>NZ_JASAMB010000023.1 GCF_029948125.1 Catellatospora sp. KI3
AGCCGTGGCGCTGGGCCAGCTGGTGGCCGGTGGCGCGCTGCGGGAGCAGGACGTAGAGGGCCTGCTGACGCAGGCTGCCTTTTCGATCGGCCTGCGGCCGATGGAGACGGCCCGCACCATCGCCTCCGGCCTGCGTGCTGGGGCGCGGCGTCCGAGGACGGTGGCCGCATGAACGGGGATGCCGACAAGCCTCAGGTGAGGGTGGGTACCGGTCCGGAGAGCATCCGGGTCATCAAGGCAGCGCTGGGTGACGGGCTGCTGCCTGACACCTACGTCTCCGATGGCGCCCTGGTCCACATGGAGACCGTGTCCGGTGGCCTGCCCAGCGTCGCCGCTGACGAAGACTCGCCGCTGCCGGTGTCGGCCAGTCCGCTCAACCCGGCCGTCCTAGCCGGGCTGCTGGCCGAGCACGCCCACGTCTACCGGACCAAGACCCGCAAGGACGAACAGGGCCAGCTGGTCACCTACGAGGAGGAGACCACGCCTTCGCGGGAGGTGCTGGCTTCGGCGCTGGCCGGGAAGACGTGGCCGAAGCTGCCGCCGCTGCGGGGCATCATCGGCGCCCCGGTCCTGCGCCGCGACGGCACCCTGTTGCAGCAGCCCGGCTACGACCCGGCCACCGGCCTCTACCTCGCGTCGAAGGTCGCCCTGCCGCCGGTGCCGGAGGCGCCCACGCCACAGCAGGTAGCCGCAGCACGTTCGTTCCTGCTCGACCGGTTCCTGTGCGACTTCCCGTGGGCGGGGCCGGCGGATCGGGCAAACTACATCGCGCTGCTGGCCACGCCAATCCTGCGGCACTTCACCCGGTCGCTGACACCGTTCGCGCTGATCGACGCGACCATGCCCAGCAGCGGTAAGACGATCCTGACCGCCGGGCCGGGCATGCTCTACGGCCAGCGCATCATCCCGTGGGCCTACGCCGACGAGGAGCTGCGCAAGTCCATCACCGCCGTACTGGCCGAACAGGTCGGGGTGGTGATCTGGGACAACCTCGCCGAGGGCACCGTCATCGACTCGGCGATCCTCGCCCAGCTCGTCACCACCGGCGTGTGGTCGGACCGGCAGTTGGGCGCGTCGCGGACCCTGGCCACCGTCAACGACCGGCTGTGGATGGCCACCGGCAACAACCTCCAGGTCGGCGGAGACATGGCCTCCCGCACCGTCCGGGTGCACCTCGACCCGAACATGCCCCGGCCCGAGCAGAGGGACCAGGCCGCGTTCGGCATCCCGCACCTCGACCAGTGGATCACCGTTCCCCGTAACCAACTGACGGTCCTGTGGCACCTGCTGGTCCTGGTCCTGGACTGGACCCGCCAAGGCGCCCCGCGCGTCGCCGGGGTGAGCATGCGCCAGTTCACCCCCTGGGCGCAGTACCTAGGCGGGTTCCTGGCCCATCACGGCATCGACGGGTTCCTGACCAACGCGGGCAGCGTGCGGGAGATAGACGAGGACGAAACGCGCTGGCGCGCGTTCCTCACCACCTGGCATGAGCGCCACGGTGGTCGACCTATGACGGCCGCTGACCTGCGCAAGGATGCCGAACCCACACAGCTCGGCGGCGTCGAAGACGACCCATGGGACGGGCAGTTCATCGTCACCGGGACCGGTCGCCTGCCCAACCCGCTGCAACTCGGGCGGCTACTCACCGGGCAGGCCGGGCGGTGGCGCGGCGACCATGTCGTACGCGCCGGGAAGTCCGAGCGGGGCGACAGGGCCGTGTTCTGGGTGGAGCAGCACGGCGGTTAAGACCTGCTGAAACATCTCCGCATCTCCGCATCTCCGCAGAAACCTTCCGCTACCTGGGGAAACACTCTGCGGAGATGGGAAAGTCGGCGATCTCCGCATCTCCGCATCTCCGCATTCTGCTTGCGGAGATGGAGCCCGTTTGCGGAGATGACCGACCCCCTCTCCCAAGATCTCCGCAAGCATTCGCCCAGCTCGGCGGCATGTTTGCGGAGATGCGGAGATGCGGAGATGTTTCAGCCCTCCCCGCAAACCAACGGACATCGGGAGAGACGACATGGCAATCGCACGCTCTGCAAATCGGCAAGCCGCACGAGACGATCTCGCGCTCTACCTTCCTGCCCAAGTCGCCAAGATGCTGGGTTGCTCGGAATGGTGGGTCAAAGAGCAGGCCCGCCAACGGCGCGTGCCGTACGCATGGATCGGAGGCGCGTACAAGTTCACGCGAGAGCACGTGGCCGAGATCATCAGGTTGTACGAGCGCCCGGCAGTCCAGCCCGCCATCAATCGACCGGTCGGCGCCGGAGCTTCCCGCCAGTGCGTCAGAGCCGATCACGGGGCAGCAATCGCGCTGAGGGCGCGTACGCCGCGGCGGGCGAGAGTCGCCCCCGATCTAAAGCAAGCCGCCTAGGTCAGCGATTAGCGCCGCACGGATTCCGTGCGGCGCTTCTATCTCGGAGGTGAAACCTTGGCTTTCGCGGAAAATCGCGGAACCTACTGGCGCGGCCGGTATAAGACTGACCCGGGCAAATACGAATCCGTCAAAGACCAGACCGGCGCCGTAATCCGCTTTCGCACCAAGCGGGAGGCGGAACGAGCCGCCGAGGAGCAAGAGGCAAGCGTACGGAAAGGCACATGGCGTGATCCGGCCGTGGGCCGTGAGACGTTCGGCGCGTTCGTCAGCCGGTGGTACGCACTCCAGGACTTGGCCGCATCGACCATGCAGAACTATCGGCGCCATATTGAGGAGCACCTACTACCGACGTTTGAGAATCTGGCGGTTGCCGACATCAAGCCGCCCGACGTCGCGGCTTGGGAGAAGGCGGAACGTGCGCTCGGCTATGCCGAATCGAGCCTTAAGACCTGGCGCGCAACGCTGCACCTCATCCTGTCCGACGCGGTGGATGAGGGAATTCGCGACTTCAACCCGGCTGCTAAGCGGCGCGGGCGAGGCAAGAGAGCTGGGCGCGGTGGGCGCCGAGGCCCGGAGAAGGCCGTGACGGACGCATTGGGCGTTCTGCTGATCGCCGAACGTGCGGCGCTGCTCTCGGGCAGAGACGATGAGTTCGTGGCCGTGGTGACCATGGGCTACACCGGCGTTCGCTTCGGCGAGCTGGTCGGGCTAGAGGCTGAGTACGTGCGGGCGCGCAGTCTGCGCGTGGAGTGGCAGCTCTACGAGCTGGACACCGGCGAGCTGCACCGGTGCCCGCCTAAGGACGACTCCCGGCGCACCATCGACCTGCCGGACTGGCATGGTCGGCTGCTGGCCGACCACCTGGCAGCGGCCAGCCCCAAGCCATGCGAGTGCCACGGACGCCGGTATGCGTTCACCGGTCATCGGGCAGCCAACCAGGCCGCGCAGGCGCCAGGCGCCAAGCTGGTCGACGTGGCGCGCAGAGCCGGAGTCTCCACCGGCACGGTCTCCAACGTGCTCAACCGGCCGGACACCGTGCCGGAAGCCACACGGGAGAAAGTGCAGGCAGCCATAGCTGATCTGGGCTACGTGCGGGGAGCGGCGTCCGGGGGAGTGGCCGCTCACTGGCGGCGCAGCGGGTTCGCTACCTGGCTGTTCCATCCGGCCGCGACGGGCCGGTACCCGACGCGGGCAGGTAGTGACCTCCGGCCGGTGCCGATCCTGGGTGACCCGTGGCCGGGCATCCCGGTGCGCGGGAGGAACGCGTCACAGAAGGCAGACGCGTGCTGGGCGCCGGTCGCCGAACGCCTCACCCCCCACGGCTCTCGGCACTCCCACAAGACCCTCATGGATGGCCTGGGTACGCCGTCACAGCTCAAGGATGAGCGGATGGGGCACCTGGACGGGTCGGTTCAAGCGCGGTACTCGCATGTGACACAGGCTATGCGCGAACGGCTCATGGAGGATCTGACTGAGGTGTGGCACGCGTCGCTGTCTGCCCGCCGCGCCATGAGTCCGGGGTCGCCCGTGGCCGTCCTGGACCAGTTGCTGAAGGGGGGTGGAGAGCGCCCGCTGACCGGGTAATCCTCAAGATCTTCTCCCAGATTTCTCCCAGATCAGATCTTGAAACGCATCAGGGCGGGTCTCCCGTGAGGGAAGACCCGCCCTGACCTGCACTTACTTTGGTCGGGGTAGCCGGATTTGAACCGACGGCCTCTTCGTCCCGAACGAAGCGCGCTACCAAGCTGCGCTATACCCCGAAGCGGTGCTCCGAAATAGTAGCCGACCCACCCCGCTCCGCCAAAACCGGTATCCCCCTCAGCGTGGGATGAGCGTCAGCAGGGTCGCCTCCGGGCGGCAGGCGAACCGCACCGGCGCCGTCGGATGCGTACCCAGCCCGGCCGAGACGTGCAGCCAGGCCCCGTCCCAGCGGTGCAGCCCGCGGGCCAGCGAGCGCTCCAGGCCGCAGTTGGTCACCAGCGCCCCGAACCCCGGCACCCGCACCTGCCCGCCGTGCGTGTGCCCGGACAGCAGCAGGTCGAAGCCGTCGGCGGTGAACGCGTCCAGCACCCGGGGCTCGGGGGCGTGGCTGAGCGCGATCCGCACCGCCGCGGCGGGGTCGGCGGGCCCGGCCGGGTACGCGTCGAGGCCGATGTGGGGGTCGTCCACGCCCGCGAGGTCGATCATCCGGCCGCCCGCCTTGACGGTGGCGCGGGCGTTGTCGAGGTCGGTCCAGCCCGCGGCCAGGAACGCGGCGCGCAGCTCCTCGGTGGGCAGCTCGACGCCGTGCCGGTACTCCCGGTCCTTATGGAAGTAGGTGAAGGGGTTCTTCCAGACCGGGCCGGTGTAGTCGTTCGAGCCGAAGACGAAGGCGCCGGGCAGCGACAGCAGCGGCTCGTACGCCGCGAGCACGCCGGGGACGGCGTCGGGGTGGGCCATGTTGTCGCCGGTGACCACGACCAGGTCCGGGTCGAGCCCGGCCAGTTCGCTCACCCAGCGCTGCTTCCGTTTCTGGCCGGGGGTGAGGTGCAGGTCCGACAGGTGCAGCACGCGCAGCGGCTCGGCCTCCGGGGCGAGCAGCGGCACGTCGTACCGGCGGAGGGTGAACATGTTGCGTTCGATGAGCGTGCCGTACGCGAGCGCGCCCGCGCCCACCACGACCGCGCCCACGGCGATTTTCCCGAGCGGACCCATGTCCCTAAGGGTAGTTTCATCGCCCATGAGGAAGCACACTGCGTGTCGCGCGTCCGGCGCCGACCGCGAGCCGGGCAGGGAGTCGTCATGGGCCTGAAGGAGCAGCTCACCGAGGACATGCGGGCCGCGCTGAAGGCCCGCGACGAGGTGACGACCGGCACGCTGCGGATGGCGCTGGCCGCGGTCGGCGTGGCCGAGGTCGCGGGCAAGGCCAAGCGGGAGCTGAGCGACGACGAGGTGCTCGCCGTGCTGGCCAAGGAGGCGAAGAAGCGGCGCGAGGCCGAGGTGGCGTTCGCCGACGCGGGCCGCGCCGAGCAGGCCGCCAAGGAGCGGGCCGAGGAGGAGGTGCTGGCGCGCTACCTGCCCGAGCAGCTCTCCGACGCGGAGCTGGTGGACCTGGTCACGCAGACGCTGGCGACCGGCGGCTTCAGCGGCATGGGCTCGATGGGCCCGGCCATGAAGGCGGTCCAGGCCGCGGTGGCGGGCCGGGCCGAGGGCGGCAAGGTCTCGGCGGAGGTACGGCGCCAGCTCGCCGCCTGAGTGCTCGATGACGAAGGCCCCGGCCGCCGCGGGTGCGGCGGCCGGGGCCTGATCGTTTCTGCAGGTGCTATTCGAGCAGCTTGCGCAGCACGTCGGCCAGGTTGGCCGGGGGCGGGATGATCGGCCCGCGTCGGCCGTTCCCGCCGTTGCCGCCGTTGCCGCCCGGACCGCCGTTGCCGGGGCCCGGGGGCGTGCTGGGCGCGACGCCCTTGCCGTCGCTGACGTTGATGATCACGATGGCGCCCTTGACGGTCTTGCCCGTCGGACCGGTGCCCGCCGCGGTGCCCTTGGGGCACGGCGAGGCGATCTCCTTGGTGGCGACGCTGACGTCGAAGCCGGCGCCCCGCAGGATCGACTTGGCCTCGGGGATCGGCTTGCAGGTCACCGACGGGATGCTGATCAGGTTGCCGGTCACCAGCTTGTTGCTGCTGGGCTTGCGGAAGTTGACGCTCTCCTTGCCCTTCATCGCGTCCCGCATGGCCCACTGCACGGCCGGGTTGATGATGTCGTGCGACATCTTGTGCGTGTTGACCTGCGCCCAGTCCGGGTCGGTGAAGAAGCCCGACATGGCCAGCTGCCTGGTGGTGATGGTCAGCGTCACCGACTTGGAGTTGTCGGTGGTGCCGGTCTTGCCCGCGATCGGCTTGCCGATGATGCCCTTGGAGTTGGCGGCCGTGGTGGCGCCGTCGCAGCGGCCGTACAGCGAGGAGTCGCCGACGGGGCAGCGGGCCGCGTCGATCGCGGCGCGGGCCACGTCGGTGGAGACGCCGGGCTTGCAGTTGGTCTGCGAACCGATCTCCAGCTTCTCGCCGTTGCTGTTGGTGATCGACTCCACCGGGACCGGCGCGCAGTACTTGCCGTCGGCGGCCAGCGTGGCGAAGGCGTTGGCGATCTGCAGCGGGGTCTGGTCGGAGGCGCCCAGGGTGAACGGGCCCCAGTCGTCCGGGTGCTGCGAGTGGTAGAAGTCGTCGACCTTCTGCTTGGGGTTGTCGTAGAAGGTCAGACCGAGCCGCTTGGCCACGTCGATGACCTTCGCGCCGCCCACCATCTCGAACAGCGGCACGAAGTACGTGTTGACCGAGTGGCCGAAGCCGGTCCACATGTTCTGCTGGCCCCAGTCCTTGTTGCCCGAGTTGTTCGGGCACCAGTAGCCGCCGCAGTTCGGGTCGCCGTCGATCTTCATGTGCGACACGTAGGGTGCCGTGGTCTGGATCGGCGTGGCCAGCGGGAAGCCCGCCTCCAGGGCCGCGACCAGCGTGAAGATCTTCATCACCGAGCCGGCCTGGTAGCCCGCGATGTCCGGGCCGCCTGACATCAGCGGGTTGGTGGTGTTCGGGTACGACCCCTTGTAGCCCTTCCTGGCCAGCTCAGGGTTCGAGGCGGGGCCGTTCTGCGGCTTCGTCTTGCTGTCGATCTTGAAGTTGCGGTTGGTGGCCAGGCCGCGCACCCGGCCGGTGCCGGGCTCGACGGCGGCGAGCAGCACCGCGTCGGACTTGTACTTCCAGGCCTTGCCGGTGCGCTCGTTGTTCTTGCTCAGCGCGCGGGTGATGGCCTGGCGCATCGCCTTCTGGGTCTGCACGTCCATCGACGTCTGGATCCGGAAGCCGCCCGACTTCAGCGCCCGCTCCCGGTCGTACGTGGTGGCACCGAACTGCTCCTGCTCGTTCCACCAGCGCTGGAAGAAGTCGCAGAAGAAGCCCCAGGAGTTGTCGATGGCCTGCACGCAGCCGTTCGGGGTGACCTTCCCGGTGACCTTGAGCTCCTCGGCCTTGGCCTTGGCGGCCTGCTCGGCCGTGAGCGCGCCGGTCTGCACCATCTCGTCCAGCACGTAGTCGCGCCGCCCGATGGCCTCGTCCTTGCCCTTGCCGGTCTCGACGTTGAAGTCGCCGGGGAACTTCACCAGCGCGGCCAGGAAGGCCGCCTCGGAGGCGGTCAGGTCCTTGGGCGCCTTGCCGAAGTAGACCGACGCGGCGGCGAAGACGCCGTAGGCCCGGTTGCCGAAGTAGGCGGTGTTCAGATACCCCTCGAGGATCTTCTCCTTGCCCATCTTCTGCTCGATGGCCATCGCGTAGCGCATCTCGCGCACCTTGCGCTTGGTGGTGTCCTCGGTGGCGTCCACGACCTCCTGGGCGGTGTTCGCCGAGTACGAGATCGACAGCCGGACGAACTGCATCGTCAGCGTCGAGGCGCCCTGCTGGACCTCGCCGGAGGCGTTGTTGTTGATGAAGGCGCGGGCGATGCCCATGACGTCGACGCCGTTGTGCTCGTAGAACTTCTGGTCCTCGGCCGCGATGATCGCCTTCTGCATGATGTCCGGGATCTCTGCGAGGGGGAGGTCGCGCCGGTTCTCATCGTACATGGTGGCGATCAGCGTCTTGTTGTCAGACGCGTACAGGTAGCTGATCTGCGGCGAAGTCTTGACGGTCAGCTCGTCCGGCAGCTGGCCGAACGCCTCGCCACCGGCCTTCGCGGCCAGACCGGACAGTGCCACCGCGGGGAAGGCCGCCGCGGCGACCACCACTCCGGCAAGGAGGCCGCAAATCAGTAAGGATGCGGCGTTCACCAGAAGGTTGTGGTCGCTCTTACGCATGGGGGTCACCGCCTCAGGTTACGTGAGCTGCTTTCGTTCTCGCATACCGCGTCGTGGCGGCCGCACGCGGGGCCGCAACCGGAGCGCGAATGCGTCGTTGTCCAAGACGCACGACCCCTGGCGTGTGGTTGCGTTGCCAGCCGTGTGATGTCTCCCCGGATGTCACCGACAGCTCATGTGTTACTCGCGATGCGACGCTCCGTGTCCGGCCGGGCCCCCGCCCACCGGTACGCGGAGTGTCGCGCCTTGGCGCGCACAACCCCAGGTCACGTACATGAGATGCGCCGTTTAAGACCTTTTTCAGGCATTTTGGCTGACAACGTTGCGTAATCGTCCGACTACGGAGCATGATGGGCGGGCGAGTAACGCACGCCGTTCGCGTCGGTTCGGGGGAACCATCGGGGGGATGTGCCCGCTTCCGCGGCAGCAGTCTGTGCTGCGGAAGAAGGCAGGTCGCGAGCGGTAGGGAACGTCAGGGGGGACGTGGACACATGGGCATGGTCAACGATTGGCCCAGTCTCGCGGCGTGCCGGAACGGAGATCCGGATGCGCTGTTCGTACAAGGAGCCGAGCAGAACGTCGCCAAGCGCGTCTGCCGGGGTTGTCCGGTGCGGTACGAGTGCCTGGCGGACGCACTCGACAACCGCATCGAGTTCGGGGTCTGGGGTGGCATGACCGAGCGGGAGCGCCGCGCGCTGCTGCGCCGCCACCCGCACGTGGCCAGCTGGAAACGAGCCTTCGAGGTCGCCATGCAGGAGCAGGACCGCCGCGAGCTGGTCCGCGTCTGAGGCGACACCTCACCACGCACGGAGCCGCCGGCGACCACTGGTCACCGGCGGCTCCCACGTGCGGCGGCTAGGAGGCGGCCAGGGCGTCGCCGACGGCGCGCAGGCCGGTGAGGTCGTGCACGTCGGTGGGCTGCGCCGGTACGTGGGCGACCGGGACGTCGGGGAACTCGTCGGTAAAATCGGTCGAAACCGTGCTCTCCCGTGCCACCTGCCGCATCAGCAGCGCGTGCACCTCCAGCGCCTGCGCGGTCATCGCGTGCTCCTCGGCCAGCTCGGCGGCGGCCTCGGTGCTCTGCTTGGCCGACAGCTCCGGCAGCTCCGAGCGGTGCACGCGGTTCAGGACCAGGCCGACCAGCGGCATCCGCTCGGCGCCGAGGCGGCGGGCGAAGTAGCTCGCCTCGCGCACCGCGTCGGGCTCAGGCGCGGCCACCACCAGGAACGCCGTCTGCGGGTCCTGGAGCACCCGGTACGTCTGCTCAGCGCGCTCGCGGAAGCCGCCGAAGGTCGAGTCCAGCGCCGAGACGAAGCCCGACAGGTCGGTCAGCAGCTGCGCCCCGAGGATCTTCTGCACCGCCTTGGAGAACACCCCGAACGATGCGGTGACCAGGTTGAACATGCTCTTGCCGCCGGCCCGCGCGGGCACCATCAGCAGCCGCAGCATCTTGCCGTCGAGGAACCGGCTCAGCCGGGCGGGCGCGTCCAGGAAGTCCAGCGCCGAGCGGGACGGCGGGGTGTCGACCACGATCAGGTCCCACCGGTCGCCCGCGCGCAGCTGGCCCAGCTTCTCCATCGCCATGTACTCCTGCGTCCCGGAGAACGTGGAGCTCATCGCCTGGTAGAAGGGGTTGGCGAAGATCTCGCGGGCACGCTCGGGCGCGGTATGGGTGAGCACCACCTCGTCGAAGGTGCGCTTCATGTCGAGCATCATGGCGTGCAGCTCGCCCGGCCCGTCGACGCCGTCGACCACGCGCGGGGTGTTGTCCAGCTCGGTGAGGCCGAGCGACTGGGCCAGGCGCCGGGCCGGGTCGATGGTCAGCACCACGGTGCGGCGCCCGTGCTTCTCGGCGGCGCGCAGCGCCAGCGCGGCGGCCGTCGTGGTCTTGCCGACCCCGCCCGATCCGCAACACACCACGATGCGCACCCTGGGGTCGCCGAGCACCGCGTCCACGTCGAGCATGTGCTCAGCCTAAGCCGCGGCGCGCAGCAGCCCGGCGAGGTGCCGCACTCCGGCCAGGTCGATGCCGTCGGGCAGCAGCGGCAGCTCCAGCATCGGCCGGCGCAGCTCCGCGAGCTCGCCGCGCAGCTGCTGCTCCAGGGCGTGCCGGGCCTGGTGGTCGCGCGCCTCGGCGAGCAGGGTCGTCACCGTACGCCGGTCGACGGGCAGTCCGGCGGCGACCAGTCCGCGCTTGAGCTCGGCCTGGGTCAGCTTCGCGTCGGCCAGCAGCGGCGGGCGGGTGCTGTTGACAATGATCTTGCCGATGGGGATGTTCAGCCCGGACAGCTCCGCGATGGCGTCGGTCGTCTCCTGCACCGGCATCTCCTCCAGCAGGGTGACCAGGTGTACCGAGGTCATCGGCGAGCGCAGCAGCGCGGCCACGCTCTCGCTCTGCGTCTTGATCGGGCCCAGCTTGGCCAGGCGCGCTGCCTCGGCGGTGACGTTCAGGAAGCGGCCGATGCGGCCGGTGGGCGGGGCGTCGAGCACGACCGCGCGGTACACCCGGCGCCCGGCGTCGTCGGTGCGGGTCGTCGCCTCCTTGACCTTGCCGGTCAGCAGCACGTCGCGCAGGCCGGGGGCGATGGTGGTGGCGAAGTCGATCGCGCCGAGCTTGCGCAGCGCGCGCCCGGCCCGGCCCATCCGGTAGAAGAGGTCGAGGTACTCCAGCAGCGCCTCCTCCGGGTCGACGGCGAGCAGCCGCACGTCGGGACCGGCGTCGGGCAGCCGCCGCTCGGCGTACGGCAGCGGCTCGAGCTCGAACAGCTGGGCCAGGCCCTGCCGCCCCTCGACCTCCACCAGCAGCGTGCGATGCCCGCCCGCGGCCAGCGCGAACGCCAACGCGGCGGCCACGGTCGTCTTGCCCGTGCCGCCCTTGCCCGTGACCACATGCAGACGGGCCGGCCAGGCAGTGTCGTGCGCACTGCGAGCGGCCGGCCCGTCGGGGGAGTCGTTCAGCACCACATGTTGATGGTGCCAGGTGGCTACTTCACCTCGCAGACGAACCAACCCTCGTGCTTGACGAGGGTCAATGTCAGGTCCTGCTCCGACATCTTCTCGTCGCTCGTGACCAGCTTGATGGTCACCGTGGCGGTCGCCTCGCTCGTCGCCTCACCGGTGAGCTTGGGGGTCTCCCAGGTGAAGGAGGGGTTCTTCAGCTTCGCCTTGTCGGCCTTGATCTGGTCGACCTTGGCCGCGATCTCCTTGCCGTCGCGGGCGCCCTCGCAGACCAGCTTCTCGGCCGCGGTCGCGTCGCCGTTCTTGTACACGGCGGTGAGGAAGCTCTGGGTCGCCTCCTTGGCCGTCGGCGCGCCGATGCCCTCGGTGTTGCGCAGCACGAAGTAGGCGGTGATGCCGCCGGCGCCGCACAGCAGCACCAGCACGCCCGCGATGATCCCGAGCACCAGGCCGAGGCGGCCCTTCTTCGGCGGGGTCGCCGGGGCGCCGGGGAACTGCATGGGCGGGTAGCCGGGGGTGCCCGGGTAGGGCTGGCCGGTCGCCGGGTAGCCGGGCTGGCCCGACACGGGCTGGGCCGTGACCGGGTAGGCGGCCGTCGGGTAGGTCGGCTGTGCGGTGGCCGGGTAGGTCGGCTGCGGGGTCGCCGGGTAGCCCGGCTGGGCCGACACGGGCTGGCCGGAGACGGGGTACGCCGCGGTGGGCGCGGTGTACGGCGGCTGGCTCGTGGGCTGGCCGGAGACCGGGTACGCGGCGGTGGGCGCGGTGTACGGCGGCTGCGGGGCGACCACCGGGGGCACCGGCGCGGTCGGCGCGGTCGGCGTCGCCACCGGCGGCGCGGGCACGGCCGGGGCCGCGGGCGGCGTCACCACGGGCGGCAGCGGAACAGCGGGCCCGGTGGGCTCGGGCAGCGCCGCGGCCGGCGGCACCGGAGCCGCCTGCACCGGGGTGGGCTGCACCGGGGTCGGTTCGGGGGCCGCGGCGACCGGCGCGGGCTCGACCGGCAGCGTGGCGGTGGGCTCGACCGGCGCGGCGGCCGGGGGCATCGGGACCACGGGCTGCGCGGCGGTGGGGGAGTCGACCGGACCGGCAGCGAACGGGTCGACCGCGGGCGGGTACGAGCTGCCCGGCTCGACAGGCGGCTGCTGGTCGTTCGGCTGCGACATGTGATCTCCCCCTGGTCGTCACTGCGCGGCGCGACACACCGGCCCCGCAGCGGCTCAGCTTAGCGGCATCCCGCACATTCCCGCAGCGCCCCCGACCCCGCTCCCAGCGCCCCCGGGCCACAACCGCGGCGCGGAAGGGACGCGGCGCGGGGTCGGGTGTGCGGGCGGCGGCTGGGCGGGCGTTAGGTTGTGGCAATGACGAAGTGGGAGTACGTGACCGTCCCGCTGCTGGTCCACGCGACCAAGCAGATCCTGGACAACTGGGGCGCCGACGGCTGGGAGCTGGTGCAGGTCGTGCCCGGCCCCAACTCGGAGCAGCTCGTCGCCTACCTGAAGCGGCCGAAGGCCGACTGAGCCGTGCCGCGGCCGGCGGCCGCGGAGTGAACAGAGCGAACAAGGAGAGACAAAGATGTCTGACCCGTACTCGAAGCTCGCCGAACTGGGGCTGAAGGTGCCTGAGGTGGTGCCGCCGGTGGCGGCCTACGTGCCCGCGGTGCGCACCGGCAATCACGTGTACGTCTCGGGCCAGCTCCCGATGGCCGAGGGCAAGCTGCTGGCGACCGGCAAGGTCGGTGCCGAGGTCACCCCGGAGCACGCCAAGGAGCTCGCGGCCCGCTGCGCGCTGAACGGGCTGGCCGCGCTGGAGTGGCTGGTCGGCCTGGACAAGGTCGTCAAGATCGTCAAGGTCGTCGGCTTCGTGGCCTCGGCGCCCGGGTTCTCGGGCCAGCCGGGGGTCGTCAACGGCGCGTCCGAGCTGTTCGGCGAGGTGTTCGGCGAGGCCGGCCGGCACGCCCGGTCGGCGGTGGGCGTGGGCGAGCTGCCGCTCAACGCCCCGGTCGAGGTGGAGCTGATCGCCGAGATCGCCGACTGACCGGGCAGGTCGCCTGAGTGCCCAGGTCGCCGTTCGGGTGGAGCGCCGCGCCGATGGGCCGGAATCGCCGCCCGAACGGCGATCTTGTGTCAGCTACAGCGCCGAGGGGTGGGCGTACGCGGAAAGCTCAGTAGCATCGCTGGCATGACGCAGCAGGTGGGACCGGTGGCGCTACCGGGGTGGGTCACCCTGGTCAGGGCGCCCAATGCAGGGCCGATGACCCTCGACGGCACCAACACGTGGCTGCTCGACGACGGGACGGTCATCGACCCCGGCCCGGACGAGCCCGCCCACCTCAAAGCGATCATGGATGCCGGCCCGGTGCGCCGCATCCTGGTCACCCACGGCCACCCCGACCACCTCGACGGCGTCGCCCCGCTGGCCGCGCTGACCGGTGCGGCCGTCGGCGAGGTCCCCGGCTGGGTGACGGAGCTGAAGACCCCCGGCCACACCGCCGACTCGGTCTGCTTCGTCGCCGCGCGGGACGGGCAGCGCGTCGTGTTCACCGGCGACACCATCCTCGGCCGGGGCAGCAGCGTGGTCGCGTGGCCCGACGGCGACGTCGCGGCCTATCTGGCCAGTCTGGACCTGCTCGCGGCGTACCCGGTGCCGGGTCTGCCGGGACACGGCCCGGTGCTGCCCGACTGCGGTGCCGCCGCGGCGTGGCTGCGCGCCCACCGGCTGGAGCGGCTCGACCAGGTGCGGGCCGCGATCGCGCGGGGAGCCCGCACCCCGACCGAGGTCTGCGAGATCGTGTACGCCGACGTCGACCCCGCCATCCGCTTCGCCGCCGAGTGGACCGTCCGGGCACAACTTGCCTACCTTGAGACGTTGAGCGAGCTGTGAAGACGCCATGACCTGCCCCGTCTGCGGGACCGTGCCGGTGCCGGCCGCCCGCTTCTGCCACCACTGCGGCGCGGCCCTGCCCGCGGCGGCGACCCTGCCCGCCACCGAGCGGCGCGTCGTCACCGTGCTCTTCGGCGACCTGTCCGACTTCACCTCGTGGTCGGAGGAGCTGGACCCGGAGCGGGTCGGCGCGGTCACCGACCGGGTGCTGTCGGCGCTGGCCGGGGCGGTCAAGACGTTCGGCGGGCATGTGGACAAGCTGACCGGTGACGGCATCATGGCCGTCTTCGGCGCGCCCGTGGCGCATGAGGACGACGCCGAGCGGGCGGTGCGGGCCGCGCTGTCGATGCAGCGGGCGGTGCGCCGGGTGCTCGACGACGAGCGCGGCGGCAGCGCCCCGACCGGGCTGCGCCTGGGCGTCAACACCGGACCGGTGGTCGCGGGGGTGCAGGCCGGGCTGGAGTACACGGTCATCGGCGACACCGTGAACACCGCCGCCCGGCTGGCCGACGCGGCCGCCGTCGGGGCGGTCTACGCGGGGGCGCGCACCGTCGCGGCGACCCAGTCCGTGGCGGGCTGGCGCACGCTGCGGCCGCTGCGGCTGAAGGGCAAGCGCGAGCCGGTCGAGACGTACGAGCTGCTGGGGCTGCACGACGCCCGGGGCACGCGGGCCGGGCTGGGCGAGGAGGGGCCGTTCGTCGGCCGCGAGGCCGAACTCGGCCGGGTCGCCGGGCGCCTGGCCGAGGTCGTCGACCGCGACGAGCCCCGCGTGCTGGTCTTCACCGCCGAGGCGGGCATCGGCAAGAGCAGGTTCGCCAGCGAGGTCGAGCGCTTCGCCAACGGGTACGAGGTGAGCGCGGGCCGCTTCGCCAGCCGTACCCAGGCGCGGGTGCTGTCGGTCCGCTGCGCCGCGTACGGCGAGCGCCGCCGCCTCGCGCCGCTGGCCGACCTGGTCCGGCTGGCCGTCGGCCTGCCCGCCGACCCGAACACCGCCGTCACCCGGCAGGTCGCCGAGGAGCGGCTGCGCCGCCTCACCACCCGGCTCACCCAGCGCAGCGAGCCCGGCCGTCCGGTCAACGTGGACGTCGACGCGCTGCTGGCGCTGCTCGGCTACGCCGACCCGAACGAGCTGGCCCAGTGGCACGGCGTGTCCGGCGACGACCCCGAGCAGCCCGGCCGGGAGACCGCGGTGCTGGCGGTGGCCGTGGCCCGGCTGCTCGACGCGCTGGCCACCGAGTCGCCGCTGGTCGTGATCGTGGACGACCTGCACGACGGCACCCCGGAGACCCTGGACGCGCTCGGTTTCGCGCTGGAGGAGCTGACCGGGCCCGCGCTGGTGATCCTGCTGGGCCGGCCGGAGCTGGTGCGCCGGGCCGGGCAGCTGACCCGGGTCGCCGACGCCGAGGCGACGGCGCTGCCGCCGCTGCGCGGGGCGGACGCGGCCCGGCTGCTCACCGCGTACCTCAAGGGCGGGCGGCTGCCGCAGGCCGACGAGGACCGGCTGCTGACCACCGCCCAGGGCAACCCGTTCTACCTGGCCGAGCTGGTCACCCTGCTGATGGAGCGCGGGGCGCTGACCAAGGCCGGGGCGCAGCGCGGCCTGCCCGCCGCCCCGAACTCGCCCGGCTGGCGGCTCACCCCCGGCTCGCTCGACGCGACCCTGCTCTCCCGGGACCTGGCCGCGGTGCTCGCCGCCCGCATCGACGCGCTGCCTGTCGAGGCGCGCGCGGTGCTGCGCGACGCCGCCGTGGTCGGCGACTCGGTGCCCGCCGGGGCGCTGGAGGCGCTGCGCGAGCGCCGGTCCAGCCGCGACGGCCGCCCGGCCGCCGTGGTCGCGGTCGAGCTGGAGCGGGCCGTCGACGAGCTGCTGCAGCGCCGGATGCTGCGCCGGGTGCGGGGCGGGTTCGCCTTCGCCACGCCGCTGCTGCGCGAGGCCGCGTACGCCGGGGTGGGCAAGGCCGACCTGGCCGACCGGCACGCGTTCCTGGCCCGCTGGGCCGCCCCCGGCCAGACCCAGGTCACCGTCTCGTCCGGACGGACCGTGCCCGCGCTGGCCGGGGTCACCGACGACATGCGCGACTCGTTCGTGGCCGACCACGCCGAGCGGGCCACCCGGCTCGCCGACGCGGTCCGGCTGCGCCCTGACGTGCCCGCCCGGCAGGTCGCGCCGCTGGGCGTGGCGGCGCTGGGCCGGGCCGCGCGCCGGGCCGGGCAGGCGGGCGAGCCCGCCGAGGCGGTGGCGTACGGCGCCCGCGCCGCGCGCCTGGCCCCCGGTGCGCTGCCGCTGCCCGACCGGCTGGTGCACGCCCGCTCGCTGCTGCAGTACGGCCGGATCGCCGAGGCGCTGCACGACGCCGAGAAGCTGATCGCCGACGCCGCCGACGACCCCCGGGTGCGGGCCGGTGCGCTGCTGCTGGCCGGCCGGGGGCAGGTGGCGCAGGGCGACCCCGACCACGCGTACCGGTCGTGGTCGGAGGCGTTGAAGGCGGCCACCGACGCCGACCTGCCCGGTGAGCGGGCCGAGGCGATGCGGCGGATGGGCATGGCCGACTTCCTCAGCGGGCGGCTGGGCGACGCGTCCAGCCGGTTCGCGGGGGCGTACCAGATCGCGGTCAGCGCGGGCGACCGCAAGTCGCAGGCCTGGTCGCTGCAGAACCTGGCCTGGGTGACCACCACCCGGGGCGACTTCGCCGGGGCCGACGCGGCCCTGGCCCGCGCGGCGCGGCTGTTCGCCGAGACCCGCGACCCGGTGGGCCGGGCCTGGCTGCGCGGCACCACCGCGTTCGCGCGGCTGCTCGCGGGGCGGCTGACCGAGGCGCAGCGGCTGGCGCACGTGTTCCTGCCGTTCGGCGAGCGGGTCGGCGAGGCATGGGCGGTCGGCACGCTGCGCGCCGTGGCCGCGTTCGCCGCCGCCGAGCTGGGCGAACTGGGCGAGGCCGACCGGGAGGCGCGGCGCGCCTACCGCGACTTCGCCGCCGCCAAGGACGTCTGGGGGCGCGGGTTCGCGCTGGTCGCGCGCGGGGTCGTGGCGCGCGGCCTGGGCGAGTACGGCCACGCCGAGGACCTGCTCGCCGAGGCGCTGGAGGAGGGGGAGAAGGTCGGGCACCCGCTGCTGGTCGGCATGGCCGGGACGGTGCGCGGCTTCGTGGCGCTGGACCGGGGCGACTGCGCGGCCGCCGAGACCGACGCCCGCTCGGTGCTCACCATGGTCTCGCCGTACGGCGTGCTCGATCCGGCCCGGGTCGGCCCGCGCGCGCTGCTGGCCGCCGCCCGGCTGGCCGCCGGGGACGCGCCGATGGCGCTGCGGCTGCTCGCCCCGATCGCGGCGGCGCCGCACGGACCGTCCATGCTCTACTCCCGCCGCCAGGGCATCGCCCTCTACAGCGAGGCGCTGCTGGCCGACGGGCAGGTGGCGGCGGCGCTGAGCGCGGCCGAGCTGGCCCAGTCACTGCCGGCCGTCGATGTGCGCAGCCGGGTGCGCTCGGCGGTGGCGTACGCGAAGGTGCTGGCCGCTGCGGGCCGCGACGCCGAAGCCGTCGAAGCGGCCGCTCAGGCGCGTACGTTGGCCGAGGGGACGCAGCAGGCGAGCGAACGCAGCGTTGCGTTGGCGACATGGGGTGCCGTGAGCGAAGGGCGAAGCGCTACCGTCTAGCGCGTGACTGACACCCCGGCAGCCGGGCCCAAGATTCCCGGACTCACCGATCTGTCGCTGCTCGCCGTCGGCGGCTACGCGACGATCTTCCGTGCGGTGCAGGGATCGGTGGGCCGCGAGGTGGCGGTCAAGATCGAGAACCGGACCATCGACTCCGACCGGGACCGGGCGCGGTTCCTGCGCGAGGCGCGGGCGGCCGGCAAGATGTCCGGCCATCCGCACGTGGCCGACCTGTTCGACGCCGGGGTCACCGAGGACAACCACCCGTACCTGATCATGGAGCTGTACTCGGGGTCGTACCAGGACCGGATGCCGCTGCGCCCGCACGAGGTGCGCGACGTCGGCGTGAAGATCGCCGACGCGCTGGCCGACGCGCACGAGCGCGGCGTGGTCCACCGCGACGTCAAGCCAGCCAACATTCTGATCAGCGACTTCGGTGAGCCCGCGCTGGCCGACTTCGGCCTGGCCATCCTGGCCGAGCTGCGCGACCCCGACATCACCCTCGACGTGATGACTCCCGCGTACGCCCCGCCGGAGGCGTTCCGCCGCGCCGAGCCCGCCGCGGCCGGCGACGTCTACGCCCTCTGCGCAACCCTGTACGCGCTGCTGCGCGGCACCCCGCCGCGCTGGGAGCCGGACAGCCCGCCCGGCCTGCTCACCCTGATCGAGATGTTCGCGCTGCCGGTGCCCGACCTGCCCGACGTGCCGCCCGCCCTGTGCGAGGTGCTGCGCCGGGGCATGGCCAACGACCCCGCCGAGCGCCCCACCGCCCGCGCCCTTGAGGAGCTGCTCGCCGCCGTCGACCTGGATGCCGGCGACCGGTCGGCCCCAGCCCGCGACGCCAAGGGGACCGCCCCCGACCAGCCCACTGTCCACATCCCCCAGCAGCCCGAACGCCGCACCGGCCTGAGTGGCTTCCTGGACAACCTCTTCGGGCGTTAACCCCGGTCGCGATTGCGGCGGTTTCGGGGAAACTGCGGCAATCGGGGCCTTGATTCCTGCACTCTCCCGGAAACTGCACTCTGCGCGCCTCCGTGTCGGCAGTGTCGGACCGCTCGTTGGCTCTGGTGTCACCAAGCCGGAGAGCAGGTTCACCATGGCGACGCTCGACACCGCGCTGGACCCCCGCGCGCCCGCCTTCCTCGACAACCGGAGCACCGCCCAGGCCGCGCTGCGGGTGCTGGAGCAGGCGCACGGACAGGCCCGCGACGGCGGCGGGGAGAAAGAGGTCACCCGCCACCACGCGCGCGGCAAGCTGCTGCCGCGTGAACGCATCGAACTGCTGGTGGACAGCGACACCGCCCTGCTGGAGCTGGCCGCGACGGCGGGCCGGGCCAGCGGCGAGCCCGCGGGCGCGGGGCTGGTGACGGCCGTCGGCGTCATCGACGGCGTCGAGTGCATGCTGGTCGCCAGCGATCCGACGGTACGCGACGGCGGCCCCGCCCAGACCGGCCGGCGCAAACTGGCCCGCGCCGTCGAACTGGCCGGCCGGCAGTCGCTGCCGCTGGTGCTGCTGCTGGAGGCGACCCCGGACGCGGGCCGCCCGGCCGCGCCCGACCCCGGCCTGGCCCAGCTGAGCCGCCTGGCCACGCCGGTGCTGTGCGCCGTGTTCGGGCCGCTGGACGCCTGGCTGGCCCCGCTGCCCGACCTGTCCGACCACGCGATCGTGGTACGCGGCCGGGCCGAGGCGGTGCGGGTCGACCTCGTCGCCGAGGACGACCGCGACGCGCTGCGGCTGCTGCGGCAGAGCGTGCGGCGGCTGGTGACGTCCCGGCCGGTGGCCGCGCCGGACGAGGGCATGGCGCCGCGGTACGAGGCCGACGAGCTGCTCGCCGTGGCCAGCGCCGACCCGGGCCGCCCCGCCGACGCGCGCGAGGTGCTGGCGCGGGTGCTCGACGGCTCCGACTTCGACGAGTTCCGCCCGCAGCAGGGCCTGGGCCTGCTGGCCGGGTTCGGCGCGGTGCACGGGCACCGGGTCGCGGTGCTGGCCGGGACCGACGCCGTGATCGACACCGCGTCGGCGGCCAAGGGTGCCGAGCTCGCCCGGCTGGCCGCCGCCGCCCGGATGCCGGTGCTGGTCCTGGCCAACCCGCCCGTGCCGGGGCCGGACGACCACTCGGCGCTGCTGCTGCGCGAGCTGGGCCGGGCCGAGCGGATCACCGTGGTGCTCGGCGCGGAGCCGGGCGCGTGGACGGTGGCCGGGCCGGGCTTCCGGTTCACCTGGCCGGTGGGCGACCTGTCGGCCGACCCGTACGACGGAGTGATCGACCCCCGCGACACCCGGACCGTGCTCGGCATCTGCCTGTCGGTGGCCGCCCGGTCCGCCCCCGCCGACCGAGAGGTGACCCCATGATCCGTCGACTGCTGGTGGCCAACCGGGGCGAGGTGGCCCGCCGCATCTTCGCGACCTGCCGGGCCGTCGGCATCGAGACGGTGGCGGTCCACTCCTCCGCCGACGCCGACGCCCCGTACGTGGCCGAGGCCGACTACGCGGTGCAGCTGCCGGGTTCGGCGCCGAGCGCCACCTACCTGCGCGGGGACCTGATCATCGCGGCGGCCCGCAAGACCGGCGCCGACGCTGTGCACCCCGGCTACGGCTTCCTGGCCGAGAACGCGGACTTCGCGGCGATGGTCACCGACGCCGGGCTGACCTGGGTCGGCCCGCCCTCGAAGATCATCTCGGTGATGGCCTCGAAGATCGACGCCAAGCTGCTGCTGGCCGAGGCCGAGGTGCCGACCCTGCCGAGCTGGACCGACCCGACCGCCGTGGACGAGTTCCCGGTGCTGGTCAAGGCCGCCATCGGCGGCGGTGGGCGCGGCATGCGCATCGTCCGCGACGCCGACTCGCTCGGCGAGGCGGTCTCCTCCGCCCGCCGCGAGGCGTTCGGCGCCTTCGGCGACTCCACCGTCTTCTGCGAGCGCTACGTCGAGCAGGCCCGGCACATCGAGGTGCAGATCGCCGCCGACGAGCACGGCAACACCATCACCCTGGGCGAGCGCGAGTGCTCCATCCAGCGGCGGCACCAGAAGATCATCGAGGAGGCGCCGTCCCCGGCCGTCTCGCCCGAGCTGCGCGAGAACCTGTGCGCGGCCGCCGTCGCGGTCGCCGAGGCCATCGGGTACGTCGGCATCGGCACGGTCGAGTTCCTGCTCAGCCCTGACGGCGAGTTCTACTTCCTGGAGATGAACACCCGGCTCCAGGTCGAGCACCCGGTCACCGAGCTGGTCACCGGCCTCGACCTGGTCCGCCTCCAGCTGTTCCTGGCCGAGGGCGGCCAGCTGCCGTTCCCGAGCGCCCCGCCGATGCGCGGGCACGCCATCGAGGTGCGGCTGTGCGCCGAGGACCCGGCCAGCAACTGGCTGCCCGCCACCGGCCAGGTGCACCTGTTCGAGGTGCCCGAGGTGTCGGGGCGGTTCCGGCCCATGCTCCAGCCCGGCATCCGGGTCGACTCCGGCATCGAGGCCGGCTCCGTCGTCGGCGTGCACTACGACTCGATGCTCGCCAAGATCGTCGCCTGGGCGCCGACCCGGTACGAGGCCGCCCGCATGCTCGCCGGAGCCCTGGCCCGGACCCGGATCCACGGCCTGGTGACCAACCGCGACCTGCTGGTACGCGTGCTGCGCCACCCGGCCTTCCTCACCGGCCAGATCGACACCGGCCTGCTCGACCGCCAGCCCGAGGTGTTCGCGCCGCTGCTGTCCTCGGTCGAGGCCGTCCGCCTGAGCTGCCTGGCCGCCGCCCTCGCCGCGGCGGCGCAACGCCGCGCCCAGGCCCCCGTCCAGCGCGGCATCCCGTCCGGCTGGCGCAACGTCCCCACCGTCGCCCAGACCGTCGTCTACGACGGCCCCGCCGGCCCGGTCGAGGTCGGCTACCGCCTCGACGGCACCGGGGCGCTGGCCCAGTGGTGGGTACGCGCGGTCGACCCCGAGGAGCTCGACCTGGCCGGGCTGGGACAGGTCGGCGTGCTCGACGACCACCCGCCCGTCGCGGTCGTCTCCGCCACCGTCGACGACGTGGTGCTCGACGTGGCCGGGATCCGGCTGGCGCTGCAGGTGCACCGCGTCGGCGCCATGTCGTACGTCGACAGCGCCGAAGGCTCGCTGGCACTGCGCCAGCTGCCGCGCTTCCCGCTGCCGGTTCAGGAGCTGGAGGAGGGGGCGCTGACCGCCCCGCTGCCCGGCGCGGTCGGCCGGGTGCTGGTCGCGCCGGGCCAGCGCGTCGGCGCCGGCGACCTGCTGCTGACCCTGGAGGCGATGAAGCTGGAGCACCCGGTGCACGCCCCGGCCGACGGCATCGTCGCCCAGGTCACGGTCCGCCCCGGCGCCCTGGTCGCCGCCGGCGCCCTCCTGGCGGTCCTCACCCCCGCCGCGTAACGCCACCGGGCGCCCACCCCCGCCCCGAGGTAAGGAAGGGCCCCTTCTTATCGCTTTGCGACGTAGAAGGGGCCCTTCTTAACGTCCCCGCCACCCGCCGCCGGGTTAGGGGCCGGTCGAGGGTGCAGTTTCGGGGAAACTGCGCGAATCGCGGCCAAGATTCCAGCACTTTCCCCGAAACTGCACCCTCGCGCTGCGCACTCGGTCGGCGCACTCGGTCGGTGAGGTCGGTCGGTGGGGTCGGGTGTGGGGACAGGGACGTCCCCCGAGGGGTGGGCCGGATGGAGGTGGCCCGTCCCTCGGGGGACGTGGGTGGTGCGGGTGTCGCGTGCGGACTACTCAGCGAAAGGGGTCCGTACGCATGGAACGTGGCGGGGTGCCATGTTCGTTGTCCGGCCTGCCCGCCGAACCGAGGCGGTGCAGTGTTCTGCCTGGTCGCGGTCCGGAAGTGACGGGAGAAGTCGTTTCGGGCCGGGCTCGGCGGGCAGGGCCGGGGTCTACTGCCGCGCCGAGGCGCCGCCGGTGCTCCAGGCGGCCGCGTCGCCGAGGACGCCGACCGCCACGCCGCTCACGTCGACCGGGAGCTGGATCGGCGCGTACACCTGGGTGCCGTTGAGGATCCCGTGGTTGCCCGCGCTGATCAGGTTCACGTCGTGGTCGTGCCGGGCGTGCCGGCCGTGGTCGTGGCGGTGGTTGTGGTCGGCGCAGGGCTGCGGGCGGGGCCGGGGACGCGGGGTCGGGTGGTGGCCGTTGCCGCCACCGCCGCCGCCCGGGTTGGTGCCCGTACCGCCGCCGTTGCCGCCGCTGCTGTGGTCGACGTCGTCGCTCTCGGTGTCGAAGCGGTCGACGGTGCCGACCGCGTCCAGGGCGTCGAGGTCGATGGCGTCCGCCCCGGTCGCCGCGGTGCGCTGCTGGCCGCCGGTCAGGCCGCCCAGCAGCGGGCCGACCACGGGCAGGCCGTTGCCGAGGCCGCCGCTGGTGAGGCCGCCGACCACCGGCAGGTTGCCCAGCGAGCCCACCAGCGGCAGGCCGCCGCCGGTCAGCTCGCCGACGAGCGGGAGGCCGCCGTTGGTGAGGCCGCCGACCAGGGGCAGGTTGCCGACCAGGGGCAGCCCTTCGGTACGGGCCGACTCGCGGCCGCCGTACCCGCCGTGGCCGTTGTGTCCGTCGTGGCCGTGGCTGCCGCAGCCGCAGTTGTGCCCGTGCCCGTGGTCCGGCCGGGGCCGGGGGAGCGGCATCGGGCGGTGGCCCGGCGTCGGGCGGTGGCCGGGCTGCTCGGCGGAGGCGCCGCCGTCGCAGAACGCCAGTGCGGACCCGAGCGCCCCGGCGGCCACGCCGCAGACGTTGATCGGGGCCTGGATCGGGGCGAAGACCTGGGTGCCGTTGAGGATGCCGTGGTTGCCGGCGCTGATCAGGTGCGCGTCGTAGACGCCCTCCAGCTCGGCGGCGCTGCCGCCCTCGCAGCCGGCGAGCGCGTCACCGGCGACGCCGACGGCCAGGCCGCACAGGTTGATCGGCGCCTGGATCGGGGCGAAGACCTGGGTGCCGTTCAGGATGCCGTGGTTGCCGGCACTGATGACACTGGCCTCGGCGTACGCCGCGGTGCCGGTGGCCATGACCGCGCCGGCGGTGAGCGCACCGGCCTTCAGGGAACGTCGAACCCACGTGTTCATAGTGGTGAGGACCTCTTTCGATCGTCGGAGTCGTTCCGACCGACCGATCGAGGCGGCGTGAGAGGTGGTCCCATGCTCCCGGGCAGGGGCGCTGGGTCACCGCACGATCGGTCACTGTGGACACGTCTAGCCGCGCGCAGTTTGCGAGGTTCGCGACCACTCTGACCAACGAGGTCTACCCAGGGGCTGATGTGTCAGGGACAGGTTCCCGACACTTCAGCGATACTATATGCCCGATTTTATCCCGTTTTGGTATGGCTCAGACGCGGGCGCGCCGGGCCAACCGCTCCGGGTCCAGGATGATGACGCTCTTGCCGTCCAGCCGCAGCCAGCCCCGCGAGGCGAAGTCGGCCAGCGCCTTGTTGACGGTCTCGCGGGAGGCGCCGACGAGCTGCGCCAGCTCCTCCTGGGTGAGGTCGTGCGTCACGCGCAGGACGCCGCCGTCGCGGGTGCCGAACCGGCCCGCCATCTGCAGCAGGTTCTTGGCCACGCGGCCGGGCACGTCGGTGAAGATGAGGTCGGCCAGCGCGTCGTTGGTGCGGCGCAGGCGGCGGGCGAGCACCCGCAGCAGCTGCTCGGCGATCTCCGGGCGGTTGTTCAGCCACGGGCGCAGGGCCTGCTTGCGCAGCCGGGCCAGGCGCACGTCGGTGACGGCGGTGGCGGTGGCGGTGCGCGGGCCGGGGTCGAACAGCGACAGCTCGCCCAGCATGTCGGACGGCCCCATCACGGAGACCAGGTTCTGCCGGCCGTCGGCGGCGCGGCGACCGAGCTTGATCTTGCCAGAGAGTACGATGTAGAGACTGTCTCCCGGCTCACCCTCGTTGAACACGATCTCGCCCTTGCGGATCTCGATCGTCTCCATCTCGCGGGCAAGCGCCTCCGCGGCCTCCGGGTCGACACCCTGGAAGATTCCGCTGCGAGCCAGCACCTCGTCCATCGCCATACCTCCATCGGCGCGGGGTGCGTGGGACCGCCATACGCCGCGCGAGGTCAGTCTAGGCGCAACCGGTCTCCAACCGGACGCCAACCCCCAGAATCCGCTTCGCTCGACCGATGTCGCAGGTGGCGCGCCGCGGGTAGAGTCCCCGGCGATGTCGACAGCACCCCTTACCCCCGCTGACCAGCCCGCCGCCGCCGACCGACCCGCCGCCCCCGTCGCTGCGACGGCCGTGGATGTTCGACCGTCGGTGTCGGCTCGGCTGCGAAGCGTGCTGCGCGCCCGGCCCGGCGCCTCGGCCGCGGGTGGCGTCGTGCTTCTTGTCACAGTGATCGCCCTCGCGGTGACCGCCACGAACTCGGCGGCCGAGGTCGGCCAGTGGCACGACCCGGTCGCGGCTCCGGCGCCGAGCGCGTCGGCCGCCGCGCCCGCCGGCGCCAGGACCGTCAGCCTCTCCGCCACCGGCGACATCGTCATGGGCGACGCCCCCGGCAAGCTGCCGCCCAACGACGGCAGGGGCTACTTCGACAAGATCAAGTCGCTGCTGCCGGCCGACGTGGTGATGGGCAACCTGGAGCAGCCGATCACCGACGAGACCGGCACGGGCAAGTGCCCGCGCCCGGCCGCCAACCCGAGCCCGGCCGTCCCGCTCCCGGGCGCCAGCCCCAGCCCGAAGAACAACTGCCACCAGTTCCGGGTGCCGCCCTCGTACGCGGGGCACCTGAAGGACGCCGGGTTCGACCTGCTGAACATGGCCAACAACCACGGCAAGGACTACGGGAACGCGGGCTACACGAACACCCAGCGCTCGCTGGAGAAGTTCGGTCTCAGGCACACCGGGGCGACCAACCAGATCACGGTCGTGGAGGTCGACGGGGTCAAGGTCGCCGTGCTGGGCTTCTCGTCGTACTCGGGGAACAACAGCCTGCTCAACCTCACCTCGGCCAAGAAGGTCGTGTCGCAGGCGGCGGCCAAGGCCGACATCGTGGTGGTGCAGGTGCACATGGGCGCCGAGGGCGGTGACAAGAGCCACGTCCGGCCGGGCACCGAGACGTTCCTGGGCGAGAACCGCGGCGACCCGATGAAGTTCGCCCGCGCGGTGATCGACGCGGGCGCCGACCTGATCATCGGGCACGGGCCGCACGTCGTGCGCGGGCTCGAGTTCTACAAGGGGCGGCTGATCGCGTACAGCCTGGGCAACTTCGCCGGTGGCGGGGCGCTGAGCAGCGGCGACCGGGTCGGCTGGGGCGGCGTGCTCACCGTGTCGCTGAACCCCGACGGCAGCTTCGCCTCGGGGCGGTTCCGGTCCACCTACTTCTCCGGGTCGTACGGCATCCCGCAGCCCGACAAGGCCGAGCGCGCCCTCAAGCTGATGAAGCAGATGACCGAGCAGGACTTCGGCGCGAACGGGGCGCGCGTCTCCACCGACGGGTCGATCGCGGCACCCGCGACGTAGGCTCTCTGCCGTGGCAGCGGTGAAGCCGGAGACCGAGCTGGGGCGCAAGCGGCGCGTGCGCAGGATGGCGCGCGAGCTGGCGCTGATCCACCCCGACGCGCACTGCGAGCTCGACTTCACCACGCCGCTGGAGCTGGCCGTCGCGACGATCCTGTCCGCCCAGTGCACCGACGTGCGGGTGAACCTGACGACGCCGGCCCTGTTCGCGAAGTACCGCACCGCGGCCGACTACGCCGGGGCGGACCGGGTCGAGCTGGAGGAGATGATCCGGCCGACCGGGTTCTTCCGGAACAAGACCGAGTCGCTGCTGGGGCTGGGCCGAGGGCTGGTCGAGCGGTTCGACGGCGAGGTGCCCAGGACCCTGGAGCAGCTGGTGACGCTGCCCGGCATCGGCCGCAAGACGGCCAACGTCGTGCTCGGCAACGCCTTCGGCAAGCCCGGCATCACCGTGGACACGCACTTCCAGCGGCTGGTGAACCGGTGGGCCTGGACCGCGGAGGAGGACCCGGTGAAGATCGAGCACGCGGTCGGGGCGCTGGTGGACAAGCGCGACTGGACCATGCTGTCGCACCGGGTGATCTTCCACGGGCGGCGCGTGTGCCACGCCCGCAAGCCCGCCTGCGGCGCCTGCCCGCTCGCGCCGATGTGCCCGTCGTACGGCGCCGGCCCGACCTCGCCCGTGGAGGCGGTCAAACTGCTCAAGGGTCCGCGCGTGGCGGAGATCGCCGCGCTGGCCGGGATCGGGGCCGCCGCGTGAGACGCGCGTTTACGCTGCTGGCAGCCGTGACGCTGCTGGCCGGATGCACCGGGCCCGCCGCGCCGGACGGCGAACCGGTGCCGCAGCCGTTCGCGGCCTGCACCCGGCTCGCCCAGGACGGACCGGTCCAGCCGGCCAAGGACGTGCCGGACATCGGGGTGGGCGGCGACTCCCTGCCGCACCTCAGCCTCGCCTGCATGGCGGGGGGCGGCGACGTCAGCCTGACGGCGCTGCGCGGCCCGCTGGTCATCAACGTCTGGGCCTCCTGGTGCCCCTCGTGCCGCGAGGAACTGCCCGCGCTCCAGCGGCTGGCGGCCTCCGGGCGGGTGCCGGTGCTGGGCGTGGTCAGCGATGACGACCGGGACAGGGCTGCCTGGCTCGCCGACGACCTGAAGATCAGCATGCCCACCCTGTACGACAGGAAAGGCCGGTTCAAGGCTGAGTTCGGTGCGCTCGGGCTGCCGCTGACGGTGTTCCTCCGCGCCGACGGCAGCACCGTGGTCCACCCGCTGCCGATCCTCACCGACGAAGCGCTGGCCGAACTGGTCGACGAGCACTTCGGCGCCGCCTGATGGGCCGCAAGCCGCCGCAGTGGCTGGAGCCGCTGCTCAAGAACCTGAGCAATGTCAGCGCCGTCGACTTCACCAGCATCCCGACGCCCGAGGACGGCGGCCGTCCCGCCGCGGTGCTGATCCTGCTGGCCGACGAGCACGAGCCCGGCGCCGGGCCGGACGTGCTGATCATGCAGCGCGCCGCGACCCTGCGTACCCACGCGGGTCAGCCCGCCTTCCCCGGCGGCACGGTCGAGCCGCAGGACGCCGACGCCGCCGCCACCGCGCTGCGCGAGGCGCAGGAGGAGGTCGGCCTCGACCCGGGCAGCGTCACGGTGCTGGCCGAGCTGCCGACCCTGTGGATCCCGGTCACGAACTTCCTGGTCACCCCGGTGCTGGCCTGGTGGCACGCGCCGCACCCGGTCGGCGCGCACCAGCCGGAGGAGGTGGCCCACGTGGCCCGGCTGCCGCTGGCCGAGCTCGCCGATCCGGCGCACCGGGTGCGGGTACGCCATCGCAGCGGCTGGACCGGGCCGGCCTTCCACGCCCGCGGCATGCTGGTCTGGGGTTTCACGGCCGGAGTCCTGTCGGCGCTGCTGGACCTGGGCGGCTGGACCCGTCCGTGGGACACGAGCCGGATCGAGAGCATGCCGGAGGTGGTGGTGCCGCCACACGTCACTGGAGTTAGTGGCAACCCCGATCCCCCTTCCGTAGGCTGAACCGATGTCGGTCGTCGACGTGGTCCTGCTAGCCCTGCTGCTGCTCTTCGGTATGAGCGGCTACCGGCAGGGCTTCGTCGTGGGCGTGCTCTCCTTCGCCGGCTTCTTCGGCGGCGCCCTGCTCGGCCTGCAGCTGGGCCCGCTCGCCGCCGGACTCGTCTCCGACGGGGCGCTGAAGCTGATCGTGTCCCTGATCGCCGTGTTCGGCCTGGCCGTGCTCGGCCAGTCGCTGGCGGGCTGGTGGGGCGGCAAGGTGCGCCGGGCGATCACCAACCCGGCCGGGCAGACCGTCGACGACCTCGGCGGCGCCGTCGTGTCGGTCATCGCCGTGGCGATGGTCGCCTGGCTGGTCGCGGTGCCGCTCAGCGACGCGGGCCAGCCGTGGCTGGCCAAGGCGGTGCGCAACAGCATGGTCCTCGGCGTCATCGACAAGGTGATGCCGGGCGAGGCGAAGAACCTGACCGAGGCGCTGCGCGAGACCGTCGACACCAACGGCTTCCCCGAGGTCTTCGGCGACCTGGTGCCCACCCGGGTCAAGGAGGTGCCCGCACCCGACCCGAAGCTGGCCGGTTCGCAGATCGTGCTGAACGCCAAGAAGTCCGTGGTCAAGGTGCTGGGCAGCGCCCCGAGCTGCAGCCGCCGGATCGAGGGCTCCGGGTTCGTGTTCGCCAACGAGCACGTGATGACCAACGCGCACGTGGTCGCGGGCACGAGGACCATCCGGGTCGAGGTCAACGGGGCCCGGCTCAACGGCAAGGTCGTCGTGTACGACCCCGAGCGCGACCTCGCCGTCATCCACGTGCCGGACCTGTCCGCGCCGGTGATGCGGTTCGCCAACTCGCCCGCCCGCACCGGCTCGGACGCGATCGTGCTGGGCTACCCGCTCGACGGGCCGTACAACGCGCAGTCGGCGCGCATCCGCGACGTCGGCGACATCACCGGGCCGGACATCTACGAGGACGGCACGGTGACCCGCGAGGTCTACACCATCCGGGGCCTGGTCCGCAGCGGCAACTCCGGCGGACCGCTGGTCTCGGCTGACGGGCAGGTGCTGGGCGTGATCTTCGCGGCCGCCGCCGACGACCCGAACGTCGGCTACGCGGTCACCGCCGACGAGGCCGGCACCGTCGCCCTGATGGGCCGCACCCGCACCACCGCCGTCGGCACCGGCAAGTGCGCCTGACGCTCGCGTCGGGCATCGGCGTGGGTGCAGTTTCGGGGAAAGTGCTGGAATCATGGGCCGCTTTCGTGCAGTTTCCCTGAAACTGCACGCTCGACCTTGCCCCGACGCGCGGCGGCGCGCGCGTCAGTCGCGGTGGCGGCCGAGGCGGCGGAGGAGGGTGAGTGCGCCGCCGACCAGGAGGACGACGCCGGTCGCGGCCACGGCCAGGTCCCGGCGGCCCGGGGCGGGCACCGGCCGGGCGGGGGCCAGCGGCCCGGGCTCCGGTGTGGGCGACGGCTCCGGGCTGACGCCGGGGGCGGCGCCGAACCCGGCCCGGCCGGGCGGGGGCACCGAGTCCAGCCGGTTGCTCTCCACCGGGGCGACGTCGGCGGTCAGCGCGGCGACCGGGTCGACCAGGCCGAATCCGTACTGGTCGTCGCGGCCAGGGGCGCCGAGGTCCTGCGCGGTGGCGGTCAGGCGCTCCACCACGTCGGCCGCGGACATGTGCGGGAAGCGGGAGCGCACCAGGGCGGCCGTCGCCGACACCAGCGGCGCGGCGAAGCTGGTGCCCTGCACCCGCCAGTAGCCGCCCGGTCTGGCGCCGACCAGGTCGGTCCCGGGGGCGGCGAGCACCGCCTGCTCGCCGGTGAGCGAACCCTGCCACAGGCTGTGCTGCACGCCGGGGCTCACCGCGGTCACGGCGAGCACGCCCGGCTCGCGGGCCGGATACCAGACGTCGGAGGGCCCGTCCGGGCTGACGTTGCCGACGCAGGCCACCACGACCACGTCGCGCGCGAACGCGTAGTCGATCGCCTCGGCCAGCGCGTCGCTGGCGACGCCGCCGCCCAGGGACAGGTTGATCACCCGGGCGCCGTGGTCGACGGCCCAGCGGACGCCCTCGGCGACCACCCGGGCGTCGTCGTAGCGGTTCTGCGCGTCGAGCACCCGTACCGGCAGGATCTTGGCGGCGGGGGCCAGGCCGACCACGCCGCGGTTGTCGTCGTCGCGGCCCGCGATCAGCGCCGCCACGGTGGTGCCGTGGCCGACCCGGTCGTCGCTGCCGTCACCGCCCTTGCCGACCAGGTCCAGCCCGGCCAGCACCTGCCCGGTCAGGTCCGGGTGGTGCGCCGACACGCCGGAGTCGACCACCGCGACGGTGACGCCCTCGCCCTTGGCCAGCTTCCAGGCCCCGGCGGCGTCCAGGGCGCGCAGCTGCCACTGGTCGTCGCGGACGGAGTCGCGGGAGGCGCGCAGCGCCCCGGTGCGGTCGACCGAGAGCGGGTCGGGGCTGGCCGGTGCCGCCGCGGTCAGCGCCAGCCCGGCCACCACCAGCGTGAACACTCCGGACACACGAAGCAGCGCCGTCGCTGGGTTACGCGGTACGGCGCTGCGGTCGAGGAGGGCGCGTCTGGGCACAGTGCCGCCATTCTCACACGCGATTCGCCGCCGCCGGAAGAAATGTCAGGCGGCCCAGCTCTGAATCAGTCCGTAGAGACCGAGCACCCACGCCGCCACGGGCACGACCGAGATCACTACGAGGAGATCGAACAGATCCGCGGCGCGGCCGACGTACGGCGAGGGGGAGCGGCGCGACCAGGTCTGCCCGGCCAGCACCACCACCAGGGCCAGCAGCACCGCGCCGACGGCGAAGAAGGCCCGGGGCCCGCCGTCGGCCAGCCACACCGCCGCGCCGAGCAGCAGCACGTGCCCGATCAGGCCGGCGGCGATCAGCGGGGTGCGCTGGCGCACCGTCACGAACAGCCGCGAGCGCAGCAGCAGCGCCGTCGCGGCGACCGCGACCAGGGCCCGCCCGGCCAGCCCGCCCGCGGTGACCAGCACCAGGCTGGCCCCCGCCATGAGCACCGCGTACCCCATCAGCATGCCGGTCAGCAGCTCCTCCGAGCGGGCCACCGCCGCGAACACCCGGGACCGGTCGGGCAGCCCCGTGCCGCCGCCGCGCCGCTGGTACGGGCTCTCCGCCTCGCCCGGCGCCCGCAGCTGCGTCACCGACGGCACCGGCACCTTGCCGAACCGGATCGCCAGCACCGGCACCAGCCCGATGCCGCACACCAGGGCGCTGACCAGCACCGCCGCCGAACCGGCCGCGCCCAGCGAGCCGAGCAGCGCGGTCAGCGCGCCGAGCAGGCCCGCGGTGCCGCCCGCGGTGAACACGCGCAGCCCGTGGCCGACCCCGGCCGCGCCCAGCACGGCGAACAGCAGCACCGCCACGCAGCCGACCAGCAGCTGCCCCGCGCCGAGCCAGCCGCCCGCGCCGAAGAAGCCGCCGGGGCCCTCGCCGCCGAGCACCAGCGCACCACCGGCGAACGCGTACGGCAGGGCGAATCCGGCCAGCGCGCTGCCCGCGACGCCGTCGCCGTACGCCCGCGACGCCAGCACCCCGCCGACCAGCAGCAGCGCCGCCACGGTCAGGCCGAGGTAGCCGCCGGGCGTCCACAGCGGACCGCCGCGCAGCAGCGCCAGCACCCCCGCGACCAGCAGCACGCCCGCCCCGACCAGGGTGGCGGTGCGGGTGGCGGCCGGGGTCCAGGCGGCGCCGCGGCGGCGGGCGCCCTCGGCGATCGCCTCGACGACGTCGTCGTACTCCAGCTCGGGCCACTCCGCGTGCGCGGCGACCAGGTGCAGCAGCTCGCCGTCGCGCACCGCCTGCTGGTTGAGCGACTTGCCCTCGTCCAGCGGCGAGCCGTCGCCGCGGCGCAGCAGCCAGCCGCCGTGCTGCTCGCCGTCGTCGGCAAGCCCCATCCCGGCGTGGCGCAGCAGGTCGGGCAGCAGTTCGGCCAGCGGCACCTGCTCCGGCAGCGCCACGTCGACGCGGCGGTGCGGCGTGTGCACGGTCACCCGGGCGAGCCCGGCGGCCGAGGGCGTCGTGGCGGCGGTCGAGGGGTAGCTCACCCGGTACGTCTACCACGTTGCGGCGCAACGCGTCACCCCGTACCGGTCGCTGTCCACAGCTGTCCACACCGGCGCAGCGGAAGTGAGCGGCAGCGATTAACCTGTGGTGCGTCAACGCCTGGGGGAGGAGTCGCCATGGGTACGGTGATCGTGAAGCGGGCGCCGCGGCGGTCCGCTCCCGAGATCCCGGGCGGTGAGCTGGTCATCGACGCCCCGCCGGAGATCCCGCAGGCAGCGGGCGGCCGGTGGCAGCAGGCCATGATGATCCTGCCGATGCTCGGCAGCGGTCTGGGCATGGCGATGATGGTCGGCAACGGCCAGAGCAACAAGATGTCCTATCTGGCCGGCGGCATGATGGGCGTGTCCAGCCTCGGCATGATCGCGGCGAGCCTGATGAACGGCGCGGGCCAGCCGAAGAAGGCCGAGATGATGGCGGCCCGCCGCGAGTACCTGCGGCACCTGGCCGCGCTGCGGCGCCGGGCCCGGCACGCGGTCCAGCAGCAGCGCATCGGCCTGTTCTACCGCCACCCGGACCCGCAGCGGCTGTGGTCCACGGTGGACAGCCACCGGCTGTGGGAGCGGCGCGGCAGCGACCCCGACTTCGGCATCGTGCGCGTGGGCGTCGGCCCGCAGTCGCTGGCCACCCCGCTGATCCCGCCGGAGACGCGGCCGCTGGAGGAGCTGGAGCCGATGACGGCCGGGGCGCTGCGGCGCTTCCTGGACGCGTACTCGGTGGTGCCGGACCTGCCGGTGGCGCTGTCGATCCGCGGCTTCGGGCGGGTGTTCCTGCGCAGCGAGGGCGGCACCCGGGCCGACAACCAGCGCGCCGACGGCACGTACCAGGGCGGGGTGTTCGGCGGGTCGGCCGGGTTCGCCCAGACCGACCACCGCGACGGCACCGACGCGCACGGCCTGGCCCGGGCGATGCTGGCGCAGCTGGCCGTCTTCCACGCCCCCGACGACCTGATCATCGCGGTGTGCGCCTCGCCGCACCGGCGCGACAGCTGGGACTGGGCCAAGTGGCTGCCGCACCACAACCACCCCACCGAGAACGACGCGCTCGGCCCGGTGCGGCTGTTCGCCACCTCGGCGGGCCAGCTGGAGGAGCTGCTGTCCGGCGTGCTCGCCGGGCGGGCCCGGTTCGGCGTCGCCGACGCCGCGCCGCACGTGGTGGTGGTGCTCGACGGCGGCGACCTGGCCGACTCCAACCAGCTGGTGCTGCCCGAGGGCCTGGCCGGGGTGACCGTGCTCGACCTGGACACCGAGCCCCCGCGCCTGCTCGACCGCGGCATGCTGGTGCTGGAGACGCGTGGTCGCGAGCGCAGCCTGCACACCATCACCGCCGCCTCGGTCGCCGAGGTGGGCACGGCCGACCGGATCGGGGTGGCCGAGGCGGAGGCGATCGCGCGGCGGCTGGCGCCGCTGCGGCTGTCGGCGGTCGCGGTGGCCAGCAACACCGCTATGACCGGCGAGCGCGGCCTGGCCGACCTGCTGGGCATCCCGGACCCGGAGCGCTTCGACACGTCGTACGGCTGGTCGCCGCGGGCTGACCGGAACAGGCTGCGGGTGCCGATCGGCGTGGGCCCGGACGGCTCGGCGATCGAGCTCGACATCAAGGAGTCGGCGCAGGACGGCATGGGCCCGCACGGCCTGCTCGTCGGCGCCACCGGCTCCGGCAAGTCGGAGCTGCTGCGCACGCTGGTGCTGGGCCTGGCCGCCACGCACTCCTCGGAGCAGCTCAACTTCGTGCTGGTCGACTTCAAGGGCGGCGCCACGTTCGCCTCGCTGGACCGGCTGCCGCACACCTCCGCGGTGATCACCAACCTGGAGGGCGAGAGCCACCTGGTCAACCGCATGGGCGACGCGATCACCGGCGAGGTGCTGCGCCGCCAGGAGCTGCTGCGGGCGGCGGGCAACTTCGCCAACCTGAAGGACTACGAGAAGGCGCGCACGGGCGGGGCCGCGCTCGCGCCGCTGGCCTCGCTGTTCATCGTCTGCGACGAGTTCTCCGAGCTGCTGACCGCCAACCCGGACTTCATCGAGATCTTCGTGCAGATCGGCCGGGTCGGCCGGTCCATCGGCATGCACCTGCTGCTGGCCAGCCAGCGCCTGGAGGAGGGCCGCCTGCGCGGCCTGGACACGCACCTGTCGTACCGGATCGGTCTGCGCACCTTCTCCGCGATGGAGTCGCGCGCGGTGCTCGGCGTCGGCGACGCGTTCGACCTGCCCAAGGCGCCCGGCCACGGCTACCTCAAGTTCGGTTCGGAGCCGCTGCAGCGGTTCAAGGGCGCGTACGTCTCGGGCTCGTTCAAGCGGGCCGGGGAGGCGGTGGCCCGCCGCCGCGTCGACGGCGAGCAGTTCGTGCACGACTTCACCAACCACTACCTGCCGGTGCCGAAGACCCCCAAGAGCACCGAGCTGGAAGTGAAGTGGGACGTCAAGCCGGGCGAGAGCCTGATGGACGTCATGATCGAGCGGATGGTCGGCCAGGGCCCGCCCGCGCACCAGGTGTGGCTGCCGCCGCTGGACGTGTCGGACCCGTTCGACCTCGCGTTCGGCCAGGTCGGCCTGGTCGAGGGGCGCGGCCTGACGGTGGCCAACCCGGAGCTGCGCGGCGCGCTGCGCGTGCCGGTCGCGGTCGTGGACAAGCCGGCCCAGCAACTACGCGACCTCCAGTGGGTACGGCTGGCCGACGGCGCCGCCGGCCACGTGGCGGTGGCGGGCGGCAACCAGAGCGGCAAGTCGACGCTGCTGCGCACCCTGGTCACCGGCCTGGCGCTGACGCACACCCCGCAGGAGGTGCAGGTCTACTGCCTGGACTTCGGCGGCGGCACCCTGGCGAGCCTGCGCGAGCTGCCGCACGTCGGCGGCGTCGCCGGTCGCCAGGAGGCGATGCTGGTGCGCCGGACCGTCGGCGAGGTCGCCGAGCTGCTGAACAACCGGGAGGCCCGGTTCCTGGAGCACGGCATCGACTCGATGGCGTCGTACCGGCGGCTGCGGGCGGCGGGGCGGTTCGCCGACGACCCGTACGGCGACGTGTTCCTGGTCGTCGACGGCTGGGCCACGCTCAAGGAGAGCTACGAGGACCTGGAGCCGGTGATCACCGACATCACCACCCGGGGCCTGGCCTACGGCGTGCACGTGGTCGCGGCGACGCTGCGCTGGCGCGACTTCCGCCCGGCCATCGCCGACCAGTTCGGCACCAAGCTGGAGCTGCGCCTGGGCGACCCGACCGACACCATCTGCCGGGTGCGCCGGGTCGCGCCGCAGGTGCCGTCGCGCCCCGGCTTCGGCTGCACCCCCGACGGCCTGTTCTCGCTGGCCCTGCGGCCCGACGTGGACCAGGTCGGCGACCGGGAGGAGCTGGTCCGGCAGATCGCCAAGCACTGGAGCGGCGCCCCCGCCCCGCGCGTGCGCGTGCTGCCCAACGTCTACGCGTACGACCGGATGCCGGTCGAGGGCGGCGACCTGTGGACCATGCCGATCGGCCTGGCCGACGATCTCACCCCGGCCACGGTCGACTTCTACGCCGACGTGCACCTGTCGGCGTTCGGCGAGAGCGAGTGCGGCAAGTCGACGCTGCTGCGCCAGCTCGCGACCACGATCACCCGGCGGTACAGCCCGGACGAGGCGAAGCTGCTCATCGTCGACCCGCGCCGCAGCCTGCTCGGGGCGGTGACCACGCCGCACCAGTTGGCGTACATCACCAGCCTGGACCAGGTGGCCGACTACATGGACGCGATCGCGGCGAAGATGGCCGAGCGGCGCCCGCCCGCCGACGTCACCCCGCAGGACATCCCGCGCCGCCCGTGGCTGGCTGGCCGGGGCGAGTTCTTCCTGATCATCGACGACTACGACATCGTGGTGTCCTCGGGTGTGCACCCGCTGCGCAACCTGGAGCCGTTCCTGTTCGAGGCGCGCGACGTGGGTCTGCACCTGATCACCGCGTCGAACGTGAACTGGAGCCGGGCGTCGTACGACGCGGCGCTGTCGCGGGTGCTCGCCACGAACGCGCCGTACCTGCAGATGTCGGCCGACCGCAACGTGACCGCCCCGTTCGGCAGCCCGTTCCGCAACGAGCGGATGACGGCCGGGCGCGGCCGCCTGATCACCCGGCGTGGGGCGCGGCTGGTACAGCTGGCGGACCTGCCGGCGTACTGACGCATATACGACGATCGGCCGCCCGGGGTGCCGGGCGGCCGATCGTCACGTCAGTCGGCGAGCAGACCAGGTCAGTGGCCGGCGCCGCTCTCCAGGCGGTCGACCTCGCGCTGGAACGAGCGCTTGATCTCGGCCTCGGCGTCGGCGCGGCCGACCCAGGTGGCACCCTCGACGCTCTTGCCCGGCTCCAGGTCCTTGTAGACCTCGAAGAAGTGCTGGATCTCCAGCCGGTCGAACTCGGCGACGTGGTGGATGTCACGCAGGTGCTCCAGCCGCGGGTCGTCGGCCGGGACGCACAGCACCTTGTCGTCGCCGCCCTTCTCGTCGCGCATCCGGAACATCCCGATCGCGCGGCAGCGGATCAGGCAGCCCGGAAAGGTCGGCTCCTGCACCAGCACGAGCGCGTCCAGCGGATCGCCGTCCTCGCCCAGCGTGTTCTCGATGAACCCGTAGTCGGCGGGGTACTGGGTGGAGGTGAAGAGGGTGCGGTCGAGCCGGATCCGTCCGGTCGCGTGGTCCACCTCGTACTTGTTGCGCTGCCCCTTAGGGATCTCAACCGTGACGTCGAAATCCATTTCACACTCCCAATGGCCTGTAAGTTCGCCGACGTTGGCGAATTTTAGTTAGTCTCGCCTGGCTGAGTCCGGGCATCCAAGGAGGGCACCGTTGGGGAGGCAAGGTTCACATTACGGTGCCGACCCTGCGGGCGGCGCCGGTTCGCCGGGCGGCGCGGGCGCGCCAGGCGAATGGGTGTGGAACGGCCGCGAGTACGTGTGGCAGCCCTCCCCAGGTTATCCACAACCCCAGGACCAGGGGATGTACGGCTATCCACCGTCTTATCCACAGGCGGCGGGCCCCGGACCGGGTGGTTATCCACAGGATGTGCACAATCCGTGGCCCGGCCATACACAGCCTGATGCTTATCCACAGGGCTACGACCGGCGGGGTGGCTACAGCTACGACCAGGTGACCCAGGACACGCACCGCCTGGGCGGCAATCCGGGCGCGCCCGGCGGCGGTCCCGCCCCGGCCGAGCGTCCGGCCGCGCCGCACAACCGCCGGCTGAAGAAGAAAAAGAAGAAGAGCCGCCGCGGCCTGCTCGCCACCTCGCTGGTGCTGGTGTCGGCGCTCGGCCTCGGCCTGGTCGGCGTCGGCCTGGCCAAGCCCAGCCTGGTCTCCGACCTGTTCGCCGCCCCGGGCTGGCAGTCGCCGTCGCCGACCGCGCCCGCCGAGCCCGCCCCCGCGGCGGTGCTCGCCGCGGCCGCCGCCGACGCGCCCATGCCGACCGCCGCCGGGCTCACCACGGTGCTCGGCCCGCTGGTCACCGGCACCGCGCTGGGCAGCCACGTCAGCGTCTCGGTGGTCGACCTGCACACCGGCCAGGTGCTGTACGAACTCGACCCGACCGAGATGATCACTCCGGCGTCCAACACCAAGCTGGTGACCGCGGCGTCGGTGCTGGCCACCCGGGGTCCGACGTACCGCATCACCACCCGCGTGGTGGCCGGGCCCAACCCCGGTGAGGTCGTCCTGATCGGTGCGGGCGACGCCACGCTCGGCGTCAACAGCAAGAAGTTCTACGAGGGCGCGGCCCAGCTGGACACCCTCGCCGCGCAGGTCAAGAAGGCGATGGGCACCACCCCGATCACCAAGGTGATCACGGACGGGTCGCTGTTCCCGGGCTCCGAGACCGGCCCCGGCTGGTCGTCGGACGCGCCGCAGGAGGGCAACGTCTCGAAGATCACCGCCCTGATGATCAACGGCGCGCGCACCGACATCAAGGACCGCGAGATGCCGTTCGTACGGCACACCAACCCCGAGCGCGCCGCCGGTGAGGCGTTCGCCAAGCTGCTCGGCCTGCCCGCGAGTGCCGTGGCCAAGGGCGTCGCCCCGCCCGCGCCGGCCACCGACCCGGCCGCCCAGCCCAGCGCCGCCGCGTCCGCCGCACCCGTGGCGATCGTGCCCGGCGCGCAGCTCGGCGCGGTGCAGTCGGCGCCGCTGCTGCGCCAGATCGAGCAGATGCTCACCGAGAGCGACAACACCCTGGCCGAGATGCTGGCCCACCAGGTGGCCCTGGCCAAGGGCAAGCCCGGCTCGTTCGTCGGGGCGTCAGCCGCGATCGAGGAGGTCGTCACCGAACTCGGCCTGGACCCCGCGCAGATCGACCTGTCCGACGGCTCCGGCATGTCCGGCCGCAACAAGATCTCCCCGAAGCAGCTGACCGCGCTGCTGGTGAAGGCGGCCGGCGGGGACCACGCGCAGCTGGCCGACTTCTTCAACGGCCTGCCCGTGGCGGGCTGGTCCGGCACCATGCTGCCCCGGTTCGCCAAGGTCAAGACCGCCTACGGCCTGGTACGCGCCAAGAGCGGCACCCTCGACGGGGTGAACTCGCTGTCCGGCGTCCTGCAGACCGCCGACGGCCGCATGCTCGCCTTCGCCATCCTCGCCGACAACGTCCCCGGCGGCCGCTACCCCGCCCAGGACGCCCTCGACAAGATCGCCGCCGCCCTGGCCGCCTGCGGCTGCCGCTGACCCGCCAAGATCGCGCCGGGTGGGTGCGGTTTCGGGGAAAGTGCAGGAATCCGGGTCATGATTCCAACACTTTCCCCGAAACCGCACCCGACTCCGTTGGGTGATCGCGGCCGGACGCGGCCGCCGCGGCGGGGTGGGCGGGTGTCAGGATGTCGGCGGTTCGGGTGACGGTGATGCCGCCGGGCAGGTAGGCGGGTCCCTGCCCCCGCCAGGCCGTGACCAGTGCGTCCAGGGTTTCGACGTGCCGGTGTGCGAGCGCCGTGCGCGGCGCGCCCAGTCCGGCGGCCCATTCGTGCAGTGCCCGGGTCCGCAGTGCGGCGGGCAGCTCGCGTAGCGCGGACACGGCCAGACCCGATCCGGTGCGGCACCTGCCGAGCGCCGCGGCGGCCAGTTCGTCCAGGTAGGCGGTGTCCTGGGCGAGCAGCCCCGCCGTCCGGGCCAGGTTGGCCACGACTCCTTCGCCGAGGGTGGCGACCAGCGCGGGCAGGGCCTCGGCCCGGACCCGGGAGCGGGCGTAGGCGGGGTCGGTGTTGTGCGGATCGTCCCACGGGGTCAGGCCCTGGGCGGCGCAGGCGGCGCGGCAGTCGGCGCGGGGCAGGTCGAGGAACGGGCGGCTGAACCGTACCCCCGCCTGGTCCCGGTGGACCGGCATGCCGGACAGGCCCCGCGGCCCGGACCCGCGCGCCAGCGCCAGCAGCACCGTCTCGGCCTGGTCGTCGCGGGTATGCCCGAGCAGCACCGCGGCTGCCGAGTGCCGGCGTGCCGCGTCGGCCAGCGCCGCGTAGCGGGCGTCGCGTGCCGCGGCCTCAGGCCCGCCCGAAGTGCCGACGGTGACCGCCACGACCTCGACCGGGTCCAGGCCGCGCTCGCGCGCCCAGGCCGCGACCTGCTCGGCGCGCTGCCCCGATCCGGCCTGCAGTCCGTGGTCCACGGTCACCAGTCCGACCTGCCAGCCGAGGCGCGCCCCCACGAAGGCGGTAGCCGCCGCCAGCGCGAGCGAATCCGCACCACCCGAGCACGCGACCAGCACGAGTCCGGACGGGCGGGGCCGCGTCGGGGTGTCCTGCGGCGCGGACGATCCGGGCACCGACGCCACCGCTGTCGTCGACGGGTGATCGCCGCGGGCACCGTGGCGTGGCTGTGCGCCGCGAGTCGGGACGTCGCGAGGTGCGGGCAGCCGTCGCAGCAGGTCGGTGACGGCGGTTCGGGTGCGGGCGACGGCGGGGGGCAGCGCGGCCATGGGCAGGGCGGTCAGGGGGTGGCGACGCGGGCGACCCAGGCGGCCGGGTCGGTGAGCTCGTTCAGCCGGGGCAGGGTCTGCGGGGAGGTCCAGATCCTGTTGAAGCCGTCCATGCCGACGCGGTCGAGCACACCCTGCACGAAGGCGCGGCCCTCGGCGTACTGGCGCATCTTGATGTCGATGCCGAGCAGCCGGCGCAGGTACTGCTCGACCGGGTTGCCGGGGTTGCGGCGCCGGTCGAACGCGGCCCGGATCTGGGCGACGCTCGGGATGACCCGCGGCCCGACCCCGTCCATGACCACCTCGGCGTGCCCTTCGAGCAGGGTGAGGATGGCGGTGAGCCGGTCCAGCACGGCGCGCTGCTGCGGGGTCTGCATGGCGTCGAGCAGGGTGGTGCCGCGCTCGTCCCCGGCGGCCGAGCGGGCCGCCTTGACCGCGGCCTCGACCTGGCGGAGCGTCTGCCCGATCACGTTGGCCGTAGGCGGCTCGGTGGCCTCGACGAAGCGGCGCACCTCGCCGAGGAAGTGCTCGCGCAGCCACGGCACGGCCGTGAACTGGGTGCGGTGGGTGACCTCGTGCAGGCACACCCAGAGCCGGAAGTCGCGCGGGTCGGCCTTGATCCGGCGCTCCATGCCGACGATGTTCGGGGCGACCAGCAGCAGCTGGCCGGGGTTGGTCGCGAACACCTCGTACTGGCCGAGGACCTTGCCGGACAGGTAGCCCAGGACCGCCCCGGTCTCCACCGCGGTGACCTTCGAGCCGACGACGCTGCCGACGACGCCGACCTTCGCCTCCAGCTTGTCGGTGAGCGGGTGGATCACCTGGCGCAGACCCCGGATGTTGACCTCGGCCCAGGTGCGCCGGTCGACCACGCGCACCGGGGCGTCGTCGATCCGGGCGGTGAGCCCGGTGTACGCCGACACGTGCGCCACCGCCTCGTCGGCGAGTTCGCGCAGGTCGCGCACTGCCGCGTTGGCCTGTTCGGCGGTGACCGACGGCCCGGTCGGCCCGAACCGCGCGGCGGCCGAGGTGGCCAGGTCCCAGTCCACGAGTGCCATGCCTAGAACCTACCCGCGTCACTCCACCTGATGCCCGTGTCGCGCGATCGCGTGGTTTGATCGACGGCATGCGACGTCAGCCGGTGTACGCGCCGAACGGGGTGGTCGCCACCAGCCAGCCGCTGGCCGCGCAGGCCGGGCTGGCGGTGCTGCGCGAGGGCGGCTCGGCCGTCGACGCGGCGGTGGCCGCGGCGGTGACCCTGACCGTGGTGCAGCCGGGCTCCAACGACATCGGCTCGGACCTGTTCGCGCTGGTCTGGGACGGGCAGCGGCTGCACGGCCTGAACGCCTCCGGCCGAGCCCCGGCCGCGCTGACCCGTGAGCTGCTGGCCGAGCGGGGCGAGCGGCCGACCGGCGCGCTGGGTGCGGCGCAGGCGCGGGCCGCCGTGGCGCCGCCGTCGCGCGGCTGGCTGCCGGTGACGGTGCCCGGGGCTCCGGCGGGCTGGCGGGACCTGCACGACCGGTTCGGCCGGGTGCCGTTCGAGCGGCTGTTCGCCGACGCGGTCGGCTACGCCGAGCACGGCTGGACGGTGTCGCCGACGGTCGCGGCGGGCTGGGACCGCGCGGTGCGCCTGCACCGCGGGCTCACCCGGGCCGAGTGCCGGGCCTGGGCGGACGTGTTCGCGCCCGACGGGCGGGCGCCGCGGCCGGGGGAGCGGTTCCGCAACCCGGGGGCGGCGCGGGCGCTGCGGCTGATCGGCGGCAGCCACGCCGACGCGTTCTACCACGGCGAGATCGCGCACGCCCTGGCCGCGCACGCGGCGGCCACCGGCGGGCTGCTGACCGCCGACGACCTGGCCCGGCACGAGAGCACCTGGGTCGAGCCGATGCGCGCCGACTATCGCGGCTTCAGCGTGTACGAGCTGCCGCCCAACGGCCAGGGTGTCGCCGCCCTGCAGGCGTTCGCGCTGCTGGACGGGTTGCCCGGGCACGGGGTGCACGAGCAGATCGAGGCGATGAAGCTCGGCTTCGCCGACGCCCACGCGTACGTCGCCGACCCCGACGCCGGGCCGGTGCCCGACCTGCTGGCGCCCGGCTACGTCGCGGCGCGGCGGGCGCTGATCGGGCCCCGGGCCGGTGACCCGCCGCCCGGCGACCCGATGCGCGGCGGCACGGTCTACCTGGCCGCGGCCGACTCCGACGGCATGATGGTGAGCCTGATCCAGTCGACGTACATGGGCTTCGGCTCGTTCGTCGTGCTGCCCGAGTACGGCTTCACGCTGCAGAACCGGGGCGCCGGGTTCAGCCTCGACCCGGCGCACCCGAACGTCGCCGCACCCGGCAAGCGCCCCTTCCACACGATCATCCCGGGCTTCCTCTGCCGCGACGGCGCGGCGGTCGGCCCGTTCGGGGTGATGGGCGGGCACATGCAGCCGCAGGGCCACCTGCAGCTGGTCCTGTCCACGGTGGACGGGGGCCTGGATCCGCAGGCCGCGCTGACCCGCCCCCGCTGGTACTGGCACACCGCCCGCCAGCTGGAGGTGGAGCCCGAGTTCGACCCGGATCTGCTCCGCGACCTGCGCGAACGCGGTCACGAGGTGACCGTCGCCGAGGACCGGTCCACCTTCGGCATGGGCCAGGCGATCTGGTGCCTGCCCGACGGCGCGGGTTACGTGGCCGGGTCGGAGCCGCGCGGCGACGGGCAGGCCGCCGCGTACTGAGACCGGGGTCCGGCCAAGTCCCCGCCGGTCGCGGGGTCGTTTGACGCGATGTGAGAATAGCGACGATTGTCCGGATAGCTTGCGGGCTTGCGCTGGTCGCGGGCTCAGCTGCGGTTCCGGCGGGTACGAGCGCGGCGGCGCCGCCCGGCCCGCACAAGCTGCAACCCCAGTCCCGGGTGGCGGTCGGCCGCGCGCCCTCGAGCCGGCTGGCCCGGACCGACCGCGGCCTGCTCGGCAGCACCGGCCATCAGCGGATCCCGGTCCTGGTCAAACTCGACTACGACGCGGTGGCCAGCTACCCCGGCGGCCTGCCGGGCCTGGCCGCGACCAGCCCCGCGGTCACCGGCCGGCGGCTGCGCGCGAGCAAGGCCGAACGCGACTACGAGGACTACCTCATCGGCCGCGAACGCCGCTTCGCCCAGCACCTCGCCGCCCAGCTGCCCTCGGCCCAGCTCGGCCGCTCCCTGCGTACGGTGTACGGCGGCCTGTCCCTCACCCTCCCGGCCGACCAGGTGCGCAAGCTCGCCGCCCTGCCGGACGTGGTCGCGGTGCAGCGCGACGAGCTGCGCGAACCGCTGACCGACTCGTCCGGCTCGTTCATCGGCGCCGACGCGCTCGCCCCGGCCGGGCCGACCGGCGCGGCCGACCTGTCCCGCGCCGGGCAGGGCGTCATCGTCGGCGTGCTGGACACCGGCGCCTGGCCCGAGCACCCGTCCTTCGCCGACCAGGGCGTCCTCGGCGCGCCCCCGGCCAAGGCCGACGGCACCCGGCGTACCTGCGACTTCGGCGACAACCCGCTGACGCCGGGCAAGGACGTGTTCCGCTGCAACCGCAAGCTGATCGGCGGCGCCCCGTTCCTGGACGGCTACCTGTCGAGCTTCCCGAAGGAGAAGTACCGCAGCGCGCGCGACTCCGACGGGCACGGCACCCACACCGCCTCGACCGCGGCGGGCAACGCGCTGGCCTCGGCGAAGATCTTCGGGGTGGAGCGCGGCCCGATCCACGGCATCGCCCCCGGCGCCTGGGTCAGCGTCTACAAGGTCTGCGGCGAGCAGGGCTGCATGTCGTCGGACTCGGCCGAGGCGGTGGCCCAGGCGGTGCGCGACGGCGTCGACGTCATCAACTTCTCGGTCTCCGGCGGCACCGACCCGTTCACCGACCCGGTGGAGATGGCCTTCCTCGACGCGTACGCCGCGGGCGTGTTCACGGCCGCGTCGGCGGGCAACTCCGGCCCGACCGCGGGCACGGTCAACCACCTGTCTCCGTGGGTGACCACGGTGGCCGCGTCGACCCAGCGCCGGGAGTTCGCCGCCGACCTGGTCCTGCGGGCCGGTGACGCGACGCAGACGCTGCGCGGCGCCTCGCTGACCGGCGCGGCCGGGCCTGCCCCGATCGTGCGCGCGGACGCCGTCGCGGGCTACGCCGGTGGCAAGGCCTGCACGAAGGCGGCCAAGCCGAAGACGTTCACCGGCAAGATCGTGGTGTGCGAGCGCGGCGGCAACCCGCGCGTGGAGAAGGGCTGGAACGTCAAGGCCGGCGGCGCGGTCGGCATGGTGCTCTACAACCCGACCACCCAGGACACCGAGACCGACAACCACTGGCTGCCGACGGTGCACCTGCCCGACGCCGCGCTGCTGGAGTTCCTCGACGCCCATGCCGACGCGACCGCGACGATCGGCGCGGGCGCCCCCGTCGCCGGCACCGGCGACGTGATGGCGGCGTTCTCCTCACGCGGACCCGGCGGCCTGATGCTCAAGCCGGACGTGACCGCCCCCGGCGTGCAGATCCTGGCCGGCAACACGCCCACGCCCGCCGACAACACCGGCGGCCCGGCCGGGCAGTACTTCCAGGCCATCGCGGGCACGTCCATGTCCTCGCCGCACGTGGCCGGGGCGGCGGCGCTGCTGGCCGCCCGGCACCCGGACTGGACCCCGGGCGAGCTCAAGTCGGCCCTGATGACCACCGCCGTCACCGACGTGGTCACCGAGAACGGGGTGGACCGGGCCGGTCCGCTGGACCTGGGTGCGGGCCGGATCGCGGTCGACCGCGCCGACGCCGCCGGGGTGACCATCGCCGAGACCGCCGACCGCATGTACGCCCTGGCCGACGACGAGGTCCGGGCGGTCCAGCTCAACCTGCCCTCGATCAACGCGCCGATCATGCCGGGCCGCCTGTCCATGGTCCGCACCCTGCGCAACATGACCGACCAGGCGCTGACCTACCAGGTGACGGCGACCTCGCCGGACAGCAGCACCATCAGCGTCCCGCCGACGGTCACCGTCCCGGCTCGGGGGACCGCGCCGCTGCCGGTGACCATCTACTCCCGCGCGGTCTCGGCCGGGTTCCTGTTCGGCGAGGTCCGGCTCACGCCGACGACCGGGCAGGCGCTGCACCTGCCGGTCGCGTTCCGGCCCACCCAGGGCCAGGTCACCCTGGTCAGCGCCTGCACCGCCAAGAAGGTGCAGCTGGCCCGCACCGTCGACTGCACCGTCACCGCCCGCAACACCGGCTACGACCAGGCTCCGGTGTCGCTGGCGACCCGCCTCGACAAGGGCCTGGCCCTGGCCGACGTGGACGGCGAGGTGCGGCTCGGCCGGGAGGGCGAGGTGCGGCACAGCTCCACCCTGCCCGGCATCGAGCCGGGCCTGCCCGCCCTGTCCGACCGGTCCGACCGGCTCTGGCGGCCGCTGACCGTCACGCCGGACGCGATCGGCGACGAGGAGCTGATCAACTACGAGGTGCCCGAGTTCGTGTACGCCGGACAGGCCTACACCAGCATCGGCGTGGTCTCCGACGGCTACCTCGTCGTCGGCGGCGGCACCGGCCAGGACATCCGCTTCGAGCCGCCGAAGTCGAACGAGGCCGCCCGCCCCAACAACGTGCTCGCGCCGTACTGGGCGGACCTGGACGGGTCGGCGGCCGACGGCGTGCGCGTGGCCGAGGTGACCCGCGACGGCAAGAAGTGGATCGTCGTCGAGTGGCGGGTGAACCGCTTCGGCACCGAGGACGGCCAGCGCTTCCAGGCGTGGCTCGCGACCGGCGACCGCGAGGAGATCCGCTTCGCGTACGACGAGCAGGCACTGCCGAAGGGCGCGGCCGTCTTCGCCGTGGGGGCCGAGAACGCGCTGGGCAAGGGCGTGCTGTCGACCGAGGCGCCGGCCGCCGACCGGGGCGTGGCGTCCGCGGGCGGGCACCCGGGCGGGGTGGCGTCGTACACGGTCACGCTGCGGGGGGTCACGCCTGCTGACGGGACGCTGGTGACGGCTATGACCAGTCCGGATGTGCCGGGGACGACGGTGGTGCGGAACCGGCTGCCGGTGGTGCTGAAGTGAGTGCTCGTCAGCCGCTGCGCGGCTGACGTCGCAGTAAGGAAGGGCCCCTTCTTCTCGCTTTGCGAGGTGGAAGGGGCCCTTCTTCACTCTCCACCCGCCCGTGGGGCGCGCGCCCGGGGCGGTGGTCCCGGCAGTTTCGGGGAAACTGCTGGAAAGGGGGCCAAGATTCCTGCACTTTCCCCGAAACTGCACCCAACGACGGCGCGTTGGGGCGGGCTCAGCGGGTGCGGAAGGTCTGGCGGTAGGTGAGGGGGGTGGTGCCCAGGCGGCGGTTGAAGTGGTGGCGCAGGGTGGCCGAGTCGCCGAAGCCGGTGCGGGCGGCGACCGACTCCACGGTCAGCTCCGTCTCCTCCAGCAGCCGCCGGGCCAGCAGTACGCGCTGGTGGGTGATCCAGTCGTGCGGCGTCGCCCCGGTCTCGGCCCGGAACCTGCGGGCGAAGGTGCGCGGCGCCATGTGCGTCCGCCCGGCCAGGTCGTCGACGGTGAGCGGCTGGTCCAGGTGCCGCAGCAGCCACTCCAGCAGCGGCTGCAGCGTCTCGCACGCGACCGCGTCCGGGATCGGCGCCTCGATGAACTGCGACTGCCCGCCCGCGCGGTGCGGCGGCACGACCATCCGCCGGGCGAGCTTGGTGGCCACGGCCGATCCATGCACCTGGCGGACCAGGTGCAGGCAGGCGTCGATGCCGGCGGCGGTGCCCGCGCTGGTGATGATCCGGCCGTCCTGCACGTACAGCTCGTCCGGCACCACCTGGGCGGTGGGGTGGCGCTCGCGCAGCAGGGCCGCGTGGTTCCAGTGGGTGGTGCAGCGGCGCCCGTCCAGCAGCCCGGCCTGCCCGAGCAGGAACGCGCCCGAGCACACCGACATCACCCAGGCGCCGCGTGCGGCGGCGGCCCGCAGCGCCTCGACGGCGGCGGGCGCGGCGTCGCAGCTCAGCGGGTGCGCGGGCACCGCGACCAGGTCGGCGGTGGCCAGCGGCGCGAGGTCCGCGTGCGGTGAGATCGAGAAACCCGACCGGGTACGGACCGGGCCGCCGTCCACGCTGCACACGGCGAACTCGTACCCGGGGAAGCCGTCGGCGGTGCGGTCGGTGCCGAACACCTCGCACAGCACCCCGAGCTCGAACGGTGCGATCTGGTCCAGCGCCAGCACGGCGACGCGCGTCAGCATCCCTTCACGCTACCCCACGATTGGCAGTAATTCGATGTTCAGTGGCATCTCTGCCACTGTCGGCGGCGCGGCCTGCGGCGGAGACTGGATACCGACACCGGTGCACATCTTGATCAAAGTTCTCGAAACGGTGAGGCCGTCATGGAGATCTTCGTCTTCGTCGTAGTGTTCTGGCTGGTCCTCGGTGTCGCGGGCCAGCTGGGGATGATCGTCACCAATTCCGACCCCGACGTGCGGCAGAGGTCCTTTATCGGGCACGCTTAGGCACATGGGCTGGTACGACGCGGACATTGACCGTGTGATCATCACTGAAGAGGAGCTCCGCGCTAAGACCGCCGAGCTCGCCAAGCAGGTCGCCGCCGACCACGCGTCGGTCGACGGCCTGCTTCTCGTCTGCGTCCTCAAGGGTGCGGTCATGTTCATGGCGGACTTCGCCCGGGAGCTGGGCCGCGTCGGCGGTCCGCCGGCGGAGCTGGAGTTCATGGCCGTCTCGTCGTACGGGCAGGGCACCACCTCCTCCGGTGTGGTGCGCATCCTCAAGGACCTGGACCGCGACATCGCCGGCAAGCACGTGGTCGTGGTGGAGGACATCGTCGACTCCGGCCTGACCCTGAGCTGGCTGCTGAAGTACCTGGAGTCCCGGTCGGCGAAGTCGGTCGACGTGGTGGCCCTGTTCCGCAAGCCCGAGGCGATCAAGGTGCCGGTGCCGGTCAAGTACGTCGGCTTCGACATCCCCAACGAGTTCGTCGTCGGCTACGGCCTGGACTACGCCGAGCGCTACCGCGAGGTGCCGTACGTCGGCATCCTCAAGCCCGAGGTCTACCAGCGCTGAGTGGTGCGGTGCCGATCGCCGTTCGCGGTCGAATCCTGCTGTCTGCGCACGGGTTCGGACCGGGATCGGCGATCATGCTTTGTGCCCGTATTCGCTCTCAGCGAACAGCGGTACTATTTGTCCGTAATAGTGGGTAGCTGAGCTGAGAAAACGCTGAACGTTGTGCGATCGGCACCACGCATCACTCAACCGAAGGTTTCTACGGTGTACCGTCGAGTGACCGGGCCGCGCCCGGTGAGCTGACCGCCTCTATCGATCAGGAGGACACGGGCGCGATCAAGCGTCCGGTAACAGCATGGAGCGTACGCGTATCTTCCGCCGGCCGATCTTCTGGATCTTCATCGTGGCCATCTGCGCGATCCTGCTCAGCCAGCTCTTCACCAGCGGCCCGAGCTACCAGCCGGTGGACACCTCAGTTGCCCTGAGCACCATCGACCAGGCCGGCGCGGGTGCCATCAAGAAGGTGGAGCTGCGCGACAAGGAGCAGACGATCCGCATCGACCTGGCCGACAAGGCCAAGTTCGACGATGTGGAGACCGACAAGATCGAGGCGCAGTACCCGGCCGAGGCCGGGCTGCAGGTGTTCAATCGACTCGAAGAGGCCAAGAAGGCCGGCAAGATCTCGGGGAACTTCAACACCGAGGTCACCGAGGAGAGCGTCTTCCTCTCCCTGCTGGTGAGCCTGCTGCCGATCGCCATCCTGGTCATCCTGCTGCTGCTGTTCATGTCGCAGATGCAGGGCGGCGGCTCCCGGGTGCTCAACTTCGGCAAGTCGAAGGCCAAGCTCGTCAGCAAGGACACCCCGAAGACCACCTTCGCGGACGTGGCCGGCTCCGACGAGGCCGTCGAGGAACTGCACGAGATCAAGGACTTCCTGCAGAACCCGGCGAAGTACCAGGCGCTCGGCGCCAAGATCCCGAAGGGCGTGCTGCTGTTCGGCCCGCCCGGAACCGGTAAGACCCTGCTGGCCCGCGCCGTCGCCGGCGAGGCCGGGGTGCCGTTCTACTCCATCTCGGGTTCGGACTTCGTCGAGATGTTCGTGGGTGTCGGCGCCTCGCGTGTCCGCGACCTGTTCGAGCAGGCCAAGGCGAACGCCCCGGCCATCGTCTTCGTCGACGAGATCGACGCCGTCGGCCGCCACCGCGGCGCCGGCCTGGGCGGTGGCCACGACGAGCGCGAGCAGACCCTCAACCAGCTGCTGGTCGAGATGGACGGCTTCGACGCCAAGGGCGGCGTCATCCTGATCGCCGCCACCAACCGCCCCGACATCCTCGACCCGGCGCTGCTGCGTCCCGGCCGGTTCGACCGCCAGATCGCGGTCGACACCCCGGACATGACCGGCCGCAAGGCGATCCTGCGGGTGCACGCCAAGGGCAAGCCGTTCACGCCCGACGTCGACCTCGACGCCGTCGCCCGCCGCACGCCCGGCTTCACCGGTGCCGACCTCGCGAACGTGATCAACGAGGCCGCGCTGCTGACCGCGCGCCAGGACAAGCGCGCCATCAGCAACGACTCGCTCGAGGAGTCGATCGACCGCGTGGTGGCCGGCCCGCAGCGCCGCACCCGGGTCATGTCGGACCACGAGAAGAAGATCACCGCGTACCACGAGGGCGGGCACGCCCTGGTGGCCTGGGCGCTGCCGCACTCCGCGCCGGTGCACAAGGTGACCATCCTGTCCCGCAGCCGCTCGCTGGGCCACACCCTGGTGCTGCCGACCGAGGACAAGTACACCCAGACCCGCGCCGAGATGATCGACACCCTGGCGTACGCGCTGGGCGGCCGGGCCGCCGAGGAGCTCGTCTTCCACGAGCCCACCACCGGTGCCGGCAACGACATCGAGAAGGCGTCCGCCCTGGCCCGTGCCATGGTCACGCAGTACGGCATGAGCTCCAAGCTCGGCGCCGTCAAGTACGGCACCAGCGGCGACGAGCCGTTCCTGGGCCGGTCCTACGGCCACGAGCGCGACTACTCCGACTCCGTCGCCGCCGAGATCGACGCCGAGGTGCGCCACCTGATCGAGCTCGCCCACGACGAGGCGTACGAGATCCTGGTGGAGTACCGGGACGTCCTCGACGCGCTCGTGCTGGAGCTGATCGAGAAGGAGACCATCTCGACCGCCGACATGGCGCGCGTCTGCGCCCGCGTCGTCAAGCGGCCGCCGATGGCCCCGTTCAACGGCTTCGGCAAGCGCACGCCCTCCACCCAGCCGCCGGTGCTCACCCCGGCCGAGCTGGAGAAGAAGGCCAGCGAGAACGGCGCCGCCAGCAACGACGGTGAGGTCACCGTCGGCTCGGCCGCGGAGGGCACGAACTGAACGGCGAGCAGGGACTCGACCACCTCGCCGCCCGTCTGGTCGACGGCTCCCTCACCGGTGTTCCGGTGGAGGAGGCCGTCGACCTCGGGCGGATCGAGAAGGCGATCCGCGAACTGCTGATCGCCCTGGGCGAGGACCCCGACCGGGACGGCCTGCAGCGCACCCCCGCCCGCGTCGCCCGCGCGTACGCCGAACTCTTCGCCGGGCTGCGGGTCGACCCGACGCACGTGCTGACCACCACGTTCGAGGCCGACCACGACGAGTTCGTGCTGGTCCGCGACATCCAGGTGTTCAGCCTCTGCGAGCACCACCTGCTGCCGTTCAAGGGCGTCGCCCACGTCGGCTACCTGCCCGGCACCGACGGCCGCATCACCGGCCTGTCCAAGCTCGCCCGCCTCGTCGAGGTGTACGCGCGCCGCCCGCAGGTCCAGGAGCGCCTCACCTCGCAGATCGCCGACCTGCTCCAGCAGCAGCTCGCCGCGCGCGGCGTGATCGTGGTGCTGGAGTGCGAGCACATGTGCATGGAGATGCGCGGCATCCGCAAGGCCGGCGCCCGCACGGTCACCAGCGCGCTGCGCGGCCTGTGCAAGACCGACCCGAAGACCCGCGCCGAGGCGCTGGCCCTCATCAACGCCCGCTGACGCCTCAGCCCAGCGCGTACAGCGCCGCCGCCAGCAGCACCGGTGCGAAGCAGGTGACCGCGCCCAGCGGCGCCGTACGCGAACCCTTCGGGAAGACCAGCCCCACCAGCACCCAGCCCGTCGCGAACGCCAGCAGCGCCAGCGACAACCCGCCGACCAGCAGGTAGAACAGGCGCGCCCCGGCGTCGGCCAACCCCGCCAGGGCCAGCTGCACCACCAGTACGGTCAGGCTGAGCGGGGCGTAGATGAGCAGGTTGCGCGGGAGCCCGCGTCCGGTCGTACCCCCGAAACGCGCCAGCGAACCGTCCGTGACCTCCAGCGTCGCCCGCGCCTGGCGCAGCGCGGCCAGCGCCACCGCCGGACCGCCCGTCACCGCCTGCGCCGCCACATGCTGCTCCGACGGGCCCGGCAGCAGCACCGGAGCCGGGGCACCGACCCGGCCCGCGCTGGCCACCAGCCGGTTCGCCTGCAGGCTCAGCTGCGCCTGCACCGTCGGCAGCTCATCGCGGGCCGCGGCCAGCGCGGCCGCCTCCGCCGACGCGACATCGGCCGCCTCCCGCCGAACCGTGTCCAGCCGCTGCGCCGCGGCCAGGTACTCGGTCCAGGCAGCGCTCCGCTCGCTCATGCCATCTCCTCGCTGCTCGAGCCGATCAGCACCACCGGCGGATCCGAATCCAGGTCCCGGGCCTGCCAAAGCCGCTGCCGCAGCGCCGTCAGCACCTGCAGATCGGTGTGCGGGTCGGGGAAGCGCACCGTCTTCTCGTGGCCCCGGGTGGCGTTGCGCGGGCCGCCCAGGCCCCCGGCCGTGTTCACCACCGCGCAGCCCACCGGCAGCGACGCCGCCGCGTCATTGGTCGCCTCCAGCACGTCCGCGCCGCCGGGCAGCGCCACCCGCACCGGGAACTGCCCGAACGCCGAATCCCGGCGCGCGTGCAGGTCCGCCACCGCGCGCACCGAGCGCGAACTGAGGATCAGGTGCATCCCGTACCCCCGGGCGCGGCGGGCGAGCGATTCCAGCAGCCCCACCGCCTCCTTCGCGACCGGATCGTCGCCCGCGAGCAGCACCGGGAACTCCTCCAGCACGCACACCACCCGGGGCAGCTGCGCCAGCTCGCGGAACTGGCCGAAGCGCGGCACGCCCTCCTGCCCGAACAGGTCCACCCGCCGGTCCAGCTCGGCCGTCAGGCCCCGCAGCACCTCCAACCCGGCCTCGCGGGTGCAGCGGCCCCCGATCACGCGCGCGTGCGGCAGCCAGGCCGGATCGGTGCCGCTGGGCGCGAACTCCGCATACGCGCCGTCGCGCGCGAAATCGAGCAGGTACAGGGCCAGCTCGTCGGGGTCGTAGCGGGTGCACAGGCCGTACAGCACATTGGTCAGGAACGCGGTCTTGCCCGCGCTCGCGCGACCCGCGACCAGCCAGTGCGGCGTCAGCTCGGTGAAGCTCAGCGGGATCGGCGCCTCCCCGGCCAACCCCACGGTCGTCGACAGGCCCGCCGCCGACGACTCCGCCCACCACTGGTCCGGGTCCGGCAGCAGGTCCATCAGATGCACCTGGCCCGAGGCCGCATAGCGCGCCGCCAGCTCGCGGCACACCCGGTGCACCAGGTCCGCGGGCGGATCCGGGTCCAACTCCACCGGCACCGACAGGCCCGGCCACGTCGAGGTCGGGCTCGGCGCGTCACCCGGCGGCTGGGTGGCGAACGGACCACCCCCCACCAGCGCGTACGGGTTGCGCAGCACGATCTGCGTGCTCGTCGGCAGAGGCGCCTGCGCCGACGGCTGCGAGGTGTGCGGCGACAGCGGCGGCGGCGGCCAGCCCGCCACGATCAGGTGCAGCCCCGCCGCCGGGCCGGCCTGCGCCAACGCCGTGATCCGGGTCAGCTCGGCGCCCTCGACGTTCGACGGCAGCGCCGCGATGAGCAGCAGCATCGTGCAGTCCCGCCGCCGCGGCCGCGCCGTCGGCCGCCGCTGCGCGATCGGCCGGCTCGGCCGCACCCAGTGCTCCGCCTCGGCCAGCACCGCCTGCAGCCCGGCCAGATCGTGCACCGGCGGCGGCATCAGACCCGCGTCCGCCAGCGCCCCGAACGGCGCGAACAGAGCCCCGCCGACGGCGTCCACCGCCCGTACCACCAGGGTGCCCGACGGTGCGGTCGCCAGCAGGCGCAGCAGCACCGACCGCAGCGCCCCGGCGACCCGGGGGTCGCGCGAGTCCGCGCCGAAGGTCAGATGGCCGGTACCCAGCAACGGCACCACCAGCGGAAACTGATCGTCGTCAAGCGGCCGGGCGGTGCCGACCCGGACGAACTCCGGCCGGCGCTGGTCGCCCAGCGGGGTGCCGGAGGAGATCCCGTCCAGCCTCGCGCCCAGCCAGCCCGGTGCCAGTCTCGCGGCCGCGCCACGCAGGCGCTCCGCCAGATCATGCTGCTCAGCCAGATCCGTCCGCGGCGGCGGTAGATAGCTGTCCAAAGCCGACATCGCCGCCTGAACCACAGCCGCCGCATGCCGGTGCAGACCAGCGGCCTGGTCGATGCGCGCGTTCCATCCTGCCAACGCCAAGCCCTCCGCTGCGTCCTCCCCCGGGGGAGGTTAGCGCAGCGCACCCTACACCCGTCGCACATACGCGCGGAGGGCTTTCACATACTTGCGACAGATCGACATCCCGAAAAGGCTGCGCGCAGGTACGGGGTGGAGTAGGGCCGCGCGGCGGCTACTCGGCCCCGTTCTTCGACAGGTAGTCGATGAAACGGGCGCGGATCAGCGGCTCGTTGTCGCCGTAGTCGTGGCCGGTGAACTCGCGCCAGAGCGAGACGGCGTCGTCGACGGCGGCGCCGATGTCGGCGAGTTCGCGCTCCTCGGTCTCGGGGGCGGTCGGGAGGTGGCGGAACAGGTCCCAGAAGAAACCGAGGTCACGCTCCTCGCGGGCCTTCGCGAACGCGCGCTCGCGCAGCTGCTCGGTCGACAGGGCGTCCAGTTCGGCGAAATCGGTCACCGTGCCAGCGTACCGGGAGGTGCTGGGGACACATCGGTGTGTGTTGGGAGATCGCTATGCGGCGGGGCGGTTTGGCCATAGGGTGACGGTCATGCAGCCTCAGCCGCCGAAGCCGCCGTCGCGACTGCTCGGATTCCTTAAGAAGCCAGCGGGGCTGGTGCTCGCGGCGGTCGCGGTCGCGCTGGTGCTGGTGGTCATGTGCTGCTGCGGACTGTGGGCGGCCGGGTCGCTCAACCGCGGGTCGGTCTGAGTCGTCACGGATGCTGACCGCCGATGCGATCGCACGCCGCGCATCAGTTGAGTGGACGGCGATCGTCCTCGCTATGTGGATAGCGGTCTGTTGTCCCGGTGTGCCAGGCTGACATGCACTCATATGAGTGGATGCTGCGAGTGAGAGTGGTGCGATGGAGCGACAGAGGGGTTGGCGCAGGGTCCTTCTGGGCCTACTGATCCTGGTTGTCGTCGGTGGCGTCGGTGCGGGCGTCGCCGCAGTAGTGACCTATCACCAGGCGACCAAGATCGACCGTTCCGTTCCTGAGGTCGTGGTCGCCGAGTATCTGCGGGCCGCGCTTCAGAACAAGGATGCAGTCGGCATCGAGCTGTATGCGTGCGAGGATGCGAGTGCGCTTTCGCCGATCAACTCTCTGGTCCAAGAGCTGACGCAGCGAGAACACGACTTCAATGTTCAGATCGTCATCAGCTGGGGCGCTCTGACGCGGGTCGACCAGTCTGGTGAGGTGCGGATCCAGACCGATCTGTCAGTCACCGCGCTGAAGGACGGCTCCGAGGAGAGCAGTAGTCGACAGCGCTGGATCTTCGGCCTGAAGGATGAGGACGGCTGGCGCGTCTGTTCTGCGGAACGAGGCGTCGAGCCAAGCGCACAACCGAGCCCATCGGCAAGCCTGGTTCCGTGACTATTCGAGCCAGAGCTCAGCGAGTGGTACGGCGCGCGTCGCCGGGGCCTGTCCAGTGGCGGCCCAGCGGTACCATTCGTGTTCCTGAGCGACCCTGACCTGCGCTGATCCATCTGCTCCCACGTGGGCTTCGGTAACCGCGCGGAGGCCGCGCTGCTCGCCGTCGTTTCCGGTCTGGACCACGCGACGACCTGTCAGCTGGCCAGGTGCCTGAGAAGCCAGTGTCTCGGCGGAAACGGCGACCCGGGTGGGCGGATTGTCGAGTGATACGAGCGGTAGGCCGTCAACTGGTGCCGGTCTTTCGGCGGCTGTACTGATGGTCTCTACCCAGACGCGTTCCACCGGCACCAAGGCCGCGAAGACCTCGACGCGTTCCCGCTCCGCCCGGTACCACTCCGCCTCAGGAAGGACGGGGACCAGGCTCCGGGCACCCTGTCGAATGATCTCGTCGCCGCGCATCTCGGTACGCCACCCGTGTCCAGGCAGTCCGATCATCACGCGTGCACCGCGGAGTGAGCCCCCGCTCCCGAGGAGGGACATGGCGGGGACGGGAACGATCGGTGCGGGAGGAGTACGCCACTCGGCCGCCCATGCTGCGAAGTCGGCTTCGGTCATGCGTCCTTACCTCCATCGCCTAGCGCGGCGCCCTTTCCTGCCATGAACGGGATGGGATCGACGGCCCCGTTGCGCGAACGGTCGCCGTCAAGGTGCACTTCAAAGTGCAGGTGCGGCCCGGTCGAGTGGCCGCTGTTACCGACATTTCCGATGATCTGCCCAGGTGAGATCCGGTCACCCACGCGAACGAGAGGCCGACTCTGCATATGGCAGTAGCGGGTGATCACCTGGTCCGCGTGGAGAATGTCGACGTACCAGCCACACCCGGGGGTACTCAGCGAGCCATCCCGGTCACAGTTGCCCAAGTCGCACTTGCTGACGATGACCACGCCAGCGGCAGCTGCCCGAATCGGCGTGTGACGTGCGGCGCCCAGGTCGACTCCGTTGTGCGCGGGCCTCTCTGCCGTGCGGAAGCGTGAGTTGAGCGACGCTTTGACAGGTGCGGTCCAGCCAGATGCGGCGATCTGCCCGAATGAGGCACAGCGGAGTTTGTTGTCGACGAGGACCGCCCGCGCAGCACCGTCGGTCAACTCGTTGACGATCCGGGTAGCAAGGGGCTCGTGTTTCGCGTACGCGTTCGGGTACGCGCTGATCTGCACCCGTTGCGCCGCGACGGTGAGGGGCAGCGACTCCCAGCCTTTGACCTTCATAAGCTTCGTGTAGAACTTCGTCGCCGCGTAGACGGGATCCATGACCTGCTCCGGCGTTCCCCAACCCTGGCTGGGACGCTGCTGGAAGAGGCCGAGCGAATCGTGATCGTTGCGCTTACCGAGGAAGCCGTGATTCGTCAGGCTGCTCTCCTGCATGGCGGTCGCCACCGCGATCACCCAGCCTCGAGGTGACACCTTCAGCTGCTGACCGGTCTTGATGATGATGGCCGCGTTCCGGATCTTCTCTTCGCCGTACGGGCCGATGCGCGGGAACTGACCCGTGATGGTGACGGCCTTGGTGCTACCGCAGTTCAGCGAGTTGGTAAGCGGGGACTGGCTGGTGGCGAAATCGCCGAAGATCACAGCCGTGATGGCCCCACCGCAGCACAGCAGGGCCAATGTGGCGGTCGCCGCGATGATGATCCATGGTCGCAGAAGTCGGCGGCTGCCCTCGCGTATCGGGTTGGTGATGATCGGCGGGATACTCATGTGCGCTCCCAGTCGATGCCGTCCACCAGCCATTTGCCGCCTGGTGCGACCAGGCGCAGCCGGAGTGTTCCCGCGTCGATGGGAATGGCCACCTCGACGTAGGAGTCGGCTAGCGCCTCCACATGTGCGGCACCGGTGATGCGGCTGGCGGGCACGCTTACGGGATCCACTCCGTCGAGCTCGGCGGTCAGCGTCTCGGTGCACATGGGCCGTAGTGCTTCCAGCCAGTCGTCGGCGGAGCGGTCGTGCTGTATCCAGTTCTTCGCGAATGACGTGGCAAGAGAGACAACCTGTGGGCCGCTGCTCGGTTTGAGCGCACTCGGCGTGGGGTCGATTCTCACCACCCCGTCATCGCCGGCGTCCGAGTCGACGGGAGCTTGGGTGGCAGGCGGTGGGTCGTTCGCAAGCGGAGCGGGCGACCCACCGACAAGCTTTCCGATGATCACGATGAGGGCGACGACTGCGGCCAACCCGAGCGCCACCACGGTGCGGGGCCGCAGAGGAATCCGGGAAGACATTTTTACCTCGACTCGGACCTGGTCTCGGCCCGACTGGGCCGAACGGGCTCACTGGACGGCTCGGTGCGAGCTTCCGACCTGGTCGTGGCCTGCTGCGGGACGCTGGCGGGCCGGTACACCGAGTAACTCGGCTCGTGGTCCGGAACATCCGCCGATCGCCAGGCCTCGACCCGAACCGGGTCGGTGCCCCCTCGGGCCTCGGCTCTGACCGTAGCGGCGTTGTCTTCGGCGGCCACCGCGAGCTCAGGCCTGGCCTCTGGAACGGAGCTGCTGGTGGTGCTGCCGGGCGCGGCCGAGACGCCTGACGTGCTGCGGTCGGCGGCTTGGCTGCTGGCGGCCGGAGTGGGCCGCGCTGTGAGCAACGAGGTCCCGCTGCTGCCGCCAGCAAGCTGAGTGATGCGGCTGTACGGCCGGAGCAGGATCCAGCCGACCACGCCGCAAAGGAGGACGAGGGTCACCTGCAGCCATCCTGCCAGTGACGCGGTACTCATGATCAGATCGACGGCGAACAGGTATACGGCGGCGCCGGTGCCGAAGATCGCGATGTTGAACAGCGCAGCCAGAACCGAGTTGACCAGCCGACGGAGCCCGGCGCTCGCCGGTCGAAGGAGCCCGACGGTGCCCAGCGCGGGAGCGGCGATGACTGCCCACCGGATGATCAGGAATCCGAGCAGAACAAGAATGGACGCGATGACGTCGAAGGCGGCGAAGGAGATCGCCGACAGAATGGCGACGAAGCCGGCACCGATCCGTTCCATGCCCTTGGTGCCCTGCAGGTACTGGTACGCCTGCGGGTCCTCGGTGCGGATCTGTTCCGCGACCTTCATCCAGTCGCTCTGCTTCTGCCGGATCAACCCGTCTCGAAGCTGCTGCCTGGCATCGGCATTCGGCGTGTCATTGATCTGCTCGACCTCTTGCCAACTCAGCGACTTCGCCCTGAGCAGCGCGGGGCCGTACTTCTTGGCCGTCTCGCTGTCCGCGGATCCGAGTTGGCCGCGAAGCCAGTTCCGGTACAGCAGAGCCTCTACAGCGGTGTCTCCAGCGCGTACCGCAGGCGGACGGTGGTCGTCACATGCTCCAGGCGCCGGGTCGCTACACGTGGTCGTGGTAGGTGCTGAGCGAGGCCCAACCGCATCGTGCACAACACTCAGAACACCTACAAGCGTGCCGTCGGCGGCTCTGGCGGACTGCACCGGCCAGCTGGCCAGGGCGGTCACGCCGACCATGACGAGGATCGCCCAGCCCACGGTGGTCAGCGCCATGGACATCTGCGCCTGCCGGGATCGCCACAGCAGGTACACGCCGATCACCGCCAGAGTGATCACGCCGAAGACGGTGAAGACCTGGGTGTACAGCGACTGGGTGGCCTTCTCGACCAGCGGGTCCGCCCATCCCCACATCTCGCTGGGGTCCCAGGCCCGCTCCCGGAGCGCGTTCGACACGCCCACGATGCCACTGGCGAACATGAACTCGCCGTTCGCGATCGTGTTCTCGATCTTGTAGTCGGGGTGCATGACGGTCTGCACGCAGTTGATGTCATACGTGGTGTAGTCGTACCCCGCATAGCCGTAACGTGCGTACTTGCCCGCCGGTCCTCTGGTGTCCCAGGTGGGCTTGGAGACGAACCAGCCTGCCAGACCGGAGTCGGGGGCGGCCGGGTTCGGCGCCGACAGGCACTGGGCGCGTGCGGCGCTGACCTCCTGGAGCCGGGAGATGCACTCGTCGAGGCCGCGCTTGGTCCACTCCTCCAGCGAGCACAGCTTGTCCCCCGGAGCAGCCTGCACCGCCGCAGCCGTATCCGCAGCAGCCTGCACCGGCGCCCCGAACAGCGTCCCCAGCGCGAGCACCACCGTCGCGACCGTCGCCGCCCCCAGCCGCCTCACCGTGCCCCTCCCTGCGCGGCCCGTGCCTCGGCCTGCCCGGTCGGCGTCGTGTCCAGCGTCTCCAGCAGCCCCGGCACGTACGACACGTCGACCCGCACCCGCTGCACCCGGCTGTCCACGTCCCGGAGCACGAACTCGCGGTATCCCAGCCGCCCCGCGCTGTTGGCGTCCGGCGCCGACAACGACGCCAGCACCTCCTCGTAACCCACCTCGGTAGGCACCCGCAGCAGCCGCAGCGCCTCGGACGCGATCTCCGGGTCCTGCGCGATGCGCCCCACGAATACGGTCGAGACGAGGTTCTGCACGTCGAGCCCGAGGATGTCCTTCGGGTTCTGGGAGGCGACGAGCGCGGCGAGGTTCCACTTGCGGCTGTCGCGGGCGAGCCGGACCAGGAACGAGCGTCCGGACCGCCAGCCTTCCATGAAGTGCGCCTCGTCGAGGCCGACGAGTTTGCGCTGGTGCATGTCGCCGGAGTAGCAGCGGCGGACGGCGAGCCGGTGCGCGGTGTGCAGCATCGGCAGCGCCAGCGCCTCCTCCGCCGACCAGTACTCCCGCTCGATCTTGAGGTCGGGCAGGCGCAGGCCGGACATGGTGATGACGGTGAGGGCCGCGTCGGTGCTGAGCAGGTCGCCGGGCGGGGTGCCGAAGAACAGCAGCGCCAGCGGCATCTCGGCGGTGTCGAGCAGCAGGTTGGCCAGTTCGCGCCCGGTGTCGTCGATGCCGGCCAGGCAGCGTACGACGTCGTCGAGGGTCGCGGTCTCCTCGGCGGGGACGGTGCGGACGGCGTGGCGCAGCAGCGTGGCGGTGGACGCCTCGCGGGCGACCTGCGGCGGCACCAGCATGGCGCAGATGTCCTGCACGAGCATGCGGCGTTCGGCGCGGGCGTTGCTGACGGCGATCTCGTACTCCCGGTCGCCGTTGGCTCCGGGTGGGAACTCGGTGCGCTGCGGGGTCGGGATCAGGGAGTACGGCGCGAGCGTGCCCTGCTCCCCGCCGGTCAGGTTGAGCACGCGCGAGTACGGCCGCAGCTCCGGCATGCTGGCCAGCCGGGCCAGCGGGCCGCTCGGGTCGAGCAGGGTGACCTGGACGCCGCGGCGGGCGTTGAGGTAGCCCATCGCGCCGAGCAGCGTCGACTTGCCGCCACCGGGCTCGGCGACCATGACGGACAGGCCGGAGCGCTCGCGCACCTCCATCGGGAAGTGCGGGTCGAGGAAGACGGGGCGGCGGCAGGTGCCGGCGGTGCGGCCGAGCAGGTCGCCGCGGCGGTCGCCGACGGTCGACGCAGCCTGGGGCAGCGCGGCGGCGAGCAGCCGTACGGGCATGCGCCGCAGGTAGCCGGTGTTGGCGATGGGCTCGCCGGGGATGAACTCGCGGGCGAGCTGGTCCTGCTGCTTGGGGTGCTGCAGGGCCACCCGCAGGTCGCGGCTGTACGCGGCGATGACCGACCGGGCCCGTTCCAGGCACTCGTCGCGGGTGGCGCCGCTGATGGCGATGCGGTGCCAGCCGTGCGCGCGGGCGGAGTCGACGGGCAGGCCGGTGGTCATCTCGTCGCCCATGACGAGGGCCCGGCTGGCCAGGCGCTCCAGCTCGGGCGGGGCGTCCATGCCGTGCTCGAGGTAGTCGAGCTGCTGCGAACGGATCATGCGCAGCCGGTGTTCGAGGTTGCGGAAGCTGTCCTGCGGGCCGAGGATGTCCACCCGCGACGACAGCTCCATCGGCCACGGCAGGCGCTCGTGGAAGTGCAGCCAGGGCTCGTGCCGCTCGGGGATGTCCAGCGGCTCCATCCGGCCGACGGTGAGCACGGCGACGTGCCGCTCCTCGCCCGTCATCCGGTTGACCAGCTTGACCGTGCTGCCGTACGGCGCGCGGTAGCGCTCGATCTGCTCGGTGAGGGCGAGCAGGTCGCCCTCCTCCCAGCGGCCGTGGCCGACGGAGCCCATCATGCTGGGCGGGCTCATGCCGAGCGCGACGGACCGGTAGAGCAGCCATTCGAGGTCGGAGGCGGCGGCGCGCTGGCCGCGCATGCCGAACGCGGCCAGGACCTCGTCGAACTGCTCGACCTGCTTGCCGAGCTTCTTGCGCTCGGAGTCGGCGGTGCCCTTGCCGAAGGCGCGCAGCAGCTTCTCGCTGAACGAGTCGCCCAGCGCCCGGCGGGCGAAGGTGACGCCGAGGAAGGTCTGGCCCTCGCTGTGGTTGATGTCGAGCAGGTGCCGCTGGGCGTTGACCAGGTGGTCGCCCCAGCCGGGGGCGCCGGGCACGGCCGGCAGCGGGCGGGTGGTGAGCTGGTCGAGCTGCTGCGCCCACTGGTCGGCCGGGAACGGCCGGGTGGTACGCCGCAGGTGCAGCCGGAACCCGGCCAGGCCCGCGTACTGCTCGCTGATGGCCGACAGGAGCGCCTCGCGCTCGGCGTCGGGGCGGAACGCCCAGCGGACCTCGGGCAGCAGGTACCAGGCGGTCACCGCGTGCGGAGTGAACGTGAGGTGACCGGCGATCTCGGTGATCGCGATCTCCTGGGCGGCGTCGCGGTCGCGCTTCTGCTTCGGCGGCGTCGCGGCCTTGACCGGCTTGGCGCCGGCCCGGCTGCCCGTGCGCGACGGCGCAGCCGGTGCCGCGTGGCGCCCGGTCTGCGGCGGTGCACCCTGCGGCGCCAGGGGTCGGCTGCTCAGAGGCACGGTGCTGACCGGCACCGAACTCACCGGCACCGAGCTGACCGGGCGCTGGCGCAGGTCCGGCGGCGGCCGCATCGGGATGCCGCTGACGGGCACGCCGCTGACCGGAGCGGTGTGCGGGGTGGCCGCTGGACGGCCCGTGGCGGCGTTGGGGCGTGCGGGTCCGGCGGGGCCGCCGGGGCGGTGTCCGGACAGGCCGGAGCTGGTCGAACGGCCGCCGGCCGACTCGGCGCCGGAGGTGCGACCGGGCGCGCCGGTCTGGCCCTGCGGCTGGCCGGGAGCAGCGCCAGGCTGGCTCTGCGGGTGACCCTGCGCGGTCGTGCCCGGCTGGCTCTGCGTGCGACCGGGGGTCGAGGCAGGCCGCGACGGGTCGGGCGGCAGCGGGACGAAGTTCGGGGCGGGGTTCTGCGGGGGCGGCGGCACGGGCGGCTGGGCGGCCCGGGTCGGCGCGGTGCGGGGCATGGTGCCGCCCCGGGTGACGGCGCCGGGCTCGGCGGCCTCGGCGTCGAACAGCTCCAGGAAGGGCGACTCGATGTCCGGGCCCAGCGGCGCGGTCGGCGGTGGCGGCTCGGCGTCGCGGCGGGCGCTGGCGAGCCGTTCCCGCTGGGCCTGGGTGGCGCGGTCGGCGGCGGCGCGCAGCTCGGCGGCGCGGCGGTCGGCCGCGCTCTGCAGGTCGCTGCGCAGGTCGCCGCGGGCGCCGTCGGCGCGGGCCTCGGGGCGGCCGTCGCCGGCGGAGGTCTGCTCGGGTGCGGCCGGTTCGCGGCGCCGGGGCGGCTGGAACACGGCCACGGGGCCCTGGGTGGCCGGGCCGTCGACGGACGGGACGACGTCGGAGACGGTGTCGTCCAGGTCGTACTCGGTATCGTGGCCGGTCATGTGATCGCCCGCCGCACGACGACCCGGCGCGCGACCAGGCGCGCGTCATGGTGTTCGGCGCCCGCCTCGCGGGTGCGGCGCCAGTCGGTTAGCGCGGTCCGGATGACCATGCGCGCGGGCCGGTCGGGGTCGACGTGGCGGAAGACGTACGACGTGGAGACGATGGCCAGCGCGATCTCCCACGCGGGGAAGACCTCGATCTGCTGGCTGAACAGCCAGTGGATGCCCATGTAGAGCGGCACGAGCAGCACGAACAGGCCGTACTGCGCGTACGGCAGCTGCACCGGCAGGGTGTAGCCGGGCGGTCCGAGATAGACGAGGCGGGCCCGGTAGATGTCGTCGTCCGTACGCAACCGCATGGTTCCGCCTACTCGAACATGATCTTGACGAGGTTTTCCCCGACCAGCAGCAGCGCACCGGCGCCGACGATGAAGGCGATGCCGATGATGGCGATCGCGGAACTGGTGAGCACCTTCGAGACCTCGCCCTTGCTGGCGCGCCCGATGAAGATCACGCCGAGGATGGCGAGCAGGATCGGGGAGATCTTGGTCGCGAAGAAGGTGAGGATGCTCTCGGTCGCGATCTCGCCCTTGGGGTCGCCCGGTGCGGCCAGGACGGTGTCGGCGAGCGGGCTCAGCGTCGATGCGACGTGCGTCCACGCCGCCTGGGCGAGCTCCATGGCGATCATTCGTTACCTCCCCGCCGCGACCCGGCGCTGCATATTGCCTAAGCCTTACCGATGGGGGTGCTCATCGGTGGGATGCGCCGAGTAACACCCTGCTTCGTGTCGAGTAACTGGTAGTGAGCGCCGGGGATGTTTCGATGTCTCGGACCGGTGTCCGATCCATAGCAGAGAGTACGGTGCACCCTGCGGCCCGACAAGCCGCGCAGCATGCGGCGGGTGTCGGATGTCCGCGCGTCACCTGCGTCCGGTGACCGTGACGCTCACGTCGGCGAAGGACAGCGGGATCGGCGCCTGTGGCTTGTGGACGGTGACCGTCGCCCGGGCGACCCGGTCGTCGTCCATGCACGCCGCCACCAGGCGCTCGGCCAGTGTCTCCAGCAGGTTCACCGGCGGGCCCGCCACGATCACGGCCAGACGCGAGGCCAGCTCGCCGTAGTGCACCGTGTCGGCCACGTCGTCGGTGGCGGCGGCGATGCCCAGGTCCAGCTCCAGCTCCACGTCGACGATGAAGTCCTGCCCGTCGCGCCGCTCGAAGTCGAAGACGCCGTGGTGGCCGAACACGCGCAGGCCGGTAAGCCGGATGAGACCCATGGTCACCAGCGTAGGCGGGGACTGCCGGTGGCCCGCCACACCGCGATCGCGTCGGCGGTGCCGAGCACGTCGTGCACCCGTACCCCCCAGGCGCCCGCCGCCACCGCGAGCAGGCTCGTGGCGGTGGTGGCCGCGTCGCGCTCGGGCGCGGGCCGCCCGTCCAGCAGCAGCCCCAGGTATGACTTGCGGCTGGCCGCGAACAGCACCGGGAAGCCCAGCCCCACCAGCTCGTCCAGCCGCCGCGACAGGGCCCAGTTGTGCTCGGCCGTCTTGGCGAAGCCCAGGCCCGGATCGAGGATGAGCTGGTCGGGGCGCACCCCGGCGGCCAGCGCCTCGTCGACGCGCTCGGACAGCTCGGCCCGCACCTGGCCGACGACGTCGTGATAGGTCGCCAGCTCCTGCATCCGGTCGGAGTGCCCGCGCCAGTGCATGATCACGTACGGGCAGCCGGCCTCGGCCACCACGCGGCGGATGTCCGGGTCGGCCAGGCCGCCCGAGACGTCGTTGACGAGGGCGGCACCGGCGCGCAACGCGGCGGCGGCGACGGCGGCGCGGGTGGTGTCCACACTGGTCGCCACCCCCGCCTCGGCCAGCGCCCGGATCACCGGGACGACCCGCGCGGTCTCGGTCTCGGCGTCCACCCGCAGCGCGCCCGGCCGGGTCGACTCGCCGCCCACGTCCACCAGGTGCGCACCCTGCCCGCGCAGCTCGACGCCGTGCCGCACCGCGCTGTCGAGGTCGGTGTAGAGGCCGCCGTCGGAGAAGGAGTCCGGCGTCACGTTGAGAACGCCCATCACCACCGGCGGCGTCGCGCGCATCAGGTCGAGCACCACGCTGCGAGAATATCGGGCGTGACTTCCGTGGTCTTCTCGATCGGCAGCAACCTCGGCGACCGGGCCGAACACCTGCGCTTCGCGGTGCGCCGCCTGGCCGAACTGGGCGAGGTCCGCGCGGTCAGCGGGGTGTACGAGACACCGCCGTGGGGCGACACCGAGCAGCCCGCGTACTACAACGCGGTCGTGCTGATGACCGGCGACCACTCGGTCGAGGAGTGGCTGCTGCACGCCCAGCGCATCGAGCACGAGGCGGGCCGGGTGCGCCACCAGGCGCGGCGGTACAGCCCGCGCACGCTCGACGTGGACCTGGTGGCGGCCTGGACCGACGAGGGCGGTCCCATTCTGCGGACCACACCGGAGTTGACCCTGCCACATCCGCACGCCCACCAGCGGGCGTTCGTGCTGCGCCCGTGGCTGGAGGTCCAGCCGTACGCGCAGCTCCCGGGGCACGGCTGGGTCAACGATCTCGTGCTCGCCGATGCGATGGCGGCGGAGGTCGCCGCGATGACCGCCCTGCCCGAGGTCCGGCTCGAAGTAGAGTCGTAGACCGCGGGCGCGCCGGGCCGCGAACGCCAGAAGGGAAGCCGAGCAGTGAGCCAGCAACCCCCGCCGGAGCCGCGGCTGCAACCCACCAGCGCGGCCACCCTGGTGGTCGCGGCACTCGCCGCGGCCGCGGTCGCCTGGCTGGTCATCAGCAACTGGTACGGCAAGATGCCGCAGCTGCCGTGGCTGCCCGCCTTCACCCTGCTCGCCCTGGCGATCGTCGAGTTCACCCTCGCCCAGCAGACCCGCGCCCGCATCGAGCGCCGCCCCGGCCGCCCCCGCGTCGAGCCGCTGGCCGTCGCGCGGTACGTGGTGCTGGCCAAGGCGTCCTCGCTGGCCGGTGCGATCTTCCTGGGCTTCTTCTCCGGGCTGGCGCTGTGGCTGCTCGTCGACGGGCAGCGGCTGGCCGCGGCCGACCGCGACCTGCCGCCGGCGGTCGTCTCGGTCGCCTGCTCGGCGGCGCTGGTCGGGGCGGCGCTGTGGCTGGAGCGCGCCTGCCGGGTGCCCAAGCAGCCGGACCAGGACAACTCCGAGCAACCCTGACACAGAGCGCGACGGCCCCCGAACCCTCCGGAACGACCGTCGGGCAGCCGTTCGAACACATGCGCAAGACTCTGTCGCATTCACGTTTCAGCCGGTACGGTGCGTCGGGTAACCCGGTCGTACCCCGCGACCGGTGGTGAGCCGACTCCGGAGGCGCGAGTCATGGCCTACGACAATGACGCGGCGGAGACGACCGGGCAGCGGCGCTATCGCGGTGAACCGGGCTTCCACGAGGAGCCGGAGTTCCGCGACGGCGGCGGCACCGGCCAGCATGCCGTCGTGTCCAGCCGCGACAGCGGGTTCCACCACAGCCGTCCGGCCGCGGCGGGCAACCTCGACGACGTCTTCGACGACCCGACGCACGGCGCGGTCGGCCGGGACCGGCTCGGGGTCCACTTCGCCTGGGAGGGCGTGCTCGCGCTCGGCGTCGTGACCATCGGCTACCTGCTCTTCCGCAACCACGTGGACCAGTTGCGGGGCACCTCCTTCCGGGAGCTGCTCGTCTTCGTCTCGGTGCTGGGCCTGCTCGCCCTCGGCGCCTCGATGACGCTGCGGGTCGGCGCGGTCAACCTCGCGCTCGGCCCGGTCGCCGCGGCCGCCGCGGTCTTCTACGCCCAGCACGGCAACGACGGCATCGTCCCCACCGCCGCGGTGGCGGTGGCGTTCGCGGCGGCGCTCGGCGCGGTCATCGCGCTCGTGGTGGTCGGCTTCCATGTGCCCGGCTGGGCGGGCAGCCTCAGCGCGGCGCTGCTGGCCGTGGTGTGGATCCAGAAGCAGCCGACGACGCCGCTGACCGTCGCGGGCGAGTACACCCCCGTCCCGCACGCGTACTACCTGATCGGCGGCTTCGCGGCGCTGAGCCTGGTCGGCGGCCTGCTCGGCGCGATCCGCTCGCTGCGGCGCGGCATCGGCCGGTTCCGTCCCGTGGGCGACCCGGCCGACCGCCGGGGCGGCCTGGCCGGGACGGTGGCGGCGCTGGCGATCATCGGCTCGACCGCGCTCGCCGCCGTCGCGGGCGTGCTGCTGGCCGCCCTGTACGGCGCGCAGGAGCAGGTGGTCGTGCCGACGCTCGGCTTCGACCTCACCGGCCTGGCCGTCGGCGCCGCGCTGGTCGGCGGGGTCAGCGCCTTCGGCCGCCGCGGCGGCGTGTTCGGCACCCTGCTCGCGACCGCCCTGCTCGGCCTGGTGATGTGGTACGCCGTCGCCGCCGACTGGAAGATGTCGCAGTACGCGCTGGCCGCCGGGGCGCTCGCGGTCGGCCTGGTGGTCACCCGGCTGGTGGAGACGTTCGGCCGCCCGCTGCCCGTCGACGACCCGGACGACTGGTCCGACGTCGGGGTGCCCGCGACCTCGTCGTGGTCCACCGGCAGCGGCGACACCTGGGCGAACCTGCCCGCGCAGCCGGCACCGCCGCGCACCGACCAGTGGGGCGACGACGACCGCTGGTCGTCGCTGCGCTGACCGCACACTTTCGGGGGGTTGCCGCGCGGCCGCGCGGCAACCCGTGCCCAGCCTGTCCGCGCTCGTTAACCTCACGTGACGAATGTGCGGCGGTTACCGGCGCGACGGGCGTCGTTCTCCTGGTTCCAGGGCCTGTTCCGGACGGGGCGGCGCAGGTCCTCCGGCAAAAGGCTCTCGCATTCACCGGCCGTGGAGCATTCCCCTGGGCGGCAACTGTCGGTAGCCTCTAGCACCATGCCGGATTCCGATACGCGAGACGATCAGCGGAGCGGGCGCCTGCTTCCCGTGCTCTTCTGGGGCGGCGTCGGTCTGGCCCCGCTCGCCGCGTTGTTCCTGTTCATGGCCGATGGAAGCACCGCGCTGCGGGCCGCCATCGGCATCGTGATCCTATCGGTGATCTTGATTGGTCTGTCCATCACTCTGCGTCGCGATACCGAAACGGTACGCATAGAGCTTGAGGACATGATGCTGGACGAGATGGACACGCTGCGCGCCGACGTGCGCGACGACATCTCCACCGCCGCCCACGCCACCCACCGCGGCTTCGGCGAGAAGTTCCAGTACCTGGTGGACCAGCTCGAAGCCACCCGGCACGAGCTCGACGCCACCCGTGCCCAGGTCGAGGCCATGCGTGCCGACCTGGCCCGCGCCGGCTCGCCCGCGCCCGCGGCCAACCGCTCCGGCGCCGCGCCGGCCCCGCACCAGCCCGGACCCGGCGCGCGGCCGGGCGTGCCCGGCGGCGTCGTGCGGCACACCGAGACCGTCCAGGTCACCACCCGCCAGACCATCGTGGACCCGCACGCCGAGGACGCCCAGCGCGGCACCGTGTACGGCGGCTTCGACCGCAGCCGAGCCGACGGCGACTACGCCGCCCAGCCCCGCATCGAGGTGCAGCGCCCACGGTCCGAGCGGCACCGCGAGCGCGACCGCGACCGCGACCGCGAGGAGTCTTGGACCGAGCAGCGCCTGCGCGAGCAGCTGGAGCGGCGCCGCGACGCGGCCGAGCCGGTCTCGGCCGACCGCTGGAGCAGCCGCGACGACCGCGAGGAGCGGGACGACGACCGCCGCGGCGGGCGCGCCGAATCCGGCCGCCGCTACGCCGACGACGAGGACGACCGCCGCCCCGACGTAAGCGCGGGCGACCGCTGGGCCAGCATCCGCAGCGACGACCGGGGCCGCGAGCTGCGCATGGGCGAGCGCCGCGCCGACCTGCGCAGTGACGGCTCGGGCGGCACCGAGCTGCGGATCGAGGACCGCTGGGCCGCGGTGCGCCGCGACGCCGAACGCGGCGGCTTCCCGTACGACGACGACCGCCTGGACGAGCCGCGCGGCGGCTTCCCGCTGCGCGACCAGGACCGCCGCGACAGCCCGCGCGCCATCTCGTCCTCCTCCGACCGCGAGGAGCGCTGGTCCGACTACGAGTCCCGCACCGACCGAGACCGAGACCGCGACCGAGACCGCGACCGCTACCGCTGACCCCACCCACCCCACCGCCTTGGCGGCAGTTTCGGGGAAAGTGCTGGAATCCGGACCAGGATTCGAGCACTTTCCCCGAAACTGCACGCTGTACCGCGCGCCGTCGGCGCAAGGGGGGCCTGCGGAAGCGGGTGCGGGGCGGGGCGCTGGCTTACGATGGCGGCCATGGCGGATGCGGGCGGCACGCGGGAGTTGACGGTCGGCGCGGGCGCGGGAGCGCAGCAGCTCGGCACCGACATGGTCCTCAACATCGGTCCGCAGCACCCGTCGACCCACGGCGTGCTGCGGCTCAAGCTGGTGCTCGACGGCGAGAAGGTGCTGTCGGCCGAGCCGGTCGTCGGGTACATGCACCGGGGCGCCGAGAAGCTGTTCGAGGTGCGCGACTACCGGCAGATCCTGGTGCTGGCCAACCGGCACGACTGGCTGAGCGCGTTCAGCAACGAGCTGGGCGCGGCGATGGCGGTCGAGCGGCTGATGGGCCTGGAGGTCCCGGAGCGGGCCGTCTGGCTGCGTACGGCGATGGCCGAGCTGAACCGGATCCTCAACCACCTGATGTTCCTCGGGTCGTACCCGCTGGAGATCGGGGCGATCACGCCGATGTTCTTCGCGTTCCGCGAGCGCGAGGTGCTGCAGGCGGTGATGGAGGAGGCCACCGGCGGGCGCATGCACTACATGTTCAACCGCATCGGCGGGCTGAAGGAGGAGGTCCCGGCGGGCTGGACCCGGCGCGCCCGGGAGGCCGTCGACCTGGTCGAGTCGCGCATGCCCGCGCTGGACGACCTGATCCGGCGCAACGACATCTTCCTGGCCCGCACGGTCGGGGTGGGCGTGCTCAGCGCCGCCGACGCCGCCGCGTACGGCGCCTCCGGTCCGGTGGGGCGGGCCAGCGGGCTCGACTTCGACCTGCGCCGCGACGAGCCGTACCTGGCGTACGGGGAGCTGGACGTGCCGGTGGTGACCCGTACCGCCGGGGACTGCCACGCGCGGTTCGAGGTGCTGCTGGACCAGGTGTACGCGTCGCTGCGGCTCGTGCGGACCTGCCTGGACCGGGTGGACCGGATCACCGGGCCGGTGAACGTACGGCTGCCGAAGGTGGTCAAGGCGCCCGAGGGGCACACGTACGCGTGGACCGAGAACCCGCTGGGCGTGAACGGCTACTACCTCGTGTCGCGCGGCGACAAGACGCCGTGGCGGATGAAGCTGCGCACCGCGTCGTACGCCAACGTCCAGGCGCTGTCCACGCTGCTGCCCGGCACCCTGGTCCCGGACCTGATCGCCATCCTCGGCTCGATGTTCTTCGTCGTCGGCGACATCGACAAGTGACCGGCGCCGCGAGCCTCAGCTGAGGGCGGGCAGGGGCTCGGGCAGCCCGATCGGGTGGGCCAGCCACCAGTGGCCGCCGAGGCCGCTGGGCGCGGTCAGCTCGGCGGCGGCCGAGGCGGCGGACAGCGCGCGCACGTACGCGGCCGGATCGGTCGAGGCCAGCGCGAGCGGCGGGCGGCGGCCGTCGACGCCGAGGCGGCGCAGGGCGTCGCGCTGGCGCAGCAGGACGTGCCCGGCCCCGGCCGCCGCGGCGGCGGAGTCCATGGCCACGTGGCAGGTGATGTCGGTGCTGCCGTCGAAGGCGGGCGGGACCTCGCGGCCGTGCCGGAAGCCGGTGGCGGTGGGCAGCGGCGGCCGCTGCCCGCTCAGGTGGCCGTAGTCGACGGTGAGGGCCAGCCCGGCTGATACGGCGGTCACCGCGTCGGCCCAGGCCTCGTCGCGGGTCCGGCCGAGCTCGATCACGTCGTCGGGTCCGGCGGGCCACCAGCGGGCCGCCCAGGCCGCGTCGGCGGGCGAGAGCGGGTCGCCGGGATCGAGGTCGGTGTCGAGGTAGCGGCCGTCGCGGGCGAGCTCGAGCGGGACGTTGTCCAGCCACTCGGTGGCGAGCAGGACGCCGGTCAGGCCGCGCGGGAGGTCGGTACGCCAGGAGATGCCGCCGGCGGACCGCGCCGCGACCTCGACCCCGACCGGGCGGACCCGGCCGCGGACCGGTGCGGGCAGCTCGGCCAGCAGCGCGGTGAGCAGCTCGCCGCGGCCCGCGCCGACGTCGACGAGGTCGAGCACGGCCGGTGCGCCCAGGGCGGTGTCGACCTGGCAGACCAGGCGGGCCAGCGCGGCGGCGAACAGCGGGGAGGCGTGGGCGCTGGTGCGGAAGTGGTCGGCGGGGCGTTCGCGCACGAAGAACCCGTCCGGGCCGTACAGTGCCCGCGCCATCGCCTCCCGCCACCGCATCAGCCGATGATGCCGTACGCCCGGTCTGTTAAGTCCAAGGGTCAGTGCGGTTTCGCACAGTCGCTGTCGGGCAACTGGGACACGGACGCATACTTGCCTCGACCGGTACCCCGACGCAGAGGACTGGATCGACATGAGCGCAACGCGCGAGTTCACCGTGGGTGTGATCGGCGCCGGCCGGGTGGGCGCGGTCCTCGCCGCCGCCCTGCGGGCCGCCGGACACCACGTGGTCGCCGCATCCGGCGTGTCCGCCGCCGCCAAGCACCGCATCAGCACCCTGCTCCCGGGTGCCCGGAACCTGCCCGCCGACGAGGTGGCCCGCGCCGCCGACGACCTGCTGCTCATCGCGGTGCCGGACGACGCGCTCGCGGGGGTGGTGGCCGGACTGGCCGCCACCGGCGCGCTGCGCCCCGGCCAGATCGTGGCGCACACCTCCGGCGCGCACGGGCTGGCCGTGCTGGCCCCCGCCGCCGCGGTCGGCGCCCGACCGCTGGCCCTGCACCCCGCGATGACCTTCACCGGCGGCGCCGGTGACCTGCGCCGCCTGCGCGGCATCTCGTACGGCGTGACCGCGCCCGACCCCACCGTGCGGGAAGTGGCCGCCCAGCTCGTCGCCGACCTCGGCGGCAGCCCGGAGTGGATCGGCGAGCAGCAGCGCGCCCTCTACCACGCGGGCCTGGCGCACGGCGCGAACCACCTGGTGACGCTGGTGAACGAGGCCGCCGACCGGCTGCGCGACGCGGGCGTGCTCGACCCGGCCAAGGTGCTCGGGCCGCTGCTGACCGCCGCGCTCGACAACTCGCTGCGGCTGGGCGACGCGGCGCTGACCGGCCCGGTGTCGCGCGGCGACGCGGGCACGGTGTCGCGGCACGTGCGGGTGCTGCGTGAGACGGCGCCCGACTCGCTGCCCGCGTACGTGGCGCTGGCCCGGCGCACCGCCGACCGCGCCATCGCCGGCGGCCGCCTGCGGCCCCGTGACGCCGAGCCGCTGCTGGGCGTTCTGGCCCAGTCCGCCACCGACGCGGGGTACACAGAGATCGGCGAGACCACCCGATGAGCGGAGGTACGGCCGTGACCGACGTCGTGGGTACGCGGGCCGAGCTGGCCGCGGCGCGCGCCGCGCTGCCCGGCACCGTGGCCGTGGTGATGACCATGGGCGCGCTGCACGAGGGGCACGCGACGCTGCTGCGCGAGGCCCGCAAGAGCGCCGACCACCTGCTCGCGACCGTGTTCGTGAACCCGCTGCAGTTCGGGCCGAACGAGGACTTCACCCGCTACCCGCGCACGTTCGAGGCGGACCTCGCGGTGTGCGCGGCCGAGGGCGTGGACGTGCTGTTCGCGCCGACCCCCGAGGTCATGTACCCGCACGGCGCCTCGGAGGTGACCGTGCACCCCGGGCCGCTGGGCTCGGTGCTGGAGGGCGCGGTGCGGCCCGGCCACTTCGCGGGCGTGCTGACCGTGGTGTGCAAACTGCTCCGGCTGACCGGGGCCGACCTGGCGTTCTTCGGGGAGAAGGACTACCAGCAGCTGACCCTGATCCGGGCCATGGTGCGCGACCTGGAGCTCGGGGTGGAGATCGTCGGCGTGCCGACGGTCCGCGAACCCGACGGCCTGGCCCTGTCCAGCCGCAACCGCTACCTCGACCAGGCGCAGCGGGAGGCTTCGCTGGCGCTGTCGCGGGCGCTGCGCGCCGGAGCCGCCCGGCACACCGCCCCCGAGGTGCTGGCCGCCGCCGCGGCCGAGCTGTCCGGGCTGGACGTGGACTACCTGGCGCTGCGCGGCGAGGACCTGGCCGAGGAGCCGGCTGCGGGTCCGGCGCGGCTGCTGGTGGCGGCCCGCGTGGGTACGACCCGACTGATCGACAACATGCCGGTGCGCCTGGACGCGCCGAACCCCCGGGAGAGCTGAACCGATGTTCCTGCGCACCATGTTCAAGTCGAAGATCCACCGCGCCGTGGTGACCCAGGCCGACCTGCACTACGTGGGCTCGGTGACGATCGACGAGGACCTGATGGACGCCGCCGACCTGCTCCCCGGCGAGCAGGTGGCGATCGTCGACATCACCAACGGCGCCCGGCTGGAGACCTATGTGATCCCCGGCGAGCGCGGCACCGGCGTCATCGGCATCAACGGGGCGGCGGCGCACCTGGTCAAGCCGGGGGATCTGGTCATCCTCATCTCGTACGCCCAGATGGATGAAGTGACCTCGCACGCCTACACCCCCAAGGTGGTCCACGTCGACGCCGACAACCGGGTGATCTCGCTGGGCGGCGACCCCGCCGAGGCGGTGGCGGGCATGGCCGGCGACCCGGTGCCCAGCCCACTGGCGGTGGCGCGGTAGCCCCCTCGGCCGGTTTTGCGGCGCCCGCCGGTCCGTTAGGCTCCGGGCGGACCGGCCTGGAGGAGGGGACGATGTCGATGAGGCGGTGGATCGCCGCCGGCACCGCCATGTGCGCGCTGCTGGCACCGGCGCTGGCCGGATGCTCCGCGTCGGTGGCCGGCACGGACGGCAAGCTGACCGACGACTGGTCCGCGCTGCCCGAGGCCCAGGTGTTCACCCCCGGCGCCGAGGTCTGCCACCCGAAGACATACGAGCAGACCGGCCGCGCCACGGCCTACCAGCCGGTCGACTGCACCCAGCCCCACTTCGGCGAGACGGTGTACGTCGGCACCCTGACCGGGGCGGCGACCGAGCTGGCCGCCCCGCCGGAGCCGAACACGGCCGCCGTGGCCGCCGCCTACGCCGAGTGCGACGAGCGCGCCACCGCGTACGTGGGCCGGCAGTGGCGCGACGGCCGCCTCACCCTCGACCTCACCCTGCCCTCGGCGGCGGCCTGGCAGGGCGGCGCCCGCTGGTACCGCTGCGAGCTGAACGAGCTGACCACGGTCACCGGCGACGCCGACTGGGTCGAGCGCAAGAGCTCGCTGCGCGGCGACCTGGCGGGCGACGTGCTGCTGGGGTGCTTCGTCGAGACCGGCACCAGCGGCGTCGACAAGATGGAGGCGGCCGACTGCGCCAAGTCGCACAACGCCGAGTACGTCGGGTCCTTCGCCGCCACCCGCTCCCGTGCCTACCCGGCCGCCGACAAGGACTGGGACTACTTCCACGACAACTGCCGCAAGGTGATCGCGACGTACGTGGGCATCACCCAGAGCGCGACCACCCGCTACGGCGTCATCTCCTGGCCGTACAGCCGGGCGACCTGGGCCGGCGGCGACCGGGGCGTGCGCTGCTACCTGTGGCTGGAGCAGAAGAAGATGACCGGTTCGGCCAAGGACACCAAGGGCAAGGGCATCCCGTCCTGAGGTCTTGATCAGACCCGACCGCAGGCGGGACGCGATGGGTGGCGCGTATGAACTATGCTCGCCATTCACGTTGGCCTAGATCGGGGGAGGGCATCCCATGCGACGTGGGATGAGCCGGGTAGTCGCCGGACTGATGCTCGGTGCGGTGACACTGCTCGCCGCCACGGCCTGTACGCCGGAGCTGCCGAAGCACATCGACGGGAACCTGACCGACCAGTGGCCCGCCATGGTCGCGCCGGTGGGCTGGAAGCCCGACGCGGACAAGTGCCTCAGCGTGCTGCACGACTACATGTCCCGCAGCATGTACGAGCCGGTGGACTGTGACCGCAGCCACAACTACGAGATCGTGTCGATCAGCCAGTTCACGGGTGCCGTCGCCGAGGCCGCCGAGGCTCCGCAGGCCGGTTCGGCGGCGATGCGCGCCGCCTGGAGCGACTGCGACAAGAAGGCGACCACGTTCGTCGGCGCCGACTGGCGCGGCGGCCAGCTGTCGATCGGCCTCTCGCTGCCCGCCACGGTCAGCTGGACCGGCGGCTCGCGCTGGTACGTCTGCGTGCTGTCGGCCCTGGAGCGCCCGTACGGCGACCCGGCCTCGCGCACCAGCTCGCTCAAGGGCGAGTTCACCAAGGCCTCCCCGCTGAAGTACGGCTGCTACCAGTACGGCAGCAGCCTGGTCGCGATCGACTGCAAGAAGTCGCACAACACCGAGTTCGCGGGCATCTGGAACGCGGGCAGCCTCGCCTACACGAAGCTGAACTCGTCCGGCGACAAGATCGCCGGCGAGTGCCGCAAGGTGATCGCCCGGTACGTGAAGGTCCCCGCCGACGGCAACATGAAGTACCGCACCGGTGTGGTGTGGGACTGGCCGTCGGAGGCCGACTGGCTCGCCGGCGACCACGGCGTGCGCTGCCACATCTGGCTGTCGAAGAAGAAGGTCACCCGCTCCCTGAAGGGCACCGGCAACAGCGGTCTCCCCATCAACTACGCGTAACCTCCTGACTGCGGAGATCGCCGCTCCGGCCAGCTGGCCAGGGCGGCGATCTTCTTTTTCGCCCTGTTCAGCGCCGAGTGTCGGGCGTCACGCCCGGTTGGGGGTGAATGGGGGGCCGCGGCGCGGTTGACTGTGCGTGTGCGCGAGGCTTTTGACGTTCCGGTCGGACTTCCGGTGCTGCCCCGGGCGCTGCCCGCGCGGGCGGCGTCGTGGGCCGAGCCCACCGACGTGGTGGTGATCGGGTCCGGTATCGCCGGCCTGACCGCCGCGCTGCACCTGCGCGAGGCGGGCCTGCACGTCACGGTGGTCACCAAGGTCAACATCGATGACGGGTCGACCCGCTGGGCCCAGGGCGGCATCGCCGCCGTGCTCGACCCGCTGGACACCCCGGCCGCCCACGCCGAGGACACCCTCGTCGCCGGGGTCGGCCTGTGCGACCCCGAGGCCGTCGACGTGCTGGTCACCGAGGGTCCGGCCCGGGTGCGCGAGCTGATCAAGATGGGTGCCGAGTTCGACCGCCACCCCGACGGCTCGCTGATGCTCACCCGCGAGGGCGGCCACCACGCCAACCGGATCATCCACGCGGGCGGCGACGCCACCGGCGCCGAGGTCCAGCGCGCCCTGCACGCCGCGGTGCGCCGCGACCCCTGGATCCGCCTGGTCGAGCACGCACTGGTGCTGGACCTGCTGCGCGACGCCGACGGCCGCGCCTGCGGGGTCACCCTGCACGTGCTCGGCGAGGGCACCGAGGACGGCGTCGGCGCGGTGCTGGCCCGCGCGGTGGTGCTGGCCACCGGCGGCATGGGCCAGGTCTTCGCCTCCACCACCAACCCCGTCGTGAGTACGGGCGACGGCGTGGCCCTGGCGCTGCGCGCCGGCGCGGCCGTGACCGACCTGGAGTTCGTCCAGTTCCACCCGACCTCGCTGTTCCTTCCTGGCAACCGCAGCGCGCAGCAGCCGCTGGTCAGCGAGGCGCTGCGGGGCGAGGGGGCGTACCTGGTCGACGGGGACGGCAAGCGGTTCATGGTCGGGCAGCACGAGCTGGCCGAGCTGGCGCCGCGCGACGTGGTCGCCAAGGGCATCCACCGGCAGCTGCTGGCGTCGGGCACCGACCACGTCTACCTCGACGCCCGGCACGTGCACGACGTGACCCACCGCTTCCCGACCATCACCGCGTACTGCCTGGCGGCCGGGGTGGACCCGGTGCACGACCTGATCCCGGTGGCCCCGGCGGCCCACTTCGCCTCCGGCGGCGTGCGCACCGACCTGTCCGGCCGGACCAGCATCCCCGGCCTGTACGCCTGCGGCGAGGTCGCCTGCACCGGCGTGCACGGCGCCAACCGCCTGGCCTCGAACTCGCTGCTGGAGGGCCTGGTCTTCGCCCGCCGCATCGCGGTGGACATCGCCCGCGAGCTGCCCCCGCAGGGCCCGGTCGAGCTGGACCAGGTCGCCACGATCGGCGGCCTGGCCGCGGCAGACGCCGTCGCCGACACCGCCGAGGCGGTCGGCACGGACACCGCGGCGCGCCGGGCCCGGCTGCAGCGGGCGATGACCCGCGGCGCGGGCGTGCTGCGCAGCGCCGAGACCCTGGCCGGGACGGCCGCGGTGCTGACCGAGGTCGGCGCGCCGCCGCTGGCCGGCCGCACCGCCGGGTGGGAGTTCGCGAACCTGCTGACCGTGGCGTCGGCGCTGGTCGCCTCGGCGTCGCTGCGCGCCGAGACGCGCGGCTGCCACTGGCGCGAGGATCATCCGGAGGCCGACGCGGCCTGGCGCGGGCACCTGTTCCCGCAGCCGGACGCCGCGGGCGGGCTCACGGCGAAGTGGGAGGAGATGGCGTGAAGGAGTCGACGCGGGCCCGCCTGGACAAGGCGGGCCTGGACCCCGACGAGGTACGGCGCATCGTCGAGAACGCGCTGCGCGAGGACCTGGGCCCGGACGGCCTGGACGTCACCAGTGTGGCGACGATCCCGGCCGGCCAGGTCGACACCGGCGAACTGATCGCCCGCGAGGCCGGCGTGGTGGCCGGGCTGGCCGTGGCGGAGCTGGTGTTCGAGCTGGCCGGGCCGGGCGCCGAAGTGACCGTGCACGCCGCCGACGGCGACACCGTGGCCCGGGGCGACGTGCTCGCCACGGTCACCGGCCCCACCCGCACGCTGCTGTCGGCCGAGCGCACCGCGCTGAACCTGCTGTGCCGGATGTCGGGCACGGCCACCCACACCCGCCGCTGGGTCGAGCAGCTGGCCGGGACCAAGGCGCTGGTGCTGGACACCCGCAAGACCACCCCGGGGCTGCGCCCGCTGGAGAAGTACGCCGTCCGCGCGGCGGGCGGCACCAACAAGCGCATGGGCCTCTACGACGTCGCCATGATCAAGGACAACCACAAGCTCGCCGCGGGCTCCATCACCGCCGCGTACGAGCTGGTCCGCGCCACGTTCCCGGACGTGCTGGTGCAGGTCGAGGTGACCACCCTGGCCGAGGCGCGCGAGGCGGTCGCCGCGGGCGCCACGTTCCTGCTGTGCGACAACATGTCCCCGGAGCTGCTGCGCGAGGTGGTGGCCGCCGTCGGCGACCGGGCCGAGCTGGAGGCGACCGGCGGCCTCACCCTGGCCGTCGCCGCCGAGTACGCCGCCACCGGCGTCGACTACCTGTCGGTGGGGGCGCTCACCCACTCGTCCCCTATCGTGGACATCGCCTTGGACCTCCGACCGCGGAAGTGACGGCACGTGCTGCTCTGCATCGACATCGGTAACACCAATACGGTGCTCGCCACCTTCGAGGGCGAGAAGATCGTGCACTCGTGGCGGGTCAAGACCGATGCCCGCAACACCGCCGACGAGCTGGGCCTGATGTTCCGGGGCCTGCTCGCCGGGGACAACGTCGAGATCACGGGCGTGGCCGCCTGCTCGACCGTCCCGGCGGCACTGCGCTCGCTGCGCACCATGCTCAGCCGCTACTACCCGGGCGTGCCCGCGGTGGTGGTCGAGCCGGGCGTCAAGACCGGCGTCCAACTGGCCATCGACAACCCCAAGGAGGTCGGCGCCGACCGCGTGGTCAATACGCTGGCCGCGCACACCCTCTACGGCGGCCCGGCGATCGTGGTCGACTTCGGCACCTCCACCAACTTCGACGCGATCAGCGCCCGGGGCGAGTTCCTCGGCGGCGTGCTGGCCCCCGGCATCGAGATCTCGGTGGAGGCGCTGGCCGCCCGCGCCGCGCAGCTGCGCAAGGTCGAGCTGGTCAAACCGGCCCGGGTGATCGGCAAGAACACGGTCGAGTGCCTGCAGTCGGGCGTGGTGTTCGGCTTCGCCGGTCAGGTCGACGGCGTGGTCAACCGCATGATCGACGAGCTGGGCGGGGTGACGGCGGTGATCGGCACCGGCGGGCTGGCGCCCGTGGTGATCGGCGAGTGCCGCACCATCACCCATCACGAGCCGATGATCACCCTCATCGGCCTGCGCATGGTCTACGAGCGCAACGTCTAGGCCGCGCGCCGCAGGCGGTAGGCCACCGTCGTGTACGGCAGCTCGAAGCTGTCCCGCCCGGCCAGGTCCGGATGGGTGGCGCAGAGCGTGCGCACCTCGTCCAGGAGCCGCTGCTGCTCCGGCGGTGCGGCGGTCAGGTACCACGACCGGGACCGGACCAGGTCGAGCAGGCCCTGCGGCGTCTGGGTGACGCTGTGCGCGAACTCGGCCGTCTCCGCCTGCTCGAACAGCGGGCTGGGCCGCAGCGAGTCCAGGCCCGCCCGGTGCTGCCGCGCCGACCGGACGATCGCGTCGAGGCGGCGGGTCCAGTCCAGCCCCAGGTCGCGGTTGTTCCACAGGGGCGCCAGCACGCCGCCGGGCCGCAGCACCCGCGCCAGCTCCGGGTACGCCGCGGCGGGGTCGAACCAGTGGAAGGCCGTGCCGACCACCACGGCGTCGGCGCCGCCGTCGGGCAGCGGGATCGCCTCGGCCGACCCGGCCAGGCACTCGACACCCGGGGTGGTCCGGGTCAGCTCGGCCCGCATCCCCGGGTCGGGCTCCACCGCCACCACGTCGTGCCCGGCCGCGAGGGCGACCCGGGTGAGCAGGCCGGTGCCGGCGCCCAGGTCCACCACGCGCAGCGGCGCGCGGCCCAGCGCCCAGTCCAGCGCGGCGGCCGGATAGGTGGGGCGGGCGGCGGCATAGGTCCGCGCGGCGGCGCCGAACGAAAGGCGATGATGTTCGAGTCCCGTCATGTCGTACCCCCGATTTCAAGCGATCTTGGTGGCACACTGTATCGTCTCGCATGGTGATGCGCCGGTGCCGGCGGTGGGGCGATAGGCGTCGGCGGATCGCAGCGCACAGCGATTGGGCGACTGCCCCCGGTAGCGCGAATCCAGTGTCTCAATCGCGGCGGGAAGCCCGCAGGCCGGTGGCGCCCGCGCGGCACCACTCAGAGGCCGCCCCAAACGCGCCGCCGGTGCCGACTCCGTCCACCCGCGAACGGCCCGGTACGCGGCGGTGCCGACGCCTCGGCGGTCATTGCCGACGCCCGACGAATGACAGCGGCTCGCGCCTTTGCCGACCGTCGGCGGATCGGCCTGGTCTGGTCGCCGACCGCGTGCCGGTACCGCGCGCCGCCTTGCTCACCCGCCGTCACGGCACCATTGCCGGGGGCGATCCGAGGCGTGCCAGTGGTCCGTGCGGCGGCCCGGAATCCGGTCGGCGGTGGGCCGGTGTCACATGCGTCCCGGCGTTACGGCCATGCCGCGCAGGTGCGTTCCCAATTGACAGGGCATTCTATTTCCCCTTGTCAGGGGCGCGGACCTCCGATTTTGCGCGGTGCGTGCCCTAGGATGGCGTGGAACGCATTTCGTGGGACGCGCAATAATGGCGACGCAGAATTGATCGGAACGCGATGGCCAAGCTATCCTGTCCGCGTTCCCGTAGTTGAATTCGGCGCCTCGACTGACGGGGAGGCCAGAGGCGGCGAAGAAAGGAAGTCAGGCATGGCCAGGCGCGAGATTGTGGTGCTGGCAGACGACCTCGATGGTTCCGAGGGCGACGTCCGCAGCGTGAAGTTCGGGTTCGAGGGAAACAGCTACGAGATCGACCTGGGCCCGGCGAACCACGACAAGCTGGCGCTGGCGCTGGCGCCGTTCGTGGCCGCCGCGCGCAAGGAGTCGAGCCGCCGGGGTCCGGCGGTGGCGGCGAAGGCGAAGGCACCGACCGCCGCTGAGCAGCGGGCTTTCAACCAGCGCGTGCGTGAGTGGGCCAAGGGTCAGGGCGAAGAGGTCAACGACCGGGGCCGCGTCCCGGCGAAGCTGATCGAGAAGTACTTCGCGGCGGGACTGCGCTGATCTCACCCGGTGCGGGCCCGGGCCGGGGCCGCGCGCCGTCCGCAACTCCCAGAGCGGTGCAGCACGGAAGGTTTTGACGACCTTTCGTGTTGTACCGCTTTGTGCTGTCCGCCCCCGGCGCCGCCGACCGCGGGGCCCGGCACCGATCCGGATATTTCGCTGTGCGCGTAGCGCCCGTGGATGCGGAACAGCCCGGGGACAGGCATGGTTGGCTCAGATGTCTTCCCCAACGGCGATATAGCGGGCAGTTTGCCCGCGAATATCCGAATTTCGACCGACGGTGAGCGACGTTACGGTTACCCAACGGTGACCTGGCGAGCGTTTTCGGTGGGCCGACACCGTCGGGGTCTGGCGTTAGAGTGAGTGAAACAGCTTCGCCGCCCCGCACCTCCAGGTGGAGGTCGAGGAACTGAGGCGTAGGTGAGGAGCGGGAATGTTCGAGCGGTTCACCGACCGGGCGCGTCGGGTGGTCGTCCTGGCCCAAGAAGAGGCCCGGATGCTCAACCACAACTACATCGGCACGGAGCACATCCTGCTCGGCCTCATCCACGAGGGTGAGGGCGTCGCGGCGAAGGCGCTGGAGAGTCTCGGCATCTCGCTCGAAGGTGTGCGCCAGCAGGTAGAAGAGATCATCGGCCAGGGCCAGCAGGCGCCGAGCGGGCACATCCCGTTCACGCCGCGGGCCAAGAAGGTGCTGGAGCTGTCGCTGCGTGAGGCGCTGCAGCTCGGCCACAACTACATCGGCACCGAGCACATCCTGCTCGGCCTCATCCGTGAGGGCGAGGGTGTCGCGGCCCAGGTGCTGGTGAAGCTCGGCGCCGACCTCAACCGCGTGCGCCAGCAGGTGATCCAGCTGCTCTCGGGCTACCAGGGCGGCAAGGAGCCGGCGGCCGCCGGCACCGCCACCGGCGAGGCGGCCCCGTCCACCAGCCTGGTGCTGGACCAGTTCGGTCGCAACCTGACCCAGTCGGCGCGGGAGGGCAAGCTCGACCCCGTGATCGGCCGGGAGAAGGAGATCGAGCGGGTCATGCAGGTGCTGTCCCGTCGCACCAAGAACAACCCGGTGCTGATCGGCGAGCCCGGCGTGGGCAAGACGACGGTCGTCGAGGGCCTGGCCCAGAAGATCGTCAAGGGCGAGGTGCCGGAGACGCTGAAGGACAAGCAGCTCTACACCCTCGACCTGGGCGCCCTGGTGGCCGGTTCGCGCTACCGCGGTGACTTCGAGGAGCGCCTGAAGAAGGTGCTCAAGGAGATCCGCACCCGCGGCGACATCATCCTCTTCATCGACGAGATCCACACCCTGGTCGGCGCGGGCGCCGCCGAGGGCGCGATCGACGCCGCCAGCATCCTCAAGCCGATGCTGGCCCGCGGCGAGCTGCAGACCATCGGCGCGACCACGCTCGACGAGTACCGCAAGCACCTGGAGAAGGACGCGGCGCTGGAGCGGCGCTTCCAGCCGATCCAGGTCGGCGAGCCCTCGGTGGCGCACACCATCGAGATGCTCAAGGGCCTGCGCGACCGCTACGAGGCGCACCACCGGGTCACCATCACCGACGCGGCCCTGGTCGCGGCGGCGAACCTGGCCGATCGGTACATCTCCGACCGCTTCCTGCCGGACAAGGCGATCGACCTGATCGACGAGGCCGGTGCCCGGATGCGCATCCGCCGGATGACCGCGCCGCCGGACCTGCGCGACTTCGACGAGAAGATCGCCCAGGTGCGCCGCGACAAGGAGTCCGCGATCGACGCGCAGGACTTCGAGCGCGCCGCGCAGCTGCGTGACAAGGAGAAGCAGCTCCTGGGCCAGAAGGGCGAGCGGGAGAAGCAGTGGAAGGCCGGTGACCTGGACGTCGTCAGCGAGGTCGACGACGAGCAGATCGCCGAGGTCCTGGCCAACTGGACCGGCATCCCGGTGTACAAGCTGACCGAGGAGGAGACCTCCCGCCTGCTGCGCATGGAGGACGAGCTGCACAAGCGGGTCGTCGGCCAGATCGACGCGGTCAAGGCCGTCTCCAAGGCGATCCGCCGTACGCGGGCCGGCTTGAAGGACCCCAAGCGCCCCTCGGGCTCGTTCATCTTCGCCGGCCCCTCGGGTATCGGTAAGACCGAGCTGTCCAAGGCGCTGGCGGAGTTCCTGTTCGGCAGCGAGGACGCGCTCATCCAGCTCGACATGTCCGAGTTCCACGACCGCTACACGGTGTCGCGCCTCGTCGGCGCCCCGCCCGGGTACGTCGGTTACGACGAGGGCGGCCAGCTCACCGAGAAGGTGCGCCGTCGGCCGTTCTCCGTGGTGCTCTTCGACGAGATCGAGAAGGCGCACCCGGACGTGTTCAACACGCTGCTGCAGATCCTGGAGGACGGTCGCCTGACCGACGGCCAGGGCCGCATCGTGGACTTCAAGAACACGGTGATCATCCTGACCACCAACCTGGGCACCCGCGACGTGGCCAAGGCCGTGTCGCTGGGCTTCCAGAAGTCCGAGGACGCCGAGTCGAACTACGAGCGGATGAAGGTCAAGGTCAACGACGAGCTGAAGCAGCACTTCCGCCCGGAGTTCCTGAACCGCATCGACGACACCATCGTCTTCCACCAGCTCACCGAGGTGGAGATCCTCTCGATCGTCGACATCATGATCAAGCGGATCGAGACCCAGCTGCGCAACAAGGACATGGGCCTGGAGCTGACCGACAACGCCAAGCGCTACCTGGCGAAGAAGGGCTTCGACCCGGTCCTGGGCGCCCGGCCGCTGCGCCGGACCATCCAGCGCGAGCTGGAGGACACGCTCAGCGAGCGCATCCTGTTCCAGGAGCTCAAGCCGGGCCAGCACGTGCTGGTCGACTGCGAGGGCGACCCGGAGCAGATCGAGACGGCGAAGATCACCTTCACCGCCTCGCAGCGCGCCGTCCCCGCCGAAGCGGCGCCGGAGGCTCCGGCCGAGCCCGCCGCGGCCGCGTGACGTAGTCACAACGAAGAAGGGGGCACCGCGAGCGCGGTGCCCCCTTCTTCGTGCCCGTCACCGGGCGTCGAAGTCGACGTAGTCCTCCAGCAGCGCCGGGGTCAGCCCGGACCGGTAGATCGCCTTCAGCGCGGCCAGCAGGTCGTCCATCAGCGCCGGGCGGAAGTGCATCAGCAGCACGTCGCCGGGCTTCACCACCTTCTGCGCGGTCTGGTAGCGCACGATGCCCTTGTCGACGGTCTGCGTCCAGTAGAACGAGGCGTGCATGCCGCAGTCGTGCGCGGCCCGCAGCGTGGTCGCGTCGCGGTTGCCGTACGGCGGCCGGAACAGCGTCGGCCGCTTGCCGAACAGGGCCTCCAGCTTGTCGGCGGCCCCGCAGATCTCGTGCTTCTGGTAGTCGTAGGACTTGCCCTTGAGCGAGTTGTGCGTGATCGTGTGGTTCTCCACCACCCCGCCCGCGTCCTCGATCGCCTTGAAGTACCCGGTGTACTTCGCCGCCGCGGGCGAGTTCAGGAACAGCGTCACCGGGATCTTCGCCCGCCGGATGAACTCCGGCACCATCGGCGGCCGCGACAGCGCCCCGTCGTCGATCGTGATGAAGGCGACCTTCTGGTCGGTCGGCACCCGGAACCAGAACACCGACGAACTGCTCTCGGTGACATGGACCCGCTTCGGCGCGGGCGCGTCGGCGAAGTCCGGCACCTGCGACAGGTACCAGTCCAGCGTCTTCGGCGTCTTCGGGCTGCCGGCCGGCTTCGGCGAGGCGCTCGGCGAGGGCACCGCCGAAGCGCTGGGCGGGACCGTATCCGAGGGGCTCGCGCTGGGCGAGGCCGGACCGGCGAAGGTCGGCGGGTCGGCTCTGTCGCAGGCGTTCAGCGCGAGCATAGCCAGTAACGGGAGCACGGCAAGGACGCGGCGAGCGGGGGTGGATGCCACGCCCGGACTCTATCCAGCGGGCGCCGAGATTCAACCCCTGCCGGTGGCGGGATAGCGGCAGCTTACGGTCAGATATCGGCGGTACCGGCGGGCAGGGCGTAGCGCTCGCGCTGCCGGACCACCAGGCCGTCGGCGAGCAGGCTGGTGAGGGCGCGTTCGCGCTGCTCGTCGTGGGGCCATACCGCGTCGAGGTCCTGCCTGGGCACCGCGCCGTCGCTGCCGCGCAGCACCGCCAGCAGCAGCCCGCGCACCTGGCGGTCGGTCCCGGCGTACCGCTGCGGCTTGCGCGACGGGCCCTCCGGCAGCGCCAGGCCCGTCCGCCGCCAGGCGCAGACGCCGCCCAGCGGGCAGTCGCCGCAGCGGGGGCTACGGGCAGTGCACAGCACCGCCCCCAGCTCCATCAGCGCGGCGCTCGCCCGCGCGGCCGCCGGAGCCTCGGGCGGCAGCAGCGTCTCCACCAGAGCCAGGTCGGCCGGGGTGGTGGCCGCCCCGGCGTCGGGCCGGCCGGTCACCGCCCGCGCCGCCACCCGGCGCACGTTCGTGTCCACCACCGGATGCCGCTGCCCGTACGCGAACGCCAGCACCGCGCGCGCCGTGTAGTCGCCCACGCCGGGCAGGGCGAGCATCTGGTCCAGCCGCCGCGGGACCGCGCCGCCGTGGCGCTGCACCAGCGCGGCGGCGCAGGCGTGCAGGCGCATCGCCCGGCGCGGGTAGCCCAACCGGCCCCAGGCGCGGATCGCCTCCCCGACCTCGTCCGCGGCCAGGTCGGCCGGGGTCGGCCAGCGCGCGACCCACTCGTGCCACACCGGGAGCACCCGCACCACCGGGGTCTGCTGGAGCATGACCTCGCTGATCAGGATGGGCCAGGCGCCGATGCCGGGGGCGCGCCAGGGCAGGTCCCGCGCGTTCGCGTCATACCAAGCAGTGGTCAGCGCGGCGACTTCGGACATGAGCCACACCCTACTGGGGCACAATGCCCGCATGGGTAACTCAAGTGCGGTGGAGCTCGCCGTCACCGTGATCGGACCGGACCGGACCGGGATCGTCGCCGACGTCGCCGAGGCGCTGGCGAAGCTGGGGGCGAACCTCACCGACTCGACCATGACCCGGCTGCGCGGTCACTTCGCGATGACGCTGATCTGCACCGCCCCGGCCCCGGCCGAGCAGGTCGAGGCGGCGCTGAGGCACCTGTCCGCCGACGGCCAGCTGCTGGTGACCGTACGCGACGTCGGTCCGGACGAGTCCACCGCCAACGGCGGCCTGCCGTACCTGCTCAGCGTGCACGGCGCCGACCGGCTCGGCATCGTCGCCGCGGTCACCCGGGTGGTGTCCGACGCGGGCGGCAACGTCACCGACCTGTCCACCCGCCTGGTCGGCCCGCTGTACCTGCTCGTGGCCGAGGTCGACCTGCCCGTCGGCGTGCCCGGCCCGCTGACCGAGCGGCTGGCCCAGGTCGCCGACGAACTCGGCGTCGAGGTCAACCTCCGCCCGGCCGGGGCGGACGTCTTATGAGCGAGCCGGACGAGCGCGTCAGCGCCGCCATCGAGGGCTGGGACCTCGCCTCGCTGGGCGAGGGCCGGGTGCTGCCGGTCGTCACCGCGCCCGCCCCGGTGCTCAGCCGCCCGGGTCCGCAGGTCGACCCGACCTCGCCCGAGATCGTGGCGCTCGCGGCCGACCTGGTCGCCACCATGCGGGTCTCGCCCGGCTGCGTCGGCCTGGCCGCGCCGCAGGTCGGCGTGAGCGCCCAGCTGTTCGCCCTGGACGTCACCACCCACCCGAAGACGGTCACCACCCACGGCGTGTTCGTGCTGGCCAACGCCGTGATCGTGGAGGCCAGCCGGTGGCGGCCGGGCCGTGAGGGCTGCATGTCCGTCCCCGACCTCACCGGCGACGTGAAACGGGCCGGGCGGATCGTGGTCGCGGGCGAGCTGCCCGGCACCGGGCGCAAGGTCACCATCACCACGGACGCGTTCGAGGCGCGGGCGCTGCAGCACGAGATCGACCACTGCAACGGACTGCTGTTTTTGGACAAAGTAAGCGGCGCGCACGCGATCTACCAGCGCAAAACCTATCTGTGACGCGGTCAGGCGTGTCGCACAGGGCGTGTCGTGATCGAGGGCGCTAGCGTGAGCACATCATGAGACTGATAGTGGGTCCACTACCCGCCGCCGTCTACTGGCGTCGCCGAGCGATAGTGCTCGGCGCGGTGCTCCTCGCCGTCCTCATGATCTCCCTGGTGGCGCGCGGCACCGGCAGCGACGGGGCGCGGACCAACACCGCCGCGACCGCCTCGCCCGAGCCCAGCCTGGCCGAGCCGCCCAGCCCCGAGCCGTCGCCCAGCCCTTCCGACGACACCATCGTGCCCGCGTCGGACCTGTCGCCCAGCCCGTCGCCGTCGCCCGTGACCGACCCGGAGCAGTGCGGCGACCACGAGATCAAGGTGACGGCGAAGGCCGCGCAGACCTCGCTCAAGCGCGGCACGGAGCTGTACATCACGCTGCTCATCAAGAACGTCGGCAGGCGCACCTGCCTGCGCGACGTCGGCGCCGACCTCCAGGAGCTGCGCCTGCTCGACGGGACGACCAAGGTCTGGTCCTCCGACGACTGCGGCGGCCCGCGCGGGCACGAGGTGCGGCAGTTCCCGCCCAACCACGAGCGGGCGTACACGGTGATCTGGAACGGGCACGCCAGCACGGCCTGCGCCAAGACTATGAAGCGCACCCCCGACGGCCCGATCCCCGACGCCGGCGACTACCAGCTGTTCGGCCGGGTCGGCACCGCGATCAGCCACGCGGTGACCATCAAACTCACCTGACACCCCGGCCCCAGCCCACGGCCCACGGCGCCCACGGCCCCCAGCCCCGCTCGCGGCTTGCCACCCACGGCCCACGGCTCCCAGCCCTGCTCGCGGCTTGCCACCCACGGCCCCCAGCCCCGCTCGCGGCTTGCCACCCACGGCCCACGGCCCACGGCTCCCAGCCCCGCTCGCGGCTTGCGGCCCCGGCTCGGCTCGCGGCTTGCGCGGCCCCGGCTCGGCTCGCGGCTTGCGCGGCCACGGCTCGCGGCTCGCGCGATCGGTGATCGCCGTCTTGGGGCACGATCTTGGCCGCAGGCCCGTTGATCGTCGTTCGCGGTCAGAACCTCGCCTGTGGGGCCGTGTTCTGACCACAGCTGACGATCATGGGTGGTGAGCATGGCGATGATCGCCACCTGTGGTCAGTTCGGTGCGCGGCGCCGGGGCCTGAGCCCAGCTTCTGCCCCAAGTCGGCGATCATCCACGAGCACGGGACGCGAAGATCGCCATCTGTGGTCAGCTCCCAGCGCGCATCCCGGTGCGAGAGTCCGCTCGGGCGCCGTCAGGCGGTGATCACCAGCGCGGGGTGAGTCGTTCCATGCAGCGCCGCGCTAGACGTAGCGCTCCAGGATCGAGGTCTCGGCGAGCCGGGACAGGCCCTCGCGTACGCCGCGGGCGCGGGCGTCGCCGACGCCGTCGACGGCCTGCAGGTCCTCGACGGTCGCGCCCAGCAGCCGCTGCAGGCTCCCGAAGTGGTCGACCAGCCGGTCCACGATCGCGCCGGGCAGCCGCGGCACCCGGGCCAGCAGCCGGAACCCGCGCGGGCTGACGGCCGCGTCCAGCGCCTCGGTGGTGGCCGGGTAGCCCATCGACTTGGCCACCGACACCAGGTCGATCAGCTCGCTGGCCGACAGCATGTCCAGCTCGACCAGGGCCTCGTCGACGGTGCGGGCCCGGCGCGCCTGCGGCAGGTAGTCGCGGATGACCAGGGTGCGGTCGGCGTCGACGCCGGCCATCATCTCGTCGAGCTGCAGCGACAGCAGGCGGCCGTCGGTGCCGAGCTCGACGACGTACCCGGCGATCTCGTCGGAGATGCGGCGGACCATCTCCAGCCGCTGCACCACGGCCAGCGCGTCCCGTACCGTGACGAGGTCCTCGATCTCCAGCGCGGACAGGGTGCCGCTGACCTCGTCCAGGCGCAGCTTGTACCGCTCCAGCGTGGCGAGCGCCTGGTTGGCCCGGGACAGGATCTGCCCGGAGTCGTCCAGCGCGTGCCGCTGCCCGGCGACGTAGACGCCGATGATGTGCATCGACTGGCTGACCGAGATGACCGGGTATCCGGTCTGCTTGGAGACCCGCTCGGCGGTGCGGTGGCGGGTGCCCGACTCCTCGGTCGGGATGGACGCGTCCGGCATCAGGTGCACGGCGGCGCGCAGGATGCGGGCGCCGTCGGCCGACAGCACGACCGCCCCGTCCATCTTGCACAGCTCACGCAGGCGTGTCGCGGAGAACTCCACGTCGAGTGGGAACCCGCCGGTGCACACGGTCTCCACGACCTTGTCGTATCCGAGGACGATGAGAGCTCCGGTGCGGCCCCGCAGGATGCGCTCCAGGCTGTCGCGAAGCGGCGTGCCGGGGGCGACCCGTGCCAGGGTGGCGCGCAATGGATCACCGCCGACAGCGGCGGTGTTCCAGGTGTTGTCGCGATCGATCGGCACGGGCACAGTCTAGTGGGGTCCTGCGGCGACGCTTGGCGCCCCGTGGTGCGACGGTCACTCAGCGGACATCCGGGCAGCCCAGTGCAGTGCCGTACGCAGATCGGACACCTCTTCGACGCGGATGCCGGGCGCCGCCACGCCGGTGGAGGCGGGGCCGCAGCCGGGCGGCACCAACGCGAACTTGAAGCCGAGCCGGGCCGCCTCGGCCAGCCGCCGGGGGACCGCGCCGATGCGCCGCACCTCGCCGGTCAGCCCCACCTCGCCGATCGCGACCAGCCGGGGCGCCAGCGCCAGGTTCAGCCCGGCTGAGGCCACCGCCAGCGCCACCGCCAGATCGGCCGCGGGCTCGATCACCCGGATGCCGCCGACCGTGGCCGCGAAGACCTCCTTGTCGTGCAGTGACATCCGCTCGGTCCGCCGCTCCAGCACCGCCAGCACCATGGCCAGCCGGGCCGAGTCGAGGCCGGACACGGTGCGCCGGGGTGAACCGGCCATGGTCGCCCCGATCAGCGCCTGCACCTCGGTGACCAGCGCGCGGCGGCCCTCCATGGCGACGGTGACGCAGGTGCCGGGGACGGGTTCGGCATACCGGGTGAGGAACAGGCCGGACGGGTCGGGCAGGGAGGAGATGCCGGTCTCGGTCATCTCGAAGCAGCCGACCTCGTCGGCCGCGCCGAACCGGTTCTTCAGGCCGCGCACCAGCCGCAGCGACGAGTGCTTGTCGCCCTCGAAGTGCAGCACCACGTCGACCAGGTGCTCCAGCACCCGCGGGCCCGCCACGTTGCCGTCCTTGGTGACGTGCCCCACCAGCACGGTGGCGATGTTGCGCTCCTTGGCCACCGCGATGACCGCGGCGGTGACCGCGCGCACCTGGGTGACGCCGCCGGGCACGCCGTCGCTGCCGGGCATGGCGATGGTCTGCACCGAGTCGAGCACCAGCAGGCCGGGCTTGACCGCGTCCAGGTGCCCGAGCACCGCGCCGAGGTCGGTCTCGGCGGCCAGGTAGAGCCGCTCGTGCAGCGTGTTCATGCGCTCGGCGCGCAGGCGGACCTGGGAGACGGACTCCTCGCCGCTGACGATCAGGGAGTTGCTGCCCGCGCCGGCGGCCCACTGCTGGGCCACGTCGAGCAGCAGCGTCGACTTGCCCACGCCGGGCTCGCCGGCCAGCAGCACCACCGCGCCGGGGACCAGGCCGCCGCCGAGGACGCGGTCGAGCTCGCCGACGCCGGTGGCGACGGCGCGGGCCGGTTCGGCGCTGATGGTGGCGATGGGGCGGGCGGGCTCACCGGGGGAGCGGGGGGCGACGGTGCGCATGGCGCCCAGCGCCGGACCGACGGACGACTCCACGACGGAGCCCCACTCGCCGCAATCGGGGCAGCGGCCGACCCATTTGGGCGGCTGATGCCCGCACGCGTCGCATTCGTACCCGGGGCGTGCGGGCTTGGCCGTCTTCGTCGTCGTGCTGCGCGCAGTCACGCGGATGAACCTACCGGGTGGCTGCGACAGGTGCTGGTATCAGTGGCCTTCGCCGGGGGTCACGACCTCGCCCTCGCCCTCGGGCAGGGCGATCGGGCTGCGCGGCATGGCCTCCAACGGCGTGGCGACCGGAACGGCCGGCAGGACGATGGACTGCCCGTTGGACAGCTTGATCGTCAGCGGCACCGACGCCCCGTTGGCCAGCGCGGCCTTCAGGCCCTTGAGGACGTAGAACTGCTTGCTGGTGGGCAGCAGGTCGACGTAGCCGGACGGCGCGATGGTGATCTTCTCGGCCGCGGCCGGAGCGGCCGGGCTCGGGCTGGGGCTCGGCGAGGCGGAGGCCGCCACCGAGGCGGAAGCCGAGGGCTTGGCGGAGGCCGACGCCGACGCCGAAGCGGCCGCCGACGGCGAGGCCTCGGTGCTCGGCGTGGCCTTGACCGCACCGGCCGAGGTCAGCTCGACCGAGGCGGCTGCCGCCGACTCGACGCCGGTGATGGTGACCGGTTCCTTGGTGTTGTTGAAGATGCGCAGCTGCAGCGGCGCGTCCGCCCCGGCCTTGTAGCCCTGCAGACCGGGGTAGGCGACCATGGCGTCGCGCACCACGATGTTGCCGGCACCGGGCGAGGTCTCGATGGAGCCGCCGGCCGCACCGGGCACGGCCGCGACCTGGTCGGCGGTCTGCGACTGCATGCCGGCGCTGCAGCCGGTCAGAGCCAGGGCGGCGGCGGTGGCCCCGCCTGCGAAGAGCATGGTGATCGAGCGCGTCACGGGCGCCAGCGTAATCTCCGCCGCCGGGCGGGCCGGACCCGACCCGCCGCTGTTCACAGCACCCCCGCGACGACCAGCACCAGCACGTCCACCAGGGCGAGGCCGAGCAGCGCGCGGAAGGCGGTGCGCGGGTCGGCGTACCGGCCGAGGGGAATCATCGCGACGGCCGTGACCGACACCACCAGCGCGGCCCACAGCGGCGGCCGGGCTCCGGCGATCAGGACGGCCATCGCGGCGATCAGCAGCACGGTCGCCAGCAGCAGACTGCGCCGCGCGCCGAGGCGCTGCGGCAGGCCGCGCACCCCCGTGGCCGCGTCGTCGGCCAGGTCGGGCACCGCGTTGAGCAGGTGCGCGGCGCCGGTGAGCAGCGCCGCCGCCAGCAGCAGCCAGCCGGGCGCGGGCGGCGATCCGGGCCGGGCCGCCCCGATGAAGGCGATCAGGGCCGCGAACGAGACCAGGTACGGCACGATCGAGGCCGGGGTGCCCTTGAGCGGCCAGTTGTACAGCTGGGCCGAGACCAGGGCGAGCAGGAACCAGCCCGACGCGGGCCAACCCCAGGCCAGGGCGGCGGCGACGGTCGCGGCCGTGGCCAGCACGGCCGCGATCGCGACGGTACGGCGCCCGCCGGGCTCCGCCGCCAGCGGCTTGTCGGCCCGCCCCACGGCCAGGTCCCGCCCGGCGTCGATGGCGTCGTTGGCCCAGCCCACGGCGAGCTGGCTCAGCCCGACCGTGCCCGCGACCAGGGCGGCCCCGCGCAGCGAGTGGCCCATCCCGAGCGCCAGCAGCCCGCTCACGGCGGTGACGGCGAGGGCGGGCAGCGGATGGCAGGCGCGCAGCAGCCGCAGCGGTGACATCTGGCCAGTGTGGCGCGTCGTCGGTAATCTCGCCGCACATGGACCCCCGTCGCGTACCGACCGCCGCCTATGTCCTGCTGACGGCGGCCCTGCTGGCGGCCGGGGGCCTCTGGTGGCACCGCGCCGCCCCGGGCCCGCTGCCGCCGCGCCGGGCGGACGTCCCCGTGCCGGCCGAGCCGCCGATGACGCCCCAGATGCGCGACGCGCTGCAGACGCTGCCGGCGCTGCTCGACCAGGGCCAGGAGACCGCCGAGGTGGTCGCGGTGCTCGACCCGGTGGTCGTCGCGGCTCAGCGCGAGCCGGAGCAGCGCTCGGCCGACCTGCCCGCCGGGGCGTACGAGCTGCGCCTGACCTGCGTCGCACCCGGCGGGACGCTGCGTCTGGCCCTGCTCGGGCAGTCGAGCGCCGACCTGCCGGACCAGACCCTGCCCTGCGCCACCGACGTCGGCTGGCAGCAGCGCAGCCTGATCGTCCCGGCCGGCTTCGGCCTGGCCACGGTGACCACGATGCTGGAGGACGCCGACTCCGCGGTGGTCGCCTGGCGGATCATCGCGCACACCCCGAAGGTGCCCCGGGAGGCATGGGCGGACCGGCTGCGGTCGCTGCTGCCGGACGGCTCGGGCCGGCGGACGGCCGACTTCGCGCTGACCGCCGGGCGCTCCCGGCAGCAGCGCTTCGACCTGCCGGCGGGGCGCTACAGCCTGCGTACGGTCTGCGCCGGGGACACGGCGGTGCGGGTGACCGTCACCGGGGAGGTGGCGCAGTCGATGGACATGTTCTGCGACGCCGACGGCCTGTACCTGCTGGACCTGGTGGGCGGGAAGACCGGCGGCGACGTCGTCTTCGAGGCGCTGGGAGGTTCCGGGTCGGCCTATGTGCGGGCCGTCGTGGGGGAGCCGATCCCGACGTATTGACGCGTCAGCTGGGCGGGACCGTCCCCGGAGTGGTGGCGGCGGGGGCGGAGACACCCGGCGCGGGCGAGCCCGGCAGGGGCTGCTGTGGCGCCGGGCGGGTCAGGCCGGGCCAGGCGATCAGCAGCAGGCTGAGCAGCGTGATCACGACCGCTATGGACAGCACGATCAGCGGCAGTGCCAGCGAGGTGGCGTCCGGGTCGTCGATGCGTTCGGGCAGGTGCAGCCGCTTGCGCCAGCGGGCGCGTCGGGCGGCCCGTCGCCGGGCCCGCGCTTCCCGCCTGAGTTCCGTGCGTACCTTGGCGGCCTCTTCGGCCAGCTCAGCGGGATCATCCGGAATGACGACCTCGCCCCACTCGGGCGGCAGGTCGGGCAGTCCGTTCCCCAGCGTGCCCATCGCCGGCTCCTCCGCGTGTATCACCGCGTCCCTCTACTGTCGCGCGTCCGAACCGATCACGCCAGTGGCAACATCGAAGGGAGATCGAGTCTCGTTGACGAGACGGACAACGGACACCAGTCGCACCAATGAGTGGATAAGCGGTCACTGAGCGTAGTGCACCGAAGTCCCGGCCGCTGTGTCAAGCAGAAGAAATACGGCTCACAACGGGGGTGAGCTGCGCTAACTGTGCAAGACGGGCTGGGACTGCACGGCACGTCCGTGTTACCCTAGACACAGCGAAAGGGGTTTCGTACCTATGGATTTCAGTGTCGGCGAGACCGTTGTCTACCCCCACCACGGGGCCGCACTCATCGAGGCTATCGAGACCCGCACCATCAAGGGCGAGGAAAAGCTGTACCTCGTCCTTCGGGTTGCTCAGGGTGACCTGACGGTGCGGGTGCCCGCCGAGAACGCCGAGATCGTCGGCGTGCGAGAGGTGGTTGGCGAAGAGGGCCTGTCCAAGGTTTTCGACGTCCTCCGCGCCCCGCACACCGAGGAGCCGACCAACTGGTCGCGGCGTTACAAGGCGAATCTCGAGAAGCTCGCCTCGGGTAACCCGCTCAAGGTGGCTGAGGTGGTGCGTGACCTCTGGCGCCGCGAGCGGGAGCGCGGTCTGTCTGCGGGGGAGAAGCGGATGCTCGCCAAGGCCCGGGACATCCTTGTCGGCGAGGTCGCGCTCGCTGAGAAGAGCACGAAGGACGGGGCCGAGGTTCTCCTCGACAAGGTGCTCGCCGAGGCGTGACCGTTCCATCGACAATGTCCTCACACATCGAAGACCGCGACGTCCCGCAGCATCGGGACGTCGCGGTTCTCGTTCCTGCGGCCGGCCAGGGTCTGCGCCTGGGCGGCGGTGTCCCCAAGGCGCTGCGTGAGCTGGCCGGGCAGCCGCTGCTGGTGCACGCCTGCGCGCGGCTGGCGCAGGCTCCGTCGGTCGCGCTGATCGTCGTGGCCGCCCCGGCCGACCAGGTCGACGCGGTCCGCGAGCTGCTGCCGGACGCCACGGTGGTGCCCGGCGGGGCCACCCGCCAGCAGTCGGTCGCCAACGCCCTGGCGGCGGTGCCCGCCGGGATCGACATCGTGCTGGTGCACGACGCCGCCCGTGCCCTCACCCCGCCCGAGCTGGTGGAGTCCGTGGCCGCCGCAGTGCGCGCGGGCCACGACGCGGTCATCCCCGTGCTGCCGGTGGTCGACACGGTCAAGCGGGTCGACGCCACCGGCGCCGTGCTGGAGACGGTCGACCGGGCCGCGCTGCGAGTGGTGCAGACCCCGCAGGGCTTCCGCCGCGGCGTGCTGGCCAAGGCCCACGCTGAGGCCGCCTCGGAGCACACCGACGACGCGGGCATGGTCGAACGGCTGGGCCTGCCTGTCTACTGCGTGCCCGGCTCCGACCATGCCCTCAAGATCACCCGCCCGCTGGACCTGGCCATCGCGGCCGCGCTCCTCTCCCTCTGACGCCGTCCTCACTCTGCGCCGCCCCGCCGTCCCACCCTCACCCTCACCCTCGCGCGTCGTCCGCGCGGCGTTCGGGCCGCGTCCGTGCGTGCGCCAGGCCGCATCCGGGCCGACGGAAGCGACAGTTTCGGGGAAACTGCGCGAATCTTGAGCCGCATTCCTGCACTTTCCCCGAAACTGCACGACCGCGGCGCCCGCGCGGCCGGGACGAACCGGGCGGCCGGGGTCAGGCGAGGTGCGGCGGCGGGTGTTCTAGGGTGCGGGGGTGCCGGTTTCGGCATCGGGAGCTGGGGGACGGGCAGTGAGAGTCGGTATCGGTACGGACGTGCACGCCTTCGACCCCGAGCGCCCCTGCTGGGTCGCGGGCCTGCACTGGCCGGACGTGCCTGGCCTGGCCGGCCACTCCGACGCCGACGTGGCCGCCCACGCCGCCTGCGACGCGCTGTTCAGCGCGGCGGGCCTGGGCGACCTGGGCGCGAACTTCGGCACCGACCGGCCGGAGTGGTCCGGCGCGGCGGGGGTGGTGCTGCTCGCCGAGGCGGCCCGCCGGGTACGCGCGGCGGGCTTCGCCGTCGGGAACATCTCGATCCAGGTGATCGGCGTGGCCCCCAAGATCGGCAAGCGGCGGGACGAGGCGCAGCGGGTGCTCTCCGAGGCCGCCGGCGCGCCGGTGACCGTCTCCGGCACCACCACCGACGGCCTCGGCCTGACCGGGCGGGGCGAGGGGCTGGCGGCCGTCGCGGTCGCGCTGGTGCAAGCGGTCTGATAACTTCTGCAAGAACTCTCGCCTTTATCGGCAAGTCGGCGTGTACATCATTCCGAATTGGACGGTGTAATGGCGTTCGGCAGTTCGCCGACACACCTATCGAGAAGCGTCCGCGACCGGTTCTGTCGCCATGTTGATAACGGCGTAGCCGGTTCCGCCGCTGGTCGACGGCGGGCCGCTGACCTCGGCCGACGGGCGGTTCGCGTCGGGCGGGCGTTCATATGGCGAGGTGAGCCGTGCCGGTCTGTGCGGCTCGGCCGAACAGACACTTTGCCTGCTCGCCTCTTGCCTGGGGCACCCGGCTCACGGAAGCTTCAGGTTTAGTGTTTCGCCCCGACGCGTGTCGTCGCGTATGGGCAATGGTTGGCCCACGCCGACCCCTTCTCTATGTGCTGGGTGGGAGAAAACTGTGCGAAGGCTTACTCGCACCTCGGTGGCAGGGCTGTCGGCCCTTGCCATCACACTGCTTGGCATCGGGCCAGCGCAGGCGGTTCAGCCGGTTTACACCAGCCTGCCGACCGCTGTCCCGTCGACCGCCACGCCGAACATCAACGACGGCCTGGTCAACTCCATCGTGAAGGTGGGCAACAAGGTCATCGTCGGTGGCACGTTCACCGGCGTGACCAACCAGGGCGCCTCGGGAACCAGCTACGCGCAGGCGCGCCTGTTCTCGTTCGACGCCGCCACGGGTCTGGTCGACCCCGCGTTCGCCCCGGTCATCAACGACGAGGTCATGCAGGTCATGCCTGGTCCGGTCGCGAACACGGTGCTCGTCGCGGGCCGGTTCACCGCCGTCAACAACACCACCGGCGGCGGCTACGCCAAGCTGGTGCTGCTCAACACCAGTGACGGCTCGCTGGTCACCACGTTCAAGGCCCCGGCCTTCAACGGCGCCGTGAACACGGTTAAGCAGTTCGGCAACCGGCTGCTGGTCGGCGGCTTCTTCACCACGGTGACCACGAACGGCACGGTCGTCACCCGCAACGGTCTGGCGACGGTGGACGCGACGACGGGCGCGTTCGACCCGTACATGAACATCCCGCTGGTGGGGCACCACAACTACAACGGCACCGGGACGAGCTCCTCGGTCGGCGCGACCGACCTGGACATCACGCCCGACGGCACCCGCGCCGTGGTCATCGGCAACTTCAAGACGGCCAACGGCGGCGACTACGACCAGGTCGTCCAGATCAATCTGGGTGCGGCCGCCCCCACGATCGCGTGGTGGCACACCAACCGCTTCGACGACGTGTGCAAGCGCACGGCGTTCGACAAGTGGGTGCGCGACGTCGACTTCTCGCCGGACGGCAGCTACTTCGTCGTGGTCACCACCGGTTCGCCGTTCGGCGTGACCTCGCTGTGCGACAGCGCGTCGCGCTGGGAGACCTACCCGAACGCCAGCTTCCTCCAGCCGACCTGGGTCGACTGGACCGGTGGCGACACGCTGCTGTCGGTGGCCGTGACGGGTACGTCGGTCTACGTCGGCGGGCACCAGCGCTGGCTGAACAACAGCGACGGTACCGACAAGGCGGCGCAGGGTGCGGTGGCCCGTCCGGGCCTGGCCGCGCTCGAGCCGGCGAGCGGCCTGCCGCAGGCGTGGAACCCGGGTCGCCACCCGCGCGGCTACGGCGCCACGGCGCTGTACGCGTCGGACACCGGCCTGTACGTCGGCTCGGACACCGAGTGGATCGGCCCGTTCGAGTACGAGCGCAAGCGGATCGCGTACTTCCCGCTCGCGGGTGGCTACACGCCGCAGGCCGACACGGTGGGCGACCTGCCGACCGACGTGTTCTTCCCGAACAACACCGTCAGCATCCCGGCGAACGAGGTGCTGTACCGCGTCAACGCGGGCGGTCCCGAGGTCGCCGCGACCGACGGCGGTCTGCCGTGGACCATCGACACCGCGGTGTCGCCGAGTCCGTACCACAACACGGGCAGCACGCCGAACACGGTCGCGTCGAACACGATCACGCTGGACGGGTCGGTGGCGGCGAGCACGCCGCTGGCGGTCTTCAACGACCAGCGGTACGACGCCGCGGCCGCTCCCGAGATGAGCTGGTCCTTCCCGGTCGCGACCGGGACGCAGGTGGAGGTGCGCCTCTCCTTCGTCGCCCGTGACTGGGCCTACCACGACCCGGGCGCCCGGGTGTTCGACATCAGCATCGACGGCGTGCTGAAGGCCGACGACTACGACACGGTGGCCCAGGTGGGCTACAAGGTCGGGCACACGCTGACCTTCCCGGTCACCAGTGACGGCACGGTCAACATCGACTTCGGGCACGTGGCCCTGAACCCGGGCATCGAAGCGATCGAGATCGTCCGCACCAGCGGCGGTACGGGCAGCGGCGTGGCGAAGCGGTCGTACGACGGCACCACCGCCGGTGCGCTGACCCCGGTCGGCGGCGCCGACGGCACCGTGTGGGCGAACGTCCGCGGCGCCTTCCTGGTGGGCAACAAGCTGTTCTACGGCATGTCGAACGGCACCATGTACGTCCGCAGCTTCGACGGCACCACCTTCGGTCCGGCCGCGGTGCTCAACCCGCACTCGGACCCGCGGTGGGACTCGATCCACGTGGACGAGAAGGACGCGACCAGCGTGACCTACGCCGGCGTGAAGACCGCTCTCTACACGGAGCTGCCGAACGTGCGCAGCATGTTCTACAGCGGCGGGAAGCTCTTCTACACCATCGCCGGGCAGAACAAGCTGTTCTGGCGCTGGTTCAGCCCGGACAGCGGCATCGCCGGCTCGCAGCGCTTCGAGATCGCGGGCAGCGGTACGGCCACGTCGCTGGAGTACCTGGCTGACACCTCCGGAGTGCTGTTCCTCTCCGGCGGGAACCTGTACTGGTCGCGCGGCGGCACCGACGGCCGCCTGATCAAGCGGGCGTTCAACGGCACCGCGTTCAGCGGCACCGCGGTCGCGGTCAGCGGCCCGTCGCTGGGCGGCGTCGACTGGCGTTCGCCGGGCGCGTTCATCCGCGGCTGACGCAGCACCGTACGCAGTAACCGGACCGGCCACCTTCTGGTGGCCGGTCCGGCACGTTTCGGGGCCCGACCGGTCCGGCGGAGACGGTCCGTCCGGCCGACTTCCGATACCCGATGTCGCTTCTGATCCGATTTGGTACGTCGATTCGCGCCGTGAATCCCGTTTCAGGGCAATAGTTACGGCTGTCCACAAGTCGGTTCGGCGACAGCCTTAACATCTGTGAACTGGCAGCATCCGAGCCATGTCCGGATTCTCACTGGTACGCCCCAGGAGCCGGCGACGCGTCGTGCTCGCCGCGCTCACCTCGGCGGCGACGCTGGTCGCGGTCGCCCTGGGCGCCTCCGCCTCGGCCGTGTCGGCGCAACACACCAGGCTGGTCGGGCAGGACCCGGTCAACTGGACGCCGCACGCCCTCGACGGCACGGCGTACAAGGTGCTCGCCATCGGCAACCGCGTCTACGTCGGCGGCACCTTCACGCGGGTGCGGCCGTACAACTCGAACACCGCGACGGCCCAGCCGCGCCTGTTCGCGTTCAACGCCGCCACCGGCGCGCTCGACACCGCGTTCCGGCCGGTCGTCGACGGCGCGGTGCGGGCGCTGGTCGCGGCGCCGGACGGGCAGTCGCTCTACCTGGCCGGGGACTTCACCAACGTCAACGGCGTGCGCTCGCGCGGCGTCGAGCGGATCAACGCGGCCACCGGGGCGTCCTGGGCGGGCTTCACCGTGCCCGACATCGCGGGCGGCGTCGACGACATGAAGCTGTCGGGCAACCGCCTCGTCATCGGCGGCCGGTTCCAGACCGTCGGCGGGGCCACCCGGCGGGCCCTGGCCGCGCTGAACGCCACCACCGGCGCCCGGGACGACTTCCTCAACGTGAACGTCGACGTCGCCCGGGTCACCACCACCGGAGTCACCTCGGCGATCAAGGTGACCGGTCTGGACATCACGCCCGACGGCACCCGGCTGGTCGTCATCGGCAACTTCAGCCGGGTCGCGGGGCAGCTGCGCGAGCAGATCGCTGTGGTCAACCTCACCGGCACGGCCGCGACGCTGTCGCCGTGGGCCACCGTCCGCTACCGCGAGCAGTGCCTGGCCACGTTCCCCACGTACATGCGCGGGGTGGACATCTCCGCTGACGGCAGCTGGTTCGCCGTGGTGACCAGCGGCGGCGGGCGCACCGGTGCGCTGTGCGACACCGCGGCCCGGTGGGACTTCGGCACCGCGACCTCGGGCAAGCAGCCGACCTGGGTGAACTACACCGGCCGGGACACGCTGCTGTCGGTCTCGGTCGCCGGGGCGGCCGTGTACGTCGGCGGCCACCAGCGCTGGCTCGACAATCCGCAGGGGCACAACGACGCCGGGCCGGGCGCGGTGCCCGCCGAGGGCGTCGGCGCGATCAACCCGGTGACCGGCAAGGCGCTGGCGTGGAACCCGGGCAAGGACCGCGGCGTGGGCACGGAGGACATCTACGCCACGGCGGCCGGGCTGTGGATAGCCAGTGACACCGATACAGTTCATGGCGAGTTCCATGGAAGGATAGCTTTCTTCCCATTGCCGTGAACCTGGTCGGAGTCGCGATTCTGATCAACGATCACGAATGTGATCGGCATGCGGCGGTGCACTGTGCGGCGCGCTGCGGGTGATCACCCGCGGTGGCGCCGCACAAGGCTGCCGTGCACCATCCCTCGAAAGCGGTCGCGTGCCGCTGGAACTGCTCGGAGTCTCAACAGTGACCTATACAGACCGGACCCGACGTCGCATACCCCCGCCGCGAGACTTACGCCGGCCGCCGAGACGCCCGGCCGCGGGCCTGTTCCGCGGCCGGATGCTCGTGGCGGCAATCGCGGCCACCGTCGCCGGTGCGGCCCTCATCGGCACCGCGGTGGTGCTGGCCGGTGGGGACGAACCGCCCGCGACGACGACGCTGAAGATCAAAGTCAGTGAGGACACCTACGTCGTACGGGAGCAGCCCGACAGCGCCTTCGGCGCCGAGGACAAGCTGGTCGCCGTCTCCAAGCCCGACTACTACGCCGTGACCTACCTCAAGTTCGACGTGCCCATCCCGACCGGTTACCGCGTCGCCGCGATGTCGCTGCTGGTGCAGGCGCAGGAGAAGCCGCCGGGCCACGTCAAGGCCCGCTCGGTGCTGTCCAGCGACTGGACCCAGAAGGAGCTCGCCTACGCGCACCGGCCCGGCCTGGGCGACGTGCTGAACGACACCCCGACCGTGTCGGACTCGAACCTGATCACGTTCAACGTCGACAACGCGATCCAGCCGTTCACGCAGCCGGTCCCGACCTCCAGCCAGTACTCCTTCGCCGTCACCAACGCCAGCGACAGCAAGCCGCTCACCCTGTACGCCGGCGAGCACGGCGAGGGGCGGGCGGTGCTGGAGGTGACCTACATCGAGGCCAGTGCGACCGACCGGGAGATGCGCGAGGCGGTCCAGGGGCGGCAGAGCCCCGACCCGAGCCGCAAGCCCTCCGGCACGCCGTCGCCCGGGGCGTCCCCGTCCGGCACGCCGGAGCCGGGCGCCAGCCCGTCCACCGGGACCGGTCCGCCGCCCAACCTGCCGACCGGCTCCACGCTGTGCGGCGCCTCCTTCTACCAGGAGAACGGCGAGTCGTACACGCAGGCGCTGGCGCGCGAGGACGGCTACTTCGGCGGGATGGAGGCGGCGCGGGTGTTCTACCCGGGCGCGCCGGCCAACTGGCCCGGCAGCGCGGGCAACGCCAAGCGGACCGTGATCGTGTCGTTCAAGTACAACCCGAAGGAGATCCTGAACGGCTCGCGCGACTCGTACCTGCGCGGCTGGTTCGCCGGCGCGCCCCGCGACCGCGACGTGTACTGGGTCTACTACCACGAGCCCGAGGACAACATCGAGTCCGGCGTCTTCACCGCGGCCGACTACCGGGCCGCCTGGCGGCGCCTGGCCGGGCTGGCCGACTCGGCGGGCAACCCGAAGCTGCACGCCACCCTGGTGCTGATGGACTGGACCCTGATGTCGCAGTCGGGCCGCAAGTGGCGCGACTTCTACCCGGGCGCCGACGTCATCGACGTGCTCGGCTGGGACGTCTACAACTGGGACAAGAAGAAGTACACCAGCGCCGACGACCTGGTCGGACGGGTGCAGGCGATCTCCGAGGGCGAGAAGAAGCCCTGGGGCATCGCCGAGATGGGCAGCGCCCGGATCTCCACCGACACGTCCGGCAGCGGGCGGGCGAGCTGGCTGACCGCGATGGCGAGCAAGGCGATCACGGGCAGGGCCCTGTGGATCACGTACTTCGACATCAACTGGTCGACGGCCGACTTCCGCCTGCGGGACGCGGCCTCACAGCGAGCCTGGCGCGACTTCTGCGACCGGTGAGCTGAGGAAAGGGGGCGGGGCCGGAGGGATCACCCTCCGGCCCCGCTCTCTTTCGCCAGGTTCAGATGCCGCGGCCGCGCTTGTGCAGCTTGCGCAGCACCGAGTCGGCCGAGACGAGGCGGGTGGCCACGGCCAGCGCCAGGTACGAGCGCGCCTCGCGCGGGCTGTGCCGGATCGTCTTGCGTACCCACCGGATGGCGTCCTTGCGGTGCCCGCCCGCGGCCTGGGCGAAGGCGATCTGCCCGGTGATCCGGGCGTGCCCGCGCGGCGCGGTGTCGAACTCCGGGTACCGCTCCAGCAGCCACTGCAGCGCCTCGGCGATGGTGGCCCAGCGCGCGGTGAAGTACGACTGCTTGTGCCAGCGCACCCGCACGCCCACGCCAGGCGTGTTGGCGATCGGCGCCCGCCGCGCCGCGCGCAGCAGCAGCTCGTAGTCCTCGGCGTAGCTGCCCGGGATGTTCTCGTCGACCAGGCCGATCCCGTTCACCAGGGCGTCGCGGCGGAACAGGAAGCCCGACGGGTGCAGCTCGGTCAGCCGGTCGCGCAGCAGGTCCGGCAGCGTGATGCTGTCCTTGCCCAGGGTGCGCTCGACGTCGCGGCCGTCGTAGTCGATGACCACACCGGCGCAGCACAGCTCCGACTCCGGCCGGGCGTCCAGCAGCGCCACCTGCGCGGCCAGCTTGCCGGGCAGCCACTCGTCGTCGTCGTCGCAGAACGCGACGAACTCGCCCGTGGCCGCATCGATGCCGGTGTTGCGGCCGCCGGCCAGGCCCTGGGTGCGCGTGTTGGTGATGACCCGGACCTGGCGGTGCGCGTCGTCGCGGCGCAGCGAGAGGTCGGGCTCGCTCTGGTCGAAGACCACGATCACCTCGACCTGGCCGGGGTACTCCTGCCCGAGGATGGCGTCGAGCGCCTTGGCCAGCAGTTCGGGCCGGTTGCGGGTGGGCACCACCACCGAGACCTTCGCGGTCACTTCTTTCTCCAGTCCAGGTAGCCGTAGCGGGCGCGGAGCGGCCACGTGATCAGGCTGAGCACGCGGCGCTTGCGGGCGGCGAGCTTGGCCCGCCAGGCGGCGTCGAGCCGCAGCGTCAGGGCGCCCGTGGTGAAGCGCATCGGGTTGCCGGCGACGGTGTGCGTCGCGGCCAGCTGCGCCGTGGGCAGGCCCTCGGCGGTGGCGGCCGGGCGGTCCAGCATGTCCATCTTCCCGGTCGGCAGGTCGCTGAAGCCGCGGATGCGGCGCAGGCCGTCGGCGGGGGCGGCCACGAAGTCCTCGTACCGCATCCGCAGGACCGGCGTGCCGACCCAGTCGAGCAGGTGGAACAGCGCGTTGTGGACCAGCCAGTGCAGGCCCGAGCTGACCGTCGAGTACGTCGGCATGTACACCTCGGCGTCGACGATCTCCGGCCGCAGCACCTCGCGGCTCCACGAGTACGCCACCGCGCGCCCGTCGCGCACCAGGTGCAGCACCCGGAAGTCGATGCCGCGGGCGTGCCGCAGCGCGAAGGCCAGCGAGGCGTGCTTGCTGGAGTCGACCACCACCGAGGACCCGGACACCTCGGCCACCGCCTGGTACAGCTTGCGGTGCAGCTCGCCGTAGGTGCGCAGGTCCCGCTTGCGGCGGTTGGCCCAGAACGGCAGCGCCAGCCGCGGCACGAACCGCATCCGGTCGACGCGGTGCTTGAGCGCCAGCACGTGCTCGACGTCCAGGGTGTCCCAGCCGCCGTAGGCGACCTTGCCGACCTGGCCCCAGAAGTCGCAGTCGCGGAACCGCACGCCGCAGCCGCAGCGCTCGTTGTCGCGCAGCGCCCGCTCCCAGGTGTGGGTCACCTCGCCGACCGCGCACACGTCGGGCGCCTGGCCCAGCAGCCGGTCGGTCAGCGTGGAGCCGCTGCGCCCCCAGCCGCCGATGAACAGCACCCGCACCTCTTCGTCGGCGTGCCGGCGCCTGGCCGAGGCCAGGGTGTCGATGAGGTCGCCCACGCGGCGCACCGCAGCGGCGGACTCGGCGCTCGCCTCGGCGGTGTCCAGCCGCAGCGCCTCCGGCTCGACCAGCGCGGCGTCGAGCACCGCGCGCAGCGACTCCTCGGTGCGGCACAGCCGCACCATGCCCGCCTCGCCCATGTGCGCGGCGAAGCGCTGCTGGTGGTCGTCGACGTGCTCGCCCAGGGTGGGGTCGCGGGGGACCACGACCGGGATGTGCCCGGCGCGGCGGGCCTCGGTGATGGTGGCCGGGCCGCCGTGGCAGACCACCATGGCCGCCTCGCGCAGCCGTACGCCGAGGGTGGCGTGGTCGAAGAAGGCGGACGAGCCGGGCAGGTCACGCGGAGCGGATGAACCGTACTGCATCACGCACGGCACCCCGTTCTCCTCGGCCCACCGCGCGGTCCAGTCCAGCAGGCGGTCGAACGGGTGCACGTCGGTGCCCACCACGACGAGCAGGGGCGCGCGTCCGGTCTGGGGGGATTCGGGGTTTCGCTGCGCGGGAACGACCAGTTCGCGCTGGGTCTCGGCGGCGGTCACAGCAGCGGCCCCACCAGCGTCGCTCCTTTGTAGAGGGACAGCTGCTGGCTGAACTGCACCAGCATGCGCGTGGTGAACGGGCGGCACAGCCGCGCGGTCAGCGTCCGGGTCTCCAGCCGGTCGTACACCTCGATGTACACGGTCGGGATCCGGCGCAGCTTGGCCAGCACGAAGAAGGGCAGCGCGACCCCGGCGCCGGTCGTGACGACCGCGTCGGGCCGGGTGCGCCGCATCACGCCGAAGGCCAGGAAGAAGTTGCGCACCAGGTTCGGAATGTTGCGAGTCGTCGGATAGTGGGCGTAGACGACATTCTCCTCGGCGAGCAGGCTGTGCGCGTCGGGGGTGGGGAAGGTGACCCAGGTGCGGGCTCGGTCGGTCCACCACGGCTGCAACGCGTACAGCTGCGCGAGGTGGCCACCGGACGACCCCACCAGCAGTACGTGGCGGGCGTGTTTATGTTCGGCCATCCCAGTTTCCTCTCAGAGACGACCGCAGCTTAACGGCACCATTTAACATTTCGCCTCGGTGTACTGTCGGTACACCGACATCGAACACCCTGTTGCCAGTACGTATTTCGGGCACACGGGCACGACCTGCGGTTTAACCGGCGGGCGATCCGTTCGGATGAGGGCGGAATGGGCCGTGTTCCACGACACGGCGACGTCCAATAACTCCGGTCTGAACAGAAGTGGCCGTTTGGCTGACCGGGTGATGCAAGCCGGTGACTAGCGTGAAACCCTGTCTACCTAGGATGACCGCCTGCGTGTGGCCACTCTCCGGTGAGGTCCAGGGGCGCAGCAGCCCAGGGCCGGACCAGCCGAGTGCCGACCGAGCCGAGTGTCAACAGGTTGTGAACAAGGGGAGCACATGGCAACGAATTCACCCTCGGTGCAGACGGCATCCATCGGTGACTACGTCGGATGGCTGGTACGCCGCTGGTGGCTGGTCGCCTTCACCCTGTTCCTGGGCGGCGTGGGCGGCCTCGTGGTCGCCGCCGTGCAGGAGAAGGTCTACGTGTCGGAGACCAAGGTCCTGGTGATGCAGGTCGGCCTCGACACCACCGTGAAGGTGAACCTGGACACCGAGTCGCAGGTCGTCAGCTCCACCACCGTCGCCGAGTCGGCGCAGCACCTGCTGAACAGCTCCACCCCGGTCAACGAGCTGATCGAGCGGGTCGCGGTGACCGTGCCGGCCAACACGTCGGTGCTGGCGATCGCCTTCGAGGCGCCGACCGCCGAGGAGGCCCAGGCGGGCTCGCAGGCCTTCGCGCAGGCGTACCTGGACCAGCGCGCCGCCGACGCGAACAAGAACATCGAGGTGCAGATCGCCTCGCTCAAGGACGAGATCTCCGGGCTGACCAAGCAGCTCAACGACGTCGCGGGCCGCATCGCCGCGCTGGTCGGCAACTCGGTCGACAAGCAGCAGGCGATCCAGCAGCAGCAGATCCTGACGCAGCAGATCAACACGCTGAACAACCGGATGATCCCGCTGCTGGCCGCAGTGGTCAAACCGGGCAGCATCCTCTCTGCCGCCACGAAGCCTGACTCTCCGGCCAAACCGGACATGAAGCTGTACCTCATCAGCGGCATCGGCATCGGCCTGCTGCTCGGCCTGGCCGGCGCGCTGGTGGTCGACCGCCTCGACAGCCGGATCTACAACAGCCGCCAGCTGCCCTACCGCGTCGACGTGCCGATCCTGATGGAGCTGCAGCGCGGCCGGGACAAGACCGCCGTCGCCGACGCCGCCACCCACCTCGGCCGCGAGTTCAGCCTGCTGCGCAACACGCTGCGCGTCGCCGCGGGCACCGCGCGCGGCGGCCGCCCGTCGCCGACCGACGCGCTGCTCATCTGCGGCGCCGCCCGCGGCGGTGCGGTCGAGTTCGTGGTGGCGAACCTGGCCGCCGCGTTCGCCCGCTCCGGGGAGCGGGTGGTCGTGGTCTCCACCGACCCCGAGTCCTTCCTGCCCGGCATGCTGGGCGTCAACGCCTCCGTCGGCCTCGGCGACGTGATCGCCGGGACCGCAGACGTGGACCGGGCGCTCACCAAGGTGCCGACGATGCACAACGTGTCGCTGCTCACCCCGGGCCACCTCGACCCGCGCGTCGAGCTGCCCGTCGCGGTCGTCTCCCAGCTGCTCGTCGAGCTGCAGGAGCGGGCCGACCGGGTGCTGCTGGCCACCGCTCCGCCCAGCAGCGCGGTCGACGCGCAGGCGCTGAGCGAGATCGCGGCGGCGGTGCTGCTGGTCGTCGAGACCCGCGCCGCGCGCATGGACGACGTCGAGTCCTCGATCGAGCAGATCGCCCGGGTTCAGGGCGCGCTGGCGGGCCTGCTGGTCGTGCGCAACCCGCGCGCTGCCCGCAACACCCGCAAGTTCCGCGCGCCCAAGCCGGTGCCGGCCCAGCTGACCGCGCCCCAGCCGGCCAAGCTGCCGCCGGTGCGCGACCACGACATGACGATGGTCATGGACCGGGTGCCCGCCGCCTCCGAGGAGTTCGAGCCGATCGCCTTCTGGCAGCCGGGCGCGGACGAGAACGAGACGCAGCCGGTGAGCGGCAAGAGCCACAGCGGCACGGGTCAGTCCTCGGCCGACGTGCGATGAGCCGGACGCTGCGGGCGTACACCGGGGTGCTGGCCGCCGTCACGCTGCTGGCCGCCGGCTGCTCGATCGACGACCCGACCAAGCCCGGCGGCGCCCCCAGCGCCCAGCCGACCTTCAGCCTGCCCTCGCCCGCGGCGGCGCTGCCCCGCGCACCGCTGACCGGGGTGGAGACCGACGAGGCGTCCGCCGCCCGGACGTCGGTGCTGGTGCCGATCGAGATCGGCACCGGCGCCGCCGCGCCGGTCGGCCTGGACAAGGCCGACCTCGTGGGGCTCGAGTACGCCGAGGGCAGCCTGCTGCGGGCCACCGCGGTGTACCAGTCGCAGGCCGCCGCCAAGGTCGGCCCGGTCGCCGCGGTGCGCCCGACCGACCTCAAGCTGTTCAACCAGCTGCGCCCGTTCGTGGCGCACGACCACACGGTGGCCCAGGGCTGGCTGGACACGCTCAAGTCGACGAACCTGCCCGCGGGCACCCCGAGCACCCGCAAGGCCGCGTTCACCACGGTCTCCGGCCGGGTGTACGCGAACGCGGCGAGCCTGCAGTCCCCGACGGCGTCCGCCAGCGCGCTGCCCTCGGCGCTGTTCCAGCACGCCCAGCGGGGCGAGTCGCTGGCCGCGACCGGCCTCGACGCCGTCACGGCGGTCACCGTGCAGGTGGCCGGGCACGCGACGCTGACCTGGCGCTTCGACGAGGCCACCAAGCGCTGGCAGACCACCGTCGGCGGGGTGCCGGTCGCGACGGCCAACCTGGTGCTGATGACGGTGCCGTACAAGAAGAAGCAGGTGAACGCCCTGCACCGGACCGTTTCGCTGGCCGAGATCGGCGGCACCGGCACCGCCCGCGTGTTCGGCGCCGGACAGGTGGTGACCAGCACCTGGAGCAAGGTGGGCGGGCTCGACTCGGCGCTCAACCTGCTCGGCCCGTCGCAGTCGCTGGTGCGCCTGGCCACCGGCCCGACCTGGGTGCTGCTGCTGCCCGCGACCGCCAAGGTGACCGTGTCGTGACCACCGCCATACCCTCCCGCTCGCCCGAGCCGGACTCGTCGGTCCGCGCCGTCGCGGCGGCCCCGACGCGGGCACTGGCCGCGCCGCCGCTGCTGGGCCACCGCGCCCGGCAGCGCGACCCGATGCCGCTGCGCGAGTGGGCCCTGTTCGCCATGATCGTGCTGTACCCGGTCGGCTGGCTGCTCGGACTCACCCTGGTCTGGATCCCGCTGCTGGCGGTCCCGATGGCGCTGGAGCTGTTCCGGCGCGGCCGGGTGAAGCTGCCCGCCCCGTTCGCGCTGTGGGCACTACTGATCTTCCTGGGGCTGGTCAGCTCGACCATGCTCGGCACCCAGCCGCCCGACGCGCTGCCGCCCGAGATGAGCATCGGCCGGATCCTGGCCTACGTCCAGCGCATGTCTGACCTGGCCGCGGCCGGGGTGGTGCTGCTGTACATCGGCAACCTCACCGAGCGGGAGCTGCCCACCAAGCGGGTGGTGAAGATGCTCGCCGGGCTGTTCGTGGTGCTGGTGGTCGGCGGCATCGCGGGCATGGTGCTGCCGCGGTTCGCGATCAGCACGCCGCTGGCCGAGGTGCTGCCGAAGTTCCTGATGAGCAACGGCTTCGTCCGCTCCTCGGTCAAGATCGAGCTGTCGCAGTGGCAGAGCATCCTGGAGGAGGCGCCCCGGCCGCGTCCGGCGGCGCCGTTCCAGTACACCAACACCTGGGGCCAGTGCCTGGTGCTGCTGCTGCCCTGGTTCCTCATCGCCACGCTGCACAACACCAAGTCGCTGTGGCGGCGCTTCTGGGCGATCGGCGTGCTGGTGCTGTCGATGGTGCCGACCGTCTTCTCGCTCAACCGCGGCATGTGGGTCGGGCTGGGCCTGGCGGTGGCGTACCTGACCGTCCGGCTGGCGATCCGGGGCAGTGTGCTGCCCGTCGTCGGGGTGATGGTCGGCGTGGCCCTGGTCGGCATCATCACGCTGACCACCCCGCTGGGCGACACGGTGATGGAGCGGATCAACACCCCGCACTCCAACGAGGGCCGGGCCTCGCTCAACGGCGCCGCGGTGACGGCCGCGCTGGGCTCGCCCATCATCGGGTACGGCGGGCAGGCGGAGACCATCGGCAGCGAGCGCTCGATCGCCATCGGCCAGAGCGCCAGCTGCGAGCAGTGCGGCAACCGCGACATCGGCAGCGACGGCCAGCTCTGGGCGCTGCTGATCACGCAGGGCTTCGTGGGGGCCGCCCTCTACATCGTGTTCTTCCTGTGGATGGGCTGGCGGTTCCGGCGCGAGCACTCCTGGATCGGCATCGCGGGCGGCCTGGTCGTCCCCCTGTCGCTGTGGTTCATGACGATCTACAACTCCGGCGGCATGACGCTGGTGATCATGATGGCCGGTCTGGGCCTGATGTGGCGCAACGCGACGACGAAGGCGTATCGGTGAGCGAATACCTGCACGAACTCGGCCGCCTGCTGGGCGGCGACGGGGCGTCCGGCGAGGTCTTCGTCGGCCGCGGCGCGCCCGGCGCCGCCGAGACCTACACCGTGGTGCCCAACGCGGGCTCGCCCCGGCTGCTGGTGCCGCACGGCGACCGCCGCGCCGCCAGCGCCGCGATCAGCCACACCAGCGCGCCCCGGTCGGCCAAGGACCGGCTGCGCCAGCGGGTGCTGTCCGGCGTCTTCGCCACCGGCGTCGGCGGCCTGGTCTTCCGGGACCAGGTCGCGGTGCGCCGCGGCGGCACGCTGGCCGAGCACCTGAGCGAGGTGGTCGGCACGCCGGTGCGGATGAGCGTGCGCTTCGGCCCGCCCCGCGCCAACCGCAAGCCGGTGCTCCAGCTGATCGACGCGAACGCGCACACCGTCGCGTACGCCAAGGTCGGCGTCAACGAGCTGACCACCCGGCTCATCCGGGCCGAGCACGCGGCCCTGGCCGACCTGGCCGACCGCGACCTGGCCCCCGCGCGCATCCCCGAGCTGCTGCACTTCGGCCCGTGGGGCGACGCGACGCTGCTGGTCATGAAGGCGCTGCCGGTATGGCACACCGAGGGCGCCCGGCTCGACCCGGCCGAGGCCACCGTCGCCGCGATGCACGCACTGGCCCGCGTCCGCGGCGTCGACGCCGCCCGCTTCGGCGGCAGCTCCTACGCCGGTCGGCTGGCCGCCCAGGTCGACGCGCTGGGCGAGCGCCCGGCCGCGCACCTGATGCGGGCCGTGCTCGCCGCCTGCGCCGGCGCCGAGCTGGCGTACGGCTGCTGGCACGGCGACTGGAACGGCGGCAACATGTCGATCCGCGGCGGCGAGGTGCTGCTGTGGGACTTCGAACGGTTCACCGCCGACGTGCCGGTCGGCTACGACGTGCTGCACTTCGAGCTGCACGAGGCGGTGACCGTGCACGGCGCGGTCCCGGCTGTCGCCGGGGCCGAGGTGGCCGCCCGCGCGGCCGAGCTGCTGGCACCGTTCGGGGTCGACGCCGACGTCGCCCCGATGGTGGCGGCGCTGTACTTCACCGAGATCGGCAGCCGCTACCTCGGTGACCGGCAGGACGGCTTCGGCACGCCGATGGGCCGAGTGGACGAATGGATCCGACCGGCACTGGCCGGACTGGGAAGAGACTGGGCGGCTCTGGCGGGGAAGAGCCCGGTGGGGGAGGAAAACGATGGCGAGTAGCCGCGTACGGAAGATCCTGTCGCATCAGGCAGGGGTGCTGGCCCGCTCGGCGGGGCGGTTGACGGCGGACCGGCGGATGACCCCGTCGTTCCTGATCGTGGGGACCCAGCGGGGCGGCACCACGTCGCTGCACAAGGCGCTGGCGCAGCACCCGTCGTTCCTGCCGGCGCGCTTCCGCAAGGGCGTGCACTACTTCGACATGGACTACCAGCGGGGGCACCGCTGGTTCCTGGGCCACTTCCCGAGCCGGGCGAAGGCGGCCCGGCTGGCGCAGGCCTCCGGGCACCCGACCATCACCGGCGAGGCCAGCCCGTACTACATGTGGCACCCGCTGGCGCCCGAGCGCATCGCCAAGGACCTGCCCGGCGTGAAGCTCATCGTGCTGCTGCGCGACCCGGTCGGCCGCGCCTACTCGGGCTGGTCGCACGAGTACGCCCGAGGCTTCGAGACAGAGACCTTCGAGCGCGCGGTCGAGCTGGAGCCGCAGCGGATGGCCGGCGAGCGGGAGCGGATGAAGGCCGACCCGAACTACCACAGCCACGCCGTGCGGCACCTGGCCCACCTCGGCCGGGGCGAGTACATCGACCAGCTGCTGCACCTGGAGTCGCTGGTCGGCCGCGAGCGGCTGCTGGTGATCGACAGCGAGGACTACTTCGCCCAGCCGCAGGCGGTCTTCGCCGACGTGTGCCGGTTCCTGGGCATCCCGGACGTGGCCGGCATCGTGCACGACCAGCACAACGCCCGCTCCCGCACCCCGATGTCGGACGAGCTGAAGCAGCGGCTGGAGGAGCACTTCGCGCCGTACGACGAGCGGCTGGCCGCCTGGCTCGGGCGCACGCCCAGCTGGCGCCGATGAGCACCGAGGCCCCCGCCCATCAGGCGACGTACGGCGTCGACCGCGGGCGCATCATGCGCACCGGCATCTTCAACCTGGTGGGCGCGGGCGTCTCCGCGGTCGCCGGGCTGGCGCTGACGGTCGTGGTGACCCGCGGCTTCGCCGCCGACGTCGCGGGGGTGCTGTTCAGCCTCACCTCGGTCTTCCTGATCCTGTCCGCGGCGGCTGTGCTCGGCGCGGAGACGGGCGTGGTGTACCTGCTCGCCCAGCAGCGGGTGACCGGCGCGACCGACCGGATCGGGGCCACGGTGCGCGTGGCCGCCGCGCCGGTGGCCGCGGCGAGCATCGTGCTGGCGGCCGGGCTGTGGTTCGCCGCGCCCTGGTTCGTCGCCTCGACGCTGCCCGACGCCCCGTCCGGGACGGTCGCGGCGGTGCGGGTGTTCGCGGTTTTCCTGCCCGCCTCGGCGCTGACCTCGGTGTTCCTGGCTGTCGGCCGGGGCCTGGGCACCACCCGCCCGCTGGTGCTGGTGGACCGCGTGCTGCGCCCCGGCATGCAGCTGGTCGGCACGGCCGCGGTGCTCGCGGCGGGGCTGACAGGTTCGGTGGCCCTGGCCCTGGCCTGGGTCCTGCCGTACGCCCTCGGCGTGGTCATCGCCCTGGCCTGGTCGGTCCGGCTCCAGCGCGGCGCGGTGCGCGGCGGTCCGCGCCCGCAGCCGCCGGTCCGGGAGGACTGGACGCGCTTCTGGCGCTACAGCACCCCGCGCGCCGGCACCGGCCTGGCGCAGCTGGCCCTGCAGCGCCTGGACGTGGTCCTGATCGCCGCGCTGCGCGGCCCGGTCGAGGCCGCGCTCTACACCGCGGCCACCCGGTTCCTGGTGATCGGGCAGCTCGGCGGGCAGTCGCTGGCGACGGCGGTGCAGCACCGGTTCTCCGGGCTGCTCGCGCAGGACCGGCACGACGAGGCCAACCAGATGTACAAGATGACGACCACCTGGCTGATCACGCTGATGTGGCCGTTCTACCTGCTCTGGGCGATCTTCGGCGCGCAGCTGATGGCGGTCTTCGGCGACGGTTACGCCGCCGGGGCCACCGCCGGCCAGGTCGGTGTGGTGCTGTCGCTGGCGATGCTGGTCGCCACCGCCTGCGGCATGGTCTCCACGGTGCAGGAGATGGCGGGCAACACCGGGGTCGCCTTCTTCCAGACCATGCTCGCGCTCGCGGTGAACGTGGTGCTGGACCTGATCCTGATCCCGCGGCTGGGCATCCTCGGCGCGGCGCTCGGCTGGGCCGCCGCGCTGCTGCTGAAGAACCTGCTGCCGCTGGTGCAGCTGCAGGTGCGGCACCAGCTGTCGCCGCTGTGCCGGGCCGGGTTCATCGCGATGGGGTCGGCCGTGGGCTGCTTCGCCGCGATCCCGCTCGCGGCGCGGGCGGTGCTCGGCGACCACGTGCTGGTCGACCTGGCCGCGGTGCTCGTCGCCGTGGTCGCGTACGCGGCACTGGTCTGGTACAACCGGCAGACGCTGCAGCTGGCCGGGCTGCGGGGGCTGCGCCGCCGGGGCGGGAAAGCGGCGCGCGCGACGGAACCCGAGTCCGAGCCGGAGAGTCTGTCGCTGGGGGATGCGGCGGTTTCTGGGGAGAAGACACTGCGATGAGGAAAGCGATTCCGGCGGTCGGGCTGACCTTGGCCCTGACCGCGGGCCTCGGCGCGTGCGCGCCGGGCAAAGACAACGATGTCGCCACGCGGACGCCGCGTCCGCGCAGCACCGCCAACGTGATGCCGCCGCCGTCGACAGGGCCGTTCGCCACCACGGGCCGGGGACCGGAGGTGCCCGACGACGGCGCCTGGTTCGGCGCGTACGTCGACGCGCCGCAGCGCACCGGCGACCGGCTCGACGCGATCGGCGCGTTCGAGCAGTCCATCGGGCGCGAGCTGACGATCGCCCACTCGTTCCACCCGTGGCGCGAGGACTTCCCTTCGACGTACGACTACGAGCTGGTGCACCGCGGCAAGCTGCTGCTGCTGTCCTGGGCCGGCACCGACACCCGCTCGCTGCTGACCGGCGTGTACGACGACGAGATCCGCCGCCGCGCCGAGGCGGTGCTGGCGTTCCGGGCGCCGATCCTGCTGCGCTACCGGTGGGAGATGGACCGGCCGAACCTGCAGCCGGTGGTGCACTCGCCGGAGGACTTCATCGCCGCCTGGAAGCACGTCCGGCAGATCTTCACCGAGGTCGGCGCGACCAACGCGGGCTGGGTCTGGTGCCCGCACGCCGACGGCTTCGTCGACGGCCGCGCCCAGCCCTACTACCCGGGCGACGACCAGGTCGACTGGCTCTGCGCCGACGTCTACCCCGACGCGGAGATGCCCACCTTCACCCAGTTGATGGCGCCGGTGATGGACTTCGCCCGCCAGCACCCCCGGCCGCTGATGATCGGCGAGTTCGGCGTGGAGAAGGAGGGCGAGGGCGAGCGGGCCGCGTGGTTCGACGACATGCGCCAGGTGCTCAGCGGCCAGCCGCAGATCAAGGCCGTCGTGTACTTCCACGGGCGGACCGACAAGAAGCCGTTCTACGACACCACCCTTGAGGGCGAGCCGTCGGCGGTGGTGGCGTTCCGCCAGCTCGCGGCCAGCGACTACCTGTCCAGCAACCCGTTCAACTGAACCGCCCGATCCCGTATACGCCGAGGGCGTCCGAGCCGGCCTGGCTCGGACGCCCTCGGCGTATGTCGTGGGTTCAGTAGGCGCCGGAGGAGCGCAGCACCGCGGTCAGCGTGCGCAGCAGGATGACCAGGTCCAGCGTCAGCGACCAGTTCTCGACGTAGCGCAGGTCCAGGCGCATCGACTCGTCCCAGGACAGGTCAGCGCGGCCGGACACCTGCCACAGGCCGGTCAGGCCCGGCTTGACCACCAGGCGCCGGTGCATGTCGGCGGGGTAGCTGACCACCTCGCTGGGCAGCGGCGGGCGTGGTCCGACCAGCGACATCTCGCCCCGCAGCACGTTGATGAGCTGCGGCAGCTCGTCGACGGAGTAGCGGCGCAGGAACCGACCGATCGGGGTGACGCGCGGGTCGTTGCGCATCTTGAACAGCACGCCCTCGCTGCTCTCGTTGAGGTGCGTCATCTCGGCCAGCCGCGACTCCGCGTCGATGTACATCGAGCGCAGCTTGAAGATGGGGAACTCCTTGCCGTTCTGGCCCACCCGGATCTGCTTGAAGAAGACCGGGCCGCGGCCGTCGCGGGGCAGCCGGATGGCCAGCGCGCAGAACAGCAGCAGGGGAGAGAAGGCGAGCAGCAGCAGGGCCGCGCCGACCCGGTCGACCGCGTCCTTGACCAGGTGCCGGGCGCCGGAGAAGCGCGGGTGGTCCAGGTGCAGCATGGGCAGGCCGTCGGCCGGGCGGATGGTGGTCCGGCTGTTGGCGACGTCGATCAGGGCGCTGGCCACCATCAGGTCCACGTTGGACTGCTCGAGCCGCCAGGCCAGGCGGCGCAGCTCGGCGCCGGCCAGCTCCGGGCAGGTCAGCACGACCACGGTGTCGGCACCGGCGTCGCGCACCACCGCCGGGACCTCGCGGATGGTGTTGTAGACCCGGATGCCCATGTCGGCCAGCGGGGTGCCCGGCCGCAGCACCGGCACGCACGCGGCGACGACGCCGAGGCCGTGGTAGCGCTCGTGGCGCAGCTGCCGGGTCAGCTCGATGACCGAGCTCTCGTGGCCCACCACGACCACCCGGCGCAGGCACTTGCCGTCGGCCCAGGCGCGGTGCAGGCGGCGGCGCAGCAGGTAGCGGCTGACCAGGCCGAGGAACGTCACGATCGGCACGGCGATGACCACGTAGCCGCGGTTCACGCCGAGGTGCAGCGTGTACGACCCGAGGCCGATGCCGGCGGCGAGGATGAGCCCGCTGCGCAGCACCCGCTGGTACTCGTCGTTACCCACGAACAGATAGCGGCGGTCATAGGCGCGCGTACAGAACAGCGTCACGATCCAGGCGATCGGGACGGCAAGGCTGAAGTAGAGGTACTCGTCGAGTTCCGTACGCCCGAAGATGAGCCGCAGCGCCACCAGCGCCGCGACGAGGCCGACCGTGGCGTCGACGAGCAGCAGGCTCTTGATGTACCGGGACTCCCATCCGGTGCGGGCGCTCACCTGCGGCTTCACCGAGGCGGTCCCCACGGCGGCCTTGCGCACGGGCGCAGTCGCCGCCGACGGCGTCTTCGCTCCGACTTGGACGGTAGTCACTGTCAGCTCCCCACTGAGAGTGCCGGTCTTGCAGATACCCGTCTATGAACTGGCGACATGAGCGGCCGAATTCATCTGCGAGTCGTCATGATGCTACTTAACATCTATGTCTGGAACATTAAAAGTAAGGCTTTGTCACTTACCGGACGGCTAGCCGAGGGCTTGGGTAGTACCTTCGGTTGAATGGCACTAGGGCGTTAGACGGGTCCGATTAGTACGAACCGTCCAACGCCCTAAACGTCGGTGACGCGCTCTGTCAGTGCGTCACGCCGGTGGTCGTCCCGACCACGTCCAGGCATACCCGGGATCTTCGCAGGAAAGCCCCGGCTCGCACAGGTCCAATGGGCGGAACGTGTCCACCATGACAGCCAGTTCGTCGAAACGCTCAGCCCTGATCGACCGTTCGGCCGCCCCGGGCTGCGGTCCGTGGGTGAACCCCGACGGGTGCAACGACAGCGAGCCCTGCGCGATACCGGATCCGCGCCGCGCCTCGTAATCCCCGCCGGTGTAGAAGAGGACCTCGTCGGAGTCGACGTTGTGGTGGTTGTACGGCACCGGTATGGCCAGCGGGTGGTAATCCACCTTTCGCGGCACGAATGAGCAGATCACGAAGTTCGGCCCCTGGAAGGTCTGGTGCACCGGCGGCGGCTGGTGCAGCCGACCGGTGATCGGCTCGAAGTCGTGGATCGAGAACGCCCACGGGTACAGGCAGCCGTCCCAGCCCACCACGTCGAACGGGTGCTGCGCGTACACGTGCCGGGTCCAGCCGCGCCGGTGCTGCACCAGCACCTCGACGTCGGTGCCGTCGACCAGCAGCGGCCCGGTCGGCCCGCGCAGGTCGCGCTCGCAGTAGGGGGAGTGCTCCAGGAACTGGCCGCGCACGGACAGGTACCGCTTCGGCGGTCCGATGTGGCCGGTCGCCTCGATGGCGAGCAGGCGGACCGGCCCCTGCGGCACCAGCCGGTGCACCACCGACGTCGGAATGATCACGTAGTCGCCCGCGACGGCGTCGAGCACGCCGAAGACCGATTCGACCCGGAGCGTGCCGTCCTCCACGTACAGGCACTCGTCGCCGACCGCGTTGCGGTACAGCGGAGAGGGGGTGTCGGCCAGCACGTACGAGATGCGGACGTCCTCGTTGGCGAGCAGGTGCTGCCGCCCGAGCACCGGGTCGGCACCGGTGCTGTCCAGCTTGTGCGGCTGCAGGTGCCGCGGCTTGAGCGGACGGTTGGGCAGCCGGGTCCAGGCCGGCGGGTCGAACTCCTCGGCGGCGACGATCGCGGTCGGCGCGTGCCGGTGGTAGAGCAGCGACGAGTCGGATGAGAACCCTTCCTGCCCCATCAGCTCCTCGGCGTAGAGGCCGCCCTCCGGGGTGCGGAACTGCGTGTGCCGTTTCCGCGGGACCTCGCCGACGCTGCGGTAATACGGCATGACGACCTCCTGGTGTCGCTTTTAGGAGCGGTGTCCACTTTACGAATTGATCCGTCCGATAATCGGACGCACTTGTCCGCTCTATGTAGCGTCCATTAGATTGACTGATCATGTCAACGCCACCGTTGCTGGCTCAGCTGCTCGACGACGCCGCGGTCTTCCCGCCCGGCAGCGCCGCGCTGCCCGACGCGGTGTCCGCCCACCGCGTCCACCGCACCGCCTGGTACGCGGGCCTCGTCGGCCCGCTGCTCGTGCCCGCCTCGCAACTGGGCCAGCTCGCCCCACTCCTCACCCCCGGCGAGACGCTGGCGGTCGGGGTCATCGGCGACGGATCACTGGCCGACTGCTTCGCCGTCCCCCCGACGGGCGTGCGGGTGGTGCAGGTCGAGGCCGCGATGGCCCGGCGCGGCGAAAACCCGCTGCCCGTGCTGTCCTCCTTCACCGCACTGCTGCGCGAGCACGACCTGCGCGGCTTCGCCGAGATCCCGCTGGCCTGGGGCCTGCTGGCCGCGCTCGACACGCTGGCCGAAGCCCGCACCGGCGGCCTGGACGTGTCCGCCAAGTTCCGCACCGGCGGTCTGGCCGCCGAACTCTTTCCGACCCCTATGGAGCTCGCCGCGGTGATCATCGCGTGCCACGAGCGACAGCTGCCGTTCAAGCTCACCGCCGGGCTGCACCACGCCATCCGGCACACCGACCCGGAGACCGGCTTCACCCATCACGGCTTCCTCAACGTGCTCGCCGCGGCCTGCGCCGCCGCGGACGGGTTGGAGGTCACGGAGGTCGCCGGGCTGCTCGCCACCACCCAGCCGCTCACCCTGATCGAGGCGGTGCGCACGCGCCGGTCCCGGCCGCGGCCGCTGTGGTGCGGGTTCGGCACCTGCAGCATTCCCGAACCCCTCGCCGACCTGCAAAAACTCGGACTACTGGACGGAAGCGCATGACCTGGGTGCCCGGAGCCGCCGGCAGCGGATTCGATCTCGACCACCTCCCCTACGGCGTGGTCGTGCCCGCCGACGGGCGGCCCCGGTGCGCCGTACGCATCGGGGAGCTGGCGCTCGACCTCGACGCCGCCGAAGCCGCCGACCTGCTCCTGGCCGCCGGCAGCCTGCGCGGACCCAACCTCGACGCGTTCCTGGCGCTCGGACCCGCGCACTGGGCGGCCGTGCGCGAGCGGGTGACCGAGCTGCTCGGCGACCCGGCCCACCGCACCGCGGTGGAGCCTCTGCTCATTCCGCTGGACCAGGTCACCAACGTGCTGCCCTGGACCGTCGCCGACTACGTGGACTTCTACTCCTCGGAGCACCACGCGTCCAACGTCGGGCACATCTTCCGGCCGGGCCAGCCCCCGCTGCTGCCCAACTGGAAGCACCTGCCCATCGGCTACCACGGCCGCGCGGGCACCGTCGTGGTCAGCGAGACTCCGGTGGTACGCCCCAGCGGTCAGCTCGCTGCGGGTGTCTTCGGCCCGTCCCGGCGCCTGGACATCGAGGCCGAGGTCGGCTTCGTGGTCGGCGTCGGCTCGGAGCTCGGCCGGCCGGTGCCCTGGTCCCGGTTCGCCGACCACGTGTTCGGAGTCGTGCTGCTGAACGACTGGTCCGCGCGCGACATCCAGGCATGGGAATACCAGCCGCTCGGGCCGTTCCTGGGCAAGTCGTTCGCGACGTCGGTGTCGGCCTGGATCACGCCGCTGGCCGCCTTCGGCCCGGACGCCTGGGTGCCGGCGCCCGAGCAGGACCCGGCGGTGCAGCCGTACCTCGACGACGACCGCCGCGCACTCGACCTGGCCATCTCGGTGGAGTGGAACTGGCAGACCGTGGCCACGCCGCCCTTCCGCACCATGTACTGGACCCCCGCGCAGCAGCTGGCCCACCTCACCGTGAACGGAGCGAGTCTGCGCACCGGCGACCTCTACGGCTCGGGCACCGTGTCCGGGCCGGAGCGGGCGCAGGTCGGCTCGCTGCTGGAACTCACCTGGGGTGGCCGGGAACCGGTGTCGCTGGCAGGGGAGGAGCGCACGTTTCTCGTCGACGGAGACACCGTCGTGCTGCGCGCCCGGGTCGGAGACATCGAACTCGGTGCCGTCGCGGGAACTGTTTTCCCAGCTCAGAGCTAGTGTGACGGCGGGCACCTACCCCCGATTTGCCAGCTCAACGGGGGCCCGCGTAATGTTCTCTCTGCCAGCGCGGAACGGACAAAACACGCGAGCGAAGAGCTCAAGTAGAAGTCCGGAAAGCGCGGGACATTCGGGTGGTGCGGAACTTGCTTTCGCGAAACCGACCGAGTAAGGTACTACGAGCCGGCAACGAGCCGGGCGGATGAAGTCGCCAAGACCAAGTCTTGATGCGGATGTCCGGCCGGGTTGCAGGTTCTCCCCCCACGAAAGATCACCACCTGGTGGTGTCTGTGTGCGGGGAAAGGAAATCTGCAAAATCGATTCCTGTAGATACTGAACTTTCAGGAAATTACAGGTTGACACGGAGCGGAAGACCTAGTAAGCTGGATGAGTTGCCCCAAACGGGATCTCACATAGTGAGACGAAGTT
>NZ_JASAMB010000024.1 GCF_029948125.1 Catellatospora sp. KI3
CGCGCCCAGGGTCGTGCCCGCACTGGCGGACGGGGCCATGAGGGTGCTGCCCAGCGCGGTCATCGCCGCGAGCATGGTGGCGGCGATCGCCGCCCTGATGATGCGCCTTCGCTGTGCCGGTCGCATGCGTGTCCTCCTAGGGAGCGGGGGAGGGTCGGGGCGGCGGCCGGATCCCGGGCGTGGACGCCGACCGCCGAAGAGGCGGCGGTCGGGGGACCCGCGCCGAGGCTGCCCACGCGCGAGATACACCGACCGCCCTGTCGAATGTGACCGATAACATTCGCGCCGTCAAGCGATGCGGCGGCATGTCTTACTGCAGCTGTTCCTGCACTGAAGTGCGACTTCTTGGCCACCGTGCGGATAACGGTTTTCTGCTGCACCGGTTTATCGATCCGTTGGCCACTGCGTCCCAGCAGGCAAATGTGAGCGATAACATGCATCAGGCGGAGCGGCGGTGCGCCGGGACGCGTCGCCGTGCTCGGGCACGGCACCCGGCGGCCGGGCTTGACCTTGTCACAGTGACAAGCCCTGTAATCGGGGCCGGAGGTGATCTGCATGGCGCAGGAAGACAGGAACGGTCCCGATGTCCGGTGGCGGGCCGCGTTGGAGGCCCCGGCCGCCTCGGTACGGCTGAGCGCGGCGCTGGCCGCCGGTACGGCGCCCGACGCGCAGTACGTCGAGGCGCTGGTGCGGCGGTGTGCGGTGGAGCCGGACTTCTACGTGCGCGACATGCTGACGTGGGCGCTCACCCGGCATGAGGCCTCGTCCACGGTCGACCGGCTGCTGGTCGAGCTGAGGTCCGCGACACCGCAGGCCCGCAGCCAGGCGCTGCACACGCTCTCCAAGATCGGCGACCCGCGGGCCTGGCCCGCGATAACCTCTGAACTGCTGCGCGACGCGGACGACGAGGTCGCCCGCGCCGCCTGGCGGACCGCGGCCGGGCTCGTCCCGCAGGGGCACCGGGCCGCACTCGCCGAGCAGCTGTCGACGCAGTTCAACCGGGGCGGCCGGGACGTGCAGCTGAGCCTCAGCCGCGCCTTCGCGGCCCTGGGCGAGGCGGCGGCACCCGTCGTCGAACGGGCGAAGGCCGCTCGCGACCCGGGCGTGCGCGCGCACGCGCTGGCGACCGAGCGGATCATGCAGGACCCCGAGGAGGGATTCGATGGTGCGATCGCGCACGCCCGGCGGACCGTCGCGCTGCTCGGCGCGCCGATGGTCGAAGGCTGAGCCGGGATGCTGATCGGGGAGGTCTCCGAGCAGTCCGGCATCAGCGCGAGGATGCTGCGCCACTACGACCGGATCGGGCTGGTCTCACCGACCGGGCGCACCCACGGCGGCTACCGGCAGTACTCGCAGGACGACGTCCGCCGCCTCTTCCACGTCGAAGGGCTGCGCTCACTGGGGCTGAGCCTCCAGGAGATCGCGGACGTGCTCGCGGACCTCTCCTTCAGCCCGGCGACGATGGTCGAGCAGCTCATCGCCCGTACGCACGACCGCCTCGCCCGGGAGCAGGAGCTGCTGCACCGGCTGGGGCAGGTGCGGGCCAGCGATCCGGACGCGTGGTCGGACGTGCTGCGCACGATCAGCCTCGTGCGCGGCCTCGACGACCAGAGCCCGTCGGCGCGGCAGCGCCTCGTGCTGTCGCTGCCCGAACGGGGCGACGGTGACGCCGCCGTGCTGGCCGAGGCGGTCCTGAACGAGGACGACGCCAACGTCGCCGGTGCGCTGCAGTGGGCCCTCGCGCGCACGGGCGAGGGTGCGATCCCGATCCTGGCCGCAGCGCTGCAGTCGCCCGAGGCCGCGCGGCGGCACCGGGCGCTCGCGGCGCTGGCGAAGATCGACTCACCGCGCGCGGGTGAGGCCCTCGCCGAGGCGTACCGGCATCCTGATCCGCTGGTCAGCGCACGCGCCACGCTCGCCCGCGGCCGGCGCGGCACCGCCGATGCCGTCCCGGGGCTCGCCGCCCTCGTCGTGAACGGTCCCGACGACGTCGAGGCCGCCGAGGTGCTGGCACTGCTCGCCACCCGGTACGGGCTGGCCGAGGACGTCACCCGCGCCGTCCAGGGCGAACTCGCCACCGCCGAGGTCTCGGCCCGCCAGCGCCTCACCGTTGCCCTGGCGGAGATACCCGGGCCGCTCGCCCGGGCGACCCTCACCGCCCTGCTCGACGATCAGGACAAGCGGGTCTCCCTCACCGCGCGCTTCGTGCTCGGCACCCGCCCGTCCGACCTCTGACCGCGCCGGACCGGGGTGTCGGGGCGGGCGGCGCGGTGGCCGCCCGCCCCTGCGGTGCACGGGCTACGGGCAGGTCGGCTCGCCAGCCTGGGCCGGCACGCTGACCGCGTTCCACGCCGCCTTGACGGCGTTGAACTCCACGCAGCTGCCCGGGTACTGGCTCTTGGCCGCGGTCAGCGTCCAGAGCCGGTACTTGAGGTAGCTGCTGGAGCTGGTCTTCATCAGCATCGCGCCGTAGAAGATCTTCGTGGCCTTCTGGATGCCGATGCCGGTGACGGTGGTGTTGTTGCAGGTCGGGCTCACCGGCTGGCCGGAGGCGTTGCTGCCGACGGCGAGCAGGTAGAACCAGTGGTTGCCCGGACCGGCCGCCGCGTGCACCTCAGTGCTCGGGATGCTGCTGGAGTAGCAGTTCGGGTGGCCCTTCAGCGACGGGTTGTACATGTTGCGGATCGGGCCGCTGCCGGACAGGTTGATCTCCTCGCCGACCAGGTAGTCGGCCGGGTCGTTGGGGTTGGCCGCGTACGCCTCGGTGGCCGCGCCGAAGACGTCGGCGACGAACTCCTGGGTGCCGCTGCGCGAGATGCCGCCGGGGGTGGTGTCATCCACGCCGTGGCCCATCTCGTGCGCGATGACGTCGGTGGCGCCGATCCAGGAACCGGCGCTGTTCTTGCCGATCTGCACCTGCGTACCGTCGTAGTAGGCGTTGAGCTGGTTCAGGCCCACCCGGATCGGCCAGGCACCGCCCGAGCCGTTCATGCCGTTGCGGCCCAGCCACGCGCTGAGCATGGCGGCTTCCTTCTCGGCGCCGTAGAGCGCGTCGACGCAGCCGGTCTCCCGGTTGCTGCCCACGCCGTTGCCCCAGACGTCGTCGGACCCGGTGAAGGTCACGTTGCCGGTCGCGTTCTGGCACGGCATGTTGGTGGTGTTCGGGCTCGACAGGGAGTACGTGCTGCCGCTGAGCTTGGTCGCGACGGTGACCGTGCCCTCCCAGTTGCCGTTGCCCGTGCCGCTGACGACGCGCTCGAGCTTGTCGAGCACCGCGCCGGTCTTGGCGTCGACGGTGACGGTCAGGCGGCTGTGGCCCTCGGCGCCGGTGCCGACGACGGTGGTCTGCCAGGCCAGCTTGGCCGTGCCGGTCAGCGCGGACACGACGAGCCGGGTGCTCTCCACGGCGGTGACCTTGGTCAGCTGCTTGCGGGCCGTACGCTCGGCGGCCGCCGCCGTGATCGTGGCCTTGGTGTCGACCGTGCCGATCCGGTTCTGCTGCGCGAGCGAGGTGAACACGACCTGGCCGGCCGCGTCGGTGACGACGACGAAGTCGCCGCCGACCACGGGCAGGCCCTGGTAGGTCCGCTCGTAGGGAACGTAGGTCAGGCCGTTCGAGGCGACCGCGCCGCGCTGGGCGTACGTCTCGCCGGCGCTGGCCAGGATGGCGTCGGGCCGGCTGGTCACCAGGGCGTCCGCGCTGGCGGCGGCCGCCTGCAGCGGGCTCGGCGACGGCGCGGACGACTGGACCGGGGCGCTGTTGGCCGGGCTGGTGGCCGCGGACACCAGCACGAAGGCCGCGACCAAGCTGGTCGCGGCCAGGTGCCGTTTGCGGATCTTCACGTCTTCCTCCCTCGGCGTGGCTGGGGGTGTAGCCACTGACCGATGTTTATATCGAAGAATGTCACTTGGCGAAAGATGTTTCCGGCGATGTGCCGCCAGTGCGCCGCCGGGGCGGTGAACTTGGCACGCCCGGTTAGGTAAGGCATTGATAATCTTATGTGTTTGCTTGTATGCGTCGCTGTGATCGGAGTTCCTGTGAAGCTCAGACTCGCGTTTCCCGTCGCCGCCGCCGCGGGGCTGCTCGGCACCGCGGTCGCGCTGCCGACGGCCGCCCACGCCGCCGGCGTGCTGTACGGCTACTACCAAGACCGCGCGGGCTGCATAGCCGCCGGTGAGGCGGGCAAGTACGACACCGGCGACGGCGAAGCCATGTGGAGCTGGTACTCCTGCATCCGCGAGAGCAACGGCTACTGGGCGCTCTACGTCGACTGACCACCTCGCGGGCCGTCCACGTCGCCCCGCGGCACTAGGGTGTCGGCATGGAACCCGCCGAACGACTCCGGCATGCCTCCTCATTCGGCGCGGCGGCCACCGCCTACGCCGAACACCGCCCGGACTACGCGCCAGCCGCGGTGCGCTGGGCGATCGAGCCCGCGCCCGGCGCGCGGGTGCTCGACCTCGGTGCCGGGACCGGCAAGCTCACCGCCGCGCTGGCTTCGGTGAGCGCCGACGTCACCGCGGTGGAGCCCGACCCGGCGATGCTGGCCGAGCTGCGTCGCCGACTGCCCGACGTCCGTGCCCTGGCGGGCAGCGCCGAGGCGATCCCGCTGCCGGACGCCTCCGTCGACGTCGTGCTGGCGGGCAACGCCATGCACTGGTTCGACATGGCCGTCGCGGGACCCGAGATCGCCCGGGTGCTCACGCCCGGCGGGATCCTGGCCGGACTGTGGAACACCGTGGACGACCGGATCGACTGGGTCGCCGGATTGGCGCGGGTGGCCGGCGGCGCCGCGATCGGGCCGCGCGACACGCCTGCCGCCTGGCGTGCGGCGACCGCCCGCGCACACCTGCCGAGCGACGGCGCGGCCGCGCGGTTCGGCTCCGCCGAGCAGGCCGAGTTCCCGCACGGACAGCGCCGCACCGCGCAGTCCCTGGCCGAGACGCTGGCGACCAGGGCGGGAATGCTGGTCATGCCGGAGCCGGAGCGGGCAGCCGGCCTCGCCCGCATCCGCGACTTCCTGGCCGGGCGGCCGGAGACCGCCGACGGCGAGTTCACCCTCCCGATGCTGACCTGCGTGCTGCGCACCCGCCGCTTGTAAGCCGCCCGTGCGTGGTGGCAGGGCCGGCGGAGGTCGGGGTGCGCCTCGCGTTTAGACTGCGCCCCGAGCGGGACCGTAGTGCAGAAGTCGTCACGCCTCACTCTCACTGGGGACCACGTCGGTGCGAATCCGACCGGTCCCGCTCCCCATCAGACGGAGGACAGCCATACCCGCGCATCCTGACACCGCCGTGCCGAGCTGGCCGCTGGTGCGGGTGCGCTGCCTCGGCGTCTGGCACGGGATGCAGGTGAGCGGCGGACGGCTGGTCACCCACGCGCACAGTGACCAGGAGATATCCAGGGAGCTGGCGCTCAGCGGACTGGGCGGTCCGATCCGGGGCTGCGCCGCCGTCGTGAAGACCTGGCGCACCGGCTACGGCCGCCTGCCCAACCAGCTGCGCCGCCAGCGCAACGAGCTGTTCCGAGCCGCCCGGGACGGCGACACCGACACGGTCCTGGCGATGATCGACGCGGGCTTCGACGCCACCGTCGTCGACGGACTCGGCGCCACGCTGCTGCACGTGCTGCCGCACCTCGACCATGAACGCCTGCTGCCGCTGCTGCTCGCGGCCGGACTGGCGGTGAACGGGCCGGACAAGGCGGGCGAGACGCCCCTGCACCACGCGTACGCGGCAAGTTCCCGCGCCGTTGTCGCGGCGCTGTACGCGGCGGGTGCCGACACCTCCGCCAGGGACTCGCTCGGCCGGGTTCCGGCTGAGCGCAGCCCGCTGTCGGTGCGCCCATCGGCGCACTGGATGTAGGACCCGGGCGATTAGACTGCGCCGCGAGCGGGACCGTAGCGCAGAAGTCGTCGCGTCCCACTGCAAATGGGAAGGACGCCGGTGCGAATCCGGCCGGTCCCGCTCGCCCTGGACGGTCGGGGCGGGTCAGTCGATCTGCTCGCCGTTGATGACGGCGCGCGCCACCGCGCGCAGCCGCGCCTCGTCGGGCTCGAAACCTTCGGCGATGTCGGGGTGCAGCGCGGCACGCGCCTCGGTCAGGAGCATGTCGGCGACCTCCTGCTCACTCTGACCGGTGTAGCGCTCCGCCACCGTCGCCGCGGCCAGCTTCAGCGCCGACGACAGCTGGTCCTCCAGCGGCTCCTGGAGCTTGCGCTCGACCGTGTTGAGCTCGTCCCGGTCGAGGGACACCCGTACGTGGGTCATGGTCATGCCTTTCGTGCCGCGCTGGAACCGCTCTGCTTGTCAACGAGCGCGTCATACCCACGGCGACGGCGTCCTACCGTGCTGTCGGCGCACCCGCTGAACGGAGGTTCCCGGACGGGGCCCCGGGCAGTACATTGCACGGAATTCGATCAACCCAGCATCGAGCTAGGACCACCCTCATGCCAGCGAACCTGCCCCTGCGCGAACGCCGGATCGACGTCTTCTTCGCGGTCGTGTTCAGCGTCTTCACCATCACCTCGCTGATCTCCGACCTGATGCCGACGCTCGGCTTCGACTTCAGCAGCCCGTCGGACAACTTCATCCTCAACTCGAACCACTGGTACGCCCACGACACCGATCCGCTGTTCATGCACCCGCCGGTGTGGATGCGGATCGTCACCGGCCTGTCCGCGCTGGTCTACATGCCGTTCTACCTGGTGCTGGTGTACGCGCTGATCCGCGGTCGCAACTGGATCCAGCTTCCGGCGGTCATCTACGCGACCATGATCTCGACGATCACGGGCGTCATCGTGTTCGGCGTCGAGTTCTTCGGCGAGCCGCAGTGGCAGACCCCGAACCCGGCCAAGTTCCTTGCCTTCAACCTGCCGTACGTGCTGCTCCCGCTGCTGCTCCTGGTGCGGATGCGCAAGCCGGAGCCGTTCACACGCCGGTTCTGACCGGCCGCCGAACGGAGAAGGCCGCCCCGGTGTGCCCGAGGCGGCCTTTGCGAACGGGAGCCGGTCAGAGCTTGGAGAGGATGAACGACTTCGCCGACGACTGCACGGTCGAGGTCTGGTACCTGGTGCCGTGCACGTCGTTCGGGTCGCTGATGTTCTGGCACCAGCGGTCACCGGCGTAGCAGTACGAGCGCAGCCGGTTGTTGAACTCGCTGAGCACCCCCGCCGCCCGCGGCCAGGTGCCGGTGCGCGGCGCCCCGCCGACGTTGAACGGCTCGCCGTAGCGGAACGTCGGGTCGCCGAAGAAGACCACCGCCGCGATCCGGCTGCGGTAGGCCGCAGCGATCCGGTTGCCCGAGTCGCTGGCCAGCGCGTCGCCGATCACGTGCGCGCCCTGGGAGTATCCGAGCAGGACGAACCGGGTGCCGTAGCCGCACTGGTCGCCGAGGGAGGTCACCAGTGCCTTGATGTTGCCCGTACCGGTGGACTGGCTGATCGAGTAGATCGGCGCGACGGCGGTCGCCGGGTACTTGACGGCGATGCGCCGCGCGCTGGCGGCGGTCTCGGTGACGACGCTGGAGCTGAGGTTGAGCCGCCCGCCGAAGCCGCCGCTGGCGTAGTTGTACGACCCGCCGCCGCTGCCCGCGGCCTCGTTGGTGCCCCGCACGCCGATGACGATGACGCCGGGGCAGGTGAGGGTCGAGCTGACCGCGTGCGCGGGCACGGCGGCGGTCGCCGCCGCCGCCGTGAGCGTGGCCGCCGTCAGCACGGTGGCGGCCACCGCTCGACGCAGCCTGCGGACGGACATCTGCTGCATCAGTAATCTCCTATGTCTGTCGGGTGCGCCCATGATGGCAGGCAGACCCGGCGGCAGCCGTACACAGGAGATACAGCGCAGGCACAAGGCGGCGATCGCTCGACGTCATCGCTTCGCGGGATGCCGTGGTCGCCGCGCCCCGTCGGCGGGGTGCGGCGACCACGGCCCGGTCGTCAGCGGCCCAGCAGCGCCTTGGCCATCGCGGAGATCAGGCGCTCGATCTCCGTCCCGAACGGGTTGTCGTGCACCATGTACGTCCAGGTCGCGCTCGGGCGCTCCAGCCCGGCCGCCGCGGGCGTCCAGTCCGGGCTGTCGATCCTGGCCGCCATGAACGTCTCCACCGTGCTCGCCTCGACGCCGTCCAGCATCTTGTTGAACGCGGGCACCGCCGCCCGGTGGAACTCGTCCAGCGGATCCTGGCGGCCCAGCGCCCGCAGGTGCACCCCGTCGCGCACGTTGGCCAGCATGCCGAGGTGGTCGGCCCAGCCGCGGTCCAGGTGGTACAGCGCGATCTGCCGGGCGACCTCCTCGGCCGCCGCCTCGCCGACCGCGGCCTCGACCTCGGCGTACCGCTCCGCGACGGTGACCATCTCCAGCCCGTTGTGGGCCAGGTCGTCGGCGTCGGCGTCGTCCCACAGCCCGGCGGTGGCGACCGCGTCCGGATCGGCCGGGAACCGCGTGGTGCCCGTACGCAGCGACTTCGCCGCGGCGTCGGTGGTCAGCAGCGCTTTGCGGCGCAGGGCGAGGACCTGCCGCTGCCGCTCGACCAGCACACCGTAGCGCCAGGTGTTGCGGTGGATCTCGAAGTTGACGCCTTCGGCGACGCGCTGGGCGTGCCCCACCGCCCAGTGCACGTCCGGGCCGGTCACCAGGCCGTCCCCGGCGGTCGTCCCGCCGATCCCGGCGCCGTGCCGCACGATCATCTCGTCCTCGCGGCTGACGAAGAACAGCGAGCCGCCGGGGTCGCCCTGCCGACCCGCGCGGCCGCGCAGCTGGTTGTCGACCCGGCGGCTGTCGTGGCGGCCGGAGCCGATGACGTAGAGGCCGCCGAGCTCGGCGACGGCCGCCCGGTGCTGCCCGTCGCTGCCGCCCAGCCGGATGTCGGTGCCCCGGCCGGCCATCTGCGTGGAGACGGTGACCACCCCCGGCCCGCCCGCCTCGGCGATGACGGCCGCCTCGTGCGCGTCGTTCTTGGCGTTGAGCACGACGCATTCGATGCCCTGCTCGCGCAGGGCCGCCGCGAGCCGCTCGGACTCGGCCACGTCCAGGGTGCCGACCAGCACCGGCCGCCCGGTCTCGTGCGCCGCGGCCACCTCGGCCATCAGCGCCTCTTCCTTCTCCTCGATGGTCGCGTACACCCGGTCGGGCTCGTCGAGCCGGACGTTGGGCGTGTTCGGCGGGATGACGGCGACCTCGAGGCGGTAGAACTCGCGCAGCTCGTCACCGATGCTGGACGCGGTGCCGGTCATCCCGGCCACCGTCGGGTACAGCGCGATGAACGCCTGCACGGTGATCGTCGCCAGGATCTCGCCCTCGTCGGTCGCCGCGAGGCCCTCCTTCGCCTCGACCGCCGCCTGCAGCCCGTCGGGCCAGCGGCGGCGCTGGGCGACGCGGCCCCGGAACTCGTCGACCAGGGCGATGCGGCCGTCCTTGACGATGTAGTCCACGTCCACAGCCAGCAGCGCCCGGGCGTGCAGGGCCTGGTTGACCGCGGTGAGCCGGTGCAGGTTCTCCGCCGCGTACAGGTCGATGCCCCAGGTGCGCTCGACCATCGCCACTCCGGCGTCGGTGAGCTGCACGTTGCGGCCGTCGTCGACCACCTCGTAGTCGCGCTTCGGCCGCATCGCCGCGACCAGCCGGGCGGCCGCGCTCGCGTCCGAGGCGGCGTCGTCGGCGCTGCCGGCCAGCACCAGCGGCACCCTGGCCTCGTCGATCAGGATCGAGTCCGCCTCGTCGACGATCACCGTGTACAGGCCGGGCATGACCTCGTCCTCGGCCCGCAGCACCAGCTGGTCGCGCAGGAAGTCGAAGCCCGCCTCGCTCACCGACACGTACGTCACGTCGCAGCGGTACGCCGCCGCGCGCTCGTCGTGGTCGGTGCCCTCGCCGACCGCCCCGACGCTCAGGCCGAGCAGCCGGTACGCCGGACCCATCCAGCGCGCGTCACGGTCGGCGAGGTAGTCGTTGACGGTGAGCACCTGCACCCGCGAGCCGCGCACCACGTAGCCGTAGGCGGCGATGACCGCGGCCAGCGTCTTGCCCTCGCCGGTGGCCATCTCCACGACGTTGCCCTGCAGCATCGCCATCGCCCCGAGCAGCTGCACGTCGAAGGCGCGCTCGCCGAGCGCCCGGCGGCCGGCCTCCCGGCCCAGCGCGCAGATCTCGATTAGGTCGTCGGCGTCGATGGGCTGCGGCTGGGCCAGGGTGACCCGCGGCTGCCCGTCCTCGGTCCCGCTGACGATCTCCCGCAGCGCCACCGCGCGCTCGGTGAACTCCGCGTCGGTCAACGCCGCGAGCTCGTCCTCCAGGTCGGCGATCCTGGGCAGTATCGCCTCAAATCCGGCCAGACTGATCGTCGTACCCGGGCGCTGCATGAACGTGCGCAGCTTCTGCTTCAACCGACCACCAAAACCCATGCCGCCAAAGGTACGTCCTCCGCGGCGAAACGGCGGGGCACCCCAGCCGAGGCGCCCCGCCGCAGCGGCGGTCAGGGGATGAGCTCGACCAGGGTCAGGGCGAACTGCTGGTTGGCGCCGCCGCTGTAGGCCCACTGCTGCAGCCCGGCGCCGTTGGCGGTGGAGACGTCCTTGACGTCCAGCGCCCTGCCGCTGTGCCTGGCCACGATCCGGTACGTGCCCGTCCCGGTGCTGACCAGCTGCCACTGCTGGCTGTCGGCGCCGGTGTAGTCCCACTGCTCGATCACCGCGCCGTCGGCGGTGGAGGCGCCGCGTACCTGCACGGCCTTGCCCGTGTTCTTGGACAGGATCCGGTAGTAGCCGCCGCTGGTCGGCACCAGCCGCCACTTCTGGTTGGCGCCCCCGCTGTAGTCCCACTGCTGCAGCGTGCCGCCGTTGGCGGTGGAGACGTCCTTGACGTCCAGGGCCTTGCCGCTGTGCACCGCGGTGATCTCGTAGTAGGCGTTGGTGTTGATCCCGGTCGGTGCGCTGGGGCTCGCGGCCGGGCTGGGCGACTGGCTGGGCGACGGGGTGCCGCCGACCGCGGTGCCCGCCACCTGGAGGCCGTACAGGGAGTAGCCGTAGGCGGTGGCGCGGGTGGTGCCGTACACCCGCAGGTAGCGGCCGGTGCCGGCCACCGCGAGGCTGTCCGTGCCGCCGTCGCCGGTGGCGGTGGAGTAGACGGTGGTCCAGGTCGCGGCGTCGGGTGAGGTCTGGATCTGGTACGCGCGGGCGTAGGCGGCCTCCCAGGTGAGCGTCACCCCCGTGATCGCGTACGGCCGCCCGAGGTCGACCTGCAGCCACTGCGGGTCGGCGAACGCGCTCGACCAGCGGGTGGCCGGATCGCCGTCGGTGGCCGCGGCGGCCGGGGTGCCCGCGTTCTCGACCGACGACGCGGTGGTGGGCCTGCCCAGCGCCAGGTCGGCGGGCACGCTGCCGTCGTCGCTGCGGGCGCCCGCCCACAGGTAGGTGCCGACGGTCTTGGCGGGCAGCGTGGAGCTGATCTGGCTGCCGCCGACCCGCAGGGTGAACGGCTGGTCGGCGCCGGTCTGGTTGACGACCACGGTCACCAGGGTGCCGTCGGGGTTGACGAACGCGACGTTGGTGACCGCCCCGGTCGACCCGTAGTTGCTGGCCACCCGCCGGGCGCCCCGGTCGACGAACTTGGCGAACTGCGCGGTCAGGTAGTACTCCGGCAGCGCCCAGTACGTGTCGGGCGCGGCCGGGTTCTGGATCAGCATGGTCGGGTCGGGGGAGCCGGACCACTGCTCGGGGGAGCGGTTCTGGTCGAGCATGGTGACCCAGCTCTGGTACATGGTCGACTGGTTGCGGAAGTACTGCACGATGCGGTCGGCGCCCGCGGTGCCCCAGACGGCGCGCTCGGTCATCGCGACGTCCTTGGCCGGGTAGCTCGCCTTCACCGCCCCCATCGACGACGGCTCACCGCCGTAGTCGTGGAACGCGATGGCGTCCACGGCCGCGAACGCGTTGCTGGGGGAGCCGGGGCTGCCCAGCACCCCGGCGGCGTAGGCCGGGCCGTCGCCGAAGTTGTGGTCGAAGGCCCAGATGCGGGTCGCGCCGACGCCGTTGGCGTCGAGTTCGCCGCGCAGCGCCACGGCCAGCCGGCGGGACTGGTCGGCGGTCAGCGTCATGCCCGGGTAGTCCGGCGGCGAGAACAGGGGCTCGTTCTGCAGGGTGACCGCGTGCAGGGGCAGCCCCTGCGCCGCGTACGCCTGGACCGACTTGCGCAGGTAGGTGGCGAGCACGCCGATGTTGGCGTCGGGCAGCGAGCCGCCGATGAGGCTGTTGTTGGACTTCATCCACGCGGGCGGGCTCCATACGCTGCCGAACAGCAGCAGGTTCGGGTTGATGGCCCGGGCCTGCTTGAGCACCGCGATGATGTTGTAGTCGATGTCCTTCTGGATGGAGAACCGCGACAGGGTCGGGTCGGCGGCGCCGTCGTCGTAGGTGTAGAAGGCGCGGGCGGTGAAGTCGCTGGTGCCCAGCGGGATGCGGGCGATGTCGAACCCGGCGCCGGTGACCGGGTCGAGCAGCTTGCGCAGGGCGGCGTCGCGCACGGACGGGCTCATCCGCGACAGGTTGTAGATCGTCGACTCCTCCAGGGACGAGCCGACGCCGAGGATCTGCTGGTAGCCGACGGTGGTGTCGACGGTGATCGTCGCGGTTCCGGCAGCCGCCCCTACGGTGAGGTCGGGCTGGCGGGTCAGCTGGTAGGGGGTGGCGGCCAGGCCCGCGGCGGGGTTGCCGTACCAGTTGCCGCTCTTGGGTTCGAACCCGGCCGCGCGCGACTCCGAGCTCCAGTACACCTGGACCTGGGTGGCCGCGGCGGCCGCGGATCCGGTGGTGACGGCGGCGGCGGTCGTGGCGATCAGGACCATGCCCGCGGTCGCGGCGGCGGCCATCAGCGGATGGGCGCCGCGCCGTCGCGCGGCGGAGGTGTCGGTCACCAGGTGCTCCTCTTGTGTCGGTATGGGCGGTGCGGGCAGGGGCCCGGTGCGCCACGTGCGGCAACACCGGGCCCCGCGTTCACGGGGTGGTCAGGGCTGGACGGTCAGGCGGAACGACTGGGCGGGGCCGCCGGTGCAGGTCCACTGCTGCAGCCGGGCGCCGTTGGCGGTGGACACGTCGCGTACGTCGAGGCACTTGCCGCTGTGGCGGGCGACGAACCGGTACAGCCCGCCGCCGAGCGCGACCGGCTGCCACTGCTGGTTGGTGCCGCCGACGTAGCTCCACAGGTGGACCTGGGTGCCGTCGCCGGTGGCGCCGGTGCCGCCGTCGACGTCCCAGACCAGCGTGGCGGCGTTGCGGTTGACGACCTGGTAGTAGCCGCCGCTGGTGGGCCGCAGCTGCCACAGCTGGTTGGCGGCCGCAGGCGCCGAGCAGGTCCACTGCTGCAGGCTCGCGCCGTTGCCGGTGCTCCAGTCCGCGTCGTCGAGGCACTTGCCGCTGTTGGTGTTGATCACCTGGTACCAGGCGTTCGGGTCGATCCCGCCGCCGCCGCCGCCTCCGCCGCTGCTGGTGGTGACGGTCAGCGCCGCGGCGGCGGCCGACTGGTTGCCGGCGGCGTCGCGGGCCTTGACCGTGTACGCGTACGAGGTCGCCGCGCTCAGCCCGGTGTCGGTGAACGAGGTGCCGGTGGGCGTGCCGACCTGGACGCCGTTGCGGAACACCAGGTAGCCGGTGACCCCGACGTTGTCAGTGGACGCCGCCCAGTTCAGCGTGGTCGAGGTCGACGTGGTGCCGCCGGCCGACAGGCCGCCGGGGACCGACGGCGCCTGCGTGTCGACCGTCCCGCCGGCGGGCCAGGTCAGCGTGGTGATCGCGCCGGGCGCGACGGTGTAGGCGACGGTCATGCCGTTGAACTGCACGCCGAAGGTCTGGGTGCCGCCGCCGACGTTGGCCACGAACAGGGCGTACGACCCGTCGGGGTTGCGGAACGCGACGTTCTCCAGGTCGCCGGCGTTGTTGGAGCCGATCCGCACCGCGCCGGTCTTCACGAACCGGGCCAGGTGGCCCAGCGTGTAGTACTCGGCGTTGCGGGTCACCGTGGTGCCGTCGACGGTGACCACGCCCGAGCACATGCCGGCCGGGTTGTTGCCGCAGCCGCCGTTGACCGGCCCGCCGCGCGGGTCCAGGGCCAGGTTCCAGTTGACCACCGACTTGGCCCAGTTGCGGACCACGCCGACCTCGAGGTTGCGGGCGTGCCACTTGAGGGTGTCGGAGAAGACCTGGGCGGCCGGGTCGTTGACCCCGTGCCAGCCGGAGCACTCGGTGAACCAGATGTCCTTGGCCGGGAACGCGTTGTGCAGCGCGGTCTGCGCCCCCGCGTCGCCGGAGTAGCAGTGGTAGGCGGTGCCGGCGATCCACTGCGCGGCCGAGGTGCGCAGGATGTCGTACGGGTAGTTCGGTTCGGCGGGCACGCCCAGCCGGGCGGCGTCGGCGATGTCGTCCGGGTGCTCGGCCCAGTTGTGGTCGTACGAGATGATCTTCACGTGGCCCAGGCCCGCGGCCGCCAGCTGCGGACCCAGCTCGTTGATGACGGCGGCCTGGTGCGCCACGGGCAGGTCGGTGCCCGGGTAGCCGTCAGGGGTGCGGTTCTGCGGCTCGTTCTGCACGGTCAGCGCGTAGATCGGCACCCCGGCCGCCTGGTAGGCCTGCACGAACTTGACCAGGTACAGCGCGTAGGCGCGGAAGACCGCCGGGTCGTTTCGCAGCTGCCCGCCGATCATCGAGTTGTTCGCCTTCATCCAGGCGGGCTGGCCCCAGGGGGTGGCGACGATCTTAAGGCTGGGGTTGAGCTGCCGGGCGCGGCGCAGCAGCGGCAGCACCTGGGCCTCGTCGTGGGCGATGCTGAACCGGGTCATCTGGTAGTCGGTCTGCCCGGTCGGCAGGTCGTCGTAGGTGAAGTGCGGCTCGTCGGCGAAGTCCGAGCTGCCGATCGGCTGGCGCAGCATGCTCAGCCCGATCCCGGCGCTCGGATCGAACAGCGACACCATGACCTGGTCGCGCTGGGCGGCGGGCAGCCGGTAGAGCAGCGCCGCCGACGAGTCGGTGATCGAGGCGCCGAACCCGTCCATGGTCTGCAGGGTCTGCGCCGGGTCGACGGTGATCAGCTGGCCGGGCCGGGGGCCCTCGGAGTTGAAGACCTGGGCGGCGACCGGGTTGAGCAGCTGGGCCCGGTCGGGGGTGGTGACCCAGGCGGACACGGTCGGCCCGGTCGCGGCGGCCGAGGCGGTGGGCGCGGCCGAGGCCAGCGCGGCCGCCGAGAGCAGCGCCGTCGCGGCCAGCAGGGTCACCGGCCGGCGGCCCCGCCGCCGGGTGTGGTGGTCGTACATCGTGATGCTCCTTCGGTTCAGGGTCGGGGAGCAGTCGGAGCCCCGGGCGGGGCTCCCGTGGTCCGGCGGCACTGCCGGGTCACAGATCAGAGGTAGAGCCGCACGTCGGCGACGCTCCACCAGTTCCCGGCCCCGGCCGTGGCGGTGATCCGCAGGTGGCGGGCCCGGGTGTAGGGCAGGTCGACATTGCTCAGCTGGCCGGTGCCGGTCCCGGCGGCCAGCGTGCGCCAGGTGGCGCCGTCGTCGCTGGCCGACAGCCGCCAGCCCCGGGCGAAGTCGCCCAGGTTGCCGCCGCTGTCGACGGCGACCCGCCGGAACCCGGTCAGCCGGCCCAGGTCCACCTGCAGGTACTGCCCCGGGGCCTGGGCCGCGCCGCTGCTCCACCGGGTGGCGGCGTCGCCGTCGACCGCCGCGGCCGGGCTCTCGCCCGCAGGCGAGGCCGAGGCGGTCGCCCCGGTCAGGTCGAGCTGGCGCAGGCGCGGGCGCAGCGACGGGTCGGCCGGCCAGGTGAACGTGGCCAGCGCGCCGCCGGGCAGGGTGTACTCGAAGATCTGGTCGCCGACCGCGACGGCGAACGAGCGGGGATCGTCGTTCTCGTTGTGCACCACCAGCGCGGTCGACCCGTCCGGGTTGCGGAACGCCACGTCCATGACCTGCCCGTTCCAGCCGGTGGTGCCGAACGAGGTGCTGGCGATGCGGACCGCGCCCGGCCGTACGAACTTCGACAGGTGCCCGATGGTGTAGTACTCGGCGTTGGCGGTGACGGTGCCGTCGGCGGCGACGGTGAGCAGGCCGGTGCAGGTGTCGCAGCCGCCCAGGTGCGGACCGCCGGTCGGGTCGAGGGCGAGGTTCCAGTTCGCCACCGATCGCGCCCAGTTGCGGGTGGTGCCGATCGCGATGGTGCGGGCGTGCCATACCAGCGTGTCGCGGAAGAACTTGGCCGGCGGATCGGCGGGACCGTGCGAACCGGAGCACTCGGTGAACCAGATGCCCTTGTCGGGGAACGCCGCGTGCAGCGCGCTCTGCGCCGACGGGTCGCCGTGGTAGCAGTGGAACGCGGTCCCGGCGACCCAGCGCGCCGCCGGACCGGACAGCAGCTGGTACGGGTAGTCGGTCTCGGGGCTGCGCCCCGGCGGGGTGGACGCGATGTCGCCGGGGTGGGTGCTCCAGTTGTGGTCGTACCCGAGGATCTTCGTGCGCGGGCTGGCCGCGCGCAGCAGCGGCCCGAGCGCCTCGATGACCTTCGCCTGCTGCGCGACCGGCATGTCCACGCCCGGGTACGCCGACGGCGCCCGGTTCTGCGGCTCGTTCTGCACCGTCAGGTAGTCCACCGGCACCCCGGCCGCGGCGTAGGCCTGGACGAACTTGACCAGGTAGCGCGCGTACGCGCGGTAGATCGCGGGTTCGTCCTTGAGCTGCCCGCCCACCAGCGAGCCGGTGGTCTTCATCCACGCGGGCGCGCTCCACGGCGTGGCCAGGATCGTCAGCCGCGGGTTGAGCTGCCTGGCCCGCCGCAGCAGCGGCAGGATCCGCTCCCGGTCGTGGGCGATGCTGAACCTGGCCAGCGCGAAGTCGGTCGCCCCGGCGGGCACGTCGTCGTAGGTGTAGTGCTCGGCGGCCGCGGTGAAGTCCGAGGACCCGATCGGCTGCCGCAGAAAACTGACTCCGATGCCCGTGTCGGGGTCGAACAGCCGCCGCAGCGCGTCCTCGCGGGCGGCCGGGCTCAGACCGGACAGGACGGCGGCCGAGGAGTCCGTGATCGACGCCCCGAAGCCGTCCATGGCCTGGTAGGACCGCAGCGGGTCCAGCACGATCGTCGGGAGGTCGGACGCTCCGGCCCGGAACGGCACCGCCGACTGCTCGCGCAGCAGCTCCGTGCCGTCCACGGTGGTCAGCCAGACCCGGGCCGACACCGCGTGCCGCGCGCCCGGGGCGGTGGCGCCCGCCGAGCCTGTACCGGTCAGCGCCAGCACCACGGCGAGTGCCGCCACGGCGCCGCCACGTATGGATCTTCTCATCGCTCACCTCGAAGTCGGCGCGGCGACGACTGCCGCGCATGTAACGAATGAAACATTCGTGAAACATCGATGTCTGCCAGCGAAGCACCGGGCTCCTGCGGCTGTCAATACTCGAAGTTTGCCCTTGATCGCGGCTGGCGTGATGAGCTGCGCGGTTCCGTCCGGGGTCGGCGAATGTAACACCTTATGAAACACTTGGCACTGTCGGGCCGCGCGGTGCGCCACTATGCTGGCGGCATGAAACGGCACCCCGACGCACATGCCCAGCCGCTCGCCGCGTAAGGGCTCGGTGCGCGACATCGCCGCCGAGACCGGCCTGTCGATCGCCACCGTGTCCCGGGTGCTGAACGGATACCCGCACGTCGCGCCCCGGACCCGCGACCTGATCCAGCGCACCGCCGACCGGCTGCGCACCCGGGGGACCGATCCGGACGGCGCCGCCGGGGCGCGCGACATGTCACCGCGACCGGTCTACGTACGCTGCCCCTACCAGCTCACCGACTACTTCGGCCTGATCGTGTCGTCCATCGCCGAGACGCTGTCGGTGCACGGCCGCCGCCTGATGCTCGACGCCGGGCAGAGCGCGCAGAACGAGAACGTGCTGCCCACCCTCGCCGACCGGGTCGACATCGACGGCGCGATCCTGATCCTGCCGCCGGAACCCAGCCGCGAACTCGTCGCGCTGCGCGCCACCGGCCTGCCCTTCGTCGTGGTCGACCCGCGCACCCCGGCCCCCCGCGACATCCCGGCCGTGTCGGCGGCCCACTTCGCCGGAGCCCGCGCGATGACCGCCCACCTCGTCGAACTCGGGCACCGCCGCATCGGCGTGCTGGCCGGTCCGGACAACTGGCTCGCCGGGCAGGCCCGCCTGGCCGGCCACACCTCCGCGCTGGCCGACGTCGGCTTCCTCACCGACCCCGCCCTGGTCCGCTCCGACGAACCGACCATCGAGTTCGGCCACCGCGCGGCCGGGGAGCTGCTCGACCTGCCCGACCCGCCCACGGCCCTGGTCGGCTTCAACGACAAGGCGGCGGTCGGCGCGCTCGCGGCCGCCGCCGAACGCGGGCTGCGCGTGCCGCAGGACCTGTCCGTCACCGGCTTCGACGACATCGACCTCGCCCAGGCCACCGCGCCGACGCTGACCACGATCCGCCAGCCGCTGCGCGAGATGGGCCGGATGGCCGTCAGCCTGCTGGTCCGCCTGCTCGACCGGCACCAGCTCGACGCCCTGCACCTCGAACTCTCCACCGAACTGGTCGTACGCGGCTCCACCGGCCCCGTGCCGGTCCGCTGACATACGCCGATCCGGCGCACCCCCGGGACCGGGGCGCGCCGGATCTGTGCCCGCCCGGCCTACCGGACGAGGTCGCGGGCGGGAAGCAGCAGCCGGACACCCGGCGGCACGTCCAGCGTGGTGGCGAGCTGCGGGCCGTGCCGGCCCTCGTGCCCGGCGGGCAGCAGGCACGCGTCGGCGGCCGTGCAGTCGTCGCAGCAGTAGGGCAGCTGGATCAGCGACCGCATGCCCGCCGTGTCGTCCCACAGCAGCCACCACGCGGCGTGCTCGTCCGGGCCGATGCTCTGCAGGAAACCGGCGTGGTCGGTGCCGTGCCCCGACTGCAGTTCGCAACTGAGCTGCCGGGGCAGCTGATACTGGCCGTCGGGCTCGGCGGCCAGGAACGCGTACAGGCCGTTCGGGACGGCGATTCCGGCGTGGCACTGCGGGTACATCGGGCTCCTCCTCCATGACGGCCCTGGGCTGGCGTTGTCATCCACTCGATGCCCGCCGGTCCGGGAACGAAACCGACAAGGCGCCCAAGTTATTCGCCGACCCCGCTGTGAACAGGGCATATACGACTGATAAAGATCTGCTCGGACCGTCGCGGCCGACGTGCCGCGGCGGATCCCGGCGCGCTTAAGCTCGACCGGGCGCAGCAGCCGGGAGGCGGACGATGTCGGGTTATCTGTGGGTCGACCACGCGGCCCCCGAGCACGAGCGCGCGGCCCGCGTCGGCGGCCGTGTGCGGATGCCGCAGCCGCGCCCGCCGTGGCTGGTGGTGTACGAGCACCCCGGCCGGATCCTGGTGAACCGCTGGCCGGGGCGGCTGCTGCTGGTGGAGATCGCGCCCGCCGAGTCGGCCCCGGAGCGGGAGGCGCTGGCCGCCGAGACGGCCAGGATCCGCCCCGGCGCCGGTTACACCCATGCCGTGTCCGTCGACGTGGTCGCCGAGCTGTCCCCGGCGCTGCCGTTCGGGCCCGGCGGCGAGGCGGTGGTGCGAGTGGTCGAGGCCGCCCGGGCACTCGACGAGCCCACGGCGCACCGGCTGGCCGCCGCCCGCGACCCCGGCGCCGCGGACGGCTACCGGAGCGCCTGGCGGCGCTGGCAGGAGGGCAGCCGCCCCGACGGTCCGGGATCGCCGGTCGGCTCCGGACTCGGGCTGCTGCACCAGCTCGTAAAGGCCGGAGCCCAGTCGCGTGGCGGTGCGGACGCGTGGGTCGTCGACGGCGACGGCGAGGAGATCGTGGCCGAACCGTGGGCGTCGGCCGGCGCCGCGCTACGGGAGGCGGCGGTGGCGTACGGCGCCCCCGACCTGCTCGACAGCGCCGCGGGCGCGGCGCTGTCGACAGCCTGGAACGCGGTCTACGGCCGGATGCCGTGAGCTGTCAGCTTGACGTCGGCCGGTTCGTACGGCGGCTGAGGATCAGCTCGGCCACCAGGGCGGTCCAGCCGGTCTGGTGCGAGGCGCCCAGCGCCGCGCCGTCGTCACCGTGGAAGTACTCGGGGTAGATCAGGCGGTCGCGCCAGTCCGGGTGGGTCTGCAGCAGCTCCGTGCCGCCGTAGAGCGGGCGGCGGCCGTCGCGGTCCCGCAGGAAGATGCCGATGAGCCGCTCGGACAGCTCGTCGGCGATCTCGTTGAGGGTGCGCCGGGTGCCCGACCTGGTCGGGCACTCGAACGTCGCCGAGTCGCCGAGGAAGTCGCCGAACTGGTTGAGCGCGCTGATCAGCAGGTAGTTCACCGGCATCCAGATCGGGCCGCGCCAGTTGGAGTTGCCGCCGAAGGTGCCGATCGTGGACTCCGCCGGTTCGTAGTCGACGGTGTAGTCCTGGCCGCCCAGGCTGACCACGAACGGCTCGGCCGCGTGGGCGCGGGAGATGCTGCGCAGGCCGTACGGGCTGAGGAACTCGGTCTCGTCGAGCATCCGGGAGACGATCGGTTCGAGCTGGTCCATCGTGACCATGGACAGCAGCCGGTGCCGCCGGCCGTCGGAGTCGGCCCGGTTCTCGCCGATGACCGCCGCGTGCGCGGGTTTGTGGTCCATGAACCATTCGACCCGGCGCGCCAGCTCCGACAGCCGGCCGAACGTACCCTCGCGCCAGGTCACCGTGGCCACCAGCGGGATCAGCCCCACGATGGAGAACACCCGGATCGGGATCGGCGCCCCGCCGCCGATCCGGATCGTGTCGCAGTAGAAGCCGTCCTTGTCGTGCCACAGTGTCCGCGCCGACGAGGCGATGTAGGCGAAGTGCTCGAAGAACTTCGTCGCGACGTCCTGGTAGCTGGGGTTGCGCATGGCCAGCCGGGCCGCCATCTCCAGCAGGTTCGCCGCGTACATGGCCATCCAGCCGGTGCCGTCGGACTGCTCGAGCTGCCCGTCGACGGGCAGCGGCGCGGAGCGGTCGAACGGGCCGATGTTGTCCAGCCCGAGGAATCCGCCCGCGAAGACGTTGTCGCCGTCGGAGTCCTTGCGGTTGACCCACCAGTTGAAGTTCAGCATCAGCTTGTGCATGATCCGTTCGAGGAAGCCGTAGTCGCGGGCGCCGTCGAGGTCGAACACGCGCAGCGCCGCCCACGCGTGCACGGGCGGGTTGACGTCACCGAACGCCCACTCGTACGCCGGGAGCTGGCCGGTGGGGTGCATGTACCAGTCCCGTACCAGCAGCAGCAGCTGCTCCTTGGCGAACGCGGGGTCGACGCGGGCGATCGCGACGCAGTGGAACGCCAGGTCCCAGGCGGCGAACCACGGGTACTCCCAGGGGTCGGGCATGGAGATGACGTCGGCGGCGGCCAGGTGCCGCCAGTCGCAGTTGCGCCCGTTCAGGCGGTCGCTCGGCGGGGTGAGGGTGGTCCGGTCCCCGTCCAGCCACAGGTCGACGTCGTAGCGGTAGTACTGCTTGCCCCACATGAGCCCGGCGATGGCGCCGCGCACGACCCGGGCCTCCTCGTCGGTGGTCCCCGCCGGGGTCAGGTCGGCGAAGAACGCGTCCGCTTCGGCCCGCCGATCGGCCATGACCTGGGCGAATCCGTCCCCCAGGTCGGTGCTGCCCGCAGCGGGCTGCGCCAGCCGGAGACGGATCCGGCGGGACCCGCCCGCCGGGACCTCCAGCACGTAGTGCAGCGCCGCCTTGGTTCCGGTCAGCGCCGGATTGACCGTGTCGGCGCCGTGCACGACATGGTCGTTGATGCCGTCCTTCGGGTACGCCGAGCGGCCCGGCACCTGCCACAGGCGCTCGGTGTTGGTCTCGTTGTCGCAGAACAGGGCCGTGGGCTCGCCGTCGCCGACCAGTTCGAGGGTGCCCAGGCCCTCGTGGCGGGCGGTGAGGCGGCCTCCGTGGCCGGTGATCGAGGGGACCGCGTCGTGCCGGGCCCGCCCCCAGGCCCAGGTGTTGCGGAACCACAGCGTCGGCAGGACGTGGATCGTCGCCGGGTCGGGCCCGCGGTTGGCGACGGTGACGACGACGCACATGTCGGTGGGGGAGGCCTTGGCGTAGTCGGCGGTGACCGACCAGTAGCGGTCGTCGGCGAAGACGCCGGTGTCGATCAGCTCGAACTCGGGCTCGTCCCTGCCCCTGCGGCGGTTCTCCTCGACCAGCTCCCGGTACGGGAACTCCGCCTGCGGGTAGTGGTAGCGCCAGCTCATGTAGGAGTGGGTCGGGGTGGAGTCCTCGTACCACCAGTAGTCCTTGACGTCCTCGCCGTGGTTGCCCTCGGCGCCGGTGAGGCCGAACATGCGCTCCTTGAGGATCGGGTCCCGGCCGTTCCACAGCGCCAGCGCGAAGCAGAAGCGCTGGCCGTCGTCGCAGATCCCGGCCATGCCGTCCTCGTTCCAGCGGTACGTCCGCGACCGGGCGTGGTCGTGCGGGAAGTACGACCACGCCTCGCCGGTCGGGCTGTAGTCCTCGCGCACCGTGCCCCAGGCGCGTTCGGACAGGTAGGGGCCCCACGCCCGCCACGGCGCGGTACCCGAGTCGGCCTGGGCGAGCCTGTCCTTCTCGGAACTCTGGTCACACTTCGACGTCATTTGTCCATCATCGGCAGCGGCGGACGAACCCGGAGCCGGATTCGCGTTTCCCAACCATGATCACCTCCCGGCCGACCGGGGTCGGCAGTTCATCCATGGCTATCAAATTGAGAGACATGGATTTATGATCCAAGCTTTGACAAGTCCCGAACTGGAGGTCCATCTGATGCGGCGTATCCCGAAAGTCCTGCTGGTGGCGCTGGTCGCCGCGGCCGCGGCCGCACTGCCGGCCGCCCCGGCGCACGCCGACTCGTGGTCTGGCGTGTTCATCGAGAGCAGCCTGTCCGGCACCTGCGTCGCCGTGCCCGACGCTGTCGACGGCTCCGCCGCCACCCAGGAGATCTGCCTCGACGTCAGCACCCAGCTGTGGAACGTCGTCGAGATCACGTCCGGGAAGTACCGGATCGTCAGCTTCGGCACCGGCAAGTGCCTGGCCGGGGTCGGCACCGCCACCGGATCACCGGTGCGGCAGCTGACCTGCGACGGCGGCACCGCGCAGCAGTGGTACGGCAGCGGCACCGGCAACACGCTGCGGTTCACCAACGTGGTCAGCGGCAAGTGCCTGTCCCGGCCCAGCAAGGACCCCGGCACCGCGCTGGTCCAGGGCACCTGCGTGACGCTGTACGCACAGTGGCGGCTGCTCTACTGACCGGGAGACCGGGGCACGGTCCGCAGGGCACGTGCCCCGCACAGGCATGGCAGGGCGAACGGCTGGGTAGAAGCGCCGCAGGATCCGCCATAATTCGTCATCCGTGCCACCCCCGGCACGAGTGAGCGTGGAACGAGGTCGCGATGCCCGCCGCCGCCCGCAGCCAGCAGGCACGTGCCCTGGTCGCCGACGCCGAGCAGACCCTGCGGGCCACCCGGACCGTGCTCGACGCCGAGCAGGACCTCGTCACGGAGATCCGCGACCTGGCCGACGCGCACCGCCGGCGGCTGCTCGACGAACGCCTCCACCAGGTCGACGTGGCCCGGCTGCGGGAAGCGGCCGGAGGTCGGCTGCGCCTGGGGTCGCTGCAGGCCGCCGGGTTGACCACGGTGGGCCAGCTCATGGACCAGCGCCAGCAGCTGCACCGGTACCCCGGCGTCGGACCGACCACGGTCGCCCAGATCGAGTCCGCCATCGCGGCCCTGGCCGAGTCCGTCGAGGCGGAGACCGTCCTGCGGCCCGACCCCGACCGGCGCTCGCCGGAGGACACCCACCTGCTGCGCTCACTGCACCGGCTGCTGACCGCCCGCCGGCGGGTGCGCCCGCTGCTCGGCCGGGCCCGGGAACTGCGCGACGCCGTCACCCCCCACGTCGACGGCGCGCGGCTGGCCAACAGCCGCTGGCGCAGCCTGTTCCGGGGGCGCCAGGGCAGGCTGGCCGACCGGGCCGCACTGGCCGACCTGGAGACGGCGCTGCGCTCGCCGCGGCTGGAAGCCGCCCGCACCAAGGTCCTCGCCGCCGCGACGGCCCTGGTGCAGGAGCCGACCGCCCAGCAGCTGTGGCGCAAGTACCAGACCGACGCCGCCACCTACCTGACCCTGCTGGCCGAGGTGACCGGAGGCCAGCCCGGCGGGCCGGGCCCGGCCGGACACCTGCCAGCCGACGCCGCCGACAGCATCGACCGGCTGCGCCTGGACACCAGCCTGCTGAAGTCGGCCCTGCGCGGCTACCAGTCCTTCGGCGCCCGGTTCATGCTCGTGCAGCGGCGGGTGATCCTGGGCGACGAGATGGGTCTGGGCAAGACCGTCGAGACGCTCGCGGCCATGTGCCACCTGGCCGCGGGCGGCGCCCGCCACTTCCTGGTCGTCTGCCCGCCGAGCCTGGCCGGGAACTGGATGCACGAGATCAGGCGCCACTGCAAGCTGACCCCGCGCCTGCTCTACGGCACCGACACCGCCAAGAACCTCGCCGCCTGGCGCGCCCAGGGCGGCGTGGGCGTGACCACGTACACCGCACTGGACCGGTTGGACCTCGGTGATGCCGACGTCGCCATGGCCGCCTTCGACGAGGCCCACTACATCAAGAACCCGACCACCAAGCGCACCAGGCACAGCCGCGGTCTCATCGAGCGGGCCGAGCGGGTCACCCTGCTGACCGGCACTCCGCTGGAGAACCGGGTGGCGGAGTTCGCCGTGCTCACCGAGCACATCAACCCCGCCGTCGCCCGGGACGCCGCCGCGGCGCCGTCGGCGGAGGCGTTCCGGCAGGCCATCGCCCCGGCCTACCTGCGCCGCAACCAGTCGGACGTGCTCGCCGAGCTGCCCGGCCGGATCGAGACCGTGCAGCCGGTGTCGCTGGCCCCCGACGAGCTGGCCGCCTACCGCAAGGCCGTGTGGGAGGGGCACTTCATGACCATGCGCCGGGCGACCTTCGGCGACCCGGCCCGGACCTCGACCAAACTCGACCACGTCCGGCAGATCGCTGACGAGGCGCTGGCCGAGGGGCACAAGGTGCTGGTGTTCTCGTACTTCCGCGACGTGCTGACCGCGATCACCGGGGCGCTGGGCGCGCGGGCGCACGGCCCGCTCACCGGCACGACCCCGGCGCTGCAGCGCCAGCAGGTGGTGGACGCGTTCAACGCCAGCCGCCGACCCGCGGTGCTGGTCAGCCAGATCGAGGTCGGCGGGGTCGGGCTGAACCTGCAGACCGCCTCGGTGGTGATCCTGGTCGAGCCGCAGTGGAAGCCCAGCACCGAGGAGCAGGCCATCGCGCGCTGCCACCGGATGGGCCAGGTCCGGCCGGTGCAGGTGTTCCGGCTGGTCGCCGAGGACACCGTGGACACCGCCATGCGCGAGCTGGTCGCGGGCAAGGCCGCGCTGTTCGACGAGTACGCCCGGCCCAGCGCGGCCAAGGACGCCAACGCCCAGGCCGTCGACGGGGCCGACAACGACAGCAAGCGCGGCGCCGCCGAGCGGCAGATCATCGAGCGCGAGCGGGCCCGGCTGCGCGAGGCGGGCGACGACTGAGCTCAGCGCCGGGGCGGGGCGGTGCTGCCCCGCACGGTCAGGGTGGTCGCCAGCTCCAGTCCGATCTGCGGTGTCTGCTCGCCTCGGCCCAGGGCCAGCGCCAGTTCGGTGGCGGCCACCGCCATCTCGGTGAGCGGCTGGCGGACCGTGGTCAGCGCGGGATCGACCAGCGCGGCGAGCGGCAGGTCGTCGAACCCGACCACGCTCAGGTCCGCCGGGATCCGCAGGCCCAGTCGCCGCGCGGCCTGGTAGACGCCGAGCGCCTGCAGGTCGTTGCTGGCGAAGATCGCCGTCGGCGGGTCGGGGCGGTTCAGCAGGGCGAGCCCCGCCGCCTGGCCGCCGTCCAGGGTCAGCTCGGCCCGCGCGACCAGGCCGGGATCGGTCGGCAGCCCGGCGGCAGCCAGCGCTGAGCGGTAGCCGTCGACCCGGGCCTGGCAGCACAGGAGCTGCTCCGGCCCGGCGACCATCGCGATCCGGCGGTGTCCGAGTTCGACCAGGTGGCGGGCTGCCGACCGGCCGCCGGCCCAGTTCGTGGCACCGACGAAGGGGACACCGTCGGGCAGTTCGCTGGTGGGGTCGACCACGACGAAGGGGATGTCCCTGGCCCGCAGCTGGTCCCGCTGGTCCGCCGACAGCTGGGCCACGGTCACGACGCAGGCGGGACGCCGGGACACCGTGTCGTCGATCCAGTAGCGGATCGCGCCGCGCTGCGGGCCGAACGCGGTCAGCACGACGCCCATGCGCTGCTCCCGCGCCACACGCTCCACCCCGCGGATGATCTCCATGCCCCACATGTGCTCGAGGTCGTCGAAGACGAGCTCCATCATGTTGCTGCGCACCGACGGGGTGGGTCGGCGGTATCCGTACCGGTGGACGAGTGCCTCGACCCGGGCGCGGGTGTCGGCGGCCACGCCGGAGCGGCCGTTGAGGACCTTGGACACCGTCGGGATCGACACCCCGGCGGACTCGGCGATGTACGAGATGGTCACCGGCCCGCCGGGTACGGGTGCGGTGTCCGTGACCGGCTCATCCGGCTCGGTGTGCGGCAACCCGGCCTCCTCCGTCGTGACTCGCGCGGTGTCTGGTCGGACCTGGACGTGGCCCGGGTCCGCTCACGGCGCAAGGATAGCCTCGGGCGCCGGGTCCGGAGCGGCCTCGATCGGCTCGTAGTCGAACCAGTCGAACCGCACCGTGCCGGCGGCGGCGTACACGCCGAGCACGCGGCCGGTGAACCCGCCGGCCACCTCGGTCGACAGGTACCGGCCGTCGAGCTCCGCCAGCACGTCGAACGTGCCGTCGGCCGCTTCGACCCCGAGCCGGACGCGGTCCGGCTCCTTGCGCGGATGCCAGTCCGGCTGGGCCGAGGCGATCACGTCGATCCGCAGGCGGACCGGCCCCGAGGGCACGGTACGGGTGGCGGCGGTGGCCCGCAGCGACGACGCGCGCACGGCCACGTCCACCCGCCCGCCGCCGGCTTCGACCTCGTAGTGGTGGTCCTCGTCCAGGCGCACGGCGAGCCCGCCGCGGCCCTCGGCGGCGTCGAGCAGGGTCCGGACGGTGCAGGACAGGTGCTGCTGGCGGCGGCCGACGAACATGACGTCGGGGTGGTCCAGCGACGCGCCGCGGGCGCGCAGCGTCAGCCAGCCGGGCCGGTCGGTCAGCGAGCACAGCTCGTCGGGCCGGGACCGGACGGAGATCCAGCGCGGATGCAGGCGGGCCGTGTCGAAGTCGTCGCGGGGCGCCGGTGCCGCCACCGGGTACGCCGGCCACGCGGGCGCCGCCGGCTCCGGTGCGACGCGCCCGACCACCGGCCAGCCGTCGGCCCAGGTCACCGGCGCGAGGAACGTCTCCCGGCCCAGGACGTGCCAGCCCGGGGTGCCGCCACGGGGGCGTACGCCCAGCAGCACCATCCACCACGACCCGTCGGGCGCCTGGACCAGGTCCGCGTGCCCGGTGTTCTGGATCGGATGGTTGAGCCCGCGATGGGTCAGGATCGGATTGGCGGGGCAGGGCTCGAACGGTCCCCCGGGGCCGGGGCCGCGCGCCACCGAGACGGCGTGGCCGCGCTCGGTGCCGCCCTCGGCGATCAGCAGGTACCAGTGCTCGCCGATCCGGTAGAGGTGGGGAGCCTCCGGCGCCTGCGCGTCGGGGCCGCCGGACCACAGCCGCCGCGCGGTGCCGGAGGTCCGGCCGGTGTGCGGGTCCAGGCGGACCTGTTCGATCCCGGCGTAGGTGCACCAGCACTGGCCCTCGTCGTCCCAGGCCAGATCCGGGTCGATGCCGGGGATGCCGGTCCGGATCGGCTCCGACCACGGCCCGGCCGGGTCGGTGGCCGTGAACAGCATGGTGCCGCCGCCGGGCGCGACGTTGGTGGTGATGAGCCAGAAGCGGCCGTCGTGGTGGCGCAGGGTGGGTGCGTAGACGCCGCCGGAGGACGGTGTGTCGGCGGGCAGGTGCAGCTGGCTGGGCCGGTCGAGGGCGTTGCCGAGCAGCTCCCAGTGCACCAGGTCGCGGCTGTGCAGGATCGGCACGCCGGGGAAGTACTCGAAGCTGGAGCAGGCCAGGTAGTAGTCATCGCCGACCCGGCAGACGCTCGGATCGGGGTGCATCCCGGCGATGACCGGGTTCTGGAACACGCCGTCCGGCCAACCGTCGGAGGTGGCGGAGTGCGGTGCGGGCACGGTGTCCAAGGGAAGAAACTTTCTGTTCTAGCGACGACACTTTCCAGGCGCAGGGTAGTGACAGCCGACGACAGGGTCAACGGACCGATGTGGATACAGGCGGGGCGGCGCCAGTCTCAAGTGTTCGGAGGAGCATCGTTGCATTGACGTACGTGGTGGAAAGGCGTAGCGTCCGGCCAGAAACTTTCGGGCCGAGGCGCGAAGGTTGGTGCGCTGTGGAGCCAAGCAGCGTCGCGGGAACAGGGGCAGCTGACCGCGAGCGATCGAAGACGCGAGCGTCACGCGCCCACCGGGCCGGGTGCTGACGCCGCGTCGTCAACGACCCCACTCCGCAAAGGATGATCTCCATGACCCTGCAACACCTGCGGCGAGTCCGATGGCGGGCCGCCGTCGTCGCGGGCGGCACCGCCGCCGTGCTCCTGGCCGGTATGGCGGCAGCGGTGAGCGCCCAGGCGGCCGCCGGCTGCCGCGCGGTCTACGCCGTTTCGGCCCAGTGGCCGGGCGGCTTCACCGCCAACGTCGAGGTCACCAACCTCGGCGACCCCGTCAGCGGCTGGAACGTCAAGTGGACCTTCCCGTCCGGCCAGCAGGTCACCCAGGCCTGGAACGCCGCGGTCAGCGCGGCCGGCGCCCAGCAGACGGCGACCAACCTCAGCTACAACGCCGCGATCGCCACGAACGGGAAGGCGTCGTTCGGCTTCAACGGCTCATGGTCCGGTAGCAACACCGCCCCGGCCTCGTTCGCCCTCAACGGCGTCACCTGCACCGGCACCGTGGGCGGCTCGCCGTCGCCGACGGTCAGTCCGTCGCCCCGGCCCTCGGCGTCGGCCTCGCCCTCGGCGTCACCGTCCACGTCCCCGCAGCCGAGCAACCCGATGGCGACCGTCGCGGCGATGCAGCCCGGCTGGAACCTCGGCAACACCCTGGACGCCATCCCGGACGAGACCGCCTGGGGCAACCCGCTCACGACCCAGGCGCTGCTGCACCACGTACGCGGCCAGGGCTACAACAGCATCCGCATTCCGGTGACCTGGAGCAACCACCACGGGCCGGGCCCGGCGTACACCATCGACGCCGCCTGGCTGAGCCGCGTCCGCCAGCTCGTCGACTGGTCGCTGGCCGAAGGCTTCTACGTGATGATCAACCTGCACCACGACTCCTGGCAGTGGATCAACACGTACCCCACCGACCGGGCCGGCGTCCTGGCCCGCTACAGCGCCCTGTGGACCCAGCTGTCCAGCACGTTCCGCGACCACTCGGCGCGGCTGGTGTTCGAGAGCATCAACGAACCGCAGTTCGCCGGCACCACCGGCGACGAGCAGAACTACCAGGTGCTGAACGAACTGAACACCGAGTTCGTACGGATCGTGCGCCAGTCCGGCGGCGGCAACGCCAACCGGCTGCTGGTGCTGCCCACCCTGTTCACCAACGCCGACCAGGGCCGGCTCGACGCCCTCACCGCCACCTTCACCCAGCTGCACGACCCCAACCTGGCCGCGACGGTGCACTTCTACGGCTGGTGGCCCTTCAGCGTCAACATCGCCGGCGGCACCCGCTACGACGCCTCCGTGGAGCAGGACCTGACCGGCACCTTCGACCGCGTGCACGCCACGTTCGTCGCCCGCGGCATCCCGGTCATCATCGGCGAGTGGGCCCTGCTCAACTGGGACCACAACCGGCCCGGCATCATCGAACGCGGCGAGTTCCTCAAATTCCTGGAGGCGGTCGGCTACCACGCCCGGACCAGGTCGCTCACCACGATGCTCTGGGACGCGGGCCAGTTCCTCAACCGCAACGACCTGACCTGGCGCGACCCGGGTGTGTTCGCGATGATGCGGGCGAGCTGGACCACCCGCTCGGGCACCGCCTCCGCCGACCAGGTGTACGTCCCCCGCACCGGAGCCGTCACCAGCAGGGCCCTCACCCTGAACCTCAACGGCACGACCCTGCGCGGCCTGCGGCAGGGGAGCACCGACCTGGTCAGCGGCACCGACTACACGGTGTCGGGCAGCACTCTCACCCTCAGCGCCACGGCGCTGACCAGGCTGGTCGGCAGCCGCGCCTACGGCGTCAACGCCACCATCGAGGCGCGGTTCGCCCAGGGCGAACCCTGGCGCATCGACATCATCACCTACGACCCGCCCACCCAGGCCGCGGCCACCGGCACCACCAGCGGGTTCGCCATCCCGACCCAGTTCCGGGGCGACCAGCTCGCGACCATGGAGGCCAGGTACGCCGACGGCACCAACGCCGGTCCCGCCGACTGGACCTCGTTCAAGGAGTTCTGGACCCACTTCCAGCCCGACTACGCCGCGAACACCATCACCCTGAAACCGGAGTTCTTCGCCGAGGTCCGCGACGGCACGCTCACCCTCACCTTCCACTTCTGGAGCGGCACGCAGGCCACGTACCGCGTCACGAAGTCAGGCACTGCGATCACCGGCAGCGCCTCCTGAGAGCGGGGGCGTCGCCGTGACCGCGGGGAGCGGTCGCGGCGACGCCCCCGCAGCCGTGCGCCCGCTGGTCGCCTGGTCTAGTGTCGTCAGCTCGTGGGCCGGGTGCCCGCGCGACCGGACAGGAGGCTGAGGTGGGCGGGACGACCGTGGCGGAGGTGCTGGCCGAGCTGGCCGCGCTGGAGGACCCCAGGGCGCGGGAGGTGAACGAGCGGCACGGCGACGACCACGGGGTGAACCTGGGCAGGCTGCGCGAAGTGGCCAAGCGGCTGAAGACGCAGCAGGACCTCTCCTGCGAGCTGTGGGCGACCGGCGACACTGCGGCCAGGCTGCTGGCGCTGCTGATCTGCCGCCCGAAGGCGTTCGACCGCGACCAGCTGGACACGATGCTGCGCCAGGCGCGCACCCCGAAGGTGCACGACTGGCTGGTGAACTACGTGGTGAAGAAGCATCCGCAGGCCGAGGAGCTGCGCCTGCGCTGGTTCGCCGACGCCGACCCGGTGGTCGCCAGTGCCGGCTGGGCCCTGACCACCGACCGCGTGGCCAAGGAGCCCGAGGGCCTCGACCTGGCCGGGCTGCTCGACCTCATCGAGGCGGGGCTGCGGGACGCCCCCGACCGCCTGCAGTGGGCGATGAACCACTGCCTGGCCCAGATCGGGATCGAGCACGCGGGGCACCGCGCCCGCGCGATGGCCATCGGTGAGCGCCTGGAGGTGCTCAAGGACTACCCGACGCCACCGAACTGCACCTCGCCGTTCGCCCCCATCTGGATCACCGCGATGGTGCGCCGCCAGGAAGGCGGCTGAGGCATGGAGAAGTACGACGCCAAGAAGGCGCACCGGACCCTGTACGCGCCGCCCGCGAAGGACTTCGTCGAGGTGGACGTGCCCGAGCTGCGCTACCTGGCGGTCGACGGCCACGGCGATCCGAACACGTCCCGGGCGTACGCCGACGCGGTGGAGGCGCTGTTCACGGTGGCGTACACGCTGAAGTTCGCGAGCAGAAAGGGCCTCGACCGGGACTTCGTGGTCGGGCCGCTGGAAGGACTGTGGCGCGCGGCCGACCCGGCCGCGTTCGCCACCCGGGACAAGGACGCCTGGGACTGGACCATGCTGATCAACCGGCCGGACTGGATCACCGATGACCTGGTCCGGTCGGCGGTCGCGCAGGCCGGCGCGAAGAAGGACAACCCGGCGCTGAGCGCGCTGCGGCCGCTGGTCCTGACCGAGGGGAGGTGCGTCCAGATCCTGCATGTCGGCTCGTACGACGACGAGGCGCCGATCCTGGACCGCCTGCACCGCCGCTACCTGCCCGACCATGGACTGACCTGGAACGGCGACCACCACGAGATCTACCTCAGCGACGCGCGGCGCACCGAGCCGGCCAAGCTGAAGACGGTCCTCAGGCAGCCGGTTCGACCACGCGATTAAACGTTCCGTTTAAAACATTCCGTTGACAACGTGATGTTCACTCGCTTGACTGGTCACATGACTGAACCGGACCCCTTCGTCCCCTTCGACTCCGGCCGGGCCCGGGCGCAGCGCGACTTCGCCGCGCTCACCCGGCTCGCCGAGCGGCACGCCGCCACGGAGAGCCGGCGTCGGCGCTGGACCCACGCACACGTGCTGGACCCGTACGAGGCGGTGTCGCTGTCGCTGTCGCTCGCGGCGGGCTCGGCGCTGCCGGAGCCGGGGGAGGAGCCGTTCGACGAGGCGGACCTGACCGCAGCGCTCACGCTGCTGCCCCGGGTGCGGGCCGACCTCGACGCCCTTGAGGCGGGCCTGCTCGACCTGGCGAGGCAGCGCGGCCTCACCTGGCAGGCGATCGCCTTCGGGCTCGGGCTGGGCACCGCCCAGGCGGCCCGGCAGCGGTATGAGCGGCTGACCGGCCGAACCCGCCCGGCGACCGGGTAGGCCGCTCAGGCGGAGTCCACGACCAGGGAGTATCCGACGATAGCGGCAGGTATGACCGTCTTTCGGTAAACACGGCATTTGCCCGATGACGGTGAGCGGAGCATCCTGGGACGAAAGCTGCGGTGGTCGGAGGTATCCGTATGTCCGCTGATGTCATGACCGGCGAGGACGCCGTGCCCGGCGATGAGCCACCGCACAAACGTGCCCGCCACCGCGCCTGGCTGGCCTACGCGGCCCTGTCGGCGGCTCTGCTGGCCTGCTACGCCGCCGCCGACGGCCACCGCCTGGCGCAGGCGGTCGTCTTCGCGCTGGCCAACCTCGCCGCCGTCTTGGCCATCCTCATCGGCATCCGGCTGCACCGGCCCGCCCGGCGGGCACCCTGGTACCTGCTGGCGGCCGGGCAGGCGGCCTACCTGCTCGGCAACCTGCACTGGTACGTCGCCGCGGCCGTGGCCGACCGCCCACCCGTCTTCCCGTCGCCGGCGGTCGAGGCCTTCCTCCTGTCGTACCTGCTCAACACCCTGGCGCTGCTGCAGCTGATCCGGGCGCGGCGGGCCAGAGGGGACTGGTCGGCGCTGCTCGACGCGCTCATCGTCACGATCGCGTTCACGGCCGTGAACTTCACCGTCGTCGTCGCGCCCATGCTGAACACGACCGAGCTGGCGCCGAAAGCCCAGCTCCTCGCGGGTGTCTACCCGTTCCTCGACATGATCTTCCTGGTGCTGGCGGCCAGGTTGTTCTTCGGCGCGCAGGACGCCCGCGGCTCGCTGACCGCCCTGGCCGCGTGGGCAGCCGTGCTGCTGCTGGCCGACATGGCCTACGGACTGCAGCAGGTCCAGGGCACCGAGAGCGAGGCGGACGCGCCCTTCTACGGCTACCTGCTGTCGTACCTGTTCGTCGGCGTGGCCGCCCTCCAGCCGGGGATGCGCGACCTCACCACGCGCCGGGAGCGGGCGCATGCCGCCGGACGGGTCAGGCTCGCCGCGCTGGCCCTGTGCGGACTGGCCGTGCCCGCGCTGGTGATCGACTCGGTCCGGCACGCCGAACTGGTCGAACCGATCGTGCTGGCCTGCGCCTCGGCCCTGATGTTCCTGCTGCTCATGCTGCGGGTGGGCGACCTGCTGGCCAAGGCCGTCTCGACCGGGCGCCGGGAGCAGGCCCGGCTCCAGCAGTTCCTGGAGGCGGTGCCGATCGGGGTGTCCGTGCGCACCGCCGACACCGGCGAGCCCGTGTACGCCAACCAGGTCGCCGGCCGCATCCTCGGCTACGACCCCGGCGAGGTCGCCTCGCCGGAAGAACTGCCCGACGCCTACATCAGCGGCACCGGCGAACCGTACACACCCGAGCGGCTGCCTCTGGTCCAGGCCCGGCAGGGCCGCACCGCCAGCGTCGACGACCTCGAAGTTGAGGTCGACGGCCGGCGCCGCCGGCTGAAGGTCGTCGCGACCCCGATCCGTGACGGCGACACGATCAGCTACATCGTGGTCGCCATCTCCGACATCACCACCGAGCGGCGGATGGCCGAGGAGCTGCGGCGGTTGTCCTCCGTCGACGAGCTGACCGGGGTCGACAACCGGCGCGGCTTCCTGCTCGCCGCCCGCACCGAGCTCACCCGCGCCCAGTCGGCCCGGCGCCCCGCCGTGCTGCTCTTCATCGACCTCGACGGGCTCAAGGCGATCAACGACACGTACGGCCACAGCGCCGGTGACGACGCCATCCGGACCACCGCCCGGCTGCTGCGGGCCAACACCCGCCGCCACGACGTGCTGGGCCGGATCGGCGGTGACGAGTTCTGCGTCCTGCTGACCGAGGCGAGCACCGCCGCCGACGCCGGACTGTGGGCACGGCGGCTGCGCGAGCAGGTCGACCGGCACAACGACTCGGCCGGGCAGCCGTACCGGCTCGCCGTCACGGTCGGGGTGTCGGTGTTCGACCACGACAGCTCGGCCACGCTCGAGGAGCTGATAGACCACGCCGACGCGGCCATGTACCAGGCCCGGGAGCTGGACGACCGGCAGGGGCCGAAGGGGCCGGTGCGCATCCACGGCCTGCCCCGCGTCACCCACGAACGCCGCCGCTCCGGCTGCTGACACCCCGCGCGACCTGAAGCGACGGTTTCGGGGAAAGTGCGGGAATCCAGGCCGGGATTCCAGCACTCTCCCCGAAACTGCTCCGTGCTTCCTGCGCGGGTGCGCGGGTGCGGTCAGCGGAGGTCGAAGCGGTCGGCGTCCATGACCTTGGTCCAGGCGGCGACGAAGTCCCTGGTGAACTTCTCGCGGGCGTCCTGGCTGGCGTAGACCTCGGCCAGCGCCCGCAGCTGCGAGTTCGAGCCGAAGACGAGGTCGACGGCCGTGGCGGTCCACTTCACCTGGTCGGTGGCCACGTCGCGGATCTCGTACACGTTCTCCTCGGCCTCCGACGCCTTCCAGCGGGTGCCGGGCGACAGCAGGTTGGTGAAGAACTCGTTGGTCAGCACGCCGGGCCGGTCGGTGAGCACGCCGTGCCGGGCGCCGCCGACGTTGGCCCCGAGGCTGCGCAGGCCGCCGAGGAGCACCGTCATCTCGGGCGCGGTCAGGTTCAGCATGTACGCCCGGTCCAGCAGCAGCACCTCCGGCTGGGTCTTCTCGCCCTGGCGCAGGTAGTTGCGGAACCCGTCGGCCCGCGGTTCGAGCACCCGGAAGGACTCGACGTCGGTCTGCTCCTGGGTGGCGTCGGTGCGGCCCGGGTGGAACGGCACGTTCACCTCGACGCCGCCGTCGCGGGCGGCCTTCTCCACCGCTGCCGAGCCGGCCAGCACGATCAGGTCGGCCAGCGAGATCTTCGCGCCGCCCGCGTCGTTGAACTCCCGCTGGATGCCCTCGAGGGTACGCAGGACGCCCGCCAGCTGCTCCGGCTGGTTGACCTCCCAGCTGCGCTGCGGCTCCAGCCGCAGCCGTCCGCCGTTGGCGCCGCCGCGCTTGTCGGTGTACCGGAAGCTCGCCGCGGCAGCCCAGGCGGTGCCGACCAGCTGCGGGATCGTGAGTCCGGAGTCGAGCACCTTCGCCTTGAGCGCGGTGATGTCGGCGGCGCCGACCAGCTCGTGGTCGACGGCCGGGACCGGGTCCTGCCACAGCTGCGCCTCGGGCACCCACGGGCCGAGGAAGCGGCTGACCGGGCCCATGTCGCGGTGCAGCAGCTTGTACCAGGCCTTGGCGAAGGCGAGGGCGAACTCGTCGGGGTTCTCCAGGAAGCGGCGGGAGATCTTCTCGTACGCCGGGTCGACGCGCAGGGACAGGTCGGTGGTGAGCATCGTCGGCTTGTGCTTGCGCGACGGGTCGTACGCGTCGGGGATGATCTCCTCGGCGTCCCTGGCGACCCACTGCTTGGCGCCGCCGGGGCTGGTGCTGCGCTCCCACTCGTACCCGAAGAGGATCTCGAAGAACCGGTTGCTCCACTGCGTCGGCCGGTCGGTCCAGGTGACCTCGAGGCCGCTGGTGATCGTGTCGGTGCCCTTGCCGCTGCGGTTGCTGCTCAGCCAGCCCAGGCCCTGCGACTCCAGCGGGGCGGCCTCGGGCTCCGGGCCGACGTGGTCGGTGGCGACCGCGGCGCCGTGGGTCTTGCCGAAGGTGTGGCCGCCCGCGATGAGCGCCACGGTCTCCTCGTCGTTCATCGCCATCCGGGCGAAGGTCTCGCGGATGAAGTGCGCCGCGGCGGCCGGGTCGGCGTTGCCGTTCGGGCCCTCGGGGTTGACGTAGATGAGGCCCATCTCGGTCGCGCCGACCCCGGCGACCATCTCCTTCTCCGAGACGTAGCGCTCGTCGCCGAGCCAGGCGTCCTCCGGGCCCCAGAAGATCTCCTCGGGCTCCCACACGTCCTCGCGGCCGAAGCCGAAGCCGAAGGTCTTGAACCCCATCGACTCCAGCGCCACGTTGCCGGCCAGGACCAGCAGGTCGGCCCAGGAGACCTGCTGGCCGTACTTCTGCTTCACCGGCCACAGCAGCCGCCGCGCCTTGTCCAGGTTGGCGTTGTCGGGCCAGCTGTTGAGCGGGGCGAACCGCTGCCCGCCGTCGCCGGCGCCGCCGCGTCCGTCGTGGATGCGGTAGGTGCCCGCGGCGTGCCAGCTCATCCGGATCATCAGACCGCCGTAGTGGCCGAAGTCGGCCGGCCACCAGTCCTGCGACGTGGTCAGGACGCTGATGATGTCCTGCTTGAGCGCCGCGACGTCGAGCTTGGCGAACGCGTTGGCGTAGCTGAAGTCGTCGGCCAGCGGGTTGCCCTTGGCGGAGTGGGCGTGCAGCACCGACAGGTCGAGCTGGTTGGGCCACCAGTCCCGGTTGGTACGCGGCCGGCCGCCGGTCTTCGGCGTCGGCGACGCGATGGCCGGGTTCTCACTCTCGCTGCCGTGCGCGGTCGCGGAGTCGGGCGCGACCGGGCAGCCGGCCGCCGCCTTCTCGTCCACGCCCTGCGGGCTGGCGGGCGCGTTGTCCTGGGTGTTGCTCATCTCTTCCTCCGGACTGCTGGATCATCGGACCGGTGATCACGGACTGCTGATCATCGGGAACTGCGGTCGGTCGCGCAGCCGGGGCAGGTGCCCCAGTAGACGACCTCCGCTTCGTCGACCACGAAGCCGTGGTCGTCCGAGGCGGTCAGACAGGGCGTGGCGCCTACGGCGCAGTCGACGTCGGCGATGGCGCCGCAGGCGCGGCATACGGCGTGATGGTGGTTGTCGCCCACCCGGGACTCGTAGCGGGCGCTCGACCCGGCCGGATGGATGCGCCGCACCAGACCGGCGGTGGTGAGCGCGCGCAGCACGTCGTACACCGTCTGGTGGGAGACCCCGGGCTGCTCGGTGCGCACCAGGGTGATCACGGTCTCGGTGTCGACGTGCGGGTGGTCGCGCAGGGCCGCCAGCACCGCCAACCGGGGCCGGGTCACGTGCAGGCCGACGGCCCGCAGCTGCGCCTCGAAGTCCGACGTCATACCGTCAAATGCCACTCATCTGGAACAATTCAAGTTTACTTTCGCGATATTACTGGCGATCTCGCATGATTGGGGCTACTTCTCAGCATTTTTACGGCACCGGCGGACCGCGACCACTGCCGGACACGCCGCTTCAGGCCGAAGTCCGAGTTCGTCCCACCCGCTGGGCCTACCCGGGAACAGGCGGGAATAACCTGGGCGGCCCCGTTGTCAAGCATGGACACGAGAGAGGGGTATCGATGGCCACCACTACCGACTACGACGCGCCACGCGGCAGCGTCGTGGAGGACGACAGCCTGGAGGAACTTCAGGCACGCAGGCAGACGCCCAGCTCAGCAGTGCTGGACGTGGACGACCTCGACATCGCCGAGTCGTTCACGCTGGCCGGTGCCGAGCAGCTCGACGAGGAGCTGACGGTCACGGTCGTGCCGATGCAGCTCGACGAGTTCCGGTGCGAGCGCTGCTTCCTGGTCCGCCACCGCAACCAGCGCAGCCAGCCGGGGCGCGACGTCTGCCGCGACTGCAGCTGAACCGCACCGGCACACCCGGGCCCGTCACAGGCGCAAGGTGCTCACATCCTGACCGAGCAGCACCGCGCCGACGAGCTCGAGAGTGTCGGCGTTCACCAGGGCGTGCTGGGCGGCCGTGCTGACGTCGCGGAACTGGCGCTGCAGCGGGCTCGACCGGTACGCGGCGGTGCCACCGGCGGCACGGTAGAGCCGTCCGACCGCGTCGGCGGCCATCGTGGTCGCGTTGGTGATCGCCAGGCGCAGCCGCGCCCGCTCCGCCAGGGGCACGGCCTCGCCCGTACCCGCCTGCGCCCAGCAGCGGCCCACCTGGTCGTGCAGGAACGCGCGCCCGGCCGCGTGCAGCGCGGTCGCCTCGGCCAGCACGGCCTGCGCCGCGGGCTTGGCCGCCAGCGGCTGGCGGGTCAGCGGGTGGAGCTTGACCTCGGCCAACCGCGTGAATTCGTCGATCGCCGCCTGCGCGATGCCCAGCGCCACCGCGCCGATGCCCATGGCGAGCAGGCTGAGCACGGGGAAAGCCCCGTGCGGCGTCGAGGGCGGCACAGCGAGCGAGAACGTCCGCTCCGCCGGTACGAACACATCCTCGGCCTGCACGTCGTGGCTGCCCGTGCCGCACAGCCCGACCGCGTCCCACGTGTCGTGGACGGTCACCTCCGCCCGGGGCATGACCACCAGCAGCACCTGCGGCAGCCCGGCCGGGCCGAGCGCGACCGTGCCGCCGTCGAGCACCAGGCACCCGCCGACCAGCCAGGTGGCCTGCTGCGAGGCGCTCGCGAACGCCCACCGGCCGCCGACCCGGAAGCCGCCGGGCGCCGGCGTCGCCCGCCCGGACGGCGCCGCCACCCCGGCGACGAGGCAGCGCGGGTCGGCGAGCATCCGCGCCGCCACCGCCGGGTCGAGGTAGCCCAGGACGACGCTGGTCGCGGCGCCGATCATCGCGGTCCAGCCGGTCGAGCCGTCCGCCCGGCCGAGCAGCTCGCAGGCCGCGAGCATGGTCGTCGGGTCGGCCTGCAGGCCGCCGACCGTCCGCGGCGCGGCCAGGCGGAAGACACCGGTGTCGGCCAGCCGGGCGATCAGCCGCTCGGGCACGGCCCGGTCCCGCTCGATGTCCGGAGCCGCCTCGGCGATCTCGGGAGCCAGCTTCGTCAGAGCCTGCAGCAGGTTCTCGGCGGTCGGCGACATGGACGCCAGCATAGATACGGCCTCCGGGCGGCCGCGGTCCGGAGTGGACGTCTGGGCTGTACCGGCCGGTACAGCCCAGACGTCCGCCACCTACTCGGCCCGCAGCGCCGTGGCAACCCGGGTCCGCGCCGCCCAGCCGGCGGGCAGCAGCGCGCCCAGCACCGCCAGCGCGATGCCCGCGCCGCCGAGCAGCAGCAGCTGGCCCAGCCGGTACACGTCCATCGCCGACTGCGGCAGCGCGGTCGACGCCGCGTCGCCCATGACCGGGACCACGGCGTGGTGCAGCGCGATGCCCAGCGGCACCGCGACCACACCGGCGAGCAGGCCCAGCCCGACCATCGACGTGATCACCATGAGCCGGGTCTGGCGCGGCGTCATGCCGAGCGACTTCAGCACCCCGATCTCGTGGATGCGCTCCCGGGTGGTCAGCACCACCGTGTTCAGCACCCCGAGCGCCGCGACGACCCCGAGCAGCAGCGTCAGCGTGGCGATCAGCGACTGGATGATGAGGAACGTCTCGCCGTCCTCGCCGACCGTGCGGTCCTCCACGAACACCCCGGACTCGTCCTCCGGGAGCTTCTCCTGCAGTGCCTTCGTATAGGCGCCCGGATCGGTCCCCGGCGCCAGCGCCACCTCGATCTCGGCCATCAACGCCGTGGACACCAGCGAGACGTCGCCGATCATCGTGAGCTGGTCGCTGCCGTTGATGGCCTCCCCGACGACGGTCACCGCCCGCCCGCCCGGCAGCACCAGCCGGTCACCGACCCGGTACCCGGTCTGCCGCAGGAAGTACGACGTGACCACGACCTCCTCCGTGCCCCGGTACCACCGTCCGGAGGCGAGGCGGTACCCGTTCCAGCTCGCGTCCCCGGTGTAGCCGTTGAACTCGACCTCCTGCGCGATGCCGCCGACGCGGATCTCGGCCAGCCGCATCAGCGAGGAGTGCGCCGTGCCCGTCGTCGCGGCGACCGCCGAGGCGACCACGGCCGGGTCGGGCGGGTCGGCCGGGCCGCCGTCGGGCGGGCCGAACTGCGGCCCGAACCCGCCGGGGACCATGACCTGCACCGTCACCGGCACGGCGTCGATCCGGGTGAACGCGGTGTTCACCTCGCTCATCGAGGCGGACAGACCGCTGGAGAACACCAGCGTCACCGCCCCGAGCAGCAGCGCGACCAGCGTCGCCACCGCCCGCGACGGCCGGGCCAGCGGCATGCCGAGCCCCAGCGCGACCGGCCGGGGCAGCCGAGAGGCGGTCAGCGCGCGGCGCAGGCGGAAACCCCGGCCCGTACGCGGGGCGCGGCCGACGCTGATCGCCTGGTTGGCGGCCAGCCGCCCGGCCCGCAGCGCCGGACCGATGGCGGCGAGCACGACCAGCAGCGGTGCCGCCACCGCCACCACCACCAGCACCCAGAGCGGGACGCCCGAGCCGTCGCCGGGCAGCCCGTACGCGTCGTCGGTCTGCGCCAGCAGCGGCACGGCCAGCCCGGCGCCCAGCGCCACCCCGAGCACCGTCCCGGCCAGCGCCGGGACCAGCACCTGCGCGACGTACACGGCGACGACCTGCCCAGGGGTGAAGCCGAGAGTCTTCAGGATGCCGATGGTGCGGAACCCCGACACGACCGCGCCGTTCACCACGTTGACCGTGATCAGCACCGACAGCACGATGCCGAGCAGCGCGAACGCGATCACGAACGGCGCCATGGCCGAGATCGACCGGTTGAGCGCCTGCCGGATCGACACGTACGTCGCCGCGCCGGTGACCGAGTCCGTGGGCAGCCCGCCGGTCACCTCGGCCAGCGCCGTGCGCAGCGCGGCGTCGTCGGCGCCGGGGGCGGTGAAGCGGTACAGCATCTGCCGGGCCAGGTTCTCGCCGCTGAGCACGTCGTGCTGGGTGGGCCACACCCACGCGTCGGCGGTGCCGGTGACCGACGCGGCCATGCCCACCACGCGCAGGCTCGCCCCGTTGACCGTCACCTCGGCGCCGATCCTGGTCTCTGGCCCGGCGGTGCGCCGGGTCAGCACGATCTGCCCCGGCCCGGTCAGCCACGCCCCGTCGGTGAGGGTGAGCCGGTCGACCGGCCCGGCCTGCGCATCCCGCCCGACGATGACGAACTCGGCGCCAGGCGGCCCGAACATCCCGGACATGCCAGCCGTGACCAGTTCGAACGGGCCCGCCGCGGCGGCCACCCCGGCGGCGCTCGCGGTCGCGGCGAGCCGGTCGGCGGGCACGTCGGCCCGGACCGTCGCGGTGACCTGGGAGCCCCGGGCCTGCGCGAACGCCGCGTCGAACGGACCGTGCGAGGAGACGAGCAGGCCGACGCCGAGCACCGCGGTGGCGGCCGACAGCAGCACGACTACCCCGACGATCACGGTCTGCAGCCTGCGCCGCGCGACCGCGGCCCGGGCCGCGCTGAGCACGGCGCTCACGCGGGCACCGCCTCGGTGGCCCGGCCGTCGCGCATGGTGATCAGGCGGCGCCCGGCCGTGGTGGCCAGCTGCGGGTCGTGGGTGACCAGCAGCAGCGTCAGGCCGTCGGCGGACAGTTCGTGCAGCAGGTCGCGTACGCCCGCGGCGGCCTCCTGGTCGACCGCGCCGGTGGGCTCGTCGGCCAGCAGCAGCTGCGGCCGGTTCATCAGCGCGCGGGCGATGGCGACCCGCTGCCGCTGGCCGCCGGACAGCCGGGCCGGGTACTGGTCGCACTTGTCCGCGATGCCGAGCCGTGCCAGCAGCTCGTCGGCGCGGGTGCGGGCCGGGGCGGTCCGCACCCCGGCCAGGCGGGCGGGCAGCAGCACGTTGTCGCGGACGGTCATCTCGTCCAGCAGGTGGAAGAACTGGAAGATGATGCCGACGTTGGCGCTGCGGAAGCGGGCCAGCGCGGTCTCCGACAGCTTGTCCACGCGTACGCCCGCGACCTCGACACTGCCGCCGGTGGGCCGGTCCAGCCCGGCGATGACGTTGAGCAGGGTCGACTTGCCGCTGCCCGACGGGCCCATGACGGCGACCGCCTCCCCGGCCCGTACGGTCAGGTCGACGCCCGCCAGGGCGGGCGGACCGGCCGCCTCGTACGCCTTCGCCACGTCGCGCAGGCGGATCAGTTCGGTCATGCGGGTGCCCCTTCCAGGTCCGGTGTTCGGTCCTGGCGACTGTAGGAAGAGGCAGGCCGCGGGCGCGTCCGGCGCGGGGGCGAACCTGGCGCGGTGGTGTCCGCCACGAGGATGAGCCGGGTAGTCATCACGGCGGACGCCACCCGCCGCTGACCTGGGCACAATGAACGGCGTGCCGACCTACCTGCGCCGCCTGCCCGACCGCCTCGGGCTGCCCCGGACCGACGTCGCCCTGGCGGTGGCGCTGGTGCTGCTCGGGATCGCCTGGGCCGTCGTGGTCGGCGCCGCCGGTCGCGGCGACGCACCGGCGCCGGTGCAGCTGGACATCCCCGGTCTGGGCGGTCAGGCCAGTGCCCGCACGGAGGAGAGAACGCCGCCGGTGCCACCGGTTCCGCCGGAACCGGGCGCCTCCGACGTGGAGGTGCGGGCGCCGGTCCTGCCGGACCGGTTCCTACCGCAGGAGGACGAGGGCGGCGTCGACGGCGGCATGCTGCTGGTCAACGTCATCGCCGCGCTGGCCGTGGCGGTACGCCGCAAGTGGCCGCTGACCGGGTTCGCCGCCGCCGCCGGTGCCGTGTTCGTGATCCAGGACGGCCTGCTGTGGCCGGGCTTCCTGGCCGTCCTGATCTGCGCCTACTCGGCCGTGGCCTACGGCCGCAGCGTACGGCGGGCCGCGGCGCTGCTCGCGGTCGCGGCGGTGATCTCGGCCACGCTGTTCGCCCAGTCCATCCCGCAGATGCCGGGCTGGGCCAGCCCGTTCGCGGTGCTGCTGCCCGCCGGGCTGTTCGCCGCCGCGCTGCGCAGCGCCCGGGGCCGGGCCGACGCGGCCGCCCGCCGCGCCGCCGCGCTGGAGCAGGAGCAGGCGGCCACGGCCCGCGCCGCGATGGCCGAGGAGCGGGCACGCATCGCCCGCGAGCTGCACGACGTCGTCAGCCACCACGTCAGCGTCATGGTGGTGCAGGCGGGCGCGGCCGGGAAGGTCATCGAGCGGCGACCCGACCTGGCGGCGGGGGCGCTGACGGCGATCGAGGACAGCGGCCGGGCCGCCATGGCCGAGCTGCGCCACCTGCTGGGGCTGATGGCACCGGTCGACGACCGGCTGCACCCCCAGCCGGGCCTGCGCGAACTGGACACCCTCGTCGACGCGGTACGCGCCGCCGGGCAGCCGGTGTCGCTGAGCCGCGACGGCGCCGAGGTGCCCGACGGGGTGGACCTGACGGCGTACCGCGTCGTGCAGGAAGGGCTGACCAACGCGCTGCGGCACGCGCCGGGCGCGCCCACCGCCGTGGCCATCCGGCGCGACGGCGACGACCTGCTGGTCGAGGTGAGCAACGAGGTGCCCACGGCCGAACCGGGCGGGCCCGGCGCCGGACGCGGGCTGCTCGGGCTGCGCGAGCGGCTGCGGCTGCACCACGGCACGCTGCACGCCGGGGCCGCCCCGGGCGGCGGCTTCCGGCTCACCGCGCGCATCCCGGCGGCGTCATGACCGAGTCGCTGCGCGTCGTCGTCGCCGACGACCAGGCGCTGGTCCGCAGCGGCTTCGCGATGATCCTGACCGCGGCCGGGATCGACGTGGTCGGGGAGGCCGGTGACGGCGAGGCCGCCCTGGCTGCGGTGCGGCGGCTGCGCCCGGACGTCGTGCTGATGGACATCCGCATGCCGGGTATGGACGGCCTGGAGGCCACCCGCCGTCTCCTGGCGACCGGACCGACCACCACCGCCGGAACGGCGACCCGCGTCATCATCCTGACCACGTTCGACCTCGACGAGTACGTCTACGCGGCGCTGCGCGCCGGGGCCAGCGGCTTCCTGCTCAAGGACGTGACCCCGGACCACCTGGTGCACGCGGTCCGGCTGGTCCAGGACGGCGACGCGCTGCTGGCGCCGTCCATCACCCGGCGGCTGGTCGACCGGTTCGCCTCGGGCTCCGGCGTACACGAGGACCACGGTGCGCTGCCGACCCTCACCGCCCGCGAACGGGAGGTGCTGGTGCTGCTGGCCCGGGGTCTGTCCAACGCCGAACTGGCCGCCGCCCTGCAACTGGGCGAAGCCACCGTCAAGACCCACGTGGCCCGCATCCTCGCCAAACTCCAACTCCGCGACCGCGTCCAAGCGGTCATCTTCGCCTACGAAAGCGGCCTGATCACCCCCGGCTCGTAGCCGCACCCGCCGACGAGTGGCGGCGCAGGCGCGGGACTGCTCGCCCGATACTCGGGTGCGGCCGGCGGGTGATCATGCCTAGGCTCCAGGCGTAGCACTGACGGGGTGCGTGCTGACGACGGTGAGGCGCGGATCGGAGATGGACACGACGATGGCCGGTCAACTGTTAGCGGTCTGCTTCGACGCACTGCGACCGCAGGACCAGGGGCGTTTCTGGGCGGAGCTGCTGGGGTGGGAGGCGGTCGACGACCCGACCGGCGAGGTGACGCTCCTGCCCCGTGACGACACCGGGTTCCGGATCCGCTTCGTGCCGACGCGGGAGCCGAAGGCTGGCCAGAACCGCATGCACTTCGACCTGACCAGCACCTCCCTGGAGGACCAGCGGCAGACGGTGGAGAGGGCGCTTGCCCTCGGCGGCCGCCGCATCGACGTCGGGCAGGGCCCCGACGCCGCGCACGTGGTGCTGGCCGACCCCGAGGGCAACGAGCTGTGCGTCATCCAGCCGGGTAACAGGTTCCTCGCCGGCTGCGGCTTCGTCGGAGCCCTGGCCTGCGACGGTACGCAGGAGGTCGGCTACTTCTGGAGCGCCGCGTTAGGCTGGCCCCTGGTCTGGGACCAGGATCAGGAGACCGCGATCCGCTCGCCGCACGGCGGCCCGAAGCTCACCTGGGGCGGCCCGCCGCTGATGCCGCGTACCGGCCGCGACCGGGTGCGTTTCGACGTCGCCCCACCCGTAGGCGGCGGACTGCTGGCGGAGGTCGACCGGCTGGCCGCCCTCGGCGCGGCCCGCCTCGGCACCGGCCGGGCCGACGCGACGGCCATGACCGACCCCGACGGCAACGAGTTCCGCCTGCTGGCACCCTGACCGCAGGCCACGTGAGCGGTGCGCTCGTATCGTGGTCGGATGGACCATCGCGCCGCGATCATCCAGTACACGGCCCGATCGGGCGTCCTCGATCTGGGTTGGGGCCATCCGCTGCCCGAGCTGCTGCCCACCGAGGCGTGGTCGGCGGCGAGCCGCAGCGCCCTGCGCGAACACGGCTGGCAGGCGCTGACCTACGGCGCCGCGGCCGGACCGCGACCCTTCATCGAATGGCTCGCCGAGCACCTCGACTCCTACGACCACGCCGACACCCGACCGTCCGAGGTGTTCGTCACCAACGGCGCCTCACACGGGCTCGCGCTGGCGACGCAGCTGCTCACCGAGCCGGGTGACGTCGTCCTGGTCGACTCGCCGACCTACCATCTCGCGCTGCCCACCATCGCCGACCGGCGGGCCGACATCGTCGCGGTGCCTACGGACGAGCTGGGCGTGCATCCCGGCCGCACGGCGGAGCTGCACGAACGGCTCGTGCGCGGCGGTCGGCGCGTGCGCATGCTGTACCTCGTCCCGACGTTCGGGAACCCGACCGGCCGTTCCCTGCCGCATCAGCGCCGGCTGGAGCTGGTCGAACTGGCCCGGCGTACCGGTATCACGATCGTGGAGGACGACACCTACCGCGAGCTCGTCTACGACGGCGACGCGCCGCCGTCACTGTGGAGCCTGGCCGAGCGCGGGACGGTGGTCCGCCTCGGCACGGTCGCCAAGTCCGTGGCGCCGGGGCTGCGGCTGGGCTGGATCACCGCCGAGGCCGGATTCGTACGCCGCCTGACCGGCCTCGGCTACGTCAACAGCGGCGGCGGGGTGAACCACACGACGGCCCTGACCATGGCCGTGTTCGGCGCCTCCGGCGCGTACCGCGGCCACGTGGCATCGGTGCGCCGCCGGTACGCCGCCCAGCGTGACGCCCTGCTCGGCGGCCTGCGCCGCGCGGCACCGGACCTGCGGTTCTCGACTCCGGCCGGCGGCTGGTTCCTCTGGGCCGAGCTGCCCGCGCCGCTCACGGCCGAATCGCTGGCACCGGCCGCCGAGGGGTACGGGGTGGCGTTCGTCGAAGGAGCCCACTTCTTCGTCGACGGCGCCGACGGCCGGTCCTTCATCCGGCTGGCCTTCTCGATGCTGCCGCCCGACGTGCTGGCGACCGCCGCCGACCGCCTCGGCCAGGCCATCGGCAGCCTGCGACCGGCCGGAGACGACATATGAACGCTCGTGCGGACACGCATCCGTCGCTGAGGTTTGGACGGCGCCCGGGTGGGCATCCGGCGGGAAGGCCGGATTCGACGTCGAACCGACCGAGGAGGCGACATGGACCAGGTGCCGACCGGGGTTTCGCTGCTCGACGACGGGTCGGATCCGTCGGCGGCCGAGGTGTCGCCGCACGGCGGCCAGCCTCTCTGCGACGGATGCGGCCAGCCGTCACCCTGCACGACCGTGACGCACACGGTCCTGAGGGAGTTCGCGGCCGACTTCGCGAGGAGCTACTCCGGCCTCTGAACACGAACGTGCGGCAGGCTGGTTGCTTGGTCCCCGCGCCGATTGGGTAGGGGCCGACCATGACGATGTTCGACACGGTCGGCTATCCGGAGCCGCCGACGGTTGGCGGCGAGGCCGAAACCCTGCTGGGCTCACTCGAACGCCAGCGGGCCACGTTCGCGTGGAAGTGCGCCGGGCTCGATGAGGATCGCCTGCGGGTGGGCGTGGGCGCCTCGGCGGTGACCCTCGGCGGGCTGCTGAAGCATCTGGCCTATCTGGAGGACCTGAACTTCACCCGCGGACTGGCCGCGGCGCCGCTGCCGTCGCCGTGGCGCGAAGTGGACTGGGCGTCCGAGCCGGGCTGGGACTGGCACTCCGCGGCCGCCGACTCCGCCGCGGACCTCTACCGGCTCTGGGAGTCGTCGGTCGACCGGTCCCGGCGCGCGGTCGCCGACGTGCTGACGACCGTCGGCGTGGACTGCGTGTACCGGGCGCCGGACGGCACGCTGCTGACCCTGCGCCGACTCGTCGTCGACATGATCGAGGAGTACGCCCGGCACACCGGCCATGCCGACCTGATCCGGGAGGCGATCGACGGCCGGGTGGGGGAGGATCCGCCGGGTCCCGCCTATCCGTTCGAGATCAGGTGATTCGTCAGGCCTGGCGCGGGATGTAGGCGATGGCTTCGATCTCGATCCGCAGGTCGGGATTGGCCAGCGATGCCAGCACGGTCGACCGGGCGGGCAGCGGCTCGTCGAAGTACTCGCGGTAGACCGCGTTGAACGGGGCGAACAGCGCGGCGTTCAACAGGAACGCGGTCACCTTGCACACGTCCTTGAGGTCGCCGCCAGCGGCGCGGCAGACCGCCCGGACGTTGTCGAGGACCATCCGCACCTCGGCGTCGAAGTCCCCGGTCACGGTGCTGCCGTCCGGGCGGACGGCGACCTGGCCGGAGATGAAGACGTAGTCGCCGGCGCGGGTCGCGTGGGACAGCGGCACCGGACCTGATGCGATCTCGTCGCTATGGATCTTCTCGATCACGGCGCCAACCTAGCACGGCCGCCCTTCGGTCGCCGATCGAGCGACCGCAATGTGAAACACCGGCGAAACGCGGCGGTCATTGAAGATCGATTGGATTGCGGCAGCGGACTAACGTGAGTGCGGTTCGAATGGGCCGGGCCGCAGCCGCGGAAGCGATTCATGATTTGCCCGCCTTTCGGGCGACAAGCGGTAAATCCACGACGCGTCAGGACTGGAAATTGTGCTCTGCGTCACTCCCATTGATAGAGTGCCGCCACCACCGTCGGCGGACCTTCCGGATCAATGGGAATGCCTCGCAGGATGATCGACCGAACGGGAGCAGGGTGTCCGCGACAGGGAAGGTAAGCTCGATGACCGGTGCGCTGGCCGTCAACAACGCCGAGTACCAGTGGGACCTGTTCGACTCGGAGTCGTATCAGCAGAGCAACTACGCCACCCTGCACGAACTCGATCAGATCATGATTCCGCTCCTCGCGCAGTTCTTCGACAAGCGGGAGCTGCCCGAGCACGCGCGGGCGATCGACGTCGGCCCCGGTGCCAACCTCTACCCGGCGATGGCGATGCTTCCGTTCGCCGAGACCATCACTCTGTGGGAGTACTCCTCGGCCAACGTCGACTGGCTGCGGCAGGAGATCAGCGGTTACCGTCCATCCTGGGACGACTTCTGGCAGGCGCTGGTGCGCAGCTGCGACCGATACCGCGACATCCGGCCGGCCGAACTCCTTCCCCGGGTCGTCGAGATCGAGAAAGGCAGCATCTTCGACCTCGAAGAAGGCAGGTGGGACCTCGGCACCATGTTCTTCGTCGCGGAGTCCATCACCGGGATGCTGGAGGAGTGCGCGGCGGCGACGGTGAAGTTCGTGCGCTCGCTCAGGCCGGGTGCGCCGTTCGTGGCCACCTTCATGGAGGGATCCCGCGGCTACGTGGTCGGCGACCAGACGTTTCCCGCGGTCGAGGTCACCGCCCAGGATGTGCTCGGCATCCTCCGCGGCGTGGCCAGTGACGTGACCCTGTATCCGGTCCAGTCGCCGCAGCTCTTCCGCCATGGCTACGACGGGATGATGCTGGTCACGGGTGTTCGCAGCGGCACTGCAGATCAACGGGTCCGGCACGGATCCGGTTCGGGCACCAATCAGCGGAAGGAATGGTCGGCGTGACCGACAGCACGGCGGGCGCGAACCTGGCGCCCAGGGCGGCCAGCGACAAGGCGTTCACCACCTACGACATCCAGGCATGCCTGTACGACGCCCGCCGAGTCCAGTACCTGCAGGAAGCCATCAGCAGGACCGTCAAACCGGGTGATGTCGCGGTGGACGCGGGCAGCGGCACCGGCCTGCTCGGGTTGTTCGCCGCCCAGGCGGGCGCCGAGCGGGTTTACTGCCTGGAGTTCAATCCCGATTTCATCCCCGTCATCGAGGAGAACGCCCGCCGCAACGGTTTGGCCGACCGGATCATCGCGGTGCACGCCGACGCGACCAGCCACGATCTTCCCGAGCAGGTCGACGTCGTCATCAGCGAGGTGATCAGTGCGGGCTTCTTCTACGAGCCGCAGTTGCAGATCACCAACAACCTCCGCCGCTTCCTCAAGCCGGGCGGCGCCATGATTCCGATGGGCATGCAGAACCACGTCGAGCTCATGTATGCCCAGGAGGACGTCTACGGTCTGAAGATGAACTTCGACACGAGGTTCATCGAACTCGACGACGACCGTGCGCTGACCGACAGTCCGCAATACCTCGACAACCGGTTCGGTGACTGGACGGATCCGGCGATTCGCGGACGGGCCCGGCTCACCGCGATCGGCTCCGGTCGCGCGAATGCCATTCGGATCGCGTACCGAATCGATTTCGCCGAGGGCGTCTCCGGGGACAAGCCGACCGACTTCCTGCTGAACCCGCAGATCATCTTTCTGGAGAATTCGTTCGACGTGGCGGCGGGAGATCAATTCGACGTCAGCCTGGAATACATCGCGAGCAGCAACCCGCTGCAGGCGGCCATCGCGATCACTCCGGTAACGGTCTGAACTTCTGGCACTCGCGGAATACGCCGATCAGCTGCTCTGACGGGCGCTCGCGGTACGGACTGGTGTCCCGTCCCGCGAGCGGAGCAACGTGGCCGACGGGGAGGGTTCAACCCTCGACGCGGGACCGGTCGAGCGCGCCGCGGACCAGCCGGGCCGCTTCGAGCGCGCAGCCCCACGACACGGTCAGGCCGGAGCCGCCATGGCCGTAGTTGTGGACGATCGCCTGCCCGTCGACGTCGACGCGCTCGACCCTGATCCGCGGCCGTACGGGCCGCATACCGGTGCGGACCTCCACGATCTGGGCGGTGGCCAGCTGCGGTTCGATCTGCGCGCAGCGGCTCTTGATCTGCTCGGCGACGGCATCGCGGTCCAGGCTGGTCCCTTCGGCGACGGCGCAGCCGCCCAGCACGACCAGGTCGCCGTGGGGCAGGATGTAGGTCAGGTCGCCGTGTTCGGCGTCGTCCTGGAAGAAGCGCACCACCGGCGGATCCGGGTTCTTCACCACCACCAGTTGGCCGAGCACGCCCTGCAGGCTGAGGTCGGGCACGAGCTCCCGCGCACCTATGCCCGCACAGTTGACGACGACCTGGCAGAGGCCGCCGACCTCGGCGAACGACTCGATCCGCTGCTGCTCCAGGGTCGCCCCGGCGGCGAGCAGCCGGTCCTGCAGGTAGGCGAGGTAGGTGGGCATGTCGACCAGCGGCACTTCGTAGTGCCAGCCGCTGCGGAACCGGTCCGGCAGCTCGTCCGGCCGGCACAGGCGGAAGCCGGGCATGGCCGCGGCCCAGTCGGGCGGTTCGACGCCGGCGGCTTCGGCGGCGTCGATACCCGGCACGATGCGGATGCCGCGGCCGTCGGCTGCGGTGGCGAGCTTCTCGAGGATCTCGCGGGTCACGCGGCTCCACTCGAAAGCTCGCGCGTCGGCCAGCATGTACGGTCCCCAGCTGGCACCGGCGGCGAAGGAGGTCCGGTCGCTGAGCGCCTGGTGGGTCAGGACGCGCACGGACAGTCCGGCCTCCGCCAGGCACACTCCGGTGGTAAGTCCGGACACGCCTGCGCCGACGATGATCACGTCGGCCTTCACGGGAATCACCATTCGATTACATTAACGTGTGTCTACACGTCGGGAGGAGTCACTTCGTCGCCATGAGTGACGAAGCGATTGTGCGGCAACACGTTCGGGCGGGCCGAATCGTCACGCATGCCGCCGTCCGGATGCGAAGTTCCATCGGAAGCGTGACCTTGTGGGCGGGGCCGGACACGGGCATTGCATCGACATACCACCATGGGGTGCAATTGAAGGCGGCCGAAGGCATACGGGGGTGCGGAGTGGCCGAACATCTGGTGACGCTGGGGGAGGTCCACACCGCCCTGCTCCGCAACTCCGTCGCCGTCTCCGCCACCGATACCGAGGCGCTGCTCGACCTGGTGCAGGGACGGCGCGTGCGCCGGGCGGAACGTCCGATCGCACACGCCCAGTCGCCTGAGCGCCATATCGGCGTCGACTGCCCGCTGGCCGCCTCGGGACCGCGGGTGCGCGGCGTCGGCACCGTCTGCACCCGGGCCACGATCACCGGCGGCCACGTAGCGCAGGCTTCGGCCTACGCCCGGGTCGTCCGCGGCGAGGCGGGGCGCCGCCTGCCCTGGTCGCACTACCTGGCGGCGCCGGGCACGATCGAGACGGTCGGCCGGGCCGACGCCGCCAGGATCACCGACGGGGTGCTGCGCGGTGAGCCCGGCGAGGCGCTCAACCTCGACGCGATCGGCAACCGCACCCTCGACCAGGTGCAGCTCGGCGACCGCCTCGACCGCCGTCCCGCGTTCCGCACCGCCGGCACCCGCCTGCGCTGGGCAGCCGGTCCCGCGGGCGGCACCACCGGGCTCAGCTTCAGCCTCGACGATCCGACCACCCGCACCCTCCGGCTGCCCCGCTCCGACGCCGACGACCGCACCACCGCGGAGTTCTGCGAAGACCTGGCCCTGCACGACTGGCTGCTCACCACCCTGCTCACCATGGTGGAGAGCCGCCCGGCCGGCTCGGCCCGCGCGGACACGGTCGCCCGGATTCGCCCGGCGATCGACTTCCTGCTCCACCTGTGGATGCCCGGGGCCCGCACCGACCCGGCCCTGCAGGGCCTGTGGCGCGACGTCGAGCACCGTCCCGGATTCACCCGCCAGTGGCGCGTCAACGTCGACCGCATCCGCGACCAGTTGGCACTGGCCACCATCGAACGCCTGGGCCGCTGAACCAGGCCCGCCCGCCGCCGCGACCGCGCTGCGGCCGCCGGGCCGGGTCGTCCCGCCTCGGCCGGGCGACCACAGGCCTCACCGCCAGCGGGCACCGACGAAGGCGTACTCGATCCGCTCGACGACCTCGTCCGCCAGAACCAGCCGCTCCCGCACGACCCGCTCCCGCACCTGGGCCGCCACCGCACCCTCCACCGCGACCTGGCTCAAGACGGTGCGCACGGCCTGCTCGACCGGGAGGAACCGGCCGGCCAGGACGGAGAACGTCCGGTACGCCGAGAAGTCCGCCGCCTCCGGCCGCAGCCGGATCACCGGCGGCAGCGCCGCCCAGTCGTCCGGGAACTCGCCCTCCCACGGCTGCGGCGCCGCGACGACCGCGCCACGGTCGCGCAGCATGCCCAACCGCAGCAGCTGCCACACCGCCGCCAGGAAGGCGCACGACCACAGCCGCCCGCCCGGCCCGTCGCGCCAGAGCTCGACGTCGACGAAGACCGAATGGTTGACCGCGCCGTTCTCGCTCGCCCCGCGCCACCTCGGGCCGGATCGCATCGCCTCCGCGTTGTCGGCGACCGGACTGGGCGCGCCGTTGCCGCGCCAGCCCGACTCCGCCGTGGGCGGGCGCAGGTCGCGCTCCTGCTCCCGGGTGCCGTTGGCGAGCCAGCCGGTCTCGTGCGCGGGCTCGCCGACGCCGCTGGTGCCCGGCGCCGGATCGGCCACCAGCTGCGCCTGCACCAGGCTGGCCAGCGGCACTCCGGACGCGTCCGCGCAGGCGGACTCGCGGGCGAGGTAGTCGATGGTCAGGCCCGCCTCGGCCGCCGCGCGCAGCAGTTGCGGGATGACCGCCCGCGGCGTCCAGGGCAGCTCGCTGCGGGCCAGCCTGCCCGCCACATCGGGCTTGGTGAAGTAGTCGTCGACGAGGAAGCAGGTGCTGATCCGCGCCGTGCGGGGCGCCACCCCGGCCCGGCACACCTCCGACACCGTACGGACCCACGGCGCCACCTGATCGAACAGCTCGCGCAGCCGACCCGGCCCGGCGACGTAGTCCTCCATGTAGAGGTGCCCGAGCTCGATCGACAGGTGGGCCAGCGGCAGCTCCGCCACCCGCTCCTGGGCCGCGGCCTCGCTGTACCCGGCGCTCACAGGGTCGCCCACGCGTTCTCGTCGTCGAGATTGTGCGCCAACTCGACGAACGCCTCCACCGTCTCGACGTTGGCCACCTGCCGCGACAGCGTGTCCGTGTCAGTGATCAGCTGCTCGCGCCACTGCAGCAGCGGATCCAGGGGGATCGAGCCGATGGTGGTGGTGCGGCCGATGCTCAGCTTCGTGGCCAGCGCCTTGAGGTCGATGTCGCACCTGCGCAGCCAGGCGACCTGCTCCGGCCGCAGCCCGCCGAGGGCCTCCGACTCCGGATCGACCACCGCCGTGCGGACGAAGCGCATGCGGTCCCGCAGCCATGCCGGATCGTGCCCGGGTTCGCCGGGCGCTTTCGGGGCGCCGGCCTCCAGCAGCCCGTGCTTGCCGAAGACGAGGCCGTTGGCGGCGATCAGGTGCTGGCGGGTCCAGCGGTGGAACACCAGCCACCGGCTCTCCACCGCCCGCAGCTCGGGCAGCGCGGTCGCGGCCAGCACCATGTCGGTGGCGTGCGAGCGACCGGCGCTGAGGTCGACCAGGCAGATGTCGAACTCGGCGTCGACCCGGGCGAACAGCCGCGCGCAGCGCTTGACGACGTCCTTGTTGCCGGGGAACTCACCGCCGAACTCGTCGCCGGGGAACAGGACCAGTTTGCCCGCCCGGCTGGGCCGGCCGCGCAGACTCGACCGGTCCGAGTGCGACCACACGTCCAGCCGCAGCGGTGGATCGGCCTTGCCCTGCAGGTAGGAGTGGATCCCGCCACCGGATGCGCCACGGCGCACCGCGTCGACGTGGAAGATGGTCCCCGCGGTCGGGGAGCCGAAGTCGAAGTCGAGGTAGGCGACGTTGCTGCCGCTCAGTGCCCGCCGGTACGCGAGGTTGCTGCTTGTCACCGACCGGCCGGTGCCGCCCTTGTCCGAGGTGGCAAAGACCAGCATGGCTAGAAGACCTCCGTCGTGTCCCGGGACGCGACGAGGGAATCCAGCTCGCCGAGCGCCGTGAGCAGCAGCGACACCGCGGTCCCCGGACGCGCCGACATGATCTCGCGAGCTCTGCGGATCCGCTGCCGCACGGCTTCCAGCCGCTTGCGTTCTGAGGTGCCGCTCTCTGACGTGCCCGCCAGCAGCTCCTGGGAGTAGAGGTGATCGGCCTCGGCCAGCAGGCTGGACGCGTGCTCCAGCAGCGGCTCGCTGCGCAGCGGCTGGTCGTCGGCCAGGCGTGCGGCCAGGACCAGGCTCTCCACCACCCGGACCGTGTGGTGCCAGGAGATGCCCTGGTCACCGGGCGACACCGGGTAGACCTGGCTCGGGTCGTCCCACAGCCCCGGTCCGTCGTCCACGACGCTGCGGCGCAGCGCGATGTGGTCCCACAGGTCGTCGGCGAGGTTGAGCGCCCGGCCGCGCAGGTCGATGCGGTCGACCATGCCGGCGACCATCGCGGCCCGCTTGAGCAGCAGCGGTGCGAAGTCGGCCGCGACCCAGCTGAGCCGGGGGGAGAAATCCGTCGCGCCCTCGACCTCGATGGAGACGCCGGGGGAGTGCAGTTGAAGGGCCGGGTCCTCACGGAGCGGCCGGCGGGTCATCCGGCTGCGGTTGGCCAGCTCGGACAGGATCTCACCGAGGCGCTGCAGGTCGGAGTCGTTCGGGCGTACGGACAGGTTGCGGGCCGCGATCGAGGTCACCAGCAGGCTGAAGTAGTCCGACTCCGCCTTGTCGATCGTGCGCCACGGAATGTCCTCCAGCGGCCAGCGCCTGGTCCCGAAGGAGGCGACGGTCGACCAGTACCGCTGGGTCAGGTCCCAGCGCAGGCGCAGGGCACTCGCGAGCTTGAGCTGGTCGTCGTCGAGCAGGCGCAGCAGCCGCGTGCGGTCGTTGTAGAGGTCGGCGATCGCGTCCAGGGCGACCACGGTGAAGTAGAGATAGGGCGCGTCGAGCGCCAGCCCGGGGACCTGCTGGCCGAGGTCGACGGGGAACTCGACCGGCGTGGCGTTGCTGTGCACGCCCCAGGACCAGCCGCATTCGAACAGCATGTCCTCGCGTTCGATCTGCTCCACCTGGGTGAGGCCGAAGGTGAGGTCGCGCAGACCGGCGGCGACCTCGCGCAGCGATACCCGCAGGTCTTCGAGCACCCGGCGGCGCGGTTCGCCGTTCTGGTTCACGGTGCGCAGCAGCGCCTCGGCGTAGTCGCTGTCGTCGGCGAAGACGAAGATGGAGAAGCTGCGCAGCAGCCCGATCATCGCCGCGGAGAGTCGGCGGCTGGCGGCCTGCTCGACTTTGTCCAGCCGCGCCCGCAGCTCCGGGCGGGTCACCGACCGGCTGAAGACCCTGATGAAGCCCAGCGAGGACAGCATGAGCGGGATCGATGCGGCGAACGACTCGACCACCGCCAGCTTCCGCTGCTCCTCGGTGGGCTCCTCGTCGGGCAGGAACGCCGAGAAGTAGCTGCCGCCCGAGAAGATGGGCGTGCCGTCGGGCGCGGTGTAGCGGTCGAGGTAGTCCATCACCAACCCGACGAGGAACTGCGGGATGTCGATCGCGCCGCCGAACGGGCGCAGCACCTTGAGCAGATCCTCATCGGTGGAGTTCGGCTCGTCCAGTTGGAACTGGCGGATCTCGGTGGCCGGCAGCATCAGGCAGAGCAGCTGCTCCGCATCCGAGATCGAATTGGAGCCGCCCCGGCCGCCCCAGTGCCATTCCCCTTTGCCTTTGGTGCCGGGGACCGGGGTGAAGGCCACCTTGGCGGTCGCGCTCCAGATGTCCAGGAGTTCCTGTCTCGGCTTGATCCTCATGCGCCAGGACACCATCCCCAAGGTCGCGGCCGCCCGCCGACCCGGGCCCGGTCAGGCGGCGGCACGGCCGACATGCCTGCTGCGAGCGGGTGGCGGTCTAGATTAGATCCGTGGCACACATCGTATGCCACGGATGCCACCATGTCGTCGGACGCACATTCGAAAACACACCGCCGGGGAGACAGGCGCGGTCAAAGGAGACCGGGGCTCCGATACCCGGTCGGCCGATTGGGGTTGCCGGAACTGTCGCCGCACCCATTGCCGATAGGTCGGATCGGGTGTTGAAACGCGCACGGGATCAGCCGCTGCCGCGCCATTCGAACGCAGCGGCATGAATCGTCGACGTCAGCCGTGGGTTCCCTCGCGGTGCTCTAGGCCGACCGCGTCGCGCAGCTCGACCATGTCCTGGGCCAGCCGGGTCTTGCCCTCGCTGTGGGCTTCCATCAGGTCGGCCAGCCCGTCGGCGATCGCGTTCAGCTTGTGCTGGACGGCCTCGTTGGCGCGGGTCTGGCTGTTCTGCAGCAGCGCCACCATCAGGAACGTGACGATCGTGGTGGCCGTGTTGATGATCAGCTGCCAGGTGTCCACTTCGCCGATGAGCAGGATCGACGGCGCCCAGACCAGGATCAGCAGTACGCACAGGGCGAAGAACCACGCCTTCGACGCGAACGCGCTGGCCGCCTCCGCGAAGCGGTCGAACAGCGTCATGTCCTCGCCGGTGACCGAGGACGGCATGTCGGGCTTGTGCGCGGTCTTCGTCGGCGCGGCATTCCTGCGTGTCATGCCGGGTTGATGCCCGTCCGGACCCGGTTCCATGCGTGCGCCGCCGGGACCGCACCGTCGGATACGGCAGAGTATGACAAACGGCGCCACCGGGGTCTGGAGCTGCCTTATGCGACCACCGGACGTACCTGCTCGGCCTCGCCCTCGGCGACGAGCGGGGCTTCAGCGCCCGCCGGAGAGCGCTCCCCGGCGCGCAGGTCAGCGGTGCTGGTGACCGGGCAGCCGACCCGGATCGGTCATCATTTTGTCGAAGAAAGCGAAGATTCGCCACCCGATCTCCATCGACTAGGGGCTATTGACACCCATCGGCGTTGGGGCCACTATGCAGGTATAGAGAGCGCTCTCTAGCAAGATCGCCGCCTCGTGCCCCCGAGGCGGACCTGTCCCGCCGTGGAACCCCCGCCGCGACCGTCCCCGCAGAACCGGAGGATCCGTCATGCTCCTCAATGCCCGCACGGGCAGACTTCGACCGCGCACCATCGTGCTCGGTGTCGCCATCACGGCGCTGATCGGCTCATTGCTCACCGTCCAGGGGCTGCGTGCCTCCGCCGCCGAGACCCCGCTCTCGCAGGGCCGCCCGGCGACCGCGTCCTCGACCGAGAACGGCGGCACACCCGCGTCCGCCGCGGTCGACGGCAACACCGGCACCCGGTGGTCGAGCGCGTTCAGCGACCCGCAGTGGCTCCAGGTCGACCTGGGTGCCACCGCCACCATCACCAGCGTGGTCATCAACTGGGAGACCGCGTACGCGCGCGACTTCACCGTCCAGACGTCGGCCAACGGCTCCACCTGGACGACGATCCACACCACCGTCAACGGCACCGGCGGCGTCCAGACGCTCACCGTCAGCGGCTCCGGCCGGTACGTGCGCCTGAACACCACCCGCCGCGCCACGCAGTACGGCGCGTCACTGTGGGAGTTCCAGGTCTTCGGCACGGGCGGGGCGCAGCCCAGCCCCAGCACGCCGTCCGGCAGCGGCTGGGTCACGATGGACCAGGCCGCGTGGAACGCCCAGCTCGCCGAGTTCAACGCGATGGTGATGAACCCCGCGCCCCCGAACGCGGTGCGGGTCTCGGAGTTCAACGCCGCGTGCGTCTACAGCCACTCCCTCAAGGACGACCCGATCGTCGCACCGGGGCTGCCCGGCGCGTCGCACATGCACAGCTTCTTCGGCAACCGCAGCACGAACGCCAGCTCCACCACCGCGTCCCTGCGTGCCAACACCGCGTCGAGCTGCGGCCCGGTGGGCGACCCCTCCTCGTACTGGATCCCCACCCTGTACGAGCGGGGCGTGCCGATCGAGCCGCGCGGCATGACCGTGTACTACAGCTCCCGCCTGCCCGACCCGACCAAGACGGTGCCCTTCCCGCAGGGGTTCCGGATGATCGCCGGCGACGCGAAGAAGCAGGCGCCGACCCCGGCCGGCGCGCCGAACCAGTTCTGGTGCGCCGGACCCGGCGGTGAGATCGGCCGCAGCGCCGACGGCAACTGGCCGATCTGCGCCCCGACCGCCAACCTCACCTACCAGCTGGTGTTCCAGGACTGCTGGGACGGCATCCATCTGGACAGCCCCGACCACAAGTCGCACGTCTCGTACAACACGGTCGGCGGCAAGTGCGTCGCGCCGTTCCCCATCGCCATCCCGAACGTCTCCTTCGTCATCGACTACCCCACCCACGGCAGCGCGGACGGCTACACGCTCTCCTCGGGCATGGGCTCGTCGATCCACGGCGACTCGTTCCTGGTCTGGGACAACGCGGCCATGGGCCACCGGGTGAAGGACTGCATCGTCCAGAAGGCCAAGTGCAACACCGCCGGTACCTTCTGACCGGCTCCCCGACGGACTGACGGGTGACGGCGGTCACGACCGCCGCCACCCGTCACGGCATCGGGTCGAGCACCCGGGGCAGCGCGGCGGCCAGCCGGGCCAGCCAATGCTCGGCGGTGCCGGGCAGGTGGTCCGGCCAGTCGATCTGCCAGCTCCGCACCGCGTCGGGACGCAGTGCGTCGAGACCGGACCGCCGCCTGAGCTGATCGTGTACGGGCCGCGGCAGCCGCATGCCGTCGAGTTCGGCCAGCAGCACCGCGTCGTACAGGTCCTTGCCCTTGGCGCCCCGGTGTGAGTCGTGCTCCAGCCACCGCAGCTTCCAGGCCAGCGACAGTTCGGGACCGGCCGTCCAGAGCGCGGTCGGCGGGCCGCCGTCGGCGCGGGGGATCTCGATGCGCACCGGCGCGTCCGGGAGCGCTTCGCAGTAGGAGAAGTCGAGCTGGAGCGTTCCGGACAGCTCCTCGAACCGCCACGGCAGGAGCAGGCGCGCTCCGCCCCCGCCGGCGCCCGCGTCGTCGTAGTAGTAGTCATCGGCGTAGGCGTACCCCCAGCCGCCCGCCTCGGTCGCGCCTTCGGTGTCGAACCACAGGCCGTGGGGGTCCTGCGGCTGGTGGCGTACGAGGTCCAGCACGTCCGCGTGCGGCTGGGACGCGTCGGAGTCGAGGAAGGCGACCCAGCGGGTCCCCTCGGGTGGCAGGCGCACCCGTACACCTTTGGTGTCGAAGTCCTCGAACTCCCACAGCTCCTGGCGGATCGCGCCGTGCGCCGCCTCGGCCCAGGTCCGGGCGTGGTCGAGGCGGTCCAGATACGGGTACGGGAAGTCGCGGTCCAGCGGCACCCCGTCCCGGGGCCGGACCACCCAGTCCAGGTCGCCGGGCTCGCGGGCCTGTCCACCGACCCAGGCGGCCATCGTGATGCTGCCCCGCAGCAGCAGGCTCTCGCCGACCGGGGACGCGGCCACCAGCGCGATGACATGGTCCATCGCGCGGCGCTGGGCCGTGCGCCACGCGCCGCTCACGCCGCGGCCCGCTCGTCGATCCAGCCGGCGTCCAGGTCTGGGTTGTCGTCGACGACGACGAACTCGGCCTCGGCCTCCAGCGCAGCGAAGCCGTCCGCGGTGAGCGCGGCCAGCAGCGCGTCGAGGCGACGGCGGGCCTCGGGCAGGCCGACATCGCGGCAGCGCTGGGTGACGAAGCGGTGGTGGCTGCCGTCGGTCAGCACCCGGCGGGCGTTGCGGGACAGGTGGGCGGCGTGCCGCTCGCTGATCGCCCGCGCCCGGTCGACCTGCTCCGGTCCGGTCAGGACCAGCTTGACGTGGTGTTCGAAGTAGCAGCCGGGCGGCAGCGCGGCGGCCTCGGCGGCCGTCTGCGGCACGTCCGCGTTGAACGGCGACGCCTCGATCTTCAACCGGGTCACCGCGAACCCGGCTTCGGCCATCTCCGCGACCCAGGCGCGTGCCGCGTCGCGCTGGGCGGTCAGGGTGCCGCGGCCGCGCACGGTCAGCATGGGCTGGTCGGGGGCCTGGCCGCGGTCGAGCACGATCCGCGCGTACTTGAGCCCGCGCCGCCCGGCCCACGACTCCAGCCGTTCGTGGCCCCCGCCGGGTGACACGGTCAGATGGGTCTCGAAGTCCCCCGCGAACTCGCGCATGCGCTCCCTGCCCCGATCCGGTGCCACCGCGCGTGGCGCCCGGCCGCGAGACTAGGCGGTGGGTGAGACAGCCCGCCAGCACCCGCGCCCTGGCAGGATCTCGGCCGTGGCCAAGCACATCGCGGGCATCCTCGCCAAGCTCGACCTGCCGCCCGACGCCGACGACCACCGCCGCGTCCTGGCCGTCCTGGCGTACCTGCGTTCCTGACCGGCTCGGGGCCGGTCAGCCGGTCGGCAGGTCGAGGTGGAGCCCGAGCCACGCGGCGAGGTCGGCGATCTCCCGGTCGACCGCGGCCGCCATCGCCTTCGAGAACGGCACGTCCTGGTGCACCGCGTCCACCCGCAGCACCCCGGCGCGGCGGTCGGCGGTGGCGTCGAGCTTGCCGACCAGCTGGTCGCCGTACAGGATCGGCATGGCCCAGTAGCCCCAGCGGCGTTTGGCGGCCGGCTTGTACATCTCCAGCTGGTAGTCGAACCCGAACAGGTCGCTCAGCCGCTTGCGGTCGAACACCAGCCGGTCCAGGGGCGACAGCAGCGCGGCCCGGCCGGTGAAGGGCTGCCCCAGCTGGGCCGGGTCGACCCGCCAGCGGCCGCGCACCCCCTGCACCACCGCCGGCTCGCCGACCTCGGGCCCGTTCGGCGACTGCCCGGCCTGCCTGGTCACCCGGGCGATGCCCAGGGCGCGCAGTCGGCGTTCGGCCCTGGTCAGCGCAGCTTGCTCGGCGTCGACGACGTCGTCGTCGGGGTAGATCCGCTCGGCCAGGTCCCACAGGCGTTCGCGGCCGTCGCGCCCGGCCATGGCGACCTCGCCCTTCGCCTCCAGCAGCTCCAGCATCTTCAGCACGTTGCGGTCGTTGCTCCAGCCGCTGGAGGACCAGGAGACGTCGCACGTGTCGGGCAGCTCGCGCGCCGGCAGCGGGCCGTCGGACCGCAACCGGGACAGGACGTCCAGGCGGAAGCCGCGGTTGGCCGCCAGCCAGTCCCGCCGGTGGCGCTGCCAGTCGAGCAGCTCGCCGCGGCCGGGCCAGTCGGCCATGTCGGCACGGTACAGGGCCAGGTCCTCGGCGTGCCGGATCATGCCCTGCACCTCCAGCAGCGCCTGGTCGCCCAGCGCGGACTCCAGGTGCTGCGGGCGGTAGGCCGCGCCCAGTCTGCTCCACAGCACCAGGTCCGCGCTCGGGGCGACCGCCGCGGTCTGGTCGGCCTGGACCAGGGTCAGCCTGCGCACCACGTCCAGCAGGGACGTCGGGCGCGGCTGGTCCAGGAGTTGGGCGCGGACCGCGATGCGTCGCGCTTCGACCTGGGTGAGCTCGTGCGTCGGCATGCGGCTGAGCCTAGAGAGCGCCGCCGACAGCGAGCCGGTGCCGGTCTCACCCGGCGCGACGGGCCAGCAGGTACGAGCGGCGGCTCTGGTGCTCCACGCCCGGCTGCGGCGCCCGGTCCAGCCGGGCGGTGACCTGCAGCCCCGCCCCGGCCAGGGCGGTGGTCTCCGCCACCGGGTCGAGATAGCGGAAGGTGAGGGCGACCGGGTGGCCCCACCAGTCGCTCGCCGTCACCTCCTGCCCGGTCCGGACCTCGGCGCTGCTGTTATGGAACGCGACCAGTGCGTGGCCGCCCGGACGCAGGACCCGGGCGAACTCGGCGTAGGCCGCGGCGCGGCGCGGTTCGTCGAGGTGGATCACCGCGTACAGGCACAGGACGCCCGCCGCGGCGCCGGTGCGCACGGGCAGCGCGGTCATGTCCGCCACGGCGTAGGGCAGCGAGGTGGCGGCGCGGGCGACGGCGCACATCCCCGGTGACAGGTCCAGGCCGAACGCGGTGACCCCGCGACCGGCGAGCCGCCCGGCGGTGTGGCCCGGGCCGCAGCCGACGTCGAGGACGGGTCCGTCGGCGGCGAGTTCGGCGAAGGCGTCCAGCAGCGCCCGGTCGAGCGGCTTACCGGCCAGTTCGTAGCTGACCTCGGCGGCATAGCGCTCGGCCACCGCGTCGTAGCTGCGGCGGGTGTCGTCCGTCGGGGTTGACCGGTCCGGCATGGACCGATTCTTTCGTACGGCTGAACGTCCGGAAACCAGAAGGCAACCTTATTAATAGGTTAACAACATTTACAGTTGCGTCCGCGCTCCTTATCTTCCGTTCAGCGTGTGTCGACAGACACATCACCCCGACCGACCCGATCCAACATCCGATCAGGAGAAGTCAATGCGCAGAAGCATCCTCACACCGGTGCTGTCGACCCTCGCGGTCGTCGCATCGATGCTGGTGGCGACCCCGGCGCACGCACACGGCTACGTGTCGTCGCCGGCCAGCCGCCAGGCGCTGTGCGCCCAGGGCAAGGTCACCGGCTGCGGTGACATCGTCTGGGAGCCGCAGAGCGTCGAGGCGCCCAAGGGCTCCATGCAGTGCAACGGCGGTGGCAGCCGCTTCGCCGAACTCAACGACAACAGCAAGAACTGGCCCGCCACCCAGGTGACCGACAACGTCACCTTCACCTGGGTCCTCACCGCGCGCCACCGCACCAGCACGTGGGAGTACTTCGTCGGCGGCACCCGCATCGCGGTCTTCGACGACGGCGGCGCCCAGCCCGGCGCCACCATGACGCACAACGTCAACCTCGGCGGGCGCACCGGCCGGTTCACCGTGCTGGCCCGCTGGAACGTCTACGACACGATCAACGCGTTCTACTCCTGCGTGGACGTCCAGGTCGGCACCGGGCCCTCCCCGTCGCCGTCCCCGAGCGCCAGCCCGTCGCCGTCGCCCAGCGCCAGCCCGTCGGCGTCGCCGTCGCCGTCGCGGTCGGCCACGCCGTCCCCGTCGACCAGCCCCACCACCGGCGGCACCTGGGCCGCCGGCACCACCTACGCCGTCGGCGCCACCGTCACCTACGGCGGGCTCACCTACCGCTGCCGCCAGGGGCACACCGCCATCGCCGGTTGGGAGCCGCCCAACGTCCCGGCGCTCTGGCAGCTCGTCTGATCAACCCACCGGGTCCGCGCCGATGCTGGGCGCGGACCCGGCCCCACCGAGGAGCCCGCCCATGAAGCACCCCGCCCTGCTCGTCGCCGTCGTGCTGCTGCTGACCGGCTGCGCCCCCGACGCCGCCCCGCCCGCCTCCGCCACCCCGCCGGGCAGCCCACCGCCCGCGGTGTCGGAGACCGGCGGGTTCAACGACACCGACGTGATGTTCGCGCAGATGATGCTGGCCCAGTACCGGCCCGCCGCCGCGCTGCTGGACACGGCCCGTACCCGCGCCGGCAGCGAGCAGGTCCGGCAGCTGGCCGCGGCCATCGCCGTCACCCAGGCCGACGAGCAGAAGACGATCGAGCAGTGGCTGGTCCGCTGGGGCAAGCCGACCGCCCCGGCCGCAGACGCCGGAGTGCACGCCGGACACGGCGGACTGCCCGCCGACCCGGCCGCCGAACTCGCGGCGCTGCGGAAAGCGTCCGACCGCGAGTACGACAAGGTCCTGCTCAACCTGCTGATCGGCCGCCAGCACCAGGCCGTCGAGTACGCCCGGATGGAGCTGTCCTCGGGCACCAACGCCGCCGCGCTCGCCCTGGCCACCCGGATCGACCAGTCCCGCACCGCCCAGATCTCCATGATGCTCGGCCTGGTCGCCTAGACCGCACCGCGGGTGCGCCGTGACCGCGTACCGCGCGGTCACGGCGCACTGACGTCCTACGGCGCCGCGGCGACGGGTGCGTCGGCCTCCTCGGCGGGTGCCTGCCGCCCCCGCCGGACGTGGACCATGGTGCGGACCCGCCGCAGGCCGTTGCTCCCGCCGAGGAAGTCCATCACCGACAGCAGCGCCGGTGCCAGCACCGACCGCACCACGAACGCGTCGAGCACGATGCCCACCGCCAGCGCGAACGCCAGCTCCCGGAACGGCCGCAGGGGCACCAGCGCCAGCAGGCCGAAGCTGACCGCCAGGGTGAACGCGGCGGTACGGATGGCGCGGGCCGACTGCGGCAGCGTGATCGCCAGCGCGTCGCGCAGCGGACGGCGTCGCGCCTCGTTCCAGGCCGGCCCGATGCCGAAGATGTTGTAGTCCGAACCGAGCGCGGCCAGCAGCACCGCGGCGGCGAACGGGACGTAGAAGGTCAGCCCGTCGGCGCCCAACCGGTCCTGGAACAGCCATGTCGTCGCGCCCAGGGCGGCGCCGATCGCCAGCACGCTGCAGGCCAGCAGGGCCACCGGCACCGCGAAGGCCCGCAGGTAGAGCATGAGGAACAGCAGGTTGGCGGCGAGCGCCGCCAGCGCGATGCGACCCAGGTCGCTGACGGTCTGGTCGACGATGACCTTGGCGATGGCGGTGTCGCCGCCCAGGCTGGTCTGCACGTCGGTGAGCCCGGCGGAGCGGAGCAGGCCGGGCAGGTCCGCCTGCAGCCGGGTCAGCGTGCCCACGGCGCTGGCGCCGAGCGGCTCGTCGGACAGGATCAGCAGGTAGCGGGCGGCAGCCTGGTCCTGCGACCGGAACAGGTGCAGGTTCTCGGGGATCGCGCCGTCGCCCGGCCCCACGACCGCGGCGATCCCGGGGACCTGCCGCAGCGACTGCTGCAGTTTCGCGAGCCGGTCCTGGTGGGACGCGATCGCCGGGCCCTCCAGCAGCAGCTCCGTCGGCGACAGGATCCCCTTGGCGAAGCCGGACTCGGCCTGGATGGCCGCCTTGCGCGCGGGGTGGTCGGTAGGCAGCGCCTCGATGAAGGACACGCCCAGCGACATGTGGCGTACCGGCAGCGCGGCCACGACCAGGCCCGCCACGCACAGCAGCAGCACCGGCAGGGCGAACCACGGCCGGGTGAGCAGCCGCGCCCACCGGCCGCTCGGCGGTGCCGGGTCGGCCTGGGGCGCGTTCCCGGCGGCGCGGCCCGGGGCCCACAGCGCGGCGGGGCCGAGGATGGCCAGCAGTGCGGGCACCAGCGTGATCGACACGATCATGCCGATCAGCACGGCGACGCCCATGCCGGGACCGAACGCGCGGAACGCCGCCGATCCCGCCACCACCAGGGCACCGGTGCCCGCGGCGGCGGTCGCGCCGGCGGTCGCGATGATCGGGGTGAACCGGGCGGTGGCGTGCCGGGCGGCGTCGAGCCGGTCGGCACCGGCGGCCAGCTGCGTCCGTACGGCGGACAGGTAGAACACGACGTAGTCGGTCACCACGCCCAGCAGCAGCGCCACCAGCAGCGGCTGCGTCTCCTGGGGCACCGGGACGCCGAGCCGCTGCGCCAGCGCGCCGCCGACGTGGACGGTGAGCACGATCGCGACGCCCGCGACCCCGAGGGCCAGCAGCGGCGCCACCAGCGACCGGAACGCGAACGCCACGATCACGAACACCGCCAGCACCGTGACCGCTTCCAGCCAGGGCAGGTGCGAGAGCACGATGTCGCCCTGCTCCACCCGGGCCGGCACGGACCCGGTGACGCCGATGACGGCGTCGTCGGCGTCGTAGTGCGCGGCGGCGAACTTCTCGGCCGCGGCCAGCTGGTCGGCGAAGGTGACGTCGGGGGCGGTGAACAGGTAGGTGATGATCGTGGTGTTGCTCTCCCGGGACCCGGGCAGCAGCCCGAGCGTGTTGGACACGGGGACCGCGGCCAGGATGGGCCCGGCATCGGAGTATTCGCCCTTGCTGACCGCCTGCGCCCGGGTCACCGCCTCGGTCTGCGCCGAGGCCGGCAGCCCCCGCGGATCGCGCTGGACGATGGCGACCCGGCTCAGCAGCGGCACGCCGAACCGCTCGAACGAGCGGACCTCGCTGCGGATCGCCGGATTGTCGACCGAGACCAGCTGGCCCAGGTCGCTGCCGCCGCTGCCCAGCGCCGGCAGGTACACCACGGCGGCGGCGGTCGCGACCAGCCACAGCGCCACCACCGGCCAGCGCAGCCAGACCACGATCCGCCCGTACGCGCCCAGCAGCGCGCTCGGCCGCCAGCGGCTCGTCGGCCGCACCGCGGTGTCCTCGGCCACTTCTTCGTCCCCGGACGGGGGGACCCGCCCTGCATCTGGTGCCTCGGCCCGCGCCACGCCGCTACCTCCCTGAGCTGTCCTTGCGCCGAACGCGCGCGCCGGGGCCGACCGGCCCGCGGCGCCACGCCTTCGGCAGATGCCCGCCAGGTACGGCTTGAAACAGGGTGCCGTCGGCCACGGCGCAGGACATGATGTGGCGCAACCGCCATACCGAGGAGGTTTGATAATGGCTCCGAACCGGGCATCCATCACCCCGACCCGTCGCCGTCCGCAGGAGAGCGCATGACCCAGCCGCTGCAGTTGCGCCTGTACCCGTCACCCGTCGGCATGTACCTGACCGTGTACGGGCGCCTCGACGGCACCACCGCGGGCCAGCTCGGAAGCCTGGTCGGCACGGCCCTGGACGAGATGGGCACCGGCCGGCTGTCCATCGACCTGTCGCGCACCGACGCCATCGACCTCGCCGCGATCAGAGCGCTGAGCGGCTACCAGGCCGAGGCGCGCAGCCGCGGCATCGCGCTGACCGTCGTCAACGCCCCCGGGCCGGTGCGCAACGCGCTGCACGCGTGCCGGGCCGACGACCTGCTGACGCCACCTGCCGCCGAGACCGCGCAACCGGCCGTGGCCGGCACCGCCGGTCGGCGCCGCGTGCTGCGGCCGGCATGCGTACGCCGCCCCGACCCGGCGGCCGCCACCCGAGCGGTCGGGCGGCGGCACCGCCGGTAGGCGACGTCCTGCGGGAGGGGTTCAGCGGGAGAAGCGCCCGCGACCCCGGCTGCGGCTGCGGCGCGACGACCGGGCGGCCGCGGCCGGTTCCCGCTCGGCGGCCGCCGGTGCGGGCAGCACGGCGGGCGTTCCCGACGGGGTACGCGCCCCGGTGATGCGGGACAGCTCGGCGTCGTGCGGCCGTACGGTGGTGATCCGTGCCGCGACCCCGGCGGCGGCCAGCAGGCGGGCGGTCTCCCGCTGCTCGTCGGCCATCACCAGGGTCACCACGGTGCCGCTGCGTCCGGCGCGCGCGGTCCGCCCGCCCCGGTGCAGGTAGTCCTTGGGATCAGTGGGCGGGTCGATGTTGACGACCAGGTCGAGGTCGTCGATGTGGATGCCGCGCGCGGCCAGGTCCGTGGCGATCAGCGCGTTGACCGCACCCGACTTGAACTGGTCGAGAATGCGGGTCCGCTGCGGCTGGGACTTGCCGCCGTGCAGCGCCGCCGCGGTGACGCCGCTGGCCAGCAGCCGCCGCGCGACGCGGTCCGCCCGGTGCTTGGTCTTCACGAACATGATCACCCGGCCGTCGCGGGCGGCGATGTGCGCCGTGGCGGTGTCCTTGTCCGCGGCCGTCACCTGCAGCAGGTGGTGCTCCATGGTGGTGACCGCGCCGGCCGGCGGGTCCACCGAGTGCCGGGCCGGGTCGGTCAGGAAGCGCCGGACCAGCCGGTCGACCTCACCGTCCAGCGTCGCCGAGAACAGCATCCGCTGCCCGCTCGGCGCGGTCGCCGCCAGCAGCTGGCTGACCTGCGGCAGGAAGCCCATGTCGGCCATCTGGTCGGCCTCGTCGAGCACGGTGACGGCCACCTCGTCGAGCTTGCAGTCGCCGCGGTCGAGCAGGTCGATGAGGCGACCCGGGGTGGCGATCACGATCTCGGTGCCCGCGCGCAGCTGGTCGCTCTGACGGCCCAGGGACAGGCCGCCCACGACGGTGACGGTGCGCAGGTTCAGCGCCTTGGCGTACGGGTTCAGCGCGGTGGCGACCTGCGCCGCGAGTTCGCGGGTGGGCACCAGCACCAGGGCCAGCGGCTGGCGGGCCCGGGCCCGGCGCCCGGCCAGCCGGGTCAGGATCGGCAGCCCGAACGCCAGCGTCTTGCCCGAGCCGGTCCGCGCCCGGCCGAGCACGTCGCGTCCGGCGACCGCGTCGGGAATGGTGCGCGCCTGGATCGGCGAGGGCACCTGGATGCGGTCCGCGGTCAGCAGGCTGATCAGCGACGGGTGCACGGGCAGCTCGCCGAAGCTGGTCGCGTCCGGACGGGCCGGGGCGGCGGGCTGCGGTGCGGCGGCAGGGGCGGCCGTGGTGACGGCCGGCGCCTTCGGAGCGGCCGCACCGGCGGGGCGGGCCGGACGGCGCCTGCGACGGCGTACGGGGTGGGGTGCTGCGGGGCTGGTCACAGTGGAGCCTTTCGCTGTCGGCACGCCGCGCGAAGGCTCTCGACCCGGGGTGGGGAGAGTCGACAGGTAACGGACCGAGGTGGATGCCGATCCGGTCCTCGACACGATGCCGGGAACCAGTGCGGCGGGGGTGTCCGGGGCCGCACTCGCTGCGAGGCCCCGGGGGCCGTCTCGAGCAGCGGTGAACCAGCGGCGATCCGAGCGGACCGCCGATCCCGGGCAGACGGCCCAGGAGGGTGCAAGCAACCACGAACAAGAAACTGTCTGCCCACCATACACGGGGGCGGCCGACCCCGCGGGTGCCGTACGTGCCCGGCGGTGTGTCGTGCCCGACCCTGCCCGCGTCAGTCGTCGGGCAGCTCCTCGCCCGCCCCGAACCGGAATCCGAGGGCCTCGACCAGGACGTTCACCCCCTCGCCGAATGGACCCACCCGGCCCTGCAACGCCGTCGGGAGCGCCCCGGCATCGGCCGGGTGACCTGTGTCGGCAGCCCACGCGACAGCGGCGGCGACCACGGCGTCGAGCTCCGGCGGGGGCGGCGCGCCGTAGGCCTGCACGGCCGCACGGGGGTTGAGGTACCCCTGCCAGCTGCCGCCCTCGGCCGTCCGCGCCTCGATGATCCCGAACGCGCTCTCGACGACGTAGATCGACATCGCCGGAGCCGCGGTCTGGGCCGCCAACTCGTCGGCCAGCTCCGCCGACCAGCCGCCCAGGACCTGCAGGAGCTGCCAGTCGCCCTCGGCCCGCAGATTGGCCAGCGTCCCCGGCGAGATGAACTCTTCGTCGGACTCGCGGCACAGCCGTTGCACGGCCGGGAGTTCGTACAGTGGCCGGGGATGTCTGGCGATCACGAAGTAGCCGAACAGTGACATCAGCGCAGGCTAGCAACGACCGCCCGGATCGCCGGGCTGGCGTCGGCGCTGCGCCGCCACGCCGCGTACACCTCCCGCTTCGGCTGCCGCCGCAGGGCCCGCGCGACCAGCCCGTCACCCAGTGGCGGGCGGGCGAGCCGCGGAACCAGCGCCAGGACGCCGCCGGAGTCGACCAGCGACAGCTGAGTGGCGAAGTCGTCGATCAGGTGACGCACGTCGGGCTCGTCGGGCACGTCGGCGAACAGCCGCCGGAACCATTGGTGGCACACCGAGCCGGGCGGGCTGGTGACCCATGGGTGGCCCGCCAGGTCGGCCGCGGTGAGCGGCTCGTCCCTGCGGGCGAGTGGATGGGTGCGGCTCATCACCACGTCGCCGACGTCGGTGTGCACCCGTCGCTGGGTGAGCGTGGGCGGCAGTGGGGCGGGCAGTCCGTCGGCGTCGTGGACGAGGGCCAGATCGGCGGTGCCCGAGTCGATGCCGTGCAGCGCCTGGTCCGGGTCAAGCTCGGTGAGCTGGATCCGCAGCTGCGGGCAGCTCGCCGCCAGCCGCGGCAGGGCCGGGGCGAGCAGGCCCCGGATCGCGGTCGAGAAGGAGACCACGCGCAGGGTGCCGCGCGGGGCGCCGGCCGACACCGACTGGGCCGCCTCGGCGCAGCGTTCGAGTGCCTGGAAAACCTCCGGGGCCGAGTCGATCAGGGCCTGCCCGGCCGGCGTGAGCACCACCCCGCGTCCCGCCGGGGCGAGCACGGGCACGCCGAGTTGGCGCTCCAGCCTCTTGATCTGCTGCGACACCGCCGACGCGGTGAACCCCAGCTCCTCGGCGGCTCGGGCCAGTGTCCCGAGCGCGGCCACCGACCGCAGCGCCCGCAGCGCGCCGACGTCAATCATGAAGCCAGGCTACGCAATACCGCCAAGAAACCATCGCTGGACCGTGGCAATCGATCGGCACAGGATCGGTGCATGACTGACACACGGCTCCCGGCCGAGCTTCTCTTCGGCACCAACCTCGTCGCGATGGTGACCCCGATGCGGCCCGACGGGTCGATCGACGACGCCGGGCGTACCGATCTCGTCGAGCACCTGCTGGCCACCGGGTGCGACGGCATCGTCGTCGGCGGCACCACCGGTGAGTCGCCGACCCTCACCGACGCCGAGGCGGCCGAACTCGTGCGCGCGGTAGCGGGCCAGGCCAAGGGCCGGGCCCGGGTGATCGCCGGAGTCGGCACCTACGACACTGCGGCCAGCATCCGCCGCGCCCGCGACGCCGAAGCCGCCGGGGCCGATGCGCTGCTGCTGGTCTGCCCCTACTACTCGCGGCCCACCCAGGCCGGGGTGGTCGCCCACGGCACGGCCGTCGCCGACGCGACGCCGCTGCCCGTGATGCTCTACGACATCCCCGCGCGGACCGGGGTCGCGATGGAGGCCGCCACGCTGGTCGAACTCGCCGCGCATCCGCGGATCCGGGCGGTGAAGGACGCCAAGGGCGACCTGTTCGAGGCGATGTCGGTCATGAGTCGTACGCCGCTGGCCTACTACTGCGGCATCGACGAGCTGAACCTGCCCTACCTGGCCTGCGGTGCCACCGGGGTGGTCAGCGTGGTGGGCAACGTCGTGGCCGACCGCGTCGCGGCGCTCATCGGCGCGGTACGCGGCGGAGACCTCGACGAGGCGCGGTCGCGGCAGCGCTCGCTGCTGCCGTTGACCGAGGCCGTCATGCGTACCGCGCCGGGCGCCGTCATGGCCAAGGCGGCCCTGGCCGAACTCGGCGTCATCGCATCGGCGTCGGTGCGCCTGCCGCTGATCGAAGCCGCACCTGCGCACCTGGAGCGGCTGCGGGATGCGCTCGCGTCCATGACCGTCGCCGCGTGACGGGACTGCGTCCTTGAGGGCCGACCCGGCTGGTGGGCGCGCTGCGCGGGTCACCAGCCGGGCCGGCGGGCGATCAGTAGACCGGGTTCCAGCCGTCGGCTCCGGCCAGGTACCGCTGGGCGGTGTACGCGGGTGCGTCGGCGTCGGCCAGCTGCGGCCGGTCCGCGTTGACCACAGCGCCCGGACCCGTGTCGCGGTACTCGGTGAAGCGGGCGTCGCGCCAGGAGAAGCCGGACATGTCGGCCCAGGGCGCGTCGAGGATGTGCGCGCCCAGCGTGGTCTCGCGGTAGAGCACCTGCGCGATGGCGTTGACGTCGCCGCTGGGGTGCCACGGGCGGCCGAGGTGGACGCTCTTGGCCGCCGTGCCCGCCTGCGCGGTCAGCGTGCACCGGGTGAACAGGTAGCCGTACGGGTTGGCGATGCTGGTCGAGGCGGCGGTGACGTACCCGTTGTTGCTGGTCGAGCCGCGGTTCAGTGACCGGATCTCGCACCGGTCGAAGACGGCGGTGCCCCGGCCGAAGATGAAGTCGACGTCGCCCTCGATGTAGCAGTTGCGGTAGTAGGCCCGGCTCACCGTCGCCGTGCTCGGCGAGCTGGGCTGCAGGGTGTCCTGATTGCCGAGGAACCGCACGTTGTCGAAGACCAGCCGGTCGCCCCGGGTGGTCATCGCGACGGCCTGCTCGGCGCTGTAGTCGTGGCCGGCCTCGTCGAAGGCGTTGGCGAAGGTCAGGTTCCGGGCGGTGAAGTCGTTGCCGTCGAGGAAGACCGTCGAGCTGCCGGTGGTGCCGTAGGTGCCGCTGCCGTCGGGCTTGGGGGTGCCGCTGGCGTTGTCGTAGGTGATGACGACGTCGGCGGCGTTGCCGGTGGTGCCGACGAACGAGACGTAGGGCTTGTTCGACGGTACGGTCACCAGTTCCCGGTAGGTGCCGGGCTTGATGCTGATGGTGATCCGGCCGGTGTTGTTGGCGGGCACCGCGTTGACGGCGGCCTGCACCGTGCTGTAGTTCCCGCTGCCGTCCTTGGCCACCGTGATCACGGTGCCGGGCGGGGCCGGACTCGTCGACGGTGAGACCGACGGGCTGGGGGAGGGGCCGGTGCCGTCGGCGACGGTGACGTCGTCGAAGGAGGCCGAGGCGTAGTAGGTGGCCACGCCGATGCCGCCGGTGGCGAACTGGCCGTCGGCGGCGGTCAGCGCCGTCCCGCCGTTGACCGTGCCGCGCAGGGTGGTGCCGGAGACCGACAGCGACAGGGTGTACCAGGTGCCGGCCGTGACGGTCACCGCGCCGGTGGCCAGCGTGGTGGACGAGCCGTTCACGAGCTTCTTCAGCTCGACGGTGTGGTTGGACCGCAGCGCGAGGTAGTAGTAGCTGGTGCTCGACTGGGCGCGGGCGAGCAGGGCGGCGAACCGGTTCGACCCGTTGAAGGCGATCGGCTTCACCCGGGCGGTGACCGTGTAGTTCGTCCACGCCGACGACCCGGCGCGGGCGCGGGCGTCGGAGCTGGTCCCGGACTGGCGCAGGACGTTGCCGCCGTCGGCGGCGACCGACCAGGTGCCGCCGGAGGCGGTCCAGCCCGACGAGTCGCCGTCGGTGAAGTCGTCGGTGAACAGGGTGGCTGCCGAGGCCGCGGTGACGGTCAGGGCGGCCACCGTGGCGGCTGCGGCCAGGCAGGCGACGGCGACGGTGAGGGGCCGCCGGGCCGTGCGGCGCAGCAGGGTGGTGACGTGCATCCGCGAAACTCCTCTCGATCCGAGATGGAAAGCGCTTTCCGTCGGACGGTACGCCCAGTTTGTTGGAACGTCAATCAATGTCGATGCGTCGACGCGGCCGGTCAGGCGGGCAGGGTCGCCGCGTAGTCGCAGACCTCGGCGCGGTCGCGGCAGCCGGTCTTGGCGATCAGGCTGGCCACGTGCTTCTCCACGGTGCGCGGCGAGATGTACAGCCGCCGGGCGATCTGCAGGTTGCCGAGGCGGTCGGCGAGCTGCGTGAACACCTCGTACTCCCGGACGGTCACGCCCCGCTGGCGCAGGGCGGCCGGGATGCCGTCGCGCCCGTCGCGCCGCTGGGCCACCCGCGCGCCGCTGCGGCGCAGCAGCGACCGGCACGCCCCGACGACCGCGGGCACCTGCGCGGCGTGGAAGAACTCCTCGGCGGTACGCAGCCAGGCGGCGGGCTCGCCCCACCCGTCGTCGAGCGCCGCCTCGGCCGCCAGCCGCAGGCCCAGCGCCCGCGCCATCGGGAACGGGGCCGCCGCGGCCTGGGCCGCCTCGAACGCGCGCGCGGCGTCGTCGCCCCGCTCGGCCCGGCCCAGCAGGACCGCGTCAGCCAGCAGCAGGAAGTGCCGGTTCCAGCGCAGCTCGGCGGCCGGGGTGGCCGCGGCGGCCGCGCGGTCGGCGCCGTCGGCCCGCTCGGCCAGCACCTCCAGCAGCGTGTGCAGCCCGTACCGGCCGGACAGGTAGTACACCTGCGGATTGCCGTTCTCCCAGGCGACCATCGCCGCCAGCTCGGCGGTGGCCAGGTCGCGGTCCTCCTCCAGCAGCGCGCACACCGCCCGGCACAGCCCCAGCGACAGCGGGAACAGCAGCGAGCCCGCGCCGCCCTCGCGATGGAACTCCGCCAGCCGCCGCTCCATCTCCGGGCGGCGGCCGTGGTGGGCGGCCAGCGCCGCCGCGACCAGCAGCAGGTACCGGTGGTCGTGCGCGGTACGCAGCCGGGCGGTGGCGTCCAGGCACCGGTCGATGATGTCCTGGGCGGCGCCGGGCTCGGCGGTGAGGACCGCGCTGAGCGCCAGCACGCTCTCGGCGTTGTGGCCGAGCATGATCGAACCGAGGTCGAAGGCGGCCTGGCGGGCCCGGCGCAGCCGGGCGGTGTCGGCGGTGCGCATGAAGTCGTTGACTCCGAGCCGCAGCAGCGCCTCGACCCGCCATACCGGCAGGTCGTGCTGCTCGGCCAGGGCGAGCATGCGCTCGAGGTACTGCTGCGCGGTGGCGAACCCGCGCTCGCGGGCCAGCAGTGCCAGCAGTTGCAGCGCCTGGCAGGCGACCTCGGGCAGCGCGCCCTGCTCGGCCTGCTCGGCGGCCAGCCGCGCGAGGCGTTCGGCGTCGGCGCGCGGGTCGGGGGTGGACCCGCCGGGCAAGCGGAACACCAGGTGGGCTTCGATCACGGTGAGCGCGGCTGTGTGCTCCGGCCCGGCGGCCGCCGGCAGCAGCGCGCGGGCCGCCTCGACCTGCGCGGTCGCCTCGTCGATCCGGTCGACGGCGACCGCGGTCCAGGCCAGGCGCGTGTGCATGGCCAGCCGCCGGGCCGGGGCCAGCGGTGGTGCGCCGACCGCCGTCGTGGACTCGACCAGGGTCAGCGCGTCGTCGAGGCGGCCCTGCCCGGCGGTGGCGTAGATCAGCTGCTCGGCGACGACGGGCCGCTCGGCGGCGGCGGCGAGGTGGTGCGCGCGCTCCAGCAGCGCCTCGGCGGTGCCGGTGGCGCCGCTGGCCAGGGCCCGGCAGCCGACCTGCGCGTAGTGCCGGGCGGCCGGGGCGGGCTGCCCGGCCTTGAGGTACAGGTCGGCCAGCAGCAGGCGGCGCTCGTCGGACGGCTCGGGGTCGGCGTGCTCGATGGTCGCGGCAGCGGCCCGCGCGATCGAGGCGCTCTCACCCGGCATCAGCGCGGCGAGGATCGCGTCGGTGGTCAGGGCGTGGCGGAAGGTGTACCAGTCCGGCGCCGCACCGTCGGGGGTGATGAAGTAGCCGTCCGCGGCCGCGCGCAGGTGGTGGAACAGCTGGCGCTCCTCGTGCCCGGTGACCAGCCGCAGGGTCGGCAGCGCGAAGCGCTGCCCGAGGACGGCCGCGGTGATCAGCAGCTCGCGGGTCTGCGGACCGAGCCGGTCCAGGCGCCGCCGGTAGTTCTGCACGATGGAGGGCGGCACGGCCAGGCCGAGGTCGCCGTCGAGGTGCCAGCGGCCGTCCGCCGGGCGCAGCGTGCCCGAGTCGACCATGTCGCTGAGCAGCTCCTCGATCAGGTACGGGTTGCCGGCCCCGTCGCGGACGAGCCGGTCCAGGACCGGGCCGGGCACCTCCTCGGCGGGCACGTCCAGGCAGGCGGCCGCGATCTGGCCGGTCTCGGCGGCGGTGAGCGCGGCCAGTTGGCAGACCGCCGCGGCGCGCCGCTGCCCGGCCGCGGTGGCCAGGTCGGCGGCCGGTCCCCGCTCCGGCCGCAGCGTCGCCACGACCGCGACCGGCAGGTCGGCCACGTTGTCGACCAGGTACTCGACCACGGTCACGGTGTCGGGGTCGGCGTCGTGCAGGTCCTCCAGCGCCAGCAGCGTGCCGCCCTGGGCGCCGAGCACCGCCAGCAGCCGCAGCAGCGCCTCGGACAGTTCGAGCAGGTTGTCGGCGCGGTGGGTGGTGGCGGTGCGCCACTCGGGGACCAGCCGCGCCAGCGCCGGGCGGTACGGGTCGAGGTCGGCGGTCTCGGGCGGCCCGCCGGTGCGCATCAGCGCCGACAGCGCCTCGGTCAGCGGCCGGAACGCCACGTCGGCGCCGGTCGGGCTGCCGCGCCCGCGCAGCGTGCGCAGGCCGGCGGCGCTGGCCCGGTACAGGCACTCGTTGACCAGGCGCGACTTGCCGATGCCGGCCTCACCCAGCAGGAACGCCGCGCTGCCCCGCCCGTGCCGGGCACCGTCGACGGCCGTGTCCAGGACGCCGAGTTCCCGGCGCCTGCCGACGAGGAAGGCGGACCGGGCAGGCATCGGCCCACAATAGCAACGCCATCGAACGCTGTGATTTCTCGGCGGTGGCGGAGATCCGCCACCGCCGCCACCGGCCGACGGCGCCTAGCAGACGACCGTCACCGTCATCGTGATCGGACTCGGCGACAGGGTCCACGAGTCGTACGCGGCCTGCGAACCGCTGATCGACTGCCCGGCCAGCAGCAGCGCCCGGCCGCCGATCGGCCTGGCCGCGCGCGGCATCACCTCCCCGGCCGGGTGCTGCGCGTCGGCGGCACCGGGGGTCTTCCACTGGCGGATCAGATCTGCGTCACTCATGGTCAGCACCTTCGGATGGGAGGGACGGCCGGGCGTGCAGCAGCAGCCCGGAGGGGACTCTGGTGGGGAAGCCGAGCCGCAGCAACCCCTGGCCGACCCCGGCGAGCCCGGTGAGCAGGCCGGGGGACGGCACGGCGTCGGGTGTGCCGCAGCGCGGCCCGAAACGGTCTATCGCGGCCAGCAGCGCGCCGGCCCGCTCGATCGGCACCGGACCGGCGGCGCCGAGCAGCTCCAGCAGCCCCGCCTCGCCGTGGCAGAGGCAGTGTCCGGGCAGCACCGGCTGGCGCGCCACCCGGGTGACCACCCGGTCCGCGATCGCGGCGAGGTCCGGTTCGGCCATCGCCGCGGGGCTGTCCACGACGGCCAGGGCGATGCCGGTGACGCCCCGGCACCACGACAGCGGGCCGGTCAGCGCGGCCGCCCGGCGCAGCGCGGCCAGGCCGGAGGCCCGGCAGGCCGGGTCGCCGGTGGCGGCGGCGTACCGGCTCAGCGCCCAGCCGATGCCCGCCGCGCCCTGGGCGAAGCCCCGGTCGGCGGGCAGCGGCGCCTGCCGCAGCCGGTGCGCCAACCGGAACGCCGCACCCCAGGCCGCCGGCGAGCGGGTGAGCTCCCAGACGGCGGTCAGCGCCGCCAGCCCGCCCGCCGCCCCGGTGACGACGCCGGTCTCGTCGTCGGCGTCCTCGGTGGCGGCGGTGAGTTCGACGGCGTGGCGGGCCCAGGTGCCGACGTCGGCATCGGACAGCAGCGCCGACAGGCGGGTCAGCGCGTACGCGATCCCGCCGAGGCCCGCGAACGCGCCGGTGCCGACGATGCCCAGCTGCTCGGGCCGGGCCGCGAGCGAGTCGAGCAGGCCGGGCACGGGGCGCAGCGCCTGGCGGGCCACGTCGGCATACCGGTCGATGCCGGTGACCTGCGCGAGCTCGGCCAGGAACAGCGCGGTGCCGCAGTAGCCGGTGCCCAGGCTCGCGCCCAGCGGCGCCAGCTGCCAGTGCCGGTCGTCGAGCAGCTCCAGCCCGAGCCAGTACGCCCCGCCCGCCTCGCGGTAGGCCCGCGCGACGATCTGGTCGCCGATGCCGCGCGCCGCGGCCAGCACCAGTTCGGTGTCGGGGACCAGCGCTCCCGCCGGGGCGGTGGTGGCGCTGTCGACGGTGTGCGGGTCGGCGGGGTCGCGGGTGGCCATGGCCGCCCGGATGATCCACTCCTGGTCGGCCAGGTCGACCTCGTTGGTGCCGGCGATGTTGCGCCGCACCGAGGCCAGACCGGGCTCGGCCAGCGCACCGTCGAACCGGCGCCCGGTCGCGCTGTACAGGTCCACCGAGTCCGGGCGGATGGTGAAGAAGGGGATGTCGCCGGCGCGCAGCTGGCCGATCTCGTCCTCGGCCACGCGGGCCAGCAGGTCGGGGCCGGTGCCGTGCTCGTACAGCGTGGCCAGCACCGCGTCGTGGTCGGCCGCGTCGCGCAGCAGGTTCGGATGGGTCGACTCGTCGAGCAGCTCACCGTAGAGCCGGGTGGCCCGCAGCACGACCCGCACCTCGCACCCGCCCGCGTCCGCGAGCAGGTCGGCCAGTTCCCGGCCGTCGCGCGCGATCCGGGTGTGCCCGGCGGCGAACCCGGCCAGCAGCTGCGGCGTGAACTCGGCCGGGTCGGCGTCGACGCCGTGCAGCGTCGGCCGGTTGGCCGCCCCGGCGAAGGCCAGCGGGCGGCGTACCAGCCGCATGCCGTCGGTGCCGGGGTCCAGCCAGGCCACCCCGTCGAAGGGCAGGTTCCCGCCGCGGTCGCCGCCCAGCCCGGAGAAGTCCAGCGACGACTCCTGGCCGATGACCACCCGGGGCAGCAGCGCCAGCCGGTACACCGAGGCCACCAGCGCCCGTGCGGCCGGATCCTGGCCGCTCGGGGCCAGCGACGGGTGGAACAGCGTCTCCACGTCGATGAGGACCGGCTGGTCCGCGTCGGCGATCAGGTTCTCGTAGTGGATGTCGGTGCCGTCCAGGGCCCGCAGCAGCGCCAGCAGTGCCCCGAGGCGGAAGTAGAACCGCCGCAGCCCGGCGCGGTCGGCGCAGGGCGCCTGCGCGACGTGGGCCGTCCAGCCGTACCCGTCGCGACCGACCACCGCCGGTACGCGCAGTTCGTCGCCGATCCCGGCGCCGAACCAGGCCAGCACGGACGCGAACAGGCTGTCCACGGCCAGCGACCGGGGCTTGTAGACGACGCGGGCACCGGAGGCGAACCGGAGCACGGCCACGGACCGCCCGCCCCGGTGCCCGTCGCCCACACCGGTGTCCACCGAGGTCAGCGCACCGGGGTCGGCGCCGAGCAGCGCGGCGACGACGTCGGCCCGGTCCGCGGCCAGCCGGTCCAGCAGCTCCTCCAGCGCGTCGACCGCCCGCAGGCAGGACCGGCCCAGGATCCGGGCCAGCACCGGGTACTCGCCGAACAGCGCGGACAGCCCGGCGGGCGAGCCCAGCTCGGTGACGAAGGCGGCGAACCGCTGCCGCGGGCTGCCGCCGGCCAGCCGCCCGGACACCCGCAGCACATGCAGCTCCAGGACGAGGGCCCGCGCCGCCAGCCGGGTCAGCCGCGCCGACAGTGTCCGCTCGAACCCGGCCCGCACCGCCGCCAGGTCGACCTCGGGCCGGGCGGCACGGCCGAGCAGGCCACCCGCGTGGCGTACCAGCGGCGCCACGATGGCCGACAGCTCATCCGCATCCGACGCCGTCCAGGGCCGCGCCAGCGCCTCGTCGACGAACACGGCCCAGTCCGGGGCGCCCCCCGCAGCCCGGTCGGAGGCGGACACCCCGCGGCTCCACCAGGGTCGGGTCGGGTCCGCCGTGGCGGAGCCGGTCGTCTCGACCCTGCTCATCGGCCCGCTCCGACCGGACTCCAGTCGATCGCCGGGTCGCCCGCCAGGATCTGCCGGTGCAGGTGCTGCAGCACTCGGCCCGGGTCCACGCCGAGCTCGTCGGCGAGCATGTCGCGTACGGAGCGGAACACCGCCAGGGCCTCGGCGCGCCGCCCGCACCGGTGCAGCGCCAGCATCAGCTGCGCGTGGAACCGCTCGCGCAGCGCGTACTCGGCGGTCAGCCGGGGCAGTTCGGCCGACAGCTGCTCGTGGCGGCCCAGCCGCAGATCCGCCTCCACCCGCCACTCCAGCAGCTGCACCCGCAGCTCGGCGGGGTGGTCGCGGTGCTCGCGCCGCAGCCGGGGCGAGTCGATGTCGGCCAGCGGGTCGCCCCGCCACAGGCTCAGGGCCAGCCGGAACGTGTCGGCCGCCGCGCTCCAGTCACCGTCGGCGGCCTGGGCGCGGCCCTGCTCGTACAGCATCTCGAACCGGCGCAGGTCCAGCTCCTCGTCGGCGATGTCGATGAGGTACCCGGTCGGCCTGGTCACGATCCGGGCCCGGATCGCCGGGCCCAGGCGGTGCCGCAGCCGGTTCACCGCCGAGTGCAGCGAGGCCCGGTCGCGGTCCGGCGCGTGCGTACCGGCGCAGATCGACGCGCTCAGCTCCTGCGCCGGAACGACCTGCCGCTGCCGCAGCAGCAGCGCCGCCAGCAGGGTCCGCTGCTGCGCCGCCGGAACGAGGACCTCGGCGGCGCCGTCGCGCACCAGCAGCGGCCCGAGCAGCCCGAACTCCATGACGACCTCCCACCGACGACCCGCTGCCGTGGTGCAGCCAATGTGCCATCCGGCCCGCCCCGCGCACATGGGGGCGCGGCCCCCACATTCACGCCCTCGGCTGACGCGGTCGCGACAGCGGGCGGTGAGCACGCGGTGAGAAGCCGGTGAGCACCGCTTCCTACCGTCGGACTGCCGTCGGCCGACCCGGCCGACCCGCACCGACCCCGGCCGAACCGGAGGCCCGCCATGACCGACCTACCCGGACCGCGCGACGGGGCCGTGCCGTGACCGCACCTGCGCTGCGCCTGTCGGTGCTCGGCCCGCTGCGCATCCAGGTCCTGGGCCGCGACCTGCCACTGGGCCCGTTCAAGCAGCAGCTCGTCCTGGCCACCCTGCTGTGCAGCCCGAACCGGCACGTGCCCACCGATGTCCTGGCCGAGGCCGTGTGGGGCGACCGCCCGCCCCGCACCGCCCGCAAGAACCTGCACGTGTACGTGAGTTCCATCCGCCGCCAGCTGAGCCAGGCCGGGGCACCCGACCGGATCGCCCACCGCAACCAGGGCTACGTCATCGACGTCGCACCGGCCGAACTGGACTCGCTGGCATTCGAGGAAGCCGCGCGCGCGGCCGCCAGCCTCGGCGACGGGCACGGACCGCACAGCGGCGCCGCCGGCCTGCGCCAGGCCCTGGACCTGTGGCGCGGCGCGGCCTTCGAAGGGCTGAGCGCGGTGCCGGTGATCGAGGCGGAGGCGCAGCGCCTGTCCCGGCGCTACGTCACCGTGTTCGAGACGTGGGCCGAGGCGGCCCTGCGCGCCAGCCCGAGCGTCGTCCTCGACCAGATCGAGCCGGTCATCCGGACCGACCCCTTCCGCGAACGCCTCCGGATGATCCAGATGGCGGCCCTGCAGCACACCGGACGCCAGGCCGAGGCGCTGTCGGTCTTCGACGACTACCGCCAGGCGCTGGCCCGCGAGTTCGGCCTGCCGCCCAGCGCCGCGCTGACCCGGCTACGGGACAGCCTGCTGCTGGAAGCCGACTCCCCGGCCACCGCCATAGCGGCGGGCTGCCCGTGCTCGCTGCCGCACGACCTCACCGGATTCAGCGGCCGGGCCGAGGAGCTCGACGCCGTGGGGCGGATCCTGCGCGGCCGCACCGACCGGCTGGCGATCATCACCGGACCGGTCGGCATCGGCAAGACCGCACTGGCGGTCCGGGCCGCGCACCACGCCGCCGACTCGTACCCGGACGGTCGGCTGTTCGTCGCCGCCCGCGCCGCCGACGGCGCGCCCCGCCCACCGGCCGACCTGCTCCGCGACCTGCTGCACGAGGCGGGCGTGCTGTACCAGGGCGAGTCGACGGCCCGGCTGCACAGCGCCTGGCAGTCCTGGCTCGCGCGGCGGCGCGTGCTGGTCGTGGTCGACGACGTAGCCGACGAGGAGGCGGTCCGGCCGCTGATCCCGCAGGCGGGGGAGTCGGCGCTGCTGCTGACCTCCCGGGCCCGGCTGTCCGGCCTGACCCAGGCCCACCGCCTGCTCCTGGAGCCGCTGCACCCGGCCGAAGCCCACGATCTGCTCGCCCGGCACATCGGCGTCGACCGGATCGAGACCGACCGGGCCTCGGCGGAGCGGATCGTCCGGGCCGCCGGGCTGCTGCCACTCGCGATCGCGCTCGCCGGTGGCAAGCTCGCCGCGCTGCGCCACCTGCCGCTGCGCGAGTTCGCCGACCGGCTGACCGAGGCCGACCGTACGCTCGACGAACTCCAGGTCGGGTCGGTGACCCTGCGGCCGCGGCTGGAGGCCGCCCTGCGCGACCTGTCCGCCGCCCAGCGGCAGCAGTTCGTCCAGCTGGGGCGGCTGGCCCAGCCCTTGTTCACCCCCGGCCAGGCCGCGCGGGCGCTGGACCGCGACGACCGGTCCGTCAGCCACGCCCTCGAACAGCTCATCGAAGCCGGGATCGTCGGCGCGCCCGACTGCGAGGTCAGTGCCCATGAGGTGGTCTTCGCCCTACCCGACCTGCTGCACCGGTACGCCGTCGAGTTGGCCGGCGCGGGCGGCCCGCCGGGTACCGCCGCCGCGTGGGGCGCATAGCATGCGTCAGCGGCCCACGTCGGCCACCGACCGGGAGGACGCCCGCCATGTCCATGCACGACGTCGAGGACCTCGTCTGCGACTCGATCCTGGTGCTGGACGCGCACCATGCGCAGGACGACGACCGGCTGCGGAGCTGGTTCACCACGCTCTACGCGTTCCAGGCCGGGTACGACTGCTCGCACACCCAGGGCCGGGTGCTGGACATCCTGCTCAAGCGCGGCCACACGTACCGGCTTCCGGTCTCGGCGCACCCGGACTACGGGCAGCGCCGCGAGTTCCTCGACGGCCTGGCCGACTTCACGCCGCTGCGCGAGTTCGACGCGGACGCCGAGGACTTCGAGGGCTACGGCGGTGAGCTGGAGGACGGCTACGTCGACCCGCCCTGGCTGTACTGCGAGGCCGGCACGGCGCTGTGGCGGCGCCTGGTCGCCGACGGTCGGCTGCGGGGCCGCGACGCCGCCGAGCCCGCCCGCACCCCGCTGATCGACGTGGTGGCCGAGGTGGCCGCCGCGGCCGAGCGCGACGGCGACCTCGACCTGATCGCGATGTGGCACGGGCTGGGCCCCGACACGCTCGTCGAGCGCCTGACGCTGTCGGCCGAGGACCTGCGGGAGATCCCGGCGGCGGTACGGCTGCGCGAGATCGCCCTGCGCAGCGGCGCCCTGTCGGTGGAGCTGCCGGACGGCTACCGCCCCACCGACGAGGAGCTGGCCGTGCTGGACGACGACCGCGAAACCTGGTGGTACGCCGTCGACGACGTCAACGGGAGCTGACCGCCACCCGCCCCATCCGGTTCTCGATCTCGGCCACCCGAGCCTGGTCGCCCAGCCTCGCGGCGATGCGCAGGCACCCGGCCAGCGGCACCAGCGTCGCCCCCCGGCCCCGGATGGCGGCGATCACCGCCAGCGCCCGGTCCAGGCGCGACAGCGCCTCGGCCCGGTCGGCGGCGCGCAGCGCGGCGAGCTGGTGCAGCAGCACCCGCAGGTCCCAGCTGTCGGCGGCGGCCAGGGCGGACAGGTCCGGGGCGGGCCGGTCCGGGTCGAGGACGAAGGCGCGCACCCCGCAGCGGGCCGCCGCGGTGGCGGCACCCGCCGCGGCGTAGACGTCCCGGGCGCGCAGGATCGCCGCCGTCGCGGCGGCCAGGTCCCCACGCAGCTCGGCCGCGACGCTGCTGAACTCGTGCGCACCGGCCTGCCCCTGCACGTGCCCCATCTCGCCGAAGACCGCGTGCGCCCGGTCCAGCATCGCCGCGGCGGCCGGGGTGTCGCCGCCGCGCTGCAGCAGAACGGCGGCGGCGCAGCCGACCACGGCATGCATGATCGGCGCGTCGGCGACCTCCTGCCGCAGCGCCAGGCAGGCGGCGGCGGCCTCGGCGGGCGGCTGGTCGGCGTACATCAGGAACAGCGAAAGGTTGCCGTAGACCTCGGCGAGGCCCAGGCCGCCGCCGAACGCGCGCATGCCGTCGTGGGCCGAGCGCAGGAACGCCTCGGCCGTGGGGTAGTCGCCGCGCCGGGCGGCCAGCTGGCCCTCCAGGGTGTCCAGCCGGGCCCGTGCGCCCGGGTCGTCGGTCTGCCCGGCCAGTTCCCGGGCCTGGTCCAGGTCGCCGGTGCCGAAGGTGATCTGGTTGATGGCCAGGTGCAGGCGGGCCGACGGATTGCCCGGCAGCGACCGTACCCGGGCGATCCGCTCCAGCGCCTCCGGCACCTGCCCGCTCGCGCCGAGGGCGTAGCTCTCCAGCGCCGCGATCTCCAGCGTCAGGTCGTCGTCGGGCACGCCCAGCTCACGTGCGCGGGCCGCCGACTCGGCCGCCGCGCGCACCTCGGAGCGCCCGACGGCCTGGCGCGCCGCGGCGACCAGGCACTCGGCGGCCAGCCGGGTGGCCTGCCCGTCCTGAACAGAGCCCGGATCGAACTCGCGCCAGTGCCGCTGCGCCCGGCCGGCGTGCGAGGCGGCCAGCTCCAGCAGGGCGGGCTCGGTCCGGGCGTACTCCCGCAGCCGGGTGGCGATCGCGGCGTGCAGCCGGGCCCGGTCGCGCAGGCCGAGATGGGCGTACGCGACCTCGGCGGCGGTGCGGTTGGCCGCCAGGCCCAGGCTCTGCAGCTCGCCCAGGGCGGCGGCCAGCCCGGACTCGTCGATCTCGCAGGCTGCGTCGAGGTCGCCGGGCCGCAGCTCGGTGCCCCAGGCGCCGAGGCAGGCCAGCACCTGCCGGGTCGGTTCGGCCAGCCGCTCGATCCGGGAACCGAGCGCGGCCTCGGCCGACGGGGCGACGTCGTCGTCGATGCCGTCCGCGGCCAGCGCCGACAGCTGCTCCAGCAGCAGCGGATTGCCCCGGCTGCGTTCGAGCAGCGGGTGCGGCCCGGCCGCCGACGGCGGCAGCTCCCGGCCCAGGGCCGCGAGCAGGTCCCGCGAGTGGGCTGCGGACAGCGGCGGCACCGCGATCGCCGGGACCGCCGCCACCGGCGGCTCCCGGTCGGCCAGCACGAACACGATCGGACCGGGCGGGTCCGGCACCGGCTCGAACAGCGGCCGCAGCACGTCGGGGCAGCGGTGGAAGTCGTCGACCAGGACCACCAGCGGGCCCTGCCGGGACAGGTCGAGCAGCCGCGCCCGCACGCGCCACTGCAGTTCGGCCGTCGACGGGGTCCCGCCGCCCTGGCTCCGCCCGCCGAGCTCCCGGTCGAGCTGCTGGAGGCGCCACAGGCCCTCGTCGTTGCCCCGGCAGGCCACGGAGACCGTACGCATACCGCGGTCGGCCGCGTGTGCCGCGAGCCGCCGCAGGATCCTGGTCTTGCCGCTGCCCAGCTCGCCGACCAGCGGGATGGTGCTGGTCGTCGGCTGCGCGGCGGCGCGGTCGAGGGCGGTGGTGAGCCGGGACAGGACGTCGGTCTGGTTGACGAAGACCGGCTCCGCCGAACCGGGCGTGCCGTCGCGGGTCACCGACCACGCCTGCAGGGGTTTGTCGAAGCCCTTGGCGGGCACCGGCGGCACCGGCAGGCAGGCGAGCCGGTCGCGTACCAGCAGCCAGGTCCGCACGTCGACCACGGTGCCGTCGGCGGGCGCGGCCGACTGGAGCCGGGCCGCCCGGTTCATCACCGACCCGATCGCGAACGAGGAGTCCCGGTCGGCCAGCACCACCCGGCCCGAGGCGATGCCGAACCGGATCGACAGCCGGATCCCGTGCCGGCCGATGGTGTCCTGGTTGCGCAGCTCCAGCTGCGCCAGCGCGTCGAGGGCGCCCTGGACGGCGTGTACGGCGTCGTCCTCCCCGGCCGCGTCGGCGCCGAACACGCCGACCACCGCGTCGCCGATGAACTTCTCCAGCCGCCCGCCCGCCGCCACCAGCGCCCCGCCGACCCCGGTGAAGTACGTCTCCAGGATGCCGTGCCACACCTGCGGATCGAACCGCAGCGCCAGCTGGGTCGACCCGGCGATGTCGCAGAACGCGACCGTGACGAAGCGCAGCCCCGGCGCCTTGGCGGCAGCCTGCGCCAGGCCCCCGCCGCAGCCCATGCAGAACCGGGCCGCGGCGGGGTTGGCGGTCAGGCACTGACCGCAGGTGCTGGTCACCAGACCACTCCACCGGCGTCGAGGCTGTGGCCCTCGACGTCCCCGGCCGCGTCGTCCAGTTTGCGCTTGATCTTCACCAGCAGCTCGATCTCCGCGTCGCTGAGCGAGTCGACCACGGCGAGCTGCTCGTCGCTGGCGTACTGCGTGTCGAACCCCAGCCGGTCCAGGCGGGATTGGCTCATGGCGTCGTCCTCCTTCTCACGGTCGCGTCGCGGGGGTGCGCGCGACCAGGTCGGTCATCAGTTCCACGAGGCCGTAGGCCGTGGTCAGGGCACTTATCGCGAGCAGTCGGCGGTGCCGCCCGGCGGCCGGCAGCGCCGCCAGCAGCTCGTCGAGGCGGCGGCCGTGCGAGAGGTCCAGCTCGGCGTGCCGGGCCAGGGTGCCGAACGCGGCGGCGGGCAGGCCGGTCCGCGCCGCCAGGTCACCGGCCAGGTCGGCGCGCGGCGGCAGCCACTCCAGCACCGCGATGTGGCCCAGCAGCGCCACCGGGTGGGCGTGGCGGATCCAGTAGTACTGGGTTCCGGCGAGGCGGGCGGCGGACGGCGCGGGCACCCGGTCGGCCAGCGAGCGCGGGTCGACTCCGGCCGCGGCGAGGTCCTGCTCCACCCAGCGGTCGTGGCCGAACTCCTCGGCCAGCTGCTCGGTGAAGTAGTCCACGAGCAGGCCGTCGTCCCGGCGTACCGACTCGGCCAGTGCCTCGGTCAGCAGCGGGGCCGTCGCCCGAACCAGGTCGTGGCACACGTGCAGCCAGGCGCGGTAGCCGTCGGCGTCCAGGCGCGGGCCCCACAGCCGCCCGGCCGCCTGCCGCAGCATCGGCGTGGCCAGCGCCACCGTCTCCCGGAGCATCACCGCGCACCGTCCGGCGCGCCGACTCCGGCCAGGACGGTCGCCGCGGCCAGCGCGGCCGGGTCGGTGGCGACCCGGTCGACCCCGGCCCAGCAGGCCTGGCAGATCGTGCGCACCGGCCCGTCGACGAGGAGGCTCAGCGCGGCCGGGCCGTGGCGGCCGACCAGCGTCAGCGCCGGGTCGGCCCGGAACCCGGCCAGCGCCGGCGCCAGGTCGGCGGCCGTGCGGACCTGCCGCCGCAGCCCGGCCGGGCCCGCACCGGTGATGACCGCCTCGTTGCAGCAGGCGCTGACCCGGCCGTCGTAGCGGACCGTCGGCGAGTTGAGCAGGCCGCAGCGGCCGAAGTCGCGCAGCGGCCGCGCCGGGGCGGGTGCGAACAGGCCGGACCCGCGCCCCGCCGGCAGCGGGGCGATCACGCTGAGGTCGGCGGTGGGGCACAGCTCCCGCGCCGCCTCGATCGCACCGGGCTCGTCGAGCACCTGGAGCACCAGGTGGCAGCCCGCGTCCAGCACCGTCTCGGCGGCGGCCCGCAGCCGCTGCGGCCCGACCCCCGCCGCAGCGGCGGCGTGGTACGAGTCGGTGCTCAGGTACACCGTCGAGGTCAGCTCCAGCACCTGCCGGATCCACCCCGGAACAGGCGGGCGGGCCCAGTATCCGCTGGTGAACAGCACCACCGCCTTGCCCGCGGCGGCGAAGGCGCCGACCGCGTGGATGAGCCCGCGCCGCTCCACGAACGGATCACCCCCGGTCACCGCCACCACCCGCAGTTCCGGCAGGCCCGCCACCCCGGCCACGACCTCGCCGAACAGCTCCCAGTCGCGGATGGTCGGGCCGTCGACCCGGGCTGACACGGAGCAGTGCCCGCACCCGACCGGGCACCGGTCGGTGAGGAAGAACGCCAGGCTCGCCCCCGGTACGCGGCGCAGCCGCTCCGCCTCGGCCATGGTCAGCCCGCTCATCGCACCCAGCCCAGCTCGACCAGGCCGGAGTGCTCCCCGGCACCCCAGCGGCGGGCCAGCTGCTGCGGCCGCAGCCCGCCGACCAGCTGCCGGGACAGGTCCGCCACCCGCTCCGGAACGGCGGCGTCGGCGGGCAGGGCGACGCAGGTCTGGCAGACCCCGTCACACGCCGGCGCACCCGAGCGCCGGGCGGTCTCCAGCGCGCCCAGCGCCCGGACCGACCGCAGCACCGGCTGGGCCTGGGCCGCCGCGCTGAGCGCGGCCCAGGAGTCGCGGGCCGCGTGCCCGAGCACGAGGTGCCCCGGCCGGTGCCGCCGGACCAGGCTCTGCCTGCTGCACGCGTAGACGGTGCCGTCGTAGTCGACCAGGGGCCAGTTGGCGAACTCGCACGGGCCCGGGTCGACCACCTCGGTCGGGTCGGCGACGAACGAGGTGGCCCGCCCGGTCGGCCGCACCCGGGCGACCAGCACCGGGACCCGGTCGCCGAACCGCCGCCGCACCTGGGCCAGGACCTCGGCCAGGTACTCCTCGTCGGAGCTGGTGACGTGCAGGCTCACCGCGGGCACCAGGTCCAGCACCGCGGCCAGCGCCCGCAGCGCGTCGGACCGGGCGACCTCCCGCTCGTGGAACACGTCGAGGCTGGCGGAGAAGTGGTCCAGGGTGGACACCGCCCGCCGGATGGCCGCGGGCATCGACCGGCGGGCGAAGAACATCCCGGACAGCAGCGCCGACCGGGTCCCGGCGGCGCGGGCCGCGGTGGCCAGCTCAGCCACCAGGTCCGGCCGCAGCAGCGGCTCGCCGCCGGACATGAAGATCAGTTCCGGGTGGGCCGCGGCGGTGAACGTCGACACCAGGCGGCGCAGCGGGTCGGCGCTGTGCTGCGGGGCGGTGGGGGAGGAGTCGGTGGAGCAGTGCGCGCACGACAGGGGACACCGCTGGGTCAGCGCCATCAGCAGCCCGGCCTGCGGCACGGTCCGCAGCCTGATCACATCCGCCAGGTGCATGGCTACCGCACCAGCTTCGCCAGCGCGGTGATCAGCTCGTTGACCGCGACCTCGCGCCGGGCGTCGGCGCCTTCGAGCAGCGAACCCAGGGCGGCCATCGCCCCGGTCGCGTCGGCCTGCCGGGCCCGGGCCCGGCGGTCGGCCAGCAGCAGGCACAGCGCCGCGCAGCTCTGGTTGGCCAGCTCGGTCAGCAGGTCGATCGCGACCAGGTCGCCGAAGGCGTCCAGGGCCGGGTCGAGCACCTCCAGCACGCCGAGCACGTCGCCGTTGTGCTCGATCGGCGCGGCCATGATCGTGTCGGGGACGAGGCCGGTCTCGGCGGCGAACGCGCGGTCGAACCGCTCGTCGTCGCGTACGCCCCGGATGACCAGCGGTTCGCCGGTGTTGGCGACCCAGCCGGCGATGCCCCGGTCCGACGGGATCGCCATCCCGATCAGCATGTCCTCGCCCTGGCCGGAGGAGGCCTCGAAGACCAGCGCGTCGCGCTCGTGGTCGTACAGGAACACCGACGCGGCCGCGGCGTTGAAGGACAGCCGGGCCAGCCGTACGGTCGACCGGAGGATCTCGTCGTGGGTGATGACGGTCACTGTGCGCTCCTGACCAGGTTGTCGGCGACCGCGGCCAGCACGTGCCGCAGTTGGGGCGTGCGGAACTCCGGATGGCGCTGCAGGACGCGCGCGCACAGGCCGGTGATGTGCGGGGTGGCGAAGCTGTTGCCGGAGACCACCTTGGCCGACCCGCCGGGCCAGGCCACGCTCACGTTGATGCCGCAGGCGAAGAAGTCCACCGGCGGGTCCGGGTTGAGCTCGAAGTACTCCGGGTCGGTGCGGCTGTGCGAGCCGACCGAGATCACCGACGGGAACCGCCACGGGTAGCTGACCACCGGGCTGTTGTGCGCCGAGGACACCAGCGAGACCCCGGCGAAGAACGCGGTGTCGGCCAGGTCGTGCAGGCGCTCCTTGAGGCCCTCCTTGCGCGAGGACAGGCTCACGTTGATCAGCGGGAACCGCTGCGCCACCGCCCATTCCAGCGCGGTGATCAGCGCGTCGCCGTTGCCCCGCAGGTTGCCCGCCAGCACCCGTACGCTGACCAGCTCGCACTCGGGCGCCAGCGACCTGATCACCCCGGCGCAGGCCGTGCCGTGCCCGGCCACGTCACCGGCGTCGTCGGGCCGTACCACCCAGGCCCCGTCGGCCTCCTCCGCGACGTACGCCGTCACGCCGCCGCCGACCAGCGGATGGTCGGCGGCGATGCCGCTGTCGATGACGCACACCCGGACCCCGCGCCCGGTGGCGTCGCCCCAGACCCAGTCGCGCTCGATCGTGCGGGGAGTCGCGATCGAGCGCGACGAGGCCGTCGCGCCCAGCGACGTGTGGGCGAACCGGAAGGTGCGCATACGGCCGACCCCCTCAGACCGACGTGTCGAGCAGCCGCTGCAGGCTGTACATCAGCTGCCGGGCGCTGGCCCGGTCGTCGGGGTCCAGGCCGCCGGAGGTGCGGACGCCGTCGAGCTGGTGGCGCTCGATGACGATCCGCAGCGCCGCCGCGGCCTGCCGGGCGAACAGCGCCAGCAGGTCCACCGACTCCAGGTTGGACCGCGAGCGCGGCGACGGGTCGAGGACCTCCAGCACGCCGAACACCCGGTCGCCCTGGATCAGCGGCGCGGCCAGCAGCGACTGCGGGACGTACCCGGTCGACTCGGCCAGGGCGCGGTCGAACGCGGCGCTGTGGGTGAGGTCGTCGACGAGCATCGGCTCACCGGTCGCCACGACCCACCCGGCGATGCCGCTGCCGGCCGGGAACCGCTGCCCCAGCAGGGTCCGCTGGCCCTGCCCGGACACGGCGTGGAAGACCAGTTCGTACGCCTCGACGTCCAGCAGGAACACCGAGCTGGCCTGGGCGCCGAAGATGGCCCGGGCCACGTCGACCACCGACTGCAGGAGTTCGCGCGACAGGGAGTCGACCGCGAGCCCACCGGGTGCTGCCATCACGAGGGACCTCCGATACCTACGTTCACGTTTGCCGCTGACAGGTAGAGCGCGTTCTTGAGCTGGAACGTCGTCATCCGCGGATGCTTGGACAGGATCCGGGCGCACACCCCGGCCATGTACGGGGTGGCGAAGCTGTTGCCCGAGGCCCGGATGGTGCCGCCGTTCAGCCACGGCAGCAGCACGTTCTGCCCGAGGGCGAAGAACTCCACCGGCGGGTCCGGGTTGTACAGGAACGACTCCGGCTGCTCCTCGTCGTGGTGGCTGCCCACCGAGACCACCGACGAGAACCGCCACGGGTAGCTCTCCACCGGCGTGTTGTGCGCCGAGGCCACGATCACGGTCCGGCGGAAGTACGCCTCGTCGGCCAGGGCGCGCAGCTCGTCGGTGAACCGGACCCGGGTCGTGGACAGGCTCAGGTTGATCACGTCGAAGTTCTGCGCGATGGCCCAGCGCAGGCCGGCCAGCATCATCGCGCCGGTGCCCGTAGCCCGCTCGCCCAGCACCCGCACGCTGTAGATCTCGCAGTCCGGCGCGGTGCGGCGGATGATGCCCGCGCAGGCCGTGCCGTGCCCGCAGGCGTCCCCGGCGTCGGTCTCCTCGACGGACAGCCCGCCGTCGCGCGACACCACGCCGTACGCGCCCGCGATCTGGCCCAGCAGCGGATGGCCGGCCTCCACGCCGGAGTCCACGACACACACCCGCACCTTGCTGCCGGTGGCGCCGCCCCAGGCCCAGTCCGCGGTCACCGGCTCCCCGTCGGCCGCCAGCGCGACCTCGTCCCAGCTGCGGCCGTAGAGCCGCCACGTGAGCCGTGGCCGCTCCGCCGCTCGCACGTCGTCCATCACCAAGTCCATTCCGGGGCAGGTCCTCCCAGGCCCTGCCCGAGACTGGCGGTGCCGGGTTGGTCGCCGCGCAAAGAACGGTTCGATCCGGGTATGTCCGCAGCTCAGCCCGCTGCCGATGCCTGCCCGGCCGCCGCCGTCCACGGCGTCCACCTGGGCGTATACCGGGGCCATACCCGCGTCCAACCGTCTCCGGATCGGGGCTGCCTAGCTTCTGCACTGCCCGGCAGACGCACTGCCGAACGCAGATGAGGAGAAGGCGATGACGAACATCGAGCTGACCCCCGGCGAGAACCCCGAAGAGGTCGCGGCGCTGCAGGAGACCCCCGGTGCCGAGGGCGACGACGAGGTCCAGGGCCACATCAGCACGCTCAGCATCCAGTACTGCTCGCTCGACCAGGTCTAGGACCACCGCACAGCTGGGCCCGGTCCGCCTCGTGCGACCGGGCCCAGCGGCGCTACCTCGCCGGCAGACAGCGGCCCCGCGTTGGGAGAGACAGGATGAACCTCGATTACACAGTGGCCAGCCGGGAGTTCTTCGCTCCGCTGGAGACCGCGGTCGTCGACGGAGGAGTGCTCACGCCCGGCGGCGTCCCCGGCGGCTGGCGCGGAGTCGAGGCGGGGATCTGGCGCATGTGGATCCCGCCGGGCCCGCGCGGCGAGGTCGATGCGGGCTGGAAGGTGCACGTGTCGGCCCGGCCCGACCGGCTCGAACACGTGCTCGACGTCGTCGCCGCGGCGTGCTTCGCGCACGGCGTCGCCTTCAAGCACCTGTCGGCCCGGCTGTTCCACTGGTGGACCCATCACAAGTACGCGCCGCGACCGCAGGGCGGCAAGTTCATCGCGGCCTACCCCGCGAGCGTCGAGGCGGCCGAGCGGCTCATGCGGCGGCTGAGCGACGACCTCGCCGACGAGGCGGGCCCGTACATCCTCAGCGACCGGCGCTTCGGCGACTCCCGCACGGTGCACTACCGGTACGGCGCCTTCACGCCGCTGCTGCGGCTGCGGCCCGACGGCACCCGCGAGGCGATGGTGCGAGACGGCGGCGGCCGACCGGTCCCGGACCGGCGCGGCGTCTCGTTCCAGCTGCCCGACGGCATGGCCGACCCGTTCCGCCCGGCCGGCGTCGCGTCCGCCCCGACCGCCGCCGGCCGGGCCCACCGCATGATCGGCCCGTACGCCGTCGAGTCGGCGGTGCGCTTCAGCTGCGCCGGCGGCACCTACCTCGGGCACGACTCGGTGACCGGCCGCCCGGTGTTCATCAAGGAGGGCCGCGCCCACATCGGCCTGCGCGAGGACGGCACCGCCGCGCCCGAGCAGCTGCGCGAGGAGTGGCAGGTGCTCACCGCCCTGCACGCCGCCGCGCCGGGGCTGGCCCCCGAACCGATCGCCCACCTGCGCAAATGGGAGCACGAGTTCCTGGTCGTGGAGCGGGTCGCGGGCGTCGCGCTGTCGAGCTGGCTCGTCGTCAACCACCCGGTGCTGGTCGCCGGGAGCACCGCCGCCGACTTCGCCGCCTACTACCGGCGGTGCGAGGTGATCCTCGGCCGGATCGAGCAGGCGTTCGACCGGCTGCACGCGGCCGGGTACCTCTTCGTCGACGTCAGCCCCGGCAACATCCTGATCGGCGCGGACGACTCGGTCCGGCTGGTCGACTTCGGCGAGGCGCACCGCCTCGGCGACCCCTTCCGCAAGGCCGGGACCCCGGGCTACACCCCGCCGGACCGGCTCATCGGCGACGACCTGACCGTCTTCGACGGGTACGGCCTGGCCGGTCTGGCGCAGCTGCTGGTGGCGCCGCTGCACCAGGTCGTGCAGCTCAACCCGGACGCGCTCACGCACCTGCACCACGAGCTGACCGAGCTCGCCCCGATCCCGCCGTCGCTGTGGTCGCGGGCGGTGCGGTACCACCCCGCGAACCCGGCGCCCCGGCTGCCCGGACCCGGCCAGGTGGCGCAGGTCCCGCTGCGCCACCTGGCCGACCTGCGCGACCGGACCGCCGACGCGATCCTCACCATGGGCGACCTGGGCAACCCGCGACGGATCTTCCCCACGGTGCCCGAGGGCTTCCAGAGCAACACGGTCTGCGTCGCCTACGGCACCGCCGGGGTCGTGCACGCGCTGCGCCAGGCCGGGGTCGCGCTGCCGGAGACCCTGCTGGACCGGTTCCGCGCCGACGCGCTGGCCGCGGCTCCGGGACTCGCACCCGGCCTGCACACCGGCGCGGCCGGCGTGGCCCGGGTGCTGGCCGACTGCGGCCTGCCGGACGAGGCCGCGGCGCTGCTCGGCACCGCCGACCGGCACCCGCTGACCGCCGAGTGCGCCACCCTGGCCGGGGGAGCCGCCGGAGTGGCCCTGGCCCACCTGGCCCTGCACCGGTACACCGCCGACGACCGGCACCTGCGCCGGGCTGCCGAACTCGCCGCCGGACTGGCGTCGCCGGAGCGGCTCGACGCGCTGCTGGGGCCCGACGATCCGACCGGGCTGCTGCACGGCCGCTGCGGCATCGCCCTCGCGCTGCTCCAGGTGGGCACGGCCACCTCGGATCCGGGCCTGGCGCGCCGCGCGGTGCGGCTGCTGCACGCCGAACTGGACCGGGCCAGCGACCCCGACGCCGCCGCCGGGCTGCTGTTCCCCGTCTCGCGGACCGACCGGCGCGCCATGCCGTACCTGTACTGCGGCTCGGCCGGGATGCTGTACGCCGCCACCCGCTGCCTGGCCGTGCTCGCCGACGAGCGGCTGGCCGCGGCGCAGCCCAGGCTGCTGGAGACGGCCCGGCTGCCGTACACGGTGCTGCCGGGCCTGTACCGGGGGGCGGCCGGGCTGGCGTTCGCGCTGGCCGACCATGCCCGCCTGACCGGCGACCCGGAGTCCGGCGACGCCGCGGTCCGGGCCGCGCGAAGGCTTTTCAAGTACGCCATACCGCATGAGACAGGGGTGCGCTTCATGGGAGACCCGCAACTGAGGATCAGTGCCGAGCTGTGGAGCGGCTCGGCCGGGGTCCTCCTCGGACTGAGCCAGGTCCTGGACCCGAAACCGGACGGCCTGTTCGCGGTGGAGCCGCTCGCCGCGGACAGCTCCGCCCGGCCCGAGCGCGCCCTGGCGGTGCTGGGATGAGCGGGCAGTCCCCGACCGCGAGCAGCTCGCGTGACATCAACCGCTACTGGTGGGCGCAGACCACGACGGCCTTCGGCTCGGTCTTCACCGCCATCGCGATGCCGGTCGTCGCCGTCGTCTACCTGGGCGCGACGCCGGGGCAGGTCGGCCTGATCAGCGCGGCGTCGATCCTGCCGACGCTGGTGCTGGGCCTGCCCGCCGGGGCGCTGGCCGACCGGGTCGCCGCGCCGCGCCGCCTGCTGATCGCGCTGGACACGTTCAGCGCCGTCGCGGTCGCGCTGGTCGCGCTCAGCGTCGCCAACCAGGTCGCCTCGGTCGCCACCCTGATCGCGCTGAGCCTGGTCCAGGGCTGCGTGTCGATCCTGTCGAGCGTCGTCTACTTCATCCACCTGCGCCAGCTCGTCGACACCGCCGCGATCGGCCCGGTCCGGGCCCGGCTGCAGGCCGGCCAGTACGGCGCGGGCCTGATCGGGCGGCTGCTGGCCGGACCGGCGATCGTCGCGTTCGGCGGCGCCACCGCGCTGGGCATCGACGCGGTCAGCTACCTGCTGAGCGCGGCCGCGCTGCTGAGCATGAGCCCGGTCCGCCCGATCCCGCTCACCCCGTCCGACCAGCGGGAGAGCCTGCTGCGCAGCATGGCGGCGGGCACCCGGTTCTTCCTCGGCCACGCCTTCCACCGGGCGCTGCTGGTCTTCATCATCGCCCCGGTGGTCGCCGGTGCCGCCGTCACCGCCCTGACCGCGCCGTTCCTGCTCCGCGAGGCGCACATCCCCACCGAGGCGTACGGTGCGATCTTCGCCCTGTCCGGCCTGATGGGACTGGCCGGCTCGGCGCTGGCCGGCCGGGTCGTGCGCCCCGGCCGCGACCCCCGGCAGATCACGCTGGTCGGGTTCACGGCGAGCCTGGCCGCCGGGCTGCTGCTGCCGCTGGCCGACGGCCCGCTGGCGGTGGCCGCCGCGTTCGCGGGGCTGGGCATCGGCCTGCCGGTGCTGTTCGGCTCCATCGCCAACGTCGCGCTGACCCCGGTGCTGGTCGAGGACGCGCCCGACAACCGGCTCGGCAGCACGATGGCCACGCTGCAGGTCTTCGTCGCCGCGGCGGGCATCATCGGCGCGCTGGCGGGCGGCGCCCTGGGCGACCAGCTGGGGGTCCGCTCGGCGATCTGGCTGGTCAACATCGTCGCGCTGGCCGCGGTCGCGGTGTCGCTGCCACTGGCCTCCGCCGCCGCCCGGCGGCTGCGCCGCGACGCCGACGCCGACGCCGATGCCGTACCCGTACCCGAAGCCGAGCCCGCATCGCGCGCGGCCGTCGCGGCGAGCGCCGAGGCACGCTGACCGGTCGGCGCCGTCCGCCCTGGGCCCGTCTCCGCCGAGACGGGCCCGCATTCGTCACCAGCACGTGATCCGCCTGGTGAACGCGGCCTCTCCTGCCATGATGGGCAGGTGAAGATAGACCTTTCCGGACGAACCGCCCTGGTGTCCGGCTCGACCCAGGGCATCGGGTTCGCCATCGCCGCCGAGCTGGCCCGCGCCGGAGCCGCCGTCGTCGTCAACGGGCGGACCGCGGAGTCGACCGAGGCCGCGGCCGCGCACCTGCGCGAGGAGCTGCCCGCCGCGACGGTAAGGGCGGTGCCGGCCGATCTGGCCACCGCCGAGGGTGCGGCGGCCATGGCCGCCGCCGTCCCGGACGTCGACATCCTGTGCAACAACCTCGGCATCTTCGGCGTCCGGCCCGCGCTGGAGATCAGCGACGCCGAGTGGAGCCGCTTCTTCGAGGTCAACGTCCTGTCCGCGGTGCGGCTGATCCGCACGTACCTGCCCGGGATGATGGCGCGCCGCTGGGGCAGGATCACCGCCATCGCCAGCGACTCCGCCGTGGCGACACCGGTCGAGATGATCCACTACGGGATGACGAAGACGGCGCTGCTGGCCGTCACGCGCGGCTTCGCCAAGGCCGCCGCGGGCACGGGCGTCACCGTGAACTCCGTCATCGCCGGGCCGACGCACACGGCCGGGGTGGAGACCTTCGTCGCCGAGCTGGTGGGGGACGAGCTGCCCTGGGACGAGGCACAGCGCCGGTTCATGCGCGAGCACCGGCCGCACTCGCTGCTCCAGCGGCTCATCGAACCGCGCGAGATCGGCGACATGGTGGTGTACCTCAGCTCGGAGCAGGCGTCGGCCACCACCGGAGGTGCGCTGCGGGTCGACGGCGGCTACGTCGACGCCATCCTGCCCTGACCACACCGCGCGACCGCCCGCCGCAGCGCGGCGGTCGCGCGGCGGAGTTCAGCTCCCGTCGGCCGCCTCGGCCAGCAGCCGGGCCAGCTCGGCGGGGGCGCTGAACATGGGCCAGTGGCCCGAGTCGATGTCGACGAACTCGACGTGCTTGGCCGGGGTCAGCTCCGGCACCTCACCGGCGGCGATCCACTCCCGGGCCTGCTCGGGCGAGAACTCGGGGCAGACCAACACCACCGGTACGTCGAACCGCCGCTCGTCGGTCAACCGCACCACGCCGTTGGCCACGCCCTCGGGCACCGGCACGGCGGCCGCGCCGATCGCGGCGCGAGTCGGCCCGTCGAGGTCGGCCGAGTCCGGGCCCTCGAACGGTCCCCAGCCCGGGAACGGCATGACCCCGTCCTTGATCTCGAAGTAGGCGGCGTACGGCCTGCCGTCGCTGGACGGCATGCCGCCGATGAACGCCACCTTGGCCACCCGGTCGGGCCGGGCGTCGGCGGCCAGCCACACCAGCGTGCAGGCCGCGGAGTGCCCCACCACCAGCGGCGGCTCCGGTGCCGCGTCCACGGCGGCCAGCACCGCCGCCACCTGGTCTGCCAGCGTCGCCCCGACCGCGCCGTCACCCTGGCCCGGCAGCGTCACCGGCACCGGCCGATGACCGAGCGCGGCCAGCTCCGGCACCACCCGGTCCCACGCGGACCCGTCGAGCCACAGTCCACCCACGAGGACGATATCCATGATCAGTTCTCCTTCTCCAGTACGGTCAGGTCGCGCTCGGCGAACAGCCGGTGCTCCCACTCCTCGTTCAGCACGATCCGCAGGCACTCCCGGACCGGGAAGTCCTCGTGCTGCGGGTAACCCGGCTCGGTCCGCGTCACCGTGCCCGCCAGCTGCTCGTCGGTCAGCGCCGCCAGCACCCGCCGCACCGTGGCCTGGCGTTCGCGGCGGACCGCGAGCACCTCGTCCAGCGTGGGCCGCGCGGTGCGGTCCCACGGGACGCCGTCCCAGCCGGGCGCCTCGTCGTTGGGCAGGTCCAGCGGATGCCAGGGCGACAGGGTGCCCAGCAGCATCCGGTCGACCCAGGCCGCGGTGGCGAAGTTCAGATGCCGCAGCGTATGCATGAACGACCACTCGTCGCCCACCGGCTGGTGCAGCAGCTCCTCGGGGAAGGTCCGGGCCCGCGCCACGGTGCCGTCCCACAGCCGCTCCAGCACCGGCCAGGCGCGCCGGAAGCCGTCGGCGTCGTCCGGGCGCATCAGCGCCCGCTCCGGCATCCGCCGGTCCAGCTCGGCCTCGACCAGCGGCCCGATGTCGACCCCGTTGATCACCACGTTGCGCAGCTCGCCGTAGATGTCGACGTCGTGCAGCTCGACTCCGCGCATCCGGACCCCGTACAGGGCCGCGTCGCGGACCCGCAACCCGCTCAGGTCGACCGAGCGCAGGGACGAGCCCTGCAGGTACACCTTCTCGAAGGACGACCCGCGCAGGCTCACGCGTTCGAAGCGCGATCCGGCCAGGTCCTGCTCGTAAAACTCAGGCACGCCGATCACGCTAGAACCAATTCCGGACGATCTGCTTCCGGTATGCGCCGACGCTGCCTAATCTTCTCGGCGTGTCGAGCGAACCGAGCCCCACCGCCCGCGCGCTGCGCGCGATGGAGATCCTGCAGACCCGCGCCGGCACCACGGCCCAGGAACTCGGCGAGCGGCTCGGGGTCACCGAACGCGCCGCCCGCCGCTACGTCGGCATCCTGCGCGAGGCCGGGGTGCCCGTGGAGTCGGCCCGCGGACCGCACGGCGGCTACCGGATCCGCCGCGGGACGCGGCTGCCGCCGATCGTGTTCTCGCAGGCCGAAGCCCTCGGTCTGGTGATGGCGGTCCTCAACGGGCAGCCCACCGCCACCGGTGCCGACGACCTCGTCGGCACCGCGCTGGCCAAGGTCATCCAGGCGCTGCCCGAGGGCGTCGGGCGGCAGGCCGCCGTGCTGCGCGAGCACGCCGCCGCCGCGCCGGACCGGGGCTCGGCCCAGCCCGACGCCGCCGTCACCAGCGCCCTGGTCGCCGCCGGCGCGGCCCGGCGCCGGGTGCGTATCACCTACCGCAGCCAGGCCGGCCGGGAATCGGAGTCCGAGGTCGACCCGTGGGCGGTGGTGGTGCGGCACGGCCGCTGGTACCTGCTGTGCCACTCGCACCGGTCCGACGCCGTCCGCACGTACCGGGTCGACCGGGTCCGGGCCGTCCGGCAGACCGGGCACGACTTCGTGCCGCCCGAGGACCTGGACCCGGTGGCGACCGTGGAGGAGAAGCTCGGCATCGGCTGGCCGTACCCGACCCGGGTGGCGTTCGACGCGCCCCTGGCGGAGGTGGCGCCGTGGATCCGGCCGCCGATGGGGCGCCTGGAACCGACCGCGACCGGCTGCGTCCTGATCGGCAGCACGAACAATCCTGAGATGTACGCGCAGGAGTGGCTGGCCACCGTGCCGTTCCCGTTCCGGGTCGAGGACGGACCGCAGCTGCGCGCCGCCGTCGCCGAGGTCGCCGCCCGCTTCACCGCCGCCGTCAGCGGCCTTGCTTAGCGACAGCGGATCTTCGGCGGGATACGGTGGCCAGCATGCGGGTGACGACGTGGAACGTGAACTCGGTCAAGCAGCGGCTGCCGCGCCTGCTGCCCTGGCTGGACCAGCGCAAGCCCGACGTGGTCTGCCTGCAGGAGACCAAGCTCGCCGACGGCGCCTTCGCCGACCTGCTCGGCGACGAGCTCGCCGCCCGCGGCTACGCGTTCGCCGCGCACGGGGAGAGCCGGTGGAACGGGGTGGCGATCCTGTCCCGGGTGGGCCTCGACGACGTCGTGACCGGGCTGCCCGACGGCCCGGGGTTCCCGCACCCCGAGGCGCGGGCGGTGGCGGCGACCTGCGGGGGAGTGCGGGTGCACTCGGTGTACGTCCCGAACGGCCGCGAGCCCGACTCCGACCACTACCGCTACAAGCTGACCTGGCTGGCGGCGCTGCGCGCGGTCGTCGCGGCAGGGCCGGCGGCGGTGATGGTGTGCGGGGACGTGAACATCGCTCCGGCCGACGCGGACGTGTTCGATCCGGCCGCGTTCGTCGGCAGCACCCACGTGACGGCCCCGGAGCGGGCGGCACTGGCCGACCTGCAGGCGGCCGGGCTGCACGACGTGGTCCGCGACCACTGGCCGGACCAGCGGGTCTTCACGTACTGGGACTACCGGGCCGGGATGTTCCACCAGGACCTCGGCATGCGCATCGACCTGATGCTGGCCTCGACGCCGGTGGCGGCGCGGGTGCGGGCGGCCTGGGTGGACCGGCAGGCGCGCAAGGGCACCGGCCCCAGCGACCACGCCCCGGTCGTCGTGGACCTGGACGAGGCCCCCGACGGCGACATCGGTCCGGTCGTGCCCCCGCCTTCGGCCCCGGCGTCGCGCCGGTCCCGCTGAGGGTGCGGAACGCGAAAGCCGCCGCAGGCGCGGGGCCTGCGGCGGCGGACAGCACTGCCTACTGGTACGACACGAACACCGGTGACGGGTCGACCTCGACGGTCTGCCGGGGCGAGAAGGTCGGCTTGTCCTCGTCGTAGAAGTTCTTCCAGCCCCACCAGACGCGCGACGGAGCCTCGTCGCGTACCCGCTGCCAGGTCGCCATCTTCTCGCCCGCCGTGCCGAAGCCGTCGGCGTGGATGACGAAGCTCAGCTCGTCGCGGCTGGTGTCGAGGTCGTCGCGGCTGCTGATCATCTCGGTCAGGAACTGGTGCAGCATCAGCACCTTCTGCGGCAGGTGGTTCGCCCGGGTCAGATCGGCCAGCCAGGCGGCCGTCTCGTTGATCTCGTTCGCGGCGACCGAGCCGATCTGCACCATGTGGACCTGGTGGGCCGACAGCCGCCACTCCGGGTCGAGCGCCAGCCCGACGTGCGGCTGCCGCAGCAGCTCCTCGTACAGCTTGGCCTGGGTGAGGAAGTCGGTGCGGCCGGGCTGCAGGTCGAGCACGACGTAGATGCCCGCGGCGCCGGCTGCGTCGACCCAGGGGCGCAGCTGGTCGACCGTGGACTCGTTGGAGTAGTCGCCGTCGGGTCCCGGATCGGCCGAGGCCACCGTCGCGATGATCTCGAAGGCGGGCACGACCGTGTCGCCGTCGTCGACGGCGCGGTAACTGGCGGCGACCTTCTTCGCGCGTTCGACGGCCTTGTCGACCCCCTGCTCGCCGAGCGAGCCGAGGCCCGCGTCGCCGGGGTGGCCGTACAGCGCGACCAGGCGGCGGTGCGGGAACAGCACCTGGCGGCCGCCGGGCAGCAGGGTGCCGGTGGCGGCCGTCTCGACCTGGTAGCGGACCCGCTCGGCCGAGCCGAAGGCGCTGCCCAGCGCGAGCACGTGCGCGGGTACCTGGCCCGTCAGCGCCTTGATCGCGTCGTCGTCGGCGCGCGGGTCGGCCTCCTTCAGTTCGAGGACGCGGGCGCCGCTCGCCTTCGCGGTGGCGGTCGCCGCCGCCGCGTCGGCCTGGTTCAGGGTCAGCACGACCAGCTGGTCGAGTTTGGCCGCGCCCGGGACCCTGGGGAGCTTCGCCTCGTTCAGCGGCTCCACCGACTCGTCCTTGACCGCGTGCTCGCGCGCCCAGCTGCTCGCCGCCGCGCCGACGGGGAGCAGGGTCTCGGGCGCGAGCCGGTCCAGTTCGGTGCGCAGGGCGGCCGACGCCCCGTCTCCGGCGGCGGTGAGCAGCACGGGTACGCCGAGTTTGACCGCCGCCGCGCTCGCCTGCGCCATGCTGGCGGTGTCCTGCTCGGCGACGAGGACGACGGCGGGGGCGGAGCGGAACAGCGAGCGGCTGGTCTGCAACGCCAGCTCGGCGCCTGCGGCGGCGGCCACGACGGTGGTCGGTTCGCCGGGCATGACCGTGCGGGCATCGGGTCGGGCGCTGGAGTCGAGGGCCAGCGCGGTGCAGCCGTTGGTCAGCAGCACGCCGGCGAGCACCACCGGACTGAGCCGAGACAGGAGCATGTGCGCCTCACAGGTTGAGCACGAACAAAATGGACATTCTGTACGTACGGTAACGGTTCAGGTACAGAGTGTCCGGTAGATGGGCATATTTGAGCACGCGGGTCGGTATGCCGGCGAGCGCCCCTGCGCACGGTCCGCGGCCAGGTCGACGCGGACCGGCCCGGCTCCGCGCGTGGGCGGGCCGGGCTCGGGTCGGGGTCGGGTCTCGCAGGCTAGCGGGTCGACAGCAGCCGAGCGGCCACGACGGAGATCCAGAGCATCGCCGCGATGACGCCGACGGCCAGGGCGAGCGACCCCGCCCTGCCGCCGCTCACGGCCCACAGGTTGCCCACCAGCGCGGCCGTGCCGGCGGCGTACGACGCCACCGCGCCGCCGCGGTCACCGGCCCGGCGGTAGCCGCGTCCGAGCACGTAGCACGCGGCGATCAGGGCGGCGAAGGCGATCGTGCCCGAGCCGAAGTGGGCGTAGCTGTGCCAGCTGAGCGCGGCCGGCATCCCGCTCGGCGTACCGGCGGGGAAGCCGTCGGCGGCGTCCATGACGAACACCCCCGCGGCGATCATGCCGAGCCCGTTGAGGGCGATCAGGCGAGGCGCCCACCTGCTGGTCAGCACCAGGCGGAGACCGGCCGCGCCGATGACGGTGAGCAGCCCGCCGACGATGAAGTTCGCGATCTGCAGCCAGCCGAGCGAGCCGTTGCTCAGCATGCTGAGCGGGTGCCGGGTCAGGTCGAAGCCGTCGCGGGCGGCCGCCTGGCCGAGGCTGACGGCCGCCCACAGCGGGGCGGCCACGGCCGCGCAGCCCAGCAGCACACGGGTGGAGACGGCGGGGGAGGTGATGGACGTGGTGGCGGTGGCGGTCATGCCGGGCTCCTGTGTTTCGAGGTCGGTTACGCCTCCACGTCGATCCGGCGATGTGACAGGGAATAAGCTCGTTCCCTGTCACATCGCCGGATCGACGTACGGACGTCAAGCAACCGCGAACCGAGGAGCAGCACCATGCGATACCTGATGACGTCCCTGGCCACCGACACCGCCCCGGACGAGAAGCTGTTCACCGAGATGGCGAAGTTCGTCGAGGAGATGAGCGCGGCCGGGATCCTGCTCGCCACGGGCGGGCTGGAGCGCGGCGGCGTGCGGCTGACCTCGGTCGGCGACGAGATCACGGTGACCGACGGTCCGTTCGCCGAAGCCAAGGAGGCCGTGGGCGGCTTCGCGCTGGTCGAGGTCCGGTCACGCGAGGAGGCGATCGAACTCGGCCGCCGCTTCCGCCGGATCGTCGGCGACGGTGTGAGCGTGATCCAGCAGGTCTACGGGGCGTAGGACCGTCCCGTGGCCGCCGCCTCCCGCACCGTCGACGCGGTATGGAAGCTCGAATCAGCCCGGATCATCGCCGGGCTGGTTCGCCTCGTCCGCGACGTCGGCTTGGCCGAGGAGCTGGCCCAGGACGCCTTCGTCGCCGCGCTCGAGCAGTGGCCCGAGGCGGGGGTGCCCGACAACCCGGGCGCCTGGCTGATGGCGGTCGCCAGACGCCGGGCGGTCGACCGGATCAGGCGGTCCCAGCTGCTCGCGCGCAAGCAGGAGCAGCTGGCCCGGGAGCTGGAGCGCGAGCCCGACCGCGAGCCGGACGACGTGCTGCGGCTGATGTTCATCTCCTGCCACCCGGTGCTGCCCACCCCGGCCCGGGTGGCGCTCACCCTGCGGCTGGTCGGCGGCCTGACGGCGGCCGAGATCGCGCGGGCGTTCCTGACCACCGAACCGCGGATCACCGGACGGATCACCGAGGCCAAGCAGACCATCGCGGCCCGGCGGCTGCCGTTCGAACTGCCGGCCGGCGCCGAGCTGTCGACCCGGCTCGCCTCGGTGCTGGAAGTGGTCTACCTAGTCTTCAACGAGGGCTACTCGGCCAGCGCGGGCGAGGACCTGCTGCGGCCGGACCTGTGCCTGGAGGCCCTGCGCCTGGCCCGGCTGCTGGCCGAACTGGCCCCGCACGAGCCCGAGGTGCACGGACTCGCCGCGCTGCTGGAGATCCAGGCCTCCCGTGCCGAGGCGCGGACCGGCCCCGGGGGCGAGCCGGTGCCGCTGGCCGAGCAGAACCGGGCCCGCTGGGACCAGCTGCTCATCCACCGCGGCTTCGCGGCGCTGCTGCGCGCCCGTGACCTCGGCGGGACGCCTGGCCCGTACGTGCTGCAGGCGGCGATCGCGGTGTGCCACGCGCAGGCCCGTACGGCCCAGGACACCGACTGGGCGCAGATCGCCGGCCTTTACGCGGCGCTGGAGCTGGTGCTGCCCACGCCCGTGGTCCGGCTCAACCGGGCGGTGGCGGTCGGCATGGCCGACGGGCCGGGGGCGGGGCTGGACCTGGTCGACCCGCTGACCGGCGACCCGGCCCTGCGCGACTACCACCTGCTGCCCGCCGTACGCGCGGATCTGCTGGCCCGGCTCGACCGGCCCGCCGAGGCGCGGCTGGAGTTCGAGCGCGCCGCCGCGCTGACCCGCAACGCCGCCGAGCGCGAGTTCCTGCTGCGCCGCGCGGCCCGGCTCACCGGCGCGGCCGTGCCGGTGCGCACGCTCGGCCAGGCGGCGGAGGAGTTCCTCGGCCGGGCCGACCTGGACACCGCGACGCTCCGGTCGTACGGCCAGACCCTGCGGCGCCTGCGCCTGTCCCTCGGCGACGGCCTCGCCCTGGCCGAGCTGTCGGCCGCGCAGGTGGCCGCGGTGTTCGCGACCGCCTGGGACGATGCCGCGGCCCGCACCTGGAACCGGCACCGGGCGGCGGTCGGCTCCTTCGGCGCCTGGGCCGGCCGCGACGACCTGACCACCGAGATCGCCCGCCGGGTGGCGCCGCCGTCGTCGCCGCAGGCTTTCGACCTGGCCCTGCTGTGGGCGCGTGAGCTGCCGCTACGTGAGCACACCCTGTGGCGCCTGCTGCACGAATCGGGGGCGGGCGCGGCGGCGGTCCTGGCCCTGAACGTCGAGGACCTGGATCTGGACGACCGCCGGGCGAGGTCGGGCCGGGGGTGGATCTGCTGGCGCGCGCAGACCGCGCGGCTGCTGCCGCGGCTGCTGGCGGGGCGTACGCGCGGGCCGGTGTTCCTGGCCGACCGCCGCCCCGGGCCCGCCCGTACCCCGGCGGCGGCCGAGCTGTGCCCCGAAACCGGCCGCGGCCGCCTGTCCTACGAGCGCGCCGAGTACCTGTTCAAGCAGGCCACCGGCCATACGTTGCGCCGGCTCAGGCCGTGACCCGGCCGGGCCCTTGACACCGCGCGGACGCGTGGCTGCGATGTATCCATGCCCGTGACGATCCCCTCCGACCGACAGATCCGGGACCTGCACGAGCGGTACGCGCCGAATCAGGCGGCGTTCGACCTCGTGTACACCCACTGCGAGATCGTCTGCGCCGTGGCGGAGCAGCTGCTCGACGGAGGCCACCCGGCGCTGGACGCCGACCTGGTGCGGGCGGGCTGCCTGCTGCACGACATCGGCGTCTACCGGCTCTACGACCAGGCGGGTCGGTTGGACCACGGCGAGTACATGCGCCACGGCGTGCTCGGCCGGGACCTGCTGCGCGAACTCGGCTTTCCGGAGCAGGTGGCGAGGTTCTGCGCCCACCACACCGGCGTGGGCCTGACCGCCGACGACGTACGCCGCCACGCGCTGCCGCTGCCCGCCGGCGACTACCTGGCCGAGACGGACGAGGAGGAGCTGGTCATGTACGCCGACAAGTTCCACACCAAGACGACGCCGCCCGCGTTCGTCACCGCGGCCGGCTACACCGAGTACGTCCGCCGGTTCGGGCCGGACAAGGTGGCCAGGTTCACGGCCATGGTCGAGCGGTTCGGGGAGCCGGACCTGGCCGGCCTGGCCGACCGCTACGGGCACCTGGTCGTGTGAGGAGACGGCGTAGGCCGCGACCGGTGCGGTCGCGGCCTACGCCGTGGTGCGGGGTCAGTCGGTGCCGGACTCCATCGCCGACACGCTCAGCATGCCCTCGTCGCTGGCGGCCTCGTCGCGCTCGGCGATCGCCTCGGCGCCGCCCTCGGGCAGTACGCCGATCAGCACGGTGGTGGGCTGCTGGACGGCGTCGGCGGTCAGGGCCGCGTGCTGGCGGCTGCCGACGATGCCGATCCGGGCGTACTGCTCGAGCTTGGCGCGGGAGTCGGCGATGTCGAGGTTGCGCATGGTCAGCTGGCCGATCCGGTCGACCGGGCCGAACGCGGCGTCCTCGGTGCGCTCCATGGACAGCTTGTCCGGGTGGTAGCTCAGGGCGGGGCCGGTGGTGTCGAGGATCGAGTAGTCCTCGCCGCGCCGCAGCCGCAGGGTCACCTCGCCCGTGATCGCCGAGCCGACCCAGCGCTGCAGCGACTCGCGCAGCATCAGCGCCTGCGGGTCCAGCCAGCGGCCCTCGTAGAGCAGCCGGCCGAGCCGCCGGCCCTCGGCGTGGTACGCCGCGAGGGTGTCCTCGTTGTGGATCGCGTTGACCAGGCGCTCGTACGCGGCGTGCAGCAGGGCCATGCCGGGGGCCTCGTAGATGCCCCGGCTCTTGGCCTCGATGATCCGGTTCTCGATCTGGTCGGACATGCCCAGGCCGTGCCGCCCGCCGACGGCGTTGGCCTCCAGCACCAGGTCCACTGCACTCTCGAACTGCTTGCCGTTGATGCTGACCGGGCGGCCCTGCTCGAAGCCGACGGTGACGTCCTCGGGGAGGATCTCCACGGCCGGGTCCCAGTGCCGCACGCCCATGATCGGCTCGACGATCTCCATGCCGGTGTCGAGCAGTTCGAGGGACTTGGCCTCGTGGGTGGCGCCCCAGATGTTGGCGTCGGTGGAGTACGCCTTCTCGGTGCTGTCGCGGTAGGGCAGCCCGTGGGCGAGCAGCCACTCCGACATCTCCTTGCGGCCGCCGAGCTCGGCGACGAACTGCGCGTCCAGCCACGGCTTGTAGATCCGCAGCGACGGGTTGGCCAGCAGACCGTAGCGGTAGAACCGCTCGATGTCGTTGCCCTTGAAGGTGGAGCCGTCGCCCCAGATCTGCACGCCGTCCTCGAGCATGGCCCGCACCAGCAGGGTGCCGGTGACGGCCCGGCCCAGCGGGGTGGTGTTGAAGTAGGCCCGGCCGCCGGAGCGGATGTGGAACGCGCCGCAGGCCAGGGCGGCCAGGCCCTCCTCGACGAGGGCGGTGCGGCAGTCGACCAGGCGGGCGAGCTCGGCACCGTATGCGGCGGCCCGTCCCGGGACGGACTCGATGTCGGGTTCGTCGTACTGCCCGATGTCTGCGGTGTATGTGCAGGGCACCGCTCCCTTCTCGCGCATCCACGCGACCGCTACGGAGGTGTCGAGACCGCCGGAGAAGGCGATTCCGACGTGTTCGCCGACAGGAAGGGAGGTGAGTACCTTGGACACGGGGGAAGTATATGCATGCCGGAGCATTGTTATGCAACTCGGGGGTGCCGGTGTTCACCCTGACGGTTGCGCGGGCCGGGGTGGCGTCCGTGATCCGACATCTATAAAGCTGAATATTCTGCCTGATACTGAAGGCCCTTCGTCCCCACCGTAGGAGTCTTCATGAAGGTCAAGACCTGGGCGGCCAGAGCGGCGGCGGTGCTGCTGGCCGTCGCGGCCGGAGCCGTCACGGCGGGCGCGCCGGCGCAGGCCGCCGTGCCCGACCGGTTCGGCTTCGCGCTGTGGTCCGGCGGCGTCGTCTCACAGGCGTTCCCGTCCACCACCTCCGTCAGCCCCGGGGTTCCCGGCCGGTGGATCGTCAAGTTCCCCGGGCAGGGCATCGTCGGCGGCGTCGTCCACGTCACGGCCGTACACGACGCGCTGACCAGTCCCAACGGTCGTTTCTGCCAGGCCGAGAGCTGGGGTCCGGACACCTCGATCCCACCGAACGAGATCGTCCGGGTCGCCTGCTACCGAACCACCGGTGTGCTCGACCCGGCGCCGGGCTTCTCGGTCCAGTTCTCGCGCAGCTCGGGCGGCATCGGCGGCGGCCTCTACGGCTACATGCACAACACCGCCGCCTGCGGCATCATCACCAACTACACCACCCTCGGCTTCGGCACCACCTGCAGCCACATCGGCGTGGGTCAGTACCAGGTCGGGTTCACCGGGCTGAGCACCGCCGGGCCGCAGGACGGCGGCGTCCAGGTGACCGCGGTCAACCCCGGCTCGGCCGCCCGCTGCAAGGTCTCCAACTGGCTGTCGTCGGCCAACGGGCAGTTCTTCAACATCCTGTGCGTCAACCACTTCGGCGCGCTGGCCGACAACGCGTTCACCTCGACCTACCAGTTCAAGCGTTCGCTGTACGGTCCGGCCTTCCCGCCCAACCGCTTCGGCTACATCTGGAACGGGCCCGGCGCGGCCCCGGCCAACAACTTCAACTCGATCTTCGGCAGCAACGGCCTGGGCGGAGCCGCGCCGGTGTGGTCCATCAAGTACTACCAGCTCGCGGCCAGCCTGCCCGGCAACGCCCAGGTCACCGCGTACAGCAACTCGGCGTCGTTCTGCGGGCTGCACAAGCCCTGGTCGACCGCGGGGACCGACATCCTGATGCAGGTCAACTGCTTCGACAATGCCGGTGTCCCGATCACCTCCGGGTTCATCAGCAGCTACTCCTCGCAGGCCTGATCGTCGAGCGTCGCCGGGCCCGGCCGAGCCCGGCGACGCTTCTGATATCTTTAAGTTCGTCAATCTTTCTGGCAGCATGTGCGCACCCCCTACCCCCGGGAGAGCCACATGCCGTTCCCGCTCCGCGCCGCCCTACCCCTGCTGGCGGCCGTCTCCTTCGTGCTGATCGGCGCGCCCGCGCACGCCGCCGCACCCGCCTACACCGCCCTGGGCGACTCCTACGCCTCCGGCACCGGCACCCGCGAGTACTTCGACAGCGGCTGCCAGCGCTCCTCGTACGCCTACCCGGTGCTCGACGCCGCCCGCCTCGGCGCCACCCTGACCTTCGCCGCCTGCGCGGGTGCGAAGGTCCCCGACGTCCTCAACAAGCAGCTGGGCAGCCTCAACGCCGACACGCGGTACGTCACCGTCAGCGCGGGCGGCAACGACATCGGCTGGTCCTCGGTGATCATCCAGTGCGCCAAGCCGTGGCCCTACACCTGCTGGGGCCAGATCGACACCGCGGAGAGCTACATCCGCAACACCCTGCCCGGCCAGCTCGACGGCCTGTACGCCCGCATCCGCAGCCTGGCCCCGAACGCGACCGTGGCCGTGGTCGGCTACCCGCGCCTGTTCAACGGCGAGGAGTGCAACGCCATCGCCCGGATCTCGCCCGGGGAGCAGGCCGAGCTCAACGCCGCCGCCGATCTGCTCGCGACCACGATCAAGGGCCGGGCCGCCGCGCACGGCTTCGGCTTCGTCGACGCCCGCGGCCCCTTCACCGGGCACGCCGTCTGCGACGACGTCGAATGGATCAACGGCACCTCCTGGCCCACGGGGGAGTCGTACCATCCGAACCGGACCGGCCACACCGGCTACGCGGGCATCGTGGAGACCGCGCTGCGCGCCTGATCCGTGCGGGTCCCGCTGTGGCCGACCTGTAGGTCCGCTGTAGCGGGGCCCGGCACGATGGCGGCACAACTCTACGAGAGGGCCGTGACATGCGATCCAGGATCGGATCAAGGCTGCTGGCGGTGCTGGCCGTGACGGCGGCGGTGACGGCGCTGCCGGTGCCCGCGCGGGCGGCGGACCGCGTGCTGCGGGTGTACAACAACAACATCGAGAACCTCGTCGTGAACAACTCCGACGGGTCCTGCACCCGCATCTCCGGACCGGACCACCTGACCTCGATGCTGGTCGACGACGCGGGCCGCACCGGCACCAGCGGCGTCAAGGCACCCGACATCCTGATCGTGCAGCAGGTCCGGGGCACCGGCCAGGCCACCGCGTACGCCGACCAGCTCTCGGCCAAGTTCGGGCTGCCGGCCGGCACCTACAAGGCGATCGTGGTCTGGGACGACCCGGAGCCGTGGGGCAGCACGCACAAGTGCGACGACCAGTCGCTGGGCGACCTGAAGAAGAAGCAGACCAACGGCATCGTCTACCACTCCGGGCGGCTGACCCTCACCGACACGTCGAAGTACTGGAGTGCGGGCTGGCTCAAGCCGGGGACCGCCTACGGCAACGGCGCCGGGTGCACCCTGTACAAGCCCCCGAACGCCGACCCGGACAGCACCGACCAGTACAAGTGGAAGCGGACCAGTGCCATCGCCGCCCGGTTCACCATCAAGGAGACCGGCACCAGCGTCTTCGTCGCGACCATGCACCTGCCGCAGGAGAACCGGCAGAACGCCTGCGCGGGCGACGGCGACAAGGGCATCGGCGGCACCGGCATCCACCTCGGCGCCGACGCGACCAGCCTGATGAACGCCTCCACGATCCGTATCGTCGGCATCGACGCCAACCGCACCGCCATCCCGGCGAGCACGCTGAGCGGGTACGGGATGAACGGCTACGGCACCGCCGCCACCAACGGCTCCAGCAAGATCGACTACCTGTTCGTGCGCGGCAGCGTGCAGTCCTCGCCGGTCGGATACACCGTCGCGTCAACCAGGTCCAACCACAAGGCCCTGTACGGCTTCATCGCCTTCTGACGCGGCGCCACACCGGGCCGTGCCGACCGCCCCTGCCGTCGGCGCGGCCCGGGAGATACGGTCGCTGGCGTGACCCCCGACTCCTGGTTCCTGTCCGCCGACGAGCGCGGCAACCCGGCCACCGCCATCGACCGTCGGCGCGGCGACGGCCTGGCCTGGACCCGGGGCAACCTGGCCCGCCCGCTGGTGCACGGCGCCGCCTACTTCCACGAGCTGGTCGAGGTGCTGAACGGGACCCGGGCCGGGGACGTGGTGATGTTCACCGACTGGCGCGGCGACCCCGACGAGCGGCTCGACGGACCGCGCACCCAGGTGACCAAGGTCCTCGGCGACGCCGCCCGGCGCGGCGTGCTCGTGTACGGCCTGCTGTGGCGCTCGCACCCGGACTGGCTGCACTTCAGCTCGCCGCAGAACCGCCAGCTCGCCGAGGAGCTGCAGGCGGCCGGGGCGCACGTCCTGCTCGACATGCGGGTCCGGTTCGGCGGCTCGCACCACCAGAAGATGTTCGTGGTACGCCACCCGGGCCGCCCCGAACGCGACGTGGCCTTCGTCGGCGGCATCGACCTGTGCCGCGGCCGCAACGACGACGCCGAGCACCGGGGCGACCCGCTCGCCCCGCCGATGGCCGAGGTCTACGGCCCGAACCCGCCCTGGCACGACATCCAGCTCGCGCTGCGGGGCCCGGCGGTCGGCGACATCGAGCACGTGTTCCGCGAGCGGTGGACCGATCCGAGCCCGCTGTCGCTCAACCTGGTGGACCGGCTGCGCGACCGCCTGTCCCGGCTGCGTACCGAGGTGCCGGTGCTGCCCGGGCAGCTGCCGGACCCGCCCGCCTGCGGCCCGCACAGCGTGCAGACGCTGCGCACGTACCCGCGGCGGCGGCTGGGCCGCTACCCGTTCGCCCCGCGCGGCGAGCGCAGCATCGCCCGCGGCTACCTGAAGTCGCTGGCCAGGGCGCGGCAGCTGATCTACGTCGAGGACCAGTACCTGTGGTCGGCCCGGGTGATCCGGCCGTTCGCGCAGGCGCTGCGGAGCAACCCCGAGCTGCGGCTGATCTGCGTCGTTCCGCTCGCTCCGGACGCCGCGTCGCCGACCATCTCCATGGCCGAGTCATGGGGCCGCAAGCAGGCGATGAAGGTGCTCGGCCGGGCGGGCGGCGACCGGGTCGCGGTGTACGGCCTGGAGAACGCCGCCGGGACGCCCATCTACGTGCACGCGAAGTCGTGCGTCGTGGACGACGCCTGGGCCACGGTCGGCTCGGACAACTTCAACCTGCGCTCGTGGACCTACGACTCGGAGCTGACCTGCGCCGTGGTCGACGAGTCGGCGGACCCCGAGTACGCCCGGGACCTGCGGCTGGAGCTGATGAGCGAGCACCTGTCCGGCGACGCCGCCGGGCCCGACGCCCGCCTGCGCGATCCGAAGACGGCGTTCGACCTGTTCGCGGCCGCCGCCAAGGAGCTGGACGACTGGCACGAGGCGGGCGCCACCGGTCCGCGCCCGCGCACCAGGCTGCGCCGCTACGTCCCGCCGAAGGTGCGGGGGTGGCGCCGGCTGCCCGCCCGCCTCATCTACGAGCTGATCTGCGATCCCGACGGACGACCGGGCGCCCTGCGCCTGCGCAACCGCTTCTGACCGGGCGCGGTCCGCCGGTCCCTCCCGGGCGACGTACCTCTACGGCGTTACTCCTCATGCGGTGTGGCCACACCACATGAGGAGTAACGCGCCGCAGTGAGCACCCGGCCGAGACCGGCGGTCGGCAGCGTCCACGCTCAGGCGTTGAAGCGGACCAGGGACCAGCGTGGGGGCGGGAACGCGGCCGGGTCGTCGTCGGTGAGCCACTCGGTGACCGCGGCGTTGCCGGACGTGGCCAGGTCGAACGGGTGCCAGTGGCCGAGCAGGCCGAGCGCGGTGAACGACGCGGCGACGGTCTCGGCGTGCGCGGCCACGACGACGGTCGAACCCCGGTGCCGGGAGGCGATCTCGACCAGCGCGCGGCTGATCCGGGTGAGCAGCTCGGCCGGGGTCTCGTTGCCGGTCTGGAACGGCCGGAACACCCCGCCCGCGGCCGTGTCGTGCTCGTGGAGGAACTGCTCGAGCGGCATGCCGTCGGCGTAGTCGGGGACATGCCAGGTGCACAGGCCGCAGTCGGGCACCGGCTCGACCGCGAAGGCCGCCCCGATCGCGGCGGCCGTCTGCACCGCGCGCAGCCGCGTCGAGCAGTACACCGCGACGGGCCTGTCCCAGCCGTCGCCGCCCGCCCGCTCCAGCAGCGTCCGCGCCAGCGCACCGGCCTGTTCGAACCCGAGCGGGGTGAGTCCGCCGCAGCCGCTCGGGCCGCCGACCACGCCGTCCGCCTTGTGGACCGAGTCACCGTGCCGGACCAGCACCATCCGTGTACGCACGGGTGCCGATCCTAGGTGCCCGGTGGCCGGTTCGGGGAGCCCGGCCACCGGGCGCTGTCAGGTC
>NZ_JASAMB010000025.1 GCF_029948125.1 Catellatospora sp. KI3
GTTCCACAGAGGGCCTCCCCGCAAGGGGTAGGCCCTCTGTGCGTTGTGCCGCCGTTTTTTGGCCGCATCAGGAAGGATGTACCCGTGAGTTCAGACGACAAGCCCCGCGGCGAGCGAGGGCATTCCGGCGGCGACGCTGGCGGACAGCGTGGCGACCGGGGCGGGTACGACCGTTCCCACGGCAAGCGTGAAGGCTTCCGCCGCGACGGCGACCGCGCGCGCGGTTTCGACGGCGGCTACGACCGCCCCCGCAACACCGGCGACCGCAGCGGATCGCGCGGCAACTTCGGCGGCGACCGCCGTGAGGGCGGCTTCCGCTCCGGCGGCGACCGCCCGGCATCGGGTGAGCGCCGCGAAGGCGGCTTCCGCAGTGGCGGCGACCGTCCCAGCGGCGACCGCCAGGGTGGTTTCCGCTCGGGTGGCGACCGCCCGGCTTACGGCGAGCGCCGCGAAGGCGGCTTCCGCAGCAGCGGTGACCGTCCCGGCGGCGACCGCCGCGAGGGTGGTTTCCGCTCCGGCGGTGACCGTCGTGAGGGTGGCTTCCGCTCGGGTGGCGACCGGCCTTCGTACGGTGACCGTCGTGAGGGCGGCGACCGCGGTGGTTTCCGTGGCGGCGACCGTCCGGGTGGTGACCGTCGTGAGGGTGGTTTCCGCTCCGGCGGTGACCGGCCGGCCTACGGCGAGCGTCGTGAGGGCGGCTTCCGCAGCGGCGGTGACCGTCGTGAGGGCGGCTACCGCCCCGGCGGCGACCGTCCTTCTTACGGTGGTGACCGTCGTGAAGGTGGTTTCCGCTCCGGTGGCGACCGGCCGGCTTACGGCGAGCGTCGTGAGGGCGGGTTCCGCAGCGGCGGCGACCGCGAGCGCTTCGGCGGCGGCGACCGCCCCAGCGGCGACCGCGGTGGTTTCCGTGGCGGCGACCGTCCGGGTGGTGACCGTCGTGAGGGTGGTTTCCGCTCCGGCGGTGACCGGCCGGCCTACGGCGAGCGGCGTGAGGGCGGGTTCCGCAGTGGCGGGGACCGTCCCAGCGGTGACCGTCGTGAGGGTGGCTACCGCCCCGGCGGCGACCGTCCTTCGTACGGTGACCGTCGTGAGGGCGGTTTCCGTGGCGGCGACCGTCCTTCGTCCGGTGGTGACCGTCGTGAGGGTGGCTTCCGCTCCGGCGGTGACCGGCCCGCGTACGGCGAGCGTCGTGAGGGCGGGTTCCGCAGCGGCGGCGACCGTCCCAGCGGTGACCGTCGTGAGGGCGGCTACCGCCCCAGTGGCGATCGGCCTTCCTACGGCGACCGTCGCGAGGGCGGCGACCGCCGTGAGGGCGGCTACCGCCCGGGTGGCGACCGCGAGCGTTTCGGCGGCGGTGACCGCCGTGAGGGCGGCTTCCGCGGTGGTGACCGTCCCGGTGGTGACCGCCGTGAGGGTGGTTTCCGCTCCGGCGGTGACCGGCCGGCGTACGGCGAGCGGCGTGAGGGCGGGTTCCGCAGTGGCGGCGACCGTCCCGGCGGTGACCGTCGCGAGGGCGGCGACCGCGCTGGTTTCCGTGGCGGCGACCGCGAGCGCGGCACCGAGCGGCGCGAGTTCGCCCGCTCGGACGACCGGGCCGGGTTCAAGGGTGCCGACGCGCCGCGCGACGAGCACGAGGAGAGCGCGGGCCGTCCGGGTCCGCAGCTGCCCGCCGACATCTCCGCGTCCGACCTGGACGCCGACGTCCGTGCCGAGCTGCTGTCGCTGGCCAAGCCGGTCGCCGACACTGTGGCCAAGCACCTGGTCGCCACGGGTCAGCTGCTCGACGACGACCCGGAGCAGGCACTGCAGCACGCACTGGCCGCACGTCGGCTGGCCTCGCGCATCGCGGTCGTCCGCGAGGCGGTCGGGCTGGCGGCGTACCAGGCCGGTGACTGGGCCAGCGCCATCGCGGAGCTGCGCACGTACCACCGGATGACCGGGCGGCAGACGCACCTGGCCGTGCTGGCCGACTGCGAGCGCGCGCTGGGCCGGCCGGAGAAGGCGATCGACCTGTTCCGTGCCGCCGAGCGCGACAAGATGAGCCAGGGCGAGGCCCTGGAGCTGCTCATCGTCGCCGCCGGTGCCCGCAGTGACATGGGTCAGCACGACGCCGCGGCCGCGATGCTGCAGGTGCGCGAGCTGACGGTCGAGTCCACCGAGGACTGGGCGCCGCGGCTGCGGTACGCGTACGCCGATGCGCTGCTGGCGTCGGGCCGTAGCGACGAGGCGCGGGAGTGGTTCACCAAGGCCGCCGCCGCCGACACCGACGCGGTGACGGACGCGGCTGAGCGCCTGCTGGAGCTCGACGGTGTGGAGCTCGAGGACGAGTCCGATGAGGACGACGACCGTCCCGCCGCTCGCGCCAAGGACTCTGCCGACGACCTCGACTCCGATGAGGAGGACGAGGACGACGAAGACGACGATGATGACTACGACGACGACGAGGACGACGACTACGACGACGAGGATGAGGACGACCTCGACGACGAAGACGACGACCGCGACGACGAGGACGACGAGGACGACGAAGACGAGGACGAAGACGGCCTCGACGAGAAGGACTCGAAGTCGCCCGCGGCCTCGGCCGACAAGACCGAGCCGAAGGCGGATCCTGCCAAGTGACCGCGCTTGTCGAGGCTTATGACCTGGTCATCTTCGACCTCGACGGTGTGCTCTACCTCATCGACCGCCCCATTGCCGGGGCGGTCGATGCGCTCGCGAAGCTGCGGGCGCAGGGCATGCCGGTCCGGTTCGCGACCAACAACGCGTCGCGGCGCGCCGGTGAGGTGGCCGCGCTGCTGCGCGGCATGGGCATCGACGCCCAGACCGACGAGGTGCTGACCTCGGCGGGCGCGGCGGCGGCGTTGCTGGCGCAGCGGCTGGAGCCGGGCACGCCGGTGCTGGTGGTCGGCGCGGCCGCGCTGCGGGCCGAGGTCGTCGACGCGGGCCTGCGCCCGGTCGACAGCGCCGAGGACAATCCGCGCGCCGTGGTGCAGGGGTTCGGTCCCGAGGTGGGCTGGGCGCAACTGGCCGAGGCCAGTGTGGCGATCCGGGCGGGCGCGTGGTGGGTCGCCACGAACACCGACCGTACGCTGCCGACGCTGCGCGGACCGTTGCCCGGCAACGGTTCCCTGGTCGCGGTGCTGGTCTCGGCGCTGGAGCGGCAGCCGGACGTGGTGGTCGGCAAGCCCGAGCCGGGCCTGTTCGCCACCGCCGCCGGCCAGGCGGGCGCGCACCGGGCGCTGGTCGTCGGTGACCGGCTCGACACCGACATCGCCGGGGCGCACCGCGCGGGCATGGACAGCCTGCTGGTGCTGACCGGGGTCTCGACCGCGGTCGAGGCGGCCAAGGCCGACGGGCAGCAGCGGCCCACCTATGTGGCGGCTGATCTCGGGGGCCTCTTCACCGCGCCCGCGGTGCCGGCACGGTAGTTTTGACCCGCGTAGGCCGGAGCCTGCCCCGACCACCGCTGTTCGGCGCGGTCGTGGGCGGGCCCTTTCCGGGTGCGTCAGTCGGCAGGGATGGATGGTGACAGCAGTGGCGAACAAGTCGGGTGAACCGGTCCAGGACGTGGTCAAGGCATACCTTGAGCTGGCGTTCGGGCTAACTGAGGCGTCGAAGAAGAAGGCCGAGAAGACCGTCCGCAAGGCGGCCAAGGAACTGCTGGGCAAGAGCGGCGCCACCGCGACGCAGCTGCAGGCGATGGCCGAGGACCTGGTCACCACCGGGCTGGCCAACCGCGAGGCGGTCACCCGGATCGTGCGGCTGGAGCTCGATCGGGCGCTGGGCCGGGTGGGCCTGGCCACCGCCGAGGAGGTCGCCACGCTGACCGCCCGGATCGAGGACCTGGAGCGCGAGCTGCACGAGGCGCACGCCGCGGCCGCCGCCCCCGCCGCCGCGGTGTCCGCCCCGGCCGGCGCGACGGCCGCTGCCGAGCCCAAGGCCGCTGAGCCGAAGCCCGCCGCCAAGGCGGTGGCGAAGAAGACCGTCGCCAAGAAGGCTGTGGCCAAGGCCACTTCGCTCGGACCGGTGGGGTCGCCCACCGCGGCCGAGCCCGCCGCGCCGGTGGCCGAGGAGCCTGTCGCCGCGCCGAAGGCGGCCGACGACGTCCCGGTCGCGGCGAAGAAGGCCCCGGCCAAGAAGGGCGCCGCCAAGGCCGTGCCCGCGAAGACCGAGCCCGCCAAGGCCGCGGCGACCAAGGCGGCACCGGCCAAGGCCGTGGCTAAGAAGACGCCGGCCAAGAAGACGGCCGCCGGCAGGGCCGGGTCATGAGTTCGCCGCAGCTGCCGCTGTCGTTCTCGACGGGTGCGCCCGCACCGCGCCCAGCGCCGAGCCCGGCCACGCTGATGCCCGGTCCGACCGGGCACCACGCGGTCGACGCGGCCGTGCGCGCGGTGGCCAACACCGCCGAGCTGCCCCTGGCGGAGCAGCTGGAGGCGTATGAGGCGGCACACCGCACGCTGCGCGAGGTGCTGACCGCTATCGACGCGGCCTGAGGCCGCCGTGGCCAAGCGCACCCGCCTGGATGCGGAGCTGGTCCGGCGCGGCCTGGCCCGCTCCCGCGAGCAGGCCGGCGAGCTGATCGCCGCGGGCCGGGTCGAGGTACGCGGCACGGCGGCGCACAAGGCGGCGGCCATGGTCGACCCCGCCGACGCGGTACGGGTCGTCGACGCCCCGGGGGACGAGTACGTCTCGCGGGGCGGGCACAAGCTGGCCGGTGCGCTGGCGGCGTTCGTCCCGCTGGGGCTGGTCGTCGCCGGGCGCCGCTGCCTGGACGCCGGGGCGTCCACCGGTGGCTTCACCGACGTGCTGCTGCGCGCGGGGGTGGCCGAGGTGGTCGCCGTGGACGTGGGCTACGGACAGCTGGCGTGGCCGCTGCGTACCGATGAGCGGGTGAAGGTGCACGAGCGCACCAACGTGCGCACGCTGACGCCCGAGCTGATCGGCGGCGTGGTCGGGCTCACCGTGGCGGACCTGTCGTTCATCTCGCTGCGGCTGGTGCTGCCCGCGCTGGCCGCCTGCACCGACGGCGACCTGGTGCTGATGGTCAAGCCGCAGTTCGAGGTGGGCAAGGAGCGGGTCGGCCCGGGCGGGGTCGTCCGCGACCCGGCTCTGCGCGCCGACGCGGTGCTGGATGTGGCCGCCGCCGCGACGGAGCTGGGCCTGGGCGTGGCGGGTGTCACCGCGAGCCCGCTGCCGGGGCCGTCGGGCAACGTCGAGTTCTTCGTGTGGTTCCGCCGGGACGCGCCCGCGCCCGACCCTGAGCGCATCCGCGAGGTGGTCGAGGCGGGGGTGCCCGAGCAGACTGAGAGCGGGCAGTGACGACTGGGGGAGGCACGGTGACGGAGCGCGTGGCGCTGCTGGTCACCCATACCGGGCGCAAGGATTCGACCGACCACGCCCGGACGGTGGCGCGCGACCTGATCGCGGCTGGTTTCACGGTACGGGTCGTCGCCGAGGAGTTCGGGGAGCTGGACCTGTCCGGCGTGGCGCCCGTCTCCGGGGCGTGCGCGGCACGGGACGCCGAGATCGTGTTCGCCATCGGCGGCGACGGCACCCTGCTGCGCGCGGCCGAGCTGGCCCGCCCGGAGGGCGCCCCGCTGCTGGGCATCAACCTGGGCCGGGTCGGCTTCCTGGCCGAGGCCGAGATCGCCGACCTGGATCTGGCGGTACGCGACGTGGTGGCGCGCGCCTACAGCGTCGAGGAGCGGCTGACCATCGACGTCACCGCCGAACTGGCCGGCGAGACCATCGCCGAGTCCTGGGCGCTCAACGAGGTCAGCGTGGAGAAGGCCAGCCGGGAGCGGATGCTGGAGCTGCTGGTCGATGTGGACGGTCGGCCGCTGTCGCGCTACGGCTGCGACGGCGTGGTGTGCGCCACTCCGACGGGCTCGACGGCGTACGCGTTCTCGGCGGGCGGGCCGGTGGTGTGGCCGCAGGTCGAGGCGCTGCTGCTGGTGCCGATCAGTGCGCACGCGCTGTTCAGCCGCCCGCTGGTGACGGCACCCAGCTCGCTGATCCAGATCACCATCGACCCGTACACCGAGCAGGCGGTGATGTGCGCCGACGGCCGCCGGGTGTTCCACCTGCCGCCGGGCGCGCAGGTCACGGTGCGTCGCGGGGCGCTGCCGGTGCGCGTGGCGCGCCTGCGTACGCAGCCGTTCACCGACCGGCTGGTGGCCAAGTTCGGCCTCCCGGTGGAGGGCTGGCGCGGTCACGGCGACCGACACGCGACCCACTGAGCAGGTGACGGGCCCCTCCCAGCGTGACAGTGTCACAGGGGCGGACTACTGTCATCTGCTGTGCTGGAAGAGTTGCGCATCACCGGTCTCGGCGTCATCGAGGACACCACGCTCCCGCTGACCCGTGGCATGAACGTCATCACAGGTGAGACCGGCGCCGGCAAGACCATGGTCGTCACCGGTCTGGGGCTGCTCTTCGGCGGCCGGGCCGACGCGGGCCGGGTCCGGCAGGATCCGGGCCGGGCGTCGGTCGAGGGTCGGCTGCGGCTGGACGGGCACGCCGCCTCCGCGGTGTCGGCGCGTGTCGCCGACGCCGGAGCCGAGGCCGACGTGGACGGCAGCCTGCTCATGAGCCGCACCGTCACCATCGAGGGCCGGTCCAAGGCGTTCGTGGGCGGCCGCACCGTGCCGGTGGCGCTGCTGGGCGAGGTCGGCGAGCTGGTCGTCGCCGTGCACGGCCAGTCCGACCAGCTGCGGCTGCTGCGCCCGTCCGAGCAGCGCGGCGCGCTGGACCGCTTCGCCGGGCCGGAGCACGAGAAGCTGCTCGTCGAGTTCAAGGAGCTGTTCAGCCGCTGGCGCGGTGTCGCCGACGACCTGGCCGACCGGCGCGCCAACGCGCGCACCCGGGCGCAGGAGGCGGACCTGCTGCGGCTGGGCCTCGACGAGATCACCCGGGTCGACCCGCAGCCCGGCGAGGACGAGGAGCTGCGCAACGAGGCCCAGCGCCTCGAGCACGCCGAGGGTCTGCGTACGGCCGCGCACATCGCGCACCAGGCGATCGCCGGTGGCGGCGAGACCGACAGCGAGGACGCGACCAGCCTCGTCGGCACCGCCCGCCGCACGCTGGAGTCCCAGTCGACCGTCGACACGAAGCTCGGCGAGTTCGCGGCCCGGCTCGAGGAGGCGGCCACGCTGCTCGGCGACGTGTCCGTGGAGCTGTCGACGTACCTGGCCAGCCTCGACGCCGACCCGGCCCGCCTGCAGTTCATCTACGAGCGGCGCGCCGCCCTGCGCTCCCTCACCCGCAAGTACGCCGACGACGTCGAGGGCGTCATCGTCTGGGCCGAGAACGCCAAGGCCCGGCTGGCCGCGCTGGACACCTCCGACGAGCTGCTGGAGGAGCTCGAGCGTGAGATGAACCGGCTCGCCGGCGAGGTCGCGGTGGTCGCCGAGAAGCTGCGCGCGGCGCGGCTGGAGGCCGCCGGGCGCTTCGCCGACAAGGTCACCGTCGAACTCGCGGGTCTGGCCATGCCGCACGCGCGGATCCAGGTGCTGGTCGTGCCACGAGCGGCCGGTGACATCACGCTGGTGGTCGGCGGGGTCGAGTCGGGCGTGAGCCCCGACGGCGCCGACGACATCGAGCTGCGCCTGCTGGCCCACCCCGGCGCGCCCGCGCTGCCGCTGCAGAAGGGCGCCTCCGGCGGTGAGCTGTCGCGCGTCATGCTGGCCATCGAGGTGGTGTTCGCCGGGGTCGGCGGCCCGCCCACGCTGGTCTTCGACGAGGTCGACTCCGGGGTCGGCGGCCGCGCCGCGGTCGAGATCGGACGGCGGCTGGCCCGGCTGGCCCGTAACCACCAGGTGCTGGTGGTGACCCACCTGCCGCAGGTGGCCGCGTTCGCCGACCGGCACCTGGTGGTGGCCAAGGACACCGGCGGCGCGATCACGACCAGTGGCGTCCGCGTGGTCGAGGAGACCGAGCGGGCCCGCGAGCTGGCCCGCATGCTGGCCGGCCTGCCCGACTCCGACCTGGGTATCGCGCACGCGGAGGAGTTGCTGGCGGTCGCCGCCCGCGACCGTACCGCCGACTGACCCGTCCCCACCCGTCAGCCCCGACCCCCGCCCCGGCGGCGGCCGGGGCTGACGCGTATCCAGACCCGCAACGAAATCCGCAACGGGGTCCCGCCCGCCCCGCCCGGCTTGTTATAGACGTTGGCCTATCACGTCGACTTTGATCTTGCGAGAGTCCTCGTAATAGGCCAATGTCTATTCGTGGCGTGGCGTGGCGTGGCGTGGCGTGGCGTGGCGTGGCGTGGCGTGGCGTGGCGTGGCGTGGCGTGGCGTGGCGTGGCGTGGCGGTGTTTCAGTGGGATTGGCCGAGTTCGAGGGCGGCTACGCCTGCGGCTACCAGGATCAGGCCGGCGATCTGGATCCAGGTGAATTTGTCGTGGAAGAAGACGACTCCGGCGATAGCGACGAGGGCGACGCCGATCCCGGCCCAGACGCCGTAGGCGAGGCCGAGGGCCATGCCGCGTTTGAGTACCTGGCTCGGCAGGGCGAATGCCGTCAAGTAGCCGACCACGACCACGATCGACGGGACCAGCCTGGTGAAACCCGCCGAAGCGCGCAGGCACACGGTCGCGGCGACCTCCGCCAGGATCGCGCCCGCCAGCATGAGATACGCCATCCGATCACTGTAAACAGCGCGTCGGGCGCCGCGGCCGGTCCCCAGGCCGCTGCAGTTTCGGGGAAACTGCACGAATCTCGGCCTCTATTCGCGCACTTTCCCCGAAACTGCACGGATCTTGGGCGCGGCCCGGTGGCCTGGCGCGGCCCGGTGGCCTGGCGCCCGGTGGCCAGGCGCTGCCCAGCGCTGCCCAGCGCTGCCCAGCGCTGCCCAGCGTGGCCCAGTGGCCCGGCGCCGACCGGTGGCCTGGCGTGGTGTGGGGGCGGCGAGGGACGTGTGGGGGTGGGGATTCTGTTAGCGTGCGCGGGTGCTGGGGGTCGTCGAGGTGAAGGGCGCCGTCGTGGCCGGTCCGGCTCGGCGAGCCGACCGGTCCGCCGCGTGGCTGGACTATTCGCTGCTCGCGCTGGGTCTGCTGACGATGGTGCTGGCGCGGCACCGGATCACCGGTGACGGCCGGTTCCGGTTCGACGCCCTGTCGGGCCTGCTGTCCGGCGACGGCCTCTCCCCGGACCGGTACCCGCTGATCGGGCCGCTGTTCGCGGCGCCGCTGTGGTGGCTGGGCCGGGTGACGGTGGGTGCGGAGCCGCTGCTGCGATACCACAATCTGATCTTGTTTGGGCTGGGCCTGCTGGCGCTGCACCTGCTGCTGCGCGACCGGGTGGACCGCGTGCTGCTGCGGCGGTTCCTGCTGCTGCTCGTGGTGGCGGGGATGGTGCCCGCGCACATCGCGAACTTCTACGGCGAGATGTTCACCGCGGTGGCGGTGATGCTGGGCCTGGTGGTGCTGCACCGGGTGGGCAGCGGGCCGGTGCTGCGGGCGCTGGGCTGGGCGGGGCTGGTGCTGGGCGCCGCGAACACCCCGGCCGCGCTGCCGGGGCTGGGCCTGGTGCTGGGCGACCACGCGGTGCGGGTACGCCGGCTGCGCTACGGCCTGGCGGTGCTCGCGGCGCTGGTCGTGGTGCTGGCCGAGGCGTGGCTGCGCCGGGGCGATCCGCTGGATCAGGGGTACACGGGCGAGCACTTCGACTTCCCGATGGCGCTGGGGCTGCTGGCGATCGTGCTGTCGTTCGGCAAGGGGCTGGTCTTCTTCGTGCCGGCCCTGTTCCTGCCGGTACGTGACCGTTTGTCCGGGCTGTACGACGCCGACCGGCTCGACCTGCCCGCGGTGCTGCGCGGCTGGCGCCTGTTCGTGCTGGGCCTGGCGCTGGTGTACGCGAACTGGTGGGCCTGGAGCGGGGACCTCTACTGGGGCCCGCGCTTCTTCCTGGTGGCGGTGTTCCCGGCCGCGCTGGGCCTGGCGGTGTGGCTGCACCGGCCCGATCCGCGCCCGCTGGTGCGGCTGGGGCTGCTGGCGGTGCTGGCGTTGTCGGTGTGGGTGGCGGCCGCCAGCAGTGTGTTCGAGACCACAGCGCCGCCGCGCTGCTACGACCCGATCGATCCGCAGGAGGACTACTGCCGGTTCGGCGTGGTGGAGAGCGACCTGTGGTATCCGCTGTGGCACTGGCCCGCGCTGCCCTGGTTCCGCTGGGCGGAGCTGGTGTTCTTCGTGGTGGTCTTCGTCCGGTTGGCATGGCCGCTGCTGCCCGCGCTGCTGCGGGCCGCGGCGGCGGCCGCACCCCGGCTGCGGCGGCTGGCGGCGGGTTGGCGCTGGTAGCCGCGGCGCGCCGGTGTCGATGCGGTGTCCAGCACATTTCCCACATCACAATTCGGTCGGTATCGGCCGATCAAGGGGTGTCGTACACGCCAACCCCGAACTGACATGCCAGGATGGCAGCGATGCGTCTTCCCACCTTGCGCCGGACCCGGACTGCCGAACCGGGAAACCTGACCGGCACCGCACGGCTCGATCGCCGGACCAAGCGTCTGGTCGGTCGTCTGCGCCCCGGTGAGATCGCCGTGATCGATCACGTCGATCTGGACCGGGTCGCGGCTGACTCCCTGGTTGCCGTCGGAGTCGCCGCGGTCCTCAACGCCAAGCCGTCCATCTCCGGCCGGTACCCGAACCTGGGTCCGCAGGTGCTGGTGGAGGCGGGCATCACCCTGATCGACGACCTCGGCGAGGGGGTGTTCCAGCAGATCCGCGAGGGCGACTCGGTCCGGATCGAGGGCAACACCGTCTACGTCAAGGGCGAGCCGGTGGCGCACGGGACGCGCCAGGACGCCGACACGGTGAGCAAGGCCATGCTCGACGCCCGTGAAGGGCTGTCGGTGCAGCTGGAGGCGTTCGCCGCCAACACCATGGAGTACCTGAAGCAGGAGCGCGAGCTGCTGCTCGACGGTGTCGGCGTGCCGGACGTCAAGACGCAGATCTCGGGGCGGCACTGCCTGATCGTGGTGCGCGGCTACGACTACAAGGCCGACCTGGACGTGCTGCGGCCCTACATCCGCGAGTTCAAGCCGGTGCTGATCGGTGTGGACGGCGGGGCCGACGCGCTGGTCGAGGCGGGCTACACGCCCGACATGATCATCGGCGACATGGACTCGGTCACCGACGACGTGCTGCGCTGCGGCGCCGAGGTGGTCGTGCACGCGTACCCGGACGGGCGGGCGCCGGGCCTGGACCGGGTGCACTCGCTGGGCGTGTCCGGGATCACCTTCCCGGCCGCGGCGACCAGCGAGGACATCGCGATGCTGCTGGCCGACGAGAAGGGGGCGACCCTGATCGTCGCGGTCGGCACGCACGCCACGCTGGTGGAGTTCCTGGACAAGGGCCGCGGCGGCATGGCATCGACGTTCCTCACCCGGCTGCGGGTGGGTGGCAAACTGGTCGACGCCAAGGGCGTGAGCCGGCTGTACCGCCAGAGCATCTCAGGATCCTCGCTGCTGCTGCTGGTACTGTCCGCGATCGCGGCCATGGCCGCCGCGGTGGCGGTGTCGACGGTGGGCAAGGCGTACCTGTCCCTGGCTGCGGAGCAGTGGGACGCGCTGATGTTCAAGCTCCAGAAATTCTTCTAGGCATCCCGGGACGATAGGCTTCGACGTGATCAATTTCCGATACCACGTGGTGTCGATGACCGCGGTCTTCCTGGCCCTGGCGATCGGCCTGGTGGTCGGTACGGCGGCGTTGAACGGCCCCGCCGCCGACGCGCTGGAGGACAACGTCAACGCGCTGCGCAAGACCAACTCGCAGCTGCGCGACCAGGTCACCGGCCTGCGCGACCAGGCCAACCGCGAGGAGCAGTTCGTCACCGAGGCCGCGCCGATCATGCTCAAGGGCAAGCTGACCGGCCGCCGGGTGGTGCTGGTGTCGCTGCCCTCGGGCCGCGACCACGTGCCGGGCGTCGCCGCGATGCTCAAGACCGCCGACTCCAAGATCGTCGGCACGGTCGAGCTGCAGGACAAGTTCTTCAACCCGGACAACAGCGCCGAGCTGCTGGACCTGGCCAGCAAGGCCGAGCCCGCCACGGTGCCGACCTCGGCCATCCCCACCAACAGCGACGGCGTCGAGACGGCCAGCGCCCTGCTCGCGGCGGTGCTACTGGACCGCTCGCCGACCGTGCCGAACCCGGACCGGCAGGCCGTGCTCAGCGCGTTCAACAAGCTCGGCTACCTGAACTTCGACAACACGATCTCCGGCCCCGCCGAGGCGGTCGTGCTCGTGTCCGGGTCGCCGTACACCGACAGCCAGGCGTCGGGCGAGAACGCGTCGGTGGTCACCACCGCCGTGCAGTTCGACCACGCCGGGATCGCGGTCGTCGCGGGCGTGCTGGGCGGCGAGGGCAACCTCATGCTCGAGGTGCGCGACGACGCCACACTGGCCAAGACCATCTCCACGGTCGACAACGCCGACACGGCGCAGGGCCAGGTCGCCACGGCGCTGTCCGTCTCCGAGCAGATCTCCGACAACAAGGCCGGGCACTACGGCGTCGGCACCAACGCGACGGCCCTGCTGCCCCAAGAGGCGAAGTGAGCTGAACATTGGGCCTGCTGGCTAGGGCAGCGTTGATCGGCCTGGGCGCTTACGGCGCCCGGGCCGCGCTGCGTACGGTGAACACCCGGCCGCAGGCCGGGCAGCTCGAGCGCACCAACTTCCGGGGCCGCACGGTGACCCTGGCCGGCGGCCCCGCCCTGGCGATCTCGGCCAGCCTGACCAGCGCCCTGGGCGCGGGGGACGCGCGCACCGGCGCCGCCGCCGCGACGGCGGGCCTGTCGGCGGGCGCGGTCGGCCTCTACGACGACATCGTGGGCGCCCGGCCCGACCAGAAGGGCGACAAGGGCTTCCGCGGCCACCTGCGCGCGCTGCGCGAGGGGCGGGTCACCAGCGGCCTGGTCAAGATCGCCGGAGTCGGCGCCGGCGCGCTGGTCGCCGCCGCGCTGCTGCCGAACCGGCGCGGCCGAGGCAGGGTCGGGCGGCTGGCCGAGGTGGCGCTGGGCGCGGGTGTGATCGCGGGCAGCGCCAACCTGATGAACCTGCTCGACCTGCGCCCCGGCCGGGCGCTGAAGGCCGGCATCCTGCTCGGCGTGCCGCTGACCGCCACCCGCTCGGGCGGGCTGGTGGCCGGACCGGTCGGCGCGAGCGTCAGCCTGCTCCCCGACGACCTCGGCGAGAACATCATGCTGGGCGACTCCGGCGCCAACTCCCTCGGCGCGCTGCTGGGCGTGGCGGCCACCGCCCGCACCGGGCTGTTCGGCCGCGCGGTGCTGCTCACCGGCATCGGCGCGCTGACGCTGGCCAGCGAGAAGGTCAGCTTCACCAAGGTCATCGAGCGTACGCCGGTGCTGCGCGACATCGACGCCTTCGGCCGCCTGCCCGCCGACCGCAAGCCCGTCGTGGCGGCGCAGCCGACCGGGCCGGCCGCCATCGTCGCCGCCGTGGTCGAGCAGCAGGTCCCGGCCGAGCCGCCGGAGCTCGACGACGCGACCGGGATCGCCGTCGCCGCCGCGAAGGACGGCGCGACCGAGCAGGCCGCCGCACCGGCCGCCAAGCCGAAGCCGACCCGGGCGCGCGCTGCTCGCAACACCGCGAAATGACCGTGGCCGCCGACACCCCCGTCGGCGCCGCGGCCTCCGGCGGCCCGGCGACGGCTCGCATCGCCGGTGCCGCGACGCTGATCGCGCTGCTGACGGTCGCGAGCCGGATCGCGGGCTTCGCCCGCACGTACGTGTTCGGCCACACCGTCACCGACAAGCAGCTCAGCGACATCTACCTGGCCGCCAACACCATCCCCAACATCATCTTCGAGATCGTGGCCGGCGGCGCGCTGGCGGGCATGGTGGTGCCGCTGCTGGCCGGGCCGCTGGCCGCCGGTGACCGGGCCGCCGTGCGCCGTACCGTCTCGGTGCTGCTCACCTGGACCCTGACCGCGCTGATCCCGGTCGCGTTTTTGCTGTGGCTCGGCGCGGACCTGGTCATCGGCCTGCTGGCCGGGCAGGCGACCCCGGCGCAGGTCGCGGCGGGCGCCGACATGCTGCGCGTCTTCGCCCCGCAGGTGCCGCTGTACGGGATCGGCATCGTGCTCACCGGCGTGCTGCACGCCCACCGGCGCTTCGCCTGGCCGGTGCTGGCCCCGCTGCTGTCCAGCCTCACCGTCATCGCGACGTACCTCACCTTCGCGGCCGTCGCCGGGGCGGACGCCCCGCTGGGCAGCCTCGGCGGGCGCGAACTGGCGATCCTGGCCGGGGGCACCACGCTGGGCGTGGTGGTGCTGTCACTGTGTCTGGTGATCCCGGTGGGGCGGCTGCGGCTCGGGCTGCGGCCGACGTACCGGATCGAGCCCGACGTCCGGTACCGCATCGGCGGCCTGGCCGCGGCGGGCCTGGCCACGGTCGCCGCGCAGCAGCTCGCGCTGCTGGTCGTGATCCATCTCGCCTTCGGCGGCCCCGACGGCACCAACACGGTCTACAACTTCGCCCAGACGCTGTTCCTGCTGCCCTGGGCGGTGCTGGCGGTGCCCGCGGCGACGGCGGCGTACCCGGCGATCGCGACCGCGCACGCCACCGCCGACACGGCCGGGCTCCGGGTCACCACCGCGCGCACCGGACGGGCGGTGCTGCTGCTCAGCGGAGTCGGCACGGCCGGTCTGATCGCGGTGTCCGACCCGGCCGCCGCGCTGATGCTGCCCGGCACGTCGGCGCCCGCGCTGGCCCGCGCCGTGGTCGCGTTCGCGCCCGGCCTGCTCGGCTACGGCCTGGCCGCGCTGCACCAGCGCACCCTGTACGCGGTCGGCGCCAACCGGCTGGCCGCGCTCGGCGTGGGCGCCGGCTGGACGGTCACCGTCGTGGCCGCGCTGGTGCTGTCGGCGGTGCTGCCCCCGGCGGAGCGGGCGGTGGCGCTGGGCGCCGCCAACTCGCTCGGCATGCTCGTGATGGGCCTCGCGCTGGCGTGGGCGGTCCGCGCCCGGGTGGGCGGTCCCGCCCTGTCCGGCCTGGTCCGGGCCGGTCTGGCCGCCGGTGTGGCGGCGCTGGCCGGTGCGGTGCTCGGCTGGGAGGCGGGGCGCCTGGTGATCGGGCCGACCCCAGGCATCATTGCTCTGGTCGGACAGGGCATGCTGTCCGGTGGCGTGTCACTCGCCGTGTACCTGTGCGTGTGCGCCCTGCTCGACCGGCCGGACCTGCGGCCCCTGATCGAGCGGGTGGCCAGGCGCGGGCGGCGGTGACGCGACCGGTAACGGGGGAGCCGCCGGACCGCCTGGGGCGGGTCGGCGGCGGAGGGACGGGCAGGACGTGCGCGAGCAGGTGGAGCGGGCTGAACGAGGGCAGGCCCAAGATCGGGGTGTTGTCGTGACCGCGGGGCAGGACTGGACCGGCAGCGTCATGCTCGTGCTCGCCTCCAGCATCGGAGGCATCGGCCAGCATGTGGCGAGCCTGGCCGAGGGGTTGTCGCGGGCCGGGTGCGCCGTCACCGTGTGCGGCCCCGCCGCGACCGAGGAGCACTTCCGGTTCACCGACCGGGGGGCGCGGTTCCACCCGGTGGAGATCCCGGCGAACCTGCACCCCGGCGACGCGCGCGCGGTGCGCCAGGTGCGCGCCCAGCTGGCCGCGGTGCGGCCGGACGTCGTACACGCGCACGGGCTGCGCGCCGGGATGGCCGCCGCCCTGGCCCGCCCCGCCTGCCCGCTGATCGTCACCTGGCACAACGCCCCGCTGCGGGCCGGGCTGAAGGGCCGGGTGCACACCCTGGTCGAGCGCCTGGTCGCCCGCGCCAGCACGGTCACCCTCGGCGCCTCGGCCGACCTGGTCGCGCGCGCCAAGGCGGTCGGTGCCGCCGACGCGCGCCTGGCGCCGGTGGCCGCGCCCGCGCTGCGCCGCACCCGCCGCAGCGCCGCCTCGGTGCGTAGCAGCCTCGGCGTGCCTGAGGGCGCGCCGCTGATCCTGTCCGTGGGGCGCCTGCACGAGCAGAAGGCGTACGACGTGCTCGTCTCCGTCGCCGCGCGCTGGCGCGACCTCACCCCGACCCCCCGGGTGCTCATCGCGGGGGAGGGCCCGACCTACCTCGATCTCGCCGCGCAGATCTCGCAGCTGCGCGCCCCGGTGACCCTGCTCGGGCACCGCAACGACGTCGGCGACCTGATCGCCGCCGCCGACCTGGCCGTGGTCACCAGCGTGTGGGAGGCCCGCCAGCTGTTCGCCCAGGAGGCCCTGTCGGGCGGGCTGCCGCTGGTCGCCACCGCCGTCGGCGGCATTCCGGAGCTGGTCGGCGACGGCGCGGTGCTGATCGCGCCGAACGACCCGGACGCGCTGGACACGGCCGTACGTAAGCTGCTGGCCGACCCCGGCGCCCGCGCGGGCCTGGCCGAACGGGGCCGGGCGCAGGCCGCCACCTGGCCCGACGAGACGGCCACCATGTCCGAGCTGCGCGCGGTCTACGCCGAGCTGACCGACCGGGCGGGACAGGACTGATGCGCAGGCCGCCACCTCTCCTCCTGGCCGCCGTCGTCTCGCTTCTGGCACTGCTCGGCCTCGGCGCGTCCGCGCTCCCGGCCACGGCCGGACCCAGGACGGTCCCGCTCTCCGACGACGAGTCCGACTACGTGATCATCGCGGGCGCGGCCGGGCTGCGCTGGGACGACATCGACGTCGAGCGCACCCCGACGCTGTGGGCGCTGGCCGAGCGGGGCGCGATCGGGTCGCTGTCGACCCGCTCGGCGCACGTGCCGACCTGCCCCGGCGACGGCTGGCTCACCCTCGGCGCGGGCAACTACGCCGAGCGCACCCGCAGTGAGGTCGCGCAGGTGTGCCCGCGTCTGGACGTGGCGATCGAGCTGCCCGACGCGATCGGGGCGTCCCTGCCCGACCAGCACGCGGTGGTGGAGCGGCAGCGGGAGCTGTCGTTCGGCACCGTGCCCGGTGCGCTGGCCGAGTCGGTGCGCTGCACCACGGCGGTCGGGCCCGGCGCGGCGGTGGCGGCGGCGCACTCGTTCGGCCGGGTCGACCGGTACGCCCCCGAGCTGCCCGCCGACCCGACCTCGACCCTGTCGAAGTGCCTGCTCAGCATCGTCGACCTGGGCGCGGTGGACGGGCTGACCCCGCAGCGGCGGGCGAAGCAGGTCGCCGCGGCCGACGCACTGCTGGCCCGGATCCTCAAGGCCCGGCCGGAGCGGTCGACGCTGCTGGTCGCCGGGGTCTCCGACACCGACCGCACCTCCCGGCTGCACGTGGTCATCGCCGACGGGCAGGGCTGGCGCGGCGGCTGGCTGACCTCGGCCAGCACCAACCGGCCCGGCTACCTGGAGCTGGTCGACCTCGCCCCGACGGCGCTGAGCCTGCTGGGCAAGGAGGTGCCGAAGAAGGTCATGGCCGGGCACCCGGCCGCGCACGCGCTGGGACGCCCGGACGACCTGGGCGAGGCCACCGCGGCGGGCACCGACGCAGACCGGCAGGCGGCCGCCGCCCGCAACGTGTCGGCCTGGTTCTTCCTGCTGCTGGCCGCGGCGCAGATCCTGCTCTTCGCGGCCGTGGTGCCGCTGCTGCGGCGCAGTTACCGCCATGCCGGGCCGACGGGCCCCACCCCGCCGCCCGAGCGCCTGGTGCGGCTGCTGGAGCTGCTGCTGGTCGGGGCGGCCCTGGCCGTGCCCGCCGCGCTGATCACCGGCATCGTGCCGTGGTGGCGCTTCGGGCAGCGCGGGCTGATCTTCTTCGCGGTCACCGGCGCCGTGCTCGCCGTGCTGACGCTGGTCACGGTACGGCTGCCGGTGTCGCGTACGCGCACCCTGGGCCCGGTCGGGGCGGTCGCGGCCATCGCCGCCGCCGTCGTCGGACTGGACCTGATCACCGGGGCCCGGCTGCAGCTCAACGGCGTCGCGGGCTACTCGGCGCTGGAGGGCGGCCGCTACTCCGGCATCGGCATGGTCGGCATGGGCGTGTTCTTCGCCGCCGTCCTGCTCACCGCCGCCTGCCTGGCCCAGCTGGTGCCGCAGCGGCGCCGCCCGCTGCTGGTCGGCGTGGTCGGCGTGGTGCCGGTCCTGCTGGTCGGCACGCCCGCGTGGGGCGCCGACGCGGGCGGCGCGATCGCCCTCACCGCAGGGGTGTGCCTCACCGCCGCGTTCTGCCCCGGCGGCTGGCTGAGCTTCCGCCGGTTGGCCGTCGCGCTCGGCATCGGCCTGGTGGTGGCCGTGGGCTTCGCCTACGTCGACCTGCACCGCCCGGTGGAGCAGCAGGGCAGCCTCGGCCGGTTTCTGGCCCAGTGGGCCGACGGCACGTCCGGGCTGACCCTCAACCGGCTCGGCAGCGCCAACCGCATCGCGCTGGTGACCAGCCCGCTGACGGTGCTGGCGCTGGTGGCCGCGGTGTTCATGTGGGCGGTGCTGATGCGCCCGTGGGGCGGGCTGAAGCGGCTGTACGGCATCTACCCGCCGATCAAGGCGGCCGTGTTCGGCATCGCCGTGTCGTCGGTGCTGGCGGGCCTGCTGGGCGGCGCGGCGCTGAACGTGGCGGGCACCGCCGCGGCCACCGCGCTGCCGCTGCTGACGCTCGGGGCGATGCGGGTGCTCGGCCACGCGGCCGACCGCACCCGGATCGTGGAGGAGTCGGTGAGCGCCGACACTCCGGTGGGGGTTTCCGGGATGTAGCCGCCGGATGAACCGGGGGGCCGTGTTAGGGTGAAACCCCGTGGTAGCAGCGCGGACGACCAAACACATCTTCGTCACTGGAGGCGTCGCCTCCTCGCTGGGCAAGGGCCTGACGGCCTCCAGCCTCGGCAATCTCCTCACGGCTCGCGGGTTGCGCGTGGTCATGCAGAAGCTCGACCCGTACCTGAACGTGGACCCGGGGACGATGAACCCGTTCCAGCACGGTGAGGTCTTCGTCACCGAGGACGGGGCCGAGACCGACCTCGACGTCGGACACTACGAGCGCTTCCTGGACCGGGACCTGTCGGCCAAGGCCAACGTCACCACCGGCCAGATCTACTCGGCGGTGATCGCCAAGGAGCGGCGCGGCGAGTACCTCGGCGACACGGTGCAGGTCATCCCGCACATCACCAACGAGATCAAGTCCCGGATCCGGGCCATGGCCGAGCCTGACGGCCATGGCCGCACCCCTGACGTGGTGATCACCGAGGTGGGCGGCACGGTCGGCGACATCGAGTCGCTGCCGTTCCTGGAGGCGATCCGGCAGATCCGGCACGACATCGGCCGGGACAACATCTTCTACCTGCACGTCTCGTTGGTGCCGTACCTGGCGCCGTCGGGTGAGCTGAAGACCAAGCCGACCCAGCACTCGGTGGCGGCGCTGCGCAACATCGGCATCCAGCCCGACGCGCTGGTCTGCCGCAGCGACCGGGACATCCCGGCCAGCGTCAAGAGCAAGCTGGCGCTGTACTGCGACGTCGACGTCGAGGCCGTGGTGGCCGCCCCGGACGCGCCGAGCATCTACGACATCCCGAAGGTGCTGCACCGCGAGGGCCTGGACGCGTACGTGGTGCGCCGGCTGGGCCTGTCGTTCCGCGACGTCGACTGGACCTCGTGGGACGACCTGCTGGAGCGGGTGCACCACCCGGTGCACGAGGTCACCATCGCGCTGGTCGGCAAGTACATCGACCTGCCGGACGCGTACCTGTCGGTGTCGGAGGCGATCCGGGCGGCCGGGTTCGGCCACCGCGCCAAGGTGAAGCTGCAGTGGGTGCCCAGCGACGACTGCCAGACGCCCGAGGGCGCGGCCAAGGCGCTGGCGCACGTCGACGGCGTGGTCATCCCGGGCGGCTTCGGCGTGCGCGGCATCGAGGGCAAGATCGGCGCCGTCCGGTACGCCCGCGAGAACCGGATCCCGACCCTGGGCCTGTGCCTGGGCCTGCAGTGCATGGCCATCGAGGTGGCCCGGCACGTCGGGGGCATCGCCAAGGCCAGCTCGCTGGAGTTCGACGAGCGCACCCCGGACCCGCTGATCTCCACCATGGCCGACCAGCAGGACATCGTCGCCGGCAAGGGCGACCTCGGCGGCACCATGCGGCTGGGGGCGTACCCGGCGAAGCTGACGCCGGGTTCGATCGTGGCCGAGGTCTACGGCGGCACCGAGGTCAGCGAGCGGCACCGGCACCGGTACGAGGTCAACAACGCCTACCGTCCGGCGCTGGCCAAGGCGGGCCTGCAGATCTCCGGCACCTCGCCCGACGGGCGCCTGGTCGAGTTCGTGGAGCTGGCCCGGGAGCTGCACCCGTACTTCGTGGCCACGCAGGCGCATCCGGAGCTCAAGAGCCGGCCGACGCGCCCGCACCCGCTCTTCAGTGGACTCGTGGGTGCGGCCATCACCTATGCTCAGGCCGACCAGCTGCCGGGCGTCGCCGAGGCGGCCGAACCGGTGGCGGCACAGCGCTAAGCACCGCAACCACACACCACGCGGCGGTCGCGACCAGGGCTTTCCGGCCCGGTCGCGGCCGCCTCGTCTTTCGAGGGGGTACGGGTGTACGACGTCGTCGACAGCACCGACCGGTTCACCGGACGCGTCTTCCGGGTGCGTACCGACAGCGTGACCATGCCGGACGGCTCGGTGGCCCCGCGCGACGTGGTCAGCCACGTCGGCGCGGTCGTGGTGGCCGCCCTGGACGACCAGGACCGGGTGGTGCTGGTCCGCCAGTACCGGCACCCGGTCGGCCGCTACCTGTGGGAGCTGCCGGCCGGGCTGATGGACGTCTCCGGCGAGGACCTGGCCACCGCCGCGCTGCGCGAGCTGGCCGAGGAGGCCGACCTGACCGCCGGCAAGGTGGACCTGCTGCTCGACCTGCACACCTCACCCGGCTTCTCGAACGAGCTGGTGCGCGTGTTCCTGGCCCGGGAGCTGGCCGAGATCCCGGCGGCCGACCGGCACGTGCGCGGCGACGAGGAGGCCGACATGCAGACCGATCGGGTGCCGCTGGACGAGGCGCTGGCCATGGTCGCCGACGGCCGGATCACCAACGCGGCGGCCGTGGCGGGGCTGCTGGCCGCCGCCCGTGCCCGCGACACCGGCTTCACCGGGCTGCGGCCCGCCGACGCGCCGCTGCCGAGGTGAGTGACTTCCGTCATACCCGGTAAAAGGCATTTTTCCTTTTGGGCACTATCCTTGAGGACAGCTGCGGGCGGCGATCCCACCAGGGATGCGCAACACAGTGTCAGGCCGATGGTTGATCGCCTTGCACTCTGTCAGGGCTCCCGGCGCTCGCGCCGAGCCTAGACTGCCGCCGCAGGGGTGGACCGCCGGCAACGGCGCCGACGGCACTCCGGCAGCAGGTTTCGAGGAAGGTGCATCGTGAAGGTCGGTATCCCCCGCGAGGTCAAGAACCACGAGTACCGGGTGGCGATCACCCCGGCGGGCGTCCACGAGTTCGTCCGCAACGGGCACGACGTCGTCATCGAGACGGGTGCCGGGCTGGGCTCGTCGATCACTGACGCTGAGTACACCGCGGCGGGCGCCCGCATCCTCGACACCGCCGACGAGGTCTGGGAGCAGGCCGAGCTGGTGCTCAAGGTCAAGGAGCCCATCGCCGAGGAGTACCACCGCATGCGCGAGGGGCAGGTGCTCTTCACCTACCTGCACCTGGCCGCGTCCAAGGAGTGCACCGACGCGCTGATCACGCAGAAGGTCACCGGCATCGCGTACGAGACCGTCGAGACCGCCGACCGCGCGCTGCCGCTGCTGGCCCCGATGAGCGAGGTCGCCGGCCGGCTCGCCCCGCAGGTCGGCGCGTACCACCTGATGAAGTTCGCGGGCGGCCGCGGCGTGCTGCCCGGCGGCGTGCCCGGCGTGCGCCCCGCCAAGGCGGTCGTCATCGGCGCCGGCGTGTCCGGCCTCAACGCCGCCACCATCGCCCACGGCCTGGGCTTCGAGGTCACCGTCCTCGACAAGAACATCAAGAAGCTGCGCGAGGTCGACCAGCAGTTCGCCGGCCAGGTCCGCACCGTGATGTCGAACGCGTTCGAGCTGGAGAACGCGGTGCTGGAGGCCGACCTGGTCATCGGCGCCGTGCTGGTCCCGGGTGCCAAGGCCCCGACCCTGGTCAGCAACAACCTGGTGTCCCGGATGAAGCCCGGCAGCGTGCTCGTCGACATCTCGATCGACCAGGGAGGCTGCTTCGAGGACTCGCACGCCACCACGCACGCCAACCCGGTGTACAAGGTGCACGAGTCGATCTTCTACTGCGTGGCGAACATGCCCGGCGCGGTGCCCCACACCAGCACCTACGCCCTCACCAACGTCACCCTGCCGTACGCGGTGGAGCTGGCCAACCACGGCTGGCGCGAGGCGCTGCGGCGCGACCCGGCCCTGGCGCTCGGCCTGAACACGCACGCGGGCGAGATCGTCTACGGCCCGGTGGCCGAGGCGCACGGCCTCACCCCGGTCAGCCTCGACGACCTGCTCTGACCTGCACTTCTACGACGGCGGTGGCGACCTGCGCCACCGCCGTCACCATGTCGAGATCCTGTATGGCCGACACGCCGAGCCGTGCGGTACGCCGAAGCTCTCCGGTGACGTACAGTCGGACGACGACGACAACAAACGGCCGGTTGGGAAGCTGATGGCCCGACTCACGACGGCGCCTGAACCGGACGGTCGGAAGTCGTCGGGAAGGGCGTAACGGAGATGGCAGGCAACGGGCGCGCGGAGGCATGGACCTCGACGCTGCGAGCGGAACAGTCCGCTCTGGACCTCGGTGCTGACCTGGGTCCAGCGGATCCGTCTGCCTACACCGCGCGCAAGGAGATCCCCGAACCGATGCCGACGGACCGCCACGGCCCGTCCCGCATCATCGCGATGGCCAACCAGAAGGGTGGCGTCGGCAAGACCACGACCACCATCAACCTGGGCGCCGCCCTGGCCGAGTACGGCCGCAAGGTGCTGCTGGTCGACTTCGACCCGCAGGGCGCGCTGTCGGTCGGCCTCGGCGTCAACCCGCACAACCTCGACCTGTCGGTCTACAACCTGCTCATGCAGGACGACGTCACCGCCGAGGACGTCATCATCAAGACCGACGTCGCCGGGCTGCACCTGCTGCCCGCCAACATCGACCTGTCCGCGGCCGAGATCCAGCTGGTCAACGAGGTCGCCCGCGAGATGGCCCTGGCCCGGGTGCTCAAGTCGGTCCGCAAGGAGTACGACTACATCCTGATCGACTGCCAGCCCTCGCTCGGCCTGCTCGCCATCAACGCACTCACCGTCGCCCACGGCGTGCTCATCCCGCTGGAGTGCGAGTTCTTCAGCCTGCGCGGCGTGGCCCTGCTGCTGGATACCATCGACAAGGTGCGCGAGCGGCTCAACTTCGACCTCGAACTCGAAGGCATCCTCGCCACCATGTACGACAGCCGCACCACCCACTGCCGCCAGGTGCTGCAGCGGGTCGTCGAGGCGTTCGGCGACAAGGTGTACCAGACCGTGATCACCAAGACGGTCAAGTTCCCCGAGTCGACCGTCGCCGGTGCGCCCATCACCTCGCTGGACCCGGCCTCCTCCGGCGCCCGCAACTACCGCCAGCTCGCCCGCGAGGTCATCGCGGCCGAGGCGGCCCGGCGCTGAACGGCCCCGCCAAAACGGGCCGACCGGCCTGCGCGGTCTGATTGAGCTGCTGGGATACTGTCCGACGTGAGTGATCCTCTGGTGACGGCCGCCCCGGCGGCCGAGCAGTCCGCCGAACCGTCCGGTTCCGGGCGCTTCACCGTACGGCTCACCAACTTCGAAGGCCCGTTCGACCTGCTGCTGCAGCTCATCGGCAAGCACAAGCTCGATGTCACCGAGGTCGCGCTGCACCGGGTCACCGACGACTTCATCGCCCACATCCGCGCCATGGGCAAGGAATGGGACCTCGACGAGGCCAGCGAGTTCCTGGTCATCGCCGCCACCCTGCTCGACCTGAAGGCCGCCCGGCTGCTGCCCACCGCCCAGGTCGAGAACGAGGAGGACCTCGCCCTGCTCGAAGCCCGCGACCTGCTGTTCGCCCGGCTACTGCAGTACCGGGCGTTCAAGCAGGCCGCCGCGTTCATCGCCGACCTCGAAGTCAACGGCGCACGCCGCTGGCCACGCGCCGTGTCCCTCGAAGCGCAGTACGCCGAGGCCCTGCCCGACCTGGTGCTCGGCATCGGCCCCGACCGGCTGGCCAAACTCGCGCTCAAAGTCTTCACCCCGAGGGTCGCGCCGACCGTGTCGGTCGCGCACATCCACCAGATCCGCGTCAGCGTCCGCGAACACGCCGAGATCATCCGCAACCTCGTCTTCGAGCTCGGCAAGGTCACCTTCCGTGAACTCACCGCCGAGTGCGAGAACACGCTGGAGATCGTGGCCCGGTTCCTGGCGCTGCTGGAGCTGTACCGGGAAGGGCTGGTCTCCTTCGACCAGGAGATGGCGCTCGGAGAGCTGACCGTCAGCTGGATCGGCGGCGCGGCCGCGGACGTGGAACTGGCGGTCGAGGAGTACGACGGCGACGGCGACGCGCGCCAGGCCATGGCCGCCGCCGACGCGGAGGCCGCCTCGGCGGCCGTGGCGCAGGAGACCGAGCCGGAGGAAGAGCCCGGCGAGGGTGGGGGAGACGACGATGAGTGACCAGGAATCGCTGCAGCAGCAGGCCGCGGCGTGGGTACCCCCATGGGCCCGCCCCGCCCCGGAGAACACCGACGGACCAGCGGCCGCATCGGACGGCGACAGCGAGTCGGGCGTGTCGGACGGCGATGGGGCGTCGGGCGTGTCGGCTACGTCGGGCGGCGACGGGGCGTCGGCCACGTCGGCCACGTCGGCCGTGTCGGCCACGTCGGGCGGCGACGGCGTTTCGACCGTGGCGAGGGGTGGGGAACTGCTGGCGGCGGGCCATGATCACGGTTTGCGGTCAGAAGGTGGGCTCCAGGTCGACGGAGCGACCACAGAGGTCGATCTTCCGGTTGGAGCCGGGCGGGAGTCGGCGCTGGGGGCGGACGATGATCGCCGTTTCGTGTCGGAAGCTGCAACCGTGGTCGAGGTTTCGACCGTAGACGGTGATCATGCTGGCTCGGCGCAGGCGGAACAGCCGGGTGGCCCGGTCGAGGTGCCGGGCGGATCGGCGGGCGTTCGTGACGGCCGGGTGGACGTGCCCGGTGGTCTGGACGTGCCCGGTGGTCTGGACGTGCCCGGTGGTCTGGACGCGGCTGGTGGTCTGGACGCGGCTGGTGGTCTGGACGTGGCTGGTGGTCTGGACGCGGCTGGCGGTCCCGAAGACACGTCGGGCGGCGCAGTGGACCCGGCTGGTGATGATCTGGATCTGCGGTCGGAAACCGGCGTGGGCGCTGGTGGTGTGGCCGCAGGCGGTGATCTTCGCAGTGCGGTGACGGGCTGGGCGGGTCGGTCGGGGGACGACGCGGTTGCGGTTGCCGACGATGATCACGAGTTCGTGTCGGAAGCCGAGGCCGGATGCGAGGTTGTGACCGGAGACGACGATCTGGTCGAGCAGGGTGTCGGCGGTGCGGATGCCTTCGTTCCTCGGCAGCGCGGAGATGAGGGCGAAGCGCCGTCGCTCGAGCATGAACTTGAGCTGGTGGTGGACGCGGGGCAGCCGGTGGGGGCGGCGCTCGGCAATGGCGACCCTGCGCTCGGCGGCGGTGCGGATGCCGCCACGGTGGGCGGCGACGCCTCCGACGGCCGGTCGCCTGCTGCCGAGGCTGCGGTCGGGGGATCGAGCAGCGCTGACCTGTCCGGTGAACGCCAGGTCGCTGCCGAGGCCGTCGCCGGTCGGTCACCGAACCTCGAGTCCGCAGCCGCTGCACCTTCTGATTTCGCGGCCGCTGCCTTTGCAGACTCCGCCGACGGGGACAACGCTGGCGCGGATGCTGTGGCCGGGAATGCCGCCACTACTGATGCTGCTGATGGGGACCCTGCCTCGGGGAATGCTGACGGAGCCGCCGCCGCCGCGAATGCCGCTGAAACGGGTGCTGCTGAGCAGGGTGCTCGTGACGATGACGCTGCCGCCGCGAATGCCGCTGAAGCGGGCGCTGCTGAGCAGGGTGCTCGTGGCGATGATGCTGGTGGCGTTGCCGGTGATGACGAAGTCGCCGGGATCGAGACGGTGGACAGCGCGGCGTTTGATGCGGTCGTCTTCGGTGGGGATCCGAGCGGCGGGTCGCCGTCTGGTGCTACTGCCGGGGCTGAGAGTGGCGTAGCGGATCAGGTCGGTGTGGCGGCGCAGTTGGGGGTTGCGCCGCCCGGGCTGTCGCCGCTGGATCTGGTGCCGGCTCTTGAGGCGATCATGCTGGTCGTGGATGAGCCGGTGAGCGAGCTGACGCTGGCGCAGGTGCTGGACACGCCCGCCGAGGAGATCGCCGCGACGCTGATCGAGCTGTCTGCTGCGTACACGCGGCAGAACCGAGGTTTTGATCTTCGCCGCGCGGCTGGGGGCTGGCGGCTCTACACGCGCGCCGACTACGCGCCGTATGTCGAGCGGTTCGTGCTCGACGGGCAGCAGCTGCGGCTGACGCAGGCGTCGCTGGAGACGCTGGCGGTGATCGCGTACAAGCAGCCGGTCACCCGTTCGCGGATCTCGGCCATCCGCGGTGTGAACTGCGACGGTGTCGTCCGTACCCTGGTCACCCGAGGGATGATCGAAGAGTGCGGCACCGAGCCCGAGTCCGGCGCGTTCCTCTACCGCACCACCACCCTGTTCCTGGAGAAGCTCGGGCTCGACTCGGTCGAGCAGCTTCCGCCACTGGCACCGTTCCTGCCTGACAACGTTGAGGAGATCGCCGATGAGCAGCGCTGACACCGAGGGCCTGGATCGCCTGCAGAAGGTGATGGCCGCCGCCGGTGTCGGGTCGCGGCGGGCCAGCGAGGAGCTGATCGCCGCACGGCGCGTCACCGTGAACGGCAAGGTCGCCAAGCTCGGCGACAAGGCCGATCCGATCAACGACATCATCCATGTCGACGGGCAGCGCATCGTCACCGACAACCGCCTGGTGTACCTGGCCATGAACAAGCCCCGCGGCGTCCTGTCGACGATGGCTGACGACAAGGGGCGCGAGGCGGTCGCGGACTACCTCGGCAACCTCACGACGCGCGTGTACCACGTGGGGCGCCTCGACGCCGACAGTGAAGGGCTGCTGCTGCTCACCAACGACGGAGGGCTGGCGCACAAGCTCATGCACCCGTCGTACGAGGTGCCGAAGACGTACCTGGTGGAGTTGGTGGGGCCGCTGCCGCGGGCGGTCGGTCGGGACCTGCTGGCCGGAGTCGAGCTGTCGGACGGGCCCGCGCGGCTCGACGGGTTCAAGCTGGTGCAGGCGATCGACAAGCTGGCGCTGGTCGAGGTGACACTGCACGAAGGACGCAACCGGATCGTACGGCGGATGTTCGACGCGGTCGGGTTCCCGGTGCAGCGGCTCGTGCGTACGGCGATCGGGCCGATCAAGCTGGGTGACCTGCGGGCGGGCCGCCATCGTCGGCTCAATGCCGGGGAGACGGCGGCCCTGTTCAAGCTCGTCGACCGGAAGCGTGGGGCTTCATCTGCGGCGGCTGGCGAGGATGACGGCGCCGGCGATGAGGGCTACGAGGATTAGTAGACCGGCCAGACCGGCCAGCAGGATGCCGAGGTTCAGCGGTTCGTCCGCTGGGGCCTCGGCATTCTTGCTTGGTGCGGTGGACGGGGCGGTGCTCGGAGCCGCGGAAGGGGTGAGCGGGGGGACGTCGGCGGTGAGGGCGGCGACGAGGTTGATGACGCCGTAGCCGTACTGGTCGTCCCGCCCCTTGGGCCCCTTGTCCGTGGCGGTGGCCGTCAGGCGGTGGATGACTTCGGTGGCGGGCATGTTGGGATACTTGGATCGGACAAGCGCCACGGCGCCTGCGACGATCGCAGTGGCATTGGAAGTGCCGGTGCCATAGGAGTAACGGCCGTCTTTATAAGTGCTGGAGATATCAACTCCCGGTGCGGAGACCACAACCTTTGGAGATACGACAGATCTAGGCGAGTGTCTGCCGGCCCGGTCGACGCTGCCAACGGCCACAACACCGGGGAGTGCAGCGGGGTAGGTCGCGGCTACGTCTGGAGGTGAGTTTCCGATGGCAGCGACCACAACGATGTCCGCTGCCATGGCTTCCTGAATGGCGCGGTCGACCTCGGGGGTGTAAACGGTGGCCAGCGAGATCGAGATGACTGTGGCACCATGGTCAGCGGCCCATCGAATGCCCTCCTCGATTCGGCCTCCAGCGCCGATGCCGTTCCCCAGGCCGGTGGCTCGCACTGAGATGATCTTCGCGGCTGGAGCGATTCCGTTCACCCTGCCGGAAGCGGCGATCAAACCTGCCATGGCCGTACCGTGACCTACCAGGTCGGTGCGGCCATCGTCAGAGCCCAGGCCGGTGAGGTCCAGGCCGTCACTGACGGCGGCATCGAGATCGCCGTGATGAGCAACGCCGGTGTCGATGACTGCGACAACGACACCCGCTCCGCGTGATGTTTTCTGAGCCTGTGCGGTGTGAAGGAATCCGTGGAACCACTGGCCGTCTGACGTTTGATCTGCCGCCGCCGCGATCTGGCCGACCGCAAGATTGGCCGCGATGACGGAAGTGGCAAGCGCAACCCTGAAAGGTATGTGCTTCGAGCGGCTCACTGATCGTCTGCTCCTCGTCTAATGATTACCGTAGGTGCAGGGCCGGAATCACCGTCCATCCGCCACGGCATCGCCAACTCCGTGTACCAGTCTTTGAAAGCAGCCTCATGCTCCGGGTCTGGTTCGAGCCCTGGCCTCGATTCAGAGTTGATAACAGGCGGGACGCCCTGTGCAACTGGCCAGGTCGTGTCCGGTGAGCGACGGTAGGTCGATCCGCCACCGTTGCGCTGCGCCATGGGGGACCCGCCTCCAACTGGCATGGGCATCATCGTGCCGCCCGAGCCGGTCCGCGAAAAGCTGCTGCTCGATCCACTGGCTGCTGACTGACCAGCCATCGGAACCACAAATCCTCTTTGCCCAACTCCGGGACCGGGGAGCACATAGGCTCCTCCGCCTGGAAGGTATGCGCTTCCTGGCGGAATCGGCAACATGGAGACAGGTTGTCCCGGAATAGCCGGTACGGGAGTCGGGATTCCTTCCAATTCGGGCTCGGGGCCTAAGACCGGAGAGCGGCCCGGCACGGGCGGAACGGTCAATGACCGGGGAAGCGTGGGTCGCCCCGGCCCCTTTTGCGTGCCAGGTGGAGGCTCGTCGCGACTGGCGTCGAGTTCGCTTCGGAAAAGTTCCTGTGCGGGGGGCGGCGGCGCAATTCTGGAGCGGTACTCGTTTACCGCGCCGTCTGCCTTTCCCATGATTACCTGTGCTTGGTCGTTGAGGTGGCTTGTGGTCGAGTTCCAGAAAGGGCCAGGACGCGGATTTCGGCTCGACCCGAGCGAGAACCATCTCCGCGCCAATGGTTCGATTTGCTTCTTCGCCTCTGTAAGAGTCCGCATGATGCCGTCGAGCGCTCGAGCTGTAGTGGCCGCTGCGGTGGCATCCTCAACCATGGCTTTTATTTGATAGTCAATGACAGCGACGAGGGCGACCGATCCTGGATTCGACGACGGAGGCCACGCTTGAAGTACGGCCTCACGTTGCATCATCAGACGTTTGGCATGCTCGTCCAGGAGTTGACTGAGTCGTTCGAAGCCTTTGACCTGGTCCCATGTATGAGCAGCTTCTTGATCGTGGTCGTTCAGGCTGTCCCAGATCCTGGGTACGTCATACGCCGACCAGTCGGTGCACCAGGTGTCGCCGGGCCGATGCACGGTTGTGTCTCCGGGAGTCTTGCTCTCGGTCATGCGACGTCCCCATGTTGATGCTCATCGACATCGAACTGTCGTGTTGGTGCTGCGGCGGCCATAGCGTCTGAGATGATTCGTTGGAGGGCATCAACCTTGGCGACCGAAAGTTCATCAGCGTGCGCGTAGCTCGCCAAGATGTGGTCTATGGCTGCGGTCAGCGCCTTTGCGCCGGCGAGGTGCTGTACCCCATTGGCATAGTGTTGCCCGATGGCGTTCGCCAACTGGTAGCGCGCCGCGTAGGCGAAGCCGCTGGGAGATCTCAGCCCGAATCGAACTTCCTGATGCAGTAGGACATTGCACCGATCGAGTCCGGGTGCCAGGTCGCCAGCCTGGCGCCGCGCCTCGGCCCCGACTTCGCGCAACCCCGCCAAGTCCACCCTGACCTGCCGTGTCGTTGGTATGTCAGACATCGTCGCCTCCCCCTGCGAACGTTCTGTACTTCTCGCTGCCCCTGGCCATCGGGCAGAGTAACGGATCGGCCACCCTCAGTACAGCCATGCTGCTGTTCATCGCGTCTCGTATGAATCCACAGTGGATCCGATCTCCATGATGGCCCGCTTCCCCTGCTCCACCAGCGACGCCACCTCCCTCCCCAGCACTGCCGCATCCCGAGCCGAGAACATGGCCACCCCGAGACACCACCAGTCCGTCCCCGGCGTACGCGTCAGATCCACCACCACCCCCTCCCCGCCCACCGCCGTCAACACATCCCCGAACATCACGTCCTGCACAACCCCCAGCTCCCCATAAGGCAGCATCCCCATCCGCCCCCGCAACGTCTCCAGCGCCGCCGGTGTCATCACATGCCGGAACCGCAGCAGCCACCGCCGCGGCTGCGGCTCGGTCGCACTGTCCGCGATCGGCACGTCCGGCCGTACCCCCATGTCTGCCAGCTCCAGTCCGAAGTGCTCGCACACCACGATCACGGCCTGGATCAGCTCCTGCAGGTGCTGCCGTACCGTCTCGTCGTCGACCAGTGGCGGCTCGGCGGCACTGACCCGCAGCCGGTCGACCCATAGGTCCACCGCCCAGCGCCCGTCGGCGGTACCCCGCAACAGCTCAAGCCGCCCCCGGCAGTCCGCGACGGGCAGCTCACGCGAGGCGAGCAGTTCGACGCTGCCGTCCTGCGGGTCCGCGACCGGACGCAGCGACAGGGGCCGGCACAGTTCGGCCAGCGTCTGGGCGGTGAGGGTGCCGCGCAGGTGCACGGTGACCGCTCGCAGCCTGGCCAGCATCTCGGCTGGTCCACACGGCGGGAACGAGGTCTGGATGGTCACTGGTTGCTCCCGGGGAGGTCGGCGCGCAGGCGGTCGGCGATCGCGGTCAGGGTGTCGTCGGTCGGGGTGTCCCGGGTGAACACGGCGTGATGCAGCGCGGCCGTGGCCTGCGGCGTCCGGCACAGCCGCAGCAGGACGTCGGGCTGGTCGGTCAGCGCCCGTCGCAGTGTCGGGGAGTCGAGCAGCAGGTCGACCGCGTCGTCGTTTTCGCTCACGGCGCGTACGAGCGCGTCTGGGTCGACCGCGGCGTCGGCACCCGCGGTCTGGAGCCGTCGCACCGCGGCCGCGAACTCGGGCAGTGTCAGCGCGGCGGCGCGGCGTCCGGCGCGTTCGGAGGCACCGGGCCCGGGGGCAAGGTCGACGACCCAGTCGGTGTCGCGGAAGTGCGACGACTGCTCTGGCGACTTGTCCGGGGGTCCGGCCGAGACGAACACGGCGGGGGCCACCTCGCGGCCTGTCTCCAGTTCCCAGACGCGGGCCCAGCGGTAGAGCTCCGGGAAGGCCAGCTCGACGCTCGACTTGTTCAGGAAGTTGTACTTGTCGTTGCTGAGCGGGGAGTCGGGGAAGAACAGGCGGCGGATCTGCGCGGTTCGAGCCGCCATGGCATCGCTGGACAACTGCAGGTCGTAGTCGCTGGGGTCCTTGTCGAGTCCGAGCCGGTACATGGAGTCGAACGGCCGTCGCATCGGCCGCTGGCGGGCGGCGAACCAGGACCGCAGCCTCCCGGGGAGGTACGAATACCTTGATTTGACGTAGTCAGGGTCGCTCTCGTGCGGCATGGCCTTGTGGGGGCCGGAGAAGAACTCTGCCGACGAGCCTTTCAACCGGGCGTCGACCTGGTCGGTGGTGACTCCGCGAGCGGCGAGAGCTTCGGCCAGGGTGGCGGCGAACCGGCGGAACTGGGTCTCGGTCATGCCCAGCGGGGCGATGCGGGCGGCCCAGCGGACCACCGCGTCGGGGACGACACGCAGGTGGTCGGCCTCGTCCGGGTGTACGCGGTAGCCCGAGCCGTCGCCGGGCAGCAGGTGCCCGGCCTGTGCCCAGGTGGCGGTCAGCTCCGGGGCGGGTTCCCCTGCCACTGGAAGAACCACCGGATCGTGTCCTCGTCCGGCAGCAGCTCCCCGTCCGTGAAGCCCGGCGTCGCCGCTTCGGCCTGCGCCCGGTCGATCGGCAGCCGCCGCTCCCGGTACGCCTCGTCCCGCATGATCCGCCGCGCTCCCGCCGGGTCGTAGTCCCAGCCCCGGTTCCGGTGGCTCCACAGCATGGCGTGGTAGCGGTACTCCTGGCCCGGTTCCGTCGTCTCCACCATGATGTTGATCGGCGGCTCGCCCGCCGTCCAGCCCTGCGCCGTGCGATAGAGCGCGTAGTAGTACAGCTCGCGCTGGGTGTCCATCGGTCCCCTTCATCAGGTCTGCGCTGGTGAGGCCGAACTCCGCGACGACGTCGGGGAAGCCGCGGCCGTGGTAATCCAACCACGCTTGGTAGTCGGCCCAGTCTGCTCGGTTCTCGGTGATCCAGCCGGCCAGGCCGGTGCGCTGCGGTGCGGGCCAGCCCGCGGGCGTACTCGCCAGGGTCGCGTCGAGGCCGAGTTCACGGTTGACCGCCATGATCTGCAGCAGCGCGTGTACGCGCCGGGCCGGGCGCTCGTCGTCGCGCCGCAGCACCTCGTGCAGGCTCTCGGTGCGCCGGTCGGCCTCCAGCGCGGCGGCGGTGGTGAACCGCAGCTGGAACCGCTGGCCCTGCGGGGTGCGCAGAGTCGCCTCGACGCCGTACCGGGGGTTGCCGTCGGCCCACAGGTTGCGGATCGGTCCGTCCTGGCCGTAGCCGCGTTCGAGCATCGCGGCCAGCGACGACTCGACGCCGTCGGGGTAGCCGGCGCCGCCGGGCAGTTCGACGGTCAGGCGCAGCACCCGGTCGCCGTGGTCGGCGACGAAGGCGTCGAGGTCCTGGTGGAATCGGTCGTTCTGGTCGAGGAAGGTGGCGGCCAGGGTCTCGTACGACATGACGTGCGGCTGCCCGGCGGTGGCGAGCCCGAGCCCGCGCAGGTCCGCCTCGACCACCGGCGCCGCCTGCTCGGCGCCCCGGATCAGGTTGCGCAGTGCCGCCTGGACGCGCTGCCCGAGCGGGCGCCGCTGCGACGGTGGCGGTGGCAGCAGCATCGGTTCGTGGCTGGTGCCGTAGAGCTGGGTCGGCAGCAGGCTGCGCTGCTGGGCGGCCTGGAACAGGGCGAGCTCGCCCCAGGTGCGCGGCGGCACCCCGCGCGGGTGGACGACTTCGCCGGTGCTGCCGCCGACGGCCAGGCTGCCGTCGGGGCGCCGTCGGATGTCGACGGTCGGGGCGAGCGCGGCGAGCTGCTTGGCGGTGAATTCGTGCGGCCAGTCCGACAGCCGCTCCGAGGGCCCGTGTACCGCGACCGGCACCCGGTCCAGCCCGGCCCGCCGGGCGGCGCGCAGCCGCTCGTTGTCCAGCGCGGCGAGGCTGCCGTCGCCCCAGCGTACGGCGTGGATGGGTAGGCCGGACCAGCGGTCGAGCGCGTACCCGGTCTCCAGCGCGACCGAGGTCTGATTGTTCACCTTCACCGCTGCCGCGCGCTGGGTGTAGTTGAGTTCGGTCGGCGGCAGCAGCACCGTCTGCGGCAGTGCCGCGGCGATGCGCGCGCGGTCCTGGCTGAGCTCCTTCGGGTCGAGGTTGAGATCGCGCGCGGTGGCGCTGCCGACGTCGAGCCCCGCGAACCTGCCGCCCGCCGGGTCGCCGAACATGGCATCGGCCAGCACCGGTCCCGCCTGCGTGGACGCACTGCCGGATGAGAGCCGGGATGGCCGAACGGGGCGTGCGCGTCCGCTGCGGCAGTCGCCGGGTCCATGCTGCTCTGCCGCAGCTCCGGCAGGCTGGCATCGGCGCCGACCGTGCCGACCGTGCCGACCGTGCCGACCGTGCCGACCGAACCGACCGGGGCGGCCGGAGCCGGATCCACCGCCATGGCGGAGGAGGCGATGGCCTGCTCACCGACCGCGCCGACCGCATGTGGCGCGCCACTGGGCGGCGGGCTCTGGCTCGTGCCGCCCACGGAAGCCACAGCGTGATCGGTGTGTTCCGGAGCAGTCCCCAAGGCGGCTTCCCGCGGCTCCGGTTCCGGCTGCTGCTGCTGAGGCTCTGGCGGTCCGGCGGCGGGCGGGAGGCCGGAGTCGGCCGGCCGCGGCTCTCCGGTCACCCCGGAGGCGTCGAACGCCGTTGCCGCGGCGGCGGAGAGGCCGCCCGGGTGGAGGTCGGCGAGCTCGACACCGTCGAGGTCCGGTAGGTGCGCGGCGGCCAGGTGGTGGTTGGCCAGGTGCTGGGTGTTGCCGGTGACGGCGCCGGTGGTGGCCGAGGTCGCGGCCATACCGAGGGATTGGAGGCTGACGCCCTGGCCGCTGGCCAGGCCGACGGCGCTCTCGGCCAGGATCTCGCCGCCCGCCCCGCGCAGCGAGTGCTCGGCGTAGCTGCCGAGCAGTCCTGCGCCGTGGCGGCGGCCCAGGGAGGCGAGGCCGCCGACGGCGCCGCCCAGTGCGCCGTACCCGGCGGAGGTCAGCAGGTCGGAGCCGTCGAGGCCGCTGCGGTTGCCGGATTGAACCTGGTAGAGCTGGGTGCCCAGCGAGGTGACGGACTCCTGGACCGCCTCCTCGACGGCCTCCTCGCCCATCTCCAGCGCGACCTTGGACCGGACGCGCTGGGCGATGCGGTCGCGGACGGCGTGTTTGAGCCGGTCGGTGAGGCCCTTGCGGGCGCCGCGCTCGACGAGCCGTTTGGCGGCGGCCTTCAGCGCCTGGTGGATCGCGAAGCGGGTGCCCAGCATCGCCGGGCCCGCGCCGGCCATCGACGCCCCGAGGGTCACCGTGGCGGTCGCGGCCAGTGTGATCAGTTCGATGAGCAGCAGGCCGAGTTCGACGTAGAACTCGATCTTCACGCCCTCGACGTCGTTGGCGCCCGCGTCGAGCAGGGTGCCGAACTCGCCGAGCAGGTCGGTGACGGCACCGATCGCGGCCTGGTCGCCGCCGCGCCCGAGCTGCGCCCACAGGTCGCGGATGGCGGTGGCGACCTCGCCGTCGGCACCGCCGTTGGCGGCGATCGCGGCCAGCGCCGCGTCGTCGGCGTCGTCGAGCAGCGGCCCCATGGCCTGCCCGGCGGCGTGCCAGCCGTCGGCCAGCTCGCGCATGGCGGACTCGTCGCCTTCGGGCCAGTCGACCCCGACGACCCATTCCAGCGCGGTGTGCGCCCAATCAGGCGTATCGAAGAATGTGAGTGGATGTGGAATCGGAGACGCTAACGCGGGCATCGATGTCAGTCCCTCCCCAGGAGCCCCTGGCGTGACCGTAATCGACTCCGGTGCCGCGCGTCACGAACTCGTTCGCGCCTGTGGATAACCCGCCGGGGAGGGACTGGAACGTCAGCCGAGCAGCGCGTCGACGACCGTGGTCGCGTTGTCCTCGTGCTTGGCGTACGCGTCGGGGAAGGCGGAGATCTGCACCGACTGGGCCGCCACCGTCAGCGGCAGGTTCTGCCAGCCGTCGACGGTGACCAGCACGGCGTAGAACGCGCCGGCCGAGTACGACGGCGTCATGATCTCCTGGACGGTGCCCCAGCTGCCGCTGGCCCGCTGCTGGAACAGGCCGACCGAGTCGTGGTCGGCGCCGGTGCCCTGGTGCGGGTAGTCCAGCGACTCGGGGACCGCGTAGCTGGCCAGGTTGTACAGCGCGCTCTCCTGCATGGCGGTGGCCACCGCGATCACCATGGCCCGCTTCGGCAGGCCCATGTTCTGCGCCTTCTTGACGATCGCCGCGGCGTTGTCCATCTGCAGTTGGTCCAGGCCCGCGACCGGCCTGACCACGCGCTTGGTCGGCTTGGGCTTCGGCGTCGGCTTGGGGGAGGGCTTGCTGGCGGCCGTCGGCTTCGGCGTCGCCGACCTGCTCGGTTTGGGCTTGGGCTTGGGCGAGGGGCTGAGCGTCGGGGAGGCGCTGGGGCTGGGCGAGGCGCTCGGCGACGGGGACCTGCTCGGCGCGGGTCCGGCCAGGTTGGGCGAGCGGCGCAGCAGCGACCGGCTGCCGTTGTCGTCGGTGGTGGCGACCCGCTCCACGGTCAGCGTCGGTGCGGGCTGCGCCGCCGCGTCCGGGTCGGTGCTGCCGCCGTTGGCGCCACTGAGCAGCGCGAACGTGCCCACGCCGACCAGTGCGGCGGTGGTGAGCAGCGGTGCCACGGCGCGCTGCAGCGCGGTGGGGGTCGCCCGGTGGGCGGGCTCGTATCCGCCGTGACGGCCGCGCCGGGCCGGGGCTACGGCGCCGGAGGTGCGCGGACGGACGAGGGCGGTCGGCTGGAGCGCTGCGGGGGCGGTGGCGCGCCGGAACGACGCCTGTTCGCCAAAGGGCAGCTCACGGGGGTCACGCGGGGGCATGCCGGGAATAGTAGAGACGCAAAACCGCAGGTCAAAAGGGTTGTGCTCAGTTTTCTTCCAGCTCCGCCCCGATTTAGGGCGAATTACGGTGAGTTGTGCTGAGAAACTTTGCCCGCCTGGACGAATGTTGGGATCAGGTAAGGCTTTCCGGCCGACCCTGCCGGGGCGAGCGCGGGCTCGGTACAGTGCCGCGCGTGACCGAGCGCCCAACGCGGCCGCTGCCGCCCGCGGTCGACCCGTGGGCCGGGCAGGACGACACCGCCATCAACTACGTCGGCATGGTGGGCCTGCCGCCCCGGCCCGAGCCCACCGGCGTACTGCCGCAGCCCCAGGTGGTGTACGTCGAGCGGCCGCGTCGCCGCCGCTGGCCGTGGGTGCTGGGCGTGCTCGCCGTGCTCAGCCTCGCCGCCTGCGCCCTGGTCGCGGTGGTGACCGAGCCGATCCGGGCGCAGTTCCCCGTGCACGCCGAGATCCACGGTCGCATCGCCGGGTTCGTGGTCGACCCCGACCCCGAGGTCCGCGCCCAGGCTGCCAAGATCGTGGCGCGGATCAAGGCGGAGCAGGGCGCCGACGGCGCGTTCGCGGCGAAGCTGAACGATCCCGCCGACGCCGGGCGGCCCGTGGTCGTGTTCGGGGCGACCCGGCTGGTCTGGGATCCGGCCGCGGAGATGAAGAAGGCGATCGGCGGGCTGGGCGACGGCCGGGTCACCGACGTGCGGTCGTACCAGCTGAAAGCGCGCGACGCGCAGCTGCGCTGCGGCGACACCCGTGACGACCAGGGCACCGCGGTGGTGGTGTGCGCGTGGTTCGACCACGGCAGCGTCGGGGTCGGGCTCTTCTACGGCGGGCGTACGAAGGACGCCAGCGCCGCCGCACTCCGCGAGATCCGGGCGGCGATCCTCGTCAAGGATTGACGACAGTCGCGGTTCTGGCTGGTCGGCGAGTTATCCACAGGCTCCGAACGGGCGGGGCCGCAGATGTCTACCATCAGCCGGGTGAACGAGACCCTGCACGCCGACGCGCTCGCCCTGCTGACCGGATGGCAGCCGCCCGCCGACGCGCACACCGACTGGCGCCGCACCCTCGACCTGCTCGAACTGGGACCGCAGGTGATGGCCAAGCCGCATCCCGAGGGCCATGTGACCGCCAGTGCGGTGATCGTGTCGCACGACCGCAGCCGGGTGCTGCTGTGCCTGCACGGCAAGCACGACATCTGGTGCCAGGTCGGCGGCCACTGCGAGCCCGGCGACCACACGATGGCCGGGGCCGCGCTGCGGGAGGCGACCGAGGAGTCCGGGATCGCCGGACTGACCGTCGACCCGGTGCCGGTCGACGTCGACGTGCACGAGGTGCCGTGCGGCGGCCGAGCCAACCGCCACCACGACGTGATCTTCCTGGTGTACGCGCCGCCGCACGCCGAGGCGCAGGTCAGCGAGGAGTCGCACGAGCTGGGCTGGTTCGACCCGGCCGCCCTGCCCGCGCCGCTGGGCACCGACACCGACCGGGTCGTCGCCAACGCGCTGCGCCGGCTGGGCTGAGCCGTGCTGATCGAGCACGAACCGTGGCCGCGCGACGCCGAGGAGGCCGAACGCGTCCAGCTGTCGCTGCGGGCGCGGGTTGTTGCCGAGGGGGAGGTCACCGGGGCGCGGACCGTGGCGGGGCTGGACGTGTCGTACGACCCGGACTCCGCGCGCGTCGTGGCGGCCGCGGTCGTGCTCGCCCTGCCCGACCTGAGCGTGTTGGAGGCGGTGACCGTCCCCGGCGAGGCGACCTTCCCGTACATGACCGGCCTGCTCGCCTTCCGTGAGCTGCCGACGCTGGTCGAGGCGCTGCGACGGCTCACGGTCACCCCGGACGTGCTGGTCTGCGACGGGTACGGCATCGCCCACCCGCGCCGCTTCGGCCTGGCCTGCCACGTCGGAATCCTGACCGGCCTGCCGACCTTCGGGGTGGCCAAGACGCCGCCGCCGCTGGCCCGCCCCGACGGGACCGCGAGCGCCTCCGCCGCCCCCGGCCCGGCGCGCGGGGACTGGTCGCCGCTGGTCGAGGACGGGCAGGTGCTGGGGCGGGCGCTGCGTACCCGGGCAGGCGTCAAACCGGTCTTCGTCTCCGTCGGCCACCGCGTCGGCATCGACGCCGCCACCGACCTCACCCTGGCCCTGTGCCGCGGTTTCCGGCTGCCGGAGACCACCCGCCAGGCCGACCACCTGTCCCGACGAGTGCTGGGAGGCGCGTATGCCACCGACCGACCGTGACGCCAACGCCGCGCTGCGGGCCCGTTTCGACGAGGTCCACGCGCGCTACACCCACCTGCGCGACAACGTCGCCGAACTCAAGCGCCGCCTGGACGGGCTGGAGGTGACGGCGAAGTCGCCCGACGGCACCGTCACCGTGGCCGTCGGCGCCCGGGGCCAGCTCACCAAGCTGCGCCTGCACGACAGGGCGTACGCGCACCGCCCGGAGCGGCTCGCCGACCTGATCACCGAGACGACTCGCAAGGCCGAGACCGCCGCGGGTGCGGCGGTGCTGCGGCTGACCGCGCAGGTGGTGCCCGCCGAGGCGGGCGTGGCCGAGCTGCTGCGCGGCGGCGACCTGGGCGGGCTGCTGCGCCGCCATGACGAGGCCCTCGGCTGGCGCCCGGCAGGCGACGATGGACGGGGGTGAGCTGCGGCTCGACCTCGACGCGGCGGTGCGGGCCGGCAGTGACCTGCACGACGCCGCCGAGCGGATGACCCGCCTGCGTGAAGGCGCCGGGGAGCTGCTCGCGACGGGCGGCGCCGCCTCGCCGTGGGGACGCGACGCGCTCGGCAAGGCGTTCGCCGCCAACTACGACCCGTACGCCGAACCGGTCCTGCGCCTGTGGCACGACGCGGCGCGGCGGGCCGCGCTGATGGGTGAGCAGATCGTCGCGGCGGCCCGGCGCGCGGCCGCGGTCGACGAGGCGGGTGCGCGGCGCCTGGACCGGACGGGCGGATTGTGAGGCCGGTCACCGGCGGGGATCGCGGCACCTGCTGGTGGTGTTGTGAAATGCGGGGCAAGTGCGCAGGCGGGGACGGGTGGGACGTGTTCTGCGCCGCGTCCGCCCCCGGCTGCCTGCTCACCCTCCGGACGGACCGGGCAGAATGGGAGCATCAAACCTAGGGGCGGAGGATAGGTCGTGGCTGAGCTGCGCTGTGTGGTGGCGGTGGACGGTCCGTCGGGCTCGGGCAAGTCGACGGTGTCGCGTCGGCTGGCGCAGCGGCTGGACGCCCGCTACCTGGACACCGGCGCCATGTACCGCGCCGCCACCTGGGCGGTGCTGCAGGCCGGGGTCGACCTGGCCGACGCCGACGGCATCGCCAAGGTCGTCATCGACCTCGAACTGCTGATCACCACCGACCCCGCGCACCCCTCGATCAGCGCCAACGGCGAGAACGTCGACGCGCCGATCCGCGGGCCCGAGGTCACCGCCGCCGTGTCGGCGGTGTCGGCCGTGCCGTTCGTGCGGCAGGTCCTGGTCGCCCGCCAGCGCGCGCTCATCGAGGAGTCGGCCCGGATCGTGGTCGAAGGCCGCGACATCGGCAACGTGGTCGCCCCCGACGCCGACCTGAAGGTCTTCCTGACCGCCTCCTCGGCCGAGCGCGCCCGCCGTCGCAGCAGCGAGAACGCCACCGATCACGCCGCGACCGAGGCCGACCTGGCCCGCCGTGATCACCTGGACTCCACCCGCAAGGTCGACCCGTTGCAGCAGGCCGCCGACGCGGTCGTGCTCGACTCGACCGAGCTGGGCATCGATGAGGTCGTCAGCGAGCTGCACCGGCTGCTGACGACAAGGAAGGCAGCATGAGCGAGCGTAGCGAGCGAATCATGGGCGCAGGGCGGCTTGTGCCTCATGCCGTTTCCGCGCGGAGCGGGGAAACGGCATGAGCAACTCTGAGTGGACCGAGCTGGCCGTCGTCGAGACGGCGGAGCCGGAGGAGGCGGCCGGTCCGGTCGCTCCGCAGCCGGTCCTGGCGGTGGTCGGCCGCCCCAACGTGGGCAAGTCCACCCTCGTCAACCGCATCATCGGCCGCCGCCAGGCGGTCGTCGAGGACATCCCCGGCGTGACCCGCGACCGCGTCGCGTACGACGCGCAGTGGGCCGGTCGCCGGTTCACCGTGGTCGACACCGGGGGCTGGGAGCCCGACGCCAAGGACCGCGCCGCGGCCATCGCCGCGCAGGCCGAGGCGGCTGTCGCCATGGCCGACGTGGTGCTGTTCGTGGTCGACTCGACCGTGGGCGCCACCGACGTCGACGAGAAGGCCGTACGGATGCTGCGCCGCAGCTCCAAGCCGGTGCTGCTGGTCGCCAACAAGGCCGACAACAACGCCATGGAGCACGAGGCGCACGCGCTGTGGGGCCTGGGTCTCGGCCAGCCGTGGGCGGTGTCGGCGCTGCACGGCCGCGGCTCCGGTGACCTGCTCGACGCGGTGCTGGAGGCGTTCCCGAAGGAGGCTCCGCGCGAGACGTTCCTCGCCGGGCCGCGCGGCCCTCGCCGGGTGGCGCTGGTCGGCCGCCCCAACGTGGGCAAGTCCAGCCTGCTCAACCGGCTGGCCAACGAGGAGCGCTCGGTCGTCGACGCCGTCGCCGGCACCACCGTCGACCCGGTCGACTCGCTGGTCGTCATCGGCGGCGAGACCTGGCAGTTCGTCGACACCGCCGGGCTGCGCAAGCGCGTGGGCAAGGCCAGCGGCACGGAGTACTTCGCGTCGCTGCGTACCGCGGCGGCGATCGAGGCTTCCGAGGTCACCGTGGTGCTGCTCGACTCCAGTGAGGTCATCAGCGAGCAGGACCAGCGCCTGCTGTCGATGGTGACCGAGGCCGGCCGCGGCGTGGTGCTCGCCTTCAACAAGTGGGACCTCGTCGACGCCGACCGGCGGCACTACCTGGACAAGGAGATCGAGCGGGAGCTCAAGCGCATCCCGTGGGCGCTGCGCGTCAACATCTCCGCCAAGACCGGCCGGGCCGTCGAGAAGATCGCTCCGGCGCTGCGTACCGCGCTGACCAGCTGGGAGAAGCGCATCCCGACCGGCCAGCTCAACCAGTGGCTGACCGCGCTGGTGCAGGCGACCCCGCACCCGGTGCGCGGCGGCCGCGCCCCGCGCATCCTGTTCGCCACCCAGCCCGGCATCGCCCCGCCGAAGTTCGTCCTGTTCACGACGGCTCCGCTGGACCCCGGCTACATCCGCTTCGTCGAGCGCAAGCTCCGCGAGGAGTTCGGCTTCGACGGCAGCCCCATCGACATCTCCGTCAAGCCTCGTAAAGAGAAGGGCCCCGGCGGCCGCGGCAAGACCCACGGCTGACCGCCACCAGCACCTTCCAGGGCCGGCCCCGCACCCGCGGGACCGGCCCTTTCGCGTCGGCGGGGGCGGTCAGAGGGGGATGGCGGGGTAGCCGTGGTGGGTGATGGCGGCGGCTACGTCGGCGGGGGTGGTGGCGGGGGAGAGGTCTACCTCGGTACGGGCGGCGGTGTGGCTGGTGCGGGTGGCCAGGACGCCGGGGAGCCGGGATACGGCCTGGTCGATGAGGTCGGCGCAGTTCTCGCAGTGGATGCCGGAGACGGCGAAGGCGTGCTTGCCCATGTGGCTCCTCGGTTGGCGTCGGCGGGGGATTCGAGGGGATAACGGCGATTTGCGGGCAGGGGTGACCGAGGCGAGCCTATTTTAGGCGTTGCTTATATAAGGTGCGACGTATATTGTCGGTACGTGCACGCGTTCGACATTCTCGGCGACCCCGTCCGGCGTCGGATCCTCGAACTGCTCGCCTCCGGTGAGCGGTCCGCGGGCGAACTCGCCGCCGTGGTGGGGTCCGAGTTCGGGATCTCGCAACCCGCCGTCTCCCAGCACCTGAAGGTGCTGCGGGACAACGGCTTCGCGACGGTACGTGCCGAGGGCACGCGCCGCCTCTACGCCGTCGACGCCGAACCGCTCCGGCAGGTCGACGAGTGGCTCGATCCCTACCGGCGCTTCTGGACGCAGCGCCTGGACGCCCTGGCCACCGAGCTGGCCCGGGGCAGACGAGAGCGGCGCGACGCCGACCCGACCACCAACGGCAAGGAGCACCCATGAGCACGACCGAGCACGCCAGGACCGACATCGAGCTGTACCGTCGCGAGATCGCCGCGGGCGAGGCCCGCTGCGCGGTGTTCCGCCGGGTGTACGACGCCGACATCGAGGACGTGTGGGACGCCTGCACCGACCCTGAGCGGCTGGCCCGGTGGTACGCCCCGGTCCAGGGCGACCTGCGGCCCGGCGGCGAATTCACCCAGGGCGACTTCGGACCCGGCCGGGTGGTGCGCTGCGAGGCGCCGCGGCTGCTGACCGTCGCGCTGGGCGGCGGCGACCCGGCCCCCGACGAGATCGAGCTGCGCCTGTCGCAGGGCCCGGACGGCACCACGATCCTGGAGTTCGAGCACGCCACGACGCTGACCGAGCACAGCATCGGCGGGCAGCTGTTCGACGCGGTGTACTGCATGGGCGGCGGGTACGGCCCGCGCCTGGTCACGCTGGACCGCTACCTGGCCGGGGTGCTCGGCGAGGTGGACGCTACCCAGCTGCACCTGCGCGAAGACCTGCGCCCCGCCATCGAACACGCCATGTCCACCCTGGCCGGCCTGATCGAAAAGGACAAGAACCGCTGACCGGGGCAGGCGCGTTCGAGTGTGCGGTTTCGGGGAAACTGCGGCAATGGGCGCCCGGATTCGTGCAGTTTCCCCGAAACTGCACGCCACCCACCACCCGCGCCAGGTGCCGCGGCCGCGACGCGGTGTCGGGGTGAGACGGCCGGGCGGGTGGGCGCGGTAGGGTCGGGTGATGAGTGACGTCGATGTCCGCGCCCCGCAGGTGGCGTCGGTGGCAGTACGGTTTCCCGCGCACCGCTACCAGCAGGAGGACATCGTCGCCGAGTTCGCGCAGCTCTGCCTGCCCGCCCCGCACCCCTCCCGCGACGTCTTCGCCCGCTTCGGCCGCAACACCGGCGTACGCACCCGGCACCTGGCCCTGCCCCTGGACAGCTACGCCGGCCTGACCGGCTTCACCCAGGCCAACGACCACTTCATCGAGATCGCGCTGGAGCTGGGCGAGGCGGCGCTGCGCGCCGCGCTGGACGAGGCGGGAGTGGACGCGAGCGAGGTCGATCTGATCGCGACGACCAGCGTGACCGGCCTGGCGGTGCCGTCGCTGGAGGCGCGGTTGGCGCAGCGGGTGGGTCTGCGCCCGGACGTGAAGCGGCTGCCGCTGTTCGGGCTGGGCTGTGTCGCGGGCGCCGCCGGAGTGGCCCGGCTGCACGACTACCTGCGCGCCTGGCCGGGCCATACGGCGGTGCTGCTGGCGGTGGAGCTGTGCTCGCTGACGCTGCAGCAGGAGGACACCACGGCGGCGAACCTGGTCGCGACGAGCCTGTTCGGGGACGGGGCGGCGGCGGTGGTGCTGGTGGGCGGCGACCGGCCGGTGCCGGGGCCGGGTCGGCCGCGGGTGCTGGCCACGCGCAGCCGCCTGTACCCGGACACCGAGCAGGTGATGGGCTGGCGGATCGGGTCGACCGGCTTCCGGATCGTGCTGTCGACCGAGGTCGCCCCGATCGCCGAGCGGTATCTCGGCGACGACGTGCGCGGGTTCCTCGCCGAGTTCGACCTGGTCCCGGGCGATGTCGGCACGTGGGTGTGCCATCCCGGGGGTCCGAAGGTGATCGACACGGTGGAGCGGGTGCTGGGGCTGCCCGCGGTGGCGCTGGAGCCGACGCGCCGGTCGCTGTCGGCGCGCGGGAACCTGTCGTCGGTGTCGGTGCTGGACGTGCTGCACGCCGGCGTGGCCGATCCGCCGCCGCCGGGTACGCCGGGCCTGATGATCGCTATGGGTCCGGGGTTCTGCTCCGAGCTCGTGCTGCTGGAGTGGTGAGCGTGCTGCCGTACACGATGCTGGTCGTCGCGGTCGGGGTCGAGCGCGTGGTGGAGCTGGTCGTCTCCCGGCGGCATGCCGCCTGGGCGCTGGCCAGGGGCGGCCGCGAGTTCGGGCGCGGGCACTATCCGGCGATGGTGGCGATCCACACGGGACTGCTGGTGGGCTGCGTGGCCGAGGTGTGGCTGGCCGACCGGCCGTTCCTGCCGGTGCTCGGCTGGAGCATGCTGGCGCTGGTGGCGGCGAGCCAGGCGCTGCGCTGGTGGTGCGTGGCCACGCTGGGACCGCGCTGGAACACGCTGGTGATCGTGGTGCCGGGGCTGCCGCTGGTGGACCGGGGCCCGTACCGGTGGCTGCGGCATCCCAACTACGTCGCGGTGGTGGTCGAGGGGATCGCGTTGCCGCTGGTGCACACCGCGTGGGTGACGGCGCTGCTGTTCACGCTGGCCAACGCCGCGGTGCTGGCGGTGCGGATCCGGGTGGAGAACGCGGCGCTGGCGCAGGCCGCCGCGTGAGCCGCGACGCCGACCTGCTGGTCGTCGGCGGCGGTCCGGCCGGGTTGGCCACCGCGCTGCTGGCCCGGCGGGCCGGGCTGTCGGTGGTGGTCGCCGAGCCCCGGGACGCGCCGATCGACAAGGCTTGCGGCGAGGGCCTGATGCCCGGCGGCCTGGCCCGGCTGCTGGACCTGGGCGTCGATCCGGCCGGGGTGCCGCTCCACGGCATCGCCTACCGGGGCCCGGACCGGGTGGTCGACGCCAGGTTCGCGGCGGGTCCGGGCCGCGGCGTGCGCCGCACGGTGCTGCAGGCCGCGCTGCACGCGGCGGCGCAGCGGGCGGGGGTCGGCTGGGTGCGCCACCGGGTCACCGGCCTGGTGCAGGAGCCCGGTGCGGTCGTCGCGGCGGGGGTACGGGCGAACTGGCTCGTCGGCGCCGACGGCCTGCACTCCCGGGTGGCGCGGGCGGCGGGCATCGCCTCGTCCGGCGGCTCGCCGCGCCGCTACGGCCTGCGCCGCCACTGGCGGGTGGCGCCCTGGTCGGAGCTGGTCGAGGTGTGGTGGTCGCCGTACGCGGAGGCGTATGTGACCCCGGTCGCGCCCGACGAGGTAGGCGTCGCGATCCTGCACCGCCGGGCCGGGGCGTCGTACGCGGAGCTGCTGGCGGGGTTTCCGGGGCTGGCGGCCAGGCTGGCCGGGGCGGCGCCGACCGGACCGGTGCACGGGGCCGGGCCGCTGCGGCGCCGGGTGCGCGAACGGGTACGGGGCCGGGTGCTGCTGGTCGGCGACGCGGCCGGGTACGAGGACGCGCTGACCGGCGAGGGGATCAGCCTCGCGTTCGGGCAGGCCGAGGCGGCGGTGGCCGTGATCGTGGCCGGGCGGCCGGAGCGCTACGAGGCGCAGTGGCGGCGCGGCACCCGCACGTACCGGCTGCTCACCCGGGGTCTGGTGCTGGCCACGGTGCCGCGCCCGCTGCGTCGCGCGGTGGTGCCGGCGTGCGCGGCCGCCCCGGCCCTGTTCGGGCGGATCGTGAACCTGCTCGCGGGCTGATGTGAGCCGGTTCACCGGAGATCATCTTCCCGGAACCGGTGTCGTGGCTGGGAGCATCACCGCTGCTGACGTACGGTGAGGTGCATGCTGAACGGCTTCAAGAACTTCGTCATGCGCGGCAACGTGGTCGACCTGGCGGTCGGTGTGGTGATCGGTGCCGCCTTCACGACCCTGGTCAACCAGTTCACCGCCTCGTTCCTGCAGCCCCTGATCAAGATGATCGGCGCTGGTGGTGACGTCTCCGGTCTGAAATTCGAGCTGCCCGGCGTGAACAACGCGATCGACCTGGGCGCGTTCATCAACGCGGTGATCACGTTCGTGCTGACGGCGGCGGTGCTGTACTTCCTGGTCGTGCTGCCGATGAACAAGCTGGCGGAGCGGCGGGACCAGGGCAAGGAGCCCGAGCCGAAGCCCATCACCGAGGACATCCGGTTGCTGACGGAGATCCGGGACGCGCTGGTCGCCGGGCGGGTGCCGACGCAGGCCGCGCGCACCGAGGCCGAGCAGTCCGCCGACCGCTGACCGGTCAGGGCTGCGGTTCCAGGGCCACCGCCAGCACGTCGGGCTCGTTGGAGTCGGGGAACGGCGGCTGGCGCAGCACCAGGTACGCCAGCGGCGGCCGGATGAGCAGCACCTCCACCGCGCCCTCGTCGGCGGCGGGCAGCGGCGCGTTCCAGGCGGTCCGGCCGTCCGGGGTGATCGCCGCGATGTGCTCCTCCCCGACGACGTAGAGCGTCCTGCTGTCGGGGGCGACGGCCAGGCGCGAGCCGCGCAGGTTCGGCCCGAGCCAGGCGTCGTCGCCGTCGGCGAGGCGGAACGCCACGATCCGGTCGGCACCGAGGACCACCTGGTCGCCGAAGAGGGTCATGGTGGCCACGGGCTTGTCCCACTCGCGCCGCCAGACCAGGCTGCCGTTCGACAGCCGCATGAGCCGGACCTCGGCGCCGTCGCGTACCAGCAGCTGCTCGCCGACCAGGCGCGCTTCGGCGACGGCCCAGCCCTGGTCCGGCGGCGGCCCGTCCGGTCCGCCGGGTCCGCCGGGTCCGTCTCCCGGTCCGCCGGGGCCGCCACCGTGCGGGCCCTGGTCCGGACCGGCCTGGAACTGCTGCTGCCAGGCGCGGTCGCCCGAGCCCGCTGCCCGCAGCGTGATGGTCACGGTGCTGCCGGACTGGCTGCGGGTGACCAGCCAGCGCGAGTCGGCGGTCAGCGGCTGCTCCGGCGACGGCAGCTCCCAACTGCGCACCCCGGCCCGGGTGTACGCGAGCAGCTTCGCGTTCTGCTGGATGAAGGCCAGCTCGGGGCTGGTCAGCGCGGCGGTGACGGTGCCGGTCGTGTCGACGTCGAACTCGACGCCGCCGGAGCTGGCGTTGACCCGCCAGATCTTCGAGCCGCCGGTCACCAGCACCGACGGGCCCCAGTCGTACACCGACAGCTGCTGGGCGCCGTTGAGCTGCCTGGTCCAGACCTCCTTGTCGTCGCGGACGTCGCGGGCGAAGACGCGGGTGCCGCGGGCGCCGATGATCCGGCCCTTGCTGTCGATGACCAGCCGGTGCTTCTCCGCCGTGGCGTGCGAGGCGGCCTGGGCCACCACGTCGCCCCGGCCGCCGGTGTCACCGGTGCGGCTCGGGTCCGGTTCGTCGGAGACGATGTGCAGGCTGGGCTGCGGGCTGGCCTGAGCGTTCGGGGAGCCGGAGCCGCGGCCCAGGGCCCAGCCGACGCCGGCGATGAGTGCGGCCCCGCCGCCTACGCCGGCGATGAACAGGGTACGGCGGGACAGGCGCGGCAGCCGGGAGGGCGCCGGGTGCGGCCAGCCCTCCGGCGGGGTAGGCGGGTTGAGCGGCCCGCCGCCGGGCAGCGCCCCAGGCGCCTTGGCCTCGTACCAGCCGGGGGTGGGGCCAGACACGCCGGTGCCGATGAGGATGCGCGCCAGTTCGACCGCGGTCGGCCGGTCCTGCGGGCGCAGGCTGATGCACCGTACGATGAACGGCCGCAGCGTCGGCGACAGCCTGCTCAGGTCGAAGCGGCCCTGCGTGACCTGGTTGATCTGCTCGAACATGCTGCCGCCGGAGATCAGCGTGCGGCCGGTGGCGGCGAAGTACAGCAGCGCGCCCAGCGAGAACACGTCCCCTGGCGGGCCGCTCTCCTCGCCCTGGATCCGCTCCGGCGCCATGTACGACGGCGTGCCCACGTTGACGCTGGTGGTCATCCGCTCATCGGCGGCGTCCAGGGCGATGCCGAAGTCGATGATGTGCGGGCCGTCGTCGTCGAGCAGCACGTTGGCCGGCTTGAGGTCGCGGTGGGTCAGCCCGACCCGGTGGATCGAGGCCAGCGCCTCGGCCAGTCCGGTCGCCAGCGTCAGCACCGCCGGCTCCGGCAGCGGCCCCTGCTCGGCCACCTGGCGCTCCAGGCTGGGGCCGTCGATGAACGCCGTCGCCAGCCACGGCGCCTCGGCCTGGGTGTCGGCGTCGACCACGGCCGCGGTGAACAGCGGGCTGACCGAGCGCGCGGCGGCGACCTCGCGGGCGAACCGGCGCCGGAACACCGGGTCGGCGGCGAGCTCCGGCCGGATCACCTTGACGGCCACGCGGCGTCCGCTGGGGGAGTGTCCCAGGTAGACGCGGCCCATGCCGCCGCCACCGAGGACCCCTGCCAGCCGGTACGAGCCGACGGAGATGGGGTCTGAGGTTTCCAGCGGACGCATAGCTCACCCTCATACACGATTCAACTAAATCCCGGCGGCATACTATCCCCGTCGATCCCTCGATTCGCACACTGCGACACGGACCTATTTCCGGATCGGACGGACCGCGTCGCCGGTACCGGCGCTGTCACGGGCTGACCGCTCGGCGGCCCCCGATCGTGGCCGTGCGGCCGTCCGCCCGGACCGCCGCGAGGCTCACCCGTTAGAACGCCTGTGCTAGATCGGGTGTATCATCGCAGCCATGGCCCCAGTCGCGCATCAGCCGTCGATGTTCGACCTCGCCGAGCAGGCGAGTCTGGGACCGCTCGCCCCGACCCGGCACGAGCTGGCCCGGGGCGCCTGGGTCGACCATCTGCCCGGCTGGGTCGCCGGCTCGGAGACGGTGCTGCAGACGCTGCTCGACGAGGTCGCCTGGCGCGCCGAACGCCGCGAGATGTACGACCGCGACGTCGACGTCCCGCGCCTGCTGCGCTGGTACGGCCCGGACGAGCCGCTGCCGCACCGGGTGCTGGCCGAGGCGCGCGAGCGGCTCAGCTCGCACTACGCCGCCGAGCTGGGCGAGCCGTTCGTCAGCGCGGGCATGTGCCTCTACCGCGACGGCCGCGACAGCGTCGCCTGGCACGGCGACACCCTCGGCAGGGGCGCCCGGCAGGACACCATGGTCGCGATCGTGTCGTTCGGCGAGCCCCGGCCGCTGCTGCTGCGCCCGCGCGGCGGCGGCGACAGCATCAGGTTCCCGCTCGGCCACGGCGACCTGGTCGTGATGGGCGGCTCCTGCCAGCGCACCTGGGAGCACTGCATCCCGAAGACGGCCCGCCACGTCGGCCCGCGCGTCAGCGTGCAGTTCCGCCCGGTGAACGTGGCCTGACCCGTCCGCCGCCAGACTGCAGCGGCATGGGGACCCGCATCGGCTAGGGCCGGGTGGTGAACGACCTGGCCGGGCTCGGATTCACCGAACTCACCGGCGTCGACGCGACGGCGGGGTCTGCCGCGATCACGAACCAGCCCGCCTGCGCGCCCTGCTGTCCGAATGCGACCCGCTGCGCCAGGGGCCCGTCGCCCTCACCACCATGAACGGCAACCCCAGCCAGGCCCTCCGACTCCTCGCCCGCCTGCGGCGTTAGGAAGGGCCCCTTCCACTACGTATTGCGATAAGAAGGGTCCCTTCCTTACCTGTGGGCGGGGGCTTCTGCGGGGGAGGATCTTGGGTGATACTGCGGCGGTGATGCTGCCCCCCGAGGACATGCTGGAGTTCTTCCGCAAGTGCGGAGCCGCCCTGTGCCTGGCCGGGGAGACGGCCAGCCGCATCCCGGAGGAGCTGTCGGCGCTGGCCGACGCGTACGGGCTGCGCGACGTGGAGTTCCTGGTGGTGCCCACGGGCGTGTTCGTGCGGGTGGCCGGAGAGGGCGGAGTCACCGTCGACTTCGCCAACGCCGACAAGGCCCCGCTGCGGCTGGACCAGGTCGACGCGCTGTACAAGCTGATGGAGCAGGTCAAGGCGGTGCCGGTGCCGCCCGCCGAGGCGATCATGCAGCTTGAGGAGATCATGGCGGCGCCGCCGCGGTTCGGCGCGATCGTGTCCGTGCTCGGGCACGGGGTGCTGACCGTCGGGATCGGCCTGATGTTCGTCCGCGAGGCGCGGGCGCTGCTGATCCTGGCCGGGCTCGGCCTGCTGGTCGGCATCCTGCGGCTGCTCGCCGACCGGGTGCACGTGCTGTCACTGGCGCTGCCGGTCGCCGCGGCGATGGCGGTGACCGTGGTGGCGTACCGGTTCAGTCCGCAGGTGGGCACCGACCCCGCGAGCCTGCTGATCCCACCGCTGGCCACGTTCCTGCCCGGCGCGGCGCTGACGCTGGGAGCGCAGGAGATGGTGACCCGCTCGATCATCAGCGGCGCCAGCCGCCTGGTCGCCGGGGTGTACGTGCTGCTGCTGCTCACCTTCGGCATCTACGCCGGCATGCAGCTGGCCGGACCCGGCCCCCTCGCACCGGCGCCCGACCGGCTCGGCCTGTGGGCCGCGTGGGCGGGGGTCGTCCTGTTCGGGCTCGGCATCTTCATCTACAGCTCCGCCCCGGCCCGCTCGCTGCCCTGGCTGCTGCTCACCCTGCTCATCGCGTACGGCGCCCAGTACGGTGCCGGCCTGCTCGCCGACAGCCTGTTCGCCGCCTTCGTCGGCGGCCTGGTGATCGTGCCGATGGCGATCGTGGTGCAGCGGCTGGGCGGCCCGCCCGCCCAGGTGGTCTTCCTGCCCGCGTTCTGGCTGCTGGTGCCCGGCGCACTCGGCCTGATCGGCACCACGGGCGCGACCGGCCTGCTCGCCCTGGCCCCCGGCGGCAAGTCCAACCTGGTCACCGCCCTGCTGACGGTGGTCGCGGTATCCCTCGGCGTCCTCGTCGGCTCCAGCCTCATGGCCAACGTCAAGGAATCCTCCCGCCTCGCGACGGCCCGCGCGGTCTGATCAGACCGCGCGGGCGCGGCGTCCGGCTGGGCCGACCGTTCGTGCGGTTTCGGGGAAAGTGCACGAATGCGGGCCAAGATTCCCGCACTTTCCCTGAAACTGCACGAACCCGCGCCGAACCCGCGCGCCTGGCCCGAGGGTGAGCGCGCGGGAGCGGGTTACAGCTGGCCGACGTCGGTGATGCGGATTACGGCGTGGCCGGCCTCGTCGGAGGCGGCCAGGTCGATCTCGGCGCTGATGCCCCAGTCGTGGTGGCCTTCCGGGTCGTCGAGGATCTGGCGGGCGAGCCAGATCTCGGCGCGCTGCTCCAGGATCAGGCGCGCCGGGCCGCGGGCGTCGGGCCCGATGCCGATCTCGTCGTACAGCTCGAAGTACGGCGCCAGCGCCTCGTGCCACCCGTCGGCGTCCCAGCCGGACTCCGCGTCGAGGTCGCCGAGCAGGTCCCAGCGCCGCCGCGCGGCCAGCTCGACCCGCCGGAACAGGGCGTTGCGCACCTGCACCCGGAACGCGCGCACGTTGCGGGTGACCGCGGGCGGGGCCGCGGCGGCCGCGGCGGCGAGCTTGTCCGCCGTCGAGGTGCCCGACTGGAGCTGCTCCCACTCGTCGAGCAGACTGGAGTCGACCTGGCGCACCAGCTCGCCCAGCCACTCGATCAGGTCGAGCAGCTCGTCGGTCTTGGCGTCCTCGGGGACGGTCTGGCGCAGCGCCCGGTACGCGTCGGCGAGGTAGCGCAGCACCAGGCCCTCGGAGCGGGCGAGGTTGTAGAAGCTGACGTACTCGGTGAAGGTCATGCCCTGCTCGAACAGGTCGCGGACGACCGCCTTCGGGGAGAGCCGGTGGTCGTCGACCCACGGGTGCCCCTTGCGGTACGACTCGAACGCGACCTCCAGCAGCTCCTCCATCGGCTTGGGCCAGGTCACGCCCTCGAGCAGCGCCATGCGCTCCTCGTACTCGATGCCGTCGGCCTTCATCTGGGCGACGGCCTCGCCCTTGGCCTTGTCCTGCTGGGCGTAGAGGATCTGCCGGGGGTCTTCGAGGACCGCCTCGATGATCGAGACGACGTCCAGGGCGTAGCCGGGCGCGGTCGGGTCGAGCAGCTCGATCGCGGCGACGGCGAACGGCGACAGCGGCTGGTTGAGCGCGAAGCCGAGCTGCAGCTCGTTGGTGACCCGGATGCGGCCGTCCTCGGTCTGCTCGACGATGCCCGCGGTGCGCAGCGCCTTGTAGATCGAGATGGCGCGGCGGATGTGCTTGCGCTGCGCGGCACGCGTCTCGTGGTTGTCGGTGAGCAGGTGGCGCATGTTGGCGAAGGCGTCGCCGCCGCGCTCGATCACGTTGAGGACCATGGCGTGGCTGACGTGGAAGCTGGAGGTCAGCGGCTCGGGCTCGGCCGACACGAGGCGCTCGAAGGTGGGCTGGGCCCAGCCGACGAAGCCCTCCGGCGGCTTCTTCTTGACCAGCTTCTTCAGCTTCTTCGCGTCGCCCGCGGCCTTGGCCACCGCCTTCTCGTTCTCGACCACGTGCTCGGGCGCCTGCACGATGACGGTGCCGAGGGTGTCGTAGCCGGCGCGCCCGGCCCGGCCCGCGATCTGGTGGAACTCGCGCGCCTTGAGCAGCCGCATCTTCTGGCCGTCGAACTTGTTCAGGCCGGTGAACAGCACGGTGCGGATGGGCAGGTTGATGCCGACGCCGAGGGTGTCGGTGCCGCAGACGACCTTGAGCAGGCCCGCCTGGGCCAGCAGCTCGACCAGGCGGCGGTACTTGGGCAGCATGCCCGCGTGGTGCACGCCGATGCCGTGGCGGACCAGGCGGGACAGGGTCTTGCCGAAGCCCGCCGTGAACCGGAAGCTGCCGATCAGTTCGGCGATGGCGTCCTTCTCGGCCCGGGTGCACATGTTGATGCTCATCAGGGCGCTGGCCTGCTCCAGGGCGGCGGCCTGGGTGAAGTGCACGATGTAGATCGGGGCCTGCTTGGTGCTCAGCAGCTCCTCGATCGTCTCGTGCAGCGGCGTGGTCACGTACGAGTGGATCAGCGGGACCGGCCGCTCGCCGGAGCTGACCACGGCCGTGGCCCGCCCGGTGCGCCGGGTCAGGTCCTCCACGAACCGGCTGACATCGCCCAGGGTGGCCGACATGAGGATGAACTGCACGTCGGGCAGTTCGATCAGCGGCACCTGCCAGGCCCAGCCCCGGTCGGGTTCGCTGTAGAAGTGGAACTCGTCCATGACGACCTGGCCCACGTCGGCGTCGGCGCCGTCGCGCAGGGCGAGGTTGGCGAGGATCTCGGCGGTGCAGCAGATGATCGGCGCGTCGGGGTTCACGGCCGCGTCGCCGGTCATCATGCCGACGTTCTCCGGCCCGAACGCGGCGCACAGCGCGAAGAACTTCTCCGAGACCAGCGCCTTGATCGGCGCGGTGTAGAAGGTGCGCCTGCCCTGCGCCATCGCGGCGAAGTGGGCACCCAGCGCGACCATGCTCTTGCCGGAGCCGGTGGGGGTGCTCAGGATCAGGTTCGCCCCGGAGACGATCTCGATGAGCGCGTCCTGCTGGGCTGGGTACAGCGAGAAGCCCTGGCTCTCGGCCCAGTCGGCGAAGGCCTCGTAGAGGGTGTCGGGGTCGGTTTCCGCGGGGATCTGATCAGTGAGCGACATGGTCCGCAAATTGTCTCACGTTTCGAATCGGGCCAGCACGTCGCGTAGCCACGCCTGCTCGGCGCGGCTGGTGGTGCGCGCCGCCTCCAGCATGCCCCGTCGGAGCGGGTTCGTCTGGTCCGCGGCGCGCCCGGGTGACCCGGCCGGCACGCGGCGGTCGACCCCTTCGCCGCCGGACTCGCCTGACCCGTCACCGGGTACGACGGAGGGCCCGGGTCGCCCCGGGCCCTCCGTGGTGAACCGTCAGCGCTTCGGGCTGTGCTTGGGCTGGTTGCCCTTCTTGGCCTTCATCGACGTCGGCGCCGGGGCGGCGTGCTCGCGCTGGGTTGTGCCGGCGACGACGGCGGTCGCCGCCGCCTGCTGCTGCGCACCCTGGGGCTGGGCGCCCTGGTGCTGCGAGCCCTGCTGGGCGTCCTGGTGCTGGTCGGCCGGATGCGCCGCAATGCCGCCACTGGCGTGGTTGGTGTGCGGCTGGGCCGCGCGCGGTGCCTCGTTGCGGCGGGGCGCGCGGGAATCGCGCTCGGGTCGGTTGTTCTTCGCCATTGTTGCCTTGCCTCCTCGGCTGACGGCCGCAGCACCATGCTGAATCGGCCCAGGCTCACGCTAGGGGAGACCGGGTGGCGTTGGGGACGGAATGGACATACTCGACAGATCGGCTGGTCGGCCGCCCCTCCCGGTGGCAGCTCGTTGGCGGGGTGCCAATCCGCGGACCGCTCGACTCGCGGCAGGTGCCAGCGGTCGGGTCGGCCTGGCGCGCAGCGGGACAGCGCGGCGGACCGTCCAGACCGGACCGGCGGACGGGGGGCGTCGGGCCTGGCCGGGAAGGTCAAAGATCGCGCGCGGTTAACGGTCTGGCAACGTGCCGGTTGCGGGTACTTCGCTCAGGTCGTGGCAGGCTGGGCGGGTGTTTGACGACAGGGACATGGCGCGGGTCGAGCAGGTGGTGCGCCGGGTGGCCGCGGAGCAGATCATGCCGCGGTACGGCCGCCTCGCCGACGCCGACGTGAGTGAGAAGAAACCGGGCGATCTGGTCACGATCGCCGACCACGCGGCCGAGCGGGAACTGACCCGCGAGCTCACCGCCCTGCTGCCGGGCTCGGTGGTGGTCGGCGAGGAGGCGGTCGCGGCCGACCCGGGGGTGCTGGACCTGCTGGCGGGCGACGCCCCCGCGTGGATCATCGACCCCATCGACGGTACGGCGAACTTCGTCGACGGCAGCCCGCGGTTCACCGTCCTGGTGGCGCTCGCCCACCAGGGGGAGCTGCTCGCCTCCTGGACCTACGCCCCGGCGCTGGACCTGATCGCGACCGCCCGGGCCGGCGGCGGCGCCTGGGTGGACGGCGAACGGGTCCGGGTCCGCCCGCCCGGCCCCGAACTGCGGCACCTGGACGTGACCGTGGCCAACCCGCGCTGGTGGAAGGAGCGCGATCGGCGCGGATTCCACGCGCTGGCCCGGCGCGGCGTGTCGATGGCGTACTACGACACCACCGGCCTGGACTACATCGCCCTGGCCCGGGGCGGGCGCGGGGCGATCGTGGTGACCTGGGACAACCCGTGGGACCACGCGGCCGGGCTGCTGCTGGTCGCCGAGGCGGGCGGCGTCGCGCGTACCGCCGCCGGGGTGCCGTTCCGCCTGGCGGGCGGCAACGCACTGCCGCTGGTCGCCGCGGCCGACGCCGAGTGCACCGCGGCCGTCCTGGCCGCCTTCGCCGACGAACCCGCCACCGCCCACCCCCTCACCATCGACCTCCCGCCGGCCACCCAGCCGCCCGCCCCGCTGGCGCCCGCGCCCGCGGCGCGTTAGGAAGGGACCCTTCCACCTCGGAATGCGATAAGAAGGGCCCCTTCCTTACCGCAGGGCGGTGGTGACGAGGCCTGCCGTGCCCCAGTCGACGTCGGGGCAGGCGAGCAGCTCGCCGTAGGTGGTGATCTCCACGGTGGTGCGCTCGCCGTCGGCGGTCACGCCGTGTTCGCGCGGTCCGGCGGCCAGGCCGTCGAGCTCGGCCTCGGTCAGTTCGACGCTGAACAGGTGGACGCGGTGCGCCGACAGGGTCGCGGCGACCTGGCGGGCGCCGTGGGGGCGCAGCCGCGCTGGGGCGACGCGCAGGCCCGTCTCCTCGGCCAGCTCGGCCACGGCCGTGGCCAGCGGGTCGACCGGGCCGGTGCCGGGGCGGGTGGAGCCGCCGGGCAGCTCGTGTACGTACCCGTCGGTGGTGACCGCGCCGCTGCGGAACTCCCGTACCAGCACGATCTTCGTGTCGGCGGTTCGCGGCGCGGGCAGGTACGCGACCACGACGCTGATGTCCGGGCGGCCCAGCACCACCTCGTTGTCCTTGATCCGGCCCTCGGCGGCGACCTCCACCGCGACGTGCGCGGCCCAGAAGAACGGGCGCCCGTCCGGCCCCGGCCAGGTCCAGGCCACCCGCGCCGAGCGCAGCCGGTTGCCGGCCCCCTCCTGGGCGGCCAGCCAGGTACGCACCGCGGCGTCGCGCCACAGCGGCAGCGGCAGCCGCCGGTGCGCCTGCGCGCGCCGCTGCCCGGGGGTGATCGCGGCCAGCGCCGCCAGCAGCGTCGCGGCCAGCGTGCCGGCCACCGGCACGCCGTGCACCTGGGCGTAGTGACGCAGGTAACGCAGGCCGGGCGCGTCGGGCGGGGCGCCGAGCACGGCCCGGCCGCTGCCCTCCCACCGGCCCCACTCGACGTTGGTGGTGAACCCGGGCAGGGTGGCCAGGTCGCGCGGCACCCAGAACACGATCACGTCGCTGAGGTGCAGTCCGGCGTCCTCCCAGGCGACCTGGGCGTCCCAGCCGTGCGGCATCCCGCCGGCCTGCGTCTCCGGGACGAACACGGCCAGCCGCCCGGGGCCCTGCCACAGCTCGCGCAGCAGCTCGACGGCCTGCGGGCGCCAGGAGGCGACGTCGGGGGAGCGGGGCGTCGGCCCGGCCAGGAACAGCGCGGCGTCCCACCACTCCGGTGGTTCCATCCCGGCGTAGACGACGGCGACCTCGGTGGGTTCGTACAGGGTGGACATGAGGGCGGAGCCTAGCCGCACCACGTTTCCAGCGGATGCTGCCCAGATTCCTAGGACGGCTTACCGGGTGTGCCGGGCGGTACGGTGGCCGGGTGCGAGCGATCTCTCCGCAGCGGCTGCGGGACGGACTGGCCGAACGCGTCGCGGGGCTGGCCGAGCAGCGGGACTGGACCCGGGTGGCCGTCGACGGGGCGGTCGCGACGGCGCCGGACGAGCTGGCCGCCGACCTGGTCGGGCCGCTGCGGGCCCGCGGGCACGCGGTGCTGCACGTGCGCACGGCCGACTTCCTGCGCCCGGCCTCGCTGCGGCTGGAGTTCGGCCGCACCAACCCCGACTCGTTCTACGAGGGGTGGGTCGACGAGGCGGGGCTGCGCCGGGAGGTGCTGGAGCCGACGGGGCCCGGGGGCAGCGGCCGGGTGCTGCCGAGCCTGTGGGACGCGGCGGTGGACCGGGCGACGCGGGCGCCGTACCAGCTGCTGCCGCCCGGGTCGGTGGTGCTGGTCAGCGGGGCGTTCCTGCTGGGTTCCGGGCTGCCGTTCGAGCTGGCGGTGCACCTGCGCGCCTCGGCGGCGGCCCTGGCCCGCCGTACGCCACCGGAGCAGGCCTGGACGCTGCCGGCGTACGCCCGCTACGAGGACGAGGTCGCCCCGCACACGTTCGCCGACGTGGTCGTATCCCTCAACGACCCCCGCCACCCCGCGATCGAGTCCTGATCTGTTATCGACGTTGGCCTATCACGAAGAAGATGATCTCTATTTTGTCTACGTAATAGGCCAACGTCGATGCAAAGCGGGGGCGGGCGCGGGCAAGGCGGGGGCGGGCGCGGGCGAGGCGGGGGCGGGGCTGCGCTGGGCGGTGGTGGCTGGTGGTGTGGTGATGTGTGTCGATTCGCGTGCGGGCGGGTGGGGGGCGCGCGGAGGATGGGCGGCAGGGGACCGCTCAAGGGGGGTTGTCATGACGACGGCGAAGCAGATGATGCATTTCGGGGTGCAGTGCGTACCGGAGAGCGAGACGCTCGACCGGGCCGCCCAGATGATGCGTGACCTGCAGGTCGGCTCGCTGCCGATCTGCGGTGAGGACGACAAGCTGCGCGGGATCATCACCGACCGCGACATCGTGGTCAAGTGCATCGCGGCGGGCAAGGACCCCGCCAAGATGACCGCGGCCCAGTTGGCGCAGGGCACCCCGATCTGGGTGGACGCCAAGGCCGACGAGAACGAGGTGCTCAAGCTGATGGAGCAGCACAAGATCCGCCGGATTCCGGTGATCGAGGACCACCAGCTCGTCGGCATGATCAGTGAGGCCGACCTGGCCCAGCACCTGGACCACGAGAAGCTGGCCCACTTCGTGGAGACGATCTGCAAGGCTCCGCCCACCCGGGCGTGAGCGGACATGCCGAAGGGGGCGCAGGTGGACCTGCGCCCCCTTCGGCTTGCGGTCAGTGCGCGCCGTGGCCGGTCAGCGACCGGACCTCCAGCTCGGCGAACTTGGCCGCGTCGGCGGGCTCGCGCGACAGCAGGGTGCCGAGCCAGCCGCAGAGGAAGCCGACCGGGATCGAGATGATGCCCGGGTTGGACAGCGGGAACCAGTGCCAGTCCGAGTCGGGGAACATCGCCGTCGGGGTGCCCGACACGACCGGGGAGAAGAACACCAGCACCACGGCGGTGACCAGGCCGCCGTAGATGGCCGCGGTGGCCCCGGTGGTGGTGAACCTCTTCCAGAACAGCGAGTACAGGATGGCGGGCAGGTTGCCCGAGGCCGCCACCGCGAACGCCAGCGCGACCAGGAACGCCACGTTCAGGCTCTGCGCGAAGATGGCCAGCACGATCGCGACCGCGCCGATGGCGAACGCGGAGATGCGGGCCACCTTCACCTCGCCGCCCTCGGTGACCTGGCCCTTGCGCCACACGTTGGCGTAGAGGTCGTGCGCCAGCGAGCTGGACGAGGCCAGGGTGAGGCCGGCGACGACGGCCAGGATGGTGGCGAAGGCGACGGCCGCGATGACGGCGAGCATCGCCGCGCCGCCGTTCGTACCGCCGAAGAACTTCTCGCCGAGTGCCTGGGCCAGCTGCGGTGCGGCGGTGTTGCCGCCCTTGTCCTGGGCGGTGATGGCCTCGCTGCCGACCATGGCCGCCGCGCCGAAGCCCAGGGCCAGGGTCATCAGGTAGAAGACGCCGATGATGCCGATGGCCCAGAGCACGCTCTTGCGGGCGGCCTTGGAGTTGGGCACGGTGTAGAAGCGGATCAGGATGTGCGGCAGGCCGGCGGTGCCCAGGACCAGGGCGATGCCGAGCGAGAGCAGGTCCATCTTGTTGTAGAAGGTCTGCGTGGCGTCGCCGGCGACCTCCTTGCCGTAGCGCAGGCCCGGTTCGAGGAACGCCGCGCCCTTGCCGGACTTCTCGGCGGCGCTGCCGAGCAGGTCGGACAGGTTGAACTTGAACGCGGCGAGCACGAGCACGGTCATCAGGGCGGCGCCGACCATGAGCAGGAACGCCTTGACGATCTGGACGTAGGTGGTGCCCTTCATGCCGCCGACGGTGACGTAGACGATCATGAGGATGCCGATGAAGACGATGGTGGCGATCTTCGCGGTGGCGGCGTCCATACCGAGGAAGGTCTGTCCGGGTTTGATGCCCAGCAGCAGCGCGACCAGTGCGCCCGCGCCGACCATCTGCGCGAGCAGGTAGAAGATGGACACGGTGATGGTGGAGATGGAGGCGGCGACCCGGACCGGGGTCTGCCGCATCCGGAACGCCAGCACGTCGGCCATCGTGTACTTGCCGGAGTTGCGCAGCAGCTCGGCGACCAGCAGCAGCGCGACCAGCCAGGCGACCAGGAAGCCGATGGAGTAGAGGAAGCCGTCGTAGCCCGACAGGGCGATGATGCCGGCGATGCCGAGGAAGCTGGCGGCCGACATGTAGTCGCCGCCGATGGCCATGCCGTTGGCGAAGCCGGAGAAGGAGCGGCCGCCGGCGTAGAAGTCGGTGGCGGTGCGGGTCTGGCGGCTGGCCCAGATGGTGATGCCCAGGGTGATCAGCACGAAGACGACGAACAGGACGATGGTGAGGGTACGGGCGCTCACTGGTCGCCTCCTTCCAGCTCGGCCTTGATCTGCTCGGCGACGGGGTCGAGCCTGCGGTCGGCGTAGCGGGCGTACAGCCACGCGATGAGGAACGTGGAGACGAACTGCAGCAGCCCGAAGATCAGGGCGACGTTGATGTGGTCGCCGAGCACGACCTTGCCCATGAAGTCACGCGCGTACGCGGAGAGGATCACGTACAGCGCGTACCAGGTGAAGAAGGCGATGGTCATCGGGAAGACGAAGCGTCGCAGCGCCGAGCGCAGTCCGGCGAACTCGGGACTGCTCGCCACCTGCTCGTAGCGGTCGGGCGTGGCTGCGCTCTTCTCGGGAGCGTCGGTGCTCATGTGTCACCAGCCTGTGGGGAGGGAACGGTTCAGCGCAGGCTAGGACCGGTGATCGCCTGCCGGTACGGGCAAATCGGGCGCGGTTGCCACCCGCGCCGAACGGTAGCCCCCACGCGCCCAGCGGCGAGCCGCCTTCGCCGAACGGCAGTAAGGAAGGGACCCTTCCCATCGCTTTCCGACGTAGAAGGGTCCCTTCTCAACGCAGCGAGCGGCGAGCGTGCGGCGTGGTCAGGCGGTCCAGTGCTGCTTCGCGGGGCGGATGAGGCGGTCCTTGAGGGCGCGGGTGTGCCGGCGGGCGACCGGCAGCTGGTGGCCCTCGACGGTGACGACGTACCCGGAGCCGGTCAGCCGCAGCTCGGTGACCAGGTCCAGCCGGACCAGGTAGGAGCGGTGGATGCGCAGGAAACCGGCCTCGGTCCAGCGCTCCTCCAGCTGCGTCAGCGACACCCGGACCAGGTGCGAGCCGTCGGCGGTGTGCAGCCGGGCGTAGTCGCCCTGGGCCTCGACCCAGCACACGGCCGAGCGGGCCAGCAGCTTGACGACGCCGCCGAGCTCGACCGGGATGGTGACGTCGGCCCCGGCGGGGTCGGGGGTGGCCCGTTCGCCGCCGTGGCCGCGTTCGGCCAGCACCCGCCGCAGCGACTCGGCGATCCGCTCGGGCCGCACCGGTTTGCGTACGTAGTCGACGACGCCGAGGTCGAACGCGTCAGCGGCCCGGTCGTCGTAGGCGGTGACGAAGACGACGGCGGGGGAGCGGGCGAACCGCTGCAGCAGCCTGGCCAGGTCCATTCCGTCCAGGCCGGGCATGCGCAGGTCGAGGAAGACCGCGTCGACGTCGGTGTCGCGCAGTACGCGCAGCGCCTCGGTGGCGTCGGGGGCGGTGTGCACGTGCCCGACCCGGGGGTCGTTGCGCAGCAGGTAGGCCAGCTCGTCGAGGGCGGGCGGCTCGTCGTCGACGGCCAGTACCCGCAGCGAGGGCTCCATCACGGTCATGCGCGGCTGCTCCGGTGGAATTTGGGGATGCGCAGGCTGACGCGGGTGCCTGCGTCGGGGGCGGTCTCCACGACCAGGCCGTACGAGTCGCCGAAGACCGCCCGCAGCCGGTCGTCGACGTTGCCGAGCCCCACGTGGCGGCCGGGTTCGGCGTCGCCGGCCGGGGCCGGGTTGAGCAGGACCGCCGGGTCCATGCCGACGCCGTCGTCCTCGACGATGATCTCGCAGTCGGCCCCGGCGTCGGCGGCGCTGATCCGGATGGTGCCCATCCCCGGCTTGGGGTGCAGGCCGTGCCGGACGGCGTTCTCGACCAGCGGCTGCAGGCACAGGAACGGCACCTCCACCGGCAGCACCTCCGGCGCCACCCGCAGCCGCACCTGGAGTTTCTCGCCGAAGCGGGCCCGTTCGATGGTGAGGTAGCGGTCGATCGAGCGCAGCTCCTCGGCCAGGGTGGTGAAGTCGCCGTGGGCGCGGAAGGAGTAGCGGGTGAACTCGGCGAACTCGAGGATCAGCTCGCGGGCGCGCTCGGGGTCGGTGCGCACGAACGAGGCGATCGCGGTGAGGGCGTTGTAGACGAAGTGCGGGCTGATCTGGGCGCGCAGGGCGCGGACCTCGGCGCGGGCGGAGCGGGCGCGCTCCTCCTGCAGTTCGGCCAGCTCCAGCTGCAGGGCCATCCAGTGGGCGGTCTCCAGCACCACGCGCAGCAGGCCGGGGGAGGGGCGGGCGTCGGTGACGGCGACCAGCGCGGCGGTCGGGGCGCCGGTGCGCGAGGGCGGGGTGACGGGGGCGGCCACGACGCCGCGCACCGGGCAGTCCAGCCGTACGCAGGAGAGTTCGTCGGCGTGCAGCAGCACGGGCCGCTCGGTGGCCAGGGCGCGGCGGGCGGCGGCGAGCACCGCGTCGCGGTGGTCGGTCCCCGCGCCGTCGTGGGCGATGACGCCGCCCCGGTCGGCCAGGGCGAGCCCGGCGGTGCCGACGAGGGTACGCAGATGCTTGAGCGCCTGGGCCGCGGTGTCGTCGCGCAGCCCCTGCCGCAGCGGCCCGCTGGCCAGCGCCGCCGAGTGCAGCACCTGGTACGTGGCCCGCTCGGTCGGTGTGATCACCCGCCGCCTGCCGCGCAGCATCACCACGGCGGCGGCCGCCACCACGCCGACCACCGCCACCACCCCCACCGCCGCAAGCACGCCCCCGATGTTCCCCCGCCGCCCCCGGAGAAGGAAGGGCCCCTTCTTATCGCTTCACGTAGAAGAAGGGCCCCTTCCAAACCGCCGGAGGCGCGCGGCGGGCGGCACCTGCGGGCGTGGCGCGCGGGCGGTGGGGCGGTTACGATCCGACGGCTGTGAACGCCTACGCCCTGTTCGCCGTCACGACCGTCACCGTGGTGACCGTCGTCATCGGAGCGTGGGGTGTGCGCCTGGTGCGGGGCACGTCGGATCTGCTGGTGGCGTCGCGGATGGTCAGCCCCACGCAGAACGCCGCGGCGATCGGCGGGGAGTACCTGTCGGCGGCGAGTTTCCTGGGCGTGGCCGGGCTGATCCTGGCGTACGGGGCGCGCATGCTCTGGTATCCGGTCGGGTTCGCCGCGGGCTACCTGGCGCTGCTGCTGTTCGTGGCGGCGCCGCTGCGCCGGTCGGGGGCGTTCACGCTGCCGGACTTCTGCGAGGCGCGGCTCGGGTCGCCCCGGCTGCGGGCGCTGGCGACGGCGTTCGTGCTGTTCATCGGCTGGTTCTACCTGCTGCCGCAGCTGCAGGGGGCGGGGCTGACGTTCGGGATCGTCACCGGCGGCCCGCACTGGCTCGGGGTGGTGCTGGTCGGGGCGGTGGTGACCGGCAACGTGGCGTTCGGCGGGATGCGCTCGGCGACGTACGTGCAGGCGTTCCAGTACTGGCTGAAGCTGACCGCGATCGCGGTGCCCGCGTTCTTCCTGCTGGCGCGGTGGCGCTCCGACGGCAGCCCGCCGGTGCCGCACGACGCGGCGTGGGCGGCGCCGACGGGCGGGCTGGTCGGGACGTACTCGCTGATCCTGGCGACGTTCCTGGGCACGATGGGGCTGCCGCACGTGCTGGCCCGGTTCTACACCAACCCCGACGGGGCCTCGGCGCGGCGCACCACCGCGATCGTGCTGGGCCTGGTCGGCGTCTTCTACCTCTTCCCGGCGGTGTACGGGGTGCTGGGCCGGGTCTACACCCCGCAGCTGGCCGACGGGCGCAACGACACCGTGGTGCTGCTGCTGCCCGGGGCGGCGCTGGGGCCGGGCCTGGCCGCCGACTGCCTGGGCGCGCTGGTGGCGGCCGGGGCGTTCGCGGCGTTCCTGTCGACGTCCAACGGGCTGCTGACCAGCGTCGCGGGGGTGCTGGCCAACGACGTACGGCTGCCGGGGTGGCTGGCGCGGCGGGCGGCCGGGCCGCTGACGGCGTTCCGGCTGGCGGCGCTGGCGGCCGGGACGGTGCCGACGCTGCTGGCGCTGGCGGTGCACGGCCTGAACGTGTCGCAGGTGGTGGGGCTGGCGTTCGCGGTGGCGGCGTCGAGCTTCTGCCCGCTGCTGGTGCTGGGCATCTGGTGGCGCGGCCTGACCGCGGCGGGGGCGGCGGCGGGGATCCTGGCCGGGGGCGGCAGCGCGGTGGTGGCGGTGCTGTGGACGGTGTTCGCCCCGCCCGCGCCGGGCCTGGCCGCGGACCTGCTGGCCCAGCCGGCGGCGTGGACGGTGCCGCTGTCGTTCGCGGTGATGACGGCGGTGTCGGCGGCGACCCGGCGCCGGGTCCCGGCCGGGGTCGGCGCGATGCTGCTGCGGCTGCACGCCCCCGAAACACTGCGGCTGTAGGTTGGCGGGCATGAGCGAACGGGTGCGCGTCGACCTGGCCGCCCACCGCCGGTCGCGGCCCGCGCCGGGCGCGCACGCCGAGCTGGTGGAGCAGACCCCGGTCGGGGACGTGCTGGTGCGCGAGCTGATGCGGGTCCAGCTGGGGCTGGCGCTGCGGCTGGCCGGGGTGGTCGCGGTGACCCTGGGCGGGCTGCCGCTGGTGTTCACGCTGTGGCCCGCGGCGACCCGGGTCAGCGTGGCCGGGATCGGCCTGCCGTGGCTGCTGCTGGGCGTGGCGGCGTTCCCGTTCCTGGCGGCGGCGGGGTGGGTGTACACGCGGCTGGCCGAGCGCAACGAGGCGGACTTCGCGGCCCTGGTCGGCCGTCCGGCCGACGCGCCGCAGCGCAGGGGCTAGGCGGCGCGGCCGGGCAGGTGACCTTCGCGGGTGGGGCACCGGCGCCGGTGCCGCCCGTGGCATCATCGTCGGGTTGTGCGGCCGCACCCCGGCATGCCGCACGCCGAACTTGCGGGAGCAGCAAGGTGACGACACCCCTGACGACGGTCGACGGCACGGCTGAGGATCAATCCCTGCCCGCCGCTGCGCCCGCACCGGCGGCGCCGCTGCCGGGCTGGCGGGATTCCCTGCGCGCGGGGCTGTGGACGTGGCTCGCCGGATTAGTGGGCATGTGCGTCATGACGTACATGTCCTACCTGCCGTTCATCCGGGTCGAGAGCCCGTCCGGGGCGCGTCCGGCGAACCTGCTGGAGGCGCTGGCGAAGTGGTCGCAGTGGGACACCCTGTGGTACATCCGCATCGCCGACTCCGGCTACGGCACCAACGAGATGTCCACCGCCTTCTTCCCGCTGTATCCGGCGACGGTGCGCGTCGTCGGCTGGGTGCTGCCCGGCCCGACCATCGTGGCGGCGCTGGCGGTGTCGGCCGTGTGCGCGTTCGGCGCGCTGGTGCTGATGCACCGGCTGGCGGTGGAGGTGCTCGGCGACCTGGGCGACGCCGGCCGGTCGATCTTCTACCTGCTCGCGTTCCCGACCGGGTTCTTCCTCTTCGCCGGGTACAACGAGTCGATGTTCATCATGCTGGCGGCGGGGTCGCTGTACTTCATGCGGCGCGGCCGGTGGTGGGCCGCGGGCGCGCTCGCCGCCCTGTCCAGCGGCACCCGGCTGGTGGGTGTCATGCTCGGGGTCGCCTTCGTCATCGAGTATGTCCGGCAGCGCGGCCTGCTGGCCGGCGGCCGCCCGCAGTGGCGCCGGATCCGTCCCGACGTGCTGGCGGCGGGCCTGGTGCCCGGCGGTGTGCTCGCTTACGCCGCCTACTGCTGGTACCACTTCGACGAGCCCATGATCTTCAGCAGGGTCCAGGAGAACTGGCGCCGGGAGACCCAGCCGCCGTGGGTGACGCTCAGCTGGGTGGTGGAGAAGATCGCCGACTCGAAATCGATCTTCGACCACCTGGCCGTGCACAATGTGATCGCCCTGTCGTCGGTGCTGGCCTTCGGGGCGCTGCTGGTGCTGGCGCTGGTCGGCCCCTGGCGGCTGGGCCGGGAGAATCTGTACCTCACGGTGTTCGCGGCGCTGTGCCTGCTGGTGCCGCTGACGGGTCCGATCGCGCGCGGAACTCCGCTGACGTCCTTCGTCCGGTACGCCCTGGAGGCGCTGCCGGCGTTCATGGTGCTGGCCAAGATGGGCCGCAGCGAGGGATTCGGCCGGGTCTACCTGGTCAGCGCCATCGGGGCGCAGAGCATCATGCTGCTGACCTTCCTGCACAACACCTTCATCGCCTGAGCCGAGCCCCCGGCCCGCGCCCGCGGGCCGGGGGCTCGGCTCAGGCGGTGCTCAGCCGACCAGCGCGGCGTGCATCTGCCACACCAGCACCTCGGCCGCGGTCGTCGCGGTCAGGCGCTGGCCGCCGCTGGCGGTCAGCCGCACCGCGTCACCGGCGCGCAGCGGTCCGGCCTGCTCCAGCGCGATGTCGCCGCGCGCGACGAAGACGTGCAGGTACGGCGCGTGCGGCAGCTCCACGCTGTCGCCGGGCTGCATTCGGGCCACCTGCAGTGCCGCGTGGCGGTTGCGGATGCGGATGGCGGCGGCGCCCCGGTGCTCCTTCATGCCGGAGGCGACGGTGACCAGGCCGCCGCGCAGCAGCTCGTCCTCGATCTCCAGCTGCTCGTAGCCGGGGGTGACGCCGTCGGTGTCGGGCACCACCCACATCTGGATGAAGTGCACCGGGTCGGCGTGCCGGTCGCCCTGCAGCCGCCAGGAGTCGTTCTTCTCCGAGTGCATGATGCCCCGGCCGGCGCTCATCCGCTGCGCCAGCCCGGGGTAGATGACGCCGGAGTGGCCGGTGGAGTCCTGGTGCACCAGCGAGCCGCGCAGCACCCAGGTGACGATCTCCATGTCGCGGTGCGGGTGCGTCTCGAAGCCGAAGCCGGGCGTGACGATGTCGTCGTTGTTGACCAGCAGCAGGCCGTGGTGGGTGTTGCGCGGGTCCCAGTGCTGCCCGAACGAGAACGAGTGCTTGGAGTCGAGCCAGGAGATGCGGGTCTTGGCCCGGTCGCCGGCCGGGCGCACGTCGACGAGCTCCCGGCGGGGCGTGGCGGTGGACAGCCTCATGATCGCGCTCCATGTCGTTGCAGTGTCAACCATTTCAAGATACACGACATTGTTGCGCCGTCAACTATTCCCGCTAGACTGTGCGCATGGACGAAGTGCGCTGGCTCGACAGCGACGAGCAGGACACCTGGCGGGCCTACATCGAGGGCACGCGGCTGCTCATACAGGCGCTGGACCGGCAGCTGGAGACCGACTCCGGGGTCTCGTTCACCGACTACGAACTGCTGGTCCACCTGTCGGAGGCGCCCGGCCGGCGCATGCGCATGCGCGACCTCGCCGACGCTACCTTCTCCTCCCGCAGCGGAGTGACCCGAGCCGTCACCCGGCTGGAGGCCGCCGGGTGGGTGCGCCGGGTGGAGTGCGACGACGACCGGCGCGGCATGCACGCCGAGCTGACCGCCGCGGGCGCCCGCAAGCTCGCCGACACCGCCCCCGGCCACGTCGCCGCCGTGCGCCAGCACATGATCGACCAGCTGTCCGCCGGGGAGCGCGCGGCGGTCCGCGCCTCGTTCGGGCGTATGCGCGACGAGTTGCGCCCCGGCCTCAGCCGCACCGGCGAGCCGGGCGAGTAGGCGTCAGCGGCGCTCAGCCGCCGCTGGCGGCCGCCGCGTAGGTCACCGGGACGCCCGCCTTGCGCAGCGCGTCGGCCAGGAACGGCGTCAGCGTCTTGACGTACGTCGCGGTCACGTGCGAGCCGCTGCGGTAGACCATCGCGTTGCCGACCACGGCCGGGCACCTCAGCGTCGGGCAGATGAAGTCGAACAGGTCGACCAGCTTCACCTTCGGCGCGGCCGACAGGGCCAGCTGCTGGGTGCGGAAGGCCTCGTCCTGCGCGTGGCGCTGCCAGTCGAACGAGCAGGCCGACAGCTTCGACCGGTTCCGGTCCACGCAGTCGATCATCTTCACCGTGGGCGACGGGTTGTTGGCGACCACCACCACCTTGGTGCCCACCCCGTCGAGCCGCGTCCACGCCTCCCGCATGCCGTCGGCCAGCGCCTGCGCCGAGGCGGTGCCGTCGGCGGCGGCGGCCTTGGCGGTGCCCGACGAGGTGAACACGTACGCGTAGCGCCGCTGCTCCAGCTCCCGCAGCAGGGTCGCGTTCCACTGCGTGCACGAGGTGTACGGCTTGGCCGCGTCGCCGCCGCTGAGGGCGGGGGCGGTGGTGAACGGGCAGGCGGCCTTGAACGCGATGTCGACCTGCCAGTCGTTCTGGGCGGCGATGGCCTGGAACGCGGGCAGCCACTGGTCCATCTTCGAGTCGCCGACCAGCGCCACCTTGGTCCTGCCCTGCGGGTTGCCGTAGGTGCACCAGATGATCTCGGCCGGGTCCGCCTCCTGGAAGCAGACGCTCGCGCTGTCGGGCGCGTCGTTGGCGGCCTTCAGCGGGTCGGGGTAGATGTAGGCGAAGCTCTCCTGCATCTTGATGTTGCGCTCGGTGATGCCGGTCTGCGGCAGCACCCCCGCGCCGATCGGGTTGCGGGGCGTGTCGGCGGCACCGGCCGCGAACACGCCCGACATCGCCAGCACCAGGCCCGCGCAGATCCCGGCCAGGGTCATGTTGCCGCCGAGGCTGAGCGCCAGCCGCGGCGAGCGCGACACCGATCTCGCGTACCGCATCGGGTTCTCGACCAGCCGGTAGGTGAGCCAGGCGGGCACCACGGAGGCCGCGGCCACCAGCAGGCCGCGCTGCACCGACAGCCCGTCCCAGTACGCCGTCGCGATGACCAGCATCGGCCAGTGCCACAGGTACAGCGAGTACGACAGCTCGCCGACCCAGCGGAACGGCCGGGTGCCCAGCAGCGCGACCGGCCCGCCCCGGCCGGCGGCGGCACCGGCGGCGATGACCGCGCCCGCGCCGAGGGTGGGCAGCGCGGCGGCGTACCCGGGCCAGGGGGTGTTCTCGGTGATCAGCACCGCGGCGGCGGTCACGGCGGCCAGCCCGGCCCAGCCGAGGACCAGCGCGAGCTTGCGCGGCAGCCGGGCGGTGCGGGCGGCGGCCAGGGCCAGGCCCGCGCCCAGCGCCAGCTCCCACATGCGGGTGGTGGAGACGAAGAACGCGCGCTGCGGCGACCCGGCCGTGTAGTGGATCGACCAGGCCAGCGACGCCAGCGCGCCGACCGTGAGCCCGACGCTGATCAGCACCCGCGCCGGGACCCGGCGCAGCACGCGGGCCGCCAGCAGCGCGACGATGATCAGCAGCGGCCAGACGATGTAGAACTGCTCCTCCACCGCCAGCGACCAGAAGTGCTGCACCGCCGACGCGGCCGAGTCGCCGGCCAGGTAGTCCACGGCCCGGTCGGCCAGCCGCCAGTTGAGGATGTAGGTCGCCGCGGCGACGATGTCGCCGCCCGTGTCCTCCCACACCGAACGGGGCAGCAGCAGCCGGCCCGCGACGGCCACCGCCATCAGCACCACCGCGGCGGCGGGCAGGATCCGCTTGGCGCGGCGGGCGTAGAAGCCGGCCAGCGAGACCCGGCCGGTGCGGTCGACCTCGTTGAGCAGCTGCCCGGTGATCAGGAACCCGGAGATGACGAAGAAGACGTCGACGCCGACGAAGCCGCCCGGCAGGAACGGCAGGCCCGCGTGGTACAGCAGGACCAGGCCGACGGCGACCGCGCGCAGCCCGGCGATGTCGCCGCGGAAGTCGCTGCCGTGCCGCGGCGCCGGTTCGGCCGGCACCGGCGCCAGCACCGCCGTGTCGTCCGCGGACCCGGGGTAGGCCGGCGCGGCGGTGGCGGGAGGCGACTGCGACAAGGTCATCGAGGGGGTTCCTTCCGGGCAGTCATTCGGCCACAGAAGATATCCGCCCCGTCCACCGGGCCGCAATCAGGGCGCGAGCGGCCGGGCCGCGCTGCGGTCGGGTCGGCGGCGGCGGCTAGGGTGGGCCGGTGCCCGAAGGACATACCGTACGGCGTCTGGCCGACCGCCACCGCGAGCTGTTCGCGGGCGGCCCGGTGGCCGCGACCAGCCCGCAGGGGCGGTTCGAGGCCGGTGCGGCGCGCCTGTCCGGTGCGGTGCTGACCGACACCGAGGCGTACGGCAAGCACCTGCTGCACCACTACGAGGGCGGCCTGACCCTGCACGTGCACCTGGGCCTCTACGGCAAGTTCGCCGACGGGGACCTGCCCGCCCCGGCCCCGGTCGGGCAGGTGCGGCTGCGGCTGGCCGACGGGCGCCACTGGCTGGACCTGCGCGGCCCGACCGCCTGCGAGCTGCTCGACCCGCCGCAGGTCGACGAGCTGCGGGCCCGGCTGGGCGCCGACCCGCTGCGCGCCGACGCCAAGCCCGACGAGGCGTACGCGCGCATCCGCCGCAGCGGCAACGCCCTGGCCGCGCTGCTGCTGGACCAGTCGATCGTCGCCGGGACGGGCCTGATCTTCGTCCTGGAGGCGCTGTACCGGGCCGGGCTGTCGCCGACGATGCCGGGGCGGGACCTGGCCGAGGCCGCCTGGTGGGCGATCTGGGACGACCTGCGGCAGCTGATGGCCCAGGCGGTGGTGACCGGCCGGATCGACACGGTCCGCGACGAGCACACCCCCGAGGCGATGGGGCGGCCGCCGCGGGTGGACCGCCACGGCGGCGAGGTGTACGTCTACCGCCGCCCCGGCCAGCCGTGCCTGGTCTGCGGCACCCCGGTCAGCCGGGGCGAGCTGGCCGGGCGCAACTCGTACTGGTGCTCGGTCTGCCAGCCTGAGCGGAGAGGAAAGCGATGAGCCGGTACGTGGCGCTGCTGCGCGGGATCAACGTCGGCCGCAACAAGCAGATCCCGATGGCGGACCTGAAGGAGCTGCTGGTCGGACTCGGCCACACCGACGTGTCGACCCTGCTGCGCAGCGGCAACGCGCTGTTCGGCAGCGACGGGGCGGACGAGACGGCGCTGGCGGAGCAGATCTCGGCGGCGCTCGCCCAGCGGTTCGGCGCCGAGGTCGGCGTGCTGGTGCGCGGCCGCGACGAGCTGGCCGCGATCACCGCGGCCGACCCGCTGGCCGACCGGGTCACCGACCCGTCGCGCTACCTGGTCGTGTTCCTGTCCGCCCCGGTCACCCAGCAGGCCCTCGACGCGATCGACCGGGCCGCGTACGGCACCGAGGTGATGGTCGCCGGCCGCCGCGAGGTGTACGTGTGGCTGCCCGACGGCATCGCCGACAGCAAGCTCACCCAGGCCTTCTTCCAGAAGCGGCTGTCGGTGGACATCGCCACCGCCCGCAACTGGAACACCGTCACGAAACTGGTCAAGCTGCTGGACGGGCCCGGCGAGTAGCTCGCCGGGCCCGTCCAGGTCAGGTGTTCAGCGCTGCCGGTGCGTGGCCATCCGGGCCAGTGCGTGCAGCGCGGCCGCCCCGTGCGGGCGCGGGTGCGCGGTCTGCAGGGCGCTGATCGCGTCGGCCAGCAGCTCGTTGGCCGCGCCCCGGCCGGTGGCGCGCGCCCCGGCCGCCTCGATCAGCTCCGCGGCCCTGGCCACCTCCGCGTCGGTCAGCGCCCGGTCCAGCCGGTACAGCAGCGCCAGCTCCCGCCCGGCCGGGGTGCCCGACGTCAACGCCGACACCACGACCAGCGACTTCTTGCGGCTGTGCAGGTCCGAGTGGACCGGTTTGCCGGTGACGGCCGGGTCGCCCCAGATGCCGAGCAGGTCGTCGACGTACTGGAAGGCCAGGCCGAGCCGGGTGCCGAACTCGCGCAGCCCCGCGACCCGGTCCGGGTCGGCTCCGCCGAGCAGCCCGCCCAGCGCGCACGCCCCGCCGAGCAGGGCCGCGGTCTTCGCCTCGGCCATCGCCCGGCACTCGGGCACGGTCACGTCGTGGCGCTCCTCGAACGCGACGTCGGTGGCCTGCCCGTCGATCAGCTCCAGCACTGCCGCGTGCAGCATCCGCCCGGCCTGCGCCGCGGCCGGATGGCCGCACCCGGCCAGCACGTCGTACGCCAGCGACAGCAGCGCGTCCCCGGCCAGGATCGCCGAGGCCTGCCCGAACACGCTCCAGGCGGTCGGGCGGTGGCGCCTGGTCACGTCCCCGTCCATCACGTCGTCGTGCAGCAGGGAGAAGTTGTGCACCAGCTCCACCGCCACCGCGGCGGGCACCGCGTCGGCGGCGGCGCCCCCGACCGCCTCGGCGGCCGCCAGCGTGAACGCGGGCCGCATGGCCTTGCCCGCGTCCGCGCCGGCGGGCGCGCCGTCGGCGTCGTACCAGCCGAAGTGGTATCCCGCGATGCGCCGCATGGACGGCGGCAGGCGGTCCACCGCCTCGCGCAGCGCGGGGTCGACGATCTCACGGCTCCAGGCGAGCACCTCGCGGGCGGACTGGCCCCGGGCCAGCAGGTCGACCGTAGTCACAGGGATCCCTCCTCGGTCGGTACGGGCCGTCAGTGGCCGAGTTCGACGTTCTCGAGCACGCCCAGCGCGTCGGGCACCAGGATCGCCGCCGAGTAGTAGGCGCTCACCAGGTACGACATGACTGCCTTGTCGTTGATGCCCATGAACCGCACCGACAGGCTCGGCTGGTACTCGTCCGGGATGCCCGGCTGGTGCAGCCCGATGACGCCCTGCTCCGCCTCGCCCAGGCGCATGACCAGGATCGAGGTGGTGCCGTTCTCGCTGATCGGGATCTTGTTGCAGGGCAGCAGCGGCACGCCGCGCCAGGCGGGCACGCCGGAGCCGTGCAGCTCCACGCCGCCGGGGTAGATGCCGCGGCGGGTGCACTCGCGGCCGAACGCGGCGATCGCCTTCGGGTGGGCGAGGAAGGCGTGCGAGCTGCGCCGCCGGCTGAGCAGCTCGTCGAGGTCGTCCGGCGTGGGCGGGCCGGTGCGGGTGTGGATGCGCTGCTTGAGGTCGGCGTTGCTGAGCAGGCCGAACTCGCGGTTGTTGATCAGCTCGTGCTCCTGGCGCTCCTTGAGCGCCTCGATCGTCAGCCGCAGCTGCTGCTCGATCTGGTTCATCGGCTCGTTGTAGAGGTCGGCCACGCGGGTGTGCACCTGCAGCACGGTCTGCGCGACGCTGAGCTCGTACTCGCGGGGCGTCAGCTCGTAGTCGACGAAGGTGCCGGGCAGCTGCGCCTCGCCGACGTGGCCGGCCGAGATGTCGATCGCGGCCTCACCGTGCTTGTTCTGCGCCGGGACCGGGCTGTCCCGCCGCCGCCGCACGTGCTCGCGCAGGCTCTCCGACAACCCCGCGACCTCCTCGAACGCGGTACGCGGCAGCGACAGCACGATGCAGGAGGTCACCGCCTTGACGGTGGTGTCCCAGACGGTGCCGGCCTGGGTCAGCGCCTGCTCGCCGAAGTACTCGCCGTCGGCCAGCACCCCGAGAACGATCTTGTCGCCGTACTTGCCGGTGCCGATCCGGTTCACCTTGCCGTGGGCGAGCAGGTAGACCTGGTCGGCGGGCTCGCCGCTGGTGACGATGACGTCACCGGGGGCGTACTCGTGCTGGCGGAACCGGTCGGCCAGGGCCTCCAGGGCCATGGCGTCGTCGAAGCCGCGCAGCAGCGGCAGCTCGCACAGCTCCGGGGGGACCACCCGGACCTGGCCGCCGGCGGTGGTGAAGCTGACCCGGCCGTCGCCGACGGCGTAGCTGAGCCGCCGGTTGACCCGGTAGGTACCGCCCTTGACCTGCGTCCACGGCAGTACGCGCAGCAGCCACCGGGAGGAGATCTCCTGCATCTGCGGCGCGGACTTGGTCGTCGTCGCGAGGTTGCGGGCTGCGGCAGTCGCGAGAGACTGCTGGCGCTGTCCATTGTCGACCTCTGTGCGGGCGTCCACGGACACCACGATCACCACCCCTGGATAGGAGGAACCGGCGGGGGGAAGCCGCCGGTGTGTGGCCGGAACGCGTGGAGTGTTCCTTGCGTCCGGTTCGTACCAATTCTTAGTGATCTGGAGGGGTGAGCGGAAGTCCTGATCGCTGGAAAATATCCGCTTTTAATATGGTACGGGCTCTGTTAGGGTGCGGGCCCGGGTCGGGTGGGGCGGCGATCGTGGGGTGGTGGCGGTTGGTGCAGGTCCTGACTTCGGGGCGGGGTGTGGCGGGATCGCCGGTGGAGCTTCTCTTGTCGGGCGTGTCGGGATTGTCTGAGGGCTGGGGTCAGGGCAAGAGCGGCGACGACGAGGGGGTGGGAACGTGGTCCGGCTTGCTCGCGTGGAGCCGACAAAATGGGGCGAAATGGGTTGTGGACGGGGTCGCGGTCGGGGGGCGGTGGGTCGGCGGGTTGGGGTGATCGTCGTTTGAGGTCAGAAGCTGGTGCTGGGGTGCTTCGTTTGACCGCAAATGGCGATCATCCGATCGTGATCGCTGTCCGCGGGTCGGGAAGTGGGGCGGTGGTGGCCGGTGGTTCGCGGTCAGGAGGTGGCGAACCAGTCGTGTACCGACTGCATCGAGTCGAAGTGGCAGGTGGGGAACGTCGCGGGGCCTTCGGGGGCCGGTTCGGCCTCGGCGGCGTAGGCGGGGGCTGACAGATAGGCCAATTTGGTCACTCCGGCCCGGTTCCAGGCGGGGACCAGGTTCTGGTCGCACCAGGAGTCGAAGTCGGCGTCGGGGCGGTGGTGCAGCTGGCGCTCGTCGACGACGACGTACTCGGTGGGCAGCTGCTCGGCGGTCTGCGCGAAGCGGCTCAGCAGGGCCCGGAAGTGGTCGTCGGTGATGTGGTCGGTCGCGGGGGTCCAGGTCAGCTCCAGGACGCGCCTGGTGTCGTCGTGGCTGATGGACCCGAATTCGTCATGGTAGATCGAGTTCGACATGGCGTTCTCCCTCCGGGGCGACGGCGTCGGTGGTGCCGCGCTCGCCGCCGCTGACCTCCAGCACCTGCCCGGTTACCCCGGCCGCCTCGTCGCAGGCCAGCCAGGCGATCGCGGCGGCCACCTCGTCGGCGGTGACCGGGCGGCCCAGGGCGTTGTCGGCGAACATGCGCGGGCCGCTGCTGTGTCCGGTGCGGACGTGGTTGACGCGGATGCCGTTGCGGCCGTACTCACTGGCCATGCTGCGGGTCAGGGCCTCCAGCGCGCCCGCGATCGCGCCCAGTGCGCCGGTGTGCGGGCGGCCGCTGCGGCCGTCGGTCGAGGCGACCGTGATGATCGAACCGCGGCGGGCGGGCAGCATCACCCGGACCGCCTCGGCGCCGGTGAGGAACTGGGCGCCCACGACGTGGCCGAGTGCGCCGGTCATGGCGGCGGGGTCCAGGTCGTGGTACGGCACGCCGTCGCCGGCCGCGACGCCCGCCAGCGACAGCACGTTCACCACCGTGTCGACCGGGCCGCCCGCGGCCACCTCGGCGAGGTGGGCGCGGACCTCGTCGCGGTCGCCCGGGTCGACGGAGGCCCACGCGGCCTCCCCGCCGTCGGCGCGGATCTTCTCGGCGAGGATCCGTACGGCGTCCTCGTCGCGGCCGCTGACCCAGACCGTGGCGCCGTGCCGCGCCAGGTGGTGGGCGGCGGCCGCGCCCAGCCGCTCGTCGGCGGCGAACACCAGCACCCGCTTGCCGGACAGCATCATCTGCGACCCCCACCCGTAGCGCCCGCACCTGCCCAGCCCAGCCAGGCAGTCCCCACCGGCATCGTCCCACCAGCGCCCCGCCGCCGTCCGCCACTCCCGCCACCCGGAGCCGAAGATCGGTCAAGTCGCCGGGCAATCGGGCCGACGGAGGTTCATGATTCGCCCGATTGCCCGGCGACTTGAAGCCGTGCGGGCCCGTGTGCGAGCGGGCGGGGGTTTTCATGGGTGTGGATGTCACGTATGGTGGGCTGCGGGAGCGCTCCCACCCCATCCGGGCAGGTGGGCAAGAACGCCCTCGGTCGGCATCGGCACCGCCGGGCTGAGGGACTCCGCCATCGCGGGACCCGTCCCGCCCGTGCACCCGGGAACTTTCATGAGACTGCTGCGTACCCGCATCGCGCTGGTCGCTCTGGTCGGCGCGAGCCTGCTCGCCGTCCCGACCTCCGCCGGCGCCGCCGGCCTGCCCTACCAGGACCCGTCGCTGCCCGTCGCCACCCGCGTCAGCGACCTGCTGTCGCGGATGAGCCTGGACGACAAGCTCGGCCAGATGACCCAGGCCGAGCGGGCGTCGGTCAGCACGAGCGACATCACCTCGTACCGGCTCGGCTCGGTGCTGTCCGGCGGCGGCTCGGCGCCCTCGTCGAACAACGCCACCGGCTGGGCCGACATGACCGACAACTTCCAGCGTGCCGCCCTGGCCACCCCGCTGGGCGTCCCGATCCTGTACGGCTCCGACGCCGTCCACGGCCACAACAACGTCGTCGGCGCGACGATCTTCCCGCACAACATCGGCCTGGGCGCCACCCGCAACCCGGCCCTGGTGCAGGACATCGGCCGCGCCGTGGCCGAGGAGGTCACCGGCACCGGCGTCGACTGGGACTTCGCGCCCTGCCTGTGCGTGGCCCGCAACGACCGCTGGGGCCGCACGTACGAGTCGTTCGGCGAGAAGCCCGAGCTGGTCAGCTCGATGGCCACCATCGTGACCGGCCTGCAGGGCAGCACGCTGGGCGGCACCGCGTCGGTGCTGGCCACGGCCAAGCACTACGTCGGTGACGGCGGCACCGCCAACGGCACCGACCAGGGCAACACGCAGCTCTCGGAGTCGGAGCTGCGCGCGATCCACCTGCCGCCGTTCCAGGCCGCCATCGCCAAGGGCGTCGGCTCGGTCATGATCTCCTACAGCAGCTGGAACGGTGCCAAGCTGCACGGCAACCAGTACCTGATCACGACCGTCCTCAAGGGAGAGCTTGGCTTCACCGGCTTCGTGGTGTCGGACTGGAACGGCATCGACCAGATCGACGGCGCCACCGGCATGAGCGCCACCGACGTGCGCAGCGCGGTCAACGCGGGCATCGACATGGTGATGGTGCCGACCGAGTGGAAGAACTTCATCAACCTGCTGCGTACCGAGGTCAACGCCGGCCGGGTCACCACCGCGCGCGTCGACGACGCGGTGCGGCGCATCCTGACCAAGAAGTTCGAGCTCGGCATGTTCGAGAAGCCGCTGGCCGACCGGAACTACACGTCCAGTGTGGGCGGTGCGGCGCACCGGGCGCTGGCCCGCAGCGCGGTCGCGCAGTCGCTGGTGCTGCTGAAGAACAGCAACAACGTGCTGCCGATCGCGCCGAGCGGCGGCAAGATCTTCGTGGCCGGGCGGCACGCCGACAACATCGGCCTGCAGAGCGGCGGCTGGACGATCTCGTGGCAGGGCGCCTCGGGCAACACCACGCCCGGCACCACGATCCTGCAGGGCATCCGCAACACGGTCGGGTCGGGCGCGACGGTCACCTACAACGCGAGCGGCAGCGGCATCGACAGCTCGTACAAGGTGGCGATCGCGGTCGTCGGCGAGCAGCCGTACGCCGAGGGGCAGGGTGACCGGACCGGTGACCTGGGCCTGGACAGCACCGACCTGGCGACGCTGGCCACGCTGCGCAACTCCGGCGTGCCGGTGGTCGTGGTGCTCGTGTCGGGGCGTCCGCTCGACATCGCGTCGCAGCTGGGCAACTGGAGCGCGCTGGTCGCGGCGTGGCTGCCCGGCACCGAGGGGCAGGGCGTGGCCGACGTGCTGTTCAACGTCGTCGCGCCGACCGGCAAGCTGCCGATGACCTGGATGAGCAGCGCCAGCCAGCAGCCGATCAACGACGGCGACGGCAAGACCCCGCTGTTCGCGTACGGCTACGGCCTGTCGTACTCGACCCAGCCGCCGGTCGACACCACCCCGCCGAGCACCCCGGGCACCCCGTCGGCGAGCCAGACCGGCCCCAACAGCGCCACGCTGAGCTGGGCCGCCGCCACCGACAACGTGGCCGTCACCGGCTACGACGTCGTCCGCGTCCAGGGCACCACCGAGACGGCGCTGGCCACCTCGACCACGAACTCGGTGGCGCTGACCGGCCTGTCCGCCTCCACCAGCTACACGGTCGCGGTGTACGCCCGCGACGCCGCCGGGAACCGTTCGAGCCGCTCGGCGACCGGCACGTTCAGCACCACCGTCGTCGACGGCGCCCCGCCGACGGCACCGGGCAGCCTCACCGCCTCGAACGTGACCAGCAGCGGCGCCACGCTCAGCTGGACCGCGTCCACTGACGACACCGGCGTGGTCGGCTACCGGGTGTTCCAGGCGCCGGGCGCCTCCGGCGGCACGTTCACGCAGGTCGGCACCACCGGCGCCGGCACGACCGCCTTCGCGGTCACCGGGCTCGCGGCGGCGAGCACCTACCGGTACTACGTGCGGGCCGTGGACGCGCCGGGCAACGTGTCGGTCGACTCGAACACGGTCACGGTCACCACGCTGCCCGGCGGCGGCGGCGCGGGCTGCAAGGTCGGCTGGGTGCCCAATAACTGGGGCACCGGCTTCACCGCCAACATCACCATCACCAACACCGGCACCACCACGATCAGCGGCTGGACGCTGGCCTGGACCTTCGTCGGCAACCAGGTGCTGACCGGCGGCTGGAACACCACCGTGACGCAGACCGGCAGCTCGGTCACCGCCCGCGACGCGGGCTGGAACGGCACCATCGCACCGGGCGGCAACGCCCAGTTCGGGGTGCAGGGCACCTACAGCGGGTCCAACCCGAACCCGGCGGCCTTCACGGTCAACGGCTCGGCCTGCACCCTGGGCTGAGCCTGCGCCCCGCGGGGGGCGCGATGCGGCAGGGGCACCTTCCGAGGAGGTGCCCCTGCCCACGTCAGGAGCGGGGTGGGAGGACCTGGATCGTGTCGGTGGGTTCGCGCAGGGCTCGGCCGACGGTGCAGTAGCCCTCGTGCACCCGGTGCGCGACCGCCTCGAACACCTCGGCGGCCTTGGCGTCGCCGGGCGGCAGCTCGATCTCGTACGTCGTCGTCACCGGACCGAGCTTGCTGGTCTCGACCTTCTCCGCGTCGACGCGCACGGCCAGTTTCACCAGCCGGTGCCCGCGCTTGGCCGTCAGCGGCTCGACCGTCACGATCTCGCACCCGCCCAGCGCCACCAGCAGCAGCTCCACCGGTGTGAACACGCCGTCCTGATCGGACCCGCCGATCGCCACGCGCGCCCCGCGCGCGTTGGTGGCGAAGAATCCGCCGTCGTCGGTCCGCTCGACCCTCACCTCAGCCATGATCGCCATGGTAGTCACGCGGGCACGGACATGCGCGCGGTAGCGCAGGTCACGGGTAGATCTTGCGGCCCTCGGCGCACATGGCGACGTACTGGGCGATCCGCCGGGCCCGGGTCTCCGGCTTCTTGGCGTCCTGGATCCGGTGCAGGATCGCGAAGCGGTTGGCGCTGTTCAGCGTGGCGAAGAAGGCGGCCGCGGCCGGGGCGGCGGCCAGCGCCTCGGCCAGGTCGTCGGGCACCTGCGCGGTGCGCGGACTGTCGTAGGCGGCGTCCCAGCGCCCGTCGCCCCTGGCCCGCTCGATCTCGGCGAGCCCGGCGGGGCGCATCCGCCCCGCCGCGATGAGCGCCTCGACCTTGTCCCGGTTGATCTTCGACCAGCGGCTGCGGGCCCGGCGCGGGGTGAACTTCTGCAGCCAGTACGACTCGTCCAGGGCCCGCTTCTGCCCGTCGATCCAGCCGTGGCACAGCGCCACGTCCAGCGCCTGCGCGTAGTTCAACGCCCCCGGCACCCCCTTGGCCAGCTTCAACCAGATCCCGGGCGAGTCCGGGTGCGCCGCCACCCACTGCTCGAACTCCGCCGCCGACCCGAACTCGACGATCTCCGCCTCATCACCCACCGCGGCAGTCAACCACCACCCGCCGACATCCCCTGCCCGCCGCCCACCTGCCGGCCACTCGCCCCCGCCCGCCCCCGCCCGCCCCCGCCCGCGCCCCCGCGAAGCGTTCGTGCAGTTTCGGGGAAACTGCACGAAAGAAGTCCAAGATTCCAGCACTTTCCCCGAAACTGCACGAACCGCCGGGGCGGCGGGCGGGGGGAGGGGGAGGGGCGGGGCTGGTCAGGTGTCGAGGGTGTAGTGGTGGACGGAGACGGGGGTGCCGTCGGGGGCGGTCCAGGCCGCCTCGGTGGTGCCGGTGCGGCGCCAGCCGGTGCGCTCGTACAGCGCGATCGCTGCGGTGGCGTGGGTGGTCACCTCCAGCATCAGCGGCAGCGCGCGTTCGCGGGCCCAGCCGACGGCCGCGCCGAGCAGCCCCGACGCCACCCCGGTGCCCTGCGCGGCGGGGGATACGTACAGGCGGCTGATGTTGTGGCCGTGACCGGGGCTGTCGCGCAGCAGCACGTGGCCGACGACCGTGCCCCCGATGACCGCGACCCAGCCCTGCTCGACGTCGGCGGGGGTCAGCCAGGCGATCGGGTCGGCGGGCCACCGGGTGGGGTAGCGGACGCCGGAGGCGTGGACGGCGGCCAGCGCTTCGACGCAGCCGGGCAGGTCGGCGACCTCGCGGGGGCGGATCACCGGAGGGTGCGGGGTGGTCACGGCGCCGATCATGCCACGGCGGGGCGGCGGCGGGGCGCCCGCGGCCGCGGGCTCAGGCGGCGATGGCGTTGAGCTCGCGGTTGCCCAGGATCCGCTCCCGGGCGCCGTCGCGGGCGACCCGGACCATGGCCCGGCCGACCTTCTCGGTGGTGGTGACCGCGCCGGGGAGCAGGCGGCGCAGCAGCGGGTAGAGCGGGCGGGTGAGGGCGTACCCGGCCCGGTAGAGGCCGGTCTTGGAGACGATCCCGTGCATCGGCTGGATGAACCCCGGCCGGCACAGGTACGTGTCGAACGGCATCGCCAGCAGGGCGTTCTCGGTGCGGCCCTTGACCCGCGCCCACATGCTGCGGCCGCGTCCGGTGCTGTCGGTCCCGGCGCCGGAGACGTACAGGAACCGCATGCCGGGGCTCGTCTCGGCCAGTGTCGCGGCCACGGCCAGGGTGAGGTCGTAGGTGACCCGGGTGTAGGCGGCCTCGCTCATCCCGGCCGAGGACACGCCGAGGCAGAACAGGCAGGCGTCGAAGCCGGTGAGCCGGTCGGCGACGGCGGTGAGGTCGTACAGGTCGGGGTGCGTGATCTCGGCCAGCTTCGGGTGGGTCTGCCCGGTCGGGGTGCGCCCGACGACCAGGACCGCCTCGACGCTGTCGTCGCGCAGGCATTCACGCAGCACACCCTGCCCGACCATCCCGGTCGCCCCGAAGATCAGAACTCGCATGCGCCGCTCCTGTCGACATCGGCCGAGGTGAGGGTATCCGACCGCCGGTTGCGGCACTATTGGAGGCGGGTGGGGAAGGTGTGGAACATGCACATCGGGGGTATGGGCACCGCATGCTGAGCGAGATCAGTGCCGAGCTGCTGGAGACGATGAAGAAGTCGGCCAGTGTGCTCAAGCGCGCGGAGATTCCGTTCGTGCTGGCCGGAGGCTTCGCGGCGTACGCCCGCGGCGGCACCTCCAGCGACCACGACGTGGACTATCTGCTCCGCGAGCAGGACGTCGAACCCGCGCTGGCAGCGTTCGCGCAGGCCGGGTTCCGGGTGGTGCGCCCGCCCGAGGACTGGCTGGTCAAGGTGTTCGACGACGACCGCCTGGTCGATCTGATCTTCCGCCCGGTGCAGCATCCGGTCACCGACGAGGTGCTGGCCGACAGCGAGGTCATGCCGGTCAACGCCGTGCACCTCCCGGTGCTCTCGGCGACCCGGCTGATGGAGCACAAGCTGCTGACGTTCTCCCAGCACCACTGCGACTTCGCGCGGGCGCTGCCGCTGGCGCGCTCGCTGCGGGAGCAGATCGAATGGGACCGGGTGCGCGCCAACACCAAGGAGTCGGTGTACGCCCAGGCGTGCCTGTACCTGCTCAGCCTGTTGGAGGTCATCCCGCCGCAGTAGGGGTCAGAGGAGGGGAGCGGCGTGAACGAACACGACATCAGCGACGAGTACATCGACGCGGCGGTGCAGCGGATGCTCACGGAGGACGATGAGATCTCCGAGCAGGGCATCGAGGTGGTCCGGCACGGTGCCACCGTGGTGCTGCGCGGCCAGGTCGAGTGCGCGTCGCGCCGGGAGGCGATCGAGGCGCGCGTGCTGGCGCGCTTTCCGGACCGCAGGGTGTGCAACGACATCACGGTGACGGCGGTGCGCGAGCCCGCCGAGCCGGAGGTGCTTTCATGATGCGGGTGGCCGCGGTCGGCGACGTACATATGGACGTAGACGTGCTGGGGCGCTACCGGCCCCGGCTGCTGATGCTGCCCGAGCAGGCCGACGCGCTGCTGCTGGCCGGGGACCTGACGCGGCACGGCACCCCGGCGGAGGCCGAGTGCGTGGCGAAGGAGTTCGGCGACCTGGGCGTGCCGGTGGTGGCGGTGCTCGGCAACCACGACCACCACACCGACCAGGCCGACGAGGTCGCCGACGTGCTGCGGCAGTCCGGCATCGCGGTGCTGGAGGGCGACGGGGTGGTGCTGGACCTGCCGGCCGGGCGGCTGGGCGTGGCCGGGGTGAAGGGCTTCGGCGGCGGTTTCGCGGGGCGGTGCGCCAGCAGGTTCGGCGAGCGCGAGATCAAGGACTTCGTCGGTACGACCGAGCGCAGCGCGCAGGCCCTGGAGTCGGCGCTGCTGGGGCTGGACTGCGACGTGCTGGTGGCGCTGACGCACTACGCGCCGGTGCCCGAGACGCTGCACGGCGAGCCGCTGGAGATCTACCCGTTCCTCGGTTCGTACCTGCTGGCGCAGGCGATCGACGCCGCGCCGACCGCGCTGGCGCTGCACGGCCACGCCCACGCCGGGTCCGAGCGGGGCATGACCCCGGGCGGGGTGCCGGTGCGCAACGTCGCCCACCCGGTGATCCGGCAGGCGTACAGCGTGTACCAACTGCACTCGGACGAGGCGAGACTCGCGGTTTCGCAGGCCGCGGCCTAGGGCATACCAGCGATGTCGCCGTTCGCGAGTAGGCAGGAGACAACGATGTTCGGAACCCGGAACCACGAGGGCGTCGCGGCTGCCACCTGGCACGAGTTCCTCCGGGGGCTCAGCTCGACGCGCGATGTCGCCTCCGAGCGGGCCGTCGAGCGGGCCGAGGCGGTCAGGGACACCCTGACCAGCACCGGCACCGAGGCGCGCCGGCGGGCGTCGGCCGCCTTCGACGTGCTGGCGGGGCGACCCGCGCCGGTGCGGTGGGGGTGGGTGGTGGCAGCCGGTGCGGTCGGGGCCCTGGTCGGCTTCGCCGTCGCCGAGGCGCTGCGCGGGCACCCGGTCGACGAGGCGGTGGTCTCGCTGCGCAGGCAGCTCGGCCACGCCGGCGAGCGGGTGCGTGACTCGGTCGGCAGCATGCAGAGCTGATTTCCGCGCCAGTCCCCGGCCCGTGGCGCCCGATCCTGCTAGAACGGGATCGGGTCCGTCACGGGCCGCCTGCCGTGGAGGGGTGAGGATTGAGGACCGAATACCGGCTGTTCCTCGGGGTGAGCGCGTTCCTGTTCGTGGCCGCGGTCGTCTACTGGCTGTGGAGCGGCACGACCCCGCAGGGCCCGGACTGGATCGGCACCACCGCGCTGACCCTCAGCGGGCTGCTGTGCCTGATGTGCGGCGGCTACTTCTGGTTCGTGTCGCGCCGGATCGAGCCGCGGCCGGAGGACCGCCGCGACGCCGAGATCGCCGCGGGCGCCGGGGAGATCGGTTTCTTCAGCCCGGGCAGCTACTGGCCGTTCGGGATCGCGCTGGCGGCGCTGACCGCCTCGCTGGGGCTGGTGTTCTGGATGTGGTGGCTGATCGCGCTCGGGGTGGTGGCGACGATCGTGACCGCCGCCGCGCTGCTGTTCGAGTACTACACCGGCACCCGCCGCTCGGCCGAACGGTGACGGCGGCCCGCGTTCGGGCGCACAATCGAGATGTCCGGGTGAAACATCCGGGGCACGGGGGAGTGTGCGCGATGGGTATCGAGGCGAAGCTCAGCAACGTGTCGCAGCGGCTGGTGGGACGGGCCGAGGAGATGGCGGGCCGGATCACCCGCAATGAGCACTGGCAGTCCGACGGCCGGTCCCGGTGCGAGCACGCGCGCGAGGACGAGATCCGGCAGAAGGCCAAGGACGTCGCCAAGGCCCAGGAGGCGATGGGTCTGATCAGCCACGACGAGCGGCTGCGCCTGGAGCGCGAGGAGAGGCAGCCCAGCTCGCCCGCCTGACCGGGCACCTCGGTCGATGCGTGGGATCGGCGGGCGTGAGGGTGTCGGGCGACACGCTCGACGGGGCCTGTAACGCGGGTGTCATCGCGCGCCCTTAACGTGGTCTTAGACGTTGTACGCAGGGTCAGCCTCCTTGACGCCAGCGCAGCCGGCTCGGGGGTCTGTGGGCTCTGCCGTCATGAGACTTGAGGGATGCCGATGGAAGACGCGCGGCTCAGCGCTCTGGACCTGTCGTTTCTGTGCCTGGAGAACAGCGCCTCGCCCATGCATCTGGGCGCGGTGGCCGTTTTCCGCCCGGACGCCGGTGCGTCCGCGGCCGAAGTGGTGAGCCTGCTCACCGAACGGGCCCGGCAGGTGCCCCGGATGCGTCGCCGCGTCGTCCCCACCGCGCTCCCCCCGGGCGGTGCGGCCTGGGCCGAGGACCCGGAGTTCGACGCGCGGGCGCACGTGCACCACCACGAGCTGCCCGGCGGCGGCCGGGAGGACCTGGCCGCGCTGGTCGCCGAGGTGATGGCGGCCCCGCTGGACCGCGACCGCCCGCTGTGGGAGCTGCACGTGGTCAGCGGGCTGGACGGCGGCCGGTTCGGCCTGCTGGCCAAGATGCACCACGCCATGTGCGACGGCCAGGGCGCGATCGGCATCGGCCTGGCGCTGCTGGACGGCGGCCTGTCGCTGCCCTCGGCGCGGGCGGCGGCGCGGCGTACGGCGGCGCGGCCGTCGGGGCTGGTGGGCCGGTCCGGCCAGCTGCTGGGCGGTGCGATCGGCGCGGCCGCCGGTGCCTACGGCACCGCCAGCGGGCTGCTCGGCCAGGCCACCCGCGCGTTCGACATCGTCTCGGCGGTGCTGGGCACGATGCGCGCGCCGGCCCCGTCGCCGCTGCTGGCCCCGCCCTCGGGCACCCGCCGGGCGGCGTTCGTGGGCCTGGAGGTGCGCGAGCTGCAGCGGATCCGCCGCGTCGTCGGCGGCACCATGAACGACGTGCTGCTGGCGGTGGTCGCCGGGGCGCTGCGGCACTGGCTGGCCACGCACGGGCGGCACCTGCCGGCGCTGCGGGCGCTGGTCCCGGCCAGCCAGCGGGCCCGCTCGGGCGGCAGCGAGGACGGCAACCAGCTGTCGGCGTACCTGTGCGAGCTGCCGGTGGGCGAGGACGACCCGGTGGAGCGGGCCCGGCGGGTCCGGGCCGAGATGGAGACCAACAAGGCGCGCGGGCCCCTGCGCGGCGCCGGGGCGATCCCGGTGCTGGCGGGGGTGCTCCCGCCCGCGCTGCACCGGCTGGCCGCGCCGCTGGCCGCGCACGCGGCGCCGCTGCTGTTCGACCTGGTCGTCACGAGCGTGCCGCTGCCGCCGCTGCCGCTGCGACTGGGCGGGGCCGAGTTGGAGGAGCTGTACCCGATCGCGCCGCTGGCCAGCGGGCACACGCTCGCCGTGGGCATGTCGCGCTACCGCGACACGGTCCACATCGGCCTGTACGCCGACGGTGCCGCCCTGCCCGACCTGGAGAAGATCAGCGAGGCGCTGCCGCGCGCCGTCGCGGAACTGCTGGAAGCCGCCGGTCACTGAGCCGGTGCGGTCGCGCCACCCCACCAGGGCCGGGGTGGCGCGACCGCACCGGGAGCACCGGTCACCGCCGCTCCGATCGCGCGGCGGTGACCGCGGTCCGGGCTCGTCGACACCGCGGACCTGCTCCGGCAGCGTCGCGTCCGGTGCGGGCGCCGGGCAAGCCCCCGGGCGTGGCGGAAGCGCGCCTTGGCACTCACCCGCCACCGGGCTCGGGCGTCCGGGCCAGGGACGCGCGCATGCCCAGGATCGCGGCGACCGCGTCCAGCCAGCGGGCCAGCGCCTCGTCCACGGTCAGGGACGGGCCGTCCGGGATGGACGCCGCGGCGGCGAGCCACTCGCGCACCAGGGCGCTCTGCGCCGGCGTCGGCATCGGCTCGGGCAGGTCCACGGCGAACGCCGTCCCGCCCCGGCGCACGATCTCGGCCACGAAGGTCAGCGAGCGGGGCCGGGCGCGCAGGTGGTGCAGCGAGATCGCGGCGGCGATGGCGCCGTCGGCGTACAGGTGCGGCCGGTACGGCCACGCCGCCAGCAGCGGTGCCGGGTCCAGCGCGGCCAGCTCCGCCTCGGTGACGCGCCGGCCGGCCGCGGAGTGGGGTGCGCTCATCGGGGCACCCGGATGCTGATCGGGGTGGGCGGGACGCCCTTCTGCACGGCGGTGTCCAGGTGCCCGTTGATGAAGTCGTCCTCGCTGACCCATACCGTGTAGCCCCACGGGTTGTAGATCTGCAGCATGCCGCCGTCGTGGCCGACGATCATCATCTGGTGGTCGGGCGTCCAGTCGTCGCTCACCGACACCGGCACCGGCAGTCCGTTGTCGACGGCCTTCTCGACCTCCGTGAGCGCGTCGCGGCGGGCGTCGGTGTCGCCGAGCTTGACGTCGTGGTAGTCGATGCCGGTGTGCGCCCCGATCTCCTCGTCGGCGACGGTGGTGGACTGCCAGTCGGCCATGCCGTCGACGCCGAACCCCTTCTGGAAGATGTTGCGGCCGCCGTCGTAGACGCGCTGCTGCTCCTCGCGCAGCCGGGCCGCGAACGCGTCGGGGTTGTCGAACGCCGGGTCGCCGGGGTGGCCGCCGGTGGTCAGCCGCAGCGCGTAGAGCGGGTCGACCTGGGCGCGGGCGGTGACGGTGGACGAGGCGACGCAGGTCGGGAACTGGCCCTGGGTCCACTCCTTGCCGTCGTACACGGTGGAGGTGTGCGCGCCCTGGACCGGGTTGGCGCTGGTGTCCAGCGGGGCCAGGTGCCGGTCCAGCCAGGCGGGGTCGTCGCCGTGGGCGTGGATCTGCTGGTCGAACGCGGCGATGTCGCCGACGCTGTGCCCGGCGGCCAGCGCCTTGAGCAGGTACGCCCGCTCGTACGGCGACTTGGCCCCGGCCAGCAGCGCCAGCAGCGCCGCCCGGTCGGCCTCGCTGAGCGCGTCGAGCCGCTGCCGGGCCCGGTCGGCGGCGGCCGCGGTGAGGATCACGCCGTGGAACTCGTCGCCGCCCGCGTTGGCGATCATCAGCTCGTCCAGCGCCCGCAGCGGCGAGGCGCCCAGCCTGGCCAGGCGCGCTTGGCTGGTCAGGTCGTTGAGGGTGCGGGCGACCCGGTCGGCGCTGTCGCGGGCGGCCGTATGGGCGTGCACCCGGGCGCCGACGCCGTCCATCGCGGTGCGGTGGGCCGCGCGCATGACGTCGCCGTCGTAGTCGAAGAAGCCGTCGATGTCGGCGACCCGGGCGCGGGCGTCGCGCAGCTGCTCCACGCCCCGGGTGTCCTCGCGGGCCGCGTCGACCATGGCGCCCGCGTGCGCGGTGAGCACGTCGGCGGCGTCGCCGAGCACGTCGACGATGCGCTTCAGCTCGGCCTCCAGGGCCTTCATGCCGTCGGCGGCGGGCACCGACATCTGCCCCACCACGGCCGCGTCCAGCTTGCGCGAGGCCAGGGTGTGCGTCTGCACCGCCTGGGCGTCGACGCGCTTGGCGTATTCGCGCAGCCGGTCGGCGAGGTTGGCGGCGATGCCGTAGAACTCGGTCAGGTGCGGCGCGGACAGCCCGCCGTCGATGCCGTGCAGCAGGCTGCCGGTGCCCCAGTAGCCGTAGGAGCCGTCGATGTCGCGCTTGGCCTCGATGAGCCTGCTCAGGTGGTAGGCGCCCATCAGCGCGTCCTGACGGTGGCGTTCTTGTCCGCGTCGTCGTACGCCTGCGCGGCGGTGGCCAGGCCGTGCACGATGTCGCCGCAGGCGTCGGCGGTGCAGGTCAGCTCGGTCGACCAGGTCCGCAGGAACTCCTCCAGCGCCTCGGGGACCTTGGCCACGGCGTAGACGTAGTCGTCGAGCACCACCGGCAGCTCCTCGCGGCCGAGGTGGGACGCTTCGTCGCGCAGTGCGGTGGACACGTCGCGGAACCCGTCCGCGACCTGCCGCATGGCGGCGGTGTCGGCATGCATGCGGGCAGGCTAGCAGCGATCGATGATCGCTTCTGTCCCGTGTGGACTGCGGCCGGTCGGCCGCTCAGTCGGGGCTCGGCCCCGGCCGGGCCGGGCCCAGGCGGGCTCGGCTCAGGCGTCGGCGGAGGGCTCCACGACGCTGCCCTGGCGCAGCGCGGGCGGCTCGCCCCGGCCCGCCGCCGGCCACGCGTAGAACTGCCCGTCGGCCAGGTACAGGTCGAGCTGCAGGCCGACGGAGGGGTCGTCGGGCAGGTCGATGCTGACCGAGAAGCACTGGTGCGGCTGGTCGTCCATGACGATGGCCAGCCGCTTGTTGCCGTCGTAGTCGGCGACGGTGCTGGCGTGGCCGTTGTATACGAATCGCCGGTTAATCAGGCCGTCTGAGGGCATCTGATCCTCCGTTCTGCCGGGTGCGCTCGGTGCGTACGAGAGTCGCCCGCCGGGCACGGTGGAGACCTCGCGGATTGCATCCCACCATGCCCGCGCGGTTTCCGCACGACGGGGCGCCTCATCCGAGTTCGGCTCGCGTGTCGGTGTGTCCCGGCCTGTCGGGTTTCTCGTGCGATACCGGGCTAACCGTCCGTTACTGTGAAAAGCTGGTCGACAGTGGGCGATCCGGTGGAGGCGTTTCGATGTTCGTCGTGCCTGAATCAGTACGTGACCTGGCCAAACTCATCGCACGGCTCGGGCTGGGCATCGTCTTCTTCGCCCACGGCTGGCAGAAGTTCTTCGACCTCGGCATCCCGAAGGTCACCGCTGGTTTCCGGGCCATGGGCATCCCGCTGCCCGGCCTGTCCGCCTGGCTCGCCGCGACCGTGGAGCTGGTCGGCGGCGCGCTGCTGGTCCTGGGCCTGCTCACGCCGATCGTGGGCCTGCTGCTGGCCGTCGACATGCTCGGGGCGTACCTGACCGTGCACATCGGCCACGGCCTGTTCGTCGACAAAGGCGGCGCCGAGCTGGTCATCGCCCTGGGCGTGGGCGCCCTGCTGCTGGCCGCCGTCGGCGCGGGCCGCTACAGCCTCGACCACCTCCTGTCCCACCGCCGCACCCAGGAGGCGGACGGGCCGGTGCGTCGCTACTGACCCGGCCCCACCCGGTAGGTTGCCCGGTATGGCAGACCCGGCCGACAACCTGGTGGAGATCTACACCGACGGCGCGTGCAGCGGCAACCCCGGCCCCGGCGGCTGGGGCGCCATCCTGCGCTACCGCGGCCACGAGCGCGAGCTGTGCGGCGGCGAGGCCGAGCAGACCACCAACAACCGGATGGAGCTGATGGCCGCCATCCAGGCCCTGGAGGCGCTCAAGCGGCCGGTGGCGGTGCGCCTGCACACCGACAGCAGCTACCTGCGCAACGGGATCACGTCCTGGCTGGCCGGGTGGCGGCGCAACGGCTGGCTGACCAGCGACCGCAAGCCGGTCAAGAACGCCGACCTGTGGCAGCGGCTGTCCGAGGCGGCCGCCCGGCACACCATCGAGTGGCGCTGGGTGAAGGGGCACGCGGGCGACCCCGGCAACGAACGCGCCGACGCCCTGGCGAACAAGGGCATGGCCCAGGCCCGCGGGCGCTAGCCGACGCGGGCGGCGTACCCCGGATAGGTGACCACGAAGCCGTCCCCGTCGACGGTCAGCTCGGCGCTGAACGTGCCCGAGGTGAACCGGATCTTCTCCGGCGAGACCACGCTGTACGTGTGCTCCACCGGGATGACCTGCAGCGACGGCACCCGTACCCAGGCCACCGCCACGGTGTGGGCGGTGCCCGGCGCCGCCCCGAGCAGGTTCAGCCGCCGGATCGGCAGCGTGTTGGTCAGCGCCGTGCACTCCAGGTCCACGTCGTACGCGTCGGCGAGCCGGTCCGCGTCCACGATGCCCGGCAGCGACGCCGAGCCGAACCGGCCCTGCTCGCTGGTGACCACCCGCCAGCCGCGGTCGGAGCGCTCCAGTCTGACCTCGCGCTGCCAGCCCGCGCCCTCGGACTCCACGGTCAGGGTGTCGGTGGCGAACCCCGCCCCGGTGGCCAGCTCGTAGCGGCAGGAGTGGGCGACCGGCTCGGCCGCCACCGCCTGCCCGTGCGCGAACAGTCGGTCCGGACGCAGGTCGACCAGGGCGATGTCGGCTCCGACCTCGACCATCCGGTCCCACAGCAGTGCACGCGGCATCGGCCTCATGCCCTGAGGTTAATGAAAGGTAGGGCCCCTTCTTATCGTTTTGCGAGGTAGAAGGGCCCCTTCTTAACGGCGCCGGGCGGGGCGCCGGGCGCGGCGCGGTGGGGGCGGTGGGCGGGGCGGGGGGTGGTGGGTGGTGGTGCGATCATGGCGGGATGGGGCAGGGGGCGGGTGAACCGCTGGTGGTCGGGGACGAGGTACTGGTCCGGCTGGTCAAGCAGGGCCGCGAGAAGATCAGCTATCCGGCGCGGGTGCTCGCTGACGACGGCGTGCACCTGGTGGTGCGGGCGCCGTTCGCCGGGGACGGGCCGCGCGACTTCGGCTTCGTCAGCTTCGACCCGGGCGACGTCTTCACCGAGCACTACTGGCGCGACCGGTGGTACTCGGTCAAGGAGGTCGGCGGCCCGACCGGGCGGAAAGGCTGGTACTGCGACGTCACCCGGCCGGCCGAGTGGGACGCCGCCGGCTTGGTCGTCGAGGACCTGGACCTGGACCTGTGGGTGTCGGCCGACCGGGCCCTGGTGCTGCGGCTCGACGAGGACGAGTTCGTCGCCAGCGGCATCGAGCAGCGCGACCCGACCGCCGCCGCGCGGGCCCGGCAGGCGCTCGAGGAGCTGGTGGCACTGGCCGGCGACGGGTTCGCCGCACTCGGCTGAGGGTGGCACGGAACTTTTCCCGGAACCTGGGAACCGAGGCGGCCCGCGCGCGGTCACAGCAGGCATGAAGGCAACTCTTGCAGTCCGAGCGGTGCTCGCCTCGCTGCTCGTGCTCGGTGCCGCCGGCTGCGCCCAGGCCGCCGACGGCGCGAGCAAGGGCGACGGCGACCAGTTCACGTTCCCCGGCGGTGACACCGTCGCCCTGCGCGTCGAGTACGTCGGCGGTTTCGTCCCCCCGTCCTACCTGGCCAGCCGCGTTCCGATGCTCAGCGTCTACGCCGACGGCCGCGTCATCACCGAGGGCCCCGTGGTGATGATCTACCCGGGTCCGGCGCTGCCGAACCTCCAACTGCGCCGCATCTCCAGCGGCGACGTGCAGAAGCTGGTCGACCGCGCGGTCAAGGCGGGCGTGGGCGACAAGGCCGACCTGGGCCAGCCCGGGGTCACCGACATGCCCAACACCGTGATCACCGTGCACACCGCCGAGGGCGACAAGACGACCTCGGCGTACGCGCTGACCGAGGAGATCACCACCAACGGCCTGTCGGCCGACCAGGTCGCGGCGCGGCGCAAGCTGCTCGACCTGATCAAGGCGCTGACCGACCTGGAGACCACCCTCGGCAAGAGCGCGGTCAGCACCTCTGAGCCGTACCAGGCGAAGGTCGTCGCCGGTCTGGCCAGCACCTACCAGGCCAACGCCGACGCGGGCGCCCAGGCCGAGATCGCCTGGCCCGGCCCGGCGCTGCCCGGCAAGCCGTTCACCGAGGGCATGGACCTGGGCTGCGTCGCCGCCTCCGGTGACCAGGCCGCCGCCGTGCTCACGGCCGCGGCCAAGGCCAACCAGCTGACGCCGTGGACCTCCGGCGGCAAGACGTACTCGGTCGCCATCCGGCCGCTGCTGCCGGACGAGGCCGACTGCGCCGCCCTGGCCTGGTGACCACCACCGGCCCGGTGACCAGCATCGGGTGAGTCTCACGCCCGACCCGCGCCTCCCATCCCTCTGCCACGGGAGCGCGCGGGCCGGGCGTGCCCGTTCAGTTGCGGACGGCCCGCCGCTGGTAGAGCAGCGCTCCGAGGCCCATGGCCAGCGGCCACAGCAGGTACCAGCCGGTGGTCAGCGCCAGGGCCACCACCGCGACCAGCGCCACCATCGCGCTGCGGTGCGCCGCGGTGCCGCGCGGCAGCAGCTTGAGCGCCGAAGCGGTGCCCAGCGCGTACACGGCGACGAACGCGCCGGTGGCCAGCAGTACCAGCGGCTCGGCCCCGGTGCCGGTCACCGCGACGACCAGCATGGCCAGCGCGGACAGGCTCGCGGTGACGGCGAGGCTGCGCCGCGGCACATCCCCGGCGCGCGCACCCCGGGCGAGCCAGGCCGGCAGGGCCCCGTCGCGGCCCAGCGCCGCGCCGAGCTTGGCGGCGCTGGCGTAGTACGCGTTCATGGTGCCGAAGGTGAGCAGCAGCGCCGCCGCCGCGGCCAGCGCCCCGGCCGGTCCGCCCAGACCGATCTCCAGCAGCCGCGCCAGCGGCGCGCCGGTGCCCGCCTGCGGCCCGAGCACCAGGATGCCGACGCCCGCCACCGCCAGGTACAGCACGCCGACGACGCCCACCGCGACGCCCGCCGCCCGCGGCAGGTCCCGGCCCGGATTGCGGAAGTCCGCCGCCAGGTGCGTGATCGCCTCCCAGCCCGCGAAGCTCCACACCAGCAGCGCCGCGGCCGGGGCGATGGCCAGCCAGCCGTGCGGGGCGAACGGGCGCAGGTTGGCGGTGTCCCCGTGCGGCGCGGCGGTGATCACGGCGGTGAGCAGCAGCGTCACCAGCAGCACCGCGAGCACGAGCTGCACCCGCCCGGACACGGTCACCCCGAACAGGTTCGTGACGGTCACGGCGAGCATCAGCGCGGCGGCCGTGAGCAGCACGGTGCGCTGGCCGCCGCCGACGGCCGCCTCGACGTAGGCGCCCGCGAAGACCGCGGCGGCCGGGGCCCCGGCGGGCACCGCGAAGTAGAAGCACCAGCCCACGGCGGCCGCCGCGCGCGGCCCGAACGCGTTCCGGGTGTACGTGGAGACCCCGCCCGCATCCGGGAAGCGGGCGCCCAGCGCGGCGAAGGTGAGCGCCAGCGGCACGGAGAGCAGCACCAGGCCCAGCCATGCCAGCAGCGAGGCGGGTCCGGCGGCCTGCACCGCGAGCGCGGGCAGCGCGATCACGCCGGTGCCCAGGACGGCGCCGACGTACAGCGCGGCGCCCTGGGGCAGGGTGAGCCGCCCGTGCGCGGGGGAGTGGTCGGCAGCGGTGTTGTCAGGTCGCTGCAGCGTTTCGGTCATTACTACACCCTCGGGTATGGCTGGTCGGCGCACCAGTGGCAGGAATGCCGTCGTGCGATAGGATCCTGCCATGGGGCCCGCCGCAGTCAAGAGGCACGTCGTCGCGGTGGCGATCACCGACGACCTGCCCGTGTTCGAGCTCGCCGTGCCGTGCGAGGTGTTCGGCGTCGACCGCCCCGACCTGGTCGACCCGTGGTACGAGCTGCGCCTGTGCGCCGCCGAACCCGGCCCGCTGCGGGTGCGCTCCGGCCTGCTCGTGCAGACCGCGTACACGTTGGACGACCTGGTCGCCGCCGACACCGTGCTGGTCCCCGCGTGCAACCGGGGCGTGCAGTGCGGCCCGCCTCCGGCCCTGGTCGAGGCGGTGCAGGCCGCGCACGCGCGGGGCGCCCGGATCGCCTCCATCTGCAGCGGCGCTTACGTGCTGGCCGAGGCCGGGCTGCTCGACGGCCGCCGGGCCACCACCCACTGGATGAACGCGCTCGACTTCGCCCACCGCTACCCCCGGGTCAAGGTCGACCCCGAGGTGCTCTACGTGGACGAGGGCGAGGTGCTCACCTCGGCGGGCACCGGCTCGGCCATCGACCTGTGCCTGCACCTGGTCCGGCAGGACTTCGGCGCCGCCGTCGCCAACGAGGTGGCCCGCCGGATGGTCGTGCCGCCGCACCGCGAGGGCGGGCAGGCCCAGTTCGCCCAGCCGCTCGCGCGCGGCGAGGCGCGCTCGGAGATCGCCCCGGTACTGGGCTGGGCCCGCGACCGCCTCGACCAGCCGCTGACGGTGGCGCAGCTGGCCCGCCAGGCGCACCTGAGCCCGCGCACGTTCGCCCGGCGCTTCCGCGACAACCTCGGCGTCAGCCCGCTGCAGTGGCTGCTGGAGCAGCGCATCCGGCGGGCGCAGGAGCTGCTGGAGACCACGGACGAGCCGGTCGAGCGGATCGCCGCCCGGGTCGGCTTCGGCACCGCGGTCAACATGCGTACGCACTTCCGCAGGTTCACCTCGGTGCCGCCGCAGACATACCGCCAGGTGTTCCGCCGGGGGGTCGCCAGGACGGCCGCGTCTCGATAAGTAAACAACCTTTAGAGTTCGACAACCGGTCCGGTACGGTCGGGCGTCCAGGCTCGCATGAGGACAATCACCGCGACCCTGTCACGCCGCCTGCTCGCCACGACCGCGCTGCTCTGCGTCACGTTCGCCGCCGGGTGCGGTGGCGCCGACGGCACGGGGACACCCTCGCCGTCCCCGCTCGACCCGACCGCCGCCGCCCGGCAGCGGGTGCTCGAGGACGCCAACGTGGCCTGCCTGGCCGACCGCGGCCCGCTCGTGGTCATCACCGACGCCACGCACAACATGACCGCCGCGATCGAGGTCGGCACCGGTGACACCGGCGTCGTGCTGCTGCACCAGGCGGAGAGCAACCCGTGCCAGTGGTATCCGTTCGCGCTGACCCTGCAGCAGAAGGGCTACCGGGCGCTGTCGCTGGACATCGGCTCCCGCGACGCGATCGAGGTGGCCCAGGCCGGGATCGCGCACCTGCGCGCGGCGGGGGTCAAGCGGGTCTTCGTGTTCGGGGCCTCGCGGGGCGGCACCATCGCGCTGACGGCGGCCTCGCGCACCGCGCCGCCGGTCGACGGGGTGGTCAGCCTGTCCGCGCCGACCGTGTACGACGCCGACGCGCGGGTCGCGGTCAAGTCCCTGGACGTGCCGACGATCTTCGCGGCGGGCGAGCTGGAGGGCGGCTTCACCGACCAGGCCAGGGAGCTGTACGGGCTGTCGGTGTCCAAGCACAAGAAGCTGCTCCTGCGCCCCGGCGCCGACCACGGCGTAGCCCTGCTCGGCGGCGACCTCGACACCCTGCTCCTCTCCTTCGTGGCCGACCCGACCACCACCACCCGCTGACCCGCCCCACCCGCTGGCCGCACCCCGCCGCGCCGCACCCCGCCGCACCCCGCCGCGCCGCACCGCGCCCCGCTTGAAATCGACGCTGGCCTATCCAGAAGACGTTTTCGGGAATTTCGTCTTCTGGATAGGCCAGCGTCAATGCTAGGCCGGGCCGCGCCGGGGCGGACGGGCCTCGCGTCAGCTCCGAGAGGACGGCGTCCAGTCCGCCTGGAGCAGCTCGTACTCCACGTCGCCCTGCTCGCCGCCCTCGATCACATCCGGCCAGTCCAGGAAGAACGTGCGCACATACCGCAGCCCGCACTTCTCCATCACCCGCCGCGAGCCGAGGTTCACCGTCATCGTGTGCGCGGTGATCCGCCCCAGCCCCAGCTCGGCGAACCCCTTGTCGATCAACGCCCGCGACCCCTCGGTCGCGTACCCCTGCCCCCAAGCCTCCTGCCGCAGCCGATACCCCAGCTCCGCCTGGCCGGCCGGCGTCGACTCGTCGCGGCTGAGGGCGAACCAGCCGAGAAAGGCGCCACCGTCCCGAGCCGCCGCCGCCCAGCACCCGAACCCGGGGGACCGCCGGTACGCCGCGAGCAGCCGGGGCAGCACCTCGTCGCGGACCGTCTCGCGCGGCGTGCTCCGGCCCCCGGTCAGGTACTTCATCACCGCCGGGTCGTCGTCGAGGGCGTACAGGTTCTCGACGTCCTCGGCGGAGCCGGTGAAGGGTCGCAGCTCGAGCCGAGCCGTGCGCAGGTAGACCTCCATCGCGGCATGGTCGCACGCCTGCCACCACTGCCGCCTCGGGTTTCGCGGCCGCCGGCTCCCGATCCCGCGCGGGGAAGCGGAACGGCGGGCGTCCTCGGGGACGCCCGCCGTCAGTGGGCAACCGCCCGGGTGGATCAGCCCAGGCCGTTGCGCATGGCGGTGATCAGTTCACCGTTGGTGGTGTCGCCGGAGAGCTCCCAGAAGAAGCTGCCGCCGAGACCTTGCGCGTTGGCGTAGGACATCTTGCCGTTGATGGTGCTGGGCGTGTCGTAGCTCCACCAGTTGCTGCCGCACTTGGCGTACGCGGTGCCGGCGATGGTGCCGGTGACCGGGCAGCTGTTCTTGAGGACCTTGTAGTCCTCGATGCCCGCCTCGTACGTGCCCGGCGCGGCGCCGGTGGCCGTGCCGCCCGGGGCGGCCTGGGTGACGCCGGTCCAGCCGCGGCCGTAGAACCCGATGCCGACCAGCAGCTTCGAGGAGGGCACGCCCTTGCTCTTCAGCTTCTGGATGGCCGCGTCGGTGTAGAACCCGGGGGTCGGGATGCCGGTGTACGACGTCAGCGGCGAGTGCGGGGCGGTGGGGCCCTGCGCGTTGAAGGCGCCGAAGTAGTCGTACGACATCACGTTGTACCAGTTGAGGTACTGCGCCGCGCCGCCGTAGTCGGCCGCGTCGATCTTGCCGCCGGCGGTGCCGTCAGCCGTGATCGCCGCGGTGACCAGGTAGCTGGAGCCGAACCGGGTGCGCAGCGCCGACATCAGGTTCTTGAAGGCCGCCGGGCCGCTGCTGTCGCAGGACAGGCCGCAGGCGTTGGGGTACTCCCAGTCGATGTCGATGCCGTCGAAGACGTCCGCCCAGCGCGGGTCCTCGATCAGGTTGTAGCAGGAGTTGGCGAACGCGGTCGGGTTGGCCGCGGCCTGGCCGAAGCCGCCGGACCAGGTCCAGCCGCCGAACGACCAGAGCACCTTGATGTTCGGGTACATCTTCTTGAGCTTGCGCAGCTGGTTGAAGCTGCCGCGCAGGGCGCCGGCGTCCCAGGTGTCGGCGACCCCGTCGACGCTGGTGGCGGCGTCGTACGCCTTGTCGTAGTCGGCGTAGGCGTCACCGATGGTGCACTGGCCGTTGGTCACGTTGCCGAACGCGTAGTTGATGTAGTTCAGCTTGCTGGCCGAACCGCTCGTCGCGATGTTCTTGACGTGGTAGTTGCGGCCGTAGATGCCCCACTCGACGAAGTAGCCGAGGATCTTCTTGCCGCCGGGCGGCGGCGGGGACACCGACACCGACGGCGACGGGGACGCCGAGCGCGACGGCGACACCGACGGGCTCGGGCTGGCCGTCTTCGACGGCGAGGCCGACGGGGACGCGGGCGGCGACGACGGCGGGACGCCGGGGCCGTCCAGCGAGAAGTCGTCGGCGTAGTACGTGCCGGTGCCGTACCAGCCGTGGATGTTGATGGTCAGCGAGGTCTGGCCGGCGCCCGTGGTCAGGTTGAGCGACAGCTGGGTCCACGCGTTGGCCGAGTTGGGGTTCCAGGTCTCGGTGCCGCCGGTGTAGCCGAGGTACACGTAGCCGCCGCCACCGCGCACCCACGCGCTGAGCACGTACGCCGTGTTCGGCAGGACGGTGACGGTCTGGCTGCACTGCGCGTGGTTGGACGCGTTGGCCGCGCCGGCGAGGGCCTTGGTGCCGCCGTGCACGGGCGTGGTGACCACGCTGCCGAGGCCGCCGGCGCAGGTCCAGGGGGAGAGGCTGCCTGTCTCCAGGCCGGGGTTGCTGACGAGGTTGGCTGCCGACGCCGCGGTGGAGATCGCGAGCGAGGCACCCATCGCCACCAGCGTGGCGGCGGTGGCCGCCAGTACCCGCATGCGGGCACTCTGAGCTGGGCGTTTCATGAGTTTCCACCTACCTTGGATTTGCAGGCTGTCATGTACTCGTCAACGTAAATTAAAGAAACCTAATAGTAAAGACTCCTATCAATGATCCTTAACGTGCTACGGACGCCCGCTCGGCGCTCGGCGGCCGCGGTGGCAGCATGGTGGGGTGCTCGAAGTGACCATGGATCAGCTGGCTGAGCTCGTCGGCGGCGGCGACGTGACCGTGCTCAGCGGCGCCGGGCTGTCCACCGAGTCGGGCATCCCCGACTACCGGGGCCCCAACGGCGTACAGCGGCGCGGCGCCCCCATGACCTACCAGACGTTCACCCGCGAGGCCTTCGCCCGGCGCCGCTACTGGGCGCGCAGCCACCTCGGCTGGCGCGGCATCGCCCGGGCCAGCCCCAACGACGGCCACCGCGCCGTGGCCGCGCTGCAGGAGCGCGGTCTGCTCACCGGCATCGTCACCCAGAACGTCGACGGCCTGCACCAGGCCGCGGGCGCTGACGCCGTGGTCGAACTGCACGGCAGCCTCGACCGGGTGATCTGCCTGGACTGCGGCGACCTGAGCACCCGCCAGCGCCTGCACCGCCGGCTCGAGGCGGCCAACCCCGGCTACACCGCCCAGATCACCGCGGTCCACCCCGACGGCGACGTCGAACTGACCGACGACGAGGTGGCGGGCTTCGCCACGGCCGACTGCGAGGCCTGCGGCGGCATGCTGAAGCCCGACGTCGTCTTCTTCGGCGAGACCGTGCCCGCCCCGCGCGTGCAGCACTGCTTCGACCTGGTCGAACGCTCGCGGGCGCTGCTGGTGCTGGGCAGCTCGCTGACGGTCATGTCCGGCCGGCGCTTCGTCATCCGCGCCGTCAAGCACGGCATCCCGGTCGCCATCGTCAACCGCGGCACCACCCGCTCCGACGCCGACGCCGCCCTGCGCCTGGACGCCCCCCTCGGCACGGTCCTGCCCGCCCTCCTGCACCGCCTCCCCCAACGCTCCACCGCCCCCGCCTGAGCAGGAGGACCCGTCCCGCCGCACCCACGCCCAGGCCCCTCAAGATCGTTGAAGTTGCCCGGCAATCGGGCGAAAGGGAGACCTTGATACGCCCGATTGCCCGGCAACTTGAACGATCTTGGGCCTCGCCACCGGACCGATCGGGGCGGGGCCGGGCACGGCCGGGCGGGGCTGGGCGGGGTCAGTGGAGGTAGCGGTCGGTGAAGGGGTTGCGGAAGCGCCCCTGGGGGTCGAGGGCGGCGCGGAGGTCGAGGAAGTCGGGCAGGCGCGGGTAGGCGGCCCGGACCTGGGCCGGGTCCAGGGAGAAGACCTTGCCCCAGTGGGGGCGGGGGGTGAACGGGGAGAGGGCCTGCTCCACCGCCGCCAGGACCGGGGCGACCGCGGCCGCGTCGGCGATCCAGGTGAAGTGGAAGGCGACGCTGTCGCGGCCGTACGCCGGGCTCAGCCACAGGTCGTCGGCGGCGACGGTACGGATCTCGCTGATCTGCAGCACCGGGGCGATGAGCGGCGCGATCGGCTCCAGCGCCGCGTACGCCGCCGGCGCCGACTCGCGCGGCATGAAGAACTCCGACTGCAGCTCGTCGCCGCTGCTCGGGGTGAAGTCGAGCCGGAAGTGCGGCAACCGCTCGTGCCAGGGCCCGGCGACCCCCTGCTGCGCGGTGCAGTGCACCGGCGACATGCTCCCGATCGGGTGCCGGGGCGAGTCCGCGAGCTCCGCGCCGTGCCAGCGGGCGGGGGCGGCGAACCCGTCCCCGTCGGTGCTCTTGACCCACACCTGGTCGATGCCGCGCCCCGACCACGAGGTGAACAGGCTCACGCTGTACGCCGCGTCGAGCACCTCGTCGAAGCAGCCGCGGACGGAGGCGGCGGGCAGGCCGTCGTAGACGTACTGGCGGATCTCGAAGGTGGGGACGAGGTCCAGGGTGAGGTGGGTGACCACGCCCAGCGAGCCCAGGTGCACCGCGGCGCCGGGGAAGCGGTCGTCGGTGCGGTCGAGGGTCAGCAGGTCGCCGGTGCCGGTGACCAGTTCGAGGGCGGCGACGGCGGTGGCCAGGTTGCCGTTGCGGCGGCCGGAGCCGTGGGTGCCCGTGGCGCAGGCGCCGCCGACGGAGATGTGGGGCAGCGAGCCGAGGTTGGGCAGCGCGAACCCGGCCGCGTGCAGGGTCGTGGCCAGCTCGCCGTAGCGGGTGCCGGCGGTGACCCGCACCGTGGCGGCTTCGCGGTCGATCTCGGCGACGGGCGGCAGCCCGGCGACGCTGACCAGCTCGCCTTCGGTGTCGGCGAGCTCGTTGAACGAGTGCCCGGTGCCCAGCGCCCGCACCCGCGCGGATCCGGCGACCATCGTCCGCAGCTCGTCCACCGACGACGGTCGGCGCACCTGTCCGGCCTGGAAGACGACGTTGCGGGCCCAGTTGGTCACGGTCACGTGGAAAGCCTAGACGGGGCGGGTCCGGCGCCGTGAGAGGTCGGCGCCGGACCCGCCCCGTGGGACTCCCCGCGGTGGTGGGGAGTCAGCCCGCGATGCCACCAGCCCTAATGACCTCGCGGTACCACAGCGCGCTGTCCTTGAGGATGCGCTGCTGCGTGTCGTAGTCGACTCGGACGATGCCGAATCGCTTGCCGTAGCCGAATGCCCACTCGAAGTTGTCCAGCAGCGACCAGACGAAGTACCCGCGCAGGTCGGCGCCCGCCCGCATGGCCTCGTGCACGGCGGACAGGTGCAGCCGCAGGTACTCGGTGCGGTCGGCGTCGCGGACCCGGCCGTCGGCGTCGACCGCGTCGACGTAGGCGGCGCCGTTCTCGGTGACGTACAGCGGCAGCCCGGGGTGGTCGCGGTGCAGGCGCAGCAGCACGTCGCGCAGGCCGGTCGGGTCGACGGTCCAGCCCATCTCGGTCTGCGGGCCGGGGGTCTGGTGGAACGCGACGTCGGCGGTGGCCGGGTAGGGCGAGTTCTCCTCCGACGGCTGCGTGGCCGCGCTGACCAGGTCGGGGGCGTAGTAGTTCACGCCGAGCGCGTCGAGCGGCGCGGCGATCACGGCCAGGTCGCCGTCGCGGACGAACGACCAGTCGCTGACCGCGGCGGTGTCGGCGACGACGTCGGCCGGGTACTGCCCCTTCGTGATCGGGTCGAGGAAGATCCGGTTGAGCAGCCCGTCGATGCGGCGGGCGGCGTCGCGGTCGCCGTCGGCGCCGGTCAGCGGCCGGACCGCGCCCTGGTTGAGCGCGATGGAGACCTGCGCGCCGGGCACCGCGGCGCGCAGGGCGCGGGCGGCCAGGCCGTGGGCGAGCAGCAGGTGGTGGGTGGCTTTCAGACCACCATCCGCGCTGGTACGGGCCGGAGCGTGGTGCCCCGAGCCGTAGCCGAGGAACGCCGAGCACCACGGCTCGTTGAGGGTGCACCACAGCTTGACCCGGTCGCCCAGCTTCTCGGCCACGACCGCGGCGTACTCGGCGAAGCGGTGGGCGGTGTCGCGGTCGAGCCAGCCGCCCCGGTCCTCCAGCTCCTGCGGCAGGTCCCAGTGGTAGAGGGTGGCCGTGGGCCGGATGCCGGAGCCGAGCAGCTCGTCGACGAGCCGGTCGTAGAAGGCCAGGCCGGCCTGGTTGACGGCGGCGCCGCCGCCGGGCTTGACCCGCGGCCACGAGATCGAGAACCGGTACGCCGACAGTCCGATCTCGCGCATCAGCGCCACGTCGTCGCGGTAGCGGTGGTAGTGGTCGGCCGCGACCGCGCCGGTGTGCCCGTCGGCGACGCGGCCGGGCGTGGCGCAGAAGGTGTCCCAGATCGACGCGGTGCGGCCGTCCTCCGCCACGGCGCCTTCGATCTGGTACGCCGCCGTCGCCGCGCCCCACCAGAAGTCTTGGGGGAACTGCAGCGTATGCCGCGTTGCGGCGGCGGGTTCCTCGGTCTGCGTGAGCATCGATTACCTCTCGGGGTGCCGGGCACGAAGCGGGAAACGCAATGGAGAGCGCTCTCCCACTCGGCCAAGGGTCTCGGTTGGACGGCTCGGATGTCAAGAGCCGAAACGCTCTTCTCGCAACGAGGTTGCCGATTTGATCGGTCAAAACGGATTGATCGGGGCGAGTCGTCACCGATGATCGTCGCCGTCTTGACACTGAGGAAATTTCGGCGTAACACTCGGAGAGCGCTCTCCATCGTGGCCCGCACGGGCCCGACCCACGACTCCTCCGAACGCCCCGATGAACAGGTAGGAGCTCCATGACACCCGCCCTCACCAGCCCGGGCGCGAGGCGACTCGCCCGCCGGTGGCGGATCGCGATACCGGTCGCGATCTCCACCGTCGTCTCGTCCCTGGTCCTGATCGTCCCCTTCACCACGGCCAACGCGGCCGACACGCTGATCTCGCAGGGCAAGCCCGCCACCGCCTCCTCCGTGCAGGGCGCCGACCTGGCCGCGGCCAACGCGGTCGACGGCAACGCCGGCAGCCGCTGGGGCAGCCAGTGGAGCGACCCGCAGTGGCTGCAGGTCGACCTGCAGGGCAGCGCCACCATCAGCCAGGTCGTGCTGCAGTGGGAAGGCGCCTACGGCACCGCGTTCCAGATCCAGACGTCGAACGACGCCGTCAACTGGACCTCGATCTACAGCACCACCACCGGCACCGGCGGCACCCAGACCCTGAACGTCACGGGCTCGGGCCGCTACGTCCGCATGTACGGCACCGCCCGCAACAGCGGCTACGGCTACTCGCTGTACGAGTTCAAGGTCATCGGCAGCATCGGCGGGACCAACCCGTCGCCCTCGGCCGGTGCCTGCGGCACCACCAACATCGCCCAGGGCAAGACCGCGACCGCGTCCTCGGTCGAGGTCGGCTCGCCCGCCGAGGCGGTCGACGGCAACACCGGCACCCGCTGGGGCAGCCTGTTCGCCGACCCGCAGTGGCTGCGGGTGGACCTCGGGCAGTCGTACAGCATCTGCAAGGTGGAGCTGGTGTGGGAGGCGGCCTACGCGACCGCGTTCCAGATCCAGACCTCGCCCGACGGCAGCAACTGGACCTCGGTCTACTCCACCACCACCGGCACCGGCGGCACGCAGAGCCTGGGCCTGTCCGGCACCGGCCGCTACCTGCGGATGTACGGCACCACCCGGGTCGGCGGCTACGGCTACTCGCTGTGGGAGCTGCGCGTCTTCGCCGGCGGCACCCCGACCAGCCCGAGCGCTTCGCCGAGCACCACGCCGAACACCTCGCCCAGCCCGTCGGGCAACTGGACCACGGTGTGGGAGGAGAACTTCGACGGCGCCGCCAACACCTCCCCGAGCGCGGCCAACTGGCTGCTGCGCACCGGTACGCAGTACCCGGGTGGCGCGGCCAACTGGGGCACCGGTGAGATCGAGACCGCCAGCGCGTCGACGGCCAACGTCTACCTGACCGGCGACGGCAAGCTGAACATCAAGGCGATCCGCGACGGGGCCGGCAACTGGACCTCGGGCCGGCTGGAGACCCAGCGCACCGACTTCACCCCGGCCGCGGGCGAGCTGACCCGCTTCTCCGCCGTCATCCAGCAGCCCAACCCGGCCAACGGCCTGGGCTACTGGCCCGCGTTCCGGGCCACCGGCGCGGCGTACCGGGGCAACTACAACAACTGGCCGGGCGTCGGCGAGACCGACATCATGAGCGGCGTCAACGGGCGCAGCCAGCTGTCGAACACGCTGCACTGCGGCACCGCCCCGGACGGGCCGTGCGGAGAGTACAACGGCCGCACCTCGGGCCTGGCCAGCTGCCAGGGCTGCCAGACCGCCTTCCACGAGTACGCGCAGGTCATCGACCGCACCAAGACCGACGAGGAGATCCGCTTCTACCTCGACGGGGTGCAGACCTACGTCGTGCGCGAGAGCCAGGTCGGCGTGGCCGCCTGGGACGCGGCCGTGCACCACGGCTTCTACCTGCGGCTCGACCTGGCCATCGGCGGCCTCTACCCGAACGCGATCGCGGGCGAGACCGTGCCGACCCCGGCCACCACCTCCGGCGGCGTCCTGGCCGTGGACAAGGTGACCGTGTCGCGGCAGGCCGGCACCGCCGCCCCGGCGATGACCGACCCGGCCGTGCCGGCCGGTCCGAGCGTCGTCAAGGTCACCGGCACCCAGGGCAACTGGCAGCTGCAGGTCAACGGCGCGTCGTACCTGGTGAAGGGCCTGACCTACGGTCCGCCGCAGGGCGCGGGCGACGGGTACATGCGCGACCTGAAGAACATGGGCGTCAACACCATCCGCACCTGGGGCGTGGACGACGCGGCGACCCCGGGGCTGCTGGACACGGCCGCCCGGTTCGGCATCAAGGTGATCGTCGGGCACTGGCTCAACCAGGGCGCGGACTACGTCAACGACACCGCGTACAAGACCTCGGTCAAGGCCGAGATCGTGGCCCGGGTCAACGCGCTCAAGAACCGCCAGGGCGTGCTGATGTGGGACGTCGGCAACGAGGTGCTGCTGACGATGCAGGACCACGGCCTGCCGGCCGCCGAGGTCGAGGCGCGGCGCAACGCGTACGCGGCCTTCGTCAACGAGGTGGCTGTCGCGATCCACGCCGCCGACCCGAACCACCCGGTCACCTCGACCGACGCCTGGGTGGGCGCGTGGCCGTACTACAAGAACAACGCCCCGAACCTGGACCTGTGGGCGATCAACTCCTACGGCGCCATCGGCGGCGTGAAGCAGGCGTGGATCAACGGCGGCTACAACAAGCCGTACGTCGTGACCGAGGGCGGCCCGGACGGCGAGTGGGAGGTGCCCAACGACATCAACGGGGTGCCGACCGAGCCCACCGACGTGCAGAAGAAGGCCGGTTACACGGCCAGCTGGAACGCCATCCTCAGCCACCCCGGCGTGGCGCTCGGGGCCACCGAGTTCCACTACGGCCTGGAGAACGACTTCGGCGGCGTCTGGCTGAACACGCTGACCGGCGGCTGGCGCCGGCTCGGGTACCACGCGCTCAAGCAGGCGTACTCGGGTACGGCCTCGGCCAACACCCCGCCGGAGTTCTCCAGCCTGACGCTGTCGAACCAGACCTCGGTCCCCGCTGGTGGAACTTTCACCGTGTACGCCGGGGCGAGCGACCCCAACGGCGACGCCATCCGGTACAACCTGATGTTCAGCAACAAGCACATCACGGGCGGCACCGGGTTCTCCAACGTGCGGTTCACCCAGCTCGGCAGCAACGAGTTCCAGGTGACCGCGCCGGAGCAGCTGGGCGTGTGGAAGGTGTACGTGTACGCCTTCGACGGCTACGGCAACGTCGGCATCGAGCAGAAGTCGTTCCGGGTCGTGCCGCCGACGATCCCGGGCACCAACATCTCGCAGGGCAGGGCGTGCACCGCCTCGACCTACCAGCCGACCGGCACCAACGGTCCGCAGCTGCCGTCATACGCCACCGACGGCAACTACGGCACCCGCTGGGCCAGCGAGTGGGTCGACACCGCGTGGCTGCAGTGCGACCTGGGCTCGGTGAAGTCGTTCAACAACGTGCTGCTGGCGTGGGAGACGGCCTCGGCCAAGTCGTACCAGATCCAGGTCTCCAACGACGGCACCACGTGGACGAACATCTACTCGACCACCACCGGCAACGGCGGGTTCGACCAGATCCCGGTGAACGCCTCGGGCCGGTACATCCGGATGAACGGCACCGCGCGCAACACCGCCTACGGCTACTCGCTGTGGGAGTTCCAGGTCTATCAGAGCTGACCTGGCGCTTGTAGAGTGCGGCGGGCGGCCCGGCAGGGCGGCCCGCCGCACCCGTTTCGCGCAGGTGGTGAAGGGAGAGCGCTCTCCGCCTGTGCTATAAATTCGTTCATGAGCAGTGACCGACCCCCAGCGCCGCGGCTGCCCACCCTCGAGGACGTGGCGCAGGTCGCGGGCGTCTCCCGGGCGACCGTGTCCCGCGTGATCAACAACATCCGCAACGTGGATCCGGCGCTGCACAAGACGGTCTGGGACGCGGTCACCGCCACCGGCTACGTGCCCAACCGGGCGGCCCGCTCGCTGGTCACCGGCCGCACCGGCGCCATCGCGCTGGTGGTCTCCGAGGCGGAGAGCCGCACCGCCGACGACCCGTTCATGGGCCGGTTCTTCTCCGACCCGTTCTTCGGCCGCGTGGTCGGCGGCGTGCTCAGCGTGCTGCGCCCGGTCGGGGTGCACCTGGCGCTGACCCTGGCCGGCGACGAGGAGGCGTGCCAGAAGGTCGTCGCCGACGTACGGCAGGGGCAGGTCGACGGGGTCGTGGTCATCTCACTGCACCCGCACGACCCGCTGCCCGGACTGCTGGCCGAGGCGGCGGTGCCCGCCGTGCTGTACGGCCGCCCCGCCTCGCCCATGCCGATCAGCTACGTGGACGTGGCGACGTACAACGGTGCCCGGCTGGCCGCCGACCACCTGGCCGCGCGCGGCTGCCAGCACGTGGCCACGATCTCCGGCTCGATGGACATGCCCGCCGGCGCCGACCGCCTCAACGGTTTCCGGGAGGCGATGGCCAAGCACGGCTTCGCCTACGTGCCCTCCTATGACGGCGGCTTCACCTCCGACGGCGCCGAGCGCGCAATGGAGCAGCTGCTGCGGGAGTATCCGGAGGTCGACGGCGTCTTCGTGGCCAGCGACGTGATGGCCCAGGGCGCAATGATGGTCCTTCGTGATCATGGGAAAGCCGTTCCCGGCGACGTCGCCGTCATCGGCTTCGATGACTCCAGCGCCGCCACCACGGGCAGGCCGCCGCTGACCACAGTGCGGCAGCCCGTCGAGGACATGGCCGCGGAGATGGCGCGGCTGCTCCTGGCCCGGATCGACCAGCGCGGGCACCGGACCACGTCGGTCATCTTCGAGCCGGAACTCGTGGTCCGGCAGTCGGCCTGACGCATCGACGCAACCTCCTATGACCTGGTGACCCCAGGTCTGCGCAGCGTGCGCGGTGGGGGTGCGTAACGGAACGGTAATAGCCCCTTGACATGCGCGGGGCAGGAGAACATGCTCCTGTGTGGGAGAGCGCTCTCCAATCGCACCTCCGCACCACCTTCGCGCAAGAACCTCGAAAACCCCCTTCCCTTCCTGTTTGGAGGATGGCAATGCGTTCAGCTCACACCGGCAACGGTCTGCGGCGCCGCGCTGTCGTGATCGGCGGCTCGCTGCTCGCCGCATCGCTGATCCTGACCACCGCCGCCTGCGGTGGC
>NZ_JASAMB010000026.1 GCF_029948125.1 Catellatospora sp. KI3
AACAGCGGGGGCGGGGCGAAGGCGGCGTACATCTCCGTCCTCAACGTCCTCAACTCCGCCAACCCGCAGCCGTCGTCCACGGCGTCCCCGTCGCCCGCGCCGTCCTCCTCGCCGCCTCCGTCGGGCGGGGCCGGCCGGATCGTGGGGGCCCAGTCGGGCCGATGCGTCGACGTGCCCAACTCGTCCCAGAGCAACGGCACGCGGGTGCAGCTGTACGACTGCCACGGCCTGACCAACCAGCAGTGGACCTACACCTCCAGCAGGCAGCTGAAGGTCTACGGCTCCATGTGCCTGGACGCGGCCGGCTCCGGCAACGGCTCGGCGGTGCAGATCTACAGCTGCAACAACCAGGCCAACCAGCAGTGGAACGTCAACTCCAACGGCACCATCACCGGTGTGCAGTCCGGACGTTGTCTTGACGTGTGGAGCACCGCCAACGGTGCCCAGGTCCAGATCTACGACTGCAACGGCCAGGCCAACCAGCGCTTCAGCCTGGTAGCCAGCTCCTGACCGACGCCAGAGCGTCAACCGTCGACCCGGACCGGGAGCACCGGTCCGGGTCGACGGCGCCCCGCCACCGCGCCCGACCACCGACGAGGACCGACATGACCCATCCCGCTCCAGCTACCGCCCGGCTCACCCTCGACCCGGCGTTGCGGATCGCACCGGTGTCCCGGCGCACCTTCGGCGCGTTCGTGGAGCACCTGGGCCGGTGCGTGTACACGGGCATCTTCGAGCCGGACCATCCCGGCGCCGACGCCGACGGGCTGCGCACCGACGTGATCGAGCTGGTGCGGGAACTGGGCGTCAGCACGGTGCGCTATCCGGGCGGCAACTTCGTCTCCGGGTACCGCTGGGAGGACGGCATCGGCCCGGTCCAGCACCGGCCGACGAGGCTGGACCTCGCCTGGCACAGCACCGAGCCGAACACGTTCGGGCTGGACGAGTTCATCCGCTGGACCGGCAAGGCCGGCGTCGAACCGATGATGGCGGTCAACCTCGGCACGCGTGGCATCCAGGAGGCGGTCGACCTGCTGGAATACTGCAACTTCCCGTCCGGGACGCGGCTGTCGGACCTGCGCGTGGCCAACGGCGCCCCGCAGCCGCACGGCATCCGGATGTGGTGCCTGGGCAACGAGATGGACGGCCCCTGGCAGATAGGCCACAAGACCGCCGGGGAGTACGGGCGCCTGGCGGCGGAGACCGCGCGGGCCATGCGCATGATCGACCCGGGGCTGGAGCTGGTGGCCTGCGGCAGCTCGGGGTCGGGCATGCCGACCTTCGGGCAGTGGGAGGCCACGGTCCTGGAGCACGCGTACGACCTGGTCGACTTCGTCTCCTGCCACGCCTACTACCAGGAGAAGGACGGCGACCTGGCCGGCTTCCTGGCCAGCGCGGTCAACATGGAACGCTTCATCAACGACGTGGTGGCCACCGCCGACCACGTCCGGGCGAAGCGGCGCGCCGACAAGCGCCTGATGATCTCATTCGACGAGTGGAACGTCTGGTACATGGACCAGCCGGCCTCGCAGACCCCGCGGGAAGCGGACTGGCCGGTGGCACCGCGGCTGCTGGAGGACCATTACCACGTGGCCGACGCGGTCGTCGTGGGCAGCCTGCTCATCACGCTGCTGCGGCACAGCGACCGGGTCACGGCCGCGAGTCTGGCCCAGCTCGTCAACGTGATCGCCCCGATCATGACGGAACCCGGCGGCCGGGCGTGGCGGCAGACCACCTTCCACCCCTTCGCCCAGGCGTCCCGCCATGCCGCCGGCGAGGTGCTGCGCGTGGAGCCGACCTCGCCCACCTACCCCACGACCGAGTACGGCGAGGTGCCCGTCTTGCACGCGGTCGCCACCCACGACCCGGAGACCACCGGCACCACGGTCTTCGCGGTGAACCGCTCACTGGACACTCCGCTGTCGCTGGCGATCGACACCCGGCCGATGGGTTCGATGCGGGTCGTCGAGGCGTCCGTGCTCACGTCGCGGGACCCGTACGCGCGCAACACCGCCGACGCGCCCGAGCGGGTGTCGCCACGGTCCAACCCGTCGGTGTCGACCGATCGCGACGGGTTCACGGTCGCGCTCGCGCCGGTGTCCTGGAACGTGATCCGACTGGAGTCCGCGAGTCGAACCGGTTGACCGAGTGTTGCGCGCACATTTCCGCCGATGTATGTTAGCGCGCACATAGCGTCGAACGTTTTCGGCGCCCGGGAAGGTGTGGGCGCTCTCAACCGAGGGAGGTCCCGCAAGCCGCACCGAGCAGGCGCCTACGTCGACCACTTTGCTCTCGCCGCAGCGAACCCGAACTGACGGACCAACCGGACCGCAGCGCGTCGTCCACCGACGCGCGATGAACCATGCCCGGACGGCGGTCCCCAAGTCCCCCACCGCAACGGAAGAGGAAGCAATGGCACTCGATCAGAAGCATCGGCACCTGCGTACGGCCGCGCTCGCGGTGGCCACCGCGGCGGCACTCGTCGCGGGCCTGCTCACCGGCGCGGGCACCTCGCTGGCCGCGACCACCGGCCCGTGCGACATCTACGCCTCCGGCGGCACCCCCTGCGTCGCCGCGCACAGCACCACCCGGGCCCTGTTCGGCACCTACAGCGGCGCGCTCTACCAGGTCCGGCGCTGGTCCGACGGCGCCACGACCAACGTCGGCGTGCTCGCCGCCGGCGGCTACGCCAACGCGGCGACCCAGGACTCCTTCTGCTCCGGCACGTACTGCACCATCGTGCGGATCTACGACCAGACCTCGCGCCACAACGACCTCACCATCGCCCCCGGCGGCGGCGCCAACCCGACCGCCGACCAGGGCGCCAACGCCGCCGCGCTGCCGGTGACCGCGGGCGGCCACAAGGTCTACGGCGTCTACATCTCGGCCGGCAACGGCTACCGCAACAACGCGACCAACGGCATCGCCACCGGCAGCCAGCCCGAGGGCATGTACATGGTGACCGAGGGCACGCACGTCAACGACCGCTGCTGCTTCGACTACGGCAACGCCGAGACCAACAACATGGACACCGGCAACGGCGACATGGACGCGATCTACTTCGGCAAGCTGTGCTGGTTCTCGCCCTGCGCGGCGGGCCCGCGCGTGGCGGCCGACCTGGAGAACGGCCTGTTCGCGGGCGGCAACGGCTCCTGGACCGCGAACACCGGCCGCAGCAGCGCGTTCGTGACCGCGATGCTGAAGAACAACGGCACCACCACGTACGCGATCAAGGACGGCGACGCCCAGTCCGGCGGCCTCAAGACCCAGTACAACGGCGGGCTGCCGACCCAGGCGGGCTACAAGCCGATGACCAAGCAGGGCGCGATCATCCTCGGCATCGGCGGCGACAACAGCAACGGCTCGGTCGGCTCCTTCTTCGAGGGCGTCATGACCAGCGGCTACCCCAGCGACGCCACCGAGAACTCGGTGCAGGCCAACATCGTGTCGGTCGGCTACGGCAAGAGCGTGACGTTCCCGGTGAACGGGGCCACGTACCGGCTCACGAACCTCGCCAGCGGCAAGGTGCTCGACGCCGTCAACTGCGGCACCGGCAACGGTACGGGGATCCAGCTGTGGCAGTCGCTGGGCAACGCCTGCCAGCAGTGGCGCTTCAACAACGTCGGCCCGAACAAGTGGACCGTCACCAACGTCAACGCCAACCGGGTCCTGGACGCGGTCAACTGCGGGCAGGCCCTCGGCACCGCCACGAACCTGTGGGACTCGCTGGGCAACACCTGCCAGCAGTGGGCGGTGATCCCCGCCGGCAACGGCCGCTACGAACTGGTGGTCGAGAACAGCGGCATGGTCCTGGACGGCCAGAACTGCGGCACCGCCAACGGCACCAAGGTGCAGATGTGGATGTGGCTCAACAACACCTGCCAGCTCTGGTCCATCGCTCCGTAGCGTGAGCGCTGTGGCGCGGTCGCCCGACCGCGCCACAGCCCGCTTCACGCCGGCTTCAGGCGCCTGCGCTCGACGATGCTCGTCGCCGTCACCACGCTCAGCGGCGGCACGTCCTTCGCGACCACCGCACCCGCGCCCACCACCGAGCCCCGGCCGATCGTCACCCCGGGGGTGACCGTGACGGCGGCGCCGATCCACACGTCATCCTCGATGACGATCGGTGCGTGCGTGATGAAGTCGAGGCGTTCGTGCAGCTCGACGGGGTGCCCCGCAGTGCTCAGGGTCACGCCGGGCCCGATCAGGACCCGGTCGCCGATTTTGATGCCCCCGTAGTCGAGGAAGTAGCAGCCCTGGTTGATGAACACCCGCTCGCCGAACGACGCGCCGAGCCCGTAGTCGCAGTGGAACGGCGGCAGGATCGACAGCGAATCCGGTACGGGCCTGCCGAAGATCTCCGTGAGCAGCGCTCTGCGCCCGTCCAGATCGTCGAACGGCAGCAGGTTGAGACGCGCGGACAGGCTCATCGCGAGCTGCACGCGCTGCGCGAAGGCCCGCGACTCGGCCGTCCCCGTCTGCAGGCGTTGCTCGTTGCGCACGGACGATTGTGGCACGGCCGGCGGATCTCACCCGGCCTCGATGCCCAGATGGATGCGGTGGTGCGTCGGGTTCTCGATCTCGTCCACCACCGCCACCGCGAAATCCGGGTAGCTGATGCGGCTGGCCGCGTCGGCCGGGGCGAGGCGGTGCCGACCGGTGCCTGCGGCGGCATGGTCGAAGTCTCCGGCCGGGCTGAGCACCAGCCAGTCCAGGTCGGTCTCCGCAGCGCGGAGCACGGCCGTGCCCGCCGCGTGGCCGAGGTAGAAGGACCGGTACTCCTGGGGATAGCCGGGGGTGTCCATCAGCGGGGTGCCGGCGGCGGTGTCCAGTACCGAGGCCAGGCCGACGGTCACGAGGCGGCCGACTCCGGCCCGCGGCAGCCCGTCGAGCAGGGCGTGTGCGGCAGCCGGGAAGAACGTGCCCGGGTCGGCGGTGAGATCGACGGCGGCGTGCACGGCCGCGTCGTGCCCGGCGGCGACCCGCGCCACGTCGGCCGGGTCGGTGACGTCACCGGCCGCGATGCCGTCGGCGGCGAGGCCAGGGTGGCGCGCGGGGTGCCGTACCACCGCCGTCACCTGGTGGCCCCGCCGCCGCGCCTCGGCCGCGACGGCCCGGCCCGCCCGGCCTCCGGCTCCGAAGACCACGATCCTGCGCATGGCGTCACTCCTCAGGGTGCTGGCCGGGCACGCCCCGGCCTCCGGGGCGGACGGTATCCGGGTACGTGGTATCCGTTCGGATACCGGCTACCATCGCCCGGGTGATCGAACCCCTGGCCCCGGACATGTTCGACGAGATCTGTCCGTCCGATCTGTCGCCGATCCGGTTCGGCGACAAGTGGACCGGCATGGTGGTGCGCTGCCTGGAGCACGGCCCGCGCCGCTTCTCCGAACTGCGGGTGCCGCTGCGCGGCGTCACCGCGAAGGTGCTGACCAAGTCGCTGCGCACGATGGAACGCGACGGCCTGGTGCGCCGCAGCGTCGCGGGAAGGCAGGTCGCGTACGAGCTGACTCCGCTCGGCCGCAGCATGGTCGCCCCGATGGACGCGGCATGCGCCTGGGCCCGGGAGCACTGGGACGAACTGCTCGACGCCCGCGAAGGCGTCCTCGCCGACCGCTGAGGAGCGCCGCTGCCTCGGGAGACAGGCGGCCACTGAGCCGACTGTGCGCCCGCGCCGACCGCGCGGCGCATCCATGTGTCGACGTGGTTCGATGGCCCTGCCCGGCTGGCTGAGGCGGCCCGCCGCCGCGTCCCCCTACGCTGCAACAGATCAGCGGAGATCGAAGTAATGGCTATGGGGGCTCATCAGATCAAAGGGGTGGCGAGTGCCCTTTCCGGTGACCATCGACGGTGGCGACATCGTCCTGCGGGAGCTGTGCGAGCAGGACCTTCCCGCGCTGACCCGCCTCTACACCGATCCCGAGCTGACCCAGTTCATGGGATTCGACAAGCTGACGTCCGACCAGGTGCCAGAGGCGCTGAGAACGCATCTGGCCGCGGCCCGCCGCACGCCCCGCACCCAGTACACCCTGGCCATCACCGTCGACGGGGCACCCGACCTGGTCGGCGTGGTGCGGCTGCTGGTGGAGGAGTACGGCCGCAACGCCATGCTCGGCGGCCTCATCGTGATCCCGGAGTCCCCGGGCGTGGGACGGGGCGTGACCGCCTCCCGCCTGCTGATGGCGTACGGGTTCGGCCCGCTCGCGCTGCACCGTATCTGGGGCGGCAGGCGGACCGACTATCTGCGCATGCACGAGCGGATGACCCGCCTGGGCCTGGTGCAGGAGGGCTTCATGCGCGAACTGTTCCACACCCAGGGGGTATGGCACGACGTGGTCAGCTACTCGGTGCTGGCCCACGAGTGGAAACCCGACGGGGCCGAGGTGTCCATCATGGAGTCGACCGGCCCCGCCGCGCTGTCGGCCTCAGGCCCGGCCGGGCTCGTCTGAGAGGAGGACAGGTGACCATCCCGGAGCTGCTGTCGGAGCGGGAACGCGAAGGCGACGTGCTCGCCTGGCGTCCGGAACTGCTGCGCCTGGGCGACGAAGGCGACCGGCACCGGTTCGAGGCGCTGCTGCGCTCCGGCCGGGCACGCGAGGTCTGCGACACCTTCGCCGAGCAGGTGGCCGACCTGGTCGCCACGCTGCACCCGCCGCTGAAGGGCGATCGCGACCAGCTCGCCCGCCTGGCGGCCGAGTACCTGGGCGGTGCGCCGCTGTGGCAGGCCGGCACCTGGGTTTTCTACCCGTGGTCGGGGCGGCTGGTGCACCTGCTGGACCGCGACGACTTCCGGCTGCTGCGCACCGACCGCAACCGGGGGAAGATCAGCCGTGAGCAGCAGCGCAGTCTCGCGGGCCGCCGCATCGGCGTCATCGGGCTGTCGGTGGGCAACAGCGCCGCGCTGACCCTGGCCACCGAGGGCATCGCGACCGCGTTCACCCTCGCGGACTTCGACACCCTGGCGCTGTCGAACCTCAACCGGCTTCGCGCCGGCGTGCACGACCTGGGCGTCAACAAGACCGTCATCGCGGCCCGGCAGCTGTTCGAGCTCGACCCCTACCTCGACGTGGACGTCTACCCCGACGGGCTGCACGACAACAACATCAAGCGGTTCTTCCTGGGCGGCAGCGGCCCGATCGACCTGCTGGTCGAGGAGTGCGACGAGCCGCGCGTCAAACTGGCCGCCCGCGAATGGGCGCGCAGCTGCCGCATCCCGGTCCTGATGGACACCAACGACCGGGGCATGCTCGACATCGAGCGCTTCGACCTGGAGCCCGACCGGCCGCTGCTGCACGGCATCCTCGGCCCGATCGGCTCGGCCGACCTGGCCGAGCTCAGCCGCGCCGAGGTGATCGAGAACGTGCTCAAGATGATCGGCGAGATCAGCCCCAAGCTCGCCGCCTCGATTCCGCGCATCGGCGTCGAGCTGAGCAGCTGGCCGCAGCTGGCCTCCGGGGTCGGTCTGGGCGGGGCCCTGGTCGCCGACGCGGCCCGGCGGGTGCTGCTGGGCGAGCTGCGCGAGTCGGGCCGGTTCTACGTCGACCTGGATCAGCTGATCCGCGACGGCGCGGGGGCCGACCCGGTGTGAGCGGCCGGACCGCAGCCCGGGCGGGTGAGACCGGCCGGACGCCGAGGAGGGCGCCCGGCCGGTGCGCCGGTGCGACCGGGTCTCCGGCCACCGTGAAATGATCCGTCTGTGCTGACCCGCCGTGACCTGAACCGTGCGCTGCTGGCGCGGCAGCTGCTGCTCGAGCGCGTGCCGATGGACCCGCTGGCGGCGCTCGAGCACCTGGTCGGCCTGCCCGCCCAGGCGCCGAACCCGCCGTACCTCGGGCTGTGGACGCGGCTGGAGAGCTTCGCGATCGAGGACCTGTCGGCGCTGGCCGCCTCCCGTGCGGCGGTGCGGCTGGCGCTGATGTGCGGCACGGTGCACCTGGTCAGCGCTCGCGACGCGACGGACCTGCGCCCGCTGCTGCAGCCGGTGCAGGGCCGCCACCTGGACGCGGCGGCGCGCGAGCGGCTGCGGGGCGCGGATCCGGCGCGGGTGGCCGCCGCCGGGCGGGAGCTGGTCGAGCAGCGCCCGTACACGCTGAAGGAGCTGGGCGCCGAACTCGCCGGTCCCTGGCCGCAGGCGGACCCGGCCGCCCTCGCCGCGGCCGTGCGGGCCGCCGTGCCGCTGGTGCAGGTGCCGCCGCACGGGCTGTGGGGCGCGGTCGGCCAGTCGGCGTACACCAGCGCCGAGCACTGGCTCGGCACCGCCGGGGCGCCGCGGCTGACAGCGGGCGAGCTGGTGGTGCGCTATCTGCGCGCGTTCGGGCCGGCCGCCGTCGCCGACATGGAGGCCTGGTCGGGGCTGACCGGGCTGGGCGAGATCGTCGACGGCCTGGGCAGCCGGCTGGTCGCCTACCGGGACGAGGACGGCGTGGAGCTGCTCGACCTGCCCGACGCTCCGCTGCCGCACGAGGACACCCCCGCGCCGGCCCGCTACCTCGCCGACTTCGACGCGGTCCTGGTCTCCCACCACGACACCAGGCGCATCCTGGACGACCGGGACCGCCGTGACGTGTTCGCCGTGCCCGGCGTCGTCCCGGGGACGGTGCTGGTCGACGGCTTCGTCCGGGCGCTGTGGCAGATCACCCGGCGCAAGGGCGTGGCGACGCTCGTGGTGCGGCCGCTGTTCCAGATCCCCACCCGCGACGTGCACGAGTTGACCGAGGAAGGCGAGCGGCTGCTCGCCTTCGCCGCCGCCGATGCCACCCGCCGCGAGGTCAGGTTCAACTCCCGCTGGTGAGCGGCCGTCGTTCGGACGGGACTGCCGCGCGTTCTCCTATGGAGAGCGCTTTCACGAAGTCTTGCTCTTGTAGAAGTCGTTTTCGGAGAGCGATTGCTCATCTAAAAAGTATTGACTCCGGCCAAGTGGCAGTCATAATTTTCACTGTCTCGATCGAGCCGTGAACATAATGCTCGCCGTCCCCCGGAGGTCCTCATGTTCCGAAAACCCGCTGTGTCGAGTGCGGCGGTCCTGCTGCTCGCCGCCGGGCTGGTCAGTGTCGCCCAGCCCTTGCCCGCGGCCGCTGCCAGCTGCAGCGTCCTGTTCGACGACTTCCAGTACAGCTCGTCGAGCGACCCGGCGCTGGCCGCGCACCACTGGACGGTCCGCGGCGGGGCGGCGGACCGGGCATCCCCGGGGCCTCCTGGCTGCCGGCCAACGTGACGTTCCCCGTCGCGGACGGGCAGAAGGTCCTCCAGCTGTCGTCCTACACCGACGGCACCGGCGCCGGTACGGCGCAGACGGAGATCTACCACCAGCGGAAGTTCTTCGAGGGCACCTATGCCAGCCGCGTCCGCTTCACCGACGCGCCGGTGTCCGGCAACGACGGCGACCGGATCGTGGAGACCTTCTTCACGATCACCCCGCTGGCGTACCCGATGGATCCGAGCTACGGCGAGATGGACTTCGAGTACCTGGCCAACGGCGGCTGGGGCGAGACGGGCTCGGCGTTCTTCGAGACCACCTGGGAGACCTACCAGCCCGACCCGTGGGTCGCCGACAACGTCCATGCCGTGCAGCGCCGCAGCTACGACGGCTGGCACGACCTGGTGGCGCAGGTCAGCGGCGGCCGGGTCAAGTACTTCATCGACGGCGCGCTGGTCGCCGACCACGGCGACAAGTTCTACCCCGAGACCCCGATGTCGATCAACTACAATCTGTGGTTCATCGACAGCTCCGGCCACACCGGCGGGCGCAGCACCTACATCCAGCAGGTGGACTGGCTCTACTTCGCCGGCAACGAGGTGATCTCGGGCGACGTCGCCCGCAACCGGGTCAACGCCTACCGGAGCCTGGGCACCACGCACGTGGACGCGGTGGGCACCGGCGGCACCTGCACCGAGCCCGGCGGCGGTGGCGGCGGCACGATCCCGTCCAGCACCTGGTACAGCATCGTCAACAAGAACAGCGGCAAGTGTGTCGACGCCCGTGCCTCGGGCACCGCCAACGGCACCGCGATCCAGCAGTACACCTGCAACAACACCTACGCCCAGCAGTACCTCTTCCAGCCCACGAGCGGCAGCGACGTCCGGGTCAACAACCGGAACAACTCCGCCCAGGTCCTGGACGTGAGCGGGGTGTCGGCCGCCGACAACGCGGTCGTGCACCTGTGGGGCTACGTCGGCGGCGGCAACCAGCAGTGGACCCCGGTGGCCGAGGGCGGCGGCTACTACCACTTCGTGTCCGTGCACAGTGGCAAGTGCCTCGACGTCCCGAACGCCTCGACCGCGGACAGCGTGCAGCTGGTGCAGTACACCTGCAACGGCACCGGAGCGCAGTCGTTCCGGCTGGTGGCCCAGCCGTAGCTGCCCACCTCGTGAGCACGGGGGCTACCACTGCCGGTGGATGTCGTTCGACCTGTGCGGCGAGGGCGCGGCCGGCACGTACCGGATCATGAGAACAGGCGTCGACCCCGGCCGCTGGCACGGCCGGGGTCGACGCGGCGGCTACGCCGCGCTCCAGCGGACCTCGCCGCCGACGACCGTCGACAGCACCCGCGTACGCAGGACCGCCTCGGGCGACTCCCGGTAGAGGTCGGTGTCGAGCACGGCGAAGTCGGCGAGCATCCCCGGCACCAGCAGGCCCTTGCGGCCGTCCTCACCGGCGGCGTAGGCGGCGCCGACCGTGTGCGCCCGGATCGCCTCGGCCATGGTGATCCGCTGCTCGGGCTGCCAACCGCCGACCGGGCTGCCGTCGGGGCGGGTCCGGGTCACCGCCGCGTACAGGGCGGCGAACGGGTCCGGGTCCTCCACCGGCGCGTCGGAGCCGAAGGCCAGCGCGGCTCCGGCGTCGAGCAGGTCCCGCCAGGCGTACGAGGCCAGGTCGTGCCCGGCCAGCAGCGAGTCGACCAGGTCGATGTCGCTGGTGCAGTGGACCGGCTGCATCGACGCGACCACGCCGAGCCGCGCCAGCCGTGCCACGTCACGCCGCTGCAGGTGCTGCGCGTGCTCGATCCGGTGCCGCAGTCCGGGCGTCGGACCGAGCTCCTCGTACGCATCGAGCACCAGGTGGTTGGCCTGGTCGCCGATGGCGTGGGTGGCCACGGCGATCCCCGCGCCGGCCGCGGTGCGGAACAGGCGCAGCAGCTCGTCGTAGGGCACGATCGCGATGCCGTGGTCGCCGCCGCGCATCGGCCTGCTCATGTGGCAGGTGTGCGAACCCAGCGCCCCGTCGCTGAACACCTTCAGCGGGCCGGTGCGGAACCAGTCGTCGCCCTGCCCGGTCCGGCGGCCCTCGGCCAGGGCCGTCTCCAGATGCTCCAGCCGGATCGCCTTGTGCACCCGCAGCTTCAGCTCGCCCTCGGCCCGCATCCGCAGGTACGCCGCCCGGCAGTCCTCGCCGTCGATGTCGTGCACGCTGGTGATGCCCAGCGCCAGCAGCCGCTCCTGGGCGGTGCGCAGCAGGCTGCCGAGGTCGTCGGCGGCCGTGAACCGGCGCAGCGGCTCGGTGGCGGTCTCGCGCAGGATCCCGGTCGGACGGCCCGCGTCGTCGCGGACGATGTGCCCGCCGACCGGGTCGGGGGTCGAGGCGCCGATCCCCGCCGCCCGCAGCGCGGCCGAGTTCACCCAGAGCGTGTGGACGTCGACGGTGGTCAGCGCGACCGGGTTGTCGGGGCACACCGCGTCGAGGGCGTGCCGGTCCGGCTGGACCGGCGGCTCCCAGACGTTGCTGTTCCAGCGGCCGCCGAGCAGCCACTCGCCTGGCGGCAGGCCTGCCGCGCGGGCTGCGATCCGCTCCAGGGCCTGCGCCAGCGAGCGCGTCCCGGACAGGTCGACCGTGGTGAGGCTGTGGGCGTACTGCGCGGTGTGGATGTGACCGTCGTAGAACCCGGGGATCACCGCGGCGCCGTCGAGGTCGACGAGCTCCGCGCCCGGTCCGGTCGCGGCCCGGACCTCGGCCTCCGACCCGACGGACACCAGTTCGCCGTCTCGCACGGCGAGGGCCTGGGCGGTCGGCCGCCGGTCGTCGCCGGTGTGGATGGCCGCGTTGCGGAAGACCACGATGCTCACGCGAGCAGACCATACCGGCTTCGCCCTGGCGGCCCCAGCGGGCCCGGCTCAGTATCCGGGGCGCACTCTATCAGGGTCCGCCCTGGTCGCCCCGCTGTGCCGGGCACGTGGGGCCCGAACGGGTGCTGTGACCCGATCGGCGGGCCGACCGTGCGGCGTGTTCGCCGCGCTGCGCGTCGGCCGGCGGCTGTAATCGCCGGATGGGGAGCGAGTGGATGTCGCCGGGCGGCCGACCGCGGTGGGCCCGGCCGCTGTCACTTCTCCTGGTGACGCTCGCCGCCGCGGGTTACGCCTGGCACCTGGACCTCGCCCGGCTGCACCCTTACTACGGGCCGGCGGTCAGGAGCATGGCGTCCAGTTGGCGCTGCTGGTGGTACGGGGCCTTCGACCCCGAGGGCAACCTGACCCTGGACAAGCTGCCCGGCGCCTTCCAGCTGCAGGCCCTGTCGGCCAGGCTGTTCGGCTTCCACCACTGGGCGGTGCTGCTGCCGCAGGTCCTCGCGGCGGCGGCGGCCGTCTGGGTCCTCTACCGGCTCGTATCGCGCTGGCACAGCCCGGCTGCCGGCCTGGTCGCGGCCGCGGCCCTGGCCACCACACCCGTCGTCGCGGCGCTGGCCCGGACCCAGTTCGCCGACATGGCCCTGATCGCCCTGCTGCTCGTCGCCGCGAACGCCTGGCACCGCGCGGTCACCCGCGGCCGGCTCGCGCCGCTGCTGGGCTGCGGCCTCGCCGTCGGCCTCGCGTTCGGGGTGAAGATGGTCCAGGCGTGGGCACTGCTGCCGGTCTTCGGCCTGCTCTACCTGGTCGCGGCGCCGAACCCGCTGCGTACGCGCGCGGCCCACCTCGCGCTGGCGGCGGTGACCGCCGCGGCCGCGTCGGGCCCGTGGATCGCGGCGGTGCTGCTCGTCCCGGCCGCGGACCGGCCCTTCATCGACGGAACCGTCGACAACTCCCCGCTGTCCATGGTGTTCGGCTACAACGCGCTGCACCGGTTCGGCGACGGGGGCATGGGCTACGCCGCCGACGGGGTCCCGCTGGGGTGGAGGACGCTGCTGGCGGCCCCGGTCGCGGTCGAGGTGGGCTGGCTGTACCCGCTGGCTCTGCTCGGCCTGGCCGCGGGCCTCGCCTGGCGCGGCCGGGCCGCCCGCACCGACCAGCTCCGCGCCGGATACCTGCTGTGGGCCGGCTGGCTGGGGGTCTACGCGGCCGCGTTCAGCCTCGGCAGCATGGCGCACAAGTACTACGTCATCGCCGTCGCCCCGCCGGTGGCGGCCCTGGCCGGGGCCGGCGCGGTGCGGCTGTGGACGTGGCGGGCGCGGCCCCGGCTGCGCTGGGTCCTCCCGGCGGCCGCGGCCGTGAGCACCGCCTGGTCCTGGCACCTGGCCGCGGACCACCCGCAGGACATGCCATGGCTGCCCGAGGCCGTGCTCTGCGCCGGCGCGCTCGCCGCCGTCGGGCTCGCCCTGGCGATCGGGCGCCCGTCGCTGCCGCGCCACCTCGCCGGGCACAGCCAGGTCCGGCGCGTCGCCGGGCTCGCCGTCGCCGCAGCCGCCGCGCTCGCCGTGTTCGGCGGTCCGGCCGCATGGGCGGTGTCGGTCCACGACGGCATCGACCCCAGGCCCGCCGAGGCGGGCCGCCACACCGACGGGGTGAGGGTGGCGGGCGTCGTGCCGCCCCTCGGACTCGCGGACTATCTCGCCGAAAGGCGCGAGGGCCGCCGCTACCTGCTCGCCGCCCAGGGCTCCAAGATCGCCGGGCAGTACCTGCTGGCCGGGTACTCCGTCTTCACCATGGGCGGCTACAGCGGGAACGTGCCGTTCCCCGCGCCGGCCACGCTGGCCGAGCTCGTCGCCCGGAACCGGGTCCGCTACGTCCAGTTCGACCCGCACCGGAACCTGCGGTCGGCGCTCGCCCGGTGGGTCGGCTCGCACTGCGCGCCGATCGATCCGGCGGCCTACGGCGGAACCGGGGAGCCGTCTGTCTACGACTGCGGGCCCACCGGGGGCGGTCGTGCGAGCGCGCCGCCCAGGCACGGGTCGCGCAGCTCGTAGCGGGGGCGATCCGCCTCGGTGCCGAGGGGTGGTATCGCGAGGACTCGGTCCGACCGGGTGCCGGGCACGGCGATACATTGCTCCGGTGACCACGGTGGAGATCTGCGTCAGCGACGTGCCGACCGCGCTGGTGGCGGAGGCGGCCGGGGCGCACCGGCTCGAACTCTGCGCCGACCTGGGCCAGGGCGGCACCACGCCGAGCCTCGGCGCGGTCGCGATCGCCCTGCGCACGCTGACCACGGCCGGATTGCGGGTGATGGTCCGGGCCCGCGGCGGGGACTTCCGGGTGAGCGAGGTCGAGGAGCAGGTGATGCTCGCCGACATCGCCGCGCTGCGCGCGCTGCCCAATCCGCGCGGGCTGCCGCTCGGGGTGGTCGTCGGTGCCGTCGCCGACGGCCGCCTGGACCTGCCCGTCCTGGGCCGCCTGATCGAGGCGGCCGGGCCGCTGCCGGTGACCGTGCACAAGGCGTTCGACGAGGTCAGTGACCAGTTCGAGGCGCTCGACCAGATCATCGGGCTCGGCGCGGACGCGGTCCTGACCTCCGGCGGAGCGCCCACCGCGCTGGACGGTGCCGTACGCATCGCCGCGCTGCGGCAGCGGGCCGGCGACCGGCTGCGCGTCATCGCCGGGGGCGGCATCCGCTCGCACAACGTCCGGCAGGTGCTCACCGAGACCGGCGCGCGCGAGCTGCACCTGCGCGCACCGGTGCGGCGCGACGGCCGCGAGGCCACCGACGCCGCCGAGGTGCGCCGGGTCGTGGACGCCGTCCGCACGCACTGACGGGTGCGGGTGTCGGCAGGTCGGCACCCGCCGACACCCGGCCGCCGCGGTTCAGGACTGGGTCCGCGACCACTGCTGGTTGTTGCCGCTGCCGCAGCTGTACTGCTGGATGTCGCTGCCGTCGCCGGTGCCGGAGCCGACCACGTCCAGGCACTTGCCGCTGTGCCGGGCGACGAGCCGGTAGTAGCCGCCGGTGGCCTGCCACTGCCACTGCTGGTTGGTGCCGGTGCCGCAGCTGTACTGGATGATGTTGGCGCCGTCGGCGGTCGAGGCCGAGGCGACGTCCAGGCACTTGCCGCTGTTGGCGTTGACGATGCGGAACCAGCCGCCGCCGGCGTCCTGGAAGGACCACTTCTGGTTGCCGCCGCCGTTCCAGCTCCACTGCTTGACTTCGGCGCTGTTGGCGGTGGAGCTGCTCACGACGTCCATGACCTTGCCGCTGTTGCGGTTGGTGATCCGGTACACCGTCGCCGCGACGCCGCTGACGGTGCCGGCCGCCGCGTCGATCGTGATCTGGGGGTACCAGGTCAGGCTCATGCTGGTGGCGGTCGGGAAGGCGATCGGCAGCCACACGTACTGGGAGTCGTTGACGGGGCCGCCCCAGGCGCCGGCCCAGCGGTCGCCCAGGTAGAGGTAGCTCGTGCCCGCCGTGCCCTGGACCGGCAGCACGTACGCGGGCTGCGAGCCGAACGTGGTGCCGTCGCCCACATTGGTCCAGCCGGTCCACGGACCGGAGATGCTGCTCGCGGTGGCGTACTTGGCCTGGTTCGGGCTCCAGCCGGTGGCCGCCGAGGTCAGCATGAAGTAGGTGCTGCCGCGTTTGAACAGGGCCGGGGCCTCGCGGTGCGCGTCGTTCCAGAAGTTGCCGACCAGCGTGCTCACGCTGAGGTAGTCCGCGGTGAGCCGGTAGATGTGCAGGTCGTAGTTCTCGTCGGCCGCCGAGATCATGTAAGCGGTGCCGTTGTCGTTGTAGAGCGTGATGTCGCGGGACATGTGCTGGCCCAGCGGCCGGAAGCTGCCGTGGTAGGTGTAGGCGCCGTCGACCGTGGCCGAGGAGGCGACGGCGGCGCGCGCCTCGCCGTAGTCGGATCCGTTCTCCTTGTGCATCCACATCACGTACCGGCCGGTCGCGCTGTTGTAGACGACCTTGGGACGTTCGATGTTGGCGACGTTGAGTTCGGCGGCCGAGGACTGGGTGAGCACGTTGTTGCGGAACTCCCAGTTGCGCAGGTCGGTCGAGCGGTAGACCGAGACGGCCTTGAACGTGCCGTTGGGGTTGCGGTTCTCGCCGAACCAGTAGTAGTAGTCGCCGACCTTCAGCATGCCGCCGCCGTGGGCGTGCAGCACGCTGCCGGCGGTGTCGGTGAACTGGGTGCCGTTGGTGACGGTGACCGGTGCGGCGGTCGCGGGGGAGGGGGCGGTCAGCAGGGTGGCGCCGGTGAGCAGGAGCGCGAACAGGCATGCCGCGCCGCGTCGAGCGGGACGGAGCATTGCTTCACCTTCTTCGGGTAGGGCGGGCCCGGGCAGACCCGCCTCCTGCGGAATTTGCGGTGATTGGCGAAATGTTAGCGCGAACATTTATGAACGTGATACTGGCACAGCGCCCGCCGTTCGCCAAGAACTCGGGGCTGCCAACCGCGACGGGGGCGCCGACATCCAGACAGCGACGATGCTCGATGACATTGGTCCGATCTGGACCTATGCTGTAGGCAGCGGCGAGCCACCGGGCGTGTATCCCCACTGGTCACTCCTCACTCTGCAGGAGATCTTCGCCATGCCGTCTTCCGAAACGAGGCTCCGGTCGCCGCGCACCGCCGTCGCGCTGCTGGCGATCGCCGTGATGTCGCTGGTGTCCGCGCCCGCCGCGCACGCGGCCGCGGACACCGCGGCACCCACCGCACCCGGTGCTCCGACCTTCTCCCAGGTCACACCGTTCGCCCTGACCCTGACCTGGCAAGCATCCACCGACGACACCGGCGTCAGCGGGTACCTGATCCGCCGGACGCTGCCCACCGGCGGAACGTGGGTCGAGAGCACCTCCGGCCCCGCCACCACGCTCACGATCCGGGACCTCACCCCGAACAACGGCTACACGTTCACCGTCGTGGCCACCGACGCCGCGGGCAACTGGTCCGCCGCGTCGCCTGCGGCGGGCGTGCGGACACTCGCGTACACCGCCGGCAGCATGTGCTCGGTGGTCTACCAGCCGGTCAGCTCCGGCGGCGGCTCGTTCTCCGCCCAGGTCGCCATGACCAACCTGACCCCCGGGGTCTGGCAGGAGTGGACCCTGGGGTTCGCCCTCGCCTCCGGACAGCGGATAAACCCGGAGTGGGGTTTCCAGCAGAGCGGGACGCGCTGGCGCCAGACGTTCGTGTCGCTGTGGTCCAGCGGCGCCGGTCCGCTGCTGTCCGGCGGCACCAGGTCGGTGAACTTCACGGGCACCTACAGCGCCGGCGGCAACCCGCCGCCGACCGACTTCAGCATCAACGACCACCCGTGCACCGTGACGGGGCAGCCCGTCCCGCCGGGCTCGCCCGTGAACCTGACCGCGGGCGACGTGACGCCGGGCAGCGTCTCGCTCACCTGGACCGCGGCGACCGCGGGAACCAACCCGATCAGCGGGTACGAGGTGCTCGTCAACGGATACCGGTACACCTGCGTCGGGGTGAATCCGCTCGGCTGCCTGGTCACCGGCCTGTCGCCGGGCACGGCCAACGCCTTCGCGGTACGGGCGGTGGACACCGCCGGCCTGGTCGGCCCCGCGACGACGATCGTGGTGCAGACCCCGGCGGCGCTACCGCCGACGGCACCGGGCAACCCCGGCGTCTCCGCGATCACGCCCACCGGTGCCACCCTGACCTGGACCGCCGCGACGCCGGGCACGGCACCGCTGGCGGGGTACGTCGTATTCCGCCTGGACGGCGCCACGGAGACCCCGATCGCGGTCACGCCCAACGCGACCACAACGACCGCGACCCTGACCGGGCTGACCCCGGGCACGGCGTACTCCGTGCGGGTGCGCGCCCGCGACACCGGCGGAGTCCTGTCCGGACCGTCGGCGACGGTGGGTTTCAGCACTTCGGCCGTGCCCCGGACCTGCGCGGTCGGGTACACCGTGGCCGACTGGGGCAACGGCTCCGGCTTCACCGCGACCGTCACCGTCACCAACACCGGCAGCACCGCCCTGTCCGGTTGGACCCTGCGCTTCAGCTTCCCCTCCTCGCAGCGGGTGGTGCAGGGCTGGAACGCGAACTGGACCCAGCCGCCGGGCAGCCCTGACGTCACGGCGACGAACCTCGGCTGGAACGCGACCCTGCAGCCGGGCGCCTCGTTCTCCATCGGCTTCAGCGGCAGCTACAGCGGCGCCAACCCCAGGCCCACCGCCTTCACGATCAACGCAGGCGCCTGCGCCGTCTCGTGAGCCGGTGCCGGGTTGCCGCGAGCCCGAGCCCAGGGCCCGCGGCAACCCGGCCCGGCGGTGCCCCGTGCGGCGCCGTGGTCAGGCCGGTCGGGGCGGCGCGGTGCTGGCCCGGACCACCAGGCGGGTGGGCACGAGCGTGGTGCCGTGCTCGGTCTCGCCGTGCTCGATCTGGCGCAGGATGCCCTGCACGCAGTGGCGGCCGACCTCGGCGAAGTCCTGGTGGACCGTGGTCAGCGGCGGGATGAACGAGCCGGACTCCGGGATGTCGTCGAAGCCCACCACGCTGATCTGTGCGGGCACGGCACGGCCCCGCTCGTGCAGGGCGCGCAGCACGCCCAGGGCCATCTGGTCGTTGGCGGCGAAGACCGCGGTGCAGTCCGGTTCGTCGGCCAGCCGCAGGCCGGCCCGGTAGCCGGACTCGGCCGACCAGTCGCCGCGCAGCGGCGGGGGCACCTCCCGCCCGGCGGCGGTGAGCGTGTCGCGCCAGGCCTGGGCGCGCCGCTCGCCGGCGAAGGACTCCTCGGGGCCGGTGACGTGCCACACCGTGCGGTGGCCCAGGTCCAGCAGGTGCGTCACCGCCTGCCGGGCGCCGTCGGCCTGGTCGGTGTCCACCACGGTGTACCGGTCACCCGCGTCGGAGTCGACGACCACCACCTGCACGTGCGGGGGCAGGGTCACCGTCGCCGAGTCGAGCAGGTGCACCTCCATGATCACGATGACGCCGTCCACGGCGAGCTCGCCCAGTCTGGTGAAGGCGCCGAGCACGCTGTCCTGGGTCGGCACGGCGACCGGGATGAGGGTGATGGCGTACCCCTCGAGCGCCGCGTGGGTGGCGATCGCCTCCAGCGTGCGGCTGTTGCCGGTGGTGGACAGGGTGAACAGGATGACGCCGATGGTGCGGAACTGGCCGCTCTTCAGGGCCCGGGCCGCGCTGTTGGGCCGGTAGCCCAGCTCCTTCATGGCGTCGAGGACCTGCTGGCGGGTGCTGCCGACCACGCCGGGATGACCGGTGGAGACGCGGGAGACGGTCTGCGAGGAGACGCCGGCGAGCCGGGCCACGTCGGCCATCGACACGCGGGCCTTCGGCCGGCCCATCGCGCGCTCCTTCCGGTGACGCCCGCCGCCGGGCGCGATGATGCGGTGTAACGAATCCGAACCGGTGCTTGACGCCTGTCCGACGACGGTGACACTATCACTCGGCCAATGTTTACGTAAACATGGCCGCCTGTAACGACTTGCCTCCCGTTCGTGCCGAGCGCTCCTGGGCGTGGAGGCGGACCGCGGTCAGTGATGTTTGCGTAAACATAGTCAATCGCCGACCTGTCGGAAGGAGTAGACGTGACGGTGCTCGGCCCTCCGACGATCCAGGCCACCGGCAGAGCGGGCCGGGGTAGCCCCGCCCGGCGCCGCCGGGCCTGGACGGGCTGGGCGTTCGTCGGGCCGTTCATGGCGGTCTTCGCGTTCGTGTTCCTCGCGCCCATCGCCTACGCGGTCCAGCTGAGCCTGTTCCGGACCCGGATGATCGGCGGGACCAGCTTCGTCGGCCTGGACAACTACGAGCGCGCCTTCACCGACCCGCAGTTCTGGTCGGCGGTCGGCCGGGTGTCGCTGTTCCTGGCGGTCCAGGTGCCGGTCATGCTGGCCCTGGCGCTGCTGGTCGCCCTGGCGATCGACAGCGGCAGGCTCTACGGCAGGGCGTTCTTCCGGGTCGCCGTCTTCATGCCGTACGCGGTGCCGGCCGTGGTCGCCACCCTGATGTGGGGCTTCATGTACGGCTCCCGCTTCGGCCTGGTCGGCGACCTGAACGACGCGCTCGGCACCTCCCTGCCCGACCCGCTCTCCCCGGACCTGATCCTGGCCTCGATCGGCAACATCGTGACCTGGGAGTTCGTCGGCTACAACATGCTGATCCTCTACAGCGCGCTGCGGACCGTGCCGAAGTCGCTGTACGAGGCCGCCGACATCGACGGGGCCGGCCGGCTCCAGGTGATCCGGTCGATCAAGCTGCCCGCGATCCGGGGCGCGCTGCTCATCGCGACGATCTTCTCGATCATCGGCAGCTTCCAGCTGTTCAACGAACCGAGCATCCTGCAGAGCCTGGCGCCGAACGTGATCACCACCTACTTCACCCCGAACCTGTACGCGTACTCGCTGTCCTTCTCCGGCCAGCAGTACAGCTACTCGGCGACCGTCGCGATCGTCATGGGCCTGCTCACCGCGGTCGTCGCCTACGCCGTCCAGCTGCGCGCCGCGCGCCGGGAGCGCTGAGCCGTGGCCGCGACGACCGCCCGCAAGGCGCACCGGCGGCGCAGCCCGCTGCTGACCGCGCTCACCGCCGCCATGCTCGTCTACAGCCTGGTTCCCCTGCTGTGGCTGGTCGTCAACGCCACGAAGACGCAGGCGAGCCTGTTCGACTCGTTCGGCCTGTGGTTCTCCGGCGACTTCTCCCTCGGCGCGAACATCGCCGACACCCTCACCTACGACGACGGCGTCTTCGTCCGCTGGCTGCGCAACACCCTGCTGTACGTGCTGCTCGGCGCCGGAGGCGCGACAGTCCTCGCGACGCTGGGCGGGTACGCGCTGGCGAAGTTCGACTTCCCGGGCAGGCGCGGCGTCTTCGCCGTCGTCATCGGCGCCGTCGCGGTGCCGGGCACCGCGCTGGCCGTACCCACCTTCCTGATGTTCGCCAAGCTCGGCCTGACCGACACCCCGTGGGCCGTGATCATCCCCTCGCTCGTCTCCCCGTTCGGCCTCTACCTGATGTGGACGTTCGCGGCCCAGGCCGTTCCGGGTGAGCTGATGGAGGCCGCGCGGGTCGACGGCGCGGGGGAGCTGCGCACGTTCCTGCGCATCTGCGTGCCCCTGCTGGCGCCCGGCATCGTCACCGTCGCGCTGTTCACCATGGTCGCCACCTGGAACAACTACTTCCTGCCGCTGATCATGCTCAAGGACCCGGACTGGTACCCGCTCACGCTGGGCCTCAACGCGTGGAACGACCAGGCCGCCACCGCGGGCGGGCAGCCCGTCTTCCACCTCGTGATCACCGGCTCGCTGCTGACGATCCTGCCGCTGCTGGCCGCCTTCCTGCTGCTGCAGCGCTACTGGCAGTCCGGCCTGGCCGCCGGCGGCGTCAAGGACTGAACCCGCACCACCGACCGTCCTACCCCCGTTCGAGAGGACACTGATGTTCGCCAACCGACGCGCGCTCCTGCGCACCGCGGCGCTCGCCACGGCCGTGGCCACGGCCGCGGCCCTGGCGGCCTGCGGCACCGATGACAACGACGGCGCGACCACCCCCGTCACCGCCGACCAGGTGCAGTCCGCGCTGGAGGCGGGCGGCTCGATCACGGTATGGGCCTGGGAGCCGACCCTCAAGCAGGTCGTCACCTCGTTCCAGGCGAAGTACCCCAAGGTGAAGGTGAACCTGGTCAACGCCGGCACCGGCAACGACCAGTACACCGCGCTGCAGAACGCGATCGCGGCCGGCTCCGGCGTGCCCGACGTGGCGCAGATCGAGTACTACGCCCTGCCGCAGTTCGCGCTGGGCAAGTCGCTCACCGACCTGTCCTCGCTGGGCGCCGGCGCCCTGGACGGCACGTTCACCCCCGGCCCGTGGTCGTCGGTCAAGGTCGCCGGCGGCACCTTCGGGCTGCCGATGGACTCCGGCCCGATGGCGCTGTTCTACAACAAGGAGGTCTTCGACAAGCACCAGCTCGCCGTGCCCACCACGTGGGAGGAGTACGTCGCGGCGGCCCGCAAGCTGCACGCGGCCGACCCGAAGGCGTACATCACCAACGACACCGGTGACGCGGGCTTCACCACCAGCCTGATCTGGCAGGCGGGCGGCAAGCCGTTCAGCGTGGACGGCACCAAGGTGAAGCTCGACCTCGCCGACCAGGGCTCCACCACCTTCGCCGGCACGTGGCAGCAGCTCATCAGCGACAAGCTGGTCGCCCCGGTCGGGTCGTGGAGCGACGGCTGGTACAAGGGCCTGGGCGACGGCACCATCGCGACCCTCGTCATCGGTGCCTGGATGCCGGCGAACCTGGAGTCCGGCGTGCCCGCCGGCAAGGGCAAGTGGCGCGTCGCGCCGATGCCGCAGTGGACCGCCGGCGGCACCGCCGCCGCCGAGAACGGCGGCAGCTCGCTGGCCATCCCGAAGGCGGGCGCCCACAATGCGCTCGCCTACGGCTTCCTCAAGTACGCCACCGCGGGCGACGGCGTGAAGATCCGCATCGACAACGGCGCCTTCCCGGCCACCAACGCCGAGCTGAAGTCCGAGGCGTTCCTGAACAAGGAGTTCCCGTACTTCGGCGGGCAGAAGGCGAACGAGGTATTCGCCCAGTCGGCCGCCGACGTCGTCAAGGGCTGGTCCTACCTGCCGTTCCAGGTGTACGCGAACAGCGTCTTCAACGACACCGTCGGCAAGGCGTACGTCTCCGGCACCAGCCTGGCCGACGGCCTGAAGGCATGGCAGGAGGCCGCCGCCAAGTACGGCAAGGACCAGGGCTTCACGGTCGACTGACCGCCGGCCCCGGCGTCGCGGACAGGCCCGCAGCGACCGCCCGCGACGCCGGGTCCTCGCCGACCCGCGCAACCCGCAAGGAGCACCCCCGTGACCCACCCCGCCCGTCCGCACTGGCTGCGCCGGCCCGACCGCGCCGCCGCGGGCCTGGCCTACGGCGCCGACTACAACCCCGAGCAGTGGCCCCGCGAGGTGTGGCGCGACGACGTCCGCCTCATGCGGGAGGCGGGGGTCGACATCGTCTCCCTCGGCATCTTCTCCTGGGCCCGCCTGCAACCCGCCGAGGACACCTGGCGCTTCGACTGGCTCGACGAGATCATGGGCCTGCTGCACGAGCACGGGATCGCCGTGGACCTGGCCACCGCGACCGCCTCGCCGCCGCCGTGGCTCACCTCGAAACACCCCGAGATCCTGCCGGTGAACGCGCGCGGCGAGACGATCTGGCCGGGCGGCCGCCAGCACTGGCGACCCACCTCACCGGTCTTCCGCCGGTACGCCCTGCACCTGGTCGAGACGCTGGCCGGCCGCTACGCCGACCACCCGGCGCTCGCGGCCTGGCACGTCTCCAACGAGCTGGGCTGCCACAACGTCTACGACTACTCCGACGACGCCGCCCGTGCCTTCCGCGATTGGCTGCGCGCCCGCTACTCGACCATCGCGGCGCTGAACGAGGCGTGGGGCACCGCGTTCTGGTCGCAGGAGTACGGCGACTGGGCCCAGGTCCTGCCGCCGCGCCTGGCCGCGACCCACCCCAACCCGGGCCAGCAGCTGGACTTCAAGCGGTTCTCCTCCGACGCGCTGCGCGAGCACCTGCGGGCCGAGCGCGACATCCTGCGGCGGTACACCCCCGACGTGCCGGTCACCACGAACTTCATGGTCATGGGCGGGACCAAGGGCATGGACTTCGCCGCCTGGGCCGCCGACGTCGACTTCGTCGCCAACGACCACTACAGCGAGCCGGGCCCGCAGGCGCGCGACGAGCTGTCGTTCTCGGCGAACCTGACCGGCAACATCGCCGGCGGGCGGCCCTGGTTCCTGATGGAGCACGCCACCAGCGCGGTCAACTGGCAGCCGGTCAACGTCGCCAAGAAGCCGGGTGAGCTGGCCCGCGACTCGCTCACCCACGTCGCGCACGGTGCCGACGCGGTCTGCTTCTTCCAGTGGCGGCAGTCGGCGGCCGGCGCCGAGAAGTACCACTCCGCGATGCTGCCGCACGCCGGTGCCGACAGCGACGTGTTCCGCTCGGTGGCCCGCCTCGGGGCGACGCTGCGGGAGCTGGCCCCGGTCGCGGGTGCGACCCGTGAACCGGCGCCCGCCGCCGTCCTCTTCCACTGGGACTCGTGGTGGGCCGCCGAGGCCGACTCCCACCCGACCGACCGCCTGCGCTACCGCCAGGAGGCGCTGGACTGGTACACCGCGTTCCTGAACCTCGGCATCCGGGCCGACGTGGTCCCGCTCGGCACGCCGCTCGACGGCTACCGGCTGGTCGTCGCCCCGATCCTGCACGTGGTCAGCGAGCCGGTGGCCAAGACGCTGCAGGGGTACGTCGAGTCCGGCGGCCACCTCGTCACGACGTACTTCTCCGGCATCGTCGACGAGCGCGACCACGTCTGGCTGGGCGGCCACCCGGGCGCGCTGCGGGACCTGCTCGGCATCCGGGTGGAGGAGTTCGCCCCGCTGCTGGACACCGAGACTGTCACCCTCGACAACGGACTGCGCGCGGTGCTGTGGTCCGAGCGGGTGCGGGTGACCGACCAGGACGCGGCCGTGCTGGCGCGCTACGCCGACGGCGAGCAGGCCGGGCACCCGGCCATCACCCGCCGCGCGGTCGGCGGCGGGTCGGCGGCGTACGTGTCGACCAGGCTGGGGGCCGCGGGCCTGACCGCGGTGCTGGGCGGCCTGGCCGCCGCGGCGGAGCTGGAGAGCGACCTGCCGCCGGCCGTCCGGGGCAAGGTGGAGTCGGCGGTACGCCGCCAGGAAGGAGCCCGCTTCGCGTTCCTGATCAACCGTTCCGAGCAGCCGGTCACCGTCGCGGGGGTGCCCGGCGAACCACTGGTCGGCAGTCGTGGCCCCGACGGCGCGGTGACGCTGGAGCCCCGGGGGGTGGCCGTGCTGCGCCAGACCTGAGCGGCCTGCCGCCGCACCGTCCAGCCGCGCACCGGAGGTCCGGGGCGCGGCCGGACGTGCTGTGTCACCCGCGGGTGCTGACCCACACGTTGACGATGGTGTGGGACGCGCACGAAGCATAGGAGACCTGGCCCACGGGGGCCCAGTTGCCGGGGCACGCGATGTAGCCGACGCCCGGCATGAAGTGCTGCTGCAGCATGTTGACCTGGTGCTCACCGGTGCCGCCGGTGCAGATGCTCTGCGCCCAGTTGGCGCCGTAGGTGACCGTGCAGCCCGTCGGCGCGGCGGACGCGGCCGAACCGGTCGCGGCCACGGTGCCGGTGGCGACCAGCAGGCCCAGGGCCGCGTGGGCGGCCGCCTTCCTGAGCTTCATACTCCTCCTTCAGTTAAGAAGCCTTTCAATTAACGCGCACCCTATGGTCCGCGATTCGCACTCGTCAATACCGAAGGATGTCGATCAATGGTGCGCGATTGGAAAGGCCGGCTCGGCCGTGGTGCGATGGAGTCATGAGCCATGACGGATCCTCCACTTCGGACAGCGTCGCCGCGCCCGGCCCGGGAGCCGCGGCCGGCGGAGACGCGCACCTCGCGGTCATCCTGGGCGCGGCCCTGGCGCTGGCCGGCTACCTGCTGCCCTGGTTCAGGAAGCAGGACGGCTACCTCTGGTCGTACTCGGGCTGGCAGTACGCCGATCTCAGCGGTGGCGGCGGCTGGACCCTGGGCGCGATCGCACTGCTGGGGGCCGCGTTCCTGGCCGCCTTCTGGACCGGCCGCTCGAAGACGGCCGCCGTCGCCTGCCTGGTGTGCGGCGTCGCCGGCGGGTTCTGGGCGTCGGCGGTGGTCGCGGCGAGCTTCGGCACGCTGGGGGAGCGGTCCTCGCTCAACGACCTGACGGAGCTGCCGTTCGGCCCGGGCCTGCCCGCCCTGGCCCTGGGCCTCGGCCTGCTGGTCGCCATGGCGGGGTACCAGCTCGTCCGCCACCTGATCAACGAGAGCGCGGCCAGGTAACCCCGAGCGTCCCGGCGGTCGGCGGCGCTCGCCGACCGCCTTACATTCTTCGATCCGTGTGCGGTCCCGTTGACCTGCGGGCGAAAGGTTTCGAGCCTGCTCGCGGCGGTCTTGACACTCGAAATGTTATCGATAACATGCCTGTAACGCGGATCCGCTCGGACCGCGTGGTACGGGAACACCGCGCCCGAACCAGTAGCACGACAAACTATGCCCTCCATCCGTCCCTGGACGTAAGGGCCCTGTCGAGGCGCGGCGTGTTAACGGTAACAGCTGTGGCTTGACGGGTGCACCTGGCGTCCCCGCCGCGCACCGTCCCCACCCACCGCGACACCGCAGGCGCCCGCCCGGCGTCCGGCTCGCCGTGGCCGCAGACCGTTCCACCACCCGTCCCTGCACGTCCCGGGAGCGACGATGACCCACCGGTTCCGACGATTCGGGCTCGGCGGCATGATCACCACTCTGCTGCTGACCCTCGGCCTCACCACGGCGGCGCAGCCCGCGGCCGCCGCCGACCCCAACACCGCGTACCTCATGGCGCACTTCACCGGCGAGAGCGCCACCGGCGAGCAGATCTACTTCGCCACCAGCACCGACGGTCTGCACTGGACCGATCTGAACTACTCCCAGCCGGTGCTGCTGTCCAACGTCGGCGAGAAGGGCGTACGCGACCCCAGCCTGGTGCGCTCACCGGCGGGCGACAAGGTCTTCCTGATCGCGACCGACCTGCGCATCGCCAGCGGCAAGGGCTGGGACGCCGCCCAGCACGCGGGCAGCACGTCCCTGGTCGTCTGGGAGTCCGCCGACCTGGTCAACTGGTCGGCTCCGCGCCTGGTCAACGTCGCGGGCGGCATCGCCGGCGCCGGCTGCGCGTGGGCACCCGAGGCGATCTACGACGCGGCCAGCGGCGACTACATCGTCTACTGGGCGACCATCTCCCCGCTCAACGGGGTCGACAAGGCCCGCATCTACTACTCCCGCACCCGTGACTTCCGCACCTTCAGCACCGCCCAGCTGTACATCGACCGGCCCGGCAGCCAGGGCATCATCGACACCCAGATCATCGAGGTGGCGGGCAGCACCGGCGGCTACCGCTACATCCGCGCCTCCGGCGACGGCCAGATCAGCATCGAGGGCAGCAACTCCATCCTGTCCGGCTGGTCGCGCCTGGGCGACATCTCGCACCTGGGCCTGACCGGCGCGCAGGTCGAGGGCCCGATCCTGCACCAGTTCAACGGCCGCAACGAGTGGGGCCTGTGGGTGGACCAGTACGCCGCCGGCAAGGGCTACCTCCCGCTCACCACCACCAACCTGGCCAGCACCGGAACGTACCGGGTGCGCGGCACCTCCGAGTACAACCTCGGCGCCAGCCGCAAGCGGCACGGCTCGATCATGGGCATCACCCAGGCCCAGTACAACACCCTGCAGTCCCGCTTCGGGGGGAACGCCAACCGGCTGCAGTCGTACAACTTCAACACCCGGTACGTGCGGCACGCCAACTACGACGCCCGGATCGACGCCAACGTCAGCCCGCTGGCCGACTCGCAGTGGCGCATCCGGCCGGGCCTGGCGAACGCCAGCGGTTACGTGTCGTTCGAGTCGGTGAACTTCCCCGGCTACTACCTGCGCCACTCGAACTACGACTTCGCGCTGGTCCGCAACGACGGCACGGCGCAGTTCGCCGCGGACGCGACGTTCCGGCAGGTCGCCGGGCTGGCCGACGCCTCGGCGGTGTCGTACCAGTCGTACGGCAACACGAGCCGGTACATCCGGCACTACAACTACCTGCTGCGGCTCGATCCGATCAGCACCGCCACCGAACGCGCCGACGCCACCTTCCGCATCACCAGCTGACAGCCGGTGCGCCCCGGGTGGAGCCACCGCCCGGGGCGCACCCTGACCGGAAAGCGAGCCGTCGTGACCCACCGTTCCCGCAACCAGCCCCGCCGCGCATCCGCGGCGTCCCGATTCAAGAACTCGATCTCCCGGGTGCTCACCGTGTCGCTGCTGGCCGGCTCGCTCACCGCCGCCGTCGGGCAGCCCGCGGCGGCGGCCGAGATCCCGACCGGGGCCCGGTCCCTGCAGTCGGTCAACGTGCCCGGCTACTACCTGCGGCACAGCAACTACCTCGGCGGCATCGCGGCCGTCACCTCGGCCAGCGCCGCCACGGCCAAGAGCGACGCCACCTTCACCGTGACGCCCGGACTGGCCGGCGGCGCGGGCTGCGTGTCCTTCCAGGCCGCCAACGGCATGTGGCTGCGCCACCGCGACTACCGGGTGCGCCTGGAGGCCAACAACGGCAGCACCACGTTCCTGGCCGACGCCACCTTCTGCGTACGGGACGGCTCGAGCGCCGGGTCGGTGCGGCTGGAGTCGCTCAACTACCCGGGCCGGTTCATCCGCCACCGCGACTACGAGCTGTGGCTGGACACCTCGGCGACCAACCCGGGCACCTTCACGGCCGACAGCTCGTTCCTGGTCGGCACCCCCTGGGCGGCCGGCCGGCGCAGCCCCGTGATCAAGGGCCTGTACGGCGACCCGAACATCGCCTACCTCAACGGCCGCTACTACCTCTACCCGACCACCGACGGCTACGCCGGCTGGAGCTCCACCAGGTTCAAGGCCTTCTCCTCGACCGACCTGGTGAACTGGACCGACCACGGCACCATCCTCGACCTCGGCCCGCAGATCAGCTGGTCCGACAGCCGCGCCTGGGCGCCGACCATCGCCTACCGGAACAACCGGTACTACTTCTACTTCTGCGCCGACACCAACATCGGCGTCGCCACGTCGACCAGCCCCACCGGGCCGTTCACCGACCCGCTGGGCCGCCCGCTGGTCGCGGCCGGGTTCCGCAGCGGCCAGATGATCGACCCGCACGTGTTCACCGACGACGACGGAGCGTCCTACCTCTACTGGGGCAACGGCTACGCCTACGGTGTGCGGCTCAACGCCGACATGGTCTCGTACGACAGCGCGCAGGTGCGCACGTTCAGCCTGCCGAACTTCCGCGAGGCCCTGTTCGTGTTCAAGCGCAACGGCGTCTACTACATGTCGTACTCGGTGGACGACACCCGCTCGGAGAACTACCACGTCGAGTACGCGACCGGCACGACCCCGTTCGGGCCGTGGACCCACCGCGGCACGATCCTGGCCAAGAACCTCAGCCTCGGCGTCAAGGGCCCCGGGCACCACTCGGTGGTGAAGGCGCCCACCGGCGACACCTGGTACATCGCCTACCACCGCTTCGCCGTTCCGGCCGGGGACGGGACCAACCGCGAGGTCACCATCGACCCGATGCGGTTCAACGCCGACGGCACCATCCAGCCGGTCACCCCCACGCTCTGAACCGTCCGCCCTGAAGGGGATTTCCATGGCCATTCCCATCCCGTCCGGCCGGGGCGGCGTGCGGCGGCGCACCGTCCGGACCCTGCTGGCCGCGGTGACCGCTGTGCTGGTCTCGGCGGTCGTGGCGCTGGTCGCACCGTCGGCCGCGCACGCCGGTCCGGCGTTCACCAACCCGCTCAACAGCACCGGTCCCGACCCGTACATGACCTGGTACAACGGCAACTACTACCTGATGACCACGCCGTGGAGCGGGCCGCTGACCATGCGCAAGGCCCCGACGATCGCGGCGCTGAAGACGGCGACGCCTGCCGCGGTGTTCAGCGCGCACGCCGCCGGTCGCGACCACTCCATCTGGGCGCCCGAGTTCCACCTGCTCAACGGGCCGAACGGGCAGCGGTGGTACATCTACTACTCGGCCGGCAACGGTGACATCGAGACGCAGCGGGTGCACGTGCTGGAGAGCGCGGGCCTGGATCCGCTCGGGCCGTACACGTACAAGGGGATGATCTTCGGTTCGAACAACTGGTGGGGTATCGACGGCAGCGTCGCGACCATCAACGGCCAGCTGTACTTCACCTGGTCCGGCGTGCCGACCGTGCTGTGGCGCGACAGCGACCCGCACATCTACCTCGTCGCGCTGGCCAACCCGTGGACCGTCACCGGGGCACGCACCGCGATCTCCGCCCCGACCTACGACTGGGAGCGCCAGGGCACTCCGATGAACGAGGGGCCCGTCGCGATCCAGCGCGGCGGCCGCACCTTCATCACCTACTCCGCCAGCGCCTGCCAGGGGCCCGACTACAAGATCGGCCAGCTGGAGTACACCGGCGGCAACGTGCTGTCGGCGGGTTCCTGGACCAAGAAGGCCATCCCGATCTTCCAGCGCAACGACGCCGCCGGGGTCTACGGGCCCGCCCACCACGGATTCTTCAAGTCACCCGACGGCACCGAGGACTGGATCGTCTACCACGCGAACAGCTCGGCCGGGGACGGCTGCGGATCGACCCGCACCACCCGCATCCAGAAGATCACCTGGAACGCGGACGGCACCCCGAACCTCGGCGTGCCCGTCGCCACCAGCACGATTCTCGCCCCGCCCGCCGGTGAACCCGCCGGACCGGCCGTCGCGATGCGGCTGCAGTCGTACAACTTCAACACCCGGTACGTGCGGCACGCCAACTACGACGCCCGGATCGACGCCAACGTCAGCCCGCTGGCCGACTCGCAGTGGCGCATCGTGCCCGGCCTGGCGAACACCGCCGGCGGGTACGTGTCGTTCGAGTCGGTGAACTTCCCCGGCTACTACCTGCGCCAGTCGAACTACGACTTCGCGCTGGTCCGCAACGACGGCACGGCCCAGTTCGCCGCCGACGCGACCTTCCGGCAGGTCGCCGGGCTGGCCGACGCCTCGGCTGTCTCCTACCAGGGCTACAGCGCCCCGACCCGGTACCTGCGGCACTACAACTACCTGCTGCGGCTGGACCCGGTAAGCACCGCCACCGAACGCGCCGACGCCACCTTCCGACTCACCGCCTGACCCCCACAGGAGATGACCCGATGCGCAGAAGACCACCCTCGCGTACGGCGCTGCGGCGCGCCGCGTCCCAGCTGCTGGCCGCCTGCCTGGCGGCCGCGGCGGCCGTGCTCGCCGTGCCCGCCCCCGCCCAGGCGGCCAACCCGATCGTCACCCGGTTCGCGGCCGACCCGTCCGCGCACGTGTTCAACAACCGCATGTACATCTACGCCACCGACGACGAGAGCAACAGCGGCACCTACTGGGACTCCAACGCGTGGCGGGCGTACTCGTCCAGCGATCTGACCACCTGGACCGACCACGGCGCGCCGTTCTCGGTCACCGGGTTCAGCTGGGCCACCCAGTACGCCTGGGCGCCCTCGGCCGCCCAGCGCAACGGCTACTACTACCTCTACCTGCCCGTCGACCGCACCAAGATCGGCGTGGCCCGCAGCACGTCACCCACCGGCGGGTTCACCGACCCGCGCGGCAACCCGCTGATCGAGCGCGGCCGCGACGCCAACACCGGGGACGAGCCCATCGACCCGGCCGCGTTCGTCGACGACGACGGCCAGGCCTACCTGTACTTCGGCGGCGCCCGCGCGCCCAAGGTGGTCCGCCTCAACGCCGACATGATCTCCACCAGCGGTGCCGTGCAGAGCATCACGATCACCGGCGGCACCGGCTTCGCCGAGGCCGGGTTCATGCACAAGCGCAACGGGCTCTACTACTACTCCTACTCCACCGGCTGGCCGGGCCAGATCGCCTACGCCACCGCGAGCAGCCCGCTGGGCCCGTTCACGTACCGGGGCGTCATCCTCGACGCCGTCAACGTCAACACCAACCACCACTCGATCACCTCGTACAACGGCCAGTGGTACATCGCCTACCACCGCAGCGCCCGCACCGGCGGCGGCAACTACAAGCGCTCGCTGGCCATGGACTACCTGACCTACAACGCCGACGGCACGATCGTGCGGGTCACCCAGACCAGCAGCGGCGTCGGGACGCCCACGATCCCGGTCAACCGGCTGCAGTCGTACAACTTCACCGACCGCTACGTCCGCCACGTCAGCAACGACGTGCGCATCGACCCGAACGTCAGCCCGCTCGCCGACTCGCAGTGGCGGATCGCGCCGGGGCTGGCCAACCCCGCCAGCGGGTACGTGTCGTTCGAGTCGGTCAACTTCCCGGGCTACTACCTGCGGCACTACAACTACGACTTCGTGCTGGCCCGCAACGACGGCTCGACCCAGTTCGCGGCGGACGCGACGTTCCGGCGGGTCGCCGGGCTGGCCGACGCCTCGGCGGCGTCGTTCCAGTCGTACAACTTCACCAGCCGCTACGTCCGGCACTACAACTACCTGCTGCGGCTCGACCCGGTCAGCACCGCCGCCGAACGGGCCGACGCCACGTTCCGCGTCACCGGCTGAGCCCGGCCGTCGTGCACCCGGCGGACCGCGCCGGGTGCACGACGGCACCCGCGCCGATCAGGAGGCGCGGTCTCAGGACGCGGGCGGGCCGAGGACGACCTGGCCGTGCAGCGGGCCGGCGAGCACGGCCCGCGCGACGACGCCGCCGTCGGGGCGCAGCGTCTCGACCGCGTCGCCGGTGCCGGACAGCAGCAGGTCGTCGGTGGCCCACACCGCGGCCCCCGGGAACGGCACGGCCGTGCCGGTGGCGGTGTCGACCAGCTCGTACCCCGAGACGGTGATCTCGCGGCGGCCCACCAGCCGGGTCCCGTCGGGCGACCAGGCGAACGGGCCGCCGGGGAAGACCCGCGCCGGCACGGTACGGGTCGGTGCGCCGGTCTCCGCGTCGAACAGCTGCACGGCCCGCGTGTAATCGTGCGCCTCGCCCGCGGACCGGTCGGTGATCGACAGGGCGACCTCCCGGCCGTCCCGGGTGAACGTGAGGGCGCAGAAGCTGCAGTCGTAGGTGCCGTGGTCGAACCAGTGCTCGGTGCGCTTCGCGGTCTTCGCGTCGATCACCGCGAAGCCGACGGCGAACGGCTCCTTGCGGCTGACCATGCCGACCAGGCGGGTGCCGTCCGGGGACCAGCGCATGCCGCTGTCCAGCCACAGCTGCAGGTCGGGGCCCTCGTCGTCGACGAGCATCTGCGCGCCTGCCGCGATCTCCACGATGGTCACGCCGGTGTCGTCCTCGACGGCGTAGCGCCGCCCGGTCGGGTCGAGCTGGGCGCCCCCGGGCAGTTCCAGCGGGACGTACCGGCTCTGCGCCCGGTCGAGCACCGTGCCCGTGGCCGCGACGACCTGCCAGCCGCCGGCGAGCTGCTGCGGCGTACCCGAGAGGGTGGACAGCGAGGGCTGCGCCACCGGGTCCGCCGCGGGCGACTGGCCGCCGCAGGCGGCCAGCGAGACGGCGAGGGCCGCCGCCAGGGTCGTGCCGAGCGCGCCCGACTGCCATTTCATGTCTGCTCCCCGTGGTCGGTGTCGCGGGGGACGGCATGGCGCCGGAGGGTCGGCGCCCCCGCGCCGCGAGCCAGGATAGACGTCCTCGGCCGGGCATGCCGCACCCGCCGGGCGGCGGTGGCACCCCGCGGCGCGGACGTGCTCGGTAACCTGATGCCGTCGACGAGAGGCGTGATCGTGGCGGTGTTGCGGGCGACGCGGGAACTGCTGGACCGGTGTGCCGGCGCCTCGGGCGCCCTGCCGTGGCGGTGGGAGTCGACGGTCGTCGAGGTCATCGTGCGCCGCGGCTCCCGATCGGACGCGCAGGCGCTGCTGGGGACGTTCCTGGACGATCCGGAGGCACGTCGGCGGCTGGTGCCCGTGCTCGCCCAGCATGGCGACCGGGCGACGGCCGAGCGGCTGGCGGGGGCGTGCCTGGCGGCGGGGCGACTGCGCGCGGAGGCGCCGCCGGAGGTGCTGCACGCGCTCGGCCTGCTGGGCTACGAGCCCGCCGAGCCGGTGCTGTGGGGGCACCTCGAAGGTACGTACGACGAGGCGACCAACGCGGCGTTCGGGCTGCTCCACCTGCCCTGCCACGGCCTGCGCACCGAGATCGCCCAGGCGCTGGAGCGGCACTGCGGCGCCCACCTCTTCCCGGAGTTCCTGCCCGTGCTGGCGACCAAGACGGGTGATCCGTCCTGGCTGGACCGGCTGGTCGCGTGGGGCGACGGGGCGGCCTCGACCGACTGCAACGGCGGACTGATCCTCGGGATCGCGCTGCACGGCCGGCGTGCTCGGGCGGAGTTCACCCGGCTGCTGTGGGACCCGTGGTGGGAGGCGTACGGCGGCGGCACCGGGTCCGACCGCTGGGCCTACGCGGGCGCCCGCGTGCTGGGCCTGACCATGTCCGAGCTGTACGCCGACCTGACCGCCCGGCTCGCCTCGGACGCCGGCGCGCGGGACAAGGAGCACGGCCTGCGGACGTTCACCGCGCTGCTGGAGCACTGGACCAGCCGCCCCTGGCTCGGCGTGAGCGCGGCACCGGACCCCGCCGAAACCTGCGCCGAACTGCTCGGGCAGCTGTTCGACTGGTCCACCCCGCACCGGGACGACTCCGTGATCGGGCTCGCCGGCGCCGTCCTCGACCGCGACGACCCCGTGCTCGCCCGGCTCCACGGACTCGAGCACGAGCTGCAGGTACGGGCCGGGCACGAGCTGGAGCTACAGAGCCTCTTGCAGAACCTTTGAAGAATCCGTACAGACCGTGACCCGACGCTGGCTCCCATGCGCAAGATGGTGGTGTTAGCCGACCCGGAGATCGGACCATCGACCGGTTCATCAACTACAACAGCAACAACGACGGCAAGTGGGGCCTGGACCCCTGGTACCTCACCGGCAGCCCCGGCATCACCACCAGCGTGCAGGGCTGAACCGCACCACCGCTGCGCCGCCGCGGGCCGTCTCCGGCCCGCGGCGGCTCACGTTCGCCGCCTGCTGTCAGCGCGCCCCGTTCATGTCCGTACGATCCCGGTCAACGGCGCACCCGATAGCGCAGGTGAAGCACCCGTTCGCCCTGAACGACGACGTCTGGGCCGTCGAGCAGGTGCTGCGCGTCGACGGAGCCGAAGTAGCGCTTGCCGGACCCGAGCACGACGGGTGCGACGTCCATGCGTACCTCGTCGACCCAGCCTGCGGCGAGCGCCTGGCCGCCGACGTCGCCGGCGGTGACCTCGACCGTGCGGTCACCGGCAAGCTCCCGCGCCTTGGCCACGGCCGCCTCGATGCCGTCGACGAAGTGAAACGGCGCCTGGAGGTCCCAGCCCTCGGGCGCACCACGATGGCTCACCACGACCACATGGTCGATCCCACTCGGAGGCGTCCCATCCCAGCCGTCGGTGATGTCGAAGGCGTGACGGCCGGCGATGGTCACCCCGACCTCGTCCCAGTACGGCCGGACGTAGTCGAACGAAGCCTGCGACACCTTCAGCACGCCACTGCCGTCCAGTGGCACGTCACCGCTGACCAGCCACTCGAAGAGCGGACCGGGATCGTCGTTCTCAGCCGCGATGAAACCGTCTACCGAGACCGACGCGTTCAGGACGATCTTGCCCATGGACTCCTCCTCTGTTCGAAGTCCCAAGTCTCATGCGGTGTGAGCTGCGGCTCTTGTACGAAATCAATCGGCTGGGAGCGGCCAGCCGTCCAGGGCGTGATCGGGATGATCGCGCAGGAACCGCCGCCGGGCTTCGGCGTACCGGGTGGGCGTGAGCCCGGTGAACTCCCGGAACTCGCGCACGAAGTGGGCCTGGTCGAAGTAGCCCGCGTCGGCGGCGACCTCTCCCCAGTCGATCGGTGCGGCGACGTCGAGCGCCAGCACGGCGGAGCTGAAGCGGTAGCTGCGAGCCAGCCGCTTCGGCGTGACACCGATTACGGCCTTGAACCGCTTCGCCAGGTACGTGCTGCTGGCGCGGGCCGCCACACCGATGTCGCTGATCGGCACCGCCCCGCCGGTCGCCGCGATGGCGCTGCTCATCTGGCGGACCAGGTCGAGACCGTCGATCACCCGCAGCCGTCGCACCAGTTCCTCTTCGAGCAACATCAGCATTTCGTGAGGTGTGTCCGCCAGGGTCAGTCGGTGTCGCAGCGCAGCGACAGCGGGCTGGCCCCAGATCTGCTCCACTGTCGCAGGCCGGTCGCACAACTCGGCCGCGGGCATCGGCAGGAGCGGTGCCAGGCCCCACGGCCTGAAGTGGGCGCCCACGGACCGGGTCGGGGTCGGGTAGCCGAACTCCCACGCCCGCGTGGGCGTGGTGACCGCGCAGCCGTCGGCGTACTCCACGGCTGCTACGTCGGTGCCCGCACGGATGAGGAACGGCGCCCCGAGGTTGACGATGAGCAACGGCGCGGGCGCCGCCGGCAGCATCAACCGGGAGTACGGCGGGGCGCCTTCCAGGTAGTAGAGGTCGTCGATCAGCCCGTCCAGCGGCGGACCGGGCACCCTGGACACATACTCCACCCCGACATCATCGCCGACGGCCCGGCCGGCATCAGACGAACGCCGTCCGCGGGCCGGGGCACTGGAGCCCCGACCCGCGGACGGATGACGCTGGAGGGTGGCTAGGCGACCGGGATCGCCTGGTTCTTCAGGGTCTGGATCGTGTACGCCTGCGCGGCGGTGAGCGCGTCGAGCAGGGTGCCCTTGCCGGAGACGGCGGCCTTGAAGCCGTCGGAGGCGTTGGCGTAGGTGGCCGTCATGCTCGGTCCCCAGGTGAACCCGGACGGGACCTGCGTGGAGGCCTTGGCGAACACCTCGTAGATCTTCTGGTCGCCGTAGAAGGCGACACCGTCGGCCAGGGCGGGCAGGTTCGCGCCCGCCTTGGTGGCGGGGTACAGGTTGGCCTTCTGGTTGAGCAGGGTGAGCGCCTCGTCACTGGAGTTCAGCCAGAGGGCGAACTTGGCGGCCTCGTACGGGTGCTTGGAGGTCTTGAACACCGCCGTGGACGAGCCGCCCCAGTTGCCCGCGCTGGCCTGCGCGCCGTCCCACTGCGGCATCGGGGCGACGCGCCACTTGCCCGCGGTCTTGGGCGCGCCGCTGGCGATCGAGTTGGCGCCCCAGACCGCGGAGACCCAGGTCCAGGCCTGGTCGGTGTTGTAGGCGTTGTCCCACTCGGTGGTCCACGGCGGCACCGACGACACCAGCTTGCGGTCGATCAGGTCCTGCCAGTACTGCGCGACCTTCGTGGTGCCCGGGTCGGCGAGGCTGACCGTCCACTTCTGCCCGTCGTTGCCGAACCAGTGGCCGCCGGCCTGCCAGGCGAGCCCGGCGAACTGGTTGATGTCGCTCTGCGAGAAGTTGGTGATGTAGCCGCCGGCCGCCTTGACCTTCTCCGCCGCGGCCGCGTACTCCTGCCAGGTGGCCGGCACGGCGATGCCGGCCTTGTCGAACAGGTCGGCGCGGTAGAACAGCGCCATGGGTCCGGTGTCCTGCGGCACGCCGTACGCGGAGCCGGCGTCGCCGAGGCTGACCTGGTCCCAGGTCCAGGGCACGAACTGGTCCTTGGCCTTGGCGACGATGTCGCAGGCGCCCAGGTCGAACAGGCCGTCCTGCACGCGGAACCCGGGCAGGGCGTCGTACTCGATCTGGCCGAGGTCGGGGGCGTTGCCCGCCTTGAGCTGGTTAAAGAAGTTCTGGTACGTGCCGCCGTTGCCGTTCGGGCCGGTCTGCACCTTCACCTGGATGTCGGGGTTCTTGGCGTTCCAGGCCTGGACGACCTCCTCGATGCCGGGGATCCAGGAGGTGAAGGTCAGGGTGACCGGTCCGCCGCCGGACGGCGCGCACGCCGACGCCGGGTTCTGGGCGGGGGTGTCGGTGGTGGAGCAGGCGGTGAGGGCGACCGCTGAGGTCAGCAGCACGCCTATGGTGCGCAGGAACGCGCTCATCAGGACATCCTTTCGAGGGGTTGGTGAGGTGGAACGGGTGGTCACTTGACCGCGCCGGTGCTGATTCCGGTGCGCCAGAAGCGCTGGAGCAGCAGGAAGGCGACGGCGAGGGGTGTGATGGAGATCAGCGAGCCGACGATGACCATGCCGCGCAGCTCGGGGACCTGGGCGATCTGCGTGTTCCAGGTGTAGAGGCCGAGGGTGACCGGGAAGAGCCGCTCGTCGCTGAGCATGATCAGCGGCAGCAGGAAGTTGTTCCAGACGGCCACGAAGTGGAACAGGAAGATCGTCACGAGTGCCGGGGCCATCAGCCGGGCGGAGATGGTGAAGAAGGTGCGGACCTCGCCGGCGCCGTCGATGCGGGAGGCCTCCAGCAGCCCGTCGGGGACGCCCGCGGCGGCGTAGACCCTGGCCAGGTACACCCCGAACGGGTTGACCAGGCTGGGCAGGAAGACCGCCCAGAAGGTGTTGGTCGCGTGGACCTGGCTGAAGATGAGGAACAGCGGCAGCGCCAGCGCGGTCGCCGGGACCAGCACCCCGCTGAGCACCACGTTGAAGATGAGCTCACGGCCGGGGAAGCGGTACTTGGCCAGCGCGTACCCGCACATGGCTGCCAGCAGCGTGCCCAGCAGCGCGGCGCCCGCGGTGTAGGCGAGGCTGTTGAGCGTCCAGCGCAGGAACAGCCCGTCGCGGTAGCTCATCAGCTCGCCGAGGTTGTCCAGCAGCCGGAAGTCGGCGAACCAGAGCGAGTCGGTGCCGGTGAACTGCTCGCGGCTCTTGGTCGCGCCGACGAGCAGCCACCACAGCGGCAGCAGGAAGTAGACGGTGCAGACGCCCATGATGAGCATGGCCGCCGAGCGGGGCAGGACGCTGCCGCGTTCGCGCGGCCGGGTCTCGGCGGGGGTGACGATCGCGGTCGGGGCAGTGGTCACGGGTTGCTCCTGCGCTGTGCGGTCTTGAGGAAGGCGAAGGAGAGGACGAAGGTCGTCAGCGCCAGCACCACGGAGAACGCGGCCGCCAGGTGGAAGTTCGGGATCGACGACAGCGACAGCACCGTGAGGTTGGGCGTGTAGGTGCTCGACACGGCGGAGCTGAAGCTGCGGAAGACCTGGGGTTCGGACAGCAGCTGCAGGGTGCCGATGATGGAGAAGACAGCGGTGAGCACGATCGCCGGGCGGACCATCGGGATCTTGATGGACCAGGCGATGCGCAGGCGGCCCGCACCGTCGAGCCGGGCGGCCTCGTACATCTCGGTGGGGATCGACATCAGGGCCGAGTAGATGATCAGCATGTTGTAGCCGACGTAGACCCAGGTGACGACGTTGGCGATGGACCACAGCACGGTGTCGGCCGACAGCAGGTCGAACGTGCTGGTGATCGGCTTGAGCGGCGACAGGTTGGGCGAGTAGAGAAAGCCCCACATGATGGCGGCGACGACGCCGGGCACGGCGTAGGGCACGAAGAAGGCCAGCCGGAAGAAGCGGCGGCCGGTCACCAGGCCCGAGTCGAGGAGCAGCGCCAGGGCCAGGGCGAGGCCGAGCATGACCGGCACCTGGATCGCGCCGAAGGCCAGCATGCGGCCGACCGACCGCCAGAACGGCCCGTCGCTGAACACCAGCCGGTACTGGGTGAGGCCGCCGAAGACCTCCTGGGCGGGGCCGTAGGTGCCGGTGCGCTGCACGGTGTACAGCGACTGCACCACCGCGTAGACGATCGGGACGAGGTAGAACAGCAGGAACAGGACGGCGAACGGGCCGACGAACACGGCGGCGGCGCGGGCGTACCGGATGCGCCCGCGCCGGGCCGGGGTACGCGCGGGCGGCCGGTCCTGCGCCAGGGGCTCGGTGGTGGTGGCGAGCTGCGTCATCGGGACTGCTCCTGTCTGACCACGCGCACCGCGCCGGCGGGCACGCGCAGCACGGTGCCGACGTGCTCGCCGGTGATCAGCTCGTGGCCGGTGAGGTGGTGTTCGATCTCCTTCGCGCCGTGGTTGACCACGAAGGTGTAGCGGTGCTGCCCGCCGCGGCGGCGCACGACCTCGACCGTGCCGTCGCTCTCGGGCCCGGCGGCGGTGGCGCCCGCTTCGCGCAGCGCGCGGCGCAGCACGTCACGCAGGTCCGCCGGGTCGAGCGCGGTCGCGACGTACCAGGCCTGCCCGGAGCCGTGGCGGTTGCGGGTGACCGCGGGCACGCCGGGCAGCGGCCCGTCGGCGTAGCTGTCGATGGTCTCGGCGCCGGTGGTGCGCAGCAGCTCGGTCCAGGTGCCCGCGCGGGCGCCGCTGGCGAGGGTGGTCTCGTCGCCCGGCAGCAGCGGCACGAACTCCTCGACCGTCACGCCGAGCAGGTCGCGGAACGCGCCCGGGTAGCCGCCGAGCCGGACCCGGTCGTGCTCGTCGACGATCCCGCTGTAGAAGGTGACCACGGCGTGGCCGCCGGCTCGGACGTAGTCGGACAGGGCGGCCGCGTCGGTGTCGCGGACCAGGTGCAGGCAGGGCACGATCACGGCGCGGTAGCGGCTCAGGTCCGCCGAGGGCGCGACGATGTCGGTGGTGACGCCGAGTTCGCGCAGCGCGCGGTAGGCGGCGTGGACCTGGTCGAGGTAGCGCACGCCCTGCGACGGTCGCGCCTCGGTGTCGGTGGCCCACCAGGACTCCCAGTCGAACAGCAGCGCGGTGTCGGCCTCGACGGTGCTGCCGGTGATCTCCGCGAGCCGGTCGAGGGTCGACGACAGTTCGAGGACCTCGCGCCAGGCGGTGGTCTCGGTCCCCGCGTGGGGCACGATCGCGGAGTGGAACTTCTCGGTGCCCTGCGCGGAGGCCCGCCACTGGAAGAAGCAGAGCGAGTCGGCGCCGCGCGCGACATGGGTCAGCGAGTTGCGAAGCAGCTGGCCGGGTGCTTTGGGCAGGTTGTACGGCTGCCAGTTGACCGCGCCGACGGCCTGCTCCATGAGCATCCAGGGGCGCCCGCCGGCCAGGCCCCGGGTCAGGTCGGCGGCGAACGACAGCTCGGCGACGGGGTCGGCCAGCCGGTGGTCGAGGTAGTGGTCGTTGGCGATGAGGTCCATCGCCGGGGCCCACTTCCAGTAGTCCAGGTTGCGGATGTGGGCGGTGACCATGAAGTTGGTGGTCACGGGTGCGCTGGAGTGCCGGCGCAGCACCTGCTCCTCGGCCAGGTAGCAGTCGAGCAGGGCGTCGGAGCTGAAGCGCTGGAAGTCGAGCAGCTGGGCGGGGTTGCGCGCCGACAGCGCGAGCCGGGGCGGCTGGATCTCGGCCCAGTCGCCGTAGCGCTGGCTCCAGAACGCGGTGCCCCAGGCCTGGTTGAGGGTGTCGAGGTCGCCGTAGCGGTCGGCGAGCCAGGTCCGGAACGCCTGGGCGCTGGTGTCGTCGTAGCACAGGGCGTTGTGGCAGCCGAGCTCGTTGGACACGTGCCACATGGCCAGGGCCGGGTGGTTGCCGTAGCGCCGTGCGACCTGCTCGACCAGGGCGAGGGCGTGCTGCCGGAACACCGGTGAGCTCGGGCACCAGGCCTGCCTGCCGCCGGGGAAGCGGGTGGTGCCGTCGGCCGTCACGGGCAGCACCTCGGGGTGCTGGTGGGTCAGCCACGGCGGGGGAGAGGCGGTGCCGGTGCCGAGGTTGACGCGGACGCCGTTGGCGTGCAGCAGGTCCATGATCTGGTCGAGGGCGGCGAAGTCGTACCGGCCGGGCTGCGGCTCGATGGCGGACCAGCCGAAGATGTTGATCGCCACGAGGTCGATGCCGGCGGCGCGCATCAGGGCCATGTCCTGGTCCCACACGCTCGCGGGCCACTGTTCGAAGTTGTAGTCGCAGCCCAGGACGATGCCGGGGGACGCGAGCGCGGGGTGAGTGTGGCCGCGTGGCTGGTTCGGCATGGACCTTCCCTCTGTGCTGTGGGCGTTTGCCCAGGTGGAGCGTGTGTGCACGAGCACACATCCAACCGTGAAACGGTACGGATGAAGAATGTGTGAACGAGCACACACGCTAGCCACGGGCCCTGAGCGACGTCAAGTGGCTTCGTTTACAGTGACGACGTGACCACATCCGGTGCGCCCCGGCGATCCACCGTGAAGGACATCGCCGCCGCGGCGGGCGTGTCTCGCGGCACGGTGAACCGCGTGCTCAACGGCGGTTACGTCTCACCCGAGGCCCGCGCCGCGATCGAGTCGGCCATCGCCGAGGTCGGCTACGTGCCCAACACCGCGGCGCGCAACCTCAAGCGCCGCCGGTCCGAGGCCGTGGGCTTCCTGGCCCTGGAGCCGCACACCGTGCTGCTGGAGGACCCCAACATCGGGGCCATCATGCTGGGCGCCAACGCCGCGCTGTCGCTGGCCGGATACCAGATGGTCAGCCTGGTGATCGACTCCGACCGCGACACCGAACGGGTCGCCCGCTACCTCAGCGGCGGCTTCGTCGACGGCGCGATCATCGTCTCCGCGCGCGCCTACGACCCGATCACCAGGCTCATCGGGCAGATCGGCCTGCCCGCGGTGTTCGTGGGGCACCCACCCGACCTGAACAACGCCATCCCGTTCGTGGGCATCGACAACGTCGGCTCCGCCCGGGAGGTCACCCGGCGCCTGGTGGCGACCGGCCGCCGCCGCGTCGGCATGATCGCGTCCGCGCTCAACCGCGACTCCGGCACCGACCGCCTCACCGGGTTCCGGGAGGCCCTCGGCGACCTCTTCGACGCCTCGCTGGTGGCCGAGGTGCCGCTCTACGACTACGCCGGCGGCGTCACCGGCATGCGGGAGCTGCTCGCGCGCGAGCCCGGCATCGACGGGGTGTTCGCCGCCTGCGACGCGGTCGCCGCCGGGGCGATGCAGGTGCTGCGCGAGACCGGCCGCGAGGTCCCGGCCGACGTCGGGGTGGTGGGCTTCGACGACAGCTCATGGGCTGCCCGCACCCAGCCGCCGCTGTCGACCGTGCACCAGCCCGCGCGCGAGATCGGCCGCAACGCGGCCGAACTGGTGCACCGGCAGATCCTCGGCCACGAGGACGTGCCGCCCAGCGTCCTGCTGCCCTCGCCCGTCGTCTGGCGGCAGTCGGCCTGAGCACCGGCCGGGTGCCCAGAAAATGGGCATCTCCGGCGGCGTCCGCTGAGGACTTCGCCTCATGTCTCCGATCGCGACCGTCACTACGTTGAGAGACCTCGCTCTCTCGCGGAACGTAGGAGGTCGCGCATGACAAGAGACTGGATGAGACGGCCGGTGCGGACGCTCTGCCTCGGCGCCGGCGGCGCGGGGCTGGTGCTGGCCGCGGCCCTGGTGGCGCTGACCCCGGCGGCGAGCGCCGCCGAGCTGGTGGTGCAGGCCGAGGCGTACTCGGCCCAGTCTGGCGGCGTCGTCGAGGCGACCGTGGACACCGGCGGCGGCTCCGACGTCGGCTACCTGTCCCGCGGGGACTGGCTGCGCTACGACGGGGTGGACCTGGGCGCCTCCGGCGCGATGAACGTCTCCGTCCGCGTCGCCTCCGCCACCGGCGGCCCGGGGACGGTCGAGCTGCGCACCGGGTCCCTGACCGGGCCGGTGCTGGCGCAGTTCACCATCACGGCCACCGGCGGCTGGCAGACGTGGACCACCAAGACGGTGAGCCTCACCAGCCACCCGGTCGGTACGCAGTCGGTCTACGCCGTGATGGCCAACGCCGGCAGCGGCGCCGACTTCGTCAACCTCAACTGGCTGTCGTTCAACGCCGGCGGCCCGGCCAGCGGCTGGGTGAACGTCGACCCGGTGAAGTGGGGCGCGCAGCTGGCCGCCTTCCGGGCGATGGCCATGGCCCCCGCGCCGCCCGACGCCGTACGGGTGCCGGAGTTCAACGCGACGTGCACGTACAGCCACTCGCTCAAGGACGACCCGATCGTCTTCCCCCGGCTGCCCGGCGCCTCGCACATGCACACGTTCTTCGGCAACCGCGGCGCCAATGCGAACTCCACCGTGGACAGCCTGCGCGCGAACACCGCCACGACCTGCGCCCCGGCCCCCGCCGACCTCTCGGCGTACTGGGTGCCGACCCTGTACGAGCGCGGTACGGCGGTGGAACCGAAGGGCATCGTGGTCTACTACGGCTCGCGGCTGGCCGATCCCGGCCAGACGGTGCCCTTCCCGCGGGGCTTCGAGATGATCGCGGGCGACGCCCGTCTGCAGGCGCCCACCCCGGCCGGGTCGGTGAACCAGTTCTACTGCGTGGGCGGGACCACCGGCGGCGCGATCGGGCGCAGCGCCGACGGGAACTGGCCGGTCTGCTCGCCGGGCGGGACGCTGATGTTCCAGCTCGTGTTCCCGGACTGCTGGGACGGCACGCACCTGGACAGCCCCGACCACAGGTCGCACGTGGCGTACACGCCGAACGGGACCTGCCCGAGCGCTTTCCCCGTCGCGATCCCGTCGCTCTCGTTCGTCATCGCGTACCCCACCGCGGGCAGCGCGGACGGGTTCACCCTGGCATCGGGGATGGCCTCGTCCATGCACGGCGACTTCTTCAACGCCTGGGACGACGAAGCGCAGGGGCACCGGGTGAAGAACTGCATCGTCCAGTCGGCCAAGTGCAACACCGCCGGGCAGTTCTGAGCACGCGTCCGGGCGGGCCGGTGCCCGCCCGGACGCGGCCGCCCGGCGTCAACTGATCGTGATCGTGTTGATGTCGGGGGCCGACCCGGCGTCGTTGAAGAACCGGATCCAGCACGCGCCCCGAGGCAGCCGCAGCCGCACCGACACCCGCGCCGGGATCAGCCAGCTGCGGGCCCCGGCCAGCGTCAACACCCGCACCGGCCCGTCGTCGACAGCGACCTTGAGGGTACGCGGCTGCTCGGTCTCGTACACGATGGTCAGGGTCCGCACACCCGCCTGCGGCACTCCCGCGACCCGGACGGCGAGGGTGTTCGGGCCGCCGATGTAACCGACCCGGCTGCCGTCCACGCAGCTGGGGCAGTCGATCACCCGGGCACCCGCGCGGAGGTTGGCCGGATCGGCGGCGTGCACGGTGATCGGCCGGAACCGGCTGGTCGCCGACGCGACCGGCCGGGCCGACGGCGATCGGGTCGGCGGCCCGGGTGCCGGCGACGGCCGCCCGGACGGCGCCGCGGCGGACGGCCGTGCCGCGGGCACCGCGCCGGGCTGCGGCATGAGCAGCGGCGGCACCACGACGATCGTGGCGCCGACCGCCACGACCAGGGCAGACCAGCCCAGCAGCCGCGAGGACAGGAGGGGCACGCCGCTACCGCTGCCCGGTCCACACGGCGACCGCCTCGGTGCGGCGGCGTACGCCCAGCTTGGTGAAGATGTGCTGCACGTGGTTCTTGACCGTCTTCTCGGTCAGCAGCAGCCGGTGGCCGATGGCGGCATTGGACAGACCCTGGGCCAGCTGCGCCAGCACCTCCTGCTCCCGCCGGGTCAGGCCGAACCGGGACCTGGCCAGCAGCCGCCGCTCGGCGAGGTCGCGGCGGACCCGCTCCTGCTCGGCCTGCTCCCGTACGGTGGCGGCCGCGACGGCCGCCGCGACCGGGGAGAGCCAACCGTGCCCCGCCGCGACCGAGGCGACCGCCCGGTGCAGCTCCGGCGGGTCGAACGCGCCGTGGACGAGGTAACCGCACGCTCCGCCGCGCAGCGTGGCGGCGATGAGATCCGGACTGGCGTCACTGGTCAGCACCAGCACCCGGGTATGACCGACCAGCTCGCCCAGCACCGAGAGCCCGTCCGCCACCGGCATGCGGTGGTCCAGCAGGGTAACCGTGGGCCGGTTCCGGCGGGCCAGCGCGACCGCCTCCCGCCCGTCGGCCGCCTGCGCCGACACGCATACGTCCGGGCACAGTGCCAGGTAGCCGCTGAGCGCGGCCCGGACGATGGGATTGTCGTCCACCACCAGCACCGAGATCATGACGGCGTCGCGGCGTAGGCGGCCGCCCTGGACGAGCTGTCGGCGACCAGGGTCTCGACGACCGTGCCCCGGCCCGGCGCGGAGACCACCCGCAGCGTGCCGTCCACGGCGGCGGCCCGCTCGGCCATCCCGATCAGGCCGAGGCAGCCGCGCAATCCGGTCGGCACCCGGAAGCCGCGGCCGTTGTCGGCGACCCGCAGCGCCGTCGTCCCGGCGGCCTGGGTGAGCCGCACGGTCACCGCCGACGCCCCGGCATGGCGCGCGACGTTCACCAGCGACTCGCGCAGGATCTGGCCCAGCTCGTAGCGCAGGTCCACCGGCAGGTCGACCGGCGCGACGGACACCTCGACCACGACGCCTTCACGCTCGCTCCACTGTCGACAGACCTGTTCGACCGTCGCCGCGAACTCCTGAGCCGGGTCGTCCAGGCGCAGCCCTTCGAGCACCTGCCGCGCCTGCTCCGCCGCCGCCGTCGCGCCCGCCGACACCGTCGCGGCCAGCTGCTCGGCCAGGCCCGGCTGCCGGCGCAGCGAAGCGGGCAGCGCCAGCGCGGCGAACGACACCCCGCGCAGCGTCTTGGTGACCGAGTCGTGCAGCTCCCGGGCGAGCCGCGCCCGCTCCGAGGCCGCCGCCGTACGCTGTGCCGCCGCGAGCAGGTAGACCGACGACTCGACGTAACCGGCCACGGCGGCCGTGGTCACGGCGGCGGCTACGGCGGCGAGCACGTTCGCGATCGGGAAGGCCAGGATGAACCCGGCCAGGCTCGGCGCGTCCGCCACCGAGTCGAGCAACCGGGCGGCGACCAGGTAGCCGAGCCCGGCGTAGCCTGCGGCGAGCAGCAGTGACCGCAGGCCGACGAGCACGCCCGCCAGCGCGCTCGCGCCGACGGCGCAGCAGAAGAAGGCGACGTCGCCGCGATCGAGTCCGAGCACGATGACGACGAGCGCGGCGTCCCCGGCCAGGACCGGGAAGGGGCGGTCGACCAGCCGGGGGTGGCGCACCAGACAGACCAGGGCGAGGACCGCCGTGCACAGGACCAGCAGGATGACGGCCAGCAGCGGGGCGGGCCGGGTGCTCAGGCGGAGCAGTCCGCCGGTGACGGCGAGGGTCGCCGCCGTGCGGCCGAGCAGCACCGCCCGCGCGACAGCGGCCCGCGCGACGATGCGGTCGAGGGGTCCGGCTGTCGTGGTCACGAGGTTGCCCGGGGCATGCGCGATACCTGACGATCTTTGGGGGAGCGCTCTCTCTGAGGATCGGCCAACCGATCGGAGGTTGTCAAGATATGTATCGACGGCGAACCGCCCCGGCGTCAGCGGGCGGTGCTCTGGCGCCGGACGAGTTCGGCCGGGAACAGCGTGCGGTGGCCGGACGTGATGTCGCCGGACAGCAGCAGCCGCACGGCGGCGGCGGCCATCTCCTCGACCGGCAGGCGCATCGTGCTCAGTGGTGGGTTCGTGCAGCTGGCAGCCACACTGTCGTCGAACCCGATGACGCTGACATCCTCGGGCACGCGGCGACCACACGCCGTGAGCGCCTGCACCACGCCGGCCGCCATCAGATCGCAGGCCACGAAGACGGCGTCGAGGTCGGGGTGCTGCGCCAGCAGCTGCTGCGCGGCCTGGTAGCCGCCCTCCCGGGTGAAGGGGGCGGCCGCGCTTACCTCGGCCAGGCCCAGCTGCTCGACGGCGCGCAGGTGCCCGATGCGCCGATCGGCGGCGCAGCTGCTGATCACCGGGCCGTGGATCGCGGCGATCCGGCGGCGGCCGAGGCGGTGCAGCTCCGTGACCGCCGCGTACGCCCCGCCGATGTTGTCGGCGACCATCGCCGGGACCGTGGCCGCGGTCGGCACCAGCGAGACGGTGCGGCGGCACCGGCGGTGGAACCGCGCGGCCAGCGTCGGGGTGACATCGGACAGCACCGCGCCGAGGGTGACCCCGGCGGCGATCTCGTCCAGTGCCTCGGGTGCCGAATCGTGGCTGAGGGCGTGCACCCGCAACTGCGCGCCCGCGTCGGCCAGCAGCGGCATCATCCCGGCCAGGACCCGGCTGTAGTAGGGATTCGAGCCCAGCCATCCGCCGGGCGGATTGCAGGTCACGGCGATCACGTCGACCGCCCGCGGCCGTCCGGAAGCCAGGGCGCGGGCGGCCTCGTTGGGCAGGTAGCCGAGTTTGGCCACCGCCTCGTGCACCCGGACCCGAAGCGGCCCGGAGGCGCCGGGCGCGTTGTTGATCACTCGTGAGGCGGTCGCCCGGGACACCCCGGCGACCCGCGCCACATCATCGATCGTCGGCTTGGCACTGCTCATGACGCACCTGAACCCTCCGTCGCGTCCGGGAAGCGGTATCCCGACGGTACCGGAGAGAGCGCTCTCACTGGAAGCGGTCCCACGCGGTTAGCGCTCAGGCGGAATCGCAGTGCCGGTCGAGCACGTCGCGGTACAGCTGCTGCCACGCGTCCTGCCGGCTCATCGCGCCCACCGCGGCCAGCCGGTCGACCGCCGACTCCACCAGGGCCACCATCGCGACGGTCTGCGGTGAGGCCTCGTGTACGCCCAGCGCCTGCAGTTCCCGCAGCAGCTGCGCACCGGAGTTCGGGTCGGCCAGGTCGGCTACCCGCTCGCGCTGGGACTTGAGCACGGCCTGGGCCACCGACAGCGCGAAATGGACGTCGCGGCAGACCTCGTGGCCCTCGAGCTGCCAGATCGGTTGGACCTCCTGCAGTTTGCCGATCTGCGCCAGGGTGTCGCCGTCGGCGACTGGCTCGGTCATGGTCTGCCTCCCGCATCACGGTTGCCGCCGGCCGGCTCGGCGCCGACCGTTTCGCTGCGGGGCCTATGTCCGGCCGGTGCCCGGCCCAAACGCCGAAGACCGGGTGCCGGGGCGCCGTCAGACCGCGGCCAGCACTGCCGGTATCTCGTCGGCCAGTTCCCGCGCGAGGAAGCCGATCCGGCCGAAGCGCGGCGCCAGCCGCTGGGCGCTGCCCGCATGGGCGTACGCGGCCCAGCAGGCCGCCTGCGCCGGCTCCGCGCCCCGGGCCAGCAGGCCGGTCACCAGGCCCGCCCGCACGTCACCGCTGCCCGAGGTGCCGAGCCCCGCGCCGCCGGTCTGCTCCCACCACAGGCGACCGTCCGGATCGGCGACACGGCCGAACAGCGACACCACCGACCGGTACCGGCGCGCGATCCGCCGCGCCGCGTCGGCCAGGTCGTCGCCCAGCTCGTCGTCGCCGAGCAGGTACCGGGCCTCCTCCAGGTTCGGCGTGAGCAGGTGGCGGCCCGGCCGGCCGGTGATCAGCGCGGGCTCGCGGCTCAGCGCGCCGAGGGCGTACGCGTCGAGCACGATCGTCGCGTCGGGCGCCGCCGCGTCCAGCACGTACCGCATGATGGCCGCGGTGTGGTCGAGGTCGCCCAGGCCGGGTCCGATCGCGATGGCCGAGGCCCCGGCGGCCAGCTCCGCCAACCGGCCGGGCAGCGGGCCCGGCACCTCGGGCAGGTCGAGCACCAGCGCCTCCGGCATCTGGATGCTCAGCGCCGCCGCGGTGGACTCCGCCACGGCCAGCTGCAGCACCCCGGCACCGGCCCGCAGCGCGGCCACCCCGGCCAGCAGGACCGCCCCGGGCGTGTGCCGGGAACCGCCGATGACCAGGGCCGTGCCCCGGCTGTCCTTGGCGCCGTCCGGCTGCGGCAGGGGCCAGTCGCGCAGCAGCTGCACCGTGACGATCGCGGGCTCAGACGGGCTCGGCACGTACGCCCTCCTCGGCGGTGGGCCGGGTGTCCTCGGCCCGCAGGTGGGTGATGTCGTTGAACACCCCGGCGACCAGCCGGCCCGCCGCGTCGCGGGCCCAGGTGCCGACCGAGGCGTTGGCGATGACCTGCCGCCGGGCGCTGTCCATGAGCTGCTCCTCGCTCAGGTCCTCGACCAGGTAGCGGACGAGCTGCACGACCACGTCGTGGGTGAACAGCAGCACGCGCCCGCCGTCGTGGTCGCGGCGCAGGTCGGCCAGCAGCGAGCGCAGCCGCAGGGCCACATCGGCCCAGGACTCCCCGCCGGGCGGCCGGTAGTAGAACTTGCCCAGCCGCTGGCGCCGCTCGGCCTCCTGCGGATACAGCGTGCGCACCCCGTGCGTGGTCAGCAGGTCCAGCTGGCCCAGGTCGCGGTCGCGCAGCCGTTCGTCGCGGGAGGTGGGCCACGGTGCGCCGGCCAGTGCCGCCCGGGCGGTCTCGACCGTGCGCAGGTACGGCGACACCAGCACCAGGTCCGGCGGCGGGACCGCCCGCAGCCAGCGGTTCACGGCGCTCGCCTGCTCCAGGCCCAGCGGGGACAGGGGCACGTCGGGGTCGCGCGGGGCCAGGTCGAGCCGCTCCGCCCCGTCGCGCTCGGCCCGCAGCGCGGCGAGATTGCCGATGCTCTCGCCGTGGCGTATGACCCCCAGCCACTCCAGCTCGCCCATACGTCCCTTCCCGGTGCCGTCTGGAGGGGGCGTACCCCGTCCGTCCGCCGCGCAATCATCGCCTGCGGGCACGGAGCGGTGCCGCCGTGTGGCACGGCGGCACCGCTGCGCGGACGGGGGCTCGCTCAGGCGGCGAGGACCGGCAGGTGGATCGACCCGGAGCAGGTCGTCGATCCGACGTTCTTCACGTAGAAGACGATCTGCCGCGCGGCCGCGCCGCTGGGCTCGATGATCTGGCGGTAGTCCACCCGGGTGGTCTCCAGCTGGCAGCCCGAGCCGCTCGGCGAGAGGCCGACGACGTGCAGGTAGTTGCCGACCGGGGTGTACCAGACCCAGCCCACGCTGCCGCCGGGCGCCAGCGTGCCGGTGCTGACGGTGGAGCCCCCGCTGACCGTCGCCAGCTGGACGTCGGCCTGGCAGGTGATGGCACCGACGTTCTTGACCGTGAACCAGAACTGGCGGGCGGCGCCGGACTGGACGTACCAGCTGCGCACGACCTGCCACTGGCACGCGGAACCGCTGGTGGCGCCGCTGGCCTTGATCCCGGCCAGGTACGTCAGGCCGGCCGGGAGGTTGGTCCACAGGTAGGTCTGGCTGCCGCCGGGGACGACGCCGCCGGTGGAGCCGATCGTCCACGACGACACGCCCGACAGCAGGACCGTGGTGCCGCAGGCGATGGTGCCCACGTTCTTCAGGGTGAACTGGAACCGGCGCTCGCCGCCGTACACCTGCAGGTAGCGGCTGTCGGTGGTCGAGAACTGGCAGGGCGCGGAGGTGCTGGCGCCGGCCGGGACGTAGCCGACGGCGTACGCGACGTCGGCCGGGGCGTTGTTCCAGGTCCAGGTCTGCGACCCGCCCACGGCGACGGTGCCGGTGTACCAGGTCGAGTTGATGCCGATCTTGCCGGTCGCCGCGGCGGCCGCCCGCGCGTCGAGCTTCGGTGTGCCGGCGGCGCCGGGCTGGGCGTGTGCCACGCCGGCGGTCGCGATCGCCGCGGACAGCGCCAGTGCGGCGACTGCGGCGCGGATGAGCGTCTTCATGAGGACTCCTCGTCCGGGTCGGGCGCCCGGCTCACCATCGAGGCTGCGCGGCCCGGCTTGGCGTCGGCTAGCCGTCGGCTAGCCGCGCTGGCCCAGGTGGTTAGACTTGTCGATGCGTCAATGTGGACGGACGGTGGTTCGGGGTGCACTGATCCGTGGGGGAGATGCATGGAATGGCGTCTGCTCGGCCCGGTCGACGCTGTCGTGGACGGTCGGCCGCTGCCGATCACCCGTCCCCAGCAGCGCGCCGTGCTGGCGTACCTGCTGCTCAACGCGAACGTGACGGTCTCGGTCGAGCAGCTGGCCGAGGCGCTGTGGGGCGGGGCCGTGCCCGCCAGCGCGCGTACGCAGATCCAGGTGTGCGTGTCCCGGCTGCGCCAGCTGGCCCGCGCGGCCGGGGCGGGCGAACCGATCGCCTCCGGGGCCGGCGGATACCGGCTCGCCGTGGCCGAGGGCGACCTGGACCTGCTGGCCTTCACCGCCCTGGCCGCAGACGCCCGGCGGCACGCCTCGGCCGGCGCGGCCGAACCCGCCGCGGCCCTGCTGCGGCAGGCGCTGGGGCTGTGGCGCGGACCCGCGCTGGCCGGCGCCGCCGCGGCGTTCGTCGGCCCGGCCGCCGCGGCCCTGCACGACGAACGGCTGGCCGCCTACGAGGACCTGTTCGAGGCCGAGCTCGCCCTCGGCCGCCACGCCGCCCTTGTCGGGCCCATGCGCGACCTGGCGGCCGAGAACCCGTGGCGGGAGCGGCTGGCGGCCCAGCTGATGACCGCGCTGGCGCGCTCGGGCGACCAGGCGCAGGCGCTGCGGGTGTACGACCAGGCCCGCCGACGCCTCGCCGACGAGCTGGGCGTCGAACCCGGCGCGCAGCTCAGCGAGGTCCACCTGCAGGTGCTGCGGCAGGGGCTGCCGCCCGGCGGTTGCGCGCCCGGCGCCGCGGCCACCGCCCCGTCCGGACCGGCCCAGCTGCCGGCGGACCTGTCCAGCTTCACCGGCCGCGAACCGGCCCTGTCCGCCCTGGACGCGATGCTGGACCGGGCCCGCGGCAGCCAGGCCACCGCCGTCGTCGCGATCGTCGGCACCGCGGGCGTCGGCAAGACCGCCCTGGCGGTCCGCTGGGCCCACCGGGTACGGCACCTGTTCGGCGACGGCCAGCTCTTCGTCGACCTGGGCGGCTTCTCGCCCACCAGCCCGATGCCGACCGCCGAGGCCCTGTCGCGGTGCCTGCGCGCCCTCGGGGTGCCGCCCGGGCAGGTGCCCGACGACCTCGACGAGGCGGCCGCGCTGCTGCGCAGCGTGCTCGCACACCGGCGGGTGCTGATCCTGCTCGACAACGCCCGCGACACCGCGCACATCCGCCAGCTGCTGCCCGGCGGCGCCGACTGCCTGGTGATCGTGACCAGTCGCGGGCGGCTCGACGGGCTCGTCGCCCGGCACGACGCGCAGCGGCTGTCGCTGGACGTGCTGTCCCCGGCCGAGGCCGACGAGCTGCTCATCCGGGTGCTGGGCAGCGAACGGGCCGCCGGGCAGCACCCCGCGATCACCCGGCTGGCGCAGGCGTGCGCCGGGCTGCCGCTGGCCCTGCGCATCGCGGCGGCGGACCTGCACGGCCGCCCGCAGGAGACGGTGGCGGCCTACCTGACCCGGCTGCGCGACGGCGACCCGCTGTCCATCCTGGCCGTGGCCGAGGACGAGCAGCTCGCCGTACGCCACGCGTTCGCGCTGTCGTACCGGGCGCTGCCCACCCCGCTGCGGCGGCTGTTCCGGCTGTTCGGGCTGGTGCCCGGCTGCGACGTGACGGCGGAGTCGGCCGCCGCGATGCTGCGCTGCCCGCCCGGCGAGGCGGCGCCGATGCTGTCCGGGCTGGCCGACGCGCACCTGGTGTTCGAGCGGGCACCCGGCCGGTTCGCCGTGCACGACCTGCTCGGCCTGTACGCGACCCAGCTGGTCGAGGGCGAGGACAACCGGCAGGTCCGGGCCGACCTGTTCGACTGGTACCTGTCCAGCCTGCACGCGGCCGCCGACCGGCTGTACCCGCAGGTGCTGCGCCTGCCGCCCGCACCGGCGCCCGCACGCCCGCCGCAGCGCTTCGCCTCGCACGTGGAGGCCCGGGCCTGGCTCGACGCGCAGCGCCACGACCTGGTGACCTCGGTGCGCCATGCCGCCGACACCGGCCTGCACACCTGCGCCTGGTCGCTGGCCGACGGGCTGCGCGGCTACCTCTGGCTGGGCATGCACACCACCGAATGGGCCGAGGTGGCCACGGTCGGCCTGGCCGCCGCCCAGGCCGACGGACACCAGCGGGCCGAGGCCGCCGCCCGGCTCAGCCTCGGCGCACTGCACTGGCGGCGCGAGCGCTTCGCCGGGGCGATCGACGAGTACGAGCGGGCGCTGGCCTGCGCCCGCCGCGCCGACTGGGCCGAGGGGCAGGCGGCGGCGCTGGGCAACCTCGGGCCGGTGTACCGCATGTCGGGTCGGCCGCAGGAGGCGCTGCGGATCCTGGCGGAGTCGCTCGCGATGAACCAGCGCGCCGGCCGGGGCGCCGGGGCCGCGGTCAACCACAACAACCTCGGCCTGGTCTGCGCCGACCTCGGTCGCCTGGAGCAGGCCGCCGCGCACTACCAGGCCGCGCTGTCGTACCAGGACGGCGCGGCGGCCAGCCGGGCGCTCACCCTGTCGAACCTGGCCCAGGTCCTGCACCTGCTCGGCCACTCCGACGAGGCCCTGCGCACGGCGACGGACGCGCTGCGCCTGCACGAGCAGACGGGCAGCCGGGGGCAGGCCACGGCACTGTGCATCCTGGCCCGCGTCCACGGCGACCGGGGCGACCGGTCGCAGGCGGTACGGCTCGCGCAGCAGGCCCTGGCCATGGCGCGTGAACCGGCCGAGCCCCGGCTGGAGGCCAGCGCCCTGCACGCCCTCGGCGTCGTCGAGCGGGACACCCGGCCGCTGGTGCAGGCCCTGTCGCTGGCCCGTGCGGCGGGTGACCGGTACATCGAGGCCGAGGTCGCCGTCAGCCTCGCCGAGCTGGACGAGCCCGCCGCGCTGTCCTGGTGCCACGCGGCACTGTCGATCGCGCGCGAGTGCGGCTACCGGGTGCTCGAAGGACGGGCGTACGCGGCCCGCGCGGTGGCCGAGCACCGCGCCGGTGCGCCGGCGGCCGCGCTGGAGTGCGCCCGGACCGCCCGGCGGCTGCACGCCGAGACCGGCCACCAGCCGGGCGCCGAACGCGCGGACAAGCTGCTGGCCCGCCTCGGCGCGACCCCGTCCTGACCGGAGCGGCTCAGGTACCCGTGTTGACCTGCGCGTACGTGGGAAGGTCAGCCGGTATGGCCAGGCCGTCCCGGACGGCCGCGGCGGTCCGCACCGACGCCGCCAGCGCGGCGCGGAACAGCAGCGAGCCGGTGCTGATCCGCCGCACGCCCAGCTCGGCCAAGGTGGCGACAGTGTGCCGACCGGGTAGGAACAGCACGTTGACCGGAACGTCGACCGCCGCCACCACCGCGGCGATCTCCGCCGGCTCGGACAGCCCGGGAACGAAGACGCCGTCCGCACCGGCGTCGGCATAGCGCCGCACCCGGCGCAGCGTCTCGGTCAGATCGCCGGGCCGCTGCCAGTGGGTGTCGGTGCGGGCGTTGACGAACAGGCCCGGCACCCGCTGCTTGATCTGCCGGATCAGTGCCGCGTGGGCCCCGGCCGGGCCCATGGCGTCCTCCACGTTGACGCCGACGGCCCCGGCCGCCGCCACCGCTGCCGCCGCCTCGACCGAACCGGTCTCGATGTCGGCGGTGAGGCAGACCGGCAGGGTGGCCAGGGCGCCGACCAGGCGCAGCGTCTCGGCCACGGTGACACCCAGACCGTCGGGCAGGCCGTGCGCGGCCGCGACCCCGAGGCTGGTCGTGCCGAGCGCCGGGAAACCGGCGTCGGCCAGGGCGCGCGCGGACGCGACATCCCACACGTTCGGCAGGACGAGCGGGTCACCGGCACGGTGCAGCGCGGCGAAGTCCCTCATGCCGCGGCTCCTTCGCTCCGGCTCGCGGCCACCAGGGCCAGGGCGTGCGCGCTGCCGGGGCAGCGGCGGGGCCCGGCACCGAACGCCAGCTCATCGGCGAGTCGCACCGACACCGTCTCGCCCGCTTCGATGGTGAGCCCGCCGACGGTCGTCGTCTCGAGGGCCCGCCGCCTGGTCGCGGGGACCGGCGGATCCGCACGCAGCACCTCCGCGACGGGGCGGTGCCGGGCGCGCTCGATCAGAGCCGAAGTCGCCGCATACGCCTGCACCAGCACCCCGATCCGGGCCGCGGTCGGCTCGTCGTGCCCGCCGAAGGCCGCGACCAGCGCCTCGACCGCCGCGTCGGCGCGCGCTTCGTCGCCGGTACCCGGCTGATAGGCCTGCGCGACCTCGCGCACCAGCTCGACGACGTCCTGCTCGACGCCCATGGCCCGCGCCAGCGCCCGCACCGGATCGGTCGGACCGCCGGTGCGCAGCACCTCCGGCGGGATCGCGTCCAGGATCGCGACCGACAGCGCCCGACGGCGCTCGTGCGCCGGTCCGTCGCTGAACCGGCCGACCGTGGCGCGCAGCCACGCCACCCCGGACTGGGCCGGGGGCACCGGCGGCACCGCGAACCGAGGGTCGGTCAATACGGCGAGAGCGGCGTCGCGGCCGCGGATCTCCTGCATACGGCAAAGCTAGGGCCATGACGGTTCGGCGTGCGCCGAAGGGACCCCAGCCCACAATGGGACGATGAACCGAGCTTCGGACCTGGCGGCGCTGGCGGCCCTGCTGGCCGACCAGACGCGGGCGGCCATGTGCCTCGCGCTGCTCGACGGCCGCGCCTGGACCGCGGGAGAACTCGCGGCCCACGTCGGCGTCGCGCCGTCCACCGCGACCGGGCACCTGCACCGCCTGATCGACGGCGGGCTGCTCGCGGAGCGGCGCCAGGGCCGCCACCGGTACGTACAGCTCGCCGACCCGACTGTCGCCCACCTGATCGAAGACCTGTCGGCCCGCTTCGGGCCCCGGCCGGCCCCGGCGCGCGGACTGCGGGAGGCGACCGCGGGCGCCGCCCTGCGGCGCGGCCGGACCTGCTACGACCACCTCGCCGGACGGCTCGGCGTCGGACTGACCGACGCGATGACCGCGGCGGGCCTGCTCGACCAGGCCAACGGCTTCGCCCTCACCGCCACCGGTCTCGCCTGGCTGACCGACGAGCTGGAACTGAGCCCCGACGAGCTGCGGTCCGGTCGGCGCCCCGTCGCACGCGGATGCCTGGACTGGACCGAGCGCCGGCAGCACCTGGCCGGCACGGCCGGGGCCCAGCTGTGCCGACGGCTGCTCGACAACCGGTGGGTCGCCCGGATCGGATCCGGCCGGGCGGTGCGGCTGACCCCGGCCGGCAAGACCGCGCTCGGCCGCCTGCTGGAACTACCCGACCTCGACTGACGGGCGGCGGAACCCACCGCCGAACGGAACGTGCTCGGTTTTCTGTTATCCGGCGGCCCGGCCGCCCGTCTACCTACGAGAGCGCAGACGCCCTGGCACATCCGGGGTCCAGGACGCCGAGGCAGCGGCGTACGTCGGCTGTGCTCCGTCCGTTCCATACGGCTCCGATCTGGGAGAGGAATATGTCAAGGATCAGGTTCGCGAGGACCCCGGCGCGGCTGGCCGGTCTGCCGAAGTCGGCCCGTGCCGCCGCGGCGTCGGCCGTGGCCGCCGTTCTCGTCATCGCCGGGGTGGTCGCCGGCAGCCCGCCGGCCAGCGCGGCGGCGGTGGCCGCCTTCCCCGGCGCCGCAGGCCCCGCGATGTACGCCACCGGCGGCCGCGGCGGCGACGTCTACCACGTCACCAACCTCACCGACAACGCCGGCAGCCCGCAGCCCGGATCACTGCGCTACGGCATCAACACCACACCGGGCAGCGGCCGGACGATCGTGTTCGACGTGGCGGGCACCATCAAGCTCTCCCCGGCGGGCCGCCAGGGCTGGCTGACCGTCAACTCCAGCAACCTGACCATCGCCGGGCAGACCGCGCCCAAGCCCGGGATCACGATCATGGGCCAGGCCACCAAGGTCACCGGTAAGAACATCATCATCCGGCACGTGAAGTTCCGCCCCGGCAAGGACCAGGCCAACCCCGGGTCGGCGACCAACGACGGCATCTGGATCACCGGCGACAACGTCATCGTCGATCACGTCTCGGTCAGCTGGGCCGATGACGAGGGCATCAGCTCCAGCGACGGCGCCGGCCAGGTCACTGTCCAGTACTCCATCGTGTCCGACGGGCTGAACTACGGCGGTCACAGCTACGGCGCCATCATCGGCAGCGACGTGACCGGCTCGAACATCGCCTACCACCACAACCTCTTCGCCCACCACAAGAGCCGCCTGCCGCGGCTGGGCAACGAGACCGGCGCGGTGACCAACGCCGAGTGGAGCAACAACGTCATCTTCGAGGGCAAGGGCTACAGCGGCAACGACCAGCTCGCCAACGGAAACTTCGTGGGCAACACCTACCTGCGCCAGAACACCAGCAACGCAGAGGTGTTCACCGGGGCGACCGGTACGGCCGCGTACATCTCGGGCAACCGGGCCGACTACGACGGCGACTCGAACCTGACCAACGGCGTGGACATCGCCTGGGACCGGTTCACCGACGTCCCGACGCACAAGACGAGCCGCTTCAACGTACCCAACATCACCACCGAGTCGGCGGGCGCGGCGCTGACCAAGGTGCTGGACGGTGCGGGCGCGTTCTGGTGGGCGCGCGACGCGGTCGACACCCGAGTGGTCAGCGAGACCCGGTCGACCAGCGGCTCGGTCGTCAACGAGCCCAACTCCACCGAGTGGAGCAACCTGTGGAACGCCGGGCAGGTGAACAGCCCCAGCGGCTGGGACACCGACCGGGACGGCATGCCGAACGCCTGGGAGACGGCCGGCGGGCTGAACCCGAACGCCGACGACCACAACGGCGACGCCGACGGCGACGGCTACCGCAACATCGAGGAGTACCTCGACTACGCCGCGCAGGGCGGCAAGTCGCTGCCGACCCCGCCGCCCGCCTCGCCGTCGGCCTCGTCGACCCCCTCGCCCAGCCCCTCGACGAGCCCGTCGGCCAGCCCCACGCCGTCGACGCCGCCGCCCGCCGGTGCGTGCGGGGCGACCTACCTGACCACCAACTCCTGGCCGGGCGGTTTCCAGGGCGAGGTGACGGTGCGCGCGGGCAGCGCGCCCATCAGCGGCTGGACGGTCCGGTGGACGCTGGGCAGCGGCCAGGCCGTCACCCAGCTGTGGAGCGGCCGCCTCACCACCAGCGGTACGGCCGTGACCGTCGCCAACGAGTCCTACAACGGCGCGCTGGCGGCGTCGGCCTCCACCACGTTCGGCTTCACCGCGACCGGCACCGCGACCACCCCCGCCCTGACCTGCACCAGCCCGTAGTCACCGGGGCCCGCCGCCGTGCCGCCACCGCGCACGGCGGCGGGGATCCTCCGCCGACGGACCGGGGCGCGGCGGCCCACAGCGCCGCGCCCCGGTGCGCCACCGATCAGATGAGGAGCAGATCCATGCCTCACCACCTGTCCACCCGTCCGCGCCGAAGCACCCGGCTCGCCGTGGCGGCCACCGTCATCGCCGCCCTGGCCGCCTCGGCGTCGGTCGCGGTCGGCACCATCGCGCGGGCCGCCGCCGGATGCCAGGTCGGCTACCAGGTGACCGCCCAGTGGACCGGCGGGTTCACCGCCGCCGTCACGATCAAGAACCTAGGCGATCCGCTGACCGGCTGGAAGCTCGGCTGGACGTTCCCGGCCGGGCAGAGCATCACCCAGGCCTGGGGGTTCACGGCCGATCCGGTCTCCGGGACGGTCGTGGCCACCAACGTGGACTACAACGCCGCGATCGGCACCGGAGCCGTGGTCGAGGTCGGCTTCAACGGGAGCTGGACCACCGGCAACCCCGTACCGGCCGCGTTCACGCTCAACGGCACCGCCTGCACGGGCGGCACCGCGCCCACGGCCGCGCCGACCACGGCGGCGCCGTCGCCGTCCGCCACACCCTCGCCCAAGCCGTCGGTCTCGCCCAGCGCGTCGCCCGTCAAGCCGACCGTCGCCAAGGACGGCACCGGCACCTACACCACGGTGCAGGCCGCGATCAACGCGGTGCCCTCCGGCAACACCACCCGCCGCGTCATCACGATCAAGGCAGGCACCTACCGCGAGCAGATCAAGGTGCCTGCCGACAAGCCGCTGATCACGCTGCAGGGCCTCGGCTCGGCGGCGGCCCAGACGGTGATCGTCTACAACCGCAACGCGGGCAGCTACGGCGCCACGGGCAGCGCCACCGCGTGGATCCTCGGCAAGAACTTCGCCGCGTCCAACCTGACGTTCTCCAACGACTTCGACGAGAACTCATCGGACACCGGCGACCAGGCGCTGGCCATGTACATGGACGGCGACCGGGCGGTGTTCAGCAACACCCGGTTCCTGGGCGACCAGGACACGCTGCGGGTCGAGGACGGCAACCGGGCCTACTTCACCGGCAGCTACGTCGAGGGCACGGTCGACTTCATCTACAGCGGCGGCACCGCGGTCTTCAGCGGCTGCCAGATCTACGAGAAGCGCAGCTCCGGCGGCCCGATCACGGCAGCCTCGACGCCCACCGGGCAGAACTACGGGTTCCTGTTCTACCGGTCGACCGTCACTGGCGCCGCCGGCAACGTCACCCAGCTCGGGCGGCCCTGGCAGCAGGGCGCGCAGGTGGTGTTCCGGGAGTCCGACCTGAGTGCCACCATCAGGACCGCCCAGCCGTGGGCCGACATGGGCGACGCCGCCTGGAAGCAGGCCCGGTTCTTCGAGTACCGCAACACCGGCGCCGGGGCGACCGTCAACAGCAACCGCCCGCAGCTGACCGACGCCCAGGCCGCCAACTACACCCCGCAGAAGTACCTGGCGGGCACCGACGGCTGGAACCCGGTCACCTAGCGCCGCAGCGGACGTGCCAGACGGACGTGGAGGGGCCTTCAGGGACGAGCAGAGCGCTGCCCGTACCCCTGCGGGCCCTGCCACGTCTGCGCAGTTTCCGCCGCCGCGGACCGGTGCTACCTTCAGCCGGCCCGCGGCGGCATCATCCGTAGCCGACTGAGGAGACACGATGGCGACGAGCAGGCCCGGCGAGATGCCGGCGGCGGAGGTCGACGCCCTGGTCCGGGCCGCGCAGGCCGGCGACGAGGCGGCGTTCTCCGAACTGGTCTCCGCCCACCTGCCGGTGCTGCAGGGCTTCGTCGGCCGGACGCTCAACGGGCACGCCGACGTCGACGACGTCGTGCAGGAGACCCTGGTCCGGGCCATGCGCGGGCTCGCCGGGCTGCGCGAGCCGGACAAGTTCCGCTCCTGGCTGCTGGCCATCGCCTACCGCGAGACGCAGGCGCTGCTGCGGCGGCGGACCGCGGACCCGTCGCGCGCGGGGGAGCCGGCGGCCGAACCGGTGGACCCGGACGGGGACTTCGCCGAGCGGACGGTGTCCGAACTCATGCTCGCCGACCAGCGCAGAGAGCTGGTGGCGGCGGCCCGCTGGCTGGACGTGGACGACCAGCGACTGCTGTCGCTGTGGTGGCAGGAGACCCTCGGGCAGCTGAGCCGGGGGCAGCTGGCGGCCGCGCTGTCGGTCAACCCCAAGCACGTCGCGGTACGGGTGCAGCGGATGCGCGCGCAGCTCGAGGCGGTCCGGGGCGTCATCCGCGCGCTGCGTGCCGCGCCGCGCTGCCCCGGCCTCGACGAGGCCGTCCAGGGCTGGAACGGCGTCGCCGACCCGCTGTGGCGCAAGCGGCTGACCCGGCACGTACGCGACTGCGTGACCTGCGAACAGCACGCGCACGGTCTGGTGGCGCCCGAGGACCTGCTGCTCGGCATCACGGCCCTGCCGCTCCTGCTGGGCGTGGCCACGTCGGCCGCGGGAGGCGCGGCGAAGTGGTCTACGTGGGCGGCGGTCCGCGGGTACCTGTCCCGCAAGGCGGTCGCGGCGGCGGCGTCGTTGACGGTCGTCGCGGGCGGGGTGACGGCGTTCGCGGTGCTAGAGGAGCCGGCGACGCCGGACGCGCCCGCGTTCGTCAGCCCCGCCGTGTCCGGGCCGCCCCTGGCAACCGGGATCCCCAGCGCGTCCCCCACCCGGTCGAGCACCCCGTCCCCGGCGGCCGCCGTCGGCTCGGGCGTCGCCACCGCCGACATCTTCGTCGCGCCGGGCGGCTCGGACTCCGGCGACGGCACCGCCGCGCGGCCGTACGCGACGCTGGGCAAGGCCGTCTCGGTGGTACGCGCCGGGCAGACCATCGCGCTGCGCGGCGGCACCTACCGGCCCACCGAGCCCGTGGAGATCAGCGGCAGCGGCACCGCCGAGCGGCGCATCACGATCAGCAACTACCGCGACGAGCGACCGGTGCTCGACTTCGGCCGGGTCCCGGCCGACAAGTGGGGGATCACCCAGCGCGCCGACTACGTCACGGTGCAGGGGCTGGAGATCATGAACTCGCGCAGCCACGCCTACGTCTGCCGGTCCTGCCGGTACGGGGTCTTCCAGCGGCTGGTCATCCACGACAACGCCCGGTCGTCGCTGCTGCTGCGCGATGCCGGCACGATCGGCAACAAGGTGCTCGACTGCGACTTCTTCGACAACCGCGACCCCGCCGCCCCGGGCAGCGTCGGCGTCGGGCTGGCCGTGACGTTCGGATCCGGCACCGGCAACCTGATCCGGGGCAACCGGGCGTTCCACAACGCCGACGACGGGTTCGACTTCAACGACTTCGCCGACCCGCTGACCGTCGAGTACAACCGCTCCTACGGCAACGGCGTGAACCGGTGGAGCCTGCCGGGCTGGGACAGCGACGGCGTCGGCTTCAGCATCGGCGGCGGCGACCGGGCGGTGACCGCCGCGCACGTGCTGCGGCACAACGCGGCCTGGGACAACGCCGGTCACGGCTTCGACGACGGCGACGACAAGGGGGCGATGCGGCTGACCAACAACACCGCCTTCCGCAACGGGGGAGTCGGGTTCTTCCTGCGCGCGACGCCGGGAACCGTGCGTGACAACGTCGCGGTGGGCAACAGCCCGGTGGACGCGGTCGTCGCGGCCGCGACGGGGGCGGGGAACTCCTGGCAGACCGGCGACGGCACCACCGCGCTGTTCCGCTCCACCGACCCGCGCGCGGCCGAGGGCCGGCGCGCGCCGGACGGCACCCTGCCCGACACCCTCTTCCTGGCCACGCGCAGCGGGATCGGCGCCGACATGTCCGGCGGTTAGGGCCGGTACGCCGTGGGCCGCAGCGCGGCCGGAAGGCGTCAGTCCGCCGAGGCGTCAGGCAGCTGGGGCGGGCAGGGGCGGCCGGGTCGGGTCGTCAGCTCGAAGTGCCAGATCTCGTTCGCGTAGACCTGGCACAGGCCGTACGCGGCACCGTGCCGCTGGAGCCACCGGTCGGCCTCGGGCGGTCCGATGTCGACGGCCCGGCCGGTCACGTGGGTGGACCGGTCGGGGCCGTTGACGCGCCGGTCGGCCTCGGCCGGGCCGTACGAGGCGATCGCTTCGTCGAGCAGTTGCTGCTGGTAGCGGCCGCTGCGCCAGCCGGAATTGACCATGATCGCGACGCCGTCGGCGCGGGCGTCCGCGGTGGCCTGCTGCACTGCGGCGCGCAGGCCGGGGTCCAGGTCGGCGACGGCGGGCTCGGTGTCGAACGGCGTCACCGGCTCGCGCAGGTAGCCGTCGGCGGCGGTGCGGGCGTCCGCGCTCGCCGGACGGGTCTGCGCGAACGCCGCGTACGCGGGCACCGCGATCAGCGCCGCCGTGGCGACGCCGACCCCGGTGCGCCAGGCCGGTCTCGGTCGTGGGGGAGGGCACGTCATCGGAACTCCTCTCATGGCCACCGGCAAGGGACCGCGGTGACTCTCGAGGACCCACTCCAACACCCGGCGTGTTACCAGGCCGAGAGCCGATCACCACACACGGCCTTAACATCGGCCATTTCAGGCGGGCGTCCCGCGGGACGTGGGATCGTCCCAGCCCGGTGTCAACCGTTGCGCAGCAGCGAGTCCGCGACGCCGGGGGCGACCCGCCGGACGATCCGGAACGACCGCGCCCGGCCCACCGCGATCACCGGGACCCGCCGGGCGATGCCCGCCGCGATCTGCGCGGCGGCCGCGTCGGCGCTCATCGCCCCGTCGTTGCGGCCCGCCGTCATCGGCGTGGCGACCAGCGGCATCAGCGCCTCCTGCACGCACACCCCGGCCCGCTCGTCCTCCCACTGGTAGCGCAGCGCGCGCAGGAAGACCGACAGCCCGGCCTTGCTGGCGCAGTACACCGGTGCGCCCTTCTTCGGCGAGTAGGCCAGGGCGGAGGTGAGCGCGGTGAACACCCCGCCCGAGCGGCGCAGGTGCGGCCCGGCGGCACCCGCCAGCGCGATCGGCCCGGCGAGGTTGGTACGCAGCTCGGCCAGCACCGCCGTGTCGTCGGCCGCGGTCCAGCCCTGGGTGAACGCCTGCTGGTGCTGCACCGCCGCGCTCGCGACCACGACGTCGAGGCCGCCGAGCGCGTCCGCGGCCCGCGCGACGAGGTCGGCGCCGGCCGCCGGGTCGGCCAGGTCGGCGATCCACCCCGTCACCCCGGTCCGGCTGGTCGCCTCGGCCAGTCGTACCGCATCCCGGCCGCAGGTCGCCACCTGGGCGCCCCGCTGCGCCAACTGCTGGACCAGGGCCGCGCCGATGCCGCTGGTGCCGCCGGTGACCAGCACCCGCTTTCCGTGAAAATCCATGCCGCCAGCCTCGCCGAGGAAACCGCCGCCGCGCTTGTACGATCACGCCATGCAGGTCCGGGTCCCCGGCCACGAACGCACCGTCCACCCTGAGCTGGCCCGCGCCGCCCTGCTCGGCGTACGCCGCCACGGTGGCGGCCCGGCCGCCGACGCCGTCGCCCGGCTGCCCGCCACCACCCCCGTGCCGGAGCCGCTGCACCACGCCCTGCTCACCGAGCTGGTCGGGCACGGCTGGGCCGCGTTCACCGGCGCCGCCGAGCACCTGCTGGACCGTCCACGCGAGAGCGACGTGGCGGCCGTCGTCGAGCAGGGGGCACTGTCGGAGCTGCTGGCCCGGCTGCCCGCGATCCAGCTGCGCTACCACGTCGGCCACACCACGGAGCTGGACCTGGACGGCGACCGGCTGACCGTGGTCCATCGGGCGCTGCTCGGGTCGGTGCCCGGTCCGGCCGAGAGCCTGTTCACCGCCGCGATCCACCAGGTGCTCGTCGGAGCCTGCACGGGTCGGCGACCCCCGGTGACGCTGCTGCCGACCGGTGGGGGCAGCGTGCCCGCCGAGCGGTTGGCCCCGGGAGATCACCTGGCCGGCATCGTGCTCACCGGCTGGCGGCTCGACCTGCGCGGGCATGCGGTCGAGCCGACGCCGGCGGCGGCCGTACGCGATCTGATCGCGGCCGATCCCGCGCGCGCCTGGCGCCTGCCCGCGGTCGCGGCCCGCCTGGCCACCTCGGCACGGAGCCTGCAGCGGCTGCTGGCCGCCGACGGGCCCGGCTTCCAGGAACTGGTGATCCGCACCCGGCTCGGCCTGGCCCGCGGCCTGATCGAGCGCACCGACCTGAACCTCGCCGAGATCGCCGCCGCCTGCGGTTTCACCGACCACGCGCACCTGACCCGCTGCTTCACCGCCAGGCACGGCACCGGGCCCGCGGCGCTGCGCCGCGACAGCCGGGCGGCGGGTTAGCGCGCCCCGGAGCGCCGAACGCGGACCTGTGCGCGGCTTGGACCGGCGGCTCCGGCCGGTCGGGCCGACCGGAGCCGCGTCAGGGGCTTCAGATGAGCCGGCTCAGCGCCGCCCAGGTGTTCGGGCCCGGGATGCCGTCGACCGGTCCGGTGTATCCGCCGAGCTGGGCCATGCGCTGCAGCGCGGCGTAGGTGTTGACGCCGGGCGCGCCGTCGATGGGGCCGCCGTAGCCGTAGCCGGACAGCACCTTCTGGACGCCCTTCCACGAGCTGCCGCCCAGGACCCCGTCGATCGGTCCGGTGTAGCCGCCGAGCTTGGCCAGCCGCTGGAGTGCGGCGTAGGTGTTGGTGCCGGGTACGCCGTCGATCGGGCCGCCGTAGCCGAAGCCGCGCAGGACGGTCTGGACGCCCTTCCACGAGTTCACGCCCAGCGCACCGTCGACGGGTCCGGTGTAGCCGCCCTTCTGCGCCAGCCGCTGGAGTGCCGCGTACGTGTTCGCGCCCGGCACGCCGTCGATCGGGCCCGTGTAACCGTAGCCCTTCACGACCTGCTGCACGCCCCGCCACGTGTTCGCGCCCGGCACGCCGTCGACCGGGCCGGTGTAGCCGCCCGCCTGGCCGATCTCCTGCAGGATCACGCCCTCCGAGGAGGAGCCGGGGGTCGGGCCGGGCCCGGGGCTGTTGACGTGGTTCAGCGGATTGATCCGTACGCCGTTCGGGTCGATCATGTGCCAGTGCACGTGCGGGCCGGTGGAGCTGCCGGAGCCGTCGGCGCCGGCCGCGCCGCCGGAGCGGCCCACGATCGCGCCCGCGCCCACGGAGGCGCCGTCGGCCAGCAGGAACTGCGACAGGTGCAGGTACTGGCTGCGCCACCCGCCGCCGTGGTGGATCGTGACGGTGTGGCCGCCGGTCCCGTTGTAGGGGATGTTCTGGATGCTGCCGGCGCCGCAGGCCGGCAGGGCGGTGCCCACGCCCATGCCGAAGTCGATGCCGCCCAGCGAGCCGCGGCTGAGGTGCTCCTGCCAGGTGCCGGTGATGGCGTAGGCGCTGAACGGGTTGTAGATCGTCGGGGCGGCATGGGCCAGGCCGGGCAGCGCCAGCCCGCCCGCGAGCACGCCGCCGCCGACCGCGGCGCCGCGCAGCAGCAGACCGCGGCGGCTGAGCCCGGGGTCGGGGCTCTCGTCCTCGCCGCCACCGCAGCAGGGGTGCGCGTACTGTTCGGTCAAGGTTCCTCCTGGGTTCGGGGCACCGGTCCGGTTCATGCTTCGTCACCGGGTCCGGACACGTCGATCACAACCGATGCCGCGGCCGCCGACAACCCAACGGATACGCGGAATGAGCTGTGCGCTACGCGCCACCCGAAGTTCACCGTCGCCTTTGTACGCCTACGTCCCGAAAGGACACCTGTCCGCCTTCGCCGTGATCTGGCCATCCTGGCTGCTCTTGCGTACCTTGTCGTTCCGCGGGGTCGTGCGACCCGACGAATCCGCGGAGTTCGCGCGGCCGACCGCCGCCGTCGACACGGGGAGGGCCATGAGCCGCTGGAACAGGCTGTGGCGGGTCGCGGAACTGCCGACGACCAAGGCCGGCGTGGAGCGGGCGTTCTCGTACTTCATCGCCGGGGTCCGGCTCGGCACGGTCGCGCAGATGCTGCCCGCCCTGCACATCGGCGTGGCGACCTCGCCCCACCGCGCTGCCTACATCGCGTGCTGGGCCGCCGCGGCGCTGGCGTCGATCGTCGGCAGCGCCGTGACGCTGGTGCGGCGGCGGCCGCTGGGCGCGGCCGCGTCCTGCGCGGACTTCGCGCTCGCCTGCCTGCTGCTGGTGCTCGCGCCGATGGTGCTGCAGGAGGGCGAGCGCTTCGGCACCTGGGTCGCCTACCAGCCCGGCTACGCCCTGTCGGTCATCCTCGTCGCCGGCGGGGTGCGCGGCCGCGTCCTGTGGGCGGGCGGACTGCTCGGCATCATCGCCGCCTACACCGCGTACCTCGGCGGCGCGGTCGGCGGGAACATGACCTGGACCGCGCTCGGCAACATCCTCACCTACGTCGTCTACGCGCTGGTGATCCGGATGTTCTACGGGTTCACCCGCCGCATCGCCCGGGACGCCGACGACGCCCGCGCCCGCGAGGCCGAACTCGCCCGGCGCGAGGAGGAGCGGCGGGCCCAGGTGCTGATGCACAACGGCGTCGCCGTACTGCGGCTGCTCACCGAGCCCGCCGGCGACGCCGAGCGCTCCCGGCTCATCGACCTGGCCGAGGTGGAGCTGCGGCGCATGCGCTCCTATCTGCGCGGCGGACAGTCCCGGCAGGACGCCGCGGCGGTCGGGGCGGGGCAGCCGGTCGCGGTGGCCGCCCTGGTCGAACGGGTCTGCGGACGCTTCGCCGACCTGCATGTCGACGCGCTGCTCGACCTCGGCGCGGGGCTGCGGCTGGCCCCGGCGCGGGCCGACGCCGTCGAGCGGGCGCTGGAGAGCCTGCTGCTCAACGTCCGCGTCCACGCCGGCGCGAGCGAGGTGGTCGTCCACCTGGACCAGCACGACGACCGCACGTGGTCGCTCACCGTACGCGACGACGGCGACGGCTTCGACCCGCAGACGGTGACCCCCGGCATCGGCCTGCGCGAAGTCGTCGTCGGCGAGCTGTGCCGCCAGGGGTTCGAGGTCGACATCGACGCCGCGCCCGGCGCGGGCACCACCGTGACGATCAGGTCCGGTGCCGAACCGACCGCGACCGCCGTGGCCCACGACACCTCCAGGGGCGCGGCATGAGACCGGCTGTCGCCGTCGTCGACGACTCGCCGCTGATCCGGGAATCGGTCGGCCTGCTCATGCCCGGCCTGGAGGTCGCCGCCGCCGTGTCCACGGTGGAGGAGCTGGTGCGCCGCCGCCCGGCCGCCGACCTGGTGATCCTGGATCTGCACCTGGCCAACCTGGAGCAGCAGCCTGACGTGCGGCAGGGCATCGCCGCGATCCGCGCCGCGACCGGCTGCGGCTACCGGGTCTGCGTCTACAGCCAGGAGGAGCGCCGCTTCGTCCTGGCGGCATGCCTCGCCGCCGGCGCCGGTGGGATCGTGTCCAAGGCGCTGCCGACCCGGCGCGCCGAGGAGCTGTTCGTGGAGGTCGCCGCCGGTGGCACCGTGATGCCGCAGGCGGTGGTCGGCATCCTGGAGGTCCTGGTCCGGCGTGACTGCATCACCCTGCTCAGCGAGCGCCAGCGCCAGCTCCTGCGCGGGCGGGCCCGGGGGCTGAGCTACGCGCAGGTCGCCAAGCAGCTGTTCGTGAGCGAGTCGACGCTGCGCGGGTACTGGCTGGAGCTGACCCGTTCGCTGTCGGACTCGCTGCGCGACCTCACCCCCGCCGAGATCGAGCACGCTCTCGGGCTCGCCCCCGGCGACCTGCTCGAGCTGTGGCCCGCCGAGCCCACCGCGCCCAAGGACTGGTGGCGCACCGGCTAGCCTTCGTGATCGGCCGCCCGGCGGGGACCGGGCGGCCGGGTCAGGCGCTGCGGAAGGTGCGGCGGTAGACGTCCGGTGGCACGCCGACGGTGCGGTGGAAGTGGCGGCGCAGCGTGGTGGCGGTGCCCATCCCGGCGGCCGCGGCGATGGCGTCGATGCCGTGGTCGCTGTTCTCCAGCAGCTCCTGGGCCCGGCGGATGCGCTGCGTCGACAGCCACTGCAGCGGCGTCGTGCCGGTCGCCGACCGGAAGTGCCGGGCGAGGTTGCGCGAGCTCATGCCGGCCTGGCGGGCCAGGTCCTCGACCGTCAGCGGCTGGTCGAGGCGCTCCATCGCCCACGGGAGCAGGCCCGCCAGCGGATGGTCCTCGCGGGTGGGCACGGGGGTGGTGACGAACTGCGCCTGGCCGCCCGCGCGGTGCGGCGGCACGACCAGCCGCCGGGCCACCGCGTTGGCGACGGTGGCCCCGTGGTCGCGGCGGATGAGGTGCAGGCAGAGGTCGATCGCGGCGGCCTTGCCCGCCGAGGCGAGCACGCGGCCGTTGTCGACGTAGAGCACGTCCGGGTCGACGTCGATCTGCGGGTAGCGGGCGGCCAGCGCCTCGGTGTGGGCCCAGTGCGTGGTCGCGCGCAGCCCGTCCAGCGCCCCGGCGGCGGCCAGCACGAACGCGCCGGTGCACAGCGAGACCAGCCGGGCGCCCGCCTGGTGGGCGGCGCGTACGGCGTCGACCAGGTCTGCCGGGAGGTCGGCGTCGACGTCGGCCACCGCCGGGACGATCACGGTGTCGGCGTGGGCGAGCCGGTCGAGTCCGGCGTCGGGTTCGAGGTGGAACCTGCCGACGCGGACCGGGCCCGCTCCGCAGACCGTCAGGTCGTACCAGGGATCGGCCAGGCCGGTGGGGTCGCGGGTGAAGATCTCGAAGGTGGTGGCGAGCTCGAAGTGCAGCATGTTCTCGGTTACCGCGAGGGCGACGGTGGCCATGTCCGAAACTGTACGGGCAATGGCGTTCCAGACACTCGTCGAGCCCGCCCGGGGTTGACAGGATCCTCTCAGTCGAGCTGCTGAGCGCATGGAGAGTCAGATGACCAGAAGTCAGACCGTCGCGGTGTACGGTGCGTACGGCCACACCGGCAGATTCGTGGTGGCGCAGTTGCGGGCGCAGGGCTTCACGGCGCTGCCGCTCGGGCGCGACGCCGACCGGCTGGCGGAGTCGTTCCCGGACCTGGCGCACCGGGTGGCGTCGGTGGACGATCCGGCCTCGCTCGACCGGGCGCTGCGCGGGGCCGCCGCGGTGATCAACTGTGCGGGGCCGTTCGCCCTGACCGCCGGGCCGGTGATCGAGGCCGCGCTGCGCGCCCGGATCCCGTACGTCGACGTCGCGGCCGAGATCGAGGCGAACGTGGACACGTTCGCGCACTTCACCGACCAGGCCCGAGCCGCGGGCACCGCGGTGGTGCCCGCGATGGCGTTCTTCGGCGGACTCGGCGACCTGCTGGTCACCGCCGCGATGGGGGACTGGACGTCAGCCGACGAGGCGCATGTCGCGTACGGCCTGAGCAGCTGGCACCCCACCGGCGGCACCCTGGTCTCCGGCACCGTCTCCCGCGACCGCCGCGACGGCCGGCGGGTCCGCTACACCGGCGGCCGCCTGGCGTACCACGCCGCCGACGGCGAACTGCCGACGCTGGACTGGGACTTCCCCGCCCCGCTGGGTCCGCGCCCGGTGTACGGCGACTTCACCATGGCCGACGTGGTGACCGTGCCGAGCCACCTGCCGATTCCCGAGGTCCGCACCTACATGGCCACCGGCGCGGCCCGGGACCTGGGCACGCCCGGCACCCCCGCCCCCGTCGCGGTCGACGACCAGGGCCGCTCGGCGCAGACCTTCACCGTGGACGTGCTCGTGCGCGCCGGGGGCGAGCAGCGGCGCATCGCGGCCCACGGGCGCGACATCTACGCGATCAGCGCCCCGCTCGCGGTCGAAGCGGTCCGCCGCATCCTGGACGGCCGGACGCTGACGACCGGGGTCGCCTCGGCCGGCCAGATGTTCGACGCGCCGGACTTCCTGCGCGCCCTGTCGGCGGACCTGTCGCTGGAGCCGCGGTCCGCCTGAGCGTGCTCAGGGCCGGGCCGTGGTGAGCAGGTAGTCGTCGCTCTCCGCATCCCAGCGCAGGTCGACGACGCCCGCGGTCGCGGCCGCCTTGCAGAACTGCAGGAAGCTGCGGTAGCCCAGTTTCTTCTCACTGAAGTCCGGCTGCGCCCGGCGCAGCTGGTTCTTCAGACCGGACAGCGCGACCGGGCCCGCGTTGCGGCTCAGGTCGGCCACGACCGTGCCCAGCAGCCCGAACTCCGCCTCCGTGCCGCCGCGCTCGGGCAGCGACACCTCCGGATCGCCCTTGGCAGGCCCCTCACCCAGCTCGACGACGTCCCGTTCGGCCAGGTATCGCAGCAGCTCCCCGAAGGTGCGGAAGCCGTGGTCGGCCTCGTTGAACGTCGGGTCCTTGCGCAGCAGGGTGCGCTTGAGCCACGACGCGGTCACCGCGCCGCCGGAGCTGCCCTGCAGACCGGCCACGGTCTGGGCGACCAGCACCGCGAGGCTGTCGACGTCGCGCGCGGACTCCTCGGCGGCCGCCGCGGGCTCCAGCTCCGGCTCGACCGGCTGCGGCGCGGCCTCGGCGGGCCTGGCTGCGGGCTTCTGCCCGCCCCGGGAGCGCACCGGCCGGATCTCGACGCCTTCGAGCCGGTCGTAGTAGAGGAACTCATCGCAGGCGGGCGGCAGCAGCGCCGACGTCGACTGCTCGACGCCCACGCCGATGACGCGCTTGTTGAGCTCGCGCAGCTTGTGCACCAGCGGCGTGAAGTCGCTGTCGCCGGTGCCGAACACGAACGTGGAGATGTAGTCCCGCTCGAACGCCAGCTGCAGCGCGTCCACGGCCATCTTGATGTCGGCGGCGTTCTTGCGGGAGGTGCCCATCCGCTGCGGGATGTCGATCAGTTCCACATGCGACCGGGTCAACAGCCTGCGGTCCTCGTCGAAGTACGACCAGTCGGCGTATGCGCGGCGGACCACCACCCGGCCCCGCTCGGCCAGCGCGTCGGTGATGGGCCGCAGGTCGAACGTCGTCCCGCCGAGGTGGTCGCGGGCACCGATCGCCAGATTCTCGTAGTCCAGGAACAGGGCAATGCGATCCTCTTGATCCACGCCGATCAGCGTACGCCCACGACGGGGCGGGTGCCCGCGACGCCACGGGAGGGCCACCAGTTCGCCCGGCCGAGCAGCGACATCACCGCGGGCAGCAGCAGGCCGCGCACCACGACCACGTCGAGCAGCACGGCCACGGCCATACCGACGCCGATCTCCTTGACCGCGACCAGCTGCCCCAGCGCGAAGCCGAGGAAGACGATGCCGATCGACACCGCCGCCGCCGTGACCACCGGGCCGGTGGCGACGATCCCGGCCAGCACCGCCCGGTCGTTGGCGGCGCGGTCGTCGCCGGTGCGCCGGGACCACTCCTCCCGGATCCGGGCCAGCAGGAACACCTCGTAGTCCATGGACAGGCCGAAGACGAACACGAACAGCAGCAGCGGCGTGGTCAGGTCCAGCGCGCCCCAGGACTCGAACCCGAGCAGCGCCGAGCCCCAGCCCCACTGGAACACCGCGACCAGCACGCCCAGCGTGGCCAGCATGGTCAGCAGGTTCATCAGCAGCGCCTTCACCGAGGCCACCACCGAGCCGGTGAGCAGGAGCAGCAGCAGCGCGGTCGCGGCGACCACCACGGCCAGCGCGGCGGGCAGGCGCCGGCCCATGGCGTCGCGGGCGTCGATGAGCTCCGCCGCCGGGCCCGCCACCAGCACCGGCACCGCGGTGTCCAGCGCGCGCAGGTCACGCACCAGCTGCTGGGCCTGCTCACCCGCGGGCAGGCCGGTCGTCTTCACCTCCGCGATGACGGCCTGCGCGGGCACGTTCTCCCGCAGATCCACGTCGGTGACCCCGGGCAGGGCGCGCACCCGCGCCAGCAGCGCCCGGACCACGGGGACGTCGGCCGCGCCCTCGATCACGACGGGCACCGGCTGCGGGTACCTCGCCGCGAAGTCGCGCTGCACCGCCTCGTACGCCTGCCGGGCCTCGCTGCCCGCGGGCAGCGACCGGGCGTCGGAGTCGGCCAGGTTCACGTGCAGCAGCGGCACGCTCAACGCCAGCAGCGCGGCCGTCACCGCGAGGGCGACCGCGGCGGGTCGGCGCTGCGCGAACGCGGCCGTCCGCGCCAGCAGCCCCGGGCCGCGCCGGGCGGGGCGCCGCCACACCCAGGTCCGCGTCCCCGGAGCCGGGATGCGCCGGTGCGCCACCGTGATCAGCGCCGGGACCAGGGTCAGCCCGGCCGCGGTGGCCAGCACGACCACCAGCGCGCCGCCCAGCGCCATCGCGGCCAGCAGCGGCTCGGCGAAGACGAACAGGCCCGACAGCGCGACCGCCACCGCGAGCCCCGCCACCAGCACCGCCCGCCCGGCCGTGGCCACCGTCCGGGCCAGCAGCTCCGGCAGGGGCGCGCGGGGGTCGGCGGCCCGCTCCTCCCGGAACCGCGAGACGATCAGCAGGCTGTAGTCCACGGCGAGCCCCAGCCCGAGCAGGGTGACCACGTTGACCGTGTACTCGCTGACCGGGACCGCGCTCGCCAGGCCGGTCAGCGCCAGCAGGGTGCCCGCGACCGTGGCCAGCGCGGTGCCCAGCGGCAGGCTGCTCACGGCCAGGCCGCCGAGGATCAGCACGAGGACACCGCACAGCACCAGCAGCGCGACCGACTCGCCGAGCGCGGCGTCGGCGATCGCCTGGTCGCCGAAGTCGCGCTCGGCCAGCAGCGCACCACCGACGAGCACCTGCGGCGCGTCGATGCGGTGCAGCGCGGCGGCCACCTGGTCGGCGACGGCCAGGGCGTCGTCGTCGCTCAGGTCGGGCGACAGCTCGACCACGACCAGCGAACTCAGGCTGTCCGACGATATCTGGCCGGAGCCCGCGGTGTACGCGTCGGTGACCTTGACGACCCCGGGGATCGCGCGGATCTCGAACATGATCTGGGTGGCCTGGCCGACCAGGTCGCTGGCGAAGAAGTTCCGGCCGGAGACCACCGCCACCAGCTGCTCGCCGGTCGGGGTGAGCTCGTCGATGCGGGCCTGCGCCAGGGTCGACTCGGCACCGGGCCGCAGCCCGTCCAGCGGCTGGGTCCGGTCGTAGACCGAACCGCCGAAGACGGCACCGCCCAGGGCGATCACCGCCCAGGCCGCGAGCACGGCGTACCGATACCGGGCCACGGTCCGACCCAGCCGTGCGAGCATCGCGTCCTCCCGAGGCGGCCGGGCCGATCTGGACGGTCGCCCCGCCATGAGATACCGCCGGCTGTCCGAACGCAAGATATTCTCAGGGCACGATCTCCGCCTGCACGTGCGGCCTGGCCTCCTCGACCTGGCGCGCGATGGCGTGGGCGCCGCTGGCCCCGGCGATGGAGGCGGCCTGCCCGAGCAGTGCCAGGGCGTCGTCGCGGCGGCCCTGGGCGGCGGCGATGTAAGCCAGCCCGACCATGTTCGCGGCGACACCGGGCAGGAGCCCGATCTCCTCCCGCAGCCGCGTCGACTCCTCCAACCGCGCCCGCGCGGCGTCCAGCCGGGCGGCCGTGTGGTCGGCGTAGCCGAGGTGGCGCAGCGCGTACGACATCGTGAGCTTGTCGCCGACCTGAGCGGCCAGCTCAAGCGACCGTTCGAACAGCGGGACCGCGGTGTCGTCGTCGCGCAGCGACATCTGGTGGTAGGTGCCGACCCAGAACAGCGCCTCGCCCTCGCCGCGCACGTCGCCGAGTGACCGGTAGAGCTCGGCGGCGCGCCGGAACGCGGCCAGCTCGTCGGGGTTCTCGGCCCGATGCTCGCGGGATCGGGCCTGCAGGACCCGGCCGCGGGCCAGCAGCAGGTCTGCCTCCACCGCGTCGAGGTCCTGATCCGCCGCGTCCAGCCCGTCGTTGTCCCCGGCGAAGACGGCCTGCTGGCAGGCGAGCCCGGCCCGTTCGATGCGATCCACCGTTGCCACTGTGCCCCCGTTCATGTCATCTGTCCCGAGTGGACAATCTGCCACACGGATCCGGTGCGCGCTGCCCGGAACGCGGCGGGCCGGGCAGCCCCGGGGCGGGGCTGCCCGGCCGCGGTCCGCTGTCAGCCGAGGTAGCAGCTGCCCAGGACGATCTGCTGAGTCACGATGCCGAACAGCCCGAGCACCTCCACCCGGACGGCGTTCTGCACCAGGCGGCCACCGGGCCCGGTGGCGCTCTCGTTCAGGTGGACGACGGCGACACCGGGAATGCCGATCGTGGCCGGACCGGCGTTGATCGGCGCGCCGTTGATGCTGCCCACGACCTGCGAGGCGCGGGTGGTCCCGCTGCTGCCGCTGGTGCAGGTGCTGCTGACGGCGCTGAGCTGGATCGCCCCGCCGAGCAGCCGGGCACCGTCGACCGAGGCGCGTGCCGTCGTGGTGCCGTCAGCGGCCACGCAGCTCGCGTTGAGCACGCCCGTGGTCAGCAGCGGGGCCAGGTTGACCGCCGCCTGGGTCCTGACCGCTCCGGGCGGGCAGACGGCCTCCGGCGTACGGGGGACGGTGACCAGGCCGGTGGCTTCCAGGGCGAAGGCGCCGGCGGGTCCGTAGACGACGACGGTACGGCAGTCGGTCACCTGACCGGCGCCGCCGCCGTCGGTGCCGGTGGCGCGTACGCAGATCTGGTGGCTGCCCAGGCCCAGGGTCGGGGTGTCGACGGTGTAGCTCACGCCCGCCGGGCCGCTCTGCGGCAGGTCGGGGGTGATGGCGGCGTCGCCGATGGGCGTGAACGGCCCGCCGTCGACCCGCATCGCCAGCGTGTCGAGGCTGGACGCGATCACATCGGGCAGGATCGCGGGCAGCGAGCCGACGTCGGTCACCTGCACGCAGTGGCCGCCCGGGACGGTCGCGGCGGTGATCTGCTCCAGGCTGCCCTCGTTGTTCGGGCCGGGGTTGGTGCAGTCGGCGCCGTTGCCCACGGCGAAGGTGTAGATGTCGATGTTCTCCGGGATGCCCGCCAGCGGCACGTTGATGCTCCCGCCGCCCACGGCGAAGCCGTCGGACATGAACACCACGATCTTGCGGGCGCGCGACGACGCCTCGGCCACGGTACGGGTCTTGGCGATCGCGTCGGCGAAGTTCGTCTGCCCGCCGCCGACGTTCTTGTCCGTGAACGTGGCGACGCCGTTGATGTAGGTCGACGACAGCACCTGCTCGATGTCGCGGACCCCGTCGCCGTCGCCGTCGGTGGACGGGCCGGTGAGCAGCTGGTCTCCGGCCGCGGGCCGCACGTCCGCGGTGGCGGCGGTGACGCCGAAGGCGACCATGCCCACGTCGCCGATGGCGCCGGACTGGGCCTGGGCGTTGAGCGCCAGACCTGCGGCGATCTCGCACCGCAGGATGTTGCCGCAGCTGGGCGCACCCGGGTTGCCGGTGCTGCTGGAGGCGTCCAGTACGTAGATCAGCGAGGTGTTCGCCACGGGGACGCCGGTGCCGACCGAGGCGGTGCCGGTGACGGAGACCGGGCCGGGCGGCACGGCGGCGCCGTCCGCCGGGGTCGCGATGGCCACGGTGATGGCGGTGCCGCCGGGCAGGTTGGCGTCGGTGGCGAACGCCGGTGCGGCGACCAGTACGGAGGCCGCGACGAGCGCGATGAGCTTACGTTTCACAGCACACCTCTACGTATCGGAATTAATACGAATGTCGATGCTATGGACCGTGGCTCCGTACCGAAGTGGCGCAGATCAGACACCGTCGACCCGGGTTGATCTGCTATGGCTGAGCGTGGGCGGCACCCGACCGTCCAGGTCGGACGTAACTCCTTCGGGGGAGGCGCCGCGCTCGAACGGGTGACCGGTCCGGCGCCTCCCCGCCGCGCCGTCAGCCGCTGACGGCGATGTCGCCGACCTGGCCGCCGCCGGCCATGGTCAGCCAGCCGCCGTAGATGCCGTCCTTGGCGTAGAACGTGCCGTCCTGGATCCAGCCGATCCAGTTCCCGCTCAGTTCGACCCGGGTGGCCCCGCCCGCGTTCATCGCCCGCCAGGGGGAGTATGCGCCGTCCTTGGCGTACAGGACTCCGGCGGTGTTGACGAAGGCGAAGCGGTCGCCGCTGACGGCGATGTCGCGGACCTGGCCGCCGCCGGCCATGGTCAGCCAGCCCCCGTTGACGCCCTGCTTGGCGTAGAACGTGCCGCTCTGGAGCATGCCGATCCAGTCGCCGCTCAGCACCGCCTTGGTGGCCCCGCCGGAGTTGACCGGCTGCCAGGCGGCGTAGGCGCCGTCCTTGACGTGCAGCACCCCCGCGGTGTTCACGAAGGCGAAGCGCTGGGTGACGGCGCCGACGACCGGCAGGTCGGCGAAGGCCAGGTTGATCGGCGCCCCCTTGCCGACCGCGCCGCCGCAGCTGTAGGCGGGGGTCAGGTTGTACAGGGAGTCGTTGCGCCAGATCTCGAAGTGCAGGTGCGGACCGGTCGAGTTGCCGGTGCTGCCGACGTAGCCGAGCAGCTGGCCCTGGCGCACCGCCTGCCCGGCGGCGACCGCGGGCGCCTGGACCATGTGCAGGTACCGGGTGACGTAGCCACCCGCATGCGACACGGCCACGGTGTTGCCGCCGCCGGAGGTCCAGCCCGCGAAGGTGACCGTGCCCGGGTAGGCCGCGCCGATGGCCCGGCCGGAGTCGCCGGCGATGTCCACGCCGTAATGGTCGCTGTCGGTGCTGCCGCAGCGGTTGGACAGCACACCGGTCACCGTGCCGTCGACCGGCTGGATCATGGCTCCGGTCGCCGCCGCCGCCGGCCGCGCCGGGAGCAGCAGTCCGCTCGCGACGATCACAGCCGCGAGCGCCCAGCGTGCCGCTGTCGCCGTCTTCCGATTGTCCACTATGGCCTCCTGGTCCGCCGCGCTTGTGGGCGCGCGGACGGTACCAGGAAACATGTACACGGCTCGTATAGTGGCGCACATCGGCGGCCGGCGCGGACCTCGGCTAGCGCGTCCCCGTGCCGCCGCAGTCGCGGCAGGTCACCGGCCGCCCGCCGCGCCTGCGGCCCTTCTCGTCATGGTCGTCGACGTAGACCTGTCCGGTGCCACCGCATGGTCCGCAGGGCCGCCGAGCGTCGTGGTTCATGTGCCGTCTCCTTTCGCCGCGCCCGGACGACCGCCGGCCGGGCGGAGTATCGCGAGGTACATGTCCTGGTCGCCGGTTGTGGCGCAGCCTTCGACCAGGGTGGTGTGGCAGGGCCGCAACCCTGCGGACCGGAACAGGTCCACCAGGTCTGCGGGCCGGGCGTAGTGGCATTCGGCGATACCCCCGCTCTCCAGGCAGCGGGTGCGCGGGTCGAATCGCGAGCCGGAGGGGATGCGGCGGGGCTCCCCGCACATGGTCATCACCACCATCGCGCCGTCGGGTGCCAGCGCCGACCGGGCCAGCCGCACGGCCCGCAGGCGCTCGGCCGCCCCTGTCACGTAGTGCAGCGCCAGGCTGTCCACCACCAGGGCGAACCGTCCGGCGAGCGCCGGCATCGGGGTGGTGATGTCGTGCACGTGAAAGGTCGCCTCAGCGCCGCTGGCGCGGGCGCGGCGGCGGGCGTGCGCGACCGCCACCGCGGAGATGTCCAGCCCCGTCACGCGGTACCCGCGCTCGGTCAGCGGGAAAGTGATCGTTCCGGTGCCGCAGCCCAGCTCCAGGAGGTCTCCGCGGGTGATGCCGGTCCTCGGCAGCAGCTCGTCGAGGATGCCGAGAACCTCCCGGGCCGTGGGCTCGTCGCTCCAGTCCATCCGGGCGGCGGCGAACCTGGCGAGGTAGCGGGAGTCGAACCGCCGGGCGGAGACGCTCGGGGAGGTCACGCCGCCCCTCCGGGGTCGCCGACGGCGATTCGCCACAGCCGCGGGCAGTCCGGGTGCTCGATCGGTTCCGGCCATCGCCCGGGCACCGGTGGGCAGGGCCTGAGGGCGGGGTTGCGCCACCTGGCGGCCTCAGGGCTCGTCGTCGTGGCCCGATCGTCCCAGCCGAGGTGCTCGGACAGGGAATGCGGCGGCCGCAGGCACAGGGCCCCGTGCAGCAGGTGGTGGTACCACCAGCCGACCGCCCACAGATTGCGCGGACCGGCCTCGGCGGCCATCTTCGGCATGTCGCTGCCGTACCGTTCGAGGTCGATGCCGCTGGCCGCGCAGTCCCGCATGATCTCCGCGGCCGGCCGGTCGGCTCCGGTCCAGGCCCGCCGCCACGTTCCCCACACCCAGCACTCGCCCTTGCCGTCGAAGTACGGCGCGGCGACGCGGGGGGTGATCATCGGGTGGGTCCACCCGGTGACGCTGAAGACCCGCTCGTCGTCGGCGTAGTGGCGCAGCGCCGCGCTGAGATACGCGTACGTGCCCGGCTGGCAGACCAGGTCGTCCTCGAGGAAGATCGCGGATTCGTGACCGCTGAGGACCTGACTGACACCCGCCCGGACCGACTTCCCCAGGCCCAGGTTGCGCTCGCGCTCGACGACCTCCACCGGGCACCAGTCCACCCCGCGCAGGACCTGCCGTACCGCTCGTACACCCGCCGCGTCCCGGTGGTCCCGCGGCCCGTCGCTGAACGCGATGAGCCGCGGGATCCGCTCGGCGCGCAGCGCCAGCAGGGTCTGCGACAGCAGGTCGGGCCGCCGGAAGGCGAAGACGACGACGGGGATCATGCGCCCGGTCCCAGGCCGGTCCGCCGCTCCAGGTGGCGCAGCAGCACGTCCACAGTGGCCTTCTTGTGCACCTGGCAGGTACGGGTCTCGGCGACGTCGAAGCGCCCGTGCTCGAAGAACTTGTTGGACGGCGACCCGCCGCCGCAGAACCTCCAGTACTGGCAGGTCTGCCGGCACAGCTGCACGCCGGTGGCGATCTCGTCGCTGACCCGCTGGAACACCGGGTTGGACAGCATCTCGTCGATCCGGTCGACGAGCACGTTGCCCATCGTGATGCCCGAGGTGACCAGCTCAGGGCAGAAGGTCGTCACATCTCCCCGGCGGTCGATGTTGATGATCCGCATCGGCATGTTGGTGTTGTTGACCGGCTCCTCGCCGCCGAAGGCCAGGGCGGCCAGATTCGTCCAGATCTCACGGATCTTCACCGCGCCGTGATGGTGGGCGGCCCGGTCCAGCAGCCGCTCCAGGAACCTCTCGTAGCGCTGCGTCGAGGCCTGCGGTCCGAACGACGAGGTGGTGTTGCCGCCCTCGACCTCGTCGATGTTGAAACCGATGTCGTCGATGCCCGCCTCGACGAAGAAGTCGTAGTACTGCTCGGGGTAGTCCATCGTGAAGTCGGTCAGCACCGAGATCGCACCGAACCCGATGCCCGCCTGCTGCAGCAGGCGGACACCGCGCATGACGTCGGCGTGCGTACCCCGGCCCTTGCGGTCGACCCGCACCCTGTCGTGGATGAAGGCCGGTCCGTCGATGCTGACCCCGACCTTGACCCGGTGCCGCCGGATGAGCTCCACCCACGCCTCGTTCACCAGGGTCGCGTTGGTCTGGAAGCCGTGGCTGATGCTGCGTCCGTGCTGCTGGGCAACCTCGGCGGCGGTCGCGAAGGCCTCCTCGTAGAAGCGGGGCGGGACCGACAGCGGCTCGCCGAGGTGCCAGAGGAACACCACCGGATCCTGGACTAGCTCACTGGACAGCACGCGCTCGAAAGCCGCCCGCTGCACCTGCGGAGACATCCGGTTACTGCTGCCCCGCTCGGTGAGGTAGCAGTAGGAGCAGTCGATGTTGCAGAACGTCGTGGGTTGCAGGACTACCAGGGTCCGGTAACGAAGGCGCTGCGGCCCGGACTGCTCAGCCATCTGTCTCCTCAGCCTTCTGCCGTCAGGCGCCGGTCACCAGGACTGGGGCCACTGGTTGAACTGCGACCAGTCCGAGAAGTCGGCCGCGACCGACTCCCCGGCCTCGGCCACGTCACGCGGCAGGAACTCGGTGATGAGCCCGCGCCCGGCGGGCCCTTCGATCAGCGCCGTACGGAGTCTGCCGACCCGCTCGGGCGTGGCTGTCGCGACTGACATGTGCTCCTCCATCCTCTGGACGGCTGACTCCCAGCCGTCGCTGTCGTTGCCCGCTCCGGCATCCCGCCACTCGGTCGGCCTGGCCGGCCGCAGTAGACTGCACGGCACACCCTTTGCTGGAGAGGTGACAGGCGTATGGCGCCGAACCACGGTGTTCCGCGGTCAAGGCCACAGCTCCCGGAGGGCGCTGCCCCCGCGCTCGGCTCCCCGGGCCCCGTCACGCGAGCAGTCCACCAGGACGCACCCGGTTCGCCGGCCGGTGGCGAACCGCAGCGAAGGTTTTCCGCACCGGACCGTCGCGAGCTCCGCTTTCGACGGCGGGCCGCCCGTCGCGCGGCGAAACCCGGCGAACACGTGCCGGCGGGGCGATGAGCCGAACCCGGCGCGGTGACGCCGACCTGCCCCCTGGACCGGCCAGGGAACTGGTCGCGCTGTACCAGTCGCTCCGCGGCCGCAGGCCGCTGAGCATCGGCCAGATCGCGCTCCGGAGCGAGCTGGCGCCGGGGCACGTCAGCGAGGTGCTGCGCGGATGGAAGGCACCCAGCCCGAACGCCGCCGAACTGATCGCGCGGGCGCTGGGGGCCGACCCGGCGACCATGCTCAAGGCCCGCAGCCTGGCCGAAGCCCTCAGTGAACTCAACCGGCACCTGCGCGCCAAGGGCCGCGGCGGGTCGCCGGGCGGGCGGCTGGACGTCCCGCCACCCCCGAGCCACTTCTCTAGCCGGGCGGCCGAAGCCGACCGGATCGTGGCCGCGATCGACGCCTCGGCGGACCCGCACCGGGCGGTCGTCATCCAGCTCTACGGGCAGGCGGGGGCGGGCAAGACGGCACTGGCGTGCCACGTCGCGCACCGCATCCACGCCAGGTACCCCGACGGCTGCCTGTTCGTCGACGTCGGTGCCATGGACGACACGTCACAGGTCTACGCACGGCTGCTGACGCGGCTCGGTGTGGACGCGGGCTCGATTCCCGCGGACCCGGCCGAGGCTCGCGCGCTCTACCTGTCCACCGTCCGCAGGCGGTCGGTTCTCGTCGTCGTCGACGACGTCGCCAGCGCGGAGCAGGTCACCGCGCTGGTGCCCGCTTCACCGACGTGCGCGGTCATCGCCACGAGCAGGCAGCACCTCGACGCCCTCGACGACTGCTGCGCGATCCACCTCGGCGCGCTGACCCAGGCCGAGTCGGTGGCCCTGCTGGCGGCGATGACACAGCAGGCCGGTGCGATCCCCGGCCCGGATCTCTCCCGTCTCGCCGCGGCGTGCGGCGGCATCCCCGGGGCGCTGCGCATGGTCGCCGCCGAGCTGCGCAAGTCCGGACAGGACCGCGCCGATCCGCCCGCCCCGCCGCCGGCCGGGCCGCACCGCGGCAGGTCCGGCAGCAGCACCCCGCCGACCCTCGCGCGCTCCGGTCGGGAGGCCGGCCCCCGCGGCCCCATCACCGACAGCTCCCGATACGAGTACCGGCTGAGGACCACCGCCTCGGGCGGCTGGCGGGTCGTGGGCATCGTCACCGGCGACATCCGGCGGATCCGCAACATCGACATCTGGGTCAACCCGGAGAACACCGACATGCGGATGGCGCGGTTCGAGGAGTACACGATCTCGGCGATCGTCCGTTACGAGGGCGCCCGCAGGGACGCCGCCGGGCGGGTCGTGGAGGACATCATCGCCGAGGACCTCTCCCACCGGGTCGCGGGCGACGTGCCCGTCGCGGCCGGCACCGCGGTAAGCACGGGATCCGGGCAGCTCGCGGAGTCGCACAACGTAAGCGCCATCATCCACGTCGCCGCGGTCCAGGGCGAACCCGGCGCCGGATACCGGCAGGTCCGCGAGGTGGGGCGGTGCGTGACCAGTGCGCTCGCCGAGGTGGAGCGGGTCGCCGACGACCGGCGCCCGGTGAGCGTCCTGTTTCCCATGCTCGGCACCGGCCAGGGCGGCGGCGACGTCGACCGGACCGCGGCCGTGCTGGTCGGCGCGGCCACCGACTACCTGACCGAGGCCGCCGCGACGCGGGTGTCCGCGGTGTGGTTCCTCGCCCACACCTACGACGAACTCGCGGCGTTCCGCGACGTCATCGGGGGCGATCCGCGGTTCACGGCCGAGGCGACCTGATGAGCGGCAGGATGACGGTGACCAGCGTCGAAGTGGTCGGGATCATGCCGGTGCGCTCGCCGGAGTCGCGACAGCACTCCTTCGACCCGGCCGGTTTCCTGCGCGACAACGCCATCGGCGCCGTACGCGACGGTGACGCCGCCGCGCTGGGCGGCCTTGCCGCGGCCCTCGGCCAGTCCGTCCGCAACCTGCTGGAGGGCAGGAACCCGGACGTCGACCTGCCCCTGGCCGCGAGGTTCCTCTGCGACTTCGACGTTCTCGCCGCGCGGTTGGCCTCCGCCGCCGGTGACCCCGACGCTGTCCTGGCGGATCTGGACGGCGCTGCCCGCTGCCTGGCCGACGTGGACGGCGCCGCCGCAGCGCAGCTGCGGCTGCTCGCCCGCGCGCTCCGGCGCTCCTCGGCCGTGCTGCGCCTGGCCCCGGACCAGCTGCCCGAGCAGCTGCTGACCCGGCTGCGCGGCCAGGACGGGCCGCTACTGGCCAGGCTCCTCGGCAAGGCCGCGGCGTACAAGTCCGGCTGCTGGTTCAGGCCGCTGCACGTGACCGCCCGGCACTGGCAGCAGACCGTGCGGTACCTGCGCGGAAACGCCACCGCCGCGTGCTTCGCACCGTCCGGCCGGCTGCTGGTCGTCGACAACCAGCGGTGGCTGGAGTGCCTCGACCTGTCGGGCGGCGAACCGTCGCTGCTGTTCCGGACCGGCGACGGGGAGCCCACCGGGCTTGCCTTCGACGGCACGTACGCCGCGATCGCGACCCGGGACGGCCCGGTCGAGGTCGTCGATCTCATCCGCGGACGGCGGGATCCGCTGGTGCCCGTGGGCGGCGGGCGGGCGACCCTGGCCGTCGCCTTCGTCCGGCCGGGGTGCCTGGTGTCGGCCGGGACGGACGGCCGCGTCCGGTTGTGGGACGTCGCCGCCGGAGTGCAGACCGGCCAGTTCGACGCCGGCGACGTCAGCGTGCACGCCCTGCTCCCGATCGGGCCGGACAAGCTGCTGCTGGGCACCAGCCCGGATCCGGCCAGCCGGTGCGCCCTGCAGCTCTGGGACCTGCCGCACCTGCGCCAGGAGAAGCTGTTCGCCGAGCATGACTGGCCGGTCACCGCGCTCGACCTCGCCGCCGGGGCGGACCTCGTCGTCGCCGCCGCCAACGACGCCCTGTCCGCCTGGCGACTGCCCGACCTGACCAGCGCCTGGCGGGTGGTACGCGAGCACGTGACGTTCCACTCGCTCGTGTGCCTGCCTGAGGGACTCCTGGTCGGCGACAGCAGCGGATCGCTGCGGTTGTTCGCGCCCGACGACGGCGCGGAAGTCAGGCGCCTGCCGCCGCACGGCGGTCTCGTGCCCGCCATGGCCGTCGACACCGACCGTCGGCGGCTCGTCACCGTCTCCTACGACCAGACCGTCCGCTTGTGGGACGTGGCCGCCCTGGCGGAGCCTGACCCGTTCCACCACCAGCAGCAGGTGACCGCTCTGGCCGTCACGCCGGACGGCAGCCGGCTGATCAGCGGCAGCAAGGACGGCCGCCTGCTGCTCTGGGACGCGCGCACCGCCTCCCCGCGCGCCGAGCTCGGGCGGCACGGGCACTGGGTGAGCGAGGTCGTGGCGCTGGCCGGCGACCGGGCCGTCTCGGTCGGCTGGGACGGCGTGCTGCGGGTATGGGACCTGCACCGCCCAGGCGGGACCGCGACGGATACGGGCGATGCGCATGTCACCCACCTGGCCTGTACCAGCGACGGCAGCCTGGCCGTCACCGCGAGCACCGACGGGGCGATCCGGGTATGGGACCTCGCCGACGCGCGCCGGCTCGACATGGTCACCGGTCCGCCGGACGACCGGGTGGTGGCCGTCGCGGTCGACGGCAGCCTCGTCCGCTGGTTGACCGCGGCGGGGCGGCTGTTCCGGTGGCCGCGGGGGAGTGCGCCCATCGGCTCCGACATCCTGCCCGAGCCGGGCCGCGTCACCGCGTGCCACCTGGGCGCACCCGGCGGCACGCCCGTCGTCGGGCTGGCCGACGGCCGGGTCGTCAGCCTCGGGGCGGACGGCACCGCGGTGACCCTCGGCGCGGGCGTCGGCTGCGGTCCGACCGCGATCGTGCGCACTCCCGACGAGGAGTTGCTGGTGGCCACGTACGGCGTGCCGCATCTGGCCTCCGACCACACGGCGCGGCTGTGGCGCGGCCGCGACCGACGGCAGCCCGCCGTCCTGGTCGGGGACCTGCCCTGGACCGCCGCCGCGATCGCCCCGGACCGCCGACATGTGTACCTGGGCGACGGGTCCGGTGCGGTACACGTGGTGGAACCGGTCCCGCCGGCACTTAGCCGCCCAGGTCCAGGCCCAGACTGGCGATGAGCCTGTGGCCGACCATGGACCTGACCTCGCCCAGGTCCACCCCGGCCGCTCTGACCGTGTCGTGCTGCAGCAGGAAGTCGCAGAAGCCCTGATGGTAGAACCCGTACGTCACGGCGCCCCGGTGCGGCGTGAGCTCGAGGAACTGGGCCCAGTCCGCCAGCAGCCGCACGACCTCGAGTTCGGTCACCCGCAGCACTCCGGCCAGCAGTGAAGCCGGCACCGGTTCCCGGATCGCGGCCAGCGCGTAGACGGTGTGCAGGCTCAGCACCGCGTCGCCGCCCTTGGCCAGCATGCGGTCCAGGTGGCGTTCGTAGTACTGGTTCAGGCCCGTGGGGAGGGCACGCAGGTCCTCGGGGCCCATGCGGCCGTCCTCGAGGTCGCGGAACACGTACACGAGGTACATGAAGTTGAGCTCGCTGCGTTCGATGAGCGAGAAGACCACCTGCTCGCGGTCGTGCACCTGGGCGAGCCGGGCCGCCAGCTCCGGTCTGCTCAGCGAGTTGCGGATGAACTTCTCCACGTCCCCGCGGCTCTCGTCGGAGCGGTTCATCAGGTCGACGACGGTCGAGGCGCCGTCGATCTGCAGCGGCGCGGTCCGCAGCCGCCTGCTGAGGAGCAGGTACAGGCCGGCCGGCAGCACCGTCGGCAGGAAGAGCGTGTTGGTGCCGGGGCGGCCCGGGGCGGCCTCGTCCAGGGCGTCGACGACGATGACGAGCTTGTCGTCGGGGTCCAGCCGGGCCGCGGTCTCCTCCAGCAGGGTGCTGAGGTACCGCCCGTCGGCGTCGTCACCGTCGGCGGGAGCGGGCAGCCGCACCCGGTAGCGTTCGGAGAGCTGCGCGTGCAGGCTGTGCAGGAACGTCGACGTGCTGTCGAGGTGGGCCGCGATGTTGAAGTGCGCGGGCCATCCGTTGCGTAGGACCTCCTCCGCCAGCAGCGAGGTCTTGCCCACGCCCGGCAGCCCCTCGACGATCAGGTGGCCGCTCGGATGCCGGTCCAGGAACGACCTGAACTCGGCGAACGCGGACTCCCGGCCTACGAAACCGGCTGTCTTCTGCCGGAGGTAGGCCAGCTGCGGGGTGCTGCCTGGTGGCCTGGGCTGACCGGACCCGCCGCCCGGCGTCTCGGTGGAGCCGGGCGCGGACCGCGGCGCGGTCGCCTGGCCGTCGGACTCCGTCGCGGCGCGGGCCAGCAGCGCGGCGGCGAAGGCGGCGGCGGAGTCCGCGGCGTGGCGCTGCCACCCGGCTCGGTCGGCCTCGGACTTGTTGCCGTCGGCCCGGTCGCTGATCCCGCGCACCACCAGGGCCGCGACATCGTTGAGGTGTGCGGCCTGGGCGATCCCGGCGTCCTCCATGTCGATCGCGGCGGCGTCGTTGTTGTGCAACCGCAGCTGGGCGAAGAGTGCCGAGGTCCGGCTGTCGAGCACCACCTCGCCCGCCGCGATCGGTCGGAAGTGGACCCGCGACTCGGCCGACGTGTCCTGGCCCGCGCCGCGCCAGCCGTCGTGCAGATCGACGGACCGGGCCAGCTCCTCCAGCCGGTACGGCGCCGGCCAGGTCTGCGGCCGGGCGAGGAAGTCCTCCGCCGCGGTGCCGCCCTGGTAGGCGTCGACGCGGGTGGCCACCACTATGTCGCCGAGCCGCAGGTCGTCGTGCAGCGCACCGGCCACTCCGACGCACAGCACCAGGTCGGGACGGACCAGTCCGATGATCCGCTCGGTGATCACGCCGGCCCTGACATTGCCTCGCCCCACCTGCACCAGGCCGACCTCGCAGTCGGCATCTGTCAGCCGACCCACCTCATACCGCATCCCGGTAGGGTGTTCGTGCTGCTGGAGGTCGGTGAGGTGGGCGCGCACGGCCTGGTACTCCACGGGGAGCGCGCACAGCACCAGCGCCCGAGGGTGCCGTTGCACAACGGCCGAGGTCTGGCTGGTTGGGTGGGTTCGGCCGCGCGTCACGTCTCTCCCGGGCAGGGGTAACCAGGCACGATCATCAGCGACCCCGGAACGCCGCGTCGTGATGCGGCGCGGTGGCAGTCCGCCGTCGCCTATCCTACCCAGGCACGCCGTCGGGTTGTCGACCACTTTGGAGCGTCGCGTTCCTGCCGTCGGGAATGCCCGGGCGGCTGATGCGCGGGCGGATCAGCGGAAGCCGTCGCGCAGGCGCCGGAAGAATCCGCCCTCCATCGGCAGCGGCGCGGCGGGCGGGGGAGCCTGGCTCCGCTGCCGGGCCACGGGCTGGTCGTAGTCGGTCCGCGCGATGGCGTCGACCACCTGCTGCTCGGTGAAGTCCTCCGAACCCGGAATGTGCGGGACGAACCCGACGAGCATGCCGTCGCGCAGCACCTGCGCCTCCAGCCCGGCGGTGCCGTCGGTGTCCCACAGGGCCTCGCGCCCGTCGGGCAGCGCGATCCGTATTCCTGCCTTGCGGTCGCCGCCGGCCAGGGACAGATGGGCGGGAACACCGCGGTCGCGCAGCACGTCGACCACGCGCCGGGCACGCTTCTCATCCATGCGCCCACGGTAGCCAGCGAGACTGGACGCGAGCTGGGAATTTGCCGGCGGCGCGCCGGTCGGTGGCGTCCTGACGACTGGACCGGCCGTTGTGGCATCGATGATCGTGACTTAGATTCGTATGACGAGATGGCGGATCTGCGAATACGGGTGCTCGGCCCGGTCCGAGCCTGGCGTGACGGCGAGCCGCTCGACGTCGGGCCGACCGGTCAGCGGGCGCTGCTCGCCCTGCTGGCGCTCGCCCCCGGCCGACTGCTGAGCCACGACGAGCTCACCGGCAGCCTGTGGCCCGGACGGCGGCCGCCCCCGGCCGCCGCCAACATCATCCAGACGTACGTGGCGCGCCTGCGCCGCCTGCTGGAGCCCGGTCGGCCACCGCGCGCCGCGAGCGCCGTCCTGCCCCGGACCGGCGACGGCTACCTGCTGAGCCTGCCGCGGGCGGCCGTCGACGTGCTCCGGTTCCGCGACCACGTCGCGGCGGCGGCGACGGCGCACCGGCACGGCCGCGGCGACCGCGCCGTCGAGGCGTTGGCGCAGGCGCTGCGGCTCTGGCACGGCCCGGTGGCGGCCGACGTGCCGCTGCTCGCCGACCATCCGCTGGCCGCGGCGACGGCCGAGGAGCGGCAGCAGGCGCTGGCCCGGTACGGCGAGCTGCTGGCCGCGACGGGCCGCGCGGCCGAGGCCCTGTCCCCCTTGGCGGAGGCGGCGGCCCTGCAGCCGCTCAACGAGGTGTGGCAGGCGCGCCTGATCCTGGCGTACCAGGCGGTCGGCAGGCGCGGCCAGGCCTTCGAGACCTATCACGAGGTGCGCCGCCGCCTGGCCGAGGAGCTCGGCGTCGACCCCGGCGAGGAGCTGGCCGCCGCGCACGCGGCCCTGCTGCGCGCCGACGCCGCCGTCGACGTGCCGAGCCAGCTGCCGGCCGACAGCCCCGTGTTCACCGGCCGCGCCGACGAACTGGCCCGCCTCGATCTGCTGCTGGCCGGGCCTGCCGCCAGCGCCGCGGTGGTCGTGGTGTCGGGCCCGCCGGGCGTCGGCAAGACCGCCCTGGCGGTGCACTGGGCCCGGCGGATCGCGCCCCGGTTCCCCGACGGGCAGCTCCACCTCAACCTGCGCGGATTCCACCCGGACGGCGACGCGACGCAGCCCAGCGACGCCGTACGCAGCACGCTGGAGACCCTCGGCGTCACCGCGCCGCGTATGCCGGAGACGATCGACGCCCAGGTCGCGATGTACCGCAGCCGCCTGGCCGGCCGACGCATGCTGATCATGCTGGACAACGCCCGGGACGCCGAGCAGGTCCGGCCGCTGCTGCCCGGCGCACCCGGCTGCCTGGTCCTCATCACCTCCCGCCACCAGCTCACCGGCCTGGTCGCGGCCGAGGGCGCCCATCCGGTACCGCTGCGGCCGCTCGCGCCGACCGACGCCAGGCGCCTGCTGACCCGCCGGATCGGCGCGGCCCGGATCGCGGCGGAGCCCGCCGCGGCCGCCGAGCTGATCGACCGCTGCGCCGGGCTGCCGCTCGCGCTGGTCGTCATCGCCGCCCGGGCGGCCCTGAGCCCGGACCTCCCGCTGCGCGTCCTGGCCGGACGCCTGCGCCGCGGCGACCGGTGCCTGGACGCGCTCGCCACCGGAGATCCGTCCACCGACCTCAGGAGCGTGTTCTCCTGGTCCTACCGGGCGCTGCGGCCCGCCACCGCACGACTGTTCCGGCTGCTCGGACTGCATGTCGGGCCGGAGATCTCGGCCGCCGCCGCGGCCAGCCTCACCGGCCGGACCCGCCCCGAGGCCGCCCGGCTGCTCACCGACCTCGTCCAGGCCGGCCTGGCCACCGAGCCCGTCGCGGGCCGCTACCTGCTCCACGACCTGGTCCGGTCGTACGCGGTCGAGCTGGCCGTGCACGCGGTCCCGGCGCGCACCGCCCGCGCGGCCACCATGCGGATCCTCGACCACTACCTGCACTCGGCGTACCGGGCCGGGCAGCTGGCCCATCCGGCACCGGACGACCGGTTCACGCCCGAGGAGCACGGCAGCGCAGTGGTGCCGGAGCTGGCGACCGGGGCCGAGGACGCGCTGGCCTGGCTGGTCGCGGAGCGGGCCGTGCTGGTCGCCGCGGTGGAGTGGGCGGCGGCGCGGGCGCCCCGGCACGGCTGGCAGCTCGCGCGGTCGCTGGCGACGTTCCTGGACCGGTGCGGCCGGTGGGAGGACCTCGCGGCGGTCCAGCGCGCCGCCGTCGACGCGGCCCGCCGCGACGGCGACGCCGCCGCCCAGGCCGCCGCGCACCGCTGGCTGGCCCGCGCCTGCACCAGGCTGCGCCGGGTCGACGACGCACACCGCGAGCTGCTGCGCGCCGGTGAGCTGTACCGCGCGACGGGCGACCCGGCCGGGCTGTGCCGGATCCACCTGGACTTGGCGCTGCTGCGGGAACGGCAGGCCCGCTACCGCGACGCCCTGGCGCACGCGGGCCAAGGGCTGGCGCTGTTCCGCGCCGCCGGCGACGCCCAGGGCACGGCCCGGGCCCTCAACGCGGTCGGGTGGTACCACGCGCTGCTGGGCGACCATGCGGCGGCGCTGGAGCACTGCGAGGCGGCGCTCGTACACCTGGAAGGCCTGGACGACCGCGCGACGACGGCCTCGACGCTGGACAGCATCGGCTTCGCCCACCACCACCTCGGCCGGCCCGCGCAGGCCGTCGGCGTGTTCCGGCGGGCCGCCGAGCTTTACCGCGAACTCGGCGACGGCCACCTGGAGGCGTTCGTGCTGACGCACCTGGGCGACGCCTACGCGGCGGTCGGCCGCACCGAGGCGGCGCACGAGGTATGGCGGCAGGCCCTGGACGCCCTCGAACGCTTCGACCCGCCGGAGGCCGACCGGGTCCGTACGCGGCTGGGACGCCTGCCGGCCGACCGCGCGGGCTGAGTCGTCACCAGCGGTTCTGCGGCGATCCAGTCGCCGTCCAGTCGTGTCCGGCACGATCGGCACTCGACGAGCACCGCCGCGCGGGACGAGTGTCCCGGCCGGGCCGCGGCTGCGCAGTCGCCAGGACATCACAGAGGAGATTCGATGCGATCCATCCTGAGGCGCTGGGCGACGAGGTCGTCGCTGCTCGCCCTCGCCGCGGCCGCACTGGTGCTGCCGTCCGCCGCGCCCGCCCAGGCGGCCTGGGGCACCACGCTGCCGCTGACGCTGCAGATCCGCCACTACTGGCCGGTCGGCGGCAGTGTGCAGATCGGCTGGGTCGAGGGCACCGTCCAGTTCGACGACGGCGGGAGCGCGCTGCGCTACTCGCTCACCTTCTGCCGCCAGTCGAGCTACATCCTGCCGTACATGACGATCAACGTGAACTCGTACTGGGCGGGCGGCAAGAAGTACGCCACGTACGTCACCACCGTCTACCCGAACTACACGACCACGTCCTCGTCGCAGCCCTGCTACTCCTCGACCGGGACGGCCGCCGGCGAGTTCACCTCCGCCGACTTCAGCAACGTCGAGTTCATCGCCTACGGCAGCACGTTCGCCGGGCAGAGTCACGTGGTGGAGAGTCAGGACCGGATCTACACCAACCCCTACTGAGCGGCGCGGATGCCGGGGCGGGGCCGCGTGGCGCCCGCCCCGGCGCCGTGTCAGCCGGCGGTGCAGGCCGCCGCGGTGGGTACGGTCGTGTCGCCGCTCGGCCGGGACGCCTGGAAGCCCCAGGTGGTGCCCGCACCGGCCGGGACGGCCGCGTTCTGGCCGGCGACCCCGCGTGCGGTCACGGTCTGGCCGCTGACGGTCACGGTGGCGTTCCACGAGCCGGTGAGGGTGTGCCCGGCGGGCAGCGTGAACGTCACCGTCCAGCCGCTGATCCCGGTGGTGCCGGTGTTGGTCACCGTGTTGGGCTGCATGACGTACCCACCGCTCCATCCGGTCTGGAGGGTGAGCGCGGCCGCGCAGCTACCGCCGCCGGAGGCGGTGGTGACGGTGACGGCGGGGGAGAAGGCCGAGAGGTTGCCCACGGCGTCCCGGGCTCGGACCTGGTACCGGTAGGTGGTCGCCGCGGTCAGCCCGGTGTTGGTGAAGGACGTCGTGGCCGAGGTGCCGACCGAGGTGAAGGTTCCGCCCGACGCCCCGGGTGCCCGGTAGACGTCGTAGCCGGTGACGCCGATGTTGTCGGTGGCCGCGGCCCAGGTCAGGGTGGTGGCGGTGGCGCTGGTCCCGGACGCGGTGGGCGTGCCCGGCGTGGTGGGCGCCTGGGTGTCCGGCGGCGGGCAGGGCGGCGGCACCGCGTTGACGGCGGCGGTGAGGGCCGAGGTGTTGCCCGCCGCGTCGCGGGCCCGGACCGCGTACTGGGCCAGGCCGTTCAGGGTGCCGGTGAACGACGTCGCGGTGGTGGTGCCCACCAGGGCGAACGTGGAGCCGTTGGTCGAGCGGAAGACGTCGTAGCCGGTGACGGCGACGTTGTCGGTGGCGGCAGCCCAGTTGAGGGTGACCGCGAGGCTGCAGTTCACGCTCGCGCTGAGTCCGGTCGGCACGCTGGGCGGGGTGGTGTCGGCCGGTGTCGTGCCGCCCAGCAGCTGGATCAGCGCGGGGTACCAGCGGTCGGACATCTTCTGGAAGCCGGAATCGTCGGGGTGTACGCCGTCGCTGGTGTCGACGGCGGTGTCGAAGCCGGAGAACTGGTCCACGACCGTGACCGGCGACTGCGCGGTGGACTTGCCCGCCGCCCACGCCGGGATGGCGGCGTTGAGCGCCGACACGCCCGCGGGGCACCAGGAGCACCCGCTCGGGGTCATCGGGATGATCTGCGCCACCAGCACCTTGATGCCGGGGTTGTCGGCGCGCATCTGGTCGACGAGCTTGCCGTACGCGGTGAGGATCGTCGCGGTGGGCAGGTTGCTCCAGATGTCGTTGGTGCCCAGGTGCATCAGGACGACGTCCGGGTGGGTGGCGGCCAGCCAGCCCGGCAGCTGGTTCTGGTCGGCGATGCCGGTCGCCTTGAAGCCGCCGTGCCCTTCGTTGTCGCCGTCCCAGCCGTTCAGGCCGCAGCCGCCGCCGGGCAGCGTGCCGACGAAGTCGACGCTGGTGAACCCGTTGCGCTGCAGGCGGTCCCAGAGCACGGCGCGCCAGCAGCCCGGCCCGCCGGTGATGGAGTCGCCCAGCGGCATGACGCGGACCGGTGCCGCGGCGTGGGCGGCGGGCGGCCCGGCGATCGCGATGGCGGCGACGGCGGCCAGCGCGCAGAGGGCGGACAGGATGCGGCGGCCGCGTGCGGTGCGACCGGTGGTGCGGGGAGCGGGTGCCGGCGGCGGTCCGTGCAGGGCCGACCGGAGCGGATGGTGCCGGGACATGGGCGTGCCTCCGGGGGTGGGAGTTTTGAGAGCTTCGATGGAAGCGCTCCCACCATGCGACGCCACGGCACCCAAGTCAAGCGGAGCCCGCCAGCCGGACCGGTCCAGGACCTCCGGCTGGCGGGCTACCGGCTACCGGGACTGCGACGCAGTTCGGCGCGCAGTTGCAGGAACCGGAAGAGCCCGGGTCGGCCGGCGATCGGCTCGTACCGGTCGACGACGGCGTCCACGAAGGCGGGACCGTCCGCCGCCGGCAGCCGCGACGTCCAGTCCGAGAACCCGACCGTGCACCACTGCGCGAACTGCTCCCGCGAGCCGAAGTCCCATTCGCGGTCGGCGACCGACTGCGCGGTCACCTCCAGACCCGCGCTGCCCACGATCTTGGCCAGATCGTCGGGGTCGATGTGCACGTACGGCTGGGCCAGGTCGGCGAAGGCCGCCGCCCAGCGCGGATCGCGCGTCACGTCCATCGCGACCCGCTCGACGCTGCGCCGGGGACCGTGGCAGACGAACTGCACCAGCGCGCGCCCGCTCGGTTTGAGCGCCGCCGCGATGGCGCGGTAGGCGGTCTCCTGGTCGGGCACCCAGTGCAGCGCGTTGAACGAGACGACGAGGTCGAACTCCGGCCCGAACGTCATGGTGGTGACGTCACCGAACTGGAACGACACGTTCGCCGGGCCGCCGTCGGCGGCGTGCGCCGCGTCGATCATCCGCGGCGAGGCGTCCACGCCGAGCACGGATCCGTCCGGTACCCGGGCGGCGAGCTGCCGGGTCACGTACCCGTCGCCGCAGCCGACGTCGAGGACGCGCTCACTGCCGGCGACCGCCACGGACTCCAGCGAGGCCGTCGCCATCGCCCGCTGCAGCCCGCTGATGTGTACGTATCCAGCACCGTCCCAGTCGGCCATGCGATCCCCCGAAAGCGTCAGAACATCCCCCTGAAATACGCATATGGGATTCTTCCGGCTGGAGGCGCGGAAAGTCGACCGACCGCACTTCTGGAGTGGTTCAAGACGGTTGCGGGCGGTACGTCAGCGCGCGGGCGCGCAGTTGGCGCTGACCCGCAGCACCGAGTACTCGCGGTCGTCGGTGGTGATGCCCGAGGCCACGCCGTCGAAGACGGTCTCCGTCTTCTGGAAGCCGCGGCGCTGCTCGTAGTGCAGGTGCGGGGCGCCGGAGTCGCCGGTGCTGCCCACCTTGCCGATCTGCTCACCCTGCCGCACCCGCTGGCCGACCCGGACCAGCGGCGGCTCCAGCAGGTGCAGGTATGCCGTCTCCCAGCGCCCGCCGTGATCGATCTTCACCCAGTAACCGCCGCCGCTGCCGCGCGGGCCCTGCGGGTTCTGCGGCGTACGCCCGCCGAGGCTGCCGTTGACGCCCGCCGCGACGACCTCGCCGTCGTAGGACGCCAGCACCGGCCGCCCCCACGCCGTCCTGCCCTCCATCGGGAACAGGTCGACGTCGTTGTCGCCGTGCCCGGGATAGGTGCCGAGCTGCCACTTCTCCCCGCACGCGACCGGCAGCTGGAACGGCGGCCGCGGCCCGGCGGGCCAGAACCACATGACGGCGGCGGTCCCCGCCAGCACGGCCAGTGCCACACCGGTCCCCAGCAGCACCCGTGCCCGCCGCCTGGCTCGGCGGCGGGCACGGGTGGCCTGGTAGACGGTCATGACCTCAGATGATGGCAGACCGCGGCAAGCCGTCGAGGGCTCGGCCGACCGTCGGCCGGGTCCGACCGGTCAGGGTGTCGTCAGCGCGAACTGCCGCACCGTGACGGAGCCGCCCAGGGCCTGGGTGGCGTAGTTGAAGATGCCGAACCGGTAGCCCATGAAGAACTGCCAGGCGTTGTTGAGGGTGAAGGCGGAGCCCAGCGAGGTGAAGTTGACGCCGTCGGTGCTGTAGGAGAAGCGGGCCTGGCGTCCGCTGCCGGGCCGGATGTCGGCGTTGGCCCGCAGCCAGAGCCGACCGCCGGAGACCGCGGCGGAGGCGACCTCGGTGCCGGTGCCGGTGGTGTTCCAGCTGCCGTCCATGGTGAGGCCGTTGGTCATCACGACCCTGGTGGTGCCGTTGTCGCGCTTGACGCCGATCCAGGCCGAGGAGTCGCGCAGCATGGCCAGCCCGCTGCGGTCGCCGTCGCGCATGGTCGAGTAGTCGAGTTCGATCGTGGCGGTGGAGGTCGGGCCCTGGATGCGGTGGGTCAGGGTGTTGCGGGCGTTGTAGAGGTCGCTGGTGACGGTCGCCGTCTGCAGCCGCAGGCCGTTGTTGACGCTGTACCTGCTGGTGTCGGGGTTGTGGTTCCACTCCCACTGCGGTCCGAGGGCGGTGCCGGCGAAGGTGTCGGTGCCGATCATCGGTTTGACGGTGCGGGTGGTCAGCGGCTTGGGGTAGCTGGTGCCCCAGGCGCCGTTGACGAGCTGGAGCTGCGGCCAGCCGTCGGCGGTCCAGGTGACCGGGGCGAGCACCGGGATGCGCCCGCCGGGGAAGGCGTCGACGAAGGCCATGTAGTACCAGGCGCCGTTCTGGGTCTGCACCAGGCCGCCCTGGTGCGGGACCCCGCCGCCGGAGACCGGGCCGGGCAGGTTGAGCAGCAGCTGCTGCATCGTGTACGGGCCGAACGGGTTGGACGACTTGAGCACGTACTGGCCGTTGGCGGGGCGGGTCAGGAAGATGTAGTAGCTGCCGTTGCGCTTGTAGAAGCGCGCCCCCTCCAGCGTGCCGACGCTGGACGGGGTGGTGAACACCTGCTGGGTGCGGACCTGGCTGAGCCCGTCGGCCGACAGCTGCGCGACGCTGATGTTGCTGTTGCCGTACGCGACGTACATGGTGTCGTTGTCGTCCACGAGCAGACCGGCGTCGTAGTAGCAGTTGTTGATCGTGGAACGCTTGCTCCACGGGCCTTCGACGGTGCTCGCCGTGTACACGTAGGTCTTGTTGAACTCCATGCAGCCGATCCAGTAGAACGTGCTGTTGGCGGGCCGGTAGTTCAGGGTCGAGGCCCAGATGCCCTTGACGTAGGCGCGTCCGCCGCTGAGGTTGTACGCGCTGGAGTGGTCGAGGGTGGGCACCGAGTGCCCGGCGAACTCCCAGTTGACCAGGTCGTAGGAGCGCAGGATCGGCGCACCGGGGGAGTAGTGCATGGTGGAGGCGGAGTAGTAGTAGGCGTCGCCGACCCGGATGATGTCGATGTCGGCGAAGTCCTGCCACAGCACCGGGTTGGTGTACGCGCCGCCGGGCTGCGGAGACGAGGACGCGGACGGGCTGGGCGTGCT
>NZ_JASAMB010000027.1 GCF_029948125.1 Catellatospora sp. KI3
CTACTTCGGCGCCGGTTGGGATAACGTCCCAGCCCAGATCGTGGTACACGGTCTGGTCCGGTGCCCGGTCGCCGCCAGGCGGCGGTGGATCGACCCGGATCTCGGATGGAGGAGGGTTCCAGCCTTGAGGCAGCAACTCGCACGGGTGCTCGGGGGCGTCGCCATTCTGGCGCTCGTCGCCGGCGGCGCCGCGGCATGCAAGAAGGACGACGCCGACACCCCCGGTGCCGGTTCGAAGGTTTGCGACCTGAAGATCGGCTTCTTCGGTGCTCTGACGGGCGACGCGGCCGGTCTGGGTATTCACATGCGCAACGGTGTGAAGCTCGCGATCGAGCAGTACAACAAGGACCACGCGGACTGCAAGGTCCTGCTCGAGGAGTACGACTCCCAGGGCGACCCGGCCAAGGCCCCGGCGCTGGCCGCCAAGGCCGCCGGTGACACCAAGGTCGTCGGCATCATCGGCCCGGCGTTCTCGGGCGAGACCGAGGCGAGCCTGGACACCTTCAAGGGTGCCGGCCTGCCGATGATCACCCCGTCCGCGACCCGTCCGAGCCTGAGCGACAAGGACTGGGGCGTCTTCCACCGTGGCGTGGGCAACGACCTGGCCCAGGGCCCGGCGGCCGGCCGCTACATCAAGGACGTGCTGAAGGCCGAGAAGACCTACGTCGTGGACGACCAGTCCGCGTACGGCGCGGGTCTGTCGACCGAGGTCGTCAAGGTGCTGGGCACCGTCGCCGGCCAGGACAAGGTCCAGGTCAAGCAGACCGACTTCGCCGCGACCGTGGCCAAGGTCAAGGGCAGCGGCGCGACCGCGCTGTTCTACGGTGGCTACTACACCGAGGCGGGTCTGCTGCTCAAGCAGCTGCGTGCCGCCGGCTGGACCGGCACCATGGTCGCCGGTGACGGCGTCAACGACGCCAACTTCGTCAAGGTCGCGGGCGACGCGGCCGCCGAGGGCACCGTCCTGACCTGCCCCTGCGCCCCGGCCACCGCGGCCAAGGGCACGTTCGTGGCCGACTACAAGGCGCTGAACAACGCCGAGCCGGGCACCTACGCCGACGTGTCGTACGACATCACCAACATCTTCATCGCGGGCATCAAGGCCGGGAAGACCACCCGTGCCGACCTGCTGGCCTTCGTGGACGGCTACAACGCCGTCGGCGCTGCCACGGGTGTGACCTACAAGTTCGAGAAGAACGGCGAGCTCGACCCGACCCAGGTTCTGGTGTGGGCGTTCGAGGTCAAGGGCGGCGCTGTCGTTCCGAAGGTCGAGATCCCCAAGGGCTGACCTGATCGCATGATCAGTTCGCGTACCGCGGATTCGTGATCTGTCGTGGCCGGGAGCAACTGGCTCCCGGCCACGACCCTTAGGCCCTCTCACCAGGAGCACCACGTGGATTTCTCCGAGCTGTTCCGGAACTTTTCGGAACTGACCGTCACGGGGCTGACCATGGGCGCCATCTACGCACTCGTCGCCCTCGGCTACACCCTCGTCTACGGCGTACTGCGCCTCATCAACTTCGCCCACTCCGAGGTCTTCATGGTCGGCACGTTCGCCGCCATGTTCACCTGGCAGGCGCTCGGGTTCGACCAGAACCACAGCCCCGCAGGCGTCCTGCTCAGCGCGGGCGTGCTGGTCGTGGGCCTGATCGCCGCGGTGGCGGCCTCGTCGGGCACCGCGGTGCTGGTCGAACTCGCCGCCTACCGCCCGCTGCGGCGGCGGAACGCCCCACCCCTGGCGTTCCTCATCAGTGCCATCGGCGCCTCTTACGTCATCATGGAGATCGTCGGCATCTACACCGACCGTGCCCCGTACGGCATGCCGGAGACGGTCTCGAACAAGGTGCTGTTCCGGGTGCTCGGCGCCGACATCACCGCGGTGCAGATCGTGATCGTCGTGGGCGCGCTGCTCATGATGGTCGGTCTGGACCGGTTCATCAACAAGACCCGGATGGGTCGGGGTGTGCGCGCGGTGGCGCAGGACCCGGATGCCGCCGCGCTGATGGGTGTGAACAAGAACCGCATCATCGGCCTGGTGTTCCTCCTGGGTGGGGTGATGGCCGGCGTCGGCGCCGTGTTCTGGAACATCAAGTACGGCTACACCAAGTTCAACGTGGGCTTCCTGCTGGGTATCAAGGCCTTCACCGCGGCGGTGCTGGGCGGTATCGGCAACCTGCGCGGTGCGCTGCTGGGCGGTCTGCTGCTCGGCGTGGTGGAGAACTACGCCTCGGCGCTGTTCGGCTCGAACTTCCGTGACCTGGTGGCGTTCATCGCGCTGATCGCGCTGCTGATGTTCCGGCCGACCGGCATCCTGGGTGAGTCGCTGGGGAGGGCACGCGCATGAGCGGCAACGGAAACGGGGTCACCAAGACCAACGGCACGGCGCAGCGCAGGGGCTTCTCGGCCCGGCTGCGGGCGCTGCCGGCGTGGCAGCGCTGGCTGGCCATCCTCGCGCTGGTGACGTTCTTCTACGCGATCCCGCTGGGCTGGTTCGCCGACCCGCCGGGCTTCTACAACCCGCTGGTGACGCAGAGTTCGGACTTCAGCACGGTGCTGTTCGACTCGGCCGTCTACGTGCTGCTGGCCGTGGGCCTCAACGTGGTGGTCGGCTTCGCGGGCCTGCTGGACCTCGGCTACTTCGGCTTCTTCGCGGTGGGCGCGTACACGATGGCGCTGCTGACCTCGCCCGCGAGCAAGCTGATCACCGAGTACCACTGGCTCGACAGCCCCTTGCCGTGGCTGCTGGTGCTGCCGCTTGCGGTGCTGGTGACCCTGTGCACGGGTGTGCTGCTGGGCTGGCCGACGCTGCGCCTGCGCGGTGACTACCTGGCCATCGTGACGCTCGGCTTCGCCGAGATGATCCGTGTGATCGCGATGCAGTCGGAGTGGGTCACCAACGGTGACCGGGGCATCTCGGGCATCCCGCACCCTCCGGGCGAGATCGACGGTGAGCCGATCTTCGGCTTCGTCGACCCCAAGCCGTACTACTGGCTCGTCCTGACGGTGATCGTTATCGTGGTCCTGGGGGTCCGGAACCTGCAGAACAGCCGGGTCGGCCGGGCCTGGGTGGCGATTCGCGAGGACGAGGACGCGGCGGAGCTGATGGGCGTGCCGACGTTCAAGTTCAAGATGTGGGCGTTCGCGATCGGTGCCTCGATCGGCGGGCTGTCCGGTGCGCTGTGGGCCAGCAAGGTCAACTTCATGAACTCCACCACGTTCGGCCTGGAGAACTCGATCCTGGTGCTGGCCGCGGTGATCCTGGGCGGCGCGGGCAGCATCCCCGGCTCCATCCTGGGCGGCTTCCTGGTCTGGTACGTGCCGGAGTGGATCCGCGGCCTGGGCGACCTGGTGGGTGTGGAGATCAACACGACCGAGTACCGCTACCTGGTCTTCGGCCTGGTGCTGATCGTCATGATGATCTTCCGGCCGCAGGGCATCTGGCCCAACCGGGCCCGCGAGGCCGAGTTCAAGGATCGGCAGAAGGAGGTGGCCGTCGGTGAGTGAGCGCAAGCCACTGCTGGAGGTCGACAACGTCACGCTCCGCTTCGGCGGCGTGGTGGCGCTGGACAAGGTCGACTTCACCCTCTACGAGGGGGAGATCCTCGGCCTGATCGGCCCGAACGGCGCCGGCAAGACCACCTGCTTCAACGCCATGACCGGCGTGTACCTGCCGACCGAGGGCGACATCCGGTTCCAGGGCAAGCGGGTGCCGGGCCAGAAGCGCAACCGGATCACCAAGATGGGCATCGCCCGCACGTTCCAGAACATCCGTCTCTTCCCGGAGATGACGGCGCTGGAGAACGTGCTGGTCGGCGCGGACGCGCACCACCAGGCCAGCGTGCCAAGCGCGCTGCTGCGGCTGCCCCGCTTCTGGCGGGAGGAGCGCAGCGCGGCCGAGCGGGCGCAGCAGCTGCTGGACTTCGTGGGCATCACCGCCCGCTCGTCCGACCTGGCCCGCAACCTGCCCTACGGCGACCAGCGGCGGCTGGAGATCGCCCGGGCGCTGGCCACGAACCCGACCCTGCTCTGCCTGGACGAGCCGGCCGCCGGCTTCAACCCGGCCGAGAAGGTGGCGCTGCTGGAGCTGATCCGCAAGATCCGCGACTCGGGCGTGACGGTGCTGCTGATCGAGCACGACATGCGCCTGGTCATGGAGGTCACCGACCGGATCGTGGTGCTGGAGTTCGGCAGGAAGATCGCCGAGGGCACCCCCGCCGAGGTGCGGGACAACCCGAAGGTGATCGCGGCCTACCTGGGAGTTCCCGATGCTGCTTGAGATCGACGACATCACCCTGCTGTACGGGCGGATCCAGGCGCTGCACGGCATCAGCCTGCACGTCAACGAGGGCGAGATCGTGGCTCTGATCGGCGCCAACGGCGCCGGCAAGTCCACCACGATGCGGGCCATCTCCGGCCTGCGGCCGATCGCCTCCGGCGCGATCCGCTTCAACGGCGAGGACATCTCCAAGCTGCGCGCCGACCTGCGCGTGGTGCGGGGCATCTGCCAGTCGCCGGAGGGCCGGGGCGTGTTCCCGGGCATGACGGTCAAGGAGAACCTGGAGATGGGCGCGTACATGCGACGCGACGCCGCCGGGATCGCCACCGACATGGAGCGGGTGTTCGGGCTGTTCCCGCGGCTGCTGGAGCGCATCAAGCAGCAGGGCGGCACGCTGTCCGGCGGTGAGCAGCAGATGCTGGCGGTGGGCCGGGCGCTGATGGGCCGGCCGAAGCTGCTGCTGCTCGACGAGCCGTCGATGGGCCTGGCGCCGATGCTGATCCAGCAGATCTTCAACATCATCACGGAGATCAACAAGCAGGGCACGACCGTGCTGGTGGTGGAGCAGAACGCGCAGCAGGCGCTGTCGCGGGCGCACCGGGCGTACGTCCTGGAGACGGGCTCCATCGTCAAGGAGGGGACGGGCGCGGACCTGCTGCACGACCCCGCGGTGAAGGCGGCCTACCTGGGCGTCGCCTGACGGGCAACGCCGACTGCGCGGAAGCTCCCCCGGATTCGGGGCAGCTTCCGCGCAGTTGCGTTTACGGGGTCTCACTTTGCGTTACCGTGAATCTACATACGGTACGCAAAGGGGATGTACGTGCTCAAGAGACTGATCCCGGTCGGCGTGGCCGCCCTGACCCTCGGTTTGAGCGCCTGCGGCGGCGGTGGCGACAGCCCGTCCGCGGCGACGCCGAGCGTATCGGCTGACGCGGCCCTGGCGGCGAAGGTGCCCGACGCGGTCAAGTCCGACGGCAAGCTGCTCGTCGGCACGGACGCGACCTACGCCCCGAACGAGTTCCTGGCCGAGGACGGCAAGACGGTGCAGGGCTTCGACATCGACCTGTTCCGGGCGGTGGCCGCCAAGCTCGGCCTCCAGGTCGAGTTCCAGCCGGCCACCTTCGGCGACATCATCCCGGGCGTCGGCTCCGGCAAGTACGAGGTCGGCGTCTCGTCGTTCACCGTCAACCCGGACCGCGTCAAGCAGGCCCTGATGGTGAGCTACTACAACGCGGGCACCCAGTGGGCCGCCAAGACGGGCAACCCGGCGGGGGTGGACCCGAACAACCCGTGCGGCAAGCGCATCGCGGTGCAGCGCGACACGGTGCAGGCCGAGGACATCGCCAAGAAGAACGAGGCGTGCAAGACCGCGGGCAAGCCCGAGATCACCATCGAGCCGTACCCGGGCCAGGACCAGGTCGCCGCGGCCGTCGTCTCCGGCAAGGACGACGCGATGCTGGCCGACTCGCCGGTCGCGGCGTACGCGGTCAAGCAGTCCAACGGGCAGCTGGAGCTGATCGGCGACATCTACGACGCCGCGCCCTACGGGTACGTGGTCCCCAAGGACCAGCAGCAGTTCGCCGAGGCGCTCCAGGGTGCCGTGGACGCGCTGATCAAGGACGGCTCGTACCAGAAGATCCTGGACCAGTGGGGCGTCGCGGGCGGCGCGGTGCCGAGCTCCCAGATCAACCCGTAGTCCGCCATGACCGCGCCCTCGCCCTCGCCCTCGCCGGCCCCGCTGCCGGCGCCGCGACCGGCCGACCCGATCAAGGCGATCCCGGTCCGGCACCCGGGCCGCTGGGTGGCGATCGCGGTCATCGCGCTGCTGGCTGCGATGTTCCTGCACCTGCTGCTGACCAACAGCGCCTTCCAGTGGCAGTTCATGTTCGAGCACATGTTAACGCCACCGGTGCTGCGCGGCCTGTGGGGCACCGTGTCGATCACCGTGGTCTCGATGATCATCGGGGTGCTGCTGGGGATCCTGGTGGCGGTGGCGCGGCTGTCGGAGAACCCGATCCTGCGCGGCGCCTCGTGGGCGTACACCTGGTTCTTCCGGGCGGTGCCGCGGCTGGTGCTGCTGGCCGTGCTGGGCAACCTGGGCATCCTGTGGCCGCGGCTGGAGTTCGGGGTGCCGTTCGACCGGTGGATCGGCGGGCTGTTCGGCATCGAGAACGCGACCTGGCGGGTGGGCGGCTTCGAGACCCGGGCGCTGCTCAGCGGGTTCGCCGTCGGCGTGCTGGGCCTGGCGCTGTCGGAGGCGGCGTACATGGCCGAGATCGTGCGGGCGGGCATGCTGTCGGTCGACCCCGGCCAGCAGGAGGCCGCGACCGCGCTGGGCATGAGCCGGTTCCAGGCGCTGCGCCGGGTGGTGCTGCCCCAGGCGATGCGCGTGATCATCCCGCCGACCGGCAACGAGACGATCGCGATGCTCAAGGACACCTCGCTGCTCATCGTCGTACCGGTGACGATGGAGTTGTTCTTCCAGCTCGACGCGATCGGCAAGCGCACCTTCCAGATCTTCCCGATGTACGTCGCGGCGATCCTGTGGTACCTGTTCCTGGTCAGCCTGCTGCTGGTCGGGCAGTACTTCCTCGAGCGGCACTTCGGGCGCGGCTACGGCCGCTCCGGCCAGGCCAAGATCAAGCTCAAGGGCCTGGCCGCCGAGCACGGTGGGGAGCCGATGTGAGCCACGCCGCCCCTGAGGAACCGATGGTGCGCACCGACAACGTGCACAAGGCGTTCGGGCACGTCGAGGTGCTGCGCGGCATCGACGTGACGGTGCCGCGCGGCACGGTCTGCGTGGTGCTGGGCCCGTCCGGCTCCGGCAAGTCGACCTTCCTGCGCTGCATCAACCACCTGGAGAAGATCGACTCGGGCCGGATCTGGGTCGACGGCAAGCTCATCGGGTACGAGCAGCGCGGCGACAAGCTGCACGAGCTGCACGACAAGGCCGTGGCCGCGCAGCGGCGCGAGATCGGCATGGTGTTCCAGCGCTTCAACCTGTTCCCGCACATGTGCGCGCTGGAGAACGTGATGGAGGCGCCGTCCACGGTCAAGGGCCGGAGCAAGGCCGAGTGCATGCGCAACGCGATGGAGCAGCTCAAGCGGGTGGGCCTGGCCGACAAGGCGGGCAACTACCCGTCGCAGCTGTCGGGCGGCCAGCAGCAGCGCGTCGCCATCGCCCGCGCCCTGGCCATGGACCCGAAGCTGATGCTGTTCGACGAGCCCACCAGCGCCCTGGACCCCGAACTCGTCGGCGACGTCCTGGACGCGATGAAGGACCTGGCCCGCTCCGGCATGACCATGGTCGTCGTCACCCACGAGATCGGCTTCGCCCGCGAGGTCGGCGACCAGCTCATCTTCATGGACGGCGGCGTGGTCGTCGAATCCGGCAACCCCCGCGAGGTCCTGTCCAACCCCCAGCACCCCCGCACCCGCGACTTCCTCAGCAAGGTCCTCTAGCCGCGCCCCACCCCCCTTTCCCGTCGATCATGAACATATGGCACGGTTCGACGGTGTGTCGGGGGCACAGCTTCCTGATCGACTCGCGGAAACCGGGGCGGTAGGGTGCGGGGTATGCCTACCGTCGCGGATCTCGAGTTCGGCAACTACCTGCTGGTGACCACGTTCCGCAAGGACGGGCGGGCGGTGCCGACGCCGGTGTGGGCCGTGCGCGACGGGGCCGACATCGTGGTGTGGACCGTCTCCGACAGCGGCAAGGTCAAGCGGCTGCGGCGCAGCAGCAAGGTGACGATCAGCGACTGCGACGTACGCGGCAAGGTCACCGGCCCGACCATCCCGGCCCGCGCCCGGCTGATGGACGCCCAGGCCACCGCAGAGGTCCGGCAGCTGCTCGTCAAGAAGTACGGCCTGCTGGGCCGGATCACCCTGTGGGGCAGCCGCGTCCGCCGCGGCGTCGACGGCACGATCGGCGTGCGCATCACCGATCCGGCCGCGCCCCGGACCCCGTAGCGCCGAACCCGTCGGAGGCAGGGCATAAGCTCGTCGGGTGACCGAGACCCTGCTGCTGCTCGACGGCCACTCGCTGGCGTACCGGGCCTTCTTCGCCCTGCCCGTGGAGAACTTCTCCACCAGCACCGGCCAGCCCACCAACGCGGTGTACGGCTTCACCTCGATGCTGATCAACGTGCTGCGCGACGAGCGGCCCACCCACATCGCCGTCGCCTTCGACGTGTCGCGCCACTCGTTCCGCACCGAGCAGTACGCCGAGTACAAGGCGGGCCGCTCGGAGACCCCGAGCGACTTCAAGGGCCAGGTCAGCCTGGTGCAGGAGGTGCTCGACGCGCTGCGGGTGCGCCACGTCGAGCTGGCCGGGTTCGAGGCCGACGACATCATCGCCACGCTGGCCCGGCAGGGCCGCGAGGCCGGGATGCGGGTGCTCATCTGCACCGGCGACCGCGACGCGTTCCAGCTGGTCACCAAGGACGTGACCGTGCTGTACCCGAAGAAGGGCGTCTCCGACCTGGCCCGGATGGACCCGGCCGCGGTGACCGAGAAGTACGGTGTCGGCCCCGACCGCTACCGCGACCTGGCCGCCCTGGTCGGCGAGTCCAGCGACAACCTGCCCGGCGTGCCCGGCGTGGGCCCCAAGACCGCCGCCAAGTGGATCACGCAGTACGACGGCCTGGACGGCGTCATCGCCCACGTCGACGAGATCAAGGGCAAGGCGGGGGACAGCCTGCGCGAGCACCTGGCCGGGGTGATGCGCAACCACCAGATCAACAAGCTGCGCGACGACCTCGAGCTGCCGCTGCCGCTGGACGAGTCGCACTGGACCAGCTGGGACCGCGAGGCGGTGCACCAGGTGTTCGACACGCTGCAGTTCCGGGTGCTGCGCGACCGGCTCTACCAGTACCTCGACACCGCCGAGCCGGAGGCCGAGGCCGGGTTCGAACTCGACGGCACGGTGCTGGAGGAGCCCGGCGCGCTCGCCGCCTGGCTGGAGGAGCACGGCGGCGGCACGATCGGCGTGGCCGTCGGCGGCACCTTCGGCCGCGGCACCGGCAACCTGACCGGCCTGGCCCTGGCCGCCGAGCAGGCGGCGGCGTGGTGCGACCCGGCCGGGCTGGACCCGGCCGACGAGACGGCGCTGGCGGCGTGGCTGGCCGACCCGCAGCGTCCCAAGGTCATCCACGACGCGAAGCCGGCCATGCTCGCCTTCCAGGCCCGGGGCTGGACCCTGGCCGGGCTGGCCAGCGACACCGCGCTGGCGGCCTACCTGGCCCGGCCGGACCAGCGCTCCTACGACCTGGCCGACCTGGCGCTGCGCTACCTGCACCGGGAGCTGCGCACTGAGGCGCCCGCCGGCAACGGCCAGCTGACCCTGGACTTCGGCGACGCCGCCCCCGACCGGGCCGCGGAGGAGGCGCTGATGCTGCGCGCCCGCGCCACCCTGGACCTGGTCGACGCGATCGGCGCCGAGCTGGGCACCGACGGGGGCGAGCGGCTGCTGGCCGAGCTGGAGCTGCCGCTGGTGCGGGTGCTCGGCGCCATGGAGCGCACCGGTATCGCCGCCGACACCGAGTACCTGTCGGAGCTGGAGTCGACGTTCGCGGCCGAGGTGAAGGCTGCCGCGCAGGCGGCGTACGCGGCGGTGGGGCGCGAGTTCAACCTGGGCTCGCCCAAGCAGCTGCAGGAGATCCTGTTCGGCGAGCTGAACCTGCCCAAGACCAAGAAGATCAAGACGGGTTACACCACCGACGCCGACGCGCTGCAGTGGCTCTACCAGCAGAGCGGGCACGCGGTCCTGGAGCACCTGCTGCGCCACCGCGATGTCGCCAAGCTCAAGTCGACCGTGGACGGCCTGCTCAAGTCGGTCAGCGACGACGGCCGCATCCATACCACGTTCTTCCAGACCGTGGCCGCGACCGGCCGCCTGTCCAGCACCGACCCCAACCTGCAGAACGTGCCGATCCGCACCGAGGAGGGCCGCCGCATCCGGCGCGCCTTCGTGGTCGGCACCGGGTACGAGTCGCTGCTGACCGCCGACTACAGCCAGATCGAGATGCGGATCATGGCGCACCTGTCCGGCGACGCCGGGCTGATCGAAGCGTTCGCCTCCGGCGAGGACCTGCACACCACGGTCGCCTCGAAGGTGTTCGCCACCGACGAGGTCAGTGCCGAGCAGCGCCGCCGCATCAAGGCCATGTCGTACGGCCTGGCCTACGGCCTCTCCGCGTACGGCCTGTCGCAGCAGCTGGGCATCTCGACCGCCGAGGCGACCGGGCTGATGGAGGACTACTTCGCCCGCTTCGGCGGCGTGCGGGACTACCTGCACGCGGTCGTCGACCAGGCCCGCAAGGACGGATACACGGCCACCATCCTGGGGCGCCGCCGATACCTGCCCGACCTGACCAGCGACAACCGGCAGCGGCGCGAGATGGCCGAGCGGATGGCCCTCAACGCCCCGATCCAGGGGTCGGCCGCCGACGTGATCAAGCTGGCGATGCTGCGGGTCGAGAAGGCGCTCAAGGCCGAGGGCCTGGCCTCGCGGATGCTGCTCCAGGTCCACGACGAGCTGGTGTTCGAGGTCGCCCCCGGCGAGCGGGAGGCCCTGGAGGCGCTGGCCCGCCGCGAGATGGCCGGCGCCGTCGACATCTCCGTCCCGCTGGAGGTCTCTGTCGGCTCCGGCCCCGACTGGAACGCCGCCGACCACTGACCCACCCGCCCCACCGCGCCCCGCCCCGCCTCCCGGCAGGCGGGGCGCACCCCTTTCCCGTCGATCATGAACCTATGGCACGGCTCGACGGTGCGTCGCGGGCACAGCTTCCTGGACACCCGTCCGCCGGTGGGGCCCGCCGCTCGGAGGGTGCAGTTTCGGGGAAACTGCAGGAATCGAGCCCGCTTTTCCAGCACTTTCCCCGAAACTGCACCTACGACGGCGCGAGGACCCGCCCCGCGACGGCGGCGGGTCAGGTGGGCGCGGTGGGTCAGGTGGTCAAGGCGGTGGTGGCGCGGTCGACGAGGTCGGCGGGGGACAGGGTGATCGGCAAGGCGATCGAGTTCTCGTCCGGGCCCGGTACCTCCAGCTCGGCCAGCTGCGAGTCGAGCAGCACCGGGTTGAAGAAGTGGCCGGGGCGGTGGCCCAGGCGGGCGGCGAGCAGTTCCCGGTCGCCGTCGAGGTAGACGATCCGCAGGTCGGGTGCGGCGGCGCGGAGCCGGTCGCGGTAGTGGCGTTTGAGCGCCGAGCACGCCAGGACGGCGGGTCGGCCGTCGCCTGCCTGGGCGGCGAGCCACTGCGCGCAGGCCAGCAGCCACGGTTCGCGGTCGGCGTCGGTGAGCGGGATGCCGTCGTGCATCTTCTGCTTGTTGGCCGGTGGGTGCAGGTCGTCGGCGTCCTGGAAGGCCGCCCCGAGTCGCAGCGCCAGGTTCGTGCCGATGGTGGTCTTGCCGCTGCCGGAGACTCCCATGACCAGTACGGGCGTATCACTCACGCGCCTGACACTAGCCCACCGCCACAGCCGCCTCCCGGCCCACGACCCTCCCGGCCTACGACCCTCCCGGCCTACGACCCTCCCGGCCCACGACCCTCCCGGATCGGTCCTCCGACGCCGAAAGATCGCCGTCCCCGGTCATTCGGTGAGCTACAGCCGCACCGAACGACCGAAAACAGCGATCTTGGAGGAGGCCTGGTGCTCCCTGCGGCCACTCAGTCGTAGGACGGGGTCGAGGAGCGGGCCAGGCGGCTGTGGCGGCGGCCGTACGGGAAGTACAGCAGCAGGCCCACGGCCATCCAGATCACGAACCGGATCCACGTGTCGACGGGCAGGTTCACCATCAGCCACAGGCAGGCCAGCACCGCCACGATCGGCAGGAACGGCACCCACGGCACCCGGAAGCTGCGGTGCAGGTCGGGCCGTGTCTTGCGCAGGATGACGACGCCGATCGAGACCACCACGAACGCGAACAGCGTGCCGATGCTGGTCAGCTCGGACAGCTTGGTCAGGTCGAGGAACGCGGCCAGGATCGCGATGATCACGCTGGTGACGATGGTGATGATCCACGGCGTGCCGTAGCGCGGGTGCACCGCGGCCAGCTTCTCGGGCAGCAGCCGGTCGCGCGACATGGCGAACAGCACGCGTGCCTGGCCGAGCATCAGCACCAGCACCACGGTGGTGATACCGCAGATGGCGCCGAGGGAGATGAGCTTGGCCGCCCAGTCCTGCCCGACCAGCTCGAACGCCAGCGCCAGCGGGGCGCCGGTGTCCAGCTGCTTGTAGTTGGCCATGCCGGTGATGACGAACGAGACGGCCGCGTACAGGACCGTGCAGATGACCAGCGAGCCGATGATGCCGCGGGGCAGGTCGCGCTGCGGGTGCTTGGTCTCCTCGGCGGTGGTGGCGACGATGTCGAAGCCGATGTACGCGAAGAAGACGATCGAGGACGCGGCCAGGATGCCCCACAGCCCGTAGTGCTGCGGCGTGATGCCGAGCAGGTGCTGGATCAGCGGCGCGGCCCCGCCCTCCTCCGTCTTGGCGGGCACCGCCGGCGGGATGTACGGCGAGTAGTTGGCGGCCTTGATGAAGAACGCCCCCAGCGCGATCACGAACAGCACCACGGCGATCTTGATCGCGACCAGCACCGCGGTGACCCGACCGGAGATCTTCGCGCCGATCACGCCGAGGGCGGCGCAGACGAACACGATGAAGATCGCGCCGAAGTCGGGGATGGCCTTGTCGCCGGCCAGCCAGTCCGGCAGGTTGAGCAGCGAGTGCAGGTAGCTGGACCAGCCGCGGGCCACCACGGCCGCGCCCAGGCCGAGCTCCAGCGCCAGGTCCCAGCCGATGATCCAGGCGATGAACTCGCCCAGGGTGGCGTACGAGAACGTGTACGCCGATCCGGCCACCGGCACGGTCGAGGCGAACTCGGCGTAGCAGAGGGCCGCCAGCCCGCACACGATCGCGGCGAGGATGAAGGAGATCACGATCGCCGGGCCCGCGTTGATCGCGGCCTGCTTGCCGGTGAGCACGAAGATGCCCGTGCCGATGATGACACCGATGCCGAAGACCGTGAGGTCGAACGCGGTCAGTTCCTTCTTGAGGCGGTGACCGGGTTCGTCGGTCTCTGCGATGGACTGCTCCACCGACTTCGTCCGAAATATGCTGTTGCTCACGTTTTGAGCGTACGCGCGTACAGACTGCCCACTGGGCGTGATCGCTCAACTTGATCCGCTCAAAGAAGCAGGGGCGGCACCCGGCCGGGTGCCGCCCCTGCTAAAGGGAGGGTCAGGTCAGCGCTTCGCCGCCGCCAGCTCGCCCACGGTGCGCTCGATCTCGCCGAGCGCCTCGGGGATCGCCGTCACGTTGGTGCCGCCGCCCTGGGCGACGTCGTCGCGGCCGCCGCCGCCCCCGCCGAGGATCTTCGCGGCGGTACGGACCAGCTGGCCCGCCTTGACGCCCAGGTCCCGAGCGGCGTCGTTGACCGCGACGACGACCACCGGGCGGTCGCCGGAGACGCCGCTGACCGCGACCACGGCCGGGCGCGCCGACAGCCGGTTGCGCACGTCCAGCGCCAGCGTGCGCAGGTCGTCGGCGTTGTCGGCCTCGGGCAGGTGCCGGACCACCACGGCCACGCCGTTGACGTCGGACGCGCTGTCGGCGATCGTCCCCGCCGCCTGGAGCACCTGGGCGGCGCGCAGGCTCTGGATCTCCTTCTCGACCTCGCGCAGGCGGCTGACCATGCCCGCGACCCGGTCCGGCAGCTCCTCCGGGCGCACCTTCAGCGCGTCGGTGAGCTGCGCGACCAGGGCGTGCTCGCGGGCCAGGAAGCGGTACGCGTCGGTGCCGACGAGCGCCTCGACGCGGCGTACCCCCGAACCGATCGACGCGGCGCTCAGCAGCTTGATCACGCCGAGCTGGCCGGAGCGGTTGGCGTGCGTGCCGCCGCACAGCTCGCGCGAGTAGTCGCCGACGGTGACCACGCGGACCTGCTCGCCGTACTTCTCGCCGAACATCGCCACGGCGCCGATCTCGCGGGCCTGCTTGATCGGCATGACCTCGGCGTGCACCTCCAGGTCGGCGATCAGCACCTCGTTGATGCGCTGCTCGACGTCGTGCAGCACCGACGGGGCCACCGCGCCCGGGGTGGTGAAGTCGAAGCGGAACCGGCCCGGCCCGTTCTCCGAACCGGCCTGCGCGGCCGACTCGCCCAGCGCGTCGCGGAACGCCTTGTGCACCAGGTGGGTGGCGGTGTGCGAGCGGGAGATCGCGCGGCGGCGCTCCAGGTCGATCTGGGCCTGCACGTCGGCGCCGAGCGCCACCTCGCCGCTGATGACGCGGCCGCGGTGCACGACCAGGCCGTCGATCGGGGTCTGCACGTCGTCGACGTGGATCACCGCGCCGCCGCCGAGCTCGATGATGCCCTGGTCGGAGAGCTGGCCGCCGCCCTCGGCGTAGAACGGGGTGCGGTCCAGGACGATCTCGATCTCCTGGCCCTCGTACGCCGCCTTGGCGGGGGCGCCGGCGACCAGCAGGCCGCGGACGCTGCCCTCGGCCGAGGTCTGCGTGTAGCCGAGGAAGTCCGAGCGGCCCGAGCTGTTGAGCACCTCGCGGTACGCCGAGACGTCGACGTGGCCGGTCTTCTTGGCCTTCGCGTCGGCCTTGGCCCGGTCGCGCTGCTCCTTCATCAGGCGGCGGAAGCCGTCCTCGTCCACGGACAGGCCCTGCTCGGCCGCCATCTCCAGGGTGACGTCGATCGGGAAGCCGTACGTGTCGTGCAGCTGGAACGCCTGGTCGCCGGCGAGCACGGTCGCGCCCTTGGCCTTCGTCTCGGCCGCGGCCAGGTCGAAGATCGAGGTGCCGGACTTCAGCGTCTGCAGGAACGCCGCCTCCTCGGCCACCGCGATGGTGTCGATGCGCTTGCGGTCGGTCTCCAGCTCCGGGTACTGCGGGCCCATGATGCCGATGGTCTTGCCGACCAGCTCGTGCATGGTGGGCTGGTGCGCGCCGAGCAGGCGCAGGTTGCGGATGGCGCGGCGCAGGATGCGGCGCAGCACGTAGCCGCGGCCCTCGTTGCTGGGCACCACGCCGTCGGCGATGAGCATGGTCGCGGTGCGGACGTGGTCGGCGACCACGCGCAGCGAGATGTCGCTCTTGTGGTCGGCGCCGTAGCGGCTGCCGGACAGCTGCGCGGCCAGGTCCAGGATCGGGCGGGTGGTGTCGATCTCGTACAGGTTGTCGACGCCCTGCAGCAGCGTGGCCAGCCGCTCCAGGCCCAGGCCGGTGTCGATGTTCTTGCTCGGCAGGTCCCCGACGATCGGGTAGCCCTCCTTGGAGGAGCCCTCACCCCGGATGTTCTGCATGAACACCAGGTTCCAGATCTCCAGGTACCGGTCGCCGGCGGTGTCCTTGAGCGGGCCGCCCTCGGGGCCGAACGACGGGCCGCGGTCGTAGTTGATCTCCGAGCACGGGCCGCACGGCCCCGGCACGCCCATCGACCAGAAGTTGGCCGCCATGCCCAGCCGCTGGATCCGCTCCTTCGGCACGCCGACCTGCTTGTGCCAGATGTCCTCGGCCTCGTCGTCGTCGAGGTAGACCGTGATCCACAGGCGGTCGGGGTCCAGGCCGTAGCCGCCGTCGGCGGTGGAGCTGGTCAGCAGCTCCCACGCCATCGGGATGGCCTTCTCCTTGAAGTAGTCGCCGAAGGAGAAGTTGCCGCACATCTGGAAGAACGAGTTGTGCCGGGTGGTCTTGCCGACCTCTTCGATGTCGGTGGTCCGCACGCACTTCTGCACACTGGTCGCGCGGGGCCACGGCGCCGGGATCTCACCCAGGAAGTAGGGCTTGAACGGCGCCATACCGGCGTTGATCAGCAACAGGGTGGGATCGTCGGCGATGAGCGACGCCGACTCGACCACCTGGTGGCCACGCTGCTCGAAGTAGCTGAGCCAACGCTTGCGGATCTCTGCCGATAGCATGGAAACGGCCTTCCGATCGTCAGGTACGAATATGGCGAGGTGGGCAAACACCCCGTCCGATGCAACTTGCCATGCTACCGCCGGGCCTATTACCCCCCGCGAACCGACACCGCCCCCGGACCCCGCCCGGGACGGCGGTCCGGAGGGGCAGGTCAGGGGCGGTGCGCCAGGAACACCGCGGTGCCCGGGATCAGCCGGCCGCGCAGCGGACTCCAGCCGCCCCACACCTGGTCGTTGTGCTCGGGCCACTCCGGCTCGACCAGGTCGTCGAGGACCAGCCCGGCCGTCGCCAGCAGCCGCACCCAGTCGCCGACCGTCCGGTGGTGCTCCACGTAGGTCGGCACGCCGTGCTCGTCCTCCTCGACGTAGGCGCGCCGGTCCCAGTACGGGTGCACCGCCACCAGCCCCGACTCGGTCGGGTCGTCGAGGAACGACCAGCGCAGCGGATGGGTCACCGAGAAGGCCAGCCGCCCGCCCGGGCGCAGCACCCGGACGGTCTCACGCAGCACCGACGCGGCGTCGGCCACGAACGGCAGCGCGCCGTACGACGAGCAGACCAGGTCGAACGACGCGTCCGCGAACGGCAGCGCCTGCGCGTCGGCCTGCACCACGGGCAGCGCGACGCCCTCCCGCGCGTCCAGGCGGCGGGAGTGGTGCAGCTGCCGCCCGGACAGCTCCAGGCCCACCACGTACGCCCCCTGGCTGGTGAGCCAGCGCCCGCACTGCCCGGCGCCGCAGCCGAGCTCCAGCACCCGCTCGCCCTTGACCGCGCCCAGCAGCCCGGCCTCGGCCTCGTCCAGGCCCTCCGGCCCCCACACGAACCGCGACCCGCCCAGGAACGAGCCGTGCTCGGCCTGGTATGCGTCGGCGGCGCCGTCCCACCAGCGCATGTTCGCCCGTACGCTCTCCCGCCGGGACGCGGGGCGGCGCGACACCTGCGCGGTGTCGTCGGGGTAGTCGGGCTCGGACTGGGCCCCGGTCTCAGTCGACTCGTCGACGAAGTGATCAGACGTCACGGAGTGCATTGTCACCGATGCCCGGACCCGTCCCGCGCGACCGCCCCGCCCGGTGCCGCGATGTCGCGTGCGGTTTCCGGGAAAGTGCTCAAATCTCGGCTGCGACCGCTGCACTTCTCCCGATACCGCGCCCTTGCCGAGGGCGCGCGACGGGGCGTGAGCAGGGGTGTGATGCAGGCGACAATCTGGCCGCAATCCCTACGGACGCTCCCGAATCAGGAAGAGGGGAGCGTCACGGGAGGGGTGGGGTTGCGTCGTGTGGTAATGGGCACGGTAAGCTGTTCGATGCACTCGCACGTCCGCGGTTCTCGGCATGGAGCAGACCCGCTGTCGCGACGGACGCCCGGTTCCCGGACACCCGGAGCCCCGGACGTCCGCAGCGTAGACGAGCGGGCGCGGCAGTGGAACCACCACTGGGTCACACTGAACACCCATCCGACGGAGCAACAGTCCACATGACGAGCAGCATCGAGGCCACCTCGAGCGCCAACAAGGTCACCTTCGACGATCTCGGCTCGGACGAGGCCTTCCTCGCCGCGATCGACGAGACCATCAAGTACTTCAACGACGGCGACATTGTCGAAGGCACCGTCGTCAAGGTCGACCGGGACGAGGTCCTGCTCGACATCGGCTACAAGACCGAGGGCGTCATCCCCTCGCGTGAGTTGTCGATCAAGCACGATGTGGACCCTGCTGAGGTCGTCACCGTCGGTGATCACATCGAGGCCCTGGTCCTCCAGAAGGAGGACAAGGAGGGGCGTCTGATCCTCTCCAAGAAGCGCGCGCAGTACGAGCGGGCGTGGGGCACCATCGAGAAGATCAAGGAAGACGACGGCGTCGTCCGTGGCTCTGTCATCGAGGTCGTCAAGGGTGGTCTCATCCTGGACATCGGCCTGCGGGGCTTCCTGCCGGCCTCGCTCGTCGAGATGCGCCGCGTCCGTGACCTGCAGCCGTACGTCGGCCGCGAGCTCGAGGCGAAGATCATCGAGCTGGACAAGAACCGCAACAACGTGGTGCTCTCGCGTCGCGCCTACCTCGAGCAGACCCAGTCCGAGGTGCGCACCGAGTTCCTGAACAAGCTGCAGAAGGGCCAGGTCCGCAAGGGCGTCGTGTCCTCGATCGTCAACTTCGGCGCGTTCGTGGACCTCGGCGGCGTGGACGGTCTGGTGCACGTGTCCGAGCTGTCGTGGAAGCACATCGACCACCCGTCCGAGGTCGTCGAGGTCGGCACCGAGGTCGAGGTCGAGGTTCTCGACGTGGACCTGGACCGCGAGCGCGTCTCCCTGTCGCTCAAGGCGACGCAGGAGGACCCGTGGCGCCAGTTCGCCCGTACCCACGCGATCACGCAGATCGTGCCGGGTAAGGTCACCAAGCTGGTTCCGTTCGGTGCGTTCGTGCGCGTCGAGGACGGCATCGAGGGCCTGGTCCACATCTCCGAGCTGGCCGAGCGCCACGTGGAGATCCCGGAGCAGGTCGTGCAGGTCGGCTCGGACGTCATGGTCAAGGTCATCGACATCGACCTCGAGCGTCGCCGCATCTCGCTGTCGCTGAAGCAGGCCAACGAGGGCTTCGTCGAGGGCGAGGAGCACTTCGACCCGACGCTGTACGGCATGGCCGCCACGTACGACAACGAGGGCAACTACATCTACCCCGACGGCTTCGACCCGGAGACGGGCGAGTGGCTCGAGGGCTTCGAGAAGCAGCGCGAGCAGTGGGAGCAGCAGTACGCTGACGCCCGCACGCGCTGGGAGGCGCACACCAAGCAGGTCCAGACCTCCCGCGCGGCCGACGCCGCCGCGGCGAGCGAGGTTCCGAGCGGCAACGTCTCCACCTCGACCCCGGTCCCGGCCAAGGCGGCGGAGGAGCCCAGCGGCACCCTCGCGACCGACGAGGCCCTGGCCGCCCTGCGCGAGAAGCTCGCCGGCGGCAAGGCCTGAGGTAGGCGGTAGTTCTACAGCCGGTGGCCCCGGACTCCACGGAGTCCGGGGCCACCGGCCTCTCTGTCCCCCGGCCCGCGGCCCTTGCCCGCCCGCCGGTCCCGTTCCCGGTCTGCGGGGCGCAGCTGAGTTGCCGGGCAATCGGGGGTATGACGGTCCATGATTCGCTCGGTTGCCCGGCAAGTTGAACGGTCTCGGCGGCGTGCGACCATGGGTCGCGTGCGATGGGTGGGACTGACCGGGGGTATCGGCTCCGGCAAGAGCGCGGTGGCGGCCCTGCTGGCCGAACGCGGCGCCGTGGTGATCGACTCGGACCGGATCGCGCGGGAGGTCGTCGCGCCCGGCACTGACGGGCTCGCCGAGGTGGTGGCCCGGTTCGGGAGCGGTGTGCTGGCTGCCGACGGGTCGCTGGACCGGCCCGCGCTCGGGAAGCTGGTCTTCGGCGACGAGGCCGCCCGCCGGGACCTCGAGGCGATCATCCACCCGCGCGTACGGGCGCGAACCGCCGAGCTGGCCGCTGCCGCACCGTCGGACGCCGTCGTCGTCAACGACGTACCGCTGCTGGTTGAGGCGGGCCTGGCCGGCAATTACGAGCTGGTGATCGTGGTCTTCGCCGACGAGGCGACCCGGATGGGACGCCTGGTGCGCGACCGAGGCATGACCGAGGCCGACGCGATCGCCCGATTCGCCGCCCAGGCGACCGACGAGCAGCGGCGGGCGGTGGCCGACATGGCGATCGTCAACGAGGGCACCCTCGACGACCTGCGCAGCGCCGTCGACGAGATCTGGCCCCGGCTGCAGAGCTGATCACCACCTGCGCCGGCGCGGCGGACTGCGACGTGCCTGCGCCAGCGGACTGCGATGGCCCGGTGGTAGCGGGGTGTACTGCGGCGGCCCGGTGGTAGCGGGGTGTACTGCGGCGGCCCGGTGGCGACTGCGGTGGGTCGGTGGCAGCGCGGCGGACTGCGGTGGGTCGGTGGCCGCGGGGCGGATCGGCGGTTGGTGCGGCTGGCGGTGGCCGATCGGGCGGCAGGGTGGCGGAGGGCTGGTGAAGATCGCTGTCAGCGGTCGTTATGCCGGCTAGAAGCCACTCTTTTGACCACTGGCGGCGATCATGGGCGGAATGGGCTGCAAGATCGCTGCTGGCGGTCAGATCCATGCACGGCCCAACCGCCGGAACCCATATTCGGTCCGTGACTACCGATCACGCGGCGGGCACGGCGTCGAAGATCGCGACCCCCGGCCATTTGCCTGCACAGGCGCGCGCACCAGTCCCTTGGACGCGGGCAGGACGCGCGCAGATTGCGTTAAGAAGGGCCCCTTCTACATCGCAAAGCGATAAGAAGGGGCCCTTCCTTACCCGACCCGGAGGGCCGGGGGCGGGGCGGGCGGGGCGTCAGCTGACGCGGATGGGGAGGGCGGGTGGCGGGTCGCTCAGGTCCAGGTCCAGCTGGGCGAAGCCGCCCGTGGCGGTACGCAGTTCCAGCCGCTGCAGCACCCCGGAGTTGTCGATCCAGTACCGCATCCGGGCCTGCCCCGCGGGCACGTTGACCTCGACGGCCGTGGGCAGTTCGAACACGCCGACCGGTACCCCGCGCAGCACGTCGACCCGCAGCCGCCGCCCGTGCGAGCGGATGTGCGCGGCCTCGTCGGGCGCCCCGCTGGCCAGCGACATCGCTTCGTGGATGAGGTAGTCCAGGTCGGTGATCTCGGCCTTGGTGCCGAGGTCGGCCCAGAGGGCGCGGTCCCAGTCGCCCTTGGGCGCGGGCAGCGGCGGCTCCTCGGTGGCCTTCCCGCCGGTCTTGCGGGTGGCCACACCGAGCCGGTCGGCGTGCACGAGCACGTCGTACTCGGTGTCGTCGGAGTCGTGTACGGCCAGGTAGGCCAGGTGGCGCTGCCAGTCCAGCCAGCCGGAGCCCAGGCGCAGCGTGCCGGGCAGCACCGGCATGGTCAGCGTGACCTTGCCGCCGCGGGCGCGCAGGTTGCGCTGGCGCAGCCGCGACAGCATCTCGGCTTCCTTCTCGGTGATCTTCGTGGGGTTGATCGGCTGGCCGCCCAGCACCGCGGCGCGGGTGAACTCCTGCGGCTGGTCGCGCAGCAGATCCACGGTGGCGGGCAGGCCGGTGGCCAGCACCGCCTCCAGGCGGCGCAGCCCGCCCTTGGCGTCGAGCCAGTAGCCGACGGCGCCGCCGTGGGCCTCCAGCGAGTCCGGCGCGAGGGAGGGCTCGGGGCTGGCGGTCGGCGCGGCTGACTCGGTCAGGTTCGCCTCGTCCAGTTCACCCGCGTCGGGGTCGGCGGCGGCCGGTTCGGCGGTACTGGTGCCCGAGGCGGTCGGCGGGGCCGCCGACGGGGTGGCGGCGGCCGGGGCGGTCTGCGGCGGCAGGGCCGGGCCGAGCAGTACGTCGACCGGTACGCCTTCGAAGGCGTCGTGGCGTACCCACTGGTTCTTGAGCGCGCCGAGCAGGTCGGCCGGGTCCTTGTCGGGGCGGGCGAGCAGGAACAGGAACGCCACCAGGTTGTCCAGTGGACGCTGCTCGTCGCTGCTGAGCTGGATCGGGCGTACCCGCCAGCCGTCCTCGGGCGCCTCCAGCGGCGGCATGCCGGGGGCCGTGGTGTCGGCGGCGGACTCGGCGCGGCCGGAGGCCGACACGGGGGCGACCGCGCCGGTGCGCACCGCGAGCACGCTCGGCGTCGCCTGGACCAGGGTGGTCTGGTCGGCCGGGTCGGTGACCGAGAGGTACACCAGTTCGCGGTGCCAGTCGATCCAGCCCGCGACCTTGGTCCTGCGCCCGTTCGGGCCGACGGTGCCGCGCAGGCCGACGCGGCCCTGCTCGTAGTTGAGCAGGCGCATCCCGGCCAGGCGCTTGAGCTCGCCCGCATCGAGGGCGCGGGTGCTCGGCACGGCCGGTTTCTTGGCGCTGCAGGAGGCCAGGCCGGTGCTCAACCCGGCGGCGAGGCCGAGCACGAGCCCGGTGGAGGCGATGATATTGACGACGCGGCGGCGGCCGGAGGTGACACCCACGGCAGGTGCAACGTGCCGGGCGCGTACAGGTGACGTTCGGGGGCGGTGGGGTGGGAACGGGCCCGGAAGACGGGTCAGACCGTTCGCGGCGGCCGGTCGGCGCACACTTCGTGCGCGACCGCAGCGGTGCGCTCAGCGATCCTGCGGTGGGGCGGATCGGGGCTGCTACCGGTGCGCCGAGGGTGACAACCGGCCGGTGTGGAGGTCCGGTCTCCCCGGTACGGCCGCCGCGAGCGGCCTACCCCATGACGTTATCTCCGTGATAGATGACACACAATCGCAATATTGGAGCCGGTCACTCACTAAGGGTCACCCGTCGTCTGCCGTACGCGACGGGTGTCGGAAGTTGGCTGCCCACGGCCGGTGGCATGATCGCCGCAGCGTGGGGCCCGGATAGGTTGCCCCCGCGTGACCATCGTCACCTTGCGTGGCATGTCGGAGGTTGAGCGTAGGTTTGGCGGCATGAGCGACCGGATCCCGCGCCTGGATGGCACGTTTCAGGTAATCAGCGAGTTCACGCCGGGAGGCGACCAGCCCGCGGCGATCGAGGACCTGGCCAAGCGGGTGCGCCGCGGCGACCGGCACACCGTGCTGCTCGGCGCGACGGGCACCGGCAAGTCGGCGACCACCGCGTGGCTGATCGAGCGGCTGCAGCGGCCCGCGCTGGTGCTCGCCCCGAACAAGACCCTGGCCGCGCAGCTGGCCAAGGAGTTCCGCGAGCTGATGCCCGACAACGCGGTGGAGTACTTCGTCAGCTACTACGACTACTACCAGCCCGAGGCGTACATCCCGCAGACGGACACCTACATCGAGAAGGACTCCTCGATCAACGAGGAGGTCGAGCGGCTGCGCCACTCGGCGACGATGTCGCTGCTCACGCGCCGGGACGTGATCGTGGTGGCGACCGTCAGCGCCATCTACGGCCTGGGCACCCCGCAGGAGTACCTGGAGCGCGCGGTGAAGGTCCGGGTGGGCGAGGAGCTCGACCGGGACAAGCTGCTGCGCCGCCTGGTCGACATCCAGTACGCGCGCAACGACCTGGCGTTCAACCGGGGCACGTTCCGGGTGCGCGGCGACACGCTGGAGATCATCCCGGCGTACGAGGAGCTGGCGCTGCGGATCGAGTTCTTCGGCGACGAGATCGAGCGCCTGTCGTACCTGCACCCGCTGACCGGCGACGTGGTGCGCGACGTCGACCAGATGCTGATCTTCCCGGCGACGCACTACGCGGCGGGCCCGGAGCGGATGGAGCGGGCGATCGCGGGCATCGAGGCGGAGCTGGAGGCGCGCCTGGCCGAGCTCGACCGGCAGAACAAGCTGCTGGAGGCGCAGCGCCTGCGCATGCGCACCACCTACGACCTGGAGATGATGCGCCAGGTCGGCTTCTGCAACGGCATCGAGAACTACTCGCTGCACATCGACGGCCGCGAGCCCGGCAGCCCGCCGCACTGCCTGCTCGACTACTTCCCGGACGACTTCGTCACCGTCATCGACGAGTCCCACGTGACCATCCCGCAGATCGGCGGCATGTACGAGGGCGACGCCTCGCGCAAGCGGGTGCTGGTCGAGCACGGCTTCCGGCTGCCCAGCGCGCAGGACAACCGGCCGCTGCGCTTCGACGAGTTCCTGGAGCGGGTGGGGCAGATGGTGTTCCTGTCCGCCACCCCGGGGCCGTGGGAGCTCAAGCAGGCCGGCGGCGAGTTCGTGGAGCAGGTGATCCGCCCGACCGGCCTGGTCGACCCGCAGGTGGTGGTGAAGCCGACCAAGGGCCAGATCGACGACCTGATGCACGAGATCCGGCTGCGCACCGAGCGCGACGAGCGGGTCCTGGTCACCACGCTGACCAAGAAGATGGCCGAGGACCTGACCGACTACCTGCTGGAGAACGGCATCCGGGTGCGCTACCTGCACTCGGAGGTCGACACCCTGCGCCGGGTGGAGCTGCTCAAGGAGCTGCGCATCGGGGAGTACGACGTGCTCGTCGGCATCAACCTGCTGCGGGAGGGCCTGGACCTGCCCGAGGTGTCGCTGGTGGCGATCCTCGACGCGGACAAGGAGGGCTTCCTGCGCAGCGGCACCTCGCTCATCCAGACCATCGGCCGCGCGGCGCGAAACGTCTCCGGCGAGGTCCACATGTACGCCGACAAGATCACCCCGTCGATGGCGGCGGCGATCGACGAGACCGACCGGCGCCGGGCCAAGCAGGTGGCGTACAACGAGGCCAACGGGGTCGATCCGCAGCCGCTGCGCAAGAAGATCCACGACATCCTGGACGACATCTACCGCGAGGCCGAGGACAGCGAGCTGGCGCTGGCCGGGGCGGGGATGATCGGCGGCTCCGGCCGGCAGATGTCGCGCGGCAAGGCGCCGGTGCCGGGCACCAAGTCCAAGGGCCGGGCCGGGGCCTCCGAACGGCGCGGCACCATCGTGGCCGAGAGCGCGGGCATGGCGCGGGCCGAGCTGCTGAAGCTGGTCGGCGAGTTGACCGACCAGATGCTGGCCGCCGCCGGTGAGCTGCAGTTCGAGCTGGCCGCCCGGATCCGCGACGAGATCGGCGAGCTGAAGAAGGAGCTGCGGCAGATGGACGCCGCCGCCTGACCCCGGACAGGCGGCAGGGGCGCTCCGTCAGTGCGGTGCGCCCCTGCGTGCCCGGGTCTGTGCGTCGGTCACAGCTGGTCCGGGTAGGTCGGTCGGCCGGTCAGCATGTCGCGCACCTTGTCGGCGGCGCCGAGCAGCGGGTCGGTCAGCCGGTTCCACGGCGGCGTGTTCGGCGCGGCCGGGTGCGGCCGGGTGACCGCCGCCTCCTCGGCGATGGCGGCCCGGTTGCCGAGGCGGATCAGCTCCTCGTCCGTGGCGGCCTGGGCCAGGCGGCCGTGGATGCGGCGGTCGGCGGTGTGCTTGTGCCGGCGCAGCTGCTGGTCGACCTCCAGCGCGAGCTCCTGGAACTTCTCGTCCTCCGGCGGCACGGCCTGCAGCGTCTGCAGCATCTGCCGGATCGCGCCGTCCTCGGCCAGCTCGCGGCTCACCAGATCGTCGCCGTCGGGCAGGTGCTTGCGCACGGCGGGCAGCAGGTACTGCTCCTCCGCGGCCAGGTGTCGGCTCACCACGGCCGTCATCACCTCGGCGACCTGCTTGCGGCGCGACGGCGACGCCGAGGCGGCCTCCACGGCGAGTTCGGCCGAAAGCTTGGTGATCTGTCGGTGCTCCTGGGCCAGCATCTCGACGATGCTCTGGCCTGCGGGCTGGTAGTTCTGCTCGGCCTCGTCAGACAGCGGGGGGAGCGGGGGCAGGTCAGTAGTCATGCGATCGGCCTACCCGGGACCCGTTAGGGGTAAACCGCATCATCCGTTCGGCTGATGTGTGCCCGGTCGCAGCGCCGCGAAAGCGCCCCCGAGCAGCGCGCCGAGCAGCGCCAGCGCCATGTCGGCGTGCGCGTCCCACACGTCGCCCTGCTGCCCGTTGTACGCCTCGGCCGCCTCCGGCGCCAGGCCGCGCGCGATCGCCCACTCGAACAGCTCGTACAGCGCGCCCGTGGCCAGCACCAGCTCCGCCGCGCGCAGCCAGGCCCGGCCGGACGGCATGCCCCGGTCACGCCACAGCCGCACCAGCACCGGCGCCAGCAGCAGCCCGTAGCCGAAGTGGACCAGCCGGTCGAAGTGGTTGCGGTGCCAGCCGAACCGCTCCGACAGCGACCGCCCGGTGAGCGCGGCGAACCACTCGTCGTACGGCACGTACGAGTAGATCCAGCGCGCCGCCACGGTGTGCAGCGCCAGGAACGCCACCAGCAGCGCGAACGAGCCCAGCGGCAGCCGCAGCCGGTGCTGGGCCCACAGCAGCCCGCCGACCGCGACCACGGTCAGGCTGTGGTGCAGCGCCTGCTCGGCCGGCCAGCGCGGGTGCCACCACGACACCGCCACCAGCAGCGCGAACGCCGCCAGCACCAGCCGGTGCCCGGCCGGCAGCCATATCGACGGGCGTGCGGGGGTCATGGCGTCAGATGGTGCCAGCACGAATGCGTCGCCGCTGCCCCGTGCGTGATCTAGGCCCGCCACCCGTGACCGGCATCGACCCCCCCGTTCAGCCCGCTCACCACCGCCGACGTGCCCGCGGTGGCGCGGCTGGCGGCCCGCTGCCTGGCCGCCGACGGCGGCTTGGCTCGCTGCGGGCGAGGCTTCGTCGCCCCGCGCTACGCCGCCTAGGCCGATTCGCTCCGCTCAGCCGGCCCGCCCACTTCACCGCCACGCGCTGAGGCCTTCGGCTGCAGTTTCGGGGGAAACTGCAGCCAAGACGCCCAAGATTCGTGCACTTTCCCCGAAACTGCACGCCCAGGCCGCAGCGCGGGCGGGGCGGGGCGGGTCAGCGGGTGGGGGTGTGGGTGGTGAGCCAGGTGGCGATGCGGGTGAGCAGTTCGTCGGAGGCGGCGTTCTCGGCGTGGCCGAAACCGGGCTCCAGCCACAGTTCCTTGGGCTCGGCGGCCGAGTCGAAGATCTGGTGGGCGTGCTCGACCGGGAAGTACGCGTCGGCGTCCCCGTGCACCACCAGCAGCGGGGTCGGCGAGATCAGCGCCGCGGCCGCCCAGGGCTGCACCGGCTCGGTCGCCCAGCCGCCCGAGGCGATGCGGGTCTTCAAGGCCATCCGCCCGACCAGGCGCCCCAGCCGCCGCTCCAGCACCCAGTGCACGCGCCGCATCGGCGGGGTGCCCTTGTAGTACCAGCGGGCGGGTCCGCTGACGGCCGCGATGGCGTCGACGCCGCGCAGCAGGCCGGCGTGCCGGATCGCGACGCAGGCGCCCATGGAGAAGCCGACCGTGACGACGCGGCGGTAGCCGAGTTCGCGGGCCCAGGCCACCGCGGCGTCGAGGTCGTGGATCTCGAGGTCGCCGACGGTGGACTCGCCGCCGGAGGCGCCGTGGCCCCGGAAGTCGAAGCTGACCACGCCGCCTACCTGCCCGAAGACGGCGGCGGCGCGGCGTACGGCCGGGCGCTGCCAGGAGCCGGTGAAGCCGTGCGCGAGCACCACCGCGAGGTCGGCGTCGCCCGGGTCGTGCCAGGCGTCGACCGGTACCCCGTCGGTGGTGGTCAGGCTACGGCGCGGCATCAGGCGTGCGGGACGTCCGTGAAGTGCTCGACCACCGGCGGGGCGGCGAAGAACGGGCCGATCAGGCCGCGCCAGGTGGTGAAGCGCTCGGTGGCGCGGAAGTTGTCCTCGTGCGCGGCGACGGTCTCCCACTCGACCAGCAGCACGAAGCGCGACGGCGACTCGATGCCGCGGGTCATCCGGACGCCGCGGCAGCCGGGGGTGCCCGCGAGCACCTCGTGCCCCTTCGCGTACGCGGCGGCGAACTCGTCCTCACGGCCGGGCTGGACTTCGATCAGGGCGACTTCGAGCACCATGAGGCGATCCTCGCACGACCTTCCCCGCTCCGGGCGCCGGGTCCTAAGGTGTCCGCATGCTGCACCGCCTCGCCGAACTGCTGCTCCAGCCCGCGTTCACGCTCGGCACGACCGAGGTCACCTGGGCGGAGGTGCTCGGCTTCCTCACCGGCGTGGCCAACGTCTGGCTGCTGGTGCGCGAGCACATCGCCAACTGGGCCGTCGGCATCCTCAACGTCCTCCTGCTGCTGGTCGTCTTCTGGGACTCCGCGCTGTACGCCGACGCCGGGCTGCAGCTGGTCTATGTGGTGCTCGGCCTCTACGGCTGGTGGCACTGGCTCTACGGCGGCGGCCGCCGCCGGGAGCTGGTGGTGTCGCGCACCTCGGCGGCGGAGTGGGGCTGGCTGGCGGCGGCGTCGGTGGCGGGCACGGCCGGGCTGTGGCTGCTGCTGACGCGGGTCACCGACTCGACCGTGCCGTGGGCCGACGCGGGCACGACGGTGCTGTCGCTGGCCGCGACCTACCTGCAGTGCCGCAAGAAGGTGGAGAGCTGGCTGGTGTGGATCGTCGCCGATCTCGTCTACATCCCGCTGTACCTGTACAAGGACCTGCGGCTGACCGCGGTGCTGTACGTCGTCTTCCTCGGCCTGTGCGTGGCGGGGCTGCGGGCCTGGCGCGGCGCGCTGCGGTCGCGCCCGGCGGTGGCGGTGCCGGCGTGAGCGCACGGTTCGGCCACGGGATGGTGGTGGGCAAGTTCTACCCGCCGCACGCCGGGCACCACCATCTGATCCGGGCGGCCGCGGCCGCCTGCGCCGAGGTGACCGTGGTGGTCGCCCCGGCGCGGGTCGAGTCGATCCCGCTGGAGCTGCGGCTGGACTGGCTGCGCGCCGAGCACGCCGACACGCCCTGGGTGGGTTTCGCGGGCCGCTACGACGACACCCGGGTCGACCTGGCCGATCCGGCGGTGTGGGAGGCGCACTGCGCGGTGTTCCGCGACGCCGTCGGCCACCGCCGGGTCGACGCGGTCTTCAGTTCCGAGGGGTACGGCGACGAGCTGGCCCGCCGCTTCGACGCGGTGCACGTGCCGGTCGACCCGGACCGCTCGGCGGTGCCGGTGTCGGGGTCGGCGGTGCGCGCCGATCCGGTGGCGCACTGGGACCGGCTGTCGCCGCCGGTGCGGGCCTGGTTCGCGCGGCGGGTGGTGGTGGTCGGGGCGGAGTCGACCGGCACCACCACGATGGCGGCGGCGCTGGCCGGGCACTACCGCGCCCGGGGCGGCAGCTGGGCGGGTACCCGCTGGGTGCCCGAGTACGGCCGGGAGCTGACCGAGCGCAAGCTGGGCGCGCTGCGGGCGGTCGACCCGGCGGCGACGGTCTTCGACGTGGTCTGGGACCGGGCCGACTTCGTCGAGGTGGCCCGGGCGCAGTCGGCGGCCGAGGATGCGGCGGCCGGGCAGGGCTCGCCGCTGCTGTTCTGCGACACCGACGCCCGCGCGACCGCGGTGTGGGAGGAGCGCTACCTGGGCGGCTCGTCGGAGCAGGTGCGCGCCCTGGCCCGGCGGCCCGACCTGTACCTGCTGACCTCCGACGCCGGGGTGCCGTTCCACGACGACGGGCTGCGTGACGGGGAACACCTGCGGTCCTGGATGACCGGGCGGTTCCGCGAGGTGCTGGCCGACTCCGGGGTGCCGGTGGTGGAGCTGACCGGCCCGCACCAGGCCCGGCTGGACACCGCGGTGGCAGCCTGCGCGCGGCTGCTCGGCGGCGGGTGGGCGCTGGCCGACCCGCTCGGCTGACCGATCATCTGAGCTGCGGGGTCGACCGTCCGGGCGACCCGGCAGGGGTTTGCGGGTTCGCGTGGTAGACAATAGGGAAGAGCGGGAGGGGAGTATTCCCTCGCGACGGTGTCGTCAACACGGCTCCCCCCGGGCAGTGCGCCTGGTGTGATCCCGGCGCCGTCGGTCACCGGCCGGATCGTGGCCGGTGGCGGGAGAGACCTCCGGGGCAAAGGTATTGATGCCGACCGGAGGTCTGTCTGTGAACGTGTCCACGTGGGTCTGGGCGGCAACCCTCATCGGGTTGACCGCACTCCTCGCCGTCGACCTGCTGATCATCGGGCGTCGCCCGCATGAGCCCTCCATGAAGGAGGCGACCGGTTGGGTCGTCTTCTATGTGCTGCTGGCGTGCGTCTTCGGCGGCTGGATCTTCCTTAACTACGGTTCGCGGTACGGGCAGGAGTTCTTCGCCGGCTGGGTGACGGAGTACAGCCTGTCGGTGGACAACCTGTTCGTCTTCGTGATCATCATGAGCCGGTTCGCGGTGCCGCGCATATACCAGCAGAAGGTGCTGCTCATCGGCATCGTGCTGGCGCTGCTGATGCGCGGTGCGTTCATCGCCGCGGGCGCGGCGCTGGTGTCGCGGTTCGTGTGGGTCTTCTACCTGTTCGGCCTGTTCCTCATCTACACCGCGTGGCAGCTGACCCGGCACGGCGAGAGCGACGAGTCGGACTTCAAGGAGAACGCGCTGATCCGGTGGAGCCGCCGGGTGCTGCCGATCAGCAAGGAGTACGACGGCGCCCGGATGACCACGCACGTCGGCGCCAAGCGGATGTTCACCCCGATGCTGATCGTCATGATCGCGATCGGCACCACCGACCTGATCTTCGCGCTGGACTCCATCCCGGCCATCTTCGGCCTGACCAAGGAGCCGTTCCTGGTCTTCACCGCGAACGTGTTCGCGCTGATGGGCCTGCGTCAGCTGTACTTCCTGCTCGGCGGCCTGCTGGACCGGCTGGTCTACCTGTCGCTGGGCCTGGCCGCCGTGCTCGGCTTCATCGGCGTCAAGCTGATCATGGAAGCGCTGCACGGCAACAACGTGCCGTTCATCAACGGCGGGGAGCCCATCACCAGCGTGCCGCACATCAGCATCGGCGTCTCGCTGAGCGTGATCGTGGGCATCCTCGCCGTCGCGACCGTGGCCAGCCTGATCAAGTCCTCGCGCGAGCCGAAGCCCAGCGAGCGGACGCCTACGCCGGTGGGCTGAGCCGCACCCGGCCCGCCCCGACCAGCGTCGCCACGCGCGGGGCGGGCATGACCTCCTCGACCACCCGGCCGCCGTCGCCGCATGCGTGCAGCATGCGGCGACCGCCGTCGGCGGGCGGGGCGGTGACGAAGCCGACGTGCGTGATCGAGCTCCGCTGCTCGCCGCCGAAGAAGTAGAGGTCGCCCGGCTGCTCCTGGCCCAGCTCGACCGGCTCGGCGGCGTGGAACTGGTCGTCGGCGTCGCGCGGCAGCACCACCCCCACCTGCCGGAACGCGAGGTGGACCAGCCCCGAGCAGTCGATGCCGTAGGGCGACAAGCCGCCCCACACGTACGGCACGCCCAGCCAGGCGCGTGCCACCGGCACCGCCGCGGCCGGGTCGAAGGCCGTCGCGGGGTCGCCGTCGCGGACGGTGAGCTGGTCCAGGGGGAGCCAGCCGGGGTAGCCGCGGGGGTCGAGCTTGGCGGCTGGCTGGGCGGTGGCCACCACGCGCGCCCAGCCGTCGCGCACCTCCTCGATCAGCACCGGCTCGCCGTGCAGCAGCTGGGTGAGGATGCCGGTGTACATCCGCCCGGCGTCGTCGAGCCCGTCCACCCAGGATCTCGGGCTGCTGCACGGGCCGAGCGCGGCCGCGTCCAGTCCCGGCCGGGGGGAGTCCGGCCGCGCCCACAGCGTCGCCACCGGGGCCGCCACCGTCGCGTTCATCATTGCCGCCACCTCGAATCGCCTCGTCACTGCGCCTGTCGTCACTGTGCCGCGCCGGACACGCCCAGTCCAGGGGCGTCGGGCAGGACCACGGCGGCCCCGTCGTAGCGGGGTCCGCCGACCACCGGGCTGCCGGCCAGCCACCAGCCGGCGTCCAGGTCGCTCACCACGGTCGTCGGGTGGGCCGCGACCAGGCTGGCCGCGGCGCCGATGCCCACCGGGCCCTCCATCATGGACCCGACGCAGGTGCCCAGCCCGTGCGCGGCCGCCAGCTCCAGCAGCGTGCGCGCGGTGCTCAGGCCGCCGCACTTGGCCAGCTTCACGTTGACCAGGTCGGCGGCGCGGCGCCGGATCACCTCGACCAGGTCGCGTACGCCGAAGACGGACTCGTCAGCCATGATCGGCAGGTCCGCGCGGGCGCTGACCCAGGCCAGCCCGTCCAGGTCGGCGCGGGCCACCGGCTGCTCCACCAGCTCGACCGGCAGGTCCTCGGCGGCGATGCGGTTGATGATGCGCACCGCGTCGCGCGGGGTCCAGCCCTGGTTGGCGTCCAGGCGGACCTTCACACCCGGGTCGACGGCACCGCACACGGCCCGGATCCGGGCCAGGTCGCCCGCGGCGTCGGTGCCCACCTTCACCTTGATGACGGTGAAGCCCTCGGCGGTGCGCTGCTTCGCGGTGGCCGCCAGCGCCGAGGCCTCGCCTGCGGCGAGGGTCACGTCGGTGGGGACCCGCAGGGCGGTGCCGCCGAGCAGCCGTACCAGCGGAATGCCCAGGCGGCGCGCGGCCAGGTCGTGCAGCGCGACGTCCACGGCCATCTTGGCCGCCTCGTTGCCCACCACCGCGCGCGCCGCCTCGCGGCAGCGGGCGGCCAGGTCGTCGGGGTCGCGGCCGATCAGCAGCGGGCCCAGCACCTGCTCGACGCACGCCTGCGAACCGGCGATGCTGGCCCCGGTCACCGCCCACACCTGCGGCGCCTCGCCGAAGCCGGAGACGCCGTCGCTGTCGACGATCTCGACCAGCAGGGTCTCGACGGACGTGGCGCGGCGCAGCGCCGTCACGAACGGCGTGTGCAGCGGCGCGGAGACGGTGCGGGTGCGGACCTCGATGATCGACACGCCCCAGACGATAACCTGCGGCCAGCCCTTGCGAAAGAATTCTTCGGTAACGACTCGTACGGTGAAGGGCCCCTTTGTCGAACGGGGCCCTCCATCGGCGCCGGTCGCTAGCCGCGCTCGGCCCAACTGGCCGCGGCGATCCGCCCCAGCAGGTCGCAGGCCTGCTCGTCGGACAGGTCACCGGTCGTGCACACCGCCAGCAGGTACGGCTGCGCGCCGGCCGGATATACGATCGCGCTGCTGTGGCGCTCGCGCGGCACCCAGCCGTTCTTCAGTGCCACCCGCGCGTCGGCGGGCAGCCCCCGGTGCAGGTCGTCGCGGCACTCCTGGGCGGCCAGGACGTCGATCATCTGGGCCGACCCGGCGGGCGAGGCGAGCCTGCCCGACTCCAGCGCGCCGAACAGGGCGGCCAGGTCGGCGGCGGTCACCTCGTTGCTGATCCCGGCGTCGCGGGCCGGGTAGTCCTCGATGCCGCGGTCGGTGTGCGCGCCGACCGCCCCGGCCAGCCGCCACACCTCGTTGACCTGCGCGAACGCCGACTCGTTGGGGCCGAGTGCGGCCAGCACCAGGTTGGTGGCCAGGTTGGACGATTTCACGATCATCCTGGTCGCCAGCCAGCGCAGCGGCACCTGCTCGCCCAGCCGGGCCCAGACCGCCTCGTCGCTGTCGTACTCCGGGTCGTTGCGGTAGGCGGGCGCGCCCGGCGCGGTGGAGACGTGCTCGTTGTGCACCAGCACCGGGGCGTCGAGGTCGAGCGACCCCGCCTCGGCGGCGCGCCAGGCGGCGACCATCACGCCGACCTTCATGGTGCTCGCGGCGTAGTGCCGGGCGTGCTCGGCGCGGGCGTACGCGGCCGGGCCGCCGACCGGCCCGAACCAGACCGAGGCCGTCCCCGGGAACGCCGCCAACTCCTGCTCGAACGACTGCACAGTGGACATGCTCGGAGCTTACTGAGAGCGGGGCGACACGCGAGGGCCGCGGCTTGTAGAGTGCGCCGCCGTGACTGACTTGATCCCTCCGCACCTGTCGGCCCCGGTGGCGGCCGTCGACCGCACCTACGCCTGTGAGAACTGCGGCTGCAGCCCCGCGGCGCCGATGACCTTCCGCGGCCACCGCGGCATGATCATTCTGATGTCGTTCCTCAAGAACAAGGGCGTCTACTGCCGCGACTGCGGCCTGGCCGTGTTCCGCAGCATGACCAGCCGGACCATGATCCAGGGCTGGTGGGGCTGGGCGTCGTTCGTCATCACCCCGTTCATCCTGCTGTACAACCTGTTCGGCCGGCTCAAGCTGAACAAGATGGCGGCGCCGGTCCCGTCACCCGACGGCTGGTCCGGTGCGCCGTGGCCGGCGGGCCGCCCGATCTACCTGCGCCCCACCATCGTCGGCGCACTGGTCCCGCTGGCCGTGCTCGGCCTGATCGTCGTGGGGATCGCGACCGGCGGCGACTCGAGCAAGGTCGGCCAGTGCGTACGCGCGACGGCCGGCGGCGACGTGACCTTCGTCGACTGCTCCAAGAGCAACGACGGTGTCGTCACCAAGGTGGTGGAGAGCGAGGACCAGTGCCCCAGCGACTCCATCGCCACGGTGGAGGAGTACCGCGAGTCGCGCTACGGCGGCAGCAAGACCACCTACGACTACCTCTGCATCGGCGCCACCGAGCAGCTCTGACCCGGGCTGCGGCCCTCTCCGTGGTCGGTTAGGCTCCGGCCTGGGACCATGGGGAGGGCTCATGCGGATGACGCGCGTCCACTATCTGTTCGGCGGGCTCGCGGTGGCGGGCGTGCTGATCGCGGGCACGGCGATCGTGCTGGACGGCGGCGACCCGCCGCGTACCGCCGAGCCGCCGCCGGCTGCCGCCGCCGAGGTGCTGCCCGGCGAGCCGTCGCGCACGCCGGAGGCGAGTCCGTCGCCGAGTGCGAGCCCGTCGGCCAAGCCGAAGCCGTCGAAGTCGCCGACGCGCAAGCCGCAGCCCAAGCCCACGCCGCGACCGACCAAACCGGCTGGTCCGGCCGCGCCGCCGCCGGCTCCGGCCCCGCTGCCGTCGGGCAAGGCCTGCCCCTACCACGAGGGCACCGACGCGCCGAAGGACCAGGTCGAGGCGGCGCTGGAGGCCGCGGCCGCGCGGCGCTACTGGACGAAGTCGGCGGTCACGCTGCCCACCAGCCTGATCAAGGCGGTGGCCAGGCAGGAGAGCGGCTGGCAGTCGACGATCGTGGCCTGCGACGGCGGCGTCGGCACCATGCAGGTGATGCCGGTGACCGCCGACTGGCTCAACGACGCCTCGCAGTTCACCATGGACGAGGACCTGCACACCCTGTCGGGCAACACCATGCTCGGCTCGGCGTACCTGCAGTGGCTGATCAAGTACTTCGGCGACCGGTACGACTTCGGCACCTGCGACACCGGCACCGAGCCGGACCCGGACCCGTCGGCCTCGCCGTCGGCGGCGCCCGCGCCCTGCCCGGTCGACTACACGCTGCGCGAGTCCGACTGCGCCCGCGACCCGGCGGTGGCCGACAGCAAGGAGTGGTGCCTGCTCAACGCGGTGATCTCCGCGTACAACTACGGGCAGGGCGCCGTCGACCGCGAAGCGACCGACGGCGACACCGTCTTCTACCCGAACCCGCAGTACGTGGGCAACGTCCGGGCGCTGATGGGGCAGTTCTCGGGCTAGGCGGCCGCGCGGGCCTGCCGGTCCAGCCAGCCCCAGGCGAGCAGGAACTGCGCCAGGGCGTAGGTGAGCATGACCCAGATCGGCGGGCCGGGGATGGTGAACGCGTCGGCGACGCGTACCGCGATCAGCAGGTCCGACAGCAGGAACAGGCCGCCGCCCAGCGCGGTGCGCCAGCCGAACGCCGACGACAGGGCCGCGGTGCCGGTCAGCGCCAGCCCGTACCCGGCCATCGGCACGGCCAGGCCCACCTCGGTCAGCGCGGGCCACAGCCAGGCCAGCGCGCCGACCAGGAAGACCAGGTAGCCGACCGGGACCAGCAGCATCGGCATGGTCCGCAGGCGGCTCAGGGCACCGTTGCGTACGAACGTGGTGATGTAGCAGACGTGCGCGCACAGGAACAGCACCATGCCGCTGATGAACCAGGCGGTGCCCTCGTTCTGCAGCGCGATGTCGCCGAGGGTGGAGAAGGCCAGCGCGGCCAGGATGCCGGGGGTGGCCTTGCGGCCCTGCTGCCGGGACGCGAACCAGAACCACAGCGCCAGCAGCGGGATCAGGATGGGTTTGGTGGCCCAGTCGAGGGCCTTGTTCTCGGTGCCCGCGGCGATGATGTTCAGCGCGGCGTCCAGGCCGAAGAGGGCGAGGACCAGCCGGTCAGCGCGCATGTGGATCTCCAAAGGAAAGGGGTGCCGCAGCTTAGCAGCACCCCTTCACCTTCAGACAGATCCTGACCTGGTGGGTCAGGCGTGCTTGCGGCGGGCCGCCAGGCGGCCGCGCTGGGTCTGGTCGAGGATGACCTTGCGGATGCGGACCGCGCTCGGCGTGACCTCGACGCACTCGTCCTCGCGGCAGAACTCCAGCGCCTGCTCCAGCGAGAGCTTGCGCGGCGGGATCAGCTTCTCGGTCTCGTCGGAGGTGGAAGCCCGCATGTTGGTGAGCTTCTTCTCCTTGGTGATGTTGACGTCCATGTCGTCGGAGCGCGAGTTCTCGCCGACGATCATGCCCTCGTACACCTCGACGGTCGGCTCGACGAACAGCGTGCCGCGCTCCTGCAGGTTGGTCATCGCGAACGCGGTGACCACGCCGGAGCGGTCCGCGACCAGCGAGCCGTTGTTGCGGGTGCGCAGCTCGCCGAACCACGGCTCGTACTTCTCGAAGACGTGGTGCAGGATGCCGGTGCCGCGGGTGTCGGTCAGGAACTCGGTCCGGAAGCCGATCAGGCCGCGGGCCGGGACCAGCCACTCCATCCGGATCCAGCCGGTGCCGTGGTTGACCATCTGCTCCATCCGGCCCTTGCGGGTGGCCAGCAGCTGGGTGATCGCGCCGAGGTACTCCTCCGGCGCGTCGATGGTCAGGCGCTCGACCGGCTCGCACAGCTTGCCGTCGATCTCCCGGGTGACCACCTGCGGCTTGCCGACGGTCAGCTCGTACGACTCGCGCCGCATCTGCTCGACCAGGATGGCCAGCGCCAGCTCGCCGCGGCCCTGCACCTCCCACGCGTCCGGGCGCTCGGTCGGCAGCACGCGCAGCGACACGTTGCCGACCAGCTCCTTGTCGAGCCGGTCCTTGACCATGCGCGCGGTGACCTTGGCGCCCTTGACCCGGCCGACCAGCGGCGACGTGTTCGTGCCGATGGTCATGGAGATGGCCGGCTCGTCGACGGTGATCAGCGGCAGCGGGATCGGGTTCTCCGCGTCGGCCAGCGTCTCGCCGATCATGATGTCGGAGATGCCGGCGACGGCGACGATGTCGCCGGGGCCCGCCTCCTCGGCCGGCTTGCGCTCCAGCGCCTCGGTCATCAGCAGCTCGGAGATGCGTACGTTCTGCTGGGTGCCGTCGGTCTTGCACCAGACCACGGTCTGGCCCTTGCGGATGGTGCCCTGGCGCACCCGGCACAGCGCGAGCCGGCCCAGGAACGGCGAGGCGTCGAGGTTGGTGACGTGCGCCTGCAGCGGCGCGCCCTCGGTGAAGGTCGGCGCCGGGATGGCGTCGAGCAGGGTCTGGAACAGCGGCTGCAGCGAGTCGCTGTCGGCGGGGACCTTGCCGTCCTCCGGCTGGGTCAGCGAGGCGATGCCGTCGCGGGCGCAGGCGTAGACGATCGGGAAGTCGATCTGGGACTCGTCGGCGTCGAGGTCGAGGAAGAGCTCGTACGTCTCGTCGACGACCTCCTTGATCCGGGCGTCGGGCCGGTCCACCTTGTTGATGACCAGGATGATCGGCATCCGGGCCTTGAGCGCCTTGCGCAGCACGAACCGGGTCTGCGGCAGCGGGCCCTCGGAGGCGTCGACGAGCAGGACGACGCCGTCGACCATGGACAGGCCGCGCTCGACCTCGCCGCCGAAGTCGGCGTGGCCGGGCGTGTCGATGATGTTGATGGTGACCTGGTCGCCGTCGGCGCCGACGTACTTGACGGCGGTGTTCTTGGCGAGGATGGTGATGCCCTTCTCCCGCTCAAGATCGCCGGAGTCCATCACCCGGTCGGCGACCTCGGCGCGGGCGTGAAAAGCGCCGGCCTGCTTGAGCATGGCGTCGACGAGCGTGGTCTTGCCGTGGTCGACGTGGGCGACGATCGCGACATTACGGAGATCGGGGCGGGTCTGCATGCCTCTATTCTCCGGCATTCTTGATCAAATACCGTGCTCGGGGGGCATCGCGTGTCCGAGGTCACCGTTCGGGCGACCCCTGGCGGGGGGACAGCAGGTGGCCTGGCCGGAGCAACGGGGTTGTACCGGACATGCCGCTTGACTCCCCCCGGACCGGCCTACTGCTCGCTCTGCTCGCACCGGCGCTGCTCCTGCCCGCCACGGCGCACGCCGAACCGCCCCCGCCCGCGGCCCGGGTCCACGCCGAGGGCGGCGTGCTGGCCGTGCGCACCGGTCCCGCCGTCGACCGCCCGGTGACCGCCCGGCTGGCGGACGGGACCGCGCTCGCGCCGCGCTGCCGGGTCTGGGGGCAGCGGCTGACCGGACCGCTGCGCACCAGCGCGTACTGGGTGGCGGTCGACGGGGGGCTGGTGCCGGACGCCTTCCTGGCCTGGTCGCCCGGCCGGGCGGCGATACCCGACCGGCTCGCCTGGTGCGCGGAGTCGGGGCAGGCCGCGACCGCCCGGGTGGCGGCGGGCGGCAGCAGCCTGAACGTCCGCTCCGGCCCGGGGACCGGGCACGCCCGGGTGGGCGCGCTCGCCGACCGGGCCTGGCTGAACGTGGCCTGCCAGGTGTGGGGGCAGGCGGTCGGCGACGGGCGGCGCGACCGGGTGTGGCTGCGGCTGCGGCCCGGCCGGTACGTCGCGCAGGCATACGTGCGCTGGTCACCGCACCCGCCCCGGCTGCCCTGGTGCGGCCAGGAGCCGCCCCGGCCGCTGCCCGCCGGGGCGGCCGCCTTCGCGCGGGAGCTCGCCGCGCCGGCCCGGGCGGCGGCGCGCGCCACCGGGGTCCCCGCGTCGGTGCTGCTGGCGCAGGCCGCCGACCTGAGCGGCTGGGGCCGGTCCGCCGGGTACGCCGACTATGCCCTGTTCCGGCGCGGCTGCGCCGACGGCCCCGGCGCCCTTGCCCTGGGCTGCCGCGACGGGCTGCGCGCCTACCGCTCGCCGCGCGAGGCACTGCTCGACCAGGCCCGGCTGCTGGCCGACCGCCTGGGCGGCAGCCCGCCCGCCGACCCTGACGGGTTCGTGTCGGCGCTGGCCCGCAGTGGTCACTTGGCCACTGCCGACGCCGCGCGGCTGCTCACCCTGCTGCGCCGCTACGACCTCAACCGCTACGACCTCCCCCGCTTCGACCGCTGAGCGAGGAGCGCTGCGACTGCTTGAGCGAGGCGTTGCCGCTGCCCACCCTGCCCGAGGCGCGCTTTCGCGTCGGCCTGTCGGCCGTTCGGACTAGGCCGCGTGGGGTGTACGGCCGAGTGACCTCGTCCGGGTGGCCATAAACACTCGTCCTGGTCAACCAAGGGCCCCGCCTTGATCGCCTATCGCGGTGACGCGTCGCGCGGCGACTCGTCGCGGCGGGGGCACAGGTCGCGGGTGGCAGAGGGTGGCATGGGTCGGCTGATACTGAGCGCGCTGCGGGAGCGCCGCGGCGAGACGGCGCTGCTGGCGCTGCTGGGCATCCTGGTCGTGGCCGCCGCCGCGGCCGGGCCGCTGTACACCGCGGCGGCCACCGCGCAGGCGGTCGCCGTCGAGGCGGCCGGTGCCTCGGCCGCCGAGCACGCGATCACCACCACCGCCGAGATCGACGCCAAACCCGACGCCGCCTCGGCCGCCGGGGTGGCCGCCGGCGAGGTCGGCCCGCTGCTGTCGCGCCCGGGGCTGACCGAGGTGCGCGGCGCGTACGTCATCGGCACCGTCTCGACCGCCCCGGCACCCGCGCCGACCGGCACCGCGCCGTCGGCCGTGGCAACGCCCGCGACCGGGACGGCGGCGGAGGCCAGGACGGTCGTCGCCGCGCTGGCCGCCCGCGACGGCCTCTGCGCGCACCTGGTGCTGCGCGGGGCCTGTCCGAGTCAGGCCGGAGAGGTGGCGCTGTCCGCGCCGACCGCCGCCGCGCTCGGCGTGGACGTGGGCGCGGTGCTGAGCTACCGGCTGTCCGACCTGACCCCCCGCGCCGTCCGCGTGATCGGCGTCTACGACCCCGACCGCGCACCCGACGGCACGTCGCCGCTGGCCGACCCGTACTGGGCGGGCCGGGCCGACCTGACGCCGATCCCGCTGCGGCCGCAGAACCCCGTCTACACCGTCGCCGGCACGATCGACCAGCTCGGCCCGGTCACCGTCAGCGCCACCGTCGACTTCCTCACCCCCGCCCGGCTGACCCCGGCGGTGCTCGACGAGCTGAGCCGCCCGACCGGGGCCAGGTCGGCGCCCGGACCCGGCTACACCGTCCGCGACGGGGTCTACAACCTGCTGCGCCGGGTACGCGCCAGCCAGGCCGCGCTGCCCGCCCCGGTGCTGATCGGCGCCGGGCAGCTGGTCGCCGTCGCCTGGGCGGTGCTGCTGCTGGGCCTGGTCTACTCGGCCGCGCAGCGGCGTACCCAGGTGGCCATGGGCGGGCTGCGGGGCGCGCCGAGGCGGACCCGGATCGCGCTGACCGCCGGACCCGCGGTGCTGGTGCTGCTGGCCGCCGCGCCGCTCGGCCTCGGCCTGGGCTGGCTGCTCGTCCGGGTGCTCGCCTGGCTGGCGCTCGATCAGGTCGACAGCGTGCCGCTGGACCCGGCCACCCTGGCCACGGCGGGCATCGTGGCGGCGGCGGTGCTGCTCGGCGCGGTGGTGGCGCAGCTGCGGGTGCACTCGGGCCCGGTGCTCGACGCGCTGCGCGAGGTGCCCGCCCGGCGCGGCGGCCGGGTCGCGGGCACGGTCGAGGTGCTGGCCGTGGTGCTCGCCGTCGCGGCGCTGACGCAGAGCGCGCCCTCGACCGACGGTGCGGTCGACGACGCCGGGACGGTGCTGCCCGCGCTGGCCGCCGCCCTGCTCGCCGTGGCCGCCGGGCTGCTGCTGGCCCGCGTCGTCCGCCCGCTCGCGGCGGCGGTCGGCACCGCCCTGCTGCGTACCGGCCGCCCCGGTGCGGCGCTGGCCGCGCTGTACGTCGCCCGCCGCCCCGGCACCGACCGCCTGGTCGCGCTGGTCGTCGTGGTGGTGGCGCTGCTGGGGCAGGCCGCCCTGGCCTGGCAGGCGACCCGGGGCACCGTCACCGACCAGGCCCGGCTCCAGCTCGGTGCCGAGCGGGTGGTGACCGTCCGGGCCGCCTCGCGCTCGGCCCTGCTGCACGCGGTACGCCAGGCCGACCCGGCGGGGCGGTGGGCCATGGCCGCCGCCCGCGAGCGCGGCTCCTCCGGCACCACCGTCGCCGTGGACACCTCGCGGCTGGCCGCCGTCGCGCACTGGCCCGCCGCCGCCACCCAGCCCGCGCCGCAGGCGGCGCAGCGGCTGAGCCCGCGCGCCAACGAACCGATCCGGATCACCGGCGCCGAACTCGGGCTGGACGTGACCGTCCCGGTGGGCCAGAAGGCGACCGTGCTGGTGACGGTGGTGCTGGAGGGGCCCGCGGGCGAGCAGCTCGCCGTCGTCGCGCGGCTGGACCCGGTGCCCGGCCGCAGCGAGCACCGGCTGCCCGTGCCGGCCTGCGCGAGCGGGAGCGGCTGCCGCCTGGCCTGGTTCAGCTTCCCGTTCTCGCCCGACGACGTGGTCTTCCACCGCGTCCTGCAGCACGCCCCGGACGCCGTCGTGCTCGACGAGGCGGGCATGAGCGCCCCGGCCCGGTTCCGCACCGAGGTCGGCGCCGAGTCCGGGACGCTGCTGGAGCCCAGCGCCGCGGGCCTGTCGCTGCGGTACTTCCCCGCCGATCCGCGCCACCCCGACCCGGACATCCGGATCCAGGCCTCCGACACCGCGCTGCCGCTGCCGGTGCTGGTGGCCGGGCCGCCCTCGGTGGAGCAGGACGGGACCCTGGTACGTGCCAGCGCATTCGGGGCGCTGCCCCGGCCGATCGACATCGTCGGCACCGCGCCGCAGCTGCCCGGTGTGGGCACCGAGGGCGTACTGGTCGACCTGACCGCCGCCGACCGGGCCGCCGACACCTCCGACAACATCGCCGACCTGCAGGTATGGCTGGCCGCCGACGCCCCCGCCGACGCCCTCGACCGGCTGCGCGCCGCGGGCCTGGTCACCGTCTCGACCGTCGCCGTCGACGAGCTGGTCGAGCGCGGCCTGGCGCTGCGGACCGGGCCCGGTGCCCGGTTCCACCTCGGGGCCGCGCTGCTGGCCCTGGTGCTGGCGCTGGTCGCGGTGGCGCTGGTGGCCGCGGTGGACTCCGGCGGGCGCGGGGCGCAGCTGGCCGCGCTGCGCACCCAGGGCGTGCCGCAGCGGGCGGTGCGCGCGGCCACCCGCACCGGCTACGCGCTGGTCGTGGCGGCCGCAGCGGTGGCGGGCGCGCTGGTGGCCGTGCCGGTGTGGTCGGTCCGACCGCTGTCGGGCGGCCCGCCGACGCCGCTGGTGCTGCTCGCGGTGCTGCTGCCCGCCGCGGCCGTGCTGGTCGGGGCGGCCCTGTGGACCGGCGGCCGGTTGTCGCGGGTGGACGGGCTCGACCTGGAGGAGGTCCGGTGACCGGGCTGCTGTGGAGCATGCTGCGCGAACGGCGCGCGGCCGCCCTGATCACGCTGCTGCTGACCCTGGCCGCGGCCGCGGCCGCGACCGGCGGGCCGGTGTACCACGACGCCGCCGCGCAGGCGCTGCGGCTGGCCCAGGTCACCGACGCCCCGGTGGTCGAGCGGGTCGTCGCGGGCCAGCGCATGGTGGACGAGGAAGAGGTCAAGGGCACCAAGTCACCGCGGCTGCCGTACGTGCCGGGGCTGCGTACCGTGGCGGGGCTCCAGGTGGCCGGGAAGGCGCTGGTCCAGCCGCCCGGTGCGGCGGCCGGGGCCGATCCGGTCAGGGCCGACGCCTGGCTGGTGTCGCGGGGCGGCGCCTGCCGCGAGCTCACCATCAGCGCCGGCCGGTGCGCGGTCGCCGACGACGAGGTGGTGGTGCGCGACGACCTGGCCGCCCGGCTCGGGCTCAAGCCCGGTGCGACGGTCGAGTTCTCGCCCGGCGACCGGCGGGACCAGCGGCTGCCGCTGGCGGTGGTGGGCACGTTCGCGCCGCCCTCGTCGACCGACGCCTACTGGGCCGGCCGGGCCGGCCTGCTCGGCGGCGAGTCGTCGCCGATGTTCACCACCGACCGCACCGTGATGCGGACGGGGGAGCTGGTCACCCGGACGGTCGACCTGATCGCCCCGCCCGGGGCGTACGCCGATCCGGAGCGGCTCATCGCGGGCCTGAACCAGTCCCGGGTCGAGCTGACCGCGGGCAACTTCGTCACGGTCACCGAGATCCCCGCGCTGATGGCCCGCATCGCCCAGGGCGAGAGCCTGCTGGCCGACAGCGTCACCGTGGCCGCGCTGCCGCTGGTGCTGCTGTGCTGGTTCGTGCTGTTCCTGGTCGTCGCCGCGGCGGTGGAGGGGCGCAGCGAGGAGCTGGGCCTGACCGCGCTGCGCGGTACGCCGTGGCGGCTGCGCTGGGCACTGCCCTTCGCCGAGGTGGCGCTGCCGGTGCTGACCGCGGCCGGGCCTGGGCTGCTGCTGGGGTACTTCGGCACCAAGGCCGTGCTCGCCTCGGTGATGCCGCAGGCGCAGGTCGCCCTGGGCACCCGCTCGCTGCAGTACGCCGCCGTCGCCGTGCTCGGGGCGCTGCTCGCGGGCGCCTTCGCCCAGGTCGGCGCCCTGCGTACGCCGGTGCTGGGGCTGCTGCGGCGGCTGCGGGCGCCCCGCCGGGCCGGGGTGGCCGCGACCGTCGAGGTGGCGGTCGGGGCGCTGGCCGCGCTGGCCGGCTACCAGGCCGCGGTGGCGGGCAGCGCCGGTGGGCTGGGCCTGCTCGCGCCGGTCTGCTTCGGACTCGGGCTGGGCCTGGTCGCGGCGCGGGTGCTGCCCGCGCAGGCGGTCCGCCTGGCCTGGGCCAGCCTGCGGCGCGGACGCCTGCGCACCAGCCTCGGCGCCTTCGCGATCGCCCGGGTGCCCGGGGCCGCCCGCCTGGTCGTGCTGATCACGGTTGCGTTCGGGCTGCTCGGCTTCGTGCTCACCGCGTACGACACCTCCGGCCGGGCCTGGGCCGAACGGGCCCGGGTGCAGACCGGTGCCGCCGAGGTGGTGCGGGTGCAGGACACCACGGCCCCGCTGCTGCTGGCGGCGGTGGCCAGGGTGGACCCGCGCGGCGACTACGCGATGGCGGTGTCCCACTACCGCAACAGCGGCATGCAGCTGATGATGGCCGTGGACAGCGCGCGCCTGCCGAAGGTGGCCAACTGGCCGCAGGATGCCACCGTCGGCCCCGCCGAGGCAGCCCGGCTGCTGCACCCGGTCGAACCGGACCGGATGCTGGTCAAGGCGGACTCGCTGGACGTCGACGTGGCGGTGACCTCGCCCGATCCGGAGATCACGCTGCAGGTGCGGCTGGTGTTCGTCAGCGCCGACGCGCTGCGGCGGGTGGAGGCGCGCCTGGTGCAGGTACGTCCCGGCCGGCACCGGCTGACCGTGCCGACCGAGGGCTGCGGCGTGGCGCCGTGCCGGCTCGACGAGCTGTCGGTGGTGCCGGAGCGCACCGGGCAGACCCGGTTCACGCTGACCATCGGGGCGCTGCGGGACCAGGACGGGCAGGTGGCCCTCAGCGCCGACGAGCTGTCGCGGCTGGAGCGGTGGTCCCAGCCGCAGTCCAGCTCGGCGCGGCCGGTGGTGAAGCTGAGCCGTACCGCCGAGGGCCTGACCATGACGGCCGACGGCGCGGTGCTGCCCGACACCAGGCTGGTCGCGGCGATCCTGCCCGGCCCGGTGCCGCTGCTGGTGACCCGGCCGCTGGCGGTGCAGAGGTTCACCGCCACCGGCGGCCTGGAGATCCCGATCGCCGAGGCGGCCCGCACCTCCTCGGTGCCGCGCTTCGGCACGTACGGCGCCCTGATCGACCTGACCTACACCGACCTGGTGCTGGGCCGCGGCGTGACGCTCACCGCGACCGAGGTGTGGCTGTCGGCGGACGCCCCGCCGGACGCGATCGCGCGGCTGCACGAGGCGGGGCTGACCGTGCTCGACCACTACACGGTGGCCCAGCGGCGCGACCAGATCAGCGTGGCGCCCCGGCTCGGCCTGTGGTTCGGCCTGGCCGTGTCCGCGATCTCGGTGCTGCTGGCCGCGGCCGGGCTGGCGGCGCTGGCGACGTTCGAACGGCCCGGCGGCGACAGCGGCCTGTCGGTGCTGAACCTGCAGGGGCTGCGCGCCCGGACGCTGCGCACCGTGGCCACCGGCAGCCGGTGCGCGCTGGCGCTGGTGGCGATGCTGACCGGCCTGGCCGCGGCGGCGGCCGCCTGGGCGCTGGCCCGCGACGTGCTGCCGGTCTTCTCCGACGGTGATCCGTCGTTCCCCGCCCCGGCGCTGCCCCGGCCGGGCGTGGTCGCCGGGCCGGTCGCGGCGGCCGCGGCGGTGCTGCTGTTGGGGTGCTGGATCGCGACGCACCTGGTGCGCGCGCAGAGTGAGGGAGCGGACCAGTGACAGGTCTGGCGGTCAGGTGCCGCAGGGTCGTGCACATCTACCGGTCCAGCGGCGGTGACGTGGTGGCGCTGTCCGGCGTGGACCTCGACATCGCGGCGGGCGAGCGGCTGGCCCTGGTCGGCCCGTCCGGCTCGGGCAAGTCGACGCTCATCGCCCTGCTGTCGGGGCTGATGCGGCCCAGCGCCGGGCAGGTGCGCATCGGCGCCACCGACATCGGCCGGATCAGCGAGGCCGAGCTGGCCCGTATGCGCGGCACCGACCTGGGCGTGGTGCTGCAGGGGGCGCGGCGCAACCTGCTGCCGTACGCCACGGTCGCGGCCAACATCTGGCTGGCGCAGCGGCGGGCCGCCCAGGTGCGCCCGGCCGACCTGGAGCCGCCGGAGCGGATCCTGTCGCTGCTCGGCCTGGTCGGCATGGGCCACCGCCGGGTGCGCGACCTGGCTCCGGGTGCGGCGCAGCGGGCCGCGATCGCGGTCGGCGTGGCGGCCTCGCCCGGCCTGCTGCTGGTCGACGAGCCGACCAGCCGCCTGGACCGGTCCGCCCGCGACGAGGTGCTCGACGCCCTGGACACGGTCAACCGTGAGCGCGGCACCACCATCGTCGCGGTCACCCACGACCCGGAGGTCGGCGCCCGGCTGGGCCGCGCGGTGACCATCCGCGACGGCCGCGTCGGCGCCGAGGGCCGCGACGGCCGCGAGTTCGCCGTCGTCGCCAGCGACGGCACCGTCCAGCTGCCGCCCGAGGTGCTGGAGACGGTCCCGCCGGGCACGCTGCTCGTGGTCGAGCAGTCCGACAACCGCCTCAGCCTCCTCTTCGACCAGTCCTGAGACGCCGACGAGGGCACCTCCCGCCGCATCGCGACCGGGAAGGTGCCCTCGGCTGCCGCTGCTACCGGTCGAAGTCCCCGGCCTTGGCCCCGGCCACGAAGGTGCGCCACTCGTCCCAGGAGAACCGCAGCACCGGTCCGGCCGGATCCTTGGAGTCGCGCACCGCCACGAGGGCCGGCAACTCGGCGATCTCGACGCAGTCGCTCACGTTCGGTCCGCTGCGGGTGCTCTTGCGCCAGGTCGCGTCCGTCAATTCCACATCGCGCATCGCGCGTGCTCCTTATGCCCTACTCAACGTGATTCTGCGCTATACGGAGCAGTAGCTGCCGTGACGATTGCGGGCTCAATGCCACAGCGCAGAGATGGTCGAAGACCAGACTATATCGCCGTACGTCGCGAGCGTCGTCAAGGTAGACCGCGCCCGCATATCCTTCCAGATAGACCGTGTCGGGATCACGCGGATCGGCGAATCGCATCACCCGGAACGAGCCCGGCATCGCCTCGTACTCCCCGTGCTCGAAGGGCAGCACCTGGATGGTCACGTTCGGCCGGTCGCCCGCCGCGACCAGTGCCTTGAGCTGCTGGCTCATCACCTCGGAGCCGCCCACGCGGCGGTGCAGCGCCGCCTCGTCGAGGATCACCCACAGCTCCGGCGGGTCCGGCCGCAGCAGGATCTCCTGGCGGGTGAGCCGGATCCGCACCCGCCGCTCGACCTCCTCCTCGTCATCGGGAACGGCGGTCCTTATCAGCGCTCTCGCGTATTCGGCGGTCTGCAGCAGACCCGGGACTAGCAGTAGATCCGTGCCCCGAATCGAGGCCGCCTCGGATTCGAGCTGAATTAGTTTCAGAAAGGGCGCCGAAAGGTCGCCGTACTTGAGCCACCAGCCGCCGCGGCGCTTGGATTCGCGGGCCAGTTCGGTCAGTTCGTCGCGCTGTAGGGCGTCGGCGAGGCCGTACAGGTCGAGCAGGGCGAGCAGGTCGCCGCGGCGTACCCCCACCTCGCCGTTCTCGATCCGGCTCAGCTTCGACGGTGAGCAGTCCAGCACCGGCCCCACCTGCTGGTGGGTCATCCCGGCGCGTTCGCGCAACTCCCGCAGCGCGACGCCGAGCCTTCTGCGCCGCAGTGACGTGCCCGAGGTGGCCATGACCCTCCTTCGATGACGATCAGTTCGCCCCAGTCTGGTGCGGCCGCTTCGAGCCCGGCAAGACCTGCTGTGCGCGCTTGCCGACTGGATGTCGGCGACCTGCCACAGTTGGCCCGCGCGCAACCTTGAACCTGAAACTCGCACGTGCGAATCTGGAATCCGGGACGGCGCACCGGGAGGCCGACGTGCACAGTGGACGAATCTCAGACTCGCAGGCTGCGGGTTACCGGCGGATGCTGCGCGACCACACCCCGGACCCGGCCGCGCCGGAGGCGGGCTGCCCGATCTGCCACCGCCACCACTGCGCCGACTACCGGTACGCCTTCGGCACCCTCGCCGTCGCCGGGCGCTCCACCGCGGCCGACGCCCCGCCCAGCGCCTGACCTGCGCGGCGATAATCCGTGGCACCCGGCCGCCGGTGCGCGTAGCGTGGCGGCCAGTACGTGAGACCGGCTCGCCGAGCCGACCGAGACGACGGCCTTGAGGAGGTGGCGCCATGACTGTCGAGGTATCCAGCACGCCACCTGATCGGGTGGCGTGACCCCGCTTCCCGCACCCGCAAGGCAAGGACATCGCAGATGACCGTCTCGTTGTCGTCCCTCGGCTGGGACGACCGCTTCGCTTCCGCATACCCGCTATTCGACCGGCCCGACCACGAACCCGGCCGGGTGGTGCGCGCCGACCGCGGCGTCTGCACCGTGCTCGCCGCGGCCGGCACCGTACGGGCCAGCCTCGGCGGCCCGGCCATGCTCGCCGCCGCGGCCGACCCCGTCGCGCTGCCCTGCGCGGGCGACTGGGTGGCCCTACGCCACTGGCCCGACGCCCGGCTCACCATCGAATCCGTGCTGCCCCGCCGCAGCGCCGTCATCCGCCGCACCGCGGGCAAGGACTCCACCGGCCAGGTCCTGGCCGCCAACCTCGACACCGTCGCCGTGGTCGCCTCGCTCGACCCCGGCCCCGAACCGGCCACCGTCGAGCGCCTGCTCGCCCTGGCCTGGGAGTCCGGCGCCCAGCCCGTGCTGGTGCTGACCAAGGCCGACCTGGTCGCCGACCCGGCCGCGCTGGCCGACCAGCTCGCCGAACTGGCCCCCGGCGTGCCGGTCCTGCCGATCAGCGCCGAGCACGGCCACGGCATGGACGCCCTCGCCCCGTACGTGGCCCCCGGCCGCACCCTCGGGCTGCTCGGCCCGTCCGGCGTCGGCAAGTCCACGCTGGTCAACGCGCTGCTCGGCGCCACCGTGATGACGACCCAGGCCAACCGGCGGGTCGACGGCAAGGGGCGGCACACCACCACGTACCGGGCGCTGATGCCGGTCCCCGGCGGCGGGGCGGTGCTGGACACGCCCGGCATCCGCGGGGTCGGCCTGCTCGACGGGGAGGTCGGGCTGGAGCAGACGTTCTCCGACGTGCTGGCGATCATCGCGGAGTGCCGGTTCGCCGACTGCGCGCACGGCGAGGAGCCGGGGTGCGCGGTGCGGGAGGCGCTGGCCGACGGGGCGCTCACCGGGCGCCGCTGGGAGAGCTGGTGCAAGCTGCAGCGCGAGTTGGCGTACGAGTCGAGGCGGCGCGAGGACCGGATCGCCACGGCCGCCCGCCGCCGCGGCCGCCGGTGGGACCGCCCACCCCGCTTCCGCCTCTGAATTGACGCTGGCCTATCCAGTGGCATGGCATCGACGTTGGCCTATCTAGAAGTGCGACACGCCGAAGTCGTCCTCTGGATAGGCCAGCGTCAATAAAAGGCGGGGCGGGGCGGAGCGGGGCGGGGTGCGCGGCCGGACCGGTGGGTGGCTGTGTCAGCTGGGTGGCGGGGTCAGCCCCGGGCGGTCCTCGGTGATGCAGTAGAAGCGGCTGCCGTCCGTGACGTACTCGTGGCCCCGGCACCCCGTCCAGTCCGGCACCACCGCCTCGATCCGCGCGTCGTGCTTGTCGGCGCACGAGACGAAGCGGACTGCGTCGTACCTGCCGAGCGGCGTCGACCGGGACACGCAGCCGCCGACCTGGTCGTACCGCTGGCCGCCAGGACCAGCCGTCAGCGGTGCGAGCGCGACCAGCGCCGCCAGCAGCACCGGCGCCAGCCACGAGGCGGGTCGGCGCATGACCGGGCGGCCCGGCACCAGCGGCCGGTGGTTGGGCGCGGCCGCCACCGGGTGCGGGCGGGGCTCGTCCAACCGGGTGAATTCGCGCCGGGCGGCCAGGTTGCGGGCCAGCACCACGGGCACCAGCACCGGGGACAGGAAGTGCCAGACGCCCCCGCTCAGCGACCGCGCGGTGGCGTCGCGGAACAGCGCGGTGCCGCAGTCGCGGCAGAACGGCCCCCGCTCGCGGTTCCAGCGCAGATACACCAGCACGCCGCTGACCTGGTACACCGTCGCGGGCGCGGCCGGGAGGTGGTGGCACATGACGCAGACCGGCCCGGCCTGGCCGGCGGGGTCGTCGAGGGCTGAGGCGCTGGTCACGTCGGTCACGGTCGCGGATGCTAGCGCGCGCGCCGGGCGTCCTCCAAGGTGTATGACTGAAGCCGCCGACCGACCCGGACCCGGCCGTGACCGGGGACTCGCCGGGGTTAGCACGTGTGTTCGTGGCGCGTGGCGAACTTGTCGGAGGGCGGGGCTAGAGTTGCCCAGGCACTCGACTGCCCTGCAGTCCGCGTGAGCTCCGCGCAGGTGCGCGCGGCTGCGCGCGTACTGCTGAGAGCTTTGTCCGGTGCTGTGACTTTCGGGCGTCCCCCGGGGCGCATTCATTGGTAACACTTCCGAGCAACCGTGGTGGGGGAGAGCCTTCCGTGAGCGATCGACTGATCATTCGTGGGGCGCGCGAGCACAATCTGCGCGACGTCAGCCTGGACCTGCCGCGCGAGGCGATGATCGTGTTCACCGGCCTGAGCGGTTCGGGCAAGTCGAGCCTGGCCTTCGACACGATCTTCGCCGAGGGCCAGCGGCGCTACGTCGAGTCGCTGTCGTCGTACGCCCGGCAGTTCCTGGGCCAGATGGACAAGCCCGACGTCGACTTCATCGAGGGCCTGAGCCCCGCGGTCTCGATCGACCAGAAGTCGACCTCGCGCAACCCGCGCTCGACCGTCGGCACCATCACCGAGGTGTACGACTACCTTCGCCTCCTGTTCGCCCGCGTCGGCCAGCCGCACTGCCCGACCTGCGGCGAGGCGATCAGCCGGCAGAGCCCGCAGCAGATCGTGGACCGCATCCTGGCGATGCCGGAGGGCACCCGGTTCCAGGTGCTGGCGCCGGTGATCCGCGGCCGCAAGGGCGAGTACCTCGACCTCTTCTCCGACCTGCAGAGCCGCGGCTTCGCCCGCGCCCGGGTCGACGGCGTGGTGCACTCGCTGACCGAGGTGCCGAAGCTGGCCAAGCAGCAGAAGCACACCATCGAGGTGGTCGTCGACCGGCTCGCGGTCAAGGAGAGCAGCAAGCAGCGGCTGACCGACTCGGTCGAGACCGCGCTGGGGCTCGCCGGCGGCATCGTGATCATGGACTTCGTCGACCTGCCCGAGGACGACGAGCACCGGGAGCGCAAGTTCTCCGAGAACCTGGCCTGCCCGAACGAGCACCCGCTGGGCATCGAGGACCTGGAGCCGCGCGTCTTCTCCTTCAACTCGCCCTACGGCGCGTGCCCGGAGTGCACCGGCCTGGGCACCAAGAAGGAGGTCGACCCGGAGCTGGTCGTGCCGGACCCGGAGAAGACGCTGGCCGAGGGTGCGATCGCGCCGTGGGCGGGCGGGCACACCATGGAGTACTTCTCCCGGCTGCTGGAGGGCCTGGGCGACAAGTACGGCTTCGACATGGACACCCCGTGGCGGGCGATCACGGCCAAGGCGCAGAAGGTGATCCTGCACGGCGCCGAGAACCAGGTGCACGTGCGCTACCGCAACAAGTACGGCCGCGAGCGCTCCTACTACTCCGAGTTCGAGGGCGCGGTGAAGTGGCTGGAGCGCCGCCACTCCGACACCGAGAGCGAGTGGTCGCGGGAGAAGTACGAGGGCTACATGCGGGAGGTGCCCTGCTCGGTCTGCGACGGCACCCGGCTCAAGCCCGAGGTGCTCGCGGTGACCCTGGACGGGCGCAACATCGCCGAGCTGTGCGCGCTGTCGGTGGGCGAGGCCGCCGAGGCGCTGGCCGCGCTGGTGCTGGACGACCGGCAGCGGTTCATCGCCGAGCGGGTGCTAAAGGAGATCAACGCCCGGCTGCGCTTCCTGGTGGATGTGGGCCTGGACTACCTGTCGCTGGGCCGCCCGTCGGGCTCGCTGTCCGGCGGCGAGGCGCAGCGCATCCGGCTGGCCACCCAGATCGGCTCCGGCCTGGTGGGTGTGCTGTACGTGCTGGACGAGCCGTCGATCGGCCTGCACCAGCGCGACAACCACCGCCTGATCGAGACCCTGGTGCGCCTGCGCGACCTGGGCAACACCCTGATCGTGGTGGAGCACGACGAGGACACCATCCGCACCGCCGACTGGATCGTGGACATCGGTCCGGGCGCGGGCGAGCACGGCGGCCGCATCGTGCACTCGGGCACCTACGACAAGCTGCTGGTCAGCGAGGAGTCGATCACCGGGCAGTACCTGTCGGGCCGCAGGGAGATCGCGGTGCCCGCGACGCGGCGGCCGCGTACGCCGGGGCGGGAGCTGACCGTGGTCGGGGCGCGGGAGCACAACCTGCGCAACCTGACCGTGGCCTTCCCGCTGGGGCAGTTCACGGCCGTCACCGGCGTCTCCGGCTCGGGCAAGTCGACGCTGGTCAACGACATCCTGTACACGGTGCTGGCGAACCAGATCAACGGCGCCCGGATGGTGCCCGGCCGACACACCCGGGTCACCGGCCTGGAGCACGTGGACAAGGTGGTCGGGGTGGACCAGTCGCCGATCGGGCGCACCCCGCGGTCGAACCCGGCGACGTACACGGGCGTGTTCGACAACATCCGCAAGCTGTTCGCCGAGACGACCGAGGCGAAGGTGCGCGGCTACGGTCCGGGCCGGTTCTCGTTCAACGTCAAGGGCGGCCGCTGCGAGAACTGCGCGGGCGACGGCACCATCAAGATCGAGATGAACTTCCTGCCGGACGTGTACGTCCCGTGCGAGGTGTGCAAGGGCGCCCGGTACAACCGGGAGACCCTGGAGGTGCACTACAAGGGCAAGACCATCGCCGAGGTGCTGGAGATGCCGATCGAGGAGGGCGCCGCCTTCTTCGAGGCGATCCCGGCGATCCACCGGCACCTCAAGACGCTGGTCGACGTCGGCCTGGGCTACGTGCGGCTAGGGCAGAGCGCCCCGACGCTGTCCGGCGGCGAGGCGCAGCGGGTCAAGCTCGCCTCGGAGCTGCAGAAGCGCTCCACCGGGCGCACCGTGTACGTGCTGGACGAGCCGACCACCGGCCTGCACTTCGAGGACATCCGCAAGCTGCTGCTGGTGCTGCAGGGGCTGGTCGACAAGGGCAACACCGTGATCGTCATCGAGCACAACCTCGACGTGATCAAGTCGGCCGACTACCTGATCGACATGGGCCCGGAGGGCGGCCACAAGGGCGGCACGGTGCTGGCCACCGGCACGCCCGAGGACATCGCCGCCGTGGCGGGCAGCCACACCGGCGAGTTCCTGGCGCCGATCCTCAAGGCGGCCGCCCCGGTCACACCCGCGCCGCGGGCGAAGAAGGCCAGCCGGGCGAAGCAGGCGCAGGCCGCCTGAGCTGCCCTTTCGCAAAGTAGTTGAATTCGCAGCTAAATTTCAGAGACGCCGGGTAGGTTGCCTTTCAGACCCCTCACAGGAAGGCGACCTACCCCTATGAGTGACGCGCTTCAGCCTGCCGCCACACGCCGCACCCTGCTCGCGGGCGCCGGGATGGCGGGGGCGGCCGGCCTGCTCGCCGCCTGCGGCACCGACGAACCCGCCGCGACGCCGACCGGCGGTGCGCCAGGCGGCGGCAGCAGCCCGGGGGCGGCCCCGCCCAGCGGCACGGTGCTGGGCAAGACGGCCGACATCCCGCTCGGCAGCGGCAAGATCTTCGCCGAGCACAGCACGGTGGTCACCCAGCCGTCCGCGAACGTGTTCGTCGGGTTCAGCAGCATCTGCACGCACCAGAGCTGCCCGGTCAGCCAGATCGCCGACGGAAAGATCAAGTGCACCTGCCACTTCAGCGAGTTCAACATCGCCGACGGCGCCCCGGTCCGGCCGGACCAGCCCGCCGGGCGGCCGCTGGACGAGCGCCGGATCGTCGTGGAGGGCGACGAGGTGCGGGTCGCGTGAGCTGCCGCGCACCCGCTGGGGCGGGCGGCGTCAGACCTCCCTACTAGGCTTGCCGCGTGGCTGATCCGTCCCAGTACCGGCCCGCGCCGGGCAGCATTCCCGACGCGCCCGGTGTGTACCGTTTCCGTGACGACACGGGGCGGATCATCTACGTCGGCAAGGCCAAGAGCCTGCGCAGCCGGCTGAACTCATACTTCGCCGATCTGTGGTCGCTGCACCAACGCACCCAGCAGATGGTCACCACCGCCGCGGGCGTGGACTGGGTGGTCGTCGGCACCGAGGTCGAGGCGCTGCAGCTGGAGTACTCCTGGATCAAGGAGTACGACCCCCGCTTCAACGTGAAGTACCGCGACGACAAGTCGTACCCCTACCTCGCCGTCACCCTCGACGAGGAGTTCCCGCGCCTGCTGGTCATGCGCGGGGCGAAGAAGAAGGGCGTCCGCTACTTCGGGCCGTACTCGCATGCCTGGGCCATCCGCGAGACCCTCGACCTGCTGCTGCGCGTCTTCCCGTCGCGCACCTGCTCGGCCGGGGTGTTCAAGCGCGCGGGCCAGATCGGCCGCCCCTGCCTGCTCGGCGACATCGGCAAGTGCTCGGCCCCGTGCGTGGGCCGGGTCAGCGCCGACGAGCACCGCGCCATCGTGCTGGAGTTCTGCGACTTCATGGCCGGGCGCACCGACGAGATGCAGAAACGGCTCGACCGCCAGATGCGCGAGGCCTCCGCCGCGATGGAGTACGAGCGCGCCGCCCGCCTGCGCGACGACCTGGTGGCCCTGCGCCGCGCGATGGAGAAGCAGTCGATCGTGCTGTCCGACGGCACCGACGCCGACGTGGTCGCCTTCGCCGACGACCCGCTGGAGGCCGCGGTGCAGGTCTTCCACGTCCGCGACGGGCGGGTGCGCGGCCAGCGCGGCTGGATCGTCGACAAGACCGAGGAACTCACCATCGGCGACCTGGTGCACCACTTCTGCACCCAGATCTACGGCGACACCCAGGTCCCCGCCGAGGGCACCGAGGCCGATGTGCCGCGCGAGATCCTGGTCCCGGAGCTGCCCGCCGACGCCGACGCGCTGTCGGACTGGCTGTCGGCGCACCGCGGCTCGCGGGTGAACCTGCGCGTGCCGCAGCGCGGCGACAAGAAGGCCCTGATGGAGACCGTGGCCCGCAACGCGCTGCAGTCGCTGGCCCAGCACAAGCTGCGCCGGGCGGGCGACCTGACCGCGCGCAGCCGCGCGCTGGAGGAGATCGAGGACGCGCTCGGCCTGCCCGGCGCCCCGCTGCGCATCGAGTGCTTCGACATCTCGCAGATCCAGGGCACCGACGTGGTCGCCAGCATGGTCGTCTTCGAGGACGGCGTCCCCCGCAAGAGCGACTACCGGCGCTTCATCATCAAGGGCGCCACCGACGACGTGTCGGCGATCAGCGAGGTGATGCGGCGCCGCTTCGCGCGCTACCTGGCCGAGGGGCCGGTCGAGCCCGAGCCGGACGGCGGGCGGCCCAAGCGGTTCGCGTACCCGCCGCAGCTGATCGTGGTCGACGGCGGCGCGCCGCAGGTCAACGCCGCCGCGGCGGTCATGTCCGAGCTGGGCGTCACCGACGTCGCCGTCTGCGGCCTGGCCAAGCGGCTGGAGGAGGTGTGGCTGCCCGACGACCCGATGCCGGTGATCCTGCCCCGCCAGGCCGAAGGGCTCTACCTGCTGCAGCGCGTGCGCGACGAGGCGCACCGGTTCGCCATCACCTTCCACCGGCAGCGCCGCTCGGCCCGGATGACCGCCTCCGACCTCGACAGCGTGCCCGGTCTCGGCGAGATCCGGCGCAAGGCGCTGCTGCGCCACTTCGGCTCGCTCAAGCGGCTGGCCGCGGCGGGGGCGGACGAGATCGCCCAGGTGCCCGGGATCGGGCCGCGCACGGCGGCGGCGGTGCTGGCGGCGCTGGGCGTACCCCAGCAGGTGAATCCGACCGCAGGAAGCGGTGCTCCGGGCGAGCCTGGCTAGGATGAAGCCTCGTGCCGGGCGGTGACCCGGCGCGGGAGCGCTAGTGGGGGCGTACGTGAGCGTGGATACGGCAAGGCACGGCGCGGCGGGGGAGCGCGCGGAGCCGGTGGCCGAGACCGGAACCGGCGAGGCCGGGACCGACCTGGTGGTGGTGACCGGCGTCTCCGGCGGCGGCCGCAGCACGGTGGCCCGTGCCCTGGAGAACGTCGGCTACTACGTGGTCGACAACCTGCCCCAGGCGCTGCTGGTCCAGCTCGCCGAGCTGGCCGCGAAGGCGGGCGGGGCGGCCCGGCACACCGCGATGGTGCTCGACGTGCGCAGCCGCGCCTTCTCCACCGACCTGGCCGGCGCGATCCGGGAGCTGCGCGAGCGCGGCTTCAGCCCGCGCGTGGTCTTCGTCGACGCCGACGACGAGGTGCTGATCCGGCGCTTCGAGAGCGTGCGGCGCTCGCACCCGCTGCAGGGCGACGGCCGCCTGTCCGACGGCATCGCCGCCGAACGGGCCCTGCTCGCCGAGGCCCGCGAGCAGGCCGACGTGCTGATCGACACCTCCCACCTGAACGTCAACCAGCTGCGGGCCCGGGTCGAGGAGCTGTTCGCCAGCCCCGACGCGCTGCGGCTGCGGGTCACCGTGCTGTCGTTCGGCTTCAAGTACGGCCTGCCCCCCGACGCCGACTTCGTGCTGGACGCGCGCTTCCTGCCCAACCCGTTCTGGGTCTCGGAGCTGCGCGAGCAGACCGGCCGCGACGAGCCCGTCAGCAGGTACGTGCTGGGGCAGCGGGGCGCGGGGACGTTCGTGGAGACGTACGCGCGGCTGGTTCTGGCCACCGCGCCGGGTTTCGAACGCGAGGGCAAGCGGTATCTGACCGTCGCCGTCGGTTGTACCGGCGGTAAGCACCGGAGCGTCGCCATCGCCGAGGAGCTGGCCCGCCGCCTGCGTGAACTTCGGGTGGTGGCACACGCGCAGCACCGCGACCTCGGCCGTGAGTGACACCACGAGCGACTTCGGCGCATATGACGGGGAACACTGACGAGGCTCGGCACGTCCATGACCGCGACGAGCTCAGCGAGGAGCGGCATGAACGAGGCGACGAAGCCGATCAAGGTGGTGGCCTTCGGGGGAGGGCACGGCCTGAGCGCCAGCCTGCGCGCGCTGCGCGCCACCGGGCTGCCGCTGGACCTGACGGCGGTGGTGACCGTGGCCGACGACGGCGGCTCCAGCGGCCGGCTGCGCGCGGCCCGCTCGGTGCTGCCCCCCGGTGACCTGCGCCAGGCCCTGGCGGCGCTGGCCGCCGACGACGGGGTCAGCGACGGTACGGCCAAGCTGATGCAGTACCGCTTCACCGGCTCGGACGAGCTGGCCGGGCACCCGGTCGGCAACGTGGTGCTGTGCGGTCTGATGGAGCTGCTGGGCGACCCGGTGGCGGCACTGGAGCACGCCCAGGCGATGGTGCACGCCGTCGGCCGGGTGCTGCCCATGTCCTGCCATCCGCTGGGCATCGAGGCCGACCTGCTCGTCGACGGCGAGAAGGTCACCGTCCGCGGCCAGCACCAGGTCGCGGTCGCACCGGGCCGGGTCCTGGAGGTACGGCTGGAGCCGCCCTACCCGCAGCCGTGCCCGCAGGCCATCGAGGCGATCGGCGCGGCCGACTGGCTCGTGTTCGGCCCCGGCAGCTGGTACACCAGCGTCATTCCGCACCTGCTGGTGCCCGAGCAGGCGGCCGCGATCACGGCCAGCCCGGCGCGCCGGCTGGTGACCCTGAACCTCGCCGCGGACCGGGAGACGGTCGGTCTGTCGCTGCCCGACCACCTCGCGGCGCTGAGCCGGTACCTGCCGGACCTCAAGGTCGATATTGTTCTGGTCGACAGGAATGCCGTGCCAGACCCCGAACCGGTCGCGAATGCGGCAGAATCACTCGGTGCCCGCATCGCGCTCGCCCCGGTGGCGGTCGATGACGGCACGCCCCGACACGATCCGGTCCGATTGGGCCGCGCACTGGTGCCACTCTTGGGCACCGCTCGTTAGCACGTACGAACCCGGCACCACCTGACTTGACCACAAACCATGGCGCACAGCCCGCGACCGGCCACGAGGTGACGACACGATGGCGATGACCGCTGCGGTCAAAGACGAACTGAGCCGGGTCGACGTGCCCAAGCCGTGCTGCCGGCGGTCGGAGATGGCGGCCCTGCTGCGCTTCGCCGGCGGCCTGCACATCGTCTCCGGCCGGGTGGTGGTCGAGGCGGAGCTGGACACCGGTGCGGTGGCCCGGCGGCTGCGCACGACCGTCGCCGACCTGTTCGGCTACCCCAGCGAGGTGCACGTGCTGGCCTCGGGCGGGCTGCGCAAGGGCAGCCACTACATCGTGCGCATCGTCAAGGACGGCGAGGCGCTGGCGCGCCAGACCGGCCTGCTGGACGTGCGCGGCCGCCCGGTGCGCGGCCTGCCGCCCAACGTCGTCTCCGCCAGCGTCTGCTGCGCGGTGGCGGCGTGGCGGGGCGCGTTCCTGGCGCACGGCTCGCTGACCGAGCCGGGCCGCTCCAGCGCGCTGGAGATCACCTGCCCAGGGCCGGAGTCGGCGCTGGCGCTGGTCGGCGCGGCGCGGCGGCTCGGCATCACCGCCAAGGCGCGCGAGGTGCGCGGGGTGGACCGGGTGGTGGTCAAGGACGGCGACGCCATCGCGGCGCTGCTCACCCGCATCGGCGCTCACTCCAGCGTGCTGGCCTGGGAGGAGCGCCGGGTCCGGCGCGAGGTGCGGGCCACCGCCAACCGCCTGGCCAACTTCGACGACGCCAACCTGCGCCGCTCGGCGCGGGCCGCGGTCGCCGCGGCGGCCCGGGTCACCCGCGCCCTGGAGATCCTGGCCGACGACGCCCCGGGCCACCTGACCAGCGCGGGCCGCCTGCGGCTGGAGCACCGGCAGGCGTCGCTGGAGGAGCTGGGCGCGCTGGCCGACCCGCCGCTCACGAAGGACGCGATCGCCGGACGCATAAGGCGTCTGCTGGCGCTTGCCGACAAGCGCGCGCGTGACCTGGGCATCCCGGACACCGAGGCCGCCGTGACGGCGGAGATGCTCACCGTCTGACGCGACCTGCCGCATGACGATCCCGCCCGACCTGTTCGGGCGGGATCGTCGTCTTCTCTGTTAAAAGAGTGGCGGACGACACCATCGTGAAACAAAGACCCCGGCGGTGCGCCGGGTCACAGCTCAGCTAGGGTCGAACAAGTACGGCGACGCTGCCGGCAGCTCGGCCAGCAAGCCGTTATGTCAGGTGTGTGGGCGGCGGGACCGGGCGAGTGACCTATAGGCCGCCGCACTCGGCTTTCGAAGCCGCCAGTCGGCGCACATGCGAGGAGATGGGACCTGTGACCATCCGGGTTGGCATCAACGGCTTCGGCCGCATCGGGCGTAACTTCTACCGGGCCCTGCTGGCGTCCGGCGCGGACATCGAGCTGGTTGCCGTCAACGACCTGACCGACAACGCGACCCTGGCGCACCTGCTCAAGTACGACAGCATCCTCGGCCGCCTGCCCTACGAGGTGAAGGCGACCGACACCGACCTCACGGTCAACGGCAAGTCGTTCAAGGCGTTCGCCGAGCGCGACCCGGGCAAGCTGCCCTGGGGCGACCTGGGCGCCGACGTCGTGATCGAGTCGACCGGCCTGTTCACCGACGCCGCCAAGGCGAAGGTGCACGCCGACAACGGCGCGAAGAAGGTCATCATCTCGGCCCCGGCCAAGGGTGAGGACATCACCATCGTGCTGGGCGTCAACCACGACCAGTACGACCCGGCCGCGCACAAGATCATCTCGAACGCGTCCTGCACCACGAACTGCCTCGCCCCCATGGCGAAGGTCCTGAACGACACGATCGGGATCGAGAAGGGTCTGATGACCACGATCCACGCGTACACCCAGGACCAGAACCTGCAGGACGGCCCGCACAAGGACCTGCGTCGCGCCCGCGCCGCGGCCCTGAACATCGTGCCGACCTCGACCGGTGCCGCCAAGGCCATCGGCCTGGTGCTGCCGGAGCTGAAGGGCAAGCTGGACGGCTTCGCGCTGCGCGTGCCGATCCCGACCGGCTCGGCCACCGACCTGACCTTCACCGCCGCTCGCGAGACGTCGGTCGAGGAGGTCAACGCCGCGATCAAGGCGGCGGCCGAGGGCCCGCTCAAGGGCATCCTGGTCTACACCGAGGACGAGATCGTGTCGGCTGACATCGTCACCGACCCGGCCTCCTGCATCTTCGACGCCGGCCTGACCAAGGTCATCGGCAACCAGGTCAAGGTCGTCGGCTGGTACGACAACGAGTGGGGCTACTCCAACCGCCTGGTGGACCTCACCAAGCTCGTGGGTGCATCGCTGTAATGCGTTCCCTCGACGACCTGCTCGGCGAGGGTGTCTCAGGTCGGCGCGTGCTCGTGCGCGCCGACCTGAACGTGCCCTTCGTCAAGGACCAGCCCGGCGTCATCGCCGACGACGGCCGCATCCGGGCCGTCCTGCCGACCATCGTCGCCCTGCGGGACGCGGGCGCGGCCGTGATCGTCATGTCGCACCTGGGCCGCCCCAAGGGCGAGCCCGACCCGAAGTACACCCTGGCCCCGGTCGCGCAGCGGCTGCAGGAGCTGCTGGGTTCGCCGCTGGAGTTCGCCGCCGACACCGTCGGCGAGTCGGCCCAGGCGGCCGTCGCGGGCCTGCAGCCCGGCGGGGTGGTGCTGCTGGAGAACCTGCGCTTCAACGCCGGTGAGACCAGCAAGGACGACGCCGTGCGCGGCGCGTTCGCCGACCAGCTCGCCGCCTTCGCCGACGTGTACGTCGACGACGCGTTCGGCGCGGTGCACCGCAAGCACGCCAGCGTCTACGACGTGGCGGCCCGCCTGCCGCGCTACGCGGGCGGCCTGGTCGCGACCGAGGTCGAGGTGCTCAAGCGCCTCACCGAGAACCCGGCCACGCCGTACGTGGTGGTGCTCGGCGGGTCGAAGGTCTCCGACAAGCTCGCCGTGATCGAGGCGCTGCTGAACAGCGCCGACAAGCTGCTCATCGGCGGCGGCATGTGCTTCACCTTCCTCAAGGCCCAGGGCCACGGGGTGGGCGGCTCGCTGCTGCAGGACGAGATGCTCGACACCTGCCGCGACCTGCTGGCCCGCGCCGGCGACCGGATCGTGCTGCCGGTGGACATCGTGGTGGCGGACCGGTTCGCCGCCGACGCGCAGACCGAGACGGTCGCCGCCGACGCCATCCCGGACGGCTGGCTCGGCCTGGACATCGGCCCGGCGTCGGTGGCGCTGTTCGCCGACGCGCTGGCCGGGGCGAAGACGGTCTTCTGGAACGGCCCGATGGGCGTGTTCGAGCTGGCTCCGTTCGCGGGCGGCACCCGCGGCGTGGCCGAGGCGATCACCAAGGTCGACGGCTTCACCGTGGTCGGCGGCGGCGACTCCGCCGCGGCGGTGCGGGCGCTGGGCCTGGACGAGGCGGCCTTCGGCCACATCTCGACCGGCGGCGGTGCGTCGCTGGAGTACCTGGAGGGCAAGGCCCTGCCGGGCCTGCTCGCGCTGGAGGCCTGACAGATGGCAGTGGAGAAGCGCCGGCCGCTGATGGCCGGCAACTGGAAGATGAACCTCAACCACCTCGAGGCCATCGCCCTGACCCAGAAGCTCGCGTTCAGCCTGAACGAGAAGCAGCTGGAGGCGGTCGAGGTGGCGGTGATCCCGCCGTTCGTCGACATCCGCAGCGTGCAGACCCTGGTCGACGGGGACCGCCTGCTGATCAAGTACGGCGCGCAGGACGTCTCGGCGCACAAGTCGGGCGCCTACACCGGCGAGATCGCCGCGAGCATGCTGGCCAAGCTGGGCTGCTCGTTCGTGGTCGTCGGCCACTCCGAGCGCCGGCAGTACCACGCCGAGGGCGACGAGCTGGTCAACGCCAAGGTCAAGGCCGTGCTCGCCGACGACATGACGCCGATCCTGTGCATCGGCGAGGGCCTGGACATCCGCGAGGCGGGCACCCACGTGGAGTACACGCTGGCCCAGCTCGACGGCGGCCTGGCCGGGCTCACCCCGGCGCAGGTGGAGAAGGTCGTCGTGGCGTACGAGCCGGTGTGGGCCATCGGCACCGGCAAGACCGCCACGCCCGAGGACGCCCAGGAGGTCATCGGCGCGATCCGCGCGCAGCTGGCCAAGGTGCAGGGCGACGCCACCGCCAACGCGGTGCGCGTCCTCTACGGCGGCTCGGTGAAGGGCTCGAACATCGCCGCGATCATGGCGCAGCCCGACATCGACGGCGCGCTGGTCGGCGGGGCGAGCCTCGACGCGGACGACTTCGCGAAGATCTGCCGCCTGGGGGAGTGACCCCGGTACGTCGGAGCGGGCGGGTGGCCATCGGCCCCCGCCCGCTCCGCTGTCACCGGCAGTGATCTTACGGATGCCGGGAGTCCTTCTTTGTTGCGATCTGGCTCCCGCCTGCCGGTGCCGCGGCGCGAGTGCCTAAAGTGTGCGCGTGACCGGGCCACCTCTGGGTGCGCGGTCCCGCCCCCGACCACCCCCGAGATCCTTGGTGGGCCACCCCCGCCCGCCGAGAGGACGACCATGCCTCACCTCGCGCGAACGCGCCGCCGCATGACCGCAGCCGTCCTGGCGCTCGTCACCGCGGGCGCGGTGGCCGCCTGCGACTCCGCAGCCGACTCGAGCACCTCCGTCACCGCGGGCGGCACGATCCGGGTGGTGCTGACGCAGCTGCCCTCGCACCTGGACCCGCAGAAGATCGGTGCGGCACTGGACTCCAACGTCAGCCGCCTGCTGTCGCGCACGCTCACGACGTACAAGTCCGAGCCCGGCGCGGCCGGCAGCGAGCTGGTGCCCGACCTCGCCACCGACCTGGGCCGGCCCAGCGAGAACAACACGGTGTGGGAGTTCAAGCTGCGCGAGGGCGTGAAGTGGGAGGACGGCGCCGCGATCAACTGCCAGCAGGTGAAGTACGGCGTCGAGCGCAACTTCTCCTCGCTGTTCAAGTCGGGCCTGCCGTACGCGAAGCTGCTGCTGGCCGACAACGCGACGCCGTACGAGGGCCCGTACAGCGGCAAGGAGCTGGACTCGGTCACCTGCGACGACTCGCGCACGATCAAGTTCAAGCTGAAGCAGCCCACCGGTGACTTCAACTACGCGGTGGCCCTGTCGGTGTTCTCCCCGGCCAAGCCGGGCTCGGACGGCGACAAGGACGCCTACGACCGGCGGCCGCTGTCCAACGGGCCGTACCGGGTCGAGCCGCGCGTGGCCGACGACCGGATCACCCTGGTGCGCAACGAGCACTGGTCGGCGAGCGTGGACGGCATCCGCAAGGCGTTCCCGGACAAGATCGAGATCGTGAAGAACGAGAACGACCCGGCGGTCACCAACGCGCTGATCCAGAACCAGGGCGGCGACCGCAACTCGGTCCTGCTCAACGCCAACGTCGCGCCGAACTTCCTGCAGCAGGTCGTCAACGACCCCGAGCTGTCCAAGCGGACGGCGACCGGTCCGACCGGCGCGGTGCGCTACTTCGCCATCAACACGAAGCTGATCAAGGACCTGCGCTGCCGCCAGGCCCTGGTGTACGCGTTCAACAAGCGCAAGTACCGCCAGGCGATGGGCGGGTCGATCATCGGCGACCTGGCCACCTCGATGATCCCGCCGAACCTGGCCGCGCACGCCAAGTTCGACGACTACGGCACGCTGAGCGACGGCGACGGCAACGAGGACAAGGCGATCGCCCTGATCGACCAGGCCAAGGACGACAAGGTCACCTGCCCCGACTCCATCAACGTGGCGCTGCCGGACAACGACACCATCGCCCGGTACGTCAAGACGATGGTCGACGCGTACGTCCGCGTGGGCATCAAGGTCAACCTCAAGCGGCTCGACGCCGACATGTACTGGGACATCATCGCCGACTCCGGCCACCCCTACCACCTGATCTACGCGGGCTGGATCCCCGACTGGGCCAACGGCTCGGCCGTCATCCCGCCGCTGTTCGACGGCAGCCTGGTGCAGCCGCCGGGCGAGCTGAGCGGGTCGAACTACTCGTTCCTAAAGGACGCCGAGATCGACCAGGCGATCAAGGAGGCCAACGCCGAGCCGACCCTGGCGCGCCAGTACAAGCTGTGGGGTGAGCTGGACGGCAAGCTGTCGCAGCTGGCCGTCACCATCCCGGTGATCTACCCCAACGCGATCCGGATGGCCGGGTCGAACGTGGGCGGGATGTTCATCCACTCCCAGTTCGGCATGCCCGATCTGGCCGCGCTGGGCCTGCTCGACCCGACCATCGCCACGGATGTGGCATCCTCGCCCTCCTGACGCCGGGCCGCGCCCGCTATTCTTGACCGACACCCGGGCCGCGCCAGCGGCCACCGATACCGAAGGACCGTGCTCATGCCGATCGGCTTCGCCTACGCAATGATCGTGTTGCTGATCATCACCAGCGCCCTGCTCACCATGCTGGTGCTGCTGCACCGGGGTAAGGGCGGCGGCCTGTCCAGCATGTTCGGCGGTGGCGTCTCGTCGAGCCTGGCGGGTTCCTCCGTGGCGGAGAAGAACCTGGACCGGTACACCGTGCTGGTGGGCATCGTCTGGTTCGCCTGCATCGTCGGCCTGGGCCTGTGGCTCAAGCTGGAGATGGGCGCCTGATCCGCGCGATCACGTGAAAGGGCCGGTCGGCATCGCCGACCGGCCCTTTCACGTGATCGGCGCGCGCCGTCGTGCGCGCGCTCAGAGCGAAAGGAAGGGGCCCTTCTTATCGCTTCGCGTAGAAGAAGGGCCCCTTCCAAACCATTCGGCTGGCGGGGGCTCGGCGTGGGTGCACGCGTGAACTCAAAAGGCGCCGACCGGTGAGGGTCGGCGCCTTCGTCGTGGGCGGTGCGGTCAGCGCCGGACCGGTGAGTCCGCCGGGATCCTTGCCGCAGCCGCCTCGTCGAGCAGCCACAGCGTCCGCGTGCGGCCGTGCACCGACGCTGCGGGCAGCCCGCCGCCGCTCGTGAGCGCCGTGCCCACCGCGCCGGCCTTGTCGCCGCCCGCCGCGACCAGCCACACCTCGTCGGCCGTGTTGATCGCGGCCGGGGTGAGCGTGGTGCGCACCGGCGGCGGCTTGGGGCTGTCGGTCACCGCGCCGACGGTGCCGTCCGGCACCGGGTGGCCCGGGAAGACCGAGGCCACGTGCCCGTCCTCGCCGACGCCGAGCAGGAGCACGTCGAAACGCGGCAGCTCAGCGCCGTCGGCGGCCGCCGCGAGCTCCCCGGCGTAGCGCCGGGCCGCCAGGACCGGGTCTGCGCCGTCGGGGCCGTCCGAGGGTGGCATCGGGTGCACCCGGGCCGGATCGAGCGGCAGCGCGTCCAGCAGGGCCGCCCGCGCCTGGGTCTCGTTGCGGTCGGGGTCGCCGGCGGGCAGGAACCGCTCGTCGCCCCACCACAGGTCGACCCGCGACCAGTCGACGGAGTCGAAGCCCGGGCTGGTCGGCACCGCGCGCAGCACCGCCGCCGCCACCCGGCCGCCGGTCAGCACCGCGTGGGCGCCGCCGTACGCGGCCTGGGCCTGCGCCAGCTTCGCCACCAGCCGGGTCGCCACCGACTCCGCCAGCGCGGCGGCGTCGGCGTGCACCTGCACGGTCATGCCGCCGCCCCCACGGCCTGGGTCCACGCCGGGTCCTGCCAGATGTGGGTGCGCACGCTGGGCCGCTCGCCGAGCCCGCCCACCCCGGTCGCCGCCGCCAGCGCCCGCGAGTACGGCTGGTCGGCGTCGAGCCGCTGCAGCTCCTCGGCCAGCTCCTCGCCCAGCCGCCGCTGCAGCAGCGGCAGCACCAGGTCGAGGTGGCCGGGGCGGCGCAGCAGCGCCATCCCGTCACCGGTGCTGTGCAGGCTGAGCGTGCCGCCGTCGGCCAGCGCGAAGTCGACGCCGCTGAGCCTGCCGTCGGCCGAGTCGGCCAGCCGCACCGGGATGCCGGTGCGGCTGACGATCCAGCCGCGCAGCAGCGCGCCCAGCGGGTCGGCGGCACCGGCGTACACGACCGCCGAGACCGCGTTGGCGTTGCCGGTGTCGAAGGCGCCCGCGATCAGCGAGCGCCAGCCGGTCAGCCGGGTCCAGGACAGGTCGGTGTCGCCCGGCGCGTAGTCCAGCGCCCGCTGGCGCAGCGCGCCCTCGGGGTCGGCGCACTGGGCGATGTCGGTGACCCGCCGCTCGGCCACGACGCCGAGCGGGTCGTACGCGATGTGCTCCGGCGGGGTGCCGTGCCACCAGGTGACCACCGGCACGTCCGGGGCGAGCAGCGGCATGACCACCGACTCGCTGTGCAGGGCCAGCCGGCCGTGCATCCGCATGATCACGGCCTCGCACGGGCCGAGCCGGCCGCCGACCACGATCTCGGCGTCGAGCCGGTCCTTGGCGTTGGCGGTCGCCGCGTCGACCCCGGCCACCGGCCCGCGGCTGACCACGAGCAGGCGGCACGGGTGCGAGGCGGCGGCGATGGTGGCCGCGTCCTCCACCTGGCGCGAGCGGCCCTCGTCCACGATGACGACCAGGTTCAGGGCCAGGCCGCTGGCCACGCCGCCGGCGTTGCGCCGCTCCGCGGCGAGCTTGCGCACCACCTCGTTACCGGTGGTGTCCCACAGGGCTAGCATCCCGCCCGCCTTCCGGAGAGATTCTTCTCGCTCATGCCCGCCGCCAGGTGCGGCCCTCGGCGGCCAGCATCTCGTCGGCCTCGCGCGGCCCCCACTCGCCCGCCCGGTAGGTGGCCGGCTTGGTGCCGATCCAGGCCTCCTCCAGCGGGTCGACGATGCGCCAGCCCTCCTCGACCTCGGCGGCGTCCGGGAACAGCGTCCGGTCGCCGAGCATGACGTCGAGGATGAGCCGCTCGTACGCCTCCGGGCTCGACTCGGTGAACGCCTCGCCGTACGCGAAGTCCATGCTGATGTCGCGCAGCTCCATCTGGGTGCCCGGCACCTTGGACCCGAACTTGAGCATCACGCCCTCGTCCGGCTGCACCCGGATGACCAGCTGGTTGTGGCCCAGCAGCTCGACGTCCTCGGGGTAGAACGGCAGGTGCGGCGCCTTCTTGAACAGCACCGCGACCTCGGTGACGCGCCGGGGCAGGCGCTTGCCCGCCCGGATGTAGAACGGCACCCCCGCCCAGCGGCGGTTCTGGATCGACAGCCGCGCCGCGACGTACGTCTCCGTCGTCGAGGTCGCCGGGACGTCGGACTCCTCCAGGTACCCCTTTACCCGCTGCCCGGCCACCCAGCCGGTCAGGTACTGCCCGCGCACCGTGCCGGTCGACACGTCGGCCGGGGGCGCGGTGGCGCGCAGCACCTTGAGCTTCTCGGCCCGGATCTCGGCGGCGTCGAAGGTCGTCGGCTCCTCCATGGCCACCAGCGCCAGCAGCTGGAGCAGGTGGTTCTGCAGCACGTCGCGGGCGGCGCCGGTCGCGTCGTAGAAGCCCGCGCGGGTGCCGATGCCGACGTCCTCGGCCATGGTGATCTGCACCGAGTCGACGTACTTGGAGTTCCACAGCGGCTCGAACAGGGAGTTGGCGAAGCGCAGCGCGAGGATGTTCTGCACCGTCTCCTTGCCGAGGTAGTGGTCGATGCGGAACACGTCCTGCGCGCTCACCACGTCGTCCACCAGGTCGTTGAGCGACTTGGCCGAGGCCAGGTCCTCACCGAACGGCTTCTCCACCACCACGCGGCGCCAGCCGCCCGACTTGTCGTTGTCGGCCATGCCGGTGCGCTCGAGCTGCTTGAGCACGGTCGGGAAGGCCGCGGGCGGGATGGACAGGTAGAACGCCGCGTTGCCGGGGATGCCGTGCGAGTCGCGCAGCTCGTCGAGCGTGCGCGACAGCGTGTCGAACGCGGCGTCGTCGTCGAACGCGCCGCCGACGAACTTGATGTTGCCCGACAGCCGGTTCCAGACCTCCTCGCGCCACGGGGTGCGCGCGTGCTCCTGGGCCGAGGTGCGGGCGAGCTGCTCGAAGTCGCCGTCGCCCCAGTCGCGGCGGGCGAAGCCGAGCACCACGAAGCCGGGCGGCAGCAGACCGCGGTTGGCCAGGTCGTACACGGCGGGCAGCAGCTTCTTGCGGGCGAGGTCGCCGGTGACCCCGAAGATGACCAGCGCGCACGGCTCAGGGATGCGCGGCAGGCGCCGGTCCTGCGGATCCCGCAGCGGGTTGGGCTGCTGCGGGGTCGACGACACGCTCACGTGACGTCACCTCTCCTTGTCGGTGGACAGGCGGTGCGCCGATTCGAGCAGCTGGGCGGTGCCCTTGGCCCGGTCGGTGAGGTGCAGGTGCAGCAGCGGCCGGCCGCGGCCGGCCAGCGCCTGGCGGTCGCCGGCGGCCTGGGCGGCCTGCAGCGTGCCGAAGCTGTACGGCTTGCCCGGCACCGCCAGGTCCGCGTTCACCGCGCCGGTGACCTGCAGGAACGCGCCGACCTGCGGCCCGCCCTTGTGGTACTGCCCGGTCGAGTGCAGGAACCGCGGCCCCCAGCCGTAGGTCACCGGGCGGCCGCTCGCCTGCGCCAGCGCCGCGCGCAGCTTCGCGCCGTCGGCGTCGCCGAACCGGTCCAGGTACTCCATGATCGCGATGTACCCGTCCGACCCTGCCTCGGCCACCAGCCACGCCAGCGCCTCGTCCAGCGTGGACACGGTCGCGGTGGTGTAGACCGCGACGTCGCCCTCGGTGAACGCGGGCTGCTCCGACGGCATCCCCTCGTCGAGGATCTTGCCGGTGTTCTGCTTGGACTCGGTCACGTTCGGCTGGTCGAACGGGTTGATGCCGAGCACCCGCCCGGCGATCGCGGTGGCCGCCTCCCAGCACAGGAACTGGGCGCCCAGCGGGCCGTTGACCGCCGCGTCGGGCGTACCCGCCGGTGATCCACCGGCGGCGCCGACGGTCGCGGTGAAGACGTCGGCACCGGTCGCGCCCGGCGCGTCCTGCCCCTCCACCACGACCGGCAGGATGCCCTTGCCGTCCTTGCCGGTGGACTCGGCGATGAGCTGCTCGGCCCAGTCGCCCAGCCCGGTGATGCCGCTGCCGTCGTCGGCCAGCGACACCTTGTCCCGCCCGGCCAGCGCGGCGGCGCCGAGCGCGGCGCCCAGCAGCAGCGACGGGTTGGCCTCGGGGGCGGCGGCCAACGTGGCCGCGAACTCCTCGGCCTGGTCCAGCAGCTCGGCCACGTCCACCCCGGCCAGCGCGGTCGGCACCAGGCCGAACGCGGTCAGCGCGGAGTAGCGGCCGCCGACGTTCGGGTCGGCCAGCACCACGTAGGCGCCCATCTCGCGGGCGGTCGACTCCAGCGGCGAGCCGGGGTCGGTCACGATCACGAAGTGGCGGCCGACCTCGGCCTCGGGCAGGCCCGCGTCGAGGAACGCCTGCCAGTACGCCCGGCGGTGGCTGTCGGTCTCGATGGTGCCGCCGGACTTGCTGGAGACGACCACCACGGTCCGGTCCAGCCGGTCGCCCAGCGCCGCCTTGACCTGGCCCGGGTCGGTGGTGTCCAGCACCGTCAGCGCCTTGCCCAGGGTCAGCGAGATGACCTCGGGCGCCAGCGACGAGCCGCCCATGCCGGCCAGCACGACGTGGTTCAGGTCGCCCAGCTCCTCGCGCAGCTCGGCCAGCTGCGGCAGCAGCGCCCGGCTGCCCACGAAGGTGTCGATCCAGCCCAGCCGGATGATCGCCTCGGACTGCGCGTCCGGACCCCACAGGGTGGCGTCCTTGCCCGCCAGGGCGGCGGGCACGCCCGCCGCCTCCAGCTCCGACACCTGCGCCGCGGCCTGCTGTGCCGCCGCGGGGGAGAGGCGGACGGTCAGCCCGCCTCCCGTCGCAACCTCGGTCATGCCTGCTCCAGTTTCGCCTGTACCCCGGCCAGCAGCTCCTGCCAGCTCGCGTCGAACTTCGCCACGCCGTCGCTCTCCAGGAACGCCACCACGTCGTCGTAGTCGACCCCGGCCGCGCGCAGCGCGTCGATGGTCTGCTGCGCCTGGGCCAGGTTGCCGGTGACCGTGTCCCCGGGCACCTTGCCGTGGTCGGCGAAGGCCTGCAGCGTCTTCTCCGGCATGGTGTTGACCGTGTCGGCGGCGACCAGCTGCTCGACGTAGAGCGTGTCCGGGTACTCCGGGTTCTTGGTGCCGGTCGAGGCCCACAGCGGCCGCTGCGGGTTCGCCCCGGCCGCCTTCAGCTCCGCCCACCGGGGCGACCCGACGACCTGCAGGTACTCCCCGTAGGCCAGGCGGGCGTTGGCGACGGCGGCCTGGCCGCGCAGGGCCAGCGCCTCCGGCGTCCCGATCTTCTCCAGCCGCTTGTCGATCTCGGTGTCGAAGCGGGACACGAAGAACGACCCGACCGACTCGATCTTCGACAGGTCATGCCCGTTCGCCTTCGCCTGCTCCAGGCCGGCCAGCCAGGCGTCCAGCACCGCGCGGTAGCGCTCCAGCGAGAAGATCAGCGTCACGTTGACGCTGATGCCGTCGGCCAGCGCCGCGGTGATCGCGGGCAGGCCCTCCAGCGTCGCCGGGATCTTGATGAACAGGTTGGGCCGGTCCACCAGCCACCACAGCTGCTTGGCCTCGGCGATCGTCGGCTCGGTCTCGTGCGCCAGCCGCGGGTCGACCTCGATCGACACCCGGCCGTCACGGCCGCCGGTCGCGTCGTACACCGGCCGCATCACGTCGCAGGCCCACCTGATGTCGTACGTGGTGAGCATGCGCACCGCCTCGTCGACCGAGACCTTGCGCGCCTTGAGGTCGTGCAGCTGCTGGTCGTAGTCGTCGCTGCCGGCCAGCGCCGCGGCGAAGATGGTCGGGTTGCTGGTCACCCCGACCACGTGCCGCGTGTCGCGCAGGTCCGCCAGCGCCGTGTGGGAGCCGCCCTCGGTCAGCCGCTCCCGGGAGATGTCGTCGAGCCAGACCGCCACGCCGGCGGCGGAGAGCTCGCCCAGGGCTTCAGTCATCGCCTGTCACTGCCCTTCATTGGCCTTGGCCAGGGACCGCCGGGCGGCGTCGGCCACCGCCTGCGGTGTGAAACCGAACTTCTCGAACAGGGTCGCCGCCGGGGCGGACGCGCCGTAGTGCTCCAGGCTCACGGCCTCGCCCGCGTCGCCGATCAGGTCGCGCCAGGACATGGCGATACCCGCCTCGACACTCACGCGGGCCTTGACCGACGACGGCAGCACAGACTCCCGGTACCCCGCGTCGGACGCGCGGAACCACTCCTGGCACGGCATCGACACCACGCGGGTCGCGACGCCGTCGGCCTCCAGCAGCTCGCGGGCGGCCAGGGCGATCTGCACCTCGGAGCCGGTGGCGATGAGGATCGCCTGCGGGGTGCCCGAGGAGGCCTCCTCCAGCACGTAACCGCCGTGCTCGAAGCCGACGACCTTCGCCGGGTCCAGGGTCGGCAGGTTCTGGCGGGACAGCGCCAGCGCCGTCGGCCGGTCGGTGTGGGTCAGCGCCATCCGCCAGGCGTGCGCGGTCTCGTTGGCGTCGGCCGGGCGCACCACGTCCAGGCCCGGGATGGCCCGCAGCGCGGTCAGGTGCTCCACCGGCTGGTGCGTCGGGCCGTCCTCGCCCAGGCCGATCGAGTCGTGCGTCCAGACGTAGGTCACCGGCAGCTTCATCAGCGCGGCCAGGCGTACGGCCGGGCGCATGTAGTCGCTGAAGACCAGGAACGTGCCGCCGTAGACGCGGGTGCCGTCGTGCAGCGCGATGCCGTTCATGATCGAGCCCATGGCGTGCTCGCGGATGCCGAAGTGCAGCGTACGGCCGTACTCGTGGCCCGGGAACTCCTTGGTGGCGTACTCCGCCGGGATGAACGACGGCTCGCCCTTCATCGTGGTGTTATTGCTCTCGGCCAGGTCGGCCGAGCCGCCCCACAGCTCCGGCAGCACCGGCGCCAGCGCGTTGAGCACCTGGCCCGACGCGGCGCGGGTGGCGATGCCCTTGGCGTCGGCCGGGAAGCTCGGCAGCGCGTCCTCCCAGCCCTTGGGCAGGGTACGGGTGCTCATCCGGTCGAACAGGGCCAGCCGGTCCGGGTTCGCCTTCGCCCAGTCGTGGAAGGCGTCCTCCCACTGCTCGTGCAGCACCCGGCCGCGCTCGCCGACCGCGCGGGTGTGCGCCAGCACCTCGTCCTCGACCGGGAAGGCGACCGCCGGGTCGAAGCCCAGCACCTCCTTGACCGCGGCCGCCTCGTTCGGGCCGACCGCCGAGCCGTGGATCTTGCCGGTGTTCTGCTTGGTCGGCGCGGGCCAGCCGATGATGGTGCGCAGCGCGATGAAGCTGGGCCGGTCGGTCACGCCCTTGGCCCGCTGGATCGCGGCCCACAGCGCCGGGACGTCCTCGTGGTAGTTGCCGTTGCCGCCGGTCCAGTCGACCTTCTCGACGTGCCAGCCGTACGCCTCGTACCGCGCGCAGACGTCCTCAGACTTGGCGATCCGGGTGTCGTCCTCGATCGAGATCTCGTTGTCGTCGTAGAAGACGATCAGGTTGTCGAGCTTCTGGTGCCCGGCGATCGCCGACGCCTCGTGCGTGATGCCCTCCTCGATGTCGCCATCGGAGCAGATCACGTAGATGTGGTGGTCGAACGGGCTGGTGCCCGGCGCCGCGTCGGGGTCGAACAGGCCGCGCTCGCGGCGGGCGGCCATCGCCATGCCCACCGCGTTGCCCAGGCCCTGGCCCAGCGGGCCGGTGGTGGTCTCCACGCCGCGGGTGTGCCCGTGCTCCGGGTGGCCCGGGGTCAGCGAGCCCCACTGGCGCAGCGTCTGCAGGTCCGACAGCTCCAGGCCGTAGCCGGCCAGGAACAGCTGGACGTACTGGGTGAGGGAGGAATGCCCGGCGGACAGCACGAAGCGGTCGCGGCCGGTCCAGTCCGGGTCGTTGGGGTCCAGCCGCATGGCCCGCTGGAACAGCAGGTAGGCCAGGGGGGCGAGGCTCATCGCGGTGCCGGGATGGCCGTTGCCGGCCTTCTCCACCGCGTCCATGGCAAGCACGCGGGCGGTGTCAACGGCGCGGCGGTCGATGTCAGACCAGATCAACTGCTCGGTCACAGCTGTGCTACTCCTAGCGGGTCAGTCTTGCCGTCTCGCTCCAGGGCCGTGACCCGGAATAGCACGCACCGGAGCTGTGGAAAGGCGCAACGCATCCTCATATGGGCGGCCACGGTGTCGCCCTGTCGGTGTCGACCCTACTCATACCTCGCACGACAGATGTGCGAACCCGTGCTTTGTGCGGCGTGGTGTCCGCTGGGCGCTCCGGCGCGGTATCCGCACCGCCGGGCGCGGCCGCAGGCTTTGACCAGCGTTGCCGTACCCTGTCTCGGGTGAGCACGCTCGCCGCGGAGTCGCCAGAGGCGGCCGGCACCATAGACCTCCCGTCCCACCCCCTCCCGGTCATCCCGGTGCAGCCAGGCAGTGCCGCGCGCGCCGTCCGGCTGTCGCGGCGCGAGGCCCGCTGGGCGGTGTTCGGCGCCTACCTGTCGCTGACCAAGCCGCGCATCGTCGAGCTGCTGCTCATCACCACCATCCCGGCGATGATGCTCGCCGCCAAGGGCCTGCCCTCGGTCTGGTTGATGCTGGTCGTGCTGGTCGGCGGGTCGTTCGCGGCGGGTGCCGCCAACGCCATCAACTGCTACCTCGACCGGGACATCGACCCGCTGATGGGACGAACGTCACGTCGGCCGCTGGTGACCCACACGGTGACCCCGCGCAACGCGCTGGTCTTCGGCCTCACCCTGGCCGTCGCCTCGACCGCGCTGATGGCCGCGTTCACCAACTGGCTGGCGACCGCGCTGACCGTCGCCGCCATCGTCTACTACGACGTGATCTACACCGCTTGGCTGAAGCGCACGACGCCGCACAACACGTTCTGGGGCGGGGTCTGCGGGGCGATGCCGGTGCTGATCGGCTGGGCCGCGGTGACCGGCTCGCTGGCCCCGGCCGCCTGGCTGCTGTTCGGCGTCGTCTTCTTCTGGCAGATGCCGCACTTCTACGCGCTGGCGATCCGGTTCAAGGACGACTACGCCAAGGCCGGCATCCCGATGCTGACGGTGGTGGCCACCCCGCGTCGCGTCGCGATCGAGTCGGTGGTGTACTCCTGGCTGACCGTGGCGACCTCGCTCGCGGTCTGGCCGCTGGGCATGTCCCGGGTGTACGGCATCCCCGCGCTCGTCTGCGGGATGATGTTCATCCTGGAGGCCCACGGCCTGTACAGCCGCACCGTGAAGGGCGAGCCGGTCAAGCCGATGCGCCTCTTCCACTGGTCCACGGCGTACCTGACGATCGTCTTCGTGGCGGTCGGCGTCGACGTGTTCATCTGACCGATTTACCAACTTTGTTCGTGACACGCCCTAATCCCCGTGTCGGGCGTGGCGATTGCTCACTTGGGTGTCCGCCGGTTGTCCGTTCTGCGACGCATTGACGTGGATATTTCCGGGCGAACTCGGACAGTCGATCTCTGTGCACCGGATTGCATCTACGTAACGGGGATCACAAAAAGTGCTCACAATCCCGCTACCGGACGTCCGTTCTGCTTATCGTGCTTGCATGGCAGAAGGTTCAGATACGACGGTGACCATCGAGCACCCCACGGCCACCCTGGTGGCCGGCCTGCGCGAGTTCGCTAGCGCGCACGGAGGTGCGAAGGGGGTCATCGAGTACGTCGGTCGGCGCGGTGCTCGCATCGTGTTGGTGGGTGGCGACGGAGCGTGGGGCGACCGGTTCGCCGCCAGCACCGACATCGCCCGGGCCGCCTGTGAACGGGCTGGCATCACCGTGGAGAACGAATGGGAGCGGGAGCTCATCGAGCTCATGCGTCCCACCAACGACCTCTGGCGGTCCATGTCCAAGCGGACGCTGACGCGCTGAGGAAGTTTCAGATCCGCGAGTTATCTTGGATCTTGTGAGCACATCCCTTGACCATGCGACCCGGGCAGCCGCCCGGGTCGCCCTGGTATCCGGGCCCAGCCGGGACGGGGCGCCGCGCGTCGCCATCGCCACCTGCGCCGAGATCCCGCTGCTTGAGCCCGACGACCAGCTCCTGCTGGCGCCGCTGGCCGCACGGGGCATCGCCGCCGAGCCGGTCGTCTGGGACGACCCAACCGTCGACTGGACGGGCTACGACCTGGTGCTGATCCGGTCGACCTGGGACTACTCCTGGCAGCGTGACAAGTTCCTCGCCTGGGCCCACGCCCTGCCCAACCTGGCCAACCCGGCCGCCGTGGTCGCCTGGAACACCGACAAGAGCTACCTGGCCGAGCTGGCCGCCGCCGGGATCCCGATCATCCCCACCGCCTTCGTCCACCCGGGCGACGCGTGGACCGCCCCGGACGGCGACGGCGAGTACGTCGTCAAGCCCTCGATCAGCTCCGGCAGCCGCGACACGGGCCGCTACGGGCCGGGCGACGCCGCGCAGGCCGCCGACCACGTCCGGCGGCTCCAGGCGGCCGGGCGGCTGGTGCTGGTGCAGCCGTACCTGGACGCCGTGGACGCGTACGGCGAGACGGCGCTGCTGTTCTTCGCCGATCCGGGGACGGGGCGCCTGGCGTACAGCCACGCCATCCGCAAGGGGCCGCTGCTCACCGGCCCCCACGTCGACGGCGCGGACGAGCTGTACAAGGCCGAGGACATCACCCCGCGTACGCCCACCGCCGCGGAACTGGCCGTCGGCGAGGCCGTCGTCGCCAACCTCCCGGACGGCCTGGTCTACGCCCGCATCGACCTGATCCCCGACGCCGCCGGCAACCCCCACCTGATCGAACTGGAACTGACCGAACCCTCGGTCTTCCTCGCCCACGACCCCGCCGCCGCCACCCGCCTAGCCACCGCCATCACCACCCACCTCGACCACCCCCACCCCGGTCGATCATGAACCTATGGCACGGTTCGACGGCGTGTCGCGGCCACAACCTCATGATCGTCCGGACTGGCGGTGGGGGATTCGGCCGCCGTGGGGCGGCGCAGACTTTGACCGAACTTTGGCCGTGATCGCTATCGTTGGTCACAACGCTGGCCTATGGCCGACGTTCTGATCGCCGACGACGGATCTCCGCCTTCACGAGCCGACGCGGCGACCGCGAGCGGCGATCTCCTCCAGCCCTGATTCCGTCCACGGGTAGGCCGAGATCACTGCAGTTTCGGCGAAACTGCACGAACTCCTGCCCACATTCGTGCACTTTCCCCGAAACTGCACTCTCGCCTCGCACCTGATCGCCGCGTGCGGCCCCTGCGCGGGCTTCAATTCGGACCGGCGGGACGGAACCCCACCCGCCCCATGTCGATCATGAAGATGTGGCCGCGACACGCCGTCGAACCGTGCCATAGGTTCATGATCAACGTGCAAAGGAGGGCGGGGGTCAGGGGGTGCGGGAGAGGAAGTCGCGGAGGCCGGCGCCGGGTGGGTCGTCGGGGTGGGCGGACAGGCCGCGTTCGGCCCAGGCGCGGGCCGCCTCCGGCTCGCCGATGTCGGCCAGGGCGCGGGCCAGGCGCCCGTACTGGGCGGCGTGGCGCAGGTCGCCGCCGATGACCTCGACCAGGGTCGGGGTGTCCCGTTCCCAGCGGGCGAGCCGCTCGATGGCGTCGCGGGCGCTCAGGTCGCCGGGGTCGGCGGCCCAGCGGCGGTGTACGACGGCGCGGTAGTGGTCCAGGCCGTCGGGGCCGAGCGCGGGGCCGTACGCCCAGATGTCGACGGGGCACCAGCGGCCGCCCTCGAACTGCACCGCGATGAGCCAGTCGGCCAGCTCGACGCCGTCGCCGGGGGCCTGGTCGCACGCCTCGGCGTGGACGGCCAGCAGCCGGTGCAGCAGGTTGTCCAGGGCGCCGGAGGCGTCGTCGGCGCGGTCGAGGGTGTGCAGGAGGAGGCTGACGGCCCGGGCCAGCGGTTGGCGGGCGACCTCGGCCCGGCCGGTGCCGACGAGCGTGGCCAGCTCTTCGACGAGCGCGGCGGCCTGTTCGGCGTGGCGCACCACGGCCCAGTAGTCGAGGTGCCCGTCCGTGGTGAAGGTCCGGGTCACCAGGCCCGGCAGCGAGTCGTCGGAGTGCGCCTGCGGTGCGCGGCGCAGAGAGGTCGGCACCCGCCCATCATCGCCCCGTCGACGGGTCGGCGGGATGGTTCCGGCGGCGGTTGACGCTCAGATCGGAATCTGCCGGTTACCGGACAGTGACCAACGGGGGTGCAGAATCCGCGCTGGTCACCGTGGGTGCGCTCCCAGTCACCGCGCCGCCCTCGGCGGGCTGCTCGGCGTCGAAGCCGGTCGCCCAGACCGTCCCGAGCACGGCCGTCCAGAGCAGGCAGGCGCCGAGCAGGTGCGCGCCGACCAGGACCTCCGGCAGGCCGGTGAAGTACTGCACGAACCCGATCGCACCCTGCCCGAGCAGCACCCCCAGCAGGATCGCGGCGCGGCGGGTGAGCAGCGGGGAGGCGACCGCGCGGCCGGCGAACCAGACCGCCACGGCCAGGCCGAGCAGCAGGAACACGGTGTCGACGTGCAGCTGCGAGATCATCGCCGGGTCCAGTCCGGTGCGGTGGGCCAGCTCGTCGCCCGCGTGCGGGCCGCTGCCGGTGACGACCACGCCGACGGCCAGCGCGAGCGCGCTCGCCGCGACGACCGCCCAGGTGAGCGGCCGCAGCCGGGCCGCGATCGCGCTACCGGGCGCCGCGGGCAGGGTGCGCTGCCAGAGGGCGTACGACCCGCCGATGATCGCGATGGACAGCAGGAAGTGCAGGCCCACCACGTACGGGTTGAGGTCGCTCAGCACGGTGATCCCGCCGACCACGCCCTGCCCCGGGATGCCCAGCACCACGGCCAGGGCCAGCGGCCGCAGCCGCGCGTGCCGCCACGCCGCCAGCAGCGCCGCGCCCGCGATCATGACCAGCACGAAGGTCAGCAGCCGGTTGCCGAACTCGATCACCCCGTGCACGCCCATCTCGCGCGTGGTGACGTACGAGTCCTCGGTGCACCGCGGCCAGGTCGGGCAGCCCAGCCCGGAGCCGGACAGGCGCACCGCGCCGCCGGTGACCACGATGACGATGTTGCCGACCAGGTTGGCCAGCGCCAACCGGCGCATCGCGAGCGGGGACGCGCCAAGCAGGGGTGCCGCCGAGCGGCCGAGGACAGACTGCACGAACCGATGGTAGGCGCGTGGAGCGGGCGGGCCCGGCGCGGGGAGTGCGAGTGGTCCGCGTCACCGGTGGGTAGGTTTGCGCACGTCGGACGAAATAAGTAACACTGGTGTAGTGAAAAAGGGGGCCGAGATCATCGAGGCACCCGATCAGCGCTCCGTACACCCGGCCACGCGCGATCGGGTGATCGAGCTGCTCGCGCAGGGCCCCGCCACCGCCGTCGAGCTGGGCACCGTGCTCGGCCTGTCGACCGCGGGCATCCGCCGCCACCTCGACGCCATGCTGGCCGAGGGCCTGGTGCAGGCGCGCGAGCAGGTGCGCCGCGGCCCGCGCGGCCGGGGCCGCCCCGCCAAGGTCTTCCTGCTCACCGACGCCGCCCGCGAGGGCCTGGGCCACCACTACGACGGCCTGGCCGCCGCCGCCCTGCGCTGGATCGCCGAGCACGGCGGTCCCCGCGAGGTCGCCGCCTTCGCCGCAGCCCAGGTGGCTGGGCTGGAGGAGCGCTGCCAGACGGCCGTACGCGACGCGGGTGACGATCCTCTCGCCCGCGCGGAGGCGCTCGCGGGTGCGCTGACCGCCGAGGGCTACGCTGCGAGCGCGTCGGCGATCGCCACCGGCGGGCAGCTGTGCCAGCACCACTGCCCCGTGGCTCACGTCGCCGCCGAGTTCCCGCAGCTGTGCGAGGCCGAGACCCAGGTGATCTCCCGCCTGGTCGGCACGCACGTGCAGCGGCTCGCGACCATCGCGCACGGCGACGGGGTGTGCACCACGCACATACCCCCCAAAGTGCGGCCCGCCGTGCCCACGACCTGACGTTTTCCGACCATCTTGCAAACCGACGCCGTCACGATGAGGACAGACTCATGACCGAGCAGATCACCACGACCGAGGACCAGCTTGCTGGCCTGGGCAAGTACGAGTACGGCTGGGCCGACCCGGACGTGGCCGGCGCCAACGCGCAGCGAGGTCTGAACGAGGCGGTCGTGCGCGACATCTCGTCGAAGAAGAGCGAAGCCGACTGGATGCTGGAGCTGCGGCTGAAGGGCCTGCGCCTGTTCGGCCGCAAGCCGATGCCGTCGTGGGGCGCGGACCTGTCGGGCATCGACTTCGACAACATCAAGTACTTCGTGCGGTCCACCGAGAAGCAGGCTGCCAGCTGGGAAGACCTGCCCGAGGACATCAAGAACACCTACGACAAGCTGGGCATCCCGGAGGCGGAGAAGCAGCGCCTGGTCGCCGGTGTCGCCGCGCAGTACGAGTCCGAGGTCGTCTACCACGCCATCCGCGAGGACCTGGAGCAGCAGGGCGTGCTGTTCCTGGACACCGACACGGCGCTGCGCGAGCACCCGGAGATCTTCAAGGAGTACTTCGGCACCGTCATCCCGGTGGGTGACAACAAGTTCGCCGCGCTGAACACGGCCGTCTGGTCGGGTGGCTCGTTCATCTACGTGCCGCCGGGCGTGAACGTGGAGATCCCGCTGCAGGCGTACTTCCGGATCAACACCGAGAACATGGGCCAGTTCGAGCGGACCCTGATCATCGTCGACGAGGGCGCGTACGTGCACTACGTCGAGGGCTGCACCGCGCCCGTGTACTCCTCCGACTCGCTGCACAGCGCGGTCGTGGAGATCGTCGTGAAGAAGAACGCGCGCTGCCGGTACACGACCATCCAGAACTGGTCGAACAACGTGTACAACCTGGTCACCAAGCGGGCCGTCTGCCACGAGGGCGCCACCATGGAGTGGGTCGACGGCAACATCGGCTCCAAGGTGACCATGAAGTACCCGGCCGTCTTCATGGTCGGCGAGCACGCCAAGGGCGAGGTGCTCTCGGTGGCGATGGCCGGCGAGGGTCAGCACCAGGACGCCGGCGCCAAGATGGTGCACGCCGCGCCGCACACCTCCAGCACGATCATCAGCAAGTCGATCGCGCGTGGCGGCGGCCGGACGTCGTACCGCGGCCTGGTCCAGGTGATGGAGGGCTCCCACCACAGCAAGAGCACGGTCAAGTGCGACGCGCTGCTGGTGGACACCATCTCCCGCTCGGACACCTACCCCTACGTCGACATCCGCGAGGACGACGTGTCGATGGGCCACGAGGCGACCGTCTCGAAGGTCAGCGACGACCAGCTCTTCTACCTGATGAGCCGGGGTATGGCCGAGGACGAGGCGATGGCCATGATCGTGCGCGGCTTCATCGAGCCCATCGCCAAGGAGCTGCCGATGGAGTACGCGCTGGAACTGAACCGACTGATCGAACTGCAGATGGAAGGCGCCGTCGGCTGATGACCACCGAAGCAATCGCACCGCCCAAGACCAAGTCCCAGGCGCTGCGCTCGTTCCACTCCGCCGACTTCCCGGCGCTGACCGGCCGCGAGGAGGAGTGGCGGTTCACGCCGCTCAAGCGCCTGCGCGGGCTGGCCGCCGGGACGGTCGCGGCCGGGGTCGCGCCGAAGCACGAGTACGGCACGCTGCCCGAGGGCGTCACCGTCACCACGGCGGCGCTCGACGGCGCCAAGGTGGGCGGGGTGCTCACCCCGTTCGACCGGATCAGCGCGTGGGCGTACGAGAACGCCGCCCAGGCGCTGGTGGTCGAGGTCGCCAAGGAGACCGTGCTGGCCGAGCCGTTCACGCTGCGGCTGACCGGTGACGGCGCCGACGGCGCGGCCGCCGGGCACACCCTGCTGTCGGTCGGGGCGTTCGCCGAGGCGACCATCGTGATCGAGCAGACGGGCAGCGTCACGCTGGCCGACAACATCGAGGTGGCCGTCGCCGACGGGGCGAAGCTCACCCTGGTCACGGTCGCCGACTGGGCGCCGGACGCGGTCCAGGCCCAGCACGTCAAGGTGAAGCTCGGCCGCGATGCCAAGATCGTGCACGTGCAGGTGGCGCTCGGCGGTGACCTGGTGCGCCAGTTCACCAGCGTCGACTACACCGGCCGCGGCGGCGAGGCCGACCTGTTCGGGCTGTACTTCGCCGACGGCGAGCAGCACCTGGAGCACCGCCTGCTGGTCGACCACTCGGTGCCGGACTGCCGGTCGAACGTGGCCTACCGGGGCGCGCTGCAGGGCGAGGGCGCGCACACGGTCTGGGTCGGCGACGTGCTGATCCAGGACCAGGCCACCGGCACCAGCACGTACGAGGTGAACCGGAACCTGCTGCTGTCCGACGGGGCCCGCGCCGACTCGGTGCCGAACCTGGAGATCGAGACCGGCGAGATCGTCGGCGCCGGGCACGCCTCGGCGACCGGCCGCTTCGACGACGAGCAGCTGTTCTACCTGATGGCCCGGGGCATCCCGGAGGCCGAGGCGCGCAAGCTGGTCGTGCGCGGCTTCTTCGCCGAACTGCTGGCCAAGATCCCGGCCGAGGAGCTGCGCGAGCGGCTCGGCGGCGCGATCGAGGCGCGCCTGGAGAAGGCGGGCGCATGACCGAGTTCCTCCGCGCCTGCGCGGCCGACGAGGTGGCCAAGGGTGCCGCCCTGGCGGTCGAGCTGGGCGACACCCCGGTCGTGGTGGTCCACGCCGAGGACGACGGCTTCTACGCCGCGTACGACGAGTGCTCGCACGCGGCGGTGGCCCTGTCCGAGGGCGAGGTCGACGGGTGCACGCTGGAATGCTGGCTGCACGGTTCGCGTTTCGATCTGCGTACCGGTGCGCCGTCAGGCCTGCCCGCGACCGAGCCGATCCCCGTCTTTCCCGTCGAGATCCGCGACGGTGATGTCTACGTCAGCCTGACACCGAGTAATGGAGTAAGCCGATGAGCAAGTTGGAGATCCGCGACCTTCAGGTGTCGGTGAAGCTGCCCGAGGGCGAGCTGAAGCCGATCCTGCACGGGGTCACGCTGACGGTGGAGTCGGGCCAGACCCACGCCATCATGGGCCCCAACGGCTCGGGCAAGTCGACGCTGGCCTACTCCATCGCGGGCCACCCGAAGTACGAGATCACCGGCGGCAGCGTGACCCTGGACGGCCAGGACGTGCTGGCGATGAGCGTGGACGAGCGGGCCCGCGCGGGCCTGTTCCTGGCCATGCAGTACCCGGTCGAGGTGCCGGGCGTGTCGGTGGCGAACTTCCTGCGTACCGCCAAGACCGCGATCGACGGGCAGGCGCCGAAGCTGCGCACCTGGGCCGGCGAGCTCAAGGGCTCGATGGAGAAGCTGGGCATGGACCCGGCGTTCGCCCAGCGCAACGTCAACGAGGGCTTCTCCGGCGGCGAGAAGAAGCGGCACGAGATCGTGCAGCTGGAGCTGCTCAAGCCGAAGATCGCGATCCTGGACGAGACCGACTCGGGCCTGGACGTGGACGCGCTGCGCGTGGTCAGCGAGGGCGTGAACCGGGTGCGCGAGAACAGCGAGACCGGCCTGCTGCTGATCACCCACTACACCCGGATCCTGCGCTACATCAAGCCGGACTTCGTGCACGTGTTCGTGGCCGGCCGGATCGTCGAGGAGGGCGGCCCGGAGCTGGCCGACAAGCTCGAGGACGAGGGTTACGAGCGCTACGTCGCCGGCGCGGGCGCGGCGACCATCGGCGCCTGAGGAGAGACGAGACGATGACGACGTTGACCATCCCGGCCGGGATGCCGCAGTACGACGACAAGCCGCGCTTCGACGTGGAGCGCGTGCGCGCCGACTTCCCGATCCTGGACCGGGAGGTCAACGGTCACCCGCTCGTTTACCTCGACTCGGGTAACACCTCGCAGAAGCCGCGCCAGGTCATCGACGCGATCTCGGCGTACTACGCCGAGCACAACGCCAACGTGGCCCGGTCGGTGCACACCCTGGGCACCGAGTCCACCGAGGCGTACGAGGGCGCGCGCGCCAAGGTCGCCGCGTTCATCGGCGCGACCAGCCCCGACGAGGTGGTGTTCACCAAGAACGCCACCGAGGCGCTGAACCTGGTCGCGCACGCGTTCGGCCCGCACGCCGACGACCCCCGCTTCCGGCTCGGCCCGGGCGACGAGATCGTCATCTCGGAGATGGAGCACCACTCCAACATCGTGCCGTGGCAGCTGCTGTGCGCCCGTACCGGCGCCACCCTGCGCTGGTTCGGCATCACCGAGTCCGGCCGCCTCGACGAGTCGAACCTCGAGGAGCTGGTCAACGAGCGGACGAAGATCGTCTCGATCGTGCACGCCTCCAACGTGCTCGGCACGGTCAACGCCACCGCCCGGATCACCGCGCGGGTGCGCCAGGTCGGCGCGCTGCTGCTGCTGGACTGCTCGCAGTCGGTGCCGCACCTGCCCATGAACGTGGTGGACTACGACGTCGACTTCATCGCCTTCACCGGCCACAAGATGCTCGGCCCGACCGGCATCGGCGTGCTGTGGGGGCGCCAGGCGCTGCTGGACGCCATGCCGCCATTCCTGGGCGGCGGCTCGATGATCGAGACGGTCCGGCTGACCGGCTCGACCTTCCTGCCCGCGCCGGCCCGGTTCGAGGCGGGCACCCCGCCGATCGCGCAGGCGGTCGGGCTGGGCGCGGCCGTGGACTACCTGTCCGCCATCGGCATGGACGCGATCCAGTGGCACGAGAAGGAGCTCACGGCGTACGCCCTCGACGCGCTCGCCACCGTGCCGGACCTGCGGATCTACGGCCCGAACGTGCCGGTGGGCCGGGGCGGCACGATCTCGTTCACCCTCGGCGGCATCCACCCGCACGATGTGGGCCAGGTGCTGGACTCGCTCGGCGTGCAGGTGCGGGTCGGCCACCACTGCGCCCGGCCGATCTGCGATCGTTTCTCGGTTCCGGCGCTCACCCGGGCCTCGTTCTACCTCTACACGACGACCGAGGAGGTCGACGCGCTCGTGCGCGGTCTCGACCAGGTGCGGAAGGTCTTCGCCTAGCCATGCAGCTCGACCAGCTCTACCAGGAGATCATCCTGGACCATTACAAGCACCCGCAGGGGCGCGGGCTCCGGGAGCCCTTCGCCGCCGGGGTGCACCACGTCAACCCCACCTGCGGTGACGAGATCACGCTGCGGGTCGCCCTGGACGGGCGGACCCTCAGCGACATCTCGTACGACGGCTCCGGCTGCTCGATCAGCCAGGCCTCCGCCAGCGTGCTGCACGAGCTGCTGCGCGGCCGCACGATCGACGAGGCGCTGCGGGTGCACACCGCGTTCGCCGAGCTCATGGGCGGCAAGGGTCAGGTCGTGCCGGACGAGGAGGTGCTCGGGGACGCGGTCGCGTTCGCGGGCGTCGCCAAGTACCCGGCCCGGGTCAAGTGCGCGCTGCTGTCCTGGATGGCCCTGAAGGACGCGGTCGCCCAGGCCGTCGCCCTCGAGAAGGAGGAAGTGTGATGAGCGAGACCGACATCGTCGAGGGCGTGACCGAGCCCGAGGCTCGGCCGGAAAGCGCCGTCGCCGTGAAGAAGGCACCCGTGGACGACGTGCTGGAGGCCATGCGCGACGTCGTCGACCCGGAGCTCGGCATCAACGTGGTCGACCTGGGTCTGGTCTACGGCGTGCACGTCGACGACGAGAACACCGTCACCCTGGACATGACGCTGACCTCGGCCGCCTGCCCGCTCACCGACGTGATCGAGGAGCAGGCCCGCGCCGCGCTGTGCAGCGGTCCGGGCGGTGGCCTGGCCGCGGACATGCGCATCAACTGGGTGTGGCTGCCGCCGTGGGGTCCCGACAAGATCACCGACGACGGCCGCGACCAGCTCCGCTCCCTCGGCTTCAACGTCTGACCGCTTCTTTTCCAAGGGCCCGTCCGCTGCCGCGGCCGGGCCCTTGATCGTTCAAGTTGCCGGGCAATCGGGCGTATCTTGACCCTTCATACCCCCGATTGCCGGGCAACTTGAACGATCTTGGGCTGGGCGGCCCGTTAACCGGTTGTCGGGGTGGGGCGGGTGTAGCAGGCTGCGCGCATGCGCATCTCCGTCCTCGCCGACCGTCCCGACCTGCTCGAGCCCCTCTGGGACATGCCGTCACCGTGGCCGGAGTTCATGCGCCACGACCCGATCTCCTCGATCTACTACAACGTGGCGCACCGGATCTTCCCGGAGTTCGTGCTGGTCGCCGAGCATCCCGACGAGCCGGGCACGATCGTGTCGGGGGCGTACAGCATCCCGTTCCTGCTGGTCGGTGACGAGCTGCCGGATGACGGCTGGGACGGGGCGATCCGGCGCGGCATCAAGAACCACCTCGCCGGGGACGTGCCGAACATCGTCTCGGCGATCGAGATCGGCATCCGCAAGGACATGCAGGGCAAGGGGCTGTCGTCGCTGATGCTCGCCGCGATGCGCGACAACGTGGCCCGGCTGGGCTTCACCGACCTGGTCGCGCCCGTGCGGCCCAACGGCAAGACCGACCCCGACGAGCCCATGGCGTCGTACGCGTACCGCACGCGCTCCGACGGCCTGCCCGTCGACCCGTGGCTGCGGGTGCACGTGCGCGCCGGGGGAGTGATCGAGAAGGTGGCTCCCCGGTCGATGGTGATCCCGGGGACGCTGGCCGAGTGGCGCGAGCGCACCGGCCTGCCGTTCGACGCCGACGGGCCGCTGCATGTGCCGTTCGCGCTGACCCCGGTCAACGTCGACCTGGCCCACGACAGCGCCGTGTACGTCGAGCCCAACGTCTGGGTCCGCCACCGCACCGCCTGAGCTTGCCTAGAGTGGGGGCATGGGGAAGGCGGAAGTGCTGGAGCTCGACGGCCGCGAGGTGACCGTCACCAGTCCGGACAAGGTGGTGTTCGCCGCGAGCGGGCTGACCAAACTGGACCTGGTGCGGTACTACCTCGGGGTGGCCGACGGGGCGCTGCGCGGCGTACGCGGGCGGCCCATGATCCTCAAGCGGTTCGTCAAGGGCATCGACCAGGAGGCCTTCTTCCAGAAGCGGGCGCCCGAGAAGCGGCCCGACTGGATCGAGGTCGCCGAGCTGAAGTACGCGTCGGGCACCTCGGCGGAGGAGGTCGTGGTCCGCGACGCGGCCGCGCTGGCCTGGGTGGTGAACCTGGGCTGCGTCGACCTCAACCCGCACCCGATCCAGGCCGAGGACCTGGACCACCCCGACGAGCTGCGCATCGACCTGGATCCGATGCCGGGTTCGGACTGGCCGCAGATCCTCGACGTGGCCCAGGTGGCCCGCGAGGTGCTGGAGGAGCACGGGCTGACCGCGTGGCCGAAGACCTCGGGCTCGCGCGGCTTCCACATCTACGCCCGGGTGGCGCCGCACTGGACGTATCCGCAGCTGCGGCTGGCCGCCGAGGCGGTCGCCCGCGAGGTCGAGCACCGGGTGCCGGACCTGGCCACCGGCAAGTGGTGGAAGGAGGACCGGGAGGGCGTGTTCGTCGACTTCAACCAGAACGCCAAGGACCGGACGGTCGCCTCGGCGTACTCCGTGCGGGCCACTCCCGACGCCCGCGTGTCCACGCCGCTGGGCTGGGACGAGGTGCCGACCTGCCGCCCCGAGCGGTTCACCCTGCGTACGGTCGCGGCCCGGTTCGCCGAGCGCGGCGACCCCTGGGCGGGCATGGACACGGCCACCGGCTCGCTCGACGGGCTGCTGGCGCTGGCCGAGCGGCTCGGCCCGGCCGAGAAGCCGCCGAAGGGCACGGGCCGCCGCCAGTCGACCATGCCGCTGATCGAGATCGCGCGAGCCAAGACGAAGGACGAGGCGCTGGCGGGGTTCGAAAGCTGGAAGGCCCGCCACCCGGCCGTGGCCGACCTGCTGCAGCCGATCGACGTGCTGGTCGACGGCATGCGCGGGCGCAGCTCGGTCTGGTACCGCATCCGCGTCAACCTCCAGCACGTCCCCGAGGAACGCCGCCCTCCGCAGGAACCCCTCGAAGTCGACTACAACCCCTTCACCGGCCCGGACCAGGCTTAATGAGCCTGGAAAAGGGTTGGGAAGGGGCCCTTCCACTACGGGAAGCGATAAGAAGGGTCCCTTCCTTGCGGCCGGGCGGGGAGATCGACGGGAAAATGGGGTGCGGGCGCCGCGCCGGGTGGGCAGGATGGCCGCCATGACCACTCATACCTCGCGCGTCGCGCCCCTGTCCGCTGCGGCGGAAGGACGGGGTCGACAGCAGCGTGGGTCCGTGGCCGGAGCGAGCCTGCTCCGCTCGTGACCGCCGCGTTCGTGGCGGGCCTGCTGGCGGGTTACGGCGTAGCCGTGCCCGTCGGGGCGATCGCCATGCTGCTGATGAGCCTCACCGCCCGCACCTCGCTGCGCATCGGTGCCGGGGCCGCGCTCGGCGTCGCCACCGCCGACGGGATATATGCACTGGCCGCGGTGCTCGGCGGGGCCGCCCTGGCCCGCTGGATCGAGCCGGTCGCCGGTCCGCTGCGCTGGATCGCCGTCGCGGTCCTGGTCTACCTCGCCGCGCACACCGCGTACGCGGCGATCAGCCACTACCGCGACCCGGCCCGCGCCCGGGAGGCGTCCGGCCTGAACTCACCCGGGCGCGCGTTCGCCGCCCTGCTCGGGCTGACCCTGCTCAACCCGATGACGATCGTCTACTTCGGTGCCCTGGTGCTCGGCGGGACGGCGTCGGACGGCATGACCGGCTGGCAGGGCATGGTCTTCGTGGCGGCGGCGTTCCTGGCGTCGGCGAGCTGGCAGCTGCTGGTCGCCGGGAGCGGGGCGCTGGTCGGCCGGGCCCTGGCCGGGCCCAAGGGCCGCCTGGCCACCGCGCTCGCCTCCAGCGCCATGATCCTGGCGCTGGCCGGGTGGACGCTGGCCTCCGGCTGAGCCGCGCGGCCCGTACGAACTCCGCCCGCCGGTGCACCAGGGGAAGGCGCACCGGCGGGCGGCCCTCCTCCACCCACGCCGCGTCGTCCGCGCCCGCTTCGCGACCGCAGCCGCCGATCTCTTGCCGATGATCAGCGGCTGCGGTCGTTTAAGGCGCTCCAGGGATCGTTTCGGACCGCAGACTCCGATCATGCGGCCGGAGGCGGCGGTGGCTCGGCCGGACGGGCGGGGCGAGGCGGGGCGCGCCGGAATCCGCGGGCGGCAGTCCGGGTCGGCCGGGCGGGCGTTCCATCCTTGAGCGGTGCCGTGGTCCGCAGGCGGTGGTCGTGGCAGAGTAGCGCCATGCTGCCTACCCCTGCCGCGCTGCTGCTCGACTTCGGCGGTGTGATCGTCGAATCGCGAAAGTCGGAGGACCCGTACGACCGGCTGGTCCCGCGTGTGCGCCAGCTGGTGGCCGGTGCGCTGACCGAGGCGGAGATCAGGGCGTCGCTGGAGCACGCCGACGCCGAGCGCGACCGGCTGCGCGAGGAGACCGAGAACTGCCTGGAGCTCAGCCACGAGCACCTGTGGGGCGAGCTGGTCGCGGCCCAGTGGCCGGCGGTGGCGCGGGCGACGGTGCTCGTACACGCCAGCGACCTGACCCGGACCTGGGCGCTGCGCCCGAGCTGGAACCTGCGCAAGGGCATCGCCGACCTGCTCGACTTCACCGTGGGCCGGGGGATGCCGGTGGCGGTGGTCAGCAACACCAGGTCCGGGCAGGCGCACCGCGACGTGCTCGACGAGCTGGGCGTGACCGGGGCGCTGGCCACGCAGATATACAGCGACGAGCTGGGGGTGTACAAGCCGCACCCGAGCATGATCTGGGCGGCGACCCGCGAGCTGGGTGTCGAACCGGCCGCGTGCTGGTTCGTCGGCGACCAGCCCGACCGCGACATCGCGTGCGCGCGCCGGGCGGGCACCGGGGCGGCGATCCTGATGCCGCACGGCGAGGCCCGCGAGAGCGAGCACACCCCGGACGTGGTGGTCGTCGACGGCCACGAGCTGCTCACTCTGCTGCGCCAGGCGCTGTGAGGTCGGCGTCGCCCTGATCGGTGTCGTCGCCGTGCCGCCTGGCCCAGCGCCGCGCCGCGGCGACCTGCATCAGGGGCAGCAACGCCAGCAGCGGCAGGGCCAGGTTCCCCAGCGGTACGGCGACCAGCAGCGTCACCACCATCGCGCCGGTGGAGACGTAGCCCCGCCGCACCGAGCGCTCCACCGCCTTGTGCCGGTCGGCCCGCTGCAGCACCGGCCGGTGCCGGATGCGCAGCGACAGCAGCAGGCCCGACAGCGCGATGAAGGTCAGGTTCACCATGTACAGCACCGCCGCGCCGCTTTCGTGTCCCACCTCGTACGTGAGCACGGCGGTCGGCACGGGCAGGAACACCACGCCCAGCAGCCACAGGATGTTGAGCATCAGCACGCCCTCACCGACCCGGGCGAGGTTCTCGAAGATGCGCCGGTGCACCATCCAGAACAGCGACACCACCAGGAACGACGTCACGAAGGCCAGGAAGTCGCCCGCGTGCTCGCCCACCAGCTCGCCCACCGGCAGCACCGCCGCCTCCTTGGCGGTGTCGGCCAGCGGCAGGATCAGCAGGGTGAGCGCGATGGCGACCACCCCGTCGGTGAACGCCATGGTGCGCGAGAGCGCGTTCGACTCCACACCTCGTCCTACCACGATCGGTCGCCCGGCCGGGGCGGGTCGGGTCAGCCCAGGTGCTTGAGCGCCTCGCGCCGGGACAGGCCGGACAGCTCCGGGTGGGCGGCGACGAAGGCGCGCACCGCGGCGGGGTCGGTGCGGGCGTGCTGGCGCAGGGCCCAGCCGATCGCCTTGCGCACGAAGAAGTCCGGATGGTCGGCCCGCGCCGCGCAGTAGCCGAAGAGCCGGCCGGCGTCGGCGGCCCGCCCGTACGCGAGCTGGTGCAGGATCGAGGTGCGGATCAGCCACAGCTGGTCGCCGCGGTTCCACTGGTCCAGCGTCGCGACCAGTTCGGGGTGCCGCGCGACGATCGGGCCCACCACGTGCGGGGCGATCGTGTCGACCGTCTCCCACCAGGACTTCGTCACGATGAGGTGCCGGGCGGTGTCCATGAAGTCCGGCCGCAGCACCTTCGCGTGGCGGCGCAGGAGCAGCAGGGCGGCGTACTGGTACTCGCGCTCGGGCCGCTGCCAGCAGGCCAGCGCCAGCTCCCGCAGCTGCTCCTGGTCCGGCTTCGGCAGCCCGGCCTCGGCCGCCCGCACCACCGCGCGCACCCCCGGATTGGGCACCCCGAGAAACTCGAACTGCCCGCGCAGGTACGCCCGCATCGCCGGCGCCCGGTCCGGGTCCGCCGCCTCGACCAGCCCCGCCTCCAGCCGGGCGAACAACTGCTGCGCCATGCCACCACTCCCGTATTGGCCCGCGTATGTACCCGCAGGTCGGTGGAATACTGCGAATCATGAACACTAGTCCGACCGGTTCGCCCGTGGCCGACCTGGCCCGCCTGTGGTCCGCCGAGCCCGGCTTCCTCAACACCGCCAGCTTCGGGCTGCCGCCCGCCCCGGCCTGGGACGCGCTGCAGCGGGCCCAGGACGACTGGCGGGCCGGGCGGGTCTCCTGGGAGGGCTGGGCCGAGTCGACCGAGCTGGCGCGCGCGTCGTACGCCCGGATCATCGGGGTCGACGTCGCCGACGTCGCGGTCGGCTCCCAGGTGTCGCAGATGCTCGCACCGGTCGCCGACGCGGTGCCCGACGGCGGCGTGGTGCTGGTCCCCGAGCGCGAGTTCACCTCGGCGGTGTTCCCGTTCGCGGTGCAGGGCGACCGGGGCGTGACCGTGCGCACCGCGCCGCTGGAGCAGCTGGCCGAGCAGATCGACGCCGGTGTCGACGTGGTCTCGTTCTCGCTGGTGCAGTCGCTGGACGGCCGGATCGCCGACTACGCCGCCATCGTCGCGGCGGCCCGCGCGGCCGGGGCGCGGGTGGTCGTCGACGCGACCCAGGCCTGCGGCTGGCTGCCGTTCGACGGGGCACTGGCCGACGTGGTCGTCGCCGGGGCGTACAAGTGGATGATGTCCCCGCGCGGCACCGGCTTCGCCTACCTGGCCCCCGACCTGCGCGAACGGCTGCGGCCCTCGCAGGCGGGCTGGTTCGCCGCCGAGGACGTGCACGGCGGCTACTACGGCCTGCCGCTGCGCCTGGCCAAGGACGCCCGCGCCTTCGACGTCTCGCCGGTCTGGCACTCCTGGGTCGGCACCGCGCCCGCGCTGGAGCTCATCGAGCAGATCGGGGTGGCGCACATCCAGGCCCACGACGTGGCCCTGGCCAACCGCTTCCTCGCCGGGCTCGGACTGCCGCCGCGCGACAGCGCCATCGTCACCGTCGACGTGCCCGACGCCGAGCGCAAGCTGGCCGCCGCGGGCATCCGCGCCGCGGTACGCGGTGGGCGGGTGCGGGCGGCGTTCCACGTGTACACCACGCAGGCCGATGTGGACGCCGCCGTCGCGGCGCTGCTGTCCTGATGGTCGCCAAGCCCGCCGAGGGCGGGGGCCGCTGGGTCGAGGTCCAGCCCCGGCGGCTGCGCCGCTGGCTGGACGGGTTCTACTCGCGCCACGACGGGGCCACCGAGGAGGGGCTGAAGCTGCTGGCCGCCAACGGCGACACCGCGCTGCTGCTGCCGCCGCCGGGCCTGCCCCCGGTCGCCGACGTCGACGCGCTGCTGGCCGAACTGGCCGTGCCGCGCCGGCTGGGGCTGCTGCTGGCGCGGCGCAACGCGGTCGCGGTCGGGGTCGCCGACGGAGACGAGCTGATTTCGTCCAAGGTGGACACGTTCTACGTGCAGGGGCGGACGGCGGCGGGGGGCTGGTCGCAGCAGCGGTACGCGCGGCGGCGGGACAACCAGGCCAGTGCGGCGGCCCAGGACGCGGCGGACGTCGCGGCGCGGATCCTGCTGCCGTACGCGGACAGCCTGGCCGCCCTGGTCTGCGGCGGCGACCGGGCCACGGTCGAGTCGATCCTCGCCGACAAGCGCCTGGAACCCCTGCTCCCGCTGCGCCACGACCGCCTGCTGGAGGTCCCCGAGCCCCGCCACGCGGTGCTGGTGGACGCCGTCGCGCTGGCCCACAACATCCGCATCCACCTGGTGCCGTGACCGGCCGGTGACGGTGTGCCCGCGCAGCCCCGGCTTTAAATCGACGCTGGCCTATCTAGAAGACGGATTTCGTGAGTTCGTCCACTAGATAGGCCAGCGTCGATGCTAAGGCGGTGGGTCCACGCGGAGCCGCATGACCGGTCGAATCGGGGCTCTCAGCCGCCGAAGGTGTTGCACTGGCGGGGGTCGCCCGTCGTGTAGCCCTGGTTGAACCACTGCTGGCGCTGCTGCGAGGAGCCGTGGGTGAAGGCGTCCTGGTTGATCTGGGCGCCGGCCTTCTGCTGGATCGCGTCGTCGCCGACCGCCGCGGCCGCCTCCAGGGCCTGGTCGATGTCCTGCTGGGTGACGCTCTTGAACAGCGGGGCGCCGGTGGCGTCCGTCGTCTTGCCGGCCGCGTTGGCCCAGACGCCCGCGTAGCAGTCGGCCTGCAGCTCCATCGCGACCGAGTACCGGTTGGCGTTGGCCGGGTCGCGCTGCTGCGCCCGCCGTACCTGCGCCTCGGTGCCGGTCAGGGTCTGGATGTGGTGGCCGTACTCATGGGCGAGCACGTACGCCTGGGCGAACTGGCCCTTGGCGCCGAACCGGCTGGCCAGCTCGTTGTAGAAGGCCAGGTCGATGTAGACGTGGTTGTCGCCGGGGCAGTAGAACGGGCCGACGCCGGAGGTGGCCGGGCCGCAGGCGGTGTTGACCGAGCCGGTGAAGTACCGCGTGGTCGCCTTCTGGTACGGCTGCCCGAAGTACTGCGGCATGGCGCTCTGCCAGTAGTTCTGGATCGAGTTGATGTAGAGCAGGTTGCGGCAGGCCGCGTCGTTGAACCGGTCGGGGTTGTCCTTCGAGCACCTGGTGGCCAGGTCGCCGGTCGCGCCGGTGTCGCCGGGCTGGTTCTGGGCGGGCTGGTTCACTCCGCCGAGGCCGCTGAAGATGCCGGAGCCACCGCCGGTGCACAGCAGGATGCCGACGCAGAGGGCGCCGACCAGGAGCACCACCATGCCGATCTTGCTGCGCATGAGGCTGGGCAGCAGGGCGCCGAGGCAGCCGGCACCGGCGCCGCCCATGCCGCCGCCGCCACCGCCGCCCATGGGTGGGAAGTTGAAGCCGCCTCCGCCGCCACCGCCACCCTGGCCGCGCATGTCCTCGACCTGTGACGGGTCGAGTTCAGCGTTTTCATTGATGCTCACGTTCGCCAGCCTAGGCATATTTGTGGGCAATTACACCTAAATCAGGGCGCTCCACAGGCAAATGCCGTGGCAGGTCGCCGCAGAACCCCCGGTAGAATGGGCTCCTCATTCCCCGCGCCACCCGGTGGCCACCCCGACCTGGGAGAGATACATGATCACGGCCACCGGTCTGGAACTGCGCGCGGGCGCGCGCATCCTGCTGGGGGAGACCGCCCTGCGGGTCCAGCCCGGCGACCGTATCGGCCTGGTCGGCCGCAACGGCGCGGGCAAGACCACCACCCTGAAGGTCCTCGCCGGCGAGGGCACGCCCTACGCCGGCCAGGTCGACCGGCGCGGTCCGGTCGGCTACCTGCCGCAGGACCCGCGCACCGGCGACCTCGACGTCACCGCCGCCGACCGGGTGCTGTCCGCCCGCGGGCTGGACGTGCTGCGCAACGAGATGAAGGCCCTGGAGGGCCGCCTGGCCGAGGACGACAAGGCCATGCGGCGCTACGGGCAGCTCGAGGACCAGTTCTCCGCGCTCGGCGGCTACGGCGCCGAGTCCGAGGCCGCCCGCATCTGCGCGAACCTCGGCCTGCCCGACCGGGTGCTGGCGCAGACCGTGGGCACGCTCTCCGGCGGCCAGCGCCGCCGCGTCGAGCTGGCCCGGATCCTGTTCCGCGACGCCACCGAGACCGGCGGCGGCATCCTGCTGCTCGACGAGCCCACCAACCACCTCGACGCCGACTCCATCACCTGGCTGCGCAGCTTCCTCAGCGGGCACAAGGGCGGTCTCGTGGTCATCTCCCACGACGCCTCGCTGCTGGACGCGGTGGTGAACAAGGTCTGGTATCTCGACGCCAACCGCTCGGTGGTCGACAGCTACAACATGGGCTGGAAGACGTACCTGGAGGCGCGCGAGACCGACGAGCGGCGCCGCAAGCGGGAGCGCGCCAACGCCGAGAAGAAGGCCGGGGCGCTGATGGCGCAGGCCGACAAGCTGCGCGCGAAGGCGACCAAGACGATCGCCGCCCAGAACATGGCCAAGCGCGCCGAGAAGATGATCTCGGGGCTGGACGAGGTACGCGCCTCCGACAGGGTGGCCAAGGTGCGCTTCCCCACCCCGGCGGCGTGCGGCAAGACCCCGCTGACCGCCGAGGGGCTGTCGAAGTCGTACGGATCGCTGGAGATCTTCACCGACGTCAGCGTCGCGGTCGACCGCGGTTCCCGGGTGGTCATCCTCGGCCTCAACGGCGCCGGCAAGACCACCCTGCTGCGCATGCTCGCGGGCGTGCTGGAGCCGGACACCGGCGAGGTGAAGGCGGGCCACGGCCTGCGGCTGGGCTACTACGCCCAGGAGCACGAGACGCTGGAGGTCGACCGGACCATCCTCGACCACATGCGCTCGGCCGCGCCGGAGCAGACCGACACCGAGCTGCGCCGGATCCTGGGCGCGTTCCTGTTCAGCGGCGACGACGTCGACAAGCCCGCGGGCGTGCTGTCCGGCGGCGAGAAGACCCGGCTGGCGCTGTCCACGCTGGTCTGCTCGGGCGCCAACGTGCTGCTGCTCGACGAGCCGACGAACAACCTCGACCCGGTCAGCCGCGAGCAGGTGCTCGACGCGATCGCCCGGTACCCCGGCGCGATCGTCCTGGTCACCCACGACCCGGGCGCCGTGGCGGCGCTCAAGCCCGACCGCGCCATCCTGCTGCCCGACGGCGACGAGGACGCCTGGTCCGACGACCTCCTGGAACTCGTCGAACTCGCCTGACCCGCCTCGCCTTTTATTGACAGTGGCCTATCTAGAAGACGTTTCTGCG
>NZ_JASAMB010000028.1 GCF_029948125.1 Catellatospora sp. KI3
GGACGCCGCGATCCAGCCGAGGCTTCGACCCCAAACGACGATCTCCGGCTTCCGCGGAGTAGTCGCTCACCGGTTGCGGTCAAAATGTCAGCCCAGGCCGCTTCCGACCCCAGCCCGCACGGGCTCGGTCCGCTCCATGCCCAGCCCACTTCGACGACCAGCCGACTTGGGCTCAGGCCCAGTTCGGCCCAGCCCGCTCCGGGGCGAGGCGAGGCTCGGTCTCTGCTCACGTGGTTGATCGTCGTCTGGTGTCGAAACCAGGCTCTTCGGGCGAGGTTCTGACACCAGACGGCGATCAGTGAGCTTGCGGGCCGAGACTTTGGCCGCAGGCGGCGATCAGTGAGCTTGCGTGGCGGAGGTTTTGGCCGCAGGCGGCGATCAGTGAGCTTGCGGGCCGAGACTTTGGCCGCAGGCGGCGATCAGTGAGCTTGCGTGGCGGAGGTTTTGGCCGCAGGCGGCGATCAGTGAGCTTGTGGGGCGGGGGTTTGGGCGTGGGGGGCGATCGCTGTCGGTGGCCGGTGGTGCGTCAGGGCTGGTGGGGGTTGTGGGGGTAGGGCGGGGTGGGCGGGGTCGGGGTGGGGAGGGTGTCGGGGTAGGGGTGGTCGGTCGGGTACGCGGGTACCGCAGCACCGGCCGGGGCCTGGGCGGCGTGGCGGCGGGTGAGCCAGATGGCGAGCACCACGATGCCGACGATCACCGCGAGCCCCGCGACACCCCCGACCGCCGCGACGACCGCCCACGGGATCCCCGGCCCGTCCTCGGCGACGGCGCGCAGCCGGTTGTCCTCGCCGAGGCTGAGCTGCCAGGTGACCTTGCGGCCATCGACCCGGGCGTGCGCGTCGTGCTCGATGACGTCGCCGGGGAAGGTGAGCGCGATGGTGATCTGGATGCCGCTCAGGAGCGGCCGGGCCAGTTCGGCCTGCGGGCCGAGGTCGCTGGAGCCGGTCTTGAGGTCGGCGGTGAAGGTGTACTTCCCGTTCGCGTGCTCGATGCGCGGGGCGCCCGCCCCGCCGGAGTTGAACGCAGCGAACGACAGGTCGTCGTAAATGATCTTCTTGCCGTAGAACTTCCCGTCGTCGTACACCTCGGTCCGGGAGCCCTTGGGCAGGTCCTTGACCGTGTCTCCGGCCTGGTCGAACGCCTTCTCGGGGCTCTGGCCGCCCATCGAGAGCAGTTTGCGGTCGAGCGCTACGACGGCGGTCCCGTCGAGGGTGTCGTTGCTGTTGACGGTGAGGTCCATGTCGAGCTTCATGCAGCCCGACAGGCCGAACGCGACGAGCGCGAGGGCGGCCAGGGCGCGGATTGGTCGGCGGAGCTGTCGCATCGCGTCAGTATCCGGTCCCGGCGCGGGTACCGGAAGCGCCGGTCAGACCCGGCGGCGCAGGACGTACGCGATGGCGAAGACGCCGAGGGCGATGACCACCACGACCGCGCCGTTGAGCCCGACGAACTTCTGCCAGTCGCCGACCATCGCCTCGATGTCGGGTTCTGCCTGCGGGGTCTCGACGGTGCCGCCGCCGCCCCCGCCCTCGTTCGGGCCGGGGGTGCCGAGCACGACGCCGACGGCGCGCAGGCTCGACGGCATGCTGAGGCGGCCGTAGAACCAGGCGGCGGTGACCTTGCGCTTGTCGGGCTGGGCCTGGGGCCGGAAGACGCGCGGGCCGCCCGCCGCGGCGGGGTACAGGTCGTAGGTCTGCTTGGCCGCGCCGTTGACCGTGGTGACCACGGTGTACTTGGGGCCGAGCTTGTCGGCGGCGGGCGCCTTCAGCACGGAGGTGCGGCTGGCCAGCCAGTCGACCTCGCTGATCAGTAGTGCGAACACCCGCTGGTCGCTGGCGGAGCTGACGGTCAGCGGGGCGGTGATCCCCGCGCCGGTGATCGTGATGAGCTTCAGGTCGGGGGAGGGGCTGGGCTTGGCCGACGGCCTGGGCGGCTTCGGGGCCGGGCTCGGCGCCGAAGCGTGCGCTGCCGGAGCGCTCACCAGCAGCAGGAATGCGGTGAACACCCCTGCGACGATCTTCCGGTGGATGCTCCGGCCCATGCTCGCCCCGTTCGCTGCAACGACTCGGCCCGCCGGAGGGCGGGCGGGGTCACCTGAGATCCGTCCGAAGGGCGGATCGTGTCACCCGTACCCGCTGAGGGGCGGGTCACGTCAACTGAGAACAGTGTGACTGGTGATACCAGTCAAAGACTCGCGCAGGGGCCGTCTAGTTGCCGAATGGATAGTCACGTTTAGGACACGAAATCCGGATGTGCCTCCGTTCTGGACGGCCCGTGATCGTGACATGTGCCACGAGTGACGATCGACCGCCGGTAAGCGAGGTGACGTCCGTCCCGTCGGGAACCAGACGCCGGGTACCGTCGACCAACCGCGGACAGACCTGCCCGACCGAGTGGAGAACGACGTGACCAACCCCGTCCAGCGCACCCGCACCTGGGCGTACGCCCTGGTGGCAGCCGTAGCGGCCGCCCTGCTGGCGCTGGTGGCGCAGCCGGCCTGGGCGCACAACTCGCTGGTGTCGGCGTCCCCGGCCAAGAACGCGACGGTGGCCGCCCCGCCCGCCCAGGTGATGCTGAAGTTCCTGGCCACGCTGAAGAAGGACGGCGCGAAGCTCACCGTCACCGGCCCGGACGGTGCGAGCGCGGCGGAGACGCCCGCGATCAGCGGCAAGACCATCTCGGCGAAGTTCACCGGCACCGCCGGGGGCGCGTACAAGGTGGCCTTCGAGGTGTCCTCCGAGGACGGCCACCTGGTCAAGGGGGAGTACACGTTCACTGTCGCGGGGCAGCCGAGCCCGGCGCCGGTCACCGAGTCGGCCGCGGCGCCGAGCGCCGCGCCGAGCACCGCCGCGCCCGCCTCGCCCAGCCCGGCGCAGGCGCAGCCGGCCGGCGGCGAGGACAAGCCGTGGTGGCCGTGGATCGGCGGGGCGGCGGTGGCGGGTCTGCTCGTCGGCGGGCTGCTCAACCTGGTCAAGCGGCGCCGCGGTCAGGCCTGACTCCGGCCGTACCCGCGCGAAAGGGCCCGCCGGTCACCGGCGGGTCCTTTCGCGTCCGGGTTCAGGACGCGGGGGTCAGCTTCGCCAGGCGGGCGAGCGTACGCTCGCGGCCCAGCACCTCCAGCGACTCGAACAGCGGCAGGCCCACCGAGCGGCCGGTCACCGCGACCCGCACCGGTGCCTGCGCCTTGCCCAGCTTGAGCCCGTGCGCCTCGCCGACGGCGACCAGCGTGTTCTTGATCGACTCGGCGTCCCAGGACGGCAGGTCCCGCAGCGCCGAGGTCACGTCGGGCAGGATGCCCGCGTCCTTGGCCGCCTTGGCCCAGGCCGCCTCGTCCAGCAGCGGGGAGTCCAGGAACAGGAAGTCCACGTAGGAGACCACCTCGGACAGCACCGCGATGCGGGTCTGCACCAGTTCGGCCACCTGCGCGAACACGGCCGCGTCGTACTTCGCCGGGTCCCACGGCGGCGCCACGATGCCGTAGCCCCGGTCGGCCCGCTCCTGCTCGGTCGGGAACGGCCCGGTCAGCCACGGCGTGCACGCCTCGGCGAACTCGGCCACGCTCAGCGCCCGGATGTACTCGCCGTTGAACGCGCGCAGCTTCTTCTCGTCGAAGAACGCCGGGGACGGGTTGACCTCCTCCAGGCGGAACTCGTCCTCGACCACCGACCACGGCACGATCTCGCGGTCGCCGGAGGGCGCCCAGCCCAGCAGCATCAGGTAGTTGCGCATGGCGGCGGCGAGGTAGCCCTCGTCGCGGTACATCTCCAGGGCGACCTTGTCGCGGCGCTTGGACAGCTTCTGCCGCTTCTCGTTGACCACGACCGGCACGTGCGCCCAGACCGGCGGCTCGTGCCCAAGCGCCTGCCACAGCAGCTGCTGCTTGGGCGTGTTGGGCAGGTGCTCCTCGGCCCGGATCACGTGGGTGATCCCCATGGTGACGTCGTCGACCACGTTGGCCAGCAGGAAGACCGGGGAGCCGTCGCCGCGCGCGATGACGAAGTCCTCGATCAGCTTGTTCTCGAAGGTCGGCTCGCCGCGGATCAGGTCGACGACCTTGGTGACACCCTCGTCGGGGGTACGGAAGCGCAGCGCGCGCCCCTCGCCCGGGGTGAGGCCGCGGTCGCGGCAGAAGCCGTCGTACCCGGAGAACTTGTTCTCGGTGCGGGCCTGCACGTCGTCGCGGGTGCAGTCGCAGTAGTACGCCCGGCCCGCGTCGAACAGCTGCTGGGCGGCCTTGGCGTGCTCGGCGTGGTACGACGACTGGAACAGCGGCCCCTCGTAGGTGTCGCGGGCGATGCCGATCCACTCCAGCGCCGAGAGGATGCCCTCGGTCCACTCGGGGCGGTTGCGCGCGGCATCGGTGTCCTCGATGCGCAGCACGAACACGCCGCCGTGCTGCTTGGCGTAGACCGCGTTCTGCAGGGCTGACCGGGCGCCGCCGACATGGAACATGCCGGTGGGAGATGGGGCGAATCGCACACGTACCGTCACGGACTCCAGGGTACGGCGCGACCCCCGTCACCCCGCCACGAGGTTATCGGCGCGCGGTCGCGAGCTGCCGGGCGGCGCTGAGTCCTAGGGCCGGGGCGCCAGCGCGGCGGGCTCGGCCCCGGCCGGGACCTGCGGCAGGGGCTGGCCGGAGCGCTCCAGCAGCACCACGGCCACGCCTTGGATGCGCTGCTCGAACCGCGCGGTGAACTCGGTGCGCAGCAGCTCGGCGCGGGTGGCCGGCAGCCAGCCGTACAGGTTGCCGTCCGGGGCCGAGGTGACCAGCCACAGCCGCTTGACGCCCCGCGCGCAGGCCGCCGGGTCGGCGCACTCGACCGCGTTGAAGGTGCCGGTGGCCTGGGACGGGACGCTGACGAACACGTCCTTGGGCGCGGTCACGTCGCGCAGTTCGAACGCCATGCCGCGCCGGAAGACGCGAGGCCCGCCGTGCGTGGTGCCGCCGTAGGCGATGGCGTCGCCGGGCTCCAGCCGCGCCTTGATGATCTGTGCGGCGGTGCGCAGGTCGGGCTGGTTGCCGGCGGGCAGCGTACGCGCGTCGACCTGGCCCGGCAGCGCCAGCGCGCCCAGGACGGCCAGGCCCGCCGCGACCACGGCCCAGGAACGGCCGCTGCGCGGGGTGACCGGCGCGAACCGGCCCCTGGCGGCGGCGACGAACGCGGTCACGCCCAGCGCCGCGCCCCGCCGCAGCGTGACGGCGGCCAGCAGCACCCACGCGGGCAGCGTGAACAGCAGGTACCGCGACAGCATCAGGTTCACCAGGGGCGTGGCCGCCAGCACCAGCGCCGGGGGCAGCAGCGCCCAGGCCAGCAGCAGGCGGCGGCGCGGGTCGGCCAGCCGGATCGCGAGCACGCCCAGCGCCAGCACCAGCAGGCCGACGGTCAGCGAGCCGAACACGGCGGTGACGAACGAGCGGATCGACTCCTCCCGCGTCTCGATCCAGCCGATCTGCCGCGACTGGCCCCGGCCGAGCAGCAGCAGCGGCACCACCGGCAGGCCGCCGCAGACGGCGGCGGCGGTCCAGCGGCGCAGGGCGGTCAGGCGCGGGGCGGCGGTGGCCAGGACCGCGAGCGCGTGGGCGCCGAGCACCGTCAGCGCGACCAGGTGCGACCAGCCGATGAGGGTCACCGTCAGCGCGTACGGCACCCAGCGGCGCACCAGGTCGGGCCGCTCCAGGGCGCGCAGCAGCAGCAGGGTGGCCCCGGCGGTGGCGGCCAGCGCGAACGCGTACGGCCGGGCCTCCTCGCCGTAGCGCGACACCGACGGCAGCACCGCGAACAGCAGGCCCGCGACCAGGCCGGTGCCGGGTGAGAACAGCCGCCGCCCGAGCGCCCCGAGCAGGCCCGCGGTGACCGCCATCGCGAGCGCCGAGGGCAGCCGCAGGCTGGTCAGGCTGTCCCCGAACAGGGTGATCCACGCGCGGGTGAACAGGTAGAACGGCGCGAAGACGGCATCTACGTTGGACAGCAGGTGCTTGAGGTCGGCGGGGGACAGGGTCGCCGCGTACCAGGTGGCGTACTCGTCGCGCCACAGCGCCCGCCGGTCGTGGCCGAGCAGGACGGCGACGAGGGTGACGAGCGCGGGGGCCGTGACCGGCAGGCTGCGTGTCAGCCGGTCGGGGGCGTGCACGGATAGGCGGGTCACGCGTTGTCTCCTGTGCAGATGCGCCCTCATCGAGCGCGTGAACATGAAAAGTTCTTATTGTGGCGATACGCTAGCTTTAGTGCCTTATCGTTTATGTTGGGTCGTTGTGAAGCAGATTGTCAAACGCCTCCTGCCCCGCCCCGCGCTCAAAGCCGCGGCGTGCCGTCTGCCGCTGCGCCAGCGGGTCCGCATCGCGAAGCTGCTGGTCGGCGGCGTCGGACGGAGCCGGGCGCGCAGTCACGGGGTGTCCGCCGTGGCGATCGCCGGCGCCTCCCCGGCGACGGCCTGGCACGGCAACCTGCAGATCGTGCTCGGCCTGCTCGAGGACGCCGGGCTGGACTACTTCTGCGTGCCGCACATCGACCCGCGCTGCAGCGCGGTCGCGGTCGGCGTCGAACACCGGCCCGCCGTGCTGCGCCTGCTGCGCGGCCAGCCCGCCGCACCCGGCATGGTGGTGCGCACCATGGACGGCGAGGGCCGCCGCATCAGCCCGCAGCGGTGCCGGGTGGTGCAGGTCTACCAGGCCGTCACCAGCCCGGAGGGCAACGCGCTGCTCGACGGGGCGTACGCGTGCGAGATCGAGTTCTGGGACACCGTGAAGGTGGCGGGGTGGGACGCCCCGCGCCTGGTCGGGCCGCGTCCGCACCGGGTCGGCACCGTCGTCAGCGTCGACACCCCGGTCGAGCACGTACCCGCGCAGCGCCTGTCGCAGTTCATGCCCGCCTCGGCCGAGCCGCGCTTCCGCAGCCGCGCCGTCTACGCCGAGCCCGGCCCCAACGACGTGCGGTTCCCGATCGACGTCGTCTACACCTGGGTCGACGGCGACGACCCGGCCTGGCAGGCCCGCAAGGCCAAGGCGATGGGCGCCGACGACTCGTTCAACGGGCTGGCCACCAACGCCTCGCGCTTCACCTCGCGCGACGAGCTGCTGTACTCGATGCGCTCACTGCACGCCTTCGCGCCCTGGGTGAACCACATCTACCTGGTCACCGACGATCAGGTGCCGAGCTGGCTCGACCTGTCCTCACCGCGGGTCACCCTGGTCACCCACCGGGAGATCTTCGGCGACGTGGGCGTGCTGCCCACGTTCAACTCGCACGCCATCGAGTCGCGGCTGCACCGGGTGCCCGGCCTGTCCGAGCACTTCCTGTACTTCAACGACGACATGATCCTGGGCCGCCCGGTGCTGCCCGGCCAGTTCTTCTTCGCCAACGGGGTGGCCAAGTTCTTCCCGTCCAGCTCGCTGGTCGACCTGAACCCGCCCGCCCCGGCCGACCACCCGGTGGACGTGGCGGCCAAGAACAACCGGCGGCTGATCCAGGCGCGGTTCGGCACCCAGGTCTACCAGAAGATGCGGCACGTGCCGTACCCGCTGCTGCGCAGCGTGCTGGAGGAGATCGAGACCGAGCTGCGCGAGGAGTCGCACGCGACCGCCTCGCACCAGTTCCGCGACCGCGGCGACCTGTCCATCCCGTCGTCGCTGGCGCACTACTGGGCGCACAGCACCGGCCGCTCGGTGCCCGCCGGCATCTCCCACGTCTACATCGACCTGGGCGGTCTGGTCGCGCCGGTGATGCTGGCCCGGCTGGTACGCCAGCGCAACACCGACGTGTTCTGCCTCAACGACACCAACTCCGAGCTCGACGACCTCGACGAGCAGGCGCGGATGGTGAAGGACTTCATGGCGGCGTACTTCCCGTTCCAGGCGCCCTGGGAGCTGACCGGCGCCCAGGGCCGGATGGAACTCACCCAGCAGCGCCGCGACCCGGCCGCCGCCCACCCCAAGGTCACCGCCTGACCCGTCCAAGATCGCTCAAGTTGCCCGGCGATAAGGGGAAAGAGCGGCCATGATACGCACGAGTGCCCGGCAACTCCGATGGTCTTCGGGGTGGCCGGGCACTCGTGCGTGCGGCGGGGACTGGGTCAGGCCAGGGTGACCGAGGCGCCCAGGTCGATGCGGGCGTACTCCGTGTCGCCCTTCCACTCCACCCAGCGGTCGACGTTGCCCAGGCCGCGCTCGCTGAGCATGGCGTCGTGGATGGAGTAGGCCCGCTGCGGCTTGACCGCCCGGACGAAGTCCAGCGCCCCGGCCATGGTGAACCACGGCCCGGAGGTCGGCAGCAGCAGCGTGCGGACCTGCTGGGACGGTACGAAGAACGAGTCGCCCGGGTGGTAGACGTCGCCCGCGACCACGAACCCGACGTTCGCGCAGCCCGGCAGGCCCTCGTAGATCTCGGCGTGCAGGCCGCCGACGACCTCCACCGGCAGCCCGGCGGCGGTGACCGTGTCCCCGACCGCGACCGTGACCACCGCCGCGCCGCGCTCGGCGAGCTGGGCCGCCACCGGGTCCGGGGCGTAGACGCGCAGCTGCGGATCGGCGGCCGCCGCGGCGGCGATCCGGTCCACGTCGATGTGATCGGCGTGCTCGTGGGTGACGAGCACCGCGCCGGCGCCCGCGAACGCCTCGTCCTCGCTCCAGGTGCCCGGGTCGATCACCAGCACCTGGCCGTCGTGCTCGATCCGGACACAGGCGTGGGTGTACTTGATCAGACGCATGCGGCTCACAGTAGCTCGAAGTCGCGCTGCCGCTTGGCCAGTTCCCCGCGCAGCGCCTCGACGTACGGGTTCAGCTCGGCGTCCAGCCGCAGCGCCTGCTCGGGCGTCACCACCACCGCGGCCTGCTGGAACGGGGCCGCCTTGAGCAGGTCGTGCCGCCGCCCCGGGGCGGGGTGGCTGCTGAACAGCGAGGCATCGGTGCGGTTGGACAGCTGGAGCAGGCGCGGCGCCCGCTCGGCGTTGCGCTCGCGGGCCTGCGCCAGCCCTTCCCGCCACCGCGCCTGCGCCGCGCCCGGCGCCGTCCGGCCGTCCACGACCGGCGCGATGACCGGCCACATGGCCATGTCCGCGACGAGTTCCAGCGTCGCCGCGGTGCCCGCGGCCCCCGCGGCACCGAGGTCGGCCAGCGCCTCGGCCCGCCGGTGCGTGCGTTCGGCCAGCAGGTTCATGCCGATGTGCGCGCTGTACAGCACCCGGCACAGCGCCCCGCCCAGCACCTGCCAGGCGGCCAGCACCACTGCCAGGATCCCGCCGACCCGCAGCTCCCAGGCATCCTTGCGGGGCGGGCGCAGGGCGCGGGCGAGGACGGCGAACATCGTGCACGCCGGCCGGGTCAGCAGCCGCCGCCGGGGGTCGGCGTTGCCGAGGTGGCCCAGTTCATGCGCCAGCAGCGCGACCGTCTGCTGCGGACTGAGCGCGACCAGCGCCGGTATGCCCAGCACGAGCACCCGGTGCCCGCGTACCCCGGCGCGGGCCACCCAGGCGTTCCACTCGTCGCTCAGCGCGACATGGTCGGGCATCGGCGCGCCGACCGCCGCGGCGGTCCGGGCGATCAGCGCGAACAGTTCGGGCTGCCTCTCGGCGGACAGCGGATAGGTGTCGTGCTTGAGGTCCTTGAGGCGGTCGACGCGCGGGCGCAGCCAGTACGCGGCCGCGATCAGCAGCAGCCCGAGGATGATCTGGGTGCCGAACCCGCCGCTGGCGGCGATCAGCCACACCCCGCCCGCCAGCAGCGCGAGCGGCAGCAGGAGCAGCACCGCCGAGACGGCGACCAGCACGGCCGTGCCGAGCCGCAGCGTCGGCCGGGCCCGCCCGGTGGCGAGTTCGCGGACGAGTCCGGTGCCCGAGGTGAACCCCAGGCGGCGCTCCCGTACGTACAGCCACCGGAGCACCCAGTTGAGCCCCTGCGGGGCGGGGAAGTGGTCGAGGTTCCACTCGCAGCGGGCGCACCAGGGCGTCGCCTCGTTCTCGCTGACCAGGCGTGACTGGCACTTCGGGCACAGCACGGGGGTCGCGGTGTCGGTCTTGGCGGAGGGCACGAGGCAGTTTGATCACCCGGTGGGGTGCTGTCAATGCCGGGCGGCCCAGAGCATGCCGCGCTCGGTGAGGGTACGGATCTGCGGCACGTCCAGATCGGGCAGGTGGTGCCCGACGGTGGAGACGAAGATCCGTCCGGCGCCCCACCGGCGCGTCCAGACCGCCGGGTGGGTCACCGGCTCCTGCCAGGGCTCGCCCTCCTCGACCGGGAAGGTGATCGTGGCCAGCACGTCGTTGAGCGGGTCGGCCAGCAGCCAGTAGCGCTCGGTGTCGAGTTCGACCCGGTCGATCCCGGCCGTGATCGGGTGGTCGGCGTGCTCCGGCAGCACCGTGAGCGTGTGCCGGACGAAGTCGCCCGGGTGGCACACGAACCAGGCGCCGGTCAGCCACTGGTAGCGGCGCTCGGTGAACGCGGCGACGATGCCGCCGTGCCACCCGGCCAGCCCGGTGCCCGCCCGTACCGCGTCGTCGAGGTTGGCCGCCCGCTCGGGGGTGAACTCGTCGCCGCCGGAGGTCCAGCAGTTGATCACCAGGTCGGTGGCGTGCAGCCGGTCGCGGTCGTCGTACACGGCCAGGTCCTCCGCGATCGTGACCGCGACGCCCTGCTCCTCGAGGAACGGCAGGAAGCTGTCGGTGGTGCCGACGGGGTCGTGGAACCCGGCCCCGCCGCGGACGATCAACGCGCTGCGCATGCCGGAAAGGGTAAACGCCTGCCGCTCGCGCCGGCACCGCGGTGGCGGCCGTGCTTACCGGTCGGCAGGTAGAGTCGGCACATGTCGGCGGATCCCCCCAGCGCGCCCAAGGTCGGCCTGCGCACCCTCTGGCCCTACCTGCGCACCCATCGCTCCTCGCTGCTGCTGGTGGCGGGCCTGTCCCTGATCACCACCCTCGGCACGCTGGCCCAGCCGGTGCTGACCCGCGACGTCATCGACGGGCTGCAGCACGGCACCCCGGTCTCGGCCAGCGTGCTCGGGCTGGTCGGACTGCTCGTCGGCGCCGCCTCGATCAACGGACTGCGGCACTACCTGCTGCAGCGCACCGCCGAGGGCCTGGTGCTGACCGCCCGCCGCCGCCTGGCCGCCCACCTGCTCCGCCTGCCCATCGCCGAGTACGACAGCCGCCGCACCGGCGACCTGCTCTCCCGCGTCGGCGCCGACACCACCCTGCTGCGCGCCGTGGTCACCTCCGGCCTGTTCGAGACGGTCACCGGCGCGATCATGGTGGTCGGCGCGGCCACCGCGATGGTCGTGCTGGACCCGGTGCTGTTCGGGGTGACCCTGGTCGGCCTGGTCATCGGCCTGTCGGGCGGCATCTTCTTCGCCCGCAAGGTGCGCGGCATGTCCCGGCAGGCCCAGGAGCGCATCGGCGACATGACCGCCGCCGTCGAGCGCTCGATCACCGCCGCGCGCACCATCCGGGCCAGCCGGGCCGAGGTCCGCGAGACCGCCACCGTCACCGGCAGCGCCGAGCAGGCGTTCCGCGCGGGCATCCGGATCGCGCGGCTGCAGGCGATCGTCGAGCCCGCCATGGTGACCACCGTCCAGGGCTCGTTCCTGCTGGTTCTGGGCGTCGGCGGGGCACGGGTGGCCAACGGGACCATCAGCGTCGGCGACCTGGTGGCGTTCGTGCTGTTCGTGTTCTTCCTGGTCATGCCGCTGGGGCAGGCGCTCAACGCGTACACGCAGCTGCAGGCCGGGCTCGGGGCGCTGCAGCGGATGGAGGAGGTGCTGGTCATCCCGCTGGAGAGCGAGCAGGCGCCGGTCGTGCCCGAGCCGCGCCGCGCCGCCGCGGCCGACGCGCCCGCGATCGAATTCGACCAGGTCGGCTTCGCGTACGCCGCGCAGGAGGGCACCGAACCCGCGCCAGTGCTGCACGAGGTGAGCTTCCGCGCCCCCGCCGGGACCCGCACCGCGCTGGTCGGGCCGTCCGGCGCGGGCAAGTCCACCCTGCTGTCGCTGGTCGAGCGCTTCTACGAGGTCAGCTCCGGCAGCATCCGGGTAGGCGGCACCGACATCCGCGACCTCGACCACGACACCCTGCGCGCCAGGCTCGGCTACGTCGAGCAGGAGTCGCCGGTGCTCGCCGGAACCCTGCGCGACAACCTGTGCCTGGCCACCCCCGACGCCACCGACGAGCAGATGCGCGAGGTGCTGGCCGCGGTCAACCTCGGCGAACTGGCCGGGCGCACCCCGCTCGGGCTGGACGCCCAGGTCGGCGAGGGCGGGGTGCTGCTGTCGGGCGGCGAGCGCCAGCGCCTGGCCATCGCCCGTACGCTGCTGGCCAAGCCGCCGATCCTGCTGCTCGACGAGCCGACCAGCAACCTCGACGCGCGCAACGAGGCAGCGCTGCGCGCCGCGATCGACACCGTCGCCAGCGGGCGCACGCTGCTGATCGTGGCGCACCGGCTGTCCACGGTCGTCGACGCCGACCAGATCGTGGTGCTCGAACACGGCCGCGTCGTCGCGACCGGCCGCCACGACGAACTGCTGGCGACCAGCCCGCTCTACCGCGAGCTCGCCGCCCACCAGTTCCTGGTCGAACCCCTCGTCGAACCCCTGGTCGAGGCCGACTGACGCACCAGCCCAGGTGCAGCAGCCGGCAGGTCCGGGAGCAGAACCCCAGCGGCGGCTACGAGCGGCACATACAGCGCGGGGTCACGCCGTATGTGGTGTAGCTACACCACATACGGCGTGACCCCGCGACAGGTACTGCTTAGGAGTCGCCGCCGGTCTCGCCGGCCGGAGCCGCGTTCACGTCGTCGATCGCGTACTTGCGGAACGCCTCGGCGGGCGCCGAGGCCGGCACCTCACCGGCGCGGGCCAGCTGCGACAGCACCGCCACCACGACCGACTCCGCGTCCACGTTGAAGTGGCGGCGCAGCGCCGAGCGGGTGTCGGACATGCCGAAGCCGTCCGTGCCGAGCGACGTGTAGTCGCCGGGCACCCAGCGCGAGATCAGGTCCGGGACGGCCCGCATCCAGTCGGAGACGGCCACCTTCGGGCCCGGTGCGCCTTCCAGCGCCCGGGTCACGTACGGCACCTTCGTCGGCTGGTCCGGGTGCAGCAGGTTGAACTGCTCCGCCTCGACCGCGTCGCGGCGCAGCTCGGTCCAGCTCGTCGCCGACCAGACGTCGGCCGACACGCCCCAGTCCTCGGCGAGCAGCTGCTGGGCCTTGATCGCCCACTGCATGCCCACGCCCGACGCCATGATCTGCGCCTTCGGACCCTCGGCCGGGCCGGACGAGTACCGGTACAGGCCCTTGAGCAGACCCTGCACGTCGATGCCCTCCGGCTGGGCCGGGTGCACATACGGCTCGTTGTACACCGTGAGGTAGTAGAAGACGTCCTCCGGCGACTCGCCGTACATGCGGCGCAGGGCGTCCTCGACGATGTGCGAGATCTCGAAGCCGAACGCCGGGTCGTACGCGACCGCGGCCGGGTTCGTCGCCGCGATCAGGTGCGAGTGGCCGTCCTCGTGCTGCAGGCCCTCACCGTTCAGCGTGGTGCGGCCGGCGGTGGCGCCCAGCAGGAAGCCGCGCGTCATCTGGTCGGCCGCGGCCCACAGGCCGTCGGCGGTCCGCTGCCAGCCGAACATCGAGTAGAAGATGTAGACCGGGATCATCGGCTCGCCGTGGGTGCTGTACGAGCTGCCCACCGCGGTGAACGACGCGACCGAGCCGGCCTCGTTGATGCCCTCGTGCAGGATCTGCCCGGCCGTCGACTCCTTGTAGGAGAGGAACAGCTCGCGGTCCACGGCGGTGTACTGCTGGCCGTGCGGCGAGTAGATCTTCGCGGTCGGGAACAGCGAGTCCATGCCGAACGTGCGCGCCTCGTCCGGGATGATCGGCACCCAGCGGTGGCCGATCTGCTTGTCCTTCATCAGGTCCTTGAACAGGCGGACGAACGCCATCGTGGTGGCGATCTTCTGCTTGCCGGAGCCCTTCTTCAGGTCCGCGTACACCTTGTGCTCGGGCAGCTGCAGCGCCGTGTACTTGGTGTTGCGCGACGGCAGCGAGCCGCCCAGCGCCGCCCGGCGCTCCAGCAGGTACGCCATCTCGTCGCTCTTGGCGTCCGGCTTGTAGTACGGCGGCTCGTACGGGTTGGCCTCCAGGACCGAGTCCGGGATGTCCAGGTAGAGGCGGTCGCGGAACGTCTTCAGGTCGTCCAGCGTCAGCTTCTTCATCTGGTGCGTGGCGTTGCGGCCCTCGAAGTGCGAGCCCAGCGTCCAGCCCTTGATGGTCTTGGCGAGGATCACGGTCGGCTGGCCGGTGTGCTCGGTCGCCGCCTTGTACGCCGCGTACAGCTTGCGGTAGTCGTGCCCGCCGCGCTTGAGACCCCAGATCTCGTCGTCGGACATGTGCTCGACCATCTTGCGGGTGCGCGGGTCGCGCCCGAAGAAGTGCTCGCGCACGTACGCCCCGGACTCCGCCTTGTAGGTCTGGTAGTCGCCGTCGGGCGTGGTGTTCATCAGGTTGACCAGCGCGCCGTCGGTGTCGGCGGCCAGCAGCGGGTCCCACTCGCGGCCCCAGACGACCTTGATGACGTTCCAGCCGGCGCCCCGGAAGAACGCCTCCAGCTCCTGCATGACCTTGCCGTTGCCGCGCACCGGGCCGTCGAGCCGCTGCAGGTTGCAGTTGATGACGAAGGTGAGGTTGTCCAGCTCCTCGCGCGCGGCCAGGCCGATCGCGCCCAGGGTCTCCGGCTCGTCCATCTCGCCGTCGCCGAGGAACGACCATACTCGCTGGTCGGAGGTGTCCTTGATGCCGCGGTGGTGCAGGTAGCGGTTGAACCGCGCCTGGTAGATCGCGTTCAGGCCGCCCAGGCCCATGGACACCGTCGGGAACTCCCAGAAGTCCGGCATCAGGCGCGGGTGCGGGTACGACGGCAGGCCGCCGCCCGGGTGCGACAGCTCCTGGCGGAACCCGTCGAGCTGGTGCTCGGACAGCCGGCCCTCGAGGTAGGCGCGCCCGTACATACCCGGGGACGCGTGCCCCTGGTAGAAGATGTGGTCGCCGCCGCCGGGGTGGTTCTTGCCCCGGAAGAAGTGGTTGAAGCCGACCTCGTACAGCGACGCCGACGAGGCGAAGGTCGAGATGTGGCCGCCGACGCCGATGCCGGGGCGCTGGGCGCGGTGCACGGTCATCGCGGCGTTCCAGCGGATGTACGCGCGGAGCCGGCGCTCGACGTTCTCGTCGCCCGGGAACCAGGGCTCGCGCTCGCTGGGAATGGTGTTGATGTAGTCAGTGGTGGTCAGTGGCGGAACGCCGACCTGGCGTTCACGGGCACGCTCCAACAGCCGCAACATGACGTAGCGGGCGCGTTTGGCGCCGCGTTCGTCGATCACTCCGTCGAGCGACTCAACCCACTCCGCCGTCTCCTCGGGGTCGATATCCGGGAGCTGGCTCGGCAGGCCGTCGCTGATCACCGGGCGCTTGCGTTCGGTGGCCACAGGCGTTCCCTCGTAGTTGTAGTGATAGTCGGTCTTGCCAACAGAAGTTGTCTGTTCGCCCCATCCTGCCCCTTCGGCGGGGCATTCGTCACGCGTACCGCTGCTCGGTGCGATCCGCGACACGCATACTGACCAGTAACTTTTGGGTCGGATGGGCGACGGGTTCAGCAAGCCAGCGGATCTGATCGATTAACGTGCCGCGCATGCGAAGACTCCTCGGCCTGCTCCTGTTCCTCTGGGGCTGCCTGCTCGTGGTCAACACGACCTTCCCGCTGGTGGCCGAGGTGGGCGGTGATCCGGTCACCGCGCTGTCCATCGTCGGGCGCGGCTGCTCCGCACCGCTCGGCAAGCCGCCGTTCGCCGGCATCCACCGCTACTGCGAGGCCACCTGGTCGCACGACAACCAGCGCCACCAGGGGCGGCTCGTCGGCGCGAACGTCGAGCAGCGCATCGACTCGCCGACCCCGGCGCACGTCATCCCCGGGATGGACGGCTACGCCTTCCTGGCCCCGTCCGGCCCGGCGCAGGTCGCGGGCATCGCCGCACCGATCATCGCGCTGGTCGGGCTGACCCTGCTGTTCGCCCGTCGCCGGCGGCGCCGCCGCGGCGGTCACGGCGGCAGCCACCACGACCACGACGACGACTACGACGATGACGACTCGGACGGCGACTCCGACGGCGGGGACTCCGGCGGCTCCGGCGGCGACGGGGGTGGGGACGGCGGCGGGGGCGACTGAAGCCCCTGGCCCGGTGCCTTCGGCTCGGCGTTTTCTGACCGCAGGTGGCGATCGACGGCGCGTTTCCCGCCGTCGATCGCCACCTGCGGTCATTGCGCGCGCTCTCAAGCCCACTTCTGACCGGAACGCGTGATCTTCGGCCGGGCTGCCGGATGTGATCGCGTCGTGCGGTCGCATTGTCGGGGAGGTCGCATTGGCGACCGGTCAGGTCGGCCAGGCGCGTGCGGGGTCGGGCGGCGCCGTGGCCCTTCACGATCGCGCCCTGCGGTCACTCCGTGCGCTCAGACCTCATCTGGCGCCGTGGCCCTTCACGATCGCGCCCTGCGGTCACTCCGTGCGCTCAGACCTCATCTCCTGACCCGGCGCTGTGGTCTTGCGCCTTCTGTCCTGGGGTGGCGATCTTGGGTGCTGTTGCCGGCGGTGATCGCGTTCTTGGGGCGGTTGGCGGGGGCTGGGGCGGAGGTAGTGGCCGGGGGTGGTGATCTTTGGGCGGAGGGGAGGGGTTGATCGGGGTCTGGGGGCGTTTACGGTGGTGCGCATGGAGAGCATCGTGATCACCGTGCGTACCGGGTCTCGTCCGAGCGTGGTGGATCTGACCGCCCAGGCTGAAACTTTCACCGCCGACCGGGGCGACGGGCTCCTGCATGTGTTCGTGCCGCACGCGACGGCCGGGGTCGCGATCATCGAGACCGGGGCGGGCAGTGACGACGACCTGCTCACGGCGTTGGAGCACGTGCTGCCCGCCGACGACCGCTGGCGGCACCGGCACGGCTCCGCCGGCCACGGGCGCGACCACGTGCTGCCCGCCTTCGTGGCGCCGTACGCGACGCTGCCGGTGCTCGGCGGCCGCATCATGCTGGGCACCTGGCAGTCGATCTGCCTGGTCGACACCAATGGCGACAACCCGACCCGGCAGGTGCGCTTCTCCTTCCTCGCGGGTTGACCGGCCGTCGCGGTGATCGCGGGTGGCCCCGGACAGGCCGGTGACTTGCCCGCAGTGGGGCGAAAGAGGCGGGGCAGACGGCCGGTTGCCGGGCAACCGGGTAAGTAGCCGGTGGGTCGGTGGGTGGGCGGGCGGGTTCCCGGGTGCCCGGCCGGGCGGGCGATTGACACTGCCGAAACGCGGCGGCAATAATTCATACGCACGAATGGGAGCGCTCCCACCCTGCTCATGCGTGAAAGCGCAGGTGGACCGGCATTCCGTGCCTCTTTCGATGCACCACCCGATCGCTTCATCGAAAGGAACCTCAGTGCGCAAACCCGTTCTGATCGCCATCGCGGCGGTGGCCGGGCTCGTCGCCACGAGCCTCACCGCGGCCGGTGCGTCAGCCGACCCGCCCGAGCAGATCGTCAACGGCACCTTCGACTCGGGGCACGCCCCGTGGTGGGGTACCAGCAACATCGCGCTCGACTCCAGCGGCGGCCAGCTCTGCGCCGACATCCCCGGCGGCACCGTGAACCCGTGGGACGTCATCATCGGGCAGGACAACGTCCCGCTGGTGGCCGGTGAGACCTATCAGTACAGCTTCAAGGCGAGCGCGACCCCCGACAAGGTCGGCAAGGCGCTCATCCAGCTGCCGGTGGATCCGTGGACCCAGTTCCTGGCCGCGAATCCGCTGATGACGGGCACTGCCACCGTCTACTCGTACACCTTCACCGCGCCCGTCTCCCTACCGAACGCGCAGGTGGCGTTTCAGATCGGTGGCAGTGCCTCCCCCTGGCGGATCTGCCTGGACGACATCTCCCTCAAGGGCGGCGCCGCGCCCGAGGTGTACCAGCCCGACACGGGTCCGCGCGTGCGGGTCAACCAGGTGGGCTACCTGACCAAGGGCCCGAAGGGCGCCACCGTGGTCACCGAGGCCACCGGGGCGCTGCCGTGGCAGCTCAAGAACAGCGGCGGCACGGTCGTGGCCTCCGGCAGCACCACCCCGCGCGGGGTGGACGCCAGCTCGGGGCAGAACGTGCAGTCGATCGACTTCAGCTCGTACGCGGTGGCCGGCACCGGCTACACCCTGGTCGCCGACGGTGAGACCAGCCGCCCGTTCGACCTGGCCGGCGACCTCTACGCCGGGCTGCGCGACGACGCGCTGAAGTTCTTCTACCCGCAGCGCTCCGGCATCGCCATCTCCGACGCGCTGCGCCCCGGCTACGGCCGCGCGGCCGGGCACGTCGGCGTGGCGCCGAACACCGGTGACGTGTCGGTGCCCTGCCAGCCGGGCGTCTGCGACTACCGCCTGGACGTCTCCGGCGGCTGGTACGACGCGGGAGACCACGGCAAGTACGTGGTCAACGGCGGCATCTCGGTGTTCCAGCTGCTCAACGAGTTCGAGCGGGGCAAGTACGCCGCGAGCGGCCAGGCGCCGTTCACCGACGGGCAGCTGAACACGCCCGAGAGCGGCAACGGCGTCCCGGACATCCTGGACGAGGCCCGCTGGGAGATGGAGTTCCTGCTCAAGATGCAGGTGCCGGCGGGCAACCCGCTGGCCGGCATGGCCCACCACAAGATCCACGACAGTGAGTGGACCGGCCTGCCGCTGCTGCCCGACCGCGACGACAAGCTGCGCGAGCTGCACCCGCCGTCGACGGCGGCGACGCTGAACCTGGCCGCCACGGCCGCGCAGGCCGCTCGCGTCTACGCCTCGTACGACCCGGCCTTCGCCGCCCGCAGCCTGGCCGCGGCCCGGACCGCCTACGCGGCGGCGCTGGCCCACCCGGCGATCTACGCGAGCACCTCCGACGGCACCGGCGGCGGCACGTACGACGACGTCAACGTCACCGACGAGTTCTACTGGGCAGCGGCGGAGCTGTTCCTGACCACCGGTGAGAACCAGTACCGCGACGCGGTGACCGCCTCGCCGCTGCACACGTCCGACATCTGGTCGGCGGGCGGCTTCGGCTGGCAGGGCGTGGCGGCTCTCGGCCGCATCGACCTGGCCACCCTGCCCAGCGCCCTGCCGAACCGGGCCGCCGTGCGCGCCTCGGTCGTGGCGGGCGCGGACAAGTACCTGGCCGACGGCGTCGCCCACCCGTACGGCGTGCCGTACGCCCCGGCGAACAACTCCTACGACTGGGGCTCCAACAGCGGGATCGTGAACAACATGATCGTGCTGGCGGCCGCGTACGACATCAGCGGCCAGCGCAAGTACGCCGAGGGCGTCGCCCGGGGCATGGACTACATCATGGGCCGCAACGCCCTGAACATGTCCTATGTCACCGGCTACGGCGAGGTGAACTCGCGCAACCAGCACAGCCGCTGGTACGCCCACTCGCTCAACCCGGACCTGCCCAACCCGCCCAAGGGCACGCTGTCGGGTGGCCCGAACTCGTCCATCCAGGACCCGGTCGCGCAGCAGAAGCTGGCCGGCTGCACGGGCCAGTTCTGCTACATCGACTCGATCGACTCGTGGTCGACCAACGAGCTGACGATCAACTGGAACGCCCCGCTGGCCTGGATCGCCTCGTTCCTGGCCGGTCAGGGCGACGGTGCCGCCCCCGCCGCCGCCAAGTGCAAGGTGACCTACACCAAGTACACGCAGTGGGGTGACGGCTTCAACGCCCAGGTGACCCTCAAGAACACCGGCACCACCTCGGTCAACGGGTGGACGCTGCGCTGGTCGTTCCTGGGCGGCCAGTCGATCAAGAGCAGCTGGGACGCCGGGTTCGCCCAGTCCGGTGCCCAGGTCAGCGCGAGCAACCTGGCGTACAACAAGGTCATCGCGCCCGGCCAGACGGTGACCTTCGGTTTCGTCGGCAACCCCGCCACCGGGGCGAACCCGAACCCGGCCCTGTTCACCCTGAACGGCGCCGCCTGCTCCTGAACCACCGCACTGCCTGAAACCGGGGCGGTCGCGCGGCACCAGCCGCGCGGCCGCCCCGGCCCGGTTGCGGCCCCGGTGCGCCGCACGGTCCTGTTTGCGCCGCGAGCGCTGGTCACGTTTCGGTAGCCTCAGCTTATGAGCCTCGAATCCCTCGACGCCCCGATCGTGGCCGTCACGGTCTTCCCCGACCGCGCCCGGGTCACCCGCCGGGGCACGGTGACCCTGCCCGCGGGTGAGCACCGGGTCCCCTGTGGACCGCTGCCGCTGGGCCTGCTGCGCGACTCCGTCCGGGTCTCCGGGCACGGCCCGGCCGCCGTCGCCGGCGTCAACGTGATCACCCGCCGCGAAGCGGCCAGCGACGACGCCACCGTGTCGGCGCTGGAGGCGCAGCTGCGCGAGATCGAGGCGCGCGTCGCCGAGCTGCTCGACGCCGACACCGTGGCCGTGTCCCGGGAGCGGTTCCTGGCCCGGCTCGCGATGCGCGGTGCGGGCAACCTGGCCACCGGCGAGGTCGCCGCGGCGGCCCGGTTCGCCGACGGCCTGGACGAGCAGCTCACCGCGCTGCACCGCGACCGCCGCCTGCGCGAGCAGGAGCGCACCGAGCTGCACAAGCGGCGCGAGGCCGTCGAGCGGCGGCTGATGGACCTGCGCGGCAGCGCCCGCCCCGACCGCCTGCTGGCCGAGATCCTGCTGGAGGTCGACGAGGGCGGCGGCGAGGTCGAGCTCGAGCTGACCTACCTGGTCCCGGGCGCGAGCTGGACCAGTGGGTACGACCTGCGCCTGGCCGGTGACCGGCTCGCCCTCACCTGGCACGGCATGATCACCCAGCGGACCGGGGAGGACTGGCCCGAGTGCCGGCTGCGCCTGTCCACCGCCCGCCCGGCGGGCGCGCTGACCGTGCCCGAGCTCGACCCGTGGTTCGTCGACGTGTTCCACCCGGCGCCCCCGCAGCTGTACGGCATGACGATGGCCGGGGCGCCGATGCCCGCCGCGGCGATGCCCGCCCCCGCCCCGGGCGGCCCGCCGATGCAGGCCATGGCGCCCAAGGCGCGGGCCGCGGTGCGGGAGACCAGCGCGGCGGTGGAGGAGGGGCCGGTCGCGGCGACGTACACCCCGCTCAAGTCGGTGGCCGTGCCCGCCGACGGCACCGCGCACCGCACCCTGATCGCGACCTTCGACCTGGAGGCCCGCCTCGACCACATCACCGCGCCGGTACGCGCCCAGGAGGCGACCCTGCGCGCCACGGTGCGCAACACCTCCGGGCACACGCTGCCGCCCGGCCAGGCGGCGCTGTTCCACGAGGGCGACTTCGTCGGCTCGACCCGGCTGGAGCCGTGGGCGCCGCTGGAGGAGCGCGAGCTGGCCCTGGGCGTCGACGACCGGGTGCGGGTGGAGCGGGAGCTGGTGCGCCGGGCCGCGAGCAAGGCGACCCTCGGCTCGACCCGGCGTACGGACGCCGAGTACAAGCTCACCATCACCAACCACAGCCCGCGCCCGGTCTCGATGACGGTGCTGGACCAGCTGCCGGTCTCCCGCGACCCGCAGATCACGGTACGTGAGCTGCACGCCAAGCCCGAGCCCGCCGAGCGCTCCGAACTGGGCGTACTCACCTGGAAACTGGCCCTGCAGCCCGGCACGACCGCGGAGATCCAGTTCGGCCTCCGGGTGGAGTCCGCCAAGGGCGTGGAGATCGCGGGCTGGCGCGACTGACCCCGCTCCGGGCCTGCGCCGCCCCGGCTTGCTATTGACGCTGGCCTATCTAGAGGATGAATTTCGGGAATCCGTCTTCTAGATAGGCCAGCGTCGATTTAAGGCGGAGCGGGAAGCGGGGGCGCTGCCGCCGTCAGGCAGGTGGGGCGGGTGGTCAGTGGCAGGTGGCGGTGCCGGTGTCGGTGAAGGTGGAGCCGGGCTGGGCGACGAACTTCCAGTCGTAGCTGTCCTCGTGCAGGCTCAGCTTGAGCACCCCGAAGTCCTTCGCGTCACGGGCCTTCGAGTTCGGCGCCGGGTGGCGGCCGAAGCCGTTGAGCCCGCCGCCGCCCGTACCGACGATGAACTGGGCGATGCCCTTCGGGTCGGCCTTGCCGTCGGGGTCCTGCGGCGCGAACCGCTCGTAGTTGTGGTTGTGGCCGTTGAGCACCACGTCCACGCCGTGCTCGTGCAGCACGTCCCAGAACGGCTTGACCCGCGGCTCGGAGTGGTGCTTGCTGCCCGAGGTGAACAGCGGGTGGTGGAACATCGCCACCTGGCACTTGGCGTCGCTGTCGTCGAGCTCGTCGTCCAGCCACTCCAGCTGCTCGGAGTCGTCGTCGCAGTCGATGACGTCGCAGGTCGAGTTCAGCACCAGCACCTGCCAGCCGTTGAGCTCGTACGAGTACCAGCCCTTGCCCTCCGGCCCGGCCGCCTTGCCGAAGTAGTCGTAGTACGGGCCGCCCTCGTCGGTGCGGGAGTCGTGGTTGCCGATGGCGGGCCGGGTGCGGTCGCGGTGCCGTCCCCAGTAGGGCTCGTAGCACTTCTGGAACTGGGCGGCGGTGCCCGCGACGTACGCGTTGTCGCCGAGGGTGAACACGGTGCCCGGGATCCGGTCGAGCAGTTTGGCCGTGATCTCGTCGCCGTCGCTGGCGCAGCTGCCGATGTCGCCGGCGCCGACGAGCACCGCCGGCTCGTCGGCCTTCTTCGCGTGGTCCGGCCCCGCCGCCGCCGGGACGGCGGCGAGCGCCAGCAGTCCGGCGCCGAGCAGGGAGTACAGGATCGGAAGACATGGTTTAGCCATGGGCCCGATTATCGTCAGGAACCAGACAATAAGGGTATTTCGGCAGGCCGCCACGCGTGTCTGATCCGCGATCCGACTGGTTGCCTGTCACCCTCCTGGGTCATGCTGTGCAGCGTGAGCACCTCTCATGATCTCGACGAACGGTTCCGCGGCGCGCTGACAGCCTGGTCCACCCAGCCCGCCACCACCCCGGTCGCCGATCCGCATGCGACGGTGCGCGGCGACAGCGGGCTGACCGCCGCCCAGGCCCGCGAGCTGTTCGACGCCCAGGTCACCAGCCGCCACCTCGATCTGGCCGCGCGCCGTCTGCGCGCCGACGGGGCGGGCTTCTACACCATCGGCTCGGCCGGGCACGAGGGCAACGCGGCCGTCGCCGCCGCGCTGCGGCCCACCGACCCGGCGCTGCTGCACTACCGCTCCGGCGCGTTCTACTGCGCCCGCGCCGGGCAGCTGGCCGAGGGCAAGGTCGACCCGATCCGCGACGTGCTGCGCGGCATCACCGCCAGCGCCGCCGAGCCGATCGCGGGCGGGCGGCACAAGGTCTTCGGCAGTACCGAGCTGAACATCATCCCGACCACCTCGACCATCGCCTCGCACCTGCCGCGGGCGGTCGGGCTGGCGTTCGCGATCGAGCGGGCCCGGCAGGGCGCGGACGCGCTGCGGGCCGGGCGGCACGCCGCACCCGAGCTGGACACGCCGCTGCCGCCGTGGCCGCGCGACGCGATCGCGGTCTGCTCGTTCGGCGACGCCTCGGTCAACCACGCCAGCGCCGCCGCCGCGTTCAACACCGCGGGCTGGTCGGACTTCACCGGGCTGCGGCTGCCGCTGCTGTTCGTGTGCGAGGACAACGGGCTGGGCATCAGCGTCCGCTCGCCCGCCGGCTGGGTCGGCGCGGCTCTGAAGGCCCGCCCCGGGCTGCGCTACCACCATGCCGACGGGTGCGACCTGGCGCAGACGTACGCGGTGGCCCGCTCGGCCGTGGCCTGGGTCCGTCGCCACCGCCGCCCCGCCGTGCTGCACCTGCGTACGGTACGGCTGATGGGCCACGCCGGGGCCGACGCCGAGCTGGCCTACCGCGCCCCGGCCGAGATCGAGCACGACCTGGCGCTGGACCCGCTGCTGCGCACCGCCCGACTGCTCATCGACTCCGGCCAGGCCACCGCACCGGAGCTGCTCAGCCGCTACGACGAGCTCGGCTGGCGGGTGCGGCACGCCGCCGCCCAGGTGCGCGAGGAGCCGAAGCTGGCCTCGGCGGCCGAGGTGGTCGCCCCGCTGGCGCCGCGCCGCCCGCTGCGGGTGGCCCGCAGCGTCACCCGGGCGGGTGAACGGGCGGCGGGGGCGCTGCTGGCCGCCCGCGCCGAGAGCTTCGGCGGTACGCCGCCCGAGCGCGGCGGGGCGCAGACCCTGGCCCAGGCGATCAACGCCACGCTGGCCGACCTGCTGCTGGCGTACCCGCAGGCGCTGGTGTTCGGCGAGGACGTGGCCCGCAAGGGCGGCGTGTACGGGGTGACCAAGGGGCTGCGCGACCGCTTCGGCCCGGCCCGGGTCTTCGACACGCTGCTCGACGAGACGTCCATCCTCGGCCTCGGGCTGGGCGCCGGGCTGGGCGGGATGCTGCCGATCCCGGAGATCCAGTACCTGGCGTACCTGCACAACGCCGAGGACCAGCTGCGCGGCGAGGCGGCCAGCATGCGGTTCTTCTCGCAGGGGGCGTACCGCAACCCGATGGTGGTCCGCATCGCCGGGCTGGCGTACCAGAAGGGCTTCGGCGGGCACTTCCACAACGACCACTCGGTGGCCGTCCTGCGCGACATCCCCGGTCTGGTCGTGGCCGCCCCGGCCCGACCCGACGACGCCGCCGCGATGCTGCGCACCTGCGTCGCCGCGGCCGAGGTCGACGGGACGGTCAGCGTGTTCCTGGAGCCGATCGCGCTGTACCACACGCGTGACCTGCACCACGACGGCGACGGCGGCTGGACCGCGCCCTACGCCCCGCCCGCGCGCTGGGGCGACACGCACGTGCCCGTCGGCCGCGCCCGCGGCTACAGCTTCGGCAGCACCGACGAGCTGACCATCATCACCTTCGGCAACGGCGTACGCATGTCGCTGCGGGTCGCGGCCCGGCTGGCCGAGGCGGGCCACGGCTGCCGCGTCGTGGACCTGCGCTGGCTGGCCCCGCTGCCGGTCGCCGACATCGTCCGCGAGGCCGCCGCGACCGGCCGGGTGCTGGTCGTCGACGAGACCCGCCGCACCGGCGGCGTCGCCGAGGGCGTGCTGGCCACCCTGGTCGACGCCGGGTACGTCGGCCTCGCCCGGCGCATCGCCGCCGTGGACACCTTCCTGCCCCTGGGCCCGGCCGCAGACCACGTCCTGGTCGGCGAGGACGCCATCGAACGGGCCGCCAGGGCGCTGCTCGCCGCGTAGCGGGCTTCTTCGCCGATGCGGTCGGCGGCCGGTCGCAGGGGGTGTGTGCGGGCCTTTTTCGGGACCCGCGCGGTGTGCCACTTGCGCTGGGGGCTAGAACTGTGTGGACTACCGGCAGTCGGCTGTGACGCCGACGACAATGGCAACAGAACGCGAAGGGCACGTGAACCCGCCACGGGGCGGGCGTGCGCGAACGGAAGAGGAGGCACGCGACAGTGAGCGCGACCGCTGGTCAGGCCGCCGAGGGCGTACGCAGCCTGGCGGACCGGTTCGGTATCGAGCCGGACATGGTGGTCATGGAGATGGGGTACGACGACGACGTCGACTTCGAGCTCCGTGACGCCCTGGCCGAGGCATGCGGATCAGATTTGGTGGACGAGGACACCGACGAGGTCGTCGACGCGGTGCTGGTGTGGTACCGCGAGGACGACGGGGACCTGGTCGACCTGCTCGTCGACGCCATCGCCCCACTCGCCGAGAGCGGCGTGGTGTGGCTGCTGACGCCCAAGTCGGGCCGGCCCGGACACGTCGAGCCGAGCGAGATCGCCGAGGCGGCACCCACCGCCGGGCTCACCCAGACTTCCACCCTCAGCGCCGGCAAGGACTGGAGCGCGGCGCGGTTGGTGGCACCGAAGGCGGCGCGCGCCCCCAAGCGCTGACGTCGGCCGCCGTCGCAGCGGCCTGCCCCACCCGGCAGGCCGCCAGCCACGCCTGCGATCATCATGGGCGGCGCGGTCGGCGGGCGGCTCTGCCCGCGCCCGAGGCAGCAGTCGCCGCGGCTTCAGGGGGAGACACCATGATCGAGGTCGGGACGCAGGCACCGGACTTCGTGCTGAAGGACCAGAACAACCAGGAAGTGCGGCTGTCGGACTTCCGGGGCGCCAAGAACGTGCTGCTGGTCTTCTACCCGCTCGCCTTCACCGGCATCTGCCAGGGCGAGCTCTGCTCGGTCCGCGACAACATCGGCGACTTCGCCAACGACACGACCCAGGTGCTGTCGGTCAGCGTCGACTCCGTCTTCGCCCACAAAGTATGGGCCGACCAGCAGGGTTACGACTTCCCGCTGCTGGCCGACTTCTGGCCGCACGGCGAGACGGCCCAGGCGTACGGGGTCTTCAACGACGAGCGCGGGTTCGCCAACCGGGGCACCTTCGTGATCGACCGCGAGGGCGTCGTCCAGTACGCCGAGATGAACCTGCCCGGCGAGGCGCGCGATCAGGACGGCTGGCGCAAGGCCCTCGCCGCGCTGTGATCTCCTCCGGTGCGCCGGGGTTTCGAGATTCCGGCGCACCATCAGGTAGGATGTCCGGGTTCCGTGCGGGCGCCTGCCCACCGGGCGCGTAGCTCAGCGGGAGAGCATCCGCCTTACAAGCGGAGGGTCGCAGGTTCGAACCCTGCCGCGCCCACTTCACGTGCCGATTCCGGCCAAACCCAAAGGTGATCATGTCCAGCGCTCCGAAGACCACCGTCGTCGTGCCGACGTTCAACGAGCGGGACAACCTGCCCAAGTTGGTCGAGCTGCTCGCGGCGCTGAAGATCCCGAACCTGGGTGTCCTGGTCGTCGACGACAACTCGCCGGACGGCACCGGCGAGGTCGCGGACAAGCTCGCCGTGGACGGGCCGATCCCGGTCAGCGTGCTGCACCGCACCGAGAAGAACGGCCTCGGCCGGGCGTATGTGGCGGGCATGACGCGCGCGCTGGACGAGGGCGCCGACATCGTGATCCAGATGGACGCCGACCTGTCCCACCCGACCTCGGCCATCCCCGGCATGCTGGACAAGCTCGCCCATACCGACGCGGCGGTCGTGCTCGGCTCGCGCTACGTCCCCGGCGGCGCGCTGGCCAGCGACTGGCCCTGGCACCGCAAGGCGCTGTCGGCCTGGGCCAACTTCTACGTGAACGCGATCCTGCAGCTCAAGGTCAAGGACGCCACCGCGGGCTTCAAGGCGTGGCACGCCGACACCCTGCGCGCGATCGACGTCGCGTCGGTGCAGAGCAACGGCTACGCGTTCCAGGTGGAGATGAACTACCGCGTCGTGCGGCAGGGCATGCGCATCGCCGAGGTGCCGATCAAGTTCGAGGAGCGCGCCGAGGGCGTCTCCAAGATGAGCCTCGGCGTCCAGGTCGAGTCCGCGATGGTCCCCTGGAAGCTCCGCTTCGGCAAGAACCCCCACTGACCGGTCCCGCCCCGCGCCCCCACCCCGTTCGGGTGGGGGCGCTCCTGTTTCGGCGTGCGGTTTCGGGGAAAGTGCACGAATCTTGGCCGCGATTGCTGCACTTTCCCCGAAACTGCACCCTCCGGCGCGGGCGCGGGCGCGGGCGCGTCGGGGCGCGTGGGGTGCGTCAGGGTGTGGCGGTGAGGTTGGTGTGGGCGCGGCGGAGCAGGGCGTTGAACTGGGTCAGCTCGGCGGGGGAGAAGTCGGCGAACATCCGGCCGACGGTGCGGGCGAAGATCGGTGGCACGTGCGGCAGCAGCGCGCGTCCGGCCGGGGTCAGCTCGATGACCACCGCCCGGCGGTCTGCCACGTGCGGGGCGCGGCGCAGCAGGCCCTTGCCTTCCAGCCGGTCGACCAGCCGGGTCATGCCCGCGGTGTCGGTGCCCAGGTCCTCGCGCAGGCTGCTCGGCGTGACCGGGCCGCCGGCGGCGTGCGTGAGCAGGGCCGCCTGCTGGGTGGTCAGGTCGTGCTGCGCCAGCTGGCGGTCCAGCAGGTTGGTGAGCTCCCGGGAGACCTGGTGCAGCATGGAGCCGCCACCGAGCGCGGCGAAGTCGGGCATGGGTTTGTCCATACCGTCACTTTAGCTGTCACAACTGTTGCTGTCACGACAGCTAAACCCGCGCGCCGCGCCGACAGCGGCACCACCCCGCGGCACCACCCCGGCACCACCCGCCCCACCCTCGGCTTTTCATAGACGTTGGCCTATCGCGTCGAGTTTGATCTCGATCCAGTCGATGTAATGGGCCGGCGTCCATGAAAGGCCGGGGGTGTGGCGGGGGCCGTGGCGCAGTGGAGTAGTGAAAGGTCTTTCATCTGCTTTGGCGTGCCAGTTCGATATTCACACGTTGACCGGGCGGCAAGCCGATTGTAACTTTGCTGAAAGATTTCAGCGAGGTTTCCATCGTGTATGGAGTGTCCCCATGAGACGACGCAGGCTCCTCCCTCTGGCGCTGTCGGCGGTCCTGGCCGCGACTGCCGTCACCGGCGTCACCAGCGCCCCCGCCGCGGCCGCCCCCTCCGGCACCAAGGACGTGATCGTCCAGCTCTTCGAGTGGAACTGGCCTTCGGTCGCCGCCGAGTGCACCAACTTCCTCGGCCCGCGCGGCTACGGCTACGTGCAGGTCTCCCCGCCCCAGGAGCACGCGACCGGCCAGCAGTGGTGGGTGGCGTACCAGCCGGTCAGCTACAAGATCGAATCCCGCAAGGGCACCCGGGCCCAGTTCCAGTCGATGGTCACCACCTGCCACAACGCGGGCGTGAAGGTGATCGTCGACGCCGTGGTCAACCACATGACCGGCGTCGGCTCGGGCACCGGCTGGGCGGGCTCGACCTACACCTCGTACACATACCCGGGCATCTACCAGACGCAGGACTTCCACCACTGCGGGCGCAACGGCAACGACGACATCGTCAACTACAACGACCGGTACGAGGTGCAGAACTGCGAGCTGGCCAACCTGGCCGACCTCAAGACCGAGAGCGACTACGTCCGCACGAAGATCGCCGGTTACCTCAACGACCTGCTCACCCTCGGCGTGGACGGGTTCCGGCTGGACGCCAGCAAGCACATGCCCGCCGCCGACATCGCCGCCATCAAGGCCAAGCTGTCGCGCAGCGCGTACATCGTGCAGGAGGTCATCTTCGGGGCCGGTGAGCCGATCCTGCCGACCGAGTACACCGGCAACGGCGACGTGCACGAGTTCCGGTACGGCAAGGACCTGGGCCGGGTGTTCCGGTACGAGAAGCTGGCCTACCTGAACAACTTCGGCGAGCCGTGGGGCTACATCTCCACGTCCAAGGCGGTCGTGTTCACCGACAACCACGACACCCAGCGCGACGGCGGCGACATCCTCACCTACAAGGACAACGGGATCTACGCGCTGGCCAACGCGTTCATGCTGGCCTGGCCGTACGGCTCGCCCGCGGTGATGAGCAGCTACGAGTTCAGCAACCGCGACCAGGGTCCGCCGTCCAACAGCGCCGGCAAGACGAACAACTCGACCTGCTTCACCGGCGGCTGGCGCTGCGAGCACCGCTGGCAGGTCATCGCGAACATGGTCGCCTTCCACAACGCGGTCAAGGGCACCACCGTCGTCAACTGGTACGACAACGGCAGCAACCACATCGCGTTCGGTCGCAACGGCAAGGGCTACCTGACCATCAACGACGAGGACGGCGCGGTCAACGGGCGCTCGTACCACACGAACGTGCCCGCCGGACGCTACTGCGACGTCATCCACGGCGACTACACGGGCAGCGCCTGCACCGGCCCGGTGATCACGGTCGACGCGAACGGCTGGTTCGTCGCCAACGTCGCCGCACACGACGCGATCGCGATCCACGTCGGCGCGAAGATCGGATAGAACCTCCGATAACGGTACGAACACGCGCCCCGGCTCTCCCCGGCCGGGGCGCGTGGCACTCTGGGGTGATGAGCGCCGTCAGCACGGGCCTGCGCCCCGCCGTGGACGAGAGCTGCGACGTGGGCCTGTTCGGGCCGGATTCGGTCACCTGGCGCGTGCACGCCGAGCCGATCCTGTACGTCGCGGGCGTACGCTCCCTGTTCCTCCAGGCCCTGCACCCGCGCGCGATCGCCGGGGTGGTGCAGAACTCGAACTACAAGACCGACCCGTGGGGCCGCCTGATCCGCACCGCGCAGTACGTCGGCACTGTGATCTTCGGGACCACCGCGCAGGCCAGGGCGGCCGGGCGGCGGGTGCGAGGGCTGCACGCGCGGATGCGGGCGGTCGATCCGCGTACCGGTGAGCGGTTCCGCATCGACGAGCCGGAGCTGCTGCGCTGGGTGCACGTGACCGAGGTGGAGTCGTTCGTGGGCACCGCCCGGCGGGCCGGGTTGGAGCTGACCGAGGCCGAGGTGGACCGCTACTACACCGAGCAGCGGGCGGCAGCCGCGCTGATCGGACTCGACCCGGACACCGTCCCGGGCACCGCCGCCGAGGTGGCCGCCTACTACCGGTCCATGCGCCCGGCCCTGAGGATGACCAGGGAGTGCGCGGACACGCTGCGCTTCCTGATGATCCCGCCGCTGCCCTGGCACCTGGGCCTGACCCCGGCCCGGCTGCTGTACACCGGCGTCGCGGCGACCGCGTTCGCCCTGCAGCCACCGTGGGCCCGCCGCATCTACGGCAGCATCGCCCTGCCCACCACGGACGTCTCCGCCTCGATCTCGGTCCGCGCCCTGCGCCTGGCCGCCAACGCCCTGCCCCAGCGCCTCCTGCGCGGCCCCATCTACCGTGACGCGCTGCGCCGGGCGGCCGCCGCCGCGTCCGCGACGTGACCACCCGCCGCCCCGCCCGCCACCACCGTTAAGAAGGGGCCCTTCTACTGCGGAATGCGATAAGAAGGGTCCCTTCCTTGCCTCAGGTCCAGGCGGGGGAGGGGGGCTGGGATTGCTGGGCGGTGGGGGAGACTCGGGGGTCGGCGGCGTTGAAGGCCTCCCACCAGCGGATGCCCTCGGCGATGAAGGCGGTCAGGGGGACGGGGGAGCCGTCGGCGCGCTCGACCTCGAGCCGTTCGAAGCGGATGTCGCCCTCGATGCAGTAGCCGACGTCGCCGCCGGGCTCGGCGCGGCCGCACTCGCAGAACCAGTACAGGGTGTGCGTGTCGGGGCCGTCGGCGGGGCCGTTGGGGGAGGTCAGGGTGAAGCTGAGCTCCTCGGGCCAGTCGTGGGTGAGCTGCGGGTCGTCGACGAAGGTCCAGCCGTACATCGGGTTGGACCAGCCGACCGAGGCCAGGAACCGGTCCGCGTCGTCGGCGTCGGCCAGCGTGATCGCCCGGCCGTAGTCGCGGCTGTTGCTGCGGTCGGTGCGCAGCAGCACGCGCACCTGCGAGACGCCGGTGAAGATGAGGGCGCGGCGGGTGTCGGGGTCGGCGGGGCCCTCCTCCGGCAGTGCGAGCACGTGCAGGAGCAGCCGCACCGTGCGGCCGGGCCAGTAGACGCGCAGCCCGACCACGTCGGCCTCGTTCAGCGCGGTGTTGAGGCCCGCCACGACGGATCGATCCTGGAGCATGGCCACATCATCGCGCGACAGTGACGTTCGCGCATGGACCGATCGACCCCCTCGACACTACACCTGGCCGAACGGCGGGGTAACGGTGGCGCGGCGGACCTCTCGCCGCGGAGCCGATCTAGCCCTAAGGTGTCGACATGCGAGTTAGGGGATACGCGCCTGCCACGCCGTGCTGGGCGGAGTACGCCGCAGCCGACGTCGCCGGGGCGACGGCGTTCTACGCGGCCATGTTCGGGTGGGAGCCGGGGGAGGTGTTCTCGCTGGACGGCCGGGCTGTGGCGGGGATCAGACCGGGTGTGCCCGGACGGCCCTCCGCCTGGCTCGAGTACATCTCGGTGCCCAGCGTCGACGACGCGGCGCAGACGGTGGCCGGTGCCGGCGGGACCGTGCTGATGCCGCCCACCGACTTCGGGCCGCGCGGCCGCGCAGCGCTGTGCGCCGACGCCGAGGGCGCGGTTTTCGGGCTCTGGCAGAAGGGCGCCTTCGCCGGTGCCGAGCTCGCCAACGAGCCGGACACCCAGTGCTGGGCCGAGGTCGTCGCGCGCGACGAGAGCGCGGCGGTGTCGTTCTACGGCAAGGCGTTCAACTGGTACGAGCGCAAGGGCGAGATCGTCGAGGGTGTGCCGTACATCGAGTGGCTGGTGGAGAGCCGGACGGTCGGCGGGCTGTCGGTGATGGACGGTCGCTACCCGCTGGACGCGCCCGCGCACTGGCGGGTCACCTTCGAGGTCAGCGACTGCGCCCGCGCGGTCGCCCGCTGCGAGGAGCTGGGCGGCCGGGTGCTGACCGGGCCGCTGGAGATGCCGGTGGGCAACTACGCGATGCTCAGCGATCCACAGGGCGGCATGTTCGCGATCATCGAGCTGTCGGAGCTGGTGCTGGAGACGATGGGCCGCTGATGGGCGACCGGCTGCGGGGGCTGTGGGACTTCGCCGATCTCGACACGACCTGGCGGCGGCTGTCGGCCCGGCTGGAGGCCGAGCCGGGCGACACCGGCCGGGCCGAGGTGCTGACGCAGCTCGCGCGGGTGCACGGGCTGCGCGGCGAGTTCGGTGCCGGGGACGGGCTGCTGGACCGGGCGGAGCTGCTGGCCGGGTCGGTGCCGGTGGTGCGGGCCCGGGCGCTGCTGGAGCGCGGGCGGCTGCGGCGCAGCGGCGGGGACGCCGCCGCGGCGCTGCCGCTGTTCCTGGCCGCGTACGAGGCCGCCCGCGCCGGCACCGACCCGTCCGCCGAGTTCGTGGCGGTCGACGCGGCCCACATGGTCGCGCTGGCGCAGCCCGAGGGCGCGGACCGGCGCGCGTGGACCGGGACGGCGCTGGAGCTGGCCCGGTCCTCGGCCGACCCGGAGGTGCGCCGCTGGCAGGGCTCGCTGCTCAACAACCTGGGCTGGGACCTGCTGGACGGCGGTGAGCCCGAACCGGCGCTGGCGGCGTTCCGGCAGGCGCTCGCGGTGCGCCAGGCCCACCCCGACCAGCCCGCCCAGGTGCCGATCGCGCGGTACGCCGTGGCCAGGGCGCTGCGCCTGCTGGACCGGCCCGCCGAGGCGCTGCCGGAGCTGGAGCTGGCCGTGGCCGAGTCCGCGGCACCGGACGGCTGGCTGTTCGAGGAGCTGGCTCTGTCGTACGCCGCAGCGGGTCGCCCGGACGACGCGGCCGCACCGGCCCGGACGGCGCTGGAGCTGCTGCCCGGGTGCGACCCGTCGTTCGCCACCGACCCCGCCCGCCGCGCCGCCCTCACCCACCTGGCTTGAGCAAGGAAGGGGCCCTTCTTATCGCTTTGCGAGGTGGAAGGGCCCCTTCCCAACCTCTCAGGCGGCGGTGCGCAGGCGGGTGCGCAGGGCGGTGATCTCGGCGGAGGTCAGGCCCGAGCTGAGCAGGTAGGCCTCGATCGAGCCGTGGAGCCGGCGCAGGTCGGCGAGGAACACCAGCATCGCCTCGGCGGGGGTGCTGGCCAGGTACGGCTCCAGCGGCAGCTTGCCGGGCCGGTGCCGGTCGCGCCAGGCCAGGAACCGGGCGGTGCCCTGCTCGGTGCGGTGGTAGTCGGCGGCGATGTCGGCGTCGGCGACCCCGCACAGCGCCAGCACCAGGGCGACCACGACGCCGGTGCGGTCGCGGCCGCCCCAGCAGTGCACCACCGCCGGGCCGCAGTCGGGGTCGGCCAGGATCCGCACCGCGGTCGCGATGTCGGCGGCGGCGTGCACCGCCGCCTCGTGGTAGCGCTCGGTCAGGAACGCGGCCACGCCGTCGGCCGGGGAGTAGTCCTCGTGCCGCCACATGGGGTTGTTCAGCGGCACGTTGTGCCAGCGCTCGCACGACCACTGCGGCGCCCGGCCGTAGCGGTCCAGCTCCACCTGCTTGCGCAGGTCGATGACGGTACGGATGCCCAGCGCCGCATACGCCGCCCGGTCGGACTCGGCCAGGTCGCACAGCGCGTCGGAGCGGTAGAGCAGCCCCGACCGCACCGCCGCGCCGTCGGTGGTGGCCACCCCGCCCGCGTCGCGGAAGTTGAAGACGGTGCCCGCGAAGTCCAGCATCCCGGCGCTCAACGCAGCAGCCGCTCGCGCAGCATGCCGATCCGCTCCCGGTGCAGCCCGGAGCCGACCAGGTACTCCTGCACCGACCCGTACCGCTGCCGCAGCTCGCGCAGCGTGAGCAGCATCGCCTCGGCCGGGGTCTGCTGGTAGACCACCGGGGTCGGCACGTTCGCCTGGTCGGGGTGGGTCTGGATGAACCAGCGGGTGAACGCGGCCTCGCTGCGGCCGGTCAGCGCGTAGTCCTGGGCGATCTCCTCGTCGGCGACCCCGAGCAGGTCCAGCGTGAGCGCGACGATCAGGCCGGTGCGGTCCTTGCCCGCCAGGCAGTGCACCACGGTCGGTCCGTTGTCTGCGTCGGTGAGCATCCCGATCACCCGGGCGATGTCGGCCCGCCCGTGGTGGGCCAGCTCCAGGTAGCGTTCGGCCAGCCAGCGGGCCACGCCCGTCTCGGCGGTGTAGGTGCTGTGATCCCACAGCGGGTGCTCCAGGTGGTTGTGCCGCCACACCACCCCGGTCCACTCCGGCACCCGCCCGTAGGAGGCGACCTCGGTGGGGCGGCGCAGGTCGATCACGGTGCGGACGCGCAGCGCCCCGAACGAGTCCCGGTCGGCCTCCACCAGGCGGCTCAGGTTGTCCGACCGGTACACGGTGCCCGACCGGACCACGGCCCCGTCGGCGGCGGGCAGCCCGCCCAGATCACGGAAGTTGAAGACGGCGGTGAACATGATGCTGCGGTCGGGCACGATCGTCACGCCCCTACCGTAGTGTCCGCACCGAGCTCCGCTCCACCGCCGCCCGCCTCGACGCCCCGCCGGGTCAGCCGAGCTGGATGGACCGCTTGGCCAGCCCCATCCAGAACCCGTCGATGACGCTGCGGCGCCGGTCCAGGTCGGACTCGCCGGCGCCCAGGGTCACGAACAGCGGCGCGAAGTGCTCGGTGCGCGGGTGCGCCATCCGGCCCGACGGCGCGGCGTGCAGGAAGTCGAGCAGGCCGTCGATGTCGCGCTCGGCCAGGGCGCGGGCGCCCCAGTCGTCGAACTCGGCGGACCAGCCCTGCACCGGGGCGTCGGCGCCGAGGAACGCGTACGGCATCGCGGCGCGCAGGTTGTGCGTGAAGAAGCCGGAGCCCACGATGAGCACGCCCTCGTCGCGCAGCGGGGCGAGCCGCCGCCCGACCTCCATCAGCGTGCGCGGGTCCAGGGTCGGCATGGACAGCTGCAGCACCGGGACGTCGGCGTCCGGGTACATCTCCTTGAGCGGCACGTACGCGCCGTGGTCGAGGCCGCGGTCGGGCACGTCGACGACCGGGCGGCCGGGGGCGCGCAGCAGGCCGCGCACCTTGGCGGCCAGCTCGGGCGCGCCCGGCGCGGGGTAGGTGACCTCGTAGTAGCGGCGTTCGAAGCCGCCGAAGTCGTACACCAGCGGGACGGTCTCGGTCGCGCCGAGGGCCAGCGGGGCGTTCTCCCAGTGCGCCGAGATCATCAGGATCGCGGTGGGGCGGGGCAGCCCGGCGGACCAGTCGGCCAGCTGGCGGGTCCAGAGCGGGTCGTCCGCCAGCGGCGGAGCGCCATGGCTGAGGTAGAGGGCGGGCATCCGGGTAGTCACGCCGACCATGATACTTGAGCATTCAACTATCCGCACCCGCCCGGCCTCCGACCTGCCGAATCTCTCGGTCGGGGCGCCACGTTGTCCCGAATCGCGGGAGCTTGCTGGCCTGAGCGTCGCAAAAGTGGGACGCTACCGAGCGTGATCCACCTCGTACTGATTATTCGCAGCGAGCGCGCCGGCATCGCCTGAAGTCTCAGGCACCGCCGACGCGCAGACCTCCCGCGACCCGCGGGGGGTCTTTTGTTTTGCCGGGTCAGTTCGGAATCAGGCGTTTCCCGCATGCGGCTCTAGGAGGAGCGACATCATGCAGATCTTCGACACCACGCTGCGCGACGGGGCACAGCGCGAGGGCATCACGTACTCGGTGGCCGACAAACTCGCCGTGGCGCGGCTGCTCGATCAGTTCGGCGTCGGCTTCATCGAGGGCGGCTGGCCCGGCGCCGTGCCCAAGGACACCGAGTTCTTCGCCCGCGCGCAGACCGAGTTGCAGCTCAAGCACGCGGTGCTGGTCGCGTTCGGCTCCACCCGCAAGGCGGGCACCCCGGTCGAGCAGGACGCGCAGATCGCGGGCCTGCTGGCCGCGAACACCCCGGTGGTGTGCCTGGTCGCCAAGTCCGACCGGCGCCACGTGGAGCGCGCGCTGCGCACCACGCTGGAGGAGAACCTGGCCATGGTCCGCGACAGCGTGACCCACCTGCGCGGGCACGGCCGCCGCGTCTTCGTCGACTGCGAGCACTTCTTCGACGGCTTCCGCTTCGACCCCGACTACACCGCCTCGGTGGTGCGCACCGCCCTGGACGCCGGCGCCGAGCGGGTGGTCCTGTGCGACACCAACGGCGGCATGCTGCCCTCGCAGGTCGGCCGGGCGATCGAGGCGCTGTGCGGGCGCCTGGGCATCGAGCCCGACCTGCTCGGCATGCACGCCCAGAACGACACCGCGTGCGCCGTCGCCAACACCCTCGCCGCGGTGGAGGCGGGCGTACGGCACGTGCAGGGCACCGCGAACGGCTACGGCGAGCGCCCCGGCAACGCCGACATCTTCGCCATCACGGCCAACCTGCAACTGAAGCTCGGCATGACCGTCCTACCGGAGGGCTGCCTGGAACAGATGGCGCACGTCTCGCACGCCATCGCCGAGATCGCCAACATCGCACCCGACACCCACCAGGCCTACGTCGGGTCCGCCGCCTTCGCCCACAAGGCGGGGCTGCACGCGAGTGCGATCAAAGTCGACCCCGCGCTCTACAACCACGTGGATCCCGCGGTGGTCGGCAACGACATGACGATCCTCGTCACCGAGATGGCCGGCCGGGCCAGCATCGAGCTCAAGAGCCGAGAGCTCGGGCTGGACCTGGCCGGCCACCCGGAGACCCTGTCGAAGGTCACCAACCGGGTCAAGGAGCTGGAGGCGGCGGGCTGGTCGTTCGAGGCGGCCGACGCGTCGTTCGAGCTGCTGGTGCGCCAGTCGCTGGGGGAGCAGACCACGCCGTTCACGCTGGAGTCGTACCGGGTGATCGTGGAGCACCGCGAGGACGGGGCGGTGGTGAGCGAGGCGACCGTGAAGCTGCGCGTACGCGGCGAGCGGGTGATCGCCACCGCCGAGGGCAACGGCCCGGTGAACGCGCTGGACCAGGCGCTGCGCCAGTCGCTGGCGCGGCACTATCCGCAGCTGGCGGGGCTGGAGCTGGCCGACTACAAGGTGCGCATCCTGGCCGGGTCGCACGGCACCGAGGCGGTGACCCGGGTGCTGGTCGAGACGGTGGACGCCGACGGCCGCGACTGGACCACGGTCGGCGTGCACGAGAACGTGGTCGAGGCGAGCTGGCGGGCGCTGGTCGACGCGCTGGCGTACGGCGTGACCGCGGCGGGGGGTGACCGGCGGGTGCGCTCCGGCCACTGAGCGTGCAAGTTTACTTCATGAACTCATCAGTTCATGTAAGGACTTGACATCGACGTACGTGGTTGGCAAGGTTTCGCCATGCCCCCTCGTACCCTCAGAAAAGCCCTTATCCGGGCACTGACCGTGATCGTGATGGCGGCCGTCGGCTCGACGGCCGCCGTCGTCGTCGGCGGCACCCCCGCCTTCGCCGACGGCTGCTACACCTGGACCCGCAACCTGTCCACCGGCACCTCCGGCGAGGACGTGCGCCAGCTCCAGATCCGCGTCGCGGGTTACCCCGGCTACGGCGGCTTCATGGTCATCGACGGCATCTTCGGCCAGGCGACCAAGGACGCGGTGACCCGCTTCCAGTCGGCGTACGGCCTGGGCGCCGACGGCATCGCCGGACCGCAGACGTACAACAAGATCTACTCGCTGCAGGACGACGACTGCACCCCGATCCACTTCGCCTACTCCGAGCTGAACACCTGCAACAGCACGTGGGCCGGCGGCAACGTCTCGGCCGCCACCGCCAAGGCCAACGCGCTCAAGGTGATGTGGCGCCTGGAGGCGCTGCGGCACGCGCTGGGCGACCAGCCCATCCGCGTCACCTCGGGCTTCCGCAGCCAGGCCTGCAACGCCGCCGTCGGCGGCGCCTCCGACAGCCAGCACCTGTACGGCAACAGCGCCGACCTCGGCGCCGGGGCGCACTCGCTGTGCACCATGGCCAAGCAGGCCCGCTACCACGGCTTCAACGGGATCCTCGGCCCCGGCTACCCCGACCACGGCGACCACGTCCACGCCGACATCCGGTCCAGCCGCTTCTGGTCCGCCTCGCAGTGCTTCTGACCTGCGTCCGCGCCTGAACCGCACCGCCTGACCCGGTCGTCCGGCAGCAGCGCCGCTGCCGGACGACCGCCCGCGCCGGTCCGGACCCCACCGGATCAGCCGAAGCCGAGCCCGTCGCCCGTGGCGCTACGCTGCGTGCCACGGGCTCCCCGCACGGCCCGGGACGGAGGCGGCACCCCATGCTCGACAACCCCTACCGGGCGCCGGACAGCCCGGCCGCCGTGGCGGTCCAGCCCGGCCCGGCCCCCGCGATGAGCCCCGACCAGTACCGTGCCCGCCGGATGTGGCGCGGCGCCGGAATCGCCGCGCTCGGCCACGCGGCCACCGTCGGTGCCGCGACCCTCGCGGCGCTCGCCTTCGCCCGCCCCGGCGACGGCTACTACTACGACTCCGACCTGGAGTCGGCCTACATCGCCACCGGTCTGCTCAGCCAGCTGGTGCTGGGCATGACGGTGCTGGTGTACGGCATCACACGCATCGTCAAGCGCGACAGCCTCGGCGTCGGCCTGCTCGTCGGCTGGGCCGTCGGCCTGCTGGTCACGCCCATCCCGGCGCTGATGGTGCTGACTTCGCTGAACAGCTGACCGCTCCCGCCCGCCGCCGTGCTCCGGTCGGCACCGCCGACCCGGTTGCGGCCGCCGCCTGACCGGTGCGCGAGGTCAGGCCGCCGCCGCGGCGACGGTGAGCGTGCCCGCGTCCACGTCGAGCACGGCCCGGGTGCCCAGCGGCACCGCGGTGTGCTGGGCACCGTGGCCGATCGGCAGGCCGCCGAGCACCGGCAGGCCGAGCCCGGTCAGGCGCTCGGCGAGCACGTCGGCGACGCTGACCGGCCAGCCGTCGGCGCAGTCGGTGAACTGGCCCACGGCGATCCCGGCGACGCGGTCGAGCACGCCGCTGCGGCGCAGGTGGGTCAGCATCCGGTCGACGCGGTACGGCACCTCGCCCACGTCCTCCAGCAGCAGGACCGCCCCGGTCAGGTCCGGCAGGTGCGGCGTGCCCAGGGTGCTGGCCAGCAGCGACAGGTTGCCGCCGAGCAGCACGCCCTCGGCCCGGCCGGACGTGCGCACCGGGTGGGTGTCCTCGGCCGGGTCCGCCTCGACCAGCACCGGTTCGCCGGTCATCAGGGCGTGCCGGGCGCCCCGCGCCGTCAGCGAGTCGGGCCCCTTGTCGAACTGGGCCGCGACCGGTCCGTGCACCGTGGCCAGCCGGGCGCCCTGCCACAGCGCCAGGTGCAGCGAGGTGATGTCGGAGAAGCCCAGCACCAGCTTCGGGTCGCGGCGGACCGCGTCGAGGTCGAGGCCGTCGACGATGCGCTGGGCGCCGTAGCCGCCGCGCGTGCACAGCACCGCCCGCATCCGGTGGTCGGACAGGGCCGCGTTCAGGTCGTCGAGGCGCTGCTCGTCGGTGCCGCCGAGGTAGCCGTGCCGGGCCAGCACGTGCGGGTACACGTGCGGGCGCAGCCCCCAGCCGGTCAGCACCGACACCGCCGCCTCCACCCGCTCGGCGGGCACCGGCCCAGACGGGGACACCAGCGCCACCGTGTCGCCGGGGCGCAGCCGGTCCGGGTGCAGCGTGGGGGTGGTGGGGGCGGGGGCGGCCAGGTCGGTCATGGCCGCAGAGCCTAGCGCGCACAGAACCTTCACAAAGCCCGCCCCCGCGGCGCGGCAACGATCATTAGAGTCCGAGCCCATGCGGAGCATATTGCGGTTCACCGTACGGTCCGTGCTGCCGTGGCTGCTGGTGCTGCCCGGCGCGGTATGGGCGCTGCTGCGCCTGACCGGCTCGGACGAGTGGTACCCGATGACGCAGTTGATCGCGTTCACCCCGTACGTCGCGCTCGGGGCGCTGGTGCCCCTGGTCGGGCTGCTGGTGTGGCGGCGCTGGGCGGCCGCGGCCGCCGCGGCACTGGTCGTGCTGCTGCTGGCGGCGGTGGTGCTGCCTCGGATGACCGCCGACGGCGATGCGCTGGCCGGGGCGAAGGGACCGGCGCTGCGGGTGCTGACCGCCAACGTGCTGGCCGGGTCGGCCAGTTCCAAGGGGCTGGTGGCGCTGGTGCGCGAGCAGCGGGTGGACGTGCTGGCGCTGCAGGAGATGACGCCGAGCTTCGTGGACGAGCTCACCGCGGCCGGGCTGCGCGACGAACTGCCGTACTGGGTGACCTATCCGGAGGGCAACGTGGGCGGCTCGGGGCTGTTCGCGCGGTATCCGCTGCGCGACGACGGGATGCGGCTGAACCCGTGGAACTTCGGGCAGGCCAAGGCGGTGCTGACCATGCCGGGCGGGCAGCAGGTCGCGCTGGAGTCGATGCACCCCACCGCGCCGTCGACCGAGGTGGCGGTGCCGCCGTGGCGGGACAGCTACGCCGACCAGCAGCGGGCCACCCCGGACGGGCCGCTGCGGGTGCTGCTGGGCGACTTCAACGCCACACTGGACCACCACTTCATCCGCGACCTGATCGACACGGGCTACCGGGACGCGGCGGACGTCACCGGGCACGGGCTGATCGGCACGTGGGGGCCGTACGACGGGGACCGGATCCCGCCGGTGGTGCTGGACCGGGTGCTGGCCGACCGGCGGGTGGGCATCCGCGACTACCACGTCCTGTCCCTGCGCGGCAGCGACCACCGCCCCGTCCTGGCCGAGCTCGTCCTCCCCTGATCGTGCCTGTGCAGTTTCGGGGAAAGTGCTCGAATCCGGTCCAAGATTCCTGCAACTTCCCCGAAACTGCACGGACCCCGCGCCCCCGCGGCGGGCTTGAGCGATCGCTCAAAGAGGGCTATCGTCGAGGGTGATCGCTTCGACGGAGCGGCTCGCGGCCCTGTCCCGACGCCGATGGCGGCCGATGTCGTTTTCTGTCAGACCCGTGCGCGAAAGTCTTCGCGTCCGAGTCGGATTCCAGACTTCGAACGGCGCCGGCCACATTGGCAACGGGGGGTGGCCGGCGCCGTTCGGGACCCCTGCCTACGCTGGTCGGGGCAGGAGGGGGAACGATGTCGGACACGAAGCAGCGGCTGCTCGACGGGGCCATGGCCACGCTGCGCGACCACGGCATCGCCGGTGCGTCTGCGCGCACCATCGCCGCCGCCGCCGGGGTCAACCAGGCGCTGGTCTTCTACCACTACGGCAGCGTCGAGGACCTGCTCGTCGCCGCCTGCCGGGCCGGCACCGAGGTCCGGGTCGGCGCCTACCGCGAGCGGCTGGCCTCGGTCACCTCACTGCGCGGGCTGCTCGACGTCGGCCGGGCGCTGCACACCGAGGAGCGAGACCTGGGCAACGTGGCGGTGCTGGCGCAGCTGCTCGCCGGGGCGCAGGGCGGCGGGAAGCTCACCGAGAGCACCGCGCAGGCGCTCGACCTGTGGACCGTCGAGATCGAGCACGTGCTGCGGCGGGTGCTGACCGGCTCGCCCATCGCCGAGATCGCCGACGTGCCGGGGCTGGCCAGAGCGGTCTCGGCCGCGTTCATCGGCCTGGAGCTGTACGAAGGGGTCGACCCTGACGGCGCCCAGCGGGCCATGGCCGCGCTGGAGCAGCTCGCGGTGCTGGTCGAGATGGTCGACGAGCTGGGGCCGGTAGCCCGCCGCGCGCTGCGCTCCCGGGTCACCAAGAAGGCCGCCGCCCGCCGCTCCTGACCAGCACTGGGCTAACCTCGTCGGCGTGGCGACCGCACTGGTGATCGAGAACGACCCGTCCGACGACCTGCGCCGGCTCGGCGACTGGCTGACCGGGGCAGGCCTGGAGCTGGCCGTGCTCAAGCCGCACGCGGGCGACGAACTGCCCGACGACCTCACCGGGTACGCCGCGTTCGTGGTGCTCGGCGGGGAGCAGGACGCGTTCCCGACCGGCGGGGTGCCCGGCGCGCCCTGGTTCCCGAAGCTGGAGGGGCTGCTGCGCAAGGCGGTCAAGCACCGGGTGCCGACGCTGGCGATCTGCCTCGGCGGGCAGCTGCTCGCCCAGGCCCACGGCGGCACGGTCGAGCGGTCCACCATGGGCCCCGAGATCGGTGCCCGGCTGGTGGCCCGCCGCGACGTGGCCGAGTCCGACCCGCTGTGGTGGGCGGTCCCGTTCGCGCCCGACGTGATCCAGTACCACTTCGACGAGATCACCGAGCTGCCGCTCGGGGCGACCCTGCTCGCGGCGTCGCCGCGCTACCCGCACCAGGCGTTCCGGCTCGGCGACCGGGCCTGGGGCACCCAGTTCCACATCGAGTGCGACCTGGACATGTTCGCCGCGTGGATCGAGCACAACCGCGACTGGATGACCGAGCAGGGCTGGCAGCCCGACGGGCTGATCGCGGGCGTCGAGGCGACGCAGGACGACGTGGCCGAGGTGTGGCAGCCGTTCGCCCGGCGCTTCGCCGACCTGGCCCTGGGGCGTACGCCCGAGGTGGACGTGCGCAAGGACCTGCCGCTGCTGGGCTGAGCACCGGCCCGACCGATAGCCTGAGCGCGTGGCGGGCATCGGCAGGCTGGCACGGTTCGGCTTCACTCTCGCGGCGACCGGGCCGGACCCGGTGGCGCTGCTGCGCGGGCTGCGGCTGTGGGACCCCGACGCGCAGCGGCCCGTTGACGAGGAGGGCGCGCTCATCCTGGAGCAGCTCGGCCGCGCCGCCGACCCCGACCTGGCGCTGCGCCAGCTGCACCGCATCTGCGAACGCGAACCTGGTGTGATCGAGCGGCTCGGCGCCGACGAGGACCTGCGCATCCGCCTGCTGACCGTGCTGGGCGCGTCGTCGGCGCTGGGCGACCAGCTCGCCGCGCAGGCCGGGCAGTGGCAGGTGCTCGGCCACACCGTGCCGCCGCGGTACGAGGTGCACAGCGGGCTGGCCGACGTGCCCGCGCTGCGGCAGGGGTACCAGCGGGGGCTGCTGCGGATCGCGGCGGGCGACCTGGCCGACGGGGTCGACGTCGAGACGACGATGGCCGAGATCACCGCGCTGGCCGACGCGACGCTGCGGGCGGCGTACCGGATCGCGCTGGGGCGGGTGGCCACCCGGCCGCGGCTGGCCGTGATCGCGATGGGCAAGTGCGGCGGCGACGAACTGAATTACGTCTCCGACGTGGACGTCATCTTCGTCGCCGCCGAGGACGAGGATCTGAGCGCGGCCACGACCGTGGCGGCGGCGCTGATGGAGATCTGCGGGCATGTGGCCTGGCCGGTGGACGCGGCGCTGCGGCCCGAGGGCGGGCGCGGGCCACTGGTGCGTACGCTGGCCAGTCATCTCGCGTACTACAAGCGCTGGGCGCGTACCTGGGAGTTCCAGGCGCTGCTCAAGGCCCGTCCGGTGGCGGGGGACTCGGGGCTGGGCAAGGCGTGGCTGGCCGCGCTGCAGCCGCTGGTCTGGCACGCCGCCGAGCGGCCCGAGGCGGTCGAGGACGTGCGGGCGATGCGGCGGCGCATCATCGACCAGGTGCCCCGCAACGAGATCGAGCGCGAGATCAAGCGCGGGCCGGGCGGGCTGCGCGACATCGAGTTCGCGGTGCAGCTGCTGCAGCTGGTGCACGGCCGGGGTGACGAGTCGCTGCGCTCGGGCAACTCGCTGCGCGCGCTGCGGTCCCTGGTCGCGGGCGGTTACGTCGGCCGGGGCGACGGCGAGGCGCTGAGCAAGGCGTACCGGTTCCTGCGCAACGTCGAGCACCGGCTGCAGCTGCAGCGGCTGCGGCGTACCCACACGGTGCCCGCCGACGACGGCGGCGCCGGCACCGCCGCGCTGCGCTGGCTGGCCCGAGCGATGAACTACAAGCGGGAGGAGCCCGCGCTCGGGGTCGGCCGCAGCCGCGAGGGGGCCGGGCTCGACCCGGTGGCCGCGTTCCGCGCCGACTGGGTCACCCACGCCGCCGAGGTACGCCGCCTGCACGCCAAACTGCTCTACCGCCCCCTGCTGGCGGCGGTGGCCCGGGTGCCGGCCGACGGCCTGTCGCTGCGCGCCGAGGGCGCCCGGCGCCGCCTGGAGCTGCTCGGCTACGCCGACCCCGCCGGGGCGCTGCGGCACCTCGAGGCGCTGACCGCCGGGGTGTCGCGCACCGCCGCGATCCAGCGCACCCTGCTGCCGGTGCTGCTGGCCGAGTTCGCCGACGCACCCAACCCCGACGCCGGGCTGCTGGCCTACCGGCAGGTCTCCGACACCATGGGCAGCACCCCCTGGTACCTGCGGCTGCTGCGCGACGAGGGCCCGGTGGCGCTGCGGCTGGCCCGGGTGCTGGACAGCTCCCGGTACCTCACCGATCTGCTCACCCGCGACCCGGAGGCGCTGCGGCTGCTCGCCGACGACACGGAGCTGGCGCTGCGCATCCGCGAGCCGCTCTGCGACGGGCTGGCCGCGGCCGCGGCCCGCCACCCCGACCCGCGCGCGGCGGTGGCCGCCGTGCGCGCGATGCGCCGCCGGGAGCTGTTCCGCATCGGCTGCGCCGACCTGCTCAGCGGCGCCGGTGAGCTGGCCCCGGCCCGCCCGGTCGACGTGCTGGAGGTCGGGCAGGGCCTGGCCGACCTCACCGACGCGACCCTCGGCGCCGCGCTGGCCGTGGCCCGCCAGGCCGCCGGGGCGCCGCCGGAGTTCCGCTTCACCATCATCGGCATGGGCCGCCTGGGCGGCGCCGAGCTGAGCTACCCCAGCGACGCCGACGTGCTCTTCGTGTACGAGCCGGCCCCCGGCATGCGTGACGACGAGGCCAACGGTGTCGCCCTGGCCATCGCCGAGCAGCTGCGCACCCTGCTGTCGGCCCCGGCGCCGGACCCGCCGCTGGGCGTGGACGCGGACCTGCGCCCCGAGGGCCGCCAGGGGCCGCTGGTGCGCAGCCTGGCCGCCTACCAGCGCTACTACGCCACGTGGTCGCAGATATGGGAGGCGCAGGCGCTGCTGCGGGCCCGGCCGGTGGCGGGCGACGCGGACCTCGCCCACCGCTTCACCGCGCTGATCGACCCGATCCGCTACCCGGTCGACGGGCTGCGCCGGGAGCAGATCACCGAGATCCGCCGGATCAAGGCGCGGGTGGAGAGCGAGCGGCTGCCCCGGGGCGCCGACCCGCTCACCCACACCAAGCTGGGCCGGGGCGGCATCGCCGACGTCGAGTGGACCGTGCAGCTGTGGCAGCTGCGCCACGGCCACGAGATCGACGCCCTGCGCAGCACCCGCACGCTGGTCGCGCTGCGCGCCGCGCACGAGGCCGACCTGGTCTCGGTCGAGGACGCCGAGGTGCTCGACACGGCCTGGACCCTGTGCTCGCGGGTGCGCAACGCGCTGACGCTGATCCGCGGCCGCGCCGTCGACCAGCTGCCCCGCCACGGCGACGAGCTCGCGGGCGTGGCCCGCATCCTCGCCGCGGGCGATCCAGGGGAGTTCCTGGACGAATACCTCAAAACCACCCGGCGCGCCCGCGCCGCCGTCGAGCGACTGTTCCACGCGTGAGCCCACACCTCATGCGGTGTACCCACACCACATGAGGTGTGGCCCGGTGACACGGACCCGCCGCCGACCGTGCTCCAGCCGTGATCGTTTTCGAAACGCGCCTGGCGTACTGTGTGCCCCGTGACGCTGTATGTGGTCGGTGACGTGCATGGACACCTTGTGCCGCTGACCCGGGCGCTGCGGAGCACGGGCCTGCTCGACGAGCACGGGGCGTGGTCCGGCGGCGACGCGCGGCTGTGGTTCCTCGGCGACCTGACCGACCGGGGGCCGGACGGGCTCGGCGTGATCGACCTGATCCGGCGGCTGCAGGGCGAGGCGCAGGCGGCGGGCGGCCAGGTCGGCTGCGTCATCGGCAACCACGACATGCTGCTGTACGGCAGCAGGCACACGCCCCACTCCGCCGTCACCGAACTGCGCGACATCGTCTCCGTCTGGGCCCTGAACGGCGGCCAGGAGGCCGACCTCGCCGGGCTCGACGACGAACGCTGCGACTGGCTGGCCGACCTGCCCGCGGTGGCGCTGGTCGACGACCACCTGCTCATCCACGCCGACACCCTGGCCTACCTGGAGTTCGGCGCCACCATCGACGAGATCAACGCCGCGGTGCGGCAGATCATGCGCGACCGCGACGCCGAGACGTTCGGACGCAACACCCGCCTGCTGTTCCGCCGCTTCGAATTCCTGTCCGCCGGCGGCCCCGACAACGCCCGCGAGCTGCTGGCCAAGCTCGGCGGCAGCCGCATCGTGCACGGCCACTCCACCATCCCGGAGACCTTCGGCGTGCCCCCGGAGATCGTCTGCGCCCCCGTCGTGTACGCCGACGGCCTGGCGGTGGCCGTCGACACCGGCATCTCCCTCGGCGCGGCCTGCCTGGTCGTCCCGCTCCCGCTCCAGACCTAGCCAGGCCGAAAGGAAGGGCCCCCTCTTATCGCAATGCGATGTAGAGGGGGCCCTTCTTAACCTTGCGGCCGCTACGGGGTGAGCGTCAGGACCTGCTTGGTCTCCTGGTCGGTGCCGAAGCGGAACGGCAGCAGCCGCCCGGTGCGCCACAGCTCGAACTGGTCGCTGTAGTTGTCGTGGAAGGCGTGGCCCGAGTTGCCCGTCAACTGCACCCAGCGGGAGTCGTTCAGGTCCGCCAGGTTGACGATCATGCGCATGGACGGCACCGCGTCGACCTCGTACCCGTCGCCCGCGCTCCAGCCCGTCGCGTTGACGATCGAGTCGCCGCCGGACACCCCGGCCGCGGGCTCGTTGAACAGCCACTCGATCGGCCCGATGCCCGACTCGCCGAACGTGGCGTGGGTCGGCGTCAGCGTGTGCATGGCGCCCCAGCGCCACTTCGACACGTCCTCGCCCTGCGCCTCGGCCAGCTCCTTCACCGCGTCCGACATGGCCCGGACCAGGATGTCGTCGCGCTTCTCCACGGTCGGGGTGGACTTCACGTCCCAGTACGCGTCGTCCGGCTTGTCCAGCAGCGCCTTGACCACCTCGAACCACCGGTCGCCGCCGTCGGGCGTGTAGTCGGCCGGGATCTCGTCGAAGGTCAGCAGCAGCAGGTTGCGCCAGATCGCGTTGTAGTACGCCGCGGCCGCCGAGTCCTCACCCTGCTGGAAGTCCCAGCCCTGCAGCAGCCTGTCCGCGTCCTGCTCGACCTTCGACCGGCCGCCGCGCTGGTCGGCCTGCAGCACCGGGATCAGCGTCGGGGCGAAGCCGTTGCGGTTGTCGAACTGCATCTGCCGCACGTCCTCCAGCGTGATGCCGGACTTCGCCTGGATCATGTCGTTGATCCGCTGGCTGCGGTAGCCGAAGCTCCAGTCGTCGGTCAGGTGGTGCTGGTACTGGTCGCCGATCACCTTCTGGTTCGCGGTGGCGATGTACCCCTGCTCGGGGTTGAACACGCTGGGCAGTTCCGCGAACGGGATGTAACCGGTCCAGTCGTATCTGCTGTCCCAGCCCTGCGCGAACCACCGGCCGTCGGCCTGCGCGCCCCGCACCGGGATGCGGCCGGGGGACTGGTAGCCGATGTTGCCGTCGACGTCGGCGTACACGATGTTCTGCGCGGGCACCTCGAACAGCGCCGCGGCGGCCCGGAACTCGGTCCAGTCCTTCGCCTTGTTCAGCGCGAACAGCGCGTCGGCGGTGCGGCCCGGGTCCAGCGCGGTCCAGCGGATCGCCAGGCCGTACTCCCCGCCCAGCTTCTTCAGGCTGTCGCTGGCGTCGGACAGCAGCGGACCGTGCTTGCTGGACCGGACCGTGATGGTCACGTCCTGGCCGCCCGCGACCTTGATGACCTCCTGGCGGGTGGTCAGCGGCTGCCACACCCCGTCGACCTCGACCTTGTCGCCGTCGAGCTTCTCCAGGTACATGTCGATCACGTCGGGGTCGAGGTTGGTGAAGCCCCACGCGATCCGGTCGTTGTGGCCGATCACCACGCCGGGCACGCCGGAGAAGGTGAAGCCGGCGACCTTGGTGCCGCACTCGCAGAACAGGCCCATCTGGTACCAGATGCCGGGCTGGCTCGGGCTCAGGTGCGGGTCGTTGGCCAGGATCGGCTTGCCGGTCGCGGTCCGCTTGCCGGAGATCACCCAGGAGTTCGAGCCGATGCCGTCGCCGTCGGCGTTGCCCATCAGGCCCGGCAGCTTCGCCAGGCCCTCGGCCAGGTCCAGCAGCCCGCCCGCGGGCAGCGACACGGTGTCGGCCTTCGGGGTCGTCGTGGTCGGCTCACCCTTGGCGTTCTGGTCGAAGGCCCCGTTCACCACGGCACCGCCGGGCACGATCGGCACGTTCCGGTCCACCGGGTACGCCGGGTAGAGCTGCTCTACCTGCTCGGTCGACAGCCCCGACGCCTTCAGCGCCTCCCGGCGGATCTCGGTCTCCATGTTGCCGCGCAGGTCCCACGCCATCGCCTTGAGCCAGGCGAGGCTGTCGGCGGCCTGCCACGGCTCCACCACGTAGTCGGAGTTCTGCAGCCCGAGGATGCTGTACTCCAGGCTCAGCGTGCCCGAGGCGGCGAAGCCGTCACCCTGCCGGTCGGTGTTGGCGGCCAGCCACGCGTTCACGCCGTCGGCGTACGCCCTCAGGCCCTGCTGCGCCTGCGGCGACAGCAGCCCCACCTCCTGCTCGGCCACCCGGCGCCAGCCCATGGTGCGCAGGTACCTGTCCGTCTCCAGCTGGCTCTCCCCGAACAGCTCGGAGATCCGGCCCGCGGTGACGTGGCGGCGGAAGTCCATCTCCCAGAACCGGTCCTGGGCGTGCAGGTAGCCCTGCGCCCGGAACAGGTCGTCGGAGGTCTTCGCGAACACCTGCGGAATGCCGTACTCGTCGCGCTTCACGGTGACGGGCGCGGACAGGCCGGGCAGGGACAGGGTGCCGTCCTGGGTCGGGAAGGCGCGGCGCACGGACCACACTCCGAGCCCGGTGGCGACGATGGCGAGGACCACCACCACCCCGAGGGTCCAGAGCGCGACCTTGCGCAGGCGGCGGAGGAAAGTACGTGGGGGTTTCACGTTGGCGGAGTCTACGCACCGGGTGTGATCAGCGTTACCGCCAGGTAACGGAAATCCCCCGTACGGCCGGTCGCGGCTGACCGAACCGCTCCGTGCCAGGTGGGGGCAGGTGTCGCACAGGCGACGGCTTCCGGCCACCCCGGGCATCTAGGCTCATGCCCGTCTTGGCTTCACCCCTTAGGGAGCAATGGCATGTACCTGCTCAACAAGCAGTTCTGGATCGGCACCATGGAGCGTGCGATCAAGACCTTCGTCCAGGCCCTGATCGCGGCGTTCGGAGTCGGCTCGTTCAGCGGCGCCGTCGGGGTCGACGTCACCGCCATCGAGTGGCGCGGGGCGCTGTCGCTGGCGGTCAGCGCCGCCCTGCTGTCGGTGCTGATGTCGATCGGATCTGGCCCGATCGGCGCCGCGAACAGCCCCAGCCTCGTCGGGGCGGCCGCCCCGCTGCTGGGCGCCTCCCCGGCCGCCGTCGCCGTGGCCACCGCCACCGCCACCGCCGAACCCGCCGCCCCGGCCCCCACTCCGGCCCCCGCCGCCGCCCCCGACGACGCCCCCGCCCCCGCGCGGAAGTAGCGCGCAGTTTCGGGGAAGTTGCACGAATCTTGGTCGCGTTTCCCGCACTATCCCCGAAACTGCACCGACTGCCAGCAAGCAGAAAGGGCCGGGCGAGAGCCCGGCCCTTTCTGCTTGCTGACTGACTACATCAGCAATCGAAGTACATCTGGAACTCGTGCGGGGTCGGACGCAGGCGGACCGGGTCGATCTCGTTGGACCGCTTGTAGTCGATCCAGGTCTCGATCAGGTCGCTGGTGAACACGCCACCGGCCTGCAGGTAGTCGTTGTCCTTCTCGAGCGAGTTCAGGACGTCCGACAGCGAGCCCGGCACCTGGGTCACGTTCGCGACCTCCTCCGGCGGCAGGTCGTAGAGGTCCTTGTCGATCGGAGCCGGGGGCTCGATCTTGTTGCGGATACCGTCCAGACCGGCCATCAGCATCGCCGAGAACGCCAGGTACGGGTTCGACGACGGGTCGGGGCAGCGGAACTCGATGCGCTTGGCCTTCGCGTTCGTGCCGGTGACCGGGATACGGGTGCAGGCGGAGCGGTTGCGCTGCGAGTACACCAGGTTGACCGGCGCCTCGAAGCCCGGCACCAGGCGGCGGTACGAGTTGACCGACGGGTTGGTGAAGGCCAGCAGCGACGGCGCGTGGTGCAGCAGACCGCCGATGTACCAGCGGGCCATGTCCGACAGGCCGGCGTAGCCGGTCTCGTCGTAGAACAGCGGCTCGCCGCCCAGCCAGAGGCTCTGGTGGGTGTGCATGCCCGAGCCGTTGTCACCGAACAGCGGCTTCGGCATGAAGGTCGCCGTCTTGCCGGCCTGCCAGGCGGTGTTCTTGATGACGTACTTGAACAGCTGCATCTGGTCGCCGGAGGCGAGCAGCGTCGAGAACTTGTAGTTGATCTCAGCCTGACCGGCGGTGCCGACCTCGTGGTGGCCGCGCTCGACGGTGTAGCCGAGGTTCACCAGGTTGGTCACCATGGTGTCGCGCAGGTCCGCGTAGTGGTCGGTTGGCGCGACCGGGAAGTAGCCGCCCTTGTAGCCGGGCTTGTAGCCGCGGTTGGCCGAGCCGTCGGCGTTGGTGGCCGCACCCGTGTTCCAGGCGCCCTCGATCGAGTCGATGTGGTAGAACGCCTGGTTCGCCTGGGTGGAGTAGCGGATCGAGTCGAAGATGTAGAACTCCGCCTCGGCGCCGAAGTACGCGGTGTCGGCGATGCCGCTGGCGGCCAGGTACGCCTCGGCCTTCTTCGCCACGTTGCGCGGGTCACGCGAGTAGGCCTCACGCGTGAACGGGTCGTGGATGAAGAAGTTCAGCGCCAGCGTCTTCTGGATCCGGAACGGGTCGATGAACGCCGTGGTCACGTCCGGCAGCAGCAGCATGTCCGACTCGTGGATCTGCTGGAAGCCGCGGATGGACGAGCCGTCGAAGGCGAGGCCGTCGGAGAAGACGCTCGCGTCGAACGACTGCACCGGCACCGTGAAGAACTGCATCACGCCGGGCAGGTCACAGAAGCGGACGTCGACGAACTTGACGTCTTCGTCCTTGATGTACCGAAGCAGTTCTTCGGAGTTGGCGAACACACGTCCTCCTGGCACGGATGGTCTCTGGGAGCTCACGGCCCCCACTCAGCACATCTCTCGGGGGCTCTTCCCTGGGAAACGCGGCCGACGGCGCTGCGTTGCGTCGGGTGGCCATTGGCTGGTCGCGACGCTAGAACCGCGGCGTTGCCCGGCCGTGTCAGTTTTGTTTCGGCCGTGTTACGTCACCTGTAAACCGGCCCGGTGGGGGTCCGTCGACCCGGGCGGTACGCTCACCGGGTGACAGACGCCTCGCTACCTGCTGTTCCGTCGTTGGCCCGGCGCTTCGGCGCCCTGCTGCTCGACTGGATGCTGTGCGTCCTGATCGCCGGGATCTTCGCCCGCCCGATGGTGGACGGTTGGGCCCCGGTTGTCGTGCTCGTTGCCGAATACACCTTTTTCGTGGGCCTGTTCGGCCAGACGCCCGGCATGCGTCTGGCGAAGATTACCTGCCTCGGCGAGCAGACGGGTCAGCCGGTCGGCCTACTTCGCGGCGCCCTGCGCGGCATCCTGCTCGCCCTGGTCATCCCGGCCCTGGTGATGGACCCCGAGCGCCGCGGCCTGCACGACCGCGCCGCCGGCACCCTCATCCGCCCCGCCGCCTGACCCGCCCGGTCGATCCGCCCCCGCTGGTCCCGCCCCGCCTTTTATTGACGCTGGCCTATCTGGAAGACGGTTTCGGACAAAACTGTCTTCTAGATAGGCTAGCGTCGATTTAAGGCGGGACGGGTGGGGTGCGGCGACGGATCAGCCGGGCGCGCGCCGGTCACACGGACGGTGCGGTCAACCGGGCGCGGCGCAGGGCCGGGACCGCGAGGCACAGCACCGCCGCGAGCAGCTCCAGCGAGGCGCTGCCCGCGAACGTGGCCACCGTTCCGAACGCCCCGGCCGCGGCGCCCACCGCCGCGATCGCCAGCGGCGTCACCCCCAGGCTCGCCAGCGTGTTCACGCTCGCGATCCGCCCCCGGTGGGTGTCGGCGGTGTGCCCCTGCACCAGCGCCGACAGCAGCACCCCGAGCGGCCCGCTGGTGAGCCCCACGACGGCCGTGGCGGCCACCGCCCACACCTGGGCCGGGGCGAGCGCGACCGCGAACACGGCCACCCCCTGGACCGCCGCGCCGAGGGCCAGCACCGGGCCGAGGCTGCGCTTCGGGCGTACCCGCAGCATGGCGAGGCTGCCCAGCGCGGCGCCGGCGCCGAACCCGGCGAGCATGGCCCCGATGCCGCCCGCGCCCCAGCCCCGGTCGGCCGCGACCAGCGCGAGCCCGACGTTCATCGGCCCGACGAAACCGATGTTGACCAGCAGGGACACCCCGAGCGTGCCGCGCAGCACGCGGTGGCCGGCCAGGTACCGCAGGCCCTCGCGGATCGAGGCGCCCAGCGGGGTGCGGACGGTGGCGGCGGGGGCGGGTGCCGGGCGCACCGACCACAGCGCCAGCACTGAGATGGCGAAGGTGACCGCGTTGACCAGGCAGGCCAGCGGCAGGCCGCCCAGCGGCAGCAGCAGGCCGCCCAGCGGCGCGCCGAGGGTCAGCGCCAGGCGCGCGGCCAGGCCGGACAGGGCCAGCCCGCTGGTGAGCTGCGCGGGGGCCAGCAGGCGCGGCGGCATGGTGGCCGCGGCGGGCAGGAACAGCGCGTCGGCGACACCGAACGCGAGCGCGACCACCACCAGCAGCGCGACGCTCGGCTGGGCGAGCGCGACGGCGGCGGTGACCAGGGCGATCGCACCCCGGGCCAGGTCGCTGCCGATCATGAGGCGGCGCGGGCTGTACCGGTCGACGATCGCCCCGCCGAACAGCAGGAGCAGCAGCCGCGGCACCGAGGAGACGGCCAGGACGGCGCCCGCGGTGGCCGGGTCGGCGAGCTGTACCGCCGTGTACGACAGCGCGACGTACCAGACCTGGTCGCCGAGGACGGACACGGCCTGGCCGGCCACGTAGCGCAGGTAGCCGGGTTCGCGGTGGACGGGCCGGGCCGGGGTGGCCGCCGGGGCGGGGGTGAGGGTGGCGGTGGTCATGCGGGGCGCTCCAGGGGGTTCGCGGCGGTCAGGGACGCTCGGGGAAGGCGTGGAAGAAGAGGAAGACGTGCTCGCGATCGGGGTCGGGCTCCGGGGCGGCGGCGCGTTCGCGGCCGAGGCGGGCCCAGCGCACCAGTACCCCGTGCAGCTCGCCGGTGAGCTCGGCCAGCTCGTCGGCGGTGAGCCGCAGGAACGAGTCGCTGCTGGTCGCGGCGGCCTGCCAGGCGGGGCTCCAGGTCTCGCGGGCGCGCTCGTAGGCGCGTACCCGCTCGAACTCGTCGATGACGACCTGGGCCTTGGCCGCGGCGGCGACGGCCTGGGCCTCCGGGGTGGTGAAGTCGACGTGCGCCCAGCCGGTGGAGCCGGGCACGGCGCGCCACCAGCGCTCGCGGCGGTCGCGGGCCAGCTCCGGCACATCCTCGACGAAGCCGTGCCGGGCCAGTTCGCGCAGGTGGTAGCTGGTCTGCCCGGGGTCGGTGCCCAGTCGCCGGGACAGGGTCGCGCCGGTCGACGGCCCGAGCTGCACCAGCAGCCGGTACAGCTTCTGCCGGATCGGCTGCGCCAGCCCTTTGAGCGCCTGCGGATCGGTGATGCGTCGCATGATCCATACGCTAGATCAAGTATTCGCGTTCCGGAAGGTTCCTACTGGATCTCATGATTATCGATGTATGTGGCCACGAAAAAGGCACCCTGAGCAGGGTGCCTTTTTCGTACGGGTTCGCGTCAGCGCATGCGGCCGCGGGGCATCTTCGGGCGGAACTCCTTGGGCAGGCCGCCCTTGGGCATCTGCGGGCGCGCGGTGAGCGCGGTCAGCGCCCGGTCCAGCGCGTTGATGTCCTTGCCCTTGAGGCGCACGGGCAGGCGCAGCAGCGTCGAGCGCAGCTTGCGGATCGACAGCTGGCCCTCTTCGGTGCCGATGATGTAGTCGTACAGCGGGGTGTCGCCGATGACCTTGGCGAGGCGGCGCTTCTGCTCGCCGAGCAGCGGCTTGACCCGCTGCGGAGCGCCCTCGGCCAGCAGGATGACGCCCGGCTTGCCGATCACCAGGTGCACCACGTCCATCTGCGCGGTCGCGCTGACGGCCTGCTTGACCCGCCAGTCGCCGCGCATCTGCTCGACCAGCTGGCCTGCCGCGCCCGGCTGGCCCTCCATCATGTTCATCATCGCGGTGTTGGACCGCAGGTTGAGCACGATGAGCACCGCGAGCAGCGCGAACAGGATGCCGATCGGAAGCCACAGCCAGCCGGCGCCGAGCAGCACGGCGGCGATCGTCACGGCCAGCGGGATCAGCGCGGCGGCCGCGACCAGCGGCACGAACCAGCGGTCCTGCTTGGCGGTGAACGAGAACACCATGCCGATCTGCTTCAACCGCTGGAAGAAGGAGACCTTTTCTTCGGCCTTTGCCATGGGTGTGGATCCTAAGGGTCAGTGTCGACGGTTCAGGCGGCGGTACGGGCTGCCAGGGCCTGACGGTACAGGCGTCCGGCCCGGTACGACGAGCGAACGAGCGGACCGCTCATCACACCGGCGAAACCGATCTCGGTCGCCTCCGTGCTCAGCTCGACGAACTCCTCCGGCTTCACCCAGCGCTCCACGGGGTGGTGGCGCGGGGTCGGGCGCAGGTACTGCGTGATGGTGATCAGCTCGCACCCGGCCGCGTGCAGGTCGCGCAGCGCCTGCGAGACCTCTTCGCGCTCCTCGCCCAGGCCCAGGATCAGGTTCGACTTGGTGACCAGCCCGGCCTCGCGGGCCTTGGTGATCACTTCGAGGGAGCGCTCGTAGCGGAACGCGGGCCGGATGCGCTTGAAGATGCGCGGCACCGTCTCCACGTTGTGCGCCAGGACCTCGGGCGCGGCCGCGAACACCTCGGCCAGCTGCTCGGGGACGGCGTTGAAGTCGGGGATCAGCAGCTCGACACCGCAGCCGGGGACCAGGTTGTGGATCTGGCGGACGGTCTCGGCGTACAGCCAGGCGCCGCCGTCGGGCAGGTCGTCGCGGGCCACACCGGTCACGGTGGCGTACTTCAGGCCCATCGTCGCCACCGACTCGCCGACCCGGCGGGGTTCGTCGGCGTCGAACTCGGCGGGCTTGCCGGTGTCGATCTGGCAGAAGTCACAGCGGCGGGTGCACTGGTCACCGCCGATGAGGAAGGTCGCCTCGCGGTCTTCCCAGCACTCGTAGATGTTGGGGCAGCCCGCCTCCTGGCAGACCGTGTGCAGGCCCTCCCGCTTCACCAGCGAGTGCAGCTGGGTGAACTCCGGGCCCATCTTCGCTTTGACCTTGATCCACTCGGGCTTGCGCTCGATCGGCGTCTCGGCATTTCGGGCCTCCACGCGCAGCAGGCGCCGGCCCTCGGGAGCGACGATGGTCATGCGGCCAGCGTACGCGCCGACGACCCCTTGATCTCAGCGCGGGTAACGGACGTCTCAGCGCCCGCCACGCCACGAAAACGGTTGCCCGCGGCGGCGCGGGCCGCTAGCGTCGTCGCTCAACAGCAGGAACGGGGCGAATCACCGGAGTGACGCCCGGGTCGAGCCGCCGCGCTCGTATGGCCCCGACCCGTGCTGCATGAGGCCCCGGCCGGACGATCCGGTCGCGGGTGAAGGTGTGGTGGCACCGCGGGTTCCCAAACCGCCCACACCCCTTTGGGGATGGCGTTGCGGAAGAACCCGGAGGTAAACACCCATGCAACGCATCCTTTCCGCTGAGCTGCCCGCGCACGTGGGCGCACGGATCACCATCGCCGGCTGGATCCATCGCCGCCGGCTGCTCAAATCGGTCGCCTTCCTGATCGTGCGCGACGCCGCGGGACTGAGCCAGGCCGTCATCACCGAACCCGGGCCGCGCGAGCTGGTCGAGGCGCTGCCCGAGGAGACCGTCGTCGCCGTCGAGGGCACGGTGACCGCCAACCCGGCGGCTCCGGGCGGGGTCGAGCTCACCGAGGTGGGGGTACGGCTGCTCGGCGAGCCCGCCGAGGCGCCGCCGTTCGACCTGTACCGGCCGGTGCTGGGCGCGGGCCTGCCCACGCAGCTCGACGCCGCCCCGATCTCGCTGCGGCACCCGTCGCGCTCGCGGGGCCTGCGCGTGGCCGCCGCCGCGGCCGGGGGCTTCCGGCAGACCCTGGACGGGCTCGGCTTCACCGAGATCCACACGCCGAAGATCACGGCGACCGCGACCGAGTCCGGCGCCAACGTCTTCGCGATCGACTACTTCGGCCGCCCGGCCTACCTGGCCCAGTCGCCGCAGTTCTACAAGCAGATGATGGTCGGCGTCTTCGAGCGCGTGTACGAGGTCGGGCCGGTGTTCCGGGCCGAACCCAGCGACACCACCCGGCACCTGGCCCAGTACACCTCACTCGACGCGGAGCTGGGGTTCATCGGCGACCACCGCGACGTGATGGCGGTGCTGCGCGAGGTGGTCGCCGGGATGGTCGGCCGCGTCGGCGAGCTGGGCTACGAGTACGCGCTGCCCGAGGTACCGGCCGAGATTCCGGCGCTGCACTTCAGCGAGGCGCTGAAGATCGCGGGCGCGCCGGAGGACGAGCCGGACCTGGCGCCCGCGCACGAGCGGGCGATCGGGGAGTGGGCGGTGCGCGAGCACGGCAGCGACTTCGTCTTCGTCACCGGGTACCCGATGGCCAAGCGGCCGTTCTACACCCACCCCGAGCCCGGGGACGCGCGCTGGTCCAACAGCTTCGACCTGCTGTTCCGGGGGCTGGAGATGGTGACCGGCGGGCAGCGGCTGCACCGCTACAGCGACTACGCGGCGGCGCTGGCGGCGCACGGGGAGACGACGGCGGCCTACGAGTCGTACCTGCAGGCGTTCCGGCACGGGATGCCCCCGCACGGCGGCTTCGCCATCGGGCTGGAGCGCTTCACGGCCCGCCTGACCGGCGCGGCGAACATCCGCGAGGTCAGCGCCTTCCCTCGCGACCTCAACCGCGTCACCCCCTGAGCGGTCCCCGCAGCGCGGCACCGAGCCGTGTCCCGCGCCGCGCGGCGCTTCCATGTGTCGCGCGGCGCTGGTCGCTGCCCACCTAGCATCGACGGTGGCCTATCTAGAGGACGGATTTCGGAGAATCGTGCTCTAGATAGGCCACCGTCGATTCAAGAACGGGGTGGGGCGGGCGAGAGGGGACTCTCGGGCTGCTGGGTCAGCTGGCCATGATGGTGTGGAGGTGGCGTTCGACGATGGGGAGGACCTCGTCGACCGTCACGTCGCGGTGCAGTTCCGCCGTCAGGGAGGTCACCGAGGCGTCCTTGATGCCGCACGGCACGATGCGGTCGTACCAGGTCAGGTCCGGATCGCAGTTGAGCGCGAACCCGTGCAGGCTCACGCCGCGCGCGACCCGGATGCCGATCGCGGCGACCTTGCGGTCGGGCCCGCGCTCGTCCGCGCGCACCCACACCCCGGAGCGCCCCTTGACTCGCTCGGTCGTCAGCCCCAGCTCGGCGCAGACGTCGATGAGCATCTGCTCGGTGCGGCGCACGTGCGCCACCACGTCGGCCAGGCCGCCGCGGATCACCGGCAGCTTGACGATGGGGTACCCGACGATCTGCCCCGGCCCGTGCCAGGTGATCTTGCCGCCGCGGTCGACGTCCACGACGGGCGTGCCGTCGAACGGGCGCTCCCACGGCTCGGTGAGCTTGCCGGCGGTGTACACGCTCGGGTGCTCCAGCAGCAGCACGGTGTCGGGCTCGGTGCCCGCCACGACGCCGGCGTGCAGGCGGCGCTGCTCGTCCCAGGCGGTCAGGTAGTCGACGGTGCCCGCGCGGCGTACGGCGAGCGTGGGAATCGCGGTGCTGGTCACGTCGCTCAGGCTACTCGCGCGGGGGACCCGTGGCCCCGTACGTGGCCGGGGTCACCCGCACCCGTGAATGCGTGCCCGGCCCGCGATCGGTAATGTGAGCCGCAAGTCATGCTCGTGAAAGTTTTCACAAATAGTGGCACGTGCTGACACCTTGCTGGTCACACGCGGGAGAGGACGCCTCGGCCATGACGGCGACGCGGGAGAAGAAGGAGTCTCGGGTCGACGACCCGGGCACGGGCGGCGCACAGCCGCCCGCGACGGTCCGGCCGTGGCGCTGGGTGCTGCCCGCCGTGGCGCTGGTGCTCTGGCTGCTGGTCGGCGGCGGCATGGGCAGCCTGTCCAGCAAGGTGAGCGAGGTGCAGAAGAACGACAACGCGTCCTTCCTGCCCGAGAGCGCCGAGGCGACCGCCGTGCTCGACCTGGCCAAGGGCTTCGCCGGCCTCGACGCCGTACCGGCCCAGCTGATCTACGCACGCGACACCGGCCTCACCGAGGCCGACCAGACGACCATCGCGAGCCAGCTCGCCGCGATCAAGTCCGAGCTCGGCGCCCACCTCGTCGACGTGCCGCTGGTGCCCCAGCCCTCCGCCGACGGCAGGTCCGTACAGGTCACGGTGCTGTTCTCGGAGACCGACGCGCAGAAGAACGTCGACTACGTGGAGTGGATCCGCGACCACACCGGCACCGCCGACGGCCTGCAGGCCCACGTGGGCGGGCTCGGCGGCATCCTCACCGACATGATGGCCGTGTTCGGCTCCATCGACGGCCTGCTGCTGGGCGTCACCGTCGGCATCATCGCCGTCATCCTGCTGATCGTGTACCGCAGCCCGATCCTGCCCGTGGTGGTGCTGTTCGGCGCCGGTCTGGCGTTCGCGCTGGCCAACGGCGTGGTCTACCTGCTGGCCAAGAACGACGTCATCACCGTCTCCGGCCAGAGCCAGGCCATCCTGGACGTGCTGGTGCTCGGCGCGGCCACCGACTACGCGATGCTGCTGGTGTCGCGCTTCCGGGAGGAGCTGCGCCGCACCGAGGACCGCTTCGACGCGATGCGGACCGCGCTGCGCGCCTCGTTCGAGCCGATCCTGGCCAGCGGCGCCACCGTCATCCTCGGCCTGCTCTGCCTGCTCGTCTCCGACCTGGCCTCCAACAAGGGCCTCGGCCCGGTCGGCGCCATCGGCATCGCCAGCAGCCTGCTCGTCTCGCTGACCCTGCTGCCCGCCATCCTGGTGCTGCTCGGCCGGGTCGCGTTCTGGCCGGTACGGCCGAAGTTCGGCTCCGCGCCCGCCGAGGAGCGCGGCATCTGGGCGAAGGTCTCCGCGCTGGTCGGCCGCCGCGCCCGGCTGGTCTGGATCGCCACCGCGTTCCTGCTGCTGGCGGGCGTGGCCGGGCTGACCCAGCTCAAGGCCGAGGGCATCCCGCAGACCGAGGGCTTCACCGGCCGCCCCGACTCGGTCGCCGCGCAGGAGCTGACCACCGCGCACTTCCCGGGCGGCACCGGCAGCCCCGCCGAGATCGTGGTCCGGGCCGACAAGCTCGACCAGACCCTCGCCGTGGTACGGGCCACCGGCGGCGTAGCCGAGGCGCACGCCTACACCGGCCCGTTCCCGATCCCGAACGCGCAGCCGAAGGTGGTCGACGGGCTGGTCCGCATCGACGCCACGCTCGCCGACGCGGCGGACTCCACCGCCGCCGCCGACACCGTGCACCGGCTGCGCGACGCGGTGCACGCGATCGAGGGCGCCGAGGCGAAGGTCGGCGGGTTCACCGCGATCAACGTCGACGTGCAGCAGACCTCGCAGCGCGACCGCAACGTCATCATCCCGCTGGTGCTCGGCGTGATCTTCCTGATCCTGATGGTGCTGCTGCGCTCGCTCATCGCTCCGCTGCTGCTCATCGCCACCGTGGTGCTGTCGTACCTGGCCACGCTGGGGATCTCCGGGTTCGTGTTCACCGACATCCTGGACTTCCCGGGCGCCGACTCGTCGTACCCCCTGTTCGCGTTCGTGTTCCTGGTGGCGCTCGGCGTCGACTACAACATCTTCCTGATGACCCGGGTACGCGAGGAGGCCGGCCGGATCGGCCACAAGGACGGCACCCTCAAGGGCCTGGCGGTCACCGGCGGCGTCATCACCTCGGCGGGCGTCGTGCTCGCCGCCACCTTCGCGGCCCTGGCCGTACTCCCGCTGGTGTTCGTGGTCGAGATCGCGTTCGCGGTGGCGTTCGGCGTGCTGCTGGACACGCTGCTGGTGCGCTCCCTGCTCGTCCCCGCGCTGACGATCGACATCGGCCGCTTCGTCTGGTGGCCCGGCAAGCTCTGGCGCCGCTCCGCCTGACCTGACGTAAGGAAGGGCCCCTTCTTATCGCAATGCGAGGTGGAAGGGGCCCTTCTTCACGTGCGGTCCGCCGGTGCGGCGGGTGCGGTCGGCCGGGCCGTAAGGTATCCGGCGTGTCGACGACCACCATCGAAACCCGAGCGCAGGTCACCGCGGAGCAGTCACCGGACCCGCGCCGTCCGGGCTGGACCGCCGTCGTGGAGACCGTGCTGATCGTCGCCGGGCTCGCCCGGCTGGTCTTCGGCCAGCAGCTCGGCCCGGTCGCCGACGGCGCCGACCGGCTGCGCAGCATCACCGCGCTGCTCGCCGAAGGACGGGTGGACCACAGCGAGTACTCGCTGATGGGGCCGCTGTTCTCCACGCCGCTGTGGCTGCTCGGCAAGCTCGTCGCCACGCCCGAGGCCGGCATCCGCTACTTCAACCTGGTCGTCTTCACCGCCGGGCTGGGCGCGCTGGCGCTGCTGCTGCGCGGGCTGGTGCCCGGCACGCTGATCCGCCGGTTCCTGCTGCTCACCGTGTCCGCCAGCATGATCGCGCCGGACGTCGGCCACTACGGCAGCGAGCCGTTCACCATGATCTTCGTGATGGTCGGCATCGTGGTCGTGGTCCGCGGTCGCCGCCGCGGCTGGGGCTGGGCGTCGATGGTCGTCGGGGCGGTCAACACCCCGGCCACCCTGGTCGGGCTGGGCCTGGTCGGCCTGTCGCAGCTGTGGCGCGACCGGCGCCTGCGGCTGGTGCTGCCGGTGGTCGCGGCGGCCGCGCTGGTGCTGCTGGAGATCCTGGTACGCCACGGCGGCTACGTCGGCGACCGCGGGGCCAAGGACATCATGCCGTTCTCGGGCCGCCCCGGATTCTCGTACCCCGTCTTCTTCGGCCTGCTCGCCCTGCTGTTCTCGTTCGGCCGCGGCCTGGTCTGGTACCTGCCCGGCATGTTCCTGCCCATCCGCGGACCGCTGGCCGACCTCGGCCCGACCGGCCTCGACCTGGCCCGGCTGCAGCGCCTCTGGCTCACCTTCCTCGGCGGCCTGCTGCTGGTCTACGCCCCCTGGTGGGCCTGGTACGGCGGCATGAGCTGGGGCCCGCGCTTCTTCCTCGCCGGGATCCTGCCCGCCTCGCTCGCACTGGCCCTGCGCCTCGGGCACCGGCAGGCGCGCCTCGGCGCCGACCTGCTCACCCTGGCCGTGCTGATCGTGTCGGTATGGATCGGCCTGAACAGCCTGCTGTGGCACGAGCTGTGGCCGACCGCCTGCTTCAACACCCCGCAGTCGGTCGAGGCGCTGTGCTGGCACAGCCCCGAGTACAGCTCGCTGTGGTACCCGCTGGTGTCCTGGCAGTTCCGCTACCTGACGGCGGGGCAGTGGGTGAGCGCGGCCTACAGCGGCGGGGTGCTGCTCTGGCTCGGAGTGCCGCTGGTGCGCCGGATCGCCGCGAGCACCCGCGCGGCCTGGGCCGAGCGGGTCGCCCCGCGCCTGGCCCGCGCCGAGTGGCGCTGGTGAGCCGCTGATCAGGACCGCCACCGGCGTACCACCCGGCCACCACCGACCAGCTCCACGATGTCACCGTCGGCCCGACGGTCGCTGGAGCCGCGCTGCTCGAAGATCACTCTCGCCGGTCAGAACCTCGTGTAAGTGCGAGCAATGTGACCCGAAGCCGCGATCTCGGGTCAGCTGGCGGCGATGGTCGGCGTCTCTGGGCCGAAGGTGGGATAGGGCCAGCGGGTGGGCGGTGATGTGACCGGAGACCGCGATCTCCGGGCCTGTTTCGGCTGTTGGTCGCCGTCTGAGGTCAGAACGTCGGCCTGAACCACGGCTTGTGACCGCAGGCGGTGATCACCGGCCCTTCGCGTTACCCTGCTCGCCCAGCCGACCGCCGCCGAGTAGCTGACCGGGGCCGGGTCAGGCGGGGGTACGCCAGAGCCAGACGTCGTCGACGCGTTCGGGGGCGCCGAGCAGGGCGGTCATGGTCTGGAGCAGCGCGGGCTGGTACGTCGGCCAGTGGGCGCCGTGTACGTCGTCGGCGAGCACCACGATCGAGCCGTGCCAGTAGCGCAGATCCTCGCGCAGCGCGGCCCGTTCGGCCTCGCCGATCGGCGGCACGGTGCCGGTCTTGGCGACTTCTTCGAGCAGCGTCTGGGTGGGGCGCGGGATCGGGCCGATCCGGCCGGTGCCGTTGGGACCGCCGGGGCCGAGGAAGAACCCGGCGGGCAGCCGGAACACGCCCTCGCCCGCACCGGCCGCGTCGGCCAGGGCGGCCGCCTGCCAGCGCTGGCCGTCGGGCAGCAGGTCGTTGGTGATCGGGACGGGGACCACGGTGCCGCCGTCGGCGACGTACTGGCGCCAGGTGCCGTCGGCGAAGAAGTGCGGAACGGGCGCCCGGTCGCGGGCCGACAGCTGGGTCGGAAAGAGGGGGACCAGCGCGACGGCGAACGCGGCGAGCCAGGCCCAGCGGGGTCCGGGCAGCGGTCGGCCGGGGGTGGCGGACCGGGTAGCGGCCGTGTCGGCGCTGGATTCAGTGTCGGCGGCGGGTCCGGAGTCGGCGGGACGGGCGGTGGGCTCGGCGGTGGCGGGGTGGGCCCGGTGGCGGGTCAGGGTGGTGCCGAGCCAGGCGAGTAGGAGGCCGAAGACCGGGGCGACGATGAGGGCCAGGCGGGACGGTAGCGCGGCGTTGAAGACGGGCAGGCCGCCGACGAGCGCCTCGGGCATCGGGGTGCCGGTGAGGCGGCCGAGCCAGCGCAGTTCCGGGCCGAGTGACAGCACGGTGAACACGCCCGCCACGACGGCCAGCCCGCGCAGGGTGGCCCGGTGGGCCCGGTCGGCGCGGCGCCACAGCAGCACCAGGCCGACGATGACCAGCAGCAGGAGCGGGGCGCCGAAGAAGGAGTTCTCCTCGGTCGGGTTGGCGGCGAGCTTGGCGTTGAGCCCGAGCGCACCGGCGATGGAGCGCTCCGGCCAGGCGGCGTACGCGGCGAGGTCCTCGTTGTGGACCTTCGGGTCGAAGCCGGTGCCGTGGTAGCCCTGCGGGCCGAGGAAGTGCAGCCAGAGGGGGTACGCCAGGAGCGCGCCCGCGACCAGCGCGGCGGTGCCGAGGCCGGTCAGCGCCGGGCGCAGCAGCGTGCGGGTCTCGGCGCGCCGGGACAGCGCCCAGACGAGCGTGAACACGCCGAGCGCGAGGGCGGTGAAGAACAGCGCCTCGGCGGCGATGGAGAAGCAGACCGCGATGAGCAGGCCCAGGATCGCTCCGTCGCGGACGGGCCTGCCGCGCCGGATGAGCAGCAGGCAGCGGCCGATGATCAGCGGGATGACCCACTGGGCGGTCCAGTTCAGGTGCGCGTTGGCGTGGGAGATCATCGCGGGCGCGAAGCCGCAGAACAGCCCGCCGACGGCGGCGGCCCACGGGGCGGCGCCGAGGTGGCGGGCGAACAGGCGGTACCAGGCGAAGGCGCTCAGGGCCAGGTTGAGGGTGAGGATCGCCAGGAAGGTGGCGGTGGGCCCGGCCAGGATGGTGAGCGGGGCGAAGGCGACCGCGTACACCGTGATCGAGGTGTTGACGGCGAGGTTCACGCCGTCGGGCACGTTGAGCAGGTGGGTGAAGAGCGGGTCGGCCCCGTGCGTGACCGCGTACGCCCCGTAGGAGAGCAGCCACTCGAAGAAGGCCTGGTCACCGGAGTTGACGCCGCTGGCGCGGTGGGCGGGATCGGCCCAGAGCGCGCCGGTGACCCATACCGCGATGAGCAGTGACACGGCGGCGACCAGCAGGTCGGCTCGCCACGCGCGGGGTCTGCCGGGTGCCGGGGTCGCGTCGGGAGCGCTGGGCGCGGGTGTGGTCAGCGGGGTGCGCTGCGAGGCGATCGACACTCGGCGCAGTTTAGCAGCGGCGACACGCCGGGCCCGCGGTGGTTGAGGTCTTATTGAAAATGGGTATCAATAGCAGTATGAAGATGGCATTCGTCGGCAAGGGCGGTAGTGGCAAGACCACCCTTGCGGCGCTGGTGGCCCGGCACCTGGCCGCGGAGGACTCCGCTGCCCTGCTGGCCGTCGACGCCGACATCAACCAGCACCTGGCCGCGGCGCTGGGCATCAGCGAGGACGAGGCGGTGCTGCTGCCCTCGCTGGGCGACCACCTCGGCCAGATCAAGGAGTACCTGCGCGGCGACAACCCGCTCATCTCCTCCGCCGCTGCGATGGTCAAGACCACCCCGCCGGGGCGCGGCTCGCGCCTGCTGCGGGTGGCCGGGCCCAACCCGATCTACGACCGGCTGGTACGCCGCGTCGGCGGCATCCGGCTGGCCGTGACCGGCCCCTTCGCCACCGAGGACCTGGGCGTGGCCTGCTACCACGCCAAGGTCGGCGCGGTCGAGCTGCTGCTCAACCACCTCGTCGACGGGCCGGGGGAGTACGTGGTGGTCGACATGACCGCCGGCGCCGACAGCTTCGCCTCCGGGCTGTTCACCCGGTTCGACGCGACCTTCCTGGTGTGCGAGCCGACGCTGCGCAGCGTGGGCGTGTACCGGCAGTACATCGGGTACGCCCGGGAGTTCGGGGTGCGGGTGCACGTGGTCGGCAACAAGATCGACGACGCGTCGGACGTCGACTTCCTGCGCGAGCACGTGGGGGACGACCTGCTCACCTGGGTGGGGCGGTCGTCGTTCGTGCGCGCCGCCGAGCGGGGTGCCCCGCGCCCCATCGCCGAGCTGGAGCCCGCCAACCGGGCGGCGCTCGACCGGATCCGCGCCGCCGTGGACGGCTGCGCCAAGGACTGGGACCGCTACACCGCCCAGGCCGTCGAGTTCCACCTGCGCAACGCGCAGGCCTGGGGCAACGCCCGCAGCGGCGAGGACCTCGCCGCGCAGGTCGACCCCGGATTCGTGCTCGGGCCGCAGTGGCTCGAGCTCGCCGAGCACCACCGATGAGAGGAAGTACCCATGTCCCTTGAGGTGCCCGTGGCGCTGCTGGAGCGCGCCGAGGCCGGTCAGGTCGACGACGCCGAGTTCGTCGACTGCGTACGCGAGTCGCTGCCGTACGCGTGGGCGGTGCTCACGGCCGCCGCGCAGGAGCTGCGCGACGACCCGACCGCGCCCTTCGGCGAGCACGCCGTGCCGCCGCCGAGCGAGGCCGAGCGCGGGCAGCTGCTGCGCGCGCTGGCCAGTGACTCGATCCGGGGCGCGGCGGAGCGGCACTTCGGCGTGAAGTTCGCGTTCCAGAACTGCCACCGGGTGGCGGCGTTCGCGCCGTCGGCGGTCGGCGGCGCCGCGTACGCCGAGTTCGTGTCGCCGCTGGCGCAGCTGCGCAACCAGTCGCCTGAGCTGCGCGACTGCTGACCGGAACGCCGCGCGGCCGGGGGACCGGGGTCCTCCGGCCGCGTGGCGTCCGGCTTCGGCGGCATCGATGAGTGAAACTTCATTCGCGTGAGGTGGACAGACTGAGGTTCAGTGTCATGTATGCATTAATGCAATTGCTCGTATGATTGACTTAGTCAAGTTGGTAGCGCTGCACCCGGGCGCCCAGCCGGAGAGGAGCCGGCCATGTCGCGTGCCATACCCGTCATCGCACCACGCCGCGCCACCCGAACCACCGCCGCCGAACCCGCGCTGCTGCGGCAGCGCTTCGACGCCGCGCTCGCCCTGTTCCTGAACCGCCGCGCCGAGGAGTTCGGCGCGGTCGAAGCCCAGACGCCCGGCACGCCCGCCTCCGGGCTGACCGAGGCGATGAGCCTGATCCGCCGCTTCGTACTGGCCGACGGCAAGCGCCTGCGGCCCCTGTTCTGCTACTGGGGCTGGCGCGCGGCCGCGCCCGAGCCCGGCTTCGACCCGCGCGACGAGCAGGCGGTGATCTCCGCTGCGGCCGCACTGGAGCTGTTCCACAGCTTCGCGCTCATCCACGACGACCTGATGGACGCCAGCGACCTGCGCCGGGGCGAGCCGACCCTGCACCGGGCCTTCACCGGCCTGCCGCCGCTGCGGGGGGCGGCGGCCGATCGGGACCGGCTGGCCGGGAGCCTGGCCATCCTCGCCGGGGACCTGTGCGCCATGTGGTCGGACCAGATGTTCGAGGAGGCGGGCGCCGACCCCGGGCGGGTGGCCGCCGCCCGGCACTGGCTCGCCCTGATGCGCAGCGAGGTGATGGTCGGGCAGTACCTGGACCTGACCGTGGCGGGCGGCTCGGTGCCGCTGGCCGAGCAGGTCATCCGGTACAAGACGGCGCGGTACACGGTCACCCGGCCGCTGCAGATCGGAGCCGCGCTCGCGGGCGCGCCCGGCGAGCTGCTCGACGGCTTCGAGCGGTTCGGCGACCCGCTCGGCGCGGCGTTCCAGCTGCGGGACGACCTGCTCGGCGTGTTCGGGCAGCCGGCGCAGACCGGCAAGTCCGTCGTGGACGACCTGCGCGAGGGCAAGCCGACCGTGCTGATCGGACTGGCGCTGGCCCGCGCGGATACGGCGCAGACCCGCACCATCACCAGCCTCTACGGCCGCGCCGACCTGGGCGAACGGAGCGCGCAGCGGCTGCGGGCGGCGATCGCCGCCACCGGTGCGCCCGAGGCGGTCGAAGGGCTGATCGAGCAGCGCTGCGCCCAGGCCCTGGCCGTACTGGACGCCCTGCCGATCGACCCCGCCGCCCGCGACACCCTCCGCTCCCTGGCCGTGGCGGCCGTCACCCGCCGCCGCTGACTGCCGCCGGCACGGCGGTGATCACGGTGGCGGGGTGGGGACACGCCGTCGAACACGTCCGTAAGTTCATGATCAACGTGGGGTGGGGGTGGGGAGGGGGTCGGTCATGGCGGCGCGCAGCGCCTGGGAGACGGTGCGGTGGTGGTAGTGGTAGCCGGTTTCGCGCAGGACGGCGGGTAGGACGCGCAGGCTGCGGAAGGCCTCGTTGCCGAACTCGCCGTACAGCATCTTCAGGGCGGCCTTGGGGATGGGGAACAGGGTCGGGCGGTGCAGCTCGGCGCCGAACGCCTTGGTGAACTGGGTGTTGGTGACCGGCTCGGGCCCGACCATGTTGACCGGGCCGTCGATGCGGTCGTCGCCGAGGATGTGCGCCACCGCCCCCAGCCAGTCGGCCAGCGAGATCCACGGCACCCACTGCCGGCCGCTGCCCAGCCGCCCGCCTATCCCCATCTTGAACGGCACCAGCTGCGCCTTGAGGAAACCGCCGTCGCGGTGCAGGGGGTAGCCGGTACGCAGCAGCGCCACCCGGGCCCCGGCGTCGGCGGCGGGCGCGGTCGCCTGCTCCCAGTGCCGCGACACCCCGGCCAGGAAGTCGTCGCCGACCGGCGACAGCTCGGTCACCTCGCGGTCGCCGGTGTCGCCGTAGTAGCCCACACCGGAGGCGTTGACCAGCAGCGGGATGCGCTGTGCGGCCACCGCGTTGGCCAGCGTCGTCGTGGGCACGAGGCGGCTGGACAGGATCAGCGCCTGGTACTCGTCGCTCCAGCGGCGGTCGGACACCCCGACCCCGCACAGGTTGATGACGGCGTCGGTGCCGTCGGGCAGGCGGACCGGGGCGGCCGGGTCCCACTGCCGCTCGGACGGATGCCCGGCGGGGCGGCGTACGAGTTGGACCACCTCGTGGCCGTGCGCCTGCAACGTCGCCAGCAAGGGCTGCCCGAGGAAGCCCGAGGCTCCCGCCACCACGATCCGCATACGGCAATCATGCCCGAGCGGGGCGCCCGCGGCGGGCCGACACCGCCCGGCGCGGGCGCGCCGAGCCATCGGGCGCCGTCAAACGGGCGAGGGGCGCCCCGGCCGCTGCCGGGACGCCCCTCGCCGGGACGATCGCTCAGAGGCCGAGCTCGGCCTCGAAGTTGCCCGCCTCCAGGCGCTCCTTGACCGCGGTGAGGAACCGGGCCGCGTCGGCGCCGTCCACCAGCCGGTGGTCGTACGACAGGGCCAGGTACACCATCTGCCGGGGCAGGATCAGCTCGCCCAGGTCCGGGTCGTCCACGACCACGGCGCGCTTGACGACCGCGCCGGTGCCCAGGATGGCCACCTGCGGCTGGTTGATGATCGGCGTGTCGAACAGGGCGCCCCGGCTGCCGGTGTTGGTCAGCGTGAAGGTGCCGCCCGACAGCTCGTCCGGCAGGATCTTGTTGGTGCGGGTGCGCTCGGCCACGTCGGCGATCCGCCGGGCCAGGCCGGCCAGGTTCAGGTCGCCCGCGTTGCGGATCACCGGGACGATGAGGCCCTTGTCGGTGTCCACGGCCATGCCCAGGTGCTCGGCGTCGTGGTAGGTGACCGTGCCGGCCTCCATGTCGAGCGACGCGTTCACGTTCGGGAACTGCCGCAGCGCCTCGACCGCCGCCAGCGCGAAGAACGGCAGGAAGGACAGCTTCGCGCCGTGCTTGGCCGCGAAGTCGGCCTTGGCCTGCTCACGCAGGCGCGCGATCCGGGTGACGTCGACCTCGACCACCGTGGTGAGCTGCGCCGAGACCTGCAGCGACTCCACCATGCGCTTGGCGATGGTGGCCCGCAGCCGGGACAGCTTCTCGGTGCGGCCCCGCAGCGGGCTGGGCGCCGACTTCGGCGCGGCGGCCGGGGCGGCCTGCGCCGGGGCGGCGGCAGCGGCCGGAGCCGGTGCCTTGGCCTTGGCGGCCGCGTCCAGCACGTCCTGCTTGCGGATGCGCCCGCCGACACCGGTGCCGGCCAGCGCGTTCAGGTCGACGCCGTGCTCGGCGGCGAGCTTGCGCACCAGCGGGGTGACGTACCCGTCGCCGTTGGCCGGGGCCTGGGCGGCGGCGGGGGCCGCGGCCACCGGGGTCGCCGTCGGCGCGGCGGGCGCCGGAGCGGCGGCGGCCGGAGCCGGGGCCGGAGCAGCGGGCGCGGCCGGAGCAGCGGGCGCCGGGGCGGCCGGGGCGGGAGCCGCCTGGGCCGGGGCGGCCGGGGCGGGTGCGGGCGCGGCCGGAGCGGCGGCGGCCGGAGCCCCGCCCGCCGCGCCGATCAGGGCGAGCTGCGCGCCGACGGCGGCGGTCTCGTCCTCGGCGACGGTGATCTCCAGCAGGGTGCCCGCGACCGGCGACGGGATCTCGGTGTCGACCTTGTCGGTGGAGACCTCGAGCAGCGGCTCGTCGACCTCGATGGTCTCGCCGACCGCCTTCAGCCACCGGGTGACGGTGCCCTCGGTGACGCTCTCGCCCAGGGCGGGCATGCGCACCGGCGTGGCGTCGCCGGAGGACGCGGCCGCTGGAGCCGCAGCCGGGGCGGCGGGCTCGGCCGCAGCCGCGGCCTGCGGGGCCGGGGAGGCGGCGGGGGCGGGTTCGGCCGCCGCGGGCGCCGCCGGAGCGGGCGCGGCGGCGGCCGGGCTCTCGCCCTCGCCCGAGATGACGGCGAGCTCGGCGCCTACCTCAGCGGTCTCGTCCTCGCCGACGAGGATCTTGCTGAGAATGCCGGCGGCCGGCGACGGGATCTCGGTGTCGACCTTGTCGGTCGACACCTCGAGCAGCGGCTCGTCGACCTCGACGCGCTCACCCTCCTGCTTGAGCCACCGGGTGACGGTGCCCTCGGTGACACTCTCGCCGAGCCGCGGCATGGTTACCGATACCGGCATTGCTTCAGACTCCTCAGTTGAATGCAGATCCGCAGTATGGAATAGGACGAGGCGAGCTTAATCGCTCAGTTGTGCGCGTGCAGCGGCTTGCCCGCCAGGGCCAGGTGGGCCTCGCCCAGCGCCTCGTTCTGGGTCGGGTGGGCGTGGATCAGCTGCGCGACCTCGGCCGGGAAGGCCTCCCAGTTCACGATCAGCGACGCCTCGCCGACCTGCTCGCCCATCCGGGCGCCGATCATGTGGATGCCGACGACCGGGCCGTCCTTCTGGCGCACCAGCTTGACGAAGCCCTGGGTGTTGAGGATCTTGCTCTTGCCGTTGCCGCCGAGGTTGTAGTTGTACGACTCGACGTTGTCGGCGCCCAGCTTCTCCTTGGCCTGCGCCTCGGTGAGGCCGACCGACGCGATCTCCGGGTCGGTGTAGGTCACGCGCGGGATGCCCGACTCGACGATCGGCGCCGGGTTCAAGCCCGCGATCTCCTCGGCCACGAAGATGCCCTGCGCGAAGCCGCGGTGGGCCAACTGCAGGCCGGGGACGATGTCGCCGACGGCGTACACGTTGGGGATGTTGGTGCGCAGGCGCTCGTCGGTCAGCACGAAGCCGCGCTCCATGGTGACGCCCTGGCCCTCGTAGCCGCAGTTGGCGGTCGCCGGGCCGCGGCCCACCGCGACCAGCAGCAGCTCGGCCTCGAGCGTGTCGCCGCCGGCGATGGTCACCTTGACGCCGGTGTCGGTCTTCTCGACCTTCTCGAACGGCTTGCCGACCTTGAAGTTGATGCCGCGCTTGCGGAAGGTGCGCTCCAGCTGCTTGGAGATGTCCGGGTCCTCGGCGGCGACCAGGCGGGGCAGCGCCTCGACGATGGTCACCTCGGCGCCCAGCGACTTCCACGCGCTGGCGAACTCGACGCCGATGACGCCGCCGCCCAGCACGATCGCGGAGGCGGGCACCCGGTCCAGCTGGAGCGCGTGCTCGCTGGCCAGGACCTTCTCGCCGTCCAGCTCCAGGCCCGGCAGGCTCTTGGAGTACGACCCGGTGGCCAGGACGATGTTGCGGCCGGTGTAGCGCTGCCCGTCCACCTCGACGGCGTTGGGCGCGACCAGCGTGCCGGTGCCCTCGACGTAGGTGACCTTGGCGTGCTTGATCAGGCCCTGCAGGCCCTTGTACAGGCCGGCCACGACGCCGTCCTTGTACGCGTTGACGCCGGCCATGTCGATCTCGATCAGCTCGGCCTTGATGCCGACGTGGCCCGCGTCGCGGGTGTGGTCGGCGACCTCGCCGGCGTGCAGCAGCGCCTTGGTGGGCACGCAGCCCCGGTGCAGGCAGGTGCCGCCCAGCTTGTCCTTCTCGATCAGCGCGACGGACAGACCCAGCTGTGTCGCGCGCAGCGCGGTGGCGTAGCCCCCGCTTCCGCCGCCGAGGATGACTACGTCAAAGGTGTCGCTCACGATCGCTCCAAGGTCGCGTCATTGCCACTGTGAGGCCCAGGGGCAGGCCTCGCCAGCGTGTGCTCAGCCCACCATCGGCCATCTTGTCACTGTCGGCGGGGCCGCGCGCACTCGAGGTGCTCAAGGACACGTCTGACTACTCTTGTGTCCCATCGGTAGGTTCACCGCACACCGTTGCGGAGAGGAGATGCACAGTGGGCTGGTTCCGCCGCCGCGGCAGCGGTCCCTCGGGCGACCGGCCGGCGAATCCGGCAGATCTGGAGTACCTGGAGCAGTTCGTACGGTCCCGCCGGGGGGTGGAGGCCTTCATCGAGCCGCGTACCACGGTGACGGGGACCACGGTCATCCTCATCGCCCACGACGGGGAGTGGACCCGGCGCCGCATGCCGAACCCCGGGGCGGTGCGCCAGTTCGCCCAGCGGCTGGCCATGCCGGTGTACGACGTCCAGCTGGTGGGGTACCCGCAGCGCATGCGCGACTACAACGCCCGCCAGAAGCGGGGCGGCACCGCCTGAAGGTCGCCTACACATAGCATTGACGCTGGCCTATCCAGAGGACTGTTTCCAGTGGAAACGTGCTCTAGATGGGCCAGCGTCAATGTGAAGCCGATGCGTCAGCCGTCAGCCGTCAGCCGTCAGCCGTTCGCCGTGATGTCGTCGATGAGGGCGAGCAGCGTGCGGACCGGCACTCCGGTGCCGCCCTTGCTCCAGTGGCCGGTCGGCTCGCCGGAGTGGAACGACGGGCCCGCGATGTCGATGTGCACCCACTCGACGCCCTCGGCCACGAACTCGCGCAGGAACACGCCGCCCTGCAGCATGTGACCGGCGCGCTCCATACCGGCGCTGACCTGCAGGATGTCGGCGACGTCGGACTCCATGGTCTTGCGTACGTCGTCCGGCAGCGGCATCGGCCAGGTGGGCTCGCCGACGACCTCGCCCGCGGTCTTGACCCGCTGCGCCAGCGCGTCCGAGCCCATCACGCCCGCGATCCGCTTGCCCAGCGCGATGACCTGTCCGCCGGTCAGCGTCGAGGTCTCGATCAGGTAGTCGGGGCTGCTCTCGCAGGCCAGCGTGATCGCGTCGGCCAGCACCATGCGGCCCTCGGCGTCGGTGTTGAGCACCTCGACCTTCTTGCCGCCGCGCATGGTGACCACGTCACCGGGCCGGTACGCCTCACCCGACAGCATGTTCTCCGCGATCGGGATGTACGCGGTGACCGCCACGGCCGGCTTCAGCTCGGCCAGGGCGATCATCGTGCTGGCCACCGCGGCCGCGCCGGCCATGTCGGACTTCATCTCCCACATGCCCTGCGGCGGCTTGATGGAGACACCGCCGGTGTCGAAGGTGATGCCCTTGCCGACCAGCGCCACCGACTTCGTCGAGGAGGCAGGGCTGTAGGTGAGCTTGACCAGGCGCGGCTTGGCGGCCGAGCCCATGCCGACGGCCAGCACGCCGCCGAAGCCGCCCTTGATCAGGTCCTGCTCGTCGAGCACCTCGACCTCGAGCCCGGCCTTGGCGGCCGCCTCGGCGATCTCGTCGGCGAACGTCGGCGGGCGCAGCAGGTTGGCGGGCACGTTCACCCAGTCGCGGGTGCGGGCGACCGCGGTGGTCACCACGCCCGCGCGCTTGAGCTCGGCCTGGGCGGCCTGCTCCTTGGCGTCGGGGACGAGCACGGACACGGCCGAGACCGGGTCCTTGCGGGTGGCGGCGGGCTTGGCCTTGTATCCGGTGAAGCGGTACGCGCCGAGCGCGGCGCCCTCGGCGACGGCGCGCAGGGCGGGCGCGCCGCTGTCCTCGGCGTCGTCGGACAGGGGCAGGGCCAGGGCGACCTTCTTGGCCCCGGCCAGGGCGCGGACCGCCGCGGCGGTGGCCCGGCGCAGCGTGTCGGGCGCGGGCGCGGCGCCGACGGGCTCGGCGCCCAGGCCGACCGCGACCAGCACCGGTGCGGCGATGGTGCCGAGCGTGGCCACCTTGGTGACCTCACCCGCGCCCCCGGTCGCGCCGAGCACCGCCAGGGTCGCGGTCAGCTTGCCGTCGAACGCCGCCGCGATGCTCTCGGCCCCGGACGCCAGCAGCAGCTCGCCGGCCGCGCCCTCGGCTCCGTCCTGGCTGTGCACGCCGATGACGACGGCGTCCACGGTCAGGTCTGCGGGATCGGTGTCGGCGAGGCTCAGCGTGGGCAGAGCCGTGGTGGGCGTGGTCACAAAGTTCTCCTGATGGACGTGGGTTGCTGCGCCGATGCTAACCAACCGTATGTGCCAGGGTAAGTTGCGCTCATGACCGACGTGGGTTCAAAAGACTCAACCGCCCTGCTCAGGTCGCCGCTGCACGAGCGGCACGCTGCGCTGGGGGCTAAGTTCGCCGCCTTCGGCGGCTGGGACATGCCGCTGGAGTATGCCGGGGGCGGGGTGTTGAAAGAGCACGCCGCCGTACGCGAGGAGGTCGGCGTCTTCGACGTCAGCCACCTCGGCAAGGCCCGGATCGCGGGACCCGGCGCGGCCGAGTTCGTCAACGCGTGCCTCACCAACGACCTGGGCCGGATCAAGCCCGGCAAGGCGCAGTACACGCTGTGCTGCGACGAGGCGACCGGTGGCGTGGTGGACGACATCATCGCGTACCTGCACGGCGAGGACCACGTCTTCCTCATCCCGAACGCCGCGAACACCGCCGAGGTCGTCCGGCGGCTGCGCGCCGCCGCGCCCGCCGACCTGGACATCACCGACGAGCACCGCGACTACGCCGTGCTCGCCGTGCAGGGTCCCCGCTCGGCCGAGCTGCTGGGCCGCCTCGGGCTGCCGACCGAGCACGAGTACATGAGCTTCGCCACCGCCGAGCTGGACGGCGTCGAGCTGACCGTGTGCCGCACCGGCTACACCGGCGAGCACGGCTACGAGCTGGTCGCCCCGGCCGCCGACGCGGTCCGGGTGTGGGACGCGCTGTTCGGCACCGACCTGCCGGTGCGCGCCTGCGGCCTGGCCGCCCGCGACACGCTGCGCACCGAGATGGGCTACCCGCTGCACGGGCAGGACCTGTCGCTGGAGATCACCCCGGTGCAGGCCCGCTCCGGCTGGGCGGTCGGCTGGAGCAAGCCCGCCTTCTGGGGCCGGTCCGCGCTGGTCGCCGAGAAGGCGGCGGGTCCGCGCCGTACGCTCTGGGGCCTGGTCGCCACCGACCGCGGCATCCCGCGCCCGCACATGCAGGTGCTCGGCGCCGCTGACCAGGTCGTCGGCGAGATCACCAGCGGCACCTTCTCGCCCACCCGCAAGATCGGCATCGCGCTGGCGCTGCTGGACAGCGGCTCGGGACTGTCCGAGGGGGACACCGTCGAGGTCGACATCCGCGGCCGCCGCTCCACGATGACCGTCACCAAGCCCCCCTTCGTCACCCCCTCCGTCCGCTGAGGAGGCAAGGAAGGGCCCCTTCTTATCGTTATCCGATGTAGAAGGGGCCCTTCTTCACGCCACTAGTAGGGTGGGGCGCATGGCGGTGACGTATGAGCAGGTCAGGGATTGGGTGCTGGCGCTGCCAGGCGGCGAGGAGGTCATGGTCGCCGAGTGGGGCCACCCCACGCTGCGGGTCAACGGCAAGATGTTCGCCAGCGGCGCCCCGGACAGCCCGGCCATGACGGTCAAGGCGTCCAAGGAGGAGCAGGCCGCGCTGATCGGCGACAGCCCGCACGTCTACTCCGTCGCCGCGTACGTGGGCAGGTTCGGCTGGGTGCAGGTGCAGCTCGCCGAGGCCGACCCCGGCGAGCTGCACGAACTGGTGCTGGAGGCCTGGCGCAGCACCGCCCCCAGGAAACTGGTCAAGCAGTACGACGCCGAGTGACCGCCGCCGGCGCCGCTCAGGTATGACGGGAGTAGGGCTCAGGCGCCCATCGGCTTGGCGTCGGCGACGCGGGACAGCCACGCGGCCGCCTGCTCAGGCGCCATCACCTCGTCGAGGCTGATCCACGCGGGCATCAGCGGGAAGCGGCGACTGTTGTCCCAGCCCCGCGCGTACGGCGGCGGGTCCAGTACCACCACGCGTACGCCGTCGAGCAGCGGGATGTCGGCCGGGGTGCCCTCGTTCCAGATCCAGTTGCCGTGGACGTCGACCAGGTTGAACTGCCCCCGCACCTGCCCGCCGAACGCCGACCGGGGCGCGTTCGCGGCCACCGCCGTCCACGCCGGATCCACCTCGTACCCGGTGAGCAGGCCGCGCTCGGCTGGACCGGCCAACGTGCCCGCCAGCAGCGTGTGCAGCTGGAAGTTGTCGCCGACCCCGCCGATGCGCACCACGTAGCCGCGTCGCTGGGCCCGGTGCAGCACCACCAGTTGCGCGTTGTCGAGCACACCCAGCAGCGACGATACCCAGATCATGTCCTCGCGGTGCGACTCCAGCTCGGCGACCATCGACCGCAGCGCCGGATCGGTCGACAGGAACTGCCGCGCCATCGGCGAGGCCTGCAGCATGGTCGAGGCGCAGCGCAGCCACGAGGTCAGCGCGAACCACGCCTCGGTCAGGTGCGAAGCCTCGGCGGGCGGCATGCGCGTGTCCAGGCGGTCCAGCGCGGTGTCGAAGTTCTCCATGTCCGGCTCGGGCAGCGGCGTGCCGGGCACCAGGCGCGCCCACACGTCGGTGAAGGCGACCGCGTCGGACAGGATGCCGGGCAGCCGAACGGTCAGCACCATCAGCAGCGCCTCGGGCATCGCGCCGATCTCGATCAGCGCGCCGCACAGCATCGCGAACTCGCCGCCCACGCTCGCGTCGAGCACCGCCAGCAGTGGCGCTACCTGCGACAGCGCCGCGGTGAGCTCGTCCGGGCCCGCATGCTGCGCCGCGGCCCACAACGCCTCGAGCGCCTCGTCGAACGCGTCCGAATCATGTGCGGTGCGTGCCTCGATGAGCCGGTCGGTGGCGCGTAGCAGGGGTGACTCGATCATTCCCGGGATGCTAGTGGCTCGCGGCCGGGAAGAGAACCGCCGCCAGCAGGGTCACCGTCGTCGCCGTCTCGGACAGGAACCCGAGCACGTCACCGGTGATGCCGCCGAGGCGCCGTACCAGATGGGCGCGCAGCGCCAGCGCCACCGCCAGCCCGCCGAGCACCGCCACCGGCCCCTGCCAGGGGCGCTGCGGCACCGCCGACACGGCCACGGCCGCGACCAGCAGCGTGTTCACGGCCAGCGCGACCGGGCCGACGGTCCCGGCGACCAGCGCGCCCATGCCGCCGGGCCGGGCCGCGGGCACGCCCCGTGCGCAGCCCGCCGCTACCGCCAGCCGCCCGCAGGCCACCGCCGCGGCGACCGTGGCCGACAGCGCGGACAGCGGTCGGTCGGCCGCCGCGGCCAGCGCCGCCGCCTGCGCGCCCAGCACCAGCACCAGCGTGACGACCCCGAACGGGCCGACCTCCGGCGACTTCATGATCTCCAGGGCCCGCTCGCGCGACCGGTACGACCCGATCGCGTCGACGGTGTCGGCCAGCCCGTCCAGGTGCAGCCCCCGGGTCAGCAGCGCGGCCAGGCCGACCGCCAGCAGCCCGGCGAGCAGCGCGGGCAGCCCGGCCGCCAGCAGCGCCAGCGCCCCGCCGAGCAGCAGCCCGAGCAGCACGCCGACCAGCGGACCCAGCCGCATCGCGACGCCCCCGACGGCCCGGTCCAGCCGCTGCGGGCCGGACACGGGCGCGACGGTGAACGTGGTCAGCGCCAGGCGCGCCCCGTCACTCCACCTGGGACGGTCGGCCATCGGCGTGCTCGGTCTCCGGCTCCGCCGCGGCGACCGGCTCGTCGGTCGGGTGGTCCACCTCGACCGCGGCGACGGGCTCCTCGGGCTCCAGCAGGTGCTCCGGCGGCGCGTCCAGCACCGGCGGCAGCGCGGGCAGGGTCGCGGCCAGGGTCAGCGCCGAGCGCATCAGCGGCAGCGCCAGCAGCGACGCGGTGCCCTCGCCCAGGCCCGGCTGCACGTCCACCAGCGGCGGAGCGCCCAGCACGTCGGCGGCCAGCGTGGTGGTCGGGTGCCTGCCGTGGTCGGCCATGGCCAGCCACAGCCGCGACGGGCTGCCCAGGTCGCGGGCGATCAGCCCGGCGGCCACGCCGACCGGGCCGTCGACCAGCACCGGCGTACGGCGGGCGGTCGCGCCCAGGATCAGCCCGGCCGCCACCGCCAGGTCCGCGCCGCCGAGCTCGGCGAGCATCTCCTTCGGGTTCAGCACCCGGCCGCGCACCCGGTGCAGCGCGTCGCGTACGGCCGCGCAGCGGTCCATCCAGGCGGTGTCGTCGACCGAGCCGTCGGGGCCCACCACCCGGGCCAGCAGCGCGGGCACCTCGGCGCCGGTCACCGCGGACACGATCGCCGCGGCGGCCGCCTCCGCACCCGCCCCGCACGAACCGAGGATCAGCAGGTCGACGCCGCTGTCGGCGGCCTCGTCGGCCAGCTGCCAGCCCTGCCGCAGCGCCCCCTCCACCACGTCCAGCGTGGTGGCCGGCTCGAACTCGACCGGCGCGGCCGGGGCCGTGCCCACCACCTGCAGGCTCACCGCGTACTCGCCCGCGAGCAGGCCGAGCGGGCCCTCGCCGCGGCGCGCCTCGTCGGCGGTCCGGGCCGACCGGGCCGGGGACTGGCCCGCGGTCAGCCCGCCCGCGTGGTCGCCGTGCAGCAGCACCAGTCGCGGCGTACGCCACGGGGCCGGCACCGCGCGGCTCTGCGCCCCGGCGGCGAACAGCACCACCTCGGCGAGCCTGCCCAGGCCGCTGCCCGCGATGTCGAGCAGGTTCAGGTGGTCGCGGGCGGCGTCGCGGGCGTCGCTGTCCGGGATCGGCAGGTCCATGCCCGGCTGGATCACCAGGCCGGTGGCCACGATCGGCAGCGCCTGCGTGCGCTCCTGCATCGCCTGCGACGGCGCCGCCACGGCGGGCGTCGGCACGACCACCTCGGGGCTGGCCACCGGGGCGCTCAGCGCGGCCGCCGGGGCCGCGGGGGCCGGGACGGCCGTCACCGGCGCCGTCGCGGGCACCTCCGGGGTCTCCAGCGCGTCCGTCGCGCCGGGGCGGCGCAGCCACGACGGCTGCCCCGCGACGACCAGCACGACCGAGTCGCACGCCGCGGCCACGGCCTGGTTGGCCAGGCCCACCAGGTCGGCGAAGCGGACCCCGGCCGCGGTCGGCGGGACCACCGACAGGCCCACCTCCGGGCTCACCAGCACGAGGCGGGCGCGGCAGCCGCGTACCGCATCGGCCAGCTCGCGCACCCGCTCGTCGGCGCCGTCGGCGTCCAGCAGCGCCGCCGCCCAGCCGCCCAGGTCGTCGACGAGCAGCGTCTCGTCCGGCAGCGCCTCGATCAGCGCGCCCAGCAGCGCCGCCGGGTCGCCCTCGGTCGGCACCGTCAGCCAGCTCTGCGGCCGCCGCCGCCGGTGCGCGGCGACCCGGGCCGCGAACGCCTCGTCGTCGCCGATCACCGCCGTGGCGATGTACCGCACCGACGATGCGTTGGACAGCAGCGACTCGGCGAACTCGCTCTTGCCGGAGCGGATACCGCCCAGGACCAGCACCCGCGCCCCGATGTGTGAGGGCCACCCGTCATGCGACATGCCCGAAGGATACTGTCGCCGCCCGCCGGGGCTGGTCGGTGGTGCAGTTTCGGGGAAAGTGCTGGAATCTTGGCCCGCAATCCAGCACTTTCCCCGAAACTGCACGGTCGGCGCCTGCGGTGGACGGGGCCCGGCGCGGATTAAGCTGGGCGGCATGACGTGGAGCTGGCGGTACGAGGACGCGGAAGGCAAGCCGGTCGACGGCCCGAACGAGACGTTCAGCAACCAGGCGGACGCCGAGTCCTGGCTCGGCCAGGTGTGGCGGGACCTGCTCTCGGCCGGTGCCACGGACGTGGTGCTGGTGGAGGGCGACCGGGAGGAGTACCGGATGAGCCTGCAGGGCGCGCAGTAGCGCGGAGAGCTCCGGACACGACGCGAGCCGTGGTCACCGTCCAGCTGGGACGGGACCACGGCTCGCGTCGTGACAGGTCAGGGCCGGTTGGCGGGGGACTCGGTCCGGGCCGGGTCGCGCTCGGTGACCGGCTCGACGATCTCGTCGATCGCCTTGAGCAGGTCGGCGTCGAGCTTGACCCCGGCCGCCTTGACGTTGTCGTGCACCTGCTCGGGGCGGCTCGCGCCGATGATCGCCGAGGAGACGTTCGGGTTCTGCAGCACCCACGCGACGGCGAGCTGGGCCATGGTCAGCCCGGCCTGGTCGGCCAGCGGCCGCAGCCGCTGCACCTGGGTCAGCACGTCGTCGGCGAGCCAGCGCGAGATGAAGTTCGCGCCCGACTTCTCGTCGGTGGCCCGGGAACCGGCCGGCGGCGGCTGGCCGGGCAGGTACTTGCCCGACAGCACACCCTGGGCCATCGGCGACCACACGATCTGGCCGAGGCCGAGCTCCTCGGAGGTCGGCACGACCTCGGCCTCGATGACCCGCCACAGCATCGAGTACTGCGGCTGGTTGGAGACCAGCGGGATGCGCAGCTCCGTGGCGAGCGCGTGGGCGGCGCGGATCTCCGACGCCTTCCACTCCGAGACGCCGATGTAGTGCGCCTTGCCGCTGTGCACGATGTCGGCGAAGGCGACCATGGTCTCCTCCAGCGGCGTGCGGTAGTCGTAGCGGTGCGCCTGGTACAGGTCGACGTAGTCGGTCTGCAGGCGGCGCAGCGAGCCGTCGATCGACTCCATGATGTGCTTGCGGGACAGGCCCCGGTCGTTGCGGCCGGGACCGGTCGGCCAGTACACCTTCGTGAAGATCTCCAGGCCGGCGCGGCGCTCGCCCTTCAGCGCCCGGCCCAGCACCTCCTCGGCGCGGGTGCCGGCGTACACGTCGGCGGTGTCGAACGTGGTGATGCCGCTGTCGAGGGCGGCGCGTACACACGCGAGCGCGGCGTCCTCCTCGACCTGCGAGCCGTGGGTGATCCAGTTTCCGTACGAGATCTCGCTGACGAGCATCCCGGAACGGCCCAAATGCCGAAACTCCATACCCCGACCCTATCCAGGCCGCGATCGTGCCCCTTACCGGGGCACGGCGGGGCGTGGAACTTACAGCACCGGCTTGGTGTCGGCGAGCAGGCGGTCCAGCTCCTCCATCACGACCTGGCGGCTGGGCAGCTCCGGGTCGATGAACGGACGGCCCTTGCGGTCCAGCGCGCCCCAGCGGCCGGTCGGCCCGGCGATCAGGAACGCCACCGGGTGGATGACCAGCGCCGGGTGCACCGGCGGCACGACGACCGCACCGGCCCGGTCCACGACGCCCTTGCGGCCGCCCGCGTCCACGATGGCCAGGCCCTCGTCGGAGAAGCCGTCGACGTAACGACCGTCGGTGAGCGCGGTGGCGAACCCGGTGAACTGGAACGGCACCACGACCCGGCCCTGCTTGTCGACCGCGCCCCAGCCGCCCCGGCGCACCGCGGCCAGGCCGCGGCGGAACGGGCGCACGTCGTCGAAGCCGGTCGAGATGATGACGCGGCCCTGCTTGTCGATGGCGACCCAGCCGCCCGCGCCGTCGCGCGACACCCAGGCCAGCCCGTCGGAGAACGAGCCGACGCCGAGCCACCCGGCCCGGCCGTCGATGAGCCGGTTGCCCGCCTCGTCGATCAGCTCCCAGGTCTCCATCTCCGGCCGCCGCACCCAGGCCGCCCCGTCGCGGAACGGCTGCACGTCGGCGAAGGCGGGCGAGATCACGGTGCGGCCGTCGGAGCCGGCGAAGCCCCAGCACTGCACCCGGTCGTCGAAGCGCGGCACCGGCGGCTTGCTGACCTGCAGGATCTCGTCGGAACTGCGCGGGTACGGCCCCATGCCGTTCTCGGCGATCTTCATCGAGACGGCGTCGAGCGCCATCTCGGTGCGCGCGATCAGCTCCGGGTCCTCGACCTTGCGCAGCTCCAGGGCCTTCTCGAAGTGGTTGAACGCCTCCATGTAGCGGCCCTGGTCCAGGCAGGACCGGCCCGCGTGCTCGTGCATGGTGGCGCGCAGCCGGTCGGGCAGCTCGCTGGAGTTCGCCTCGGCGAACAGCTTGTCGGCCTCGGTGAAGTCGCCGCGCCACTGCAGCACGTGCGCCAGCCGGGCCTTGGCCAGCGCGATCCGGCGCAGCTCGCCGGTCGCCTCGGCGTGCACCAGCGCCATCTTGCCGTCGGACATGGCCTTGCTCAGGTCGCCGAGGATGCGCGACACCACGGCGCGCAGGCTCAGCAGCCGGGCCCGGGTCGGGTTGTCGGTGGCCGGGGTGAGCTTCTCGGTCAGCCTGTCGCGGATCTCGCGCAGCTCGTCGGGGTTGTCGACCAGCTCGCGCAGCGTCTCGTGATGGAACCGCCACTGGTACGCCGCCAGCACCTGCTCCGGATCCGGGCCGCTCTCGGTCGGCTCCGGGATCTCCTCGGCGACCGCCTCCTGCGCCGCCGCGGTGACGGCCGCGTCGGGCTCGGCGGCCGGGGCCGCGCCGGGGCGCACCAGCGGGTGCAGCATGGTCGGCGCCGACAGCGCGGTGGCCGCGCCCGCGGCGCTGGCCGCGACCGGCAGCACCGTGTCCGGGCTGGCCACGACGGGCGCCGACGGCACCGCCGGGGAGACGGGGTTGACCGAGACGGGAGCGGCGGAGACGGGTGCCGCCGAGACCGGCGCGACCTCGGCGACGGGCGCCTCGGTGCTGCTCACGGCCGCCGGGGCGGGGGTGTCGTCGGTGATCGCGGGCAGCATTCCGGTGTCGGCGGTGGAGTGGCGTCCGCGCTTGCCGGGGGCGGCAGGCGCGGCGGGAGCGGGCTGGCCCGCCACCGGGGTGGCGACGGCCTGACCCGCGGCGGCCTGCACGGGCTGGGCGGGTCCCTGGGTGCCCGCACCGGGCAGCGGGGCAGCGGGCGGCACCCCGGGTGCCTGCGGTGCGACGCCGGGCTGGCCGGGCACGGGCTGACCGCCCATCGGCTGGCCGGGCTGGGGCTGACCGGGCTGCGGCTGACCCTGGGCGGGCTGCGGCGGCATGGGGTGACCGGGCTGGCCGGGGCGGCCGGGCGGCATACCGGGCTGGCCCGGCTGCGGCTGCCCGTACACCTGGCCCTGCTGCGGCGGACGCGGACCCTGCGGCGGCGGTCCGAACTGCTGGCCGGGCCCGCCCTGCTGACCGGGCCCGCCCTGCTGACCGGGCCCGCCCTGCGGGCGCCCGTAGACCTGGCCCTGCTGCGGCGGGCGCGGACCCTGCGGGGGCTGGCCCTGGCGCTGCTGGGGCGGACCGTACTGCCCCGGGCCGCCGGGGCCGGGCTGGCCCTGCGGCGGCGGACCCTGCGGGTGCTGCTGGTTGGGGCTGCCGTAGACCTGGCCCTGCGGGCCGTTCGGGCGGAACTGGGGACCCGCGGGCTGCGGCGGCATCGGGCCGGGGCGGCCGCCGCGCTGCGCACTCGGGTGACCGGGCATGCCGCCCTGGCCGGGGCGCTGGCCGCTGGCGGGCGGGAACGGGCCGGGCGGGTTCTGGCCGGGCTGCGGCGGACCGTACTGCTGGGGGCCGCCCTGCTGGCCCGGGGCCTGGCCGGGGGCGAACTGCCCCTGCGGCGGCTGCTGGCCCTGCGGCTGGGCGGGCTGCTCCTGCTGCGCCTCGGCGGGCGGACGCTGTCCGGGCACGCGCGACCACGGCGACGTCGGTGTACCGGCCCAGGCCGGGGTGCCGCGGTGCCGCTCGTCGGTGCGCTCGTCGCTCACGCCCCACCTCGCCTGGTCAAAGTGCCACTACCGCGCAAAACGCATCGCGGCCCGGAAGCACGCAAGGATATGGTCTTCCGGCCCGAAACAGAATGCGGTTGCGAGTGGAGGTTACGGGGTGGGCTTCATCACCGCCACTGCGGATCGGCTCACAATCCGAAACTTCACCGAGATGGCCTCGCTAATACGGACATTAGGCGCATCGGGCTTCCGCAGATTCGCCACGTACCGGCAGGCGACCGTGGCGGCGACGGTGACGAACTCGGTCTTCGGGCTCCTGCGGACGTACGTGATGCTCGCCGTCTCGGCGGCCGCTACCGCCGTCGGGGCGACCGCCGCCGGGTACACCGGTCCGCAGCTGGTCCTCTACGTCTGGGCCGGCCAGGGCCTGATCGGCGTGGTGATGCTCTGGGGCTGGACCGACCTGGCCGACCGGGTCCGCTCCGGCGACGTGGTGATAGACCTGCTCCGCCCGGTGGACCCGGTCTTCGCCTTCCTGGCCGCCGACTTCGGCCGCGCGGCGTACGCCATGCTCACCCGCTTCGCCGTGCCCATGGTGACCGGCGCGCTGATCTTCGACATGTACCTGCCGCACCGCCCCGCGACCTACCCGCTGTTCCTGGTCTCGGTGGTGCTGGCGACGGTGGTCTGCTTCGCCTGCCGGTTCCTGGCCAACGCCACCTGCTACTGGCTGCTGGACTACCGCGGCGTCGGCATGGCCTGGGCGGTCTTCTCCGGCCTGTGCGGCGGGCTGTTCTTCCCGATCCGGTTCCTGCCGGACTGGGCCGCCGCACTGCTGTGGTTCGGCACGCCGGGCCCGTCGCTGCTGCAGGCGCCGCTGGACGTGCTGACCGAGCGCGACGGCTGGCCCGTCCAGCTGGGCATGCTGGGGGTCCAGGCGGCGTGGGCGGTGCTGCTGCTGTGGCTGTGCCGGGTGGTGCAGCGGCGCGCCGAGCGCAAGCTGGTGGTGCAGGGTGGCTGAGCGGCTGCGGATCTACCGGGAGCTGGTCCGCGCGCAGGTGCGCGGGCAGGCGTCGTACCGGCTGAGCTTCACCCTGGACCTGCTGGGCAACCTGCTGTTCTTCGGCTCGGACCTGCTCGCGGTGCTGGTGGTGTTCCGCCAGGTGCCCGCGCTGGGCGGGTTCACCCTGCGCGAGACGCTCGTCGTGTTCGGACTCGCCGCGACCGGGTTCGCCCTGTCGGACCTGTTCGTCGGCAACATCGAGCGGATGAAGACGTACGTCCGCACCGGCCTGCTCGACGCGGTGCTGATCCGCCCGCTGGGCGTGCTCGGGCAGCTGCTCGCCCTCGACGTGGGGGTGCGCCGCATCGGCCGGGTGGTCTACTCGGTGCTGCTGCTGGTCGTGGCCCTGCGCGCCGCCGACGTGCCGCTGACGCCGGTACGGGTGCTGATGCTGGTGCTGACGCCGCTGTGCGGGGCGGTGTTCTTCGGCGCGTTCTTCATCGCCACCTCCACGGTCGCGTTCTGGTGGGTCGAGTCCGGTGAGCTGAGCAGCTCCCTGACCTACGGCGGCCGCGACTTCACCGCGTACCCGATGCCGGTCTACGGCACCTGGCTGCGCCGCCTCTTCGGGTTCACGCTCGGCTTCGGCTTCGTGGCGTACTACCCGTCGCTGGTGGTGCTCGGCCGCGCCGACCCGCTCGGCGGCCCGGCCTGGCTGAGCTGGACCGGCCCCGCGGTGGCCGCGCTGGCGGCCGCCGCGGCCTGGCTGATCTGGCGCACCGGGGTGCGCCACTACCGCAGCACCGGCTCGTGAGGGGGAGTCCCGTGAACATCATCGAGGCGTACGACCTGCGCAAGGAGTTCGACATCCGGGTCCGGGCGGGGCGGTTCAAGCGCGAACGGCGCACCGTCGCCGCCGTGGCCGGGGTGGACCTGGTGGTCCAGCGCGGCGAGATGCTGGGCTACCTGGGCCCCAACGGGGCCGGGAAGTCCACCACCCTCAAGATGCTCACCGGCGTGCTGCACCCGTCCGGCGGCCGGGTGTCGGTGTGCGGGCTGGCGCCCGTGCCGCAGCGCACCACCCTGGCCCGGCGCATCGGCGTCGTGTTCGGGCAGCGCTCGCAGCTGTGGTGGGACCTGCCCCTGCGCGACTCGTTCGAGCTGCTGCGCCACATCTACCGGGTGCCCGCCGCCGAGCACGCCGCCCGGCTGCGCCGCTGCCGCGACCTGCTCGACCTCGACGCGTTCCTGGACATCCCGGTGCGGCAGCTGTCGCTGGGCCAGCGCATGCGCGGCGAGCTGACCGCGGCGCTGCTGCACGGGCCGCAGATCCTGTTCCTGGACGAGCCGACCATCGGCCTGGACGTGGTCAGCAAGCAGGCCGTCCGCGGCTTCCTGGCCGAGCTCGGCGCCAAGGGCGACACCACCATCGTGCTGACCACGCACGACCTGGCCGACATCGAGCGGCTGTGCCGCCGCATCGTCGTCATCGACCACGGCCGGGTGGTGCACGACGGCACCATCGAGGCCCTGCACGCCCGGTACGGCTCGCAGCGCCGCCTGGTCGCCGAGCTGGACGAGGTCCCGGCCACCCTGCCCGACCTGCCCGGCGTACGCCTCGAATCGGCCGAGGGCGGGCGGCTGACCTTCGCCGTCGACCGCACCGCCCCGATCGGCACGCTGGTGTCGCAGCTCACGGCCACCGGCGTGCTGCGCGACCTGTCCGTCACCGAACCAGAGATCGAAACGGTCATCGCCCGCCTGTACCGCCACACCCCCGCCCCGAGGTAAGGAAGGGCCCCTTCTTATCGCTTTCCGTAGTAGAAGGGCCCCTTCTTAACCACCGCGTGTGTGAGCCGGCGGACAGGTGGTCGTGCGGGGATCTTGGGGTGGGTAGAGTGGGCGGCGCACAGGGCCGCAAGGGGTGCGTCGGTTGGGTGGGACGACGCACATGACCTGCGTCGTACCCGGAGAATCATGTCGGCCCCGCGTGCCTCATACCGTGAACTGGTCCGGTTGACCGGACCCTGGTTCCTCGTCCTGGCCTTCCTCGCCCGGCTGCCCGCCGCCATGGGTCCGCTCGGCGTGATCACCCTCGTCGTCGCCGCCACCGGCAGCTACGGCACCGCCGGGCTGGCCGCGGCCGCGTTCGGCCTCGGCGCGGCGGTCGGCGGCCCCGTCGTGGGCACCCTCGCCGACCGGTACGGCCAGCGCACCGTCGGCGTCACCGCCGCCGCGCTCGACGCCCTCGCCTACGCCGCCCTCGTCGCCGCCGTGCTCGGCGGCCACCGCACCGCCGTGCTGCCGCTGGCCGCGCTCGCGGGCTTCGCGATGCCGCAGGTCGGCCCGCTGGTGCGGGTGCGCTGGGCGGTCCTGCTCGGCGAGCACGGCCAGCAGCGCAGGCTGCCCACCGCGATGGCGTACGAGGGGGCCGTCGACGAAGCCTCGTTCCTGGCCGGACCGGCGCTGGTCGGCACCCTGGCCCTGACCGGCCACGCGGGGGCGCCGCTGCTGGTGGCCGCCGTGCTGACCCTGCTCGCCGCGATCCCGTTCGCGCTGCACCGCACCGCCCCGCCGGTGGTCCGGCTGCCCCGCACCCCGGGCCGGGCCGACGCCGCCCAGCGCCTGCCGCTCGGCCGGGTCGCGGTGCTGGTCGCCGCGATGTCCGTGATCGGCGTCGTCTTCGGCGCCACCCAGACCGCCGTCACCGCCTTCGCCGACGCGATCGGCACCCCCGGCTCGGCCGGGCTCATCTACGCGGTGCTCGGCGTGGGCAGCGCGCTGGCCGGACTGGCCATGGCCTGGCTGCCCGCCTCCTTCGGCCCGGTCAGCCGGTACGTCGCGTCGGCCGCCGCGCTGGTCGCCGGGGCCGCGGCCCTGCTGCTGGCCGGCTCGGTCGTCACCGCCGTGGCCGCCGTGATCGTGCTCGGCGTCACCGCCGCCCCGTACCTGATCTCCGGGTACGCGCTGGCCGGGCGGCTCAGCCCGCCCCGCCGCGCGGGCATGGTGATGACCCTGCTGGCCAGCGGCGTCGTGGCCGGGGTGTCACTGGGCGCAGCGCTGGCCGGGCGCCTGGCCGACCTGGTCGGCTACCGGAGCGCCTTCGCCGTCCCGCTCGCCGCCGCCCTGGTCGGCCTGCTGCTCGCCCTGCTCGCGGCGCCCAGCCTGCGGCGCGCCCTGCTCCCCGCCGCCACCCCGCGCCCCCTCCCCACCCCCGCCCACCGGTAAGGAAGGGCCCCTTCTTATCGCTTTCCGTGGTGCAAGGGGCCCCTGTTAACGCCGGTCCAAGGGGTGGGACGCGGACGTCGGGCGGGAGCGCCGGTGGGGCCGAGGCTAAGGTGGGTGTAATCATCAAACGGCCCTAGAGGTGATTACATATGGGCTCGAGCGCGGGCCGGAGCACGGCCACCCGCGACACGGCGCTGCTGCGCGACGCCCTGGCCATCGGGGCGGCCGCCGGCGTCATCGGCCTGTCGTTCGGCGCCATCGCGGTCGCCGGCGGCCTGCCGCTGTGGGCACCGGTCCTGATGTCACTGCTGGTCTTCGCGGGCGGATCGCAGTTCCTCGCCGTGGCCTTCGTCGCGGCCAGCCCCGTCGCGGCCGTGCTCGGCGGCATCCTCGTCAACGCCCGGCACCTGCCCTTCGGCCTGGCCGTCGGCGGCTCCGTCGGCGACCGCCTCGGCCACCGGCTGCTCGGCTCGCACCTGCTGATCGACGAGTCCACCGCGTTCGCCCTGGCGCAGTCCGACCCGGCCCGCAGCCGCCGCGCCTTCTGGTCGGTCGGCATCGCGATCTTCGTGACCTGGAACATCGGCACCGTCGCCGGGGCGCTGCTCGGCGGCGCCGTCGGCGACCCCAACGTGTACGGCCTCGACGCCGCCTTCCCCGCGGGCCTGCTCGCCCTGCTCATGACCTCGCTCAAGGACCGCCCCACCCGGTACGCCGCCCTCGCCGGCGCCGCCGTCGCCGTGCTCACCACGCCACTGCTGCCGGCCGGGCTGCCCGTGCTCGTCGCCCTGGTCGGCGTCGGCGCCGCAGTGCTGCTGCCCACCCCGCGCCCACGCACCACCCCGGCCGCCGCCGAACCCGACCCGACCACCAGTGCCCAGCGGGAGAAGGTATGAGCACCACGACCAAGACCCTGCTGGTGATCGCGGCCCTGGCTGCGGGCACGTACGCGTTCCGGGTCACCGGGGTGCTGCTGCGCGGCCGCCTCGTCCTTCCCGAACGGCTCCGGCACCTGCTCCCGATCGCGGCCACCACGCTGCTCGCGGCGCTGGTGGCCACCGCCGTGTTCACCGACTCGGGGCGGCTGGCGCTGGGGGTCGCGCGGCCGGTCGCGGTCCTGGTCGGGGCGGTGCTCGCTTGGCGACGGGCGCCGTTCGTGGTCGTCGTCGTGGCCGCCGCCGCCACGGCCGCCCTACTCCGCCTCGCCGGCCTCCCTTGACCCGCCCCTCCCGGCGCCCCCGCCCCTGCCGCTCCTCCCGGCCTGCGGCGGGGGCGTGCGCGCCCTGCTGAGGTGCAGTTTCGGGGAAACTGCACGAATCTTGG
>NZ_JASAMB010000029.1 GCF_029948125.1 Catellatospora sp. KI3
TGGAAAATCGTCCTCTGGATAGGCCAGCGTCAATGGAAGGCGGGTTGGGGCGGGGTGGGGCGGGGCAGGGGCGGCGAGGGGCGCGGAAGCGCTATTCGTACTGCTCCTTCGGGGCGGGGACCGGGCGCCAGGTGGCCACGTTGAGGAAGGGGATGTCCTCGCCGTTGACCGGGTCGGCCAGGGTCTGGGTGCTGTACGTCCCCGTCACCTCCAGCCACGTGTCCGGGGCGACCCCCTCCGGGGCGCTGCCGGTCAGCGCGACCTTGATCGGCCGCGCGTCGGCCGCGCAGCAGGACAGGATCATGCGGGTGAGCAGCGGCTGCCCGTCGGGCCCGAGCGAGATGAAGCCCGTCAGCTGCACCGTGCGCTCCCCCAGCGAGGCGCCGCTGTCGAAGATCGCCCGGGTGGCGTAGTCCAGGACGCTGAGCTGGACCGGGTCGCCGTCGGGCAGCGGTGGGAAGTCGGTGGTCTGCTGCGCGGACAGGGCGGTGCCGGCCTGGCCCGCCGCGTACGAGCCGAGGGCCGGGGGTGCCACCAGCAGCAGTCCGAGCACGGGTGCGATGAGCAGCCAGCCGATCCGGGGCTCCCGGTGGCCGTGGCCGCCGCCGGAGTGCCCGGCGTGGTCGTGGTCGTCGGCGCATTCGGTGTCGACGGTGGCGCCGTGCCTCAGGTCGTACCAGATGGTCATGATCGCGGCCAGGACCAGCAGCAGCCCGGCGCCGATCAGGAACGGCTGGAGCCCCGCCTTGACGTAGCGCAGGTACATGTCGGTGAGGCTGGCCTTGAGGATGGCGCCGCCCAGCAGCAGCATCACCACGCCCTGCGCCTGGCGGTTCACAGCAGCACCCACCCGATCCCGGCCGCGACCACGACCGCGGTGACGAAGGTGGCCGGGGCGAACCGGAGCGCGAAGCGGCGCCCGAACACCCCGGCCTGCATGGAGATGAGCTTCAGGTCGACCATCGGGCCGACGACCAGGAACGCCAGCCGCGCGGTGAGCGAGAACTGGCTCAGCGAGGCGGCCACGAACGCGTCGGCCTCGGAGCAGATCGACAGCAGCACGGCCAGGCCGGCCAGGGCTATCACCGCGAGCACCGGCTGGTCGGCGACGCGCTGCAGCACCGACTCGGGTACGAGCACGTTGATGGTGGCGGCGGCCATCGCGCCGAGCACCAGGAAGCCGCCCGCGTGCACGATGTCGTGGCGGCAGGCGGCCCAGAAGGCGCGCCAGCGCGACAGGTCGTCCAGTTCGGGCCGGTGCGGCAGCCGGATCCACTCGGCCTTGCCCAGGCGCAGCCACAGCCAGCCCATCAGCATCGCCACGATGACACTGGCCACGCCCCGGGCGACGACCATCTCCGGGTTGTTCGGGAACGCGACCGCGGTGGCGGTGAGCACGATCGGGTTGATCGCGGGCGCGGCGAGCAGGAAGGCGAGCGCGGCGGCGGGGGTGACGCCGCGGCGGATCAGCGATCCGGCGATCGGGACCGAGCCGCACTCGCAGCCGGGCAGGATCACCCCGGCGCAGCTGGCGACCGGTACGGCCAGCGCCGGATGCTTGGGCAGCGCCTTGGCCCAGAACGAGCGGGGCACGAAGACCGCGATCACCGCCGACAGCGCGACGCCGAACACCAGGAACGGCGTGGCCTGCACCATCACCGATACGAACACGGTGGTCCAGGTCTGCAGCCGGGGCGTGGACAGCACCGAGGCCAGCGGCTGCCGGAACAGCAGCAGCGCGATCAGCACCGCCGCCAGCACCTCGACGGAGCCGATGCGGCGCCGTTTCGGCGGGGCGGTCACGGGGGTATGGCTGTCAGTGCCGCGCACCTGATCGACAGCGGTCACGGGGGTCCTCACCTCGACGGGATGTGCCGACCGGCACAGGTTACCCGCAGCGTGTTCGGTGCTAGCCTGTCCGACACAAGCACCGCATGTACAGCGGGTACACAGTTTTCAAACGACAGGGGAGCGCACAGCGCTGAGAGTGCGGCATACAGGCCGCAGACCCTCGAACCTGATCTGGGTAATGCCAGCGCAGGGAGTTCGGTCAACACCTCACCGCCACGCCGGTCCGCCCGCCATACTCGTAATCGGGGCATAGCGGACGTACGGCGTGCGCCTTCTCCTCGTTCGTCCCCTCACGAACAAGGAGCCACATCTGATGTCCCACTACCGCTGGCGCACCGTCGACATCGTCGTCGCGTCCGTGCTCGCCGCCGCCTTCGGCGTCATCTTCTGGGCCTGGGGCCTGCTCTGGAACGGCCCCGCCGCGGCCGCCTTCAGCGGCTTCTTCCCGCCCGCCGCCGCCGCCATCTACGGCGTATGGCTGCTGCCCGCCGTCCTCGCCCCGCTGATCATCCGCAAGGCGGGCGCGGGCATCTACACCGAACTCGTCGCCGCGACCATCTCGGCGCTGCTCGGCAGCGTCTGGGGCATCAGCACCATCTGGTACGGCCTGGCCGAGGGCCTCGCGGGCGAGCTCGGCTACGCCGCCTTCGGCTACCGCCGCTGGGGCCTGCCCCAGGCGCTGGTCGCCTCCGTCCTGTCCGGCGCCACCGCCGCCGGGCTCGACCTGTACTACTACTACCCCGAGTGGAGCACCGACTGGAAGCTCAGCTACGTCGCGATCGTCATCGCCAGCACCGTCGTCATCGCCGGATTCGGCAGCGTACTGCTGACCAAGGCGCTGGCCGGCACCGGAGTGCTCGACCGCTTCCCGTCGGGCCGCGTCCGCGACCTGGTCTGACGCGGTGATCCGGCTCAGCGGGTACGGCTGGCGCCACGCCGGACGGCGCGCCTGGGCGGTGCGCGGGCTCGACCTGCGCATCGCCCCCGGCGAGCGGGTGCTGCTGCTCGGCCCCTCCGGGGCGGGCAAGTCCACGCTGCTGCACGCGCTGGCCGGGCTGCTGCCCGCCGACTCCGGCGAGGCCGAGGGCGAGCTGCGGGTGGACGCCGAGCACGTCGGCATCGTGTTCCAGGACCCGCAGTCGCAGCTGGTCATGTCCCGCGCCGGGGACGAGGTCGCGTTCGGGCTGGAGAACCTCGGCTGGCCCGCCGACCGCATCTGGCCCCGCGTCGACGAGGTGCTGGCCCAGGTCGGGTTCGGACCGGACCGGTCCCGGTCCACCAGTGCCCTCTCCGGCGGCGAGCAGCAGCGGCTGGTGCTCGCCGGGGCGCTCGCGGCCCGGCCCGGCCTGCTGCTGCTCGACGAGCCGACCGCCAACCTCGACCCCGCCGGCGCCGAGCGGGTGCGCCGGGTGCTGCGCGGGGCCGTGCCCGCCGACACCGCCGTCGTACTCGTCGAGCACCGCATCGCCGAGGTGCTGGACCTGGTCACCCGGGTGGTGGTGCTGGAACCGGGCGGCGGCGTGCGCGCCGACGTACCCCCGGAGCTGCTGCGCGGACCGCTCGGCGACGACCTCGCCGCGACCGGGGTGTGGGTGCCCGGCCATCCCGCACCGCGCCTGCACGCCGCCACCCCACCCGGCGACGTGCTCGTGTCCGGTCACGACCTGCGCGTACGCGACCTGGCCCTGCCCGACGTGGCCGCCCGAGCCGGCGAGGTGCTGGCGATCACCGGCCCCAACGGCAGCGGCAAGTCCACCCTCGCCCTGGCCCTCGGCGGCCTGCTCAAACCCGCCGCCGGCGAAGTCCGCACCCGGTACGGCCCCCCGCACCGCTGGCGGGCGCCCGCGCTGGCGGCCCGGATCGGCTCGGTGTTCCAGAACCCCGAGCACCAGTTCGTCACCGCCACCGTCCGCGACGAACTCGCCCTCGGCGGCACCGCCCCGGCCCGCCGCGACGAACTGCTGGAACGGCTGCGGCTGAGCCACCTCGCCGGGGCGAACCCGTTCACCCTGTCCGGCGGCGAAGCGCGGCGACTGTCGGTGGCGACCGCGCTCGCGGCCCGGCCCGAGCTGCTGATCCTCGACGAGCCGACGTTCGGCCAGGACCGCCGTACCTGGCTGGAACTGGTCGACATGCTCGCCGGGCTGCGCGACAGCGGCCACGGCGTCATCACCGTCACCCACGACCCCGACGTCGTCACCTCCCTCGCCGACCGCGCCGTCTCCCTACCCTGCTCCCCGTCCGACGCCGACCCGTCCGTCAGCGGCTCCTCTGACGGCCGCTCCTCCGACGGCGGCTCGGGCATCAGCGGCTCTTCCGACGGCCGCTCGGGCATCAGCGGCTTCACCGGCACCGGCTCTTTCGATGCCGGCTCGGGCATCAGGCCGTCTGCCGACACCGGGGGTGCGCCGTGACCGTCTGGCCGACCGACGGGTCGGGCGCTGGGCCGGGCGCTGGGCGCTGGGCACCGCTGGCACGGCGTACCCCCGTAGCCAAGATCGCCGCACTCGCGCTGTTCACCACGGCGGCGCTGTTCACCCGCGACCTGGCCGCGCTCGCCTTCGCGCTGGCGGTGACGCTGCTCGCCGCGCCGCTGTTCGGGATCACGCCGTGGGGGCTGCTGCGGCGCGGCCTGCCCGCGCTGTTCGCCGCCGCGACCGTGGTGCTGTCACTCACCCTGTTCGCCGCGGACCGCTCCGGCACGGTGCTGCTGCACTTCGGGCCGTTCCTGGTGACCACCACCGTGCTGTACAACGCGGCGACGCTGGCGCTGCGGCTGCTCGTCATCGCCCTGCCCAGCATCCTCGTCTTCAGCACCACCGACCCGACCGACCTCGCCGACTCGCTCATCCAGCACACGCGGGTGTCGGCCCGGTTCGCGATCGGGGCGCTGGCCGCATTCCGGCTGGTCGGGCTACTGGGAGAGGAGTGGCGCACCATCGCCATGGCACGGCGGGCACGCGGGCTGGACGCGGGCGGCAACCCGGTCCGGTGGGTCAAGGTGTTCGCGGGCACCGCGTTCGGGCTGCTGGTGGGCGCGATCCGGCGCGGCACCCGGCTGGCGGTGGCGATGGACGCGCGCGGGTTCGACTCCGGCATACCGCGCGGACTGGCCCGACCCATACCCTGGCGGGCCGCCGACTGGCTGCTCATCCTCGCCGGAGCGGTCCTGGCGGCAGCGATCCAGTACCTCGCCCACCGCTGATCCCCACCCCGTTCGGCCACCGCCCGAACGGCCGCCGTCCGAGCAGCCGCCGTCCGGACGGGCGCTGTCGGGGCCAGTAGGTGCTGCGCCGGGCGGGTGGGTGTTGCGCCGGGCGAGTGGGTGTTGTGCCGGGCGGGTGGGTGTTGCGCCGGGCGAGTGGGCGCTGTGCCGGACGGGCGCTGTGCCGGACGGGTCGGCTCAGCGCGGGGAGTGGGCGCTGTCCGGAGGTCGGGCTCTGCGCGGGGGTGGGCCCTGCGCGGTCGGTTGGGAACTGGGCGGGCGGCGGTGTCTCGGTGGTCACTGTCTGCGGTCGTAATGTGCACGTCAAGGCCACCCTGTGACCGTAGGCAGTGATCAAGCACGGATTCGGCATCGAAGATCGCGCTCTGCGGCCAGTTTCCTGCACACGTTTCAGCCGGGACGCACGTTCCAGCCACCGACAGCGATCTTGCCGCCGCCCCACCGATCTTGCCGTCGCCCCGCCGACACCCGCCAGCACCTACCGGCAGCACCTGCACCACCGGCACCCACCACCACCCGAGGGCCTTGATCGACGAGCGCCGCGCCACCAGCCGAGCACGCGGACGTGCAGTTTCGGGGAAAGTGCACGAAAGCGCGCCACGATTCCAGCGCTTTCCCCGAAGGTGCACGGATCACCGCCGCGTCAGCGCCCCGAGCCCGAGGTGATCACGGCGCCAGGGTGGGGACACACCGCCGAACACGCCCATAAGTTCATGATCAACTCGCCTGGAGGGGCGCGGGGCGGGAGACGGGGGTCAGGGGGCGGGGGGTGCTACTGGGTTGGGGAGGGCGCCGCCGAAGCGGCGGTCGCGCTGGGCGTAGAGCTCGCAGGCGTACCAGAGGTGGCGGCGGTCGAAGTCGGGCCACAGGGTGTCGAGGTAGACGTGCTCGGCGTACGCGGACTGCCAGATGAGGTAGTTGCTGGTCCGCTGCTCGCCGGAGGGGCGCAGGAACAGGTCCACCTCGGGGACCTCGGGGTGGTAGAGGTACCGCGCGAACGTCTTCTCGTTGACCTTGTCGGGCTTGAGGCGCCCGGCCGCGACGTCGCGGGCGATGGCCGCGGCCGCGTCGGCGATCTCGGCCTGGCCGCCGTAGTTGACGCAGAATTGCAGCGTCAGCTTGGTGTTGGCCCGGCTGAGCTGCTCGGCGGTCTCCAGCTCGTCGATGACGCTCTTCCACAGGCGCCCGCGGCGGCCGGACCACACGATGCGTACGCCGAGGTCGTTGAGCTGGTCGCGGCGGCGGCGGATGACGTCGCGGTTGAAGCCCATCAGGAAGCGCACCTCCTCGGGCGAGCGCTTCCAGTTCTCGGTCGAGAACGCGTACGCCGACAGGTACGGCACGCCGATCTCGAGCGCGCCCTCGATGGTGTCGAACAGGGAGAACTCGCCGCGCTCGTGCCCGGCGGTGCGCGCCAGTCCGCGCTCCTTGGCCCAGCGTCCGTTGCCGTCCATCACGATCGCGATGTGCTTGGGCAGCGCCCCGGCGGGCAGCCTGGGCGGGGTGGCCCCGCTCGGGTGCGGCGTGGGCGGCTTGGGTTCGCGTCGCGTGCGCAGCAAGGTGCACTTCCCCCAGGTGCTAGAGCTAGGCCGGTTCCCGGCGATCGACCAACGGCAGAGAGCGTAGCTGCCGCTCCAGGTGCCACTGCAAGTGCGCCGCCACGAAACCGGCACATTCGCGCTGCACCGCCGCTTCGGTGTCCTGCGCCGCGGCCCAGTCGCCGACGAGCAGGGCGGACATCAGGTCGAGGGTGGCCGGGTCCGGGTGGGCGGCGCCGGGTGGGCGGCAGTTGAGGCAGGTGACCCCACCGGAGGGTACGGAGAAGGCCCGGTGCGGCCCCGGCTCGCCGCACACCGCGCAGTCGCGCAGCGCCGGGGCCCAGCCCGCCTGGGACATGGCCCGCAGCAGGTACGCGTCGAGCACCAGCGTGCCGGGGCGCTCGGCGTCGGCCAGCGCCCGCAGCGCGCCGAGGGTGAGCTGGTAGAGCCGCATGGCGGGCTCGCGCTCGACCGGGGTGAGCCGCTCGGCCAGCTCGACGATCGCGCTGGCCGCGGTGTAGCGCGGGTAGTCGGTCAGGAACCGCCGCCCGAGCATGTCCCGCGCCTCGACCTGGGTGACGCTGTCCAGCGAGGTGCCCTCGCTGCACTGGACGTCGATGTGGCTGAACGGTTCGAGGCGCGCGCCGAAGCGCGAGGTGGTGCGGCGTACGCCCTTGGCCACGGCGCGGACCCGGCCGTGCTGGCGGGTGAGCAGGGTGACGATGCGGTCGGCCTCGCCCAGCTTCTGCACGCGCAGCACGAGGGCGTCGTCGCGGTAGAGGGGTCGGCGCATGCCCGGCATGCCCGCCAATCTACGCGCCGGGGCCGACGCCCCCGGTCACCTGCCTAAAAGCCCAGGCGGCGCAGCTGGCGCGGGTCGCGCTGCCAGTCCTTGGCCACGCGTACGTGCAGGTCGAGGTAGACCCGGGTGCCGAGCAGCTCCTCGATCTCTGCGCGGGCCTTCATGCCGACCTCCTTGAGCCGGGAGCCCTTGGCGCCGATCATGATGGCCTTCTGGCTCTGCCGCTCGACGTAGACGTGGGCGTACACCTTGGTCAGGTTGTTCTCGCCCGGGATGATCTCCTCGACCAGCACCGCGATGGAGTGCGGCAGCTCGTCGCGTACGCCCTCCAGGGCCGCTTCGCGGACCATCTCGGCGATCAGCACGTGCTCGGGTTCGTCGGTGAGCATGCTGTCCGGGTACAGCTGCGGCGACTGCGGCAGGTATCCGATCATGACGTCGACCAGCCGGTCGAGGTTGTCGCCGCCGACGGCGCTGACCGGGACCACGGCGGCGAACGCGCCCAGCGCGTCGACCGCGAGCAGCTGCTCGGCCAGCGCGTCCTTGCTGACCAGATCAGTCTTGGTGACCACCGCGACGACGGTGGCCTTGAGCCCGGCGATCTCGCTGGCGATGAAGGTGTCGCCCTTGCCGACCGGCTCGTTGGCCGGGATGCACAGGCCGATCACGTCGACCTCGCTCCAGGTCGCGCGCACGAGGTCGTTCAGCCGCTCGCCGAGCAGGGTGCGCGGGCGGTGCAGTCCGGGGGTGTCCACCAGGACCAGCTGCGCCTCGGGGCGGTGCAGCACCGCGCGGATGACGTGCCGGGTGGTCTGGGGCTTGTTGGAGGTGATCGCGATCTTCTGGCCCACGATCGCATTGGTGAGTGTCGACTTGCCGGCGTTCGGTCGTCCGACGAAGCAGGCAAAACCGGCACGGTATGAGTTTTCCGCCACGCACGTACGCTACCTCCCCCGCCTACGGCAGGAAGGCGGGCTCCTCTCCGCAGGCGTGGTGGCCGGGCGGCGGGCCGCCGTCGGGTTCGGCGACCAGTGCCGCGAACAGTTCGTCGACTTCGATGCCGAGCAGGCCGGCGAGCGGGACCAGGGTGGCGGCGCCGTCGGCGTACGCGGCGAAGAGGTCGGCGACCAGGCGCGCGGGCAGGCGGGGGGTGCGGGCGGCGGCCAGGCGGGAGACCAGGGCAGCGCGGCGGCGGGGCGTGGCGTGGCAGCGGGCGGCGGTCCAGCGGCCGAGGTCGTCGGCGGCCGCCGCGTCGAGCAGGCCCAGGGCGCGCAGCCGGGCGGCCATCGCCCCGGGTGACACGCGCAGGCCCGAGACCAGGGCGGCGAACGACTCGCCGGTCACCGGGCCGCCGTCGAGGTGGGCGTGGATCTCGTCGTACGGCATCAGAAAGGCCGAGGCGAACCCGTCGGCCCGCGCCTCCACCGCCGCGCGCTGGCGGCCCGGCGCGACCCGGTGGTCCACCAGCGGCTGCTCGGCGTCCCCGGCCAGCAGGTGGCCCAGGGCGTGCGCGAGGGCGAACCGCTGCCGCGACCACTGGCTGGTGCTGCCGCACAGCAGCAGCCGTCCCGGCCCGGCGTGCCAGGCCACCGCGTCGGCTCCGCCGGGCAGCGGCCCGAACGCGACGTCCACCGCGTACGCCCGCTCGATGGCGTCGGCGAGCTCGCCGGTGTCCAGGCAGCCGACGCCGCCGGCGCCGGTGGCGCGGACGGCCGCGACGGCGGGCCCGGCCAGCTCGCGGCCCTGCAGGCCGGGCGGCAGCGGCGGCAGCGCGGTGAGCGCCGGGGGCACGGCCAGCGCGGGCGGGCGCTCGCGCCGACCCAGGCGGCGCAGGGTGTCGTAGGCGGCGGCGTAGCGGTCGAGCAGGGCGCGCACCGCGTCGCCGGGCGGCGGTTCGGCCGCGGCGGCGGCGACGGGTTCGCGGACGCGGCCGGTGAGCAGCCAGTCCACGCTGACGTCGCCCGCGTCGGCGATCAGTGCCAGCTCCAGCGAGGTGAAACGGCGGACCGCGGTGAGCGATTTGGACAGCTTGTCCGGGCTGATGCCGACCAGTTCACTGAAAGCGGCCTGGCTGGGCGACACCCGGGTGATGACCGCACGGACCCGGTCGATCACGCCTTCATCCATGGACATGAAACTAGCGACGCCTCGCGATAATCGCAACGCCTCCCGGCTCCGCCGCCCGGCCGGAAAATCCGGTCCGGTACGGTGACCACCGTGGAGCTGCTGCACTCGGGCAAGGTCCGGGACGTGTACGCCGACGGGGAGGACATCATCCTCGTCGCCTCGGACCGGATGTCGATCTTCGATGTGATCCTGCCGACGCCGATCCCGGACAAGGGCGCCATCCTCACCCAGCTCTCGCTGTGGTGGTTCGAGCAGCTCGCCGACCTGGTCCCGCACCACGTGGTGTCGGCGGTCGACGTGCCGGCCGAGTTCGCCGGGCGCGCGATCCGCTGCAAGCGGCTGCGCATGGTGCCGGTCGAGTGCATCGCCCGCGGCTACCTGACCGGCTCGGGCCTGGCCAGCTACCAGGTCGACGGCACGGTCTCCGGGGTGGCCCTGCCGCCCGGCCTGACCGAGGCGTCCCGCATCGAGCCGGCGATCTTCACGCCGACGACCAAGGCGCCTGTTGGCGAGCACGACGAGCACATGTCGTACGCGGAGGTCGAGGCGAAGATCGGGGCCGAGGACGCGGCCCGGGTCCGCGACATCACGCTCGCCGTGTACCAGCGCGGCCGCGACCTGGCCGCCGAGCGCGGCATCATCCTCGCCGACACGAAGATCGAGCTGGGCTGGGACGCCGACGGCGTGCTGACCCTGGGCGACGAGGTGCTGACCCCGGACTCGTCGCGGTTCTGGCCCGCCGACGGCTACGCCCCGGGCCGGGTGCAGCCCAGCTTCGACAAGCAGCCCCTGCGCGACTGGGCGGTCAGCCTGGGCTGGAACAAGCAGGAGCCCGGACCCGAGCTGCCCGAGGACGTCGTGGCGGTCACCCGGGCCCGCTACATCGAGGCGTACGAACGGCTCACGGGCCTCGCCTGGAGCTGACCGGCCGCGCTAGCCTCGGAGCCATGGACGCGCGCGAGCAGAGCTATGTGGAGGTTCGGCGGCGCCTCGGGCTGCCCGAGATCCCGGCCGACGTGCTGGCCGAGGTGCGGGCGGAGTTCGAGGAGGAGCGGGCGCTGCACGCGGACCCGGCCTGGGTCGCCGAGCAGCGGGCGCACTACGCCCCGCTGCTGGCCGCGTACGGCGCGGACGTCGCGTGAGGCCGGTCGCGCGGATCGTCGACGCCAGCGCGATCCGGCGCTACCTGGCCGGTGACGACATGGCGTTCGCCGCGCAGCTCGTCGCGCTCGACGACGCGGGCTACCAGGTGCTGGTCCCGGCGCTGTGCCTGAGCGAGGCGTACTGGGCCGTGGACGCCGCCGACGAGTCGCTGCTGGACGTGTTCCGTACGCTGCGCCAGGTCACCGTGGCACCGCTGCCCGCCGGGGACGCCCAGGCCGTCGGCGGGCTGGCCCGCTTCCTGGGCACGCTGGGCATGGCGCACGCGTGCCTGCTCGCCGCGGTGACCCACACCCCGCTGCTGACCGCCGAGCCGGCCCTCGCCAGCAAACTCCTCCGCCCCGATCTCATCCGCCAGGTCTGATCGTCCGACCTGCCGGGCAATCGGGGGTATGACCGGTCGAGATACGCCCGATTGCCGGGCAACTTGAGCGGTCTTGACCACGCTGAGCTGCGAAAACGTTTCGCGGTTGTTCGTCGGTTTTCATGCTGAAACTTCATGTTCCGGGTGAACATGAAGTCATGCGTACGTTCCTCACTTTTTCGACCGTGCTGTCCCTGCTGCTGCCCGCGGGAGCAGCACAGGCCGCACCGGCAGCAGCCGACCCGCCGACCACCTCGCCGGTCCGGCAGGCACCCGCGATGGCGGACACCGTCACCGACGACCCGGTCAACTGGACCCCGCACATCACCGACGGCCGGGTCTGGGCCGTGGCCGTGCTCGGCGACACCGTGGTGGTCGGCGGCGACTTCGGCGCCACCACGCAGGCGCACAGCCGGGCCGTGCTGTCGCGCCGCAACCTGATGGCGTTCCGGCTGTCCGACGGCCAGGTCACCGACCTGCGGGTACAGCTGAACGGCCCGGTCTTCGCCCTGGCCGCGGCCCCGAACGGCAACCTCCTGATCGGCGGCAACTTCACCGAGGTCAACGGGCACCGCCGGCGCTCGCTGGCCAGCGTCGACCTGGCCACCGGCGAGGTCACCCCCACCCTGCGTACCGGGGTCGACGGCGACGTGCGGGCCCTGGCCGTGTCCGGCACCCAGCTGTACGTCGGCGGCTGGTACGACTGGATCGGCGGCTTCCGCCGCAACGGACTGGCCCGCCTGGACCTGGCCGCCGACGCCGTCGACGCCGGTTTCGACGCCGAGCTGTCCGATCCGGTGCGCACGGCGCCGCGGACCGAGGCGATGGCGCTGTCGCCCGACGGCACCCGGCTGGTCGCCATCGGCAACTTCAACACCGCGCGCGGCCTGCCCCGCCCGCAGCTGGTCATGCTCGACGTGACCGGCCCCGAGGCGACGGTGACCGACTGGACCACGCCGTTCTACGGCATCCGCTGCGATGAGCGGTTCGACAGCTACGTCCGGGGCGTGGACTACTCCCCCGACGGCAGCTGGTTCGTGGTGGTCACCACCGGCCACGACTCCGGACCCGACCTGCCCTGCACCGCCGCGGCCCGGTTCGAGGCGACCGGCCCCGGTGAGCACGCCCCCACCTGGGTCAACCACACCGGCGGCCACTCGCTGTACGCCGTCGCCGTCACCGGCCCCGCCGTCTACGTCGGCGGCCACCAGGTCTGGCAGGACAACACGTACGGGCAGAAGACCGCCGGACCCGGCGCGGTGGAGCGGCCCGGCATCGCCGCGCTCGACCCGGCGACCGGGATGGCGCTGCCGTGGAACCCGACCCGCAGCCGGGGCGAGGGGGTGCGCGCGTTCGCGGTGTCGCCGCGCGGGCTGCTGGTCGGCTCCGACACCGACGAACTGGGCCACGAGTACCACGCCCGGATCGGGCTGTTCCCGTACCGCGCGGACTGAGCGGGCCGGTGGCCGGGGCGGGTCTAGGCTGGGCCGTCGCAGGATCGGACGGTCAGGACGGGGCAGCATGATCGAGCTCGACGACGTGGTCACCGCCGCTCGGCGCATCGCGCCGTACGTACGCACCACGCCGGTGCTCGCGGCGGGTGGCGGGGACCCGGTGTTCAAGCTGGAGTTCACCCAGCACACCGGCTCGTTCAAGGCACGCGGGGCGTTCAACCGGATCCTGCGGGCGGTCGAGCTGGGCGCCGTCGAGCCGGGCGCGGGAGTGATCGCGGCGTCGGGCGGCAACGCCGGGATCGCGGTCGCCCACGCCGCGCACCGGCTCGGCTTCACCGCCGAGATCTTCGTACCGGAGACCGCACCGGCAGCCAAGGTGGCCAGGCTGCGGCAGCTCGGGGCCGAGGTCGTCCCGGTCGGCCGGGAGTACGCCGAGGCCTACGCCGCGGCCGTGGTCCGGGCGGAGCAGTCGGGTGCCCTGTTCTGCCACGCGTACGACCAGGAGGACGTCGTGGCCGGGCAGGGCACGCTCGCCCTGGAGCTGCTCGACCAGCTCGACGGCTTCGACACCGTGCTCGTCTCGGTCGGCGGCGGCGGGCTGATGGCCGGGATCACCGCCGGGCTGGCCGGCCGGGCCGGGGTCGTCGCGGTCGAGCCGGAGACGATCCCGACGCTGCACACGGCCCTGGCCGCGGGCGGACCGGTCGACATCGCGGTCTCCGGCGTGGCGGCCGACTCGCTGGGCGCCCGCCGCATCGGCTCGATCGCGTACGACCTCGCCGTGGCGCACGGGGTGCGCAGTGTGCTGGTCTCCGACGAGTCGATCGTCGCCACCCGTGCCCGGCTCTGGCACGACCACCGGCTCGCGGTCGAGCACGGCACCGCGGCCGCGCTGGCGGCGCTGGACGCGGGCGGCTACGTCCCGGCGCGCGGCGAGCGCGTCGTGGTGGTCCTCTGCGGCGCGAACACCGACCTGGCCACGATCACCGCCGGGTGATGATCCGAAATCGTGGACGCCCGATGCTGCCCTGGCCGCACCCAGCGTCCACGATTCGCGATCTCGCCTAGAACAGCACCCGGTGCAGCCACAGCCAGAACGCCGCGGCGCGCCCGGCCTCGACCAGCGGCCGCGGCCGGAACGTCCCGTAGGGCGACGGCGACACCGACGCCGAGGGCGACGGATCACCGGACGGCGACGCCGACGCCGACGGCGACGGCGACGGCGACGGCGACGGCGACGGCGACGGCGACGGCGACGGCGACGGCGAGGGTGAGGGCGAGGGTGAGGTTCCGGCCGCCGGGCAGGTGTGGGTGAGGACGAAGAAGTCGGCGTCACCGGTGATGTCGGCCGACGCCCCGGTCAGCGTCCAGCCGGCCGGGACGGCGATCCACGCCTTGCTGGTACCGATCAGCACGATCTCGCCGCCGTCGGTCGGGATGCGCACCTGGGCGGTGCCGTCGCCCGGCACGGCGAAGGTCAGCGCGAGCTCGGTGAAGTCGCCGGTGGTGCCGTGGTTGCCCGGCAGGTTGAACACCCAGATGTCCATCCCGGGCAGCGGACCGCCGCCGAAGTCGGAGCCGCAGATGTGGCCGTCGGGGTTGAAGGCGGCGGCGGTGGTGGGCACGTTGCCCGGGTTGATCTGGATCGTCTCGGCCGCGCGTGCGGCCGCGTTGGCCCAGCTGCCGGTCGGGCGCTCGCCGAGGCCCGCGGTGGCCAGGATGGACAGTACCAGGGTCAGCGTCGCCGCCCCCGCGGCGGCGACGAGCCGGTGCCTGGGCCGGGCGAGTGACTGGTGGAGACGTCGCATGAGTACCTCCGATGACGTCAGTGCATTTGACTGACTACACAGAGTTACTATTCGCACGTACCGTAACCGGTCCAAGCCGACGCGCCGCCGGGGTCAGGGCCGGGCGGGACCGGTACTCGCCCGGATGACCAGCTCGGCAGGGGCGGGGCGGGTGCGGCCGCCGGGCTCGTCGTCGAGCAGCAGCCGCATCGCCTGGGCGCCGATCCCGGTGAGGTCGAGCCGCACCGTGGTCAGGCCCGGGGTGAGGTCGGTCGCGACCGGCAGGTCGTCGAAGCCGACCACGGACACCTCGCCCGGCACCGACCGCCCGGCCTCGCGCAGGGCGGCCAGCGCCCCGGCCGCCATCAGGTCGTTGAGCGCGAAGACGGCGGTCAGCCCGGGGTGGGCCCGCAGCAGCTCGTGCGCGGCCGCGCGCCCGCCCTCGCGGGTGAAGTCCGAGCCGGCCACGTGCGGGCGCGCCACGACCTCGGTGAATCCGGACAGCCGCTGCGCCACCGTGGCCAGCCCCGCCGGGCCGGTGATCACGCCGATCTCGCGGTGGCCCAGTGCGGTCAGGTGCTCGGCCACCAGGCGGCCGCCGCCGGCGTGGTCGGGCTCGACGGTGTCGATGCCCTCGCCGCGTGCGCCGATCGCGGCGACCCGCCCGCCCGCGGCGGCGAACCCGGCCAGCTCCTCGGCGAACGGCTCGCCCGCGAACGCCGAACCGGCCAGCAGCATCGCCCGCGCCCGCTGCGCGCGCAGCCGGGCGAGGTAGTCGCGCTCCAGCGCGGGGTCACGGAACGTGTTGGCGACCAGCACCATCAGGTCGTGCTCGCGGGCCACCTGCATCGCCCCGGCCGCGATGGCCGCGAAGTACGGGTCGGCGATGTCGTGCACCAGCACGCCGACGACGGTGCTGCGCGAGCGGGCCAGCGACTGCGCGGGCGCGTGGGCGACGTAGCGCAGCTCGGCGGCGGCGGCGGTGACGCGCTCGGCCAGCTCCTCGGCGACCCGGCGCCCACCGCTGCCGTGCAGGACCCGGGAGGCGGTGGCCAGCGACACGCCCGCGGCGGTCGCGACCTGCTGCAGCGTGGCGGCGCCGCCGGGCGGTCTGGTTGACGAGGTTCTGGGCATGCGCGTAGGGTACCGCCTCGCGGGCGGAAAGCGCTTTCCACCCTCCTCACCCCCGATCCCTCCCCGATCTCTCGCCGAGGAGCGCACCATGGACCGCAGATCAGTCGGCATCGTCATGAACGGTGTCACCGGACGGATGGGTTACCGCCAGCACCTGGTGCGGTCCATCCTGGCCATCCGCGAGCAGGGCGGCCTGACCCTGCCCGACGGCACCGTCGTCTGGCCCGAGCCCGTGCTCGTCGGCCGCAACGCCGCCAAGCTGGAGCAGCTCGCCGAGCAGCACGGCCTGGCCCGCTACACCACCGACCTGGCCGAGGCGCTGGCCGACGACAGCAACGAGATCTACTTCGACGCGCAGGTGACCACCGCCCGGGTCGCCGCGCTGCGCCAGGCGATCGCCGCCGGCAAGCACGTCTACACCGAGAAGCCGACGGCCGAGTCGCTGGCCGAGGCGGTCGCCCTGGCGGAGGAGGCGAAGGCGGCCGGGATCAAGCACGGCGTGGTCGCCGACAAGCTGTACCTGCCCGGCCTGCTCAAGCTGCGCCGCCTGGTCGAGTCCGGCTTCTTCGGCCGCATCCTGTCCGTACGCGTCGAGTTCGGCTACTGGGTGTTCGAGGGCGACTGGCAGGCCGCCCAGCGTCCGAGCTGGAACTACCGGTCGCAGGACGGCGGCGGCATCATCCTGGACATGTTCCCGCACTGGCGCTACGTGCTCGATCACGTGATCGCCCCGGTGCGCTCGGTCTACGCCCAGGCCGCCACGCACATCCCGACCCGCTGGGACGAGCAGGGCGACGCCTACCCCGCCACCGCCGACGACGCCGCGTACGCGGTGCTGGAGCTGGAGGGCGGCATCATCGCCTCGGTCAACAGCTCGTGGACCACCCGGGTCGACCGCACCGAGCTGGTCACCTTCCACGTCGACGGCACCGAGGGCAGCGCCGTGGCCGGCCTGCGCGAGTGCCGGGTGCAGCACCGGACCACCACCCCGAAGCCGGTGTGGAACCCGGACCTGCCGGTCAGCCACGACTTCCGGGACCAGTGGACGACCGTCCCGCAGAACGACGTGTACGACAACGGCTTCAAGCGCCAGTGGGAGGAGTTCCTGGCGCACGTGGTCGCCGACGCGCCGTACCACCACGACCTCTACGCGGGCGCGCGCGGCGTACAGCTGGCAGAACTGGGCCTGCAGTCGGCTCGCGAGGGTCGCAAGATCACCGTAGGTGACCTGTGAGCTCGCGGATCTTCTACGCGGCCGCGCACGTGGTGGCCGATCCGGACGCGGACAACGGACCGGGGCGGCCCGCCGTCGTGGACTGGGACGCGACCATGGCGTTCCGGCACCACCTGTGGTCGCTGGGGCTGGGCGTCGCCGACGCGATGGACACCGCCCAGCGCGGCATGGGCCTGGACTGGGCCGCGACACGGGAGCTGATCCGGCGCAGCGGCGAGCAGGCGCGCGCCGTGGGCGGGCTGCTGGCCTGCGGCGCGGGCACCGACCAGCTCGCGCCCGGCCCGCACAGCCTGGCCGCGATCGAGGCGGCCTACGCCGAGCAGCTGGAGGTCGTGCAGGGGGCCGGGGCACGGGTGATCCTGATGGCCTCCCGGGCGCTGGCGGCGGCCGCGCAGGGCCCGGCCGACTACCACGCCGTGTACGGCAAGCTGCTGGCCCAGACCGAGCGGCCGGTGATCCTGCACTGGCTGGGCGACATGTTCGACCCGGCGCTGGCCGGCTACTGGGGCTCGCCCGATTTGGACGCCGCCACGGCCGGCGTGCTGGAGCTGATCCACGCCAACGCCTCGAAGATCGACGGCATCAAGGTGTCGCTGCTGGACGCCGACCGCGAGATCGCCATCCGCCGCGCGCTGCCCGCCGGGGTGCGCCTGTACACCGGTGACGACTTCAACTACCCGCAGCTCATCGCCGGTGACGAGCACGGGCACTCCGACGCGCTGCTGGGCATCTTCGACGCGCTCGCGGTGCCCGCCGCCGGCGCCCTGGCCCGGCTGGACGCCGGGGACACCGCCGGGTTCCGGGCGATCCTGGACCCGACCGTGCCGCTGGCCCGGCACATCTTCAGCACGCCGACCTACCACTACAAGACCGGCATCGTCTTCCTGGCCTGGCTCAACGGCCACCAGCAGCGGTTCCGGATGGTCGGCGGGCTCCAGACGGCCCGCTCGCGCGAGCACCTGACGCAGCTGTACACCCTCGCCGGGCAGGCGGGCGTGCTGGCCGACCCGGACCTGGCCGCGGCCCGGTTCGCGACCTACCTGGAGGGTCCGGCGTGAGGCTGTCGCTGAACACCGCCACGATCAAGCGCGCCACCCTGGCCGAGGCGGCGCGGCTGTGCGCCGACAACGGGATCGACGGCATCGGCCCGTGGCGCGACGTGGTCGAGGCCGCGGGCGGGGCGGCGGCAGCCCGCAAGCTGCTCGACGGGTACGGCCTGACGGTGACCAGCCTGTGCCGGGGCGGCTTCGTCACCTCCGGCTCGGCGGAGTCGCTGGCCGACAACCGGCGCGCCGTCGACGAGGCGGCCGAACTGGGCACCGGTGAGCTGGTGCTGGTCGTCGGCGGGCTGGCCGAGGGGTCCAAGGACCTGCCGCTGGCCCGCGCGAACGTGGCGCGGGCGCTGGAGGCGCTGGTGCCGTACGCCCGCGAGCGCGGGGTGCGGCTGGCGATCGAGCCGCTGCACCCGATGTTCTGCGCCGACCGGGCCGTGGTCTCCACGCTCGGGCAGGCGCTGGACCTGGCCGAGCCGTTCGCGCCCGACGAGGTCGGCGTGGTGGTCGACACGTACCACGTGTGGTGGGACCCGCAGCTGTTCGCGCAGATCGCGCGGGCGGCGGGGCGGATCTCGGCGTACCAGGTCTGCGACTGGGTGGTGCCGCTGCCCGCGGACATGCTGCTGGGGCGGGGCCACGTCGGTGCCGGGCACATCGAGTTCGCGCCGATCACGGCGGCCGTGGCGGCGGCCGGGTACACCGGGCACGTCGAGGTGGAGATCTTCAACCAGGAGATCTGGGACACCGACCCGGCGCGGACCGTACGCACCGTGGTGGATCGGCACGAGGCGCACATCGCGCCGCGGTGACCGGTCGAGGGCGCCCGCGCTGGGCGGGCGCCCTTCGGCGGTGCGATCACCGTTGCGGCCGACAGCCCCCGACGATGTCTCTTCTGTCGCCCGACCCCGTGTTCCGTGATCGCTGTAGAGAGTCTGCGGGCGGCTTCTTATTCGATCATTTCCCGTCGGCTTGCCGGGCCCGACCGCCGCCTCGCAGATCCACGTCGCGGTCTCGCACCTGCGCGGCGCGCTGCGCCGGCACGGCCTGGCCGAGGTGATCGCCACCCGTCCCGGCGGGTACACGCTGGTCGCCGCCGCGCACGAGACCGCGGTGCCGTCCTACCTGGCCTCGACGTACACCGAGTCGGGCGAGCCGGACCGGTCGGCCGACTGCCACCGGCAGGCGATCGCGCTGCGCCGGGCCGTCGGCGACGACAAGAGCACCGCGCACGCGCTGGCCAACGCCGCCTACCACTTCATGACCCAGCGCGAGTACGCCGAGGCGCAGGGCTGCCTGACCGAGACACTGGCGATCAAGTACGCCGAGCAGGACCTGCTCAGCGCCGGGGTCACCGAGGTGCAGCCGGCCGGGGTGCTGCTGGCGCAGGGCCGCCACGCCGACACCGTCCGGCACGCCGACACCGGCCTGGACCTGTGCCGCCAGTACGGCGACCGCTACAACGAGTGGATCGCGCTGCTGTTCCGCTCGGTCGCCCACCGCCGGCTCGGCGACGCCCGACGCAGCCGCGACGACGCCGCCGCCTGCCTGGCCGTCTGCGAGGCGCTGCGGCAGACCCCGGCTCGCAACCTGGCCGCCGGGCTGCTGGGACGGCCGCCGCTGGCCGACGAGTCCGGCGACCCGGTGCCGGCCTGGCTGACCATCGTCCTCGACGCCGCCAGCCTCCCGCGCTGAGACCGCAAGGAAGGGCCCCTTCTTATCGCTTTCCGTAGTAGAAGGGCCCCTTGTTAACCCGCCGTGCCGTGGACGGTGAGTGCGCTGGGCAGAGTTAAGAAGGGGCCCTTCTACCGCGTATACCGATAAGAAGGGCCCCTTCCTTTCGGCTGGGTCAGGCGGTGCCGGTGGCGGCGATGGTGCCGTCGGGGGTGGCCAGGTAGACCGGGATGCCGGTGGTGACGTCGCTGACGGCGGCCAGGTCGCCCGGGTCGACCTTGGACGCCTCGGTGACCACCAGGGCGGCTTCCAGGGTGGTCGCGCCCGCGGCGACGGCCGAGGCGACGGCCAGGTGCAGCGCCGAGATCGACAGTGCGGGTAGCCGCACGCTGACGCCGGTGTAGGTGCGGCCGTCGCCGTCGCGTACGGCCGCGCCCTCGATCGCGTTGATGCGGGCCCGCGCCGAGCGCGCCATGGTCAGCAGCTTGCGGTCCTCGGCCGACAACTCGGCGGTGGCGGACTGCTCAGACATCGGCCAGGTGCCTTTCGTGGGGTACGGCGTCGTCCGCGGGCTCCTCCCGCGTCACCAGTACGGTATCGATGTGGTTGCGCCGACCCGTGGTGCCCTCCGCGACCAGGGTCAGCCCGCCCACCGAGGCGCGCGCGCCCGGGATCGGCACCCGGCCCAGAGCCTGCGCCAGCAGCCCGGCCACGGTCTCCACCTCGTCGGCGGGCAGCTCCACGTCGAACAGCTCGCCCAGGTCCTCGATCGGCAGGCGGCCGGTGACCCGGACCGCGCCGTCGGGCAGGCGCTCCACCGGCGGGCGCTCCACGTCGTACTCGTCGGTGATCTCGCCGACGATCTCCTCGAGGATGTCCTCGATGGTGATCAGGCCGGCGGTGCCGCCGTACTCGTCGATGACGATGGCGAGGTGGGTACGGGCGGCCTGCATCTCCGAGAGCAGGTCGTCGACCGGCTTGAACTCGGGGACGAAGGAGGCGACCCGCATCAACTGCTCGACCGGCTCGTCGGCCCTGCCCTCCTGGGCGTGCCGGGCCAGGTCCTTGAGGTAGACGACGCCCAGGACGTCGTCGACGGACTCGCCGATCACCGGCACCCGGGAGAAGCCGGAGCGCAGCGCCAGCGCCAGCGACTGCTCCACCGACTTGGTCGCCTCGACCCACACCATCTCGGTGCGGGGCACCATGACCTCGCGGGTGATGGTGTCGCCGAGCGCGAACACCGAATGGATCATCTCGCGCTCGCCGTGCTCCACCACGCCCCGCTGCTCGGCCAGGTCGACCAGCTCACGCAGCTCGACCTGGGTGGTGGCGAACGGGCCCTCGCGGAAGCCCTTGCCCGGGGTGACCGCGTTGCCGATGACGATCAGCAGGCTGGCCAGCGGGCCGAGCACCCGGGTCAGCCAGCGCAGCACCGGCGCGGCGAACCGGCCCACCTCGTACGGATGCTGGCGCCCGATGGTGCGCGGGGTGACCCCGACGACGACGAAGCTGATCAGCGTCATCGCCCCGGCGGTCACCAGGGCGGCGGTCCAGCCGGGGCCGAACGTGTCGACCGCGACCAGGGCCACCAGCGTGGTGGCGGTCAGCTCCGACAGCAGGCGCAGCAGCAGGAGCAGGTTGATGTGGCGGACCGCGTCGGCCGCCACCGCCTGCAGCGCGGCCGCGCCGCGCACGCCCTCGCGGGCCAGTTCGGCGGCGCGGGCCGGGGACACCACGGCCAGCGCCGACTCGGTCATCGCGAACAGTCCGGCCAGCACGACCAGGCCCGCCGCCGACCACAGCAGGGGCATGTCGGGCAGGCCGCCCAACTGGCTGGTCACTTGCTGCTCGCCCCGCTGCGCGCCCGCCAGCTGTCCAGCAGCTTGCCCTGCAGTGCGAACATCTCGCGCTCCTCCTCCGGCTCGGCATGGTCGTAGCCGAGCAGGTGCAGCACGCCGTGGATGGTGAGCATGCTCAGCTCGTCGACGGTGCCGTAGTCGCCGTGCAGGCCGGCCGGGCCGCCCGCGGGGGCCGGCTCCGGCGCGTCCTCGCGCCGCATCCGCGGGTCGGGACTGCCGTAGCGCGCGGCCTGCGCCGCGGCGACCTCGGGGCAGAGCACGAGGTCGCCGAGCAGCGCCGGCTGCCCGCCGGTGGAGTCCGACGGGCCGTGGTCGATCGTGTCCTCGTCCATCGGGAAGGCGAGCACGTCGGTCGGGCCTTCCTTGCCCATCCAGCGGTGGTTCAGCTCGGCCATGTAGTCCGAGTCCACCAGCAGCACCGACAGCTCCGCCAGCGGGTTCACACCCATCTGGCCCAACGCGTGCCGGGCCACGGCAACGATGTTGTCGGCGTCGACGTCATACCCGGACTCGTTGGCGATCTCGATAGACACGTTCCATCCCTCGGTTCAGCGGCGGCGCCCCGCACCGCGGCGCGGCACGGGATGCACGTTCGCAGGCAGCGTCTCACGCTGCTGGCTCTCGTCCCACTTGGCGTAGGCGTCAACGATCTCGCCGACCAGGCGGTGGCGCACCACGTCCGAGCTGGACAGCCGGGAGAAGTGCACGTCATCGAGGCCGTCGAGGATCTCCTGCACCACCCGCAGACCGCTGCGCTGGTCGCCGGGCAGGTCGATCTGCGTCACGTCTCCGGTGACCACGACCTTGGAGTTGAAGCCGAGCCGGGTCAGGAACATCTTCATCTGCTCGGGCGTGGTGTTCTGGGCCTCGTCCAGGATGATGAAGGCGTCGTTGAGGGTCCGGCCGCGCATGTACGCCAGCGGAGCCACCTCGATCGTGCCCTGCGTCATCAGCCGCGGGATCGCCTCGGGGTCCATCATGTCGTGCAGCGCGTCATAGAGCGGGCGCAGGTACGGGTCGATCTTCTCGTTGAGCGTGCCGGGCAGGAAGCCCAGCCGCTCGCCCGCCTCGACCGCCGGCCGGGTAAGGATGATCCGGGTGACCTGCTTGGCCTGCAGGGCCTGGACCGCCTTGGCCATGGCCAGGTAGGTCTTGCCGGTGCCGGCGGGCCCGATGCCGAAGACGATCGTGTGCGCGTCGATGGCGTCCACGTACTTCTTCTGGCCCAGGGTCTTGGGGCGGATGGTGCGCCCGCGCCGGGAGAGGATGTTGAGAGTAAGGACCTCAGCGGGCCGCTCGGTGTTGCCCTCATCGGTCAGCATGCCGACGGTGCGTCGGACGGCGTCCTCGGTCAGCGTCTCGCCCTTCTCGATAAGTTCCAGCAGCTCACCGAAGACGCGCTCGGCGAGCGCGTTCTCGGCGGCGGGGCCGGTGATGGTGATTTCGTTGCCCCGCACGTGGATGTCGCTGGCAAGGGCTTTCTCGATGAGCCGGAGCACGCGGTCGCCGGTGCCCAGCAGCTGGACCATGACACTCGGGTCAGGCACGGTGATCTTGGTTTGCACCGCGTGCGGAACCGCGTTGGGAGTGGAAGCAATGCTCATAAGCCGGCCGTGAGGCCTCCAGCCACCCGCTCTCTGCGCTCATCAGCGGCTCTTTCCGCCGCCGCTGCTCCCATCGTAGTCGCCGCCGCACAAGCCGCCAGTGCTTAACCGGCCCCGGCACGCCCGCCCCGCTCAGGGGTGGCTGGCCCAGACCCCGTCGAAGGACTCCTGGCGGCGGGTGAACCGGTAGGTCGCCCAGTGCATCCGGACCACCTCGCCGTGCTCGTCGCGGGTCAGCCGCAGCAGCTCCCCCACCTCCCGGCCCGACACCGTACGCAGCAGCTCCGGCTGCCCCGGCACCTGCGCGAACACGCTCGGCGCGAGGTCGGCCGGGTCGTCGGCGCCGGCGGCGGTCAGCGCCCCGTCGCGCCAGCGGAACACGTGCTCGTAGCCCTCGCCCCACCAGCGGCCCAGCACCGAGCGCAGCTGCTCCGGCGCGGGTTCGCCCGGCGTCCACGCGGTGATGTCGGCCGGGTCCTGGGCCAGCGACTCCGCCATCAGCTCGTGCGGCAGGTTCAGGATCTCCGACGCGGTGCCCGAGGAGGCCAGCACGGCGCAGGACATGCCGCCCGGGTTGCCCGCCCCGCCGTGGCGCCCGCTGGTCGCGGCCAGGAAGCCGGGCATGGCGCCGTTGTGGCCCACGTGCATGGCGCGGCCCGGCTGCGGCCACAGCATCAGGCCCAGGCCGATGCCCGAGCCCCACACGGTCTCGTGCCGGGGGGTCAGCGGCCAGCGGGCCTCGTCCAGCGTCGCGGCGGCCAGCACCCGGCCCTGCGGATCGGCCGACTTCGGGTCGGCCAGGAACGCCGACCAGGCGGCCATGTCGGCGGCGGTGCTCCACAGCTGCGCCGCGGGCGCCGCCGCGCGCACGTCGACGTTAGGCTCGGGGCGCGCGTGGTCGGAGTACTCGTCGACCAGGTAGCCCACGGCCGCGTGCGCGGGTGCGTCGTACGTGGTGGCCGACAGGCCCAGCGGCCCGCAGACACGCTCGGCGACCAGCTCCCACCAGCGGCCGCCCAGCCGCTGCTCAGCCACGTGCCCGAGCAGCGCGAAGCCCAGGTTGGAGTAGTGGAACCGGCGCGAGGGCGGGTGCACCGCCTCGGCCCCGGCCAGGTCGTCGAGCAGGCCCGGCAGGTCCGGCGGGGCCAGGGTGTCCCAGATGTCGCCGAACGGCTCGCGCTGCAGGCCGCCGGTGTGCGACAGCAGCCGCCGGATCGTCATCGCGCCGTGGGCGGGCACCTTGACGTGGGTGCTGATCGGATCGTCGAGGTCGAGCAGGCCCGCGTCGCGGCACTGCAGCACCAGCACCGCGGTGAACGTCTTGGTGATCGAGCCGATCCGGAACGGCGTGGCCGCGTCCAGCGGCGCGTCCGGATTGCCCGACGCGCCGACCTGGAACATCCACACCGGACGATCGGCCCGCCGCAGCGCCACACTCAGCGCGGGCACCCTGGCCTGCGCCTGCACCTGCCGGACCAGCCGCTCGAGAGCACCGTTCGCGTTCGCCATGCGGCGAGACTACCCGGTGAGGTCCCCGTCCATCTCCACGCCGCCGAGCACGTGCGCGTGGGCGTGGAAGACCGTCTGCCCCACCGAGGCGCCGGTGTTGAAGATGACCCGGAAGCCGGTGCCGTCCAGGCCCTCGGCCGCGGCGACGTCGGCCACCGTGGCCAGCACCTCCCCGGCCAGCGCCGGGTCGCCCGCGCCGAGCGCCGCCACGTCGGCGTAGTGCTCCTTCGGGATCACCAGCACGTGCACGGGCGCCTTCGGCGCGATGTCGCGGAACGCCAGCGTGGTCTCGGTCTCGCGGACCACGGTCGCCGGGATCTCCCCGGCGACGATCCGGCAGAACAGGCAGTCGGGTTGGGTCACGGCACAGATCGTAGGCTGAAGAGCGTGTCAGCACGAAGAGTCCTGGTGACCGGTGCGTCGCGTGGCGTGGGCCGCGCCGTCGCCGCCGCGTTCGCCGCCGCGGGCGACCGGGTCGCCGTCCACCACCGCGACTCCGCGGACCTCGCCGAGTCGCTGCGGGCCGAACTGCCCGGCTCAGGTCATGTCGTGGTACGGGCCGACCTGGCCGACCCCGACGCCGTCGCCGCGATGGTCGACGCGGCCGCCGACGGGCTGGGCGGCCTCGACGTGCTGGTCAACAACGCCGGGCAGGCTTACCCGCATCCGATCGGCGACGTGTCGTACGAGCAGTGGCAGCAGGCCTGGGCACGCACCCTGGCGGTCAACCTGACCGGCCCCGCCAACGTCACCTGGTGCGCGGTCCGGCACATGCTGGCCCGCCCCGACGGCTTCCCGCCCGGCCGGATCGTCAACGTCGGCTCGCGCGGCGCCTACCGGGGCGAGCCGGGCCAGCCGGCGTACGGCGCGGCCAAGGCGGGGCTGCACGCGATGGGCCAGTCCCTGGCGGTCGCCCTCGCCCCGCACGGCATCTCCGTCGCCACCGTCGCCCCCGGGTACGTGCTGGAGGACCCGTCCAACGCGGCGTACAAGGTGCCGCGGGGCTCCGAGCACGCGGCGCAGTCCCCGTTCGGCCGGGTGGCCCGCCCCGACGAGGTCGCCGCCGCCGTCCTCTGGCTCGCCTCCCCCGAGGCCGAATGGGCCTCCGGCGCCGTCCTCGACCTCAACGGCGCCTCCCACCTCCGCTGACCACCCACCCCACCACCCCACCACTCCACCCCGCCCACCTGACCCGCCGCACCCCGCCCCGCCCCGCCGCACCCCGCCGCGACCCGCCGCACCCCGCCCGTCCTGCATAAACGTTGGCCTATCTCATCGAATCCACGTAGATCGAACTCGACGAGATAGGCCAGCGTTTATGAGAAAGCGGGCGGCGGATGCCAGATGCCCGGTCTCGGCGCGTGCCGGGGTGGCGGTCTACCAGCGGTTGAGGCGGGCGGACAGGACGCTGAGGGCGGCGACGCCCGCGGTGGAGGTGCGCAGGACCGTGCTGCCCAGGCGGACCGGGACCGCTCCGGCGGCGGTGAACGCGGCCACCTCCGCCGCGTCGATGCCACCCTCGGGGCCGACCACCAGGATGATCTCGCCGGAGTCCGGCAGCGCGGCGGTGGCCAGGCGCTCGGTGGCCTCCTCGTGCAGCACGTACCCGGCAGCCGCCGCCGACAGCCGCTGGGTCAGCTGCTTCGTGGACACGTCCGGGTCGCCGCCGACCTCGGGCAGCCAGGTGCGGCGGGCCTGCTTGGCGGCCTCGCGGGCCACCGCGGCCCACTTCTCGCGGGATTTCGCGCCCCGGTCGCCGCGCCACTGGGCCACGCTGCGGGCGGCGGCCCAGGGCAGGATCTCGTCCACGCCCACCTCGGTCATCGCCTGCACGGCGAGTTCACCGCGGTCGCCCTTGGCGATGCCCTGGGCGACGGTGAGCCGGGGGGTGGGCGCTGCTTCGTACCCCCGGCTGGTTATGGCGACGTCCAGCGCGCCCTTGCCGACCGCCGTGACCACCGCGTCGGCCAGGCCGCCGCGGCCGTCGGCGAGCAGCAGGTGCTCGCCGAGGCGCAGCCGCTGCACGGTCGCGGCGTGGTGCCCCTCCGGACCTCCGAGGGTGTACGACTCCCCCGCCGGCAACTCGTCAACCAGGAACAGTGGCGCGCTCACCGGCCAACCCTCCAATGTCGATCAGGAAGCCGTGCCCCCGACACGCCGTCGAACCGTGCCATAGGTTCATGATCGACGCGTCTGGCGGGGGCGGGGCGGGGGCGTGGAAAGGCGGGTCAGTGGCCGTTGAAGGCGTCGCGGACTCGGGAGAAGAAGCCGCCCTGCTTGGAGAGTTCGGCGACCTCCTCGCCGCGGAGGCGGGCGAACTCGCGGAGCATGCGCTCCTGCTCGCCGTCCAGGCGGGTGGGGGTCTTGACGTCCAGGTGGACGAAGAGGTCCCCGCGGCCCTGGCCGCGCAGGTGCGGGACGCCCTTGCCGCGGATGCGCAGGGTGGAGTTCGGCTGGGTGCCGGGCTTGACCTCCAGCTGCTCCTCGGAGTCGAGGGTCTTGATGGTCAGGCGGGTGCCCAGCGCGGCGGCGGTCATCGGCACGGTGACCTTGCAGTGCAGGTCGTCGCCCTTGCGTGCGTACACGTCGTGGGCCCGCTCGTGGATCTCGACGTACAGGTCGCCGGAGGGGCCGCCGCCGGGGCCGACCTCGCCCTGGCCGGCCAGGCGGATGCGCATGCCGTCCTCGACGCCCGCCGGGATCTTCACGGTCAGGCTGCGCCGGGTACGGACCCGTCCGTCCCCGGCGCAGGTCGGGCACGGGTGCGGGATGGTGGTGCCGTAGCCCTGGCAGCTGTTGCACGGGCGCGACGACACGACCTGGCCCAGGAAGGTGCGCTGCACCGACTGGACCTCGCCGCGGCCGCCGCAGGTGTCGCAGGTCACCGGGTGGGTGCCCGCCGCCGTCCCGCCGCCGGAGCAGGTCGTGCACAGCACCGCGGTGTCCACGGTGATCGGGGCCTCGACGCCGAACGCGGTCTCGACCAGGTCCAGGTCCAGGCGCAGGATCGCGTCGGCGCCCGGCCGGGTGCGCGGACGCGGGCCGCGCGAGCCGCTGCCGCCGAAGAACGCGTCCATGATGTCCTGGAACCCGACGAACGGGCCGCCCGCGCCCCCGCCGGGACCCGCGCCGCCGCCGCCCGGGGCCAGCGGGTCGCCGCCCAGGTCGACGATGCGCCGCTTCTGGTCGTCGGAGAGGACCTCGTAGGCGTTGTTGATGTCCTTGAACTTCTCCGCCGCGGACGGGTCGGGGTTGACGTCCGGGTGGTACTGCCGGGCCAGCTTGCGGTAGGCCCGCTTGATGTCGTCGGCGTCGGCGTCCTTGGGCACACCCAGAATGCCGTAATAGTCCTTGGCCACGCTGTCCTCAAGCCTCGTTCAACAACACGCTACGGAAAAAGTCGAGCTACGAAGTTCTGGTCAATTCTGCGCCAGCAGCTCGCCGACGTAGCGTGCCACGGCACGTACGGTGGCGATGGTGCCGGGATAGTCCATCCGGGTCGGCCCGACGACGCCCATGCCGCCGACGACGGTGCTCCCCGGACCGTATCCGGTGCTGACCACCGAGGTCACCCGCAGATCGACGACCTCGTTCTCGTCGCCGATGCGCACCCGGGTGCTGCCCGCCTTCACCTCGTCGAAGAGCTTGAGCAGGATGACCTCCTCCTCCAGCGCCTCCAGGATCGGCCGCAGCGAGCCGGTGGCCAGGTCCAGCGGACCCACCCGGGCCAGGTTGTGCGTGCCCGCGAGCGCGAGGCGCTCCTCGTGCCGCTCGACCAGAGTCTCCAACAGCACACTGGCCAGCGCGGTCACGGTCGCCTTGGCTTCGGGCTCGGCCCGCTCGACCAGCCCCTGCACCAGCGGGGGCGTGTCGGCGAGCTTGATCCCGGTCAGCGTGGTGTTGAGCAGCTTGCGCAGCTCGGTGATCTCGTCCGGGTCGACCGGACCGGGCAGCTCGACCGTGCGCTGCTCGACCCGGCCGGTGTCGGTGATCATGACGAGGAGCAGGCGGGTGGTGGAGACCGGGACCAGCTCCAGGTGGCGTACGGCCGACCGGGCCAGGCTCGGGTACTGCACCACGGCGACCTGGCGGGTCAGCTGGGCGAGCAGCCGGACGGTGCGGTGCACGACGTCGTCGAGGTCGACCGCGCCGATGAGGAACCGCTCGATGGCGCGGCGCTCGGCCGGGCTCAGCGGCTTGACCCGCGACAGCCGGTCCACGAACAGCCGGTAGCCGCGGTCGGTGGGCACCCGGCCGGCCGAGGTGTGCGGCTGGCGGATGTAGCCCTCCTCCTCCAGCACGGCCATGTCGTTGCGCACCGTCGCCGACGAGACGCCCAGGGCGTGCCGCTCGACCAGCGCCTTGCTGCCGACCGGCTCCTGCGTGGAGACGTAGTCCTCCACGATCGCGCGCAGGACCTCGAGCTTGCGGTCGTCCAGACCCATGCCTCTCCTCCCGCTGGCACTCGTGGTTGGTGAGTGCCAGTCTACGTGGCCGCGGGCCCGGTTGGGATAGGCGTGGTGACGGGTACGACACCCGCCGCCGACCAGACGAAACGCCCGATCGGCGCGAGCGGGCGAAAGAACCGCTCTACAACGATTGAGCATTCTGGCGGTTGCGCATTGTCGCCAATCGGTCACGACCGTTGACTGGCGCCGTTTGATCCACACACCTAGCCTGACGGGCATGAGTGAACCCACCCCGCCTGGTTCCGCCCCCCAGGAGCCGCCGGTGCCGTCGGCTCCGTCTTTCGAGCCCCCGGCCCCGAGCGCGCCGCCGTCGGCGCCGTACTCGCCGCCGGCCGCCTCGGGCGGATACACGGCTCCCCCGCCCGGCCCCGCGCCGGTCGGCTACAGCAACCCCGATGACAAGACCTGGGCCCTGATCGCCCACTTCGGTGGTGCCCTGACCTGGTTCATCGCCCCCCTGATCGCGCTGCTGGTCAAGGGCAACGAGTCGCCGACGGTCAAGGCGCACGCCACCGCCGCGCTGAACTTCCAGGTCCTGTGGACCGGCATCAACCTGGTCTGCATCTGCATCGGCACCTGCCTCGGCTGGCTGCTCCTGCCGCTGGTGCTGTACTTCGTCCCGCTGTTCCCGCTGATCATGGGCATCCTGGCCGGTGTGAAGGCGAACAACGGCGAGCTGCCGAAGTACCCGCTGACCATGAACCTGATCAAGTAAGCGGTCTCACCAGGCCAGCAGGGAGTGGACCACCGCGTCCGCCAGGAGTCGGCCGCGCAGCGTCAGCGCTGCGCGGCCGTCCGCGTATCCGGCCCCGGTCAGCAGCCCGTCGGCCAGCGCCCGCGCGGCCGCGTCCCGCCCGGCCGCGTCGAGGCGGGCCAGCGGCAGCCCCTCGACCAGGCGCAGCTGCAGCAGCACCTCCTCGGTGTGGCGCTGCTCGGCGGTCAGCACCTCCCGCTCCAGGCCGGGCGACAGGCCCTCGGCCAGGCGGGCGGCGTACCGGCTCGGGTGCTTGACGTTCCACCAGCGCACCCCGCCGACGTGGCTGTGCGCGCCCGGCCCCAGGCCCCACCAGTCGCCGCCGCGCCAGTAGAGCAGGTTGTGGCGGCAGCGCGACGCCGCACCGGCGGCCCAGTTGCTGACCTCGTACCAGCTCAGGCCCGCGTCGGTCAGCGCCGACTCGGCGGCCAGGTAGCGGTCGGCCGCGACGTCGTCGTCGGGGGCGGCCAGCTCGCCGCGGCGGACCCGCGCGGCCAGCCGGGTGCCGTCCTCCACGATCAGGGCGTACGCGCTGACGTGGTCCACCCCGGCCCCGATCACCGCCGCCAGCGAGTCGGCGAAGTCCTGCTCGCTCTCCCCCGGCGTGCCGTAGATCAGGTCCAGGTTGACGTGCTCGAACCCGGCCTCGCGCGCCTCGGTGGCGGCGGCCGGGGCCCGTCCGGCGGTGTGCTTGCGGTCCAGGATGCGCAGCACCCCCGGCGCCGCCGACTGCATGCCCAGCGAGATCCGGGTGAACCCGGCCGCACGCAGCGCGCGCAGCGACACCGGGTCCACCGACTCCGGGTTGGCCTCCGTGGTCACCTCGGCCCCGGCGGCCAGACCCCAGGTGCGGTCGATCGCTTCCAGCATCCGGCCCAGCTGCTCCGGGCGCAGCAGCGTCGGCGTGCCGCCGCCGACGAAGACCGTATCCACCCGCGGCGGCGCGGGCATCACCTTCGCGGCCAGCGCGAGCTCGGCCAGGACCGCCTCGACGTACCCGTCGGTGTCGGCCCCGCCCAGCTCCGAGGCGGTGTACGTGTTGAAGTCGCAGTAGCCGCAGCGGCTGGCGCAGAACGGCACGTGCAGGTACACGCCGAAACCGCGCCCGCCGACGTCGGTCAGCGCGGACTCGGGCAACGCACCGTCGTCGGGTACGGGTTCACCATCGGGAAGCTTCGCCACGGCTCTAGTCTGCCAACATGTCGTCACCTGACTCCCCGCTCGTACGGGTCACCCACGCCCGCGGCGTAACCACCATCACGCTCGACAGCCCGCACAACCGCAACGCGCTGTCCCAGCGGCTCATGCGCGAGCTGCTCGACGCGCTGGCCGCGGCCGGTGCCGACGACGCGGTCCGGGTCGTCGTGCTCGACCACACCGGCCCGGTCTTCTGCTCCGGCGCCGACCTGGCCGAGACCGCCGCGGCCGCCGCCTCCGGGCAGATGCCCGCGGCGCTGCTCGGCGACGTGCTGGCGGCCGTGGCCGGCTGCCCGAAGCCGGTGGTGGCGGCGGTGCGCGGCCCGGCCCGTGCGGGCGGCCTGGGGCTGATCGCCGCGGCCGACCTGGCCGTCTGCGACCAGGCGGCGACGTTCGCCTTCACCGAGGTGCGGCTGGGCGTGGTGCCCGCCCTGATCTCGGCCACGGTCCTGCCCCGGCTGTCGCCCCGCGACGCCGCCCGCTACTACCTGACCGGCGACGTCTTCGCCGGCGCCAAGGCCGCCGACATGGGACTGGTCAACACCGCCGTCCCCGGCGACGAGCTGGACGCCGTGGTCAAGGCATGGTGCGAGAGCCTGGTCCGGGGCGCCCCGGCGGCGCTGGCCGAGACCAAGCAGCTGCTGCGGCGTACCCCCGCCGAGACCCTGGAAGCCGAGGTGGCCCACCTGTCGACGATCTCGCTGCGCTTCTTCGGCTCGCCCGAAGGGCGCGAAGGCGTAGCCGCCTTCCGCGAGAAACGCGACCCCACCTGGGTCCCCCACCCCTGAGCGAGTTAAGGAAGGGGCCCTTCTTATCGCTTTCCGTAGCGGAAGGGCCCCTTGTTAACGCCCGCCTCACAGGGGAACGGGGATGGTGAGGGCGTGAATCCGGGCGAGTGCCCGTTCGCGTCGTAAGGTGGCCGGGGAGCCTGCCACGAACCGACTACCCCCGAGGAGGTCGCGTGCGCGCCCGTACGGTGGTGCCTGCCCTGATCGTGCTGCTGGTCGTGTGCGGTGTCGGCGGCTACCTGGCCCACGGCAAGTGGCCCGACGACCTGGAGCTGCCGCTGCCGAAGCTGGGCGCCCCGCAGTGCGTGGCCGAGGCCGACGGGCAGGTGCGGCTGGACCCGGAGCAGATGGCCAACGCGGCCACCATCACCGCCGTGGGCATCCGGCGCAACGTGCCCGACCGGGCGGTGACGGTGGCGCTGGCCACGGCGCTGCAGGAGTCGAAGCTGCGCAACCTGGAGCACCTGGGCGGCGGCAACGACCACGACTCGGTCGGGCTGTTCCAGCAGCGTCCCAGCCAGGGCTGGGGCACCGCGGCGCAGATCATGGATCCGCGGTACGCGGCCGACCGGTTCTACCGCAGCCTGGCCCGGATCAAGGGCTGGGAGAAGATGCGGATCACCGAGGCCGCGCAGCGGGTGCAGCGCTCGGCGTACCCGGAGGCATACCAGAAGTGGGCCGACGAGGCCACGGTGCTGACGAAGGTGCTCACCGGGCAGGTGCCCGGTGGTGTGACCTGCGACACCGAGGACGGCGGCGACGTGGCGCTCACCCCGGCGGGGCTGGTCGAGCGGATCAAGCTCGACTTCGGCGCCAAGGCCAAGGGCGTGACCACGGTCGCCGGCGAGCTGCGGGTACCGGCCGCCACCGACCGGGCGGGCTGGCAGTTCGCGCACTGGCTCGTGGCCCAGGCACCCGCGGCGGGTGTCCGAAAGGTCACTTTTGCTGACCGCCAGTGGTCTGCCGAGAACGGGGCGTGGTCAGGCGCCGAGAAAAAGGCCGAACAGGTGGTGGCAGCGGTCCGGCCAGCCGGGTGACGCTGGTGGAGGGCCGGTACGCGAAGCGCCGGGAGGCGCGGATGCGAGTTAGTATCGGCTCTCGTTCGCGAAGTTGGCTCACCCCGGCACGCACCCCCCAGTCGCGCGCCTCCGATCGCCACCTTCGTCCGTGCCCAGTATGGAAGGACGTAAGGGGAGGACATGACCATCACCTCTCAGCCTGACACCGCTCAGGACGCGGGCTACACCCCGATCACCGATACCGAGCGCAGGGAGTTCCACGAGCGCGGGTATCTGCACCTGCCGGGTGTCGTCAGCGAGGAGCGGGTGGCGGAGCTGCAGGCCGAGGCCGACCGCCTCTACGCCGAGCACAAGTCCGTCGGCCACCTGGACAAGACGGGCTCGCTCCACCTGCTCGGCGCCGTGAGCCACAGCCTGGCCTTCGCCCGCATGCTCGACTACGGTCCGACGTTCCGCTACATCTGGGGCCTGGCCGGCTGGAACATCTACTCCCAGCACAACCACCTCGACGTCAACCCGCCCTACGAGGAGGACGAGACGCCGCGCTGGGAGTGGCACCAGGACGGCTGGCGGCAGAACTCCGACGCGGAGTACTACTCGGCCTTCTACGGCGACATCCCGCGCCCGATGCTCTCGCTCAAGGTCGCGATCGTGCTCAGCGACATCTCCGAGCCGGGCCGGGGCCAGACCCTGTGCATCCCGGGTTCGCACCTGAACAACTCGATGTACCGGCCGACCGACCCCGAGGAGATCGCCAAGGGTCCCGAAGGTGCGGTGCCGTGGCTGGCCAAGCCGGGTGACGCGTTCATCTTCGACCGCCGCCTGTGGCACTCCCGCTCGCGCAACCGGTCGCAGTTCACCCGCCGGATGCTGTTCATGAGCTACACCTACCGCTGGATCCGGCCGGTCGACGACATGCCGATCGACCGCGACTCGGCGTGGTACGCGGCGCTCACCCCGGTGCAGCGCCAGCTCATCGGCGAGGCGTTCGGCCAGCTGAAGGTGCAGAACATGTGGGGCGTCGGCGACGGCGGCTGGGTCGACGACACGATCCCGGTGCGCGCCGAGCTCAAGGAGCGCGGCCTGCTGGACCGTACGGTCCCCTGGCTGCGCTGAGTCCTGACACGGCGAGGGCCGGTTCGCGTTCGCGAACCGGCCCTCGCCGTTCTGCCGTACCGCGGCAGGTCAGTCGATGATGTTCTGCTGACCGGACGCGCACTGTCCGGCGACGAAGGCCGGGCTGTTGATCGGCAGCGCCGGGCCGAGCTGGCCGATCAGGCCGGAGCTGGCGCAGACCTGCAGCGGAACGAGGTCGATCACCTGGTTGGTGAGCAGCGGCAGCAGCGCCGGCGACTTCGTGCGCTGGATGGTGCTGTTGCTGTTGTAGCAGTCGCCCAGCACGGTGGTCGGCGACTGCACCGCGACCGGGGCGCCGAGGATGCCGGCGGTGGAGCCGCAGACCTGCGTGGCCAGGGCGTTCACCACGGATCCGCTGCCGATGGCGACGAGGCTCTGCGGGGCGTCGTCCTCACCGCCCTCGCCGTCCTTCGGCGCGGCGATGAGCGTGTTGGCGTTGTAGCAGCTGCCGACCACGGTCGCGGGTGAGGTCAGGCTCAGGGTGGCTCCCGCCACGGCGGCGTTGGAACCGCACACCTGCACGGGAACCGCGTTGATCGAGGTGTTGTCCAGGATGGAGATCACTCCCCGGACCTGGCTCTGCCGGATGAGCACGTTGGCGTTGCCGCAGTCACCCAGCACCGTGTTCGGCGAGTTCACCGATGCGGCGACGCCCGCGGTAGCGCTGGTGGAGCCGCAGGACTGCAGGGCCAGTGCCATGACGCTGCTGCCGTTGCCGATCGAGATGAGCGGCTGGGGCCGGTCCTGCCGCTGGGGACCTCGCGCGACCTGGTCGGCCGCCGCGGCGGCCACCGAAGCACGCTGCAGCGCCGTCTGCTTAAGTGCGGTCGCCGCAGTCTGGATGGGGTCGACTCCGGCCGGCCCCGCCTGCGGTGCGGCGGACGCGGCGGTACCGAACACCGCCACCGTGGCCATGGCCCCGGCAGCGACGATCCCCGCCTTGCCTACCTGCATCGTCACTCCTTCAAGTCTTGGTCACCGCAACCCGATCGGGAATGCAGCGGCGCCGGGTCTGATGCGTTCGCACGCCTGTCTGGGCGGTGGGGCGGGCCGCTGGCGCGACCCGCCCCACCGCTCGGTTACCAGTCCCGACGTCAGTCGATGACGATGTTGGCGTTGTAGCAGCTGCCGATCACCGTGTTCGGCGACGTGATCGGAGCGGCAGCCCCGATACCCGCCGACGCGGTGGATCCGCACGCCTGGATCGGAGCGACGACGACCGCGGTGTTGTTCGCGGCGTACGTCAGCGCCGAGGTGTCCTTCTGGTCGATCTTCACGTTCGAGTTCTTGCAGTCGCCGATCACCGTGTTGGGCGAGGTGATGGGCGCCGTGATGCCGACCGCGAAGGCCGCGGTGGAGCCACAGGCCTGCAGGAGAGCGGTCTGGATCGAGGTGCCGTTGGCCGTGGCCAGCACACCGAACGGGTCCACGTCCCACGGGGCGTCCCAGCCGAAGCCGCCACGCACCTGCGGGGCCGCCTGCGGGCCACGCGCGTTGAGCTTCATGCTGGCCTTCTTGAGACCGGCCACCTTGGCGACCAGACCCTGGCGAGCCGCGGCCGTGCTGACCGTGGTGCCCTCGGTGCGGGCCGACTCACTCCACTTGCCGTACCCGTCGGACTTGTGCGAGCCGCCCCACTTGTCGGAGCCACCCCACTGGTCCCACTCGTCCTCTTCCTCGATCGAGACGTTGCCGTTGTCACAGCCGCCGATGACCGTGTTGGGCGACGTGATCGGGATGGCGACGCCGGCCGCGAAGGAAGCGGTCGAGCCGCAAGCCTGCAGGGCACCCGCCACGACAACGGTGTTGTTGCCGATGGCGGTCACCGGCACCTCGTCCGACTGGGTCACCGAGACGTTGCTGTTGGCACACGCCAGCTTGTCACCCTTGTCGTGCCCGTAGCCCTCCTCGTGGAAGCCACCGGCGACGACGGTGTTCGGCGAGGTGATCGGCGCCGCCGCGCCGACCGCGAACGCCGCGGTCGAGCCGCAGCTCTGGATCGGGAGGGTGCTGATCGCCGTACCGTTGAGCGTCGAGACGAGCGCCTGCGGGTCGACGTCCCAGGGGGCGTCCCAGCCACCCTGCCAGCCACCGCGCGCCAGGTTCAGCTGGTTGGCGCCGACCATGCGCATCGCGCTGGCCTTGCCTTCGGTCAGCGAGGTGCCATGGGTCAGCGCGGAGGCGTCCGTGGTGGACGCCGCAGCGGCAGGAGCCCCCATGATCGCCACGGCGGCGAGCGCGCCCGTGGCGACGACTCCGGCCTTCTTCATCTGCATCGTCACTCCTTGTGCGACTTTGGAACCGGCTCGCCCGGAACATATCGGGCGAAAGCGGCAAAACACTGCACTTGAGGTAACGATGGGTACATTGCCCAGTTACTACGGCTTTTGCCCTTTTGTACGGCAATCTTCGCCGGACGTACCAGCCCGACGACGGCCGTACGTACTAGCCCGCCAGGAGGACGGCGTCGCGCAGCGCGCGGTCCATGGTCCCGAAGGCCAGCGGGGGCGGGTCGGCCAGCGGGAACCAGGCGTACTCACTCGCCTCGACCGGGTCCACCAGCAGCGGCGCACCCGCGGGCAGGGTGGCGAGGAAGAAGCAGTCCAGCACCGGCAGCAGCTCGCCCTGGAACTCATAGCCGCCCAGGTACATGCCGACGAAGGCGCCCAGCTCGATCTCGACGCCCAGCTCCTCGCGGGCCTCGCGGCGGGCGGCGTCGGCGGGCTCCTCCCAGCCGTCGCAGAACCCGCCGGGCGTCTCCCACAGCCCCGCCCTCGGCGCCCGCGCCCGGCGCAGCGCCAGGAACCGGCCCGCGCCGTCGAGGATGATCAGGCCGACCGTGGGCCGGGCGTTCAGGTGCTGCTCGTACCCGCAGGCGCCGCAGACGCACGGCGGCGCGGCCGCGAGGGCCGCGCCGCAGCGGAAGCAGTGACCGGCGAAGGTCACTTCTTCTTGCCGGCCTCGGGGTTGTCCGAGGTGGACAGGGCGGCGATGAACGCCTCCTGCGGCACCTCGACCCGGCCGACCATCTTCATGCGCTTCTTGCCTTCCTTCTGCTTCTCCAGCAGCTTGCGCTTGCGGCTGATGTCACCGCCGTAGCACTTGGCCAGCACGTCCTTGCGGATGGCGCGGATCGTCTCGCGGGCGATGACCCGGGAGCCGATGGCGGCCTGGATCGGCACCTCGAACTGCTGCCGCGGGATCAGCTTCTGCAGCTTGGACGCGATGGTCGTGCCGTACGCGTACGCCTTGTCCTTGTGCACGATCGCGCTGAACGCGTCGACCGGCTCGCCCTGCAGCAGGATGTCCACCTTCACCAGCTCGGACGCCTGCTCGCCGCTGGGCTCGTAGTCCAGGCTGGCGTAGCCCTTGGTGCGGGACTTCAGCTGGTCGAAGAAGTCGAAGATGATCTCACCCAGCGGCAGCGTGTACCGCAGCTCCACCCGGTCGGCCGACAGGTAGTCCATGCCCAGCAGGACGCCGCGCCGCCCCTGGCACAGCTCCATCACCGCGCCGACGTAGTCGTTGGGGGTCAGCACCGTGGCCCGCGCCACCGGCTCGAACACCTCGGCGACCTTGCCGTGCGGGTACTCGCTCGGGTTGGTCACGACGACCTCCTTGCCGTCGTCGGTCACCACCCGGTAGACCACGTTCGGCGCGGTCGCGATCAGGTCGAGCCCGAACTCGCGCTCCAGCCGCTCCTGGATGATCTCCAGGTGCAGCAGGCCGAGGAAGCCGCAGCGGAAGCCGAAGCCGAGCGCCGCCGACGACTCCGGCTCGTACACCAGCGAGGCGTCGTTGAGCTTCAGCTTGTCCAGGGCCTCGCGCAGCTCCGGGTAGTCCGAGCCGTCCAGCGGGTACAGCCCCGAGTAGACCATCGGCTTGGGGTCCTTGTAGCCGCCGAGCGACTCGGTGGCCGGGCGGGAGTTCAGCGTGACCGTGTCGCCGACCCGGGACTGCCGCACGTCCTTCACGCCGGTGATCAGGTAGCCCACCTCGCCGACGCTCAGCGACTGCGACTTGATCGGCTCGGGTGAGATGACCCCGATCTCCAGCAGCTCGTGCACCGCGCCGGTGGACATCATCTTGATCCGGTCGCGGGCGTCCAGCCGCCCGTCGATGACCCGGATGTAGGTGACGACGCCCCGGTAGACGTCGTACACGGAGTCGAAGATCATGGCGCGGGTCGGCGCCTTCGCGTCGCCGCCGCTCGGGGCCGGCAGCTGCCGGACGATCTCGTCGAGCAGGTGCGGCACGCCGTCACCGGTCTTGCCGGAGACCTTCAGGCAGTCCGACGGGTCGCAGCCGATCAGGTGCGCCAGCTCCTCGGCGTACTTCTCCGGCTGCGCCGCAGGGAGGTCGATCTTGTTCAGCACCGGGATGATGGTGAGGTTGTTCTCCATCGCCAGGTACAGGTTGGCCAGCGTCTGCGCCTCGATCCCCTGCGCGGCGTCGACCAGCAGGATCGCGCCCTCGCAGGCGGCGAGGCTGCGCGACACCTCGTAGGTGAAGTCGACGTGCCCCGGGGTGTCGATCATGTTGAGCACGACCTGCTCGCCGGCCCGGTCGCCCTCGCGCACCGTCCACGGCATGCGCACGGCCTGGCTCTTGATGGTGATGCCGCGCTCGCGCTCGATGTCCATCCGGTCGAGGTACTGCGCCCGCATCTGGCGCGGGTCAACCACCTCGGTGAGCTGCAGCATGCGGTCGGCCAGGGTCGACTTGCCGTGGTCGATGTGCGCGATGATGCAGAAGTTGCGGATGGCAGCCGGGTCAGTGTCGCCGGGCTTGTTCGATCCGAGCAGCGGAGGCACGGTGATCCGTTCTGTGAGCATACGAAAGAGCGGCGGTCGCCCTCCCTATGTTCCCACGTCCCCCGGACCCCTCGCTCAGGCAGCCCGACCACCGACCCGCGCCCGCGGAGGCGGGCGCCGGATCACAGATCAGCAGCGGCAGCCCTCGTTGGGAGGCCAGCCGATGGTCAGGGACGCCAGGCGCGGGAGGCGGTGGCGCATCTGGGCGTCGTCGTCGAAGTCCCAGGACTCGCCGGCAGGCTCCGAAGCCGCCGGTTCGGGCAGCTCGGCGCCGGTCACCTGCCGGTACGCGGTGGCGGGCGCGTAGCCGACCAGCTCGGCGAAGATGGCGCTGTCGTCGTTCCACTCGACCGCCTCGGCCACCGCGGGGTGCCCCGCCAGCGCGTCGGGATCGGCCAGGGCCGCCTCGTACCAGTGCCGCCCGGCCGCGATCAGGCCGCTGCGGAAGTCCAGGAAGCCGTCCCGGCTGCAACCGCCGCCGATCAGGTGCGCGGCACCCCACAGGTCGTAGCGGTCGGCGGCGGCGCGCAGCCGCCCGAACTCCGCCGCGAACTGCTCGATCTGCGCGGCGGGCAGCTCCACCAGCCGCGCGGTGAGCGCCTTGGCCAGGCTGTCGCCGTCCTCGCCGAGCTCCCCCTCGACATCGGCGCGCGCCTGCTCGATCAGTGCCCAGAACCGGTCGGTATCCACGGACGTGAAGTCTGCCACCCGCCCCGGTCCGCGCGGTGCCGCCACGGCGGCCGAAACCCGGTTGTGCACGTCACAACCCCGCCCCGACCATGGCCGGCATGACCGAGCTGCTGCTGCCCGAGGTGGGCTACACCCAGACCGCCCGCCGCCCGGGCTGGGCGCAGCTGCCCGCCGAGCTGCGGGCCGCCGTCGAGCAGCGGCTCGGCGCCGCCGTGGTCACGGCGAGCGGCACCGGCGCGGGCTTCACCCAGGGCTTCGCCTCCGTCGTGGGTACGGCGGACGGCCGCGCCCACTTCGTCAAGGCCGTCCCCCGCGACCACTACCTCGCCCGCTGGTACGAGCAGGAGGCGCACAACACCGCCGCCCTGCCCGCCGCGGTCGCCGCGGCCCGCCTGCGCTGGCACGCCGAACTGGCCGGCCACGTGGTGCTGTGCCTGGACCCGATCCCCGGCGCCCGCGTACCGCAGCTGCCCTGGCGCCCCGAGGAGCTGACCGCGGCGCTGGACGCCTGGGCCGTCACGGCCGCCGCGCTGGCCGAGCCGTCGCCGCCGCTGCTGGAGCTCCCGCTGGAGACGTTCGCCACGACGGTCGAGCCGATGCTGCGCACCTGGCGCGACGCCGACCCCGACCAGCTCGCGGTGCTCACCCCCGAACTGGTCCCGCACCTGGACCGGCTGCGCGAGCTGGAGGCACGGCTGGTCGAGCTCGGCACCCGGGCCACCGGGGTGTTCCACGGCGACCTGCGGCTGGACAACACGGTGCTCGACGGCGACGGCCGGGCCTGGATCTGCGACTGGGCCTTCCTGGCCCACGGCCCCGCCTGGTTCGACCTGGTCACGCTGCTGCTGTCGGCGGAGGCCAGCGGCTACGACGTCGACGCGCTGTTCGCCGCCCACCCGGCGGCCCGCGGCCTGCCGGACGACGCGCTCGACGCCGCGCTGGCCGCCTGCGCGGGCTACTACGTACACGCCGGGGCCAAGCCGGAGATCGAGCAGTCCCCCGCCGTCCGATCCCACCAGCGGTACTACGGCCGCCTCACGGTACGCTGGCTGTCACGACGCCAGGGCTGGCGCTGAGATCCCACCGCACGGGTCAGCACGAGTACCGACCAGCCATGCGGCATGGGCCCGTTTTGGCCGATGCGCGGGCCACCTGGTAACCTGGCACGTCGCGGCTGGTGCTAACGCGCCGGCCCATCCCAAGCATCCAACCCGAAACGAGCAGGACGAGGCTGTCGCGTGGCGAACATCAAGTCCCAGATCAAGCGCAACCGGCAGAACGAGAAGGCCCGGCTGCGCAACAAGTCGGTCAAGTCTTCGCTGAAGACGGCCGTGCGCAAGTTCCACGAGGCGTCCGCCTCCGGCGATCTCGACAACGCCGCTGCGATGCTGCGTGACGCCACGCGCAAGCTGGACAAGGCCGTCAGCAAGGGCGTGATCCACAAGAACCAGGCGGCGAACCGCAAGTCGGCCATCGCCAAGAAGCTGGCTTCGCTGTCCGCCTGAGGCCTGACGCCCGCACGGGCACTGCCATCAGCATCGCCGACGCCCGGCTCCGACAGGAGCCGGGCGTCGGCTTTTCCACACCCTGGCCACACCGCCGAGAGGTCGCCGCCTGCCGCAAGATCACCACTTGTGGTCAGATCACGGGCTCCAGCCTTAGCAAACGACCGCAGCCAGCGATCACATAGCGCCCAGCCGGACTCGGGTTGCCCTCGACGGCCCCGTTTTGCCCCGGCCGAAGGCCCGCGAGCTGACCGTCACCCTCACGTTGATCGCCTTCTGCGGTTGCCGCCTCGGCTGGCGGACGAGGAAATGACCCCAGGCGGCGACCAACGCTTCTGGGATCACCGTCCGCGGTCACAGCCTCGGGCCGACGGCCGGGAACCCACGCCGCACCGCGACCAACGCTCCCAGAGATCACCGTCCGCGGTCACGACCCCGGCACATCGACCAGGGAACGGCCTCAGACTGCGATCACTCTCGTGAGATCACTGCTTGGGGTCTTCAGGAAGGTTCAGCGTGCAGGGAAAGGCCGCAGTCGGCGATCACGAGGTGCGGAGAGGCGCGGCAGGGACCGCGCTAGTACGACAGGAACCGCTGGCGCGGCATGGACCGCTGGTGGCGTGTCACTCGTAGCGGTAGGCGGCGGACTGGCGGGAGCGCTGCTCGGCGCTGCCGATCCAGGGTTCCTCGGCGGCGGGGCTGACCGGTTCGACCGGGGCCTGCTCGTGGCGGGTCAGCCGTTCGTACCGGCTAGGGAGATCGACTCCGGCGTCGTCCTCGAAGCCGGGCAACTCGACCGGTGGTGTCGCCCCCCGCAGCGGCACGGTCGGTAAGGCTACGGTCGGGCCGGCCAGGGTCGGGCCGGTCGCCGCCGACCCGGCCACGGCGGCACGGGACGCGCGGCGCGGCACCGCGTCACCCCCGGAGCGGGTGGTGGCCCCCGCGATAACGTCGTTGATCTTCACCATCGCGGCCACCGACACCGGCAGCACCAGCACCGCCCACCAGTTGGTCAACTCGGCCAGCGCCAGCAGCACCGCCAGCGAGATCGCGCCCTCGAAGAACACGAAGCACATCAGGTTGCTCGGGCGTACGTACTGCAGGCCCAGCACCCGGGCGTAGAGCGGTCGGGTACGCGCCTCCTGCTGGCTGATCCCGGCGCGACGCGACCGGATGTTGGCCGTCATCTCGATCCTCCCGCTCTGGCCCGCGCGAACGCCGCGATGGTGCGCTCCAGCGCGTAGCCGCGATCCTCCTCGCCGCCCTTGACCGCGGCATTGCAGTCGGCCGCCGCGCGCATCGCCTTGACTAGGCCCTCCGGGGTCCAGCCGCGGGCCTGCCGCTGCGCCTTCTCGATCTTCCACGCGGGCATGCCCAGCGACGACGCGAGCTGGAACGCGTTGCCCCGCCCCGCCGAGGCCACCCGCGCCACGGTACGTACGCCGTCGGCGAGCGCGTCGGCGATCGGCACCGGGTCGACCCCGCTGTGCAGGGCCCAGCGCAGCGCCTCCAGCGCGGCGGGCAGGTCACCGGCCACCGCCGCGTCGGCGACGGCGAAGCCGCTGACCTCCGCTTTGCCCCGGTAGTACCGGGCCACTGTGGCGGCGTCGACGCGCCCGTCGGTGTCGGCGATCAGCTGGGCGCACGCGGCGGCGAGTTCGCGCAGGTCGTGACCGACCGCCTCGATCAGCGCCTCGGCGGCGTCAGCCTGGCAGCGACCGCCGAGGCGGCGTACCTCGCTGGTGACGAAGTCGACCCGTTCCCGGTGCTTGGTGATCTTCGCGGCGGGCACCACCTCGGCTCCCGCCTTCGCCAGCCCGTCGGCGATCGCCTTGCCCTTGGCCCCGCCCGCGTGCGCGACGACCAGCGTCACCTCCGGGTCGGGCGCCTTGACATAGTCGAGCAGCATCGCCGCGACGTCCTTCTTGGCGTCCTGCCCTCTGCGCAGCACCACCACGCGGCGGCCGCCGAACAGCGACGGGCTCAGCGCCTCGGCCAGCTCGCCTACGAGCAGCGTGTCGGCGTCCATCTCCCGCAGCTCGACGGCCGGATCGACGACCCGGGCCCGGGCCGCGGTGTCGGTGACGGCGCGCGCGACGAGCAGCTCCTCGTCGCCGAGGACGAGGACCACGGGTGTCAGGGCGGGGGACGGAACCTGGCTCACCACCCCGCTATCGTCGCACGACCCTCTCGCGGACCGTTCATCGTCACTCGCACGGGCGCGTCGCCTTGCGTCCGCCGGGCTCCTGTGGATGACCGGCCTCACCCGGTCACCACCGACAGCACCCCGCCGTCCAGCACCACGGCGAGATCACCGGAAAGGTCCGTACGCAGCACCCGCGCCCCGTGCCCCGCCAGCCGGGTCAGCACCGCCGCGTTCGGATGGCCGTAGTCGTTGCCGGCGCCCACACTGACCAGCGCCACCCGCGGCGCGACCGCGTCGAGGAACTCCGGCGACTGGTAGGCGCTGCCGTGATGGGCCACCTTGAGGACCTGCGCCCCGAGGGCGACGCCCGCGTCCAGCAGCGCCTGCTGCCGCTCGGTCTCGGCGTCCCCGGCCAGCAGGAGGCGTACGCCGCGTACCTCGGCGAGCAGCAGCAGCGAGTTGTTGTTCGGGTCGCTGCGGGTGCCGTGCAGCATCGGTCCGGGCAGGACCGTCACCCGCACCGTCCCGACGGTCCAGCCGCCCTCCGCCGGCGCGGGGAACACCGTGACGTCGTGCGCGGCGGCCGCGCGCAGCACCGCGTCGCGCCCCGGCGCGGGCTCCGGCCAGGCCGTGGTGACCACCGCCCCGACCGGCCGCCCCGCCAGCACGCCGTCGAGACCGCCGATGTGGTCCAGGTGGAAGTGGCTGATCAGCAGCAGCGGCACCGTGTCGATACCGAGCCGGTCCAGGCACGCGTCGACCGGGTGCGGCAGCGGCCCGGTGTCGACGACGACCGCCGCGCCGCCGCCCGCGTTGAGCACGGTCGCGTCGCCCTGGCCCACGTCGCAGGAGACCGCGAGCCAGCCCGGCGGCGGCCAGCCGCCCGCGATCAGCCGTACCGGCAGCGCGCCCAGCGTCGCGGCCAGCGCCACCACCAGCGCCAGCTGACGCAGCACCGGACGGCGCAGCCCGAGCATGGCCAGCACGGTGAGGCCCGCCAGCAGCAGCGCGCCGGGTAGCCCCTCCGGCCAGGGCAGCACCGCCGCGGGCAGCTCGCTGCCCACCCGGGCGACCGTGACCAGCCAGCGCGCGGGCCAGCTGCCGAGCCACGCGGTGAACTCGGCGCCCTGCGGCCACAGCGGCGACAGCAGGGCGGCGGCCACGCCGGTCAGCGTGGCCGGTGCGATCGCGGGCACCACCAGCAGATTCGCCGGTACGGAGACGAGGCTGACGGTCCCGCTGATGCCCGCGACCACCGGCCCGCACGCGAGCTGGGCCGCGGTCGGCACCGCCAGCGCCTCGGCGATCCCGCGCGGCACGCCCCGGCCGTGCAACGCGTCGCGGATCGGCGGGGCCAGCAGCAGCAGTCCGGCGGTGGCCAGCACCGACAGCGCGAACCCGGCGTCGGTGGCCAGCTCCGGGTCGATGACCAGCAGCGCCGCCACGGTGGCCGCGAGCGCGGGCAGCGCGGCGCGGGACCTGCCGGAGGCCAGCGCGAGCAGCGCGACGCACCCCATCGCGGCGGCTCGCAGCACACTCGGCGACGGCCGGACCAGGATCACGAACCCGACCAGCGCCACGGCGCAGAGTACGGCGCTCAGCCTGGGCCCGGCCCGGCACCACCGGGCCAGCAGCAGCACCGCCCCGAGCACGACCGCCACGTTGCTGCCGCTCACGGCATTCAGGTGGGTCAGCCCGACTTCGCGAAACTGCTGCGACAGTTCCTGGTCCATGTGGCTCGTGTCGCCCACGACCAGGCCCGGCAGCAGGCCCCCGGCGGCCCGGTCGAGTGGCGCGCAGGCCCGTTGCAGCCCTGACCGCAGCACTCCGGCGGCACGCTGCGCCCACGGTGCCGGACCCAGCGGCTGCGGCGCCGCATCGGCGGACAGCACGGCCGCGCGCAGGTCACCGCCGCGAGACGGTCCGAACCGGACCCGGGCCCGCACCTGCTGGCCCGGCAGCAGCCCGCGCCAGCCGCCGTCGGCGGCCAGCACCAGCACCCGCGCATCGGTACGCAGCCCCGCCACCGCGTCCAGGTTCGCCGCCACCACCCAGGTCGCGTCCCGCCCGGTGACCCCCGCCACCGCCCGCGGATCGTCGCGTACGGTCAGCAGCACCTGCTCCGAAGCGTGCCGCCGCACCAGTTCCGCCAGCTCGGGCGCGTCCCGCGCGGACAGTCGCGCCCCGGTCGCCACCGCGCCGCACGCCAGCCCCAGGCAAGCCCCAGCCACGATCCACCGCCACCGCACCCCCCAGCCCGACCCCGACTCCCCCGCCGCCCGCGCCCGCCCGGAACCGGCGCCCACCTCCGCCAACCGCCGCCCCGACCCGACCCCCGCGCCCCGCTCCGTCGCGCGGCCCCCTCGGAGGATCGGCACGCAGTTTCGGGGGAACTGCCGGAATCTTGACCAGAATTCGTGCAGTTTCCCCGAAACTGCACCTCCGGTCGCGCGGGTGGGGACGGCCGCACGGGTGGCGGCGGTCGAGTCGGTGCGAGCGGTCGCGCGGGTGCGGGTGCGAGCGGCCGCGCGGCGATCGTGGGCGATCAGCAGCGCTGCCGCGAGCAGTGCGGCTGCGGTCAGCATCAGCGCGATGCGCAGGCCGGTGTACAGCACGGTCAGGGCGGCCGCCCAGCACCCGAGCGCGAACGGCACCAACCGCAGATCGGGCTCCTGGCCGGCCGGCGCGAACGGCGCCATCCGCGAGCCGGGCACCTCGCCGGTCGGCGCGGACAGCACCGACCACCGGTCGAGCTCGCGGTCGGCCGACGCTGACGGCGCCAACCGCGGGTCGGGTCGGCGGCCGGCTGCCGGATCGGGGGCGCCCATCAGACCGTGACCAGGTCTTTGAGCTGTTCGTACTTGGCGTCGCCGATGCCCTCGACCTGGCGCAGGTCGCCCACGCCCCGGAAGTCGCCGTGCCGGGTGCGGTGGTCGAGGATCCGCTGCGCCAGCACGGGGCCCACCCCGGGTAGCGCGTCGAGTTGGGCGAGGGTGGCGGTGTTCAGGTTGACCAGCCCACCGGGTGCCGCCCCGGACCCGCCGCCCTGGTCGGCGGGGACGACGCCCGGCACCGCGACGGCGATCAGCTCGCCGTCGGCGACGCGCCGGGCCAGGTTGAGCGTGGACACGTCCGTCCCGGGCAGTACGCCACCGGCTGCCTCGATGGCGTCGGCTACGCGGGAGCCGGGCGGGAGCCGTACCAGGCCGGGACGGCGCACCCGGCCGGTCACCGCGACCACCAGCTCGGTGGGCGACGCCGCGGCCGAAGGCCGCGGTGCGGCGGTATCGCCGGCCAGCGTCGGGACCGGTTCGGGCTGCGGGCGCGCCTGCCAGGCCAGATATGCCGCGATCAGGACCACGAGGACGGCCACCGCCGCGAGCGCTCGCACCCCGCGCCGCCCCGGGTCGAACGCCGCCCGGCCCGGCAACGCCGACGGCCGCCGCCCCAGCCCCGACTCCGCCTCCGGTTCCGGTTCCGGTTCCGGTTCCGGCTCCGGCTCCGGCTCCGGCTCCGGCGCGACGAAGCGCGGCAGCCCCGGAGCCGACGACGCCGCTGAGGCCGATGGCGAGGATGAGGGCGTGGCCAATGGCGAAGGCGTGGGCCAGGGCGATGGCGTGGGCGATGGCCAGGGCGAGGGCGATGGCGAGGGCGACAGCCATGGCAGGTCAGAGAGCGAGGTGGCGGGCGGGGGCGTCGGCTCTGGCCACAGCTGCTCCGTCTGCCGAGCAGGCCGCCGGTCCCCGAGCCACGGTTCGCGGTCGACCGCGAAGTCGTCCTCGGCCTGGATCGCGTCGGCACCTGGCGGGGGGCCGGGCGGCATGGGATCGGTGGCCGGCGCATCGGCCGTTGCTCGGGGTACGGCGAAGACGCTTCTCAGGCGGCGATTAGCCGCCTCATCCGGCGGCTGCGGGCGAAGTGACAGCACGCGGCCACGCTAGGAGGACAGACCCCCCCGGCCCCACCCTCGCGCGGCACCACCTGTGGACAACGGACCGCTTGTGGATAACGCCCTGATCACACCCCACCCGTGCTACGAGCCCCGCCCCCCGCTCCCCGCCACACCGCCCCTCGCAGGGTGCAGTTTCGGGGAAACTGTCCGAAAGAACGCCAAGATTCCAGCACTTTCCCCGAAACTGCACCGAAGCGCGGCGCGGGCGCCGGGCGCGGGCGCCGGGCGCGGGCGCCGGGCGCGGGCGCCGGGCGCGGGCGCCGGGCGCGGGCGCCGGGCGCGGGCGCCGGGCGCGGGCGCCGGGCCTCATACCCCCGCTTCGACCTCTGCGGGGGGCAGGTGGCCGGAGGCGGGTTTCAGGGCCGACCGGGCGATCCGCGCCGCCTTGGCGCACTCGGCGAACAGCGCGTCGGCGGGCACCGGCCGCGCCAACGCGAACCCCTGCACCTGGTCGCAGCCGAGGTCGGCCAGCATCGCCAGCGCGGTCAGGTCCTCGACCCCTTCGGCGGTGACGAACAGCCCCAGGTTGTGGGCCAGTTCGATGGCGCTGCGGACCAGGATCGCGTCGCCGGGGTCGGTGGCCAGGTCCTGGATGAAGATCCGGTCGATCTTCAACTCGTCGGCGGTGAGCAGTTTGAGCTGGTTCAGCGAGCTGAAGCCGGTGCCGAAGTCGTCGATCGAGACCTGGACGCCGTCGTTGCGGATACGGCGGAGGACCTCCTGGGCCCGGTCGGGGTCGGTCGTCATGCCGCTCTCGGTGATCTCCAGCCGGAGCAGGTGCGGCGGCAGTCCGGTGTCGGTGAGCGCGCCGCGTACCTGGCCCACGAACGCGTCGTCGAGCAGGCAGTTGGGGCTGACGTTGACCGAGACGGTCAGCGGCCGCCCCTGGGCGTTCCAGCCGGCCGCCTCGGCGACGCCGATGCGCAGCAGGTGGTACGTGAGCGGCAGCTCCAGCCCGCCGGTCTCGGCGACGCCCAGGAACGCGTCGGGCGACAGCAGGCCCATCTGCGGGTGGCGCCAGCGCACCAGCGCCTCGACGGCGGGGACGGCGGCGTCGGCGATGCTCACCTGGGGCTGGTAGTACAGCACCAGCTGGCCGTCGGGGTCGCCGTCGGTGAGCAGCGTACGCAGGTCGGCGAAGAGCGCCATCCGCCCCGGCTGGTCGATGTCGATCTCGGGGTCGTACAGGGCGACGCCCTTGCCGCTGCTCTTGGCCCGGTACATGGCGGCGTCGGCGTGGCGGAGCATGTCCTCGGCCGAGGAGCCGGGGGCGCCCAGCGCCATGCCGACGCTGCCGCTGACGGCGGCGGAGCCGACCGGGAGCAGGAAGTTGCGCCGCAGCGCCCCGCCCGCCCGCTCGGCGATCTCCAGCGCCGCCTCGACGGTGGAGACGCTGCGCAGCAGTACGGCGAACTCGTCGCCGCCGAGCCGGGCCACCGTGTCGCGCTCCCCGCAGACCTTGCGCAGCCGGTTGCCGGTCTGGATCAGCACCTCGTCGCCCGCGTGGTGGCCCAGGGTGTCGTTGACGGCCTTGAAGCCGTTCATGTCGATCAGCATCACCGCCGGCCGGCGGTCCGGGTCGGCTCCGGCGGCCTCGATGGCGTCGTCGAGCCGCTGCTGGAACAGCAGCCGGTTGGCCAGGCCGGTGAGCGGGTCGTGCAGCGCCTGGCGCTGGCTGGCGCGGGCGTGTTCGACCACCCGCCGCTGGTAGGCGAGCATGACCCGCCAGATGGCCGCGACCAGGGCCAGGCCGACCGCGAAGCCGACCATGGTGGCGGCGAAGATCCGGGTCTGCACGTTGCGCAGGTCGGCTACGCGCTTCTGGGCCAGCGAGTGGTACGAGCGCGACACCTCGGTGATGTCGTGCTGCAGCGTGTAGTACGCCGGGGTGACCTCGAGCCGGTCCTGCTTGATGGCGTCGGGGTCGCGATCGGTGACCATGACGATGAGCTGGTCGGCGGCCTGCCGGTAGGCCGACTGCTCGGCCTGCAGCCGCAGTGCGTCCTCGCGGGCGTCGCCGGTGCTCAGCTCGACGGCGCGGCGCAGCGCCCCGTCGGCCTGCGCCGCGGAGTCCAGGTACCGCTCGCGGCTGGCCACCGACGGCTCCAGCTGGTAGTGCCGGGCCTGCATCTCCTGCACCGCCACGGCGGCGCTGGCCTCGCTGAAGATGGCGTCCAGCACCAGCGCCTTGCTCTGCGCCTCGGTGGCGTGGGTGGCCTGCAGGGTGCCCCAGAGCGTGAACGCGCCCAGCCCGCACAGCACCGCCGCGAGCGCGGCGGTCATGCCCAGGCTGCGGCGAGGGCGAATGGGGTCGCCCCGGCGGGCGTCTGCGCCCCGCTTGCCGACGGCGGCCCGCCACCAAGACGGCCACTGCATTGTTCCGGGTGTCCCCCTCCGGGCCGACCGCTGCGGCCCACCCCGTCGAGTGCTGTCCTGTGCACCAGGCGGTGGCCTGGGCGGCATATCCGGCTTATCCTACTTACACGTGATAATAATTCACCGTATGGACGACCTCCAGCCTCGACGGGCCGCGCGCCGCAGCTTCCGTGTTTCGGCGGCCGCGCTGGTGGCGGTGCTGTGCGGTGCACTTGTCGCGTGCAGTGAACCCGACAAGGCGGATGATACGCCACAACCAGTACGTATCGGTGCGTTGATCCCGCTCACCGGCGACAACGCACCGACCGGGCAGCGGATGATGGAGGCGTACCAGCTCGCCATCAAGGAGATCAACGACAAGGGCGGGGTGCTCGGCCGGCCGGTCGAGCTGGTCGCCGGGGACGACGCCTGCGACCCGGGAACGGCCGTGGTGAAGGCGAACGAACTCATCGCCAAGGACGTCACGGTCTCGGTGGGCGGCGGCTGCAGCGTCGCGGTCGTACCGGTGCTCAAGCCGTTCCACACCGCGGCGATCCCGATGATCGTCCCGGCCGCCAACTCCATGGACCTGCTGGCCCCCGGCTACGACAGCGTGTTCCTGCTGGCCGGCACCGCGAAGGAGGAGGGCGAGCGGGCGGTCGAGTCCCTGACGAAGATGGGGCGCAAGCGGCTGGCCGTGGTGGACGACGGCACCAGCTTCCCCCAGTCGGTCGCCCACGCCGCCGTGGAGCGGCTGAAGGAGCCCGGCGCGAAGATGGAGCTGGCCACCCGCCTGCGCATCAGCCAGGGCGCCACCAGCTACCCCCGCATGGTCGACGAGGTGGTCAAGCAGGACGCCGACGCGGTGCTGTTCACCGGCTACTACCCGGAGGCGGCCACCATCGTGCGGGATCTGCGGGCCGGCGGCTTCCAGGGCACGATCATGCTGTCGGACGCCGGGCTGGACCCGACCCTGTTCGACAAGCTCACGCCGGCGGAGACCGAGGGCCTCTACGGCATCACGCTGCCGATGGCGCAGTTCGAGCCGGACGCCAAGGCGTGGGCGGACCGCTACCGCGCCGCGTACGGCCACGATCCGGGACCGTTCACGATGCAGAGCTACGACGCGCTCAAGCTCGCCGCCAACGCGATCGAGCGGGCGGGCAGCACCGACCGGGAGGCCGTGCGCAAGGCGATCGCCGCGACGACCCCCGCCGACATCCAGCTGCTGTCGGGCCCGTCGGAGTTCGGGCCGGACGGCACCCAGCCGCACCCGGACTTCATGCTCCTGAAGATCCACGACGGGGCCTTCACCCTGGTCAGCCAGACCGGCTGACCAGGAGGCGGCACCCGGTCACGGGATGTCGTTGAGGGTTTTCTCGATCTTGCCGAGCCGCTGGTCGACCCCTTCCAGCCGCTGGGCCAGCTGGCGGTTGGTGGCGGCCAGCTCGTTCAGGCTGGCCCGCAGCGCATCGTCGTCGCGCTTGGCCGGCTGCCGCAGCGTGCCGACGACGACCGGGATGACCCAGCTGACGGCGCCGGCGATGGCGACCCAGCCATACCAGGGGATGAACTCCATTACGAACCTTCCTCAGGGGTGACGGGAGGGCTCGCGGCGACCGCGGCCCGGACGGTGGGCAGATCGACGGTGAGCGCGAACGGCACCGCCTCGAAATACTTGAGCGCCTTGCCGTCGGGCGACAGCTCCAGGTGCCCCGTGACGTAGCCGAACTCTTCGAGTCGGCGCAGGTGCAGGTAGAGCAGCGCGCGGGACATGCCGGTCCGCCTGGCCAACTCGCTGACATGCGTCGACTCCTCGGCCAGGGTGGCCAGGATGCGCAGTCGCAGCGGGTTGGCCACCGCCGCCAGGCGGCCGACCAGGCTCTCGACGTCCACTGGTACCCCTCTGTCTTGCACCTGTAAGAATCTTATTACAGGTGTCAACGGCGCATAAGAGCAGCGGGTTCAACTGTCGGAACCCTGTCGGTTCACGACAGAACCCTCTTCCCAGTTTTTCAACAGTTTTGGCGTTACAAAACGTCGACTCCTGTTCACGGATCTGCCGCCGCCGATACACACGCTCCTAGGTTCTCCTCCAGCCCTTCGCGGCCGGTGTCAACCGGACCCGGTCGCGAAGCCGGCTACTGGGAGGAGATCACCTTGTTGCAACGCATCTACGGTTTCGGCGCCGCGTTCATCGTGGTGTTCGCGGCCGCGGTCAGCGTCGCGGGACCGGCTCAGGCCGCCCCCGAGGGCTCGATCCGGTACGCGGACAGCCCGAGCGCCGTCCCCGGCCGCTACATCGTGGTGCTGAAGGACTCCGCGGTGGCCGCCACCGCCTCGGCCATCGGCACGAAGGCCCGCGACCTGGCGGGCCGCTTCGGCGGGCAGACTCGCCACGTGTACAGCAGCGCACTGCACGGCTTCTCGGTGTCGCTGTCGGAGCAGCAGGCCAAGCGCCTGGCCGCCGACCCCGCCGTCGCCTCGGTCGAGGCGGTCCAGCGGGTCCAGATCGCCGACACCCAGAACAACCCGCCGAACTGGGGCGACGACCGCATCGACCAGGCGAACCTGCCGCTCAACCAGGCGTTCACCTACCCGGCCAACCCGGGCCAGGGCGTCACCGTGTACGTGCTGGACACCGGCCTGAACGCCAGCCACCAGGAGTTCACCGGCCGGGTCAAGCAGGGCACCGACATCGTCGACGGGGACAGCAACCCCGCCGACTGCCACGGCCACGGCACCCACGTCGCGGGCACCGCGGTCGGCACCAGCTACGGCATCGCCAAGAAGGCCAGCGTGGCCTCGGTTCGCGTGCTGAACTGCCAGGGCAGCGGCAGCAACGACGACCTGATCGCCGGGTTCAACTGGGTCCGCAGCAACGGCACCAAGCCCGCGGTCGTCAACTACAGCATCGGCTGCACCAGCCCGTGCACCAGCCAGGCCATGGACTCCGCGGTCAGCAACCTGATCAGCTCCGGTATCCAGGTCGTCATGGCGGCCGGCAACTCCGGCGACAACGCCTGCAACTACAGCCCGCAGGCGGTCGCGGCGGCGGTCACCGTCGGCAACTCCAACAGCTCCGACGCGCGCAACAGCACGAGCAACTACGGCTCGTGCCTGGACCTGTTCGCGCCGGGCACCAGCATCGTGTCGGCGTCGTACTCCAGCAACACCGGCAGCGCCACGATGACCGGCACCTCGATGGCGTCCCCGCACGTCGCCGGTGCCGCCGCGGTCTACCTCGGCCAGAACCCCAGCGCCACCCCGGCCCAGGTCCGCGACGCGCTGGTCAACAACGCCACCACTGGAAAGATCACCAGCCCGGGCACCGGTTCGCCGAACCGCCTGCTGTACACGGGCTTCATGAACGGCGGGACCCAGCCGGGCAACCCGTCGGTGACCAACCCCGGTAACCAGAGCACCGGCGTCGGTCAGTCGGTCGACCTGCAGCTGCAGGCGAGCGGCGGCTCCACCCCGTACACCTGGAGCGCCTCGGGTCTGCCCGCCGGCCTGTCGATCGGCTCGTCGACCGGTCGGATCACGGGCAGCCCGACCACCGCCGGCACGTCGAACGTCACCGTCACGGTGACGGACTCGGCGAGCAAGACCGGCACCGCCAACTTCACCTGGACGGTCACGTCCGGCGGCGGCTGCACCCCGGTGCAGGTGGTCGGCAACTCCAGCCTGGAGAACGGCACCACCCCGTGGACCGCGAACAGCGGCGTGATCGGCGCCTGGGCGGGGTACAACTACCCCGGCCACACCGGCACGCGCAGCGCGTGGCTGGGCGGTCAGGGCCAGTCGCACACTGATTACCTCTCCCAGTCGGTGACCATTCCCGCCGGCTGCACCAGTGTGACGCTGCGCTACTGGGTCCGGATCACCACCGCCGAGAACGACGGCCAGGTCTGGGACCGGCTGACCGTCACCATGGGCAGCACCACGGTCGCCTCCGCCACGAACCTCGACGCCAACTCGGCGTACGTGGAGAAGGTGGTCAACGTGAGCCAGTTCGCCGGGCAGACGGTGACGCTGAAGTTCAACGGCGTCGAGGACCAGAGTCTGCAGACCTCCTGGGTCATCGACGATGTGACCATCAGCGCCTCCTGACAAACCGGGGGGAGGGTGGGGGTCGGGCGTCTCACGAGGACGCCCGACCCCTATTCCCACTCCCAGCGCATGCCCACGATGCCCGGCGGCACGTCCGAGCCGACCAGGTGCGCCCCGTGCGTGGAACCGATCCACACCTCGCGTACGCCCTGGTCCGGCGCGTTGACGCCGCGCCGCTCGAACCGGTAGCACCGGGCCGGCACCGCGTCGCGGTGGAACTGCAGCTGCAGCAGGTACTCCCCCACCGGCACCGAGAAGCCCCGGTAGTAGATGTCGGTCGGGGCGGCGGAGCTGCTGAGGAACTCGTACTCCAGCACCACCGTGTCGCCCTGCGACAGCATCCGGTCGAAGATGATCTCAGCGGCGCACAGGCCGCTGTCGGGATCGGTGCGCACCCGCCCCAGGCGGCAGTTGCGCAGGGCGTTGATCTGCAGCGGCGCGCCCGGGTCGTCGGTGCGGAAGATGCCGACGGTACGCGACACCCGGTCCACATTGGCCCGCAGCACCTGGCGGCAGCTGAGGCTGATCTCCTGCCGCTGCGCCCCCACCTGGTACACGTCGTGCAGGCTGACCCGGCTCAGCTCGTGGTAGAGCCAGCGGTCCAGCTCCCCGATCATCTTGGCGACGCTCATCGAGTCGGCGAACAGCCGGTCGATGTCGATCGTGCCCGGCGGCTGGCCCAGCCAGCGCCCGCGCGGGCGGCGCGGGCCGAGCTGGGCGATCAGCGACTCGGCGGGCAGGGCGAGGATCTGCTCCAGCAGCCGGACGGCCTTCATCGATTCGGGGCGTTCGGGGCGGCTGCGTCCCCGGCGCCAGTAGCTCAACGTGGTGGTGCTGACTGTGATCCCGGCAGCGGCCAGCCGCTCCTGGATCTCCTCCAACCGCATTCCCCGGTCCTCGATGGCCAGGTGGAGCACGGCGGAGAACGGGCCGGTACGCAGCGCGTGCGCCAGGTCCCGGCCGACCGAGTCCGGTCGAGCCTTCTCCATGAACGCTGAGTATCGCCACCACTTCGCATTCCCGCCACCGCAGTTCGCGGCGGGGCTCAGCCGGGCAGCAGGGACTGGTCGGGTTCGGGCAGGCGGTGCACCACGATGCCGGCCAGCCCGGGGCCCACGTGCGCGGCCACCACCGCGCCGACCTCGCTGGTGTACAGCTCGCACAGGCGCTCGCCGAGCCGCTCGCGCAGCGCCGTCGCGACCGAACCGGCCCGCTCGGCGGCGGCCAGGTGGTGCACCGCGACCTCGACCGGGCCGTCCCCGGCCGCCTGCACGGCGAGCGCGACCAGCCGGTCCAGCGCGCGGGCGGCGGTGCGCACCTTGTCGCGCATGGAGATGCCGCCCGCCGAGACCTCCAGCAGCGGCTTGACCGCCAGGGCGGTGCCGACCAGCGCGGAGGCGGCGTTGATGCGGCCGCCCCGGCGCAGGTGCTCCAGCGTGTCGACGTAGAAGAAGGTGGAGGTGCGGCTGATGGTGGCCAGCGCCGCCTCGCGTACCCCCTTGAGGTCCTTGCCCTGGGCGGCGGCGCGGGCGGCGGCCAGGGCCGGGAAGCCCACGCCCATCGCCGCCGAGCACGAGTCGACCACCTCGACCGGCCCGTCGGCCTGCTTGGCCGCGATCGCGGCCGAGCCGAGCGTGCCCGACAGCGCCCCGGCCAGGTGCACCGAGACGACCCCGGTGGCACCGGCGGCGAACAGCCGGTCGTAGACCTGCTTGAACTCGGCCGGGGTCGGCTGGGAGGTGGTGACCGAGACCCGGCGGGCGGTCAGCGCGACGGCGACCTCGGCCGGGCTGACGTCCAGGCCCTCCCGGCCGGACACCCCGCCGAGCACGATGTGCAGGGGCACCACGGTGAGCGTCCCGTCGCCGACGGCGGCGGGCAGGTACGCGGTGGAGTCGGTGACGACGGCTACAGCCATGCGCGCACGTTAGCCTGTCACGACGGCCGTGCCGAGATGACCTCGAGCACGGGCCCCATCTGGCAGATGGTCGCGATGTCGGTGCGGATCCGGCCGGTCACCATGAGCCGCGCCCCCGGCTTGACCACGTCCTTGTCCCCGCCCATGAGCTGGTACGTCTTGCCGGGCGTGCGCAGCACCGTGCAGCCGCCCTCCAGCTCGACCCGCTCGACGGTGCCCGAGACGGTGATCTCGTCCTTGGCCGGGGGCGGGATGCTCGGACCGCCGGTCGGCGGCTTCGGCCGGCCCGAGGCCGACGGTGACGCGTTCACGGAGACCTCCCCACCGGGTGTGGCGCCGGGTCGGGCGGTGCCCGCGCAGCCGGCCAGCAGGCCGCTCAGGAGTGTGGCGGCCAGCAACGTGTACAGCAGCGGCTTTGGCGTCGTCATGTCAGCTCGGACGTTACCGGCACGCCACAAGTTGCGCGACCGCTGTTCAGACACCCGTGTTGTACGCCGACATCCGCCACCCCTGCTCCGCCGAGTGGGTCAGCTCGACCCAGTGGCAGTTCTGCAGCGGCATGATGGTGGGCAGGATCTCCAGCGGCCAGCCCAGCAGGGTGGCCGTGCCGTACTTGATGGCCGCGCCGTGCGAGGCGAGCACGGTGGTCACCCCGGGGGCGACCTCGGCGGCCTGCCGGATGACCTCGACGACCCGCTTGCCCAGCTGGGTCAGCGGCTCGACGCCGTCACCGGGGTCGTCGAGCGCGTCGCGCCACCCCAGCCACGACGTCGGGAACTGCTCCTTGACCTCGGTCATGAGCAGGTTCTCCCAGTGCCCGAAGCCGCGCTCGCGCAGCCTGGGGTCGCGCTCGGGCACCAGCCCGGTCAGCTGCGCCAGCGCGGCTGCGGTGTGCGCGGCGCGGCTGAGGTCGCTGGTGACCAGCCGCGCCGGGCCCCGGCGGGCGAGCGCGGGGGCGGCGGCGGCCGCCTGGGCCCGGCCCTTGTCGTTCAGCGGGGCGTCCTGCTGCCCCTGCACCCGGCCCTCGGCGTTGTAGTCCGTGTTGCCGTGGCGCCAGAGGATGATCCGGGTCACCCCGGCCTCCGAGCCCCGCTCATTGCTCACGCGGCGTCCTGCGACGCCAGGTGGCGGTCGACGAACTCGATCCGGGCGCAGTCCTTCCACAGCCGGTCCAGCGCGTAGAACTCGCGCTCCTCGCTGTGCTGGACGTGCACCACGATGTCGTTGAAGTCCAGCAGCACCCAGCGGCCGGTGCGCTCGCCTTCGCGGCGCACGGGCTTGGCCTTCTCGGGCAGCTGGAGCAGGGCATCCTCGATCGCGTCGACGATGGCGAGCACCTGGCGTTCGTTGGAGGCGGAGGCGACCACGAAGACGTCGGTGATGACGAGCTGGTCGCCCACGTCCAGCAGGACGATGTCCTCGGCCTTCTTGTCGGCGGCGGCCTGTGCGGCGGCCAGCGCCATCTCGACGGCACGCTCGGTTGCGGGCACCTTGGTCCTTTCGGTGGGCTCACCGCCCGCTGGACGCGGGCGGAGTTCGACCTCAAGGGTCTCACAGGCGCGGGCGGGGACGCCGCTCAGATAACAACGAGGTGTGCCGACCCACCGCCGATCAGCGGTAAAGGCGGCGTTTTGTGATGTATTGCACTACCCCGTCCGGTACCAGGTACCAGACGGGCTGGCCCGCGGCGACGCGGCGGCGGCAGTCGGTGGACGAGATCGCCATCGCGGGCACCTGGACCAGGCTCACCACGTCGGCGGGCAGGTGCGCGTCGGTGAGGTCGAAGCCGGGCCGGGTCACCCCGACGAAGTGCGCCAGCTCGAACAGCTGGTCCGCGTCCTTCCAAGAGAGGATCTTGGAGAGGGCGTCGGCGCCGGTGATGAAGAACAGCTCGGTCTTCTCGCCGTACTGCCCGCGCAGCTCCCGCAGGGTGTCCACGGTGTAGGTGTCGCCGCCGCGGTCGATGTCGGCCCGGCTGACGGAGAACCGCGGGTTCGACGCGGTCGCGATGACCGTCATCAGGTAGCGGTCCTCCGCCGCCGTCACCGGGTTGCCGGACTTCTGCCACGGCTGCCCGGTCGGCACGAACACGACCTCGTCGAGGGCGTAGCGGTCGGCCACCTCGCTGGCTGCCACGAGGTGTCCGTGATGGATGGGATCGAACGTCCCGCCCATGATCCCGATGCGACTCGCCACGCCCTCCAAGGTACGTCAGCCCCTGACCCGCAGCGCCCGCGCCAGGTCGTCGGTGCCGTCGGCCAGCGCCCGGCGCAGCAGCGGGTGCATCTGCCCGGCCAGTGCCCGCTCGGCGGCGGCCAGCGTGTCGGCCGACACCGCGTACCCCGGGTAGGCGGCCGTGCCGAGGTGGGCCAGCATGTCGCCGGAGCGGCCGGTGGTCGCGGGCAGCTCGGCGAAGAAGCGGGCCACGTACGGCTCGGTCAGCTCGGCGTGCTCGGGCTGCCACAGCCCCTGCCCGGCCGCGACGCAGATCCGGTTGGACAGCCCCTGCTCGGTGACGACCAGGTCGAACGCCCACGCCTTGGCCTGCGGGTCGGGCCGGGACGCGCGGGCGCGCACCGCCTCCTGCTCACCGCGGGCGCTGGTGTCGCGGGCCAGCTCGGCGTCGATCTCCGCCTCGGACACGTCGCCGAGCACCGACAGCCGGTTCAGCACCGACCAGCGCAGCTCGCTGTCCACGGCCAGCCCCTCGGGCACCCCGGTGCCGCCGAGCCAGCCGCGCAGCAGGTCGCGCTCGCCGGGGCCGGCCAGCGCGGTCAGCGACCGGGCGCCGACCAGCTGCCGGCTGCCGCCCGGCTCGGCGGTCTCCAGCAGCGTGCGCGCCGCCGCGGCCAGCGCCGCCCGGCCCTGCTCGCGCTGCGCGCCGGGCAGGTAGGTGTTGACCGCCAGGCGGGCCAGCGCGAACACCGACTCGGCCAGGGTCACGTCCGGCTCGCCGGGCAGCACCCGCGCGGCCAGCTCCACGAACTCCAGCGCGGGCCACTCGGCGTCGCGGGTGGCGTCCCAGGCGCTGTTCCACAGCAGGGCGCGGGTCAGCGAGTCCGGCTGCGCGGCGAGCAGGTCGGCCAGCTCGGCCCGGGTCCGGTCGTCGAGGCGGACCTTGGCGAAGGTGAGGTCGCCGTCGTTGAGCAGCAGACCCTTTCCGCGTACGCCGGACAGCAGCGGCACCGGCGTCCGCTCCCCCGCCACCTCGATCTCGGTGCGCTGCCACTGCCCCTGCTCGTCGAACCAGCCCAGGCCGATGCGGTGCGGGCGCAGCACCGGGAACTCCGGCGCCGCGGTCTGCACCACCGCGACCGACTCGTACGACCCGTCGGCCGCCCAGGTGATCTCCGGCCGCAGCGTGTTCACCTGCGGGGTGCGCAGCCAGTCGCCCGCCCACGCCTGCAGGTCCCGGCCGCTGGCCTGCGACAGCGCGTCGAGCAGGTCGGCCAGGGTGGCGTTGCCCCACGCGTGCTTGTCGAAGTACGACCGCAGCCCCGACAGGAACGCCTCGTCGCCGATCCACGCCACCAGCTGCCGCAGCGCCGAGCAGCCCTTGGCGTAGGAGATGCCGTCGAAGTTGGCGAACGCCGCGTCGGTGTCGACGACCTCGGTCGGCGCGATCGGGTGCGTGGAGGGGCGCTGGTCGGCGGCGTACCCCCAGGCCTTGCGGCCGACGCCGAAGCGGGTCCACGACTGCGGCCAGGGGGTCACCTCGGCCACCAGCCGGTAGCCCATGTACGTCGCGAACGACTCGTTCAGCCACAGGTCGTCCCACCAGCGCATGGTGACCAGGTCGCCGAACCACATGTGCGCCATCTCGTGCGCGATGATCGCGGCCCGCTCCAGCCGCTCGGTGTCGGTGACCGCCGCGCGGAACAGCAGCTCGTCGCGGAACACCACCAGGCCGGGGAACTCCATCGCGCCCCAGCTGAACTCGGGCACGAACGCCTGGTCGTACTTGCCGAACGGGTAGCGCACGCCGAACAGCTCGTGGTAGCGGTCCAGGAACGCCTTGGTCAGCATGAAGATCTCGGGGGCGTCGCGGTGCAGCACCTCGGCGTAGCTGGCCCGCGCCACGATCGCCATGCCGATGCCGTCGTGGACGTCGTCCACCTGCACGTACGGCCCGGCCACCAGCGTGATCAGGTACGTGGCGACCGGCTTGGTCTCGGCGAACTCCCACCGTCCCGGCGCCGCCTGGGTGCCCTCGGCGTTGGCGCGCACCAGCCAGGACGGGTCGGCGGTGACCGACAGCGTCACCGGCGCCTTCAGGTCCGGCTGGTCGAAGCAGGCCATGAACCGGGGTGCGTCAGTGATCGAGGGCTGCGCGTACGTGTAGACCAGGCCGTCGGCCGGGTCCACGAAGCGGTGCATGCCCTCGCTGGTACGGGTGTAGGCGTAGTCGGCGGTCACCTCGACGGTGTTGCTCGCGGCGAGGGAGTCCAGTGCCAGCCGACCGTCGGCGAAGGCCGACTCGGGCAGCGGCACGCCGTTGAGCGTCGCCGACAGCAGGCGCTCCGGCCGCGCCTCCAGGAAGACGGTGGAGCCGGGGGTGGCATCGAAGCGGACGGTGGTCACGCTGCGGAAGGTCTCCTCACCGGTAGTGAGGTCGACGTCGAGCCCGTACGACAGCTGCCGCACGGTAGCGGCGCGTGAGACGGCTTCGGCATGGGTGAGGCTGCGCTGCGTCATGCGAACATCCTGCCTGATCGAGGACCTGCGCAGGTATGCCGGTTGCCGCCGGGCGCCCGCCGGTGCCACAATCGGCGCATGCGGATGACGACCAACCTGTGGTGGCTGCCCTAGACCGGCGGCCCGCATCCGTATGACCTCACCAGGCCGCCTGACCGGGCGGCCTTTCTCGTGCACGGGCCCCGTGCAGCCTCCCGGAGCGGCGACCGCGACCCGACGGGAGACCCACCATGACCCTCACCGCACTCCGGCCCACCACCACCCGCATCCGCCGCCTGACCGGCTGCAAACCCACCGGCCATCTGCATCTGGGCACCCTGCTCGGCATGATCCGGCCGATGCTCGCCGCCCAGCACGACACCGACTCGATCATGATGATCGCCGATCTGCACGCGCTCACCGTCGAGCACGACCCCGCCCGCCTGCGCGCGTACGTCGCCGAGCAGGCCCGGGTGCTGCTCGCCGCCGGCATCGACCCCGACCGCACCATCCTGTACGTCCAGTCCGACCTCCCCGAGCACACCGGCCTGCACTACCTCCTGGAGTGCGCCACCGGCTACGGCGAGGCGCAGCGGATGACCCAGTTCAAGGAGAAGGGCGCCGGGGCCGCCGGAGTCCGGCTCAGCCTGCTCACGTACCCGGTGCTGATGGCCGCCGACATCCTGCTGCACGACACCGACGCCGTCCCGGTCGGCGACGACCAGACCCAGCACCTGGAGCTGGCCCGCACCATCGCGACCCGATTCAACGCCCGCTACGGCGAGGTCTTCACGGTGCCGGTCGGGCAGCGCCCCGGCGTCGCGGCACGCGTGATGGACCTGACCGACCCGACCGCCAAGATGGGCAAGACCAACGACTCCGCCCTGGGCACGATCGGGCTGCTCGACCCGCCGGACCTGGTCCGCCGCAAGGTCATGCGCGCCGTCACCGACACCCTCGCCGTCGTCCGCCACGACCGCGAGGCGCAGCCCGGCGTGACGAACCTGCTGGAGATCTACGAGGCGTGCACCGGCGAGACGACCGAGTTCCCGTCATACGGCGCGCTCAAGGCGGGGGTGGTCGACGCGGTGGTGGCCCGGCTGGAGCCGATCCAGCGGGCGTACGCGGCACTGTCGCCGCACGATGTGGACCTGGTCCTGGCCGACGGGGCCGAACGGGCTCACCCGCGGGCTGCCGCGACACTGCGGCGAGCCGGCGAGGCGATCGGTCTTCGCGGAACCGTCAGGACCGAACGATCTTCTTCGTGAAGCAGACGGAAGCGGGGTTGTGCACATACCTGCCGTACGGCTCGGTGCGCTGGTAGCCCACCGACTCGTACAGCGCGATCGCCTCGGGCTGGTTCTCGCCGGTCTCGAGGAGCAGCGTGTCCCAGCCCTGGGCGGTGGCCCGTCGTTCCAGTGCCGCAAGGATGCGGCGGGCCACCCCGGCGCGGCGATGCGCCGGTGCTACATACATTCGCCTGATCTCCGCGACGCCGGCCTCGTGCGGAGTCAGTGCTCCGCAGCCGACCGGCTCCCCCAGCACGTACGCCACCACGAAGTGGGCGCGGGGGTTCAAGGGGGTTCGCGTCGTGCCCGGGTACCGCGTGAGAAGTTCGTCCTCAGCGGCGAGCACGAGCGCGGTCACATCAGGGTGGGTGATCTCACGGTGCTGGATCAACACCGACAGGACGCTATCCAGGGCATGTTTCGAGAGTGTTTCACACTCCGCACACCACCCACGTCACCCCGAAAGAAAAGGAAGGGTCCCTTCTTAACGCTTTGCGTAGAAGAAGGGGCCCTTCTTAACTTCTGCGATCCCGTGGTGCTCCGCGCTCAGCGGTTCTCGTCGCTCCTGTGGGCGGCCGCGTCGGCGTCGGTCTCGTCGTAGTCGTCGAAGTCCGCGTCGTCGTCGCGCTCGCCGGCCGGGTCGGTGAGGTCGGCGTCGAGGTCGTCCTCGAGCCACTCGTCGCCGGCCGTGTCACCCTCTTCGCGCTGGCGGCGCGCCTTGCGGGCGGCCAGGCGGTCGGCGGCGTTGGGCCGGGTCGGCTCGCCGTCGATGCGGATGTCGGTGCCCCGGTTGCCGGGCACGTAGTCGGCGCCGGCATAGATCGTGGGCTGCCAGTCGAACTCCATGGTGCCGATGCGCACCGGGTCGCCCGGCTGCGCGCCGAGCTTGGCCAGCTTGGCCTCGACCCCGAGGCGGGCGAGCCGGTCGGCCAGGTAGCCGACAGCCTCGTCGTTGTCGAACGTGGTCTGCCGCACCCAGCGCTCCGGCTTGGCGCCGCGCACCACCCAGACCCCGGCCTTGTCCTGCGCGATCTCGAAGCCGTCGTCGTCGACCGCCTTCGGGCGCAGCACGATGCGGGTCGGCTCCAGCACCGGCTTGGCGGCGCGGTGCTCCTCGACCATCCGGGCCAGCGCGTAGATCAGCTCCTGCAGGCCCTCCCGGGTGGCGGCGCTGACGGAGTAGATGGGCCAGCCGTACTTCTCCAGGTCGGGGCGGACGATGTCGGCCAGATCCCGCCCGTCCGGTACGTCGATCTTGTTGAGCACGATGATCCGGGGCCGGTCCTCGAGCCCGCCGTACTGCGCCAGCTCGGCTTCGAGGGCGTCGATGTCGGCGACCGGGTCGCGGTTGGGCTCCAGCGTGGCGGTGTCGACGACATGCGCCAGCACCGCGGTGCGCTCGATGTGCCGCAGGAAGTCCAGGCCCAGGCCCTTGCCGTCGGCCGCGCCCGGGATCAGCCCCGGCACGTCGGCCACGGTGTACGTCTGCTCGCCCGCCTGCACCACGCCGAGGTTTGGCACCAGCGTCGTGAACGGGTAGTCGGCGATCTTGGGCTTGGCCGCCGAGATGACCGAGATCAGCGACGACTTGCCCGCGCTCGGGAAGCCCACCAGGCCGACGTCGGCGACGCTCTTGAGCTCGACCACCACGTCCAGCCGGTCACCCGGCTCGCCCAGCTCGGCGAAGCCGGGCGCCTTGCGCCGCGAACTGGCCAGCGCGGCGTTGCCCCGGCCGCCCCGGCCGCCCCGGGCGATCTCCAGGGTGGTGCCGGTGCCCACCAGGTCGGCGATGACCTCGCCGTCGGTGGTCTGCACCACGGTGCCGTCCGGCACCTTCAGCACCAGGTCACCGCCGTTGGCGCCCTCGCGGTTGTTACCCGCGCCGCCCTTGCCGTTCGGCGCCTTGAGGTGCGGGTGGAAGTGGAAGTCCAGCAGCGTGTGCACGTTCGGGTCGACGACCATCAGGATGCCGCCGCCGTGCCCGCCGTTGCCCCCGTCCGGGCCGCCGAACGGTTTGAACTTCTCCCGGTGGATGGAGACGCAGCCGTGCCCGCCGTCACCCGCCTGCAGGTGCAGCACCACGCGATCCACGAAGGTCGCCACGTTTCCATCCTCCAGCTATGTAGATCTAAGTCAGCATATGCCCGCTGTGCGGGCGTGCTCGCACCCTCTGGCGCGAGCCCCCCGATACAGCACCCCGCCCGGTCCGGACATGCCCGAACCGGCCTGGGACGCGCGCCACAACTGCGCGCGGTGCGCTTCGGTTGGCTGCAGTTCCCGGGAAAGTGCAGGAATCTCGGCCAAGATTCGTGCACTTTCCCCGAAACTGCTGCAGACCGCTCACGGGAGGAACAGAAAAGGGCGGGAAGGCGCAGCGCGCCTTCCCGCCCTTTTCGACGATCAGCCCTCGACCGGGACGATGCTCACGGTCTTGCGGCCGCGCTTGAGGCCGAACTGCACCGCGCCGTGCGCGAGCGCGAACAGCGTGTCGTCGCCACCGCGGCCGACCAGGTCACCCGGGTGGAACTTGGTGCCACGCTGACGGATGAGGATCTCGCCGGCCGACACGACCTGACCGCCGAAGCGCTTCACGCCGAGCCGCTGGGCGGCGGAGTCGCGACCGTTGCGCGAGCTGGATGCACCCTTTTTATGTGCCATCTCAGGCCTACTTCCCGCTCTTGATGCCGGTGACCTTGACCTGGGTCAGCGGCTGACGGTGACCCTGCCGCTTGTGGTAGCCGGTCTTGTTCTTGAACTTGTGGATCCGGATCTTCGGGCCCTTGGTGTGGGCCACGACCTCACCGGAAACAGAAACCTTGGCAAGCTTCGCCGCGTCGGTCACCAGGTCGCTGCCATCAACGAGCAGCACTGCGGACAGCGCCACCGCGTCGCCGGGCGCGCCCGCGAGCTTCTCGACCTCGATCACGTCGCCCTCGGCGACCTTGTACTGCTTGCCGCCGGTCTTGACGATCGCGTACATGGGACGCGGACTCCTGTCGTAGCTCTGGCGGATGACTGCGCTCGGCGCGTCCTGGCCGAAGAAACGGCTGGCACACACGCACGCATGCGGCGCCTGTAAGAGCACCGCAGAGAAGACTACGTCATGGCCTGCCCGATGCCCAAACCGGGCGGCCTGTCGGCACGGCGCGGGTGAACCTGCTCACCCGCGCCGTGCCCGCGGCTCACTTGCCGCAGATGGTCTTGACCTTCTCGCCGGCGGCGGAGAACTCCGGCGTCGACAGGGCGGCCTGGATCTTGGTGACGTCGCCGTTGGCCTGGCCGACGGCGGCCAGGCCGCTCCCCAGCGTGGCCAGGTCGGCCTGCACGGCCGCCTTCAGGTCGGCGTCGGCGATCGCGGCGGCGTCCTTGCCGTACGCCGTCTGGAAGGCCGTCAGGTCGGCCAGCAGCTGGGTCGCGGCCTCCTTCTGCCCGGCCGGGTCGGTCAGCTTCGGCAGCAGCGCCGTGAACTTGGCGGTGAACTCGTCGGTCGCCTTGGTCAGGTTCGCGCAGGCGGTCGCCTTGTCGACACCGGCCGGAGAGCTGGCGGCCGACGGAGCGGCGCTGGCACCCGGGTTGTCGACCGGGGTGTCGGCGCAGGCGGCGGCGCCGAACAGCGCCAGGCCCAGGGTCGCGGCAGCGAGAATGCGTCGCATCAGGGGTTCCTTCGGGATAGCGGGGTTAACGGACACTGCTGCCCGGGTGACTGCTTGGGCAGCATGGAGAACCCATACCCACCGACGGCCGGACGATACCGGACAGTCGGCGGGTATGGGTCGGAGGTCAGGCAGACGGGCAGATCTTGTCCAGGGCCTCGCCCGCGGCGGTGAGGTCCGCGCTGAACAGGATGTCCTGGATCTTCGACGGGTCCTTGGCCAGCTGCTGCGGGTCGGCAAGCGCCGCCTGCGAGGCGTCCAGCGCCTTGGTCATGTCCCCCAGCGCCTTCTGCAGCGCCGGGTCGGCGGCCTTGGCCGCCTCGGCCTTGAGCGCGGTCGACAGGGTGGTGTAGTCCTTGGCCAGGTCGTCGAGGAAGGCCTTCGCCTTGGTCGAGTCGCTGAGCGCCTCGCCGGCCTTCTGCGCCTTGGTGACGATGGTGGTGGCGAACGTTTCGCCCGCCTTGTTCACGGCCGCGCAGACCGACTTGGCGTCGGCCGTGCCGGTGCCGGTGCCCGTGGTGACGGCGGCGCTCGCGGCCGCGCTCGGGTCCGTGGTGCCGGCGGAGGCGGCCGCGGAAGCGGACGGCTGGGCGTCGGTCGTCGCGGTGTCGGCACAGCCGGCCGCGGCCGCGGTGAGGGTCAGGCCCAGGGTGACGGCGAGCAGAACGCGTCGCATCGTTGGAGTTCCTCCGAAACGGGGGCGGACAGCGAACTGCCCGGGGTCGTGGCAACGTACCCCGGGCAGCTTACGCAGTTCGTGCGACAGCGCATCTCCAACCGCGCATGCCGTACCGATTCGTTACGGGCGGGTGCGGCGGCGCCCGCCGCGCCGGGTGCGCCGACGCGTGGGCACGTCAGCGGCGTCGTCGGCGTCGCCCTCGTCCGTACCGTCACCGTCGTCGTCGGCGTTCTCGTAGCGGGACAGGTCGTACCCGGCGGTGTCGTAGTAGCCGGGGTCTTCCGGCGTGCTCTTGGGCGCGGGCTGCGCCGGGGCCGACTTGACCTGCACCGGGGCCGGCTGCTGCACCGGCGCCGGGGCGGCCGCCCTTCGGTCGGATACCGGCTCCGTGTGAATGATCACACCCCGGCCCTTGCAGTGCTCGCACGGCTCGCTGAACGCCTCCAGCAGCCCGGCGCCGATGCGCTTGCGCGTCATCTGCACCAGGCCCAGCGAGGTGATCTCGGTGACCTGGTGCTTGGTCCGGTCCCGGCCCAGGCACTCGGTGAGCCGCCGCAGCACCAGCTCGCGGTTGCTCTCCAGCACCATGTCGATGAAGTCGATGACCACGATGCCGCCCAGGTCGCGCAGGCGCAGCTGCCGCACGATCTCCTCGGCCGCCTCGAGGTTGTTGCGGGTGACCGTCTCCTCCAGGTTGCCGCCCGCACCGGTGTACTTGCCGGTGTTGACGTCCACCACCGTCATCGCCTCGGTGCGGTCGATGACCAGGTGGCCGCCCGAGGGCAGGAACACCTTGCGGTCCAGGCCCTTGAGGATCTGCTCGTCGATCCGGTACGTCGCGAACACGTCCGAGACGCCGGTGTGCCGGTGCACCCGGTCCACCAGATCGGGCGACACGTGGTGCAGGTACGACTGGACGGTCTCGTAGGCGTTGTCGCCCTGGACCACCAGCTCCTTGAAGTCCTCGTTGAACAGGTCGCGGACCACGCGGACGACCAGGTCGGGCTCGCCGTACAGCAGCGCGGGGGCGCCGCCCTCGGCCGCGCGGGCCTGGATGTCCTCCCACTGGCCCTGCAGCCGCTTGACGTCGCGGGCCAGGTCCTCCTCGGAGGCGCCCTCGGCGGCGGTGCGCACGATCACGCCGGCGCCCTCGGGCACCAGCTTCTTCAGGATGTCGCGCAGCCGCTTGCGCTCCACATCGGACAGCTTGCGGCTGATGCCGGAGGCGTTGCCGTTGGGCACGAACACCAGGTGGCGGCCGGACAGCGCGACGTGGCTGGTCAGCCGGGCGCCCTTGTGACCGAGCGGGTCCTTGGTGACCTGCACCAGCACCGAGTCGCCCGAGCGCAGTGCCTGCTCGATGGAGCGCGAGCGCCCCTCCAGCCCGGCCGCGTCCCAGTTGACCTCACCGGCGTAGAGCACGGCGTTGCGGCCCCGGCCGAGGTCGACGAAGGCGGCCTCCATGCTGGGCAGCACGTTCTGCACCTTGCCGAGGTACACGTTGCCGACCATGGTCGCGGCCGAGGCGCGGGTGACGTAGTGCTCCACGAGCACGCCGTCCTCCATCACCGCGATCTGGGTGCGGTCGGGGTTCTCCCGGATCACCATGACCCGGTCGACCGCCTCGCGGCGGGCCAGGAACTCGGACTCGGTCAGGATCGGCGGGCGGGTCCGGCGCTGCTCGCGGCCGTCCCGGCGGCGCTGGCGCTTGGCCTCCAGCCGGGTCGAGCCGGAGACGCCCTGCACCTCGTCGCTGACGGCACGCGGCTCGCGGATCCGTACGACGGTGTGCACGCCGTCCTCGGCGCCGCCGTCCTCGTCGCCCGCGCCCTTGCGCCGACGGCGGCGGCGCCGCCGCGTCAGCGGCTCCTCCTCGTCGTCGGCCTCTGCCTCGGCCTCGACCGGCTCGCCGGCCTCCTCGTCGGCCAGCTCGTCACTGGTGCCCTTGCCGCGGCCGCGGCCGCGGCGACCACGACGGCGGCGGGCACGGCCGTTCTCGCCGTCTTCGTCGTCCTCGTCCAGCTCGGCGGCGGCCTCTTCCTCGGCCTCGGCGACGGCGACCGGCTCGGCCTCCTCGCCGCGGCCGCGGCGCGAGCGGCGGCGACGGCGACCGGACTCGGCCGGCTCCGCCTCCTCCTCGGCGCGGGCGTCGGCCTCGGCGGTCCGGGGCTGCTCGGCGCGGGGCTGCTCAGCACGCGCCTGCTCGGTGCGGGCCTGCTCGGCACGGGCGGCCTCGGGGGCCATGAACAGCACGGAGATGGCCGGGCGGCGCGGCGCGGGCTCCTCGGCGGGCGCCGCGGCGAGCTCCTCCTCGGCCTCGGCCTGCTCGGCCAGCTCCGCGGCGTCCTGCTCGGCCGCGGCGACCGCGCCGGGCACGGACAGGACCGGCGCGGCGGCCGCTACCGGAGCTTCTGTCTCCTCCGACACAGACTCGCCGGAGATGTCAGCTTCCGCCGCTTTCTTACGGCGACGGGTGGCCTTCTTCACCGGCGCGGCGCTCTCGGCGTCGGCGTCCGGTTCCTCGGCCGCGGCGGTGCGCTTGCGCGTGCGGCGACGGACGGTCGCCTCCGCCGGGGCCTGCTCCGGCTGTGCGGCGTCCTCGGACGTCGGCGCGTCGGGCGTAGAGCTGGCGTCGGTGCTGGTCACGCCGCTGTCTGCGCGCTGCGCGTCCGCGTCGTGCGATGGCTGTGCGCCATAGGTTGCGTCGTCGGCGTTGTCGGGCCGATCCGCGGGCTCGTGGTCGAGCATCCGGCTGTTCTCCAGTTCTGGCACCCCCGGGCGCGTAGACGAACGCAGCCACTCAGGAGCACCGGTGTTTTCCGTCGTTCCACCGGCCCGAGCGCCAGGTCAGGCGCTACGGGCCGGCTTTGCGCCGAAGTCTGCCGACAGCGTTAGCCAAGCGGGCTAACGCTCGCCGATAACGACGGGGTCGCGGTCCGCCTCGAGCGGATCCACGATCTCCCCCTGCGGGGTCAACGTGCCCTGTGCCAGCCGGGTCGCCCGCGCACTTCGCAGTGAGTGGGGCGCCGACGGCTCCAGGTCGGCCACCACGCGCAGGCCGGACAGGACGTCATCGGGTCGCACGGAGGGAGTGACCTGCCGCACGACAAGGTCGAGTATCGCACACGGCGCGGTCTCGACCACGCCAGGTGGCCGGGTCTGTGACCGGACAGCCGCGATGTGCACCACGGCGTCCCTGGTGTCGAAGGTGCGGCGGCCCTGTTTGGTCATACGTTCGACCAAAATCTCACTCTGCGCGACGAACGCCGCCACCGCGGTAGCCAACTGGTCGTCGCCGACACCCGGAAGCTCGATACGCCACTGCGAGGCGGTGATCCGGTCGGCCAGACTGCCCGGCACGGTGGCCTCGACGGCCTCCAGCACGTCCAGGCCGGGCGACAGCGACCCGTCCAGCGCCTTGACCAGCTGCCCCGGCTCGACCCGCTCGCGCAGGCCCAGCTCAAGGTACTCCGCCTCCGAGGCCACCCCGGTCGGGGCGGCGCTGGCGTAGGAGATCTTCGGGTGCGGGGTGAACCCCTGCGAGTACGCGATCGGCACCCCCGCGCGCAGGATCGCCCGCTCCAGCGCACGGGCGAAGTCCCGGTGCGAGGTGAAGCGCAGCGGACCGCGCTTGGCGTAGCGCAGCCGCACCCGCTGCACGACCGGGGCCTGCCCGCCCTCGGGCTGGTTCTTCGGCTTTCCCACGTCAGGCTCCCGCGGGCACGCGCAGGCCGGTGTTGACCGGCGTGAGGGGCAGCAGCTTGCGACCGGTCGGGCCGATCTGGATGCTGGTGTCCATCGACGGGCAGACGCCGCAGTCGAAGCACGGGGTCCAGCGGCAGTCGTCCTGCTCGTACTCGGTCAGGGCGTCCTGCCAGTCCTGCCAGAGCCAGTCCTTGTCCAGGCCCGAGTCCAGGTGGTCCCAGGGCAGCACCTCGGCCTGCTCGCGCTCGCGGGTGGTGAACCAGTCCAGGTCCACGCCGAGGCCGGGCAGCACCGCGGCGCAGGCGTCGACCCAGCGCCGGTACGAGAAGTGCTCGGTCCAGCCGTCGAAGCGGCCGCCCTGCTCCCACACCTCGCGGATGACCGCGCCGACGCGGCGGTCGCCCCGGGCCAGCAGGCCCTCGATCAGCGACGGCTCGCCGTCGTGGTACCGGAAGCCGATGGCCCGGCCCAGCGACCGGTCGGAGTTGATCTCCTGCTTGAGCGCGCGCAGCCGTCCGTCGATCACCTCGGGGCGCTCCATGGCGGCCCACTGGAACGGGGTGTGCGGCTTGGGCACGAACCCGCCGATCGACACGGTGCAGCGGATGTCCTTGGAGCCGGTCGCCTGGCGGCCCGACTTGATCACCTCGTGCGCCAGGCGCGCGATCTGCAGCACGTCCTCGTCGGTCTCGGTCGGCAGGCCGCACATGAAGTACAGCTTCACCTGCCGCCAGCCGTTGGAGTACGCGGTGACGACGGTGCGGATGAGGTCCTCCTCCGTCACCATCTTGTTGATCACCTTGCGGATGCGCTCGGAGCCGCCCTCGGGGGCGAACGTCAGGCCGGTGCGGCGGCCGTTGCGCGACAGCTCCTGGGCCAGGTCGATGTTGAAGGCGTCCACCCGGGTGCTGGGCAGCGACAGCGACACGTTGGTGCCGTCGTACTGGTCGGCCAGACCCTTGCAGATGTCGCCGATCTCGGAGTGGTCGGCGCTGGACAGCGACAGCAGGCCCACCTCGTCGAAGCCGGAGAACTCCAGCCCCTCCTTCACCATCTGCCCCACGGTGGTGATCGAGCGCTCGCGCACCGGACGGGTGATCATGCCCGCCTGGCAGAACCGGCAGCCGCGGGTGCAGCCTCGGAAGATCTCGACGGCGAACCGCTCGTGCACCGTCTCGGCCAGCGGCACCAGCGGCTTCTTCGGGTACGGCCAGGCGTCCAGGTCCATCGTGGTGCGCTTGTGCACCCGGAACGGCACACCCGGGCGGTTGGGCACCACGCGCTGGATGCGGCCGTCGGGCAGGTAGTCGACGTCGTAGAAGCGCGGCACGTACACCGACTCGGTCCTGGCCAGGCGCAGCAGCAGCTCGTCGCGGCCGCCGGGGCAGCCCTCGCTCTTCCACGCGGCCACGATGTCGGTGATCTCCAGCACCGCCTCCTCGCCGTCGCCGAGCACGGCGGCGTCGATGAAGTCGGCGATGGGCTCCGGGTTGAACGCCGCGTGCCCGCCCACGACCACGATCGGGTGCGACTCGTCGCGGTCGGCCGCCAGCAGCGGGATCCGGGCCAGGCTCAGCTCAGTCAGCATGTTGGTGTAGCCGAGCTCGGTCGCGAAGGACAGGCCGAACAGGTCGAAGTCGCCGACGGCGCGGTGCGAGTCGACGGTGAACTGCGGCACGTCGTGCTCGCGCATCAGCTTCTCGAGGTCGGGCCAGACGGCGTAGGTGCGCTCGGCCAGGGTGTCCTCGCGCTCGTTGAGCACCTCGTACAGGATCTGCACGCCCTGGTTGGGCAGGCCCACCTCGTACGCGTCGGGGTAGGACAGCACCCAGCGCACCGTGGCCGACTCCCACGGTTTCACGACAGCGCCCAGCTCACCGCCGACGTACTGAATCGGCTTGCTGACCAGAGGCAGCAGGAGCTCAAGCTGGGGAAAGACGGAGTCGCCACGCATGGGTATCAAGGGTACGCGCTCGCCCGGGGCCGGCCGACCCCGGGCGATATAAAGCCTACTGTCCGGTTTGTTCCTCGGTGGACTGCCGCTTGGGCGCGTACTTGGCGACGTACTCCTGGCCGGTCAGGCCCTGGATCGCCATCATCACGGTGTCGGTTATCTCACGTGCCGCAGTGCTCGCCGACTCGGCGTCGCGCCACGCGCCGACCTCGATGGGCTTGCCGAACTTGATGGTGACGTCGGTCGCGCGCAGGTTGGGCAGCGCCTGGCCGATGGGCTGGACCCGCTCGGTGCCGATGGTGCCCACCGGGATGATCGGCACGTCGGCGGCCAGGGCCAGCCGGGCGACGCCGGTGCGGCCGCGGTAGAGGCGCCCGTCCGGGGAGCGGGTGCCCTCCGGGTAGACGGCGACCAGGCCGCCCTCCTGCAGCACCGGGATCGCGGCGTCGAACGCGCTCAGCGCGGCCCGCCCGCCGGAGCGGTGCACCGGGATCGCGCCCAGGCCGCCCATCAGGTTGCGGAAGAACACGCCGCTCAGGCCCGTACCCGTGAAGTAGTCCTCCTTCGCCCAGAAGGAGATGTGCCGCGGCACCGCCGAGCCGAGGAAGAACTCGTCGGCGACGGAGAGGTGGTTGCCCGCGAAGATGGCACCGCCCGTGGCGGGGATATGCTCCTGCCCCTCGATCCGCGGCCGCCAGGCCAGCTTGACCGCGGGCGCCACAGTCCACAATCCGACCGTATAGAGCACCGGCACTTTCTGCCTCCATAGGGTATGAGCTCGCCGGGCGATGAACTTACCGTAGTCCCCTGAACAGGCCCACACCGCCGCAACGCGTCAGCCGCGTCGCCCACGCTCTGGGATGCGAAAGGCCGGCACGGCGACGTCGCGCCGCACCGGCCCAGGGCGATCTGGACCGCCGGACTACTTCATCAGCGCGCCGAGGTCGAACACGTCCGCCTCAGCCGGAGCCTTCAGCTCGTCGAACTTGGCACCGAAGTCGGTGAAGTCGATCTGGCCCTCGCCGGCCGGGCCGGCCAGGCGCAGCGGGTACGGCTCGCCGGTGGTGGCCACGTACAGGCTGCCCTTCTCGGCGCCCTCGGTCAGCGCGATCGCCGAGGCGCCGTTGATGGTCTCGACCTTGCCCTTGCCGATGGTGCCCTCAGGCTTGAGCAGCTCGTTCACGTCAGCGATCTTGAAGAAGTCGCCGAACTCCTTGTTGTCGGCGGGCACCTTGATCCACTTGGTGCCGACCAGCTTGCCCAGCGCCGCGCCCTGCTCGCCCATCTGCGAGGTCCAGAACGCCTCGTCGGCCTTGAAGTACGTCGCCCCGCCCACCGACAGCAGGTCGATCGAGGCGCCGCCCATGGTGATGGTGCCGACGATGTCCTTGCCCGCGACGCGGATGTCGAGCTTCATCTTGTTCTCGGTCATCTCGCCCTTGATCCGGTACGAGCCGGCCTTGCCCAGGGCGTCCTTGGCCTTGGTCAGGATCTCGGTCGCCTCGAGCGCCTCAACGCCGTTGCCCGCGGGGGCGACGGAGGTGGCCGCGGACGCGGCGGGCTTCGCACCGTCCGTGTCGTTGCAGCCGGCGAGCAGCACGCCCGCCAGGGCGATCGGGGCAGCGAGAAGCAGCGCTCTGCGCATGATGCGGGTTCCTCCAGACAGGCTGACGCCCCGGTTCCGGGGCGGACGCCCGTGATCGTAGAGCACACCCGCCACCAGGACTAACCGCGTTACCGCAGCGTGCACGGCACGGGGCCGGGGATGACATCCCCGGCCCCGTGAATATCCCCTGCTCCGCGGCCTGTCGGTCGCGTTCCGGAGATATCGGTCACTATCCGCGGCGGGCCACGGCCACCGTGACCTGCTCGCCGTCGCCGACCTCACCGGTGAAGCCGCCCTCGACCGCGCCGAAGTCGACCTCGTCGGCCAGCGTCTCGCCGGCCACGAACTCCCGGTGCGCGGTCACCGCGGCGACCACCTCCGGCGAGGCGGCCACGGTCACCGCGATCCGGTCGGTGATGTCCAGGTCCGCCTCGCGGCGGGCCTGCTGCACCGCCCGCACCACGTCGCGGGCCAGGCCCTCGGCGTGCAGCTCGGGCGTCACGGCGGTGTCCAGCACCACCACGCCCGCGTCGGCGGGCAGCGGCGCCGAGTGCTCGGCGTCGGCGGCGACCAGCTTCAGCTCGTACTCCCCCTCCTGCAGGGTGACCCCGGCGGCGACCGGGGCGCCGTCGACCAGCGACCACTCCCCCGCCTTGACCGCCTTGATCACCTGCTGCACCGAGCCGCCCACGCGCGGCCCGAGCACCCGCGGCACCACGGTGAGCACCTGCTCGCAGTGGCCGGTCAGGTCGTCGGAGAGCACCACCTGCTTGACGTTGACCTCGTCGGCCACCAGGTCGGCGAAGTCGCGCAGGCCGGAGGCGTCCGCGGTGGCCACGGTCAGCGTGGCCAGCGGCAGCCGCACCCGCAGGCCCTTGGCCTTGCGCAGCGACAGCGCCGCCGAGCACACCTCGCGCACCCGGTCCATCGTCGCCACCAGGCCGTGGTCGGCCGGGAACGACGCCGCGGACGGCCAGTCGGCCAGGTGCACCGAGCGCCCGCCGGTCAGGCCGCGCCAGATCTCCTCGGCCGTCAGCGGCGCCAGCGGCGCGACCACCCGGGCCACCGTCTCCAGCACCGTGTACAGGGTGTCGAAGGCGTCGGCGTCGGCCGCCCAGAACCGGTCCCGGCTGCGGCGCACGTACCAGTTGGTGAGCGCGTCGAGGTAGGCGCGCACGGTGGTGCACGCCGCCGACAGGTCGTAGGCGTCCATCTGGACGCCGACCGTCTCCACCAGCTCGCCGGTCTTGGCCAGGATGTAGCGGTCCAGCACGTTCGTCGAGTCGGTGCGGGTCCGCGCGGTGTGGCCGCCCGCGTTGGCGTACAGGGTGAAGAAGTAGTACACGTTCCACAGCGGCAGCAGCACCTGGCGCACCGAGTCGCGGATGCCCGACTCGTTGACGGCCATGTCGCCGCCGCGCAGCACCGGGGAGCTCATCAGCATCCAGCGCATCGCGTCGGCGCCGTACCGGTCGAACATCTCGTAGACGTCGGGGTAGTTGCGCAGGCTCTTGGACATCTTGCGGCCGTCGGAGCCCTGCAGGATGCCGTGGCTGACGCAGCTGCGGAACGCCGGCCGGTCGAACAGCGCCGTGGCCAGCACGTGCATGGTGTAGAACCAGCCGCGCGTCTGCCCGATGTACTCGACGATGAAGTCGCCCGGGTAGTGGTTCTCGAACCACTCGGTGTTCTCGAACGGGTAGTGCACCTGCGCGAACGGCATCGAGCCCGACTCGAACCAGCAGTCCAGCACCTCCGGCACCCGGCGCATGGTGGCCCGGCCCGTCGGGTCGTCCGGGTTCGGCCGGGTCAGCTCGTCCACGTACGGCCGGTGCAGGTCGGTGACCTTGACGCCGAAGTCCTCCTCCAGCTGCGCCAGCGAGCCGTACACGTCCACGCGCGGGTACGCCGGGTCGTCGGAGACCCACACCGGGATCGGCGAGCCCCAGAACCGGTTCCGGCTGATCGACCAGTCGCGGGCGTTGGCCAGCCACTTGCCGAACGAGCCGTCCTTGACGTGCTCCGGCGTCCAGCTGATCTGCTGGTTGAGCTCCACCATCCGGTCCCGGAACGCGGTCACCTTCACGAACCAGCTCGACACCGCCTTGTAGACCAGCGGGGTGTCGCAGCGCCAGCAGTGCGGGTACGAGTGCGTGTAGGTCTCGTGCCGCAGCACCATGCCGCGGTCCTTCAGCTCGCGGATGACCGCCTTGTTCGTCTCGAACACCTGCTGGCCCTCGTACGGCGGCACCAGCGCGGTGAAGCGCGCCCGCTCGTCGACGGTCACCACGGTCGGGATCCCGGCCGCCAGGCAGGTGTTCTGGTCGTCCTCACCGAACGCCGGGGCCAGGTGCACCACCCCGGTGCCGTCCTCGACCGTGACGAACTCCGCGCCCAGCACCTGGAACGCGTTGTCGCCCGCGTGGTTCACCAGGTACGGGAACAGCGGCGCGTACCTGCGCCCGACCAGGTCGGCGCCCTTGACGGTGCCGGTCCGCTCGTACCCCTCCAGCTCCTTGGCGTAGTAGTCCAGCCGCGCCGCGCCCAGGACCAGCTTCTCGCCGTCCTTCTCCAGCACCGCGTAGTCGATGTCCGGCCCGACGGCCAGCGCCAGGTTGCTCGGCAGCGTCCACGGGGTCGTGGTCCAGACGGCGACCTTCTCGCCGGTCTCCAGCTGGAACTTCACCGCCAGGGTGGGGTCCTGCCGGTCCTTGTACACGTCGTCCATGCGGGTCTCGGTGTTCGACAGCGGCGTCTCGCACCGCCAGCAGTACGCCAGCACCCGGAAGCCCTCGTAGACCAGGCCCTTGTCGTACAGGGTCTTGAAGGCCCACATGACCGATTCCATGTAGTCCAGGTCGAGGGTCTTGTAGTCGTTGGCGAAGTCGACCCAGCGCGCCTGGCGGGTGACGTAGCGCTCCCACTCGTTGGTGTAGCGCAGCACCGAGCTGCGGCAGGCGTCGTTGAACTGGGCCACGCCCATCTCGACGATCTCGGCCTTGGTGGTGATCCCCAGCTGCTTCTCCGCCTCCACCTCGGCCGGCATGCCGTGGGTGTCCCAGCCGAACCGGCGCTCGACCCGCTTGCCGCGCATCGTCTGGTAGCGCGGCACCACGTCCTTGACGTAGCCGGTCAGCAGGTGGCCGTAGTGCGGCAGGCCGTTGGCGAACGGCGGGCCGTCGTAGAAGACGAACTCGTTCGACCCGTTGGCACCGGCGTCGCGCTGCTCCACGCTCGCGCTGAACGTCTTGTCGGCGCCCCAGTAGTCCAGCACGCGCCGCTCCAGCGCGGGCAGGTCGGGGCTTGCGGACACGCCGTCGGCGGCGGCCTCGTGCAGTGGGTAGGCCATCGCGGGCTCCTCGTCACACTCGTCACTGATGCGTACTCAGTGCGAGGACGAGCCTTGTGGGCCCGCGGTACCACCTCGCTTGCCCGTGCCAGGGTGCGCACGGGCCGCTCGTTCGGCTGTGACGGGCCGTACCCGTCCGGTTCTACTGAGACCCGGTCACCCGGGTCCGTTCTTCCGGAGGCTCACCGGTGATGGCCGGGTCGATGCCTGTGCGTCCAGATTACCGCCGCCCCACGCGCCCCGGTCTACCGGGTTTCCGCGCGTCGCCTGTCCCGCTCGATCTCCCGGTATGGCTCCCGCATCGGCTTGCGCACCGCGTCCATCGAGGCCAGATGCGCCTCCTTCGCGACCCCGTCGATCAGGTACACCCGCGTCGCGGCGTTCCCTCGCGCCCGGACCAGCCCGTTCTTGACCAGCGCCTGTACATCGCGGATGGCCTGGTCCCGGGTGAGGTTCTCGTCACCCTGGTAGGTCGTGCGCCGCATCTCGCCCAGCGCGGCCGCGTACAGCGCCGACACCACCCGCTCCGGCAGTCCGCGCTCCGCGGCGACCTGCTCCAGTTCACGCCACAGCCGCGCCGAGTAGTCCACCCGCCGCTGCACCAGCTGCGCCTGCTTGTGGTGCGCGGTCAACGCGAACCGCAGCCACGGACGCGCGTCCCGCTCCGGCTGGAAGGAACCGCCCTGCGTCTCCTGAAGTGCCTGGTAGTACTGCACCGTGTGCACCTGGTCGCCGAGCCACTGCTCGATCGAGGAGAACTCCGGAGCGAGCACTCCGTCCCGGGCGAGCACCAAGGTGTGCAGGCAGCGCCCCATCCGTCCGTTGCCGTCACGCCACGGATGGACGCAGACCAGGTTCAGGTGGGCCATCGCCGCTCTCACCAGGGCGGGTTGGCCGAGATCGCCCTCGTTCAGCCACTCCACCAGTTCCCGCATCAGTCCGGGGACCTGGTCGGCGTCGGGACCGATGTAGGCGGGTTCGAGCGGGTCGCTGCCCGTCACGTAGATGCCGCCGGCGCGGTACCGGCCCGGCCATTTCGGCATGTTGTATTTGAGGATCATGAAGTGAAGGCTCGACAGCAGCATCTCTCCGTGCGAGAAGTTGGCCATCAGCGGTGTCTGCTGCACAAAGGTCATGGCATCGCGGTAACCCAGGATCGCCGCCTGGGTCTGCGCGTCGACCTCGGCCGAGAGCGTCTGCCCTTCGACCGCCGCCCGGGCATCGGACATGCTGACCGTGATCTGCTCGATCGTGTTGGAGCCCTGCACTGCCGCTGCGAACAGTTCCCGCCGGAGCTGTCCCGTCCAGTGCGGCCGGGCACGCACGTGCAGCTGGAGGTCGCGGCGCATCTGCTCGATCTCGCCGAGCACACTCAGATCGTCATCGTCCAGCTTCGGCGTCTGCAGCAGCATTATGCGATGCTACTACTTCTGTAGCATCCTCGCATGCCCTTGCCCAGCCGCGCGGACCTGTTAAATCTTTGCCCCGGCGGGCTCGGAGTGCGGTTGGTCCCCCAGCGCGGGAATCGGACACCAGACCCGTTCCTCCACTGTGTACGGCATCCCGCCAGCGCGTACGTGAGTGAGCTGATTCGCTGCACAAGTGGGCTGACCGTTCGGTGAGCGTGGATGCTACCCAACGGTCTAGTGACCGCACCGGCCCGAGCGGCCATCATGTCCGGTGTTCGCATCCGCTGCCAAAGCAGCTCGCGGACACATAGGACACAACGAGAGGCACGAAGTGTCAGACTCCGACTACACCACCCCCGACGAGCCGGCTTCGACGCCGAAGCCCGCCGACGAAGGCGCGGCCGACCCCAAGCCCGCCACCCCGCCGCCCGCTCCGGCCGACGACAAGGACGGCGACGAGGACAAGGACGGCAAGGACGACGACAACAACGGCGGGCGCAAGCGCTGGCTGCTGCTGCTCCTGCTGCTCCTGCTCATCCTGCTCCTGCTGCTCTGCGGCGGCTTCGCGTACATGAAGTGGTGGAAGAAGAGCGACGACCCGAACAACACCTCGGGCACCGCTTCGCCTTCGGCTGTCGTCGCCACCACCGCCGCCGCGACCAGCCCGTCGCCGGCCGCGCCGTCGCCCAGCCCCACCGCCGCGCCGTCCCCGAGCCCGAGCCCGGCGGCGCCGGTGCTCGTCGCCGTGCCGAACGTGGTCGGCAAGAAGGCCGCCGAGGCGGAGAAGATCCTGGCGGCCGCGGGCTTCACCAACGTGAAGTTCGTCGGTGACGACGGCAAGGAGCTGACCCTGCTGGTCAGCTGGAAGGTCACCAAGCAGACCCCGGCGGCCGGCGAGAAGGTCGCCGCCGACACCGAGATCGTGCTGACCTGCACCTCGGTCAGCAACGGCAAGGGCTGACGCCTTCGCCCCACGCACACGCCTTCGGCCGCCACCGCACTGCGGTGGCGGCCGAATCCGTTCCGCCCCTCGCCGGTCAGGCCGAGGCCGTCCGGGGTCAGCGCCGAGGCACCGCGGTACGCGTAGGTGGCTGTCGGCATGGCGGCCACCGTAGGCGCCGGTTACGACAGTTCGGGGAACCAGAGCTTGATCTCGCGCTCGGCCGACTCGGTCGAGTCGGAGGCGTGCACGAGGTTCTCGCGGTTGGACAGCGACAGGTCGCCGCGGATGGTGCCCGCGGCCGCGGCCCGGCCGTCGGTCGCGCCGACCAGCGCGCGGATCACGGCGATCGCCTGGTCGCCGGAGACGACCGCGGCCACCAGCGGACCGGACGTCATGAACGTCTTGAGCGGCGGGTAGAACGCCTTCTCCACGTGCTCGGCGTAGTGCGCGTCGGCCAGGTCGGCGTCCATGGTCCGCAGCACGAGGGCGTCGAGGCTCAGGCCCTTGCGCTCGAACCGCGTCACGATCTCGCCCACCAGGCCACGGCGCACGGCATCGGGCTTGATCAGCACGAGCGAACGTTCCGACACGGATCCTCCTTGAACGCGACACATGGTCCGACCTGCGGCGATGCGAGGCCGGTTCACCAGCCTACCCGCCTGCACTTTCCTCGATCGACGGACCCGCCTATGGTTGCCATGAGGACGCAGCGTCGCCGCGTGACGGCGGGCTGTGGGGGGACGACTCGCACTGCCCAGCGCCACTTGGATAGGGGAGGCCGAGCTTGGCACGGTTGGGGCGCAGACCGGTCCGGCCGGGCCGGGTCACCATCGCGGTCTGCCTGGGCGCGCTTGGCCTGTTCGTCATCTCGATGTCGGCCGGCATGGCCAGCTGGCCGCTGGGCGCCATCGGCGCGGCGATGCTGGTGGTGGCGGTCGCGCTGCTGACCACCGCGTCGATGCGCGGCGCCGACAAGGCGTTCGTCGCGGGCACGATCCACGTCGTGAAGGTCTCCGATCCGCCGCACGGCGAGTTCGGCCGCTGCGAGATGCAGGTGCTGCTCGACGCGCCGGGCCATCCAGGGCAGACGGTCAACATGATCGACCCCAAGGTGCAGGTGCTCAAGTGGCCCGACGTGGGCGACACCCTGCCGGTGCTGGTCGCGGTCGGCGACGCCCGCCGCATCAGGATCCAGTGGGACCGGGTCGGCACGCACGGCGAGCGCTACGCCGCCGACCTGGGCGCCACCTACGTCGAGGACGACCCGCACGCCCCCGGCTACGACAGCGGCTACGAGGACCACTACGTCGACCCGCACCACATCGACGACGACTACAACCTCTACGAGGCGTACTACGACTTCGCCGGCGGCGGCGACGAGACGTATGTCGGCTACCGCGACGAAGACCCGGTGGATCTGGACGCGGTGCCGGTCTCGGCGGTGCCCGTCGAGGCGGTGCCGGTGTCGGCCATGCCGGTCGACGCCGACCGGTCCCGGCGCGAGCCGCCCCGCCCGCCCGCCCAGGCCGCCCCGCCCCCGGCGGAGACGGCACCGATCGACGGCACCCTGGAGCCGCTGTCGCGCCGGCCCAGCCCGCACCACCGGCGCGCCGAGTCCGCCACGGCGGTGCTGGAGGGCGAGCTCGTCGCCGACGTGCCCGCACCGCGCGAGCCCACGCCCGGCGACGTCAGCGCCATCGACTTCTCCGACGTGCCCGAGCCCGCCGCGCCGTCCGCGCCCGCACCCTCCGCCGGCGCGGCCGAGGAGTCCCCGGCTGCGGAGCCCGCCGCACGGACGGCGGCCGCCCACACCGCGGCCGTCGACGACCTGCTGATCGCCAGCCCGCAGGCCCGTCCGGCGGTGGCCAGCTCCATCCACGGCGTCGGCATCACGCTGCTGGTCAGCGACCTCGACCGGTCCCGCGCCTTCTACCACGACCTGCTCGGCTTCTACGAGGTCGACGGCGGACCGGGCAACCTCGTGCTCGCCTCGGGCGAGACCCGGATCGTGCTACGCAAGGCCACCGAGCCGAGCCGCGCCAACCATCGCCTGGTGCACCTGAACCTGGAGGTCACCGACGTCGAGGCGGTGTACGAGGAGCTCAAGGTGCTCGGGGTCAGCTTCGGCTTCGCCCCGCGCGTGGTCAACCAGGGCGAGCGGCTGGAGCTGTGGGCCGCCTCGTTCAAGGACCCCGACGGCCACGGCATCGGCATCATCGAGTGGAAGGCCAAGGCGGCCTAGCCCCGCTCAGCCCAGGATCGTGCGGCGGGTGTGCAGCACGTACACCCAGACGAGGCCGAACACCACGCCGACGGCGGCGAAGGCCCAGTGCATGAACCCCAGCGCGATCAGGCCCACCTGGAACAGCGAGCCGAGCCACCAGCCCCAGCGGTGCCCGAGCGTGCCGGTGATGAGCACGGCGGCCAGCACCGCGAGCAGCACCACGACCATGCTGAAGCTGCTGCTCGACGGTGAGCCCAGCACCCGGATCGGCAGCAGTGCCAGCAGCAGCACCAGCGCCTCCATCACCAGCAGGCCGGCGCCCAGGCCGCGCACCGCCTTGGACGGGTTGCGCAGCCCGCTGGGCTTGCCGCCCAGGGTGAGGCGCAGCTCGCGCTCGGGCGCCTCGCCGGGCGTGTGCCCGGCGGGGCCCTCCGGTGCGGCCCCCGCCGCCGCTTCGCCCGGTCTGGTCATCGAGTCCCCCTGTTTCGCCTGGTCACCGGCGCAGCAGCCGGCGCGCGTCGGCGACCGTGACGACCGAACCGGTGATGAGCACGCCGACCCCGCTGATGCCGGCGTCGACGTCCTCCTCGGCCAGCGCCACCGCCGCCTCGATCGCGTCGGGCAGCTCGGTGTGCACGTGCACCCGGTCCTCGCCGAAGTACTCGCGGGCCAGCTCACCCAGCTGCTCGGCGGGCATGCCCCGGGGCGAGGAGTTGCGGGTGCACACGATCTCGTCGGCGACCGGCTCCAGCAGCTCCAGCACGCCCGGCACGTCCTTGTCCGCGAGCATGGCGACGACGGCGACCAGGCGCCGGAACGCGAACTCCTCGACCAGCGCGGTGACCGTGGCGGTCATGCCGTGCGGGTTGTGCGCGGCGTCGACCAGCACGGTCGGCGCGTTGCGCACCCGCTCCAGCCGCCCGGGCGACGACGCCGTGGCGAAGCCCTCCCGGACCAGGTCGATCTCCAGCTGCCGGTGCTTGCCCGCGCCGAGGAACGCCTCGACCGCGGCGAGCGCCACGGCCGCGTTCTGCGCCTGGTGGGCGCCGTGCAGGGGCAGGAAGATCTCGTCGTACACCCCGCCCAGGCCCTGCAGCCGCAGCACCTGGCCGCCCAGCGCCAGGTTGCGGTCCAGCACCCCGAACTCGCTGCCCTCGCGGGCGATGGTCGCGCCGACCTCGGCGCAGCGGTCCAGGATCGGCTCCAGCGCCTCCTCCGGCTGCGCGGCGCAGATCAGGGTCGAGCCCTCGTGCACGATGCCCGACTTGGCCAGCGCGATGTCCTCGACCGTGTCGCCGAGCCACTCGGTGTGGTCCAGCCCGATCGGGGTGATCACGGTGACCCCGGCGTGCAGCACGTTCGTCGCGTCCTCGGCCCCGCCGAGGCCCACCTCGACCACGGCCACGTCTACGGGCGCGTCGGCGAACGTCGCGAACGCCAGCGCCGTGGTCATGTCGAAGTACGTCAGCGGCTCGTCGCTGCGCGCGTCCAGCAGCTCCGCGACCGGCCCTACCTCCTGGTAGACCGCGGTGAAGCGCTCCTCGTCGACCGGCTGCCCGTCCAGGCTGATCCGCTCCCGGACCGTCTCCAGGTGCGGGCTGGTGTACCGGCCGGTGTGCAGCCCGTGCGCGCGCAGCAGGCTGTCGATCATCCGGGCGGTGGACGTCTTGCCGTTGGTGCCGGTCAGGTGGATCGACGGGTACGCCCGCTGCGGGCTGCCGAGCACGTCCAGCAGCTCCTCGATGCGCCCCAGGTCGAACACCATCCGGGTGAAGCCGCGCTTGTTCAGCGCGGCCTCCGCCTCGGCGTACGTCGGTTCGTTCGCGCCCTCACGAGCGGATGAGCTCACAGAAGTCACCCTAGCGTCGCCAGGGCCGCGTCGATGCGAGTCAGGTCGGCTTGCGCCGTCGCGAGCCGCTCGCGCAGCTTGGCGACCACCTGCTCGGGCGCCTTCGCCAGGAAGCCCTCGTTGCCCAGCTTGCCCGTCGCCTGCGCGATCTCCTTCTCCGCGGCGGCCCGGTCCTTGGTCAGGCGGGCCCGCTCGGCGGCCACGTCGATGCTGCCCCGGGTGTCCAGCGCCACCGTTACGCCGCCCGCGACCGCGACCGTGCCGGTGGCGGTGAACCCGTCACCGGGCTCCTCCAGCCGGGCCAGGAAGCGGATCAGCGGCTCGTGCGCGGCGATGCCGGCACCCGGCAGCCCGTCCAGGCTCGCCGCGACCCGCTGGCCCGGCTTGAGGCCCTGGTCGGCACGGAAGCGGCGCACCTCGGTGACGACCCGCTGCAGCGTCTCCAGCTCGGCCTCGGCCGCGTCGTCGATCAGCGCCGGGTCGGCCGACGGCCACGCCGCCACCATGATCGACGTGTCGCCCTCGGCCCCGTGCAGCGCGCACCACAGCTCGTCGGTGACGAACGGGATGACCGGGTGCAGCAGCTTCAGCAGCTGGTCCAGCACGTGCCCGAGCACCCGCCGGGTGCGGTCGGCGGCGGCCGGGTCCGCGCCGGTCAGCACCGGCTTGGCCAGCTCGACGTACCAGTCGCAGACGTCGTCCCAGGCGAAGTGGAACAGGCTGTCGCAGACCTTCGCGAACTCGTACCCCTCGAAGTACTCGTCGACCTCGGTGATCGTGTGCTGCAGCCGGGACAGGATCCACCGGTCGATCGTCGACAGCTCGGTCGGCAGCGGACCCTGCGTGTGCGCGCCGTTGAGCAGCGCGAACCGGGTCGCGTTCCAGAGTTTGTTGCAGAAGTTGCGCGAACCCTGGCACCACTCCTCCGACACCGGCACGTCCGAGCCGGGGTTGGCGCCCCGGGCCAGCGTGAACCGGGTCGCGTCGGCGCCGAACCGGTCGATCCAGTCCAGTGGGTCGACCACGTTGCCGAACGACTTGCTCATCTTCTTGCCGAACTGGTCGCGCACCATGCCGTGCAGCGCCACGACGTCGAACGGCTGCTTGCCGTCCATCGCGTACAGGCCGAACATCATCATCCGGGCGACCCAGAAGAACAGGATGTCGTAGCCGGTGACCAGGACGCTGGTCGGGTAGAACTTCGCCAGGTCCGCGGTCTGCTCCGGCCAGCCCAGCGTGGAGAACGGCCACAGCGCCGACGAGAACCACGTGTCCAGCACGTCCTCGTCCTGGCGCCAGCCCTCACCCGTCGGCACCTGGTCGTCGGGGCCGACGCAGACGACCTCGCCGTCCGGGCCGTACCAGACCGGGATGCGGTGGCCCCACCACAGCTGGCGCGAGATGCACCAGTCGTGCATGTTGTCGACCCAGGCGAAGTAGCGCTTGCTCAGCTCGGCCGGCTCCACCCGGACCCGGCCGTCGCGCACCGCGTCGCCGGCCGCCTTGGCCAGCGGGCCGGTGTTGACGAACCACTGCAGCGACAGCCGCGGCTCCACCGTCGTCTTGCAGCGCGAGCAGTGCCCCACCGCGTGCACGTACGGCCGCTTCTCGGCCACGATCAGGCCCAGCTCGCGCAGCGCCGCCACCACGGCCGGGCGCGCCTCATACCGGTCCAGTCCCTGGAACGGGCCGTGCACCGTGATGATCGCCCGCTCGTCCATCATCGTGATCGAGGGCAGGTTGTGCCGCTGCCCGATCTCGAAGTCGTTCGGGTCGTGCGCCGGGGTCACCTTCACGCAGCCGGTGCCGAACGCCGGGTCCACGTGCGCGTCGCCCACGATCGGGATGCGGCGGCCGGTCAGCGGCAGCTCCACCTCGGTGCCGATCAGGTGCTTGTACCGCTCGTCGTCGGGGTGCACCGCCACCGCGGTGTCGCCCAGCATCGTCTCGGCCCGGGTCGTGGCGACCACGATCTCGTCGCTGTACCGGATCGAGACCAGCTCGCCCTCGTCGTCGGTGTGCTCCACCTCGATGTCGCTCAGCGCGGTCAGGCAGCGCGGGCACCAGTTGATGATGCGCTCGGCGCGGTAGATCAGGCCGTCGTCGTACAGCCGCTTGAAGATGGTCTGCACCGCCCGCGACAGGCCCTCGTCCATGGTGAAACGCTCACGCGACCAGTCCACCGAGTCGCCCAGGCGCCGCATCTGGCCCAGGATCGCCCCGCCCGACTCCGCCTTCCACTGCCACACCTTCTCGACGAACGCCTCGCGGCCCAGGTCGTGACGCGACAGTCCGTCGGCGGCCAGGCGCCGCTCCACCACGTTCTGGGTCGCGATGCCGGCGTGGTCCATGCCCGGCAGCCACAGCGCCTCGAAGCCCTGCATCCGCTTGCGGCGGATCAGCGAGTCCTGAATGGTGTGATCGAGCGCGTGGCCGACGTGCAGCGAACCGGTCACGTTCGGCGGCGGGATGACGATCGCGAACGGCGGCTTGTCACTCTTGGCGTCGGCGTCGAAGTGCCCGGCCGATACCCACTGCTCGTACCGCCGCAGCTCTACGTCGCCGGGCGTGTAGGCGGCGGCGAGTTCGACAGGCTGGGATGCGCGCGCGTCGCGCGTCGGCTGGGTCTCGGTCACGCGCCAAGTCTACGAAGCTGTCGGGAGTCCACCGCTGGCAGGCCGTCGCTTGCTAGGCTCCGCGAGTCGGCGAGAGGCGGTCAGCAATGTCAGACGAGTCCACGGTACGTCCCGAAGACGGCCCTGTCCTCAGCGGCTCCGACACCGGTGGCGCCCCGGCGCCGACCGGCGACGGCATCCCCGCCTACGCCCGCCCCGCCGTACGCCTGCTGCCCGGCGCGATGACCGACGAACCCGACGACGACGCGCCGAACCCCGGCCGCCGCCGCAAGACCATGCGCATCGCGCTCGGCGCCCTGGGCGTCGCCGCGCTGCTGTCGGTCGTCTTCGTCGGCCCCACCGCCTGGCGGGTGATCCAGCAGAAGGACTCCCAGCTCACCATGCCCGAGCGCATCGGTGAGCTGACCCGCGACGACAGCGACGCGGCCAAGGACACCGCGGGCTACCTGATGACGGCGCTGGCCGCCGACATCGACCTGGACCGCACCGCCAGCGCCATCTACAGCGACCCGGCCGGCCCCGCCAAGAGCATCATGGTGTTCGGCGGCGCCACGACCCTGCTGCGCCCCGAGACCGAGTTCGACACCGTCCTCAAGCTGATGGAGGACGAGACCGGCGGCGTGGCCGGCCTGCACTCGATCGACCCCGGCGACCTGGGCGGCGTGGTCAAGTGCGGCTCCGCCGACAGCACCGAGGGCCAACTCGCCGTGTGCGGCTGGGCCGACAACGGCACCATCGCCCTGGCCCTCTTCCCCAACCGCACCCCCGCCGAAGCGGCCCCCCTCATCCTCCAAATCCGCACCACCACCCTCCACCGCTAACCCCCACGCACCCCCCGACACGTTGATCATGAACTTATGGACGTGTTCGACGGTGTGTCCCCACCCTTGGCGCCGTGATCGATTCGGTGCCGTGGGCGCGGTGCGGATGCCTGGTCGTATGGCGGGTGCGCCAGCCGGCTGAGCAGGACGGGTCAGTTGCAGGCCGTCAGGTGGAGGTGGCTGTGGCTGGCCGGCCCCAACCGTAGAGCTCGGACCAGTTCATCCGCCTCCGCGAGAGCGGCGGCGGCGAATCTGCCGCTGTCCGCCGCGGTCCAGAGATCGTCGGCGTGGGCGAGTACATCCGGCGGAAAGAACAGCTCGAGTTCAATCTGGACGAAGTCCGCGGCGTAGTGCCCGGTATCGCGGTCGGCGGGCTCGTCCTGGGACGACTCCATCGGCTCCCCGTCAACCCACTCCACCGCCGGGATCGCGAACCTCCTGGCCAGCAGCAGTCCGGGACGGTCGTCATCGGGACAGCCCGACTCTCCGAACTCGATGACCAGGGTGTCCGCCTCGACTTCGTTGTGCCATCGGTCGTAGAGCCCGAGCAACGGCACGTGGAGGAAGGCCTGGAACGCACGCCAGGCGAGGTCCACGTCGTGCACCCGGTCCGGCTCGCCACCTTCGGCCGAAACGAACCGTCGCAGCTCTTGTACCCCGTCCCGCCACCACAGACCGGTCATCGCTGCATTCGATCACGCAGATCACCGGATCGCCATGCGAGGCAATGCGCTGTACTGCATTGATCTGAGA
>NZ_JASAMB010000003.1 GCF_029948125.1 Catellatospora sp. KI3
ACAGCCACCCCGGCCGGTCGATCATGAACTTATGGGCGTGTTCGACGGCGTGTCCCCACCCCACCACCGTGATCGAAACCCGAGGCCACGCGTCCACCGGCGTGGCCCGGCCGACCGTCGGGGGCGATGATCGCCGTCTGCGGTCATAGGAGGCCGACTCAGCGCACCGAATGACCGGCGACAGCGATCAACCCGGCCAGAGCCCGTCAAGATCTGCTCGCGTGGTCATTCTCTGGCACGACATCGCCGTTGCCAGAGCCCGATCGAGCTGTCGGTCGGTGGTCCTATGATGCGGCGGTGTCGCGAAAGAGCTATTACGAACTCGCCTTCGGGGTGAGCCCGGGTGGGGCCCGCAAGTGCACGCACTACGTTCGCGGCACCCTCGCCGAGATCAAGTCCGACCTGGCCGCCGAACTCGCTGAGGAACTCAACCTCTACCTGCTGTGCTGGTACGGCGCGGACCTGACGCTCCAGGTGTATCAGCACGGCGAACCGGCCTGGTCGACCGACCTGCACCCGTTCGTCACCATCTCCGTCGAGGGCTATCCGACCATCACGTTCGCCGGCCCGCGCGAGCCGCTCGGCTACGACTTCGAGGCTGACGACGACGCCGAGGACGAGGAGGAGACCCTCTCGTACCGCATGTTCTGCGGCGAGCTCGGCGACACCGTCAGCGTCGCAGTGGCCTGGGACCGCATAGCCGTGCCACCGCTGGCCGGTGACGTCCTGACCGCCGACGACGAGTTGCCCGCCGACGCGCGCCACAGCTACGGCTACTCGGACTGCGAGATCTGAGCCCCGGCCGGGCAGTCCTTGACGAACACCATCGCGTCGACGCTGCCCAGCTGGGCCGGGTCCAGCGGGGCGTAGCCGTACCAGGGGGAGGTCCGCGGGGCGGGCGGCTGCTCGCCGAGGATGGCGGCGAGCAGCCGCGGGTCCACTGTGCAGCGGTCGTCGGGCAGCGTGTAGAGGAGGCCTTCGAGGGTGTCCGGGGGCGGGGTGTCGACCCCGTGGTGGCGGATCGTGCCGAGGGCGGTGGCGACGAAGGCGTACCCGGGACCCAGGTGGGAGGCGGTGATGGAGCCGGCGCTCCACCATTTCAGCGGCATGCTGCCCAGGCGCATGCTGCTTCGCTCCCGCTGCAGATGCGAGTTGTGCGCGTAGGCCAGTGCCGGGCCGTGCTCGGCTGCGGCGAGCAGGTTGGCGGCCATCATCGTCGCGCGTACCCCCAGCAGTTGCGCCAGGCGGCCGGGTGACGTGTCGGCCAGCCAGAAGTGGTATCGCAGCAGGCCGGTGGCGGTGCGCGCGTACAGTCGGGCCCGGTCGAGCTCGTCCGGGGAGGACACCGCGACCAGGTGCGGCAGCTGGGTGTCGAGCAGGGCGGCCAGGTCGTCGGCGAGCAGCCGCAGCTGTCTGGCCTCGGTGCTCTGCCCCACCGACCGCGCCGGGTCGCGCAGCGAGTCGGGGTGACTCCACGGATCATCGGCGCCGAGCAGGTGGTCGAGTGTCTCCGGTGTGCAGCAGAGCAGCTCGGCGTCGACCCGGGCGGCCAGGTACGCGTGGAGTGCGGTGAGCGCCTGCCGGGGGCTCGCGGCGCCGGTCATCTCCAGCGGGCCGTCGAAGCCGGCGAAGCGCAGCTGCTCGGTGCGGGGTCGGCCGTCGTTGTACGCGCGCATCCAGCGTACGAGTTCGCGGTTGGCGGCGGATGCGCCGAATCCGTGACTGAAGCCCTTCGCCATCACGTCGTCGAGGCTGCCGGTGCCCGTGGTCACGTAGTCGTCCACGAGCAGCCCCATCATGCAGTCGCTCTCGATGGCGACGGTCCGGTAGCCCTCCTGCTCGACGAGCTGCCGCAGAAGGTCGTTACGTGCTTCGAGCAGCACGTCTTCGCCGTGGGTGGGCTCGCCGAGGGCGAGCAGCCGGGGCCTGTCGGGCAGCAGCCCGAGCAGTATCCCGGCGTCGAGTGGACGGACAGCGTCTTTGATCGCGTCGTTCATTGCTTCAACGGTATCGTTGAACCGACGGTTGAAACTTCTCCGCTTCCCTGGGCTGGAAGATGCTGCGAAACCCTCAATCCGGTGGTCGTCTCAGGCCGGTCGACCTGGCGCGTGCGCATGCCCTGTCGACGCAGGCGGTCCGCAACTACGAAGACGCCGGGATCCTGCCGGCGGCGGAGCGCAGCGAGTTCGGCTACCGCGGCTACACGCCGTTGCACGCGTCGGCGCTGCGGGCGTTCCTCGCCCTGGTGCCAGGCCACGGCCACCAGGCGGCCACGTCGATCATGCAGGCGGTGAACCGGGACGCGGTCGAGGACGCGTTGGAGATCATCGACGCGAGCCATGCCCGGCTGCGGGAGGACCGCCGTACCCTGCGCTCGGTCGAGTCCGCGCTGGCCGAGCTGAGCCCCGTGCCGCAGGAGCGCGGTGACATGTTCGTCGGTCCGCTGGCGCGAAGGCTCAGCATCCGCCCGGCCACCCTGCGCAAGTGGGAGCGGGCCGGGCTGGTGCGACCGCGCCGCGACCGGCACACCGGCTACCGGGTCTACGGCGCTGCCGACGTACGCGACGCGCAGCTCGTCCACCAGCTCAGACGCGGCGGTTACCGGCTGGCGCAGATCGTTCCGCTGATCGGGCAGGTCCGGTCGGCCGGAGGCGTCGCGCCGCTGGGCTCGATGCTGCACGACTGGCACGCGCGCCTGTCCGCGCGGGGCCGGGCCATGCTCACGGGCGCGGCCGCGCTGGACGCGTACCTCGATCACCGTGTGGAGCGGGCTGGGTCAGCGGGCGTACCGGGCCCCGAGCTCCTGCCGCAGTAGCGGACCGGTCTGCTGCTCGGCGAGCCGGAGCAGGCGGTCGGCTTCGGCGGGGCTCATCGCGTACGCCCGGCGCCGGCCCACGGTGCTGTGTGGACGGTCACCTGCGGGCGGCGGCGAAGGTCAGCAGGGTGCCCGGGCGGGCCTGGGCGACCAGCCACAGATCGTCGGGGTGCACGACGCCGACGACCGGGTATCCGCCGGTGGTCGGGTGGTCGGCGAGCAGGATGACCGGCAGCCCGGACGGCGGCACCTGCACCGCTCCGGAGAGCATCCCTTCGCTGGGCAGCTCGTCGTGGCGGGTGCGCCGCAGGGCGGGGCCGTCCAGGCGTACGCCGACGCGGTTGCTCTCGCCGGTGACCGTGTAGGTCCGGCCGACCGGGCTGTCGGCGAACCAGTCCGCGCGCGGCCCGGGGAGCAGCCGCACGGTCGCGTGGTCGGGGATCGCCGCCGGCGGGGCCAGGTCGACGGGTGCGGGGCCGCCCTGCGGCACGCCCAGGGGCAGTTCGGCCCCGGCGGTGAGCGGGGCCGGTCCGAGCCCGGACATGACGTCGGTGGAGCGGCTGCCCAGCACCGGTGGCACGGCCACACCACCGGCCACCGCGAGGTAGGTCCGCAGCCCGCTGGCCGCCGGTCCGATCCGCAGCACCGAGCCGGCCCGGACGAACACCGGGGCGTACTGGGCGGCGGGCCGGTCGTCGACGAAGACCGGGCTCGGGGCGCCGGTGACGGCGAGCCATCGGTCGGTGCCGCAGGCGACGTCGACGCCGAGCAGGGTCGCTTCCAGGCCCGCCCGGTCCTCGCCGTTGCCGACGAGCCGGTTGGCCAGGCGGAGGCTGTGCCGGTCGGCCGCGCCCGACGGCGGGACGGCCAGGCTCGCCAGGCCGCGGCGGCCGAGGTCCTGGACGGTGGTCAGCAGGCCGGGGCGCACGATCACCAGGCCGGTCATACCGCGGTGAACCTGACTCGGGTGCCGGGTGGCAGCAGCGCGGGCGGGTCCCGTTCGACGTTCCACAGCTCGGCGTCGGTATGGCCGAGGATCCGCCATCCGCCTGGCGACCGGCGGGGGTACACGCTGGTGAAGCCGCCGGCTAAGGCCACGCTGCCGGCCGCGACCGAGGTGCGCGGCCGGTCGAGGCGGGGCAGGTGCAGGACGGGCGGCAGGCCGCTGATGTAGGCGAAGCCGGGTGCGAAGCCGCAGAAGGCCACCTGGAGTTCGGAGCCGGTGTGCGCCTGGACGACGGCGGTCTCGGTGATCCCTTTCATCGCGGCGATCTCGGCCAGGTCGGGGCCGTCGTAGCGGACCGGGACCTCGACGGTCTGGGCGCCGGTCGGGGCGGGTGGGGCGCCGGGCCGCCAGCCGGTGAGCAGCGCGGCCGCGTCGGCGTGGCTGATGCCCGGCCGGTCCACGTCGAGCAGGATGGTGCGGGCGCCGGGGACGAGGTCGGTGACCAGTGCCATCGGGCCGGTGGGGGCGAGGGCGCGCAGGTGGTCGTAGAGCGAGGTGGCCTCGGCGGTGGTGTCCACTTCGATCAGCCAGCCGGTCAGGCCGAACGGCAGGATCCGCATTCGGCAGTCTACCTCCGCGCCGCCGCGGAGGTGCGGCCGCTTCGCGCCGGGCGCGATGGCGGATCGACGGACCGCCTACCGGACGATGCCGAGGGTGGCGATCAGGTCCTCGTGCAGCTCGAACCAGATCCGGTGGCACGAGTCGACCTCGATGCCGGTGATCCAGGCCGGGTCCTGACCGGATCGGGCCAGCGCGGCCGCGAACCGGTCGTGGTAGCCGCCGAACCGGTCCAGGTGTGCCGTCAGGGCCTGTTCGAGTTCGCGCAGTTCGTCGGCGAGGTCGGCGAGGCGGCGCAGGATGTCGGCGGGTCGGCCGGAGTCGAGCTGCCACGCGGTGAACGCCTGGGTCGCCTCGGCGTTGAGCGGCACGAACCGGTCGTGCACCGCGGAGACGGTCTGCTCGGCGGCCGCGGAGCCCAACTCGTCGCGCAGCTGCGCCGTGTTGCGCTGGTAGCCGCTGCCGGTCAGCGACCAGCCGCTCAGGTCGGAGAAGGACGACCGGGTGACCCAGCCGTACGCCTGGGCGTCAAGCAGGTCCTCACCGGTCTGGGCGGGGTCGAGGCCGAACCGGGCCGCGACGGCGGCGGTGTCGGCGAAGCCGCGCAGCCGCACCGCGTGCAGCACCAGCAGGCCGGTGGGGGAGGAGTGGGTCATCGGGTGGGTCCTTCGGTGACGGTGCCGGCGGTGCCGTCGACGGTGACGGGGGCGCCGTCGGTGAGGGCGGTCGTCGCCTCGGCGGCGACGACGGCGGGGATGCCGAACTCCCGGGCGACGATGGCCGCGTGGGAGAGGACGCCGCCGGTCTCGGTGACGACGGCGCAGGCGAGCCGGAACAGCGGCGTCCAGGCCGGGTCGGTGGTACGGCACACCAGCACGTCGCCGGGCCGCATCCGGGCGAAGTCGTCGACCGACCGGATGATCCGGACCGGCCCCAGGGCCCGGCCGGGACTGCTCGGCACGCCGGTGACCAGCGGGGCGGCCGGGGTGTGGCCGTTGCGGGCGGCCGGGGCGCGCAGGGCCGTGATCGGGCGCGACTGCAGCAGCCAGATCCGGCCGTCGCGGATCGCCCACTCCACGTCCTGCGGCCGGCCGAACAGGTCCTCGCACCTGCGGCCGAGCCCGACCAGCCGCGCCACCTCGTCCGGTGCCAGGCAGGCGCGTTCGCGGTCGGGCCGGGGGACGGGCGAGCGCACCAGCCCCTGCTCGCCCAGGTCCAGGCGGGTGGCCTTGTCACCGACGGTGACCTGGATGTCGGCGGGGTCGGCCACGACGATCTCGTCGGGGACCACCGCGCCGGAGACGACGGATTCTCCCAGGCCCCATGATGCGTTGACGACCGTGGCGGCGGCGCCGGTGCGCGGGTCGCGGGTGAACAGCACGCCGGCTCGGTCGGCTTCGACCAGGCTCTGCACCAGCACGGGCACGCTCGTCTCGTCGTCGAGGCCCAGGTGCGCCCGGTAGCCGCGGGCGCGGTCCGTCCGCGCCGAGGCGGCGCAGTGGCGCAGCGCGGCGAGGACCTCGTCGCGGCCGCGTACGCCCAGGACGGTTTCGAGCTGTCCGGCGAACGACGCCGCCGCCGAGTCCTCGGCCAGGCCGGACGACCGGACCGCGACCGCGCGGCCGGGGAGCCGGTCCAGGTGCTCGGCGAGGAGCGCGGGGTCGGCGGCCGGGTCGGTGACGACGAATCCGGCGGGGACGGCGAGCCCGGCGCGCAGCAGCACGGCCAGTCCGTGCGCCTTGCGTCCGTGGCGGTCCGCCGCGTCGGCGAGGGGGACGACGTTCACGGACCCTCCTTCGCGTCGAGGCGGGCGGTCACCCGGTCGTGCCGCTGCTGGGCTGCCTGGGCGGTGCGCAGGCCGAGCGGGCGGGCGACCTGGGCCCAGGTCAGGCCCTCGGCGCGGGCGACGAACAGCAGGCCCGCTTCGAGCTGGTCGAGTTCGGCGCGGGCGGCGTCCAGCAGCGTGATCGCGGCCAGCAGGTCGTCGGGCAGGTCGAGCGCGTCCCGGTCGGTGTTGGCCCGCCACAGGGCCTGGCGGATGAGCGTGAACGCGTCGTGTGGCTGGCCGGCGGCCAGCCACGGCAGGCGGGGCAGGTCGTCGCGGGCGCTCAGCCGGTCGCGGGCCCGCTGCTCGGTGGCGCCGTCGGCCTGGTCGTCGGATGCGTGGTGCACTGCGCCAGCCTGACCTTCAACAATCTGTTTGTCAACAATCTGTTGAAGTTTCATCGCGAGACGTTGTCGGACATGGATGTGAGAATGCCGGGGTGCTGGAACGACTCGACGACATCGACTGGTCGCTGCTGTCCCACGCCTACGGCGCCGCCGACGACGTGCCCGGCTGGATCCGGGAGCTGGCCAGCGGCGACGACGAGGTGCGCATCGGCGCCTACCAGGGGCTGTACGCCAGCATCGTGCACCAGGGCTCGCGCTACGAGGCCACCGCCCACGCCGCGCCGTTCCTGCTGGAGCTGCTCGCCGACGAGTCCGTCCCGGACCGGGCCGTGCTGGTGGAGATGCTGGCGGTGATGGCCATCGGGGGCGACGAGGCCTGGCTGCCGGGCACGTTCCCGGTCGCGCTCGTCCGGGAGCAGGCCCGCGGCGGGGGCGCGGTGCGCGCTGCGGCACCGCGCGCGGACCACCCCGACTTCGACGAAGAGGAGGTGTACCGCTACGTCGAAGGGCTGTCCGAGCAGGACCGGACGCGCTACCACCGGCACATCGAGCTCGACGTCTACGACGCGGTCCGGGCCGGCGTGCCGCTGCTGCGCGAGCTGCTGCGCGACCCCGACCCGGCGGTGCGCATCCGGGCGGCGTACGCCCTGGCCTGGTTCCCCGAGGAGGCCGCCAGCAGCGGACCGGTGCTGCTGGCCGCGGCGACGGACGCGCGGGACACCTTCGAGCAGGTCCGGGTGTCGGCCACGGCCCTGGTCGCGGCGAGCCTGCTCGGCCACGGTCCGCCAGCGGACCTGCTGGCCGCGCCCGACCGGGTGACCCGCTGGGCGGCCGCCGTGGCCACGGCCCTGGTCGACGGCGAGGACGCGCCGGACGCCGCCGTCACCGAGCTGCTCGGCTGGGCGTCGGGCGCACCCCGCGACCAGATCCCGTTCCTCGACGGGAACCTGGCCGGGCTGGCCGGTCTCGTGCTGGAGCGGTCGGAGCGCCACGCCGCCAGGGTCTTCGCCGCGTGGCTGCGCGGCATCCCGACGGTGAGCGGCAGCGACGCCCTGACGATGGCCGGGTCGGCGCTGCGGATGGCGTTCCCGGAGCCGGTCCCGGCGGGCACGGCGTACGGGCACCTGACCCAGGACCAGCGCCGGCTGCTGGCCGTGCTGGCCCGCTCGCCGCGGGCGTGGATGCTCGGCGAGCGCCGGTTCGGCAACTTCAGCCTGATGATGTCGGACTACGGACTGTCCGGCAGCCGCGAGCAGCTGCGGGCGTACGTCAACGGCGAGGTGCGGTCGGCGCGGCCCTGACGGGCGCGGGCCGCACCGGTCAGCGGAGCTCCTCGGCGAGCAGGTCCATCAGCAGGCCGTCGTGCCAGGTGCCGTCGGGTCCGCGCTCGTAGCGGCGCAGCACGCCCACCGGCCGGAAGCCGACCTTGGCGTAGCAGGCGATGGCGGCGGTGTTGTCGGCCGCCGGGTCGATGACCAGCCGGTGGTGGCCGCGCTCGGCGATCAGGTGCCGGGCCAGCGTGCGTACCGCGTCGGAGCCCAGGCCCCGGCCGTGCACCTCGGGGTCGAGGTAGAGGTCCATGCCCGCGTGGCGGTACATGGCGTCGGTCTCCTCGTGCCACTGGATGGCGCCGACGACCCGGCCGCCGTGCTCGATCGCCAGCAGCTCCAGGTCGGGGTCGGCGAGGTCGTCCTCGATCTCGGCGGCCAGGTCGTCGCCCTGCCACCGGTCGCGGACCTGCGGGGTGGCGCGGATGGCGGCCAGCGCGCCGACGTCGTCGGGTCCGGCCGGCCGCAGTGTCACCCGGTCGCCGTGCAGCGTGGTCATGCCACCACGGTACGGCCCGATCGCCGACGGCACCCGGGTTCGCCGGCGGTGCGATTCGGTTTGCGGAGCCGTCCGGGGGTCGCCTAGCGTATCGGCACATCGACACACATGGAGGAATCTGCGTGACTCGCCGAGTGCTGGCGTTAGCCGCCGCCCTAGCCGTGCTCCTGCCCGCCGCGCCCGCGCACGCGGCGGTGGCGCCCGGCGGCTTCATCCGTACCACGGTGTCCTGTCCGGCCGGCAAGGTCGCCGTCGCGGGCGGCACCCAGGTGCTGGGGGAGGGCAGCCGGGACTTCCGTACCGTGCTGCAGGAGTCCGCGCCCAGCGGATCGCTGTGGCTGATCACCCTGCGCAACAACGACGCCGCCGCGCACAGCATCGGGCTGTTCGCCGTCTGCGCGACCGCCCCGGCCGGGTACGAGGTGGTCCGTCGCGACGCCGCGATCCCGGCGGGCGGATTCGCGCGCACCTACGGGCTGTGCCCGTCGGGCAAGGTCGCCCTGGGCGGCGGAGCCCAGGTCGTCGGCGAGGGCAGCCGCGACTTCCGGACGGTGATCCGGGAGACCGGCCCCGACTCGGTGCAGGGCGGCAGCCTGAAGCTGTGGCGTACCGCGGTCGGCAACAACGACACGGTGCCGCACACCGTCGGCTTCTTCGCCGTCTGCGCCGCCGCGCCCGCCGGTTACGAGGTGATCCGCCGGGACGTGGCCCTCGCGGCGGGCGGGTTCGTGCGCACCGCCGCCGAATGCTCGCCGGGCAAGGTCGTCTTCGGCGGCGGCGGGCAGATCATCGACTCCAGCGGCGCGGACTACCGCACCGTGACGCAGGAGAGCGTGCCCAGCGTGAACGCCGGGGTGTTCCTCACTGCGATGCGCAACAGCGGCACCGCCAGCCGCACGCTGGCCCTGTACGCCGTCTGCGGCACCTCGCTGAGCGGCTACCAGATAGTCCAGCTCACCCTCTGAGCACCGCGATCCCGCCCCGGCGGAGCCTGGCGCACGACGCCGGCCTCCGCCGGGGCGGTCTGCTGGGTGCCGGGCGTATGGGCACGATTAAGAAAATTAAGATCGAACTCTTGAAAGTTAAGTCGCACCGCGATACAACTTACATATGAAGGAGCATGCGATGGACTGGCGGGAACTGACGAACCTGACGCAGGGTCGGCCGTTCATCGTGGAGCGGGTGCGGTTGACCGACAACGACGTGGCGGTCGAGGGCCGGTTCGAACTGCCGCAGCTGGCTCAGCTCAGCGCCGAGGACCAGATCTTCGTCACCGCGTTCGTGCGCAGCCACGGCTCCATCAAGGAGATGGAGCGGATCTTCGGGGTGAGCTATCCGACGGTCAAGGCGCGGCTGAACCGGATCGCACAGGCGCTGGACTTCGTCGAGACCGACCCGGCGCCGTCGCGCACCGACGTCGTCGAGCGGCTGCGCCGCGGCGAGATCACCGCGGCGCAGGCGCTGTCCGAACTGGAGGCGCAGCCGTGATACCCCAGCTGGTGACCGTCCGGTTCACCCGCCCGCGCGGGCGCCCCGTCCGGATCTGGATCCCGGTGCTGCTCGTGGTGCTCGTCGGCGCCCCGATCCTGATCCTGGCCGTCCTCGCCGGCATCGTCGCCTGCCTGGTGTACGGCATCGCCGTGGCACGGGCGCTCGCCGGTGCCTGGCGCCTGGCCTGCGCACTGCGCGGCACCCGTTTCGACCTCGCGCACGGCAGCACCTCCGTGCTCGTCAGCATCCGATAGGAGCCTCTCTCGTGAACGAAGACCGCAAGAGCATCCTCAGCCTCCTCGCCGAGGGCAAGATCACCGCTGACGAGGCGGAGCGGCTGATCACGGCACTGGAACGCGGCCGTCCGGCGGCGGCGCCGAGCGCCGAGACCCTGCCGAAGGGCAAGGCGAAGTACCTGCGCGTCATGGTCGACGCCCGCGAGGACGGCGAACCGTCGCGGGTCAACGTGCGGGTGCCGCTGCAGCTGCTGCGGGCCGGGGTGAAACTGGCGGCCCTGCTCCCGCCCCCGGCGCTGAACCGGGCCAACGCCGAGCTCGCGAAGTCCGGCTGGCCGATCGACCTGACCCAGCTCAAGCCCGAGCAGCTCGAAGAACTCATCGACCACCTCCACGACGTGACCGTGGAGGTCGACGATCCGGCCGGCACCGTCCGGGTCTTCTGCGAGTAGCCGCCATGCGCACACGCGGCCCGAGACCCGAAGGAGGGCGCAGACCGCCGACGACCGCAGCGGCACGCTGAGCGAACGCCTTTGCGCCGTCGCCCACCGCTGAACGCGAACTTGCCGCCACGCCTCACCGAGCAGCCCGTGACGCCAGATCAGGCGACCCGGCACAGCTGCGGCACGCCGGCTTCGAGCCGGGCGCGCCATTCACGCAGGCACCGCCGACCCTCGACGGTCGACGCGGTCCGCCCCGATTCTCTCTGAGAGATCTCCTCGCAGCGCGCGACTCTGCGCGCCTGCTCCTTTCGCGCTGCCCCGTGCCCCTCCCTAGGGCCCGGCCGTGATCCGACTGTCTAAAAAGGAGTAAGCACCGCCATGGAAACCCCACCACCCCCTGCCGTCGACGTCAGCGGACTGCGCAAGTCGTACGGAGCACTGGAGGTGCTCCAGGGCGTCGACCTCACCGTCGCCGCGGGGAGCATCTTCGCGCTGCTCGGATCCAACGGCGCGGGCAAGACCACCGTCGTGCGGATTCTGTCCACGCTGCTCAAGCCCGATGGCGGCACGGCGGCCGTGGCCGGGTTCGACGTCGTGGCACAGGCGCGGCAGGTCCGCGAGTCGATCAGCCTGACCGGCCAGTTCGCCGCGGTCGACCAGATCCTCACCGGCCGGGAGAACCTCGTCATGGTGGCCCGGCTGCGCCGGGTGGCCGGCCCCGGCCGGGTCGCGGACGACCTGCTGCGGCGGTTCGGCCTCACCGAGGCGGGCGGCCGCCGGGTGGCGACCTACTCCGGCGGTATGCGCCGCCGCCTCGACATCGCCATGAGCCTCATCGGCGACCCGAAGGTCATCTTCCTCGACGAGCCGACCACCGGCCTGGACCCGCAGGCGCGCATCGAGGTCTGGCAGGAGATCCAGAGCCTCGCCGACAGCGGCACCACGGTGCTGCTCACCACCCAGTATCTGGAGGAGGCCGAGAAGCTCGCCGACCGGATCGCGATCCTGCACCAGGGCCGGATCATCGTCTCGGGCACCCTCGCCGAGCTGCGCGGGCTGCTGCCCGCCGCCAAGGCCGAACTCGTCGAACGCCAGCCCACCCTCGAGGAGATCTTCCTCGCCGTCGTCGGAAGCAAGGAGCAGCAGTGAGCGCGCACGTCCTCAGCGACACCGGGGTCATGCTCGGGCGGTCCATCCGGCACGTCACCCGCAGCATGGACACCATCATCACCGTCACCATCATGCCGATCGCGTTCATGCTGCTGTTCCGGTACGTGTTCGGCGGCGCCATCCAGGCCGGCACGACCAACTACACCAACTACCTGATGCCGGGCATCCTGCTCATCGCGATCGCCAGCGGCATCTCCTACACCGGCTTCCGGCTGTTCAACGACATGCAGAGCGGCATCTTCGAACGGTTCCACTCGATGCCGATCGCCCGCTCGTCGGTCCTGTGGGGGCATGTGCTGACCTCGGTGGTGTCCAACGGCATCTCCATGGTCGTCATCATCGCGGTCGGGCTGCTCATGGGCTTCCGGACCTCCGCCGGAGTGCTGGCCTGGCTGGCCGTGGTCGGGATCCTGGCGCTGTTCACCCTGTGCCTGACCTGGGTCGCGATGATCGCGGGGCTGGCGGCGTCCTCGACCGACGGGGCCACCGCGTTCTCGTACCCGCTGGTCTTCCTGCCCTTCCTCAGCTCGGCCTTCGTGCCCACCGGCACCATGCCCGGCCCGGTGCGGGCCTTCGCCGAGCACCAGCCGGTCACCGCCATCGTCGACACGATCCGGGCGCTGTTCGACCAGCAGCCGGTCGGCGACCAGATCTGGAGCGCCCTGGCGTGGTGCGCCGCCATCCTCGTCGTCGCCTACGCGTTCGCCATGCGGGTCTACCGCCGCAAGATCGCCTGACCCGGTACGGCCGCACCGCCGCCCGTCTTCATCGCGGCGGCGGTGCGGCCCATGGTCGTACGCGCTGCGGTCAGCCTGGACAGAGCGCCCGCTCGCGGCGCTGCGGCCATCACACCGGTTGGCCCAGCAGCGACTTGGCCCGCCCTGCCGCCTCGTCGGCCAGTGACCGCGCCGTCCTGGCTCGAGAATTATTAGGAAAGTTTCCATATAGATGTTACGCTCACGCGCATCGATGGACGGCCGAACCGTCCCGGCCGTCCTCTCCCCGAGAGGAGTGAGCACATGCGAAGAATGCGCGCCCTGCTGGCAGCCCTGGCCCTGACGGTCGCGGGTGGACTCATGGCGGTCATCCCCACGACCGCCGCGTCCGCCGCCGCCTGCGCGACCCCGTGGCAGTCCGGCGCCGTCTACACCGGCGGCATGCAGGTGTCGTACAGCAGCCGCAACTACCAGGCCAAGTGGTGGACGCAGAACGAGGCGCCGCCCGGCACCTCCGGCGTCTGGCAGGACCTCGGTTCCTGCGGCGGCGGCACGCCGCCCTCGCAGCCGCCCACCTGCAACTACCCCAACTGGGTCGCGGGCACCTGGTACACCACCGGCAGCGTCGTGCGCTACACCAACGGCCTGTACTACATCGCCGAGCACGACAACCCGGGCTACGACCCCATCATCAGCACCTGGTACTGGGACCCGTACACCTGCGGCGGCCAGCCGCCGACCAGCCCCCCGCCCACCAACCCCGGCGGGTTCGTGGTCAGCGAGGCCCAGTTCAACCAGATGTTCCCAGGGCGCAACTCGTTCTACACGTACTCCGGCCTGGTCGCCGCGCTCAGCGCGTACCCGGCGTTCGCCGGCACCGGCAGCGACACCGTGCGCAAGCAGGAGGCGGCGGCGTTCCTGGCCAACGTGAACCACGAGACCGGCGGACTGGTCCACATCGTCGAGCAGAACACGGCCAACTACCCGCACTACTGCGACTACACCCAGTCCTACGGCTGCCCGGCCGGCCAGGCCGCCTACTACGGCCGCGGCCCGATCCAGCTGAGCTGGAACTTCAACTACAACGCCGCGGGCAACGCCCTGGGCCTGCCGCTGCTGACCAACCCCTGGCTGGTCCAGAACGACGCCTCGGTGGCCTGGAAGACCGGCATCTGGTACTGGATGACGCAGAACGGCCCCGGCACCATGACCCCGCACAACGCGATGGTCAACGGCGCGGGCTTCGGCGAGACGATCCGCAGCATCAACGGCTCGCTGGAGTGCAACGGCGGCAACCCCGCCCAGGTCCAGAGCCGCGTCACCGCCTACCAGCAGTTCGTCGGCATCCTCGGCGTGCCGGCCGGCAACAGCCTGTACTGCTGATCCGCACCGGCCGCGACCCCGCCGCACGCTCGGGCGGGGTCGCGGTTTCGGCCAGGTCACGGGCGTGTTGACAGGCCGGTGCGGGTTGGCGAGACTGGGAGCGCTTCCATCGAACGAGTCGAATGTAAAGATGCCGTCGGCGGAAGCGTCCGCTCCCCTCGATCCTTCCCGGAGGATTCTCCATGCGTACCCGAAGACTGGCCCCGCTCGCGGTCATGCTCGCCGCGCCGGCACACGCCGCCGACACGGTCCGGCCCACCGCGCCCGGCACGCCCGTCGCGTCCGACCTCACCGAGACCAGTGTGGTGCTCACCTGGGCCCCGTCCACCGACGACACCGGCGTGCACCACTACGAGGTCTGGCGCCAGCACACCGACTACATCCAGCAGGTCGCCGCGCCGACCGTCCCCACCGCCACGGTGACCGGCCTGCCGCGCGGCTCGGTGAACCAGTTCTACGTGGTCGCCGTGGACGCGGCGGGCAACCGGTCGACGCCCTCCGGGGCGGTCCCGGTGACCACCCTGCCGGGCGACCTCGAGGCCCCCGGCCCGGTCTACTCGCTCGCGGCCTCCGAGATCACCGACACCTCGGTCCGGCTCACCTGGCAGGGTCCGTTCTGGGGCGACTTCGCGCTGTTCCGGGTGTACCGCGCGCAGAGCGGCGGACCGCTGACCCCGGTCGCGACCACGACCGTCCGCAGCTTCGTGAGCACCGGGCTCAGCCCCGCGACCGCCTACAGCTTCGCGGTGACGGCGGTGGACGCGGTGGGCAACGAGTCCCCGACGATCTACCCGCCGCTGGCGGTCACCACCACCGGCGTCGTGACGCCGCCGACCTGCACGGTGACCTACCGGGTCAACAGCCAGTGGGGCGGCGCGTTCAACACGCAGGTGCAGATCACCAACACCGGCCCGTCCGCGATCACGGGCTGGACCCTGCGCTGGATGTTCGCCGGCGGCCAGCAGATCTCCAGCCTGTGGAACGGCAGCGTGACCCAGACCGGCGCCGCCGTGGCGGTGGCGAGCCTGCCGTACAACGCCGGGCTCGGTGCGGGCGGCGGGTCGCAGTCCTTCGGCTTCCAGGCGACCTGGAGCGGAAGCAACGCCAGCCCGACCGCTTTCACGCTCAACGGCTCGCCCTGCGAGTCGGCGTAGCGGTCGATCGCGTACCCGCCGGTCAGGGTCAGTCCGACCGGCGGGTACGCAACCGTCCACGAGCGGGACATGCCGATGGTCAGGGCGTGCGCCGGCTCTGGGCCGGCCTGGCGCCGAGTGCGCGTGAATGCGGCGAGGGTGACCCGAGATACCAATGCGGAACAAGATCCGGAATCGCCGTACTCGAGACGGCGAAGTCGGCGCCGTCGGGCTGCGGCATCAGCCGCGGCGCTGTCTTCCGATAGGGACCGGGCGGCGCTATTGTCCTGATCGACGATCCATTTCGGGCGATCGGTGAGGCGGACGGTGCGATGGTGAATAGAAAGGGTCCAAAAGGTCACAGGGCAGTTCAGATCCGCGCGGCTCTACTGCTTGGTCTGGCGGCCGCACTCGGGCTTCCGATCGGCACCGCGGCCATAACCGGAGGCACGCAGCCCGCCGTTGTCGCGGCCACCGAGCAGGTCGGCGCCATCACGGCTGCGGCCTTGGCGGAGGAGCTCCGGAAGCGGTTCTTCAAGCGAGAGTCGACGGAGCGTGGCGCCTCTGGCGCTCCGCCGACGCGTCAGGAGATCGTGGCCGGCCTGTGTGAGCTCATGCACCGAGAACTCGCGGACGTCGAGTTCGGCGCCCGGACGGCGGAGGCCATCGAAGCGGCCGCTTCAGCCCTGGCCAGGAACAGTCTCCAAGCCTCCGATCTCGAACGACTCGCCCAGATCGCCATTGAATTCGATGCGGCCAGGCATGTCGACGACTGAGGCGCGAGGCGGTGGAGACCGCAGGATCGATGTACCGTTATGGGCCAGTGCACCATAGCCGTTTGGTGACTTTTACCGTCTCCATCGCCGCACGGCCGGTTGGTAGAGTCGCGCCGGGAGTGTGGACACGTGACAGGTTTCGAAAACGAGATGCCGCCCGGCTATATGGAGCCGATTAACATCGGTCACGGCGGGTGGGCGGATGTCTATCGCTGTACCGATCGGACAGGCAACCGGGTAGCGTTGAAACTGTTCCGGGATCGTCTCGCGGATCCGACCGATGATCGCGATTTTCGGCGGGAGTTTGCGGTCGCTGCGGCTCTGAGCGCGCATCCGGGGACGATCGGCCTCCACGAGGGCGGCGTGACCGTCGCCCAGCGGCCCTGGCTGGCACTGGAGTTCGCCAGCAGGGGCAGTGTGGCTGGTCTCATCGCCTCGGTCGGCAGTCTTCCCCTCGACATCGCAATGTGCTACGCGGTGAGCATCGCCGACACGCTGGCCTGGGCGCATTCGCTGGCGACGCCCGTCATCCACGGCGACATCAAGCCCGCCAACATCCTGATCGACGCCGCGGACCGGCCGCGCCTGACCGACTTCGGGGCAGCCAGGTTCACCCGGGGCAGTCGCTCGGTCACCGTCCACCAGCTCGCCCAGACCCATGCCGCGCCAGAGGTGCTGGTCGAGGGCAGGGCCACCCCCGTCGCGGACGTCTGGTCCCTGGCGGCGACGCTGTTCGAGATGCTGACCGGCAATCCGCCGTTCATGCTCCGCGAGGCCGAGGGTGTCGTCGCGTTCGCGAACCGGGTTCAGGCCGGGCTGCCGGCCGACGCGATACCCGCGTCTGTGCCGGAGCAGGTCGCGGATGTCCTCAGGGGTGGGTTGACGGCCGACCGTGCCGCACGCACGTCGAGCATGGCCGAGTTCGCGTGGATGCTGCGGAGTGCGCAGGAGGCGCTGTCGCTGCCGGTCACGCCAGGGTGGCCCGCCCCGGCTTCCCGCCCGGCCGATCCGCGGTTCATCACTTACGCCGAGGCGCTGGCGGTCACGACTCACGCCCCGCTCAAGCTCGACAGGCCCGCGCCCGCAGCCCCGAGGCCTCCGCGCAGCCGTCGACCGGTGCTCGTTGTCGCCTCCATAGCCGCCGTCGGCCTGCTTCTAGCCGGTGCCGGGTTCGCCTTTGCGGTCGGCGGCGATGAGGCTGAGCCCCCACGGAGCCTCGGCGCGACCGCGACACCGGCGACCAGCGCGACCGCTACGGCCACCGCACCGCCCCAGCCAAGCGCGACGGTGCCGAGCATCGCACCTTCGACCGGTGGCGTACCGACCACGCCGACCGTCGCCCGTACGAGTGCCGGGCCGGCCGCGAACGTGCCGCCGCCCGCACCGGCGGTCCCGGGGGTGATCTCGACGTTCTCGATCGCGGACTCCAGCGGAGTCGCCGGATTGAACGGCAAGCTCGCGTTCTCCATCACCCCGCCGGCGAGCACGGCGGCGATTCAGCGCTACGAACTCGAGTACACCGGCGACGCCACGCCCGACCTGACTTCCACCGCGACCTCGGGCCAGATACAGGGCCTGACCAACGGAACGACGTACTCGGTCCGAGTACGGGCCTGCGCCAGCCAATGCGCCGCCTGGTCCGGTTCCCGCGCAGGTCAACCGTATGGGCCGGTGCCCAACCCGGGCAGCGGCGCGTCCAAGTCGGGTGACCGCCAGATCCAGCTGTCGTGGAGTGCGCCGGGAACCAATGGGCGGCCGCTGTCGAGGTTGGAGATCAGGGTCGACGGCGGTGGGTGGGAGAACGTCGGGGTGGGCAACGGAAGCCGGATCGTGGGCAACGGACCCAACCAGGGTCACTCCATCCAGGTGCGCGCCTTCGATCAGGCGGGCCAGGAGAGCGGCACCACCTCGGCGAACGCCACCACCTCCGGTTCGTGGGTGAACGTCAGTCCGGGCAGCAGCGCGCAGGGGCAGCCGGGCTGCTCATCGTCCGCCTGCCGCTACATCACGGTGGAACTGCGCAACTTCGCGTCCAACACGTCGTATTCATGCTCGTTCAACTCCAGCCTGGGCAGTGACGGGTTCATCACCCGGAACTTCACCACGGACGGCAACGGCAACGCCGGTCCGAGCCAGACGCCCAACTACTTCGGCGTGGCGAGCGGATGGGTCACGGCGACCTGCGGAGGTGTCGCCGGCACACGCAGCCCCTGGCTCTGACTCCTGGAGCGCTCAGATCACGGGAGGTCAGGTCAGCACTGCGGTGCATTCCGCTGAGACCACCACGTCGTTCGCAGCGACCGGAGTGCTTCCAGGGCCGAAGTCACGTCAACCGACGGGTTGAGGCTCTGGAAGCTGTACTGGTTGCCTGGATCAGTGGCGGAGATCTCCTGCCAATTGACGTCGTCACCCGGCGGCAGCCCCTGTACGTAGGTCATCGCCGAGTAAGGCGGACTGATGCTGCCGGTCGGGCTGTCGCTGTGGCGATTGGTACGGAGGAACAGGCCACCAGGTGTGCGGAAATTCGGGTAGTCCGCGTCGGCGGGCCAACCGAGTTCGAAGGTCCAGGACTTCGCCCCGGAGGCGTAGTAGCGTCGAACCGTTCCGAGCACGCCGTCCACGGTGTCACGCGCGCACCATGGCGGTGGCGGTTCGACGACGACGACTCGTGGGCTGGGGCTGGTGTTCGCCTGCGGATTCGACGGACCGGTTGGACTGGCCGCACTGGACGGGGCGGTCGAGGTGCCGCTGCGCTTCGGCACCGACTGGGTGGGCGCCGCAACCCGCGCGGCATCTATGCCCTGGCCGGCGGGTACAGCTGTGTTGTCGGAGGCGTAGTTCGCGAAGGCCATGCCGGCGCCCGCGACGACGGCGATCGCGGTGACAGCGCCGATCTTGATCGTCAGCGAGCGTGACCCGCGCCGTGGCGCATCAGGTTTGCCAGCAGGATCCAGATTGAGCGGCCGTGCCGTGGTCCGTGCCAGCGCCTCGGTGTAGGTGGTGAAGGGCAGCTCCCTACCGGCCTTCAGCTGCTGCTCCTGGCGCGTGGGTGCGTGTCCGAGGGCCGACTGGGCTGCTCTGAGCTCCGTTGCCATCGCGGACATGGTGGCCGTCCGCCCGGCGCGGTCCACAACGAGCCCGGCCCGGATGACGGCGGCGAGAGCGTCAGGGACGCTCGCAGGGATGGCGTCTGCGGGCAGTCCGCTGCAGACCCGGTCGATGAAGGCGCCCGGTCCCTCACCGGGCTTGGGGACGAACGGCGAAACCCCGGCGAGCATTTCGAAGAGCATGGCGGCCAGCGCCCAGATGTCGGAGGAGGGGGACGCACGACCGTCACGGAGCACCTCCGGGGCCGCGTGAGTCTGCGTGAACTGGGCGAGGGTGATCGACTGGCGGCTCCCGAGCTGGCCGGATACCCCGAAGTCGCTTACCAAGGGTCTACCGCTGTCGTCGAGCAGCACGTTCGCGGGTTTGAGGTCGCCGTGGACCACCGGAGACGGCAGGGAATGCGCCCACGCCATCGTGTCGGCAAGGCGTACGGTGAGGTCGATGGCGTGCTTCACACCGAGCGCACCACCTGAGTGTTTGATCAGGTCCGCCAAGGTGCCGCCGGCGGCCAGCTCCATCGCGAGCCAGGGCCGTGCTGAGGCGGTCACTCCGGCGGCTCGCACTCCGATCACTCCGGGATGCCTGCTGAGCATGGCGGCAGTGCGGCACTCCTGCCGGAAGCCCTCGGCGCCGGCTGCCGGGTCGCTGAGGCGCTGGTGGAACAGCTTGACCGCGACAAGGCTGCCGTCGGACTGGTCGACGCAGCGGTAGACCTCGGCCCATCCACCTGAACCGATGTGCTCGGGCTGGCGGTAGCCTGGCGGTAGATCGTTGATGTCACCCGTCACGGCTTGCATCCTCCGACGTCGGCGGCTTCCGGTGCGAGGTGGCGCGGCCTGCCCCGATCGGCGCCCGTCCATGGCGCAATCTATCAATCGTTGCGACGCCGTGAAGGTAGAAAACACTGGCGTAACGGCGGAGGCGGATCCTGCCGCACGCGGCCAATGTCGACGGTGAGGATCGATCTGTCGTGCTGGCCGGAGTGAAGTTGGGCGCTATGTGGATTCCGCTGACCGTCGCCGTCGGCGGTGACAGCCGTGACCTGCATATGCAGGCGACACCCGAGTCCAGGGTCAGTGATCTCGAGGACGCCGTCGCCAGGCACGTCGGGCTGCGCGGGGCGGTGCGTCTCGCTACGGCGCGAGGCATGCTCGACTCCTCGTCGGATCTGATCGCGGCCGGAATCCGCCCGGGCGTGGTCGTCCAGGTGGTCGGTGAGGACGCCCCGACCGGCCGACCCCGCGCGACCGCACGCAGGCAGCTGCGGGTCACCGGAGGAATCGACGCAGGTTCGATCATTCCCCTTCCGCAGGAGGGCACGCTGTCGATCGGCCGCGGCCCGGAATGCGACATCCGGCTGAGTGGGACGGCGGTCAGCCGTCGCCATGCCGAACTCTTGTGCGGGCCGAGCGGAGTCCGACTCAGCGATGTGGGCTCCGCCAACGGGACGGCGGTCGACGGGCAGAAGATCGTCGGCCCGGTCGACCTGGCACCTGGGCTCAGGGTGCAGATCGGCGACCACCGGCTTGTCCTGCACGACGCCGCCCTGAACAGTCATCCGGCCGCACGGCTGGTAGACCTGCGGGACGGCACGCTCCGGCTGGACCGCCAGCCCCGATTCCCGGAGCCCGCGGTGACGACCGTCCTGTCGGCGCCGAAGCCGTTCGACGGTTCGGCGCGAACCCCGATGGCGATCGGCGCCATGGCTGTGACCGGCCTGCTCGGTGGTTTCGCCGCATACCTCGTCTACGACAACGCCGCGTTCCTGTTGCTGTCCGGGATCAGCATCGCCGGAGGTGCGCTGGGCGGCTTGTACACCCGGGTCAAGCACGGGAGAGGACTGCGCCGAGCGCAGCGGGATCACGCCGCCGCGGTCGTCGCGCACCAGGCGGAGGTGCTGACGACGGCGCAGCAGGAGCGGTCACGGCGCCTGCGGGAGGCCAGCGACCCGGCGGAGGTCGTGTCCGTCGCCGCGACGCCCGCAGCGCCGCTGTGGCAGCGGCAACTCGCCGACCCTGACTTTCTGCGCGTACGGATCGGCCTGGCCGACCTCCCCAGCGACCTCACGATTCATCAGCCCGACGGAAGCCGGGTCCACCACCCGCTGTCCGACGTGCCGCTGACAGTCGACCTGGCTGCCGTCGGCACAGTGGGCATCACCGGCTCCCGGGCGGCCGCCAGGGCACTGGCCAGGTGGCTGGTCACACAGGCCGTAGTACAGAGCGGGCCGTCGGATCTCCGCGTGGCGGTGCTCAGCCGCCCGGGCGATCCCGATGCGGCAGCGGGGTGGGACTGGACCCGCTGGCTGCCGCACCTGCGGGTCGGCTCGGCGGCCCTCGCCGATGTGGGCGCCGACGAAGCAAGTCTCACCGTGCTGGTCGACCGGATCGCCGACCTGGTGGCGCAGCGGGCGATGTCCGGGGCGCGCCCGGGTGGGTCGACTGACCCGCGACCGCACCGGCCGCAGTGGTTGGTGGTCGTGGACGATCTGTCATCGCACGACTCGGTGAAGCTCAGCGAAATCGTATCCAAGGGACCGGACCTGGGCGTTGCCGTCATCGCGGTCGGACAGCTGCCGAGCCGATGCCCGGTGGAGGTGTCGTTCGCCGATGATGCGCTCGCCATCGTCCGCCGTGCCGGTCAGGCGGAGCTGCACGGTGTTCTCGTCGACCAGATCAGCCCGGCCGTGGCGACGCGCGTCGCACGTGACCTGGCCCCCCTGCACGATCCGCAGTTGGCCACCGGCGCCTCGGGCCTGCCCACCCGCGTGTCGCTGATCGACCAGCTGACCCCGGCCGCGCTGGAGCCCGCTGCCCTCGAACGCAACTGGCAGCGCACCCCCCGGCAGACCCGGGTGGTGGTGGGGCAGACGGCCGCCGGGCCGCTGCACGTCGATCTGCTGAGCAACGGCCCGCACGCCCTGGTCGCGGGCGCCACCGGCTCCGGCAAGTCGGCGATGCTGCAGACGATCGTGGCGAGTCTGGCCATCGCCAACCGACCCGACGAACTCGGCTTCATCCTCGTCGACTTCAAAGGCGGAGCCGCATTCGCGCCGTTCGACGGCCTGCCGCACATCCTCGGCAGCATCAGCAATCTGGACGGCCACGCCGTCATGCGGGCTCTCGACTCGCTTCGGGGCGACCTCCAGCGTCGCCAGCGCTACCTGGCCGCCGCAGGAGCGGCTTCGCTCACCCGATACCACGAGCTCGCAGATCGGGGTGACCTGCCCGCCGGCAGCCCTACCCGGCTGCCGCGGATGTTCGTCGTCATCGACGAGTTCGCGATGCTCAAGGAGGGCGTGGCCAGTGAAGTCCTGGACGGGCTCGTGAACATCGCCACCGTCGGCAGGTCGCTGGGGGTGCACCTGGTCATCGGCACCCAGGCTCCACGCGGGGTCATCCCGCCGCAGATGCGTCCCAACGTCAACCTCAAGGTCGCCTTCCGTCTCGACGCCGACCATTCTCAGGACGTCATCGGCGTCGGTGACGCCCAGCACCTGGCTGGCAGCGGACGTGGCTATCTGCGCCGGGGCGATGACGGAGACCTGGTGCCGTTCCAGGCCGCGTTCGTCGGCGGAGCCACCCGTCGGCGACCGGGAGCCGGGGTGTCCCTGCTGGAGGTGCCGTTCGTCCGCTTGGGGCATCCGCCGTCGGAGGTCGGGACCGCGAGTGTCGCAGACATCGAGGTCATCGTCCGCGCGGTCCAGGAGGCGGCGAAGTCCGGCGGAGTACGTCCCGTCCCGCCGCCCTGGCTGCCGGATCTGCCGACGCTGGTGCCGTTGGCGCAGTTGCCGGACACGTCCGAGCCGACCGACGACCTGATCCTCTGCTACGGCCAGGAGGACCAGCCGGAGCTGCGGGCGCAGCCGGCGGCATCCTGGAACATCAGCACAGGCACGCATCTGCTCGCCGCCGGACGCCCGAGATCCGGCCGCAGCACTCTGCTGCGCACCCTCGCCGCGTCGGCTGCCCGATACGGCACACACCGGATCAGCCTCTACGTCATGGACTGCGGCGGCACATTGGGTGATCTGGCCTCGCTGCCGCACTGCGGCGCGGTGGTCACCCAGCATGAGATCGAACGCGGTGCCCGACTACTCGACCAGTTGGACCGTCTGGTGACAGACCAGGGCAGGAGCCCGGCCGGAACGCCGGTGGGCCGCCGTGTTCTGCTGCTGATCGACGACTGGGAGACCTGGGCGCAGACCTACGGCGAGGTCGACAACGGCGCCCTGCTCGGCCGACTGGTCAATCTCTTCCGGCGGGGACCGGCGGCAGGCGTCCACATCGCGGTGACGGGCGGGTCGTCGCTGCTGACTTCGACCCAGACCCGCGCGTTCGCCGAATCGGCACAGGATCGGCTGGCCCTACCGTTCGAACCGGACGACTACCGCTGGCTCGGCATGCCGGCGACGGCGATTCCCAGTGAGGCAGGCCCCGGCCGAGCGGTGTACCTAAACGCGCCGTACCGTGCTGTCCAGGTCGCGGTCGTGGGCGTCGATGCACACCCGGCCGCGCAAGCGGCCTCACTGCGCGCGCTTGCGGCCACCGCAACGGCCGTGCCCGGCCACACGCCGTGGCGGGTGGATCCGCTGCCGCACAGCATCAGCGTGGCTGAGGCCCGACGGCTCCCGCGAACGACGGCAGCCAGCGAACGCTGGCTGCCGTTGGGGGTCGGCGGGGACCACCTGGCGCTGCTCGGCGTCGACATCGAAGCTGAAGGGCCTGCCGTCTACGTCACGGGGGAGCGGCGCAGCGGACGCAGCAACGCCCTGTTGGCAATGGGTATCGACCTGGTCGAACGCGGCATTCCGGTCGTGGCCATCACACCGAACCGTGCCTCGCCACTGCGCGCGCTCAAGGACGTCGCGGTGGTGCTGTCCCCCCAGCCGCCGACCCGGCGGATGATCCAACTCGCCCTGGCCGCGGTCGAGCCGCCGTATGTCGTGCTCGTGGACGACGCCGAGCAACTCGCCCGCACCGAGGCGGAGGCGCCCCTGCGGGAGGTGCTCGTCCACGGACAGGAGCCGTGGTCGGCGATCGTGGTCGCCGCCGCCATCGACGACCTTGCCCACCCAGCGCCCGGGACACTGCTCGGCGAGGTCGGGCGCAGCGGCGCCGGAATGGTCCTGGCACCCAGGACCGCTCGGCCGCAGTTGTTCGGTTCGATCCTACGGATCCCGCCGGCCTATGTCGGCAGTACGGCGCCGGGACGCGCGGTCGTGGTCAGCCGGTCCGGAACGGCACCGGTCCAGGTGCCGCTGGCCGACGCTGCCGATGTGACCGGTCTGCGCCGAATCGCGCCTGGGCTGGGCCAGCTGCTCGAACAGGCGAACGCGATCGCCGGGGAGGCTCCGGCGACCGTGGAGCGGTTGCGCGACATCATCGGCCAGGTGCGAGCTTCGACGGTCAGCTGAACGCCCCGGCGACGTCAGCGGCGGCCCGGTGCATCCGCACCCCGGCGGCGATCGCGTCGAACACCTGGACCAGGTGGGCCCTCTGGTCCAGGGCCGGTGTGTCGAAGCTGAGCACCCAGGAGGGGTGCAGATCGGCCGCGAGGACGTAATCGGCTGACAGCAGCACGATCCGCCCGATCGCGATGACGGGCGCACTGAGCCACAGGTATCGCAGCGCCGTGCCGGTGGTCAGGTTCAACTCCACCACCGGTCCGGCCTCGTGGTCGCTGCGGTCGACTGCGGCATATGACGCGTAGGGCAGCAGTGAGAGCGACGCCGTCACGAACTTCGAAGACCGTGGATCGTAAGCGGCCCCGCCGGCCAGCAGCAGTGCTCCCGCGGTCGCCGATACCCGGGCGAGTCGGCCGAGTTCGGCTTCCAACTCCGCTGCGGCCTGGCTGCCAGCGGGCAGGTCGCCCGCGGCGCCGACAGCGGCGGCCAGGTCATCCTGGTAGTGCGCTGGGCGGATCGACCACCAGCCCGGGGGCAGGGCGAGCTCGAAGGCCAGTTCCTGACCACTGGCGACGGTGACGCGGGTCCAGTCGTTCACGGCTTCGCCTGCCGATCCTCGCCGGTCACGGTCTCAGGAATATCGAGGGACTGGTCGACCGTATGGTATTTGTCCAAAGCGGTGACGCCGTCTCCGACGAGGACGCGCGTTTCGTCGCCGGGAGGCAGCCAGCGGTCGATCGTAGGCAGCTTGTCATACCGCTGGGCGTGATCGATCACTTCGTCCAAGTGCTTCTGCTCGGCGTGGGCCTGCCTGGGGTGCAGAAGATCGTCTACGGCTTTGCGCGTGGCCTGCGGCACATGTTTGTCGGCGTCGGCCGCCGCCGCGTTCTTGGCGAACTCGCGGGCGTTGTGGGCGTCTGTGCCCGCTGCCTGTGTGAAGGTGCGGGCCGCCGCCGAGTCCGCGGGCATCGCACCGGCGATTCTCGTCGCCTCGACCGCACCTCCGCGTGCGGCCTTCGAACCGGCGTTGAGCGCCGACGCGGCGCGGGCGCTTCCACTTATGACCTTGGCACCGGGCGCGGCGAGCGTGATCGCGTTCCAGAAGGTGTCGGTCGCGAACTCGCCCAGAGTCTCCCGGCCGTCGATCAGCAACACGACCGAGCAGATCTCACTGACGATCGCGACTCCGATGGTGACCGCGGCCAGGACCGGTCCGATCACTTCGCCTACCACGGGTATCGCGAGAGCGATGAGGGTGGCGCCGGCCAGCCAGGGCTCGATCTTCTGAATGATCTCTTTGAGCTCGGCGATATGGTCTACCAGGTGGTGCCACATGCTGTGCTCGTACTTCTTGACCGCTGCGATCGACTCGGCAAGCCGGTCGGCGCACTCGCGGGCGTCCCGGGTGGCCTGCTGGGCGATGACATCACGCCGGTGCTGCAGCGGAACCAGTCCGGGTGCGGTGGTGCCGAGCGCATGCATGACCGCTTGCTCCTGCGGCAGCTGCGCACCCGCGTCGTCGGCGGCGGCCGCGACCCGCACCGCATCGTCCTGACTGTGCTGGAGTCTGCGCAGCCAGCCGTGGAGCGCGTCGGCCGCGCCTTCGTAGGCGAGCTGCGCGGCGACCAGGCGGGGCCGTAGTTCACCGACAGTGGTCCGGAAGGCGTCAGCCGATCTGCCGGTCCACAGCGCCACGTCGTGCCCGATGGCGTCCAGCACCGCCAGCGCGTCACCGACCTCGTCGGTGGTCGTGCGCAGTACGCCGATCACCGCACCGATCTGGGCGACATCGCCAGGGGCTGGATCTCCACCGTGCAGGTACGCCGAGACCCGCCTGACTCTGAGGTTCACTCTGCCACCCGGAAAGACGCGACTATCGAGTTCTCCACGTCGGCATAGCAGCCCGACACTTCACGCATCCTGGCGGCGAGTGCCGCAGCCTGGCCGCCGATGTCCTTGATCATGTCGCGGCCGTGGGACTTGAGACTGCCCAGGCGATCGTCGACTGGATGCGGCATCGCACCGTGCGGCAGCGACCCCAGCCGAGCGGTCAGGTCCTCCAGGCCGGCCGCCGCATCGGTCAGTCGCGTCGCGGCATCGCCGATTAGTTGCGGATCGAAGCTGCCGCGCACGCCCGCTCAGCCGCCGAACGACTTGGTGATGGACCCCTCGGCCGACTCGTAGGCCCTGGCGGCACCGCCCAGTGCGGCGCTCATCGCGGCCAGGCTCTCCTGCAACGGCACCACCGATCGCTCCCACTGCTCGCGAGTGGTCTGGAACGACGACGCCGCAGGTCCCGTCCACGCGTTGGCGAGCTGGTTGGCGGCCGCGCGCAGCGCGGTGATCGCCTGCTGGAGTTCGTCGGCTCGCTGGCGCGTCGCTGACGCGTGATTTTCGATCTCGGCAGTGTCGAACACAGTGCCCGGCATACTGGCTCCTCACGATCGGGTGCGACTTGGTCACCCCAGGTTATGCGTCAGTCGGCGGGCCAGCGTCCCCCAACCGTCCGATCCGGTGTCGGAGGTGGGTCTGGAGTGTCGGCCACGATCGGCTGTCGCTCTTCAGTGGACCGGAAGCTGCCCGGACATTCACCAGCGGCGATCATGCCAGCTCCCATCGGCCGTCGCGCCAGGGTTTTCTGGCCCCCCGGCGCGGACACTCCTTGGTAGGTTGCACCAGCAGCATCGAGGTCACCGACTCCGGGGGACGCAGAAGCCATGACGGTGCACGATTTCCCTCAGGGTTACAGCAACCCGGAATTCATCCGTGCAGGCGGTTGGGCCCGGGTGTTCCGCTGTGTTGAAGACGCCACCGGGCTCGAGGTGGCCGTCAAGCTCTTCCTTCACCCTCTTGAGGATCCGACCCGGGGCGCCGAGCCCTTCCGGGGCGAGAGCCGCGTGGCCGCGATGCTCAGTGCGCATCCGGGTGTCGTGGCGCTACGGGCCGCCGGAATCACCGCAGCCGGCCAGCCATGGCTGGCCATGGATTTGGCGCACGGCACGGTCGGGGATCTGATCAAGGAACGTGCGGCAGGCGGTCTCGGCACGGAACGGGCACTGGACCTGGCCGTCACGGTCGCCGACACTCTGGCATGGGCACATTCGCTGCCCTCACCGGTGCTGCACGGTGACATCAAGCCCTCCAACATCCTCCTCGACGACACCGGTCGGCCGATGTTGAGCGACTTCGGTGTCTCCACCCACCTCGATACCCGCCGCTCGGTCACGGTGGCTCAGTTCACGCAGCCCTATGCCGCACCCGAGGTGCTCAGCGACGGCCGTGCCTCGGTCGCCTCGGACGTCTGGTCGCTCACGGCGGCCCTCTTCGAGATGCTGACCGGCGCACCGCCGTTCGCCGTACAGCCTGGCGAGGGGCTGATGGCGTTCGTCAAGCGAGTCGGTTCAGGACTGGGGCCGGACTCCATTCCGCCGGCTGTTCCAGTCCCAGTCCAGGACGTGCTGCGGGCGGGTATGGCGGTCGACCGAACTCTGCGCCTGGCCACGATGAATGACCTGGCGCGGCACCTGCGCGCGGCGCAGCGGTCGCTGGGCCTGCCGGTCACGCCACCGCCCGGTCCGGTGACAGCGGCGCCGGACATCCCTTTCACCACATACGCTGACGCCGTCGCGTTGACCACCGCCCGGCCGCTGCGGCTGGCTGAACCGATGTCCGCGCCGCCGCCCGCACGACCCCGGCGCAAGGGTGTTCTCGTCGCATCGCTCAGCGCGGTGATCGCGCTCGCGGGCGCTGGTGTCGCCATCGGTGCTGCCGCGGGCGGCGACACTCCGGTCGCCGGGCCATCCGCCATCGGGTCGCCCGCGTCGGCGGCTCCGGTCCTGCCTGAGATGTCACCGCAGGCCGGCCAGGGCTCGTCGGTGGCGGATCCGAGCGGGAGCACCACCGCGCCTCCGGCCACCACGACCACCGTCGTCATCACCGTGCCCGGCAGCGGAACAGTTCCGACGGCGGGCACTCCGTCCAGGGCGGCCTCCGCCAAACCGGCCACCCAGCAGACACCCGGCCCGGTGACCACCACAGCCGCGCCACCGCCGCCGCCACCACCCCCGCCGCCGTCATTCCAACTGCAATCAGGCGAGCGGCTGTCGCCAGGAGAGAAGCTCCTGTCGACCAACGGCAGATACACATTGATCATGCAGTACGACGGCAACCTCGTGCTCTACCAGTGGCCGACCCCGATCTGGTCATCCTGCACTGCCGGGCACGACGGTGCCTTCGCCATCATGCAGAGCGACGGCAACTTCGTCGTCCGCGACTCACAGCCCTACTACGCCACGGGCACGGCCGGACATCCGTACTCGGTGCTCCAGGTGCAGGATGACGGCAACATGGTCGTCTACGCCGCGGGACATGTCGCGGTATGGGCGTCCAAGCAGCATCCCGGATGCTGACGGCTTCGATGTATTGCGGCGAGCCGGTGCGGGCGGGGTCTGGCAGCGAGCCGCCTGATTGGGCTCACGTACCCTCCAGTTCATGATCGAACGGGTGCGGGTCGCGGTCGCGGGAGTCGGGAACAACACGTCGGCGCTGGTGCAGGGGATCGCCCTGTACCGCCAGACCGGCAACCTGGTCGGCATCCGCAAGCCGGTGATCGACGGCCTGGGGGTCGGTGACATCGACTTCGTGGCGGCCTTCGCGACGTCCGAGGAGAAGCTCGGCAAGGACCTGACCGAGGCCGTCTTCCTGCCGCCCAACAACTTCCCGCGCCTGGACTGCGACCTCCCGCCGGCAGGTGTCCCGGTTACGAGGGGGCTCGTGGACGAGTCCGAGGTGGATCGGGTGGCGGCGGCGCTGGCGGGTGCGGAGGTGCTGCTGTACGCGGCTCCGAGCGGTCGGCCGCGGACGGCTCTGGCCTACGCCGAGGCGGCCCGCAGGGCCGGGGTCGCGTTCATCAACACCACGGCCGACCCCGTCGCCCGCGATCCCGAGTCGCTGGCCCGCTTCGAGGCGGCCGGGCTGCCGCTGGTCGGTGACGACCTGGCGAGCCAGTTCGGCACCTCGGTGGTGCACGACGCGCTGCTGCGGCTGCTCGCCGAGCGCGGTATGACCCTGGTCAGCTCGTACCAGGTCAACCTGGGCGGCACTGAGGACTTCCGGAACCTGGTCGAGAACCCGAACACCAAGAAGCAGTCCAAACTGAACGCGCTGTCGGGGGCGGGCCGGGTGGAGCTGGCGCCGCTGGGGTACCTGCCGCACCTGGGTTCGCACAAGGTGGCCCATCTCAACATCGAGGCGCAGGGCTGGGGCGGGACGGCGGTGAGCCTGGACGTGAAGCTCAAGGTGCACGATCCGAGCGGGGCCGCCGGAGTGAACATCGATCTGATCCGGCTGGCGGCGAGCGCCCTGCGCGGCGGGCGCGGCGGTTACCTCACTGAGGCGTCGCCGCTGCTCAAGTCGGTTCCTGGCAGCGCTGTCTGACTCGTCGCACAGTCACGGCGCTGCCAGTTAATCGAAATCTATTGACTTCATATCGGGTAACTGTAAAGTCTCTTCAGAGAGCGCTCTCACGCATCGTTCCCGTCCCTGAAAGAGGATCGACGTGAGACTCCCCGCCCTGACCGGCGCCGCGGTGCTCGCCGCTGCGCTGGCCATTCCCGCCCCCGCGGCGGCCGTCCCTGTGCCCGTACCCCCGTCGTCTGCGACCGCGACCACCATGGACCAGGCGCTGCGCCGCGACCTCGCGCTGACCGAGACCCAGGCGCGCCTGCGCCTGGCCCACGAAGCCGCGGCCGCCAGCACCGAGCAGCGGCTGCGGGTGGGCCTCGGCGACCGCTTCGCCGGAGCCTGGTACTCCACCGCCGACAGCCGCCTCACCGTCGGCGTGCTGTCCAGCCGCGACGCGGACCTGGTCCGGGCCGCAGGTGCCGTCCCCGCGGTCGTCGCGCGCAGCGAGAAGCAGCTGACCGAAGCCAAGAACGCGCTGGACCGCGCGGCCCTGGCCCGCACCGGCGCCTACGGCTGGTACGTCGACGCCGTCACCAACAGCGTCGTGGTCTCCGCACCCGACACCGCCACCGCCGCCAAGCTGATCGGCGCGAGCAAGGTCGACCCGTCGGCCGTGCGCGTGGTCACCGGGGCGCAGGCACCTCGGCCGCTGTACGACATCCGCGGCGGCGACCAGTACGTCATCAACGGCAACACTCTGTGCTCGATCGGCTTCTCGGTCAACAACGGCGGCTTCGTCACCGCCGGGCACTGCGGTGGCGCGGGCAGCCCGACCCTCGGCTACAACAACGTCAGCCAGGGCACCTTCGCGGGTTCGTCCTTCCCCGGCAACGACTACGCCTGGGTGCGCACCAACGCCAACTGGACCCCGCGCCCGTGGGTCAACAACTACGCCGGTGGCAGCGTCACCGTCGCCGGGTCCGCCGAGGCGGCGGTCGGCAGCTCGATCTGCCGCTCCGGCCGTACCACCGGCTGGCGCTGCGGCACGATCCAGGCCAAGAACGTGACGGTCAACTACTCCGGCTCGCTGGTGTACGGCCTGACCCAGACCACGGCCTGCGCCGAGGGCGGCGACTCCGGCGGCGCCTGGATGAGCGGCAACCAGGCGCAGGGCGTGACCTCGGGCGGCTCGGGCAACTGCTCGACCGGCGGGACCACGTTCTTCCAGCCGGTCAACGAGATCCTGGGCGCCTACGGGCTGACGCTGACCACCGCCGGCGGGGGCAGCAGCCGCATCATCGGCTACCAGAACAAGTGCATCGACGTGCCGAACTCGAACTTCGTCGACGGCCAGCGGCTGCAGCTGTGGGACTGCAACGGCACCAACGCGCAGAACTGGACCTTCCCCGGCGACGGCACGATCCGGACCGTCAACAACCTGTGCATGGACGTGGCCTGGGGGTCGACCGCCAACGGTGCCGCGATCCAGATCGTCGGCTGCAGCGGCAACCCGGCCCAGCAGTTCGTCCTCAGCGGCGCCGGTGACCTGGTGAACCCGCAGGCCAACAAGTGTGTCGACGTCACCGGCTGGGGCGGCACCGGCACGCCCCTGTCGCTGTGGGAGTGCACCGGCGGCGCCAACCAGAAGTGGTGGCGCGGCTGATCGGCCCACCGTCATGACGCTCTGCCCCGTGCGCCGTTCCGGGCGCGCGGGGCAGAGCGGCGACGTATGTACCGCGTCGACTGTTCGGCCGGCGCTTCTCGGCCCGGTAATGTGTGCGGCACATCAATCGATGTACTGGCATACATGGAGGTCTTGTGAACGCAGTCCCTCTGGTCCGTCGGGCGGTGGTCGCGGGCGTCGCGGTGGCCGTGGCGGTCGCCGCGACGGTGGTCCAAGCCGCGCCCGCGTCGGCCGCGCTGCCCGGCCCGGCAGGCATCCCCTGCAAGGCCGCCAATCACGGCCAGATCGAGGCCACCGTCAGCTCGGCCGAGGTCAGCCCGACGCTCACCCACTTCATCAGCGTCAACATCACCGCGGGTACGACCGGCGAACGCACCGAGACCCTGTCGGTCATGAACACCGTGACGACCACGGTGGGCGCCAGCACGAACATCACCGCGGCGTTCAGCATCGGTCTCGTGAAGGTCAGCACGACGCTCGGCTTCTCGGTGCAGACCTCGACATCGAGCACGACGACCGAGACCACCAGCATGAGGTGGACATTCAACCAGCCCGGCTACTACGGCCTGTACAAGGGCACCCGCAAGGTGACCGGCAGTTTCCAGCTGTGGCGGTGCTTCGCGCCACCGGGATCACGCGGAGGCTGGGTGGAGGCTTTCCCGTCCAGCCCGATCGACTTCATCAACGATCCGTTCCCGTACACGACCTTCGCCAACTTCGAAGCGGGCACGATCGCCTGCGGTGACTCGGTGCCGGTGGGGTCGCTGCGGTTCATGGCCCGCCAGCAGCTGGGCTGCTGAACCTCCGGCTACGACGGATCCCACCAGGCCGAGGCCGCCGCCAGGACCGGCGGTGGCCTCGGCCGATCACGTTTGGGGTGGTTCGGGGCGGGTAGGTCCGAACCGAGGCGGCGCCGTCGGCGCCGCGCGGGTCGGCGATGGGACGGGCGCCATGACGCTGAGCGAGTACGAGAGCAGGCGGCTGCGGGCGATCGAGGAGGCCACGATCCGCGAGGATCCGCGGTTCGCGCGCAGGATGGCCCGCGTCGGACGGACACGGCGCGCCGGGGGCGACGGGTTCGGCAGCCTGGCCCTGGCGGCCGTGGTGGCGGTGACCGTACTGGCGGCGGGCCTGCTCACGGGGCACGGCGTGCTGGCGGTGGTGGCGCTGGTGTGCTTCCTGTCGCTGGTGGGCGTCCTGTTCATGCGGGCCGGTGCGCGGCTGGCCACGGCCGACGACGCCCGCGGCCGGTCACCGGAGCCCTGGCACTGATCACCGGACCCGAGTCGCCCGTACGGCGGCTGTCGCAGGCGTCCTCTAGGGTCGGTCCGTTGATCACGGACGGCTGGGAGGACGTCATGGACGGTCAGGCGGTCGGCACGCTGGCGATGATGGCGCTGATCCGGCTGGCGCGCAAAGCCGCCCAGGCCGACGACCTGCCCGCCATGCGGCGCACGGCGGGGGAGATGCTGCGCCAGCTGCGCGGCGGCACCGCGGCGAGCAGCCTGCTGAGAGCCGACGAGGCGGAACTCGACCGGCTGTACGACGTGGCGTTCCCGCTCACCGACCCGACCGACGCGGCCGACGTCCTCGACGCCCCCTGGCCCACCGTGACGCGCCAGCAGGCGCTGCAGCGCCTGCTGGGCGAGGAGACCTCCTACGAGGCGCGGCTGGATCCGCTCGTCGGGCCTGCCGCGGACGCCGGCGATGTCAGGCTGCTGCGCGTCATCGCGTTCACCCCGCTCGGCCGGATCCGCGACGGGTCGCGGGCGCTGCTGCTGGACGCGCTGCAGGCGGCGGACGCGCTCGACGACGAGCTGGTCACGCACACCACCGGGTTCGCGAACCTGACCCGCGACCTGGTCGGCTACGGCCAGCCCATCGTCGCCGCGGCGACCGGCGAGCGGTTCCGGCCGTTCTGGGACGACCGGTTGTGGCAGCTGATCTCCGTACGTGATGTGGACTGGGACCGGGTGCCGATGGCGCCTACGCCGCGAGGGCTGCGGTTCGTGCTGCGCGGGCTGGACGGCACCGGCAACTGGCGGATGGACCGGCATCTCGGCGCGGCCGGACTGACCCCGGCCGAGCGGGCCGAGCTGGTCGGGCTGCTGGGCCGGGAGCCGGTGCAGCGGCAGGAGCGGGCACTGACGCTGCGCCTGGCGGCCGGTGACGCGCGGGCGCTGCTGCCGCTGCTGGGCATGGCGGGCGCCGAGCGCCTGCTGGACCTGATCCAGCATGGCCAGGCGGTGGGCAGGCTGGTGCGCAACGACCGCGCGGCCATCCTGGCGGCGGCGGCCGAGGCCGGGGACGCCAACGCGCGCCGGCTGCTGAAGCTGGTGCCGAACGACGTGGTGGCGGCGGCGCTGGGCCTGCGCCGGGGACCGGTCATGACCAGGGTGGGCAAGGATTCACCGACCGGCATCGCGGCGTACGGGATGCTGCCGCCGACCGACGGCGAGTCGGTGCTGGACCGCTGGGCGGCGCTGCGTGAGCTGCACCGGCGCGGCATGGCGTTCGGTGCGCCCGACCGGCGCCGCCAGCACGCGTCGGCGATCGACGTGGCACTGGAGCACCTGGCACAGGTCGGCGGCTACGCCGACGCCGCCGCGCTGGACGCCGCAGGCGAGGCGTACTCGCCCACGCCGGTGCTGCCGCCGCTGGTCGTCGGGGCGTACACCGCGGCGGTCGGGTTCGACGGCGCCGAACCGGCGATCGTCGCGACGAAGAACACGCGGGTGCTGAAGACGGTGCCCAAGGCCGTCCGCGAGGATCCGGGTTACGAGGCGCTGCAGGGGGAGCACGAGCTGCTGCGCGGCCACACCGCGCGGCTGCGCGGCAGGCTGCGCGGCCTGATCGCGTCGGGGGCGCCGCTGCCGCCGGCCGAGCTGGCGCGCCTGCGCGCCACCGGGCCCGGTGCCGCGCTGCTGCCCCGGCTGGTGTGGCAGGACGCGGGCGGCCGGTTCGGACTGCTCGACGAGGTGGACGTCGCCGGGCCGGTCGCGGTGGCGCACCCGGCCGCGCTGGCGGCCGCCGGACTGCTGGGCCGCTGGCAGGCCGAAGCGGTCCGGCAGCGGCTGCGCCAACCCGTGCCGCAGCTGTTCCGGGAGTGGTACGCGCCGACGCCGCCGGAGGCGGCCGGGCAGTCGACCCGGTTCACCGGCCGGGTCATCGGCGGCGGTGCGGCGGCCCGGCACCTGGCCACGCGCGGCTGGTCGCTGCACGACGGCGCGCGGCCGTACGCGAGCAAGGCGTTCGGTGGCGGCACCGCCGTGCTGCACGCCGCCACGTCCGGCTACTGGGCCGCCGGCGACCTCGGGTTCCTGCGGCTGGAGTTCCGCGACGGCGACACGGCCGTGCCCGCCGACCGGGTGCCGCCGCGGCTGTTCTCCGAGGCGATGCGTGAGCTGGACCTGGCCGCGTGGGCGGGCCGCCGCAGCGTCGGCGACTACGCGCAGGGCCGGGCGCGGGCCCGGGGCGACCTGCTGGACGCCGTGCTCGGCGGCCGGGCGGACCGCATCACCCGGCACGGCGACACCGTCGTGGTGGCGGGGTCGCGGGCGGTCTACCGGGTGCACCTGGGCACCGACACGGTGATGATCGGGGACAGTGGGCTGCCCAGCGACGTGTCGTACCTGTTCGGCGACGCGCCGCATCCGGCGCTGTACGACACCGTCGACGGCGGCGACCGCCCGACCACGCACCTGCTGACCAGGATCCTGCTGCTGGCCGACGACGAGAGGATCACCGACCCGTGGACGCTCACCCAGCTCGGCCTGCCCAGCGGGCCGCCGCAGCCGTGTGCCAGGTGCGGACAGGTGCATTCCCGGTGAGAGCCGCTGACCGCGGTACGCTCAGGCCCGGGCCGATGATCTGCGGGGGGCGGTCGTGATCAGCGAACTGGACCTGGTGCACCTGCGACGCTGCGTGGAGTTGGCGGAGCTGGCGCTGTCGGTCGGCGACGAGCCGTTCGGCTCGGTGCTGGTGGCCGCGGACGGCACCGTCCTGTTCGAGGACCACAACCATGTCGCCTCCGGTGACGACACCCGGCATCCGGAGTTCGAGATCGCCCGCTGGGCCGCCGAGCACCTGACGCCCGCCGCACGGGCGGCCGCGACCGTCTACACCTCCGGCGAGCACTGCCCGATGTGCTCGGCCGCGCACGCCTGGGTGGGTCTGGGCCGGATCGTCTACGCCAGCTCGTCGGCGCAGCTGACCGCCTGGCGCGAGGAGATGGGGCTGCCGCCGGGGCCGGTGCGGCCGCTGCCGATCCAGCAGGTCGCGCCGGGCGTCGCCGTCGACGGACCGGCGCCCGAGCTGTCCGAGACGATCCGCGCGCTGCACCGCCGCCTGCACGGCCGCCGGCCCTGAGCTGATCTCACGAGACCGCGCCCGCGTCGAGCAGGGCCAGGAAAGCGTCCACGACCTCGGGGTCCAGTCGGGTGCCCCGGTCGGCGGACAGGGCCAGCCGGGCTGCGGCCAGGCCCGGCGCCGACGGCGAGCCGCCGGGCCGCACCGCCGACCAGGCGTCGCAGACGGCGATGATACGGGCGCCGACGGGGATGTCGGGTCCGGCCAGTCCGCGCGGGTGCCCGGTGCCGTCGAAGCGCTCGTGACACGCGGCGATCAGCGGGGCGAGGTCCGGCCGCTGCGCCAGGTCGGCGAGCAGGCGGGCACCGCGTGCGGGTCGGCCGCAGGCGGAGTCGGCCCGATCCGGCCCCGCCGGTACGCAGTCGAGGCAGATGCCGCCGAGACCCTGCACCCGGGCCGCGGCGGCGGTGGCCAGCCGGACCGCCTGGTCCAGGTCGAGGCGGGCGGCGGTCTGCCACGCCCACCGGCTCACGGCCGCACCGCGCGTGCCCAGCCCGTTCACCCGGTCCGCCTGGTCGGCCAGCCAGAGCAGGCCCTGGGGGAGGTCGTACGGCGGGTCGGCCTCGATCTGGTCCGACGGGCCGTATTCGAGCACCCGGTCCCGGCCCAGGGCCTTGGCCCGGTACAGCGCCCGGTCGGCCTCGGCGACCAGGTCCTCGCCCCGGCGCTTCGGCTCGCCGTCGCCTGCTTCGGCGCTGGCCACCCCGAGCGAGGCGGTGAGCGTCAGCGGTTCGGCGACCCCGGCGACGGTCACCGGGGCCGAGCGCACGGCGGTGCGGATGCGCTCGGCCAGGTCCAGGGCGGTGGGTGCGTCGGTGCGGGGCAGCAGGCAGACGAACTCCTCCCCGCCGTACCGGCAGGCCAGGTCCGTGGCCCGCAGGCAGCGCCGGATCCGGCTCGCGACCTCGGCCAGCACCGCGTCGCCGACCAGGTGGCCGTGGGTGTCGTTGACGGCCTTGAAGTGGTCCAGGTCCAGCAGGATGAGGCTCAGCGCGTCGCCGTCGCGGTGCTCGGCCGTCTCGGCGGCGAGCGTCTCCTCGAAGAAGCGCCGGTTGTGCAGGCCGGTCAGGGAGTCGGTGATCGCGGCGGTCCGCAGCTGCTCGGTGAGCCTGACCCGCTCGCGGGCGGCGGCGATCTGGCGGATCAGCAGGCCGACCAGCAGCAGCATGGCCAGCGACAGGGTCACCCGGCTGACCTGCCCGACCAGGATCAGGTCGCCCAGGGCCAGGCATCCGACGATCAGCACGGCGACCAGCGCGGGCAGGAACGACACCTCGGCGACCGGCGGCCGCTCCTCGCCGACGTGGCGTACGGCCGCGAGCGCCGCCACGCACAGCAGCAGCACCTCGACCTGCCACCCGACGTTCAGCCAGGTGGAGCTGGTGTACGGGTTCAGCACGGTGGTGTACGCGTAGACCGCGTCCAGCACCGCGGCGACCCCGAACGCGGCCCCGACCAGCACCATCGAGAAGGGCACCCGGCTCGGTCCGGCCAGCATCAGGGCGGCCAGCATGCTGACGATGATCACCGAGCAGACCGGGTACAGGAAGGTGACGAAGTCGCTGGCGTTCCAGGTCTGCGGCACCAGCGGCGCGATGATGAGCTGCCAGCCGATCGCCGCCGCAGCGGCCGCCACCAGCAGCGCGTCGAGCAGCTTGCGCACCTTGAGGCCGACGCCGAGCACGATGGCGGTGATCGTCAGCGTGTAGCGCAGCAGGTAGCAGGCGTCGGCCGGGGACGGGATCGGCGGGCCTTCGGGCACCGTGTAGACCAGGACGGCCCAGATGACGTCGCCGACCAGCCACAGCAGGTTCGCCGCGAACAGCAGCCGCCACGCGGTCCGCAGCCGGCCGGTCGCCGATCTGGCAGCCCACAGGCTCAGCCCGACCAGGACGACCATCGGGACCAGGTACACGATCTCGCCGACGAACCTGGCCAGGTTCGGTGAGTCCGCGGCGGCGTAGGTGAGGGTGGCGAAGGCCGCCAGCCACGCGACGCAGCCGAGCGCGAAGCCGGCCAGGACGCGGTCGCCCCCGGCCGGCGATACCCAGCTCCGCCTCACGACCGCATCCGCCCCCATGGTGGCCCCGGGCGTGTGGCGCCGCGAAGTGCCTGCCAGATCATCTTGGCACGGCCGGCGCGTGGCACCGCGGACAACGCGGGATGCCGAGCGGCTCCGCGCTGGCCGCGGGGCGGGGATCAGCGCTGGTCGGGGCCAGGGTCCAGGCGGGCGTCGTGGACGAGGATGGCGGCCTGGACCCGGTTGGCGAGGCCGAGTTTGGCCAGTGCCCGGCTGACGTGGGCCTTGACGGTGGCCTCGGCCATGTCCAGCTCGCGGGCGATCTCCGCGTTGGACAGGCCGCGCGCCACCGCCCGTACCACGTCGCGTTCGCGGTCGGTGAGCACCGCCAGCCGCGCGCGGGCCTGGTCGGTCACGGACGGGCCGCGCTGCGCGAACGAACTGATCAACCGGCGGGTGACCGTGGGTGACAGCATCGCGTTGCCCGCCGCGACGGTGCGCACCGCCTCGGCCAGGTCGCGGGGCGGGGTGTCCTTGAGCAGGAACCCGACCGCGCCCGCGCGCAGCGCCGCGTGCACGTACTCGTCGAGGTCGAACGTGGTCAGCATGATGACGCGGGGCGGGTCGGGCAGCCGGCCGACGGCGGCGGCCCCGGCCAGGCCGTCGGTGCCGGGCATGCGTACGTCCATCAGCACCACGTCGGGGCGGTGCCGCCGGGCCGCGTCCACCGCCTCGGCGCCGTCGCGGGCCTCGGCGACCACGGCGATGTCGCCGGCGGCCTCCAGGATCAGCCGCAGCCCGGACCGGACCAGCGCCTCGTCGTCGACCACCAGCACCCGGATCATGCCGTCGCCCCGGCTGCCGCGCCCGGCTCCGGCGGGTCGGCGGGGATGCGGGCGCACAGCACGAACCCGCCGTCCAGCCGGGGGCGCGCCTGCACGCTGCCGCCGGCCAGGGCCACCCGCTCGGCGAGTCCGACCAGCCCCAGCCCGCTGTCGGGCTGGGCCGGGGCGGGGTGCGCCGGGGCGGCGTTCTCGACCGTGACCACCAGTTCCTGCGGCTCATGGCGCAGCGTCACGGTGGTCGGCACCGAGCCGGCGTGCTTGGCCACGTTGGTCAGGCCCTCCTGCACCACCCGGTAGGCGGTGCGCTGGGCCGACGGCGACACCCGCTGCGGGTACCCGGCGTCGACGCGGCGCACCGGCAGGCCCGCTGTGCGGCTGGACTCCAGCAGGCGGTCCAGGTCGGCCAGCGTCGGCTGCGGCGCCAGCTCCAGCGAGCCGCTCTCGCCGCCGGGGGCGCGCAGCATGCCGAGGACCTCGCGCAGCTCCTGCATCGCCTCCCGGCCGGTGGTGCGGATCAGCCCGGCCTCCTCGGCGGTACGGGCGTCGCCGGTGCTCACCTCCAGCGCTCCGGCGTGCAGCACCATCAGCGCGACCCGGTGCGCGACCACGTCGTGCATCTCGCGGGCGATGCGGCGGCGCTCCTCGGCGCGGGCGTGCTCGGCGCGCTCGTGCTGCTCGCGTTCGAGCCGTTCGGCCCGCTCCCGCAGCTGCGCCAGCACCTGGCGGCGGGCCCGGACCCACAGCCCGAACAGGAACGGCAGCACCACGCACATGGAGACCCCGAACAGGCCGGTGAGGGTGGCCCCGAAGATCACGCCGCCGGTCATGCCCTGGTAGAGCAGGTCGCTGTGCACCGCGCTCCAGCCGATCGACAGGCCGACCACCGGGAACGCGACGAGGAAGTAGGGCCAGGCCCGGCCCGGGTGCAGCGGGCGCCCCGGCCGGCCCGCGCCCGCGTAGTACGCGGCGACGAACACCGCCGCGCCCATCGCCATGACCAGCCAGGCCGCCAGCGAGCTGACGAACAGCGGCCAGCGCCAGCGCCGGACCAGGGTGGCGCTCGCGGCGCAGGCCAGCGCGCACGCCGCGACCAGCCAGGCGGAGTCGGTCTCGTAGCGGCCGTCGAAGAGGAACGGCGCCGGCCGGAACGGCGAGACGAAGGAGCCCAGCAACACGGCGAACCCGAGCGCGGGCGGGAACAGCCAGTGCCCGATCCGGCGCGGCAGCCTGCCGGGTTGCAGCCACGACGGCAGACCCGGCACCGCCGCCTCTGCCCTGACCCGTTCCATGTCCCCGCTTCCGTCCGAGCCCTGTCGTGTCGAGCGTAGGCGCGCCCGCCGCCGGGCCGGGCGCTACTTCCGTCGCCGCGACCCGCTACTTAAGTAGTAGCCGGTGATCGACTCTCGTCCGACGGCGGGACGGCGTCGGGGCGGCAGCGTGTGCGCCATGACGAGTTTCGAGGCCGCGGTGAGCGCGGAGGACCTGACCAAACGGTACGGGACAGGAGACGCGCAGGTCACGGCGCTGGACGCGGTGACGGTGGCGTTCGGTCGCGGCGAACTGACCGCGATCATGGGCCCGTCCGGGTCGGGCAAGTCGACGCTGATGCACTGCCTGGCCGGGTTGGACACGCCGACCTCGGGCCGGGTGTGGCTGCACGGCGCCCGCCACGGCAGCGCCGACCGGGTCGAGCTGAGCGGCCTGCGCGACGACGCGCTGACCGCGCTGCGCCGCGACCGGATGGGCTTCGTGTTCCAGGCGTTCAACCTGCTGCCGACCCTGACCGCGTGGGAGAACATCACGCTGCCGCTGGACCTGGCCGGCCGCAAGCCCGACCTGGGCTTCGCCGACACGGTCGTGGACGCGGTGGGCCTGCGCGACCGGCTGCACCACCGGCCCTCGCAGCTGTCGGGGGGCCAGCAGCAGCGCGTCGCCTGCGCCCGCGCGCTGGTCAGCCGCCCGGATGTGGTCTTCGCCGACGAACCCACCGGCGCGCTGGACTCCCGGGCCGGGGCGGAGGTGCTGGGCTTCCTGCGCCGCAGTGTCGACGAGCTGGGCCAGACCGTGGTCATGGTCACCCACGACCCGGTCGCGGCCGGGTACGCCGACCGCGTGCTGTTCCTCGCCGACGGCGCGATCGTCGACGAGCTGCGCGACCCCTCGGCCGACCGGGTGCTGGACCGCGTCCGGGGCCTGGAGTCGGCCGCGCGCGGCCGCGCCGGTGTCGGGGCGGGTGCCTGATGCTGCGGGCGATGCTGCGCGACCTGCGCGCACACCTGGGCCGGGTGGCGATGACCCTGGCCGCGATCGTGCTCGGGGTGGGGTTCGTGGTCGCCACCTGGGTGGTGTCGGACTCGGCCGCGGCGACCGTGCGCGGCGGCGGTCAGCGCACCGACGTCTCCGCGCTGGTACAGCTGGAGCGCCGGGCCGCCGACCCGCGGCGGCCCGGGATCGCGCCGGAGGTCGTCACCCGGCTGGCGGCCCTGCCCGGGGTGAGCCGGGTCGAGGGCGTACGCAGCGGCTACGCCGCGCTGGTGGGCGCCGACGGCAAGCTCGGCACGACGTACTGGCCGGGCACGGCGGGCACCGACTGGGACGGCTCGCAGCGGTTCGAACTCACCGCCGGTCGCGGACCGCAGCGCGCCGGCGAGGTCGCGCTGGAGTACCAGGCGGCGGCCGAGGCGGGGATCAGCGTCGGCGGCCGGGCCAGGATCCTGCTGACCGAGGGCCGCGACGACACCGCGACCGTGGTCGGCCTGTTCGCCTACCACCCGTCGGGCCGGGAGTTCGACCCGGCGGTCGCCTACGACGGCGACACCGCCGCCCGGCTGCTGCGCTCCCAGGACGACGACCCGGCCGCGGTGCCCGGCTTCGACCGGGTGGAGGTGTCCGGCGCGGCCGAGGACGCCCTCGTCGCCGCCGTACGCGGGCAGCTGGGTGCCGACTACGAGGTCCGGTCCGGTGGCGAGCTGCGGGAGGAGCTGGCCCGGTCCGCCGACAGCGACGCCGACGTCATCCGCAAGGCGCTGCTCACCTTCGCGGCGGTGGCCCTGATGGCCGGGGTGTTCGTCATCGCCAACACCTTCACCATGCTCGTCACCCAGCGCACCCGCCAGTTCGCGCTGCTGCGGGCGGTCGGGGCGCGACGGGCCCAGGTGCGCCGGGCGGTGCTGGCCGAGGCGGTCGTGCTGGGCGTGGTCGGCGCCACCGTCGGCGTCGCCCTCGGGGTCGGGCTGGGCCTGCTCGGGATGCGGGTGCTGCCGATCGTGGGGACGGTTCGGTACGCGGTGTCGCCGTGGGCGATCCTGCTCGGCTACGCGGTCGGCATCGTGGTGACGGTAGTGGCGGCGTACGGGTCGGCGCGCCGGGCGGCCCGGGTGTCGCCGATGGCGGCGCTGCGTACCGACGCCGCGGTGCCGCGCCGGTCGCTGGTGCTGCGTACGGTGCTGGGCGTGGTCGCCGTGGCCGGGGGCGTCGCCATGATCGCGCTGACCAGGGCGGCGGAGCTGGACGAGCCGGCCCGCATCCAGGCGATGGCCGGTGCCGTGCTGGCCTGGGTCGGCGTGCTGCTGATGGCGCCGGTGCTGGTCGCGGGCGTGCTGCGGCCGCTGGCGCGGGTGCTGGGCGCCCGGGGCGGGCCGGTCACCCGGATCGCGCTGCGCAACGCCGTACGCGATCCGCGCCGCACCGCCGCGACTGCGTCGGCGCTGATGATCGGCCTGTCGCTGGTCTGCGCGTTCGCGACCGTCGGGCAGACCCTCACGGCGAGCCTGACCGACGAGATCCGCACGGCGGTGCCGCCGGACGCGGTGGTGGTGCGGGCCGCGGCGTTCGGGCAGCTCGACGACGCGGCGCGGGCGACCGCGGCGGCGGTGCCGGGGGTCGGGGCGCTGGCCGTGCCCCGGCTCGGCGGTGCGGAGCTGCTGCCCGCGTCCGGGAAGGGGGTTGAGGTGCAGTTCACCGCGCTGGACCCGGCCGCGCTGGGCACGGCGCTGCGGCCGCGCGTGACGGCGGGCGGATCGGACCTGCGCGGGGGTGTGCTGCTGGACGAGCAGCGCGCGGCCGAGGCGGGGCTGAAGGTGGGCGACGAGGTCCGGCTCAGGTTCGGCGCCGCCGACGCGGCGGGCGGCAGCACCGGGGCCGAGGTCCGGGCCCGGGTGGCGGGCCTGCACCGCAGCAGCGAGCTGCTGCGTGGAGTGGTGCTGGACCAGGCGCTGCTGCCGGCGGGCGTCGACTCGTACAACGACAGCATGTATGTCCTCGGCGGCGATCCGGGCGCGCTGCGGGCCGGGGTGGAGCGGGTGTTCGCCGCCCGTCCGGACGTGGTGGTGCTGGACCGCGAGGAGCTGCTCGACGAGCTGCTGGCGCCGTTCCAGCTGGTGCTGGGGCTGGTGTACGTGCTGCTGGGCGCGGCGGTGGTGATCGCGGTGTTCGGGGTGGTGAACACGCTGGCGCTGTCGGTGCTGGAACGTACCCGCGAGCTGGGCGTGTTCCGGGCGCTGGGCGCGTCGCGGCCGCTGGTGCGGCGCACGGTCCGCCGGGAGAGCGTGGTGATCTCGCTGTACGGCGGCCTGCTCGGCATCGGGGTGGGTGTGCTGCTGGGCGGGGTGATGCAGTACGTCATCCTGGCCAACCCGGTGTTCGACATGTCGGTGCCCTGGTCGACGGCCGGGGTGGCGCTGGCGGGCATGGCGCTGGTCGGGGTGCTGGCCGCGCTGTGGCCCGCGCGCCGGGCGGCCCGTGCCGACATCCTGGCGGCGATCGCCACCGAGTGATCCGTCCTGCCGGTCCCGCCGGGGCGATTCACGCCTGGGCGGGACCGGTTTCGTCGGATCCGGCGGCGTCGCGCCGGGCGTCCTGGGCGGCAAGCAGCGGTATGGCCAGAGCCGGGACGATGCCGAACGCGGCCAGGCGCTGCCGCGCCTCGCGGCGGGTGATCCGGCCACCGGCGTAGTCGGCGACGACCTCGTCCAGCAGTTGCTGCGTCAGCTCGGGCATCTCGGTAATCTAACTCATTTAGGACATTGAATCGATCACCTCCCGCTCAGCCGGTCAGTCTCGAAGAAACCTCTCGATCGTGGCGACGAGGGCCAGGGGCGTCTCGTCGGCCGGGTAGTGCCCGGCGTCGGCCAGCACGCTCAGCTGCGCGTTCGGGTACCACTGCAGCCAGGTCGCCCGCATCACGTCGGCCGACAGCGCGGGATCCTGCCCACCGGCGACGACCAGGACCGGCGTGGTGTTGCCGACGACCTCGCCGTGGAAGTCGGTGTGGGCCCAGGCGGGCAGGTAGGCGCGGAACGCCTCGACGTTGGAGTTGGCCAGCGACCCGGCCACCATCTCATCCAGCCACGCGGCGGGCAGCCTGCTGCCCGTGGTGAAGTCGATGATCGCGCGGCGGTTGCCGGGCTCGTCGGCGGCGCCGGAGAACAGCGCCCAGCTCTGCTCGTCGAACGGCACCCCGGAGGCGGGCACCGGGCAGACGCCGACCAGCTTGCGGACCCGGCCGGGCGCGTCCAGCAGCACCCGCTGGATCACGCTGCCGCCCATCGAGTGCCCGACCAGCGAGAACTCGTCCCAGCCCAGCTTGTCGGCCAGGGCGACCACGTCGCCCGCGATCTCGGCGATGCTGTACTCCCCGACCAGGTCGCGGGCCTGGCCGTAGCCCCGGTAGTCCGGGAACGCGTAGGTGAACGCCGCGCCGTCCAGGTAGGGCGCGGCCTTCGCGAAGGCCCTGCGGTCGCCGAACCAGCCGTGCAGGACGATGACGCGGTGCGGGCCGGATCCGTGTACGTCGTGCGGGAGTGCGACAGCTGACATGAGATCTCCAGGCTGGTCAGGTGTGGTGTCCGGACATCGGGCGGGCCAGTTTAGAGGGTGGCGGCGCGGTGGCGGAAACACCTCGCGGTCGCGTCGCGGGAGTGTCTTCCAGCGACCGGCTCAGTTCACGGGGCGAGCGAGGTCACCAGGCGGTAGCCGACGTCGGCCGATCCGGGCTCGTCCGGGCGGCCGTGGCGCTCCTGCCAGCGTCCGCTGTCGAGGTCGGCGGCCAGTCGTCGCATCGCCTGCTCGACCCGGTCCGGGTCCAGCTTGGCCAGCGACGAGATCGAGGCCCGCACCGCCGGGTCGAGATAGGCGTACGGCCGATTCCAGTACGCGGCGAGGAAGCCGTCGGTGCAGTCGTGCGGTACCGGCAGCGGCCTGACCTCGGCCGGTCCGAGCTGCTGGGCGATGTAGTCGCAGGTGGGCAGGGACCGCTCGGCCTCGGCGATTTCCGGCAGGTAGTCGGCGACCAGCCAGAACCGGGACACCACCGACTGGTCCCAGGTGAGGACCACCTGGCGGCGGGCCACCCGGCGCAGCTCGGCCAGCCCGCGCGCGGGATCGGTCCAGTGATGCACGGTCAGGACGGCCAGCGCGGCGTCGAAGGAGCCGTCCGGCAGGGGAAGGTGCTCGGCCACCGCCCGTACCACCGGGGCACTGCCGGGCGGCCGCTGCGCGATCATCACCGGGGACGGCTCCACCGCCAGCACCCTGCGGTCGGTCGGCTCGTACGAGCCGGTCCCGGCGCCGACGTTGACCACCGACCGGGCCTCGCCCAGCGCTTCGTCGATGATCGCGGCCACGCGCGGATCCGGCCGGCGGCGGCCGGCATAGCCGGGGCCGAGGGTCCGGTAGGGATCGGTCACGGCAACTGTCTATCACGCTCGCATCGCGGTAGGGCGCACCCGGTCGGGGTCCTCCGCGAGCGGTGTGGGCTCAGTAGATCAGCCGGTTGGCCGCAGTAATGGCGGCGCGGTACAGGGCTCCGGTGACCAGGCGGTCGCGGTGCAGGGCGGCGCGGGCGGCGTTGGCGCCGGGTCCGCCGTGTACGCCCGGACCCGGATGCGCCGAGGCGCTGGCCAGGTACAGCCGGTCGATGACGGTGTCGCTGCGGCCCAGGCCGGGCGTGGGGCGCAGGAGCAGCTGCTGGCTGAGCGCGGCGGTGCCGCCGCCGAGCGCCCCGCCGATCATGTTGGCGTTCTCCTGCACCAGGTCCGCCGGACCCTGCACCTGGCGGGCGATGACCAGCTCCCGGAACCCGGGCGCCAGTTTGTCGACCATGTCCTCGATGCGCTCGACGTAGCCGGCGAGGTCGTCGCGGCGGCGGGCGGCGTACCGGTAGGGCAGGTGGGTGTAGGCCCAGGCGGTCTCGGTGCCCGCTGGCGAGCGGGTCGGGTCCACCCGGCTCATCTGTCCCATCAGCACGAACGGCACCGGCGGGTCGCCGCCCCCGGCCAGCTCCGCCGCCGTACGCGACAGTTGCGCGGTGTCGCCGCCCAGGTGCACCGTGCCCGCGTGCCGGATCTGCGGGTTGGTCCACGGCAGCGGCTCGCGCAGGGCCCAGTCGAGCTTCAGGGTGGGTCGGTCGTAGCGGAAGCCGCGCAGGTCGGCCAGCAGCCGGGCAGGCAGGTGGTCGGCCCCGACCAGGTTGCGGTACAGGTACGGGGCGTCGACGTCGGCGAGCACGGCCCGGCGGGCCCGCCACGCCCGCCCGTCGGCGCAGACCACGCCCAGCGCCCGCCCGCCGCCCACGACGATCCGCTCGGCGTTGGCGTCGCAGTACAGGGTGCCGCCGTGCGCGCGCAGGCGCCGGACCAGGGTGTCGGTGAGCTCCTGCGCCCCGCCCTGCGGGGCGGGGAAGCCGTGGTGCTGCCCGAGCATCGCCAGCAGCCAGCCGTACGCCCCCGAGCCGGTGCTCTCCGGCCCCAGGTCGGTGTGCAGGGCGCAGCCGTACAGCAGCAGCCGGGCGCCTTCGCCGCCGAAGAACTCCTCGGCCAGGTCGCGGATGGACATGGCCAGCAGCCGCGACGCCCGCACACTGCCGCCGACGCCGCGCCGGGCCAGCAGGCGGGTTCCGGCCCGGACCGGCGGGAACGGCGCGAACATGGCCGCGGTGAGGTCGTCCTCGATGCGGCACCAGTGCCGGTACGCCGCCAGCCAGCGCTCGCCGTCGCCGTGGTGGAACACGTCGACCGCCCCGGCGGTGCGCTCGGGATCGTTCCACAGCACCGCGGCCCGCCCGTCGGGCAGCGCATGGGCCAGCGCCGCCTCGGCCCGGCGCCACCGCAGGCCGTAGTCGGGCAGGCGCAGGCCCCGGATGACGGGCGAGCAGGCCGCGAACGGGTAGAACGCGCTGCACAGATCGGACCGGAAACCCGGCGCGGTGATCTCCGCGCTGCGTACGCCGCCGCCCGGCGTCGGTGCCGCCTCCAGCAGTGCCACGTCCCAGCCCGCGTCGGCGAGCAGGTTCGCGGCGACCAGGCCGTTGGGTCCGGCACCGATGACGACGGCGTCGACGATCATCGGCGGTTCTCCGCCAGGTCCGCCAGGCGGCGCAGTGCTTCGCGGTTGCGGGCGTGCAGCAGCAGGTCGTTGACCTTGTTGCGGGCCGCCCGCATGGGCCCGTCGGTGATCTCCTCCACCAGCGCGACCCTGGTCGTGCCCGCCGACTGGGCCACCAGGGTCAGCACGACGACCAGTTCACCGAGCGGCCACAGTTTCGGCTTGAGGGCCAGGCGCACCGGCGGCTCGCACTCGAGCACCTCGGTCTCGTGGCTGCGGGTCAGCGGCCAGGCGCCGACGGTGTGGTGCAGTTTGCTGCCCGCTTCGGGCCACCGGGCGTCGACGTCGCGGATGTGGGCGGTGCCGACGACCCAGTTGGAGTAGGTCCAGCCGTCGGCGAGGACTTCGAACACCTGCTCGACGGGTGCGTTGATGGTCTGTTCGGTGCGTGACATCGTTCAGCCCCTTCCGGCCAGGGTCGCGGGCGCGCCCGCTCGGGTGGCGTCTCGACCGCGCCAGCCGCCGGTGACGCGGCGGCCGCCGGGCACCGGCTCGAACAGGTTGCCGGTGCTGGGCGGGGCGGTGCGGTCGGGCACGAAGTGGGCGTCGCGGCCGTACCAGGCGCAGACGCGCTCGACCAGGCCGGGTGCCAGCCGCCACTGCAGCGCGGCCAGGGCGGCGGCCTGTCCGACGTGCACCTGGCGGCGCGGCGACTCCAGCAGCCGCGCGATCCGCCAGGCGACCCGGCCGGGCGAGACCACCGGACCGGCCGGGCGGACGGCGCGGCCGGTGCGGTTGGCGGCCCAGCCGAACAGCGGCGTGTCGACCGAGCCGGGCAGCACGGCGCAGACGGAGATCCGGTCGCCGCGCAGCTCCTGGCGCAGCGCGTCGGACAGGCCCAGCACCGCGTGCTTGGCCACGGCGTACGCGCCGATGTGGGGCATGGACAGCTCCGACAGCAGCGAGCCGACCATGACCAGCACCCCGCCGCCCGCCTCGCGCAGGTGCGGGGCGGCGGCGCGGGCGCCGTGCAGGTAGCCGTAGAGGTCGACGTCGAAGGTGCGGCGGATCTCGTCCAGCGGAGTGTCGAGCAGGCTGCCGTACAGGGCGACGGCGGCGTTGTTGATCCACGCGTCGAGGCGGCCGTGGCGGTGCCGGGCGGTGGCCGCGAGCCGGGTCACCGCGTCCGGGTCGGTGACGTCCAGCGGGACGGCTGCGACCAGGGCGCCCACGCGGCGGCAGGCATCGGTGATCTCGGCCAGGCCGTGCGGGTCGCGGGCGGTCAGGGTCAGCCGGGCGCCCCGGCGGGCCAGCAGCAGCGCGGTGGCGGCGCCGATACCGCTCGAGGCACCGGTCACCACCACCGAGGACTGCGGTAATGATCTGGTCAGTGGCACCGAGGGTCCGTACCCGGTCACGGTCTGTGCTAATCGTGACCGGCGGCCCGGTCAGCGCCGGTAGGCGACCTCGTCGTCGCGAGTGCGGGCGAGGTCGTCACGGCGGTTGCGGGTCAGGCCCACGCCCAGCGCGATCATGCCGATGGCGAGCAGCAGGTGCAGCCAGTTGTCCGCGCTGTTGACCGGCACGATGTTGGCGGGACTGGTCTGGTCGATGATCAGCCCGTACAACCACAGGATGCCGTAGATGACACCACCGGCGATGAGGTACGTCCGCGCGGCCGGGATGGTGCGCGACATCGCCAGGCCGGCGATGCCGAACAGCAGGTGGACGATGTTGTGCAGCACCGAGACCTGGAAGACGCCCAGCAGCATCGCACCCGACTGGTGGCCGGCCGCGTGCATGGTGTCGTAGTGGGTGGTGATGCCCGGAATGAAACCCAGGATCCCCACCAGCAGGAACACCCCGCCCACGATGGCGGCCGCGGTCCGTACCGGCGCCCGCGCGGCGGTCCGCGCCGTGGTGCCGTATCGACTGGTCATGATTGACCTCCCCCGATCGGTGCGCCGGACGGTGATCCGGCGCGCCGGGGCTGTACCCGCCTGGTCCTGGGGCAAACGGCGGCTGCGGCCACAGGCCTGTGCCGAGAAGGTTTTGCCTGGTGGATGCCGGGTACTACGCCGCGCGACGGCACAGGCGCAGAGGGGGCTGCGAGATGACCAGCGAGCCGGAGATCACCGAGGCGGAGGCTGCGGAGGCCGATGAGGTCACCGAGGCCGAGCCGGGCGAAGAGGACGAGTTCTCCGAGGACGACGCGCTGGAGGCCACCCGCCGGGTGACCGAGGGCGACGAGATGTCCGAGGCGGACGAGGCCTAGACGGCGGGCTTGCCGAGCAGCGATGACGGCGATACCGACGGGGACGCGCTCGACCAGCTGGTTCGGCTGGTCGAGCGCCTATGGAGCAGCCGCTTCGCGAAGCGGTGAGAGGGGGCAGCCATGGCTGTCGAGGAGCGCTCGGCGCAGCAGACGGTACCTGCCGGAACGGCCCCGGCGGCCGACGCGAAGCAGGAGCAGCTGGCGCCGTACCGGATGGACAAGACCGACACCCGGCTCACCACCGACCAGGGGATCCCGGTCGACGACACGGACAACTCCCTCAAGGCCGGGCCGCGGGGGCCGAGCCTGCTGGAGGACTTCCACCTGCGTGAGAAGATCATGCGGTTCGACCATGAGCGCATACCGGAGCGGGTGGTGCACGCGCGCGGGTCGGGCGCCCACGGCTACTTCCAGCCGTACGGCGACGGACTGGCGCCGTACACGGCGGCCCGGTTCCTGACCGATCCGGACGTGCGCACGCCGGTGTTCGTGCGCTTCTCGACGGTGCAGGGTTCGCGCGGCTCGACCGACACCCCGCGCGACGTGCGCGGGTTCGCGACGAAGTTCTACACCGAAGAGGGCAACTTCGACCTGGTCGGCAACAACATGCCGGTCTTCTTCATCCAGGACGGCATCAAGTTCCCCGACCTGGTGCACGCGGTCAAGCCGGAGCCGCACCACGAGATGCCGCAGGCATCCTCGGCCCACGACACGTTCTGGGACTTCGTGTCGCTGCAGCCGGAGACGATGCACCACGTCATCTGGCTGATGTCCGACCGGGCCCTGCCGCGCAGCTTCCGCACCATGCAGGGCTTCGGCGTGCACACGTTCCGGCTGGTCGACGCCGAGGGCAGGTCGACGTTCGTGAAGTTCCACTGGACGCCGCTCGCGGGGGTGCACTCGCTGATCTTCGACGAGGCGCAGAAGATCTCCGGCAAGGACCCCGACTTCAACCGCCGCGACCTGTGGGAGTCCATCGAGGCTGGCGTCTACCCGGAGTACGAGCTGGGCGTGCAGCTGATCCCCGAACAGGACGAGTTCGCGTTCGCCGACTTCGACCTGCTGGACGCCACGAAGATCGTCCCGGAGGAGCTGGTGCCGGTGTCGCCGGTCGGGCGGATGGTGCTCGACCGCAACCCGGACAACTTCTTCGCCGAGACCGAGCAGGTGGCCTTCTGCGTCGGCAACGTCGTGCCCGGCATCGACTTCACCGACGACCCGCTGCTGCAGGCGCGGCTGTTCTCGTACCTGGACACGCAGTTGACCAGGCTCGGCGGGCCGAACTTCGCCCAGATCCCGATCAACCGGCCGGTGGCGCCGGTGCGCCACCACCAGCAGGACGGCTTCCACCAGGACGACATCCCGCTGGGGCAGGCCAACTACCATCCGAACTCGACCGGGGGCGGCTGCCCGTTCGTGCCCGGCGCCGGGACCTTCCCGGAGGCGTTCACGCACCGGCCGGAGCTGGTCGACGGGCACAAGATGCGCAAGCGCGCCGAGACCTTCGCCGACCACTACTCGCAGGCGACGCTGTTCTGGAACAGCATGAGCGCCTGGGAGCGGGAGCACATCGTCGCGGCGTACCGGTTCGAGCTGGGCAAGGTCGCCTACCCGCACATCCGCGAACGGGTCGTGGCGCACCTGAACCGGATCGACAACACGCTGGCCACGGCCGTGGCGGCGGGTATCGGCGTGGCGGCCCCCGAAGCGGTGTCGGTCAACCACGGCGGCAGCTCCCCGGCGCTGAGCCAGGCCGGCCAGCCGCTCGCGACGATCGCCGGTCGGCGGGTGGCGGTGCTGGCGGCCGACGGGGTGGCCGCGGCCGGCATCGCGGGGCTGAAGGAGTTCCTGGAGGCCAACGACGCGGTGCTGGACGTGCTGGGGCTGGTGGACGGGGTGGTCCGCACCGCCGAGGGCGGCACCCTGCCGGTCACCCGCGCGATGGTCACGGCCGCCTCCGTGCTGTACGACGCGGTGGTGGTGCCCGACGGCGACGAGGCCGTGTCGCAGCTGATCGGGGACGGGCTCGCGCTGCAGTTCGTGGCCGAGGCGTACAAGCACGCCAAGCCGCTGATCGTGCTCGGGCTGGGTGACCGCATGGTCGAGGCGGCCCGGCTGCCGGTGTACGCCACGTCCGACCGGGTCGAGGGCGAGTCCAGCAAGCCGATCGCCGCCGCGCTCGACGGAGTGGTGTTCCTGGCACCCGGGGCGCAGGTCGACGACCGCTTCACCAAGGACGTCTTCGAGGCGATCGCGGCGCACCGGCACTACGACCGGCCGGTGGACGGCATCGCGGCCTGACGGCGGGAGGCTCGCCACGTGCGACGCTCGCAAGGTTAAACACCGGCTTTAGCCGTGAATGTCGGTATTGTCACGACACGTGACCCTCACGCGCCAGCCAGCGCACCCTTCGACCCCGGCCGGCACCGACGGCGGCAAGCACAACGTCCTCGGCGTGCTGGTCGACCGCATCGACTACGACGGCGCCGTCGACCGGGTGCTCGCGGCGGCCCGGCAGCGCCGACCGCTAAGCCTCACCGCCCTGGCGGTGCACGGGGTGATGACCGGCGTACGCGACCCGCAGCACCGGGCCAGGCTCAACGCGTTCGACATCGTCGCGCCCGACGGGCAGCCGGTGCGCTGGGCACTGAACCTGCTGCACAGCGCGGAGCTGTCCGAGTGGGTGAGCGGCCCGGAGCTCACCGGCCGGGTGCTGCGCCGGATGGCCGAAGAGGACCTGCCGGTGTACCTGTACGGCTCCACCCCGCAGGTCGTCGCCGAGCTGGGCACGGCCCTGGCCCGCGCGTACCCGGCGCTCAGACTGGCGGGTGCCGAGCCGTCGGGGTTCCGCGAGACGTCCCCGGACGAGCTCGCCGCCATCGCGGCGCGCATCAACGCGTCCGGGGCGCGGCTGCTGCTGGTGGGGCTGGGCTGCCCCCGGCAGGAGATCTTCGTGCACGCGATGCGGCCGCTGCTGGACCTGCCCGCGATGGCGGTCGGCGCGGCCTTCGACTACCACGCCGGGCGGCTGGCCCCGGCGCCGCGGTGGATGCAGCGCAACGGCCTCGCCTGGCTGTGGCGGCTGGCCAGCGAGCCGCGCCGGCTGTGGCGGCGCTACCTCGTGTTCAACACCGAGTACCTGGGCCGCCTGGGCGCCCAGAAGCTGCGCTGCTGGCGGCCGCAGGTTACCGAGCCGACGAGCGTGCCCGCGCCGAGGGTGCCGGTCTGAAACGGCCGTAGTCGGCGACCGGTCTTTCGTGAGAAGTCCTCCTTCAGTGAACGTGTGGTGAGTGGATACATGTGCGGTATCACCGGGATCGTCGAGGCCACCGGTCAGCCGGTGGACCGGGAGCGGCTGCTGGCCATGTGCCGCACGCTGCACCACCGCGGTCCTGACGGTGAGGGCGTCTTCCTCGACGGCAGCGTCGGGCTGGCCATGCGCCGGCTGGCGGTCGTGGACGTGGCCGGCGGGCACCAGCCGGTGCGCAACGAGGCGGGCACCGTGCACGCCGTGGTCAACGGCGAGATCTACAACCACCGGAGCCTGCGCCAGGAGCTGCGGCAGCTCGGCCACACCTTCACCTCCGACAGCGACTGCGAGGTCGTGCCGCACCTCTACGAGGAGTACGGCAAGGACTTCGTCTCCCGGCTGGAGGGCATGTTCGCGATCGCGCTGTGGGACACCGAGCACCAGCGGCTGCTGCTGAGCCGGGACCGGGCGGGCGTCAAACCGCTCTACTACTTCCTCGACAACCGCCGCGTCGTCTTCGGCTCCGAGATCCGGGCCGTGCTGGCCGGGCTGGACGGCGCGGCGCTGGACCCGCAGGCGCTGTCGGACTACCTGTCGCTGATGTACATCCCGGGTCCCCGCTCGATCTACAGCGACGTCCGCAAGCTCGAACCCGGCCGGACCCTGGTGTGGCAGGACGGCACGCACACCGTCCGGCGCTACTGGGACCTGGCCGCCGACACCGCCCAGCGCCGGGTCTCGGCGGACAGGGCCATGCGCAGCGTCCGGGAGCTGCTGTCGGCCAGCGTGGAGGAGCAGCTCATGGGCGATGTGCCGCTGGGGTTCTTCCTCAGTGGCGGCCTCGACTCCGGCTCCGTGGTGGCCACGGCGCGCCGGCTGCACCCCGACGCGGAGCTCAAGACGTTCACCATCGGCTTCGCCGACCGGTCCTACGACGAGCGGCAGCAGGCCGCCCTGGTGGCACGCCACCTGCGCACCACGCACACGGAGCTGGTGGTGGAGCCGACCGCCGAGGACGTGGTCGACCGGATCGCGCCGACCTTCGACGAGCCCTTCGCCGACCCGTCGATGATCCCCACGTACTACCTCTGCGAACTGGCCCGGAGCCAGGTCACCGTGGCGCTGAGCGGCGACGGCGGCGACGAGCTGTTCGCCGGGTACCGCTCCTACCAGGCCGACAAGATCGCCCGGTACTACCGGCACCTGCCGCGTGGGCTCACCACCCGGCTCGCCCCGTCCATGCTGCGGTTCCTGCCCGTGTCCCACAACCGGGCGAGCCTGGAGTTCAAGGCCCGGCGGTTCGTCGACAACGTGCTGCACGACCCGGCGCGCAGCCACTACCTGTGGCGGGTGGTGTTCCACGAGGAGCACAAGGCCCGGCTGCTGCACCCGGACCTGTACGCGGGGCTGCTCGACACCTACGACACCCACGCCCGACACGACCTGGCCGGGCGGTCGTTCGACCGGCTCACCGGCCACCAGTACACCGACGCCAACGTGTACCTGGCCGAGGACGTGCTGGCCAAGACGGACCGGACCAGCATGGCGCACTCGCTGGAGGTACGCGTCCCGCTGCTGTCGACCCCGCTGATGGAGTACGCGTTCTCGCTGCGCGGGTCGGTCAAGATGCCCGGATACCAGCCCAAGCGGCTGCTGCGCGAGGCGATGCGGCACGCGCTGCCGCCCAGCGTGCTGACCATGGGCAAGAAGGGCTTCAACGCGCCCATGCCCCGGTGGCTCACCGGCCCGCTGCGCCCGCTGCTCGACGAGTACCTCAGCCGGGACGTGCTGCGGCGGCAGGGCTACCTCCAGCCCGACGAGGTGGCCCGCTGGGTGGGGCGGCACCTGGACGGCACCGCCGAGCACGGCCGCGAGCTGTGGATCCTGCTGATGTTCAGCATGTGGGTCGAAGAGCACAAGGCGCACCGCTGATGGAACGGGCGATGAGCGTCAACGTGATCCTCGCGTCCCTGCTGCCGGGGCTGTGCATGGCCCTGTCCGTGGGCTCGCGGCTGGGCGGCCGGGTCCCGCACTGGCTGGCCCGGTTCGTCTTCTTCGTGACCGTCGTGGTCGCCTCGACGATCGTCTGCTGGACGTACGCGCACCTGCACCAGCGCACCACCGCGCTGCTGGTCACCAGCCTGTTCGTGTACAGCCTGGTCTTCACGATCACCCTGCGCGGCCTGGCCGAGGACAACGCGCCGCCCAGCGCGGCGGTCCGCCGGCAGATCCTGGCCCGCCACGCGCACCTGCTCTACCCGCGCGAACCGCGCGGCAAGCGGGCGTTCGACATCGCCGCCGCCGCCGTGGGCATCCTGCTCACGCTGCCGCTGTGGTTCGTGCTGGCGCTGTGGATCTGGCTGGAGGAGCCGGGGCCGATCTTCTTCGTCAAGAACTCGGTCGGCCGGGGCGGCGTCGTCTTCCGCGAGGTGAAGTTCCGCAGCATGCGGCACGGCGCCGAGCACACCACCGGACCGGTGGTGGCCAGCCACAACGATTCGCGCACGCTGCTGGTCGGCCGGGTGATGCGGCCGTGGCACCTCGACGAGCTGCCCGAGCTGCTCAACGTGCTCACCGGTGCGATGAGCGTGGTGGGACCGCGCCCGCTGCGCGCGGTGGTCGTCCGCCACGACCTCGACCAGGTGCCGGGCTTCGCGGTGCGGCACACCGTGCGGCCGGGCATCGCCTGCACCGCCCAGATCGAGAAGTGCCACGTCCCGGCGGCCGAGCGGCTGAGCAAGGACCTCGGCTACATCCAGCAGATGAGCCTCGGCGTCGACCTGCGGATGCTGGTGCGGGCCGTGGTGAGTACGGCGCGCGGCGAGCGGGAGGCCGCACCGCAGGCGGTGACCCCGGCGATGAGCGCCATCACGACCGCGCCGCCGCCGCGGCACGCCACCGCGCCGATCACACCGCCACGCCAGGTCGTGGGGGTGGCCACGGACCGGTGAGCGACCGGCCGTCGCCGCCCCGTGACGGGCAGCGGGGATGGCCGAACCCGTCTATCCTCCGCTGGTAGCGCGCCGGGGCGGAGGAGCGAAAATGATCAGAGCCGTCTTCTTCGACGTCGGCGGGACGGTCGTCGACGAGTCCCGCGAGTTCGAGACCTGGGCGGACTGGCTCGGTGTGCCCCGGCACACCCTGTCGGCGGTGCACGGCTCGGTCATCGCCCGGGGCCTGGACTGGCGGCAGACGTTCGAGGTGTTCCGGCCGGGTTTCGACATCGAGGCCGAGCGCGGGCTGCGCGCGGCGGCCGGGCGGCCGGAGTCGTTCGGCGAGCGGGACCTGTACCCCGACGCGCGCTCGTGCCTGGCCGCCATGCGGGAGCAGGGCCTGCTCGTCGGCCTGGCCGGCAACCAGCCGGGGTGGGCGGAGGCGGTCCTGCGCGAGCTCGAGCTGCCGGTGGACGTGATCGGCACGTCCGAGGGCTGGGGCGTGGCGAAGCCGTCCGCGGGCTTCTTCGAGCGGGTCGTCCGCGAGGGCGGCGGCGACGCGTCCGCCATCCTTTATGTCGGTGATCGGCCCGACAACGACGTACGCCCGGCTCTCGCGGCCGGGATGAAGGCGTGCTTGATCAGGCGCGGCGCCTGGGGCCACATCCTGGACCCCGCGCCGGTGGCCGACCGGTGCCTGTTCCGTATCGACTCCCTCGACGAACTTCCAGCGCTGGTGGCCGGGTACAACGCGGCGCACGGTTAGCCCCGTTTGCGCGCGGCCCGCGGCGGATACGTTGTCGGATCCTCGGTCAGGCCGGGGGAGTCGCAGCGTGGAGGCCGTGATGCAGGTGGACGCGAGGGACAGGGCCCGGTTCGTACGACCCCAGGAGCCGCAGTCGCGGCTGCGCGCGCTGGGCGTGCGGGTCGCGGGGCGGCCGGAGCGGGTGCTCGTCGGCGACGGCGTGGTGGCGGTGCACGCGGTCTATCCGCGTACGGGCAGACCCAGCCACGTCGGCTTCGAGGTGTTCGACCTGCGGGACGGGGCGTCCGAGGGCTGGCGGTTGATGCAGCCGCTCAGCCGCCACGCCGTGGACGCCCGCTCGCAGGTCGACGGGATGCGCTTCTCCGCCCGGCCGCCCCGCCAGACCGGTTTCAACCGGCGGCTGGTCGCGTCGTTCACCGACCGGGTGCTGCTGGAGGGCCGGTTCGAGCTGCTGTCCGGGTTCGTCGTGCCGGAGCTGATCCAGCACGATCCCGAGCTCGGCGCCGGTCGGGCGGGTCTGGGCGCGACGCTGGCCCGGGCGCAGCTGGTCTACCGCAGCCGCCTGCTGATCGTCGCCGACGGGGCGTTCGTGCTGACCGTCTGCGCCGGCACGTCAGGCGGCCGGGAGGCGACGCTGTGCGACCTGTACCGGGTCCAGCAGTCGATGATCGCCGAGCACTGGGACGTGATCGCCCCGCCCGCGGCCGACCCGGTCGCGGTGGCGTGACCCAGGCCGCGATCTTCGCATCCGTTTCGCCTGATGATCGGAGTGCGCGGTCAAAAGTTCGCGCCCGCGGCCGAGGTAGTGCCTGCGAACGGCGATCACGTGGCTCACCAGCGGGTCGGCCGGCCGAGCCGGGGCAGGCGCTGGTCGGCGAACGGCGCGACCCTGGCGCCGGTCGATCTCCGGCAGGCGGGAAATCGCAGGTCGCCACCGTTTCGATCCGCCGCAGCGGGGAACGTTGCTCCCGTTGCCGAGGAGGCGGTCATGAAAGCGACGATGGTTCTCGAACGAATCGAGCAGAGGCAGGATCTCGGCCAAGCCACCCTGGTGCCGGACCGGCATGACTGCCCCGTCCTGTCCAGGCGGACGGCTCTAGGCCTGACCCGGCGCTACCCGACCCGCAACTTCGGCAGGTCGTGGCGGTGCAGCCGGCACCAGCGGAGCAAGGCCGCCGCCGAGGCGGCACCCGATGCGGACCCTGCGGGTGCGGACAGAGCCGCAGGGTGGACGAAGACACCGGTGAGGCCGGTCAGCGGGCGCTGACCGGCCTCGCAGTGCCCTGTGCGTCTTTGTGACCGCCGCCACACGCCTGTCGTGGTTCGGGTGGGGCGCCTGCCGGTGATACGGCAGCTGACAACGGTGGCGGAAGGTGGCACGGCATGAGCCCGAGCTTGTTCTCATTCGACGATCTGGTCGGCGTGTGCCTGGCCGCGCTGGTGCTGGGCGCTCTGGCGACAGTCGCGCTGCTGTGGCTGGTCCGCTGGGAGGCGCACGCCGACCGGGCGCAGTCCGCCTGGCAGCCGACAGGCCCGGAAGCGGCCCTGACCTCCGCCGGAGTCTCGCCTGACAAGTCTTGATTCAGCCCTCACCTGCGCTTTGCGCTGCTAATCCCTTTCGTGTGGCCGGGGTCACAGGCCGCGGGTGAATGATCGGCCCGCGGCGGGCTATACGCGCATGGTTGCCGATGGAAGGACCGAGCCCGTGACGCACGAGCTGTTCTCGTTGAACGAAGTGCTGCTCGCCAGCATGGTGTCCCTGCTGTTCGGCGCGGCGGTGGCCGCCGCGCTCCTGCTACCGGTGCTGCGCCGCGGGGCCGAGGGCGAACCGGTCCGGGCGTACGCGCGCCGGGCGCTGTCCGGCACCGGGAACCGGTCCGGGCGCCACCACGAGGGACCGAGCCGGCCGAGCCGGTTCACCGCCGACCGGACCCGGTCCTGATTCCTGGCCGCGCTATCGGCTCGCGCTGATCACGACAGCAGCGCGATCAGCGCGTCGGCGGCCGGGCCGGAGGAGGCCGGGTTCTGGCCGGTGATGAGCCGGCCGTCGGTCACCACGTACGGCTGCCAGTCGCCGGTCTTGCGGAACCGGGCCCCCTTGGCGATGAGCTCGTCCTCGACCAGGAACGGCACGACCTCGGTCAGGCCCACCGCCGCCTCCTCGCCGTCGGTGAAGCCGGTGACCTCGCGGCCCGCGACCAGGGGACTGCCGTCCGGCGTGGTGACGTGGCGCAGCGCGCCCGGCGCATGGCACACCAGGGCGATGGCCTTGCCGGCCTGGACGGTGTCCTCGATCAGCTTGATCGAGACGGGGTCCTCGGCCAGGTCCCACATGGGGCCGTGGCCGCCCGGGTAGAAGACGGTGTCGTAGTCGTCGGCCGACACCGAGTCCAGCGGCAGCGTCCGGTCGAGCCGGGCCTCGGCGTCGGCGTCGCCCTCGAACCTGCGGGTCAGGTCGGTCTGGAACTCCGGCTCGCTGCTCTTGGGGTCCAGCGGCGGCCGCCCGCCCTTGGGCGAGGCCAGCGTGACGTCCCAGCCCGCCTCCTGGAAGCGGTAGTACGGCGCGGCGAGCTCCTCGAGCCAGAAGCCCGTCTTGCGGCCGGTGTCACCGAGCTGGTCGTGCGAGGTCAGCACCATCAGAACCTTCATCAGCCATACCTCCCTACGATCCGTAATCGTATGGCTTCGGCGGGCGATGCTCCGGCGACCCGGAAAACACGCTGGCCGGCCCGGGGGCTTCCGCGCCCCGGGCCTCGTTCGCCACCCCGGCGGCCAGACCGTCTCGGCTGACCCGGACGCGGGTGCCGGGCGACTCCGGCACCCGCGCCGCCGTTTCACGCCCGCCGGGCGGTGAACAGCAGATACTCCCAGTCCATGGCGCCCCAGCCCAGGTCGTTGCGCATCGCCAGCTCGTCCAGCGCGTGGTCCAGCGCCGCGACCCGGTCCGGGTCGTCGCCGATGTTGCGGTACGCCGCGATCGTCGGCCCGTAGCACCGCTTGAAGAAGTCCCGGAATCCCGCCGCGTCGCTGAACACGTCGACGCGAACCGTCCGGCGCTCCGCCCGCACGTCGGTGACCCGATCCCCGAACAACTGCCGCACGTGCTGCTCACTGCCCCACAGCGGCGGCGGCTGCGCCCCGGGCGGGGGCGGGGCCGCGTACGGCTTCATGGTGGCGAACATCTGGCCGATGAAGCCTTCCGGCGTCCAGTTGACCAGGCCGATGGTGCCGCCCGGCCGGCACACCCGCACCAACTCGTCGGCGCTGTCCTGGTGGTGCGGCGCGAACATGACCCCGACACACGACATCACCACGTCGAACTCGGCGTCGCCGTAGGGCAGCCGCTCGGCGTCGCCCTGCTCCCACCGCAGCCGCAGCCCCAGCTCGGCGGTGGCCGCGCGCCCCGTCTCCAGCAGCTCCGGTGTCAGGTCGCTGGCGACCACGTCGGCCCCCGCCTGCGCCGCGGGCACGGCCGCGTTGCCCGAACCGGCGGCCACGTCCAGCACCCGCTGTCCGGCCGCGACCTCGCACGCCCGCACCAGGACCGGTCCCAGCTCCGGGATCACCTCGGTGGCCACGCTCGGGTAGTCGCCCAGCGCCCACATCGCCCGATGCCGCGCCTTGAGCGCCTGGTCGGCGTCGGACGGGTCGGTCGTAGAACTCATCTGCCCTGCTCTCCTATGGTCGTGATGGGACCAGGCTAAGAAGGGGCGTGCCGGCAAGCCTAGTACAGGATGTGTACTGGACCCGTTGCGGCGGGCCGTCTAACGTGCGCGCCATGGGAGCGTCCTACCACCAGTTCTGCCCGGTCGCCAAGGCGATGGAGCTGCTCGACGAGCGCTGGACCATGCTCGTCATCCGTGAGCTCGTGGCCGGTAGCCGACACTTCAACGAGCTGCGCCGCGGCCTGCCGCGCATGTCGCCTACGCTGCTGTCCAAGCGGTTGCAGCAGCTGGTCGCCGCCGGGGTGGTGCAGCGGCGGCCGGTGGGCTCGGAGGTGCACTACCTGCTCACGGCGGCGGGGCGGGAGCTGGAGCCGATCGTGCTGGCGCTGGGCGCGTGGGGTGTCCGCTGGATCGGCCGGATCGGCGACCAGGACCTCGATCCGAAGCTGCTGCTCTGGGACATGCACCGCAGCGTCGACCGGGCGAAGGTGCCGACCGGCCGGACCGTGGTGGAGTTCGGGTTCGACGGGGTGGCGCCGCAGCTGCGCCGCTGGTGGCTGGTGATCACGCCGGAGGACGTGGACGTCTGCGACGCCGACCCGGGCCATCCGGTGGACGTGCTGGTGGGCTGCCGCCTGCGTACGCTCGTCGACGTCTGGATGGGCAACCTGGGCTGGTCCGATGCGCTGCGTTCCGGCAGCATCGAGGTGGCCGGGCCGCGTGCGCTGTGCCAGGACCTGCCGACATGGTTCAGTTCGACGTTCGCCTCGGTGCCCCGCCCTGAGGTGCGGCCCTAAGCTTCACGAGATAGGGCCTATTCCTCGGATATGGATTGGGATTCATAACGGTTGAGCAGGATGAGTTCGTCTGCGATGGCCGACAGGACCGGGGGTTGGACTCGTAGAAGCACGGCGGGCGGCGCCGTGCGTCCGGACAGCTGCATCTCCAGGGGGAAGCGGCTCGGGCTCGGAAACATGCGATGGTCCGGTGTCGTCCAGCCGCCGATGCGCAAGGCGTTCGCCACCGCCCGCCGAGCGGTCGCGCCCTCCGTCACGCCCGCGACGGCCCACGCGGCGTGATGCGGGTTGCTGATCGCTGATGCGAATCTCTCGGCCCGCTCGGCGTCGCCGTTTTCGTACATGGCCTCAGCCAAGCTGGCGAAGACCTGGTCCTGCCAGAATTCGTGCTCTTCAGCGGCCGCCTCGACAGCACAGCGGGCCAGCTCTTGTGCCTGCGTGCGTAGCCCGGCTCTGACAGCCCCCGCGGCGAGGGTAGCGAGTTCCATCGCGCGCAGTGGACCGCTCTGCGCGAGGTCGGGGGAGTGCATGTCGAAGTCGCCCAGCATTGCGACAGCCGCGGGCCAGCCCACCCGCCGCGCGATCGTCCGCGCGTCTGCCGGCATCGCCGACATGTCGATGTCATCGCGGCCTGACGCTGCGATCCTGTCGAACGTCGCGGCGAGCGCGATCACGTCGACCTTGTCTTCCTGAAGGACAGTCGCGAGCACGCGCTCGGCGAGTTCGTGGGCCAGGCCGTCGCTGCCGTGTGCGACCGAGGTCACCAGGTCGGCCAGTCTTCCCGATCGCGGGAACGCATCGGGAATGGTCCTGGCTTGTGCCTCCGCCTCCGCCGCAAGTTCGCGGGCCAGGGTGGCCTCGCCAGCCGTCGTCAAGGCATGGATCACATCCGTCAGGGCAGCCACCTGCCCGTCCGGCTCCGGCATCGAACGCGCGTCGGCGACGGCGCGCTCGGCGAGCTCTCGTGCGCCGTCGAAGTCGCCGAGCGCGGCCCGTACGTCGATGATCAGGGACATGCACCTGGCCAGGATCCCCGGGGCTGCGATCGAGCCGGCGACGACTTCGGCCTGCCGCCTCAGCTGGTCGGCACGCGCAACGTCGCCGCTGGCGGCGGCGGCGATCGCCGTGGTCGTCAACCCGCAAACCTGCCACCAGTCGACGGCCAGAGTGTGGGTCAGGCTCTCCGCGCGATCTACGTCCCCGGCCACAGCGAGCGGTGCGATCATGACGGCCGTCTCATCGTACATCGCCGCGTCTGAGGCGATCTCCCGGTCGCATCGCTCGGCGAGTTCCCAGGCACGTGAGGCGTCGCCCGTGACGAGCAACGACTTGGACAGTTCGGCGTAGATATAGGCGCGGTAGCGCGCGGTGGGCGTCGACCGCGCCCCCGCTTCCACCTCATCAGCGAGCTCGGACGCAGCGGCGTGATCACCGGCCCGGCTGAGCACCGCGACGAGCGGTGCCAGCGCGATGAACGAGGTGCCTGGATCGGCTGACCGCGCATTCTCCTGCGCGAGCTGGGCGAATTCCAGCGCTTGGGAAACATCCCGCTGAACTAGGAGGGCATTGGCGATGCCGATTAACGCGTAGGTACGCCATCGTGGTCTGACAATTGACTTTGCCAGGCCGGATGCGGCCGCTATGGTCCCCGCGTGGGCCATGGACGCCGCCGTCACCGCCAGAATCGAGCCGTCATTGTCGGCGTCGAGGTTCGCGGGATCGACGATTCCGATCAGTGTGGTGAGCAGTGCGGAGGCCCGAGTGGTGTCCTCGACGGAGGCGGCGGCCTCGATCAGGCCCGCCAGCGCCCACGCGCGCGAGTCGTGGTGCAGCGCCGAAGAGGCTTCGTCGGCGGCTCGCCACCGGTCGGCTGCCGCGACGCGATCACCTGACGTCGCGTACGCCACGGCCAGGCTGGACCAGGCGTAAGCCTGCCATCGTGGGGCGCCGATCCGGTTCGCGACGGCCTCGGCGCGTGGGAGGTCGCCCTGCTCGGTCAAGGCTCGGACGACCAGCGCCAGCGCCCACGCCCGCCGCTCGGGGTCCGGAATCGAGTAGGCCATCTCCTCGGCCCGGTCAGGCTGCCCTAGCCGGGCCCACACGGCGGGAAGATTGACGCGCGTCCCGTCGGCCCGTTTGGCCAGTCGATGGCGATGTACGGTCAGTCGGGCGATCGCGTCGAGGTCGGGCTCCGGTTGGGCGAGCAGGCGGTCCTGGCCAATTATGATCTCTCTCAGGGCCGCGCCGTGGCCGCCGCTCAGGCGAAGCATCCGGTGATGGCGGGCCGGATCCGTGCCGCAGACCACCATGCGCGCCAGATCCTCGGTGTCGCGCAGCACGTCGAAGTAGCCGCGCAGCAGGTACTCCGGCGTGTCGACGGGCCAGCGCCGGAGCCGGTAGCCATCGGCCCAGCCGTGCAACTGCAACCGGGACTCGGCCAATCGGGCCGCGCCCAGACTGTCGATGGCCTCGGTCTGGAGTTCCTCGTGGCCCAGGACGTAGACGTCCGTCGGGCTTGCCCCCGTCCAGCGTGTCGTACGTCTGGCGAAGCTCCGGCCCGCGATCGTCCGCAGCTGCCGCTGCACCTGCCGGAGCGGCCGATCGGTCAGCTCCGCAAGGTCGCGGTCGCTCAGCCCGCCTCCGGCCGCAGTGAGCAGGCTCAGCAGTTCCTGGTCGGCAGATGGGCCGTCGAGCAGCCGCTGAATCTCGCGGATCATGTCCATCCGCACGACGCCTGCCTGCGCTGAACCGCTCAGCGGCCTGACGATGCGGCCGTCGCGAAGCGGATGACCCTCCGGCACGTCGTCGGGGACGGGCGGATTCGGGCGGCCTGCCACGATGACCTTCAGGCCGTTGGGCAGCGGCCACGGCAGCATCGCCGCGACGCTGTAGGCGTCTGGCCCCAGCGTCACACCGCGATCCTCGTCCAGGCCGTCCACGACCAGGACCAGCCGCTCGCCTCGTGCGGTGCATCGGGCGGCGGTCCGGTGCAGCAGATGGAGCAGCTCCATCTCGGCGGTGGCCTCGGTAACGGTCGGCCTCGGTTCGCCGAGCATCTCGGCGAGCTGGGGCAGCAACACGTCTACGAATGCCACCCTGTCCTGGTGCCCGCGGAACCGCGCGGTGATGAAGAAGGAGACGATCCGGACGCCTGCCGGCGGGTGCAGCACGAACCACGACAGCAGCGCGGACTTGCCCGCCCAGGCGGGAGCCTGCCAGTAGCTGTACGACCCGGTGTCGCTGGTGCAGAAGCGTGCCAGTTCTGCCAGCTCGTCGTCACGGTCGAGCAGGCTGTCCGGCGCGATCCGCGCCACGTGCTGCTCCCGGTAAGGCGAATAGGTGGGCGCTGGGGCCACCATGTACAGGTCGCCGTTGACGATGCCGGAGTTGGCGAAACCGCCGTTGGTGGCGGTGGCGTGTCCGGTCTCGGTGGCGATGAGGCGCGGTCTGGGCATCCACCTCTCCGCAAAGGAGCCGTGTCGTGGCGGCTGCGGGTCACCGGCGTCACCGGCGACCGGATCAGCTGAGCCGGACGCCACTGGTGGCCTCGCCGCCGTCGGCCGCCTCCGCTCGCCCGGTGCCCCGGACGGAGATCTCCCCTGATCGACCGGCGGGGGCTGTCACTCCGCTGACGGCAGATCCTGACCCTCGGGCCTCGGCCGGGCCGGTGTCGGACACTCGTATCCCTCCCGCGCGCCGCCCCGGCAGCGCAGCCCACGCCGCCACACCCAGGGCGGCCACGGCCGCCAGGGCCGAAACCACCGCGGAGGCGTCGGCGAGATGGTCGTTTCCCACCAGCGACAGCAACAAGGCTGTCGCCGCGACGCCGAACAGCGTGATCATCAGGACCAGGCGCCGTGCGTTCACTATGTCACCACCATCGAGTGCTTGCGGGAGCGGACGCCTGAGTCTAGGGCCTGGGCCCAGGATCGAAAGGCGACCTCGCTCGTAAGAGATCGCATGTCCCGCCCGTCTCGGCTCCCCTGGCCGTACTTGGTCGGTGCCCGTATCCGGTGGGGCGGTTCAGATCCACCGACGATGTGGCGATCTGATCCACCCAAGTGGAGATTTCCAGAACGATGCCGGTCCGCTACGCTCCTTGAGACCGGGCCGGAGAGCGCTCTCTCTGTTATCTGCCAAGCAGATCACGCCTACCTGTCATGGGCGAGAGCGCTGTCCCGTGCCCGGACGTCCCCACACGAGAGGACTTCCTCGCAATGATGAGCACGAGTCGCGGCGTCACCGTACGCCGAAGATTCGCCCTCGGTCTGGCGTCGGTTGCCGCCGTCGCCATCGTGGGCAGCACCGGTGCGGCGGCGGTCGCCGTCGCGCCGCCGTTCGGCGCGGCCGACCTCGGTGCCAACGTGACGGTCTTCGACCCGAGCACGCCGGTAGCCGAGATCCAGGCCGCCCTGGACGCCGCGAACACCGCCCAGGTCGCCAACGAGATGGGCACCGACCGGTACGCGTTCCTGTTCAAGCCGGGCACCTACGGCACGGCCGAGCAGCCGCTGCAGATCAAGGTGGGCTACTACACCGAGATCGCGGGCCTGGGCGCCAACCCGACCGACGTCGTGATCAACGGCAAGGTCGAGGTCTACAACCGGTGCCTGGCCGACGGCGGCACCAGCAACTGCCTGGCCCTGGTCAACTTCTGGCGCACGCTGGCCAACCTGACCATCAACGTCAACGCGGCCGGCCAGGACGGCTGCCGCGCCTCGGCCGACTTCTGGGCCGTGTCGCAGGCGGTGTCGCTGCGCCGCCTCAACATCACCGGCGCGAACCTGTCGCTGATGGACTACTGCACCGCCGGCCCGCAGTACGCCAGCGGCGGCTTCATCGCCGACTCCAAGCTGCCGTTCGTCATCAACGGCTCGCAGCAGCAGTGGCTCATCCGCAACAGCCAGGTGGACGGCTGGTCCAACGGCGTGTGGAACCAGGTGTTCAGCGGCGTGGTCGGCGCCCCCGACGACGCGGCCTTCCCGGACCCGCCGTACACCACGCTGGACGCGACCCCGGTCAGCCGGGAGAAGCCGTACCTGTTCGTGGACGGCAACGGCAAGTACCAGGTGCGGGTGCCCTCGGCGCGGACGAACACCAGCGGCATCTCGTGGGCCGACGGCCTGACCGCCGGCCGCACCGTCCCGCTGAGCGACTTCTACATCGCCAAGCCGGGCGACTCCGTCGCGAAGATCAACCTGGCCCTGACGCTGGGCAAGAACCTGCTGCTCACCCCGGGTGTGTACGACATCGCCCGCAGCATCGAGGTGTGGCGCCCCGACACCGTGGTGCTGGGCCTGGGCCAGGCGACGCTGACCGCGGTCAACGGCGCCACCCCGCTCAACCTCGCCGACGTGCCCGGCATCATCGTCGCGGGCGTCACCATCGACGCGGGCCTGCAGGAGTCCCCGGTCCTGCTGCGCGTCGGCCGCAAGCACAACTTCCTGGCCTGGTCGCAGGCGAGCAACCCGACCACCCTGTCCGACGTGTACTTCCGCGTCGGCGGCCCGCACGTCGGCAAGACCGACACCGCGCTGGAGGTCAACAGCGACCACGTGCTCATCGACCACACCTGGGTGTGGCGCGGCGACCACGGCGTGGAGGGTTTCACCGACACGCAGCGGTGGAACACCAACACCGGCCGGTACGGCGCGGTCATCAACGGTGACCACGTCACCGCCACCGGCCTGTTCGTCGAGCACTTCCAGCGCCACAACACGGTCTGGAACGGCGAGGACGGCACCACCATCCTGTACCAGAACGAGCTGCCGTACGACCCGCCGACGCAGGCGGACTGGATGAACGGCTCGGTCGAGGGCTACTCGGCGTACAAGGTGGGCGACAACGTGCGCACGCACAAGCTCTACGGCGGCGGCGTGTACGTGTTCAACCAGAACAACCCGTCGATCCACACCGAGAACGGCTTCGAGGTCCCGAACCGGCCCGGCGTGCAGCTGTTCCACATCATGACGGTGAACCTGAGCGCCGGCACCATCGACCACGTGGTCAACGGCATCGGCGACCCGGCCGACACGACCCGCGTCGGCGGCCCGGTGTTCATCGCGCAGTACCCGACTCCGTAACACCCGCAGTCGGAGCACCGCGGCCGGCCGACGCGCGAGCGTCCGGTCGGCCGCGGCCGTCTGCGCCGACAGTGCTTGCGACGGGCCGGTGCCGGGTATGTGGCTGCCGTGCGTCTGCGTCGTAGCGACCTGTCGAAGCCGGGCATCAGCCGCCGCCGGCGCGGCAAGGGCTTCTCCTACACCCTCGGCGGCGAGCCGGTCACCGACCGGGCGGTGCTGGACCGCATCGCGGGGCTCGCGGTGCCGCCCGCGTGGAACGACGTATGGGTCTGCCCCGACGAGCGCGGCCACATCCAGGCGACCGGCACCGACGCGGCTGGGCGCAAGCAGTACCGGTACCACGACCTCTGGCGGGCCAAGCGCGACCGGCAGAAGTTCGGCCGCCTCGACGAGATGGCGCGGGCCCTGCCGAAGATGCGCGCGGCGGTGGCTCGTGACCTCGGCGGCCGGGGCCTTTCCCGCAGCCGCGTGCTGGCCGCGGCGGTCCGGCTGCTCGACCGCGCCGCCGTGCGCGTCGGCAGTGAGCAGTACGCCGTCGACGATCCCGACCTGGGCGAGGCGACGTTCGGGCTGGCGACGATCCGGCGCGAGCACGTGCGGGTGCGCGGCAGCCGGCTGACGCTCAGCTTCCCCGCCAAGGGCGGGATCGAGGCGGCGGTCACCGTGGACGACGACGCGCTGGCCGGCGTGGTGCGGGCGCTGCTGCGGCGGAAGGACCCGTCGGAGGAGCTGCTGGCGTACCGCACCGGGCAGGAGTGGCACGACGTCAAGAGCGGCGACGTCAACGACTACCTGCGCGAGATCAGCGGTGCGGAGATCACCGCCAAGGACTTCCGCACCTGGCACGGCACCGTGGCGGCGCTGGTGAGTCTGTGCGCCGCCGGGGCGTGCGGGTCGGCCACGGCTCGGAACAAGGCGGTGGCCGCGGCGATGCGGGACGCCTCGCAGGTGCTGGGCAACACGCCGGCCGTGGCGAAGGCTTCGTACGTCGATCCGCGGCTGGTCGACGAGTTCCACGGCGGTTCGCTGGCACCGCTGGACGGTCTATCCAGCGCGGACGGCGACGCGGTCGCGGCCGCCTTCGCCGACGAGCGGCTGTGGCGCCGCGCGGAGAAGGCCGCTATGCGGGTGCTCTCCTGAGCGTGCCCTGGTCACTCAGGACTTCGACGCGGGCCCACACCACCTTGCCGTCGCTGGTCAGCAGGCAGCCCCAGTCGCGTGACAGGGCGGACACCAGCTCCAGGCCGCCCCCGGCGTCGTGCGGGCCTGGCGCCTGGGGCGGGAACGGGTCGCCGTCGCGGACCGCCACGTCGATGCCGCCGGGCACCGCACGCAGGGTCAGCTGGAGTTCGGTGCGGGCGTGCACGATGGCGTTGGCGGCCAGTTCCGAGGCGAGCAGGCGCACGATCTGGGCCGGTCGGCGCAGCCCGAAGTCGTGGCAGGCCTGCCACGCGAGGTCGCGGGCGGCGGCGCAGCTGGGAGCGACCGGTGGTAGCCGCAGGGACCGGCGCGGGGCGGCGGGCAACTGCCGAGCGGTGGCCACGGCGTCGGCCGTTTCGGCGTACGTGGTGATGCCGTCGATCCCTGTCAGCCAGGCCGGGGGCGCCGCGACCAGCAGTGGTGCTCCCGGCCAGCGCCGGGCGGTGCGGGCCATGCCGAGCAGCCAGGCCGGAAGCCGCGGGTCGAGGCAGGGGGCGGCGGTCAGGTCGAGCAGCACGCCATCGGGCTGGTCGGCCAGGCAGTCGGTGACCGTCACGCCCAGTTCGACCACTGTCGACTCATCCAGTGTGCCCGCCACCACGATCTCTGCGATCGGGAGGTGGCGCCTGACATGGCACACCAAAGTCGGCATATATCCCATGTCCCCGTCTTCGCGACTATTAATCCCTGACTGACCGGGGACATTGAGGGGACGTCGCGCTACGGTCACGCCGCCGCCTGCCGCTGGTAGTCGGCCAGCTCGTCCCGATCCAGGTCGGCCCGGCTCACCACGCCGACCACCCGCCCCGCCTCGCACACCGGCAGGCGCCCCAGGCCGTGCAGCGCCATGAGCCGCAGGGCCTCGGTGATGTCGTCATCGGCGTGCACGGTCACCAGCTCCCGGCCGAGCAGGTCACGAACGGTGGCGGCGTGCGGGTCCAGGTCCTCGGCCAGCCCCCGGGCCACCAGTTCGTATGCGGTGAGTGTGCCGATCAGCGTCGTCCCATCGGTCACCAGCAGCTCGTCGATGTCGTGCGAGCGCATCAGCCGGCTCGCCTCGACCAGCGCGGCATCGGCGTCGACGCATACCAGGTCGCCGGTCATCACGTCGCGGACCAGGACGGTGTCCATCACGACTCCCTTCGTAGGGCGCTGACGTTCCCGACCCTCCCATCGCCGAAACTGCCTGTTCAGAAGCGGTTTGGTGCCGAACGGGGCCGGGTATCAGCGTGGTTCGCCGTATGGCGACGATGACCGCCGAGCAGCCTTCTGAGGCGGCGGCCGGTGCTCCAGCAGCAGGGCACGAAGCTTGGACTACGCCCTCGGCAGCGCGCGCCGCGCCTGTCCGGGCAGGCTGGGTGACCGGCAATGACCACGACCAAGTTCCTCGAACCCGATCCGGGTTCCGAGACACCGACGGCTGACTGCGAACAGGCGCTGAGCCTCCTGCACCGGCTGCCGCCCGAGGACGCCGGCACGATGCGGCTGCGCAACGAGATCATCTGCCGCTGCCTGCCGATGGCGCGCAGGCTCGCCGAGCGGTTCCGCAACCGGGGCGAGGACGTCCAGGACCTGATCCAGGTCGCGACGATCGGGCTGATCAATTCCGTCGACCGGTTCGACCCCGACCGGGGCGTGCCGTTCGCGTACTTCGCGGCGCCGACGATCCTGGGCGAGATCAAGCGACACTTCCGCGACCGGACCTGGACCCTGCACGTCTACCGGTCGCTGCAGGATCTGCACGTGGCCGTGTGCCGGGTGGTGCCCGAGCTGACCCAGGCGCTGCAGCGTACGCCCACGGCCGCGGACATCGCCGCGAGCCTGAAGGTCGACGTGGCCGAGGTGCAGCAGGCCATGGAGTGCTCGGCGGCCCACACCACCGGGTCGATCAACGCGCCGATCACCGGCGACGACCGCGACAGCCAGATGGGCGACCTGCTCGGGGCGCCGGACAGCACCCTGGAGGGCGTCGCCGACCGGCAGGTGCTGTACGACGCGATCGCCACCCTGCCCGAACGCGACCAGCGCATCCTGCGGATGCGGTTCGTCGACGGGCTCACCCAGAGTGAGATCGCCGCGCAGATCGGCGTCTCGCAGATGCAGATCTCGCGGCTGCTGGCGCGCACGTTCGACCGGCTGCGCGAGCAGCTGACGATCGACGACTGAGCGGCTCAGCCGGCCAGGGCCGCCCGCAGCGTGTGGCGGACCTGGCCGACGCGTACCGGGATACGCCGGCGGCGGGCCATCAGCATCGCGGCGGCGGCGGTGGCCGCCGTCGTGGCCAGGCCCGCGGCGACGAGGGTGGTGCGCGGCCCGGCGAGCTCCGCCAGCAGGCCGAGCAGCGGGGCTCCGGCCGCGGCCGCCAGCGAGCCGGTCGCGGCGAGCGCGGCCAGGACCCGGCCCCGCAGGGCGGCACTGGTGTCCAGCTGCACGCGGGTGCTGACGGCGGTGTCGATGAGCACCGCCCCGGCCGCGATCGGCACCAGCGCCAGCGCGAACGACCACAGCTGCGGTGCGAAGCCTGCCAGGACCTGCAGTGCGCTGGTGACCAGGGCGGCCCCCACCAGGGTCCGGTAGCCGAGTACGGCCTGGCGGGCGGCCAGCAGTCCGCCGGCCACCGTGCCCGCGGCGAACACGGTGGACAGCAGCGCGTAGCCGCCTGCCCCGGCGTGCAGCGGTCCGTCGCTCATCGCGGCCATGGTCACCTGGTAGTTGCGGCCGAGGCTGCCCAGCACCAGGGCCAGCGCGAGCGCGGTCAGCACCATGGGCCGACGGCGCAGGTGCGCCAGCAGGCCGGTGGCGGGCTGGTGCGCGGCCGGGGCGGCGGTCGGCAGGTCGAGCGGGTGCAGGTCGCGACCGCGGATGGCGGCCACGGCGGCGATGACGAGCAGGAAGCTGACCGCGTTGCCCGCGAACAGCAGCGTCGGGCCCCACGCGGCGACGATGACCCCGCCCAGGCTCATGCCGAGGATCCGGCCGCAGGAGCTGACCAGGGAACCCAGGGACAGGGCGTTGGACAGCGCAGCCCGGTCGACGGTCGCGGCGGCATACCGGCCCATGACGGGGCCCTCCAGCGCGGTCACCGCCCCGCCCAGCAGGGAGATCGCGTAGACGGCGGGCAGGTCGCGGGTCGAGGGCGTGTACGCGGTGAACGCCAGCGCGGCGGCGAGCGCGGCATGGGCCGCCTGGGTGGCGACGAGCAGCGGCCGGGCGGGCAGCCGGTCGGCGAGCATGCCGCCCAGACCGCCGAGGAGCAGTACGGGCAGGGTCTGCAGGGCGACGGTCACGCCCATGCTGGCGGCCGAGCGGGTCGACTGGAGGACGTACCAGTTGACGCCGAGGACCTGCATCCAGGTGCCGACGATGGAGACCAGGCAGGCTCCGGTCCAGAGGCGGAACGCGCGGTGACGCAGCGCCGCGAACATGTGCCGCACGACAATGTGCCTTTCGGGGGTGGATCAGGTCGCCCGTGGGTCGGGGACCTGCCAGTGTGCTGGCAGATGTCGATCAGTGGGTACTTCTGGTGAGCCGCCTCACCGCACGGGCCGCGGCCGCGGCCCGGCGCGCAGCCAGCCGCGCAGCCAGTGCCAGACCGCCAGCGGCGGGATCGCGGCACTGGTCAGCAGCATCGTCGTACGCTCGGCGGCCGTCGGCGGGCCGGGCGCGATGCGCGCGGCGGCGAACTCGGCCGTGCCCGCGAGCCAGCCGAGCGCGCCGACCGCCGCCGCCAGGCCCGCCGGTCGCCGGGCCCGCCGGTCGGCGGCGCAGGCCGCGGCGACCAGGGCGCCGACCCCGGCCAGCGTGATCGCGACGTGGCGGGGGCGGCGGCCGGGCGGCACCTGCAGCAGGCTGCGCCAGTGGCTGCCGTAGAGGCGGTACAGCAGGGCGTCGTCGGCGTTGCCGCGCTGGGTGCGCAGGCTCACCCAGCGGTTCTCGGGCCGTACCGGGTGGGTGGTCTGCCGGGCCCCGCGTACCAGCCGCCAGCCCGCCGCCCGGACGCGGAAGGCCAGCTCGGCGTCCTCCCGGTACGCGCGCGGGAACCGCTCGTCGAACCCGCCCACGGCGGCCAGCGCCGAGCGGCGGTACGCCATGTCGGCGGTGATCCAGTGGCTGGTAGACAGCGCGGCGGTGCACCGCTCCCAGTCGGTGGGGCGCCGGTCCGGCGGCAGCGGCACGCGGATCCGGCCGATGCTGCCGCCGACCGCCCCGGGCAGGCTCAGGTCGGCGCGCAGCGCGTGCCACCAGCCCGGACCGGGCCGCACGTCGTCGTCGAGGAAGGCGATCCAGTCGTGGCGGGCCGCGCGCCAGCCGACGTTGCGCGCGGCGGCGGGTCCGCGTCCGGGCCCGTCCAGCACCCGGGTCAGCGCCCGCAGCCGGGCCGGCACGGCCACGTCCACCGGCCGGTCGCGCACCACCAGCAGCTCCACCTCGCCGGGGGCGGCGGTGCCCAGCTGGCCCGCGAGCACGGCGAGCAGCTCGTCGAGGCTGGCCCGGCCGATGGTCGGGACGACCACGCTGACGTTCACCGGGGGCTGCCGAAGGCGACCGGGCGGCGTACGGCGTACGGGCCGAGCACGAGCAGGTCGACCGGGGCGGCCCCGAACAGCTCCATCGCCTGGCGCGGGGTGTCGACCATGGGCTGCCCGGCGATGTTGAGCGAGGTGTTGACCACCACCGGCAGGCCGGTGCGCCGCTCGAACGCGGTCAGCATCGCCGCCACCCGCGGCTCGACGGCCGGGTCGACGGTCTGCACCCGGGCGGTGCCGTCGACGTGCACGACCGCCGGGATGCGCTCGCGCCAGTCCGGGCGCACCCGGTGCACGAACAGCATGTACGGGCTGGGCAGCATCCCTTCGAAGATGTCGGCGGCCCGGTCCAGCAGCACCATCGGTGCGACCGGCCGGAACTGCTCGCGCCCCTTGATGTCGTTGAGCCGGGCGGTGGTGCCCGGGTCGCCGGGGTTGGCCAGCAGCGACCGGTGCCCCAGGGCGCGCGGCCCGTACTCGGCGCGGCCGTCGAACCAGGCCACCACGCCATCGGCGGCCAGCACCGCGGCGGCCGCCTCGGCGACGCTGGGCGGCCGCTCGTAGGGCAGCCCCGCCCGGAGCAGCTCGGCTTCGAGCTGGTCGTCGGTGAAGCCGCGGCCCAGGTCGGGGCCGGGCATCGGCTGCGGGGTGTCCTCGTACAGCCGGGCCAGCTGAAGCGCGGCGCCCAGCGCCGTGCCCGCGTCACCGGCGGCGGGCTGGACCCAGACGTCGTCGAACGGGCCGTCGGCGGCCAGCCGGGCGTTGGCGACGCAGTTGAGCGCCACCCCGCCCGCCAGCGCCAGCCGGGTCGCCCCGCCGCTGGCGTCGTACAGCCAGGCGGCCAGGTCCAGCAGCACCTCCTCCAGGCGGTGCTGGACGCTGCACGCCAGGTCGGCGTGGTCGTCGTCCAGCGGGTCGTCCTCGTGGTGGCGGGCCTTGGCCATGGCGGCCCAGTCGACCGGTTCGGTGCGGAAGCCGCCGTCGGCGGTGGGGTAGACCAGCTCGCGCAGCGCGGGCAGGAACCGGGCCCGGCCGTAGGAGGCCAGCGCCATCACCTTGTACTCGTCGCAGGAGCGCAGGAAGCCCAGGTGCGCGGTCAGGTCCTCGTAAAGCAGGCCGAGCGAGTGCGGCAGGGTCTGGCCGTACAGGGGTCGCAGCAGGCCGTCGCGGTAGACGCCGGACAGGTGGCTGGTGGCCTCGCCGCGCCCGTCCAGGACCAGCACGGCGGTGTCGCCGCCGACCGGCGCCGCCAGGGCCGCCGAGGCGGCGTGGGCGACGTGGTGCGGCACGAACCGGACGGCGCTCGGGTCGAGGCCGGGCAGCTCCTCGGCCAGGAACGAGGGCGCCCGGCGGGCGTAGTCCTGGCGCAGCCAGTCCCACGGGTCGTCCAGGCCGACCTCCTCGGCGGGGTGGCACAGGCCGGGGTCGAAGGAGTAGCCGACCGCGTCGAGGTCGGCGGGGGTCAGCCCGGCTTCGGCCAGGCACCACCGGGCGGACTGGGCGGGCAGCTCCCACGCCGAGAACGGCACCGGCCGCTTGCCGTGCTTGCGGCGGCTGAACCGCTCCTCCTCGGCGGCCGCGACGGTGCGGCCGTCGACGACCAGGGCCGCCGCCGGGTCATGGAACACCGCGTTGATACCGAGCACCTTCATGCGGGCGGCAGTTCCCGGGCCCCAGCGGTTCAAAACGGTGCAATCTCCTCGCTGGAGATTTCTATCCTGGCCGGAGATTGCCCACTGCGCAGTAACAAGCACTGAAATCTCCTTTTCGCTGCGTTTGAGTACGGTTTGCCGGGCGAGGGATCGGGTACCGAGCCCAGGTGCTTCCCGAGACTCCGTCCGCAGGGCTCTTCGACGCGGTCCTGTTCGACCGCGACGACACCCTGATCCGCGACGTCCCCGGCATCAGCGACCCGGACCTGGTCGAGCCGATGCCGGGAGCCCGCGCCGCCCTCGACGCGCTGCGCGCGGCCGGGCTGCGCCTGGGGGTGGTCACCAACCAGGCGGCCGTCGGCCGAGGCCAGACCAGCGCCGCCGCCCTGGGCGCCGTCAACGACCGGGTGGAGCGGCTGCTCGGGCCCTTCGACAGCTGGCGCGTCTGCTGCCACGTCCCCGCCGACCGGTGCGGCTGCCGCAAACCCGCCCCCGGGCTGGTCCGAGCCGCCGCCCGCGACCTCGGCGTGGCGACCGTCCGCTGCGTCGTGGTCGGCGACATCGGCTCCGACCTGCGCGCCGCCGCGGCCGCGGGCGCCACCGGCCTGCTGGTGCCGACCGCCCGCACCCGTCCTGACGAGACAGCCGCCGCCTCGTACGCCGTGCCCGACCTGGCGGCGGCCGCGGCGTGGATCCTGGCCCGGCAGGCGGCCGCCCGCGTCGCCGACCGCGACGACCAGCCGGGCCACGTCCTGGCGGTGCGGTCCGACTCCGCCGGCGACGTGCTGCTGACCGGCCCGGCCCTGCGCGCCCTGGCGGCCGGCTCCCGTTCGCTGTCGCTGCTCACCGGCCCGCGCGGCACCGCCGCCGGACGCCTGCTGCCCGGCGTCGACCGGCTCGCCGAATGGCCTACGCCGTGGATCGACCGCGATCCCGCCCCGGTGACCGGCGACGCCGTCGACCGTCTGCTCCGGACGGTACGCGACTGGAGCATCGACGAAGCGGTGGTGTTCACCTCCTACCACCAGTCGCCGCTGCCCTACGCGCTGCTGCTGCGGCTGGCCGGCGTCGGCCGCGTCAGCGCGATCTGCGAGGACTACCCGGGTGCGCTGCTGGACGTGCGCCACCACGTGCCCGACGACCTGCCCGAACCGCACCGCGCCCGGTCGCTCGCGGCCGCAGCCGGCTTCCCGGTGCCCGCCGACGATGACGGCCGTCTGCGGGTGTCCATCCCGCCAGCGCGGCGCACCGGCCGGGTCGTGGTGCACCCCGGTGCGAGCGCGTCCGCGCGCGGCATCCCGACGAAGGTCGCCGTGGACCTGGTCCGGGCGCTGGCTCGCACCGGCCGGCAGGTCGTCGTCACCGGCGGGCCCGCCGAACGCGACCTCACCGCCGAGGTCGCCGGGCACGCCGGAGTCGACCTGGGCGGCCGCACCGACCTGGCCGCGCTGGGCCGGCTGCTGGCCGCCTCGGCCTGCCTGGTCAGCGGCAACACCGGCCCGGCGCACCTGGCCGCGGCCGTCGGCACGCCGGTGGTCAGCCTGTACGCCCCGACCGTGCCGTTCGCCCGCTGGGGCCCGTACGGCGTGCCGCACGTGCGGCTGGGCGACCCGGCCGCGCCGTGCCGCGACTCCCGGGCCGTGGCCTGCACGCTGCCCGGCCACCCGTGCCTGTCCGAGGTGGACGCCGCCGACGTCGTCGCCGCCGTGGAACTGCTGACCGGGGAGTAGCCGTGAACATCCTGCTCTGGCACGTGCACGCCGCCTGGACCACCGCGTTCGTCCAGGGCCCGCACACGTACCTGCTGCCCACCACCCGCGAACGCGGCCCGTACGGCCGCGGGCGGGCGCGCACCTACCCGTGGCCGCCGTCCTGTGTGGAGGTCACCCCGGACGAGCTGGCCACCGCCGAGGTCGACCTGATCGTGCTGCAGCGGCCCGAGGAGTGGCAGCTGGCGGCCCGCTGGCTGCGCCGCGAACCCGGCCGCGACGTGCCCGTGGTCTACGTCGAGCACAACACCCCGCGCCGGGACGTCCCCGACAGCCGCCACCCGATGGCCGACCGCGACGACGTGACCCTGGTGCACGTCACGCACTTCAACGACCTGTTCTGGCAGGCGGGCGCCACCCGCACCGTCGTCGTCGAGCACGGCATCCCGGTCCCGGCGGTGTCCTACACCGGCGAGCTGGCCCGCATCGCGGTCGCGGTCAACGAACCGCTGCGCCGCGGCCGGGTCGCCGGCACCGACCTGCTGCCCCGCTTCAGCGAGGCGGCCGGGCTGGACGTCTACGGCATCGGCGCCGGCGCCCTGCGCTGGGACGTCCCACCCGGCACCGGCCTGTACGACGACCCGCCGCAGCCCGAACTGCACCGCCAGCTGGCCCGCCACCGGGTGTACCTGCACCCGTTCCGGTGGACCTCGCTGGGGCTCAGCCTGCTGGAGGCGATGATGATCGGCGCGCCGGTGGTGGCGCTGGCCACCACCGAGGCGGTCGAGGCGGTCCCGTCCCACGCCGGTGTCCTGTCGACCAGGGTCGACACCCTGGTCGAGGCGGTGCAGTGGCTCATCGCCGACCCGCAGACCGCCACCGAACTGGGGGCGCGCGGCCGTGCCGCGGTCAGCGCCCGCTACGGCCTGGACCGTTTCACATCCGCCTGGGAGCGGCTGTTCAGGGAGGTCATCCCATGTATGTCGCACCGATAGACCAGACGCTGCTCACCGGCCATCTGCGCAAGCTGGCCCAGACCGCCGCGACGTTCGAGGCCCAGGCGGCCAAACTCTCCCGCTGGGGCAACCTGCTCGCCCGCACCCTGCTCGGCGGCGGTCGGCTGCTGGTGGCCGGCAACGGCGGCAGCGCCGCGCAGGCCCAGCACCTGGCCGCCGAGTTCGTCGGCAAGCTCGACGGCGACCGGATGCCGCTGTCGGCGATCGCGCTGACCGCCGACAGCTGCGGCGTCACCGCCATCGCCAACGACTACGGCTACCCGGCCGTGTTCGCGCGGCAGGTCCGCGCGCACGGCCGGGAGGGCGACGTGCTGCTGCTCATCTCCACCAGCGGCCGCAGCGAGAACCTGCTGTCGGCCGCCGACGCGGCCCGCGCGACGGGGCTGCGGGTCTGGGGGTTCACCGGCGACCTGCCCAACCCGCTGGCGCAGCGCTGCACCGACGTGGTGGCCGTGCCGAGCCGCGATACCCAGATCATCCAGGAGCTGCAGCTGGCGGCCGGGCACGTGCTGTGCGCGTACGCCGACGCGGCGCTGCCGCGGGCCCGGGGCGAGCTCCGGCTGCTGCGCGTGCCCGAGCCGCAGGAGGTGGCGTGATGGGCGCACCGCTGGTCGTCGTCGGCGACTCGCTGCTCGACGTGGACGTCTCCGGGCAGGTCGACCGGGTCTGCCCCGACGCGCCCGTGCCCGTCTTCGAGGCGGGTGTGGGCACACCCCGGCCCGGCGGGGCCGCGCTGGCCGCGACGCTGCTGGCGCTGAGCGGGCACCAGGTGCGGCTGGTGACCGCGATCGGCCCCGACGAGGCCGGCCGGCGGCTGCGCGACCTGCTGCGCGCCGCCGGGGTCGGGGTGCTGCTGCTGCCGTACGACGGCGGCACGCCCGAGAAGATCCGGCTGATCACCGACCGGCAGGTGGTGCTGCGCCTGGACCGCGGCTGCCGGGTGCATCCCGTCGGGGCACCGGGCGGGGCGGCGCTGGTCGCGCTGGCCGAGGCCCCGGCGATCCTGGTCAGCGACTACGGCCGGGGCGTGGCCGCGCACAACGAGGTACGCCGCGCCCTGACCACGGCGGCCTCCAGCCGCCCCGTGGTGTGGGACCCGCACCCGCGCGGGCCCGGCCCGGTGCACGGGCTGCGCCTGGTCACCCCGAACGAACGCGAGCTGCCGGTGGCCGACCAGCCGTCGGTGCACGCCGACCGCCTCGGGGCGGTCGCGCGCCGCGCCGCCGGGGCCCGCCTGCTGTGGCGGGCCGGTGCGGTGGCGGTGACGCTGGGCGCGCAGGGCGCGCTGGTGTGCGACGGCAGCCCCGCCCCGCTGATGGTGGCCTCGCCGCTGCACGCCGACGGCGACGCCTGCGGCGCGGGCGACCGCTTCGCCGGGGTCGCCGCCGCGCTGCTGGGCGAGGGGGCCCTGGTCTCCGAGGCGGTCGCGGCCGGAGTCGAGGCGGCGTCGCGGTTCGTCGCCACCGGCGGCGTGCAGCGCTACGAGCAGCGCGCGGGCCTGCCCGGTCTGGCGCCGGTCGGTCTGGACGCGGCCCTGGCCGCGGTCGAGCGGGTGCGGGCCGCGGGCGGCCGGGTGGTCGCCACCGGCGGCTGCTTCGACCTGCTGCACCCGGGGCACGTGGCGACGCTGCGCGCCGCCCGGCAGCTCGGCGACTGCCTGGTCGTCTGCGTCAACTCCGACGACAGCGTACGGCGGCTCAAGGGCGACGGGCGGCCGGTCGTGCACGAGCACGACCGCGCCCAGACCCTGGCCGCGCTGAGCTGCGTCGACGCCGTCGTCGTGTTCGGCGAGTCCAGCCCCGTCGAGGTACTGGGCCGACTGCGGCCGGACGTGTGGGTCAAGGGCGGCGACTACAACCTGGAGCACCCGCGACCCGGGCAGGCGATGCCCGAGGCGGACCGGGTCCGCGACTGGGGCGGGCAGTGCGTGCTCGTGCCGTACGTCGCCGGGCACTCCACCACGCAGCTCATCCGCAGCGCGCGCCGAGCCGGGCGCGACGCCGAGCAGAGGAGTCCACGATGAACAGCAGCAACCCGGGGCGGGTCCTGATCAGCGGCGGCGCGAGCGGGCTCGGTGCGGCGGTCGTCCGGGCCGTCGCCGACGCCGGTGGCAAGCCGTACGTGCTGGACCGCGACCCCGTCGAGGGCGACCACCGGCTGGTCGACGTCGCCGACACCGCCGCCGTCACCGAAGCCGTCACCGAGCTGGGCCGGCAGACCGGCGGCTTCGACGCCGTGGTCACCGCGGCGGGCTGGGACCAGCCCGGCCGCCTGGCCGACGTGCCCGCCGACCGCTGGGACCGGGTCGTGCACATCGACCTGCTCGGCACGGCCGCGGTCATCCGGGCGGCGCTGCCGTTCCTGCCGATCGGCGGCGGCGGACACATCGTCACCGTCGCCTCGACGCTGGGGCTGCGGGCCGTCAGCGACGCCACCGCCTACTGCGCCGCGAAGTTCGGCGTCGTCGGGTTCACCCGGGCGCTGGCGGTCGAGCTGGCCGGGCAGGTCGGGGTGACGCTGCTGATCCCCGGAGGCATGCGCACGGCCTTCTTCGACGGGCGCACCGAGCAGTACCGGCCCTCGGCCGACGCCGCCCTCAACGACCCGGCCAACGTGGCCGCGGCGGTGCTGTTCGCGCTGTCGCAGCCGCCCGGTTGCGCGGTGCGCGAACTGGTGGTGTGCCCGGACACGGAGCCGTCCTACCCGTGAGCCGCTCGCGCCGCATCCTCGTGCTGCGGGCGCTGGGCATCGGGGACCTGGCCGCGGCGGTGCCGGCACTGCGCGCGCTGCGCACCGCCCGGCCCGACGCGCGGATCACCCTGGCCGCACCGGACTGGCTCGCGCCGCTGGCCGGGCTGACCGGTGCGGTCGACCGCGTGGAGGCGGTGGACGGCCTGGCCGCCTCCGTGGTCGGCGGCGGCCCGTACGACCTGGCGGTGAACCTGCACGGCCGGGGGCCCCGGTCGCACCTGCTGCTGCGGCGCAGCACCTCGGCGGGGCTGTGGGCGTTCCGCTGCCCCGCCGCCGAGCACGGCACCGGTCCGGACTGGCGCGCCGCCGAGCACGAGGTGGCCCGCTGGTGCCGGCTGCTGCGCTGGTACGGCGGCACGCCCGACCCGCAGGACCTGGCGCTGCGGCGGCCGCGGCTCGCGGTGCCGACGGGGCTGACGCTGGTCCACCCGGGGGCCAAGACGGCCGATCGACGCTGGCCGGCGGCTCGTTTCGCCGAAGTGTGCGCCGCGCTGCACCGGTCGGGCCACCGCGTCGCGCTGACCGGCTCGGCCGCCGAGCGGGACCTGGGCCTGGACATCGCCGCGCGGGCCGGGCTGGGCGAGGACCGGGTGCTGGCGGGCCGCACCGGCGTGGCGGAGCTGGCGGCGCTGGTGGCCGCCGCGCGGCTGGTGGTCAGCGGGGACACCGGCATCGCGCACCTGGCCACCGCGTACGCGGTGCCCTCGGTGGTCATGTTCGGGGCGCTGGGTCCGCACCTGTGGGGTCCGCCCGCGGGACGCCCGTGGCATCAGGCCCTGTGGCACCCGGATCCGGCGGCGCTGCCGCGCCCTGCATCCGGTCCCCATCCCGCGCTGCTGGCCACGACCTGTACGCAGGTCATCGAGGCAGCGGAGCTGGCGTGCGCCGCAGCGCCCGCTGGAGCCGGTCCAGCCGTGCCCGCAGCGCCCGCTGCAGCATGACCGGGTACACGTGCAGCACGATGTTCAGGATGGACAGCCACGCCACCGCGGTCCAGGCGCGCGCCACGACGGCGGCGAGCACCAGCGCCGTTCCGATGACGGCGAGGATCAGGTGGCTGAGCTCCGCCCGGCGGGTGCCGAGCTCGAACGCGTCCAGCGAGGCGCGGGTGCCGTCATAGGACCTGTCCTTGCGGTTCGCGCGCTCCCAGCCGATCCGGCGCAGCAGGAGCATGAACGGCCAGACGCCGAGCCTGCGGTAGAGCCCCGGTTCCCAGGCGCGGACCTGATACCAGCCGCCGCTCGGGGACGGCCGCAGCGCCGACATCGAGGCCGACATCCCCGCCATCATGGCGAAGTGGACCACCCAGGCGAAGGCGAAGCCGCCGAAGCCGAGGAACGCGCCGGTCGCCCAGCTCACCGCCACGACCGCCGCCGCGCCGAACACGACGGTCAGCAGTGCGCGGGGACTTTGCCCACGACTCATGCGGGCAGCGTAGTGGTGCGGCGCCCCGTCAGAGGAACCGGGCCGGTACCGCCGCGTCGACATAGCGCTCGGCGGCCACGACCTGCCCGTACACCGTCGCCAGGCGGTGCGCGGTGTGCTGCCAGGTGTACCGGTCCCGGGCGATCGCTCCGGCCATCCGCCCGTAGGCGGCGCGCCGGGCCGGGTCGCCCAGCAGGTGCCCGAGCGCCGCGGCCAGGGCGGGCACGTCGCGGGGCGGCACCAGGGCGCCGGTGACCCCGTCGCGTACCGAGTCGATCAGCCCGCCGACCGCGTACGCGACGACCGGCACCTGGCAGGACATCGCCTCCAGCGGCGTGATGCCGAACGGCTCGTAGTCGGGTGTGCACGCCACCACGTCCGCCGACCGGTACAGCGCGGGCATCTGCGCCTGCGGCACCCCGCCCAGCAGCGTCACCCGGTCGCGTACGCCGAGGCGGGTCGCCAGTTCGAGCAGCCGGACCGCCTCCGGTTCGGCGTCGAGCGCGGCCGCGGGCGGACCGCCCACGATGACCAGCTCGACCCCCGGCAGCGCGGGCATCGCGGCGATGAGGTCGGCGAACCCCTTGCGCGGCACGAGCCGCCCCACGCTGACCACCCGGGCGGGCCGCCGCGACCCCGGGCTACCGGCCGGTGCCGGGGTGAACACCGAGGTGTCGACGCCTGACGGGATGACCGTGGTCTTCTCCGTCGGCAGGCCGTACCGGCGCAGCTCCGCCACCTCGTCGGAGCACTGGGCGATGATCCGCGCCGCGGCGAGGCCGACCTGGCGCTCCAACCCCACCCGGCCGGGCGGGCTGGTGTCGGCGGGGCCCTGCATGCGCTTCTTCACCGCACCCAGCGCGTGGTAGGTGACCACGAACGGCCGGGCGCGCCGCTGGGTCGCCCGCAGGGCCGCGACGCCGCTCATCCAGAAGTGCGCGTGCACCACGTCGGGCTCGAACCCCGGGCGGTGCCACCGGCGCAGCAGGAAGTCGCCGAAGGGACCCATGTACGGCAGCAGCTCGTCCTTGGGCACCGCCTCGGCCGGCCCCACCGGCACGTGCTCGACGCTGTAACCGTCCGGCACGTGCACCACCGGCGGCAGCTCGGGGTCGTCGCGGCGGGTGTACACCCGTACCTGGTGCCCCAGGCGCACCAGGGCGGCGGCCAGCTGGGCGACGTGCACGTTCTGGCCGCCGGCGTCGACGCCGCCGAGCGCGGCCAGCGGGCTGGCGTGTTCGGAGATCATGGCGATACTCAGCGCGGACATCGCGGGGCTCCTCTCGACCGAGCCGCAGTACCCCCGCCCCCGGGCGGGCAAACGGTGCGATTACCCGGGGCGCTGCGCGGGTACGGACCGGTCGCGAACTGCGAGGGGGCAGCCATGGATGACCGCATCGCCGACGTCTGGGGGCGGCGCACGCCCTACCGCGGGGGCGGGCACTGGCCCGTGCGGGAGGACAGCCACCTCGCCGACGGCGTCGACCCGCGGCGGGTGCAGTGGGTGCCGTCGGCCTGCGTGCTCTGCAGCAACGGCTGCGGCTGCGACATCGCGGTGCTCGACGGCCGCATGGTCGGGGTGCGCGGCCGGGTCCGGGACCGGGTCAACCACGGCCGGCTCGGGCCGAAGGGCCTCTACGGCAGCTGGCAGGCCCAGAGCAGCCCGGACCGGCTGACGGTGCCGCTGCTGCGCCAGGGCGGCCGGCTGGTGGAGACCGACTGGGACACCGCGATGGACCGCATCGCGGCGGTGTCGCGGGCCCTGCTGGACGACAAGGGCCCGCTCTCGCACGGCTTCTACACCTCCGGCCAGCTGTTCCTGGAGGAGTACTACACCCTGGCCGTCATCGGCAAGGCGGGCCTGGGCACCCCGCACATGGACGGCAACACCCGCCTGTGCACCGCGACCTCGGCCGCGGCGCTGAAGGAGAGCTTCGGCTGCGACGGGCAGCCCGGCAGCTACACCGACGTCGACCACGCCGACGCGATCTTCCTGTACGGCCACAACGTCGCCGAGACGCAGACGGTGCTCTGGTCGCGAATCCTCGACCGGATCGAGGGCCCCGACCGGCCGAGGATCGTCTGCGTCGACCCGCGCCGCACCGCCGTCGCCCAGGCCGCCGACCTGCACCTGCCGGTCCGCCCCGGCACCAACCTGGCGCTGCTCAACGCGATCGTGCACGAACTGATCGCCGCCGACCTTATCGACCACGACTACGTCCGCGACCACACCAGCGGCTTCGCGCAGCTGCGCGACACGGTCGCGTCGTACGGCGCCGACAACGTCGCCGAGCTGTGCGGCGTACCAGCCGACGACATCCGCCGCGCGGCGCACCTGTTCGGCACCACCGGACGGGTCCTGTCGACGGTGCTGCAGGGCTTCTACCAGTCGCACCAGGCCACCGCCGCGTCGTGCCAGGTCAACAACCTGCACCTGCTGCGCGGCATGCTCGGCCGCCCCGGCTGCGGCGTGCTGCAGATGAACGGCCAGCCCACCGCCGAGAACACCCGCGAGTGCGGCGCCGACGGCGACCTGCCGGGCTTCCGCAACTGGGCCGACGAGGAGCACATCGCGCAGCTGGCGAAGCTGTGGAACGTCGACCCGCTGGTCATCCCGCACTGGTCGCCGCCGACCCACGCCATGCAGATCTTCCGCTACGCCGAGCAGGGCTCGATCCGGCTGCTGTGGATCAGCGGCACCAACCCGGCGGTGTCGCTGCCGGACCTGGCCCGCATCCGGGCCGTCCTCGGCGACGAGAAGCTGTTCGTGATCGTGTCCGACTGCTTCCTGACCGAGACCGCGCAGCTGGCCGACGTGGTCCTGCCCGCCGCGATGTGGGGTGAGAAGACCGGCACCTTCACCAACACCGACCGCAGCGTGCATTTGAGCCTCAAGGCGGTCGACCCGCCCGGCCAGGCCCGCTCCGACCTGGACGCCTTCTGCGAGTACGCCCGCCGGATGGACCTGCGCGACCGCGACGGCGCCCCGCTGATCGGCTGGTCGGACCCGGAGGGCGCCTTCGCGGCGTGGCGCGAGTGCAGCCGGGGCCGCCCCTGCGACTACACCGGCCTGTCCTACCAGCGGCTGCGCCACGGGCCGGTGCAGTGGCCGTGCAACGACGAGCACCCGGACGGCCAGGAGCGGCTCTACGGCGACGGCGTGTTCCCGACGGCGCTCGGGCGGTGCGAGGAGTTCGGCCACGACCTGCTCACCGGGGCGGCAGTGACCCCGGAGCAGTACCGGGCGCTGCGCATCGACGGCAGGGCCAGGCTCCGCGCCGCCGACTACGTGCCCGGCGAGCACACGACCACCGAGGAGCATCCGCTGCTGCTGACGACCGGGCGTACGGCGTACCACTTCCACACCCGCACCAAGACGGCCCGCGCGCCCGAACTGAACCGGGCCGCGCCGCGGCCCTGGGTCGAGGTGAGCGCCGCCGACGCCCGCCGGCTGGACCTGCGCGAGGGCGACACGGTCCGGGTCGAGTCCGCCACCGGCCACGTCGACCTGCCGGTACGCGTCACCGATGCCCGCCCCGGCACCGTCTTCATCCCGTTCCACTACGGCTACTGGGACACCGACTCTACCGAGCCGCGCGCCGCCAACGAGCTCACCGCGACCGCCTGGGACCCGGTGTCCAAGCAGCCGCATTTCAAACTCGCCGCGGTACGCCTGACCCTGCTGGCGCGCGGCGACCAGTCGGCCCCGCCCGGCGGCGACGCCGCCATCGGGGTGTGAGGAGGACCGACCATGCACCTGCCCGTCTACCTCGGCCTGCTGGACAGCGGTGAGCAGGCGCTGGCCGACAGCTTCGACCTGGTCGCCGAGGGGCACGGCGACGAGCCCGACGTCCGGCAGCTGTGCCGCACCCTGGCCGCGCAGTGCCGGGAGCGGGTCGCGGCGCTGCGACCGGTGCTCGACCGCTACGGCGAGAAGCCGGCGGCCGAACCCGAGCGGCTGCACGCCGAGGCCCTGCCCGCCGCGCGTACCGGCGCGGTCGGACTGCTGCGCGACCTGCAGGACCTGGTGCTGCTGGCCACGCTCGTGGACAGCAGCTGGACGGTGGTCTGCCAGGCCGCGCAGGGGCTGCGCGACCGGGAGCTGCTGGCGGTGGTCTGCCAGGCGCAGCCGCAGGTGAGCAACCAGCTCGCCTGGCTGACCACCCGGATCAAGAGCGCCGCGCCGCAGGCGCTGCTGGCCGCCGCCTGACCGATCGTCGCACCGACGTTTGCCCTGCGCCCAGCCGGGAACTGCCCCACGACGCAGTCGACGGAGGAGGCGGACGCGATGAGGGCAGTGACCTGGCACGGCCGGGGTGACGTGCGGGTGGAGACGGTGCCGGATCCGATCCTGCAGGAGCCGACCGACGCGGTCATCAGGGTGACCTCGAGCGGCATCTGCGGCTCGGACCTGCACCTGTACGAGGTGCTCACCCCGTTCATGGCCGAGGGCGACATCCTGGGCCACGAACCGATGGGCATCGTCGAGGAGGTCGGCCCCGCGGTGACCGGGATCAGACCGGGCGACCGGGTGGTGGTGCCGTTCAACATCGCGTGCGGCCACTGCTGGATGTGCGGGCAGGGTCTGCAGAGCCAGTGCGAGACGACCCAGGTGCGGCAGGAGGGCATGGGCGCGGCGCTGTTCGGCTACACCCGGCTCTACGGGCAAGTCCCCGGCGGGCAGGCGCAGTTCCTGCGCGTGCCGCAGGCGCAGTACGGCCCGATCACCGTCCCCGTCGGCCCGCCCGACGACATGTTCGTCTACCTGTCCGACGTCCTGCCCACCGCCTGGCAGGCGGTCGAGTACGCGGCGATCCCGCAGGGCGGCTCCGTGCTGGTGCTCGGGCTGGGCCCGATCGGCGACATGTGCTGCCGGGTGGCGGCGCTGCGCGGCGCGGGGCAGCTCATCGCGATCGACCCGGTGCCCGAGCGCCGCGAGCGCGCGCGTGCCCGGGGCGTGACCACGCTGGACCTGGGCGACCGGGACGACCTGGTCGCCGCCGTCCGGGAACTGACCGGCGGCCGCGGACCGGACTCGGTCATCGACGCGGTCGGCATGGAGGCCCACGGCTCGCCGGTCAGCGCCACGCTGCAGAAGATGACCGGCGTGCTGCCGGACGCGGTGGCGGCCAAGCTCATGGAGACCGCCGGGGTCGACCGGATGGCGGCGCTGAACCTGGCCATCGAGGCGGTGCGCCGGGGCGGCACCATCTCGATCATCGGCGTGTACGGCGGCATGGCCGACCCGCTGCCCATGCTGACCCTGTTCGACAAGCAGGTCCAGCTGCGCATGGGCCAGGCCAACGTGCGCAACTGGGTCGACGACATCATGCCGCTGCTCACCGACGGGGATCCGCTGGGCGTGCTGGACTTCGCCACCCACCGGGTACCGCTGACCGACGCGCCCGAGGCGTACCGGACCTTCCAGGAGAAGAAGGACGGCTGCGTCAAGGTGCTGCTGCAGCCGTGACGCCGACGCGGTGGGGTGCGGGACGTGTCGCTGAGCCCGCGGGAGCGCGAACTGCTCGGCCTTTCCGCAGCTGGCAGGCCGTTTGAGGTAGGTCCCGGCGGGTACGTGTCGACATCGGCCACACGGAATGCGACGGCTCCTTCCGGCGCCGCGCGGCCCGCAACGGCCACCAGATCGTGGAGGGGGAACACGAGATGACAGAGCAGTACCGGGATACCACCGAGCGGGACACCGCCAGTGGCGGCTCCGGGCTCGGCGGACCCGCCGGGCAGCCGTCCGCGGAAGGGGTGTCGCGCGAGCAGCACGACCTTTCGCAGACGCCGGGCAAGTTCACCGACGACTCCCCGGTCGACGCGGCCACCGGCGACCCGACCACCGCGACGGCCGCCGACGACGCCAGGCCGTCACCGCTTTCGGGCGACCCGGCGACGCCGACGAGGGGCTACGCACCGGACGCGCCGGGTGTGCCGAGCGGCATGACCGGGCCGCCCATCGCGGCCGAGGCGGCGCAGGCCGTGCCCGTGCCGGCCCAGACCGGCGGCCTGACGCCGTCGACCCGCACCGAGCCCGAACCTGAGTCCGGCGGCGGTATCGCCGGAGCTAAGGAGCAGGTCAAGCAGGTGGCGCAGGAGACCGGTGCCCAGGCGCGCGGCCTGCTGGACACGACGACACGGGAGCTCACCGAGCAGGCCTCCACCCAGCAGCAGCGCATCGCCGGCACGCTGCACACGCTCGCCGACGACCTCGCGACCATGCGGGGCGGCGAGGGCGGCGACCGGATGGCCGGGGAGCTGTTGCAGCAGGTCTCCGAGCGGGCGCACCAGGCCGCCGACTGGCTCGAACACCGCCAGCCCGGCGCGATCCTGGACGAGGTGCGCGACTACGCCCGGCGCCACCCGGGCACGTTCCTGCTCGGCGCGCTGGCCGCGGGGCTGGTCGTGGGCAGGCTCACCCGCAACATCGCGTCGTCGAGCGGCTCGTCGGACGGCTCGCCGGGCGACTCCGTGATGATCGAGCACCCGACCGGGCCGGCGACCCGGATGGTTCCGGAGCGGCCGGCCACCGCCGCCGGTCTGACCGGCGGGCCCAGGACGCCCGACGACCTGGCGTCCACGGCGCGCATCGGCGGCCTGGAGCAGGAGAGCGGGGTCGCGCGATGAGAACCGAACCGCTGCGTACGGGACCGGACCTGCCCGCGGGCGGCCCGACCCAGCAGTCGATCGGAGACCTGATCGGCGACATCAGCACCGACCTGTCGACGCTGATGCGGCAGGAGCTGGAGCTGGCCAGGGCCGAGTTCCGGCAGGAGGCGGCCAAGGCGGGCCGCGCGGCCGGGATGTTCGCCGCGGCCGGGATCGCCGGGTTCCTGGCGGTGCTGTTCGTGTCGCTGGCCCTGTGGCGGCTGCTGTCGGCGGTGATGGACGCGGGCTGGGCCGCGGTGATCGTGGCGGTCCTCTGGGCCGTCGTCGGCGCCATCCTGTACGGGGCCGGCCGGTCCTGGCTGCGTCGGCTGAAGCCGATGCCGCAGACGACACAGACCGTGAAGGAGATGCCTTCGGCGCTGCGGGGGCACAGCCGTGAGGGGGACATGCCATGAGTACGCAGCCCGAGCAGATCCGCCGGGACATCGAACGCACCCGGGAGGAGCTTCGCGGCAACGTCGACGCGCTCAACGACCGGGTGAACCCGTCTCGGGTGGTCGGCCGCCGGGTCGACGCGGCCAGGGGAATGGTCACGTCGGTGCGCGAGCGGGTCATGGGCACCGCCCAGCACCCGCTGCGCAGCGGCGAAGGAGCCGTGTCGGCGCTGACCGACAAGGCGTCGTCGGCGGCCGACTCGGTCGGCGCCACCGCCTCGGCGGCCCAGCAGCGGGTGCTGTCCAGCACCCAGGGCAGCCCGCTGGCCGCGGGCCTGATCGCCTTCGGGGCCGGGGTGCTCATCTCGGCGCTGCTGCCGGCCAGCGAGCCGGAGCAGCGGCTGGCCGGCCAGCTCAAGGAGAAGGTGTCCGAGCACGCCGACGAGCTCAAGGAGCAGGCGTCGCAGGCGGTCGGGGAGGTGCGCGAGCACCTGCGGGAGCCGGTGCAGCAGGCGGTCGAGTCGGTCAAGTCCTCCGCTTCGGAGGCGATGCCGAGCTGACTGTCGGCAAGGGGCCGGTCGGCCGGTCCGGGCAGCACCGCTGCCGGACCGGCCGACCGGCGTATCAGACGGTGGCCCGGCGGGTCGCCTCGGCCGACCACTCGACCAGCATCAGCGTCGCGTCGTCGCGGACCGGGCCCTGCGGGAACTCGACCACCCGGCGGGCCAGCTGCCGCAGCGTCTCCGGCGCGGGCAGCTTCGCCAGCTGCGCCCGCTCGGCCAGGTCCGCCAGCCGCTGCTCGCCGAACGGCTCACCGGCACGGTTGCGGGCCTCGACCACCCCGTCGGAGAAGAGCAGCAGCCGGTCACCCGGCTCCAGGTTCTCCTCGCCCACGTCGAGCCGGGCGTCGGCCAGGCCTAGCGGCATCCGTCGGCCGCCGGACAGCGCGCCCACCGTCCTGCTGCCGCGCAGCAGCAGCGGGAACGGGTGCCCGGCGTTGACGTAGCGCAGCACGCCCGCGTCGGTGTCCAGCTCGCAGAGCAGCCCGGTCACGAAGGCCCGCTGGCCGAACTGCTGCGCCAGCGACCGCTCGGCCGCCTGGACCAGGTTGGCCAGGGCCGGGTCGCGCTGCCGCGCGGCCCGGATCGCGCCCAGCGCCGTCACGGACATGACCGCGGCCGACAGGCCCCGGCCGACCGCGTCCAGGATCAGGAAGCGGGCGTACGGTCCGTCGAGGGCGTAGTCGAACGCGTCGCCGCCGATGTCGTACCGGGGCTCCAGGATGGCGCTGACCACCAGCCGGTCGGAGGTGAACGTCAGCGGCGGCAGGGCCGAGGTGAGCATCTCGGCCGCCACCGTCATCGGCCTGCTGCGCCGCAGCCGGCGCAGCGCGTCGCCGTAGGGCATCTTCACCCCGATCAGATGCCCGGCCAGGTTGACGTAGGTCTCGCACCACTCGCGCACCGGCGCGAGGTCACCGGGCACGAGCATCTCGACGACACCGAGCCGCTCGGACCCGTCCACCAGCGGGACCCACAGCCGCCCCGGCGCGGTGTCCGCCGGGTACTGCGTGGTGACGGTGGTGTAGGCGCGGCCCGCCAGGGTGGTTTCGATCTCCAGCGGGGGGCCGGTGGGCTTGCCGCGCTCCGGGATCGGGCGCAGGCAGCGCTGCTCGACGTCGGCCAGGTAGCAGGTGGTCTCCATGCGCAGCGGGCGCAGCGCCGCGCCTACGCACTCGGCGACCTGCTCGGACCGCGCGTGCTGGACCAGTTGGAGCAGATCGATGATGGCCGCGTGCCAGGGGTCGTACCGCATCATGCCTCCAACCAGGTGGACCGGGTTCGTACCCCGGTGCGGCGGGCCCTATTCGCCGGTCTGCCGGTGCGGCGCCGTCACCGGCTTGGACTCCGGTGAGCCGTGCTGCCGCAGGAAGATGCTCAGTACGACGAGCGCGCCGACGGCGAGGAACTCGCTCTGCCAGTTCTGCATGGACTGGAACCAGAAGTCGGAGGAGCCGAGGAACTGCCAGGCGCTCACCCCGGGCTGGCCGCGCAGGGCCTGCTGCTCGTTGTAGTCGGCGGTGCCGCCCAGCAGGTGGCTCACGAACGACAGCGCGAAGAAGGCGAGCAGCACGATGGCGAGGCTGTTGCGGTAGACCGCCTGCGCGAAGCCGTGGCCCTTCGAGGCCTGCGGCGCGTCGGGACCGGCCTGGTCCGGCTCGTCCTCGGGGCGGTCCTTCTGCTCCGGCTTCTTCGACTCCGCCGAGCCCCGCTGCACCAGGTACGCCGTCAGCAGCACGTACGCGCCCATCTGCAGGAACTCAGACTCCCAGTTCTCGAAGACGGCCTCGGCGAAGTGCCCGGTGGCCAGGTAGTGCCAGTACGAGTCCCCGGCCTGGCCGAACTCGGCGAGCTCCTCGTTGCGCACCTGCCACCCGAACACGCTCTGCAGCACCAGGAACAGGATGAACGCCCCGAACATGGCCAGAGAGAGGGCGTTGTCGCGGATGAAGCCCTTCGTGGCGCTCTGCGGCTCGACCTGACGCTGCTCAGAGTCGCGGAGTATGTCACCGGTCGTCACTTCGCACCCCCGATGTGCCCGGCGCCGCCCGGCGGTACGGGGCAGCGCACGAGGCATCTATACCCCGATCGGCGCAAACCATGCCGCAACGGCCGCCGACCGGAGCCGCCGGGCGGGTAAACCCGCAGGTGGTGGCGTTTTACGGAAGCCGCTTGCCGGGTAGGACTGCCGGACGCAGAACAGCGACGAAGGGCGGAAGGTCATGTGGAAGCGGATTGTGGTGCTGCTGGCCGCTGTGGCGATGGCGCTGGTGGGCGGCGCGGCGGGGACGGCGCTGGCGGCCGTGCAGCCGTCGGAGCAGGACACGACGTGGATGGCCGCGGCACACCAGGCGAACCTGGCGGAGATCGCGACCGGCAAGATGGCACAGGAGAAGGCGAGCTCCGACACGGTCAAGCAGCTCGGTGAACGGTTCGTCACCGACCATACGAAGCTTGACCAGTCCCTGACGGCTCTGGCGCAGCAGCTGAACGTGACCCTGCCGGGCGAGCCGAACCAGGAGCAGCAGGCGGTCGCCCAGAAGCTGCAGGCGGCCAGCGGCGGCGAGTTCGACCGGATGTGGGTCGAGCAGCAGCTGGCGGCGCACGCCAAGTCGATGCAGGCCACCCAGCAGGAGGTCGACAAGGGTGAGCTGGCGCAGGTGAAGCAGGCGGCCGAGCAGGCCATGCCCGTCATCCAGGCCCACCACCAGGCACTGATGGACGCGGCGCCGGACTTCGGCGTCACCCCGCAGACGCCCGGACCCATGACGACGCCGAGGCCGGGACAGTGACACTCCACGGTCGCTCTGCTTGAAGTGCGACTGGTGCGCAGCGCAGATTGTGGCCGGGGCCGCCGCCGCGGCCACCGTCGTGTCCGCCCATCCGGAGGCGTTTGAGCAGCTCAAGCCAGCGGTACAGACGCTCTCATGGCTGAGAAACCGCTTCGTGAGGCCGGTGCGGCACCACCGCCGGAAGCCGGACCGGACAGCCCGGCGTCGCTGGGCCGCCGCTCCTGGTGGCAGGTGCTGCGCCGCACCGTCAACCAGTTCAGCACCGACGACCTGGGGGTATGGGCCGCCGCACTCACCTACTACGGCATGCTGTCGCTCTTCCCAGGGCTGCTGGTGCTGACCGCCCTGCTCGGGCTGTTCAGCGACGACCTGGTCGGCGGGCTGGTGAACGACGTGAAGCCGATCATGCCCGGACCGGTGCAGGACATCGTCACCACCGCCCTGGCCGACGTGCAGCAGAGCCCGCGCAAGGCCGGCGTCGCCGCGATCGTCGGACTCGTCCTGGCCACGTGGTCCGCGTCGGGGTACATCGACGCGTTCATGAAGGCCTCGAACGCGATCTACGACGTGCCCGAGGGGCGGCCGCTGTGGAAGCGGCTGCCGCTGCGGCTGGGCGTGACCGTGCTGACCGGCGTACTGCTGGTGGTCTGCATTCTGATCGTCGTGCTGGGCGGCAGGCTCGCCGATACGCTGGGGGACTCGCTCGGCATGTCGAGCGCCGCCGTGACCGCTTGGAAGATCATCAAGTGGCCGATCCTGGTGCTGCTGGTGGCCCTGCTGCTGGCGATCCTGTACTGGGCGGCGCCCAACGCGCGGCAGGGCGGCTTCCGCTGGAGCAGTCCGGGCGGCCTGCTCGCGGTGCTCCTGTGGATCCTCGTCTCGGTCGCCTTCGGCTTCTACGCGGCGAACTTCGCCTCCTACACGGCCACCTACGGCGCCCTGGGCGGCGTGATCGTGTTCCTGATCTGGCTGTGGCTGACCAACATGGCCATCCTGCTGGGTGCCGAGTTCGACGCCGAGCTGGAGCGCGAGCGGGCCATCGCCGCCGGGCACCCGGCCGAGCAGGAGCCGTACCTGCAACTGCGCGACGACCGCAAGGTCGACGACACGAAGGACCTCTGACCGCACAGCACGGGCACCCGCCGAGGAGGGCGGGTGCCCGCGGTGAGCCGGGCGGCGTCGGGCGGTTCAGCGTCCGCGATCGGCGGCACTCTGGCACGGGACGCACTGGGTCGCCCACGGCATGATCTCCAGCCGCCCCACCGGGATCCGGCCGTCGCACGTCTCGCAGGTGCCCAGCGTGCCCGCCTGCCAGCGCACCAGCGCGGCCTCCAGCCGGTGCAGCTGCTCGTGCAAGGCCGCCGACACCAGGTCGTGCTGCGCGCTCTCGGAGGCCAGCGAGCCGGCGTCGGCGATGTCGCCGGGGCCCTGCTGCGCGACGTTGAGCTCCGAGCGCACCTGCGACTCCAGGCGGATGTGCTCGGCCGCCTCGTCGTACCGCTGCTGCAGCAGGCGGCCGAGGCCGTCCATCGTCAGTTCTTCCGCCATCGCAGTCATCGCCGGCTCCTAACGTGCCTTGGTTTCGCGGTCTGTTCCCTCAGGGATGACTGTTAAACGTCGCGATGGCGAAAGGGGTTCGGCTCCGGTGGGATCGGCCGCGGCGCCCCGAAACGGACCGGGAGCGAGGTTTGCCGACCCCCGCGGCGGGCATTCGGGAGCCGAAGACGTCACGCGCAAAGGAGTACGGTCATGACTGTCGCCGGAATCATCTCGGCCATCATCGTCGGCCTGGTCATCGGCGCGCTGGGCCGGTTGGTCGTGCCCGGCCGCCAGGATCTGCCGATCTGGCTCACCATCGTCGTCGGCATCGTCGCCGCGCTGATCGGCACCGCGCTGGCCCAGGCTGTGGGGGTCGCGGTCACCGACGGCATCGACTGGATCGAGCTCGTGTTCCAGATCGGTCTGGCGGCGCTGGGTGTGGCGCTGTTCAGCGGGGTCCGCGGGCGCCGCTCCATCTGACGCCACCTGTACGCGGAGAGGGCCGGGTATGCACCCGGCCCTCTCCGCGTGTCAGCGGTCGTCGGCCCGACCGCCCTCTTCGAGGCGGACCGGCGGACCGAAGGCGACCGCGCGCCGCAGTGCCCGCGCCGAGGGCCAGGGGTGGTCGTAGCTCCACGCGGACGCCGCGCCGACCACCCCGCCGACCTCGACGTCGAAGTAGCGGGCCACCCCTTTCCACGGGCACCAGCTCCGCTTGCGGCGGGGGCGCAGCCGCTGCCACCGCACCGCCTCGGCCGGGAAGTAGCACGCTCCGTCCCGGTGGATCACGTCGGCGCTCTCGGCCAGCACGGTCCCTCGCCACACGGCCCGCATGACCGCCCGTGGCCGGTCGACGGCACGGCGGCGCCGGAACAGCGGAAAACCGGGATATAGCGCCTTCATCAGCCGAATACGCCTGAACTCGCTCCTGACGGAGATGTTTGGACCCGCTGCGCCAAGGGTAATCCCATGACCTCACGCGTTTTGGAACACGACCTGTCGGTGACGTAGGGCAGGCCAGCGTTGACACGGTTGATGAACCAGCCACTCGCTTCAGCTCTGGAGACGACGTGTCTGGCAACCGTACGACCAAAAAGTGGACCCAGCTCATCTCCGGCCGCACCGCGGTCCTCGTCCTCAGCGGCGAGCTCGACCTCGCCACGGTGGAGGATCTCGAACGTTTCCTCGACGGCATGCGCCACACGGGCGCGGACTGCGTCGTCCTGGACCTGTCCGAGGTCTCCTTCATCGACTGCCAGAGCATGAGGATCATCGGCCACGCCGCACTGGCCGCCCTGTCGACCGGCATGGACGTGCGGGTCGTCGGCCTCAGCAACCTGTCGGCCCTCGTGTTCCGCGTCTGCGGACTCGGCGAACTGCTGCCCGCCGAGGGGCCGGGGTGAGGAGGTCCAGATGACCCGGGAGCCAGAGCGCGCCGACGGCGCCGGAGCTTGGGAGGCCGCGGCCGACGAGCGCGAACGCCTCGCCGACGAGCGGGAACTGCTCGCAGACGAGCGCGAGCTGCTCGCCGACGCGCGGGACCGGCTCGCCGACCGGCACGACGTGGCCCTGGACCGGCAGGAGCGGCAATCGGCCCACGTGCCCGCGGACCACGGGACCGCGGCGGCCCGCGCGGCCGTGGCGCGGGCGGAGCAGTCGTTGCTGCGGGCGCAGGCGCAGCTGCGGCGCGCAAAGGCCGCCAGCGCTCGCGCGGAAGCTCAGCTGAGCAGGACCGCCGCCGGGGAGCAGCGCAGCCGAGCCTCGGCGCTAGCCGACGCGGAGACCGACGCGGGCGAGCGGGCATGGTCGCGGGAGCGGCGCGGCTTCGTGGCCGCCGAGCGGGAGCAGCTCGCCCGGCGCCGCGACGAGCTGGCAGACGCCCGCGACGAGGACGCCGCGCTGCGTGAAGGGCAGGCCGACCAGCGGGAACGGAACGCCCTCCGGTGGGAGCGCCGACTGGCCGCCGGGCCTTCGCCCCGAGAGGGGCGCCTCGCCTCGGCGGCGGGCGGGGACCGGGGCCGACCGGGGCGCGCGCAGGCGCCGACCCGGCCGCCGGAGCAGGGCCGTACCGGCGAGGGGCAGGCTGACGGAGGGTGGACGCCCGAGTCGTACGGGCCGCTGCTCCTGGCCAGCTTCGCCGAGCTGGCCCGCCTGCTGGTCCGCTCGGACAACCTCGACGAGATCCTGCCGCATGTGCTCAAGCAGACCGTCGAGGTGGTGGCCGGCTGCACCTGCGCGGCCGTCACCCTGTGGCGCGACGAGCGCGCCACCGCGCCGGTCGCCACCGATCCCGTCGCGGCGGAACTCGACGAGACGGCCTTCGGCACCGGCGTGGGGCCCGGCCCGCAGGCCCTGAGCAGCGCACAGCCGCTGTACGCGCCGCGGCTGGCAACCGACCGGCGCTGGCCCGCGCTGGCCGCCACCGCCGGTCAGCTCGGCGTCGCGTCGGTGCTGAGCGTCGGCTTGTGCACGCGTCAGCCGGGCCAGTGGACACCGGTCGGTGCGCTCACGCTCTACGGCGGCACCGAGGACGCGTTCAGCCCGCAGGACCGCGAGCTGGTCGACATCCTGGCGGCGTACCTCGCCGTCGCGGTGACCCTGACCGGGCGCCACGAGGAGGTCGAGCGCCGGGAAGCCGCCCTGCACCGGGCGCTGAGCAGCCGCGACGTGATCGGCCAGGCCAAGGGGATCCTGATGGAGCGGCAGCGGCTGTCGGCGGCCGACGCCTTCGACGTGCTGCGGCACGCGTCGCAGCGGCTCAACCGCAGACTGGTCGACGTGGCGCAGCACCTGGCCGACACCGGCGAGCTGCCCGCACCGACGGACTAGCCGAGTTCGGATCACGCGGCCGGGCGTCAGGTCGACGCCCGGCCGCGTTGCCGGTTCAGCTGCAGGTGGCGCCGTTGAGCTTGAAGGCGGTCGGGTTGCCGTTGGTCCCGCTGTAGGTGGCCTGGAACCCGAACGAGGTGCTGGCGTTGGTCGCCAGCGAGCCGTTGTGGCCGGCGTTCTTGGCGGTCACGGCGGTGCCGCTCTGGGTGACCGTGGCGTTCCAGGCGTTGGTGATCTGCTGGTTGCCGCCGAAGTTGAAGGTGACGGTCCAGGCGGTGATCGCCGGGCCGCGGTTGGTCAGGGTGACCGTGGCGGTGAAGCCGTTGTTCCACTGGCTGTCCACCTTGTACACCACCGTGCACGCCCCGGCCGGGGTGCTCGCCGAGGGCGAGGGCGACGGGGAGGCGGACGGGGACGCCGACGGCGACGGCGAGGCCGACCGCGAGGGCGACGGCGACGGCGAGGCGGGCGGCGACGACGGCGGCACCGACGGGCTCGGCGGCGGGCTGGTCACCACGCCGTTCTGGGCCAGCGAGTAGGCGAGGTCCGGCACGAAGGTGCCGGCGCTGGAGGCGCAGCCGTCGGCCTCGCCCGGGGGCTTGACCCAAAGGAACGCGTCCACGGTGGACTCATTGGTCGCGGTGGTCGGCGCGAGGCCGGTGCCGCGGCCGGCCGGGTCGCACCACTCGCTGCCCAGCGGGCCCTTGCCGTTGCGGCTGACGTCGACGACCTGGTGCAGGTTGCCGTTGCCGAGTGCGTTGAGCACGTTGCGGCCGAAGTTGACCTCGTCGGCGGTCCAGCGGAAGTTGGACACGTTGGAGTAGAACCCGGCGGCGTTGGCCACGCCCGCGGCCTGCAGCCGCGACGCGGTGTCGGCGGCGCTGTTCCAGGCGGAGTGCCCGGCGTCGAGGTACACCTTGGCGCTGGGGTTGACCTGCTTGAGCTTGGTGACGGCGTAGCTGAGCGCCGAGTTGCGCTCGGACTTCTCACTGGCAGACAGGCAGGTCTGCAGCGCGAGGCTGTCGGGTTCGAGGATGACCACGGCGGTGCGGGTGCCCAGTCCGGCGGCGAACGCGTCGACCCAGGTGCGGTAGGCGGTGTAGCTGGGGGCGCCGCCCGCGCTGGCGCCGCCGCAGTCACGGTTGGGGATCATGTACGCGACCAGGACCGGGATCTGGTTGACCGCGTTGGCGGCGCCGACGTACGAGCTGACCTGCGACTGGATGGTGCTCTGGTTGTAGTTGGCGAACCACCGGGCCTGCGGCTGGCTGCCGATGCGCTGGCTGATCAGCGAGGCGCGCGAGTCGTTGGGGTTGGCGGCCAGCCACTGGTTCACGGCCGAGGTGGGGTCGCGGTAGAAGCTGCCGCTCAGCGTGCCGGCGGCTGCTTCGCCGGGGCCCAGCAGCAGCCCGGCGAGGGTGGCGGTGGTCACGACGGACGCGGCGGAGATCGCGGCGGCGATCATCCGGTTGCGGCGTCGCGGTGATGGCGTGAGATCGGGTTTCAACGCATCTCCTGGAGACGTCTGTGATTGATCAGCGTGGTGCTGCCCAGACCTGTCTGCTACGGACGCGCGCCGTCACGGCGGCACAGCGGGTTGAATCTGCCCTCCACCCGCGCTGCGCCCACCAGGGCTCCGCGCACATCATCGCCGCCGCAGCGCCACCCGTCAATGCGCCAGGAGACGAGCCCGCCCGCGCGGCAGCGCGGACGGGCTCAGCGAGGGCGCAGGTCAGCCGAGCAGCGCCAGCTCGTCCGGGCTGAGGGCGAGGTCGGCCGCGGCGATGTTCTCCTCCAGGTGCGCCACCGAACCCGTACCCGGGATCAGCAGGATGTTGGGGGAGCGGGCCAGCAGCCACGCCAGCGCGACCTGCGCCACCGTGGTGCCGCGCCGCTCGGCGATCGCGCCCAGGTGCCGGGTGGTCAGCGGCCGGAAGCCCCCGCCCACCGGGAAGAACGGCACGTACGCCACCTCCGCCTCGGCGCACTCGTCCACCAGCGCGTCGTCGCCGCGGTTGGTGATGTTGTACGCGTTCTGCACGCACACGACCGGCGCGATCGTCCGCGCCAGCCGGAACTCCTCAAGCGACACGTTCGAGACGCCCAGGTGCCGGATGAGCCCCTCCTCGCGCAGCCGCATCAGCGTCTCCAGCGGCTCGGCGATGGCGGAGCCGCCGTGTCCGTGGTCGCCCATCCGCAGGTTCACCACGTCGAGCCGGTCCACCCCCAGCGAGCGCAGGTTCGCCTCGACCCCCCGCCGCAGCCCGTCCGGGGTCAACCCGGTCTGCCGCCGGGCCGGCAGCGCGATGTCGGGACCCTCGACCAGCGACCCCACCTTGGTCACCAGCACCAGCCCGTCCGGGTACGGGTGCAGCGCCGATCTGATCAGCTCGTTGGCCGCCACCCCGTCGCGGGCGTAGTAGTTCGACGTGTCGATGTGGTTCACCCCCAGCTCGACCGCCCGCCGCAGCACCGCCAGCGCGGTGTCGCGGCTGGGGCGCCTGCCCTGCGGCCAGCCCGTCAGCCGCATCGCGCCGTATCCCACGCGGGAGACGTCCAGGTCCCCGCCAAGCTTCCAGCTCTCGCCCGTCATACCCGTGCTCCTTGAAGAAGGCACCCGCCCCGCGGCGTGGTCCGATTTGTACAGCTGATCACAGGCGGCGGGTGAGGACCTGACCGGGCCACTGCCCGCTGGGCTGCGCGACGCTGAACGTCTCCGCACGGGTGAAGCCCTGCCTCTCGTAGTAGCCCACCAGCACCCCCTCACCACCGGCGAAGCAGTCCAGCCGCAGCCGGCCGACCCGCTGCCGCAGCGCCAGCTCGCGGGCGTGGGCCAGCAGTTCGGCACCGACACCCCGCGCCGCTGGCGCGGCCCGGTCTGTGATCACCAGCTGGATGTACAACTCCGGTTCGTCGGTCGGGGAAACGTAGGGCAGGGCTTCGCCGACCGAGAGCGCGCCGACGGCGACCCCGTCCCGCTCGGCGATCCACAGGCCGCCCGCGCGGGCGAACCCTTCGATCTGGCCGACGCGCCTGGGGTTGGTCGAGTGGGGTTCGGTCCCCCACTGGTCGGGTCGGCCGATCGACACGAGCCAGGCCGTCGCCCGGTCCATGAAGGCCAGCACGGTGGCGACGTCGTCGAGGCCGCCGGGGCGGATGACCAGGGTGGTGGCGTCAGGCATCCGGTGATCCTGGACAGGTCCGGCGCCGGTCGGCGGGATGCGGCCGCCCTCGGTGACGAGCCACTGGCCGGTCTCCCAATCGGACGGGCCGTCCTCGCCGCGGTAGAGCAGGTCGAAGCGGATGCCCAGGTCCGGCCACGGGTGCCGGATCGGCACGACGCGGAAGATGTCCGCCAGGCCGGGGAATGTCAGCCCTTCCGGCTCCGGGAACAGCAGTTCCAGCTCGGCCCGGGCCAGGTCCGTGTACAGGGCGAACTGCCAGGACGTCTGGGTCAGGCGCTGCTCGTACACCAGCTCGAACCGGGGTTCGCGGCCGACCGGGAAGTCGCCGATGCCGGTGCCGAACTCGTGCGCGGAGGCGGGCAGGACGAACGGCCACTGCTCGCCGGTGGGGTAGCGGTACATCGCCGTCGTCGCGGCGACGGTGCCCACGACCTGCTCCCACTGCGCCGGGGTGGTGCCGACGGGCAGGTTCACGCCGGTGTGGTCGATCCGGCGGACGTGGCCGGACAGGCGCCGGGTCAGCTCGGCCAGGTCGAGGGTGCCGGGCAGGGTGCACTGCCGGGTCTGCTCGCCGTGGGCCAGGCCGAGGACGACGCCACCCAGGGCGACCTCCGGCTCGGGTACGTCGGCCAGGGCGAAGGCCGTCACCGGGCGGGCGCCCGCGGGCACCGGCGGGGTGAGGGTCAACCGGTCGGTGCCGGCGTGCTCGGCGTACGGGACCTCGGCGAGCAGGGCGCGCAGCCCGTCGAGGAACGCCTGCGACTGCGGCGTACGGGGCAGGCGGAAGACGATCTCGCGAAGCTGGTCCATGCATCCGACCGTAGCGGCCGATGCGCCGGTACCGGTCTGACAATTTGACGTGACCGGCTGCGCCGACCGCCGAGCGAAAGGTCGTAAGGCCGAGCCCGCCGGCGGGACCTCGGCGCTAGCGGTCGTCGGCGACCGAGGCCGTCCGCATCTCCACCATGATCTGCTCGGCGTCGAGGATGTCGAGCACCTTCTCCAGCTCGCGCGAGTCGTAGCGGCCGGTGGACCGGGCCCGCAGCAGCGCCGACCGCTGCCCGTCGATGACCCGCAGCCGCAGCTCGCGGTACTGCCGGATGCGCCGGTGGGTCTCCAGCGTGTCGATGTCGGGCACGGCCTCGTCCCGTACCACGTCGGCCCGGACCCGGGCGAGGACCTGCGGGTCGTACGCGTCCCCGCCGGGGCGGGTGAGCGCGTCGTCGTCCAGCAGCCTGCGGGCCGTTTCCTGGCCGGTACGCCGCAGCGCGGTCACGTCCTGCGCGACGCTCGCGGACGCGTCGCCCAGCGCCAGCCTGCGGATGAGCCAGGGCAGGGTGCCGCCCTGCACCAGCAGGGTGCCGGCGGCGACGGTGAACGCGATCAGCACCACGAACGAGCGGTGCGGGAAGTGCACCGGCAGCGACTGGGCGGCGGCCAGCGTGACCACGCCCCGCATGCCCGCCCACACCAGCAGGATCCCCTCCTGCTGGCGCAGCGGTCTGCTGGCGAGGTAGTCGATGTCGGCGATGCGCCGCACGATGGCGTGGCCGATGCGCTCGGCCCGGGCGGCAGGCACGGCCCGCGGCCCGCCGGACCGTCCGGCGAGGACGACAGTGCCGTCGTCGCCGGGGGTCGTGACGCGTCGGCCGACCGCGTCGTACAGCTCCACCGCCGCGTCGCGCCGGGCCTGCGCGCGCCTGGCCCGCCGGGCCAGCGACCACAGCAGCGGGGCCAGGTACGCCGCGCGGACGGCGAGCACGGCGACGGCGGCCAGGACGCCCACCCCGGCGGCGGTCAGCGCGCTGTCGCCCTCGTCGCGCACGTGCTCGACGAGGCCGAACAGTTCGAGCCCCATCAGCAGGAACACGCCGCCTTCGAGCAGGACCTCGACGGTGTGCCAGTTCGACCGCTCCGAGATCCGGTCCTGCGGGCTCAGGTAGCGGGCCGAGCCGACCCCGGTGACCAGGCCCGCGGTGACGACGGCGACCAGGCCCGAGGCGTGCAGGCGCTCGGCGGGCAGGTACGCCGCGAACGGGACGACGAACGACAGCGCGGTGGACAGGGTGGCCCCGCCGACGCGCCGCCGGGCTTTGAGGCCGACCAGTCCCACGACGGCGCCGCAGGCCACGGCCGCGGCCACCGCCCAGAGGAAGTCGCCGGCCACGTCGGCGACGCTCACCGCCGCGGCTGTGGCGGCGACCGCCGAACGCAGCAGGACCAGCGCCGATGCGTCGTTGAGCAGGCCCTCGCCCTCCAGGACCGTGATCACGCGTGGCGGCGCTCCGAGCCGTTTGGCGATGGCGGTCGCCACCGCGTCGGTCGGGCTGACGATGGCGCCCACGGCCACTCCGCCCGCGAGGCCCAGGCCCGGGACCAGGGCCGAGAACAGCAGGCCGAGCAGCAGCGACGTGATGACGACGAGGACCACCGACAGGCCGCCGATCGCGGTGAAGTCACGCCGGAAGTCCATCGCGGGCAGCGACACCGCGGTCGAGTAGAGCAGCGGCGGCAGCACCCCGGCGAGGATGACCTCAGGCTCGACCTCGACGGCCGGTACGAACGGCAGGAAGCTGACGGCGACCCCGACCGCGACCAGCAGCAGCGGCGCGGCGACCCCGGTCCGGTGGGCCAGCGCGTTGACGACGACGATGGCCACGACCGCGCCCACCGCGATGACCAGCAGTTCCATGCGCTTGGTCCTTACCTGTCCGGCACCGTCCGCGATCTTTGAAGATCGTGTCCAGTATCCGGCCGCGGCCGATCCCGGGCGGCATGAGCGTGAACGCGTGTCCTGCGCTCAGGGCACGGGCACCTCCGCGCGCAGCAGGCCCTCGACGGTGTCGAGCTGCCGGGCCGACGAGCGGGCGCCGGTCCCGTCGTGCGCCGGGTCGGGCAGGTGCAGCTCCGTCTCGTCCGGGCCCGGCCGAGGCGAGCAGGTGGTGACCGCCGGGTGCGTCCGCAGCGGCGAGGCGGCGGGCAGCAGGAGGTCGACGTCCCACACGATGGTGGGCAGTCCGAGCCGGTAGGTGTAGTGCTCGACCAGTTCGGTCTGGCGGTGCAGTTCGCAGGTGTGACCGGCGGCGCCGCACCAGGTGGTGTTGCGTCCGCTGACCGGGCCGCACCATTCGGCGACGAACCCGTCCAGCCGGGGCAGGCCGACGTCCCAGTGGTACGGCAGGCGGCGCAGGTGCTCGGTGAGGTCCCGGTCGATCTGCAGGAACACCACGTCGTGTCCGCGCCCGATCAGTCCGTCCGCGAGGCGGCGGCGGCCGCCCTGCAGGAGACCCCGGTGGCTGTAGCCGATTCTCATCGCGGCCGCCTCAACCCGATCCCCGTGCGGGGGAGTCCAGATTCGCGTACTTGTACGCGGCCAGGGCCGCCTCGGTGCGGGTGCGCAGGTTCAGTTTGGTGAGGATGTGGTAGACGTGGCTGCGTACCGTCGCCTCCTGGATGCCCAGCCGCCGGGCGATGGTGACGTTGGTGATGCCGTCGCCCATCGCCTCGAAGACCTCCAGCTCGCGTACGGTCAGCGACGTCTCGATGTCGGCGAAGCAGGACGGCTCGTGGGTGATCTTCGCCGCCATCCAGCCGACCAGCGACGCCGCGATCGAGGAGGACAAGAAGGTGCGGCCCCCGGCGGCGTCGAGGACCGCGTTGCCGAGGTCCTCGTGGCTGGTGTTGCGGTCGACGAAGCCGCGGACCGACTTGGTCACCGCGCGGCGCAGCGTCGGCCGGTCGTCGGCGTCCATGACCGCCACCACGGGCAGCTCCCGCCGGGCGCTGCCCTTCTCGGGCAGGTTCAGCGGCAGGTCGTCGTGCAGCCACAGGTCGCTGATCAGCAGCAGGTCGGGTTGCAGCGTCGGCACGGCCGACAGCCCGTCGCGTACGGCGTGGAAGTCGCCGACCACGGCGATGCGCGAGTGCGCGCGCAGCACCGAGCGGAGCCCGGCCCACAGCAGGGGATCGCGCTCCAGGATGGCGACCCGCACGAGCCCCCCGTGTGCGTACGCCTCCGCCTCGGCATGGAGGACGGTGTCGTCTCCGGCGGTGGGAGGAGCCGATGGTGAGGTTGGAGCAGCCATTCGCGAGTCACGCCTCCATTCCAGCTACAGGTACCAGGGGGTATCGGTGCGGGCAGCCGGTCACGGCAGGCTGTCCCCGCTCGCGCCGGCGGTCGCCCTGAGGGCGCGGCTCAGCCGGTCCAGGCCGGTCGCGAACGCGTCCGGCCGGCCGCCGAAGCCCAGCCGCGCGTGGGCGGGGTGCCCGAAGCAGGAGCCGGGCACCATCAGTACGGAGCTCTCCCGGCCCAGGTGCTTGCACAGCTCGTCGGCGTCGGGGAAGCCCGTGAAGCGCGGGAAGGCGGTGCAGCCGCCGGTCGGCGGGGTCCAGCCGACCAGGCCCTCGTGCTCGGCCATCCACGCCGCCAGCACGCCCAGGTTGGTCCGGGCCTGCTCGCGGCGCAGCCCCACCAGCAGGTCGGCGTGGTCGACGGCGCGTTCGGCGAAGAACTGGGTCAGCGGCGACAGGCAGATGGTCAGCGCGTCGCGCTGCGGCAGGAACGGCGCCAGCAGCTCCGGGGCGCCCAGGCACCAGCCCACCCGGGTGCCGGGCAGGCCGTACGCCTTGGACATCGTGCCGACGGACAGGCAGCGCTCGTACCGCAGCGACGGCTCGGGCAGCGGCTCGGTGTCGTAGGTCAGCTCGGTGAACGCGCCGTCCCAGACGAGGTAGGCGCCGCTGTCGGCCACGATGTCGAGCAGCTGCTCGAACTGCGGCAGGGTCAGGCTGACGCCGGTCGGGTTGTTCGGGAAGTTGACCGCGACCATCCGGGTGCGGGTGGTGACCAGCCGGCGCAGCTCGTCGAGGTCGGGTGCGAAGCCGTCGTCCTCGCGCAGCCGCCACGGCACGACGCGGCAGCCGATCGACCGGGCGATGGAGCTGAGCGAGTGGTAGCCGGGGCTGACGACCACGACCTCGTCGCCGGGCTCCAGCAGGGTGCTCATCGCCAGGAAGATGGCCTCGGTGGAGCCGTGCGTGGCGAACACGCGGTCGGCGTCGCCGCCGGTGAACCGGTCGGCCAGCGCCCGGCGCAGCCCGGGGCTGCCGTAGGTCTCGCTGTCGTCGAAGGTCAGCTCGTCCAGTTCGTCCTGCGTGATGCCCAGCAGCCGGCGCAGCTCGCCGACCGACCAGATCTGCACGCCGCTGCTGCCGAGGTCGATGGTGGTGGCGAAGTAGAACTCGCGCATCCAGTCCTCGAGAGCGGCCCTGCCCAGCCTCATCGCGCCACCGCCGGGCGCCGGGTCGAAACCTCGTCCATGGCCCCTAGCTTCCCGTCGCCTGGTAGCGGCGCAGTCCGAGCCGCCACACGGTGAGCGCGGCCAGCACCGCCGCGGCCGCCACGACCGGGGTCAGCAGGACCAGGTCGCGCTGCCCGAACAGCAGGTAGGTGACCGGGTAGTACGAGGTGAACGCGAACGGCACCATCCAGGTGAGCAGGGAGCGCAGCGCCGGGTGGTAGAGGTCCAGCGGGTAGCCGGCGAACATCGACAGCTCGTTGACCGACCGCATCGCCGAGAAGCTCTGCGTGGTCCAGAAGGCCAGCGACGCGAGCAGCAGCTTGATCGCGAAGTGGATCAGGGCACCGCAGACGACCAGGAGCAGGCCGACGCCGATCGCCTCGCCGGCGGGCACGGCCAGGTCGATCCGGCTCGACGCGTACGACACCAGCGCCACGCCCAGGATCAGCTCGCCGAAGGCGTCCGGCCAGACCAGGCGCTCGGAGAGCACCATCAGCAGCGGGTTGACGGGGCGGATCAGGTAGCGGTAGAACTCGCCGCCCCGGATCTCGAACGCGCTGATCAGCCAGATGTTGTCGGTGAACATCTTGTCCAGGCCGCGCGGCAGCATGGTGAAGCCGAGCAGGAACAGCACGTGCGCGAAGTCCCATCCGCCGACGGTCGGCACCAGCGCGAACAGTGCTCCGACCAGGGCGGCCTGCACGCCGAACATGACCAGGAAGCCGAACGCGCCGAGGATGAAGTCGCCGCGGTACTCGACCAGCCGGTGCAGCGAGACGCCGCACATGTACCAGGTCAACCGTAGTGTCTGCACGATGCTCATCCGCCCAGTACCTCGATTCGGCGCAGTGCCGCGCGCCATACCAGCGCGCTCGCGATGATCATTACGGCGGCCCAGCCCGCCTGGCGGAGCAGGATGAGCCCGGCCTCGCCGAGGCCGTCGAAGCGTCCGAGCAGCAGCCGGACCGGCCCGTCGACCATGCTCTGGAACGGCAGCGCCCCGGCGATCGCGGCGATCGGGCGGGGCAGCAGGTCCAGTGGCACCAGCGCGCCGGACAGGAACACGACCACGCTGTTGACGACCATGCTGACGCCCCAGGTGTTCGTCGTGATCAGCGCGGAGATGCCGACCAGCAGCTGGATCGTGAACGCGATGACCATCGACGGGACCGCGGCCAGCGCGAACAGGGCGACGCCGGACGCGGACGGGGCGTAGGGCGAGAACACCAGCGAGAAGATGACCACCAGTGGGATGCCGACCAGCAGGAACTCGGCCAGCACCACCGGCAGCGCCATGAAGGCGCGGCTGATCGGGTAGCTGACCGGCCGGACCAGCGAGACCGCGATGTCGCCGTCGGCGATCTCCTGCGCGGTGCCGTCCCCGGCCCCGCTGTTGTGCAGCAGGGTGAGCAGCTGCGCCGCGAGCAGGTAGGTGGTGATGGCGGCGGCGTCGTAGCCGCCGATGCTCTGGCCCGGGCTCTGGGTGATGACCGCGCGCCACAGGAAGACCACCACCGCCGTGCTGACGACTTTGATCAGCAGCGAGACGAACAGGTCGGACCGGTACTGCAGGCGGGCCTGCAGGGTGCTGCCGGCGAACGGCAGGTACCGGCGCAGGGCGGCCGCGCTCATACCCGTCCTCCGGCGTAGATCTCCTGGATGACCGTCTTCAGCTCGGGCTCGGGGGCGTAGCAGTCGCTGATCTCGAACCGTTCGAGCAGGCTGGCCAGCACCTCGCGGGAGGTGAGCTGGTCGGCGGGGTAGTCGATGCGCACCCGGTGGTCGTCGGTGACCGAGGCGGTCGCCTTGGGCAGCATGGCGTCGACCTCGCGGACGGTCTCATCGAGGGTCTCCGGGCCGCTGTGGCTGAACAGCACCGAGCGCTGCGACGCGGTGGCGACCAGACCGGCGATGGTGCCCTGGTGGATGACGCGGCCCTTGTCGACCACGAGGACCTGGTCGCAGATGGAGGTGATGTCGCCGAGGTCGTGGCTGGTGAGCACGACGGTGGTGCCCAGCTCGGCGTTGGCCCGGTTGACCAGCGCCCGGACGGCGTCCTTGACCATCAGGTCGAGGCCGATGGTGGGCTCGTCCCAGAAGACCACCTTCGGGTCGTGCAGCAGGGAGGCGGCGACCTCGGCGCGCATGCGCTGGCCGAGGCTGAGCATCCGGACCGGGGTGCCGCCGAGCTCGTCGATGTCCAGCAGCTCGCGGTAGATGCCCAGGTTGCGCTGGTAGACGGCGTCGGGGATGTCGTAGATGCGCTGGAGGATCCGGAACGAGTCGGTCACCGACAGGTCCCACCACAGCTGGGTGCGCTGTCCGAACACGACGCCCATGGCCTGCGCCGCGCGGCGGCGGTCGCGGTACGGCTCCACCCCGTTGACCAGGCAGCTGCCGCCGGTGGGGGTCATGATGCCGGTGAGCAGCTTGATGGTGGTGGACTTGCCGGCGCCGTTGGCCCCGATGTACGCCGTCTTCGCCCCCGCCGGCACCTCGAACGAGACGTCGTCCACTGCCCGCACGGTCTCGTATTCGCGGCTGAAGAGGCTGCTCAACGCCCCTCTGAGGCCGGGTCGGCGCTTGTATTTACGAAATTCCATAGTCAAGTTCGTCGCTTTAATCACGGCGGCCACCGTAACAGTAGGCGACCCCGGCTGCAAGAGCCGCTAGACGGTGTGAGATATTAAAAGGTTTTGGCCAATGCAAATAGGAGACGGCAAGGGTGCCGAGCGCGCCGCACCGCGCTCGGCATGAGATATACCCAGGTCAGCAGAGTGCCAACCGGCATTCGCCGTTCATCTGTCGATGTTTATCACCTCAAGACAAGCGCGGTCGCGACCACGACTGCGGGCCGAGGACCCGGGCCCGCCACCCGGCCGCCGCCGCCGTCCGGTCACCTCCAGCCCCGCAGCAGATCCACCGCCTGCTCCAGCACGCGCTGCTCGGTGTCGCGCATCCGGCCCAGCTGGTCGACCTCGGCCAGGCCGAACTCGGCCGCCTTCCCGCTCATCTCGCGGAACAGCATCCGGTTGCGCAGGTTGAACGCCTGCTTCTCCAGCGCCCTGCCCTCGGCCGCCAGCCCGGCGAGGCCGTCGCCGAGCAGCTCGGCCATCCGGTCCAGGCGGAACCGCATCAGCCGCTTGTGCTCCCACAGCACATGCAGGAAGTGGATGCTGTACTCGGCCTTGCCCGTGACGTAGTCGGCCAGGTACTCCTGCAGCGGCCCGTACGAGTCGATGCCGTAGCGGCGCGTCCAGGCCGGCTGGAACATCTCGAACGGGATGGACACGTTGGCGCCGCTGAGGTAGTCCTCGAACGACCGCCGCACCAGCCGGAAGTTGAAGTCGTAGCTCGCGTCGGCGCGCACCCGGTACAGGTAGACCTGCGGGCACCAGTTGGGCACCGTGTCCAGGCTGCGGTAGGCCAGCCGCAGCTGCTCGAAGCCGATGGTGGACCGCCGGATGACGTCCTCCTTGGTGAAACCGAACGTCGAGAACGTCTTCGCCTCGTCGTCCACGCCGCACAGCAGGATGTCGTGCGAGCCGTTGCGGACCCCGTAGCCGGGACGGCTCGGCACGTAGTAGTCGTCGAGGTTGAGGTAGACGTAGTAGCCCGCGTCGACCGCGTCCCGGCAGAACCGCACCGGGTCGACCCCGGTCGCGTTCACCCAGTCGCGGTTGGCCCGGACCACCTCCAGCCACGGGCTGATCGCGTAGTCGTACAGGCAGAAGCAGAAGGGCACGGGCGAGCCGGGGCTCTCGTCGTACGCGAGGTGGATGTAGTTGCTGAGGATCCAGTCCCGCGACCGGTCGTCGGTGCCCATGACCGCCAGCGGGAAAGCGTAGAAGTGGTATCCGAAAGCGATCGGATCGGCGAGGGGGAGCTCCTTCGCGGTCACGTCACTCCTTTGCCGGGGTAGGGGATGGGCCGGGCCCGCCCGATCGGCGGCCCGGCGGGGGCGGCCTGCTACACGGCCCGGACCTGAAGCTGGTTGAAGCCGTGCTCGTGCTGCTCGGCCGCGGGCCGCGTCCGCGGCGCGCGGACCAGGACCCGCTTGAGCCACCGGTCCGTGCCGTCGTAGCGGGCCTGGAACGAGCCGCGGCCGTGCACCGCGACGTCGTTGTCGATGATCAGCAGGTCGCCGTCGGACAGCGGCACCATCACGCTGGTCTCGTCCAGCCGCCGCCCCAGGTCCGCGTACGCCTGCTCGAAGTCGTCGTCCGGCCCGAGCAGCCGGGTGTAGGTCGGGTCGTAGCGCAGGCACAGCTCGCCGTCGCGCCGCCACAGCGTCGCCATGCCCTGCGAGGCCCGCCCGCCGGCGACGTCGTCCTCGTAGCTGGCGTCGGGGAAGATGACCAGCTTCGGCTCGGACAGCGCGGCGACCTGCTCCGGGCTCAGCCCGATCGCACCGGTGGTGGCGATGCGGCTGCCCACGCCGTCGGGGTTGCGTACGCAGGCCAGCAGCAGGAAGTCGGCGCGATCGGGGTGGAACGCGTCCTCGGTGTGCCAGGTCAGCGGGGCGATGCTGCTGCCGCCGACCTGCACCGTCTCGTACCCGGGTGCGGGCAGGATGTTGTGGACGATGTGGCCGTCCTGCTGGTTCTCCCAGCCGAAGACCTCCCCGTGCAGCGCGGCCACCAGGGTGAGGCCGAGGTCGAACCGGGCGGTGCGGGCGCGGTCGACGTCCTTCCAGTGCGTCGCGGTCGGCCCCTGTTCGCCGAAGGCGGCGAACAGGCCCTTGACGACCCGGTAGCCGACCCCGGGCGCGGGCGGCCGGGTCAGCTCGGCCAGCCGCGCCCGGGTCCCGGCGGCCAGTCCCGTGTCGGGCCGCGCCAGCACGGTGTCGGCGGTGACCCCGGCCGCCGCCAGGGCGCCGGCCGCGCGGACGAGCTCCCGGGCGAGCTCGTCCCGCTCGGTTTCGATGTCCAGAAGCGTCATCTGACAGCCTTTCGGTCGCCGGGGTTCAGTAACCCCGCGAGAGGTCGACGGTGTTGCCCAGGGGCCGGGCGGAGCGGTAGCGGTGGACCTGGTCCAGCAGCAGGGCCAGGCAGCGCTGCTCGGTCTGCTCGGTGGTGTCGGCGCAGTGCGGGGTGATGACGGTGCCGGGCAGGTCCCACAGTGGTGAGCCGGGCGGCAGCGGCTCGTCGTCGAAGACGTCCAGGGCGGCACCGGCCAGGTGCCCGGAGCGCAGCGCCGCGACCAGCGCGTCCTGGTCCACGACCGGTCCCCGGCCGACGTTGACCAGGAAGGCGCCGCCGGGCAGCAGCGCCAGCTCGGGGCCGCCGAGCAGGCCCCGGGTCTGCTCGGTCAGCGGCGCCGCGACCACCAGCGCGTCGAGCTGCCGCAGGAACTCGGGCAGCTGCGCCGGGCCGTACGTGCGTACCACCTCGGCCACCGCCCCGGGGCCGCGCCGCAGCCCCAGCACGGTCACGCCCAGGGCGCTCAGCAGCCGGGCGGTGGACCGGCCCAGGTCGCCCAGGCCGAGGACGCCGATGGTCTTGCCGCTGATCTCGTCGGCGGCGGCCGGACGCCAGCGCCGGTCGCGCTGGGCGTCCAGCAGCGCGGGCAGCCGCTTGTAGTGGGCCAGCAGCAGGGCCGCCACGTGCTCGGCCACGGCCGGGCCGTGCGTGCCGACCCCGTTGGTGACCACCACGTCGCGGCCGCGCAGCGCGGCCAGGACCCGCGGCGGCAGGCCGCTGGCCCTGGTGTGCAGCCAGCGCAGGCGGTGCTGGTCGGCGACGAACCGCGCCAGCTCCGCCTCGTCAGCCTCCCACACCAGCGCCGCCTCGACGTCCGGGCCGCTGTCGTCGAACCCGCCGTCCGGCCACGCCTGGGCGACCTGCTTCGCCACCGTCGGCGGCGCGCCGAACAGCCGGACCCGGGCGGGTGCGCCGGTGGTCACCGGGTGCCCTGCGCCTGCAGGCGTACGCTGCGCGGGCGCAGGTCCGTCCACACCTGTCCGATGTGCTCGAGGCAGTCCTCGCGGCTGCCGGCGAACCCGTCGCCGGTCCAGCCCGCGGGCACGGGCTGCCCGTCCGGCCAGACGGAGTACTGCTCCTCGTCGTTCACGACGACCAGGTACCGCTGCGCTTCGTCAGCTTCGTGCATGGGAGAGCTCCTCGACTGTCAGGGGCGCCGGGTCCGGGTTCACTCGACGATCACGGGCTTGGGCAGCTGGTCGGCGGCCTTGATGAAGCACGAGCCCGGCCCGCCGTCGCGCCGGAAGGAGGCGGCCAGCGCCGCGAAGTTCTCGTCGCTGGTCAGGTAGTAGTCGGCCAGCTTGTTGACCATGTCGGGGGTGGAGGTGCCGCAGCTGCGGCGGATGTCGGGCGACCAGGACAGCAGGAAGATCGCGGTCTCGGTGTAGCCCTGGTCCAGCCACTGCTGCCACATCGCGTCGCGGTCGGCCTCCTGGCCGGCGAAGAAGCCGACGGCGCGCTGGCGCGGCCCGGTCGGCGGCGGGGTCGCCGGCACCGGCTCGCGGCGCAGCTCGACCCGGCGCCCGGCCAGGTAGAGCAGGCCCAGCCCCTTGTTGATGCAGAAGGTCAGCGCCTCGGCGGCGGTGTTGACGTTGGGTTCGCCCTTGTCGTTCAGCGAGGTGTTGCACAGGATCGGCACGCCGGTCCGCTCCCGGAAGGCGTCGATCGCCTGGTGGAGCAGCGGGTTGGCGGCGGCGGTGACGGTCTGGTGGCGGGCGGTGCCGTCGAGGTGGACGATCGCCGGGACCCGCTCGGCCGCGTCGTCGCGGACCCGGACCGCCTCCAGCATGAACGGCGACGGCCGGTCCTGGGCGAACCAGTCGCCGGAGTGCTCGGCCAGCACGATCGGTGCCACCGGGCGCCACCACTGGCGCTGCTTGTAGTGGTTGAGCAGGTCCTTCACCTTCGACGTGCGGGGGTCGCCGAGCAGGCTGCGGGCGCCCAGCGCCCGGGGTCCGATCTCGGCGGGGCCGTCGACCCAGGCCAGGACGTTGTCGGTGACGTCGGCGACGAACCGGTCGGCGGCGAAGTCGCTGACGTCGGCGATCCACGGCGCGAACTCGGCCAGCGCCGCGTCCACGTCGCGCAGCGGCATGCCCTGGTACGGCGAGTCGATCCGCAGGTCGGCCCCGTCGAAGGCGCCGCTGCCGTACAGGCCCAGCAGGCCCAGGCCCAGCGCCTGACCGGAGTCGTTGGCGCAGGGCGGGGTCAGCAGCCCGCGGAACTTGAACCTGTCCAGCAGCAGCGTGTTGGTGGGGCAGTTCAGCGCGAAGCCGCCGCCCATGGCCAGGTAGGCGTCCTCGGTGCGGACCTGGCCGAGCTTGCGCAGCTGCTCGACGTTGTCGACCGCGATCAGGTCGCAGGCGCGCTGGATGTGCTTCATCACCGCGCTGCGGATGTTCTCCTCGCGGCTGAACGCGCTGTCCATGCGGTGGCTGCCCAGCTGCTCCTCGGCCTCCTTGAGTAGCGTCTCCACCAGCTCGAAGGCGGTCTTCCAGGGCGTCTCGCGGCCGCCGCGCAGCCGCAGCGAGCCGACCGCCGCCGCGATGTCGAAGGCGAACGCGGTGCCGGTGGCCGAGGCCAGCGCCATCAGCGAGCCCGGCTCCAGGCCGAACTTCGTCGAGGCGGCGGTGTAGAGCGGGCCGGGCGAGGCGACGGGGGCGAACGACAGGCGGCCCTGCTGGGAGAGGCAGCCGGCGTACCAGTACTGCGGGCTGCGGTTGTCCAGGACGGTGTCGGGCGCCCCGTCGACGGCCAGGCCGACGATGGTCTCGTTCTTGAACAGGGCGGTGTCCATGAGCAGCCCGCTGAACAGGTGGGACAGGCTGTGCACGGGGAACTTCTCGGCACCGGCGGGCACGGTGACCGGCTGCGCGCCGGGCAGTCCGGGCGTACCCCAGACCGCGCTCATGTCCGCCAGGCTGAGCCCTTCGTCGGCCAGCAGCGCGTTCAGGAAGGCCTCGGTCCGCTCGCGGGTGTACAGCGGCCACGCGTGGTGCTTCTGCCCGCTGACCCGCTCCACCTCCCACATGCGGGCGAGTTCGACCCGGCCGCGGGTGCGCCGCCACAGGGCCACGCAATGGTCGTGCCGGGCCGACAGAATGGCGATGTCACCCGGTGGAATCAGGTAGCACGAAAGAAAGTATTCGGTGTCGCGGCTGCTTTCCACGTTGTCCGTCTCCCGTCTGAACCTGGCTGTCCGTGCTTTCGGCAAGGCCGACTCCGGTCGTCGAGAGCGCAGCATAGGCGGCATGACGGGAGTAGGTCGACAGCAGCTCAGGCAGGGTGACTAAGCGAAACGTTGAGGCCGTGGCAATGGTTTGTTGAATTGCTTCTGCTCGATTTAGACAATTGGCCGCTCAAGTGCTCGGCGGTAGCCTCCTCGGAGGACGAATGGAGTCCACGTGTTCAGTCTTGCTGGTCATACGGGAGATGGAACAGCGGCATGCGGATAACTCGGCGCAGTCTATGGGAATGCTCTTCTCCGATAAGTGCGGGCAGTGTGCACGGCGCCTTCGAGGCGCTGGCCGACGCTGACCCGGACGCGGTCGCCGTGATCGCCGCGGCGGGCCGGCTGACCTATGCCGAGCTGGACGCGCTGGCCAACCAGCTGGCCCACGTGCTGGCCGCCGCGGGTGTGGGTCCGCAGTCGCACGTGGGGGTGCTGGCCGAGCCGTCGCTGGCCCTGGCGGTGGCGATCCTCGGGGTGCAGAAGGCCGGTGCGGCCTACGTGCCGCTGGACGCCGGGTACCCGGCGCAGCGGCTGGAGCATCTGCTGGCCGACTCGGGCGCGGCGGTGGTCGTCGCCCAGCACGACCTGGTGGACAAGGTGCCGGCCGCGGGTGCCCGGGTGGTCGCCCTCGACCCGTCCTGGCAGGTGCTGGCCGGTGCCCCGCAGACCCGGCCGGGCGTGGCGGCGGGGCTGGACGACGTGGCGGCCGTCTACTACACCTCGGGCTCGACCGGGTCGCCCAAGGGCGTGCTGATCACCCATCGCGGGCTGCTCAACCTGGCCGAGGCGGCCGCGGGCGAGTTCGGGCTCGAACCGGGCGACCGCTTCCTGCAGCTGGCCTCGATCAGCTTCTCCGCCGCGCTGGAGGAGATCTTCCCGCCGCTGCTGTGCGGCGCCACCGTGGTCCTGGCGGGCTACCGGCAGGCGCTGCCGTCGGTCGAGCACTTCCTGGACGTGCTGAAGACCGGGCAGATCAACGGATTCGAGATCACGACGGCGTACTGGCACCAGCTGGTGGACGAGCTGGCCGCCACCGGCGGCACACTGCCGGACTCGGTGCGGTTCGTCGTCATCGGCGGCGACCGCGCCAAGGCCGAGCACGTGCTGGAGTGGCGCAAGACCGGCATCCCGCTGATCAACGTGTACGGGCCCACCGAGTCCACGGCCACCGCGAGCTACCACCACACCGGCCGGGAGGTGCCGACCGGGGACGGGCTGCTGCCCATCGGGCGCCCCATCCTGAACACGCAGCTGCACCTGCTGGACGCAGGCATGGCCCCGGTGCGGCCGGGTGAGGTCGGCGAGCTCTACATCGGCGGGATGGCGCTGGCGCGCGGCTACCACGGCGCACCGGCCAAGACCGCGGCCGCGTTCGTGCCGGACCCGTTCGGGGCCGCCGGCGGCCGCCTGTACCGCACCGGCGACCTGGCGCGCACCCTGCCCGACGGCACGGTCGAGTTCCTCGGCCGCAGCGACAACCAGATCAAACTCCGGGGGGTACGGATCGAGCCGGCCGAGGTCGAGGTGGCCCTGCAGGGGCACCCGCAGGTGCGGCAGGCGCTGGTCACCGTGTCGGCCGACGACGAGCCCGAGGACCGCCACCTGGTGGCGTACCTGACCACCGCCGACGGCGTGCTCGACCAGGCCGGCCTGCGCGGGTACCTGGCGGCGATCCTGCCCGCGCACTCGATCCCGACCGTGTTCGTGGTGCTCGACCAGATCCCGCTGACCCCCAACGGGAAGGTCGACCGCCGGGCGCTGCCGCCGGTGACGGCGTCGCGGCCGGGCACCCCGTACGTGGCCCCGCGTCAGGGCACCGAGGCCGAGATCGCCTCGCTCTGGGCCGACGTGCTGAAACTCGACCAGGTCGGTAGTGCCGACGACTTCTTCGCCCTGGGCGGCAACTCGCTGCAGGCCGTCCGCATCGTCTCGCTGGCCCGCCGCCGTTTCGAGGTGCGGCTGCTGCCGCACGACCTGCTGCAGGATCCCACGGTCGCGGCCTTCGCCACCCGCATCGACGGCCTGCGCCAGGAGCAGGCGGCCGACGGCGGGCAGGGTGTGCCGGACTGGGCCGCCTGGCGCGAGCGGCGCCGGCAGGTCGAGCGGGAGCTGCATGACCGGACGGGTCAGGCCGGGGCGGGCCCGATCGCGATGTCGCAGCAGAGCCTGTGGATGCTGAGCAAGTTCATGCCCCGCATCCCGCTCTACAACGAGGCGTGGCAGTGCCGCCTGCGCGGTGTGCTGGACGTCGCGGCGCTGCGGCGGGCGCTGTCGGCGATCGCCGCGCGGCACGAGACCCTGCGCACCCGGTACGCGATGGTGGGCGGGCAGCCCGTCCAGGTGGTCGACGACGAGGTGGACATCCGGCTGGAGCACCGGGACCTGTCCGGAGTGGAGCCGGCTGATCGCCTGGCGGCCGCCCAGGCCGAACGCGACGAGCTGATCCTCACCCCGCTGAACCCGGCCGAAACGCCGCTGGCCAAGGTGTGGCTCTACCCGCTGTCCGAGGACGACCACCTGGCCGTGTTCGTGATGCACCACATCGTCTTCGACGGGATCTCCAAGGAGGTCTTCCTGGACGAACTCGTGGCGCTGTACGAGGCGTTCCGCACCGGCGCCGAACCCGAGCTGCCCGAGCTGCCGCTGCACTACGGCGAGTTCGCCCTCTGGCAGCGCGCGCACCTGACCGGCGCCACCCTGGACCGGCTGGTCGGCTACTGGCGCGACCGGCTGGCCGACCCGCCGCCGCCGCTGCCGCTGCCGCTGGACCGGCCCGCGCCGGCCAGCCAGGACTACACCGGCGCCAAGATCGTGGTGCCGCTGCCGCCCGAGCTGCGCGACCGGGTGATCGCCCTGGCCCGCGCCGAGAGCGTCACGCCGTACATGGTGCTGCTCACCGCGCTCTACGGGCAGCTGCGCGGCAGCACCGGGCAGCACGACCTGTGCGTGGGCTCGCCGCTGGCCAACCGGGTGCAGCCCGGCCTGGACGCGCTGATCGGGTGCTTCATCAACTCCATCGCGCTGCGGGTCTCGGTCGACGGCGACCCGACCTACCGCCAGGCGCTGGGCCGGGTCCGGGCCGCGTGCCTGGACGCGATCGAGCACCAGGAGCTGCCGTTCGACAAGCTGGTTGAGGAGCTGCGGCCGCCGCGCCACCCGGGGCGCAGCCCGTACTTCCAGGTGTGGTTCGCGATGTCGGACGACACCCTGCTGCGGCGGCAGACGCCGGGGCTGACCGTGGACGGGTTCGACGACCTGTCCACCGGGCTGTCCAACGGCATGGCCAAGCTCGACCTCAACTGGATCGTCGTGGACCGGGGCGACCACTACGCGCTGTCGCTGGCATACCGCACCAGCCTGTTCGACGAAGGGACGGCCCGGACCATGGTCGACCAGTTCACCCGGACGCTGACCGAACTCGTCACCGAGCCCGACGCGCCGCTGGCCGGCCCGCCCGCCGCGGCCGCCGAGCCGTCGGCGCAGGAGCAGCTGCTGGCCATCTGGCGGGAGGCGTTCGAGGTCGACGACATCGGCCTCGACGACGACTTCTTCGAGCTCGGCGGCTACTCGATGCTCGCGGTGCAGGTCGTGACCCGGATCCAGGAGCAGTTCGGGGTGGAGGTGTCGTTCGTGGACTTCTTCGAGACGTCGAGCATCACCGAGATCACGAAGTTGATCGAACAGAGCCGTACGGCCTGACCGCAGGTCCCCGCGCCGGTCCCGGCACGCAGAGTTGGAGGAGTCAGCACAGTGTTCGTCATCGAGTTGTCAGACGACGACCGCCGGCAGGTGGACGGCCTGCTGGACGAGGTCATGGACTCGTGCGCCTCGGTCGAGGCCGCCGAGCTGCTCGACGATCTCACCGTCCTGGCGCAGGAGCTGCCCCGGGCGGTCCGGCGGCAGGCCAACCGCTACCGGCTGCACGAGCCGTCGGGCGGCTGCCTGTTCACCGGCTACCACGTGCGCGACGACCGGATCGGGCCCACGCCCGCCGCGTGGAACGGGGCGGCCGAGGGTGCCCGCTCCACCCTGCGCGAAGACATCTACCTGCTGCTGTGCGGCTCGCTGCTAGGCGACCCGATCGGCTGGGCCACCCAGCAGGAGGGGCGGCTGGTGCACGACGTGATCCCGATCAAGGGGCACGAGCACGAGCAGATCAACTCCTCGACGGCGGCGCCGCTGTGGTGGCACACCGAGGACGCCTTCCACCCGTACCGGGCCGACTACGTCGGGCTGATGTGCCTGCGCAACCCCGACGCGGCCGAGACGACCCTGGCCCACTTCGACGACCTGGAGCTGGACGCCGAGCGGGCGGCGGTGCTGGCCGAGCCCCGCTTCACGATCCGGCCCGACGAGTCGCACCTGCCGAAGAACCGCAGCGACGGCCGGCTGGACGCCCCCGCCGACCTGATCGAGCGCAGCCTGGCCCGGATCGAGCGGCTCAACGCCACCCCGGAGCGCAACGCGATCCTGTTCGGCGACCCGCGCCGCCCGTACGGGCGGCTGGACCCGTACTTCATGGACGCCGAGCAGCTCGACGCGGTCGCCGCGGACGCGTTCGACGCGCTGGTCAAGCAGATCGACGACAAGATCGGCAGTGTCGTGCTCACCCCCGGCGACGTGATCTTCATCGACAACTACAAGGCGGTCCACGGGCGCAGGCCGTACACCGCCCGCTTCGACGGCGCCGACCGCTGGCTGCGGCGCATCAACATCGCACGCGACCTGCGCAAGTCCAGGGACGCCCGGACCGGGCCGGCCGCCCGGGTCATCTTCTGAGCCGAGAGGAAGCGCCATGTTCAAGTACCGGCTCGCGGTCCCCGGGCCCACGCCGCTGCCACCCGAGGTGGTGGCCGCCGCGACCATCCCGATGGAGGACGAGCGCACGCACAGCTACGCCGCCGTCTTCAACCGGGTCCTGGACAACCTGAAGCGGACCCTGCTGACCCGCAACGACCTGCTGCTGTTCGCCTCCAGCATGACCGGCGCGTTCGAAGGCGCCGTGCAGAACCTGTTCTCGCCCGGCGACCGGGTCCTGGTGGTCAACAACGGGGCGTTCGGGCAGCGCTGGGTCGAGCTGGCCACCACGTTCGGCCTGGACGTGGTCGAGGTCGCCGAGCAGTGGGGCCGCCCGGTCGACATGCGCCGCGTCGCCGAGGCCGTCGCGGCCCACCCGGACCTGGTGGCGGCCATCGCCGTGCACTGCGAGACCTCCACCGCCACCGTCAACGACATGCGCGCCTTCGGGCAGGCCACGCGCGGGATCGTCAGTGTCGTCGACACGGCCTCGGGGGTGGGCGCCTGCGAGCTGCGTACCGACGAGTGGGGCCTGGACGTGGTCGTCGCGGGCTGCCAGAAGGCGCTGATGACCCCGCCCGGCCTGGCGTTCGCCAGCATCAGCCCGCGCGCCTGGGCGCTGCACGAGCGGGCGGCGCTGCCGCGCTACTACTTCGACTGGGACCGCACTCGCGACGCGCTGCGCGCCGACATCGCCCGTACCCCCTGGACACCGGCGGTGTCGCTGATCAACCAGCTGGACGTCGCGCTGCGCCGCCTGCACCACGAGGGCATCGAGAACGTGTTCGTCCGGCATGTGCAGCTCGGCCGGATGGTCCGCGCCGGGGTGCTCGGCATGGGCCTGGAGCTGCTGTCGGCCGACGACGACCGCAACGCCGCGGTCACCGCGGTGACCCTGCCCGCCGCCATCGACGCCCGGGTCCTGGTCGACCACCTGCTCGACCAGTACGGCGTGCAGATCGTCGACAGCGGCGGCCCGCTGGCCGCCCGGGTCGTGCGCCTGGGCCACTGCGGCTACGTGGACCTGCTCGACGCGGTCGCGCTGCTCAGCGCGTTCGGGCTGGCCCTGCGCGACCTCGGCTGCGCCGCCGACGTCGGCGGCGGCGTGGCGGCGGCCCTGGCCGTCGCGGCCGCGCACCGCGAGGAAGCCCGCCGCGCCCCCGCGCTCACCGCCCAGCTGCGCCCGCACGACCGGGCCGACCGCGCCGACGCCTACGAACTCGTGAGGAGCCCAAGTTGACTTCCTCCCCGCCTGAAGGCGGCGGATTCCCCTCAGCCTCACAGCTGAGCCGCACGCAAGCGTGCGGTCGGGACGACTTCCTGCTTCACAGCCGACAGCCCTGTCCGGGAGGACTCCCGTTGAGGTCTTACACCAGCTCCACAGGCAGACACCGCCAGCCCGGCGGCCAAGATATTCCTAGCAGCGTTGACGTCCCGATCATGGGTGGTGCCACATCGGGGGCACGTCCACTCGCGGACGTTCAACGGCATCTTCTCGTTCAGGTAGCCGCACTCCGGGGTGGAACACAGCTTCGAGCTGGGAAACCAGCGGACCAGCGGGACGAACGTCCGCCCATGCCAGTCGCACTTGTACTCCAGCATCCTGCGCAACTCGCCCCACGCCGCATCGGAGATGACCCTGGCGAGTCTATGGTTCTTGAGCATGTTGGACACAGCCAGTCCTTCGACTACGACCACTTGGTTTTCGCGGACGAGTCGCGTGGACAGTTTGTGCAGGTTGTCGCGTCGCCGATCGACGATACGCGCGTAGATCCTGGCGACTTTACGTCGAGCTTTGGCCCGGTTGGCTCCGTCGCCTTCAGCCTTGCGGGCCAGGTCGCGTTGGGCTTTGGCCAGCCGCACCCGGTCGGCGCGTTCGAACTTCGGGTTGGTGATCTTCTCGCCGTCGGACAGGGCCAGCAGGCAGTCGATACCCACGTCGATGCCCACCGCCGCGTCCACCGGCGGCAGCGGCGTCACCTCGTCCTCGCACAGCAGGGACACGAACCAGCGCCCGGCCGCGTCCTGCGACACCGTCACTGTGGACGGCGACGCACCCGCGGGCAACGGCCGCGACCACACGATGTCCAGCGGATCCGCCATCTTCGCCAGGGTCAGCTTGCCGTCACGGAACCGGAACGCGCTGGTCGTGTACTCCGCCGAGCGCCGCGACCTCTTCCGCGACTTGAACCGCGGTTGTTTGGCCCGCTTGGCGAAGAAGTTGGTGAACGCCGTCTGGAGGTGCCGAAGTGCTTGCTGGAGCGGCACCGAGGATACCTCGCGCAGGTAGGCCAGTTCCTCGGTCTTCTTCCACGCCGTCAACATGGCCGAGGTCTGGTGGTAGTTGACCCGCTCGGCCCGCTGCTGCCACGCCTGGCTACGTGCCGCCAGCGCGAGGTTGTAGACCTTCCGCACGCACCCGAACGTGCGCGACAGCTCTGCCGCCTGCGCATCCGTCGGATGGAAGCGGTATTTGAACGCCCGCTTCACGTGCTTGGTCGTCACGGTCGCAACCTAACGACGGGGTGTGACAGACGACGGCGGCCCGCCGTGCAGGCGAATCGCCTTTCCCTGGCCCGCTATGCGGGCAGTCCGATTCCTCCCCGGTCTGAAGGCCGGGGCCTCCTCGGAGGTTCACGATGACCGCGCTGCACCTCACCACGGCCACCCCGGTCGTGCCCGCCCCGCGCCGGCACCGGGAGGCCATCGGGATCGAACCGGCCCTGGTCGCCGCGTTCCTGGCGGTGCTGCACCGGTTCACCGCGCAGGCCCGCGTCAGCGTCGACTGCGCGGACGCCGACGGCCGCAGCTGGGCCGTCACCGCCGACTTCGACGTGCTGCCCACCTTCGGCGACCTGGCCGACACGATGTCCGCGCAGCTCGACGAGGTCGGAGCGGACGGTTTCACCGAGTGCAGATACCAGGCGGCGGCAGGGTTCACGCTCACCCCCGACCCCGGGGCGCCCGGCGGTCGGCCATACCGCGTCACCGCCATTGGCACGACTGACCCGCGACTGGCCGCGGCAGTCGACGGCGCGCTCGCGGTCGTCGCCGCGCACGGCGCGGCGGCGCGGCGGGAGCCCGTCGCGCGGCTGCGGCTCACCGACGACGAGGACCTGCTGCGGGCGCTCGGCGTCAGCGACGACGCCCCGCCGACCGCGCGCTGCATCCACGACCTCGTCGCCGAGCAGGCCGCCAGGTCACCCGAGGCGGTCGCGGTCAGCCACGGTGCCCGGACCCTGACCTACGCGCAGCTGGACGAGCAGGCCGACGCCCTGGCCGGGCGGCTGCGCGACCGGGGCGTCCAGGCGGGCGACGTCGTAGCGGTGCTGCAGCGGCGCTCGCCGTCGATCGTCGTCACGCTGCTGGCCGTCCTGAAGGCAGGCGCCGCGTACCTGGTCCTGGACGTGCAGGACACGCCGGTCCGCCGCGCGGCGCTGGTCCGCACCGCCGGGGCGCGGCTGGCCGCCGTCGAGAACGCGCTGCTGGAGCTGGTGCCCGAGGGCGTCGAAGTGCTCGACCTCGACGCGGCCGAGCCCGGGGCCCCCGCCGTGACCGACGGCGCGCAGCATCCGGACACCCTGGCCTACGTCAGCTTCACCTCCGGCACCACCGGCGAGCCGCGCGGCGTGGGCGTGCCGCACCGGGCCGTGTCCCGGCTGGTACGCGATCCGAACTGGATCGACATCGCCCCCGACGACGTGTTCCTGCTGCTGGCCCCGATCGCGTTCGACGCCTCCACCCTGGAGATCTGGGCGCCGCTGGTCAACGGCTGCCGCCTGGCCGTCGCCCCCGACGGGGTGCTCGAACTGGACCGGCTCGCCGACGTGCTCAAGCAGGAGGCGGTCACCGTGCTGTGGCTCACCGCGGGGCTGTTCCACCAGCTCGCGGCCACCCGCCTGGACGCGTTCGGCGGGATCCGGCACCTGGTCGCCGGGGGTGACGTCATCTCGCCCGGCCACCTGGACCGGCTGCTGCGGGCCCACCCGAACCTGGTCTTCACCAACGGGTACGGCCCCACGGAGAACACCACGTTCACCACCTGCTGGACGACCACCGCCGCACCCGCCGCCGGTCCGGTGCCGATCGGGCACCCGATCACCGGCACCCGGGTCGCCGTCCTCGACGCCGCGCTGCGCCCGGTCCCGCCCGGCTGCTGGGGCGAGCTCTACGCCGCGGGCGACGGCCTGGCCCGCGGGTACGTGAACTCGGCGCAGGCGACCGCGGACCGGTTCCTGCCGGACGCGTTCTCCGGCGAGCCCGGCGCCCGGATGTACCGCACCGGCGACCTGGCCCGCTGGTCGGCCGACGGCGCCCTGGAGTTCGGCGGCCGGGTCGACAACCAGCTGAAGATCCAGGGGTTCCGGGTGGAGCCCGACCACGTCGAGGCGGAGCTGACCCGCCTGCCCGAGGTCCTCGACGCCGCGGTGGTCGCCCAGACCGACGACGCGGGCGGCAAGCGCCTGCTGGCCTACGTCGTGGTGGCCGAACACGACCACCCCGACGGTGAGGACCTGGGCGTACGGCTGCGCGAGCGGCTGCGGCAGACGCTGCCGCCGTACGCGGTGCCGTGGGCGATCGTCGTGCTCGACGAGCTGCCGCTCACCGCCAACGGCAAGGTCGACCGGCGCGCGCTGCCGGTGGCCTCGCGGATGCCGCGCAACGTCGGCAACGACTTCGTCGAGCCCCGCGACACCGTCGAGCGGCGCCTGGCGGCGCTGTGGGGCGAGGTCCTCGGGGTCGAGCCGGTCGGCGCCGACGACGACTTCTTCGACATGGGCGGGCACTCGCTGCTCGCCGCGGAGCTGCTGGGCACGCTCAAGGAGGGGTTCGGCGTGGACGTGCCCGCCCGGGTGCTGTACCTGCAGCCGACCATCGCCGAACTCGCCCAGCACCTGCGCGACTAGACCACCTCACGAAACGAAGGGAGAAGGTGCCGTGAAGATGGCGACGGGCTGCCCCGTGTCGGGGGCGTTGCCGGATCTGACCGACCCGATGCTCTACAGCGACGGCGACCCGCACGACATCTTCCGCCGGCTGCGGCGGCACGATCCGGTCAGCTGGCAGGAGACGGCGACCGGTCCGGGCTTCTGGTCGGTGACGACCTACCACGACGCCGACCTGGTGCTGCGCGACCACAGCATCTTCACCTCCGAGCGGGGCACGCTGCTGAACATCCTCGGCACCGACGACCCGGCCGGGGGCAAGCAGATGGCGGTGACCGACCCGCCCAGGCACACCCGCATGCGCGAGCCGCTGCAGCGGGCGCTGTCGATCAAGGCGGTGGAGCGGCACCGGGAGAGCATCCGGGAGAAGGTCCTCGCGCTGATCGAGCCGCTGTACGACGGCGGCGTCTTCGACTTCGCCGAGGCGATGGTCGCCATGCCGATGGCGGTCACCGGCACGCTGATGGGGCTGCCGCCGGCGGACTGGTCGCGGCTGACCACCATGACGACCTCGGCGATCGCCCCGGACGACCCGGAGTACACGCTGCCCGCCGGGCCGCAGGCCACCCTGGAGACGGCGCACCGGGAGCTGTTCGCGTACTTCCAGGAGATCGTCCACCAGCGCCGCAAGGCGCCCGGCGACGACCTGATCAGCTTCCTGATGGAGATCGACCTCGACGGGCGGCGCATGTCGCTGGGCGAGATCATGTCCAACTGCTACAGCCTGCTGCTGGGCGCCAACGTCACCACCCCGCACGTGGCCAGCGCGGCGATGGCGACGCAGACCGGGACCGGGGTGTTCGAGGACTGGGCCGCCCATCCGGAGCTGACCGTCGGCGGCACCGAGGAGGCGCTGCGCTGGGCGTCCCCGGCCAACCACTTCATGCGCTACGCCGTACGCGACGTGACCATGCGGGACCGGCAGATCAAGTCCGGTGACGCGGTCGTGGTGTGGCTGGGGTCGGCCAACCGCGACGAGGAGGTCTTCGCCGACCCGTTCACCTTCGACATCCGCCGCAAACCGAACCGGCACATCGCCTTCGGCATCGGGCCGCACTACTGCGTCGGCCACACCGTGGCCAAGGTGACGCTGCGGCTGCTCTTCGCGGAGCTGCTCAGCCGGTTCAGCGACTTCGACCTGGCCGGGCAGCCGCAGCGGCTGCGGTCGAACTTCGTGGCCGGATACAAGCACCTGCCCATCGTCGCCAAGGTCCGGCCGGTGGCCGGGACCGTCGCCTACTAGCCGTCGAGGAGCGACCCGATGTCGAGCACCCGCGGGCGCAGCAGCACCAAGTGGCTGCTGCGCGACCCGAGCCCGGACGCGAAGGTCCGGCTGTTCTGCATCCCCTACTCCGGCTGCGGCGCGAGCATGTACCGCCAGTGGCCGCAGTTCGTCGGGGACATCGAGATCTGCCCCGTGCAGCTGCCGGGGCGCGAGAACCGGCTGCGGGAGTCCGCGCACCCGACGTACCAGGCGATGGGCGACGACCTCGCCGACGCGCTGCTGCCGTACCTGGACCGGCCGTACGGGCTGTTCGGGCACTGCGGGTCGGCGCTGGGCGCGTACGAGACCGCGGTGCGCATCGCCGAGCGCGGCTACCCGAACCCGGCCCGGGTGTTCGTGTCGTCGCAGCTGGCACCGCAGGACGGGCCGGGCGGGCGGTTCCTGGAGATGACCGACGCGGAGCTGCTCGACGAGCTGGCGAAGCTGACCGTCAAGCTCGGCGGCACCCCGGTGCCCAGCCTGCTGGAGCTGCAGCTGGGCGTGCTGGTGGGCGACATCGACGCCAACAAGCTCTACCACGTCGCGCAGCCGGCGCGGCTGCCCGGCCCGCTGACCGCCATCGGCTGGACCCGCGACGTCGAGGTGCTGCACACCGCCATGGGCGGCTGGCCGGTGTGCGGCGACACGACGTACGAGCTGCTCGACGGCGAGCACTACACGTTCACCGAGGCGCCGCCCTCGCTGCTGGAGGTGTTCGCGGCCGGGCTGGCCGTACCCGGTGACCGGGCCGTTCCGGCGGTGTCGGCGCCATGACGGCGAGCCCGGCCACCGCCGTGACGCCGACCGGCTGCCCGTACGCCGCCGACGTGCCCCGGGTCGGCTTCGACAGCCACGACCCGGCGCTCGCGCGGGACCCGTTCGCGGCGCTGGACCGGCTGCGCGAGGACTGCCCGGTGGCCTGGAGCACCGCCTGGGACGGCTTCTGGGTGGTGACCGGGCACGCCGACGTCGGCGCGATCACCCGCGACCGCCGCTTCCACACCGGATACGAGCAGCGGGACGGCAGTTTCCAGGGCATCAGCATCCCGGCGATCGGCCAGACCGGCCGGCTGGTGCCGCTGGAGCTCAACGTGCCCGAGTCGCTGCGCTACCGCAGGCTGCTGGCCGCCTACTACACCCCGAACCGGGTCGCCGCGCGGATGGCGGAGTTCCGGCAGTTGGCCGACGAGTGCCTGGACGAGGTGGTCGAGCAGGGCCGCTGCGACCTGGTGCGCGCGCTCACCGAGCGGATGGCCGCCATGCTGACCCTGCGCGACATCGGCCTGCCGGAGCAGCAGTGGGCGCAGGTCGACGCGGTGCTAGAGCAGGCGCTGCTCAACGGGCCGTCCGACCCCGACGCGGCCCGCCGGGCGGCGCAGGAGCTGTGCCTGATGATCGTCGACGCGATGGAGGAGCACCGCGACACCGGCGCCGGCTCCGGGCTCATCGCGGTGCTGCTGGACACGGTCCTGGACGGGCAGCCGGTGCCCGACGAGGCGATCGTGTCCATGATGTACACCCTGCTCATCGGCATCCACCCGACGTCGTGCCTGGTGTCCACTTCGCTGTGGCACCTGGCCCGCGACCCGGCACTGAGACGGCGCCTGGCCGCCGACCCGGACCTGGTCCACCGGTCCGCCGACGAGTTCCTGCGCTGGGTGACGCCGATCCCGTCCACCGTGCGCACCGTCGCGCAGGACGTCCGGCTCGGCGGACACGACCTGCGCGCCGGGGACCGGGTGTACGTGTCCTGGGCCGGGGCCAACCGGGACGACTCGGTGTTCCCCGACGCCGCACGGGTGGACGTCGACCGCGACGCCGGTGCGCACCTCTCCTTCGGCGGCGGCCCGCACTACTGTGTCGGTGCCGGGGCGGTGCGGGCGATGTTCACCGCGATGGTGGCGGCGGTGCTGGCCCGGATGCCGGACTTCGAACTGGCGGACCCCGGCGCCGTCACATGGTTCCCGGACGTCAGCTTCTGCTACGGGGTCACCTCGCTGCCGGTGGTGTACACCCCGACGCCGCGCGCGCGAACCGGAGGAGGACGACCGTGGACGTCATGACCAGGGCCACCGCGGACCGCTGGCTGCGCCGCTACCACCGCGGCGGTACGCCGCGGCTGCGGCTCTACTGCCTGCACTACGCCGGCGGCAGCCCGTCGATGTTCCGCGACTGGCCCGCGCTGCTGCCCGCCCACGTCGCAGTGGAGGCGTTCATGCTGCCCGGCCGCGACGGCCGGTTCCGCGAACCCGCGCTCGAACGCATGGACGCCCTGGTCGGCGCCCTCGTCGAGGCGCTGCGCCAGCAGCCGGACACCCCGTACGCGCTGTTCGGCTACAGCTTCGGCGCCCAGGTGTCGTTCCACCTCGCCCACGCGCTGCGCGAGGCGGGGCTGCCGCAGCCGCGCACGCTGTTCGTCGCCGCCAGCGCCGGACCCAGCGAGCTGGGCCACGTCCCCGGCGTCGACGAGACCGACGAGGAGCTGGTCGGCTACATGCGCTCGCTGGGCGGCACCTCCTCGGCGGTGCTGGACAACCCGGAGCTGCTGGACCTGGTGCTGCCGACGCTGCGCGCGGACCTGCGGACGGTCGCGACCCTGCCCTACACCCCGCGCCCGCCGCTGGCCGTGCCGATCCACGCGTTCTCCGGCGAGGCGGACCCCACCTCCGCCAACCCGGAGCTGATGGCCGCGTGGCAGCGCGAGACGACCGGCCCGTTCCGGCAGACCGTCTTCCCGGGCGGCCACTTCTTCATCGACGACGCGCTGCCCGAACTCGCCGCCGCCATCGGCGCCGACCTGGACGAGCCGGCGGCGGCGCGGTGAGCCGCAGTGTGGGGCTGCGTGAGGCCCGCCGCCTGGCCGTCAGCTGCCAGCACCTGGCCGGGCCGGTGCCGCCGCCCGGCCAGGGGCGCCTGTGGGACGTGCTGGCGACCCTGCGCTGCCTGCAGCTCGACCCGATCGACGTGGTCGCGCACAGCCACCGGCTGGTGCTGTGGAGCAGGCTCGGCGCGTACGACGAGCAGGAGCTGGCCAACCTGCGCTGGAAGGAGCGGCGGCTGTTCGACTACTGGGCGCACGCCGCCTCGATCGTGCTCAGCGAGGACTACCAGCTGCACCACGCCATGATGCGCGGCTACCCCGACGCCGGGCAGTCGGTGCCGATGGCCCGGATCGGCGACTGGCTGCGGGCCAACACCGGCCTGCGCGACGCCGTGGTCCAGCGGCTGGCCGAGGCGGGCCCGCTGCCCACCGACGGCTTCGACGTCCGGGCCGACGTCGCGTGGGAGGGCGGCGGCTGGTCCGCGGGCCGCAGCGTCGAGCGGATGCTCGACATCCTGTGGAACCAGGGCGTCGTCCTGGTGGCCGGCCGCGACGGCAAGAAGCGGCGGTGGGACCTGGCCGAGCGCTGCCTGCCCGACGGGCTGGACCGCACGCCGCTGCCCGAGGCGGAGATCGTGTCCCGTGCCGCGGAGCATTCGCTGCGCGCACTGGGCATCGGCCGCCGGCGCGACATCGAACTCCACTTCATCCGGTCGCGCTATCCGGGACTGCGTGAGGTCGTCGCCACGCTGGTGGAGGCCCGCCGCTTCGTGCCGGTGACGCTGGAGGGCGCCCCGGCGGGCGAGCAGTGGTATGTGCACGCCGACCGGCTGCCGCTGCTCGACCGGATCGCGGCCGGTGACTGGAGTCCCCGTACCGTGCTGCTGTCGCCGTTCGACAACCTGATCTGCGACCGCGACCGCACCGCCCGCCTGTGGGGTTTCGACTTCCGCACCGAGATGTACGTGCCCGCGGCCAAGCGCGAGTACGGCTACTACGTCCTGCCGATCCTCGACGGCGACCAGCTCATCGGCCGGGTCGCGCCCCGCCTCGACCGGCGCCGCGGCGTGCTCGAACTCGAGGGCGTGTACGCCGAACCCGGCGCCCCCGCCACCCCGGCCGCCGCGGCGCGGGTCGGGCAGGCGATCACCGCGCTCGCCTCCTTCGTCGGCGCCCGGCGCGTCGAGCACCACGACCGCCTACCGGCCGGCTGGCGGGAACACCTCGGCCCGGCCCTCGACGGGCACGGCTGAACGTCCAGGCAGGAGCGGCGAGCCCGATGCGGATCCACTTCGCGACCTCGGAAGTGTTCCCCTTCGTCAAGGTCGGCGGACTGGGCGACGTCGCCCAGGCGCTGCCCAAGAGCCTGGCCCGGCGCGGCCACCGGGTCGACCTGTTCTTCCCCCGGTACACCGGCCTGCCCGCCGGGCGGACGGTGGCCCGGCTGGAGGTGGCGGCGGGCCGCGCCAGAGCCCGGTTCGAGGTCGCCGACCAGGGCGATCACGACGGGGTGCGGTACTACACCGTCGGCGCTGCCGAGCAGCGGCTGTGGGACCGCCCTGAGGGGTACGTGGAGAAGAACCTCGCCTCGTTCGTCCTGTTCTCCCGGGCCCTGGCCCGGCTCGCGGTCAGCCCCGGCTGGCGGGCCGACGCGGTGCACTGCAACGACTGGCACGTCGGCCACATCCCGGCGTACCTGCGCCGGCGCGGCGCCCGCTGCCGGACCGTGCTCACCATCCACAACCTGGCCTACCAGGGGCTGTTCCCGCAGAGCCTGGCCGACCGCCTGGGCCTGACCGGCTACGGCGCCGGGAACCTGCTGGCCCAGGGCATCGCCCATGCCGACGCGGTCACCACGGTCAGCGACCGCTACCGCGACGAGACCCTGTCGCCGCTGCACGGCTGCGGGCTGGACGGCCTGCTGCGCAGCCGGGGCGAGGACTACACCGGTGTGCTCAACGGCGTCGACTACGACCACTTCCATCCCGGCGCCGACCGGCACCTGCCCGCCCGGTACGACGTCGGGGACATGGCCGGCAAGGCCGTGTGCAAGGCCGAGCTGCAGCGGGCCAGCGGCCTGCCCGTCGACGCGGACGTGCCGCTGATCGCGTTCGTCGGCCGGCTGGTCAAGCAGAAGGGCGTCGAGCTGCTGCTGGACAGCATCGACGAGCTGGCCGGGCTTGAGGCGCAGTTCGTGGTCGTCGGCACCGGCGACCGGTTCGAGCACGCTTTCGCGCGGGCCGCGCGCTTCTATCCGAACATCGGGTTCCACCCCGACAGCGCCGAGCGGGTCGCCCGGCTGGCGTACGCGGGGTCGGACATGTTCCTGGCCCCGTCGGAGTTCGAACCGTGCGGCCTGGCCCCGCTGATCGCGCTGCGCTACGGGTCGGTGCCGGTGGTGCGGCGGGTCGGCGGGATGGCGCAGACCATCGTGGACACCGGCCTGGGCCTGTCCTTCCCCGGCAACGACCGCGCCCAGCTGCTCGGCGCGCTGTGGGAGGGCATCGAGCGGTACCGGGCCGGGCAGGGCTGGGCCCGGCTGCGCGACCGGGCGATGCGGGCCCGGTTCACCTGGGACGAGGCTGCGCGGCGGTACGAGCGGCTGTACCGGCCCGCGGCCGTCGACGCCGCCGGTGGGAAGGAGCGGGGACGATGAGCGTGGTCCGGCGCAGCGGCGTACTGCTGCACCCCACCAGCCTGCCGGGCCGCTTCGGCGTCGGCGAGTTCGGCCCGGCCGCCGACGAGTGGCTGGATTTCCTGGCCGCTGCCGAGCAGTCGGTGTGGCAGATGCTGCCGCTGAACCCGGTCAACCGGGTCGGCTGCCCGTACCAGTCGTATGCGGCCCTGGCCGGCAGTCCGCTGCTGATCAGCGTGGACCGGCTGCGGGACGCCGGGCTGCTCAGCCGGGCCGACCTGGCCGGTGTGCCGGACCTGTCGGCGGGCCCGGTCGACTTCGCGGCCGCGACGGCGGTCAAGGACCAGCTGCTGGCCAGGGCGTTCGCGAACTTCACGCCGACCGCCGACAGCGACCGGTTCGCCCGCGAGCACGGCTGGTGGCTCGACGACTACGCCCACTACATGGCGCTGCGCCGCCGCCACGGCAGGACCTGGACCGACTGGCCCGTGCCGCTGGCGCTGCGCTTTCCCGACGCCCTGGCCCGCTCGGCCGACGACCTCGCCCGCGAACTCGACTTCTTCCGGTTCGAGCAGTACCTGTTCGCCACCCATTTCGCGCAGGTGCGCGCGCGGGCGGGCAAGCTCGGCATCGAGATCGTCGGCGACCTGCCCATGTACGTCAGCCCGAAGAGCGCCGACGTGTGGGCCCGGCCCGACCTGTTCCAGGTGGACGCCGCCGGTCGGCCGACCGCGCTGGCCGGTTTCCCGCCCGACGCCTACAGCCGCGAGTCCCAGGTGTGGGGCAACGCGCTCTACCGCTGGGACGCGCTGGCCGCCGAGGACTACCGCTGGTGGGTCGACCGCTTCCGCCGGATGCAGGACCTCTGCGACACGGTGCGGCTCGACCACTTCCACGGCTTCCACCGCTACTGGGCGGTGCCGGCCTCGCGCGACGCCGCCCGGGGGCGGTGGGAGGACGGGCCTGGCGCGGACCTGTTCACCGCGGTCCGCAAGGAGCTGCCCGACCTGGACCTGATCGCCGAGGACGTCGGGCCGCAGTCGGCTGGCATGCAGCGGATCCGCGCGGAGGCGGGCATCCCCGGCATGCGCCTGCTGCAGTTCGCGTTCTCCGGTGAGGAGAACCAGTACCTGCCGCACCGGTACCCGGTCGACTGCGTCGCCTACACCGGCACCCACGACAACGACACCATGGCCGGATGGTGGCACAGTGCCACGGTCGACCAGCGGGAACGGGCGGAGCGCTACCTCGGCGGCGTGGCCGACGGGATCTGCTGGCCGGCCGCGCGGGCGGTGTTCGCGTCGGTGGCCTACCTGGCCGTCCTGCCCGTGCAGGACGTGCTGCAGCTGGGCAGCGAGGCCCGGATGAACACGCCGGGGCGGACCGAGGGCAACTGGCAGTGGCGGCTGGAGCCCCGGTCGCTCACGCCGGGGGTCGAGTTCCGGCTGCGCCGCCTCACCGAACTCTACGGCCGCGACCGGGCCGCCCAGCGGTACCCGGGCTGACGCCGTCGCACGGTTCGGCGTGGATGAACACCGGGCCCACCTCGTCGTACGGGCCGGGATCGGCGCCGGTGTCGGCCGCCCAGCGCCGCAGTGGCGCGTACGACACCAGTGCGAGTGTCTCGCCCGCCCGGCTGCGCCGCAGGCAGCACCGCAGCGGAGCCCCGCCCTCGGCGTCCACCGACAGCCGGGGCGGGCGCCTGGCGTCATCGAAGCGCCGCAGCTGCCCGACGACCTCGGCACTGATGGCCTTGACCACGTAATCGCCTGTCATGTCCCCAGCATCGCCGCCACCGGCCGCAGGGTCCGGCGGAGATCGGACACGGCATGCACCTACCGGCTCACCTCGGCGGACCTCGCCGTCCAGATCGTCAAGAGCCAGATCCGCGACCAGGACGGAGCCGTCGTCGCCGAGATCGGCTGAAAGCCCGCCTACGGCGCGTCGGCCATGGCGTGGTCGTAGGTCTTGCGGGCGAGGTGGACCTGCTCGATGTGGGTCTCGGCCCAGCTCTTGATCGCCCGCTGGACCGGCAGCAGGCTCTGCCCGAGCGCGGTCAGCTCGTAGTCCACCCGGACCGGGACCGACGGTGTCACCGTGCGGGTCACCAGCCCGTCGCGTTCGAGTTTGCGCAGGGTCTGCGTCAGCATCTTCTGGCTGGCGCCGGGGATGGTCCGGGACACGTCGCGGTAGCGCAGCGGCCCGTCGGCCAGGGCGCTGAGCACCAGGGTCACCCATTTGTCGCTGAGGGTGGCCAGCAGTTCGTGCCCGGGGCACTCCGACAGGAACGCGTTGTACTCCCGGCGGTCCTGCTCCCGCCGCTCGGCGGCGCGCATCGTCGTCACCGCCCCAACCTACCCCGGGGAGACTTACGCACTCACAGGTGCCTACTTACCGAAAGAGAGTGCTACGCCTAGCGTTCCTGACATGAGAACCGTGATCGTCCGCCGGTTCGGCGGCCCCGAAGTCCTGGAGATCGCCGACGTCCCGCAGCCCGAGCCCGGCCCGCGACAGGTGCGCGTCCGGGTCGCCGCCGCCTCGGTCAACCGCATCGACCTGTCCACCCGCAACGGCGCGCTCACCCAGGCGGGCCTGCTGGCCCCGGCGCCGCAGGCGTGGCTCGGCTGGGACGTCGCCGGTCAGGTCGACGCCCTCGGCGCCGGCGCCGCCCGGTTCGCGGTCGGTGACGCCGTCATCGGCCTGCGCGACCTGCTGTCGGCGCCTGGCGCCCAGGCCGAGTACGTCGTGCTCGACGAGGACGCCCTGGCTCCGGCGCCGGCCACGGTCACCCTGGCGCAGGCGGCGACCCTGCCGCTGATCGGGCTGACCGCCGACCGGGCACTGGCCCTGGCCGGGCTGGAACCGGGCCGGACGCTGCTGGTCACCGGCGCCGCCGGGGGCGTGGGCGGGCTGGTCCTGGAGCTGGCCGCGCTGCGCGGCATCCGCACGCTGGCCCTGGCCGACGCCGAGGACGAGCAGCTGGTACGAGGCTTCGGCGCCACCTGGTTCCTGCCCCGCACCGAGCACCTCGCCGCCGACGCCCGGCGGCTGGTGCCCGGGGGAGTGGACGCGGTCATCGACGCCGCGACCCTCGGCATCACCGCGCACGAGGCCCTGCGCGGCGGCGGCGTCTTCGTCGCCCTGGTCGCGCCGTACGCGCCACCGGCGCTGCGGGGCACCCGGGTGGTCGTGCAGGAGGTGTACGCCGACGGGGCGCGGCTGGCGGAGCTGGCGGGGCTCGTCGACGCCGGGCGGCTCACCCTGCGCGTCGCCGACGAGCTGCCGCTGGAGGAGGTGGCGCGGGCGCACCAGCGGCTGGCGGCGGGCGGCCTGCGCGGCCGGCTGGTACTCGTGCCGTGACCGGGGTGGCGGGTCGCCGGTCCGGCGACCCGCGTCAGCGGGGGGTTCTACCACGCTCGACCGAAGTCCAGGTAGGAGCGGCACGCGACCACAACCCTTTCGCGGACACGTCGGTCGGCTTCCCCCTCGGCGAACCGCGCCAGACCGGGAGCCGATGACCGGGCAGGCAGGCGGTCAGGCAACGCGCATACCGGGTGACTGTCAAGGATCGAAATGCGACAGTTCGTCGGCGGCATGTCAGCACGGCTGCCGCACCGGCGCGGCACATCATCGAAGACGTGAGCCGGCCCGGAAACCCAGTCGCAGTCGAAGTCGCCGAGCAGCTTGACTACTACCTGGTCTTCCCGAGCAGCGGCGCGGTCGCGCGCGGCCTGGCGCCGGAGGGCCTGGTCGTCGAGGAGTTCGTGCTGCGGCCTGACGGCACCACCTCAGGCCTGGACAGCGCGGGCTGGACCAGGGCCGGAGGCAGCTGGTGGACGGCGGCCGCGTTCAGCCGCACCCTGCGCGAGGACGCGCGCCTGCGCGCCAAGGTGCTGCCCGTGGGCCGGGCGGTCGCCCAGGCGGCATACCGGACACTGAGCGGCGCCGAACTACCCGCCGAGCCGCAGCTGCGCCGCCACTTCCTCGACCGGCTGGAACTGCCCGCCCCGACCGGGCTGGTGCCGGCGCAGGCCACCGCCGGCCAGCTCGGCTACCGGCTGCTGCTCGCGGGCGAGCTCACCGAGCACGGGCTCGCGCAGCTGCGCGGCGGCTGGCGGATGCCGCCGTTCGACCGTGCCGGCGACGCCGCGCACGGGGTCGCCGGACGCACCCGCTGGACGGTGGACGGCCAGCTGGTGTCCTGGACGCTGCGCCGCCTGGACGCCGGATGGGCCGTCGACCTGGCCGTGGACCGGGTCGACCGCGCGCCCGCGCACACCGAGCCGCTGCTGCGCCGGCTCCGCGCCGAAGCCCGGGACCAGGGCCTGATCCCGGTCACCGTCACCCGGCTGCGCTGACCCGCCCGCGCCCTGCCGCTGGCCGGGACGCGCCGCCGTTGTACGCGGGTTGTATGTCCCTGGACGTAGCATCCGCAGCCGGACTTCACCGGTCGTACCACGACATGAGGAGTGTCAGCTGTGCGGAAATCCCTCACCGCGGCGCTGGTCGCCGCCTTGCTCGCCGTCGTCGCCGTGCCCTCGGCCGCGTCGGCGGCGCCCGCGACGCCGGACTTCGGCCCGTCCATCGACGGCTACGCCGCCTACGACGGGCAGCGCACCTGCGACGCCAGCGAGAAGCCCGGCGTCGCCGGCTTCCGCGACATCCTGAACGCCGCCTACGGCTGGCACAACAGCGGCATCGGGCGCGCCTGCAACGACGGCGGGCAGAGCGAGCACAAGGAGGGCCGCGCCCTCGACTACTCGCTGGACTACTACAACACCGGCCAGCGGGCGGTCGCCAACGACATCCTGAACTGGCTGCTGACCACCGACCGCTACGGCAACACCAACGCCAACGCCCGCCGGCTGGGTCTGATGTACATCATCTGGAACCGCCAGATCTGGTACGCGTCCAATCCGTACGCGGGCTGGCAGACCTATGCCTGCAGCGGCGACCCCAGCGACTGCCACATGAACCACATCCACTTCAGCTTCAGCTGGGCCGGGGCGTTGAAGCAGACGAGCTGGTGGAGCGGCTCGGCGCAGGTGTTCGAGGCGGCCAGCAACGCGGCCTGGCGGCCGCTGCCGGTCAGCGGCAGCGCGGGACCGGTCAGCGGCAGCGCGGTCGCGAGCTTCTCCGCCGGCGGCGTGAAGTACGTCTACACCGTGCGCGGCGGGCAGGTGTTCGAGGCGGCCAGCAACAACGGCTGGAAGAACCTGTGGACCGGGATCGGCGGCGTCGACGGCGGCGCGATCGCGGCGATGAGCCATGAGGGCGTCAAGTACATCTACACCATCGCGGGCGGTGTCGTGTACGAGGCCAACAGCGCCAACGGCTGGCGCAACCTGCCGACCGGGATCAGCGGGGTCAGCAATACCGCGCTGTCGGTGCTCAGCCTGGGCGGCGTCAAGTACATCTACACGATCGTCAACGGCATCGTGCACGAGGCGCACAGCGCCAACGCGTGGCGCAACCTGCCCACCAACATCCCCGCCTCGGCCGTCGCCGTGACCGCCCTGAACGGCGTCAAACTCATCTACACCGTCAACGGCGGGCAGGTCTTCGAGGCGGCGAGCAACGCGGGCTGGCAGAACCTGTGGACCGGCATCAGCGGGGTCAGCGGCTCGACGCTGTCGGCGATGACCCTCGGCGGCGTCAAGTACATCTACTCGGTGGCCGGCGGTGTCATCCACGAGGCGCACAGCGCCAACGCCTGGCGGAACCTGCCCACCGGCATCGGCGGCAGCCGGGTCAACGTCCTGGTCCTGAACGGCGTGAAGATCCTCTACACCCTGTGACCCGCGTGCGGGTCCGGCCGCCCAGGCGGTCGGGCCCGCACGTCCGTGCCGTTTCCGGTGATACGCCCATTTCTTAGGCGGCTCTCAGCCTTCTCCGAAGCCGCTCCGAGGATGCCCCGCCACGCTGACCGCGTTCACCCGTAGGTCACCCGTGGCTCGGTCTTCGTTCACCTCGGCGATGCCGAGCCGCGGGGCGAGAGAAATGGTATCCGCATGCGACTGCGTCCGCGTCCCAAGCCGGGCGGGCCCGACCGAGGCGGCGGGGCGGTCCCGCAGCCGACCGCGCGAGCAGCCGACGACCGCGGCGGTCACGCGCTGCGTGCCCCGAGCCCGCTGCACGCCTTCAACCGGTACGAGATCAAGTACTTGGTGCACGCCTCGCGGCTGGCGGCGATCCGCGACGAGCTGCGCGCCCGCCTCGATCTCGACAGCTACTGCCCCGAGGGCGGCTACGGCGTGTGGAGCGTCTACTACGACACCCGGCTGCTGCGCTTCTACTGGGAGAAGGTGGAAGGGCTGCGGTTCCGCCGCAAGCTGCGGGTGCGGCACTACGGCGACCGCTTCACGATCGCCGACGACACCACCGTCTACGTCGAGATCAAGCAGCGGGTCAACCGGGTCACCCAGAAGCGCCGCGTCGGCATGCCGTACGCCGATGCCAGGCTGCTGTGCGACGGCCGGCAGCTGGTCCGTCACGAACCTGGTCAGACCGCCTTCGTCCAGGAGGTCCTCGGCCTGGTCCAGGGCCTGGACCTGCGGCCGGTGGCGATGACCGGCTACCAGCGCGAAGCCTATGTGGGCCGCGACGCCGACCTGGGGCTGCGGGTCACCCTCGACCACCGGGTACGCGGCCGGGACCGCGAGTTCGACCTCGGTGCCGACGCGCAGAACCGGCTGATCATCCCGGCGTCGATGTCGGTGCTGGAGGTCAAGGCCAACGACCGCGTCCCGTACTGGCTGACCGACCTCGCGGCCCGCGCCGACCTGTCGGTGGTGCGGGTGTCGAAGTACTGCCAGAGCGTCGAGGCGTTCGGCCGGGCGCCGCGCTCGATCTTCCACATCCCCGACCACGACGCCGAGCCGCAGCTCACCACCCCCACCACGCACGAAGCCGCAGTGGCGGCACCGACCGTGAAGGCCTGATCTGATGAACTTCGACCTGCAAGACCTCACCGGCACGTTCAGCGTCACCGACATCGTCATGGCGATGGCGCTGGCGTTCCTGCTCAGCGCGATCATCGGCTGGGTGTACCGGGCCACCCACCGCAACGTGTCCTACAGCCAGTCCTACGTGCAGACCCTGGTCATCCTCGGCATGCTCGTGTCACTGATCATGCTGGTGGTCGGCTCCAACATCGCCCGCGCGTTCGCGCTGGTCGGCGCCTTGTCGGTGGTGCGGTTCCGCAACGCGATCAAGGAAACCCGCGACGTCGGCTTCATCTTCCTGGTCATGGGCGTCGGCATGGCCGTCGGCACCCGCTTCTACAGCCTCGCCGTGATCGCCACCGCCGCGATCTGCCTGGTCATCTTCGTGATGTTCCGGTTCAGCTGGTTCCGCCTGTCGGTGCAGCGCCAGGTCGTCAAGGTCCAGGTGCCGGCCGACGGCAACCACACCGCCACCGTCTCCGACGTGCTCATCGTGCACACCACCGAGTTCGAGCTGGTCAGCATGGAGTCGATCCGGGGCGGCGCCCTCACCGAGCTGATGTACACGGTCCGGCTGCGCAAGGGCAGCGAGCCCGGCGACCTGGTCACCGCCCTCGGGCAGGTGACGGCCGGTCAGCGGGTCACCGTCCTCACCGGGTACGACCAGACGGACCTGTGATGGCGGCCGACCTCCAGCCCGGCTCGCGGGCACCGGCGAGCCGGCTCAGGCACCGCGTCCCGGTGCGGGTGCGCCACCACTGGAAGCTGCTGGCCACCTGCGCGGCCGTGGTCGTGGCACTGGTCGTGCTCGCGGGCAACGTCCGGGTGGCCCCGATCGTGACCAGCCAGGCAGCGGCCAAGCACGACGAGGTGGTCATCGACGTGGCGGGCACCGTCGACCTGTTCGACCCCTCCGTCGCCCACACGGTCACCCTCACCTACGACGAGGCCGACTACCAGCGCATGTTCGACGAGTACATGGAGTCGGGGGACAAGGAGTACCTGCGCGCCGACGCGACCGTCGACGGCACGCTGCTGCGCGACGTCGGCATCCGGCTCAAGGGCAACTCGACCCTGTCCGGGGTCACCCACAACGGCCAGGCGAGGTCGATGTTCGGGGACCGGGACGGCGACGGCGGCATGCCGCAGCCCGCGGGCGGCGGCGGGCAGGGCCGGCCCGGTGGCGGGATGATGGGCGGCGGGTTCGGCCGTACCAGCCTGGACAGCAGCAGACCCGAGGAGCTGCCGTGGCTGATGAGCTTCGACGAGTTCGTCGACGGCCGCCGCTACCAGGGCCGCAGCGAGATCGCCGTGCGGGTCGCGGGCATGGGCGGCGGCAGCACCGTGGTCAACGAGGCCGTCTCGCTGTCCGTGCTCGCCGCGGCGGGGCAGCCCACGCAGCGGTACACGTACGCCGGGTTCCGGGTCAACGGGGCGCCGGCCAAGGCGCGGCTGCTGGTGGAGCACCCCGATGAGGACTTCGCCGACGGTCTCGGCAACGGTGTGCTCTACAAGTCGCTGGCCACCAGCCAGTTCACCTACCAGGGCGAGGACCCGACCGAGTACGAGGACGACTTCAAGCAGATCAACGACAAGGGCAGCCACGACCTCAAGCCGGTGATCGACCTCGTGAAGTGGGTGAACGAGGCCTCCGACGCCGACTTCGACGCCCATCTGGCCGACCACGTCGACATCGGCTCGTTCGCCTCGTACACCGCGCTGCAGAACCTGCTGCTGAACTTCGACGACATGGCCGGGCCGGGCAGGAACTACTACCTCTGGTACAACCTGGACACCGAGCGGTTCCAGGTCATCGGCTGGGACCACAACCTCACCTTCAGCGGCAGCGCCACCACCGGCCCGCACGACTCCACCACCATGGGCGGCGGCCGGGGCGGCTTCCCCGGCGGCGACTTCCAACCTCCCGAGGGGATGCAGCTCCCCGACGGCGTGCAGCTGCCGGAGGGCATGCGGCCCGGCGGCGGGGGACGAGGCGGCTTCGGCGGGCTGGGCGGCAACAAGCTCAAGGAGCGGTTCCTGGCGTCCGAGGCGTTCAAGAAGGCATACGAGGACGCCTACCGGCAGCTGTACCAGAAGATCTACGCCGACAAGGCCGCCGAGAAGGCCCTCGATCAGATCGCGGCGACGTTGGCCAACGTCGCCGGAGCCGACGCCACCGCCGTCAAAACCGACACCGACCAGCTACGCGCCTTGGTCCAGGAGCGTACCGCCGCACTCGCGAAAGACGCGGTGATCACGTCCTGACCGGGGCTGCTTCCGCCCGCCTTGAACGACAGCGGCGTGCCGCCGGTACCGAGCACATGCTCGGTACCGGCGGCACGCCGCTGCGCCGATGGCACGCCGCAGCCGACCTGCGCGGTTCTGCAAGCGGTTGATCGACGTCCGGTGTGGAAAGCTCGCCGTGAGCTGTGGATTCTGACCGCGAGCGACGATCATCGGCGGTGAGTGGTTCCAAGATCGCGGTTGGGTTGCGTTGTCACGCTGATCGTGGACCAGAACCGACTATTCGACCCCAAGCGGCGTTTACGTTCTTGCCGCACCGACTCGCCCGCGCCCCGACCGAACCACTCGATGTTCACGCCAATCCGGCCGCGCCGCGACCGATTACCGGGATGTTCGCGCCGACCCGACCCGACCCGACCCGACCCGACCCGCGTGCGATCGAAGTCGTGATGTGTAGTCACAGCACCACGTACCTAACCCGGACCCCCACTATCCGTCCCGAGCGGGTGATCATCGTGACCCCAAAGCCCAAAGATCGCCGTGCGGGGTCGGAAAGTCGGCGGCGGGCGGAGCTTCCGGCCCGAGACAGTGATCGTCAGCCGCCAGCTGTCCCGGCGTGGCACGGACGCTAGCGGCCCCGACGTAACTTCGCTGGTCGGGTGGGCGATGTGGATCGGGACCTGCATCATCACCCGCGTCGGCGCCGCGGTCCATCTCGACCAGCACGGCGACACGGCGGGCTGCGTCAACGGCCTGGAGTCCCTGATCACCAACTGCCGGCGCTACTGCGACGACCTGTCCGTCATGCAGGGTGCCGCTGCGCTACGCCGCCAAACGCCTCATGGCTCTGGGCCGCCGGGTCGATCTCGACCTGACCGTCGACTCCCACGTCGACGTCATCCTGGAACAGGTCAACGTCCTGGCCGACGTGTGTGACGCACTCGCCGACCGGCAGCCCGACAAAGCGCTCACCCTGCTGGACGACGCCCGGACGCCATCGACGCCCTCGGCGTGGCCGAACCCCTGCGGCTGCGCTCGCTAGCGCTGGCCGGGACCGGAGAGCACGCCGCCGCATCGCTGGCAGATCGTGACGGCACAGCGGTTGTCGGTGTACTGGACGTGGACGGCTTCAAGGCGGTCAACGACACGCACGGCCACCACTCCGGAGACCTTGTTCTGCAACGCATCGCCGGGGTGCCGGCCCGCGCTGTCCGGCACGGCGACATGGTCGCCCGCTACGGCGGGGACGAATTCGCGCTCATCCTGCCCGGTACTATCCCAGCCGAAGCCGAACGCATCGGCCAACGCATCGGTGACATGATCGCCGACGAAGACTGGATGTCGATGGTGCCGGGCACACCGGTGTCCGCGACGATGGGCTGGGCGCCGCTCACTCGCGAACCGCAGCGAGCCCTCCACGCCGCAGACGCCGCTCTGTACGCTGCTAAGAAGCGGTGTTCGAGCCGGTGATATGCCACCGCAGAAGAGGTCCCTGAATCAACGCGGCCAGGCGGGCACTGGTGGGTGTTGTCGGTGACGCCGTCGGTGGCCTGGCGCAGGTAGAGCTGTGCGGACGACCCGCACCGACGCCTGCCTGCCGCGAGCTCAGCAGCGGGTGCGCGGCGAGGTCGGGTTCGTGGCTCCGGCCGCGGCCAGGCGCACGACCGGCAGCTCCGGTGCCGTCGACGGCACCCTGCCGACGGGGCGGATGTGCGGATCAAGCTCCTGGCCGGATGCCCGGCGAGCGACCGGCGGTCGTTGCCGGACATTTGTCATCGTGCATATACTACCTGCTCGCGAAGGAAGGACGGCGCATTGCGGTTCGGCATTCTGGGGCCGTTGGAGATCCTCGCCGATGAAGGTCCTGTCCTCCTTCGCCACCCGAGACACCGGGCGCTGCTGGCATATCTGCTGCTGCACCGCGGTCGCCTGATCACCACCGATGAGCTGGTCGGGGCGGTGTGGGGACTGCGGGCGCCCGCTACCGCGCGCTCCCAGATCCACGCGGGCATGTCCGCGTTGCGGCGGCACCTGCGCGCGGCCGGGGCGGACGGCACCGTCGCGACGCGGCCCGGCGGCTATCAGCTGTCCGCCGAGAAACTCGACGCCGACGCCTTTGAGCGGTGCCTGCGGCTGGCGCGGGCAGCCGACGACCCGGCCGAGACGGCCCGCCTGGTGCGTGACGGGCTGGACCTGTGGCGCGGGGAGCCGCTGGCCGACGTCGCCGCAGCGTACGCCGGCGAGGCGCGGCGACGGCTGCAGGACCGGCGGCTCGACGCCCTGGAGCTGCTAGCTGACGCGGAGCTGCGGCGCGGGCGGCCCGAGCAGGTGCGGGCGCTGCTGGCCGAGGCCGTCGACCGGCACCCCGAGCGGCAGCGGCTGGCCGCGCAGCTTGCGCTGGCGGCGCAGCGCTGCGGACCCGGTGACGAGCCAGACCAGCCGCTGCCGCGCCAGCTCCCGGCACGGATCCCCGCGTTCTGCGGCCGCGCGGCGCAGCTGTCGGCCCTCGACGGGCTGCTGACCGCGGGGGACGGGGCGATCGCGGTGGTGGCCGGGACCGCGGGGGTCGGCAAGACGGCGCTGGCCGTGCACTGGGCGCACCGGGTCGCCGACCGGTTCCCCGACGGGCAGCTCTACCTCAACCTGCGGGGGTACGACCCGGCCAACGAGCCGATGCGGCCGGAGGAGGCGGTGCACAGCCTGCTCGATGCGCTGGCCGTGCCGCGGCTGCCCGAGGGCCTTGACGCGCAGGCCGGGATGCTGCGCAGCCTGCTGGCCCAGCGCCGAGTGCTGATCCTGCTCGACAACGCCCGCGACGCCGAGCAGGTGCAGCCGCTGCTGGTCGGCAGTCCTGGCTGTCTGACGCTGGTCACCAGCCGCGACCAGCTCACCGGGCTGGTCGTCGCGAATGGGGCGAGCCCGGTCAACCTGGACCTGCCGTCCGGACCCGATGCGCACGCCATGCTGACGGCCCGGTTGGGCGCGGCCCGGGTCGAGGCCGAACCGGACGCGGCTGAGGAGATCATCTCGCGGTGTGCGCGGCTGCCGCTGGCACTGGCGACGGTCGCCGCCCATGCCGCAGCCCGGCCCGACTTCACGTTGCGGGCCCTGGCCGACGAGCTGCGCGAGGCCCAGTGGGGCCTGGACGCCTACCGGGGCACCGACCTTCGCGCGGTGTTCTCGTGGTCCTACCGGGCACTGCGGCCGGCCGCGGCCACGCTGTTCCGTCTGCTCGGCCTGCACCCTGGCCCGGACCTGGGCATCGCCGCGGCGGCGAGTCTGGCGGGGTTGCCTGTCCGCGAGACCCGTACGTTGCTGCTCCAACTGGGCCAGGCGAACCTGCTCACCGAACCCGCGCCGGGCCGCTTCGCGATGCACGACCTGCTGCGCGACTTCGCTCGCGAACTGGCCGGCGCTCTGCCCGACGACGGCGCGGACCTGCGGATGGTGCAGCACTATCTGCACACCGCCTACCGGGCCGACCGGCTGTTGCAGCCGTTCCGGCAGCCGATCGCCGTGGGAGCGCCGGACCCCGGGGTCACGGTCGACGGACCGGCTGAGGTCGCATCGGCGTTGGCATGGTTCACCGCCGAGCGCAGTGTGCTGGTCGCGTGCGTCGGCTGGGCTGCCGAGCACGGCCTGCCGGCGCAGGCCCGGCAGCTGGCGTGGACCCTGGAGAACTTCTTCGACCTGCGCGGTCGCTGGCAGGACTGGGCCGCCACGCAGCAGATCGCCGTGGCCGCGGCCCGCAGCCTCGGCGACCGCGACGCCGAGGCGCACGGATACTGCAGCCGAGGGATGGCGCTGAACAAGATGCGCCGCCACGCCGAGGCGTACGAGCATCTGCGGGAGGCGCTGCGGCTGTTCACCGACAGCGGCGACAAGGCCAGGCAGGCGTGGTGCCATCGTGGTCTGGCCAACGTCTACGAGAGCCAGGGGCTGTACCGGCAGGCGCTGGAGCACGTGCTGGCGGCGCTGCCGCTGTCGCAGGAATTGGGCGACACGATGACCGAAGCCCGAACCCGCAACATGATCGGCTGGCTGCACGCGCGGCTGGGGGAGCACGGTCCCGCGCTGGCCTACAGCCAGCGGGCGTTCGAGCAGCTCAGTGGCTCGGGCAACCGGCACGCGCTCGCGCACGTGCACCACAGCCTCGGCTACATCCACCACCATCGCCGCGACCTTGACCGTGCCGCGACGCACTACCGGCAGGCGGCGCTGCTTTTCCAGGAGATCGGCAACCGGTACGAGGAGGCCGAGGTGCTGCTGCACGAGGGCGACACGCGCCACGTCGGCGGCGACCACGCGGGCGCGGCCGGATCGTGGCGGCGCGCGCTGGCGATCCTGGAGGACCTGGGGCATCCGGCGGTACGCGACGCCGCCCGGCGGCTGAGCGGGAACGCCCCGGTGGCGGACCTGCCCGTCGCGCTGGCGGGGCGGCTGGACGGATTCATGCGCCGGGCGGGGATCGGCGCGAAGACGCTGAGCAAGCTGACCGGTGTGCCGCGCACGGCCATCGACAACTGGCGGGACGGCACGGTGCGCAGGCCCCGCGACTGGCGGCCGCTGGTGCGCATCGCCCGGGTGCTGTCGCTGACCCGGGGCGAGACCGATGCGCTGCTCACCTCGGCCCGACACGCCGATCTTGCCGAACTGCACCACGGCCTGCCCGCCGGTCATCCGGACCGGGCGAGCCTCGGCTGGTGGCTGGCGTCGACGTGAGGCCCGGGGTGTGCCGGCCCGCAGCACACCCCGGACCGGTGTCAGCAGCGCGGGACGCTGGGGATGAAGCCCGGGTAACCGGTGAGGCTGTTGGTGTCGGGCACGAACCGCGAGGGCCCGATGCGGTTCCAGACCGTGCTGGTGCCGTACTTGCCGGTGACCGACTGCCCGGTGATCTGGCAGTAGATCGTGATGTACGCGCCGTCGGCGATCGTGCCCTGCAGGCTGAACGTACTGCCCGGACCCGAGTACATCGGCTGTGCCGCCCCGCTGGACGTGTCGATCCAGCCGGCGCCGGTGTTCGCGCCCTGGCAGGCGTTGGTGCTGGTGTAGGAGGCGTTGCCGTAGTAGCTGGCCTGGACGCCGTCGAACTTGGCCTTCACGATGGCCCCGTTGAGCCGCTGCTCGTAGTGCAGGTGCGGGCCGGTGGAGTCGCCGGTGCTGCCGACGTAGCCGATGAGGGTGCCGTAGCCGACGACCGCACCCTGAGCGACGACGTACTGCTTGAGGTGGGCGTAGAGCGTCTGGTGGCCGGTGAGGTGCAGGATGCGCACGTGCTTGCCGTACCCGGCGGTGCCGTTGTCCTTGACCAGGTCGACAGTGCCGGGGGCGCTGGCGTAGACGGGCGATCCGTCGCCGCCCGCGCGGGTGAGGTCGATGGCCTCCAGTGGGTTGTGGTCGGTTCGGGTGTTGCCGTTCCAGACCTGCCCGCACGGGAAGGGCAGCTTGTAGACCGGCGCGGCCGCGGCGGGGGAGGCCGCGAACAGCACCGCGGCGCCCGCGAGCGCGGTGACCAGCGCTGCCCTCAGTGATCTGCGAAGCATCAGAGGTCCTTCCTAGAGGGTGGTCGCGCAGGTGTACGGCGTCCAGGCCGACTTGCCGACGAGGTTGTAGGCGCGCACGCGGTAGCACTTGTACGCCTTCGACGCCAGCAGCGAGTTGACGAAGCGGGTCGTGTTGGCCCCGACGGTCCAGGTGGCGACGCCGTCGGACACCTCGAAGCCGGTCTCGTTGCTGGAGTTGTCCTGCCAGATCACCCTGATCTGCGACGTGCTCAGTGCGGTGGCCTGCTGGTCCGACGGCGCCGGGGGCGCGGCCGGGACGGTGGCCAGCGCGGCGGCGAGCAATACCTTGATCATGTGGGCTCCTCTGCTAGAAGGTGGTGGTGGTGCAGGCGTCGGGCGTCCTCGCGGACTAGCCGTAGGCGTGGTAGGACCGCACGACGAAGCACGTGTACTTCTTCGACGGCAGGCCGGGGTGCGGTCGGACGGTGACGTCGAAGGTTCCTTCCCCGACGTCAACACCGAGCCCGATCGTCGTGCGGGCGCGGTCGGCCTTCCAGCCATGAATCTGCACCTGTTACTCACCGTGACGGCACATCGGGCATGGCGGGACCGGCCCCGGCGGCTGTGCCGGTCAGCTCTACGTCGCCGGCCTGTCGCGACCGCGGCCGTGGCGGCCGCACATCCGGTGCCGGCTGCGGCTCTACTGGCGCGAAGGCCAGGTGGTTCGATGGTCGAGTCCGGCAGGGCTCGCAGTGCTTCCCGTCGCCCTCTGTCGATCGATGTGGCGGGGCGTCGTCTCCGGGACCTGATGCCGGCCTGCCCGGGGTACGGGTTCGCGTCTCGCGGCGCGGAAAACCGGCGGAGTTGACCGAGGAGGACCGTGTTCGTCGCGTCGACGGGCCGACCGGGCGACGGCTGATGCCCGCGCCGCGTAGGCCGGAGGGGGTTTGTCGGACCGCGCCGGGCGGTATCGGCTGGACATGAGCCTTTCCGCCACCGCCCGTCGCACGGCGCAGTAGGCGACGATGTCGCCGACGCGGGATAGCAGGGCCGGATCCGTCGCGCCCGGGGCCGCGGCGACCCGAAGGCGGTCACGCTCGGTGCGGACCGGCTCGACTACACCAAGGGAGTCGAGCACCGGCTCAAGGCTACAAAGGGATCTTCTACCGTACCCCGAAAGGTCGTGGCGCAGGTCCGTCCCGCCCGGCTGAGAGTGCGCGCGACCAGGCATTACGTAAGGGTGGAGCGGGAGGTTGGCCGGATCAACGGTGATTTCGGCCGTGTCGGCGTGCCTGCCGTGCATTACTGCGCCAGCCGTACAGTCGGTGCGGGCGACCGACGTCCGCCCTCGGTCGGCTCCCGCTGCCTCCGCGGAGCAACGGGCTCCCCTTGCCTTCGGGCAGGGTCGACCGAAAGGTGGGCGCCCATGGCACGCGACCGGATCCGTCGCGGGCCTGGCCGGACATCCGGCCACCGCAAGACCGCCGTGATCGTGACGGCGGTACTGCTGCCCTGCATGACCAGCGTTGGAGTCGAGGCGATCCGCCAGGTCGCACCGATCGTCCGAGTGGTCGTCGGCAGCGAGAACGGGTGTGGCCCCGCCTAGGCGGGGCCACAGCGCGGAAGAGGGCTCCTGCTTCTGAGTTCGCAGCCCTGGGCAGGGGCTCTTCCGCAACGCGGTCCATCCGGCACACGTCCACGTAGATTGTGCCGCCGCCATGACCCGATCGCATCCCGCGCCTCCCAGACATGCCGCGCCGACACCCGCCGCAACAGACCCTGTCGAGGCACTCCCACCCTCCATCGCCGCCGGCACGGGTCACGCGTGGCTCAGCTCGGCCGGTAAGAGCAGCGGACTCCGGTCCGCACCGCCGCTCGCAGCTCCTCGCCGATGACCGGGTCGGCGGCCGCGATCCGGTCCAGGGCACGGCGGATCGCCTTGCCGACCGCGACCCTGGCGCGTTCGCCGCTGCCGGTGAAGCTGCGGACCCGGCCGTGCAGCCCGGTGGCGGCGGCCAGCTCCGCGATCAGCCAGTCCTTCTCCGCCCGGGTCCGTTCGGCGCGAGCCAGGTCGTTGGCGGCCTCGGCGCTGTCGAGCTCGTCCTGCAGCTCGGCCAGCTTGCGCCGGTAGGCCTGCTTGGCGGCGTCGTCGAGCACCGGCTGGGCGACGTCGGTGGTGGGCACGGGCCGACCGGGCCCGACGGCGAGATCGACGGCGGGTATCTCGAAGCCCGGATTGGCCAGCAGCGCGGCGAGGTAGCCCATGCCGACGCTGTCGTCGACGGTCGCGGTGCGGTGGCCGAGCTCGATCTCCCAGCTGGCGCCCTGTCGTCGACACAGCGCGGGCCGCTTGACGGCACGGCCAGGCGCGGGCCGGAACACGCCGGCGGGCAGCGACATGCCGAGGTCGGCGGCTTCGCGGTCGGCAAGGTGGTGTTCGGTATCGGCCTGGGCGCGGTCACCGGGGGCGGCACGCAGGCGCAGCGCCTCGGCGAGGCGGGCACGGGAGGTGGTGGCGGCCGGGAAGTGGCCCAGGACGAGGTTGTCGTGCACGGCGGCCCTGAGGTGACGGACAGCCCGGTCCGGCTCGCCCGTGGTCAGGGCGGCGACACCGAGAGCCTGCTGGACGGAGCCGAAGCAGCTGATGCCGACACTGGCGAGCATGGGCAGGTGGCCGTACGGGGCGAGCAGGTTGTAGGCGGCCGCGGCCGTGGCGGGGTCGCCGAGCAGGCAGGCGGTCTCGACGACGCCGTACAGGCACACCAGCCAGCTGCTGGAGCGGGGCAGACAGGCGAGGTCGGGGCCGGTGAGGCGGGCCAGGGCGGCGGTGGCCTGGCGGTGGTCTCCGGCGCGGGCGCGGGCCAGGGCCCACGCGGCGAGGAAGGAGTTGTCGGTGGCGCTGAGCGTGGGTGAATTGACCATCTCTTCGAGCATCGGCAGCAGTTCGTCGGTGCGACCCTGGTACCAGCGCAGGGCGAACAGGTGCGCGCCGTACCAGCCCGAGCTGTCGGCGTCTCCGGCCTGCCGGCCGCGGTGCGCGCAGGCGGTCGCCAGGGTCTCGGCGTCGGCGAAGCGGCCGGCCCGGATCAGCAGCATCACGTCGACGGCTTGCACGACGAAGGACACGGCCAGGTGATCCTGCTCGGCCAGCAACTGTTTCAGTTCGGTGAGGCTGCGTTCGGCGTGCGGATCGGCGTCGAGGAAACGCCCCGCGGTCTGCCACAGCATGCCCATGACCAGGTCGGAGCGGCAGCCGGCGTCCACGGCGGCGGCGAGGATCCGGCGGCTCAGCTCGCGGCGCTGCGGGCCGTGGTCGGGTCCGAGCAGGCAGTGGTACGCCAGGCTGATCGCCTCGGTGAGCACCACCGGGTCGCCGCTGCGTTCGGCCTCGGCCAGTGCGGCGAGGATGTCGGCGGTTCGGCCGCGACGGTAGTCGGCCTCGGCGGTCTGGCGCAGTCTGATCCGCAGGGCCAGCGGGGATCGCGGGTCGAGCGTGGACAGCGCACGGGCCAGGCGTGCCTCGACGGCGGCCGCCGCGGCGGCCCCGCGATGCTCGTGCACCCACAGACCGGCCTGGCCCAGCGCGGCCAGGGCCTGAGCCTGCGGGTCGCCTGCCTGCTCGGCCTGCCGGTAGGCGAGCTCGAAGTGGATTCTGCTGCGCCACAGGTCTCCTTCGGTCCACAGTGCTCGGGTGCCGTGGTCCAGCGGACTGCCCTCGGTGATGACGAGATCTGCGGGTCGCATGCGCCCTCCCCGGCAAAATGAACCGACCACTGCTGCCTATTGCTGTGATGCTGGCCTCGGTGCGCTCGAGGTGTCAATCGCAAATATCCGCCACCGTCTCCATGTATCAGCAGCTTGATGTACCGGTTGCGGTCAGCATATGTGACAGTGATTACTTTCGATACCTCAGTGCAATTTGCTCCGATGCAATGTATTGACAGCCCCGACCATGCGGTACATGATTCGGCCGTTGACCCGGTCCGTCGCGCAGAGGATTCCCATGGACGACTTTCGACTCGTGGCCGACGCGGTCGAGGCTGAGATCCGCTCGGGGCGGCTGGCGGCCGGTGACCGCCTCCTGCCGCAGCGGGAGTTCGCCCGGCACCGCGGCATGGCCGTCTCGACCGCCGCCCGGGTGTACCGGGAACTGGTCAGCCGGGGCCTGGTAGCCGGCGAGGTCGGCCGGGGCACCTATGTGCTGCCCGGCGGCTCCCGCCCGCCGACCGGTCCCGCCACCTCAGGCATCGTCGACCTGGAGGCGAACTTCCCGGTGCTGCCCGGCCAGGCCGAGATGATGGCCCCGACCATGGCGCGACTGCTGCACAGCCCGTCGTTCGCGGCCAGCCTGGAGCCCGTTCCGGCCGCGGGGACAGCCGAGGCCCGCTCGGCGACCGCACGGTTCCTCAGCCGCCGGGACTGGACGCCCGCCCCCGACCGGGTGCTGTTCACCGGCAGCGGCCGGCAGGCCATCGCCGCCGCGATCGCGGCCCTGGTCCCGCCGGGCGGCAGGCTCGGCGTGGAGGAGCTGACCTACCCGGTGGTCAAGGCGATCGCGGCGCGGCTCGGCGTCACCCTGGTCCCGATCCGGATGGACGAACACGGCCTGGAGCCCACCGACCTGCGCGAGTCGCACCGGCGCGACCCCCTGGGCGCCGTCTACCTGCAACCGACCCTGCACAACCCGCTCGGGATCACCATGCCCGACCGGCGCCGCGACCAGATCCGCGACCTGCTCGGCGAACTGGACCTCATCGCGATCGAGGACGGCGTCAACGCCTACCTCGCCCGGCAGGCCCTGCCGCTGGCCGCGACCGCCGGACACCGCACGGTGTACGTCGACAGCCTCACCAAGCAGATCGCGCCAGGACTGAGCCTCGGCGTCGTCGTGGCACCCCCCGGGCTCGACGCGGAATTGGCCGCGAGCATCCGGTCCGGACCGTGGCCGGCGACCGGTTTCGCGCTGGCCGCGACGTCCGCGCTGATGGACGACGGCACCGCCGCCCGCATCGTGGCGGCCAAGCAGGCCGACGCCTCCGCCCGGCAGCGGATCGCCGCCGAGCGGCTGGCGGGCTTCGACGTCAGCGCCGACCCGGACTCCTACCACTGCTGGTGGCGGCTGCCGGACCGGTGGCGCACCGACACGTTCGTCGCCGCCGCGGCCCGGCACGGCATCTCGGTGAGTCCCGGGGCCGCGTTCGCGGTCGATCCGCAGCAGGTCCCCAACGCGATCCGCATCGCCGTGTCCGCGCCGGACCTGCCGGGCCTGGCCGCCGCCCTCGACACGCTCGCGGGTCTCGCGCGGGCCCGGCCGGAGGACACGGGTCCGGCGTACTGAGCCGGGGTGGAACCGCGGGGAACGGCATGGAACGCCGTAGTGGCTGTCATGTGCCACAACGGATTCGGAAGGACCCGCAATGCCACGCAAACACGGTCTGCTCCTGGCCGCCGCAGCGCTGCTGCTGGCCACGATCACCAGCAGCCCCGCCACGGCCGCCGGCCCCGACCTCGCCGACACCGGCACGCTGGCGGACGCCCCGCCCGCCGCCGCGGTGGACTGGGAAGGCCTGCCGACCTGGAACCAGGGCTACGGGCCGCTGCGCAACCAGACCAACGGCCTCAAGGCGCTGCGCTACTCGGTACGCGACTACGGCATCAACCTGGGCTGGACGGACTGGCCCAACTCCAGGTGGGAGGTCTACGCCGAGGGCCTGGCCCCGGACGCCCCGATCACCTCCACCACGAAGGTGGCGCTGCGGGTGGCCGACAGCCCCGGCTACATCCGCTGGGGCGCCCAGAACTACGGCATCGACCTGGTCTGGTCGTCCACCCCCGTCTACGAGTGGAACCTGATCAGCACCCCGAGCGGCCAGGCGCTGTTCAACACCAACCGGCGGGACTACATGGTCTACGGCGGACGGTTCTGGGGCGTCAACCTGATCTGGCTCAGCGACATGGTCGCGTCGCCGTCCCCGACCCAGGGCGTGAAGACCTACACGCTGCAGAACTGCCACGACGCCAAGCGGGCGGTGCAGGTGTGGGTGTCGGACATGGACACCGGCGGCGCCTGGGTGGACAAGGGCCGGCTGAACTCGCAGTGGTCGGGCACCAGCTGCCCGGTGGTCGGGCAGCCGTTCACCTTCTCGCCCACGGTCAGCAACCACCGGTTCCGGGTACGGGCGATCGACTTCGGCGCCCCGGGCTGCACCAACGATCCGACCCTGTGCGTGATCTTCGAGAACGGCTTCATCAGCGACGTCAACGGCTACATCCCGGCTCCTGACCAGGTGACCGGCTCCCGGTAGCACGGCAGGCGGAAGGGGCCGGGGCCTGATCCCGGCCCCTTCCCGGCGCGGGTGCCGCATCGTGGCTGACGCAAGTGCTGCTGGCGGCAGTAGTGATGCCCGCCGTGGAACGGTCTGGCGGCATGCCGCGCTGAAACGCGGCGTGGCGACGCTGAGAGGAAGCCCATCACCTCGGGTTGCGGGCCGCCTCTCACCGCACGGCCGGACTGTCGGCTGGCGGCGTCACCCGCCTGTCGTAGCATTCGCCGCATGGCGCTCACCCTTGATCACATCTACGGCTACGTCGAGAACGGCCTGGACGACGACCTGGCCCGCTGGTTCCCGTCCGCGCCCCGGGTGAGCCTGCCCGCCACGACCCGCGCCGTGGAACCGTTCCTGTCGCGGCTGCCGTCGGGCGCCGCCGCGTCCCTGGCCGCCTTCGACCGCCGGGTGCGCTCGGGATCCATGGCCGACTTCCTCGACATCGCCGACTGGTCCTACGGCTTCGACTTCACCGCCAACGAGTGCGACCTGCTCGACGCCGACTACACCACCACCACCGTGTCGGGCGACGACGTCTGGTCGATCGGCGCCGACGGCAGCGGCAGCTACCACGTGGTGCTGGCCAGCGGCCAGGTGGCGCTGTGGTTCCACGAGGAGCAGGTGATCGAGGGCCACACCCGGTTCGACAACCTCGACGTGTTCGTGTGGTCGGTGGTCCGCTACCGCGCCGTCCGGGCGGGGGCGCTGGACCTGGCCTCGGTCGAGAACGACTTCCGCGCGCTGGCGCAGCCGGGCGTGCTGGCCGACGAGGTGGGCCTGCTCGCGATGCTGCGCTGACGCTGGGCCCACCTGCGCACCGTCGGCGAGCAGAAGGCCGACCCGGTTTGTCGCCCTGGCATGTCCCCGTCCGGTGGTAGGGCACGATCACTGGCGACGGCAGCTACCGCGAGCTCCGCCTGTCCACGGCCGACCTGCGCCTGCGCCGACTGCCCCCGGCACCGCACGGATACCCGCGATCCGACTTGATCTCAACTGCGGTTGAGGTCCTATGCTGCGGCCGTGTCATCGCCACCGCTGTCGCACCCCGACGACCTGCTCACCGTCCAGCAGGTCGTCGCCCGGACCGGCGTGATGCCCTCTGCACTGCGGTTCTACGAGGCGAGAGGGCTCATCACGGCCGAGCGCAACAGCGGTAATCAGCGGCTGTACCGGCGGTACATGCTGCGGCGCATCTCGCTCGTTCTGGCAGCCCGGCGCCTGGGCATCCCGCTGGCCGACGTGGCAGACATCTTCACCACGTTGCCGGTGGACCAACCACCGAGCCACCAGGACTGGGTGCGGGTCTCGCGGGTGTGGAAACGCCAGCTCGCTGAACGGCGACGCTTCCTCACCAATCTTGAACGCCAGCTCACCGCCTGCATAGGGTGCGGCTGCCTGTCCATGAAACTATGCGATCTGCTCAACCCTGATGACGGGCTCCGGACACGCGGCCAGGGACCGGTCCGCCTCCACGACGAGGGCGAGCGGAACGATCCGGGCTGACCTCAAGCCGATGTGCCGCCGGCAAGCCGTGGCGGCAGTGCCGCTACGAGAGCGTGGTCGCCGGCGACGCGCCCTTTCTGCGTGGCCCCTCCGGGTGAGCCGATCGAGCTGAAGAACTCGGCGTTGACAGCGGCGTACCCGGTGAACTCGGTGGGCAGGTCGTCCTCGAAGAAGATGGCTTCGACGGGGCAGGCCGGCTCGCAGGCGCCGCAGTCGATGCACTCGTCCGGCTGGATGTACAGCATCCGGTCGCCCTCGTAGATGCAGTCGATCGGGCACTCCTCGACGCATGCCTTGTCCAGCACATCCACGCATGGCAGCGCGATCACGTAGGTCATGCTGCGCAAGGCTAGGAGCTCAACCGCGCTTGAGCGCAAGGCAGTCCGCCCATCGACGCCTCCGGCCACGGCCACCCGGATGGCCTTCTACGGGAGCGACAGTCACCCACCAGAACGGTGCGCGGCCGCCGCGGCCGATGCGCCCGTGCCCGCGGTCCCTCCGGGCACGGGCGTACCCACCTCATCGGCTGGGCGACGGTGCGGGGATCAGCGGCCGGCCGTACAGCGCCCCGATGATCGCCGATGCCATCTGGTTGGCCGGCTGCTCGCCGTTCGCACCCGCGAACAGCGAGGTCAGTACGATGACGTCCTTGCGGACCGGGTCGTACGCCAAGGAGTTGTACCCGGCAACCCACCGACGGCCCCGAAGCCGAGCCGTTGGCCGTCGGCGTACGGGTCAGCTGCGCATCAGCGGGACCATCAGGTGGGTGCCCAGGACGTCGTTCATGACAGGCGGGGTCTGGGTGTCGTACTTGCCGGTGCCTGAGCGCACCGACAGGAGCATCCGGCCGAGCGCGCCCGGAGCGAGCTCATAGGCCTGCAACGCCGAACCCCGGAAGATGACCGGCTTGCCGTACTGCGCGGCCAGCCGAACCATCACCCCGCCGATGAGTTTCTGGCAGGTCGAGCACGGGCTGTTGGTCTGGTGCGCCTCGACGATGACGGCGAGCGCCGTCTCCTGGTTCAGGTTCACGGCAGCCGCCTCGAACCAGGCCAGCAGCGCCTGGAACTCGGAGTGCGCGACACCGGAGACGCCCTTGAGCTTGTGCGGTTCGACGGTGTCCTTGGCGGCGGCCGACTCCTGCTCGATCTCCCCACCGACGCGCCGGACCACGGTCAGGCCGGCCAGCAGCGAGTTTCCAGACGCCCCGCCGGGCAGCGCCGCCCGGTGCAGGGCGGGGGCGGTGACGGTGTAGTACGTCGCCGGGGCGGTCCGCAGCAGCACGTCGAGGGTGTCGGCGACGGCCCACAGGCTCCCGCCGGTATGGGTCACGCCACCCGCCTCGTACTCGTACTGCTCGCCGGTGAAACTCAGGTGATTGGGCATCTGCGCCTCCTGTGTCGGTCGGACGCCGAGTAAGAGGAGGCACGCAGGCCGGTTGATACGGCGTCCGCCCAGCGGCCGGGTCGGGTTGGCGACGCCGGGCGACGCGCCGCTGCGGGCGCCGGCAGCCGCGGCCGATCGGGCGGCTGTTCATCCAGACGGAGGTAGGTGCTGGCACCGACGTGCGCGGCCCTGCCCGCTACCAGCATTCATGGCGTTGAGCACCGGCAGCGACGGCTCCTAGTCGGCCATCGCCAATCCCGTGGGGTGAGGCGCGTTCAGGGCCAGGACGCCAAGCGCAGAGAGCTCCTCGGCCAGTGCGCGTGCCGGGCCCGGGGAGTCCCAGCCGACGCGTGATCCGACGTCGGCGATGCTCCTCGTTCCATCGCAGGCGATCACGAAAGCCGCGGCCCGGGCTGTCAGCGTGAAGAGTTTGATCGCCTGCGGCTGTGCGTATGGCAGCACGATCACCAGGGTCTCGGCTGTCGCGTCCGAGCTGGGGTCCTCGGTGAGCATGGCGATCGGGTCCCGCGCGTAGAGCTCCGCGCGCGCCCCGGGCACGAGCGAGGGCCGGCACCCTGCGGCCGCTTCGTCGCTCCAGGCCGGGCACCGCGTATCGAGTCGGAACAGGGAGCCATCGCAACTCACGGATGCCTCGTCGCACGCGCTCAGAAGCTGGTCGGCCACCCGGCTCAGATCTGAGAGCTCCGCGGGCGGCGAGTCCGCCTGTTCGAGCTTGCGGCGGATCGCGGCGAGCAGCGGAGGCAGCCCGTCGCTCGGTGAAGCCTCGACGACGTCCTCTGCTTCCGCGCCGGAGGCATCGGGATGGACAGCACGGTGAATCGCGGCTTCAAACGCCTGCGGGAACCGGCACTGCGCTTGCACGTGCTCGACGAACAGCCGGCCTCGCCTTCCCACCTCGGCGCGGAAGGGCTCGGCGAGGGCGAGGGCGAGGCACTCCGCGATCTCCTCATGATCGTTGGTATCGCGCACGATCCAGCAGTTGTACCCGTGCGCGAGCCGCTGGCGTTCCGGCTGCTTCGCCGCGATCTCGTGGGACAGCAGGACTGCAGTCCCTGTGGCCATGACCTCAAGCGCGATGACCGGGTTGTGCGCCGTGATCGGGAAGTCCTGCTCGAGGCAGCACGCCACATCGCAGCCGCGAAGGAACTCGGGCACTCGCCAGTGGGGCATGAACGGGATCCGAATGACGTGGTCGCGCAGGTCGAGCTCCTCGACGAGAGAGGCGAATGCCTCCTCCTCGGGTGCCTCGCCCTGGACCATGGCCGCGAGCCGGACCGGCACCCCTCGATCCAGGCAGTTCCGGATCGCGCGGACCAGGGGCAGGACACCCTTGAAGCGTCCGAGCTTGCCGAACACCCCGATGGTGGGCGCGGTCGATGCCGGCGCGACTTCGAGCGCTGGGCCGTCAGGAGCGAATTCGTCGAGAGGAACGAAGTGCCCGTCGTTCGGCATCATCCTCGAGCGCGGAACACCGATCTCCGCGAGCGCCTTGGGCAGGCCCCTGACGCCGATGACGACGTCAGCGGCGCGGAAGATCCCGTCGTACAGCGAGCGCATCCCAGGCTGGTGCCATAACCGCCCCACATCGCTGCCCGCGGTGTTGATGACATGGGGCCTGCCGGTGAGACTCGCGGCGAGGTGACCGGCGACGCCGTACGGCTCCAGGTACCAGGAGACCACGCACTCGAGATCGTGCTCCTTGATCGTCTCGATCGCGAGCCCGGCGAGCTTGGTCGCGTAGGGGTTGTGCCACGGCACATGCCACTGGCCATAGTGGTCGGCCAGCGTCTGGTGGATGCGGACCGTTCCAGGACCGTAGTGGCCGCCGAGGCGCGTTCGATCCTCCGGGCGCAGCTGGATTCGATACTGATCCTCGACCTCCGCCGCATTGGTGACCACGTGAACGGCGTGACCGCGTGCGGCGAGCCCGTGGGCGAGACGATATGTCCTCGCGCTGACGCCTCCCTGGATCGGAGGGTACTTCCCGATCAGGCAGATACGCACGGGCGGACCTCGATAAGGTGCCCCGCCGCCAGCGAGAGCACGAGTTCCTGGATCGGCTCTGCCTGCGCCGCATGGATAGTCGTCCAGTCGTCCAGCGTGAGCAGCAGCGCCGCGACGCCGGGATCGAGCCAGAAGACACGCGCGCTGTCCGCGCCGGGCACGACAGCCACGGTCTGATCGGGCCCGCGGTCGAGCGTCGCCGAGTCTGCGCCGTCGAGCACCCGCTTCAGATCGAACGGGGTCTTAAGGATCTTGAGATCGCTGGCGGAGCGCAAGTCAAAGCTCTCCCCGGCTGCGGGGGGCGCGAAGGGGTACCGCCGCTGCTCCCGCTCGCGCGAGGAGAAGGTCGCGGACGCGATCATGTGCTCGAGGCGTACAAGGTCGACGAGGTAGTCGGGTTCGACCCGGCCGGCTGATGCGACGATGAAATCGTGCAACTGCCGGGCGTTCTCGCGCCGGCCCGGGGACCGCGGTGGCTCGACGGCAGCGAACTCGCGGATCAGGTGCGCGGCGTGCGCGTCCAGGCAGCGGCAGGTCGCAGGCAATATGCTCTTGATCTTCTCCCAGCGTTTGGCCAGGACGAGGCTGCCGACGAGCGCCAGGCGATCCAGGTGGTCGCCGCGGACGCCGCCAGGGGCGCCGCGGAGCGGCTCTGCCGAGGCGTACCCCGCCGGGTTCGACAGATGTTCGAGGATCGAGCGCTGGCGGTCGAACAAGGTTCGTCGTCGCGCGGAAGCGCTGACCGTGGGCCGAGGCGGCGGCACCTCGCTCGTGCCCGCGGATCGGGGGAGATCCGCGGCGGCCTCGTCGCGGATGCGCCGGGCCTGCTCGACGTCGACCAGCACCTCCATGAAGCCCTCGAAGGCCTGGTCACGCTCGATGATGATCGCGTCAGGCTGATGTCGCCGCAGCGCCTCGGGCAGGAGCGCGAACGTCGCGGGGGACACCTGGCGGTCATGTGTGTCGATGGCGAGGTCGTGGCTTTCGCAGCCCCCCGCGAGGTGGATCGCCCGGACTGCTCGCGGCGGCAGGGCCGCGAGGAAGGCGCCCGCGTCATACCCGTGATTGCTGGAGTTGATGCGGAGATTCTCGAGGTCGAGCAGGATTCCCGCCCCGGTACGGTTGCAGACCTCCGCGAGGAAGTCGGCCTCGAAGACCTCGGAGTCATGGTAGTCGAAGTAGTAGGAGATGTTCTCGAGGACCACGGGGAGGCCGACGCCATCCTGCACGATGTCAATGTTGTCGCAGAGGATCCGCAGAGTCTGCTCGGTCCTCGGCAGCGGCAGGAGTTGGGCATGATCGAGACCGGGGACTTTGGTGAATGCCAGGTGCTCGCTGTACCACGGCACCCCCAGCCACTGCGCCCATTGCCTGACGTCGCTGAGATAGCCGGAATCCGGGCGCTGGGCCGTTCCTAAAGACAGGCCCACGCCGTGGAGGAACACCGGGCAGAGCTCCGGCAGCTGCCGGAAGTCCCGGCGGTGCTCGGGGATGCTCCGGATGCAGTGATCGACTGTGATTTCGAGCGCCTCGATGGGCGGCATGCTCTCGCGGATGAAGGGTCCGACCTCGCTGCGGTAACCGACCCCGATGAGCGGCACATGGTCTCCTTAGGCGATGCAGCTACATCCGCAGTTGGTGACGCACCTTCCGGCCACGGTCTCGGACGGGTCCTGCGGTCGGATCGTCCACTCGACGATCATCCCTTTGCTCGCCGCCTGGGTGAGCCGCTCGCCGATCGCACGGGTCTCGTCGGTCCGCTCGATGCTGAGGGCCTTGCGGCGCGCCTCGCCAGCCTCGATGAGCTGCTGCTTCAGTTCTGCGTACTTCTCCGCATCAGACATCGGGTCCTCCTCGAAGGCCGCATCGCGAAATCATGGACGCGTACAGCCAACTTACAAAACTAACTAATAGTAATCAAGGGAGACACAGAGTGTGCGGCATCGTCGGGTACCACGATCGTGAAAGCTCGCACAATCTGTCCGAAATCGCGCTAGCCTTGGCTCACCGCGGTCCCGATGGCACCGGCGTGTGGACCGGCGACGAGACCGGACTGGCGGTCACCCGGCTCAGCCTGCTCGACCTCGAGCACGGCGCCCAGCCGATGGCGACTGAGGACGGACGAGCGGCCGTGGCCCTCAACGGCGAAATCTACAACCACGCCAAGCTGCGCGCGGAGCTCGAAAGCGAGGGGATCTCGTTCCAGGGCCGCTCGGACACCGAGGTCCTCCTACGCGGTTTCATCCGCTGGGGACCACGAGTGGTGGAGCGTCTCGAGGGCATGTTCGCCGTGGCGATGAGCCAGGGCCGCAGACTGCACCTCGCGCGTGACACGTTCGGCATGAAGCCACTGTTCTGGTGGCTGTCACGCGACCGGCAGGCGTTGGCGTTCGGTTCGGAGATCAAGGCGTTGCTGCGCTTCCCCGCCGTGCCGCGCCGCCTCGACCCCACGGCGCTCGTCGAGGAGATGGTCTTCGGCCACACTCTGGGAGTCCGGACCCTGCTCCGCGACATTCAGCAACTCGCGCCCGGGACTCTCATGACCATCGAGCCTCGACACTCCCGGCTCGAGATCAGCACCGAGCGCTTCGCGTTGCCGCGCCTCGGCGCGACGCCCCCGACCGCGCGGCAGGCCGGTGAGCAGATCGGCGAGCTGCTGCGAGAGTCGGTCGCCCTGCACATCAACGCCGATCACCCCGTGGTTACATACCTGTCCGGAGGCGCCGACAGCACGCTTCTGGCATCGCTGCGGCGAGATCACCGAGGATCGAAGTCGTTCGTGGTCGCAGACGGCAAGCATGTCGCGGACCTGGCTTACGCGGCCGAGGTGGCGAATGCGCTCGGCCTCGAACACGAGCCGATCCTCACCCCCCGCGAACCTCAGCTCGCCTGGCTCGCGAACGCGGTCCTGGCCATGGAGGCCCCTCGCACTCCCACGCTCGCGCTCGTGTCGGCTCCTCGCGTGCGCTCCTTCACCAAAGCAGCGCTGTGCGGCGAGGGCGCGGACGAGCTGCTCTCGGGCTATCCCATGCACGAGCGGCCGGGGCCGTATCTCGATCGATTCGAGCAACGCCTCGCGCGGCTGCAGAGCACGAGCAGGCTGCCGGCATCGGCATTCGAAACCACCGAGGCGCAGCTCGCCGCGCTGCGGCCAGATCGTCACCGTGATCAGCCCTCGGCTGTCTACGACTTTCTCCTCCACCAAGTCATGCCCAACAAGCACCTGGCCATCTGGGATCGCGGCGCGATGGCCGCGTCGCTCGAGATTCGCATGCCGTACCTCACGCGAGGGATCCGCGACTTGGCGCTGAGCCTGCCGAAAGACCGGACTTCCGGATCACCGAAGGAGCTGCTCGCAGCGGCAATGCAGCGTGCCTTGGGCGCCCCACTCGCCGAGCGGATCGCGACACGCACCAAGACCGCCGCACCCGACGCGCTCGAGGTGACGCGCCGCCGCCTGAGCAATCTCGCCACCTCGGCGATGCCCTCGGCCTGGCACAGCCGGCATCCACTGCGGCGAATCTGCACGGCACCGCACATGCTGTTCATGCTCGACTTGTTCCTCATCGCTTTCATCGATCGCGATGGCTCATTTCCCCACGACTTCGCCGCCGAGGCCCTCTACACGCGCCATGAAAGCGACCTTCGGGCAGCCCACGAATCCGCTTGCGATGCGTTGCTGGAAGGGCGATGAGGCAGGGCACGTGATCATCGTGAACCCGACCGGCATCAGCCGGAGCAGTATCAAGCGTCCGTCGGGAGCCGGGTCACCGGCACGAAGGGCGGGTCATCGCCGGACCGGCTGTCACGAGTCGCCGGAGCGAGGCTGTCCGTAGTTGAGGATGCGCAGCTGGAGCATGGCCGCGAAGCGCTGGTCGGGATCACTGAGATCCAAACCGCTGACCTCAGTGATCCGCCGCAGCCGGTAGCGCAGGGTGTTGGGGTGGATGAACAGTGCGTTCGCGGCGGCGGTGACGTCTCCGAGAGCGTCGAGCCAGGCGCGCAGCGATTCGACCAGGCCGCTTTCGCCGTCGAGGTCGTAGTCGAGCAGCTTGGCCAGTGCGCCGCCGGGGCGCTCGCCGCGCGCGGCCGCGATGTCGCGCAGTTCCAGCATCAGGGATTGGGTCTGAACGTCGTCCAGGCGGGCCACGCGCTGGGTGGCGGGACCGTCGACCAGGACGCGCAGCACCCGGTCGGCGACCGCTCGCGATTGGACGAGTTCGCTGACGGCGCTGGCGACCGTGCCGATCGCCGCGACCAGGGGGAGCTTGTCGCCGACCCGGTCGGCGAACTCGTTGAGGATCCGCATCGTGCGTTCCTCCGGGTCGCCGGGCCGGCGCGGCGTGTGCAGGAGCGCGTACACGGTTCGGCCGACGGGGGCGACTGCCGCCTGCTGCGCGGTGGCGGTGAGGTGCACCGACATGGCGTCGGCCAGCCGCTGCTGCGCGGCGGCCCGTTCGGAGTCGCGTTCATACTCGGTCGGCAGCGCGGCTGCGACGACCAGGACCGGTTTGCCGCTGAGCCCGAGGCGGGCGAGTGCGTCGCGGGCGGCTGGTCCGCCTTCGAGCGCGGTGCTGACCAGGTCGGTCTGGAGCCGGCGTTGGACGTCTGCGCCGGCGCGGATGCGCAGCAGGTGCAGTGCGACGAGGTTCGCCGCTTCGCTGAGAGCCTTCGACCGCTGGGGGGTGATGTCGCCGTCCATGACGGCCCAGATCGAGCCGAGGATCTCGTCGCCGGCCCGGACCGCGATGGCGATGCGCTGCTTGGTCAGGCTCTCGTGGCCCAGCGCCCGGGGGTCCACGATGACGGGTCCGCGCTGGCGGTACAGGTCGCGGAACACGCCTGCCTCGGTGAGCAGCCGGGCATACCGGTCGGGCACCTGGCGGCCGATGACGGTCTCCACCCGCGAGGGGTCGGCTTCCTCCTGGCGGCCGGAGAACGCCAGGACGCGGGAGCTGCGGTCTTCGATGGTGACGGGTGCGTCGAGCAGGGCGGCGACCGCGTTGGCGACGGCGAACAGGTCGCCGGAGGGCAGGCCGCCGAGGGACTCCTGCGCGGTGACGGCGACGTCGTCCTCGGCCAGGACCGAGCGCAGCAGCGCGATCAGCTGGGTCCAGGTGGCCCCGCGGCGCAGGCCGATGAGGGCGATCCCGGTGCGGTCGATGGTGCGCCGCAGCTCGTCGTCGATCGCGGCGGAGCGGACCACGAGCCCGACCGCGCCGCGGCCGGCGACGCGGGCGATGACCTCGGGCAGGTGGGCGGCCTCGATGCCGAGCCCGAGGACGAGGGCCTGGGGTGGGAAGACCGGCTCGTCGGTGGGGTCGTCGATGACGACCCCACCGATCTCACCGTGGTGGTCGGGATCGCCGTGCAGCAGTTCCAGCAGCGTGTCGCCGAGGTCGCCGAGCACGCGGCCCAGGCTGGCTCGCGGTCGCTGGGTCACGGGGTGCAGCTTACGCACTGGTGGCGGCACGGATCAGAATTCGAAGAGGTCCACGGCCGTGGTGACCTCCTCCAGGATCTCGGGGATCGGATCGACGCCCAGTCCGGCGCCGGTGGGTACGCGGATGTGGCCGTCCTCCAGGACGAGCGGTGCGGTGACGTCGACCCGGTAGAACCGCCCCGAGGCGGAGATGTCGCCCGGCAGCGTGAATCCGGGCAGGGATGCCAGTGCCGCGTTGGCGGCGCGGCCGAGACCGCTTTCGATCATCCCGCCGCACCACACAGGTACGCCGTGGGCCGCCGCGACGTCGTGGATGGCTCTGGCTTCGAGGTAGCCGCCGACCCGGCCGGGTTTGATGTTGATGACCTGGGTGGCGCCGAGCCGGATCGCCGCGGCGGCGGTCTGCGCGGAGGTGATCGATTCGTCGAGGCAGATCGGCGTGCGCACGGTCTTGGCGAGGTCGGCGTGGCCGAGGACGTCGTCCTCGGCCAGCGGCTGCTCGATCAGGAGCAGGTCGAAGTCGTCGAGCTTGGCCAGGTGCCGGGCGTCGCGCAGGGTGTACGCGGTGTTGGCGTCGACCTGCAGCGCGACGTCGTCGCCGAATCGCTCCCGCACGGCGCGGACCGGTGCCACGTCCCAGCCCGGTTCGATCTTGAGTTTGATCCGGCGGTAGCCCTCGCCGAGGTAGCCTGCCACCACGTCGAGCAGCGCGGGAATGGACTCGAGGATCCCCACCGACACGCCCGCCGGGACCCGGTCGACCACGCCGCCGAGTTCGCGGGCGAACGAGCGGCCCGTCTCGCGCAGTTCGGCGTCCAGGATCGCCATCTCAAGGGCGGCCTTGGCCATGCGATGGCCTTTGAACGGCTCCAGCAGCCGGGCGACGACCGGGGCGCCGAACTCGCCGACAGCGGCTGCGCCCTGGCCGGTGGCCAGCGCCGGCAGGAAGAACTGCCGCAGGACATCGCTCTGCCCGTCGACATACTCCGGTGAGTAGCCGGGGTCGGCAAGCGCGACGCATTCGCCCCAGCCGCACGCACCGTCGGTGATCACCTTGAGCAGCAGGATGTCGCGCTGATGCTGGGTGCCGAACGAGGTACGAAACGGGCTGACCAGCGGCATCGCGATCCGGCGCAGCTCCACTGCGCGTAGTTTCATGGCCTGTGTCCCATCGGAGTCGGGGGTTCGAGGTGGTATCCGGCAGTACGGTCGAAACCGGCGACCCGCCAGCCTTGCGACAGCAGCGGCTGTAGGCCGTCGCGCACGCGCACGCGCCACGCTCGAGCCTCGGCGTGACCACCGGCCCGCATCGCCTCGATGTCGGCCGGCAACGCCACGCGCGCGGCACGCTCCGACGGGCTCACCACCGGCAGCGCCCGCCCCGTGCAGGCGGCGACGGCGGCGGGGGAGAGCAGGTCCCAGCGCACCAGGACCCGGTCGGAGTCGTCGAAGCCGTTGATCGCGTCGTTCATCCGGCCGTAGAAGTTCGTCAGGTACTCCACCGGCCGGGCGCCGAGCTTGGCGATGTTGAAGTACGCGTTGCGGGCGACCAGCGGATCGTAGGTCCATTCGATCGCCGCGATGCCCCGGTGCAGCGCCCACGCCCGCTGGTGCAGCTTGAGCGCGTAGCCGACGCCGCGCCCCACCCGGCCCGGCAGCACCCCGGCGATGTGGCTGTGCAGCGCACGGACACGCGGTGCCTCGTGGAAGGCGACGCAGCCGCCGATCAGCTGCCCGTCGGCGTACGCGCCGACGACGTAGCTGCCGGCTTTGCTCATGGCCCGCAGCAGCTCGCCCGACATCATCGGGACCGAGGACCCCCAGATCTCGGTGAACCGGTCGGCCAGGGCGGTGACCTCGCCGATCTCGGTGAGCTCGCGCAGCTCGGTGCCCGCCTGAGCGGCGGCCTTGGCCCAGCCCGCCTCCGCTTCGGCGATGCGGCCGTCACAGTCGTCTGCGCTCATGTGCTTTCCTCGAGGAGTTCGGCGACCAGCGCGTGCAGCAGCGCGCACCGGTCGAGGAGACGGTCGACGAGGACGTGCTCACCGTCGGCGTGAGCCCCCGCCCCGACGGCGCCGAGCCCGTCCAGGGTGGGCGTGCCGACACCGGCCGTGAAGTTGCCGTCGCTGGCCCCGCCGACGGCGGCCGTCGACAGCGGCGGCAGGTGCAGCCGGTCGACGATCCGGTGCGCGCGGGCGACCAGCGGCGCGCTGGACGAGGCCTCCAGCGGCGGCCGGTTGACGCCACCGGAGACGGCCAGGGTCGCCCCGGCCAGCACCGGGGTGAGCGCCCGCAGCGCCGTATCGACCCGCTGCTGCTCCTGGGCGCTCCAGGCCCGCACATCCACGTTGAAAGCGGCCGCCGCCGGGACGGTGTTCGATGTCGTGCCTGCCCGTACGACCGTCGGGGTGACCGTCGTACCGGCCGCCGGATCACCGAGCGCCGCGACGGCGAGCAGCTGGTGGGCCAGCTCCAAACCGGCGTTGACGCCCTTGTCCGGTTCCAGGCCTGCGTGGGCGGCCCGGCCGGTCACCCCGACCTCGTACAGCGACACGCCCTTGCGGGCCGTCTTCAGCGCGCCGCCGTCGGCGGAGGCTTCCAGGACCAGCGCCGCCGCGGCGCCGCGGCACTGGTCCTCGATCAGCGCGCGCGAGGACGGCGAGCCGAGTTCCTCGTCCCCGGTCACCAGCAGGGTCACCCCGTCGCGCTCGGCCAGCCCCGCCACCACGTGGATGGCCATGGCCAGGCCCGCGAGCATGTCGAAGCAGCCCGGTCCGCGTATCACGCCGTCCTCGACGCCGAACGGGATGCGCCGCAGCGTCCCGATCGGCCACACGGTGTCGTGGTGGCCCAGTAGCAGGACCCGGCCGGTGGGCCGGTCGCCGAAGCGCCACCGCAGGTGGCTCCAGCCGTCGATGGTGATCCGTTCGGGTGCCTGGCCCAGGCGGGCGGTGCCGATCTCGGCGACCAGGTCGGCTGACCGGGCCACCGCCGCGTGGTCAGCCGACGGCGACTCGCATTCGACGAGCCGCCGCAGGTCCGACAGCAGCTCGCCGAGGTCAACTGGTGGAGGTGTGTGCACGGGTCAGGCTGTCTGCTTCGGGGTGGCGCGCGCGCCGAGGTGGATGTAAGCCTCGCCGGTCGGCAGGGTGTAGAACCGCACCGGGTAGTGGGCGTCGGACCCGTCGAGCTGGACGGCGAACAGCGCCTCCTCGACCGGGATCAGCGGGTGCGTCTCGGGCTTGGCGTCCTCCAGCTGGGCCACCGGGCCGGACAGGGTGATGCGGATCATCGGCCGGCCGTCCTCGAGGAATACTTCGAGGTTCACCGATTCGCGGCGGTACACGCCGGTGTACGGGGTGGCGTCGACCTGGACCGGTACGGCGGGCACGGCGAAGCGGGGCGGCAGGGCCACGCCGGCGAGCTCCTCGAAGATCTCGCCGAACAGGTCCCGGTACAGCGGGATCGCGCTGCCGATGTTGGCGTTGAGGGCGACCGCGATACCCGCTTCGGGCAGCAGCCGCAGGAACGCCGTCTGGCCGATGGTGTTGCCGTCGTGTCCGATGGCGCGGTGGCCGTTCCAGTCGCACCGGAACCAGCCGAGCCCCCACGAGTCGCCGAGCAGGATCTTCTCCGGGCAGTCCACCTGGAAGGCGGACATCGCGGCGGTGCTCTCCGCCGACAGCACGGCGGTGCCGTCCTTGGCGCGTCCGCCGGTCATGTGCATGCGGGCGAACGCGAGCACCTCGGCGACGGTGGAGTTGATCAGCCCGGCCGGCCCGACCGAGCGCGGCAGCGCCCACACCGGTGCGACGACCGGCTCATCGCCGCCCTTGAGATGCCCGACCGAGTGCGCGAACACCATCGCCTCCTCGGGCAGGGTGCCGGTACGGGTGAGCCCCAGCGGGACGAACAGCTTCTCCTTGATCGCCGCGTCCCAGGTCTGCCCGGTGACCACCTCGATGATCCGGCCGAGGATCGAGTACCCGGAGTTGCAGTACGACCAGGTGGCCCCCAGCGGATGGTTCTGCGCGGCGGTGCTCAGCGCGGCGACGTACTTCTGCAGGGCGTCGTCGCCGCGGCCGGTGTCGGTGAACACGTCGCCGTCGACGCCGCTGCTGTGGGTCAGCAGGTGCCGGACGGTCACCTCCCGGGTCACGTCCGGGTCGCGCAGCTGCAGGTCGGTGAGGATGTCGGCCACCGGGGTGTCGAGGGTGAAACGGCCCTCGTCGACCAGCTGCATGATGACGGTGGCGGTCCAGACCTTGCTGATAGAGCCGATCTGCCACACCGAGTCGGTGGTCGCGGGCTGGCCGGTCCCGGCGTGCAGGACCCCGGTGGCGGTGACGAACAGCTCGTCGTCGGCACCGTCGGTGCCCAGGCGCAGGATGCCGAGCTGGGCACCGGGAACGCCGTACTGGGCCACCAGTTCGGCCAGGCGGCTCTCCCAGTGGGCGTGGTTGATCGTGGTCATCGGGTCTCCTCCGAACGGACGGGATGGGTAGGGAAAGGGCAGCCGGTACCGGCCATGGTCAGTCGCAGCCGCTCTCGGCGGACCGGACGGGCCGGCGGCCGCCGGCCCCGGTCGGCACCGCGGCCAGCAGCTGTCGGGTGTAGTCGTCACGCGGGTCGGCGAGGACCTCGGCCGTGGGGCCCTCCTCGACGATGCGGCCCTGGTACATGACGGCGATCCGGCTGGCGACATACCGCACGACCGCGAGGTTGTGCGAGATGAACAGCATCGACAGGCCCAGCTCGCGCTGCATGTCACGGACGAGGTTGAGGATCGCGCCCTGCACCGACACGTCCAGCGCCGAGGTGATCTCGTCGGCGATCAGCACCTCGGGCCGCCCGGCCAGCGCGCGGGCGAGCGCGACGCGCTGACGCTGGCCGCCGGACAGCTGGCCCGGACGGTGACCGGCACGCGCCGGATCGAGGTGGACCAGGTGCAGCAGCCGCTCGACCTCGGACCGGCGTGCGGCCCGGCCCAGCCGGTGCGGGATGGCTTCGGCGATGCTGTCGCCGACCGTCATACGAGGGTCGAGCGAGGAGTACGGGTCCTGGAAGACCATCTGCACCGGGCGCCGCCGCCCCCGGCGGGGCAGGTCACGGCCGTCGAGTGCGATCCGGCCGCCGCTGACGGGGGCCAGGCCGACGACGGCGCGGGCGATGCTCGACTTGCCCGAGCCGGATTCCCCGACCAGTCCGACGATCTGACCCTCGGGAACGACGAGGTCGACGCGGTCGACCGCGACCGTGTGCCGGTAGCGCACGGTGAGGTCGTGCAGGCTGAGAATGCTCACGCGTCGACCTCCAGGGCCGCCAGGTCGGACAGGATCGGCAGCGGCTCGCCGGCGTGCCAGCACGCCACCCGCGATCGGTCGGCCGCTGTCCGCAGCGGCGGGTCCTGCGCTCGGCAGCGGTCGTCGGCCAGCGGGCATCGTGCCGCGTAGGCGCATCCGGCCGGTACGTGGGCGGGGTCGACGGGCTGGCCGGGGATCGTGGCCAGCGGTGCGTCGATGTCGCTGCGCATGTCGGGTACGGCGGCGACCAGCGCTCTGGTGTAGGGGTGGCGGGCGCCGTCGGCCAGCTCACCGGCGGGCAGGTCCTCGACGACGCGCCCGGCGTACATCACCAGGACCCGGTCGCAGACCTCGGCGATCACGGAGACGTCGTGGCTGATCAGGATGACGGCGACGCCGTCGGCGGCCCGTACCTCCTGCAGCATGTCCAGGACCTGGCGCTGGACGGTGACGTCGAGTGCCGTCGTCGGCTCGTCGGCGACGATGAGCTTCGGCGTCCCCATCAGCCCCATCCCGATCATCGCGCGTTGGCGCATGCCGCCGGAGAACTCGAACGGGTACTGCCGTGCCCGTCGCCGCGGGTCGGGGATGCGGACCGCCCGCAGCCGGTCGACGGCCCGCTGCCACGCCTGTGCCCGGGTCGCGCGCTGGTGGGCCCGGGCCGCTTCGGCCAGTTGCGCCCCGACCCGGTGGGCCGGGTTGAACGAGGTCATCGGGTCCTGGAACACCACCGCCAGCGACGTGCCGAGCAGGTGCCGGTGGCCGGTGCCGTCGCGCAGGTCGGCGCCGAGGAACGTGAGCCGTTCGGCGTCCACCCGTGCCGGGAACTCCAGCAGGTCGGCCACTGCCAGCGCGGTGAGCGACTTGCCTGAGCCGGACTCGCCGACGATGCCGACCGCTTCGCCGCGGTGCACCTGGAACGTGACGCCGCGTACCGGGCTGATCTCCGCATCGCCGTGCGGGAAGGCCACGCGCAGGTCCCGGACGTCCAGGACGAGGTCGGTGTCGGTGTCCGGGCCGGTGCGGGCGCCTGCGGCCGGTGCCCGCCGTCGGCGCGGCGTGACGGCCGCGCGCCACGGGACGTCGATCTGCACGCCCAGCGATCGGGCCACGGCTTCGCCGCTGAGGTTGAACGCGAGCCCGGCGATGATCACCGCGGCGCCGGGCGCCAGCGCGGCCAGCGGGTGGACGTAGATGCCGGTCAGCCCGTCCTGCATCATGCGCCCCCAGTCGTAGGCCGGCGACTGCACGCCGAGGCCGAGGAACGACAGGCCCGCGAAGGACAGCAGCACCCCGCCGGCGCCGATGGTGGCGTTGACCATCAGCGGCTCGGCGATGTTCGGCAGCACGTGCCGGATGAGGATGCGGCCCGAGCCCACCCCTGAGACCCGGGCGGCGGCGACGAAGTCGCGGCCCGCGACACCGGCCATCAGCGTGTGGCACAGCCGGGCGAAGACCGGCGCTCCGGCGAAGCCGACGGCCAGCACCGCGCCTTGGGCCCCGACGCCGAAGACGACGGCGAAGAAGAGCACCAGCAGCAGGCCGGGGAACGCGACGACCGTGTTGACCAGTCCGATGATCGGCCGGCCGAGCCAGCGGCCCAGCAGCATGGGGGCGGACCCGAGCACGATGCCGACGGCGACGGAGATGGCAGTCGCCGACACCGCCAGGGCGATCGACAGGCGGGTCGCGACCAGTACCCGGAAGAAGATGTCCCGGCCGAGGTTGTCGGTGCCGAACCAGTGCTGGGCAGAGGCCCCGGCCAGCATGTTGTCGGTGTCGAACGAGGTGGCCTGGTGGCCCCAAAGCAGCGGGGCGAACACGGCCGTGAACAGGGTGAGGGCGAGCAGCCCGAACCCGGTGAGGCCCAGCGGTGTGCGCACGGCCCGCGACCAGTTCTTCATTCAGTCGACTCCGATCGTGGAGCGCGGGTCGAGCACGGCCAGCGCGACGTCGACCACGGTGTTGATCAGCAGCACTCCGATCCCGTAGACGAGAACGGTGCCCTGCACCAGCGGAAAGTCCTTGTTGGTGATCGACCCGACGATCGAACTGCCCAGCCCCGGCCAGGCGAAGACGTTCTCGACCAGGACCGTGCCGGCCACCAGCGACCCCAGCAGCAGCCCGCTGAGGGTCAGCGTCGCGGTGACGGCGTTGGGCAGTGCGTGCACCAGGTGGATGCGCAGCCCCGACAGCCGTTTCGCCCGCGCGGTACGCAGATAGTCGGTGTCCAGGACGGCCAGCATCTCCACCCGCACGATCCGGGACAGGATCGCCGCCGGGCCGATCGCCAGGGCCAGCACCGGAAGGACGTAGGAGCTGGGCGCGTCCCGGCCGGCCACCGGCAGCCAGTGCAGCTGGACGGCGAAGACGAACACCAGCAGGACGCCGAGGACGAAGTCCGGGACGGCCCCGAGGACCACCGACGATCCGGCGAAGGCCAGTTCGGTGCGGCGTGCGCGCCCGTGCCGGGTCAGGGCCGCGATCGCCGCACCCAGCGGTATCGCGATCGCCATTGCCACCGCGAACGCCAGCAGCGCCAGCTCGGCGGTGGCCGGCAGCCGCTGGCCGATGATCTGGCCCACCGGCAGCTGGGTGCCGATGGAGTCGCCGAGCTGCCCGGTGCACAGGTCACGCAGGAAGTGCCAGTACTGGACCAGCAGCCGGTCGTCCAGACCGAGCGCGTGCCGGCGCGCGGCGACCACGTCGGCCGCTGCCAGCGGCCCCAGCGCGGCCCGGACCGGATCGCCCGGTACCAGGTGCACCATGAAGAACGCCGCCGTGACGAGCACCCACAGCGACACCAGCAGCCGCAGGAGCCTTCGGGCCGCGAAGCGGACCCACCGGTTCTGCCACCATGCGGTGGCCCGGCCGGGCTCCGCGGCGGCTGCTGGTGTCGCTGACATGAGGGCGTTCTCCCGGGGGTTGAGGTGACGGTTGCGGCGTGGTCGGGCCGGAGGTCAGCCGAGCATCTTGATCGAGGTGGGCGCGATCGTTCCGGCCTGCTCGAGAGTGGCGCCCTTGAAGAAGGTCGGTAGCAGGCTGTTGGCGAACGGCACCACATCGGCCGCCTTGAACAGGGCCGCCTCGGCCGCGAGCCAGTCGGCGCAGCCGGCCGCGCCGACCTGGGCCGCGGCCTTGGTCGCGGCGGCGGTGTACGCGGCGTTGTCGATGGCGGCGAAGTTGGTGCCGTTGGGTGCGGCCAGCCCGGACAGGAACGCCAGGAGCTGGTCGGGGGTGTTGACGTTCAGCGCCTCCCACGCCACGTCCCAGGCGCCGGTGCCGAACATCGCGCCCTGCATCGCCGCGGTCGGCTGCGACGTCGCCGTCACCTCGACGCCGATCGCCTTCCACTGGCTGGCCGCCAGCTCGGCGGCGGCCGACGCCCCGGTCCCGAGTGCCGAGTCGTACAGCATGGTCAGGGACAGCTTCTTGCCGTCCTTGGTCAGGATCCCGTCGGAGCCGGGCGTCCAGCCGGCTGCGGCGAGCTTCGCCTTGGCGCCGTCGACGTCGGTGGCCGGTACGTTGCCCTGCACCGAGTCGCCCTGGCAGCCGGCCGGCGGCAGCACCGCGAGCTGGGTGGCCGGTCCGCCGGTGTTGCTGGTCAGCACCTTCTGCAGCTGCGCCAGGTCCAGTGCCTCGGTCAGCGCCAGGCGTACCTGCGGGTCGCTGGTCACGTGCCCGGCGGCGTGGTTGTACCACTGCTGTCCGAGCAGCAGCGGGGTCGATGACGAGGCGACGCCCGCCGCGCTCAGGCGGGTGCGGTCGGTGCCGACGATCTGTGCGGCGTTGATCTGGCCGGCGAGGAGCTGGTTGGCGGCGGTCGTCTCGTTCTGGATGACCTTGACGACGATCTTGGCCGGAGTGCCGTCCGCCGCGGTGCTCGCCCCGCCGGGGCCCCACGTGTAGTCCTTGCGGACGGTGTAGACGTACTGGTCGCCCGGGCTGGCCTGGGACAGCGTGTAGGGGCCGGTGCCGTCGGTGGCGCCCTTGAGCGAGGCACGGTCCCGCATGCCCTTCGGGCACACCATCGGCAGGTTCGACAGGCTGCTCAGCAGGAACGGCGCCGGCTGGGCCAGCTTGAGCTGCACGGTCGAACCGCTGGCGGTGGCGGTGGCACCGGCGGGGATGAACGCGCCGAGCAGCGGGCTCTTGTTGGCCGGATCCTCGACGTAGGTGATGTTGTCGGCGACCGTCTGCGCGGTGAAGGCCGTGCCGTCGGCGCAGGTGACACCGGACTTGATGGTGAATGTGGCCGACGTGCCGTCGACGGTCCACGACGAGGCCAGCTGCGGCTGGATGTCGCCCTTCGCGCCGAGGCTGACCAGCGCGTCGTACGCGAAGGCGTTCAGCTGGATCAGCGAGCTGCCCGCACCGGCCTGCGGGTCCAGGCTGCCGGGGTCGGACGTCGCGGCGAGGGTGAAGGTGGCCCCGTTGACATACTTCTGCGACGGCGCGTCATCACCGGAACCGCCGCTGCACGCGGAAAGGCACGCCGCGACGAGCGCCGCGGCGCCCACGGCCCGTGCCCTGCTCGGGTAAGACCTCATTATGGAGCCTCCTACTGGGGTGTCGTGCGGAACCATCAATCGGCGGTCCGGGCAACAGCCCGGCCGTAGTGGATGTACTGGCAGCGCCCGGCACCGTCGCGGCCGATGAAGGCGAAGACGAGATGGACGCCGTGGTGCGGCTCGGCAGAGATCAGGCAGTCCGGGGAGTAGCGCACCAGCCGCGTACGCAGGGGCTGCTCCAGCCCGGCGAGCACGTCCTTGGGCACCCGGTCCAGCCAGACCGTGCCGTCGGTGTCCCGGCTCACCGTGATGTCGTAGATCGTGTCGGCGTAGCGGCCCAGGTACGGCGCGGCATCGAACGCGACCGGTGCGGCCGGCGGAACTCGCGGGCCCGGCAGCACGATGCCCGCGAGCTGCTCGAGCAGGTGCCCGACGACGTCGCGGTAGAGCCCGATGACATCGCCGCCGTTGGTCAGCAGCGCGACCGCGACACCGGCGTCGGGCACGACCCGCAGGAACGCCGCCTGACCGATGGTGCCGCCGTCGTGGCCGACGACCGTGCGGCCGTCGTACACGTCGCGCTCCCAGCCCAGGCCCCACGAACCGCCCATCATGGCCAGCTCCGGGACCGTGACCTGCGGCTGCTGCATGGCGGCGACTGTCTGCGGTGCCAGGATCAGCGTGCCGTCCGCGGCCGTGCCGCCGGCCAGGTGCATGGCTGCGAAGCCGACCAGATCGCCGGGGGTCATGGCCAGCATCGAGCCCGCCGGTGCGTTCGACCGCGGCAGCGCCCAGGTCGCGGTGGGTACGGGGCGGCCGTCGTCGCCGGTGAGGTGGCCGACGGCGGCCCGGTGCACGATCGCCTCGTACGGGCTCGGGCACACCCGAGGCAGGGCCAGCGGTGCCGCCAGCCGCCGCATCAGCACCTCGTCGTACGGCAGCCCGCGCAGCACCTCCACCAGCCGCCCGAGCACCACGAACCCGGTGTTGTTGTAGGAGAAGAACTCGCCCGCCGGGAACAGCTGCGGTATGCCGCCGATGGAGGCGACATACCGCTCGACCGCGTCCTCGCCGCGGCCGGTGTCGGTGAAGACGTCGCCCTCGAAACCGGCGGTGTGGCACAGCAGCTGGCGCGGCGTGATCGCTGCGGCGGCCACCGCGTCGCCGACCGCGAACTCCGGCAGGTGAGCCCGGACGGGCTGGTCCAGGTCGACCAGCCCGTCGTCCACCAACTGCATGACCAGGGCACTGGTCCACAGCTTCGTGATCGACCCGATCTGGAACACGGTGTCCGTGTCGACCGGGACCCCCGTGGTCGTACTGGTGACCCCGGTCGCAGCCGCGAACCGGCGGCCGCCGGCCAGCACCGCCACGGAGGCACCCGGCACGCCGCGCTCGGCGGCCAGGCGGCCGAGGTTGGAGTCAAGCCAGCTCTGAACGTCCTTCGGGTCGGTCATGCGGACCGACAGTAGGGATCCCGGCCCCGCACCGCTTTGGCCTGGTCGACAAACCAGGACCCCGTGCCTTGTCGGATCGGCCAGCTACCGCCAGACCTGGCCCGCGACTCGACGGAAGTTCCCGCCGAGGATGCCCTCGACGGCGTCGAGCGGATACCCACGCTTGATCAATTCGGCCTCGACACCGACGGTGGTCTCCGGTTCGACGAACCGGATCGTGCCCCACCGGGTGTACTCCTCGGGGAACAGATCCGGGTTGGCCTCCAGGTCGACCTGCAGATCCTCGGCGTCGAAGCTGTAGTCGCTGCCGATCCCCACATGCTCCCAGCCCACCAGGTCGACGGCGTAGTCGATGTGCGCGACGAACGCGTCCATGGTCGCGGTGTTCTCACCCAGGAAGATGCCCACCCCCGGGATGCCGATCACCCCGCCGGTCGCCGCGCAGTCCCTGGCCTGCTCGTCGGTGATGTTGCGGACGTGGTCCCAGACGCCCTTCATCGCCGAATGCGAGTAGATCATCGGCCGCTCGCTGACCGCGGACAGGTCCAGGCCGGTCCGGATGCTGCAGTGCGAGCCGTCGACCAGCATGCCGACCTCGTTCATCCGGCGGACCAGGTCCCGGCCGTAAGCCGTCAGGCCGGTGTCCTCGGAGTCCAGGCAGCCGCAGCCGGCGGCGTTGGCAGTGTTGTACGTCGGCAGCAGCGCGCGCACGCCCAGCGCGTAGAAGGTCTCCACCATGTCCAGGTCGCCGTCCAGCGGACGCGAGTCCTCGAGATCGAAGGCCACGACGGTCCGGCCGGCGGCGCGCGCCGCATCGACATCGGCGACACCATCGGCCAGCGCCAGGTCGGGATGCTCGCCGATCTGTCGGCGGAAGTCGTCGAGGAAGCCCAGCGACATCTGCTTGGTGTGCGGGGCGTAGCCGACGTTGACGCAGATGTACGAGCCGCCCGGCCGGCGGTAGCGCAGGATGTCGCCCACGTCCGCGCCGGCCGCCAGGGGCAGGCAGGTGTGCTGCTCCCAGAACAGCCTCGGTGTCGTGCTCGCAGTGGCAGTCACGTCGAACCTCCTCGAATGGGTCGAACCGTCGCATGGAATCGGAACCCGGCCCGCCACCATCGACTGGCCGGGGTGCGGCAGAGCGCCGCCGCGCCGCGCCGATCAGGGGCGTCGGTTTCCGCCGAGGCACGGTAGCCGGGAGGACCCGGCTTGTCCCTGTGCCGGCCACCAGGCGATCCGAATGAGGTTTGTCCGTTCGGCCAAACGCCGCCCACCCGACTTCCCGGCCAGGGCGGCCTGCCGTGCTGTCCGCCCTGCCGTCCGGCGGCCGCCGGTCATGACACGGCGGCCAGGCCACTCACCACCGGCCTGGCCGCCGGGACTGTCACAACGAGCCGTGCGATGCGGGTTCTTCCACCCGGCTCCCGCGATCAAGTCGGCCCGACTCCGGACGACGCGCCGTGCCGGTCGGCTGCTCGTGCCCCGTCTGCGGGTACCCTCAGCGCCAGCGCCCCCGTCCCGGGCGGCCCTGCGGATCGAGGATGTTCGGATGGGCCTGCGGTTTCAGGAACTGGGCTGGCGGCAGACCCCGATGGGCCAGATCAGCCTGCGCCGCCGCTGGGATCCACAGTTCGAGACCGAGGTGTACGAGGTCAAGCTCGACGACGACTTCCTGATGTCCAGCCTGTTCACCGTCGCCGAGGTCGAGGTGGCCCGCCTGGCGCTGGCCGAGCTGAGCCCGGCCGACTTCGGCGCCGAGGCTCTCGACGTGGCCGTCGGCGGACTCGGCCTGGGCTTCACCGCCCTGACCGTGCTCGAGGACGACCGGGTCGGCTCGCTGCTGGTCGTCGACGCGCTCGCCGACGTGATCGAATGGCACGAGCAGGGCCTGATCCCGGCAGGCGCGACGCTGACCGCCGATCCGCGCTGCCGGCTCGTAACCGGTGACTTCTTCGCCCTGACCGCCGGCGCGGACGGCCTCGACCCGCAGTCGCCCGGCCGCCTCTTCCACGCGATCGTCGTCGACATCGACCATTCGCCCAGCCACCTGCTCCACCCCAGCCACGCGGACTTCTACCAGCCGGCCGGCCTGCGCCGGCTCGCCGAGAGGCTGCACCCCGGCGGCGTGTTCACCCTGTGGTCCAACGACCCGCCGGAGGACGACTTCACCGCCCGGCTCGCCGAGGTCTTCACCGAGGTCCGCGCCGACGTCATCGCCTTCGCCAACCCGTTGCAGGACCGGGACTCGACCAACACGGTGTACCTCGCGAAACGCGCCGGGTAGGCGTCACGACGCCCGGCCCGCATCCGCAGGGCGGGTGGAGTCAGGCGTACGCCTCGACCGACCGCAGCGAGTAGCCGTATCCCGTGCCCCGTGCCGTGCCGTTTACGCGTGGTAGCGGCCGGTGCCGGTCAGCCCGGTGGGGTCGTCGGTGCCGTGCCGCCCGCCATGGTGGCCATCACGCCGCACTCCCGGCAGATGGCGCACGCCGCGGCGCCGAACACGGGGCGGTGTTCGTCGAGCGCGGACCAACTCATTTACCGACGTCACTTTGAGCTGACGTTATATCGCGCGCCCGCAGGACGCAGTCGGCACGCCTCTGCCTGCTCGACCACCGGGTCGGGCAGCGCCGATCCTCGCTCTGCGGCAGCCCGACGCGCAGGGTGTCGATTGACAAGTGTCAAATGAGGCGGTTCACTGCTCCGGGCAGTAGCGATCCGAAGAAAGGCCGGTCATGACACTCCGACGTCGATCGTTCCTCGGCAGGGTCGCGGCCACGGGGGTCGCCGCGGCGGTCCTGCCCGCGGTGGCCCTGCCCCGCCCCGCCCAGGCAGCCACGTGGAAGAAGCGCCTCACCGGCGCAGACCTGGACACCAACAGCCGCTGGCGCGTGGCCGGCACCGACCTGGGCATCCCGTACGTGCTGGAGAACGGCTCCATCGGCTACCTCTTCGGCGACACTTTCGACACCCCGTGGCCAGAGGGCCCGCCGCTGCCCAACGACTGGCGCTCGCCGGTGATGCTGCGCTCCAACATCCATCCCGGCGCGGCCGGCGGGATCGTCTTCGACAGCGCGGCCCGGGTCGGCGGGAACGGCCGCGCCCCGGAACTGATGCGCAACGGCCACAACGGCATCGGCATCGACGGCCTCTGGGAGGTCACCGTCATTCCGAACGACGGGATCAGCTTCCCGGAGACCGGACGCCAGCTGATCTCGTACATGAGCATCGAGAACTGGAACTCCGCCGGCCCGGCCGGACCGCAGTGGAGGTCCCGCTACGCCGGGCTGGCCTACTCCGACAACGGCAACGACTTCCTCCGCACCTCCCTGAAGTGGTGGAACAACGGCGGCAACACCGACCCCTTCCAGATGTGGACGATGCAGCGCGACGGGGACTGGGTCTACGTCTTCTCGGTGCGTTCGGGCAGGCAGGACGGTCCCATGATGCTTCGGCGGGTTCGGTGGGACCGGCTGTTCTACCCCGAGTCCTACGAGGGCTGGGGCTGGAACGGCAGCGACTGGGGCTGGGGCCGCCCGTGCACGCCGATCCTGAACGGCCGGTTCGGCGAGCCGTCGGTGCGCCGACTCGCCGACGGCACGTGGGTGATGGCCTACCTCAACTGCGTCACCGGCTGCATCGTGACACGCACCGCCGCCGGCCCGGACCGGGCCTGGACGGCCGAGAAGATCCAGGTCACCCCCTGGCAGGAGCCCGCGCTGTACGGCGGCTTCATCCACCCCTGGTCCAGCCGTGCCGCCAACGGCCTGCACCTGATGGTCTCCAAGTGGACCAGGACACCTGACGGCCGCAGTACCGCCTACCACGTCAGCCAGTTCACCGGCTCCGTATGACGCCGCGACGCCACGTCGCATCCTGAGACCCGGGAGAGCCGGCACCGTACGGGGGAAGGCGCCAGACGCCGACACCGGCGATCACGTCCGATCGTTGGCAGAGCATGCGCAGAAACATCCCAGGTCGGCTCGCCGTACTCGCCGCCGTCGGCGCGCTGCTGGCGGCGACCGGGCCGGCGTACGCCGTACCGGTGCCGACGGGGGTGGTCGGTGCCGACCCGGCCGACTGGACCCCGCACATCACCGACGGTGAGGTCTGGGCCCTGGCCCAGGTCGGTGACACCGTCGTGGTCGGCGGACACTTCGACACCGTCACCAGTGCCGACGGCAGGACCACCTACCGGCGCAAGAACCTGATGGCCTTCCGGCTCGCCGACGGCGCCGTGTCCGACTTCGCCCCCGATGTCGACGGTCCGGTCTACGCGCTGGCCACCGGCCCCGCCGGCACCGTGATCGCCGGCGGCGACTTCGGCAAGATCAACGACACGGCCCAGCGTACGGTCACCCGGCTCGACCTGGCCACAGGCGACGTCGTCCCCGGATTCGCCGCACCGGTCAAGGGCGAGGTCTTCACGCTGGCCCGCAGCGGCAGCCGGCTGTACCTCGGCGGTCGGGTCTACGTCGACGGCCGGACCGGCAGCCGCGGCCTGCTCCGGCTGGACGTGGCCACCGGCGCGGTCGACAAGACCTTCGACGTCGAGCTCACCGCCCCAGCCGGCCGGCCCGTCAAGGTCCAGGACCTGACCATCTCAGCCGACGGCACCCACATGCTGGCCCTGGGCACCTTCACCCGAGTCGGCGGCCAACCACGCTCGCAGGCGGCCATGTTCGACCTCGCCGGCCCTGCCCCGGCCCTGAACGGCTGGCGCACCGACTTCTACGGCGCCGACGCGTGCAGCGACGACTTCAACACCTACCTGCGGGCCGCTGACTTCGACCCCACCGGCGCCTACGTCGTCGTCGTCACCAGCGGCCACTCGTCCCGAATCGGGCTGCCCTGCGACACCGCCGCCCGGTTCGAGACCGCCCCCGCCACCCGCCGCCCGACCTGGATCAACTACACCGGCGGCAACTCCCTGTACGCCGTCGAGGTCACCGACGCCGCGGTCTACGTCGGCGGTCACCTGCAGTGGCTGGACAACCCGTACGGCAACAAGACCAAGGGCGCCGGAGCCGTCGACCGAAAGGGCATCGGCGCGATCGACCCGGCCACGGGGCGGGCACTGCCCTGGAACCCGGGCCGTACCCGCGGCGAAGGACTGCGGGCGTTCCTGGTCAGCGGCAGCGGCCTGGTCGTCGGGTCCGACACCGACCAACTCGGCCATGAGTACCACGGCCGGATCGGGCTGTTCCCCCTCGCCGCGCGTGGTTGACTCGGGGCCGTCGACGCGACAGCCCTGAGAATCACGTTCGCCGGAGTCAGACTGCCACGATGGTCCGCTGGTTGTCGGTGTGGGTGTTGGGGGCCCACAGCGCGCAGACCGACCCGGCCGTGGTGCTGCCCGTACCATCGAGTGCGGTGCTCGTGCCGCGGTTGACGATCCGGTAGCGGCCGCTGCCCATCGGGTTGAGCCGCCAGTGCTGGTTGACCCCGCCGTTCCACGCCGACTGCCGGCACGGCGCCCCGTTGGCGGTGTTGCCCCAGCTGTCGGCGACCATCCCGTTGGTGCGGTGTGGGGGCGGCGGTGGGTGTCGGATGGGCGGCGGTTGGCCGGCGGAGACGGTTAGGCGACTGAAGGCGCGGGCCGTCGCGCCTAGGCTGCCCGCATGCGCCGTACCCCTCGCCTGATCCTGATCGCGGTCTGTGTGCTCGCCGCCGGCACCGGCTGCGGCTCCGACAAGGGCGATCCGGTCGCCGCGCCCACCTTCGGCACGGTGGTCAGTCCGAGCGCCGCGCCCGAGTCGGCGGTCCCGTCGCCGGCGCGCTCGTCGGCCCGGCCGTCGCCGGCGGCGCCGTCCTGGCCGTCGCCCGCCGACTGCGTCTCCTACGACCCGAACAACCTGACCGTGCAGTACGAGGCAGGCATCCACCAGGTCATGGACGGTTCGAAGGTGGTGGCGCGGGTGCACGGCGGTCCCGGTGAGGTCATGGGGGACCAGGCTCTCGCCCTCGCGCAGCGGTATAAGCGCCACTGCTTCACCGGCCGCGGCAACGGGCGCGAGGATGCCAATGCCTACGTCTTCGACTACTGGCGCGACCCGTCCGGCAAACGCACCACCATCGCCGGTGAGGACGACGCCTGCTCCTCCTACGATCGGGGCAACCTGCAGGTCAACGACATGGGTGGTGGCCAGGGCTGGCGGGTCAAGGACGACGACAACGTGCTGCACCTGTTCGACGACGAGTCCGACGCCCGCGCCGGCCGCCTCGTCCTGGCCAAGTACGGCCGGATCTGCCGCATCGGCAACCCGCCCGACGACGACCAGGACTACCTCACCTACGGCAAGTGAGAAGCGCGCCTACAGCGGCGGCGAGCCCGGTGGCCGCATGTCGACGCCGAGTTCCCGTTCGGCGGTAGGGACGGTGTCGGCACCAGGTGTTAGGCCGCTCACCCGGCGCCCGCGGCTGGCACGCCACCGGACGAGCCGCTGTGCGAGCAGCTCACGCAGGTCGTCGGGCAGCCCGCCGACCTCGACCAGGCCGGGCAGCAGCTGCGGCTCGGTGGCGAACGCGCGGAAGGCTCGGGCGATCGTCACCCCGTGCGCCGGCCGGCCCTCCACCGTCACCGGATCGCCCGCCCACACCTCTCCCGGTTCCAGCACCCGCAGGTAGGCACCCGGGCGCACGGCCCGGGAGAAGGTCTTCATCCAGCGGGGCTCACCCATCCTGCGCTGGAACGTGATGCCCGGGACACGGCCGAACACCGGCTGCAGCACCAGCCGCGGACCGACCCGCCACCGCTCGCCGATGACCGCGCCGTTGACGTCGACGCCTTCGGTCGTCAGGTTCTCACCGAACAGCCCGTTGGCCAGCCGTCGGCACAGCCGCGCCTGCCACCAGTCGTAGTCCTCCCGCGCGTAGGCGTACACGGCGCGGTCGTCGCCGCCGTGGTGCTCGATGTCGAAGATCTGGTCGCCGACCAGGCCGCTGTGCGAGCCTGCCGTCATCGGCCCCGGCGCCCGCACGGTGACGAGGTGGTCGACCGGACGCTTGACGATGCCCGTCAGGCCCACGCCCGTGACCGGGTTGCGCTCCGGCACCGCCAGGTTGACCGACCCGATCCTGCTCATACCAGGCAACATACCGATGCCGGGGCAGGCTCGCCTGTCCATTTCGCTCCGCTCCGCGCCGCTGCCGGGCCCGCCCTCGCCGGCGATCTGGGATTTGCGTGAGCGATCGCTTACAGCCCCGGCGGCGGGAGCTGCCGTCGAGCGGCCTCCGAAGATCGCGGCGTCGTGAATGATCTCGTCTTCGTGACCGGCCGGGACCTATCGTCGAACAGTGAAGTATGCCGATGGAGTCCTCGGTAAGGGCACCCCGACCGAACTGGCTCGCCTACGGGCACTGGAAGAACTGTGCGACCCGATCTCCAAGGAACTGATCACACGCCTCGGCCTGGCACCCGGATGGCTCTGCGCGGACGTCGGCGCCGGGGCGGGCTCGGTGGCCGGATGGCTGGCCGAGACGGCCACCGTCGTGGCGACCGACCTGGACACCCGCTTCCTGACCCCCGGCGAACGGCTGACCGTGCTGAACCACGACGTGACAGCTGACCCGGTCCCCGGCGGTCCGTTCGACCTCGTCCACGCGCGCTTCCTGCTCGAGACGCTGCCTGAGCCCGAGGCGGCCGTCGGGCGGCTGGTGCAGTGGCTGCGCCCCGGCGGCCACCTGGCGGTGATCGGAGTGGACCTGACGGTGTCGGCGCTGACCCCGCACCCGGAACTGCGAGCGGTGACCAGCGCCCTGCTGGAGGTGTTCCGCGAGCAGATGGGAACCGAGCCGACGTTCGGCCGGCGCCTGCCGCCGCTGCTCGCGGCCCGCGGCCTGACCGACATCCGGATGGAGGTGCATCCGCTGCTGGTCGGTGACGGTGGAGCGGGGGAGAGGGTGATGCGGGCGACGTTCGAGCAGGCCTTCGGCACGATGGTGGCAACCGGGCGGCTGACCGCCGAGCAGGTCGAGGAGAGCAGGGCCTGGTTCGGGCGGCCCGGGCATCTCGACATCATCGCGCTGATGCCCGTCGTCTGGGCACGCCGCCCGGGACCGTCACCCCACCACTGACGCGACGCCCGACCGGCGGGCGGCCGCGATCGAGCAACTGTCGCACCGGTCAATACTCTGGAGGTCAGGCGGCTGACCGGCGCTTTGTCGGTGGATGGTCGGCGTCTCGCTCCCGTATGGTCCTCGCAGAGGGACGGGGAGGTTCATGTTCGGTTCGATCCTGCGAGAGCATCGGGCCCGAGCCCTCCTCACTCAGGAGGAACTCGCCGCCCGCGCCGGTGTGAGCGTGCGGCACCTGCGTGAGATCGAGTCCGGCCGGGTGCACTCGCCCCGAGTCAGCACGGTGCGTGCGCTGGCGGACGCGCTGGGGTTGAGCGAGCCGGACCGGGACCGCTGGCAGCGAGCCGCCCGCGAGATGGTCGGCGAACTGCCGGATCCTGCCCACCCGGGACCGCACCAGGCGGTCGGTGACGGGCAGGAGGCGCCGCGGCCAGCGGACACCGAGGATCCCGTCGTCCGGCAAGGCGCCGACGGTACGCCCCATCCGCACCGAGAGGACCGCCTCTCGGCGACGCCGGCGCCCTGGCGACCCGTCCCGGCGCTGCTTCCACCGGACGCGTACGGGTTCACCGGGCGCACCGAACCGCTCGCCCGCCTGGACGCCCTACTCGCCACGGTGGCGGCCGAGCAACCGACCGCGGTGCCCATCTGCCTGGTCAGCGGTGCCCCCGGCGTGGGCAAGACGACCCTGGCGGTGCACTGGGCACACCGCAACAGGCAGCGCTTCCCCGACGGTCAGCTCTACATCGACCTGCTGGGGTTCACGGCGGGACAGTCGGCGGTCGAGCCCACCTATGCGATCCGCCGCCTCCTGGATGCCCTCGGCGTACCGCCCGGGCGGATACCGGCGGACACCGGCGCGCAGCTGGACCTCTACCGGATGACGCTCGCCGGGCGGCGGCTTCTCGTCCTGTTGGACAACGCCCGCGACGTCGCCCAGGTACGTCCGCTGCTGCCGGGCAGTCCCACGACCATGGTGATCGTGACCAGCCGTGACCAGCTCACCGGCCTCATCGCGGGCAACGGGGCGCATCCGGTCGGTCTGGGCACCTTCAGCGAGGAGGAGAGCCACGAGTTCCTCCGCCGGCGGCTGAACGACGGGCGGGCCGACGCGCAGCCACAAGCCATCGAGAACATCGCGCAGCGGTGTGCCCGGCTGCCGCTGGCGCTGGCGATCGTGGCAGCGCGCGCTGTCCAACAGCCCTCCTTTCCGCTGTCCGCCTTCGCCAGTCAGCTCGCGGACGACCGCAGGCGGTTGGACCTCCTCACCGCCGACGAGGCCGACACCGACCTTCGCGCTGTCCTCGCCGACTCGTATGGCGGCCTGGACACCGCGTCGGCACGCTTGTTCTGCCTGCTCGGAGCCTGGCGGGCACCGGAGGTCACGGTTGCCGCCGCGGCCAGCCTGGCCGGGCTGCCACCCGACGGCGTGGAGGCGCTGCTGGCCCGGCTTGTCCGGGCACATCTGGTGGTGGAGCGCGCGGAAGGCCGATATCTCCTGCACGACCTGCTGGCCGCCTACGCCGCGGAGCTGTCCCACGAGCGACTCGACGAGGCTGAACGCGTCGAGGCGGCGCATCGGGCCCTCGACCACTTCCTCCACACCGCGGCGGCGGCAGCGGCCGTCCTGCGACCGCAGCGGCAGCTGCCGCCGCTGCCTGTCGCGCGGCCGGGCGCGGTGGTCGAATCCATCACGACGATCGGAGCGGCGTTCGCCTGGTTCGCCGGCGAACTGCCCACGCTGATGACGGCGGTCGGCATCGCCGGTGTGCTCGGATTCGACCAACACGCCATGCTGCTGGCCCAAGCGGTGCAGACCTACCTCTTTCGACAGGGGCTCCACGACGAGCAGGTCCACGTCCAGCAGACGGCGCTGGCCGCCGCGCAGCGCCTCGGCGACCGCCCGGCAGAGGCCCGGGCCTACCTGTCCGTCGCGCACGCCTTAACGTGCGGCGGACGCCCCGACGAGGCGTTACGACACTTCAATCAAGCTCTCGCGCTCTACCGTGAGGTCGATGACAGCCAGGGACAGGCGCAGGCACATCGGCACATCGCCTGGCTGCACGAGACCCGCGATCACCACCGAGAGTCGCTGCACCATGCCGAGCAGGCGCTCGTCCTCTCCGCCGCCGCGCGCGACGAACTCGGTGTCGCCGAGGCACTGAACCTGGTCGGCTGGTATCACGCGATGCTCGATGACACCGTCGCCGCACAGATCTACTGCCGACGCGCGCTGGCGCTGCACCGCCGTCTGGACAACCCCGCGGGTGAGGCGAACACCTGGGACAGCCTGGGCTACGCGCTCGTCCGCGCCAACCTTCACCGTCGCGGGATCTCGCACTACCAGCGTGCCCTCCGGTTGTTCCGCGCCGTCGGCGCCCGCCTCGACCAGGCCGAGGTTCTGGATCACCTGGGCGACGCCCACGCCGCCGTCGGCGAGACCGCGAACGCCCGCCGCTCGTGGCGCGAGGCGCTCGCGATCCTGGAGACCGTCGACCCAGCCAGGATGCCCGACGTACGGGCAAAACTCAGCCTCCTCACCCGCTCGGCCTCGCCGCCCTGGTGACCGGGCTGCTCGCCCACCGCAGAGCCGTGCAGACCAGCCACCGGCCATGGTCGCCGTCAGGAAGTCGGCCTGGTGGTGACGGAGAAGGTCGGGCGGACGCGGCAGTGCCGCCTGGGCGCCGAAAGACTCGACGAAGCGATGACCTGGATCGGCTTCTACCAGCGGCTCTGGGAGCGTCGCCTCGACGGCCTCGACGCCTTCCTCACCCTCCAGAAAGGAACCCGACCGTGACCGGGCAAACCTCCGACCTCACACACGCCAGGTGGCCCGTGTCCGGTCCCCGGCTGGACACGGGCCGCTGGCGTCAGGCGGAGGTGGGCTTCCAGCTCGCGTGGAGAAGTCGGCCGTGGCAGGCCGGTCGGTGGCATTTGCCTGCGTAGGGACCTGCCGTGGCGGACGGTCGCGGTGTCATGCCCTTCCTGCTGCGGCCGTCGCGACGCAGATGATGTGGGGGGAGTGGATGCTGAACGGCGACAGGTCGTAGTCGCCCCAGACGGCCGTGGGCGCGAATCCGCACTCGGCCAGCATCGCCATGAGCTCGTGGGCGCTGTAGACCCGGTAGTCCGCGGCCACTGTTCGCGGCTGGTCGCCGACCGAGCGGATCTCCCACCGGATGCGGCTCGTCGCCGGGTCGAAGCGCTCCTCGTGCAGGTAGAGCCGGCCGGTGGAGGAGTCGAAGTTGCGGATCACGAAATCGGTCTGGTCCACGCCGAAGGCCACACCGGTCTGACGGAGGAACCAGTCGCGGTTCATCACGTCGATGAGCACCTTTCCGCCGGGGGCCAGCACGCGGTGTATCTCGCGGAGCACGCCCGCGTTCTCCTCGTGCGACGGGAAGAAGCCGAAGCTGGTGTGCAAGCTGACGACCGCGTCGAACGAACCCGGCTCGAGCGCCCGCAGGTCGCGCATGTCGGCTTGGACGAACCTGGCGGGCTGATGCGCCGCCTGCGCCCGCAGCCGGGCGCGATCGAGGTACTCCTCGACGAGGTCGACTCCGGTGACGGTAAACCCGGCCGCGCTGAGCCGTACGGCATGGCGGCCGGTGCCGCAGGCGAGATCGAGGAGGCGGGCACCCGGTTCGAGCCGCAGCGCGGCTGTCACGCAGCGGCTCATGTCGTCGGCGACCGCGTCATCGCGCAGTTCGATGTCGGAATCGACGTAGATCTCAGTGAAGAATGTCGTCCACCAGGTCGCCGGGGCTGCCGTCATGAGGTGACCGCCCCGGTCGCCGGACCGGTGTCCCGGCTGGGCTGTCCGTCCGGTGGCAGGCACCGGACCCTTCGCGCCCCGCCGGGCGCCGCGCGAGGCGCGAGGCGCGGGTAGACCGCGCCCCCGTCGTTGTCATCGATAGTCACCGGTTGATATTAGCTACGTCGTGAGTGCGCACCAGAGCCGCAGCCATCTGCCCAGCGCCGTCGTCCCTCGCCCCGCCGCAGGTCGGGCTGAGCACCTCAACCTGCCCGCCGGCCGAGGCCGACCCGGTCCAGTGCCACGAGCGCTGCAGTGTGCCGCCGGGCAGCCGCGAGAGGCTGCGGCGATCTGGTGCCAGCTGCCCCGGAGCTTTCGAAGCGTTGCCAGGCGCCGGACTCCGTAAATCGGACTGACCGGCCATCCGACCCACGAGTACCCTCGTGCAGATGATCTCGCATGAAGTCACTGATGTACTCCGCGGCTGGGCAAAGGGTCTGGCTGCGGTCAGGCGCAACTCGGTACCCGTCGAGACCCCCTGGGGCCTGCGGATCGACGAGGTCCGGCCGAAGACCCGCGCCCGCTGCCTGGTGTTCCGCGACGACCTCGACGCGGTGCGCGGCGCGGCGAACGACGCGACCGCTCCGCACGGTGTGGTCATCGTCGCCGCCGCCGAGGACGCGGCAGCGGCCGTGCTCGGGCCGGCCTGGCACAGCACGCCGCCAGAGCCGATCATGACGACCACGCTGCGGTTGGCCCCGTCGAGCGTGCCCGCCGGCTACGACCTCAGCACGACGATCGACGCGGGCGTCATCCACGTGCGCGTACATTCCGACGGGGAGGTCGTCGCGGCGGGTTACACCGCCGTGGTCGACGGTGTCGCGGTCGTGGACCGCGTCGGCACCGATACCGCCCATCAGCGCCGCGGCTTGGGCACAGCGGTGATGAACGCACTGACCGTCGCAGCCATGGACCAGGGCGCTGCGAGCGCCGTACTCCATGGGACAGAGGAAGGACGTGCGCTCTACGAGGGCCTCGGCTGGCGACTGCACTCGAACATCACGAGCTTCACCCACGCGGTATGACTCCGCCGACTGCGGCGGCGGGCGAGCACGGCCGACCCGGCTCGCGGCGCGCGAACCAGTTCGGACGGCGCGGACCTGGCGGCGGCTGCTCGCGTGATGAACCGGGACAGTGCTGACGGCCCAGCCGAGGTGAGCACACGCGCTCCTGCGGCCGCAGGTCCGTTCACAACGGGGTGATCGCCGCCGGATCGTGGTGTTCGCGGCGGTACCCCAGCCACACCGGGCCGTCCTCGCTGAACCATTCGGTGGCCGCCCGGATGCCGTCGCCGACGTAGTCCACGAAGTGGAGCACGCCCTCCCGGTCGGCGCCGAGCTGTCCGGCGAGATCGCCGACCACGGTGTATCGGGCGCTGTCGCGCTCGACCTCCCGCAGCGGCACACCCCCGATCCCGGGGGCGGCCGGGTCGAAGCCCAGTTCGCGGGCGTCGCAGCGCTGCCACTGCGCCGTCTGCGCCCCCGTCGGGAGCAGTTCGACGGCCAGCCAGGTGTACTGGCCGTCTCCGGCCATCAGGTACTCCGACCAGCGCTGCGTCGTCGACACCGCGTCGAGGCGGGCCTGCACTGTCCACCTGCGTCCGTCGATGAGGAACGCGCTGCCGAGGGCGTGGGCGGCTGTCACGGGTCACTCCTGCCGGATAGGGCGAATCGGGGCGGTGGCGGCGTGGCGCCGGCCAGGGCGTCGGCGGCGTGCCGGGCGAGGCTGGGGCCGTGTTTGAACCCGTGCCCGCTGTCGCCGCCGAGGAACCATACGTGGGGGTGGTCGGGGTGGCGGTCGAGCAGGAAGTCACCGCCGGGGCGGTCGGCGTACCCGCACGGCTCGCGCCGGACACGGCGGCCGCCGAGCACCGGCAGATGCCGGTGCAGGTACTCCGTGACCTGGTCCGGCGACTGGTCGGCGGCGTCCAGGTCGGGCACCACCTTGACGGATCGCCCGTCGGTGCCGGGTACGCCGTAGAAGCCGCGCACGTGGTCGAGCCACGCGGGCTGCCCGGGCGCGGTGAACGGTCCGGCCGCCGGGACCCGGAACACGTCGTGCGCGACCGGCGTGACGTCGGTGCGGCCGGGGAACAGCTCCGGCAGCGCACGGCCGACGGCCCACACGATCCGGTCGGCCGACAGCTCCCGGCCCCGCCACCGGACGGCGGCACCGGCCGGGGCGGCGGTGCCGCGCAGGAAGCGCACGCCCCGGGCGGCGGCGCGGGCGCGCAGGGCCGCCATCGCCCGCGCGGCCAGCAGGACTCCCGCATCGGGTTCGGCCAGCGCGGGGCCGCCGAGCCCGGCGAGGGCGGGGTAGCGGGTCCGCAGCTCGGCTCCGTCCAGCGGCCGCGCGGCGACATCGAGCTCGCGCAGGGTGCGAACGGTGTCGGCGAGCCACGCCTCGGTGCCGAACGACACGACGCCGACCGGCTGGAAGAGGCGGCTTCGTGTCTCCGCCTCCAGCTGCCGCCAGTGCGCGCGGGCCTCGTCGGCGGAGGCGGCGTACCAGGTGTCGGTGCCGTGCGCGCAGCGCAGGATGCGGGTGTCGGCGTAGGACGGCGACCGGGTGCCGGTGCGGTCGCGTTCGACTACGCGGACCGTCCAGCCCCGGCCCGCGAGTTCGGCGGCGAGGCTGAGTCCGAAGACACCGGCGCCGATGATCAGAGCGCGGTCACCGGTCAGGACTTCATCACCGTCTGTTCGAGGTCGCCGGGCAGGCGGGTGAAGAACACGGCCGTCGTGTCGACTTCCTGCCCGGCGGGCGGCGGGTCGGTGCCGATCCAGCGGGGTGCTCCGGCTTCGCCGAGCGCCGTCCACAGCCGCTGCGCGAACTCCGGCATCAGCGGGTACGCGACCTGCGCGAGCGTCCGTGCCGCCGCGAGCTCCGCCGCGACGGCCGCCGCCGCGACGGCCAGTCCGGCCGATCCGGTCGCCTCGGCGCTGAGCCCGAGCTGGGTCGTGCGGCGGCTCTGTGCGGCGGCGAAGTCGACAGCCTCGGCGACCAGGCGCACCAGCCCCCGGGCGGCACGTCGGGTGGAGAACCCCGCCGCGTCGTACGCCGAGAGGATGTCCTGCGCCACGGTGTCCAGACGCAGCAGGAACTCGTGCTGGCTCCGGGTCGCGGCGGCGAAGGACGGCACCCGGCCGCCCGCGGCGGTGACCCGTTCGAACAGCGCCGACAGCCACCCCTGCCAGTTCTCGGCCAGTTCGCCGTCGGCGAGGGCGTGGAACCTGTCCCAGCCGAACGAGGTGCGGGCGACCTCGGGCCGGTCGTGGGAGAGCACGAACCGCACGACGCTGCCGGGCACCTGCGCCAGCAGGTCGGTCGCCCAGATGGCGTGGCGGCGGCTGGTGGAGAACTTGGTGTCGCCGAGCAGGTAGAACTCGTTGGTCAGCAGCGCGGACGGCAGCTTCAGCCCCGGGTCGTAGGCCATCATCAGGGCCGGGAAGAGCACGGCGTGGAAGTATCCGTTGTCGAAGCCGAAGAACTGCACCACCTCGGCCCGGTCCCAGGCCGAGCGCCAGTCCGCCGTGGTCGTGGCCTGTGCCAGCTCGGCGAAGTAGCCCGGGACCATCTCGCCCCAGACGTAGATGCGCTGGCCGGGGTGGCCGGGCATGGGCAGGCCCCAGTCGGTGGGGTGGGTGACCGGGATGTCGGGCAGCCCGGCGGCGAGCATGTCGGCGCAGAGCGCCTCCAGCTGCGGGCTCATGACGGTGCTCGCGTGGTAGGCGCGCAGCCGGTCGGCGTACTCCGCCAGGGGCAGGACCAGGCGGGTGCCGAGCCGGGTCGTCGGAACGGACTTGCACACGTTGCAGACGGCGTCGACCAGGTCGCTCACGTTGTTGGGCAGCGCGCAGTTCTCGCAGGAGTTGCCGTCGCAGGCGACGCCGCAGTGCGGGCACCGGCCGGTGAGGTGCGCCTCGAAGAGGTAGCGGTCGCAGGTCGCGCAGTGCGGCAGCGGTTCGGTCACCTCGCGCAGGGCACCGCGTTCGTCGAGGCGGGCGAAGAACTCCGTCACGATCCGGGTGTGCTCGGGGGTGTGCTGCGGGCGGACCACCGCGGCGGTGGCGAACGCGGCACTGGTAAAGATCTCGGCGATCTCGTCGGCGTACCCTTCGGCCATGACCAGCGGGTCGACGCCCTCGCGGCGTGCTTTCGCCGGCACGTAGCTCTGGTGCAGGTCCGATCCGGTCACGTAGTACGCCTCGCCGCCGCGCAGCCGGGCCGCGCGGGCGTACACGTCGGCACCCAGGTAGGGGCCGCTGACGTGGCCCAGGTGCAGGTCGCCGTTGGGGGTGGGCGGGGCGGCCGTCACGGCCGTCAGCGATCGCATGCTCAGCTCTCTCAGAGGTCGATCGGGCCGTGTTCGGCGGGCCAGTAGACGGACAGGAAGACCAGCCGCTCGGTGGCGGAGGTGTTGGCGACGTGGTGCCGGCTCCCAGCCGGGATCAGCACCGACGTGCTCGCGTCGACGGGGCAGGACTCGTCGCCGATGGTCATCGTGCCGGTGCCGGACAGGAAGACGAAGACCTCGTTCTCGGTGTGCTCGTGCGGCTCGGTGCTGCCGCCCGGCTCCACCACCGCCCGGCCGACGCCCCACGGGGCCAGCTCCTCGCCGCCGTGCGGGTAGAGCTGCTGGTACCGGATGCCGTACGCGTCAGACAGCTGCGTGTCGTCCATGCGCCGGATCAACATGACGCCTGCCTCCCCTGCCGAACGTGGTGAACGCGGACCGCTCCGACAGGTCGAAGACGTTCTTGCCGGTGACGCTGTTGAGGATGGTGGCCGACCGCCACGCGCCTAGTCCCAGGTCGGGGGCGCTGGCGCCGTGGGTGTGCCGCTCGGCGTTCTGGACGTAGACGGCGCCGCCCAGGTCGTCGTCGAGCACGAGGCGGAACTGCTCGTCGACGCGGGCACGGCCGGCGCGGTCGCGGACGAGCCGGTCGGCGAGCCCGCGCAGCAGCGCGTCGGCGGGGCGCTCGGTGTACCCGGTGGCCAGGACGACCGCGTCGGTGGTGAGCGTGTCCGGTTCCCCGGTGAGGACGTCGCGCAGCCGCAGGAGCACGCCGTCGGCGCCGATGTCGGCGCCGGTCACCTCCGTGCCCGGGCGGAGCAGCACGTCGGGCCAGCCGCGGCCGATGCCGTGCTGGTACAGCTCGTCGTAGACCAGTGCGATCGTCTCGCTGCTGATGCCCTTGTACAGCCGCCATTGCCGGGCCAGGAGCGCGTCGCGGGTGGTCTCGGGCAGCCGCTGGAAGTAGCGGGAGTACTCGGGGGCGAACTGCTCCAGGCCCAGCTGCGAGTACTCCATCGGCGTGAACGCCTCGGTGCGGGCGAGCCAGTGCAGCCCCTCGCTGCCGGTGGGCCGGGCGCGCAGCAGGTCGAGGAAGACCTCGGCGCCGGACTGGCCGGAGCCGATGACGCTGACCCGGCCGGCGGCGGTGAGCTCGTCCCGGTGGGGCAGGTAGTCGGCCGAGTGCACGGCGGTGATCCGGTCGTCGGCGAGCAGGTGCGCCAGGGCCGGCGGCACGACGGGTTCGGTGCCGATGCCGAGGACGACGTTACGTGCCGCGACCGTCTCGACGGTGCCGCCGTGCTCGACGGTGAGCTGGAAGAGTTCACCGTCGTGTACGACGGCGGTGACGGTGCTGCCGAAGCGGCACGCGTCCAGCTCCGAGGCGGCCCAGCGGCAGTACGCGTCGAACTCCGCCCGGTAGGGGTGCCACTGCTCGGCGAAGTAGAACGGGAACAGCCGCCCGATCGTGCGCAGGTAGTTGAGGAACGACCACGGGTTCGTCGGGTCGACCAGGCTCACCAGGTCGGCGAGGAACGGCACCTGCAGGGTGGTGCCGCCGAGCAGCAGTCCGGGATGCCAGCGGAACTCGGGCTGCCGCTCGAAGAAGACGGTGCGCAGTCCGGGAACGCTGTCGGCGAGCGCCGCCAACGAGAGGTTGAAGGGGCCTAGCCCCACTCCGGCGAGGTCGAACGGCTCGCGCGCGGACATGCCTGTCCTTCCTCCCGTGTTCAAGGACCTTGGCAGTCTCCCGCACGATCATCGATCAATGCAAGTGGTTCGTTACCTCGGACACGCCGGGTGGTCATGGCAGGCGGTCACCCGGATTCGATACCGTACCCGCTCATGGACATCGTCGAGACCGAGCGCACCCGGCATCGGCGGCTGCGCGAGCAGGGCAGCCACGACCGGGAGGACCTGCTCGCCATCCTGCGGCAGGGCTTCGTCGCCCACCTCGGCGTCACCGTCGACGGCGTACCCATGGTCCTGCCGACCGTGTTCGGCCTGGACCCGGCCGGCGACGTCGTCTACTTCCACGGCTCCGTCGCCAGCCGCAGCATGCTCGCGGGGCCGGAAACCACGGTCTGCCTGACCGTGACCCACGTCGACGGCCTGGTCCTGGCCCGATCCGTCTTCGAGCACGGCGTCAACTACCGCAGCGCCATGCTCTACGGCGTGCCGCGCCCGGTCACCGACGACGCGGAGAAGCTCGCCGGGCTGCGCGTGCTCACCGAGCACATCACCCCCGGCCAGTGGGACTACGTGCGCCAGCCCAGCCGCAAGGAGCTGGCGGCGACCGCACTGCTGGCGCTGTCCACCGTGGAGGCCTCGGTGAAGATCCGCACCGGGCCGCCGACCGACGCCGACGGCCCCGACGGCGACCTGCGGGTGTGGGCCGGGGTGCGACCCGTGGCTCCGGCCTGGGGCCCGCTCGTGGCCGACCCCGAGCTGGGCGCCGGCATCGCGGTCCCCGACCACCTGCGGGCCGAACCTCACATCCGCTGACGCGCGGTCGGCAGACCGGTCGCGCCCGCCTCAGGCAGCCGGGCGGTAGTGCTCGAGGTAGGCGCGCTCCTGGCCGTCGAACTCCTCCAGGTCGTCGCCGGAGCGGTTCCAGATCTGGTTCTCGATCCAGAACCGGAACGCGAACTCCTCGAACGAGGCCGCGCACCAGACGAGGGCCGCGCGCTGACGGTCCGCATCCTCCAGGAAGGCGATCAGGCGCTCGTCAGGTTCACCGGAGTCGCGGTCGGCATACAGCTCCTCGTACTCGTAGTAGGAGAAGACGACGAACGCCTCACCCGTCGGCCGCAGGTAGAGGTACCAGATCACGCAGTCCTGCTGGTCGCGCAGGAAACGCACCAGCCACGCCCCGTCACGCAGCGGGCTGGGCAGCGGCCGGGAGATGTCGGTCCAGCAGGCCGTCACCGACACCTCGTCCAGCGCCTGGTGACCGCCGCCGCGGGTCTGGAACGCGACGAAGTCGGCGGGTAGCGCCAGGCCCAGCCCGGCGAGCTCGGCGGACACCTCGTCAAGCAGCTTGACCTGCTCGTCGACCGGATCGCCCAGCTCGCCGAACCAGTCGAACGCGCCGGTGAACCGGCCGGGCTCCAACGGCGGGACGCTGTCGATCGGATACCGCTCGTACGTGCTGGCGCATGGGCGGAAGTCGCCGAGGTCGGTGGCGCACCAGGCGGCGTCGAAGCCGCCGTACGCCGCTGCGCTGGGGGAGGTCTGGGACACGCGTTCCTCGCTACGTCGGATGCGGGCGGACGGGCGTCACCTTCCCACCCACCCCCGACAGGACGGCGGCAGGCGTCATCGCAGCGGTGACCGTGAGGTCGAGTGCTTGTATCGGGGTGCTAATGATGACGGGAGTTCGCCGGGTACTGAAAGGATTGGGCATGTCGATGCGAGCGGTTGTCTACGACCGTTACGGCCCGCCGGACGTGCTGCGGATCGAGAACACTCCGAAGCCGACTCCGGGCACGGGCCAGGTGCTCGTCAAGGTCGCGGCGACCTCGGTCAACCTCAGCGACTGGGAGACCCTGCGAGGCTCACCGCTGTATTCGCGCATCGGTGGACTGCGCGTCCCCGCACGCCGGATACTCGGTTCGGACATCGCCGGCCGGGTCGACGCGGTCGGCCCGAATGTCACCCGGTTCCGGCCCGGTGACGAGGTGTACGGCGACAACCTCATGCTCAAGGGCGGCTTCGCCGAGTACGCGATCGCCCCCGAGGCGGCGCTGGCCCACAAGCCCTCGGCGTTGAGCTTCGCCGAGGCGTCGGCGATTCCGCAGGCAGGCGTCATCGCACTGCAGGGCACCGCCGGGGCCGTGGCCGGGCAGCGGGTCCTGATCAACGGTGCCGGCGGGGGCTCGGGCTCGTTCGCTATCCAGCTGGCCAAGCGGCTCGGCGCTGAGGTGACCGGCGTCGACAACGCGGACAAGCTCGACTTCATGCGGTCGGTCGGCGCGGACAGGGTGGTCGACTACCGCAGCGAAGACTTCACCCGCAGCGGACCTTACGATCTCATCCTCGACCTGGTCGCGCACCGGTCGGTGTTCGCGTACCGCCGGGCGCTGGCCCCCGGTGGCCGCTACCGGTGCGTCGGCGGATCGGTGCGAGCGCTGCTGCGGGTACTGACGGTCGGCGCGGCGATCGGTCGGCTCACGCACCGGCGGCTGGGCGTGCTCGCCGTCAAGGAAGGGCCGACGCATTTCGAGCCGGTCGCCGAGTTCTGCACAGCGGGCGACCTCAGCATCCGCATCGACCGCACCTTCACCCTCGACGAGGTGCCCCAGGCACTGGCCTGGGTGGGCGAGGGACACGCCCTCGGCAAGGTCATCGTGAGCGTGAACTGACCAGGACGGCGCGGCCGGCGGCCGGAGTACCGACGGCCCTCCTGCCGGAGGGGCCGTGGAACGACGATTTCGCCGAGAAGTAGCCGTGCCTTGGTCAGGCAAGACCTGCCGGACGGCGTACTTCTCGGCGAAGCGCTGCCCGCCGGTAGACGTTGGTCGTCGGCGGGCTACAGGTTGTTGATTCGGGCGACCAGCTCCGCCTCGGTCAGGTTCTCCAGCACCGCGTCCTGCTTGCGCCCGAGGACTGCGATCAGCTTCTCCTTCTCCAGCTTCTTGGCTGCCGCCGCCTTCGCCGCCTGGTCCTCCGCGAGGCGGTAGGCGATGACGTGCTTGACGACCTCCAGCTTGGTCTCCAGGGCCGCCTTGGCCGGATTTGCCTCGGTGGCCACGAAAGACTCGGTGTCGACGGCTTTGAGCTCGGCGTTGACGGCCTTGGCCACATCGTCGAGGCTGAAGCCGGACTTGGCGGTCAGCGGAAGCTCCCACAGCTGCTCCGTGGTCAGCAGGCCCTTGGCCGACGGGTAGCGGAACTTCTCCCGCGTGGCTTTCTCGAAAATGGTCATGGTGGCCTCCCGGAGGTCTGGACAGGAAATCAGAACTGGATGCTGATGAGGTGGCGCCGACCGCCGGACATGGTCACCTTCGCGATCACAGAGTTGCGCAGCGTGGAGCTGAAACCGAGACCGGACAGCTGATCCGGGGACGGCTCGCACTTGGTGCGGTCGCCGAGGACCTCGAACACCTTGCGGTGCGGTTGCAGGTCGCCGCGGAGGAACTCGTTGTAGATCCCCCGGGCCGGCTGGTCGTTCACGCACCCTTTCAGGATGAAGAAGTAGTGGCGGTTGCCGACCTCGCTCTCGTCGAAGTGGTTCGGCGAGTACATGACCGTGGACACCGGCACGAACTGTTCGGTGGTGATGCCCCAGACGTCCTTGCCGGTGCTGCCCTGCTTGATGTCCTTACCCGGCCGGAAAGCCGCGATCACTTCGTCGACGACCGTCATCCGGCCCACCTCGACGGTCTCCTTGTGGCCGACCGCCCGCTCGTGGCTGTAGTGCTCGATCTTCCCGTTGCTCTCGGTCTCGATCACGAAGCCGACGTGGGTGCTCTCCCGCTTGTGGTACTGGTTCACCTCGATCCGGTACTCGCCGTCGGGGATGTGGCCGGTCCAGGTGACGTTCTCCACCGGCTCGCGTGAGAAGGCCCCGCCCGCGTTCATGTCGACGTCCAGCTTGTTGCGCTTCTCCCGGTACCAGATGTGGTCCCCGTTGGGTTCGAAGACGTGCAGGTCGAGGTCGTCGTGGTTGGACCACGACAGGCTCACCCGCAGCTTGCCGGTGACGTTGCCACCCGCCCGCTTGACCTTCTCCTTGATCGAGTCGGTGACGTTGCCGCGGTAGGACCAGGCGAAGTCGTTGTCCCAGGTGAACAGCCGCGGGGCGGCCGGGTTCCGGCCGGTGGTGAGGCTGACGAAGTGCGGTTCGTGGCTGTTGGCGACCCACAGGTCGATGGCCGCGGCGCCGGGCAGGATGTCTTTCATGAAGGTGACCACGGGCATCTCCTCGGGCTTCGCGTCGCGAAGGCGCGCACCTGCGGAGCTGGTCGTGGCCGCCTGCATGAGCAGCCCTTCGATGCCGTCCTTCATCCGCGCCTGCGTGTCGTTGTCGACCCACAGCACATTGGTGACCGACACGTCGGACAGCCGGGCGAACCGCCGCTGCAGGGACTCCTCGATGCCCAGCTCGTCGATGGTCTTCATGGCGGCCTTGACCATGGCCGGGGTGATCAACGCGGTGGGGCGCTGGTAATTCTGCGGTGCGACCTTCACCTCGAACGACCGGACCGCCTGCTCCAGGTCGACGCCCGCGGAGAGATCCTGGACGAGGGTGCCGATGACCGTGTTGCGGAACCGGGCCGCCGGGTTCATGGCGTTGGCGAAGACGAAGGCCCGCCCATCGGCCGCCTGCGTCCACCGGTTCTGCAGCGACCGGAACTCGGTCACCGCCCGGCGGTGCTCCGTGCCGCGGTAGAGAGCGTTGTCGTCGATGAGGTCGACGACGGTGTCCAGCGCATGCTGGCTCAGCTCGGCCAGGCCGCGCTGGAACACCTGCACCGCGGCGTCGAAGGCCCCCCGGGCCGCGCCGACGTCCTTGGTGCGGTGCCGCTTCTCCACCCGGCCGTGCAGGTGGTGCCACACCTCGACCTGGCCGTCGCGCAGCGCCCGGGTGGTCTTCGTCCCGTACTGCGCCTCAGCGGACCGGAAGACGCTGGACAGCGGCAGCGAGCGGACGAACTCGTCCATCGCGGCGGCGACGACGGAGAAGACCGGATCGGATGCCGACACACCGGACCAGACGGTGCGCACCCGCCCGTCGTGGATCTCGACGACGTTGCCGAAGTTCTTGATGAACCCGCGGCAGGTCGAGCAGTCGTACTCGGACCGCTCACGGAACCGGAGATTGGTGCCGGCGGGGAAGGAATCGAGAAAGGTGAGCCAGAGTGAGTCCCGGTCAAGGCCGTCGCCGACGACGTACAGCTCGCCCTTGGACATCGCGGACAGGCGGGTAGTCACGTCCGTCACGAACTGCTGGAAATCATCCACCGTGTCATCTCCCTAGATCAGCGGAGATCCTATGGGGCGCATGCAATCGATGAAACGGATTTCCGGCCGTCCGCAAGGTCGCCGACGGGTGGCGACCGATGCGGTCGACTCGGGGAAGGAGTTGACGGAGGGTTGCTGTTATCACATATAGCGTCTAGCGTGAACGCGCAGGGCTCGACGGAACGGCGCTGCTCGGAGCAGTGGAGGCGGTAGCGTGCGCGTTTACAATCTTGCCGGTCGGTTGACGCTCGGTGTCGGAGCCGAGGCTGCGGTCGACGTCGAGACGGCCAGTGAAGGGCGGTTCACCGCCGACCCGCAGGCGGTCTACGCTCGGTGGGACGACTTCCTCGCATGGGCCCGCGCCTACCGGGGCCCGGCCACGCACGTCGTCGACGAGGCCCTGCTACTGGCGCCCGTGCCCCAGCCGGCGCAGGTCTTCGCGATCGGGCTCAACTACCGCGAGCACGCAGCCGAGGCGGGCCTGGCGCTGCCCGACCGCCCCGTGGTGTTCACCAAGTTCCCGGCGTCGGTCACCGGCCCGCACGGCCACATCGAGCGGCCGCCCGGTTCGGTGGACTTCGAGGCCGAGCTGGTCGCGGTGATCGGACGGCGGGCCGACCGGGTCGCGGCCGCCGACGCCTGGGACCACATCGCCGGTTTCACGGCCGGGCAGGACCTGTCCGAGCGGGAGCTGCAGTTCGCCGGGTCGGCCCCGCAGCAGTTCAACCTGGGCAAGTCCTACCGGGGATTCGCGCCCATCGGTCCGGCGCTGGTGACGCTGGACGAGTTCGCCGACCCCGGCGACCTGGAACTGGGCTGCGAGGTCAACGGCAGGCGGATGCAGCAGGCCCGCACCGCCGACATGATCTTCTCGATCCCGCAGCTGGTGGAGTACCTGTCCGCGGTGCTGCCGCTGCTGCCGGGCGACCTGATCTTCACCGGCACGCCGAGCGGCATCGGCTGGGCCCGCCAGCCCCGGCAGCTGCTCGAAGTCGGCGACGAGCTGGTCACCTGGATCGAGACGATCGGCCGGATGCGGCACCGGTTCGTGGCCGCACAGCGATAGCGACAGACCCCTACATCCCAAGGAGCAACGATGGCGCAGACGTTCAACGACATACGCTTCGACGTGGACGGTGTGACGATCACGGCCCTGACCAAGGGCCGGTCCGGCGACGACAAGCCGGTCATCGCGGCACTGCACGGCGGCACCTACACGGCCAGGTACTTCGACGTCGACGGCTCCGGCCACGGCTCATTCATGGATGTCGCCGCCGACGCGGGCTACCAGGTGATCAGCTTCGACCGTCCCGGCTACGGCGGCAGTACGCCCCTGGACCCGCCGGTCAACACCTTCGAACGGCACGCGCAGCTGCTCAACGACGCGATCGGCCAGGCGGCCGGCGACCGGCCGGTGCTGCTGGTCGGGCACTCGATCGGCGGCATGATCGCCCTGATGGTCGCCGGCCGGCCGAACGGCTTCCGGCTCATCGGCGCCTCCGTCACCGGCATGGGCGCGGTCATCCGCGCCGGCGGCGCGGCGCACGCGCTGGCCTCACTGCCCGCCGACGCGACCGTCGACCTGCCCTACGACCAGCGTGACCTGGTCATGTTCGGGCCCGAGGGTACTTTCAGCGCCGAGGGCGTCGCCCAGGCCCACGGCGCGTACGCGCCGGTGCCCGTCCGCGAGCTCATCGCCGCCCCGCAGTGGGCCGACGACATCCTGCCCGGCCTGGCCCCTCGCATCCAGGTGCCGGTGCACAACGCGCTGGCCGAGTACGACGCGCTGTGGGACAGCACGCCCGCCAACGTCGCCACGTTCGCCGGTCTGCTCACCGCCGCGCCGTTCGTCGAAGCGAGCATCGCCCGCAGTGTCGGGCACAGCATCGACCACCACATCCTCGGCCACGCCCTTCACCTGCGCCAGCTGGCGTTCGCCCAGGAGTGCCAGCTGTGGGCGCGGCGGCAGGACCAGGGAAACTAGCCTGATGCCGGACACACAGGTCATCGTCGCCGGCGGCGGTCCGGTCGGGCTCGCCGCCGCGGTCGAACTGGGCCGCAGAGGCGTGCGGGTGCTGGTCGTCGAACCGCGCCGGACCGTGTCGCGGGCCCGGCCGCGGTGCAAGACGATCAGCGTACGGTCGATGGAGCACCTGCGGCGGTGGGGCGTCGCCGACGAGCTGCGCAGCCGCGCGCCGCTGTCCACCGGCTGGTCGCAGGACGTCGTGTTCTGCACGTCGCTGACCGGGTTCGAGCTGTCGCGCTTCACCGGTGTCCTGGGGCTGGCCCCCGAGGGCGACCGCTTCCCGGAGCTGGGCCAGCAGGTGCCGCAGTACCTGCTGGAGGAGCTGCTGCGCGACGTGGTCGCCGAGCTGCCGAGCTGCACGCTGCTCACCGGACGGTCGGTCACCGACGTGGCACAGGACGAGCACGAGGTGCGGGTGACGGTCCGCGACGAGCACGGTCACGAGACCACCGTGACGGCCGAGTACGTGATCGGCGCCGACGGCCCGCGCAGCACCGTACGCGACCGGATCGGCGCCGCCTACGAGGGCGAGCACGCGCTGCGGCCGAACTTCGGCATGGTCTTCACCGCGCCCGACCTTTGGCCCCGGGTACGCCACGGCACCGCCGTGCACTACTGGATCGTCAACCCGCAGGCCCCGGCGCTGATGGGACCGATCGACCGCGACGGCACCTGGTGGATGATCGCGTTCGGCGTCGACCGCGAGACCGGCGAACGCGACGCCCGCCGGCTCATCGCCGCCGCCGCCGGGACGAGCGTCGACGCGACGGTGCTGTCCACCGACCCGTGGACGGCGCGGATGCAGCTCGTCGACCGGATGCGCCAGGGCCGGGTGTTCCTGGCCGGCGACGCCGCGCACCTCAACCCGCCGTTCGGCGGCCACGGCCTCAACACCGGGCTCGGCGACGCCGTGGATCTGGGCTGGAAGCTGGCCGCGGTCCTCGCCGGCTGGGGCGGGCCGGCGCTGCTGGACAGCTACGAGGGGGAGCGGCGCCCGATCCAGCAGCGGGTGATCCGCGAGGCCACCGCGAACATGGCGGTCACCTCGACCGAGCTGCTCGCCGACAACCTCGCCGCCGACGACGACGCGGGCCGGCTGGCCCGGCAGGCCGCCGACGGCCGGATCCAGGCGACCAAGCACGCCGAGTTCCACTCCCTGGAGCTCGTCCTCGACATCCGGATCGACGGATCGCCGGTGCTCGCCCCCGGGGACCGGGCCGCTGTCGGCGCCCGCCTGGCCCACGCCTGGCTCGACGGGCGGTCGCTGTTCGACGAGCTCGGCCCCGGGCTGACCCTGCTGGTGCTGACCCGCGAGGCCGCGCCGCAGGCGGATCTGATCGAGCGGGCCGCGGCCCGCCGGGCGGTGCCGCTGGCGCGCCTGGATCTGGCCGACCGCGGGCTGCGCTCCCGGTACGGGGCCGACCTGCTGCTGGTACGCCCGGACCAGTACGTCGCCTGGGCCGGTGACCACGCCGCGGCCGCCGACGGTGTGATCGACCTGGTCCGTGGGGCAGGGCGCGGCTGAGCTCAGCCGCCCGCGGCGCCGTTGGGCCGGTCCTTGCGCAGCGCCAGCAGCGCGATCTGCTCGTTGTGCGCCAGGTGCTGGTGCATCGCGCTCGCGGCGATCTCCGGGTCCCGCTGCCGGAAGGCCGCCACCAGGTCCAGGTGGGCGTGCTCGCGGCGGTCGTGCTCGTGGGGGTCGGGATCGAGGCTGCCGAAGCCGATCCGGATGTAGCGTTCGGCGGCCCGGCTCAGGGTCAGCAGGATCCGCAGGTCCCAGCTGGTCGCGGCGGGGGCCAGCAGCGCCAGGTGCCACGCGTGGTGGGCCTCGTAGATCTCGTTCATGGTGCGCCGCTCGTCGCCGAACTCGGAGGCTTCGCGCTGCAGGCGGTCGAGTTCGGCGTCGGACAGCAGCCGGCAGGAGCGCTGGGCGATCTCGGGCTCCAGCCGCCGTCGCAGCCGGTAGATGCTCTGCAGCTCGTCGAGGTCGAGGGGGGCCACGGCGGCACTGCGGCCGGGCCGCATGTGCACCAGTCCCTGGCTTTCGAGACTGCGCAGGGCCTCGCGGACGGGGATGATGCTGACCTTGAGCATCTCGGCGAGCTCTCGCAGCGAGAACTCCTGGCCCGGGGGCAGCGCGCCGGACAGGATGGAGCGGCGCAGTTCCGTCATCACCTGGTCGGCCACGGACCGGGACTCGATCGGGCGCACGGCCGCTGTCTCCACGTGCGTCTCCCTCGCTGCCGCTGGACGGCATCAACTATAACGGCGCGCGGCCGCCGCCGAGCTGAGGGCTGGCGGCTCGTCGGCCTGTCAGTGTTATATATGATAACAACGCTCACTTGGAGGTACGCGATGACCATGACGGCAGCGACCGCCGGCCAGCTTCGACAGCAGGTGCTGGCCGAGATCGAGCAACGAGTGCTGTGGCTCTCGACCACGATGATCGACCACGCGAACCGGGTCAGGCCCAATCCGAGCGGCCTGAAGGTCGGCGGGCACCAGGCGTCGAGCGCCTCCCTGGCGACGATCATGACGGCGCTGTGGTTCGACCGGCTGACCTCGGCCGACCGGGTGTCGGTCAAGCCGCATGCCTCGCCGGTCCTGCACGCGATCAACTACCTGCTCGGCGACCTCGACGAGCGGTATCTGGGCACGCTGCGCGCGTTCGGGGGACTGCAGAGCTACCCCAGCCGGGCCAAGGACCCCGACCCCGTCGACTACTCGACCGGGTCGGTCGGCATCGGGGCGACCGCGCCGATCTGGGGCGCGCTGGCCCGCCGATACGTCAACGCCACCGGTGCGGCAACGGGTGTCGGCAGGCAGTACTCGCTGGTCGGTGACGCCGAACTCGACGAGGGCGCGGTCTGGGAGGCCGTCGGCGACCCGATGGTCGCGGGCCTGGGCGAGGTCTGCTGGATCGTCGACCTCAACCGGCAGTCGCTGGACCGGGTGGTGCCGCACCTGGCGGTGAACCGGCTGCAGGCGATGTTCGCCGCGTCCGGCTGGCAGGTGCTGACGGCCAAGTACGGCACCGTGCTGACCGGCCTGTTCGAGCGGCCGGGCGGCCCGGCGCTGCGCCGCCGCCTGGACGAGATGCCCAACGCCGAGTACCAGCGGCTGCTGCGGTGCACCGCGACGGAGCTGCGCGACCGGCTGCCCGGCGCGGGCGCCGACGACGACGCGCTGCGCGGGCTGCTGGCGGGCCTGGACGACGCGACGCTCACCGCGGCGGTCCGCAACCTGGGCGGCCACGACCTGCGCACGCTGGGGGAGATGTTCGACGCGATCGACGACACCCGGCCGACGGTGATCTTCGCGTACACGATCAAGGGTTACGGCCTGTCGACGCAGGGCCATCCGCAGAACCACTCGTCGATGCTGTCGCTGGCGCAGCTCACAGAACTGGCCGAGCGGGTCGGCATGTCCGTCGCCGCGCCCTGGCGACGCTTCGACGCGGCGTCGCCCGCAGGCCGGCTGTGCGACGAGGTCGCGGCCCGGCTGCACCGCGACCCGGTGCCCCCGCCGACCGCGGCGCCGGTCCCGGCCGACCTGGGCCGCACCCCGACCGGCACCGGCAGCACCCAGGCGGCCCTGGGCCGGACCCTGCTGGACCTGACCCGGCAGGCCCCGCAGGCGGCTTCGCGGATCGTCACGGTCGCACCCGACGTGGCCTCCTCGACCAACCTCGGCGGCTGGATCAACAAGGTCGGCGTCTGGTCGGCCGACGACCGGCACGACTGGTTCGCCGACGACCCCGAGACGATCCTGCACTGGCGCGAGCGCTCCACCGGCCAGCACATCGAACTGGGCATCGCCGAGGGCAACCTGGTGGGCCTGCTCGGCGAACTCGGCGCGACGTGGAGCCGGTGGGGCGAGCCGCTGCTGCCGGTCGGGGTGCTCTACGACCCGTTCCTGGAGCGGGCGTTGGAGCCCTGGTCGTTCGGCATCTACGCCGGCGGCCAGTCGATCCTGGTCGGCACTCCGGCCGGGGTGACGCTCGCCGCCGAGGGCGGCGCCCACCAGTCCATCAAGACGCCGTCGATCGGGCTGGAGCAGCCCGGCTGCGTCAGCTACGAACCGGCCTTCGCGCTGGATCTGGAGTGGACGCTGCTGGCCTGCCTGGCGCAGCTCGGCCGGCCGGACGGGCGCAGCGCCTACCTGCGGCTGTCGTCGCGCCCGGTCGAGCAGGCCCTGGCGGGCGTGCCGGGCGACCCGGCGGCGCGTGAGCACCGCCGCCGCCAGGTCGTCGCCGGCGCCTACCTGTGGCGCCGCTGCCAGGCCAAGCCCGACGTCACCATCGCGGCGATGGGTGCGCTGATGCCCGAGGCGCTGACGGCGGCCGACCGGTTGGCCGCCGCGGGCGTCGCCGCCGACGTGGTCTGCGTGACCAGTGCCGGACTGCTGTTCGAGGCGGTGCAGGCCCGCTCCGGCCGCCTCGACGCCCCGAGCTGGATCCTGGACGCCGCGCTGCCCGCCGAGCGGGCGGCGCCGCTGGTCACCGTGCTGGACGGGCACCCGCACACGCTGGCGTTCCTGGCCGGCGTCCACCGGGTCCGGGCGCACCACCTGGGCGTGACGCGCTTCGGCCAGTCCGGTGACCTGGAGCAGGTGTACCGCTACCACCGCATCGACGCCGACAGCATCATCGCCGCCGCGCTCGACGTCCGCTGACGCCCAGCCGGAGGCGGGCACCGTCCGGCTATTGCTGTTATCACATATAGCACGTAGCCTCGCTGTAACGAACCAGCCGCTCGGCGCCGGGCGCACTTCGCCGCCGACGGCGCGAAAGGTGCGCTAAGCAGGACCTGTACGCCGGCCGACCGTGGGCCCGAGCCACGGCATACCGCACACCGTCCATTAGGAGACCCCGCATGAGCTCCCCAGCAGATCTGACCCGCGACGAGATCATCGCCGCCAACCTCGCGGCCGTCGACGTGCACTTCCACAACGAGAACGTCGAGAGCATCGACAAGGCCATCTCCGTCTACACCGACGACATCGTGTGGGAGGTCCCGGCCCGCGGCCTGGTGCTGCGGGACGTGGAGGAGGTCAAGCAGGAGTACCTGAAGATCTTCAGCTCGATGAACATCCACAAGATCACGAACCTGCACCGGTTCGCGACCGAGGAGTGGGTGTTCGACGACAGCATCTTCGAATGGACCATCACCGGCGACGGATTCCGCAACGCCCCGTTCCCGGTGGGCACCACCGTCAGCATCCGGCTGCTGCACGCGTTCAAGATGCGCGACGGCAAGATCTGCCGCGAGCACGGCTACGAGATCTGGCGCGACATCAACGACCGCGACCGCGTCAACGACGACATCCCCGCCGACGCCACCGTCGAAGTGTTCCACTGACCCACCCGGTGCCCGCACCCGTCGCGCCGGAGCCACCGCCGACGACGTCGAGGCGCTGCCCAGCCACCTGCCGCAGGCTCGACAGCGCCTCGACGACCCCGCTCACCACCAGCAACCGAAGGAACGTCCATGGCTGACTGCCTCATGTGCACCCAGGAGACCGCCGACGAGAACTCGGTCGTGTTCCGCGACCAGCTGTGGGCGGCCGAGGTCGTGGCCGGATACGACGTACCGGGCTGGCTCATCCTTCGGGTACGCCGCCACGCCGAACGCATCACCGGCCTCGACCAGGCAGAACTGGCCACCTTCGCCCAGCGCACCCAGGACGTCGTCGCGGCGGTCACCGAGGTCACCGGCGCCCCGGCGACCTACCTGATGGTCTTCGGGGAGGCCTACCCGCACTTCCACGCCCTCATCGCACCCCGCGGCGAGGACGTCCCCGCCGAGATGCGAGCCGGCAACATCCTCAACCTGCGCCGCGACCACGCCGCACCGGCCGCTGCCGCGGCGCTCGTACCGGACCTGCGGGCGGCGTACCAGCGCCGTGCCCACGCCGCGTCCGCAGCCGCGTGACCCCGCCCGGAGCAGAAAGCGAGCGCCAGGACATGCCAGCCACGGTCATCAGCAACGTCCGGGTCTTCGACGGAGCACAGCTCGGCGCCCCGACCACCGTGCTGCTGCACGACGGGCTCATCGGCGCCGGCCCCGCGCCGCGGGCAGCCGAACACGTCGACGGCCGCGGCGGAGCCCTGCTGCCCGGCTTCATCGACACCCACGCCCACATCGACGACGCCGCCCAGCTGCGCGCCATGGCCCAATGGGGCGTGACGACCGTACTGGACATGGGCGCGGCGCACCTCGACGCGACGATGAGTCTCAAAGACCGCCCCGGCCTGCCGACCCTCAAGACCGCCGGCCGGGTCGCCAGCGGCCCAGGCTCCATGTTCATCACGAAGATGGGCTTCCCCGCCTCCACCGGCGTCACCGGACCCGGCGACGCCGCCCGCTTCGTCGCCGACCGGGTCGCCGAACGCTCCGACTACCTGAAAATCATCGTCGAGGACCCGAAGATCCCCGGGTCCAAGCCGCTGCCCGCCGACACCGTCGCGGCGCTGGTCACCGCCGCCCACGCCGCGGGCCTATGCACCGTGGCCCACGTGGTCAGCATCGACACCCTGCGCACCGCGCTGACCGCAGGCGTCGACATCGTCACCCACACCCCGGTGGCCGGCACCCTGGACGACAGCCTGCGGCACCGGATCGCCGAAAGCGACGTCGCCGTCATCCCGACCCTGGCGATGATGGACGGCGTCGTGCACACCATCGGCGGCCGGCTGCCCATGCGGCTGCTCTCCCTGGTCGTGCCCGGCCTGCGCATGAGATACCACCACGCGGAATCGGTCGTGGCGGCGTTCGCGGCAGCCGGGAGGGCGATCCTGGTGGGCACCGACGCGAACAGCAACCACGACTCGCCCTTCCAGCCGCCGTACGGGCAGTCGCTGCACGACGAACTCGCCCGCCTCGTCGCCGCCGGACTGACCCCCGCGCAGGCGCTGCGCGGCGCGACCTCGCTCGCCGCGGACACCTTCGCGCTGACCGACCGCGGCACGATCTCCCCCGGCAGCAGGGCCGACGTCGTCCTCATCGACGGCGACCCGACCCGCGACATCGCCGCCACCCGCGCCATCCGCGGGGTGTGGATCGCCGGCGACCGCGTCAGACCGGAAGGGACGAACCGTTGATCCTCGTCACCGCGGCGAACGGCAACCAGGGGCGGCTGCTCGTACCGAAACTGCTCGCGTCGGGCCTGTCCGTCCGCGCCTGCGTCCAGACCGAACGCTCCGCCGGGCGGCTGCGCGCACTGGGCGTCACCGACGTGGTCGTCGGCGACATCACCGAACCGGAGATCCTGGCCGGAGCCGTCAAAGGCGTCGAGAAGATCTACCACATCGGACCGACGCTGCACCCCCGTGAACGGGACATGGGCATGGCCCTGGTCGACGCGGCCCGCGCCGAAGGCGTACCCCACTTCGTGTTCAGCTCGGTGCTGCACGCGATCACCACCGACCTGGTCCAGCACGAGATCAAACGCGACGTCGAGGAGCACCTGCTGTCCTCCGGGCTGGAGTTCACCATCCTCCAGCCGTCCAACTACATGCTCCCGCTCAAGCTCCGACCGGTCTTCGAGCGCGGCGTCTTCGAACTGTCCTGGTCACTGGAGCGCCGCCAGTCACTGGTCGACCTCGGCGACGTCACCGACGTGGCGCACGCCGTGCTGACCGACGGCGCGCGGCACGCCGGCGCCACCTACGAACTGGTGGGGCCGGGCCGCTACACCGCCCACGAACTAGCCGAGATCATGAGCCGGGTGCTCGGCCGGCCCATCGAGGTCCGCGAGATCGACGCCGACACCTACCTCAGGGCATGGGTCGGCGACACCGACCCGCGGCAGGTCGCCCACCAGGTCCGAGTGCTCCGCGCGATCACCGCCCGCTACAGCAGCCACGACTTCGTGGGCAACCCCAACGTGCTGACCTGGCTGCTGCGGCGGCCACCCACCACCTTCGAGGACTACGTGCGCGCCCAGTACACGGCATTCACCCGGCAGGACAGCCCATGGAACTGACCGGCAACACCATCCTGATCACCGGCGGCGGCTCCGGCATCGGCCGCGGCCTGGCCGAGGAGCTGCACCGCCGAGGCAACCAGGTCATCATCGCCGGCCGCCGGGCCGCGCTGCTCGACGAGGTCGCCGCAGGCTGCCCCGGCATGAGCACCGTGACCATGGACGTGTCCGACGCGGCAAGCATCCAACGCGTGACCGCGCAGGTGCTCGCCGACCATCCCGCGCTCAACGTCGTCATCAGCAACGCCGGCATCATGTCCGGCGACGACCCCGGCCGGCCCGTCGACGACGGCCTGCTGACCGCCACCGTCGCCACCAACCTGCTCGGGCCGATCCGCCTGGTCTCAGCACTGATCGACCACCTGCACCGGCAACCGGCGGCGACCATCGTCATCGTCTCCTCGATGCTCGGCTACGCGCCGCTGGCGTCGTCGTCCATCTACTCCGCGACCAAGGCGGCGCTGCACTCCTACACCCTTTCGCTGCGCTACCGGCTCCAGGGCAGCTCGATCGAGGTCCTGGAGATCGCACCGCCGTACACCCAGACCGCGCTGATGGATGTCAACCTCACCGACGCTCGCGCCATGCCGCTGGCCGAGTACCTCGCCGAGACCATGCGAGTACTGGAGACCGACGAGGTGGAGATCCTCGTCGAACGGGCGCGGCAGCGCCGCGACGCGCAACGTCCGGACGAAGTCGGCGTGACGACCCGGTTCAACGACCTCATGAACACCCGGCAGTAGCCGATCGCGGCGTTGGCGGCCGCTTGGCTGAGCGAGGTCTTCGAAGCCTCCCGGCGGACCTGCGCCGGTTTCTGCGACGCGATCATCCGCGCGGCGGCACCTGACCTGTTCACGTCGCGCACCGGCGTGAAACCGGGCAGCAGGACATCGGCGACGCACGATACGGTGTGCGACGGCGGGGGCCTCGGTAGCGCGATGAGGTATTGCTTCGGCTCCCGTCGACGATCGCCGCAGCATGGCTCGTGCCCCTCCTGCGGCAGTCCGCCGCCTCGCGCCGAAGGAGTCCGTCTTTGCCCACCCGTGCACCCCACCTCGCCGTCCGGGTCGTCGCGCTGGTATCAGCCGCCTGCACGCTGATCGCCTGCGGGACCGGGTCCGATTCGGACCTGCCGACCATTCCCATCGCCGTCGCGGCGTCGACGTCGCCGGCCGCGCCACTGACCGCGCCTGAGTACCAGCAGCTGCTCGCCGCCGCCGACGCCGAACTGCGCACCGCCGTGGCGGGCTTCGCGCCCGCACGTACCAGCGGGGCCGTCCGAGCGGCCAGCGACGCCCTGTCCAAGACCGCGGCAGCCGTCCGCACCCGGCTCATGGCAGCGGTGGTGCCGCCGTCGGCGACATCCGGCCACGCGTCGCTGCTGCGTGCGCTGGACACCTTGGCGTTCCAGGCGAAGGGCGGCGGCTCGCTGTGCGCGGGGTCGGCCGCGCTCGCCGCGCTGAGCCAGTCTCCGGCGGTCGCCGACCTGCGTGCGGCGGCTGACACGCTCGCCAAGGCCGACCCGACGTTCCAGTTCGGCAAGTCACTGCCGGGCAGGACGCAACTGGCCAACCGCAGGCTCACCAACGGGACGATGGTCAAGAAGCTGTCCTCGCGCGGACCGGGTGAACTGAAGGTCACGAACGCGTCCAGTGACGCCGTGATCAGCCTGGTGAGGTCCGGCAGCAAGAGCCCCAGCGTGAGCGTGTACGTGCGCGGGTCGGGAAGTTACACGGTCAGGGGCGTGCCCAACGGCACCTACTCGGTGTTCTACACCAGCGGCAAGGACTGGGACGCGAAGGCCAAGGCCTTCACGCAGCAGTGCGCCTTCGCCAGGTTCGACGATCCGCTGAAGTACAGCACCAGCGGAGGCCAGTACACCATCTGGACGATCAGCCTGAAGAAGGTCGTCGGCGGCAACGCGTCGTCGAGTGCCGTCGATCCGGACGCCTTCCCCGGCTGACACCGACATGCCGGTGGGGCGCGGACATCATGCCGCGTCCCACCGGCTCCGCGATGCCGAGCAGCCCCGCCCGACGGAATCCCGTCACTGCCGCATGAAGCTGTCGGAGCGATACGCGGCATGCTTGGATGTCTATATGCAGACCGCGCCAGTTTCACCGTTGGATCCGCCGGCTCATGAGGTGTCCTGGGTCGAGCAAGCCGCCGAACTGGCCGGGGAGTTCGCGCAGCGGGCGGCCGAGTTCGACGAGACGGCGCAGCTGCCGACGGTGAACCTCCGTCGGCTGCACGAAGCGGGCTTCGACATGGCGTGGCTGCCGCACAACCACGGCGGCCAGGGCCTGTCCTGGGTGACGTTCGGCAGGGTGCTGGCGACGATCGCGAGCGCGTGCCCGTCGACGGCGACGATCTGGCTGATGCACCTGGGCGCGGCCTACGGCCTGGTGCACATGAGCGGCGAGGACAACGCCGGGTTCTTCGCGCGGGAACTGGCGGGCGGCAAGCGCTTCGCGAACGCACTGTCCGAGCCGACGAGCGGGAACCTGTTCCTCATGCCGCTGCAGACCGCCCGGCCCACCGACGGCGGGTTCGTGCTCGACGGGGCGAAGCGGTTCGTGTCAGGGTGCGAGATCGCGGACTATCTGCTCGTCAACGCGCTGGTCGACGACGCGCCCGCGTTCTTCGGCATCACCCCCGACGACACGCTCAAGCTGGTCCCCATCTGGGACAGCGTCGGGCTGCGCGCCACCCGCAGCCAGCTCATCACCTTCGAGGGCACCGTGCTTCCCGAGGACCGCAGGTGCACGAGGTTCACCGAGGAGCCGAACCCGATCCCCATCGGGCTGCCGTTCCTGTCTATCGGTGTCGCGGAGGCGGCGCTGGCCGCGCTGCGGCAGCACGCCGCCGGTCGGGTCATCCCGACCACGGGACAGCCCCTGGCTGACATGCAGTGGGTGCAGTTCGCCGCCGCGACCGAGCACGTACGCCTGCGAGCCGCGACGTTGCTGGCCGCGCACACGGCTTGGCTGGCTGATCAGCGTTCACCGCTGGCCAACCCGAGCTCGCTCGAGGCCAAGCTGCTGGCCAACGAGGTGGCCAAGGACGTGGCGGCGCTGGGCGTGAAGGTCGGCGGCGGGTCGGGGTACCTCAAGAACTCCCCGATCCAGAGGCACTTCCGCGATGCGCAGGCCGGGGCGCTCATGGCGTACTCGGCGGAAGTGTGCCAGGCGGAGATCGGCAAAGCGATCATGACCCCGTAACAGCGATCTGCGAGCGCACCTGCGGTCAGTTCAGCTCCCGGCCGCTTTGGCGTACCGGGAGCTGACCGGATCCGATTCGGGTCCGCGGGTTGCCGGGACCTCAGCGGGGCCGGGCACGGTGGTGCCCGTATCGACGGACGAGGGCCGGCGTCTACGCCTTGATCGCCGCGGTGATCCCGTCCCACAGCCGCACGCGAGCGTTGAGCGTCGAGGTGACGGCCGTCGCGCACTCCTGCCACTTCTGCTGGTCGTCACCGCACAGGTCGGCCAGCATCTGCATCGCCATCGGGGTGTGCTCCTCGTCGTCGACCTGGATGTGGCGGCGCAGGTAGTCGACGAAGAGGCCGAGGTTGCCGACGTTCTCGTTGACGTCGACGACCTGCTGGAACATCTCGGGGATGAGGTCCTCGCGGCCGAACGCGAACGCGGCGGCCTGGCAGTGCAGCGGCAGGGTCTGGATGAACGCGAACGTGCTGTTCACGAACTCGGCAGACGGGGCCGGGACCGCGACCGCCGCCAACGCCTCGGACACCGGCGTGCCGGAGCGGATCAGGTCGATGAACCGCTCGATGACCGAGGTGTCGGCACCGGCCTGCGCCATGCCCTGGAGGTACAGCTCGAAGTGGCTGATGAACCCGCCACCCAGCTCGTCACTCTCCTCCACCAGCACGATGTCGTTGATCAGGCGGCGGCTCGACGTCGGCCCAGCCGGGACCCACGGCACGTCCACGCAGGTCAGGCTGCGCTGCAACGACTTCAGCAGCGACATGAAGTCCCACACCGCGTAGACGTGGTGCTCCATGAAGGTCACGATGGCGGCGTGCGAGTCCAGCCGGGTGTACATCTCGTGCTTGACGACTTCCAGGCGGGTTGCCGCCACCGCCGCTTTGAGCTCGCTGATCCCCGCGTGGGTCTGATCCCATTCGTACCGTGACATAGCGCTGCCCTCCGCCAGAACTCAAGTGAGATTCGAGAAACCGATGGTTAACGAATTGCCAGAAGGCTAAGCCGGTTCGGTGGTGCCACACAACCCACCGGGGCAGCACTTTTCGCCTTTAAGTCGAGGCAGCCCTCAAGTTATCGCAAGAATATGAGGACCCCCTCCGGTTGTATGCTTGGCGGGTGACGCCACGCAAGCCGCCGCCGCTTCGCAAAGACGCGCGCCGAAACCGGACGGCATTACTGACCGCGGCCAAGGCCGCATTCGCGGAGGAGGGCCTCAACGCCACCCTGGAGGGCATCGCCCGCCGTGCCGAGGTGTCCATCGGCACGCTCTACCGCCACTTCCCGACCCGGATGGACCTGGTAGCCGTCGTCATCGCCGACAAGAAGCGGGCCTGGATCAAAGCCGCCGAAGCGGCCGTGGCGATGGAATCAGCCTGGGACGGGCTGGCCTTCTTCCTGGAGCGCACCTGCGAGCTGCAGGCCGGCGACCTCGCCTTCAACGACATCGCCTCGATGCGCTTCCCGCACGCACCCGGCATCGAAGCCGCCCGCAAACGCGCCTACGACCTCGGCGGCCGCATCATCGAGCGAGCCCAGGCGGAGGGAACCCTGCGGCCCGACCTCACCGCCGCGGACCTCGCCTTCATCGTCTGGGCCCAGTCCCGCATCAGCGAGGCCACCCACGCCGTCGACCCGGACGCATGGCGCCGCTACCTCGCCATCACCCTCGACGGCCTACGCGCGGGCGCGGCTCACCCGCTGGCCGTCACCCCCCTCCGCCCGCGCCAGGTCATGCGCGCCCAGCTGGAGCTCGGCCGTCGCCGCCTGCGCTGAGCCGGGCACCGGCCCGCCCAGCCGCCTTCCGGGGACCGGCCCGGTCGATCGGACGGTTGCCGACGGGTGCGCGACAGTGCGGAGAAATCGGGACCGGGTGCTCCATACAGTGCCGCCATGAGAGCGATCGTGAGATGGGCGACCGGTGCGGCTGTACTGGCGCTGGCTGCCGGGGTGTGGCCCGCCGCGTCCGCGGCGGCCGCTGACGGCGGTATCGGACTCGCCGTCCACACCGCCGCGGCGAGCTACGCGCAGGGTGAGCCGATTCTGCTGTCCCTGACCGTGACCAACGCGTCCGGCTCGGCTTGCGGGCTGGCCGCCGAGCCCGACGGCACGGTCCAGATCACCTCGGTACGCCGCGACGGCCAGGAACTCTCCCCGGCCCTCGGCCGGGTGTTCTACCCCGACGGACTCGGCTCGGCCGTCATCCGCGGTACCAGACTGGTCGAGCCGGGCGCGTCGGCGCAGGTCAGCCTGGTGAGCCTGCGGGTGCACGAGGGTACGGCCGGCGGCGGCGTCGTCCTGCCCGCCGTGGCGGCCACCGCCGGCGGCGGCGGCGTGAGCGCGCTGTGGCCGGTCGGCGCGCCGGGCCGGTACGAGGTCACGATGGGGTACGCGGTGCCGGTGCTGGGCGGCGCGGTCGAACCGTGTGCGGGCGCGGCGGAGGCCGCCGCCGTCGCGTTCACCGTGGGCGAGCCGGTCGGCACGTTCCCGTGGCTGTGGGTCCTGGCCGCGGTCGCGGCCCTGGCGGTGGCGGGCGTGCTCGTCTTCGTCCTCGTCAGGCGGCGGCGCGCGCCGGCGGCTCTGCTGCTGCTCGTCGCGCTGGTGGCGACCGTCGGGCTGGACGACCGGGCGGCGCAGGCCGCGATGACCCCGACGGGCAGCCGCCCGCTGGTCCGCTACACCGTCGACCCGTCGCGCGGCGTCCCGATCAAGAAGGTGGACTTCCCGGCGAAGGTCGCCGAGTGCATGGCCGAGTTCGAGAAGCCGGGCGGCGACCCGTCCGGGCTGCTGCCCCGGTTGAAGGACCCGGACACGCCGCTGGTGCGGATCTACCCGGTCACGGGGGAGTCGAAGACCTTCGAGACCCCGGCCAGCCCCGAGGGCGCGGGCACCTCCACCATCATCTGGGATCCGCTGTCGACCGAGCCGTACGGCGACGGGGTCGAGCGCGACCCCTGCGCGGCGCTGTACCACGAGCTCAACCACGCCGACGACGTCTCCCGTGACCGGGTGCCGCAGGGCGACTGCGGCGACACCGGCCTGTCCAAGGCCGAGGCCAGCGCGACGCTGCGCGAGAACGTCTACCGCAAGAACAAGAACCTCACCCAGCGCAGCGAGTACCTCGGCAAGAAGCTGCCCAAGAGCATGGCCGACTGCGACAAGAAGCCGCCGAAGAAGACTCCGCCGCCCAAGGGGCCCAAGACGATGTGCGAGGGCCTGAGCAGCAGCGGCTGCGGCAGCACCAACGGCGATCCGCACCTGGTCACGTTCGACCACGCCTACTACGACCTGCAGGCCGTGGGCGAGTTCACGCTGGTCCGCTCGGTGTCGGGGGACCGGCTGGAGGTGCAGGCCCGGCAGTCGCCGCTGGGGGACTGGCGCACCGCGTCGGTCAACACCGCCGTCGCGTTCGGTCTCGGCGACCACCGGGTCGCGCTCACCCTCACCGGCGGCCGGACCCGCGTCCACGTCGACGGTGAGCTCGTCGACGTGGCGCGGGGCGAGCGGGCGCTGCCGGGCGGGGGCACCCTGACCAGGCGGGAGTCCGACACCGGCCCCGCCGACGGCTACGACCTGAGCTGGCCCGACTCCTCCCGGGCGGCCGTGGACCAGATCGGCTCCTACGGGTACCGGCTCATCGTGAAGCTCGCCCCGTCCCGGGCCGGCAAGGTGCGGGGGCTGCTCGGCGACTTCGACGGCGACCCCGCCGACGACATCGCCCCGCCGACCGGCGCCGCGCTGACCCAGCCGGTGCCGTTCGAGCAGCTCTACCCCGCGTACGCGGACAGCTGGCGGATCACCCAGGACGGGTCCCTGTTCACCTACGACACCGGCCAGAGCACGCAGACGTTCACCGACCGCACCTTCCCGGACAGGCCGGTCGACCTCAGCGCCGAGCGTCGCGCCCAGGCGGAGGCGGTCTGCCGCTGGGCGGGCATCGTTAGCGCGCAGCAGTTCGCCGAATGCGTGTTCGACGTCGCGGTCACCGGACGGCCGGAGTTCGCCGTCAGCGGCGCCACCACGGAACTGGTCGCGCCGCCGCCACCGCCGCCGATCGCGGCCAAGCCGGTCGCGTCCGGGACGGTCGCCGCGGGCGGCGCAGGACTGACCTTCACCGGCCGCGCCGGAGACGCCGTCTACGTCGACATCGCCGCCCCGGCCCTGCCCGACTGGTGCGCGCCGTACCGGCTGCTCGACCCCACGGGCAGCGAGATCAGCAGCGGCTGCAACATCGGCGGCGCCGGCCGGATCGAACGGACCGCGCTCACCAAGGACGGCACGTACACCCTGAAGGTCGAGGGGAGGGCGGACGTCACCGGGACCGCGACCATGCGGGTGTACGCCGCCGCCGACGTCACCGGCACGATCACCCCCAACGGCGACCCGGTGTCCGTCACGATCGACGTGCCGGGCTCGATCGCCCGGTACACGTTCGCGGGCCGGGCGGGCCAGCGCGTCTACCTGGACGTGCCCAGCAGCGACCTGGCGGACCAGTGCGCGCCGCTGGAGCTGGTCGGCCCGTCCGGCGCCACGCTGAACTCCGGCTGCGTGATCAGCGGGTCGGGGTACGTCGACGGCTTCGTCCTGCCCGCCGACGGCACGTACACGATCCGGGTCGATCCGATCGAGCGCACCCTGGGCAGCGCCCGGCTGCGGCTGTACGCCGCGGCCGACGAGGTCGCGACGCTGACGCCCGGCGGGCCGCCGACGACGGCGACGGTCCGGCAGCCGGGAGCGGTGCTGGTATTCCGGTTCTCGGGCACCGCCGGCACTTCGGTGCGGCTGACCGTCACCGACTCCACGCTGGCCGACCAGTGCTCGCCGCTGGAGCTGCGTGCTCCGGGCGGCGACCTGGTCGCCACGGGCTGCGTGATCGGCGGGCAGGGCGGGATCGAGCCGGAGCCGCTGCCCTCGACCGGGACGTACACGATCGTCGTCGACGCGGTGCGCGGCACCAGCGGCGTGCTCACGCTCTCGCTGAGCTGACGGTCGACCGCGGGCCGGCGCCTGGACGGCGCCGGCCCGCGCCGGCCTGGCCGGGCGCTGGATCAGCGGTGCCGGGCGCCGCCGTCGACATGGACGGTCTCGCCGGTCACCCATCCCGCGCCCAGCAGCCACAGGGCGGTGTCGGTGACGTCGTCGAGCGTCCCGACCCGGCCCGCGAGGGAGGCCGCGGCGGCACTGTCGTACAAGGCTCGGCGGCGTTCGTCGGGAAGGCGGTCCCAGGTGCCGGAGTCGGTGATACCGGGCGCGATGGCGTTGACCCGCAGCGGCGCGAGCTCGACGGCCAGATGCGTGACCAGCGCGGCCAGGGCGGCGTTCGCGGTGCCCTTGACGACGGTGCCGGGCTTGGGCTGCCAGCCCACGACCCCGGAGAAGAACAGGAACGATCCACCGGCGGGCATCCGGGGGGCGAAGTGCTTGCACAGCAGCAGCGGGCCGACGACCTTGGTGGAGAACGCGGCCTGGATCCGGTCGTGCTCCAGGTCGGGCACCGGTACGTCATGGTGCGCCGACGCGGTGGAGATCACGTGGTCGAAGGCGCCGGACGACTGCGCGGCGTGCGCGATCGTGCTCTCGTCGGTGACGTCGATCCGGACTCCGGGGCCGGACCGGGCGGCGACGACGACGTCGGCGCCGGCCGACCCGGCGCGCCGGACGATCTCGGCGCCGATACCGCGTGCCCCGCCGACGACCAGGATCCGCTTGCCGTTGATGTTCTCGCTCATGACCACGACGGTATACATTTGCTACCGGTATCTTCAACGCTACCGGAAGGATCTCCATGGGCAAGGCGTACAACGTCATGGCGGCGACGTGCCCCAGCCGCACCGTGCTGCACCGCATCGGCGCGCGCTGGACGGTGTTCGTCGTCAACGCGCTGGAGGCCGGACCGATGCGGTTCACCGAGCTCAAAGCACACATCCGCGGCATCACCCCCAAGGCCCTCACCGAGACGCTGCGCGCCATGGAGACCGACGGCCTGCTCGTCCGTACCGACCTCGGCGGCAATCCGCCGCACGTCGAGTACGCCCTGACCCGGCTCGGCCGCTCCCTGCTGGTGCCACTGCGTGCCGTACGGCAGTGGGCCGAGACGCACGTCCCGGACATCCTCGCCGCGCGCGGACGAGCCGACGCCGAGCAGCTCTGAAGGGTCGCGGCGTCGCCGCCAGTCGCCGGGCCGGGACAGGTCAGGCCGCCGCCGAGCCGTGGTAGTCCGGCAGGATGATCCGGTCGGCCGGTGCCGGCAGCACGCGCTTGGCGAGGCGCTGCACGGTCGGCTTCGCGGCCGTGGCCAGCAGCGCGTTGAGCACCCCGATGCCCAGGCGGCTGCGGGGGTGGGCGAGCCGCGGCGTGAACGGCGGCAGGTGCTGGGCCTGGGCCACGTACGGGCGCATGACCCGCTCGTACGCCCGCAGCGCGTCGCGGTGCCCGGTGCGCGTGGCGAGCTCGCCGGCCAGCACGTACGCCCCGACCAGCGCCAGGCTGGTGCCCATGCCGCTGATGGGTGAGGCGCAGTAGCCCGCGTCGCCGAGCAGGGCGACCCGGCCCCTGCTCCAGCGCGGCGCGTGCACCTGCCCGACCAGTTCGCAGTAGAACTCCTCGGCACCGCCGAGTGCGTCCAGCACCCGCGGGGCCTCCCAGCCGACGCCCGCGAAGACCCGGCGCAGCAGCGCCTTCTGCTCATCGGCGGGCAGCCGCTCGTAGCCGCGGGGCGGGCACAGGAACGACATCAGGGCCCGGGTCGTGCCGAGGTTGTCCGGGCGCAGCACGACGACCCGGCCGCCCGGCGCGTTGTGCCAGCGCGCCCACGAGCCGTCGGAGGCGGCGCGCGGGATGGTCAGGTACGAGGTGTACAGACCGAGCGGCACCACCCGCGCCTCGGCGCCGAACACCAGCCCGCGAGTGCTGGAGCCGATGCCGTCGGCCGCGACGACCAGATCGAAGGAGCGTGCGGGGCCGTGCGCGAACGAGACCCGGACCTCGTCCTCCCGGTCGTCGACGGCGGTGATGCGGTCGCCGAAGAGGTACTCGGTGTGCCGGCGGGTGCGGTCGTACAGCAGCCGGGCCAGCTCGCCGCGCAGGATCTCCAGCTCGGCGACGAAGCCCTCCCCGCCGAACGCCGCCGCCGCGAACGCCGCCTTGACGCGGTCGCGCGCGTCGACGAAAGCGACCCCGTCCTCACCGGTGGAGGCGGACCGCACCGCCTCCTCGATGCCCATCCGCCAGGCGACGGTGCGTCCCGCCCCGCGCAGGTCGACGGTCTGACCGCCGGGGCGGATACCGCCGTGGCGCTCCACGACGACCGGGCTCATCCCGTACTCGTGCAGCCAGTAGGCCAGCGCGGGACCGGCGATGCCCGCACCCGAGATCAGGACCCGGCGCCCGGCCATCGGTGCCCTCCTCCGTCGCCCCAGCTCCTGAAGTGTCGCGGACCGGGTGCCGCCGATCCAGCGACGCGGCCGTCCCACCTGGTCATCCGGCCTGGCGAACGGCGCCGGCAAGATCTGCCGGGAAAGGTCGTACGTGATCGCGGGCGGCCCCGACGCGGGGACTACCGTTGCCGGGTGAACCCCGATCAGCGCGCTCTCAAGGACGGCGACCTCGACACGCGCGAGCAGCACCTGTACCGGCTCCTCGACCGCGCGCGGGAGGGCGACGAATCCGCGCTGGCCGCGCTGCGCCTGCTCACCCGCGACTACCCGGACTTCCACCGCTCGCTCTACAGCCGGGCGATGAACCAGGCCGAGGTGTTCGTCGACGCGTCGCTTGCCGAACCGCTGCTCGCCGCGCTGGTCGACACCCGCTACAACTGCCAGGCCTGGGCGGCGATGGGCTGCGCCGCGCTGAAGCTGCCCGCCGCCGTGCCCGGCCTGCTGACGCTGCTGGAACGCGGCGACTGGATGGGCCAGGAGCAGGCCGTACGCGCGCTGGGCCGTATCGGCGACGAGTCGGCGGTGCCCGCGCTGGTGCCGCTGCTGTGGTCGGAGCCCGAGTGGCTGCGCGAGCGCGCCGCCGACGCGCTGGCCTCGATCGGCGGCGAGCAGGCGCTGACGGCGCTGTGGGAGGCGTTCGAGTTCCGGGGGTTCACCCGGATCGGCTACGTAGCCAGCGCGCTGGCGAAGTTCACCCCTGAGATCATCCCGAGGCTGGTCGCGATGGCCGACGACGAGGACGCGGATCTGCGGTACTGGGCGGCCATCGCGCTCGGTTCGACCGGTGACGAGAGCGTGGTGCCGACGCTGCAGCGGCTGATGGCGCAGGACCAGGGCCGCACCGAGTTCGACGGCTGGGTCAGCGTCGCGGCGAAGAAGGCCCTGCGTACGCAGCGCCGCATCCAGGCCGCGATCGCCGGCCGGGCCGAACCGGGCGGCTCGTCAGAAACGGCCGACGACCACCCGTGACGGCGACACCAGGTCAGGGCGTGGCGTTGATCGCCGTGTACGCGGTGTCGGCGAAGGCGACGTCGCGCTGCTGAGCGCTGGCGACGAACCGCCACGTGCCGCCAGGGGACTGGCCCGGGTCAGCGCCGACAACCCCGTCCAGCGGATCGGCAGCTACCGCGACAAGCGGATCTTCCTCGCCGCGGGACCTCGGCTGCGAGAGCCCTGCCCGCGAGCGGGCGTTCGAAGAGGCTGACGCGTCGGTCAGCGGCCCGGCCACATCCCTGCGGTATAACGGGTCCACAGCCGTGAGCTGGGAAAACGCCCGTGTCGCAAACGGCGATGGGCCGAGCTGCGACCGTCCACACTTCGGGGGAATCATGCAACCACTGTCGATAGTGCTGCGCCGACGCGCGGCCACCGTGTCAATGGCGCTGCTGGCGCTGCCGGTCGCCCTGACCCTACCGGCCATGCCCGCGTCGGCGGGCGCCGACGACGCCGACCACGGCGTGGGAGGGGCTCACTCGGCCGCAGCCTGGGGGCGCAACCTCGAAGGCCAGCTCGGTGACGCCACCACGACCTCGCGGCTGACCGCGGTCACGGTGGCGGGGACCGACACCGTGCGCGCTGTGTCCGCGGGTGAGCAATTCGGCCTGGCGCTGCTGGCCGACGGATCTGTCCGGTCGTGGGGCCACAACAGCCATGGCGAGCTCGGCGACGGCACGAAGGTCGAGCATCTCACCGCGGGCAATGTCGCGGGTCTGGCCGGGGTGAAGACCATCGCCGCAGGCGGGCAGTTCGGGCTGGCGCTGCTGGCTGACGGCTCGGTCAGATCCTGGGGCAGCAACTCCCACGGCCAGCTCGGCGACGGCACCACGACGGAGCGCCTCACCCCTGTCACCGTCACCGGCCTGGCCGGCCTCAAGGTGAAGGCGATCGCCGCCGGCTTCGACTTCAGCCTCGCCGTGCTCGCCGACGGGTCCGTGAGATCCTGGGGCAACAACGACAGCGGCCAGTTGGGCGACGGCACCACGACCGAGCGCCTCACCCCTGTCACCGTCACCGGCCTGACCGGTCGCAAGGTGAAGTCCGTCGCCGCCGGCATCGACTTCAGCGCCGCCGTCCTGGGTGACGGCTCCGTGAAGTCGTGGGGCGGCAACGGCCTGGGCCAGCTCGGCAACGGCACCACGGCCGGCCCGCAGCTGACGCCCGGCGACGTCATCGGTCTGACCGGCGTACGCGTGAAGCACGTCGCCGCAGGCGGGCTCTTCAGCCTCGCACTGCTGACCGACGGCCGGCTCAAGGGGTGGGGGACCAATGCCTCCGGCCAGCTCGGTACCGGCGCAGAGAGCGGCTTCGAGCCCACTCCGGTCGACGCCGTCAGCCCGACCGGCGTGACGGCGATCGACTGCGCGACCAGCAGCGGCAGCGCTCTCGTCACCCTCGGGCACTGCGTGGCCGTGTCCGGCCATGTGATCAAGGCATGGGGGGAGAACTCCGAGGGCCAGCTCGGCGACGGCACCACCACCGACCGTCTCACCCCGGTCATCGTACGGACGGGCATCGCCGGTCCTCGATCGGTTGCCGCCGGCGGCACCAACTTCAGCCTGGCGTCCTGACACCAGCTGTTCGGCACGGCCCCGCCTTCCAGGGCGGGACCGTGCCACCATCGCAGTGCTCGGCCGCGCCGACTTGTCCGGCCGCCAGGGACGTGCCCTGATCCGGTCGGCTCAGTGCTGGGAGCCGGGGCCGTAGTGCCAGAGGTACAGGTACACCCGGCGCGAGGTCACCCGGTCGACCCGGCCGCACAGCCGCCACCGCCGGGCGCCGCTGCCGGTCTTGCCCTTGGGGTCGGTGACCAGCAACGCGAACTCGTTGCGGGCGTCACTCGACTCGATCAGGTCCGGTGCGTCCCGCAGGAACTGCTTGACGAACAGCGTCCGGTCCTCCGGGGTCAGGTCCGTGGTGTGGTCGTGGAAGTCGCCGGCCCATACGATGCCGTAGGTGTCTGCCGCGGCCAGGTCCTCGGCGAGCTGCCGCGTCCGGGCCTGCTCGACCTCCTTGCGCTCCCGCACGGCCTGGCGGTGGTAGTCGATGAGGATGTCGGTGATCACTCCGTCGGTGACCTCGACCAGGTAGCGGCGGCCGTCGGCGATCGCGTTGCCGGTACGCCCGGAGCTGTGCTCGATCGCCTTGTCCACATAGCCGCCGCTCAGCCCGATGGTCCGGCCGTCCTCTCCGACGACCTCGACTTCCTCGATGACTTCGGTGCCCGGCATGTCCAGTTCCCTTCTGTCGGCGGCCGCCCGTCCGGCGGTCAACCGAGCAGAGGCCCCGCCGTGTCCGGCTGATACCCGCTGTCGTACATCCAGCAGCGGCAGGCAGCAACGCCGCCGCGGAACCGGCGATGGACGGCTCGCGACCGGGGGAGTCGGGACGGAGCGAAATAATGCGATGCCCCGATGCGCCAGAATGGGCGACATGACCGAGATTCCAGGCTATCTACGGCCCTTCGTCCTGTCACCGACCGAACTGGAACCTGAGCGCAGCGGCCCGATCGACCTGTACGTGCCCGAAGGCGACGGCCCCTTCCCCGCGGTGGTGATCCTGCACGGCGGCCCGCTCCCGCCCGACCTGCGCCCGACCCCTCGCGACTGGCCCGCGTACCGCGGCTACGGCGGCCTGCTGGCCTCCCTCGGGCTCGTCGCGGCCACCGTCGATCACCGCCTGTACGTGCTGAACGGCCCCGACGGCGTCGTGCTGGACTATCCCACCGCGGCCGAGGACGTCGCCGCCGCCGTCGAGACGGTGCGGGACGACCCGCGCGTGGACGGCGAGCGGATCGTGGTGTGGTTCTTCTCGGGCGGCAGCCTGCTCAGCGCCGACTGGCTGCGCAAGCAGCCGGCCTGGCTGCGCGGGCTCGCGTTGACCTACCCCATGCTGGCGCCGAAGGCCGGATGGCCGGTCGACGCGCGGTTCCGGCCGGTCGAGGCTGTCGGCGAGGCCGGCCCGGACCCCGCGCCGATCCTGCTCACCCGGGTGGGGCTGGAGGCGGACGACATCGCGGAGTCGGTCGCGCGGTTCCTCGCAGCCGCGGCGGGCGCCGGTGTGCCGGTGGAGGTCATCGACGTGCCCAACGGGCACCACGGGTTCGACAACCTCGACCACACCGACGAGTCCCGTGAGGCCGTACACCGCATGGTCACACGGATCCAGCAGCTGCTCGCCTGACACCGGTCGGCACCTGCCGCGGTGGCATTCCATCAGCGTGCGCGCCGGGGCCCTGTTCCCGGCGCGCACCTGGTGTTCTCCGACCCCGTGACGAGTCTGCCGGCGGGTTCCCTCCGCGGGCCGTGCCGGTGGCGTCGTGAGGGGCATGGAGGGGCGACGTGACAGATGATGAAGCCTGGGTGCCGGCCGGCCCGGGTGCGCCACCCGAGCGGCAGGCGCGGTTCGACGACTTCGTGCGGGCCCGTACACGCGCGCTGTGGCGTACGGCGTACCTGCTCACCGGGGATCGGCATCTCGCCGAGGACCTGCTGCAGACCGCGCTGGAGCGCGCCGCGGTGCGCTGGCGCCGACTGGACCAGCCCGAGGCGTACGTCCGGCGGGTGCTCTACACCCAGTCGGTGTCCTGGTGGCGCAGCCGGCAGCGGCGGGTGCGCGAGGTGCTGCTCGACGCCGCGCCCGAACCGGCCGGGCCGCCGGGCGATCCGGAGCTGCGGGTGATGCTGGCCCAGGCGCTGCGCCGGCTCACGCCGCGCCAGCGCGCCGTGCTGGTGCTGCGCTTCTACGAGGACTGCTCCGAGACGGAGACGGCCCACACGCTCGGTATCGCCGTCGGGACCGTGAAGAGCCAGACCAGGCACGCCCTGCGCCGCCTGCGCGAACTCGCCCCGGAACTCGGCGACCTCATCCCCGCCCCGGCCGCCGCGGCCGGCCGCATCCAGCACGACGAGAACTCGGTGGTGACGCGATGAGCCTCGGACAGCACCTGCACGCCATCGCCGACGAGCAGCCTCCGCCGCGCGTACCCGCGGATCTGTTCCAGCGGGCGCGGCGCCGCAACCGCACCCGGCGGCTGACCACCGCGGGCCTCGCGCTGGTGGCCGTGGCGGGTCTCACCGCCGCGCTCGGCGCCGGCGGAATGGCGCCGAGCCAGCCCGCGGCAGGCCCGGACCTGCCGCGCGACCTTATCGGACCCGGCCTCGGCGGGCCGCTGGGCTGGCTGCTGCTGGCGGCGCTGCTCGGCCTGCTGGCCTGGCGCTGGCGCACCGCGCCCCGCGCGAGGCTGCTCCGGCGGCTCGCGCTCACCGCGGTCGCCGGCGCGCTGCTGGTGCTCGCCGCGCCTCCCGGCACCGCGCTGTGGGGCGAGCCGCACGGGCAGCGGCCCGGCCTGCCCGACCGCTTCGCGGCGCCGTCGACGTGGACCTGGGTCGCCGAGATACGCCAGTCCCCGCCCGGCCGGGTCGCGATGGTCTTCAGCGGCCCGGGCACACACGGCGGGTGGGAGGAGGGCCGGGCCGGGTTCGTCGCGGCGGACGGCGACCGCTACCGGGTGCTCGACATGTACAACGACCCGCTGGACCAGCCCTGGGCGTACGAGGTCGGCTACGGCCGCACCCAGCTGCTGTCCCCGGACGGGCGCTACCTCACGGTCAACCAGGACGTCGTGGACCTCACCACCGGCGCGGCCCCGCCCGTCGGCCCGCCGCTGCCGCCGGTCGCGTGGTCGGCCGACGGCAGCCGCATCGTGGTCGGCGTCCCCGACGTCGTCGACGGCGGTCAGCGTGCGTGGGAGGTGTGGGACACGCGCTCGCACACCCTGGCGCGCACCATCACGCTTCCCGACGGGGCCACCGCCGACGGTGTGGCGCTCTCACCCGACGGCGCCCGCGTCGCGGTCCAGCAGGGCGACCGCCTCGCGGTGTACCCGGTCGCCGGCGGCGGGCCCGTGGAGTGGCCGCTGGCGGGCTGGCGGCTCGGCGACGGCGCGGCCTGGAGCACCGACGGTCGCCTGCTGGCGCTGGTCCGGCGCGACGGCTGTCCCACCTGCTACCACGAACCCGGGCAGGGGCGCGGTGTCCGGATGGTCGATCCGGACACCGGGCGGGCCGTCGCGGGCGGCGAGTTCGCTCCGCTGCCGGCCGACGTCGAGCTGGCGGTGCAGGGCTGGCGCGGGCCAGATCAGCTCGTCGCCCAGGTCGGCGGGGCGGTCGAGGTGTTCACCCGGGGCAGCGCGGCCCCGACCCGGCTGTTCGACCTGCCCCCGGGCGTCACCCATGTGGAGATCGCCACCGACGTGCTGCGCCTGCCGCCGCGACCGGCCGGACCGGCGACCTACGGACCGCCGAACCTGTTCTTCTGGTACCTGTTCGGCGCGGTCGCCGCACCGCTGGCGGCACTGCTGTGCATGGTCGTGGCCATCCGGCGGGTCGTCCGGCGGCAGTGGGAGCATCGGAGCCGGACCGGAGTGACCACCTGACACCGGACAGGTCCTTCCCGCCGCGCCGCTGGAGGCTGCCGCGGTGGCTACGCCTGCAGAGGCGCGGCGGCGAAGGACACCTTGAACCGCTTGCACCAGATGGTGACGCTGCGCATCCGGACCGGGTCGACGTTGGCCGGCACGTCATAGAGCTGGGTTCCGTGTGTGCCCTTGAGCTTGCCGAGGTCGGCGTACTTCCCGTCGTCGAAGACGTGCCAGCCGTCCCGGCCGGGCAGTACCTGCTGATCGGTGAGCCACACGTGCAGATCCGGGCCGTCCGAGGTGGCCAGGTCACGGAGGATGACCTGGTACCGGCCATCGGGCAGCCGCACCAACTGGACCGTGCCGGAGGTGTCGTGCTCGTGCGTGACCAGCGCGCCCTCGGCCACGAGCACGGCGACCGGTGACGGCTGCGGCTCGCCCGGCGTCAGGGCCGGGGTCGCGGCCGGGGTCGCGGTCGGAGCGACGACCGCCGGGACGGCATCGTTGACCGTCTGCGAGGTGAGCAGCTTCCACGGCTGGAACCAGTACAGACCGAACGCCATGCCCACAACGACGACCGCGGCCACCGCCCAGAAGGCGGGCTTGCGGAATATCCGGCTCATACCTGCGAAGCTAGACCACATCCGGTCGATGCGCCGGGCGCGTTCGCGGATCGTAAGGAACAGCGTCGCGCCAGGCCGTCGGTTTTGGAGGGCAGACCTCTGACATAGACCGCACCCGTGTCAGCGCGGTGTCGGCACCAGCTGCGTGGCGGTGCGGACCAGGCCCGCGAGGGCGAGTGAGCGGCTGTGCGGCGGCCCGACCGGCTCGTTCTTCGAGGACGACGGGGCCATCCCCTGGTGACCCCGCACCACGCTCCGCCCGCCCGGACTGCGGTCAGTCGGGGCCGGAGCGGGCGGGGACGGGCGGGCGGCAGGCGGGACCGGGGTCGGCGATCTCGCCCTCGGTGAGCAGGGCGAGGAAGGCGTCCAGGACCACAGGGTCGAACCGGGTGCCCCGGCCCGCTTCGAGCACGAGGCGGGGCGAGCTCCGGGCCGACGGGTACGGCGACGGCGTGCTGCGGGCATCGGCCCACGCGGCGCAGACGGCGATGACCCGCGCGGCGATCGGGATGTCCGGTCCGGCCAGGCCGTGCGGGTGGCCGGTGCCGTCGTGGCGCGCGTGATGGGCGGCCAGGACCGGCACCAGGTCGGGGCGGTTGGCCAGCTCGCCGAGCCGGCGCGCCGTCTCCTCCGGCCTGGTCCGGCCGTCGCCGAGGTCCGGAGCCGCTCGGGTGCCGGGGTCGTCGGTCAGGTCGTGGTGGCGGCGGCAGCCGTCGAGATCGGCGCAGGCGAGGCCGCCCAGGCGCGCGGCGGCGGCGGTACGCTGCTGGGTCGCCTCGTCCAGGCCGAGCCGGGCCGCCGTGGTCCACGCCCAGCCGCTGATCGCGGCGCTGCGGAACCCGTCGCCGCGGATCCGGTCCGTCTCGTCGGCCAGCCAGATCAGCGCCGGCGGGAGGTCGAGCGCCGGGGCGGCGTCCACCTGCCCGAACGGTCCGCAGCCGAGCACCCGGTCGCGGCCCAGCGACTTGGCGCCGTACAGGGCGCGGTCGGCGGCTTCGACGACGTCGTCGACGGCGAGCTGCCCGCCGTGGTCGGCCGGGTCGGCGCAGGCGACGCCGAACGAGGCCGTCAGCGGCAGCGGTTCGGCCACCCCGGGCACCACCACCGGGGCCGCGCGCAGGTCGGCGCGCAGCCGTTCGGCCAGGTCCAGCGCCGCCCGGCCGTCGGTGTGCGGCAGCAGGCAGACGAACTCCTCACCGCCGTACCGGCAGAGCAGGTCGTCGCCGCGCAGCGGACGCCGCAGCCGGTCGGCGACCTCGGACAGCACGGCGTCCCCGACCGAGTGGCCGTAGGTGTCGTTGACGCTCTTGAAGTGGTCCAGGTCGACCAGGATGATGCTCAGCGGGCCGTGGTCCGCCGTCGTCTCGGCGGCGAGCTTCTCCTCGAAGTAGCGCCGGTTGTAGAGGCCGGTGAGCGAGTCGGTGATGGCGGCGGTGCGCAGCTGCTCGGTGAGCCGGGCGCGTTCGCGGGCGGCCACGATCTGGCGCACGAACAGGCCCATGAGCAGCAGCAGCGCGACGGACAGGGTCACCCGGCTGACATGCCCGACCAGGATCATGTCCGCGAGGGCGAGGCTGCCGACGATCAGTACCGCGACCAGGGCGGGCAGGAAGGCCACCTCGCGGGCGGCCAGCGGCTCGTGTTCGGCGGCCGGGTGGCGGCCCGCCATCAGCGCGGCCAGGCACATCAGCACCGCCTCGACCTGCCAGCCCACGTTGAGCCAGGTCGAGCTGGTGTACGGGTGCAGCACGCTGAGGTACGCGTAGATCGCGTCCATCACCACCGCGAACCCGAACGCCACCCCCACGATGATCATCGCCGCGGGTACCCGGCGTGGTACGACCAGCAGCAGCGCCCCCAGGATGGCGACGATGATCACCGAGAACAGCGGGTAGAGGAAGTTGACGAACTCGGCGGCGTGCCAGGTCTCCGGCACCAGCGGGGCGATGACCACCTGCCAGCCGATCGCCGCCCCGGCCGCGGCCACCAGCAGCGCGTCGAGCAGCCCGCGCAGCCGCAGGCCCAGGCCGACCACGATGCCGAGGATCGTGAACACGTAGCGCAGCAGGTAGAAGAGGTCGGCGAGGGTCGGCACCGGTGGGGCGCCGGGCGAGGTGTACACGTAATAGGCCCAGGTCAGATCACCGGCCAGCCACAGCAGGCTCGCGATGAACAGCAGCCGCCAGGCGGTGCGGCTGCGGCCCGTGGCGCGCCGCGCCGCATATCGGCTCAGGCCCACGAAGGCGGCGATGGGGACGAGGTAGAGGATCTCGCCGGTGAAGCGGGCCAGGCTCGGCGTGTCGCGGCCCAGGTAGGTCAGGGTGGCGTACAGCAGCAGCCAGCCGAAGCACCCCAGCGCGAAGCCGAGCAGGACCCGATCGCGCCCGCCCGGCGGCACCCGGTCTTCGTGCACCATTCCCCGCGCCCCCGTGCTGACCGCCGGCATGGTGTCTGCCCAACCACCTTGTCCGTACTGATCGCCATGCGTCCCGTTTAATACTAGTTCCGCGGCGATCTACGGGGGGCGGGGTGGCCGATCCTGCCGACCGCCCCGGCCTTCGAGCCGGCTGCCTGGGCCCACCGGCAGCCCGGCGGCGCTCAAGGTGCTCCGCGTGCCGTCCGGGTCCGCATGCGTACAGTCTCGACCTGTGATGGTTGGCGTCGGCTCAGGTCGACCGGGGTCGGAGCAGGCGATGGTGAACCCGTTCGATCTGAAAGAGATCTATCCCGGTGACCACGCCGGGTCCTCGCGAATGCCGCGGCAGCATGCGGGCAACTCGTCGCAGGGCCTGGCCGTCACCTTGATGGCGGACTACACCCTGGCGGCCCGCAGCTGGTTGCCGTCGGCGGCGCTCGTGGCGCTGCTGGGCGAGTTCGACGTGTCCGTCGGCGGGGCCCGCACCACGATCAGCCGCCTGGCCCGCCGGGGAGTGCTGGAGGGCAGCCGCGACGGCCGGCACAGCTCGTACCGCCTGACCGAGCCGGCCGCACGCGATCTGTCCGGCGGCGGGCACGCGGTCGCGGAGTTCACCCTCGATTCGGACTCCTGGGGCGGAATGTGGACGACCGTCGCCTTCTCCATCCCGGAAGAGGTGCATCCGCAGCGCCGCCTGCTGCGGGAGCGGCTGCGCTGGTGGGGGTACGCGCCGCTGTACGACGCGGTCTGGTTGTCACCGCACCCCCCGCACCCGGACCTGATGGCCGAACTGGCGGCCGTGGCGCCCGGCGCGCTGAGCGTCTTCCAATCCCAGTACGTACACCTCGGCTCCGCCTCCGCCCGCAGCCCGATCGATGCGTGGGACCTCGATGACATCGCCGAGCAGTACCAGGGCTTCATCCGGCACTGGAGCAGGCTGCTGCCTCGCATCGCCTCCGGCCGCGTCGCCGGTGCCGCGGCGGTGCGCGCCCGCACCGAGATCATGAACACCTACCGCCGGTTCCCGGTTCTCGACCCGCGGCTGCCGGTCGAGCTGCTGCCGCGAGACTGGCCGCGCGCCCGGGCCCGCGAAGTGTTCCTCGCGGTCTACGACGGGTTGGCCGAACCGGCCCAGGAGCACGTGCACGCCGTCGTGGCGCAGGCGGGCGGCGAACTGGACGGCGACATCCGCGCCCACACGGTCAAGGACATGGGCGCCGGCGTCGTCCGCGAGCGCTGAGACGGCCACGGGTGCGGCCCGGCGCCCGCGCGGTGCGGTACCGGGCCGCGCTCGGGCGGCGTCGGTTGACGTGCGGCGCGGTGCCGGTCAGCTGGCGCCGTTGAACAGCCGCCGTACCGCAGGGGCGACCAGTCGGCGCGCATCGATTGACAGTTGACCGTCTGGTCGTGCACGATCTGACAACTGATGCGTTGGGAGCGCTCACGTACCACCCTGCCCGCGTCCGCCAAGTGGACGCGGCGCCAGCCATGACCGTGCCGCCCATGCGTGTCTGCGCATGGGCGGCAGCGGTGCGTCCCACTTCCGCATGGACCATGCCGGCCACCACGCAGGCTGGTCCTTCGTCTTCGAGGACCTACATGAGAATTCGCACCCGCACCCTGTTGGCCGCCGTCCTCGCCGCGGTCCCCGTCGCCGTCCTGACCGGCTTGACCGTGCAGAGCGACGCCGCGGCGGGCAACGTCTACTACGTCGCACCCAACGGCAGCGACAGCGCGGCCGGCACCCAGTCAGCCCCATGGGCGTCGGTCGCCAGGGCGCAGTCCACCGCGGTGGCCGGCGACCTGGTGTACCTACGCGGCGGCACCTACTCCTTCACCCGCGCGAACAAGGCCTGCGCCAGCCAGACCGACCGGGTCGACGCCATCACCCTGAACAAGAGCGGCAGCCAGGGCAACCCGATCAGGTACTGGGCCTACCCCGCCGAGAAGCCGATCTTCGACTTCTCCCGCATGACCGACAACTGCCGGATAAAGGGCTTCGACGTCACCGGAAGCTGGAACCACCTCAAGGGCATCGAGGTCACCGGGGTGCGCCAGAACAACAACCTCAACCATGAATCCTGGGGCATCTGGGTATCGGGCAGCAACAACACGTTCGAGCTCCTCAACGCCCACCACAACATGGGACCCGGCCTGTTCATCCAGGACGGAGGCGGCAACCTCGTACTGAACTGCGACTCGCACGACAACTACGATTCGATGACCTCCAACGGCGCCGGTGAGAGCGCCGACGGGTTCGGCGCCCACATCCCGGCCAACCGCCCCGGCAACGTCTTCCGCGGCAACCGCGCCTGGAACAACTCCGACGACGGCTTCGACCTGATCAGCGCATACTCGCCGGTCGTCATCGAGAACTCCTGGGCCTGGCACAACGGCTACATCCCCGGGACCAACACCGGCGCCGGCAACGGCAACGGCATCAAGGCCGGCGGCTACGGCGGCGACTACGTCAGCAACGGCGCCAAGCACACCGTCCGCTTCTCCGTCGCCTTCAACAACCGCGCATCCGGCATCTACGCCAACCACCACACGGTGGCCAACGACTACTTCAACAACACCAGCTACAACAACCACCCTGACTACAACATGCTCGGCGTGAACTCCAGCGGCGCCGCCATCGGCATCGGCAACCTGCGCAACAACATCGCCTACGGCGGCACGCTCAGCTCGAACATGTCCGGCACCAACGCCGCCGGCAACTCGTGGAACCTGCCCGTCACCATGTCGGACTCCCAGTTCCAAAGCGTGTCCACCAGCGGCTGGGACGCACCCCGACGCGCCGACGGCTCCCTGCCCACGCTCGCCAACCTCCACCTCGCGCCCGGCAGCACCCTCATCGACAAGGGCGCCGACGTCGGACTGCCCTACAGCGGCGGGGCTCCTGACCTGGGCGCCTTCGAAACGTCCACCACGTCGCCGTCGGCCCCGCCGACCGCCGGTCCGTCGGCGACGCCGTCACCCACCCGGTCGCCGTCCCCGTCCCCGTCGGTGTCTCCTTCGGCGTCGCCGAAGCCCAGCGGGTCCAGGTGCACCGCCGCATACCAGCTCGACGGCTCCTGGTCGGGAGGCTTCCAGGCAACGATCACCGTCACCAACAGCGGGGCGTCCGCCACGACCGGATGGACCGTCCGCCTGACCCTGCCGACCGGACAGACGGTCAGCCAGCTGTGGAACGCCGACTACACGCAGTCCGGTGGTCAGCTGACCGCGACGAATGCGAGCTGGAACGGCGCGCTCACCCCCGGAGCGACCGCCGCGTTCGGGTTCGTCGCCAACGGCGACGGCGCCACCCCGCCTACGTCGATCAGCTGCACCGCCTCGTGACGACGGCTCGGGCAGTCGGCAGGCCACCGCACGCTGCCGACAACGCAGTGCGCGCCCCGAGCGGGCGCTGCGAGTAGCGAGACGGGCAGGCTCCAGGTGTGCAGCCGTCAGGCTGCGCACCTGGAGCTCGTTTGTGGCCACAGCAGCGGTCATCCGAGCCTCTGCCGGACCGGCCTGGGTCGTGACCGGCGTATCCGTTCCTCGACCTCAACTGTCGGCAGGTGCCCGCCGGGCGCGAGAGGACGCGGCTGGGCGTGATGGAGCGCGGCCGGCAGGACACAGACAAACGGCAGGGCGGTCACGGGGTTGCCGTGACCGCCCTGCCGTGCGTTGCCGGGCCCGCCCCTCCTGAGATCCGCCCAGGAGAAGGCAGGCGCGATGTCGACTAGCTGGTCCGCACCAGGCTGAAGTCGTCGGCGTACACCCAGTTGCCGGCGTTGGCGTTGGACGTGACGCCGACCTGGACGGACCCGTTGGTCACGGTGATGCCGGTGACGCTCACCTGGGTCCAGCTGCCGATCGACTGGCTGATCGAGCGGTTCAGTTCACTGCCGCCGAAGTTCCTGGCGTACAGCGTCGCGCTCTTCTGCCCGCCGCTGCTCTTCACCCAGGCCGACAGCGTGTACGTGCCGTTGGGCAGCGAGATGTTCTGGTAGGTGTTCGCGGTGTAGGCCGAGGAAGCGGACTGCGCCATCGACCAGCGGCCGGTGTGCCCGCCGCTGTGGTTGGCGACGTTCGCGGTGCCCGTCCAGCCGGCCATCGTGCTCTGGGAGACGCGGTCAGCCTCCACGCTCGGGTTGAGCACGTAGTTGTTGCCGCGGCCGACCGACCAGGTACCCGCGGCGGCGTCGACGTTCCACTGGCTGAGCGAGTGGAAGATCGGCGCCGTGCCGTTGAAGGTAACCGGCACCCAGTCGTTGTAGCCGATGCCGTTGCCGGCGAAGTCGCTCCAGCGGTCGCCGCCGAAGACGACGAACGACCCGGACGAGCCCTTGACCTCGAACGCCAGGCCGGTCTGGGTCACGTGCGAGAAGTCGGCGTCGGTGCCCTGCATCACGAACTCGGGCGAGTAGCCGCTGGCGACCTTGGACGACGTGTTGCAGTACGTGTGCGACGCGTTCCAGCCGTGCAGGTCCGAGGAGCAGATGTAGTAGATGCCGGCGTGCTTGAACATGATGTTGCCCTCACGCCCGCCGGAGGAGCTGTTGTAGATGTTCGCGGCCGGTTCCACCTGCAGAAAGTCCGAGGGGCGCAGGCGCGCCACGTACAGGTGGCTGCGGCCGCTCCGGTTGCTGAAGGCCAGGTACGCCTGCCCGTCGTCGTCGACGAAGACCGACTGGTCGCCGGACATGTCGTTGACGACGTTCGTGATCTTCGCCTGGGTGGCCGCCCGGGTGAACCGGCCGTTGGGCGTGCTGCTGGTCGCGAAGACCAGTTCGCTGTTGAGCTGGGAGATCAGCACGTACTTGCCGGTGTTGGGGTTGCGCGCGACCCCGATCCGGCCGACCCAGCCCGCGCCGCCCAGATCCGCAGCGGTCAGCACGTTGCCCTCGAACTTCCAGTGCACCAGATCGGTGGAGGAGTAGGCGGTGACCGCGTTGAACGACGTGTCGCCGTTCTTGCCGGCGGCGGGGTTGTTGTAGTACGTGACCGCCCCGTTGTACTTGGCGCCGTACCAGTAGTAGGTGTTGCCGACCTTCAGAACCCCGCCGCCCTGGGAGTAGATCGGGTTGCCGGAGGTGTCCTTCCAGAACACGTCGTTCTGCAGGGTCGCGGCGTTGGACCCGGGGGAGGGCGTGGGGGTCGGGCTCGGGCCGGGCGTCCGCGTGGGCGTCGGGCTCGGCGCGCTCGTGGGGGTGCCGCTCGGCGTCGCCGAACCGGAGGGCGCCACCCCGTTGCACGCGGTGCCGTTGAGCGTGAACGTCGCCGGGTCGCCGGGGTAGTCGGCGCCGGGGAAGGTGCCGTTGAACCCGATGCTGGTGCTGGCGTTCGTGGCGAGCGAGCCGTTGTAGGCGACGCTGGCGGCGGTGACAGCCTGGCCGGACTGGCTGAAGGCGGCACTCCAGCCCTCGCCGACCGTCTCGCCGCTGGGCAGGGTGAAGCCCAGCGTCCAGCTCGTGATCGGCGAGCCGAGGTTGGTGATCGAGATGGTCGCGGTGAAGCCGCCCGGCCAGGAGTTCGCGGTGTAGGCGACCTGGCATCCGGTCGCGGCGTTCGCGCTCGTGGCGAGGCTCACCGCGGCGATGCCGGCGGTGACGACCACTCCGGTGACCGCGGCGGCGATGCGCTTGCGGGCGCCAGGCGCCCAGCCGGTGCGGCGTGCCGCCCGGCCGTTCGTGTCTGACATGGTTTGCCTCTTTCTGTGGACGTAGGGAGTCCACATGGGAATGGGTCATGCGTCGGGAGCGCTCCCAGTTCCCATGTGTCGCTAGTGTTACGGTCGGACAAGAAACTGTCAATTGAGAGTGCTCGACGCATACCGGCTCTTCGGGGTCCCGGCAGCGGCGAAGTACACCGCGTGATCTGGTGATCCAGCTCGATCGACAGCGGGTGCCGACGACGCGGACCACCGCCCACGTGCCGCGCAGCCGGGATGGTCCGGCCGCTGCCCGACGCCCGCGTTGCGTACTTCGTCGGGCATTCCGCTCAGAGCCGGGTGATGCCGCCTGCACGTGATCGCGCCCTGGCCGCACCGTGGGCCGGCAGGCCGGCGAGCGGCACGGTCAGGGTCGTGGTCGCTCGAGCGCCGTTCGTGGCGTGGATGCCGCCGACAGGTGAGTCGCAAGATCGGCGACGGGGCGAGGTGCGACGTAGCGGCCGGTCTCCGGAGTCCGGGTCAGCTGCGGCCTGGTCGCGGCCGCAGCGGTGTGCTGTCGCGAAGGACGACCTCGGTGGGGATCTGGACGATCCCGGCAGCGTCGTCGGCCAGGGCGACCCGCATCGCAGCCTGGCCCAGCTCGCGCAGCGGTATCCGAACCGTGGTGAGGGCCGGCACGACGTCGACCGCCGAGCCGATGTCGTCGAAGCCGGCGACCCCGATGTCTGCGCCCGGAGTGAGCCCGGCATCGCGGAAGACGGTCATCGCACCGATGGCCATGGTGTCGTTGACCGCGAAGGCGACGTCCACCTCCTCGACCCCCCGCGCGAGCAGCGCACGGGCTCCCGCCGCGCCCCCGTCGCGGGTGAACGGCACCTCGATCGAGTAACGGGGATCCACGGTCAGGCCTGCCTGCCGCAGGCCGTCGAGGAAACCGGCCCGGCGGTCATGGGACGTCCGGATGCTGTCGGAGCCGTGGATCACGGCGAACGTCCGGTGCCCCTGCTCTGCCAGCGCCAGCGCCAGTCGCCGGGCTCCGCCGTGGTTGTCGATGCACAGCGTGTCGAAGGGCAGGTCGTGCTGGCTGATCAGCGCGACCCGGCCGCCCGCGGTGCGGTACGCGGTCAGCTCGTCGATGAGCTCGGCGCGTGTTTCGGTGCCGGCGATGCGGCTGCCGGCGATGACGATGGCGCGGGGGCGCTGGCCGCGTAGGGAGCGGACGATCTGCAACTCGAGGTCGGGGGAGCGGTCGGCGATGGCCATGGTGACGATGAGACCGGCCGCCTCGGCGGCTTCGGTGACGCCGGCGGCGATGGAGGAGAAGTACGGGTCGTCCACGTCGCTGACGACGAGGGCCGCGGTGCTGGTCGAGCCTCGGGCGATGGCCTGTGCCGACAGGTGGGGGGAGTAGCCCAGCTGCGCCGCGGCGGCGTGCACGCGGGCGACGTTCTCCGCCCGCACGGTGCGGTCGCTGCCGTTGAGGGCTCGGGACGCCGTGGCATAGGAGACGCCTGCCGCTCGAGCCACGTCGTGCAGCGTGGCCGGCCTGCGGCGCGCGTTCGCCGGGGGTCCCTCGTTCACGCCGATCATTGTGCCACTGGCTGCGCCTGGGTGAGCCTGCCGTGCGGTGTGTGACGGAATACGATTTCCGTGCAGGTCGAGCTGCCCACGTGCAGCGACGTCCGCCGCGAGGCGCGGCTCCCGCCGGTCCGAGTTCCGGCGTCCCGGGCGGCGGCAGGCGTACGGCTATCCTTGGGCCCGCAGCCGCATCCGGTGGCGGCTCCAGGTGCTGTGTGGTCCGAGAGGAACGTTGGCGTGCCGCATCCATCCAGGCCGACCGTCACGCTGCACGACGTGGCCGCGGCTGCCGGTGTGTCGGTGGCCACGGCGTCGAGGGTGCTCGGTGGCAGCTCGCGCACGGTCGCCCCCGAGTACGAGCGCAAGGTGCTGGCTGCCGCGGCCGAACTGCGGTACACCTCCGACATGTCGGCGCGCGCCATGCGGCGCAAGAGCGACTCGATCGCGCTGGTCGCCGACGACCTCACCACGCCCACGATCGGTATCGTGGTCGCCGCGATGGAGCGCCAGGCCCGCACGGTGGAGTCGTTCGTCAGCGTCTCGTCGACCGGCGGCACGCCGGAGCGGCAGTACGAGACGGTGCGCACGCTGTGCGCCCTGCGCCCCCAGGCCCTCGTCCTGACCTCGAGCCGGTTCGAGGCCAAGGCGCTGGGCGGGCGGCTGCTCGACGAACTTCTGGCCTACGAGCAGCAGGGCGGCCGGGTCGTGGTCTTCGGCAACACCGACATGCCCTTCGACTCGATCACCGTCGACGACCGCGGTTCGGCGCGGCCGATGGGCGCGCACCTGGCGCAGACCGGCCACCAGCGGGTGGTGATCCTCGCCGGGCCGCGGGACAAGGCCAACGTCAGCGCGCGTACGTCGGGCTTCGTCGAGGGTCTGCTGTCGGGCGGCGTGGACGCGCAGGATGTGCGCATCGTCAACTGCGAGGTGAGCCGCCAGGGTGGTTTCGACGCCACGACCAGGCTCATCGAGGAGGGGCTGGGCCAGGTCGAGGCGATCGTCGCGGCCAACGACCTCATCGCGGTCGGAGCCCTGTCGGCCTGCCGGGCGGGCGGGGTCGCCGTGCCGTCCCGGGTCTCGGTGGCCGGGTTCGACGACATTCAGCTCGCGGTGGACGTCACGCCGCGGCTGACCACCGTGGCGCTGCCGCTGGCCGAGATCGGCGCGGAGTCGATCCGGCTCGCGCTGGCTCCGCGCTCCGGTGCCGAGGCGCCCGCCGGTCCGGGTGCCGGCGGCCCTACGCGGGAGACGGTGCTGGGCACGCTCGTCGTGCGCGACAGCACCACCACCCGCACCAGCTGACCCCATCGGCCGTGGATCTGGCCAGGTCAGAAGGTATGTCCGCACGGTAGTCTCCGGGTCCGGCGAGCTCTCGCCGCAGCCGTGTCGAGGGCATGTCCGGGGAAGGTCCGCGGTCATGGGCCGGAAACACTTGACGGCGCGTCCGCTGGGATGCAGACTGCTGCGGAATACGTTTTCCCGGTGATGTTCCGTCGCATCGACTGAGGTCACACCTCGGCTGACGCGTCATCCGTTGCTCATGTGAAGGAGGGTCGTGACTGCTCTCAGCGAGCTCCAGCGGCTCCGCGCTTCCAGGGGCGGCTCTGCCCGCAAGCGGGACAACAAGGCCGCCTTCCTGTTCCTGCTGCCCTGGTTCGCCGGGCTGCTGCTCATCACCGCCGGCCCGATCGTCATGTCTTTCGGACTCGGCTTCACCGACTACAACCTGATCGAAGCGCCGCAGTTCAACGGCCTGGACAACTTCGAGCGGATGCTGACCGACGAGCGGCTGCACCACGCGCTCGGCGTCACGTTCACGTACGTGCTGGTCTCCGTGCCGTTGCAGCTGGCCTGCGCCTTGGGGCTGGCGTTGCTGCTGGACCGCGGCCTGCGCGGGATGTCGTTCTACCGCTCGGCGTTCTACCTGCCGTCGCTGCTGGGCTCCAGCGTCGCGATCGCCGTGCTCTGGCGGCAGATCTTCGGCGCCGAGGGCATGGTCAACCAGGTCCTGGACCTGATCGGCGTGCAGGGCCGAGGCTGGATCTCCGACCCTGACACGGCGCTGTCGACGCTGGTGGTGCTGAACGTCTGGACCTTCGGCGCCCCGATGGTCATCTTCCTGGCCGGGCTGCGCCAGATCCCGGTCATGTACTACGAGGCGGCGTCGGTGGACGGCGCGCCCAGGTGGATGCAGTTCCGCAAGATCACCCTGCCGCTGCTGTCACCGATCATCTTCTTCAACCTGGTGCTGCAGATCATCCACGCGTTCCAGTCGTTCACGCAGGCGTTCGTCGTCTCCGGCGGCAGCGGCGGGCCCTCCGACTCGACCCTGTTCTACACGCTCTACCTCTACCAGCGCGGATTCAACAACTTCGACATGGGGTACGCCTCGGCGCTCGCCTGGCTCCTGCTGGTGATCATCGGAGCGTTCACCGCCGTCAACTTCTGGGCCGCCAAGCATTGGGTGTTCTACGATGACTAACCTCGACGCTTCCCCGATCAGGCGCTCCACCCGCCCTGCCGCCGACAGGCGTGACCGGCGGACGGCGGTGCGCACGGCGGCCAAGCACCTCGGCCTCATCCTGCTCGCACTGATCATGCTCTACCCGGTGCTGTGGATGGCGGTCAGCTCGCTGCGGCCCAACGACGAGATCTTCCGCAGCCCCGGACTGGTCCTGGACGGCCTGCAGGCCGAGAACTACCCCCTGGGCTGGGAGGCGCTCGCCTCGCCGTTCGGGCATTACATGATCAATTCGGCGATCGTCGTGGTCGGCGCCATCATCGGCAACCTCGTCTCCTGCTCGATGGCGGCCTACGCCTTCGCCCGGCTCGACTTCACGGGCAAGCGCTGGTGGTTCGCGATCATGCTCGGCACGATCATGCTGCCGATCCACGTGATCATCGTGCCGCAGTACATCATGTTCTCCCAGATCGGATGGGTGAACACGTTCCTGCCGCTGATCGTGCCGAAGATGCTGGCCACGGATGCGTTCTTCGTCTTCCTGATGGTCCAGTTCATCCGCGGCCTGCCCCGCGAGCTCGACGAGGCCGCCCGTATCGACGGTGCGGGGCATCCGCGGATCTTCCTGCGGGTCATCCTGCCGCTGATGGTGCCGGCCCTGGCCACCACCACCATCTTCACGTTCATCTGGACCTGGAACGACTTCTTCAGCCAGCTGATCTACCTGACCGACCCCGACATGTACACCGTCCCGGTCGCGCTGCGCTCATTCGTGGACTCCACGGTCGCCACCTCCTGGGGCTCGATGTTCGCCATGAGCGTGGTCTCGCTGATCCCCATCTTCCTGGCGTTCCTGATCGGCCAGCGCTTCCTGATCAAGGGCATCGCCACCACCGGGATCAAGTAACCAGACCCTGCTCCAGCACCTGCTCACCCGCACCACCCACCCCCGCAGAACGCACCTCCCCCTCGGAAGGACATTTCATGCGATACACCCCTAGCCGCCGGGCCGCGCTGGCCCTCGCGGTCTCCCTGGCCGCCACGGCCGCGCTGGCCGCCTGCGGCAGCGGCGGCGGCGACGCCTCCGGCGAGCTGACCAAGGACCCGGTCACCCTCCGCTTCACCTGGTGGGGCTCCGACGCCCGCCACCAGCGCACCCAGCAGGTCATCGACCTGTTCCAGAAGGCGCACCCGAACATCACGGTCAAGGGCGAGTTCAAGGACTGGAACGGGTACTGGGACAGCCTCGCCACCACGGTCGCCGCCAACGACGCGCCCGACATCATCCAGATGGACGAGCTCTACCTGGCCTCCTACGCCGAGCGTGGCGCGCTGCTCGACCTCGGCACGGCGAGCAAGTACCTGCCCACGGCCGACTTCGACCCCAACGCCCTGGGCACCGGCCAGATCGGCGGCAAGCAGTACGCGCTGCCGGTCGGCCTGTCCACCTACGCCGTCGTCGTCAACACCGACCTGCTGGCCCAGTACAACATCCCCGTCCCCGACGATGCCACCTGGACCTGGGACGACCTCAAGACCATCGGCGGACAGATCTCCAAGGCCAGCGGCGGCAAGGTCACCGGCGTGCAGTCGTGGGGCTTCGACGCCGGCGGCGTCAACATCTGGGCCCGCCAGGCCGGCGCGTCGCTCTACGACGACAAGGGCGACGTCGCCATCCCGCCGCAGGTTCTCGCCGCCTACTGGCAGTACCTGGCGGACCTCGCCAAGGACGGCGTCGCACCGGCCCCGTCGGTGAGCATCGAGCGCGCCGGAGCCGGCCTCGACCAGTCCGGCACCGCGACCAACACCTCGGTGTTCGCCACCTGGTGGAACACCCAGCTCACCTCGCTGGCCAAGGCCAGCGGCAAGAACCTCAAGCTCCTCCGGCTGCCCGGTGAGGCGCAGACCGCGGGCGCGTACTACAAGCCGTCGATGTTCTGGTCCGTCTCGTCGCGGTCCAAGCACCCGGCCGAGTCGGCCCTGTTCGTGGACTTCCTCGCCAACAGCCAGCAGGCCGCCGACATCCTGCTGACCGACCGCGGCGTGCCCGCCAACACCAAGATCCGGGCAGCGATCACGCCGAAGCTCACGGCCACCGACAAGGCCGCTGCGGAGTTCCTCGACTCCGTCAAGGTCAGCAAGCCGCCGCGCGTGACGCCCAACGGGGCCAGCGGGATCGAGGCGATCCTCAAGCGCTACACCGAGGAGGTCCTCTTCGGGCGGATGACCCCGCAGCAGGCGGCCGAGAAGTTCATCGCCGAGCTGCAGGCAGAGATCAAGGCAGCCTGACCCCGAGGGGTGGGCGCGCGGCCGGCGCGCCCACCCCGCATCCCGATCCCGCACGGGAACAAGCACACGTGACAAGGAGCAGCAGGACGTCATGTCCCATCCCAGATACCGCACGGCGATCGTCGGCACCGGAGGCATCGCCGCCGCCCATGCCCAAGCCCTGCGCGACCACGACGACCGCGCCGAGCTGGCCGCCGTCGTCGACGTGGACCCCGCGCGGGCCCGGGACTTCGCCGCCGCCTGGGGCGTGCCGAAGGTCTATGCGAGCCTGACCGAACTGCTGCGCGACGAACCCGTGGACCTCGTCCACCTGTGCACGCCACCGGCATCGCACGCGCCGCTGGCCCTGCAGTGCCTGCAGGCCGGCGTCACCGTCCTGGTGGAGAAGCCCCCGACCCTGTCGCTGGCCGAACTCGACACCCTCGCGGGGGCCGCCCGGCAGTCCGGTGCCCACGTCGCCACGGTGTTCCAGCACCGCTTCGGCGCCGGGGCGCTGCGGCTGCGGGCCATGGCCCGAGCCGGGCAGCTGGGCCGCTCGCTGCTGGCGACCTGTGTGACGCAGTGGTACCGCGACGACGCCTACTTCGACGTCCCCTGGCGCGGACGGTGGGAGACCGAAGGCGGCGGGCCGACGATGGGCCACGGCATCCACCAGTTCGACCTGCTGCTCTCGGTGCTCGGGCCGTGGGAGACGGTCACCGCCGTCGCCGCCCGCCGGGCCCGCCGCATCGAGACCGAAGACGTGTCGATGGCACTGGTGACCTTCGCCGACGGCACGGTGGCCTCCGTCGTCAACTCCGTCGTCTCGCCCCGGCAGACCTCGGCACTGCGCTTCGACTACGAACACGCCACCGTCGAACTCGAACACCTCTACGGCTACCGCGACGACGACTGGACGGTGACCGCGGCACCCGGCCACACCGACGTCGAGACACAGTGGCGGTTGTCTCGCACCGACGGAACCAGCGGCCATGCCGGGCAGCTGGCAGCCGTCTACGACGCGCTCGACGCGGGTTCGCCGCCGCCGGTGACGCTCGCCGACACCAGGCAGACGGTCGAGTTCATCGCCGCCCTGTACGCGTCCGCGTTCACCGGCGAACGCGTCCACAGCGGGCAGATCGGCCCCGACAGCCCCTTCGCCCAGGCGATGAACGGAACAGGAACCCCATGGCAGGCAGTGACCGTCCGATGAACCTCCACGTCGACCACGCCCTGGGCCGCGACGTCACCGTGTCAACCGGTGACCGGCCGCTGTTCACCTACACCTACCGGCCGGACACGGTGCGACTCGAATCGCCGAAGCCCTACCTGCACCCGATCCGCACCCTGGCCGGCGACGTCGTGTCGCTGTTCCGGCCGCACGACCACGTCTGGCACAAGGGCATCGCCTGGTCGCTGCCCCACGTCGGCGAGCACAACTTCTGGGGCGGTCCGACCTACGTGCACGGCAGCTTCTACGTGCAGCTGGACAACAACGGCAGCGCGGTGCACCGCGAGATGACGGATCTGTCGGCAGCGGCCGGGCGGGCCGACATCGGGCACCGCCTGGACTGGATCTCACAGGACGGCGAGGCTGTCATCGACGAGCACCGTGCTCTCACCGCCACCGTCCTGGACGGCACCAGCTGGGTGCTGACCTTCCAGACCGCCATGACCAACGTGTCGGGCGCGACCCTGGACATCGGCTCGCCGACCACGAAGGGCCGGGACAACGCGGGGTACGGCGGCCTGTTCTGGCGTGGTCCGCGGTCGTTCACCGGCGGCACGGTCCAGTCACCGGCCGGCACCGGCGCCGACGACCTGCGCGGCAGCCGGGCCGACTGGTTCGCCTTCCGCGGCCGCCACGACGAGACCGGCCGCGCGTCGACCATCGTCATGGTCGACGACGCCGGCAACCCGCACCACCCGCCGCAGTGGTTCACCCGCAGCGAGGAGTTCGCCTGCCTGTGCCCGGCGCCGTTCTTCAGCGAGGAACTGGCGCTCGACGCAGGACAGACGGTCACCTTCCGGTATGCCGTGCTCGTCGCATCGGGTGACCACGGCGACGACGGCACCACCGCGCTGGCCGACCAGGCGCGCTCGGCCTTGGCGCGGACGCGGACGGTGTCGGCGGTGGGCAGCGTGGCGGCATGAGCCTGCCAGGCTTCCCCGGCGGCACCTCCGTGACCAGGCTGTCGGTGTACTCGGGTCGGTGTGCGGACGGCCTGGCCGGAGGCACCCCGCACCTGCACACCGCCTCCACCGAGGCCTACGTCGTGATCGGTGGTGAGGGCGAGCTGCAGACGCTGGACGCGTCGGGATTCCGGCAGACTCCGCTGCGGGCCGGTTCGACGGTGTGGTTCACACCCGGCACCATCCACCGCGCGGTCAACCACGACGACCTGCAGGTCGTCGTGGTGATGCAGAACGCCGGCCTGCCGGAGGCCGGCGACGCGGTGATGACGTTTCCGCCGGAGGTGGTGGCCGACCCGGTCCGGTATGCGGCGGCCGCCGCCCTTCCGGCTGGTGCGGGCGCCGACGAGCTGGACGAGGCGGTGCGGCGGCGCCGAGATCTCGCCGCCGACGGGTTCCTGCGCCTGGTGGCCGACGCGCAGCAGGGCGACCTCGCGCCCCTCAGGCAGCTCTACGCCAGCGCGGTGGCGCTGGTGCGCCCGCGGGTGGCGGGCTGGCGGGAACTGTGGCACGACGCCGTCGAGCAGCAGGCCCGGCAGACCGAGGAGGTCCTCGACGCGCTGGAGGGCGGCGACGGGAGCCATCTGGAGACCTCGATGGTCCTGGAGTCGCCGCCGAGCGAGTCGGCTCGGTGGGGCATGTGCGGTCGTCTGTTCACGCATGACGTGTCCCGCCCTGTGATCCTATCTGGAATGCGTTATCCCGAGGAGCCTGCCGCCTGAGCCTGGTTCGGCCGCGCTGACGGCGCCGGGTTCGCTGCTGCGGAAAATGCGTTGAGCTGCCCTGATCCTCTTGTGTCGTCCATCCGGTCGCCCGCGTTCGGGCGGTGGTCGGCGATGCGGCCCATCCGTGTGGCTGCCGCAGGTCTGACGCGACGTCAGGTCTGCGGCAACCGTGCGGGTGGGCCGCTTTCGGCTGCGCTTCGCTGTGATGCCATAACACCTGGTGGTTTCCGTTCTGGATGGATCAGGTTAAAAGTCGTCGTTGAATGTTGCGGACCGATGTGATGGAATACGTTTTCCGAGGGCTCGGAGGGAGCTGCCTACTCCGTCCGAGGTCCCGGAAGTCCGTCGGCGACCTGCCCAGCCGGCGACGGACGGTGCCCAGCCCATCCCACCTGGACTCTCCTCCAAGGAGCGCACCGATGCCCCCTCTACCGCCGAGCACGTCCCATCCTTCAGCCCGGCTCCGCCCACTCAGCTTCCTTGCGTCCGCCGCCATGCTCGTCAGCGGGCTGGCGGTCTCCATCGCGGCACCTGCCCAGGCCGCCAACACCACCTACTACGTCGACTCCGTAGCCGGCCTCGACAGCAACACCGGTCTCAGCCAGGCCCAGCCGTGGAAGAGCCTCGGCAAGGTGAACGCGACGACCTTCGGATCCGGTGACCGGATCCTGCTCAAGGCCGGCAGCAGGTGGACCGGCCAGCTGTGGCCCAAGGGCTCCGGCGCCGCCGGCTCGCCGATCGTCATCGACTCCTACGACTCCGGAGCCAAGCCCCGCATCGACGGCGCCGGCGCCGTGGCCGACGCGGTCCGCCTGTTCAACCAGGAGTACTGGACGATCCGCAACATCGAGGTGACCAACACGGTGCCCCCGACCGGAACCCCCGGCGCCAACCTGCGCGACCTGCGGGGCATCCACGTCAGCGGCGACAACAGCCAGACCCTGGACGGGTTCGTGATCGACGCCGTCAACGTGCACGACGTCACCGGCCAGGTCAACTGGATCGGCGGAGACACCGCCGACAACGCCCCCGGCATCAACTTCAAGACCGGCTGGGACGCGTCCAAGAAGACCGGCGGCATCGTCTTCGACACGACCGTGCCCAACATCGCCGCGCCCCCCAGCACGCCGACGATCCTCAACAACGCGGTGATCCAGAACTCGACGATCGCCAACACCTCGTTCGCGGGCATCTCGATCAAGCAGTACACGGGATCCGACACCGGTGCGGTCGCCACCGGCTGGGGCAGCCGCGCCAACGCCGGCGACACGAAGTTCAAGCCCCACACCAACTTCGTGATCCGCAACAACTACATCACCCAGGCCGGCACGAACTACGGCTGCAACGGCATCTACATGACCGACGTACGCGGCGGCACCATCGAACGCAACATCGTCGACCGCGCCGGCACCTCCGGCATCGAGACGTACTTCGCCGACAACGTCACCATCCAGTTCAACGAGGTCTTCGGCACCACGCAGAAGGCGGGCGGCGCCGACTCCAACGGCATCGACACCGACAAGGCGACCACCGCCCAGGTGGTCCAGTACAACTACATCCACCACAACGGCGACGGGATCCTGCTCTGCCAGTTCGCGTTCGGCGACGTCAAAGTGCGCTACAACGTGATCACCAGCAACACCCGCTACCAGATCTACCTGCACTCCGACGCGGCAGCCAACGCCAACGTCTACAACAACACCATCTACAACGACGCGAGCAACTACCTCATCTACGGCTACGGCGACTCCCTGGCCTCCCGCTACGCCATAACGAACAACATCCTCTACACCACCAGGGCAAACGCCACCCTGACGACCAGCCCGACCATCACCTACAGCCGCAACCTGTACGGCGGCGCGGCACTGAGCGTGCCGGCCGGCGACACCGGCGCCAAGGTCGGCGACCCGCGGTTCGTCTCCGCACCGATCAACGCGCCATGGGGCACCCCGGCCACCGGACCCGCCCTGGCCGCCGCCCACGAACTGCAGGTGTCCGCAACCTCGCCGGCGGTCAACGCCGGCACCGCCGTCAGCGGCAACGGCGGACGGGACTACGCGGGCAACCCGCTCTACAACGGCGCCGCCGACATCGGCGCCTTCGAGCAGGCCGGCGGCACCGTGCCGCCTGACGTCACGCAGCACACCTTCGACGCCCTGCCCACCGGGACGCTCGCCAGCGGGACCGACGGCCTGACCGTCAGCGCGGCAGGCGGCTCCGTCGCGGTGATCGAGGTGCCCAGCGCCTCGGACAAGAGCGTGCTGCTGACCCGCACGACCAACACCGGCAGCACGAGCGTCTCCCAGACCTTCGCCACGCCGCTGGTGGGCACGGTGACCGTCGAGGCCAACGTCATGCGCCAGAGCGCCTACGTCTCCGGCAACGACTACTTCGCCATTCCGTACATCCGCGGCGCCAACGGCCTCAACGCGGTCAGCCTCGCGATGACGAAGAACACCATCCAGGCGTACTCCGGGTCGACGCTGGTCACCGTCGGGTCGTACACGCCGGGTCGCTGGTACAACCTGCGGATCGTGATCAGCACCGCCAGCCAGACCTTCGACCTCTACCTCGACGGCGCCCTCGTGCTGGACAACAGCACCTTCCGCAACGCCCTGCCCGGGGTCGCCCAGATCGACTTCTACGCCAACAGCTCCAACTACGGCAGCGTCGTCGTCGACGACATCAGGACGTCCGTAGCGCCCTGATCAGCACCAGAGCGACCGGCGCCGTGCACCTGGCAGGCAACCCAGGTGCACGGCGCCGGTCGTGCCTTCAGCCGACCCGGCAGGTCGTCACCCCGCCGCTCCGCGGGCCAGGCCGGTGATGTCGACCGGCTTGCCGGCCAGGACCTCGGCATGGTGGATCGCGGCGACCGGTCCCCATCGCCTCGCCAGGCGCTGCGCCCGGGGGGTCAACCGGACGGCCGGGTCGAGCCGGACGGGCGTCACATGAAGCTCGAGCACGACCTCGTCCCTCCCGCGGAAGCCGCCGAGGTCGATCGTCCACGGCTCGCCGCTCCAGAAGAGGTCGTCGAACGGCTCCGCGCCGGGCAGGTTGACGTGCGCGACGTCACCGACCAGGTCGACGCGGAGGACGACCCGCTCGGCGTCGGCCGGCACCGACGGCACCGTCAGCCGGTAGCAGGCACCGTGCTCGCCGACCTCCGCCCGGGTGGGCGCGCTGGCACGCCCGTTGAACGACCGACGGATCGGCGAGCGCTCGGAGGCTGCGTGTACCAGGCGGACATCCACCGGCGCGCAGGGCGGCCCCGCGGACAGGTCCTGCCGACGCCAGCCCAACGTGCCGGTGTCGAACAGCTCCACGGTGCCGGAGGCCTCCGGAAATGCCAGCAGGGCGCCGTCACGGACCACGATCTCGGCGTCGCTGAGCACGACCTGGCGGCGGCCGGACACCGTCGGGGTCCAGACCCGCAGCGACTGGTCGGAATCGAGCACGACGACATGGAGCCGCTGTCCGGTCGGCGCCGTCACGGTGGTGACCGCACCGCCCGGCTCGAGGTCGATCACGGACTGCGGGTCATCGCACTCAGCCGGCGAACCGTTCCCGACGCTCATCTGGGCAGGCAGTCCCGGATGGGCGTACATGAACAGAATCGGCGTGCCGTCATCGGCCGCCAGTTCGGTGAGCACGGTGGCCGTGGCCCAGCGGATCCGGAAAGCCCCCACCGCCAATCCGACGGGCAGGCACCACAGGGCGCCGGTCGGCACCTCGACGCCTCTCGGCGGGAACAGCACCGGCACACCGTCGTCCAGGCAGACCGCGAACCGCACCCCAGGCACAGCCGGTAGCGGCTCGACCGCCTGATGGTTGTTGACGAAGACGAAACCCTCGACGCCGTCGCTGCGTAGGCACCAGCGCAGGCGGCGATCGCCGGCGATCTCAGGGCTGCCGTTCTGGTCGGGGAATGTCGTCACCATCCCCGCCAGGCGCGAACCGAACGCCTCGAGGAAGCTGTGCTGCAGGGCGAGACGGCGGAAACTCTCCCGCACCCGCATGTCCCGTCCTATCGGGGCGTGGAAGTCGTAGTTGAGCCGGGGCGTGTCGTTCGGGTACCCGGTGTGATGTGACTCTTGCAGCCCGTCGGGGGCCTCCGGGTTCGTGCCGCCGACGTACATGTAGTAGCCCTGCCACACCGATCCGCTGCCGATCTTGACATGCCCGACCGCGGCGACGTCCAGCGCGGACGGCACCGGTCGGCGGTGGTACGCGACGGCCATGCCGCCCCCGAGTTCACACGTCGCCGGTGGCAGGTCGGGGTGCTTGGACCCGGGCACGTCGCTCCAGCCCGCACCGGCGAGGTCCTTGCCGACGCCGGGGTCGTCCCACCGGTCGCAGAAGAAGAAGTGGGAGCGGAACGAGTCGTCCCAGTCCTCGTGGGCGTCGACCCAGAAGCCCTCGGAGTACCCGGAGTACACCGGGAACACCTCGGGGACCGGAAGCTGCGCGTTGCCCCAGCCGGTGGCCGTCCACAGGGCCGGTTCGATGCCCGCCGCCTTCGCCACCGCCTTGAGGGTGCGGATGTGCTGCGGATCGCCGTACAGCTCGTTCTCGATCTGTACGGCGACCACCGGGCCCGCCGGCGCGCACAGCGGGCCGAGTTCGCGGCCGAGGCTGCGGAAGTAGCGCTCCACGTCGGCCAGGTAACCGGCGGAGTCGGTGCGCAGTGCATCGTGCCTGGCGACGAGCCAGTCCGGGTGGCCGCCGTGGCGGACCTCGCCGTGGCACCACGGTCCGATGCGCACGATCGCCGGTAGCCCCTGCGCGGCGCACAGCCGCAGGAATGCGGCCAGGTCGCGGTTGCCGGTGAAGTCGGGCTCCTGGTCGGCCAGGGGCTGATGATGGTTCCAGAAGACGTAGGTCGACACGAGGTCGACCCCGCCGGCCCGCAGCAGTTCAAGTGCCGGCTGCCACAGCCGACGGTCAAGTCGGCTGAAATGGATCTCGCCGCTGACGGGAAGCCATCGGCGTCCGTCCCGCAGCAGGGAGCGGTTCGTCACGACCAGCCCGGATGTCTGGCCGGCGGTCTCGGCGACGACCACGCGTTCGGCGGTGGGCCAGGGCCGATGCCGGACACTGCGGTCCACCGGCGGCTCCGGCGCCCCGGCAGGCGGTGGCGCTGCGCCGGGCGAGATCGTCATGCTGACTCCTGCGGTTGCGGTCGGGTACGGACACCGGCGTCGAGCCGGTCGGTGAGGTCGCACGCCAGCTCGTGAGCCGGATCGGCGGCGAGGACGGCGTCGAGGTGGCACCTGGCGATGGCGACGTCACCGGCGAGCAGCGCGAGCTGTCCCCGCAGAAGCGCCACCGTGATGTCGCGGTGCCGCTGCGGGTCGTCGAACAGCGTCAGCGAGGGCAGCGAGGTGGCGAAGTAGTCGACGACGGCCGGTGTGCTGTCGAGCTGCTCGGCGTGCCGCGCGAGCCCGGCCGCCAACGCGTCGGCGTGCTCGCGCTCGCCGAGCCGGCGAGCCGCCAGGATCGAGAAGTAGGTGATGTCGCAGCAGGCCGGCGGGGTGGAGTCGGCCGCGGACCCGGCAGCCGCCCGCCAGCGTACCCTTGCGCCGTCGTGGTCTCCTGACGCGTAGAGCGCGTCTGCGAGGGCGTTCAGCAGCCGAGCCGGGTTCGCCAGCGGATGGCGAGCCTCGCCCAGGGACTGCGGCGGCTGCAGCGCCGCCTGGACGTGGGCGACGGCCGCCGCGGCGTCCGCGCGCTCCATCGCCTGCTCTGCCAGGCGCAGGCGGGTCCGCTCCCAGGCTCGGAGCACCTGGCCCTCACCGCCTTCCCACGGCTGGAACCGGCGGTTCTCCAGCACGGCGAGCGCGTCGGCGGCTCTGCCGGCCGTGACCAGCAGCTGGGCGTACTCGACCGCCAGGTCGTCCCGCTCGGTCACCGCCGCCGGATGCAGCTCGAGCCGCTGGAGGCGGATGTCGGCCGCCACGCCGATGCGCTTGGACAGCTGGTCGGCCTCCGACAGCAGCCGGGCATCGCCTGGTGCCCGCCGCAGCGCCTGCTCGTACGCCGTGGTGGCAGCCTGCGGATCGTCGCGGTGGTTGTACTCGGCCAGCGCGAGGTTGCGCCACACCACAGGATCGGAGGGGTCGTCGGCCAGCGACTGCTGCCAGCACGCGATCGCGTCATCGACCCGCTGGTGGGCGTAGTACCAGTGGCCGAGCAGCGCGGCCGCGGTGGCATCGGCCGGGTCGGCCGCCAGCGCGGCCTGCAGGGCGGCGACGTCGTCCAGGCGGGAGGCGAAATTCCACGTGCGGTCCGCGCGGCGGGCGCGGGCCCGCGCCTCGGCCGCGCCCGCGACGTCGCCGAGATCGTCGGCGACCACCGCGGCCTGGTAGTCGGCCAGCACCGCGCAGGCGGTCTGACCCAGCGGGCGACCGGCGTCGGCGGCACGGGCCTCGTCGAGCAGCTTCCTGGCGGTGCGCAGCTCGCCGATCCGGGCGTTCTCGATGGCGACGTCGAGCAGGGTCTGCGCCTCGGTGTGACCGCGGTCGGCGTCGAGGCGGCCGGCCAGATGGAGGGCCCAGACATCCACCGGGTCCAGCGCCAGGGTCTCGGTGAGCAGCTGCTCAGCCTCGGCGGTGCGGCCCAGCCGGCGCAGCAGCACCACCATGAGATCCCGGACCTGCAACTGGTCAGGCCGGGTCCGCAGTGCCTCGGCGGCCCGCTCGGCGGCCCGGACGTCGCGGCCGCAGCGGGCGTCGATGATCGCCATCTGATGGTGTCCCGCGCCTGCCCAGCCTGCGACCCACGTCGCCTTGGCGAATGCCGCGTACGCCTCGTCGTCGCGGCCGCGGCGGGCGAGGGTGAGGCCGAGCAGGTAGTGCGCTTCGCCGCTCTCCGGGTTCGGGTTCAGCGCCGTCAGCCGGGCCACGGCGGTCCGCAGGTGCTCCTCGGCCTCGGCGAAGCGCGCCTGGCCGTAGCGCCGTGCCGCCAGCGCGGTGTGCACGGCGGCATTGCCCGGATCGCGGCTCAGCGCCTCCAGCCAGTACGGCTCCGGTGATCGTGTCGCGTGCCGGTACTGCTCCAGATGGCGGCCGGTCAGGTACAGCTGTTCGACGGAGGCGATCTGCGCCGGCGGCGCGGGCTCGCGTGCGGGCTGTGCCGGCTCGGCGTCCTGCGTGCCGCCTGCCGATGGCGGGCGCTGCCAGCTCAGCAGGGGCCGGCCGTCGCGGCGCACCTCGACCGAGTGCGGCGCGGGCGAGTCGACCGTGACGGTGACCGGGCGGTCAGGGCCGAGTGTCACCTGCTCGCTGTGCAACCGGCCGCCGTGGCGATCGTTCACCACCACCTCGACCGCACCCAGGCTTCCGGTGGCGTCGAAGTGCAGCAGGGTGCGCGTGCCCTCGCGCGCCAGGCCCAGGGCCGCGTCGCGGGTGGCGGCGACCACCGGGCCGGTGCCCGACAGCGGGAACCAGCACTGGGTGAAGGTCTTCGTCTCGCCGGGCGCGAGGTGGGAGAAGTCGGGCTGGTTGTCGGTGAACACACCGGCCATCAGCTCGATGTACGGGGCGCCGTCATCGGCCAGGTTGCGGTTCCAGGCATGCCCGAACGGGGCGTCTCCCCAGGTCCACTGCTTCTTTCCGGTCGCGTAGCGGTGGTCGGCGTAGTGGACGAAGCCGGCTTCGGCACGGTGGTCGTAGCCGCCGAAGAAGTCGCCGCCGGAGTCCAGGCACATGTAGGACGTCGGGACCGGGATGTTGCGCGGCCAGTCCAGCCGGTCGCCCGGCACCCGGTGCGCGCTGTCCGGTCGGCTGTCCAGGTGGCTCAGGCTCGGATAGTCGACGCCGTAGTACGGGCCCGTGGCCGTCGGAAACGTGCTGACGGCCCGTTTCGCGTGATCGGCGACCACCGCCACGTCGGACGGGAAGAACGACTGGTAGTCGGCGTGCACCCGAGCTGCGGCATTGGCCCACCAGAGGAAGGTCTGCGGCTGCTCGCTGCGATTGAACAGGCGGACCTCGACCTCGATGAGCGTCGAGTCCGGGCGTATCCGCACGCCGTGCATGCCTTTCATGCGGGCGAACGGGTCGTGGTCGGAGCACCAGACGGTGCCCGCCGCCTCGTCGACCTCCCAGGCGGTAGGCAGGAAGGTGGTCGGCCGGTGATGCTGCGGCCAGTTGAACTCCACCCCGCCTGCCACCCAGGGGCCCGCCAGCCCGACCAGGGCCGGTTTGATCACCGGATTGGCGTAGAACATGGAGTAGCCGGTGCGTTTGTCCACCGCGAGCTGTATGCGTCCGCCGAGCTCGGGAAGGACCAGTACGCGCAGGTAGGCGTTCTCCAGATGCAGCCCCGTCCAGCGGTGACCGGCACGCGACTCCTGGATCCGGTCATGGAAGGGCAGGGGGAAGACCCGGCCTGAAGAACCTTGGTAGACCCGCCGTTCGAGGTACGCCGGATACGGGCCCGGCGCCTCCGGCAGGTACGTCGGGATGGTGACCGGCGCGGCCCAGGCCGCAACCGGTGCGTCCGCCAGGTGTCGCGGGCGCCGGGGGAGATCGAAGGCAGGCTCCAGCACGAACCGAGGCTAGAGCCGCACCAGCGTACGCAGAATGCACGGATCGACGGTCAACCTGGACGATTCTCTGATTCCCGTTACGCTTGAGCGATGCTCCGGCGCGACGGCTTCCCAGGTCAGCGCCTGCACGTGCTGCCGCGCCTGCTGGTGGACCAGGCGTTGCGGCGTACGCCGACCTCGCACCTGCTCGTCACCGACGCCGGCTACTTCCCCCGCGCGGCGAACCACGGCCGGTCCCGCCCGTCGGGCGCGGGCGAGACCATTGTGATCATGTGCGAGGAGGGCGGCGGCTGGTGCGAACTCGCCGGTGTCAAGCACGACCTCGGCCCGAACGAGTTCCTGGTCATTCCCGCAGGCACGCCGCACAGCTACGCCGCCGCCGCCGCCGAACCGTGGTCGATCTGGTGGCTGCACCTCACCGGCGGCGACATCGGCGACCTGCTCGCCGCCGTCGGCCTCACCGCCGCCGCGCCGACCGCCCCACTCGCCGACCCGTTGCAGGCCTTCGCGCTCGCGGAGTCCGTCTGCGACGCCCTGGCGCACGACGAGACGGCCGCGAGTCTGACCGCCGCGGCCGGCGCGGCCTGGCACCTGCTCGCCCAGTTGGCTGCCGAACGCGACGCCCGGTGGGTGGCCCGAGAACCGATCGCCCGGGTGAAGGACCACCTTCGCGATCACCTCGCGGCGCCCGTGAACCTGCCCGCGCTGGCTGCCCTGGCCGGCTACAGCACGTCCCATTTCTCGGCCCGGTTCCGTACGGCGACGGGGTTCTCCGTCACCGAGTACGTCAAGCGGCTGCGCATGGCCCAGGCGCGTCAGCTGCTGCTCATGACCGACCGCAGCGTAACCGAGATCGCCGCCGCCGTGGGCTACCCCGATCCCTTCTACTTCTCGCGCCACTTCACCAACGTCAACGGCATGAACCCGCGCGAGTTCCGGCGCCGCGACCGGGCCGAACGCGACACTCGCCCACCGGCGTAGGGCGCCCCGGGCGGGAACCGCGGGGCGCATCAGCGGGGTTCCGCAGGGTGGCCGTAGGCGTCGGTGCGAATACGCCCGATGAGGCCTTCTGCACAAGGTCCCGGCAGCGATGCGAGGGCGGTGTCGGCGAACGTGTTCGGGGGTGTCCGGGCGAAGGAGGTCAGGTCGTCGGCGTCGCCGACGATGATGGGGCGCGCTCGCATCAGCGATGCGCAATTGATAACAGTATCGGCAACGGTCGTCAAGTTTTCGTCATCCGATGTTCCGCCATTCCGGCGTTGCGGCCTGGCCAGGGGGCGTGGACCGGTGTCCGAACCGCACGGCCGCCGATCGCCGGAGCTTGACAGTCACCAATGTGAACGCTAACAATCTCCTTGGTCGCAACACCGCCGAAACGCGCCGGGGACAGGGCATCACCCGGCGCCACCGGGCTTCGAACGTGTAGTCCCGCGTCGCTGCACCGACGCGGTCGACGACCTGCGACGGGCACGCCGTGCGACATCGCCCCGTTCCGGACCGGTTGCTCAGGACCGGCCAGGACGTGTCGGCTGTGCTCCGTCGTCTTCCCCATCACCTCGGCGGCTGCGCCGCCGCGAGCAGAGGACGGTACCCCCATGCCCGGTGCACCCACGACTGACACGCCACCTCGAAGGCGCGTCCGGGTAGCCATGACCATCGCCGCCGTCGTCGCCGTCGCGAGCGGGGGTGCGGTCGCCGTGATGACGACCGCCGACGCCGCGACGATCGACCCCACGGCGTACTACCAGCTGATCAACCGGCACAGCGGCAAGGCGCTGGAGATCGCCGACTCGTCCACCGCAGACGGGGCCGCGCTGGTGCAGCGCACCCCGAACGCCGCCGCGACCAACCAGCAGTTCCAGTTCGTCGACTCCGGCGGCGGCTTCCACCGGCTGCGCGCGCGGCACAGCGGCAAGGTCCTCGACGTGTACGAGCGTTCGACGGCCAACGGCGCCAACGTCGTGCAGTGGGCCGACCTCAACGGCACCAACCAGCAGTTCTCCGTGCAGGACATCGACTCCACCTACCTGCAGCTGATCAACCGCAACAGCGGCAAGGCCCTCGACCTGTGGGAGTGGTCGACGGCCGACGGCGCCCGGTACGCCCAGTACGACGACACCAACGGCGTCAACCAGCAGTTCCGACTCGTACGCGTCGGCGGTGGGACCACCCCCACTCCGTCGCCGACCGGCAGCCCCGGCACACCCCCGGCGCAGTACCCGCAGCCCGGCCGGGTCACCGGGGACGTCGGCACGCACGACCCGACGGTGGTGAAGAAGCCCGACGGCACGTACATCCTGGCCGCGACCGGGGTCAACCTGTCGCTGAAGACATCCGCCGACCGGGTCGCGTGGCGCAACGCCGGCGCGGTGTGGCCCAACGGGGCGTCGTGGACCACGACGTACACCAACGGCGACCGCAACCTGTGGGCCCCCGACATCTCCTACCGCAACGGCCAGTACTGGCTGTACTACTCGGCCTCGACCTTCGGCTCGCAGCGGTCCGCGATCTTCCTGGCGACCTCGCCCACCGGCGCGTCCGGGTCCTGGACCCACCGCGGCCTGGTGATCGAGTCGTCGACCGCGGTCAACTACAACGCCATCGACCCCAACCTCGCCGTCGACGACTCCGGCAACTGGTGGCTGACGTTCGGCTCGTTCTGGTCCGGGCTCAAGCTCATCCGCCTCGACAACGCCACCGGTCTGCGCTCGGCCGCCGACACGCAGATCCGCAGCCTGGTGTCACGCCCGAACGCGGGCGGCGCCGTCGAAGCTCCCTACCTCGTCAAGCACGGCGGCTACTACTACCTGTGGATGTCGTTCGATTTGTGCTGCAAGGGCGCGGCCAGCACGTACCGGATCATGGTCGGCCGGTCGGCGAGCCTGACCGGCCCGTACACCGACCGCAACGGCACCGCCCTGACCAGCGGCGGCGGCACCCAGGTCCTGGCCGGCCACGGCTCGATCCACGGGCCCGGACACCAGGCCGTGCTCCAGGACACCGACGGCGAACAGCTCGTCTACCACTACTACGCCGACAACGGCGCCTCGCTGCTCGGCATCAACCGCATCGGCTACGACGCCGCCGGCTGGCCCTACGTCTACTGAACCACCCACCTCCCGCGAAGGAGCTGAACGTGTCGAACAACGAACAGGCGGCCGCACCCCCGCCCTGACGCCGTCGACAGCCTGAACCAGGCGGCCGCTGCCGCCGCCAGGGCAGGGCGGGCGCCAGACGGCGCCCGCCCGGGTCCTGGCCTCGCATCGAGCAGGCACAGGGCAGTGCGGCGTGGCGGCGCTCACCCCTTCAGGCCGGAGCCGACCACGCCGCGGATGAAGTAGCGCTGGGCGAACAGGAAGATCGCCAGAACCGGCACCACGTAGAGGGCGGCGGCGGCCGCCTGCACCGTGGCGTCGGGGTTGCCGTGCGGGTCGCGGTAGAACCCGGCGATGGCGACCGACAGCGTGGTGTGGTCGGGGTCGAGGAACAGGGCCGGTGCGATGTAGTCGCCCCAGATCCAGGTGAACGAGAGCAGGAACGCCGTCCACAGCACCGGCCGCGACAGCGGCAGGAAGATCTGCAGGAAGATCCGGCCGTACCCGCAGCCGTCGATGACCGCCGCGTCTTCCAGCTCGGCGGGGATGGCGGCGAAGAACTGGCGGAACAGGAACACCAGGTACGGTGAGGCGGCCAGGCCCCACAGCACCCAGGGCCAGTACGTGTCGACCAGCCCCGCCCGAGCGAACAGCACGTACGTCGGGATGAGGGTGAGGATCTGCGGCAGCATCATGGTGGACAGCAGCAGCAGGAACAGCGGGCGTTTGCCGTGCCCGCGCAGCCGGGCGAACCCGAACCCGACCGCCGCGCTGGACATCGTCACCAGGATCGCGTACAGGAACGACAGGAACAGGGAGTTGCCCAGGTACGCCGGGAAGTTGATCTCCGTGAGGGCCCTGGTGAAGTTGCCCCACTGGAACGTGTCCGGCAGGACCTCCGCCGGGATGGCCACCCATTCCGCCTTGGTCTTCACCGCGGCGAGCACCAGCCAGACGAACGGCCCGACGAACAGCACCGCGAGCGTCATGAGCAGCAGGTAGGCGCCTGCGGCGTCGGTCCTGCGCCGGCGGCGGCGGTGGGCGGTGTGCGGCGGCGTGCCGGTGGCTGGGGCAGCCGCGGACGTTTGCGTGATCGTCATCGGTCGGCCTCGCTGTCGACCTCGTAGTGCACCCACAGCCGGCTGGAGCGCTGCACGACGACCGTGATGAGCAGGATGACCAGGAAGAAGACCCACAGCATCGCGGAGCCGTAGCCGTACCGGTTGTTGGCGAAGAACTCCTGGTAGACCTGCACCATGAACAGGTGGGTGTTCTGCGGCACCTGCGCCACCGAGCCGACCTGGTTCGTCTCGGCCAGCAGCAGCGGCTGGATGATGATCTGCAGCGCGGCGATGACGCCGGTCACGACCTGGAAGAAGATCGCCGGGGAGATCATCGGTACGGTGATGTGGCGGAGCACGTGCCACCGGCTGGCGCCGTCGACGGCCGCCGCCTCTTCCAGTTCGGCCGGCACGCCCTGCAGCGCGGCCAGCATGATCACCATTCCGCCGCCCAGTCCCCACAGGGTGAGGATGATCAGCGCGTAGAAGGCGTTCGGGTCTACCAGCCAGGCGATCGGACCGATGCTGACCTTCTCCAGGAGGGCGTTGAGGATGCCGGCATCCCGGTTGAGGATCAGCTTCCACATGATCGCCATGGCGACCACGGGAACGACCGACGGCAGGAAGAAGATCGTCCGGAACAGGCCCACGCCTTTGAGCCGCCGGTTGAGCAGGACCGCCAGACCGAGCCCGCCGGCGACCATGAGCGGCACCGCGATCGCGGTGTACGCCAGCGTGCGGACCAGGCTGGCCACAGCGTCGGCGTCGCCGAACAGTTCGCGGTAGTTGCGCAGGCCGATCCAGCGCCACCGGTCGGTGCGCCCGTTGAAGTTGGTGAGGCTGACCAGCAGCGCGTATCCGAGCGGTAGCGCGGTGAGCAGCGTGAAACCGATTATCCAGGGCGAGACGAAGAGGTAGAACGTTCGGCTGGAGTACCGCTTCCAGCTCCGCCTGCCGCGTCTCGCCCTTTCCGGTGCCATGGCGACCACTAGCCGATCTGGTCCTTGCCTTGCTTCAGCAGCTTGTTGATCTCATCGGTGATCGCCTTGCCGGCGGCCTCGACGGTGATCTCGTTCTTGACGGCCCGCTGCAGGTGCTTGTCGAGCACGGGATGCCAGGCGCCCGCGGCGCCGATGTACGGCGAGTCCGGCAGCTGGCCCGCGTACCGCAGCTCGTTCTGCTGGGTCTGGTAGGCCTGCTGCTGGTACGGCAGCTCCTGCGGCATCAGCGACAGCTGCGACTGCAGGGCCGGGATGCCCCAGCCGCTCCTGGCCCGCTCCTGCGACGGCGGGCCGGCCATGAAGTACTCCATGAGCTTCCAAGCCTCGTCCTTGTGCCTGGCCTTCGCGGGAATGTACGCGCCCCAGCCCGCGTAGGTGGGGCTGATGCGCTTGTCGCCCATCACCGGCGCGGGTGCCATCGCGACGTTGTCCTTGATCTCGTCCGGCTCCTTGACGAAGTTGCCGCCGTACCAGTAGCCGTCCTGGGTGATCGCCATCCGCTTGGCCAGGAACAGCGACAGGTCCGCGCCGTCGGGAGCCGGGTCGAGCGAGGTCGGCCCCACCCCGGCCTTGGCGAAGTCGACGTACCACTTCAGCGCGCGCAGGGCCTGGGGCGTGGTCATGTCGGTCTCGGTCAGGTCCGTGTTGTACAGCTGGCCGCCCTGCTGGAGGATCATCGTCGAGATCGGCGCCCACAGGTTCCAGGCCCATTCCAGGCCCAGACCGTAGACCTGCGTCTTGCCGCCGCTCTTCTTCGTCAGCTTCTTGGCGATCTCGAGCAGCTCGTCGTAGGAGATCGCCTCGGTGGTGCTCAGCGGCGCGATCCTGGCTGCGGCGAAGAGGGCCCGGTTGTACCAGAGCGTCGCGTCCTGGCTCCAGTCCTTGACGATGCCGTAGTAGGGGCCGGCGCCGATCCGCTTGCCGTCCCACCGGAAGCTGTCGTTGGCCGGCAGCAGGTGCTCCTTGCGCAGCACGCTGCTGCTGTCCAGGTACGGGTCCAGCGCGGTGGCCAGCTGCTGCGCGTTGCCGCTGGCACTGCCGACGGCCGCCCCGCGCACGAGATCCGGCGGCTCGTTCGAGGCGAGCATCGCGTTCAGCCGCGTGTCGTCGTACTCGATGAAGTCGATCCTGATGCCGGGGTTCCTGGCCTCGAAGTCGGCGATGTGCTCCTTCGTCAGCTCGTTGTTCTTGTACATGACGGTCAGGGTCACGGTCTTGCCGCCGCCGGACGGGCCGCCGGAGCCGGCATCGCACGCTGCGAGCAGCGGCGCCGCCAACGCGCTACCGGCCGCCAGCGCTGAACTCGTCAGCAGGCGCCGTCGGCTGACAGGTCTATCGAACATGGTGTTACTCCTAATTGCCAGGTGACTGTCGTCTGTGAACGTTCACGCGCTCGTTGCTGCTGGTCTCCCTCGCATCGCGCTGTGCGCGCGTCGGCTCGCGGGCACGGTGGAGGACGCACGATCGCTCTGCATGGTGCTGTCAGCGTCGAACTTCGTGCGGCCGCGGCGGCTCCACTGCTGGGAGCCGCTTCCTGGGGCCGTGAACGCGTTTTCGGGTCGCTCGTCATCGGGGGGTGCCCGCCCTCGATGAGTCGGCAGTCCCGCAGGTGCCGGACAGTGCCGCAAGCCGCTTCGTCGGCCACGCGCCCAGACGTGGCGGCCGTCAGCCGGCTTCGTGAGCGGCCTGCGCTGCCACGCAGACCACATGTAACAGATAGCGTGCATGAAGGTTGCCTAAGTGTCAATTGCTGTGCGGGGAGCGGATCGACCACTGCCGACACGCCCTGGCCAGTGCCGAAGCCCCCGGGCCGTTACAGTGAGTGCTGCCCTGTCACCTCACGCCCGGAGTGCGCTGTTGATCCGCGTGTTCGACCTGGAAGAGGTCTTTCCTGAGGCGGGCGCAGCGTTGTTGCCGCGACGGCAGGCGGGCTCGCCGCAGGGGCTCGGGATCACCCTCGTCACCGACTACACGCTGAGCACGCGCGGGTGGATGCCGTCGGCGGCACTGGTGGAGCTGTTCGGCGAGTTCGGAGTGACCAGCGCGGCCGCCCGCATGACGATCAGCAGGCTGGCCGGCAGGGGAGTGCTGGAAGGTCGACGGGAAGGGCGCAACAGCGCTTACCGCCTGACCGACTCCGCGGCCGCCAACCTGGCGCAGGGCGGCCAGGAGATCGCGGCGTTCGGAGCGGATCCGCGCCCCTGGGACGGCCAGTGGACGATGGTCGTGTTCTCCGTCCCGCATGACGAGGCCCCCCAGCGGCGCGCCGTTCGGGAGCATCTGCGCTGGCATGGATACGCGCCGTTCTACGACGGTGTGTGGGTGTCGCCGCATCCGCTGACCGCCGGCGAGCGCGCCGCCCTGGTGGAGGTGGCCTTCGGCGAGATGAGCGTGTTCCGCGCCCAGCACCTGGACCTGGAGACCGACGCCTCCCGCAACCCGGTCGACGCATGGGACGCCGCGGGCATCGCGCAGGAGTACACGGCCTTCCTCGGCGCGTGGAGCGGCGTGGTCGACCGCATAGCCGCAGGCGGGATCCATGGTGCCGCGGCGGTGCGAGCGCGTACGGAGGTGATGGACGTCTACCGCCGGTTCCCGGTGCTCGACCCGCTGCTGCCTACCGAGCTTCTGCCGCCCGACTGGCCGCGTGCCCGAGCGCGCGAGGTGTTCGCCGCCGTGTATGACGGGCTGGCCGAACCGGCGCAGGAACATGTCCGCGGCATCGTCGCCCGCACCGCCGGCGGGCCCCACCCGCAGATCCGCGCGCACACGGTCGCTGAGATGGGCGCCGGTCTCGGCCTGACCGGCGGCGCAACGGCGGCCACGGGGGCGACCCGCTCGTAGCCCGCCGACCAGGGGGCCGATTGATCAGACTGACGACGTCGCCGCCGTGGTCGATGGCGCGCCACTGCCGGCGGGATCCGATCGAGATTCGCTCATCCGCGAGGTCATGGAACGTTTCACCCTGGGCCGCCTATGGCGGCAGCTTCTCCACGATTCGGCTGACATGGATCTCCGGTGGGGGTCCTACCCCTACTGAGCAGGGGCCTTATGCGCGCCGTGCTCGAACGAGGCCGCTGTGGCGGGGTCCGCGGCTCCGCGCGTCACCGGTCGGCGACGAGGGTTGTGCCTGGTCAGCGAAGGCTCGAAACGGGGTGCGCGGCAGCATTTACATTTATCGTTTCAGAGATTACTGTGAGCGTTCACAGAAATTGGTCACCACACCCATCTGGCGGGGCAGCTCCGGACGGGCAGCACGGTGGCACCAATTCCAGTCGGGCCAGCCGATGACGGATACGTCGACGGCTGCGCGTGAGACAAGCCTCCGGTCATGCCGTTGTCGAACGACATCGGCAAGGTGGCGCATGCGGCCTGACGTCCCGCAGCCCCGTTCGTCGCCAGACGGACACGAGGGTGCGGTCACCACGACGAGGGTGCCGGCGTCCCCGTAGGCCGGCATCCGCCGTCCGCACGCCCTTGAACGGGTGTTCCTAGTCAATGGAGACCATCATGCTTTCATACAGGCAGCGCCTCGCGCTGCTCTCCGCCTGCACGGCGGTGACGCTCGGCACCCTGGTGGCCACGGTGGCCCCAGCGTCGGCGGCGGTGACCCGCTACGAGGCGGAAACCGCACCCGCCACTTGCGACGGCGCCATCGAGTCGAACCATGCCGGGTACTCCGGCAGCGGGTTCTGCAACGCCGCCAACGCCGCCGGCTCGTCGGCGCAGTTCACGGTGACGGCTGCCACCGCCGGGTCCGCCACCGTCGTGATCCGGTTCGCCAACGGCGACACGGTCAACCGGCCGGCCGACATACTGGTCAACGGCGTCGTCGTGCAGTCGGCCGCCGCGTTCGACCCGACCGGCGCCTGGCCCGCCTGGGCTTCCAAGACGCTGACCGTCTCGGCGAACGCCGGCAGCAACACGATCCGGCTGAGCCCGACCACCGCGGCCGGACTGGCCAACATCGACTACCTCGAGTTCGAGTCCGGCGGCACCCAGCCGCCGACCGGCAGGCAGCTGGAGGACCTGAACCGGGGCCTGGTCAGCGTGCGCTCGGGCTCGGGCAACCTCGTGTCCTGGCGCCTGTTCGGGTACGAGCCTGCCGCCACCGGTTTCAACGTCTACCGGGGGTCGACGAAGCTGAACGCGTCGCCGATCACCAACTCGACCAACTACCTCGACGCCGGTGCGGCAGCCGACGCCTCGTACACCGTCCGTGCGGTCGTGAACGGGGTGGAGCAGGCTGCGTCCGAGGCGTCGCTGCGCTTCACCGGCGGCGGCTACCTCGACGTGCCGATCTCCCGCCCGGGCACGAACTACACAGCCGGTGACGCCAGCGTCGGCGACGCCGACGGCGACGGACAGTACGAGATATTCCTCAAGTGGGATCCCAGCGACCAGAAGGACAACTCCCAGGCCGGAGTGACCAGCAACGTCTACATCGACGCGTACCGGCTCAACGGGCAGCGGCTGTGGCGCATCGACCTGGGCCGAAACATCCGGGCGGGCGCCCACTACACCCAGTTCCAGGTGTACGACTACGACGGTGACGGCCGCGCCGAGCTGGCGGTCAAGACCGGCGACGGCAGCGTGTCGGGCACCGGTCAGGTCATCGGCAACGCCGGCGCCGACCACCGCAACGCCGACGGCTACATCATCACCGGTCCGGAATACCTGACCATGTTCAACGGCCTCACCGGCGCGGTGCTGTCCACCGTCGCCTTCCAGCCGGCCCGCGGCAACATCGGCGACTGGGGCGACAACTACGGCAACCGCGGCGACCGGTTCCTGGCCGGCACCGCGTACCTGGACGGGCAGCGGCCCACCCTCATCATGGGCCGCGGCTACTACGCCAAGAGCACGATCGCCGCATGGGACTTCCGCAACGGCCAGCTAACCCTGCGCTGGAAGTTCGACTCCGGCACCGCCGGCAGCCAGTGGACCGGCCGCGGCACGCACTCGCTGTCCATCGCCGACGTCGACGGCAACGGCACCGACGAGATCATCTACGGCGGCATGACGATCAACGCCAACGGCACCGGGCGGTACACCACCAACTTCTACGCCCACGGCGATGCGCTGCACGTCAGCGACTTCGTGCCCAGCCGCCCCGGGCAGGAGATCTGGCAGATCCACGAGCAGAGCTCCGGCGCCGCCGCGACGCTGCGCGACGCCAACACCGGTGCCGTCATCATGCAGAAGACCAACAGCTGCAGCTGCGAGGGCCCGGCCCGCGGTGTGGCCGGCGACATCTACGCCGGCAACGCGGGCGCCGAGTTCTGGGGAACGGGGACCGGTCTGGGCAACCTGTTCAACTCCTCCGGCGGCAACGTCGGGCGCAACCCGGGCAGCTACAACTTCCTCGCCTGGTGGGACGCCGATCCGGTGCGGGAGCTGCTCGACGGCAACCACATCGACAAGTACGGCACGGGCGGCGACACCCGCCTGCTCACCGGGTCGGGCGCGCACTCCGTCAACGGCACCAAGTCGACCCCTTCGCTGTCCGGTGACCTGTTCGGCGACTGGCGCGAGGAGGTCATCCTCCCGCGCGACGACAACGCCGCCCTGCGGATCTACGCCACCCCCACGCCGACCACGACGAGGATCTACACGCTGATGCACGACCCGCAGTACCGGGTCGCCGTCGCGTGGCAGAACACCGCGTACAACCAGCCGCCGCACCCGAGCTTCTTCATCGGCAACGGCATGGCCACCCCGCCCCGGCCCGACATCTACGTCCGCTGAGTCAGCCCTCCGGCCGGGCGCGCCGCTCAGTCACCGGCGCGCCCGGCCGGAGGCTCTCCGCCTACCACAGGAGTCTCATCGTGCTCACTTTCAGGCAACGCGTCTCGCTGGTGTCAGCCGGTGCGGCGGTCGCCGTGACCAGCCTCATCGCGGTCATGACGACGGCGGCCGCCGCGGCCGGGACCCGCTATGAGGCAGAGTCCGCTCCGGCGACCTGCGCCGGGGCCGTCGAATCCAACCACCCGGGCTACTCCGGCAGCGGGTTCTGCAACGGCGACAACGCTGTCGGCGCAGGTGTCCAGTTCGCGGTCACGGCGGCCGCGTCCGGCCAGGCGAGGCTGGCGGTCCGGTACGCCAACGGCGCCACCACCGGCCGCCCAGCGGACGTGATCGTCAACGGTGCCGCGACCCAGCCGGCTGCCGCCTTCGGCACCACCGGCGCGTGGACGACCTGGACCACCGCGACATTCACCGTACCGGTGAACAGCGGCAGCAACACCATCCGCCTCAGCCCGACCACCGCCGCCGGCCTGCCCAATATCGACTACCTGGAGCTCGAGGCGAACCCGTCGCCAAGCGCCACAGCCTCCCCGGCGCCGGGGAGGCCCGCGGAGTGCACCGGCACCTCGCCCATCACCTGCCGCTTCGCCGTGGCCCCCGGCAACTACACCGTCACCGCATGGATCGGGGACAACACCACGGCCGGCAACACCTCCATGTCGGTGGAGTCCCGCCGCCGGATCCTTCCCGCGGCGAGCACACCAGCCGGCACGATCATCCGACACGTCCTCACCGTCAACGTGCGGCAGCCGGAGGGCCAGCCGACCGGGCAGGGCGGCACCGGCACCCCGGGACTGGACATCACCTTCGCCGGGTCCGCGCCCAAGCTGTCCGGGCTGACGGTCCAGCCCGCGACCAGCCCGCTGGCGGTGTACCTCGCCGGCGACTCCACCGTGTGCGACCAGCCGACCGCCCCCTACACCGGCTGGGGACAGCTCCTGCCCACGCACGTGACAGGTGGGGCGGTCGTCGCCAACTACGGCGACTCGGGTGAGAGCTCCGCCAGCTTCCTGAGCAACTCGGCGCTCTTCCCGACGATGCGGCCGCTCGTCCAGAGCGGTGACCTGGTCCTGATCCAGTTCGGCCACAACGACAAGTCGACCAGCGCCGCGAGCTTCCGCAGCAACCTCACCACGATGATCACACAGGTGCGCGGCAGGGGCGGGATCCCCGTCCTGGTCACACCACCCGTGCGGCGGCTGTTCGACGGCAGCCAACTCACCGCGACGGCGCTGCACGTCAACGGCGTCGGCGTCAACCTGCCGGCAGAGATGCGCAGCCTCGGCTCCTCGCTCAACGTGCCGGTGATCGACCTGACCGCCAAGAGCGAGGCGCTGGTGGAGTCCCTCGGCCCCGCCGACTCTGCGCAACTCTTCCTGCGCGACGCGGTCGACGGCGTCACCGACAACACCCACTTCTCCGAGTACGGCGCAGGCCGGATGGCCGAACTGGTCGTCCAGGGCATCCGCGAACGCAACCTGCCGGTGGTCACCTACCTGCGCTGACGTGGCGATGCGGCCCGGTCCCCGGCCGGGCCGCACCTTCGGCGCCACATGCCGGCGCCACCGCGCGACCACGCGTCACCGTGCACCTCTGCCTCTGAACGTTCGCCGGCCGCAGTACAGCTGAACACCGCCCTGCGGCCCGTCCACCTGAACCAAGGAGAGACACATGAAACTCGGATCGACCCTCGCCGCCGCCACGCTGCTGGCCACCGCCGTCCTGGTGCCGGCGGGCAACGCCGCGGCTGCGGCCCCGGCCCGGTACGAGGCCGAGGCGTCACCGGCGGTCTGCACCGGCACGATCGACTCCAACCACGCCGGCTACTCCGGCACCGGGTTCTGCAACGCCGACAACGCCGTCGGCGCGGGGGCGCAGTTCACGGTGAACGCGTCCGCGGCCGGGACGGCGACGCTGGGGGTGCGTTTCGCCAACGGCACCACGACCTCCCGGCCCGCCGACGTGCTCGTCAACGGTGTCCGGGTCGCGGGTGTGTCCTTCGACGGCACCGGCGCCTGGACGACGTGGGTCACCAAGACGGTGACGGTGCCGGTCGCCTCCGGCGGCAGCACGATCCGACTCAGCCCGACCGCGGCCGGCGGCCTGCCGAACATCGACTACCTCGACGTCGAGGTGACCGGCGGTACCGGCGGCGACGGCCGGCCCAGCGACCAGAACATCCAGTACTACGGGCGCTGGAACAGGTCGGATGCCTCCTGGTACGCCATGGGCTGGGCCGGCGGCTACCTCGACGCCCGCTTCACGGGCAGCTCGATCGGGGTGCGCCAGCGCAACGCCATCGACCTGTACTACTCGATCGACGGCGCGTCCCCGCAGTGGCGGCGCAACATGTCGGGCAACGTCACGCTGGCCACCGGCCTGTCGGGCACCTCGCACACCATCCGGATCGGCTACCGCGAGCGCGCCGGCTCCTACACCGGCGACCCGGTGTTCGGCGGCCTGATCCTGGCCGGCGGAGCGCAGACCGCGCCGATCAGCAGGCCTGCGAACTTCGTCGAGTTCATCGGCGACTCGATCACCGTCGGCCAGCCCAACGCCGACCGTCCCTTCACCGCCTACCCCTGGCTGGCGGCCGAGGGGCTCGGCGCCGGCCACTCCCAGGTCGCGCAGGGCGGCGCCTGCCTGGTCAGCCAGGACTGCTACGGCATGATGGACTGGTTCCGCCGCTCATCTGGCTCGGCCACCTACGACGACTGGAACTTCTCGACCTACCAGGCAACGGCGGTCGTCATCAACCTGGGCACCAACGACATCGGGCACGGCGTGTCCACCACGCAGTTCCAGCAGGGCTACCTCGTCATGCTGGAGCGGGTCCGCCAGGCGTACCCCAACGCGGAGATCTTCGCGATGGGCGTCTTCCGTAACCGCTACGTGACCGAGACCCGCAACGCCGTGGCGGCCCGCAACGCGGCCGGCGACAGCAGAGTCCGCTTCGTCGACACCGCAGGCTGGATCGACCCCGCCACCGATACCAGCGACAACGTCCACCCGACCGACGCCGGCCACGCGAAGATCGCGCAACGGCTGCGGCCGATCCTCGACCAGTACATCTGACAGGAGGACGACTGTGAAGTCACGACTGATCATCGCCGCGACCGCCGCGCTGGCAACGGCGCTCACCACACTGCTCTACAGCGCCATCGCCACAGCGGCGCCCACCCGGTACGAGGCTGAGGCGGCACCGGCGGTCTGCACCGGCACCATCGACGCCAACCACGCGGGCTACTCCGGCAGCGGATTCTGCAACGGCGACAACGCGGTCGGTGCGGGCGCGCAGTTCACCGTCACCGCGTCGGTGTCCGGTACGGCGACGCTGGCGGTCCGGTATGCCAACGGAACCACCGCCAACCGTCCCGCGGATGTGCTCGTCAACGGCGTCGCCCGCTCGGCCGCCGCCTTCGACGCCACCGGGGCGTGGGCGACCTGGGCGACGGCGACGCTGACCGTGCCGCTGAACAGCGGCGGCAACACCATCCGGCTGAGCCCGACCACCGGCGATGGCCTGCCCAACATCGACTACCTCGAGGTGACCGCGGAGGGCGGCCCGACCCCGAACCCGTCACCATGCGCACCACCGTCGCCGAGCCCGTCACCGTCGCCGTCCCGGATCACCGTGTGGCTGGCAGGTGACTCGACGATGGCCGATCCTTCCGGCGGGGCGGTGTGCCCGGCCGGCTGGGGGAACCAGTTCGCCCCGTACTTCAACAGCAATGCCACCGTGCGCAACAGCGCCGTAGGCGGGCGGAGCATCCAGACATGGCTCTACGACCCCAACGTCACCAGCACCAAGAACCCGGCCGGCGAATGCGTCGTCACCCCGACCACCTACTCGGCTCGCTGGCAAGCCATGCTGGACCCGACCAGCGGCATGAAACCCGGTGACTACCTGCTCATCCAGTTCGGGATCAACGACGGCGACAGCAACTGCCCCCGGCACGTCGGCTCCGCCCGCTATCAGCAACTGCTCGGTGTGATGGCCGCCGCCGCCAAGGCACGCGGCGCTCATCCGGTCTTCCTGACCCCTGCCGCGGCCATCACCTGCTCGGGCAGCACCGCAGTGGGCAACCGCGGTTTCATCACCGAGACGAACACGGCCGCCAGCGCCAACGGCGTGCCTGTCATCGACCTGCACCGGCTGAGTTACACCCTCTACAACAGTCTCCACTTCTGCCCCTTCAACGGTGACTTCAACTCCGGACCGGTCGGCGCCTTCTTCTGCAACGATCACACCCACTACGAGGCGGCCGGTGCCCGGCAGATCGCCGGTGTCGTCGCCAAGGCACTGCGTGACCAGGCGATACCCCTTGCCGGATACCTGAGGTAAGACCCGGAACAGCGGCAGCGGCGTACCGGCGCCGCTGCTCGTTCCGTCGCCCGGCGATGCCACGTTCGCGGCCCTCGCCGTCGCGCATCGATTCCCAAGGAGCAATCAGTGACCACAGGACGTGACCGGCGTCGTGCGCTGGGCGGCGTGCTCTACGGCGCCGACTACAACCCCGAGCAGTGGCCCGCCGACGTCTGGCCGCAGGACATGACCCTCATGCGGCAGGCCGGGGTCACCTGCGTCAGCGTCGGCGTCTTCGCCTGGGCCAGGATCCAGCCGACCGAGCAGACCTTCGACTTCGCCTGGCTCGACCAGGTCCTCGACCTGCTTCACGATGCCGGCATCGGAGCCAACCTGGCCACCGCGACCGCCTCGCCTCCACCATGGGTCAGCAACCGCTACCCCGAGATCCTGCCCTGTGACGACAGCGGCGCCCGGTACTGGCCGGGCAGCCGCCAGCACTTCGCGCCGTCGTCACCGCGGTACCGCGAACTCGCCGCAGGGCTGGTCAGCCGGATCGCCCAGCGGTACGCCCGCCATCCCGCGGTGGTGATGTGGCATGTCGGCAACGAGTTCGGCTGCCACCTGCCGATGGACTTCTCCGACGCCGCCCGCGACGCCTTCCGCGACTGGCTGCGCGCGGCCTACGGCTCCATCGACGCGCTCAACGACGCGTGGGGCACCGCCTTCTGGTCGCAGAGCTACCACGACTTCGACGAGGTGTTCCCGCCGCGTAAGGCCCCCTACAGCCGCAACCCGTCCGCGATGCTGGACTTCCGCCGGTTCACCTCCGACATGTGGCTGCAGTGCTACCTGATGGAGCGGCAGATCCTGCACGACGCCGGCGCCGTCCAGCCGATCACGACGAATCTGCTGGGGCCGTTCAAGCCCGCCAACTACGCGCAGTGGGCCCCCCATCTCGACGTCATCGCCGACGACTGCTACCCGGACCCGGCCGACCCGCACGCCCTGCCCCACGCGGCGTTCCAGCGGGACCTGATCCGCAGCCTCAAGCCAGGCGTGCCATGGCTGCTCATGGAGCAGGCGACCGACGCCGTCAACTGGCGGACCTTCAACCTCGGCAAACGCCCCGGCCGGCTGGCTGCCGAGACCGCCCAGTGCATCGGCCGCGGTGCCGACGGCATCATGTTCTTCCAGTGGCGGCAGTCCCGGGCCGGCAGCGAGAAGTTCCACTCCGCGATGCTCCCGCACGCCGGCACCGGTACGCGTACGTGGCAGGACGCGGTGGCGCTGGGCGCGACCATCGCCGCCCTGCCCGCGTTGCCGCCGCCAGGGCGCGACGCGCGGGTGGCGCTGGTGTTCGACTGGGAGAACTGGTGGGCCGTCGAAGAACGCGACCACCCCACCACCCTGAACTACCTGGAACTGGTGCATCGCTGGTACCGGGCGCTGCACCGCCGGCACCTGATGGTCGACATCGTCGCCGCCGAGCGCGTCGACGCCGACTACGACCTGGTGATCGCACCGCAGCTGTACCTGCTGCGGGAGACGGGGGCGACCGCGCTGGCGTCGTTCGTCGAAAGCGGCGGAACACTGCTGGCCACCGCCTTCTCCGACGTGGTCGACGAGCATGACCGCTTCCTGCCAGGCGGGTTCCTCACCCGGCTCGGCCCCCTGCTCGGCATCCGCCTGACCGACTTCGGCGTACTCGTCCCGCCCGGCAGTCCGGGCGTAGGGGAGCAGGTCGCGCCGTTCACCGACCGGCGCGGCACCGCCGCGGGCACCCTGCTGGCCGAGGAGATCGAGGTCGTCGACGCTGAAGTCCTCGCCGTGTTCAGCGGCGGAGCACCAGCCATGACCAGCCGCCACGTGGGGGCCGGCCGCGCGCTGTACCTGGCCACCATCCCCGACGAGGCCGGCACGCAGCACGTCGTGGACGGCCTGATCGAACTGACGGGCGTCCAGCCGGTCGTCGACAACCTGCCGGCCTGCGTCGAGGCGGCCAGGAGGGGCGACCTGGTGACGATCGTCAACCACGGCGACGTACCTGTGACCGTGACCGTCGACGGCACCGACGTGCTCACCCACACCGCTGCCGACGGTCTCGTGCTGCCGCCCGACGGCTTCGCCTTCATCCGGACTGCCCCCTCAGCGGAGATGTCGTGATCACCATCGCGGAGGGTGCCCGGGCACACCGCATCGACCGCCGGATCTACGGGCAGTTCGCCGAACACCTGGGCCGGGGCGTCTACGAGGGGCTCTGGGTCGGCGAGGACTCGCCGATCGCCCACCGCCATGGCATCCGGTCCGATGTCGTGGCGGCGTTGCGCGCCATCGAGGTTCCTCTGGTCAGGTGGCCCGGCGGCTGCTTCGCCGACGAGTACCACCGGCAGCGCGGCATCGGGCCGCGGGCCGAGCGGGCCGCCTCCGTCAACACGCACTGTGGTGCTCGCCCGGTTGTCGGCGGCGTGCTCGCGGAGTCGTGCCTCCGGGTCCACGCCGCCGGTGTCGGCCCGCTGCCGGTGCAGCGGGCCGGTCACGGTCTCATACCTGTCTGATGCGGACGTTTAGGGCGCCGAACGCGGCGGCGGTGACGCCGTCGCGGGTGTAGGCGGTGAATCCGCCCAGCTTGGTGAGCGTGACGGCGAACCGAGGCTCGGCCTGTCGGGTGAATCCGGTGACGCTGACGTCGCGCGAGCCCGCCAGTTGCAGGGCGAGGGTGGTGGCGACGTAGTCGCCGAAGATGTCGTCGCTTCCGGGGACGGGCCCGCCATGTTCGTCGCGCAGACGGCGGACGTCGTCGGCGGGGTGGTGCCGCCAGGTGCGCGGGTGATAGGTGAACCCCGCGGTGAGGTGGCTCCAGCGGACGCCTTCGCGCAGGTCGAGGATGTTGACGCCGCCGGTGCCGAGGACCCGGCCGCGTTCGTCGGCGCTGCCGGGTGCGGTGACCAGCAGCGCGGTGTCGGGGTCGAGGCCGTAGACGCGGTGGTGACCGGTGTCGGTGGCGAGCTGGATGGCGCGGCCGAGTCGGCCGTAGGCGGAGAAGTGGGTGTCGATCAGTCCGGAGGTGAGCAGCCCGAAGCCGCCCGCGGGCCAGTAGCCGCTGAGGTCGGGGTCGTCGAAGTAGCCGGGCTTGGCGCCGTCGCGCAGCGCTTCGTAGCTCTCGCCGCCGGTGACCATGTCGGTGCCCTGGTGGATCTGGGCGCCGGCGCTGCTGCCGGCGACGACGGCGCCGGCGGCGTGGCGGCGGCGGATCGCGGCCATGACGAGGGTGTCGGTGTGGGCGTCGCCGTGCAGCAGGGTGGTGATGTAGCGGAACTGGTCGCCGCCGCCGAAGAAGAACCCGGTGCAGCCGGCGGCGAGCGCGGCGACCGCGGGGTCGTCGGCCGCGGCGATGTTGTCGAGGTCGACGGGGATCCATACGGCGTCGCCGGCGCCGTGGGAGCGCAGCAGGTCGGCGTAGTACTGGCCGTTGGCTCGGCTGTTGGCGGCGTCGGGGGTGCCGGCGTCGGGGTCCTGGCTGGGTGGGATGGACGAGGCGGTGAGTACGCCGATGCGGGCGTCGCCGCCTCCTGCTCGGGCGACGATCTCGCCGTAGACGGCGGTGTTGTCGTCGGCGAGTGAGCCGCCGATCAGGATCAGCGGGCCGCGGCGGTGCGATGCGGCGTGTGCGGCGGTCGTGGGTCCGATCGCGGTGAGGGTGGCGGCGCCCAGTGCTGCGCCCAGGATGGTCCGTCGCTGTGTCATGGGGGCTCCTGCCGGAGAAGGCTCCGCTCGTCGCAGCGCGGTGGGTTTGATTCCGACGACGAGCGGAGCCGGTCTGGGGGTGACACGTCGCCCGACGGGCGATGGCTCGCGACGTTACAACACGTGCTACCGGACGTCTAGATGTAACGAATGTTACAGCCTTGTAAGTAATGGAAACTACAGATGTACAAGTAAGCGGGACGTATGTAATGTGCGATACATCACAGCGCGGTGGCCCAACCCCTAGGAGCCTGCATGTCCCTCATCCCACGCCTCGCCGCCGCGGCGGTAGTCGCCCTGGCGGCCTCGGTCGTCATCGCCACCCCCGCGCACGCCGCGGTGACCCGCGTCCGGCAGGGCAGCGCCGCCGACGTCAGCCGTACCAGCTGGAGCGGCCCGGCGTTCACCATGAACGGGTCCGGCGCGATCATCCCGGCGACCATGACCAAGGCCATCGACGCCATCCGGGGCGGCACCGGCAGCATCGACGTCGTCGTGCTCGCGGGGTCCGCGCCCACCTCGGGCAGCAAGACCCCGGAGTGCGACACGATCACCGGCCTGTCCGGAGTCAACTCGTGCACCACGCTCACCCTGACCAAGGCCACCGACGGCAACAGCACCCAGGTGAACACCGACATCCGCAACGCGGAGTTCGTCTACTTCGCGGGCGGGGACCAGTGCCGCTACGCGGCCTGGAAGACGACCTCGCTGCGCGCGTCGGTGCAGTCGGTGGTCGCCAAGGGCGGCGGCTCCGGCGGCGGCAGCGCCGGACACCACATCAACAGCGCGATCGTCTACGACGCCTGCAACGGCAGCGTGCTGTCCTCCGAGGCCCTGGCCAACCCCTACGACAGCTACATCAGCTTCACCACGGGCATGTTCACCTGGCCGAACTACGCCAACACGATCAACGACTCGCACTTCGTCACCCGCGACCGGATGGGCCGCACCATGGCCTTCGTCGCCCGCGCCATCAAGGACGGCCTGACCACCGGCGGCGCCGCCTGGGGCGTCGGGGTCGAGGAAGGCGGCTCCCTGTTCATCGACGCCGCCGGAAAGGCGACGCTGTCGGGTGCCGACGCCTACGTCGTGCTCGGCGACCACCAGCCGGAGCGGGCCGTGTCCGGCCAGTCGCTGACGTTCAGCAACTACAAGATCTGGCGGCTGACCAGCGGGCAGAGCTACGACTTCGCCAACCGGCCCACCTGCGGCTACTACCTGCGCAGCGTCACCAACGGCGTCGCCGACGCCAACCTGTACAGCGGTACTCCGATCACGACGTGCCCGCCGCCCGGGGGAGGGGGCGGCTCCAGCTACACCGAAGTCGAAGCCAACGACAGCCGCGCCAGCGCCAACAACGTCGCCGGCCTGACCTACCCCGCCACCGTCACCGGCAGCATGAGCACCACCTCCGACCGCGACTACTACGCCACCACCCTGGGCTCCGGGCAGACGATCTCGGTCACCTGCGCCGTCCCCACCGCCTACGACGCCGACCTGTACCTGCTCGACTCGACCGGCGGCACCCTGGCCCGGTCGGTCAACGACGGCGCGGGCACCGACGAGTCGCTGACCTACACCCGCACCGCGTCGGGCACCGCGACCGTCTACGTCGAGCTGGAGGCCTACTCCGGCGCCGGCTCGGCCACCTACGGCTGCACCATCACCAGGTAGTCCAGCGGGTTCCGCCCGGTCGGCCGGGCGGAACCCGCCCCGCCGCCCCGCGCTGACTACGCTGTGCCGCGGAGGTGTCAGATGACCGCAGCCGAGCAGGGCGTCGCCGGAATGATCCACGCCCGGATGGCCGAGTGCAGCCCCGCGGAGCGCCGCGTGGCGCGGGTGCTGCTGGCGGCCTACCCGACGGCCGCCCTGGAGACGGTGGCGGTACTGGCCGACCGCGCGGGTGTCAGCGGCCCGACCGTGCTGCGGTTCGTCGCGCGGCTCGGCTTCCGCGGCTACCCCGAGTTCCAGAAGGCACTGCGCGACGAGCTCGCCGAACGTGACACCTCGCCGCTGTCGGCGTACACCGCCGAGCCGCCCGCCGCACCCGGCGGGGCGCTGCAGCGGGCCCGCCGGGTGCTGCCCGCCGCGGTCGAGGCGACCCTGGCCGAGCTGCCCGAAGCCGAGGTGGAGGCGGCGGTCAAGCTGCTGGCCGACCCGCAGCTGCGGGTGACCGGGCACGGCGGCCGGTTCTCCGGCCTGCTGGCCCAGTACCTGGTGATGCACCTGGTCCAAGTGCGCGGCAACAGCCGGCTGCTGCCGGCCGGGCAGGTGGAACGCGCCGGGCTGCTGGCCGAACTCGGGCGCAGGGACCTGCTGGTGCTGTTCGACTACCGCCGCTACGAGCAGCCCACCCTCGCGCTGGCGCAGGCCGCCAAGGAGCAGGAGGCGAAGATCATCCTGTTCACCGACCGGTGGCTGTCGCCGATCGCCGCCGTGGCCGATGTCGTGCTGCCCAGCCGCGTGGACTCGCCCTCGGCGTACGACAGTTTCGTCCCGACCGTCGCGGTGCTGGAGACCCTGATCGACGGCACCATCGCCCGGATGGGGGCGGCGGCTGGGGATCGGCTTGCCTCGATCGAGGCCGCTGCCCGGCGGTACGGGCTGCTGGACTGAGCCATGCGTTACATCAAATCGTAACTTCCGCTCAGCTGTAATAGCTATTACATTCCCGGTACTGACTTCACGTCGACCGGGAGGATCCCCATGCGCCTGCGCCGCATCGCGCTCGGCACCGCCGCCCTGACCATCGCCCTCGCGGCGGCGGCCTGCGGCACCAACGACAAGGCCGACCCCGCCGGCACCGCCGATAACCGCACCGTCACGGTCACCGTCGACGGCGCCGGCAGCGTCACCACCGACCCCAAGCTCGCCGCGAAGGTCCCCGCGGACTGGCGGGCCAAGGGCACCATCACGGTCGCCACCAACGCCCCGTACGAGCCGTTCATCGACTTCCAGAACGAAGGCGACACCACGAAGTTCAAAGGTCTGGACTACGACCTGGTCCAGGCCGCCTCCGCCCGCCTCGGCCTGGCCCCGCAGTGGAGCCAGCAGCCCTTCGACGGCCTCGTGCCCGGCCTGCAGGCCGCCAAGTACGACATGATCGTCGGCGGGATCACCGACAAGAAGGCCCGCCAGCAGGTCGCGACCTTCGTCGACTACTCCGCCTCCGGCACCGGCTTCATGGTCCTCAAGGCCAACCCGCTGGCCATCAACGACGTCACCGGCCTGTGCGGACACGCCGTCGGCGTCCAGAAGGCCAGCAACCAGGCCAAGAACCTCGCCGAGTACAGCAAGGCCAGCTGCGACGGCAAGGCCATCACCATCAAGGAGTACCCGGAGAACCCGCAGGCCGTGCAGGCACTGCTCGCCGGTGCGATCGACGCGGTCGCCGCGACCAAGGTCAACCTGATGGAGACCCAGCAGCAGCTCGCGGACAAGGTCGTGGTCGCCGGCGACAGCGCCAACCCCAACGGCTGGCTGGCCAGCCCCAACGGCTTCGGCTTCCTCAAGGCCCACCCCGACCTCGCCCAGGCCTACCAGGCCGCGCTGCAGTCCCTGGTCGACGACGGCACCTACGGCAAGATCCTCGAACACTGGCAGCAGCAGGGGATCGGCCTGGCGACCATCACCATCGACAAGGCCATCGACTGACCGTCGCCCACCCGCGGGCGGGGCGCGCCGCCGCGCCCCGCCCACCACCGGAGAGCCCCTGATGACCTCACCGAACCGACCCCTCAAGGCAGTGCCGGTCCGCCACTACGGCCGCTGGGCCGCCGCGGCCGCCGTCCTCGCCCTGGCCTACCTGTACGCCACCACCGTCCTGGCCAGCCCCAACCTCGAACCCGCCACCATCGGCCGATACCTGTTCAAGGACTACGTCCTCGACGGCGTCCGCACCACCCTGCTGCTCACCGCCCTGTCCATGGCGTTCGGCATCGCCGGCGGCATCCTGCTCGCCGTGATGCGCCTGTCGGCCAACCCCGTCCTGCGGGTGGTCGCCGCGGCGTTCGTCTGGTTCTTCCGCGGCACTCCGCTGCTGGTCCAGATCGTCTTCTTCGGCTTCCTCGGCGCCCTGATCCCCCGGCTGACCATCACGGTGCCGTTCACCGACCTCGTCGTGTTCGACCAGCCCACCAACGCCGTCATGATCGGCATCGTGCCGGCCGTGCTCGCCCTGTCGTTCAACGAGATGGCCTACGCCGCCGAGATCGTGCGCGCCGGCATCCTGGCCGTCGACCCCGGGCAGACCGAAGCCGCCTACGCCCTGGGCATGACCCCGGCGCTGAGCATGCGGCGCATCGTGCTGCCGCAGGCCATGCGCGTCATCGCCCCGCCGATGGGCAACGAGGTCATCACCATGCTGAAGTCCACCTCGCTGGTATCGGTCATCGCCGGACGGGACCTGATGACCGCCGTGCAGACCGTCTACGCCGAGAACTACAAGGTGATCCCGCTGCTGTGCGTCGCGGCGATCTGGTACCTGGCCCTGGTCAGCGCCCTGTCAGTGCTGCAGTACTTCATCGAGCGCCGGTTCGGCCGCGGGCAGCGCGCAGTGGGAGGAGTCCGATGACCGCCATGATCCACGCCGAGGGCGTCCGAAAGACCTACGGCCACCTGGAAGTCCTGCGCGGCATCGACCTCACCGTCGCCCCGGGCGAGGTCTGCTGCCTGCTCGGGCCGTCCGGCTCCGGCAAGTCCACGTTCCTGCGCTGCGTCAACCACCTCGAAACCGTCACCGCCGGGCAGCTGCGCGTCGACGGCGAACTGGTCGGCTACCGCCGGCGGGGGGAGAAGCTGCACGAACTGCGCCCGAGCGAGATCGCCGCCCGGCGCCGCGACATCGGCATGGTGTTCCAGCGGTTCAACCTCTTCCCGCACCTCACCGCGCTCGGCAACGTCATGGAAGCCCCGGTCCGGGTACTGGGCGAGACCCGAGCCGCCGCCCGCGAGCGGGCGCGGGCCCTGCTCGACCGGGTCGGCTTGGCCGACAAGGCCGACGCCTACCCGGCGATGCTGTCCGGCGGGCAGCAGCAGCGCGTGGCCATCGCCCGCGCCCTGGCGATGCGGCCCAAACTGATGCTCTTCGACGAGCCCACCTCCGCGCTGGACCCCGAACTGGTCGGCGAGGTCCTCGACGTCATGCGCGCCCTGGCCGCCGACGGCATGACCATGCTGGTCGTCACCCACGAGATGGGCTTCGCCCGCGAAGTCGCCGACACCGTCGTCTTCATGGACGGCGGGGTCGTCGTCGAATCGGGCACCCCGGCGCAGGTCCTCGGCGACCCGCAGCACGACCGCACCCGCGCGTTCCTGGCCAAGGTCCTGTGAACGCCGCAGCACTGCGGGCCGCGGCCGAGTCCCGCTATCCGGCGTTCCTGGCCCGCCTCGCCGAACTGGTCGAGATCGACTGCGGCTCCCGGCACCTCGACGGACTGCGGCAGGCCGCCGCACGGCTGGTCACGTACGCGGCCGAGGCCGGCGCCGACGTGCGCACGGTAGGAGTCAGCGACCAGCAGGGGACGCCGCTGGGCCAGGCGGTCGTCGCGCGCGCCACCGGCCGCGGTCACCGCCGGATCCTGCTGGCCGCGCACCTGGACACGGTGTTCCCGCCGGGCACCGCCGCCGCCCGGCCGCTCACCGTCGACGGCACCACCGGCCGCGCCTACGGGCCGGGAGTCTGCGACGACAAAGGCGGACTGCTGGCCGGGCTCGCCGCCGTCGAAGTGCTCGGTCACCTGGGCGCCGACCGGTTCGGTGAACTGGTCCTCGTCGCGACGCCCGACGAGGAGATCGGCTCCATCGGCAGCCGGGGGCTGCTGGCCGAACTGGCCGCCGGCGCCGACGCGATCCTGTGCCTGGAGTGCGCCCGCGACAACGGCGACCTCGTCTCGGCCCGCAAAGGCGTCGCCGACGTCGAAATCGACCTGCACGGCCGCGCCGCCCACGCCGGAATCGAACCGGAGCGCGGCGCCAACGCCGCGCTGGCCGCCGCGCACCTCACCGTCGCACTGCAGGGCATCGACGGCGTCAACGTCGGAGTGCTGCAGGCGGGCACGCGGCCCAACGTCGTGGCCGAACACGCCCGCCTGGTCGTCGACGTACGTGCCGCCGAGACCGGGGCCTACCAGGCGGCGCTGGCCGACATCGCCCGGCTGGCGCAGACACCTGTCGTCGCCGGGGTCACCGCGACCATGCGGGTCGTGGCACCGACCCCGCCGTGGCCGGGCGGGCCGGGCACAGCCGCGCTGCTGCGCGCCGCCGAACAGGTCGGCGCCGAACTCGGCCTGGCCGTCACCCACGCCGCCACCGGCGGCTGCGCCGACGCCAACCTGCTGGCCGAGTCCGGCAAACCGGTGCTGGACGGCCTCGGGCCCGTCGGCGGCGGCGACCACAGCGCCGACGAATGGCTGGACCTGAACTCGGTCATCCCACGGGTCGCACTGCTGGCAGGGTTGATCGACCGCATCAGTTGAGCGCTCACCGCCGAGGGCGGCTTGCGCATTCCCAGCAGCCTGCCAGCCGACGGAGCGTAGGTAATGGCGAAGCCGACGAGGGTGCGTCCCTGGCCGGCTTCACCTTCTTCAGCGCGCGGCCGCGGCCGGCTGTCACTCCCGCCGTCGAGGCCGCTACCACGTGCAGGCGCGTGGTAGCGGCCTCCACGCGACTCGACCGAGCCCGCGCTGTACGGCCACTGTCACGAGGATCAGCGTGACAGCCGCACCGGCGTCGAGCCAGTAGTGGTTGCCCGTGCCCACTACCACCACCGTGGTGATGACCGGATGCGCCGCCCACAGCCGACCCAGCGGGCTCGGTGTGGCGGCGATCAGGGCCGCGGCCACGACGATCGCCCAGCCGACGTGCAGCGACGGCATGGCCGCGAACTGGTTGCTCAGGGTGTCCGTCGACGGTGGGCCGTATACGGAGGGACCGTAGCGGGTGCCGGTGTCGATCAGCCCGGTGACGGCGGCCAGTCGTGGCGGCGCGAGTGGGAACAGCAGATGCAGGGCGAGCCCGGCGGCGGTGAGCCACGCCAGGATGCTGCGGGTGCGGCGGTACTGTGCGGGATGGCGCAGGTACAGCCAGAGCAGGCAGGCGGCGGTGGCGGGGAAGTGCACGTACGCGTAGTAGCTGTTGGCCGCGCCGATGAGCGCGCCGTGCCCGACCAGTGCCTGCTGGACGGTCGCCTCGCTGGGCAGGTGGAGCAGCCGTTCGAGGTCCCAGAGCCGCCGCGCGTTGTCCGAGGCCAGTGACTCCCGGCCGGTGGCGGCGAGCCGTCCGGTCTTGTAGGCGGTGAAGAGTACGGCGATGAGCAGCAGTTCGCGTAGCGCGCGGTGTGCTGGGCGAGCGAGTCGGCCGTCCAGCCCGCGCCCTTGCGCGGTAGCCCGGTGGTGTTGCGGCGCATTGGCATCCTGGCTACCACGGGCTTCCGTCGAGTCGATCGGGATAGAGGGTGCATGAGCAGCGGCGACTGGGCGGCGTGGACCGGCGCGGCAGGCACGGTCATCGCGGTGGTCGCCGCGGTCGCCGTGGGCCTCGCCCAGTTGCGGGTCCAGCGGCGGCTGATGGCGGTCGAACGCACCATCCAGATGCAGCGGGACTTCACGACCGGCGAGACCGGTGACGCCCGCGGCCGCCTGTCCCGCCACATGGCGCGGACGGGCAGGGCCGCGGGCGGCGAGGAGACGTACCACCAGCCGCGCTGGGAGGAGCTCGTCGGGCACCAGTACCTGTCCCCGGTGGACGGGCGCGCCGATCTGTCGCTGTACCCGCCCGACATGCAGGCGTCGGGCGATCAGACGCCGCTGCGCGACATCTACAAGGTCCTGTGGGCCCTGGAGCGGATCGCCGCCTCGTACCACGGCGGCCTGCTGGACCGGGACCTGGCGTTCAAGCTCCTGGCCAGACACGTCGTCTGGTGGCACCTGATGTGCGAGCACATCACCGCCGACCAGGTGGAGTACGTGACACCGCTCAAGGAGCTGGCCGCCGAACTCGCCGACGAGCGCCTGCTCACCTGGGCCCGTGCCAGCTTCCTGCCGCCCGCTCCCGGACCGGCGGCCGCCGCATCCGAACCGGACTGACGAGGCGCCCCGTATGCCGTCGTGCCGGTCCGGACACGGGCGGGGACCTCAGCGGCTCGGCAGGCCGAGCTCGCCGACGAGGGCGCGCAGCTCGGCACGGTAGAGCGGGGCGGCGTCGGTGACGAGCGGGCTGAGCTGCCCGTACACCTCCATGCTGACCATGCCGTGCAGGCGGGCCGGCGCTCGGAGGTGGAAGGCCACGCCCTCCGGTGTCAGCTCCGGGTGGGCGTCGGCGAGCCAATGCCCGAAGGGGTCGTGGTAGGCGAGGGTCTCGTCCGGGTGCAGCGTGCCACCCTGGCGGATCGCGGCGGAGACGATGCCGAGCAGGACGTCGCCGGCGCGGCGGGCGGCCAGGACGGTCGCGCGGCGGCACGACCGCGTCGCACCTAATCGACCTGAGCCTTCGGCGGCTACGGTTCCTGGTCGCAACTGCCGTGGCCACCAGCGAATCCGGCCATCCCGCCGAGGCTCGGCGCGGCGCGCACCGGTACGGTCTTGGGGTGTCCCCCTCATCCTCCCAGCGGCAGGTCGTCGCTGGCCGCTACCTGCTCGTCGAGGCGCTTGGCCAGGGCGGGATGGGGCGTGTCTGGAGAGCCCGAGACGAGGTCCTGCACCGCGACGTTGCGATCAAGGAGATCGTCCCGCCGCCGGGCCTCACCGACCAGGAGCGCCAGGAGATGCGCGAGCGGTCGCTGCGCGAGGCCCGCGCCATCGCCCAACTCAGCCACACCAACGCCGTACGCGTCTTCGACGTGCTGCGCACCGACGGCGACCCGTGGATCGTCATGGAGTACGTGCCCTCGCGCTCCCTGCACGAGGTCCTCGCCCTCGACGGCCCCGTCACGCAGCAGCGGGCGGCGGAGATCGGGCTGGGTGTGCTGGCGGCCCTGCGCGCGGTGCACCAGGCCGGTGTCGTGCACCGGGACGTGAAGCCCGGCAACGTGCTGCTCGGCCACGACGGCCGGGTGGTCCTCACCGACTTCGGCCTGGCCACCGTGCCCGGTGACCCGAACGTCACCCGCACCGGGATGGTGCTCGGCTCGCCGGCGTACATCTCGCCCGAGCGCGCCCGCACCGGCATCGCCGGCCCCGAGGCCGACCTGTGGTCCCTGGGCGCGACCGTCTTCGCAGCCGTCGAGGGGCAGTCGCCGTACGCCCGCGGCACCGCCATCGCGACGCTCACCGCGCTGGCCAGCGAGCCGCCCCCGCCCGTCCGCAACGCCACCGGGCCGCTCAAGACGGCCGTCGCCGGCCTGCTGCGCAAGGACCCCGGCAGCAGGATGAAGGCCGACGAGGCGGAGCAGCTGTTCCTGCGCGCGATCGACCGGCGGCAGCGCGGGCTGTCGTTCATTCCCGTGGTGCGCCGAGCGGGCCTGATACCGCGCCAGGACCGCTCGCGCGACGCCGCCGACGCCGCCCCCGTGGGCCCGGTGCCTCCGGCCGTGGCGCAGCCGCCGGTGAACGCCGCGGCTGAGGCGACGACGGCCGCGCCGACGTACCCGCCGCCTTCGGTCGCCCCCGCCCGGGTGCCGCAGCCGCGCTCCACTTCGGACGACGAGAACGGGCCGGTGCCGACGGCGACCGCCAAGGAAACGACGACGACGAGGGTCGACCTGGTCGTCGCGGAGCAGCCACCGGCGCCGGTCGGCGGATCCGCGCCGGAGCCCCTGCCCGAGAAGCTCCTGTCGATGACCGCGACGACCTCTGCGGTCCGGGTCGGCGCCGGCAGGCGGCGCTGGGCCGGGGTGGCGCTGATCGCGGCCGTCGTCGCGGTGGGCGTCTCCGTTCGGCTCGCCGGCGGCGACGACCCGTCGACGACTCCCGTCGCCGCGCCGACCGGTGCGGGCACGCCGACCCCGGCCGCCGCACCTGCTCCGTCCGCCGTCGCCTCGTCGGCGCCGACCGCCGCACCGACCACCCCGGCCCCCGCCGCCTTCGTGCTGCCCAAGGGCTGGCATACGTACAAGGGCAGCAGGTTCTCGATTCCGGTGCCGGACGACTGGTCGACCGATCGCGACGGCGGCATGATCCTCTTCAAGGAGCAGGGCGGGCTGCGCCGCGTGCTCGGCATATACCAGTCGGACGAGTCCAGCCCGGAACCGGTGGCGGCCCTGGCCGAGGAGGAGCGCCAGCAGAGCAAGTCCAAGTACCGGAGGCTGAAGCTGGGCTCGGTCGACTACCGGGGCTACCGGGCAGCCGACTGGGAGTACCTCTACAACACCGGCAGCGGCACCCGCGTCCACGTGCTCCGGCGCGGGTTCATCGCGTCCGGCAGGTACTACACGATCTCCTGGTACGTGGCCGATGACAACTGGCAGGAGAACCTCCGCTGGTTCAACACCGTCGCCGACGGCTTCAAGGCGGCCTGAACGCCGTCGCCGCGCCGCAACGGCGTCGGCCTGACGAAGAAGCAGGTTCGGGTGGTCAGCGCAGGCCCGGGGCGCGCAGTCGCCGGGTGGCGGCCCGGTCGATGCTGACCCTCACCTGCGAGCCGCCCGGTGCGTCACCTCCGGCGCCGGCCAACGCGCCGGCGATGAGCACGACGAGCAGCGCCGGCATCAGCACTGTCCTGATCAGCATCGCCCAGCAGGCCTTCGCCCCGATCGGGCCGCCGTCGGCGACCCGCACCAGCTGCGTGCCGGTCACGACGGCGCCGAGCGCGCGCCCGTCGCCGTAGCACAGGCCGTACAGCACCGGCACCACGAACAGCGACGACAGGGCCAGCACGGTGACGGCCTCGTCGGAGAGGCCTGATCTGACGCGCACGAGCGACACGACGACGACAGCCGCCCCGACGGCCAGCAGGTACACCGCGAAGTCGATCAGCCACGCCAGGATCCGCCGCCCCTCACCGGCCCGAACGTACGGGGTGCCGTCGCCGAACGTGGCGAGCCGCCGGGCGGTCCGCGGCCCGAGGATGCGCTCGGCGTCGGCTCTGGTCAGCTCAGGTGGGGTAGACGGCCCGGCTGCCGTCGGCGCCGCTGCGGCATGCGATTGTCGTGTCACCGGCATATCGTCCTCTAGCCTGAAGGCCGCGGCAGAAGCGGCCGTCGGCTACGGCGACGGGCTCGCCTTCGCGGCGGCCTTCCGGCGGGCGACGGGCCGCCTCCGGGCGGCTACCGCGCAGTACGGTCCGGGAAGTCGCGCCAGGGTCGATCCGGGGTGGAGTGCGATGGAGATTCTGAGCAGCCGTGTCCTGCTGCGACCGTCCGATGCGCAGCGGTCGCAGCGCTTCTACCGCGACGTGCTCGGGCTGGCCGTCTACCGGGAGTTCGGGCCGCCCGACCATCCGGGCGTGGTCTTCTTCCTCGGCCAGGGGCTGCTCGAGGTCTCCGGCTGCGCTGACGGCAGGCAGGGCGGACCGGTAGAGCTCTGGCTGCAGGTGCGTGACCTGCGGGCCGAGCATGAGCGCCTCGCCGGGCAGGGCGTGGCGATCCGGCGCGAGCCGCGGCGTGAGCCGTGGGGGCTGGACGAGATGTGGATCGAGGATCCGGACGGGGTACGCATCGTGCTCGTCGAGGTGCCCGCCGACCACCCGCTGCGTCGCGACACGCGCTGACGCCTCCCTCGGCAAGAGTGCGCCGCATCGACGAACTTGAACCTAATCTTGGATGTGGTAGGCGTTTCACCTGGGAATATGTTCTCTGGGGCGCGACTCGATCCCGCGCGACTTTGGCGTGTCAGGCGGCGGTCGGCCCTGCCGCTGCGCATACGCTTCGCACCGGGCCAGGGCGCCTGGCCCGACGAAGTACGAGGTCAGCGTACGAGCTACGGGGGTTCACCATGACCAACGCTGTACTGCGCACCGCAAGAGCGGCGGCGATTCTCACCACTCTGGCGGCGAGCCTGGGCCTCATGGCCGGCACCGCCCAGGCCGCGCCGTCTCGCGAGCGCTTCTGCATCAGCCCCATCTTCACCGGGGGCAGCGAGCAGTGGCGGGATCTGAACCAGCGCTACGACGTCCGGCAGCGGATCATCGGGCCGCCCGCGCCCGCGACCGACGACATCGCCGACCCGCCCGGTGGTCCGGGCTGCCGCACGGCGTTGGCGGGGGAGAAGTGGGTCCGGGCCGTCCCGCCCTGGCTCACGGCGACGGCGACCGAGCAGGCGGCGTTCATCACCAACTTCACCAGCGCCCGCTACGTGATCGACGCCGGGACGGTCGGTGAGCGGTCCGTCACGGTGGGCCCGGAGGTGCTCCAGTCCGGCACGGTTCCCCTGGACGTGGTGCTGCCGGTCGGCACCGCCGGGCTGCCGTACGTGGTACCGGTGTCGCCGGTCTTCCGTCCGCTGCACCCCGGCGTCCACACCAGCACCCTGTTCGTCACCATGGCGGCGCGGGTCTGCACCGGCCGCGGGCCCGCCCCGGGCCTCAGCGCCGACTGCCTGGAGGCGGGCGAGTCCGAGTACCCGATCACCGACAACGGGCCGTTCACCGTGCTGGCAGCTCCGTACGCCAACCGGTAGGCGCATCTCGATCACGGCCGGAGGGCGGCGCATCCGCCCTCCGGCCGTCCCGCGCAGGTTTCACCGCCCGCCAGATCGGTGAGTCGTCAGGTGTCACCGCCCGGTGACCAGCTGCCCGGAGGGATCCCGTCATGGCGAAGTTCTTGACCATCGGATACGGCGACCAGGCCGGATACGACCGTACCGCCGCCGCACTACGCGACCGGGCGCACGCCCATGAGGTGCGGCTGCGGCAGGCCGGTGCCGAGTCCGGGATCGCCGGTGCGCCCGTACAGGTGAGAAATCCTGACGCCACCGGCGTGGTCGTGGAGCAGGGTCCGTTCCTGTCGGCGGCGCTGCCGGTGGCCGGGTTCGCCCTCATCGAGGCGGCCTCATTGGAAGAGGCGATCGAAGCCGTGTCCGCGACGCCGTGCGCGATCGCGCACGGCGTCGTCGAGGTGTGGCCGCTGCACGAGTCGGTCTAGGCCGCCGCCGCGTCATCGCCACCGGACGGACCGCTGCGTCTTGTCCGCGAAGGTGGGGCCGGACGAGGTGACCGCGAGCGGAGCGCCGAGCACTTCGGCGACGTCGCCGAGCCGGGTGTAGACCGGGGTGGCGGTGCTCAACGTCTGCGTGAGCTTCTCCTGGTACGCCAGGTCGCCGCGCTCGCCCGGCACGATCCGGTCCAGCTGCCCGTACGCGAGGCACATCTTCAGCTCGTGCCGCTCGGCCGCGTCGGTGTGGGTGACGGCCAGCGCGTCGACGCCGCCGCACACCTCGACGGCGTACCGGTGGGCCACGGCGTCGAAGTGCCCCGCCCGCCACGCGCCCTGCCACGGGCCGTGGCCGTTGTGCCGCTCCGGCAGTGCCGCGGTGAGCCGCGGATCCTCGGTGACCAGCGGCCCGGCGCCGTGGCGGGTGGTGTAGGTGCGCACCACGCCCAGGCGCAGCGCGTCGTCGCCGCCGTCCTCGGCCAGCAGCGTCTCGGCGTTGTCGAACGTGGTGGTGGACCAGGTCGTGTACGGGTGCCAGCCGCGCCACTCGTCCAGCAGCACCCCCTGCGCCCCTTCGAAGACGCACGGCCCGGCCAGCGCCTGCCGCGACGAGGAGACGAGCCGGACCGCGGTCCCGAACGCGCGGAAGGCTTCGGCGACGGCGGCGACCGGCGGCGCGTCGAGCGGGCCGAGTTCGGCGGTGAGCGCGTCACGGACCGCGTTCAGCTTGCGCAGCAGCACCGCCGGGGACCCGGTGTCCCCGGCGCGGACGGCGAGGTCGGGGTGGGCCAGCGCGAACGCGGCGGTCTCGCCGACGCCCATGCCGCACGAGCCGTGCCGGTCCTCGCCGCGGGCGGCTTCCCGGCGGCGGTTGGCGGCACGGTGCCACGGCGTCGTCAGCAGCGCCCGCCGGTCGACGGTGAGCAGCTCAAACGGCGCGGCCACGCCCAGCTGCGCCAGGTGTTCGGCCTCGGCGGCCAGCGCCAGCGGGTCGACCAGCATGAACCGGGACAGGTGGGTGCGTACGCCGTGCAGGGTGCCGGAGCCGAACTGGGCGAAGGTGTGGTGCCGCCCGTCGGGCGACACCACGTTGTGGGCGGCCTGCGCGCCCCCGTTGAACCGGATCACGGTGCTCACCGGTCTGGTCGCGCAGAGCCAGTCCACGATGGTGCCCTTGCCCGCGTCGCCGTAGCCGAGGTCGACGACGATGACGTGGCGGGCCCCGGTCACAGCCGCGTCACCGGCGCGGCCCGCTCGCCGAACCCGGCCGGCAGCGCCGAGCGCACCAGTGCGCCGCGGGTCCTGCCGAGCGGGGCGAGCGCCTTGCCGACGCTCGGTCCGGCGGCCGACCCGGCCTCGGTCAGGTCGACCAGGCCCGCGTCCAGGTCGGTGGCGTCCTCGCCGAGCCCGACCGTCAGGGCGATGGTCTCGCAGACGGCGTCGAGGTCGTCGAGTTCGATGACGTTCTGGCCGAGCAGCTTGCGCCAGAACCCGAGGATCTCGGCGTCGCCGGTGTAGCTGGCCTGCGCGGGCATGATGAAGTACACGTCGTAGGCGCGCCGCAGCTCGGCGACGATCGCCTCGGTGCTGATCGGTTCGCTGAGCTCGTCGCCGATGACGCGGCGCACCTCGTCGGGCTTGACCTGCCGGTAGGCCATCTCGTCGCCGATGATGAACAGGTAGCCCCGCCGGCCGCGGGCGACGGCGTCGAGGTCGGTGTGGCGGGCCATGAAGTACATGGCCAGCTCGTAGGACTCGGTGCGCTGCCCGCCGCCACCGCCTTCGAGCAGGATCCGGCCGAGGTCGTCGTCGGTGCGGTTGTCGGATTCGAACTGCCCGATCTGTAGCGGCGCCCGGTCGCAGGTGGCGTCGCCGATCGCGCCGAACAGGATCTGCGGGTCGGTGCAGTAGCCCTTGCGGATCAGCAGGCCGAACAGCTCCGGCAGCTTGGTCTGCAGCACGCGCGGCACCGAGCCCATCGACCCGGTGACGTCGAACAGGATCGCGATCGGCGTCGACCGCGGGTGCTGGTCGCTGTCGCGGCTCTCGCGGGCCGTGACCCCGTGCGGGTCGAGCGCGTCGTGCACGGTACGCGCGCCGGAGTCGCTGTAGGCGAACGCGCTCGCGCCGGTGGCCGAGCGGTAGCCCGCCGCGGCGGCGTAGACGTCGGTGGACCAGTGTCCGCTTCCCATGATCTGCTCCTCAGAGAGTGAAGGGTCGGAAGGTACGGGGCCCGTAGAGCGCGCCCAGCAGCTCGTCGAACTCGGCGAGCAGCCGCCACGCGTCGTGCGGGCGCGCATTCGGGTTGGGCAGGGTGCAGCCGCGGGCGAAGCGGGCCAGCGCCGGTGGCATCCGGTCGCCCACCAGCCAGGTCATGCACCGGGTGGCGAGGTGGATGTCGGTCGCCTCGCTCGCCGGGCGCTTGCCGGTGACCTCCGGCGGGTAGAGGTCGCGGTACCCGGGGGCCAGCGCCGGGACGGCCTGGCCGGGCTCGGTGACGCTGTAGCACCAGTCGACCAGGACGAGGCCGTGCTCGTCCGGGTGGATCAGCACGTGGTCGGGGACGACGGCGCCGTGGACGACCCCGGCGCGGTGGGCGTAGCCGAGGGCGACCAGCAGCCGCCGCCACATCCAGGCCGCGTCGCGCGGGTCGACGCCGTCGGGGTAGGACTGCTTCACCCGGGCCAGGCTCACGAAACCCTCCTGGTGGGCGAGGATCGTCGCGGTGCGGCGGGCACCCCCGGCGGGGTCGCGGTGCGTGAACGACTCGATCAGCCGCGGGGCGTACGCGTGGTGGCGCGCCTCGCCGTGCTCGCGCAGCCGGGTCAGCGCGCGCGCCTCGCGGCGGATCAGGTCGCTGTCGTCGGGGTGCCGGGGCAGTTTCAGCAGGGCCGTGCCGCCGTCGATGGTGTACAGGTCGGCGACGTCGCCCGCGTACCTCAGCGGGCCGATGCGGTACGTGCCGCGCTGGGTGACCATGGCCGTGCCGCCGTGGTGCGCCGCCCACAGGTCCGCGAGCCGGGCGAAGGCGCGCGTCGCGGTCGCGGCCGAGCCGGCCGGTGCGGCGTCCGGGTGCAGGACCTTGGCGAGCGTCCGGTACGCGTGCCCGCCGTCGCCGCCGAACAGGTCGGCCGGGGTGCGCGCGGCCAGCACCCGGGTGACCGCGTCGTCGAAGCCGCTCATCGCCGCTCCTGCGCGGGCCGCAGCAGCGCCGGGTGCAGGATCCGGGCGTCGCCGGCCCGGTAGAGCTTCGACCGGGGGCCGCCGCGGTCGCCGCCGCGCTCGGTCGTGGCGCCGGTATCGGTGATGAAGCCCGGCACGGACAGCGCTTTGCGGTGGAAGTTGCCCGCGTGCGGCTCCTCGCCCCAGACCGCCGTGTACACGCCGCGCAGCTGCGCGATGGTGAACTCCTCGCCCACGAACGCGGTCGCCAGCGGCGTGTACTCGATTTTGGCGCGGGCACGTTCCAGCCCCGCGGCGAGGATCGCGTCGTGGTCGAACGCCAGACCGGTCGCGGCTTCGACAGGGGTCCAGCGGGCCGCGGCGGCGTCGCCGCCGACGATCGGGTCGGGCAGGTGGGGCGCGAAGGCGAGGTAGGCGACCGACACCACGCGCATGCGCGGGTCGCGGCCGGGGTCGCCGAACGTCGCGAGCTGCTCCAGGTGCACGCGGGGCAGGATCCCCGTCTCCTCGGCGAGCTCGCGCAGGGCGGCCTGGTCGAGCGTCTCCTCGCGGACGAAGCCGCCCGGCAGGGCCAGGCGTCCGGCCTGGGGCTGCTCGCCGCGCTCCACGAGCAGCACATGGAGGACGCCGTCGCGGATGGTCAGCGTGACGATGTCGACGGTGACCGCGACCGCCGGGTAGGCGCGCGGGTCGTAGCCGTCGAGGAACTCGCGCTCGGTGACCATGCCATGTCCTTCTCGATCTGAGATTAACTCGAACTGAGAATGACTGTAGGTCGGGGCGTGGCCGTTGTCAATCGCCGATGGAGTCCAGGTCGTCGGTCGGCCCGCAGCCGGCGGCTCGGCGCAGACCAGGCGCACTGTCGCGTTCACGGCGGCGGCGTGGCCGCCGCCCTTACCCGGTGACGCCCAGGGCCATGATCGCGGCGTCGTCGTCGAGGTCGGCGCCGAACCCGCCGAGCAGGCCGGCCAGGGCGGCGACGGCCGCCGCGGCAGAAGCGGGCGCGATCGAGGCCGCGAACTCCAGCAGGGCTTCGTGGCCGTAGCGGCCGGCGTCGTCGGTGCGCGCGTCGGTGAGGCCGTCGGTGTACAGGATCAACGTGTCGCCTGGACGCAGCATGAGCGTATGGGCCGTGAACCGCAGCCCGGCGAACATGCCCACCAGCGGCCCTCCGCTGGTCGGCACGTAGTCGGCGGCGCCCGCCGCGGTCAGCAGCAGCGCCGGCGGGTGGCCCCCGCCCGTGACCGTCACCCGGCGGCCCTCGCCGGTCGGGGGGCCGAGGACGCCGAACACGACGGTGCAGGAGCGGTGATCGCCGGACAGGTACTCCTGGTACAGCACCGTGTTGAGGTTGCTCAGCACCTCACCCGGGTCGGGGTCGTAGACCGCCGCGGCCCGCAGCGTGTAGCGGGCCAGCGCGGTGACGGCGGCGGCTTCGACGCCTTTGCCGCACACGTCGCCAAGGAAGAACCCCCACCGGTCGCCGTCGAGCGGGAACAGGTCGTAGAAGTCGCCGCCGACCTCATCAGCCGACGCCGCCTGGTAATGCGCCGCGACGTCCATCCCCGGCGGCGCCGCGAGCTTCCGCGGGAGCAGGCTGCGTTGCAGGCTGGCGACCAGCTTCTGCAGGCGCTGGCGATCCTGGTGGGCGGCCTGTTCGGCGGCTTCGGCGGCGCGGCGGGCGCGCAGCAGCTCCTCCTCGTAGGCCCGGCGGTCGCGGGCGTCGTACACGGTGGTCCGGATCAGCAGCGGCCGGCCGTCGCCGCCGGTCTTCACCGTCGAGCTCACCAGGACCGGCAGTCTCCGGCCGTCCTTGGCACGCAGGTCCAGCGCCACGCCGCCGACCTCGCCCTGCATGGTCAGCAGAGGTGCGTAGTGCGTCTCGTAGTAGATCCGGCCGCCGACGGTGAGCAGGTCGCTGAACCGGCGCAGGCCGACGACCTCGTCACGGCCGTACCCCAGCCAGCTCAGCAACGTCCGGTTGATCCTGGCGACGGTCCCGTCGAGCAGGGTCGACACGTTGCCGCACGGGGCGTCTTCATACAGGTCGTCGGTGCTGTCTTCGAGCATGGCGGGACGTCACATCCGCGCCGGCTCATCGGCCCGCCCCGGGGTCACCTGCCTGCTTCTTCCAGGAATCCGCGCAGTGCCGCGGCGGTGGCCTCGGGGGCGCTGAGCTGCGGACAGTGGCCCGTCGCGGGCAGCGTCACCAGGCGGCTGCCCGTGATGTGCTCCCGCACGTAGGAGCCTACCTCCGGTGGGGCGATCGCATCGTGGGAGCACTGCAGGATGAGCGTGGGCACGCTGACCCGCGCCAGGTCCGCGCGGTTGTCGGACAGGAACGTCGCCCGCGCGAAGACGGCGGCCATCGCGGGGTCGGTCCGGCAGAAGCTGTTGGTCAGCTCCTCGCCCAGCTCCGGACGGTCGGGGTTGCCCATGATGACCGGCGCCATCGTCGCCGACCACCCGAGGTAGTTGCTGTCCAGCGACTCCAGCAGCTCATCGATGTCGGCCCGGCTGAACCCGCCGCGGTAGGCGCCGTCGTCGAGGTAGCACGGCGACGGCGTGACCAACACCAGCGCGGCGAACCGTTCGGGCTCGCGGTTGGCGGCCAGCACACCCATCATCGCGGCCACCGAGTGGCCCACGAACGTGACCGGCGGCAGGGCCAGCTCGCGGCAGAGGTCCAGGATGTCGTCCGCGTATCCGGACAGGGACGCGTAGCGGTCGGCGTCCCACGCGGCCGGATCGGAGCGGCCGGATCCCACGTGATCGAACGACACGACGCGATGGTCGACCGCCAGGGCGGGCACGATGCGGCGCCACATGTTCTGGTCGCAACCGAAACCGTGGGCGAGCAGCACGACCGGAGCGTCCGCCGGCCCGGTGAAAGTGACATGGTTTCGGGTACGGACGTCCACGGCCCCATGATCTCACCGGACGCCGCAGGCCGACGGCGAACCGCACCAACCGGGCCACCCGTTCCCGGCCGGCCGGTACGTTCGTGCAGTTATAGCCGCCGATGACTCGTGCCATACTCCCCGCATGACAGCGGCGGCCGACAGCCAGACCGGCGATCCACATCAGCTCCTCGCAGGGCTGCGCAGCGCCTCGCCGGCCCATCGCATCCCGCTCGGCCCCGCCAAGACCGGCTGGCTGGTCACCCGGCACGCGGACGTCAAGCAGGCGCTCAACGATCCGCGCCTGTCCAAGGCCGCGCTGAAGGAGGTACGGCTGACCGGAAGTCTGCCGCTGCCGGCCGACGTGCAGGCCGCGACGAGCACCCACATGCTCAATGCCGACCCGCCGCAGCACACCCGGCTGCGGCGGCTGGTGTCGCGGGCGTTCACCGCCCGGCGGATCGAAGGCTTGCGCCCCCGCGTCGAACAGCTCGCGGGTGAGCTGCTGGACCGGCTGGAGGACAGGCCCGAGGCCGACCTCATCGACGACTTCGCGTTCCCGCTGCCGTTCCAGGTGGTCTGCGAGCTGATCGGGCTGCCCGACGTGGACCGCGACGCCTTCCGCGGCTGGACGAACACGATGGTCGCCGGCGCCGCGGTCGCGCCCGAGCAGACCCACGCGGCCGGCAGGGCCGCCGCCGGGTACGTGGCGCGGCTGCTGGAGCGCAAACGGGCAGAGCCGGACGACGCCCTGCTGAGCGGCCTGATCCAGGCCAGCGACGCCGGCGACCGGTTGACCGCGGACGAGCTCAGCTCGATGGTGTTCGTACTGCTGCTCGCCGGGCACGAGACCACGGTGAACCTGATCGGCAACACGATCTGCCTGCTGCTGCGGCGACCGGAGCTGATGGCGGCGCTGCGGGCCGACGAGTCGCTGCTGCCTCGGGTGATCGAGGAGACCCTCCGGTACGAGAGCCCGGTGAAGAACGCGACCCTGCGGCTGACGGTCGCGCCGGTGACCTACGGGGACGTGACCATCCCGGCTGGGGAGATCGTGGTCCTCTCGCTGATGTCCGCCAACCGCGACGGGGCGTCCTTCACCGACCCCGACGGGTTCGATCCGGGCCGTCCCGACGCCGACCGCCATCTCGCCTTCGGCCACGGCATCCACTTCTGCCTCGGCGCACCGGTCGCCCGGCTGGAGGCCCAGGTGGCCGTCGGTGCGCTGCTGCGCCGGTTCCCCGCCCTCAGCGCTGCGGTGCCGCTGGAGCAGCTGGAGTGGCGGCCGGGCCTGCTCATGCACGGCCCCGTCCACCTGCCGGCCCGGCTGGTCTAGGCGGCGCCCGCCGCAGGCAAATCGGTGGACATCGCTCTGCCGGCACGGTGTGATCATTGCCGTGCTCGACGTGGTGTGGGACATGGAGACCGGCGATCCCGACGACTTTCTGACCTTGCTGCTGCTCGCCGGGCATCCCGAGGTCAACCTGCGGGCGGTGACCGTGACGCCCGGGTCACCGGCTCAGATCGGCGTCGTACGCCACGGGCTGGCGCTGCTGGGGCGCACCGACGTACGGATCGGCGCGTTCAATCTCGCCCACCCCAAGGCGTGCGTGTCGCCGTGGCACTACCGCGTCCTGGGCGAGGTGGCGCCCTCGCTGGACGCCGAGCCCGGCGGGCGGCTGCTGGCAGAGGTCTGCGACGAGGGGACGACGCTGGTCTGCGGGGGGCCGCTGAAGAACCTGGGCGCGGCGATCGCCGGCGGCGACCTGCGGCTGGGCACCCTGGTGGCCCAGGGCGGGTTCGCCGGTGAGGGGGTGGTGCCGGCGGACCGGCAGCTCCCGAAGTTCCGCGGGCTCACGACGTGCCCCACGTACAACCTGAACGGGGACCCGCGGGCGGCGCTGGCCGTCCTGGCCCATCCGGGCATCCGGGAACGCTGGTTCGTGTCCAAGAACGTGTGCCACGGCGTGGTGTACGACCAGGATCTGCACGAACGCGTCGGCGCCGTCGCCCACCGCGGTCCCGCCCTGGCGCTGATCCACCGCCTGATGGGGCAGTACCTGGCGCAGCACCCGGACGGCAAGAAGTTCCACGATCCGCTCGCCGCCTGCTGCGCGATCGACCGGGGCGTCGGCACCTGGGCGCAGGTCGAGATCTACCGAGCCGGCAACGAGTGGGGCGCCCGCCCCGCCGCCGACACGCACACCTCGATCATCACGGACTACGACCCGCACCGGTTCTTCGACATCCTCACGCGCAGCCGCACCTAGGCCGCCGCCGCCGAAGCCGGTGCCTCGGCACGGCGTGCCACCGACCTTCAACCGAGGTTCCTAGGATGCCTAGCGGGTGTGAGCTTGACCCCGGCCGGAGAATCCCTCCGAGCCGTGTCGATCGGAGGGCCGCTCGTTCGACCTGTGTCGGGTGAGGCCGACAGGCGGCCCGCCCGGGTGAGGAGAGTGCGATGGCGAAGTACATGCTGATCATGCGGGGCACCGACGAGTCGAACGCCGCCATGATGGCCGACCTCGAGAACATGATCACCGCGACCCGCCAGTTCATCGACGACATGGCCAAGGCCGGTGCCTACGTCGCGGCCGAAGGGCTGGACGATCCCGGCCAGGGGGTCGTGGTCGACTTCAGCGGCGAGACGCCGGTGGTGACCGACGGCCCGTACGGGGAGACGAGGGAGCTGTTCGGCGGCTTCTTCCTGGTCGACGTCGCCTCGAAGGAGGAGGCGGTCCAGTGGGCCAAGCGGGTCCCGGCGGCGCCCGGGTCGAAGATCGAGGTCCGGCGGGTGCCCGAGGGTGACGAGGTGCCGCAGGTCGGCGAGTGACCCGCGGGCCCGCGTGGTCGCAGGTGACCGCGACCACGCGGGTCGGTACGACGCGCCGCCGTGTAGCCGCTCTGTAGCGGCCGTGGAGACAGGCCTGCTTCGATTGTCCTATGCAGACTCTGCTCGCTGGAGTGGTGCTCACTCTCATCGCGGCGCTCGGCACCGTCCCGGCCGCCGGGCATGCGGCGGCGGTCCTGGACCCCACCGACGAATCGCAGGACTTCCGGTTCCCGGGCGCGGACACCATCGCCCTGCACGACGGGTCCGGCCAGTACATCACCTACGGCGCCAGCGCCCACGGACGCAACGTCCCGTACGCGGTCTCCGGCTCGGGCGACGAGGTCGGCACCTCGCCGGTCATCGCGGGCGACGCCATGCCCGGCGGCGGCGGCGCCTGGGTCGAGCCCGGCTCGGGCATCTGGACCCCCGGCGCCTGGTACCACGTCAAGGACGGCGTCGGCCGCTACTACCTGTTCTACACCGCCACCCGGCGCGACGACGACGGCCGCAAGTGCGTCGGCGTCGCCCGCTCGCAGAACCCGTTCGGCGGCTTCGTCGCCGAGGACGACCCCATCGCGTGCCCCGACAAGGGCAACCGGTGGGCGCTGGACGCCGACGTCACCGCCGGCCCCGAGGGGGCCGTGTGGATGACGTGGCGCGACGGGCAGCGGGCCGAGGGCCAGGAGTCCGCGCTGTCGGTGATGATGCTGAAGTTCAACGGCAACGGCACCGTCGACCGCAACTCCGATCCGGTGGTCATCCTCCGCAGCGACAACCTGGCCTGGGCCAAGTACCGCGACACCAGCGGCGTGACCGTGATCGAGAACCCGAGCGCGCTCTACCACAACGGCTCCTGGTACCTGTTCTACTCCGGCAACAGCTGGAGTGAGAACTACTACTCGACCGGCATCGCGTTCTGCGGCGACCGGATCGACGACGGGCTGTGCTCGCCGATGCCGGGCCCGAACCGGGCCTGGTTCTCGTACTCGGGTCCAGCCGCGCACCTGCCCGACGACCTGCGCAGGTACGGGCTGCCCGGCAACAGGCGGGGCCCGGGCGCCATGGACGTCTACCGCGCCCGCGACGGCAAGCCGTGGGTCACCTGGAACTACCTCGCCGACGACGGCAGCGGGCGGCGCAGCCGCACCGGCCGGCTCGTCATCACCGGCTCCGGCGCCGCCGCCGACTTCAAGGTCCAGCTCTGAATCCGGGCCCGAGCAGCCACAGCAGAAGGGGAGTCACCAGATGAAACCGAGAAGGATCCGACTATCGATCGCCCTGGCCGGCGCGGTGGCCATGCTGGCGACCGTGGTGCCGGCCGCGCCCGCGCAGGCGGCGAACGCGGTGTTCCGGGCCGGCACGCTCAACATCTACAACGGGCTGACCCACGCCCAGTTCCTGGCGGACCTGCAGCTGATCACGTCGAAGGCCGACCTGGTCGGTCTCAACGAGGTCAACGCCCGCAAGGACTTCCTGATCGACTGGGCGCAGAACAACGGCTGGTGGTTCTACGCCCCCGCACCGTCGCAGGCCGAGAACGAGGCGCTGCTGGCCAGGAAGAGCATGTTCGACGTGCTGGACAGGGGGTCGGACTTCGTCTGCGACACCAACGGCCCCGACGAGGTGCCGCCGGCCCGCTACAACAACTGGGTCAAGTACCGGCACAAGGCCAGCGGGCGCGTGGTCTTCCACCTCAACTTCCACGCCAACGCCAGCATCGAGGAGAACGGCCGCCCCGTCGACATCCCGCGCACCCAGTGCGCCGAGCAGCAGTTCCAGGCGATCAAGAGCCTGGCGGCACGGAAGAAGGACGAGGGGCAGGTCATCGTCAGCGGCGACCTGAACGTCGACTTCAGCGCCGACCGGGCCGTCGGCTACGCGAACTTCCCGTGGCGGGTCTTCGAGGCCAACCAGCTGCCGAACCTGCGCTCGGTCTACAACCTGTTCGGCGAGCGCGGCACCGGCACGCACGGCAACCGGCACATCGACTACATCTACTTCTGGAAGCGGGTCGAGGACCATCAGCTGATGTGGATGACCGACTACGGGCTGGTCGTCAACACCAACTCCGACCACAGGGGCGTGGTGGCCGACTTCGCCATCGACATCGCCTGACGCCGAGGCGGCCCGGACCCCCGGGCCGCCTCTCCCGGCGGCGGAGCCCGCCGGCGGCTCTGCCGTCAGCGAACTCGGCTGTCCGGCGGCGGCGGGCCTGGTTATAAAGGAGCCATGTCGAATCCCGCCGAGCGTGCCCGCTTCCAGGAGATCCCGCGTCGGGTGCTGCTGCGTTCGGCGCTGGGGGAGTCGCTGCGGCGGCTGCGCCTGGCGCAGGGGCGGACGCTGGCCGAGGTCGCGGTGGCGGCGCGGATCTCGATGCCGTACCTGTCCGAGGTCGAGCGCGGGCTGAAGGAGATCTCCTCGGAGGTGCTCGCGGCGCTGTGCGCGGCGCTGGGCATCGAGCTGCCGGACCTGCTCGTCGACGTCGCCTTCCACCTGTCGGCGACCCGGGTGACGGCCGTCGCGCTGCCGGAGCGCCGTGCGGCCGCGGTGCACCTGGACGTCGCGGTGCCGCCGACCCGGCGGGCCGGCGACACCTACGCCCTGGCGGCCTAGCCCGCCGGGGTCGTCTTCACGGTCGAGATGACCTGGTCGGCCAGGCCGTACGCGACGGCTTCGGCGGCGCTGAACGTCTTGTGCCGGTCGAGGTCGTGCCGGATCTTCTGCGCGGGGTGGCCGGTGTGCCGGCTGAGGATGCCGTCCATCTCGGCCCGCACCCGGGACACGTCGCGGGCCCGGATCGCCAGGTCCGGCAGTGTGCCCTGGGCGACGTCGAAGGAGCCCTCCTCGGTGGAGGGCTGGTGGAGGACGACCTTGGCGTGCCGCAGCACCGACCGCTTGCCGGCCGTCCCGGCGGCCAGCAGCACGGCGGCGGCCGAGGACGCCTGCCCGACGCAGAGGGTGGCGACGTCGGGCCGGACGTACTGCATGGTGTCGTAGATCGCGGTCAGCGCGCTGTAGGAGCCGCCCCGGGAGTTGATGTAGAACGAGATGTCCAGGTCGGCGCTCTCGGACTGCAGGTGCAGCAGCTGCGCGATGATGACGTTGGCGACGTCGTCGTTGATCTCGGTGCCGAGGAAGACGATCCGCTCCGACAGCAGCCGCGAGTAGATGTCGAAGGCGCGCTCGCCGCGCGAGGTGCGCTCGACGACCGTGGGGATCGTGTACTGGCCCATCGCGCTACACCCCCATCCGCTGCTTGACCGCGTGCGGGCGGATGTCGTCGAGGTGCGCGACGATGTGGTCGACCATGCCGTAGTCGAGCGCCTCCTGCGCGCTGAACCAGCGGTCGCGCTGCCCGTCCTCGACGATCGTGGCGACCGGGCGGCCGGTGTGCCCGGCGGTCAGCGTGCTCATCAGGTTGCTGAGCCGGTCCAGCTGCCCGGCGTAGATCTCCACGTCGGCGGCGGTGCCGCCCAGGCCGGCCGAGCCCTGGTGCATCAGGATCTGGGCGCTGGGCAGCGCGTACCGCTTGCCGGGTGTGCCGGCGCAGAGCAGGAACTGCGCCATGCTGCCCGCCAGCCCCATCGCCACGGTGATCACGTCGTTGGGGATGAGCCGCATCATGTCGTACACGGCCAGCCCCGCGAGCACGGATCCGCCGCGCGAGTTCAGGTACAGCGCGACGTCGCGGCGCGGGTCCTCGGCGGACAGGGTCAGCAGCTGGGTGCAGATCCGGTTGGCGATGTCGTCGTCGACGTCGGATCCGAGCACGATGATGCGTTCGTGCATCAGCCGTTTGTTGAGTTCGTCGTCCAGTGTGGCGGTGCCAGCCATGCGGGTGCTCCTGTTCCTCGGGCCGTTCACTCCACGATCAGGCCCGGGCGGGGCGGCGGCCAAGGGGATCTGCTCTCAGCGACTTAGCCCAGGGCAGATCGGACGTGCTCGCCTGCCGGGCGGTACCGCCGGGGATCCGCTCCGCACGTGACTTAAATGCGATATACCGTTTCTGTGGTTATTACTGCTGTTACGTCCACCATCGACGCGCCGGCCCAGGGCAGACGGCTGCTGCGCGCGGTCTGGCGGTCGCCTCCGGGCCAACCGAGCTGGGCGCGGCCGGCGCTGCTGCTGATCGCGGCGGCGGCCGCACTGGTGTACGCGTGGGGCCTGTCCCGCAACCCGCTGCACCCCTACTACTCGGCCGCGGTCAGGAGCATGTCCGACAGCTGGCAGTCCTTCGCCTTCGGAGCGCTGGACCCGGCCGCCTCGATCACCCTGGACAAGCTGCCCGGCGCGCTGATGGTGCAGGCGCTGTCGGCCCGCGTGTTCGGCTTCCACACCTGGTCGGTGCTCCTGCCGCAGGTCGTCGCGACGGTCGTCACCATCCTGGTCCTCTACCGGGCGGTGCGGCGCTGGCAGGGCCCGCGGGCCGCGATCCTGGGCGCCGCCGCCTACGCGACGATGCCGGTCGTGGCGGTGCTGGCCCGCAGCCAGATCTCGGACACGCTGCTGGTCATGCTGCTGGTCCTGGCCGCCGACGCGTGGACCCGGGCGGTGGCCGAGGGCCGGCTGCGCAGCCTGCTGCTGTCGGGCCTCTTCGTCGGGCTGGCGTTCCAGGCGAAGATGGCGCAGGCCTGGGCCGTGCTGCCCGCCCTGGCCGTCGCGTACCTGGTCGCCGCTCCCGTGCCGGTGCGCCGCAGGCTCGGCCACCTCGGCCTCGCGGGCCTCACCACCGCGGCGGTGTCACTGCTCTACGTCAGCGCCGTCACCCTGGTGCCCGCCGCGCACCGCCCCTACGCCGACGGGTCGCCCGACAACTCGCTGTTCTACACCGTGTTCCAGTACAACTTCCTCAGCCGGTACGCCGTCGGCGCGCAGGCCGGGCCGGACCTGGGCGGAGCGCCGTTCATGTTCAGCGACGGCGTGGCGCCGCAGGTCGGCTGGCTGTACCCGGTGGCCCTGGCCGGTCTGGTCGCGGGCCTGGCCTGGCGCGGCCGTGCGCCGCGCACCGACCTGGCCCGCGCCGGCTACCTGATGTGGGGCCTGTGGCTGCTGATCCACGCGGTCGCGTTCTCCGCCGGCCGGGTGGCGCACGAGTTCTACGTCATCGCGGCGGCCCCGGCGATCGCGGCGCTCGCCGGTGGCGGCGCCGTCACCCTGTGGGCCGCGTGGCGCCGCGGCGGACCGCGTCGCTGGGCCCTGCCGGCCACGATCGTGCTCACGCTGGGCTGGACGCTGCACCTGTCGCTGCGCTTCCGCACCTTCCTGCCCTGGCTGGCCTGGTCCGCCGTGGTGCTCGGGGCGCTCTGCGCCGCCGGGCTGGTCGCGGCACCGGCCCTGCGTGCCCGCTACCGGCGGCTCGGTTCGGCGGTCGGGATGAGGCGCAGTGTCCGGCTCGCGGCCCTCAGCGCCGCGCTCGGCGTCGTCGCGTGCCTGAGCACACCGGCCGGCTGGGCGGGGTCCACGGTCGACAGCGCGTACCGGGGCGGCGGGGCCGGTCCGGCCGCGGGCCCCCGCACCGAGGCGGGGATGGGCGGCCCGCCCGGGTTCGCCGCCCAGATCCCAGGGGCCGGGCAGCCGGGCGGACCGCCGCAAGCCGGTGCCGGCAGCTCCACGTCGGTGAGCGGGACCCCGGCCGGGGGCGGCGGCTTCTCCCTCGACGCCACCGACCGGCCGAGCCGGCAGACCACCGCGCTGCTGGAGTATCTGCGCAGCCGGCAGCCGGGCCGCACCTACCTGTTCGCCGCCCCTGGGCTGCAGGCCCTGCCGTACCTGGTCGCGGGCGCGTCGGTCCTGCCGCTGGGCGGCTTCTCCGGCCGGGTGCCGTTCCCGACGGTCGACCGGCTCCAGCGGCTCGTCGCCACCGGCGAGCTGCGGTACGTGCTGATCGGGGCGAGCGGCTTCGGCGTGTTCAACCGGTACGCGGCCGCCAACCGGGGCGGCGCGCCGGGTATCGGGGCTGCCCTGGCCGCCTGGGTCACCGCCCACTGCACCGGCATCGACGCGGCCGGGACGCGGCTCTACGACTGCGGGGCTCGCTGATCGGCGGAAACGGGTGCCCGCGCCGCCACCGGGTGGTGGCGGCGCGGGCCGATGGCGTCAGCCGATGGTGCAGGTGACGCCGTTGAGGGCGAACGCGGCCGGGCGCGGGTTGCTGCCCGTGTGCGTGGCGTTGAAGCCGAACGACGTGGACGCCCCGGGCGCGAGCGTGCCGTTGTAGCTCTCGTTGGTGATCGCCACGTTCGCGCCGGTCTGGGTGTACTTCGACGACCAGGCCTGGGTGATCTGCTGACCCGCGGTGAAGCTGAAGGCCAGTGTCCAGCCGTTGATCGTGGCGGTGCCGGTGTTCTTGACCGTCACGTTGCCGGTGAAGCCGTTGTTCCAGTCGGTGGTGCCGTACGTGATCTGGCACGCCGACGGCTGCGGCGGTGCCGTGGTGGTCACCGACACCGGGCTGGACGCCGCGGAGGCGTTGCCCGCCGCGTCGAGGGCGACCACGTAGAACTGGTACGCCGTCTGCGCGGTCAGCCCGGTCACCGCGTAGGTGGTGGCGGTGACGGTGGCCAGCAGCGCGTCGGTGGCGCCGGCCTCCCGGTAGACCCGGTAGCCGGTGACGCCGACGTTGTCCGTCGACGCCGTCCAGGTCAGCGTCGCGCCCGAGGACGTGACGGCGGACGCGGCGGGGGTGCCGGGCGTGCTCGGCGGGGTGGTGTCCACCGGGTCGGCGGCCAGCGTGGTGAAGGTCGCCGGGGTCGAGGCCGCCGAGCGGTTGCCCGCGCCGTCCTTGGCCACGACGTAGTAGGTGTAGGAGGTGCTCGGGGTGAGCCCGGTGACCGGCAGGGCCGCCGTGGTCGGCGAGCCGATCAGCACGTCGGTGGCGCCGGCCTCGCGGTACACGTCGTAGCCGGCCAGGCCGCTGCCGCCGGTGTCGGTGGAGCCCGTCCAGGCCAGCGTCAGCGCGGTGCTGGTGACGCCGGAGGCGGTCGGGGTGCCGGGCGCGCTGGGCGCGGTGGTGTCCGGGGTGGTGGACGGCTCGTTGCCCCAGATCCGCACGCCGCCGTGGTACAGCGGCACGCCCGGGTTGACCCCCGCGGTGGCCAGGTACGACGGGTCGTTGGCGGCGTTCCAGGTGCCGCCCTCGCCGACGCCGACCTTGAACTGGACCTCCATCCGGTGCTGGGACTGCCCGGCCGGGGCGATGGTGTATCCGGTGCAGTCGACCTCGACGTACCAGAGGTTGCCCTGGGCCTGCTTGGCGGTGCTGGGCGACGGGCAGCCCTGGGTGTAGCCGGCGGTCACCACGACCGGGCTGGCGTCGTCGCGGTTGAAGTAGTAGCGGAACTTCGCCGTGGTCAGCGCCCGGGCCGGGAACGCGGACTTGTTGTAGACGATCGCCTTGACCCGGGTCTCGCGCAGGTCGGCGGTGAGCGTGGTCTCCACGGTCATCTCGTCCATGTCGGGCGCCTCGACGCCGGGGAACCCGGCCAGCGGGGTGCCGCCGTACTCCTGGGACAGCCGGGCCAGCGCGGAGGTCAGGCCGGCGTTGTAGTCGGTGGCGACCTCGTTCATCACGTAGTCGCTGCGCTCGTCCTTGTAGGCGTCGTCGGCCGAGGACGGGCCGCCGACGAGCGCGCCGTACAGCACGTGCCGGGTGCCGACCGGGACGGTCTGGCTGTCCCACCAGGACCCGTGGGCGGTGCGGTGGTGCGGGTTCTTGGGCGAGTTGGCCCCGAACCCGATCATGTACGAGGAGTTGCGCGGGTTGTCGCCGAGCGCGTAGTTGATCTGGCGCAGCGCGAAGTCGTGGTAGCGCTGCTTGCGGGTGGCGTCGGTGGTCTTGTCGCTGTAGACCAGCGCGGCGAACGAGGTGTTCGCGGCGTAGCGCAGCGCGCCCCAGCTGTCGAGCACGGCCATGCCGCCGGGGGAGGTGCGCACCTTCTCGCCGTTGACGCCGACGGTCCAGTAGTCGAGCCAGCGGTTGGCGTCGTCGACGTACTTCTGCTTGCCGGTCAGGTTGGCCAGCAGCACGTACGCGCCGAACTGCTTGTTGTCCCAGGCCAGCGTCCACTTGTAGGAGCGGGTGGTCGACTGCGGCTCGGTGCCCAGGCTGTCGTAGGCGGCCTCGGCCTTGGCCAGGTAGCCGGCGTCACCGGTGGCCCGGTAGAGCCAGATCCCGCCCCACACCAGCTCGTCGGTGTAGCCGCTCCACGACTTGTAGAAGTTCGTCGCGTCGGTGATGCACGAGTGGTAGGTCTGGCGCACCGTGTCGGCGAACGTGTACAGCTGCTTGGCGTGCGTGACCAGGGTGTCGGCGTAGGTCGGGTCGGTGGGGCGGAACACCATCGACGAGGCGGCCATCGCGGCCGCGGTCTCCCCGGCGAGGTCCGCGCCGCCGCAGCTCGCGTCGATCTTGTACGCGGGCCGGGCCATCGGCATCACCTCGGCCGGTCCCCACCACTTGTGGTCGTCGTCGCCCTTGCCGATCTGCCCGTAGAGCACGTTCGGCGACGGGTGCGCCTTGATGAAGTAGTCGTTGGGCACCCGCAGGTTGTTCAGCAGGGCGGTGAGCTGCCCGGAGGCCGCGTAGCCGGCCCGGTACTCCACCGCGCCCCAGGCCAGCATGGTGGTGGTGAACGCCATCGGGAAGCCGAACTTGACGTGGTCGCCGGCGTCGAACCAGCCGCCGGTCAGGTTGAGCCCGACGTCGGACCCGTCGTTCATGGCGGAGTTGCCGCGCCAGGAGACCCGGCTCCACGACGGCTTGGGCCCGGCGATCTGGGCCTCGTAGAAGTAGAGCGACTTCTGCAGTGCTTCGGCGTAGTTGAAGGTCGGGGCGGCGGTGGCCGGGCTGGGCGCCACGGCGACCGCGAACGCCGCCGCGGTCAGCGCGGCGGCCGCGGCCCCCGCGATGCGGCGACCCCAGCGGGGTCGTGCGTCAGGCATGACGGAACTCCTCGTACGTGGAGCCGTACCGGGCACGGCGGTTCCGGTGCGATGCGGGCGGATGTGGGCGCGTCCGTCCCGCCCGGCGCGCACGACCAGGCACGGTGGATGATCGGATCGAGTTATGGGAGCGCTCCCGTAACCACGATCAATGTAGCCGGACGCGACGATCCTGTGAAGCGGCAATGACAGGCGCGTATCCATTGGACGCCGCGTGCGTCCAATGGCGGCGTGCGTGTGCCGGAAACTTTCGGTGAACGGGACCGGCCGCCGCGCGGTGGTGGAGACCATCGCGCGGCGGCCGGGTTCAATCACTTCCAGGTGGTACGCCGCAAGCGCGTACCCCGCTGGATCAGGCGGCGCAGAGCGCCTCGAGCTTCTTGCCGGCCTGCTCGAACTCGGGGGCGTCGATCGCGTCGGTCGCCTTGTCGAAGTCGCCCGCCGCGGTCTCGATCGCGGTGGTGGCGGCGGTCAGCGCCGCGATGTTCGCCTCCAGGGCGGCCTTGACCTCGGCGTCGGCGCTGTCGGCGGCGGCCGCGGTGAGCGCGGTGCCGAAGTCGACCATGGTCTTCTTCAGCTCGCCGATGAGCTCCTGCTGCTTGGACTCGTCGGTGATGGCGTCCATGGCCTTGCCGAGGGTCGCCAGCATGGCCACCTTCGCGGCCATCTCGGCCTTCTCGTACGCCGCGCAGGTGGTCTTCTTGTCGGCGGTGCCGGCCGGCGCGGCGGCGGCGCTGGCCGACGGGGCGGCGGAGGAGCCCGGCCCCGCCTCGGTGGTGGGCGTGTCCGAGCACGCGGCGGTGCCGAAGACGGCCAGGCTGAGGGCGAGGGTCGCGATGACGCGGCGCATGAGGTGTTTCCTTCGGTTCGGCAGTGGGCGCCCGCGGACGGGGGCCGCCTTGAGTTGATCAATACGCAGCGTAGGACAGGCGGGTCACGGCCCGGTAACCGAACGGTCGCTGCTTGAGCCCTCCGTGCGATGTGCACGGTCGGCACACGATGAGCCTTCACAACCGCGGGGGAGTCTGTTTAACTGTCCACACCGTTCGGAGAGCGCTCTCCCGACGGTTTCTGCGGCCTCACCGAGCCATGGTGCGGGCGGCAGCCCACGTCCGGACGTGATCGGCGCACGTCTTCACCGTTCTCTCTACGCGAGAGGTGCAACCGATCATGTTGCTGCGCAGAGTGCTGCTCTGTGTCACCATCGTGCTGGCCGCGGTCGGCTTCAACGCCGCCGCCGCGCACGCCGCCCCCGACTTCTCCGTCCTGGTCTTCAGCAAGACCGCGGGCTTCCGCCACGACTCGATCCCGGTGGGCGTCACCGCGATCCAGCAGCTGGGCACCGCCAACAACTTCGCGGTCGAGGCGACCGAGGACGCCACCCAGATCAACGACACCAACCTGGCCCGGTTCAAGGCCGTGATCTGGCTGTCCACCACCGGCGACGTGCTCGACGCCACCCAGCAGGCCGCGTTCGAGCGCTACGTCCGCGCCGGCGGCGGGTACGTCGGCGTGCACGCCGCCTCCGACACCGAGTACGACTGGCCCTGGTACGGCAACCTGGTCGGCGCGTACTTCGCCAGCCACCCGGCGATCCAGCCGGTCACGGTGCGCATCGAGGACACCGCCCACCCGTCGACCGCCGGGCTGCCGGTGAGCTGGAACCGGACCGACGAGCTGTACAACTACCGCACCAACCCGCGCGCGTCGGTGCACGTGCTGGCCAACCTGGACGAGTCCACATACACCGGTGGCAGCATGAACGGCGACCACCCGATCTCGTGGTGCCGCGCCTACGACGGCGGCCGCTCCTGGTACACCGGCCTCGGCCACACCCAGGAGAGCTTCAGCGAGGCCAACTTCCGCACCCACCTGCTCGGCGGCATCCGCTACGCGGCCCAGGGCACCGGCAACTGCGCGGTCGCCCCGCCCACCGGCACGTTCAGCCAGGTGACGCTCGCCAAGGGCGTGGCCGAGACCGGCGAGCCGATGGGCCTGACCGTGCTGCCCAACCGCGGCGTGCTGCACACCTCCCGCGACGGCGTCGTCCGCTACACCGACGTCAACGGCAACACCAAGGTCGCGCTGACGCTGCCGGTGTACACCCACGACGAGGAGGGGATGCAGAGCATCAAGGCAGACCCGAACTTCGCCGCCAACCGGTGGGTGTACATCTACTACGCGCCGCCGCTGAGCACCCCGGCCGGCGACTCCCCGGCGACCGGCACCCCGGCGCAGTTCGCCCCGTTCAACGGCTCGAACAAGCTGGGCCGGTTCACGGTCCGCGACGACTACACGATCGACCCGGCGTCGCTGGTCACCATCCTCGACGTCCCGACCAGCCGGGGGCAGTGCTGCCACGTCGGCGGCGACATCGACTTCGACGCGGCCGGCAACCTGTACCTGTCCACCGGCGACGACACCAACCCGTTCGACTCCGGCGGCTCCGCGCCGATCGACGAGCGGGCCGACCGCAACCCCGCGTTCGACGCCCAGCGCACCGCCGGCAACAGCAACGACCTGCGCGGCAAGGTGCTGCGGATCAAGCCCGGCGCGACCGGCGGCTACACCATCCCGGCCGGCAACATGTTCCCGGTGGGCACGCCCAACACCAGGCCCGAGGTGTACGCCATGGGCTTCCGCAACCCGTTCCGGATGAGCGTGGACAGGGCCACCGGCGTCGTCTACCTCGGCGACTACGGCCCCGACGGCGGCGCCGACCCGCAGCGCGGCCCCGCCGGCACGGTGGGCTTCGACCGGATCACCCAGCCCGGCAACTTCGGCTGGCCGTACTGCTCGAACTACAACACCCCGTACCAGGAGTACACGTTCCCCAGCGGTCCGTCGGCCGGGCCGTTCAACTGCACCGGCGGGCCGACGAACAACTCGCGCAACAACACCGGCATCACCGTCCTTCCGCCGTCGCAGGCCGCCTGGCTGCCGTACGGCGGTGCGGGCCCCTGGCGGCCCGAGCTGGGCGGCGGCGGCCCGATGGGCGGGCCGGTCTACAACTTCAACCCGGCGCTGGTCTCCGACGTGAAGTTCCCGGCCTCCTACAACGGCAAGGCCATGCTCGGAGAGTTCACCAGCCGCTGGATCAAGGCGGCCACGATCAACGCCAACGGCACCGCCGGCGCGATCGAGCCCATCCCGTGGACCGGAACCGCGATCATGGACATGGAGTTCGGGCCGGACGGCGCCCTGTACGTCCTCGACTACGGCACGACCTGGTTCGGCGGCGACGCCAACTCGGCCGTCTACCGCATCGAGTACAACAACGGCGGCAACCGGGCGCCGATCGCCCAGGCCGCGGCCAACCCGTCCACCGGGGCGGCGCCGCTGACCGTGCAGTTCAGCTCGGCCGGCAGCAACGACCCCGACGGCGACGCGATCACTTACGCCTGGGACTTCACCAGCAACGGCAGCACCGACTCGACCGCGGCCAACCCGACGTTCACCTACCCGGCCAACGGCGAGTACACCGCGACGCTGACCGTCCGCGACACCGGCGGCCGCACCTCCACGGCCAGCATCGTCATCGGCGTCGGCCGGCCCGGGATACAGATCGTCGTCCCGGGCAACGGCACGGTGTTCCAGTTCGGCGACCTCGTGCCCTACGAGGTGCGGGTCACCGACCCGAACGTCGGCACCGTCGACTGCAACCGGGTCGTGCTCAACTACGTCCTCGGCCACGACAGCCACGGACACCCCATCACCAGCAAGACCGGCTGCACCGGCTCGATCCAGACCACGGTCGACGGCGAGCACGACGCGGCCGCGAACATCTTCGGGGTGCTCGCCGCGGTGTACACCCCGCCGACCGGGACCGCCGTCCAGGCCCAGCACGTGCTGCAGCCGCGCACCCGGCAGGCCGAGCACTACAGCACGATGAGCGGCGTCCAGATCGCCGCCAAGGCCAGCGCGCACGGCGGCAACGCCGTCGGCTACGTCGAGAACGGCGACTGGATCTCCTTCACGCCGTACAACCTGACCGGCGTCACCGGGTTCAAGGCGCGGGTCGCCTCGGCCGGGATCGGCGGCACGCTGACCGTCCGGGTCGGCTCGCCCACCGGCACGGTCGTGTCCACGGTGCCGGTCGCCCCGACCGGCGGCTGGGAGACCTGGGTCGACGTGACCGGCACGGTCACCGCGCCGGGCGGAACGCAGCTGCTGTACCTGGTGTTCACCGGCGGGGCCACCGGCTCGCTGTTCGACATCGACGACTTCACGTTCACCACCGGCGGCACCCAGCCGCCGACGGGGACCAACCTCGCCCTGAACCGCCCGGCGACGGCGTCGAGCGTCGAGGGCGCCTACACGGCGTCGGCGGCGGTGGACGGCTCGCTGACCACGCGGTGGGGCAGCGCGTTCGCCGATCCGCAGTGGATTCAGGTCGACCTCGGCCAGTCGTACGCGGTCAACCGGGTGAAGTTGACGTGGGAGGCGGCGTACGGGTCGGCGTACCAGATCCAGACCTCGCCCGACGGCGTGACCTGGACGACGGCGCGTTCGGTGACCGGCGGCGACGGCGGGGTCGACGACAACACGGGGCTGTCCGCCACCGGCCGGTACGTGCGGATCAACGGCACCGCCCGCGGCACCGCGTGGGGCTACTCGCTGTTCGAGTTCGAGGTCTACGGTGACGGCACCCCGCCCCCGTCGACGAACAACCTCGCCCTGAACCGGCCGGCCACCGCGTCCAGCGTGGAAGGCGCGTTCACGGCGTCGGCGGCGGTGGACGGCTCGCTGACCACGCGGTGGGGCAGCGCGTTCGCCGATCCGCAGTGGATCCAGGTCGACCTCGGCCAGTCGTACGCGGTCAACCGGGTGAAGTTGACGTGGGAGGCGGCGTACGGGTCGGCGTACCAGATCCAGACCTCGCCCGACGGCGTGACCTGGACCACGGTCCGCTCGGTGACCGGCGGCAACGGCGGCGTCGACGACAACACGGGACTGTCCGCCACCGGCCGGTACGTGCGGATCAACGGCACGACCCGCGCCACCGCGTACGGCTACTCGCTGTTCGAGTTCGAGGTCTACAGCTGACCGGCTAGGTTACGAAGTCGCCGGGCGTGGCGGACCGCGCAGGTCAACCACGCCCGGCCGGCGTGCTCAGTCCTTGGCGTAGGTGGGTGGGAAGCGGCCGGGCGGCGCGGTGTCCAGGAGCGGGACCGGTCCTTCAGCGAGGGGATCAGCGGCACTCATCGTGGGCCAGCCGCAACGACAGGAACTTCCACGCATTTCGTGACGACTACGTGGCAACCCGCTCGAGCAGCAGCTCGGTCCCTCCTCCCAGGAGCACGCCATGTCCACCGCCGTCCAAGCCCCGCCGACCTCACCAGCCGAGACGCCCACCGCCGAACCGCGCGGCACCCTGCAGACCGGACTGGGCCCGCTGCTGCGACGACTGCACTTCTACGCCGGGATCCTCGTCGCCCCATTCCTACTCGCCCTGGCCGTCACCGGCCTGGCCTACGCGTTCAGTCCGCAGGTCGACCAGATCGCCTACCACGACCAGTTGTACGTCGACACCGTCGGCACCACCGCGGTCCCGCTGTCGCAGCAGGTCGCGGCCGCGCGGGCCGCGGTGCCGGACGGCACACTGGTCGCGGTGCACCCGGCCGCCGCCCCCGACGCGACCACGAAGGTCGAGTTCGCACTGCCGGAACTGGGCGACAAGCAGCGCACCGCCTACATCGACCCGTACACCGGGCGGCTGCGCGGCATCCTCACCACCTGGTTCGGGGCGACTTCCGCCACCACCTGGCTGGATCAGATGCACTCCAACCTCAACCTCGGCGAACCCGGCCGCGTCTACTCCGAGTTGGCCGCCTCCTGGCTGTGGGTCCTGGTCCTGGGTGGCCTGATCCTGTGGTGGCGCCACCACCATGCCCGCCGCACCGCCCGCCGCCTGCTGCTACCCGACACTGCGGCCAGGGCCGGGGTCCGGCGCACCCGCTCCTGGCACGCCACCACCGGCCTGTGGGCCGCTGCCGTGCTGCTGTTCCTGTCCGCGACCGGCCTGACCTGGTCCCAGTACGCCGGAGCGAACTTCGGGTGGCTGCGCGGCACCCTCAACTCGGACTCCGTCGCGCTGAACCTCAGCCTCGACAACGCCACCGCGCCACCGGACGAGCACAGCCACCACGGCGGCACCACCGGCGGCGGCGCTGCGGACTTCGACGCCATCGCCGCCTCGGCCGCCGCGGTGAACCTGACCGGGCCGCTGACGATCACCCCAGGCGAGCAGGGCCGGGCCTGGACTGTGGAGCAGGTCGACAACGTCTGGCCCGTCCACCGCGACAAGATCGCCGTACATCCGCTGACCGGGCAGGTGGTCGACACCGTCGCCTGGGACCGGCAGCCGCTGCTGTCGAAGCTGACGACCTTCGGCATCCAGGCGCACATGGGGGTCCTGTTCGGCCTGGCCAACCAGCTCGCCCTGGCCGCCGTGGCGCTCGCGCTGATCGCCGTGATCGGGCGGGGGTACCGCATGTGGTGGCGACGGCGCCCGACCCGTGCCCGGTGGAAGCTCGGCTCGCCGCCGCAGCGCGGCACCTGGCGCCTGCCGCGCCCGGCCGCGACCGCCGCCGTCGTGGCCGCTGCCGCCGCGGTCGGGTTCGCCATCCCGTTGCTGGGCCTGAGCCTGCTGGCATTCCTGCTCGTCGACCTCGCCGCCGGTGCCGTGGCCCGGCTGCGGCCGACCCGGTCGGGCGCCGGCGGCTGACCGGGCGCCGCGCGGTCGGCAGCTGCGCGATTGCACGCTGCCGACCGCGTCGACGCCGCACGGTCATCGCGGGGTCGGCCGTCGGGGTGTCGGCCGGCCCGTTCAGGCGCGGTCGGCGGTGATCAGCAGATAGTGGAAGCTGCCCTCGCGGTACGCGGTGAGGAAGGGGTCCTCGATCCCGGTGGCCACCGACGATTTCGCCCGCAGCTCCCAGTAGGGGATGGTCTGGCTGGTCAGGTCGAGCACGCTGATCGGCACGAGCCCGTTGGCCGCCATCGCCTTGAAGTAGGCGCTGCGTGGATGGATGTTGCAGGTGTAGTGCTCGTCGATGCGGCTGACCGCCTTGGACCGTCCGCCGGTCACGTCGTTGTAGCAGCCGGTGATGCACACGTACCGGCCGCCGAACTCCAGCAGCCTGGCGAACTCGGCGAACAGCGGGAGCAGGTCCACGTACATGGTGGTCTCGTTGGTCCAGATCGCGCGCCGGGAGCCTGCTTCGAAGCCGGTGTCGAGCATGTTGCGGAAGTGGAACCGCACCCGGTCCGCGACGCCCCGCCGGACGGCCTGGTCGTCGGCGAACTCGACCTGCGTCTCGGAGATCGTGACGCCGTCGACCTGGCAGCCGAACCGGTCGGCTGCCATGAAGCTGGTGCCGCCGCGCCCCGACCCGGCGTCGAGCAGGCGGTCCTGGGGTGAGATGTCGCCGAGGTGGTCCAGGAGCACGGCGGCCTGCGCGGTCTCCAGCCGGTGCAGCTCCCGGATGATCCGGTCGTCGCGGGTCTGCTCGGGGCCTTCGAGCACGGACGGGTCGTAGTCGCCCAATCCGTAGTGGTGGTGGTAGAGGCCGTCGACCTCACCGAGTCTGATGTTCACCGGGTCGCGTTCGCTGTTCCAGTACGCGGCGACGGACCGCTGGTAGGCGCTGCGCAGCACGTTCGGCGTGGTCGTGGTCATGATGCTCCTCCGTCTGTCGGACTCTCGGATGGGGAAGGTCTGCCGGTCACGTCGACACCCGGGTTCAGGCGCCGCGGTAGCGCTGCGAGGTGTGGTGCCACTCGCGGTTGCCGCCGAGCCACGCCCACACGCCGGTCAGGAAGCGCCGCAACTGCGGCGGCCCCGCGGCGCTCAGCACTGCCGCCTCCGCCTCGAAGGTGTGCACCAGTTCGTCGTGGACTGCCGCGGCCCGCTCGACGGCCTGCTGCGGCGAGCAGCCGTCCTCCGCGGCGATGACGGTCGGCAGGCTGAAGTCGAGCCCGTTCCCGCGCCCCTCCTTGGCCATCGAATACAGGTCGTTGACGAGGGTGGAGGCGAGCGCGGCCAGCTTGACGGCGCGACGGACCGATGGCTGGGCGTATACCGCGGTGGGCAGTTCGTAGCCGCCGACCGCGTCGATGACGGCCAGGCAGGGCAGGAAGCTGTTCAGCTGCCGTGCCGTCAGGTATTCCCATACCGGTGGGATGCGGCCGGCGACCCGCCAGCCGGCTTCGGCCTCATATCCGAGGAACAGGCCCGCGATCTCGTGGGACAACCGGTGCAGTTGCGAGTCTGCGGCGTAGTCGGACAGGTGGCTGACACTGGAACGCAACGCGACCAGTACCGGATCGGCACGCATCGCCCGGTCCAGGTCCGGGCCGTATCTCAGCGGCAGGTGCGCCAGGTCGACGGCCGCCGAGGCCAGCGCGAGCCGGGGACCGATCAGGTCCGGCGCGGCCCCGGCGGTGGGATCGTCGCAGTAGGCGTCGTCGGTGGCCCATTCGGCGGTGGCGCACTTGGCCGCGGCCAGCAGCCGGTCGGGGTCGTCGGTGTCGGGGTGGCACAGCATGGTCATCCGGCCGAGGTCGGTGGCGCGCAGGGAGTCGAGGCGGTCGGCGTAGATGCCGACCCGCTCGGCCCAGGCGATCAGGCGGTCGTTGACCTCCTCGCCCAGGGCCGGGTCGTCACGGAACACCGGTGGGCAGTAGAGCGACGGCACCGCGGAGCCGCCCCGGCCCCGCGACGGCGCGTCGTCTCGGGCCGTGATCCGGGCGGCGGAGGTGCCGATGCCGGTCGGGCCCGGCAGCACCCTGCGTGCGGTTGGGGGATGCTCGGCCGGGTCGGGCAGCCTGCTCGGGGCGGCCTGGCCGGGGGCCGTCGTGTCCAGTGTGGACAGCAGTCTGGTGACCAGGTCGGCGAGATCGTGCCGGGCGGCGGGCGCGAACGCGCGGGACAGCAGCGACACCGGTTGCTCCTTCGTCGTCTGTGGGTCGTCGGTGCTCAGCTGAAGCGGTGCGAGACCTCGACGTTGTCGAGCACACCCAGCGCGTCGGGCACCAGCACCGCCGCCGAGTAGTAGGTGCTGACGAGGTAGGAGATGACCGCCTGCTCGTTGATGCCCATGAACCGCACGTTGAGGCCGGGCTCGTACTCGTCGGGGATGCCGGTCTGGCGCAGGCCGACCACGCCCTGCTCGTCTTCGCCGGTGCGCATCGCCAGGATCGAGGTCGTATGCGCGGCGCTGACCGGGATCTTGCCGCAGGGGAGGATCGGCACGCCCCGCCAGCCGGGCACGGTGCGGCCCTTGATCTCGACACCGTCGGGGTAGATGCCCCGCCGGGTGCACTCGCGCAGGAACGCGGCGATCGCTTTCGGGTGTGCGAGCAGCAGCCGGGTGCCGCGCCGCATCGACAGCAGCTCGTCGAGGTCGTCGGGGGTCGGCGGCCCGGAGTGGGTATGGATGCGCTGGCGCAGGTCGGCGTTGTGCAGCAGGCCGAACTCGCGGTTGTTGACCAGCTCGAACTCCTGCCGCTCCCGCAGCGCCTCGATGGTGAGCCGCAGCTGCTGCTCGAACTGGTTCATCGGCTCGTTGTAGAGGTCGGCGACCCGGCTGTGCACCCGCAGCACGGTCTGCGCGACGCTGAGCTCGTACTCCCTCGGGGCGAGCTCGTAGTCGACGAACGTGCCGGGCAGCTGGTGCTCGCCGACGTGCCCGGCGGACAGCTCGATGGCCGCCTCGCCGTGCTTGTTCTGCTTCCGGTGGGCTCTGGCCCGCGCTCGCGCGACCTGCCCGCGCATAGGTTCGGACTGCTCCAGGAGCTGCTCGAACGCCTGCCGGGACAGCGCCAGCACCGTCACCGCGGTCAGCGCCTTGACCGTGTACTCCCAGATGCCCGCCCGGTCGACCAGCGCCTGCTCGCCGAAGTACTCGCCGTCGGCCAGGACCCGCAGCTGGACCGGGTTGCCGTACTCGCCGACGCCCACCGTGCCGACCTTGCCGTGGGCGATCAGGTACAGGCAGTCGGCTGCCGACCCGAACTCGGCGATGACCTGGCCCGGCTCGAACTCCTCCTGCGCGAACCGCCCCGCCAGCGTTTCGAGCACCTGCTCGTCGGCGAAACCGCGCAGCAGCGGCAGCTCGCCCAGCTCGGCCGGCACGACCTGCACCCGCGCGCCGACATTGGTGAACGTCAGCCGCCCGTCGCCGATCAGGTACGTGAGCCGCCGGTTCACCCGGTAGGTGCCGCCGCCGACCTGCACCCACGGCAGGGTCCGCAGCAGCCAGCGAGAGGAGATCTCCTGCATCTGCGGCGCGGACTTCGTCGTCGTCGCAAGGTTGCGGGCCGCCGCGGTGCTGAGGCTCTGGCGCGATCGTGCCCCGTCGTCGAGTCCGGACTCCACCACATTGGTCATGGGACTTCACCACCTGTCGAGAACTGCGCCCGGCCCGGTCGAGCCGACGCCGCAGAACAGTTATATGCCCATTTCATGGTGGTATGGCAGGTGGGTAATCCTGGTGGATGAGCCTTTCACCGCCCGGCGGCGGCTGTGCAGCCCGGCCCGGCAGGCTCAACTCCCGACGACGAACTCCAGTGCGCCGACGGGGTTGGCGAACTGACTGACGCGCAGCGACACCTGCATCCGCCACGTACCGCCGACGGGGAGCACGACCCGCGCCGTGTACCAGCCCGCCGACACCTGCGTCAGCGGGACGGCGCCCAGCTCCGCTCCGTCGGAGGACAGGCGTACCACCGGCGGTGCGACACCCTCGGCGGGCTCGCCGGCCGCGGAACTCAGCCGCAGGGTGATGGTGTTGGACCCGCGGGTGAGCGGGGTGAGGGAGGCCCGCACCGTGATGTCACCCAGTGTCGTCTCCTGCGTGTCCGGATTGGCCTGGGCCGACACGCTCGCGGGCCGGGAGCCGCCCTCGGGACTCGTGTCGACGAGGAAGCCGGTGACGAGCAGGGCGGCGGCAAGGACGGCGCCCTCGATCGCGGTGGCGCGCACCACCGGTCGGGCGTGCGCCTGGCGGCCGGTCCTGCTCGCCGCACGCGCGAGCCGGGGGAGCAGCGACCACCTGTTCCAGGCCGCGACGGCGACAGCCGCCAGCACGATGGCGATCTTGGCCAGTACCAGCCGGCCGTAGGCGGTGCCGAGCAGTGCCGTCCAGGAGCCGAGGATCCGCCATGCCAGCAGCGTGCCGGTGGTGACCAGGGCCGCGAGGACGCCGGCGGCGGCGGTGGAGAACCGGGCGAGCACCTCGGCCGCGGCGGTGCCGCGACCGGGCAGGCCCGGCAGCGCCAGTGCCAGGCCGACCAGTCCGCCGAGCCAGACGCTGCCCGCGACCAGGTGCAGCGCGTCGGCGCCGACGACGAGGAGTTCGGGGCTCGCCGCGCGGGTGTGCCCGGCCAGCGCGGGGGCCATGACCGCGAGCGCGGCGGCCGCCACCGCCGCGAACCGTCGCCGTCGCGCTGCCGGTCCGGGACCGAGCAGGGCCGCGGCCAGCGCCAGTCCGCCGACGACGGTCCCCGTGACGGCGTACTCGGTCGGCGGCAGGGAGGACCAGGCCGCGCCCTCGCCGAGCCGCGCCAGCCCGCCGCCGAGCAGGTAGAGTGCGGTGATCGGCAACGCTGCCAGCCAGGCGGCGGCCCCGGCGGCCGCGGCGGCACGGGCCAGGGCGGCTATCCGGCGTCGGGGGCGGTCGGCGCCGGGGTCGGCGGGCAGGAACACGGCTGCGAACGCGATGAGCCCGGCGGCGAGCAGTAGACCCGCATAGCCCGCCACGCGGGCCAGGGTCAGCGTCCAGGGGACCTCCGGGACGGTGCCCGAGGCGGCCGGGGGCGGGGTGGTGACCGGGGTCGGCGCGCCGACGGAGAAGGTGAGGGCGCCGCTGATGGGATGCCCGTCCTCGGAGACGACCCGCCAGGTGATCACGGTCGTGCCGTCGCCCAGGCGGGCGGAGAGCACGACTTCGAGCTCGGCGCCGGTGACGGTCGGCTTCGCCTCGACCGGGTCACCCTGCGGGCCGTATACCTGGACGCCGCCTGGGACGCCGCGTACGGCTTCGTCGAACGTGAGCCGGACGCGGTCGGGTGCGGTCCGCAGGATCGCACCCTCGGCGGGGTCGCTGCCGGTGAGGTGCGCGTGCGCGTGTGCCCGCCCGGGCAGGCCGAGCAGCATCGCGGGTACGAAGACCAGGACCAGCAGGGCCGTCGTGCGGATTCGCCGCGCGCGCCGGCCGGTCATGCCCGGCGGCGCTGTCGGACGAGCGCCGTGCCGCCGAGCAGCGAGCCGAGCAGGCCGACCGCCAGGCTGGCGAACGTCAGTGCGCGGTCCGTTCCCGGTACCGGCGCAGCCTGGTGCGCCTGCCCGGAGTGCGAGCCGCCGGTGTCCGTGTGGTGGAGCATGCCGTCTTCGGGCGCGGAGGTGGTGAAGCTCGGGGCGGGCAGCTCGAGGTCGTCGACGTTCCGGCCGTCCTGGGCGACCTCGATCCAGGCGGCTTCGCCCTGCTCGCAGGTCTGGATGGTCGGGAAGGCGAGCTTGGTTCCCGGGGATTCGGGGAGCTGGACCGTGAGTTCGAGGACCTCGCGGTAGCCGTCCGGAAGCGGGGTCTGCGCGCTGAACGTGACCGAGGCGGTCCGCTGCACGATCTTGTTGCCGTGGGGGTCCACCGCGGGCGGGTCGACCGTCTCCGTCTGCTTGGCGATCGTCCAGAGTGCTGTCCGGGTGGGGGTCACCGAGGTGATCTGCGCCGGGATCTGAATGGTGATCCTGGTGGTGGGGGAGTTCCCGCAGCCGTGCCCGACGCTGAACCTCAGCACGGCGTGGGCGCCTGCCGCGGTGGTGGACGGGGTGACGGTGACGTGTGCGCTCGCCGGTGAGGCGAAGCCGAACAGGCTGATGGCCAGCGCGGCGGCACCGGCCTGGACGGCGCGCCGGGCCGGCCTTCGGGCCGGACGGCGGTCGCGCCGGTCGGCCTGGATCCGAGCGGATCCGATGTCACTGCGCCGCATGTCGCATCCTCGCACCTGGGCACGGGTCGGCTCGCCGTGTTGGTCCGGGTGCGGGTTCGCCGACGGGTCGCATTGATTCGACCAACAGGTCGAATCAATGTCAAGTATGTGAACCGATGACGGCCCTCGCATTGCGGCGGTGCAGGCAGCGCGGTACCGTGCGTTCACGAGGGTGAACTGAAGTCGATAACCTGGACAGCCGGTAAAGGGAGGGGCGCCATGCCCAACATCACCGTCGAACTGCTCGCGGGCCGGTCCGTGGAGCAGCGCAGGGCTTTCGCCCGGGCCGTGACCGACAACGCCGTCGAGATCCTCGGAGCCCGTCCGCAGGACGTCCGCATGGTGTTCACCGAGATCACCGCGGATGTCGTGGCCAACGGAGGTGTGCTGGCCAGCGAGGACGCCTCCCGCGCCGGTGTGCTGGCGGCGCTCGAGAAGCACTGACACCGCATGAGGCCGGCCCGTGGGGACGGGCCGGCCTCATCGTCGTGTCGGCGCGGGTCAGCGCACCAGCCTGTTGTCGCGCATCGCCGAGAGGCGGGCCTTCACGCTCAGCAGGGTCTCGATGATGAAGTCCTCCCGGCCCTTCTTGAGGCGGCTGATCGGGACCGCGATGCTCAGGGCGTCGACCGACTGGTGCGAGAAGGGCAGCGCGACGCCGAAGCAGCGCACGCCCAGGCAGGATTCCTCGGTCTCCTCGGCGTAGCCGAGCTGGGCGGCCTTGTCGATGGTCGCCAGCAGGGCGTCCCGGTTGGTGATCGTCTGGGCGGTGATCGCCTTGATCTGGTGCGGGACGAACGTGCCGCGGACGTCCTCGGGCATCTCCGCCAGCATGGCCCGGCCCAGGGCCGTGCTGTAGGCGGGCAGGCGGCGGCCGACGGCCGAGTACATGCGCAGCGGGCGCTTGGACTCGCGCTTGGCGGTGTAGATGACCTCGGCGCCCTCCAGGCGGCCCAGGTGCACCGTCTCTTCGGTGGCGGCCGCGATCTCGTCCATCACGGCGCTGGCGCGCGCCAGCACCGGGTCGCCGTCGATGTAGGCGGAGCTGACCGTCAGGGTGTGCACGCCGAGCCGGTAGACGCTGCCGGTCTGGTCGGTGTCCAGCCATCCGCGCGCGCACATGGTGCGCAGGAGCGCGTGCAGGCTGCTCTTCGGGATGCCGAGTCGGGTGGCCAGCTGCAGCTGGGTGCCGGGGCCGTTGGCCGCGATGTCGTCCAGGACGTCGAGGACGCGTGCCGCGGATTTGACCTCCGAGGTGGCGGAGCTGCTGGTGACCGTCTTGTCCGCGTCCACCGCGGCCTCCTCGTCAATCAATTCCGGTGCATGTTGGCGACGTACCACACTAAACCACAGTTCACATGGAGAGACCGACTTCGGCCCCTTGACTCGTGATCGAAGCCATAGGTATCGTCGCGTTCAGTTCACATAGCGGAACCGGGTTCACAAACGAGGAGCAAGTTTTGATCGAGGTAAGGTACTCCGCATCGCCGTCCAGCGTGGAGACGGCGACGAACGCGGACCTGCGGAAGAACTTTCTCGTCGACAGCCTGTTCCGCACCGGCGAGGTGCGCGGGGTGTACACCCACGACGACCGCCTGGTCGTCGGCGGCGCGGTCCCCGGCGCCGGCCAGCTCGAGCTGCCGGCCTGGGAGGTGCTCGGCACACCGTCGCACCTGACCCGCCGCGAGCTCGGCATCGTCAACGTCGGCCAGCCCGGCCACGTGCTGGTCGACGACGAGAAGTTCGAACTGCGCCACCTCGACGGGCTGTTCGTCGGCCGCGGCAGCGAGGTCGTGTTCGCCGGCGCCGAGGCGGCGTTCTACTTCGTCTCCGCCCCGGCGCACGCGGCCTACCCCACGGCCCTGCTGAGCCACTCGGCGATCGAGCCGGTCAAGCTGGGCACGCCGCAGGGCGCGAGCGAGCGCAGCCTCTACCGGTACGCCTGGGGCCAGGAACTGCAGACGGCGGTGCTCCAGTTCGGCGTGACCGTCATCGCCGACGGCTCCGTCTGGAACACGTTCCCGCCGCACCTGCACGACCGGCGCACCGAGGTCTACCTGTACGTCGACCTCGACGAGAACGCCCGGATCTTCCACCTGATGGGCCAGCCCGGCGCCGCCCGGCACCTCGTCGTCCGCGACCGCGAGGCCGTCATCTCCCCGCCGTGGTCGATCCACTCGGGCGTCGGCACCGGCTCGTACGCCTTCATCTGGGCCATGGGCGGCGAGAACAACGACTACACCGACCTGACGCCGGTGGCGCTGGAGGACCTGTGACCGCCCGGCCCGCCGCGGACCTCCGCTCGCCGTTCGACCTGAGCGGCCGCTGCGCCGTCGTGACCGGCGCCGGCCGCGGCCTGGGGCAGGCCATCGCCCGCGGGCTCGCCCAGGCGGGCGCCGACCTGGTGCTGCTGGGCCGGCCGGGTAGCCACTCGGCCACCCGCGACCAGCTGGCCGGGTTCGGCGGCACCGTGGCGACCGTCGACCTCGACGTCAGCGACCACGATGCCATCGAGCGCGTCGCCGCGCAGGTCAACCGCGACCGCCAGGTCGACATCCTGGTCAACAATGCGGGCGTCATCGACCGCGAGGACTCGGTGGACGTGAGCCGGCAGTCCTGGAACCGCGTGGTGGACGTCAACCTGACCGGCCTGTTCCTCCTCTGCCAGCAGTTCGGGCGCCCGATGACCGAGCGCGGGCAGGGCAAGATCGTCAACGTCGCGAGCCTGCTCTCCTTCCAGGGCGGACTCCGCGTCGCGGCGTACGCCGCCAGCAAGCACGGCGTCGCCGGGGTCACCAAGGCCCTGGCCAACGAGTGGGGCCGCTTCGGCGTGCAGGTCAACGCCATCGCGCCCGGCTACATGAACACCGACAACACGACCGCGCTGCGGGCGGACCCGGACCGCTCCCGGTCCATCCTCGAGCGCATCCCGGCTGGTCGCTGGGGAGACGCCGCCGACATCGCCGGAGCGGCCGTCTTCCTGAGCTCCGCCGCCGCCGACTACGTCAACGGCCACGTCCTGGTCGTCGACGGAGGCTGGATGGCCCGCTGACCCTGGCCTCCAGCGCACCGAACCCGCACCATACAACGACACTGCCGCCACCAGCCGTCCGGCGGCAGCTTTCGCTCTCTGCTTGTGCCACCCCTCCCGCCGGATCCTCCGGCACTGAAGAGAACGAGGAACCATCATGAGAATCGCGTTTCGTCCCACCGCAGTCTTATTGACCCTGTCGCTGGCGGCCGCCGCCCTGGCCGGATGCAGCGAGGAAGCAGCCGGGGACAAGGACCCCGCCAACGCGGGCGCCTGCAAGCCCGCTGACGTCAAACTGGTGGGCCAGGTCCGCAACGAGTCCAACCCCTACGAGGCCTCCTGGCTCGCCGGCGGCGACGACTTCGCCAAGTCGGTGGGCCTCACCCAGCAGCGCCTCACCTACGGCGGTGACTCCACCAAGCAGCAGGAGCAGATCAGCCAGCTCCTCGCCGGCGACACCAAGTGCCTGGTCATGAACGTGCTCCCCAACGGCGACTCGGACACCGCGCCGATCGTCAAGGGCGCCGACAAGGCCGGCGCCTACCTCGTCACCCAGTGGAACAAGCCGGCCGACCTCAACCCGGCCGACTACAAGACGTGGATCAGCCACATCACCTACAACGGCGTCGAGTCCGGCCAGCAGATCGGTGACGCGCTCGTCAAGGCGGTCGGCGGCTCGGGCGGCATCATCGCGCTGCAGGGCGTCCTCGACACCGCGGCCGCCAAGGACCGGTTCGCCGGCCTCCAGGTGTCGCTGAAGAACAACCCCGGCGTCCAGCTGCTCGACCAGCAGACCGCCAACTTCTCCCGCGCCGAGGCGCTGACGGTCACCAAGACGCTGCTGGCCAAGCACGGTGACAAGGTCAAGGGCATCTGGGCCGCCAACGACGACATGGCGCTGGGCGCGCTGGAGGCACTCCAGCAGACCGGCCGCACCGGCAAGGTGGCCGTCGTCGGCATCGACGCCGTTCCCGACGCCGTCAAGGCGGTCCAGGGCGGAACCATGACCGCGACCGTCTCCAGCGACGGCACCTGGCAGGGCGCCATCGGCCTGGCGATCGGGTTCTGCGTCGCGACCGGCAAGCTGCAGGTCAAGGACATCGCCGCCGCCAGCCGGGCGTTCTTCGCCGAGCAGTTCCTGATCACCAAGGACAACGCCGCCGACTTCGCCCAGCCGAAGACGAACCCGTCGGACTTCGAGTGCGGCAACGTCTTCAAGCGTGTGGCCGGGCCCCTGAAGTGACCTCGACATCCGGGGTCGCCGCGCCTCGCCGTATCTTCCGGCGGGGCGCGGCGTTTCGCGACGCTGGCCCACCGGTCGCGCTGGTCGCCATCTTCCTGATGTTCGCGGCCCTGAGCCCGCAGTTCCGCAGCATCGAGAACGTCCAGAACATCGTCGACGCCGCCGCGGTGCTCGCCGTGGTCACCTGCGGCATCACGTTCGTACTGATGATGGGGTCCATCGACCTCTCGGCCGCAGGCGTGATGGGCGCCTCGGCCCTGACCGTGTCGCTGCTGGTGGCCAACAACCGCAACGACAACGACTTCGGCCTCGCCGGCGTCGCGGTCGCGGTCCTGCTGGGCTGCGTGTTCGGCTGCCTGAGCGGGCTCGCGCTGGTCCTGCTGAAGGTGCCGTCGTTCATGGCGACGCTGGGGGTGTCGGCGATCGGGCTCGGCGTCGCGACCCTCATGTTCGCCGGCGTGCAGCCCAACATCTCCGACGCCATGCTCAAGGGCTGGGCGATCGAGCGCCTCCTCGGGCTGTCCTACCTCACCTGGATCGCCGCCGCGTGCGTCCTGGCGGGCTGGCTCGTCCAGCGCTACACCAGGCTCGGCCGGTACGCCTTCGCGATCGGCGGCGCCGAGGAGGTGCTCACGCTGTCCGGGGTCCGGGTGAAGCCGTACAAGGTCGCGGTGTTCACCCTCGCCGGCGCCTTCTACGGGCTGGGCGGGGTCATGGTGACCAGCCAGCTCGGCGCCGGCCTCGTCCAGGCCGGCAACGGCTACGACTTCTCGGCCATCACCGCCGCCGTCGTCGGCGGAACCCTGCTCACCGGCGGCCGCGGCGGCATCCTGCACTCCGCCGTGGGCGTCGTGCTCGTCATGGTGCTCACGAACGGTCTCGTGCAGGTCGGGGTCAGCCCCTACTGGCAGGGCGGCGTCGAGGGCCTCATCGTCGTGGCCGCGGTCGCCGTCGCGGTCATCCCGCAGCGTCGAAGGAACCAGGTGGTCAAGTGAGCGTCCCAGCCGAACGGGAGCCCGCGACGCCCGCGCCGGTGCCGGCGTTGGAGGTGCGCGGCCTCGTCAAGCACTACCCGGGCGTGAAGGCACTCGACGGCGTCGACCTGGTGGTCCGGCAGCACGAGGTCCTGGGCCTGGCCGGCGAGAACGGCGCGGGCAAGTCCACGCTGCTCAAAGCGCTGGTCGGCCTGGTCACCCCCGACGCCGGCGAGATCTACGTCCGCGGTGAGGCCGTCAAGCTGCGCAGCGTCGTCGACGCCGCGAACCACGGCATCGGGATGGTGTTCCAGGAGCAGTCCCTGGTGCCCAACCTGACCGCCGCGGAGAACATCCTGCTCGGCGGCGAGGGCGCCGCGGTCCGCCGCGGCGTCTACCGCTGGGACGTCATGCGCCGCCTGGCCCAGGAGCAGCTCGACAAGATCGGTTCGAACATCGACCCCCTGGCCCGCACCGACACGCTCTCCTTCGCCGACCGGCAGATGGTCGAGATCGCGAAGGTGCTGCGCATCGAGCAGCGCAGCCAGCACCCGCCGGTCATCATCCTGGACGAACCGACCTCGGTGCTGGAGTCCAAGGAGATCGACACCCTGTTCGCGCAGATCCGCCGGCTGCGCGAGTTCGCCTCGGTCGTCTTCGTCTCCCACCGGCTCGACGAGGTGCTGGACGTGTGCGACCGGGTGACCGTGCTGCGCGGCGGCCGGTCGGTCGGCGAGGTCGCCACGGCCGGCGCCGTCCCGCGCGAGCTGCACCGGATGATGATCGGGTCCACCGGATCCGACGACCACTACCACGAGAACGCCGCCGCGGCCGTCGCCGCCGAGCAGCCCCGGCTGTCCGTACGCGGGCTGTCGGGCAGGTCGTTCCGCGACATCGACCTGGACGTCGCGGCAGGTGAGATCGTGGCGATCGTCGGCGTGCACGGATCCGGCCGCGAGGACGTCTGCCGCGCCCTGTTCGGCATCGAACCGACGACCGCCGGTGAGATCCGGATGGACGGCAAGAGGATCAGCCTCCCCAACACCCGGGCCGCGTGCGCCGCGGGCATCGGCTACGTGCCGGCCGAGCGCAAGACAGAAGGCATGGTCGGCCCGATGTCGGTGGCCGAGAACATGACCCTGACCAAGCAGAAGGCCCGCTGCGCCGGCCCCTTCGTGGCACCCCGGAAACAGGCCGGCCTGGTCGACCGCTGGATCGAGCGGCTGTCCATCCGTACGCCCGGCCGCGACACCCCCATCCAGCGGCTGTCCGGCGGCAACCAGCAGAAGGTGGTGCTGGCCCGGTGGCTGATCGGCGGCGACATCCGGCTGCTCCTGCTGGACCACCCGACCCGCGGCCTGGACGTCGGCGCCCGCTCGGAGGTCTACCGGCTGATGCGTGAACTCGCCGCGGGCGGCGTCGCGACCGTACTGCTGGCCGACAGCCTCGAGGAGGCGATCGGCCTGGCCGACCGCATCCTGGTCATGAACGACGGACGGGTCGCCGCCGAGGTCGCCTGCCCCAACGGGGGCAAGCCCAGCCCTCTGGACCTCGTGAAAGAGATGGTATGAGCACTCCCGTCGCCATGCAGCCGGTCGCCGAACCCGCCATCGGCGCGAACAGCCCCCGCCCCGCCCGGCGACTCACCGGATTCATGCCGCTCATCGCCCTGGCGGCGCTGGTGGTGGCCCTGGCGGTCGCCGACCCGGACTTCCTGACCCTGCGGAGCCTGACCGCGGTGTCGCGGACCGCCGCGCCGCTCATCGTGCTCGCCGCGGGGGCGACGCTCATCGTCCTGTGCGGCGGCATCGACCTGTCCATCGCGGCGCTGGCCTCGCTCTCGACCGTCCTGCTCGCGCTCTGGCTGCCGGACCTCGGCGGCCTGGCCACCCCGGCCGTCATCGGCGTCGCGGCGGCGATCGGCGCGGTGCAGGGCGCGGCGCACGTGCTGCTGCGGATTCCGTCGTTCATCGTCACCCTGGGCGGGATGAGCATCCTGTCCGCGGTCGCCCTCGTCGTCTCCGGCGCCGGCACCGTGCGGGTGGTGGACGACACGCCGGTCAAATGGCTCGACCTCTATGTCGCCGGCTACGTGCCGATGTCGGCCGCGATGGCGCTCGTCGTCGTGGCCCTGATCGCCGCGATCCTAAAGGCGACCCCGCTGCACAGCTGGGTCTCGGCCACCGGCTACTCCGAGTCGGCCGCGCGGCTGGCCGGCACGCCCGTCGACCTGGTCAAGATCGGCGCGTTCTGCGTCTCCGGCGCCTGCGCCGGGTTCGCCGCGGCCATGCTGGTCTCGCGCCAGTACAGCGGCGGCCCCACCATGGCCGACAACCTCCTGCTGCCAGCGGTCGCGGCCATCGTCGTCGGCGGCACCGCGATCACCGGCGGTCACGGCAGCCTGTGGCGGAGTCTCGCCGGCGCGCTCGTCGTGACGCTGCTGCGGGTCGGCCTGCCGATCGTCGGCGTGCCGTCCGCGTACGAGCAGATCCTCTACGGCGCGATCATCGTCGTCGCCGTCGCCCTCACCCTCGACTGGTCGAAGGTGTCGATCATCAAGTAACCGATCCGAATCCGGTGTCACGACCAGGTACCCGCACATACGGAAGGCCATCATGTCCCACGAGAACTCCACGCTCCTGCCCGCGGTCCGCTCGTTCCTGTCCTCGCCCAAGCAGCTGCTCATCGGCGGCGAGTGGGTGGACGCCAAGGACGGCGCAACGTTCGCCACCGTCAACCCGTCGACCGAGGAGGAGCTCGTCCAGGTCGCGTACGCGTCCGCCGTCGACGTGGACCGAGCGGTCGCGGCGGCCCGCGCGGCGTTCGAGTCCCCCTCCCCGTGGTCGCGGATGACCCCGCGCGAGCGCTCGCACCTGCTGTGGCGCATCGGCGACCTGATCGACGCCCACGCCGAGGAGTTCGCCCAGCTGGAAGCCCTCGACAACGGCAAGCGCGTCGAAGCGGCCCGCGACGGCGACGTCGCGATCTCGGCCGAGCTGTTCCGCTACTTCGCGGGCTGGGCGACCAAGATGGAGGGCACGTCCATCCCGATGTCCGTGCCGGGCCGCGAGTTCCACGCCTACACCCGCCGCGAGCCGGTCGGGGTCGTCGCGGGCATCGTGCCCTGGAACTTCCCCCTGCTGATGGCCTGTTTCAAGATCGTCCCGGCGATCACCGCGGGCAACACGGTCATCCTCAAGCCGGCCGAGCAGACTCCGCTGACGGCACTGCGCCTGGGCGAGCTCCTGCTGGAGGCCGGTGTGCCCGCCGGCGTCGTCAACATCCTGCCCGGCTTCGGCGACACCGGTGCCGCGCTGGTCGACCACCACGGCGTCGACAAGGTCGCCTTCACCGGCAGCACCGAGGTCGGCAAGAAGATCGCCGCCGCGGCCTCGGGCAACCTGAAGAAGGTCTCGCTGGAGCTCGGCGGCAAGGCACCCAACATCATCTTCAACGACGCCGACATCGACGCCGCCATCGCGGGGGCGGTGCTGGGCGGCTACTTCAACGAGGGGCAGTGCTGCGTCAACGGCTCGCGGCTCTACGTCCAGCGCGGCGTCTTCGACCGGGTCGTCGAGGGGGTCGCCGCCGCCGCGCGCGCGATCAGGGTCGGCGACGGCTTCGACCCGGCCTCGCACATGGGTCCGCTCGTCTCGCGGGAGCAGCATGAGAAGGTGCTGGGCTACATCCGCGGGGCGGTGGCCGAAGGCGCCGTGCTGAACGCGGGAAGCGCCGACGCGGTCAGCGATCGGGGCTTCTTCGTGGCGCCGACGCTCATCACCTCCGTGAACGAGCGGATGGCCGTGCAGACCGACGAGATCTTCGGTCCGGTCGTGACGGCGATCCCCTTCGACACCGAGGACGAGGTCGTCGCGGCCGCGAACAACACGGTGTACGGGCTGGCCGCCGGGGTCTGGTCGCAGAACATCGGCACCGCGCACCGCGTCGGCGCCCGCCTGCGGGCCGGCACGGTGTGGCTCAACACCTGGCACGCCGACGACGTCACCCTGCCGCGTGGCGGCTTCAAGCAGTCGGGCTGGGGGCGCGAGCTCGGATCGTTCGGACTGGACGACTACACCGAGCTCAAGACCGTGATCGCCGAGCTGCGATGAGCACCGGCGGCGACTCGCCGTCGAGGTGAGCGCCGTGTGAGTGACCTGACGAGGTAGGCCCCCGGAAACCTTCCGGCGGGCCTACCGCCGTATCGGCCCACCGCCGCGCCCACACGGACCAAGAGATCGGACTGTGATTCGCATATGAGAACTCGTTCACCAGTAGGTTCATATATGGAAACACAGTTCTTGACAGCACATTCACGGGTGTCTTACGTTCAGCCTCCGCGGCGGTTTCTGTCCCACCGCCACGTCCGCCGAACCTCAAGGGATCTCTTATGAAAGTGCCCCGCAGGTCTGCCCCCTCCCGCCTCTCCGCGCACGTCGATCGACTGCTGGGAGGCCTGTCCGGTCGGGTCGCCGCAGCGCTCGTCGCGCTGGCGCTGGTCGCCGGATCGACCGGCGCCGCCGTGTTCCCCACCGCGGCCCAGGCGGCCCCCGCCGACGACGGCCGGCTCAACGTGCTGCTGTTCTACAAGTCCAACTTCCACGCCTCGCACGTGCAGGCGCGGCAGGCCGTGCGTGACCTGATCAACCAGCTCGGCACGCAGTACAACCAGCCGGTCGAGATCCAGGAGACCGAGGACCCCGCGGTGTTCAACACCGCCAACCTCGCCGTCCGCGACACGGTCGTCTTCGCGCAGACCGGTGGCGTCCTGTTCAACGCGTCCCAGCGCGCCGCGCTCGAGTCCTACATCCGCGGCGGCGGCGGCTTCATGGGCATGCACTACACCGGCTGGTCGGCCGGTGAGAGCGAGCACGACGTCAACCCGTTCTACGCTCGCCTCATCGGCGCGGCCTCCGAGGGGCACCCGGAGAACCCCGGCGTCCGGCCGGGCCGGGTGTTCAGCAAGGACGTCAACCACCCGCTCGTCCAGGGGGTGCCGACGAGCATCACCCGCAGCGACGAGTGGTACGACTGGGTCGTCAACCCCGCGCCCTGGGTGCGCACCCTGATCGAGGCCGACGAGGCCTCCTACGGCATGGGCCGCCAGGGCTCCATGCACCCGCTCACCTGGTGCCAGACGATCGACTCCGGCCGGTCCTGGTACACCTCGATGGGCCACGAGGGCACCGCGTACTCCGAGGCGTACATGCGCGCCCAGATGAAGAACGGCCTCGCCTACGCCGCCAAGCTGCTGCCCGCGGACTGCTCGCCGCCGACGAAGGACCAGGCCGGCGCCTGGAGCGGCGTCACCCCTTGGCCGCTGGTCCCGATCAACATGGCGCTGACCTCCGACGGCCGGGTGCAGTCGTTCGGCAGCGTCGGCGGCTGGGGCACCGACACCACGCCGTACGACTGGACCGGCAACGACTCGGTCACCCAGGGCGGCCAGATGGAGGTCGACGTCTGGGACCCCGCCCAGCCGCGCACCCTGGCGAACCTGCGCAACGGCATCCTGCCGAACACCACCTACACCGACCTGTTCTGCTCCATGCAGGTGCAGTCCCCGCACGACCACTCGACCATGACGGTCGGCGGTGACGACGGCATGGGCGGCAACTCGCCCAACGACGGCGCGATCGGCGTCACCAGCTACTCCACCAACAACGGGCTGCAGAACGAAGCGCCCATGAACATCCCCCGCTGGTACCCGACGGGCACCACCATGCCCAACGGCGACATCGTCGTGCAGGGCGGCAGCCTGCGCGGCGGACCCGGCGGACCCGGCGTCCTCACCCCGGAGATCTACACCCCGGAGCAGGGCTCGGGCTGGAAGACGCTCGACGGCGCCCGGAGCCCGGCCGCGTACGGCGACGGCGGGGCAGACCACCCCGGCGCGGACGAGAACCGCTGGTGGTACCCGCGCGCGTTCGTCTCGCCGACCACCGGGACGCTGTTCAACATCAGCGGCACGCAGATGTTCGAGCTCAACCCGTACGGCAACAACGGCACCGGCCAGCTGACGCTGCGCGGCACGCTGCCCACCGCCATCTCCAACCAGGGCGCCGACGGCAACCCGGTCGGCGCCACGTCCACCGCCACGATGTACCGCCCCGGCAAGATCCTCCAGGTCGGCGGCGGCTGGTGGGGCAACGGCGGCGGCCCCGACGGCGCCCGGGCCGGCTTCACCGTCGACATCACCGGCGGCACCGCCAACCCGGTCGTCACGGCGACCAAGCCGATGAAGTACCAGCGCCACTGGGTGACCTCGACGCTGCTGCCCGACGGCCGCGTGCTGGTCACCGGCGGCGCCCGGGAGAACAACGGCAACGGCGGATACGTCACCAACCCCGAGATCTGGGACCCGAACACCGGCAACTGGACCGAGGTCGTCATCCCGCACGAGCGCGCCCGGCTCTACCACTCCACGGCGCTGCTCCTGCCCGACGGCCGGGTGATGATCGGCGGCGGCGGCGCCCCCGGTCCGCGCAACTACACCGACGTGGAGTACTACTCCCCGTCGTACCTGTTCGACGGCAACAACCCCGCCCCGCGCCCGGTGATCTCCGCCGCGCCGGCGAAGATCGGCTACAACGGCACCTTCCAGATCACCGCCACCGGCACGGTCTCGCGGGTCGCGCTGGTCCGCAACGGCTCGGTGACGCACGGGTTCAACAACGACCAGAACTTCCAGAACCTGGCGTTCAGCCAGTCCGGCGGCACGGTGACCGTCACGTCGCCGCTCAACGGCAACTACGCGCCCCCCGGTGCGTACATGCTGTTCGTCTTCGACGCGGCCGGCACCCCGTCGGTCGCGAAGATCGTCAAGATCGACCCTGCGGTCATCATGACGCAGCTGAACCCGCGGGTCGTCGACCAGTTCGAGTACCCGCGCCTGGCCGCCGAGTGGCGCACCAACAACCCGCCCGCGACCGTCGATGTCGCCGCCGGCAACAGCCGGATGGTGCCGTGGGTGGTCGAGAGCCAGGTCCAGCTGGTGCGCGGCACCGCCACCGGCCAGGGCGGGCTCGGCCTCACCGGCTACCAGCTGTCCCTGGGCACCTCGGGCAGCATCAAGCGGGCGGTCAACGACCTCACTCCCGGCAGCACCTACCGGATATCGCTGCGCTACGCCCGCGACGCCCGGTCGACCGGGACCGCCGCGGCGACGGCGACGCTGTCGATCGGCAATCTGAACGCGACGCTCACCGCCACGACAGCACAGCCGTCGACGGCCGCCTACAGCACGTACACCGGCACCTTCACGGCCGCGACCGCCTCGCAGACGCTCAGCCTGAAGGCTCCGGGGACCGGCGCCGGCCTGATGGTCGACGACCTGGTGATCGTCGGCGACAACGCCCCGCCGCCGGCCACGGGCATCCCGGTGCGGTACGAGTTCGAGGAGGGCCAGGGCACCACCGCCGCCAACACCGGCTCCGTCAGCGGGGTCGGGGCTGCCGTCCTGACCGGGACCACCAGCTGGTCCGCCAACGGCGTCATCGGCAAGGCGATCAACCTGCCCGGTGGCAGCACCGCGAACGCGGTGGACCTGCCGGACAACCTGCTGCAGGGCGCGGCGAACTTCTCCACCGCCTTCTGGGTCCGCCCCGACACGAAGTCCAACTGGACCGGGCTGTTCCACATCGGTGACGGACTCGGCTCCGCCGGGAGCTACTACCAGATCCAGATGCAGACCCAGGCGGGCGGCAGCACCGGACTCGCCGTCACCTTCAAGGGCAAGACCGGCCCCGAGGAGCGGGTCTTCGCCACTCCGGCGCAGGACGTGGCCGTCAACCAGTGGAGCCACGTGGCCTTCACCCGGCAGGGCTCGATCGGCACGCTGTACCTCAACGGCGTGGTGATCGCGACGCGGACCGACCTGACCGTCGGCATGACCGAGGTCGGTCCGACGGCCGACAACTGGCTGGGCCGCAACGGATACGGGGACGCGGCGTACGACGGTCTGATCGACGACGTGCGCCTGTACACGTCCACGCTGACCGCGGCGGACGTCGCCAAGCTGTACAACGAAGGCGTCGCGGTCCGGTACACCTTCGACGAGAACACGGGGACCTCCGCCGCCAACACGGGCACGAGGTCGTCGACCGGCGCAGCCTCCTTCCTGGGCACGACGGGCTGGAGCGCGGCCGGCCGGTACGGCAGCGCGGTGTCGCTGCCGGGCGGTGCCGCGAGCACGAACAACCACGTCAAGATGGCCGACAACATCGCGGCCGGACTGGACGAGCAGTTCACCGTGTCCTTCTGGGCGCGGCCGGACACGCTGCCGTCGTGGGTGCCGCTGGTGCAGATCGGCAGCAGCACCGACACGTTCTTCCTGATCCAGTCGTCCACGAACGGCTCGACCACCGGGTTCGGGGCGACGTTCAAGGCACCGGGGGTGGCCACGCAGGAGCGGCTCCTGCTCGGTGCGGGCCGGGACCTGCCCCTCAACGAGTGGACGCACGTCGTCTTCACGATGAACGGGTCGACCGGGAAGATCTACTTCAACGGCGTGCTGCAGGCCACCCGGACCGATTTCACCATCGGCATCGGTGACGTGGGCGTGGGCGGCAGCACCACGGCCAACTTCATCGGCGGTACGAGCTGGGGGGATTCGAGGTTCGACGGATTGATCGACGACTTCCGGCTGTACGGTTACGAGCTCAGCGCCGAGCAGGTGACGCAGCTGCACGCGGGTCGCCGATGACCGCGCCGCTGCCGTAGGGCGGCGCGGACGACCTGACGACGCAGGCCCTGAGGATCCTCTCGGGGCCTGCGTCCTGCGCCCGACCCCGGCGCCGGACGTCGTCAGCCGACGGTCGGCTCAGCCGGAAGGGTGGCACGCAGCGCCGCGATCCCGGCCAGCAGCTCGTCGCGCCGGTCCAGCGGCATCATCCAGTCCGGCAGGCGCACCCGGTACGCGGGCAGGTAGGCGCCGCCGTCGGCCAGGCGCACCCGGGCCCGCAGGTGCTGCCCGATCGCGTCCAGGAAGCTGCAAGGTGGGTGCAAGCCGAGGGCGCCAGGATGCGGGTATGAGAGTCATCCCTGGTTTCGCTTTCGTCCTGGCGGCCGCCACCGCCGCCCTGGCGCTCGCCGTCCCGGCCCCGGGCGCCGCACAGAGCTGCCAACGCACGGTCAGCGTCAGCCCGCAGGCGTCGGCGGGGGAGGGCAGCGCGACACTGACGTTCGCGGTCTACTCCGGCGGGTGCGCCGCCGCGGGCGAGGTCGGCTACGAGGCTTCGGCCGGCACCGCCACCCCCGGATCGGACTTCCAGCTGCCGCGGGGGACGCTGCGGTGGGCGGCCGGCGACACCTCGATGCGGACGGTGACCGCGGCGGTGCTGCCGGACTCCCACCGGGAGGCGGAGATCGAGGACTTCCTCGTCCGCCTCGGCGACGCCAGCCCGAGCGTGCGCATCACCCGGCCGCTGGCGCAGGGACGGGTCCTCGACGATGACGGGCCGACCGGCAGCGTGGTCGTCGATGACGGCGTCTGCCCCCAGCCCTCGCTGGTCCAGTACTGCTTCTGCGGCCTGGTCGAGTCGATGCCCATCGAACCGCACTGCGTCGACTTCAGACTCAGCGCGGCACTGCCGGCACCGTCGACGCTGCACTGGAGCACCGTCGACGGCACAGCGAAGGCGGGCGTCGACTTCGTCCCGGTCGTGCAGCGGGAGCAGGCCGTGGCGGCGGGGAAGACCTCGGGCGCCCTGTCCGTGCAGCTGATCACGCGGCCCGCGGACACCCCGCCGCGCTACTTCTACGTACGGATCTCGGCCGTGTCGGCGGGGGCCGTCGTGGACGCGGTGGCGACGGTGACCATCGGCGGCTCCTGACCGGTCAGATAGGACCGGGTGGTCGCCTCCAGGTGCGGGTCTGCCAGCTCCCGGGCCAGGGCCAGCGCGCCGCGGAAGTGGGCTGAGGCGGCCACCCGGTCGCCGCGGTCGCGACTGGCCAGCCCGAGTTCGTTGAGGGTGTCCGCCTCCAGCCGACGCTCTCCGAGCTCGCGCCGGATCGCGAGCGCCGCGGACAGGTGCTCCAGCGCCGCGTCCGGGTCGCGGTCGGCGCGGTGCGCCTGACCCAGGCTCATCAGGTAGCAGGCCTCGTGCCTGGGCAGCCCGAGCCGGCGTGCCAGGGCCAGCGCCCGCAGCAGGTGCTCGCGGGCCAGTGCCGGCTCACCGAGCTGGATGTGGAGGTGGCCGATGTTGTTCAGCAGCGTGGCGACGTCGGCATGGTCCGCGTCGGCCGAACGCAGCGCCAGGGCCTGGGTGAACGCCTCCATGGCACTGGCGAGCAGGCCCAGCGCCGTGCGGGCGTGCCCGATGTTGTTGAGCACCATCGCCTGCCCGGCCAGGTCGCCGGCGGCGGTCACCAGCGTGAGGGCCGTCCCGAAGTGCGCCAGCGCCTGCTCGTGGTCGCCGACGGCGTGGCAGGCCAGGCCGAGCAGCGAGCGCAGCACCGCTTCGGCGTCAGGGTCGGCCAGCCGCCGGGCGGCCGCCAGGCCCAGCCGCGCCGCGTCGACCCGGGCGCCGTTGTGCCCGCGCAGCGTGAAGAAGCCGGTGAACAGGTAGGCCAGCCGCCAGGTGTCGCGGTCCGCGCCGCGTCGTGCGGCGAGGTCCAGGACCGCCGGCACGCTGGCGTACTCGCCGTCGACGAAGGCCAGCGCCGCGGCGTGGTCGGCGGGGAACGGGACCTCGATCGGCGGCTGCGCCGAGATCATTCCGGCCCGGTTGCGGGCCGGGCTGAAGACCCGGTTGGCGGCGTCGCCGACGGCCAGGTACCACTCGAAGATCCTCGTCTCCGCTCGGGCCGCCTCCACCGGCTCCGCGACCTCGAACGCATACGCCCTGATGAGATCGTGGAACCGGTACCTGCCCCGCGCCACCTCCACCACCAGGTGCGCCGCGGCCAGCTCGTCGAGCGCCGCCCGCCCGCCGCCCGGCGGCGCCTCGGCCAGCGCCACCGCCAGCGAGACGGCGAAGGTCGGGCCCGGGTGCCGGCCCAGCCGCCCGAACAACCGGGCCGCCGCCGGGCTCAGCGCGCGGTACGCGCTGGCGAAGACCGCCCGGATGCTGCGCGAGTCGCCCGGCACCGACAGCGCGTCGAGCCGGCCGTCGGCCAGCTCGGCGTTGAACGCGTCGATCAGGCCGTGCGGCCCGGCCGCAAGCTTGGCTGCGGCGATCCGCAAGGCCAGCGGCATCCCGCCGCACAGCTCGGTGAGCCGACGGGCGGCGGCCGGCTCGGCGGCGACCCGGTCCGCCCCGAGCACCCGCCGCAGCAGCGCGAGCGCGTCGCCCGGGTGCAGCACGTCCAGGTGTACGGCCGACACGGCGTGGTCCACGGCGAGGCCGGTCAACCGGTTGCGGCTGGTCACCAGCAGCAGGCTCGGCGCCGGCGGCACCAGCGACGAGACCTGGTCGGCGTCGGCGGCGTCGTCCAGCAGCACCAGGACCCGGCGGCGGTGCACGGCCGACCGGTACAGGCCCAGCCGGGCCGTCAGCTCGGCCGGGATCTCGGCGGCCGGCACGCCCAGCCCGGCCAGCAGCTGCGCCAGCGCCTCGGCCACCGGCAGCGCCGCCGCCGGATCGTGGCCGCGCAGGTCGACGTAGAGCTGCCCGTCGGGGCAGCGGTCGGCGGCCCGGTGCGCCCACTGCACCGCCAGCGCGGTCTTGCCGATGCCGGCCGGTCCGCACACCACGCCCACCTCCGCGGCCGCGCCGTGCAGGCCGTCGAGGACCGCCAGCTCACCGTCGCGCCCGGTGAAGTGCCCGATGCGCGGCGGGAGCTGCGCCGGCGGGGGCCGGTGCCACCCTCTGCCCGGGCCCGGCCCGGCGGTCGGGGCGACGTCCAGGCCGGGGTCGCGGCGGACGATCGCCACGTGCACGCGCTGCAGCCGGGCGCCGGGCTCCGCGCCCACCTGCTCGGCCAGGTACGCGCGCAGGCGCTGGTACGCCTCCACCGCCTCGTTCGACCGGCCGCACCGGTGCAGGGCGAGCATGTACGACTCGACCAGACGCTCCCGGCCCGGCGCCCCGACCAGCAGCTTGCCGAGCTCACCGGCGGCATCGGCGTGCTCGCCCAGCGCGAGCCGGGCCTCCCACAGGTCTTCGCGCGCGGTCCAGCACAGCTCGCCCAGGCGCGCCACCTCGGCCGCGCCCCAGCCGTGGACCGGCGCGTCCGCCAGTGCGTCCCCCCGCCACAGCGACAGCCCCTCGGACAGGCAGGTCACCGCTTCCCGTGCCTTCCCGGCCGCGACCGCCGCCCGGGCCTGCGCCACCCGCTCCTCCAGCCGCGCCGCGTCGACCGCGTCGCGCCGCACCGCCAGCAGGTAACCCGAGCTCTTCGTGTGCAGGACGCCCGCCAGCCCGCACCCGTCGAAGGCGTGCCGGATCCGGGCCACGTAGCTGTAGAGGGTCTCCACGGCGGTGCGCGGCGGATCGTCGCCCCACAGGGCGTCGATCAGCTTCGCCTGGCTCAGCACGCTGCCCGCGTGCAGGGCCAGCAGCGCGACGAGAGCGCGCGGTTTGGGGCCCGTCAGCCGGGCGGCGCCCGCCGGTCCCGCCACCACCACCGGGCCGAGCAGCCGGAAGCTCTGCCCGCCGGCTGCGGCCGCAGGCCCCTTGCGGCGGCCGTCCGCCGCGGCGTCCCGCGCGGTGGCCAGCGCCCCCAGCTCGGCCGCAGTGGCGCCGAGCAGCCTGACGAGCACGTCGAACCGGTCGACGGGCGGCACGCTCTTGCCCGAGAAGTACTGCGCCACTATGCCGAGCGACCACCCTGTCCTGGCCGACAGCTCGCGGTAGGTCAGCTCCTGCCCGCCGCGCCGCCGCGCCTCGCGTCGGCGCAGCTGGTGCAGCAGATGGGCCAGTTCCAGCGAAGCCTGCTCTTGACCCATTCACCTACTTAAACATGCCCGCCGGTCGGCGGGGTCCGCGGCGTCGCGGCCCCGACAGCGGCGCGTTCAACGATGTTCACCGGCACCGTTCAGCGGCGTTCAGCATTCCCGGCCGCCGCCCGGCCGCCTCCGGATCCTGGAGGCCCGACAGGACTGGAGGAAGACATGAACTTGCAGCTACGGGTGTACCTCACGGTGGTCGCCCTGGCTACGGCGCTCGTCCCACTCGGCGCGGCCTCGCCCGCCGCGGCCGACCCGGCCGGGCTGGTGATCGTCAAAGAGACCTCGAACCCGACCAGCGGGCAGAGCAAGCACACCGATGTCGTATGCCCCGCCGGCACCGCGGTGGCCGGCGGCGGCGGATACCTCACGGCCCCGGCACCCACCGGCTACGCGGGGCTCATCCGGATGCAGCCCATCGGTGAGTCCCAGTTCTGGGTGGCGACCCAGGAGGCGGTCGCCTACGGCCCGAACTGGACGCACACGACGGTCGCCATCTGCGTCCCGAAGCCGGCCGGCTGGGAGATCGTCTCCAGCGTGGGCGGCAATCAGGAGCAGTACGTGGTCACACCGAGCTGCGGCCCTGGCCGGAGTGTGATCGGGGCGGGCGGCCGCATCAACGGGGGAGTGCCCGACGTCGTCCTGGAGGACGTCGTCCCCTCCGCCGATCTGAAGACCGTCACGGTACGGGGCGTGGAGGTGCCGGAGTCGGTCGACGACACCTGGTCGGTCACCGCCTACGCGGTCTGCGCCGACACCCCGGCCGGGCTGCAGCGTGTCTCGTTCCCGTCGGCGAGCAGCAGCGACTCGCGCCAGACGGCGACCGGACTCTGCCCGGCGGGCAAAGCGCTCCTCGGCACCGGCGTCGAGGTCAACGCGGGCAACGGCCATGTGCTGCTCAGCGGCATCAACACCGTCGGCGTCGACCGGGTGAGCACCTGGGCCGACGAGATCGTCGGCGGGTACAGCGGCAACTGGAGCATCACCGCGTACGGCATCTGCGCCAGCTGACGCAGTTTCGGCCCCCGGCCCCGCGACCCTCGTCGCGGGGCCGGTTCTCGTCGTAAAAGTGCCAATTCGGACTGTTCGACTTGACCGTACTTACCGGAGCCAATATGGTCGGCTATCGATAAGTTAACTTAACTAACTCTCGACGGCGAGTGCCCCGCTCGGTCCAGCCGTCCGCGCGCCCCGCGCCAGTCGCGGGCCGCCACCAGGAACGGAGCCCCCGATGAACGCACCGCCGATCAGGCGCATCGCCCTGCTCGCCGCCGCGCTGCTGCTCACCGCGACCGTCGAGATCGCCGCAGCCGCCCCCGCCGCGGCCGACACCGTCGGCCCGATCACCGGCGTCGCGTCCGGCAAATGCATCGACATCCCCTCCGCCGGCACCGTCAACGGCACCCAGGTGCAGATCTACACCTGCAACGCCAGCCCGGCCCAGACCTGGACCGTCGGCACCGACGGCACCATCCGCGCCCTCGGCGGCAAGTGCCTCGACGTCGCGGGCGGCGTCAACGCCAACGGCACCAAGGTGCAGATCTGGGACTGCTCGGCGACCAACCCCAACCAGCAGTGGAGCTACAGCAGCACGGCGCGCACGCTGGTCAACCCGGTCACCGGCAAGTGCCTCGACGTCGTCGGCGGCGCCACCACCGACGCCGCCAAGCTGCACATCTGGACCTGCATCGCCGGCCTGACCAGCCAGCAGTGGAACGTGGCCACCGCGCCGCCGCCCGCGTTCACCGACTACCAGGCCGAGAACGCCGCGATCGCCCAGGGCGTGGTCGAGTCCAACCACGCCGGCTACACCGGCACCGGTTTCGTCAACTATGACAACGTCACCGGGTCGTACGTGCAGTTCACCGTGTCGGTCACCGCCGCCGGCAACTACCCGCTGACCCTGCGCTACGCCAACGGCACCACCATCGACCGCCCGATGGACATCACCGTCAACGGCAGCCCGGCCGCGCCCGCGGTGTCCTTCCCCGGCACCGGCGCGTGGCCGACCTGGGCGGAGAAGACCGTCACGGCGAGCCTGAGCGCCGGAACCAACACCGTCCGCGCCGCGGCGACCACCGCCAACGGCGGGCCGAACCTGGACCGGCTGCGCGTCACCGCCCCGTCGGACGGCCAGCCGCCCACCGCGCCCGGCAACCTGCGCGTCGTCGGCGAGATCCGGCCCAACGGCGTCGACCTGGCCTGGAACGCCGCCACCGACAACGTCGGCGTCTCCCGCTACGTCGTCTACAACGGCGGCAACGTGGTCGCCGAGGTCGGCGGGAACATCGTCGCCGCCACCCTGAACCTGCAGCCCAACACGTCGTACGTGTTCAGCGTGCTGGCCTACGACGCGGCCGGCAACCCGTCGCAGGGCAGCAACAACGTCCCCGTCACCACCCCGCCCGGCACCGACGCCCAGCCGCCGACCACCCCGGGCAACCTGCGCACCACCGGCGTCACCGCCAGCACGGTGACCCTGGCCTGGAACGCCGCCACCGACAACGTCGGCGTCCGCGGCTACCGCGTCTCGCGCAACGGCACCCAGATCGCCGACGTGCCCGACCTGACCGCCTCCGACACCGGGCTCACGCCCGCGACGACGTACCAGTACACGGTCCTGGCCTACGACGCCAACGGCAACACCTCACCGGCCAGCCCGGTCCTGGCGGTGACCACGTCCACGCAGGCCGGTGGCGGCGACCCCGTCTTCGACCGCAACGTCACCCAACTCGACCTGCCCTGGGGCATCGCGTTCCTGCCCGACGGCAGCGCACTGGTCGCCGAGCGCGACCGGTTCGAGATCGTCCGGGTGACCCTGGCCGGGCAGAAGACCGTCGTCGGCACCATCACCGAAGCGGTGACCACCGGCGGTGAGGGCGGGCTGCTCGGCCTCGCCGTCGGCCCGACCTTCGCCACCGACCACTGGGTGTACGCCTTCCACACGGCGGCCGGCGACAACCGCCTGGTCCGGTTCAAGTTCGAGAACGGCGCCATCGGCCCGCGCGAGGCGCTGGTCACCGGCATCGCCAAGAACCGCTTCCACAACGGCGGCCGGATCAAGTTCGGCCCCGACGGCTACCTGTACGTCACCACCGGCGACGGCCAGGACAGCAGCCGCGCGCAGAACCTCAGCTCGCTCAACGGCAAGATCCTGCGCGTCACCACCACCGGCGCGGCCGCGCCCGGCAACCCGTTCGGCACCCGCGTCTACAGCCTCGGCCACCGCAACCCGCAGGGCCTGGCCTGGGACTCCCAGGGCAGGCTGTGGTCGTCGGAGTTCGGCGACAACACCTGGGACGAACTCAACCTGATCACCCCGGGCGCCAACTACGGCTGGCCGACCTGCGAAGGGGTGTGCAGCAACCCGAGCTTCACCAACCCCGTACGCACCTGGAGCACCGCCTCGGCCTCACCGAGCGGCCTGGAGATCGTCAACGACTGGATCTACATGGCCGCCGTGCGCGGCACCCGGCTGTGGGTCATGCGCATCACCGGCAGCACCACCGACACCCCGCGGGCGTTCTTCAACGGCTCCTGGGGGCGGCTGCGCACCGTCGTCAAGACCCCCGACGGCGGCCTCTGGCTCACCTCGACCAACAACGACATGAACGGCGGCACGCCGACGGTCCTCGACAACGTGGTCGTGCGCCTGCGCTTCGCGTCCTGACCAGCTCGGGCCCGTGGCGGCGACGCCACGGGCCCGCACCCCGACGACAGCAGAAGGAGAACGTGCATGAAGATCCTCAGCCGGCCCTGGCGCGCGGCCGCCGTCGCGTCGCTGGTGGCGCTGACCGGCCTCGCCGCCGGCGCGGCCCTGCCGGCCTGGGCCGCCCCCACCCGCTACGAGGCCGAATCGGCGACCGTCTCGCAGGGCGTCGTCGAAGCCAACCACGCCGGATACTCCGGCAGCGGCTTCGTCAACACCGACAACGCGATCGGCTCGGCGGTGCAGTGGACGGTGACCGTGCCCAGCGCGGGCAGCGCCACCCTGACCATCCGGTACGCCAACGGCAGCGGCGCCAACCGCCCCGCCGACATCATCGTCAACGGCACCACCGTCTCCGCCGCCAGCGCCTTCAACGCCACCAGCGGGTGGACCACCTGGACCGGCAAGACCGTCACCGCGCTGCTGGCCGCCGGGACCAACACCGTCCGCGTCGCGGCGACCACCGCCCAGGGCACCGCCAACCTCGACTACCTCGAGGTCGAGGCGGGCACCGCGCCGGCGGAGGCGCTGCTGTCGCGCGGCAGGCCCGCGACCGCGTCCTCGGTCGAGGACGCCACCACCGCGGCCGGCAACGCCGTCGACGGCAGCAGCACGACCCGGTGGGCCAGCGCGGCGGGCGTCGACCCGCAGTGGCTGCGGGTGGACCTGGGCGCGCCGTCGGCGATCAGCCGGGTCGAGCTGAACTGGGAAGCGGCCTACGCCACCGGGTACCGGATCGAGGTCTCATCCGACGGCAGCGCCTGGACCAGCGTCTACAGCACGGCCGCCGGCAACGGCGGCACGGACTCGATCACCGGGTTGAGCGCGAGCGGACGGTACGTGCGGGTGTACGGCACGGCGCGGGCCACCCAGTGGGGCTACTCGCTGTGGGAGTTCGACGTGTACGGCACCGGCCCGTCCGTGCCGCCCAGTCCGACCGCGTCGCCGAGCCCGCCGACCGGCACCACCCCGGCGGCGGTCAACGGGCAGCTGCACGTCTGCGGCGTGAAGCTGTGCAACCGGTACAACCAGCCGATCCAGCTGCGCGGCATGTCGACCCACGGCATCCAGTGGTACCCGCAGTGCGTCAACGACGCCTCGCTCAACGCGCTGGCCACCGACTGGAACGCCGACGTGCTGCGGGTGTCGATGTACGTCCAGGAGGACGGCTACGAGACCAACCCGCAGCTGTTCACCGACCGGGTGCACGGCTACATCGAGCAGGCCACCGCGCGCGGGATGTACGTCATCGTCGACTGGCACATGCTCACCCCGGGCGACCCGAACTACAACCTGGCCCGGGCCCGCACGTTCTTCACCGCCATCGCGCAGCGGCACGCCGCCAAGACCAACATCCTGTACGAGGTCGCCAACGAGCCCAACGGCGTCGGCTGGCCCGCCATCAAGAGCTACGCCGAGCAGATCATCCCGACCATCCGCGCCGTCGACTCCGACGCCGTCGTACTGGTCGGCACCCGGGCCTGGTCGTCGCTGGGCCTGTCGGACGGCGCGAACGAGACCGAAGTGATCAATAACAAGGTCAACGCGACCAACATCATGTACACGTTCCACTTCTATGCCGCCTCGCACGGCAGCAGCTACCTCAACGCGCTGTCGCGGGCGGCCGACCAGATCCCGATGTTCGTCACCGAGTTCGGCACGCAGGAGGCCTCCGGCGACGGCCCGAACAACTTCACCCAGGCGCAGGCCTACCTCGACCTGATGGCCAGCAAGAAGATCAGCTGGACGAACTGGAACTTCAGCGACGACTTCCGCACCGGGGCCGTGTTCACCACGGGCACCTGCGGGACCGGGCCGTACGCCGGCACCTCCCGGCTCAAGGCCGCGGGGGTGTGGGTCCGCGACCGGATCCGCACCGCCGACGACTTCCCGACCGGCTGACCCGTACCGCGACGCCCGTGCTGACGGGCGGCCCCTCGGCCGCCCGTCAGACTTGACCGGTCCGCCCGCCGCCTACACGTCGATGTGGCTGCCCATGATGATGGTCCGGTCGCGCGGCAGGCCGAAGTGCGCGGCCGCGTCGGCGGTGATGTACGAGGTGGCGATGAACAGCCGCTTGCGCCAGTCCGCCATCGTCGGCTCCGGACCGCGCCGCAGCTCGATCTTCGACAGGAAGTACGTCGCGTTGTCCAGGTCCAGCGGACCCTCGGTGACGGCCGGGTCCAGGGTGCGCAGCGCGGCGGGCACGTCCGGGGTGTCCATGTAGCCGAACCGGGCGGTCACGTGGGTGATGCCGTCGTCGGCGTACCCGAGGTCGTCGACGGTGACCCGCTGGTCGGCGGGCACGTACGGCACGGTGTCGGTCTCCAGCGACATGATGACGACGTGCTCGTGGCGGACGTGGTTATGCTCCAGGTTCGCGCGCAGCGCGAGCGGCGCGGTCTGCTTGCCGCGGTTGAGGAAGATCGCCGTGCCCGGCACGGTGGCCGTCGTCGCGCGGGCCTCGCGCAGCTGCTCGACGAACTCCGGCAGCGTGCCCTCGGTGCGTTCGCGCTCGGCGGTGACGACCTGGCGGCCGCGCTGCCACGTCGTCATGATAGTGAACGCGGTGAGGCCGATGAGCAGCGGCAGCCACGCGCCGTGCACGAGCTTGGTCAGGTTCGCCGCGACGAACAGCAGGTCGACGCCGAGCAGCAGGGCCGCGCCGGTGCCCAGCAGCCACCGCGGGGTGCCCCACTTGAGCCGGGCGACGTAGAAGAACAGCAGCGTGGTGATGGTGATCGTGCCGGTGACGGCCATGCCGAACGCGTAGGCGAGGGCGGCGGAGTTCTGGAAGGCGAACACCAGCGTCAGCACCGACACCATCAGCAGCCAGTTGATCCACGGCACGTAGATCTGGCCCATGGTGGACTCGGAGGTGTGCGCGATGCGCAGCCGCGGCAGGTAGCCCAGCTGCGCGGCCTGGGAGGCGACCGAGTAGGCGCCGGTGATGACGGCCTGGGAGGCGATGACGGTCGCGGCGGTGGCCAGGACGACCAGCGGCAGGCGGGCCCAGCCGGGGGACAGCAGGAAGAACGGGCTGCTGATGTTGGCCGGGTCCTCGAGGATCAGGGCGCCCTGGCCGAGGTAGCTGAGCACGCACGCGGGCAGGACGAGCCCGAGCCAGCCCCGGGTGATGGCGCGGCGGCCGAAGTGGCCCATGTCGGCGTAGAGCGCCTCGGCACCGGTGACCGACAGGACGATCGCGGCCAGCGCGAAGAACGCGATGCCGAAGTGCTGGGACAGGAAGCTCAGGGCGTACGTGGGGGACAGGGCCTTGAGGATGTCGGGGTGGTGGGCGATGCCCCCGACCCCGAACACGGCGATGACTCCGAACCAGGCGATCATGATCGGGCCGAAGACGCGCCCGACCGCGGCGGTGCCCCTGCGCTGGACCATGAACAGCGCCACGATGATGACCGCGGTGACCGGTACGACCGCCGCCTCCAGATCGGGGTTGACCGTCTTGATCCCTTCGATCGCCGACAGCACTGAGATCGCGGGAGTGATCATGCTGTCGCCGAAGAACAGGGCCGCACCGAAGATGCCCACCACCGCGAGTACGCCCGCGACCCGTCCGCCGCGGCCGGAGCTCCACCGGCGCAGCAGCGTGATCAGGGCCATGATGCCGCCCTCACCCTGGTTGTCGATGCGCATCGCCAGCAGGATGTAGGTGACCGTCACGATGATCATCACGGACCAGAAGACCAGCGACGCCACCCCGAACACGTTGTCGACGCTGACCGGCACCGGGTGCGGGTCGGCGGGGTTGAACACCGTCTGCATCGTGTAGATCGGGCTGGTGCCGATGTCGCCGAAGACGACACCCAGGGCGCCGACGACGACGGCGAGCCGTACCACGTCGCGTGCGCCGGTGCCGTGCTCCGGCTCTTGCTGACGGCTTGTCACGGGCGGTCTCCTGCGTCTGTTCCAGATGATCCGGTGTCGTGCGGGACGATACCGCCCTTTCGGCGAGTGCCTCAGCACCCCACACCTCCCCACCCGGTCTGTGCACGTTCACAGACTCGGACGGGCCGAATGGGCCGACCTGGACGGCCATTCTCCGCTCGGTCAGCCGGCATCGGCGCCACCCTTCGCCAGCTACCACCTGCTGGTAAAGGAATATCGGGCGAAACGGCGATGCCGTGGCCGCTCTTGACACCTTCAACATCGCCGCTACCTTGAACTGTGAACGTGCACAGAAGACACGTCGAGCGCCTCTGTGCGGTCTGACCAGGAGGATTCACATGCGCGACAGGTACACGATCCGGGCCCCTTTGGCGATCGTCGTGGCCACGGCCACGGTGCTTGCCGGAGCCGTCGCGGGCACCGCGGTGCCCGCGACGGCAGCGGCCGGCGGCGTCACCATCGCACCGATCGAGAGCGACCTGGCCGCCAAGCCCTGGGTCTCGACCACGGCCAGCAGCGCGGCGGCCAAGGCTTCCCGGGCGATCGACGGGGATCCCGCCACCGCGTGGGTGGCCGGGCGGCAGCGAGCGGGGGAGTGGCTGACCCTCCACCTCGGCGGCGCCTACGACAACGTGCGCAAGGTCGAGGTCGTCTTTCCGGACAGGGGCGCCGTCTACCAGTACGTCGTCGACGCGTCCACCGACGGCACCACCTGGACGACGGTCGTCGACCGCTCCGGCACCCGGATGCCGGGCCGTGGCGGGGTCGGCCTGTTCACCCGCCCCGGCACCGCCTACCTGCGCGTCACCATCACCCGCGCCTCGCCCGGGGCGAAGATCGGCATCAGCGAACTCTCGGTCTTCAACTACCTGCGCGACGACCTGCTGCTGGGCGCCGACCTGTCCTACGCCGACCAGAACACGGCCCGGGACGGCCTGACGTACTACGTCAGCGACCCCGCTCAGGCCGTCGACCTGCTGTCCCTGGCCAAGAACTCCGGCATGGAGTACGTCCGCCTCCGGGTCTTCAACGACCCGCGCGACGAACGGAGCCACGAGTTCCTCGACCCCGCCTACCAGGGTCCCGAGCGGACTGCGGCGGTCGCGAAGTCCGTCAAGGGCAAGGGCATGGGGCTCGGCATCGACCTGCACTACTCCGACCACTGGGCCGACCCGGGCAAGCAGGCCAAGCCCACCGCCTGGACCGGCCTGCCGTTCGAGGACCTCACCGCCGAGGTCTACCACTACACGCACGACTACATCCAGGCGCTGGTCGACCAGGGCACGGCGCCCGACAAGGTGGCCGTCGGCAACGAACTCATCAACGGCTTCCTCTGGGGCAGCGAGAAGGCCCAGCCGTGGTTCGCCGACCCGGCAGACTGGTGCTACAGCTGCTACTTCAACCATGACCCCGCCTTCGTCGCGCAGCCGGGCGGCGCCCTGCTGTGGAACTACTTCGGCTCCGCCGACCCCGCCGAGCAGGCCGCGTACGACGCGGCGTGGGACCGGTTCACGACGCTGCAGGCCGCCGGCATCAAGGCCGTCCGCGACGTCTCCGCGGCCAACGGCCTGCACATCAAGCTCGAGACCCACGTGATCATCGACAGCGGCAGGCTCGACCGGACGCTGGAGTTCTGGAACCAGCTCCTCACCCGGCTGAAGGCCAAGGGCCAGGACATCGACGTGATCGCGCACTCCTACTACCCCGAGTGGCACGGCGCGGCGGAGTACTACGAGAGCAACCTGCACGCGGTCGCCGCGGCGCACCCGGGCTACGAACTCGAGATCGCCGAGACCTCCCACCCGGCCAACGACTGGGACGGGGTGCCGGTGCCGAACTCGCCGTACCCGAAGACGGCACAGGGCCAGGCCGACGCGTACCAGCGGGTGTTCCAGATCGCCAACGACCTCCCGGACAACCGCGGCGTCGGCGCGCTCGTCTGGGAGCCGGCCAACTTCCAGGAGGTGGTCGACTGGGGCGGCTCCAGCTGGCCCGTCCTGAAAGTCTTCCCGTCCGTCGACGTCTACCGCGACAGCGATGCCGAGCAGGTGCTCCAGGACACCGTCTACACCGCGACGCAGGTCCGGCACACCCCGCGCCTGCCGGCCACGGTCGACGTGCTGACCGCGGCCGACGGCTCGATCACACCCGTCGCCGTCACCTGGGACGCGGTCCCGGGCAGCGCCACCGGCGCGCCGGGCGAGGTCGTGGTGCACGGCACGACCGCACTCGGACCGGTGACCGCCGTCGTGGACGTGGTCAGGCACCTGCCGCCGCCGATCCGCGGCTCAGGGCCGGCAGCCTGACGCACCCGGTGCGCGCGACCCGCGGCGCCGCCTCGGCGCCGACATCGTCACCCGGTGAGGCCGTGGCGATAGGCGTACCTGGTGACGTCGGCGCGGTCGCGCGCACCGATCTTGGCGAAAGTGTTGTTGACGTGCGTCTTGACGGTGCTCTCGCCGATGAACAGCGTTCTGGCGATGTCGCGGTTGCTCAGACCCTGCGCCATCAACCGCAGCACCTCCACCTCGCGGGCGGTGAGCCGGTCCGGATTGTGCCACCGCTGCCCGTCGGCGGCCGGACGCAGGCCGCTGACGAGGCGCTGCGACACGGCGGGATCGAAGGTCGCCTGGCCCTGGGCGGTCGCGCGCAGCGCGGCGGCTATCTGGTCCCGGCTCGCGTTCTTGGTGAGGTAGCTGCGCGCTCCGGCACGCAGCGCCTGCCCGATCGAGTCGTCGTCGGCGTACGTGGTCAGCATGATGACGGACACGTCCGGGTGCCGGCGGGTGATCTGCCTGGTCGCCTCGATGCCGTCAGTGCCGGGCATCCGCAGGTCCAGCAGGGCGATGTCGGCGGTGACGGCGTCCAGCAGGGCGAGCACCTGCGCGCCGTCGCCGGCGTCGCCGACGACCTCCACCCCGTCGATCAGCCCCAGCAGCGCCACCAGTCCTTCCCGGACGATCTGCTGATCGTCGGCGATCACCACCCGGATCGGGTCGCCGCTGCTCATCCGGGCACCTCCACGGTCACGAGCCACCCGTCTGCGTCCGCACCCGCCGCGAAGGTGCCACCCGCCAGCGCCACGCGTTCGGCCATTCCGGTCAGGCCGTAGCCGCGGGGGCCGCTCGGCTCCGCCGGCCGGCCGTCGGGCGTGTTGCGCACCGACAGGCGGACACTGCCGGCCAGGTACGCGACGACCACGGTCACGGCAGCGCCGGGGGCGTGCCGGGCGGCGTTGGTCAGCGCTTCCCGGCCGGTACGGATCAGGGACACGGCGGCGTCCGCGGGCAGCGGCCGGGGCGTGCCGTCGACGGTGATCCGCACCGGATTCGCGCCGCCGTCGGCGTGCTCGGCGACCAGCTGCGACAGCGCCTCGGGCAGCGGCGGTGCGTCGTCGCGCAGCGCCGCCACCGCATGGCGTGCCTCGGTCAGCCCTTCGACGGCCAGGCGGCGCGCTCGCCGCACCCGCGGCAGCGCGGCGTCGACGTCGCGCCGCTCGGTCAGCAGCGCGTCGGCGACCTCGAGCTGAATGGCGAGCGACCCCAGCGCGTGCGCCAGGATGTCGTGCAACTCGCGGGCGATCCGGGCGCGCTCATCCAGGGCCGCCGCGCGCGCGTGCTCCCGGCGCGCGTGCTCCTCCCGCTCCAGCAGGGTCTGCGAGTGCTCGGCCTTGACCCGGTAGTCGCGGCGGACCAGCGCGAGCACCACCACGATCAGGAGCACGGACGCGTCCTCGGCCACGGCCGACAGCGGCAGGCCGCGGAGCAGCCCGCCGAGGGCGGCGGAGCCCAGCACCAGACCGGTGACCGCCATGATCGTGCCGAGCGAGGGCCGGGTGTGGGTCGCCAACCCCGTCAGCGCCACGCACACCATGATCACACCGGTGCCGTCGCCGGTGGCGGCGACCGCCTGGGCGGTGACCACGGCCGCGATCCCGAGCACGGTCAACGCGGCGACCGGCCGGCGGCGCTCGATCAGCAGGAACGCGAACCATCCCGCGACGCCGCACCCCATCGCCGCCCAGGCGCCCGCCGTCGGCACGGCACGCGCCGTCAGCGGCGCCGCCACCATCATGACCGTGCCGATGATCCGCTCGACGCCCCAGCCCGGCGGCCGGTAGGCCGACCAGGGCAGGCGCGGGGCGGACCGTGGCATGTCCATGAGGCGGCGGCTCCAATGAACGGTCAGTGGCGCAGGTCGGTTATCAGCTCCAACATGAGCAGTCGATATCCTACGAACACCAGCAGCACGACCAGGCCCACCACTGACAACCCGATGATCGACTTCGTGCTCATGCGCGTGCCCTTCCTCGCCGCGAACCTGCGTACCAGTTCCCTGAGCAGGTAATCCATCGGTTCCCTCACCGGCAGAACACTAGGCAGGCAGGCGCTTGCGCAGGACCACCCACGGGTGGAGAACGAGGTGGAGAAGGACACGGTCGGCGGCGCCCGGGTGTCGGCTGCCCGTACGCGGCGACCGGCGGGGCCGCGACTTGACCTCGCCCCATGGGCACGGCGCAGAATCGGCGCCGTGGAGAGGAAACACCTGCTGGCGGGCGAGTTCGGGGCGGCCGCCCGGCTGTCGCCGAAGGCGCTGCGGCTCTACGCCGAGCAGGGCGTTCTCGTGCCCGCCAGCGTCGACCCGGCGACCGGCTACCGCTACTACGCCGCCGACCAGCTGCCCCGGGCCCGCCTCATCGGCCGGCTGCGGGCGCTCGGACTGCCGCTCGCGCGGGTCGGGTACCTGGCCGACCTCACCCCGGCCGCCCGTGAGCTGGAGCTGCGGGGATGGCTGCGTGCCCAGCGGGAGCTGCTGGACGAGCGGGCGGCGCTGATCGAGGCGCACGGGCCCGCCGTGGACGTCGCGCTCGTCGGGGGCGTCGCGCTGCGCGACGTACCGGCCACGAAGGTGCTGTGCCGCAGCCGCCGGGTCGACTCCGGCGCCCTGCCGGAGCTGGTCGGTACCGCCGAGCGCGACATCCGCGCGCACCTGCGGGCGTCGGGGCTGCCCGGCGACGGGGCCAGGCTGGTGCACTTCCACGACCTGGTGACCCCCGACAGCGACGGGCTCGTCGAGGTGGCGGTCGCCTACGACGGCAGTGTCGAGCCGGTCGGGGACCTGCACATCCGGCTCGTGGCCGCGCACACCGAGGCCTACCTGCCCGTACCGGTGGAGTACACGGAACTGCCGCTGATCCTGCGCGTGTACGACGCGCTGGAGGCCTGGATCGACGCGCGGCCCGACCTCACCTGCACCGGCCACCCGTACGAGATCTACCCGGGCACCCGCGCGCTGTTCGACGTGGCATACCCGATCGCTCACTGACGAAAGGCATTCCGTGCGACACCTCGCATACGTGGGCAGCGGCCCGTACTGCTACGCCAACTCCTTCGCCATGCTGCTCGGCGCGCAGTCCCCGCCGACCGCGGTCATCGAGGTCGCCACCGGCGGCCCGTTCGGCATGCAGCTCATCGGCGGCGACCTGGTGTTCTTCGACGCCTACGGCTGGAACCCCGAACTGGGCTTCGACCATGCGCTGGCGGCGATCGGCTGGACCTCCACCGTCAGCAAGGGCGGCGACCGGGCCGGGGCGCTGGCCCGCCTGGCCGCCGCGGCCGGGCAGGGCCCGGTGTGGGTGGGTCCGCTGGAGATGGGCCACCTGCACCACCAGCCCGAGATGACCGGGCCGATAGGCGCCGACCACTACGTCGTCGTGCTGGACGTCGACGACGAGCGGGTGCTGGTCCACGACCCGCACGGCTACCCGTACGCCGAGGTGCCGGTCGAGGACTTCATGCTCGCGTGGCAGGCCGAGACGCTGAGCTACGGCGGGCCGTACACGATGCGCACCGGCTTCGCGAAGGTCGCCGACGTCGCCGATGCCGACGCGATCCGGTCGATCATCCCGGCCGCGATCGAATGGCTGTCCATGAGCACCGACGAGAAGATGCCGCCGGGCAGCCTCGGCAACGGCGCGGCGGCCGAGCGGGTCGCCGAGCTGATCGAGGCTGGGGCAGGGAACGGGCTGCGCGAACACCTGATCTACTTCGCGATCCGGGTGGGGGCGCGGCGGCTGAGCGATACCGCCGACTGCCTGCAGCTGGCGGGCTACCCGGAGGCTGCGCGGATCGCCGCGGTCCAGGCCAGGCTCGTCGGCTCGCTGCAGCACCCGATGGTGCGGGGTGACTTCCCGGCGGCGGCGGCCGCGCTGCGCGAACTCGGCCCGACGTACGACCGGCTGCGCGCGGCGCTGAGCTGACCGACCGAGGCAGGGACCGGGAGTCGTTTCCCGGTCCCTGCCTCGCGGTGGGCCTTGGTGCGGCGTCAGTTCACGGTGATCACCGCGCTGCTGGAGTGGGTCGCCCCGACGCTGTCGGTCAGCGTCAGCCAGGCGGTGTAGACGCCCTTGCGGGTGTACACGTGGCTGGCCGAGGCCGCGTGCACGGTGGCGCTGTTGTCGCCGAAGCGCCACTCGCGGTCCACGATGGTGCGTCCGGGCGGCGCGGTGGCGGTGCTGCTGAAGGCGACGGTCAGCGGGCCCGTGCCGGTGGTGGGCGTGGCGGTGACCGTCAGGGTCGCGCCTGTCTCGGCTTTCACGCCGCGGCCGTTGAAGCGCAGCCAGTCCAGCGCCAGGATGTCCGGGTCGCCGGTCTGCCCGGCCTTGACGAACTTCAGGTACAGCGTGAACGTGCCGCCCGGATTGGTCAGCGCGACCGTCGGCGACACCACGTTGTCGTAGCCGCCGGTGACCGGGATGGTCGCCGTGCCCAGCAGCGTGCCGGTGGGGGAGCCGTTGCGGAACTCGATCGTGCCGCCGGTGCCGCCGGAGCTGGCCCCGACCACGACGCCGCTGATGTTCTGCAGGTTGACCGGCCCGATGTTGATCCAGTCCCCGTTGTCGACGTCGCCGAGCCTGCGCCCGGCCTGCGCGGTGGCCCGGTCGAGCACGCTCACCCCGGAGGAGGCGTCGAAGTGCTCGGCCTCCATGCTCCGCGTCTGCAGCTCGACCTGCACCGAGCCGACCAGCGCGGGCGCGCCGGTCGCGCCGCCGTCGGTGTACTGGGCGCTGATCAGCGTGAACAGGTTCGTGCCCGGTCCGTGGCCGTCGCCGCCGCCGGACTCGGTCACCAGCGTCCCGGAGCAGCCGATGTAGTTGTCCAGCGGATGGGCGTGCGAGTCGTGGCCGAGCAGCGTCTGCACCACCACCCGGTTGCAGTCGACGGCGGTGTCCTCCGGGTCGGTGACCGTGACCGTGTACGGGATGCGGTCGCCGAACTCGAAGAACCCGCCCTGCGGCACGTTGATCGTCACGACCGGGCGGGTGTTGCCCACGGTGATCTCGGTGCTGGCCACGGCCGTGAGCCCGCCCGCGCCGGTGACGGTCAACCGGGCGTTGAACCGGCCGCGGGTGGTGTACGTGTACGACGGGTTGGCCGCGGTCGAGTCGACGGTGCCGTTGCCGTCGAAGTCCCACGCGTAGGAGGTCGCCCCGCCCGATCCGGCGCTGGAGAAGCTGACCGCCAGCGGAGCGGGCCCGTTGTCCCGGCTCGCGGTGATCTTCGCGGTGGGCGGCACACCGTTGGCCACGTAGTCGATCCGGTAGATGCCGGCTCCCTCGTTGGAGCCGCCGCGCCCACTGCCCGAGCCGGCGCCGAAGTCGATGACGTACAGCGATCCGTCGGGCCCGAACTCGGCCTCGAACGGCTGGATCCAGCTCATGCCCGCGAAGATCCCGTTGACCGACTGCAGCGAGCCGACGGTGGTGGGCCCGAACCGCGGGTCCGTGAAGGTCTGCGCCGTCTTGTGCAGCGACAGCGTCTTCCACCACTGGCGGGTCAGCTCGTAGACGATCCACTTGCCCTCGAAGTACTCGGGGAACTTCGAGATCCGGGGGTTGGCCGGGTCGTAGTCGTAGACCGGGCCGCTCATCGGGCCGCCGCCCCCGGTGCCGACCTCGGGGAACTGCGCCGAGGCGGAGTAGGCGTACCAGAGCAGCGCGCCGCGGGCCGCGGGCAGGGTGGTCAGGCCGGTGTTGTTCGGGGAGTTGTTGACCGGCGCGGCGCAGTTGAACTTCGCCCCGGAGACGCCGGTGGCGAAGTCGTAGTCGTTGAAGGCGGTGTTGTCGCCGATGCAGTACGGCCAGCCGTAGTTGCCGGCGCTGGTGACCCGGTTGAACTCGACGGTGCCCTCCGGGCCGCGGTTGGCGTTGGCGGCCGTGGCGTCGGGGCCGTAGTCGGCGACCAGGACGGCGTTGGACAGCGGGTCGACGGTGATCCGGAACGGGTTGCGGAAGCCCATCGCGTACACCTCGGCCCTGGTCTTGGCCGTGCCCGGCGCGAACAGGTTCCCGGCGGGCACGGTGTAGGTGCCGTCGGCCTGCGGCCGGATGCGCAGGATCTTGCCGCGCAGGTCGTTGGTGTTGCCGGCGGTGCCCTGGGCGTCGAACGCCCGCCGCCCGGAGCGCTCGTCGATCGGGGTGTAGCCGCTGGACTCGAACGGGTCGGTGTTGTCGCCGATGCCGGCGTACAGGTTGCCGTCGCGGCCCATGGCGATGGAGCCGCCCATGTGCGAGTTGGCCCGCGCCTCCCCGCGCAGCGTCGGTATGGTGAGCAGCCGTTTCTCGGAGCTGAGCGCGATCGTGGCGCCGGTTACGGTGAACCGGGACAGGTTGAGCTGGTTGAGGGTCTTGTCCGACCAGAGCAGGTACAGCCAGTTGTTGGTGGCGAAGTTGTTGTCCAGTGTCAGCCCGAGCAGCCCGTCGGACTGGCTGGTCTGGGTCGGGGTGTAGGCGAAGTCGAGCAGGGTGGTGACCGCGAGGGTAGCCTGGTCGACCACCTTCACCGCGCCGGTGCGCTGGATGTAGAACACCCGCCGGTCGGGCGCCACCGCCAGCTCGAACGGGTCGGCCAGGTCCGCGTTGACCAGCGGCACCCGCTGGAACTGCCCGTTCTGGGTGGCGCTGCAGTCGCCCGCGACCGCGCCGGCGGCCCACTCGATGCCCCAGCGCAGGTGGTCCAGGAACAGCGGATTGCTGAACGCGGAGCTGCTGTGCCCGCCCGCGGTGAACCAGGACCGGCCGCCGTCGTAGTTCTGGCACCACGAGTACGCGTGGTCGACGCCCTCGTCCAGGCCGGAGATGCCGTCCCGGACCTTGATCTGGGCGAGGGTGTGCACCCGGCCGGTCGGGTTGGTCTTCCAGTTGTACCACTCCTCACTGTGTTCCCACAGCTCAGGAAGGTTGCGAGTGGACGGATGGACCCGGTCGAGCACCTTGATCCGCCCCGGGTACACCCCGCCGGTCGCGGAGAAGTCCGGGTGGTAGTCGAAGATCGTGCCGACCAGGCCGTCGTACCAGGCCCAGTCGCGCTCGCTGGCCGAGGCGGCGTGCAGTCCCGCCCAGCCGCCGCCACCGCGGATGAAGTTCTGCAGCGCGAGCCGCTGCGACGCGTCGAGCAGCGCCCCGGACGCGGGGGTCGAGTTGGTGTTGTTGAAGACCAGCGCGTCGAACCGGGCGAGGTTGGCGTCGGTGAACGCGGCGGCGTCGGTGGTCGCCTCGACCTCGAAGTCGTACGCGGCCCCCAGCTGCTGGACGGCGGCGACGCCGGCGGGGATCGAGTCGTGGTAGTAGTTCGTGATCTTCGAGAAGACCAGCACCCGGAACCGGGGTGCGGCGGACGCGGGCGCGGCCACCGAGGTGGACAGCACCAGGGCGGCGAGGGTGACGATGGCGGGCAGGATGCTTCGGCGGCGACTCATGCGGGCGCTCCCTGACAGGGGACGGGCAGGCAGGTGGAGTGCGTACTGTTCGCCGAAGGTCCACATCATAAATCGGTAACAGCCGATGCGTCAAAGGATCCGGCGAGATCCGAAGCGGTCTTCGGGCGGGTGCGCGCAGCCGCTATGCTCCCGACGTGTCCACCCCCGACATCGGCGGCAGCCGCGACGCCGAGAACGCGCTGACCATCGCGCTGGCCGAGTACACCGCGCTCAACGACCTGCAGAAGGCGCTGCGGGACCAGTCCGCCGCCCGCTTCAACTTCTTCCTCGCCATCGTCACCGCCGCCGCGGCGGTCTCCGGCGGCCTGGCCTCGGGGGGCAAGCTGAGCGAGGCCGCGAAGGGCACGCTCGGCACGGTGGGCTTCCTGATACTGGTCCTGGGCCTGTCGACGTTCCTGCGCCAGGTCGAGTTCAGCCAGCGGGGCAACCGCTACGCCGCCGCCACCGACACGCTGCGCACCTATCTGGCGCGCAGCTGCGCCCCGGTCGCGCCGTACCTGATCATGCCGGTGATCGGTGACGTCGGTGTCATCGGCACGACCTACCGCAGGCGCACCGGCGTGCTGCGCGATGCCATGAGCCTGCCCGGCACGGTCGGGATCATCAACAGCGCGCTGCTGGCGCTCGGCGCGGGCTTCGTCACCGGGATCTGGCTCGACTACACGATCTGGCCCCCGGCCGCCGCCTTCGCCGCGTTCGCGCTCAGCATGGTGCTGCACATAGGCCACCTGCGGCGGGCGTTCCGGCGCAGCCGGACCGAGGTCGCCGCGCTGCTGGCCGCCCGCGGGCTCGACGCCGACCCGAACTGAGCGCGTACCCGGCGGCGCCGGTGCCGTATCTTCGTGCGATCTCCGCCGTTGAAGAACTCAGAGTCACCGCCGTGAGGGGTTGCGGCGGTCTGAACTCAGCCGGTGGGACTGCTCGAGGGGTGCAGTCCCACCGGTGCGTTTCGCCGCCGGCGCCGATATCCGGCTCGCCCGGATGCCCGGCCCCGGGCTGAGCGGCCGACCCCCGCGGTCGCTACGGTCGGTCGCCCGGCTCCTCGTGCATCGCGAGCTCCTCGGCGCTGGCACCGCCGCCGGCGGGGCCGGCGTCGTAGGCGACCGCGTCGGCCTCCTCGTCGGAGGCGAGGCCTTCGTCGGGTGCCACGAGCCGCCCGACCGTACCCCCGGAGACGGGATCGTCACCCATCCGCTCGTACATCGAGACCTGCGACTCCAGGTGGGGATCGACGGGTCCCCGGTCCGCCAGCCGCCGGTCGAGCGCGGCCTGCTCGTCGTCGACGATGCTGGAGCCCGTGTCGCCGTTCGGCCGGTCGGCGTCGGAGATCTCAGCCAGAACGTCCGGTTCCTCCCGGGACAGCCGCGCGTCCAGCGACTCCCCGTCGTGCTGCTCCTGCGCGGTGACACCGAACTCGTCCAGGGCCAGCGGGCCTTCGTCGCGGTCGGCGGGGAGCGCGGCGGGGTCGGGGCCGTCGGCTTCCCGCACGGACGGCACCCGCTCGTCGGCGGTGGAGTCGGCGTCGGCGTACTCCGGAATGCCGTCGGCTGCCGGGTCGGAGACCAGGTGCGGATAGTTGTCGTCATGCTGAGGTGCCATGTCTGCGCGGTACCCGATCTTCGCCCGGCCAAACGGCGGCGGCCGGGCTGAGCGCGCTGCTCGGGGGCGCTCCCGCACCCCGAACAGCGCGCCGAGCCCGGGCGCCGGACCGGACGTCCCGGCGGCGGAGGCGCCGATCAGCGGTAGTCGTTCTCCTTGAGCTCGATCACCCAGGCGCGGCGCTCGGCGATCAACCCGTCGCGCATGACGAACACCTCGGCCATCGACATGCGCATGGCGGAGCCGTCGACGCGCCGGACCGAGCCGGTGAGCTCGGCCATCACCACGTCGTCCTGCTCGACCATGCGGACCGTGTCCAGCGTCGGCGGCTGGATGAAACCCGGGCCGTCGATGGCCTCGTCGTAGGCCTGCTTGCCGGTCAGCTGGAACCCGCCGAAGACGGTCCACCTGATGTCGTCGGTCAGGCACGACAGGATCTGCGCGTGGTCGTTCCTGCGGAAGCCGTCCAGGTACCGCTCGACCGTTCGCTTGTTCTCCGACATGCGTACTCCTCCTGAATCCGTACTGCTCCCGGTGGGGCCCGAGGCTCAACGTCGGCGCGTGCGTCAGGGCATCGCGCCGGGCCCCTGGATGGGTACGGAGCCGGTCGCGCGAATTCGACACGGCCGGAGCGTCGTCAGACCGGCCGGACCTCGGCGAGCCGCCGGACCGCGTACCCGTCGTCCCAGCAGACGGCGGCCTCCCAGGCGGCCGACGCCTGCGCGGCGGCGTCGTAGGCCGCGTCGTCGAGGTCGGCGGCGTTGCCGGGCAGCACCAGGTCGAGGTCGGGCACGTCCACGTGCGCCTCGTCCCAGTCGATCAGCGCGACCCGGTCCGCGGTCACGAGCACGTTGCCCGGGTTGGCGGGATTGCCGTGCACGACGCAGGTCGGCCGTCCGGCGAGCCGCGCCCACGCCACCCGGCACCGGGCGACGCCCTCCGGAGGCATCGCGCCGAGGTCGATCTTCGTGCCCGATCCGGCGTGCAGCAGATCGGTCGATGATCGCCAGCCGGACCGCTGCGGCCAGCCCCGCGTCAACCGGTGCAGCTCGCGGAGCGTGCCGGCCACTCGGCGCCAGTCGGCCTGCGTCTCAGGCGGCCCGCCGTCCAGGTACGTCATCACGACCAGGCCGTCGACGAACAGCCGCCCGTCCACCGTGGGAACCGGCACCGGCACGGTCAGGCCCGCGCGGTCGAGGTGCCGGATGAGCTCGGCCTCCCACGCGAGGTCGGCATCGCTTCTGGTGCCGAGGCGCGCGACGGCGGGGCGCCCGTCGACGCGTACGCGCCACACGTCGTTGGCGACCCCACCGGTGAGCCGCTCCATGCGGACCGCGTCGTCACCCCACTGCCTCAGCGCCTCCCACCCCACCGGCCACATGCTACGGGGCTTGCGTACGTCGCCCACCCGCCAGCCGACGCCACGCGTCCGGCGCGCACGGCGCGGCGGGCAGGTGTCCGACCCTGTTGGATGACAGCCGGGCCGGTTCCCGGAGCGCCTCCGTCGCAGAACTTGCGGGTTCCACCCATCCGTGCGCGACTCGGCACCGAACCTCCAGCGTCGCCGAAACGACGGCGGCGACCCTGAGCAGACCCGAAGGTGGAACGTGAACGGTGCCGACCAGCCCAATCCGCGGTACGACCACCTGTCACGCGTCCCCGACCCGGCCGAACAGGCCGACGCCGAGACGCTGCTGCGGGCGGTGGCCCGCGGCGACGAGACCGCCTTCACCCGCCTGTACGAACTGGTCGCCCCCCGCGTGTACGGGCTGGCCAGGCGGGTCCTGCGCGACCCGGCGCAGGCTGAGGAGGTCGCGCAGGAGGTGCTGGTGGAGGTGTGGCGCACCGCCAGCCGCTTCGATCCGGCGCGCGGCTCGGCCACCGCCTGGGTCTTCACCATCACCCACCGCCGGGCCGTCGACCGGGTCCGCTCGGAGCAGGCGGCGCTGGACCGGATAAGACGGCTGACCCCGGAGGCGGCGCAGACCCCGGCCGACGAGGTCGAGGACCAGGCCACCGCCCGGCTGCGCCGCCAACAGGTGCGACGCTGCCTCACCACGCTCACCGACCTGCAACGCGAGGCGATCACCTTGGCCTACTACGGCGGATACACCTACCAGCAGGTGGCCCAGCTGCTCGACGCCGGACTGCCTTCGGTGAAGTCCCGGATGCGCGACGGCCTGATCCGGCTGCGCGACTGCCTCGGTGTGGAGGTGTCGGCATGAGCGACATCCACACCCTGGCCGGCCCCTACGTCCTGCATGCCCTCGACGAGACCGAACGCGACACCTTCGAGCAGCACCTGAGCGGTTGCGGCACCTGCGCGACCGAGGTCGCCGAACTGACCGAGACCGCGGCCCGGCTGGCGGAGGACACCTGGTCTGTGCCCCCACCCGGGCTGCGGGAGCGGGTCGTCGCCCAGGCGCGGCTCACCCGGCAGCTGCCGCCGACCCGGCACCCGCGCCGACGGCACGCGCCGACGCGCTGGTGGCGCCATCCCGCACTCGCGACCGCGACGGCGTGCCTGCTGGTCGCGGCACTCGCCGCCGGGATCACCTACACCGTGCAGGAGCGGCGGGTCCGCGCCGACCGAGCCGCGGCCGAGCAGCTGGCCCGGGTGCAGGCCGTGCTCGCGGCCCCGGACGCGCGCCTGCGCACGGCCGCCGTCGGCGGCGGCGGGCAGGTCACCATGGTGGCGGCACCCAGCCGGGGCTCGGCCGTGGTCATGCTGGCCGCACCCTCGCCCGGCGCCGACCGGGCGTACCAGCTCTGGCTGATCCGCGACGGCGTACCGTACCCGGGCGCGGTCCTGGCCACCGGGCAGGGCACCGCCACGCAGCTGGTGGACGGCCTTGACTCCGTCGACGCGCTGGGCCTGACGGCAGAGCCCGCGGGCGGTTCGGCCGTGCCCACGCTGCCCGTGCTGGCCCAGCTCGCCATGGGCTGACCATATGCCGTTGAACGCGAATCGGATTTTTCTGAAATGGACCCATCCGCCCCGGGATCTGCGCCGAACACCCTGTACAACCGGACTCCGCCGGGGTCCCGCCACGAAGGGTCATCATGAAGTCGAAGAAGACGTTCGTCGCACTCCTCACCGCCGGTGTGGCCGTACTGGCCCTGTCCGCCTGCGGGGGATCAACCACTGCCGAGACCTCGACGTCCGCATCCGCCTCCAAAGGCATGTCGGCCGCTCCGGCGGGCGAGTTCGGACCCGGCTGCGCCGCCGTACCCACCGACCCGTCCAACGCCGGCAGCTTCGAGGCGATGGCCAAGGTCCCCGTCGCCACCGCGGCCTCGGGCAACCCGCTGCTGTCGACGCTGGTCACCGCCGTGAAGAAGGCCAACCTGGTCGACACCCTCAACGGCGCGCCGGCGGTGACGGTCTTCGCGCCCACCAACGACGCCTTCGCGAAGATCCCGAAGGCCGACCTGGACAAGGTCCTGGCCGACAACGCCACCCTCACCAAGATCCTCACCTACCACGTGGTCGCCGGGAAGATCGCGCCCGACCAGCTCGCCGGCGTCCACAAGACCCTGCAGGGCGGCGACATCACCGTGGCGGGCTCCGGCACCGACTTCACCGTCGACGGCAACGCCAAGGTGGTCTGCGGCAACGTCCAGACCGCCAACGCGACGGTCTACATCATCGACTCCGTGCTCATGCCGAAGTGACCTCCACCCGTCCCGGGCCCGCCGGCACCATCCCCGGCGGGCCCGCCCTCGGAAGGGCCGCCATGCGCATCCTCAACCCTGGCACCACCAGGTCCGCCGCCGCCGGTGTGCTCGCCGCCGCGGCGGGGTCGGCGGCCGCGGAACTGTGCGCGGCACTGCTGCGGCCCGAATCGTCGCCGCTGATCGGCATCGGCTCCACCGTCATCGACGCGACCCCCACCCCTGCCAAGGAGTATGCGGTCCGCACCTTCGGCGCCTACGACAAGCCGCTGCTGCTGATCGCGATGGCGGCGGTGCTGGTGCTGCTCGCCGGTGGGCTCGGGATGGTGGCGCGCCGACGGCCGCGGTCGGCGCAGGCGGCAGCGGCGGCACTGGGTGTGCTCGCCGCCGCCGCGGTCGTCTCCCGCCCGGCGGCCGCACCGCTCGACGCGGTGCCGTCGCTGCTCGCCGGAGCGGTCGCCGCCGTGGTCCTCGGCTTGCTGACCGGTCCGCTCGGCGCGCCCGGACCCGCCGCGGCCACCGTACCGGCCGACCGCCGCCGCTTCCTGCTGGCCGCCGGCGCGGTAGCGGGCTCGTCGCTGGCCGTCGGCGGGGTCGCCGCCACCATCCGCGTCCTGACCTCCGGCTCGGCTGAACGCGCGCGGGAGGCGATCACACTTCCGCCGCCCGTGCAGCCGGCCGGACCGCGCAACACCACACCCGGCTTCTACACCCCGGTCACCGACTTCTACCGCGTCGACACCGCCCTGACCCTGCCCCGTGTCGACGTCCGGCAGTGGCGGCTGCGCATCCACGGCATGGTCGACCGGCCGCTCACCCTCGACTTCGAGCAGCTGCTCGCCCGAGGGCTCATCGAGCGCGACATCACTCTGAACTGCGTCTCCAACGAGGTCGGCGGCCCCTACATCGGCACCACCCGCTGGCTCGGCGTACCGCTGGCGCCGCTGCTGCGCCAGGCGGGCGTCGGACCCGGCGCCGACCAGGTCGTGGCGCGCTCGGCCGACGGCATGACCCTGGGCACTCCCGTGGAGACGGTGCTGGACGGCCGCGACGCGATGCTGGCCGTCGGGATGGACGGCCGACCGCTGCCGCCCGAGCACGGCTTTCCGGTCCGGATGCTGACCCCCGGCGTCTACGGCTACGCCGGCTCCTGCAAATGGATCACCGAGCTCGAACTGGCCCGCTTCGCCGACTTCGACCCGTACTGGGTGCGCCGGGGCTGGGCCCGTCACGCACCGGTCAGGACAGCCTCACGCATCGACCGCCCGGCGCCGTTCGCCGAGGTCGCCGCCGGGACGGTCGCCGTCGCCGGGGTGGCGTGGGCCCAGGGGCGCGGCATCCGCGCCGTGGAACTCCAGGTCGATGACGGACCCTGGCAGCAGGTCGAACTGCTGCCAGGCGGGGGCGCCGACACCTGGGTCCAGTGGCGCTACCGCTGGCAGGCCGCTCCGGGCGGTCACCGCCTGCGCGTCCGCGCCACCGACGGCACCGGGCGGACCCAGCCCGAACGGCGCGCCACCCCGTTCCCCGACGGCGCCACCGGCTGGCACACCCTGGCCGTCACCGCCACCTGACCCTAGGCCATGGCAGCGCACGCCGCGCTGACCGCTCTCGAAACCTGATGTATATCTTTCCATATGCGAATCAACTTGATCCGGATCACGATCACCGGACTCGTCGCCGGGCTGCTGTCCGCCGCCGCCACCCCTGCCGCGGCCGACCCGGCACCCCGGACCACCAACGGCCCCTGCCAGTATGCCGAGACCCCCGACGACCCGCCGGCGCGGCCGGTCGGCCTGCCCTTCGATCCGCGGCACCAGCAGACCTGGAACACCCACGTCGTGCTCAGCACCAGCCACGGGAAGATCACGATCACGCTGGACGCCGCCAAGGCGCCCTGCACCGTGCAGAGCTTCGAGCACCTGATCCTGCACCGGTTCTACCACGGCACCAACTGCCACCGGCTGACCGCGTACCCGACGCTGAAGGTCCTGCAGTGCGGCGACCCGTCCGGCACCGGCAGCGGCGGCCCCGGCTACCAGTACAAGGACGAGCTGCCCACCGACCTGCCGCCCGTACCGGACCGGCCCGGCCGCGTCTACTACCCGCGCGGCACCCTGGCCATGGCCAACGCCGGACCGGACACCAACGGCAGCCAGTTCTTCCTCGTCTACGCCGACTCGATCCTGCGGCCCGACTACACCGTCTTCGGCACCGTCGACGAGGCCGGGATGGCCGCCCTGGACGCGATCGCCGCCGGTGGCATCCAGCCGACCCCCGAAGACCCCGCGCCGGTGGACGGTGCACCCGCGCTGACCGCCGACATCCAGCGGGCCTGCGTACACCTGTTCCCGCTGCCTTTCTGCTGACCGGACCCGGCACCTCCGCCGCCGGACTCGCGATTCGTCGAGTCCGGCGGGGCGGAGGAGCCGGGATCGTGGTGCCGAACCGGGTCGACGTCAGTGGACGTGGTAGCCGTCCCGCTCGGCGGCCCGGTCGTCGAACGCCGCGAACTCCTCCACCCGCTCCCGCACCTCGCCGCTGCCGGGGGCGTCGTCGAGGAGGCTCAGCACGTCGCCGACGACCCCGAGCCGGACTTGGTACGCGGGAAGACGGCCGCGATATGGTGGCGCGTGGACATGCGCACCCCAGCCGGTTCAGTCGACGCAGCCCGTGGGATGCCGCGGGACATCCAGGTTCGGCGGATTCAGCCCGGTGCTGAGGCCGAGTTCGTCACGGGGCTGGAGTGGCTCTTCGCGCCGCCCGGCGGCCGCCCCGCCGACTGGGACCGCGACCGCGCCGTCGAGCGCACCGCGCAGGTCCTGGCCAAGGACGACGCCGCGTTGTTCGAAGCCCGCTCGCGCCAGGACGAGCTCGTCGGCGTGGCCAGCGTCTACCTGGACATCATGTCGGTGCGCTTCGGCCGCCGGGCCTCGATCGAGGACCTCGCCGTCCACCCCGGACGGCGTTCCCGGGGCGTCGGCGCCGCCCTCCTGGCCACCGCCAGGTCCTGGGCGTACGAACACGGCGCCGACTACGTGTTCCTGGAGTCCGGCAACGCCCGGACCGAGGCGCACCGCTTCTACCTCCGCGAAGGTGCGATCCAGGCGGCTGCGTCGTTCAGATGGTCCAGGAGCGCCTCCGACTGAACGAAAGCGCAGGGCGAACCCGGACTTCCGGGTCATAATGGCGGAGGAAGAGACACAGACGCGACAGGCATACCGCCGGAGGCTGGCGTGACGTCTTCTGCGGTGTTCCTCGGCCATTCGACGGTCCTGCTGGCCCTCGGGGGCGTCAGAGTGCTCACCGATCCGGTGCTGCGGTCGCGCCTGCTGTTCCTGCGCCGGACCGCCGCCGCGGTCGCACCCGACCACTACGCCGCGGTCGACGCCGTCGTACTGTCCCACCTGCACCACGACCACTGCGACCTGCCGTCGCTGGCGCTGCTCGGCCGCGACGTCCAGTTGATCGCCCCGGAGGGGGCCGAGGACTTCCTCCGGCGGCGCGGCTTCGCGCGCGTCGTCACCCTGCGGGCGGGGAGGTCCCACACGGTGGGGCAGGTGACCGTGACCGCGACCCCCGCGCTGCACGACGGGCGGCGGGAGCCGTTCGGCCCCCGGGCCGCCGCCGTGGGGTACCTGATCGAATCCGGACAGGCCGCCGTCTACTTCGCCGGTGACACCGACCTGTTCGGCGCGATGGCAGACCTGTGCCCGGAACTCGATCTCGCCCTGCTGCCGGTGTGGGGGTGGGGGCCGAACCTCGGACCGGGGCATCTGGACCCGGAGCGGGCCGCCGCGGCGGTCGCGCTGCTGCGCCCCCGCTTCACGGTGCCCGTGCACTGGGGCACGCTGTTCCCGTACGGGCTGAAGCCGTTCTTCGGCGGCAGGCTGCGCACCCCGCCCCGCGCCTTCGCCGACGCCGTCGCCGCCCGGGGGACACCCACCGAGGTGCGGCTGCTCGCGCCGGGCCGCGGGATGACCTGGTGAGCGCCGTCCGCCGGACGCTCGGGGCCGGCCGGTTGGGGCTGGCGATCCCGGTACTGCTGCTCGACTGGGCGGCGCTGGGTATCGCCATCGCCGTCACACCCGGGCTGACCGCCGCCACCGGCTGGGACGTGCTGCTGGCCGCGGTGCTGCTCGCGGCCGCCGCGGCGCTGCTGCGGCCGGTGCTGGCCTCGCTGGCCGCCCGGCTCGGCTGGGGCGGCGTCGTCGCGGGTTGGCTGCTGACCCAGGCGGTGCTCGTCTACCTGGCGCTGTCGCTGGCCCCGCACATACAGGTGGACGGGTTCTGGCCGGCGTTCTGGGCATCGTGGATCTACTCCGCGATCGTCAGCGCCGGTCTGTGGGTCGTGACCGCGGGCGACGACCGGGTGGTGCTGGCGCACCTGCTGCGCAACGCCAGGAAGACCCGCGCCCCCGCCACCGCGGCACCCGCCGTCGTGGTGATCCAGATCGACGGGCTGTCGGCGCCGCTGGCCCGCTGGGCGGTCCAGGCCGGGAACCTGCCCACGCTGACCCGGTGGATCCGGTCGGGCAGCCACCGGCTGGTCGAGTGGCACGCGCAGCTGCCGGCGACCACCCCGGCCAGCCAGGCCGGCCTGCTGCACGGCGCCAGCGGGCACGTGCCCGCGTTCCGGTGGCTGGAGAAGGAGACCGGCCGGCTCGTCGTCACCAACCACCCCAAGGACGCCGAGTACGTGGAGCAGGGGTTCTCCGACGGGCGAGGGCTGCTCGCCGACGGCGGGGTGAGTCTCAGCAACGTCTTCTCCGGTGACGCGCCCGTCAGCATGCTGACCATGAGCACCGCGGCGCGCAGGGGCGCCCGACGGGGTCCGAGCAGGCAGATCGGCAGCTACCTGATCGATCCGTTCGGGCTCACCCGCTCACTGGTGCTGACCGCCGCCGAGATGGTCAAGGAACTGTTCCAGGCCCGGCGCCAGCGCGTGCGCGGCATCGAACCCCGCGTCCACCGCGACTTCTCCTATGTGCTGCTGCGCGGCGTCACCAACGTGCTGCTGCGCGATCTCAACCTCAACCTGGTGGCCGAGCACATGATGCGCGGCGCGCCGGTGATCTACTGCGACTTCGTCGACTACGACGAGATCGCCCATCACGCCGGACCCACCCGGCCCGAGTCCCTGGCGGCCCTCGACGGGATCGACTGGGTGCTGGGCACCCTGGAGCAGCTCGCCGCCGAAGCTCCGCGCCCGTACCACCTGGTGGTCGTCTCCGATCACGGGCAGAGCCAGGGCGCGACGTTCCTGCAGCGGTACGGGACGACCCTGGAGCGCTGGTCGGCAGCCTGATCTCCGAGGGGTCCGCCAGGGTCGCCACGGAACCGGAGAACGAGCAGTGGGGCAGGGTCCGTACGCTGCTGACCGAGCTCAGCGGCGAGCAGAAGATGATCGGCAAGCTGTCCGACACCGTGCTGGAGGGACAGGAGCCGTCCCCGCCCGCGGTCGCCCGGGGCGTGGCGTCGGTCGTCGTCGCCTCGGGCAACCTCGGCATGGTCTACCTGGCGCGCGAAGCCGGTCGGCTGAGCATGGAGGACATCGAGTCGAGGCATCCGAACCTGCTGGCGGGTCTGGTCAGCCACCCGGGGATCGGGTTCGTGATGGTCCGTTCCCGGTCGCTCGGTGCGCTGGTGCTGGGGCGCGGGGGCGTGCGCCACCTCGCCGACGGGCGGGTGGCCGGCTCCGATCCGCTCGCCGCGTTCGGCCCGTACGCCGCGGCCGACCTCGCCCGCCACGACATGTTGCCGCACGTCGGCGACGTCGTCGTGAACAGTCTCCTGGACTCCTCGACGGAGGAGGTGGCGGCGTTCGAGGAGCTCGTCGGCTGCCACGGCGGGATGGGCGGCTGGCAGACCCGGCCGGTGCTGATCCATCCCGCCGGCTGGTCGGCACCGACGGCCCTGGTCGGTGCCGACGCCGTACATCGGCAGCTGGTGTGCTGGCTCGAGGACCTCGGTCAGCGGACGCTGCTGCGGCCGCCGGGGCGGACCAGGTAGCCGAACGCGGCGGCGGTGAAGAACATGATGATGCTGTACACGGCGGCGGGCACCGCGATCTGCGCGCTGCCCAGCAGGGTGGTGGCGATGACGATGGCCAGGGTGCCGTTGTGGATGCCGATCTCCATGGCGGTGGCCACCGAGTCGGCGGGCCCGACTCTCAGCAGCCTGGGCGCCGCGTAGCCGACCAGCAGGCTCAGTACGTTGAACAGCAGCGCGACCACCCCGGCGGCCTTGAAGTAGTCCGCCACGCTGTCCCACTCCTTGACGAGCGTGCCGGCGATGACCAGCACCAGCACCGCCACCGACAGGATGCGGACCGGCTTGGCCATCCGCTCGGCGAAGCCCAGCGAGCGGTGCCGCACGAACATGCCCAGCGCCACCGGCACCAGCACGATCGCGAACACCTGCAGCACCTTGTCGAACTGCAGGCCGACCTGGTCGGTGCCGGACATGAACTCGTCCAGGGCGAAGTTGACGACCAGCGGCAGCGTGAACACCGCGAGCACCGAGTTGACCGCGGTCAGGGTGACGTTGAGGGCCACGTTGCCGCCGAACAGGTGGCTGTAGAGGTTGGCGGTGGTGCCGCCGGGCGAGGCGGCCAGCAGCATCATGCCCACCGCCAGCGCGGGCGGCAGGTCGAACAGCAGCACCAGCCCGTAGCAGGCCACCGGGAGCAGGAGCACCTGGCAGACCAGTGCGACGAGGACCGCGCGGGGGTAGGCGGCGATGCGTCCGAAGTCGGCGATGGTGAGTCCGAGGCCCAGGCCCAGCATCACGATGCCGAGGGCGACGGGCAGGAACACCTGGGTCAGTACGGAATCCATAGCCGAGGATTGTTCACTCTTGTGGCGCCCGTCACATCGACCGTACAGCCGGTGGACCCGGCGCCGCCGCTCGGCTACGCGACCCGCCGTCAGTGCCTGGACCTCGCCGTGCCATGGGCGCGGCCAGGCCGCCTAGCGGACGCATAGCCGATGGCAAGCCTGCTTGCGCAGCCTGGTGAAGGTCCGGGTGCTCGGCCCGGGTCGTTACGTAAGGGAGCTTCGATGAGAGGCAGAATCCGCGCGGCGCTGCTCGCCGCGACGGTGCTCGGCGTGGTCCTCGCTTCAGCCGGCACGGCGCAGGCCGGCCAGGAGTCGCAACCGACATGGCGCGACGCGCGGGCCGCCGCTGCGGCGTCCGGCGGGATCAGCGCGGCCGCGAAGGGCGGGATCGGCATCGCCGCGACCTGGTACACCGGTACCGTCGCGCCCGGCGGCACCCAGGGCTGGACGTGGCAGAACGCGCCGGCGGACGCCGCCTACGCGGTCGGCTACAACCCCTCCGGCGCCACCACCTCGGCCGCGTGCCAGTTCGAGACGATCAGCAGCCAGTACGTCCAGCTGTGGGGCGGGCAGCGGCAGTTCCAGTTCACCCTCAAGAACGTCGGCACGATCTCCTGCGGTGCGACCGTCCAGCTCTCGGCGGTGACCAGCACGGTCCAGGCCAACACCGGCGGGGTCAGCCCCGGCGGCACCCAGACGCACCTGTGGAACATCCCCTGGCACACCAACTGGCTGGTCGCCCTCAACCCGACCGGCGCCACGAGTTCGGCGGCCTGCCAGTTCCGGGTGACCCGCACCTGGTACGTGCAGCCGGGCGCGGCGGGCGCGCTGCGCCAGTTCTGGGTCGAGGTCAAGAACGTCGGGACCGTCACCTGCCAGACCGACATCCGGCTCGGCTCCACCACGGTCAGCAACAGCTTCGCCGTCGGCTCCGTGGGCTCCGGGGTCACCTGGTCCACGATCTGGAACAACGCCAACCCCGTCACCTCGGTCTACGTGGTCGGCGTGTCCCCGCAGGGCAGCTACCCCATCCCGTGCCAGTTCGAGGTCACGCGCATGGTCTACCGCCAGTACATCGACGGCAGTGGAGTCTCGCAGCGCCAGATCCTCATGTCGTTCAAGAACGTCAGCGGCACCACCTGCGGTGGGCTGGCCGAACTGCAGACCTTGGCAGCCTGATCCGCTGCTGAACGCGGCCACCGCGCGACGATCGCCTCGTCGCGCGGTGGCCGCGTTCGCGTCGCGTATCCGCTGGTACGCCGTAGTCGCGGGGCCGGCCGCCGTCGGCGATGGACGGCAGAGCCGGGACCGATCATCGACGACTGGCCATTGACGAGGTTCGGTCGGCCTCTATAACGTTATAGAGCGCCGCTCGCCGTGGACGTCCACGGCATGGGCGGCCTGCAGTGCCACCCGCACCGGTGCCCCCACCACCGTCACGGTCGGCGCAGCGGCGCGACGCCGCCATGCCGACCTCCGCGCTGTGCCCGTCGCACGTCGGCGGGCCCCGTGCCGTGCAGGGACCCCTGATCCGTTCCGTCCCTCTGCAAAGGAGCGCCATGCGCCGCCTCACCGCTTCGGCGGCGGCCGTGCTGACACTGGCGGGGGTGCTGATCTTCAGCGCCTCCCCGGCCTCGGCCGTCACCCCCAAGACGCCGCCCCTGTCGACCCCGTGGACCAGCCAGGTGTCCACCACCAACCCGCTGCCGGAGTATCCGCGACCGCAGCTGACCCGCCCGGACTGGCAGTCGCTCAACGGCGAGTGGCAGTTCTCCAACCCCGCCACCGACGGCGCGGGCAACGTCAACCGCAACGCCGCGCCGCCGCTGGGGCAGACGCTGCCCGAGCGCATCCTGGTGCCGTACCCGGTGGAGTCCGCGCTGTCGGGCATCATGCGCAACGACAACCGCGACCTGTTCTTCTACCGCCGCACCTTCACCGTCCCCGCGGCGTGGACCGGCCGCCGGGTGCAGCTGCACTTCGGCGCCGTCGACTACGAGGCCACCGTCTGGGTCAACGGCGTACAGGTCACCACCCATCGCGGCGGCTACGACCGGTTCGAAGTGGACATCACCGGCCAGCTCAACGGCGGCACCAACGAACTGGTCGTGCGCGTGTACGACCCCACCGACGGCCGAGGGGAGAAGCAGCCGCTCGGCAAGCAGGTCAACAGCCCCAGCGGCATCTTCTACACGCCCACCTCCGGCATCTGGCAGACGGTATGGCTGGAGCCGACCCCGGTCTCCTCGATCTTCTCCGTGGACGTCTACGCCAACCTGGCCAACAACACCGCCCGGGTACGGGTCTTCACCCGGGGCGACGTCACCGGGCACACCGTCCTGGCCGAGGCCATGGCCGGCGCGACCGTCGTCGGCACCGCGACCGGCGGCTTCACCGAGTTCACCGTCCCGGTGCCCAACGCCCGGCGCTGGTCCCCGGACGACCCCTACCTCTACAACCTGCGGGTATCGCTGCGCAACGGCGCCGGTGCGGCCGTCGACCAGGTCGTCAGCTACTTCGGCATGCGCGAGGTCGGCACCAAGCTCGTCAACGGCGTACTGCGCCCCACCCTGAACGGCGAGTTCGTGTTCCAGGTGGGCACCCTCGACCAGGGCTTCTGGCCTGACGGCCTGTACACCGCCCCGACCGACGCGGCGCTCGCCTTCGACCTGCAGAAGCACAAGGACCTCGGCTTCAACATGGTGCGCAAGCACATCAAGGTCGAGCCGGCCCGCTGGTACTACCACGCCGACCGCCTCGGCCTGCTGGTCTGGCAGGACGTCCCGTCGACGCCCGCGTTCGACGCCAACCGCACCCCGGCGCAGATCGCCGAGTTCGAGACCGAGGCCCGCGAGATCATCGACGAGCACCGCTTCTCCCCGGCCGTGATCACCTACGTGCCGTTCAACGAGGGCTGGGGGGAGTGGAGCCTGGCCGAGACCCAGCGCGTCACCACCGCGCTCAAGAACTACGACCCGACCCGCCTGGTCAACGCGCACAGCGGCTACAACTGCTGCGTGTCCAAGGGCGACCCGGGCACCGGCGACATCATGGACTGGCACGTGTACACCGGCCCCGACAGCCCGCGCCCGTCGGCGACCCGGGTCTCGGTGCTCGGCGAGTTCGGCGGCCTGGGGCTGCGCACCCCCGGCCACGAGTACAGCCCCAACGGGCAGTTCTTCGCCTACGAGCAGCTGTCGTCGGCCGCGCAGCTCAACGACCGCTACACCGGCATGATCCGCGACGTCCAGAACCTGATGACCGTCAAGGGCGTCTCGGCGTACGTGTACACCGAGATCACCGACGTCGAGGGCGAGTACAACGGACTGCTCACCTACGACCGGCAGATCCAGAAGGTGGACACCAGCCAGCTGCGGGCCGCGCACGCGGCACTGATCAACGCCTCCCGCAACCTCAACGCGCAGGTGCCGCTGACCCTCGGGCACGTACGCTCGCTGCGCGTGACCACGCCCGGCTACACCGACCGCTACCTGCGCCACGCCAACTCGCTGGCCCGCACCGACGTGCTCAACACGGCCAGCGCCGACGGCGCCCGGCAGGACGCGTCGTTCCGCACCGTGGCCGGGCTGGGCAACCCGCGCTGCTACTCGTTCGAGTCGGTCAACTTCCCAGGCCGCTACCTGCGGCACTCGAACTACCAGGTGCGCCTGGACGCCGACACCGGCGGCACGTTCGCCGCCGACGCGACCTGGTGCACCAGGCCCGGGCTGGCCGCGGGCGGCACGTCGTTCGAGTCGCTCAACATGCCCGGCTACCACCTGCGCCACTACGCCGACAACGTGTACGCCGCCCGCAGCGGCGGGCCGAACGCCTGGGACACCGCCGCCGGCTTCGCCGCCGACAGCACCTGGAACGTCGCCGACCCGGCGCTGTGGCGCAGCTCGGTGCTGCTGGCGACCAACGTCCGCCAGTCGCTGCGGGTCACCACGTGGGGCTTCACCGACCGGTACCTGCGCCACGCCGACAGCCTCGCCTGGACCGAGATCGTCAACTCCGGCAGCAGCGCCCTGCTGAAGGCGGACGCGACGTACACGGTGCGGCGGGGACTGGCCGACTCGTCCTGCTACTCGTTCGAGTCGGCCAACTTCCCGGGCCAGTACCTGCGCCACGCCTCCGGCCGGGTGCGCAACTCGCCCGACGACGGCACGGCGCTGATGCGCCAGGACGCCACGTTCTGCGCCCGGCCCGGCGTCGGCGGCACCGGGACCACCTTCGAGTCGCTGAACCTTCCGGGCTCGTACCTGCGGCACTTCGAGTCGCAGGTGTACATCGCCTCCGGCGGCGGTGACGGGGGCTTCAACCGGCCCCAGACGCTGAGTGCGGACAGCAGCTGGGCCGTCGCGGCCCCCTGGGCGCCGTGACCGCGGCGCGGGCGGCGGGCCACCCCCGCCGCCCGCGCCACCGCTGTCCAGTAGCCGACTCGGCGTTGCGGCAGGGAAGATCGTCTTCTGTCATGTACGCATGACTCACGCTCTGCGCCCAGCCCGCGTGCTCGCGGCACTCGCCCTGCTCGGCTCGCTCACCCTGGCGGCATGCGGGCCCTCCGGCGCGGAGCCTACGGCGAACCCGGCCGCACCGGCCGCCTCCAGCACCACCGCCGCCCTGCCGGACCTGTGTACGCTGCTGGACCCCGCCGAAGTGGCCGCCGCGGCCAAAACCGACATCCCGTTCCACCGCGCGGAGCCCGGCCAGGGCTTCATCGTCTGCGCCTACCACCAGGGCACCGGCGCCGCGTCGCCGGCGATCTACGTGCAGTACCAGACCGGCACGGCCGGCAGCCTCGACTTCGGCACCGGCGGCGAGCAGCTGCGGATCTCGCAGCTGCGCGCCAAGTGGTACGAGCAGGGTTCGAAGCTCATGGTCGCCGTCGACCAGGACCTGCTGATCGTCAACCTCGGCCTCGCCGGCCGGAAGCTGCGCGGCGGCGATCCGCGCGCGCTGGCCGTCGACCTCGCCGAGCGGGTCCTGGTCGACCTGCGCTGACCCGTTCCCACTATGCGACCACGGCGTCGGAGTGTCGGGGTCCGACGCTATCGTCGGCCGGTCCAACCGATCAAGGCGAGAAGCGAGACAGGCCATGCACAGTCCAGGAGCGCTGCTCGGCGGACGCTACCGGTTGGACGACCGGATCGGCGCCGGCGGCATGGGGGAGGTCTGGCGGGCGACCGACACGGTGCTCGGCCGGGTCGTCGCGGTGAAGACCGTGCTGCCCGCACTGCTCGCCGACCCCGGGTTCATCCGCCGGTTCCTCGCCGAGGCGCGCGCGATGGCCGGGGTCCGCCACCGCAGCGTGGTCACCATCCACGACTACCACGGCGACGCCGACGGCGCATACCTGGTGATGGAGCACATCGAGGGCGAGTCGCTGTCGCAGACCCTCGGCCGGCACGGGCGGTTGACCGCCGAGTCCACCCTGGCCATCGTCGCGCAGACCGCCCAGGCGCTGCAGGCCGTACACGACCAGGGCATCGTGCACCGCGACGTCAAACCCGGCAACCTGCTGGTGCGGCTCGACGGCAGCATCGTCCTCACGGACTTCGGCATCGCCCGCGGGCAGGACAGCACCTCGCTCACCACACCCGGCGGCATCCTCGGCACACCGTCCTACCTCGCTCCGGAGCAGGTGCTCGGCCACCCCGCCGACGCGCGCAGCGACGTCTACGCGCTCGGCGTCGTGGCGTACGAGTGCCTGGCCGGACGGCGCCCGTTCACCGGCGACAATCCGTTCGCGGTCGCCATGCAGCGGGTGGCGCAGCCGCCGCCCCCGCTGGGCCCCGATGTTCCGGCGCCCGTGGCCGCCCTGGTGGAACGGGCCCTCGCGGTCGACCCCGGGCAGCGCTGGCCGTCCGCCGCCGCCCTGGCCGCGGCCGCCGACGGCGTGCTGAGCGGGGCGCCGGCCGAGGCGCATGCCGCGGCCAGGCCCCCCGTCGCGATCGCCGTCACCGGTCCGGGCGATGAGTCCAGCGCGATCGCCGTGCGCCGCCGGGCTCCTTTGCTCGTCGCGGCTGCGGCGGCGTTCGTGCTCCTCACGGGCGGCGGGGTGACCGCCTGGACGGTGTGGGGCTCGGACGTCTTCCCCCCGTGGTCGGCGCCGGACGAGGTCGGCACCGGGCAGCAGGTGCCCGCCGGCTACGTGGCGTGCGGCGCGGCCGCCTGCCCGCCCGCACCCGAGTGCTGGGGCGGTCTGGTCAGGACGGGCGGCACGGCGCACCGGCCGAAGCGGCAACCCTGCGACGGGCCGCACGGCTGGGAGACGTTCGTCGTGGCGCCGCTGCCGGCCGGGGCGGAGTTCGTCCGCCAGGACGAGCTCATGAACCGGGACGATGTCGCGGCCCTCTGCTCCGCGCAGACCATGGCGCAGCGGACCCGCGAGGGTGCCACGACCACGGGCTGGGAGCGCCAGGCCTGGCCGGTCCAGGTCGACAAGGACACCTGGCTGCTGTACTGCCTGGCCACTCGCGTCGGGGCCGGTGACATCACCGAGTCGGTGTTCAAGGCGCCCGGCTGACCGGCGCGTTCCTCATCGGCTCCGGGACGTCAGCAGCGCGCGCGTGTGCATCGCGACCGCGCGCCTACGCTCGACCGGGACCATGTGCGTCTCACCGGGGAACTGGACGAGCGACGCGTGCGGCAGGAGGGCGGCCGTACGCTCCGGCTCCCGGCCGAACACCTGGTCGTGCGTGCCGCTGACGATCAGAGTCCGTGCCGAGACCAGGGACAGCGACGCCTCGTCGACGGGTGAGTCGAGCACCGCGCGCAGTCCGCGCACGATGACCTGAGGATCGTTCATGCCTTCCGCGGCGCGACCACGGCGGGTGCGCAGCCGAAGACGGAGCAGCCAGTTCAGCCAGGGGCGGCGGAACATGCCGACGAAGTCCGCCCCCAGCGCGGCGAAGTCCCCGTCCGCCGCGAGGTCGAGCTGGCGGCGTACCAGCTGCGATCCTTCCGGTGAGAACCGGTGCGCGCTGGCCAGCAGTACCAGCTCCGAGACCAGGTCCGGGTGGTCGGCGGCGACGCGCAGGGCGACGATGCCGCCGTACGAGACGCCGACGAGCTGCACCGGCGCCCCGAGCTCGCCGATGATGGCGGCCACGTCGGCGACGATCGTCGCGAGGCTGTGGCTCTCGCCCGGCGCCGGGTCGTAGCCGAGCAGGATGAAGCCGCGGTCGGGCGGCAGCACCGCGGCGACCCGGCCGGCGTCCCGCGCGATGCGCTGCGGTGTCGGCCGCTGCATGAAGGCCTGGCCCCCGGCGAGTACGAGGATGGGCTGATCGTCGCGGCCGACTCGGGCGTAGGGGATCCGGCCGAGCAATGTACCGGTCTCGATCGTCACGTCGGAGGATGGTAGCCCTGGTCGCGTCCGGGAAGGTACCCGTTTTCGCGTTCCGGCATCGGGCCCGACGAGTGTGCCATAGCGTGGCACGCAGAGGTACCAGCGCACTGCGCCACCCGTGACGTCGAGGATGCACATGATGAACTTGGCGGAGTCTTCTGTCGGCAACGGCGACGTCCTGCTGTGGATGTTGGAGTTCTTCCTGTTCGTGATCTGGTTCTGGCTTCTGGTCATCGTCTTCTCCGACCTCTTCCGCGACCACGAGACGTCAGGCTGGGCCAAGGCACTGTGGATCATCCTGGTCATCGTGCTGCCGTACCTGGGCGTCCTGCTCTACCTGATCGTGCGCGGCCGGGGCATGGCCGAGCGGAACCTGAAGCAGCAGCAGGCCATGAAGCAGCAGATGGACGCCCAGATCCGCGCAGCGGTCGGCACCGGCGCATCCCCCGCCGACCAGATCGCACAGGCGAAGGCGCTGCTCGACAGCGGTGCTGTCACCCAGGCCGAGTTTGAAGCCCTCAAGGCGAAGGCACTGACAGCCTGATGCCCTGAAGCGGGCCGCCGCGACTGGCCCGGGTGCGCCACCATGAGCGCCATGACAGTCCCTGGTGCCCAAATGGCCGTTGCGGTACGGGCGTTTCGCGCCGGGCCGCTGACCGCCGCGATTGCCCTGCTCACCACGGCGACCTTCGCTGCGCAGCTCGCGGAACCGGCGGTGGTCGACCTGCTGCACCGAGACGCCGCCCTGATCCGCGACGGGCAGTGGTGGCGGCTGCTGTCGCCGCTGCTCGTGCAGCCGTCGGGGTGGGGCCAGTACCTGTACAACACCCTGGGCCTGCTGCTGGTGGGCGTGGCGGTGGAGCGGCGCCTCGGCCAGGTCCGCTGGCTGCTGCTCTTTCTGGCGGGCGGCCTGGCGGGCGTGGCGTTCGCGCTGCTGCTCGACCCGTCCGGCACCGGCGGCGGCTCCTCCGACGCCGTCGCCGCCCTGATCGGCGCACTCGCCGTCCTCACCTGGCGCGACAGCTCGCCACCGGCCATGGCCTCCCGCCTCTACGGGTTCCACTTCACGGTGTACTTGGCGGTGCTCGCCGCAGCCGGGCCGACCGCCGGAACCATCGCGGGCGCGCTGGCGGTCGCCGTGTTCATGGCAACCCGGGCCGGTAGGGTCGGCCGGTGGGGTCTGGCCGCGGCCGTGGTCACGGGTGCGCTGGTGATGGTCGGCCTGGGCGACCCGCACGGCGTCGGCCTGCTGACCGGGCTGGTGCTGGCGATGGCACTCGCCAGAACAGCCGCGAAGCCGACCACACCACGTCCGCGCTCGGGCGACGAGTTAGAGCCCGGGGTCGGCGCACCCACAGGCGCACCCGCGGGCGCCGCACCACCACCGCAAACACCATGATCCGGTACGGCGGCCGCGGGCGAGCCCATGGGCCGGTCAGAAATCCTCGTCGTCGTCCCGCGCCCGGTGGATGCTCTCCGCGATGGCATCAGCGTCCCAGCCGCCGTCCGACCTGCTGTCCCGCCATGCGGCCACGGCCTCCTCGGCCTGCTCCTCGTCCCAGTCATACTCCTCGACCAGGGTGTCCGCGATCAACCGGTCCAGGGTCAGGTCGTCCATGGCGAGCCAGTCTACGGCCGTCAGCTGCCGTCGGCCGGTAGGAACTCCGGCAGCCCGAGCCGGGGGAAACGGTCGCTGTGGAACGTCACGATCTCGGCGATCGCCCCGCCGGTGACACGCAGGACGTCGATCGTCAGCGGCAGGTACACGGAGTTCAGGGCTGGAACGGGCGGGTCATCGCGGCGAGCAGCGTGTTCTCGTCGTCGTCACCGGCCAGGTGCCAGGTGAACGCGCCGCGCAGGCCGGCGCGTGCGGCGTACGCGGATCGCTCCTGGATGGAGTCGGCGTCCTCGTAGCTCACGAACGTCTGGGTGCCGGGATGGAACAGCCACGGCGAGCGGGCCACCGGATGGCGGTGGACCTGCCAGGCCGGATCCGCCAGCAGGTCGCGCCGGATGTCGCGCCAGTCGCCGGCGTAATAGTCGCCGACCTGCGGTTGGTACAGCCCGGCCTGCTCACCGGCTGCGGCGACATGGAAGCCGCGGCCGTAGAAGGGCACGCCGAGCACGAGCTTGTCCCGGGGCACCCCGTGGCTCTCGAAGTACTCGACCGCACCGGTGACGTGGTTCCAGCGCCGCAGTTCAGGCGCGAGCGGATCCTGCGCCACCTCGGCCAGCGGCGCGTTGAACGTGGCGACCGGCGAGAAGCCGGTCCCGAAGTCGTAGGTCATCAGGTTGACGAAGTCCAGGACCTCGGCGAGTGCGGCGAGCTCGTAACTGTCCGCCGGGTCGTACGGGCCCGCTGCCTGCAGCCGACCGGCCGGAAGGGCGGCGGTCAGCAGCCGGTCCGGGCCCAGCTCGCGACGCAGCTCCCGCGCCAGCAGGGTGAGGTTGGCGCGGTCCTCGGGCCGGTGGACCACCTCGGCCGGGCCGCCCGCGACGGGGAACTCCCAGTCCAGGTCCAACCCGTCGAAGTCCACCGCCAGATCCAGGCACCGGGCCGCGAACGCGGCCCGCGAGCCGGGCGTGAGCGCCGCGTCGGAGAAGCCGTCGGCGCCCCAGCCGCCGACGGAGAGCACGACGCGCAGGCGGGGGTTGGCCCGCTTGAGCTCGGCCAGGGTCGCGAGGTGCTCGGGCGCCCGCGACGGCAGCACCGGCTGCCCGTCCTCGATCGTGGCGAACGCGTAGAAGACGTGGGTGAGCAGGCCGGCGGCCCTGGCGTCGACCCGGTACGCCTCATCCGTGCCGTGGAAGTAGGCGCCCAGTACCGTCCGCTCCGTGATCATCCTGGCACCGTAGCAGCGGGCTGAGCAGTTCCCGCCGATGGCTTGGCCCCAGCCCGTCGAGCGGAGAACGTCGGCATGGCGGAAACCGCCATGCCGACGCGGCTTCTCGGTTCGAGCGAGATCAGTCGGCGGGCTTGCCGAACCAGCGGGAGAGATGGTCGTCCAGGTCCTGCTGGTCGTCGCCGATCCAGGCGACATGGCCGTCGGGGCGCAGCAGCACGCATGCAGCGTCCAGTGCCGCGGTGGCGTCCCCGAGGTAGTCGACCCGGTCCGCCCAGCCGCCGACGGTCAGCCGCTTCGTGCGGTCCAGCAGCATGCCGCGGCCGTGGTGCAGCAGACCGTAGAGGTTGCCCGGTTCGACATCGAGGTCGGGCAGGCGGCGGCCGAGCAGGTCGTGGCCGGCCCCGAGGTCGTAGCGGACGCCGATGGCGGTGATCTTCTCCAGCAGGTGGCGGTTGACCACGTCGAAGTCCATCAGTTCGGTGAGCAGCCTGCGCACCGCCTGCGGGCCCGGTTCGGTGGACAGCAGTTCCAGCTGGGCGCGGGTGTTGTCGAGCACGGCCGCGGCGACCGGCTGACGTTCGGCCTGGTAGGTGTCCAGCAGGGAGTCCGGTGCCCAGCCGCGTACCTGCGCGGCCAGTTTCCAGCCGAGGTTGAACGCGTCCTGGACGCCCAGGTTGAGCCCCTGCCCGCCGATGGGCGGATGGATGTGCGCCGCGTCGCCGGCCAGCAGCACCCGCCCGACCCGGTAGCGCTCGGCCAACCGGGTGGCGTCCCCGAAGCGGGACAGCCAGCGCGGGGAGTGGACGCCGAAGTCCGTTCCGGCGACGACCCGCAACTGGTGCCGGAAGTCCTCGATCGTGGGCGGCTGCGCGCGATCGCTGACCCCGGCAGCGGGGATGATGACCCGGTAGACGTCCGGGCCGAAGGGGGTGAGGATGAAGCGCTTGTCGGTCTCGCGCACCTCGGCGACCTTGGCGGCGATCTCCTCCGGCGGTGCCCCCGCTTGCATCTCGCCCATCAGCGTGTCGTTGCGCGAGGGCTCGCCGGGGAAGTCGACGCCGAGCAGTTTGCGCACCGTGCTGCGTGCGCCGTCGCAGCCGACCAGGTACCGCGAGCGCAGCCGCTGCCCGTCGGCCAGCTCGATGGTCACGCCCTCGTCGTCCTGCTCCAGACCGGCCACCGCGCAGCCGTGCCGGACCTGCGCACCCAGCGCGGTCGCATGGTCTTCGAGCTGCTGCACGATGACCGGCTGCGGAATGCCCAGCAGATAGGCGTACGGCGAGTCCAGGTCCGCGGGCGCGGGCTTCTCGATGGCGGCGAAGAAGGCGCTGGCCGGGCGCCGCCTTCCGTGTTCGAGGAGGCGCTCCAGCAGCCCGCGCATCGCCATCAGCTCGATGCTGCGGATGTGCAGACCGACGATGCGGACGAACGACGCGGGCTCGGTCTCCTGCTCCAGCACGAGCACCCGCACGTCGTGCAGCCGCAGTTCGGCGGCGAGCATCGCGCCGGTCGGCCCGCACCCGACGATGATCACGTCGAACGCGGGGGGCGTGCTGTCAGCGGGGAGTCCAGGCGCCGGGAGCGCGTGGAAGGGGTCGCGTCCGAGCGCATCGGTTGCGGACCGCTCGGTGGTGACCTGTGGAGAGTGCATGGGTGTTGCCTTTCGGGAGGCCTTGTCGGCGGCGCTCCCGGCGACACCTACGTCAGTCGCCCGGCCGTGACGGCAAGGGGGAGCACCCACATCGGTACAGCGTTCATGGGTCTCACCTCCTCGGGCGATGTCACGGTCAGCTGCAAGCTACAAGCCCGAGCCTCATCCGTCCAGTGCTTTGGCGCCGGTGTGAGCACCACCGCCGGGGCACCCCGCGCGGCGACGGGGCCTCAGGCAGACGGCGTATCCGCGTTCGGCCGCGCCGGCAGGCCCGCCAGCAGGTCGGCAGCGGTGATGCGGTGCCAGCGCGTGCCGGGCTCGCCGTCGACGAGCAGCGCCGCCGAGCCTTCCGCCACCTCGCCGCCCGCGATCGCCGCCAGCCGTCCCGCGTCCTGCGTGGCGGCGAACACGCGGCCCAGGGTCTCGGGTGCGGCGCCGCCGGTCGGCGCGGCCGCCGCCGCGCGGATCGCGGCGACCGCCGCGGCCGGATCGGCGGCCTCGACGGCGGTGGCGGTGCCGTCGGCGTGCACCACGTATACGCGGTCGGCGCGGGCCGCGGCGTGCCAGGCCGCGACGTCGAGCAGGGACGCGCGGCTGCCGCCGCGGAAGTGCTCCCACACGTCGGCGGCGACGCGGCCGAGCCGGGCGCTGTGCGCACCGATGCTGTGGCCGTACCCCTTGGTGGACAGGCTCACGTCGATCCACATCACCTCGCCCGCGGCGACGTCGAGGATCAGCGGTGCCAGCGACTTCGCGTCGCCGCGCAGGCCGAACTTCTGCATGACCCGCGCCGCGTCGAAGCGGCGGCTGCCCTGGACCGGCAGCGAGAACCCGGCGAACGCGGCGTCGAGCAGCTCGAACGGCACGTCGTTGTAGCTCAGCACCACCGGCACGGCCCAGCGGACGCCCGCCCCGATGAGCGCGTCCCGGTGCAGGTCGAGGTACTCGGTGGCGCCCAGCGGCGCCGGGGCGGAGGTGAGGTCACCGGAGTGGACCGCGGCGGTGTGCTTGAACCGCAGGCGGGTGAAGTCGCAGTAGCCGACCGGGGCCCACTGCTCGTCGTAGAAGCCGCAGGACAGGTCGAGGTCGACCCGGTGCTTACGGCTGTCGACCCAGTGCAGGAACAGCCGCAGCACCGCCGCGTCGGCGAGCGTACGAACGCTGCCCCGCGGCCAGCCGGCCAGCTGCGCGGACCCGGCGCGCTCACGGGTCGGCGCCGGTACGCCCGCCAGCGCGGCGTCCAGCACGGCGGCGTCGAACCGGTCGAGCCCCCGGGCGCGGGCGGCCAGCTCGGTGTCCGCGATCGCGCGGACCTGGGTGATCACGTCGGCGGGCAGCGGGACGCGCTGCTCCGGCGCGGTCCAGGTGCGCACCACGTCGCCCTTGGGGAAGAACGTGCGCCGCGGCGTGCCGATCTCCGGTCCGCGTGCGGCTGAGGGCGGTGCGGACCGGACGGGGGTACGCACGACGACACCGAAGGCCCGGCGCAGCGCGGCGCCGATCACGCCGACCTCGGCCGTACCGGCGGCGCCGACCGCCGCCGCGACCGGCCCGGGTGCGGACACCGCTGCGGCCGCCTCGGTGATGACGGCCTTGGTGGCATCGCGGCCGTGCAGCGCGCTGGCGGCCGCCGCCAGCACGTTCGGCGACACCCGGGCCGCCGTGTGCGCCAGCGCCTCGACGACCGTGCGCCGCGTCGCGGCGCCGTCGCCGGCCAGGCGCAGCAGGTGGTCGGCCCGCCGCCAGAGGTCCCCGGGTCGCTGCGCCAGCAGCCCCGCTGCGGCCGACGCGTCGCCGTCGGCCACGGCCTCCTCGACCAGCGCGGCGAACGTGCGCACGCGCACCGACACCGTGCCGTCGGGGTGCTCGGACAGGACGAACCGCTCGGGGCGGCGCGCGGCCGACGCGATGACGGCGAGCCCGAGCGGGCTCGCGGCCGGGGCGCGCGTCGCGCGCAGGGTCGCGAACACCGCCGCCGCCTGCGGGTGCGCGGCGACGTGCTCGTACGGGTGCAGCCGCTCGGCCAGCCGCTTCCACACCACCGGATGGCGGGCCATGTCCTCGGCGGCCGTGGCCGGGTCGAGCCTCTCGACGCGGGTCAGCACGGCCCGGCGCAGCGGTCGCGGCAGCGCCCGCACCCTCGGCGCGGCCACGGTGAGCCGCGGCTCGTCCGCCGGGCGGTACGCCTCCAGCGGCCCGTCCGCCTCCGGCTTGCGGGGCAGCACCAGACCGGCGTCGCCGCCGGAGTACGCCCACAGCGTCCGGGCGATGTCGGTGACGGTCGACCAGCGCGCCGCCGCCTCAGCCAGCACCTGCGGGTACGAGCCGGTGAGCGTGCTCGCGTGCAGCGCCCACGCGACGACCGCGGCCAGGGTCTCGCGGGCCGGAACCTGCTCGGGCAGCCAGTCCAGCCGGCCCGGCGCGGTCGCCGCCACCAGAGTGAACAGGTCGGCCAGGTCCGCCGTGCCCAGGGCGCTGGTCCGGGCGACGAGGTCGTCGCGCAGCCGCACCGCGGTGGTGTCCGAGTCCTCGTCCACGGTGATGAGCCGCAGCCGCAGCGGTTCCCCGGCCGTGGCGGGATCGGGCTCCGTGACCAGCACGTACGGGCTGATCGAGGTGAGCCGTCGTCCGCAGACCGCGCAGGCGGAGAATTCGGCGGGATCGAAGCACTCCTGGCAGACGGCATGCCCGCACGGATCGAGCATCCGGACCGAGCCGGCGGTGCCGCACAGCACGCACGGTGCCGCGTCCGCCTGGAAGAAGTGCACCAGCAGCCGGTCGACGAACAGCGCGTCGGGCTCGGCCGGGATGTCGGGGAAGCTGCGGAACAGCGGAACGTGCGTACGGTCGGCGCCGACGGCCTCGTCGGCCACCGCGCACACCCAGTCGGCCCAGCGCACCCGGGTCGCCGCGTCCAGCTGGACGAACCGGTCCCGCAGCGGCGCGGCCAGCAGCCAGCCCCGGGCGGCGAGGTCGACCTCGAACGCGCGCACCCATGCCGCGCCGTCCACCGCGGGCCCGGACCCGGTCGGCGCGGGCAGCGCGACCACACCCGCACGGCGCAGCGTGACGGTGGCGAGCGCGTCCATGCAGAATCCTCCGGCTGCCGAGGGCACGCCGGGCATCGGCGCGGAAAAGCCGGGTCGGTGAGTCGGAACGCTAATTTCGGTCCAAGAAGTGGGAGAGAAGGAAGCGCACCTGGGAGCCGACCCGGCCCGCCGATGCTACGACGGCCGCCCTGCCCGCTGCCACCCGGTTTATTGCGGAGCGGCCGACCGGGCCGTCGCGACGAACCGGCGGATCAGGTCGTGGTCCTTCACACCCCGCGACGCCTCGACTCCGCTGGAGACGTCCACGCCCCACGGCCGGGCCGCGACGATCGCGTCGGCGACGTTGTCCGGGCTCAGACCGCCCGCGAGCAGCCACCTGCCCTGCGGCGGGGCCGCGCCGAGCAGCGACAGGTCCCAGCGCTCGCCGGACCCCGCGACCGGCGAGTCGAGCAGCAGCAGCTCCTCGCCGTACGCGCCGACCCGCACGTCGGTGTCGGCGCGCAGGGTCGTCGCCCGGATCAGCTGGAAGGGCAGCCCGGCCAGCTCCTCGAACGCCGACCGCGAGTAGTCCCCGTGCAGCTGCAGGGCCCGGACCCCGGCCGCGACGGCGAGCCGGGCCGCCTCGGCGGCCGCGACGCCGTGGACGACGCCGACCGTGAGCACCGCCGGCGGGACCCCGGCCGTGAGGAGCCTGGCCTGGCCGGGGTCGACCCGGCGGACACTGTCGGTCAGCACGAACCCGACCGCGTCTGCCCCGGCGGCGACCACCGTCGCGACGTCGGCCTCGGTCCGGACCCCGCACACCTTCACGAACATGTCGAACACGATAGATCAGCCCGGTGCCCGGCCCGCCTCGGTCGGGCGGACCGGGCGGACCCGCCCCGTCCGCCCGACCGCCGCGGGGCCGGACCGCGCCGGGTCAGGCCGCGGTGCAGGCGGTCGTGCCGTTGAGCGCGAAGTTGCTCGGCAGCGGCGATCCGGTGGGCGTCGCCACGCTGAAGCCGAAGGTGGCGGACCCGCCCGGCTTGATGGTGGCGATGTAGAACGCCGGGGTCGCCGTCGCCTGCTCGCCCGTCCGGGTCACGGTCGCGTTGAAGGCGCCGAGCACCGTCTGCGCGGTCGGCAGCGTGAACGTGACCGTCCAGTTCTGCAGCACCGTCGCCGCCGTCATGTTCTCCACGGTCACCGTCACCGTGAGCTGCGTGCCGTAGCTGATGATGGAGGGCCGGCAGGTCGGTGCGGGCTGCAGCGCCCTGGTGGTGAACGTGACCGGGTCGGAGCGCACCGACCGGTTGCCGTTGGGGTCGAAGGCGATCACCACCACCGTGTACGTCGTGCTCGGTGTCAGGTTGTAGAGGTAGATGGTGCCGATGTTGTTCGTGGCCCAGTCCGTCCACACGCCGTTGACCTGTCGCTGCACCCAGTATCCGGCGACGCGGTTGTTGTCGGTGGAGCCGTTGGTGTTGATCGCCGCGGCGATCGTGCTCACCGAGTGCGCGATCGGCGTGGCCGGCTTGGTCGGCGGGACCGCATCGGGCAGCGGGGCCGTGGTCACGAAGATGTAGGCCGACGGGCTGCTCGCGGTGTAGCCCGAGCCGGCCCGGGCGTTGGCGATGACGCGGTACTCGTACACCTTGTCGGGGGTGAGCCCGGTGTGGGTGAACGACGTGGTCGCGCTGTGGGCCAGGTCGTACCAGGGGACCAGCGGGCCGTCGATGACCTGGACGGTGTAGTCCTGCACCGGGCCGGCGGACGCGGCCCAGGTGATCGTGATGCTGACCTGGGTGACCTGGGTGGCGACCGGTGTCCCGGGCGTGGGCAGCGGCGTGGCCGCGACGGCCGGCCCGGCCGCGACGGCGGCGGTGACCACGACCGCCGTGGCCACGCCGAGCAGGCGCAAGGGGAAGCGAGCATTCATGAGCGCGATGGTGCATCCACGGAGCCGCGAAATCCGCCGTGCTTGGACAGCGTTGGACACCTCACCGACGCCGTGCCGCCGACCGGCCCGGTGCGGCGGGAACGCCGCACCGGGCCGGTCGGACCGCAGCCGTCAGGGCAGCTCGGCCGCCTCGGCAGCGAACTGCACCCCGGTCATGATCGCCCCGTGCAGGAGCACCGCCAGCTGGGGCGCGGCCACGCCGTGCTCCAGATCGGTGATGGTCTCACCGGCCAGGAGCAGCTCACCCCTGCCGGTGTCGTGCACGTACGCCTTCGGCAGCACCCGGTCGTGGTTCCAGGCGTTGCAGAACGCGTAAGCCTCCATGAGCCGGTCGGCGGGCAGCGTCCGCTCGGCGACCACCCGCACGACCAGGACCTCGCCGCGCTCGCCCGCCCGGTCGAACGTGAACATGCCGTCGCCCCACTGGCCGCTGACCGTGCCGTCCTCGTCGACGCGGTAGCGGTCCCCGCGGTCGTCCAGGACCGCGGTGACGGCCTGCACGCTCAGCGGCTCGACCAGCTCCTCGCGGCCCTCCGGCGGCAGCCCGGCCTCCGCGTCCCAGGTCGAGGCCGGCCGGTCCGGCGGCAGCTCGACCCCGTCGGTGATCGGCGTCTGCGCCAGCAGCTCGGCGATCCGGCGCGACTGGTGGTCGGTGCCGTTGCGGGCGTCGAACCGGTCCGCGATCTCGCGCGCCTGCGCCGCCAGGTCGGCGCCGAGCTGCGCCACGGTCAGGTCGGCTTCGGCCCGGCTGTCGAAGGACGGCCGGTGTATGACGCGGTCGGTGTCGCCCGCGAGCCGGCAGACCAGCGCCCCCGCCGCCGCGAAGTCCATCGCCGACGCCTCGTCGTAGGGCCGGTCCAGCCAGCTCAGGTGCTCGGCGAGGATGTCGAGCCCACGCTCGGTGTGGCCGGTCAGCGCGCAGAAGCGGATGTGCTCACCCAGGAACGGGAACGCGTCGCGCTCGTGCCGGTGCACCCGGTACGAGCGCACGTGCGCCCGCGCCGCCTCGTCGTAGCGGCCTAGCCGCAGGTACGCCATCTGCGCCACGACCAGTGCCTTCTCCGGCTGCTCGGCGCAGCCGAGCACCCCAGTCAGCACCGGCTCGACGGTGTCCAGCGCCCGCTCCCACTCGCCCCACCCGGCGAGCAGGTCGGCCTGCCGCGACGGGTCGCAGCCGGCGCAGTCGCTGTTCTCGTCGCGCTCGGCCGTGCGCCACTGGTCGAACCAGCGGCGGGCCTCGGCCTGGTCGCCGAGGTGGTCGGCGATGCGGCAGCGCAGGTTGTAGACCGCCTGCAGGCTGTGGCCGCCGGCGCGGAAGCGCCGCTCCATGTCGTCCAGCGCGGCGACGGTCTGCGCCAGGCCGACCCGGGGCGTGTTGCGCAGCGTCGCCACCGCCCACTTGTGGAACCAGCGCAGCAGCTCGGCGTCGCCGTCGTCGAACATGGACGGATCGCGGTCGAACGCGGCCAGGCACCAGCCGAACGCCGGCAGCAAACGCCACCGCTCGGTGTGGTTGCCGTACGTCTCGATCAGCTCGATGCGGGCGTCGTAGCCCAGCCGGACGTCGCCGGCGGCGTCGGCGTGCGCGGCGATGCGCTCCAGCTCGGCGATCTTGCCGTCGCCGTACGGCATCGCTTCGGCCTCGTCGAGGGCGTCGCGCAGGTCGGGCAGGCTGGTCATGCGTTCTCCGTAGGAAAGGCGCGGTCGAGCAGGGAAAGGAACGAGCGGTTCAGCGCGGCGGTGTCGACCGCGCGCAGCGGGTGGTGCCCGGCCAGCAGCGCCTGCCCGTACAGCGCCTCCACCGCGTGCCGCAGTGCCGGGCCGGGCGGGTACGACGCCAGCTTGCGGATCAGCGGGTGCCGCCAGTTGAGCACCAGCTCCGGCCGGTGCTCCACCGTCACTTCGTCGAACGCCGACAGCACGTCGGACCACAGCTCGTCGGCGGCGTCGATGCTGCGCCGCACCGTGTCCTGGGTGCGGGCCTGCTGGCTGACCACGTACAGGGCGGGCATGGTCACCGGGTCGAACTGGCGGATCAGCGGCACGCAGTCCAGCTCGCGCAGCACGGCGCGGGCGGTCTCCAGGAACGGCGCGACCGCCTCCGACTGGCCCGGCGGGAGCGGCTCCAGCTTGGCGGCCAGCTCACCCGGGTCGAGCCGGCGCACCCGCGCCTGCGGCTCCACGTGGGACAGCCGCTCCAGGATCTGGGTGTCGTAGGCGTAGCCGGCGTTGACGATCGGCGTCCCGGCCGCGCTCGCGATCGCGGCCAGCGACCGGAACTCGTCGACGGTCTCGACGTACCGGATCATCGACCGGCCCTGGCGGAACGTGCGCAGCGCCATCGTGCCGTGGCTCGTCTCGAACGGCAGCCACGCGTCGACCAGGCGCAGCATCTCGTCATCGCGGACGGCGAGGGCCTTGACGCCGAGATGGTGCACGCGAAGGAACCTGGACAGCCGGTCCGGGTCGTTGACCGACAGGTCGAGCAGCCAGTCGCGGATCTGCCCGCCGAGCGCCTCGCGGACCGAGGAGAGCAGGTCGTCCTCGTACAGCGACTCGCGGCTGGCGGTCGGGCGCAGCATGCTCGTGTCGACCACGCACCGGACGAAGAACGCCCACTCGGGCACCAGCTTCGAGGTGTCCTCGCTGAGCAGCATCCGCTTGAGGTAGACGCGGTGCCCGCCCTGGCCCACCGCCGCCGGGGAGGCGAGCACGAAACCGACGCCGCGCAGGCCCGCCTCGGGCACGTTCAGGTCGATGACCTCCATCGGGCGGCTGCCGAGCACCCGGGCGCCGTAGTCGAGCAGCGCCGTTCGGCGGACCTCGGGATCGTCGTGGGCCACCTCCCACGGAGCCTGCGGCTCCGTGATCCGCGCGCCGCCCACCGTCACCTCGACGTCGAGCAGCTGACCGTACGACGACGCGAGCTCGCGCACCGCCGTCGCGGTGAGCCAGTGCCCGGCACCGGGGCGCGGGCGCAGCGTGACCGTGGTGCCGATGTCGGCGCCGCCGTCGGCGGCGTCGACGCTGTACCGCCCCTCGGCGAAGCCGGTCCAGCGCACCGCGGGCCCGCCCTTGGCCGAGCGGGACACCACCTCGATGGCGTCGGCCACCATGAAGCACGACAGCAGCCCGATGCCGAACTGGCCGAGGAAGTCCTGCCGGGCGAAGCCCAGGTCGTCGCGTTTGGACGTGCGGCCGACGCTGGCGAGGAACGTGTGCACCTCCTCCTCGGTCAGGCCGATGCCGTTGTCGGTCACGCGCAGCGCACCGTCGGGCAGCGGCTCGATGACCACCCGGCCCGCGGGGGCGCCGGGGTCCTGGACGCGCCGCGCCGTGATCGCGTCGGCGGCGTTCTGCAGCAGCTCGCGGACGTAGACGCGCGGGCTCGCGTACAGGTGGTGGCTGAGCAGGTCGACGACGCCGCGCAGATCGACCTGGAAGCGGTGCTCGGTCACGCCGCCAGCTCCGCGGCGGCCTCGGCGAGCTGGCTGCCGGTGGAGATCCCGCACCGGATGATCTGGTCCAGTTGCGGATGCGACACGCCGCGGGAGAGGTCGGCCATGACCTCGCCGACGACCCGGGCCGTGCCGTCGTCGTTGACGTGCACGTACGCCTTGGGCCACAGCCGGTCGTGGTTCCACTCGTTGCAGAACGCGTACAGCCGGGGCACGTCGTCGACCGTGAAACCGGTCGCCACGATGGTCCGCACCTGGAGGGCCTCGCCGGTCGCGCCCTGCCGCAGGAAGTAGACGACGTTGTCGTTCCACACTCCGCCGATGTCGCCGTCGTCGTCGGTGCTGAAGTTGTAGCCGCGGGTGCTCAGCACGGCCGCGATCAGATCGTTGGTCAGCGGCACGAGGGTCTGCACCTCGCCGTCGGATGGCATGAAACTCGGCTCCTGTTCCTGATGTCAGGCAAGGCCGCGACCGTATCAGCCGACGCTGACAACCGGCCGGTCCATTTCGGCGCCGACGCTCCGACCGTCAGGCGCGGCCCCATTTCTGGTTGCCGCCGGGCCCGCAGGGCCACAGGATCAGCTGGGTGCCGTTGGCCGTGCCGTTGTCGTACGCGTCCAGGCACTTGCCGGAGGCGACGCCGACGACCCAGCCGTTGGAGCGGACCCGCCACTGCTGCCCGGTCGAGCCGTTGCAGTCGAAGATCTGCACCGGGGTGCCGTCCCCGGTGGCACCGCCGGCCGCCTCAAGGCACTTGCCGTCGAACACCCGCAGCTGGTTGGCGGCGGTGGAGGTCCAGGTCTGGTTCATGGCGGGGTGGCAGTCCCACAGCGCGGGCCGGGTGCCGTTGGCCTGGCTGCTGTTGGGCACGTCGACGCAGCGCCCCGAAGCGACGCCCTTGAGGAGGGCCGGGGTGCTGCTGCGGTACCACTTCTGGTTCGGGCCGCCGTTGCAGGTCCACAGGACCAGGGCGGTGCCGTTGTTCGTGCCGTTGGCGTACGCGTCGAGGCACTTGCCGGAGGCCGCGTTGACGACCGATCCGTCGGAGTTGACGGTCCACTGCCTGGTGGTGGCCGTGGTGCAGTCGTTGATCTGCACGGCGGAGCCGTCGGTGCTCCCGGCGGCGGTGAGGCACTTGGTGCCGTAGACGAGCAGCTGGCCCGCCGGGTTCACCGTCCACCTCTGGTTCGCGCCGCCGTGGCAGTCCCACAGGACCACGGCTGTGCCGTTGGCCTGGCTGTTGTTGGGGACGTCGGCGCAGATGCCCGACTCCTGGCCCTTGAGGATGCCGCCCGGGTCGCCGGTGCCGCAGCTCAGCATCCCGGCGGTGTACGGGCAGAGCACGGTGGCGAAGCCGCCCCGGGTCGCCAGCGGCACGGACAGCGTGGTCGCGCTGGTGACGACCCGGACCTCCCGCAGCAGGCCGCCGGAGCCGTCCCGGACCGTCTCGGCGAGCCACTGGCCGGCGCCGAGGAAGGCGAGCGGGGTCTGGAACGTCTTCGCGGCCAGGGCGGAGACGCCGCCGACGTACCACTTCGCGCCGCCGCGCCGGGCGAGGTAGGCCTCCCGGTTGGGGCGGCCGCCGAGCAGCCGGGTCTCGTCCCAGGCCGTGGGGAGCTGGTTGAGGATGCGCAGCGCCTCGGGGCGGGCCTCGTAGCTGGCCGGGTTGTCGGCGTCGTGCTGCCAGCCCGACTCGAAGACGACCGCGGTGGCCAGCTCGTGCGCGTCGGTGGTGTCGCGGTTGACGCTGAAGGTGACGGGGGTGAAGTCCATGCTGGCGATGGCGTTGCGGGTGAACGGGAGGATCGTGTTGAGCGCGGCCCGGTTCTGCTGCTGCTCGGCGCCGAAGACGGCCTCCGCCGTCATGACGTGGGGCCAGGTGCGCTGCATGCCGCGCGGCGTGGCGCTGCCGTGGAAGTTGGCCATCAGCTTCAGCTCGGCCGTGCGGGCGAGCACGGCGTCATACCACTTCAGCGTAGGCTGGGTGAACTGGTAGCTGAAGTCGATCTTCACCCCGGCGACGCCCCAGCTCTTGACCAGTGGCAGCCACGCCTCGCGCTGCTGGGCGGTCTGCAGGTCGGCCGAGTTGAACCAGACGATCACCCCCACGCCCCGGTCCCGGGCGTAGGCGACCACGCCCGGCAGCCAGCTCGACTGCCAGCCCTCGTCGATGAGGACGTAGCTCCAGCCGTTGCGCTGGGCGAAGTCGACGTACTGCCGCTGCCGGGCGGCGTCGGCCGGGCTGGCGTGCTCGGTCAGCCAGGACCAGGCCACCGTGCCGGGCTTCACCCACGAGGTGTCGGTGAACTTCGCCGGGCTGGCGAGGTCGTCGACGATGGTCGACTCGGTGACCGTCTTCAGGTCGCCGATCGCCGCGGTGCGCCACGGCGTCGCCAGCGGCAGGGTCGCGGTGACCGGTGCCGCGGTGATCGAGGTGGTGTACGTGCCGGAGCCGGCCTGGTGCGACAGCGCGCTCGACGCGTACCGCCCGTCCAGGTCGGACTCGGCGAGCAGGGCGAATACGCCGCCCACGTCGAACAGGGCCGGCACGCCGTAGTTGTCGGAGGCGGCGGCGCCTGCCGTCGTCTCGAACCATACCCCCTGGTCCTCGCTGTGCGGTGGGACCAGCCAGGCCGGTGCCGAGGTGGGCAGGGCCCAGGACGAGGCCTCCCGGCGTACGGTGACCGAGCCGCTGCCGGGCAGCAGGTAGCGGTAGGCGGCCCCGGCGTCGGACACCCGCACCACGACGTCGAGCCGGGCGCCGCCCGTGCCCGTGAACGACAGCGTCGTCTGCGTGTAGGTGGTCTGCCGGCTGCGCTTCTTGCCGGTCGGCATCGTGTACGACTCGGTGACCGACTGGTCGGCGCGCGCGGTGAACGCCAGGTTGCGGGTGAGGTCTGCGGCGGCGGTCTCGATGCCGATGGGCGAGGGCAGCAGCACGGCGCTGCCCCGGCTCGACGCGCCGAAGCTGAGCACCCCGCCGTCCAGCGTGACCTGCGCGGAGACCACTCCGGCGGGCCCGGTGACCGTCCACGTCGTGGCGGCTGTCGCGGCGGTGGGGGTGAGGGCGACCGCGGTCGTGCTCGCGGCGAGGGTGGTGAGCAGCGCGACGTACGCGCGGAGCCTGCGGCGGATCATGCCGTCTCCTTGGTCGATGACGGTCACACGTCCGCCGAGACGTGCGTCAGATGCGCCCCCAATCCCACCACACCTCAACAACATCAAACAAGTGCCAAGCGTCGATGTCTGCCGCAGTTTCATGGAAAGTGCTGGAATCTTGGACCTGATTCGTGCACTTTCCCCGAAACTGCGGCCGCTCATGGCGCCCCGCGGGCGCGGTCACGAAGGGAGGGTCAGACGGCTGTGCGGGACCATTGCTGGTTGGTGCCGCCGTTGCACGGGTACTGCTTGAGGATCACACCGTCCGCAGTGGAGGCGGCCGGAACGTCCACGCACTTGCCGCTGTGCCGTGGCCGCAGCTCGAGGTAGCTGCCGTTGGCGACCAGCTGGAACTGCTGGTTGGTGCCGCTGCCGCAGGTGTACTGGATGAGCTCGGCTCCGTCGGCGGTGGAGGCGCTCGCCACGTCGAGGCACTTTCCGCTGTGCCGGCTGACGATGCGCCAGTAGCCGCTGCCGGCGTCCTGGAACTGCCACTGCTGCCACGCGTTGCCGTTGTAGGTGTACTGCCCGACGCGCGCCCCGTTGTCGGTGTTCGGTGCCTGGACGTCCATGGCCTTGCCGCTGTGGCGCACGTTGATCCGGTAGTACGTGGTCGGCGTCGGGGTGGTGTCGCCGACGGTGTCGCCCCAGGCGTACCGGATCCGGTCGGCGCCGGAGGTGTTGCGGACGGTCAGGTTGAGGGCGGTGCCGCTGCCGCTGAGGGCGAACATCGAGTAGTGGTCGTAACCGGAGGTGCCGGTCGGCTTGCCGCCGAGGGCGGGCCAGTAGGTGCCGCCCATCTGGTTGTCCCGCATGACCTGAGCCATGGCGCGGATGTGGCGGACGAAGTTGTCGGTGCTGTTCGCGTCGCCGTAGTTGAGTCCGGTGGCCATCGGGGCGCCGAACTCGGTGGCCACCGCGCGGGCGGCGCAGTTGCCCAGCCGGGTCTGGATGTGGCTGCGGAAGGCGTCGTAGGTCATGGCGCTGTAGAAGAAGGCGTAGTGGTGGAACGACAGCAGCGTGGCGTTGAAGCGGCTGTCGTTGCAGACGTCGCGCAGGTCCTGGCTGTAACCGGTGCCGCCGATCAGCACCCGGCCGGGCACCGCCGAGGGGTGGGCGCCGAGCCAGTTCGCCGCGACGTTGCGCCAGTCCGCCGAGGTGTAGCCGTGCGGCTCGTTCATCGGCTCGAAGTAGACGTTGCCGTTCGACGCGTACGCGCTGATGACCGTGGACCACATCGCGTTCCAGGCGGTGAGGTTCGTGATCTTGCCGCCGGAGGCGGCGCCGTCCTCCCAGTAGGCGAGGATGACCTTGAATCCGCGCTCGGTGGCCGCGTCGATGGCGCCGCGGTAGGCGCTCCACCAGGCCGTGTTGGCCACGGTGTGGGTGTTGATGGGCAGCCGGACGGTGTTGACGCCCATGGTGGCGGCCATGTCGTCGTAGAGGGCGTTGGCCTTGGCCCGTACCGTCGCGTTGCTGTCGGACTGGCTCAGGCCCTGCACGACCAGCGTGCCGGTGCTGAAGTTGTCGCCCAGCACGGCCCAGTTCATGCCCCGGAACTGGCGGGTGGCGGCGCTGGCCGGCGACGCGGAGACGACGAGGCCGGCCAGCGCGGTGAGCGCGGCCACCGTCAGCAGGGTCAGCAGCCGACGCGGCGACGACACGCGCCGTACCGGCATGGTTACGTAAACATCGGGTGGATTGATCTGTGCCATGGAAATGTCCGATCTCTAGGTTTCGAGCTCCGGTTCATGGGGTCGGATGCGACCTGCGGGCCGGGCTCAGGCCAGGGTGTGGCTCCACTGCTGGTTGTTGCCGCTGCCGCAGGTGTACTGCTGGACGTCCGCGCCGTCGCCGGTGCCGGAGTTGACGACGTCGAGGCACTTGCCGCTGTGCCGGGCCACGAGCCGGAAGTAGCTCCCGGCGGCCTGCCACTGCCACTGCTGGTTGGTGCCGCCGCCGCAGGTGTACTGGATGATGTTGGCCCCGTCGGCGGTGGAGGCGCTCGACACGTCCAGGCACTTGCCGCTGTTCTGGTTGACGATGCGGAAGTAGCCGCCGCCCGCGTCCTGGAACTGCCACCGCTGGTTGCCGCCGCTGTTCCAGGTCCACTGCTTGACCTCGGCGTTGTTCGCGGTGGAGGCCGAGACCACGTCCAGCACCTTGCCGCTGTTGCGGTTGGTCACGCGGTAGGCGGGGGCGGCGCCGGGCACGTCGGCCACCGGCAGGATCGTGCCGTGGCGGCAGCCGGAGCAGTTGATCTGGCTGAGGCCCGACCAGGAGTTCAGGTTGGCGCTGGTGGCGGTCCATATGCCGCCGTTGGTGTACTTGTCGATCCAGATGCGCCAGGAGCCGTCACCCATCCGGAGCACGGCCGGTCCCTCGTACCCCGAGCTCCACAGCTGGCCCTGGCTGCTCCACCCGCTGGTGAGGCCAGTGCTGGTCCAGTGCTCGATGTACTTGGAGGTCTCGTTCTTGGTGAAGGCGTGGTAGGTGCTGCCCGACTTCACCACGTACGTGTCGATGTGGTTGAAGCCGAGGCCGCCCATCTGCGCCGGTCCGCTCCAGGAGGTCAGCGCGGCGTTCTGGGCGGTGAAGACGTAGGGGCGGAAGCAGTCGGAGCACGTCGTCTGGGCGATGCTCACGATGACCCGGACGACGCCGTCCTCGACGTAGAACTCGGGCGCCCAGGTGAACCGGGTGCCGGCGACGCCGGAGTCGACACTGGCCACGTGGACCCAGTTGACCAGGTCGGGGCTGGAGGCGATGTTGAAGTACGTCGAGTTCGTGGTCCACGACTGGACGGTGTAGGCGATGTAGTAGAGCCCGTTGTGCGCGATGATGCTGGGATCGCGCAGTACGCCGGACGGGCCGCGGTAGTTGGTGTCGGCCAGCACGCCGAAGTTCGTGCCGTCGGTCGACGAGTAGACCCAGAGTTCCTGGTCGGCGGCGGCGTCTCCCTTGAACGTGGTGTAGACGTAGCCGGGGGCGGCTTGTGCCGGTGACGCGACGACCGCCGCGGTGCCGACGGCGGTGAGCACCGCGAGGCTGAGTCGGGCCACCCAGCGTCTGGCCTTGAGCTTTCTGTCCACAGCTGATCTCCTGGGTCGATGGGGCGGGGTCCCGCGTGGAGTCGCACGAGACATCGATGTTTCGGGATGTTAGCGCAAACATTTCTTCTGCGCAGTCTGGGCAACACCGGCAAGGCTGTCAATACCGGCCGACCTGAGGGCGTCGGCGGCGGCTGGCCGAACTACGCTGAGCCCCAGCGCGGCTGCCGGTCTAAGGCGTGTTCGCCGCCCGCGTAAGACCTGGGAGGGATCTTGAAACTCTTGCTCACGTCGGGCGGGGTCACCAACCCGAGCATCCAATCGGCGCTCGTGGACCTCCTCGGCAAGCCGATAGCCGAGTGCCGGGCCCTGTGCGTCCCGACGGCGCAGTGGGGACACCCGATGTGCGGTCCCGACTCGGTCCGGGGCATGGTGGCCGCCGAGCCCACCTGGCGGCACCTGTCCGGCCTGGGCTGGGGCTCGCTCGGTGTCCTCGAACTCACCGCGCTGCCCACCATCGGCGCGCAGCGCTGGGTCCCCTGGGTGCGGGAGGCCGACGTGCTCCTGGTCGACGGCGGCGACGCGACGTACCTGTGCCACTGGATGCGGGAGTCCGGGCTGGCCGAGCTGCTGCCGTCACTGCCCGACCTGGTCTGGGTGGGCGTGAGCGCCGGCAGCATGGTGATGACGCCCCGCATCGGCGCGTACTTCGTCGAGTGGCCGTCCGCGCCGGACGACCGCACGCTGGGTGTCGTCGACTTCTCGATCTTCCCGCACCTGGACGCGTTCCCGACGAACACCCTGGCCGACGCGCAGCGGTGGGCCGCCGACCTCGGCGTTCCGGCCTACGCCATCGACGAGCAGACAGCCATCAAGGTCGTCGACGGCACCGTCGAGGTGGTCTCAGAAGGACAGTGGACGAAGCTGGGGTCGTAGGCCGCCCGGCGTGACGTCGCGGCCCGGCCCGTCGTCCCGGGTGGCCGACCGCAGCACCGGCGGTCGGCCACCCGGACGGGTCACTACGGGTACGGCACCTCACGTCGGCAGCCGCCGAGGTACGTGGCGAAGCCGTCCAGTGCCAGGGCGAGCGCCGCAGCGTCGCCGCTGGGCCCGGTGCGGCGCAGTACGCCCTGGTCGTGCCACAGCTGGTCGCGGTCCCGCACGTAGGCGACCGGCAGGGCGGTCGTGGACGGAGCCTGCGCGGCCTGCTCGACGTGCCTCAGGACCGTGCCGTCGACCAGGGAGAACTCGACCCAGGTGAAGCCCGACCGCCCCTGGGCCAGCACTGCCGCGGAGCGGTCGGTGATCGGTGCCACCCGAGGACGCACGTCGAATTCGAGCACGTCCTGCCCCTCGTGCAGCACCGCGGCCAGGTCGACCTGCACCCGGTGGGACCGGCCGGTACGCGGGTCGAGCACGACCAGGCCGATCTGCTGCGCACGCGGCTTCACACCATCGCCGAGCAGGACCTCGCCGGTGTCCAGTACCCCGTAGAGATCGGACCACATGCGACGGGCGGCCTCGATCGGGGTCGACGTGAAGTCCGACAGCGAGATCAGACGCGGTGCGGGATAGCCGGGGATCACCACCCACCGGTCGCCCGGGGCGAACGCGATGGGGAAGTCGGGCAGCGTCCGCTGTGTCGTGCCGGTCAGGTCCCGCAGCACCGTGCGGCCGTCGTTGTAGCCCCACGCCAGCCAGCGGCCGCCGGGGGACAGGAGCAGGTTCGGCGCCTTCGTCGGGATCCGCAGGCCGTACCAGCCCGACGCGGTGGCCAGCTGCAGGTTCGTGCCGCCGTCGGCGAACATCTGCGCCCGCAGCAGCGACCCCTCGCCCACCCCGCGATCGGCGGGCAGCCTGGGCAGCGCCTGTCCGGGCGGCGGGAGTGCCTTGGGCAGCGCGGGTGCCGCCGGTGCGGTCGGCAGCGGACTGGCCGTCGGCGAGGGTGAGGCCGGGGCGGGTACGGCCGGTGGCGGCGACGCCTGCCGCGTCGTGAACACCGCCGCGGCGGCCAGCAGCGGCAGCACCACCAGCGCGGCGGTGGCCGCCACCCGGCGTACCCGGCGCCGGCGGGCCGTGGCCATCGCCGCGTCGGCGTCGGCGTACTGGCCGGCCTGCTCGGCGTACAGCGGCAATGCGCGCCGCAGGTGGTTCAGCGCCACGTGGGTCTGGCTCTTGACGGTGCCGATCGAGCAGCCCATGGCCGCCGCCGTGTCGGCTTCGGACAGGTCCTCGTAGAAGCGCAGCACCACGACCGCGCGCTGGCGCGGGCTCAGCGTGTCCAGCGCCTGGCCGACGGCGATCCGCTCCACGATGCGGTGCTGCTCGTTCGGGCCCGCCTGTTCGGGCACGTCGGCGACCGGGCGGGCCGGGCGGCGGCGCCACCAGGTGATCCGCTCATTGACCATGATCCGGCGTATGTACGCCTCGGGCTCGCCGTGGGCGACGATCTGCCGCCACCGCGCGGCCGCCCTGGCCAGTGCCGTCTGCACCAGATCCTCGGCCGCGTGGTGCTCGCCTGCCAGCAGGAACGCGGTACGCGACAGCGCGCCGCCCCTGGCCACCACGAACTCGTGGAACCCGTCGTATCTGTCCATGTGAAAACCTCCGCCCCCCACACGCGGCTGGCCCCGCGCGGGTTGGTGATCGTCAGGAGGTGATTTTCCCGGCGGTTCGCGACCCGGACTCCGGTGGTACGTCCTCGAAGTGCTGGACCACGCCCTGGCTGATCTCGTGCGGCGCCACGCGCAGCCGCGCCGCCACCGACGCCAGCAGCAGGTCGACGTCGCCATGCCGCACCGCGTCCAGCAGGTACGGCGCGACGATCCGGTTGGCCCGCACCCGCGCCTCCGGCCAGTCGGCGTGGAAACCGTCAGGAAACGCCCGGTCCAGTGCCCGCTCCACCCCGAGCAGCGCCAGCGGCCGCTCGGCGGCGAGCAGGTCCCGCCCGGCCGCCTGGGCACCGCGCGCGGCCAGCAGCTCGGCGATGTCCTTGAACCCCTCGGGTCCGGTGCCCAGGACCCTGCCGTGCGGCCAGCTCATGGCCAGCGGGTAGGCCCGCTCCAGTGCCTTCACGCCCGCCGGGTCGGCGTCGAAGCACATGACCAAGGACGTGTCGGCACCCGCCGCGGCGGCAAGCAGCGCGAGCTGCGCCGACGTGAACGCGGTGCCGCCCGGCGCCACCACGACGGTGCTCCCGGCGGCGCTGCGGTATGCCAGGTGCGCGGCGATGGCGTCGGTCGGCCCTTCCACGACGAGGAACCGGGTCGGGGTGCGCCGGCCGCGCAGCTGCGGCGCGAGCCCGTAGAGCAGCTCGCCCTTGTGGAAGATCGGCGTCTGGGGCGTGTTGTAGAACTTGGCTCTGCTGCGCCCCGACAGGTCCCGGCCGGTGAACCCGGCGATCCGGCCGTCAGGGGCGTGGACGGGGAAGACCAGGCGGTCGCGGAACACGTCGTACAAGCCGCGCCCGTGCAGCTCACTGGCGGCGACCAGGCCGGCGTCGAGCATGACCCGGTCGGTGAAGCCGAGCGAACGCAGATGCCGGAGCAGGACGTCGCCCCCGGCCGGGGCGACGCCGAGCTGCCAGCTGCTGTCGGGATCGGCCGCGGCGGTGATGCCCCGCGACCGGAGATAGGCCGCCGCGGCTCGGCTTGGAGCCAGCTTGCTGGCGTAGAAGGCCGCCGCGGCGGCGTTGACGGCGTACAGCGCGGCCTGGTCGCCCTGGTCGGCATCGGGTCCGGCGTCGAGCACCGGGGCGGGTCGCTGCCGCGGCAGGGTGCGCCGTCCGCCAGGCCGCTGGGTCGGGACCGTGCCCGAGGCGGCCGATCGGGCAAGCGCCCGCTCCAGCCGCGCCGTCACGGCGTCAGCGCTGCGGATGATCACCGCGATGGTCTCCATCAGCAGATCTGCGGTCGTCCCCGCGCGCACCACGGCCCACTGGCGCGGCTGCGGAACCGGGGCGTCGACCGGCTGCAGCCCGAATCGCCTGGCGACGACATGGGCGACCGCCGAGGCCTGCACACTGCGGGCCGGACCGTCAGGCAGCACGGGCAGGGCCAGCTGAGCGACCAGCAGGCCTGCTGCGGCCGACAGCGGCAGCTCGGCGGCGAGTTCGACACGGTCCCTGTCCGCCCGCACCGCGCTGTGCAGCCCCTGTCGCAACCGGACGGTCAGCCCGGCCTCACCGGCCAGCGCGGCGAGCGCCGCCACGACCGGCACCAGGTCGTGCGAAGGCCGCCGAGGTGCGGGCACCGCGTCGGTCTGGGCGACGTCGAAGACCCTGACGACGTCGAAGGCGTCGCCCGTGCCGTCCAGCGGGGCGAGCAGCATCAGACCGCGCTCGCCACGGCGCACGCGGGCGCCGCGCGCCCGCCACCGGTCATGCGTGGCCAGTTCGGTGGCGTCTGGTCGCTGTCGCGCGATCAGCAGGGCGTTTCTGGCGCCCCGCCCGCGGTGGCGGGCGGCCACGTCGAGCAGGCGATGCCAGGCCGGGGGACTGTCGAGGTCGGCTATCGCCAGTTGCAGCGTGAGCATGGCGTCGTGCAGCAGCGCCTGGCTGGGCGGGCGCATCCGTGCGGTCGCTCTCTCGTCGCCGTTGGCCACCCTCCGCATTCTATCGAGCCGACCGACAGGACACCCGGCTCGCCGCCGGCGCGCGGTGCCGTCGCGGGCGTCATCGCGCCCGCCAGGCCCACGCAGCCGTAACCCTGCCGTCCTCGGCAGAACGCGACGCGTTGAGGGCTCGCCACGGCGGTCGGCTGTCCGGGCATCCGACCCGGGTTGTGAGCGGCGTCAACGCCGCGCCGCGAGGCGCTCCTGCCGGTCAGGGCCTGGCGCCCAGGGCCAGGGCAGCTCGGCGAGCGCCGCGTCGACCAGCAGCCGCTCCAGGTCCCGGAGGAAGCGTTCGGCAGCCTCGGGCGGCAGGTAGGCAGTGTCCCCGGTGATCGCCAGGCCGATCCCGCCCGGCGCGTCGATGATCTCGACCCGCATCAGCCAGGTGAACGTCTCCAGCCCCTCCGCCACGGCGAACGTCGTGGCCGCCAGCGCCGCGCGCAGGCCGTTCGGATCGAACTCGGCACCGGGCCCGGACTCCGGCGCCAGGCGGATGTCGTTGAAGTAGCAGTGCCTGTTGACGCCGGTCGCGTACGGCAGGCCCGCCTCCTCGTGCGCCTGCGCCATCTGCTCCGGGTCGTAGTAGGCGTGCCGGTACGCCTCCAGCGCCGCGTGCCAGACCCGGGGCAGCGCCGCGGTGAACGTCGGCCGGTCGGCCAGGTCGACCACCAGCAGGCCGAGCTGGTTGAGCTTCGAGATCGCCTCGCGGTAGTCGTCGGCGGACCGGTTGTTGACCATCGTGTAGATCCCGCAGGTGTCCTGGCCCGACCACGCCGCGACCACGCCCGCGACCGCAGTGAGCAGCACGGTCGAGCTGGAGACCTGTTCGCGGTGGGCGATGGCGCGCGCCGCGGTGTCGGCGGCCTGGGAGGTGAGCACGCAGCGGCGGAAGCGCGGCGACTGGGCGGCGCCGACGGCGGGCAGCGTGTCGGCGGGCAGGCGCCGGGTGCTGTCGAGCCAGTGCCCGACCGCGCGCCGGCAGCGCCGCTGATGCCGTTCGCTCTGCTCGAGCCGGGCGATGTCGGCCGACTGGGCCGGTGGCGGCGTCGGCACCGTGCCGCGCACCAGCAGCAGCCGCAGGTCCCGCAGGATGAGTTCGGCGGCCCGGAAGTCGACGGTGGTGTGGCTGAACACCACGACGATCCGGCACACCCGCTCGCCACTGAGCAGCAGCGCGAACCGCTGCGGCCACTCCTGGTCGTGCTCGAACGGCGTGCCCGCCAGGTCGGCGGCCACCTGCTGGGCCAGTTGCGCGCCGTCGTCGTCGGGGACCGGTCCCGTCGGGATCAGCAGGACGGGCTGTTCGCCCTGCTCGGCCACGACCTGGCGCAGCTCGCCGTCCACCGCGCGGACGCGGGTGCGCAGTGAGGTGTGCCGGGAGAGCAGCGCGCCGATGGCGCGCAGCGCCGACGGCGCGTCCAACGGGCTCCGGCGGGGTGCGGCGACGACCCGGCGCAGGCTGAACATGGCGTGGCTGGCGCCGTGGCGGCGGATGGCGATCCACAGCGCCCGCTGGCCCCAGGTGAGCGGGGCGCCGGGGTCGGGGGGCCCGGCGAACGGGGCGTGCACCTGGGTGGCGGACCAGGTCGCCGCGAGCGGGACGGGCGTCGTGGCGGCGAGGTGGTGCCCATCGACGGACATCACCACAGGTTAGGGCGGCACGATGGAAAGCGCTTTCCTCCGTTCGGCCGATCCCTCATCGACGGCCCCGGATGCAGACTCGTGACGTCACCGCGGGCGAGATGCCGATCCCCGCCGTCCATGTCCCGTTAGGAGACGTGCTCCCATGCCTGGGATCGGCGAACCCGTGCCGTGCCGCACCGTGCCCGGCCTGCTGGCGATGCGGCGCGCCCGGCACCCGGAACAGGTCGCCGTCGAGGTCGCGGGCGTCGACACGCTCACCTTCGAACGCTGGGACCGCGACTCGGCCGCGGTCGGGTCGGCGCTGCGCGAGCAGGGCGTCACCCGGGGCAGCGCGGTGGGGCTGGTCTTCTCCGGCCGCGACTGGACCAGCTTCGCCGTCGCCTACTGCGGGGTGCAGAAGGCGGGCGCGGTCGCCGTACCGCTGCCGGACCAGCTGCCCCCGGCCCGGCTGGCCCAGCTGCTGGCCGCGTGCGCCGCCGACCGGGTGCTGACCGGGCCCGACCAGGTCCGGGAGCTGGTCGAGGCGGGTGCGCCCGACGCGGCCGACCACGCCCGCCCCGAGGACGTCGCCCAGATCCTGTTCACCTCCGGCACCTCCGGCCGACCCAAACCGGTCGCGGCCAGCCACGCCAACCTCACCGACGGCGTGTCGACGCACCCGCGGCGCCAGGCCCTGGCCCACTCGCGGCAGTTCCTGCACGCCTTCCCGATCGGCACCAACGCCGCGCAGACGATGCTGATGAACGCGCTCACCGCCCGGCCCGCGGCGTTGACCCTGCCGCGGTTCACGCCCCGCCGGTTCGCCGCCCGGCTGACCGAGGTCGGAACCGTGTTCCTCGTGCCCGCGATGGCGATCGAGCTGCTCGACTCCGGGTCGCTGGACGGCCTCGACCTGACCGGCGTGCAGCTGGTCGGCTCGACCGCCGCGCCCCTGCCCCCGGCCGTCGCGCTGCGGTTGGCGCGGGCCTTCCCCAACGCGGCGATCGTCAACCACTACACCTCGACCGAGGCCGCGCCGGCGCACACCAACATGATCTTCGACCCGGACCGCCCGGACGCGGTCGGGCGGGTCGCCGCGGGCAGCGTACGCGTCACCGGCGCCGACGGCCGCCCGGTGCCCGACGGCGAGCCCGGCCACGTCTGGCTGCGCTCGCCGCACGCCCGCCGCTACCTCGGCGACGAGGACGCCACCCGCGCCACGTTCCAGGACGGCTGGGTCCGCATGGGCGACGTGGGCCGCCTGCACGAGGGCTTCCTGTACCTCACCGACCGCGACAGCGACATCGTCAAGTCCGGCGCGTACAAGATCTCCACGCTGGAGGTCGAGGCGGCCCTGCACGAGCATCCGGCCGTCGCGGCGGCCGCGGTCGTCGGCGTGCCGCACCCGGTCCTCGGCGCCAGGCTTGCCGCCGCCGTGGTGACCCGTCCGGACGCCGCCCCGCTGGACCTGCCCGCCGTCCGCGCGTTCCTCGCCGAGCGGCTCGCCGACCACCAGCTGCCCGGCGACCTGCTCGTGCTCGATCAGCTGCCGCGCAACGACGCGGGCAAGGTCCTGAAACGACAACTGGTGGAACTCTTCCCAGCCGGCCCCGGAGGTGGCGTGTGAATCAGGTCAGACACGGCGTGTGGTTCACCGAGCAGGCGCGCGCCGCCGGCACGGCGTACCACATGGCGCTCGGGGTGTGGTTCGACGGGGAACTCGACCGGCACGCCCTCGGCGAGGCGTGCGCCGCGGTCGTCGCCCGGCACCCCGCGCTCGGGTGCGCCGTCGCCCTGCGCGGCGACCTGCCCGAGCTGGTGCCGGCCGCGGAGAAGGTCGCGCTGACCGACGAGCCGTACCGCCCGGAGCGGGTACGCGAGGAGATCGCCCGCCCGTACGACCTGGGTCGCGGCCCGCTGGCCCGCTTCCTGCTGCTGCGCGAGTCGCCCACCCGCCACCTGCTGCTGTTCACCGCCCACCACCTGGTCTTCGACGGCATGTCCAAGGACCTGCTGCTGGCCGACCTCGCCGCCGCCTACGACGGAGCCGAGCTCACGCCGCTGCCCGCCGCCGCCGACGAGCCCGGCGAAGCCCAGGTCGAGGCCGCCCGGCGGTACTGGGCCGAGCGCCAGCCGCCCGGCGGCGAGGTGGTGCTGCCCGAGCTGGCCGGGGTGTCAACGGTGGCCGAGCCTGGGCACGCGGTGCAGTTCGACCTGCCGACCGTCGAGGTCGCCGGCCTCACCCGGTTCGAGGTGCTACTGGGCGCGGTGCATGTGCTGCTGGCCCGCTACGGCAACACGGGGCTGCCGGTGGCGATCGGACTGTCCACCCGCACCGGGGACACCCGCGACCACGTCGGCCTGCACGTCAACGAACTGCCCGTGCACGTCGCCCCGGCCGTCGGCGGTTTCCGCGACTACGCCGCTGATCTGCGCTCGCGGCTGCGCGAGCTGTACCGCCACCGCGCCGTGCCTCTGGCGCAGGTCGCGGGCGGTCTGCGGGCGGCACCGTCGCTGACCCCGGTGTCGGTCGGCTACCGGCGCCGCGGTCCCGCACCCGCGTTCCGGGGCCTGACCGCGCGGGTCGACTGGGCGCTGTTCAGCGGCGCCGCCCGCAACGCGCTGCACCTGCAGTTCGTCGACGGCCCCGACGGGCTCACCGCGAGCCTGCAGCACGACCCGGCCCGGCTGCCCGCCGCCGCGGCCGAGCGCATCGGGCAGCACCTGCGCACGGTCCTGGCCGCCGTCGCCGCCGACCCGGACGCCGACGTCGCCACCATGCCGGTCATGCCCGCCGCCGAGCACGACACCGTCGTGCACCGCTGGAACGACACCGCCCGCGCCGAGGGCGGCACCGTGGCGCAGCTGCTGGCCGCGCAGGCCCGGCTGCGCCCGGACGACGTCGCGGTCGTCGACGGCGCACACCGGCTCACCTACGCCGAGCTCGACCGGGCCACCGCCGAGCTGGCCGCCCGGCTGCCCGGTCCGGGCGCGCTCGTCGCGATCCGGCTGCCGCGCGGCCGGCAGGCGCTGGTGGCGATGCTCGCGGTGATGCGGGCCGGTGCCGCGTACGTACCCGTCGACCCGTCCTATCCGGAGGCACGGCAGGAGCTCATCCTGGCCGACGCCGATCCGGCACTGGTCCTCGACGACCTCGACAGCGTGCCGGCGGCCAGGTCCGGCAGCCCGGTCCCGGCCGGGACCGCGTACGTCATGTACACCTCCGGCACCACCGGCCGCCCCAAGGGCGTCGTGGTGCCGCACCCCGCGCTGGCCAACCTGCTCGCGGGGATGGCCGAGACGATCGGCAGCGGCCCGGGGGACCGGTGGCTGGGGCTGACCCCGCTGTCGTTCGACATCTCCGGGCTGGAGCTGTTCCTGCCCCTGGTCACCGGCGGCCGCCTGGTCATCGCCGACGAGGCCGGGGTCCTGGACGGCGGGGCCGTCACCGCGCTGATCGACCGGGAGGGCGTCAGCCACGTCCAGGCCACCCCGTCGGGCTGGCAGGTGCTGCTCGACGCCGGATTCGACGGCCGGGCCGTCACCGCGCTGGCCGGCGGCGAGGCCCTGCCGCTGGACCTGGCCCGCACGCTGCGCGCGCGGACGGCCAGGCTGATCAACGTGTACGGCCCGACGGAGACCACGATCTGGTCGACCGCCGACGAGGTCCCCGCCGACCCCGACACGGTCACCATCGGCCGCCCGATCGCCAACACCCGCGCCTACGTCCTGGACCCCGCCGACCGCCCCCTGCCCATCGGCGTATGGGGCGAGCTGTGCCTGGGCGGACTCGGCGTCGCCGACGGCTACCTGCGCCGCCCCGACCTCACCGGACAGCGCTTCGGCCCCGACCCGTTCACGTCCGGGCGGCTCTACCGCACCGGCGACCGCTGCCGCTGGACGGCCGACGGCCGCCTCGTCTACGGCGGCCGCACCGACAGCCAGGTCAAGGTGCGCGGCCACCGGGTCGAGCTGGAGGAGATCGAGGTCCGCCTGCGCGAGCACCCCGCCGTCGCCCAGGCCGCCGTGGCCCTGCGCGACGGCGAGCTCGCCGCGTACGTAGTGGGCCGCGGTGCCGACCCCGACGGTCCGGAGCTGCGCCGGCACCTGGCGCGGTGGCTGCCCCCGGCACTGGTCCCGACATCGTGGACGGTGCTGGCGCGGCTCCCGGTCACCCCCAGCGGCAAGCTCGACCGGGCCGCCCTGCCCGCACCCGCGCCGACCCGGGCGGCCCCGGCCGCGCCCGCCGCCGAGCACGACGACGAACTGCTGCCGGTGCTGCGCCGCATCTGGTGCGACGTGCTGGCCCTCGACGACATCGGTGTCGACGAGGACCTGTTCGACCTGGGCGGGCACTCGCTGACCATCACCCGGATCAGCGCCCGGATCACCCAGCAGCTCGGCCGAGACGTGCCCCTGGACGTCTTCTTCGACACCCCGACCATCGCCGACGTCGCGGCCTACCTGCGGGCGCGGCCGTGACCGCCCACCTGGGCCGGCGGCTGGCCGAACTCGTACACGGCGCCACCGCCGGGGCCGTCACCGCCGACCAGGCCCTGTCCGGCGGGTCGCTGCGCGCGCTGGGCCTGGACTCCCTCGGCGCGCTGCGGCTCATCGACGCGATCGACCTCGAGTTCGGCGTCGAGGTCGACCTCGGCGACGGCCCCGGCGCCGACACCCTCGACGCGATCACCCGAATGGTGGCCGAGCGGCTATGAGACACCTACCGCTGTCCGCGCTGCAGCAGCGCTTCTGGTACCTGTGCACCGCCTACCCGGGCGAGGCGTCGCCGATCCTGGTGCTCAACTGGCGGCTGCGCGGCCCGCTGGACCTGGCCGCCTGGCGGGGCGCGGTGAACGCGGTCGTCGACCGGCACGAGAGCCTGCGCACCGGCTTCGTGCTGCGCGACGGCGAACCCGTGCAGGTGGTCATGCCACCGGCCGGGATCGACACCCCGGTCGTGGACCTGACCGGTCACCCGCCCGAGGAGCGCGACGCCCGCGCCGGCGAGCTGCTGTCGGCCCGTACCCACCGGCTGCTCGACCTCACGGCCGACCCGCTGGTCGGGTCGACGCTGCTGCGGCTGGCCGACGACCACCATGTGTGGTGCTTCACCATGCACCACCTGCTGGCCGACGGGGCGTCGCTGCGTACCGTCGGCCGCGAGGTGCGCGCCGGCTACCTGGCCGCCCTCGACGGCGCCGCCCCCGACCTGCCCCCGCTGACCCTGCAGTACGGCGACTTCGCGCAGTGGCAGTCCGAGCAGGACCAGGCCGCCGAACTGGCCTACTGGCAGGGGCACCTGTCCGGCGCGCCGTCGCTGGAGCTGCCGACCGACCTGCCCCGGCCCGCGGAGAAGTCCGCGCACAGCGCCGAGCACATCCACCTGATGCCGCCGGAGCTGGCCGAGCAGGTCGCCGAGCTGTCCCGGCGGACCCGCTGCACCCCGTTCATGGTGCTGCTGACCGCGCTGCAGCTGCTGCTGGGCGAGCGCAGCGGCCAGGACGACTTCTGCGTCGGCACTCCCGTCGCCGGGCGGGTGCGCGCCGAGTTCGAACCCGTGGTCGGGCTGTTCGCCAACACCCTGGCGCTGCGCGCCGACCTCGCCGGCGATCCGACCTTCGCCGAGCTGCTCAAACGCACCCGCGCCACCGTGATCGGGGGGTTGCAGCGCCAGTCGGTGCCGCTGGGGCGGATCATCGCGACCCTCGGCGTACCCCGCGACCCGGGCCGGACCCAGCTGTTCGACGTCGTGTTCAGCATGCGCAACGACGGCACCGCGCTCGCGCCGCGCCTGGGGCCGCTGGAGGTCGAGGGGTTCCCGCACGGCCACGCCAAGGTGCTGCACGACCTCGTGTTCGACATCTGGCGCCTGGACTCCTCGGGCCTGCGCGCCGGCATCCGGTACGACACGGCGCTGTTCAAACCCGACACCGTCGACGAACTGGCCCGCCGCTACGAGCAGATCCTGTCCGCCGCGGTGGCCCGGCCGGGCGACCGCCTCTCCGAACTGGGGGCCACCCGTGGGTAGACACATCGCCTTCTTCAACATCCCCGCCATCGGGCACGTCTACCCTACGCTGGCCGTAGTCGAGGAGCTCACCCGCCGCGGGCACCGGGTCACCTACGCCACCACCGGGGCCCGCGCCGCGACCGTGCGGGCGGCCGGTGCCGCCGTGCGCGAGTACCGGTCGCTGCGCCCCGCCGACACCGACCCGGACCTGCGCGCGCCCTCGCGCGACGGCTACATCAGCCAGACGCTGCTCAGCTTCCTGGAGGAGGCCGAGGCGGCCTTCACGCAGCTGGCGGACGACTACCACGACGACCGCCCCGACCTGGTCGTGTTCGACCGGATGGCGTTCGCCGGGCGGGTGCTGGCCGCCCGGCTGGACCTGCCCACCGTCCAGCTGTGGCCGATGCTCGTCTCCAACGAGCACTGGAACATGGGCCAGGCCCTGAACGCGTTCGACCTGGGCGACCCGGTACTGCACACCTACCTGGCCAAACTGGAGGCGTTCCTCAGCACCCACTGCCCGGCCCTGCCGCCCGACCGGTTCCTCACCCCGACGCCCGAGGCGCACCTCGCCTTCTACCCGCGCGCGTTCCAGTACGCGGGGGAGCTGTTCGGACCGGAGTACCGGTTCGTCGGGCCGTGCCTGCGCCGCACCCGGCCGCAGTGGCACCCGCCCGGCGACCGCGACGTCGTCCTGGTCACCCTCGGCACCATCTACAACGCCCGCCCCGACTTCTACCGCTACTGCGCCGAGGCGTTCGCGGGCGGCGACTGGCACGTCGTGCTCACCGTGGGGCGGCGCATCGACCTCGACGCGCTCGGCCGCCTGCCCGCCAACGTCGAGGTGCACCGCTTCGTGCCGCAGCTCGACGTGCTCGCCCACGCCGCGGCCATGGTCTGCCACGCCGGCATGGGCGGGATCATGGAGGCGATGACCTTCGGCGTGCCGGTGCTGGCCGCGCCGCAGACCCTGGAGCAGGAGGCCAACGCGCTGCGCGTGGAGCAGCTGGGCCTGGGGGCGCGGCTGCCGGCGGACCTGGCCGATCCGGCCGGGCTGCGGTCCGCGATCGAGCTGATGGTGAAGGATCCGGCGATCGCCGACGGCGTGGGCCGCCTGCGCGACGCGGTCGCCGACGCCGGTGGCGCGCGGCGGGCCGCCGACGTCATCGAGCAGTGCCTGCGCTGACCGGGCGGCCCCGCCCGGGGCGGCGTCAGGCCAGGGCCTGCTCGCCGACCAGCCAGGCGGCGTGCAGTTTCGCGTACGGCGAGTCGGCCCGCGCCACCAGCGCGTCGTGGTGGCCCCGCTGCACCACCCGGCCGTCGTCGACGACGACCACCTCGTCGGCGCCGCGGGCGGTGGCCAGCCGGTGCGCGATCGTGATCGTGGTCCGGCCCCGCGACACCCGGTCCATGGCCGTACGCAGCCGCACCTCGGTCGCCGGGTCGACCGCGCTGGTCGCCTCGTCCAGGATCAGCAGGTCCGCGTCGGCGGCATGGGCCCGCGCCACCGCCACGAGCTGCCGCTCACCCACGCTGAGGCCCTCGCCGCGCTCGCCCACGACGGTGTCCAGCCCGTCGGGCAGCCCCGCCGCCCAGTCGAGCAGGCCCAGGTCGGCCAGCACACCGCGTACGTCGCCGTCGCCGAGCGCGCGGCCGAACCGGACGTTGTCGGCCAGCGAGCCGTGGAACAGGAACCCCTCCTGCGGCACCAGCACCACCCGCTCGCGCAGGCACCGCAACCGGATCCGGTCCACCGGCACGCCCGCGAGCAGCACCTGCCCCGCCGCCGGGGCGACCAGCCGGGTGACCAGCTTGACCAGCGTCGTCTTGCCCGCCCCGGTCCGCCCCACGACCGCCACCCGGGTGCCCGCCGCGATGTCCAGGTCGACCTCGCGCAGCACCGGCTCGGCCGTGTCCGGGTAGGCGTAGGACACCCCGCGCAGGCGCACCGGCACCGGGCCGGGCGGCAGGTCCACCGCCTCGGGGTGCTCGGCGGTGTCCGGCTCCTCGTCCAGGATGTCCAGCACCCGCCGCCACCCGGCGACCGCGCTCTGCAGGCCGTTCAGCATCTCTCCGGCGACCTGCGCCGGCAGTGCGAACTGCGCCACCAGGAACAGGAACGCCGCGATCTCGCCGACGGTCATCCGCCCGGCCACGCCCAGCACCACGCCGAGCGCGGCCGTCGCCGCCAGCGCCACCCCGGTGGCCAGCTCACCCACCGAGTACGCGGTCACCGTCAGCCGCGAGGCCCGCTGCGACGCCAGCCGGTGCGCGTCGACCGCCTCGTCCAGGCGCGCCACCGTACGCGCCGAGGCGTCGTAGGAGCGGATCACCTCGGCGCCCGCGACGCTCTCCGACACCACCGCGAGCATCTCCGCCGACCGCTGCCGCACCGCGCCGTACGCCTCGGCGAGGCTGCGCATGCACGCGCGCACCACCCAGGCCACCGGCGCGAACACCGCCAGCACCACCAGCGCCAGCGGCCAGGAGTAGTAGCACATGACCGCGCCGGTCACCAGCGTCTGCCCGGCGCAGGTGAACAGCACCACGCCGTTCCACTGCAGGAACGAGGTCACCTGGTCCACGTCGGAGGTCGCGCGGGCCACCAGCGCCCCGCGCTGCTGCGCGCCGATCCGCAGCACCGGCAGGTCGTGGACGTGCCGGAACACCTTCACCCGTACGGCGGCCAGCGCCGACTCGCTCACCTCGAACAGGCGCAGCATCATCGCGTACCCGCACCACATCGACCCCGCCAGCACGGCCAGCGCGGCCGCGCCGATCAGGGCGACCACCCCGAAGTCCGGCCCGCCCGGACCGCGCAGCCCGTCGTCGACGGCGCGCTGCACCGCCACCGGCACCGCGGCCCGACCCGCGGTCATGCCCACCGCCAGCAGCAGCGTGACCGCCAGGCCCCGGCCCAGCTCAGGCGAGAGCCGCAGCGCCCGCCGCAGCGTGTCCCACATCGCGTTGCACCCTCCTACCGGCCGTCCCGCCGGTCGTACGCCGACATCAGCTCCCGGTAGCCCGGCTCGCCCCGCGTCAGCTCGCCGTGTGTGCCCACCGCGGCCACCCGGCCCTGCGCCAGGTAGACGACCGCGTCGGCGAGCGAGACGGTCGGCCGCCGGGTCGCGACCAGCAGCATGGCCGGTCCCGCCGCCCGCAGGCCCGCGACGATCTCCGCCTCGACCATCGGATCGACCGCGCTGGTCGCGTCGTCGAGCACCAGCAGCCGCGGCTGCCCGGCCAGCGCGCGGGCCAGCGCGAGCCGCTGGCGCTGCCCACCCGACAGCGAGGCGCCGCGCTCGCCGACGCCGGTGTCCAGGCCCTGCGGCAGCGCCCGGACGAAGTCGTCGGCGCGCGCCACGGCCAGCGCCCGCCATACCGCGTCGTCGTCGACGCCGGGGCGGTCCAGCGCGACGTTGGCCCGGACGCTGTCGCGGAACAGGAACGGCACCTGCGGCACGAAGGCCACCGCCCGCGCGTACGCCCCGGCCGACAGCTCGCGCGCGTCGACGCCGCCGACCAGCACCCGGCCCGACTCGGGGTCCAGCAGCCGGGCCGCGACCGCCGCGACGGTCGACTTGCCCGCACCGGTCTGCCCGACCAGCGCGACCACATGCCCGGGCGTCACCCGCAACGACACGTCGCGCAGGTTGCGCACGCTGACGGCGTGCAGCCGCACCTCCGCCACCTCGTGCCCGAGATCGGCGGTGCCGTAAGGCGGCCCGTCGTCGGCGGCCAGCACCCGGTCCACCCGCTCGGCGCCGGCCACGGCCCGGGGTAGTGCCCCGAGCAGCCAGCCGATGGCCCGGATCGGCATGTCCAGCAGCGCGAACAGGAACGCCGCGGTGGTGAGCTCGCCCAGGCCGAGGGCGCCCTGCTCGCACCGCCAGGCGCCGACGACCAGCACCGCGATCGTGCCGAGCTGGGGCAGCGCGTCGACGGTGGGGTCGTGCCAGGCGCGCGACCGGCCGATCGAGACCAGCGTCGCGCGCAGTTCGTCGACCCTGGCCGCGAACCGTTCGGTCTGGTGCTCCTCGCGGCCCATCACCTTGACCGTCAGCGCACCGTCGAAGCTCTCGTGGGCCAGCGCGGTGACCTGCGCCCGGGTGGCCTGGCCGAGCCGGTGCCGGGGGGCCACGCGGCGGGAGTACGCGGCGAACACGGTCAGCAGCCCGGGGAACACCACCACCCCCACCAGGCCGACGGTCCAGTCGACGGCGAACAGCGCGGTCAGCGCCCCGGCCAGCAGGAACACCGTGGCCACGGCGTAGGCGAGGCTGCCCGCGGGCGACGCGGCGGCGTCCACGTCGGAGGAGGCGTTGGACAGCAGCGCCCCGGTCGGGTTCTCGCGGTGCCAGGCGGGCGGGAGGCTGAGGTACTTGCGGACGATCGCTTTTCGCTGCCGCGCCTGCAGACTCTGCTGCAGGTGCACGGCGCCGAGCCGGCGGCTGAAGATGCCGACGACCTTCAGCGCGCTGAGCCCGGTCAGCGCGGCGGCGGCCGCGGCCAGCAGCCCGGCGTCGACCCGCCCCCGGTCCAGCATCGGCGCCACCACGTCGGCCACCACCGCGCCGATGACGAAGGCGCTGCCGATCGACAGCGCCATTACCAGGCTCGCCCCGCCCAGCGAGACGGCGAACAGCCTCGGCTCGGACCTGATCATGCGGGCGCACAGCCGCGTGCCCCGGACGATCAGCTCGCGCGCGGTCACCGCAGCACCTCGGCCCACAGGTCGGCCATGGCGCGGTCCAGCGCGGCCTCGTCGAAGTGCGGTGGCGCGGTGTCGTCGGACGCGGTCGCCGTACGGGACAGCGCCGTGCCCTCCTGCGAGTCCCGGGCCAGGGTCCGGTCGAGCGTGTGCGGGGCCGCCAGGCCGCAGTGGGCGAACAGCGACCCCAGCACCGGGTACGGATCGTCGACCAGTTCCTCGTAGGTGGCGGTGAACAGGTCGACGCCCCGGTGCCGCAGCGCCAGCGCCCGCTCGGTCTGCGCCACCCACTGGCAGGCCATGACCTCCTCCGGTGACAGCAGCCGCCCCAGCCGCCGCCGCCACCGGGCGACCAGCGGGATCAGCGTGCCGAGCCGGTCCTGCACCGCCGCCGGGTCGGTGACCAGGGCGGGGTCGTAGCCCGCGAACGCCCGCGCGGTCGAGCGCCCCCAGGCGCGGGGCTGCCGGTACAGGAAGACCGAGGCGAACTGCGGGAACTCCTCGTGCAGCAGCCCGGCCAGCTCGATGACGAAGCTGCGGGGTTTGATGACGGCCGGCCGTCCCCGCGACAGCAGCCGTACGCAGCTGCGGGCCAGTCGGCGCAGCTCGGCGGGGTCCAGGCGCGGGGCGAGGGTGACCAGCTGGGTCAGCACGTCCGGCTCGGACACCCCGGCCAGGCCGCCGTGTTCGACCAGGGCGGCGGCGACCAGGGTGGAGCCGCACCGGCCGGTCGAGTAGAGGAAGACCCCGGACGGGTCGGGCACGTCCAGCGCGTGCAGCTCGTCGTAGGACAGCGCGACGAGGCCGTCTGCGTGCTCGTACTGGGCGAGGAAGTGGAACGGGGCGCGGCTGAGGTCGGCGCCGGTGCGGGTGAACACGGCCCGGCCGGTGTCATGGTCCAGGCAGTACAGGCTGTAGGCCGGGTCGGCCACGACGACCTGAGGGTCGACGGTGCCCAGCGGCGTGCAGCGGAAGTCGGCGGGGCCGGCCACCGCCAGCGGATAGGCCTTGGTCCTGTCCGCGAGAGCGAGCAGTTGCGCCATCTCACCGTCCCACGATGCGTCCCACGACGGGCTCGGCCCGAAGCAGACGAGGGCGGCATGCCGGCCGCCCTCGTCTGCGCTTTCGGTCAGGGGACCGAACTCGGTCAACGCTACGGGTAAGCGTTTTCCTCAATCAAGTATTTGCATGTGCAGCTTTGTTGCATGCCCGCAAACCCGGTGGACCGCTCCAAAACCGCCAATCCGGCATCACGGATCAGAGCAGCCACAGCGGCACGGCGGCCGCCAGCGCCTGGGCGCCCGCGTCGTTCGGGTGGATGTGGTCGCCGCTGTCGTAGGCGGGCAGCACCCTGGTCGGCGCGGCCGGGTCGCGCAGGATCTGGTCCAGGTCGAGCAGCGCGTCGAACCCGGTGTCACCCCGCAGCCAGGTGTTCACCTCCTGGCGGACGGCCTCCTTCGCCGGGGTCCACGACGAGTACCCCTCGAACGGCCCGAGCGTCGTGACGACCAGGCGCACGTCCCGGGCCTTGGCCTGGCTCGCGAGCTGGCGCAGGCCGCCGATGATCCGGTCGGCCGGGTAGCCGGACAGGTGCACGTCGTTGATGCCGAGCTCGACGATCACCGTGCGCACCCCGGGCTGGCTGAACACGTCGTCGTCCAGCCGGGCCAGGGCGCTGTCGCCCAGCGCGGGGGAGTTGAGCGTCAGCCCGTCGCGGGTCACCTGGTTGCCGGCCAGGCTCACGTTGATCACACCGGGGTCGCCGAGCGCCGGCCAGGTGCCGTCGATGCGCGCCGCCAGCTGGTCCGGCCAGCGGGTGTTGGCGCCGAGCGTGGCGCCCGACCCGTCGCTGATCGAGTCGCCGAGCACGACCACCGTGCCCAGGCCGGTCCTGGTCAGCACCTCGACCCCGGCCAGGTAGTAGAAGTGGTTGTACGCGGCGGTCTGCCCGCTGCCGTCCGGGTCGGCAGCCCGGTCCCCGGGGTAGACGTACGAGGTCTGCCGAGCCGTCCAGTGCCAGGAGGCGGCGCCGGTCGCAGTGGGCAGGTAGATCGTCACCGCGAGCTCGGTCACGGCGGCGACCGGCAGGTCCACCGGGTCGGAGAGCAGCTCGGCGCCCTTGTAGACGGTGGCGGAGGGGCTGCCGTCGAAGGTCACCTCGCGGATGCTGTCCGGCCGCAGGTGGGGCGAGCCCGCCGAGACGGGCAGGCCGACCGTGGCGTGCCCGATGGCCAGCGGTCCGGTGCCGTACGCGTTGGCGAACCGCAGCCGCACCTTCTCCCCGCCCAGCGACACCCGCACCACCTGGCGGATCGTCTGATCCGTGAAGCCGTTGAGCGAGCTGCCCGTGTTGGCCAGGCTGGGCGCGGTGAGCGCGGTCCCCCAGGTCCCCACCCAGCGCGGCGGCAGCCCGCCCGAGGCCGGACCCGCCCCGGCGACCAGGCTGGTCGCCGCCAGGCCGAGTCCGGCCAGCGCGGCCACCACCCGCCTACGAATGATCATCACTTGTGGAACCTCCGTCGATTCCCGAGGGGGAGGCGGCGGACTGTCCCGCCACCGGAGGCCACGATGCCAATAAATGTTAAAACTGCCGATATACGAATCTGCTGTCATTTTTAGCGGTTCGGCTGATTTATCCGAACCACCCGTACATGAGCGAGGCGGGCGGACCACCCGGGGGGCGCCGGGCGGTCCGCCCGCCGGATCCTGCGGCTAGAACCGCGCGCCGACGTCGGCGTTGCTGCTCGGGCGGAGGAACGTCGAGGAGGGGATCGAGCCGTCCGTGAGGCGCGGCCCGGTGATCACCGCCGGGTCGGTGCTCTGCAGCGGCCAGCTGCCGCCCAGGTCCCACGAGTTGCCCGAGCCGCTGGAGTTCGAGCCCAGCGACACGTTGGTGCCGTTGGCCACGGCGAGGTTCTTGCTCAGCGTGCTGTCGGACCGGTTGGCGTTGAATCCGGTGCCCGGGTTGTCCCAGGCGGTGCAGCGCTCGATCAGGTGCTGGCCGGGGTTGTTGTTGTCGATGAACCCGCCGGCGGCGTTGTCCCAGGCCATGCTGTTGCGTACGGTGTGGCTCGCCGAGACGGCGTTGCCGCCGAGCTTGAACCCGTTGCCGTCACCGGTGTAGTTCGGCAGGTTCCACCGGTTGAACCCGTTGCCCCAGGCCAGGCTGCTCTCCAGCAGGATCGGCGACTGGAACATCCAGAAGTCCAGCCCGTCGTCGGAGTTGTTCCACAGCCGCGCGCCGCGCACCACGTTGCCGCTGCCCGAACCCTCCTTGAGAGCCAGGCCGTCGGCGCTCTCGCCGTTCTTGCGCGGGTCGCGGTTGCCGTAGCTGTCCAGGTTCAGGATCAGGTTGCCGCCGGAGGAGCCCTGCAGGTGCAGGCCGCTCTCGTAGTTGTCGCGGGTGACCAGGCGCTCGAACACGTTGTTGTTGGTGTCCAGGCCGAAGACCCCGTACGGACCGTGGATGATCTCCAGGCCGGTGATGCGCCACCAGTCGCCCTCGATGTGGATCGCGCCGCGCTCGGCGCGGGGGATGGTGGAGTCCACCGCTCCGGGCGTGTAGGACATGTTCTCGCCGTCGAGGATCACCCGCTCGCTGCCGTAATTGCGCAGCGTGATGGGCTGGCTCGACGTGCCGTTGGCGAGGATCTGCAGGTTGGTGCTCGGCGCGTAGGTCCCGCCGCGCACGTAGACGGTGTAGCCGGGCCTGGCCAGGTCGACGGCGCGCTGCAGGGTCTTCAGCGGCGCGCTCAGCGTGCCCGCGGCGGCGTCGTTGCCGGTGGTCGCCACGTAGAGGGAGGTGGTGGGCGGGGGTGTGCCGCCCGCGTCGAACTCGAGGTAGTCCACGTTGGGCAGGCCGGTGGCGGCGGTCGGGCTGAGGCGGATCGTGTTGGCGCCCGCGGTGACGCTCACCGTGACCGTCTTCGTGCTCCACGCGTCCCAGGCGGCGGTGCCCTCGAACGACAGCGTCTGCACCGTCGCGCCGTTGACGGCGAGCGCGGCGGGCCGGGCGGTCGTGGTGCCGTTGGCGAAGCGGATGCCGACCGTGGCGCTGCCCGCGGCCGAGGCGCTGACCGTGAACTGCACATACCCGCTGGTGGAGTTGGTGCCGTTGCAGAACCCGCTGCCGGAGAACCCGGCCCAGTCGCTGTCGACGGTGCCGACGCAGACGGCGGGCGAGGTCTCGGCTTCGTGGCGGACCGGCGCGGCGACGGCCGGGGTCGCGGGCAGCACGAGCGCGGTGCCGAGGGCCAGGGCCACGCCCGCGGCCAGAGATGTGTGTCTCAAGGTGTCTCCCCATGCTGGTGACGGCGTGCGGCCCGGCGGTGCCGGCGCACGCCGCAGTGGGTGACGACGCGAGAGAGCCCTCGCCCGGAAAGAACTCCGAACGTCGATGCGAGACCCAGTCTGTGGAAAGCGCTTGCCCATGGCAAGGGTCGGCGGTTGCAGGTTTGTTGCAGGGCGCCGACCAGCTGGTACACGCCGTCGCGAACCCGACGGCCGACTGTCCTACCAGGTGATGCCAGAGGCGGTGGGGGAGAGCAGGTTGAACAGGGCGAAGCGGCGCTGCGGGCTGCCGTTCAGCGACGTGTACGCCCCCGCGGCGACCAGCTGCCCCAGCTCCGGGCTGGACCGCAGCGCCCGCACCCCGACCGAGCCGTTGCCGTCGGCGATCCAGCCGAGCAGCGCCCCGCTGGCCGGGTCGAGGGCGGCGAGCTTGACCCGCCGGGTCGCGCCGTCGCGGCATAGCCCCAGGTGCCCGGTGTTCGCGCTGGCGCACACGTTGTCGAAGTGCCCGCCGAGGTAGAGCACCCCGTCCAGCACCGTCATCGCCTGCACCGCCCCGTCGGTGGCCACCGTCCACCGCACCAGCCCGGCCAGGTCCATCGCGCTGGCCCGGCCGCCCCCGCCGTCCACGCCGACGTAGACGCTGCCGTCGGCGACGGCGAGGTCGTTGACCATCGCGTTGACGTGCGACCGGAAGCCGGGATCGGGTACGCCTGTCACCGGGTCGAGGGCGGCGATCTTCCTCGTGCCCTTGACGCCGTCGACCGAGTCGAACCTGCCGCCCAGGTACACCCGGCCCGGGGTGTACCGCACCACGTTCACCACGTCGTTGAGGGTCGGGTGCCACTGCGCGTCCAGTTCGCCGGTGGCCAGGTCGAAGGCGGCCGCCCCGGTGCGCACCTGGCCGTCGACCGCGGTGATCGACCCGCCGACATAGAGGCGCCCGCCGCCGAGGGACATGGAGTACGCGTGTCCGTCGACGCGGTGGTTCAGGGCGGGCTGCAGCACACCGGCGTGGTCCACCTCGGCGAGGTTGTCGCGGCCGGCTCCGTTGACCTTGTGGAACTTCCCGGCCAGGTAGACCCCGCCGGCATCGGCCTCGATGGCCCGCACCCCGGCGTCGACCTGCGGGCTCCACGGCAGCAGCGCTCCGCTCCGGGCGTCGACCGCCGCGGCGTGCGGCCGGGCGACGATGTGCCCGTCCCAGGTCGCGGTGGTGAAATCGCCGCCGACGTAGATGGTGTCGCCCCAGTACGCGGCCGTGTGCACGGCGCCGTTGAAGGTGGCCGACCCGGCCGGAACCGGTTCGACCGGTGCACCCTGTGACACCCCGCCGACCAGTACCACGACCAGGACGGTGAGCACCGCCGCCGCGGCACCTCGCAGACTCAGACCTTCGCGCACGTCATGCCCAACGACCCAGCCACGGCGAGGACGCAGTCGCCGCGGCGCTCGCGACGTGGCCGGCAGGGCTCGACCACGTCGCGGGACTCGGCACGCGCCGACCGGCGTGCCGTCAGGCGATGTCGCGGCGGCGGTTGAGCAGGATGCCGACGGCGCCGGCGACCAGCGACCAGCCGGCCATGACCAGCACACCGACCCACCACGGCGCCGCCTGCGGATACAACCGCTCCGGCGACACCATGACCTGCGACGCGATGGGCGGCATCACCACGGCGGAGGTCAGCACCCAGTCGCCGTGGATGAGGTAGGTCCGGATCAGGTTGAACACGCCGATCCCGCCCACGAACCCACCGAGGTAGATCACCATCGCGGTCACGACCGCGCCGATCTGGCTGTGGATCAGCGTGCCGAGCCCGAAGCCGAGCAGCGCCCACAGCAGGTACGCGACCAGGTTGAAGATGAGCGCCCGCTGGACCGGCCACTCCGACAGCGAGTTCGTCAGGCCCATGTCGTGGAAGAACAGCAGCCCGGCGGCGAACGACACGGCTCGCGCCACGAGCCAGAAGACGAGCCCGAGCCCGAGCACCGCGAACAGTTTGCCGAACACCACCCGGGTCCGCCGCGGGGTGGTCAGGAAGGTCGCGGTCGCCGTCTGGTACTGGAACTCGTTGGTGATCACGAGGGCGCCCAGCAGCATCACCAGCAGCAGGCCGAAGAACTGCCCGCTGGTGAAGATGTTCCCGGCCGCGTTGACCGCCTGCAGGTGCAGGTCGTGCAGCTGCGCGAACTCCGCCCTGGCCGCGGCGATCTCGGCCGCGCCCATGCCCCGGCCCGGCTTGAACACCGCCGCCGTGTCCCGCGCGCGGTCGATGTGCCCGGACGCCTCGGCCATGTTGATGGCCAGGGCGAGCCCGGTGAACACCAGCGACGCGAGGCCGAACAGCCACCACGCGTTGGTGGTGGTGATCTTCCGGATCTCGCTGCGGACGAGCCGGAGCCCCGGCACGCCGACGTGGGCGATCACCGGGCGGTCGGCGGCCGGGGGTGCCTGGAGGGTCGCGGTCATAGGATGTCTGCCTTTCCGGCCGTCAGCTGGAGGAACACGTTCTCGAGGTCGCGCCGCTCGACGGTCAGCTCGTGGATTTCGGCGCCCGCCCGCAGCGCCGCCGCCCCGACCGTCGGCCCATCGGCGCCCACGATGCGCAGCGCACCGCCCTCGACGGGCGTGGCCGTGACCGCGGCGCCCAGCTCGGCCAGCAGCGCCTCCGGCCGGGGCGTGCGTACGAGCAGCTGCGCGCCCCCGGTCGAGGCGATGACCTGGGCCACGGGACCCTGCTGGACCAGCTTCCCCGCCGCGATGATCACGACATCGTCGGCGAGCAGCTCCATCTCCGACAGCAGGTGGCTGGAGACCAGGACCGTGCGCCCCTGCTCGGCGAGTGACCGGAGCAGTTCCCGCATCCAGCGGATCCCCTCGGGGTCCAGCCCGTTGGCGGGCTCGTCCAGGATGAGCACGTCCGGGTCGCCCAGCAGCGCCGCGGCGATGCCCAGCCGCTGGCGCATGCCCAGCGAGTACCCCTTGAACTTGCGGTCGGCGGCCGAGGCCAGCCCGACCGTGTCCAGCACGTCGTCGGCCCGGCCGACCGGGATCCCGGCCGCGTCGCACAGCATGCGCAGGTGGTTGCGGCCGGTGCGGCCGCGGTGCGCGCCCGACGCCTCCAGCAGCGCGCCGACCTTGCGGACGGGGTCGGCGAGCTCGGCGTAGCGCCGCCCGCCGATGGTCGCGGTGCCTGCCGTGGGGCGGACCAGGTTCAGCACCATGCGCAGCGTGGTCGTCTTGCCGGCGCCGTTCGGCCCCAGGAAGCCGGTCACCCGGCCCGGACTGACGGTGAACGACAGGTCGTCGACCGCGCGCACGTTGTTGTACAGCTTCGTCAGTCCACTGACAGCGATGCCGTCGTCGGCCATCGACCAGCTCCCCTCTCGCCCAATACGTAGAAGCGTGATGCATAGTAGTTCTAGGTATCGGCGGCGCGCAAGAACGCGGCCGCACCGCCGCGACCAGCGCACCGACGGCGAGGCCGCCGAGCCGGAGAGTGGCGTGCCGCGGCGAGGCGAGGCTCCGACCGGTGGTCGTGATCTTCGGGCTCGTTTCGGCCGGTGATCGCTGTTCCGGGTCGGGACCTCGGCTGACGGGTGAGGTTCCGACCGCGTACGGCGATGGACGGCTGGCTGGCGAGGTGATCGGCCGCGACCTCGGCCGCCGTCGGGAAGCGAGGACATCCGCGACGCCGCTGCGTTGCTAGGCTGCGCGCGTGTCAGACCTGAGTTCCGTGGCTTGGCCGCCTGAGCCGATCAGAACCGAGCGGCTCGTGCTCCGCGCGCCCGAGGCCCGGGACCGTCCGGTGTTCATCGAGCTGCTGGCGTCGCCGGAGGTGCACGCCTACCTCGGCGGGCCTCGGCCGAGCGGCGAGCTCGAACGCGAGCTGCCCGCGGTGCCCGAAGCGTGGCCCGGCAGTCTCGTCGTCGAGCTCGACGGGACGATGATCGGCCACATCCTGCTTCGGAAACTGGAGCATCGCCGCCCGGCCGCCGTGGGCAGGGCTGATCTCGGTTACCTGTTCCTGCCGAGAGCGTGGGGACGCGGATACGCCGCTGAGGCGTGCGCGGCGGCGCTGGCCTGGTTCGACGCGGCCCTTCCGGGGGAGCCGGTGGTGCTGTTCACGCAGAGCGCCAACGCGGGCTCGATGCGCCTCGCGGCCAAGCTGGGGTTCACCGAGGTGGAGCGGTTCCACGCCTGGGACGCCGAGCAGTGGCTCGGCCTGCGGCCACCCGTCGCGCCGTCCCCATGAGGACGCGGCCCTGGCTGCGGCATCGGCAGGTGCCCGCACGATGACCGCGCCCGACGACACGGCGATCCTCGACCGGGTATGGCGCCGATGCGCGGGAACGGCCACCCTGACCGCGGTCGAGCGCCTGCCCGGCCGCAGCCATCGCGTCTACGCGTGTACACCCGACCGAGGTCCGGCACTGATCGTGCGCCTCGGTGACCCGGGCCGGGCCCGTTTCGCGTTGGAGGCCGCGCTGATGAGACGCTGCGGCGACAGCGGCGTGGCGGTGGTTCCTGTCGTCCGGCACGTGGGAGTCGAGGAGGCCGGCGGGCAGGCCGCGGCGGTGATGGTGCTCGAGCGGGTGGCAGGGGAGCGGCTGAGCGAGTTCGCGCGGCGGGTCGGCCCACGGCGGGCGGCCGGGTCCGTGGCCCGCGCCGGGGAGGCCCTCCACGCCGTGCACCAGGTCCGCACCAGCGGGTTCGGTCCGCTCGACGCGGCGTTGGGCGGGCCGGCCGCGCGCCTCGGGGACTGGTTCATCGACGGGCTGGCCGACAAGGCCAGGCGGGCCAGAGACGTCGACCGCTCCGGCGTGCGGTACGCCGCCGACCGGCTGAGGCGGGAGGTGGAGAGCGCCGATGCCTGGCGGGCCCCTGGATGTGACGAACAGTGACCGAAAGTTCCGGTCTCTCCGGTCGGCCCCTTGTCGATCACAGACCCGTCCGGACGTCCCAGACGGTCCCGACATTCCACGACGTCGGAAGCCTTCGGGCAGTGCGTTCACGGTTATTTTGGAGGTTTTGCGCGAGAGGGAAGGCGTGTAGAGGCTTCCGCAGGACTTCCGGTAATTGTTGACAGTCCCAACGGGACGGTCCAATACTGCCTGCATCCATGGGTGTCGACGGCCTCTCTCCGCGGCCGCGGCCATTCCCGCAGCCTGGCCCGCAGGCTGCCCCTCCCGCAAAGGACGCACTCGCGTGAACGAGCACCCCACCCACCCGCGCAGGCGCAGTCGGGTCAGACCGATCATCGGCGGCCTCGCCGCCATCGCGCTGGCCGCCGCCTCCTTCGTGCTGGCCGGCACGGCCCACGCCGAGGCCGACCGGACCATCACCGGCAACTCCACCGGCTTCCACAACGGCTTCTTCTACTCGTACTGGAAGGACAGCGGCAACGTCACCATGACCCTGGGCGCGGCCGGCCAGTACAGCGTGCAGTGGAGCGGCATCAACAACACCGTCGTCGGCAAGGGCTGGAACCCCGGCTCCAGCCACACCGTGAAGTACTCGGGCAGCTTCAGCCCCAACGGCAACGGCTACCTGGCGCTGTACGGCTGGACCACCAACCCGCTCATCGAGTACTACGTCGTCGAGGACTTCGGCAGCTACAACCCGAGTTCGGGCGCGACCCGGCTGGGTTCGGTCACCACCGACGGCAGCACCTACGACATCTACCGCACCCTGCGCGTCAACCAGCCCTCGATCATCGGCAACGCGACGTTCTACCAGTACTGGAGCGTGCGCCAGCAGCACCGCACCAGCGGCACCATCACCACCGCGAACCACTTCAACGCGTGGTCGGGCCTCGGCCTGAACCTGGGCACCCACAACTACCAGATCATCGCGACCGAGGGCTACCAGAGCAGCGGCAGCTCCAACATCACCGTCAGCGAGGGCGGCAACCCGCCGACCAGTCCGAGCCCGCAACCCAGCGCGAGCCCGCGGCCGTCCACCTCGCCCGGCGGCGGCGCCGGCTGCCGCGTGTCCAATGCGCTCAACCCGTGGAACAACGGGCTGACCGACAACATCACCATCACCAACACCGGTTCGTCGACCGTCAACGGCTGGTCGCTGCGGTTCACCCTGGCCTCCGGACAGGTCATCACCTCCGGGTGGAGCGCCACCTTCTCGCCCGGCAGCGGGCAGGTGACCGCGACCAACGTCGGCTACAACGCCGCCATTCCACCGGGTGGATCCACCACCATCGGCTTCCAGGCGACCCACACCGGCAACAGCTCAGCACCGACCGGGTTCTCGCTCAACGGCACGACCTGCGGCTGAGGGCGCGGCGGCGTAGGCGCCGCCAGATGTTCATGAGGCACACGCTGTGGCGCGGTCACCAGACCGCGCCACAGCTCAATCCCTATGCTCGCGTCCACCGCTGGTTCGCCGCGGTGGTGCAGGTCCACAGGATCACGGGGGTGCCGTTCGCGGTGGCGTTGCCGGAGACGTCCAGGCAAAGCCCTGATGCGGCGTTGCTTATGGTGCCGCTGGCGTTGAGGCTCCATTGCTGGTTGGCCGCTCCGCTGCACGTCCACATCTGCACCTTGGACCCTGCCGTCGCGCCGGTGGGCGCGTCCAGGCACTTGCCCAGCGACTGGATGCTCTGGCCGCTGAACGTCCACTGCTGGTTCGGGCGGCCGCTGCAGTCCCAGATGATGGGTTGGACGCCGTTCGTCGTGCTGCTGTTGGGCACGTCGAGGCAGCGTCCGGAGGCCGCGCTGACGAGTGCGGACGCCGTCGGTCCGGTGCCCGTGCCGATGCTGCCGGGCACCGAGCGCAGCGCGGTGTACCAGGTGGCGGCCATCTTGTCGTAGCCGGTCGCGGTCGGGTGGATGCCGTCGATGAGGTCGGCGGTGGTGAGTGCGCTGTGCATGTCGACGAGGTGCACGTGCCTGCCCGCGTTGACCTTGCTCTGCACGATGCCGGGCAGGGCGGCGTTGAACGTCCGCGCGGCGGACTCCTGGCCGCTGTTGCTCAGCGGGATGATGGTCGCGACGAAGACCTCCGCGCTGGGAGCGACGTTGGTGATCCGGTCGAGCAGGGTGGACAGCCTGCCCGGCGCACCGGACACGTTGTAGTTCTGCAGCACGTCGTTGGTGCCGATGTGCAGCAGCACCGTGCGCGGGTTCGTCGCCTGGAGCCAGCCGGTGATGTTGGCGTCGATCTGGTCGATACGCCAACCGGGGTGGCCCTCGTGGTCGTGGTCGCCGAGGCTGGAGGGGCCGTTGAACTGCGAGCCGACGAGGTCGACCCGGTAGCCGCCCGCGGCCATCCGCTGCCACAGGCCGATCCGGTAGCCGCCCGGCACCTGGGTGCCTTCGGTTATCGAGTCGCCCAGCGGCATGACCCGTACCCCGCCGTTGGACTCGGCGGCGGCCACGCCGCTCTGCGTCGCGAGCACGGTGGCGGTCAACGCCAGCGCGGCCGCCACCGCGACGAGCCGGCTTACGTGTTTGGACATGGTCGATCCTCTCGATCGAGCCGAGTGAGTAAAGTTCGGGAAGGTGCGTTCGGTGGTCAGCGCAGGCGCCACTGCTGGTTGGCCTGGTTGTTGCAGGACCATAGGATGATCTTGGTGCCGTTGGCGGTCCCGGCGCCGTTGGCGTCCAGGCACAGCGACGACTGCGCGCCGGTGATGGTGCCGTTGGCGTTGACGTTCCACTGCTGGTTGGTCTGCCCGTTGCAGTCCCAGATCACGACCGCGGTGCCGTTGGTGGTGCCGCGGTTGTACGCGTCCAGGCACTTGCCGCCGTACACCCGCAGCTCCTTGGCGGCGGTGTAGGTCCAGGCCTGGTTGGGCTGGCCGGCGCAGTCCCACAACTGGACCTGTACGCCGTTGGCGGTGCTGCTGCTGGGGACCTCGACGCAGCGGTTCGACGCGGTGCCGACGAGCTGGCGGCCCTGCGACTGGCCGTCGGTGCCGGAGACGACGAGCAGGACCGCCTCCCCGGCCGGGACCCGCGCCGTGTAGCCGGTGGTGAAGGAGCCCAGGTTGGTGGCCGACCACAGGTTGCGGACGGCGGCCGAGCCGGTCAGGCCGAGGTCCGACCACCGGGCGGTGATGTCGGCGGCAGCCGACGTCCGGTTGAGCAGCAGCACCGCCCGACGGCCGCTGCCGGACAGCGTCTTGCCGTACACCTGCAGCCCGGTTCGGTCCTCGGCGACCTTCACGCCCTGCCGGCCGAGGGCGTCCTGGTCGACGGCGATCACCTCGCTGTTGGTGAGGATGGCACGTGTCTCGGCGCTCATCTGGTCGAGCTTGTTCCCGGCGAGCAGCGGTGCGCCGGAGATCGCCCACAGCCCCAGATGGGTGCGGTTCTGTGCGGCGGTGAAGCCCGGCATGCCGGCGATGAGCATGTCGGGGTCGTTGTAATGGCCGGGGGACTGCGCGCTCGGGTGCAGTGCCGAGTCGAAGTTCGCCAGGACCCGGCTCATCGACGGCGCCTGCCCGAAGAAGATGATGTCGCCACTGGTGCGCCAGAGGTTGGACATCCCCGGTGCCCAGTTCCAGGGGCTGTCGACGCCCCAGTTGCAGACGGACAGGACCATCGGGCGGCCGGTCTGGGCCGTCGCCCGGCTGATCGCGTCGCTGATCGCCTGGTAGGTGGAGCGGGAGTCGAGTCCCTCGGCCGAGCCCCCGCACCAGTCGACCTTGACGTAGTCGAATCCCCACCGGGAGAACTGCAGGAAGTCCTGGTCGTAGTGGCCCTCGCTGCCACTGCCGGGGGCGGCGGGGCGTCCGGTGGGGTAGTAGTAACCGCACCCGTCGCGTCCGGCGTCGGTGTAGATGCCTGCCTTCAGGCCCTTTCCGTGGATGTAGTCGGCGATCGCCTTCATGCCGCCCGGCCACTCGGCGGTGTCGACGGTGATGTTGCCGGCCGAGTCCCGGGTGCCCTGCCACCAGCCCTCGTCGATGTTCACGTACTGGTAGCCGGCGTCCTTCATGCCGGACGCGACCAGCGCGTCCACCTGCGTCTTGATCACGTTGTAGTTGATCTGCGCGGCGAAGCTGTTCCACGACGCCCAGCCCATCGGCGGCGCCGCGATCTGGGCGACGGCCGCCGAGGCGGGGGCGGCGCCGAGCAGGACCGGGGCGCCGATCATCGCGGCCAGTAGCACGACGATCTGGGCGAGCGCGCCGGAGACGCGGTACCTGTGCACGTGGGCGGCGGGTGGCGGCGACATGGCCGCCCGCTGCCGCCTCTGCGTTCGATGCATCCAACTCTCCTCGGAGGCCGGTTCGGCGGCGGCGCCGCCATGTACACGTCGTCCCTGGACAGTTATCGCTAACAATCGCCCGACTGTGTCACATGGAAACGGCGGAGCTACGCCTAGGTGGTGTTTAGGTATTGACATGTCGTTATGCATGCCTGCTCAAATGTGACCGATAACATTGCAAGCGTCAAGAGTGCGACAGCCGTCGGCGCGGCACGTGCCGGGCCGACCGCCCACCACCTCGCCGCTGTTGACCCTCGGCTGCCACTGGCAGTAACTTGGCTGCCACCTCCCGAAGGCCGGAGCCGGCATCAGCCGACCCCGGCCCGCGGCAGTCGAATGCCGCCATGCCGCAGGCGGCTCGCGACGCCGCACCACAGGGGGCACGGGCAAAGGTGGGGCGGTTGACGACAAGGGATCTGGGCCACTCGGAACTGGTCATCGCGGCGCAGCGCGGCGACCGACGGGCCCGGGGCGAGCTGCTCTCGGCCTACCTTCCGCTGATCTACAACATCGTCGGCCGCGCGCTCGGCGGCCACGCCGACGTCGACGACGTCGTCCAGGAGACCATGCTGCGCGCTGCGCGAGACCTTCCGAAGCTCCGCGATCCCGACAGCTTCCGCTCCTGGCTGGTCGCGATAACCGTTCACCAGATCAGCTCTCACCGGCACCGGTGGCGCCGCAGGTCGGCTCTCGACACCACCGTCGCCGGGATGGACCAGTTCTCCGATGCCGACGCCAGTTTCGAGGACACCGCCGTCCTCCGCCTGCACCTGGCCGATCAGCGGCGCCACGTCGCCCGCGCCGGCACGTGGCTCGACCCCGACTACCGACTGGCCCTGTCGCTGTGGTGGCAGGAGCTGGCCGGCTTGCTCACCCGCGGCGAGGTGGCCGACGCGATGGGGCTGACCATCGCCCACGCCGGCGTCCGGCTGCAGCGCATGCGCGAACAGCTCGACACGGCGTGGGCGATCGAGGTGGCGCTGACCGATCGCCCCCGCTGCCCGCAGTTGGACGCCGCCGCCGTCGGCTGGGACGGCAGCCACACCTCGGTATGGCGCAAACGGCTCGGCCGCCACGTACGCGGCTGCGCGGTGTGCGCCGCCGGCGCCACCGACCGCGTGCCGCTCGAACGCCTGCTGCTGAACGTGGCGCCGCTGACCGTCCCGGTCGCGCTGGGTGCCGCGCTCACCGCCAAGGGCCTGCTGGCAGGCACAGCCGGGTCCGCAGGACAAGCGATCGTCGGCTCCGCGGCTGCGGCCTCGGCCGAGGGGGCCCGCACCTCGGTGCTCGGCAAACTCGCCGCCGGAGTCGCGGCTCACCCGCTGCCGAGCCTCGCGGCAGGTGTGGCACTCGCCGTAGGCACCGCTGCCGTCTACGCGAACTGGCCATCGTCGCCCGAGGCACCCGGCGTCGTGGCCGGGCCGAGCCCGGTGCTGCCGACACGCACGCCGGCGTCGCCGTCGCCGCAGCACTCGGCGACGCCCGGTCCGGCCAGCCCGTCTCCGCAGCGACCCACCCCATCTCCCAGCCCGGCGGCAGCGCCCACCCTGCCGCCGGGAACGTGGTCCCTGGAGTCCGCGGGTGCACGCGGCACCTACCTGACCTACGCCGGGAACTTCGCCACCCTCGGTGCCGTGGACGGCTCGAGCACCGCCCAGGCCCGTAGGCAGGCGACGTTCACCGTCGTCAGCGGGCTCGCGGACGCGAACTGTGTCACCTTCCGCGCCGCAGACGGCCGCTACCTGCGTCATTACGAGCTGAGGCTGCGGCTCAGTCCTGAGGACGCCACCCCGCTGTTCCGGGAGGACGCCACGTTCTGCCCACGGCCCGGGCCCGTCGCCGGCTCGGTGGAGCTTCAGTCGCACAACTACCCCGACCTGGTCATCCGCTTCCGCGACGGCGCCTTCTACATCGACGTACCCGACGGCAGCGCCGAGTTCGACGGCCAGAGCTCCTTCATCCGGCATCCCGCCTGGGCGGCATGAGAGGCTCCGCCCGCCGGAGACGCGCCGCGCCGGAACCCGCCCCGCGCCCTATGACCACGGCGGAGAAGTGTGTCGTGGACATGGCCGAAAAGTTTCTGTTATGGCCTCGGCGGCCCGGAGCCTCCTGCTCATAGAGGCACCGTGGACTTCCGCGTCCTGACAGTCGGACCGCTGGAGAACACGAACGTGCCCGAACACCCGCGGCCGCCCGGGTCGTGGATGCGAAGGAGGCACGATGAACGGACGCGATGTCAGAACGGCGGACGGCCGCAGCGCGACGATGACCGGCGCGGCGCCGGTCAGCCGACCACTCCTCGCGCTCGACGGCAGCCCCCGCCGACCGGACCTCATCGGCGTCGTGGCGTTCGACGCCATCCGGTACGGCACGGCCGTGACGATGCGCGGGGTCGAGCAGGCTGCCCGGCGAGCCGGCTACGGCACCTGCATCGTCGAACTGGAACGGCCCGACGACACCGGCATGGCGGAGGCGATACGTCGGCTCTCCCGACAGCCCGTCGTCGGCACCGTGATAATCGCGCCGCTGACTCCGGCCGTGACCACCGGCAGCCTGCGCTCTGCCGTGCCGACCGTGGTCGTCGGCGCGGAGACGGCCGGTCCGGTCCAAGCCCCCACGGTGGACCATGAGCTCGGGGCGCGGCTGGCGGTCGAGCACCTGCTGAACCTCGGGCACGACACGGTGTGGCACCTGTCCGGACCCCAGGACTGGCGACAGGCACAGCACCGTACCGACGGCTGGCGCTCCGCCCTCGAACGGGCCGGCCGCAGCGTACCGCAGGTCATGGTCGGCAACTGGGGCGCGCAGTCCGGATACGAGGCCGGCCACCGCCTGGTCGACCGAGCCGACGTGACCGCCGTGTTCTGCGCCAGCGACCAGCAGGCCATGGGCATGCTGCGGGCGCTGTGCGAGCGAGGTGTCCGGGTGCCGGACGACATCAGCATCGTCGGGTACGACGACATACCCGAGGCCGAGTACCTGACCCCGTCACTGACCACCGTACGGCAGGACTTCGACGGGCTCGGTCGCTCCTGCCTCACGACGCTGCTGGCGACGATCGAGCAGCGGGACCCGCTCGCGACGGCGGGACAGCAGTGGGCGACGCCGACACTGGTCGTCCGTGCCAGCAGCGGACCACCGCGGACGAGGTGACCGGGTCGGCGCTGACACCGCAGACCGGGCCGATACGGACAGGCGTTGACCGATGTTGATGTGACCGTTAACATTTCACTGCCCCCCTTGGCTCGACATCCAAGTCCTTCGACGCTCATGCGGGTCGTGTTAGCGGTCACGACCGATGCGTGTCGAAGGTGGCCCGAGATCCTGGCTGCCCCGGGCATCGAATGCCAGATGTGTCGGCTTTCATCCCCGACCTGGAGGAACTGCATGTACTCGTCCCCGTACAGCCGTAGGGCGTTTCTCGCCGCGATGGGCGTCGGCGGCGCGGCCGCGGCCGGACTGCCGGCGGTCCTGCTCGCCGACGCCGCGCAAGCCGCGATCCCCGGACCGGCCTCCTACACCGCTACCTGGTCATCGGTGAACCAGCACCCGGCCGCGGCCGAGTGGTTCCAGGACGCCAAGTTCGGCATCTACTACCACTGGGGCGTCTTCAGCGTCCCCGCCTACGCCAACGAGTGGTACCCGCGCAACATGTACTACGACGGCTCGAACGAGAGCAACCACCACCGCAGCGTCTACGGCGACCCGGCCGCATGGCCGTACCACAACTTCATCAACGGTGCCAGCGACCGGGCCGGCAACTTCGTCCAGTTCGCCCCGAAGCTCAAGTCGGCGGGCGGGAACTTCGACCCCGGCGAGTGGGCGCAGCTGTTCGCCGACGCCGGGGCCAGGTTCGCCGGACCCGTCGCCGAGCACCATGACGGCTTCTCCATGTGGAACAGCACCGTCAACGAATGGAACTCGGTGGCCAAGGGCCCCCGCCTCGACCTGCTGCGCCTGCACGCCGACGCGATCCGCGGCAAGGGCCTGAAGCTGCTGGTCGCGATGCACCACGCGTACAACTTCACGGGGTTCTACGACCGTGTCCCGCAGCAGTCGACCACGAGCTTGCGCAAGCTCTACGGCCAGCTCGACACCGCCACCCAGGAGCAGCTGTGGTACGACAAGCTGCGCGAGGTCGTCGACGGCTACCAGCCCGACATCCTGTGGCAGGACTTCAACCTGTCGCGCATCAGTGAGGCGCAGCGGCTCAAGTTCCTGTCGTACTACTACAACCGCGCTGTCGCCTGGGACAAGGAGGTCGTGGCCACCTACAAGGACGGGTTCAACACCAGCGGCGAGGTCTTCGACTACGAGCGCGGCGGTCCGGCGGGCATCCAGACGCCGTACTGGCTCACCGACGACAGCATCTCCAGCTCGAGCTGGTGCTACACGGTCGGCATCGGCTACTACTCGCTCAACGCGATGCTGCACTCGCTGATCGACCGGGTGAGCAAGGGCGGCAGCATGCTGCTCAACATCGCGCCGATGGCGGACGGGACGATTCCCTCAGGGCAGCGCACCGTGCTGCTCGGCATCGGCGACTACCTGAAGCGATTCGGCGAGTCGATCTACTCGACCCGGGCCTGGGGCGCGTACGGGGAAGGCCCGACGCAGATGGGCGGCGGCTCGTTCGTCACCCCGCGCCCCGGCACCAGCACCGACATCCGGTTCACCCGCAACAAGGCCAACACCGTCCTCTATGCGACCGTCCTGGGCTGGCCCGGCGCCGCCCTCAACATCACCACCCTGGCCGCGGGGCGCATCAACCTCGGCACCCTGACCTCGGCGCAGCTGCTCGGCTCGACCGCAGGTTCGTACCTCAACCTGCCGACCCGCACCCAGGACGGCTCCGGCCTGCACGTCTCGATGCCGTCGTCCACCGCGCCGTTCAGCGCGCCCGCGTACGTCGTGAAGCTGACCTTCTCCGGCCAGATCCCGATCCTGGGCGGCGCCACCATCCCGACCGGGTGGGTCAGGCTGACGAACGTCACCAACGGCCTCGTCCTCGACGGCGGCGGCAGCGTGCCCTCCGGCTCGGTCGTCAAGGAGTGGACCTGGGACGGCAGCACCAACCTCCAGTGGCAGCTGGTCGATGCCGGCGGTGGGTACTACCGCATCCTCAACCGCACCAACGGCATGGTCGTGGACAGCTGGGGCAGCACCGGCAACGGCGCCAACGCGCTGCAGGCGCCCTGGAACGGCGGCGTGAACCAGCAGTGGCGGCTCAACAGCATGGGCGGCGGGCGGTACCAGCTCATCAACCGCGGCACCGGAACGGCCCTAGACGGGCGGGGCAGCATGCCCTCCGGCACCACGGTCGGCCTCTGGACGCCCGACTCCAGCACGAACCTGCAATGGACCATCACCGCGATCTGACCTCTGCCGCGGCGGACCACCACGGATGTTAACGATAACAATCGATACCCGACCCGGTCTGATCCATGATTCGGAGCGAGGCGCCGGACTGCGGCGCCTCGCTCTCGCGCTGCTGGTGGCCTCGGTCCGGACCTGGTCGGCGCCGCAGGGGCGCCGCCGCGTGACGTCGCGCCTTGCACCTCGAAACCACGGAGCGTATGTTAACGATCACATTGTCCGTGGGATGAAGCTGCCACGCGTGCCCTGCTCGCGGTAGGCGGGCGTCGAAGGCCGCCCGAGGAGGTTGATCGGCATGTCGTCGTGCCCGAGCTGGGACGCCGGCGCGGGGCGGGCACCCACGGTCGCCATCCTATGGGGGCGAGCCCTCGGCGGCCGCCCTGGCAGTCCGACGCGGGGAAGGCGACTCGGCCCCGTGTCCCATGACCACCGACCTCCCGAGAACCCATGAGAGGGATCCGTAATGCTGCGCACACGCCTCATCCATCCACCGCTGCTGGCCGCACTCGCCGGGGCGGGGCACGGGTCGCGGATCCTTCTTGCCGACTCCAACTACGCCCATGACGTCAACGTCAGGCCGGGGGCGACAGTCATTCATCTCAATATCCGCCCCGGCATGGTCACCGTCGACGAGATACTGTCGCTCATCATCGAATTCGTGCCCCTGGAATCGGTGTCCACAATGCGGCCCGACGACGGCTCGACTCCGCAGGTGTGGAGTCGCTACGCGGAACTGCTGGGACCGGATCTCGCCCTGAATCCCGTCGGTCGGCACGACTTCTACGCTGCGGCCAGGTCGCCCGACCTGTCCGTCGCCGTGGCCACCGGCGATGAGCGCCTCTACGCCAACCTGCTGCTGACCGTCGGCTACATCCCGCCGCGCGCGAACTGACGCAAACGCGGTCGCCGTAGGGGTGTACGCATAGAAGGTAAAAGATGTTTCTCGGCAGCACCGGAAGCTGTTATCGGTAACATTAAGTTGCCGCCCCGCCGACCTTTTCGAGGCTCGCCCGAGTCGGCACCCGAGGGGGCATGGACAAGCATAACTGAATACATCTCCGCTCATGAATGTGAGCCGGGATGGGAACCATGGGCCGCTCGCCGTGCAATCGGCGGGCGGCCCTCGTCTTCTCCTGGTGGCTCGGGTGAGATGGGTGCGCCGCGAGATGTCGCCGTGCGTCCGGCGTGGAGTCGCCCGTCGACGCTCGGTGGGACCACTGTTGTAACCCAACCGTTACGGCTGTGCCATTGACCGTGCCAAGCACTCGATCGACAGTATGTGAGCGTTAACAGTCGGCGGATCGGGTGGGGCGGTGTCTGCCGCTCGGAGTCGTCCGGCCGGCAACGAAGTGATCTTCCGGCCCGCGGGCCGTCCACGTCGTAGGGAGTGAGATGAAGATCGTGAAGTTGGCTGCCGCCACGGTCGGCCTGATCGTCGTCACCGGCCTGGCCGCCTGTGGCTCGAGCACCAAGACCGTCGACCAGGAGCCAGGCGGCACCGGCGCCGCGCTCGTGGGTGTGACGATGCCGACGAGGTCGTCCGAGCGGTGGATCCACGACGGCGACAACCTCAAGAGCCAGCTCGAAGCGCTCGGTTACAAGGTCGACCTGCAGTACGCGGAGAACGACATCCCGACCCAGGTCAACCAGATCGAGAACCAGATCACCAAGGGCGCCAAGCTGCTGATCATCGCGTCGATCGACGGCACGGCCATCACCAACCAGCTGCAGGAGGCGGCCGACAAGCACATCCCGGTCATCGCCTACGACCGCCTCATCCGCAAGTCGCCCAACGTCGACTACTACGCCACCTTCGACAACTACAAGGTCGGCGTGCAGCAGGCCACCTCGCTGCTGGTCGGACTGGGCCTGAAGAAGCAGGACGGCTCGGACGGGACCGCCAAGGGGCCGTTCAACATCGAGCTGTTCGCCGGCTCGCCGGACGACAACAACGCGACGTTCTTCTTCAACGGCGCCATGGACACCCTCAAGCCGTTCATCGACAAGGGCACCCTGGTGGTCAAGAGCGGCGAGACGGCCTTCAACACCGTGGCGATCCTGCGCTGGAACCCCGAGACCGCGCAGAAGCGGATGGAGGACCTGCTCACCAAGACGTACGCCAAGGGAGCCAAGGTCCAGGGTGTGCTGTCGCCCTACGACGGCCTGTCCATCGGCATCCTGTCGGCGCTGAAGAGCAGTGGCTACGGCACCGCCGGCCAGCCGTACCCGGTCGTCACCGGCCAGGACGCCGAGGTCGCCTCGGTGAAGTCGATCATCGCCGGTGAGCAGTACGCGACGATCTACAAGGACACGCGCGAGCTGGCCAAGGTCACCGTGAAGATGGCCGACGCGGTGCTCAAGGGCGGCAAGCCCGAGGTCAACAACACCAAGGACTACGACAACGGCGTCAAGGTCGTTCCGTCGTACCTGCTCGAGCCGGTGATCGTCTACAAGGACAACTACAAGGCGGCTCTGATCGACACGGGCTACTACACCGAGGACAAGCTGAAGTAGCCGCCCGCGCCCGGCCGGTCCCGACCGGCCGGGCGCCCGTACCGAGGAGAACTGCCTTGACCGACGTGGTCCTGCAGATGCGCGAGATCACCAAGACGTTCCCGGGCGTCACCGCCCTCAAGGATGTCAACCTCACGGTACGCCGGGGCGAGATCCACGCGATCTGCGGCGAGAACGGCGCCGGCAAGTCGACTCTGATGAAGGTGCTGTCCGGGGTCTACCCGCACGGCTCCTACACCGGGGAGATCAGCTTCGACGGGCAGCCGTGCCGGTTCTCCGGCATCCGCGACAGCGAGCACCTCGGCATCGTGATCATCCACCAGGAACTCGCGCTGTGCCCGAACCTGTCGATCGCCGAGAACATCTTCCTGGGCAACGAACGCGCCTCGGCGGGCGTCGTCGACTGGAACCGCACCCACGCCGAGGCGGCCCGGCTGCTGGAGCGGGTGGGGCTGCGGGAGAACCCGGCCACCCTCGCGATGGACCTGGGCGTGGGCAAGCAGCAACTGGTCGAGATCGCCAAGGCGCTGTCCAAGCGGGTGCGGCTGCTCATCCTCGACGAGCCGACCGCCGCGCTCAACGACGAGGACTCCGCTCACCTGCTCGACCTGCTTCGCGGGCTGCGCGAGCAGGGCATCACCTGCGTCATCATCTCGCACAAGCTGAACGAGATCGAAGCGATCGCCGACGCCACCACGATCCTGCGCGACGGCCGCACCATCGAGACCCTCGACATGAAGAACGACCACGTCACCGAGGACCGCATCATCTCCGGCATGGTCGGCCGCGACCTGGAGCACCGCTTCCCCGACCACGAGCCGCACATCGGCGAGGAGGTGCTGCGGATCGAGGACTGGACCGTGCACAGCCCGACCCAGCACGGCCGCATCGTGGTCAGCGGTGCCAACCTCAGCCTGCGCCGGGGCGAGATCGTGGGGCTGGCCGGCCTGATGGGCGCGGGGCGCACGGAACTGGCGATGAGCGTGTTCGGTCGCAGCTACGGCATCGGCATCTCCGGCCGGGTCTACAAGGACGGCCGCGAGGTGCATCTCAAGACGGTCCGTGACGCCATCCGCCACGGCATCGCGTACGCCACCGAGGACCGCAAGCGCTACGGCCTGAACCTGATCGAGGACATCAAGCGCAACGTGTCGGCGGCCGCCCTCGGCAAGCTGGCCAGCGGCGGCTGGGTGCACGACAACGAGGAGTACCGGGTCGCCGACGGTTACCGGGCGAGCATGAACATCAAGGCGCCCAGCGTCTCGGCGGTCACGGGCAAGCTGAGCGGCGGCAACCAGCAGAAGGTCGTGCTGTCGAAGTGGCTGTTCACCGACGCCGACGTGCTCATCCTGGACGAACCGACCCGCGGCATCGACGTGGGCGCCAAGTACGAGATCTATTCGATCATCAACCAGATGGCCGACCAGGGCAAGGCCGTCCTGGTCATCTCCTCCGAGCTGCCCGAGCTGCTGGGAATCTGCGACCGCGTGTACGCGATGTCGGCGGGCCGCATCACGGGGCAGCTCACCCGCGCCGAGGCGACCCCCGAGCGCCTCATGCAGTACATGACCAAGGTGAAGGAGCAGTAGAGCGATGACCGGTGTCGGACCCTACGCCGCCGCGGCGACCGCGGCCGCCGATCGGAGCGCCGAGCCCGCGGCGGCCACACGCCAAGGCGGCCGCCTGTTCTCCGCCAACCTGCGCCAGAACGGCATCTACATCGCGTTCGCGCTGATCATCGTGCTGTTCTCCATCCTCACCGGCGGAGACCTGCTCGCACCGCAGAACGTCTCCAACCTGGTGGTGCAGAACTCCTACATCCTGATCCTCGCCATCGGCATGATCCTGATCATCATCGCCGGGCACATCGACCTGTCCGCCGGCTCGGTCGTCGCCGTCACCGGCGCCGTCTCCGCCGTCCTCATGGTGAACAACGACGTGCCGTGGCCGCTGGCCATCCTCATCACACTGGTCTGCGGCGGGCTCATCGGAGCGTGGCAGGGCTACTGGATCGCCTACTTCGGCATCCCCGCGTTCATCGTCACCCTCGCGGGCATGCTGATCTTCCGGGCGCTGACGCTGGCCGTGCTGGGCAACCAGGGCATCGGGCCGTTCCCGGTCGAGGTGAGCCGGATCGCCAACGGCTTCATGCCCACGTACCTGGGCAACATCGGCCTCGGGCCGCTGGACGGGGCCGACCTGTTCACCCTGCTGATCGGGCTGCTGTTCGTGGCCGGGATCGTGGTCACGCAGTGGCGCACCCGGGCCGGCCGGGCGCGCTACGGCCAGGTCGTCGAACCGGTCGGGCTGTTCGCCGCCAAGCTCATCGTGGCCGGGGTCGTCGTCATGACGGTGATCGTGCAGCTGGCCCGGTTCAAGAACCTGCCGTGGGTGCTGGTCCTGCTGGCCGCGCTGGTGCTGGCGTACTCGCTGCTGACCGACCGCGTCGTGTTCGGCCGCCACATCTACGCCATCGGCGGCAACCTCAACGCCGCGAACCTGTCCGGCATCAAGGTCAAATCTGTCACGTTCTGGCTGTTCGTGAACATGGGGGTGCTCGCCGCGATCGCCGGCATGGTGTTCGCCGGGCGGCTCAACCAGGCCGGACCGACCGCCGGCACGGGGTTCGAACTCGACGCCATCGCCGCCGCGTTCATCGGCGGTGCCGCGGTGCAGGGCGGCGTCGGCCGGGTGACCGGCGCGATCACCGGCGGCCTGCTCATGGGCGTCATCAACAACGGCATGTCGCTCATCGGCGCGCCCACCGAGCAGGTGATGCTGTTCAAGGGCCTCGTCCTGCTGGCCGCCGTCGCGTTCGACGTCTACACCAAGCGTCGTGCCGGAGCCGCCGCCGGCTGACCTGGCAGGGCGGCAGGCGGCACCGGCGAGCGTGGGCTGCTGGGCGAGTACGCCGACCACAACGGTCCGGTGCGCATCGTCGAGCTGCAGGGTTCGGTGGGCTCGGCACCGGCTAACGATCGGCGCAGCGGATTCGCGGAGGTCATCGCCGCCCGACCCGCGTTCACCGTCATCGCGTCGCAGTCGGGCAACTTCACGCGCTCCGGTGGCAAGCAGGTCATGGAGGCGCTGCTCAAGGCCCACGACGACATCGACGTGGTATACGCGCACAACGACGACATGGGCCTGGGCGCCATCCAGGCGATCGAGGAAGTCGGCCTCGTCCCGGGCAAGGACGTCAAGGTCGTCACGGTCGACGCCATCCGGGACGGCATGCGGGCGCTGGCGGCCGGGAAGATCAACTTCATCGTGGAGTGCAGCCCGCTGCTCGGTCCGCAACTCGTCGACATCGTCGAGCGGGTCTTCGCCGGCAGGAGCGTTCCGCAGCGGGTGGTGACCGAGGAGACCACGTTCACCCGGGACCAGGCCGAGGCGGTTCTGCCGCAGCGGGAGTACTGAGCCGAAGTTCGGCTTCCGGCTGGGCCGACCGTGGCGTTCGCGCGAGTCCACGGCCGGTGCCAGGCCGGACGTCCGTTGGAGCGGGCGGGGGTGCCGCTCTCACCGCATGAAGGTGCACCCCCGCCCGCCGTCGAGTGCCCTCGCCGATCGGGCCCACGGCGACGGTCTGGCGCCATCCGGTGGGAGCCGAGTGCGTCGGGCGACTTAGTGTTAACGCACACATGGTGTGCCGTCAAGGCATTGCGTTACAGGCGTTGCACATAGGACGCACGGACGAAAGCTTTCGCACGTTTTCGGACCGAATCCCATTGCTGACCGTTACACAGACGTTGCCAACCCATATCTTGACGAGTAGTCGTGTGAGCGCTAACACTGTTGGGCAGCACAAGAGCTGGAGGATGAGATGAGCGTTGCCGCAGATTCGCACGCCCGGTACGTCGTGGGCGTCGACTACGGCACCCTGTCGGGCCGGGCACTGGTGGTGCGCGTGTCCGACGGCGCCGAGGTCGGCACGGCGGTGCACCCGTACCGCCACGCCGTGATGGACACGGTGCTGGCCGCTGACGGCAAGGCGCTGCCGCCCGACTGGGCGCTGCAGGACCCCGACGACTACCGCGACGTCCTGCGCCACGCGGTGCCGGCCGCGGTCGCCGCCGCCGGGATCGACCCGGCGCAGGTCGTCGGCATCGCGACCGACTTCACGGCGTGCACGGTGCTGCCGACGCTGGCCGACGGCACGCCGCTGTGCGAGCTGGACGAGCTGCGCACCCGCCCGCACGCGTACGTCAAGCTGTGGAAGCACCACGCCGCCCAGTCGCACGCCGACCGGATCAACGCCACCGCCGCGCAGCGCGGCGAGCCCTGGCTGGCCCGCTACGGCGGGAAGATCTCCTCGGAGTGGCAGTTCGCCAAGGGCCTGCAGCTGCTGGAGGAGGACCCGGAGGTCTACCACCGGGCCGACCGCTGGATCGAGGCGGCCGACTGGATCGTCTGGCAGCTGTGCGGCGCCGAGACCCGCAACGTCTGCACCGCCGGCTACAAGGGCATCCGCCAGGACGGGCAGTACCCGTCGGCCGACTACCTGGCCGCGCTCAACCCCGACTTCACGGGCTTCACCGAGAAGATCGACGGGCCGCTGCGGGAACTCGGCGCGCGGGCCGGGTCGCTGACCGCGCAGGCCGCCGCCTGGACCGGGCTGCCCGAGGGCATCGCGGTCGCGGTCGGCAACGTCGACGCGCACGTCACCGCGGCCGCCGCGCAGGCCATCGAGCCGGGCCGCCTGGTCGCCATCATGGGCACCTCCACCTGCCACGTCGTCAACGGCGAGAAGCTGGCCGAGGTGCCGGGCATGTGCGGCGTCGTCGAGGGCGGCATCAGCGCCGGCGCGTGGGGGTACGAGGCGGGCCAGTCCGGTGTCGGCGACATCTTCGGCTGGTTCGTCGACCACGCCGCCCCGGCCGGGTACGACTCGCACGAGGTGCTGTCCGAGCTGGCCGCCGCGCAGCCCGTCGGGGCCCACGGCCTGGTGGCCCTGGACTGGCTGAACGGCAACCGCTCGCTGCTGGTCAACCACGAGCTGTCCGGCCTGATCGTCGGCCTGACCCTGGCCACCCGCCCGCACGAGATCTACCGCGCGCTGCTGGAGTCGACCGCGTACGGCACCCGCATGATCATGGAGGCGTTCGCGGAGGCGGGCGTGCCCGTGACCGAGTTGGTGATCGCGGGCGGCCTGGCCGCCAACACGCTGCTGATGCAGATCTACGCCGACGTGACCGACCGGCCGCTGAGCCTGATCGGCTCGGCGCAGGGCCCGGCGCTGGGCTCGGCGATCCACGCTGCGGTCGCCGCGGGCGACTACCCGGACGTGGCGACCGCCTCGGCGGCGATGGGCCGGGTCGAGCGCGCGGTCTTCCTGCCCGACCCCGAGCGCGCCCGCGCCTACGACGCGCTGTACGCCGAGTACCGCGCGCTGCACGACCACTTCGGCCGGGGCGGCGACGACATGATGCTGCGCCTGCGCGCCATCCGCAACGCGGCCCGGGGGGAGCAGGCATGAGCGAGACGGTCCTCAGACTGCGCGAGCAGGTCGCGACGCTGCACTCGGAGCTGACCCGGTACGGGCTGGTCGCCTGGACGGCCGGGAACGTGTCGGCGCGGGTGCCGGGGGAGAACCTGATGGTGATCAAGCCGAGCGGGGTGTCCTACGACGACCTCAGCCCGGCCAACATGATCGTCTGCGACCTGAACGGCACCGTCGTCGAGGGCGACCTGTCGCCGTCCAGCGACACCGCCGCGCACGCCTACGTCTACCGGGCCATGCCCGAGGTCGGCGGGGTGGTGCACACGCACAGCACCTACGCCACGGCGTGGGCGGCGCGCGGCGAGTCGATCCCGTGCCACCTGACGGCGCAGGCCGACGAGTTCGGCGGGGAGATCCCGGTGGGGCCGTTCGCGCTGATCGGCGGCGACGACATCGGCAAGGGGATCGTGGCCACGCTGTCGGGGCACCGGTCGCCGGCCGTACTGATGCGAAATCACGGTGTCTTCACCATCGGCAAGGACGCCAAGGCCGCGGTCAAGGCGGCGGTGATGTGCGAGGACGTCGCGCGCACCGCGCACCTGGCCCGCGCGCTCGGCCAGCCGCTGCCGATGGCGGCCGCGGACGTGGACGCCCTCTACGACCGCTACCAGAACGTCTACGGGCAGTCGGGCAAGCCTGCCGGTAGCTGATCCGCCATTGACGGCCCGCCCCCGGGGGTGGACCGTCTCCCGCACCTCTCACCGCAGCACAACTGCTCCACAGGAAAGGCCGCGCACCGTCGTCCCTTCGGTGCGCGGGGGTAGGCCCACATCATCCAAGGAGATTGCATGTCCACCATGGGCAAGGCCATCACGCGGCGCCGGGCTGTCGCGGTCCTCACGGCCGCGCTGCTGGCGACCGGCATGGCCGCGTGCGGCAACAGCGACACCGGCGACACGCCGGCCGACGACGGCAAGCTGACCCTGGGCTTCTCGCAGGTCGGCGCCGAGAGCGGCTGGCGTACCGCGAACACGAACTCGATCAAGGAGTCGGCCACGGCCGCCGGGATCGAGCTCAAGTTCGACGACGCGCAGGGCAAGCAGGAGAAGCAGATCACGGCCATCCGCAACTTCATCCAGCAGAAGGTCGACGTCATCGCCTTCTCGCCGGTGGTGGAGTCGGGCTGGGACACCGTGCTCAAGGAGGCCAAGGACGCCGGCATCCCGGTCATCCTGACCGACCGCTCCGTCGACTCGGCCGACAAGTCGCTGTACAAGACGTTCATCGGCTCGGACTTCGTGAAGGAGGGCAAGCTCGCCGGCGAGTGGCTGGTGGAGCAGACCAAGAGCGCGACCGGCCCGGTCAACATCGTCGAGCTGCAGGGCACCACCGGTTCGGCCCCGGCCAACGACCGGAAGAAGGGCTTCGGCGAGGCCATCGCCGCCAACCCGAACCTGAAGGTCATCGCGTCGCAGACCGGTGACTTCACCCGCGCCGGCGGCAAGGCCGTCATGGAGCAGTTCCTCAAGGCCAACCCGAAGATCGACGTGCTGTTCGCGCACAACGACGACATGGGCCTGGGCGCGCTCGAGGCGATCACCGCGGCGGGCAAGGTGCCCGGCAAGGACATCACCATCATCACCATCGACGCGGTGCACGACGGCATGCAGGCGCTGGCGGACGGGAAGTTCAACTTCATCGCCGAGTGCTCCCCGCTGCTCGGGCCCCAGCTGATGGACCTGGTGAAGAAGGTCAAGGCGGGCGAGACCATCCCGACCCGCATCGAGACCCAGGAAGGCACCTTCACGCAGGAGCAGGCCAAGGCCGCCCTGCCGAACCGCAAGTACTGATCCACCCTCGGGGTCGCCGCACGGCACTGTGCGGCGACCCACCCCAATGACCGGGGCCGCCGCGGACGGTCGCGGCGGCCCCTCTCCTATGAACTCAGTGAAAGGTCTGATGGGATGTCGGGTAGGCAACCGGTCCTGACGATGACCGCGATAAGCAAATCGTTCCCCGGCGTCCGGGCCCTGGACGGTGTCGACTTCCGGATGTTCCCCGGCGAGGTCCACGCGCTCATGGGCGAGAACGGCGCCGGCAAATCCACCCTGATCAAGGTCCTGACCGGGGTGTACAGCAACGACTCCGGCACGATCGAGCTGGCCGGCGCCGAGGTCTCCTTCAGCGGCCCCATGCAGGCCGCCACGCACGGTGTCAGCACCGTGTACCAGGAGGTCAACCTCTGCGCCAACCTGTCGGTGGCCGAGAACATCTTCATCGGCCGCGAGCCGCGCACGTTCGGCGCCATCCGCTGGGGCGAGATGCGCCGCCGCGCCCGCGACCTGCTGGCCCGGCTCGACATCCACATCGACGTCACGCAGCTGCTGGGCACGTACTCCCTGGCGGTGCAGCAGATGGTCGCCATCGCCCGCGCCATCGACATCCGGGCGCGGGTGCTCATCCTCGACGAGCCCACCTCCAGCCTCGACGCGGGCGAGGTGGAGCAGCTGTTCCGCATCATGCGCCAGCTGCGCGACGAGGGCATCGCGATCCTTTTCGTCACCCACTTCCTCGACCAGGTCTACGGCATGGCCGACCGGATCACGGTGCTGCGCAACGGCCGCCTGGTCGGGGAGTACCCGACCGCGGAGCTGCCGCAGTTGGCGCTGGTGGAGAAGATGATCGGCAAGGACCTCGACGTGCTGGAGGGCCTGGACGAGCAGCCCAAGCGGGAACTGGCCGCGATCGAGGCGAGCACCCCGTTCCTGCGCGCCGAGCAGCTGGGGCGCAAGGGCTCGGTCGCTCCGTTCACCATGACGATCCACGCCGGCGAGGTGGTCGGCCTGGCCGGCCTGCTCGGCTCCGGGCGTACCGAGGTCGCGCGGCTGCTGTTCGGCGCCGACCGCGCCGACCACGGCGGGGTGCTCATCAACGGCAAGCCGTCGCCGCTGCGCAACCCGGTCACGGCCATCGGCCACGACATCGCCTTCTGCTCGGAGAACCGCCGCACCGAAGGCCTGGTCGGCGAGCTGACCGTGCGCGAGAACATCATCCTGGCCATGCAGGCGGCCCGGGGCTGGCTGCGGCCGATCCCGCGCCGGCGCCAGGACGAGCTGGTCGAGAAGTACATCAGCGCGCTGAGCATCCGCCCGGCCAACCCGGAGATGCCGGTGCGCAACCTGTCCGGCGGCAACCAGCAGAAGGTGCTGCTGGCCCGGTGGCTGATCACCGAGCCGCGGCTGCTCATCCTCGACGAGCCGACCCGGGGCATCGACGTCGGCGCCAAGGCCGAGATCCAGAAGCTGGTCGTGCAGCTGTCCGACGGCGGCATGGCGGTGCTGTTCATCTCCGCCGAGCTGGAGGAGGTGCTGCGGCTCAGCCACAAGATCGCCGTCATGCGCGACCGGCAGCTGGTCACCGAGCTGGCCAACGACGACACCGTGGACGCCGTCCGCGTCATGCAGACCATCGCCAGCGGCACGCACCACGAAGGGCCGAACGCATGAGCACCTGGACCGTACGCCGCGCTGCGCTCACCGGCCACGCCCTGTTCTGGCCCATCGTGGCACTCGTCGCGCTGGTCGTCGCGAACACGATCTACCGGCCCGGGTTCCTGGCCGTGGAGATGAAGGACGGCCACCTTTACGGCAGCCTGGTCGACATCCTCCGGCTGTCGGCACCGCTGATCCTGGTCGCGCTCGGGATGACCCTGGTGATCGCCACCGGCGGCATCGACCTGTCGGTCGGCTCGATGTGCGCGATCAGCGGCGCGGTGGCCTGCCTCTACATCAGCAAGCAGCCGGACCAGAACGCCGTCGGCGGAGTGCTGGTCTCGCTGGTGCTGGGGGTCGGGCTCGCGCTCGTCCTCGGCGCCTGGAACGGGGCGCTGGTGGCGGTGATCGGCATCCAGCCGATCATCGCGACGCTGATCCTGATGGTGGCGGGGCGCGGGCTGGCGCAGCTGATCACCGAGGGCCAGATCATCACCATCAACTCCGACCCGTACAAGGCGATCGGCGTCGGGCACCTGCTCACGCTGCCGCTGTCGATCTTCATCGCGGCCGCGGTGACGCTGCTGATCATGCTGGTGACCAGGCGCACCGCCCTCGGTCTGATCATCGAATCGGTCGGCGGCAACGCCGAAGCCAGCCGGCTGGCCGGCATCCGGTCCGGCCGGATCATGTTCCTGATCTACGTCATCAGCGCGGGGTGCGCCGCCATCGCCGGGTTCATGATCACGGCGAACGTGTCCAGCGCCGACGGCAACGCCGCCGGCCAGTGGATCGAGCTGGACGCCATCCTCGCGGTCGTCATCGGCGGCACGTCGCTGGCGGGCGGCCGGTTCTCCCTCGGCGGCACGATCCTGGGCGCGCTGCTGATCCAGACCCTGACCACGACCGTGTACGCGATGAACATCTCGCCGCAGACGTCGCTGCTCTTCAAGGCCATCGTCGTGATCATCGTATGCCTGATCCAGGCCCCCGCGTTCCGGGCCCGGATCGCCCCCCGCCGACCAGCCGGACCCGCCGCGCCGGCCGTCGCCGACCAGCCGAAGGAGCAGGTGCCGGCATGACGACCACCACCCCGTCGCAGATCTCCGGCCGCCCCTGGTGGCGGATCCCGCAGCGGCACGTGCCGGTGCTGGCCACCGGCGCCCTGCTGCTGGTCATGTACGCCGTCGGCGTCTCGCAGTACCGCGCGTTCTCCAACGTCCAGGTCATCTTCAACGTCTTCATCGACAACGGCTTCATGCTGGTCGTCGCGGTCGGTATGACCTTCGTGATCCTCACCGGCGGCATCGACCTGTCGGTCGGCTCGGTGGTGGCGATGACCGCGATGGTCTGCGCGTCGCTGCTGCAGGCCGGGGTGCCCGCCCCGCTGGTGCTGGTGATCGCGCTGCTCATCGGCCCGACGCTCGGGTTCCTGATGGGCGCGGTGATCCACTTCTTCGAGATCCAGCCGTTCATCGTGACGCTGGCCGGGATGTTCTTCGCCCGCGGCATGTGCACCCTGATCAGCAAGTCCTCCATCCCGATCACCGACCCGTTCTGGACCGACGCCGCGCAGCAGCGCATCGGCGACCCCAAGGGCAACTTCGTCTCCATCAGCGTGCTGATCGCGTTCGCCGTGGTCGTGGTGGCCGCCTACGTACTGGCGTACACCCGCCTGGGCCGCAACACCTACGCCATCGGCGGCAACCCGCAGTCGGCGCTGCTCATGGGCCTGCCCGTGGCGAAGACCAGGATCGCGGTCTACACCATCAGCGGGCTGTGCGCGGCGATCGGCGGCATCCTGCTGTCGTTCTACACGCTGTCGGGCGCCCCGCTGATCGCCGTCGGGATGGAGCTCGACGTCATCGCGGCGGTCGTCATCGGCGGCACCGTGCTGACCGGCGGATCCGGGTACGTCTTCGGCACCGTGCTGGGCGTCCTGGTGCTCGGCGTCATCCAGACGCTGATCACCTTCGACGGAAGTCTCAACTCCTGGTGGACCAAGATCGTGATCGGTGGCCTGCTGTTCGCGTTCATCCTCCTCCAGCGCCTCATCGGCATCCGCAAGAAGTAACCCCCGACCCGTAACGCGGAAGGCGACTCCATGACAACGCAGCCCCACCCCGAGGTCTGGTTCCTCACCGGCAGCCAGGGCCTGTACGGCCCCGAGACGCTGCAGCAGGTGGCCGACCAGTCGCGCGAGATCGCGCGCCGGCTCGACGAGTCGCCGGACATCCCCGCCCGCGTGGTGTGGAAGCCGGTGCTCACCTCCAGCGCGGACATCCTGGCCGTGTGCCGGGACGCCGCGGTGCAGGGCGCCGTCGGGGTGATCGCGTGGATGCACACGTTCAGCCCGGCCAAGATGTGGATCTCCGGATTGGACGCGCTGCGCACCCCGCTGCTGCACCTGCACACCCAGGCCAACGTGCTGCTGCCCTGGGACGAGATCGACATGGACTTCATGAACCTCAACCAGGCCGCGCACGGCGACCGCGAGTTCGGGTTCGTGCAGACCCGGCTCGGGGTCGCCCGCAAGACCGTGGCCGGGCACGTCAGCGACCCCCGGGTCACCGCCCGCGTCGGGGCGTGGACCCGGGCCGCGATCGGCTGGTCGGCGATGCGCTCGCTGAAGCTGGCCCGCTTCGGCGACAACATGCGCGACGTGGCGGTGACCGAGGGCGACAAGGTCGAGGCGGAGCTGCGCTTCGGCGTCTCGGTCAACACGTACGGCGTCAACGACCTGGTCGCGGCGGTCGACGCCGTCGGCGACGGCCAGATCGACGCCCTGGTGAAGGAGTACGACGACACCTACCGCATCGCCGCGGCGCTGCGGGCCGGCGGCGAGCGCCACGACAGTCTGCGCTACGCGGCGCGGATCGAGGCGGGTCTGCGCAACTTCCTGGAGGCGGGCGGGTTCCGGGCCTTCACCACCAACTTCGAGGACCTCGGCGGGCTGCGCCAGCTGCCGGGCCTGGCGGTGCAGCGGCTGATGGCCGACGGGTACGGCTTCGGCGGTGAGGGCGACTGGAAGACCTCCGTGCTGGTGCGCACGCTCAAGGCGATGTCGGTCGGCACCACCGGCGGGACGTCGTTCATGGAGGACTACACCTACGACCTGACCCCCGGCAACGAACTCGTGCTCGGCGCGCACATGCTGGAGGTCTGCCCGACCATCGCGGCCGGCACCCCCAACCTGGAGATCCACCCGCTGGGCATCGGCGGCCGGGAGGACCCGGTGCGGATGGTGTTCGACGCCGCGGCCGGACCGGCCGTGGTGCTGGGCCTGGCCGACATGGGGGAGCGGTTCCGCCTGGTCGCCAACGAGATCGACGTGATCGCCCCGCCGCAGCCGCTGCCGAAGCTGCCCGTGGCCCGCGCCGTCTGGCGGCCGCGCCCCGACCTGCCCGGATCGGCCGAGGCCTGGATCACCGCGGGCGCCCCGCACCACACCGTGCTGTCCCAGGCGGTCGGGGTCGAGGAACTGCACGACCTGGCCGAGATGAGCCGTACCGAGCTGGTGGTCATCGACGCCGGCACCACCCCGCGCCGCTTCGCCGACGAACTGCGCTGGAACCAGGCCTACTACCGACTGGCGCGCGGCTTCTGAGCCGGCCCGACAGCGCGACGGATGCGGCCCCTGCAGAGCACGCGGGCACGCATCCGTTCGTGCTGTCGGCCACCGCGAGGGCCGAATGATCATGTCGCGCTATGATGTGCCGTCAGGGGAGACGCAATGAGCCAGCAGCCAGCCGCACGCGCCGCGGTGATGAACGACGTCGCCCGCCTCGCGGGCGTGTCGCACCAGACGGTGTCCCGGGTGCTCAACAACCACCCGAGTGTGCGCGAGGAGACCCGCGAGCGCGTGCTGCGCGCCGTCGCCCAGCTCAACTACCGGCCCAACGCGCTGGCGCGCGGCCTGGCCGGGCGGCGCTCGCGCGTCATCGGCGTGGTCAGCTTCGACACCATCCTGTACGGCCCCGCCGCCACCCTGCTCGGCGTCGAACGGGCGGCCCGGCAGGCCGGATACGGCATCAGCATCGTCGCCCTGGAGAAGCTGGACCGGGCCGGAGTCTCCGAAGCGGTGAACCGGCTCACCGAGCAGTCCGTCGCCGGAGTCGTCATCATCGCGCCCCTGATGACCGCCGCCGCGGCGGCGCACAGTCTGCCGACCGGGGTGCCGGCGGTGGTCGTGGAGTCCGATATGGCCGGTGACCTGCCGACCATCTCCGTCGACCAGGTCGCCGGCGCCCGCCTCGCGGTCCAGCACCTGCTCGAGCTGGGGCACGAGACCGTGTGGCATCTGACCGGGCCCCGGGACTGGCTGGAGGCCCGGGACCGGGTGGACGGCTGGCGCCAGGCGCTGGAAGCGGCGGGGCGCCGGGTGCCTGCTGCGATCCCGGGCGACTGGAGCCCGAACTCGGGATACGAGGCCGGCAACCAGATCGCCGACCGCCCGGAGGTGACCGCGGTCTTCTGCGCGAACGACCAGCAGGCCCTGGGCATGTTGCGGGCGCTGCACGAGCGCGGGGTGCGCGTGCCCGAGGACGTCAGCGTCGTCGGCTTCGACGACATCCCCGAAGCCGCGTACCTGTCGCCGCCCCTGACCACCATCCGGCAGGACTTCGACGAGGTCGGACGCCGATGCCTGGCCGCGCTGCTGGATATCCTCGAAACGCGGGGACCGGCCCTGCCGCTGCGTCACCCGCGCGTGCCGCCGACCCTCGTCGCCCGCGCGAGCAGCGGACCTCCGCCGTCCGGACGAGGTCACTGAGGTTCGGCAGGCGTGGACGGCATCGCCGGACCGGGTGACCCGGCCCGGCGCGGTGGCCGGTGCGCGACTGGCGTACCGGCCACCTCTCCACGGGTGGCCGGGCCTACAGGAAGCGCCAGAGCCGGTCGTTGGAGCCGGCGTCGTCGGCGGTCACGATCTGCGCGCCCTGGCTGGACGATCCGCCGCTGACGGCGAGGACCCTGCCGCCGTTGGCGCACTGGATGCGGAAGCAGCCGTTGGCGCTGTGCCGCAGCCGCCAGCGGTGGTCGGCCGTGCCGTTGTCGGCCCACTGCAGAATCCGGGCGCCGGCGGCGGTCGAGGCGTTCTCCACCCCGAGGACCTTGCCGCTGTTCGAATTGCGCAGCCGCAGGTAGCCGCCGGTGTCCACCACCGCCGACCACAGGTGGTCGGCGGTGCCGCTGTCGCCCCACTGGATGACCAGGCCGCCGTCGGCGGTGGACATGTTCTGCACGCCCAGCACCAGGCCGCTGCCGACGTTCTGGATGCGCCGCGCCCCGTCGGGGATGAGCCGCCACAGGTTGTCGGCGCTGCCGTTGTCCGGGTCCTGGACAGCCTGGGCACCCTGCGCGGTCGACCCGCCGAGGATCGCCAGCAGCTTGCCGCTGTTGGCATTGCGGATCTTGTGGGTACCGTCGCCGACGTCGACCAGGGTCCAGTTGTGATCGGCGGTGCCGTTGTCGGTCCACTGCAGCACCCGGGCGTCGTCGGCGGTCGACATGCCGTCCACGCCGAGGACCTTGCCGCTGTTGACGTTGCGAAGTCGCAGCGACGAGCTGCCGACCAGCAGCTCCCAGTTGTGGTCGGCGGTGCCGCTGTCGGCCCACTGGACGGCCAGGCCGCCGTCGGCCGTCGACATGTTCTGCACGCCGAGCACGAGTCCGCTGGCCGCGTTCATGAGCCGGAACGAGGCGCTGCCGCCCGTCGAGCCCTGGCCGGTGGCGTTCCAGTAGACGGTGTAGTTGAAGCCCTGAGCGTCGTGGAACGGGCCGAGGTTGACGGTCGCGCCGTTCGCCGTGGCGGTGAACGCCAGCGCGGTGGTGCTCGTACGGGTCACCGAGCTCGTCGTCAGCACGGGCAGCGCCGACAGCGATGTGTTGCCGTAGTTGCCGGCCAGGACTACCGGGCCGTACGTGACGGCGGCGACGTTGGCGTTGTCGTTCGCGGCCCGCATCACCACTCGCATCGGCAGTCTCACGGTCACCGTGTCGCCCGAGGTCCAGGAGCGGGTGAGGGTGGCATAGGTGCCCGGGGTGGTGGCGATGCTCTGGGCGACGCCGTTGACGCTGACCGTGGCACCGGTGGTCCAGCCGGGGATCCTGATGCGCATCGACCAGCTTCCGCCGACGCTGCCGGTCACGGTCAGGGTCGTGGTGTCGCTGGCGGGGAAGGCGGTGGCCTGGGTGACGGTGATGCCGCGCTGGCTCCAGTCCAGCACCGAGGGGGTGAACAGGTTCACCGTGAGGGTGGTGCCGTTGTAGAAGTAGATCGAGTCCATGAGCTTGGTGTTGGTCTCGATGCCGGTGCCCTGGCAGCACCAGAAGGTGCCGTAGTCGGTGCTCCAGGTGCCGCCGCCCCAGGCCGGGCCCACGCCGCGCCGTCCGCCGGGGTTGAGCGGGGTGAAGTAGGTGATGTGCCCGTGGCTGTCGGCCGGGTTCTGCTGGCCGAGCAGGTGGTTGAGCAGCGCCCGCTCGTAGAAGTCGAAGTAGCCGGCCTGGTCGGGGTTGAGCAGCCACAGCTCGCGGGTCAACTTCAGCATGTTGTACGAGTTGCAGGCCTCGCACGCGTCGCTGTTGAGGTACCCGGCGATCGCGTTCGGGGCGCGGAAGTGCTCGGCCTGGCTGTTCCCGCCGATGACGTAGGTGTGCGCGTTGACGGTCATGTTCCACGCGTTGACGGCGATGTCCCGGTAGCGGGTGGTGCCGGTCGCCTTGTACTCGCGGGCGGCGCCGATCCACTTGGGCACCTGCGTGTTGGCGTGCAGGCCGTTGAGCTGGTCGGAGTTGGAGGCCAGCGGGTTGAACACCGCGGCGTGGTCGAAGCGCTGCGCGGCGGTCAGCCACCGGGCGTCGCCGGTCTGCTGGTAGAGGTCGGTCAGCACCGCGTTCATGCCGCCGAACTCGGTGGCCAGCTGCGCCTGCATCTGCGCGGAGGTCAGCCGGGCGGTCCTGGTGTCGACCCAGCCGGCCAGCGCCAGCAGCACGTCACGGGCCTGGGTGCTGCCGATCAGCCGCCATACGTCCAGCAGCCCCGCCAGGGTCTTGTGGACGGCGTAGTACGGGACGTTGCCGTTGCTGAGCGTGCGGTTCTCCAGCGCGGTGAAGTCGGACTCCGGAAATCCGGCCAGGTAGCCGGTGCTGAACCCGGCCGTGCCGTTGTTGGCCTGGCAGGCGGCCATGGCGGCGACCATCTGGTTGGCCTTGTCGCGGCAGGTGGTGTCGCCGAGCACGGCCCAGGCCTGGGCCCAGGCGGTGAGGAAGTGCCCCTGGCTGTGGCTTCGGAACGGGAACGTCGGCGCCTCCCAGCCGCCGGTCGCGGCGGCGCCGTTGGTGGACAGGCGGTGGTTGGCGCGGAAGACGTACAGCAGCCGGTCGACGTCCACGAATCTCAGGTACGCCAGGGTCCGGTTCTGGTTGTCGAGCCACCGGCTGCTGGTCAGCCGGGTCTGGCTCAGGTCGAACGGGTACGCCGACACGCCGATGTCGACACGTGCGGGCGGCAGCGCCGCGGCGGCGGCCCCGGTGGCGGCGACGGCGGGCATGGCCGTGGCGGCCGCCGCGACTCCGGCGGCCTGCAGTACGCGGCGCCTGTTGACGGACGATGACATGGGCTCTCCACAGGGTAGGAAGGCGGATCTTCGGGGAGGGTGTTGCGAGCACGGTGTGTGGCCGTGGAGCGGTCAGCCGGTCCGTCCACGGCCACTGTCGAGGTCGAGATCGCGAGGTGTCGTATCGATCACGGATGACTGCGGAGTGCGTCCTGGAACGCTTGCCCTGCCTCCGTCTGGCCGAGTTCCGTGTCGACGGGTGCGTGCCCGGTGCGACGGTCCCGGGTGCCGGCCGCTCGCGGCGGCCGGCACCCGGGGCGTCTAGCCGACGCGGCCGCCGGACGTCACGGCGTCCAGGGAGCGCTGACGACCCAGCTCACGTCGTCAGCCCACAGGTTGGTCGCGTCGAACGTGTTGGAACCGCCGTTGCTGGCGATGTACACGTTGTTGCCGTAGTGGCGGAGGTATCGGGTGGGGAAGTTGGACGAGGCGAACGAGTTGCCCTGTCCGTTCTTGCCGGCCTCGGGGCAGAAGGTCGCATCGGCGGCGAACAGCGCGCTGCCGTCGTTGCCCTGCAGGTAGAGCTGGTAGTTCTGGTGGCGTAGGTAGCTGCCCGCGGTGTTCTTGGACTCGAACGACACGCACGAGCTGTTGGCCAGGCCGGCCCGGACGATCCACGACGCGTTGGCCTTATCCGTGGCCGAGCTCGACGAGCTGACCACACCGGTCGCCACGGTGGCGCCGGAGTGGTTGATGTAGCGGGTGGTGCAGCAGGCGGTGGTGGCGCGCAGCGAGACGGTCGAACCGGGCGTGAGCACGCCGCCACCGCCGCTGTAGGTCGTGTAGCCCGCCGCGACGATGTTGGCCTGGACCGCGTTCTCGGTGGCGTCGGTGGGGTAGCCGGAGGTCATGACGCCTTCGTAGAAGGTGCCGGCGGAGCCGTGGCTGTTGTCGCCGCCGATGCCGAGGATGATGGCGCCTTCCTTCTTCATCGGGTTGTAGCCCGAGACGTTGGGGCGGGCGCCGTTGTAGTAGGTGGACAGGCTGCCGGAGGCGGCGTTGCCGGCCCGGATGGACCAGTGGTTGGGTTCGCCCTTGACGATGGCGGTGAGGAAGCGGTGGCTGACGCTGGGGTCGTTGGCGTTGTAGCCGGCGTTGATACCGGAGAACAGGCCGTTCTCAAGGTCGGCCATGACCCAGGGTCCGTTGCCGGTGCCGTAGCCCCAGACCTTGATGTTGCCGAAGTAGATCGTCTCCATGGTGCCGTTGCCGTTGTCGCGGCTGTTGGTCTCGGCGTTGCCGTAGTCGAAGCAGCAGCCGCCGTTGTAGTGGGTGCCGTCGAGGATGGCGTACATGCCCTCGGGCTGGTCGCCCTTGGCCACGCCGTTGGTGTTGTTGTTGCGGTAGCCGGTGCCGGGGGCGACGAACACCCCGTACGCCTTGCTGCCGCCGACCTTGACCGGAGCCAGGCTCGCGTCGGCGAGGTTGTCGTAGCCGCCCGGGGCCGGGCCGGAGAACCCGCCGGGAGGGGCCTGGGTCAGGTGGTTGCCCCGGCCGGACTGGTCGTAGATGATCGTGATCAGGCAGCTGGTGTTGGCGCAGAACGAGTCCTGCGTCGCGGCGTTGGCCACGCCGCCGGCGGCCAGCAGGCCGACGTCGCGGGTGGCGTTGTCCGACGCGCGCCGGACCTGGTACAGGGCACCGTTGTACGAGCCGTAGAGCGCCCGGGTGGTGCTGTGCGCGGCGACGCAGGGAGTGCCGCCGGCGGCGTAGATGTCACAGGGCTGCGACGTGGCGGCCTGCGACGTCCCGGCGCCGGTGAGCACGCCGGCGACGAGGGCTCCCACCGCCGCCAGCGCGAGAGTGGCCCGGCGCAGGTGCCGGTACCGCGAGAGTGGTGCCATTTCGACCTCTTCCGTGCGGATGGTGCTGACGACCACGGCAGGGCACGGTCCGCCGACGCGTCCATGGACGGCGCGAGAACCGGGCGAAGTCGGTCCGTCAGCGTGCGGGTTGCGTACTACGGAGATCCGTTGGCTTCCGCGTCGGCGGGCGTGGATCCGCCTCCTCTCCCGAGCCGCCGCCGCCCCATCGTCAGGCGAGGGCAGACGCCGAGCGATGAGACCGTTAACATAACCGACCCGAAAAGCGCTCGCAATGATCGCTTCATTTCCACAGCTCGATCAGAGAACTGTTATCTGATCGCCGAGAGGTGAGCCGGTACGATCGTCATGGCCCTTACAAGGCAGTATGGTGAGTGGCGATCCGGCAAACATGGACATCGCTCACTGGGCGGGCTTCCGTGCGCGGGTGTCGCGCTGCCCGCCATGGCCGCGCCGAGGGAAGCGGGCGTCTCGGAGCACGATCCGGCTGTTATCGTTAACATCCAACAGGTCAGCTGAGCCGCCGTCGACGTAAGGCTGTTGCGCGCCTTGTCCGGGCGACCGGCGTAGGCGGCTCAGGGGCGGACGCCGTCGATTCGCGGGGTGCGGGGCGGGCGGGACCGGCTGCCGCCGTCGCAAAGCCCTGGGACCGGCTGCCGCCGTCCTGAAGCCACTGCGCGCCGCGGGCGCGTCGGCGGGTGGCTACCTGCTGACGGCCAGGCGGGACGGCCGGTCGCTGCTCGCCCGCACCATCAGGGTCGGGCGCACGCGTAGGTGGCTCACCGGCGCGGCGGGCTCGTCACCCTCGATCAACTCCAGCAGCGTTCCCAGGCACCGCCGGCCGACCTCGTCGAAGTCCTGACGAACCGTGGTCAGCGGTGGAGACAGGAAGCGTGACTCCGGGATGTCGTCGAAACCGACGACGCTGATGTCCTCCGGCACGCGTACCCGGCGCTCGTGCAGCGCCCTGAGCAGGCCCAGCGCCTGGTGGTCGTTGGCGCAGAACACCGCCGACACATCCGAGCGCCCGGCCAGTTCCAGCCCGGCGTCGTAGCCCGACCGCGGGCTCCAGTCGCCCGTCAGGGTCGGTGGCACTGCCCGCTGCGCCGCCTCCAGCGCCTGGCGCCACCCGTCCGCCCGACCGCGCGCCTGCGACCAGGTTGGGGGGCCGGAGAGGTGCCACACCGTCTCATGCCCGAGGCTCAGCAGGTGTTCGACCGCGAGCCGGGCGCCCTCGACCTGGTCGACCGCGACCGTCGGGAGGTCGGCGACCGCGTCGGGCTCGACCACCACCGCCGGTACGGCGGCCAGCACGCTCTGGGCGGCGGCCGCCGCGGTCGCGCTCAGCAGGGGGGCGATGACGGCCACGCCTGCGACCGCCTGCGCGGTGAGCCGATCGAGCGCCTCGGTGACGGAGTGATGATCGAGCTGCTCCAGCGTGACGACGCTGACGCCGTAGCCGGCGGTCCTCGCGGCTCGCTCGACGCCGAGCAGGGTCGAGGCCGGACCGAACAGCAGCGGCTCGTGACTGATGACGCCGATCAGGCGTGAGCGCCCGGCGGCCAGGCCGCGCGCGTTCGCGTTGGGTCGGAAGTTGAGCTGGTGGACCGCCTTCATCACGCGGTCGTGCGTCTCGGGCCGGACGCTCGGATGGTTGTTCATGACACGCGAGACGGTCTGGTGCGACACCCCGGCGAGCCGCGCGACGTCTCGGATGACCGCACTGCGTGGCTGCTGGCTCATGGCGACCCCCTGACAGCGCATGTTAGCGCAGGTATGTTTCCAGGCCGTCATCGAAGTGCCAGTTCAGGCTGCGGAAGCCCGCCGGGAGGACCCGGCTGGGCGCCGGCCGCGGGCGCAGGTGCAGGATCATGGCGGTATCTCATCGACACGAGTCGAATGACCGTCTCGGGTGGCGGTACCCGGTTCGGGCGCAGGGCACTACCGCGCCCCGCCGGTCGGATCGAGCGGGCGGCCACGCGGTCGACCAATCGGGACGGCAGTCGTCGACCCGTGATGTTAGCGGTCATCCGATGCTCGTCAATCGATCAACGACGGCGGGGTCGGCGCAACGGGGTTGCGGCTCTGTGCGATCTCCTCCGTGCCACGTCAGGGCTTCTGTTCGGGCTGATGCTGTCCGCCGGGTCAGGCATGGCGCCTTCCGCGAATGCGGCGGTTTCTTCCGGAACAACTTGACGACGGCCTATGTTATCGCTCACAGTCGTGATCGATGCGAGGCGGACGCCGACACCAGCGGTCTTGAGAACCTCCGTGACGCATCCGGCCTGAGCTGCTGTTCGCTGCGGGTGCGCGCCGTGGGCCGCGTCGGCGGGCAGGCCCGGTCGCCTCGCACCCGTCCCCCGCCCGAACGACGCAGGAGAACCGATGGACCACCGATCCCGGAAATGGCGCCTCGGCGCCGGCCTGGCGACCGCGCTGCTGGCGGCTGCAGCCGTCGCGTGGCAGGCCACCGCCGTGCAGGCGCTGGACAACGGCGTCGCGCGAACGCCGCCGATGGGCTGGAACAGCTGGAACACCTTCGGCTGCAGCATCAACGAGACACTCATCCGCCAGATGGCCGACGCGCTGGTCAACTCGGGCATGCGCGACGCCGGCTACCAGTACGTCGTCGTCGACGACTGCTGGTTCAACCCCAACCGCGACAGCGCGGGCAACCTGCAGGGTGACCCCGGCCGGTTCCCCAGCGGCATGAAGTCCCTCGGCGACTACCTGCACGGAAAGGGCCTCAAGTTCGGCCTCTACCAGGTCCCCGTCGACAAGACCTGCGCGCAGTACTTCGGTTCCTACCCGGGAGCGACGGGCAGCCAGGGCCACGAGGCGCAGGACGCCCGCCAGTTCGCCGCCTGGGGTGTCGACTACCTCAAGTACGACTGGTGCTCGCCCAACGGCACCATCGATCAGCAGGTCGCGACCTTCGCCAAGATGCGCGACGCCCTGGCGGCCACGGGACGCCCGATCGTCTATAGCATCAACCCCAACAGCATCCATGCCAAGACCGGCCCCCAGCGCAACTGGGGCGATGTGGCCAACATGTGGCGCACCACCGAGGACATCACCAACGCGTGGAACACCGGCCAGACCAACGGCTACCCGATGGGCATCCAGAACATCGTCAACGTCACCGTCCCCCTCGCCTCGTACGCCCGACCCGGCGCGTTCAACGACCCGGACATGATGGAGGTCGGCCGAGGCGGCATGACCGACACCGAGATGCGCAGCCACTTCGCGCTCTGGGCGGTCATGGCCTCGCCCCTGATCGCGGGCAACGACATCCGGAACATGGACGCCGCCACCCAGGCGATCCTGAAGAACCAGAACCTCATCGCGATCAATCAGGACTCGCTGGGACTCCAGGCGACCCAGGTCAGCAACGATGGAACGCGACGGGTGCTCGCCAAGCGCCTGGCCAACGGCGACGTCGCGGTGGCGCTGTTCAATCAGGGATCCGCCGCCACCACGGTGTCGACGACCGCGGCGGCGATCGGCAAGAGCGGCGCGTCCTTCACCCTGCGCGACGCCTGGACGAACGCCACCAGCACGTCCACCGGCTCGATCAGTGCCAGTGTGCCCGCGCACGGCACCGTGGTCTACCGGGTCAGCGGCGGAGGGGTCGTGTCGCCTCCGCCCACGACGACCAGCAGCCTGGTCAGCGCCGCCTCCGGCCGCTGCCTCGACGTCCCGCAGAGCAACACCGCCAACGGCACCCAGCCGATCATCTGGGACTGCAGCGGAGCGGCCAACCAGCGCTGGACCGTCAGTGGACAGTCGCTGCAGGTGCTGGGCAAGTGCCTCGACGCCCCGACGGGAGCCACGGCGGGCAGCAAGGTCCAGATCTGGGACTGCAACGGTGCGACCAACCAGCAATGGACCTTCAACTCCAGCGGAACCGTCAGCAGCGGCAGTTCCGGACTCTGCCTCGATGTCAACGGCAACGCGACCGCCAACGGCACCACCGTGATTCTCTGGAACTGCACGGGGGCGGCGAACCAGCGGTGGACCAGGCAGTGATCCGGCTCGGCTGATCGGCGTCGCGACGCCGACCAGATCGACGGCGCCATACGGCGGCCGGTGCGGCAGGCGGGCATCCCGACCTCGCTCCCGCACCGGCCGCCGTCTTGTCCCCGCGCGGGCGCACCGCTGGCGGAGAAACGCCTAAAGCCGCATGTTAACGATCACGTGGACGCCCTCGAGCTGGCGGGCGGTCGAGGATCTCGGGCAAACGCCAACCCGTACCCGCAGAACTCTGACCAGGGATAAGCCGCTCAGCCGACCCGGAAGCGCGGTTGCGGTGGTGGGAGACTCTTGCCACTCGGCAGCGAACGTCGTATGTTAACGGTCACATCGACGGGCTGCCCGGGCGATCGGGGCCCGGCGTTCGGTCAGCTCCATCCGACCGAAGTCGGCACGCTCATGCCGAGCCGCACCTGAAGCCGTCTCCGGGCCGGGCCGTACCGCGACCCCGGCCGCGACGGGCAGCATGGCGCGCCGGCCCGGGTCCCGGACGCTGCCCGGTCGACCTGTCGATCCCAGCGCAGCACCCGACCTGATCCCTGACAGAGAGGCACCACGATGGCCCTCACCCGCAGATCGCTGCTCCGTGCGGCAGCCGCCTCATCGGCTGTCACCGCGGCTTCCGCGATGCTCGGCGCGAGCCCGGCCCTCGCCGCCGACACGGCGTACGTCATGGCCTACTTCACCGAGTCGCCGTCGTTCCAGGGCGCCGACTACGGACTGCACCTGGCCGTCAGCCGCGACGGACTCAACTGGACCCCGCTCAACCAGAACAACCCTGTGGTCACCCCGACAGCCGGGCAGCTCGGTCTGCGCGACCCCTACATCTTCCGTAGGCAGAACGGCACCTTCGGCGTCCTGGCCACCGATCTCAAGGGCACCAACTTCGGCCACAACAGCCAGTACCTGCACATGTGGGACTCCACCGACCTGACCAGCTTCACCGGCTACCGCCGGCTGAGGATGCACACCCTCAACACGCACACCTGGGCCCCGACCGTGTTCTGGGACGCCGCCCGGGGCCAGTACGGCATCGTCTACTCCGCCGACAACCCCGGCGCCGTGTTCATGGTCAACTACACGAGCGACTTCCAGACCGTCAGCGCCCCCCAGGTGTACTTCAGCCCCGGGTTCGGAGTGCTCGACGCGGACATCGTCGTCGACGGCGCGACCACGTACATGTACTACAAGAACCTCGCCGACGGGAACATCTACGGCGCCCGTTCCGCAACCGGTGCCCCGAACAGCTACACCACCTACACCAGCGGGCTGCGGCAGGGCAACGCGATGGAGGCCCCGCTGCTGCACCGGGCCAACGACGGCGGCTGGCGGCTGTGGGGTGACTCCTTCAGCCCGGTCAACGCCGACTACTACGCCTGGTCGTCGACCAACATCGCCGGGAACTCCTGGACGCTGCTGAACCAGCGAGACTACACCGCGCCGCTCAACGCCAAGCACGGCTCGATGCTCGGCATCACCGACGCCGAGTACAACGGGCTCATCGCGCGCTGGGGCACCCCGAACTGGGCCCGGCTGAAGTCCTACAACCTGCCCGACTACTTCGTACGCCACCTCAACGGCGTGGGCCGCATCGACTCCTACCCGTTCGACCCCTACCGCGACCAGCTGTGGCAGCTGGTCCCCGGCCTGGCCGACGCCGCGGGCGTGTCGTTCCAGTCGGTGAACAACCCCGGCCGCTACCTGCGTCACTTCAACTACGCCCTGCGCCTGGACGCCAACGACAACAGCAGCATCTTCCGTGCGGACGCCACCTTCTACCGCACCGCGGGCCTGGCGGACAGCACCTGGAGTTCGTTCCGCTCCTACAACTTCCCCACGTACTACCTGCGCCACAGCAACAACCTGCTGCGCATCGACCCGCTCAGCAGCAGCTCCAGCGCCGCCGACCGGCAGAGCGCCACGTTCCGCGTCGCGTCCTGACCGGCATCCCGACCGCGGGGCGGGCGCCGGACGGGTCGCCCGCCCCGCTCAGAACGCTCGCATCGACCGACCATCCGCTCCCACCCCTGAGGTGACCGTGAGTCCCATCCGCAGCCCGCGCGTCGACCGCCGCGTGCGGCGAATCGCCGCCGGCGTCGCGATCCTGCTGGCGGCCGTGACACTGGCGCCGGCGACGGCCGTCGCCGACAACCCGATAGTCCAGACCATCTACACCGCCGACCCGGCGCCGTTCGTGCACAACGGCCGCGTGTACGTGTACACCGGCCACGACGAGGACGGCTCCACCAACTTCACCATGCGCGAATGGCGGGTCTACTCCACCGCGGACATGGTGAACTGGACCGACCACGGTGTGCCGATGAACCTGGCCACCTTCAAGTGGGCCGACGCCAACGCCTGGGCGGGGCATGTCGCCTACCGCAACGGCAAGTTCTACTGGTACGTGCCGATCCGCCGGGCCGGCGGCGGCATGGCCATCGGCGTCGGCGTGTCGAACAGCCCGACCGGCCCCTTCACCGACGCGCTCGGGCGCCCGCTGGTCGAGAACGGCGAGATCGACCCCAACGTCTTCATCGACGACGACGGGCAGGCATACCTCTACTGGGGCAACCCCCGCCTGTGGTACGTGCGGCTCAACGCCGACATGATCTCCTACTCGGGCAGCCCGACCCAGATCCCGCTCACCACCGCCGGATACGGCACGCGGACCGGCAACGCCAGCCGCCCGACGCTGTTCGAGGAGGCGCCCTGGGTCTACAAGCGCAACGGCCTCTACTACAACGTCTTCGCGGCCGAGTGCTGCTCGGAGTTCATCGGCTACTCGACGGCGCCCGGGCCGACCGGGCCATGGACCTACCGCGGCACGGTGATGCCCCGGCAGGGCGGCAGCTTCACCAACCACGCCGGCATCGTCGACTTCAACGGCGGCTCGTACTTCTTCTACCACAACGGAGCGCTCGCCGGCGGTGGCGGATTCACCAGGTCGGTGGCGGTGGAGAAGTTCTCCTACAACTCCGACGGCACCATCCCCACCATCAACATGACCACGAGCGGCGTCCCCCAGGTCGGCACCCTGAACCCGTTCACCCGGCAGGAGGCCGAGACCATCGCCTGGGGGTCCGGCGTGGAGACCGAGCCGTCCAGCGAGGGCACCCAGAACCTCGGCTACCTGGACAACGGCGACTACGTCAAGGTCAAGGGCGTGGCGTTCGGATCCGGGGCGGCGTCCTTCAGCGCCCGGGTGGCGTCGGCAGGCTCGGGCGGCGCCATCGAACTGCGCCTGGACAGCCTGACCGGCCCCGTCGTGGGCACCTGCGCAGTCTCGGCGACCGGCGGCTATCAGACGTGGACCACGGTCTCGTGCGGGGTCAGCGGTGCGACGGGCACCCGCGATCTGTACCTGCGCTTCACCGGCGCCGGTGGCGGCCTGTTCAACCTCAACTGGTGGCAGTTCAATCCGACGGCCGTCGGCAACCAGCTCACCAACGGCAACATGGAGAGCGGTACGACCGGATGGGGCGTGTTCGGCAGCGGCACCCTGTCGGCGAACACCGGCGTCGTGCACGCGGGCACCGGGTCGGCCCTGATCACCGGCCGTACCGCGTCGTGGCACGGCATCCGCCAGGACGTCACCTCGAAGCTGGTCAACGGCAGGAGCTACACGACCAGTGTCTGGGTACGCACCCAGGCCGGAACTCCGTCGGCGAAGGTGACTCTGGCGGTGGCCGCCAACGGCACCACCAGCTACCTGCAACTCACCCCGGCGAGCGCCGTGAACCCCAACGGCTGGACCCAGCTCACCGGAGCAGCGACTGTCTCCTGGACCGGCACGCTGTCCAGCGCGAACCTCTACGTCGAGACCGCGGCCGGAACGGACAGCTACTACCTCGACGACGCCACCTTCCAGTGAGCGTCGGACCCCGCCACCGGCCGACTGCCCAGCCGGTGTGACCTACCCCGGGCCTATGGCTCTCCGCAGGCCCGGGGTAGGTCGGTGGACAAGACTCCGCAGGCGTGTATCAGCCGGCTTGGCGGTGCAGGTCCGCGGCGCCCGGCTGCCCCGACCGGAACGGGGGAGCCGGGCACCCCTGTTCGCGGCCGGTGCGCACCCGACCCGGTCGCACCGGTCGCCGCACCCGGCCCGTCCGCCGCGCACGCCGTGTCCGGGCATGCGCGTTCGGCCCGGCGGTTGGCCGGGCCGAACGGTGGTGCCGGCAGGACCTCTGACGGCCGCCACGTCCGATCGTCGGCATCCCGTGCCCTGAGACGTCGTCAGAACGTGGCTGGTCCGTCACCGGCCCTGCCGTCCGCCTGTGTCGGTGAGTGACTTCGGCGGACAGTGGGGGCCGCCGCCGATCAGGTGGTGGCGGTGCAGCTCGGGCTCATGCTCGCGGCGCCGCCGTTTGCCTGGAAACCGAACTCGGTGGACTGGCCTGGGGCGACCTGGCCGTTGTAGGACACGTTGGCGAAGGCGACGGTGCCGCTGGTGCCGCTCGGAGCGGCGTTCCAGGTGTTGACGATCACGACGCCCGAGGGCAGGGTGAGCCGTACCGACCAGGACCGGATCGCGGTCGAACCCGCGGTGACCCGGACGGTGGCGTTGAATCCGCCGGTCCAGGTCTGCAGCGAGACCGTCGCGGTGCAGCCGACCGGAGCCGAGGAGGCTGACGGGGAGGGCGACGGCGGACGGCTGGGCGACGGCGACGGGCTGATGATCGGCCC
>NZ_JASAMB010000030.1 GCF_029948125.1 Catellatospora sp. KI3
AAGATCACCTTCCTTGTGATAGGCCAGCGTCTATGGGAAGCGGGCGCGGTGCGGACCGCGGCGGTCCATGATCGGCGGGTGGGGTCATTCGGCGGGGCGGAGGCGGCGGTTTCCGCCGCGGGAGGTGATGTTGCGGTGGTGCGGGGCGGGCGAGAGGCCACGCGCTGCCGAACTCGGCGCAACGGGTCGCAAAACCTGACGGAACCTGTCCAGGTATGCCGCCAGCATGGACCCATGCAGCAGCGACTTCACGGCAAGGTGGCCCTCGTGGCGGGGGCGACCCGGGGCGCCGGGCGGGCGATCGCGGTCGAGCTCGGCCGCCTCGGCGCCACTGTCTACGCCACCGGCCGCACCACCCGGGCCCAGCGGTCGGAGATGAACCGCCCTGAGGCCATCGAGGACACCGCCGACCTGGTCACCGCGGCTGGCGGCACCGGCATCGCGGTCCAGGTGGACCACCTCGACCCGGCCCAGGTCGCCGCCCTGGTCGCCCGGATCGGCGCCGACCACGGCCGACTGGACGTCCTGGTCAACGACGTCTGGGGCGGCGACCACATGACCGAGTGGGGCAGGCCGCTGTGGGAGCAGCCCCTGGCGGGCGGGCTGCGGCAGCTGCGCCTGGGCCTGGAGACGCACATCGTCACCAGCCACGCCGCGCTGCCGCTGCTGATCCGGCAGCCGGGCGGCCTGGTGGTCGAGGTGACCGACGGCACCGACGCGTACAACGCGAAGTACCGGGGCTCGTTCTTCTACGACCTGACCAAGGTGTCGGTGTCCCGGATCGCCAAGGCGCAGGCGGAGGAGCTGCGCCCGTACGGCGCGGCGGCGGTGGTGGTCACGCCCGGCTTCCTGCGCTCGGAGGCGATGCTGGACCACTTCGGCGTCACCGAGGACACCTGGCGCGACGGGATCGCGCAGGCGGCGCACTTCGTCCTGTCGGAGACGCCGTACTTCCTGGGGCGGGGGGTGGCGGCGCTGGCGGCCGACGCCGACGCCGCGCGGTTCAGCGGGCGGTCGCTGTCGGCGACGGACCTGGCCCGCCAGTACGGCCTGACCGATGTGGACGGGTCGGTCCCCGACATCTGGGGCTACTTCGCCGACCACGGCGACGGCCAGGAGATGTCCGGGGATCCGGCGGGCTACCGCTGAGCGGCCACCGGCGCGTTGCGGGCGGCGACGGCGGCGCCGAGCGCGGCCAGTGCCGCCCGCAGCTCCGGCGGGGCCAGCACCTCGACCTCGGGGCCGAGCGCGAGCAGCTGGTGCGCGGCGACCTTGACCGACTCGACGGCCAGGGTCACCTCGCACCAGCCGGTGCCGTCGGGCGGCCCGACGTGCACGAGCGCCTCGGCGCCGGCGGCGGGGTCGGTGGCGCCGGGCAGGTCGCGCAGGCCCGCCGGGCTGACCCGGAGCAGGACGGTCTCGCGGATGAGGGTGCGGTCGAAGGCCGCCGCCGACCGGGCCCACCACTGGGCCAGCACGAAGCCCTCCGGCCGGGCGAAGGCCTCGTCGAGGGGTTCGGCCGCCGTGATCCGGCCCAGCCGGTACGTACGCGGCCCGGCCCGCTCCGGCGCCGTGGCGGGGACGTGCGCGACGACGTACCAGACCCCGGCCTTGAGGACCAGGCCGAGGGGTTCCAGCACCCGGCGGACGCTGGTGTCGTTGCGGCGGTAGCGGACGGCGACGCGCCGCTGGTGCCATACCGCGTCGGCGATCACGGCCAGGTGCGGCACGTCCTCGGCGCGGCGGAACCAGCCCGGGGCGTCCAGATGGAACCGCTCGGCGATCGTGCGGGCGCGTTCGCGCAGCGCGTCGGGCATGGTGGCGATCAGCTTGGCCTGCGCGGCCAGCAGCACCGAGCCCAGCCCCAGCTCGGCCAGCGCCTGCGGGGCCGCCCCGGCCAGCAGCGCGGCCGCCTCGCTGCCGGTCAGCCCGTCGAGGCGGGTGCGCCAGCCCGCCAGCAGCCGGATGCCGCCGCCGCGCCCCGGCTCGGTCCACAGCGGCACCCCGGCGGCCTGCAGCGCGGCGACGTCGCGGTAGACGGTGCGCTCGGACACCTCGAACAGCGCGGCCAGTTCGGCGGCGGTCGCCGAGCGCCGTTGCTGCAGCGTGAGCAGCAGTGACACCAGGCGGGAGGCTTTCACAGCGTGCTCAGGAACTCGTCCATCCGGGCGGTGACGCGGGCCAGGTCGCGTACCGAGGTGAGCGGGTCGTCCGGGTGCTCGAGCGCGTGGTCGGCGCCGGGCAGCACCAGCTGCTGCGCGCTGAGCCGGGCGGCGACCTCCGGCTCCCAGCTGGCGTCCGCCCCGCCGCCTATCAGCAGCGTCGCCGCCGTGGTGGCGGCCAGCGCCGCGGCGATGTCCGGCTCGGACAGGATCGGGGTGAGCCAGATCGCGGGCAGGCCGAGTGCGACGGCCAGCGGGGCGGCGAAGGTGCCGAGCGACTTGCCGACCAGCAGCCGCCGCGGCGCGGTCTCGGCGGCCAGGACCGGCTCGGCCTGGGCCAGCACCCAGGCGGTGCGGTCCATCGAGAACCGGTCGGCGGGCGGCTGCCACCGGAGCTCCTGGACGGTCCAGCCGTGCTTGGCCAGGACCGCGGTGGCGTAGTACAGCAGGGGCATGTCCGGGGTGTAACCGCCGCCGGGCAGCACGATCGCCACCCGGTCGGGGTCGCCGTGCCAGCGGTTGGTCGCGGGGTCGTACGCCATGGCGGTGATCATAGGCGTCTGTCATCCTGCCGGAGGGCCGGTCGCGGGGCGGGCGGTGCGACCGCCACCCGGTCTGGTTAGGCCGTTGTTCCGGGCGGCGTCGGCTGTCCGACCCTGTCGGTGGACGGGGGCGGCGCGTACCGTGGCCGTAGCTGGAGGGGGTGTGGGGATGCCGGTGGGGGAGTCTGTGCTGGCGCGGGCCCGCGAGCGGATCGCGTCGGGCGCGCTGTCGGCCGCGCACGAGCTGCTGACCGAGGCGCTGACCACGATGCCGCCCGACCCGATGGCGGCCGGGCCGTACGTGGCCGAGGCCGTGGTGCTGCAGACCGGTGTGCTGCTCGGGCTGAACGAGCCGTACGCGGCACGCGGCTGGGCCGCGTACGGCTTCACCGCCCATCGCGGCCTCTACGGCGATCGCGACCGGCGCACCCTGCACGCGCTCGGCCTGCTCGCGGCGGTGCTGACCCGGGTCGGCCGGCACACCCGCGCCGCCCAGCGCTACCAGGACCTGATCTCGGCGTACGCGGAGCTGGAAGGCCCGGACTCCGACCGGGTGCTGGCCGCGAAGGCCGACCTGGCCACGGTCGAGCACGCGGTCGGCGACTGCCTGTCGGCGCGGCTGCGCCTGGCCAACGTGATCGCCGAATACCAGCGCCGCCACGGCAAGGTGCACCCGGTCGCGATCCGGATGCAGGCCCGGCTGGCCGCGATGTGGCGCGACTGCGGCCGCTTCGACGACGCCCACGAGCTGCTGTCCGAGGCCCGGCGGTACGCCGCGCTGCTGGGCGCCGACGACCCGGTGCACGCGCTGCTGGCCACCGCGGCCGGTGCCGAGGCCGACCTCAAGCACGCCTGCGGCGGCGAACTGGTGCCGCCGCCGGTGCCGCGCCCCGACGACGGCTGGTCGGCGCCGCAGGACGATCCGCTGCTACCGGACGCGCCGCTGGTCGACGCCCAGCCGGTGGGCGCCCACGTCAACCACGCCTGGACGCCCCGCCAGCCGGAGTACGCCACCACCGCGCCGGCCCGCGAGCCGCTGCCGCACGAGCGGGCCTGGGCGGCCGAGACGGCGTGGTCCACCCCGGACGCCGGGGCGGCCCGCTGGGACCACCTCACCCCCGCCCACGACGGCCCCGACGCACCCTCGGCACCCGGCTTCACCACCGCCTACCTCCCGCCGTACCTGGCCACGCCGGACTTCGCCACGCCGCACTTCTTCGCCCCGGAGCAGGAGGCGCCGCGCTGGGCGCAGCCTCCGGCGCCGGAGCGGGCGCAGCAGCGCCAGAACCTGGTGCTGATCGCGGCGTGCGTGGGGATCGTCGCGGTGACGCTGCTGTTCGTGCTGCTCGTCAGCTCCGTCTCCCCGCACTGAGGCAAGGAGGGGACCCTTCTTATCGCTTTCCGATATGGAAGGGCCCCCTCTTAACGCCCGACCTTGTCCGGCGGACGGCGACTGTCGCGTCTGGACGGGCGAGGCACTAGCATCGAGTCCGGCCGCTGTCGCCGACCCTGGGAGCCGGGTCCGCCGCGGCCGGGTGCCCCCATGCGACCGCCGAGTCCGGCGCGGCGTCGCGGGGCGGCCGTGCACTCCGTATCCCCGGCGAGGCCGGGTCCCGCGTGGGCGGCGGGCGGCTCGCCTGTCCTGGAAGGACGTCCATGTCCTGGCCCAAACTCAGAGCGGCGCTGATCGCGCTGCTCACCACGGTCGCCTCGGCGGCCGCCATGCTGGTCCTGTCCCCGTCCGCCCCCGCCGCCGCGGCGGCGGTGCGGATCATGCCGCTGGGCGACTCCATCACGGGGTCCCCCGGCTGCTGGCGGGCCCTGCTGTGGAACCGGCTGCAGTCGGCCGGCTACACCAACATCGACTTTGTCGGCACGCTCGGCCCGCAGGGCTGCGGCGTGGCGTACGACGGTGACAACGAGGGCCACGGCGGCTTCCTCGCCACCAACGTCGCCGATCAGAACCAGCTGGTGCCGTGGCTGGCGGCGACCCTGCCCGACGTCGTGGTCATGCACTTCGGCACCAACGACGTGTGGAGCAACCGGGCGCCGTCGGTGATCCTGGCGGCGTACAGCAAGCTGGTGGACCAGATGCGGGCCAGCAACCCGAGCATGAAGGTCCTGGTCGCCAAGATCATCCCGGTGAACCCGCCGAGCTGCCCCGAGTGCGCCCAGCGCACCATCGACCTCAACAACGCCATCCCGGCCTGGGCGGCGGGCAAGACCACCGCCCAGTCGCCGATCACCGTGGTCGACCAGTGGACCGGCTTCAACACCGCCACCGACACCGGCGACGGCGTGCACCCCAACGCCGCCGGCGACCAGAAGATCTCCGACCGGTGGTACCCGGCGCTGGCCGCGGCCATCAGCGGCACCACGCCGTCGCCCAGCGCGTCGGCCTCGCCCAGTGCCTCCCGGTCGCCCAGCCCGACCCCCACGGTGAACCTGACGCTGTCGCCCAGCCCGTCCCGGACGACCCCGCCGCCGCCCCTCAAGAGCTGCGCGGCGACGTTCACGGTCACCAACCAGTGGAACAACGGGTTCCAGGGCGACATCACGGTCAAGAACACCGGCTCGGTGGCCCTGACCGGCTGGATCGTGCGGCTGGTCTTCCCGAACGGGCAGGTGATCACCCAGGGCTGGAACGGCGTCTTCAGCCAGTCCGGCGCCACGGCGACGGTCACCAACGTCGCCTGGAACGGGGCGCTGCCGCCGGGCGGGACCGCCTCGGCCGGGTTCCTGGCCAACTGGAGCGGCGTCAACGGCCCGCCGACGGTGACGTGCACCCCGCTCTGAACAGGAAGTGAGGTAGGGCACCTTCACGCTCCCCGTGAGCGTGCGGGTGCCCTACCGCACCCGGGCGGGGCGTAGGCGAATCCCGTTCCCGTGGTAGAACTGGGGGTCGTGAATTCGCCGATCATGTCCGGCGATCCGAGTGAATACAGCCGGCCCGCGCCGGCTGTCCCTTTTGTGGGCTGGCGGAGGGGGGCGTGCGGTGACGCAGCCGCTGGAGACGAGCCGGCCTGACGGCGCGGTGGCGCGCGACCGCGTGCTCACCATCCCCAACCTGATCAGCTTCGCCCGCCTGCTGGGCGTGCCGCTGTTCCTGTACCTGTTCCTGGCCGCCGACCAGATCGGCTGGGCGGTGCTCGTGCTGGCCCTGGGCGGCACCACCGACTGGATCGACGGCTACCTGGCCCGGCGCCTGGGGCAGGTCAGCCGCCTCGGCGAGCTGCTGGACCCGTTCGCCGACCGGCTCTACATCCTGGCCACCCTGCTCGCCTTCACCGTCCGCGACATCGTGCCGTGGCAGTTCACGGTGGCGCTGCTGGCCCGCGACGTGCTGCTGCTGGCGACCTTCCCGGTGCTGCGCCGCCTGGGCTACGGCCCGCTGCCCGTGCACTACCTGGGCAAGACGGCCACCTTCATCCTGCTGATGGGCTTCCCGATCCTGCTGCTGGCCTGGGCGGTGCCCACCGGCCCCATGCACGAGATCGCGTACGCCAGCGGCTGGGCCCTGGCCTGGTGGGGCATCGTCCTGTACTGGATCGCCGGCATCTTCTACCTCGCCCAGTTCGCGGCCGTGCTGCGCCAGTCGCGGCAGGCGGCGGCCTGACGGGCGGGCGGCCATGACCGAGCCGAACGAGCCGCCGCGGCCGCAGCCGGGCCGGTTCCAGGCGGACATGCTCACCGAGCTGTTCCAGGACCCGCTCGACCCCGCGTACGCCGACGCCGCCCGCGCCCGCCGCGAGCGCACCAGCCCGCTGCCCGGCTGGAACCGCGGCACCCGCAAGGCGGCCAAGCTCATCGCGCTGCTGATCATCGGTGTCGTGCTCGCCGTCGCCTACCAGCAGGTCATCGCGCGGGCCCCGGGCCGGGCCACCGCGCGCGCGGCGCTGATCAAGGAGATGAACCAGCGCCAGGCCAAGACCGACGAGCTGGCCCAGGAGGCCGAGCGGCTGCAGAACGAGGTGTCGACGCTGCGCGAGTCGGCGCTGTCGGACACCACCGTGGCCAAGCTGCGGCAGCTCGAGGCGGCCACCGGCATGCGCAAGGTCGCCGGCGACGGCGTGATCGTCACCATGCAGGACGGCCCGAACGCGGCCTCGGTGCCCGAGGCGGGCGTGCTCGACGTGGACCTGCAGGTGGTGGCCAACGCGCTGTGGTCCTCCGGCGCCGAGGCGATCGCCATCAACGGGCGGCGGCTGAGCTCGATCACGCCGATCCGCCGGGCGGGTTCGGCGATCCTGGTCGGCAACGCGCATATCCTCGGTCCGTACGAGGTGGTCGCGATCGGCCCGCCGGACCTGGCCGACCGGTTCGAGGAGACCGCGGCGGCGGACTACTACCGGGCGCTGCGCGACGACAAGAACTACGCGGTGGGCTTCGACGTCAAGGAGCGCGACAACCTGGAGCTGCCCGCCGCGGTGCTGCCGCAGCTGGCGCTCGCGACCGTGCCGAAGCCCAGCGCGACCCCGACCCCGACCCCCTCGACCTCACCCTCGGGAGGACGCAAATGATCGCTGTGCTGGCGCTGGTCGCCGGGGTGGTGCTGGGCGTCGTGCTCAACCCCACCGTCCCGGACGCGCTGCAGCCGTACCTGCCGATCGCCGTGGTGGCCGCGCTGGACGCCGTCTTCGGCGGCGTGCGCGCCAAGCTCGACGGCATCTTCGACGACAAGCAGTTCGTGATCTCTTTCATCTCGAACGTGCTGGTCGCGGCGTTCATCGTGTACCTGGGGGACAAGCTGGGCGTGGGCGCGCAGCTGTCCACCGGCGTCGTCGTGGTGCTCGGGGTCCGGATCTTCGGCAACGTCGCGGCGATCCGCCGACGGCTGTTCAAGGCGTAGGTGCGGCCATGAGTGACGAGCAGAGCAGGCCCGGCGAGCCGGACGAGCCGACCGTGGTGATCGACCCCGCCGGCCCGGAGCCGGACGCCGGGGCCGAGAGCGGCGCCGTGCCCGCCCCGGCGGAGCGGCCCGCGGCGGCCGAGCCGGCGCCGGCGCGGCGGCTGACCGGTGCCGGGGCCCTGATCGGGCTGCTGCTGGTGCTGCTGGGGTTCACCCTGGTGGTCCAGCTCAAGAGCAACTCCGAGGACAAGGCGTACGCGTCGCTGCGGCAGGAGGACCTGGTCACCATCCTGGCCGACCTCGACGCCCGCGAGGACCGGCTCCAGCAGGACATCAGCGCCCTGGAGGCGAGCCGCCGCGAGCTGGTCTCCGGCGCGGCCAGCCGCGACGAGATCATCAAGAAGGCGGAGGAGCGCGCCGACGACCTGGGCATCCTGGCCGGGACGCTGCCCGCGCAGGGCCCCGGGGTGCTGGTGCGGCTTGAGGACGACACGAAGAAGATCACCGCTAACCACCTGCTCAACGCGGTCCAGGAGCTGCGCGGGGCGGGCGCCGAGGCGATCCAGATCGATGCCCCGGGCGGCTCGGTGCGGGTCATCGCCTCGACCTCGTTCATCGACGCCGACGGCGGGATCGTGGTCGACGGGGTGCGGCTGACCGGACCGTACTCGATCAAGGCCATCGGCGAACCCCGCGACGTGGCGATCGCCATGCGGTTTCCCGGTGGGGTGGTTGACGATGTGACTCGCGACGGCGGTAACGTGATCGTCAGCGAACCGGGCACGGTCGACATCACGACCGTCCGGTCAGCACCGACTCTGCAGTACGCCAAGCCCGTCTCCTGACGGGTCAGTGCCGCACGACGGCCGAAGCGCGAGGGGAAGCACCGTGATTCCTGAGGACCTGAAGTACACCGCCGAGCACGAGTGGGTCGCGACCCGGGGCGGCACGGTCCGGGTGGGCATCACCCACTTCGCGCAGGACGCCCTCGGCGACATCGTGTACGTGCAGCTGCCCGAGGCCGGTGCCAAGGTCGACGCGGGCGACTCGTTCGGCGAGGTCGAGTCCACCAAGAGCGTGTCGGAGATCTACGCCCCGATCGGCGGCACGGTGACCGCCCGCAACGAGGCGCTCGGCGACTCGCCGGACCTGATCAACACCGACCCGTACGGTGAGGGGTGGCTTGTCGAGATCGAGGCGACCGACCCCGCCGCGGTGGATGCGCTTCTGGACGCGGCCGCGTACCGTGAACTGACCCAGAGCTGAACCAGCATTCAGCACCCCGAGCCGGAGCCTGGCGAGTCCGGTTGACCCGTCATTTCCGGGGTCGCTAGGCTCGCGGGCTAAGCTCGCCGCTGTAGTCGAGTAACGCCGTGTCGGTATCCATAGCAGCACCACGCATGCGTGGCCTATATGACCGTGAGGTGGTCCGATGACGCGACCAGACGACGAGTTCCCCCAGCTCGACGTCACGTCGACCCTGCACCTCGGCAACCTGGAGGAGGCCCTGGAGGGGCCCGACTCCGACGTGGTGCCGGGGCGGGTGGCCGGGCAGCTCCCGCCGGGCATGGCCCTGCTGGTGGTGCGCCGCGGCCCCAACGCGGGCGCGCGGTTCCTGCTGGACCACGACGTGACGACCAGCGGACGCCACCCCGACAGTGACATCTTCCTCGACGACGTCACCGTCTCCCGCCGGCACGCGGAGTTCCACCGCGACGGCAACACCTTCACCGTGCGCGACGTGGGCAGCCTCAACGGCACCTACGTGAACCGGGAGCGGGTCGAGTCGGCCACGCTCAACAACGGCGACGAGGTCCAGGTCGGCAAGTTCCGCCTGCTGTACGTCGCCGGCCCGCGCGCCGAGGAGGCATGACAGCTGCGGTGCCGGCGTCGGCCGGCGGTGCGGGTGGGCCGGCGCGGGCACAGGCGTTGATGAGCATCGGCGAGGTGCTCGCCGTGCTGCGTTCGGACTTCCCGGACGTCACCATCTCCAAACTGCGCTTCCTGGAGACGGAAGGGCTGGTCGAGCCGCAGCGCACCGCGTCGGGTTACCGCAAGTACAGCCGTGACGACGTGGCGCGGCTGCGGTTCATCCTGTCCGCGCAGCGTGACCAGTACCTGCCCCTTCGCGTCATCCGGGAGCAGTTGTCCGAAGGCGCGCACCTGGCGCAGGCGCGCCCGACGCTGGTCGCGGTCGGCGACGACCACCGGCCCGAGCCGCGCGCGGCGGTCGAGGAGCCCGCCGTGCTGCGCCTGCGTGCCCAGGAGCTGTGCACCCGGGCCGGCATCGACGAGCGGCTGCTCGCCGACCTGGAGCAGCACGGCCTGGTCACGGTGCGGGCCGGGCAGTGGTACGACGCGGACGCGCTGGCCGTCGCCGAGGTGGCCGGCCAGCTCGCCGAGTACGGTGTCGAGCCGCGCCACCTGCGCGCGTACCGGGTCGCCGCCGACCGAGAGGCGGGGCTGTACGCGCAGTTGGTGGCGCCGCTGATGCGCCAGCACGACCCGACCGCGCGGGCCCGCGCGGCGGAGGCGGTGCGGGAGTTGACCATGCTGTCGCAGCGGCTGCACGCCGCACTGCTACGGTCCGGTCTCAACGACGCGCTCGGCGGCTGACGCACGCTCGAACGAGCAGAGCGAGTACGCAGGCGTGTAGCGTGCAGTAGGAGAGGCGAAGGCGCGGTGCCGCACGGGACTCCGTACGGGTGGGGCCGACCCGAGCCACAGGCAGACGCGACGGAGGCGAAACGGTGCGCGAGCTGAGCGTGATCGGGGTAAGGGTCGAACTGCCTACCAATCAGCCGATCGTGCTGCTGCGTGAGGTGGACGGGGACCGCTACCTGCCGATCTGGATCGGCGCGGTCGAGGCGACGGCGATCGCGTACGAGCAGCAGGGGGTCAAGCCGGCCCGTCCGCTCACCCACGATCTGCTGCGCGATCTGCTGCAGGCGCTGTCGGCGCCGCTGCAGGCGGTCGAGATCGTCGAGCTCAAGGACAGCATCTTCTACGCCGACCTGCTGATCGGCGAGTCGGTGCGGGTGTCGGCGCGCCCCAGTGACGCGATCGCGCTGGCCCTGCGGGTCGGCGCGCCGGTGCGCTGTGCGGAGCAGGTCCTCGACGAGGCGGGCATCATCATCCCGGACGAGCAGGAGGACGAGGTGGAGAAGTTCCGCGAGTTCCTCGAGCAGGTCCGTCCCGAGGACTTCGCGAGCTGATCCGCGCGCCCGGTCCGGGCCGCGCCGGGCGCGGCTCAACGATCGGGCCGGGAAAAGGTGACGCGTCGGGGCCCGATTGTGGCGTGTCGCGACGTTACCTCCCCGCCTGCGGCAGGCGTGCGCTATAGGCTGACCACGTCGACACTCGGCGGGAGGTAGTCGCATGCAGCAGCTCCATGACTTCGGCGTGCCCGAGGGCGGGGATCACGAACCCGACCCGGGCGGCTCACTGGGTTACCGTGGCGTGACCGCGTGCCACGCGGTCGGGATCAGCTACCGGCAACTCGACTACTGGGCGCGTACCGGCCTGGTGGTGCCCAGCATCCGGGACGCCTCGGGCTCGGGCACGCAACGGCTGTACTCCTTCCGCGACCTGGTCGTGCTGAAAGTCGTGAAGCGACTGCTGGACGCCGGGGTGTCGCTGCAGAACATCCGCCGCGCCATCGAGACGCTGCAGGCGTACGCGGCCGAGGATCTGGCCAGCATCACCCTCATCTCCGACGGCACCTCCGTCTACGACTGCCGCTCGCCCGAGGAGGTCGTCGACCTGCTGCAGGGCGGCCAGGGCGTGTTCGGGATAGCCATCGGCGGGGCGTTCAAGGAGATCCAGGGCTCGCTGTCGCACCTGCCCGCCGAGCGCGGCGAGGTCGACGAGCCGATCGCCCCGGCGACCCCGGCCCCGTTCGCGCCGGCGGTGCTGCCGCTGGGGGTCACCGACGAGCTGGCCGCGCGCCGGGCCCGGCGCCGGGCGAGCTGACGAAACGGTCGACGTGAATCACATAGCGTGCGTGATTCACTCCCGTCTGTAAGTTGACATTGCTGTAAGTCACCGGGTCCTGACAGTCTGATTCGGCACGTCCACACGCGAACGTGCACGTCAGACGGAAGGACTGAGGTACATGGCACGACGCTGGCTGGTCACGGGCTGCTCCACCGGGCTTGGTCGCGCGCTCGCGCAGCGGCTCGCCCAGGAGGGGGAGCAGGTGCTGGCGACCGCGCGCGACCCCCGCACGCTGGCGGACCTGGTCGACCGGTATCCCGCGCTCGTCACCGCAGCGCTGGACGTCCGTGATCCGGACCAGTGCGCGGCCGCGGTGGCGAAGGCGCAGTCCGCCTTCGGCGGCCTGGACGTGCTGGTCAACAACGCGGGCTTCGGGCAGTTCGGCACCGTCGAGGAGGTGTCCGACGTCGAGCTGCACAACCAGTTCGAGACCAACGTGTACGGCCCGTGGCGGCTGACCCGCCTGGTCCTGCCGCTGTTCCGGGCCCAGGGCCACGGGCACGCCGTCTTCGTCGGCTCGGTCGCGGGGCAGGTGCCGTTCCCGGGGCTGTCGGCGTACACGGCGAGCAAGTTCGCGGTGGAGGGCCTGGCCGAGACGCTCGCGGCCGAGGTGGCGCACCTGGGCATCCGGGTGACGGTGGCCCAGCCGGGCGGCTTCGCCACCCACTACGGCGCCTCGACGGTCCTGCCGCAGCAGCGCGTCGACGCCTACGAGGCGGTCGCCGGGCCGATGCTGAACGGCGTCCGGAACATGAACCTGAACCCGGCCGTCAACTCGCCGGAGCTGTTCGCCGACGCGGTGTTCCACCTGGCCGGGCTGGCCGAGCCGCCCCTTCGCCTGCCGGTCGGCCCCGACGCCCGGGAGTACCTGGGCGCCGCCTACGCGGCCCGCACCAAGGAGTTCGAGGACGTCACCGCCGCGGGCCTGCACCTCGGCCGCCCCGCCACCCAGCCCTGAAAGAGAAAGGAAGGGTCCCTTCTTATCGCGATCCGATGTGGAAGGGGCCCTTCCTGACCCGCGGAGCGGGGTCAGGCGCAGGTGATCAGGTGCAGTGAGGGGGCGGACACGATCTGGATGTCGTCGCGGCCCGGCACGCGGACGTTGACGAAGCCGCCCTCCAGGGCGAAGTCGACCACGGGCAGCTCCGCCGCCGGCAGCCCGGCGGCGTCGAGCAGGTGGTAGCCGGGCAGCAGGCGGATCGAGCCGCGGCGCCAGTCGCGGGTCATGCCGCCACCTCCACCGTGTGCGCCCCGACCGGCGCGGACGGCTCGGCCAGCGGCGGTGCGGGCGGGAAGTCCGGCTCCGGCTGGGCCAGGTGGTTGAAGTAGTTCGACAGGGTGTTCAGTGCGACGTGCGCGACGATCTCGGCCAGCTCGGGGTCGGTCACCCCGGCCGCCCGGGCCGAGGCGAGCGAGGCGTCGGAGACCCGGCCGCCGGTCCGCATGACCTCGCGGGCCAGGCCCAGCACCGCCGCCGCGTGCGGGTCGCGGTCGTCGGCATGGCGGGTGCGCATCAGCTCCTCGGGCGAGAGCTTCATCAGGCCGCCGCGCAGGTGGTGCGCGCTGACGCAGTAGTCGCAGCCGTTGTCCTGCGCGACGAGCAGGGCGAGCTGCTCGCGCAGCCGGGCGGTCAGGGCGCCGCGGGTCAGTTCGTGGCGCAGGGCGAGGTAGCCGGCGAGGGCCGCGGGGCCGTTGGCCATGGCGGCGTAGAGGTTGGGCACCCGGCCGAGCTGGGCCCGGACCTGGGCCAGCTGCTCGGTGGTGTCCTCGGTGAGCTGAGGCAGGCGTGGCACGGCGTCCTCCAAAACGGTACTGATCGGTTCCGTTTAGAACGGTACTGAGTGGTTCCGTTTCTGTCAACGCGCCGCTATGCTGGCCCCGTGCCCACCAGAGCCCGCGAGCGCCTGCTCGACACCGCCGAGGAGCTGTTCTATGCCGACGGCATCCGCGCGGTCGGTCTGGAGCGGATCCTGAGCACCTCCGGCGTCGGCCGGGCCTCCTTCTACCGCCACTTCGCCGGCAAGGACGAGCTGGTCGTGGCCGTGCTGCGCCGGCGCGACGAGCGGTGGCGGCAGTGGCTGGACGAGCGCGTGTCGGCACTGGGCGGCGGGCCGCTCGCGGTCTTCGACGCGATCGCGGAGCGGTTCGACCGCGCCGACTTCCGGGGCTGCGCCTTCATCAACACCATGGTCGAGTCCGCTGACCCCGCCGGCGGCGCGCACCAGGTCGCCGTCGCGCACAAGCAGGCGCTGACCGACTACGTCGCCGGGCTGCTGCGGACGCACGGCGCGCCCCGGCCGGACGAGACGGCCGAGCGGTTCGTGCTGCTGATGGACGGTGCGACGGTCACCGCACTGCGCGAGCGCAGCTCCGCTCCGGCGCGCCGGGCCCGCGAACTGGCCTCGCTGCTGCTGGCGGCCTGACCGGCCGGGTCGCGCCTCAGCCGCGGGGCCCGAACGGCGCCGGGGCGGGGTTCAGCCGCGCAGGGCGTCCTCGACGCCGGTCTCGTGGCGGCCGAGGAAGACAGGGTCGCGGCCGGACAGCGTGTCGAGGGCGGCCTTCAGGCAGGCGCCCTGCTCCCGTACGACGGCCTGCCGCCAGAAGCCCTCGAAGCGGCGTACCGAGTCGTCGGCGACGCCGTCGGTGTCGATGCCCGCGTCGCGGCACAGGGTGACCGCCCGCGCGATGTGGTAGCTCTGCGTCACCACGATCGCCTTCTGCACGCCGAAGATCCGGGCCGCGCGCTGGCAGGAGTCGTACGTGTCGAACCCGGCGTGGTCGGTGACCACCCTGCTCGCGGGCACACCCCGGTCGACGAGCCAGGCGCGCATGGTGTCCGGCTCGTCGTAGCTCCACTCGGCGTGGTCGCCGGAGACCAGGACGGCCCGGACCTTGCCGGCGTCGTACAGCTGCTTGGCGATCGCCAGCCGCGCCTCCAGGAAGGCCGACGGCACCCCGTTCTCGTGCACCTTCGCGCCCAGCACCAGTGCGACCGGCGCCTCGGGCACGTCCTGCACCGAGTACACGTGCCCGGAGGCGCCCCAGCGGATCCAGCCGATGCTGCCGCCGACCGCCAGCAACCCGGCCAGGACGCCCCAGAGCACGACGCGCACCACCCGGCGGCGCCAGCGCGCGAGCCGGCCGGGCGCGGGTCGCGCCGGGGCGGCCTGCTCGGGGTCGGGCTGGTCGGCGGGGGAGAGGTCGTCGGACACAGCCGCATCATCGGGTACGCCCGCCAGCCCCGCAACACCGTCCACCGCAGCGTGACCATGTGATCACCCAGTGCCACATGCGGCGGGCGATTTGCGCGTGTTGTGGTGATAGGAACGCTATGGTGAACGACGACGGAGGAGGGGACGCCATGACAGCGCCCGCGGTCGACCCGCCGGTACGGCGGCGGGAGCAGCCCGGAGCGGCCCTGGTCGCACTGGCCCCCGCCCTCGTCGGCGCCGCCGCGGCCGTGGCCGAGCGGCTGGGCGCGGGCGGGACGCTGCACGTGTTCGGCGACGCCGACGCCGAGTCGGACGCGCACCATGTCGCCGTCGAATTCGTACACCCGGTGATCGTCGGAAAGCCCGCGCTGCCCGCACTCGCGCACCCGGCCGCCCGCACCGCCCACCGGCTGCGCCACGCCGCCGCACCGTACGACGTCGCGCTGGCCCTGTGCGGCCCGGACCCGGCCGCGGTCGAGCCCGGACTGCGCGCCGCCGCCGAGCGCGGCCTGCTCGCGGTGGTGCTGGGCGGCCCGCGGCTGCCGCAGGCCCCCGCCGCGCACCTGCTCGCGCTGCCCGCCGACGATCCGCTGATCGCGCGCGAACTGCGTGTCAGCGCCTACCACCTGCTCTGGGAACTGGTGCACGTGGTGCTGGAGCGCGACGGCGAAGCGGGGCGACCGGCATGAGCGAGGGCTGCGGACCGACCACCGACCGGGCCCGGAACGGGGCGACCGCATGAGCGTCCGGCTGGCGATCCTGGCCGAGCTGCGCGCCGCCGCGCAGCCGACCGAGTCCTGCGTGACCTGCTCCGACACGGCCGTGCCGGTGACCGTGGTGCGGCTGCGCCCCGAGGGCCTGGCCCTGGTCGACGTCGGCGGCCGGGTCGAGGAGATCAGCGTCGCCCTGGTCGAGGCCCGGGTCGGCGACACGGTGCTGGTGCACGCCGGTGAGGCGATCGCGGTGCTGCCGGAGGTGGCGCCGTGACGGCAGGCCACCGGACCGCGCCGACCGCCCTCGGCGCGCTCTACCCCTTCCTGTACGACGGCGCCCCCGCGCCCGACCCCACCGCCGACCTCGTCGCCTCCACCGAGGCCAAGCTGCGCGACACCGCCCGGCTGCGCGCCGACGTGCTCACCGAGCAGGCCGCCGCACTGCGCCGCTGCGCCGCGACCCTGGCCGCCGCCCTGCACCGGGGCGCCCGCCTGTACGCCTTCGGCAACGGCGGCAGCGCCACCGACGCCCAGGCCTGCGCCGACCTGTTCGCCGACCCGCCCGTGCCCGGCCCCAGCCGCCCCGCCACGGCGCTGGGCGGCGACGGCGCGGTGCTCAGCGCGCTGGCCAACGACGTCGGCGTGGAGGCGGTGTTCGCCCGGCAGCTGGCCGCGCTCGCCCGCCCCGGCGACATCGCGGTCGGCTTCTCCACCAGTGGAAACTCCCCCAACCTGGTCGCCGCGTTCAGGCAGGCGCGCCGGATCGGCATGGTCACCGTCGGCTTCGCCGGCGGCGACGGCGGCGCGCTGGCGCGCGAGCGGCTGGACCACTTGTTCGTCGTGCGGTCGCCGTCGGTGCACCGCGTCCAGGAGGCGCAGACCACCGCCTGCCACGTGCTGTGGGAGCTGACCACGGCCGGGGCGGCGGGGTCGGGGCCAGAGCACAGGGGGTGAACGACGTGGGTGCGACGCAGTCCGCCGGAGCCGCGGTGGAGGAGAAGCCGATCCACATTCTCTGGATCAACGCCGGGCTGAGCTGCGACGGCGATTCGGTGTCGCTGACCGCGGCCACCCAGCCCAGTATCGAGGAGATCGCGCTGGGCGGCCTGCCCGGCCTGCCGAAGATCGCGGTGCACTGGCCGCTGATCGACTTCGAGTGCGGCCCGGAGCAGGGCGCCGACACGTTCATCGAATGGTTCCACAGGGCCGACCGGGGCGAGCTGGAGCCGTTCGTGCTGATCATCGAGGGGTCGATCCCGAACGAGGCGATCAAGGAAGAGGGCTACTGGGCCGCGTTCGGCAACAACCCGGCCACCGGGCAGCCGATGACCACCAGCGAATGGCTGGACCGGCTCGCGCCCAAGGCGCTGGCCGTGGTCGCGACGGGGACGTGCGCCACGTACGGCGGGATCCATGCGATGGAGGGCAATCCGACCGGGGCCATGGGCGTGCCGGACTACCTGGGCTGGGACTGGCGCTCCAAGGCCGACATCCCGATCGTGTGCGTGCCCGGGTGCCCGGTCCAGCCGGACAACATGGCCGAGACGCTGACCTACCTGCTCTACCAGGCCGCGGGGCAGGCGCCGATGATCCCGCTGGACGACAAGCTGCGCCCGCAGTGGCTGTTCGGGATGACCGTGCACGAGGGCTGCGACCGGGGCGGCTTCTACGAGCAGGGGCAGTTCGCCAAGGCGTACGGCACGCCCGAGTGCATCGTGAAGATCGGCTGCTGGGGCCCGGTGGTCAAGTGCAACGTGCCCAAGCGCGGCTGGATCAACGGCGTCGGCGGCTGCCCGAACGTGGGCGGCATCTGCATCGCCTGCACCATGCCCGGCTTCCCGGACAAGTTCATGCCGTTCATGGACGAGCCGCCCGGCGCCCACGTGTCGGCCAACGGCAGCGGCATGTACGGCGCGATGATCCGCCGCCTGCGCAACATCACCGCCAAGACCGTGGACAAGGAGCCCAAGTGGCGCCACCGCGGCCCCGAACTGACCACCGGCTACCGCCGCTGACCGCTTTCACGCGACCGGAAGGGCTGAACAACCGCCATGACCATGCAGCAGGAGCGTGAGGGTCTGGTCGAGATGTCGTGGGATCCGATCACCCGGATCGTCGGCAGCCTCGGCATCTACACGAAGATCGACTGGAAGCAGAAGCAGGTCGTCGAGTGCTACAGCACCTCGTCGGTCTTCCGCGGCTACAGCATCTTCATGAAGGGCAAGGACCCGCGCGACGCCCACTTCATCACCAGCCGCATCTGCGGCATCTGCGGCGACAACCACGCGACCTGCTCGGTCTACGCCCAGAACCAGGCGTACGGCGTGCAGCCGCCGCACCTGGGGGAGTGGATCGTCAACCTCGGCGAGGCCGCCGAGTACATGTTCGACCACAACATCTTCCAGGAGAACCTGGTCGGGGTGGACTACTGCGAGCGCATGGTCCGCGAGACCAATCCGGGGGTATGGGAGAAGGCCAAGAACACCCCGGCGCCCGGCGCGGCGCAGCACGGGTACAAGACGATCGCCGAGATCATGACCTCGCTCAACCCGCTGGAGGGCGAGTTCTACCGCGAGGCGCTGCAGGTCAGCCGGACCACCCGGGAGATGTTCTGCCTGATGGAGGGGCGCCACGTGCACCCGTCCACGCTGTACCCGGGCGGCGTCGGCACGGTCGCCACGGTGCAGCTGTTCACCGACTACCTGTCCCGGCTGATGCGCTACGTCGAGTTCATGAAGCGGGTCGTGCCGATGCACGACGACCTGTTCGACTTCTTCTACGAGGCGCTGCCCGGCTACGAGGAGGTCGGCCGGCGGCGGGTGCTGCTCGGCTGCTGGGGCGCGCTCAACGACCCGGACCACTGCGACTTCTCGTACGAGCGGATGTCGGACTGGGGCCGCAAGATGTTCGTCACGCCGGGCATCGTGGTCGACGGCAAGCTCGTCACCAACGACCTGGTGAAGATCAACCTCGGCATCCGCATCCTGCTCGGCAGCTCCTACTACGACGACTGGCAGGGCGAGCAGGTCTTCGTGCACCGCGACCCGCTGGGCAACCCGGTCGACGTGCGCCACCCGTGGAACCAGCACACCCTGCCCAAGCCGCAGAAGCGCGACTTCGACGGGGCGTACTCCTGGGTCATGTCGCCGCGCTGGTTCGACGGCGCCGACCACCTGGCCCTGGACACCGGCGGCGGCCCGATCGCCCGGCTGTGGTCCACCGCCCTGTCCGGCCTGGTCGACATCGGCTACGTCAGGGCCACCGGCCACAGCGTGATCATCAACCTGCCCAAGACGCTGACCAAGCCCGAGGTCAGCTTCGAGTGGAAGATCCCGCGGTGGAGCAACGCCCTGGAGCGCAACCGGGCCCGCACCTACTTCCAGGCGTACGCCGCCGCCGTCGCCCTGCACGCCTGCGAGAAGGCGCTGGGCGAGGTCCGGGCCGGGCGCACCCAGACCTGGGAGCCGTTCACCGTGCCCAAGGACGTCAACAGCGTCGGGTTCACCGAGGCGGTGCGCGGCGTGCTGTCGCACCACATGGTCATCCGGGACGGCAAGATCGCCAACTACCACCCGTACCCGCCGACGCCGTGGAACGGCAGCGTGCGCGACCGGTACGGCACGCCCGGCCCGTACGAGGACGCGGTGCAGAACACCCCGATCTTCGAGGAGAACACGCAGGAGAACTTCAAGGGCATCGACATCATGCGCGCCGTACGCAGCTTCGACCCGTGCCTGCCGTGCGGGGTGCACATGTACACCGGCGACGGGAACGTGCTGCGCAAGCTGCACACCCCGCACGCGTTCGCGTCCGGTGCCGCATGAGCGCCGACGTCGACTCCGACCTCGACCCGCACGCGGTCGGGGAACGGGTGCAGGCCCGGCTCGACGAGGTGGAGCGCGCGGGCGGCCCGGCCGCCCGCGCCGCCGCCGACGACGCCGTACGCGAGCTGATGCTGCTGCATCAGGCCGCCCTGACCCGGCTGCTGCACGGGCTGACCGCGCTGCCCGGCAACGCCGCCGTGCTGCCCGCCCTGGCCGCCGACGAGCTGGTCGGCGGGCTGCTCGCCCTGTACGACCTGCACCCGGTGCCGGTCACCGACCGGGTCGCCGCCGCGCTGCCCCGGGTGGCGGGCAAGCTCGGCCGGGAGGTGGCGCTGCTCGGCGTCGACGCCGACGGGGTGGCCCACGTCGCGCTGACCGCTTCCGGCTGCGGGGGCGGCGGCTGCGGCGGCTCGGCGGCGGCGGTGGCCGACGCGCTGACCCGGGCGGTGCAGCAGGCGGCGCCGGAGGTCGTCGAGGTACGGGTGCAGGAGCGGGTCGCGCCCGCGCCGCTGCTGCAGATCGGACGGCGCGACGCCGGTGTGCCCGCATGACCCTGCGCCAGTACCTGCGCCCGGCGCCCGGGCCGGACCCGGCTGCCACGGCGGCCACGGCCGGCCCGGCCGCCGAGCGGTGCGAGCTGTGCGCGGCGCCGCTGCCCGCCCGCCACGACCACCTGGTCGACCGGCACACCCGCTCCCTGCCCTGCGCCTGCCGCCCCTGCTGGCTCCTCTTCCCCGCCGCGCCACCCGGCGCCGCGCCCAGCCTTAAATCGACGCTGGCCTATCTGGAAGACGGTTTCGGCGAGTCGCGTCCTCTGGATAGGCCAGCGTCGATGCTAAGTGCGAGCGGTGAAGCCGCCCCGCCCCCCGCCCCCGCACAGTCGCCCGTACCCGACCGGCTCGCCCGTTACGTGGCGATTCCCGCCACCGTCACCGGGCTGCCGGGGTTCCCGCTGACCGAGCGGGACTGGGCGGCGCTCGACCTGCCCGTGCGGCTCGCGTTCGTCTACCGCGACAGCTCGCTGCGCCACCCCGTGGCCCTGTACCCGAGCCCGGCCGGCGCCGCCGAGTCCCCGCTGTCGCCCGAGGCGCTGGCAGAGCTGCTCAGCCGGCACCCGTTGACCGCCGCCCTGCCCGAGGACGTCGCGGCGCTGCTGCTGCACCGGGGCGACCACGGGCCGGAGTGCTTCGTTGTGCCCATCGACGCCTGCTACCGGCTGGTCGGGCTGGTGCGTACGCACTGGCGCGGCTTCGACGGCGGCGACCAGGCGCGCGCCGCCATCGCCGGGTTCCTCGACGAGGTGCGCGCGGACGCGAGGACGGAGACCGCAGTTGCTTGAGCTCGACTTCACCTGCCTGGACGTGCAGGCGCAGCGCTGGGCGGCCGCCCCGACGCTGCGCATCCGGCTGGGCGTGACCGGCCCGCCGGACGTACGCGTGCACGCCGGGGTGCTGACCTGCCAGCTGCGCATCGACCCGCGCGCCCGCGACTACACCGACGCCGAGGCGCAGAAGCTGGCGTGCGTGTTCGGCGAGCCGTCGCGCTGGGCGGCGAGCATGCAGCAGCTGCAGTTCGCCACGGTCACCGCGATGCTGCCGGGCTTCACCGACCGCACCGAGATGGAGCTGCTGGTGCCCTGCTCGTACGACCTGGAGGTCGGGCTGGGCAAGTTCTTCCACGCCCTGTCCGGCGGGGATGTGCCGCTGACGCTGCTGTTCAGCGGCACGGTGTTCGTGGCGACCGAGGCGGGCGTGCAGGTGGCGCGGGTGCCGTGGGACCGGGAGGCGGGCTACCGGATGCCCGCCGCGATCTGGCGCGACCTGATGGACCTCTACTTCCCGGACTCGGCCTGGATCCGGCTGCGCCGCGACACCACCGACGCGCTGCTGCGCTACCAGGCCCGGCACGCGGTGCCCAGCGCCGACGTGGCACTGGCCGGGCTGCTGGCGGCCCAGCAGGAGGAGGCGGCGTGTCCGGCTCCGCGCTGAGCGACCCGTTCGAGCAGGCCCGCGCCGTCGCCGACGCGGTGCTGTACGAGGGCTACCTGCTCTACCCGTACCGCGCCGACGCGGCCAAGAACCAGCTGCGCTGGCAGTTCGGCGTGCTGGTGCCCCCGTCGTACGCCTCCGACGCCCACGGCGAGTACGCCACCTGCCAGACCCAGCTGCTGGCCGAGCCCGGCCCCGACGCGGTGCTGCGCTGGCGCCTGCGCTTCCTGCACGCGGTCACCCGCACCGTCGAGGCGGCCACGCCCGACGGCTGGTCGCCCCGCGACTCCGCCGAGCACGACGGCGTGCTGCACCTGACCTTCGACGAGACGGTCGAGCAGACCGTCGACGTCGAGGCCGCGCTGTGGCCGCTCGCCGACGCCCCCGACGACCTCACCCCGTTCGCCGTCCCCGGCGGCGAACAGATCGAGCAGCTCAGCCCCGAGCTGCGGCTGCGCCGGGTACGCCGTCCGCTGCAGGGGGCGCTGCGCCTGCGCGTGGAGCGGCTGCCCGGCCCCCACCGCCAGACCCTCCGCCTCACCTGCACCGTCGAAAACCGCACCGACGAAAGGAAGGGACCCTTCTTATCGCTATCCGATGTAGAAGGGTCCCTTCCTAACGCGGCCGCCGCGCAGGCGGGGGCTGGGGGCGGGCGCTCCGGCCGGCCGGAGGCCCTGCGGTCGTCGCTGATCGCCGCGCACAGCGTGTTCGCGTTGAGCGCGGGCGGGTTCGTGTCGGCGCTCGACCCGCCGGAGTGGGCGAAGGCGGCGGTGGGCGCGTGCCGCAACGTGCGGACCTGGCCGGTGCTGCTGGGCGAGCCGGGGCGTACCGACGCGGTCCTGTCCGCCCCGGTCATCCTGTACGACCACCCGGTGGTCGCGCCGGAGAGCCCCGGCGACTCGTTCGATTCGCTGGAGATCGACGAGCTGCTGGTGCTGCGTACGCTGACGCTCACCGACGCGGAGAAGCGGCAGGTCCGGGCCACCGACGCGCGCGCGGACGCGCTGCTGGGCCGGGCCGAGGCGCTGCCGCCGGAGCTGTTCGAGCGCCTGCACGGCGCGATCCGGCAGCTGCGCCCGGCTGCCGTCGCCGTCGACCCTTTCACGACGACGGCACCCTGGTGGGACCCGGGCGCGGACGCGGGCGTGGATCCCGCCGCCGACACCGTGGTGATCGACGGGGTGGAGATCGGCGCGGGACGCAAGGTGCGGCTGCGGCCGGGCGGGCGGCGCAGCGACGCGCAGGACATGTTCCTGGTCGACCGGGTCGCCACCGTGCACGCCGTACTGCTCGATGTGGACGGCTCGACGCACCTGGCCGTGACGCTCGACGACGATCCCGCCGCCGACCTGCAGGTCGCGCAGGGCCGGTTCCGCTACTTCGCGCCGCAGGAGGTGGTGCCGGCATGACGGTGCTGGTCGCGGGCCTGGGCAACATCTTCCTCGGCGACGACGGGTTCGGCGTGGAGGTCGCGGCGCGCCTGGCGGCGCAGCCGCATCCGGAGTGGGTACGGGTGGCCGACTACGGCATCCGCGGCGTCCATCTCGCGTACGACCTGATGGAGGGCTACGACGCCACCGTGCTCATCGACACCGACCAGCGCGGCGACGTCCCCGGCACGGTACGCCTGGTGGAGATCACCGCCGAGCACCGCGCCGCCGACCGGGCGGCCGGGGACGGGGTGCTGGTCGACCCGCACGGCATGCAGCCCAACCGGGTGCTGCACCTGCTCGACAGCTGCGGCGGCAGCCCCGGCCGGGTGCTGCTGGTCGGCTGCGAGCCGCTGGTGCTGGAGGAGGGCATCGGGCTGAGCCGCCCGGTGCTCGCGGCCGTCGACGTCGCGGTGGTGCTGGTGCGCCAGCTGTGGGACGCCGGACCGCAGGCCCTGCTGGAGCAGAGCGTTTCGTCAGGTCCATCAAGGAGAGGGGCACCGTGATGCTGTGGAAGAAGGTCGTGGCCGGGCTCGTGCTGGCCGGTGCGGCGGCGCTGGTGATCCAGTCGCTGCCCGACATGAAGCGGTACCTCAAGATGCGCAGTATGTGAGGCGGACGGATGCATGAGATCGGGCTCTGCGAGAGCATTCTCGCGGTGGTGCGGCAGCGGGCGGAGGGCCGGGCGGTGGACCGGCTGAAGGTGCGGATCGGGGTGCGCCACGGCGTGGCCGAACCGGCGCTGCGCGACGGGTTCGCGCTGGTGGCGACCGGGACGACGGCCGACGGGGCGGAGATCGAGCTGGTCACCGTCCCGGCGCTGGTGGTGTGCCGCAGCTGCGGCGGCGACGGGGAGACGCTGCTGCTGCCCGCGATCTGCGGCGACTGCGGCAGCGCGCAGGTCACCGTGTACGGCGGCGACGACCTCATCCTCGAGGAGCTGCACCTCATCGACCGGGCGGTGCGCTGAGCATGTGCCTCGGTATCCCCGGTGAGGTCGTCGAACTCCACGCCGACCGCCCCGACCTGGCCCAGGTCGACGTCTCCGGCGTACGCCGGGCCATCAACATCGGGCTGCTGGAGCCCGGCGAGGTGGGCGTCGGCGACTGGGTGCTGATCCACGTCGGCTTCGCCCTCTCCAAGATCGACGAGGCGGAGGCGAAGGCGGCGATGGAGTTCCTGGAGAGCATCGGCCAGGCGTACGCCGACGAGCTCGCCGCCCTGCAGTCGTCCACCATCGAGTAGGGGAGCCGACGATGCGATTCGTGGACGAGTTCCGCAACGCTGAGCAGGCCAGGGCACTGGCGGCCCGGATCGCGGCCCGGTGCGAGCCGGGGCGGCACTACAAGTTCATGGAGGTGTGCGGCGGGCACACGCACACCATCTACCAGCACGGGCTGGAGGACTACCTGCCCGAGTCGGTCGAGCTGGTGCACGGGCCGGGCTGCCCCGTCTGCGTGATCCCGATGGGCCGCGTCGACGACGCCATCGCCATCGCCAGGCGGCCCGAGGTGATCCTCACCTCGTTCGGGGACATGATGCGGGTGCCCGGCGGCGACGGGTCGTTCCTGGACGCGAAGGCGGCCGGGGCCGACATCCGCATGGTCTACTCGCCGCTGGACGCGCTGAAGCTGGCCCGCGCCCACCCCGACCGCGAGGTCGTGTTCATGGCGATCGGGTTCGAGACCACCGCGCCGAGCACCGCCGTCACGGTGCGCCGGGCCGCCGCCGAAGGGCTGGCCAACTTCTCGGTCTTCTGCAACCACGTGACGATCATTCCGGCGATCAAGGCCATCCTGGACTCGCCCGACCAGCGCCTGGACGGCTTCCTCGGCCCCGGGCACGTCTCGACCGTGATCGGCTGCGAGCCGTACCGCTTCATCGCCGAGCGGTACGGCAAGCCGCTGGTCGTGGCCGGGTTCGAGCCGCTGGACATCCTGCACTCGATCGACATGCTGCTGGCCCAGCTGGAGCAGGGCCGCTGCGAGATCGAGAACCAGTACAGCCGGGTCGTGCCCTGGGACGGCAACCTGACCGCCCTCAAGACCCTGGCCGACGTGCTGGAACTGCGCCCGTTCTTCGAGTGGCGAGGCCTGGGCTTCATCGCCCACTCCGCGCTCAAGCTGACCGAGCGCTATGCCGCCTTCGACGCCGAGCGGCGCTTCGCCGTGCCGGGCGTGCGCGTGGCCGACCCGAAGTCGTGCCAGTGCGGCGAAGTGCTCAAGGGCGTGCTCAAGCCGTACGAGTGCAAGGTCTTCGGCACCGCCTGCACGCCCGAGACGCCGATCGGCACCTGCATGGTCTCGCCCGAGGGCGCCTGCGCGGCGTACTACAACTTCGGCCGGTTCCACCGGCAGCGCCTGCTGGAGGTGACCGCCCGATGACCGCCGAGCTGACCGAGGTCCTCGACCGCATCGACCGGACCCGCCGCGCCCGTCCCCGGGTCCGCGAGCAGCGGCTCACCATGGCCCACGGCGCGGGCGGCAAGGCCACGCAGACGCTGGTCGAGGCGGTGTTCCTGGAGGCGTTCGACAACCCGGAGCTGAACGCGCTCGACGACGCGGCGGCGCTGACCGCCGGTGGCGCCCGGCTGGCGTTCACCACCGACTCGTACGTGGTCAAGCCGCTGTTCTTCCCCGGCGGCGACATCGGCGACCTCGCCGTCAACGGCACCGTCAACGATCTGGCCGTGGCCGGTGCCCGCCCGCGCTTCCTGTCGGCCGGGTTCATCCTCGAAGAGGGCCTGCCGGTCGCCGACCTGACCCGGATCGTGGCCTCCATGGGGGCCGCCGCCCGCGCCGCCGGGGTCAGCATCGTCGCCGGGGACACCAAGGTCGTCCCGCGCGGCCTGGCCGACGGCTGCTACATCACCACGGCCGGGGTGGGCGTACGGGAGCACCCCCGCGACTTCGGCGTGCACCTGGCCCGCCCCGGCGACCTGGTCCTGGTCTCCGGCCCGATCGGCGACCACGGCATGACGGTGCTGGTCGCCCGGGGCGACCTGGACCTGGAGGCCGACCTGCGCTCGGACACCGCCGCGCTGACCGGGCTGGTCGACGACCTGCTCGCGGCCGCGGGCGAGGGCGTACGCGGGATGCGCGACGCGACCCGGGGCGGGGTGGCGACCATCCTCAACGAGATCGCCCGCGCGGCCGGGGTGACCGTGGTGGTCGACGAGTCGGCCGTGCCGGTGCGCGCGGGCGTACGCGGCGCCGCCGAACTGCTCGGCATCGACCCGCTGTACGTCGCCTGCGAGGGCCGCCTGGTCGCGGTCGTGGCCCCCGAGCACGCCGCCGCCGCCCTGGCCGCCCTGCACGCGCACCCGCTCGGCGACCAGGCCGCCGTCATCGGCCGCATCGACCCCGACCCGGCCGAACTGGTCCTGCTGCGCACCCGCTTCGGCGGCACCCGCATCGTCGACCTGCTGGTAGGCGACCCCCTGCCCCGCATCTGCTGAAGCGCCTGCTCAGGCCCGCTCGGCGGCGTCGGGGTCGTACGAGCGCAGCAGGGCGAGCAGTTCGAGGCTGGGCGGCGCGGCGCTGTCGAGCGTGAACCAGCCGGAACCGAGGTGGCCCCGGTACTGGCCATTGCTGCAGCGGAAGCAGATGGCCACCTCGGTCGAGCCGCCGTCGGCGGTCCACAGCCGCATGCCGTAGACGGGCACGAAGCAGCGGGCCGGATCATCCTCGGGCAGGGCGGCGAGCAGCAGCGCGGCGGCGGTGGCTGCGGGTGGGTCCAGGGTGGCCAGTTCCTGGTGCACCTGCCAGTCCGTCACGCTGTCCCAACCCGGGCTTACCCGCAGGACGTCCACGGCGGTGACGGCAGCGGGGTCGAAGAAGTCGATCACCGGCACAGCGTGCCACAGCCGCCGCCGGACGGTCAGCCTGGACGTGCGGCGAGGAAGACGTACTCACGGCCGGGGCGGTCGGGGGCGTCGCGGACGTCCAGCAGTTCGAAGCCGCAGGCGGCCAGGGAGTGCTCCACCTCGGCACGGTCGCGGAAACGCAGCGTCGAGTCGGAGCCGACCACCGCCCCGTCCGGGAACGTGTACGTGAAGCGGAACGACACGTACGGCAGGGCCACCCCGGTGAGCTCGAAGCGCTGCTCGACGGCGCCGATTCCGGGCACGTCGCGCACGGTCACGGGCGGTTCGGCGGCCCACTCCTCCCAGGCGCGGTAGGCGGGCTGGCGGGTCTCGAACGCGAGGCGGCCGCCGGGGCGCAGCGCGTTGTGCAGGCCGCGCAGGGCGGTGTGCCAGTCGTCGTCGGTGCGGAACACCTGGGCCGCGTTGCCGGTCATCAGGGCGAGGTCGGCGGCCGTGTCGGGCAGTGAGGTCGCGTCGCCGTGGTGCCAGTCGACCTGCTCGGCGCCGGGTTTGGCGCGGGCGATGGCCAGGGACGCGGCGGCGGGGTCGACAGCGGTGACCCGGATGCCGCGCCCGGCGAGCAGGACCGCCAGCGAGCCGGTGCCGCAGCCGAGGTCGAGCACGTGCCGGGCGCCGACCCCCTCGACCAGGCGCAGGTACGCGTCGAGGTCGGCGCGGTCGCCGTCGAAGGCGTCGTACACGGCGGCCAGGCGGGGGTGGGCGAAGAGGGCGTCGGGCACGGCGACCACGGTAGCCGGGTTGGCACGGCCACGCCGTGGACAGCCAACGGTTAAGTTTGTTAACTTCGATCCCCAAACATCGACAGATACCAAAGTGAATGTTGTCGGTATCTGCTGGAATGCCGTGGCCGAGGCGAGGTGGATCCGATGCGCAAGCTGATAGTCCTCATGACCGCGCTGCTCGCCGGGGCGGCCGGGGCGGTGGTGGTCGCGACTCCGGCGGCGGCGGCGCCGGTGTGCTCGCTGTACTGCGACACCCGCGACCCGTCCCTGGCCCGGCAGGAGCTCTTCCCGGTGCCCGAGGTGAACCTCAACGGCCGCCGCCTGGTGCTGCACGTGTCCGACACCGACCGGATGGCCTGGGGCAGCATCGACAACGGCGTGACCGGCGACTCGGTCTGGCTCGACCGCAGCTGGACCGACGGCTCCAGCTGGGACGGCCTGCTGGGCCGGGCGAGCATCCCGTCGACCTGGACCGGCACCCGCACGCTCATGCACAACCTGGCCGACCCGGCCGCGCACCGGCGCGGCATGGTCCGGGCCTGCGGCGACGCGGGCGGGGTCACCTGCACCGCCTGGGTGTACCCGAAGGTCTGCGACGCGGTCTGCGACGGCGCCGACGCGGCGACCGCCGTCGGTGACAACCGGCCCGTGCCGGGCACCGTCCTCAGCAACCGCCGCATCGACCTGCACATCGACAACCGGGGCCTGGCCTGGGCCACCCTCGGCTCGGGCGCCGCCGGCGACGAGGTGTGGCTCGACCGCTCCTGGGACGAGGGCGCGTCCTGGCCCGGCGGCTCCTCGCTGGGCCGCATCAGCGTCCCGTCGGGCGCCGCCTCGGTGCGCACCACCATGGTCAACACCCGCGATCCGCGCTCGCTGCTGTACGGCGGGGCGGTGCGCGCCTGCGGCCGGGCCACCGGCAGCGCCAACGGCAGCTGCACCGCCTGGGCCCGGCCCGCCGCCGACCGACCGGCCGCGGCCGCCGACGCGCTGGCGTACTCGTACCGCACCGACACCGCGTGGTGGCCGTCGAGCTGGTGGAACTCGGCGGTCGCGGTCACCGCGCTGGGGGACTGGTCGGCCCGCACCGGCCGCACCGACTACCGCTGGCTGATCGACCGGACCTTCGAGCTGAACAAGGGCGTCATGCCGGCCGGGCAGAAGAGCACCGACCCGATCGAGGGCAACTTCATCAGCCGCGCGGTCGACGACACCGGCTGGTGGGCGCTGGCCTGGGTGCAGGCCTACGACGTGACCCGCGACGCGAAGTACCTGAACATGGCGGTGACCATCGGCAACTACATGCACTCGTACTGGGACGGCACCTGCGGCGGCGGGGTGTGGTGGAACCGCGAGCGCACCTACAAGAACGCGGTCACCACCGGTCTGTACGTCCGGTTGACCGCCGCGCTGCACAACCGCATCCCCGGCGACACGCTGTGGCTCGGCCGGGCCACCGCGGGCTGGAACTGGTTCGCCGCCAGCGGGATGATCAACGGGTCGAAGCTGGTCAACGACGGGATCACCGGCGGCTGCGCCAACAACGGGCAGACCGTGTGGACGTACAACCAGGGGCTGGCCATCGGGGGCGCGGTCGAGCTGTGGCGGGCCACCGGCAACCCGGCGCTGCTGACCTCGGCCCGGCAGCTCGCCGACGCCGCGATGAACTCCACCGTGCTGACCCGCTCGGGCGTCCTCACCGAGTCCTGCGACCCGGCCAACAGCTGCGACGACAACCAGAAGCAGTTCAAGGGCATCTTCATGCGGTACCTGATGGACCTGGCCGACGCCTCCGGGGCGGCCGCGTACCGCACGTACGCGCAGCAGCAGTCCGACACGATCTGGCAGTCCGACCGCGACAGCCTGAACCGCATCGGGCAGCGCTGGACCGGGGCGACCCCGAACGCGCGCGACTGGCGCACCCAGGCCTCCGGCCTCGGCGCCCTGCTCGCGGCCACGGCGGGGCCGTCGACGCCGCCGACCCAGCCGCCGTCGGAGGCGGCCTGGGCGCCGAGCGTGTCATACGCGACCGGGACGGTCGTGACGTACGCCGGATCGCGCTGGCAGTGCCGCCAGCCGCACCTGTCGCAGGTCGGCTGGGAGCCGCCGAACGTGCCCGCCCTCTGGCAGCAGCTGTGAGCTCCGGGCGGCGGGCCGTCGCACGCCGGCCCGCGGAGCTGATGGCCGCCGCGGGCGCGTACGCGCACCCGTTCGCGCTGCAGGCCAGCGGATACCACGAGACCGAGCAGGTCGCCGCATGACTGTACGGGTGAGCCCGCTCAGCGGTCGAGGGCGGCGGCGACGGCGGCCTGGCCGAGACTGATGCCGCCGTCGTTGGGCGGGACCAGGCTGTGGGTCAGCACCCGGAACCCGGCCGCCGACAGGCGGTCGACCACCATCGTGAGCAGCACGACGTTCTGGAACACGCCGCCGGACAGGGCCGCCGTGTCCAGCCCGTGCCGCTCGCGTACCAGTACGCAGGCCGCGGCGATGAGGTCGGCGAGCCCGGTGTGGAACCGTGCGGCGATCACCGGCACCGGCACGCCGTCGAGGCGGTCGGCCAGCACGGCCCGTACCAGATCGGCGCCGTGCAGCGTGAGCAGCGGGCCCTCCTCGACCCGGGCGGGGTAGCCCGGCTGCGGTGCCTGCCCGGCTGCGGCCCGCTCCAGCTCGATCGCGGCCTGCCCCTCGTAGGAGACCTCGTCGCGCAGGTCGAGCAGCGCCGCCACGGCGTCGAACAGCCGCCCCGCGCTGGAGGTCGGCGGCGAACTCAACCCCTGCCGGGCGGCCGAGCGCAGCGGCGGCCACCGGTCGGCGTGCCGCGTCACGACCGGCAACTCGGGCAGCTCACCGAGGCCGTCCAGGTAGGACAGGGCCATCCGCCACGGCTGGCGGACCGCGGCCGCGCCGCCGGGCAGCGGCACCGGCGCCAGCCGACCCGCCCGGGTGTACGACCGCAGATCCGCCACCAGGAACTCCCCGCCCCACAGCGTGCCGTCGTCGCCGTAGCCGAGGCCGTCGAAGGCCACCCCGAGGACCGGTCCGTGCTCGCCGTGCTCGGCCAGGCAGGACGCGATGTGCGCGTGGTGGTGCTGCACCCCGATCAGCTCCACCTCGTCCAGCCCGTACGCGTACCCGGTGGACAGGTACTGCGGGTGCAGGTCGTGCGCGACCAGCTCCGGGCTGATCCCCAGCAGCCGCCGCAGGTGCGCCACGCCCTCGGTGTACGACCGGTACACCGCGGCGTTCTCCAGGTCGCCGATGTGGTGCGACAGCACCGCCTGCGCACCCGCGGCCAGGCAGAACGTGTTCTTGAGGGTGGCGCCGCAGGCCAGGATCGGGCGGCGGGCCGCCACCGGCAGGGTCAGCGGGCGCGGCACGTACCCGCGTGAGCGGCGCAGCAGCAGCGGGCGCCCGCGCACCACCCGCGCGACCGAGTCGTCGGTGCGGGTGTGGATCGGCCGGTCATGGGCCAGCATCGCGTCGGCGAGCCCGGCCAGCCGGTTCACGGCGTCGTCGTCCCGGTAGGCGATCGGCTCGTCGGAGGTGTTGCCGCTGGTCAGCACGATGGGGCGGGCGACGGCGCGCAGCAGCAGGTGGTGCAGCGGGGTGTAGGGCAGCATGACGCCGTACTCGGGGCAGCCCGGCGCGACGGCCTCGGCGATGCGGTGCGGGCTGCGGCGGCGCCGGGGCAGCAGCACGATCGGCCGGGCCGGGTGCGTCAGCAGCTCGGCCGCGCCCGGCTCCAGCTCGACGAGCTCGGCGGCCTCGGTCAGCCCGGCCGCCATCAGCGCGAACGGCCGGTCCTCGCGGTGCTTTGCGCCGCGCAACCGGGCGGCGGCGTCCGGGTGGGTGGCGTCGACGGCCAGGTGGTAGCCGCCCAGGCCCTTGACCGCGACGATGGCACCCTCGCGCAGCAGGCGCGCGGCGGTCGCGATCGGATCGCCGGAGAGCGGTTCCGGCTCGCCGCTGCCGGGCAGGGTGTGCAGCCGCAGCCGGGGGCCGCAGCCGGGGCAGCAGACGGGCTGGGCGTGGAAGCGGCGGTCGGCCCGGTCGGCGTACTCGGTGGCGCAGGTGGGGCACAGGGCGAAGCCGCGCATCGTCGTGTTGGCGCGGTCGTACGGGACGCTTGCGACGATGGTGAAGCGCGGGCCGCAGTGGGTGCAGTTGGTGAACGCGTACCCGGCCCGGCGGCCGGTGGCGGCCATGGTCTCGTCCAGGCAGGCGGCGCAGGTGGCGGCGTCGGGCGAGACCTGCGCGGCCGGCGCCCCGGTGCCGTCGCTGCCGACGATGCGGAAACCGCGTGCGCCGGTCGGCGCCAGCGGACTGGCCGCGACCGAGTCGATCACGGCCAGCGGCGGGCGCTCGCCCTCCAGCGCGGCCAGGAACGTGTCGAGCGTGCCGGGAGCGGCCTCGGCCTCGATGAACACGCCGCGCGTGTCGTTGCCGACGTGCCCGTCGACCCCCAGGCGCCGGGCCAGCATATAGACGAACGGGCGGAAGCCGACCCCCTGCACGATCCCGGCGACCCGCACCGCCAACCGGGTACGCGCAGCCACATCACCTGACATTTCGGACACATGATGATTCTGGCCCGCCCTGCAGCTGCACCCCGACCGGACACGCCCCGACGGACCCCCCCGACGGACACCCCCCGACCGACCTCGCCCCGACCGACCTCGCCCCGACCGACCTCGCCCCGACCGACGTCGTCCCGACCGCCCCGGGTGCCCCGACTCGCGTCCGGCGATGATCGCGGCCTGCGGTCAGAAGGCGGCCGTTGACCGCCTGATACGACCGCAAATGCAGATCTCGGCGGGCCGAAACCGCCATGATCACCGGTTCGGGTCGGTTGACGGCCAGGGGGCGGGGTGGGTGCGGCCTGGGGGAGGGTGGGTGCGGCCTGGGGGAGGGTCAGGCTTGAGGTGCTGTCGCGGGTAGGCTGCCGGTGTGCGGGTCGCGCGCGGTCAGGCAGTAGACGTGCCCGGCGGGGTCGCGCATCACCGTCCACCGCTGCTGCCGGGTGACCACGCTCGCCCCGTACGACTCGTGCCAGGCGCGGACCGCGTCCACATCCGAGCAGGCCAGGTCGAGGTGCGCGCCGGTGGGCCGCTCCTCGTCCAGCCGCTGCAGCAAGATGCGCAGCGGCAGGTGCGCGGGCGGCTTCAGCACCCGGAACTCGGGGCGGGAGCCCTCGGCGAGGTCCCACCCGGTCAGCCCGGCCCAGAACGCGGTCTCCGCGACGGCGCGATGTCCAGGCACACCTGGTCGACCCGGCTCACGGCGCCCGCCGGACCGGTGACCACCGGGGTACGCGCCGAGTCGCCCTGGTACGGCACCGCGCACAGCAGCAGCCCGCCCGGCGAGCGCAGCACCGTGAACCCCTGGCCGGTGTCGGCGATGCTCCCGCCCAGCCGCAGCGCCGTCCAGACCAGCGCCTGCGGGTCGTCGGTCGCCGGGTCGAGGTGCATGCCGCCAGGCGGCCCCACGACCTGCGCCTTCAGGTGGGCGTCGCCGTCGCCGAGCAGGGTCGCGAACTCCCCGTGGGCGCCGCGCCGCGCGGACAGCCGGGTGCCGGTGACCGCGAGCCAGAACGCCGTCCCGGCGTCGAACCGGTCGGCCGGGTAGTCGAGGAAGGCGTGCAGCCAGCGGATCGCGGGCGGAGTCGGCACGGACATTCGCATCACGATAGCGGCGGCTGTACGCACCCGACGACGGCGGGGACAGGGGGCCGAGATACCTGTAAGCGCGTGGAGGGCGGCGGCCTCACGGGCAGTCGCGGGCCAGCGTGGACCCGCCCACCGCGTCCGCGTCGAGCACCGTGCTGACGAAGGCGCCGACCAGGCAGTTCCAGTGGCTGGCGCGGCGCAGCATGGCGTGGCCGTCGCCGCTGACGTCCAGGTACGTCACCCGCGCCCCGGCCTCCTCGGCGGCCAGCGCGTAGCGGCGCGAGGCCGACGGGTCGGTGATCCGGTCGCGGTCACCGTGCGCGATCAGCACCTGCTTGCCCGCCAGCTGCTGGTACGGGTCCCCGGCCTCGATCCACGGCGCCAGCGCGCAGACCGCCGCCACCCGGGGGTCGCCGCCGCCCCACAGCGCGGCGCGGGCGCCCATCGAGTGCCCGACCAGGATCACCGGCAGCTCCGGCCGCACCTCGGCGGCGCGCCCGAGGGCCCACTCCAGGTCCCGCACCGGGTCGGCGTCGGCGCCGTTCCAGCCGTAGTAGCGGTAGCGCAGCCGCCACACCAGCACGTCCGGCGGCAGGGCGCGCAGGAACGGCAGCATCCGCAGGTAGGCCAGCCGGGCCCGGTGGTCGGGCCACCGGCTGCGCTCCGCACCGCCGTGCAGCATCAGCACCAGCCCCCGGCTCGCGGCGTGCGCCGTGCTGGACTCGTACCCCGCGCTGCGCGTCGTCACCGCACCCTCCCGCCTGCGAACCTATCTCGGCGCCGGGTGCGGCCGCGCGGCCTCAGCCCTTCGCGCCGCCGAACCGCGCGCCCTGCCGGGCATCGTTGGGTCGACGGGTTCTACACGGAGGCGGCCAGGGTGATCGCCGCGGCGAGGCTGTCCGGGGTGAGCACGCCGTCGGGCAGCTCCTCGGGCCAGCCGGGGCCGGCAGCCACCACCAGCGCGGGGCGGCGGGGCATGGTGAGCAGGTCCGCCAGCACGCCGGTGTCGGCGGTCTGCGGGGCGTGCGACCAGATCAGCACCAGGGCGGGGCCGGTGCGGCGTACGGCGTCGAGCAGGGAGCGGCCCGGGACCCGGGCGCCGAGCAGCCGGGTGCCCACCCCGCGCTCGGCCAGCGCCGCCGACAGCGCCTCCAGCGGCAGGCTGTGCTGCTCGTCGTCGGCGCAGGCCAGCAGCACCGGCACGGGAGTTCCCGGCACGGGGCGGGGCACCGCGCCGAACACCTCGGTGATGCAGCGCGACACCAGGTGCTCGACCTCGATGAGCCGGCTGGTGGCCGCGTGCCGGGTGCCGATGCCGACCAGCACCGGGCACAGCAGGTCCTGCCAGGTGGCCACCACGCCGTGCTCGGCCACCGCCTGCTCGACCAGGTCGCGCACGGTGAGCGCGTCCAGCCGCATCGCGGCGCGGGCCAGGCCGCGGGCCTGTGCTCCGGCGCGCCCGACGGCGACGGTGTGGCCGCCGCCGTCGCGGCGCGGTTCGGGCACCTCCGGCTGGCCATCGGCGGGCGTGGCCAGCGCGATCCGGGCCGCCTCGGCCGCGGGCACGCCGTGCGCGGTGAGCCGCCGCATGGTCTCCAGCCGCGCCAGGTCGTCGGAGTCGTAGCGGCGGTGGTGCCCGGGTGCGTGCCCGCCCGGACCCAGCCCGTAGCGCTGGTGCCAGGTGCGCAGCGTGGTCACGGCGATGCCGAGCCGCCGGGCCACCGCCCCCGCGCTCAGCCCTTCGTCATCGACGCCGTCCACCACGCGTTGCAGCCTACCGCAGACTAATATTGCGTTGATTGGTGAATCGTTATCCGGCGCGTCGCGGTTTGCGAGCGTGCGGTTTCGGGGAAACTGCTGCTCTGGCGCGTCGATTGCTGCAGTTTCCCCGAAACCGCAGCGCACCGCTGCCCCGTGCGCGGGCGGCGCGAGGGAGGGGAGGGACGGCGTGAAGACGGTCGTGGTGCTGTTCACGCGGGACCTGCGGGTGCACGACCAGCCGGCGCTGGCCGCGGCCTGTGCGGCGTACGAGCGGGTGGTGCCGCTGTTCGTGGTCGACCCGAGCCTGGCGGTGCCGGACAACCGGCGCCGGTTCCTGCTGGAGTGCCTGCTCGACCTGCGCGAGAACCTGCGCGGGCGCGGCAGCGACCTCGTGGTGCGCACCGGCGACCCGGTCACCCAGGCGGTGAGATTGGCCAAGCAGGTCGGCGCGGCCGGGATCGGGCTCACCGAGGACTACGGCCCGTACGCGCTGCGCCGCCAGGACCGCCTGGCCCGCGCCTGCGAGCGCGAGCGGATCGCGCTCAAGCTGTTCCCCGGCGTGACCGTGGTGCCCGCCCGCGAGGTGGTGCCCACCACCGGCGGCGACCACTACAAGGTGTTCACGCCCTACTACCGCGCCTGGCAGGGGCACCGGTGGCGGTCGCCGGCGCCCACGCCGCGCACGGTGCCGCCGCTGCCTGACGGCGTGCTCGGCAGCGATCCGCGGCGGGCGCTGGCCGGGGCGAAGTCCGAGTCGCCCGGCCCGATGACCGGCGGCGAGACCGAGGCGCTGCGCCGGTTCAAGGCCTGGCTGCCGCAGGCGCCGCAGTATGCCGACCGCCACGACGACATGGCCGGTGACGCCACCTCCCGGATGAGCCCGTACCTGCACTTCGGGTGCGTGTCGCCGCTGCGGCTGGCGACCGCGGCCGGGGTCGCCGACGCGTACGTGCGGCAGCTGTGCTGGCGCGACTTCTACACCCAGGTGCTGGCCTGCTTCCCGAAGCTCGGCACCGAGGCGTACCGGGCCGGGGCGCAGGAGCAGTGGCACGACGACGCCGACGCGCTGGCCGCCTGGCAGGCGGGGCGGACCGGGGTGCCGCTGGTGGACGCCGGGATGCGGCAGCTGGCGGCCGAGGGCTGGATGCACAACCGGGCCCGGCTGGTGACCGCGTCCTACCTGACCAAGACGCTGGGGCTGGACTGGCGCGAGGGCGCCGCCTGGTACGCGCGGCTGCTGCTGGACGCCGACGTGGCCAACAACTACGGCAACTGGCAGTGGGTCGCGGGCACGGGGACCGACACCAAGCCGTACCGCAGGTTCAGCCCGCAGCGGCAGACCGAGCGCCACGACCCCGAGGGGATCTACATCAAGCGCTGGACCGGCTGACGCTCGCCTGCCCGCACGGTCGGATCAGCGCGGTGGTTCACTACTCGGATGGTGTTCGCTTCCGGTGCCGTGCCCGCTGAGCAGGTGCAGACCGCCGTCGAGCTGGCGGCCGCGGCCGCGGCCCGGCTGCGGCTGGAGATCCGGGAGCTTACGGCCGTGCCCGCCCAGCACGAGGCCGCCGAGCTGCTGCGCCGGATCTGGCACGCCGACACGGCCGACCAGCTGATCAACCGGGCCACCCTGCGGGCGCTGCAGCACGCGGGCAACTACGTGGCCGGGGCGTACCGCGACGGGGTGCTGGTCGCGGCCGCGATCGCCTTCTTCGGCTCGGACCACCTGCACTCGCACATCACCGGGGTCGATCCGGCCGCGCAGAGCGGCGGCGTCGGGTACGCCCTCAAGCAGCACCAGCGGGCCTGGTGCCTGGCGCGCGGCATCACCGAGGTCCGCTGGACCTTCGATCCGCTGGTGCGCCGCAACGCCTACGTCAACCTGCACAAACTCGGCGGCCGCGCGACGGCGTACCTGCCGGACTTCTACGGCGAGATGAACGACGGCATCAACACCGGCGAGGCGACCGACCGGCTCTACCTGAGCTGGGAGCTGCTGTCGGCGGGCGCCCAGGCGGCCGCGCGCGGCGACGTGCGCGACGTGGACCTGGCCGTGCTGCGCGCCGCCGGCGGCGCGGTGCTGCTCGACCGGGGCGCGGCGCAGGAGCCCCGCCCGGCCGCGGTGCCGCTGGACGGCCGTCCGCTGCTGGTCGCGGTGCCCGACGACGTGGTGGCGCTGCGCGAGCGCGACCCGGCTGCGGCGGTGGCCTGGCGGCTGCCGGTACGCGAGGCGCTGTGCGCCGCCCTCGACGCCGGCTACCGGATCACCGGGATGAGCCGCGACGGCTGGTACACCCTGGAGGCGGACCGATGATCAAAGGCTTCGAGCTGCGCCGCATCGCGATGCCGCTGGTCAGCCCGTTCCGCACCTCGTTCGGGGTGGAGCTGGACCGCGACGTGCTGCTGGTGCGGGCGGTGACCGACACGGCCGAGGGCTGGGGCGAGTGCGTGGCCATGTCCGCCCCGCTCTACAGCTCCGAGTACGTCGCGGGCGCCGCCGAGGTGATCAAGCGGTTCCTGATTCCGGCGCTGGCCGGGGTGCCCGACGCCGACCCGCGCCGCACCGAGGCGCCGTTCGCGAAGATCAAGGGTCACCCGATGGCGAAGGCGGCGGTGCAGACCGCGCTGCTGGACGCCTGGCTGCGCGAGCACGGGCTGCCGCTGGCCGCGCACCTGGGCGCCGAGCGCGACCGGGTGCCCGCCGGGGTCTCGGTCGGCATCATGGACTCGATCCCGCAGCTGCTGGCGGCGGTCGAGGGCTACCTCGCCGAGGGCTACCTGCGGATCAAGCTGAAGATCGAACCGGGCTGGGACGTGGCGCCGGTGCGGGCCGTGCGGGAGCGGTTCGGCGACATCCTGCTCCAGGTGGACGCGAACACGGCGTACACGCTGGCCGACGCCCGGCACTTGGCCAAGCTGGACCCGTTCGACCTGCTGCTGATCGAGCAGCCGCTGCCCGAGGACGACGTACGCGGGCACGCCGAGCTGGCCCGTCAGGTGCGCACCCCGATCTGCCTGGACGAGTCGATCACCAGTGCGCGGGCCGCGGCCGACGCGATCGCGCTGGGCGCCACCTCGGTGGTCAACATCAAGCCGGGCCGGGTCGGCGGCTACCTGGAGGCCCGCCGGGTGCACGACGTGTGCGCCGCCAACGGGATCGGAGTCTGGGTCGGCGGCATGCTGGAGACCGGTATCGGCCGGGCCGCCAACGTGGCGCTGGCCGCGCTGCCGGGCTGCGTGCTGCCCGGCGACACCTCGGCCTCGGACCGCTACTTCCGCCGCGACGTCACCGACCCGTTCGTGCTGGACGGCGGCCACCTGGCCGTGCCGACCGGCCCCGGCATCGGCGTCACCCCGGACCCCGACGCGCTGCGCGAGGTCACCACGGCCACCGAGTGGATCCACGTCTGAGGAGCACCACCATGCACGATCTCGTCCTGCGCGGCGGCACGGTCTACGACGGCCTCGGCGGTCCCGGCGTACGCGCCGACGTCGCCGTGACCGGCGACCGGGTGACCGCGGTCGGCCCCGACCTCGGCCCGGCCCGGCGGGTGCTCGACGTCGACGGCCTGGCCGTGGCGCCGGGCTTCATCGACCCGCACAGCCACTCCGACCCGGTGCCGCTGATGGCCGACCCGCAGCCGTTCAAGCTGCACCAGGGCGTCACCACCGAGATCGTCGGCAACTGCGGGTTCTCCTTCGCCCCGCTGGACGCGGCCACCATCGAGGCGGCCGGGCCGCTCTTCGCCGAGCTGGCGGGCGGGGTGCCGGTGCTGGCGCGCGACTTCGCGGGCTACCTGGCCGACGCGCAGGCGGGCGGGCCGACCAACCACATCGCGGTGCTGGTCGGGCACAACACGCTGCGGGCGTACGCCAACGGCATGGACGAGAAGCTGCGGCCCGGCGCGCTGGAGCGCATGCGCGCACTCGCCGACGCGGCGTTCGCGGCCGGCGCGATCGGCCTGTCCAGCGGCCTGATCTACCCGCCGGGCTCCTACGCCGACACCGACGAGCTGGTCGCCCTGGCCCAGGTCGCGCACCGCTGGAACCGGCCCTACGCCACGCACATGCGCAACGAGGACGACCAGCTCGGCGCGGCCCTGGACGAGGCGATCGAGATCGCGACGCGGGCGCGGGTGCGGCTGCAGGTGTCGCACTGCAAGGTCGCCGGGAAGGCGAACCACGGCGGTGCCCCCGCGCTGCTGGCCAAGCTGCACGCGGCCCGGCTGGCCGGGGTGGACGTGCGCGGCGACCAGTACCCGTACCTGGCCGGCGGGACCTTCCTCAACGCGCTGCTGCCCGGCTCGGCGCAGGTCGGCGGGCTGGACGCGATGCGGGCCCGGCTGGCCGACCCGCAGGGGCGCAAGCTGATCCGGGCCGAAGCCGAGGATCCGGCGTACCCGCAGGGTTTCTGGTCCCGGGTCACCCCCGCCGACGTGCTGGTCACCACGCACGCGACCCGCCCCGACACCACCGGCCGGACCCTCGCGGAGCTGGCCGGCGGTGCCGACGCGTTCGACGCGCTGTGCGAGGTGCTGATCGCCGACCCCGGCGCGGGCATGGTCATCACCATGATGGACGAGGCCGACGTACAGGCGATCATGGTCGATCCGCTGGTCGGCATCGGCTCCGACAACGGCCCGCCGGTCGGCCTGCAGCACCCGCGCACCTGGGGCTGCTTCCCCAAGGTGCTCGGCGAGTACGTCCGCGAGCGCGGCCTGCTCACCCTGCCCGAGGCGGTCCGCAAGATGACCTCGGCCATCGCCGACCAGTTCGGCCTGTCCGGGCGTGGTTTCCTCGGTACGGGCGCCGTCGCCGACCTGGTCGTGTTCGACCCCGCCACCATCGGCCACACCGGCACCTACGCCGTGCCCGACATCCGCCCCACCGGCGTGCGCCACGTGCTGCTCGCCGGAGCCCACGTCATCGACGCCGGTGAGTTCACCGGTGCCCGCGCGGGGCAGGTGCTGCGCGGCTGAGGAGTTCCTGAGTCTCCTGTGGATCTCCTGAAAATCGCTGCTTGATCATACCTTGTGATCAGCAGCAGTCGATGCGATGCTTCAACTACTCGTGTGAGGAGCCTTTCACGCGGTTCGGGCGGCCGAGGGCATCCGGGAGACCGGAACGGCGCCCGGTCTGCCTGTGCACCGCGTGAGGTCACGCCGACGGCTGGAACACGTCGCGATGCGTCGTCGTCCACCGCCCTGCCCGGGGCAAGGGTCGGTGATCCGTCCCCACGAGGAGACCTCAATGAGATTCAGCACGTTCCGCCGCCGTGTCGCGCTCGCCGCGACAGGGCTGATGGTCGTGGCGATGGGAGCCGCGATAGCGACCCCCGCCCACGCCGCCGTCGCCTGCCAGGTGACGTACACGAAGGCCTGGGACAACGGCTCCGGCTTCGGCGCCAACATCACCGTCGCCAACACCGGTGACGCGTGGACCAGCTGGACGCTGACCTGGGCCTGGCCCGGCAGCCAGACCGGCATCCAGGGCTGGTCGGCCAACTACAGCCAGTCCGGCCAGAACGTCACCGCCACCAGCCTGTCCTACAACGGCGCGGTCGCCAACGGCGGCTCGGTCGGCATCGGGTTCAACGCCTCCTACAGCGGCACGAACACCGACCCGACCAGCTTCAAGGTCAACGGCACCACCTGCGGCGGCACCCAGCCGGCGGTGAACCTGGTGGTCTCGCCGACGTCGGTGTCGGTGCCCGAGGGCGGCACGGCCACCTACGCCGTACGCCTGTCGGCCCAGCCGTCGGCCAGCGTCACCGTCAGCACGACCGCCGGCACCGGCGACGCCAACCTGACCGTGTCGTCCGGCGCCAGCCTGACCTTCACGACCAGCAACTGGAACACCAACCAGACGGTCACCCTGGCCGCGTCCGAGGACTCCGACACCACCAACGGCACCCGGCCGTTCACGGTGGCGGCATCCGGCCTCACCCCGGTGACGGTCAACGCGACCGAGGCTGACAACGACCCGGCCGGCACCCAGTCGCTGGTGGTCTCGCCGACCGCGGTGACCGTGCCCGAGGGCGGCACCGCCACCTTCGGCGTACGCCTCAACATCGCGCCGACCGGCAACGTCACCGTCACCACGACGGCCGGCACCGGCGACGCGAACCTGACCGCGTCGGCGGGCACCAGCCTGACGTTCACGCCCAGCAACTGGAGCACGGCCCAGAACGTGACCCTGGCGGCGTCCGAGGACAGCGACACCACCAACGGCACCAGGCCGTTCACGGTCGCCTCCAGCGGCCTCACCTCGGTGACGGTCAACGCCACCGAGGCCGACAACGACACCACGACGACCCAGTCGCTGGTGGTCAACCCCACGTCGGTGAACGTGCCCGAGGGCTCGACCGCCGTGGTCGGCGTACGGCTGGCCGTCCAGCCCGCCGCCAGCGTCACCGTCACCACGACGGCGGGCAGCGGCGACACCAACCTGACCGTGTCCTCCGGCTCCAGCCTGACGTTCACGACCGGCAACTGGAACACCGTGCAGAACGTGACCCTGGCCGCGGCGCAGGACACCGACAGCACCAACGGCACCCGGCCGTTCACCGTCGCTTCCAGCGGGCTCACCTCGGTGACCGTCACCGCGACCGAGGTGGACGACGAGAACACGGCCAACGCCTACATCACCGAGTTCACCACCCAGTACAACAAGCTGAAGGACCCGGCCAACGGGTACTTCTCGCCCGAGGGCATCCCGTACCACACGATCGAGACGCTGCTCGTCGAGGCGCCCGACCACGGCCACGAGACCACGTCCGAGGCGTTCAGCTTCTGGATCTGGATGGAGGCCCAGTACGGCCGGGTGACCGGCAACTGGACCCCGTTCAACAACGCCTGGAACATCACCGAGCAGTACATCATCCCGTCGGCGGCGGCCCAGCCCGGTCAGAGCACCTACAACCCGAGCGACCCGGCCGACTACGCCCCGGAGGCGCTGCAGCCCAACGGCTACCCGGTGCCGCTGAGCACCAGCGTGGTCGCCGGCCAGGACCCGCTGGCCAACGAGCTGCAGACCACGTACGGCAACCGCAACATCTACGGCATGCACTGGCTGCTCGACGTGGACGACGTGTACAAGTACGGCACCGGCCGTACCGGTGCCGAGTGCGGCGACAGCACGCAGCGGGTGACCTACATCAACACGTTCCAGCGTGGTCCGCAGGAGTCCACCTGGGAGACGGTCGCGCACCCGTCCTGTGACACGGGCCGGTTCGCGAACTTCCCGTCGCTGTTCATCCAGGGCTCGACCACCGGGCAGTGGCGCTACACCAACGCCCCGGACGCCGACGCCCGCGCCGTCGAGGCCGCGTACTGGGCGCTGCAGTGGGCCACGGCCCAGGGCAACCAGTCGCAGATCTCGGCGACCGTGGCCAAGGCCGCGAAGATGGGCGACTTCCTGCGGTACGCGATGTACGACAAGTACTTCAAGACCCCGGGCTGCACCTCCACCTCCTGCACCCCCGGCAGTGGCAAGAGCAGCAGCAACTACCTGCTGTCGTGGTACTACGCGTGGGGCGGCGACATCGCCGGGGCGTGGTCGTGGCGCATCGGCTCCAGCCACAACCACCAGGGCTACCAGAACCCGCTCGCCGCGTACGTCCTCGGCTCGTCCGGCCCGACCGCGCTGCGCCCGCAGTCGCCCACGGCCGCCGCGGACTGGGACACCAGCCTCACCCGCCAGCTCGACTTCTACCTCTGGCTCCAGTCGGCCGAGGGCGCCATCGCCGGTGGCGCGACGAACAGCTGGAACGGCAACTACTCGGCCCCGCCGTCCGGCACGCCCACCTTCTACGGCATGGCGTACGACGTGAAGCCGGTCTACCACGACCCGCCGTCGAACCAGTGGTTCGGCTTCCAGGCCTGGTCGCTGCACCGCGTGGCGGAGTACTACTACGTCACCGGCAACGCCAAGGCCAAGCAGATCCTGGACAAGTGGGTCGCCTGGGCGGTCGCCAACACCACCCTGGGCTCGGGCTCGAACTTCTCGATCCCCAGCGACATGACCTGGTCGGGTCAGCCGTCCGGCAACTACAGCGGCGGCGGCACCCCGGCGGCCAACCCGGGCCTGCACGTCTCGGTCACCAAGTCCGGCAACGACGTCGGCGTCGCGGCGGCCTACGCCCGTACGCTGACCTACTACGCGGCCAAGGAGAACGGCTCGACCCTGGGCAACTCCGCCAAGGCGACCGCGAAGGGCCTGCTGGACCGCATGATCCTGCTGAAGGCGAACGACACCAAGGGCATCGTGGTGCCTGAGGTCCGCGAGGACTACAACCGGTTCGACGACGTGTGGAACTCCACCACGCAGACCGGCATGTACGTCCCCTCGGGCTTCAGCGGCATGATGGGCACCGGCGTGCCGATCAACTCCAGCTCGACGTTCATGAGCGTCCGGCCGTTCTACGCCACCGACCCGGCGTGGCCGGCGGTCCAGGCGTACCTGAACGGCGGGCCCGCACCCACCTTCACCTACCACCGGTTCTGGGCGCAGTCGGACATCGCCATGGCGTTCGCCGACTTCGGCTCCCTCTTCCCCGCCGGCTGACCCCCGGTAAGGAAGGGGGCCCTTCTTATCGCTTTCCGTAGCAGAAGGGCCCCTTCCCAACCTCGCACAGCCGGGGCGCGTCCGGCTCAGGCCGGGCGTGCCCCGTCAGGGGCGTCGTCCTCCAGCAGCAGTTCGGTGAGGGCGTCGGTGAGGGCGACCATCCGGTCGACGCCGTCGGCCAGCGCGAGTACGGCCAGGCCGCGGCGGGTGCCGGCGATCCGGACCAGCTTCGCGGTCACGCCGGGCCAGGCGCCGCCGTGGGAGTGCAGCATCCGGCCCCGATGCGTCCGCAGCCCGACCCCCATCGCATACGGCACGGACGTCCCGTCCCCCAGCCTCCCCGGCGTATGCAGCATCTGCGCCGTCCCCAGCTGATCCGCGCCGATGCCCCTGTTCCAGCGCAGCAGGTCGGCGACGGTGCTCCACATGCCGCCGTCGCCGAGCGTCAGCGGCGCGGGCCGTGACGGCAGCGGCGTGGCACCCGGCGGCGCCGGACCAGGACCGGACCACAGCACGGTCGCGGCCATGCCCAGCGGCCCGAACAGCTCCCGCCCCGCGAACAGCGGCAGCGGCTCACCCGCCGCCCGCGCCGCGACTTCGGCCAGGCAGACGTACCCCCAGTTGCAGTAGCCGTGGACCAGCCCGGGTGCCGCCACCCGCTCGACCGCACCCAGCGCCGCCAGTACGCCCGGCGTGGTCCGGTCGGCCTGCCCCGCCGCTCGCATCGCACGCCACAGCCGCTCCTCGCCGGGCAGTCCGCCCGAGTGCGCCAGCACATGGGCCAGGCGGATCCGGGCGGCCCAGCCGGGCAGCTCCGGCAGCCAGCGGGCCAGCGGGTCGTCGAGCGCCAGCGCGCCGCGCCGGGCCAGCAGCGCCAGGCAGGCGCCCGTGACCTGCTTGGACACCGATGCCGTGTACGCCACAGTGTCCGCAGTGAACGATCCGTGCGTGGCCGCGGTGGTGATCTCGCCCTCGCGGTCTACTCCGACCACGACCCGCTCCGCCGATGCGTACCCGGCGGCGACGATCAGCCCTCGAAGCCGCCGGTCCAGATCCGCGCTGCCCACCGTTCCCCCGAACTCTCGACTGCTTCCTGTCCGACGCCGCGTAGGGGCCGATCTTCACGGCTGCGCCGGGCCGGTCAAGCCGGAGGATCGGCGTCCCGGGTCAGCATCCGACGCTGGCGACCCCATTCTGACCACAGTCGGCGATCACGGCGGACTTCCGATCCGAAGATCGGCGTTCGGGGTCGACAGCGGCAGCGGAGGGGAGTGGCAGGCGACACACCGGAACCAGGCCAGGCCGGGAATTGAGTCGACCCGACTCAACTTTAAGTTGGTGTCGGTTCACGACGGCCGACGACCGACCCGAGGAGAACGCCATGAGCACCCTTTCCCTGTGGACCCGGCGCGACCCCTTCGCCGAGTTCGACGCCCTGGTACGCCAGGCCTACGTCCCCGTCCCCGCCCGGACCGCGGGCTTCACCCCGGCGGCCGAGGTCACCCGTGACGGCGACGACGCGCTGGTCCGGGTGGAGCTGCCCGGAGTGGACGTCGCCAACGACGTCGCGGTCGAGGTCGACCGAGGTCGGCTGGTGATCAGCGGCGAGCGTCGCGACCAGCGTGCCGGGCAGCGTGACGGCTTCGGCCTGCGTGAGGTCCGCTACGGCTCGTTCCGCCGTACCTTCCGGCTGCCGGCGCATGTCGACGCCGCCGCGGTCCAGGCCGGCTACGACGCGGGCGTGCTCACGGTCCGCATTGCCGGCGCCCATGCGGTCACCCCGGGGACCCGCGTCGCCATCACGACCGCAACCGCTCCCACGCTGACCGCCGACGGCAACACCGACAGCAACACCGACAGAAGCGCAGAGTGACCGTGGCGCGTCCGCTACGCGGATGCGCCACTCATGATCCGAAATCGTGGACGCTGAGTGCTGCTATGGCGGCACCCAGCGTCCACGATTTCGGATCACCGACCCTTCACCGCCCCGTCCACCGCTGCCGCGAGCCGCGAGCCGCGGTGGGAGCCGGGCGGGGCAGGGTCAGCGGTCCACGACCAGGAGTACGTTTCCGTCCAGGTCGGGCACCGTGAAGAAGCGGCATACGCCCGGGTCGCCGGTCAGTTCGGTCGTGGTGTGGCCGTCGGCGGCCAGGCGCGCGTGGACCGCGTCGAGGTCGTCGACGATCAGGTTGTGGGTGGCCCAGGGCAGTCCGGGCTGTGCCTTGACCCCGCTGGCCGGTCCCAGCAGGGTGAGCCGGCCGCCGTGGCCGTCGCGCAGGACGGCCGACCAGCTGTCCACGGACTGCTCGGTCAGGCCGAAGGCGCGCTGGAACCATGCCGACGCGGCCGCCGGGTCACCGACGGGCAGGAACGCCGATCCGATCTTAGTCACGATCGGTGACGATACCGCCCGGGTGTGACAGTGCGTGACGGCCGCCCGGTGTGACGCTCAGCCGACCCGGTGCAGTTCCAGCACGAAGCCGTCGGCCGGGCGCAGCAGCGGCGCGGCGAGCCCGTGCCCGGCCAGCGCCGCCCCGGTGAGGGTGACCTGCGGCGACCAGTCCTGCGCCCAGATCCTCGGCACGGGCAGTTCGGGCACGAGGCCGACGCGGTACCGGGCCAGCGGGTCCAGACCGGGCAGCCGCAGCCGCGTGGTGCCCTCGTACGCGCTGGCGGTGAGCTGGGCGTACGCGAAGACCGCGTGCTCGCCGCCGGTGGACACGATGCCGTACAGGTGGGCGGACGGGTCGGGGTGGTCGGCGCGGACGGTGCGTCCGGAGTGGAGCAGCCCCCGCAGCCGCCGGTACGCCCCGATCCAGGCCGACAGCTGCGCGCGCTCGTCCTCGGTGCAGCCGGTGATGTCCCACTCGATGCCCGCGTGCCCGAACAGCGCGGTCAGGCAGCGGAAGCTCAGGTTCGCGGCGCGGCCGTTGGTGTGCGACACCGGCGGCCCGACGTGGGAGCCCATCAGCTCGGGCGGCAGCAGCAGCGCGGTCCAGCGCTGGATGTGCTGGCGCTCCAGCGGGTCGTTGTTGTCCGAGGCCCATACCCGGTCGGTGCGCGACAGGATGCCGAGGTCGACGCGGGCGCCGCCGGAGGAGCAGGACTCGATCTCCAGGTGCGGGTGGCGGGCGCGCAGCGCGTCGAGCAGCCGGTAGGCGGCGGCGGTCTGCGCGTGCACCCCGGCGGTGCCGTCGTGGACGGCTTCGACCAGGTCGCGGTTGTGGTCCCACTTGAGGTAGTCGGGCCGGTACTCGGTGACCAGCGCGTCGAGCCGTTGGAGCAGGTGCGCCCACACCTCGGGGCGGGCCAGGTCGAGCACCTGCTGGTGGCGCCAGTTGGCGGGCAGCCGGTCAGGCGTCGCGAGGTACCAGTCGGGGTGGGCGCGGGCCAGGTCGGAGTCCGGATTGATCATCTCGGGTTCGACCCAGAGGCCGAACTGCAGGCCGAGGCGGCGCACCTCGTCGACGAGCGGGTGCAGGCCGTCGGGCCATACCGTCGGGTCCACATGCCAGTCGCCGAGCCCGGCGGTGTCGTCGCGGCGGCCCAGGAACCAGCCGTCGTCGAGCACGAACCGCTCGACGCCCAGCTCGGCGGCGGTGCGTGCGAGCGCGGTGAGGCGGGTCAGGTCGTGGTCGAAGTAGACGGCCTCCCAGGTGTTGAGGGTGACCGGCCGGGGCGTGCGCGGATGGGTGTCGCGGGCGCGCAGCCAGGCGTGCATCGCGTCGGACAGGCCGTCCAGTCCGGACGGCGAGTGGCAGAAGTAGACCCAGGGGGTCGTGTACGTCTCACCGTCGCCGAGCCGGATCTCGCCGGCGCCGAGCAGCTCACCGCCGCCGAGCACGCCGTCGCCGTCGACGGTCCGCTGGGCGAGCTGCGTGTGGTCGCCGCTCCAGCCCACGTGCACGCCCCACACCTGCCCGTGCCGGAACCCGAAGGCGGCCGTACCGGCGGCGAAGAACGGCGGGGCGTCGAAGCCGGTGCGGCCCCGGCGGCTCTCGTGCGCGACCGCCTGGTGCCCGAACGCCGTACGCTGCGGCACCCGCTCGCGCGACCAGCGCCCGGTGAAGTCCAGCACCTCGACCGCGTCGGCGGGCACCGGCAGCAGGCACAGCAGCCCGTCCACCGTGTACGTCCCCGCGTCGGTGCTCGTCACCGCGTGCCGCATCCGCAGCACGCCCTGCGCCCCGAGCTCGATCTCCGTACGCAGCCGCACCCCGGCCGCCTCGTCGGTGGCGTGCACGGTCACCGTGCCGCCCCCGGCCGGGTCGACCATGGCCGCGACCGGCTCGGTGCGCAGCAGCCGCAGGTGCGGGTACGTGCCGTCGCGGTGCCCGGCCAGCGCGGGCTGCCCGGCCCAGCGGTCGGCCTGGGTGGGCAGCAGCGGGGCGCCCAGCGGCTGGTTCGGGTACACCGGCTGCGCCGCCGCGAGCAGATCCAGCGCGTCCTCGCCGAGGTCGGCGCCCCAGTGCAGCACCCGGGGCAGCCCGGTGCCGGTGGCGTCCAGGGCGAGGCCCACTCCGGCGGCGCGCAGCACGATCAGGTCGGCAGAGGCAGGCACAGATTCACACCCGATCAAACGTGATCCAACATCGGCGAGCCAGAGCCTAGGAGGACGGGCCCGACCCCGTCAACGCGCGGAGCAGGTGAACTCGCCGTACTCGGCGATCGGGGTGAAGCCGAGGCGGTCGTATAGGGCCAGCGCGGCCGCGTTGCCGGCGTGCACGTTCAGGGTCACGTGGTCGACGGTCTCGCGCAGGCGGCGGCACAGCGCGGCGACCACGCCCCTGGCCAGGCCCTGTCCGCGCAGCTCCGGCCGGGTGGTGACGTTGCCCAGCGCGCTGACCCGGTACGCCGGGGACCAGACGTGGATCCCGGCCACGGCGGCCAGGCGGCCGTCGCGGCGCACCCCGACGTACTGGCCGGTCTCCAGCATGCGCCGGTCGAACCAGTTGCCGGGGTACGCGGCGTCGTACAGCTCCGACAGCTCCGGCAGGTCGCCGGGGCCGAGCACGTCGCCGAGCGGCTCGGCGGCGGCCAGGGCGGCCGGGTCGGTCAGCGCCATCTTCAGGTGCGGACCGCCGGGTTCGAGCCGGTAGGCCGCGGCCAGCTCCGACTCGGCGCCGGGGGACAGGTGCGCGTAGAGGCGGCCCGGCAGCAGCGGCAGCAGGTCGCGCAGCAGCGGCGCGACCGTGCCGGGGCCGTCGGGGTCGAAGGCGAGCAGGGTGGGCAGGCCGCCGCCGTGGTAGACCAGCGCGAGCGCGTCGCCGCGCCGATACCAGGTGGTGTACGGCCAGAAGAAGTCGTCCAGATCACCGAGCTGGTACGCGTACCGGGCCGGGTCCCGCCCCAGCAGTTCGGCCAGTTCCGCTCGATCGTGCACGCTGTGTACCGGCATCAGCCGATGATCACACAGCCGGGGCGCAGACTGGAAAGGTGATCCTGGTCGGCACCTCCGGCTGGCAGTACCGCGACTGGCGCGGCCCGTTCTACCCGCCCGGCCTGCCGCAGCGCCAATGGCTGGCCCACTACGCCGCCGAGTTCCCGACCGTCGAGGTCAACAGCGTCTTCTACCGGCTGCCGCAGCGCGGCGTCTTCACCGCCTGGCGCGAGCAGACGCCGTCCGGGTTCACCGTGGCGGTCAAGGCCAGCCGCTACCTGACCCACATCCGGCGGCTGCGCGACCCGGCCGAGCCGGTGCGCCGGTTCCTCGACGCGGTCGCGGGCCTGGGCGACCGGCTCGGCCCGGTGCTGCTGCAGCTGCCGCCGACGATGCGCGCCGACCCGGCCGCGCTGGCCGATACGCTGCGCCACTTTCCCGAGGGGCGGCGGGTCGCGGTCGAGCCCCGGCATCCGTCCTGGTGGAACGATGCGGTCCGGGCGGTGCTGGAAGGCCACGGCGCCGCGCTGTGCTGGGCCGACCGGCTGGGGCGGCCGCAGACCCCGCTGTGGCGTACCGCCGACTTCGGCTACCTGCGCCTGCACGAGGGCCGCGCCCAGCCCCGCCCCCGCTACGGCCGCACCGCCCTGCGCACCTGGCAAGGCCGCCTCCAGGACACTTTCGGCGACCACCCTGTGTACGTCTACTTCAACAACGACCCCCACGCCGCCGCGATCGCCGATGCCCGCGCCTTCACCTCCCTCGCGGGTTAACAAGGGGCCCTTCCTCTACGTAAAGCGATAAGAAGGGGCCCTTCCTTTCTCTCAGGTTTAGGGGTGGGGCGGGTGGGTCATCCACGGGGCAGGATTCGACCGTCACCCCTCGGGAGATAAAGATGTTCGCCGTCATCGCCGCGATCCTGTTCGGCCTCGCGCTGCTGCTGGACCTCGTGAACGAGAGCATCGGCAGCCTGCTCACGCCCGGCACCCTGGTCACCGCGGGCCTGCTGTTCCTGGCCCTGCACATGGCCGGTGCGGGCACCTACGTGCGCGGGCGGTCCTGGCGCGGCCGCCGCTGACCCCCGGCGCCCCCTGATCGGGCGGTGTGCACGCCCCCGTGGTGCACACCGCCTTTTCTGTGCCCGTGGGACGTCAGAGGCCCAGGCGGGCGCGGACGACCAGGTCGTGCAGGGCGTCGGCGGCGGTCGGCTGGGCGGGCAGCTTCGCGTCGGCCTTGGCCTGGTTCAGCTGCTCGCGCAGCCGGGCCGTGTCGGCCAGGATCCGGTCCGGGCCGGGCAGGCCCGCGTCCGTGCCGAGCACCCGGTGCTCGCCCTCGCGCTTGGCCGCGATCAGGTCCGGCACGTACGGCAGGTCGCAGTCGCCGTACAGCAGGGTCAGGTCGGCCTGGACCGTGCCGGTGCGCATCAGGTGCAGGCCGGTGCACAGCACCCGGAGCAGGTACAGCGCGGGCTTGAGCTTGTTCGTCTTGGTGAACAGCAGCTGCGACGAGGTGGCGAAGCCGAGGTAGTGGTCGGCGTAGCCGGTGGAGACGCAGCCCGGGACCAGCGACAGCAGCTCGGCGTGCGTCTCGGAGGTGTGGATCACCAGCGGGGACGTGACCTGCTCCAGCACGTCGCCGCTGCGGCGCAGCAGCAGGCGGCAGCTCTTGGCCAGGTCGTGCGTGACCAGGTCCAGCTCCACCCCGGCGCGGTCGCCGGTGTGCGACAGCGTCTCCGGGCCGTGGCGCAGGCCGACCAGCTCGCGCGGCGGCAGCAGGTGCGCTCCGCGCAGGTCGACATCGGAGTCGACCGAGGCGAAGCCGTAGAGGTGGGCGCCGCTGACGGTCGCGAAGACCATCGGGTACGGCTGCTCGGCGACCACGTCGCCGGTCCAGGCGGGCACGACCGTGGTCATCGCAGCGCCAAGGAGTGCAGGTACCCGCCCCGGGTGCCGACGTAGAGCGTCCCGTCCCAGACCGCCGGGGTGGACTCGATGCAGGCGCCGGGCTTGGTCTGCCACAGCGGCTTCGGCGCGACCGCGGTGTCGGCGACGTCGAAGGCGTGCAGGTAGCCCTGGCTGCAGTCGCCGATGACCAGGACGTCGTCGACGATCACCGGCGAGCCGTGGCCCATGCCCGCGACGTGGTACCGCCAGCGCACCGCGCCCGTGGCCCGGTCGACGCCGACCAGGTAGCCGGTGTGCGTGCCCCAGACGACGATGTCCTTGTGCAGCGCGACCGTGCTGTAGACGCCCCCGGGATTCGTGTCGTGATCGTCGATCTTCCACACCACCGGGTCGTCGGGCTTGCCCGGGTCCAGCTTCATCATCTGGCCCATCTCCTTCGACCTCTTGTTGCCCTTCTCGTACTGCGAACCGACGTACAGCATCCCGTCGCCGTCGGAGACGATCGACGCGTCGGTGTCGTCGCCGGTCCAGAACCGCAGCGTACGGGTCGGCATCCGGCCCTCCTTCAGCCCGCTGACGTCCCAGCCCTGCACCAGCCCCGCCGAGTTGGCGAAGTAGATGGCGCTGCCGGTGACGTTGACCGAGTTCTCGATCGACACCGTGTCGTGTCCGGCGTCCTTGAGCAGCTGGGCGTCCCAGCCCGGCGTGTGCCAGACCAGCTTCGGCGCGACGGTGACCTTCCCGTTCGCGTCATAGCCCCGGTTCAGCTTCACGATGTGGAACTGGCTGTTCTCGCCGCCCTCGAACAGGTAATCGTCGATGATGATCGGCGAGCTGTCCCAGTCGTTGTTCCACATCACCGGCTTCACGTCGTACGCCGAGAGCTTCCACAGCTCCACCGGCTTGCTCCGGTCCATGGCGATGACCCTGAAGTAGTTGTCGCGCGAGCCGGAGTACAGCAGCGGGAAGCCGTCCGGGTCGACCGTCACCGAGCCCTTGATGATGTCGCCGGTCGGAAAGTCGGGCAGGATCCGCCGCCCGGTCTTCCCGTCGACGAAGTGCAGCTTGCCGTCGTACGCGCCGAACACCACCCAGGTGCGGCCGTCGCGCTCGAACACGGCCGGCTGGCCGGTCCAGCCCATGCCGCACCACAGCCGCACGCCGTGCTCGTCGCTGGACTCCTTGCACATCGGCTGGTCCGGGAACTTCCACCGCTGCACCGGCTTGCCGCGCGGCATCGGCCCGGTGCCGTAGAAGGTGCGGGTCGGGTTGCCCCGGAACGTGAGCAGACCCTCGACCTTGTCACCCCACGGCTTGCCCGCCAGCGCCGGATCCGACCAGCCGGTGAACGCGGGCGGCGCCGGGGACGGGACCGGCACGGCCGGGCCGCTCGGCGCGGCCACGAACGCCGGTTCGGGCGGCGCCGTGTCGCACGCGGACACGGCCAATGCCAGCAGGGCTGCGGCGAGCAGGGAGAATCGGCGGCCGACGGGTCGCATCACCGCGTAAGTATCGACGACGGCGCGCCGTTGCCGATCATCGATTCAGATCGGCCGAACTGCCGGTTCGGCGGAGTCGAGCCCCTCCTCGCGTACCCCCGCCAGGAACGCGTCGACCGCGGCCCGGTCCGGCTCGACCGGCAGCACCGGCGCGGCGGCCGCGGCCGCCAGCTGCTCCGTGCGCTCCCGGGCCAGCTCCCGCACCCGCTCGAACGGCAGCTCGCCGCGCTTGACCGACAGCAGCAGCTCGCGCTCGTCCCGCACCTCCACCAGCACCTGCCCGGTACGCAGCACGTGCGCGCCCGCCCGCAGCAGCCGCAGCATGTGCATCGCCTGCTTCCACCGCACCTCGCCGGTACGGTCGAAGTGGCCGGTCAGCTTCGCGAACTGGTCGGCGGCGTAGCGCCCGTACGTGTCGGCGGCCCGCCGCGACAGGAAAGCCTCCCGGACCGCGAGCAGCCGCTGCCCGGCCGGGGTGATCCGCTCGACCAGCGGCGACCACAGGCACTCCAGCACGGTCGGGTTCGCGGTCAGCGCCAGCGCGCACAGCCGCTCCACCTCCCACGAGAACTCCTCGTGGCGAGGTCCTTCGACGTGCGTGGGCGGCTTGTCGAGATGCCAGAACAGCCTGGTCGGCGCCGCGTACACGCCTCGGCGGTCGGTGTCGGAGCCGGGCCCGTCCAGCCCGTACGCCCGCGACCCCACGACCACCGACAGGATCGTGTACCGCTCGACCAGCCCATGCCCCGCATCCATGCCGCGCAGGCTAGCGCACCACCCGCCCCTTGATCACGCGAGTTGTCAGGCGCGTTGGTCGTTCAAGTTGCCGGGCGATCGGGCGTATACAGCGTGCGATACCCCCGATCGCCCGGCAACTTGGATGACCTTGGCCGCGATGGCGGCCGGGCGGGACGGTCAGGCGATCTCGGCCTCGGTGGCGAAGCGGTCGATCTCGGCGAGTTCGGCGTCGGTGAACGACAGGTCGTCCAGGGCGGCGACGTTGTCCTCCAGCTGCTTGACGCTGGAGGCGCCGATGACCAGCGAGGTCATCCGCTCGTCGCGCAGCGCCCAGGCCAGCGCGAGCTGCGCCAGCGACTGCCCGCGCCGGGACGCGACCGCGTTCAGGCCCTCGACCTTGGCGCGGTTGCTCGGCGTCAGCGCGTCCTCGTTGAGGAACCGGCTGGTGCGGATGCGCGAGTCGTCCGGCACCCCGTGCAGGTATCGGTCGGTGAGCAGGCCCTGGGCCAGCGGCGAGAACGCGATGCAGCCCGCGCCGACCTCCTCAAGCGTGTCCAGCAGGCTGTCCCGCTCGGTCCACCGGTTGATCATCGAGTACGAGGGCTGGTGGATCAGCAGAGGAGTGCCCAGGTCCTTGAGGATCGCCGCCGCGCGTCGAGTCTGCTCGGAGGTGTAGGACGAGATGCCCACGTAGAGGGCCTTGCCCGCGCGGACCGCCGCGTCCAGCGCGCCCATCGTCTCCTCGAGCGGGGTCTCCGGGTCGAAGCGGTGCGAGTAGAAGACGTCGACGTAGTCCAGGCCCATGCGCTTGAGCGACTGGTCCAGCGAGGCGGTCAGGTACTTGCGCGAACCCCACTCGCCGTACGGGCCGGGCCACATGTCGTACCCGGCCTTGGTCGCGATGACCAGCTCGTCGCGGTACGGCTTCAGGTCGGTGGCCAGCATCCGGCCGAAGTTCTCCTCGGCCGCGCCCGGGGGCGGGCCGTAGTTGTTCGCCAGGTCGAAGTGGGTGATGCCGAGGTCGAAGGCGCGCCGGACGATCTCGGTCTGCCGCTGCCAGGGGCGCTCGTGCCCGAAGTTGTGCCACAGGCCGAGGGAGATCGCCGGCAGCTTCAGGCCGCTGCGCCCGGAACGGCGGTAGATCATCCGGTCGTACCGCTTCGCTTCTGCCACGTACGTCATGGAGATCACCCTACTGGCGGCGAATGCCGACGGGATCATGCCCGTCCCGCTGCCATTTCAGCCGTGGAGGCGGAGTCGGGGCGGCGGCCGCCGGTCAGGCCTCCGGCGGGAGGTCGACGCACTTCTCGCTGATGTAGACCGAGTAGCCGGCCTTGATGCCCCAGTCCAGGATGGTGCCCTCGCAGTTGGTGGTGTGGCCGCCCTGCAGCCGGGTGTGCGCGGCATCGGCGTAGTAGAGCCAGCCGCACTTGTAGTTGGCGGGGCAGCTGGGGTAGGTGCTGACCGTGCCGGACCCGCCGACGGGGGCGAGGACGGACGCGACGCCTGCGGCGGCGAAGGCGAGCACGGCGATACGACGTTTCATCGGGTCTCCTCAGTGATGAGTATCGAATCGATAATCGTCGCAGTCGTGCCGCGCGCGCAAGGCCGCGCGTCCCCTGCCTGCGGATAGGCCGCGCCGTGCCTGGGCTGGACCGCTGCAGTTTCGGGGAGACTGCGGGAATCACCGCCGGCTTTCGTGCAGTTTCGAAGAAACTGCACGAACGGGTCGCCCGGCGCCCGGGGGCGAGCGCACGTGGAGTGACGGGCAGTTGACATCAGGTATCAGGCGCCGCGCGCCGGGTCTCTTGTCTTCGTCGGAAACACGCGGGAACCGCCAAGCCGAAGGAGGCAGCCATGATGACGTACGGCTCGGACGACGAGTTCGAAGAGCCCGAGTACCCCAACAAGGTGTTCAAGTGCACCACGTGCGGGAAGTTCAAGATCCTCACACTGACCGAGGAGGAGATGCGCCGCGCCCAGGCCTGCCCCAAGTGCGACACGAAGCTGGTGTGGGCCAAGGACGACGACGCCCTGAGCGGCTTCCCCACCTGCGCCATCGTCACCTGCTCCCAGTACCTGAGCACCGCGGCGACCGGTGACACGATCGACCGCTGCGAGGGCAAGCGCACCGACAAGAAGGGGGACTGCAAGAAGCCCCTCGAGGTGCTCACCATGGAGGCCGTCCAGGCCCTGCCGGACTCCTCGGTCGAGGAGGTCGACGACTCCGACGCCAAGCCGGTGCGGCAGCTCAAGGCCCTGACCAAGCAGTCGCTGGCCTGGGTGAAGGGCTCGGGCAGCCACCACCGCTCGACCGGTGGCTCGCACACCAGCGCCGCGCGCGAGAAGCACTCGGCGGCCTCCGGCTCCAAGGACAAGGTGCGCGACCGCTTCATCGAGAACCTGAAGGAGCTGATCGCCCAGGTCGGCGACCTCACCGAGACGGAGTCCTCGAAGAAGGCCGTCAAGGACGGCAAGGACGCGATGTCCAAGCTCGGCGGCAAGTAGGCCGGGCTCCTGCGGGCGGCCGCCGACCGTCGGCCGCCCGTGCCCGGTGCGGCGGCGCGACCCCGACGCGCCGCTCCTGCCGTACTCCCGGCCGTCGCGGCAGTACGCTGGCGCGGTGACCTGGATCGATCCAGCGCTGTGGTACCAGAGCCTGCCGACCTTCCACGTGTCGGCCAGTGCCCTGGTCACCGACGCCGAAGGCCGCGTCCTGCTGGTGAAGGCGACCTACCGCGACCACTGGTCGTTCCCCGGCGGGATCGTCGAGGCGGGCGAGCAGCCGCACGTCGCCGCCGCGCGCGAGCTGGCCGAGGAGGCCGGGCTGGCCGCCGAGGTCGGGTCGCTGCTGCTGGTCGACTGGGCGGCGCCGCAGGGACACCGCTCCCGCGCCATGGTCCACTTCCTGTTCGACGGCGGCACGGTCGCCGCGGCCGGTGCCGCCGCGGACTCGACCGAGATAGCCCAGCTGGGCTTCTACGCACCGGATGCGGCCGCCGGCATGCTCGCCGAGAACTCGTCGCGCCGGCTGCCGGCCGCGCTCGCCGCCCGCCGCGACGGCCGCCCCGTCTACCTGCCATACCACTGAGGCGACCGCACGCCGCGATCGTCCAGCTGCCTGCTGTGGTGATCGGCGGCTGAGGTCGATTCATGGGCTTACAGGTGCGGAACTGGCCTGAGCCGCCGATCTTGCGCAGAGATCGCTGCCGCGGGCCGGAACCGGCGTGTGCGCGGTGCGCCGGAGGTCCCCGGGGCGGTGCTTGACCTGAAGCGCGGTTGAGGTTTTAGCGTCGTCGGCGGGCACCCGGCGCCATCGCGCCGGGTGGCACGGCTTGCGAGACCCGAGGAGCACCATGCGCGCCATCCGCCAGTACGAGTTCGGCCCGGCCGAGAACCTGCGGTTCGAGCAGGTGCCCGACCCGACGCCAGGGCAGGGCCAGGTGGTGGTCCAGGTGGAGGCGGCCGGGGTGCACCTCATCGATACGACGGTCAGGCGCGGCGGCGCCACGCCGTTTCCGCTGCCCGCGCTGCCGATGACCCCGGGCCGTGAGGTGGCGGGCCGGGTGGTCGCGACCGGCCCGGGCGCGGACCCGGGCTGGCTGGGCCGCCGCGTGGTCGTACACCTCGGCCTGACCAGCGGCGGGTACGCCGAGCGCGCCGTCGCCGCCGCCGCGTCCCTGCACCCGATCCCCGACCACCTGTCCGCCCGGACGGCGGTCGCGATGATCGGCACCGGCCGCACCGCCGTCAGCGTGCTCGACCGCGCCGCCCCCACCAGCGCGGACACCGTCCTGGTCACCGCCGCCGCGGGCGGCCTGGGCACCCTGTTCGTGCAGGCGGCCCAGCGGGCGGGCGCCCACGTCGTCGGCGTCGCGGGCGGCCCGGCCAAGGTCGACCAGGTGCTGCGCAACGGCGCCGACACGGCGCTCGACTACACCGACCCGGGCTGGCCGGAGAAGGTACGCGCGGAGCTGGGGGAGCGGCGGGTGACGCTGGTCATCGACGGGGTGGGCGGCCAGGCCGGCCGGGCGGCACTCGAGCTGCTGGCGCCGGGCGGGCGCTTCGTGATCTGCGGCTGGTCCGCGGGCGCCGCCACCGAGATCACCACGGCTGACCTGTACACCCGGGGCATCACCGCGAGTTCGGCCCTCGGCCCGGGAATGGTCCGCCCGCTGCGCGACCTGGAGGAGCAGGCGCTGCGCGAGGCGGCCGAGGGGTGGCTCACCCCCGCGGTGACCGGGTTCCCGCTGGCCGAGGCGGCGGCCGCACACCGCGCGCTGGAGAGTCGCGCCACGGTCGGCAAGGTCGTCCTGCTGCCGTGACGCGGCGTGGCGCGACGGCGGTCACGGAGTCGGTTCCAGGTCGGGGAAGCCGTCGCCGAGCGGGTCGTCCTCGTCGAGCATCCTCGCCCTGTCGTCGTCGCGGATGATCACGGCGCATCCGGCGACCAGCAGCACGTAGCGGACCGGCTTGTGGATCTCGCCGTTGGCGGTGCGCACCACGGTGTCGAACCGCTCGCCGAACGGGCACTGCAGCTGGTCCTCGGCGAGCTGCCGCATGGGTACCAGTACGGCGACGGCGCGCACCAGCTGTTCGTCGTCCGTGGTCGCGAAGGTCTGCCGCGTGCCGCCGAGCCAGAACTCGAAGGCCTGCTCGTACTCGATGAGGATGCGCCGGCCGGGCTGCAGGATCAGCGGTAGCGGCTGACTGCGCTTGAATCGGGCGTCGGCGCGCTCCTGGTCGTCCTTGATCTCGTTGACGGTGATCCAGTCGCCCCGGTCGGCGTACACGGTCACGGCGTTGGCCCGGTCCACCCGGCGTAGTTCCGCGCCGGAGACCTGGGGGAATACCGTCTCGACATCGTTGACGACGATCGGTGTGGCGCTGGTGTTCGCGATCGACAGCATCGAACTCCAGCCGATCCGGGTGGCGTCCGTGCCGCCCGACGCCGGGTCCCGCAGCGACATGCTCTTCTGGAAAGGCCACTCCTGCGCCAGCAGCAGCGCCTTTCGTTCGAGGTCCAGCGCGGTGGCCGAGGCGGGCGGCGGCGGATCGTCTGCGAGCAGACCGAACATGTCGTTGGCGAATCCGACGACCAGCGCTATGGCGCTGAAGGTGGTCACCGCGATCCGCACCAGTGGCGCCTTGGACATCCGCTTGAGCCGCCGCGGCAGTGTCGAGGGGCCTGCTGCCGGTTCGGGAGTGTTCATCGACCAGCATCGTACGCCGCGGTGGCTACCCGTCGTGACGAACGCGTTGCTGGAAGCTTCCCACAGTGGTCCGTCGTTCGGGTGGGGCTGGTGGGACCTTCGGGGCTGGCGAGCCGGTCCGACAGTGGCCCAGGTTACGGTGCTGCCCCCAGGGTGCTGGTAGCGTGATCGTTGCCGGCACACCCGTGTGGGAGAGTCCGCGCGCGAGCGCGGCGCCGAAGGGGCAATTCCTCCCCGGAACCTCTCAGGCACCCGAACCGTACGGGCATGGCGACTCTGGAACTCAGGCGCGACCGCCGAGGCGAGGCTTGCGAGCCTCGCCTGTGACAGAGGGGGAGGGCTTAGGTCCTCGACCCCGGAGTCTCATATGAGTGCTTTCGTCGAACGCCACATCGGTCCCGGCTCCGCCGACACCGATCGCATGCTCAACGCCATCGGCTACTCCTCGATCGAGGAGCTGATGGACGCGGCCATCCCCGAGGTGATCCGCTGGCACGGCACCCTGGACCTGCCCGCCGCCGCGACCGAGGCCGAGACCCTGGCCGAGCTGCGCGCGCTGGCGTCGCGCAACTCGGTGCTGACCTCGATGATCGGCCTGGGCTACCACGGCACGCACACTCCGGGCGTGATCAAGCGCAACGTGCTGGAGAGCCCGGCCTGGTACACGGCCTACACGCCGTACCAGCCGGAGATCTCGCAGGGGCGGCTGGAGGCGCTGCTCAACTTCCAGACCATGGTCACCGACCTGACCGGGCTGGCCACCGCCAACGCCTCGATGCTGGACGAGGGCACCGCGGCCGCCGAGGCGATGACGCTGGCCCGCCGCTCGGCCAAGAGCAAGAGCAACGTGTACGTGGTCGACGCCGACGCGCTGCCGCAGACCATCGACGTGATCACCACCCGGGCCGAGCCGCTCGACATCGAGGTGCGCGTGCTCGACCTCGACACCGAGGAGCTGCCCGCTGACTTCTTCGGCCTGCACCTGCAGTACCCGGGCGCCTCGGGCGCGCTGCGCGACCACGCCGAGCTGATCGCCGCCGCCCACGCCCGCCAGGCCCTGGTCGCGGTCGCAGCCGACCTGCTCGCGCTGACCGTGGTCCGCGCCCCGGGCAGCATCGGCGCCGACATCGCCTGCGGTTCGGCCCAGCGCTTCGGCGTGCCGATGGGCTTCGGCGGCCCGCACGCCGGCTACCTCGCCGTGCGCGCGGGGCTGGAGCGCTCGCTGCCCGGCCGCCTGGTCGGCGTCTCCAAGGACGTCGACGGCACCCCGGCGTACCGGCTGGCGCTGCAGACGCGGGAGCAGCACATCCGCCGCGAGAAGGCGACCAGCAACATCTGCACCGCCCAGGTCCTGCTCGCCGTCATGGCCAGCATGTACGCGGTCTACCACGGCCCCGACGGCCTGCGCGGCATCGCCCGCCACGCCCACGGCGCCGCCGTGCGGCTGGCCGACTCGCTGCGCGCGGGCGGCGTCGAGCTCGCCCACGGCGCCTTCTTCGACACCGTCACCGCCGTGGTGCCGGGCCGCGCCGACGAGATCGTGGCGGCCGCCGCGGCCTCGGGCGTGAACCTGCGCCGCGTCGACGCCGACCGGGTCGGCGTGGCCTGCGACGAGACCACCACCGTGCCGCACCTGCGCGCGGTCGCGGCCGCGTTCGGGGTGGAGCTGGCCGCCGCGACCGAGCGGTCGGCGATCCCGGCCGGGCTGGGCCGCGACACGGAGTTCCTGATCCACGAGGTGTTCCGCACCCACCACTCCGAGACCGCGATGCTGCGCTACCTGCGCCGCCTGTCGGATCTGGACTACGCGCTGGACCGGGGCATGATCCCGCTGGGCTCGTGCACCATGAAGCTCAACGCCACCACCGAGATGGAGGCCGTCACCTGGCCCGAGTTCGGGCAGATCCACCCGTTCGCCCCGGCGGCGCAGACCGCGGGCTACCGCGAGCTGATCACGCAGCTGGAGGGGTGGCTGGCCGAGCTCACCGGGTACGACGCGGTCAGCGTGCAGCCCAACGCCGGTTCGCAGGGCGAGCTCGCGGGCCTGCTCGCGATCCGCGCGTACCACCGGGCCAACGGCGACGCGCACCGCGACGTGTGCCTGATCCCGTCGAGCGCGCACGGCACCAACGCGGCCAGCGCCGTCATGGCCGGTATGCGCGTAGTCGTGGTGGCCTGCGACGACTCCGGCAACGTGGACCTGGTCGACCTGGACCGGGCGATCGACAAGCACCGCGACGCCCTCGCCGCGATCATGGTGACCTACCCGTCCACCCACGGGGTGTACGAGACCGGCATCGCCTCCCTGTGCGCCAAGGTGCACGAGGCGGGCGGCCAGGTGTACGTCGACGGCGCGAACCTGAACGCGCTGGTCGGCTTCGCCAAGCCGGGCAAGTTCGGTGCCGACGTGTCGCACCTGAACCTGCACAAGACGTTCTGCATCCCGCACGGCGGCGGCGGCCCCGGCGTCGGCCCGGTCGCGGTCCGCGCGCACCTGGCCCCGTTCCTGCCGGGTACGAAGGACGTGTCGGCGATCAGCGCGGCGCCGCACGGCAGCGCCTCGATCCTGCCCATCCCGTGGGCGTACCTGCGGATGATGGGCCCGGACGGCCTCGCGGCCGCGACCGGCACCGCGGTGCTGGCGGCCAACTACGTCGCCGCGCGGCTGCGCGAGCACTACCCGGTGCTGTACAGCGGCAACAAGGGCCTGGTCGCGCACGAGTGCATCCTCGACCTGCGCCCGATCACCAAGGCGACCGGCGTGACCGTCGACGACGTGGCCAAGCGCTTGATCGACTACGGCTTCCACGCCCCGACCATGTCGTTCCCGGTGGCGGGCACCCTGATGGTGGAGCCGACCGAGAGCGAGGACCTGGCCGAGCTGGACCGGTTCGTGGAGGCGATGATCTCGATCCGCCGCGAGATCGGCAAGGTGGGCTCGGGTGAGTGGCCCGCGGATGACAACCCGCTGGTCAACGCGCCGCACACGGCGTCGATGGTGACCGGGGACGAGTGGGCCCACGCGTACCCGCGCAGTGTCGCGGCGTACCCGGCGCTGTCGAGCGCGTCGGAGCGGGCCGGCAAGTACTGGCCGCCGGTACGGCGCATCGACGGCGCGTACGGTGACCGGAACCTGGTGTGCTCGTGCCCGCCGCCGGAGGCGTTCGCCTGATCCGGCGGGCGGCGGACGGTTCCCCCGCGTCGCGCCGGCCTGGGCCCTGCCTCGGGCCGGCCGGCGTGGCGGGGACGGCGGCAGCTCTGCCGCCTGGGTGAGGGCCTTAAGGTGGTGGGACCGTCAGGCCATGGCGTGCACCGCGGGACCGCGGTGCGGGGCGACGCTCGACCCGTCGGGGAGCAGCTCGCCGGTGTCCTCGAAGACGATGACGCCGTTGCAGAGCAGGCTCCAGCCCTGCTCCGGGAACGAGGCCACTACCTTGGCGGCGTCGTGGTCGATGGCGTCCGCGGACGGACACTGCGGTTGGTGCTGGCACAACATCTCGGGGTTCTCCGCGATTCGGTTAGGGGTGAGGGCGTGGTTGCTCGGTCTGAGCTGAACCGGCGCCGGTGTGCGGTCGATCACATGAACAGTGACGCACGCTACCAAGCCGAACGAGCCTTTTACGAGCAGGTGACGCTGGGCGTTTTCATTTATCAGCCGTTCGGACGAGACGAATGAAGCCGGTCGGCCTATACCCCACCCATGGTCTGGCCAGGGACATCCCCGGCATTCCGGCCGCGTGTCGTGACCAGGCGTGGGAACGCTCCCGGTTCGAGTGGCGGGTCGGCGACCCCGGCGATCCGGCCGCCCTTGTCGAAGCTTTTCTGTCCCGTCATAACCTTATTGTGAATGATCTGTCCGGTAGGTGTTCTTCGGAAGTGCCCGATCCGGAACACGACATCTGCGGAGCGGCACTGTTCGTCTCCGCCGCGGGCGGTGCGGTGATGGCGGGCGGCGCCCTGGGCGCGCCCAGCCCCGTTCCCGCGGTCCCGGATGTGGTCGCGGTCGTTTACGAGCACTCCGCCACCGTACGCCCGTCTGGCGAACCGGACGCCCCGTCCGGGCAAACGGACGGCGACTGGCGATTGGGCGCTTGGCGGCCCTCCTGGACCCCCGCAGACCATGCCGCAGCGGTGGAGCAGGTGCGTACGTCGATCGCCCGCGGTGACGTATACCAGGTCAACGTGGTCGGCCATGCCGCCGCCGCGTACGCGGGCGACCCGCTCCCGGCGCTGCGCCGGCTCACCCGCCTGGCCGGTGCCCGCTACGCCGGGATCCTGCGCGGCGAGGGCTGGGCCATCGGCTGCGGCTCGCCCGAGACCCTGCTGCGGGTACGCGGCGGCGAGGCGCTGACCCGCCCCATCAAGGGCACCGGCCCCGCCACCGAGGCCGGGCGGGCCGCGCTGCTCGCCTCGCCCAAGGAGCGCGCCGAACACGTCATGATCGTCGACCTGATGCGCAACGACCTCGCCCACGTCGCCGCCACCGGCTCCGTACGGGTGCCGCGGCTGTTCGCGCTGCGCCCCTGGGTGGACCTGTGGCAGGCTGAGTCCGACGTGACCGCGCGGCTGCGACCCGGCACCGGGCTCGCCGAGCTCCTGCGCGCCGTGTGCCCCGGCGGCTCGGTCACCGGAGCGCCGAAGCTCGCCGCGCTGGCCGAGATCGCCCGGCTGGAGCCCGTCGGCCGGGGCGTGAGCATGGGCGCGCTGGGGTGGATCGGCCCCGACCGCGTCGACCTGGGCCTGACGATCCGCACCGCCGCCGCCGACGAGGGCCTGGTCCACGTCTGGGCGGGCGGCGGCATCACCATCGACTCCGACCCGGCCGCCGAGGTGGCCGAAGCCGCCGCCAAGGCCGCCCCGGTCCGCGCCGCCCTCCGCGGCTGACCCAAGCCGCACCCGCGCGGGTGCTCCCCGCGCGCCGCACCCGCGCGGGTGCTCCTGCGCGGCGCTCGTGCGGCCGAGTCGCCGCAGGGCAGGTCCGCCGGACACGACCCGTCTTGTATCGACGCTGGCCTATTACGTCGACTTCGATCTTGATTGAGTCGATGTAATAGGCCAGCGTCTATGACGGGCGGGCCGGGTCGCCCGCCCGGCGGGCCGCTCCGCCCTCGGCTTTCCGGCAGTTTCGGGGAAACTGCGCGAATGGGGGCGCCTTTTCCGGCAGTTTCCCCGAAACTGCACGGATCAGCGCCAGGCCCTGCTGACCGCGAGTCGCGAGCGCACCCCTACACCCAGGCGCGTGATCGGTGGCCGCGGTCCGAATGTGCCGGTAGAGCCGGCCGTCTGACCGCAAACGCTGATCATGTGGCTGAGCGTAGGGGTGTGTGCTGGGGCGGGAACGGCGGAGGCCCGGCCCGCGTGGTGGCGGGCCGGGCCTCCGGCTGTCGGGGCGGGGCGGGTCAGTTCGCCTCGAAGATGGCGCTCATGAGCACCTTGCCGATGTCGTACGACCGCTCGGAGCTGTAGGTGTTCACCCCGGTCGCGGAGCTGATCTTGGCGAGGGCGGAGCTGTTCTCCGGCTTGCCCAGCGCGATCGTCACGACCTTCACCGGGCGGCTGGCGTCGGCTCCCTTGATCTTCGCGGTGAGCTCCTCCAGCTTCAGGCCCTGCAGCTGGTCGTCGTCGGCGCCGTCGGACAGCAGCACGATCATGTTGGTCGCGTCGGGCACGTACTTCTTCTGCATGGTCTGGTACGCGGCCCAGACCGTGTCGTACATGCCCGTGTTGCCGCCCGGCTCCAGCTCCTTGAGCTCGGCGACCAGCGTGTCGCGCCGGGACGCGGTCTGGCCGTCGGCCTCGAGGTCGTCGTCGAGCTTGCCGACCGGCACCACCTCGCGGTACGCCTTGCTGCCCGACTGCTGCGAGGAGAAGACCCACAGGCCGACCTGCGCGTCGTCGCCGAACAGCTCGATCGCCGCGCCCGCGCCGGCCTTGGTCAGGTCCAGCTTGGTCATGCCGGTGCCGCGCACCACGCCGCCCATGGAGCCGGAAACGTCCAGCACCAGCAGCATGTTGGTGGGGCGGGTCAGCGCGGTCCAGGTGTTGACCGTCTGGGTGATCGACTCGCTCAGCAGCACGCCGCCGGGCAGCGCGGTCAGCTTGCCGATCACGCCGTTGTTCTGGGTCAGCTTCGGGCCGGGGACGCGGTTGGAGTCGCGGTAGCCCATCGACTGAACCTCGGCCCGGGCCGGCTCCTCGCGCAGGTACTGCAGGAAGGCCTGCGCGGCGGCGCTGCGCTCGGGGCTGGTCCACGCCGCGTTCTTCAGCACCAGGTACGGGTTGTCCGCCTCGGTGGTGGCGTTCTGCGGGTAGACGGCGACCAGCGGCAGGTCGGGGTGGGCCTCGTTGTGCCGGACGATGTCTTGCTCCAGCGCCGGGAACGCGGTGAGCGTCTTGCCCTGGCCGGCCACGTACTCGGCGAACAGCTCCTCGGTGGTGCTCTTGTACACCGCCAGGCGCTGCTCCAGCTGGAACACCCGGCCCAGTTCGGTGGCGTCGACCTCGGTGTTGTCGTCGGCGTCGATGATCGCCGACAGCGCCAGCAGGCCCGCGGTCGAGGTGGCCGGGTTGCTCATGCCGATCTTGACGGTCTTGTCCTGCGCGAGCTTGTCGAGCAGGTCCTTCCAGTCGAGCTTGGTGTTCGGCCAGTTCAGCTGCTCGGCGGACGCCCGCGGCATCGCGATCACGACGGGTGTGCGGGCCACGCTCGGCAGCAGGTCGGGCAGCAGACGGTCGGCGGTCTCGCTCGCGGCGGCGGCCTTCTTCACCCAGGCGCTCGACGGCGGCACCCACACGTCCGGGGCCGGGCCCGACGCGGTCGGGTCCCAGTCGTGCGCCAGCGCCTCGACGGTCACCGAGGCCTCCTGGACGCCGATCGCGACCGAGGCGCACACGCCGTTGACCGAGGGGTTCGTCTCCGCCCACTTGCCGGCCAGGTCCTGCAGCAGCGACGCGGTGCTGGGCGGGGCCACGATGGTGGCCTGGGTGCTGCCGGAGCAGGCGTTCTTGATGAGGTACACGTAGCCGATGGTCAGGCCGGAGCCGACCAGTACCAGTGCCATCGGGATGACGAGCCAGGGTGCGATCCCGCGGCGCCGACCGCCGCCGCGCCGGTGCGATCGGACCGCGGAGCTACGGCCGTTCGGCATCGGGGCCTCCGCAATAAAAGGGGTGGGGGTGGGGGTGGGGGTGGAGCGTGTGTCGAGAACCACGGGGGCGGTGCTGGACCGGGACAGTCTAGGACGTTGTCAAGCCGGGTCGAACAGCCCGGACCATCTCGTGATCATCCGATTCGCTGGGTAGACACCGACGTCACGCGGGGTTACCCAGAACCGGGTCAGAGCACCACGAAGTCCGGCTCCGGGTGCCGCAGGAACGCATGGTGCGAGATGTCCCAGCCGTACGCCCCGGTGCGGGCGAACACCAGCACGTCGCCGACGCGCAGCCGGTCCACGCGCTGGTCGCGGGCGAGCACGTCGCGGGGCGTGCACAGCTCGCCGACCGCGTCCACCGCGACGTCGCGCACCTGCGGCCGGGGCCACGGGTACGGCCAGTGCTCGACCGGCAGCACGGTGAAGGGGTGGCTGTACCCCCACGCCGCGGGCAGGCGGAAGTGGTGGGTGCCGCCGCGCAGCACCGCGAACCAGCGGCCGTGCGTCTGCTTCAGATCCAGCACCTGCGCGGCGTACCAGCCCGCGTCGGCGGCCAGCCAGCGCCCCGGTTCCACCACCAGTTCCACCCCGGCGGGCACCGGGACCCGCAGCGCGGCCGGGTCGAACTCGGCGCCGCCGGTGTAGTCGACGCCGAATCCACCACCGGCGTTGACGCTGCGCAGCGCCACCCCGAGCTTGTCGGCCAGGAGCACCGACCAGTCCAGCGCCTCGGTGAGGAACCGGGCGTGCGCGGCGGCGTCGAGATTGTTGGACACCGCGTGCAGGTGCCAGCCGGTCAGTTCCAGTCCCGGCAGCGTACGGGCCAGCGCCACCGCCTCGGGCAGCTGCTCCTCGGCGATCCCGAACGGCGTGGCCGTCCCGGCCATCGCGTGGGTGCCCGGCAGGCCGCCCCCGGCCCGGTTGACGCGCAGCGTGATCACGGCAGCCTGCCCCGCCCGCGCCGCGATGAGGCTGAGCCGGCGCAGCTCGTGCACGCTCTCCACGTTCACGGTCGCGCCCAGGCGCAGGGCGGTGGCCAGTTCGGCGTCGGTCTTGGCCGGGCCGCCGAACACGATCCGGCGCGCTCCGGCCGCCTCGGCCAGGGCCAGCTCGCCGCCGGAGGCGACTTCCAGGCCGTCGCAGGCCCGCGCCGCCGCGCCGACCAGGGCCGGGTGCCCGTTGGCCTTGACCGCGTAGCAGACGGTGACGCCGGGCAGGGCCGCGCGCAGGCGGGCGACGCGGTCGGTGAGCACCGCCGGGTCGTACACGTACGCGCAGACCGGGTCGGGTAGGGCGCGCAGCGCCTCGGCCACGCGGGGTGGCAGGTCAGCGGGCATGCAACGGATTCTGCACCGGCACGTAGACGTCGCCCGACCCGGCCAGCCGCATCCGGGTCAGCGCCTTGTGCGGCACCGTCGGCGCCGTGTAGAACGCGTGGTCGCGGTGCCCGGCCAGGGCCTCGTCGACGACGTGGCGTACCGCCGCCCAGGCCGTGCCCTCCGCCAGCCCGTGCGACCGGCCCAGCCGCAGCACGAGCTCCCCCAGGTGCGCCTGGAACGCCGTGTACGCCACCTTCGACAGCAGCACCGACTCGTCGCCGGTGCCGATCACCGAACCGGGCCACAGCCGCAGCGCCACCCCGGTCGCGGCCAGCCGCCCCTCGTGCACGCGCATCCCGGCCAGGTCCCGGATGCCCATGCGGTGCGGCACGCCGTCGCGGAAGGTCGGCACGCAGTTCTGCAGGTGCGCCTCCAGCCCGATGCCGTGCTGCGCGGCCAGGCGCAGCACCGGCGGCAGCAGCAGCACCGCGTACTCGTTGAGGAAGCCCAGCGCCGCCAGCTGCGGGGAGGTGGCGCGGCGGCTGTGGGCGTACCGGTCGACCAGGCCCGTCAGCAGCGTGGCGCCGCTGACCGGGTCGAGCGCGGCCAGGGCGCTGCCGGGCACGGGCTGCTCGCCCGGGGCCAGGCGGCCGCCGAGGCCGTCGCGGACGATGGTGCTGAGCTGCCGCGAGTCGCCGACCAGGCCCGCGGCTCCGGCGGGCTCGGCCATGAGCAGCAGGCGGCCGCCGGACTCGGCGTCCAGCAGCGCGCCGAGCGCCTCGGACAGGGCCGGGCCGTTGCGGGTCGAGGCGACGGAGATGGTGCGCCGGGTCGAGGTGACCTGGATGTCCAGGGACAGCTTCAGGTACGTCCCCGGCCGGGCCGAGCCGGTCAGCAGCACCGTACGCAGGGCCGCGGTGGGCAGGGCGGGCAGCACCGGATCCAGCACCCGCAGCGTGCCGTCGGCGAACAGCTCGGGGAACCGGCCGCGCAGGTGCCGCAGCTGCCAGATGTGCACCGGCAGCACCCGGCGGCCAGGCGGCGCCGCCACCCCCAGCCGCTCGGTGAGGTCGTCGCCGAGCACCAGCTCCGGCCGGGCCGCCACGAACCCGACGGCCGTCGACTCGGTCTCCAGGTCGTGCGCGATCATGTCGCCCGCGCTCCAGCCCAGCCTGGTCCGGCCGCACGGGTGCAGGTTGTGGCCCTCGGTGGCCAGCCGCTCCAGCCGCGCCACCCGCTCGTCCGGATCCAGCTCCGCCAGCAGCTCGATCATGTCGGCCCGGCCCAGCGCGGCCGCCGCCGCCCGGTGCCCGGGGTCCTGCACCGCGCGCCGGGCGTACGCCAGAGCCAGCCCGTGCACCGCGCTGTCCAGCTCGGCCCGCAGCCCCGGATGGTCCACCAGCGACAGCGGGTCGTCGGCGACCGGGCCGAGCACCACCCGGTCGAAGCCGTGCACGGTGCCCCGGAAGCGGCCGCGGGCGTCGCCGATGTCCTCGCGCCACAGCGCCTCGGCCAGCCGGGTCGCGACCGCCGCCCGCGCCCGGGGCAGCGCGTCGCGGTACCCGTCGAGCAGGTCCGGTGCGATCCCGGCCACGTCGGCGGCCATCGAGCCGTCGAGGGTGCGCATCACTGCGCCAGCGGGTTCGGCAGCGCGGCCCACACGTCGTCCAGCGGGTCGTCGGCCAGCCGCATCGCGGTGGTGGCCTTCAGCGGCAGCGGCTCGCCGAGCACCGCGCGGGCGTCGGCGGCCGCCCCGGACGGCAGGTTGTCGTAGACGCCCTCGACCCGGTCGCGGACCAGGCGCCACAGGGCGGCCGGGTCGACGCCGTACTCCCGGGCGACGGTCGCGATGGGCTCGCCCAGCGCCACCGCGATCCCGGACGCGAGCACCTTGGCCCGCAGCTGCACCGGGTCGTCGCTGGCCAGGTCGCCGTGCAGCACCGGGGCGTCCACGCCGTGGCGGCGCAGCCGCTGCGGGCTGACCCGGATGCCGCCGATGTCGCGGTACGACAACCCGGTCGGCCGCCCGTGGCTCAGCGTCACCAGCAGGTTCTGCCCGTGCGCCTCCAGCGCGACGCCGCGGTGCAGCAGCGTCAGCAGCACCGGCGCGATCAGCGCGGCCAGGTCGGCGACGAACCCGGCCGGGTGGCCGCCGTAGCCCAGCCGCACCGCCTCGCACAGCAGCGGGCGGCCGTCGTTCGGCGAGGGCGCCGACAGCGCCGCCACGGGCAGGACCACCTCGTTCGGGCCGGGCCGGGCGGCGCGCCGGGCCACCACGGCCAGGCTGCGCAGCGGCTGCCCGGCCTCGTCGAGCACCGCGCCCGCGGCCAACTCCGGCCACACCGTAAGCCCCAGGTCCGCCCCCAGCTGCGCGAGCAGCTTCGACACCACCGGGCCGTTGCGCACCGCCGCCGGGGACACGATCCGCACCGCGCTGGTCATCTGCACGTCCACCGACGTCTTGTAGTGCCGGGTGGGGTCGGCCACGGCGGCCAGCGTGCGCAGCGACATCAGCGGCCGGGCCGCGATCTTCTCACCCGAGGGCTTCAGGAAGGGGTACGCCGACAGCACGTGCTCGCGCTGCCACGGGTGCACCGGCAGCCGGGGCGCCAGCCCCGCACCCGTGGTCAGCCAGCGCTTGGCCGGGACGGTGAACACCTCCAGCGCCACCGTGGGCCGGTGCTCCGGGGCGTACGCCAGCGACTCGGCGGCCGACATGCCCAGCCGGGTGCGGCAGCACGGGTGCAGCGGATGGCCGTCCACGACCGCCTGCTCCAGGATCGCCAACCCGTCCGGCCGCCCCGCCAGCACGGTCAGCGTCGCCTCGCCCCGCTGCGGATACGGCTGGTTCGCGCGGGCCAGGGCCAGGTGGGCGACGCTGTCGGCGACCTCCTCGGCCAGCCGCAGCGGATGCCCGGGCAGCTTCAGCGCCCGCAGCAGCGCCGCCGGGTCGTCGAACCGCTCGGTCTCCAGCGTGACGCGCAGACCCTCCGGGGCGACGGCGAACATCTCGGCCATCGCGGCCGAGCCCATCAACCGCTGACCGGAGGCCAGGGTCACCAGGATGTCCCCGCCGTACGCCCGGCGGTCCAGCACCCCCGGCAGCGGCTCGCGGACCAGGGCCCCCCACAGCCGCGCGAGCACCGCCGCGCGGGCGCCGGGGAGCGTGTCGTCGGTGCTCGGCACGGTGTTGATGGAAACCCCTCCCCGACGCCACGGCTGGAGATCCAGTGTGGACCACGCCTGCCCAGCCCGCCAGCAGTCCGGCGGCGGCGACCCTGTCAGCCTAGCGTTCTTAGGTATGCCTAACCAATGTGGCGCGCGGGCGGAGTGCTCCGCGTCACCGACGCCCGCTCCGCTGCGCCCCGGTCCCGGCGGCGCACCGGTGCTCACGCCACCACGGGTCGCTTCCGGCGACCCTCACCGGTGCCCGGTCCGCTGCGCCCCGATCCCGGCCACGACCACCAGCGCCACGCCCAGCACCTGCAGCGCGGCCGGGCTCTGGCCCAGCAGCACCGCCCCGACCAGCAGCGCGAACGCCGGTTCCAGGCACATCAGGGTGCCGAACGCCGCCACGTTGAGGCGCCGCAGCGCCAGCAACTCCAACGCGTACGGCAGCACCGGCAGCAGCAGCGCCAGCCACGCCGCCTGCGCGACCACCGGGCCGCTGAGCCCGCCCGCCGCCTGCGGCATTCCGAACACCGCCGTCACCACCACGGCTGCGGGCATCGCCACCGCCAGCCCCTTGACCCCCTCGAACCGGTCCCCGACCCGCTGCGTCAACAGGATGTACGCCGCCCACCCGACCGCCGCCACCAGCGCCAGCGCCACCCCGGTCACCGACACGCCGCCGCGCCACGGCTGCGTCAGCGCCAGCACCCCCGCCAGCGCGAACACCGGCCAGAGCAGACCCCACCGGCCGGTACGCCGGACCACCGCCAGCCCGAGCGGCCCCAGGAACTCCAGCGCCACCGCCGTGGCCAGCGGGATACGCGCGATCGCCTCGAAGAACGCCACACTCATCACCGCGCTCACCGCGCCGAGCAGCAGAGCACCGCCGAGGTCGGCCCGGCGCTGGGCGCGCAGCCAGCGCCACGACGGGCGGGCGATCAGCCAGAACGCCAACGTGGCCCAGCACTGGCGCAGCCACGCGGTGCCCGCCGGGCCGACCGCCTCGAACAGCCGCGTCGACGCGGCCGCACCCACCTGCACCGACAGCATCGAGCCGAGGATCAGCAGCACGGCCGGGCCGGTACCCGCCCGCCGCCCACCCGGACCCGACGCCATACCCCCATGATCCCGCCCCACCACGCCCCCCGACCCCACTTCCCCTCACCCCTCAGAGTTGCGGTTCGGGGTCGTGGGCCGTCGCGGCACGGATTGAGGGCCGCGATGATCGCCGTGCGAGGACGAGACCTCAGCCTGTGGCTCGGATTCCGACCGCAGGTTGCGATCACCGCTCGGGCGCGGTTCGGATCGCCGCCGAGAGGACGTGGTTCGAAGATCGCGGCCTGTGGTCACATCACTGCGTAGGACTCCGTGTCGGGCTTCGTGATCGCTGGTTCCGGTCAGGAGATTGGCTTTAGACCGCTGTTCTGACCGCAGGTCGCGATCATCGGCCGAAACGGGGTCGAAGATCGCGGTCGCCGGTCAAATCGCTGCGCAGCCGACGAGGTCGAAGCCTGCTTCTTGACCGGAAGCGCTGATCACCGGTGCTCAGGTGGCGTTCCGCCGGCTGAGCACCGGGGCGAAGATCGCGACCTCCGGTCGCAACCCCGGGGCGGGGCTGCTGTGCCGGAGCGACGTCCCCGTTGACCGGGTGGAGCGGGTCAGTTGGCGAACCACTGGTCGTAGGAGAGGCGGGCGATCAGGGCGAGGACCACCACCAGTAGCACCACGCGGACGAAGCCGGAGCCGCGGCGCAGGGCCAGTCGGGCGCCCAGCTGGGCACCGATGATGTTGCAGACCGCCATCGCCGCGCCGAGCTTCCACCACACGTGGTCGCCGATGGCGAAGACGACGAGCGCGCCGAGGTTCGTACCCGCGTTGACGATCTTGGCCATGGCCGAGCCGTGCAGGAAGTCGGCGCCGATCACGGTGGTGAAGGTGAGCACCAGGAAGGTGCCGGTGCCGGGGCCGATCATGCCGTCGTACAGGGCGATCAGGCCGCCGGCGAGGGCGATCGCGACGGCGGCGCGGGTGCGGGTGCGCTTCTCCGGGTGGGCCACCACGCCGTTGTTCGGGCGGAACGTGACGAACAGGGCGACGCCGACCAGGATCGCGAGCACCACCGGCCGGTACGCCTCGGGCGGCACCGAACCGGCGAACCACGCGCCGATGCCGGCGACGACCACGGCCATCGCGGCGGCGGGACCCGCGACCCGCCAGTCGATGCGGGTACGCCGCGCGTACAGCACCGCCGCGCTGGAGGTGCCCGCGATGGCGGTCATCTTGTTCGTGCCCAGCACGGTGGCCACCGGCACGTTGGGCAGGCCGATCAGCAGGGCGGGGAGCAGCAGCAGGCCGCCGCCGCCGACCACGGCGTCCACCCAGCCTGCGGCGGTGGCGGCGGTCAGCAGCAGCGTGAGGGTACCGGCGTCCATGGGGGTGGCGGGCGGTCAGCGCTTGCGGCGCTGCATCGACAGCCACATACCGGCGGCGCCGATGGCTATGAAGACGAGCATGAAGCAGACGAGGGCCTTGAACACCCGGCAACAGTAGCCGCTCCCGCGCACCACCCCCTGCCCCAGCCCCGCGCGGGCCGCCGGGCGGCGTGCCCCGCTCCCGCCCCGCCGGGCGGCGTGCCCCGCTCCCGCCCCGCCTCTGATCGACGTTGGCCTATCGCGAGGAAGATGATCTACGAAAATCCCTCGTGATAGGCCAACGTCTATGAAAGGCGGCGGGGCGGGGCGGGGCGGGGCGGGGCGGGGCGGGGCGGGGCGGGGCGGGGTCACTCCTCGAAGAAGTCGCCGCCGTCGAAGTCGAAGACCTCCTCGGCCACCTCTCCGGCGACCATGCCGCCGAGGAAGCCCGCCGCACCGGCGGCGACGACCGTGCCCATGCCGTACCCGTCGTGCCCGTGCGAGCCGTGGCGCCCGTGCCCGTATCCGTGGCCGCCGTGCCCGTACTGCTGGTGGCCGTACTGCTGGTGGCCGTAGCCGTGGGCGCCGTGGCGCTCCAGGGCCTGGCGGAGCCAGCCGTCGATGACGGCGGTCCAGTCGGTACGGCCGGCGTCGGCGTGGCTGACGTGGTGGCGGCTGAACGTGTCGTGCCCGCCCGCGAACCCGCGCTTGTCGAACTCCAGCACCACGTCCATGCCCTGCGGGCCGGTGACGAAGGTCAGCTCCAGCTGCCGCATCCGGCCGCTGTACGCGGGCGACGGGTAGAACTCGATCTCCTGGTAGAACGGCAGCGTCTGGTGCACCCCGTGGATGCGGCCGCGCTCGAGGTCGGCGCGGGCGAACTGGAACCCGAGCCGGGTGAACGCCTCCATGATCTCGGCCTGCAGCGGCAGCGGCTCGATCGCGACGGGGTCGAGGTCGGTCTTGTCCACGGCGTTGGCGACCGACAGCTCGGTGTGCACGCCCATGGTCATGCCGCGCAGCGGGGTGCCGTAGAAGGCGGTGACCGGGGCCTCCCACGGGATCTCCAGCTGGAACGGCAGCACCTGGTTCGCGCCCGCGGCCAGGGTGAACGGGCCGGTCAGCCGTACGTGTTGGAACTCGACCGTGCTGCCGTACTCGCTGTCGCCGTGCTCGACCTCGACCCGGGTGACCAGGCCGATCGACACGTACTCGATGTGGTTGTCGCGTTCGCCGCCGCGGATGTGCACCTGGCCGGCGAGCACCCCGCCCGGGCGCACCACCGGGGTGGACAGGACGGTGTCGACCGACGGGCCGCCGACGCCGAGCGCCGACAGCATCCTCTTGAAAACCACTGGTCCGCTTCTCCTCGTGTACGTGCCGCGGATCTGATGCGGCTCGTACACATCTAGCAGATCCTGTCCACTGTCGCCCGGGTCACACCGGCACGCCCCAAGTGGCGTGCCGGTGCCGAAACGGTCAGGAGTGCTCGATCAGCGGCAGGTACTCGGGGTGGTCGTGCACCCAGCGGCGCACGAACGAGCAGGCCGGAACGACGTGGACCTCGTCGGCGGCGGCGTCGGCCATGGCGGCGGCGACGAGCAGCGCGCCGATGCCGCGTCCGCGCGCCGCGGGCTCGACCCCGGTGTGGTCGAACACGATCATGCCCGGTCTGCGGTGGTACGTCAGCTCGCCCAGCAGCACGCCGTCCTGGCGTGCCTCATACCGGCTGCTCTCGGGCACCTCGACGACCTCGACGTCGGCCACGGGGGTCTCCTTCACTCTCCCGGTCTCCATTATCGGGCGGGCGGCGGCGACAGCTCGTCGAGTTCGGCCAGCTCGCTGGCGGAGGGGATCCAGTCGGCCGCGGCCGCGTTCGCGCGGACCTGCTCGGGGCTGGTGGCACCGGCGATGACCGAGCCGCAGCCGGGCTGGGCGGCCAGCCAGCCGATGGCCGTCTGCAGCAGGCTCTGCTCGTGCCGCTCGGCCCAGCCCGCGAGCGCCTCGACCGTGTCCAGGCGGGCCTCGGTGATGAACCGGGCCGACTCCTTGGCCAGGCGGCTGTCGTCGGGCGCGGCCTGGCCGCGGCGCACCTTGCCGGTGAGCAGGCCGTTGGCCAGCGGGAAGAACGGCAGCACGCCCATGCCGTAGTGGCGCGCGGCGGGCACGATCTCGGCCTCGATGCCGCGCTCCAGCAGCGACCAGTGGTTCTGCGCGCTGATGAACGCGGTGGTGTTCAGCTGCTGCGCGACGCGTACCGCGTCGGCGACCTGCCAGCCGGTGAACTGCGAGCAGCCGATGTAGCGGACCTTGCCCGCCTGCACCAGCTCGTGCAGCGCCGACAGCGTCTCGCCGATCGGCGTGGCCGGGTCGGGGGTGTGCAACTGGTACAGGTCGATGTGATCGGTGCCCAGGCGGCGCAGCGAGTCCTCGACGGCGCGGCGGATGTAGGCGCGGCCGCCCTTGGCGCCCGCCGCGGGCCCGAACTCGAGGTCGACGTCCTGGTGGCCGAACTTCGTCGCGAGCACGACCTGGTCGCGGCGCCCCTTCAGGACCTCGCCGAGCATGGACTCCGACGCCCCGACGGCGGTGCCGCGGCCGTAGATGTCGGCGGTGTCGAAGAAGGTGATGCCGGCGTCGAGGGCGGCGTCGACGACGGCGCGGGTGCCGTCCAGGTCGAGCCGCCAGCCGAAGTTGTTGCAGCCGAGGCCGACGGCGGAGACGGTCAGGCCGGAGTTGCCGAGCGGGCGATAACGCATGATCGACACCCTAGCGCGCGGTGGGGCGCCGACGGTACGGCCGACGGCCGGGGCATGCGGGACGACCTCCCTACTATCCATTTCCGCGACAGCCTGACCGGGTCGAATGGCGGTGTGACCTCAGCGTTTCGACGAGTGGACAACTGACATCGGTCTATGGAAAATCAGCGGTACCCGCATCTGCTGGCGGCATAGTGCGGCCGTTAACAATCGTCGGTCGAGCCTGCCGTGGAGGTGCGGGTGACAAGTGCGCTCTCCGAGCCGTACGCCGAAGAGTGGATTTTCGACAACGCCTTCTCGACGCGGCGGATCGGCCGCCTGGGCGTCGAACTCGAATGGCTGGTCGTGGACCCGACCGCACCGGCGTCGCGGCCTGACCACGCGCTGGTCCAGGAGGCCGTCTGCCCGCCCGGCCGCCGCCTGCCGTACGGCAGCGCCATCAGTTTCGAGCCCGGCGGCCAGGTCGAGCTGTCCACCCTGCCCGCGGCGAACCTGACCGAGTGCCTCACCGCCGCCGCCGAGGACCTGTCGGTGATCCGCAACGAGGCGCGCGCCCGCGGCCTGCGGCTGGTCGGCGCCGGGCTGGACTCCCGCCCGCCCCGGCGGGTCGTCGACGATCCGCGCTACGCCGCGCTCGAAGCCGCCTACGACCAGTACGGTCCGGTCGGCCGGCAGATGCTCTGCAACGCCGCGTCGGTGCAGGTCAACGTCGACGCCGGGGACGACTCCGGCGGCTGGCGGGGCCGCCAGCGCCGGTGGTGGCTGCTCAACACGCTCGGCCCCGCGCTGATGGCGATGTTCGCCAACTCGCTGGGCGAGGGCGGCCGCAGCACCCGCCAGCTGCTGCGCTTCCGGACCGACCCGACGCGCACCGACCCGACCGGGCCGGGGGAGTGCCGGGCGACCTGGCTGGCGTACGCGCTGGACGCGCAGGTCGTCGGCGTGCGGATGCCGTCGGGGCGGCCGTGGCTGGTGCCGCCGGTCGGCTTCACCATGCGCCACTGGCTGCGCGGGCAGGGTCCGCGGCCGGCGACCCTCGCGGATCTGCGGCGCCACCTCAAGAGCGTCATTCCGCCGGTACGGGCGCAGGGGCACCTCGAGCTCCGCATGATCGACGCCCAGCGCGGCGACGACTGGGCGGTGCCCACCACGGTGGTGGCCGCGCTGCTGGACGACCCGAGCGGATCGGAGCGCGCCGCGGCGGTCGCCGAGCGGCTGCCGCAGGAGCCGAGCCGGACCTACTGGGCCGAGGCCGCCCGGGACGGGGTGTCCCGGCCGGAGTTGGCCGCGGCGGCCCGGGCGCTGATGGAGATCGCGCTGGACACGCTGCACCGGATCGGGGTGCCCGCCTGGGCGGCGGCCGCGACGGCCCGCTTCGCCGACCGGTACACCGACCGCGACCGCTGCCCCGCCGACGACGGCCGCTCGGCCTGACCGCTCAGCTCACTCGATCTCGGCCGTGCAGCCCTTGGCCTGGGCGCCCTCCCGGTAGCGGACGGAGGTGTCCCGGGTGAGGGTCGCGCCCGCGTGGAGATTGGGAACCCGCTCGGTGGTGTCGCCGAGCGACGCCCCGCCGGCGTCGGTCACGCTGACCCTGACGTCGAAGTCGCCGTTGAGCAGGCCGCCGTTGGTGACGGTGAACCTGATCCGGGCCACCGGCCCGGCGAGATCGCAGTCGAGGACCTGGGTGGTGGCCCGGTTCGCGTCGAGGAAGAGCTTCACCCCGCCCAGGGGCAGTCCGCAGCAGGCGACCAGGGCGACCAGCCCCGCCACGACCTTCGCGCGGGTCAGGCGGCGCCTGGGCGCCGGGGCGGGTGCGGGTGCGGGTGCGGGTGCGGGGCTGTTCACGGGGGCTCCTCCCAGTGGCGGCGGCGTGGCCGGGCGGTCAGTCGGCGAGCTGGGCCAGGGCGTCGCCGCTGAGCCGGAACACGGTCCAGGCGTCCATCGGCTCGGCGCCGAGGCTCCGGTAGAACCCGATCGCGGGTTCGTTGGAGTCGAGCACGCCCCACTGCAGTCTGGTGTATCCGCGCTCGACGCACAGCCCCGCCAGCGTCCGCAGCAGCGCCCGGCCGTGCCCGCCTCCGCGCGCTTGCGGGCGCACGTACAGGTCCTCCAGGTAGATGCCGTGCACACCGTCCCAACTGGAGTAGTTGAGGAACCACAGCGCCATGCCGACGGTCTCCCCGGTCGCCTCGTCGACGGCGACGTGCGCGAAGGCCGCCGGGTACGGCCCGAACAGGGCCTCGCGCAGCTGGGCGGGGGTGGCCTTCGCCTCGTGCGCGGCGCCCTGGTACCGCGCGAGTCCGGCGATGAGGTCGAGCAGCACGGGGACGTCGTCGGGCACGGCGGTACGGATCATGGGCGCACCCTACCGGCGTACTTCAGCCGCCGCGGGCACCCCGTTAGGCTTGACCGATGGGCAGGATCATCTCCGTCAACGCGGGCCGGGCCCGCCCCAGCGACGCCGCCGACCTGGGCGTCACCGGCATCGACAAGCGCGCCGTCGAGGGTGCGGTCGTGCTGCGGGCCCCCGGGCCGCGCGACACGGGCCTGGGCAGCGGGGTCGAGGGGGACGACATCTGCGACCGGCGCCACCACGGCGGCGACGACCAGGCCGTCTACGCGTACGCCCGCGAGGATCTGGACGGCTGGGCAGCCGAACTCGGCCGCGAGCTGCGGCCGGGCCTGTTCGGCGAGAACCTCACCACCACCGGTGTGGACGTCAACGGCGCCCTGATCGGGGAGCGGTGGCGGGTCGGCACCGCGCTGCTGGAGGTGTCGGTGCCCCGCATCCCGTGCCGTACCTTCGCCGCGGCGATGGAGCAGCAGGGCTGGATCAAGCGGTTCACCCAGGCGGCGCTGCCGGGGGCGTACCTGCGGGTGGTCGAGCCGGGCGAGGTGCGCGCCGGGGACGAGGTAACCGTGGTGCACCGCCCCGACCACGACGTGACCATCGCGCTCACCTTCCGGGCGCTGACGCTGGAGGCGGAGCTGCTGCCCCGCCTGGTGGACATCGAGCAACTGCCCGCGTCGGTACGGGAGAAGGCCGCCGCCAGGACCGGCTGACTCAGACGTGCAGGGTGCCGTCCAGGACGGTCACCGCCCGGCCGGTCAGCTCGACCCGGTCACCGCGCCGCACGGTGCCCACCAGCCCGGTCCGGGCGGACGCCTGCAGGCCGACCAGCTCGTCGCGGCCCAGCCGCGCTCCCCAGAACGGGGCCAGCGCCGTGTGCGCGCTGCCGGTCACCGGGTCCTCGGGCACCCCGACGGCCGGGCCGAAGAACCGGGACACGAAGTCGTAGCCCGCCGCCGGGTCGGCCGCGGCGGCGGTGACGATCACACCCCGGGTGGCCAGCGCGGCGACCTTGGCCAGGTCGGGCCGCAGGGTGCGTACCGTCTGCTCGTCGGCCAGCTCCACCAGCAGGTCGCCGAGCGCCCCGGTGTCGTGCGCGGAGACGACCGGCACGCCCAGCGCCTCGGCGAGGCCGGGCAGCGGCGCCACCGCGACCGGCAGGTTCACCGGGAAGTCCAGCGTGATGGTGCCGTCGTGGTTGGCGGTGGCCGACAGCAGGCCGCTGCGGGTTTCGAACCCGACCGTGCCGGTCGCGAGGCCGTCGGCGGCCATGGCGTGCGCGGTGGCCAGGGTGGCGTGGCCGCACAGGTCGACCTCGGTGGCCGGGGTGAACCAGCGCAGTGCCCAGCGCGAGCCGCCCAGCGGCCGCGCGAACGCCGTCTCGGAGAGGTTCATCTCGGCCGCGATGCTCTGCATCCACTGCCCGTCCGGCCAGGCGTCGCCGTCGAGCAGGCAGACCGCCGCCGGGTTGCCGCCCATCGGCCGGTCGGTGAACGCGTCGATGATCCTGATCCGCATAGTCGGACCTTATCGGCAGGTCGCGGCGCATCCGACGGCCAATCGCCGATTCGTGGCCCCGGACGACGGCGGGCGTGCGCCCCTGCCGGAGCCGCACGCCCGCCGCTGTGCCGTCGCGACCGTTGAGAAGGGGCCCTTCCCCTACGTATTGCGATAAGAAGGGCCCCTTCCTTACCTCACTACACGAGCGGTTCGAGCCAGATGTTGCGGAAGCGGGGGTTCTCGCCCGCGTCGCCGTGGTCCTGCAGGCGGATGCCGCCGACGGACGCGCCCTCGGCCGCGCCGGCGCCGGTCGGGCCGTCGATCGCCACGTCGTTGTGGACCACGAAGCCGTTCCAGACGATGGTCACGCGGGCGTTGGCGGTCTTGGTGGCGCCGCTGTAGCGGGCGGCCCGGAACGTGATGTCGTAGCTCTGCCACGTCTGCGGGGCGCCTGCGGCGTTTCGGTCGGCCGCCTTCTTCTGGTAGATCGAGGCGGCCTCGGTGTTGTCCAGCGCGGTGTCGCCGTACGAGTCGAGCACCTGCAGTTCGTAGCGGTCCTGCAGGTAGATGCCGCTGTTGCCGCGCTGCTGGCCGGTGACCGAGCCGGGGTAGAGCGGCTCGTACCACTCGACGTGCAGCTTGAAGTCGCCGAAGCCGAACTTCGTGCGGATGTCGCCGCCCAGCGACTCCATCGACCCGCCCGACAGCGGCCAGGCCGCGGCGCCGCCGGAGCCGTTCTGCCACAGCGTCAGGTCGTCGCCGTCGAACAGCTGGATGCGCTGCCCGCCCGCGGTGACCGTCCAGTGCTGGCTGGTCGCCCCGACGTAGTCCCAGATGTGGATCTGGGTGCCGTCGGCCGAGCTGCCGCTCAGCGCGTCGAGCACCTTGCCCGACTGCGGGTTGAGCAGCGAACCGTTGGCCTGCGGCTGCCATACCTGCGAGCCGGTGCCGTTGCAGGTCCACAGCTGCACCTTGGTGCCGTTGGCGGTGCCGGCGTTGTCGACGTCCAGGCACTTGCCGAAGGCCCGGAAGGTGGTGCCGACCCGGGTCCAGCGCTGGGCGTTGGTGCCGTTGCAGGTCCAGAGCTGGACCTTCGTACCGTCGGTGGAGCCCGCGTTGTCCAGGTCCAGGCACTTGCCGCCGTTGCCGATGATCGGGCCGGAGCCGCCGGACAGGGCCAGCGAGTCCAGGTTGACGTTGCCGGAGTCACCGGTGTCGTAGCGGATGGCGATGGTGTTGCTGCCGCCGTTGAGGGCGACGGTCTCGACCTGGGTCGCCCACTGGTCCCAGTTGGGGGTCCCGCCCAGGGTGAGCTGGCGCAGCCTGGTGCCGTTGACGTACAGGCTGACGGTCTTCGCGCCGGCGGACGGGTTCGGGCCGGCGGAGAAGCGCAGGGCTGCCTGGTAGACGCCGGTGGTGGCGGCGTCCACGGTGAACGTGGTGGTGGCGCCGGCGGTGCCGTACCCGGCGACGAAGCCGGTGCCGGTGTATCCGGTGTGGTCGGTGGCCACCGACGCGCCGCCGCTGCGCGCGGCGTTCTCGGCCTGGTAGACGCCGTCGGCCGGGGGCGGGGTCTGGCCGGGGATGGCGTTGAGGGTGTACCACGCCTCGGTGCTCCACAGCGACTGCCCCGAGGTGGAGCTGAACGGGCGGGGCGAGCGCACGTACACGACCCGGCCAGCCTTGCGGCCGCTGACGGTGAGGTTGACCTTCTTGCCGTCGGTCGACACGGTCGCGCCGGTGACCGCGAGGGTCTCCTCGTCGATCTTCGGGCCGCCGTACGCGGAGGTGGCCTCGTAGCGCCACTGCTTGAACGCGTACTTCGAGGCGATGCCCGCGATGGTGTCGGCCGACAGCGGCTGGGTGTACTCCAGTTCGAAGCCGGTGGTGGTGGCCCGCATCGCGAGGATGTCGAAGACGCTGGTGCCGTTGGGCGTCAGCTTCTGCAGGCCGTAGACGAGCTTGCCCGCCTGGCCCCAGTTGCCGCCCGCGCCCAGGCCGCCGACGTAGACCGCGCCGTCGGGGCCCAGGTGGACCTCGGCGATGCCCGACTCCAGGCCCTGCGTGAGCCGGAACAGCGCGCCCTGGTACTCGCCGTTGACCTTCTCCAGGAACCCGCGCTGCAGGCCGCCGTAGGTGACGTCGCCGATCAGGAACTGCCCGGCGTACGGCCCGGACGGCATCAGCAGCGGGGCGCTGGGGGAGTTGGCGATCTCGTTCTGCGGCATCCACAGCACCGGCGGGGTGACCGGGTTGGCGTCGAACTGGCCCGACGGGGACGTGTAGTGGTTGAAGAACCGGCCGGGCTTGATCTCGACCAGCTTCGAGGCGGGCAGCCAGCCGCCCTGGTTGTCGGTGACGAACACGCCGCCCTCGGGGCCCCAGCCGATGCCGTGCGGGGTCCGCAGGCCGCCCGCGACATAGGTGATCGCGCCGGTCGCTTTGTTGATCTTAATGCTGGTGCCGCGGTTCGGGTCCGGCTGCGGCACGGTGGTGGCGCCGCCGTAGTCGATGGCCACGGACAGGTTCGCGTAGAAGTAGCCGTCCTTGTAGAGCAGGCCGAACGCGAACTCGTGGAACGCGCCGGTGAAGGGGAAGGTGGCGATCGTGTTGTACTGGTCGGCGACCTCGTCGCCGTTGGTGTCGACCAGCGCGGTCAGGCGCGTCTTCTCCGTCACGTACACGATGCCGTCGACGACCTTGAGGCCCATCGGCTCCTTGAGGTTGCCCGCGATCTTCTTCACGGTGACCCCGCCCGGCCCGCCGGTCCCGGCGGTGCCGGTGAGGATGTAGACCTCGCCGGCCTGCGAGGTGCCGGACTGGTCGCTGCCGCCCCAGGTGCACAGCACCAGGCGGCCGTCGGGCAGCCAGTCCATGCCGGTGACCTTCGGCTGGAAGGTGGACGGGCGCAGGTTGGTCAGCGTGAACCCGGGGTGCACGCTGGTCAGCGGCAGGCCGTCGCCGGGTGAGTCGCCGCTGGCCTCGCACTCCTTGCGGCCCGGCGCGGTCACCCGGACCACGCCCGCGTCGGTGCTCAGCACCGAGTTCGGCACCAGCGTGAAGGCCGTGGCGCCGGGCGTCTTCCAGTCCAGCGTCAGCTGCTGGCCGCCGCCCGCCTCGAAGTAGTCGATGCGCAGCGAGTGGTAGCCGGTGGCCAGCGTGACGGCGCCCTCCTTGGCGGTGGCGCCGTGCAGGCCGTCGTGGTCGATCACGGTCGCGCCGTCGATGACCAGCCGCGACCCGTCGTCGGTGGTCAACCGGAACGTGTACGACCCGGCCGTGGTGATGTTGACGTTGCCCAGCACCTGGGCCGCGAAGTTGTCCTCGAACCCGAAGTCGGCCGCCGTGGTCCAGTTGACCGTGGCCATCTTCTTGTCGACGTTCGGGGTCTGCCCGGTCTTGAGCGTGCACAGCTTGCTCAGCGCCACCTGCAGGTCGTAGACGCGCAGCGTGACGCCGGGCTCCTGGGCGGGCAGGGCCGCGGCGGCGGGTAGGGCCGGGAATCCGGTCGCGAGCAGGAGCACGGCTGACGCCAGCACGGTCTCCCGCAGTCGGCGTAGCGTTCGGGTGCCCATCGTTCCTCCTGGGGGTAGAGGTTGCCGACGGCTGCCGCGTACGGCGGGTCCGCGCGATGACCGTCGGGTCCGTGCGCAGGTGGTCATCGACGCCGACGATTAACGCACCCGAAACATCGGTGGGACACAACGTAGACGACTTTAATTTCGATGTCTATATCTTTCGATCAAACTGGCAAAAGTCCGCCATGCCCACCGCGAAAGTGCCCGACGCACCGGCGTGTCACCGCCTCCCGCGCAGCTCAGCCGGTAGGTAGCGGCCGGTAGTGCGAGTCGACGGCGGGCTGGCCGGTGAAGTTGGGGCCGGCCCGGTCGTCGGCGCCCGCGTACGTGAACGGCAGGTCCAGGTTCCGAGGCCCGACGCAGGTGACGATGCGGCGCCGAGCGTCGTAGCCGACCCGGTTCTCGCGCAGCAGGCGGCGCAGCGTCCGGCTGGCGTCGGTGCCGTCGGCCAGGCGGATGCTCGCCAGATCAAGGTGCGCGGCGAACGTACCGCCAGGGGACAGCCAGGTCAGCGCCCGCGCCAGCACGCCCAGCTTGTCGCCGACGTAGTGCAGCCCGTGTACGCAGGTGATCAGGTCGTAAGCCCGGCCCGGCTCCCAGCAGGAGACCGATGCCACGTGCAGGTCCAGGCCCGGTGCGGTACGGGCCGCCGGATCGAACCAGTCGATCAGGTCGACACCGGTCAGCGTGACCTGCGTCCCGCCTGCGACGTCGCCGCCCCCGTCTGGCCGGATGGGAGCAGCCGAGATGAGGCCGGCCCTTCCCGGACCGCTCGGGGCCGGGCCGCTCGGGATCGCGACCCTGGCGGCCGGGTCGATCGGTGCCGAGTCGGTCGGAGCTCGGAGGAGATCGGCTGCCTGGGTGAGGGCGCGGGCTGATCCGCAGCAGAGGTCCAGCCAGGACGCCCGGCCGTGGTCGGCGAGCCGGGAGCGCAGCAGGTCGAGCGGGTGCAGACCGAGGTCTTTGGCGTAGCTGTTGACGCCGTCGAGGCCGCGCTCGCGATTCATCGCGCAGTTGGCGACCACATCGGAGCGCTCCAGGGCGTCATCGGTGAGCAGGCGGTCGGCGGGCATCGCCAGATCCTGCCAGAGGCCGTACCGACCCGGCTGCCCCGTGCCGGGCGCCCCCGGATCCCGCCGTGGGTGAAGAAGGGGCCCTTCTACCGCGTAAAGCGATAAGAAGGGGCCCTTCCTTCCCTTGCCTAGGCGGGGGTGGGGGCGGTGAGGGAGGCGGCGAGCTGGCGGAAGGTGGGACGGTGGGCGGGGTCCGGCGCCAGCGCGGCGGTGACCAGGGTGGACATGGCGGGCCACGTGTCCGGTACGGCGCGGTGGGCGGTGCCCGTGGCGATGGACGCCCAGGCGTCCCGGGGGTCGTCCGCGCGGCCGTTGGTGGCGCAGGGGTGCGCCCAGCGGCCGGTCCAGGCGGCGTACAGCAGGGCGCCGAAGGCGTAGACCTCGGCGGGTGCGGTCAGTGCGACGTGCTGGTCGGGGTCGGTGTCCAGCAGTTCGCGGGCGGTCTCCGGCGCGGTCAGCTGGGGCAGGCCGCCCCGCCACGGCGTCGCCGGGGCGAGAGAGGGGTGCCCGGCGGGGTCGGGGTGCTGCGCGTGGGCGTAGTCGAGCAGGCGGGCGGTGCCCCGGGCCGGGACCAGCAGATGCTCCGGCCGCAGTCCGGCATGGCGCCAGCCGAGGTCGTGCAGGTCGGCGAGGGCTACCGCCGCCGACCAGGTGGCCACGGCTGCGGTACGTCGCTCGGCCGGGCCGTCGGTGCCGCGTACGCCCTGCCAGCGCCGGTGCAGGGTCGGGGCGTCGAGCCAGTCCAGCGCGATCCAGGCGCCGTGCTCGGTGCTGCCGTGGGCGCAGAGGTAACCCGGATGCCCCACCCGCGCCAGCACGCCGGCTTCCCGGGTGGGCAGATGCCGGTCCGGACCAGTGGCGTACTTGACGGCCCAGTGCCGCCCGTCGGACAGGCGCACCTTCCAGACCCGGCTGCGCGCGGAGGCGACCAGTGTCGCGGCCTGCGCCTGCTCGGGCAGCTCGATCTCCGGCGGCAGCATGGGCGCCTCCCTTGTGGTTCCTGGCTGCCAGTATTGCCCTAAGACCGATTTGTACCTTTTAGCCGCGCCCGCCGTACGCCACTCGCCACAACCGACCGCGTCAGCGACCCCCCTCGCCCTCCCGGATCCCGGGACGGTCGGCCCGGAGACCTCCTCTTGCGCCCCCATGTAGCGATCTTGGGGTCCATCCCGGCGTTGATCGCCGTTTGAGGTCAAAGCGGGGCCTACCGGCCGAGGTTCTGACCGCCGATCGCGATCACCGGCCTGGCGGCGGAGGTTC
>NZ_JASAMB010000031.1 GCF_029948125.1 Catellatospora sp. KI3
GCGGAATCCGTCCTCTGGATAGGCCACTGTCGATGCTAAGGGTGGGCCCTCGACGCCGTCCCGACGCCGTTCGGTGTCACCACGGCGTGGCGAGCACCGCCTCGATCACCATCGCGGAGGCGGCGCCGACGGCGACCAGGAGCAGCGGAGACGCCACCGGCTCGCCACCGGGGCGTTCCGGGGCCACGGCGGCCAGGGTCAGCCAGGGGAAGTACGGCAGCCACGCGTGCTCGATCCCGCCGCGCGCCAGCCCCGCCCCGATCGAGAACAGCACCGCCGCACCCGCGCCGACCAGGAACGGCCAGCCCGGGGTGTTGCGCACCTTGCGCAGGCTCGCGTACAGCGCGGGCCCGGCCGCCAGCAGCAGCGCGCACACGCTGATCAGGCTCCACCACAGCACCGACCGGTGCGGCTCGATGCGCTGGTTGAAGTCGTCGTAGGCCGCGCCCAGCCCGTCGGCCCAGACGAACCCGAGCCGGGCCGCGCCCAGCACCGGCAGCAGCGCACCCAGCCCGCTGAACAGGTTGAGGGCGGCCCGCCGGCGCGCGAAGTACAGGCACACCACCGACAGTCCCAGCCACGCCGCCGCGTACGAGAACAGCGCCGCCACCCCGAGCAGCAGCCCCGCCGCCACCGCCCACAGCGCCGCGCGCCAGCCGTGCCGCCGGGTGGCGCGTACCCCGGCCAGCGTCATCGCGGCCCCGATCGTGGCGACCACGGCGTCCATCGACACCGCCACCCACACCGCGTACGGCGCGAGCACGAGCACCGGCGCGTACGCCCGCGCGGTCACCTCGCCGCCCATGTCCCGCACCGCCGCCAGGATCAGCGGCAGCGACAGCGCCCCGACCGCGGTGACCAGCAGCGCCAACGTCAGGTGACTGGTCACGCCGAGCCGCTGCACGGCCCACAGCAGCAGTACGGGCGCCGGTGGATGCCCGCGGGTGGCGGTGGTGTGCTCGGCCGAGCGGCTGGTGAAAGTACGCAGATAGTCCAGCGGATGGTCGCCGACCTCCTGCACGTCGCCCAGGTAGCTGTCCGGCGACAGCGAACGGGTGAATCCGTCGGCCCCGTCGACCAGAGCCAGCGCGGCCGCCCAGGCGAACATCGCGACCGCCGAGCCGGAGCTGATCGCCCACCACGGCAGTCGATGGATCCATCCGCGCCAGGCGGCCACCAGGACGGCCCCGGCGACCATCGGCGCGAGCACCGACAGCGGGGACACCTTCAGCCGGTAGCTGCCGAGGAACGGTGCGCTGGCGGTGCCGAGCCGGGCCCCGGCGCGCACCGCCACCCAGGTCGCGAGCAGGCCGATGGCGACGAGCAGCGACCAGCCCAACAGGTCGCGGCACTGCCTGGCGCGGTCGCTCGGAGGTTCAGCCGTCATGGCGCCATACGCTATATGCGGGCTATCGGGTACCCGACAGCACCTTGCGTGTCGGTTGGCATGGAATTGATATCTAGCGCATGATCGTCGGAGGCGGTCTAATAGGTGGGACCGCAACCGCATCGTCCGGGACGTGAGGAAGTCAACATGGCAGCCACCGGTACAGCTACCGCCACCGAGAAGGGTCGCCGGATCGTCGGCACCGAACGCCAGACGCTCGCCAAGGACCTCGTGAAGCGCTACACGTCGGGTGAGAGCATCCGCGCGCTGGCAGCGTCTACTGGTCGCTCTTACGGATTCATCCACCGCGTGCTCACCGAGTCCGGTGTGGCCCTGCGGCAGCGCGGCGGAGCCAGGCGGCGGAAGAAGGCATGATTCCGCTTGCACCAAAGCAGCAGTGGGGGCCGGCCGATGTCTGACGAGACAGCGACCGGCTTTCGCGTTCTTGTCGAGGGTCCGGTCGCGACGGTCACATTGGACCGTCCGCAGGTGCGCAACGCGCAGACCCCGGCCCTGTGGGCGGCGCTGAGCGAGTTCGCCCGCAGCCTGCCCGGCGACGTGCGGGTGGTGGTCCTGCGCGGTGAGGGGCGGTCGTTCTCCGCGGGCCTGGACCTGAGCGTGGTGGCCGGCGGCGAGTTCCAGGAGCTGGCCCGGGTCAGCCCGGAGGCGTGCGCGGACCGGATCGCGGAGTTCCAGCAGGCGTTCTCGTGGCTGCGGCGGCCCGACCTGGTCACCGTCGCGGCGGTGCAGGGGCACGCCATCGGCGCCGGTTTCCAGCTGGCGCTGGCCTGCGACCTGCGCATCGCCGCCGACGACGCGGTGTTCGCGATGGCCGAGGTGACCCTCGGGCTGGTGCCCGACCTCACCGGCACGAAGCGGCTGGTCGAGCTGGTCGGCTACGGCCGGGCGCTGGAGCTGTGCGTGACCGGCCGGAAGGTCGGCGCGGCCGAGGCCGAGCGGATCGGCCTGGTGAACCTGGTCGTGGCCCGGGACGAGCTGGACGCGGCCGCCGCCGATCTGGCGCAGGCGGTGCTCGCGGGGCCGCGCGACGCGGTCGTCGAAATCAAGGCATTGCTGTCCGGCGCCTCCGGGCGAAGCTATCCGGAACAGGAACGGGCCGAGCGCGAAGCGCAGACCCGCCGTATTCGGGATCTGGCGGGACTGGGCGAGTAGCCATTCCCGCCTTTCCTCTCCGAATGACGTCGGCATATCATTAGCCCCGCTAAGGAATTTTCCGTTTCGCAGTCGCGTTAAATCGGGCTGACCGACGGAATAGCGAGAGGCGCGTAATGCATCCAGGTGGCGCGGGGGGCATGGAACAGCTCATGCGTTCCATGCGAAGAGGGCAGAGCGTCGAGGACCGAAAGATAGGTCGGCAGACCGCCAAGCGGATCCTCGGCTTCGCCCGCCCGTACCGGACCGAGATCACGGTGTTCCTGGTGACCATCGTGCTCGGTGCGGTGATCGGCGTGGTGACCCCGCTGCTGGCGGGCAAGGTCGTCGACGTGATCGCGCCGCCGCCCGGCGGCGCCCGCGACGACGACGCGGGCGCCACGGTCGTCCGGATCGCGCTGTACATCGCCGGCCTGGCCGTGGTCAGCGCGGTGCTGTCGCTGGTCGAGCGCTACTACTCCGCCCGCATCGGCGAGGGCCTCATCTACGACCTGCGCACCAGGGTGTACGACCACGTCCAGCGCCTGCCGGTCCAGTTCTTCACCCGCGCCCAGACCGGTGCCCTGGTCAGCCGGCTCAACAACGACGTGCTCGGCGCCCAGCGCGCCTTCACCAGCACGCTGTCCGGCGTGGTCGGCAACATCATCCAGCTCATCCTGACCGCGGCCGTGATGTTCACGCTGAGCTGGCAGATCACCGCGCTGTCGCTGGTCCTGCTGCCGGTCTTCATCCTGCCCGCGCGCCGGGTCGGGCACCGGCTGGCGGAGATCACCAAGGAGTCGTACGACCTCAACGCGCGGATGCAGGCCACCATGACCGAGCGGTTCGGCGTGGCCGGGGCGCTGCTGGTCAAGCTGTTCGGCCGCCCCGAGGTGGAGGCCGACCGGTTCGCGCGGCGGGCCGGCCGGGTGCGCGACATCGGCGTGGAGAGCGCGATGTTCTCGCGCACCTTCTTCGCCGCCATGATGCTGGTCGCGTCGCTGGCCACAGCCCTGGTCTACGGCCTGGGCGGCTGGTACGCGGTGCAGGGCCGGATCGAGGCCGGCACCGTGGTCGCCCTGGCCCTGCTGCTCACCCGGCTGTACGGCCCCATCACCGCCCTGTCCAACGTCCGCGTCGACGTGATGGGCGCCCTGGTCTCCTTCGACCGCGTCTTCGAGATCCTCGACCTGGAGCCGGCCATCGCCGAGAAGCCCGGCGCGGTCGACCTGCCGCCGCGATCGGCCCGCGTCGAGTTCCGCGACGTGGTGTTCCGCTACCCGACCGCCAGCGAGGTGTCGCTGGCCTCGCTGGAGGATGTGGCGGTGCTGGACCGGGCCGCCACCGAGCCGGTGCTGCGCGGGGTCTCCTTCACCGTCGAGCCGGGCCAGCTGGTCGCGCTGGTCGGGCCGTCCGGCGCGGGCAAATCCACCACCTCGATGCTGGTCAGCCGGATGTACGACGCCACCTCCGGCAGCGTCCTCGTCGGCGGCGTCGACGTACGCGAGGCGACCCAGCAGTCGCTGCGCGACACCATCGGTGTGGTCACCCAGGACGCCCACCTGTTCCACGAGACCATCGCCGAGAACCTGCGCTACGCCAAGCCCGACGCCACCGACGACGAGCTGTGGGCCGCGCTGCGCGCCGCGCAGATCGACACCCTGGTCCGCAACACCCCCGACGGGCTGGAGACCGTCGTCGGCGAGCGCGGCTACCGCTTCTCCGGCGGCGAGAAGCAGCGCATCGCCATCGCCCGGCTGCTGCTCAAGGCCCCGTCGATCGTCATCCTGGACGAGGCCACCGCGCACCTGGACTCCGAGAGCGAGGCCGCGGTGCAGCAGGCGCTCACCACCGCGCTGACCGGCCGCACCTCGCTGGTCATCGCGCACCGGCTGTCGACCGTGCGCGAGGCCGACCAGATCCTGGTGCTCGACGGGGGCCGCATCGTCCAGCGGGGCACCCACGAGCAGCTGCTCGCCGAGGGCGGGCTGTACGCCGACCTGTACCGGACGCAGTTCAGCGTGACCGAGTCGCCGGTCCGGCCGGAACTGGCGGCTGATCCACAGGCCGCCGTGCTGGGCTAACGTTGGCGTGGACTACCGTGACCAGCGGTGGATCCGTCCGCGGAAGCGGACCAGGAACACCCCGTCGACCCGGCGCAGGCCGAGTCCTCGGCGGGGACGGGGCGCGGAGCTGCTGTCGTACGACCACAGCAGCTCCCGCTCTGCCAGCTCCAGCACGGCCGCACCGGTCGGCGGATGGGCCCGCGCGTAGTCCCAGCCGTCGCGCAGCGAACCCTGCGGCGGCCGCCCCGCCGCCCAGGCGCCGAACTCCGCCGCCCAGCGGCCCGGCCCGACCGAGGTGGCCAGCCGCGGCCACACCCGGGCCACCTCACCGGCCCGCTTGCGCAGCAGCGCGTCCCGCGTCGCCCCGACGTCGCGCGGGTTGAACCCGCCCGGCAGGGCACCTCCGCCGACCAGCGCCCGGACCAGCTCCTCCTGCCGCCGCGCGAGCTCGTCGCGCCAGCCCTCCGCCGTCACGCGCCACCTCGCGCGCCACCTCGCGCGCCGCCACGCGCGCCGTCGGCCGCGCCGCCGCGGGCGTCGGCGGAGCGTGCAGTTTCCGGGAAAGTGCACGAATGCGGGCCAAGATTCCGGCAGTTTCCCCGAAACTGCACGCACCCGCGGCGCCCGAGTGGCGTCATGTGATCACCGGGTAGCCGGAGGCGTGGGAGATGGCGTCGAGGTCGGCGCGCAGGGCGGCGGCGGGCGGGTAGTCGCCGTCGCGCTCCAGCAGCAGGGCGGGGGGCCGGGTGCGGTCGCAGAGCTCGCGCAGCAGTTCCAGGACCTCGACCGGCACGGGGTCGGTGTGCGTGTCGTGGTAGTGGCCGCCGCGCTCGGAGCCGCCCGCGACGTGCACGTACGCCACCCGGTCGAGGGGGAGCTCGGCGAGCAGGGCCAGCGGGTCGGTGCCGCGGTTGCGGGCGTTGGCGTACACGTTGGCGATGTCGAGCAGCAGCAGCGCGTCGGTGCGGTCCAGCACCTCGGTCAGGAACTGCGCCTCGGTGAGCTCGTCGTCGGGCCAGTCGAACAGGGCCGCGATCGGCTCCAGCGCCAGCGGCACGTCCAGTTCGGCGGTGGTCCGGGCGACGTTGGCGGCGATCGCGGCGACCGCCGCCCGGCTGCGCGGCACCGGCAGCAGGTGCCCGGCCTCCAGCCCGCCCGCGCGCACGTACGCGATGTGCTCGCTGACCAGCGGCGCCCGCAGCACCCGCGCGCAGTGGGCCAGGTGCTCGACCCGGTGCGGGTCGACCGGCTCGGCGCCGCCCAGGGACAGCTTCACCCCGTGCGGCACCACCGCGACCCCGGCGCCGGCCAGCTCGGCCAGCGCCGGGTGCGGTTCGCCGTGGCCCCGGTGCGGCACCGACTCGGCGACGACCTCGACGAAGCGCAGTCCGGGCAGCTGGGCCACGAACCCGGCGATCTCGGGCCGCCAGCCGATGCCGACACCGCGCCCGGCCAGCGGGGTCATCCCCCGCACCCGCCGCCACCGCCGCACGAGGACCCGCCGCCGCAGGACGAGCCGCCGCCGCTGTCGGAGGAGCCGCCGCTGCACGACGATCCGGTGCTGCACGAGTACGTGGTGCTGCCGTCGTCGCCGACCCGCTGCCGGACCTGGTCGATCCCGGCGTCGGCGGCGAACGCCGGGTCGGCGCTCCACAGCGCGGCGGCCCCGAACAGGCCCACGCCCATGGCGGCCCCGGCCGCGCCGTACGTGGCCCAGGATGGGCGCTGGGTGGGCGACAGGTGGAAGTACTGCTTCTTGGCGTCGTAGAGCGCGTTGGTCGCGGCCCGGGTGCGGGTCCGGCGGACCACCAGCATGACCAGGCTGACGATGAGCAGCGGGACCATGATCGCGATCAGGTTCCCGACGGGCCGGTCGTTCCGCACGCCCGCCCAGACCCGGAACAGGCCCAGCGCCAGCACCGCGAGCAGCAGGTACGCCCCGCGCCGGGCGGTGCGGGCGACGTCGGGGCCGACCACCAGCCCGGCCCGCTCCAGCGAGGAGCGCAGCTCCTCCAGGGCCGCGGCCACCGACCGGTCGGCGCTCAGCTCGCTGACCCGGGCGCCGTTGCCCGCCGCGTGCAGCACCGCCGCGTCCAGCGAGGTCGCCCCGGCGGGCAGGCCGCCGCTGCGGCGCAGCCGGCCGTCGGGGCCGGTCTCGATCGCCAGCGACTGGCGCAGGAACGTCAGCGACGCGTACACGACCAGGCGCGGTCCGTCGCTGAGGTAGGCGACCTGCTGCGGGGTGAGCTGGTCGACGCGCACCGAGTCCGGTCCGGCGAACAGCCGCTTCCGGTGGATCAGCGTGCCGACCAGCACCACCGCGATCAGGCCGAGATAGAGCCACAGGAACGTGGGCCCCGGGATGCCCCAGGTGGCACCGTCGTCCATGAAGGTCTCCTTCGTAGAAGAGGGGCCTTCATGATGCGCCCTGCGTGCTACCGGCCGGGAACCAGGACCGACAGGCAGGTCACGCAGCCCTCGAGCTTCTCGAACTCGCCGATGTCGACGACCACCGGCGCGAAACCCAGATCCACCAGCAGTTCGGCGGTACGCGGCGCGGACGCCGCCAGCAGGATCCGGTCGCCGCCCAGCGGCACCACGTGGCAGCCGCCCTCCTCCCGTACCGGGCGCACGGCCGGGAACAGGCCGGTGGGCACCAGGTCCGGCAGGGCCAGGAACGTGCCGTCGGGCAGCGCGGTCACCGCCGACTTGAGGTGCAGCACCTCGCCCAGCGGCACCGCCACCACGGTGCGGCCCAGCGGCGCCAGCAGTTGGCGCAGCTGCCGGATGGCCTCGCCGTTGGTGCGCCCGCCGCGTCCGACGTAGACGGTCGAGCCGACCTGCAGCACGTCGCCGCCGTCGAGGGTGCCCGGCGCGGCGACGCGCGCCACGCGCAGCCCGAGTTCGCGCACCGCCGCCTCGGCTCCGGCCGCCTCCGCCCGGCGCTGCGGCGCGCCGGAGTTGGCCAGCACCGCCAGGTCGTCGACGACGATGACCTGGTCCTCGATGAAGACGGCGTCGGGGCAGTCGTCGGCCTCCGGCGCGTAGCGCGGGGTCCAGCCGTGCTCGGCCAGCGCCCGCCCGTAGGCCTCGTGCTGGGCCAGGGCCAGGTCGAGGTCGACGGGGGAGCGGTCGATGTGGGTGACGATGCCCTCGGCCAGGAGGCGGCCGGGGCGGCGCAGCAGTGCGGTGCCGGTCAAGCGATCACTTCTTCTTGTTGTTGTGGATGACGACCACGGCCGTGAGGACCACGGCGGCGGCCACGATGACCGCGCAGAGGCACCCGAGCAGCAGCACGTGCCATGGTTGCAGAGATGTTGTCATGCCGCCGTACGTTAGCCCCGGCCCGCCACGGCGGAAAATACCCTTGCCGACGCCTCGATCACGTGGATAGATTCGCGGTACACGGGAAAGGAGGTGGTCCAGCTTTGAGTAGCTACAGGACACGTGAGGTGGCTGCCCGCTAGGCGGCTGTCATCGACTGATCTTCGTCGAGACCATCAGGTCCGATGGAATGGTCGAGGCCGTGTGTCAGCGGTCCGGCGAATTCCAGGTGGCCACCCGAGCCCCGGGGGATGTCCGGTTTGTCCGACCGGCCCGCGCACCCGCGCGGAACCCCGGGGTTCGTCATGTCCGGGTACGGACGCGCGCCGTGCCCGTTTCAGCGGCGGCGGACCGTCTCCTCGATCAGGTCCAGCACCGGCCCGAAGGCGTCGGCCGAGCCGCCCATCGCCAACCGCTTGACCAGCCCGTCGTACGCCAGCTCCAGGAAGTGCGTGAGCACGTCCAGCGGCACGTCCTCGCGCAGCACGCCCGCCCCGGCCTGGCGCTGCAGGCGCTCGCGGGTGGCGCGGTCGATCGCGTCGGAGTGCTGCGCCCACCGCTTGGCGAAGGCCGGGTCGGTACGCAGCCGCCGGGCCACCTCCAGCTGGGTGCCCAGCCAGCCCGCCGCGTCCGGGTCCTCGGCGTGGGTCAGCAGGTCGCGCATGACCTGCACCAGGCCGTTGGCGGCCACGGTCGCGGCCATCTCCACCGCGTCGTCCTCGGCCACGGCCAGGAACAGCGAGTCCTTGTCCCGGAAGTGGTGGAAGATCGCGCCCCGGGACAGCCCGGTGGCCTGCTCCAGGCGGCGCACCGTGGCGCCCTCGTAGCCGTAGCGGGCGAAGCACGCGCGGGCCGCCGCGAGGATCTCGTGGCGGCGGGCGTCGAGCTGGTCCTGACTCACCCTGGGCACAAAGCGATCTTCGCAGGTCGCCCCGCCACATGCAATCCGTACGTACGGCTTGACCATGGGTGATGTCGCTGCGACGCGTCGCGCTCGGCACGCGGGCATGGAAGAATCCTCGCGGCTCCCGCCGCGACGCGCGACGGAAGCGGTCGGGTGGGCGGTGGACGCCGCACGCCCGGTTCACCGGGGAGGGTGCGCGCTGTGGATCTCAACCAGTTGACGACGACCTGGGTGCCGACCTGGGTGATGGTGCTCGTGGTGTCGGTGCTGACACTGTCGCTCATCGTCGGCCTGCCGCTGGCGCGGGCCGCCGGACGGCGGCGCGGCCACCGGCTGGCCAACCAGGGCGCGTTCACCACGCGCCGGGAGAAGGCCAAGGACACCGCCACCTTCCTGGCCGCGCTGATCCCGACCGTGCTGGTCTGGCTGTCGGTGATGGGCGTGTCCTTCATCGGCCTGACCGGGTTCGCCCGCGACGTGATGTCGTGGGACCACTGGACGAACATCCTGGTGCCGCTGAGCCTGGACGGCATCAGCATCTCCTTCGGCGCGTGGGCGTTCGTGGCGGTCAAGCGCGGCCGGCACCCCGGCCGGGCATACAAGATCGTGCTCGCCGCCGCGACGGTGTCGGCGACGCTCAACTTCGTGCACGGCCGCGACGAGTGGTCCCTGTGGGCCGGCCTCTACCTGGCGTTCCTCTCCTTCGCCGGCATGGCGATGTTCCACGAGCTGCTGGACCAGTTCATGGCCGCCTACGACGACGAGGTGGCGCTCAAGACCCGCTACCCGCGCTTCGGCCAGCGCTGGCTGTACGCGCCGCTGTCGACCTTCTCCGCCCGCCGCGCCTGGGTGGTCTACCCGCCGCTGGAGGGCGTCCGCCCCACCGTGCGCAACGCGCTGGCGCACCTGGAGGACATCCGCGAGGCCAAGCGCCAGCGCCGCCTGCACGGCGCCCTGCTGGTGCGCGAGGAGCAGCAGGCCAAGCTGGTCGAGGTGCAGGCGCGCGCCGAGGTGCGCCGGGCCCGCACCGCCGCCTGGCGCGGCGGCGAGCCGGGCCGCAACGGCGTCCCGGTGCAGCACCACCAGCCGGTCCTGCACCAGCCCGCCCCCGTCGCACCGGTCGCCCAGGTCGCACCGCCGCCCCCGCCTCCGCCCGCGCCGCTCCAGCCGGAGCCGCAGCCGCAGCCGCCGAGCCAGGAGCTGGTGCCCGAGCGCGACGAGCGCGGCTCGTTCCTCGACCCGGAGCTGCGGGCCACGCTGGAGTCGGTGTGGAGCGCCCCGGCCGGTCGGGAGCCGATGGGCCACCGGCCGCTGTCGGACACCTCCGAGATCACCGCGCGCGGGATGCTCAACCACATCCAGGAGCCGGTGCAGCAGATGATCGCCGCCGCGCTGGCCCGTGGCGAGGAGGTCACCGTGGGCGGCGTACGCGAGTGGGCCACCCGGGAGTACGGCCGGACGCCGAGCGAGAACTGGGCCCGCCAGCAGATCAAGGCAGCCCGGTCCCGCGACACGTTCGGCGTCGATGCAGACCTCGTGTGATCCGAGTAGATTTCGTTTCTGGCAGGTTTCCCGTACCGCAGGGGGCTTCACCAGCGTGTCCCCCGTCACGTAAGGTGCCCGCGTGCCTCTGTTGCTGTTGGACCTCGACAACACCTTGGTCGACCGCGCGGGCGCTTTCCGGACCTGGGGTTCTCGGTTCCTGTCCGAGATAGCCGCCCCGCCGTACGACATCGACTGGCTCATCGACGCCGACGCCGACGGCCTGACCTCGCGCTGGGACCTGGCCGACGCCATTCGGGACCGCTACCGGCTGCGCAACTCGGTGGTGGACCTGGTCGACGAGCTGCACGAGGGCCAGATCGAGGCCACCCGGCTCGACCCGATGGTCGGTGCGGCGCTGCGGATCGCCGCCGACGCCGGGTGGATCCCGGTGATCGTCACCAACGGCGAGACCCGCCAGCAGGAGGGCAAGATCCGCCGTACCGGGCTGGACCGGTTCGTCGCCGACTGGGTGGTGTCCCAGGAGGTCGACTGCCGCAAGCCCAACCCGCGCATCTTCGAGATCGCGGCCGAGCGGGCCCGGATGCGCCTGCGCGGAGCCTGGATGATCGGCGACAGCCCCGAGGCCGACATCGGCGGCGCCACCACCATCGGCATCCCCAGTGTGTGGATCCACCGCGGCCGCAAGTGGACCGAGCGCCGCTTCGGCCCCACCCGCATCGCCGACGGCGCGATCCAGGCCGTCGCCGCCGTCCTGGCCGCCGACCCGCCCCATCGCATGCGCGGGTGACGGAAAAAGAGTTGACACCAGCAGGGGCGGGGCTGGCAGAATCGGTCGCGTTGTGCCGTAGGGCCTGGCTGGATGCCGGGCGGAGTCTGAAGGAGGTCGAGTCGTGATGGTTGCCGTCGCTGTGTGCTGCCCGTCTTCTTCCTTCTTCATTGACTTCGTATCCGTCAAGGAGCCCTTCCAGTGCGAGAGCACGACTTCCCGCGTACCGGCCGTGGCAAGAGCCGGAACCGTTTCGACGACGACGAACTGACCTACGAGAAGTACTTCGACGAAGAACCCGAGTGGGACGAGACTCCCGACAAACCGGAGTTCGGCGATCGCTGGTCCACCTGGGACCTCTCCACCCCGCTGGAACGCGGCCCTGAGCCGCACCCGGACTGGCTCGTCACCGAGCTGGCGGCGGTGGATGTCGAGCGCGGCGTGCTGAAGACCGGCAAGGAGGCCGACGTCTTCCTGCTGCACCGGCACATTCCGCACACCGGGCGGGGCTGCCTGCTGGCCGCCAAGCGCTACCGCAGCCACGACCACCGCATGTTCCACCGCGACGCGGGCTACCTGGAGGGGCGGCGGGTCAAGGAGTCGCGGGTCAACCGGGCCATGGCCAGCCGCAGCTCGTTCGGCAAGGAGGCGATCGCCGGCACCTGGGCCGGGGCGGAGTTCAACGCCCTGGTGCGGCTGTGGGAGATCGCCAAGCAGCTGGACGTGCCGGCGTTCACGCCGTACCCGGTGCAGATCCTGGGCACCGAGGTGCTGCAGGAGTTCATCGGCAAACCCGACGGCACGGCGGCGCCCCGGCTGGCGCAGGTGCGCGCGGACGAGAAGGAGCTGGCCGACCTGTGGCGGCAGCTGGTGCTGGGCCTGACCGTGCTGGCCCGCGCCGGGTACGCCCACGGCGACCTGTCGCCGTACAACATCCTGGTGCACGAGGGGCGGCTGGTCATCATCGACCTGCCGCAGATCGTGGACATGGTCGCCAACCCGCAGGGCAAGCGGTTCCTGGCCCGCGACGTCCACAACGTCGCGACCTGGTTCACCGCCCGCGGCCTCCCCAACCTGGACGAGGCCGCCCTCACGGCCGACCTCCTCGCGGAGGCCGGCCTCCGTTGACCCGTCACCGGGTCGAAGTCGCCGGGCGATCGGGCGTATCAGGTGCTCGGATACGCCCGATCGCCCGGCAGCTTGAGCGCGACCGGGTCCGGTGGGGGAGGGGGTTGCGCGGCGGGGGTCGGGGCGCCATGATCACGCGGTGTCTTCGACGACCTATGTCGCGTACTACCGGCTCGGGCCGATCACCCGCACCGCCATCGCGGTCGGCCTGATCGCGGCCGCGGCCGGGCTGCTGCTCGACCTGCCCGAGGATCCGCAGGTGGTGCTGGTAGCGGGCGGGCTCGCGCTGTCCGTCACCATCCTGGCGCTGTACGGCCCCCTCATCCTGCTGCGCCGCGAGGCGCTGCGGGTGGACGAGAACGGGATCATGTTCGGCGGCCGCCCGCCGATCCAGGCCCGCACGTCGGCGTTCGTGCCGTGGTCGGGCATCGGCGAGATCACCCTGTTCCGCGTCGACCACCTGGTCGTGCGGGCGACGTACATCGGGCTGAGCGGGCCCGACGGTGCACCCGCGCCGCTGCGCCCGGTGCTGCCGGAGAGCATCGCGAGCACCATCTGGCACATCCCGCTGGAAGTGGTGCTGGCCAGCCGCCCGACCTACGGCTACCGGCTGGACCGGGAGGCGTTCACCGCGGCGGTCGCCGCGCACGCGCCTGGCCTGCTCGTCATCGACGTCACCGGAGTCGCCGTGGGCCAGGCCCCGGCGGGCATGCCCCGGGCCGACTGACCCGCGGAGCCCCCGTCCGCGTCCGCGTCAGCGGACGCGGCCGCGGGGCTTGAGCGGGGTCGCGGGAAGGACCGGGGCGGGCAGCGGCTCGCCGTCGTACCCGGTGACCTCGCCGAAGCGGGCATCGGCGGCCATCCACTGCTCGCGCGCGGCGGCGACGTCGTCGTGGCTGCGGCCGACGAAGTTCCACCACATGACGATCTCCTCGGCGAACGGCTCGCCGCCCAGCAGCAGCACCCGGGCCGGGGCACCGGTCCGGATCTCCAGGCAGTCCCGGCCGTGGCCGAGGTAGAGCAGGGTGCCGCAGGTGAGGTCGACCCCGTCGACGGCGGCGGCGCCGTCGAGCACCAGGGCGGCGTACTCGAAATCGGGTCGCAGCGGCAGGAACGCGGTGGTGTCGGCGAAGACGGAGGCCTCGGCGCCCACGATCGGGGTGTACGCCTTCGCCGGTGAGATCGCCCCGCCCAGCTCACCCATCAGTACCGTCACGGTCGCCCCCGGCAGCGACAGCACCGGCAGCTCGCGGTGGCTCTCGAAGTGCGGCGCGGCGCTCCGCGCGTGCTCGGGCAGGGCCACCCAGAGCTGCACCCCGTGCAGCGGGCCGGTACGCCCGGCGGGGGACTCCTCGGAGTGCGCGATGCCGTGCCCGGCCGTCATCAGGTTGAGCTGGCCGGGGCGGACCAGCGCCTCGCTGCCCAGGCTGTCGCGGTGCAGCACGTCGCCGGCGAGCAGCCAGGTGACCGTCTGCAGGCCGGTGTGCGGGTGGGGCGGCACGCGCATGTCGTGGTCGGCGGGGCCGTACTGGTCGACGAAGCACCACGCGCCGACCATGCGCCGGTCGCGGTGCGGCAGCGTACGGCTGACCGCCATGCCCCGCACCCCGCCCAGCACCACCTCCCGGCCGGGCAGCAGCTCGTGCACCGCACCCTCGGGCTGCTCCTCGCGCCCGCACTCGATCTCGACCGGTGCCGTCTCCACGTTGCTCATGCAAGCGACCCTACGCCGGACGCGACACGGGGCCGGTCACCATGTGACCGGCCCCGCGTGGTGTTCGCTTACCGCTCAGCTCTCGAGCATCTTGCGCAGGACGTACTGCAGGATGCCGCCGTGGCGGTAGTAGTCCGCCTCACCGGGCGTGTCGATGCGGACGACCGCGTCGAACGCCACGCCGCTGTCGGTGACGACCTTGACCGTCTTCGGGGTGGTGCCCTCGTTCAGGGCCTCCACACCGGTGATGGTGAAGGTCTCCTCGCCGGTCAGACCGAGCGAGTCGGCGTTCTGCCCGGCCGGGTACTGCAGCGGGAGCACGCCCATGCCGATGAGGTTGGAGCGGTGGATCCGCTCGTACGACTCGGCGATGACGGCCTTGACGCCCAGCAGCGCGGTGCCCTTGGCGGCCCAGTCGCGCGAGGAGCCGGAGCCGTACTCCTTGCCCGACAGGATCACCAGCGGGATGCCGGCGGCCTGGTAGTTGACGCTGGCGTCGTAGATCGTGCTGACCGGGGCGTCCGCGGCGGTGAAGTCGCGGGTGAAGCCGCCCTCGGTGCCCGGCGCGACCTGGTTGCGCAGGCGGATGTTGGCGAACGTGCCGCGGATCATCACCTCGTGGTTGCCCCGGCGCGAGCCGTACGAGTTGAAGTCCTTGCGGTCGACGCCGTGCTCGGCCAGGTACTTGCCGGCGGGCGAGTCGGCCTTGATGGAACCGGCCGGGGAGATGTGGTCGGTGGTGACCGAGTCGCCCAGCTTGGCCAGCACCCGCGCCCCGGCGATGTCGCTCACCGGACCCGGCTGCGCCGCCATGCCCTCGAAGTACGGGGGCTTGCGCACGTACGTCGACTCGCCGGCCCAGGCGAACGTGTCGCCGGTCGGGGTCGGCAGGCCCTGCCAGCGCTCGTCGCCGGCGAACACGTCGGCGTAGTCCTTGGTGAACATCTCGGCCGAGATCGCGCCGTTGATGGTCTCCTGCACCTCGGCCGGGGTCGGCCAGATGTCGCCGAGGAACACCGGGTTGCCGTCGGCGTCGGTGCCCAGCGGATCGCGGGCCAGGTCGATGTCCATCGTGCCGGCGATCGCGTACGCGACCACGAGCGGCGGGGACGCCAGGTAGTTCATCTTGACGTCCGGGTTGATCCGGCCCTCGAAGTTGCGGTTGCCGGACAGCACCGACACCACGGCCAGGTCGCTGTGGTTGACCGCGGCGCTGATCTCCTCCGGCAGCGGGCCGGAGTTGCCGATGCAGGTCACGCAGCCGTAGCCGACCAGGTGGAAGCCCAGCTTCTCCAGGTACGGCACGAGCCCGGCCTTGGCGTAGTAGTCCATGACGACCTTGGAGCCCGGCGCCAGCGTGGTCTTCACCCACGGCTTGGCGTGCAGGCCGCGCTCCACGGCCTTCTTGGCCAGCAGCGCCGCGCCCAGCATCACCTGCGGGTTGGACGTGTTGGTGCAGGAGGTGATCGAGGCGATCACCACGGCGCCGTGGTCCAGCTGGTACTCGCTGCCGTCGGCGGCCTTGACCACGGTCGGGTTGCTGGCCCGGCCCATGCTCGCGCGGGCGTTGGAGGCCGGGGCGTCGGAGGCGGGGAAGCTCTCCTCGCCCTCCTCGTCGGTCTCGTCGTCCTTGACGTAGTCGGGCAGCGCGGACCGGAACGCGGTCTTGGCGTTGGTCAGCTCGACCCGGTCCTGCGGGCGCTTCGGTCCGGCGATGCTCGGCACCACGGTCGACAGGTCCAGCTCCAGGTACTCGGAGTAGACCGGCTCGACCGACGGGTCGTGCCACAGGCCCTGCGCCTTGGCGTACGCCTCGACCAGCGCGATCTGCGCCTCGGAGCGGCCGGTGAGCTGCAGGTACGCGATGGTCTCCGCGTCGATCGGGAAGATCGCGCAGGTGGAGCCGAACTCGGGGCTCATGTTGCCGATGGTCGCCCGGTTGGCCAGCGGCACCGAGGTGACGCCGGGGCCGTAGAACTCGACGAACTTGCCCACCACGCCGTGCTTGCGCAGCTGCTGGGTGATGGTCAGCACCAGGTCGGTGGCGGTGGCGCCCGAGGGCAGCTCGCCGTGCAGCTTGAAGCCGACGACCTTCGGGATCAGCATGCTGACCGGCTGGCCGAGCATCGCGGCCTCGGCCTCGATGCCGCCGACGCCCCAGCCCAGCACGCCCAGGCCGTTGACCATGGTGGTGTGCGAGTCGGTGCCCACGACGGTGTCGGGGTAGGCCTGGCCGTTGCGCGGCATGACCACGCGGGCCAGGTGCTCGATGTTCACCTGGTGCACGATGCCGGTGCCCGGGGGCACGACCTTGAACTCGTTGAACGCGGTCTGGCCCCAGCGCAGGAACTGGTAGCGCTCCTGGTTGCGCCCGTACTCGATCTCGACGTTGCGCTCGAAGGCGTCGGGGCGCCCGAACACGTCGGCGATCACCGAGTGGTCGATGACCAGCTCGGCGGGGGCCAGGGGGTTGACCTTGGAGGCGTCGCCGCCCAGGTCGCGGACGGCCTCGCGCATGGTGGCGAGGTCGACGACGCACGGCACGCCGGTGAAGTCCTGCATCAGGACGCGGGCGGGCGTGAACTGGATCTCCACGCTGGGCTCGGCGGTGGGGTCCCAGCCGCCGAGGGCGTTGATGTGGTCGGCGGTGATGTTCGCGCCGTCCTCGGTGCGGAGCAGGTTCTCCAGCAGGATCTTCAGGCTGAAGGGCAGGCGCTCGTGCCCCTTCACCTTGTCGATCGTGAAGATCTCGTAGCTGGCGTCGCCGACGGCCAGCTGGCTCTTGGCACCGAACGTGTCGAGGCTCGCCACGTCGTACTCCTTCACAGCAGGTCTGTTACAAGCTGAAGTCTTTCGCAGAGGTCTGGGCACCCGCAGGTAAGGCAAGGCTTACTCCGGGTGGCCCGCCACTAAACCGTACGTCCGTCTTGTTTTTGGCGCAAGCCGAACCCGCATCGTGGGCAGCCGTTCGGCACGACAGCCTGCCGCAAACCGTACGTCCGTCTTGTTTTGCTCGGGGTGGCGTGCCAGACTGCGGGGCATGCTTCACCACGTGCAGATCGCCTGCCCGGAGGGCAGTGAGGACGTGCTGCGGGCCTTCTACGTCGGGGTCCTCGGCATGGTCGAGAAGCCCAAACCGCCCAAGCTCGCGGCCCGCGGCGGGTGCTGGTTCGTCGACCCGTACGGCGCTGAGCTGCACCTCGGCGTCGAGGCCGACTTCCGCCCCGCCCGCAAGGCGCACCCGGCCATCATCCGCCCCGACCTAGACGCTCTCGCCGCCCGCCTCACGGCCGCCGGCCACCCCGTCACCTGGCCCGATCCCACCGAGATCCCCGGCACCCCCCGCTTCCACACCGAGGACCCCCACGGCAACCGCCTCGAATTCCTCAACCCACCCGCCTGACCCCGCTCACTCTGGCGCCGCGCGGAGGTTCTGCGTGTGGCGCCGACAACTCGGGGCTGGGAATGGTGGAGAGTCGTTGACGGTTCAACTATTGTGCAAGACGTAAACGACTAGAGGAGGCAAGTGATGCCCGCTGTCACCGTGGACGACCTGCTAGTGCTGCCCCGGGTCCCCGAGCCCGGTGCGGCGGCCGTGCCCCGTCAGGTCACTTCCGTCACCACCGCCCCATCCGGCTTCGAGGGCGAGGGGTTCCCGGTGCGCCGCGCCTTCGCGGGCGTGGATCTGCGCGCCCTCGACCCGTTCATCCACATGGACCAGATGGGCGAGGTGGAGTACGCGCCCGGCGAGCCGAAGGGCACGCCGTGGCACCCGCACCGCGGCTTCGAGACCGTCACGTACCTGCTCGACGGCACCTTCCGCCACCAGGACTCGCACGGTGGCGGCGGGCTGATCAGCGACGGCGACACCCAGTGGATGACTGCCGGAAGCGGACTTCTCCACATAGAAGCCCCGCCAGAGGAGCTTGTGGTATCAGGTGGACTGTTCCACGGATTCCAGCTGTGGGTCAACCTGCCCGCGCGGCAGAAGATGTCGCCGCCGCGCTACCAGGACATCCGGGCCGGGCAGGTGTCGCTGCTCAGCTCCCCGGACGGCGGCGTGCTGCTGCGCGTCATCGCCGGTGACGTGGGCGGACACAGCGGGCCGGGCATCACCCACACGCCGATCGCGCTGGTGCACGCCACGCTGGCGCCGGGTGCCCAGCTGCGGCTGCCCTGGCGGGCCGACTTCAACGCCCTCGTCTACACCCTGGCGGGTGCGGGCACCGTGGGTGAGGAGAAGCGGCCGGTCAAGCTGGGCAACCTGGCCGTGTTCGGGGCCGGTGACGTGATCACCGTGACGGCCGACCCGACCCAGGACAGCCGCAACGCGGCCGGGATGGACGTACTGATCCTGGGGGGTCAGCCGATCCGCGAGCCGGTCGCGGCGTACGGACCGTTCGTGATGAACAACAAGGCCGAGCTGATCCAGGCGTTCGAGGACTACCAGGCGGGCAGGCTCGGCGTGATCCCGAGCGGGCCGCGCCGGGTCGACGTCGGCGACGCCGACCACCCCGGCCACGACGTGCTCTGACCTCGGCTCCGTTAAGAAGGGCCCCTTCTACGTCGCTAAGCGATAAGAAGGGGCCCTTCCTTTTGCCTGCGGCGGTGGATGTCGTTGCGCTCAGTTGCCGGGTGCTGTCATATCTTGCAACCTCTTGCGGAAACATTTCAGTTACCCGTATGTTGCGCCTGATGCTCGTGTGACCCTCGATACCCACACGGAAGAAGCCCCCATGACACCCCTTCGCGCCTTGGCCGCGCGTGCCGTGGCGGCGGTGCACCGCCGCACCTCACGGCACGGCCGCTACCTCCTGATAGGACTCCTCGCGCTGCTCGTCGGCGCCGCGCCGATCGTGGTGATCCGCGCGCTGAACGACCCCGCCCGGCAGTGGACCGAGGCCGGCGAGGTCTGGTTCAGCGACGAACCCACCGACGCCGCCCTGGCCGCCGCGGCTGGCTCGTCCGCCGCGCGCCGGGCCGAGCAGTTCTACTTCGTACTGCCCGACCGGTTCGCCAACGGCGACCCGCGCAACGACAGGGGCGGACTGGCCGGCGACCGGCTCCGCACCGGCCTGGACAAGGCGGACAAGGGTTTCTACCACGGCGGCGACCTGGCCGGCGTGATCGACAAGCTCGACTACATCCAGGGCCTGGGCACCACGGCGATCTGGCTGGCGCCGGTGTTCAAGAACCGGCCGGTGCAGGGCACGGGCGCGGACGCCTCGGCCGGGTACCACGGCTACTGGATCACCGACTTCACCCAGGTGGACCCGCACTTCGGGACGAACGCGGACCTGAAGAAGCTGGTCAAGCTCGCGCACCAGCGGGGCATCAAGATCTACCTCGACGTGATCGTCAATCACACGGCCGACGTCATCAAGTACGAGGAGAACCAGTACTCGTACGTGGACAAGAAGACCAGCCCGTACACCGACGCGCAGGGGCGCAGCTTCGAGGACGCCAACTACGCGGCGGGCGGCAAGGGCTTCCCGGCGGTGAGCGGGGCGTCGTTCCCGTACACGCCGACGTTCGCCAGCCCGGCCGACGCGAAGGTGAAGGTGCCCGGCTGGCTCAACGACCCGACCATGTACCACAACCGGGGCAACTCCACGTTCTCCGGTGAGAACAGCACCTACGGCGACTTCTCCGGCCTGGACGACCTGTGGACCGAGCGGCCCGAGGTCGTGCGGGGCATGACGAAGATCTACAGCGACTGGATCTCGCAGACCGGCATCGACGGCTACCGGCTAGACACCGTCAAGCACGTCGACATGGACTTCTGGCCGCAGTTCAGCCGGGGCATCGCCCGAGCGGCGGCGAAGGCCGGCAAGCCGGACTTCTTCATGTTCGGCGAGGTCTACTCGGCCGACCCGGCGATCACCTCCAGCTTCGTGCGCCAGGGTCAGCTGCCCGCCACGCTCGACTTCGGCTTCCAGGCCGCCGCGCAGGGCTTCGTCACCGGCGGCTCCGGCCAGGGCCTGGCCGACCTGTACGCCGCCGACGGCGCGTACACCAGCCGCGGCACCGACGCGAGCAGCCTGCCCACCTTCCTGGGCAACCACGACATGGGCCGCATCGGCACGTTCATCCGCAGCAGCGGCGCGGACGCCGACAGCGCGCTGCTGCGCGACCGGCTCGCCCACGAGCTGATGTTCCTGACCCGGGGCCAGCCCGTCGTCTACTCCGGTGATGAGCAGGGCTTCACCGGCGCGGGCGGCGACAAGGACGCCCGCCAGGACATGTTCGCCAGCCAGGCCGCCGACTACCTCGACGACGACCTGCTCGGCACCGACCGCACCCACGCGGTCGACCAGTACGACACCACCCACCCGCTCTACCGCGCCATCGCCGACCTGGCCGCGCTGCGCAAGGCGCACCCGGCCCTGCGCGAGGGCGTCCAGCTCACCCGGCACGCCGGGGACGGCGTCTTCGCCTTCTCCCGCATCCTGCCGAGCGAGCGCGTCGAGTACGTGGTGGCGACCAACTCGGCCACCGAGGCCCGCACCGTCACCGTCGACACGGCGACCCCCGGCGCGAGCTTCGGGAAGATCTACCCGGCGATCGGCGCCGGTCCGGCCGCCGGGGCCGACGGCAAGCTGACGATCGAGGTCCCGGCGCTGTCCAGCGTGGTGCTGCGGGCCGACCGGCCGCTGCCGTCCGCCGGCGCGCCCCAGGTCTCGATCGCGGCCCCGGCCGACGGTGCCGCCGTGGCGACCCTGGCCACGGTCACCGCGCAGGTCAGCGGCGACCCGACCGCGACGGTGACGTTCGCGGCGCAGGCCGGCACCGGTGCCTGGAAGGTGCTCGGCACCGCGACGCACGCGCCGTACACGGTCCAGCACGACCTGACCGGGCTGGCCGGCGGCACGGCGGTGCACTACAAGGCCGTCGTCCGCGACAGCGAGGGCCGCACCGCGGCCGCCACCTCGGCGATCACGGTCGCCTCCCCGCAGCAGGCCGCGCAGCGCGAGTACGTGCTGGTGCACTACCAGCGCGGCGACGGCGACTACGCCCCCTGGGGCGTCTACACCTGGGGTGACAGCGACAGTCAGCACCCGTGGCCGCAGGGCCAGCCCTTCGCGGGCGAGGACGCGTACGGCCGGTTCGCCTGGGTGAAGGTCAAGCCGGGCGCGACCAACGTCGGCTTCCTGGTGGTCGACGGGTCCGGTGCCAAGGACGTCGAGGCCGACCGCAGCTTCGACCCCAGCCGGGTCGGCGAGATCTGGCTGAAGTCCGGCGACGCGGCGGTGTACTCCTCGCTCGCGGCGGCCACCGGGCACGTCAGCATCCACTACAAGCGCCCCGACGGGGCGTACTCCGGCTGGGGCCTGCACCTGTGGGGCGACGGCCTGGCGTCCGGGGCGGGCACCGACTGGGGCAGCCCGCGGCAGCCGGACGGCACCGACGCGTTCGGCGCATACTGGAACGTGCCTGTCGGCGACCCGACGAAGTCGGTCAACTTCATCATCCACAACGGGGACGCCAAGGACCCCGGCGCGGACCAGGCTGTGGACATGGGCATCGGTGAGGCGTGGATCGCGTCCGGTGACGCGGCCGTGCACCCGACCCGGGCCGCCGCCGAGCACACCGCGGTGCTGCACCTGCGCCGCGAGGACGGGAACTACACCGGCTGGGGCCTGCACCTGTGGGACGGCAACGCCGACCCGGTGGACTGGGGCAGCCCGATGCTGCCGACCGGCACCGACGCGTACGGCGCGTACTGGCGGGTGCCGCTGGTCGACGGGGCGACCGGGCTGAACTACATCGTGCACCGGGGCGACGAGAAGGACCTGCCCAGCGACCAGCGGCTCGACTTCGCCAAGAGTGGGCACGAGGTCTGGATGCTGTCCGGTCAGCAGAAGTACCTGCGTCCGGGCGAGAAGGCCGCCGCGCTCGACATCGATCTGACGAAGTCGTACGCGCAGTGGATCGACCGGGGCACCGTCGCCTGGAACAAGCGCGACACCGACGGGCACGTCTACGAGCTGCTGGCGGCCCCGCACGGCGGGCTGTCGGTGGTGGACGGGGCGATCGCCGGCGACTTCACCCGGATCCGGTTGGCCGCGCGCGGCTGGCTGACCGAGCGGCAGCGCCAGGCGTTCCCGCAGCTGTGGGCGTACGGCGCGTTCGGGCTGACCGGGGCGGACCTGGCCGCGGTCAAGGCGGCGCTGCGCGGGCAGCTCGTGGTGACCGAGAGCGACCACACCGGCAAGCTGATCTCGGCGACCGGGGTGCAGATCCCGGGCGCGCTCGACGACGTGTACGCCGGTGCGGCCAAGGCCGTCCTCGGGCCGGTCGTCGGCAAGGGCAAGGCGAGCGTGTCGGTGTGGGCGCCGACGGCCACGCAGGTCGCGCTGGAGCTGTTCGACAACCCGTCGGCGCAGCCGCAGACCGTCGAGATGGACCGCGACGACGCCACCGGCGTGTGGAAGGCGTCGGGTCCGGCGAGCTGGACCGGCAAGTACTACCGGTTCAAGGTGACCGCGTGGCAGCCTGCCACGAAGCAGGTGGTCACGGCTTCGGTGACCGACCCGTACTCGGTGGCGCTGGCGGCGAACTCGACGCACAGCCTGCTGGTGGATCTGGGCACGACGCTGCCCGCCGGGGCGGTGCGCAGCCCGTCGTACACGGGCCGGGCGCAGATCCAGGAGCTGTCGGTGCGGGACTTCTCCGTCGCCGACGACACGGTCGCGGCCGGTAAGCGCGGCACCTACGCCGCCTTCACCGACCCGTCCACCGCCGGGATGAAGCACCTGAAGTCGCTGGCTCAGGCCGGGGTCACCCACCTGCACCTGCTGCCGGTGTTCGACTTCGCCACCATCCCCGAGCTGCGCGCCGACCAGCAGCAGCCCGCCTGCGACCTGCCGTCGCTGCCCCGTGACGCGCAGACCCAGCAGGAGTGCGTCGGCGCGGTCGCGGCCACCGACGGCTACAACTGGGGGTACGACCCGCTGCACTACACCGTGCCCGAGGGCGGCTACGCCGTCGATCCGACCGGTACGGCGCGCAATGCCGAGTTCCGGTCCATGGTGGACGGCATCCACAAGTCGGGCCTGCGCGTGGTCCTGGACGTGGTCTACAACCACACCTCGGCCGCGGGCACCGACCCGCACTCGGTGCTGGACCAGATCGTGCCCGGCTACTACCAGCGGCTGCTCGACGACGGCACCGTCGCCAACTCCACCTGCTGCGCCAACACCGCGCCCGAGCACACGATGATGGGCAAGCTCGTCGTCGACTCGGTCGTCACCTGGGCCAAGCAGTACAAGGTGGACGGCTTCCGGTTCGACCTGATGGGCCACCACCCGAAGCAGAACCTGCTCGACGTGCGGGCCGCGCTGGACAAGCTCACCGTGTCCCGTGACGGGGTGGACGGCAAGGCGGTCCTGCTCTACGGCGAGGGCTGGAACTTCGGCGAGGTCGCGAACAACGCCCGGTTCGTCCAGGCCACCCAGGCCGAGATGGCCGGTACCGGCATCGGCACCTTCAACGACCGGCTGCGCGACGCGGTCCGCGGCGGCGGCCCGTTCGACGACAACCCGCGCATCCAGGGCTTCGCCTCGGGGCTGTTCACCGACCCCAACGGCGACGCCGTGAACGGCAACGCGGCGGCGCAGCGGGCGCGGCTGCTGCACCAGCAGGACCAGATCAAGGTCGGGCTGGCCGGCAACCTGGCCGGGTTCTCCTTCACCGACTCGTCGGGGGCGGAGGTGACCGGCGCCGAGGTGGATTACAACGGCTCGCCGGCCGGATACACCAGGGCGCCGGGCGAGGCGGTGACCTACGTCGACGCGCACGACAACGAGATCCTGTTCGACGCGCTGGCGTACAAGCTGCCCGCTGGCACCGGGGCGCTGGACCGGGCGCGGATGCAGGTGCTGGCCCTGTCGACCGTGGTGTTCAGCCAGGGCACCGGGTTCGTCACGGCCGGTTCGGACCGGCTGCGGTCGAAGTCGCTGGACCGCAACTCGTTCAACTCCGGTGACTGGTTCAACGCGATCCAGTGGGACTGCGCGGACGGCAACGGGTTCGGGCGCGGGCTGCCGCCCGCGGCGGACAACTCGAGCAAGTGGCCGTACGCCAGGCCGCTGCTGGCCGACGCGTCGCTGGTGCCCACCTGCCAGGCGATCGACCTGGCGGGCGCGCGCTTCGCCGAACTGCTGCGGGTCCGCGCGTCCAGCGGCCTCTTCAGCCTGGGTACGGCCGAAGACGTGCAGCGGTACGTGTCCTTCCCGCTGTCCGGCTCCACCGAGACCCCCGGCGTGATCACCATGCAGCTCAAGCGGGGCGGCGAGACGATCGTGGTCGTGTTCAACGCGACCCCGGCGTCCACCACCCAGACGGTCGCCGCCCTGCGCGGCGCCCACCTGGCCCTGCACCCGGTCCTGGCGACCTCGGCCGACCCGGCCGTCCGCCAGTCCACCTTCACCGCCGCCACCGGCACCTTCACGGTCCCGGCCCGCACCGTGGCGGTCTTCACCACCCGCTAGGCGCGACGGCGAAGGGGCGGCCCGCTGTCGGCGGGCCGCCCCTTCTCGTTGATCACGGTGCCAGGGTGGAGACACGCCGTCGAACACGTCCATAAGTTCATGATCGACGGGGTGGGTGGGGGCGTCAGCCGGGGAGGCGGGGGCCGGACTCGCGCTGGGCGGCCAGCCAGGACTCGACGTCGGCGCTGGTGCGGGGGAGGCCGGCGGAGAGGTTGCGGCAGCCGGTGGCCGTCACCTGGACGTCGTCCTCGATGCGGATGCCGATGCCGCGCAGCTCCGCCGGGACCATCTCGTCCTCGGGCTGGAAGTACAGGCCGGGCTCGACGGTGAGGACGTAGCCCTCGGCCAGCTCGCCGTCGCGGTACTTCTCGTTGCGAGCGTGCGCGCAGTCGTGCACGTCGATGCCGAGCATGTGGCCGAAGCCGTGCAGGGTCCAGCGGCGGTAGACGCCGGAGTCCTTGTCCATCGCCTCGTCCACACTGCACGGCAGGATGCCCAGGTCGGACAGGCCCTCCGCGAGCACCCGCATGCAGGTCACGTGTACGTCGTGGAACTTCACGCCGGGCTTGATGAAGTCCATGCCGGCCTGCTGCGACTTGAACACCACGTCGTAGACCTGGCGCTGCAGCGGCGTGAACGCGCCGCTGACCGGGATGGTGCGGGTGACGTCGGCGGTGTAGAGGTTGCGGTTCTCCACACCCATGTCCATCAGCAGCAGCTCGCCGGGCTTGGTGCGCCCGTCGTTGCGGATCCAGTGCAGGATCGCCGCGTGCGCGCCGTTGCCCACGATCGAGCTGTAGCCGACCGTGTTGCCGTCGTGGCGGGCGCGCAGGCCGAACACGCCGTCGATGAGGCGCTCGGAGACCGGCCGGTCGGCCGGGATGATCCGGGCGACGTCCTCGAAGCCGCGGATGGTGGCGTCGATGGCGTCCTGCAGTTGCGCGATCTCCCACTCGTCCTTGACGAGCTTCATCTCGGAGATGACGTAGGCCAGCTCGCGGTCGCGGTCGGGGCTGGTCTGCCGCACCGCCGCGTCCACGCTGGGGTCGAGGTTGCGCAGCACCCGGGTGCGCGACGGGGCCAGCTCGTCCAGCACGCCCGGCAGGGTGTCCAGGTGGGCGGTCTCGATGCCCAGCTCGGTGGCCTTCTCCCGCAGCGTGTGGCGGCGGCCGATCCACAGCTCGCCGTAGCGGCGGTCCTTGAAGAACTCGTCGGTGTCGCGCGGGGAGCGGGGGCGCACGTACAGCACGGCGTCGTGGCCGGCGCCGTTCGGGCGCAGGACCAGCACGCTCTCCGGGTCGTGCTCGCCGGTCAGGTAGACGAAGTCGCTGCCGGGGCGGAACGGGAAGTCGGTGTCGTTGGCGCGCACCATCTCGTGGCCCGACGGGATGACCAGCGTCTCGCCGGTGAACGCCGCCGACAGCGCCGCCCGCCGCTTGGCGTGGTTCGGTGCGCCGTCACTGAGCGTGACCGGGAGCTCGGTGTCGCTCCAGCCGGACCGCATGAACTGAAGGAACTTCTCCGGGTACGCGGGGTCGTGCGACTCGGTGCCCTTCTTCTCTTGGTCGTTCATCTGACTGCCTCCTTGTGTGTTTGAAGCCTATCGCCCGCTCGCGGGTGGCATGATTGCCCACGTGTGTGGACTTTTAGCCTTTTTCAGCAGCCATGCCACGGTTGATGCCTTCGCCAGACCGCTCGCCGAGGCGCTGGAAAGGATGCACCACCGCGGCCCCGACGACACCGGCCTGGAGGTCGTCGACCGCGACGCGATCTTCGCGCACAAGCGGCTGGCCATCATCGACGTCGAGTTCTCCAAGGAGCCGCTGCCCTGGCCCCCCGCCGAGTCGGCGGTCGACGGGGCCGAGCCCGGCCGGTACGTGCTCACCTTCAACGGCGAGATCTACAACTACGTCGAGCTGCGCGAGGAGCTGGCCGCCGAGTTCGGCGCCCCGTTCGCGACGCTCGGCGACGGTGAGACTGTCGTGGCGGGGTACCACTACTGGGGCGAGGCGGTGCTGGACCGGCTGCGCGGCATGTTCGCCTTCGTCATCTGGGACCGGCAGGAGCGGGTCGCGTTCGGCGCCCGCGACCCGTTCGGCATCAAGCCCATGCACTACCTGCAGACCGTCGACGGCCTGTACCTGGCCAGCGAGAAGAAGTCGCTGCTGCCGTTCGCGGCCAGCGCCACCGCCGGCAACGCGGGCATCGGCCCGGTCGAGCTGTCGCACCTGCTGACCTTCCAGTACGTCCCCGAGCCGCACACCCTGCACCGGGGCATCGAGCGGATCGGCTCGGGGGAGTGCCTGACCTGGCGGCCGGGGGCCGACCCGGGGGCGCGTACCGGCGGGGAGCTGACCGTGCGCCGCTGGTTCCGCCCGGTGCTGCGCCCGACCCCGGTCTCCGACGAGCAGCGGCTGTTCGCCGAGATCCGCGAGACGCTGCGCGAGAGCGTACGGCTGCACATGCGCTCCGACGTGCCTGTCGGCGCCTTCCTGTCCAGCGGCATCGACTCCACCGCCGTGGTCGCCCTGGCCCGGGAGTGGAACCCGGAGATCCTGACCTTCACCGTCGGCTTCGACGTGCCCGGCTACTCCGAGATCGAGGTGGCCCAGGACTCGGCGCGGGCCCTGGACGTCACCACCATCCCGACGAAGATCACCGCGCAGGACATGATGAAGGCGCTGCCGCGCATCGTCTGGCACCTGGACGACCCGGTCGCCGACCCGTCGCTGGTCCCGCTCTACCACGTGGCCCAGACCGCCGCCGAGCACGTCACCGTGGTGCTGTCGGGCGAGGGCGCCGACGAGTTCTTCGGCGGGTACGGCATCTACCGCGAGCCGCTGTCGCTGGCCCCGGTGACCCGGCTGCCCGCCGGGATGCGCCGCGGGCTGCGCGCCATCTCCAAGGCCATCCCGCAGGGCGTACGCGGCAAGAGCTACCTCGAACGCGGCACCACCCCGCTCACCGAGCGGTTCTGCGGCAACTCGCGCATCTTCACCGACGAGGCCGAACTGCGCCGCCTGCTGCGCCGCCCCGAGGCGGTCGAGGCCGCCGCGAAGTACACCGACATCACCGCGCCCTACTTCGCCCAGGCCCGCGCCGACGGCCTCGACGACGTCGCCACCATGCAGTACGTCGACATCCACACCTGGCTGCGCGGCGACATCCTGGTCAAGGCCGACCGGATGTCGATGGCGCACTCGCTGGAGCTGCGGGTGCCGTTCCTGGACCGCGCGGTGTTCGACGTCGCCGCGAAGATCCCGCGCGAGCTGAAGGTGCCGCCCCGCTCGCACACCACCAAGTACGCGCTGCGCCAGGCCCTGGCCGGGATCGTCCCGCCCGCCATCGTGCACCGCCCGAAGCTCGGCTTCCCGACCCCCACCCGCGTCTGGCTGGCCGGCGAGATGTACGACTGGGCCCGCGAAATGCTGCACACCTCCGGCGCCGACGACCTGCTCGACCTGACCTACGTCGACGGGCTGCTCAAGGCGCACCGGGCCGGGGCGGCCGACAACTCGCGCAAGATCTGGACCGTGCTGGTGTTCTGCGTGTGGCACGCCGTCTTCGTGGCCCGCACACTCGACCCGGGCGTGGGCCGCAACGCCTCGGCGCTGCTCACCAAGCCGGTGGTCGGATCGATGGTTTCCTAACAGTGAACAGCGTGCCATGCTGAGCCTCGGTACCCATACCGGCCGGGGAGGCGCAGTGACGCAGGTGATCCTGTGTGGAGTGTCGTCGCTGCTCAGGCCGGACCTGCTCGTCACCGCCCGCGGGTCCTGGCAGGTGCCGGGGCCGCCGCGGCTGTTCGACGCCGACGTCAGCGCGGCCCCGGCGGCGGCGCTGCCGTACCTGCGCGAGCTGGTCGAGGAGTTCGCCTGGCGGGCCGACCTGCTCCTGATCTCCAGCACCGACCTCGCCGCCCTGTACGGCCCGACGGTTCCACCACTGCGGCCGGCCCGCCGGCTGCGCGCCAGCGGCAGCGGCGCGGTGCTGCTGCGCTGCCCGGCGCCGTCCGCCGGCGGCGTCTCGGTGCTCATCTGCGACGACCCGTCCGGCCGGATCAGGGCCGACGGGCCGTCCGACATCCTGTTCGGACTGGCGGTCACGCCCTCGACAGCCCAGCTTCAGGCGGCGTTGGCCCGCGAGGGTGTGCCGTTGGACGCGACCGGGTGGTTGGATCTGGCGGACAAGGCCAACGCGACCTAAGGTGCCCTCGTGCCCCTGCAAAACGATGAATCCGCACGCCCGGAGGACCTTTTCGCCGTGCTGCGGCACGCGGTCCTCGAAGGACCAGGTTCGACCCCGGCGCGGGTGCGCCAGGCGGTCGCCGCCGCCAAACTCGACGAGGTGTCGCGGGAACTGCGCGACTACGTCGCCACGCTGCGCGAACACGCCTGGCGCAGCACCGACGAGCAGGTGCGGGAGCTGCTCGCCGCGGGCTGGTCCGAGGACCAGGTGTACGAGCTGACCGTCGCCGTGTCGGTGGGCGCCGGCCAGCGCCGCGTCGACGCCGGGCTGGCCGCGCTGGCCCGCGCCGAGGCCCGCCTGGCCACCGCCTCGCCGCCCCGGGTGCCGCCGCAGGCCCGCCCGGCCGTGACCGGGGCGGTGCGCAGTGCGGTTGCCTAGCCTGTCCCGATCCTGGCGCTTCAGCGACCGGGTGAAACTCAAACTCATCCGGCTCGCCAGCGGCCGCCCCCCGGCGGACATCCTGCACATCCTGCACTACCGGCGCGAGTTCTTCGGCGAGCCGTTCACCGAGTGGGTGCACCAGGTGCTGCGCGGGCCCTCGGAGTGGAGCATCGGCGAGCGGGAGCTGATGGCCTCGTTCGTGTCGCACCTCAACCAGTGCCGGTTCTGCGAGGGCAGCCACGCCGCGGTCGTCGACGCGACGCTGGGCGCGGAGCTGACCCGGGCGGCGCTCGCCGACTGGCGCACCGCGCCGCTGCGCCCCGGCCTGCGGGCCGCGTTCGCGCTGCTGGAGACCCTGACCCTCAAGCCGGACGAGACGGGGCCGGAGCTGGTCGAGGCGGCGTACGACGCGGGCGTCACCGAACAGGGGGTGCGCGACGTGATCCACATCTGCGGCATCTTCTGCACCATCAACCGCATCGCCGACGCGGTCGACTTCGCCGTGCCCGACGACAAGGGTTTGAAGGGCGACGCGTACCAGCTGCTCAAGCGGGGCTACGCCATCAAGTAGGTCACCCGAGCGTGTTCGCCGTGGATGCGTCCAGCTGGGCGTAGCCGCGGCGGACCGCCAGCTCGGCCTCGCGCAGCCCCGGGCCGCCCCAGCGGGCCAGCGAGCTCGCCGCGGCCACCTTCGCCACGTCGGCGCCGTCGCCGTGCGCCTCGCGGATCAGCCAGTCCAGCGCGGCCAGCTCCTCGTGCGCGATGCCGAGGAACTCGGTGTCGACCAGCTCTCCGTGGCCCGGCACGATCATCGCGTCGGCGGGCACGGCCCGGGCCAGCGACGCCAGCGTCTCCGGCCAGTCCAGCGGGAACGCGTCGCCGAACGCGGGCGGCGCGCCCTCCTCGACCAGGTCGCCCGCGACCACCACGGAACCGGTGGTGGCGACCAGGTCGCCCGCGGTGTGCCCGCGCCCGTGCCACTGCAGCGTCACCGTCCGTCCGCCCACATCCACCACGTCGCGGTGCGGCACCGGCCGGTTCGGCGGCAGGATCGGCGTACGGCCCACCTCGCGGGCCAGCGCCTCGTCCTCGGGCAGCAGCTCCTGCTCCCAGGCCCGCTGCCAGGCGGTGCCGTGGTCGCGCAGCTCGCGCACGCAGTCCGGGTGGCCCCAGATCGGGGTCGAGGGCCCGGCCAGGGTGGCGTTGCCCAGGCAGTGGTCGTAGTGGAAGTGGGTGTTCACCAGGCCCAGCGGCTTGGCGGTGATCCGCGCGGCGGCGTCGCCGAGCTCGCGCGCCTGGGCACGGGTCGACAGCGTGTCGACCAGCAGCGCGCCGGTGTCGCCGACGATCAGGGTGCAGTTGACCCGCAGCGTCGGATACACCAGCACGAAGACGCCGTCGGCCACCTCGGTGAAGTCGGTCATGGCTGCATCGCCTTCTCCAGGAAGCGGTGCCGGTCGACCAGCACCCGCTCCACTTTCGCCTCGGCGGCGACCGTATCGCCGTCGCGCACCGTCACCTCGAAGAACAGGCGGCGGCCGTCGACCTTCGCCAGCAGGGCCTCGGCGGTCACCAGGCGGCCGATCGGGGTGGCGGCGCGGTGGTCGAGCTCCACCCGTACCCCCACGGTGGTCTGGCCCGACTCCAGCGCCCGCGCCGTCGCCGCGACCGTGGCCGCCTCGGCCAGCGCGACCACCCGCGGCGTCGCGAGCACCGGCACGTCGCCGGAGCCCAGCGCCTGGGCCGTGTCGGCGTCACCGACAGTCAACTGCACCTTCGCCGTGAGTCCCGCTGTGAGCTGCGCAGCCATGTGCCCCAGCCTAAGGCCTGCCCCGCCCGCCCGCGCCGCGCGCGACCATGATCCTTTCCGGACGGGTCAGGCCTCGGCGACCCAGTAGAGCTGCTTGTGGCCGCGGGCCTCCATCGTCTCGGCCAGCTCGTCGGCCTCGGCCCGGGTCGCGCAGCGCCGCACCACGAACCGGTTGCCGTTGTCGTCCTGCCGCCAGACGACCCACGGCGTCGGCGCGTCCTCGCCCGTCATCCGGCCTCCCTCGCCGCCCGCGCCCGCGCGGTCAACTCGTCGGCCCAGGCGACCGCCTGCGCCAGCTCGCGGTGCGCGGCCGTGGCCGGTGCCCCGCCCGCCACGTCGACCAGCACCGTGGCCAGCCCGAGCCGGCGCTGCAGCGGGCCCTGGCGCAGCCGCACGCTCTGGATCCGCGCGTACGGCACCACGGTCAGCACCCGCGTCGCCAGCCCGTCCACCGAGGCGAACGCGCCGTCCAGCAGCCCCGCCCGCAGCACCTGCCGCCGCAGCGGCGCTAGCCACCCGGCCGCGGCCGGGACCGGCACCAGCGGCAGCGCCAGCAGATCCACCCCCGGCACCGCCAGCGGAATCAGCGACCGGGCCGTGTCGACGGTGGCCACCGGCAGCAGCCGGTCGGTCTCGGCGCGGCTCTCCTGGCCCGGCTCGCGCCCGCGCTGACCCGCCACCGCCAGCGTCACCCGCAGCCAGCCCTTGGCCCGCCACAGCAGCGGCCAGGTCACCGTCAGCGACTGCACCCGGTGCGGCGCCACCAGCTGGCTGCGCGTCTCCAGCAGCCCGTGCCGGATGCGCAGGCGGCCGTCGGCGGCAAGCCCCAGCCGGAAGTTCCAGAAGTTCAGCACCCGCATCGCGGGCGCGCCGACGGTACCGGCCACCGCGGTGACCATGCTCGCCAGCGCGAAGATCCCGAAGTCGCTGTTGAACATCAGCTGCCCGACGATGAACAGCACCGCCAGCGGCGTGAACATCACCGGCGGGGTGAGCAGCTGACTGCGCAGCACGTCGGTGTTGTCGACCCGGAACACGTCGGCGGGTTCGGCCTCGGCGGCCGGCTCGTCGGCGCTGCTGCTCGCGGCCGCAGCGGGCGGGTGACCCGGCGCGGCGGCGGCCATCGCCAGCAGCCTCGCCCGCAGCGCGGTCGCCTCCGCCAGCGGCAGGAACGCCAGCGGCGCCTCCGACTTGGCGCCCCCGGCCATGTCCAGCCGCAGCTCGGCCAGGCCCGCCAGGCGCGCCAGCAGCGGCTGCACCACCTCGATCGACTGCAACCGCTCCAGCGGCACCGCCCGCACCCGCCGCGACAGCACCCCCTCGTGCACCCGCAACTCCCGGCCCACCACCTCGTACCCGGTGAAGCGCCACGCCAGCGCCGAGTAGAGCAGCACCAGCACCAGCAGCGCCAGCAGCGCCTCGGCATAGTGCGCCGGCCCGAGGTTCTGCAGGCCGCGCCACGACACCGCAGCCACGATCAGCGCCAGCGTCCGCACACTCTTGAGCACCGGCGTCAGCGGATGCAACCGCGTACGCGGCTCCCCACCCGCCGCCGCCCCACCCCGCCCGCCGCCGGGTTCGCCGGGGCGTGCCGTGGCGCCCCGCGCGCCGCTCGGGTCGTCGGAGTGTGCCGTGGCAGCAGGCGCGCCGCTCAGGTCATCGGAGTGTGCCGTGGCAGCAGGCGCGCCGTTCAGGTCATCGGGGTGAGCAGTGGGGTCCTGTGCGTCGCTCAGGCTGTCGGGGCGGGCTGTGCCGCCCGGTGCGTCGCGCAGGTCGCCGAAGCGCGCGGTGGCGTCCTGCACGCGGCCCGGGTCGTCGGCGGGCGACCCGAGTGAGGTGCCGCCGGGCGGGGCCGGGGTCGTGCCGGACGGGCCGGGCTCGGTCACAGGCCCTCACCGGCGTTCTCGCCGAGCGCGGCCAGGCGGTCGCGCAGCCGGACCGCCTCGGCCGGGGCCAGGCCCGGCACGGTCGCGTCGCTGGCCGCCGCCGCGGTGTGCAACTGCACCGTGGCCAGGCCGAACATCCGCTCCAGCGGACCGGCGGTGACATCGACGAACTGCATCCGGGCGTACGGCACGATCGACAGGTGGCGCACCATCCGGCCGTGCCGCACCAGCAGGTCGCGCTCGCGCTCGGCATAGCCGTAGGAGCGGGCGGCCCGCACCGAGACGACGGCGCGGAAGGTGTTGAGGGCCAGCAGCGCCACCGCCGCCACCGGCAGCCAGCGGTAGCCGAGGAACGACCAGGCCACCCCGCACGCACCGACCAGCAGCGCGGTGTCGATGGCGATCCGGGTCAGTTCCAGCCACGCCAGCCGGGGCGAGACCGGGTGCCAGCCCCGCTGCGGCCCCGGGTCCAGGGCGCTGGTCACTGGGTTGCCGGACGTCACCGGCTCACCGACGGGAAGTGCGGCTGACGGCTCGCTCACGCGTTCGACGATAGACGATCAGGTCACGGCCAGCGCCCCGAGCCGATCACCACCCACCTCCGCCCACCCACCTCCGCCCGCCCACCTCCGACCGCCCACCTTCAACCGCCGATCCCACCGACCGCCCACCACCGAAGTCACTGACCGTCTTGCCGACCGCCTTCGCCGGTCCGGCGGAATGAGCACGACCGGGCAGGGGAGGCGCGACCGGGCAGGCGAGGCGGGATCGGGCGGGCGAGGCGGAGCCGGGCGGGCGGAGCCGGGCGGGTAAGCGGGACCGGGAAAGAGGGGGACTGGAAGCGACAGTGGTGCGGAGGGATCAAGAGGGCTGGAGGGGCAGCACTTCGCGGAGGAAGCCTCGGACGGACAGGAACTCCGACAGGTTCTCGCGGTGCTCGTCGCAGGCCAGCCAGGATTTGCGCCGGTCGGGGGTGTGCAGCTTCGGGTTGTTCCAGCGCAGTTCCCAGGTGGCGGGGGCGCGGCAGCCCTTGCGCGAGCAGATCAGCGGGGCTGCTTCCTCAGTCACGGCTGGCAGCGTACCGGGCAGGGCGGCGCACCGGATTCGGTCGGCGGCCCCGGCGGGGCGTGCGTGCGCATCGGGAAGTCGGCGGCCCCGGCGGGGCGTGCGCACGGGCAAGTCGGCGGCCCCGGCGGGGCGTGCGCACGGGCAAGTCGGCGGCCCCGGCGGGGCGGGCGCATCGGATTCGGTCGGTGTGGGCGCTGCTAGTGCGGAGTGATCGCCGGTTGCGGTCGGAGTGGTGGTTTAGGCGGCGGGGTGTGCAGGAAACCGACCCTAGGTCGCGATCTTCCGTGCGCGCTGCCGGTGGTGATCGGCGTTCCGGGGCTAAAGATGGCGTTTCGGCCGGTGTTCGCGTAGCGAAGTGACCGGAAGTCGTGATCTTGGGGCTTGTTTCGGCCGATGATCGCGTTCCTCGGTCAAAATGACCGTCTCCAGATGAGGTTATGACCGCAAACGGCGATCAGGAAACCTTGACCCGAGGTGGTGACCCCAGACGGCGATCACCGCCAGCCGCCACTCCTGCAGCCGGCTGCGGTTCTCGCCGCTTCCGCGAGCCGCCTCCGCGAGCCGCTTCCGGTCCTGCAGCCGGCTGCGGTACTCGCCGCTTCCGCGAGCCGCCTCCGGCGTCAGCCGGGCTGGCCGAGGCAGGCTCACCGGGCTGGATGCACTGCCGCTGCCGCTGGCTCTATCGCTGGCGCAGACCATAGCGCTAGCGCAGGTTCTAGCGCTGGCGCTGGCCCTAGCGCTGGCGCAGACCGTAGCGCTGGCCCTGGCGCTGGTGCGGGTCCTGGCGCTGGGCTGGGGTGATGGCGCAGGGGCTGGGGCTGGGGCTGGGTGGAAATGCGAAACGGCCGAGCGGGGCTCGGCCGAGGTGTTTGGCGTGCCGGGCGGCCACGGGGGAAGCCGCCCGGCAACGCCGAAATATTAACCACGCGCCGGGCGCCGAGGGAAGAGCGCGGAGCGCATCCATTCGGATGAAATCCCGGACCGGAAAGATCAGTGTCTGTGATGCTGTCATAAGCGGTTTTCACACGTATTTGCCGCATACGTCGGCTTGACGTGCCAGGCTGGGCCCCAGCCGCTGGTACGGCGCGGCCGGCGGGCGGCTGGACCGCGTCCGGACAGCATGTAAGGAGCCGTGGTGCACCCGACCACCTACGACGACCCCGTCGACATCCCGCCGCCGCCGACCGTGGCGGCGCCGGTCAGTCCCGCCCAGGACGCCACCCACCTCGAACGGGCCCTGTTCGAGGTGAAGAAGGTGATCGTCGGCCAGGACCGGCTGGTCGAGCGCATGTTCGTGGCCCTGCTGGCGCGCGGGCACTGCCTGCTGGAGGGCGTACCGGGGGTGGCCAAGACGCTGGCCGTGGAGACGCTCGCGACGGTCGTCGGCGGCTCGTTCGCGCGGGTGCAGTTCACCCCGGACCTGGTGCCCGCCGACATCGTCGGCACCCGGATCTACCGGGCCAGCAGCGAGACGTTCGACGTCGAGCTGGGGCCGGTGTTCGTGAACTTCCTGCTCGCCGACGAGATCAACCGGGCGCCGGCGAAGGTGCAGTCGGCGCTGCTGGAGGTGATGGCCGAGCGGCACGTGTCGCTGGGCGGCCGGACCCATGCCGTACCGGATCCGTTCCTGGTGATGGCGACGCAGAACCCGATCGAGCAGGAGGGGGTGTATCCGCTGCCGGAGGCGCAGCGCGACCGCTTCCTGCTCAAGGTGCTGGTGGGTTACCCGACCGACGTCGAGGAGCGCGAGATCGTGTACCGGATGGGGGTGACGCCGCCGCGCGCGGCCCCCATCCTGACCACCACCGACCTGGTCGGCCTGCAGCAACGGGCCGACCAGGTGTTCGTGCACAACGCCCTGGTCGACTACGCGGTACGGCTCGTGCTGGCCACCCGCGACCCCGGCGAGCACGGCATGCCCGACGTCGCCCGGCTGATCCAGTACGGCGCCAGCCCGCGCGCCTCGCTCGGCCTCGTCCGGGCGACCCGCGCGCTGGCGCTGCTGCGCGGGCGCGACTACGCCCTGCCGCAGGACGTGCAGGACATCGCCCCGGACATCCTGCGCCACCGGCTGGTGCTGTCGTACGACGCGCTCGCCGACGAGGTGCCCGCCGACTACGTGGTCGACCGGGTGCTGTCGGCGGTGCCGCTGCCCGCGGTCGCGCCGCGCCAGCAGGCGACATGACCGGCACGGCCGCCCCGGCCGCGGGCGACACCGGCTCGGCGGCGCTCAGCCGGTTGCAGCTGCTGGTCAACCGGCGCCTGGACGGGCTGCTGCAGGGCGACTACCTGGGGCTGCTGCCGGGGCCGGGCAGCGAGGCGGGGGAGTCGCGGGAGTACCGCACCGGCGACGACGTGCGCCGGATGGACTGGCCGGTCACCGCGCGCACCACGGTCCCGCACGTGCGGCTGACCGTCGCCGACCGGGAGCTGGAGACGTGGCTGGCGCTGGACCTGTCGCCGAGCCTCGACTTCGGCACCGCCCGCCTGCTCAAACGCGACCTGGTGCTGGCCGCCACCGCCGCGATGACGCATCTGACGGTACGGGGCGGCAACCGCGTCGGCGCCGTCATCGCCACCCGCGGCGGCTACCTGGTCCGCCGTCCCGCCCTGCCCGGCCGTCGCGAGGCCCAAGGACTGCTCCGCACCGTCGCACGCCTTATCGAGGCCGCGAACGGCGACCGGCCGGCCGCCGCGACCCGCTCGAGTTGCCAGGCAATCGGGCCAACGGCCTCGCAAGATACGCCCAGTCGCGCGGCGACTCGAGCGGCGGACGGTTTGGCGGGGCTGATCGAGGCGTTGAACAGTCCGCCCCGGCGGCGAGGGCTGGCGGTGGTGGTCTCGGACTTCCTCGATCCGCCGGAGCGGTGGGGCTGGCCGCTGCGCAAGCTGGCGGTACGGCACGAGGTGCTGGCGATCGAGGTGCTGGACCCGTGCGAGCTGGAGCTGCCCGACGCGGGCGTGCTGGAGCTGGTCGATCCGGAGACCGGCCGGCGGCACGAGGTGCAGACCGGCAACGCGCGGCTGCGTGAGCGCTACCGGGTGGCCGCCGCCGCGCAGCGCGAACGGGTGGCCGCCGCGATCCGGGCGGCGGGGGCGCGGCAGGTGCGGCTGCGTACCGACTCGGACTGGCTGCTGGACCTGGTGCGCTTCGTGGCCGCGCAGCGGCACCGCCGGACCGGGGGAGGCAGCCGATGATCACGTTCCTGTCGCCGGGGTGGCTGCTGGCGCTGCTGCCGGTGCTGGGCCTGGCCGCGGCGTACCTGGGGCGGCACCTGCTGCGCCGGTGGCGCCGCGACACCGCGGTGCCGTTCAGCAACCTGGAGCTGCTGCGCTCGCTGGTGCCGCGCGGGCTGGGCTGGCGCCGCCACGTGGCCGCCGGGCTGTTCCTGTTGGGGCTGTTCGCACTGGTCACCGCGCTGGCGCGGCCGTCGGTGCAGACCGAGGAGCCGCTGGAGCGGGCGACCGTGATCCTGGCCATCGACGTGTCACTGTCCATGCAGGCCGACGACGTGGCGCCGACCCGGATCGAGGCGGCGCAGGAGTCGGCCAAGTCGTTCGTGGACGAGCTGCCGGTCTCGTACAACCTGGGGTTGGTGTCTTTCGCGAAGTCGGCCAACGTGCTGGTGGCGCCGACCAAGGACCGGGCGGCGGTACGCGAGGCCGTCGACGGGCTGCAGCTGGCCGAGGCGACCGCGACCGGGGAGGCGGTGTTCACGGCGCTGGACGCGATCCGGTCGGTGCCCGACAACGGCGCCGACGAGCCGCCGCCGGCGCGGATCGTGCTGCTGTCGGACGGGTACCGGACGTACGGGCGCTCGATCGACGAGGCGGCGGCGGCCGCGGTGGAGGCGAACGTGCCGGTCACCACGATCGCGTTCGGCACCGACGCCGGCGTGGTCGACATCGCCGGTCAGCTGCAGCGGGTGCCGGTGGACCGGCAGGCGCTGGCGGGGCTGGCCGAGACGACCGGCGGCTTCTTCTACGAGGCGGCGTCGGCGGCCGAGCTGACCCAGGTGTACCAGGACATGGGCTCGTCCATCGGCTACCGGACCGTGCCGCGCGAGATCGGACAGTGGTTCGGTGCCGCGGCGCTGCTGTGCTGCCTAGGCGCCGGCGCGCTCAGTCTGCTGTGGACCTCGCGCCTGCCCTGAGGTGGCAGGCTGACCGTTTGCCTGGCAATCGGGCGTACCCGGGTGGGTGATACGCCCGATTGCCAGGCAACTGCGGTCGTGCGGCCGCGGCGGCGCTGCCGTGGCGGGGCTCAGCGGATCACTTGCTGAGCAGGATGAACAGGGCGCCTACCCAGGTCGCGGCAAGGGTGAAGCCCAAGGGCGCTACGTAGCGGCTCATGATGAATCTCCGGTGGCTGCTGTCGTTTCGGGGCAACAGAGGGGCACGCGGGTTCAGAGTCATGACCGGGAAAGAACAACTGGCGAAGGCGCGAGGCACGCGGGGCGCCCACCGCAGCGGTCAGGTGGACCGCAGGGCTGGCAGGGGCAAGCGCGTGTCAGTCGGTGGCGCTTCGCAGGACCCGGGCATGACTCGGAGGATCGCTATCTCGCATAGCGATCACCTCCTTAAGCCGGGGTCCGACCGCCGGGGCTCAGTCCCCGACCGCAGCGATCGTACAGCAGCGGCGCGGCGGTCCCGCATCGGCCGACCCGCCATGCCGATGGTGTCCACCCGGTCGGGGTACGCCATCATGGTTTGGAGGTTTCCTCTAAAGATGTTAGTCGGATTTGGTGCTGGGGCCGTACCCGGCAGGCCCTGACCGGCGTCCTAGGCTCAGGCCGAAGACACTGACGCGAGAAGGAGTAACCGTGGCACGCACCGTCCTGGTCACCGGCGGCAACCGGGGTATCGGCCTGGCGATCGCGCAGGCTTTCGTCAAGCAGGGCGACCGGGTGGCGATCACGCACCGGGGCAGCTTCGACCCCGCGCTCGCGCCGGAGATCCTCGGCGTCACCTGCGACGTCACCGACTCCGAGGCGGTCGACGCGGCTTTCACGACGGTCGAGAACGAACTCGGCCCGGTCGAGGTGCTCGTCGCCAACGCGGGCATCACCGACGACACGCTGCTGATGCGCATGTCGGAGGAGCAGTTCACGCGGGTGCTGGACACCAACCTGACCGGCGCCTGGCGCTGCTCGCGCCGCGCCGCCACCAAGATGGTGCGCGGGCGCTGGGGCCGCATGATCTTCATCTCCTCGGTCGTCGGGCTGTACGGCGGCGCGGGCCAGGTCAACTACGCCGCGAGCAAGGCCGGGCTGGTCGGTGTGGCCCGCTCGGTCACCCGCGAACTGGGCTCGCGCAACATCACGGCCAACGTGGTCGCCCCCGGTTTCATCGAGACCGACATGACCGACAAGCTCACGGACGACCGCAAGGCCGAGATCCGCAAGGCCATCCCGGCGGGCCGCATCGCCGCGGTCGACGAGGTCGCGGGCGTGGTCACCTGGCTGGCGAGCGACGCCGCCGGCTACATCACCGGCGCCGTCATCCCGGTCGACGGCGGCCTCGGCATGGGCCACTGACGCCCCGGCCCGCCCGGCCCGGCCCGACCCCATTCCCGTTGATCATGAACTTATGGACGTGTTCGACGGTGTGTCACCACCTTGGTGCCGTGATCAACAACAGATGTGAGTAGAGGAGTAAGAGACGTGCTGCTGGAAGGCAAGCGGATCCTGGTCACTGGGGTGATCACGGAGCAGTCGATCGCGTTCAACGTCGCGAAGCTGGCCCAGGAGCAGGGGGCCACGGTCGTGCTCACCGGCTTCGGGCGGCTGTCGCTGGTCGAGCGGATCGCCAAGCGGCTGCCGCAGGCCGCCCCGGTGATCGAGCTCGACGTGACCAACACCGAGCACCTGACCGGCCTGGCCGACAAGGTGCGCGAGCACGTCGACGGCCTCGACGGCGTGGTCCACTCGATCGGCTTCGCCCCGGCGACCGCGCTGGGCGGGACCTTCCTGGAGACGCCGTGGGAGGACGTGGCCACGGCGGTGCACGTGTCGACGTACTCGTACAAGGCGCTGGCCATGGCCGCGCTGCCGCTGATGCAGCGCGGCGGTTCGGTGGTCGGCCTGACCTTCGACGCCACCGTCGCCTGGCCCGTGTACGACTGGATGGGCGTGGCCAAGGCCGGTCTCGAGTCCACCTCCCGCTACCTGGCGCGCTACCTTGGTGAGCAGGGCATCCGCACCAACCTGGTGTCGGCCGGCCCGCTGCGTACCATGGCCGCCAAGTCGATCCCCGGGTTCAAGGCGTTCGAGGAGTCCTGGTCCGACCGTGCCCCGCTGGGCTGGGACCTCGCCGACACCGAGCCGACCGCCAAGGCCGTGCTCGCCCTGCTGTCCGACTGGTTCCCGGCCACCACCGGCGAGATCATCCACGTCGACGGCGGCTACCACGCCACCGGCGCCTGACCCCGCCTGCCCGCCGCGGGCCCGGCCACCCCACCACGGGCGGCCGGGCCCGCGCCTTTCCGCCGCGCTGATCACGGTGCCGGGGTGGGGTTGTCCACAGGGGCATGGGGGCGGGTGCGGGGCAGGTGGGGCGGGATCTAGGCTTTTCGCATGTATGACGGCTTTTTGCTGCTGTCGTTTGGGGGGCCGGAGCACCCGGATGAGGTGTTGCCGTTTCTGCACAACGTGACTCGGGGTCGGGGGGTGCCGCCGGAGCGGCTGGCTGAGGTGGCTGAGCACTATCAGCGGTTCGGCGGGGTGTCGCCGATCAACGCGCAGTGCCGGGAGCTGGTGGCCGCGATCCGGGGGGACTTCGCGGCCAACGGGGTGGACCTGCCCGTGTACTGGGGGAACCGGAACTGGCGGCCGATGCTGGCCGACACGCTGGCGCAGATGCGCGATCACGGGATCCAGCGGGCGGTCGCGCTGGCGACCAGCGGGTTCGGGTCGTACTCGTCGTGCCGGCAGTATCTGCAGGACATCGCGTCGGCGCGGGCCGCGGTCGGGCCGCGGGCGCCGGTCGTGGACAAGCTGCGGCACTTCCACGACCATCCCGGGTACGTCGAGCCGTTCGCCGACGCGGTCGCGCGGGCGCTGGCGGGCCTGGACGTCGCCGCGCACGCCACCACCCGGCTGGTCTTCACGGCGCACTCGATCCCGGTGTCGATGGCCGAGTCCAGCGGTCCCACCGGCGGCCGGTACGAGGCGCAGCTGCGCGAGACCGCCCGCCTGGTCGCCGCGCGGGGCGCCCCCGGGCTGGCCTGGGACCTGGTGTGGCAGAGCCGCTCCGGCGCCCCGCACATCCCGTGGCTGGAGCCCGACGTCAACGACCACCTCAAGGTGCTGGCCAAGGAGGGGGTGACCCAGGTGGTGGTGAGCCCGATCGGGTTCGTCTCCGACCACCTGGAGGTGCTCTGGGACCTCGACGAGGAGGCGGCGGCGACCGCGCGCCAGCTCGGGCTCGGCTTCGCCCGCGCGGGCACCCCCGGCGCCGATCCGCGCTTCGTCGCGATGGTGCGGGAACTGGTGCTGGAACGGATGGAGCCCGGCACGCAGCCGCGCGCCGCGCTCGGTACCCTCGGTCACTGGGACGTCTGCCCCAGCAACTGCTGCCCGCCGCCCGCACGGGCAGTTCGAGAAAGGTAACCCGATGACCGAGCGCAAGCCGATCGCCGCCTGGCTCACCGATATGGACGGCGTACTGGTGCACGAGGGCGAGCCGGTGCCCGGCGCGCCGGAGTTCATCGGGCGGCTGCGTGCGGCCGGGGTGCCGTTCCTGGTGCTGACCAACAACTCGATCTACACCCCGCGCGACCTCCAGGCCCGGCTGACCCGGCTCGGCTTCGACCTGCCCGAGAGCGCGATCTGGACGTCGGCGCTGGCCACCGCGCAGTTCCTGGCCGACCAGCGGCCCGGCGGTAGCGCGTACGTCATCGGCGAGGCGGGCCTGACCACGGCCATGCACGCGGCGGGCTACATCATGACCGACTTCGACCCCGACTACGTGGTGCTGGGCGAGACCCGCAACTACAGCTTCGAGGCGATCACCACCGCGATCCGGCTGATCAACAAGGGCGCGCGGTTCATCTGCACCAACCCGGACGCGACCGGCCCGTCGAACGAGGGCGCGCTGCCCGCGGCGGGTTCGGTGGCGGCGCTGATCACCAAGGCGACCGGGATCGAGCCGTACTTCGTGGGCAAGCCGAACCCGATGATGATGCGCTCGGCGCTGAACCGGATCGGGGCGCACTCGGAGTCGACCGCGATGATCGGCGACCGGATGGACACCGACGTGCTCTGCGGCCTGGAGGCCGGGCTGCACACCATCCTGGTGCTGACCGGCATCTCCACGAAGTCGGACCTGGAGCGCTACCCGTACCTGCCGTCCCGCGTGGTCAACTCCGTGGCGGACCTGACCGACGAGATCTGACCGACGGGGCCGCCGCCCCCGCCGCCGCCGCCCGTAATAGACGCTGGCCTATCCAGTGGCTTGGCATAGACGCTGGCCTATCCAGAGCACGGATCGTCGGGATCCGTCTTCTAGATAGGCCAGCGTCAATTCAAGGCGGAGCGGGAACGGGGCGGGCCAGGGCAGCTGGGCGGCGTTGTCACGCCCCGAAGGGGGAGTTGCAGGCCGCCACCAGCGCGTTGCGGCAGGCCACGGCCAGCGGCCGCAGGGCCTCGTCCCGCTGCTGCGCCTCGTGGCTGTTCAGCGCCCCGCCCGGGGCGGCCTGCCCGGCCAGCGACAGCACCCGGTCGACGACGCAGGCGCGGGCGTACAGGCGCCGGGCGCGCGGGTCGTACCCCGGCGGCAGGTCCGTCTCCGAGTCCGGCTTGCGCAGCGCCGCCAGCGCCCCGGCCAGCTCGGGGCGCCACTGCGCCACGTCGAGCCGGACCAGTCGGCTGGTCGTCTCGGTCAGCGCGATGCTCAGCGCCCCGTCGGCCTCCCGTACCCCGATCTGGTACCCCGCCGGTGCCTCGGGCAGCTCGAAGGCCCGCCACACCACGGTGGTGAAGCTGACCCCGGAGCCGGACACGTGCTGGCGGGCCTCCGGCACCAGCCCGAGCCTGCTGGCGATGACGCCCTCCCCGGCCAGCAGTGCGTGGCTGGTGAACGGGCCGGGGCCGGGCAGCCCGCGCGGGTCGCCGGGGGCGGGCAGGACCAGCCGGATCTCGTCGGGGTGCAGCTTGGCGAGCACGGGCAGCGCCTCGCGCAGTTCGACCTCTTCCCGCCAGGTGCCGGGCAGGTCGCGTACGTGTTGCTCTTCCTCGGCGGTGAGGTCGTCAACGATCTCGTCAAAGGAGACCAGGCCGGCGCGCCACGCGCGGGCCCAGGTCACCAACCGGGCGGACCGGCGCGCGGTCAGGGTCACCGCTTGCGCTGCGGGGGACATGCCGACCAGCGTACGTGCAGCACCACGGGTTTGTCCCGAACCGGCGCGTCATGCCGCGCGGCCGCTCCGCTGCGGCTAAGGTGCCGACCCATGCGCTACGGCGACGATGTGCTGTCCGGATTCCACCGCAACTCCCCGCGCCGGGTCGTGCCCGAGCACGACGCGGAGCCGGGACTGGTGGTGGAGGACGCCGACAGCGGCTTCTGCGGCGAGATCGTGGGCTTCGAGCACGGCCTGGTGGTGCTGGAGGACCGGCACGGCAAGCGCCGCCTGTTCCCGCTGGAACCGGCCGCCTTCCTGCTGGAGGGCGCCGTGGTCACGCTGCGCCGCCCGAAGCCGTCCGCCGGGGCGGTGGCACCCCGGCGTACCGCCTCGGGCTCGGTCGCGGCGGCGCCGACGCGCGCCCAGGTGGCCCGCGCGAGCCGGATCTGGGTCGAGGGCGTGCACGACGCCGAGCTGCTGGAGCGGATCTGGGGCGACGACCTGCGGGCCGAGGCCGTGGTGGTGGAGCCGCTGCACGGGGTGGACGATCTGGCTGCCGAGGTGCACCGGTTCGCCCCCGGGCCGGGGCGGCGGCTGGGCGTGCTGGTGGACCACCTGGTCACCGGCACGAAGGAGGCGCGGATCGCGGCGGCGGTGGACAGCCGGTACGCGCTGGTGGCCGGGCATCCGTACGTGGACGTGTGGCAGGCGGTGAAGCCGTCCCGGCTGGGCATCGAGGAGTGGCCGGTGGTGCCGCACGGGCAGCCGTGGAAGGAGGGCGTCTGCGCCGCGCTGGGCGTGGACCACCCGGCCCGGTTCTGGCGCCGCCTGCTGGGCCGGGTCAACACCTACCACGACCTGGAGACCCCGCTGGTCAACTCGGTGGAACGCCTCATCGACTTCGTCACCACCCCCGCCGAGGACTGACCCGCCGGTCCCGGTCCCTCAAGATCGCGTTGAAGTTGCCGGGCACTCGGGCGGCCAAGATACGCCCGATTGCCCGGCAACTCGAACCCGGGCCGCGGTCAGGGGCGGCGGGTGTGGAGGAAGGTGGCGATGTCGAGTTCGACCGGGGTGCCGTCGGGGTCGCGGCGGACCCGGAGCAGCTCGCCGTCGTTGCTGCCGCTGTGGCAGCGCCACAGGTCGGCGCCGTCGGTGGTGAAGCGCCACGGCGTCGCGGGCACGGTCACCGGGCTGACGACGAGCTCGCCCGCGACCGCGTCGTAGCGGGCGGCGAACTCGCGCCCCATCCACCACCAGGCGCCTTCCAGCTCGTGCGGCTCGGCGAGCACCGCCGCGCGCCACGGCGCCGGGCGCACCGGCTCGGCGTCCAGTACGCCGCTGAGCAGGCGCTGGTTGAGCTCCGACGTCCTGGTGCCGTGCAGCGTGTACGCGTTGCCGAAGACGACGCTGCCGGTGCGGCTGGGCCGGTGCACGATGAGGTGCGCCTGGTAGCCGGGCATCGAGCCGCCGTGGCCGACGTACACCCGCTCGCCGTGGCGCATCAGCTCCAGGCCGAGGCCGTGCCCGGTGGTCCAGGCGTCGAGATCGCTGATGACGACCGGGGCGCACATCTCGGCCAGCGTCGCCGGGGCGAGGACGTCCGGGTCCGGGTCGGCGAGGAACGCGGCCCATACCGCGAGGTCCTCGACGGTCGACCAGAGCTGCCCGGCGGGGGCCATCGCGCCGGTGTCGGTGCGCGGCTCCTCGCGCAGCACGCCGGTCCAGGGGTGGACGACGTAGCCGCGTACGTACGGCTCGGTCGCGGCGTAGCTGGTGCGGCGCATGCCCAGCGGCTCCAGCAGCCGCTTGGTGACCAGTTCCGGCCAGCTCAGGCCGGTGATGCGCTGGGCGACGCCGCCGAGCAGGCCGTACGCCAGGTTGGAGTAGTGGTAGCTCCGGTGCGGCGGGTAGGCGATCTTGTCCGGGGTCAGCGCCGCCAGCAGGCTGTCCAGGTCGCCGCCGTCGTGCCGCTCCCACCACGGGCCGTCCGGCTCGCGCTGCAGGCCCGACACGTGCCCGAGCAGCTGCCGTAGCGTGATCGCGCTGCCCACCGGCGTGCCGGGCAGGTGCCGGTAGAGCAGGTCGTCCAGGGACAGGTGGCCCTCGTCGCGCAGCTGCAGGAGCAGTACCGCGGTCATGGTCTTGGTGATGGAGCCGATCCGGAACTGGGTGTCGGCGCCGGGCACGGCGCCGGTCGCCGGGTCGGTCCCGGCGGCGGCCAGGTGCAGCGACCGGCCGTCGCGCAGCACGGCCGCGGCCAGGCAGGGGGTACGCCCCTGCGCCTGCGCTCGGGCCACCAGCTCGTCGACGTGGGCCGCGGTATGTGCCAGCAGTGACATGACGTGCTAAACCTCCGGCGGTCAGTGGTGCTCGCCAACCTATCCGGACAACGCCGCCCCGCTGGGTCCGTTACCGCCGTCGGCCCTACGGACGTCTCGATGTGTCCGAACGTACGACCTGATCCACACCCCCCACCACTGGCGCGAACGTGACACGATCAGCACGTGGAAGATTGGATGTGGTGGCTCCTCCTCGCCGCCGCGCTCGTGATCGCAGAGCTGTTCACGATGACCTTCGTGCTGCTGATGATCGCAGCCGGAGCGTTCGCGGCCTCACTGACGGGCCTGGTCGGACTGCAGGGCTGGGTCCAGGGCATCGTTTTCATCGTCGTCTCCACGCTGTCGCTGGTCGTGGTGCGGCCCTGGCTGAAGACCCGCTGGTTCCGGGGCGACGCCGACAACGTCACGATGGGCCTGTCCGCCATCGAAGGCGCCGACGCGCTGGTGGTCGAGCGGGTCGACAGCGAGAACGGCCTCGTGAAGATCGGGGGCGAACTGTGGCGCGCCCGGCCGTACGACGGCACCAAGTCCTATGTCCCGGGTGACCGGGTCCGAGTAGTGAAAGTGGACGGCGCCACGGCGCTGGTCTGGAGGGATTGATGGAACCAATCATCACGGCATTCGTCGCCATCGTGGCGCTGATCGTCCTGATCACCCTGATCAAGATGGTCAAGATCGTGCCGCAGCAGCGCAACGACGTGGTCGAGCGACTGGGCAAGTACAACCGCACGCTGACGCCCGGTCTGAACATCCTGGTGCCGTTCATCGACGCCATCCGTACCAAGGTGGACCTGCGCGAGCAGGTGGTCAGCTTCCCGCCGCAGCCGGTGATCACCTCGGACAACCTGGTGGTCTCGATCGACACCGTGCTGTACTTCAAGGTCATCGACCCGGTGCGCGCCACCTACGAGATCGCCAACTTCCTGCAGGCGATCGAGCAGCTGACCGTCACCACCCTGCGCAACGTCATCGGCTCGATGGACCTGGAGCGGTCGCTGACCAGCCGCGAGGAGGTCAACCGGCAGCTGTCGGCGGTGCTCGACGAGAACACCGGCCGCTGGGGCGTGAAGGTGACCCGCGTCGAGATCAAGGCGATCGAGCCGCCGCCGAGCATCCGCGACTCCATGGAGAAGCAGATGCGCGCCGAGCGTGACCGCCGCGCCGCGATCCTGAACGCCGAGGGCCAAAAGCAGTCGCAGATCCTCACGGCCGAGGGCGAGAAGCAGGCGGCCGTGCTGCGCGCCGACGGTGAGCGCCAGGCCCGCATCCTGCAGGCCGAGGGTCAGGCCAAGGCGATCAAGCTGGTCGTCGACGCGATCCACGTGTCGGCGCCGGACAACAAGGTGATGGCGTGGCAGTACCTGCAGGCGCTGCCGCAGATCGCCGCCGGCGCGTCGAACAAGCTGTGGATCGTCCCGGCCGAGCTCACCCGGGCGCTGGACGGCATCGCCTCCACGTTCGGCGGGCTGGTGCCCGACCCGAGCGCGGCCGCCGCGGCGAAGGACTCGAGTGCCGAGGTCGAGGCCGAGGTGCGGCGGGTGGCCGAGCAGGCCGCCCAGGCGGCCAAGGAGATCGAGATGGAAGCCAGCCGCCTCCCCAAGGAGTGACGGACGGGTTCGACGGCTGAGGGCCGGAGCGCTACGCGCTCCGGCCCTCAGCCGTTCGAGTTGCCAGGCAATCGGGGGGAAGACGGTCCAAGTTACGCGCGATTGCCGGGCAACTTGAATGACCTTGAAACCCCGTCCGGCAGAATCGACACCGTGGAGCTGATCACCGATCCGGGGGACGAGCGCATCGCCGACTACCGGGCGCTGACCGATGTCGAGCTGCGTACCAGGTGGGAGCCCCCGCACGGGCTGTTCATCGCCGAGGGCGAGCTGGTCCTGCGCCGGGCGCTGCGGGCCGGCTACCGCCCGCGCTCGTTCCTGGTCGAGGCCAAGCGCGCCGACCAGGTGGCCGACCTCACCGGCGCACCCGTGTACGGCGCCGACCCGGATGTGCTGGAGCAGGTGACCGGCTTCCACGTGCACCGGGGCGTGCTGGCCAGCTTCCACCGCCGCCCGCTGCCCCCGGCGTCGGAGGTGCTGGCGCAGGCGCGCCGCGTGGTGATCCTCGAGGACATCAACAACCACACGAATCTGGGCGCGATCTTCCGGGGGGTGGCGGCGCTCGGCGTCGACGCCGTGCTGCTGTCGCCGACCTGCGCCGATCCGCTGTACCGGAGAAGTGTGCGGGTCAGCATGGGCGAGGTGTTCGCGATCCCGTACGCGAAGCTGGAGCCCTGGCCGGACGCGCTGTCGCAGGTCCGCGACGCCGGTTACACGATCATGGCGATGACCCCGGCCGAGGACGCCGTGCCGATGCAGCACCTGACCGCGGACCAGCGGATGCGTCCGGCGCTGCTGATGGGTGCCGAGGGGCCCGGCCTCTCCCGGCAGGCGCTGGCCGCCAGCGACCTGCGCGTGAAGCTGCCCATGCGGCGCGGCGTCGACTCGCTGAACGTCGCGGCGGCGACGGCGGTGGCCTGCTGGGAGCTGAGCCGTGAGGACGAACTCGAACCGCGGGGGGCGGGCGCGCACGCGATGCCGGCCGACTCCTACGAGGGCCGCCACGAGGCGGGCGCCGAGATGCCCGCCGGGCGGCACGGGGCCGCACCTGAGGCGGCCGCCGAGGACGCACGGCAGGCGGCCGCCAGGGCGGCCTGGCGCGTGCCGGACGAGGACCGGGCGGAGCGGATCGCGGCGGCCGACGCCGAGCACCTGCTCGCCACGAGGTGGCGGGCCGAGGCCGAGGCCGAGCCGGGGCGCGGGCGGGAGCTGCTGCTCGGCGGCGAGGACCGGGGCTGAGGTGGCCGCTGTCTTCCCGACCGTGCGCGAGGTGATCGCGCTGGATCCGGTCCGGGTGGGTGCGCCGCGCCTGGTGGCGGGGGAGGCCGGGCTGGACCGGCCGGTGCGCTGGGTGCACTCGGCGGAGGTGCCCGACATCGCGACCCTGCTGCGCGGCGGCGAGCTGGTGCTGACCACCGGCATCGGCCTGCCCGCCGACGACGCCGGGGTGCGCGCGTTCGTCAACGACCTGGCCGAGGTGGGCGTGTCCGGCCTGGTGGTGGAGCTGGGGCGGCGGTACACGGCGAGCGTGCCCCGGGTGATGGCGGCCGCCGCGCAGAAGGCGGGCCTGCCGCTGATCGAGCTGCGCCGCCCCACGCCGTTCGTGCGGATCACCGAGGCGGTGCACGCGCTGATCGTGGACGCGCAGCTGGCGGAGCTGCGCGCGACCGAGGAGATCCACCAGCGGTTCACCGAGCTGAGCGTGGAGGGTGCCGAGCCGGCCGAGGTGGTGCACCAGGCGGCGCAGCTGGCGGGCTGCCCGGTGGTGCTGGAGAACCTGGCCCGCCAGGTGCTGGCCTACGACGCGGCCGGGGACCGGGCGGAGCTGCTGCTGGAGAGCTGGGAGCAGCACTCGCGCCGGGTCCGGCCGCAGCAGGCGGGCGCGGGCCGCACCGGTTACGACCCGGACACCGGGTGGCTGGTCACGACCGTGGGCGCGCGGGGGCAGGACTGGGGGCGGCTCATGCTGCGCTGGCCCGCCTCCGGCAGCGAGGGGGACCGGGCCGTCGACGAGGCGGGGGTACGCGACGACGCGGGCGCTCCGGACGCCGTACCCGTCGCATCCGCCGCCCGGCCGCAGCCGCCGACGCGGCTGGTGATCCTGCTGGAGCGCGCCGCATCGACGCTGGCGCTGGGCCGCCTGATCCGGCGCGACGCGGAGGGGCTGGCGCGGCAGCTGCACGCGACGCTGCTGTCGGCGCTGCTGGACCACAGCCTGCCCGTGTCGGAGGTGGCGCTGCGCGCGGGTGCGCTGGGGGTGACGCTGGAGCGGCGCCGCCTGGTCGGCGTGGTGGTACGCCACCGCGAGGAGCCGTTCCCGGCGGGCACCGAGGCGGCGCAGACGCGGCTGCGCGACCTGGCCGACGCGGTGTCCCAGGCGTTGCGGGACGCGAAGCTGTCCGCACTGACCAGCACCATCGACGACCACGCGGTCGGGGCGCTGCTGGCGATCCGGGGCGAGGAGCAGCAGGCGCTGGAGGCGTTCGCGACCGCGCTGCACCGGGGGCGGCCGGAGCTGCTGGTCGCGGCGGGTACCGGGGTGGACAGCCCGCGCGACGCCCGGCGTTCGCTGGTGGAGGCGCGGCAGGTGGCCGAGGCGGCCCGGCACGACCTGGGCGGGGCGCTGGTGCACCGGCTGCCGAACCTGGGCCTGGCCGGGCTGCTGCACCTGCTGCGGGACGAGCCGCGGCTGCAGACGTTCGTGGAGCGGCAGCTCGGGGCGCTGCTGGCCTACGACGACGCGCATCCGAAGGATGTGCTGCTGCCGACGCTGCGGGTGTTCCTGGAGTGCGGGCGCAACAAGTCGATCGCGGCGAGCGCGGCGCACCTGTCCCGCCCGGCGTTCTACGAGCGGCTGGCTCGCATCGAGCGGATTCTCGGAGTAGACCTGGATTCGGTGCAGTCGTGCCTGTCACTGCACGTGGCGCTGCTGGCGAGGGATGCGTTGCGGGACTGAGCCCGTACCTTCGATTCGTAGGTCAACTGTCGGCGACATGTGGTGACGGGTTGACGACCTGTCAGGTCGGCGCGGCGGCACCTGGCAGGATGTAGCTTGATCGGTCGGCGGCGGGCTGACAACGTCGTGGTGACCTGGCGCACAATCGCGGAAACCGTTGAAGGACGTGTCTGCTGATGACCACCGAAGAACTGCTCGCCCGGCACCGCGCGGTGCTCCCGAACTGGATCAACCCGCTCTACGCCGAGCCGATCGAGCTGGTCTCGGGCACCGGCTGCCGGGTAACCGACGCCGACGGACGCACGTACCTTGATTTCTTCGGCGGCGTGCTCACCACGATGATCGGCTACGACATCCCGGAGATCTCCGACGCGGTACGCCGGCAGCTGGACCGGGGCATCGCGCACTCCTCGACGCTGTACCTGATCCGCAAGCAGGTCGAGCTGGCCGAGAAGATCGCCAAGGTGTCGGGCATCCCGAACCCGAAGGTGTTCCTGGCCAACTCCGGCACCGAGGCCAACGACACCGCGCTGCTGCTGGCGACCCAGTTCCGGCGCAGCAACCAGATCCTGGCGATGCGCAACAGCTACCACGGCCGCAGCTTCGCCGCGCTCGGCGTGACCGGGCAGCGCAGCTGGTCGGCGACGTCGCTGTCGCCGGTCAACGTCAGCTACCTGCACTCCGGCGACCGGCTGCGCGGCGTGTTCGCGGGCCTGCCCGACGCCGAGTACATCCGGCGCGCCGTGGCCGACCTGCGCGAGGTGCTGGCGACCACCACCGCCGGGGACGTGGCCTGCCTGATCGCCGAGCCGATCCAGGGCGTCGGCGGCTTCGTCGCCCCGCCCGACGGCTACTTCGCCGCGGTCAAGGAGGTCCTCGACGAGTACGGCATCCTCTGGGTCTCCGACGAGGTGCAGACCGGCTGGGGCCGTACCGGCGAGCACTTCTGGGGCTACCAGGCGCACGACGCCGTACCGGACATGCTGACCTTCGCCAAGGGCGTCGGCAACGGCTTCGCGCTGGGCGGCGTGGTCGCCCGCGCCGAGGTGATGGACTGCCTGGGCGCGATCTCGTTCAACACCTTCGGCGGCAACCCGGTCAGCGCCTCGGCCGGGTCGGCGGTGCTGGACTACGTGCTCGACCACGATCTCCAGGCCAACGCGGCCCGGCTGGGCGACCTGCTGCACGCGGGGCTGCGCGGGCTGCACAGCCCGATCGTGGCCGAGGTGCGCGGCAAGGGCCTGATGCTGGCCCTGGAGTTCGTCCGGCCCGGCACCCTGGACCCGGCCCCGGAGCTGGCGCTGAGGGTGCTGGAGGAGACCAAGGCCAACGGCCTGCTGGTGGGCAAGGGCGGCCTCTACGGCAACGTGATCCGGATGGGTCCGCCGCTGACCCTGTCCGAGGCCGAGGCCAAGGAGGGCCTGGACATCCTGGCCGGCGCCATCGCCGCCGCGCAGCGCCAGGCCTGAGGGGGTACGACATGAGCGAGCTCGGATACATCACCCACTTCGTCGACGGCAAGCCGTGGGAGCACGGCGCCACCCGGCAGGGCGAGGTCTTCGACCCGGCCACCGGGCGGGTCGCCGCCCTGGTCGACTTCGCGTCGGCCTCCGACGTGGACGCGGTCGTGCGCGCCGCCGACCGGGCCGCGCGGGCCTGGCGGGACGCGTCGCTGGCCAAGCGGACGGCGGTCATGTTCGCCGTCCGGCAGCTGATCCACGAGCGGCGGGCAGAGCTGGCCGCCGCGATCACCGCCGAGCACGGCAAGGTGCTCTCCGACGCGGCCGGGGAGGTGCAGCGCGGGCTGGAGGTGGTCGAGTTCGCCTGCGGCATCCCCAGTTCGCAGCGGGGCTTCTTCAGCGAGAACGTGTCGACCGAGGTGGACTCGTACTCGATCCGGCAGCCGCTGGGCGTGGTGGCGGTGATCTCGCCGTTCAACTTCCCGGCGATGGTGCCGCTGTGGTTCGTGCCGATCGCGATCGCCTGCGGCAACGCGGTGGTGCTCAAGCCCAGTGAGAAGGACCCGAGCGCGGCGGTGCTGCTGGCGCAGTGGTTCGCCGAGGCGGGCCTGCCCGACGGCGTGTTCAACGTGGTGCACGGCGACAAGGAGGCCGTCGACGGCCTGCTGACGCACCCGCTGGTCAGGGCGGTGTCATTCGTCGGCTCCACCCCGATCGCCCGGTACGTCTACGAGACCGGCACCGCGCACGGCAAGCGGGTGCAGGCGCTCGGCGGGGCGAAGAACCACATGGTGGTGCTGCCCGACGCGGATCTCGACCTGGCCGCCGACGCGGCCGTCAGCGCGGGCTTCGGCTCGGCCGGCGAGCGCTGCATGGCCATTTCGGTGGTGGTGGCGGTGGACCCGGTCGGCGACGTGCTGGTCGACAAGATCGCCGAGCGGGTGGCGGGGATCCGCACCGGCGACGGCCGCCGCGACTGCGACATGGGCCCGCTGGTCACGAAGGCGCACCGGGACAAGGTGTCGTCGTACGTGGACGCGGGGGAGCGGGCCGGGGCCAAGCTCGTGGTCGACGGGCGGGCCGTGGACGCCGACGGCGAGGCCGACGGCTTCTGGCTCGGGCCGACGCTGTTCGACCACGTCACGCCGCAGATGTCGGTCTACACCGACGAGATCTTCGGGCCGGTGCTCAGCGTGGCCCGGGTCGGGTCGTACGACGAGGCGCTGGCGCTGGTCAACGGCAACCCGTACGGCAACGGCACGGCGATCTTCACCAACGACGGCGGCGCCGCCCGGCGCTTCCAGCACGAGGTCGAGGTCGGCATGATCGGCGTCAACGTGCCCATCCCGGTGCCGATGGCGTACTACTCCTTCGGCGGCTGGAAGGCGTCGTTGTTCGGCGACACCCACGCCCACGGCGCCGAGGGCGTGCACTTCTTCACCCGGGGCAAGGTCGTCACCAGCCGCTGGCTCGACCCGCGCCACGGCGGCGTCAACCTGGGCTTCCCGACCCAGCACTGACGCCGCGATAGTACGTTCGGAGGACCCGGTGAAAATTCTCACCGGGTCCTTTCGCGTTAGCACACCCGCGCCATCGGGGATGCCCGTAGGGCGGGGTCGGCCGCGAATCGTCCCCGCGGCCGAGGGACGGGGTGCGCGGCACTCCTACCGTCGAAGACAGCCGCGGCGGAACGCTCCGCCGCCACGTACCGAGGAGTTGATCGCATGGCCAGCCAGTCGCACCGACTGACCCGCCCGCGCCACGGCCGTTGGATCGCCGGCGTCTGCGCCGGTCTCGGGGTGCGCTTCGGCCTGCCCGCCTGGCTCGTCCGCTTCCTGTTCGTACTGTCGTGCCTGCTCCCCGGCCCGCAGTTCATCGTCTACATCATCCTGTGGATCATGATTCCGGAGGACAGCTACTGATCAGGGTGTGCCCAGGGCTCTGACCGCGCCGATGGTGTCGGCCTCAGCGGCCGGCTTGTCCTCGCGGTAGCCCAGCACCCGCGCGAAGCGCAGCGCCACGCCACCTGGGTAGCGGGTGCTGCGCTGCACCCCGTCGAACGCGATCTCGACCACCAGCTCCGGCCGCACCGCCACCATGAAGTCGTCCCGGCTCACCGCCAGGCCGAGCAGGCGCTCCGTCTGCCAGGCCAGCATGGCGTCCGTCAGGCCCTTGAACGTCTTGCCCAGCATCACGAACCCGCCGTCGGGGTCACGAGCGCCCAGGTGCAGGTTGGACAGCCAGCCGCGCCGCCGCCCGTGGCCCCACTCGGCCCCCAGGATCACCAGGTCCAGCGTGTGCCGGGGCTTCACCTTCACCCAGCCCGCCCCGCGCCGCCCCACCTCGTACGGCGCCCCGGCGGCCTTCACCACCACGCCCTCGTGCCCGGCGGCCAGCGCGGCCGCGAACGCCTCCTGCGCCACCTCCGGCCCGTCGACCAGCACCCGGTCCACCCGCATCGGGTCGGGCAGCAGCGCGTCCAGCGCCGCCCAGCGCACGGTCCCCGGCTCGTCGATCAGGTCCGTCCCGTCCAGGTGCAGCAGGTCGAAGAAGTACGGCGTGAGCAGCCCCGAGGCCCGCTGCGCGGCCCGCCCCGACGTCTCCTGGAACGGCCGCGGCCGTCCGGCGCCGTCCACCGCGATCACCTCGCCGTCGAGCACCGCCGAGCGCACCGGCAGCGCCCGCACCGCCGCCACGATCTCGGGCATCCGCCCGGTCAGGTCGTCCAGGCTGCGGCTGAACAGCACCACGTCGTCACCGTCGCGGTGCGCCTGCACCCGTACGCCGTCGAGCTTGGCGTCGACCGCCGCGGGCACTCCCGTCGCGGCCAGGGCCTGGGCCGGGTCGGGCGCGGACTGGGCCAGCATCGGCGCCAGCCCCCGGCCGACGGCGAGCCTCAGCTCACCCAGCGCCGCCTCGCCGCCGGTCAGCGCGGTCACCGCCACCGCCTTCAGCTCCCCGGTGAGCAGCAGCGCGCGCCGTACCGAGGCGACCGGCACGTCGGCCGCCCGGGCGACCGCGTCGGCCAGCAGCCCGGCCTGCGCGCCCTGGCGCAGCTCGCCGCCGATCAGGCCGGTCAGCAGCCGCTGCTCGTCGGCGGTGGCGGCACCGTACAGGGCGGCGACCGCGTCCCGGCGCCGCGCCTGCGACCCCTGCCCGGCGATCTCGCCCATCGCCGCCAGCGCCCGGTCGACCTCCCGCACGCTCAGCGTGGCGGTCGAGGCGGGCGGCGGCAGGTCGCGCAGTGCCGCGTACCCCACCCCGATCTGCCGCTGCCGCAGCTCCCCGCTCAGGTACGCCGCCCCCGCCGCGAGCTCGACCGGGTCCCCGCCCGCCGCCAGCGTCCGCAGCGCCCCCGCCAGCAGCTCGATCTTGGCCTTGCGCCCCGGCACGGCGGCGACGGCGGCGGACGTGGCAGCCAACTCAGCGAAGCGCATGCCCCCATCTTTCCAGCGCGTCAGAAGATTTCGATCGATACCGGGGCGCGGTGCCAGCGGAAGGCGGGGTCGGCGGCGGCCAGGGCGCCGGAGGTCAGTTCTTCCACGCGGCCGGCGGCGGCCAGGGAGCCGAGGCTGTTGCCGCCGAGGTACACCGTGCCCAGGGTGGCGACGTCCAGGCGCAGGTCGGGGGCGTCGTCGGTGCGTACGCAGGCGGCGCCGTCGAGCGAGCCGGCCAGGCGGAACCGGCCGCCGGTGCCGGGCAGGACGGTGTCCTCCACCTCGAGCACGACGTCGACGGGCGCGGCGTAGCGGCGGGCGGACAGGGCGGCCGGGATGTCCAGCAGGCGGGCCCACAGGCCGTCGCCGTACCGGCCGCCGAGGCGCCGGGTGTCGCTGGCGATGTGCAGCAGCGGCTCGTCCACGGCGGCCAGCCAGTAGCTCACCTGCCGGGTCAGGTCGACGTTGAGCAGGTGGTCCCACATCGCCGCGTACGCCGCGGGGGAGTCGGTGACGACCTCCATGACGTTCACTTCGCCCTTGGGGCCGAGGTTGTCCCACTCGCTGCGGGTGCGGTGGAGGGCGTACCCGAGCACGGCGTCCCCGTCCCGGCACACCAGCGCCAGCAGCGGTCCGGCGCCGGACCGGTGGCCCGGGTCGTCGTGCAGCCGCCAGGTCCACCAGCGGTCGTCCCGGGAGGCGTAGCCGGGGCGGGTGGGGCGGACGCGCTCGTACACCGTGCCGAGCTCCGCGCGCAGCTCGGCGGGGGTGCCGACGCGCAGCGACAGCGTGTGCTTGCCCGCGCCGACCACCTGCACCTCGCGGCGGTCGATGGTGAAGCCGATGCGATGGCTGGCCTGGCCGTAGCCGAAGCGGCGGTAGATGCCCGCCTCGCTGGCCCACAGCACCGCCAGCGGGTCGCCGTGGTCGCGGATCTCCTCCAACTGGCGGGTGAGCATCGTCGAGGCGACGCCGCGGCGGCGGTGGGTGCCGGCGACGACGACCGCGGTGACGAAGCCGGCGGGGACGGCGCCGCCGGGGACGCTCAGCTCGCGACTGTAGGTGCCGGCGTGCGCGACGACGTCCGGACCGTCGAGCGCCACGACGGCGCGTGCGGGCTCGAACAGCGCCTCGTCGACCGGGGTGCCCTGGTCGTCCTCGTTGAGGAACGTGCGCCGGACGGTACGGAGGATCGCGGCCCAGTCCTGCGGCTCGGCAGTGCGGTAAGTCACCATGGTTGCTTCATATCGGCCGCTCCGCCGGTCGGCAACACGTTTACCCGAACGCGTCAGCCGCGCCCGGACCACCACGCCGCGACGTCGGCGGCCAGCGAGCTCTCGTGCGGATCGGGCCGGGTCGCCGCCTCCAGCCAGCGCCCGACGAGGTCGGAGACCCGCTGCATGTCCTCCGGCCGCACCTGCTGGTGCTCGGCGAAGTACGCCAGCAGCCCCTGCGCCTCGGGCCGTCCCGCGTCGCAGCCGGGGCACAGCTGCACGACGCGGCTGCGCCGGGACTGGGGGACCGGGATGCTGGCCGTGAGGTAGAGCCGCTCGGTGCAGCTGCCGCAGCGGGCGTCTCCGGCGGCGCGGACCTCGACCGCGTTCATCGCAGCGTTCTCCCTCGTCGTCGGCGGCGGCTGGGGCGCGCCCGGCCGGCCCGGCGGCGCACTCGACGAGGTTATACGGACCAATCGGGCCGAGGCGCGGCGGCGCCTCCCTCACGTCGATTGTCCTTTTCGAGAGTTAAATGCCGCCACGTTCCTGAAATGCCTCCGCCGGTGTGGCGTACGCGGCCATTTTGCCTGCTCAGTGGCGGTGAGCCAGGCCACCGTGGCACCTTCGGCAATGTTCCGGTGCGGTAACGAACTTAAAAAATTCGCCCGCAGACTTGACAACCAGGGGTCATCAGTAAGAACTTTTACCACTAACAGTTAACTACCTTTCGGCTAACTGTTCAGACTCTGAGCTGTAGGAGCGAGTCAATGGGTGACCGCATGGAACCGGCCGCGGCCGAAGCCGCGACGCTGGAGCATGCGCCGTCCTGGCTCAGTCTGGACCGCCCCGACAGCGTCCTGGTGCGGGTGCGCGCGCAGCTGCCCGAGTTCACCGGCGCCCTGCAGCGCGTGGCCGAGCAGGTCCTCACCGATCCAGCCGGCGCCGCCCGCGCCACCATCGTGGAGCTGGCCGAGCGCTCCAGCACCTCGCCCGCCACCATCACCCGCTTCTGCCGCGCCCTGGGCTTCGAGGGCTACGCCGACCTGCGGCTGGCCATCGCCGGGGAGACCGGCCGCGCCGCCCGCTCGGCGGGCTGGGCCGAGGACATCGGCCGGGCCATCGAGCCCGGTGACCCGCTGGAGCGCGTGCTCGGCCAGATCATGGCCGCCGACACCCAGGCCATGCGCGACACCGCCGCCATGCTCGACCTCGGCGAGGTCGAGCGCGCCGCCGACGCCATCGCCGCCGCGAACCGGGTCGACATCTACGGCGCCTCCGGCTCGGCCCTGGTCGGTGCCGAGATGCAGTTCTCGCTGCACCGCATCGGCATCGCCGCGTGGACCTGGCCCGACGTGCACAACGGCCTGGCCAGCGCCGCGCTGCTGCGCTCCGGCGACGTCGCGCTGGGCATCTCGCACACCGGCCAGACCCGCGAGACGGTCGAGATGCTGGCGGAGGCCGGATCGCACGGCGCGACCACCGTCGCGCTGACCGGTTTCCCGCGCTCGCCGCTGGCCGAGCTCGCCGACATCGTGCTGCTGACCGCCAGCCAGGCCACCTCGTTCCGGCCCGACGCGCTGTCGGCCCGGCACCCGCAGCTGGTGGTGCTGGACCTGCTCTACATCGCGGTCGCCCAGCGCACCCACGACCGGTCGCACACGGCGTTCCAGCGCACCGCGCGCGCCGTCGACGCGCACCGGTTCAGCAACGGCCAGGGCCGGGAGGGCGACTCGTGATCGTCTCGACCCTGACCTCGAAGACCGTGCTCGACTCGTTCGAGCACTGGGCCGACACCGCATCGGGCAGTGCCGCCCGGTGCGGTGCCGCACTGCCTCCCAGTGCGGTCGGGTCCGCAACGGCCGGCGGAGGTTCCACCCCCGTCACCGCCTCTCCGCCTCACCACACCTTCGTGTCGCAGACCGCGATCCGATTCTGAGGAGACAATGATGTCCAACCACACCGACAGCCCGTCGGACCTCACCCGGCGTACGCTGCTGCGCCGGACGGCCGCCGTCGGTCTGCTCGCCCTGCCGGCCGCCGGCCTGCTGTCCGCCTGCGTCGGCAGCACCGACGAGCCGGAGGCCCCCAGCCAGTACTCGGGCGAGAAGTCCGCGGACAACCCGCTGGGTATCGCCACCGACAAGCCGGTCGAGATCGTGATCTTCGACGGCGGTCTGGGCACCAAGTACGCCACCGACGTGCACGTGCCGTCGTACACGGCGAAGTGGCCGAACTCGAAGGTCACCTTCTCCTCGACGCAGGAGGTCTCGACCACCCTGCAGCCGCGCTTCGCCAGCAACACCCCGCCGGACATGGTCAACAACGCCGGCTCGAAGCTGATGGACATGGGCGCGCTCGTCGGCGCCAACCAGGTCGCCGACCTGTCCGACCTGTTCGCCGCGCCGTCGCTGGACATCGCGGGCAAGACGGTCAAGGACACCCTGGTCCCCGGCACCGTCGAGGCCGGCACGTACAACGGCAAGCCGTACGTGCTGAACTACGCCTACACCGTGTTCGGTCTGTGGTACTCCGGCAAGCTGTTCGCCGACAACGGCTGGACCGCCCCGACCACCTGGGCCGAGTTCACCGCGCTGGCCGACAAGATGAAGGCCAAGGGCATCACCCCGTTCTCGTACGCGGGTGCCAACGCGGCCTACTACATGTACACGGTCATCCTGACCAGCGCCGCCAAGATCGGTGGCCCGGACGTGCTCAAGGCGATCGACAACCTCGAGCCCGGCGCGTGGACCAACGACGCGGTGAAGCAGGCCGCCAAGGCGTGGGGCGAGTTCTCCGCAAAGTACGGCGACAAGGCCCACCTGGGCCTGAAGCACACCGAGGTCCAGCTGCTGCAGGACCAGTACAAGGTGGGCTTCTACCCGTCGGGTTCGTGGCTGGAGAACGAGCAGGCCAAGGACACCCCGGCCGACTTCAAGTACCAGGTCGCGGCCCTGCCGTCGGTGACCGCCGCGGACAAGCTGCCGGCCACCGGCCTGTACGCCGCCGCGGGCGAGATGTACTTCGCCGCCGCGAACGGCAAGCACCCGCAGGCGGGCAAGGAGTACCTGCGCCACATGCTGTCGAAGGCGGGCGCGAAGGGCTTCACCGAGCTGACCAAGTCGCTGACCGTCGTCCAGGGCGCGGCCGAGGGTCTGACCCTCTCGCCCGGTCTGGCCTCGGCCAACGCGGTGCTCACCGCAGCCGGCGCGAACAACTTCAACTTCCGCTTCGACGCCTGGTACAAGGACCTCGACCTCGAGGCCCGCTCCGCGACCAACGAGCTGATGTTCCAGGGCGGCGACGCGGACAAGTTCGTCACCCGCATCCAGGCCGCGGCTGACAAGATCAAGGCCGACTCTTCGATCCCGAAGTTCTCGCGCTGACCTGAGCCTCCGTTAGACCGGGAGTCATACGATCATGCGGCAAGGTAAGTACCCGTTCGTCATCGGGTTCCTGCTCGCTCCAGTAGTGCTGTACAGCGTCTTCGTGCTGTGGCCGATCTTCGGTGCGGCGCAGGTGTCCACCATGAACTGGAGCGGTCTGTCCCCCAAGCGCGACTTCGTCGGGCTGGACAACTTCAGCAAGCTGCTGGCGGACGACAAGGTATGGCTGGCGGCGAAGCACCACGTCTTCCTGCTGGTCACCCTGCCGGTGATCACCATCGCCCTCGCCCTGTTCTTCGCATTCCTGCTGAACATGGGCGGGGGCACCCGGGGCGGCGTCATGACCGGGGTCTGGGGGTCGAAGTTCTACCGCGTGGTGTTCTTCCTCCCCCAGGTCCTGGCCGTGGTCATCGTCGGCGTCATCTTCGGCCGGGTGTACGCGCCCGACGGCTCGGGCATCCTCAACCGCTTCCTGCACGTCTTCGGCGTGAAGGACGTGTACTGGATGGCCGACTACGGCCTGTGGGCGATCCTCGGCGTGCTGGTCTGGCAGGCGGTCGGCTTCTACGTCGTGCTGTTCGCCGCCGGCATGTCCAGCATCCCGGGTGAGATATACGAGGCGGCGGTGATGGACGGCGCGAGCCGGATCACCATCTTCTTCCGGGTCACCATCCCGATGCTCAAGGAGACGGTCAAGGTCGCCTGGGTGTACCTCGGCATCCTCGCCATGGACGCGTTCGCACTGGTCATGGTGCTCACCATCGACCAGGGCGGTCCGGACGGCGCCACCTCGGTGCTGCCGGTCCAGATCTACCAGGCCGGCATCCTCAAGTCCCAGTACGGCTACGCGTCGGCGCTGGGTGTGGCGCTGGCGGTCTTCACCATCATCTTCGCGGTGCTGTCCCTGCGGGGCGGCAAGCGCGACGCGATCGAGCACTGAGCGGGGCAGGCGTGGCAACCATCACCGAGAAGCAGCGCAGCTTCGGCATCCTCAACAAGCTCTCGCACGTCGCGCTGGTCGTGTGGGCGATCCTGATCATCTACCCCCTGATCTTCACGTTCCTCGCGGCGTTCAAGAGCAACACCGAGATCTTCGTCGGCAACCCGTTCGCGCTGCCGAGCAACTACGACTGGAGTTCGTTCGCGCGCGCCTGGAACGAGGCGCACATCGGCCGGTACTTCACCAACAGCGTCATCGTGGTGCTCTTCTCCACGGCGGGCACCATGCTGCTCGGCGCGATGGCGGCGTACGTGCTGGCCCGGTACGAGTTCATCGGCAACCGGTTCATCTACTTCCTGTTCATCGCCGGCCTGGCGTTCCCGGTGTTCCTCACCCTCACCCCGCTCTACCTCGTCGTGGAGCAGCTGGGCCTGCTGGGTACGCACTTCGGCCTGATCCTGGTCTACATCGCGTACTCGCTGCCGTTCACGATCTTCTTCCTGACCGCGTTCTTCAAGACGCTGCCGAACGCGGTGGCCGAGGCCGCCATGATCGACGGCGCCTCGCACACCCGGCTGTTCTTCCGGGTCATGATGCCCATGGCCAAGCCGGGCCTGGTCAGCATCACGATCTTCAACATCATCGGCCAGTGGAACCAGTACGTGCTGCCGGTGTCGCTGCTGCCCGGCGGCGAGGAGGGCGAGAAGAAGTGGCTGCTCACCCAGGGCATCGCCGCGATCTCGACCTCGGCGGGCTACCAGGCCGACTGGCCGGCCCTGTTCGCGGCGCTCAGCATCGCGATCATTCCGATGATCATCGTGTACACCATCTTCCAGCGGCAGATCCAGAGCGGCCTCACCGCCGGTGCGGTGAAGTAGTCCAGCCGACGGTGAAGTAGTCCAGCCGACGGTGAAGTAGTTCAGACGACGGTGCAGCAGGCGTAGACATGGGTCTGCGCCTGCACGCCGGACAGCTCTCCGCCGAGGCGCGACAGCGCCTCGGCGTTCGGCTGCCAGTCCTCCACCCGCAGGTCCTCGACCCGGAAGCCGTGCCGCTGCAGCAGCTCGCGCAGCGCGTCGCGCGAATACGCCGTCAGCGGCACCTTCGTGCCCAGGAAGTCGCGCTCCAGGTGGTCGCTGTCGCCCTCGACCATCCCCAGCACGAACGCCCCGTCGGCGGCCAGCACGTGCCGTACGTCGTCCAGCGCCCGCTCCACGTCGGCGCGCGGCAGCATCAGCAGCGAGAAGAAGGCGACCACGCCGTCGAAGCGCTGCTGGGTCGGGTGCAGGCCGTCCAGGTCGAACAGGTCCCGCTCCACGAAGATCGCCTCGGGCACGGTGTGCCGCGCCAGCTCCAGCATCACCGGTGAGGTGTCGATGCCGACCACGTGGCAGCCCGCGTCGACCAGCTGGCGGGCGGTCGGCGAGCCGGTGCCGCAGCCCACGTCGAGCACCAGCGGGTAGTGCCGCCCGGCCAGCCGCTCCAGCAGCCACTCCCCGGCCGCGAGCTGGCCCGGCTTGTCGGCGAACGCCTCGCTGTAGGTCGCCCCGATCCGGTCGAACACGGCGCGCGATTCGGTCATACCCCCCATTGTCGGCGGCCGACCAGCCTCACCGCCGGGCCTTTGCCCACGTTGATCACGAGAGTTTGCGCCGGTGTCAGGGGTCGGCCGCAGAATGGGCGGGTGTCGGTGATCGCGGTGGTGGCGGACTCCTCCGGTGGCGGCCTGCTGCGCCCACTGGACGAGACCGGACACCCCGGCGGGCCCGACGAGCACGTCGCCGACCTCGCCGCGGCGGTCGCGGCCCGTGAGACGGCCCGGCCGCGCTGGCTGTGGGCCGCCGCCGACCAGGCCTACCCGCGCCTGCTGGCAGCGGGGGTACGGGTGCACCGCTGCCACGACGTCGAACTCGCCGAATCCCTGCTCCTGGCGTACGACGGCCGCTACGGCGAACCACGCTCCGCCGCCGCCGCGTACGCCCGGCTCACCGGCGCCCCCGTGCCCGCCGACGCGGCCGCCCGCCAGGCCCAGCCGCCCGGGGACCGGCAGGGCACCCTGTTCGGCGACGAGCCCGCGCCGATCGTCGCCGACGACGGCGTGCCGCCGCTGGATCTGCTCGCCGCCGTCTACCGAGACCAGCGCGCGCGCCTGGCCGCCAACGAGCACCCCGCGCGCATGCGCCTGCTCATCGCGGCCGACTCCGCCAGCGCGCTGATCGCCGCCGAGATGGGCCACACCGGGCTGCCCTGGGACGCCGCCGCGCACGACGAAATTCTTACCAGCCTGCTCGGCGAGCCCTCGGCCGTCCGCTCCCGCACCGGCCTCACCCCGCCCCGGCGGCTGGCCGAGCTGTCGGCCCGCATCGCCGAGCTGCTGCACGCGCCCGGCCTGCACCCCGACTCGCCCGCCGAGCTGCGCAAGGCGCTGCGCCGGGCCGGGCACGAGGTGCCCAACACCCGCTCCTGGGTGCTGAAGCAGGTCGACCACCCGGTCATCCCGGTGCTGCTGGAGTACAAGGAGCTCTACCGGATCTGGACGGCGCACGGCTGGAGCTGGCGCGAGCAGTGGGTGCAGCGGGGGCGGTTCCGTCCCGCGTACGTGCCCGCCGGCGTCGTCACCGGCCGCTGGGCCACCCGGGGCGGCGGCGCGCTGCAGATCCCCAAAGCCGTCCGGGGCGCCGTCCGGGCCGCCCCCGGCTGGCGGCTGGTCGTCGCCGACGCGGGCCAGCTCGAACCGCGCATCCTCGCCGCCGTCTCCGCCGACACCCGCCTGGCCCGTGCCGCGGGCACCGGTGACCTCTACGCCGCACTCGCCGCCGACTCGTTCCGGGGCGACCGGGCCGGCGCCAAACTCGCCCTCCTCGGCGCCATGTACGGCCAGACCGGCGGCAGCGCGGCGCCGGCCATCGCGGTGCTGCGCGGCAGCTACCCGCGCGCCTGGGCGTACGTCGAGGCCGCCGCGCGGGCGGGGGAGACCGGCGGGCTGGTGCGGTCCTGGCTCGGGCGGACCTGCCCGCCGTCCTCGCTGGAGTCGTCGTGGGCCGACGAGGGGGCGTCCGGGCGGTCCCGGGGGCGGTTCACCCGCAACTTCGTCATCCAGGCCACGGCGGCGGAGTGGGCCGCGACACTGCTGGCGACACTGCGTACCCGGCTCTGGGACAGCCCGGCCGAGCTGGTCTTCTTCCAGCATGACGAGGTCATCGTGCACTGCCCGGAGGCCGAGGCGGAGCTGGTCGTGGCGGCGCTGGAAGAGGCGGGCACCGCGACCCGCGAAATGCTGTTCCCCGGTACGCCGGTGCGGTTTCCGCTCACGGTCGCGGTGGTCGACTCCTACGCCGAAGCCAAGTAACCCGGCCTGCGGCCCTCCCGCCGCACGCCCTACGCGTCGACCGCCGCCTTAGGTTCGGCTGGGCTGTGGTTGGTCGTCGCCTGGGGGGAGCTCAGCTGGGGTGTTGTTGATCGCCGTCTGGGGGCGGGAGCTCAGCTGGGCTGTGGTTGATCGCCGTCTCGGGGCGGGAGTTCGGGCTGCGGCGGTGTTGATCGTCGGCTGGGGGCGGAATGTTGGCGGGTGGTCCGCGCTT
>NZ_JASAMB010000032.1 GCF_029948125.1 Catellatospora sp. KI3
CTTCGCGGGCAGGCCGCGCGGGTTGGCACCACAGTGATCACCATGGGGGATGGTGGTCGCACTGAGGGGGCGTGGCCTCACGTCGGTCCCGGCGTCGCTGACGGGCGGGTAAAGCATGAGCATAGTTGAGAACTCAAGAAATACCAGCACCTGATGCCTTTGTCACGCACCGCAGTTGCTCGCGCACGCACGTTTCGAGCATGTTTCCGGCGTGTTTTCGGAGCGGTACCTCCCCCGTGAGGTGCGCGGGCGGGGGTGGAGGTGGCACGATCGGTGCGTGCTCGGTTCCCCTCCCGACGACAGCGTCCGCAACCGCAGGTCGACCGGCCCCCAGGCGGGCCCACCAGTCGGCCCGCAGTTCGATGGCGGCCAGTTCCGTCCTGCCCCAGGCCCGGCCGGGCGCGGTCCCGCCGCCCCGGCGCCCGCCGCCCGCGACCCGCGCGGCGGGACGGACACGGCCACCCGGGCCCGGCGCGACGAGGCGGCCCGCAGCGGCCGCCGTGCGCTGCGCGGCGGGAGCGCCCCGGACCCCGACGACGATCTGGACATCACCGACGAGGGCCCGGAGCTGCCGATCGTCCCGGTCCGCCGGATGCTGGCACTGGCCATCGCCGGGTTCTCGCTGCTGATGGCGGTGGGCCTGGTCATGGGCGCGCAGACGGCCGGCGTCGGTTTCGGCCGCGTGCCGTACGCGGTGGTCATCTTCGGCGCGCAGCTGCTCTACATGTTCGCCACCACGATGGCGATGCGCCCGCCCGCGCTGCGGGTGGTCGCCACGGTCGGGGTGCTGGCCGCGATCGCCGCCGACGTCGGCGCGATCCTGCCCGACGTACCTTCGATCACCCCGCTGGGCCTGGTCGCCGCGGGCGGCCTGGTCGCGGGCGTGCTCGGCCAGATGTTCCGGCCGCAGGGCCGGATGCGCGTGTCGGAGTCGCTGGCCTCGACCGTCGTCATCGTCCTGGGCGTGGTGTCCTTCGCCACACTGATTGTTTTGACCCGCGTCCCGGCGGGCACCCAGGCCATCGTGGTGTGCCTCATCGCCAGCGGCATCGCACTGGGCGTCGCCCGGCTGACCGACGTGGTCGCGCCGTGGCCCCGCCTGGCCGACCAGGTCCCCCGCGGCTCGGCCGGCATCGTGCTGGGCGCCATGCTCGGCACCGCCGCGGCCGCGGTCATCGGCCGCTACATGGTCCCGTTCACGCCGCACGAGGCGGCGATGGTCGGCATGGCCGCCGCGGGCGCCGCGGTCCTGGCCGACCTGACCATCGGCTTCGCCGAGGCGGGCCGCGAGCTGGCCGGCGACGCGCCGACCATGTGGCTGGCCCGGCACATGCAGGGCCCGCTGGCCGGGTTCGCGCTGGCGGCTCCGGTCGCGTACGTCATCAGCGTGATCTTCCTGGTGCCCGCGTGAGGCGGGCGCTGCGCGTCACCGCGGTGGTCGCGGTGGTGCTGGGCGTGCTGCTGGTCGTCGCCGACCGGGTCGGCGCGCACGTGGCCGAGGACCAGATCGCGCAGCGGGTGGCGACCCGGCTGCAGGAGCGCGGCATCACCTCCTCGCCGCCGAAGGTGTCGATCACCGGGGTCCCGTTCCTGACCCAGGTCGCCGCCGGGCGGTACGACGAGATCGACCTGACCCTGCGCGACCTCAAGGGCGGCACCCTGCCGCTGCCGCTGCTCACCGTGCAGGCGCACGACGTGGTGGCCCCCACCGCCGGGGTCCTCGACGGCACCGTCCACCCGGTCGCGCAGCGCGTCACCGGCACCGCCACCGTGTCGTACGCGGACCTGGTCGCGGCCAGCGGCCTGGCCAACCTGACGCTGCGGGCCAAGGGCGAGCGCGAGGTGCAGGTGAGCGGCAAGCTGCCGCTGCTGGGCGATGTGACCGGCGCGGCCGAGGTGTCGGTGGTCGGCGGGAAGGTCCGCCTGCGCGCCACGGAGCTGCGCAGCTCCCTGGGCGGCGTGAGCCAGGCGCTGCTCGATACGTACCGGGAGAAGCTGGCGGTGACGTTGAGCCTGCCCAAGCTGCCGTTCGACCTGGCGCTGACCGACCTGCGCACCGCCGAGACGGGCCTGCTGGTCTCCTTCACGGCGGCTGAGGTGGAACTGGCCTGAGCGCCGAACGACCTGATCAACGGCTGGTACCGCTGTCCCGGATGATGGACGGCACATTCCCGGATAGCGGCCCCTGCTGGTAGGGTTCTGGATTATGAGCCCGCTGCTTACCAAACGGCGCGCGGTCGACCTGTGCCGCGTGGCCACGTGCCTCTGTCGCCCCGTCCTCTGACGGCGGCACAGTCTTCGCACTCGATCCTCTGATCGAACAGCAGCTCTGCCTCCTGACCCCCTGACCGGCGCTCATCGCTGAGCGCGTCGGGCCGTCAGCTTGCCGCCGTCGCCAAGTGCCCGGTGATTCCCTCGTGGACCCGTGCGCGGCGATGCTCCCCCGGTCTCCCGCATGCGCTACGTGGACTGTCACCCCAGATATCGACGTTCACCAGACCGCCAACTCTCAAGGGAGACCCTCCATGAGTCGCGAATCCGCCCTCGTCTCGGCTGACTGGGCCGAGAAGAACCTGACCACGCCCGGCGTGGTGTTCGTCGAGGTCGACGAGGACACCACCGCCTACGAAGGCGGTCACATCGCCGGTGCCGTCCGGCTCGACTGGCGCCAGGACCTGCAGGACCCGATCCGGCGGGACTTCGTCAACCGCGAGCAGTTCGAGGCGCTGCTGTCCTCGCGCGGCATCGGCAACGACGACACCGTGGTGCTCTACGGCGGGAACAACAACTGGTTCGCGGCGTACGCGTACTGGTACTTCAAGCTCTACGGCCACGGCGACGTGAAGCTGCTCGACGGCGGCCGCAAGAAGTGGGAGCTCGACGCCCGCCCGCTGACCAAGGACGTGGCGGAGCGCCCGGCGACCACCTACAAGGCGCAGGAGCAGGACCTGAGCATCCGCGCGTTCCGCGACGACGTGGTCAAGGCCATCGGCGTGCAGAACCTGGTCGACGTCCGCTCCCCCGACGAGTACGCGGGCCGCCTGCTCGCCCCCGCCCACCTCCCGCAGGAGCAGGCGCAGCGCGCGGGCCACATCCCGACCGCGATCAGCGTGCCGTGGTCGAAGGCGGCCAACGAGGACGGCACCTTCAAGTCCGACGCCGAGCTGACCGAGCTGTACGCGGCCGCCGGCATCGACGACAGCCTCGACACGATCGCCTACTGCCGCATCGGCGAGCGCTCCTCGCACACCTGGTTCGTGCTGCAGGAGATCCTCGGCAAGAAGAACGTGAAGAACTACGACGGCTCCTGGACCGAGTACGGCTCGCTGGTCGGCGTGCCGGTGGCACTGGGCGACGAGCCCGGGAAGGCGTGAACGAGATGACGACCCCGACTCAGACTGCTGCCTCCACCGCCGCGGCCGGCTGCGCCGCTCCCGACCAGGCCGCTCCGCTCCCGCTGAGCGTCGACCTGGAGAAGGAGACGGTCATCACCGGCGTCGTGCAGGCCGCCGGCGGCGACCCGGTCGCCGGGGCGTACGTGCGGCTGCTGGACCGCAGCGGTGAGTTCACCGCCGAGGTCGTGACCTCGCCCGCGGGCCAGTTCCGCTTCTTCGCCGCGCCGGGCACCTGGCAGCTGCGGGCCCTGTCCCGCTTCGGCAACGGCGACGCCACCGTCACCGCCGAGCGCGGTGTCAACCAGCTCAGCCTGACGGTCGCCTGACCGAACGGCACGAACACGCGCGAGGGCGCCGACCGGAGACCCGGTCGGCGCCCTCGCCGCATTCCCGGGCTGCGACGGCGTGACAGTATGAACGGCGTGACGATCGAAGCCCCGGCCCCGTACGAGTCGCCCGCGCCCCCGGCCCGGCCGGCCCGACGGCGGCTGTGGCGCTCGGTCGTGGCCGCCTGGGCGGTGCTGCTGCTGGGCCTGGCGGTATGGTCGGCCTTCCACGACCAGCCGACCGTGCAGGACCAGACCACGATCGCGTCGGCGCGGGCCACGGTCGATCAGACGGCGGAGCGGCTGCTGCGCCAGGCCCCGACCGGCTGGACCGTCACCGACCAGGGGTACGCCGACAGCACCTGCGACCTGACCGCCGCCCGCGCGGGCACCAGCACGGTCCGCACGATCACCCTGTCCGGCCCGGTCGGCGACGAGTCACGCACCCTCACCGCCCTGGTGGCGGGCATCCCGGACGTGACCATGCGCCCCGGTGAGGGGCCCGCCGAGTCCTTCTTCTTCGACGCCGGCAACTTCGTCGCCGCCCGCGGCAAGATCACCGGCGACGGCACCCTGGCCCTCGACCTCAGCACCGGCTGCCGCGCCCGCTGAAGCAAGGAAGGGCCCCTTCCTATCGCTTTACGTAGAGGAAGGGCCCCTTCTTAACGCCCAGGTGGGGGTGCGCTCAGTAGACGAGCGCCTGCGTGCCGTCGGCGAGGCACTCTTCGACGAAGACGGCGGCGCCCGCGATGCGTACCCCCTCAATGAGGTCTTGCTGGGTGATGCCGCGGCGTGCCGCGCACTGGGTGCACAGGGTCACCGAGCCCCCGGCCAGGACCGCCGCGAGCAGGTCGGGCAGCGGGGCGGAGTGGGGCAGTTCGAACTCGGCGGCCCGGCCCGGCAGGGCGAACCAGCTCGACTCCCCGGTGAGCCACAGCGACACCTCGGCCCCGGCGGCGACGGCGGTCGCGGCGACGGTGAACGCCTGCGCGCAGCGCTCGGGGGCGTCGGCTCCGGCGGTGGTCTTGACGATGAGTTTGCGTGCCACGCGGACAGCTTATGCGCGCCACCGGAACCTCCTTCTAGGATCTGTCTGTGGTCACCGAGATCGGGTTCGTCAGCCTGCTGGTCGCCGGCTTCGGCGCGCTCGCCGGTGGCCTGGCGTACCTCGCCGTGAAGATCTCCCGAGGACGCTGGTGAGGCCAACTCCCGGCGTCGCGACGATAGGTGTGTGCCGTGACCACTGAGGACAACCCGATCCAGCCGCCCGCCTGGCTCAACGCGCCGCCGGTCGACCCGAGCCCCTTCGAGGACACCCACGACCTGCGCCAGGGTCCGGACCTGCACCCGAAGCTGCTGGACCTGCTGCCGTTCGTCGGGCTGTGGCGCGGCCGCGGCGAGGGCAGCTACCCGACGATCGAGAACTTCCACTTCGCGCAGGAGATCCGGATCAGCCACGACGGCCGGCCGTTCCTGTTCTACGAGGCCCGCGCCTGGATCCTGGGCGAGGACGACAAGCCGGTGCGGCCGGGCGGCCGCGAGGTCGGCTGGTGGCGCCCGTCGGGCGAGCAGGGCGACGAGGTCGAGGCGCTGCTCACCACGCCCACCGGGATCATGGAGCTGTACGTCGGCAAGGTGAAGGCCAACCCGCCGCAGATCGAGATGGCCACCGACTTCGTGGCGCGCACCGCCACCGCCAAGGAGGTCACCGCCGGGCAGCGGCTGTACGGCATCGTCGACCGCGCCCTGCTGTACGCGCAGGACATGGCCGCGATGGGCCAGGGGCTGACGCCGCACCTGAGCGCCAAGCTGATCCGCGTCGGCGGCTGACCGCCGTCGCGGCAGCGCCCCTTAACCGGTGTAGCTTCGCTTCGTGACTGATCAGAGCAGCGACCGCGCGATCCGCTGGGGCATCCTCGCCACCGGCGGCATCGCGGCCCGTTTCGCACAGGACCTGGCGAAGGTGCCGGGCACCGTGCTCGCCGCCGTCGGCTCGCGGACGGCGTCGTCCGCCGACACCTTCGCCCAGCGGTACGGCGCCGCGCGCGCCCACGGCTCGTGGGAGGCGCTGGCCGCCGACCCCGACGTCGACATCATCTACGTGGCGACCCCGCACTCGCACCACCACGAGACGGCGCTGCTGTGCCTGCGCGCGGGCAAGCCGCTGCTGGTGGAGAAGGCGTTCACGCTCGACCTGGCCACCGCGCAGGACCTGGTGTCGGTGGCCCGCGAGCGGGAGCTGTTCCTGATGGAGGCGATGTGGACGCGTACGCTGCCCGCGATCCTGAAGGCCAAGCAGCTGCTGGCCGACGGAGCGATCGGTGAGGTCGTCAGCGTTCAGGCGTCGTTCGGCATCGGGCTGGACCCCGGCCCGGAGCACCGGCTGCGCGACCCGAAGCTCGGCGGCGGGGCGCTGCTGGACCTGGGCGTGTACCCGGTGAGCTTCGCGCAGTTCCTGCTGGGCGCGCCGACGCAGGTGCGGGCGTGGGCGACGCTGCACCCGGAGGGCACCGACGCGCGTACCGGCATGATCCTGGGCTTCGACTCCGGCGCGGTGGCGACGCTGTACTGCGGCGTCGGCGGCGACGTGCGGATGGCCACGATCACCGGCTCGACCGGGAAGATCGACTTCCCGTGGGGGTTCCACGCGCCCGACAGGTTCGTGCTGCACCGCGACGGCGCCGAGCCGCAGCAGTTCGACTTCGACCCGACCGGCCTGAATTACGAGGCCGAGGAGGCGACCCGCTGCCTGCGCGCGGGCAGGCTGGAGTCGGACCTGGTGCCGCTCTCCTCGACGCTGGCCGTCATGAGCACCCTGGACGCCGTCCGCGCCCAGATCGGCGTCGTCTACGCCTGACCTGCGGTAAGGAAGGGTCCCTTCTTATCGCTTTACGCGGTATAAGGGGCCCTTCTTAACGCCCATCGCCGGGAGGCGGGCCGCGGGCCGCAGCCGCCTGACGGCGACAGTTAAGAAGGGCCCCTTCCTATACGCAATGCGATAAGAAGGGGCCCTTCCTTACCCCAGAGCTAGAAGATGGGGCGGACCAGGACGTACGCGATGATGGCGGCCAGCGCCGCCCCCGGAAACGTCAGGATCCACGCCATCACGATGTTGCCCGCCACGCCCCAGCGCACCGCGGAGAACTTCTTCGTCGCGCCCACGCCCATGATCGACGAGGTGATGGTGTGCGTGGTCGAGATCGGCCAGCCGTGCGCGGCCGCGGTGAACAGCACGGTGCTGGCGACGGTCTCGGCCGCGAAGCCCGCCATCGGGTCGAGGTGGATCACGCGGCGGCCCAGGGTGCGGATGATGCGCCAGCCGCCGGCGTAGGTACCGGCCGCCAGCACGGTCGCCGAGGTGTAGTAGACCCAGCCGGGGATGTGGTCGGGGCTGGACTGGAAGCCGCCGACGTAGAGGGCGAGCACCACGATGCCCATGGTCTTGGCGGCGTCCTGCATACCGTGGCCGAACGACATCGCGATGGCCGACAGCGACTGCATGAACCGGAAGAACCGGTTGAGCGGCGACGGGTGGGTGATCCCGGCGGCCTTGGTGCCGCGCAGGGCCTTGGCCAGGCCGTACACGCCCCACAGCAGCAGCAGCATCAGCAGCGCGCCGAGGATGAAGCCGGTGAACGGAGAGATGATCATCGGCAGGACGACCTTCTCCACGATGCCGCCCCACAGCACGGTGCCGTTGACGTTGAACAGCGAGGCGCACAGCGTCGCGCCGACCAGGCCGCCGATCAGGGCGTGCGAGGACGACGACGGGATGCCGAACCACCAGGTGAGCAGGTTCCAGGTGATGGCCCCGAGGACGCCGGCCAGCACCACGCCGAGGCTGGCGGCCCCTTCGGGCAGGGTGACGATGCCGCTGCCGACGGTCTTGGCCACCTGGCCGCCCCAGTGGGCGCCCACGAAGTTGCCCAGCGCGGCGATGCCCAGCGCGATCCGCGGGGTCAGCGCCCGGGTGGAGACGCTGGTCGCGATGGCGTTGGCGGCGTCGTGGAAGCCGTTGGTGTAGTCGAACACCATGGCCGCCAGGATCACCGCGATGACGGGGATGAGCAGGTCGTTCATGCCGGCCCCCGCAGGTTCGCGTCGCCCGGGGCCACTAGGACTCCTTGACCGCGATGGTCTCGACGGTGTTCGCCACGTGCTCGAACGCGTCGCAGGCCGCCTCGAGCTCGTCGGCGACCTCCTTCATCTTGAGCACCGTGAGCGCGTCGTACTCGCCGCTGAACAGCCGGACCAGCAGCATGCGGTACGTGCGGTCGCCGTCGTTCTCCAGGCGGTTGCACTCGACCCAGTAGTCCTTGAGGCCCTTCATCTGCTTGAGCCGCGGCATGGCCAGCGCGGTGACCTTCGCCTGCTGGTCGAGCACGTCGATCATCTCGATCATCTCGCGGGGCAGGGCCGGGAGCTTGGTCAGGCCGTACAGGTAGACCAGGTTGCCGACCGCTTCGAGGTGGTCCATCACGTCGTCCAGGCCGGAGCCCAGGCGGTAGATGTCCTCCCGGTCGAACGGGGTGATGAAGGTCGAGTTGATCTTGTTGTACAGCTCATGCGTGATCTGGTCGCTGTCGTGCTCGACATCGGCCAGACGCTCGCTCACCGACTGCACGTCGGCGCCGGGCAGCGCCAGCTCGGTCAGCAGCTCGGTGCCGCGAACCAGGTTCTGGGCGGCACGGGAGAACATCTCGTAGAAGGCGCCCTCTTGGGGGCGGAGCGAAAACTTCACCGCTTGCACCTTTGGGTCGGTGGTTTCTCAGGACGGTCCGGTCGGGGGGCAATGCTAAGCAGCCTCACATTCCGTTGGCGCACTGGTCACCCGTTGCCGTACGGGATTCATGACCTGTTCACCTCTTGTTCACCTTCGGCAGGACCGGCGAAACCTAGCCCGATCCATCCCCCTCCAGCCGTTTGATCTCGGTTTCTGGGTCGAAATCAGGCGGCGGATAGGTCAGTTCGAGCCCGTTCAGCGCGTCGAGCACCAGGTGCGCCACCGCCCAGTCGCGGTACCACTTCCGGTCGGCCGGAACGACGTACCAGGGGGCGTGACCAGTGCCACACCGGGCGATCGCGTCACCGTATGCGCGCTGGTAGGCGTCCCAGTACGCCCGGTTGTCGACGTCCTCGGGGTTGTACTTCCAGAACTTGGTGGGGTCGCGCAGGCGCTCGAGCAGGCGGCGGCGCTGCTCGGCGTACGAGATGTGCAGCATGACCTTGACCAGCGCGCAGCCGGAGCCGACCAGCTCCTGCTCAAAGGCATTGATCTTGTCGTACCGCGCCCGCCACGTCTTCGGCGGCACCAGGTCGCGCACCCGCGCCACCAGCACGTCCTCGTAGTGCGAGCGGTTGAAGATGCCGACGTAGCCGGCCTCGGGCAGGGCGTGGCGGACCCGCCACAGGAAGTCGTGCTGCAGCTCCTTGGGGGTGGGCGGCCCGAAGCCGACGATGTGCAGGCCCTGCGGGTTCATCGTGCCCGCCACCCGGCGTACCGTGCCGTCCTTGCCGCCGCAGTCCATCGCCTGGAGCACCAGCAGCACCCGGCGGGCCTCGGTCCGGTCCTTCTTCGCACAGGCGTAGAGCATCTCCTGGCGCTGCGCCAGCCGCGTGCCGAGCTGTGCCAGCTCCGCCCGCGCCCAGCCCTTCGGATCGCGCCGCACCTGCTTGCCCTCGGGCAGCCCCGGCGTGCTCGCCGGATCGATCGACGCCAGGTCCACCCCGGACCCGACCCGCAGCAATTCGGACACCTGCGCCACATCCCGATCATTGCGCAGGATGCCCGACCCCGCCTCCGCTACGGCCAATCCCGTCTCAGATGATCACGGTGCCAGGGTGGGAACACGCCGTTGAACACGTCCCCAAGTTCATGATCAACGCGTCGAGGCGGTGGGGCAGACCTGGGCGAGCCAGGGGTGGTAGTGGGTGGCGAAGGGTTCGCGGGGGGTGCGGACGGCCCTCAGGAGCCACTGGGCGGCGGCGCGGGCCTCGCGCACCACCTCGTCGGGGTAGTTGAACTTCGCGCGGTGGGCGGCGAACTCGTCCTCGTCGACCAGCTGGACCTCGCCGGTCTCGCGGATCTTGCGGACGTCGAGGTCCAGGTCGGTGACGACGACGGTGCCGTCGTGCCAGGTCGCCGGGGTGGTGATGTCGCAGTAGACCGAGGTGTTGCGCGGGGCGGCGTTGAACATGGCGGTCCACCAGCCCGAGTGCGGGACGAGGACGACGCCGGGGATCTCGTACACCTTGCCGCTGTCGCTGACGGTGCCGCTCGGGATGCCCAGCCAGGTGCCGTGCTCGTCGCGGCCGAGCAGGACGGCCGGGTAGGCCCGGTGCGCGCTCCCGTCGAACTTCCGGATCTCCACCCGTACGACGCTCATCGGCAACCTCACCTCGTGGCTGATCCCACAATGCGCCATACTCCCAAATCCGGCGCCGCGTTGGAAGAGCGTCGGTGCGTGCCGGTACGGTCAATCGGTGCCGCCGAAGAAGACCCGAACCCCCAGCCACAGCGCGCTGGAGCTGCTCGCCGCCGCGGTGGGCTCCGTCCCCGGCGGCGCCACCAGGCCGGGCCAGCAGGCGATGGCGCAGGCCATCGCCGACGCCGTCGAGTCCGGTGACCACCTGCTCGTGCAGGCGGGCACCGGCACCGGCAAGTCCCTCGCCTACCTCGCCCCCGCGCTGGTCGTGGACGGCCCCGTCGTCATCTCGACCGCCACGCTCGCGCTGCAGGCGCAGCTGGTCGACAAGGACCTGCCCCGCATCGGGAAGGCGGTCGCCCCGCTGCTCGGCCGGGAGCCGACGTTCGCGCTGCTCAAGGGGCGGCACCACTACGTCTGCATGGCCAAGCTGGAGCACTCCGACGAGGCCGATCCGCAGGACTCGCTGTTCGACGCCGGTGGCGGCGGCGGCACGAAGTGGCTCGGTGAGGCGGGCCGGCTGGGCAAGCAGATCACCCGCATCCGCGACTGGGCCATGGAGACCGACACCGGCGACCGCGACGAGCTGGACCCGGGCGTGGACGACACCGCCTGGCGGATGGTCTCCACCCCGGCCCGCGAGTGCGTCGGCGCCGCCCGCTGCGCGTACGGGCCGGACTGCTTCGCCGAGCTGTCGCGCGCCCGCGCCCGCGAGGCCGACATCGTGGTCACCAACCACTCGCTGCTGTCGGTGGACATGATGGCCGGGCGGCACATCGTGCCCGAGCACAAACTGCTGATCATCGACGAGGCGCACGAGCTGGCCGACCGGGTCTCCAGCGCCGCCCAGGCGGAACTGACGCCGGACGCCGTCGACCGCACCGCCCGCGCCGCCCGCACCTTCCTCGAGGGCGAGGAGTACCAGGCGCTGGTCGAGGGGGCCGACGCGCTGACGGTCGGGCTGGCCGAGACCCCGGCGGGGCGGATCACCGGACCGCTGCCGCAGGCCATCGTCGAGGCGTGCACGCTGCTCGACGGCGCCACCCGGCGGGCGCTGAGCCGCATCGGCGAGATCAAGGCCGACGACCCCGACCCGGTGCGCAAGCAGCAGGCCAAGGCGCTGCTCGACGAGGTCTCCAAGACCTCGCAGCGGCTGCTGGAGGACAACGACCACGACGTGGCCTGGATCGAGCAGGAGCCGCGCCGGGCGCTGGTGGTCGCGCCGCTGTCGGTGGCCGGCCTGCTCAGCGAGAACCTGTACGACGAGCGCACCGTCGTGGCCACCTCGGCCACGCTGACGCTGGGCGGCCGGTTCGACACGGTGGCCCGCTCGCTGGGCCTGCCGGTCTCCGACAAGCCGAACCAGGCCGACGGCTGGACCTCGCTGGACGTCGGCTCCCCGTTCGACTACCCGAAGCAGGGCATCCTCTACGTCGCCGCGCACCTGCCCCGCCCGGCCGCCTCGGGCCTGCCCGACGCGGCCGGAGCGGAGCTGCTGGCGCTGGTGCAGGCGCTGGGCGGCCGCACCCTCGGGCTGTTCTCCTCGAAGAAGGCCGCGACGCAGGCCGCCGAGCTGCTGCGGGCCAAGACCGACCTGACCGTGCTGCTGCAGGGCGACGAGACGCTGCCGCTGCTGGTGCGCAAGTTCCGCGAGGACCGCAACAGCTGCCTGCTCGGCGTGATGTCGCTGTGGCAGGGCGTGGACGTGCCGGGCGACGCGTGCCAGCTGGTCGTCATCGACCGGCTGCCGTTCCCACGCCCGGACGAGCCGCTGGCCGCGGCCCGCTCGGCCGCCGTGGACGCCACCGGCGGCTCCGGCTTCGCCTCGGTCAGCGTGCCGATCGCGGCGATCCGGCTGGCGCAGGGCGTCGGGCGGCTCATCCGGACCAGCTCGGACAAGGGCGTGGTCGCGGTGCTCGACTCCCGGCTGGAGACGGCGCGCGGCTACGGCGCCTTCCTGCGGGCCAGCCTGCCGCCGTTCTGGTACACCACCAAGCAGGAGGTGGTGCTGAACTCGCTGCGCAGGCTGTCGCAGACCTAGAGGTAGAGGCCGGTGGCGTCGGGCTCGACCCGGGACGCCGCCACGGCGTGCACGTCGCGCTCGCGCAGCAGCACGTACGACTCGCCGTGCAGCTCCACCTCGGAGCGCTCGTCCGGGTCGAACAGCACCCGGTCGCCGACCTGGATCGCGCGCACGTGCGGGCCGACGCCGACCGCGGTGGCCCAGGACAGGCGGGTGCCCACCGAGGCCGTGGCCGGAATCACCAGGCCCGCCGAGGAGCGCCGCTCCCCCTCGCTGGCCTCCTGCTTGACCAGGACCCGGTCGTGCAGGAGTCGGATCGGCAGCCCGGTGTCGGTGGTCGACGAGTTCACAGTCACGCCGGTCAGGGTACTTCCCCGAGGTGCGGCGGGCTCCAGGCGACTAACCTGAGCCAATCGTCCTAAGGAGGCGACTGTGGGTCGGTTGGAGAACTTCAAGGCGAACGTCCGGCGCGCGTACGAGGCGAGCCGCGCGGGCGTGCGCGCCCGTCGGGAGCAGGAGGAGCGCGAACGGCGGCTGGCCGAGCAGCCGGTGCCCGCCGTCGAGCCGGAGCAGGTCCACCACTCGACCATCAGCCGCGACGACGCCGACGTGCCGTACGGCCTGCGCATCGGCGCGGCGTGGGGCTGGCGCTTCCTGGTGCTCGGCTTCGCCCTGTACTACCTGCTGCAGCTGCTGGGCCGGGTCAGCCTGGTCATCGTGCCGCTGCTGATCGCGCTGCTGCTGGCGGCGCTGCTGGCCCCCGCGGTGCGGCTGCTGAAGCGCTGGAAGGTGCACAGCTCGCTGGCGACCGCGATCGTGGTCGTCGCCGGGCTGGGCGCGGTGGTCGGCACGCTGTGGCTGGTGATCAGCCAGTTCCTGGACGGCCTGCCCAGCCTCATCGACAAGGGCACCGAGGGCGCGAAGAAGATTCCCGGCTGGCTCAAGACCGGCCCGCTGCACCTCACCGACCAGCAGCTGGACAACCTGATCAAGCAGTTCACCGACATGATCAACGCCAACAAGGACGCGTTGACCACCGGCGCGCTGACCACCGCCACCACGCTGATCGAGGTGCTCAGCGGCCTGTTCCTGGTGATCTTCTCGCTCTTCTTCTTCCTGCGCGACGGCCGCTCGATCTGGCGCTTCCTGCTGCGGCTGCTGCCCAAGAACGCGCGGGAGCCGCTGGACCGGGCCGGGGTGGCCGGCTGGAGCTCGCTCGGGTCGTACGTGCGGGCCACCGTGCTGGTCGCGTTCATCGACGCGGTCGGCATCGGCATCGCGCTGTTCGCGCTGCGCGTGCCGCTGGCGCTGCCGCTGGCGGCGCTGGTGTTCCTCGGCGCGTTCATCCCGATCGTCGGTGCCACCCTCTCCGGCGCGGTCGCCGTGCTGGTGGCGCTGGTCGCCACCAACAGCTGGGTGACCCCGCTGCTGGTGCTCGCCGCGGTGATCGCGGTGCAGCAGATCGAGGGCCACCTGCTCCAGCCGCTGATCATGGGCCGGGCGGTGGCCATCCACCCGCTCGCCGTGATCATCGGTATCGCGGCCGGCGTGTCGCTGGCCGGGATCATCGGCGCGCTGATCGCGGTGCCGCTGATCGCGGTCCTGAACACGGCCATCCGCCAGCTGGTCAGCGCGCGGGTGCCGACCGGCGCCGAAGTCGCCGCGGTCGCGGTTCAGCCCGCGGCGGGGCCGGAGCCGAAGTAGGGCTGCGGCGGGTAGTGCGGATACCCCGGCGGGGGCGGCGGGGGCGGCGGCAGCAGCATCGGCAGCGGCACCACCGGCTCGGCCGGGGCGGGCACCGGGCGGGCCACCCCGTCCGGGAAGACCACCTGGTACGAGCTGCCGTCCCAGTGCGCCGGGGGCATCTGCGGGTCGCGTCCGGCGTACACCTGCCGCGCCGCCGCCAGGCGCGACAGCAGCTGCGCCTCCTCGGCCGCGCTCTCGGCCCGCTGCGCCTCGGTGGTGTCCAGGCCGCGGTTCATGCCGTCGCGCACCAGCGCCAGCCGGGTGGCCGCGAACTGGAAGTCGCGCATCGCCCGGCGCCCGGTGTCGCCCGCGACCCGCCTGGCCCAGACCTTGGCCGCGTGGCGGCGCCCCAGCGTGCCCAGCGACGCCACCTCCGGCGGGGTCAGCCAGCCCGCCGCGGCGTACGCGGGCAGCACCTGCAGCGCCAGTCCGCCCTCGCGGGCGCGGACCCACAGCGCAACGCCGATCATGGTCAGGAAGACCGGCATCATCACGGCGATGTAGCCGTACAGGAAGAACAGCGGGCTGTACTCGGCTGACAGGACGGCCATCAGGTTCCACGAGCCGTGCATGATCATCGCGAGCAGCAGGCCGCAGATCGGCGCGCACCAGCGCACCACCCGCCGGGGCGTGCGCGCGGCGATGCCGATGCCGACCCCGGTCATCGAGGTGAACAGCGGATGCGCGAAGCCCGACAGCAGGATGCGCATCAGGAACATGGTGAAGACCAGCTGCGCGCCCGAGTACGGCCCGTACTGCGAGTTGGCGTCGGCGAAGCCGTGCCCGCCCAGGTAGAGGATGTTCTCGACCATCGCGAAGCCGACCCCGGACAGTCCGCAGTAGACCAGCCCGTCGGTGACGCCGGACAGCTCCCGGCGCATGAACCAGAAGATCAGCAGCGGGCCGAGCGCCTTGCCGCTCTCCTCGATCACCGGCGCGACCACGGTGGCCACCACCGCGTCGGACCAGCCGACGACCTCGAAGAAGAACTTGTTCACCCCCAGCGCCAGCAGGGTCGCCGGGAAGGCGCCCCACGCGAACGCGCCCGCGAGCAGCCACGGCGGCTCCGGCTCGTACCGGTCGAGCCAGAGGTAGATGCTGACCAGCACCGGCACCGGCAGCACCGCGGCGACCAGGCCGATGAGGAACGCCTGCGGCCCGAGGTCCATGCCCAGGTAGGTGAGCATGCCGATGGCCGACCCGGCCACCACCACGATGACCAGCGCCAGCGGCAGCCAGCGGCGCCAGCCGGAGCGGCGGGGCGGTGGCGGCACCGGGTCGCCGTCGGCCAGGTAGGACGGCAGCGCGGCGGCGTACGGACCGGCGCCGGGCGCGGTGGGATCGGCCATGACCCGCAGCCTACCCAGGAACGCGAAAGGCCGCCGCTTCCCACCGATTGAGCAATCGAGCAGTAGCGGCTGGCGATGAGACGAGTTCAGATCGCTATACTGGCGCTCAGGTTACGAGTGTCAGCCGCCCACGCCGTCCCGGCGCGGGCAAAGCCCCGGCTCGCTGGCCGGCAACCCTCTGTGTTCGCGGCGGGGTGCCCCGGGTGAAGACCAGGTCCAGCCCGATGGTCGTGCTGGGCAAGCGCGGACCTCCTGCCTGTCACCGCAGCCGGGGTCCATGACCTCGGAGGTGCCCCCGTGACCGCTGTCGCCACCCGTTCGTGCTCCCCCGACACGGCCGTCGAGCCGGTCGGCCCGGTCGAGCCCGTACGCGTCGCCGAGGCCGACCTCGCCATCCTCGGCGTGCCCGGCCAGATCAATCTCGACTACGCCGCCACCGCCCCCTGCCTCAAGGCCGCCGCCGACGCCGTGACCGAACTGCTGCCCTGGTACGGCTCGGTGCACCGCGGCGCGGGCGCCCTGTCCCAGCGCTGCACCCTGGCCTACGAGCGGGCCCGGCAGACCGTCGGCGACTTCGTGGGCGCCCGCGCCGACGACTACGTGATCTTCACGCGCAACACCACCGACGCGCTCAACCTGCTGGCCGCCGCGCTGCCCGAGGGCACCACCGTGGTCACCTTCGCCGGTGAGCACCACGCCAACCTGCTGCCCTGGCACCGCGCGGTACGCCTGCCCGTGCCCGACTCGGCCGGCGCCGCGGTGCGCTACCTGGCCGCCGCCCTGGCCCAGGTCCGCCGCGACAGCCCCGACAGCCCGGTGCTGGTCGCGGTCACCGGCGCCAGCAACGTCACCGGCGAGCTGTGGCCGGTGCGCGAGCTGGCGGTGATCGCGCGCCGCTTCGGCGCCCGGGTCGCGGTCGACGCGGCGCAGCTCGCCCCGCATACGCCGATCGACCTGACCGAGCTGGACGTCGACTACCTGGCCCTGTCCGGGCACAAGCTGTACGCCCCGTTCGGGGCCGGCGCGCTGATCGGACGCGGCGACTGGCTGGACGCGGCGGAGCCGTACCTGGCCGGGGGCGGGGCGACCAGCGGGGTCGGCGACGCCACCCACGACGTGCGCTGGAACACCGGCCCGGCCCGGCACGAGGCGGGCACACCCAACCTGCTCGGCGCGGTGGCGCTGGCCGCGGTCTGCGCCACGCTGGAGGCCGCCGACCGCGACGCGCTGCACCGGCGCGAGCAGCTGCTGCTGGCCCGGCTGCGGGCCGGGCTGTCGACCATCCCGGGCGTCGCCGAGCTGCGCACCTTCGAACCGGCCGCGCCGCGCATCGGGGTGGTCTCGTTCGCGGTGCAGGGCCGCGACTCGGCCGAGGTGGCCGGCTACCTCGCCCGCGAGCACGGCATCGGGGTGCGCGACGGCCTGTTCTGCGCCCACCCGCTCGCCCGTCGCCTGCTCCGCGAGGCCGCCGACCGCAACCGCTGGACGGCCGCCCCCGGCACCGCCCTGCGCGCCAGCATCGGCCTCGGCACCACCGAAGCCGACATCGACGCCCTCATCACCGCCCTCGCCGCCCTGTAACCCGTTGATCATGAACTTATGGACGTCTTCGTCGGCGTGTTCACCCCCTGACGCCGTGATCAACTAACTGCTCCGTCCTCCCGGGAGGGGCGGGGGCCGGGCGAGCCGCCCGCGGGCGCCCGGATGGTGGAGTGGGCGCGGCGGACCAGGCGTTCGGCGCCCTCGCGGGGCAGGCCGGTGGCGCGCAGGAGGTCGGTCGCGGTCGAGCGGACCTGGGCGTAGATGACCTGGCCGGAGAAGTCCAGGCCGGCGGCGTGGGCCTCGCGGGCCGCGCGCACCGCCCGTACGCTCGCGTCGCGGCTGTCCTCGGGTTCGCGTGCCGCGGCCAGGTCGCGGCGCAGCAGGTCGACCGCGTCGGCGAGCTGGTGCACCGCGTCGACCAGCGGCGGCGGCACCCGCTCGCCGTCGCGCAGGACGGAGGTGATCCGGCGTACCAGGACCCTGCTGTTGCGCAGCGCCCGCGCCAGGTGGTCGGCGGCGTCGACGTACTCGGTCAGCGCCGCCCGCTTGCGCCAGTGCACCGGCGCGATCGTGGACAGCTCCCGCCCGGCCGTCAGCGACTCGCCGAACGTACGCAGCTGCCCCTCGGCCGCGCGCATGTCCACCAGCGCGGCCTGCGCCGCGTCGGCGTCGCAGTGCTCCAGCGCGTCGGCGCTCTCGTGCAGCCCGCGCGACAGGCTGTCCAGCAGCGGGGTCACCGCCCGGCGCACCACCGTCAACGGGTTCAGCGGCAGCAGCAGGCCCATCACCACCAGCGCCACCGCCCCGCCGACGACCGCGTCGACGAACCGGCTGAGGAAGTAGTCCGAGCTGGTCGGCAGCAGCGTGGCGACCAGGATGCCGGAGGAGGCGGACTGGCTGACCAGGGCCGCCGAGCCGCCCAGGAACACCGCCAGCGACATGGCCAGGAACACCACCAGGGCCAGCTGCCACACGCCCCGGCCGATGTAGAGCACCAGCAGCTCACCGAGCAGGATGCCGACCGCGTTGCCCGCGACGATCTCGAACGCGCGCCGCATCCGCTGGCCCATCGAGATGGCCAGGGTGACCACGGCCGCGATCGGCGCGAAGTACGGCTGCCGGTGGCCGAGCAGGTCGTGCGCCACGTACCAGGCGCCGCCCGCCGCGATCGCCGACTGCGCGGCCAGCAGCCAGCCGGTCCGCACCCGGTGCACCCGGTCGCGCAGCGTGACCTGGGTGCGTTGGCGCAGCTCGGCGGCGTCCATGAGACCACTGTGGCGCAGACCGCACCGCGAGCCGGGCCGATGCGTCAAGATTGCGCCATGGTCGAGGTAGCCCGATTCGCCGCCACCGCCCGTGCCGCCGGGGCCACCGCCCCCGACGACACCCTGACCGCTGTCGGCACCGAACTGGTCAACCGCTGGTCGGAGCCGCACCGCTACTACCACAGCCTGTCCCACCTGGCCGCGACCCTGGACCTGGTCGACGACCCGGTGGTCGCGTTGGCGCTGTGGGGCCACGACGCGATCTACGACCCGACCGCCGCCGACAACGAGGAGCGCAGCGCCGAGCTGACCGCAGGGTTGCTGGCCGAGTGCGGCCTGCCCGCCGCCGTGGTCGAGGAGGCGGTCCGGCTGGTACGGCTCACCGCCGGCCACCGCGTCGACCCCGCCGACCGCACCGGCACCGAACTCGCCGACGCCGACCTGGCGATCCTGGCCGTCCCGTGGCCGGACTACTGCGCCTACGTCGCCGGCGTACGCGCCGAGTACGCCCACGTCCCCGACGAGCTCTGGCAGGTGGGCCGCGCGACGGTCCTCCGCAACCTCCTCTCCCTGCCCGCCCTGTACCACCACCACCCCGCCTGGGAGTCGGCGGCCCGCGCCAACCTCACCCGCGAACTCTCCGCCCTCCACGCCCCCGGCTAACCCGCCCCGCCCACCGCCCACCCCGCGTCGATCATGAACTTATGGCACGGTTCGACGGCGTGTCCCGAGCACAACCTCATGATCAACGTGTGGTGGTCGACGGGGTGGGGTCGGCGGCGCGGGCGAGGTGTTTGGGGAGGCGGAGGTCGGCGGCGCGGAGGAGGCGGGCTATGTCGCGGGCGGTGACGCGGGTGGCGCCCAGCCATACCGCCACCGGGACGAGCTCGGACGGGATGTCGTAGTGGTCGCGGTCGAAGCCTTTGCGGGGGGCGCCGAGCAGCTCGGCGAAGGCGTGCAGTTCGGTGCGGGAGACGTCGCTGACCAGGTGCGCCCAGAGGCGGCCGTGGGCGGGCCAGACCGGGCTGTCGACGTAGATCACGCGTTCACGCTAGCGTGCGTGGGTGACCTTGCTCGATGAACTGCGCGACGCGCTGGGGCCAGACCGGGTGATCACCGACCCCGACCTGCTCACGTCGTACCGGCGGGACGAGGCGGATCTGGTCGAGGCGGGGGTGCCGCTGGCGGTCGTACGCCCGCGGGACACCGCCCAGGTCGCCGCCGCCGTCACCGCCGCCGCGCGCCGCGGCGTGCCGGTCGTGGTCCAGGGCGCCCGCACCGGCCTGGCCGGCGGCGCGAACGCCGTCGACGGCTGCCTGGTGGTCTCGATGCTCGGCATGGACCGGATCCTGCACCTCGACCCGGCCAACCGGATCGCCGTCGTCCAGCCCGGCGTCGTGAACGCCGCCCTGGCCCGCGCGGTCGCCGCCGAGGGCCTGCGCTACCCGCCCGACCCGGGCTCGTGGGAGAGCAGCACCATCGGCGGCAACGTGGCCACCAACGCGGGCGGCATGTGCTGCGTCAAGTACGGCGTCACCACCGAGTACGTGCTCGGCCTGGAGGTCGTGCTCGCCGACGGGCGGATCCTGCGCACCGGCCGCCGCACCCCCAAGGGCGTCGCCGGGTACGACCTGACCAGGCTGTTCGTCGGCTCCGAGGGCACCCTCGGCATCATCACCGAGATCACCGTCGCGCTGCGCCCGGCCGCCGAGGAGTCGCTGACCCTGGTCGCCGTCTTCCCGACCACGGCCGCCGCCGGGGACGCGGTGAACCGGATCTTCTCGGCCGGGCTGTCCCCCAGCCTGCTGGAGCTGCTGGACCGGGTGCACCTGGAGGCGATCGAGGCGTACCGGCCGATGGGCCTCGACACGAAAGCGGCCGCGCTGCTGCTCGCCTCAGCCGACACCGGCTCGCGCGCCGCCGCCGACCTGGAACGGATCGCCGAAGCGGCGCACGCGGCCGGGGCGATCGAGGTGTGGCAGGCCACCGACGCCGAGGAGGCGGCGCAGCTGCTGCTGGCGCGGCGGCTGGCGCACCCGGCGATGGAGCGGCTGGCGCTCTCGCTGTACGAGCACGGCGGGCTGATCATCGACGACGTGGCGGTGCCGCGTACCCGGCTGGCCGAGCTGCTCGACGACGTCGCGGAGATCTCCGCGCGGCACGGGGTGCCGGTCGGCGTGGTCGGGCATGCCGGGGACGGGAACATGCACCCCAACATCGTGGTCGACCGGGCCGACCCGGCCAGCGTCGCGGCGGGCCGCCGGGTCTTCGACGAGATCATGGAGCGCGGCCTGGCGCTGGGCGGCACCTGCACCGGCGAGCACGGCGTCGGCCTGCTCAAACGCGACTGGCTCGCCACCGAACTGGGCGAGGTCGGGGTGGACGTGCACCGCGCGATCAAGGCCGCCCTGGACCCGACGAACCTGCTCAACCCGGGCAAGGTGCTCGCCTCCTGAGCCGGCACCGGCCCACCTAGCATTGACACTGGCCTATCTAGAGCACGAATTTCGCCACTTCGTCTTCCAGATAGGCCAGCGTCAATATCAAGCCGGGGTGGGGGCAGCGGCCGCGGCGGCGGCTGAGGCGGGCGGGGCGGCCAGGCGGGCCGCGTCGGCGGCGGCGTCGTCCGGCATCCGCTGGGACTCGCGCTCGGCCTCCACCCGGGACCGGTACGCGGCGATCTCCGCCTCCACCGTGGCGCCGTCCCAGCCCAGCACCGGCGCCATCAGCTCGGCCGCGCGGCGGGCCGTCTCCACCCCCCGGTGCGAGGTCTCGAACGAGATCCGGGTACGCCGCGACAGCACGTCCACCAGGTGCCGGGCCCCCTCGTGGCCGACGGCGTACACCACCTCGGCGCACAGGTGCTCCGGCGCGCCCGGCAGCGGTGCCCGCAGCGCCGGGTCGGCGTCGATCAGGGCCAGCAGCTCCGTGGTGAGCGTGCCGTAGCGCTCCAGCAGGTGCTCGATCGCGCCGGCGCTGAGCCCGTGCCGCCGGGCCAGGTCGGCCCGGTCCCGCCACATGGCCTGCCACCCGTCGGCGCCGAGCAGCGGCAGCTCGGCGGTGCCGCTGCCGCGTACGGGGCGCAGCCGCCGGGCGGCCCGGTCGATCACGTCCTGGGCCATCACCCGGTACGTGGTGAACTTCCCGCCCGCCACCAGCAGCAGCCCGAGCAGCGGCTCGACCACGGCGTGCTCGCGCGACAGCGAGGACGTCGAGTCGGACTCCCCCGACAGCAGCGGCCGCAGCCCCGCGTACACGCCCTCGATGTCGGACCGCTGGACCGGCCGGTCCAGCACCTCGTTGACGTGCGACAGCAGGTAGTCGATGTCCTTCGCCGAGGCCGACGGGTGGGCGCGGTCCAGCGCCCAGTCGGTGTCGGTGGTGCCGATGATCCAGTGTCCGCCCCACGGGATGACGAACAGCACGCTGCTGGCGGTACGCAGGATCAGCCCGACCTCGCCCGTGATCGCCGAACGGGGCACGACCAGGTGCACGCCCTTGGACGCCCGCACCCGGAACCCGATCTTCGCGTCGGGCAGCCACGACGACACGTCGCCACTCCACACCCCGGTGGCCGCGACGACGGTCCGGGCGCGCACGTCGAACTCCTCGGTGCCGTCGCTGACCCGTACCCCCGTGACCTCGCGGGCCTGGCGCAGCACACCCACCGCGCGCACCCCGGTCACCACGGCGGCGCCGAGGCTGGCCGCGGTCCGGGCCACCGTCACCACGAACCGGGCGTCGTCGACCTGCCCGTCGTAGTAGCGGATCGCCCCGGCCAGGCCCTGCTCGCGCAGCGACGGGAACAGCCGCCGCGCCCCGGCCTGGGTGAGGTGCCGGTGCAGCGGCATGCCCCGCTGCCCGACCAGCCCGGCGAACGCGTCGTAGAGGGCCACCCCGGCGCCGTAGTAGAGCCGGTGCCAGGCGCGACGGGCCACTCCGGACACGCTGCGCTGCTCCGAGGGCAGCGGCACCAGGAACGGCACCGGCCGGACCAGGTGCGGGGCCAGCCGGGTGGTGAGCAGGCCGCGCTCGCGCAGCGCCTCGTGCACCAGCGGGAACTCCAGCTGCTCCAGGTAGCGCAGGCCGCCGTGGATCAGCTTGGACGAGCGCGACGAGGTGCCGGCGGCGAGGTCGCTCGCCTCGATGAGCGCGACCCGCAGGCCGCGCGAGGCGGCGTCCAGCGCCGCACCGGCGCCGGTCACTCCACCCCCGACGATCAGTACATCGAATTCTTCCTCGCGAAGCCTGCGCAGATCAGCGCTGCGGCGCTCGGGCGAGAGGGCGCCGGCGGCAAAGCGGGACACGCTGCGGTCACGCATCCCATCACGGTACCGTGCGGCTGTGTCCTCATACGGTGATCGAGAGGGTGTTCCGCACAACTCGGCCGCGCCCGTGCCGGGCCATGCCGGTTGGCCTGCGGCGACGTGGCAACCGCCGGGACCGTCCGCCCCGGATCCGGCCGTCGGCCCGATGATCGGCGCGGTCGTGGTCGGCCTGTGGGCGGCCTTCTTCGCCTTCGCGAGCCAGTACGGCGTCGTCTTCGTGCAGCAGGTGCTGGGGCAGCTGGGCCTGGACGCCCCGGCCTGGCTCTGGCTGGTCCTGGCCGTCGGCGCGGCCGTCCTGGTCGGCGCCCCCGCCGCCATGCTGGCATTCCTACCCCGACACCAGGGGGTACGGGCCACCGGCCGCGCCTTCCTCGCCGGTGCCGGCGCGCTGGCCGTCGGCTGCCTGCTGCGCCTGATCCCGGCGATGGCCAACGAGCTGTACCTGCTGGCCCTGGCCGTCGTCGCCGCGCTGGCCGCCTGGCTGCTGTCGCGCCGCCGCCCCGCCCCGGGCGCGGCCGCGCCGGGCGCCCTGGGCTGGGCCGTGCTCGCGGGCCTGGCCGTGCTGGTGCCGTTCCTGTGGGCGGGCGCGCTGGGCGGGTTCACCGAGACGGTCGCCGCCGTGCTGGCCGCGGCCGCCGTGGGCTGGTTCGCCGCCGTCGTGCTCGGCTGGGATCTGTGGCGGCACTTCACCACCCGCGGCAAGCCGACCCTGGCACTGGTCGGCGGGCTGGTCGCGGGCGTGGTGCTCGCGCTGGTCGCGGCCGGGACCGGCGCCTCCGGCGTACAGCTGCTGGCCCTGCTGGTGCTGCCGCCGCTGGGCTTCGCCACGGCGGCGCTGGCCCCGGCCAGCCCGTCCGGCCGGGCCACCCTGGTCACCGTCGCGCTGGCCGCGTTCGGCCCGCTCGCCTTCGTCGACCCCGACGAGCTGAGCCTCAGCCTGTACGACCGCGACATCCCGTACTACGCCTTCATCGCCGCCGCGACCGCCTGGGTGATCGCCCTGATCTTCGGCCTGGGCTACGGCCTGGGCCTGCTGCGCACCGTCCGCACCCGGACCGTCGCCGCGCCCTACGCCCCGCCGCCCGTGCCCCAGGGGCCGACCCCGCCGACCGCGCCGCCCGCCTACCCGACCGCCGGTCTTCCGCTCGGGCCCGGCGCCGCCAACCCATGGGACCTGCGGCAGCGCCCGTTCGTCGACAGCCTGACGCTGCTCCCGCGCACCGGCGGGCGGATGCTGTCGGCCGGTCTGGCCACCGCCCTGGGCGTCGGCGCGGCCGTCTTCTACCTCGTCGGCGGCCAGCCCGGCCTGTATGGCGACCAGCTGTTCGTGGTGCTCAAGGAGCAGGCGCCGCTGACCGGCCTGCCGACCACCACCGGCCTCGGGCCGGGCCGCGACGCCCGGGTCGCCGCCGTCTACCGGCGGCTGGTCGAGCACGCCGAGCGCACCCAGGCCCCGCTGCGGGCCGACCTGGACCGCTGGCACCTCGACTACCAGCCGTACTACCTGGTCAACGCGCTGCGGGTGAACGGCGGCCCGGAGCTGAAGGCGTGGCTGGAGACGCGCGACGACGTCGACCGGGTGCTGGTCGACCAGCGGCTGCGCCCGCTGCCCAAGCCCCTGGAGGTCAGCCGCGGCCCGCAGTCGCAGCCCCCGGCGCTGGCCCAGTGGAACCTGCGCCAGATCGGCGCCCCCGACCTGTGGAAGCGGGGCGTCACCGGCCAGGGCATCGTGGTCGGCGGCTCGGACTCGGGCGTGGACGGCACCCACCCGGCCCTCGCGGCGCAGTACCGCGGCGGCGACGACTCCTGGTACGACCCCTGGTCCGGCAGCACCACCCCGACCGACCACAACGGCCACGGCACGCACACCATGGCCACCGCCGTGGGCCGGGAGAACGTCGGCGTCGCCCCGGGCGCCCAGTGGATCGGCTGCGTGAACCTGGAGCGCAACATGAGCAGCCCTTCGTTCTACCTGGACTGCATGCAGTTCATGCTGGCCCCGTTCCCGCACGGCGGCGACCCGTTCTCCGACGGGCGCCCGGCCCGCGCGCCGCACGTGCTGACCAACTCGTGGGGCTGCCCGCCGATCGAGGGCTGCGACCAGACGGTGCTGCGCCCGGCCACCTCAGCACTGGCGGCGGCCGGGATCGCGTTCGTCGCCGCGGCGGGCAACACCGGGCCGCGCTGCGGCTCGCTGGACACCCCGCCCGCCACCGACCCGGAGTCGATCACCATCGCCGCGACCGACGAGCAGCGGCGGGTCACCGAGTTCTCCAGCCGGGGCCCGGCCGACGGCAAGCCCGACCTGGCCGCACCGGGTGACGAGGTGCTGTCGGCGATGCCGGGCAACACGTACGCGAAGCTCAGCGGGACGTCGATGGCGACGCCGCACGTCGCGGGCGTGATCGCGCTGCTGTGGTCGGCGCGCCCCGAGCTGGTCGGCGACCTGCCCGCGACTGAGCGGCTGCTGCGCCGCACCGCCCAGCCGCCCGCCGCTCCGGCCCAGCCGGGCTGCGGAACGGAGGCCGACTCGGCCGGCGCCGGCATCGTCAACGCGGCGGACGCCGTGACCGCCGCCTCGGAGTAGCCTTGACCGTCATGATCGGCCCGTACGAGCCGCATCACCGCAGCGCCGTCATCGGCCTGCTGGAGCGGTCGCTACTGCCCGAGGACGCGGCCGAGGCGGCCGAGATCGTCGACCTGCTGGCCGGCTCGACCGGCTTCGTCGCGGTGGACGGCGACGCCCCGGACGGCGAGGTGGTCGGGGTGGCGCTGGCCAGCCCCGGCCATCGCGACCCGACGACCGGCCACCTGGACCTGCTCGCGGTCGACCCCGGCCACCGCCGGCACGGGCACGCGCGCGCCCTGGTCGAGGCGGTGGAGCAGCTGCTGCGGGCCCGCGGGCTGGCGTCCGTACAGGTCAGCGGCAACGCCCCGACGCACGCGTGGCCGGGGGTGGACGTGCGCTACACCCCGGCCCTGTGCACGCTGGCCGCCCTCGGGTACGCGCACGACCGTACCGCCTGGAACATGACGGCCGAGCTGGTCGAGGGCTCGCCCGCGCTGCGGGAGACCCGCGCGGCGCAGCAGCGCCTGGCCGACTCGCACGTCGTGGTACGCGCCGCGACCCCCGCCGACCTGCCCGAACTGCTGCCGGTGATCGCCGCCGAATGGGGCCCGGCCTGGGTGGCCGAGGTGGAGCGGGCGGTGGCCGGGCACGGCGGCTGCCACCTGGCCCTGCGCGACGGCGCCCCGGTCGGCTTCGCGGCCTGGGGCGGCTGCCGCCCGAGCTGGTTCGGCCCGATGGGCACCCTGCCCGCCGCGGCCGGGCTGGGCATCGGCGGCGTGCTGCTCCGGCGCTGCCTGCGCGACCAGGCCGAACGCGGCCTGCGGCAGGTGCAGATCGGATGGGTGGGGCCGGTGGCGTTCTATTCGGGCGCCGCAGGCGCCCGAATAGAACGCGTCTTCTTCCTCCTCACCAAGCCCCTCTGACGGCGGTAAGGAAGGGACCCTTCTTATCGCTTTGCGTAGGTGAAGGGTCCCTTCTTAACAGGACGGGCAACCACTGCGCGATTCGCACTATTTTTCGGGTTCGGTGATGGTTCGGTAGGTCACTACGCGACGATGAGGACGTGACAGCCTCGTCGTCAGTCCCGGGCAGCGCCGAGGAGGCGCACGGCGCGGCGATCATGGTGTCGACTGCGGCGGCCGTGGGCGGATTCCTCTTCGGATACGACACCGCGGTCATCAACGGCACCGTGGACGCGCTGCAGGAGACGTTCCACCTCAACTCCGTCGTCCTCGGCCTGGTGGTGTCGTCGGCACTGCTCGGCTGCGCGGTCGGCGCCTGGTTCGCCGGGCCGCTGGCCGACCGGCTCGGCCGGGTACGGGTCATGCTCATCGCCGCGGCCCTGTTCATCGTCAGCGCGATCGGCTCGGCGGTCGCCTTCGCCGCCTGGGACCTGACCGTCTGGCGGGTCATCGGCGGTCTCGGGGTCGGCGCGGCCAGCGTCATCGCCCCGGCGTACATCGCCGAGGTGTCGCCGGCGCACATGCGCGGGCGCCTCGGCTCGCTGCAGCAGCTGGCCATCGTCAGCGGCATCTTCGTCGCGCTGCTGGTCGACTACCTGCTCGCCAGCGTGGCGGGCGGCGCCATGCAGGACGTGCCGTGGGGCGGCGCCGCCTGGCGCTGGATGTTCGCCTCGGCGGCGATCCCGGCGCTGATCTACGCGGTGCTGGCGCTGCAGATCCCCGAGTCGCCGCGCTACCTGGTCCGGCGCGGGCGCCTGGCCGAGGCGCGCAAGGTCATCAAGCGGCTGATCGGCGGCGACGTCGACAAGCGGATCGGCGACATCCAGCGTACGGTCAGCAGCGCCGACGAGAAGGTGCAGCTGCGCGACCTGCGAGGGCCGCGGCTGGGGCTGCTGCCGATCGTCTGGGTAGGCATCCTGCTCTCGGTGTTCCAGCAGTTCGTCGGCATCAACGTGATCTTCTACTACTCCTCGACGCTGTGGGCGTCGGTGGGCTTCAGCGAGTCCAATTCGCTGCTGATCACGGTGATCACCAGCGTCACGAACATCATCACCACGCTGATCGCCATCGCCCTGGTCGACCGGATCGGCCGCAAGCCGCTGCTGCTCATCGGCGCCGCGGGCATGGTGGTCACGCTCGGCACGATGGCCTGGTGCTTCTCCACCGCCACCCAGACGATCAACGCGGCGGGCGAGTCGGTCACCACGCTCAGCCCCGACATCGGCAAGGTCGCCCTGGTCGCGGCCAACCTCTACGTCGTCGCCTTCGGTATGAGCTGGGGCCCGGTCGTCTGGGTGCTGCTCGGCGAGATGTTCAACAACAAGATCCGCGCGACCGCGCTCGCCGTGGCGGCCGCCGCGCAGTGGGTCGCCAACTGGCTCATCAGCACCACGTTCCCGGCCCTGGCCAGCATCGGCCTGACCTTCGCGTACGGCCTCTACTGCCTGTTCGCGCTGCTGGCCTTCATCTTCGTGTACAAGGCGGTGCACGAGACCAGGGGCCGCGAGCTCGAAGCCATGTGAGCGGATACGGAAGGAGCCCCGGCCGGGTGGCCGGGGCTCCTTCGCGACTACGGGTGGGACGAACCTGATCCCGAGGGGATCAGAAGTCCATCTCGCCGCCGCCGGGGCCCGCCGGGGCGGCCGCGGCCTTCTCCGGCTTGTCGGCCACGACAGCCTCGGTGGTGAGGAACAGGGCCGCGATCGAGGCCGCGTTCTGCAGCGCCGAGCGGGTCACCTTGGCGGGGTCGATGATGCCGGCCTTGAGCAGGTCGACGTACTCGCCGCTGGCGGCGTTGAGGCCCCAGCCGGGTTCCATGTTGCGCACCTTCTCCGACACGACGCCGCCCTCGAGGCCCGCGTTGACGGCGATCTGCCGCAGCGGGGCGTCGAGCGCGACCCGGACGATGTTGGCACCGGTGGCCTCGTCGCCGCTCAGGTCGAGCTTGTCGAACGCGGTCTTGCCGGCCTGCACGAGCGCCACGCCGCCACCGGCGACGATGCCCTCCTCGACGGCCGCCTTCGCGTTGCGGACGGCGTCCTCGATGCGGTGCTTGCGCTCCTTGAGCTCGACCTCGGTGGCCGCGCCGACCTTGATCACCGCGACACCGCCGGCCAGCTTGGCCAGGCGCTCCTGCAGCTTCTCGCGGTCGTAGTCGGAGTCCGACTTCTCGATCTCGGCACGGATCTGGTTCACCCGGCCGTTGATCTGCTCGGCGTCACCGGCACCGTCGACGATGGTGGTCTCGTCCTTGGTCACCACGACCTTGCGGGCGCGGCCCAGCATGTCGAGGCCGGTGCTGTCGAGCTTGAGGCCGACCTCCTCGGACACGACCTGGCCGCCGGCCAGGATCGCGATGTCCTGCAGCATCGCCTTGCGGCGGTCGCCGAAGCCCGGGGCCTTGACGGCGACGGACTTGAAGGTGCCACGGATCTTGTTGACGATCAGGGTGGCCAGGGCCTCGCCCTCGACGTCCTCGGCGATGATCAGCAGCGGCTTGCCGCTCTGCATGACCTTCTCGAGGATCGGCAGCATGTCCTTGACGTTCGAGATCTTGCCGTTCACGATCAGCAGGTAGGGGTCCTCCAGGACCGCCTCCATGCGCTCGGGGTCGGTGATGAAGTACGCCGAGTTGAAGCCCTTGTCGAAGCGCATACCCTCGGTGAGCTCGAGCTCGAGGCCGAAGGTGTTGCTCTCCTCGACGGTGATGACGCCTTCCTTGCCGACCTTGTCCATCGCCTCGGCGATGATCTCGCCGACGGTGGTGTCAGCGGCGGAGATCGAGGCGGTGGAGGCGATCTGCTCCTTGGTCTCGACGTCCTTGGCGAGCTTCGACAGCTCCTCGGCCACCGAGCCGACGGCGGCCTCGATGCCCCGCTTCAGGGCCATCGGGTTCGCACCGGCGGCGACGTTGCGCAGGCCCTCGCGGACCAGCGCCTGAGCCAGGACGGTCGCCGTCGTGGTGCCGTCACCGGCCACGTCGTCGGTCTTCTTGGCGACCTCCTTGACCAGCTCAGCGCCGATCTTCTCGTACGGGTCCTCGAGCTCGATCTCCTTGGCGATGCTCACACCATCGTTGGTGATGGTGGGGGCGCCCCACTTCTTCTCGAGCACGACATTGCGACCCTTGGGGCCCAGCGTCACCTTCACGGCGTCAGCGAGGATGTTCATGCCCCGCTCGAGGCCGCGGCGCGCCTCCTCGTCGAACGCGATAATCTTGGCCATAACGGCGTTGTCCTCCTGGACAAAATCCGAGGTCGGACGGCTGGCCCGCGACGACCGACTGCCACCATTCAGCAGCCCCGCCGGTCCGACTCTTGGTTTCGTTTTGGCACTCACCACAGGAGAGTGCCAATCACCTGTTTAGCACTCTCGCACCCCGAGTGCAAGCGAACCGACGAATGATCACAGGCGTTCGCCCATCCGACACATCGAGAGCCGTTCACGTTCACCTGTCGGCGCGCCGCGGCGGGCGGGGCTCAGCTCAGCTCGGCTGCCAGCACCGACGTACGCATCCGCGGGTCCTCGGACGCCCGCGCCTCGGCGTACGAGACCAGCACCCCGCCGAACTGGATCATGGTCAGGGGCAGCGAGACCAGCCCGACCACCAGGGTGATGCACAGGTCGGGCACCCCGTAGGGCAGCGCCTCGTCCAGCCCGGCCGCGACCGCCAGCACGGCCAGCACCGGCTCGAGCACCGCGACGGCGAGCAGCAGCAGCCCGAGCAGCGACAGCCGCCCCAGGGTGCGCCCGAACCGCCCGTGCGTCAGCGTGCGCGACCGGCTCATCGCCCGCTTGCGCTCGAACAGGTACGCCGGGCCCAGGAACGCCACCGAGAAGTACAGGTACGCCGCCAGCAGCAGCGCGATCAGGAGGCCGAAGTACGTGTCCAGCTGACCGAAGCAGGAGACGGCCATGATGCAGGCGGCGCCGATCAGCAGGTAGGCCAGCAGGTGCCAGAGGGACAGCGGGACGAACCGGCGCAGGCCGAACAGCAGCGCCGAGCCGAAGCCGACCGGCTGGTGGTCGGCCTGCCGCACCGCGACGTACGTGGCGGCGGCGTAGCCGAGCATCCGCACCGTCACGACCACCAGCGAGTAGACCAGCAGCGTCGTCATCAGCACGTCCATCAGCTCACCGCGGCGGCGCGCGAGCAGCGCCAGCTCGGCCGGGTCGACGCCGGTGGCCCCGAGCACCACCAGGAGCTTGAACAGCAGTGAGGGAAGCAGCTGCGTCAGCGCGAAGATCCCCAGCAGCAGCGGCCAGCCGCGGCGCAGCACCCCGCCGACGCGGTGCGTCCAGCCCGCGACGCCCTGGGCCGCCGGATTGACCAGCGGGTCGTCCTCGGCCCCGGTCACGGGGGCCGCCTGGGCGAACGCGTCGTCGGGCGGCAGGAACCCGTCGGTGATCGGTGCGTACGCGGCGGGGTCGTAGGGGCCGAGGGAGGGCTGTCCCATGTGACTGCTCCAGGCGAGGGGGGTTCGGGGCGGCCCAGTCTCGCACGCACGCGAGACCGGCGCCGCCCCGTTTCGCCCCTGCTCAGTTGAGCTCGGCCACCAGCCGGGCCGTGTTGGCACCCTCGTGCCCGCGCTGCTCGGTGTAGGTCACCAGGATCCCGGCGAACTGCACCATCGTGATCGGAAGCTGAATGATCGTGCTGAACAGCACCGCGACGATCGCCCCGGCGCCGAGGCTGAGCGCCTCGACGGCGTCGGAGTTGCCGCCGGACAGGCCGCCGACGCCGCCGCCGACCACCGCCTGCACGACCGACTCCACCAGGTTGGTGAGGATGGAGCCGACGATCAGCGCCACCAGCACCAGCGCGAGCCGCCCGAGCACCCGGCCGAGGTTGCGGTTGAAGATCTCGAACGAACGCGCCAGCGGCCGCTGCCGCTCGAACAGGAAGATCGGTCCGACCAGGGCGGTAGCCGGGATGACGTAGAGCGCCGGCAGGAAGCACAGCAGCACCGCGACGACGCAGAGCAGCCCGACGAGCAGCTGCCAGCCGAACAGGCCCATGCCGCGCCGGAACCCGTAGCCGAGGGCCTCGCCCAGGCGCACCGGGATGCCGGCGGCCTCGCGGGTGGTGGCGTAGGTGGCACCGGCGTAGCCGACCATCTGGATCATGTACGAGATCAGGCCGACCACGATCGCGGCCAGGATCACCAGCACGAACACGCCGCCGTCGAACGGCAGCTCGCCGCGCCGGGACGAGGTGTTGTACGTGGACAGGTTCGAGACCATGCTCGCCGCGAAGACGGCGGTCAGCACGCCGACGGCGAGGGTGAACAGCAGTCCGGGCAGCACGTGCGTCACCGCGAGGATGCCGGCGATCGACTTCCAGCTCCGCTTGAGCACCCCGCCCACGCGGTCGAACCAGCCGCTGACGCCCATGTTCGGCGGCGGGACCAGCGGGTCGGTGTAGGGGTCGTAGTCGGCCCCGGTGATCGGCTGCACCGGAGGCAGGAAGCCCTGCGGCAGGTACGCGGCGGGCATGTTGGGGTCGTACGGATCCGGGGCCTGGTAGGGGGTCATCACTGCTCCATCGAGGGGTAGAGAACTGGCAGTGTGCCAGATGCCGTCGATGGGCGCTGACCTGGCCTTCTACCGGCAACCGAAAAGCCCTGATCCGGGGGGATCAGGGCTTTTCCAGCGTCTCTCAAGCCTTGATGGCCGGAAGGTCAGGCGATGACCCGAACCTTCTCCGCCTGGGGGCCCTTCTGGCCCTGTGCGATCTCGAACTCAACGCGCTGACCGTCGTCGAGCGCCTTGTAGCCGTCCATCTCGATCGCGGAGAAGTGGACGAACACGTCCTGCCCTCCGTCGACCGCGATGAAGCCGTAGCCCTTCTCGCTGTTGAACCACTTCACGGTGCCCTGTGCCACGGTGCACTTCCTCACTTCTGTAAAGCTGGGTCGCCGTTCAGGCCGACCCGCGGCTGGGTGTTGTCAGCCGTCCTCGCACGCTACACGAGCACCCGCACCCTCGGACAGCCCCAAAACGGACCTGTAGCGCTCCCATTACAGTTCGACAGTCGGCAATCTGACGGAGAGCACGCTCTCCTGCGTGACCGGGGAAGTCGTCCTACGGTTGGGTGAATTGTGAAACGCCATGGTCGCCATGCCCGAGGCGGCGGCAAACCAGGAACGTTGATGCCTCTGGCCCTCGCCGTGATGTGCGCGGCGGGCCTGTTCATCGCCGGCGGGGCCGCCCGGGGAATGGAGTTCTTCAACGGCTTGGTCCACCGGGTCGCCCCGAATCTGGACCTGCCGCTGCCGCTGCCGCGCCGGCTGCCCCGGGTCGAACTGGACACCGAGGGGTTCGCCAGCTGGGCCATGCTCGACCGCCGGACCGGAGCCATGGCCGGCTCGGCCAACCTGGACGCGCCCAGCGACACGATGTCACTGGTCAAGGTATGGCTGGCCGCCGACTTCCTGCGCCGCAACGAGACTCCCGACCAGGCCAGCCTGGACCGCATCACGGTGATGATCCGCGACTCGGACAACCGCGCGGCCGACGCCTTCTACGTACGCAACGGCGGCGCGGAGGGGATCGCCCGCATGGTCGACGTCTGCGCCCTGACCGATTCGGCGCCGTTCGAGCAGCCCTGGTGGTCCAACACGATCGTGTCGGCCCGCGACGTCGCCCGGCTGGGCGCCTGCGTGGCCGACGGCCGCGCCGCGGGCCCGGTCTGGACCGAGTGGCTGCTCGACGTGATGCGCTCGGTGCAGGGCACGGGCGACTTCGGGCCGCGCTCGGCGTTCCCGGTGGGCACGGCCGCCCACATCGCCATCAAGAACGGCTGGCTGCTGCGCTCGGAGGACCGGCTCTGGCACATGTCCTGCCTGGCCGTGACCGACGACTGGAGCATCGGCGTCCTGCTGCGCTACCCCTCCTGGCTGGGCTTCGACCACGGCACCCAGCTGTGCCAGTCGGTCGCCGAACAGCTCATGCCCGCGCTGATCTCCCGCTGAACCCGCGCGTGAAGAAGGGCCCCTTCTACATCGCAAAGCGATAAGAAGGGGCCCTTCCTTACTTCAGCTGTCAGGCGGGGCGGCGGGACTGGACGGTGCGGAAGCGCGAGGCGACGAAGGCCCCGTCGGTCAGCGCCGCGTTGGCCGCCGGGTTGGCGCCCGAGGCGTGGAAGTCGGAGAACGCGGCCGACTGGTTCACGAAGATCCCGCCGGTCAGGTTCGCCGACAGGTGCACGCCCACCTCGAGCGCGGCCCGCTCGACCGCGTCGAGCACCGACTCGTCGGTGCTGTACACGGCGGCGGTGATGGCGCCCTTGGCGCCGACCGTCTCCCGGAAGACGTCGATGCTGGCCGCGGTGGAGGCGGTGGGCACGGCGAAGGTCACCGGGCCGAAGCACTCCGCGGCGTAGCCGTCGGTCGCCGTCACGATCATGGGGGTACGGCACACCGCCCCCGGATACGCCGGGTGGGCCAGCTCGGTCGAGTCGAGCACCACGTCGCCCAGCTTGCGCGCGCCGTCCATCCGCTCCAGCACCGCGTCGCCGACGATCGCGCCGGTCAGCTCGACCGCCTTGGCCGGGTCGCCGGTGATCGCCCGGACCGCGTCGGCCACCCCGGCCACGACCTCGTCGAAGCTCTTGTGCCCGGCCTCGGTCTCGATGCCGCCGGACGGGATCAGCAGGTTCTGCGGCGTGGTGCACATCTGGCCGCTGTACAGCGTCAGCGAGAAGGCCAGGTTGCGGCACATGCCCGCGAAGTCGCCGGTCGAGTCGACGATGACGGTGTTCACGCCCGCCTTCTCGGTGTATACCTGCGCCTGGCGGGCGTTGGCCTCCAGCCAGTCGCCGAACGCGGTCGAGCCGGTGAAGTCGATGATGCGGACCTCGGGCCGCAGCGCCAGGTCGGCCGCGACCGGGTTGTCCCGGGTGTCGACCGCCAACTGCACCGTGTTCGGGTCGAGCCCGGCCTCGGCCAGCACCTCGCGCGCCGCCTGCACCGTGATCGCCAGCGGCAGCACCGCGCCGGGGTGCGGCTTGACCAGCACCGGGTTGCCGGTGATCAGCGAGGCGAACAGGCCCGGCCACGAGTTCCAGGTCGGGAACGTGTTGCACCCGATCACCAGCCCGATCCCGCGCGGCACCACGTGGTACGTCTTGGCCAGCGTGTCCGCCTTCTTGGTCCACACCACGGACGCGACCTGGCGGGTCTGCTCGGCGTACCCGTAGGCGATCGCCTCCAGCGCGCGGTCGAGGGCGTGCGGGCCGCCGGCCTGGAACGCCATCACGAACGGCTGGCCGGTCGTCGCGTGCACCGCGTTGGCCAGCTCGAACACGCGCTTGTGCAGCCGGGCCAGGATCTCCAGGCACACCCCGGCGCGTACGCGCGGACCGGCGTCGCGCCACGAGGGCAGCGCCGCGGCGGCGTTCGCGATCAGGGTGTCGACGCCGGTACGCGGGTAGCGCACGTCCAGCGCGACGCCGAACGGCGACTGCTCCGGCGCGATCCACTCCTGCGCGGGCTGGTCCAGCGGGAAGTCCTTGCCCAGCAGCGCCTCGAAGGCGGCCTTGCCGTCGGCGGCGGCGGTCTCGCCGTACACCTTGGGGCTGGGCGACTCGGGGTAGGCCGACCAGTAGCCGCGCTCGGTGATCGCCCGCAGCGCGCCGGTCAGCAGCTCCTCGTGGGTGGCGAAGAGGTCGGTGACGGTAGCAGTCATGTCTGCCATCATGCCCGACGACGTGACCGCGCCCACCATGCCGTCAGCATCTACGCACCTTGAAGTCGTCGTCGACCTCGATGTACGCGTGCGACACGTAGATGTTCTCGCCGACCCGGTCCCACAGGTCGGTGCTGCGTACCGTCCCGTCGACCCTGTCGCCGCGCACCTGGCACCGGATCGGCACCTGCGCGTGCTCGGCCGCCCCGCCGCGCAGCGCCGCACCCAGCCGCGGCCCCGAGCGCACCCGCAGCGGCTCGCCCTTCGGCGTGTCCACGGTCCCGCGCTCGCCGTCCCCCGTCCACAGGAAGGTGACGTCGACCCACTCGTTGCGGTCCAGGCCCAGCCCGTCCCAGAAGGCGCCGTCGGCGATGTCGATCCCGGCCGGGTTGCTCACCTTCCGGCCGGACTCGTCCTTGCCCCGGTGGTACCCGTCCTCGTACGCGGCCTGCGCCTCGGGTCTGCCCCGGGGCAGGTCGTCCCACGAGTGCCGGTTCTCGGCCCAGTAGTCGTCCATGGTGTTCCACGGGCCGACGTCCCACACCGGCAGGAAGACGCAGCGGTCGTTGCCCTCGTGGCAGACCCGTACGCTGCGGTCGCCCTCGCCCTGGTCGGACAGCCCGCGCCAGGACGGCAGCGCCGCGAACCAGTCGCGGTTGGCGATGGTGTGGCCGTTGGCGGTCTTCCAGCCGACCAGGCCCTCCCGGGTGGCGAAGACCCGGGCGGTCAGGGTGCCGCCCGCCTGCGGCGAGCGGGCGTGGGCGACGGCGGTGGTCACCGCGGCGATCGTCAGCGCCGGCACCACGGTGACCACGGTCAGCAGGGCTATGAGCAGTCGCGGCCTCATAACCCCGCAACGATCATGCCCCTGACCAGGAAATCATCCGTTTAGCCCCTTTTGTCCCAACCCCAAGATCGGTCCAGTTGCCGGGCAAACGGGGGAGAGTACGCCCAAGATACGCCCGGTTGCCCGGCAACTCAGCCGATCTTGGGTCAGAGCTCGCGCTGCCAGTTCTGGGCGGCGCAGACGGGGCGGAAGCCCATCTGGTCATTGATCGCGATCATGTACGAGTTCTCGGCCGCGTTGAACGTGTCGATCACCTCGACGCCGGGCGACTCGGCGCGGAACATGCGCAGGTTCTCCAGCTTGACGAGGGTGCCGAGCCGGTGGCCGCGGTGGTCCGGGTCCACGATGGTGATCTGCTGCCAGGCATGCCACGGGATGCTGTCATGCGTGGTGATCGCGGTGAACGCGGCGAGCTGCCCCGTCTGCTCGTGCACCGCGCCGGTCCGCCACGTCATCCGGCCCCGGTCCCGCTCCACCTGCTCGATCTCGCGCATCCGCGCCCGGTCGGCCAGCTCCGCCTCCACCTGCAGATCACCCATCGGCGCGTCGGTCACCAGGCGTGAGTCCAGGTACGCCATGCCGTCGACCAGGTCGTCCGGGGTGTCGTCGTGCCACCGCACCAGGCGGTAGCCCTCGGCCTTCGCCCACGCCGACGCCAGCAGGTCGGCCAGCACCGCCTCGTCCACCGACGCCAGCTCCAGCCGTCGCTGCACCTCCGGCAGCGTGCTGCTGAAACCCGTCGCCGCCCCGAACGCCGCCCCGGCCTCGTCCCGGGCGGGCAGCCCCGGCAGCGACAGCGCGCTGTGCGACATCAGCACGGTGCGGCCGTGGTCCGCCGCCACCGACAGCACGAAGTCCAGCAGCTGCCGCCCGATGCCCTGCCTGCGGAAACGCGGATCCACCTCGATGGTGAAGGACAGCGTCTTCAGGTTGTCCTCGGTGGGCAGGTTGACGTCCACCCGGCCGACCGGCATCCCGTCGCGCAGCGCGACGTGCCAGAGGTGGAGCCGACCGGGGTAGGGGTGCGTCAGGAACTGCCGGACCAGGGCGGGCGTCATCGGCGGGAAGTGGGGGACCTCATGTCGCCGTACCTCTTCGGTCGCTTGGAACCATTGCTCGATCGAAGCGGCGTCGTCAGCGGTGAGCCTGGTGATGGTGAGGGTCATGCCCGACAGGGTGCCCCCGCCCACCAGGCCCTCGCATCCAATTTTCGGTACCTCCGAGGCTCAGCTCAGCAGGCCGGCCTCGCGGGCCGCCTTCAGCGACGGCTTCACCCGGTAGGTGGGGCCGACGAGCGCGGAGACCGCGTCGAGGGTCTTGAGGCCCTCGCCGGTGTTGTAGACGACCGTCTCCAGCGTCGGGTCGAGCTTGCCGGAGGCGATCAGCTTCGCGGTGACCGCGGTGGTCACGCCGCCCGCGGTCTCGGCGAACACGCCGGTGGTGCGGGCCAGCAGCCGGATCGCGTCGCGGATCTCGTCGTCGGAGGCGTAGTCCATCCAGCCGCCGGTGCGGCGCACGGCCTCCAGGGCGTACAGCCCGGCGGCCGGGTCGCCGATGTTCAGCGACTTCGCGATGCCGGTCGGCTTCACGGGAGTGATCACGTCGGTGTCCGCGTGCAGCGCGGTCGCGATGGGGTTGCAGCCCGCCGACTGGGCGCCGAACACCTTCCAGCCGCGCCGACCATCCGGAAGCTCTGGCGCCACCGCCAGACCGGCCTCGACCAGCTCCTGGAACGCCTTGTCCACCTTGGTCAGCAGCTCGCCGGAGGCCATCGGGATGACCACCTGGGCCGGGATGCGCCAGCCGAGCTGCTCGGCCACCTCGTAGCCCAGCGTCTTGGAGCCCTCGGCGTAGAACGGGCGCACGTTCACGTTGACGAACGCGGTGTCCTCGAAGTCGTCGGTCTCGACGAGCTCCGAGCACAGGCGGTTGACGTCGTCGTACGACCCCTCGATGGCGACCAGGTCGCCGCCGTACACGGCGGTCGTGATGATCTTGCCCTGCTCCAGGTCGTGCGGGATGAAGACGATCGAGGGCACCCCGGCGCGGGCCGCGTGCGCGGCGACGGAGTTGGCCAGGTTGCCGGTCGAGGCGCAGGCGTAGCGGGTGAAGCCGAGCGCCTTCGCGGCGGTCAGCGCCACCGACACCACGCGGTCCTTGAACGAGTGCGTCGGGTTGGCCGAGTCGTCCTTCACCCACAGCGGCGCGCGCAGGCCGATCTCGGCGGCCAGGGCGTCGGCGCGGACCAGCGGGGTCAGGCCCGGGTCGAGGGTGACGCGGTCGGCCTCGTGCTGCCCCACCGGCAGCAGCCCGGCGTAGCGCCAGATGTTCTGCGGACCGGCCTGGATCTGGGCCCGGGTCACCCTGGCCAGCGCCTCGGCGTCGTACCAGACTTCCAGCGGGCCGAAACACTCGTAACAGGCGTGCTGGGCGGCGAGGGGGAAGCGGGCACCGCAGCCGCGGCACTCGAGACCGCGAGCCGGAGAGTCGACGCCAAGGGGCGAGATGACGGAAGTCGTCACGAGGATGTCCTCTCATCTTCCCGACGTCGCCACCGTGGCGCGCCGGACGGAGTTGGCACCTGCCATCGATGGTGGTTGCCGGAGCGTCGTCGGGCCGTGTCCCTCAGCTCCTCTGGATGAGGTATTCAGTTGTGATTCGTAGTTAAGCAGAACGGCATCGGGCCGGGCCAGCGTTCCCAGGGGATGAGACCTACGCCTCATCCCCTGGACGCATCGTTCACTTCGACTTGGCCGCCTTGTCCTTGACCAGGTCGCGGATCGCCTTGGCGTCGGCGATCGCCGCCTTCAGCGCGGTCCGCCCGTCGCGAACCTTGCCCCGGGCCGCCTGCGTCTGCGCCTTGATCGCCTCGGCGTCCGGACCCGGCTTCACCGCCAGCAGCGCGTCGGCCACCCCGCTCACGGCCGCCTCAGCCTTGTCGAGTTGCGCCTTCATGTCGGCCAGCTTCGCCTCGGCGTCGCCGACGTCCTTACCGGCGGCCTTGGCCGCCGCGATCGCCTTGCCCAGCTTGTCGTACGCCGTCCGCAGCCGCGCCACGGCGGCGGTCTCGACGTCGGCCGCGAGCGTCAGGTGCACCTGCTTCTGCACCAGGATGTACACCCGGTAGTCCTCGACCATGCTGCGGGCGTCGGCCTTCAGCGCCTCCAGCGTGGTCTCCCCCGCCACCTTGGCCTTCAGCTCGGTCAGCCCGGTGACGGCCTGGTCGAGGATCGCCTTGAGCGCGGCCTGGTGCCCGTCGGACAGCCGCGCCGCGTTGTTGATCGCCACGCCGTTGGCGCGCAGCACGGCCAGGCGGCCGTCGATCCGCGCGGTGACCAGTCTCTTCGCCGCGTCCACGGTCGTGGCCCGGTCGGCGAGCACGACACCGGTCGGCGCCGCCGCCTGCGCGGGCAGCGCCGCGGTCAGGCCGAGGGTGGCGGCGACCAGTCCGGTGGCCGCGAGGCGGCCCGCCAGGAGCAGGCGCTGGGTGCTGGTGCGCTTGTCAGTCCGCATCGGTGGGGCTCTCCTCTGCCTTCTTCAGCTGTCCGTCCAGCTCGGTGAGCAGCTTGTCCAGCTCACTGAGGTCGGTGTCGGTCTGCGCGGCGACCGCCGCGGGGTCGGCGGCGCCCTGCGCCGGGGCGGGGGTGGTCACGGTCGTGCCGCCCCTGTCGGCCGGCGCACCGGCACCGTCGCGGGCACCGCCGGCGCGGCACCCGGTCAGCGCCACGCCGACCAGTACGGCGAGCGCCGTCATTGCGAGCACACGTTTCATACCGGGAACCCTGCCAGCCCCCGGTCAACCCCAGACCCCCCGCAATGTAAGCGTCACGTCAGAACCACCCCGGCCACCCGACCACCCCCGCCCGCCCCGCGCCCCGCCCCCGGCCCCCTTGAAATTGACGCTGGCCTATCCAGAAGACGATTCCGAGATCATCTTGCTCTAGATAGGCCAGCGTCAATTTCAAAGCGGTTGGGGACAGGGGTGATATGGCGGCAGCGGGTGGGCTGCGGGCGGGTCAGCTGACCACGTCCTTGCGGGAGAAGCGCCAGAAAGCCAGGCCCCAGAAGATCGCGGCGTACGAGATCGCCGAGATCGCCCCCTTGATCACGTCGTCGAACTGCATCGGCGTCGTCAGCAGCCCCAGGTACGCCTGCGAGAAGTGGGTCGGCAGGAGGTTGCGCAGCGTCCCCAGCGCGGTGATCTGGTCCAGGATGCTCGACACGATGTACAGCAGCACCGCCCCGCCGACCGCCCCCAGCGGCGCGTCGGTCAGCACCGACAGCAGGAACGCCAGCCCGGCCACGACCAGCAGCGTCAGCCCGAGGTACCCGGCGATCGACAGCAGCCGCAGCACGCCCTCCCCGGCGGGCACCTCGGCCGCGATCCCCGACTGCAGCGGATGCCACCCGTAGCGCAGCGTGCCCAGGGCGAGCGCGGTGCCCGTGAGCAGCACGATCGCCAGCGCCGAGTAGCTCAGCGCCACGGCCAGCTTGATCCCGAGCAGCCGGGCGCGGGGCACCGGCACCGCGAGCAGGTAGCGCAGGCTGCCCCAGCTCGCCTCGGACGCGACCGTGTCGCCGTGGAACAGCGCCACGACCACGACCAGCAGGAAGCTCGCCGAGACGAACACCGTGAACAGCGCGAAGTTGAGCCCGCCCGCCACGGCCACGTCGACCAGCTGCGAGAACTGGCCCCGGCCGTTGCGGCCGTCGTCGTCGCCGCTGCCCAGCTCGAACGCGATCAGCAGGACGACCGGCAGCAGCATCATGAACCCGAGCGCGAGCTGCGTACGCCGGCGGCGCCACTGCCGCTGGAACTCCGTGGCGTACGTCAGCGTCCGGCTCGGCCGGTACTCGGCGGCGGCGCCGTCGGCGCGGGCCGTCTCGACAGTGCTCATCGGTCTCCACTCCCTGCCGTCGACTCGCCCACCAGGGCCAGGAACGCGTCCTCCAGGCGCCGCCGCGGCGTCACCCGGTCGACCCCGACCCCGGCCTTGACCAGCGCCGAGACCGCCTCGGTACGGCTGACGCCGCCGAGGTCGACGACCAGCGTCCGCTCGCCGTCCACCGCGTACCCGGCGACGCCGTCGAGGCGGTCCAGGGTGCGGCTGGCCAGGTCGACGTCGGTGACGTCGAGCAGCGTGGTCGGGCTGTCCCCGACGATCTCCTCGACCCGCCCGGAGGCGACGACCTTGCCCTTGTTGACCACGACGGCGTGGGTGCAGGTCTGCTCGACCTCGGCCAGCAGGTGGCTGGAGACGAGCACGGCCCGGCCGTCTTGGGCGTAGCGCTGCAGCACCCGGCGCATCTCGGCGATCTGCGGCGGGTCGAGCCCGTCCGTGGGCTCGTCGAGCACCAGCAGCTCCGGCAGGCCGAGCATGGCCTGGGCGACGGCCAGGCGCTGCTTCATCCCGTGGCTGTAGGTCTTGACCTTGCGGTTGATGGCGTCGCCGAGCCCGGCGATCTCCAGCGCCTCGGTGAAGCGGGCCAGCTCCCACGGGCGGCCGGTGGCGCGCCAGTACGCGTGCAGGTTCTGCTCGCCGGTGAGGTGGGGCAGGAAGCCCGGCCCCTCGACCAGCGCACCGATGCGCGACAGGACCGGGGCGCCCGGCGCCAGCCGGTGCCCGAAGATCAGCACGTCGCCCCGGGTGGCCTGGGTGAGGCCCATCAGCACCCGCAGGCTGGTGGTCTTGCCCGCGCCGTTGGGCCCGAGCAGGCCGACGACCTGGCCGCGCTCGACCGTGAAGTCGATGTGGTCGACCGCCACGAAGTCGCCGTACGTCTTGCGCAGGCCGCGCACCCGCAGCGGCGTGTCGGCGTGCTCGGCGACGACCGAGCGGTCGAGCCGCCGGGTGCGGCGGCGGGCGACTCCGATCGCCACGGTCAGCCCGACCGCGAGCAGTGCCACCAGCCCGATCAGCAGGTACAGCCAGAGCACGTCGGCGGTGGCGATCGGGGTGGCCCGCACCGTCGGCAGGGTGAGGTCGGTGCCGTCGCCCGTGCCGAGGCCGACGGTGTACACCATGGGCGCGACCGGGCCGAGGTACGACTGGTCGGCGGTGGCCACGGTGAGGCGCAGCCGGTGCCCGGCCTCGATCTCGCGCACGATCGCGGGCAGCACCACGCGTACCGGCTGGGCCTGGTCGATGCTGGTCGGCAGGCCGGTGAGGCGGACCGGGGCGATCAGGCCGTTGCTGAGCGTGGCCGACCCCTTCGGGTCGACGTCGTACAGCTTGACGAAGAGCACCGCCTCGCCGGTCGGCGACGCGGCCCGGATGTTGACCGTGGGCGCGCCGACGATGGTGGTGTCCTCGTCCAGCGGCGCCGACTCCCAGCGCGCGTGCTGGCCGGGCAGGTCGGTGACCGCGCCGCTCACGAAGCTCGCCAGCGCACCGGCGCTGGGCAGCGACGACAGCGCGGCCGGGGTGCCGTTGGGCGGGTTGGCGACGGTGCGCGGCGGGCCGGTCAGCCGGACGCGGGTCGTCCCCGCGCCGTCCACGCCCGGGTAGTCGGTGACCTGGTAGCCGGTGGCCATGGTGCCCCGGTCGACGGCGTCCAGGCCGGTGATGCGCGAGAAGGTGAACGTGTCGGCCGGTGCCGCCCCGTTGCCCTTGAGGTAGTGGTCGAACCACTGCGCGGTCAGGTACTTCAGCCGGTCCTGGTCCGACTGCGGACCCTCGCCGCCGTCGTGGCCGCCGGTGAACCAGGCCACCCGGACGGGGGTGCCCTTGGCGGCGATGCCGCGCGCATTGGCGTCGGCCTCGGCCAGCGGGAACAGCGAGTCGGCCGCGCCCTGGACCAGCAGCGTGGGCGCCTTGATCCGGTCGAGCACCCCGGCCGGGCTACGGCTGGCCAGCAGCTCGCGCGAGGGCGCGTCGAGGCGGCCGGTGGTGGCGATGCGCAGGTACGTCTGGCAGACGTCCTCGGCCCAGCGGCCGCACTGCGGGTTGCCGGTCACGCGGTCGGCGGGGACGGCGGCCGCGCCGTCGGTGCCCTGGGCGCCGCCGAGGCTGATGCCGCCGCGGCCGCCGCCGGTGCCGGAGCCGAAGAAGACGCCCGCCCAGGCCTGCTTGAACACGCCGTCGTAGCGGATCGCGTCGTCGGCGGCGGCGTCGCCGGTGGCCGGGACGGCCGACTGGGCGAACAGCGACCGGCCCAGGTCGTTCCAGGTGATCATGGGGACGATCGCGTCGACGCGGTGGTCGTACGCGGCGAGCAGCAGCGACAGCGCACCGCCGTACGAGCCGCCGAGCACGCCCGCGCGCGGGTCGCCGGCGCCGTCGAGCACGATGTCGGGGCGCTTGGCCAGGTGGTCCAGCAGCCGGCTGGCGTCGCGCACCTCGTAGTCGGGGGCGTCCAGGTGGATCTGCCCGGAGCTGGCGCCGAAGCCGCGCGCGGTCCAGGTGAGCACGGCGTAGCCGAGCCCCGCCAGGTCCTGGGCGTCGGCCGTGACGCTCTCCTTGGTGCCGCCGAACCCGTGCGCCAGCAGCAGCGCGGGCACCTTGTGCTGCGCCGAGGCGTCCTTGGGCAGGTAGAGCCGGGTGTCGAGGGTGACCGACTCGTCACCGGCCGGGCCGGAGCGGACCGAGACCCGCTCGTCCACCGTCCGGTACGCCGCCGGGGTGGGCAGCACCGCCCAGACCACCGCCGCCGCCAGCAGCAGCGCGGCGACGCCAAACCCGATCCACCGTCCCCGGCTCCACCGGTCGACCCCTGTCCGAGCCCACCACCGGGCCACGAGCGCGCGCATGACCGCCACAGTACGACCACGCACCCCCGTACCCATCGGGGAGAACCCGGACGGTAGCTGAGAGTTCTTTCAGCGACCTTCCGGCTCGCTTACACGTACCGTGCCCGGCGGCCGGTCAGCGCAGGGTGCGGGGGCGGATGCGGGAGCCGCGCAGGCGGCGCAGGCGGCCGACCAGCACCGGGTCGTGCGCCAGCGCCGCCGGATTGTCCAGCAGTGCGTTGAGCACCTGGTAGTAGCGGGTGGAGGAGATCTCGAACCGGTCCCGGATCGCCTGCTCCTTGGCGCCCGCGTGGCGCCACCACTGCTTCTCGAAGTCCAGGATGAGCCGCTCGCGCTCGGTCAGCCCCGCCTCGGGCTCGGCCTCGACCGCCGCGCCCGCGGCGGGCCGGTCGGAGTCGACCTCGTCGTCCAGCTCGGTCGGTGGCGCGACGTCGTGCGGGGCGGGTTCGCGCTGGGGCGTGGGGATGAGCGGGAGCTCCTCCAGGGCCGCGCCGTCGGTACGCAGGCGCTGCCTGATCTGCTCCATTTTGTCCCCTCCCGCGAGCCGCGCCCAACGAGTCTAGGTGCCCCGCCTAGATCAGCGAAAGACCTGTTCGTGGCGTTGTCGCACACACGGAAGCCGGGCGGCACCGGAACTCCAGACAGGTGCTGGATACCCGGGCCGCCCGGCTTCATACGTACCGCGGAAGTGAGCAATGTCGCTCGGTCAGGCGACGTCGCGCCGCCGGATCTGCCAGAAGGCCAGCACCGCCAGCAGCACCGTCACGCCTAGCATGATCGAACCCGTGCCCTGCCAGGTCAGCGTCTTGACCACTTCCTCGCAGCCGTTCGGGTTCGCGCAGTTCGCGAACTCGTTGCCCACCACGAACGACTTCTGCATCCAGGCCAGCAGGTGCATGGGCAGCAGATACATCCCGAAGTACGGCACCTGCAGCATCGTCAGCACGATGGTCAGGCCGACCTGCCCGACGATCACCACGGCCAGCGCCACGCCGAGCGCGACGCCGGTGTGCCGCCCGATCGAGGCGAGCAGGAACCCGACGATGCCCATGGCCAGGATCAGACCCAGGCCGCGCAGTCCGGTGAGGCCGAACGACTGCCAGGTGCCCGCGGTCATCCCGTCGGTGTCGCCGCGCAGCCGCGCGATCAGCCAGAGCGCACCGGTCCAGAGCCCGAACGTGACCACCCCGATGCCGGTCAGCCAGCCGGCCAGCACGGCGAGCTTGGTGCCGAGCACCCGCATCCGGCGAGGTTGCCAGGTCAGCAGGCTCATCATCGCGCCGGTGCTCCACTCGGCACCGACGAACGAGGCGCCGATCACGAACGCGATGACCGCGATGATGGCGGCCCAGACCATGGTCAGCGGTTCGAAGTTGGCCTTGAACCCGAACGTCGCCGGCATGTACCACTCGGCCCGGATGTCGCTGCGCTGCGGCTTCAGGTCGTAGGTGCACATCTCCGCCTCGGGTGTGCCCTCCTTGACCGTGCCGCAGACCTGGTGCCGCTGCTCCCAGTACATGACCTGCTGCTGGTACTCCTGGTCGGCCTGCGCCTCCGCCGCCGCGATCGTCGCCGCGTCGACCTTCTGATTGCTGAAGAAGACCGCGGTCGCGATGATCGCCAGCAGCGCCACCGCGATGACCAGCAGCCACTTGATCAGGCGGCGCTTGAGGAAGCGGCGCCGCTCCGCGCGGACGAGACTCATGCCGCCACCCCGTTCTGCTCCGGCTTCACGCTGTTGTCGACCTGGCGGGCCTGGCCGGGCACCGGCGCGGTGCCGGTGAGCTCCAGGAAGACGTCCTCGAGGTCGGCCGAGAGCGGCGTGAGCTCGCTGACGTAGAGCTGGCGCTCGGCCAGCACCCGCGACACCAGCGCGGGCTTGTCCACGTTCGACAGCAGCAGGTGGTCGGGGTGGGTCTGCACGCTGACGCCCGCGCCGCTGAGCACCGCGGCGGCCGACGCCAGGTCGGTGACGTCCTCCAGGCGCACCCGCACCTGGTTGGTCGAGTGGGCCTGCAGCACCTCGGAGACCGGGCCGTAGGCGACCCGGCGGCCCAGCGAGATGATGGTGACGCTGTCGCAGATCAGCTGGATCTCGCCCAGGATGTGGCTGGACAGCATGACGGTCATGCCGCCCGCCGACAGCGCGGCCATCATGTCGCGCATCTCGCGGATGCCGCCCGGGTCCAGGCCGTTGGCCGGCTCGTCCAGGATCAGCAGCTTGGGCTGCTTGAGCAGGGCGGAGGCGACAGCCAGGCGCTGCTTCATACCGAGGGAGTAGGTCTTGACCCGCTCCTTGGCGCGGTCGCGCAGGCCGACCAGCTCCAGCGCCCAGTCGACCCGGGCCTGCGGCAGGTTGCCCGCGTCGGCCAGCAGCGACAGGGTGTCGTTCGCGCTGAAGTGCGGGAAGAACTGAGGGCTCTCCACGATCGCGCCGACCTGGCCGATGACCTGCGGCAGCGCCTTCGGCACGGAGTGGCCGAGCAGGCGCATGTCGCCGCTGTCGGGCCGGATCAGGCCGAGCAGGGTGCGCAGCGTGGTCGTCTTGCCGGAGCCGTTCGGGCCGAGGAAGCCGTGCACCTGGCCGGCCTCCACGTACATCTCGAAGCCGTCCAGCGCCCGCCTTGGGCCACCCCGGGCTCGGTACGTCTTGCGCAAGCCTTGGATCTCCAAGACAGCGGTCACGGGGACCTCCTAGATGTCGTCAGTGACCACCGCACCCTACGGGGTATGCAGTCTCCTCACCGCACCCGTGCACAGAATCTTCACGCCACGACCACCTGCAGCCCGGCCTCGCGGAACGAGGCGACCACGGCCGGGTCGGCGTTCGAGTCGGTGATCAGCGTCTCGATGCGCTCCACCGGGCAGATCCGGGCGAAGGCGTGGCTGCCCAGCTTGGACGAGTCGGCGATGATCGCCACCCGCTTGGCCCGCGCCACCATCAGCGAGTTCATCGCGGCCTCGCCCTCGTGGTGAGCGGCCGCGCCCAGCGCCACGTCGATCGCGTCGACGCCGAGCAGCACCAGATCCAGCGTCACCTCGCGCAGGATGCCGCCGCCCAGCGGCCCGACCAGCTCGAACGACTGCGGCCGGACCACGCCGCCGGTGACCACGATCTTCATCCGAGAGCGGACCAGCAGCTCGTTGGCGATGTTGAGCGCGTTGGTGACGACGGTCAGCTGAGCGCCGTCGGAGACCGAGTTGAGCTCGGGGCGTACGGCCAGGGCGCGGGCGACCTCGGTGGTGGTGGTGCCGCCGTTGAGCCCGACCACCATGCCCGGGTTGACCAGCGCCGCCGCGGCCGCGCCGATGCGCTGCTTCTCGGCGGAGTGCTTGGCCGTCTTGTAGCGCAGCGGCAGGTCGTACGAGACGCCGCTGGCCACCGCGCCGCCCCGGGTACGGGTGATCATCTGCTGCTGGGCGAGCTGGTCGAAGTCACGGCGGATGGTGGCCTGCGAGACGTCGAGCCGCTCGGCGGCGTCCTCGACACTGATCCGCCCGGAGTCGGTGAGCAGTTCCAGCAGCGCGTTCCAGCGGGCGTACCGGTCCACCGAGCCTCCGTATGCGCGATAGTGAGCAGATGCGTGCACACTAGTGCGCGAAACCGGCCCATGCAACGCGATGTGCTGCGCGTATGTGATGCTCAGGTTGCCATCCCGGCACCGGTCGCGCAGAATAGCGCGCGAAAACCCTGACTTTCGAACTGATCTGCGCAGCAGAGCGCGTTGGGAGTGCCGATGTCGTACGTCGCCGAGGAGATAGTCAGCCAACCCGACCTGTGGCTGCGCGCGGCAGACGCGGCGGCCGACGCGGCAGCGGCCCTGCCCCGACCGGGCGAGCGCGTCGCCGTGGTGGGCTGCGGCACGTCCTGGTTCATGGCGATGGCGTACGCGAACCTCCGCGAGGCCGCCGGCCAGGGCGAGACCGACGCCTTCGCGGGCTCCGAGTTCCCGGTAACCCGCTTGCCCGGGAACCAGGGGCAGAGTCCCATGAACCGGCCGTACGACCGGATCGTCGCGATCACCCGCTCCGGCACCACCACCGAGGTCCTCGACATCCTCAAGACCGCCGGCGCCCGCAGCACCGTGCTGGTCGGCGACGTGGACACCCCGGCCGTCACGCTGGCCCGCGACGTGGTCGCGCTGCCCTGGGCCGACGAGCGCTCGGTCGTGCAGACCCGCTTCGCCACCAGCGCGCTCGCGCTGCTGCGCGCCTCGCTCGGCGAGGACCTGACCGCGGCCGCCGCCGACGCCCGGCGCGCGCTGGAGCTGCCGCTGCCGCTGGACCCGGCCGCGATCGAGCAGGTCACCTTCGTGGGCCGGGGCTGGACCAACGGCCTGGCCCAGGAGGCCGCGCTCAAGTGCCGCGAGGCGGCGACGTTCTGGACCGAGGCGTACCCGGCGATGGACTTCCGGCACGGCCCCATCTCGATCAGCGCCACCGGGCGCGCGGTGTGGGCGTTCGGCGAGGTCCCGGCCGGGCTGCGGGGCGACGTCGAGGCGACCGGCGCGACCTTCGTACACGCGCCGGCGCTGGACCCGATGGCGCACCTGGTCACCGCGCAGCGCTTCGCCGTCGCGCTGGCCGAGCACAAGGGCCTGGACCCCGACGCGCCCCGGCACCTCACCCGCTCGGTGATCCTGCCGTGACCGCGCCCGGCCGTACCAGGAAGAAGGCCGCCACGGGCGGCACCGACGTCGTCGTCTCCATCGACGTCGGCGGCACCGGCATCAAGTGCGCCCTGGTCGACACCGGGCACCGGGTGCGCCACACCGAGCGGCACGCCACCGGCGCCGAGCGCGGCCCGCAGGCCGTGCTGCAGACCATCCTGGACATCGCCGCCGGACTCGCCGCCACCGCCGGCGCGCGGGGCTGGCGCCCGATCGCCGCGGGCGTCGTCGTCCCCGGCATCGTCGACGAGCAGGCGGGCGTGGCCCGCTGGTCGTCCAACATCGGCTTCCGGGACGTGCCGCTGCGCGCCGCGGTGGTCGAGCGCACCGGCCTGCCCACGGCCGTGGGCCACGACGTGCGCGCCGGGGGTATGGCCGAAGCCCGCCTCGGCGCCGGACGCGGGCGCCGCCACGTGCTCGTGCTGCCCATCGGCACCGGCATCGCCGCCGCCCACGTCGTCGACGGCACCGTCCTGTCCGGCGCGCACGGCGCCGCCGGGGAGATCGGCCACATCGTGGTCCGGCCGCAGGGCCCGGCCTGCCCGTGCGGCCTGCGCGGCTGCCTGGAGGCGGTCGCCTCGGCTCGGGCCGTGCAACTGCGCTACACCGAGCTGGCCGGCAGTGCCGCGACCGCCGCCGAGGTCGCCGCCCGCCTCGGCGCCGACCCCCACGCCGACCAGGTGTGGGCCGAGACCGTCGACGCGCTGGCCGACGGCCTGCTCACCGGCCAGGCCCTGTTCGACCCGGAGCTGGTCATCATCGGCGGCGGACTGGCCGAGTCGGGCGAGGCCCTGCTCGCGCCGCTGCGTCAGGCCCTGGCCGCGAAGGTCACCTTCCACCGGCTGCCCGAGATCGTGCGCGCGCAGCTCGGCGACGAGGCCGGCAGCCTCGGCGCCGCCCTGATGGCCCTGGACCTGGTCGGCAGCGGCGAGCACAGCGTGGACCCCGACGCCGTCGACGAGCGAATCGAGGAGAAGGCGTGAACCTGTCCGGACGGATCGTCACCCCCGACGGCGTCGTCGAAGGCACCCTGGTCGTCGCGGGCGACACCATCGCCGCGATCGAGCCGGGACCGGCCGAGGACCGCTGGGTGCTGCCCGGCTTCGTCGACATCCACAACCACGGCGGCGGCGGGCACACCTTCACCACCGGCGACGCCGAGCAGGCCCGCGCCGCGGCCGCGTTCCACCTCGGCCACGGCACCACGACCCTGCTGGCCAGCCTGGTCTCGTCACCGGCCGTGCTGATGCGGGCCGCCCTGGCCGCGTACGCGCCGCTGGTCGCCGAGGGGGTGCTGGCCGGGGTCCACTTCGAGGGCCCGTGGCTGTCGCACGCCCGGTGCGGGGCGCAGAACCCCGAGTTCCTGCGCGACCCGGCGCCCGAGGAGCTGGACGAGCTGCTGAAGCTGGGCGCGGGCGTGCTGCGCATGGTCACCATCGCGCCCGAGCGCGACGGGGCACTCGACGCGATCGAGAAGATGGCCGCGCACGGGGTGGTCGCGGCGGTCGGGCACACCGACGCGTCGTACGAGCAGGTCATCGCCGCCGTCGCGGCCGGGGCGACGGTCGCCACGCACCTGTTCAACGGCATGCGCCCGCTGCACCACCGCGAACCCGGCCCGATCGCGGCCCTGCTCGACTCCGCGAGCGTCGTCTGCGAACTCGTCGCCGACGGCATCCACCTGCACGACGGCACGCTGCGGCTGGCCGCGCACACCACCGGCCCGGACCGCGCCGCGCTGATCACCGACGCGATCTCGGCCACCGGCATGGCCGACGGCGAGTACGACCTCGGCGGCCAGACCGTCGTGGTCGCCGACCGGGTCGCCCGCCTCGCCCAGGGCGGCAGCATCGCGGGCAGCACTCTGACCATGGACGCCGCGCTCCGGCGCGCCGTCGGCGCGGGGCTGCCGCTGGTCGACGCCGCCCGGATGGCGGCCACCACCCCGGCCCGCGCCGTCGGCCTCGACACCGAGGTCGGCGCGCTGCGCCCCGGCCTGCGCGCCGACGCGGTGCTGCTCGACGGCGACCTGGCCGTCACCCGGGTGCTGCGCGCGGGAGCGTGGGTCTGATGGCGCTGGTCCCCACCGGCAGGCTGGTCGCCGACGCCGCCGCGCGCGGTACCGGCGTGGCCGCGTTCAACGTCATCACCCTGGAGCACGCCGAGGCGATCACCGCCGGGGCGGCCGCCGCCGGACGCCCGGTCATCCTGCAGATCAGCGAGAACGCGGTGAAGTTCCACGGCGGCCGGCTCGGCCCGCTCGCCGCCGCCGCGCGCGCGGTCGCGCAGGAGGCCGAGGTGGACGTGGCGCTGCACCTGGACCACGTCGAGTCGGTCGAACTGCTGCACCAGGCGCCCCGGCACGGCTTCTCGTCGGTCATGTTCGATGCCTCGACGCTGCCGTACGCGGACAACGTGGCCGCCACCCGGGCCGCCGCCGAGTTCGCGCACGAGCACGGGCTGTGGCTGGAGAGCGAACTCGGCACGGTCGGCGGCAAGGACGGGGCGGCACCGCTGGGCGCGCACGCGCCCGGCGCCCGCACCGACCCGGCCGAGGCGGTCGACTACGTCAAGGCGACCGGCGTGGACGCGCTGGCCGTCGCGGTCGGCTCCTCGCACGCGATGACCAGCCGGGACGCGGCCCTCGACCACGAGCTGATCGCCGCCCTGCGCGCGGCCGTGGCGGTGCCGCTGGTGCTGCACGGCTCCTCCGGCGTCGCCGACGACGAGCTGCGCCGCGCCGTGTCGGGCGGCCTCGTGAAGGTGAACATCGGCACGGCGCTGAACATCGCGGCCACCGGCGCGGTACGCGAGGTGCTGGCAGGCGACCCGAAACTGGTCGACCCGCGCAAGTATCTCGCCCCCGCCCGAACCGCGATGGCCGCCACGGTCCGCCACTTCCTCGACCTGCTGTAGCGCCCGCAGACGCGCGCGCCGCGGGCCTCCGGCGGTTGGGAAGGGCCCCTTCCACTCGCATTACGTTGTAGAAGGGCCCCTTCCCAACGGGGTACGGACGCCGGCTTCCGGCGGGTGAGGTGTGGCGAGGGAGGGGCTATGCGGCTGGACCTCGTGCACGATGAGCGCCTGACCGCGCACGATGTCGCACTGTGGCTGTGCCGCGACGACCTGACCGATCCGGAACTGCCCGGCAACAAGCTGCGGAAGCTGAAGTACAACCTGCTGGCGGCGCGCGAGCAGGGGCACCGCACGCTGCTGACCTTCGGTGGCGCGTACTCGAACCACCTGCGCGCGGTGGCGGCAGCGGGGCGGCGGCACGGATTCGCGACCGTCGGAGTGGTCCGGGGCGAGCCCCGCCACCCGCTCAACCCGAGCCTGGCCTACGCCGCCGCGCAAGGCATGCACCTGGTCTACCTGGACCGCGACCTCTACCGCCAGAGCCGGACGCACATCCCACCGGTCCTGGCCGAGCTGTGCGAGCGCATCGGCGACTACTACCTGCTGCCCGAGGGCGGCAGCAACGCCCTCGCGGTACGCGGCTGCGCCGAACTGCCCGCCGAGATCGACATCCCCTACGACCTGCTCTGCTGCCCCGTCGGCACCGGCGGCACCCTGGCCGGGCTCGCCGGGGGCCTGCCGCCGGGCGCCACCGCCCTCGGCTTCGCCGTCCTCAGGGGCGCGAGCTTCCTCGCCGACGAGGTGACCCGCCTCCAGACCGAGACTTGGGGCGCCCCGACCGCGAACTGGCGCCTCGACCTCGACCACCACTTCGGCGGCTACGCCAGGACCCCGCCCGACCTGCTCGCCTTCTGCACGGACTTCACCGAGCGGCACGGCTACCGCCCCGACCCGATCTACACCGGCAAGATGCTCACGGGCCTGTATGCCCGCATCGCCACAGGCGCAATCCCCGCCGGCACCCGCGTCGTCGCCGTCACCACCGGCTGAGCGCCCAGCACCCCGGTAGACCGCACCCTGAACCGCCCGCCTCCTGTGCCCCGACCTCGCGCCCTGCCCGAGCGCCGCGCGCCCGTCATGATCGGTTGCAGTTTCGGGGAAAGTGCTGGAAGTCGGCCCAAGATTCGTGCAGTTTCCCCGAAAGTGCACGCCGACCGATCAGCGGCGCGCGGGTCAGCGGCGGTTGACGGCGTAGGCGAGGGTGCCGAGGACGAGCATGCCGACGCCGGCCAGGACGGTCGGCTCCGGCAGGGTCGTGGCGAGCACGATGCAGCCGATCAGGCCCAGCGCGGCCACCGCGCGCAGGGTCTTCGGCCCGCCCAGCGTCCACGCGGCCGCGTTGGTGATCGCGTAGTAGGTCAGCACGGCCACGCTGGAGAAGCCGATCGCGCCGCGTACGTCGGCCAGCGACACCACGGCCACCACGATCGCGGCCACGGCCAGCTCCGCCAGCCAGGGCGTCTCGTACCTCGGGTGCACGGCGGCCAGCCGACGGGGCAGGTCCGCGCGCCGCCCCATCGCCAGCACGGTGCGGCCGACGCCCGCGAGCAGGCTCAGCAGCACGCCGCAGACCGCGATCGCGGCCCCGGCGCGCACCACGGGCACGAGCACGGGGGCGGAGCGGGCGACGACGTCGGCCAGCGGGGCGGTGGACGTGGCGAGATCAGGCATGCCGAGCACGGTCAGGCAGGTCAGCGCGACGGCCGCGTAGATCACCAGCACCACCGCGAGCGCGATCCGCACCGCGCGGGGGATGGTGCGGGCCGGGTCGCGCACCTCCTCGCCCAGCGTGGCGATGCGGGCGTACCCGGCGAAGGCGAAGAACAGCAGGCCGGCGGCGGCCAGCGGGTCGGCGGTGCCGGCGGGCCCGGCTGCGGCCGTACCCCCGTGGGTCAGGCCCGCGACCACGGCCGCGACCAGCACGGCCAGGGTGATCACGACGAGGATCCGGGTGGCCAGCGCGGTCTTGGCGACGCCGCGCACGTTGACCGCGGCCAGCAGCACCACGGCCGCCGCGGCCACCGGCCGGGCGTGCTCCGGCCACAGGTAGAAGCCGATGGTCAGCGCCATCGCGGCGCAGCTGGCGGTCTTGCCGACGACGAAGGCCCACCCGGCCAGGAAGCCGGTGTACGCGCCCAGCTGCTCGCGCCCGTACACGTACGTGCCGCCGGACTCGGGGTAGCGCGCGGCGAGCCGGGCCGACCCGGTCGCGTTGCAGGCGGCCACCAGCGCGGCCAGCGCGAGCGCCCCGAGCAGCGCGGGCGCCGTCCCGGCGGCGGCCGCGGCCGGTCCCCACACCACGAACACGCCCGCCCCGAGCATCGATCCGAGCCCGATGACGACGGCGTCCAGCGGCCCGAGCCGACGCGACAACGCAACGATCACCCGCGCAGGCTAACCGCCCCGGGTTGGAGTAAGGAAGGGCGTGTTCTTAACGCTCCGTGTACAGAAGGGGCGCCCTGTCGGCTTTGCGGAGGTCGGGCAGCACGGCGTCCCAGTCGACGCGGTGGATCAGCCGGTCCAGCAGCAGGCCCAGGGCCAGCGCCGCGATGCCGTCGGTGATCCAGTGGTACGACAGGTACGTCGTCGTCAGCAGCACGATGACCGGCGGCGCGACCCGCAGCCAGCGCACCAGCACCGGCGGCAGCCTCCACATCCGCGAGGCGAGGATGACGATGAGCCCCCACCACACGATCGCGTTGACCACGTGCCCGGACGGGTACGAGTTCGAGTAGGCCACGGCGAGCGGGTTGAACATCTCCACCGCGTTGGGCAGCGCGCTGCTCGGCGCGTCGCGATGCGTCCAGATCTTCAGCGGCCCCAGCGTCACGTACGTGAGCAGGAAACCGGACGCCCACGGCAGCAGCGCCCGCCACGACCGGCTGCGCACCAGCAGCAGCACGGTCAGCCCGCCGGTGAGGATCCACGTCACCAGCCAGCCCTGCCCGAGGTAGTTCAGCAGCCAGGCGAGCCAGTGCGCCCAGGTCGGCTGGTGGGTCTGCACCCAGTCCCGTACGCCCAGGTCCAGGTCCGCCGTGACCCCGCGCGCCACCAGCACCGTGACCAGCACGAACACCGCGACCAGGGCGACGTCCCACCACCAGCTCGCGAACCGGTCCAGCCTGCGCGTCCACTTCACCACCGCCCCACTATGCAGGAACCGCGCGGCCGCCGCGGAATCCGTCACCGGATCTCCACGACTTCCGCGCGGTCGCGGGTGCTGCGTGGTCAGAGCTTGCCTGAGATCTGCTGGTAGATGAGTTCGAGGCGGACGCCGGAGTTGGGGCAGCCGCCGAAGTGGTGCAGGGCGACCACCTTGTTCGTCCGGCGGGAGATCACCGGAGAGCCGGACGAGCCGCCCTCGGTGTCGCAGTAGTAGGAGACGTCGGTGTCCTCGTCGTACCCGTCGTAGGAGTCGTCCTGGATCGCGCAGTTGCCCGCCCGGTCGCGGTCGCTGGTCAGCGCGACCATCGCCGGGGCGCCGGCCGGGTGCTGCGGGATGTAGAGCTCCTCGCCCGGCGCCGGGCGGCGCAGATCCAGCTCCAGGTAGCCGAACTTCTGCACGAGGTCGAAGTCGGTCACCGAGAACAGGCTGTAGTCGAGCGTCTTGTCGGTGGTGATGAGCTGGTCCAGCCACACCTTCGTCGGCCGGAACACGGCGTACCCGCCGCACTCGGCGCACTGGTAGTTGAACCACACCTCCACGTCGGCGGCCTGCTCCCGGTCGGCCACGCAGTGGTTGTTGGTCAGCAGCCGGTTGGTCGGGCCGACGCGCCAGGCGGTGCACAGCTCCACCCCGTCGATCAGCATCCGGGCCACCGCCTTGGACCGCCGGTAGACGACCGGATCGGTGCTGCGGTAGCAGACCGCGTCGGCCTTGTCGTCGTTGGCGCAGACGGTCTCCTCGCGCCCGGTCCGCGCCTGCTTCTTCTTCTCCAGCCGGTACGACTCCGACGCCGCGTCCCGCTCGGCCTCTGTGTACCCGTGCGTGACCTTGTCGATCACCACGCCGAGCCGGTCCACGGCCCCGCCCAGCCCGAGCAGGTCCAGCGCGCCGGTGTGCAGCTCGACCAGGGCGGTGTCCCCGGTGACCGACATCGCCCAGCGGCCGGCCGTGCCCAGCACCGAGCCGACCGCGTCGCCCTCGATGCGGTGCACCTCGGTCCGGGCCGGGTCGCTGACCGTCAGGTAGTCGCCGGGCAGCAGCACCAGCTGCGAGAAGTGCACCTTGACGAACTCGGCCCCGGGATAGCGCAGCGTGGCGCTCTTCTTCCCGTCCAGGTACCCGAGCACAGTATCGGCCTTCTCGACCCTGCCCGCCTCGGCCCGCCCGGTCTGGTAGGTCTTCGCGGCCCCTACCTCGGCCTCCGGCGACTGCTGCGGCACCACCGCCGCGACGGGCTCGGCCGGGTTCTGCACGCCGCTGACCAGGGCATGGTCGGCGCCCACGGCCGCCGAGGGCTCGCCGCGCCCGTGCAGCACCGACGCGCCCGCCGCCGTCGCCACCGCCAGCACGGCAGAGATTCCCATCACCATCGCGACCGTACGCCGCATCCGACCCGCCTCCTTGAGCGTCCGAACCGATCTCCCGGATGCACAACGACGCAGGCCACGGGCCGGACCCTCGGCCGAAAAGGGGATGCGACACACGGCTGGTCCGAACGTCGGCGCACATCCGTACGCTTAGGCCCGTGCGGATAACCTCTGCCCTCGTCGACCCTGCCCTTCTCGACCTGCCCTGGTCCACTCCACTGGAGGAGTGGCCGGCCGACCACCTCGTCGCGCTGCCCCAGGGCATCTCCCGTCACGTCGTACGCTTCGTGAAGCTCCAGGGCACGGTGTACGCCGTCAAGGAGACCCGCGAGAAGATCGCCGAGCGGGAGTACGACCTGCTGCGCGCCCTGGAGCGCATCAGCGCCCCGGCCGTCGAGGCGGTCGCGATCGTCGCCGACCGGGTCGCCCTGGACGGCGAGGTGCTGGAGCCGGTGCTGGTCACCCGGCACCTGCAGTTCTCGCTGCCGTACCGGGCGCTGTTCTCGCACACGCTGCGGCCCGAGACGATGAACCGCCTGCTCGACGCGCTCGCCGCGCTGCTGGTGCGGATGCACCTGCTCGGCTTCTTCTGGGGCGACTGCTCGCTGTCGAACACCCTGTTCCGGCGCGACGCGGGCGCGTTCGCGGCGTACCTGG
>NZ_JASAMB010000033.1 GCF_029948125.1 Catellatospora sp. KI3
GGGAGCGGTGAAGTCGTGACCACGGTGGCTCCGGACCAGGTCGGCGCCGCGCTGCGGTTCCCGCAGGGCTTCCGGTGGGGTGCGGCCACGGCCGCGTACCAGATCGAGGGGGCGGTGCAGGAGGACGGGCGCACGCCGTCGATCTGGGACACGTTCGCCCGTACCCCCGGGAAGGTCTTCCACGGGCACACGGGTGACGTGGCCTGCGACCACTACCACCGCTACCGCGACGACGTGGCGCTGATGGCGGGGCTGGGCGTCGGGACGTACCGCTTCTCGCTCGCCTGGCCGCGGATCAAGCCCGACGGCTCCGGCCCGGTAAACGGCCGCGGCCTGGACTTCTACGACCGCCTCGTCGACGAGCTGCTGGCCAAGGGCATCTCGCCGATGGCCACGCTCTACCACTGGGACCTGCCGCAGGTGCTGGAGGACCGGGGCGGCTGGACCAACCGCGACACCGCGTACTACTTCGCCGACCTGGCCGCGGCGGCGGTCGCGCGGCTCGGGGACCGGGTGGCCACGTGGACCACGCTGAACGAGCCGTGGTGCTCGGCCTTCCTCGGCTACGCCGCCGGGGTGCACGCGCCGGGCCGCGAAGACCCGACGGCCGCGTTCCAGGCGGTGCACCACCTGCTGCTCGGGCACGGGCTGGCGGTGCGGGCGCTGCGGGACGGGGGAGCGCGCGAGGTGTCGCTGACGCTGAACCTCGCCCGCGTACGCCCCGACGACCCCGCCGACCCGCACGACCTCGCGGCGGTGCACCTCATCGAGGGCCTGCACAACCGGCTGTGGCTCGACCCGGTGCTGCGCGGGGCGTACCCGGCCGACATGCTGGCCCTGTTCCGCCGCTTCGGCGCCGACCACGTCATCCGCCCCGGCGACGACGCGATCATCGCCGCGCCGATCGACTTCCTCGGCGTGAACTACTACCAGCCCGCGCGGGTACGCGCCGCGCTCGGCGTCGACGGCGGCCCGGCCAACCCCGGCACCGAGGGCGCCGAGTACGTGGCCCAGGACCTGCCCGTCACCGCGATGGACTGGCCGGTCGACCCGTCGTCCTTCTACGAGCTGCTGATGTGGCTGTCCGACGGCTACCCCGGCACCCCGATGATGATCACCGAGAACGGGGCGGCGTACGACGACGTCCTGGTCGGGGACCGGGTCGCCGACACCGACCGCGTCGGGTTCCTCGACGGGCACCTGCGCGCGGTGCACCAGGCCCTGGCCGAGGGCGCCGACGTGCGCGGATACCTGGCCTGGTCGCTGCTGGACAACTACGAGTGGGGCTACGGGTACGGCAAGCGCTTCGGCATCGTGCACGTGGACTACGACACCCAGCGCCGCACGCTGAAGGACAGCGCCCGCTGGTACGCCGCCGTCATCGGCCGCAACGGCCTGGACTGACGGGGTATGGGACTCACGTGGGGGAGGGGAGCGGCCCTCCCCCACGTGCTCATCACCCGGTCAGCGGAGGAACCCGGCGTCGAGGACCTTGACGTTCGTGGCGGAGCGGTCGAAGTCCGGCGTCTCCTGGCCGTCGTGCACCACGAGCAGGCCGCCCGGCCTTTCAACTTTCGAGAATGACAGGCATAATCGAAAGATGAAGGGTGGTCTGCGGTGACTGTGGAAGCGGAGAAGAGCGAGATTCTCGACCTGCTCGGACATGTCGAGGTGATCGAGGAGGTCGCGAACGACCTCGCCCCCGACGACCGGCGCCGGGAGCGGTTGCTCGACGCGGTGCGAGGTGTTCTAGGGCACTGTCGGCCGATCCGCGTTCCGATCGCGGCGGAGATGCTGAATCTCAGCGAACCGACGATCCGGGCCTGGGCCCGACAGGGTGTGTTCGAGGTCGTTCCTCTGTCGACCGTGACGACACTGGAGCCGGTCCGCTTCCATGATGTGCTGCACCTGGTCCAGGACCTGCGTGCCGCCGGGCAGACCAGCGGTCTGCTCGACACCGTGTGGCGGCGGCTCGAAGACGCCGCGCTGCTTGAACGCGAAGACCTTCGGGAAGGTCTGGACCAGGCGACATCGGGCGCAGGTCAAGAGTTGGGCGCCGACGAACTTGAGGCACGTTCGCGAAGAATGTGATACATCAGCTAGGTTGTCTAAGTGCCTCCGAGGACCTTCTATACCGATCGAGCGTTACAGCAGTTTGACGAGCTGCCCGCCGGTCAGCGGCGGGAAGTGGTCGAGTTCGCCCGGCAGCTGGATGCGCGCGGATGTGCGGCGCTCGGCTACCGCCTCACCGGCACCAAGCCACTCGATCACATCTGTGTGAAGCACCTCAGCCGTAATCTCCGCGTCGTCGTCATGTTCCGGCAGGATGGCCAGCCGTGCGTACTCCTGATCGGACCGCATGAGCAGAAGGACCCCGGGGTCGACGTGTACACGGCCCTGTATGAGCTGGCTGGCGTCCCCGTCCCGACCGGGGAGCGGACGAAGCCGCCGTGTTGCGGAGCGGACGGCATGCCGCCCGTGGATGGTGTCGCGGTGGACGAACTGGTTGAGCGGGCGGTGCGGGTGCGGCGGACGCGCGGACGTCAGAGCGGGCCGACGTAGAGCCAGTGGCCGTGCTCGCGGACGAAGGTGCTGTGTTCGCGCAGGACGCCGGGCTGGCCGCCGTCGACGTAGTGGGCGGCGAAGCGGACCCGGCCCTCGGTCTCGAACATGCTGCCGCCGGTGGTCTCCAGCACTTCCAGCCGGGTGTATCGCGGGCTGTCGGACAGGTCCAGGCGGCGCGGGCGGGTGCGCGGATGCCAGGTGCGCAGCAGGTATGCGGCGTCGCCGAGGGCGAAGGCCGAGTAGCGCGAGCGCATCAGCAGCTCGGCGGTGGGGGCCGGATCGGTGGAACCGTGCCAGCGGCCGCAGCACTCGGCGTACGGCGGGCCGTAGCCGCAGGGGCAGGGCTGGTCGGCGGAGTGCGGACGGTTGCGGGCCATGGCACCCATCGTGCCGCACCGGCTCGTACCAGCGGCAATCGGCTGGCGTGCGGCACCGCCCCCGTGCGAGCCTGGCGCTCGTGATCGAGCTTCCGGAGCGGGTGCTGCGTACCGCGCAGAGCAAGGGTGCCGAGGGTCGGCGCTGGCTCGACCGGCTGCCGGAGGACGTCGCGCACCTCTGCGCCACCTGGTCGCTGTCGCTGGGGGAGGTCCTGGACGGCGGGTCACTCGCCTTCGTCGCCCGGGTGCGGGCCGATGACGGCACGGACGCGGTGCTGAAGGTCTCGCCACCCGGACCCGACGTGGCAGCGCAGGCCGGCACACTGGCCGCGGCGGACGGACACGGTTATGCCCGGCTCTACGCACACGACCTGGACCGGGGCGCGATGCTGCTGGAGCCGTTGGGCGGGGCGCTGGCCAGGGCCGGGCTGCCGGTGGAGCGGGTGCTGGACGTGTCGGCGGCGGTCCTGACGCAGGCGTGGCGTACGCCGCGAGCCGAAGGGATGGCTGTGGCGCCGGGTGCGGACAAGGCCAGCGGGTTGATCGAGCTGATCACCGGGCTCTGGGTCGAACTCGACCGGCCGTGCTCGGCGGCGCTGGTCGAGCAGGCACTGGTGTACGCGCGCCGCCGCGCAGCCGCCTTCGACCCGGACCGGTCGGTGGTCTGCCACGGCGACCCGCACCCGGACAACGTGCTCGCCGTGCCGTCGCCCCGGGCCGGGGCGGAGTCCGGCTACGTACTGGTGGATCCGGACGGTTTCCTCGACGATCCGGCCTACGACCTGGGGGTCGTGGTCCGCGAGTGGAACGCCGAGGTGCTGTCCGCCCCGGATCCGCGCGGCCTGCTGCGGGGCTACTGCGCGCGGCTCGCGGCAGCGACCGGCATCGAGGCGCAGCGGATCTGGGAGTGGGGCTTCGTCGAGCGGGTCTCGTCGGGGCTGTACCTGATGCGGCACGGGCACGACGAATGCGGGCGGGAGTTCCTCGCCTCCGGTGAGCGGCTGCTGCTCTAGGCTGCCGGGATGGCGTCCGAGGAGCCGTACGTCCCGCCGGAGCAGGTGCTGGCCGCGACCTGTGCGGTCTGCCCGGCGCAGCTGCTGCGCTACGGCGCCTTCGACGTGGCGCCCCGTCCCGGCCCGCAGAGCTGCTACCAGCCGCGGCTGGGGTGGCGGGCCGACGTGGCGACGGGGGTGCCGACCTGCGTGCACCCGTACCGCGTGGGGTTGCCGCCGGGCGGCTACGCCTCGGCGGGCGAACCGCTGCCGCCGCAGCCGACCGTGCAGCTGCCCGACCCGGCCGCGCTGGTGCTGCCCGAGGACCCGACGCTGCTGGAGGCGTGGCTGATCGCGATGCTGCGCACCGCCCCGCCGGAGCGCATGGCGTACGCCCTCTTCCAGGCGGAGGCTACGGCCGCCGCCCGCTTCGAGCCGCAGGTCGTCGTGGCGGCCATGCGCCGGGTCATGTCCCACGAACTCGCGGGCCGCTAGGTTCGCACCCGGCAGTTTCGGGGGAACTGCCGGAAAGGCGGCCGAGATTCGTGCACTTTCCCCGAAACTGCACGCTCCGCGGCGCTCAGCCGCCCACCTTCGCGAGGAAGGCGGCAAGGTTCGTGGTGGCTCGGTCGATCTTCTCGGTGAGGGTGAGGGTCTCCTCGATGCGGCGGCCGGCGTCCTTCTTCCCGCGCAGGTAGAGCGAGCAGGCGAGGTCGGCGCAGAGGTAGAGGCCGGCTGAGTTGCCCTGTCGTCCGGCGGGTCCGGCCAGGCGCGCGGTCATCAGCGAGACGCCGTCGCGGTCATGTGAGGTCAGGCAGACCGAGCACACGCTGCGCCGCCCGAGCCCGGTCTGCTGGGACACGCGCAGGGCCACCCCGATCAGGCCGGTGGCGCCTGGGAACACCAGGTAGGCGCGGTCCTCGGCGGCGGGGTCGCGCCAGCCCAGGAAGTCGAGGTCGTCCCACGGCCGGGTGGCCAGATCCTTCGGCACGGCCATGCGCTGGGCCTCGCCCTTGGTGCAGTTGACGAAGCACGCGCGGATGGCGGGAACGGTGATCGGCTCCATGAGCCCTACCCTAGATTCGCGGGCAAACGATTATCTGCGCACGTCAACCGCTTGAGGGGCAGGAATGATGGACGCGCTCGGACTGATGGACGCCTTCAATGCGGCGTGGAACGGCCACGACATCGAGGCGGCACTGGACCTGTGTACGCACGACGTCGTGTTCGAGAGCACGGACCCGGCGCCCGACGGGCGGCGGTTCGAGGGCCGCGACGAGGTACGCGAGGCCTGGCTTCCGGTGTTCCTGCAGTTGGCGGGGCGGTTCGACGTCGAGGAGCTGACCGCCTCCGGTGACCTGGTGGTGCAGCGCTGGCGCTACGACTGGGGCACCGGCCACGTGCGCGGCGTGGACGTCATCCGGGTGCGCGACGGCCTGGTCGCCGAGAAGTTGTCCTACGTGAAGGGCTGAATCCCGGTTCGAGTTGCCGGGCAATCGGGGGAAAGCGGGTTCAAGATACGCCCGATTGCCCGGCAACTTGACCAGGGGTTAGGGGCGGGGGACCAGGGCCGGGGCCTGCTCCAGGACCGAGGCGGGCAGGGCCGGGGCGGCGGGCAGCTCCAGCGGTTTGCCGGCGCGGGTGACCAGGTCGACGACGTTGCGGCTGAGCTGCTGCGAGCTGGCCGACATCGACTCCTGCGCGGTGACGATCGCCGAGACCACCTCGGCGCGGGCCTGCTGGCCGAAGCGCACCGCGTCCTCGATGCCCTTGGCCTGGGCGTCGATCGAGGCGGCGACCTCCAGGATGGTCTCCGGGCGGATCGTCGGGGTCTGGATGAGCCGGGCGATCTGCGGCACGGCGGTGCCGGCGGCGTGGGCGTACGCCGACAGCACCTCGTTGGCGCCGTCGGCCACCGCCTGCTGCATCGCGGCGGCCTGGTTGGCCTGCAGCAGCAGCCCCCACTGCGCGATGGTCAGCTTCATCGTCGGGATGGTCAGGTTGACCAGCAGCGCGAGGCGCTGGCCGAGGCCGTAGTGCAGCGAGCGGATGTTGCGCACCTGCGGCGAGGTCGACCAGGCGACGAACAGCCGCTGCTGGTACTCGTTGATGCGCACCTCGATGGCCTGGATGAACTCGGTCACCCGGGCCAGGCGCTCCTCCTTATCCCGCTTGTCGAGGTCGTTCGGGCCGATCTGGATCGACTTCGCCTCGGCCAGGGCCAGGTCGCGGACCTGCTCCATGACGGCGATGACGCCGACGAGCTGGCCGATCGCGGCCTCGTTGGCCTTGTACAGCTCGTCGCAGAGCACCACGTTGCGCTTGAGCTGCTGCTGCTTCTCCACCAGGGTGCCGGCGATGCGGTCGAGCTGCTGCTCGACCGAGCGGGCCTCCTCGAACAGCATCTCGACCAGGTCGCGCCCCTTGCGGAAGATGCCCTTGACCGCGTCCATGAACTTGTCGAACGTCTCGCGGACCTTCGGGTCGGACGGGTCGTACCTGCGCCGGAAGTCGCGCATCCGGTCGTTGATCTCGTGCATGATCTGGGTCAGCTCGGGGATCTTGACCGGGCCGACCTCGCGGAAGATGCGCTGCACCTGCGTGTTGACCTGGTCGATCGCGCCGTTGCCGAAGTTGGCCAGCTTGTCGGTGTCGGCCAGCATCTGCGGGTAGGTCTGCCGGGCCAGGGCCAGCGCCTGCTCGCGCTGGGCCGGGGTGAGCAGGTCGGCGCAGACCAGCTGGCGCGGGTCGCCCGCCTGGGCGACGGCTGCCAGGGCCCGGTCGGCGCTGCCGGTCGGCTCCGGCGAGGCGCCGGTGATGGTGCCGAAGTCGATCTGAAGCTCGGTCATCGGTATCTCTTCCTCGGGTTTCCCTCGTTCACGAGCACTTGGATTCGCTCACGCAGGCGAGCAGCGCCAGCGTGACCTCGGCGTTGGGCGGCTGGGTGGTGCGGATGTTCTCGGCCAGCGGCAGCTTCGGGAAGTCCGCCACCTTGCTCACACCGAGCTGGACGGAGCGGAAGCCGTACTTGCGCCAGGCGATGCCCTGGAGCTGCGGGTCCTTCATGGCGTCCTGGAAGCGGATCGCGTTGTCGTTCAGCGCCAGGATCGGGTGGTCGCTGTAGATGGTCGGCTCGGGGTACAGCACCCGTACGTTCGTGAGCACGCTCGCGCTGTCGACGCCCGGCTGTGCCATGAGCTGGATCAGCTGGTTCTCGTAACCGGCGTACAGCGGGGAGTGGAATTCGGCGCCCTGGGTGAGCCACTGCTGGAACCCGGTGTCGGAGCCCGCCGCCTGCAGGCCCTGGGCGTCGTAGACGGCGCGTACCGTGCCCAGCACCTTCCTGGCCTGGGCCAGGCTCGGGGCCTCGAACGCGTTGTCGGTGGCGATGATGTTGAGCTGGAGCTGGGCCATGGTGAAGCCGCTGTTGGACTTGGCGGCGTCGGTGCTGGACACCGCGATCGGCCCGCGCAGCTTCGTCGCGCCCAGCGACTCCCAGGTCGTGCGCTTGAGCACGTGGTCCAGCAGCAGCTTCTTCATGTCGACGATGAAGTAGCGGTTGTCGCGCTGGGTGACGATGCCCGCCTTGATCAGCGCGTCGGTGCCCTGCGGCCCGGCGTAGACCACTTCCGGGGACTGGAGCAGGTTCTCGGCCCGGTACTGCGGGTAGGCGCCCGGGTGCAGCTTCTCGAAGACGTTCTGCGCGCTGGCGCTGGACGGCCACAGGCAGTCGGCCTTCTTCTTGGCCAGCTCGTCGGCGGACAGCTGGACCTGGTCGTACGACCCGAGCGGGTTGAAGACGACGGTCAGCCCGTACCGGTCCTTGAGCAGCTGGCGGACCTCGGGGTCGGCCATCAGCTCCTTCTTCTCCGAGCCGCCCAGGCAGGTGACGGTGATCGGCTGGGCGGTGGTGGTCGTGCCCGGGTCGTCCTTGCCGCGCTGGGTCAGCACGTACGCGGTGGCCACGCAGACCACCAGGACCAGGACGAGCCCGATGAGGAATCGGGGGCTCGGCATTCTCACTTCGGTGCTCTCCTATCCCAGCTGGGGAAGCTTCGGCGGGGCGACGGTCGCCAGGTTCGCCTGGTACTGCGCGAGGTCGCCCTGGTTGACCAGGCGCAGGCTGTCGATGGTGAAGTCGGTGAACCGCTGCACCGCGGCCTCGCCGCCGGCCAGCAGCGCCGCCGGGTCGTGGTAGAAGGTCGGGTTGCGCTGGATGTCGAGGTACTGAGTGACCACGCCGAGCAGGCTCTGCAGGTGCGCCCCGAGCGCGCTGGCGCTGGAGAACAGGGTGGTCGGCGCGGTCGCCTTCACCCTGGTCAGCAGCTCGGGCACGTGGTCGGCGGACTGCTGGAGCAGGTGGCGCACCGTGGGCGAGTGCACGTCCTTGCTCAGCTTGCGCAGCCTGCGGGCGGTCTCGACGGCCGCCTCGACCTTGGCGTCGGCGTCGTCGGCGTACTCGTCGTCGCGGATCTGGGCGGCGGTGCGGCCGTCGAGCATCAGGTAGACGCCGAGCGCGGCCGCCGCCGCGAGCAGCGGCGACCACAGCAGGCTGCTGGTGGCGGCGAACAGGGCGCCGAACACCGCGACCGCGGTGACCAGGGCCAGGGGAGTGGCGAGCTTGCGCATCACGGCCTGCCCGTCACTTGTATCCGGCCGCGGTGCGCAGCGCCGTGACCAGGTCGTTCTGCTGCACGAACGCGCCGCCGGTGGCGGTGGCGACCTCCTTGAGCTGGCCCGGGTCGGCGTCGTCGCCGAACGCGATCGCGATGACGGGCACCTTCGCGGCGGTCAGCGCGGCGACGGCGGTGTCATGGCTGTCGGTGTTGGACATGCCGTCAGACATGACCACCACCAGGCGCTTGCGGTCGGTGGCGGTGCCGGTCAGCGCCTGGGCGGCGCGGATGAGGCAGCCGTACATGTCGGTGCCGCCGCCCGCCTCGTGCCGCACGATCGACTCGGTGAGGCCGTGCAGCTTGGCCGGGTCGCTGCCGGCGACGGTCCACGGGCCCGCGGCGATGCCGCTGTTGAAGACGGTGACCGTGGTGGTGTCGTCGGGGTGGGTCTGCAGCAGGTTCAGGGCGGCCTGGTCGGCGTCGAAGATCTGGTGCGCGGCGTCGCGTACGCCGGTCCAGCCCGCGTTGTCGTTCATCGAGCCGCTGCCGTCGAGGCAGTAGTAGATGTCGGCGGGCTTGCGGTAGTGGGTCTGGTACCGGTCCAGGGCGGACTGGATGACCGCGACCGACGGGTACGCGATGCCCTGCTCCTTGAGGTTGGCCTGGATGCCCCAGTCGGGGTTGAACACCGACAGGTCAGGGCTGTCCAGCGTGAGGCCGATGCTGGTGGCCGGGCGGCGGCCCAGCGCCAGCAGCTTCGCCTTGGCGTCGGCGTCGGTGAGCAGGTAGTTCTGCAGTTCGCCGAAGGCGGCCCGCTTGGCCGGGTCGGCGTCGTTGCCGTGCGGCAGGAAGCCCAGCGGGGCGTCGCTGATGGCCAGGGCGCCGTGCGGGTAGACCGCGTACAGCGGCTCCTTGCCGGCCTTGACCAGCTCCTGGTTCTTCTCGATGACCAGGTCCTCGTAGGTGAAGACGGTGCGGCAGTCGTTCGGCCGGGCGATGCAGTCGTTCATCAGGGTGCCCGAGGAGGGCGGGGTGGCGTCCATGGCCCGGATGAACCGCGTGATGCCCGCGTCGACCTTGTCCGAGTCGAGCTGCTGCTGGGTGAGCGGCTGGCCGGGGCCGTTGCCCGCGAAGTGGTTGAGGAAGCCGAACAGCACGGTCGCGCCGGAGTTCGACTGGGTGGGGTTGGTCACCCAGACCGTGGTGCGCCCGGACTCGACGGCCGCCAGGATGTCGGCCACGGCCACGTCGGGCTTGCCGACGAAGCCGAGCTGCTGCATCTGGGTCTTCCAGCCCGCGTACACGATCGGGGTGAGGAACATCGGCTTGACGTCCTGGAGCACCGCGGCCCGGTCGCCGATCTGCGAGAAGACCGAGCTGGCGAACCAGTACGCGTCGTAGCCGGTGTCGCCGCCCGCGAGCAGCCGGGCCTGGTCCACCGAGCCCTTGAGGGTGAACCGGCAGTCGTAGCCCTTGGCCTTGCACCACGGTGCGACGACCGTGTCGAGGACCTTCTGCTGCTCCGAACCGGCCACGATGGACAGCGACTTCGGGTCGCCGCTGTAGGTCGCCGACCCCTTCGGCGGATCGGCGGAGTCGTCGCATCCCGCCGTCACCAGCAGGGCGACGGCCATCACCACCGCCGAGAGCACCCTGACACGCACGACGTCTCCTTCAGTTGATCGTCACTTTCGTTGGACGATCTCTTGGTATCAGGCCGCTACCAGGGCAAACAGGCGAAGGAGAGGTAAACGAAGGATGAACTGTGCCCGGATAATCCGATGTGGTGTGAGACGGATGGCGAGTCGGGTCAACCGATCGGCTATCGTCGGCTGGCGGACATACGACCCGCGCAACGGCTCGTCCCGTGCTGTACAGGCTGGCGGCAATAGCCGCTATTGCCGAGCAGGCGCGGTTGTGGACACTGATGGCCGTCGTCACCGGGATTCGGTGCCACTGTGTGACATGCCCGTTACCGAGTCATGTCACATGCGCGCTTCGTTTCGAGTTCACGCAACCCGGGCCACGCGGCAAGGTGATTTGGATTCCCTCTATCCGGACTTGATTTCTCTGGTTCGGAGGTGGCGGGGTGACCGCGAGCACGCAGGTGCGGCCGACTGCGCCCGACGTCGCCGAGCAGCGGCGCGAACTGGCGCTGCCCGGTGGTGCGGACCGGGTGTTCCGGCTGGTCCTGCGCTCGATGGGCGCCGTCGTGCTGGCCATCATGGCCGTGGTGGGTCTGTTCCTGGCGGTACGGGCCGGACTGGCGCTGCGCAAGGCCGGTGGTGATTTCCTCACCACCGAGGCGTGGGAGCCCGACGACGAGAACTTCGGCGTCGCGGCGGTGCTGATCGGCACGGTCCTGATCGCGCTGGTGGCGATCAGCCTGGCGGTGCCGCTGGCCACAGGCATGGCGCTCTACATCTCCGAGTACGCCACCGGCTGGCGCAAGCGGCTGCTGGTGACTCTGGTGGATCTGATGGCCGCCGTGCCCAGCGTCGTGTACGGGCTGTGGGGCGTGAACTTCCTCCAGCCGCACGTGGTCGGCCTTTCGCGCTGGCTGGCGACGTACGGGTCGTGGATTCCACTGCTGGAGGTGGACGGGTACGACCCGGGCGATCCGCTGTCGCCGCAGACGGTCTTCACCTCGTCCACGTTCATCGCGGGCATCGTGGTCGCGCTGATGGTGACCCCGATCATCTCCTCGATCATGCGCGAGGTGTTCTCGCAGGCGCCGGTGGGCGAGCGCGAGGGCGCGTACGCGCTGGGCGGCACCCGGTGGGGCATGATCCGTACGGTGGTGCTGCCGTTCGGCCGGGGCGGCATGATCGGCGGCACGATGCTCGGCCTGGGCCGGGCCATGGGCGAGACCATCGCCATCTACATGATCATCTCGCCGGTCTTCGTGATCCAGCCGCACATCCTGGAGAACGGCGCCAGCTCGATCTCCTCGCTCATCGCGCTCAAGTACGGCGCCGCCGGCAAGGTCGGCATCTCCGCCCTGATGGCCGCGGGCCTCACCCTGTTCGTGGTGACCCTGGCGGTCAACTTCGGCGCCTCGATGATCATCGCCCGCAGCCGCTCCGGCGCCCAGAGCGAGGTGTGAGATGAGCCTTCCCGCCGAGGTCCGCCGCGACACCCGGGCCGGTCGCGCCCGCGACCGCATCGCCGAGACCGCCAGCCTGGCCGCGGCGGTCGGCCTCACCTGGATCGTGTTCGCCTGGATCGCCCCGTTCGACGGCCCGATCGGCTTCGTGGTGCTGGGCTACGTGCTGTTCCTGGCCCTGTACGCGACGCTGGTCTCGCTGGACGAGCGCGGCCCGGCCGTGCGCGACCGGCTCGCCGCCGTCGCCATCCGGGGCCTGGCCTACCTGGTGGTGGGCACGCTCGTCGGCATCGTCGGCTACACCATCTGGTCCGGCCTGCGGTCGCTGCTGCACCTGAACTTCTTCACCCAGGACCTGGCCGTGACGCAGCAGCTCGACCCGCTCAGCGTCGGCGGCATCCTGCACGCGGTCGTCGGCACATTGGAGCAGATCGCCATGGCCCTGGCCGTGGTGCTGCCGCTGGGCGTGGTCTGCGCGGTGTTCCTGACCGAGACGCGCGGAGCGTTCACCCGCTTCGTGCGCACCGTGGTCGAGGCGATGACCGCGCTGCCCTCGATCGTGGCGGGCCTGTTCGTGTACGCCTCGCTGATCCTCACCGTCGGCGTGCCCAGCTCCGGCTTCGCGGCCTCGATGGCGATCAGCGTGATGATGCTGCCGATCATCATCCGGGCCGCCGACGTGGTGCTGCGGGTGGTGCCCGGGTCGCTGCGCGAGGCGTCGCTGGCGCTGGGCGCGTCGTCGTGGCGTACCACGTGGCACGTGGTGCTGCCCACGGCCCGGTCCGGCCTGGCCACCGCGGTGATCCTCGGCACCGCGCGCGGCCTGGGCGAGACCTCGCCGGTGCTCATCACCGCGGGATTCACCACCAACCTGGCGCTCAACCCGTTCGACGGGCCGCAGGTGTCGCTGCCGCTGGTCACGTTCAACCTGATCCGCTCGCCGTACGAGGGCATGGTCACCCGGGGGTACGGGGCGGCGGCGGTGCTGATGGTCGTGGTGGTGGTGCTGTTCGTCATCGGACGGCTCGTGGGCCGTACGCGGAAGGGGAAGTGATGGCACGCATCCGACGCGGGTTCGCGGCCGGGCTGGCGCTGCTGCTCGGCGTGCTGCTGCCGGCGGCGCCCGCGCACGCGGTGGTGTACGTCCCGATCAGCGGGGCGGGCTCGTCCTGGAGCGGCCCGGCCGTCTACCAGTGGGCCAGCAACGTCAAGCAGTACGGCATGACGGTCAGCTACGCCGACACCGGCTCCTCCGACGGCCGCAACCGGTTCAAGAGCGGCGTGGTCGACTACGCGGTCTCCGAGATCCCGTACGGCCTGACCGACGGCGGGGTGGTCGACTACCCGCCGACCACGAAGTTCTCGTACATGCCGATCGTCGCGGGCGGCACCTCGCTGATGTACAACCTGAGGATCGGCAACAACCGGGTGACCAACCTGCGCCTGTCCGGCGAGGTCATCGCGAAGATATTCACCGGCGTGATCACGAACTGGTCCGACCCGGCCATCAGGGCCGACAACCCGCGGCTCAACCTGCCGGCCCGCGAGATCGTGCCGGTGGTGCGCTCGGACGGCTCCGGCACCTCGGCCCAGTTCACGATGTGGCTGTCCAAGAAGTACCCGAACCTGTGGAACGACTACTGCCGCAAGGCCGGGCGGACCACCCCGTGCGGCTTCACGTCCAACTACCCGGTCGTGGCGGGCATGGGGTTCACCGCCCAGTCCGGTTCCAACGGCGTGGCGGGCTACGTCAAGCAGGACGGCAACGTCGGCACCATCACCTACGTCGAGTACTCGTACGCGGTGAACCTGAACTTCCCGGTCGCCAAGGTGCGCAACAGCAAGGACTACTACGTCGAGCCCACCGCCAGCAGCGTGGCGGTCGCCCTGGTCGACGCGCAGATCAACAGCGACCTGACCCAGAAGCTCGACGCCGTGTACGACTCCACCGACAAGCGCGCCTACCCGCTGTCCAGCTACAGCTACATGATCATCCCGGTGGACCAGGTGTCCGGCTCGTTCAGCCTGGACAAGGGCCGCACGCTGGCCGCCTTCGCCTACTACTTCCTGTGCGAGGGCCAGCAGCAGGCCGAGTCGCTCGGCTACTCGCCGCTGCCGGTCAACCTGGTCAAGGCCGGCAAGGCGCAGGTCGACCGGATCCCGGGCGCGGTGCCCAAGGCGATCGACGGCCGCAGCTGCAACAACCCGACCCTGTCGCCCGACGGCTCCAACGCGCTGGCGAACAAGGCGCCGCAGCCCAAGGAGTGCGACTTCAAGGGCAACGACATGTGTGCCTCCGGCACCGGCGGCGCGCGGTACAACACGCCGCTGCTGGCCGCCCCGACCGGCAGCGCCACCACCAGCCCCGGCGCGTCGGCCAGCCCCGGCACTAACACCGGCACCGGTACGGGCACGGGCACCGGCACCGTGGTCGACCCCGACACCGGCCAGGTGATCGGGACCGGCGGCGGCGCCAGCGGCGGCGACGTCACCGCCACCACCGTGGACCTGGTCGCCCAGGACCGCTCCACCCGCCGCACCATGCTGCTGCTGGCCGCCGCGACCCTGGTCGCCCTGGTGCTGCTGCCGCCGCTGCTGGCCCGGACCCTGCGCAACCGGAGGCGGCTGTGAAGCTCCGACTGACCCTGGCCGCCCTGGCCATCCTCGCGGGCCTGGGGCTGGCCGTGGCCCCGTCCCCGGTCGACGCACCGGCCGCCGCCGACGAGGCGGGCTCGGCGGTGACCGTCACCGGCACCGGCCGGTGGGCGAACCTGTCCGTCACCGTCGACACCACCGAGGCGCTGGTCAACCAGACCGTGCACCTGACCTGGACCGGCGGCGCCCCGACCACGCCCGACTACGGCCGCTTCGACACGAACTTCCTGCAGATCATGCAGTGCTGGGGTGACGAGGCGACCCCGCAGCGGGAGAAGTGCCAGTTCGGCGGATTGTACACCGACACCCGCGGCGGCAGCTTCGCCAACTCGCGGCAGGTCGACTACGGCAGCACCCTCGTCGACCCGGAGGAGGTGTACGCGGTCCCGACCAAGCGGTTCGTGCCGTTCCGGTCCGCGACCGGGGCGCCGGAGGTGATCGGGTCGCGCAACGAGTTCTTCGACGCCAACACCACCAACGAGATCCCGTACGCCCGGATCCGGCCCGACGGCACCGGCGAGGCGTTCTTCGAGGTGCAGACGGTGACCGAGGCGCCGGGTCTGGGCTGCGGCGAGGTCCCCGACGGCGGCGGCGACCCGCGCGCCTGCTGGCTGGTGATCGTGCCGCGCGCCGACGCCGAGGTGGACGGCACGTCCGCCGCGAGCCAGCCCGACCACCGGCTGGTCTCCTCGGCGCTGAGCGCGTCCAACTTCGCCCACGCCCTGTCGGTGCGGCTGACGTTCCAGCCGGTCGGCACCGCGTGCACCATCGGCGTCAACGAGCGGCGCATGGTCGGCCACGAGCCGCTGCGCGAGGCGGTCAACCGCTGGCAGCGCTCGCTGTGCACGCCCACCACGGTCTTCGGCTACTCGCAGGTCTCCGACGACACCGCCCGCCGCCAGGTCGTCTCCGCCGATCCGGGCATGGTCTTCGCGGGCCGGGCCGTCGACCCCGACACCGTGGACACGACCCGGCCGCTGGTCTACGCGCCGGTCGCCGTCTCCGGTGTGGTCGTCGCGTTCAACGTGGAGCGGTCGGCCAACCCGGTCGGCGACCCGCAGCAGCGGCTGCGCGACGGCGAGCGCATCACCGACCTCAAGCTCACCCCGCGGCTGGTGGCGAAGCTGCTGACGCAGTCGTACCGGTTCGGGGCGTTCTTCGCCGAGCAGGAGCTGGCGGGCAACCCGCCGGACATGACCGAGGACGAGGAGTTCCTGCTGCTCAACCCGGAACTCCGGCAGGACTCGTTCCTCACCGCGCTGCCTGACGCGCTGATGCCGCTCATCCCCACCGACGCGGCGGGGGTGCTGTGGGCGTGGATCAACGGCGACGCCCAGGCCCGCGCGTTCCTGGACGGCACGCCCGACGAGCACGGGATGGTCGTCAACCCGCACTACAAGGAGCTCGTCCTGCCGCGCTACGACTTCCCGAAGCAGGACCCGTTCTGCGACGCCGGGCAGCCGGGCACCCCGTGCACCCAGGACGCCCACCCGTACTCGACCGACTTCCACGACGGGGCGCGGGCCGCCGGTCGCGGCGACACCCTGGCCCGCTACTACGACACCACCAGCGACCCGGTGGCTTGGAAGAAGATCCCGCCGCAGCTCGGCGGCCTGCGGGCGGTGCTGACGGTGACCGACAGCGCCAGCGCGGCCCGCTACGGGCTGCCGGTGGCCAAGCTGCGCAACGCGGCCGGGCAGTTCGTCGCACCCACCGCGCAGTCGCTGCTGGCCGGGGTCGCCTCGATGATCCCGACCGCGGTGCCGAACGTGGTGTCGCCCAACCCGAACAGCACCGACGCCGCGGCGTACCCGCTGACGACCGTGTCCTTCGCCGCGACCGCCCCGAAGGCGCTGACCAAGGCCGCGGGCCGTGACTACGCGACGTTCCTGCGCTACGCGGTCGGCGACGGGCAGCTGCCCGGCGTGGGCGCGGGCCAGCTGCCGGAGGGTTACGCGCCGCTGCCTGACGCGATGCGCACGGCGACCCGCACGGCGGCGGCGAAGATCGAGAAGGACGCGGGCACCGGTACGGTCGCCTCGCCGTCGCCCACCCGCCGCAGCCCGTCGCCGTCGCACACCCCGGCGGGCACCGGCAGCGGCTCCGGCACCGGGTCCGGCCAGTCGGCCGCCCCGCTGCCGTCACCGAGCCGCACCGACGTGGGCCTGGCGCCGCTGAGCGCCACACCCGCGCAGCCCACCGGGTTCACCGGCCGCTACGCGCTGGCGGCCCTGCTGATCCTCGGCGGACTGGCGGGGGCCGTCGGCCCCCTGCTGGCCCGCCGGCCGAAGGCCCGGCCCACCGAAGGGGGTGCCGGCTGAGGTCTTAGGCGCTGCGACCAGGAGCGGCAACTCCCGATCGCAGCTGGGGAAAGAACGAACCGGACAAAAGTCCGGTGCGATCCACCGTCGCAAAGGATACCCGCAGTGCAGAAGAAGGCGCTTCTCGCGCTCACTGGAGCGGGGGTGGCCGTCATGCTCATGCTGGCGTCCGCACCGGCTCAGGCGGACCCGACGGGTACGCCCACCTACCGAGCCCTGGTCGGCGTCGGCTCCGACACCACCCAGGGCGTCATGAACGGCCTCTCCGAGGTCGTCGTCTCCACCGACGGCAACGCGACCAAGCTGATCGGCTCGTACGACGCCGTTCCGCAGGGTTCGACCATCACCACCAAGGACCCGGCCTCCGGCGCCGCCTGCACCCTCACCCGCCCCAGCGGGTCGGGCGCCGGCGTCACCGCGCTCGTCAACTCGATCGCGGCCGGTAACGGGTGCATCCAGTTCGCGCGTTCGTCGAGCAACAACTCGGCGAGCTACGCGGGCAAGAACCTGACCTACATCCCGTTCGCCACGGACGTGGTCGCCTACGCGGTGCGCTCGGACAGCACCATCTCCAAGAAGCTGACCAAGGCTCAGCTCACCGCGATCTACAACTGTGCCGGTGGGGCCAACTACAAGCCGCTGTTGCCGCAGTTCGGCTCGGGCACCCGCTCGTACTTCCTCGGCCAGCTCGGCTTCACCGACGCTGCCAACTTCACGTCGACCCCGAACCACACGTGCATCGTGCAGGTGGACGCCACCGGCACGCCGATCGAGGAGAACGTCGGCACCCTGCTGACGGACCCCAAGCACATCGTCCCCTACTCGGTCGGTCCGTACCTGTCGCAGATCAACGCGGTGGTGCCGGACGTGCACGGCAAGGCGATCCTCGGCCAGATCGACGGCATCGCCCCGCTCGTGAGCAACGTGGGCTCGACCCTGGTCCGCACCGTCTACAACGTGGTGCCGACCGCGCAGCTCGGCGACCCGGTCTACGCGAACGTCTTCGTGGGCCCGACGTCGCAGATCTGCACCAACTCCGCGGTCATCGTCAAGTACGGCTTCGGCCTGAACACGAACTGCGGCAACACCTCCCTGACCACTCCGTGACCCCTGCGCGAAAGGAGAACAGCAACATGATCACCAACAAGCTCCTGCGTCCGGTGGGTGTCGGCGTGGTCGCCGTCACCGCCCTCGCGGGCATCCTGATCGGTACGCCGGCGTTCGCCGCCGTACCGGTCGGCACGCTCGGCACCGTCGCCGTCATCCCGGCGAGCGGCTCCGACGTGACCGCCCCGAAGGTGCACACCTCGGCTGGTTGCCCCGCCTCGGCGGACGGCTACTACGCCTCGGTCTACGGTCCGGGCGCGTTCGCGGCCGGTGCCGTGGTGACCAGCACCACCGACGTCGGCTTCTCGACCTCGAGCGGCTTCGACGTGCAGATCGGCAACAGCGCGAAGGACGTGGCCACCGACCTCGGCACCACCGTGGTCGCGGGCCAGTACGCCTACGAGGTCTCCTGCATCGACCAGTTCAGCGGGGACGTCAAGGGCACCTTCGCGGGCTCGTTCTGGTTCACCAGCGCCACGGCGTACCAGAGCACGGACCCCAACGCCCCGGTGTCGACGACCACGTCACTCGGCATCGCCCCGGCCGCGCCGGTCGTCCAGGGCACCACGGTGACCCTTACCGCGACCGTCACCCCGGCCGCGGCGACGGGCACGGTGCAGTTCCTCGACGGTGCCACCCCGCTGGGCGGCCCCGTCACCGTGAGCGGCGGCGTCGCGTCGCTGTCCACGGCGGCGCTGACCACGGGCACGCACGCGCTGAAGGCGGCGTTCACGCCGTCGGCGGCGCCGTACACCGCGTCGGAGTCGGGTGTGTCGTCGTACCAGGTCACCGCCCCGGTGGCGACCGTGACGACGACCGCGCTGGCGGTCACCCCGAGCGGGACCGTCACGCAGTACAGCCCCGTGTCGCTGAGCGCGACCGTCACTCCCGCCGGTGCGGTGGGCGCGGTCCAGTTCCTCGACGGCGGGGTCGCCCTCGGCGCGCCGGTGGCGGTCAGCGGCGGAACCGCGTCGCTGAGCAGCAGCAACCTGGCCGTGGGCGCCCACTCGCTGAGCGCCCGCTTCGTGCCCGCCAACCCGGTGAACTACGCCGGGTCGGAGTCGGACGCGATCGCCCTCGCGGTGACCGCGTTCGCCGGTGTCTCCACCAGCGAGAACATCTCGACCACGGTGGAGCCCGGCGCGCTGGTCATCAGCGTCGCGAACAGCAACGTCACGCTGCCCACTCCGCAGCTGACGCCGGACGCGACCAAGCTGACCACCGCGGGCAGCCTCAACCCCATCACCGTCACGGACACCCGGGCCGGGAACGTGGGTTGGAACGTCGCGGGCCAGGTCTCGGACTTCAGCGACGGGACCGCGCACTCGATCAACGGTGCCAACCTCGGTTGGTCGCCGAAGGTCATCGACAAGTTCGCCGTCCAGACGATCACGGCCGGTCCGTCGATCGCCCCGGCGAACGCCATCGCTGTCGGGGCCTCGGCTCCGGCGGGCGTCGGTCTGGCGACGAGCCGGACGCTGGCGACCGCGGCGGCGCTGGGCGGTGTCGGCACCGCGCACCTGGGTGCCGACGTGTCGCTGTACGTGCCGACCTCGACCGTGGCGGGCACCTACTCCGCCACGCTCACCCTCACCGCCATCTGATGGCAGGGGCGGGCGGGGCCACCGGCCCCGCCCGCTCCATCGCAGAACGGACCCCCGCGATGAGACCCCTCGCCCGCCTGCTCGCCGTGGCGCTGCTGGCCGTGGCGCCCGCCCTGGGCGCGCCCGCCGCGGCGGCGCCGCGCACCGCGCCCGGCGCATCGGTGCCCGCCACCGGCCCGGCCACGTTCGGCATCCAGCCCGGCAGCCCCACCGGCCCGGACAGCCGGGCCCAGTTCCTCTACAGCGCCACCAAGGGCGCCGTGGTCAAGGACCAGGTCCTGGTCACCAACTACGGCACCGCGCCGCTGACCCTCAACGTGTACGCCAGCGACGCGTTCAACACCGCCGAGGGCGGGTTCGACCTGCTCGCCGCGGCCAGGCAGCCCGTCGACGTGGGTGCCTGGCTGAAGCTGAACGCCACCGCGGTGACCATCCCCGCGCGCGGGCGCACCGTCCTGCCGTTCACGCTGACCCTGCCGGCCAACGTGACCCCCGGCGACCACGTCGGCGGCATCGTCGCCTCGCTGACCACCACGCAGACCGACGCCGGCGGCAACAAGGTCGCCGTCGAGCAGCGCGTGGGCGTACGCGTCTACCTGCGGGTGGCGGGGCTGCTGCGGGCCACCCTGTCGGTGGACTACCTGCACGGCGAGTTCCAGCCCGCGGGCGCGACCCGGGGCGGCATCGCGCACATCACGTACACGGTGCGCAACACCGGCAACGTCCGGCTGACCGGGCACCAGCAGCTGAGCGTCGGCTCGCCGCTGTGGGCCGACATCACCGTGCCCAGCCTGCCCGACCTGCCCGAGCTGCTGCCCGGCGCGACGCTGCAGCGCACCGTCGCCGTCGCCGACGCGCCGCCGGTCGGCTGGCTGGACGCGACGCTGCGGGTCGACCCGCAGGCCGTCGGCACGGACCTGAACCCGCCGACCGTCTCGGTGGTCCGGCACACCACGTTCTGGGCGTTCACCTGGGTCACCTGGGTCGGACTCGCACTGGTGCTGCTCGTCCTGGTGATCTGCGGACTGGCGATCTTCTTCGCGGTACGGCGCCGCCGCCGCGAGCCCGAGCAGCGGACGGGAGGCCGGTTCCGTGCGACCGTCGCCGCGTAACCTGCTGGCGCCGCTGGTGCTGGCGCTGACCCTGCTCTGGCCGGGCACCCCGGCGTACGCCGAGCGGCTGGGCGGGCTGGTCGTCCACCCCGGCGCCAGCCTCGACACCGCCTCGATCAAGGTGGTCACCTCGCGGGGCTGCCCCAGCGCCGCCGACGGCTTCTACGTGAAGGTGCGCGGGCACGGCTTCCCGGCCTCCGGGCTGGTCGCGGTGGCCACCACCGACGCGGGCCTGTCGCACACCGACGGGTTCGCCGCGTACTTCGCGCTGACCATGATGGACTTCGCGGCCGACCACCACACCGCGCTGGCGGGGACCTACGACATCACGCTGTCCTGTATCGACCAGTTCACGCAGGAGAGCAAGGGCGAGTTCACCGGCTCGATCCGCTTCAGCAGCCCCACGAAGTACCAGGCGCTGGGCGCGGCCATGCCGCCGAGCCCGTCGGCCGCCCTCGCCGCCTCGGCCTCGCCCAGCGCGGCCCTGGTCGCACCCGGTCCATCCGCAGGCGACCCGGCGGTCGCCGAGGGGGCGCTGTCCCCGGCCTCGGCCGCCCGCGACCGGCCGAAGCGGGCCGGCGGCGCGTGGGTGATCTGGCTGGTGTGCACCGCGGCCGCCGTCGGCCTGGCCTGGGGCTGGCAGCGCCGCCGCGCCTGGCTCGACGCCGGACCGAGGCGGTCGAAGTGATGCCGGGGCGGGCGCCGCTGCGGGTGCTGTACGGGCAGGTCCTCACCCTGATCGCCGTGGTGCTGCTCGGCACGGCGGTGGCGCTGGTGGTGCTCGGCGCGGTGCGGCACCAGCGTACGCAGACCGTGGCCGAGGGGCAGCTGCGCCTGTCCCTGGCCGAGGGCACCGCGCCGGTGAGCCAGCTCGACCCGGGCGGCGCTCCGCTGGCGCCGGGCACCCCGGTCGCGCTGCTGGCCATCCCCAGCATCGACCTGCGCGAGGTCGTCTTCGAGGGGACGGCGGGCCAGGTGCTGGCCGAGGGCCCCGGGCACCGGCGCGACACGGTGCTGCCCGGCCAGGCCGGGGTCAGCGTCCTGATGGGACGCCGCGCCGGGTACGGCGGCCCGTTCGGGCGGGTGCCGGACCTGCGCGTCGACGACGAGATCACCGTCACGACCGGGCAGGGCGTGCACCGGTACGCCGTCACCGGCGTACGCCACGCCGGTGATCCGCAGCCCGAGGCGCCCGAACCCGGCACCGGCACGCTCATCCTGACCACCGCCGACGGCCTGCCGTTCCTGCCCGACGACGTGGTGCGCGTCGACGCGAAGCTGACCACGCCGGTCATGCCGACCCCGGCCCGCGCGTTCGGGGTGGCCCAGCTGCCCGCGGGCGAGCTGGCCATGGGCGAGGGCGACGACGTGGTGCCGCTCATCTTCTGGCTGCAGCTGCTCATCGCCCTGGGCTGCGGCGTGGTGTACGTGCGCGCGCGCCTGGGCGCCTGGCACGCCTGGATCGTCGGCGTGCCGACGCTGGCGACCGCCGGGCTCGGCGCGGCCGACGCCGCCCTGCGGCTGCTGCCCAACCTGCTCTGACGACCTGCGAGAAAGGCCCCGCGATGACCCTCACCGAGACCGCCGTCGACACCTACGCCCCGATCGGGGACGCCGCTCCGCTGGACGCCCGGTCGATCTCGGCCTGGTTCGGCGAGCGCAAGGTGCTCGACCGGGTGTCGCTGCAGATGCCCGCCGGTACGGTGACCGCGCTGATCGGCCCGTCGGGCTGCGGCAAGTCCACGTTCCTGCGCATCCTCAACCGCATGCACGAGCTGGTGCCCGGCGCCACCCTGGCCGGGGAGGTGCTGCTGGCGGGCGCCGACATCTACGACTCGCAGCGGCGGCTCACCGACGTGCGGCGCCAGATCGGCATGGTGTTCCAGAAGCCCAACCCGTTCCCGGCGATGTCCATCTACGAGAACGTGACCGCCGGGCTCAAGCTCACCGCCACCAGGATCGGCCGGTCGGACCGCGACGACCTGGTCGAGCAGTGCCTGCGCCGGGCCGGGCTCTGGAACGAGGTGAGCGACCGCCTGCGCCAGCCGGGCGCGGCCCTGTCCGGCGGTCAGCAGCAGCGCCTGTGCATCGCCCGCGCGCTGGCGGTGCGGCCCCGGGTGCTGTTGATGGACGAGCCGTGCTCGGCGCTGGACCCGACCTCCACCCGCCGGGTCGAGGAGACCATCGCCGAGCTCGCCGCCGAGATCACGATCGTGATCGTCACGCACAACATGCAGCAGGCGCAGCGGGTGTCGCAGCAGTGCGCGTTCTTCCTGGCCGAGCAGAACACCCCCGGCCACATCGTCGAGCACGGCCCGACCGAGCAGGTGTTCCACCGCCCGGCCGACCCGCGTACCGAGGACTACGTCAACGGCCGCTTCGGCTGACCGCCGGCCCCTGTCGCGGTGTGCCGCCCTGGTCGGGAGCGGACACTCGCGCGCGCGGTCACACCTCATAGGGTGTATGCACACCGTATGAGGTGTGACCGTGCGACAGCATGGGCCGCCCCGGTCAGTGCAGCGGGGACGTCTCGACGCCGCTGACGAGCGCGTCGACCACGGCCGCGGCAGCGGGGGTGAGGGCGCGGCCGTCCGCCGCGGCCAGGCTGCCGGTGGATTCGAGCCGGCCGAGGATCGCACCGGGAAGCAGCGAGACGCCGGTGCCGGGCAGTCCGGAGACGGTGATCCCCGAGTCGGTGCCGGTGGCGGGCAGCGCGCGGACCACCCCGGCCGGGCCCTGCCAGCGGACCAGCAGGTGGCTGCCGGAACCGACGGGGTCCGGGTGGCACTCGGGCCCGCCGAGTGGGGCGCCGAGCACCGCCAGCAGGTGCTGCTCCAGGCACGGGGTGCCGCCCTGCCGCTGCTGCAAGCGGCTGAGCAGCCACGACGATCCCTGGACGCGCGAGTTGACCTCCAGGAAGGCGAGCTGGTCGCCCGCGACCGCGATGTCCACGCCGAACAGCCCTCGGTGCCCCCGCTCGCGCAGCCAGTGCCCGATCGCGCGGGTGTGGTCGTAGGCGCGGGCGAGCACGCCCTCACCCAGGTCCGGGGTGGTGAAGTCGCTGCCGCAGTAGCCGCCGAAGGCCAGGCCGAGCTGCTCGATCCCGCTGATCTGGGTGGAGGCGGGCAGCAGGCGTACGCCGTCGTGGTGCACGATGGCCGCGCAGTTCACCGTCGTGTGCCCGGCGAACCGGGACACCAGCCAGCGGTCGGTGTGCGGGTGGGCGACCAGCGCGGCGGCGAGTTCGGCCGCCTCGCGCACCAGGTACGTGCCCTGCCCGCCCGCGCCGTTCGGGGTCTGCGCGACGAACGGGGTGCCCAGGCGCTCCACCAGCGCCGGGTACGACAGCTCGGTGGCGACCGCGACGACCGCGTCGGGCACCGGCACCCCGAGCGAGCTCATCACCCGGCGCAGGTAGGACTTGTCCTCGGCCAGCCGCTCGACCACGGCCAGCGGGCTGGCGCCCAGCCGCACCCGGCCCGGCCACGCCGCCGCGGCCGCCTCCCAGGCGGTGCTGGCGCGCGGCGGCACCAGCAGGATCGGCCGGTCGTCGGCGGGCGCCTCGGCCAGCACCTTGGGGACGAAGTCGGCCAGGCGCGCCACGTCGCCGAAGCGCCAGCGGCGGCGTACCCCGTCGAGGCCCTCCAGGGACAGGACCGGCGCGCCGGGCAGCGTCGCGGCGTCACCGGACAGGACGCACACGCACGACGGGTGCTCGGTCAGCGGGGCCATCATGCCGGGGTACGCGCTGGCGGTCACCAGGCGGAAGTCGTACAGGTCGGTCATGTGCGCAACTGTGACCGACCGTCGGCGGCGCGGCAGGGCGGCCGGGTGGTACGGCCGGCGAACGGTGGGCGAACTCTTGCCTATGCGGCGGCGAGCCGCCGCTCCACCCGTGCCGCCACGGCCAGCAGGTACGGCTCGCGCTGGTGGTGGATGCGGGCCTGGACCGAGTCGGCCCCGTGGCGCGACAGCACCTCGGCGATGCGCTCGCCGACCGCCATCGGGCGCCCGTACGGCCCGACGGTCTGGTCGGCGTAGGTGAGCGCGTCGGTCAGCGGCGACGCCTCGAACGGGTAGCGGGCCAGCTCCGGGGACAGGCCCCGCGCGGCGGCGGCGAACCGGGCCCCGGAGTGGTGCGCCACCAGCGCGCACAGCCGCTCGGGCCAGCCCCGGCGGTGCAGCCACAGCGCGCCGTCCAGCGGGTGGAAGCCGGTCTCGGCCAGCTCGGCGTGGTAGCCGACGTCGTGCAGCCAGGCGGCGGCGACCAGCAGCTCCCGCTCGGCGGGGGCCACGGTGGCGGCGAGCTCGCGGGCGCGGCGGGCCACTCCGGCCGAGTGCGCCCAGCGCTCCGGCAGGTCCCGCAGCAGCCGCTCGGCGGTGTACGCGGCGTGCGACAGTTCAGGACGGGTCGGTGCGGACAGGGCCACAGCGGTCACGCTAGATCCGCCCGGCGGACCGCGCCAACCGGGATCCGGGCTGTGACCTGTTTGTTCATCTGCTGTTCGCGTTGTGTTCCAGCGCTGCCGGGGTGTCGGCGGGCGGCGCCAACGTGGGCGAGAACGCGAGCGTGGCCACCCCGGAAGCGATGGCCACCCCGGACGCGGTAAGCGCGGACAGCGCGGACAGGCTCGTCGGCGGGGCGGCGTCGAACAGGACGGCCCCCCACACCCAGCTGAACACCGGGTCGGCCACGGTCATCGCGGTGAGCGCGGCCGGCAGCGCGCCGCTGCGGAACGCCTCCTGCACCAGCAGGGCGGCGACCAGGCCGGACAGGGCCAGGGCGTACAGCGGCCAGTGGCGCGGCACCGCCGCCGGGCCGCCCCGGGCCAGCTCGTCGGTGACCACCACGGTCAGCACGGCGGTGGTGCTGAACCCGATCCCGGCAGCCACCCCGACCGCGGCCGTACGGGCGATGCGCCCCAGCCGCCCGCGTACCGCCACCATCAGCGCCGCGACCAGCAGCACTGCGGTGAGCAGCACCAGCGGCACCCGGCCGTGGCGCACCGTCTGCGGCACCGATCCCCGGGCCAGCACCAGCGTCACCAGTCCGGCGACCACCGCGAGGGTGCCCCACCAGTCGCGCGGCGCGGGCGGCCGCCCGGTCCGGGCCGCGGCCAGCGGCAGCGCCAGCAGCAGCTGCACCGACAGCAGCGCCTGCACGATGCTGATCGAGCCGGTGTGCAGCGCCGCCGCGTGCACCGCGAACCCGAGCACGTTGCAGCAGAACCCGGCCAGCCACACCCGGTGCCGCAGCAGGCCCGGCACCACCGCCAGCACCGGCAGCCAGCCGTCGGCGGGCCGGTCGCGCTGGGCGCTGGTCACCCGGTGCTGCAGCGCTGCGGCAGCCGCGAACAGCGCCGCGGCGAGCACGCCGAGCGCGATACTGGCAAGGTTCATCGGTCTTTTCCCGCCCCTGTACGCCGCGCCGGGCCGGGCGGCGTGCGCATCATGGCCGCGCCGCGAGTACGGAGACCGACTCCCGCTCCGCCGCCGCGTGAACGGCAGGGGACAGGACCCGCTCCCGGCCCGCCACGACCGGCACCGGCACGGGGGCCGGGGCGGGGCGCACGGGCATCAGGACCAGCAGCGCCAGCGTCACCCAGACGTACGCGCTGCCGCCGAGCAGCCCGCCCAGCCCCGAGTGGTGGTACCACCACAGCCACACCACGCTGCTGCACAGGATCACGTACGCCGTGCCGGCGCCCCAGAGCAGGCGCCGCCGCCGGGCCGCGGGCCGCGACAGCGCCACCCGGACCGTCACCGCCAGCGCCGGGACCGCCCACACCAGGTGGTGCACCCAGGTGATCGGGCTGACCAGGCAGGCGACGAGTCCGGTCAGCGCGAACCCGCCCGCCAGGTCGCCCGCGCGCGCCGCCCGGCGTACCCGCCAGGCCCACAGCACCAGCACCGCCACCACCGCTACCAGCCACACCACCCGGTCCGGCGGGGTGTCGCGCAGCCGGGCCAGCGCCCCGAGCAGCGACTGGTTCGAGATGTACGCCAGGTCCCCGACCCGGCTGGTCTGCCACAGCGCGCCGGTCCAGAACGCCAGCGACGGCGCCGGAGCGACCAGCGCGGCCACGGCCGTCGCGGCGGCCGCCGTCGCGGCGGCGGTCGCCGCAGCCCGGCGCCGCCCCGCCAGCAGCAGGAGCACGATGAAGACGGCCGGGGTCAGCTTGACGGCGGCGGCAAGTCCGATCCCGACGCCCGCCCAGCGCCCGAACCGGCCCGCCCCGCGCGCCAGGAGTTGCACGTCGGCCCACACCAGCGCCACCAGCAGCAGGTTCACCTGGCCGAAGCTGACCGTGTCCCGGGCCGGTTGCAGCATCGCCAGCGCGCACGCCCCCAGGCCGAACGAGAACCACCGGCTCCAGCCGTGCTCGCGGGCGATCGGGTCGACCAGCCAGTACACCAGCGCCGCGCAGGCGGCCGCCGTGAGCGCGGTGTGCACCACGACCACGGTGTGCCAGCCCAGCAGGCTCATCGGCAGCATCGCCACCGCCGCGAACGGCGGGTACGTGAACCCGTAGTGCGTGCCCGGCTTCAGGTAGTCGTAGATGCCGCCGCCCGCGTGCACCCAGTCGTCGACCGTGCCGTAGTACACGCTCACGTCGAACCACCCCCGGTGCCCCGGCACCAGCGCGATGAACAGGGCCACGGCGGTGGCCAGCCCGGCCAGGCACAGCAGCCGGGCACGACCGGTCGTCAGCACGAGACGGGTTCCCTTCGTCGGGCGGCGGCCAGGCCGGCGCTGAGGCCGACCAGGACCGGGACGGCCAGCAGCGCCCCGGCCAGCGCGGCCGCCAGGTCGGTGAGGCGCGGGGTGAACCCGCTGGGGAAGACGAGCACCGCGAAGACCAGGCAGGCCGCGGCGGCCCAGCGGCGTACCCGCCCGTCCGGCGCGGCGGCGGCGATGGGGACCAGCCCCCAGAGCAGGTACCACGGCCGCAGCGCGGGCCCGAGCAGCGCCACCGCGCTCAGACTCAACCCCAGCGCATAAACCGGCCCGAACCTCCGCCGCCCCCGCCCCGGTCCCGGTGCCAAGGTCATCGGAGTTGCCGGGCAATCGGGCGTATCTTGGCCCCCCGAGTGCCCGATTGCCGGGCAACTTGACCGGTCTTGGGCGCGCCAGGCGTACCAGGTGGCCGCGACGGCGGCGGCCAGGCCGAGCCAGCGCCAGGCGGGGATCGCCAGCGGGGCGAGGTCGCTGCCGAACAGGTGCAGCAGGTTGCGCGTGATCCGGCCGAAGGTGCTGCTCAGCGACCAGTTCTGCGACGAGACCGGGGTGTTGAGGGAGCGGAGCCAGCCGTACCCGGTGCCGGTCACCGCCGTCACCGCGGCCGTGGTCGCGACCGTGAACAGCGCGGTGAAGCCGAGCGCCGACAGGGTCGCGTGCCGGGGCAGCCGGTCCCGCCACAGCCACACCACCACGGCCAGGCCCAGCGTGGCGGGCGCCTTCACCAGCGAGGCGAGTGTGATCAGGACGGTGGCCAGGCCGAACCGGGCCGCCGCGGCGGCGGTCAGCCCGGCGGCGAGCAGCCCCAGCATGACCGCGTCGTTGTGCGCGCCGCCGACCAGGTGCAGCAGCACCAGCGGGTTGAGGCCGCCCAGCCACAGCGCGGCGGCCGGGTCGACGTGGCAGGCGCGGGCCAGCCGGGGCAGGCAGAGCAGCAGCAGGACCACCCCGGCCAGGGCGACGGCCCGCATCGCGAGCACGCCCAGCGGCACGTCGGTGTCGACGGCCCGCGCCACGGCGGTGGCCAGGGCGAGGAACGCCGGGCCGTACGGGGTCGGGGTGTGCTGCCAGATCGGGGGCACCTCGGCCGACAGGGGGCCGCCGAGGCGGGACGGGCCGAACTCGTACACGTCGATGCCGGCGCCGACCATGGCGCCCTGCGCCAGGTAGCTGTACACGTCCCGGCTGAACAGCGGCGGCACCAGCAGCAGCGGTGCCGCCCACGCGGACAGGGTGAGCAGGAGCAAGCGGGTGTCCGGCGGGCGCGGCCCGCGTACCGCCCGGCCCAGTCGCCACCAGGCCGCCGACAGCAGCGCCAGCCCGAAGTAGGCGCAGACCAGTCCGGCCTGCTCGTGCTGGCGCAGTGCCGACAGGCCCAGGACCGGGGCGAGCGTGTCGCGTACCGGCAGGGCCCCGGCGGCCAGCCCGCCGACCGCCAGCGCGACCGACCCGGCGAAGCCGAGCAGGCGCAGACCGCGCGCGTCGGGGGAGGGTGGAGCGGCGGGCACCCAGGCAGGCTGCCAGTGCCCGGTGTACGAAACGCGTCGGCCCGTTGAAGCAGCCGTGTCCGCCGTATGACCGCCGTCAGGAAGTCGCGCCTCGGAGGCGTGGCACGCTCACCGGGGGTCCGGGCGGTCCAGGTTCCAGTGGCGGTTGGCGGTCAGAGCCCAGTCGTGCTCGGTGGAGTCCGCCACGGGACTGCGCGATACGACGAAACGGGTGATCACGCGCTGGGTGCGCTCGGCGTCGCCGTAGAGGATGTCCAGCCACAGCTCGCCCCCGGAGGTGACGGTGTCGCACACGGTCCGGAACTCCTGGCTCGTCGGATCGCGTACCGTCACCTGGCTGAACCCCAGGTCGCCCGCGGACACGTAGACGTCGCGGGTCAGGCGGCGGAAGTCGGCCGGGTCGCGGTGCGGGCTGTGCTCCTCGGCGGGCATGTCCCAGCCGTGCAGGACGGCGAGTCCGCGGCCCGCGTTGCGCACGGACATGACCAGGTAGAAGACCTTGTCGGTGACTTTCACCGCGGCGCGCCCGCCGTGCACCGGGAGCCATCGGCCGTCCAGGAAGCGGATCTCCTGAGTGGGATCGTCCCAGCGGGACGGCACCAGGATCGGGCGCAGGCTCTCCATCAGGGCGCGCTCGGCGGTCGCGGTGGCCCGGCCCGCCGAACGCGTCGAGGCGAAGGTCGCGACCGCCAGCAGCGCGGTCCCGGCCGCCGTGCCGAGGTCGGCGATCGTCGCCCAGTCAGCCATGCATCCTCCCGGCCCATCACACCAGGTGGCGCCCGGTTTGGCGGCGGAACGCGCCTGATACCGCGCCGTCCGTGGAGGAGGTCCGACCGGTCAGGAGCGCGAGCAGGAGACGAGCGTCTGGTGTACGGCGAGGAAGCCGCGGACCGCGACATCCCAGCCGAACCGCTCGGCCCGCCCCCGAGCCGTGCCCCGGCGCTCCGCCTCGGACCGGGCAAGTAGCTCCAGCACACCGGCGCTCAGATCCTCGCCCGCCACCGCGACCCCGGCGTCCCCGACCACGGCGGGCAGCGCACTCGACGCGCTGACCACGGCCGGTGACCCGCAGGCCAGGGCCTCCAGCGCCGCCAGCCCGAACGTCTCCATCGGACCGGGCGCCACGACCACGTCGGCGGCGGCGAGCAGTTCGGCCAGCCGGACCCGGTCGGCGACCCAGCCGGTGAACACCACCGGCAGCCCGGCCGCCCCGGTCTCCAGCCGACCGCGCAGCGGCCCGTCGCCGATCATCAGCAGCCGCGCGGGCACCCCGCGTTCGCGCAGCGTACGCAGGGTGAGCAGGGCGCGCTGGGGGCGTTTCTCGGGCGACAGCCGGGTGCAGCAGACCAGCAGCACCTCGTCCGGCGCGGCGAACCCGGCCCGTGCTCCGGCGTCGCGGCGCGACGGGTGGAACAGGTCCAGGTCGACCCCGAGCGGCACCTGCGTGACGTTGCCGGCGCCGAGGCTGGTGAACTCGCCGGTGGCCCATTCGGTGGTGCAAACGATCCGGTCGTAGCGGGCGGCGCTGGCCCGGTTGAGCCCAGCGGCGGCCAGGTTCCGTACCCGCGCGGGCAGCTTCACCACACCCAGCAGCCCGTCGACGCTCTCGTGCGACACCATCACGCTGGGTACGCCGTGGCGCCGCGCCCACCCGCCGGTCCAGCGCAGCGTGGTCCGGTCGGACACCTCCAGCCGGTCCGGCCGCAGCGTCGCGAGCACGTCCAGCAGCGGTCGGCGCCGCACCAGCAGCCGGTATCCGCCCAGCGCGGGCACCCGCGGCCCCGGCAGCGTGATGACCCGGCCCTGCTCGGTCAGCTCGTCGCGGTACTCCGGCCCCGGTATCACCAGCACCGGCTCGTGCCCTGCCCGCAGATACCCCTTCCCCAGCTCGCGCAGCGCGGTCCGCAGCCCGCCCGAACTCGGCGTGACGAAGTTGGCCAGCCTGACGATCCGCAGCGGCGGCCCGTCGACGGGCCCGGTCGAGGTCACGTCACTGTCGGCGGTCGACGCCAGGTTCGCCGAGGCGTTCGAGTCGGTCAGGTCCGTGGTGGTGGGCGCGGTCGAGGTCGCGCCGACAGCGGCGGTAGGCGCGGTCACGAGACCGGCACCGCGACGGGCAGGCTGGTCGCGGGCAGCGACGACGCGGGCTCCGGCGGCGGCGCGGCGGCAAGCGCGTCCGGCACGGTCCCGGCGGCGGCGTGGTAGTGGGCGATCAACAGGTCCCCCAGGGCGGCCCAGGTACGGCCCGCGACGGCCGCGCGGGCAGCTTGCCCGTACGCGCGCCGCAGCCCCGCATCGGCGAGCAGCAGCCCGACCGCCTCCGCGATCGCGGCACCGTCGACCGGTGGCACCAGCAGCCCGTCCACGCCGTGCCGGACCAGGTCGAGCGGCCCGCCGGTCGCGGGCGCCACCACGGGCACGCCGCTGGCCTGCGCCTCCTGCACCGTCTGGCAGAACGTCTCGAACGGTCCCGGGTGGACGAACACGTCGAGGCTGGCATACAACCGGGCCAGCTCCACCCCGCCCCGCCCGCCGAGCAGCACCGCACCGGGCACCGCCTGGCGTACCGCGTCCCGAGTGGGTCCGTCGCCGACCACCACCACCCGTACGCCCGGGATGCGCGCCGTCCGGGCCAGCAGCTCGACCTTCTTCTCCTTCGCCAGCCGCCCCACGTACCCGACGAGCAGCTCGCCGTTCGGCGCCAGCTCGGCGCGCAGGCTTTCATCCCGCCGCTGCGGGTGGAACAGTTCGGTGTCCACGCCCCGGCCCCAGCGGCCGACCCTCGGCACCCCGTTGGCGACCAGCTGCGCGGCGGTCATCGAGGACGGGGCCAGGGTCGCCGCGGCGCCGGCGTGGATGCGGCGGATCCAGTGCCAGGCGGCCGCCTCGCCGAGGCCGACGCCGTACGCGCGGGCGTAGCCGGGGACGTCGGTCTGGTAGATCGCCACCACCGGCAGTCCCAGGTCGGCGGCGGCGCGGGCGCCCCAGGCGCCGAGGATGAACGGGCTGGCCAGGTGCACCACGTCGGGGCGGTGCGCGCGCAGGGCGGCGCGCAGGCGACGGGTCGGCCAGGCGAGCCGGACGTTGCCGTACCCGGGCATGGGCAGTGACCCCACCCGCAGCACCGGGTACGGCTTCGGCGTGATCAGCTGCCGCGTCCGGCGTCCCGGGCGGGGCGCGATGACCAGCGGCTCGTGGCCTCTGGCCAGCAGGTGATCGGCCACGCGCGAGACGGAGTTCGCCACGCCGTTGACGTCCGGGGAGAACGACTCGGTGATGATCGCCACGCGCATGGCCGCCACGCTAGGAACGCCAGCGGGACCCCAGCCGACAACTCGAAGTCCCCCAGACGAAGAACACACGAACGCTGCCCCACCCGCCGGGGGTGCACCCCGCGAAAGGAAGGGCCCCTTCTTATCGGAATACGCAGAAGAAGGGTCCCTTCCAAACCGCCGGGGGCGCGGGCGGCTGGGGGCGGGTTACGGGGTGGAGGAGGGGAAGTTGCGGACGGGGCAGCTGCTCGGGGTGGCGGGGTCGACGCGCTTGAGGGCGTACGCCACGCCCTGGGTCGGCGTGTTCGTCACCGGGGCCCGGTCGCCGATGACCACCAGCGCGTGCCAGCCGGTGACCGCGGCCGTGTACTTCGTGCACCCGTCGACGTACGCGATGGTCTGCCCGTTCATGGCGGCCATCCGGTTGCGCACGTACGTGCCGGGCACGCCCGACGTGCTCGACACCAGGAACATGTGGGATCCGGCGGACAGGGTGCTCGCCCAGAACTGCTGGCCGCCGGTCAGCCAGATGTCGGCCACGCTGACGATGTCGTGGTCGACCAGTACGGCGAAGGCCAGGTCCGGGTCGGACGGCCCGGTGCTGCCCGGGTGCGTGATCGGCGGCAGCGTGACGATGTTCGCCCCGCTGCGCTGCTGCACCCAGTACGACCCGGTCCCGGTCGCCACCGCCTGGTAGCGGCCCAGCGGCCGGAACCCGCTGTTGGAGTTCACCGCCACGAAGTCGGTGCGGCTGCCCGGCATCGCGCTGGTGGCCAGCGGTACGCCGGTGCCGTCGTCGAGGGTCAGGTCGGTGCCGCCGGGCACGGCGGGCTGCACCGCCGCGACCGACCAGTAGTAGTTGCTCGTCGTGTAGAGATAGGTCTCCGGCGCGGACGCGGCGGCGACCGCGCCGTCGGACAGCGAGACCGACGCCTGGGCGACGCCGGGCAGCGCCGCGACCAGCAACGAGGTCAGCAGCGCGGTCACGAGTACGGGCAGTGCGGTGATCCGGCGGACGGACACGTTTCCTCCCTGGGGTTGGCGCCGTACGGTAGCGGCACCGCCGCCGCCGCACAGTCGCCAATCCGTCGGTGTGATCACTTGTCCAGGTACGTCACGTCCAGGTCGGCCAGCCGCTCCGGGTCGGCCATGATGTTCATCTCGACGATGCGCCCGTCGCGGACCAGGAAGCCCAGCACCGAGGCCAGCTTGCCGTCGACGACGGTGACCACGCCCGCCGCCCCGTTGACCAGGGCGAACTGCGCCACGGGCGCCAGCTTGTTGTACAGCACCGCACCGGAGGCCACCGCGTGCGCGCCGCGTACCAGCCGGGAGCCGCCGGCGGCACCGTAGTCGGCGCGCAGCACCACGTCCGGGTCGAGCACGGCCAGCAGCCCGTCGAAGTCGCCGCCGCGCGCGGCGGCCAGGAACGCGTCGACGGCCTCCCGCTGGCGCCCGAGGTCGGGGTCCGGGGTGGTGCCCGCGCCCTGCACGCGGCGCCGGGCCCGGCTGGCCAGCTGCCGCGCGGCGGCGGCGTTGCGGCCCACGATCGGGGCGATGTCGTCGAACGGTACGGCGAACATATCGTGCAGCACGAACGCCAGCCGCTCGGCCGGGTCGAGGGTGTCGAGCACCACCAGCAGCGCCAGCCCGACCGCGTCGGCCAGCAGCGCCTCCTGCTCCGGGTCGGTGCCGCCGGGCGGGCTGAGCACCGGGTCGGGCACGTGCGCCTCCAGCGGCTCCTCCGGGTGGGTACGCCGCGAGCGCAGCATGTTCAGCGCCACCCGGCCCACGACCGTGGTCAGCCACGCGGCCAGGTTGTCGATCTCCGCCGCGTCGGAGCGGCTCAGCCGCAGCCACGCCTCCTGCACCGCGTCGTCGGCCTCGCTGAACGAGCCCAGCATGCGGTACGCCACCGCGCGCAGCTGCGGCCGGTGCTGCTCGAACCGCTGTGCCAGAAATTCTTCGCCGTCCACGGTCACACTCCTCCGTCGTGCTGTGTCGAAGTACTGACCCGACCGGAGCGGCCGATGTGACGGCCCTCCAAGATCTTAAGGAGTTACGACATGCAGGCACGAATGGCGCACCCCGCGCTGAGCATCCCCGGCGCCATGCAGGCCCTGCAGGGGCTGGGGGCCGCGGTGGCCTCGACCGGCCTCGGCAAGACCCTGCTGGAGCTGGTGAACCTGCGGGCCAGCCAGCTCAACGGCTGCAGCGTGTGCGTCCGGATGCACGCCGCCGACCTGCGCAAGGAGGGCGAGAGTGACGACCGGATCGACACCGTGTCGGCCTGGCGCGACACGCCGTACTTCACCGACGCCGAGCGGGCCGCCCTCGAGCTGACCGAGGCCGTGACGCTGCTGCCGGGGCGCCCCGACCCGGTCAGCGACGAGCTGTGGGCCGAGGTCAACCGTCACTACACCGAGCAGCAGGTCCAGGGCCTGCTGCTGTCGATCTCCGGCATCAACGTGTGGAACCGCCTCAACGCCGCCACCCGCCAGGTCGCCGTCACCCCCCGTCGATCATGAACTTGTGGCACGGTTCGGCGGCGTGTCACGGGCACGGCTTCCTGATCAACTGCCCTTGGCGGCGGCTACCTCTGTCTGGATCAGTTCGCGCAGCTGCTCCAGCGGGTCGCCGTCGCCGAACGACATCCGGTTCTTGGTCGCGGCCACGGTGAGGCCGAGCTGCGGGAACGCGTACGACAGGCTGCCGCCGCTGCCGCTGGCCCCGAAGTAGCCGTCCTCGACGGCGTAGCCGAGGCTGCGCCGCACCGGCTGCCCGAACACCCAGTCCGGCCCGTCCATCGCCACCGCCGACACCCGCGCCAGCCGCTCCGGCGAGATCAGGCGCACGCCGTCGACCTCGCCGAGCAGGGCCGCGTACATGCGGGCGAGCGCGCGGGCGCTGAAGGTCCCGATGGCCGGCACGTCGGCGCGCAGGATCTCCGGGCGGTTGCCCAGGGCCGCGTCCGGCCGCACCGCGGGCGGGCACACCAGGTCGAAGTGGGGCAGGTTCGCCGACAGGTACGACAGCGCGGGCTGCCAGCCGTGCTCGCCGAGCCGCGCCACCCGGTCGAGAACCCGCTCCGGTACGCCGAAGAAGAGCTCGTCCGCGACGCCCAGCGGTCCGGCGACCTCCTCGGCGAGCACCCGCGCCAGCGTCCGGCCGGTGGCCCGGCGGACGGTCTCGCCCACGATCCACCCGTAGGTCCAGGCGTGGTAGCCCTGCCGGGTGCCGGGCTCCCACCGCGGCACCGCGTCGGCGATCAGCGCGCACATGCGGTGCCAGTCGGCGAAGTCGGCCGGGCTGGTGCCGGCGGGCAGGTGGGGCACGCCGGTGGCGTGGGTGAGCGCGTGGCCGAGGGTGGTGTCCTGCTTGCCGTGGGCGGCGTACTCGGGCCACACGTCGGCGATGCGCAGGTCGTAGTCGAGGGCGCCGCGCTCGGCCAGCACGTGTACGACCGTGGCGGTGACGCCCTTGGCGGTGGAGAAGCTGGGGAACAGGGTGTCCGGGGTCGCCGGTCGGCCGGGGTGGGCGTCGCCCGCGTACACGTCGATGACGGGTTCGCCGTGGAGGTACGCGCTGACCTGTACCCCCGTCTCGGCGCCGGAGGCGACGAGTTCGCCGACGGTCCGCCGCACCCGGCCGCACAGGCCGCTCCAGTCGTCGTCCATGGAAGTCCACCCTGCCAGAGGGCCGGGTCCGGACTCGACCGCATTTCGCCCGCCAGGCATTTCATATATCGTATAGGATAATGCCAACCGCCCTGCCGACGGAGGTAACACCATGCCCCACCAGCTCGGACGCTCCCGCGTCTCCGTGTCCCCGCTCGGCCTCGGCGCCGCCTCCATCGGCAACCTCTACCGGGCCGTCCCCGACGACCGCGCCGCCGCCACCGTCGAGGCCGCCTGGCAGGCGGGCATCCGCTACTTCGACACCGCCCCGCACTACGGCCTCGGCCTGTCCGAACGCCGCCTCGGCCAAGCCCTGTCCGCCCACCCGCGCGCCGAGTACGTGCTGTCCACCAAGGTCGGCCGCATCCTGGTCGACAACCCGCTCGGCGCCGCCGCCAACGACCTGGCCAACGGCTTCGACGTGCCCGCCGACCGGCGCCGCGAGTGGGACTTCAGCGCCGCCGGAGTCCGCCGCAGCATCGAGGACAGCCTGCGCCGCCTCGGCACCGACCGCATCGACGTGGTGCTCATCCACGATCCGGAGGAGAGCCCCGACGCCGGCCGCGCGGTGCGCGAGGCGTACCCCGCGCTGCACGAGCTGCGTGCCCAGGGCGTGATCGGGGCGGTCGGCGTCGGCTCCAAGGACACCGCCGTGCTCACCCGGTTCGCGGCCGAGACCGAAGTGGACGCGCTGATGGTCGCGGGCCGCTACACGCTGCTCGAGCAGCCCGCCCTCGACGACCTGCTGCCGGTCTGCACCGCCCGGGGCATCTCGATGATCAACGTGGGCGTGTTCAACAGCGGCCTGCTCGCCGTCGACTGGCCCGACGAGACCCGCCCGTACGAGTACGGCACCGTGCCCGCCGAGATCCTCGCCCGCGCCCAGGCCATCGCCCTGACCTGCCGCCGCCACGGCGTATCGCTGCCCCAGGCCGCACTCGCCTTCGCCACCGCCCACCCCTGCGTCGCCTCGGTCGTGGTCGGCGCGGGCCGCCCCGAGAACATCACCCGCAGCGCCGAACTGTTCGACCGCCCCGTCCCCGGCGGCCTCTGGGCCGAACTGGTCGGCGAAGGCCTGCTGCGGCCGGACGCGCCGGTCCCCGAGGGCTCCGCGCCGGTCACGCCGTCGCGGTGAGGAACCCGCGCACCTCCGCCAGCCTGCGCTCCAGCCGCTCCGGGGCGCGGGCGGCAAGCAGTTCGAAGCGTGCCAACGCCTGGCGGCCCAGGCCTTCGGCGGCCACCGGATCGAACGGCCGCAGCGCGTACGCCATGGCGAAGTCGGCGTAGGCCGCGCCCTCGCCCTCGTGCTCGTCGAAGACCCCTCGCTCGATGAGAGTCCGCCAGATCCCGACGGCTTCGCGGGCGTCCTCGCGCCCGTCCTGACCGAGGTCCGTCCGGGCCGTCGCCAGGGCCGCGTGCAGCCAGCCCGCACTGGCCCGGGTGAACTCGGGCAGCCCGCCCGCGGCCGTGGCCCGGTCGACGTCGACGCCCCAGGCCGCCACGTCGGCGGCCTGCTCGAGGGCGCCGAGCCGGCGCAGCACCATGCTGTAGTTGGCGGCCACGAGCACTCGCAGGACGTCCGACTCGGGGGTGCGGTCGGGGTCGGCGCGGACGTCGTCGTACGCCTCGCGCAGCCGCTGCCCGGCGCTCTCGTCGTCGCGCTGGTCGGCCAGCAGCTGAGCCAGCGTCACCAGCGGCCACGCCGCATGGCCGGGGTTGCCGACGGCGACCACCCGGGCCACGGCGACGGCCTCCTCGGCCAGCGGCCGGGCGTCGCCGAGGCGCCCCGCGAGGTGGTACTGATGCGCGCGGGCGCGCAGCATGCCCGCCAACCGCGCGCGATCCGCGTCGGTGGCCGCGGCCGGGCGCAGGCGTTCGATCTCGTACAGCATCAGGGTGACCGCCTCGGCGTGCTGCTCCCGGTCGAGCAGCTTCGCCACCCGGGCGTCGACGCGCCGGGCACGGCGCGAGGCCAGCCGGCGGCGGATTCGGGACCAGTTCAGAAGAAGGCCGAGGCCGAGCAGGGCGAGGCCGAGCAGAAGCGGAACGCGGTCGTCTGACACGAAGCGAGATCCTATTGCCGCGGCGCGGATCCCGCGGGTGCGCTCGTCCGGGCCCTGCTCTCCCGGTCCGGTCGGCGGAGGTGCCGGGGCGGCACCCGTGGGAGGTGGCGCCGCCCCGGTCCGACGATCAGTGGAAGATCGTCAGCGTTACCCGAGAGGTGATGCTCGGCAGCTTGGCGGTGCCGTTGAGGCAGGCGACCAGGTTGGCCGCGGACGCGGTGAACACCTGCTTGACCTGGCTGCCCGCGAACAGGCCCGCGGTGACCGTGCCGTTGAAGGTCACGATCAGCTGGCCGCCCGAGATGGTGGCGCTGCGCACCGCGCTGATGGTCGACGTCTGCCCGGTGTTCCAGGTGATGGTGAAGTTGACGTTCAGCGTCAGCAGCACCATCGTGCAGTCGTCGTTCATCGTGATCGTCTTGGTCTCGTAGCCCGAGTTGAGCTGCGGCACCCGCTCCGCGCGGCACGGGTTGTACTTCGTCGTCCGCTGGACGACGGTCGGCTGGTTCACCAGCGTCAGCGGGGGGTTGAACGTGGTGACGTTGGTGCTGTTCGGCGAGGTGCAGGTCAGGTCGATCACTGCCGCGTCGGCTGGCGCCGCCGCGAGCAGGCTGCCGCCGAGGGCGAGAGTGGCGATCATGGCGGCTCGTACGAGTCGGACCACGAGGGGCCTCCGATCTGAGGGGGACGGATGTGACCGCCGATGCAAACTGTTCGACGGTCACCGATATGTTAAGGATCGTTGTCTGTCTATCGATTGTCGGATATCGATACGACGAGACTGTTGAAACAATCTATTAACATCTATAAACTGCCGTGGTTGCGGCTATGGCGCCGTCGTTTTAGTTGTTTGTGTCGATATTGTGTACACACCAATATGGACGCAGGCGCGCGAAGCTGAAGCTCCGCTGTGAAGCACCCGTCCGATAGGTGGATTCCACAGACGACCCCTTACTTCAAGGATGGTCGGGTGACGTGGATCGGGGGCACGGTGCGCGCGCACCCCGCTCCGTCGTGATCGGATCGCCTCCGCGATGCCGGTGGGCACTGCCAACACCCTCCGAAAGGGGCTCAGATGAGACCTCCCAAGTGGCTACGAGCTGCGTTTGTGGGGGTCCTCGTCGTTCCGTTAGCCGGTGCGACGTGGACCACGCCCAGTGCCGCCGCACCGTCGCCATCGCGGTTCTCCGCGACGAAGATCGAGGCGTCGTCCTTCATCAAGGGCCAGAAGACGCCGAGCAGCCGCCTGGCGCAGACCGACCCGTCGCTGCTGGGCCGCAAGGACGGCACCCTGGTGCCGGTCCTGGTGAAGCTCGACGCCGACGCGGTGGCGACCTACACCGGCGGCGTGCAGGGGTACGCCGCCACCAGCCCGACCGTGACCGGCCGCCAGCTGTCCGGCAGCGCCGCGGAGAAGCGGTACGAGGGCTACCTGGCCCAGCGTGAGGACGCCTTCGTCAAGGCGCTGGCGAAGGTGCCCGGCGCCAAGGCGGGCACCCGCCTGCGCACCGTGTACGGCGGCGTCGCGGCGGTCGTCCCGGCCAACCGCATCGCCGACCTGCTGAAGATCCCCGGCGTGGCCGCGGTGCAGAAGGACGAGCTGCGCAAGCCGCTGACCGACGCCAGCTCGCCGTTCATCGGCGCCACCTCGCTCTACCCGGGCCTGGGCGGCACCCGCAACGCGGGCCGGGGCATCATCGTCGGCATCATCGACACCGGTGCCTGGCCCGAGCACCCGTCCTTCGCCGACCAGGGCAACCTGGGCACCCCGCCGGCCAAGGCCGACGGCACCGCGCGCGAGTGCGACTTCGGCGACAACCCGCTGACGCCCGAGTCGGACGTCTTCGTCTGCAACCACAAGCTCATCGGCGGCGGCGCGTTCCTGGACACCTACAACGCGCAGAACAACGACGACATGTACCCGTCGGCGCGTGACAGCGGCGGGCACGGCACCCACACCGCTTCCACCGCGGTGGGCAACAAGCTCGCCTCGGCGAAGGTGTTCGGCGTGGAGCGCGGTCCGCTGAACGGCGTCGCGCCGGGCGCGTGGCTGTCGGTCTACAAGGCGCTGGGCCCGCAGGGCGGTTACAGCTCCGACCTGGCCGCCGCCGCGCAGCAGGCGATCCTCGACGGCGTGTCGGTCATCAACTACTCGATCTCCGGCGGCAGCAACCCGTACACCGACCCGGTCGAGCTGACCTTCCTCGACGCGTACGCCGCCGGCGTGTTCGTCGCGGCCTCGGCGGGCAACTCCGGCCCGGGCTCGGCCACGACCGACCACGTGGCGCCGTGGGTCACCACGGTGGCCGCGTCGACCCAGACGCGCGAGTTCGTGTCGACGCTGACCCTCAAGGGCGGCGCGGACACCCTGACCCTGACCGGTGCCTCGATCACCGCCGGGGTCGGCGAGTACCCGGTCGTGCTGGCCTCCGAGGCGCCGTACAGCGACGCGCTGTGCACCACGACGCCGCCGGCGGGCCTGTTCACCGGCAAGATCCTGGCCTGCCAGCGCGGCGTGAACGCGCGGGTGGAGAAGGGTCTGCACGCCTCCCAGGGCGGCGCCGCGGGCATGATCCTGTTCAACGCGACGCTGGCCGACGTGGAGACCGACAACCACTACCTGCCGACGGTGCACCTGGCCGACGGCACCGCGTTCAACGCGTTCGTGGCCGGCCACACCGGCGTCACCGCCAGCTTCACCGGCGGCGCCAAGCACAACGGCCAGGGCGACGTGATGGCCGCGTTCTCCTCGCGCGGTCCGGGCGGTCTGGGCATCAAGCCCGACATCACCGCGCCGGGCGTGCAGATCCTGGCGGGCAACACGCCCACCCCGGACTCGCCCGAGGGCGGTCCGGCGGGCGAGTACTTCCAGGCGATCGCGGGCACCTCGATGTCGTCGCCGCACATCGCGGGCGCGGCCGTGCTGCTCAAGGCGGCGCACCCGACCTGGACCCCGGGTCAGATCAAGTCGGCCATGATGACCACGGCGAAGACGTCGGTCGTCAAGGAGGACACGGTCACCCCGGCCGACCCGTTCGACTACGGTTCGGGCCGCCTGGACCTGACCCGCGCGTCCAACCCGGGTCTGACCTTCGACGAGACCGCGGAGCGGATGTTCGCGCTGGGCAGCGACGAGCTGACCGCGACGCACCTCAACCTGCCGTCGATCAACGTGCCGACCCTGCCGGGCCGCGTCACCACCCAGCGTGTCGCCAAGAACGTCTCGGGCAAGACGCTGACCTACAAGGTGAGCACGACGGCGCCGGCCAAGAGCCGGATCACGGTGTCGCCGAGCACGTTCACCCTCGCCCCCGGCAAGTCGGTGAAGCTGACCGTCACCATCAGCTCGTGGGCCGAGACCGCGCAGTACTTCGGCCAGATCAAGCTGACCCCGACCAAGGCCGGCCAGCCGGCGCTGCACCTGCCGGTGGCCTTCGTGCCGCAGCAGGGCACCGTCAGCCTGGACAGCACCTGCGCCGCCACGTCCATCGTCAAGTACGGCACCACGAGCTGCACCGTGACCGCGGTGAACAACTCGTTCGCCGACGCGACGACCGACTTCAAGACCACCGTCGACTCCGACCTCAAGGTCATCGGAGCCACCGGCGCCACGGTCAAGAACGGCAGCACGGTGGAGCTGAAGGGGGTCACCCTGCCGGGTGCCGCCGCGGGCGTGCCCGCGATCGCTCCCGGTGCGACCCCGGCGGGCTACCTGCCGCTGGAGCTGTTCGGCATCGCACCGACCCCGGTCGGCGATGAGGACATGGTCAACTTCAACGTGCCGGCGTTCCTGTACAACGGCGTGTCCTACGACCGCGTCGGCGTCGACTCCAACGGCTACCTGGTCGTGGGCGGCGGCACCAGCGAGGACAACAACTGCTGCAACCTGATGCAGATCCCGGACCCGGCGCGGCCGAACAACGTCCTCGCCCCGTTCTGGACCGACCTCGACGGCACCGGCGACGAGGGCATCCGGGTCGCCAGCCTGACCGACGGCGTCAGCAGCTGGCTGGTCTTCGAGTGGCAGGTCGATGTGTTCGGCACCAGCGCCAACCAGCACTTCCAGGTCTGGATCGGGATCAACGGCACGCAGGACATCTCGTTCACGTACGACCCGGGCGCGCTGCCGAACAACCTCGGCCAGCCGTTCCTGGTCGGCGCCGAGAACGCCAGCGGCCTGGGCGGCGCGGGTCTGCCGCTGGGCACCCTGCCGGGCGAGGACCTGGTCGTCACCAGCACCGACCCGACCCCGGGCGGTACGGCGACGTACACGGTGAACCTGCGCGGGATCAGCACCGGCGTGGGCGTGGTGAGCACCGAGATGGTCGCCTCGACCGTGCCGGGCACCACGGTGGTCAACTCGGCCATCCTGGTGACCCACTCCTCGCGCAGCACGGGTCACCAGCCCTGATCGGCTGACGCACCCTGAACCTCCCACGGACGGCCCCGGCACCCCGCCGGGGCCGTCCTCTTCCGCCGGGTCTGGCGGCGATCCGCCACCGGCCGGGGCTGGTGCGGTCACGGTCGGCTGCGGCACCATCGCGACATGAGCTCACCGGCGCCGGAGCAGGGCACCACCTACCACGCCGTGCCCGCGTGGCGGCGCGTCACCGAGGGCGAGCAGCGCTGGCGGGTCGGGCTGGCCGTGCTGGCGTTGATAGGGGGCCGTCAACGTCCTCGGGGCCTGACACCCCGCGCGTCGGGGGTGCGGTTTCGGGGAAACTACACGAATCCGAGGCCGGATTGCTGCAGTTTCCCCGAAACTGTCGCCAGCTGGCGACAGTGCCTACTCCGCGACCACGATCATGTGGCCCTGGCCGGGGATGCCGTCCATGTTGGTCATGCTGTACATCTCGCTGGACGTGGTCAGGAAGTGCTTGTCACTGTCCGGGTCCCAGACGACGAACTTGTCCACCGTGTAGACGCCGCCGTCGTCGACGGTCGCGCCGTAGCCCTGCACCACCAGGTAGTGCATGGTGAACGTGTCGTCGTTGTCCCACCACGGGATGTCCTTGGCCTGGACCACGATCGCGGCGGGCTGGCCCAGGTCGACCGAGCGGGCCAGCTTGTTCTTGACGAACTCCCACTTGGCGCTGGACGCGCCCTCGGCCGCGTAGTCGTGGTAGACGTAGTCCACCAGGCCCGCCTTGCCCGCCAGTTCGGCGTTGAGCACGTCGCGCACGTCCCACGGGTTGGTACCCAGCGAGTCGGTGCCCAGCTTGCCGGCGTAGTAGTCCTGCGAGCCCAGCGGGCTCTTGCCCAGCGACTTCAGGATGGCCTGCGTCGCGGTCGGGCCGCAGTACGTCCCGTTCTTCTGCTCCTCGCCGTCGACGTTCATCGTGGCCACGCGCAGCTTGTGCTTCCAGCCGCCGTCGACCTCGATGTCGGTCTGCAGCACGGTGACGTTGCCGCTGGTCGGATGGTTGACCGGCCCGTCACAGGATCTGTCGTCACTGAACCACGACGCCTGGCACGTCCGCAGTTCCAGATCACCGGCCGAGTCGAGCAGCGTCAGCTTGCCGCGGACCGCCTTGAAGGTGCTCAGCGGTACGGCGTAGAAGTGCGACCGGACCAGGCTGCCGGTGTACTCCAGGCAGGCGGTGTAGTAGATGCCCGAGTACGCGTTGTCGGTGCACAGCTCCTCGTCGCCGTCGATGCCGTCGCGCTCGTCGTCCTGGTCGGAGACGGTGTTGACGCCCCAGGTGACGTCGGTGGACGGGTCGGCGACCGGCGCGACCACGGCGTAGATGTTGCTGTACGAGTGGATCGGCGCCGGGTGGTTCGGGTCGAACGGGCCGACCTGCGTCACCTTGTTGCCGTAGTTGCCCTCGATGGTGGTGATCCGCCCGTCGGGGAGCACATCCACCACGACGCCGATGTGGTGGCTGTCGTAGTAGCTGGTGCCGTACATGACCACGTCACCGGGGCGGATGTTGCTCTTCGAGCGCAGCAGCCCGTGGTTGCGGCCCCAGGTCTCGAACGTGCCCGAGTACGGGAAGTACACGTCGATGCCGGCCTGCTGCCAGGTCCACGAGGCGAACATGGCGCACCACGGGTCGCCGCACTTGGTGGCGCCGTGGTAGCCGTACGGGTTGCAGTTGTCGCCCCACTCGTGCGTGCCGAGCTGGCTGCGGGCCGCGTTGACGATCTCGGCCCGGATGTTGCCCGAGGCGACGCTGCCCGGCGACGGGGTCGACGGGACGGTCGGGTTGCCGGGGCCGCCGGTCGGCTTCGGGTCGCTGTCGCAGCGCGACATCACGATGTCGTCGGAGCCGGTGGAGATGTAGTAGTCGGCGACCCACAGCCCGTCGGAGGTCTTGTCCCAGATCGCCGAGCCGCCGTAGTTGAACTCGCCGTACGCCTGGCAGACGATGCTGACGTAGCTGCCGCCCGGGTACTTGTCGGTGACGCTGCCCGAGGTCAGGCTCTTGCCGTAGTACCCGTTGAGGGTGGTCTTGGCCAGGTAGCCGCTGCCGCTGCCGCCGCCGGAGGGGCCGTCGCTGTCGCAACGGCGCAGCACGATGCCGCTGGAGCCGGTGATGACGTAGAAGTCGGGCAGCCAGAGGCCGTCGCTGGTCAGGTCCCAGATCGTCGAGCCGCCGTAGTTGACCGGGCCGTACGCCTGGCACATGATCGTGACGTACTCGCCCTCGCTGTACTTGTCCCAGACGCTCCCACCGCTCAGCGTCTTCTCGTAGTAGCCGTTGAGGGTAGTGCGGATCTTGAACTGGGTGCCGCCGTCAGGGTTGGTGGCCACGCCGCCGCTGATGCCGATCGACGAGCAGAGCGGCACCCCCGAGATGCGCCCGCTGGTGCCCGTGGTCACGTACGCGTCGGGCACCCAGTACCCGTCGATCGTGTAGATCCACAGGGTCGAGCCGTCGACGCTGACGCCGTAGTCCTGGCAGCGGACGTAGAGCGAGCTGCCCGCCGGGTAGGCGTCGACGCGGACCCGGTCGGCCGGATTCGCGCTGCCGCGCCCGTCGACGGCGAACTTCACCGGGTACGGCCCGGTGTTCGAGCCGCCCGCCGTCGGGGTGCCGTTGATGCCGATCGCCAGGCAGCGCGGGATCTTCGCCACGAAACCGCTGGTGCCGGTGCGGATGTAGGCGTCCGGGATCCAGTAGCCCTCGCGGGTGTAGTCCCAGATGGTGCTGCCCCCGGCGGACAGGCCGGAGTCCTGGCAGCGCACGTAGACCTGCTCACCGGTGGTGTAGAGGTCGGTGGCGGTGCGGTTGTTCGCGTCCATGCTGCCCCGGCCGTCGATGGCCGTGGTGGCCGGGTACGGGCCGTACAGCGGGAAGGTGGGATCTGCCTGGGCGGGGGCGGCGGTGACCGCCACCATGCCCGCGGTCAGCAGCGCGGCCAGCGCACCACCGACGACGCGTTGCAAGGTACGCAACGGTTGAGCTCCTTACGAGGGATTCGTTGTCGATCGCGGCGCGACGCGCCATATGATCAACATGACCGCCGCACGCTACCCCGCGAGCAGTCGAAAATGGAACCCTCTGTGAGCATTTCGAAGGAAGGGTCCCTTCTTATCGCAATCCGATGTAGAAGGGCCCCTTCCAAACCACCGTCCCGTGCGCGGGCGGTGATGACGGTGTTGCCGGGGGCGTGGTCGGCGGCGCCGCTCTCGACGGCGGCGCGCGTCTCGGCCAGCGGATACATGCGGGGCACGACCGGACGACGTGTTCGACGGTGTGTCCCCACCATCACCTTCGAGCGTGCGCCCGTTGCCGCCGTGCGTGGGACGGAATCGCGCCGAAGGGGCGTGGGGGAGCGTGCAGTTTCGTGGAAACTGCACGAATCTTGGGCCGGATTCCTGCACTTTCCCCGAAACTGCAGTCACCGCGGCGCGGGCGGCGCGCGAGGGAGGGGAGGGATCAGGCGAGGCAGGTGGGGATGCGGCCGCCGTTGAAGGCGACCATGTCGCCCAGGATCGGCAGGACGGCCAGTTCGGCGGCCTCGGGGAGGCCGTCGAGTTCGGCGTACGCCCGGTGCAGGTTCGCCACCAGGCGCTCGGAGTCGAGCAGGCTCTTGAACGGGCCGAGGTCGGTGCCCTGGGCGAGCTCCAGCGGCGTACGCCCGGCGGCCCGCCCCGCGGCGGCCAGCTCCTGCACCCAGCGCAGGTAGGCCTCGTTCGCGTCGAACACCTCCGGTCCGGTCACCGGCCCGTGGCCGCTGACGACGATCTCCGGCTCCAGCGCCCGCAGCGCCGACAGGGCCCGCAGCGACCCGCTCAGCGACCCCATCAGGTACAGCGGGGTCACCCCGGCGAAGGCGATGTCGCCGGTGAACAGGATCCGGTGCTCGGGCAGCCAGACGACCGCGTCTCCGGCGGTGTGCGCCGGTCCGGGGTGGATCAGCTCGACGCGCAGTTCGTCGACCCACAGGGTGAGCCGGTCGGTGAAGGTGGCCGACGGCGGCCGCAGCGCCACGTCGCCCCAGGTCACGTCGGGCCAGATGCCGGGCAGGTTGAGCCCGTCGGCCAGCAGCAGTTCGCGGGTGCGCTCGTGGGCGACGACCACGGCGTCGGGGGCGACCGCGCAGGCGCCGTAGTGGTGGTCGCCGTGCCGGTGGGTGACGATCAGGGTCCGGACCGGGGCGGGCGTGACCGACTCGATGTGCTCGCGCAGGTGCAGCGCGCGGGGGACGGTCGCGGTCGCGTCGACCAGGGTGACGCCGTCGCGGCCGACGAGCACTCCGGCGTTGCTGACGCACCAGCCGCCGTCGGGCTGCACGTAGGCGAAGACGCCCGGCGCGAGCGCGGTCAGCGTGGGCGGCGGGGTGATCGGCATCGGTTCTCCTCGCTGGTCGTACGGTGCGCACGCCAGTGTTCCACGCACGCCGCCGGCGTCCGCGCGGGCGGCGGCCGATCGTCGCGGTCCGAACGCGATCGCCGCGGCGGTGCCCCGGACCGCGCGCTCCGGGGCACCGCGACGAGGCCGGTCAGGCCGGTCAGGCTCGGACGGTGATGGTGAGGTTGGCGGTGTACCCGCTGGTGGTGTTGCCGGTGACGGTGGCCGTCTCGCGGGCGGCGAGGTCGTCGCGGAAGACCATGTCGGTGGCCAGGCTGATCCGGCTGAGGTTGGTGACGCTCTGGCTGTAGCCGCTGGTGGCGTAGACCGCCTGCGAGACCTCCTTCGGCAGCGCGATCTGCGACGTCTTGACGATGGGGCCGTTGCTGGTGGTGGCGTTGGCCAGCGAGGAGAAGACCTCGAAGTGGATGTGCGGCCACCGGCCGGCGTAGCAGCCCGGGAAGACGCTGGTGAAGGTGACGGTGCCGGCGGCGTTGGCGACCTGGATGCCGCGCAGGTAGTTCTGGTTGGTGACGCCGCTGGAGTAGAGCGAGTAGCGGCCCTCGCGGTCGCAGTGCCAGGCGTACACGGCCGCGCCGGCCAGCGGCACGCAGCTGAGGTTGAGCACGGTCAGCGAGAACGTGAGCGGGATGCCCGCGGCGGTGCCCGACGCGGTGCCGAACGAGGATCGGATGTCGCCGCGTACGGCGCCGGAGACGGTGCGGACGTTCGGGCCGTTGCTGCCGTCGGCCGGGTAGGGACCGGCCGTCTCGGACTCGACTTCGGCGGCGCACGCCGCGGTCGCGGCCGACTCGCCGACGGTTAGCGCGCCGCCGACGGCCGCGGCCAGTCCGGCGCCGCCGAAGGCGGTGAGCATCCGGCGCCGCGACATGGTCTTCAGGTCGAAAAGCAACCCCTTGTCGTGTACGTCGCGCACGTACGCGGCGTTGTTCTCGTACATGGGATCCCCTTCCATGGGAGCGGTTGTGCCGGTCCGGGTGACCGGCACCCATGTGCGGGAGAGCAAAGCAGGTCAAGCTCGATTTACCATCGAGGAATTCTTAAATGTCGATTTAGTTGAACGGTCATCCCGACCGACGGGACCACCAGGCAAGAGCATCAGGGGGTACGGCCTGACGACGGTCAGGCCGTACCCCCTGTGAAGACGCGTGCTACGCCGTGGGTGACGCGGACGGGGCCGCGCTCGCCGAGGCGGACGGCTCCGGCGACGCACCGGCGCCGCCCAGCGCGGCGATGTCGGCGGGCACCGGCAGCGCGCTGCCCTTGACGTAGTCGTCCCAGTCCAGGTCCCAGGCGGTGAACCCGTTGCCCGACTTCAGCTTCCGCTCGGTGCCCTTCACGGTCACCGGGTCGCCGATGCGGGTCAGGTTGAACAGGTACTTGGCGTTGGCCATGGACACGTTCACGCAGCCGTGCGACACGTTGCGCTTGCCCTGATGCTGCACCGACCACGGCGCGGCGTGGATGTACTCGCCGTTCCAGGTCAGGCGCTGGGCGTACTCGATGTCGACCCGGTAGTGGTCGACGCCTGGCTGGCCGGTGGTGTCGAAGACCGTCTTTACCAGCTTGTCCATGATGACCATCGTCCCGGACGAGGACGGGGTGCTCGCCTTGCCCAGGCTCACCGGCAGCGTCTTGAGCAGAGTGCCGTTCTTCATCACCCGCATCTGCTTGTTCGCGTTGTCGACGAACAGCTCCACCCGGTCCTTGCTGATGTTGCCCTCGCCGTAGCGGTCCTGGTCGCCGTAGCGGCCGCCGCCCAGCGGCACGCCCTCGAACGCCACCCGCACCTTGATCTTCGTGCCGGGCTGCCAGTACTCCGGGGCGCGGTACATGACCTGCTGCGGGCCGGTCCAGTGCCAGATCCCGGGCTGCGGCGGGTCGGTGGTGACGAACAGGCGCTTCTCCACCGCCGCGCGGGCCGAGTCGGCGATCGGCTTGGTGAACTCGACGACCACCGGCATGGCCACGCCGTACTCGCGGTCGGCGAACAGGTACAGGCCGCTGCCGCCGCGCTTGCCCGGCTTGCCCATCGTGGTGAACGAGGTCTGCTGGGTCACCGTCTGGCCGTCCGGCGCGGCGGCGACCACGGTCGCGGCATACTTCTTGCCGTACTTGAGCGGCTTGTCCGGCACCCAGGAACTGCCGTCGGCGCGCATCCGCCCGGCGACCTTCGCGCCGCCGGCGTCGGTCAGCGTCACCGACTGCACCTTGCCGCCGGTGAGCCTGGTGCCGATCTCGGTGCTCGCGGGCTGGTTCTTCGCGTCGACGGCCGGGCTCAGCGCCAGCGTCAGCGGCACCGGCGCGGCCGACGGGCTGGCCGAGGGCGCCGTCTGCACGAACGTCGGCGGCTTGGCGTCCGCGCTGCAACCGGTCAGCACCAGCGGCGCCGCGACCAGCAGCGCCAAGGCCGCCATCGCACCGCGCGCCCGCATTCTGAAACGACCCGTCATCACGTCAACCCCGTAACGCTCGCACCCCGACGACACAACCGCACATGGTGCCGTACGTGAGACGGTCTCGGGAGGGCTGTTCGGGTCGTCTGCGCTGGCGGGCCGGTCGCCACACCGTCGCCAGTGGAGCGCCGAGGAGGCCGTCGCAGCTCACGGCGTCAACTCGGCCGAGTAGGCGGCCAGGGCGGTGCCGTCCTCGGCGTACGCGGTGAGCTCGCCCGCGGCCAGGTTGGCGCTGCGGAACGAGAAGCCGCGCTCGCCGAACATGTCCACGATTGGGATCACGCGCGGGGCGCCGCCGGGCGCCGACCGGAACTCCAGCCGCGCCACCGACTCGTCCACCACCCCGTTGACCCGCACCTTCGTCTGCTCCCGGACGATGCCGAACCGCACCACCGCCCCGGTCGCCGCCGCCGTGCGGGCCGCGTCCGCGCAGGCGGTCTCGGTGCGGCAGAAGTAGAAGTAGCGCGGATTGGCGGTGTCGCCCTGCGCGTACGCCTTGAAGGTCGGATCGGCGCCCGCGGGCAGCGGCAGCACCGCGAAGCAGGCCAGCACCGCCGCCGTCGCCGTGACCGCGCGCAGCCACACCCGCCCGGGCCGCCGCGAGCTGGTCACCGCCAGCGCCGCCGCGCCGCCCAGCCCGGCCAGGCAGGTCGCGACCACGCCGAGGGTCCGGGCGTTCTCCAGCAGGAATTGCACCCCCGGGTACGTCGACACCTCGCCCAGCAGCACCCCCAGCGACAGCGTCATGACCACCGCCAGCGCCACCCCGGCCGCTCGGCGCAGCGCGCCCCGCGCCGCGACCAGCAGCATCGCCGCCAGCACCGTCCACAACTGATGGTGCGTCCACGACACCGGCGAGGCGGCCACCGTGGCGCAGCCGACCAGCACCGCGGCCCGCACCGGCTCGCCGTCGAGCCGCAGCCGCCGCGCCCGCAGCAGCGCCGTGCCGCACACCAGCGCCACCAGGGCCGCCCACACCAGCGGCAGCGTCTGCGGCGCGACCCCGATCCGCAGCAGCATCCCATGCACCGACTGGTTGCCCAGCGAGGCCAGATCCCCGATCCGCGAGGTCTGCAGCACCGTGCCCGACCAGTACGTCCAGCTGTCGGCGGGCAGCAGCGCCGCCGCCACCAGCGCGCACCCGGCGAACGCCGCCCCGGCCCGCGCCGCGTCCCGCCATCTGCGGGCCAGCAGGAAGAACAGCACGAACAGCAGCGGCGTCAGCTTGATCGCGGCGGCCACGCCGACCAGCACGCCCCGCCACCGGGCCGGGGTCAGCCCCGCCGCGTCGACCAGCGCCAGCAGCACGATGAACACGCTGACCTGCCCGAAGCGCAGGTTGCTCTGCGCCGGGGCCGACAGCAGCACCGCGCAGGCCACCGCCGCGACGGCCAGCGCCCGCCGGTGCGCGGGCACATGCAGCGCCCGGCCCAGCGACAGCGCCAGCGCGGCGACGGCGGCGCAGGTCGACGCCAGCCACAGCAGTTGCAGGGCCGTCTCGGACAGGCCGGTCATCGGCCACATCACCAGCGCGGCGAACGGCGGGTACGTGAACGGGCCGCCGTTCTCGGCGACGTAGCCGTAGAGCGGGGCGCCGGACTGGGCGGTCTTCACCGCACCGTAGTAGATGTGCAGGTCGGACAGGCGGTCGGGGCGAAGCAGCACGAGTGCGCAGGAGACGGCTGCGATCAGCCCGTATATCGCCCACGCCGTCCGCGCGGCCGTCCACTGCCCCCACCGTCCCATGGCGTCACCGTATGGCTCCGGCGTCCGGTTCGGCACCCCTCTTGCCCAAGATCTACGTTCGCGGCCGGAACACGTGTCCCGACTCAATGTTCCGGCCGCGGGAAGCGATCTCCGTCAGGCGGTCTCGTGGCGGTCGCGGTCGACCGCGCGCAGGCGTACCCGGGTGATGGTGCGGCCCTGGACCTCGACGACCTCGGCGGTCAGGCCGGGGGCCTTGATGGTCTCGCCGGGGCCGGTCGGGATGTGGCCCAGCTTGTCCAGCACCAGCCCCGCGATGGTCGTGTAGTCGACCTCGCCGAGGCGCTCGTCGTCGATGCCCAGGTCGGGCAGGTCGTGCAGCGGGAACGAGCCCGGCAGCAGGAACACCCCGTCGCCTTCGCGTACCACGGCCGCCACGTCGCGGTCGGTCTCGTCGTAGATCTCACCCACGACCTCCTCGACCAGGTCCTCCATCGTGATCATGCCGTCGATCGAGCCGTGCTCGTTCACCACCAGGGCGAACTGCTCACGCTGGTGGCGCAGCTTGCGCATGGCGTCGGACACCGACTGGGTCTCCGGCAGGAACAGCGCCGGCCGGGCCGCCTCGGCGGCGGTGCCCTCGGCGTTGAGCAGGTCGCGAAGGTGCACCACGCCGACGGTCGCGTCGAGGCCGCCCTCGCCGACCACCGGCGCCCGGGTGTGGCCCGAGTCGGCGAGCATCCGCAGCGCCTCCTGCGCGCTCACCCGGCCGGGCAGCATGAACACGTCCCGGCGCGGCACCATGATCTCCCGTACGTCCCGCTCGGTGATCTCGAACGCGCCGGAGATGATCTCGCGCTGCTGGGCGGTGAACCCGCGCTGAGCCACCACCAGGTCCCGGATCTCCTCCGCGGAGATCTCCTCCCGGCCCGCCCTCGGGTCGCCGCCCGCGATCCGTACCAGCAGGTCGGTCGACTTGCCCAGCAGCCACACGAACGGCCGCGACGCGGTCGCCATCCAGTCCAGCGGCCGGGCCGCCATCAGCGCCCAGCCCTCCGCCCGCTGCATCGCGATGCGCTTGGGCGCCAGCTCGCCGATGACCAGGGTCAGGAACGTGAGGATCAGGGTGACCACGATGATCGCGACCGGTTCGGCCGCCTCGCCGAGGAAGCCCAGCGGCTTGACGAGCGGCTTGGCCAGCGAGGTCGCCGCGAACGCGGAGGCGAGGAAGCCCGCCAGGGTGATGCCGATCTGAATGGTGGCCAGGAACCGGTTCGGGTCCCGGGACAGGCGCGCCAGCACCCGGCCGCCACCGGAGCTGCGCTCCAGGCGCTGGATCTGCGACTCGCGCAGTGAGATCAGCGCCATCTCGCTGCCCGACAGCGCGCCGTTGATCAACATCAGGACAAGCACCAGCAGGATCTGGGTGCTATAGCCGCCCACAGGCGTTCACTCCTCGGAAGTAAGTACGAAGCCTCAACCGTAGTCGGACCGCGCCACCACGCCGTGTCGCGGGTCACCAGGGTCGCGGTCACGCATTCATTGCGGCGACTGCCTACCCTGCCGCCATGACGACCGTGGGGAGCAGGGCGGAGTTCGCGCAGCTGCAGGAGCGGCTGCTGGGCGGGCTCCGTGGCACGGTGCTGGAGATCGGGGCGGGCCGGGGACGCACGCTGGCGGCGTACCCCCGGGAAGTCCGCTGGCTCGGCCTCGAACCCGACCCGCGACGCCGCGCCGAACTCACCCGGATCGCCGCCCGGCACGGGCGGCATGAGCCCGTGCTGGCCGGAGTCGCCGAGCGCATCCCACTGCCCGACGCGAGCGTGGACGCGGTCGTCGGCCGGACCGTGCTGTGCTCGGTGGCCGACCAGGCGGCGGTGCTGGCCGAGGTACGCCGGGTGCTGCGGCCGGGCGGCAGCTACGTCTTCTTCGAGCACGTCGCGGCACCGGCGGGCAGTCTGCTGCGCCGGGTGCAGGAGCTGCTCGCGCCGCTGAGCCGGCGCGTCTCGCACGGGTGCGACCCGGCGCGCGAGACCTGGCGCAGCCTGGAGGACGCCGGCTTCAGCCACCTCGACCTGCGCTGGTACGCCGCGGTGCGGTGGGATCTTGACGCGCGCTACATCGGCGGGACTGCTCGGCGCTGACCGACCTGGGGTTTGTCACCCGTGCGGAGGACAAGGTCGGCGCATTTGTGTGAGAAGTGCCTGCTGGCCCGGGGCCGCCCGTCCCGGTCGCCGCAATAACGGTGGACACGGAGCGGAAGTTGGAGTGAGGTGAAGGTCCGGGCAGGACGGTTGAGCCGCCGTCCTGCCCTACTCATGCCCGGGGTTCCGCCGACGGACCGGGTTTCTGCCTGTGGATAACATCGACGCTGCCGATTGAGTCCGATACGCTCCGTGCTGATCCATGGAGGCGGGGAGGGTTTCATGGGCAGCGGGGACAGTCCCAAGGTGTCCGTAGACCTCGGTGAGCTGCGCATGTTCGCCGAGGTGCTGGAGGCAGACGTTGAGCAGGGTCTACGGCCAGGTGTGATTCGCGCCGAGAAGGAGCTGCAGAACGGTTTACGCTTCGGCGCGCATACGGTCGGTGGCGAGGTCGTGGCGAGCAGGCAACTGATGGCGATGGCTCTCGATCGGGCCAGGCGAAACGGCGCCAGTCAGGTGGGGGCCGCCCAGGTGCTAATCGATGCGATGCGGAAGGTGCTCGACAACTACACCAATGCTGACGAACTCTCGGCTGCCAACCTGGATGCCATTGAGAAGATCTTGCTAGGTGCTCTCGCCACCTCCAAGGACCTCGTGTCGGACCTTTCACCACATCGGGGTGAGTTCGAGTGACCGATAAGAAGCGTTCGGTGCCCGTGCCGATCGTGTCGGCAGTGGTCAAGGGCGAGTTCGTTGGTCCGGTGCAGACCGTGTTCAGTGCACAGCCAAAGGTGCAGGCCGTTTGCACGAACTGGAATTCATTCGACGTACCGCGCATGTGGGACTCGGTTCGGACCGAGGACGATCCGATCGCCTGGGGCCAAGTCCAGGGGTGGGAGAGTCTCGGCCAGCTGCTCGCCGATCAACATGATCGACTTGCGCGGATGCGCAACAATCTTGTCTCCGTCTGGCAGCCAGAACATTCGGAGGCCGCCGACAAGTTTTTCGGCTTTCTCGACAGGCTGATTCTGGCCATGCGCGAGAACGCCTATGCTGCGGCGGGTACCGCGCGAGGCCTGGACGGCGTGCTTGCCGCACTCAGAACTGCGAAGGATAAGGTGGCGCCACTCAAGGAGCAGTGGGACAACGTCACCTCTGACTGGCTGCCGGAGTGGTGGGACCACGCGGCCGAGAACCTCAACAATGCGGCGCGCCAGGCGATGACCGACGCAGAGGTGGCAGTCGGGGACCACCGGCGTCGCTTTATCGTGCCATCGGTCTTCGACTATCGAGGTGAGATATTCGGGGACATTACGGCCGCGACAGATGCGGATGATACGGGTGGACCGCACTGCGGTGACGTGCCCAGCCCTCGTGACGTGGGGGCGCCGAATGGACCACCGCCGACGCCCGGCTATGACCCCGTTCTTCCCGGGGGGCCTGACCTGGCGAGCCTTCCTCCGGCCGTGCCGGCAGTGCCTGGTTCGCCCGTTTCACTGCTTCCAGTGCCGCCGGGCAGTCCCTACGCACCCAACGGCGGCGCGTACGTGCTACCGGGTCCGGGTGTAGGACGTGGCGGATGGATAGCGCCGATGTCGGCATCGGGTTCTGCGGCTGCGGCGGTTGGGCAGGGTAAAGGTGCTAACACTGCGGGTCTCATGCCCGTCGCGACTCCAGGGAGTGCCACTGGCTCTCCATCAGGTAGGGGCGGTGCTCGCGAAGGACGGCGAGATGTGATCTGGCGGGTGGAGCAGGGTGTCGCCCCGATCATCGAAGGGCTGCCACCAGCGCGGGGAGTCGTGACGCGGGAACAGTTGGCGCAGCAGGACGAGGAGTTCGTCGACTGGTTCGCTGGCGTGGCGACCCCGTGGGCCGACGACCTCAAGGTGAAGATCATGAGAAGAATGGACCCGCAAGCGTGAACAAACACTGGTGTCGTCACGCGGCCGCACTCGTGGTCGGAACGCTGATGGCTGCAGTGGTGGTCGGTGTCGGAACTCCTGCACAGGCTGCTGACTCGATCGCCGATGGCCAGTGGTATCTGAATTACCTCAACGTGGTCGCTGCACACCGGCTAAGCCAGGGCGAAGGCGTCCGGATCGGCGTTGTCGACACAGGCATCGACCCGCACCATCCTGACATTGAGGGATCGGTCGAGCCTGGTGTCGACGTCAACTTCGGCGGCAACGGCGACGGGCTGGAGGATACCGACGGGCACGGCACGGCCATGGCCAGCCTCATTGTGGGTCACGGAAAGATCAAGGGGATCGCGCCGAAAGCCAAAGTCGTCTCCCTCCGTTACGCGGACGGTTTAACCAGCTCGCCAACGCATATGGGTGAGGCGATCAGATGGGCAGTGGATCATGAGCTCAAGGTGATCTCCATTTCGGCGGCTCATGTCGACGACGATCTCGTTTTGCAGCAGGCCATCGAAGATGCGGTTGCGCGTGACATCGTGATCGTGGCCGGCTCGGGCAACAAGAGTCAGCAGACGGGGTTGCAGTACCCGGCTGCCTATGCGGGTGTGGTCGCGGTGGGCGGAATTGGCCGGAACGGTCAGCTATGGTCGGGTTCGATCACCGGTCCAGAGGTGGCCGTAGCTGCGCCTGCCGAACGGATCAGTGTCGCTTACCGGGGCAATCGCCGCGTCATCGTAGATGGAACATCGAATTCGACGGCGTTGGTAGCTGGGGTGGTAGCGCTGATCAGGGCCAAGTTCCCAAGCATGCCTGCGGCGGAGGTTGTCCGTCGGCTGACCGGTACCGCGACGGACAAGGGGCCCGCTGGGCGGGATTCGATGTACGGGTTCGGGGTGCCGAATCTGGTCGCCGCACTCAGCGAGCCGTACGTCGGTGCGCCGAGTGCGACGAAGGGGGCGGTGACGCCGAGTGCGGCTGGGCCCACGTGGATCGCGGCGCCGGGTGCCGAGTTCCCGCTGTGGACGGTGCTGGTCGTCGGCGCTGGGTGCCTGCTGGTCGTGCTGGCGGCCGGGCTCGTGATCATGCTGGTACGGCGGCGCACTGTCGGCTGAGCCGGTCATCCCAAACGCGACCGAATAGGGCATGACCGGGTTGCCTCGGTCGAGTGGGTCTT
>NZ_JASAMB010000034.1 GCF_029948125.1 Catellatospora sp. KI3
GTAATAGGCCAACGTCTATGTTGAACCGGGCGCGCGCGGGCGTGGGCGTGGACGTGGGCGCGGGCTGGGGCGCGGGCTGGGGGCGGGGCCGGCGGCGGGGGGCTGGTGGTGGGTTTGCTGGGTTGGGGTGCGGGGTCAGGCGGGGGAGCCGAGTGAGGTGGAGATGCGGTCGGCGGAGGCGCGTACCTCGGCGCCGAGTGCGGACACCCGGTCGTCGGGCAGCTCCAGCACCAGCGCCGATGCGCTGACCGCGCCGATCACCGCGCCGTCGGCCCCGGCGACCGCTGCCGCCACGCAGCGCAGGCCCGGCTCGTTCTCCTCGTCGTCGACGGCGTACCCGTCCACGCGCACCCGGTCCAGCGCCGCGAGCAGTGCTTTCATGCTGGTCGCGGTACGGGGCGTGTGCCGGGGCAGGCCGGTGCGGGCCGCCAGCTCGCGTACCGGTGCGGCGGGCAGGCGGGCCAGGATCGCCTTGCCGATGGCGGTCGAGTGCAGGTCGAGGCTCTGCCCGATCCGCGACCGCATGTCGTACGGCTGCGGCCCGGCGATCTTGTCGGCGTACACGGCGCGGTCGCCGTCGCGCAGGCCCAGGTGGACGGTGAAGCCGGTGCGGTCGCGCAGTGCCTGCAGTTCGGGGCGGGCGGTCCGGGCCGGGTCCAGCGTGCCCATGACCCGCCCGGCCAGCGCCAGCACCCGGGGTCCGGGCAGGTAGCCGCCGTGCCCGTCGGCGGCGGCGAACCCCCGCGCGACCAGGGACTGCAGGATGCGGTGCACCGTCGACTTCGGCAGCCCAGTGGCGACGGCCAGGTCGGCCAGCCGCTCGTGCCCCGCCAGCGCCTCCAGCACCGACAGCACCTTGTCGGCGGCACCGCCCGCGTTGCCGCTGCTGGTCATGCCGAGCAGCCTATCGGTCCGGGGGTCGCCACCACACCGCGCCCGGTGCCGCCGCGGCGGCAGCGGCCGCACTTAGCATCGACGTCGGCCTATAACGAGGAAAATGAGTCGATCGACTTCTTCGTGACAGGCCAGTATCGATGCGGGGCGCGCGCGGGGCGGCCGGGCGGGCGGGTCACGCGGGCGGGTCACGCGGGCGACGGTACGTCCGCCCCGGTCCGGGAGCGCAGCCACTCGACCCAGCCGTCCACTCCCTCACCCGTCCGGGCGCTCAGCCGCAGCGTCCGGGCGCCCGGGTTCACCGCGCGCACGTTGGCCAGGAACGCGTCCAGATCGAAGTCCAGGTACGGCAGCAGATCGATCTTGTTGATCAGGACCAGCTCCACCGACCGGAACATCACCGGATACTTCAGCGGCTTGTCCTCGCCCTCGGTGACGGCGTACACCATGGCGCGGGCGGCCTCGCCGACGTCGAACTCGGCCGGGCAGACCAGGTTGCCGACGTTCTCGATCAGCAGCAGGTCGAGGTCGGCCAGGGGCAGCCGGGGCAGCGCGGAGCGGACCATCGGCGCGTCCAGGTGGCACTCGCCGCCGAACCCGTCGCCGGTGTTGACCAGGGCGATCGCCGCGCCGAGCCCGCCCAGCCGGTCGGCGTCGAGGCTGGTGTGGATGTCGCCCTCCAGCACCCCGACCCGTACGCCGTCCAGCCGTCGCAGGGTCTGGCGCAGCAGCGTCGTCTTGCCCGCGCCAGGGGAGGACATGACGTTGACCGTGTGCACGCCGTGCGCCGCGAAGTCGGCGCGGTTGGCGGCGGCGGTGCGGTCGTTCTCGCCGAAGATGTGCTCCAGCACCTGGATCCGCTGCGCGCCGGTGGCGTAGCCGCTGTGGTCGTGGCCGGTGCGGTCGTGCGGTTCGTCGTGGCGGTGCTCGGTGCCGTCGTCGTGGCGGTGGAACCGGCCCATCGTCATACCTCCGCGAGGTCGAGGGCGAGCAGCAGGAACTCCTCGCCGGTGAGCACGGTCAGCGAGAAGCCGCCGCAGCCGTGGCAGACGAACAGGGGCGGGTGCGGGTCGATCCGGCTGACGTGGCCGCAGTCGGCGCAGGTGACGGTGGCGTCCACCGTCTCGATCTCCAGCCGGGACCCGGCCAGGGCGGTCTCGGCGGTGACCATCGTCCAGCAGAAGGCGAGGGTGTCCGGGACGATCTGCCGGAGCCGCCCGATGCGCAGGCTGATCGTGGTGACGGGGCGGTCGCCCGCGCGCCGGTTCACGAGTTCGGCCAGCGCTCCGCACACCGACAGCTCATGCATGGGCGGCCGAAGCGGGCGAAATGTCCAAAAGGCTCATCGTGTGCATGTCTACCCGCTCCGGGGGCCTCCGGCAATCACTGACACGTGAAATGGCAGTACGTTGCGCGTCCTGGGTGCCAGGGCGGAGACCATGGGGCAGCGGTGTGACAGAGAATCTCCGTGCGGCCTGTCGATTTCGCGGGGCGCGTTCGACGTACCGGTGCAAGGTCCGGAACTCGAAGCAGGAAGGCAGTTCACCATGGCCCAGTACGCGGTTCTGATCTACGCCGGCGACTCCGCCCACCGCTCGGACGCCACCGCCCAGGACACCGCGCCGCACGACCGGCACGCCGAGGAGCTGGAGCGCTCCGGCGCCCTGCTCGCGGCGTACGCCCTGACGCCCAGGGACCTGGCCACCTCGGTCCGCGGCGACGTCGTCACCGACGGCCCGTTCGTGGACGCCAAGGAGATCGTGGCCGGCTTCTACCTCCTGGAAGCGCCCGATCTCGACGCGGCGCTGGCCATCGCCCGGCTGAACCCGGCGTGCCGGCTGGGTGGCGGGGTCGAGGTGCGGCCGGTCGCCGGTGGCGGCTTCGTGCGGCACCCGGCTGGATGAGCGGGCAGTCGGCCGCCGCGGCGGCCGTCGCCGACGCGCACCGCCGCGAGTGGGCCCTGGTGCTCGCCGCGACGGTGCGCACGGCCGGGGACCTGGACCTGGCCGAGGAGTGCGTGCAGGAGGCGTACGCCGCGGCGCTGCGCAGCTGGCCCCGCGACGGCGTGCCGGGCAACCCGGCGGCGTGGCTCACCACGGCGGCCCGGCGCCGGGCGATCGACGTGATCCGGCGCGAGCTGGCGCTCCGGTCGAAGCTGCCGCTGCTGGTCGAGCCCGAGGAGGCCGCGGCGGACGGGGCGCCGGACCGGCTGCTCGACGAGGAGGTCGAGGAGCCTGGCGACGCGGTGCCCGATGAGCGGCTGCGGCTGGTGTTCACCTGCTGCCATCCGGCGCTGGCGCCCGAGGCGCAGCTGGCCCTGACGCTGCGGCTGGTGTGCGGCGTGCCGACCGGGGACGTGGCCCGGGCGCTGCTGGTCTCGGAGGCGACGATGGCGGCGCGGATCACCAGGGCGAAGAAGAAGATCTCCGGGGCCCGCATCCCGTACCGGGTGCCGCGCCCGGCGGAGCTGCCGGACCGCCTGCGCGCGGTGCTCGGGGTGATCCATCTGCTGTTCACCACCGGGCACACCGCGCCCTCGGGCGCCGAGCTGGTCCGCGCCGGCCTGGTGGAGCGCGCCCTGCACCTGGCCCGGATGCTGCGCGAGCTGATGCCCGACGAGCCGGAGGTGCGCGGGCTGCTCGCCCTGCTGCTGGCCACCGACGCGCGCCGGGCCACCCGGGTGGACGCCGCGGGCCGGCTGCTGCCGCTGGAGGAGCAGGACCGTGCCCGGTGGGACCGCGCTGCCATCGCCGAGGCGCACGAGCTGGTGGTGGCCGGGCTGCGCGGCGGGATGCCCGGGCGGTACCTGCTGCAGGCGGCGATCGCGTCGCTGTACGCGCAGGCGCCCTCGTACGAGGCGACCGACTGGGCGCAGGCCGTGCTGCTGTACGACCGGCTGCTGGCGGTCTGGCCCTCGCCGGTGGTCGCCCTGAACCGGGCGGTGCCGCTGGCCATGGTCGCCGGCCCCGAGGCGGCGCTGGCGCAGGTCGAGTGGCTGGAGCGGGAGCCGGGCCTGGCGGCCTACCAGTACCTGCCGGCGGTGAAGGCCGATCTGCTGCGGCGCTGCGGACGGGCGGCCGAGGCGCGGCAGGCGTACGAGCGGGCGCTGGCCCTGACCGCGAACGAGGCCGAGCGGGCGTTCCTGCGCGACCGGCTGGCCGCCGTCGGCTGAGGTGCCCGGCCGCTGAAGTGGCAGGTCAGGCGGCATACCACCGGATTGGAGGGCAGGTGTGTAGTCGGACGGCTGCGGTGGGTCAAATTTCGATAACACGATCGGACAACCGTGGCATCTCGGACGGGCAGGGGTTGTAGCCTGGCCGCCCCCGGCCTAGGTTTGTCGCCACGCGCCGGTGACCTGGGCAAACCCGGCGCCGAGAGGTGGGGTCGGCCGTGTGGCACGATGAGGCGCTCGTCGAACGGTGGCACGTCGCCACGGGACCGGACCTGCAGGACGAGATCGTCCGCCGGTTGCAGACCGGCGAGCCGCTGGACGGGCTGCCGCTCGAGCGGGTGGACGGCCGCTGGGACCTGCGCGGCCTCGGTGTGCCGCACGTGCGCAGCATCGAGCCCGACCTCCGCGAGCCGATGCTCGGCGGCACCTCGTACACGTTCGAGTTCGCGGCGCTGCCGACCGAGGTCGAGCTGCAGGGGCGGCACCTGGCCGACCTGGACCTGCGCGGGGCGCACCTGCCCCGGCTGCGGCTGTTCAGCTGCGTGCTCGACAACTGCCGCTTCGACGGCGCCTACCTGACCGGCCTGCGGATGTGGGCGACCGACGTGATCGACTGCTCGTTCGTGGCGGCCGAGCTGGGCCGGTCCTCGGTCGGCGGCTGGTATGCCAACCGGCCCAACCGCCTGCGCGGCGTGGACTTCAGCCACGCCGACCTGACCCGCCTGGGCTGCGGCGTGGCCGGGTTCACCGACGTCGACTTCTCCTACGCCCAGCTCGCCTGCACCAACTTCTGGCAGGCCAGCCTGGTGCGCTGCACGTTCGCGGGCGCCCTGCGCGAGGTGGTGTTCGACGGCCGGGTGCTGGAGCGCGACCGCAACCTCGGCCCCAACCCGATGCTGGACGTCGACATGGGCCGGGTGACCGCCTTCGACGATGTGGACTTCCGGGGCGTGAACTTCGACCGGGTCACCCTGCCCGCGGGCCTGGATCTGCTGGTGGTGCGGGACCCGGCGCGCATCGACGCGGGCATCGCCCGGCTGGAGGGCTGCGACGAGCAGTCCGCGCTGGTGGCCCTCGGGCGGCTGCAGTACCTGCGCCGCTTCATGGGCGTCAACGGCGGCAGCGACCAGGCCCTGCTCGACTTCGGCGCGATCGCCGACGGGGCGGCCGCCGAGCTGCTGCGCTCGCTGCTGGCGGGCTGATCGGCCACTCGCCCGCCGCGCGGGTGTCGCCGGGCCGTGGCACACTGTCGGCTCGCGGACACAAGGATGTCTCGCGACCGTCACCCCCACGGAGGAACAGTGGACCTGTCCACTCTGCAGGCTCAGCAGACGCTCGTCGTCAAGCAGCGCTTCACCATGATGATCAACCGGTACGAGGTCCGTGCCGCCACCGCCGACGGCTCCGACGGCGCCATGCTGGCCTTCGTCGAGCAGAAGCGGATGAAGCTCAAGGAGGAGGTGACGCTGTTCAGCGACGACACCAAGACCGCGGTGTTCGCCGCGTTCAAGGCCCGCAGCGTGATCGACCTCGGCGCGACCTACGACATCAAGGACCACAGCGGGACGCCGATCGGCCTGTTCAAGAAGGACTTCGCCAAGTCGCTGCTGCGCTCGACGTGGCACCTTGAGGGGACCGACGGGTTCCGGGCGACCGGCCAGGAGCGGAGCATGTTCGTGGCGCTGCTGCGCCGCTTCTCCGACATCTCGTTCCTGCCGTACCACTTCGACTTCGTCGCGGGCGACCGGCCGATCTTCTCGGTGGAGAAGAAGTTCAAGCTGTTCCGGGACAAGTACACGGTCACCATCCACGACCCGCAGGCCGACCGCCGCCTGATCGTGGCGATGGCCGTCGCGCTGGACGCGCTGCAGGGCCGCTGACCTGATCCTCGCGTGGCCCGGCCGGGTTCCGGTCGGGCCACGCGGCCGTTCAGGCGCCGGTGACGCCGTCGACGCCCTCGCGCAGGAGGTCGGCGTGGCCGTTGTGCCGGGCGTACTCGTGGATCAGGTGCAGCATCACCATCCGCAGCGACACGTCCTCGTCCCAGCTCCTGCTGAAGCCGGTCACGTCCAGCGAGGCCGCCTCGCGCTCGATGCGCCGCGAGTGCTCGACCTCGGCCTGCCAGGCGGCGAACGCCTCGGCGCGGGTGGCGCCGGTGGCGTCGTACGCCACCTGGAAGTCGCCGCTGTCGGACCAGACCAGGCCGATGTCCTGGCCGTCGATGACGCGGCGGAACCAGGCCCGCTCCACCTCGGCCATGTGCCGCACCAGCCCAAGCAGCGACAGGGTGGACGGCGGCATGGAGCGCAGGCGCAGCTGCTCGTCGTCCAGGCCGTCGCACTTCCAGGCCAGCGTGGCGCGGTGGTAGTCGAGGAAGGCGCGCAGCATCTCGCGCTCGTCGGCGGTGGCCTTCGGGCCGATGCGTTCGGTGGTCATCGCACGTGTCTACCAGCAGCGGGCGTTTATCAAGATCGCAGGGTCGCCGGAACGGGGGATCGATCCCGGCGTCCGGCTGCGGCAGGCTGAGCGACAAGTCCGAAACAAACGGACGAAAGGTCCAAAAAGAAAGGCTACCGCCATGACCAAGGTACGACTCGCCGTCCTGCTGGCCGCCGCGGCGCTCGGGGCCACCACGATGGCGGCCCCCGCGGCGGCCGCCGACACCTACGTCTGCGTCGTCGTCACCCAGGCGCCGCCGCTGCCGCCGGTGCGGACGGTGGCGGTGGTGCGGACGAGCAGCCTCGCCATGGCGATGAGGCTGGCGCCGGTCCTGACCGGAGCGGTGGGCCCGGTGCTCCGCGTCAACTGCGCCCTGGCCGGGGGCGACGAGTAGCCCAACCCCTGGGGCGGCTGTCGCGACGGCCGCCGGGGCCCGGCGCGCGCGTGGGCGAGCGCGCGCCGGGCCCGCACCCGGGCGCACATGTCCGCACACATGCGCGCCCGGTGCAGTATGTGGCCGCAGCCCATGTGATCGTCCGGCGCCGAAACCTAGGTTCTGGACTCATGACGGCATCACCTATGGCGCAGCGCCATGTCGTACACCTCGACCTCACCGGCCGTACCGCGATGGTGACCGGCGCGGGCAGCGGCATCGGCCGCGCCTGCGCGGTCCGCCTGGCCGCAGCGGGCGCGCGGGTGATCGCCGTCGACCGCGACGCCGCCGCGGCCGCCGCCGTGGCCGCCGAGACCGGCGGCATCGCCGCTGGAGTGGACCTGTCCGATCCGGCCGGGCTGGACTCGCTCGACGGCGCGGTGGACGTACTCGTCAACTGCGCCGGGCTGCAGCACGTCGCGCCGGTGCAGGAGTTCGCCGCCGAGCGCTTCGGCTACATCCAGAAGGTCATGGTCGAGGCGCCGTTCCGGCTGGTCGGCAAGGTGCTGCCGCACATGTACGGCAACGGCTGGGGCCGCGTCGTCAACATCTCCTCGGTGCACGGGCTGCGCGCCTCGGCGTACAAGTCGGCGTACGTGGCGGCCAAGCACGGGCTGGAGGGCCTGTCCAAGGTCGTCGCCCTGGAAGGGGCCGCGCACGGGGTCACCTCCAACTGCATCAATCCCGCGTACGTGCGCACGCCGCTGGTCGAGGGCCAGATCGCCGACCAGGCCCGCGCGCACGGGCTGGCCGAGTCCGAGGTGATCGAGAAGATCATGCTGGCCCGTGCCGCGATCAAGCGCCTGATCGAGCCGGAGGAGGTCGCGGAGCTGACCGCGTACCTGTGCACCCCAGCCGCCTCGTTCATCACCGGCGCCTCGATCGCCATGGACGGCGGCTGGACCGCGAACTGATGCGCGTGGCAAACTCGGTCGCCATGTCGGGCGCGGAGTTCCTTGAGCTGCTGTCGCGCGAGGCCGCGGCGGTCGAGTTCGAGGGTCCGCTGGTCGCCGCGCGGGCCGCGGGCGCGTCCCCGGAGCGGCTGGCCGAGCTGGAGGACGCCAAGATCCTGGCGCTGCGGGTGCGCGGGCTGCTGGAGCGCCGCCGCCAGCGCGAGATGGAGCTGACCGGCCTGTACGAGACCGCCGGCGACCTGGCCGGCCTGCGCGACCTCGACGCGGTGCTGCGCGCGATCGTGCACCGGGCCCGGCGGCTGCTCAACACCGACATCGCCTACATGACGCTCAACGACGACGAGCGCGGCGACACCTACATGCGCGTCACCGACGGCTCGGTCTCGGCCAAGTTCCAGGTGCTGCGACTGCCGATGGGCACCGGGCTGGGCGGCCTGGTGGCGCAGACGGGCACCCCGTACGCCACCGCGAACTACATGACCGACATGCGGTTCCAGCACAAGGGCGACATCGACAGCGGGGTGAGCGAGGAGGGCCTGGTCGCGATCCTGGGCGTACCGCTGCGGCTGGGTTCGCGCGTCATCGGCGTGCTGTACACCGCCAACCGCTCCGCCCGCCCCTTCGCCCGCGAAGAGGTCGCGCTGATGGTGTCGCTGGGCGCGCACGCCTCGGTGGCCATCGACACCGCCCGCCTGATCACCGAGACCCGCGCCGCGCTGGAGGAGCTGTCGGCCGCCAACGCGGTCATCCGCGCGCACAGCGCCTCGGTCGAACGCGCCGCCGCCGCGCACGACCGGATGACCGGCCTGGTGTTGCGCGGCGGCGGCGTCGAGGACGTGGTCGCCGCGGTCACCGAGGTGCTCGGCGGCGACCTGGTCGTGCTCGACCCCGACGGCCGCCCCGTCGCCGCCGTCGGCGGCCTGGGCGAGCTCGAACCAGCCCGGGTCGCCGAGGCCCTGTCCGCCTCCCGCCTGGAGGGCCGCGCGGTCCGCCGCGACGGCCTGTGGGTCGCCGCCGTCGTCGCGGGCGCCGACGACCTGGGTGCACTCGTCCTGCGCCCCGAACGCGAACTCGTCGACGCCGACCAGCAGATCCTGGAGCGCGCCGCCCTGGTCACCGCGCTGCTCACGCTGTTCCGCCGCGCCTCGTCGGAGGCCGAGGGGCGGGTACGCGGGGAGCTGCTCGACGACCTGCTCGCCGAACCCGTACGCGACCCGGCCGCGCTGCGTGAACGCGCCCGCCGCCTGGGCGTCGACCTCGACGCCCCGCACGTCCTCGTGGCGGTACGCGCCGACACCGGCCCCGGCCAGCCGCGCGGCCGGGCACTGTCCTGGGCGGGCACGTACGCCTCGGCCCGTACCGGCCTGGCGGCCGTCCGCGACGGCTGGGTGGTGCTGCTGCTGCCCGGGGCCGAGCCGGGTCCCGCCGCGCAGGCGGTGGTCCGCGAGCTGACCCGGGTGCTGGGGCGCCCGGTCACGGCCGGTGGCGGCGGTCCGGCCGGCGGCTCGGGGACCATCGGGGCGGCGTACGCCGAAGCCGTCCGCTGCGCCTCGGCGCTGATCTCGCTGGGGCGCACCGGTGAGGGTGCGGGCAGTGCCGAGCTGGGCTTCGTCGGCCTGCTGCTCGGCGCGGTCAGCGACCGCGACGGCGGCGACGTGCAGCAGTTCGTCCGGCACACCATCGGCGCGATCGTCGACTACGACACCCGCCGGGGCACCACCCTGCTGGCCACGCTCGAGGCGTACTTCGGCTCCGGCGGCAGCCTCGCCCGCGCCGCCGAGCGCCTGCACGTCCACGTCAACACCGTCACCCAGCGCCTGGAGCGCGTCGGCAATCTGCTCGGCGCCGACTGGCAGACCCCCGCCCGCTCCCTGGAGATCCAGCTCGCCCTGCGCCTGCACCGCCTCCGCAACCTCTGACCAGAGGTAAGGAAGGGACCCCTCTTATCGCAATCAGTAGTAGAAGGGCCCCTTGTTAACCACGGGTTGCCGCGCGATGCGGCGGTGACCTGTTGGCGACATGAAGTAGCTCGGCGGATGGGGCGCGCACCATTCTGTACGGCATGCGGACGAGATGGATGGTTACGGGTATGGCGGCGGTCGCCGCGCTGGCGATGTCGGCCTGCGGCCCGGATGGGACGGGTGCCACCGGCGCCTCCCCGGCGGCGGGAGCCTCGGCCGGGACCGGGGCGAGCCCGGCCGGCGGCGGCTCGGGCGACCGCGACAGCTGCCTGACCGGCACCTGGCAGGTCGACGTCGACGACATGGCCGAGCAGGCGGCGGCCATGATGGCGCAGCTGAAGGCGAAGGGCGACGGCACGGGCTCGATCACCCTGACCTTCGGCGAGAAGATGACCATCAAGTACGACGCGAACATCGCGATCGTCGTGCCGATGAGCGCCGAGCTGACCATGAAGGTCGACTCGAAGTACACCGGCAGCGCCGTCAGCTCCGACTGGACCTCCAAGGGCGGCAAGATCGCCGGGACCATGCCGACGAACGACGTGAAGATGGACATGAAGGCCACCATCGCCGGCAAGGAGGCGCCGATGACGCAGGTCCCCTTCAAGGGAGCGCTCGACCTGAGCCAGGGCGCCCTGGCCTACACCTGCTCCGGTTCGACCGCGACTCTGGCCGGTCCCAGCGTCACCTGGCACCTCAAGAAGGCCTGAGCCGCCGCCCCGTTAAGAAGGGCCCCTTCTGCTACGGAAAGCGAGTGGAAGGGGCCCTTCCTTGCGCCTGAAGTGGCGTAGTGCACACGGGGAAACTTTGCGCAGTGTGCAAAGGCGGTGGCAAGGTCGAAGTCATGCACCCCGCCCACACCCCCCGCCACCTGCGCATGGGCCACCGCGAGATCCTCGAGTCGCTCAGCGGCCTCCTGCTCGTGCTGTTCGTCGCGATGATCAGTTCCACCATCGTCTCGACCGCGCTGCCGCGCATCATCGGCGAACTCAACGGCACCCAGACGCAGTACACCTGGGTGGTCACCGCGACGCTGCTCGCCGCGACCGCCACCACCCCCATCTGGGGGCGGCTGTCGGACATGTTCGGCAAGAAGCTGCTGGTCATGGTCGCCATCGCGATCTTCGTGGCGGGGTCGCTGCTCAGCGGGTTCGCGCGGGACACCAGCCAGCTGATCGCGTTCCGGGCGGTGCAGGGCATCGGCGTGGGCGGCCTGCAGGCGCTGGTGCAGATCGTGATCGCCTCGATGATCCCGCCTCGCGAGCGCGGCCGCTACAACGGCTACCTCGGCGGCGTGATGGCGGTCGCCACGCTGGCCGGGCCGCTGCTGGGCGGCCTGATCGTGGACACGTCGTGGCTGGGGTGGCGCTGGTGCTTCTTCGTCGGCGTACCGATCGCGGCGCTCGCCTTCGCGCTGCTCTGGTTCACCCTCGACCTGCCCCGGGCGCCCCGGGTGAAGACGAAGATCGACTACCTGGGCGCGCTGCTGATCACCGCGGGGGTGAGCACGCTGCTGGTCTGGGTGTCGTTCGTCGGCGACTCGTTCGCCTGGCTGTCCACCCAGAGCTACGCCATGGTCGGCGGCTCGCTGGCCGTGCTGGCGCTGGCGGTATGGGTCGAGCTGCGCGCCGAGAGCCCCGTCGTCCCGATCACCGTCATCGCCCGGCGGGTGCCCGCCCTGGCGATCCTCGCCAGCCTGGCTGTCGGCATGGCCATGTTCGGCGGCTCGGTCTTCCTCGGCCAGTACTTCCAGATCGGCCGCGGCTACAGCCCCACCGAGGCCGGGCTGCTGACCATGCCGATGATGCTGGGCGTCGTCATCTCCTCGACCATCAGCGGCAAGATGGTCACCAGGTCCGGCCGGATCAAGCCGTACCTGGTGACGGGCACGATCGTGCTGGTCGCCGGGTTCGCCGGGCTGTCGTTCATCGACCACACCACCCCGCTGCCCGCGATCGGCGCCGGGATGCTGCTGGTCGGCCTCGGCGTGGGCATGACCATGCAGAACCTGGTGCTGGCCGTGCAGAACACCACCGAGCGCAAGGACCTCGGCGCCGCCACCGGCTCGGTGACCTTCTTCCGCTCGCTCGGCGGCACCATCGGCGTCTCGGTGCTCGGCGCGGTGCTGGCCGACCGGGTGCAGTCGATCATCGCCGCCCACCTGGCCGCCGCCGGGATGCCCGCCGGTTCGGGCGGCGGCTCGCTCAACCTGGCCGCGCTGCCGCCCGCCGCGCAGGCCATCGTCCGCGAGGCGTACGGCGACGCCACCGGGCACGTCTTCCTGATCTCGGCCGCCGTGGCCCTGGTCGGCGTGCTGGCGGCGCTGGCGCTGCCCACGATCGTGCTGCGGTCCACCGTCGACGTCCCGGCCGCCGGCTCGTCCGCCCCGAACACCGGCTCCCACACCGAGGCGGCGCGGGCTGGGCGGCCCGGGGCGGTCGCGCCCGCGCCCGCGCCGGTGGCGCACCCCGGGTTTGCCCCGCGCCAGCCGGGGCCCGCGGGGCCGGGTCCGGCGCCGCGCGCGACCCAGGCGCACGCGTACCGGCCTGCCGGATACACCCCGGCGCACCGGCGCGGCGGGCCGGCTCCGCTGGCGGGGGTCCACGCCGCCGGCACCGGGTTCGACGGGTCCGAGGCGGGTCACCCGCGTCGCGGCGGCGACTGGCAGCCGTGACCTCTGTCGATGTCCGGAAGCCGACCGGTCGCCGAGGAGAACCGATAAAACCTGACATTTCCTTGTAGCTTGTAAGGGTCCGCGGCTCAGGGAGGAACGATGTCAGACACGCTGGTCACCCCCATTCCCGCCTACCCGTTCGGCAACGACGGCCCCGAGCCGAGACTGCCCGACTTCGGCCAGGAGGGGGTCGGCCGGGTGCGGCTGCCCACCGGGCAGGAGGCCTGGCTGTTCACCCGGCATGAGCACCTGCGCGAACTGCTGCGCAGCCCTGACTTCTCCAGTGACTTCAGCCGCCCCGGGTTCCCGCAGATCCGGCCGATGCCCAAAGAGGCGCCGCAGCGCGACGGCTCGTTCATCCGGATGGATCCGCCCGAGCACACCCGGTTCCGCCGGATGCTCACCCCCGAGTTCATGATCAAGCACATCCGGACGCTGGAGCCGTTGATCCGGCAGACCGTGCTCGGGGCGCTGGAGTCGCTGCGGGCGGCCGGCAAGCCCGCCGACCTGGTCGAGCACTTCGCCATGCCGGTGCCGTCGATGGTCATCTGCCACCTGCTCGGGGTGCCCTACGCCGACCACGAGTTCTTCCAGCAGCGCAGCCGGGTGCTGCTGGCCTGGGCCAGCACGCCCGAGCAGGTGCAGACCGTCATCGAGGAGCTGCGGGAGTACCTGGTCCGGCTGATCGCCGAGAAGCGCCGGAACCCGGGCGACGACATGATCAGCCGCCTGGCGGCCGAACGGGTCGAGACCGGCGAGATGACCGAGCGGGAGCTGGTCGGCCTGTCGGTGCTGCTGCTCGTCGCGGGGCACGAGACCACCGCCAACATGATCGGGCTCAGCACGCTGGTCATGCTGCAGCACCCGGCCCAGCTCGAACGGCTGCGCCAGGACCCGGCCCTGATCGACGACACGGTCGAGGAGCTGCTGCGCTACCTGACCATCGTGCGCACCGGCCTGACCAGGGTCGCCGTCCGCGACACCACGGTCGGCGGGCACCGCGTGGGGGCGGGCGAGGGCGTGATCGGGCTGCTGTCGGCCGCCAACCGCGACGAGGACGTGTTCACCGACGCCGAGCGCTTCGACCTGGCGCGCGGCTCGCACCAGCACATGGCCTTCGGGTTCGGGATCCACCAGTGCATCGGGCAGCCGCTGGCCCGCGCCGAGCTGCGCATCGCGCTGCAGGAGCTGTTCAACGGCCTGCCGGAGCTGGCGCTGGCGGTCGACCCGAGCACCGTCGAGTTCCGCGATGCGGTGGTGTTCGGGGTGCGCAGACTGGAGGTCACCTGGTGAGCGGAGCGCTGCGGGTCGCCGTGGACCGCGAGGCCTGCTGCGGGTCGGGCAACTGCGTGCGTACCGCGCCGGAGGTCTTCGACCAGGACGACGCCGACGGCCTGGTGCTGCTGCGCCGGTCCGAGCCGGCGCCGGGGGACTGGGACGCGGTACGGCAGGCGGCCTACAACTGCCCGGCGGGCGCGATCGCGGTCGCCGGGCCCTGAGAGCGGCCCGCACCGCCGGCGACGGCTGTCGGACCGGTGGGCGAGGATGCGTCCATGACAGACGTACTCGCGCGGATCGAGGCGACGCCGTGGCTCGCCGAACTGCTCGCCCGGCGCTTCGACTTCGACCTGGCCCGCACCGATCCGGCCGAACCGGTCCACCTCGCCGGCGGTGAGCCGCTGACCCCGATCGCGGGCGACGCCTCCGGCGGCACCTTCCTGCGGACGCCCTCGGGCGCGGTCGTCTACGCGGGCTCGGAGGGCGAGGGCGGGCTGATCGCGCACGACCTGCGCGACGCGCTGGCGCTGGTCGTGGGCCTGCCGAGCCTGCACGACGCGCTCGCCGTGCCGTTCGGCGAGGAGCTGCTCCGCTCGCTGGCCGAGGCCGACGAGGAGATCCGCCAGGACGACGCCCACGACCCGGGCGGGCAGACGCTGGACGAGGCGCGTGCGCTGGCCAGGCAGGCACTCGACCTGCCCCCGGCGGACGGGCTGCTGGCGGCGCTGCACGCGGCGGCCGCCGACGAGGCGTACCGGCCGATCAGCGAGCACGGGCCGTACGATCCGATGCTCGGCTGACGGCCGCGCCGCTCAGCCGAGCAGCTGCCGGATCCGCCGGACGCCCTCGGTCACGGCGTCCGCGCCGACGGTGTGGCAGAGCCGAAACCAGCCCGGCTCGGTCGCGTGGAACACCTCGCCCGGCGTCAGGCTGACCCGGGCGCCGTCGACGAGCCGCCGCCACAGCTCCCGCTCGCCCGCCGCGTCGTCGCGGGCCAGCCACGGCCGCAGGCTGGTCCATACCGAGAAGCCGGCCTGTGCCGGGGCGAACGCCAGCCCGGCGGCGGTCAGCTCGGCGGTGACCCGCGTGTAGGAGGCGGACAGGCGGCGGCGGTGCTCGTCGAGGAAGTCGGCCAGCCAGCCCTTGTCGTCGAGCAGGTCCGCGAGCAGCCACTGGGTGTCGGTGGAGACCGGCGCGAAGTAGGCCAGCTCGCGGACCGCGTCGCGCACCCGCGCACCGCGCGTGTGCAGCACGCCCACCTTGAGGCCGGGCAGTCCGAAGTCCTTGGCGAAGCCCCATACGACGTGGACCCGGTCGGGGTCGATGAGGTCGCCGGTCAGGTCGAGGGCGCTGGTGAACGGGGTGCTGCCGAACACGGAGTTGGCGTAGATCTCGTCGGCGACCAGGTCGAGGTCGAGTCCGGCGCAGACGCGGGCCAGCGCGGTCAGCTCGCCGGCCGGATACACCCGGCCGAGCGGGTTGTGCGGCGAGGTGATGGCCAGCGCCCGTACCGTGACACCCCTGTCGCGGGCCCGGCGGACGGCCTCGGCGACCGCCGCGGGGCCCGGGGTCAGCCCGTCGCCGGGGCCCGGCGCGACCGGGACGAGCACGGCGCCGGAGCGGCCGGTCAGGTCGGTGTCCAGCGCGCCGTAGTAGGGCACCGGCACCACGATCGCCTCGCCGGGGTCGCACAGGGCGGTGGCGATGACGTCCAGCGCGCCGGTCGCGCCGCTGACGATGACCAGGTCCTCCGGGTCTACCGGCACGCCCCGGGTGGCGGCCAGGAACCGGGCCACGTTCTCCCGCAGCCGGGCGGTGCCGTGCAGCGGCGCGTACCGGGTGTCGGCGGCCTCGACCGGGCGGGCCGCCCGCAGCCGTGGTGCCAGCAGGTCCCAGAGCAGCCGGTTCTCGGCGGTGCCCAGGTTGACGTAGCCGCGCGGGTTGGTGCCGGGGTGGTACGGGTCGGCCTCGGCCGCGAAGTGGGCGACCGCGATGGCCGGTGTCCCGGCGACGAGCCGGGCGGACTGCTGCGAGACCATCAGGCGGCTCCGGGCTGGAAGAGGCCGGGGGCGAGCCCGAGGCCGAACGAGGCGTCCAGGACGGCGCCGTGCAGGGTGGCGGCGTCGGCCGTGCACAGCCACTGGATCAGGCGGGCGATCTCGTCGGGCTGGATGAGCCGCTGCTTGGGCAGCCGCGCCTCGAACGCCTGCCGCGCCGGCGCGTCCAGCCTGCCGAGCACGCTGGCGCCCAGCATGTTCGTCTCCACGGCGCCCGGGCAGACGGCGAAGACGTCGACGGGGGTGTGCGCGAGCTCCACCGCGAGCTGGCGCGACAGCTGCACCAGGGCCGCCTTGCTCATGCCGTCGGCCGGGTCGAACTCGGCGAACGTGGCCACCCCGCCGCCGACGCTAGCCACGTTCACGATCTTGCCGTAGCCCCGGTCCAGCATGTCCGGCACGATCTGCTGGCTGAGCCACAGCGGACCGACGCTGTTGATGCGCAGCATCGCGGCCGACCGCTCGTGGGCCGCGCCCGGCTCGTAGTCCTCCACCGTCTTGGAGCCCACGGCCGCGTTGTTGATGAGCACGTCGACCGGGCCGGGCAGGGTCGCCAGCAGGTTCTGGTGGCTGTCCCACTCGCCCTGCTGGAACTCGTACGCGGTCACCGCCAGCCCTTCGGCGGCCAGCTCGTCCACGAGCTCCTTGGCGCGCCGCGCGCCGGTGAGGTAGGTGAACCAGACGGTGTCCCCGGCCCGGGCGAAGCCGCGTACGGCCTCCCGCCCGATCCCGCTGGAGCCGCCGGTGATCAGTACGTTGCGTGTCGTCGGGGCCGTCATAGCCTGCCGCGCACCTCCCACAGCTCGGGGAAGAACCGATGATGTTGCCGGGACCTGAGGTAGCCCACGCCCGAGCTGCCGCCGGTGCCGGGCTTCGCGCCGATCTGCCGCTCCACCAGCAGCGCGTGCCGGCCGCGCCACAGGCTCCAGCCCTGGTCGTGGCCGAGCAGCCCTTCGGCGACCTGCCACAGCTCGCGGCGGCGCGGATCGCGGGCGACGTCGAGCAGGGCGTCCCGGCGCTCCAGCGGCAGCTCCACCGCGTATCCGGCGCGGCGCAGCAGGGCCAGGAAGCCCTCCCACAGGGTCGGCGGATGGGCGGGCCGGGTTTCGCCGTCGCCGTCGGCGGGCGGGCGCGGCTCCGCCGACCCGGACAGCCGCTCGATCGCGCGGAACTGGGCGGACTCGGCGCCGGAGGTGTCGGCCAGCGCGGCCCGGAACTCCAGGAACCCCTGCGGACTCAGGGTGTCCAGCACGTCGAACTGGCTCACCATGAGCCGTTCGACGACCTGGCACCGCTCCAGCAGCAGGCGCGGCCGGTAGGCGTCGCCGTCCAGCAGGGCGTCACGCGCCTCGGCCAGTTCGTGCAGCAGCAGCCGGAACCACAGCTCGTACGCCTGGTGCACGACGATGAACAGCAGTTCGTCGTGGGCGGAGGGCTGCGCCAGCGGCCGCTGCAGCGTCAGCAGCTCGTCCAGCCGCAGGTAGGCGCCGTAACTGGTGGCGACCTCGAGGTCGGCCACCTTCGCGCTACCCATCGATCAGCCCCTTGCCCGCGAACGCCTCCACCGCACCGGGCACGTCGAACACCCCGGCCGAGCGGCACATGCGCACCGTGGCGGCCGCGTTCTCGCGCAGGCGCTGCGGGCGGTCGAAGGTGTCGGCGAGCACCGTCACCGTGTCACCCGGCGCCAGCCCGGCCAGGGTGAGCGAGCGCTCCGCCGGCAGGGTGTCGAAGCGCAGGCAGTCCTCGATGAACGCGGGCAGCGCCAGCGCCGCCTGCGCGCGCCGGTTCGCATCGAGCCCGGTCCACAGCTCGTGGAAGAAGGCGGCGAAGAAGCGGTGGTGGCGGCCCTCGTCGCGGGCGTGGTCGCGGGTCAGCTCACGCACGGTGGTGACGACGCCCGGGTCGTTGGGCAGCTCGTTTAGCACCGCGGTGATCAGGGTCTCGAAGACCACGACCTGCAGCAGCTGCGCCAGCACCGGGGCGTCGGGCAGCAGCCGCGCGGCGGTGTCGTCCAGGCGCCTGGTGAATCCGCCGAAGTCCCAGCCCGGGATGGTGACGCCGGTGGCGGCCTCGACCTGCTCGGCCAGGTCGAGGCTGTAGAGGGCGTGGTAGCCCTCGTCGCAGTAGACCTTGAAGGCGTTCATCCGGGTGCGGGCGGGCAGGTGGAGACCCACCCGGTTGTTGGCGATGCGCTCGGCGCCGCGGTTGACGATCCGCGTCTCCAGATGGGTGGTCGCCAGCAGGAACTGGTAGAGGTGGCGCACGGTCAGGTCGCGGCGGGCCTCGGGCCCGAGCGCCTTGACCAGCTCGTGGTCCAGGTACGGCACCAGCTTCTCGGGGAAGTAGGCCAGGCCCTGCTCCGTCTCGTCCCGCAGCAGGCGGCGGGTCCCGCCGCGTACGCCGGCAGCGTCGTACCAGTCGCCGAATGGATCGCCAGTCATCGTTCTCCCGCCGGGCGCGTGGGTGATCACGTGCCGGGAGTCGATGCTAGGGACGGGGTCGCGGCGTTTCTACCGCCAGATTGCGCACTTCGCGGTGTCGTCCGGAGTGGACAGACCCCGCGAGGTGTGCGTGTTCAGCCCCGCCGGGCCCGACCGCGCCCGCCCCCAGACCTAGCATTGATGCTGGCCTATCTGGAGGACGGATAATCGAAAACCGTCTTCTGGATAGGCCAGCGTCAATTTCAAAGCGGCGGCGGCGGTGTGCCGCGGGAGCGGGCTGCCCCGGGGTCAGGCCTCCTGGCGGGCCGGGCGGCGCAGCCAGCCCGGCAGCGTCACCCCGATCCGGGCCAGTCCGCCCGGGAAGAAGTACACCGCCAGGATGAACACGACCCCGAGCACGAACATCGGCTGCGCCAGCGGACCCGGCAGGTCGGTGGCGTAGTCGGTGAGCTGGTAGTCCAGGAACGTGAACAGCGCCCCGCCCAGGGCCGGGCCGAACCGGCTGCCCGGCCCGCCGAGCACCACCATGACCAGCAGGGTCAGGGTCAGGTCGGAGGAGGCCAGGTGCGGCGAGGCGCCGCCGACGACCAGCACGTACACCGTGCCGCCGAGCGCGGCCAGGGCTCCGGCCAGCACGAACGACATCAGCTTGTACCGGTACGGCGACAGCCCCAGCACCCCGACCCGCCGCGCGTCGTCGCGGATCGCCGACAGCACCCGCCCGGCCGGCGACCGGCCCACCCGGTGCAGCACTACCAGCACCACCACCAGGTAGGCCAGCGCCAGCCAGTACAGGTTGACCGTGTTGACGACCCCCACCAGCGCGTCGGGCATGCCCTTCGCGATGGTGGCGCCCTCCTCGCCGCCGGTCAGCCCGCCCGGGTCACGGGCTACGATGATCGCACCGACCTGCGCGAACGCCAGCGTCACCATGGAGAACGCGATCCCGTCCACGCGCAGCGCCACCGCGCCGAGCAGCGCCGCGACGACCACCCCGGAGAGGATCGCCAGCAGCGCCGCCACCGGCAGCGCGAACCCGTGGTTCATCAGGATCACCGTCAGGTACGCGCCGATCGCGAAGTACAGCGCGTGCCCGAACGACAGCAGGCCGGTCCGGCCGAACAGCAGGTCGTAGCCTGCCGCCAGGCCCGCGAAGACCAGGCACAGCGCCAGCAGGTTCAGCGTGCCCGGCGCGTTGAACGCCTGGCCGAACGGCAGCAGCGCCAGCACCAGGGCAAGCCCCCAGGGCAACCATCGCCTCATGCTTTCGCCAGTCCTTTCGGGCGCCAGAGCAGGACGACGGCGAGCAGCGCGACCACGCACACGTCGCCGGCGCCGGAGCCGCCGTAGTAGTTCACGAACTGCTGCAGCAGCGCGACCAGGATCGCGGCGACCGCCGAGCCGGGCACCGAGCCCATGCCGCCGATGACGACCACGATGAACGCGAAGATGAGCAGCGAACCGCCGGTGCCGGGCGACACGGTGGTGAAGTAGATCCCGGCCAGCGATCCGGCCAGCGCGGCGGCGGCGCCGCCGATGGCGAACACCAGCGTGAACGCCTTGCGTACGTCGATGCCGAGCGCGGTGACCATCTCCCGGTTCTCCACCCCGGCCCGCACGATCAGGCCGTAGCGGGTGTAGCGCAGGAACGCGGCCAGCGCGACGAACACCAGCAGCGCGGCGCCGATGAGCAGGAACCGGTCGGCCGGGATGCGGGCGCCGAAGACCGGCACCACGCCCTCGACCCAGGTGGGGCGGGGGAACGGGCGCGGGTCGGCGCCGAAGACGGACTGCAGCAGCGCCACCCCGGCCAGGGACAGGCCGACGGTGACCAGCACCTGTTCGATGGTGCGCCGGTACAGCGGCCGGATCAGGATCAGCTCGACCAGCACGGCGGTGGCGACCCCGGCGGCCACGCCGACGAGCACGGCCGCCTCGACCGGCATGAAGTCGGCGGCCCACCAGGTGGCGTACGCGCCGACGGACAGGAACAGGCCGTGCGCGAAGTTGAGCACGTCGGCCAGGCCGAACACCAGCGACAGGCCGGAGGCGACCAGGAAGTACAGCGCGGCCAGGCCCAGGCCGGTGACGGCGAGCAGGACGATCGTCGACATCAGCGGCCCACCCCGAGCAGAGACGTGGTCAGCTCGGCGTCGCCGAGCAGGTGCGTGGCGTCGCCGGTCCAGGCGACGCTGCCCGCGGCGAGCACCACGGCGGTGCCCGCCAGGCGGCGTACCACCGCGAGGTTCTGCTCGACCAGCAGCACCGGCACGGTGGCCCCGACCCGCTCCAGGGCCTCGGCGACCTCGGTGACCACCTTGGGCGCCAGGCCCTTGGTGGGCTCGTCGACCAGCAGCAGCCGGTTGCGGTTCTGCAGCACCCGGCCCAGGGCCAGCATCTGCTGCTGCCCGCCCGACAGCGAGCCCGCCTGCTGCTGCCCGCGCTTGAGCAGCTCGGGGAACAGGTTGTAGACGAGGTCGAGGTCGGTCTCGCCGCGCGCGGCCAGCCGCAGGTTCTCGGTGACGGTCAGTCCGGCGAACACGCACCGGTCCTCCGGCACGTAGCCCAGCCCTGCCTGCACCCGTTCGTGGGTGCGCTTTCCGGCCAGGTCGGCGCCGTCGAACAGGACACGGCCGGTGCCCGGGTTGAGCCCGACCAGCGCCCGCATCGTGGTGGTCTTGCCGGCGCCGTTGCGGCCCAGCAGCGCGGTCACGCCGCTCGGTGCGACGCCGAAGCTCACGCCCTGCAGGATGTGCAGCCCCGACAGGTGCACGTCGAGCTCGTGTACGTCGAGGATCACAGCGCCTCCCCGAGGTATGCCTCCTGCACGACGGGGTCGGCCATGACCTCGTCGGGGGTGCCGCAGGCCAGCAGCGCGCCGTGGTGCATGACCGCCAGCCGGTCGGCCAGGTCCAGGATGACGTGCATGTGGTGCTCCACCATGATCACGGCCCGGTCGCCGGTGCCCGACACCTGCCGGATCACCTCGACCAGGGCGGGCACGTCGGCCGAGGCGACCCCGGCCATCGGTTCGTCCAGCAGCATCACGGCCGGTTCGCCCGCCAGCAGCAGCGCGATCTCCAGCACCCGCTTCTCGCCATGCGACAGGGTGCGGGCGTCGACGTCGGCGCGGGGCAGCAGCCCGACCGTGTCCAGGCACTCGTCGGCCCGGCGGGCCACCTCGCGGAACGAGTCGGCCCGCCGCCACAGCGAGCCCGAACCGCCGGATCTGGCCTGCACCGCCAGCCGTACGTTCTCCCGCACGCTCAGCGAGCCGAACACCGAGGAGGACTGGAACGTGCGCCCGAGCCCGTGGCGGGCCCGGGCGTGCGGGGTCAGGCCGGTGATGTCCCGCCCCGCCAGGTGCACCCGGCCGGAGGTGGCCGGGTGCAGTCCTGAGATCAGGTTGAACAGCGAGGTCTTGCCGGCGCCGTTGGGGCCGATGACGCCGAGGAACTCGCCGGGGTGAAGCTCGACCGTGACCCCGTCCACGATCGAGACTTCACCGATGCGCCAGGTCAGCGCGTCTGTACTGAGGACCGGCATCGGTCAGGACTTCATCGCGGCCACCGGCGGGGCGACCTCGTCCGGGTTGAGGGCCTTGACCAGCTGCGGCTGCCCGCCGACCAGCTTCACCTGGAACATCGGCTGCAGCAGCGCGTGGTCCTCCTTGCGGATGGTGTTGGCGCCCTTGATGCCGTCGAAGCTCCAGCCCTCCAGCGCGGTGATCATCTTCTCGACGTCGTCACCGGCCTGCAGCGCGTGGACGATCATCTGGGCGGCGTTGAAGCCGTCCGGGGTGAACAGGTCCAGGCCGCTGGGGATCGCCGCGGCCGCCGCCTTGGCCACCGCGTTGTCGGTCGCGCCGGGGAAGTGGTGCGACAGGAAGGAGACGGAGTCACCGGCCTTGCCGAAGGTCGGGTACGACGCCTTCTGGTCCAGCCCCGTCACGACCAGCGTGCTCTTGAGGACGTTCTGCTGCTCCAGGGCCTGCCACATGGCGCTGGCGGTGGTGCCCGCCCAGGCCACGAACAGCAGGTCCGGCTTGGCCTGGGCGATCTGGCTGGCGAACGGGGTGAAGTCCGTCGCGCTGGCCGGCACCTCCAGGGCGGTCACCGTGGCGCCCGCACCGCCGATGACGGCGGTCACCGCCGCCTCGTTGGCCTTGCCGAACGCGGTGTCCTGCGCGAAGACCAGCACCTTCTTGCCGGCCGGGTCGGCGATGAACGACTTGGCGGCCAGCACGTCCTGGTAGGACTGGCGGCCCGAGCGGAACGTGTACCGGTTGGCGCCGGTGATGCCGTCGGTCGCGGCCGGGCCGGAGACGAACAGCACCTTGTTCTGCGCGGCCAGCGGGGCCACCTGCAGCGCCACGCCCGAGGCGGTGGAGCCGGCGATGACCTTGACACCCTTGCCGATCAGGTCCTTGGCCGCCGAGACGGCCTTGGCCGGGTCGCCCGCGTCGTCGGACTCCAGCAGCTCGATGGTGCGGTCGCCGACCTTGTTGGTGCCGTTGGTGGCGTACGCCAGCCCGGCCTTGAAGCCGTCGACGTACTGCTTGCCGTAGCTGGCCAGGGCGCCGGTCTGGGAGTACACCAGTCCGACCGACACCTTTGCGCTCTGCGGGGCCGCCGCGTCCTGCGGGCTGCCGCACGCCGCCAGGGCGAGCGCCGACGCGGTGGCGAGGATGACGAGTCGCCGTTTCATATCGGGGTCTCCTTGGTTACCGTTGTGGTCCACGCCACGCTATGGACGCCGCCACCGGGCGGCCATGTGGTCCGCCACCACACCGCACCCCCCGATGGTGTGGGTCGCAGCCCATCGCGCGCGTGTGGAGAGATCCGTACGGTTGCCCCACGTGACCCTCCTCCAGCCAGACGAGTTCGACCTCGCCGTCGCGGGCGGCAGCCTGCGGGTGTGCCGCTGGCCCGGCGAAGGCCCGACTGTAGTGGCCCTGCACGGCATCACCGCCAACGCCCTGTCCTTCGCGGTGCTCGCGCAGCAGCTCGGCGGGGCCGTGGACCTGGTCGCCCCGGACCTGCGCGGCCGGGCGGGCAGCGCGGACCTGCCCGGGCCGTACGGGCTGGCCGCGCACGCCGCCGACGTGGCGGTCCTGCTGGACCACCTCGGGGTGGAGCGGGCGGTGCTGGTCGGGCACTCGATGGGCGGGTTCGTCGCGGCGCTGACCGCGGTCATGCACCCGGACCGGGTGTCGGCGGTGCTGCTGGTCGACGGCGGGGTGGCGTTCGGCCTCCCGGTCGGGGTCGACATCGACGCGCTGCTGCTGGCGGTCATCGGCCCGGCGATGAAGCGGCTGTCGATGGTGTTCCCGACCGTGGACGGCTACCTGGACTTCTGGTCGGAGCATCCGGCGCTGGGGCCGTACTGGTCGGCGGCGATCGAGGCGTACGCGCTGCGGGACCTGCGCGGCGACCGCTCCTCCTGCAACGTCGAGGCGATCCGGGCCGACGCGGCCGACACGCTGGTGCACGAGCCGACGACCACGGCGTACCGGACGGTGAGCTGCCCGATCGAGGTGCTGTGGGCGCCGCGCGGGCTGATGGACGAGCCGACCGGGCTGTACCGGGCCGAGACCCTGGCCGGGGTGCCGAACGAGCTGGTGCCCGACGTCAACCACTACACGATCGTGCTCGGCGAGCAGGGCGCGGCTGTGGTGGCCGACCACATCCGCAAGCTGGCGCTTCGCTGATCAGGTTGTGACCGGCGCCACATTCGGCGCCCGGAACATGTGGTTAGCACCCATTTCGGGAAGGTCAGCGGCGGTCGTAGTTTCCGGGCCATGACCCGTCCCCGCTGGTACACCGCCCTACTGTCCGGCGTCGCGGCCCTGGCCGCCGCGACGGCCGCGACCGCCGCCGCCATCGCGCCCGCCCAGGCCGCCGCGACCCTGACCCAGGTCACCGGCTTCGGCAGCAACCCCGGTGCCCTGTCCATGTACGCCTACCGGCCCACCGGCCTGCCCACCGGTGCCCCGCTGGTCGTGGCGCTACACGGCTGCACCCAGACCGCCAACGACTACTTCGCCAACTCCGGCTGGCAGAAGTACGCCGACCTGTACGGCTTCGCCCTGGTGCTGCCGCAGCAGAGCTCGGCCAACAACACGAACTCCTGCTTCAACTTCTTCCAGCCCGCCGACACCACGCGCGGGCAGGGCGAGGCGCTGTCGGTCAAGCAGATGGTCGACTACGCCAAGACGAACTACGGCTCCGACGCCGCCCGGGTGTACGTGACCGGACTGTCGGCGGGCGGGGCGATGACCTCGGTCATGCTCGCCACCTACCCCGACGTGTTCGCGGGCGGGGCGGTGGTCGCCGGGCTGGCCTACCGCTGCGCCACCGACACGTCCAGCGCCTACACCTGCATGTACGGCGCGGTCAGCAAGACCCCGACCCAGTGGGGCGACCTGGTCCGCAACGCCTACGCCGGGTACGCCGGGCCGTGGCCGAAGGTGTCGGTCTGGGCGGGCAGCTCCGACCCGACCGTGGTGCCGGCCAACGCCGACGAGCTGCGCGACCAGTGGGTCAACGTGCACGGCGTCAGCACCACCGCCACCGGCACGAGCGCGCTGCCCGCGAGCACGACCCGCACCGTGTACGGGACCGGCCAGGTGATCACCTACCGGGTGCAGGGCATCGGGCACGGGACGCCGGTCGACCCGGGCAGCGGCGTGGAGCAGTGCGGCAACGCGGCCGCCTACTTCCTGGACTCCATCTGCTCGTCGTACCGCATCGCCCTGGACTGGGGCCTGGCCACCGGCGGCCCGGCGCCGTCCCCCAGCGCCTCGACCGCTCCGAGCCCCGCACCCAGCGCTTCGGCCTCGCCGAGCGCGTCGCCCAGCCCCAGCCCGACCAACCAGCCGTGCTTCACGGCCAGCAACTACGCCCACACCACGGCCGGGCGGGCCCACCAGAGCGGCGGCTACACCTACGCCAACGGCTCCAACCAGGCCATGGGCCTGTGGAACGTGGCGATAACCCACACCCTGCGGCAGACCGCCCCCAACTACTACGTCCTGGCCGACGGCCAGTGCTGACGTGACTGCGGTTTCGGGGAAAGCGCAGGAATTCGACCCGGGATTCCAGCACTTTCCCCGAAACCGCACGACGGATTGACCCGTGCGCGTGGCGTCCGGTGTGGATGGTCGGTGGGCGGTAGCGTGCCGGGCGTGACGGAGTCGCAGGGGGTGGCGGCGCTGCCGGAGCTGGCCGCCGAGGACTGGATGGCGCACGCCGAGGCGTTCGCCAACACCGGGTTCTGGGCGGTGGCGCGGCGCCTGCCCGCGCTGGTCCGCGAGTCGCTGCGGCTGGCCTGGGCGGCCAATCCGCGCGACACCGTCGCCGCCATCGGGCTGCAGCTGCTCGCCGGGTCGATGACCACGCTGGGCCTGCTGGCGACCAGCAACGTCCTGGCCAACCTGTTCAGCGAGGGCCCCACCCCGGAGCGGGTCCGGGCGGCGCTGCCCGCGCTGTGCTGGGCCGCGGCCGCGGTGACCGCGCGCGGGGCCCTGGGCATCGCCGCGGGCTGGGCCCAGAGCCGCCTGCGGCCGCAGATCGACCTCCAGGTCGAGCTGCAGATGTACGAGGCCACCACCCGCGTCGACCTCGCCGCCTTCGACGACCCGGGCTTCGCCCAGGAGATGGACCGCGCCCGGGACCGGGGCATGCGCGAGTCGGCCTGGATCGTCGACTCCACCGTCGATCTGATCACCGGCGTGGCGGGCATCGCCGCGGCCGGGGCCGCCGTCGCGGTCATCGCGCCGCTGCTGCTGCCGTGCCTGCTGGTGGCCGGGGCGCCGACCGCCGTGACCGCGATCCGGGTGGCCCGGCGCGAGTACCTGCTGATGCTCAAGCACTACGACCGCCGCCGCCGCGCCTGGATGCTGGCGGTGCTGCTGGCCAACCGATACACCGCCGCCGAGCTGCGCGCCTTCCAGATGCGCGACTACCTGCTCGGGCAGTACCGCACCCTGATGGGCGCCGAGACCCGGCTGTCGCTGCAGCTCGCCGGTGAGCAGACCGCCATGCGGGCGGTCGGGGCCGGGCTCACCGGCCTGGCCAGCGCGGGCATGTACGCGCTGCTGGCGTTCCTGCTGATGGGCGGCCTGGTGCCGCTGGCCGCGGCGGCGACCGCGCTGTTCGCCGTGCAGGCGGCGAGTGCGAGCCTGCGGACCACCACGTTCTCGATCAACCGGCTGTACGAGGACGCGCTCTACTACACCGACTTCCGCGCGTTCCTGCGCCGGGCCGCCGAGCGGGTGCCCGAGGCCAGCAGCGCCGCCGTCGAGCGGGTCGACCAGGTGCGGGTCGAGGAGGTGTCGTTCACGTACCTCGGGGCGCAGCGGCCGGCCCTGGACCGGGTGTCGCTGGCCGTGCACCGGGGCCAGGTCGTCGCGCTGGTGGGGGAGAACGGCTCGGGCAAGAGCACCCTGGCCATGCTGCTCGCGGGCCTGTACCGGCCCAGCGGCGGCACCGTGGCCTGGGACGGGGTCGACCTGAACCAGCTCGATCCCGACCAGGCGGCCGCGCAGGTGGCGATGATCAGCCAGCAGTACTACAAGTTCCCGTTCAGCGTGCAGGCCAACATCCACATCGGGCGGCACGACACCGAGTACGACCACGACCGGGCCGAAGGCGCCGCCCGTGCGGCCGCCGCCCACGACATGATCACCGAGCTGCCGCACGGCTACGCCACGCTGCTGTCCAAGGAGTTCAAGGAGGGGCAGGACCTGTCCGGCGGGCAGTGGCAGCGGCTGGTCGCCGCGCGCGGCATCTACCGCGACGCCACCATCCTGATCGCCGACGAGCCGTCCTCGGCGCTGGACGCCAAGGCCGAGCACGCCTTCTTCGCCCAGCTGCGCCGCCACCCCGAGCGGATCATCGTGCTGATCACGCACCGGCTGGCCAACGTACGCTCCGCCGACGCCATCCACGTGCTGCACGAGGGCAGGCTGGTCGAGTCGGGCACGCACGACGAGCTGATGGCCCTCGGCGGCCGGTACGCCGACCTGTTCACCCTGCAGGCCAGCGGCTACCAGGCCCAGCCCTAGGCGGTCGTCCGGCGCGGCGGCGTGCTCGCCCCGGCGGGGTGCCCGACCTGGTAGAGGCCGTGCACGAACACCAGGTCGTACGCGCCGGCGCCGGACCCGGTGCGCACCACCCAGCGGCTGGCCACCTCCGGGTCGAGCTGCCGCGCGCCCGGGTACGCGCCGAGCACGTCGTCGACCACCGCCGACCAGGGCGCCACCTGGTCGGGTGCGCGGGGCGGGGGCGCCGACGACGGCTCGGCCCGCACCAGCCAGGCGTGCAGTACGACGCCGTCCGTGCCGGTGGTCGCCTCCCAGCGCAGGTCCGGCCACGGACCCGGCAGCCGCCACGTGTACGCGGTGAGCGTCAGGTCGCCGAACGGCACCGGCCGCTCGGCGTCCGGCGGCCCGATCACGGCCTGGTAGAGGTCCAGCCCGCGCGGGCTGCGCCGGGAGCGCAGCAGCTGCTGCCAGCGGTGGTGGGCGGCGAGGTAGTCGGCGCGGGCGGCGCCCAGGCCGGTGTACGCCACCTCGACGAGCTCGGGCTGGTAGTCGTCCATGCGCCGCAGCAGCATGAACACGAACTCCCGCCGCGCGAACCCCCGCATCCCGTGCCTCCTGTCGTCCGGCCGCACGGTCAGCTTCGCAGAAGTGCCCGTGCGGCCCGGCCCGGCCGTCGGCTCAGCTGGACGTGTTCATCAGGGCCGCCAGCACGGTGGCACCGCCGCAGCACAGCACGCCCACGCCCAGCGTGATCAGCATGATGAGGTAGTTGGACCACAGGCCGAAGGTGGTCACGTCGGTGCCGAAGCCGTCCTTCACCCGGTTGCGCCAGCCGCCGAACCGGAAGTTCAGCTGGTGGGCGGCGCCCGCCTGGACCGTCAGCCGCGTCTTGATCATCGGCATGCCGAGGAAGTCGGTGACCTTGACCTCGTGCGGTCCGGCCGGGACCACGACGTGGTACGTGCCCTCCGAGCCGAACGGCACGTTCCGGCCGTCGATCTTCAGGCGGGAGGTGGCGGCGGCCGACACCAGGTACGGTCCGCGGTTGAAGCTCGCCACGATGACGCCGTGCCCCTCCGGCAGCGGCACGGGCACCTGGTAGGCGGCGTAGGGCTGGACGGGGCCAGAGTAAGAGGGATTCACGCGGCAGATCATGCCAGACCGTCCGTTGTACGGCAGCCCTCGGCGGAGCTGCGGCGGTGCCCCGAAAAAATCTTGAAAGTGCGTGTCGGATCCTGGGCCGGCCGTTCGAGGACCAGGTGTAGGCCTCGAAACCGAAGGAGACACCCAGATGACCGCCGCCGCCGCCACCTGCCCGCCGCTGCCGGTCCGGATCACCAAGTCGCTGCTCGGGTACGGCGTGATCGCCGGCCCGATCTACGTGGTGACCGGCCTGGCCCAGGCGCTGACCCGCGACGGGTTCGACCTGTCCCGCCACGCCTGGAGCCTGCTGGCCAACGGCGAGCACGGCTGGATCCAGATCGCGAACTTCATCGTCGCCGGGCTGATGACCGTCGCCGCCGCCGTCGGCCTGCGCCGGGCCCTGCCCGCCGGCCGCCGCCGCTGGGCCCCGCTCCTGCTCGCCGGCTACGGCCTGAGCCTGGTCGGCGCCGGGGTCTTCCGCGCCGACGCCGTCCAGGGGTTCCCCGTCGGCGCGCCGGAGACCACCGCGGTCAGCTGGCACGGCATGCTGCATCTCATGCTCGGCGGCATCGGCTTCGGGTGCCTGGTCGCGGCCTGCTTCGTGCTGGCGCGCGGCCTCGCCCGCGACGGTGCGCGCGGCCTGGCCCGGTTCTCGCGGATCACGGGCGTGGTGTTCCCGGCCGCGTTCGCGGGCATCGCCAGCGGCTCGCACGGCCCCACGACGCTGGCCTTCGTCGCCGCCGTGGTGCTCGCCTGGGCCTGGCTGAGCACCGTCAGCGTCCACTTCTACCGCACCGCCGCCTGAACGACCTGACATCCGACACGAGAGGACCACGTCATGCGATACCTGATGCTGCTCAAGGGGCGCCGCCCCGACACCCCGCCGCCGCCCGGACTGATGGAGGCCATCCTCAAGCTCGGCGCCGAGGCGTCGGCCGCCGGTGCCCTGCTGGACACCGCCGGGCTGGCCCCGAGTGAGGCGGGAGCCACGGTCGGCCTCTACGGCGGGGCGCTGTCGGTGACCGACGGCCCGTTCGCCGAGGCCAAGGAGACCATCAGCTACGCGCTGTACCAGGTGCGGTCGAAGGAGGAGGCCGTCGAGTGGGCCTCGCGGTTCCTCGCCCTGCACCGCGACCTGTGGCCGGAGTGGGAGGGGGAGACCGAGTTGCTGAAGGTCTTCGGGCCGGAGGACTTCGGACCTCCCGCCTGACCGGGCGCGTACGTGCGAGGATCGGTGGCCGTGGCTACCGATCCTCGTCGCGTCGTGGAGGCGGTCTGGCGGATCGAGTCCGCCCAGATCACCGCCGCCCTGGCCAGGCTGGTCGGCGACGTCGGGGTGGCCGAGGAGCTGGCGCAGGACGTGTTCGTCATCGCGCTGGAGCAGTGGACCGAGGCGGGGGTGCCCGACCATCCGGGCTCCTGGCTGATGGCGACCGCCAGGCACCGCGCCGTGGACCAGCTGCGGCGGCAGAGCGCGTACCGGCGCAAGCTGGCCGAGGTCGGGCGGGCCACGCCGGAGGCCGAGGATCCGGACCTGGCCGCCGAACTCGACGACTACGTCGGCGACGACCTGCTGCGGCTCATCTTCACCACCTGCCACCCGGTGCTGTCGACCGAGGCCCGGGTCGCGCTCACGCTGCGCCTGCTCGGCGGGCTCACCACCGAGGAGATCGCGCGGGCGTACCTGGTGCCCGAGGCGACCGTCGGGCAGCGGATCACCCGCGCCAAGCGGACCCTGGCCGACAAGAGGGTGCCGATCGAGCTGCCGCCGCCCGCCGAGGCGGCGCAGCGGCTCGGCTCGGTGCTGGAGGTCGTCTACCTGGTCTTCAACGAGGGGTACGCCGCCACGGCCGGCGACGACTGGATGCGCCCCGCCCTGTGCGAGGAGGCGCTGCGGCTGGGCCGGGTCCTGGCCGCGCTGGCGCCGCGCGAGCCGGAGGTGCACGGGCTGGTGGCGCTGATGGAGTTGCAGGCTTCGCGCGCCCCGGCCCGCACCGCCGCCGACGGCGCCCCGATCCTGCTGCAGGACCAGGACCGGCGCCGCTGGGACCGGCTGCTGATCCGGCGCGGCCTGGACGCGCTGGCCCGCGCGCACGGCACGTTCGGGCCGTACACGCTCCAGGCCGAGATCGCGGCCTGCCACGCCCGCGCCGCCACCGCCGACCGGACCGACTGGACCCGCATCGCCGCCCTGTACGAGGTGCTCGTCCACGTCTCGCCCTCGCCGGTCGTCGACCTCAACCGCGCCGTCGCGATCGCCAACGCGGGCGACGCCGAGGCGGCGCTGCGCATCGTCGACGGGCTGACCCTGCCCGGCTACGCTCTGCTGCCCGCGGTCCGCGGCGACCTGCTCGCCCGGCTGGACCGTGCCGCTGAGGCGCGCACCGAGTTCGAGCGCGCGGCCGCGTTGACCCGCAACACCCGCGAACGCACCCTCTTCCAGTCCCGCGCCGACGCCCTCGCCTGACCCTCGGGGCGGTTCGTGCGGTTTCAGGGAAACTGCACGAACCGAGCCCAGGATTCCAGCACCTTCCCCGAAACTGCGCCACCGGCCGCGGCGTGCGTGGGGTGGCGCGCGTCGGGTATGACGGGGGTACCCCCGTTGTGAAGGAGTGGCGTGATGCCCGCCCGCCCCCGTACCGTGCTGTCCCTCGCGCTCGCCGCGGCCGCCGCCCTCACCCTGGGCTGCGGTTCGCTGCCGCTGCCCGACCCCGACCCGGCACCCGCCCCCACCCGCGACACCCGGCCCTCGGCCGAGCCGAGCGGGGGCGTGGACGGCACCATGACCGTCGAGGAGTTCCAGGACGACGCCGGTTCGGCGATCGACACCGCGGCGGAGTACTGGGCGGCGGTCTTCGCCGACTCCGGGCTGGAGTTCCGGCCGGTGAGCCGGATCGTGCCGTACCTGCGGGAGGGCGAGGTCAGCTGCGGCGGCGAGCCGATGCCCGCCAACAACGCCGCCTACTGCCCCGACGGTGATCTCATCGCCTACGACGCCGACTGGGCGGTGGCCGCGTTCCGGCAGGTCGGCGACGCCTTCCTGTACTACCTGATCGGCCACGAGTACGCGCACGCGATCCAGGACCGGCTCAACGTGACGCACCGGTACACCATCGACCACGAGCTCCAGGCCGACTGCATGGCCGGGGCGTACCTGGGCGACGTGGTGCGCGCCGGGCGGCTGCGGGTCGACGACGGCGACCTCGACGAGCTGCGCACCGGCCTGGTCGCGGTCGCCGACGACCCGGACCAGCCGTGGTTCGCCCCGGGCTCGCACGGCACGGCGCAGCAGCGGTCGCAGGCGTTCTTCAACGGGTACGAGGACTCGCTGACCGCCTGCGACCTGACCGACTAGTTGGCCGCCCCGACGGGCTCGGGCTCGGCCGGGGCCGGGGTGCGGCTGGGCAGGGCGGGCAGGCCCGCGCCCCGGCGCAGCAGGATCCACGCGACGGGCAGCACGATGAGCAGGCCCAGCGCGAGCGCGCCCACGACGGGGGTGCTCGCGCCGAGCAGCTTCGCGCCGCTGGCCACCAGCACGACCGTCAGCGCCCCGCGGATCAGGCCCGCCGGGGCGCGGGTGGAGACGGCCGCGCCGAGCAGCACGCCGGGCACGGCGCCCGCGACGAGGGTGGCGGTGAGGCCGAACTGGAAGTCGCCGAACAGCAGGTGCGCGAGCGCGGCCGAGGCGACCAGCGGGACGGCTTGGACCAGGTCGGTGCCGACCAGCCGGTGCGGGTGCAGGCGCGGGTAGAGCGCCATCAGCGCGATGACGATGAGCGAGCCGGAGCCGACCGAGGTGACGCCCACCACCAGGCCGCCTACCACTCCGACCAGAACCGTCGGAATTATGCGTACGCGAACAGGGGCGTGGTCGTCCGCGACGGCCTCCGCTAGCCCGGCGGCGGCGCGGCCCTGCGCGCGGATGCCCAGGACGACCTTGATGACCAGGCCGGATGCGGCCAGCAGCAGGGCGGCGCCGAGCGCGTACTGGATGGTCTGCTCGAGGCCGTCGCCCTTCATCGCGCGGGCGATGAACACGCCGGCGAAGGCCGCCGGGATGCTGCCCGCGCAGAGCCAGCCGACCAGGGCCTTGTCGACCGTGCCGCGGCGCAGGTGCACGGCGCCGCCGAACGGCTTCATGATCGCGCTGGCGACCAGGTCGCTGGAGACGGCGGCCAGCGGGGCCACCCCGAACACCAGCACCAGCAGCGGGGTCATCAGCGCGCCGCCGCCCATGCCGGTGAGCCCGACGATGACGCCGACGACGAAGCCGCCCACCCCGACCCAGAGATCCATCAGGAGACCGTACCTGTGACCGGGCCGGATGTCGCATGTCGGGTTGCGGTCATCTCACTGCGCGGTCGGTTCGTCCCGCCTTTCGACCCGGGGTGCCGGGGCGCCGGGTGGGCACTGGGGCGGGTGCGGGAAAGCGGGAAAAGTGGGACGGTCGGGGTGCGGTCCCCGGTCCGGAAACTAGGATGAGGACGATCGTCCGAAGATCGAACCTACGGCCCTGCCGGCGAGCCGCGGCCCGAGGCGCGCAGCGAGGCGCACCCGTTCGCGGCTGCCTGGCGCTGAGGAGTCTCCAGCATGACAGCAGCACAGATCGGTGTGACCGGACTCGCGGTGATGGGCGCCAACCTGGCCCGCAACCTGGCGCGCAACGGATACGTGGTGGCGGTCCACAACCGCACCCGGTCCCGCACCGACGCCCTGATCGAGCAGCACGGCGACGAGGGCACCTTCGTTGCCGCCGAGACGCTGCAGGACCTCGTCGAGGCCCTGGAGCGCCCGCGCCGCGTCCTGATCATGGTCAAGGCCGGCAAGCCGGTCGACGACGTGATCGAGGAGCTGGTCCCGCTGCTCGACACCGACGACATCATCATCGACGCGGGCAACTCGCTCTACCACGACACCCGCCGCCGCGAGGCCGCGCTGGCGGCCAAGGGCCTGCACTTCGTGGGCGTGGGCGTGTCCGGCGGCGAGGAGGGCGCGCTCAAGGGTCCGTCGATCATGCCGGGCGGGTCGAAGAAGTCGTACGAGTCGCTCGGGCCCATGCTGGAGAAGATCTCCGCGCACGTCGACGGGCAGCCCTGCTGCTCCTGGATCGGCACCGACGGCGCCGGCCACTTCGTCAAGATGGTCCACAACGGCATCGAGTACGCCGACATGCAGGTCATCGGCGAGGCATACGACCTGCTGCGCTCCGGCGCCGGCATCGAGCCCGGCGAGCAGGCGAAGATCTTCGCCGAGTGGAACAAGGGCGACCTGTCCTCGTTCCTGATCGAGATCACCGCCGAGGTGCTCGGCCACGTCGACGCCGCGACCGGCAAGCCGTTCGTGGACGTGGTCGTGGACCAGGCGGGCCAGAAGGGCACCGGCGGCTGGACCGTCATCGCCGCGCTGGAGCTCGGCTCGCCGGTCACCGGCATCGCCGAGTCGGTCTTCGCCCGCTCGCTGTCGTCGCAGTCGGCGCAGCGCCCGGTGGCGCGGCAGGTGCTGGCCGGGCACGAGGTGAAGGTCGACCTGTCGGACACGTTCGTCGAGGACGTGCGCCAGGCCCTCTACGCCTCCAAGCTGGTCAGCTACGCCCAGGGCCTGGACATGCTGGTCTCGGCGGCCAAGGAGTACGGCTGGGACCTGAACCTGGCCGCGATCGCCTCGCTGTGGCGCGGCGGCTGCATCATCCGGGCGTCGCTGCTGCGCGACATCACCGACGCGTACTCCGGCGCCAACCCGCCCGCGAACCTGCTGTTCGCCCCGGCCTTCGCCAAGGCCATCGGCGACGCCGTCCCGGCCTGGCGGCGCGTGGTCGCCACGGCCGCGCAGCTGGGCATCCCGGCGCCGGTGTTCTCCTCGTCGCTGGCCTACTACGACGGCCTGCGCCGCGACCGGCTGCCCGCCGCGCTGACCCAGGGCCTGCGCGACCTGTTCGGCGCGCACACCTACAAGCGGGTCGACACCGACGGCGTGTTCCACACCCTGTGGGCCACCGACGACAAGGCCGAGGTCAAGCAGGACTGAGCCCGGAGCGACCGCCCGGCGACCGGATCACCGGCCGCCGGGCGGTCGTCGGCTCACTGCGGCACCGGCAGCCCGAGCTGCGGGGCGATGTCCTTCAGCTCCGCCAGGTGCGTGGCGATGGCGCCCACCGCCTTGTTGGCCAGGGCGACGGCCTGCGGGTGCTGCCCCGACTTGACCTCCGCCTGAGCCGCCTTCAGCGCCTGCTCGTGCCCGGCGACGTTGGTGGCGAACCACAGCTGGTCGAAGGCCGCCCCGGTGATCAGGCCCATCCGCTGCAGCGCCAGCTGCTGCTGCTCGTTCGGCTGGCTCGGCAGGGTCGCCTTGAGCTGCTGCGCCACCTGCTGCACTTCGTCGTCCAGCTGCTGGTGGCCTTCGGCGAAGTCGGCGGCCAACTGCTTGACCAGCGGCGACTCGGCATTGTCGGCGGCCAGCTTCGCGAAGGCGATCTCGGTCAGGTCGACCTGGTGCATGGAGCCGAGCCAGTCCTGATCCTGGTCCAGCACGGCCGAGGCGGGCGCCTGGGCGGCGACCACCGCCAGTACGAGCGCGGCCACCAGCACGTACATCCGTCGCATGATCTTCAAGGCCGTTCCCCCTCCGGGCCGGGCACCCGCGGTGCGGAATGCTCCCCGATATCCGTTCCCTCGACGGTGAACAGGGCAAACATCGGCGGGCGCGCCGCCCCGAACGGTCGGGACGGCACGCCCGCCGGGGTCCGGTCAGCGCAGCGCCTCGCTCAGCGCGTCGCGTACGCGCTCGGCGATGGCCGTCGGCGGGCCCTGCAGCGCGCTGGCCGGGGCGATCCGCTCGGCCGCGCGGGCGGCGGCGGCGAGGCTGGCCAGCTGCTCGCGCGGCACCGCCTCGCGCAGGTAGCCGAACTCCTCGTCCTCCTCCAGCTCGGCGTGCTCGATCACGGCGTCGCGCAGCTCGGCCAGGCGGGTGTCGAACTCCGGATGGTCGACGCCCATCTCGTACAGCTCCGCCAGGTCCTCGGTGGCCTGCTCCTCCTCCTGCACCCGGGACTCGATCAGGTCCGGCCCGTCGGGCAGGCGGCGCTGCGCCATCGGGTGCACCAGCTGCTGCTCGATCGTCTCGTGGATCGCGATCAGCCTGGTGAGCTGCTGGAACGTCTCCTGCCGGTGCGTCGCCCCGGCCTTGCCGACCAGCGCGAACAGCGCCTTGATCTGCTCGTGGTGGGAGAGCAGCACGTCGATGACGTCCTCGTGCTCGATCGCCCGCTCCGGTACCGAGATCCCCGGCCCCTGCGACCGCTGCTCGGCGGCGGCCGCGCCGGCGGCGCCGTTGGAGCCGGTCTTGGCGTGCGTGGTGCTCTTCTTGGCGGACGGCTGGGCGGTCATCCCGCCGGTGGCGCTCTTCTTGCCGGTCGGGATGCTGCTGCCGGTGGTCGTCGCCTGGTCCGAGCGCATCGTCTTGACGGTGGAGACCAGCTCCGCCTTGCGCATGCCGGACGTGCCGGTGACGCCGTGGTCCTTCAGCCAGCCCCGCAGCTCGGTGACGCTCATCGTGGCGATGTCGCCGGGCGTGCCGGCCGCGTCGCCTCCGGCACGGCTGGTGGGACGGCGCTCGCCGCCGGACGGGGCGTCGCTGCTGTGTTCAACCATGGCGCTTGCCTTTCTCCTGTCGGGCGTCCTTCCCCATCCTGGAGGAATCACCCTGCTCACGGGCGTGAACGCGGAACTGCGCCCACGGGTGGCCTGGGGCGGGAGGCAAGTCCCGGGACGGGGAGGGGTTTGCGGGTGAGCGGGGCGGGAAGGGTAACGGTGACAATCCGTACCAACCATCCCGAGGGGGTGCAACGTGACCACAGCACAGCTGGTCCGCGACGTGATGACCGCCAACCCGGTGTGCCTGCCGGACACCGCCAGCCTGATCGAGGCGGCGGAGCAGATGTCCCAGCGCAACATCGGCGACGTGCTCGTGCTCGACGCCGACGGCCGCCTGGAGGGCATCGTCACCGACCGCGACATCGTGGTGCGGGGTCTGGCCGGCGGGCGGGAGCCCGCCAGCGTGCACCTGCACGACATCGTCAGCGACCGCCTGGTCATGGTCGGCGCCGACGAGCCGGTGACCGCGGCAGTCGACCTGATGCGCGAGCACGCGCTGCGCCGCCTGCCGGTCACCGCCGACGGGCGCGCCGTGGGGATCGTGTCCCTGGGCGACCTGGCGGTCGACCGCGACCCGAACTCGGCACTGGCCGACATCAGCGACGCCCCGCCCAGCGCCTGACGTCCGCGTCGCGCCCGGCAGCCGTCACCGCGGCCGCCGGGCGTCGGCGTACCCAAGACGATCATGAAATTGTGCGCCTGACCCGCCGCCGAGCCGTGCCACAGGTTCATGATCGACCGGTGGAGGCGGGCCGGGGGGCGGGGCGGGGTGGCGGTTAGGCTGCGGGGCGTGACAGTCGACGGCGGTGTCTGGTGAGCGCCACGCTGGTGGCCCGGGGTCTGGCGGCCGGGCACGGTGAGCGCGTCCTCTTCGGCGATCTCGACCTGGTGGTGGCGCCGGGCGACGTGATCGGCCTGGTCGGCGTCAACGGGGCGGGCAAGTCGACGCTGCTGCGGCTGCTGGCGGGGCTGGCCCCGGCGGAGGCCGGTTCGCTGGTGCTGAACCCGCCGACGGCCAACGTCGGGCACCTGCCCCAGGAGCCGGAGCGCCGGCCGGGGGAGTCCGTGCGCGACTTCCTGGAGCGGCGTACCGGGGTCACCGCGGCGCAGCGGGAGCTGGACGCGGCCGCGCAGGCGCTGGGCGAGGGTGCTCCGGGCGCCGACGACCGGTACAACGAGGCGCTGGAGCGGTGGCTCGCGCTCGGCGGCGCCGACCTGCCCGAGCGGGCCGAGGCGGTCGCGGCGGAACTGGGCCTGGACGTCGACCTCGACCACGCGATGACCTCGCTGTCCGGCGGCCAGGCCGCGCGGGCGGGCATGGCGTCGCTGCTGCTCAGCCGGTATGACATCTTCCTGCTGGACGAGCCGACCAACGACCTCGACCTGGCGGGCCTGGAGCGGCTGGAGCGCTTCGTCACCGAACTGCGCGCCGGCACGGTGCTGGTCAGCCACGACCGCGAGTTCCTGACCCGGGTCGTCAACAAGGTCCTGGAGCTGGACCTGCACCAGCAGCGCGTGCACCTGTACGGCGGCGGCTACCTGTCCTACCTGCAGGAGCGCGAGATCGCCCGCCAGCACGCCCGCGACGACTACGAGGAGTACGCCGACACCAGGGCCTCGCTGGAGGCGCGGGCCCGGCTGCAGCGCTCGTGGATGGAGAAGGGCGTCAAGAACGCCCGGCGCAAGGCCGGTGACAACGACAAGATCGGTCGCGCCTTCCGGACCGAGTCGACGGAGAAGCAGGCCGCCAAGGCACGCCAGACCGAGCGGCTGATCGAGCGCCTGGAGGAGGTCGAGGAGCCCCGCAAGGAGTGGCAGCTGCGCATGGAGATCGCCGCCGCCCCGCGCTCGGGCGCCGTGGTGGCCACCCTCAACGCGGCCGTGGTGGAGCAGGGCGCGTTCACGCTCGGGCCGGTCGACCTGCGCATCGACTGGGCGGACCGGGTCGCGATCACCGGCCCGAACGGGTCGGGCAAGTCGACGCTGCTGCGGGCGCTGCTCGGCCGGGCGCCGCTGGCCTCCGGGCTGGCCTCGCTCGGGCCCGGGGTGGTCGTCGGCGAGGTGGACCAGGCCCGCGACCGGTTCCTGGGCGAGCAGCGGCTGGTCGACGCCTTCGAGGCGGAGGTGCCGCAGCTCAACCCGGCTGACGTGCGTACGCTGCTGGCGAAGTTCGGGCTGCGGGCGGCGCACGTGCTGCGGCCGGCCGCGACGCTGTCGCCGGGGGAGCGCACCAGGGCGGCGCTGGCGCTGCTGCAGGCGCGCGGGGTGAACCTGCTGGTGCTCGACGAGCCCACCAACCACCTGGACCTGGCGGCGATCGAGCAGCTGGAGTCGGCGCTGGAGTCGTACCAGGGGACCTTGCTGCTGGTCACCCACGACCGGCAGATGCTGGCGGCGGTGCGGACCAACCGGCTGCTGACGGTGGAGGCGGGCCGGGTCACCGCCGCCTGAACCGGTCGTCAACCCCCCAGAAACGGCACAATCGCAGCATTTTTGAAGTTGTCCGGCGTTCCACCGGCGTCCGATGCTGTGCGTACGTGCGCCGCCCGGGGCGGTGTGGTCGCGCAGTCCGTCGGATCGACGGGCGCGTTTTCTGGGCAGAGTCAACGCATTCGACGTAGTCGGCGCTTCACGCTGCCCTGGCTCGTGCGTAATCTCATCGATAATCATCACTATCGGCGGTGATGAATGGAACGAAGGGGTTTCGCTGTGTCCAACGGACGTCTGCCCGAGCTGACCACCACGCTGTTCCGGTTGGTGCTCGGTTTGCTCTTCACGCTGCACGGAGCGTCATCGCTGTTCGGCGCCTTCGGCGGCGCCCGGGGTACGGGGCGCGCGGTGGAGTTCGCCGCCTGGCCCGGCTGGTGGGCCGCGCTCATCCAGTTCGTCGGCGGGCTGCTGGTGGTGGCCGGTCTCGGCACCCGGGTCGCCGCGCTCATCTGCTCCGGCTCCATGGCGTACGCGTACTTCGTGGTGCACCAGCCCATGTCGCTGCTGCCGCTGAACAACGGCGGCGAGCTCGCGGCCATGTTCTGCTGGTCGTTCCTGCTGATCGCGGTGCTGGGCCCCGGTGCCTGGTCGCTGGACGCCCTGCTGTTCGGCCGCAAGGCCGACGCCCGCTCGACCTCCTGACCGGCGCGCCCGCCGCCCCCCACCCGCCGCCCCGCCCGCCCGCTCCGGCGACCGGTGCCCGGCGGCGGCCCGCCGTCCCCGTCTTGCCATAGGCGTTGGCCTGTCTCATCGGATTCACGGAGATCATTCTCGATGAGATAGGCCAACGTCTGTTCAAGGCGAGGGGCGGGGGACCCGGTTGCGGAGTGAGTGCTCACTCATTTAGTCTCTGCGCCGTGACTGACGCCTCCCCCCGGCGCCGTGTGGCACCCCTGGCCCCCGAAGAACGGCGGACCGCGATCATCGCGGCCACGCTGCCCCTGCTGCGTGCCGAAGGACTGCACGTGAGCACCCGCCGGATCGCCGAGTGTGCCGGTGTGGCCGAGGGCACCCTCTTCCGGGTGTTCCCGGACAAGGCCGCGCTGCTGGCCGCCGCCCTGGCGCAGGCCTTCGACCATGCCCCCACGGTCGCGGCACTGCGCGCCCTCAGCGGCGTGCCGGACCTGCGGTTCCGGCTCAGGACCGCGGTCAAGGTCCTCGGCCAGCGGTTCCGCGAGAACATGCCGCTGATGATCGCGATGCGCAGCGGCGGCCTGCCCGCCGGGGTTAGCGTGCCGGACGCGCGCGACGGCTTCCCGCGTGTCGTCGACGCGCTGACCGAGTTGATCGCACCGGACCAGCATCGGCTGCGGCTGCCCGCCGACGCGGTCGCCTCGGTGCTCACCTCCATGATCATGTTCAGTAACCGCGTCGACAACCTGCCCGTCGAGGAAGTCGTCAGCGTCGTCCTCGACGGTGTGCTGTACCCCGAAGTCAAGGAAGAGCCCGCATGCTGATCCGACTCGTACGCCGCCACCTGCGGCCGTACTGGCGACAAATCTCCCTGGTGGTGCTGCTCCAGCTGGTGCAGACCATCGCCACCCTCTACCTGCCCACCCTCAACGCCGACATCATCGACAAGGGCGTGGTCCTCGGCGACACCGGCTACATCCTGCGCATCGGCGCGCTGATGCTCGCGGTGTCGCTGGTGCAGATCGTCTGCTCCACCGGCGCGGTGTACTACGGCGCGCAGACCTCGATGGCCCTGGGCCGCGACATCCGGGCCGCGATCTTCGCCCGGGTGCAGGACTTCTCCGCCCGCGAGGTCGGCCACTTCGGACCGGCGTCGCTGATCACGCGGACCACCAACGACGTGCAGCAGGTCCAGATGCTGGCCCTGATGACGTTCACCATGATGGTCTCCGCGCCGATCATGATGGTCGGCGGCATCGTGCTGGCCCTCAACCTCGACCTGCAGCTGTCCGGGCTGCTGCTGGCGGTCATCCCGGCCCTGGTGCTGGGCATCGGCACCATCGTGGTCCGGATGCGCCCGCTGTTCCGGATGATGCAGGTCAACATCGACAGCGTCAACCGGGTCATGCGCGAGCAGATCGCCGGCATCCGGGTCATCCGGGCGTTCGTGCGCGACAAGCGCGAGCAGGAGCGCTTCGCCGAGGCCAACACGGACCTGACCAAGGTGTCGCTGGCCGTCGGCAAACTGATGGCCTCGATGTTCCCGCTGGTCATGCTCATCATCAACATCTCGACGGTGGCGGTGATGTGGTTCGGCGCGGACCGCATCGACAGCGGCGGCATGGAGATCGGCGCCCTGACGGCGTTCCTGAGCTACCTGATGCAGATCCTGATGGCGGTCATGATGGCCACCTTCATGTTCGTCATGATCCCGCGGGCCGAGGTGTCCGCCGAGCGCATCCAGGAGGTGCTCGGCACCGAGTCCAGCGTCGCGCCGCCCCGCGCGCCGCGGCAGCTCGACGGCGGCGTACGGGGGCACCTGGAGCTGCGCGACGTCGAGTTCAGCTACCCCGGCGCCGAGGAGCCGGTGCTGCGCGGCATCGACCTGGTCGCCCGGCCGGGCGAGACCACCGCCATCATCGGCAGCACCGGCAGCGGCAAGTCCACGCTGCTCAACCTGGTGCCGCGGCTGTTCGACGCCACCGGCGGCACGGTGCTGGTCGACGACGTGAACGTGCGCGACCTCGACCCGCAGGCGCTGTCGCGGGCGGTCGGGTTCGTGCCGCAGAAGCCGTACCTGTTCTCCGGCACGGTCGCCAGCAACCTGCGCTACGGCAAGTCCGACGCCACCGACGAGGAGCTGTGGCAGGCGCTGGAGACCGCGCAGGCCCGCGACTTCGTCGAGGCGATGCCCGAGCAGTTGAACGCTCCGATCTCCCAGGGCGGCACCAACGTCTCCGGCGGCCAGCGCCAGCGCCTGGCGATCGCCCGCGCCCTCGTCGCCCGCCCGGAGATCTACCTGTTCGACGACTCCTTCTCGGCGCTGGACTACTCCACCGACGCCGCGCTGCGGGCCGCGCTGGCACGGGAGACGTCCGAGTCCACCGTGGTGATCGTGGCCCAGCGGGTGAACACCATCCGCGACGCCGACCGCATCGTCGTGCTCGACGACGGGCAGGTCGTGGGGGCCGGCACCCACGCCGAACTCATGAACAGCAACGTGACCTACCGGGAGATCGTGCTGTCCCAGCTCACCGAGGAGGAAGCGGCATGACGGCCCCCGCGCCCCGCCGCGACAGCGGTCCCCGTTTCGGCCCGGCCGCCATGATGGCGGGCCCGTCCATGTCCAAGGCGCTGAACTTCAAGGAGTCCGGCCGCCGGCTGCTGCGCCTGCTCAACCCGTACCGGGCGCTGGTGTGGCTGGCGGTGGCGCTGGGTGTCACCGGCGTCGGGCTGTCCGTGGTGGGTCCGAAGATCCTCGGCCACGCCACCAACATCATCGTGGAGGGCTGGTTCGGTAAGCGGATGCCGCCCGGCGTCAGCAAGACCGACGTCGTCGCCGGGCTGCGCGCCGAAGGCAACGACAACCTCGCCGACATGGTCTCGGGGATGAACATGGTGCCCGGCAAGGGCATCGACTTCGACGCGATCGGCCGGGTGCTGCTGGTGGCGCTGGCCGTGTACGCCGCCGCCTCGATCTTCTCGCTGTTCCAGTTCCGGCTCATCACCACCGTGGTGCAGCGGGCCGTCTACAACCTGCGCGAGCAGGTGGAGCACAAGCTGTCGCGGCTGCCGCTGAGCTACTTCGACGGGCAGCAGCGCGGCGAGGTGCTGAGCAGGGCGACCAACGACATCGACAACGTCGCGCAGACCATGCAGCAGTCGCTGAGCCAGCTGATGAACGCGGTGCTCACCATCGTCGGCGTGCTGGCGATGATGTTCTGGATCTCGCCGCTGCTGGCGGTCATCGCCCTGGTCACCGTGCCGCTGTCGGTGTACGTCACGATGCGCATCGGCAAGAAGGCCCAGCCGCAGTTCATCGCCCAGTGGGGCGTCACCGGCAAGCTCAACGGGCACATCGAGGAGATGTACACCGGGCACTCGCTGGTGAAGGTGTTCGGGCGGCAGGCCGAGGCGGCCGAGCAGTTCCGCGAGCACAACGAGGCGCTGTACACGGCGGGTTTCAAGGCGCAGTTCATCTCCGGGCTGATCCAGCCGGCCATGTTCTTCATCGGCAACCTCAACTATGTGCTGGTCGCGGTCGTCGGCGCGCTGCGGGTGACCACCGGGTCGCTGTCGATCGGCGACGTGCAGGCGTTCATCCAGTACTCGCGCCAGTTCAGCCAGCCGCTGAGCCAGGTCGCGGCCATGGCCAACCTGGTGCAGTCGGGTGTGGCCTCGGCCGAGCGGGTGTTCGAGCTGCTCGACGCCCCCGAGCAGAGCCCCGAGCCGGTCCCGGCCGCCAAGGTCGACCCGGTACGCGGGCAGGTGAGCTTCGAGCACGTGTCGTTCTCGTACTCCCCGGACAAGCCGCTGATCACAGACCTGTCGCTGACGGTCGAGCCGGGCCACACGGTGGCCATCGTCGGCCCGACCGGCGCGGGCAAGACCACGCTGGTCAACCTGCTGATGCGCTTCTACGACGTGGACGGCGGCCGGATCACCCTGGACGGCGTCGACGTCAACGCGATGACCCGCGAGGACCTGCGCTCGAAGATGGGCATGGTGCTGCAGGACACCTGGCTGTTCGGCGGCACCATCGCCGACAACATCGCCTACGGCGCGCACGACCCCAGCCACGAGCAGATCGTGGCGGCGGCGAAGGCGACGCACGTGGACCGGTTCGTGCGTACGCTGCCCGACGGCTACGACACGGTGCTGGACGAGGAGGGCACCAACGTCAGCGCCGGCGAGCGGCAGCTGCTCACCATCGCGCGGGCGTTCCTGGCCGAACCGAGCATCCTCATCCTCGACGAGGCGACCAGCTCGGTCGACACCCGTACCGAGGTGCTGATCCAGCGGGCCCTGGGCTCGCTGCGCCAGGGCCGGACCAGCTTCGTCATCGCGCACCGGCTCTCCACCATCCGCAACGCCGACGTGATCCTGGTGATGGAGCACGGCTCGATCGTCGAGCACGGCTCGCACGACAAGCTGATCGCCGCGGGCGGCGCGTACGCCCGCCTCTACGAGGCGCAGTTCGCCGCGGCGGTCACCGAGTAACCCGGGCACCGCGCCCCACGGCGCCGGTCGGATGGCGGATCACCGCCATCCGGCCGGCGTTCTTCCGTATCGTGGGGTGCGAGGGGGTGGCCCGTGGACATTCTCATGGTCCGTGACGTCATGACCGGGGCGCCGATCCACGTGGACCGGCAGGCTCCGATGGTCGACATAGCCCGCCTGATGCGCGAGCACGGCATCGAGGACGTGCTGGTCACCGACGACGACAAGCTGCTCGGGGTGGTCAGCTCCCGGGACCTGGTCCTGGCGCTGGCCGACGACCTCGATCCGCACAACACCATCGCCGAGGACCTGATCAAGCAGGACGTGGTCTCGGTGCACGCCGAGGACGGCGTCGGCGAGGCGGTGCGCCTGATGCGCTCGCACGCGCTGCACCGGCTGCCGGTGGTGGAGGCCGAGCGGGTCGTCGGCGTCGTGACCTGGATCGACGTCGATCAGCCCGGAGGTGGCGCTCCCCGCGGCGTCGGGTGAGCGACCGTGCGGGACCGCGCCGGGCGTTCGGTCGTTAACCTCGTCGATGCGGGATTAACCGCGTGCCGCCCCGGGGAATCCAGGAGACATGTCGACGCTGGTGTGCCATGTCCGGTGCCACCTGCCGATCGCGGAGATCGCGGTGGCGGGCACCCTGGACGACTCCACGGTGATCCACGTCGGTGCCGCGCTCACCGACTGCCTGGCCGAGCAGCCGGACGCCGTGATCCTCGATCTGGCCGAGACGACCTGCGCCGACGACCGCCTGGCGAGCTGGCTGGACGGGATGGCCCGCGGCGCCCAGCGCTGGCCGGGCGCGCCGCTGCTGGTCAGCGCCCCCGGGCTGGCGCTGCCGTCCGACGACGGCATCATGCTGTACGACGACGTCGCGGCGGCCACGGCCGCCGCGAACGACCTGCCCCTGTCGCTGCGCCGGGCCATCGACCTGCCGCCGCTGCCCAGCAGCTGCGCCGCCGCCCGCGACCTGGCCGCGCAGGCCTGCCGCGAGTTCGGCGCGCCGCGGCTGGCGCAGCTGGTGCGGCTGCTGACCTCCGAGTTGACCGCCAACGCGGTGGTGCACGCGCGCACCCGGCTGCGGGTGAGCGTGCGGCGCCGGGGCGGCAGCGTCTACGTGGCCGTACGTGACGGCGACCCGTTCCTGCCGCAGGTGCCCGGACCCGACGACCCCGGCAGCAGCCTGGAGCTGGTGACGGCGCTCGCCTCCGACTGGGGCAGCCTGCTGATCAGCGACGGCAAGGTGGTCTGGGTCCGGGTCGACATCCCGGCCTGACCTGCCCGGCCGCTACTCGGCGAGGCGGAACCGCAGCCCGAAGTGGTCCAGGCCGACCGGCAGCGGCCGGTCCGGGCTCAGCGTCGGGTACGACAGCAGCCGCGGCTCGCGCTCGCGCAGCAGCGCCGCCAGGATCGCCGTGGTGGTCAGCAGCACCAGGTTGCGCCCCGGGCAGCGGCCGGGACCGGCGCTGAACGACACGGTCGACCACTCGTCGTGGCCGTCGCCGTCGATCCAGCGCGCCGGTTCGAACCGGTGCGCGTACGGCAGGGTCTGGTCGTCGCGGTGAAAGAACGGGGCGTACACCAGGAACGAGGTGCGCGCGGGCAGTCGGCCGCCGTCCCAGCGGGTCGGCCCGCCGCTCTCGCGCAGGATCGCGGGGGTGGTCGGCCACAGCCGCAGCGTCTCCAGCACGCAGGCGCGCAGCCGCGGCAGCCGGTGCGGTGACTCGCCGGGGCGCAGGTCCGCGGCGGCCCATACCCGCTGGGCGGGGTGCGTGGCGAGCATCGCCAGGGTGCGGAACACGGTCGCCCCGGCGGCGTCGTAGGCGAACAGCCAGTGCGGGACCTGCCCGTACGGGTCCACCACCGGCTCGGGCGGGGGCAGCAGCGCGGCCAGGCTGCCGGGTTCGCGCCGGGCCAGGTGGGTGTCGAGCCGCCGCCGGAACCGCAGCCGCAGCCGGTCCTGCCGCGGTCGCAGGCCCGCCCAGTTGGCGTCGCGGCGCAGCATCGCCAGCAGGTCCAGCAGCTCGTCGTCGTCGCGGGCGCCGTCGCCGAGCACGATGCGCCGCACCGCCCGCCAGTACGCCGCGGCGAACCGGTCCCAGCCCAGCCGCCCGCCCAGCTGGTCGCGCAGCGGCCCGATCTCCTCGTCGATCTTCGCGGTGATCGACCCGGCGAGGTGGTGTACGGGCAGGTCGGTGTCCAGCGCCAGCTCGTTGACGGCCCGGCGCGGCGCCCGCAGCGCGCCCCGGGTGATCAGCACCCCGTGCGGCTGGAAGTGCGACAACGCGGCGATCTTCGCAGTACTCGCGGGGCTGTAGGGCTCGGTCTCGGCCAGCACCGTGCGCACCGCGTCGGTCGACAGCGCCAGCGCCCAGCAGCGGCCCGGGTTGCGCAGCAGCAGCGCGCCGCCGCCGTACCGGCCGCGCAGCCGCTGCATCAGCCGCACCGCTCGGGCGTCCGGCTGCCACCAGCGGCCGGCCAGCGTGACCAGCCGCCGCCGGATGACCAGGCCCTGCGCCACCGTCGGCAGCAGCACCGTGGCGGCCACCCGCAGCGTGTCGCCGACGCTGGCCCGCGACAGCCGCACCTGCTCGGCGCCCACCCGCTCCAGCTCCTCGACCCGCACGCCCCCACGCTATGCGCGCCTCCCAGCGACCCGCGCCCCTTTCCCCGAACCCACCCACCCCCTGAGGAAAGGAAGGGCCCCTTCTTATCGCTTTCCGTAGTAGAAGGGCCCCTTCTTAACGCACCCTCGCGTAGGCGGGCGCCGGGTCCTGCCGATGAGGTCCGGCGCCTGCTCACGGCCGCAGGCGCCGTCAAAGCTGAGAACGCCGTTAAAAAGGGGCCCTTCTACGTCGCAAAGCGATAAGAAGGGGCCCTTCCTTACCTCAGGAGGTCCAGGGGGCGGTGGGGACCGACACGGGCTGGCCGGTGCGGGCGGACTCGTCGATGGCGAGGCTGAGCAGGTGGTCCTGGCAGGCCTGGGCCAGCGGGTACGGCGGCTCGCCCTCGTCGCGGCACCAGCGGCCGGTCGCCTCCAGGATCGACGCGATCGCGATCTCCTCATCGGACAGCCGGGCCCCGGCGTAGGCGTTGCGGTACACCACCCGCCCGTCGTAGCTGACGTGGTCCAGGTCGAAGCCCTCGAGATTGAGGTCGCGTCCGCTGTGGCGGCGGCGCAGTTCCGACTCGACCGGCCGGTGGTCCAGCAGCCGCACCACCCGGTCGTCGACCAGCTCGCCGAGGCTGCCCCGGACCACCAGGCGGCGGCTGCGCAGCGGGTTCCACCACTGGTTGTCGGTGAAGTCGTACAGGCCGCTGCGGCCGTCGCCGAAGTCGATGGTGGCCAGCGTGGTGGTGGCCGGGCGCGGGGTGGCGTCGTCGCGCCAGCCGGAGGGGGCCAGCGGGTCGGCCAGCGGGGCGGTGAACGCGCGCGCCTGCACGCTCGCCGGGCCCAGGCCGACGCCGAGCATGCCGCGCAGGATCGACACCGCGTGGTAGCCGTGCGTCGAGCAGACCTGCGCGGAGGTCGGCGTGCCGATCGCGCCGGAGCGCAGCACCGCCAGCCGGGCGGCGTGGTCGGGCAGCAGCAGGTACTGCTCGGCGACCTGCACCAGGCCGGTAGCGCCGATGGCGTCCCAGAGCCTGCGCAGGCCGGCCACGTCAGGCGCGGGCGGGGTCTCCGACAGCACCGGCAGACCCCGCCCGACCAGCGTCTCGACCAGGCCGGGGTTGACGTCCCAGGGGACGGACGTGATCACGAACTCGGGGTCGCCGGTGCGCAGCAGGTCGGACAGGTCCTGGACCACCGGCAGCCGCCACTGGGCGGCCACCTCGGCGCCCGCCTGCGCCGACCGGGTCATCACCCCGGTTACCTGGAGCCGGTCCGGCATCAGCGCCGCCAGCTTGAAGAAGAACTGCGCGCGCCAGCCGCGCCCGATCACCGCGTACCGGATGGGTTCAGCCACCGGCGTACTGTACGGCACTCAGCCGGTGACCGCCGGGGTGAGATTCGCCGTCGCGACCGGGTCGGTGCCGCTCGGGTACGGCGGGAACGCCTCGGAGTAGGGCATCCGCTCCGGGACCCCGGACAGCACGCCCCAGTGCTCGGCGATCATGGCGTGCTCGAGGCGGAACAAGTCGTAGAAGGCGGTCGGCTCGCCGGCCACGGTGCCCGTGCACACGGTCAGCGCGAACTCGCCGTCGGCCACCGTCAGGTGCCGCCGCTGGTAGCGGATGTCCTGGTCGCGCAGCTGCGTCCACAGCGCCCCGATCCCGTCGTCCACGCCGGGGCGGTGCTGCACCAGGCCGGTGGTGACGAACCGGCACAGGTGCTCGTAGTCGCGCGGGACCAGCACGTTGTCGACGAGGTAGTCGACCACGCGGCGGCTGGTCGAGGACTGGCGCGGCTGCTGCACCGTACGCGGGCCGGCGATCTCGGCCTGGCCGCCCGGCACCGCCACCGGCTGCAGCGCGCTCCAGTGCTCGGCGGGCACCCCCTCGGCCAGCCGGAAGATGTCGAAGCCGGTGAACCCGGGGCCCATGCCCGGGTAGAGGCTGTGCACGGCGACCACGTCACCGCAGGTGAGCACGCGTACGCACACACAGCCGCCGTCGGCGGCCCAATCCGCGAGCAGATCCCCGGCCGAGGGGATCGCTTCCTGATGCTGCGCCACCGCGGTGGGGGTCGGGTGCCCTGCCCTCATCGTGCCTCCCGGAGGGTTCGTCGCTGCCGCGCCTGTCCGATGGTCACTCAGACGCCTGCGGCGAGTACCCGCAGTGAGCGTGACCCAAACCACATCGGTACGGTTTTCACTCCAGCACACGGAGGTAGCCATGAGCAGTGTTTTCGTGACCGGGTCGGCCGACGGCATCGGCCTGGAGACGGCGCGGGCGCTGCTGCGCGGCGGCCACCGCGTCGTGCTGCACGCGCGCAGCGAGGCGCGGGCGGCGCAGGTCCGCACGGCGGTGCCGGACGCGGCGGCGGTGGTCGTGGGCGACGTGTCGGAGCTGACCCGGATCCGGGCACTGGCCCTGGCCGCGAACGCCCTCGGACCGTACGACGCGGTGATCCACAACGTGGGCGTCGGCGGCGGGGCGGCGCGGCGGGAGGCCACCCCGGACGGAATCGAGCGGATCCTCGCGATCAACGTGCTCGCGCCGTACCTGCTGACCGCGCTCATGCCGCCACCGCGCCGCCTGGTCTACCTGACCTCCGGCCTGGAGGCGGGCGGCCGCCCCGACTTCGCCGACCCGCAGTACACGCACAGGCCCTGGCAGGGCATGCAGGCCTACAGCGACTCGAAGATGTACGACGTCGTGCTCGCCTTCGCGGTCGCCCGGCTGTGGCCGGGCACCCTGAGCAACGCCGTCGACCCGGGCTGGATCAAGACCCGGATGGGCGGCCCGAACGCCACCGACGAGCTGCCCGACGGCGCCGAGACGCAGGTGTGGCTGGCCACGGCGCCGGAGGCGGAGATCGGGTTCACCGGCCGCTACCTCAAGCGCCGCCAGGACCTCAAGGCCAATCCGGCCGCCTACGACGAGTCGGTGCAGGACCGCCTGCTGGCCCTCTGCGCCGAGCTCACCGGCCAGGAACTGCCCCGCTGAGCCGCCGCCGGGCCGGTCGCATCCTGTCGCGACCGGCCCGGCGGACCGCTCACTCCCGGTAGAGGCGCATTGCGAACGCCGACGCGAGCCGGGCTTCGGCGTCGGGTTCGAGGTCCAGGATCAGGGACTCGCCCCGGGCGCCGGCGGGCAGCCGCAGCGTGACCATCTGCGCCTGGCCGTTGCACAGCAGGTGGGCGGTGTCCGACGAGGCGCCGAGGCTCAGCCGGGCGGTTACCGCGCCCGAACCCGCGCAGAAGACGTCCATCCGCACCGGCCCCGAGGTGACCGTGTTGTCGAGGTCGCGGACCGACGTCTCCAGCTCGCCGAAGGTGCTGGCGTAGTACTCGCCCCGGTCGACGGCGAGCAACTGCTTCACCCGGACGACGTTGGGGTTGGTCAGGGTGACCGCAATGCCGGCGTGTCCGGCGGCCTGGTCGTCTCCGCGCAGGGTGATGGTCACCTCGCCGGAGACGGTCAGCACGATCGGCCGGTCGGCGATCGTCGCGTCGCAGGGCACCATGACGTCGGTGCGCCCGTCCGGAGCCTGCCACCGCACCCGCACTTCGCCGACCCCGCCGAGGCAGACCGCCCGCAGCTGGTACTCGCCGGCGGGCATCGGCGCCCCGCTCGGCGCCGCGAAGCTGTACGTGAAGCCGTTGCTGCCCGCGCTGACCGGCCCGAACATCATGCCCGGCCGGGTGTGCTCAGGGGTGTATCCGAGCAGCCCCAGCGCCTGCACGCCCAGCGCCTGCAGCTGATCGTCGGTCAGCGGCCGGGTCGACGTGGGGGCGGCCGGATCGACCTGCCCGGACCCGCTTCCGGCGCCGAAGGCGTAGCCGCCCGCCGCCAGCACCAGTCCGGCCACCACGGACAGCGCCGTCATGCGTGCCGTGCGGCGGCGCTTGACGGTACGGCGGACCGCCGCCGCCCCCGGCACCGCGACCTCGTGCGGGGCCTCCATCCGGAACTGGAAGAAGGCCTCGGCCATCGGGTCGGACTCGGTGAGCTCAGGCATTGCGGACCTCCTCGGCGTTCGGGGCGGACAGCTGCCCGGCCAGGGCCGTACGCGCCCGGTGCAGCCACGACTTCACGGTGCCGGTCGACACCCGCATCGACTGGGCGATGTCGGCGACCGACTGGTCGGCCAGGTAGTGCAGCACCACGGCCTGCCGGGGCTGCGGCGGCAGCGTGCGCAGCGCCGCGAACAGCGCGACCCGGTCCGCGCTCGGTGCGTCGACGTGCTCCTCCCGGTGGCGGCGCCGGAACGCGGCGGCCACCTTCAACCGGCGGAAGTGGGAGGTGGCCAGGTTCCAGGCGACCCGGCGCACCCAGGCGACCGGGTCGTCGTACGCGCAGATGTCCTTCCACCGGACCAGCGCCCGGCAGAACGCCTCCTGCGTGACGTCCTGCGCCTCCTGCCGGTCCCCGAGGTACGCGTAGAGCTGCGTCGTCACCGAGGTGAAGTGCGCCGCGTACAACTCGTCGAAGTCGTGCCCCATGCCTGCCTTCCCCGTGCCCGTGGGAGGCATTTCCCCAGGTCGACGAAGGGTACCGGGCGCCGGTGGCGCCGTGGTCACCCGTGCTGTCGCGTCCATTCGAGGTCGTCCTCGTCCGTTTCGTGCCGGCCCCCGTCGGGCCGGACGCGGACTACACGGCATCCCCCGGCATCCGGTTGCGGCCCGCGCGAAGATTCCGCCGACCGCCGCGTGACCGCGGTCACCGGGTCGGGACGGCCGCCCGGCTCAGGACAGGGCGCACTCCAGCCACACGACCTTGCCGGTACGGCCCGGCACGACGCCCCAGTCCGCCGACAGGCGCTGCACCAGGCCCAGCCCGAACCCGCCGTCGACCCCGGCGGGGCGGGGGACGGGCGGCCGGGGCTCCCGGTCGGTGACCTCGATGCGGATGCCGGAGTCGGTGCGCACCAGCCGGATCGCGACCGCGCCGCCGCCGTGCAGGACGGCGTTGCCGACCAGTTCGGAGGTGAGGATCAGCGCGTCCCCGCCCGCGTCGGCCAGCGCCCACGCGCTCAGCTGGGTACGCACGAAGTGTCGTGCCATCGCCGCGCTGCCCGCTCCGCCGGGCAGCCGGATGGCGGCCGCGTTCACGGGGTCGCCCCGTCCGTCAGGCCGTGCGCCGCAAGCTTCAGCCAGGCCATCTCCGCCGCTCCGTCCTCTTCCGTACCGAGGATTCCGACGCCCGGCACCGCCCGCACCGCGTGGGGGGACCGGGTCCTTCAGCGAGAATTCTACGCGCGAATCGACGCAATTTCACGATTTGGCTGCGTGCGTCGGCGTGGCCGCGCACGATTCCGGGTGAAGGACAGCGGTGCCGAGGACCGGGAGGCGGTCATGGGGTTCGACGAGAAGCTCAGCAACGTGTCGCGGCGCTTCGCCGGGCGCGCCACGCATCTGGCCGGCAAGCTCACCGGCAACACCCACTGGGAGATGTCCGGCTACGCCATCTGGGCGTCGGCGGTGGAGGAGGAGATCCGGGAGAAGGGCAAGGACGCGCACAAGGCCGTGGCCGCCATCGAGGGGTACGAGGCCGAGCTGCGTGCCCGCACGCTGGTCGTCGGCGGCCTCACCCCGGCCCCGGCGGTCCGCGAGACGACGACTGCCGACGGCTGACCTCAGTCGAGCGCGGTGGCGGCCGCCGCCCGGACCGCCTCGGTCAGGGCGGCGAGCACCGCCGACTCCAGCCGCCAGTGCTGCCAGTACAGCGGGACGCTGACCCGGTGGCCGGGCAGCAGCGGTTCCAGGCGTCCGGTGGCGAGGTCCTCGGCGCAGAAGCGCTCCGGCACCATGCCCCAGCCGAGCCCGAGCCGGATCGCCTCGTTGAAGGCGCTCACCGCCGGGATGTAGTGGATCGGCGGCTCCAGCGGCCGCCTGGCCACCGTACGCAGGAAGCGGTGCTGCAGCTGGTCCTTGCGGTTGAGCACCAGCATCGGCGCGGCGGCCAGGGTCTGCGCGGTCACACCGGCGGCGAACCAGGCGGCACGGGTCCGCGGGGCGGCCGCCGCCACGTAGTGCATGGTGCCCAGCCGCTGCACCCGGCAGCCCTGGACCGGCACGTGCTGGGAGGTGACCGCCGCCATCACGGTGCCGCTGCGCAGCAGGTCGGCGGTGTACTCCTGGTCGTCGGAGTGCACGTCGAACAGCAGGCGCGGCTCCGGCGGCAGCGCGGCCAGCGCGGGCAGGAACCAGGTGGCCAGCGAGTCCGCGTTGACGACGATCGCGGCCCGGGTCCAGCCGGTGTCCCGGCCGCCCCGCGCGGTGTCCAGCGCCTCCCGCTCCAGCAGGGCCAGCTGCCCGGCCAGCCGCAGCAGCGGCTCACCGGCCTCGGTCGCCTGGCACGGCTTGGCCCGCCGGACCAGCACCTGCCCGGCCGACTGCTCCAGGGCCTTGATCCGCTGGCTGACCGCCGAGGGGGTGAGGTTGAGCGCGCGGGCGGCCGCGTCGAAGCTGCCCTCGCGGACGACCGCCGCGAAGGTCTCCAGCTGAGCCGAGTCCAGAGCCACGTAAGCGATGCTAATGCTTGGTAAGAATCATTAGCTGGAGTGCAGCCGGTCGGCGGCCGTACCGTCGACGCATGATCGCTTCGCTGTTCGCCGGCTTCACCACCTCGATGGCGCTGATCGTCGCCATCGGCAGTCAGAACGCCTTCGTGCTGCGTCAGGGGCTGCGCCGCGAGCATGTGCTCGCGGTGGTGCTGACCTGCGCGCTGTCCGACGCGCTGCTGATCATGGTGGGCGTCGGCGGGCTCGGCGCGGCCGTCGCCGCCGCACCCGGACTGCTCACGGCGATCCGGTGGGGCGGGGCGGCGTTCCTGCTCGGGTACGCCGTGCTCGCGGCCCGCCGCGCGCTGCGCCCCGGGACGCTGGAGGCCCGCAACGGCCCCGGCAGCACCCTGCGCGCCACCATGCTGGCCTGCCTGGCCTTCACCTTCCTCAACCCGCACGTGTACCTCGACACCGTGCTGCTGCTCGGCGGACTGGCCAGCCAGCAGCAGTTCCGCTGGGTCTTCGCGGTCGGGGCGGCGCTGGCCAGCGCGGTCTGGTTCACCGGCCTCGGCGCGGGCGCCCACCGGCTGGCCCCGGTGCTGGCCCGGCCGCTCACCTGGCGCCTGCTCGACGGCGTGATCGCGCTGACCATGACGGCGATCGCGGTCGGCCTGCTGCTGTCGTGACGACGGGCGGGGCGGCCGTGGCACCGGCCCGCCCCACCCGTCCGCGGCCGGGTCAGGCGAAGCTGACCTCGGCGGTCTCCACCGTGCCGCCGCTGCGGCCGGGTGCCTGCTGGTACCGCCAGTACAGGTTGGTGTGGGCGATGACCTGGTCGGGGCTGGGCGCGCCGTACGCGGTGAGGTCCTCGGTGGTGTGCGCGTCGCCGACCAGCGTCACGTCGTAGCCGCGCGCGAAGGCCCCGTGGATGGTCGAGCGGATGCACGCGTCGGTCTGCGCGCCGGTGACCACCAGTCGGCCGACGCCGCGCTCGGCCAGCACCTGCTCCAGCTCGGTGGCCTCGAAGGAGTCGCCGAAGTTCTTGTGCACCAGCGGCTCGGCGTCCGCGCGGACCAGCTCGGGCACGTACTGCCAGGGGTCGCTGCCCTTGACCAGGTCGGCGTCGGAGTGCTGCACCCAGACGACGGGCACGTCGGCGGCGCGGGCCCGGTCGACCAGCGCGCCGATGTTGGCGATCACGTGGTCGCGGTCGTGGGCGTTGGCCACCACGCCGTTCTGCACGTCGATCACCAGCAGGGCGGTGTTGGGCCGGTCGGTGAGCGTGGTCATGCGCTTCCTCCTGAACTCGCGATCATGTTCAGGACCCACCGTAGTCCCCCCCCGACAGCGGGCGCGGGCGACAGAGCCGCGAGCTCCGGGCCGCAGGGATGGCCCGGAGCTCGCGGCGGTTCGGTCAGCGGTAGACGATGTCGGACGGGCTGTAGAAGCAGTTGACCCCGTCCGCGCCGCTGCCGACGTGCGTGGGCTCGCTGCCCTTCGGCGCGCCGAGGTACTTGTCGCAGATGACGGTGCTGCTGCCGTACGCGGTGATGCGGGTGAACCGGGCCGTGTCGCCCCAGTTGATGTTGATGCCCGCGACCACGCCCGTGCTCTTCGTGAT
>NZ_JASAMB010000035.1 GCF_029948125.1 Catellatospora sp. KI3
GGCCATGATTCCTGCACTTTCCCCGAAACTGCACTCGCGTTCCGGGCGGGGGTGGGCGGGGAGCGCCCGCCAGCCGAGACGTGGTCGGCGTGTTGGTGGGGTATGTCCGGAATGTGGCGTGTAGCCTGGCGCGGTTGTCGGCACCCCCGCGCTGATGGAGAACCCGCCGGACATGAACGCTCGAAAGATCGCCCTCGCTGGTGAGGGGGTGCTGCTCACCCTGGTCATGGCTGCTGCCGGGGTCGTGGCGCTGGTGCGCCCGGCCGCCCCGGCCGGGCCGGTGGATGCGTCGCCGCTGGCGCCGACCATCAGTGAGCCCAGCACCGACGGCCAGCTGGTCAGCGGCGCCGACCTGCACATGGAGGCGCAGCCGTTCGCCGATCCGGACGTACGCGACGAGCACCGGTGCACCGACTGGGAGGTGTGGACGGTGGCTCCGGCGCAGGTCGAGCGGGTCTGGGCGGCCGAGTGCATCACCGGCGCGCAGCGGCTGCACGCGCACCTAGGCGACGGCCTGTTCCAGGGCGCGCTCGCGGGGGCGGCGGAGCTGCCGCCGGAGACGTCGTTCGAGGTGCGCAGCCGGCACCGGGACAGCAGCGGTGACGCCACGGCCGAGTGGGGGCCGTGGTCGGTGCGTACGTTCCGGACGGATGCGCAGCTCAAGCCGCTGCCGGGGGCGCCGATCTGGCGTACGTTCCAGGACGGGTACGTGGTGGAGGAGGTGGCGTCGGGGTTCTCGCTGCCGGTGAACATCGCGATGGTGCCCGCGCACGCGTCCGCCCCGAGCAAGCCGATGTTCTACGTGACCGAGCTGTACGGCCAGATCAAGGTGGTGCGCGGGGACTTCACCGTCGGGACGTACGCGAAGGATCTGTTGAATTTCGATCCGCGCGGCCGCAAGGTGCCCGGTGACGGCGAGATCGGCCTGACCGGCATCGTGGTGGAGCCGGCCAGCGGTGACGTGTTCGCCTCGATGCTGTACCGGTCGAACTCCGGGTCGCACTTCTACCCGAAGGTGGTGCGTTTCCACAGCGAGGACGGCGGGTTCACGGCGGCTGAGGCCACGACGGTGCTGGACATGAAGGATGAGGCGCAGGAGGCCTCGCACCAGGTGTCGAACCTGACCATCGGGCCGGACGGCAAGCTGTACGTGCACATGGCCGACGGGTTCGAGCCGAAGACCGCGCGCAAGCTGGACTCGTTCCGGGGCAAGGTGCTGCGGGTGAACCTGGACGGCAGCGCGCCGGAGGACAATCCGTTCTACGACGCGAAGGACGGGATCAAGGCCAAGGACTACGTGTTCGCGTCGGGCTTCCGCAACCCGTTCGGGGGTGCCTGGCGGGCTGAGGACGGGCAGCACTACTCGGTGGAGAACGGGCCGTCGGTGGACCGGTTCGCCCGGGTGACCCGGGGCGCGGACTACGGGTGGTATGCCGGTGACAGTGCGATGCGCAAGAAGGCGCTGTACAACTGGGGTGTCGCGCACGGGCCGGTGAACATCGCGTTCGTGCAGCGCGACGGCAACCAGTCGGCCGGGTTCCCGCAGGACAAGTTCGGCCACGCGTTCGTCTCCGAGAGCGGGCCGACGTACGCGACGGGGCCGCAGGTGCGCGGCAAGCGGATCGTCGAGTTCACCTTCGACGGTGACGGCAAGGTGGGCGAGCCGACGACGCTGGTGGAGTACAACGGCAACGGCAAGTCGAGTGTGGCGGGGCTGGCGGCGGGGGCGGACGGGCTGTACTTCACGGCGCTGTACCCCGATGACGCCGCGGCCGGGCCGTACGCGGCGAAGGCGAAGATCTACCGGGTGCGCTACGCCAGCGAGGCGGGGGCGGCGCCCAGGCCGGTCAAGCTCGACCCGAAGCTGTGCACCGACGACGAGCTGTCGGTGACCGTGGTGCCGGCGTGGACCAGGCTGGACGCGGGCGCGCCGCTGTCGGTCACGTTGAAGGTGAAGAACTCCTCGAAGCGGTCCTGCTCCCGCGACATCGGCGCGGATCTGCAGGAGGTGCGGCTGCAGCGGGGGGCCGTCAAGATCTGGTCCTCCGACGACTGCGGGCCGGCGCACGGCACGCTGCCGGCGAGGTTCGCGCCCGGGTACGAGCGGGTCTTCCAGGTGGCGTGGAACGGTGAGTCGAGTTCGAAGTGCACGAAGCGGGGGCACCAGCGGGTGCCCGACGGCGGCTCGCCCGACGAGGGCGACTACCAGCTCGTCGGCCGGATCGGCTCGGACCGCAGCAAGCCGGTGACGATCACCCTCAAGTAGCCGCGCTACTGAAAAGGTGAGTGCTCAACTACATTGGAACGGTGCGGCCCTCGGACCCAGGATGTTCGAGGGCCGCACGCTTACCGCGTTCCGAGCGGGCCTAGGCCAGGCGGCACGCGACGTCGACCGTCAGCGGGGGCACGCCGAGCAGGTTGAGCGGCGTGGCGCAGAGGGTGTACGAGATGGTGCCCAGGGTGCAGGCGACCCCGTACTCGGCGCCGCCGTAGCCCGCCGCCGCGAGGACCGCGGTGCAGTCGGCCGGGGTGGCCTGGGCCGGGCTGGCGACGGCCAGCGAGGCTCCGGCCATGGCCAGAGCGGCAGCGCCCGCGATCGCGAGCCGGCGTACGACAGTCTTGCGACTCATCGTGATTCTCCCATCACTAGGTGTAGCTGATGGATTGAATCTATCGACTGTTGCCGAATTCGAACAAGAAGATTGCGCGCGCCCCGGGAGGAATGAAACCGGTCCATTGTGGACCTCAACTGTCCCGCCGGATTCACCTCTGGTGGATCTGCTGCTCACTGGCGGTGGAAGCGGTGGGCGGTGAATGGCAAGCGCGAATCCGAGCAGATGTCAGGTCACGCCCCGGCTACCTCGGAAGAGGGACCCCTGGATAGCGGCAGTCCTCGATTCCACCGGCTCAGTGGCAGCGTCCCGAGCCGGTGTCGGAGAAGGCGCCGCCGGGCTGGCCGACGAACTCCCAGTCGTACGCGCCGGGGCGCAGGGTCAGCTTCAGCACGCCGAACGTGCGGTCGTCGCGGGCCTCGGAGTTGGCCGCCGCCTCGGCCGGGAACCGGTACAGCGAGGCCCCGCCGGTGCCGACGACGAACTCGCGCACCCCGGCCGCGTCGTCGCGAACGCCGTCAGGGTTCTGCGGAGCGAACCGCTCGTAGTTGTGGTTGTGCGCGGTGAGCAGGACGTCGACGCCGTGGTCGTACAGCTCGCGGAACACCGGCAGCAGCCGCCGCTCCGGCTGGTGCATTCCGCCGGAGGTGAACACCGGGTGGTGCCACATCGCGACCGTGCAGCGGGACTGCTCCTGCTGCAGGACGCGGTGCAGCCAGCGCGCCTGGGGCCCGTCGGCCGAGCAGTCGACGGCGTCGCAGCTGGAGTTGAGCGCCAGCACCAGCCAGTCGCCCGCCCGGTAGGAGTACCAGCCCTCGCCGCGTGGTCCAGCCGAGGCGCCGAAGTAGTCGTAGTAGGGCGCGCCGCCGTCGGTGAGCAGGTCGTGGTTGCCGACGACGGGCCGGGTCCGGTCGCGGTGGCGGCCCCAGTACGGTCCGTAGCACTGGCGGAACTGGCTGCGCGAGCCCGACATGTAGGCGTTGTCACCCAGCGTGAACACGGTGCCCGGGATGTCGTCCAGCAGGTCGGCGGTGATCCTGTCGCCGCTGCTGGTGCAGCTGCCGATGTCGCCCGCGCCGACCAGCACCGGCACCGGCGGCGCGGGCTCGGACCCGGCCGTCACGACGAAGACCCCGGCGGCCAGCACCGCGCACGCGATCGGGGCGATCCGCGCGACCAGCCGCGCACTCCAGGGCACCACCGCCCGATTATCCCGAAATCTCCCCTCGGCCTCGCGCCACGACGCCGGTGCCTGGGTGCAGTTTCGGGGAAAGTGCGCGAATCATGCCCCGCATTCGTGCACTTTCCCCGAAACTGCGCGCACCCACGCACCGGCACGCACCCACGCACCGCGCGCACGCACCGCCGCCCGAGGGGCGGCGCGCGCGTCAGGAGATGGACGCGCAGACGATCGCGGCGACCGAGACGTTCGTGGCGGCGCTGATCCACACCGCCGGGTGCCCGTCCTTGTCGACCAGGATCTCGCCCAGGCGCCCCGGTGTGACGAGATCGACAATCAGGAACGCCGCGGCCATCAGGACCAGCCCGAGCGCGCCGAAAACGGCGGTCGAGAACAGCCCGACCATCAGGTCGTCGTACGTGGTGATGATCGAGGTGAAGGAGATCGCGCCGATGCCCAGCAGCGCGGAACTGAGGAAGATCGCGGCGTTTGCGTTGCGATCGGTCCAGATCTGGTGCCGCAGCCGACCCGGCGTCAGCAGATCTACCAGCAGGAATCCGCCCAGTAGGAGCAGTACGCCCACGGCGGCGAAGGCGGTCGCGGCGACCAGCCCGTGCAGTACGTTCGTCACGGCCGCAGACCGTACACGACTACCGCCAACTTGCGATGACCTTGTAGCGTGCCCGCTCATGACGTCCACGAAGAAGAAGCGCAGGTCGAAAGCGGTGCGTCACCAGCGCCGGGAGATCGGTATGCGCTCGTCTCCCGTGCAGGTGCCCAAGCGGGGCATCAAACGGTCCCAGTATGTGACCTTCGGGGTGATCGGGGCGCTGGCACTGGCCTGCTGCGGCTTCGGGGCGTACGGCCAGAAGCGCCAGTGCGTGGACGCGACCAGGACAGTCGTGGACAACAGCCGGTGCGAACGCGGCGGCAGCGGCAGCGGCGGTGCCCGCTGGTACTACGGCGGCTCCGGCGGCGGCAAGGGGACGAAGGCGACCGGCGGTTCGTACACGCGCGGCGGTTTCGGCGGCGGCTTCTTCGGTGGTGGCTGATGCGCCGGGTGACCTGTGTGCCCCGCGAGGGCTGGCGTGAGACGGTCGAGTCGCAGGGGCTGGTCTACGCGGTCCCGCGCGGGCAGGACGACCTCTACTGGGACGAGTCCGCCTACTACGAGTTCGGGCTGGCCGAGGTGGAGACGCTCGAGGAGGTCGTCGCCGAGCTGCACGAGATGTGCGTGGCGGCGGCCGGGCACGTCGTGGAGTCCGGCCGGTACGCCGACCTCGGCATCACCGACCGGCGGGTGATCGAGCTGATCGAGCGGTCCTGGGCCCGGCGCGATACCGAGATCAGCCTGTACGGCCGGTTCGACCTGCGCTACGACGGCTCTGGCCCGGCGAAGATGCTGGAGTACAACGCCGACACCCCGACCTCGCTGCTGGAGGCGGCCGGACCGCAGTGGTTCTGGCTGGAGCAGCTGCACCCGGGGTGCGACCAGTGGAACTCGCTGCACGAGCGGCTGGTCGAGGCGTGGCGGCGGCACGCGGCGTCGCTGCCGCGGGGGCCGGTGCACTTCGCGTACACGCTGGCCGACGAGATCGGCGAGGACATGATCACCGCCGCGTACCTGCAGGAGTGCGCCGAGCAGGCGGGGCTGCACGGGACGCTGCTGCCGGTGGAGGAGATCGGCTGGGACCCGGCGCAGCGGCGCTTCGTCGACGAGCAGGACCGGACCATCAACACCATCTTCAAGCTGTACCCGTGGGAGTGGCTGGTCGCCGACGAGTTCGGCGGGCACCTGCTGGACCTGGCGCTGGCCGGGCAGGGTCCGATCTGGATCGAGCCGGCCTGGAAGCTGCTGCTTACCAACAAGGCGCTGCTGGCGATCCTGTGGGAGCGGCACCCAGGCCACCCGAACCTGCTCCCGGCGTACCTGGACGGGCCGCGCGAGCTGGCGGTGTTCGGCTACGTGGAGAAGCCGCTGCTGGGGCGCGAGGGTGCCGGGGTGCGCATCGTGACGCCGGGGCACACCGTCGGCACGGCGGCGCAGCCGGGCGAGCGCCTGTGCTACCAGGCGTTCCACGCCCTGCCGGACTTCGGCGGCAACCGTACGGTGCTCGGCGCCTGGGTCGTCGACGGCGAGCCGGCGGGGCTGGGCATCCGCGAGACGGCGGGCCTGATCACCGACACCACCGCCCGCTTCCTGCCCCACCTGATCCGCGGCTGACCGCCGGCTCCGGACGGCGGAGTTAAGAGGGGGCCCTTCCGCTACGGAAAGCGATAAGAAGGGGCCCTTCCTTACCTCCGGTCAGGGGAGGGTTTCGCTGCGGAGGAGGGCGGTGGCGTGGGTGATCGCCTCCGGTGAGGCGGTGGCGGGGGAGCCGGTCGGGAACGGCGGGCGCGGGTCGTACTCGAGGGCGAGTTGGATGCTCTCGGCGACCTCCGGTCCGGCGACCAGGATGGCCAGCTCCAGGGCCATGTCGAGCCCGGCGGACACCCCGGCGGCGGTGATCAGGCGGCCGGAGCGCACCACCCGGCGCGGCAGGTAGGCGGCGCCGTAGCCGGCGAGGGCGTCGTGGGCGGCCCAGTGGGTGGTGGCCTGCTGCCCGTCGAGCAGGCCGGCGGCCCCGAGCAGCAGCGCGCCGGTGCTGACCGAGGTGGTCCAGGTGCTGGTGGCGTGGGCGGTGCGCAGCCACTTGAGCAGGACCGGGTCGTGGTCGGCGGCGAAGGTGCCGTGCAGGCCGCCGGGGACCACCACGATGTCGGGCTCGGGCAGCTCGGCGAGGCTGAGGTCGGCGGTCATCGTCAGTGAGCCGGTGTCGGCGACGACGGGCCCGGCCTGGTGGGCGAGGAAGACGACCCGGGAGTCGGGCAGGCGCGAGAGCACCTCGTACGGCCCGACCGCGTCCAGGGCGGTGAAGCCGGGGTAGAGCAGCACGGCGATCTTCGTCATGGGTCAACTATGGCCCCGCCTGGACATCCTCCGTGCGCGCTGTTAGCGTAACGGCTGTTACGTAACGGGTGTGATGCAACGGAGGTGCGCCGATGCCGCGGGTGGTCGACCACGATCAGCGCCGCGCGGAGCTGTCGCTCGCGGTGTGGCGGGTGGTCGGCGAGCGCGGCCTCGACGGGCTGACCCTGCGGGCCGTGGCCGAGGCGGGCGGCTGCACCACCGGCCGGGTGGTGCACTACTTCGCCGACAAGGAGGCGCTGCTCGCGCACGCCCGCGAGATCATGCACCGGCGGATGACCGAGCGCATCGAGGCGCTGCCGGTCGGCGCCGGGCCGCGCGAGCGGCTGCGGGCGGTGCTGCTGGAGGGCCTGCCGCTCGACGACGAGCGGCGGCTGCTCACGACGGTGTGGGCGTACTTCCTGATCGCCGCGCACGGCAGCGCGGTGCTGCGGGCCGAGCACGACCGGCGGCACGCCTCCTGGATCGAGCGGCTGACCGGGCTGCTGCGCGCGGCGTACCAGCGGCCCCCGGCCGATCTCGACCTGCGGGTGCGCGGCCTGGTCGCGCTGCTGGACGGCCTGGCCGTATACGCGGTGACCACCCCGCACACCTACCCGCCGGAGCTGCTGGTGCGCACCCTGGACAGCCACCTCGAACTGCTTGGAGTCCTGCCGTGACCGTGGACGAACTGACCGTGGACGAGCTGACCGTCGTGGAGACCGCGGGCACCGACCCGCGGGTGGCGCCGCTGGTGGCGGCGATGAAGGCCGAGATGGACCTGCGCTACCCCGAGGAGGTCGACCTCGACCATCCGCAGGTGCTGACCGGCGCGGTGTTCCTGCTGGTCCTGGCGGGCGGCGAGCCCGTGGGCACCTGCGCGGTGCAGCTGCTGGGCGCCGAGGCGGAGCTGAAGCGGATGTACGTGCGGCCCGAGCAGCGCGGGCGGGGCATCGCCGGGCTGCTGCTGCGCCGGGCCGAGGCGGTGGCGCGGCGGGCGGGCTGCGCCCGCTTCAAGCTGGAGACGGGGGTACGGCAACCCGAGGCGATCGCCGTCTACCGGCGCGCCGGGTTCGAACCCATCCCCAACTACCCGCCCTACGACGCCTGGGAGCTGTCGGTCTGCTTCGCCAAGCAGCTGTGACGCCTCAGACCGGCGCGGCCACGCGGACCTGGTCGGGCAGGCCGACGTGGGCGGCGATGACCTGCGAGGGCACGCCGCCGTCGCGGCAGTCGCGCACCGCCTCGTCGCGCAGCGCGGTCAGCCGCCCGACGTTGTAGTCCAGCGCCCAGGCCAGCTGCGCCATCCGCTCCAGCAGGATGCTGTCGGCGTCCGAGGGCGGGCTCTGCTCGGCGGCGGCGGTCGCCGCGCGTACCTCGTCGACCGTGATCCCGGCCAGGTCGGCCACCATCGTCTCGGGCCAGTCGTGGTGGCGGGCGAGGACCGCCGCGTACAGGATGCGGGAGGCGTCGTTGGTGGCCTGGTAGCCCTCGATGAAGCGCAGCCAGTGCGCGCAGTGGGCGACGCGGTCGGTGGCGGATTCGGGCAGGTGGCGCTCCAGCCGCGCGGCGGGCAGCAGCCGGGTCGCCTGGTCGTAGGCGCGCTCCAGCAGGTCGTGCAGGTCGGCGACCATCTGCTGGCGCTCGTACAGGTCCTGCTCGGTGCCGTCCGTGTCGACCAGGCCCGGCCAGTCGACGATGGTGGCGGCGCGCTCGGCGTGGGCGCGGTGGCCGCAGATCACCTCGGCGACGTCGGCCGGGGTCCAGCCCCGGTGGCGGACGAGGGCCGCGGCCGTCTCGTCGCGGGCGAGCAGTGCCCGTCGGTACTGCTGGCGGAGGGTGAGGGTGAGGGTGCACACGTCGAGCGCGCTGCGGTCGATGTCCTGGTAGTCGAGCAGGTCGACCTGCCGCCCCAACTCCGGCACCCGGATGTCGGCGATCGGGTTGGTCATGCACCGACCGTAACCGAGGGTGCTCGCCACCCCCACCATCCGTAGCACGATGGTGAGGTTTCCTACCCCGGAACCGGTCAAAGCTCCTTTACGAGCAGCTCGAACTCCAGATCGTCGCGCTTGGGCAGGCCGAAGCGCGGGTCGCCGTACGGGAACGGGTAGTGCCGGCCCGTGCGGCGGTAGCCGCGCCGCTCGTACCAGGCCAGCAGTTCGGCGCGCTGGACCAGCACGGTCATGTGCATCTCGGTGGCCGACCACTCCTGCCGCGCGGTCTGCTCGGCCCGCTCCAGCACGGCCCGGCCGACACCGCCGCCCTGCAGCTCAGGGCGGACCGAGAACATGCCGAAGTAGCCGTACCCCTCGCGGCGCTGCACGTGGCAGCAGGCGACCAGGGCGCCGTCGCGCTCGAACAGCAGCACCCGGCTGCCGTCGCCGCCGAGCATCCCGGTCACCGCGTCGGCGTCGGTGCGCTGCCCGTCGAGCAGGTCCGCCTCGGTGGTCCACCCGGCCCGGCTGGACTCGCCCCGGTACGCCGACTCGACCAGCGCCACCACCGCGGGCACATCGGCGGCGGTGGCACTGCGTACGTGCAACTGCTTGGTCGTCTCCACCCGGTCAACCTATCGAATCAGGCGCGGGGATCGACGTTGACCAGCTTCGGATGCGCCCGCACCCACGCGGCCAGCTGGTCCTTGCGCAGCGCGGCGAAGTAGCCCGCCTGCACCGAGTCCAGCCCCTCGCCCTGGTACCTCCCGCCGCTGTAGACGCCGTGGCCGGGCAGCCCGACCAGGGTGATGTTGGCAGGGGTCAGCTTGCGCAGCGCGTACGCCCAGGCCGACGGGGTGTTGCCGCGCCCGTCGAACACGATCGTCTTGCCCAGCGCCTGCAGGATGGCCTCGAACCGGCCGGGGCTGGTGAGCAGGTCGCCGCTGAACACCTTGGCCGCCATCGCCTCGATGAGCTGCCGCTGGTGCCGCTGGCGGGTGTACTCCCCGCCGGTGGTGTACCGCTGGCGGCCGTAGTCCAGCGCCTGCCAGCCCGCCATGTGCATGTTGCCGACCTTGTACACGGCCTGCGGCCCGCTGTAGCCGTGGCTGCACCCGCCGCACGGCGGCCGCAGCTTGCCGTTGGGCTGCCGGTGCAGCGAGACGACCTTCTGGTCGACGTAGATGTCGACCCCGCCCATCGCGTCGATGAGGTCGCGGTAGCCGGTGAACGTGATGACGGCCCCCGCGTCGAACCGCGCGATGCCGGTGTACCCGCTGACGGCCTTGGCCATCAGCCCGAAGCCCTGCGCCATATCGAACCGGCCGGTGCCGGGCACCCGCGCCCCGAACGTCATCGCGTGGGTCAGCTTGGTCCGCGCGGTGCCGCCGTAGTTCGACGGCTTGTACGCGGGCACCCGCACCACCAGGTCGCGCGGCAGCGAGGTGAGGTAGCCGCTGCTCAGGTCGGCGTTCACGTGCAGGATCATGACGGCGTCGCCGTGCACCGGCCAGCTCTTCTGCGCCTCGCGGGTGTCGACGCCGACGATCAGGATGTTCAGCGGGCCCTTGATGTCCGCGCCCGGGGACGGGCTGGGGCTCGGGCTGGGCGAGCCGGGCGCCGACGGGGACGGGGCGTCGCTCGGGCCGAACAGGTCGGCCTGCGGGATCGCGTCGTCCACGTGCGAGCGCAGCAGGCTCACACCGGCGTACGCACCGCCGCCGAGCAGCACGACGATCACACCGATGATCAGCAGCAGGCGGGTGGAACGGGTCATCGGTCTTCCTCCAGGGGGTGCGCCGCAGGGCTCGGCGCGGAGGTCAGGAGCCACCGACTCTAGTCATCCGCCCCGGCCCGAACCACCCCTCGCACGGCCTCGGCGGCGGTGTGCGCACCGTCACCGTGCAGACCGGACACGACGCCGCGCATGTCGGCGTCCGACCGGTTCTGGCTCAGCTTGAACTTGGCCTCGATCCGGGTGACCACCAGCTCCACCCCGACGATGGCGCGCAGCTGGCCCGCGATGTACGCGGCCGGGGCGTCGTCGACCGACCACGGGTGCGCCCGGCCGGACTCGTGCCGGTCGGTCAGCTCGCGCACCAGCGCGCCGACCCAGGCCGGGTCGTCGTGCACGACCAGCTCGCCGTAGAGGTGGGCGGTGACGTAGTTCCAGGTGGGGACCGTGCGGCCGTGCTCGGCCTTGGTCGCGTACCAGGACGGGCTGACGTAGGCGTCGGGGCCGCGCACGATCACCAGGGCCTGGCCGAGCACCGGCCGGCGCCACTGGTCGTTGTTGCGGGCCAGGTGGCCGCGCAGGCGGCCGTGCGGCGCGCCGTCGGGGCGGTCGTACAGCATCGGCAGCAGCGTCGCGACCGGGCCCTGCTCGGTGGCGGTGACCAGGTCGACGGCGCCGATCCCGGCCAGCAGCTCGGCGACGGCGGCGTCGTCGGGGACGAAGTGGGCGGGCACGTACATACCGGCTCCTCTCAGGTGGCCGTCGCGGCGGCGGGTCGGGCCGGCCCGGCGGCGCGGGTGCGCTGGGTCAGCGCCACGCAGACGAGCACGGCCGAGGCGGCCACGATAGCGGCCGGGCCGACCGGCTCGGCCAGCAGCAGCGCCGACCAGGCCAGCGTCAGCACCGGCTGGGTCAGCTGCACCTGGCCGACGCGGGCCACGCCGCCCCGGGCCAGGCCCGCGTACCAGGCGAAGAAGCCCAGGAACATGGAGATCACGGTGAGGTAGCCGAACCCGGCCCAGGCCGCCGCAGTGGCGTGCGGCGGGTGGGCGGCCGCGGCGAGCGCGGTGACCGGCGCGGTGACGGGCAGCGCCGCGATCAGAGCCCAGCAGATGGTACGGGCGCCGCCGAGCTCGCGGGCCAGCGCGCCGCCCTCGGCGTACCCGAGCCCGCACAGCAGCACGGCCGCCAGCAGGTACAGGTCGGGCAGTTCGAGCGAGCCGCGCACCGCCCCGCCCGCGACCAGGAACCCGAGCACCGCGACCAGCCCGGTCGAGGCGGCGAGCCAGAACGCCCGGGGCGGCCGCTCACCCGCGCGCAGCACCGCGAAGACGGCGGTGATCGCGGGCAGCAGGGCGACCACGACGGCGCCGTGCGCGGCCGTCTGCGCGGTCAGCGCGAGCGAGGTGAACAGCGGGAACCCGACCACCACGCCGAGGGCCACCACGGTTAGCCGCCGCCACTGCCGTCCGGTGGGCCGGGGTGCGCCGGTGGCCCGCAGGTACGCCGCCGCGAGCAGCCCGGCGCCGACGGCGCGGCCGAACGCGACGAACCAGGGGTCGAGGTCGTGCACGGCCAGGCGGGTGGCGGGCAGCGACATGCTGAACGCCAGCACTCCCAGTGCCCCCAGCGCCAGCCCGGCGCTGTGGTCCGTTACCGCCGCCGGCACAGTAGCGCTACTCTTGTCTCCCATGGGTAACAGTAACGCAGTCGACCGCGTTATCCAAGATCTACGCGCGCTCGCCGGTGCCGCGGCCCCCGGCGCGCAGCTGCCCTCGGTGCGCGAGCTGACCGCCCGGCACCAGGCCTCCCCGGTCACCGTCGCGCAGGCGATACGGCAGCTCGCGGCCGAGGGCGTGGTGGAGGCCCGGCCCGGCAAGGGCACCTACGCCGCCGCCCGGCCCGCCCGCGCGCAGGCCGCCGACCTGTCCTGGCAGACGGTCGCGCTGGGCACCGCCCCGGCGGGGGAGCGGGAGATGCAGGCGTTACTGGCGATACCGCAGCCGGGCGCGATCGCGCTGTCGGGCGGGTACCTCGAACCGGCGCTCCAGCCGGTCGCGGCGCTCGGCGCGGCCCTGGCCCGCGCGGCCCGCCAGCCCGCCGCCTGGGCGCGCGGACCGGTGGAGGGGCGCGAGGACCTGCGCGCCTGGTTCGCCCGCGAGGCCGGGGCGGGGCTGCGCGCCGACGACATGGTGATCTGCCCCGGCGGCCAGGCCGCGCTGTCGAGCGCCCTGCGCGCGCTCGGCTCGCCCGGCGACGTGCTGCTGGTCGAGTCGCCGACGTACCTGGGGGCGCTGGCGGCGGCGCGGGCGGCCGGGCTGCGGGTGGTGCCGGTGCCCGCCGACGCCGACGGGGTGCGCCCCGACCAGCTCGCCACGGCGTTCGCCCGGACCGGCGCGCGCCTGTTCTACTGCCAGCCGCTGTACGCCAACCCGCACGGCGCCACGCTGCGCCCCGACCGGCGCGAGGCCGTCATGGACGCGGTACGCGCCGCCGGTGCGTTCCTGATCGAGGACGACTACGCCCGCGACCTGGCCATCGACGGCGACCCGCCGCCCCCGCTGGCCGCCGACGACCCGGACGGGCACGTGGTCTACCTGCGCTCGCTGACCAAGTCCGCCGCGCCCGGCCTGCGCGTGGCCGCGATCGGCGCCCGCGGCCCCGCCGGGGCGCGGCTGCGGGCCGGGCGTCTGCTCGACGACTTCTACGTCGCCGGGCCGCTGCAGCAGGCCGCGGTCGAGTTCGTGACCGCCCCCGCCTGGGGCCGCCACCAGCGCGCCCTGCGCTCGGCCCTGCGCGCCCGGCGCGACGCGCTGCTCGACGCGGTCCGCCGCCACCTGTCGACCGTCACCCCCGTCGGCGTCCCCCGCGGCGGCCTGCACCTCTGGGTACGCCTCCCCGACGGCACCGACGACGTGGCCCTCGCCGCCAGAGCCGCCGCCGAGCAGGTGATCGTCTTCCCCGGCCGCCCCTGGTACGCCGCCGAACCCCCCGCCCCCCACCTGCGCCTCACCTACGCCGCCGCCCCACCCGACCAGCTCGAGGAAGGCACCCGCCGCCTCGCCCGCACCCTGCCCGCCTAAGGCGGGCGCGTGCGCCCGCCCCGCGGCGCTCAGGCGGTCGTCGGGGCGCGGGAGCGCAGGCGGCGCAGCATGCGGGCGTCCTCGAAGCCGACCGTGCGGGCCGCCGACTCGACCGTCGCCCCGTGCCCGATCAGGTGCTCGGCCCGCTCGACGCGCAGCAGGTGCTGGTATCGCAGCGGGGTCAGCCCGGTCGCGGCGGCGAACAGGCGCGTCAGCGTACGGCTGCTCACCCCGCAGGAGGCGGCGAGCTCCGGCAGCGGCAGCCGCTCGGTGAACCGGCCGTCGATCAGGTCCTGCGCCCGGTGGACCGCGTCACTCAGGTGGCCGCGGTGCCGCAGCATCGCGCTGGCCTGCGGCTCGTCGCCGTTGCGCCGGGCGAACACGACCATCTCCCGGGCGATGCGGGCCGCGGCGGCCGGGCCGTGCCGCGTGGCGATCAGGTGCAGCGCCAGGTCGATGCCGCTGGCGATCCCGGCCGAGGTGACGACCCGGTCGTCCACCGTGTACAGCACGTCGGGCACGACCCGCGCCCGCGGATACCGCCGGGACAGCTCCTCCTGCAGGTCGTGGTGGGTGGTGCAGCGGCGCCCGTCGAGCAGCCCGGCCCGGCCCAGTGCGTCCGCTCCCGCGCAGACGCTGGCCACGGTGCCGCCCCGGGCGTGGTGCCCGGCCAGCCGGGCCAGCGTCGCCCCGGCCAGCGGCCCGCTGGTGCGCAGCTCGGGCGAGCGCCAGCCGGGCACCACGACGAGGTCGTCGGGGCCAAGGTCGGGCCAGTCGAGCTCGGCGCGCAGCGGCACGCCCTGGTGGGTGGGGACGTCCTCCTGCTCGGCCACGTACGCCAGGCGGTAACCGAGGCCGAGGTCGGCGGCGGTCGAGAAGACCTGCGCCGGACCGGCCAGGTCCAGCAGGTGCAGCCGCGGCACGAGCAGAAAGACGACCCGGGTCATGCGTACGCGGGTGCGGTGAGCTCGGCGGTGGTCGCGATGGCGGCGAAGCGGCCGGCCAGGGCGTACTCGGTGCGGGCGGCGACCTCGGCGGCGGCCAGGGTGCGCGGGTCGGCCAGGATCTGCTCGTTGGTCGCGTCGGCGGGCAGGTCCCGGTGCGGGATCGGGAACGTGGCGGTGGCGTCGGTGACGAAGGTGACCTCGTAGCCGAGGTCGGAGCCGACCCGGGCGGTGGTCTCCACGCACTGCTCGGTACGCAGCCCGCACAGCACCAGGTGCCGCACCCCGGCCGTGGTGAGCAGGTGGGCCAGGTTGGTGGTGGTGAACGCGTTGTGCACGGTCTTGGTCAGCACCGGCTCGCGGGGCAGCGGCTCCAGGCCGTCCATGATCCGCACGTGGCCGCCGGCGGGGTCGAACACGCCGCCGGTGCCGGGTTCGCTGTGCAGGACCCATACCACCAGGTGGCCCTTGGCGCGGGCGGCCCGCACCAGGCGGTCGACCCGGTCGGTCACGGCCGGGTTGTCGACGAGCCGCCACAGCGGCCGCTGCCGGAAGGACTCCTGTACGTCCACGACGATGAGTGCACTGGTCATGCCGTCGATCCTTCCCGCGACGATGCCCTGGTGACAGGCACCATCATGCCCCGCACCGGACCGATCCGGTCACGCTAGCCTGGCCCGGTGCCCACCGTGCGCCCCGCCACCGCCGCCGACCTGCCCGGCGTACGCGCCGTCGCGGAGCACTTCGGCAACCTGTCCCACTGGCTGCGCCGCCCCGACTACCTCGACCGCGAGCACGACACCGGCCGGCTCTGGGTGGGCGTCCACGACCGGGCCGTGGTCGGCTTCGGGGGTACGACCGCACGGGGCGCGCTGACCCACCTGGCCGACCTGTTCGTACTGCCCGAGCACCAGTCCAGCGGCGTCGGCCAGGCACTGCTCGCACGGCTGCTGCCGGTCGACGCGCCCCGGATCGTGTTCGCGTCGTCCGACCCGCGTGCGGTGGCGCTGTACACCCGGCAGGGCATGCTGCCGTGCTGCCCGCTGCTGTACCTGCGCGGCAGCCCCGGCACCCCGCCCCCGCCGCACCCCGCACGGCGCGTCACCGCCGCCGACCTGGCCGACCTGGACGCCGCCGCCTCCGGCGGCCCCCGCCGGGCCGATCTGGCCTGGTACGGCGCCCTGCCCGAGGTCAGCGCGTGGCGGGCCGGGGACGGCTACGCGTTCGCGCGTACCGTCCCCGGCGAGCTGCTGCTCGGACCGGCTGGCGGCGCCACGCCCGAGGACTGCGCCGCGGCGGTGCTGGCCGCGCTGGCCGAGTACGGCGACGTGCCGACGGTGCGGCTGGTCGTGTTCGGCCCGAACCCGCTGCTGCCGCTGCTCCTGGCGTACGGCTTCCGCGTCGCCGACATGGACGTCTTCGCCGCCAGCGAGTCGGCCCCGCTGCCCTTCGACCGATACCTGCCCCACCCCGACCTGGGCTAGCGCAGGGCCCGCACCGCGCTTGAAGCCGGACCCGGGCTTGAAGCCGGACCGGAGCTTGAAGCCGGACCCGGGCTAGAGCAGCTTGACGGCGGTTCCCGTCATCACACAGTGGCCGTTGTCGCCGCCGACGACCGTCTTGACGTCGACGATCCCGTCCGCGCCGAAACGTGCCGCCTGGTCGATGAGCTGCTGCACCATCTGCTGCGTGTTGCCGCCGCCGAGCGAGCCCAGGATGGCATGGGCGAACACGAAACCACGCACCTCGAACGCGCGCCCACCGAGATCGGGCAGAGTAGAGATGATCAAGGATGCCTCCGTAGGGAGCGGACCAGTCGTCGGCTGAATTGTCCTCGCCCTCCACCAGCGCCCCGCCCTCCACCAGCGCCCCGCCCCCCACCAACGCTCCGCCCACGCCAATGCCCCGCCCCCACCAACGCTCCGCCCACGCCAATGCCCCGGCTCACGCCAACGTCAGGTTGGACGCGGCGGAGTTCTTGCCGAGGATCCACGCGCGTCCCGCCCGCAGCCAGCGCCCCGCCCGCGACCGGTCAGCGTCCGGCCGCGCCCGCGACCGGTCAGCGTCCGGCCGCGCCCGCGACCGGTCAGCGTCCCGCTGGCGACCGGCCACCACCGGCCACCACCGGCCAGCGCAGTGGCAGCCACGGCCAGTAAATCGGCCGCCACCGGCCAGCGCACTTGTCGACACCTGCGGGTGCGGCGGCGGACGCGGCGCGTCGGCGACGAGGTGGCAGCGCGTCGAACGGCGGCGCGGGCGTGGCGTGCGTGGAAGGCTGTAGGCATGAACGAGAAGCAGATCCTCGAGCGCATCGACGCCCTTGTCGCCGAGGAGCACCAGCTGCGGAGCCGACGGGTGGAAGGGTCGATCGACCCGGAGACCGAGGCAGCCCGGCTGCGCGACCTCGAACAGACCCTGGACCAGTGCTGGGACCTGCTGCGCCGGCGCCGCGCCCGCAGCGACGCGGGCGAGAACCCCGACGACGCCAAACCCGCCGAGATCGCCCAAGTCGAAAGCTACCTCCAGTAACGCGACCCGCGCGCCGCGGTCGTCCGACCCCACGCTGTCGTCTGACCGCCCCGAAACCGTATCGGACCTGGCCCGCCGAGGCCGAGGCGACGGCGCCGGGGGTGGACGGCGCCGGGGGTGGACGGCGCCGGGGGTGGACGGCGCCGGGGGTGGACGGCGCCGGGGGTGGACGGCGCCGGGGGTGGACGGCGCCGGGGGTCGACGGCGCCGGGGGTCGAGGGCGCCGGGGGTCGAGGGCGCCGGGGGTCGACGGTGGCGTGGGCCGACGGTGGCGGCGGCGTGGACGGTGGCGGTGGCGGGCGTGGACGGCGGTGGGCGACGGTGGGCGCCGAGCGGGATGGCTCGAGCAAGCGACCACAACTCCTGATCACGCTCTAATGATCGGCATTCGCGGTCAGAGTGCACATCGTGGCCGCCAGTTCTGACCGCGCATGGCGATCACCGCCGCTGAGATCGCGGGCTGTGGTCGCGATCGGCGGCGCAGACGATGGTCGGCGCTCGGGCGGGTGATGCTCGGGCGGGTGAGTTGAGTAAGTGATCGCGGATGCTGATCACGCTCTGGTGATCGGCGTTTGCGGTCGAAGTGCGTGCCGTGGCCGCCCGTTCTGACCGCGGACGCCGATCACCCCGGCTGAGATCGCGGCTTGAGGCCACGATGGCTGGCGTCGGCCTCGGCGCACGTGGCCGCTTATGCCCCTCGTCGGCGATGGCCACCCTGGGCGGGTGGGTTGAGGAGGTGACCGCACACACCGATCACGGTTCCGCGATCGGTGTGTGCGGTCGGAACGCGTGCCGTAGCCGCAGGTTCTGACCGCGGACGCCGATCACCCCGGCTGAGATCGCGGCTTGCGGTCACGAGGGGGCGTGGCGGCGCTGGGGCGGCTGAGTTGAGCAAGTGACCGGGGATGCCGATCACGGTTCGTTGGTCGGCGTTTGCGGTCGGAGCGCGTGCCGTGGCGGCATGTTTTGGCCGCGGATGGCGATCAACGCTGCTGGGATCGGGGCTGTGGTGGGGCGCTGCTGATCGGGGCTTGTGGTGGGAGGGGCGGCGGGGGCAGTGGTGGGGTGCTGGAGGGGGTGTACACGAAACGGCGATCTCCGGGGGAGATCGCCGTTTCGTGCCGGGGTCCGCGCCGGGCCGCGCGGACGGGCCGGGGGTGAGGTCAGGCCACCGCGACCGGCTCGCCCTCGTCGGCGAGGTCGCCGCGCGGGGTCTTGGGCGAGTCGTCCGCGTCGGCGAAGTAGTCGTCCGGCTTGGTGCCGTCGGGGCCGTCGGCGACCTTCGCCGCCCGCAGCACCAGCGTGAACAGGACCGCGACCAGCAGGTTGACCGCTACCGCGACCAGCCCGGCGTAGATGGTCATGGGTGTGTCGAAGCCCAGCTTGGCTAGCGGGAACGCCGACCCGGCGAAGTGGGCGCGCCCGGTGGCCGGGTTGGCGATCTGGTACAGCATCCACATGCCGAAGCCCATGCCCGCGACCCAGCCCGCGATCAGGGCGTTGCGGTGCAGCCAGCGGGTGAACAGGCCGAGTGCCACGGACGGCAGCGTCTGCAGGATGATCACGCCGCCGATGAGCTGGAGGTCGATGGAGAACTGCGGGTCGAGCAGGACGATGCAGCCCAGCGCGCCGACCTTGACCACCAGCGAGGTCACCTTGCTGACCTTGGCCTCCTGGGCCGGGGTGGCGTCGCGGTTGAGGTACTCGCGGTAGATGTTGCGGGTGAACAGGTTCGCCGCGGCGATCGACATGATCGCGGCCGGGACCAGGGCGCCGATGCCGATGGCGGCGAAGGCGACGCCGGCGAACCAGTCGGGGAACTGCTGGTCGAACAGCACCGGCACGATGGTGTTGGTGTCGACCGTGCCCGGCTTGGCCCCGGCCAGCGGCTTGACCTTGGCGGCGACCGCGGCGAAGCCGAGCATCGCGAGCAGGCCCAGCAGCAGCGAGTACGCGGGCAGCGCGGACATGTTCCGCTTGATCACGTCGCGGTTGCGGGAGGCGAGCACGCCGGTGACCGAGTGCGGGTAGAGGAACAGCGCCAGGGCCGAGCCCAGCGCGAGGGTGACGTACTGGAGCTGGTTGTTGGCGTTGAGGAGCAGGCCGTCGCTCGGGGCGGGGCTGGCGTCGTATTTCGCCTTGGCGGCGCCGAAGATGGCGTCCCAGCCGCCGAGCTTGGCGGGCAGCCAGAAGACCGCGACCAGGATGACGATGTAGATGAGCGCGTCCTTGACGAACGCGATGAGCGCGGGGGCGCGCAGGCCGGCCTGGTACGTGTAGGCGGCCAGGATGGCGAAGGCGATGATGATCGGCGCGTGCCGGGCCAGGGCGGACTCGCCGGTGACGCCCATCGTCTTGAGCACCGCCTCGATGCCGACCAGCTGCAGCGCGATGTAGGGCATCGTGGCGACGATGCCGGTGATCGCCACCAGCAGCGCGAGGGTGGGCGAGCCGAACCGGGCCCGTACGAAGTCGGCCGGGGTGACCATGCCGTGCCGGTGCGACACCGACCAGAGTCGTACCAGGACCAGGAAGAACATCGGGTAGATGATCACCGTGTACGGCACGGCGAAGAAGCCCATGGCGCCCGCGCCGAACACCAGCGCGGGTACGGCGACGAACGTGTACGCGGTGTACAGGTCCCCGCCGACCAGGAACCAGGTGATCCAGGAGCCGAAGCTGCGCCCGCCCAGGCCCCACTCGTCGAGGTGCTCCATGGTGGTGGGGCGCCGCCACCGGGCGGCGACGAAGCCCATCGCGCTGACGCCGACGAACAGCACGGCGAACACGATGATCTCGGTGAGATGGTCACGCCACATGTCAGCGCCTCCGCGTCATCCGGTAGACCAGCGTGGTCGTGCAGACGCCGACGGCGATGTACGCCAGCTGCTGCCAGTAGAAGCGCGGGAAGCCCAGCACGGTCGGGCTGGACGTGTTGAAGAACGTCGGGATCAACGGCAGCACGATGGGCACGAGCAGCAGCCAGTTCCACGGGCTGTGATCGCTGCGGGAGCGGTCTGGCAGCCGGTCGGGTGCGGGTTCACCCATGGGGGTCTCCTAGCCGGACGGGTTCTACGGTGCGGGGAGGATACGCAGCCGGCTGGCCCACTGTTCCCCTTATGGGCACCGACACGCGCCGAACGGTTCCCGCGATGCGCCGAACGGCTGATGCCTGCGTACGCAACTTCTGCGGTCGGAGCCGTGCTGCGCTCTCACGTGACTACGGACAGTAAACTTCCGGTGGCCGGCCCGGCGGCGACTTCGCCGACGTCGCCGACCTGCGGCCGGGCGGGGCGGCGCCCGCCCGGCGACGTGGAATCCGCCCTCGGAAACCACGGTGACCAGGTCAGACTGGACGGTGTGAGCGGGACGGGCGACGCGGTCGGGCAGCTGCTGCCGTACGCGGCGGGGGTCGCGGTCAGCCCGCTGCCGCTCATCGCGGTGATCCTGGTGCTGTTCTCCAGCCGCGCCCGTACCGGTGGTCCGGCGTTCCTGGCCGGTTCGCTGATCGGCGTGTCCGTGGTCGCCACGGGGTCGTTCCTGCTGGCCGGCGGGGGCACGGCCGGGCCCGGCTGGGAGTCGGCGGACTGGACCCACTGGGTGCGCGTCGGGCTGGGCCTGCTACTGCTGTTCGCGGCGGTACGCCACTGGCAGCGGCACCGCCGCCACTCGCGTACCGGCGGCGAGCATCCGATGCCGCGCTGGATGTCGGGGGTGGACCGCTGGTCCCCGCTCAAGGCGGCCCTGCTGGCCCTGGTCATGTACGGCCTGGACCCGAAGAACCTGGCCCTGTGCGCCAAGGCGGGCCAGGAGCTGGCCGAGCACGACCCGACCTGGCCGGCCGCGCTGCTGGCGCTGGCCGTGTTCACCGCCCTGGCCTGCCTGCCGGTGCTGGTGATCGTGCTCGGCTACCTGGCCGGCGGCGACCGGGCGGCGCGTGCCCTGGCGCACTGCCGCGCCTGGCTGTCGCGCCACCACCTGCTGGTGATGGCCGCCCTCCTGCTCGTCTTCGGCGCCCTGCTGCTCAGCCACGGCCTGCGCGGCCTGCTGTGAGGAAGGGACCCTGGGGCCCTTTCCAGCCCCGGAGGGCGTCAGTGGTAGGCGGTCACGCGGGCGGTGAGGGACTGGTGGCGGGCATGGCGGAAGCCGGGGCGGAAGCCCTCGGTCCAGGGCTTGCGGGGGCCGGCGAAGTGCATCACGCGCACGTCCTGGGCGGCGCGCTCGGCGGGGGTCATCGGTTCGAGCAGGTAGCTGCACATGTGGTTCCAGCGGGGCGGTAGGCGCAGCCACTGCCCGAAGGCGACCAGGTTGAGGGCGTCCTGGTCGGGGAAGCGCAGGCTGCCGCCGTACTCGGCGAGGTAGGACAGGCAGCGCTCGGTCACCCGCAGCTCCCGCCAGCGGTCCATGTTGATCAGGAGCACGCCGGAGTTGAAGTACGGCGCGTCGCCGGGGTGCTGCGGCCCGGCGCCGGGGATGCCGCCCCACATGTCGAAGCGCTCGGTGAACGCGTCGCGCACCGCGGCCAGCGGCGCGCCGTCCAGCGGCAGCTCCCACAGGGGCCCGAGGCTGCCGCAGACCTGGACGTCGGAGTCGAGGTAGAGCAGGCGCTCCGGCCCGTCGACCAGGTCGGGCAGGAGCAGGCGCAGGTACATGCCGGGGCTGAGGTAGGTCAGCGACTCGTGCTCGGCCACCGGCAGCGCCCGGAAGGCGTCGCCGGTGGTGAGCAGGTGCAGCCGACCGCGGCCGGCCAGCTGGCGCCGCAGCGACTGCTCCTGCTCCTTGGCGACGGCGTCGGTGGTCAGCAGCCAGAACGTGGTGTCGTCACGGTCCTGGCTGTCGAGCACCGACTCCAGCGCCACCCGGGCGTGCCGGGCGTACCCCTCGTCGAAGGCGAAGGCAATGTCCACCCTGGTGGTATAGCAAAACTTAACCGCATCACTGAATGCCAGTGTCAGTATCTGGCACAGATTGGCTAAAGATTTTGCGGAGACTGTGCAAACCGCTTGCGTTACTTGACCGGCACGACGGTGGTCGGCGGGGCGCCGCAGGTGAACGCCGCGGGCAGCGCCCGGCCCTCCTTGGTCATCCGCTCCACCATGTCCAGGCAGTTCTGGTACAGCACGCCGGTGGTGTTGTTGGCGGCGGCGAGCAGGTCGTTGGCGCGCTTCTGCGCCTCGGCGGTCTTCTGCCGCTGCTCGGCGATCTGGGTCTCGGCGACGGCGGCCAGATACTGGTTGATCTTGGCTTGGATGTTGTCGTCGAAGCGGATCGTCGGAATGGTCACGCTGCGGATGATCACGCCCGCGGGCATCACCCCGGCCAGCTCGCCCTTGGTGTCGTCGGCCAGCTTCGACAGCGGGGCCTGCTCGGCGCCGGCCTTGGTCAGCGCGCGCAGCGGGTCGTACTGCTCGAAGACCGAGTTGAGCGCGCTGGCCAGCTGCCGCTTGACCACGTTGTCCTGGATGTTGTCGAAATTGCGGTAGTCGCTGTAGAGGTCGACGATGTTGGCCGCCGGGTCGATCTGCCACTGCACGGTCACGTCCACCCGCGCGGTCGCCGCGTTGGCCAGCCGCACCAGCAGGCCCGGGTGGTCGCCCTGGTCACCGGAGAGCTTGAGGGTCTGCACGGTGGCGTCGAACTGCTCGATCTGCGCCCACGGCGCGATCAGGTGGAAGCCGTTGCGCAGGGTGCCGACCGGCCGGCCGAAGCTGGTCTCGACCGCGACGGTCCGGGTCGGCACGACCTGGGCCATCGCGCCGAAGATGCCCAGCACGCTCAGCACGACGGCGGCGATGCCGCCCAGGCGGATGTAGCGGGAGCCGGCCTGCGCGGCCTTCGTGGTCTGCCCGCGCTTGGCCAGGGTGGAGGAGACCAGCGCGGCGACGCCGGCCAGCAGGAGGAGCGTGAGGAGTACGAAGGCTTGCATCGTTCGCTTCCTGGAGAAATCTTCGGGTACGGACGCGAGCAGCGTGCCACGGCCCGTCAACCCGGAGTGCGCTGAGAGAGCGCGATCACAGCCGCCCGATGAAAGCCGACACCGGCTGCGGCCAGCGCGGGGAGCCGTACATGAAACCACGGGCCGGGAAACGGTTGAAGCGTTTTCGCAACTCCATCAGGATCGGGATCGACAGGAACACATCAATCCATGAACGGAGACCGGATGCCCTCCCGTGCACCCGGCCGCTTGAGTGTGCTCATCCCCACCTACGGCGACGCGTACGCGTTGGAGCTGGTGCTGCGGATGCTCGACCGGCAGACCCTGGCCCCGGACCGGTTCGAGGTGGTGGTGGTCAACGACGGCTCCGATCCGGCGCCCTACCAGCCGCTGCTGTCCGCCGTACACCCCTATGAACTGCGGTTCGACACCCTGCCCGCGCACCTGGGCCGCGCCGCGGCCCGCAACCGGGCCGTCGAGCTGGCCACCGGCGAGGTGGTCTGCTTCCTCGACGGCGACGTGCTGGCCGAACCGACGCTGCTCGAACGGCACCTGGCGTTCCACGACGGGCGCGACGAGCCCGCGGTGCTCATCGGCAAGCGGTACGAGGGCGACTGGAGCGTGCTGGCCGCCGCCGCGGGCGGGGAGCCGGTCACCACGGCCCTGGTCGGCGACCGCCACGAGGACTTCCGGTTCCGGGTGCCCGGCCGCGACGAGCGCCCCCGCGACTGGCTGACCGGGGCGCCGTGGGCGTTCGCGCTGACCAACAACGTGTCCATGCCCCGCCGGGTGGTGCTCGACGTCGGCGGCTTCGACGAGGCGTACGGCACCCGCTGGGGCTTCGAGGACACCGACCTGGCGTACCGGATCCACCGCCACCTCGGCGGCGACGACGAGCGCTTCTGCTACGACGCGGCCGCGGTCGGCTTCCACCTGCCGGCCGTGCGCGACATCACCAACCTGCAGGAGGACTACCTGGTCAACCTGCAGCTGTTCCGGGACCGGCACCGCGACCTGGCCGTCGAGGTGGTGGACCTGCCCGCGCCGACCGAGGTGTCCCGCAAGCTGCGCTACTACCGCCGGATGCTGGCGCACTGCGCCCAGCGGCGCGTCGGCTGGCTGCCCGAAGCCTGGCCCCGGGTGGAGGACCTGGCCGGGCGGCCGGTGCTGTGCCAGGCGTTCGGCACCGACCAGGTGGTGCTGGGCGAGGGCTCGGCGACGCTCGACCACGGGCGGGACGTCTCGAAGACCAACCTGCACCTGCTGGGTACGTGGACGCCGTTCAGCGACGACGAGTTCGACGCGGTGGTGAGCGTGGACCTGTGGCGGTTCCTGGAGCAGCGGGAGCTGTCCCGGTTCCTGCGGCAGAGCCTGCGGGTGGCGCGCGAGGTGGTGCTGGTCTACACCGAGGACGCGGCGTCGCGGCTGGCCGAGCCGGACCTGCCGGTGCTGACCACCCCGGACCTGTTCCTGCCGATGCTGCGCCGCCGCTACCCCCAGGCGGTCCGCGAGTCGGACGACGCCGGCAGCGTGCTCCGCATCCCACGCACCTGACCTGGGGCGCGGGCGCCGCGGCTCCCGCCCTAGCATTGACGCTGGCCTATCTGGAAGACGGATCTCGGAATTTCGTCCTCTGGATAGGCCAGCGTCAATGCCAAGTGGCGCCGAAACGCCGCGTGGGCGGCACCGGCGCGATGCCGGCACCGCCCACGCGGTGACTGTCCTCGCAACGGGCTACGGGGAGTAGACCTCGAACTCGAAGAGGCTGTAACCCCAGGCGGTGGCCCGGGTGGTGGCGTACACGCGCACGTAGCGGCCGCTGCCGGACAGGCCGGTGAGGTCGTCGGTGCCGCCGTCGCCGCCGGTCACGGTCCGGATCGTGGTCCAGGTGTTGCCGTCGGGCGAGGTCTGGATCTGGTACGCCGACCCGTAGGCCGCCTCCCAGAGCAGCTTCACCCGGCTGACGGCGTACGTCTGACCCAGATCCACGCGGACCCACTGCGGGTCGGCGAACGCGCTGGACCAGCGCGTGGTGGCGTTGCCGTCCACCACGTTCGACACCGGGTAGGTCGCGTTCTCGGTGCTGGACGCGGTCACCGGCTTGCCGAGCGCCACGTTGGTCGAGGTGGTGCCGCCGGTGTAGGGCAGCGTCACCTTCGACTGGTTGCCGACGCCCAGCGTGGTCGCCGTGTTGCCGATGGCGTTCCACACCTCGACCTTCACCGTGCCGTTGGCCAGGTTCGCGAACGAGCCGGTGGCCGTCTTGATCCCGGACGCCTGGGTGTAGTGCTCCCACCCGGCGACGGGGTCGGTGGCGAAGTAGTTGTACGTCTCCACCCGGTCGAAGCTGCCGTCACCGGTGAAGTCGTACGACACCCGGGCCTGGGAGCCGCTGCCGACGCCCGTACCCGCGTCCAGGAACAGGTCGTACTGGGTGGCCGCGCCCGAGTAGGTGGCGGTCAGCCCGGTCGCGGTGAACACCTGGGCGCTGTGCGGGGTGCCGTCCCAGTTGCCGTTGGCGGCCGCGATGCTGACCGAGCCGGCGGCGCCGGTCGTGCCGGGCAGGCCGCCGCCGGACTGGGGGTAGCGGGTCGCGGCGAAGGTGCCGGGCGGGTTCGGCGAGGTGCTGGGGGACGGGCTCGGGCTCGGCGACGGCGACGGGCTGGTCGACGGCGTCGGGGTCGGCGAGGTCGGCGGCTGCGACGGGTTGGTGCCGCCGCAGGCGTTGCCGCCGCTCCAGGTGAACGCGCCCGAGGTGACCGTCTTGCAGCCGGGCACGGTCAGCGTGGTGCCGTTGGAGAAGGTCACCGTGATCGCGGTGCTGCCGGTGTTGGACGCGACGTACGTCCGTACCCCCGACTTGCTGAACACCTTGGCCAGCGGGTGGCTGGCCGTCACCGTGTTGTCGACGTTGCCCAGCGCGGCCAGGTTGCGGATCCAGTGGTAGGTGTGCGCCTTGCTCTCACCCTCCTCGCTGGTGAACCCGCTGTTGGCGTTGAAGTTGTTCAGCGCCGTCTGGCCGTTGCCCAGGGCCAGGAACTCCCAGATGACGTCCTGCCAGACCGTCGGGGCGCCGCCGTTGTTGGTGACCAGCTCGTTGTAGTTGGTCTGCACGTACGACGGGTAGTCGCCCAGGTAGAAGTGGCCGCCGGTGACGGGCAGCATGTTGATGCCCTGGATCATCTCCGGCTCGGCGCTGAACCAGGTGGCGTAGGCGCCGCCGTCGCCCCAGACCATGCCGACCGTGCTGTGCCCGAAGGCGGCCGGGAAGTTCTGGTTGCGCACGTCGAACCAGTACTCGTTGATCGCCGCGGCCTGGGTGGTGTAGATGAACACGCCCGCGTCGCGGACCGCCGTGTTGCCGGTGGCCTGGCCCCACTGGATCAGCGCGTTGGCGAAGTTCATGCCCTCCGACGAGGACTCCTGGTTGTTGCCCGAGCCGAACGAGCCGTGGCCCGACGCCCAGTCGTGCCCGGCGAAGATGTCGAAGTCGCGCAGGAACGGGAACCGGGTGTCGTTGCGGTCGTAGTTGTTGGCGTCGCGGATCAGCAGGTCGACCATGCCGCCGTACTGCGCGTTCGTGGCCCAGGTCGGGTCGAACTTGGCCAGCGTCGCCGCCGCGGCCACGAAGTAGCCGTAGTGGAAGTGGTGGTCGTTGAGCTCCTGGTCGGAGCCGTACGACGCCGGGTAGCCGAGCAGCGTGCCCCACGACGGGTTGTAGTAGAAGACCCGCGCGGTCTTGCCCGACGAGGCGGTGAACCAGTCGTTGAGCCGCGTGCGGATCGTCGACAGCGCGGTGTCGCGGATCGAGGTCAGGTTCAGCTGGTCGGCGATCTCGGCGATGCGCGCCGCCCGGCCCAGGCCCTTGCCGGTCCAGTACGTGTCGTCGCCGCGGAAGTCGGCCGGGTTGCCCGCCACCGCGTTCAGGTAGTTGGTCAGCGTGGTCAGGTCCGCGCCGCTGCTGTCGGCGACGGCGGGGATCTCCGGCAGCACGCCGTTGTACTTCATCGAGGTGGTGAAGCTGCCGACCCCGGTGAGGATCTTCATCTGGCCGCGCGCCGACGTGTACGTCTGCGCCAGCGGGCTCGCCCCGGTGAGGTAGTTCCACTGGTGCGGGTAGAGCGCGGTGACCGTGCCCGAGCCGCTGCCCTGGCGGGCGGTGGTGGTGAAGGTGTACGTCGTGTTCAGCGTCGCCGAGCCGGGGGTGTAGCTGTACGAGACCCGGGTGCCGGTGACGTGGTTGTGGGCGTACTGGCCGTACGTGGCGGCCAGGGCGGCCTTGTCGGCCCCGGCGGGCAGCACGGCGATGGAGAAGAAGCCCTGCCCGTTCAGGTTCGACGAGATCGAGGTGCCGCTGACCGACCAGGTCGCCCCGGTCGGCGCGTACGCGACGTAGTCGCGGCCGTTGACGGTGTACCCGATCGTGGCGCCGCTGTTGGACCACACCGTCGGCGTCGCCACCGTCGTGATCTGCGCGTTGCCGCCGGTCACCTGGAAGTACGCGAAGGGCAGGCCGTGGCCGATGGTCGCCTTCATGGTCCGGGTGCCGTCACTCCAGTACGGCGTGACCGTCCAGTCCGTCCACCCGTCGACCTTCACGTTCGGCGAGTTCAGCCCCGCCACGCCGACGAGCATGTCCTGCGTGTACGGGAAGTGGTACTCGCCGACGCCGGTCGCGGTGCCGCTGATCGCCGGAGTGGTGTTGTACGAGAACCCGAGCCCGCCCGCGAGCGTGTCGTACGACAGCGGGTGCGCGTGCAGCGGCTCGCTGTAGGCGCAGTCGGTGCGCTTGAAGATGAGCGAGGACCACCAGTCGTTGGTGGGGATCGGACCGGCCGGGGCGTTGCCCGTGACCCACAGGCGCGGGTTGGTGGAGATGGCGCCGCAGCCGGTCGGCAGCGAGGCCCCTGCGGGCAGCGAATCGGCGTAGCTGCCGGCGCCGACCGTACCCGCCTGCGCGGGCGTGACGGTGGTGGCGATGGCGAAGCCGAGCAGGGCGGCGGTGACGGTGGCGACCGTGCCGGCGGCGAGGACGCGCCGGCGGGTGCGGTGAAGCGGGCCGGACCTGCGGCGGGGGGCGCCGCCGGAGGTCAGGGTCCGCGAGGACGGGTGCATGGCATGGCCTCCCGAGCTGAGGGGCGTTGCGGTGACAGGCAGAGCGCCCGAGGGGGCGGGGCACCGGCCGCACGATCCGGCCGTGAGAGCGCTCTCTGCGTGCAAACTAGACCGTGCCTGCGGGATACGTCAATGTTTCAGTACGGTGGCGTCACAATTAAGGAACCCCTAAGGCCCCCCACTCCACCCCCACCCCCGCCGTCCCTCCACTTGAGAGCGCTCTCACCTCGCTCGCCCGCACCTCCGCCGGGTTGATCATGAACTTATGGCACGGTTCGACGGTGTGTCGGTGGCACAGCTTCCCGATCATCTTTCCGGCCCAGTGGGCCGGTCCCTATGTCGATGTTCTGCCCCCTGAGCGTGATCTTGTCGTCGGCGTGATGCGGTTTCGGGGAAAGTGCTGGTTTTGCGGTCGAGATTCGCGCAGTTTCCCCGAAACTGCACCCCGGGGTGACGCCGCGCCGGGCGTCGGGGTTCGAGGTGATCAGGAAGCTGTGCAGGTGACACGCCGTCGAGCCGTGCCATAAGTTCATGATCAACGAGAATGGGGGGTGGTGGTGAAGGTGAGGATGCGGTGCCAGGCGTCGGTGCAGGCGTCGGCCCACTGGTCGTAGGAGCGGTCGAAGAAGGAGTGGGGGGCGCCGTCGTAGACGTGCATCTCGAAGGGCTTGCCGGCGGATTCGAGGGTGGCGGCGAACTTCTCGAACTCGGCGAGCGGGGTGGCGGCGTCGTCACCGGCGATGAGTAGGAGCAGGGGGGCGTGCATCTCGTCGACCACGTCGTACACGCGGTCGGGGCGCCCGTAGAAGCCGATCACGCCGGACAGGCCGAGGTCGGCGGCGGCCAGGCGCCACGAGCTGCTGCCGCCGTAGCAGAAGCCGACGGTGAAGACGGGGCCGTCGGGGTTCGCCGCGCGTACCGCGGCCACGGCGGCGGCCGCGTCGGCCTTGACCTGGTCGGGGGTGAGCGAGGGCAGGTGCTCGGTGTACGCGAACGATTCGTCGCGCTGCGACACCCCAGCGGTACGGCCGAAGTAGTCCATGGCGACGGCCTGGTACCCGGCCTCAGCGAAGCGCTGGGCGAGCCGGATGTAGAACGGGTGCAGCCCGCGCACGTCGGGCAGGATGACCATGCTCGCGCCGTTGGGCACGGCCGGGGTGGCCTGGTACGCGGCGAAGCGGTTGCCGTCGGCGGCGGCCAGCTCCAGCGGACCGTGCCCGGCGACCGCACCGGCGTCGGGCGCGCTGGGCGGCACACTGTCGTCACTGTGGCACATTGCGAACATTCCTCTCGAAGGTGATGAAGCGGCTGATCGGCATCGGACCGCCGAGGCGGGAGCCTAGCGCGCGAAGCGGCACACAGGGCGGGTTTCAGCGCCGACCTGTCAGGGGATTCCGAGGATCATGAAACGGCGCGATGTACCAGCCTGAACCGCTTTGGGGTGTTAGTACTTTTCCTGAGGATGATGCATTCCGCGAAGTGGCGGATGTTTCGCTGGGCTGTGACCCGGATCCTTGGTAAGGCGAGGGCATCCCGGTCTGACCGGGCGTCCTCCGGCGTGCCGCCCCGGCGGCGCGCCCCGGAAGAGGAGACGCACTTTGTACGTCACATCTGATCTGGCGCTGTGCCTGGTCGACGAGGCTTCGGCCGGTCGAGTGGACGACAGTGACAGGGTCTGGCGTTCTGCGATCCGGGAGGCCATCGCGTGCAACGCGCCGATCGAAACCGTCGCGGCGCGCGCGAGGACCACGGTTGAGGACATCATCTCGATCGTGAGCGACGAGCGCGGAATGCTGCCGTGACAGTGTGGTCACGGCACCCGGCCCCGGCCGGTTGAGGCGATCGCACAGCGCGGTGCGACTCCACCCCCCTGAAGCCTGAACGACAGGGCCCCGACACGAGTCGGGGCCCTGTCGGCGTCTGGACGCTCGTTACCATGTCGGGCGAATAGTGTGAAACAGGGGGAAACGTGAGCGAAACTCTGCTGGGGCGGCGGCCGGCCGCCACCCGTACCCCTGAACTGCCGGAACCGGCGCGGCCGCCGCGCGCACTGGTCTGGGCGGTCGCCGCCGGCGCGGCCGCGACGCTGGTCGCGGTGCTCGCGCTGCTGCTGCGGGTGCTGCCCACCGGCTCGCGGCTGGGCGGCTGGACCTATCCGTACGTGCGCGACGCCGGTGCCTGGGCCGTCGTCTGGCCTGCGCTGTCCGTCATCCCGGCCGTGCTCGGACTGCTGTGGCTGTCGCGGCGGCTGCCCGCGCGGTACGACGCCGCGACGGTCATCGGCTGGCTGGTGCTGGCGGTGCCGCTGCAGTCGCTGCTGCGCTGGTACGCCCCGGCGCCGCTGGCCGGGATCGTGGCCAGCGACCGGGCCAACTCCTTCTACTCCCCGACGCTGCGCTGGAGCGCGGCGGAGTTCATCGGCCGCTACCACGAGATCGTCGAGCGGCTGCCGCCGCACGCGCGCACCAACATGCCCGGCAAGACGATGCTGTACTACCTGCTCGACGCGTTCGGGCTGAGCCCGCTGGGCATGGGCGTGGCGGTGCTGGTGCTGTCGAACCTGGCCGCGCTGCTGCTGTACCTCATCGTGCGCGACCTGACCGGCGACCGCCGCACCGCCCTGTACGCCCTGGTGCTGTGCCTGTTCATGCCGGGGCGGCTGCACTTCACGCCGATCCTCAACGCGGTCGCGCCGGTGCCCGTCCTGCTCGCGCTGTGGCTGCACGTGCGCTTCCTGCGCACGCGCCACTGGGCGTACGCCCTCGGGCTGGGTGCCGCCGTCTACCTCACCCTCTTCTTCGAGCCGTCGCCGCTGATCCTGGGCCTGGTCTTCGCCGCGCTGCTGGTCTTCGCGCTGCGCGGCAAGGCCGATCGGGTACGCGCGAGCTGGGCCGACGCGGCCCGCCTGGTGGCGCTGGCCGTCGCCGGGTTCGTCGCGTGCCTGGTCGCGATGCGGCTGCTGTTCGGCTACGACATCGTGGCCGGCTTCGAGTACGTGCTGGCTGACGCCAAGCGGTTCAACAACCGCTGGCGGCCGTACGGCATCTGGGTCACCCGCAATCTGTGGTACTTCGTGCTCTGCGCCGGGTTCGCCAGCTGCGCGCTGCTGCCCGTGGCCGGGTGGGCCTCGGTGCGGCGGGTGCTCGTGCACCCGATGGCGCTGCTGACCGTGTCCGGCCTGGCCGTGCTGGCACTGCTGGACCTGCTGGGGATGAACCGGGGCGAGACGGTCCGGCTCTGGATCTTCATCGCCGCCTTCCTGCTGCTGCCCGCCGCCTGGCAGTGCGCCCGTACGGCGAAGCTCTGGCCGGTCGCGGTGGTCGTGTCGGCGCTCGTCCTGCAGACCGCCGTCGCCACCGCGATGCTCGGCTTCGTCCAGCTCTGACCCGCCGCCGCCCGCCGCCGCCCGCCGCCGCGGGGCGGGGCGGGCGGTGCAGTTTCGGGGAAAGTGCACGAATCTTGGCGCCGATTCCAGCACTTTCCCCGAAACTGCCCGAACCCACGGCCGTGCCCCCGTCGCCCCCGCCACGTCGCGGCGCGTCGGCGTCGTGCTCGGTAATTTGTAACACCCGAGGGCGTGTCGAGGAAGCAAAATTTTTGTTGCGGGGCGTTGACAGTGTGACCGGTGGGTCGTAATTTTCTTCACCAATGGCAAGCGGTGAAGGGAATTCTTGTGCAGGGTGTGATCGGTCGGATGCGAATGGAGCTGCCCAACCTGCCCGACGCGTTGCAGCGGGTGGCTGAGCAGATCCTGGAAGACCCGGCGCTGGCGGCGCAGGCGTCCATCGTGGACCTGGCCGAGCGCTCCGGGACCTCCACCGCGACGGTGACCCGGTTCTGCCGGGTGCTGGGCTTCCGCGGCTACGCCGCGCTGCGGGTGGCGCTGGCCACCGAGAGCGGGCGCGCGGCCCAGGCCCGCTGGGAGACCGACATCGACCGCGACATCGAGCCGGGCGACTCGCTGGACCGGGTGCTGGGCGTCATCGCCAGCGCCGACGCCCGCGCCATCCAGGAGACGGCGGCACGGCTGGACATGAGCGCGGTGGCGCGGGTCGCCGAGGCGATCGCGCAGGCCAACCGGGTCGAGCTGTTCGGGCTGGGCAGCAGCGGCACCGCCGCCCGGGAGATGGCGTTCCGGCTGGAGCGGATCCGGGTCCCCTGCTGGCACCGCGAGGACTCGCACAAGGCACTGACCAACGCGGCCCTGCTGCTGCCCGGCGACGTCGCGATCGTGCTGTCGCACAGCGGCCGTACCCGGGAGGCGATCGAGGTGCTGGCCGAGGCGGGGGAGCAGGGGGCGCTCACCGTCGCGGTCACCTCGTTCGACAAGTCGCCGCTGGCCGAGGCGGCCGACGTGGTGCTGACCACGGCGGTACACGAGACGACCTTCCGGCTCGCGGCGCTGTCGGCGCTGCACGGGCAGCTGCTCACCCTCGACCTGATCTACGTGGCGGTCGCGCAGCTCACCTACGAGCGGACCTCCGAGGCGTTCGAGGTCACCGCCCGCGCGGTGCAGGCGCACCGCCTGCACGACGAGCCGACCTCGCACCGGCGCAACCGGCGCTAGCAACCATCCGAGCAGGGAGCATCATGAACGCGCAGACGTACCTCGAAGCCGTCACCGAGCTGGTGGCCAAGGTGGGGAACAGCCAGGCGGCCGCAGTGGGGCGGGCCGCCGACCTGATCACCGAGAGCCTGGCGGCGGGCGGGGTGGTGCAGGCCTTCGGCAGCGGCCACTCCGAGGCGGTGGCGATGGAGATCGCCGGGCGCGCGGGGGGCCTGGTGCCGACCAACCGCATCGCACTGCGCGACATCGTGCTGTACGGCGGTGAGCCCCGCGAGGTGCTGGAGGACCAGCTCCTCGAACGGCGCACGGAGGTGGCGCATCGCCTCTACGAGCTGGCCCCGATCGACCCCGCCGACGTGTTCGTGCTGGCGTCGCAGTCGGGCATCAACGGGGTGATCGTCGAGCTGGCGCTGCTGATCAAGGAGCGCGGGCACCGGCTGATCGCGGTCACCTCACTGGAGCACACGGCCCGGTCCGAGCCGCGGCACCCCTCGGGGAAGCGGCTGGCCGAGCTCGCGGACGTGGTGCTCGACAACGGCGCGCCGTACGGCGACGTGCTGCTGCCCAACTCCAGCGGCGCGGCCTCGTCCGTGACCGCCGCGGTGCTGGCGCAGATGGTGGTCGCCGAAGTGGTGGAGCGCCTGGAGCGGGCGGGGCAGACCCCGCCGATCTACCTGTCGGCCAACATCGCCGGCGGATATGAGCACAACCTGCAACTGGAGGAGCGATACGCCGGGCGCATCCGGCGTATCGCCTAAAACACCCCTATGTGCGAAGGGCGATATCGTGAACCCTACAAGACGAGGCCTGCTGGTCGGGACGGCTGCCGCCGCCGCGACGACGGCCCTGGGCGCCTGTGCCACCTCTGCCACTGAGGGCGACAGCGCCGGCAAGGGCGCCGTCAGCGCCGAGAACCCGCTGGGCGTGCCGGCGGACGCGAACCTCGAAGTCGTGGTCTTCAAGGGCGGCTACGGCGACGCCTACGCCGTGGACGCCGGTGCGAAGTACAAGGCGAAGTTCCCCAAGGTGACCGTGGACCACAAGGGCATCCAGGGCGTCGGCGAGGTGCTGCAGCCGCGGTTCGTCGCCGACAGCCCGCCGGACGTGGTCGACAACAGCGGTGCCGGTCGGTTGGACCTGGCCACCCTGGTCGCCGCGGGCAAGCTCAAGGACCTGACCGAGCTGCTGGACGCGCCGAGCCTGGACGACCCGGCCAAGAAGGTCCGCGACACCCTCATGCCGGGCGTGATCGAGGACGGCACGTTCGACGGCAAGCCGCTGGTGCTCAACTACTCCTCGGTCGTCTGGGGCATCTGGTACTCCAAGTCGCTGTTCGCCAAGCACGGCTGGACGTTCCCGAAGACCTGGGACGAGATGCTCACCCTGAACGACGAGATCAAGAAGGCGGGTCTGCACGCCTGGACCTGGCAGGGCAAGTACCCGGAGTACCTGAACGACCCGCTGGTGTCGCTGGCGGCCAAGGCGGGCGGGTTCGAGCTGGTCAAGTCGATCGACAACCTGGAGGCGGGCGCCTGGAAGAGCCCGGCCATGATGGCGGCCGCCGAGGCGATCTACCAGCTCGCGGTGCGCGGGCACATCATGCCCGGCTCGGAGGGCCTGTCCCACACCGAGGCGCAGAACGCCTGGTGCAAGGGCCAGGTCGCGTTCATCCCGTGCGGCTCCTGGCTGGAGGGCGAGCAGCAGGCCGTCACCCCGGCCGGGTTCGACATGGTGATGGCGCCGGTGCCGTCGCTGACCGGCTCCGACAAGCTCGCCGACGGCGCGGTCATGGCCACCAGCTCCGAGTCGTTCGTGGTGCCGGCCAAGGCTAAGAACGTCCAGGGCGGCCTGGAGTACCTGCGCATCCTGTTCTCCAAGCAGGTGGCGCGCGGCTTCGCCGAGAACGCCAAGTCGCTGCCGGTCGTGGCCGGTGCCACCGACGGGCTGACCCTGACCAGCGGTCTGGGTTCGGTGGCGCAGTCGGTCGCCGGTGCGGGCGCGAACGTGTTCAGCTACAAGTTCCGCACCTGGTACGCGCCGCTGTCCAAGGCGGTCGACGACGCCACCGGCGAGCTCGCCACCAAGCGGATCAACCCCGCGCAGTGGGCCGAGCGGGTGCAGAAGGCCGCCGACGCGGTCGCCGCCGACAGCTCCATCGCCAAGCACAAGCGGTGAGCGGTATGCGGCACGGCAAGTACCGGTTCCTGCTCGGGGCGCTGACCCTGCCCCTGGCCCTGTACGGCCTGCTCGTGCTGTGGCCGTACCTGCAGGCCTTCTACCTCGCCTTCACCGACTGGACCGGTGTCACCAGCGAGGTGAACCTGATCGGGATCGACAACTTCACCCGCATGTGGAGCGACCCGCTGTTCCTGGCGGCGCTGCGGCACAACGGGCTGATGCTGCTTGCCGTGCCGCTGGCCGTCATCGTGGTGGCGCTCGGCCTGGCCGCGGGGACCCGGGGCACCCGGGTCTACCGGGTGGTCTACTTCTTCCCCCAGCTGCTGTCCGTGGCGATCATCGCGGTGCTGTGGCAGTTCGTGTACACCCCCAACAGCGGGCTGCTCAACGGCCTGCTGACGGGGCTGGGCCTGGACTCGTGGCGGCACTCCTGGCTGGCCGAGCCGGATCTCGCGCTGTGGTGCGTGATCGCGGTGCTGATCTGGTCGGCGATCGGGTTCTACGTGGTGCTGTTCGCCGCGGCGATGGAGTCCGTGCCGGCCGACATCATGGAGGCCGCCGCGATCGACGGGGCGGGGGAGCTGACCGTGTTCCGGCGGATCACCCTGCCGCTGATCTGGGACAGCGTCCAGGTCGCCTGGATCTACCTGGGCATCCTGGCGCTGGACGGGTTCGCGCTGGTGCAGATCATGACCGTCGGGCCCGGTGGGCCGGACAACAGCACCGAGGTGATGGGCCTGACCCTCTACCGGACGGCGTTCACGTACAGCAAGTTCGGCTACGCCTCGGCGATGGGGGTGGCGATCTTCTTCCTGTCGCTGACCCTGGCCGTACTGATGCTGAAGTTCACCAGGCGGGAAAAGGTGGAGCTGGCATGAAGACGATCCGGCACACCGTCCTGACCCTGTGGGCGCTGGTGTTCACGGTGCCGCTGCTGTGGGCGTTCATGTCGTCGGTGAAGACCGACGCGGAGATCTTCGACAGCCCCTGGCAGCCGCCGGCCACGCCGCACTTCGAGAACTGGTCGCGGGCCTGGGAGCAGGCCTCGATCGGACGCTACCTGGGCAACACCGTCATCGTGGTCGGCGGGTCGCTGACCCTGACCATGCTGCTGGGCGCGCTGGTGGCGTACTGCCTGGCCCGGTACGAGTTCCCGGGCAACCGCACCATCTACTACACGCTCGTGGCGGGGATGCTGTTCCCGGTCTTCCTCGCCCTGGTGCCGCTGTTCTTCGTGGTCAAGCAGTTGGGCATGCTCAACACGTACCACGGACTGATCCTGGTCTACACCGCGTACGCGCTGCCGTTCACCGTGTTCTTCCTGCACGGCTTCTTCCGCGCCCTGCCGGGTGCGGTGGCCGAGGCGGCGTTCATCGACGGCGCCTCGCACGCGGGGGTGTTCTGGCGGGTCATGCTCCCCATGGCCCGGCCCGGCATGGTCAGCATCGGCATCTTCAACTTCCTCGGGCTGTGGAACCAGTACCTGCTGCCCAAGGCGCTCAACACCGATCCGGACGACTACGTCATCACCCAGGGCCTGGCCGCGCTGGCGACCAGTCGCGGGGCCAGCAGTGACTGGAGCGGCCTGTTCGCCGGTCTGGTCATCGCGATCCTGCCGGTGCTGATCGCGTACGTCTTCTTCCAACGGCAGATCCGGGCCGGCCTGACCGCGGGGGCGGTCAGGTAACCACCCACCGGCCCGTCATGCGGGCACGGTTCGGCAGACGCCGCGGCGGGCGTGCCCTGCCGCTGCTGGACCGTGCCCTTTTGCTCCAAACAGCACAGTCAGCACCTCAGCGCAGTTCAGAAAGGAGAGCACCATGTCCATCAAGCGCCCCGTGGCCGCCGGATTCGCGGCAGCCGTGGTCGCCCTGGCCACCGGCACCGTCGCCGCCGTGGCCTCCGGCGGTACGGCCGTCGCGGCCCCCAGCTCGTGCAGCGCCCTGTTCGACGACTTCTCCTACAGCAGCGCGTCGGACCCGCTGATCCAGCAGCATGGCTGGAGCGTGCGGACCAACTCGGGCGGCCCCGGCATCCCCGGCGCCTCCTGGCCCGCCTCGAACGTCTCGTTCCCGACCGTGGACGGCGCGAAGGGCCTGCAGCTGCAGGCCTCGACCGACGGCACGGCCGGGGGCACCAGCCAGGCCGAGTTCCTGGCCGGGCAGCGGTTCTTCGAGGGTACGTACGCGGCGCGCGTCAAGTTCGCCGACGCGCCCGTGTCCGGCAACGACGGCGACCACCTGGTGGAGACGTTCTTCACCATCACGCCGCTCAACGCCCCGATGGACCCGAACTACGGCGAGATCGACTTCGAGTACCTGCCCAACGGCGGGTGGGGCGAGCCGTCGAACATCCTGTACGAGACCACGTGGGAGACGTACCGCCCCGACCCGTGGGAGGCCGTCAACGTGCACGGCCAGCAGGCGATCTCGTACAACGGCTGGCACGACCTGGTGTTCACCGTCTCGGGCGGGCATGTCATCTACTACGTGGACGGCGTGCAGGTGGCCGACCACAGCGGGATCTACTACCCCGAGACGAACATGTCGGTGAACTTCAACCTGTGGTTCATCGACTCGGCCGCCCACACCGGCGGCACGGCCACCTACCGGCAGCAGGTCGACTACTTCCTGCACACCGCCGGTGAGGTGCTCACCCCGGCCCAGGTGAACTCGCGCGTGGGGTCGTACCGCGCGTCGAACATCGCCTGGACCGACACGGTCGGCACCGGCGGCGGCACCTGCCCCACCGCCTCGCCGACCGCGGGGCCGAGCAACCCGCCGACCAGCCCGTCCCCGTCGCCGAGCAAGTCGGCCTCGCCGTCGCCGTCGGCGTCGCCGAGCCCCGGCGGCACCGGCTGCGCCAGCGCGCCGCTGTGGAACGTCAACAGCGTCTACCTGGGCGGGGCGCAGGTGAAGTGGGAGAAGAGCGCCAACGGCAACCCGGGTGGTCCGAAGTCGGGCCAGGGCGTACACCTGTGGAAGGCCCGCTGGTGGACCCAGGGCTCCGAGCCCGGCTGGACCCAGCAGTGGGAAGACCTCGGCCGCTGCTAGTCCGGCCGGCACCGCGCACTGAATGAGAGGAGCAGCGCCCGTGACGTACGTACTCGGCCTCGACGTCGGCGGGACGGCGTCCCGGGCGCTGCTCACCACGCTCGACGGCGCCCGCGTCGGCTTCGGCCGCGCGGGCGCCGGCAACCCCGTCGCCGTCCCGCTCGCCGACGCCGTCACACAGGTCTGCGCTGCCGCCCGGGACGCCCTGTCCGGCGCCGACGGCACGCGGATCCGGGCCGCCGTGATGGGCATAGCCGGAGCCGGGCGGTTCACCGACCCGGCCATCGCGGCCGCGTTCGCCGCCGGGTTCGCGCAGGCCGGAGTGCCGGTCGCGGTGCGGCCGGTCGGTGACGTCGACGTCGCGTACGCGGCCGGGTCGACCGTGCCCGACGGAACCGTGCTGATCTGCGGCACCGGCGCGATCGCCGCCCGGATCGAGGGCTGGGAACTCGGCTCGACGGCCGACGGGCTCGGCTGGCTGCTCGGCGACCTGGGCTCGGGCTTCTGGCTCGGCCGGGCCGCCGCCACGACGGCCGCCCGCGAACTGTACGCGGGCCGCTTCGACTCGCCGCTGGTCCGCCGGGTCACCGCCGCGCTGCTCGGGGCCCGTCCCGACCTCGACGGGCCGCGCGGCCCGGTCCGGCAGGACGCCGACGACCTGGTCAACGCGGTGCACGAGCAGCCGCCCCGGGCGCTGGCCCGGCTCGCGCCGCTGGTCACCGAGGCCGCCGAGGCCGGTGACCGGCTCGCGCTGTCGCTCGTGGACGACGCCGCCCGGCACCTGGTCGACTCGGCGTGCGAGGTGCACGCCGGCGGGCCGGTGGTGCTGGCGGGCAGCGTCCTGCGGCACTCCGCCCCGGTCCGCGACGCGGTCCGCACCCTGCTGGCCCAGCGCCTCCCCGGCACCTCCGTCACCCTGGCCGGCCCCGGCGAACTCGGCGCCGCCCGCCTCGCCGCCGCCACCCTGACCTGACCGTCACCCACCCCGCCTCCACGCGTGCCCCCCCCGCGCGCCCCGCGCCCCCCGCGCGGGTCGCCCGTGGTGCAGTTTCGGGGAAAGTGCTGGAATCTTGGGCCTGATTCGTGCAGATTCCCCGAAACTGCACCGTCGCTGCGGACGTTGTTCGTGCAGTTTCCCTGAAAGTGCAGCGTCGTCGCGCAGGTTGCGGGTGGGTGATCGCGAGTTCGGGGGAGGATGCGCGGCCGTGGAGTGCGGCCGAGGGCGCTGGTGGCATATCGGGGATGTTGACAGGCATAGATTGAGCCGCTTTAGTTAGTAAAGTTACCTGTTCAATTGCGTCTCGGCCGCTCCCGAGTCTCGTGCACCTGATGGGAGTCCGTAATGCCCCATGCCCCCACCTCCCGGGCCCGTCGCGGCCCGCTGCTGCTGGCGCTGGTCGCGCTGCTCGGCGGTCTGGTCGCGGTGGTGTCCGCGCCGCGTCCGGCGCAGGCGGCGCCCGCCACGTTCGCCCATCCCGGCGTGCTGGTCAGCCGGGCACAGCTCGACTTCATCCGCGGCAAGGTCAACTCCGGTGCGCAGCCGTGGAAGGCCGCGTACGACCAGATGTTCGCGAGCCGGTATGCGTCGCTGACGCGGGCGGCGCATCCGCGCTCGGTGGTCGAGTGCGGGTCGTACTCCAACCCGAATTACGGGTGCACCGACGAGCGCGAGGACGCGATCGCGGCGTACACGATGGCTCTGATCTGGTATGTCACCCGCGACAGCCGGTATGCGGCCAAGGCGATCGAGATCATGGACGCCTGGTCGGCGGTGATCACGGACCACACCAACAGCAACGCGCCGCTGCAGACGGCGTGGGCCGGGTCGACCTGGCCGCGCGCGGCCGAGATCATCCGGTACACCTACACCGGCTGGCCGAACCTGAACCGGTTCGCCACCATGCTGCGCAACGTGTACCTGCCCGAGGTGGTCAACGGCAACACCACCAGCAACGGCAACTGGGACATGTCCATGACGGAGGCCACGCTCGGCATCGCGGTGTTCCTGGAGGACCGGACGTCGTACGACAAGGCGGTCGCCCGGTTCCGCAACCGGATGAAGGCATACTTCTACCTGGCCACCGACGGCTCGGTGCCGTACGGTCCCGGCGGCGGCATCGACACCGCCAGCGAGATCATCAGCTACTGGCAGGGTCAGAGCACCTTCGTCGACGGGCTGTCCCAGGAGACCTGCCGCGACTTCACCCACACCGGGTACGGCATCGCCTCGGCGAGCCACATCGCCGAGACCAGCCGCATCCAGGGCCAGGACCTGTGGCCGGAGTTCACCGACCGGCTGCGGCACGCGCTCGGGCTGCACGCCAAGTACCAGCTCGGCACGGCGGTGCCGTCGTGGCTGTGCGGGGGCTCGCTCACGCTGGGGCTGGGGCCGGTGACCGAGGTCGGCTTCAACGCGCTCAACTTCCGTCTGGGCATCGGCATGACCAACACCCAGACGCTGACGCTGAACCAGCGCCCGGCCGGTACCAACAACCTGTTCGTGGCCTGGGAGACCCTGACCCACGCCGCCAACCCGGCCTGATCCAGACCGTCGCGGTGCCCCAGGCCCGATACCGGGCGGGGGCGTCGCGACGGGTCCGGCTGATCACTGCTGTATCCGCAGCGTCCAGTCGCCGCTGACGTGTTCCGGCGTGACGGTGACGGTGACCGCCGAGCCGGACGGGAACACGAGTCCGAGCCGCCGCCAGTGATCGTCGGCTAGGTCGGTGATGACGAACTGGGTCGACGCGGCGCCGTAGTCGTACCAGGACTGGGTCGTGACCGGCACGCCGTTGACGCTGATGCGCAGCAGGCCCGGGGTCTGCGACCGGCCGGTCAGGGTGAGCGGGCCGCCGTGCCAGTCCGTGGTGACCTCGACCGGACCGCCCGAGCGCAGGGTGACCGCATCCGGATCCGGGCTGAGCGAGGGGAGCGGTGCGAGCGTCGCCGGGCGGTCCGGCAGCCGGTACTGCTCGAAGGGCACCGCCTCGGCCACGAGGAAAGCCATCACGCCGCGGGGCAGGTCCGCGACGTCCGCGATGTCGCGGTACGGGTTCGTGATGTCGAAGTCCTTCGCGGTGACGGCGGTCAGGGTGACGGTGGCGGGTTCGCCCACCCGCACGCCCCAGGTCGCGGTCATGTCCTCCGGCTCGACCCTGGTCGCCGTGGTGGAGGCGAAGTCCAGGCTGTTGTCCGGGTCGCAGTGCGTCATGAGCGGCTGCCGACCGTTCACGGAGAGCACGAGCACCACGTCGGGAGCGGACTCCGCGGCGCAGTCCGGGTAGAACCAGACGTCGAGCGTGGACGGGGTCCAGGTGAAGGTGGCGGTGCCCCCGGTCAGCGGGGCGGCACCTCGGGCCGCGATGTGGTGGCCGCGGAAGTACTCGGGGACGGCCGACAGCGTGTCCTGCAGATCCTGCGGGGACCGTGGCGGGCGTGGGGCGACGACGTAGCCGGTGACGGCGGCGAGCACGACCAGGCAGGCTGCGGCCAGGGTGGCGAGGCGGTTGCGGCGGCGCTGCGTGATGCGGCCGCGTACGGCGGCGAGGCGCTCGTTGCCAGCAGGGATGTCGTCATCGGAGGGTAGCGGCAGGGTCCGCAGGGACGGGTCCAGGCGCAGAGTGGTCAGTGCCCTGGAGGCGTGGGCCTTCACCGATCCGGTGGAGATGCCGAGGGTTCGGGCGATGTCGGCTTCGCTGAGGTCCTCGAAGTAGCGCAGCACGAGGACGAGCTTCTGCTGTCTGGGCAGTCTCGACAGGGCCCGCCAGACCTGGTCGCGCTCGTCCACCGCAGCCTGCGGCGACGGGCCGGGGTGCTCGGGCAGCGTCTCCGTGGCGCGCTCGCCGTGCCAGCGGCGCCGCCACCAGGACCGGTACGTGTTGGTGAGGATCTGGCGCACGTACGGCTCCGGATCGCCGTGCACGCGGCTCCAGGCCGACCAGGAGCGGGCCAGTGCCGTCTGGAGCAGGTCCTCGGCCAGGGCGTGGTCGCCGGTGAGCACGTACGCGATGCGCAGCAGGTGCCGCGATCGCGCCGTGACGAACTCGTCGAACTCCACCGTGCCGGTCATCCCCGTACGCCTCCCGTTCCTTCGGTCAGCAGTGGGTACGGGGTGAGCCGGTGCGCCGGTTGACACCGGCCCGGGTATTTCCGAACTCAGCTCTGGTTGAGGTCGAAGTAGGCCAGGCCGTGGGCGGCGTCGAGGTAGAGGGCGCCGAACCAGGGGCCCATGAGATGCGCCTGCTCGTAGGCGTCGCTGCGGGACCAGGCGGTTCCGGCGGGGACGAACTCGGCCAGCTTCGCGTGGATCTTCGGGGCCTCGGCGGGGGGCGCCCACTGGTAGGAGCCCGCCAGCGTACGGGCGGCGTCCGGCTCCAGGCGCAGGACGACCTCGTGGTACCAGTCCGACAGGCCGGGTGCGCGTGAGCAGGCGTTGGCCGCGGGGCGGGCGAGCCAGTGCGCCTCGACGGGGGTGCCGATGCCGGAGAGGGCCTGCTGCCATACCGCGGAATCGGTCTTGACCGTCACCGCGTCGGGGGTGGCGCAGGCGGCGGGCAGGCCCTCGTTCGCGGCCTGCTCGGCGGCCTGCTCGGCCGCGTCGAGGACGGAGCAGCCGGCCAGCGCGGCGGTCAGGACGAGCGCGGCCAACCGCATCCATGATCGAGTCACGCCCCGCACGGTAACCGGTGCGCACCAGACCCGCTGCCCCGAGCCCCGCCCGGGACGTCCGGGCCGGGTTGAAGATCGTTCAAGGCGCCGGGCAATCGGGGGTATCAGGGGTCAAGATACGCCCGACTGCCCGGCAACTCAGATGGTCTTGAACCGGTCAGCGGAGCTTGTCGAGGCCGGCGCGGCGGAGGGCGTCGGCCATGGCGTTGTTGGCGATCGGCTCGCTGCGCTGCTGGCGGGGCTGGCCGCCGCCGCGCTGGCCGCCCCGGTCGCCGCCGCGCTGACCACCGCCGCCACCGCCGCGCTGACCGCCGCCGCCACCGTCGCCGCCGCGCTGGCCGCCGGGGCGGTTGCCGCCGCCGGACGGGGTCGCCTCGTCGTCCAGGCGCAGGGTCAGCGAGATGCGCTTGCGCGGGATGTCCACGTCCAGCACCTTCACCTTGACCACGTCACCGGACTTGACCACGTCGCGCGGGTCCTTGACGAACGTGTGCGACAGCGCCGACACGTGCACCAGGCCGTCCTGGTGCACGCCGATGTCGACGAACGCGCCGAAGGCGGCCACGTTGGTGACGACGCCTTCGAGCAGCATGCCGGGCTGCAGGTCGCCGATCTTCTCGACGCCGTCCTTGAACGAGGCGGTCTTGAAGGCGGGTCGCGGGTCGCGGCCGGGCTTCTCCAGCTCCTTGATGATGTCGGTGACGGTCGGCAGGCCGAAGACGTCGTCGGCGTACTCGGCGGGCTTGAGGGTGCGCAGCAGCGAGCCGTTGCCGATCAGCCTGGCCATCTCGACGTCGTTGCTCTTGAGGATGCGCTGCACCACCGGGTACGCCTCGGGGTGCACGCTGGAGGCGTCGAGCGGGTTGTCGCCGTTGGGGATGCGCAGGAAGCCCGCGCACTGCTCGAACGCCTTGGGGCCCAGCCGGGCCACGTCCTTGAGCGCGGTACGGGACCGGAACGGCCCGTTGGCGTCGCGGTGCAGCACGATGTTCTCGGCCAGGCCGGTGCTGATGCCGGAGACCCGGGCCAGCAGCGGCGCGGAGGCGGTGTTCACGTCGACGCCGACGCCGTTCACGCAATCCTCGACGACGGCGTCCAGCGAGCGGGACAGCTTCACCTCGGACAGGTCGTGCTGGTACTGGCCGACGCCGATCGACTTCGGGTCGATCTTCACCAGCTCGGCGAGCGGGTCCTGCAGGCGGCGCGCGATGGAGACGGCGCCCCGGATGGAGACGTCGAGGCTGGGCAGCTCCTGCGAGGCGTACGCGGAGGCGGAGTAGACCGAGGCGCCCGCCTCCGACACCACGATCTTGGTGAGGTTCAGGTGCGGCGCGAGCTTGATCAGGTCGGTGGCGAGCTTGTCGGTCTCGCGGGAGGCGGTGCCGTTGCCGATCGCGATCAGCTCGACCTTGTGCTCGGCGGCGAGCTTGGCCAGGGTGGCCAGCGAGGCCTCCCAGCGGTTGTGCGGCACGTGCGGGTAGATCGTGTCGTACGCGACGACCTTGCCGGTCGAGTCGACGACGGCGACCTTGACGCCGGTGCGGAAGCCGGGGTCCAGGCCCATCGTGGCGCGGGTGCCGGCGGGGGCGGCCAGCAGCAGGTCGCGCAGGTTCATCGCGAAGACCCGCACCGCCTCCTCCTCGGCGGCCTGCCAGAGCCGGGTGCGCAGGTCCAGGCCCAGGTGGACCAGGATGCGGGTGCGCCAGGCCCAGCGAACGGTGTCGTTGAGCCACTTGTCGGCCGGGCGGCCGCGGTCGCTGATGCCGAACTTGGCGGCGATGCGCTGCTCGAAGATGCTCGGCCCGGCCGGGGCGCCCTCGGCGGCCGGCTCGTCGGGCTCGGTGACGAGGTCGAGGACCTCCTCCTTCTCACCCCGGAACATGGCCAGGATGCGGTGCGAGGGCAGCTTGGCGTACGGCTCGGAGAAGTCGAAGTAGTCGGAGAACTTCGCCCCGTCCTCGGTCTTGCCGTCGCGCACCTTCGATACCAGGCGGCCCCGGGTCCACATCTGCTCGCGCAGCGCGCCGATCAGGTCGGCGTCCTCACCGAAGCGCTCGACCAGGATCGAGCGGGCGCCCTCCAGCGCGGCGGCGACGTCGGCCACGCCCTTGTCGGCGTCGACGTACCCGGCGGCGGTGGCCTGGGGGTCCTGCGACGGGTCGCCGATCAGCGTGTCGGCCAGCGGCTCCAGCCCGGCCTCGCGGGCGATCATGGCCTTGGTGCGGCGCTTGGGCTTGTACGGCAGGTAGATGTCCTCCAGCCGCGCCTTCGAGTCCGCCCCCATGATCAGTGCTTCGAGGGCGTCGTCGAGCTTGCCCTGGGAACGGATCGACTCCAGGATCGTGCCCCGCCGCTCCTCCAGTTCGCGCAGGTAGCGCAGCCGCTCCTCGAGCGTGCGCAGCTGTGCGTCGTCCAGTGCCCCGGTCACCTCCTTGCGGTAACGCGCGACGAACGGGACCGTCGCTCCGCCGTCGAGCAGCTCGACCGCCGCGGTGACCTGGTTCTGCCGTACGCCGAGCTCTTCGGCGATGCGCTGTGCAATGGACGTCGTCACGTCGCCATTCTGCCCGCCCCTGACCTGGAAAGGGTCACAGGGGCACCGTGGCGGGGAAGCCGTTGCGCCGGCCGTACGCGACGCCGAGCAGCCCGATGCCGGTGAGCACCGCCGCGACCAGCGGCAATGCGCCGACGCCGGAGGTGGTGAGCACGGCGCCGCCGGCTAGGGCGCCGCCGCCGATGCCGAGGTTGAACGCCGAGGCGTTCAGGGCCGAGGCGGTGTCGGTGGCCCCGGGCGGGGCGGCCCGCAGGGTGGCCGCCTGTACGCCGATGGCCAGCGAGTTCAGCGCCATGCCGGCCAGGCAGGCGCCGACCACGGCCACGGCGGGTGAGCGGTGGCCGACGGCGAGCAGCCCCAGCGCGCCGGTGAGCAGGGTGATGCCGCCGAGCATGCCGACCCGGGGCCGCTTGTCGATGAGCAGCCCGGCCAGGAACAGCCCGACCGCCCCGGCGAGGCCGTAGCCGAGCAGGGTTGGGCTGACGGCCGCCTCGCTCAGGCCCGCGTGCTGCAGGAACGGCGAGATGTAGGTGAAGAAGCTGAAGAAGCCGAGCATGGTGACGGCGGTGGTGAGCACGACGACGGTGACCGCCGGGGTGCGCAGCACCTGCAGCAGGCTCAGGTCGTCGGCGGTGTCGGCGCCGGGCAGGTCGGGCAGGATGCGCCAGCCGATCAGCACCAGCAGCAGCGACACCCCGGCCAGTACGACGAACGCGCTGCGCCAGCCGATCGCGACGCCCAGGGCGGTGCCCGCCGGGACGCCGAGCAGGATCGCCATGGTGCCGCCGGTGAACACGACGGTCATGGCGCGGCCGAGGCGGGCCGGGTCGACCATGCGGGCGATGTAGCCGGCGAGCATCGCCCAGAACAGGCCGTGGGTGAGGCCGCCCATGAGGCGGGCCGCGGCGGCCACGGGGTAGACGGTGGCCGCGGCCATGAGCACGTTGCTGGCGGCGTACCCGGCCAGGGCGCCGATGAACAGGGTGCGGCGGCGGACGCGGGCGGTGGCCCGGCCGAGCGGCGCGGCGAACAGGGCGACCATCAGGGCGTACCCGGTGACGAGGATGCCGACGCGGGCCTCGGAGGAGTGCAGGTCGCGGCTCATCGAGCTGAGCAGGCCCGTGGGCAGCATCTCGGTGGTCACCGAGAGGAAGGTCGAGGCCGTGAACAGCGTCAGTGCTGCCACGGGCCAGGGGGTACGGGTCGATGCGCCGGTGCTCACCCCACGACGGTAAGCGCTCTCTCAGCCAACCTCACCTTACCTGTCCGGGTGAACTCGGACACAGGCCATGAGCCCGGCTCAGGGTTCCCCTGGCTTCTGCCCTGGTATCGGCGTCGATCCCTCGACGCGGGCCGGACCCCTGCGCCACCCTCTGCCTCGACATGCGGACGCGGAGGGGTTGGAGGTCAGGGTGCGGCTCAGGCGGGTGCTCGTGGTGCTGCTGGCGGCGGTGCTGGTGCTGTGCGGGCTGTGCGCGGGCGCGGGCGTGTGGGTGTGGAGCGGCGCGGTGCTGTCCACCGCCGACGAGGTCGACTTCGTCCGGCCGCTGGCGGTGCCGCCGCTGGCGCCGTCGCGCCTGGACGCGCAGGGCAGGCGGGTGTTCGAGCTGACCGCGCGGGCGGGCACGCACGACTTCGGGCACGGGCAGACCCCGACCTGGGGGTACGGCGGGTCGTACCTCGGCCCGACGCTGCGGGCGGCCCGGGGCGAGCAGGTCGTCGTCGACGTCGCCAACACCCTCGGCGAGGCGACGACGCTGCACTGGCACGGCATGCACCTGCCGGCGGCGATGGACGGCGGGCCGTACCAGGGCATCGAACCCGGCACGACCTGGTCGCCGACCTGGCGGATCGACCAGCCCGCCGCGACGCTGTGGTACCACCCGCACCCGCACGGCCGCACCGCCCAGCACGTGTACCGGGGCCTCGCCGGAATGTTCCTGGTCGACGACCCGGCCACCGACGTCGCGGCGCTGCCGCACGAGTACGGCGTCGACGACTTCCCGGTGATCGTCCAGGACAAGAAGTTCGACGGCGACGGCGGGCTCGACGACGCGGAGTCGTTCCTGAGCGGCACCGGGCTGCTCGGCGACACGGTCGCGGTGAACGGGACGGTCGGCCCGTACCTGGAAGTGAGCACGCGGCGGGTGCGGCTGCGGCTGCTCAACGCGTCGAACGCGCGCTCCTACGACTTCGGGTTCACCGACGGGCGTACGTTCGCGCTGGTCGGCAGCGACGGCGGGCTGCTGCCGCAGCGGGTGGACCTGGCGCGGGTCATGCTGTCGCCGGGGGAGCGGGCCGAGATCGTGGTGACCGTGGCGCCGGGCGAGCGGGCGGTGCTGCGCAGCTACCCGCAGGCGCTGGGCACGTCGCTGGTCGACCGGTTCACCGGCGGCGCCGACACCCTGGACATCCTGCAGCTGCGGGTGTCCGGTGACGCGGCCGCGCGGCCGGAGGTGCCGCAGCGGCTGGTGGACGTGCCCCGGCTCGATCCGGCGGGGGCGGCGCAGCGGCGGACGTTCAAGCTCGGCGAGCGGTCGATCAACGGCAAGGGCATGGCGGCGACCCGGGTGGACGCCGCGCCGGTGCTGGGGACGACCGAGGTGTGGCAGGTGGTGAACAACGACGGGACGCCGCACAACTTCCATGTGCACGACGTGCAGTTCCAGGTGGCGAGCGTGGGCGGGCAGGCGCCGCCGCCGTGGCTGGCCGGGTGGAAGGACACGGTGTACCTGCCGCCGAACCGGCCGTACGAGCTGGTCATGCGGTTCACCGACTACGCCGACCCGAACACGGCGTACATGTTCCACTGCCACCTGCTGTCCCACGAGGACTCCGGCATGATGGGCCAGTTCGTGGTGCTTCCTCCAGCCACCACCCCCGGGGCGGGGTCAGGGTAGGTGGACGGTGTGGGTGGTGGCGGGGGCGGCGAAGGTGAGCAGGGCCGCCGCCTCGGCGGCCAGTTCGTCGCGGATCGCGGGTGACACCGGCTGGAACAGGTCGACGGTCACCGAGGCGGTGTCGCGGGTGCGGGCCAGGCGCCACATGCCGGCGACGAAGCCGTCGACCAGCACCGTGGCCCGGATGATGCCGTTGGCGGTGAACACCCGGGCCCGGTACGGCTCCGACAGGATCCGGCTGCGGTCGGCGTACGACAGCAGCATGTTGTCGAACTCGCCCAGCAGCCGCACCGGCGCGGGCGTGCCGGCGTCGGGGCGGGGCGCGTCGGGCAGGTCGTACAGCGTCGTGCCGGACTCGTCGGTGAAGGTGACCAGGCGGGGCCGCAGCCGGTCGAAGACCTCGCCCAGCCGGGTCAGCCCCGACCAGGTCTGCGCGTCGCGGACGCTCGCCGGGCCGTACGCGGCCAGGTAGCGCAGCACCGCCCCGTCCACCGACGCCTGCGGCAGCGCACTGCCCAGCCACGTCTCGGCCGAGGTGTGCGCGGCCTGGCCGCTGGTGTTCCACAGCCCGCGCGGAGGCACCTGCACCAGCGGGACGAGGGTGCGCACCACCGGTGCGAGCGCGGCGGCGTCACGGTCGGGCCAGCGGGCGGTCAGCCGCTCGCCCAGCTCGGCGTAGGTCAGCGGCGCCTGCTCGACCAGCTCGCGGCCGTACGCGGCGACGGCGTCGAGGTCGAGCCCGGCCAGCCGCCTGCCGTAGGTGTTGCGCAGGCCGCGGTCGAGCGCCGGCTGCACGACCGGCCGCAGCAGCAGGCAGTCGGCGGCGGTGACCAGGTGGATCGTCGAGCGCATCAGGGCGATGCGGACCACCCGCCGCTCGGTGACCAGCTGGGACAGCTGCTCGGGGGCGAACCCGGCCAGCCGCGCCCACAGCCCGACGTACGGCGGGTTCGGGGCCTGGGCCTGCATCCCGGCCAGCCGCTCGAGCGCCTGCTCGGCGGGCAGGTCCGCGCGGGCCAGCAGCAGCTGCCGGGCGAGCAGGGCGCGGTTGAGGGCGGCCCGGGACAGGGTGTCGGTCATGGCCGCCACGCTACGTCGCGGGCGCGTCTTCCTACCGCCCCCGTGTTCGTGGTAGGAGTGTGCCGGTGACCGACGTGATTGCCGCGCCCTATGTGCCCTGGTTGCCGACCATGCCGTACCGGCCTGAGGCCGACGGGCCGCTGAGCGGGGTCCGGCTGGCCGTCAAGGATCTGTTCGATGTGGACGGGCTGCCCACGGGTGCGGGCAACCCGACGTGGCTGGCGACGCACGATCCGGCGACGCGGGACGCGGCCGCGGTGGCGGCGCTGCTGTCGGCCGGGGCCCGGCTGGCGGGCAAGACCCACACCGACGAGATGGCGTACAGCCTGTTCGGCACGAACGCGCACTACGGGTCGCCGGAGAACCCGGCCGCGCCGGGGCACCTGACCGGCGGCTCGTCCAACGGCACCGCGGCGGCGGTCGCCTCCGGCAGCGCCGAGCTGGGGCTGGGCACCGACACCGGCGGCTCGGTGCGCATCCCGGCCGGCTGGTGCGGCCTGTACGGGCTGCGCCCCAGCCACGCCCGGGTCAGCCGGGACGGGGTGGTCGCGCTGTGCGGCTCGTTCGACGCGCCGGGGCTGCTCACGGCCGATCTCGGGCTGCTGCGTACCGCGGCCGGGGTGCTGCTGTCCGGCGGCGCCGACACCACGCCGGTGCGCGGGCTGCTGGCCCCGCCGGACCTGTGGGAGCTGGCCGGGCCGCAGGTCCGGGCGGCGCTGGCCCCGGCCGTGGCGCGGCTGCGGGCGGTGCTGCCGGTCGAGGACAAGCCGCTGTTCGACGCGGGCGCGCCGGACTACCGGTTCGGCTACGCGGTCCGCACCGGCTGGGAGTTCTGGCAGGAGCACGGCGAGTGGGTACGGGCGGAGAACCCCGTCTTCGGCTCCGGCATCACCGAGCGGGTGCGCGCCGCGTCGGGCCGTACCGCCGAGGAGCTGGCCGCGGCCGACCGGGAGATCACCGCGGTACGCGACACGATGGCACGGGTTTTGGACGGGGCCGTTCTGGTCATACCGACGGCACCGCAGCCCGCGCCGCTGCGGGGCGCCGACACCGATCCGCTGCGCGCGCCCATCCTCGGGCTGACCGGCATCTCCAGCGTCGCCGGGCTGCCCGCGCTGAGCGTGCCCGGCGCCCGCGTCGACGGCCTGCCGGTCGGGTTGTGCCTGGTCGGCGCCCCCGGCACCGACGAGTCCCTGCTCGAACTCGCGGAGGTGCTGCGTTGACCATGCCTACCCCCAACCCCGCCCCCACCGATCTCGTGGTGGACGAGTCGCCCCCGGCCGGGCTGTGGCAGACGATGCGCGACGACCCGCAGTACGCCCCCGAGCACCTGGCCCTGGCCGCCGTCCGCAGGATCGGACCGCAGGCCGCGCAGTGGGCCGCCCTGATGCGCCGGCGCCACCCGAACATGCACACCGACGGCCTGGCGCAGCTGGCGGTGCAGAAGTTCCGCTGGCACGGCCGCCTGTCCGGGGCGGCCACCGGCGCCATCGGCCTGCCCGGGGCGGTGTTCGACCTGGCCGGGCTGGCCTGGACGCAGAGCCGCCTGGTGCTGCACCTGGCCGCCGTGTACGGCGTCGACCCGACCCTGCCCGAGCGCGCCACCGACCTGCTGGTGCTGCAGCGGGTGCACAAGGCCGCCGAGGGCGCCCGGATCGCGCTCGGGGTGGCCGCCGGGCGGGAGCGGGTCGGCTCGGCCATCGCCCGGGCCGCCGGGACCTCCACCGCGCGGGCGCTGACCCGGCTGAGCTGGCGGCTGGCCCAGATGGCCGGGGTGCGGGCGGTCCGCAAGCTCGCCGCCAAGGCGATCCCGTTCGCCTCGATCGTGCTCGGGGCCTGGGCGAACTCGTCGGCCGTCAACGACGTGGCCCGGCGCGCGATCGCCCAGTACCGGCCGCCGGAGCCGGCCGCCGTCCCGCTGCCCCGGTCACCCTCGACCGAGCACGCGGGCGGCCGCTGAGCCGGGTCGGCTAACATCGCGTCTCGGCGACGTGAATCCGGTTCGGTACGGCCGGGAAGGGTGCGCCGAGACGCGCGAAGGAGCAGGTGCATGGCTGTCGACGTGGTC
>NZ_JASAMB010000036.1 GCF_029948125.1 Catellatospora sp. KI3
GCTTTGACCGCAGACGGTGATCATCGGCCGGAGCGGCCTTGTTGATCGCGACCTTCGGTCACCTCGCCGGGTCGCGAGCCGTCCGACTCCCGCTTCGGGACCCGAAACGCCGATCACCACCGCGAGGCGGGGGAAGATTCCGGCAGTTTCGGGGAAAGTGCAGGAACTGCGCCCAAGATTCGTGCACTTTCCCCGAAACTGCACCGGTGCGGGGTGCGGGGTGCGGGGCGGCGGTTTGGTCCTCAACTCGCGATCAACGGCTGATGATCGCCGTCTTGGGTCTGAATGTGCCAGCCAGCAGCGTATTCGCGCCACCGACCGGCGATCTCCGAGGCCGAGAACGGAGACGGCGGCGGTCGCGGCGCTGGAGAAGCGCCACGACCGCCGCCGGGAAGATCCGTCGAACGGGGTCAGAGTTCGATGTCGAACTTCTTCAAGAGAGGGCTGGCGAGGACGCCCGCCCCCGCGAGCAGGGCGATCGCGGTGAAGACGGTGCGCAGGACGGTGGTCTCCACCTTGCTGCCCGCCTCGATGGCGAACTTGTCCGGCAGGCCGACCATGCGCCACATGCGGCGGCCGGTCGGGATCGGCCAGAAGATCGGCACCCCGGCGCGGGTGATGATGTCGCCGAGCAGGTGCACGATGCAGCCCGCGCCCACCGCGAGCCCGATCATCGGGAAGCCGCGGCCCTCCGGCAGCTGGAGGTACGCGCCGTACGCGGCGGCACCCGAGGTGATGGTGACGATCACCCAGCCCGCGCGGTGGGCCCACTTGTCGAACAGGCCGCGCAGCGCGAAGCCGAACATGACGAACAGGATGCCGAGCACCGCCCACTTGCCGTAGCGGGTGCACAGCCAGGTCGCGCCGAAGCCCATCAGCGCCGCGAACGGCAGCGTGTGGGTCAGCGTGCGGTGGCCGTTGTGCCGGTCGGGGTCCTTGCTGAGTTTCGTCGCCGTGTACACCCCGACGGAGATCTTCTCGATCACCTCGGCGATGAACAGGGAGAAGACGCCGAAGCTGCGCGAGACCGTCGATCCACCCTCGTTGTGGGTGACCTTCCCGGACATGTCCAGGTCGGGCAGGAGCGCCCCACCGGCGCACACGGCGGTGCCGATGGCGATGGTGGTCATCGACTGCCCGTAGTCGAAGAAGGTCGAGGCCACCCAGGATCCGGTCAGCCAGGCGGCCGCTCCGGACAGTGCGTGCTGAGGACCCATCATGGTGTTACTGCCTCCCCTAGTCACCGCTGTGACGGCATCTGACGATCAACGCGCGCACACTGTGTCAAACAAGGGCGGCCCTACGCAATCGGCTGGACCTCCATAGCAGACGGTCAGGGCGAGGTCACGGAGGCCGCCAGCGTGTCGCCGTAACTGACCCGAGGACGTTCGCCCAGCTCAGCGCGGAGCGCGTTCTCCGTCAGCGGGTACGGATGGCGCGGGTGGAGGCGGTCGGGCGTTGTCGGATCCCCGTCATCGTCGACCGGCAGGCCGACCGCGACCCGTTCGGCGGCGGGCACCGGCACCATGCCGGACCCGTCCCACATGACGTCGTCGGCGTGGTGGCCGTGCTCGTACCCGTAGCCGTGCGCGTGGTCCCAGACGTGCGCGAACTCGTGGTACAGCACCGCCACCGGGGTCGCGTCGCCGCCTGCAGCGGTGCCGCCGAGCCCGTCGAAGGACGGGTCGTAGCCGACCACATGGTGACCGTCCTCCACTGCGGCGTACGCGTTGTCGGTGCCGGTCGGCAGCTCGCGGATCGTCAGCACGCCCGGCTCGGGCGGTGGCGGGCCGAGGTTCGGCCACCAGGCGGAGACGCCCCGCTCGTCCGGCCGCGGACCGGCCATGAGCTGGTCCAGCTCGGCGAGCATGCCGCGCCCGAGCGGCGAGCTGCGCAGCAGGTCCAGGTCGGACTCGACCCGGGCCTGGAAGCGCGCCGAACCCTCGACGCGGATGTGCTGACCTGGGTCGTCCGCGCCGGGCTCGGTGCGGACGTGGACGTGCTCCACGTCCGACCGGCCGTCGAGGTCCGGGGCGGTGCCGGGGCGGCTGCCGGTGCCGGGGCCGCCGGTGGTGTCGGTGCGGTCGAGGTAGCCCAGGTCGGTGGCGCTGCCGCCGGAGGCCAGGTCGGCGCCCGCGCCGGGGGCGAGCGTGTCGGGGTCGGCCTCGCCGCGCAGGTCGTCGGCGCCCCGGCCGCCGTCGAGGTGGTCGTGGCCGGTGCCGCCGCGCAGCGTGTCGTCGCCGTCGAGCCCGTACGCGGTGTCGTCGCCGTCGCCGCCGTCCAGCAGGTCGTCGCCGGAGTCGCCCTGCAGGTAGTCGCGGGCGCCGCCGCCGAGCAGCAGCGCGTCGTGCACCCCGGCGAGCAGGGTGTCCCGCCCGGCGCCACCGACCAGGACGTCGCCCCCGTCGACCAGGTCGGCGCCCGCCCCGGCCAGCACCGTGACGGGTATGGGCACGGCCGGGTCGACGCGGACGCGGTCGTCGCCCGCGCCGGTGCGCAGCACGATGCGGCCGTGGTCGCGGGCCGGGTCCAGCACGGCCACGGCGCGGTCGCCGGCCCGTACCACCACCTGGCCGTGCTCGACGGTCACCGTGACGGTGTCGTCGGCCGTGCCGGTCCGCACGACCGTGAGCCCTGGCGCGTGCAGCGTCAGCGCTTCGACCAGGTCCGGACCGGCGATCGGGGTCGGTGGCTCGGCCAGCCAGCGCAGGGCGTCGGTGGCAGCCTCCAGCGCGGCCGCGGCGGTGCGGGCGGCGCCTTCGAGGTCGGCGCGCAGCGCCTCGGCCTCGGCGACCGCGCCGCGGACCAGCCGCTCCGCGCCTGGCCCGGTGACGGCGAACATGATCCGCTCCGGCGCGGCGTGATGCGGCACCGCGGCCGTTACCCGGGCCAGCGACTCGTCCAGGTGCCGCTCCGTGCGCTCGGTCCGCGCCGCGAGATCCTCCAGCGCCGACGCGGTACGCCGCACCGTCCGCCCGAACACGGTGAGCCGGTCGGCCAGGTGCCGCGACCGCGCGGCGAACGCGTCCGCGTCCTGCCCACGCCACTGCTGACCTGCCCCGCTCTCATGCGTGCTGCCCTCGGCACCCCGGCGACCTGGGCGGTCGGGCCCGTGCGCGGATGAGGGCGTGAGGAACCGGGCCGGATCGGTGAGGTCGGCCGCGGCGCGGTCGGCGGCGGTGGCGCAGTCGCGCCAGGCGGCCGCCGCGGCGAGCAGGGGCGCGGAGCGTACGGCCAGAGCCCACAGCGGCGGCACGCGGACCAGCACCGGCGGGGCCGTCCCAACGGCGGTCACCGGGGTGCTCCGAGCGCCCAGCCGTCGGTGGCGCCCAGCTCCCGCCGCGTCGCCGGGTGGGCGCGGGCGGCCGAGGCGAGGGCGGCGGCCGCGTCCGTGTCGGCGCGTGCCCGGGTGGCGGCGGCGAGCAGGCCCAGGTCGGCGTGGTCGAGCAGGGCGTCGGTCAGCGCCCGCAGCCGCGCCTGCGCCTGCTCGGCCAGCCGCTCGTGCGCCGCCGCGACCAGCGTGTCGGCTTCGCCGAGCCAGGGCACGGCGACCCGGGCGAGCTGCTCCGCGACGGCCTCGACCCGGCCCGCGTGGGCGGTGACGGCGTCGGCGGCTCCGGTCAGGTCCGCAGTCATGCCGGTGAGCCTGGCAGCGCGGCCGGTACGGCACAACGGGGTGCCGTCCGCCTGTGGATAACCCGCTGCGGTCCCTCGGCGTCATGTTCGTCACACCGGGGTGCCGGACCGGCGCTCGAATCGGTGACAATGGATCGACTTGTGGCCGCGATCTGGCTAGCATGGCTACTTCCCGCTGCCTTGGCGGGGTGCCGCCCCTCGCGGCGCCCGACCGCTACGCCGCAGGCGGCCCGCCCCCGAATGAGGTAGTCGTGAACGCCGGCCTCGCCCCCGTCATCGCCGCTACGACGCACTGGCTCACCCGCACCTATCCGGCCGCGGGCGGCCCGGCCGAGGCGGCCCGGGTGCTGGCCCAGGCGCGCCAGGCGGTGACCGTGGCGGCGTGGCTGCGCTACCCGACCGTGATGGACGCGGGGCTGCTGGCGATGGTGGGTCCGGGCGGCTCCGGCGGGCTGGACCGCGTCGTCTACCTCGACGAGCCGGACGACGACGCCGACCGGGTGTGGCGCGGCTGGGTGGACGAGGTGGTGGCGAGCTGGGCCGCGTGCCTGCTGGCCGACCCCCGGCTGGCCGCCGACGCGGTCACCGCGACCGCCGACTGCGAGCATGCCCAGGTGGTGCCGCGCGACTTCACCCGCCTGACCCGGCCCGCGCCGGAGGACGTGAGCGCCGCCGTGCTGCTGCGCCACCCCGACCTGGTCGGCCCGATCGCGGACCTGCACCGCGACAACCTGATCGAGCGCCTGCGCCTGGACCCCGCCGAACTCGTCTGACCCGCTCGCCCCACCTGGGCGTTAAGAAGGGCCCCTTCTTCTATCGAAAGCGATAAGAAGGGGCCCTTCCTTACTCCAGTTCAGGGGTGGGGGATGGGGAGGAGGGCGGTCAGGAGCTCGGTCAGCAGGGCGGGCCCGTCCTCGGTGAGCACCGACTCCGGGTGGAACTGGAGTCCGGCGAAGCCCGGTCCGCGCAGCGCGTGCACGTGCCCGTCGGCGTCGCGCGCGACCTCGACCGTGCCGTACGGCGTGACCAGCCGGTCGGTGTCGCTCAGCGCGGTGAACGTGGAGTAGAAGCCCACCCGCCGCACCGTGCCGAACAGGTCGACGTCGCTGGGCAGGCCCTGGTACGGCACGTCGCGCCGGTGCATCGCCAGCCCTAGCGCCAGGCTCAGCACCTGGTGCCCGAGGCATACCGCCAGCAGCGGCGCCCGCTGGGCCAGCCGCCGCTCGGCCAGTTCGGCCAGCCGCACCATGCGCGGCTCGGCGCGGTCGGCCGGGTCGCCCGGCCCGGGGCCGAGCACCAGCAGGTCGGCGGCGTCGGCCTCGGCGTCGCCGGGGGCGACGTCGTGGCTGGGCCGGATGCGCACGTGCATGCCCAGCGAGCGCAGTACGTGGCCGAGCATGCCGGTGAAGGTGTCCTCGGCGTCGACGATCAGCGCGCGGCGGCCCGCCAGCGGTCCGGGCTCGGCGGCGGCCCGCTCGGCCAGCCAGAACGTCGACAGCCGGTCGTTGCGGGCGGCGAGCACCGCCGCGACGCGCGGTTCGGCGGCGTACGCGGCGACGTCGCCGCGGGCGCTCGCGGCCGGGGCCGGGCGCAGGCCGAGCGCGGTGAGCACGCCGCCTGCCTTGGCGTGGGTCTCGGCGACCTCGCTGTCGGCGGTCGAGTCGCGGACCAGGGTCGCCCCGGCCTTGACCTCGATCCCGCCGGCCGGGTCGATGTCGGCGCAGCGGAACAGGATCGGCGCGTCCAGGGTCTGGCCGCCGTCGGCGTCGCGGCCGAGCAGGGCCAGCACGCCGCCGTAGTAGCGGCGCCCGGCGCGCTCATAGCGGGCGATGACCCGGGCCGCGTTCTCGATCGGGCTGCCGGTGACGGTCGGGGCGAACATCGTCTCGCGCAGCACCTCGCGTACGTCGAGGCCGGTACGGCCGGCCAGCAGGTACTCGGTATGGGTGAGGTGGCTCATGTGCTTGAGGTACGGCCCGAGCACCTGCCCGCCCCGCTCGGCGACCACGGCCATCATCTTCAGCTCCTCGTCGAGGACCATCGACAGCTCGTTGACCTCCTTCGGGTCGGCGAGGAAGTCGAGGACCCTGCGGCGGCCCGCCTCGCCCGGCGGGACGTCGCGGTGGCGCAGCGTGCCCGAGATCGGGTTCATCATGGCCAGGCCGCCCTCGACGCTGACGTGCCGCTCCGGCGACGCGCCGACCAGGGTGCGCCCGTCGGGTCCGGGCAGGTGCACCAGGAAGGTCCAGTACGCGCCGCGCTCGTCGGTGAGCAGGCGGCGCAGCGCGGCGGCGGCCAGGCGGCGCGGGTCGGCGGCGGTACGGGCCAGCGCGGTGCGGTGGATCACGAAGTTGGAGCCCGCGCCGTGGCCGATCTCGTCCCGCAGCACCGCCGCGACCAGCGCCCGGTAGGCGTCGTCGTCGATGTCGAAGCCCAGATCCTCGGTGTCGGGCACGGTGTCGGGCAGCTGCGCGACGGCCTCGGCCAGGCCGATCTGCGCCGTCTCGGTGATCTCCAGGCAGGTCAGCGGGGTGCCGTCGTCGACGCAGGCGAAGCCGCGCTCGGCCAGCTGCCGGTACGGCACCAGCGCCAGCGTGCGCGGGCCGGACGCCTGGCCGGGGGCGGGTTCGGGCAGCGGGATGTCGGCCAGCCGGTCGGCGGTGCGCAGCGTGCCGCGCAGCACCGTGAGCCGGTCGGAGCCCTCGAAGCGCAGCAGCGCGAACGGGCCCGGGTCGGGCGCGTCGAGCAGGTCGTGGAGCAGGGTCATCGATGTTCCTTCTGGATCGACGCCGCCCCGCGGATGGCCCCCGGAAAGCACGACGGCCGCCTCGAAGGGCGGCCGCGGATGGGGAGCTGTCGCTACCCGTGCGTGTGGAGGGCCGCCGGTTCGGCGCGCCACCACTGCGTACGGAGGAAGGACATGGGGCAACCGTACCGGGCGGGGCGGGGACTGTCCAGAAGGCTCACCCGGGGTCGCCTCGAACCATGTACACCTATCCACTTTTCGGTGGGTGACGGGTAACATACCGCGAGTCACAGCGGTACGGGTGGTCTACCAGGTCCGACGACGGAGGGATGCACGGAGTGCTACCGAGGGTGCGTGACTGGCGGGTGCGTACGCGCCTGTCCGCCGTCGTCGTCATCCCCGCGCTCGCCTTCCTCGCCGTGGCCGGTCTGCAGGTGACCCAGGCCGCCCGCACCGCCGCCGCGGGCGAGGTCTTCGCCGACCGGGTGGCCGTGGCCCGCGCCGCCGCCGACCTGGTGCACCGGGTGCAGGCCGAGCGCGATCTGGGTGCCGCTCCGGTCATACCGTCCGAGCGCGACGCGGCCGTGGCCGCGACCGACGCCGCCGCCGACGACTGGCGCACCGCCCTGGCCCGGACCGGGACCGCGGTGGCGCCGTCGCTGGCCCGGCTGCCGAACCGGCTGCTGGCGCTGCGGGCGGGGTACCGCGCCTCCGGTTACGACACCCTCGTCGACGAGCTGATCACCGAGATCGACCTGACCGCGATCGGCGCGGCCGACCAGCGGCTGTCGCAGGCGGCCGCGGTCGCCGGGGCGCTGGCCCGGGTCAAGGAGACCGCCTCGCGGCTGCGCGGCTTCGGCTACTCGGTGCCGCCGCTGGACGGCACCAGCCTGCTCGCCCGGGTGACGCTGCTGAGACAGGCCCGCACCGACGCGATCGCGCGGCTGGACGCCACCGTCGACCGCGCCGCTGCCGCCGGCCTGCCCCCGGTCGCCGCCCCGGACACCGCCGAGGCCGACGCCCTGGCCGCCCGGCTGCCCGCCGGGACGGTCGACCCGGTGTCCTGGTGGGGTGCGGCCAGCGGCGAGGTCGACGGGTGGCACGCGGCCGAGCGGACGCTGGGCGACTGGCTGGCCGAGCGGGCCGAGCGCCAGGTCGCCGGGGTATGGCGGTCGGTGCTGGTGACCGCCGTCGTGGTGCTGCTGGTGCTGCTGCTGGCGGTGGGCGTGCCGGTGGTGGTGGGCCGGGGCATGCTCGCCTCGCTGCGGGAGCTGCGCCGCCGGGCGCTGGCCGTGGCGGAGCAGGAGCTGCCGCAGACGCTGTCGCGGCTGCGCGCCGCCGGGCCGCACGACTCGATCACCCAGGAGCTGCGCATCGTGGCCGGTCCGACGGGCGTCGACGAGATCGGCGAGGTCGGGGCGGCGTTCGAGGCGGTGCGGCTGAGCGCCGTCGAGCTGGCGGTGCACCAGGCGCGCTCCCGCCGTACCCAGAATGCGATCTTCATCAATCTGGCCCGGCGCAGCCAGATCCTGGTCGAGCGGCAGCTGCGCCTGCTCGACGACATGGAGCGCGACGAGCGCGACCCGGACCACCTGGCCGCGCTGTTCCGGCTGGACCACCTGGCCGCGCGGCTGCGCCGCAACGACGAGAACCTGCTGGTGCTGGCCGGGGCGGAGCCGCGGCGGCGCTGGCGCGAGGGCGTGCCGCTGGCCGCGCTGGTGCTCGCCGCCCTCTCCGAGATCGAGCAGTACGAGCGCGTCCGCGCCGACGTCGACGACTCGCTCCACGTCGTGGGGCACGCCGCCGCCGACATCGGCCACCTGCTCGCCGAGCTGCTCGACAACGCCACCGCCTTCTCCGCGCCGCACACCGCGGTGCTGGTCAGCGCCCGCGCGGACGCGGCGAACGCCGCGGCGGGCGCGGTCGTCGAGATCGTCGACGAGGGCATCGGCATCGGCGCCGAGACGCTGGCCGAGCTGAACGCGCTGCTGGCGCGGCCCGCCGAGGTCGACGTGGCCGCCAGCGAGCGGATGGGCCTGGTCGTGGTGAGCCACCTCGCGGCCCGGCACGGGGTGCGGGTGCGGCTGGTCGCGACCGAGGTGGGCGTACGGGCCGTAGTGCGGCTGCCGGCCGCGCTGCTCGTCGAAGTCGAACTGTCGGGGGACTCCGCTACATCGAACCCTGTGGAATCATCGATACCAAGGCAGCGGACGTCCCGGGGGCGCGAACCCGATCCGGAGACCACCGCGGCCAACCTGACCCGCCTGTACGAGGGAGTACGGCGCGGCCAGGCGCGAGACGACGCGGCGGCGCCGCCGGCGCCGAACGCCATCGAGGGGGAGTCATGACCACCGCCACCGCCACGCTGAGCAAGCCCGCACAGGACCTGAACTGGCTGATCGCCGGTTTCGCCGCCCGGGTGCCGGGAGCCCGGCACGCCGTCGTCGCGTCCTCGGACGGGCTGACCGTGGCCGTCTCGGCCCACCTGGACCGGCAGACCGCCGACCAGCTCGCCGCCGTCACCTCGGGCCTGATCGGCATGGCCGGGTGCGTGGCCCAGCTGATCGACGGCGACGAGGTGCGCCAGACGGTGGTGGAGATGGGCCGCGGCTACTTCCTCACCATGTCCGTGCGGGACGGCTCGGTGCTGGCGGTCGTCGCCGACCCCGACGCCGACCTGGGCGTGGTCGGCTTCGAGATGGCCCGCCTGGCCAAGCAGACCGGGGAGATCCTCACCCCGGCCCTGCGCGCCGAGCTGCAGCAGGCCCTGCCGCGCTGAGCGCGGCCGGACCGGTCAGCCCTTCAACTCGTCGGCGAGGTCGATCAGCTCGTCGAGCTTGCCGTCGAGCTCCTTGCCGGCGTCCTCGCCGACGCTGCCGTCGTCGACCCAGTCGTCGAGCCGCTTCTGGAAGTCCTTGCTGCGGTTGATCACCGACTTCCACTGGCGGAGGTTCCAGCGCAGGGTCAGGTCGGTCAGCGTCTTGGTGATCTCGCCGGTGTGCGCGGGGTCGATGTCGCCGGTGACCCCCATCGTGATGGCCCGCTGGCTGATGTCCAGCAGCAGGTCGTTGCCTGCCGCGACCCCCGCTGGCCGCGCCGGCTTCGGGCTCGGGCTCGGGCTGCGCGACGGCTTGACCGCCGCCCGGGTGGTCGCGGGCGGCGGCGAGGCGTCCCCGTCGGCCGGGCGCATGGCCGAGAACAGCACGTACCCGCCGCCGGCGAGCAGCAGCAGCATCATCAGGGCGAACCCGAGCACCGGCGTACGGCGTCGGCGGGGGGCCATCTGGGGCGGCGGCGGCACGTACGGGCGGGTGGCCGGGGCGGACGGCACGCGGGCCGCGCCGGAGATCGAACCGCCGGTCGGGGCGAGCAGCGTCGGGGTGGGACCGGCCGGGGCGGCCACCGCGCCGTGGCCGGTGCCGGGGCCGCCGAGCAGGGCCCGCTGCAGGTCGGCCGCGCGCGGGCGCCGGGCCGGGAACGGGTCCAGCGCCGCCGCGATCAGCGCCGCGACGGCGGGCGGCACCCCGGGCAGGTGCGGCAGCGGCCGCGGCCGGGCATGCAGGGCGGCGACCTGTTCCCAGGTGTCGGCCGGGTGCAGCCGCCGCCCGGTGACCATCTCCACCAGCAGCACGCCGAGGGAGTAGACGTCCGCGGCCGGGTTGGCGGCGGCCTGGTGCAGGCGCTCGGGCGCGGCGTACGCCGGGGTGCCGATTACCCAGCCGCCGTGCGCGTCGGGCAGCCCCGTCATCGCGGCGATGCCGAAGTCGAGCACCTTCGCCCCGGTCGGGGTCAGCATGATGTTGCCCGGCTTGATGTCGCGGTGCACCACGTCGCGGGCGTGCGCGGCGGCCAGCGCCGCCGCGATCTGCCCGCCGACCGCGGCCGCCTGCGGCCACGGCACCGGCCCGGCGGCCATCCGGTCGGCCAGCGAGTCGCCGGTCAGCAGCTCCATCACCAGGTACGGCTCGGCGTGGCCGTCGGGGAAGGAGGCCTCGCCGAAGTCGTGCACGGCGGTGATGTTCGGGTGGGTCAGCTGCGCCGCCGAGCGGGCCTCGCGCAGCGCGCCCGCGCGCAGGGCGGGGTCGGCGGCCATCGGCCCGGCGAGCACCTTCACCGCCACCGGGCGGCCCAGCACGAGGTCGTGCGCGCGCCACACCTCGGCCATCCCGCCGCTGCCGATGCGGCGTTCCAGCAGGTAGCGGTCGTGCAGCTTCAGACCGGGGGCGAAGGCTGACATGGTGCCCAACGTACCGTGCGGCCGCCCGTCCGGCACGGTGCGACGGCTCGTCCGTGCGGGCGGGACAGGGCCGGTAGTGCGCGCCGGTACCGAGGTCGCGGCGCTATCCTCTCGCCTATGCCCGACACCATCGATACCGTTATGCCCGCTTCGCCGGATGCGGCGCAGGCGCCCGCGCCCGCGGCGGCCCCGGCCCCGCCGTCGGTGTGGGCCCGCTGGCGGCCGTCGGTGCTGACGGGCGTGGTGACCTGGGTTACCGGGATCGCGATCTACTACGTCGTCACCGCGGCGGCCTGGCTGCCGCTGCAGGACCTCGAGGCCAAGGCGGGCGCCGCGCCGGGCACCCTGCACGAGCTGCTCGGTGCCTGGAACCGGTGGGACACCACCTGGTACCTGATCGTCGCCGACTCCGGCTACACCGCGGACACCCGCGCCACCGCCTTCTTCCCGGGGTACCCGATGGCGGTGCGCGCCGCCGACGCGGTGGTGCCCGGCGGGTCGTACGAGGCGGGCCTGGCCGTGTCGGCGCTGGCCTGCCTGGCCGCGCTGATCCTGCTGCACCGGCTGGCCACCGAGCTGACGGGCGCCGAGGACGCCCGCCGGGCGACGTTCTACCTGCTCGCCTTCCCGACCGGGTTCTACCTGGTGGCGGCGTACAACGAGTCGCTGTTCATCGCGCTGGCGCTGGCCTCGCTGTACTGCATGCGCCAGGGGCGCTGGTGGGCGGCGGGACTGCTCGCGGGATGCGCCAGCGCCACCCGGATGGCCGGCGTCATGCTCGGCGCCGCCTTCGTGGTGGAGTACCTGCGCCAGTCCGGCTTCGCGCTGCGCTGGTCGGGATCGCCGCACCTGCGCCTGCCCCGGCTGAACTGGGGCGTGCTGGGCATCGTGCTGGTCCCCGGGGGCCTGCTGGCCTACATGTACTACCTGCAGCGGACGTTCGGCGATCCGCTGCACTTCCTGGAGTCGCAGAAGAGCTGGTTCCACGACGGGTTCACCCCGCCGTGGCAGGTGGTGGCCGACGTCTTCGACCTGATCGCCCGCAGTGGACCGCTGTACCACCCCGACACCATCCGCAACATCGCCAACCTCGGCACCGCGCTGGCGGTGCTGCTGCTGCTCGTGCTGGCCCTGGTCGGCCCGTGGCGGCTGGGTGCGAAGGCCGCCTACCTGGTGGTGTTCGCGGCGATCGTGATGCTGATGCCGCTGTCCAACCCGATCCACAGCTACTACCCGCTCAGCTCGGTGTGGCGGTTCGCGCTGGAGTGCAGTGTCGCGTTCCTGGTGCTGGCGCGGATGGGCCGCCGCCCCGGGTTCGACCGGGCCTACACCGGGATCGCGCTGGCGCTGCAGGGCGTCATGATCGTCACGTTCGTGCAGAACAACTTCGTGGCGTAGGACGTCGCGTCGATCGCGGGTCCGGTCGGCCGAGTGCCGCCTGGTCCGCTCGGCCGGATCTCAGTGGCACCTTCGGGTGGGCACCGGGGTCCGGCCGTGCCCGTTCGGAGCCGCGACACGCGAGGCGACCGGTGCGTTCACCGATCGAAGATGCTCGCTGGACGCCGTGAAAGTTCGGTTAGCAGAAATAACTTTGAGTAGTCATACCCCTGGGATTTCGGCTTCCTGTTTAGCCTGCGCGCAGGAGAGGGCTGGAAACACTCGTATCCCGGATAGGACGGTGTGACAGATGACTACCTACGGTGATGAAGCACCTGGTGTACGGCACGGGGCCAGCGGTCGGGCCGCGGTGCCCGGGGCGGTCGCGCCGACCGCGCCGCCGCCGGCCGTCGGCCGGGCCTCGGTGCCGGACGAAGCGGGGCAGCAGCGGCCACGCCGCCGCAAGGGGCGCGGCAGACGCAGGCGCACCCGGCTGGCGGTGATCATCGCGGTGGTGCTGCTGCTGACCGGCGGCGGGCTCATCGGCGGGACCTGGTTCTACGACAGCGTGCCCCGCCCGGACCAGCTCAGCCTCAAGGAGAACACCGAGGTCTGGTCCAGCGACGGAAAGCAGCTGGCCAAGCTGGGCGCCGAGAACCGCACCCTGGTGGTGATGGGGACGCTGCCCAGGCAGGTCCGCGACGCCCTGATCGCGGGCGAGGACAAGAACTTCTACGACCACGACGGCATCGACCCGTGGGGCATCGCGCGCGCGGCCTGGAACAACCTCACCGGCGGCACCACCCAGGGCGCCTCGACCATCACCCAGCAGTACGCCCGCGCCGCCGCCGACGACATGGAGATCACGTTCGCGCGCAAGCTGCGCGAGGCGGTGATGGCCCGCAAGCTCGAGAAGGAGTACTCCAAAGAGCAGATCATGGGCTTCTACCTCAACACGGTCTACTTCGGCCGCAGCGCGTACGGGGTCGGTGCGGCGGCGCGGGCGTACTTCGGCGTCGACGCGACCAAGCTGACCGTGGCGCAGGCGGCCGTGCTCGGCGCGGTGCTGCGCCAGCCCGAACCCAACTCGGCCCACCAGGGCTACGACCCGCAGAACAACCTGGCCGAGGCCAAGCGGCGCTGGGGGTACGTGCTGGACAACATGGTGGAGATGCGCTGGCTGAGCGCCGCGGACCGGGCGGCGCAGGTGTACCCGGAGAAGGAGCTCAAGCCGTACAAGCCGGGGCAGTACGCGGGGGAGTGGGGCTACGTCGGCAGCGGCACCGGGCACGTCGTCCACCACGTCGGCGACGAACTGCGCGCCTGGGGCATCAGCGACTGGCGCAGCGCCGGCTACCGCATCACCACCACCATCGACTCGCGCGCCCAGGCCGCCCTGCAGCAGCAGGTGTACCGCTCGCACGAGTGGCGCCGCGTCTGCAAGACCGCGGACGGCAAGCAGACCTGCACCGAGGAGCTGGTGCGGGCGGTCGACGGCAAGGGCACCCTGCTGTCCGGCCAACCGAAGAACCTGATGGCGGCGGCGGTCGCGATCGAGCCGAGCAGCGGCCGGGTGCTGGCGTACTACGGCGGCAACGACGGCACCGGCACCGACTACGCGGGGGTCAACGCGGCGGGCACCGACTCGGAGTTCGGCGGGCACCCGCCCGCCTCCTCGTTCAAGATCTACACGCTCGCGGCGGCGCTGGAGCACCAGTACTCGATCAAGAGCAGGTGGGACTCGACCGAGCTGAAGAAGAGCAGGGGCGACGAGTTCGACGTCTCCAACTCGGGGCGCGAGAACGCCAGCTGCAATCGCGACTGCCCGCTGGACCTGATGACGATCAAGTCGTACAACGTGCCGTTCTTCAAGATCGCGAAGGCGATCGGGCCGGAGGAGGTCGTCGGCCTGGCCCGCCGCGCGGGCATCGGCACCATGTGGTCCACCGGCGACGGCAAGGCCCGGCACCTCGACGACCCCAGGGCCGACACCGGTCGTGGCGCCTTCTACTACCAGGTCGGCTTCGGCCAGTACCCGATCACCGTGCTCGACCACGCCACCGGCGTGGCCACCTTCGCCGCGGGCGGCGTCTACCACAAGCCGCACTTCGTGGTGAAGGTCGAGCGCAAGAACCGCAAGACCGGCGCCTGGGAGACCGTACCCGGCACCGGCGAGCAGCTCGTGGCCCGCCGCGCCTTCACCAAGGAGATCGCCGACGAGGTGACGGGCGTGCTCAAGCAGATCGTCGGCAGCCACGCCCTGTCCGGACGGCAGGCCGCCGCGAAGACCGGCACCTGGGAGAACGGGCAGCGTGACGCCAAGGGGCGCAAACGCCACGAGGGCGAGAACGCGCACGCGTGGTTCGTCGGCTACACGCCGCAGATCGCCACCGCCGTGTGGGTGGGCAACGTACGCGACGAGCTGCCGATCCGGGACCGGAACGGCAGGCCCATCGGCGGGTCGAAGCTGCCCGGCGACATCTGGGAGGGGTTCATGAACGCCGCCCACAAGGCGATGAAGCTGCCGCCGCAGCCGCTGCCGGACGGGACGGGGGGCGACATCGGCAGCAAGGACGCGGGCGACGGGGTGCCCGAGCCGACGCCAACCCCGACCGCCCCGCCGGCCACGCCGCCGTGCGACCCGGCGACCTGCCCCTCTCCGACGCCGACGGCGAGCGGTTCGGCATCACCCCGCCCCTGACCTGTGCCATGGCGGCGTGACGCCGCCGCGGCGCGGGACGCGGGCGGGGTGGGGCGGAGTCGCTGAGCCGTCCGTGCACTCGGCGGGCCGCTCCGGCCCCGCCTTTGATTGACGCTGGCCTATCTAGTCGACTTCGATCATGAAAATGTCCTCTAGATAGGCCAGCGTTTATGAAAGAAGGGGCGTGGTCCGCCCCTTCGGGCGTCGTCTCGTGCTCGGGGTTGGTGCAGTTTCGGGGGAAGTGCGCGAATGCGCGTCAAGATTCGTGCAGTTTCCCCGAAACTGCAGGCGCGGCGCGGCGCGGGGCGGGGCGGCGCGGGGCGGGGCGGCGCGGGGCGGGGCGGCGCGGGGCGGGGCGGCGCGGCGCGGGGCGGCGCGGCGCGGGGTGTGCGGGGCGCGGGTGTGCACGGGGTGCGGGCTGCGGGGCGGCGTGGCGTGGGGCGGGTTGTCTAGGGTTGGGGGATGGCGGGTTGGAAGGATGTGCGGCGGGTTGCTATGGGGCTGCCGGAGAGTGCGGAGCCCGCGCCGCAGGAGTGGCGCGTCGGGGACAAGCTCTTTGCCTGGGCGCGAGCCCTGCGCAAGGCCGACCTGGAGGCGCTGGGCGCCGCCGCCCCGGACGGGCCGATCCTGGCCGCGCGGGTGCCGGATCTCGGCGCGAGGGCGGCGCTGCTGGCCGACGATCCGTCCGTCTACTTCATCACCCCGCACTTCGACGGGTATCCGGCGGTGCTGGTCCGGCTGGAGCGCATCAGTCTGCCCGAGCTGGAGGAGCTGCTCACCGAGGCGTGGCTGAGCCGGGCCCCGAAGCGGCTGGCCAAGGCGTTCCTGGCCGAGCGGGTTTGACGGTCCGAGCGGGCTGAGGTCAGAGCCAGCCGGAGCGGCGGAAGGCGCGGTACATGGTGAACGCGACGAGGAACATCAGCGCCATCACCATCGCGTACCCGTAGCGCCAGTGCAGTTCGGGCATGAAGTCGAAGTTCATGCCGTAGACCCCGGCGATGGCGGTCTGCGCCGCCGCGATGGCGGCCCATGCCGCGATCTTGCGCATGTCGTTGTTCTGGTCGACGCTCAGCTGCGCCAGCCGCGCCTGCAGGATCGAGTTCAGCAGGTCGTCGTACCCGGTGATGCGCTCGACGGTGCGCAGCAGGTGGTCGTTGACGTCGCGGAAGTAGCGGCGGATCTCCTTGGGCAGCAGCTCCTTGTCCTCGGTGAGCGCCGCCAGCGGGTGCTGCAGCGGGGCGACCGCCCGCTTGAACTCCATCAGCTCACGTTTGAGCTGGTAGATCTGCGCGGCCCGGTTCTGCGACTGGGAGGAGAAGACGTGGTCCTCCAGCTCGTCGATGTCGTTCTCGAAGGCGACGGCCACCTCCAGGTACGAGTCGACGAGCCGGTCCGACACCGCGTGCGCGACCGCCCACGGCCCCTGGGCGAGCAGGTCGGGGCGCTTCTCCAGGTCGGCGCGGACCGGGGCGAGCTGCCCCGCCGAACCCTGCCGCACCGTGATCACGAACCCGTCGCCGATGAAGACCACCACCGAGCCGGTCTCCACCACCTCGGAGGTCTCGGTCAGCTCCGGGTGCTCGACGTACCGGGTGGTGCGCAGCACGAAGACGCTGACGTCGCCGAAGCGTTCGATCTTCGGGCGCTGCCGGAGCGTGACCGCGGCCTCGACCGCCAGCTCGTCCAGCCCGAACGTCGCCGCGATCGGGGTGAACTCCGCCTCGGTCGGCTGGTGCAGCCCCAGCCACAGGAACGAGCCCGGACTCTGCCGCACCTGCGCCAGCGCCTCCGTGTAGCCGCAGCGGCCGGGCAGGCGGTGGCCCGCCACGTACACGGCGCAGTCGACGACGCAGTCGGCGCCGCCGTGCTCGTCGTGCTCGTCGGGGACGTCGTGGGCGCCGGGGCGGATCCGGGAGGCGGCCTTGCGCAGCGGCGCGGCCCACCCCCAGGGGGTCGCGCCCGTCGGGTGCTGGTGTCCGGACACGCGCTCACCTCCCGCCGGGGCTCTCCCGATGATCGTAGTCGGTCAGCGCCGGGCGAACGGCGCCGCGTAGGTGAACAGTCCCACCACCCCGCGGTGGTACGCGTGCAGCGGCCGGGCCTGGAAGTGCGGCGCCCACTGCGGGTCCGGCGGGACGATGCCCAGCCCGGCGGCGGGGCGGAAGCCGAAGCGGTGGTAGTAGCCGGGGTCGCCCAGCAGCACCACGACCGGCTCGTCGAGGGCGTCGGCGGCGCCGAGCACGGTGTGCACCAGCGCGCTGCCGACGCCGTGGCGCTGGTGGTCGGGGCGCACGCTGAGCGGTCCCAGCCCGAGGGCGGGCGCGTCGCCGACGCGGCCCCGGGTGCAGGCGACGTGGCCGACGATGGCGCCGTCGTGCGATACCGCCACCAGCGACAGCGCGGCCAGCCAGCCGCCGTCGGCCCGCAGTTCGTCGACCAGCTTGGCCTCGACCGGCGCCGGGTTCCCGGCGGTGGCGAAGGCGGCGGTGGTGACGTCGCGGATGGCCACGACGTCGGCGGGGCGTTCTCTGCGGATCAGCACGCGATCATCGTCCGATCTGGTCAGTCGACTTCCAAGCTGCCGCGCACCTGCAGCTTGCGCCGCGCCCGTTCGTAGAAGGTGCCGTGTCCCAGGCGTACCACCTGCGCCGCGTCCGCGTGCGCGGTGACGGTCACCCGGTCCCCGGCGCAGACGTACCCGTCGAGGCGCCCGTCGACCTCGACGGCGAGCCGCCCGCAGGTGGGCAGCAGCCGCAGGCAGAGCCGCTCGTCGGTGGGCAGCATCAGCGCGCGGTTGAAGGTGGAGTGCGCCGCGGCGGCGGTGACCAGCATCGCCCGTACCGTCGGGGCGACGATCGGCCCGCCCGCCGAGAAGCTGTACGCGGTGGAGCCGGTGGGCGTGGCGACGATGACGGCGTCGGCGGCGTACCGGACGAAGGGCTGCTCCTGCATCTCGATGGCGATGGCGGCCAGGCCGTCACCGGGGATGCGCACCAGCGCGATGTCGTTGAACGCGGTGACCGCCCGCCCGTCGGGCATCGTCGCCCGCACCGCCAGCCGGGGCTCCACCGAGTAGTGGTGGTTGTCGATCGCGGACAGGGCCGCGGGCAGGGTGTCCACATCGATCTCGGCCAGGAAGCCGAGCCGGCCGAGGTTGACTCCGAGCACGGGCGTGCTCCGGCCCGCGATCAGCCGCATCGAGCGCAGCATGGTGCCGTCGCCGCCCAGGCTGACCACCAGGTCCGCGCGGTCGGCCAGCTCGTTCGGGGCCACCGGCACCGCCGCGCAGGCGATCCGGCCGATCTCGTCGGGCAGGCCAAGGACGGTGACGTCGCGCCGTTCGGCCCAGCCCATGACGGTGGTGATCGCGGGCACCGAGTCCCGCTCCGGGTGCAGCACCAAGCCCACCGTGTGTACCAGGCCCACGCTGCTACTTTACGGTCAGCGGCGCCCTCGCGCGGCGGACTCGGCCCGGCTCGGCGGCGGCCGGTTCGGGGTGCGGCGGCGCGGCGGACGCGGGCCGCTCATGCCGGGGCGGTGCCCTGGGCGCGGCGGCGCAGCCGGGCCGAGGCGGCCCGGGCGTTGCTGGTCATGCGCTGGATCTCGGTGTCGAGCAGGCGGGCGCCGGTGTCGGTGAGGCGGTAGTAGCGGCGCAGCCGGCCGTCGACGACCTCCTCGCCCGCGGCGGCGACGAACTCCTGCTCCACCAGCCGGTCCAGGGCGCCGTAGAGGGTGCCGGGGCGCAGCACCACCCGGCCCTCGGACAGCGTGTCCACCTCCTGGATCACGCCGTATCCGTGGAGGGGCCCTTCGGCCAGCGCGGAGAGGATCAGGAAGGTGGGCTCCTGCAACGCGGCGCTCATCCGGCTGATACTACGCCCGCCGACACATCTGCGCCCGCCCCGATGGCGGCAGACCGCCATCTTCGCCGCCCGTCGGCGTGTCGGAGCGGCGGCGCATGGTGCGGCCCCCGGCTCACCCATAGATTGACGGCAATGTCCGTACGGCGTGGTCGGAACACCCCTCCGGCCACCCGACACCTGGAGGACCTCCATGTTCCGAAGCGCATTGCGCAGTATCGCCGCAGGTGGTGCCCTAGCGATAGCCGCGGCCGGGGCCACTGCCGTGCTGGCCGCCGCCCCCGCCCACGCGGCCTGCACCCCCGCCCAGGTCGTCGGCAACGCGGGCTTCGAGAGCGGCACCACCCCGTGGGGCGGCAGCTCCGGCGTCATCGGCACGTTCGCCGCGCAGCCCGCCCGCACCGGCACCCGCAACGCGTTCCTCAACGGCGTCGGCTCGACCAACACCAGGACCCTGTCGCAGTCGGTCACCCTGCCCGCGGGCTGCAACTCGGCCACCCTGACGTTCTGGCTGCACATCGACACCGCCGAGACGACCACCAGCACCGCGTACGACACGCTGAGCGTGCAGCTGGGCTCGACCACGGTCGCGTCGTACTCGAACCTCAACAAGGCCGCCGGTTACCAGCAGCGCACCGTCAACGTGTCGGCGTTCGCCGGGCAGACGGTGAACCTGCTGTTCACCGGCGTCGAGGACAGCAGCCTGCAGACCAGCTTCGCCCTCGACGACGTGGCGCTGAACGTAGCCGAGGGCACCCCGACCTCGCCGACCCGCACCCCCGCCAACGCGAACTACACGCTGAACCTGAGCAGCGACGCGACCGGCGCGAACTGGACCGGCCACGAGACGGTCGCGTTCACCAACGTGTCCTCGGTCGCGCTGAACGAGGTCTACCTGCGACTGTGGGACAACTACCACGGCACCTGCCCGTCGGTGCAGCCGATCCAGGTCGGCAACGTCACCGGCGGCACCGCGGGCAGCCTGGAGGTCAACTGCACCGCCCTGAAGATCACGCTGCCGGCGCCGCTGGCGCAGGGGCAGTCGGGCACGGTCGGGTTCGACGTGTCGATCGCGGTGCCCGACGGCAGCGACCGGTTCGGGCGCGACGGGTCGTACAACTTCATCGGCAACGCGATCCCGGTGCTCGCGGTGCGCGACGGGGCCGGGTGGCACCTCGACCCGTACACCAACAACGGCGAGAGCTTCTACCAGCTCATCAGCAACTACAGCGTGACGCTGGACCACCCGACGTCGGTGCTCACCCCGGCCAGCGGCACCTCCACCGAGGCGCCGGGCGGCAGCGGGCGCACCGTCACCACCGCGACCGCCAGCAACGTGCGCGAGTTCGCCTGGGTGGCCGGGCCGTTCGTGAAGACGAGCACCACCTCGTCCGGCGGCGTGCTGGTCAACACGTACCGCACCTCGGGCATCACCGCGAGCACCGCCAGCAGCATGCAGAGCACGGCGGCGTCGGCGATGGACGGGCACGGCTCGCGCTTCGGGGCGTACCCGTACGGCGAGGTGGACCTGGTGCTGCACAACAACTTCTGGTTCGGCGGCATGGAGTACCCGGGCATCGTGCTGTCGCAGGCCACCGCCACCCCGGTCATCCACGAGCTGGGCCACCAGTGGTTCTACGGCATCGTCGGCGACGACGAGTACACCGTGCCGTGGCTGGACGAGGGCTTCACCGACTACGCCACCGACCTGCAGCGCGGGGTCACCGGCACCAACTGCTGGAACAGCGTCAGCTGGCAGAGCAGCGCCGAGAAGATCACCAATTCGATGGCGTACTGGGACGCGCACTCCAGCCGCTACGGCACCGTCGTCTACACCTACGGCAAGTGCGTGCTGCACGACCTGCGCCGCCTCATCGGCACCAGCGCCATGCAGACCCTGCTGCTCAACTACGCCCAGTCGCACTGGTACGGCATCAGCACGGTCGCCGACTTCAAGGCCGCCGCGCAGGCCGCGACCACCACCGACCTGACCTCGTTCTGGACCGCCCACCGGGTCGAGGGGTGACAGCGGGCTGAAGACGAGTCGGACCCGGGTCAGCGCCGCCCCGGGTCCGGCTTCACGCGTCGCTGCGCAGCCGCGCGTGCAGGTGCGCGTCGTGCCAGCCGTCGGCGTGCAGCAGGCTGCCGCGCAGCAGCCCCTCCAGCGGGAACCCGCTCTTGGTCGCGACCCGGCACGAGCCGCTGTTGGCGGTGGAGTGCTGCAGCGTCAGCCGGTGCAGCCCGAGGGTGTGGAACGACCAGCCGCAAAGCGCCGCCAGCGCCCGCCCGGCCACCCCGGCGCCGCGCGCGTCGGGCAGCGTCCAGTACGACACCTCGGCGTACGCCTCGAACAGCGACATCTCCCGCAGCCCCACCTGCCCCAGCACCTGCCGGCCGTCGGTGACCGCCCAGCGGGCCCCGGACTCGGTACGCCACCGGCGGTGGCCGTCCTCGATCCAGGCCAGCGCCTCGTCGTCGCCGTCCATCCGGCGCACGTGCCAGCGCTGGATGCGCGGGCAGTCGAACGCCGCCCGCACCGTCGCCGCGTCGCCGCCGTGCCACGGCCGCAGTAGCAGCCCGTCCCCGGACAGGATCGGCTGCTCCGCCTTGCTCAGCGTGCCGGCGGGCACGACCGGGATGATCAGGTCTGGCATCGCACCATCATCGCCTCAGCCGCGCGGTTTCGCCCGCCGGGTCGGCTCGGCACCGGCCGGATCCTCCGGCCACGGATGGCGCGGATAGCGTCCGCGCAGCTCGGCCCGCACCTGCGGATAGCCGGTACGCCAGAACGAGCCCAGGTCCGCGGTGACCGCGGCCGGACGCCCCGCGGGCGACAGCAGGTGCAGCACCACCGGCACCCGCCCGTCGGCGAGCTTCGGCGTGCCCGCCCAGCCGAACACCTCCTGCACCTTCACCGCCAGCACCGGCGCGGCCGGATCGGTGTAGTCGACCCGGATCCGGGAGCCGGTCGGCACCTCGATCCGCTCCGGGGCCAGCTGGTCGAACCGGGCCGCCTGCGCCCACGGCAGCAGCCGGCGCAGCGCCGCCGCGGCGTCGGCCCGGCGCAGGTCGTCGCGGCGGCGCGCCTGCGCCAGCTCCGGCCCGAGCCAGTCGCCGACCCGGGCCAGCAGCGACTCGTCGTCGACGGCGGGCCACGGCTCGCCCAGCGCGTACGCGCAGAACGCCAGCCGCTGCCGCACCGCCTCGGCCTCCTCGCCCCAGCGCAGCAGCCGCAGCCCCTCCCGGCGCAGCCCCTCGGCCAGCGCCGCCGCGACCAGCGCCCGGTCCGGCTTGAGCAGCGGCTTCTCGGCCAGCACCAGCGCGCCCAGCCGGGTCGCGGTGCGGGCCAGCACGTCCCCGTCGACCCAGGCCACCTCGTCGCCGCTGACCAGCAGGTCCGGTGCCGCCGCGCGGGCGGTGTCCTCGTCGGCCGCCGCGGCCAGCCGCACCCGGGCGTCCTTGCTGCCCGGCTGCCGGTCGGCCGAGGCCACCGCCAGCCACGCCACCCCCGCCAGCCCCGAGCCGGGCGCCAGCTCGGCCGCCGTACCCCCGGTCATCAGGTAGGTCCGCCCGCCCGCCGCCCGCAGCCGCGCCAGCCGCTCCGGGTACGCCAACCCCACCACCAGCGCCGCCGCCAGATCGTCGGTCAGCGTGCTCCGGTCCCGGGGCACCGCGCCCGCGCCGTGCGGCGGCCGGTCCGGGCCCGTCGTGCCCGCGCTGCGCGCTGCCGCCTCCTCGGGCCGGTCCGGCGTGGCGTCGCGCAGGGCCGCCGACAGGCGGCGCGTCTCGGTGCGCCAGGTCGCGCTCGCGGCCGGGTCGGCGCCGTCGCGCAGCCGCCGCCAGGCCTTCGCCAGGTCGTCGGTGGACGGCTGGGCGTCGGCCGACAGCAGCGCCACCACCTCGGCGGCCCGGTGCGCGCCCACCTGCGGGGCCGCGTCCAGCAGCGCGCGGGCCAGACGCGGGTGCGCACCCACCCGGGCGATGGCCCGGCCCCGGGCGGTCACCCGGCCGTCGGAGTCGACGGCACCCAGCGCGGCCAGGGTCTCCCTGGCCACCCGTGCGGCCGCCACCGGGGGCGGCTCGGGCAGGGCCAGGCCGGTGCCGTCCGGGCTGCCCCAGCAGGCCAGCTGCAGCATGAAGGCGGTCAGGTCGGCGGTGGCGACCTCCGGCTCCGCGTACGCGGGCAGCCGGTCCTGCTCGGCCTGCGACCAGCACCGGTACACCACCCCGGGCGCCTGCCGGCCCGCGCGACCGGCCCGCTGCTCCGCCGAGGCCCGCGACACCCGTACCGTGACCAGCGCGTCCAGCCCGCGCGCCAGATCGGTGCGCGGCGCGCGGGCCAGCCCCGCGTCGACCACGATCCGCACCCCGGGCACGGTGAGGCTGCTCTCGGCCACCGAGGTGGCCAGCACCACCCGCCGCCGTACGCCCTCGTGCAGCGCCGCGTCCTGGCTGCCCGCACCCTGGCGCCCGTGCAGCGTCAGCACGTCGACGTCACGCAGGTCCGCCAGCCGCGCCGCCACCGTCTCCAGCTCGCGGGCGCCGGGCAGGAACGCCAGCAGGTCACCCGGCGACTCCCGCAGCGCCTGCCGGATGACGGCGGCGACGTGGTCGAGCAGGCGCGGGTCCACCCGCAGGCCGTACGGCGCGTCGACCGGCCCCGTCGGCGGGCTCCAGCGCACCTGCACCGGGTGCGGCGAGCCCTGCGCCGTCACGACCGCCGTACCCTCGCCGAGCAGCCGGGCCAGCGCGTGCCCCGCGACCGTCGCCGAGGCGGCGACCAGGCACAGGTCCGGCCGCAGCGCTCCGCGTACGTCCACCCCGAACGCGAGCGCCAGGTCGGCGTCGAGCTGCCGCTCGTGCACCTCGTCGAGCATCAGCGCGCCCACGCCGGGCAGCTCCGGATCCCGCTGCAGCCGCTGCACCAGCAGACCGGTGGTGACCACCTCGATCCTGGTACCGGCGCCGGTCCGGCTGTCCCCGCGCACGCTGTAGCCGACCAGGCCGCCCAGCGCCGTGCCGGTGAGCTCGGCCATCCGCCGGGCGGCGGCGCGGGCGGCGACCCGTCGCGGCTGCGCCACCACGATCCGCCCCGGGACCGCGTCGGCCAGCGCCAGCGGCGCCAGCGTCGTCTTGCCCGAGCCGGGTGGGGCGACGAGGACGGCGGTCCCGCTGCCGCGCAGCGCCGCGACCAGGTCGGGCAGGACGTCGCGCACGGGCAGGTCGGTGTCGGGCCGCGCGGCCACCTCGGGAAGCACCCGCCCAGTCTGTCCCACCCGCCTGCCGCCCCGGACGGACGGCCCACTCGACCGACGGCCGCTGCCCGGCGACGGCGACGGCCCTGGCACCCGCCCGTCCCCGCCCCCCGCCTGACATTGACACTGGCCTATCCAGAAGACGGATTTGCGAGATCGGTCCTCTGGATAGGCCAGCGTCAATGCCAACCCGGCCACGCGGTCCCCCCCCGGGACGGGTCCGCTCGCGGCTCACGATGCTGCAGTTTCGGGGAAGCTGCACGAAAGCGGCCCGCTATTCGCGCAGTTTCCCCGAAACTGCACGGACCCGCCCGGGAACGCCCGCGGCCCGGCGTTCGGAGTCCCGCCGCCCCGCCGCCCCGGCGCCCTGGCGCCCCCGGCGCGGCGCGCGGGGTTCCCGGGGCGGGTCTGGGGTGTCGGGTCAGGGGCGGACGAAGGCGATCAGGGCCATGCCCAGGGTGCCCTGGAGCAGGGTCGCGGCGACCAGGGCCGTGAACGGCCACTGCCGTGGCGAACGTGCGCACAACCAGGCCGCGCTGAGCTGGAAGAACACGCCCAGGAAGATCCACAGCCGGATCGTCTCGCCCCGGTTCACCCCGACCAGGTCGAGGAAGGCGAGCACGGCCAGCCCGCAGACGGTGAGCACCGCCGCCGGCCGGGCCAGCCCCCGCCGGAACCCGTCATAGGCGGTGGCCCCGACGAGCACCGTCACGGCCAGTCCGGCGCAAAGCGCCAGGTCCCACAGGTTGCGCCAGACCCACACCCCGTACGGCCGGGCGGCGCGCACGTTGAAGTCGTTGGCGTCGGCGAGCACGTAGTCGAGGTTGACGAACAGGTCGTACCCGAACAGCGCCCGCATCCCCAGGTAGGCCGCGGCGAACGCGGCCAGGGTGACCGACACCAGCCGCAGCATGTCGTACCAGTCGCAGGTGCGCCGGTGCAGCGCCAGGGCCGCGGTGCCGATGAAGGCCAGGCCGAGGACCAGCGGCAGCGGTTCGAACAGGAAGGTGAGGTACACCGTCAGGCCCACGGCCACCGCCCACGGCCACTGCCTGCCGCGCAGGAAGCGCAGGTGCAGCCAGAGCGCCAGCAGGATCGGCACGGGGGAGACGGTGTTGAGGATGGGCAGGAACCACAGCCGCCCGGGCATGAGCAGGGTCAGGATCAGGGCGTACAGCGCGGTGCGGTGGTCGTCGAACACCTCGCGGGCCACCGCGTACACCAGCAGCGCGGTCAGGCTGGACACGGCCACGACCAGCACGCCCTGCGCGCCCGGGTCGGTGGTGACCGCGCCGAGCAGGTGGTAGAGCAGCGTCTTGCCGGGCATGTTGGTGCGCGCGTGCGGCGGCAGGTCGGACACGATCTCCATGTACCGGGAGATGAAGTCGTGAGCCGAGTAGGTCAGCGACGGGGTGTGGAACGAGTTGGCCCGGTCGCTGGCCACCAGCACCGACAGGGACACCTCGTCGTAGGTGCGCAGGAGCAGCTGCAGCGGCACCGCCGCGACCAGCCACCCGCCGACGGCGACGCCGGGGCGCAGCCGCCGCGACACCAGCAGCAGCCCCACCACCGCGAGCAGTGCCGCCGCCGCGGGCCACAGGTGCCACCCCGAGAACGTCCCGACGTACGGGTACACCCAGCGCCCGGACCGCGACCCCGCCGGTAGCAGCCGCACCGTGAGCAGCACCGCCGCCACCACGGTCAGGGCGCAGCCGCCGTACAGCGCCGCGCGTAGCAGCCGCTGCTGCGGATCGGCCGGGACCACCGGCTCCGGCGCGGCAGGGATGGTGTGTGCGGGGGTGAGCACGGTGCGCTCGCTCAACGACAGTCCTCTCTCGACCAGCACGGATGCCCCGCCGACCGGTGCCCGGCGGGGATCACGTCTCGTCAAACGGCATGAACCAGCCTGAGATACGCGATCCGGTCGGGCTGTAATACAGGGCCCGCCGCCTGTAATACACGGTCGGATCGGTCGGCGGTCGCCGATGCGCCGGTAGGGTTGGCGCATGACCCCCATGCGTACGGCGTTCCTCTCCGCGGCCCGTTCGGCGGCCGCGCTGCTGGCCGACCCGGCGGTGGCCAAGGCGTGGTCCGGTCCGAGCGCGCTGACCGGGTTCACCGTCGGCGGCCTGGCCGAGCACCTGGGCAGCCAGGTGCTGTCGCTGCCGAAGCTGCTGGCCGACCCGCCCGGCGACGGCGCGGTGATCGGGGTGCTGGACCACTACGCCAAGGCCCGGTGGGTCGGCGCGGACCTCGACGCCACCGTCAACGTGGCGATCCGGCGCACGGGCGAGCAGGCGGCCGCCGAGGGCGCCGCCGCCCTGGTCGAGCGGGTCGACGAGCTGGTGCGGCGGCTGCCGGAGCTGCTCGCCGGCGCCCCGGCCGACTGCCACGTGTCCCCGCCCGCCGGGCCGTGGCGGCTGCGCCTGGACGACTACCTGCTGACCCGGCTGATGGAGATCACCGTCCACTCCGACGACCTCGCGTGCGGCCTGGACATTCCCACGCCTGAGCTGCCCGCCGAGGTGACCGAGCCGGTGCTCGCCCTGCTGTCGGCGCTGGCCGTGCGCCGCCACGGCACCACGGCGGTGCTGCGCGCGCTCAGCCGCTCCGAGCGGGCCCCGGCCACCATCAGCGCGTTCTAGGCCTTGGGCAGGCGGCCGCAGGCGGCCTCGGCCAGGTAGCGCTGCCAGCCGACCGCCCGCGGGTCGGGGAATTCGGTGGCGTGCCAGCCGCCGGGCTCGATGACGACGTTCGGCGGGTACACCAGGACCGTCTGCTCGCCGAAGAACCGCCGCAGCCGTACCGGCACCCCCGGCTGCCCCGCCGAGACCAGGTCGCAGTCGGTCACGTCGTAGTCGAGTTCGACGGTCAGCTGCTCGTCGGGCCGCAGCTGGTACGTGTCGCCGGGCTTGAACTCGGCGCCGCCGGTGCTCCAGCGGTTGCCGGTGAGGTGCGTGTCGCCCAGCGCCACCCGCACCACCCGCAGGCCGGGCGCGTCGGCGCCGATCCCGGTCAGCTCGACCGGGTCGCTGCCGCCGTTGTGCAGGTAGAGCGTGTGCCGCATGCGGCGGCTGGGCGGCGCGAACCGGCCGAACGGCTGCTCGAGCGTGCCGTCGGGGCGCACGTACTGCGCGTCGAAGCCGGGCGTGGCCTCCAGCCGGGGCACGATCGCGCCTGCGAACCACAGCCCGGCGCCGACTCCGAGCGCGCCCAGCAGGGCGAACCCGGTGACGGCCAGGCGCAGGCGGGTCCGCCGGGGCAGCGCGCCGGCGGCGGGGTCGAGGCGGTTCCAGACGTCGTCGGGCAGCGTGGCGGTCACGGAGTGCCTTCCTGCAGCGGTTTGCGGCGCGAGGCATCAATGTATCAACTGTTTGCTACATTGGTGGCCCCCCCGGTTGGAGGTCCGGCATGGTCCAGCTCGTCTACGTCACCGCCGCGCTGGCCGTCGCGCTGCTGGTGTACGCCGCCGCCGACGGGCCGGTGTCCCGTGCGCGACTGGGCCGCTTCGCCAGGCGGCACGCGCTCTGGCTGACCGTCGACAACGGACCGCGCGTCATCGCCTACCTCGCCGCCACCCGCCGCTGGCGGGCCGCGGGCGTGACCTTCGGATTCGTGCTCTACACGCTGCCGTGGCTGGCCGAGGACCGGTTCGGCGTCAACTTCACCTACCTGCTCGCGGGCTGGTTCGCGGGGGCGCTGCTGGCCGAGGCGAGGCTGGCCCGGCCGGTGGCGGGGCCGCGGGCGGCGAGCCTGCTGCCGCGTACCCCCGCGCGCTACCTGCCGCCGCTGCTGCGCTGGGCGCTGCCCGCCGCGGCGCTGCTGTGCCTGGTCCTGGCCGGCAGCCACGCGCTCCGGCCGCAGCCGCCCAGCCTGACCGGGGCCGCCCCGTCCCCGGCGCGGTACGCGGTGTGGCTGGGCACGACCGCCGTCGTGCTGCTGCTGGTCCGGCTGGCGACCAGGGCGGTGCTGCACCGGCCGCAGCCGGTCGCCGCGCCGGACGTGGTCGCCGCCGACGACGCGGTCCGGTCCCGCTCGCTGCACGTGCTGGCCGCCGCCGGGACCGCGCTGGTGCTGTACTGCGTGGTGGCGGAGCTCGCGCTGCTGGCCGGGGACGAGGCCACCGCGGTCGTCCTGATCATGGCCGGTGCGGTGGGCGTGCCGCTGCTGGGGTGGCGGCTGGCCACCCGCCCGTGGACCGTCGCGGCGGGTGCCGCCGGGTGATCGTCGAGTACGACCCGAACTCGCCGGTCCCGCCGTACGAGCAGGTCCGGGCCCAGCTCGCCACCATGATCGGCAGCGGGGTGCTGCCGCCGGGCACCCAGCTGCCGTCGATCCGCCAGCTCGCCGCCGACCTCGGCGTGGCCACCGGCACCATCGCCCGGGTGTACCGCGAGCTGGAGGCCGACGGCCTGGTCGTGAGCCGGGTGCGGCACGGCACCACGGTCGCGGCCCGGCCCAGCCTGAGCCGGGCCGAGGTCGCCGACCGCCTCGCCGAGGCGGCCCGCACCTACCTGGCCACCGCCCGCCTGCTCGGCGCCGACCTCGACACCGCCGTCACCGCCCTGCGCACCGCCGCCGACTGACCCGCCCGGCCCGGTGCTCGTCCCGAAGCTCGTTCAACTTGCCGGGCAATCTGGCACTCGAGGGGTCCGGATACCCCCGATTGCCGGGCGACTTGGCGGGTCTCGGGTCAGGGGGCGGGGCGGGCGGCGGCGAGGCGGATGCCGCTGAACTCCATGGTCGAGGTGATGACGCCGTTCCACAGCGGCCACAGGTTGGGCAGGACCCGGAGCTGGATGCCTGCCTGCTCGTGCAGTTCCAGCAGGTCGCCGACGGGTTCGGCGGGGCCGAGCGGGACGACCGGCTCGGTGGCGACGTGGGCGTGGGACACGGGTGCGTCGAACGGGCGGAACTGGTCGGCGGGCAGGCGGTAGGCGTACAGGCGGACCGAGCGCAGCGCGGGCAGCCAGCCGTACTCGATGGCGTGCAGACGGGTGCCGCCGCCGGGGCCGAGGACGGTGGCGGCGTCGGCGGCGGTCGTGTCGGGGCCGATCCAGGTCAGGGCGCGCGGGCAGCCGCGCGGGAACCAGTAGTCGGGGCTGCGGTCGTGGTCGACCGCCCAGACGTAGGCCTCCGGCTGGCGGGCCGTGCGGGCCACGTGCGGTTCGAAGCGGGTGATGGACGGGTCTTCGGAGAAGTGCAGCACCTCGCCTGGTCCAGGTCGCATCCGGCCAGACTCGCACGCGGCCGGCTCGCCGCTCCACGGAATATCGATAGGCTGCACGGATGATCTACCAGATAGCACTGCCCGAGGACTGGGCGCAGGCGCAGTTCACCGGTACGTACACCGTCTCCACCCGCGGGGTGGGCCTGGAGCAGGAGGGCTTCCTGCACGCCAGCGACACCCTCGCGCAGATCGAGGGGGTACGGCAGCGCTACTACGCCGACCGCGACGACCTGCTGCTGCTCGTCATCGACGAGACCAGGCTCGACGTACCCGTGGTGCGGGAGAGCCCGGCCGGGTCGGCGGAGCTGTACCCGCACATCTACGGCCCGCTGAAGCTGACCGCGGTGGCCGAGGTGCGCCCGCTGACCTGAGCGTATGCCCCACGACCAGGGAATATGCTGGCTCCGTGGGGCCGCACGAGGGTCGGGACGGGCGCTACCTGCCCATCTCCGAGCACGCCATGATCGGCGACATGCGCAGCGTGGCGCTGGTCGGCGTGGACGGGACCATCGACTGGTACTGCTGCCCGAGGTTCGACTCGCCCAGCGTCTTCGCCGCGATCCTCGACGCCGACCGGGGCGGGGCGTTCCGGCTGGCCGCCGCGGTGCCCGCGCGGACCAAGCAGTTCTACTTCCCCGACACCAACGTGCTGATCACCCGGTTCTACGCCGCCGACGGGGTCGGGGAGATCCAGGACTTCATGCCGATCCTGGGGGACTCGACCGAGGCCGACCGGCACCGCCTGATCCGGCGGGTCCTGTGCGTACGCGGCACGATGCCCTTCTCGGCCGTGGTGGCGCCCCGGTTCGACTACGGCCGCAGTCCGCACACGATCCGCCGCCAGGACGGCCTGCTCGTGTTCGAGTCCCCGCAGCTGACGCTCGCGCTGACGGCCAGCGTCCCGGTCACCGACGACGGCACCGACGCCCGCGCCGAGTTCACCCTGTCCGAGGGGGAGACGGCGGTGTTCGCCCTGGACCGCGTCGACGGCGGGCTGGCGCCGCGCGACTGCCCCGCGCGGGAGGCGGCCGAGCAGTTCGAGCTGACGGTCTGCTACTGGCGCCGCTGGCTGAGCCAGTCGCGCTACCGGGGCCGCTGGCGCGAGATGGTGCACCGCAGCGCGCTGACGCTCAAACTGCTGACGTACGCCCCGACCGGCGCGATCGTGGCCGGGCCCACCACCAGCCTGCCCGAGCAGCTCGGCGGCGAGCGCAACTGGGACTACCGCTACGTCTGGATCCGCGACGCCGGGTTCTGCGTGTACGCGATGCTGCGGCTCGGCTTCACCACCGAGGCCACCGCGTTCATGGACTTCCTGTCCCGGCATGTCAGCCTGCGCGGCGGCGACCAGGCCCCACTGCAGATCATGTACGGCATCGACGGCCGCACCGACCTGCCCGAACAGGAACTCCCGCACCTGGAGGGCTACCGCGGCTCGGCCCCGGTCCGGATCGGCAACGCCGCCGTCGACCAGTTGCAGCTCGACATCTACGGCGCCCTCATCGACTCGATCTACCTGTACGACAAGTGGGTGCAGCCGATCTCCAGCGACCGCTGGGAGGAGGTGCACGACCTGGTCGACTGGGTCTGCGACCACTGGGACACCCCCGACGAGGGCATCTGGGAGACGCGCGGCGGCCGCAAGAACTTCCTGTTCTCGCGGCTGATGTGCTGGGTCGCCATCGAGCGGGCGATGCGCATGGCCAACCGGCGCGGCCTGCCGGCCGACCTGCGGCGCTGGCGCGAGGCCCGGGACGCGGTCTACCACTGGATCATGAAGAAGGGCTGGTCGCCGGAGCGCGGCGCGTTCACCCAGCACGAGGGGGAGGACGTGCTGGACGCCTCGGTGCTGATGATGCCGATGATGAAGTTCGTCGCGCCGACCGATCCGAAGTGGCTGTCCACGCTGGAGGCGCTGAGCGCCGACCTCGTCTCCGACTCGCTGGTCTACCGGTACGACCCGAAGGTCAGCCCGGACGGGCTGCGCGGCGACGAGGGCACCTTCTCCATCTGCTCCTTCTGGTACGTCGAGGCCCTCACCCGGGCCGGGCGCCTGGACGAGGCCCAGCTCGCCTTCGGCAAGATGCTCACCTACGCCAACCACGTCGGCCTGTACGCCGAGCAGATCGGCCAGACCGGCGAGCAGCTCGGCAACTTCCCCCAGGCATTCACCCACCTGGCCCTCATCAGCGCCGCCTTCAACCTCGACCGCGCCCTCGGCTGACCCGACGGCGCGGGTGTCCCGGACGGTGAGCCAGCGCCGCGGTGGGCTCGGTTGGTTGCTAGGCTCGGGGTGGGCCGTGACTGGCGCGCTGGGATGGGATCGACCATCGGGAAGCGGCCCCGTCATCGTGACGCTGTGCCGTGCGCCTGGGCCCCCTTTCGCATCGCCAAGGAGGTCCGGCCATGTCCGGTGAGCTGTCGCACGAGTCCCAGGCCTTCCGCCACGCGCTGGAGGCGGTACGCGCGGTGGAGCCCGCCGTCGCCGCCGCGATCGGCCAGGAGCTGGCCGACCAGCGCGAGTCGCTGAAGCTGATCGCCAGTGAGAACTACGCCTCGCCCGCGGTGCTGCTGGCGATGGGCAACTGGTTCAGCGACAAGTACGCCGAGGGCACCGTGGGCCGCCGCTTCTACGCCGGCTGCCGCAACGTCGACACGGTCGAGGGCCTGGCCGCCCAGCACGCCAAGGAGCTGTTCGGGGCGCAGCACGCGTACGTGCAGCCGCACTCGGGCATCGACGCGAACCTGGTCGCGTTCTGGGCGATCCTCGCGTCGCGGGTGGAGAGCCCGGCGCTGGAGAAGGCGCAGGTGCGCCACGTCAACGACCTGACCGAGGGCGACTGGTTCAACCTGCGCCGCGAGCTGGGCGACCAGCGGATGCTCGGCATGTCGCTGGACGCGGGCGGCCACCTGACCCACGGCTTCCGCCCCAACATCTCCGGCAAGATGTTCGAGCAGCGCAGCTACGGCACCGACCCGGTCACCGGGCTGGTGGACTACGCCGCGCTGCGCGAGACGGCCCGCGAGTTCCGGCCGCTGATCATCGTGGCGGGCTACTCGGCGTACCCCCGGCTGGTGAACTTCGCGACCATGCGCGAGATCGCCGACGAGGTCGGCGCGACCCTGATGGTCGACATGGCGCACTTCGCGGGCCTGGTCGCGGGCAAGGTGCTCACCGGCGACTTCGACCCGATCCCGCACGCGCAGATCGTCACCACCACCACGCACAAGTCGCTGCGCGGCCCGCGCGGCGGCATGGTGCTGTGCCAGTCCGAGCTGGCCGAGCAGGTCGACCGGGGCTGCCCGATGGTGCTCGGCGGCCCGCTGCCGCACGTGATGGCGGCCAAGGCGGTCGCGCTGGCCGAGGCCAAGCGGCCGGAGTTCCGCGACTACGCCCAGCGGATCGTGGACAACTCGAAGGCGCTGGCCGAGGGGCTGCTCAAGCGCGGGGCGACGCTGGTGACCGGCGGCACCGACAACCACCTGGTGCTGCTCGACGTGTCGTCGTACGGCCTGACCGGTCGGCAGGCCGAGTCGGCGCTGCTGGACTCGGGCATCGTCACCAACCGCAACGCCGTGCCGCAGGACCGCAACGGCGCCTGGTACACCTCCGGCATCCGGCTGGGCACCCCGGCGCTGACCACGCGCGGCCTGGGCACCGCCGAGATGGACCAGGTCGCCGACCTGATCCACGCCGTGCTGTCGCAGACCACCCAGGGCACCGGCGCCGACGGCAAGGTCTCGCTCGCGCAGTACAGGCTGGCTGACGGGGTCGCCGACACGGTCTCCCGCCGCGCCGCCGACCTGCTCTCCGGCCACCCCCTCTACCCGACCGTCGACCTCGGCTGACCGCGTCGGGGCCGCCCACCCCGTCTATTCAAGGCGGGGCGCGGGGCGGCGCGGGCGGTGGAATGAGTTGAGCCGGTGGCCGACCGGGGTCGGCCACCGGCTCATGGGTCCGGGGTGGTGCTGGTCAGTGCTTGTTCGGGGCCGGCGGGCGCGGGCCCGCCGCGAGCATCGAGAGCTTGTCGCTCAGGTCGGCGCCCAGGTACGCGTAGTCGCCCGGGGCGAAGTACCGGCACAGCCCCAGCTCCACCACGGTGTTCTTGCCGCTGGACTGCTCGCAGGCGACCGCCCGCCAGCCCGGGTTCACCCGCAGCGACGTGGCCTTGTCGTTGCCGACCTTGCCGAGCTGGTCCAGCGCCGCCTCGTATAGGCCGCTGCCGAACACGGTGCTGCTGCCCTTGAGGTCGCGGTCCTGGTAGGCGGTGACGCCCGCGCCGGTGCCGGGTCCGGCGTACACGGCCAGCAGCGACACGGCGTCGTCCAGGTCGGTTCCGGCGAGGTTGTGCTCACCGGCCGGGAACGAGCGGCAGCGGCCCAGGTCGGCCGCCCCCGCCCCGGTGCTGCCGTCGTTGGCGCAGGCGACCGCGTGGAAGCCCGGCTCGACCCGCAGGGTGGTGACCGCGTCGTCGCCCACGGCCTTGAGCTCGCCGCGGCTGCCCTCGTACACGCCGGGCTCGAAGCTCTGCTCGTCGCCCTTGGCTGCGGCCTGCGCGAACGCGGTGACCGGCGGGCCGACCACGCCGATCAGCGAGATCTTCCCGGCCAGGTCGGCCAGCTGCTTGTACGTGCCGCTGTCGAAGACCCGGCAGGTGCCCAGCGAGGCGCCGCCGGTGCGGTCCTTGTCGCAGGCCACGGCCCGGTAGCCGGGGTTGACCCGCAGCGAGTTGATCGGAGCGCTGTCGCCGCCGTCGAGCTCGCCCGCGACCGACTCGTACATGCCGGTGCCCAGGGTCTGGGCGGGGTCGCCGAGGTCGGCGTCCTTGTAGCCGACCACGCCGCGGCCCGCCTCCGGGCCGCTGAACACGGCGATCAGCGAGGCCTGGTCGTTGAGCTCGGCCAGCGCGGAGTGCTCGCCGGGCCCGAAGTAGCGGCAGGTGCCCAGCCCGGTCGGGGCGGCGGCGCCGCCGGTGCAGACCAGGGCGCGGTAGCCGCCGGCCACCTTCAGCGAGCTGACGCTGTCGTCCTTGACGTCGCCGAAGCCGGTGCCGGTGCCGTCGGTGATGCCGGTGCCGAGCTTGTGCGAGTCGCCCCGGAAGGAGCTGTCGGAGTACACGGTGACCGGCGCGGTCGAGGCCTTCTGCACGTACCGCAGGCGGTAGATCTTGGCGCCGCTGTCGGTGGCGTCGCCGCTCTTGGGGTACAGGCCGGTGAAGTAGAGCCCGTCCGGCCCCGGGGCCAGGCCCGCGACGCTGGTCTTGCCGCTGCCGGTGTACTGGACCAGGGTCTTCGGGTCGCCGACCGAGCCGTCCTTGGCGAACTCGAACTCCACGATCCGCTTGCCCCGGCTCTGCGGGCCGGAGGCGAACGTCGGGCCGCTGAGGGTGACGAACGCGTGGCCGTACTTGTCCTGCGGGAAGCCCGCCGCGTGGAAGACGCTGGGCTCGGTGAACGCGATGTTGACCGGCCCCTGGGTGGTCTTCCAGTTGTAGAGGGCGTTCTTGGTCAGGCCGCTGGAGCCGCCGCTCCAGTGGTAGTCGCCGCCCTTGGTGACCCGGGCGAGGCGGTCGTTGGACGAGGGTCCGTTCTCGACCTCGTAGTGGTGGCCGTCGGCGACCCGCCACGCCCCGCCGAACGGGTTGCGGAAGCCGTACGCCCACACGTAGCTGCGCGCCTCGTCGGCCTTCTTCGCGTCGTAGAACGGGTTGTCGGAGGGCGCGGTGCCGTCGAGGTTCATCCGCAGCACCTTGCCGCGGAAGGAGTCCAGGTCCTTGGCGGTGCTCGCGTCGAAGCCGTCGCCGAGGTGCACGTACAGCTTGCCGTCCGGGCCGATGGTCAGGTTGGAGATCTGGTGCGAGGCCGACTGCTCCTCGTCCTCCATCTTGATGACCGTGGTCTTGGTGGCCGCGGTGAGGCCGCCGTCGGTGCTGTGGAAGCGGACGATCTTCGGCAGCAGGTCGCCGTCGTCCTTGGTGATCATCGAGGCGAACACGTCGCCGCTCTTCGGGTCGACCACGATGCCGGTGACGCCCATCTCGCCGGTGCCCGGGAACTGGGCGCTGGGGTCGAAGTCGAGCAGGTCGTCGGCGTAGGTGCTCTTCTTGAAGCCGCCGGTGAAGACGCGGATGCGGCCGTACAGCTCGGTGACGTAGAACAGCGGCTTGTTCGGGTCGCCGTTCCAGTTCGGCACCATCGCGATGTTGACCGGCAGCCTCAGGTCGCCGCCGACCTCCTCGACGACGTACCCGGGCTGGGAGACCTTCCAGTCGGGCGCGCCGGGCAGCGGCTTCTTCTCCACGTCGGTGCGGAAGCGCCGGCTGGAGTAGGCGCCCCAGCCGCCGGTGGTGTCGCGGTGGCGCACCCGCAGCGTGTACGTCCGGTCCGGAGCGAGGTCGCGCCGGTCGGCGAAGGAGTGCTCGAACACGCCGTCGCCCAGGTGCACGTGCACCCGGCCGGTGCCGCTGACGCAGCCGGCGAACCAGACGCGCTCGCCGCTGGCCGGGTTCTCGGTCCAGATCTCCCAGTCGGTGCACAGGTGTGCGTCGCCGGCGTCGTTGTTCTGCATCGGCCGGGTCTCCATGTGCACGTCGGCACCGCTGACCAGCTTGCCTTCGGCATCGGGCTCGGTGATGACCGGTGCGGCCGGTGCCACCGCCGCCTGCGCGGGCACGGCACCCGCCGCCCCGAGCAGCAGTACGGCCGACGCCAGCGCGGCGCCGACCACTCCCATCCGTATTCCATATCGCATGCGAAAAGCCCCCCGCGTGTCAACAAAAGCGACAAACGGGGTAAGGCTACCCATATCAGGGAAGGTGTCAGGGCGTACGCGCCGCGCCCCGGACCGATCCGGGAAAGAAAGAGGGACCAGCAAGGGTGCGCCAAGCTGGTCCCACCGGTATAGCGCGCGCTACCGCGCCGGTGTCACACCGTCGGGGGCGTCACCCGACCGGTGCGGGGAGGGCACCGCGTGCGGTGACTTCTCCGGCTTCTTCGACGGGTCCGGGTTCGGCCGCTGCCCGCCCGGACTCGGCTGGGCCGCCAGCAGCCGGGTGCAGAACGCGGCCAGGTCGCGCCCGGCCGCCGCGGCCACCAGCTCCGCGTACGCCGGGTTGGTGGTCGCCTTGGCCTTGCCCGGATCGGACAGGTAGGACCGGCACTGCCCGTGCACCTTCGCCGCGGTGGACGGCAGCGGCATCGCGGCCTGGCTCGGCGAGGCCGATGCCGACGGTGACCCGCCGGGCCCGGCCGCGGACGCGCCCGGCGCCGAGGGCGAGGCGGGCGCCGACGTGCTGGGCGGCGAGGGCCGGAAGAACGGGCCGGGCAGCACGCCCGTGCTCGCCGCGAAGGCGACGCCACCGACGGCGGTCGCCGCCACGACCGCTGCGATCTTGAATGCCAGCGCCCGCCGCAGCGTGCCGCGCCGCCGGCCCCGGCCCGCGGCCGCCGACTGGCGGTACGCCGTCATGGCCGCCGCCAGCCCGGCCAGCTCGGACGCGTCGCCGGGGGCGGCGGCCTCGGCCAGCGCCCGGCGCAGCCGCGGATAGGCGGCCGACGGCTCGCCGTCGAGCAGCCGGTCGGTGTCGTCTGGGTTCAGGGGAGGTCGCGCGCTCATCTCATCTCCTTGAGCGTCCAACTCGCCGCAGCTGTCACGGCCGGGCCTCCGGGGCGGCCTCGCCCAGCAGTTCGGCCAGCCGGCGCAGCCCTCGGTGGGCGGCCATGCGCACCGCGCCCGAGCGTTTTCCGAGCACCTGCGCGGCGGCGCGGGCGTCCAGCCCGATCACCGCGCGCAGCAGCACCGCCTCGGCCTGGTCCGGCGGCAGCGCGGCGATCATCGCGAGCGCGCTGCCGGTGGTGATGGTCTGCATGGCCGACGCGGCGGTGTCCTCGCGCCCGGCGAGGTCGAGCATCTCCTCGACCGGCACGGGCTGGGCCGGTCGGCGCTGGTGGTGGCGCAGGTGGTCCATGGCCCGGTGCCGGGCGATGGTGACCGTCCAGCGGCGGAACCCGGCCTCGTCACCCCGGAACGTGTGCAGGTCGCGAACGATGTGCAGCCACGTCTCCGACGCCACGTCCTCGGCGTCGCCGCCGACCAGCAGCCGCAGGTAGCGCAGCAGGCCGGGCTGCAGCTCGGTGTATATCCTCCCGAAAGCGGACTCATCACCCCTGGCCGCCGCGTGTACGGCCGTCGAGAGGTCGGTCGTGGCACGCGGTTGCACCTCGGTCACCGACCGCTCCTCTCCACCAGACTCGGAGCAATGATTGTGCACCGTCGCGGCCGCCGCACGCGCACCCGTGTCGCCCGGCGAGGAATCCATCTCACCTCCAGTGACACTGCGTGGTCCTGCGGCGCTTTACCTGCGGGGTGCGGGTGAGCGTGCCCGATGGCCGCGGCGGGTCCCACGCGCGGTGGCCGTCACGAGGCGACGGCGAGGTCGAGCAGCAGCATGAGCAGGCGTACGGGTCGCAACCGACCGGTGTTCGTCGACCGTACCGGGCGGCGGCGTCGGTTGTTCTCCATCGCGGCGGCGACCGGTGGGGTGCTCCTCACCACCACACTGGGTGTCGTCGTGGCAGGCTTCTTCGGCGCTGCCGGCAGCCTGCCCGGCCTGCCACAGCTCGGACCCGACCACCCGCCGGCCGCGCCGACGGCCAGCCCGCTGCCGGTGCCCTCCTCCGCACCGGCGACGGCTCCGACGCGGCAGACGGTGCCCTCACCCGCCCCCACCGCCTCCGCCGCGGCCGGACCCCGGCCGACCCCGTCCGCGTCGACGGTCACGCACGGCAACCGGCCGACGGCGCGACCGACCCCCTCGAAGAAGAAGCAGCAGTAGCGATGTCCCGTCACGTCAAGCGGCGCGAAGCGCGCGCCCACTGGGTGCTGCTGGTCATGGTGCTCGCCGTGGCACTCGGCGGGCTGTGCCTCAACGGCTACGTCGAGCACGTCGGGGCCGAGGGCTCGGGGCCGGTCGCGCCCGGCGACGACGTGCCCGCCCCCGACGAGGTGCTGTCGGGCGGGCCGGTGCTGCGGCCCGACCCGGACGGTACGGTGACCAGCCGCTCCCTGCCCGCCCGGACCATCGCGCTCACCTTCGACGACGGACCCGACCCGGTCTGGACGCCGAAGGTCCTCGACGTCCTCGCGCGCCACCACGTGCCGGGCACCTTCTTCGTCGTCGGCGCGCAGGTGAACAAGCACCCCGACATCGCCCGGCGGATCGCCGGCAGCGGCAGCGAACTCGCCGCGCACACCTTCACCCACGCGAACCTGGGCGCGACCGCGCCGTGGCTGCGCGACGTCGAGCTGACCCTGACCGACAACGCCGTCGCGGGGGCGACCGGCCGCCGTCCGACGCTGCTGCGGCCGCCGTACTCCTCGACCCCCGACGCGGTCACCGCCGGGCTGTACGGGGTCATCCAGGAGGCGGGCGCCGCCGGTTACCTGACCGTCCTGGCCGACCTCGACACCAGGGACTGGAGCCGTCCCGGGGTCGACGCGATCGTCTCCGCCGCGACGCCGCAGGACGGCGCCGGTGCGGTGGTCATGATGCACGATTCCGGTGGCGACCGGTCGCAGACCGTGGCCGCGCTCGACGTGCTCATCCCGCGTCTGCAGGAGCAGGGGTACAAGTTCACCACGGTGTCGCAGGCGCTGCGGCTGCCCGACGCGCCGCCCGCCGCCTCGGCGCAGCGGCTGCGCGGGCAGGCGCTGCGCTGGGCGCAGCTCGGCTCCGGCTGGCTGGCCACGGTGATGACCTGGCTCATGTCGGCCGCGCTCATCCTGGGCGGGCTGCGCCTGGTGGTGCAGGTCTGGTGCACCCGGGTGCACGTGCGGCGGGTGCGCAGGTCGTCCCGGCGGCGCAGGCGCTACCTGGGCCCGGTGTCGGTGATCGTGCCCGCCTTCAACGAGTCGGCCAACATCCAGGCCACGGTGCGTTCGCTGGTGGACAGCGACTACCCCGAGGTCGAGGTGATCGTGGTCGACGACGGCTCCAGCGACGGCACCGCCGAGCTGGTACGCCGGATGCGGCTGCCCCACGTGCAGGTGATCGAGCAGGAGAACGCGGGCAAGCCGACCGCGCTCAACACCGGCGTCATGTTCGCCCGCGGCGACATCCTGGTGATGGTCGACGGCGACACGGTGTTCGAGCCGGACTCCATCGGCGAGCTGGTGCAGCCGCTGGCCGATCCGGAGGTGGGCGCGGTCTCCGGCAACACCAAGGTGGCCAACCGGGGCGGCCTGCTCGGCCGCTGGCAGCACCTCGAGTACGTGATGGGGTTCAACCTCGACCGGCGCATGTTCGACGTCGCCCGGTGCATGCCCACGGTGCCCGGGGCGATCGGCGCGTTCCGCCGCGAGGCGGTCGTCGACGTGGGCGGGGTGTCCACCCAGACGCTGGCCGAGGACACCGACTTCACCATGGCGATCATTCGGGCGGGCTGGCGGGTGGTGTACGCCCCCGACGCGATCGCCTGGACCGAGGCCCCCTCCAGCCTGCGCCAGCTGTGGCGGCAGCGCTACCGCTGGTGCTACGGCACCATGCAGGCGATGTGGAAGCACCGCCGGTCCCTGTTCGAGCGCGGCTCCTCCGGGGTGCTGGGCCGCCGGGGGCTGGCCTACCTGCTGCTGTTCCAGGTGATCCTGCCGCTGTCGGCGCCGATGGTGGACGTCTACGGCCTCTACGGCGCCTTCTTCCTCCCGCCCGCGCAGGTCGCCGCGGTGTGGCTGGGCTTCACCGCGCTGCAGATGCTCACCGCCGCGTACGCGCTGCGCCTGGACGGGGAGCGGCTCGGTCCGGTGTGGAGCCTGCCGCTGCAGCAGATCGTGTACCGGCAGCTCATGTACCTCGTGGTGATCCAGTCGACGGTGATGGCGCTGATCGGCGACCGGCTGCGCTGGCACCGCATGGTGCGCACCGGCGCGGTCGCCGAGCACGCCCGGACGGGGGTGGGCGCGGGCCGCTGAGGCGGAGTGACACATCGGCATCCGTCGGCGCCTAGAAACAGGGAACCTTGTTTCCTGTTTCGGTCCCGCACGCCAACGGAGGCAACATGAGACCACTGCCCCTCCTACTAGCCCTGCTCCTGGCCGCGCTGCCGGCCGGACCGGCGACCGCCGCGGCCCCGGCCGCTCCGGCCCCGGCGCAGGCGCTGGCCGCCACCCCCGTCTCCATCTACGGGGCGTGGCACTGCAGCAACGACGCCTGCACCTGGTCGGCGGTGCGCAGCGTGGCCGAGTTCGACAGCCAGAACCACTGGCTCGTCGACCGCGGCGACGGCCGGCCTTCGGTGAACCTGGTCGTGCTGAGCTTCGTCAACCCGCTGCGGCTGCTCAACCAGACCACCGACGCGGGCAACCTCAACGGGGTGCCGCGCGGCATCACCCAGGACATCGTCAACTACTTCAAGTCGCGCGGGATCGCGGTGATGCTGTCCATCGGCGGCATCACGTACACCGCCGACTGGGACGCGGCGCTGGCGGCGGGCGGCACGCTGCTCGGGCAGCGGGCGGCGGCGGTGGCCAGCCAGTTCGGGGTCGGCATCGAGATCGACTACGAGCAGAACACCAACCCCAACGTGGTACAGCTGCAGAACTTCATCAACGCGTACCGGGCGGTGCACCCGTACAACGCGGCGGGCACCGACCCGACCGCGCGGCTGACCATCGACGTGGCGGCCGGCGACCGCTGGCTGATCGACCTCAACCAGAAGGCGACCGCCGACTGGCTGCGCACCGACACCCCGGTGCTGGACTGGGCCAACGCGATGGTTCCGGCCCGGCAGCCGTCCGCGTCGACCGCGCAGGCCAACTGGCAGGAGCACATCGACGGCAAGCCGCAGTACAGCCCGCCGGTGCCGCCGCTGGCCCCGGCGAAGTTCACCGGCGCGTTCTACGTCGCCGAGGGCAGCAAGGTCCGGCCGGAGTGCACCAGCTTCGCCAACTCGCTGCAGAAGGCGACCGCGCCGTACCTGCAGTCGGTCGCGCCCAACGGCGCGGGGACCTCGTCGGGCATGCTCGGGTTCATGTTCTGGGCGGCGGAGAAGCCGTCGACCCGGGGCGTGGGCACCGCTCCGCCGAACACCTGCGAGAACGGTATGGGCGGCGGCGCGACCGCCTTCAACATCCCGATCCCGCTCCCGGCCCTGCGCCAGAGCTGACGCGGGCGCTCCCACCCCGGCCTGCGATCGAAAAGGCGAGGGGCCCGGCACCGCGCACCGGTGCCGGGCCCCCGACGGGGCGGGTCCGGCGCGCGACCGCGCCGGACCCGGACGTGCTCGAACGGCCCTCGATCAGGCCCGGTACGCCGTCCACGCGGAGCTCATGCGCGCGGCCTGGCCGGCGGTGAACTCGTACATGCACGAGTCGTCGGTGTAGTCCATGTAGTTGTGGATCGGGTCCAGGCCGGCCTTGCTCGGGCAGGTGTCCCGGTTGGCCGGGCAGCCGAACGCGGCCGACTTCTCCGCCGGGGTGTCCGCGACCTGGTCACCGTTGCCGTTGCAGCCGCCCTGGAAGGTGTGGTACAGGTTCAGCCAGTGGCCGACCTCGTGGGTGGCGGTGTCGCCCAGGTTGTACGGGCTGGCGGTGCCGCCGGGCAGCGACTCGGCCAGGATGACCACGCCGTCGTAGGTGTCGGCCTGGCTCTTCGGGAACGTGGCCCAGCCCAGCAGGTCGTCGCTGAGCGAGCCGGTGTAGATGTTCAGGGTCCCCTTGCCGCCCGTGCGCAGCGCCGCCTTCATCTGCTTCTCGGCGGTCGAGGTGTAGACGATCGGGTACCACGCCGGCTTGATCTGGCGGTCGATGGCCTGCAGGTGGAACTGGAACCCGGTGTTGACGCCGCCGAAGCCGCCCGCGTACGAGGTGTTCAGCACGCTGATCTGGTTGTTGATCATCGCGTCGGTGATGCTGCCGTTGGCGCGGGTGCCGTCCTCGGAGATCACGTGCACGACGACCTCGATGGTCACCGTCGCGGCCAGCGCCGACGTGCCGCCGACCTTGGCGCGCTGGCGCAGCGTGTCGGCCAGGTTCTTCTCGCGGGCGGCGGCCTCGCTGGCGCTGATCTCGTTGGGGTCGTGCTTGGCGGCACCACCCGGTCGGGCCTTGGCGGCGCCGAGGGCGGCCGGGTCGACGCAGGCGGCGGCGTCGCCGCCGGAGCCGACGACGAAGCTCGCGGCGGCGGGGGAGCCGATCAGGGTCGCGCCGAGCAGCGCGGCCACGCCTACGGTGCTGAGGGTGCGCCTCAGGGTCATGAATTCACCTCTCCTGTGGACGGCGCGACGGGGTCGCTCGCGCCGTGTCCATGCGTGTGGACGACACATTAGAGACGATCGATGGTCGTAAGCATCATCCTTTTGGATGAATCACTGCATGTCACCATGGGTCTGTTGTGGACGTTCGCCCCGCAATGCCGGGCCGCGTCACCGGATCGTCACGTTCGGCCGCACGGGTCGGCCCGGCGGCGTACAACGGAAGGTATGGCCGATCGGCTGTCGCCCTATCGGGCCAGGCGCAGCGCCTCGCGTACCCCGGAGCCGGTGCCCGAGGGCGGGCCGCTGCCGCGCGGCGCCGACGACACGTTCGTGATCCAGGAGCACCACGCGCGGGCCCTGCACTGGGACTTCCGCCTGGAGCACGACGGGGTGCTGGTCTCCTGGGCGGTGCCCAAGGGCCTGCCCACCGACCCCCGCCGCAACCGCCTCGCGGTCCACACCGAAGACCATCCGCTCGAATACGCCGGCTTCGCCGGGACCATCCCCGCCGGGGAGTACGGCGGCGGCACCGTCGCCATCTGGGACCGGGGCACCTACGACTGCGAGACCTGGACCGACGACGAGGTCAAGGTGGTGCTGCACGGGCGGCGGGCGCAGGGCCGCTACGCCCTGATCCGCACCCGGGGCGACCAGTGGCTGATGCACCTGATGGACCCGCCCGCCGCCGACCGGCGACCACTGCCCGTCCTGGTACGCCCGATGCTGGCCACCCCCGGCGAGCTGCCCCCGCCCGAGCGCGACGCCGCCTACGGCTACGAGTTCAAGTGGGACGGGGTGCGCGCGGTCGCCTACGCCGAGGGCGGGCGGCTGCGGCTGGTCAGCCGCAACGACCTGGACGTGACGGCGGCGTACCCGGAGCTGCGGGGGCTGGGGGAGGCGCTCGGGTCGGTGGCGGCGGTGCTGGACGGGGAGATCGTCGCGTTCGACGCCGCCGGCCGGGTGTCGTTCGGGGCGCTGCAGCCCCGGATGCACCTGCGCGACGCGGCGGCGGTACGCGCGGCCGCCGCCCGCAACCCGGTCACGTACGTGCTGTTCGACCTGCTGTTCCTCGATGGGCAGGACACGACCGGGCTGCCGTACCGGCGGCGCCGCGAGCTGCTGGAGTCACTGGGTCTGCGCGGACCGCACTGGGACACCCCGCCGCACACCGAGGGCGGCGGGGCGGAACTGCTGGCGGTGGCCCGGGCGCAGCGGCTGGAAGGGGTCGTGGCCAAGCTGCTGGACTCGGCGTACCTGCCGGGGCGGCGGTCACGGGACTGGATCAAGGTCAAGAACGTGCGTACCCAGGAGGTGGTGGTCGGCGGCTGGCGCCCCGGCAAGGGCAACCGGGCCGACACCATCGGCTCACTGCTACTGGGCGTTCCCGAAGGCCGCAGGCTGCGCTACGTCGGGCAGGTCGGCACCGGCTTCACCCGCGCGGCGCTCGACGACCTGCTCCGCCGACTGCGCCACCGGTCCCGGGCGAGCACCCCCTTCGACCCGCCGCCACCGGCACGCGAGGCCGCCGACGCGCACTGGACCACCCCGAACCTGGTCGGCGAGGTCACGTTCACCGAATGGACCCGCGACGGCCGCCTCCGCCACCCCTCCTGGCGCGGCCTACGCCCTGACAAGTCCCCCCACGACATCACCCGCGAGTAACCCGCCACCCCCTCGCACCCCCGCCGCCTCATGCCCGCGACCCGCGCCGACCCGCCCCGACCCCCCCCGCGCGCGCCCGCGCCGCGGGCCCCGCGCTCGTCGCGCGGCCAAGATCGTGGTGCAGTTTCGGGGAAAGTGCAGGAATCTTGGG
>NZ_JASAMB010000037.1 GCF_029948125.1 Catellatospora sp. KI3
CCCCCGACGACCGGTCCGGCGCCGCACATCTGACGGTCAGCGTGGGCGCGTACGGCCGCCGCGGCTGGGACGGCCCGCAGGCCCTGGCCGCGAACTATGTCTCCCAGATGCGCTTCGCCGGTGTGCAGCGGTTCGCGGTGCCGGAGCTGGGACCCGGCGCCTGCTACTGGTTCGGCCAGGACGAGACGGTCTACGTGGTGTCGCAGCTGGGCGGTTGGGCCGTCACCGTGCAGTACGTCAACCTGGGTGTCTCGCCGGAGCGGCGGATCGAGGCGGCGGTCCTGGCCGCGCGGGAAGTGCGGGCGGCCCTGTGATGAACGACGGTTTCTCCCGCCCGAACGCCACCGCGTGGGCGCGGGAGCAGGAGCGGCTGGGGCGGCCCGCGCCGGACTGGTTCGTGCGCAACCTGATCGGCGGCCTGGTGCTGGTGGCGTGCGCGATGGGCGGCTACAAGGTCGCGCAGAGCCTGGTCGAGCCGGTCACCCGCTGGCAGTTCGAGCAGGTCGACCGGGACACGGTCCGCCCGCCGCGGCCGCCGCTGCCGACGGCACCGTTCACCGGTCCGCGCTGACCGGTCAGTGGCAGGCGCCGGTCCCGCTGTCGGTGAAGGTCTTGCCGCGCTGCGGGACGAAGCGCCACTCGTAGCCGTCGGCGTGCAGCGTGAACGCGATGACGCCGAAGGTGGTGTTGTCGCGCACCTCGCTGTTGGGCTGGATCGTGCCGAACTGGTAGAGCCCGCCTCCGCCCGTGCCCACCACGAACGTGCGCAGCCCGCGGGCCTGGTCGAGGTTGCCGGCGGGGTCCATCGGGGCGAAGCGTTCGTACTGGTGGTTGTGCCCGGCGACGACGACCTCGGCGCCACTGTCGTAGAGGGCCTGGTAGAGCGGCAGCGTCGCGGTGTCCGGCGCGTGGTTGGCGCCCGAGGTGAACAGCGGATGATGCCAGTACGCCAGGGTGCAGCGCCTGCCGCTGGCGGCCAGATCGGCGCGCAGCCACCGCTCCTGCTTCGACCCGGGCGTCATGTCGACGTTGGAATTGAGCGACACGATGTGCCAGGTGCCCAGGTCGAAGGAGTAGTAGCCGAGGCCCGGCGGTCCGGCCGCGGCGCCGAAGTAGTCGTAGTACGCGGCCGCGCCGGCGGTCCGGTAGTCGTGGTTGCCCGGCACGGGGCGGGTGCGGGACTTGTGCCTGCCCCACGTCGGGCCGTACAGCTTGGCGAACTGCTTGGCGGTGCCGCTGTCATAGGCGTTGTCGCCGAGGGTGAAGACGGTGCCGCCGATCTCGTCGAGCAGCGCCGCGGTGGCGCTGTCGCCCTTGCCGGTGGTCGCGATGTCACCTGCGCCGACCAGCACCGGGTCCTGCGACCAGGCCGGTGGGGTGTCCTGTGCGCCGCCGGGGCCGCAGCCGGTGAGCGCGAGGACTGCGGCGAGCAGGGCAGCGGTGAGCAGGGGCGTCTTCATGATGTACGGCATGTTAGGCGCGAGCGGCTCGGAGCGGGGTGAACGGGCGGCGCAGTCAGCGCGGAGTGTTCTCGTCGGGTACGAACGCGGCACCGTGGCCAGGCACGATCAGCGACGGCCGCAGCGCCAGCACCCGGGCCCGGGACGCGGTCAGCGCGGCGGAGTCGGTCGCCTTCGGGTCGTGCGCGGGTCCGCCGGAGTGCCACCACACGTGCGTCAGCGCGACGAGGCCGTCGGCGGTGTCGACGAGCGTGGTGATGTCCTCGGCGGTGTGGCCGGGGGTGCGGATCAGGCGGATCGCGTCGGTCAGCGCGAAGCCCTCGGCATCCCGGCTGACCCACTGGTCGTCCACGCCCAGTTCGCGCATCGGTGCCAGGATCTGCTGCCGGTCGGCGACCATGCCGGGGTCGACGACCGCCAGGGTGTCGCCGTCGCGCAGCAGCGCCACCGTGCTGGCCACCCGGTCGCCGACGTAGCCGTTGTTGAGCACCCACAGTTCCGCGGTCACCCGCACAGGCTATCCCGATCTTCGGGCGGTACGTGCACCGACATCCGGTTGGCGGCGGTACGGAGGGTCTGAGGCCTTCCGTCCGCCCGCGCGGCATATTACGGTCGGGAGGCAGTCAAAACGCCCATATGATGGCCGAGGGGCCTGACGGCTGGAGGCAGGGATGGAGTTCGGCGTCGGTTACTTCCCGACCCATGACGGGATGCGGCCCGGGGAGGTGGCGAGGCTGGTCGAGGAGCGGGGCCAGGACGCGCTGTTCTTCGCCGAGCACAGCCACATCCCGGCCAGCCGCGAGTCGCCGTTCCCGTACGGCGAGATGCCGCCCAAGTACTGGCACTGCTACGACCTGTTCGTCGCGCTCACCGCCGCGGCCGAGGCGACCTCGCGGCTGCGCGTGGGCAGCGGCATCTGCCTGGTCATCCAGCGCGACCCGATCCATACCGCCAAGGCCGTGGCCAGTGTGGACCACCTGTCGGGCGGCCGGTTTGAGTTCGGCGTCGGGGCCGGCTGGAACCGGGAGGAGATGCGCAACCACGGCACCGATCCGAAGACGCGGATGGCACTGCTGCACGAGCGGGTCGAGGCCATGAAGGCGATCTGGGCCGACCACGAGGCGAGCTACCAGGGGCGGCACGTGTCGTTCGACCGGATCTGGTCGTACCCGAAGCCGGCGCAGTGGCCGCACCCGCCGGTGCTGGTCGGCGGCTCCGGCCCGACGGTGCTGGAGCGGGTGCTGGCCTTCGGCGACGGCTGGCTGCCCAACTACGGCGACGACCCGGGGGTGTTCGAGCGGATCGAGCAGCTGCGGGCGCGGGCGCAGCGGCCGGTGCAGGTGCAGTTCCTGTCGGTGCCGTCCGACCCGAAGGTGCTGGAGAAGCTGGCCGGGGCCGGGGTGCACCGCGCGATGGCCTGGCTGCCGTCCGGCCCGCGCGGCCCGGTCGAGCGGGCGCTGGACCGGTGGGAGCACGCGATCGCGGAGTTCACGGCCGGGTGACCCCCGCCGAGCGGTTCGCCTCGGCCCGCGTCGCGCGGCTGGCCACCGTCGACCCGGCCGGGCGCCCGCACCTGGTCCCGATCGTGTTCGCGCTGGACGGCGACACCCTGTACAGCGCGGTCGACCGCAAGCCCAAGCGGAGCACGGCGCTGCGGCGCCTGGCCAACGTGGCCGTGCATCCGCTGGTATCGGTGCTCGCGGACCACTACGAGGACGACTGGTCGCGGCTGTGGTGGGTGCGCGCCGACGGCTCGGCCCGGGTGCTGCCGCTGGCCGACCCGGAGGCGGCGCGCGCCCTGCTCCTGCTCACCGCCCGCTACCCGCAGTACGCCGCGCAGCCGCCGCCCGGCCCGGTCCTCGCGGTGGACGTGGACCGGTGGACCGCGTGGCAGGGTTGACAGCTTTTCGAACACCTGTACTACCATGCTGGTCATGCGGAGCGTGGCGTCGATCATGCACGCGGATCTCGACTCGTTCTACGCCTCGGTGGAGCAGCGCGACGATCCGCGACTGCGCGGCCGACCGGTGATCGTCGGCGGCGGGGTGGTGCTCGCCGCCAGCTACGAGGCCAAGGCGTACGGCGTGCGTACCGCGATGAGCGGCCGTGCCGCCCGCGACCTGTGCCCGCAGGCGATCGTGGTCCAGCCGCGCATGGCGGCGTACACGCAGGCCAGCCGGGACGTGTTCGAAGTGTTCGACGACACCACCCCGATCGTCGAACCGCTCTCCATCGACGAGGCGTTCCTGGACGTCGGCGGCCTGCACCGGATCAGCGGCAGCCCGGCCGAGATCGCCGCGAAGCTGCGCCGCGACGTGCTGGCGCGGGTCGGCCTGCCGATCACGGTCGGGATCGCCCGGACCAAGTTCCTGGCCAAGGTCGCGAGCCGGGTCGCCAAGCCGGACGGGCTGCTCGCCGTGGCCCCCGACGAGGAGCTGTCGTTCCTGCACCGGCTGCCGGTCGAGGTGCTGTGGGGCGTCGGCGCCGTCACCGCCGGCAAGCTGCACCAGCGCGGCATCCGCAAGGTGGGGCAGGTCGCCCGCCTGGGCGAGGCCGCACTCGTGTCGATGCTCGGCCAGGCCTCCGGCCGCCACCTGCACGCGCTCGCGCACAACCACGACCCGCGCCCGGTGGTCACCGGCCGCCGCTGCGGCTCGATGGGCGCCCAGCGGGCCCTCGGCCGGGGCCCGCACACCGCCGAGTACCTGGATGCGACGCTGGCCGGGCTGGTCGAACGGGTCACCCGCCGGATGCGCCGCGCCGAATGCCCCGGCCGGACCGTCGTGCTGCGGCTCCGCTTCGCCGACTACACCCGCGCCACCCGCTCGTTCACCCTGGCCAAGGCGACCGAGCAGACCGAGGCGATCCTCGCCGCCGTCCGCGCCCTGCTGGCGACCGCCGGTCCGCTCATCGCCGAGCGCGGTCTGACCCTGATCGGCGTATCGGTCGGCAACCTCGACCGCGACGGTCATGTGCAGCTTGAGCTGCCGTTCGCGCAGGTGCACCGCGACGCGCTGGACACCGCCGTCGACGCGGTGCGCGAGCGCTTCGGCACCGCCTCACTCCAGCGCGGCACCCTGCTCGGCCGCGATCCTGGCCTGGTCATGCCCATGCTCCCCGACTGACCGCTGTCCCGGATCCGACCGGATCCCCGTCGGCAGCGGACTCCCGGCCAGGACCTGCCAAGATCGCCGACTATGGGCGCGCGGCGTGCATTCGTCGACATGGATTCATCTGCTGCTCCCGCATCGCGGGACGGCGGCGTTCAAGATCGTCGCCTTCGGTCACTTTCCTGCGGGCCTTCGCCTTGCCCTCCGCCGATTCCGGCCCCGAAACACCGATCTTGCCGAATGATCTGCGCTTGCGGTCATTCCCTGCGCCCCAGGACCCCACTCTGACCACAAACGGCGATCATCCTGCCGCTGCCGCTGCCGCTGCCGCTGCCGCTGCCGCTGCCGCTGCCGCTGCCGCTGCCGCTGCCGCTGCCGCTGCCGCTGCCGCTGCCGCGCGAATCCGCGTCCGAGCTGGAGTTTCGCCCCAGTGCGGTGCGGCGGTGCGGTGGGACGGCCCGGGCGCGCCCAGCGGGGTGGGTGCGTCCGGGCCGGTCGGCGTCGGGTCAGTCGACCCGGTGGTATGCCTGGCCGAGCAGCCCGACCGCCGTGGCCGGGTTGCCGAGCAGCAGCTGGTGCTCGGCGTCGGCGGTCAGCGACGCGGTGTACGCCATCGCGCCCGGCCCCGCCTCGACCACCGCCGCCTGCGCGATGTCACGCGCCACCGACACCAGCGGATCGTCGTAGCCGAACCCGTCGTGCGCCGACCGCTGCAGTGACCGCGCCGCGTCCTGCAGCGCGGCCAGCACCCGCGCCCCGTCGCGGGCGGTCCCGTCGGCCCGCCACCAGCCCGGGGTCAGCGCCCGGTCCAGTGCGCGAACCGCCGCCGCCGCGTCCCGGTCGTCCCCGAGCACGGCCAGCTTCGCGCGCAGTGACTGCAGCCGCGCGCGACCGCTGTCGGTGCGCAGCCCCCAGCCGTACGCGTACAGCGGGTCGTAGTACCGGTCGCCGAGGTTCAGCGGCAGCTGGCTCTCGCTGAGGAACCAGCTGACCGGCAGCCGCCCGGTGAACGGCTTGTCGCCGAACAGCACGTCGGCCACGCCCGCGCCCTCGCTGCCCGGCAGCCACGACGCGACCACCCCGGCCGCGCGCGGCACGACCCCGGTCAGGTCGAGCGGCCGACCGGACACGGTCATGACCACGCACCGCACGGCCGCGCACACCTTGTCGACTGCGGCCCGGTCGGCTGGCGACAGCTGCAGCGTGTGCCCGTTGCCGACGTCGCCGACGCCCTCGGCGTACGGCGTCTCGCCGACCACGACCACGCCGACGCTCGCCGAGCCGATGGGCGCCGACGCGTCCTTGCTGTACGTGACCGTCGCGTGCGGTGCGACCTGCCGGATGCCGTCCAGGATGGTGGTGCCGGTCCCGGCGTCGCCGGAGCCGCCCTGCCAGCTCAGCGTCCAGCCGCCCGCCTGGTTGCCCAGGTCGTCGGCGTTGGAGCCGGCCACGTAGATCTTGGCGTTCTTGCTCAGCGGCAGGATCCGGCCGTCGTTCTTGAGCAGCACCTGCGACTTGGCCGCGGCCTGCCGGGCCACCTGCCGGTGCGCCGCGCTGCCGATGTCGGCCAGCCCGGTGCGGTCGGAGAACGGGTGCTCGAACAGCCCGAGCGCGAACTTCTGGGTCAGGATCCGGGCCACCGCGTCGTCGATGCGCGCCGCGCTGACGTCGCCGCTGGTGGCGAGCTCGGTCAGGGCGGTGGTGAAGCCCTGCACGTTGAACGGCACCATCACCATGTCGATGCCAGCGTTGACGCCGACCTTCACGTCGCTCTTGTAATCGGGTCCGAGCTGGTCGATGCCGGCCCAGTCGCTGATCACGAAGCCCTTGAACCCGAGCTGCTGCTTGAGTACGCCGGTGAGCTGGTCGGCGCGGCCGTGCATCTTCACCGGTGCGCTGTCCTCGCCGAGGATCTGCAAGCTGGAGTAGGACGGCATGACCGAGCCGACGCCTTTGCGGACCGCGGTCTTGAACGGGGCCAGGTGGATGGCCTCGAGCTGGTCCCGGGTGCCGTAGGTGACGCCCTGGTCGGTGGTGTACGACCCGTTGGTGGACGAGCCGTAGCGGGTGCCGCCGTCGCCGAAGTAGTGCTTGGCGGTGGCGAGCACGGCGCCCCGGTCGGCGAGGTTGCCGTCGTGCTGCAGGCCGTCGATGATGGTCTCCAGCAGCTGTACCAGCGCCGGGTCCTCGCCGAACGACTCGTACGACCGGCCCCACCGCTCGTCGCGGCTCACGCACAGGCAGGGGGAGAACGTCCACGGGATGCCGGTGGCCCGGGTCTCCTGCGCGGTCAGCTCACCGGTCCGCTTGACCAGGTCGGGGTCGCGGCTGGCGCCCAGGCCGATGTTGTGGGGGAAGACGGTGGCGCCGTCGAGGTTGTTGTCGCCGTGCACCGCGTCGATGCCGTAGATCAGCGGGATCTGCAGCGGGGTGGCGCGGGCGTGCAGCTGGAAGTTGTCGATCATGTCGGCCCAGGCGGTGGGCGTGTTCGGGTTCGGCACCGAGCCGCCGCCCGACAGCAGCGAGCCCAGCCGGTACGTGATGATCGGCGTCCCGCTGCCGACCGCGGCCCGCTCGGCCTGCGTCATCTGCCCGACCTTCTCGGCCAGGCTCATCCGGCCCAGCAGGTCGGCCACGCGCTGCGGCACGGGCAGGCCCGCGTCCAGGTACGGCAGCCCGTGCGCGTTGATGACGACGGTGGCCGTGTCGCCGCCGAGTGTGGCGCCCTCGGCGGTCAGCTTCACCGGGATGGTCCTGCCGACCGAGGCGGGCGTGCCGCCGATCGTCGCCACGGTGATGCGCTGCGTCGTGCCCGAGGCGGTCCCGGCCGGGAAGGTGAGCGTGCCGGTGGCGGCGTGGAAGTCGGTGCCGTCCACGGCGGTGCCGCCCCCGACGGTGTAGTGCACGGTGATCGCGTTGCTCAGCGGCCCGTCGCCGGGCTGGGTCGCGGTGACGGTCACGTCGACCGAGCCGCCCGCGTCGGTGGTGTACGCGTCCTGGACCAGGCCGACCCGGGGCTGGGCGCTGCCGTAGAGCGCGATGTCGTCCAGCAGCAGCTCGCCGGTGACGTTGCTGCCCAGGTTGACCGCGTAGCCCCACATCTGCGTCAGGGTCAGCGTGCCGTCGGTGGGGCCGCCGCCGGGCTGGTAGTCGGTGCGCTTGGTGAAGCTGCCGAACGGGATCTTCACCTGCTGCCAGTCGGCGGTGTCGGTGAAGTGCGACTCCCACAGCTCGGAGTGCTCGCCGTCGGCCCCGCCGTCCTTGACCTCGACCTGGATCTGGCGACCGGAGCCGCTGCCCTTGGCCCAGAAGCTGAACCCGCCGTACGCGGTCCAGTCCTGGGACGCGGTCAGGTTGTGCGAGTGGCCGCCGTACGCGGTGGTGGTGTAGGCGACCTTGAGGGCGTGGTTGTCCATGCCGGCGCCGGGCCGGTCGCTCGCCGCGGCCTGGCTCAGGGTGGGCGTGCTGGCCGCGTCGTTGCCGAACGGGAAGATGCCGGGGCTGGTGGTGGTGATGGGCAGGTCGCCCTCGTAATCGGCCACGATCGGCAGGCCCGCGGCGTACGCGGGGTCGGGGGAGGCAGACAGCAGCGACGCGGCGAGCGCGGCGGCGGCCATCGCCGCGAGATGCCTTCGGCGCGGGTGTGGAGACTTTCCGGCTTCGCCAGACATGGGTGACACCTCCGAGGAGCAGTCGAAGGACGCCGACCAGTCGGCCGAGCGGAGCCGAGCTGCGATCCGGCGCGCGCCGGACCAGCGACCATCATCGATTAGGACGATCGGACAATAACGATTTTCATGGATGCCAGTCAAGGTTCCCGACTTTCCCGGTGCGACGGAGAGCGCTCTCTGCGTGCGGTGCGCGGGAGCGGTCGGCGGTGCGGACGCGGCGGAGAAGGGCGCCACTTCGGCCGGTCGACGTCGATATGGAGCGTGTCGGAAAGGCGTTCGGAGTATCCGCGCATGGCAGCTGAACTGCGATGCGACAACGTGGACACCAGGTATGCCGGATAGTTCGGAGTTGGCGCTCGGCTGCCAACTCCGCCCGCCCCGTATTGACAACATTGTTTGCAGAAGCGGACCATCCTGCTGAGAGCGCTCCCTCTCCTGTCCACGACCGGCGGCCCCGTCGGAAGTGGACCGCCTGCCCGCCCCGTCCCCCTGAAAGGGCAACCACATGACCGCCTTCCGCACCGGCTGGCGCCGCGCGCGCGTGGCCGCGCTCACCTTCGCGGTCGCCGTCACCGGCGCCGTCGTCACCTCGCCGCCCGAGGCCACCGCGGGCCTGCCGGGCGTCCCGTCCGGCTGGACCCAGGTGTTCGGCGAGGACTTCAACGGCTCCGCGGGCTCCGGCCTGAACACCGCCAACTGGCTGTACGACATCGGCCACGGCTACCCCGGCGGCGCCGCCAACTGGGGTACCGGCGAGATCGAGTACATGACCAACAGCACCCAGAACGTCTACCTCGACGGCAACGGCAACCTGGTCATCAAGCCGATCCGCGACGGGGCCGGCAACTGGACCAGCGGCCGGGTCGAGACCCAGCGCACCGACTTCGCCGCCCCGGCCGGCGGCAAGCTGCGCCTGGAGGGCCGCCTGCAGCAGCCCAACGTCAGCGGCGCGGCGGCGGCCGGCTACTGGCCCGCCTTCTGGACGCTCGGCGCGGCCGCCCGTGGCACCGGTGCCAGCGGCTGGCCCGGCATCGGCGAGATCGACCTGATGGAGGACATCAACGGTCGCAGCTCCGAGTTCGCCACCCTGCACTGCGGCGTCGCGCCCGGCGGCCCGTGCAACGAGTACACCGGCCTCGGCAGCGGCGAGCGCGCCTGCGGCGGCTGCCAGACCGGCTTCCACACGTACGCGATGGAGCTGGACCGCAGCGTGTCGCCGGAGCAGATCCGGTGGTACCTGGACGGCAGCAACTTCTTCACCGTCAACGCCAACCAGGTCGACGCGACCACCTGGAACAACGCCACCCACCACGGCTTCTTCATGATCCTGAACGTGGCGATCGGCGGCTCGTTCCCGGGCGCGTTCGGCGGCGGCCCCACCGGCTCGACCGTGTCGGGCGTGCCGATGATCGTGGACTACGTCGCGGCGTACACCGCCGGTGGCGGCGGTGGCAACCCGCAGCCCGGCGGCAAGGCGATCAAGGCCGCCAACGGGCTGTGCCTGGACGTCCGCGCCTCCGGCACCGCCAACGGCACCGCGGTCCAGACCTACACCTGCAACGGCACCGGCGCGCAGCAGTGGACCTACGTCGAGGCGGGCACCACGCTGCACGCGCTCGGCAAGTGCGCCGACATCACCGGCGCGGGCACCGCCAACGGCACGAAGATCCAGCTGTGGGACTGCAACAACACCGGGGCCCAGGTGTTCATCCACCGGGCGGACGGGTCGTACTACAACCCGCAGTCCAACCGCTGCCTGGACATCCCGAACAACACCACCACCCCGGGCACGCAGTCGCAGATCTGGGACTGCAACGGCTCGGCGGCCCAGCGCTGGTCGCTGCCCGCCTGACCGAGGTACGCCGGGTGCGGCGCGTACGCCGCGCCCGGCTCAACCCTGCCGGCTCTGCGCCAGCTGGAGCAGGAACTCGGCGTTGCTGGCGGTCTTGCCGAGCCGGTCCACCAGCTGCTCGCCGGCCGACTGGCCGTCCATCGAGCGCATCGCGCGGCGCAGGCGCCGCACCAGGTCCAGCTCGCGCGGGTCGAGTAGCAGCTCCTCGCGGCGGGTGCCGGAGGCGTCGACGTCGACCGCCGGGAAGACGCGCCGCTCGGCCAGGCCGCGCAGCAGGCGCAGCTCGGCGTTGCCGGTGCTCTTGAACTCCTCGAAGATGACCGTGTCGCCCAGCGAACCGGTCTCCACCAGCGCGGTGGCGATGATGGTCAGCGAGCCGCCGCCCTCGATGTTGCGGGCCGCGCCGAGGAAGCGCTTGGGCCCGTACAGGGCGCCGGCCTCGATGCCGCCGGACATGACCCGGCCGCCGGAGGGGGCGGCGAGGTTGTAGGCGCGGCCCAGCCGGGTGATGGAGTCGAGCAGCACGATCACGTCGCGGCCGCCCTCGACCAGGCGCTTGGCCCGCTCGATGGCCAGTTCGGCCACGGCGGTGTGCTCGGCCGGCGGCTGGTCGAAGGTGGACGAGACGACCTCACCGCGTACGGTGCGGCGCATGTCGGTGACCTCTTCGGGCCGCTCGTCGATGAGGATCGCCATCAGGTGGCAGTCGGGGTGGTTGATCGAGACGGCGCGGGCGATCGCCTGCAGCACCTGCGTCTTGCCCGCCTTGGGGGGCGACACGATCAGGGCCCGCTGGCCCTTGCCGATGGGGCTGAGCAGGTCGATGACACGGGTGGTGAGCACCTGCGGCTCGACCTCCAGCCGCAGCCGCTCCTGCGGGAACAGCGGCGTGAGCCGGTAGAAGTCGGGGCGGGGCGCGGGCGGGTCGGCGGGGTCGCCGTTGACCGTGTGCGCCGCCGTCACGGTCGGGCGGCGGCCGGAGCGGCCGTCGCCGCGTTCGGCCGGGGCCGCCATGGCGCCGGTGAGCACGTCGCCGCGCCGCAGGTCGTGCTGCCGGACCAGGGCGGGCGGCAGGTACGGGTCGCGGGGGTCGGGCAGGTAGCCGCGCAGGCGTACGAACGCGTGGTGGTCGCGGGTGTCGACGATGCCGGTGAAGGCCGTGGCGGTGTCGTCGGGGCTCGGTTCGGACGTGGTGGCGGTGCCGCGGCGGCGGTGCCGGGCGGGGGACTGCGCCTTGACGGCCAGTTCGGTCATGGTGGTGCTCCTGGGTGGGTTCGGCCGCGCACGGCGGTGCCGCGGCGGTGACGGCGCGGACGCGGGCCGATGGCGGTATGGCGATACCGGGCGGCGCGTCGTGGCGCGGTGGGAAGCCGGGCGGGAGCGAAAGTTTCCCGCTGCTGCGGCTTGAGATCGGCAAGCCCTGGGGGTCGATGCCTCCAGCGAGGGCTGCTGTGGCCCACGGTAGCCCATACCGTCACCGTCGGCAAGCACCACCGCTGTCGTGCGCACTTTCGACCGATGATCATTGGCCCTTGTGGTGATCCGTTTGTGACCCTTAGTCTCATCCGTTACTGAGAACTCCTCGATTTCCGCTGAGGAGGAGCGACTGGGTCAAGGATGGGGGACGCCCATGGACGCGGATGACATCCGCGCCGCCACCGCCGTGGAGAACCGGCACTGGTGGTATCGGGAACGCCGCGCGATCATCGCCCGCGAGCTGCGCCGGATCGGCACTCCGGGCAAGGCCGTGGAGATCGGAGCGTCCGGCGGCGGCAACAGCCAGACCCTGCGGGACATGGGCTGGGACGTGCTGGTCACCGAGTACATCCAGGAGGGCGTCGACATCGCCCGGCAGCGGGGCTTCGACGCGATCCAGGCCGACGCCCGGGACCTGCCGCTGGCGGACGGCTCCTTCGACCTGCTCGTCGCGTTCGACGTGCTGGAGCACATCGAGGAGGACGACCAGGCGGCCGCCGAGATCCACCGGGTGCTGCGCCCCGGCGGCACGGCGCTGATCGCGGTGCCGTGCGACATGGAGCTGTGGTCCAAGCATGACGTCGCCACCGGGCACTTCCGCCGCTACGACCGGGCGGGCCTGGTCAAGCTGATGGAGGGCGCCGGGATGGTCGTCGAGACGCTGTGGAGCTGGAACGTGCTGCTGCGCCCGGTGGTCAAGCTGCGGCGCCGCAACGCCGACGACGCGCAGAACGAGCACGACATCGTCGCCGTACCGTGGCTGGTCAACTTCGGGCTCGGCCTGATCATCAAGTTCGAGCGGCTGCTGCCGGTGAAGAACCGGCGCGGGGTGTCGCTGATGATGCGGGCCGTCAAGCCGATGTGACGGGGCATCCATCGGCGGCGATCGACGTCGATGGCGCCGGGGTCGGGGTGGTGCCGGTCGGCGACCTGCGTCACAATGCTGCGGTGGGTGCGCCGGGCCGAACGCGGTCCGGGCGCACCCCTGCGGCGGGGCAGCGCCGCGACCCGGCTGGCCCCGTCCGCCGCGCGTGCGGACCCCTGAAGAATCGGAGCAGGTAGTGTCCGACGTCGATGTCGAACCAGGTTTGCCGACCCCGTCGGACGACATCCCACCGCCGCAGGCCCCGGCGCAGGCGCCCCCGCCCCCGCCCCCGCCCTGGTGGCAGGTGCGGCTGCCCAACGCGCTGACCGGTCTGCTGCTACTGCTCATGTCGTGGTTCGTGATCGCCCAGGGGCGGTTCCACGGCCGCACCTACGACGAGTACATGCAGGACGACTACGGCGCCCGGGTGCTGAAGTTCTACCTCAGCTGGGGCGAGGACCGCTCGTTCCTCGACTTCCCGGACTACATCTACATGCCGCAGCACGGCTCCGGCGCCGAGGTGATCGTCGCGTTCTTCCAGCACCTCACCGGCGAGGTGTGGCAGACCCGAACCATGGTCTGCGGCGCCATGGGCGTGCTCGGCATCCTGGTCATGTGGCTGGCGGGCCGCGAGATGGCCGGGCCGTGGGGCGGGTTCGCCGCCGCGCTCGGGCTGGCGCTGTACCCGCGCTACACCGGCCAGATGCCCAACAACTCCAAGGACATCCCGCTGGCCGGGGCGATGCTGCTGGTGCTGTGGCTGGTGCTGCGCCTGATGCGCCGCTGGTCGCAGCCCGACCGCAAGCACGAGGTGCTGGAACTCGCCGCGATCGGTGCCGCGATCGGCTTCGCCGCCTCGATCCGGGTCACCTCACTGCTCTGGTTCGGCCTGCTCGGACTGCTGGCCCTGGGCTACTGGGTGCGCAACTGGCGCAGGCTGCGCGGCCCGGCGCTGCGCGCCGAGCTGAGCAACCAGTTCAGCGCCGCCATCGTCATCGCGCCGACGGCCTACCTGGTGATGTCGCTGCTGTGGCCGTACCTGCTGACCAACCCCGGGGACGGGCTGAAGGCGTCGATCTCGTCGATGTCGAAGTACGACTGGAACCACGACATCATGTTCGCGGGCTCCTGGGTCCGCTCCACCGACCTGCCGTGGGACTTCGCCCCGCGCTGGCTGATCGTCGGGTCGCCGCTGCCGGTGGTCCTGCTGACCCTGGCCGCGGCCGTGGCGCTGGTGGTGGCACTGGTCCGGCGGCAGACCCTCGACGGGCGGCTGCTGCTGATCGGCGCGTACATCGTGGTGCCGATCCTGATGGTGATCGTCGCCCAGGCCACGCTCTACAACGGGCTGCGGCACTTCCTGTTCGTGGTGCCGGGCATGCTGCTGCTGGCGGCCACGGTGCTGGTGCGCTGGGTGCGGCAGTCCTTCGACTCCGGCCGCGCGGTGCTGGCCTGGGCGCTGATCGGCGCGGCGGTGCTCGGGCAGGCGGAGGTCGTGGTCTCCTCGGCGCGCATCTACCCGTACGAGTACTCGTACTTCAGCCCGCTGGTCGGCAGCTACGACCGGGGCCACCTCAACTACGAGAACCTCTACTACGGCTCGTGCACCCGGGCCGCGGCGGTGTGGATGGCCGAGAACTACCAGCAGTACACCGACGAGGCCAACCCGACGTTCCGCGACGAGAACCAGTGGAACACACTGGCCAAGGCGGACCTGCCGGACAACTTCGTCGACATCGGCGACGGGCAGCCGCTGTTCCGGATCACCTCCGGCGAGCCCGGCGCCGGCTACCGGGAGATCCACGCCGAGGTGCTGCTGGGCGAGAAGATCTGCCGCGTCTCGGTGCTCGACCCGACCGTGTACTGAACCCCGGGCGCCCGACCGACGGTGAAGAAGGGCCCCTTCTACATCGCATTGCGATAAGAAGGGGCCCTTCCTTACCGCACGGTCACTGCGGGTCGGGGAGGTCGTGCTCTTTGCGGAGTTTGCGGGCGCGGCGGTGCTCGCCCTGCTCGTCCAGGGCGCGGGCCAGCCAGCCCGCGGTGTCGCGGCGGCCCTCGTGGTCGCGCGGCAGCTCCTCCAGCACCCGCCGCAGCACCGGCTCGGCCGCCGCGGGCTGCCCCGACACGACCAGCACCTGGCCCTGCCGCAGGTCGCACAGCAGCGCCTCGCCGTAGGCCTCGATGGATCGGAACAGCCCGGCCGCCGTGGTCACCCGCGCGATCGCCGCCAGGTGGTCGGGGGTGTCGTTGTTGGTCAGCACCTGGGCGGCCTCGTAGCTGGCCATGGCGCGCTCCCAGGTCAGCTGCGCCTCCTGCTCCTGCGGCACCTCGGTGACGGCCATCAGCTCCTGCAGCCGCGCGACCGCGGCCCTGGCGTCGTCGGGCCGCCCCGCGTGGTGCAGCGCCATCACCTGGCGGCGCCGCGCGTGCACCGTGGCCAGGGCCAGGTCCGCCTGCCCGAACGCCTGGGCGGCGGCGTCGAAGCGCTCGGCCGCCTCGGCGTCCCGGTCGACCTGCCACAGCAGCTCCCCGGCCCGCATCAGCAGCCGCGCCCGCAGCGGCAGCTGCTCCACTCCGGTGACCAGCGGCAGCACCGCGTCGACCTGGCCGACCGCGACGTGCGGTTCACCCAGCTCGGCGTAGACGCCGGAGAGCAGGTCCCGCAGCTCCACCAGGATCTCGGTCCCGTCCTCGTCCAGGTGGCGGACGAACCACGCGACCGCCTCCTCGGCCACCTCCGCGGCCTCGGTGAACCGGCCGGTGTTCGCCAGCGCCAGCGCCAGCCGGTGCCGGGTGTACGCCGCCGCGCGGGCCTGGCCCTCGGCCTCCATCAGGCAGATGTGCTCGACGATGTCGTCGATCACCTCCCCGGCCCGGTCCGTGGTGACGAGCATGAACGCGGCGTTGGCCCGGGCGGTGCGCCGCAGCTCCGGGTCCTGCGCCACCGCCGCCGCCTCCTCGAACGCGGCGATCGTGGCCGTGTTGTCGCCCCGGTCGCCCAGCGCCCGGGCCAGGCCGATCAGCGTGTTGGCGAGCTGGTCGCGGTGCTCGGTGCCGCGCAGCAGCCCGGCCGCCTCCTGGATCAGGGCCAGCGCCTGCTCGTCGTGGCCCTGCCGACCGAGCACGGCGGCGCGCAGCTGCGTGAGCTGCGCGCGGCGCCCCGCCGAGACCGGGCCGGGCTCGGCCTCGGCACGGCCGATCAGGCTCAGCGCCCGGTCGTCGTCGCCGCTCATCGCCGCGACCCAGGCGGCGCGGCCCAGCGCGCCGTGGCGCACCGCCGGGTCGGTCGAGGCCGCCAGGACCTGCTCGGTCGCCTCGTACGCCCCGGCGATGTGCGACTCGTCGCCGGACAGGCGCAGCATGGTGATCGACCACTGGGCGCGGGCCGCCCACTCGCGGGCGAGGTCGCCCGCGCGGACGAAGCCGTCGATGGCCTCCTGCAGCGCCTCCGCGGCGCCGGGCAGGTCGTCCTCGCCCAGCTGCGCGGCCCGCTGCCGGGCCAGCCGGCCGCGCTGCAGGTCCGTGAGCTCGGCATCGGCGTACTCGGCCAGCACCCGCGCCCGCAGCGCCCGGGCCCGGACCTCCTGATCCTGCTGGGACCACTCGTCGATCAGGTCGAGCTGCTCGTCCAGCGGCGCGTCGGCCGGGGCGGCCGACAGGTCGACCTCCGGCGGGGCCGCTTCGGCGGCCGGGACCGGGCGGGGGTGGGCCGCCGTGACCGACAGCGGCAGGTAGTCCACCAGCGCGGCCGCGTCCATCAGGGCGGCGATGCGGCCGCTCTGGTAGGTGTTGCCGTTGCGGGCGTCGAAGCGGCGGGCCAGGCCCTCGGCCCGCTCGCGCAGCTGCGCCAGCAGCTCGGCCGCGGCGACCGGCCCGGCGGCCCGGCGCACCGGCAGCTCGCCCTGCCCGCCCTCGACCAGGTGCCGCAGCACCAGCGCCGCCGCCGCGGCGAACTCCATCTCGGTCTTCGGCTCGGGGGCCTCGTCCAGCCACGGCAGGTGGCGCTCGATCAGCTCCAGGCCGCGCACCTCGTTGCCGGTCAGCCCGCAGAACTCCAGGTGCGTCGCGACGCGGCCGAGCTCCGACTTGTTCTGGGCCAGCGCCCGGTAGGCCCGCCGGTGCGCGTCGCGCGCCAGTTCCAGCTGCCCGGTGCGCACGTAGGGCAGCAGCAGGCTGGTGAGGATGCCGTGGGGCTGCTCGGCGCAGGTCAGGTGGCCGTCGAGCGCGGGCTGCGCCACCGCGATGGCGTCGGTGTCGCGCCCCCGCCACGCGTGGTGGTACACCTTCGACGACGGGTCGCAGCCCGCGCAGTCCGACAGCCGGTCGCGCGGGGCCGTGTCCCACATCCGGAACCAGTGGTCGGCCAGCACCGTGTCGCCCAGGTGGTAGGCGACCGAGTGCCGGTAGGCGTATACGGCGTGCAGGCTGTGCCCGGCGGACTGGTAGCGGCGCTGCATGTCGTCGAGCACCGCCTGGGTGCGCTCCAGCGGCATCTCCGGGAAGCGGGGCATCGCCGCGACGACGAACTTGAAGTGCCACAGCAGCAGGTGCTCGTCGCGCTCGCTGCGCCGACCCGGGTCCGCGTCGTATGCCGACAGGCAGCGCGCGAACGACACCATCGCCTTCATCGGCTCGCCGCCCTGGTGGTAGGCGGTGGTCGCCAGCGTGTTGGCCGCGTACTCCAGGTCGGCGTCGCCCAGGGCCTCGGCCCCGGCCAGGGCCTGCTCGGCCAGCGCGATGCGGGCCGGGCCGTCAGCGGTGTCCCAGGCGCGGTGGATCAGGTCGTGGACCTGCTCGTGGGTCGTCATGAGTCCTCCCGGGAGGTGTGCGGGACAGCCAGGTCGATCAGGTCGAGGAAGGAGCGGTTCAGCAGGGCGGTGTCGGCCGGGCGCAGCGGGTGGTGGCCGAACAGCAGGGCCTGGCCGTACAGCGACTGCACGGTCAGCCCGACCAGCTCCGGGGTGGGCAGGCCGACGACGCGGCGCACCAGCGGGTTGCGGTGGTTGAGCACCAGCTGCGGGCGTACCTGCGCCTCGGCCTTCTCGAACGCCGACAGCACCCCCGCCCACAGGTCGTCGGCGCGCTGCGCGGTCTCCCGCAGGCGCCGCTGGAAGGTGGCGTCGCGGTCGGTCAGGTACAGCGCGGGCATGGTCGGCGGGTCGAACGCGCGCAGCACCACCTCGCAGCCCAGCGGGTCCAGGGTGCGCTGGGCGGCGGCCAGGAACGGGCGCAGGTCCAGCTCGGTGCCGGGGTCGAGGGTGTCGAACCGGGTCGACAGGTCGCTGGGGTCCAGCCGGTCCACCAGGATCGAGGAGTCCAGCAGCGGCAGCCGCTCGATCAGCTCCGCGTCGTAGGTGTAGCCGCCGTTGACCACGAGCAGGCCCTGGGCCGCCGCGACCGCCGCCAGCTGCCGGAACTCGTCGTTGTCGGCGCTGTAGCGGACCACGTCGTGGCGGCGGCGCACCTCGCTCAGCGTCATCCGGCCCATGTTCGTCTCCATCGGCCACCACTGGTCGACCAGGCGCAGCATCTCCTCGTCGTGCAGGGCCAGCGCCTTCACGCCCAGGTGGTGCACGGCCAGGAACCGGTTCATCCGGTCCGGTTCGTGCCGGGCCAGGTTCACCAGCCAGCCGCGCAGCTGCTCGCCGAGCTGCTCGCGCACCGACTCCAGCAGGCCGTCCTCGTACAGGGCCTCGCGGCTGGCGGTGGGGCGCAGCTCGGTGGCGTCCACGACGCAGCGGGCGAAGAACGCCCACGGCGGCAGCACGTCCTCGGCCCCCTCGGCCAGCAGCATGCGCTTGAGGTAGACCCGGTGCCCGGACTTCGCGGCCGGGTTGACGGCGGTCGGCAGCACCAGTGCCACGCCCGTCAGCCCGGCCTCGGGCACGTTCAGCTCGATCACGTCGAACGGGGTGAACGCGAACGCCTGCTCGGCCAGCGCGGTCGCCGCGGCCCGGTTGCCCGCCTGCCAGGGCAGTGCCTCGGCGGTGACCAGTTCCCCGTCGACGCGCACCGGGTACGGCAGCATCTCGCCGTACAGCGCGGCTAGGTCCCGGACCCGCTCGGCCTCCAGCCAGGAGACGGCGTCGCGGCGCGGCACCAGGGTGACCGTGGTGCCGACCTCCTGCCGGTCCGGGCCGGGCGCGACCTGGTAGCGGCCGTCGGAGAAGCCGGTCCAGTAGACGGTCGGGTGGCCCTCGTGGCGGGTCTGCACCCGGATCTCGTCGGCGACCAGGAAGCACGACAGCAGGCCGATGCCGAACTGGCCCAGGAACTCGTGCCGCGAGAAGCCCAGCTCGTCGCGCTTGCCGCTGCGGCCGATGGTGGCCAGCAGCTCGTGCACCTGCTGCTTGGTCAGGCCGAGGCCGGTGTCGTGCACCCGCAGCGTGCCGTCGCCGGTGGTGGTCGGGGTCTCCAGCCATACCGAGGCGGGGGAGGTGGGGGCGGCGGCCCGGCGGGCGGTGATGGCGTCCACGGCGTTCTGCATGAGTTCGCGCACGTATACGCGCGGGCTGCTGTAGAGGTGGTGGCTCAGCAGATCGACGATGCCGCGGAGGTCCACCTGGAACGACTGGTTCACGCGCCGAAGGCTACCCCCGCCGCCTGACGTGCGGGGACCGGGTTTCCGGCCCGTTGACGGAGCATGCGGTTTCGGGGAGATTGCACGAATCTCGGCCGAGATTCCCGCGCTTTCCCCGAAACCGCACCGGACCGCGGCGCGGGGTCACGCGTCCGCGATGGTGATGCCCAACGCGGTGGCCAGGGTGAAGGAGAGGGCGGCGAGGTCGCGGGAGGTGATGGTGGCGCCGCGCAGGCTGGCGACGCTGCCGATGCCGCCCAGCTCGCACTGGCTGAAGCTGGTGTCGCGGCAGTCGGCCTGGGCGAACTGCGCCCCGGACAGGTCGCAGCCGGAGAACCGCGCGCCGCGCAGGTCGGCCTGGGTGAAGTCGGCCCGGGTGAGGTTGCAGTCGACGAACGACACGTCCTTGAACGAGCTGAACCGGAACACCGCCAGGTCCATCCGGCACTCGCGCAGCGACACGTCGCGCAGCGCGCCGTCGACCCAGTGCAGGCCGGTGAGGCGTACCGCCTCGATGTCGACCCGCAGCAGCGACGACCGGGTGGCGCGCAGATTGGCCCAGTCGCTGCCGCGCACCTGGCAGTCGGTGAACGCCGCCCGCTCCAGGGCGGTCCCGGCCAGCGGCGTACGGGTGAACCGGCACTGCTCGAACTCGACCCCGTGCCCGCTCTGCCCGCTCAGGTCGAGTCCGTCGAAGGACAGCTGCCGGAATCTCGCCTCGTCCTCCAGGTCGTGGTCGGGCGACGAGGCCGGCGAGGTCGTCGCGGACAGCCGCGGCGGGGCTGGTGTCGGCGTCGGGGTGCTGCTGTTGCGTACCGGCATCCTGGAGATCCTAGGCGGCCGGGCCGCCGCTTCACCGCCCGACGGCGGCGGCTCGCGGCACCTGCTCCAGCCGCTCGGCCGGGGTCTGGCCGCGCCGGTACAGGACCAGCAGGATGATGGCCAGCAGCGGCATCAGGATGTCGGAGGGCAGCGCCCAGACGTTGGCCGGGGCGTGGTTGTCGTGGAAGACGAGCTGGTTGAAGTGCCCCCAGGCGTCGCCCCAGAACGAGATGGCCAGCGCGGTGACGGCGGCGGTCATCCAGGTCCCGCGCAGGCGCCGCCAGGCGCAGCCGATGCCCAGGACGCTGACCGCGATGTCGTTCCAGCCCACCTCCCACTGGAACATCGACTGGGTGTACCCGATCTGCTCGGCGACCTGGTCCGACTGCGGGCCGATGTGGCTGAGCCCGGCGAGGACGCCCCAGGCGCCACCGCCGACGAGGATCCAGAGCAGGGCCAGTTCGACCACGCGGTGCCTGGTGCGGCGGCCCGGATGCTTGTCGACCGCGACGTGGATGAGCCAGCCGACGACGATCGTGAACCAGATGGCAGCGAAGAACATGGTTTGCACCTCCGGCGACTCCGACGCTACCCGCCCAGGGCCCGTCCGGGTGCGACTTGGCAAGGTCCGGGGCGGCTGGTCCGGCGGGTCGTCCCCGGATGTCCGGTGCCGCCGGACAGGCGGCGGGGCGGCCACCCGATGGCAGCCGCCCCGCAGGTCGCCCGGTTCAGGCCTCGACGCGCTCCCGGGCCGGTTCGACCGGGGCGAAGGCCGCGGTGCGCGGGGTGGTCCAGGCGTGCACGAACCCGGCCAGGGCCAGCAGCGCCATGAGCAGCGCGGCGAGGTAGGCAACCAGGGCCGCCTGACCCGCCTTGGTGCCGAACTCGCTGAAGCCGTACGTGGTCAGCAGCAGGCCGCGCAGGGTCTCGCCCTTGAACACGGTCTCCCGCTGGGCGGTGACGTCGGCCAGCTGCTGCTGCAGCTCGGCGAGGTTCGGGTCGTTGCTCTTGGCCGCCTCGGCGACCTTGGCGCGCAGCTCGGTCTGCGGTGCGCCGAGGTCGGCGTAGGTCCTGCCGCCCGCGATGCCCTTCAGGTGCAGGCCGATGAACTCGTTGGCGTACACCTCGGCCTGCTTGCCGGTGCTCAGCTGCTGTCCGGCGTACTCGACCAGGCCGGGCTGCCGGCGCTCCTCGTCGGTGAGGGTGTCGGCGGTCTTGAACGTGATGTTCTGGGCGCGCAGCTGCGTGGCCACGTAGTCGTCGGCGAAGTCGGCGTTGGACTTCAGCACGAATCCGGCTACCGCGAGCAGGACTGCCACGAGCAGGCCGCCGATGCTGAACATGAGGTCGAGGGTCCGGCGCTTCACGGTCGTCTCCTTGGGACGCTGGGGGTCTGCACCCAGCATCGCGCCGCGCGGCGGCCGGCCGGCAGAGTTGCAGGGCCCGTCCCGGCGGGACCAAAGCCCTTACCCGGTGCTGCCGACAGGCCCGGGAGATCCGGATGGGACGGTCACGACCGGCTGGTCGCGGCGGTCACCAGGGCTCGGGCGGCGGCCTTGGCGGCCTGGGCCGCGGCCGGGTCGGCGTCGAGCACCCCGGCGGACAGGCCGCCGTCGAGCAGCAGGGTGAGCTGCCGGGCGAGCAGGTCCGGGTCGGCCGCCGCGGCCCGGCGGGCCAGGTCGGTGATCCAGGCCCGGACGACCTGCTTGTGCTCGACGGTACGGGCGTGCACGTCGCTGCCCAGCGCCGATTCGGCGGCGGTGTTGATGAACGCGCAGCCGTGGTACCCCTCGCGGCGGCAGGCCCCGGCCAGCGCGTCGAACATGCCGACCAGCTGGTCGCGCGGATCCTCGCCCGCGGCCCGCGCGGCCGCCCGCAGGCCGCCGAACCAGGCCTGGTCCACCCGCTCCAGGTAGGCCAGGACCAGGTCGTCCTTGCGCGGGAAGTGCTTGTACAGCGTCGCCTTGGCCACGCCGGACTCGGCGATGACGGTGTCCACGCCCACGCCGCGCGGTCCGTGGGCGTAGAAGAGGCGGAACGCCGTGTCCAGGATCCGCTCGCGGGCCGGCTGGCGGGTCGGGTGCATGGGCTGACCTCCGTCACGTCACCGCTCATCGTACAGACGACCCGGTCTGTGCGTTCCGCTTGACCTGCCGCTATCAGTTGGCGTGCCAGCGGCCGAGGGGTAGACAGACCTGTCTGTTAGTCTCTGCCCGGTGAGTCCTGATCGAAGGATGGAAGAGGGCAGCTGATGAGGATCGCAGTACTGGGCACCGGCTCGGTGGGCCGGACGCTGGCGTCGGCGTTCGCGCGGCTCGGGCACGAGGTCACCGTCGGCACCCGCGACGTGGCGGGCACCCTGGCCCGGACCGGACCCGACGGCATGGGCAACGAGCCGTACAGCGCGTGGGCGCAGGCCAACCCGGAGGTGCGGCTGGCCGCCTTCGCCGACGTGGCGGCCGACGCCGACCTGGTCGTGAACGCGACGTCGGGCGATGCCTCGCTCGCGGCCCTGCGGGCGGTGGGCGAGGACGGGCTGGCGGGCAGGGTCGTCCTGGACGTCGCCAACCCGCTCGACTTCTCCAGGGGCTTCCCGCCGACGCTGTCGGTGCAGGGCACCGACTCGCTGGCCGAGCAGCTCCAGCGGGCGTTCCCGCAGGCCCGGGTGGTCAAGGCGCTGAACACCATGACCGCCTCCGTCATGGCCGACCCGCGCGGTCTGGCCGACGGGCAGCACACCGTGTTCGTCTGCGGAGACGACGCGGCGGCCAAGAAGACGGTGACCGGGCTGCTCGCGCAGCTGGGCCACCGGGACGTGCTGGACCTGGGCGACCTGTCCACCGCGCGCGGCGCCGAGATGCTGCTGCCGCTGTGGCTGCGCCTGTACGCGGCCCTGGGCACGAGCGAGTTCAATTTCAAGATCGTCCGCTGAGTACGAGCCGGGCTCGGCCCACCCGGGCCCGGCTCACTACGATCGGCACTGTGGAACCGCAGTGGGCGTCGCTTGGCCTCTCGCCGCTGTCGCGCGTGCAGCTCGACGAGCTGCTGCAGGAGCTGCTGGACCGCGTCTCGGAGGTGATGGCCAGCCGCGAGCGGCTGCGCAGCCTGCTGGACGCGGTCGTCGGCATCGGCACCGACCTGGACCTGCGCTCGACCCTGGAGCGGATCGTGGTCGCGGCCTGCCAGCTGTCCGGGGCGCGCTACGGCGCGCTCGGGGTGCTGGGCCCGGACGACCGGCTGGTCGAGTTCATCACCCACGGGGTGTCGCCGGACCAGCACGCGGCCATCGGCGACCTGCCGACCGGCCACGGCGTGCTCGGGCTGCTGATCTCGCACCCGGAGCCGGTGCGGGTGCCCGACATCTCGGCGCATCCGCGCTCGGTCGGCTTCCCGCCGCACCATCCGCCCATGCACAGCTTCCTGGGCGTGCCGATCCGCATCCGCGAGCAGGTGTTCGGCAACCTGTACCTGGCCGACAAGGCCAACGCGCCGGAGTTCACCGACGACGACCAGGAGATCACCATCGCGCTGGCCGCGGCTGCCGGCGCCGCGATCGAGAACGCCCGCCTGTACGCCGTCGGCCAGCGCCGCCAGCGGTGGCTGGCGGCCACGGCGGAGATCATCAACTCGCTGGGCGAGGACACCACCACAGCCGACGCCCTGGCCCTGGTCGCCCGGCGCGCCCGCGAGGTCGCCGAGGCGGACCTGGTCGCGATCCTGCTGTACGACGAGCAGACGGCCACCCTGCGGGTGGCCGTGGTCGACGCGGCCGAGCCCGTGCCGGGGCTGCTCGGGGCGGTGCTGCCGGTCGCCGAGACGGGCTTCGCGCCCGTGCTGGCCAGCCAGGAGGTGGTCCGGCTCGACCAGCTGGCGAAGGCGGCGCCGTGGCCCGCCGGGCTGCCCGACCTGCGGGCGGTCGCCGCCCCGTTCGCCGACGGCCAGGGCGTGCTGCTGGTCGCCCACTCCGGCCCGGCCCGGCCCGACGACGCGCTGATGCTCACCGCCTTCGCGGGCCAGGCGGGGCTGGCGCTGCACCGGGCGCAGGCGCGCGAGGACCGCGAGCAGCTGCTGGTGCTGTCCGACCGGGAGCGCATCGCCCGCGACCTGCACGACGTGGTCATCCAGCGGCTGTTCGCTACCGGCCTGCAGCTGCAGATGGTCGCCACCATGCCGTCAGTGAAGCCGGAACTGGCCGAGCGGATCGGGTCCGCCGTCGACGAGCTGGACAGCACCATCCGCGACATTCGCGGGGCGATCTTCGAACTGCGCAGCCCGGCCGGGCAGTCGCTGCGCGCCGAGCTGCGCGCCCTGGCCGACGGGGCGGCCGAGGCGCTCGGGTTCCGGCCGGAGCTGGTGCTGGACGGTCCGCTGGACAGCGCCGTGCCTGACGAACTGCGCGCCGACCTGCTCGCCGTGGTGCGCGAGGCGCTGTCCAACGTGGTCCGGCACGCGGCGGCCGGCAGCGTCGGGGTGCACGTACGGGTGGGCGGCGGCAGGCTGTCGGCGACGGTCTCCGACGACGGGCGCGGCGGCGCGGTCCCGCGCGGGGGCCTGGTCAACCTCGGCGAGCGGGCGGCCCTGCGCGGCGGCACGCTGTCGCTCGAACCCGCCCGGCCGTCCGGCACCGTGCTGCGCTGGACCGCCCCGACGCACTAGCGGCGGTGCTGGTCGCCGAGCTTCACGGCGAAGACCGCGGCCTGGGTGCGGCGCTCCAGCCCGAGCTTGGTGAGCAGGCTGGACACGTAGTTCTTGACGGTCTTCTCGGCCAGGAACATCTGGGCGGCGATCTGCCGGTTGGTCAGCCCGTCGGCGACGTAGCCGAGGATCTTGCGCTCCTGCTCGGTCAGGGCCTTGAGCTGGTCGGGCTCGTGCCGGGGGTGGCGGATGCGGTCGAGCACCCGCTGGGTGACGGCCGGATCGAGCAGCGACTGGCCCGCCGCGACCCGCCGTACGCCGTCGACCAGGTCGGTGCCCCTGATCTGCTTGAGGACGTACCCGGCGGCACCGGCCATGATCGCCGCGAACAGGGCCTCGTCATCCTCGTACGAGGTGAGGATCAGCCCCTGGATGCCCGGATCGACCGACCGGATGTCGCGGCACACGTCGATGCCGCTGCCGTCGGGCAGCCGCGCGTCCAGCACCGCCACGTCCGGGCGCAGCGCGGGGATGAGCCTGGTCGCCTCGGCGGCCGAGCCGGACTCGCCGACGACCTCGATGTCGCCCGCCGCCTGGAGCAGGTCGCGCAGGCCGCGCCGGACCACCTCGTGGTCGTCGAGCAGGAACACACGGATCACTCCTGCATTCTGCGCCCCCAGCAGCAACGCCGGACAGGGACCAAAGTCCCGCCCGGGAGGGACGCGCAGCACTGCCGCCCGCCCGGGTCGCGGGCGCACGGTGAAGGCATGTCCACGGTCATCTCATCTGAGCAGGCGTTGCGAAGCGCGGTTCGGTCCGCGCTGGTCGCGCCGTCGATCTTCAACACGCAGCCGTGGCGCTGGCAGCTCGATCCGCCGCGCGCGCGGCTGTACGCCGACCGCAGCCGCCAGCTGCTGGTGGCCGACCCGACCGGCCGGCTGCTTACGATCAGCTGCGGGGTGGCGCTGCACCACGCCCGTACCGTGCTGGCCGCGACCGGCCAGATCGCGGACGTCGCCCGGCTGCCCGACCCCGCCGACCGCGACCTGCTCGCCGAGCTGACGGTCGAGGGCTGCGCCGAACCGCAGCTGGAGCAGCTGCTGGCCGCCGGTGCGATCCAGCGGCGGCGCACCGACCGCCGCCCGTTCAGCCCCCGGCCGGTGCCGGAGGCGGCCTGCCGCACCCTGGCCCGCGCCGCCGGGCGGCAGGGCGCGCACGCGCTCGCGCTCGACCGCGACCGGGTGCCGCTGTTCGCGCTCACCGCCGTCCGCGCCTCGCTGATGGAGCTGGCCGATCCGGACTACCGCGCCGAGCTGGCCGACTGGACCCACCGTCCGCCGTGGAGCGGAGACGGCGTCGACACGGGCAGCTCGGTCCGGGCGGTGGCCCGGCGCGTGCCGGTACGCGACTACGCGCCCTTCGGCGGGCCGACCCTGCCCGCCGGTCCGGAGGACGACCGGGGCGCCCGCTACCTGCTGATCTATACCGACACCGATCTGCCGGGCGACTGGATCCGGGCCGGGGAGGCGCTGTCGGCGGTGCTGCTGTCGGCGGTGTCCGCGGGGCTGGCCACGGCGCCGATCAGCGACGTCACCGAGCTGTCCGCGACCCGCGACGAGCTGCGCGAGCTGCTGCCCAGGCCCGGCTGTCCGCAGATCGCGGTGCGCATCGGCTACCCGCCCGACGGCACGCCGCCGCCGACGGCCCGGCGGCTGCCCGAGGAGGTCGTCGAGCTGCCGCCGTGCTGAGCCGCCGCCGCTGAAGCGCCGCTACCCTGGCGGGGACATGAGTAGCCTGCGCCGGGTAGAGATGATCATGGGTACGGCGATCAGCGTCGACATCGCCGACGCCGCCCCGCCCGAAGTGGCCGCCGCCTGTGCCGAGCAGGCCTTCGCCTGGTTCCGCGAGGTGGATGAGCGGTTCAGCACGTACAAGGAGCACAGCGAGGTCAGCCGGCTGCGGCGGGGCGAGATCTCCGCCGGTCAGGCGTCGGACGGGCTGCGGCAGGTGCTGGCGGCCTGCGCTGACCTGTGGACCGAGACCGGGGGCTTCTTCGACGCGTCGGCCACCGGGCTGCTGGACCCGTCCGGGTACGTGAAGGGCTGGTCGGCGCAGGTGGCCTCCGACCGGCTCGCGGCGGCCGGGCTGGGGAACCACTGCGTCAACGCGGGCGGCGACGTGTGCGTACACGGTCGGCCGGGGCCAGGCCGGTCCTGGCGCGTCGGCGTGCAGCATCCGTGGGAGCGGGATCGGCTGGCCTGGGTGCTCGCGGTCGAGGACGTGGCGGTGGCCACCTCGGGCACGTACGAGCGCGGACTGCACGTGGTCGACCCGTTCACGGGGCGGCCCGCCGCTGAGCTGCGATCGGTGACCGTCGTGGGCGCGGACCTGGGCGCGGCGGACGCCTACGCCACGGCGGCGTTCGCGATGGGGCGGGCCGGGATCGACTGGCTGGCGGCCCGGGGGGACGTCGAATGGGCCGTGATCTGCGAGGACGGCCGGGCGTACCGCTCACCCGGCCTGCCCCTCGCCCCCGACGACGCGACCCTGGCCCCCTGAACCCGCGCCCGGAAACCACTGCGCCCTCGCCCGCGCGGAGCCTGGCGGACGCTGTCCGCCCGAGGCCGCGTCGCGGTTCAGCCCGACTGCGCGTCGCGGTTCAGCCCGAGTGCGTGTCGCGGTTCAGTCCGAGTGCGCGTCGCGCATCGCGTTGCGGTGCGCGCGGAGATCAAGTCATGGATCGGGTCGCGGTGCGGGTGGAGATCGCGGCTCGGGGTCGGAAAGTGGCGCTGGAGTCCAGGCTTCGACCCCAAATGCTGATCTTCGAGAGGAGATCGGCACTTGTGGACGGAATCCGGGGTTCTAGGCCAGGCCCGCGCACGCGAATGACCGAAGACGGCGATCTTCGAGGCCGAGGGTCCCGCCATACGGGAACGGTCGTCGCATCCACTGTGGTCACTGCACCGAAAGCGTCCCCAGGCCGCGATCTTCCGGGCGTGGGGAGCGAGGGGACGCCCCAGGTCCGATGCCCGCCGGAAGCGGTGCCTCTCAGGGGACTCCCAGCCTGCGGTGAGGCGAACGTGAACCGGATGCCGCATCGTGATGACATGAGCGCGGTTCAGCACACCAGCACAGGGCCCGGCCACGGGCAGGTCCGGGTCGCCGGATCCGCCCGCGCCGACGTGTACGCCGTGCTCGCGACCGCGCTCGCCGCACTCAGCCTGCTGATCGTCGCACTGCTGTGGACGGGCGGCGGCGGTCTGCGCGAGCTGGCCGACGGCGGCACCGCGGCGCTGGCGTCGGCCGGGCGGCTCACCGGGCTGCTCTCGGCCGACCTCCTGCTGCTCCAGGTGCTGCTGCTGGCCCGGATCCCGCTGGCGGAGCGGGCCTTCGGGCAGGACCGGCTGGCCCGCTGGCACCGGTGGGCCGGCTTCACCTCGTTCCACCTGCTGCTGGCGCACCTCGTCCTGATCACCCTCGGCTACACGGGCGCCGGTGGCGGCGGTCCGGTCGCCGTCTTCGTCGACCTGGTCGTGACGTACCCGGGCATGCTGCTCGCGCTGGCGGGCACGCTGCTGCTGGTCCTGGTGGTGGTCACCTCGCTGCGGGCGGCGCGGCGGCGGCTGCGCTACGAGTCCTGGCACCTGCTGCACCTGTACGCCTACCTCGGCATCGCCCTGGCCGTGCCGCACCAGCTGTGGACCGGTGCCGAGTTCGTCTCGTCCCCGGCCGCCACGGCCTACTGGTGGTCGCTGTACCTCCTCGCCACCGCCGCGGTGCTGGCGTACCGCGTGGCGCTGCCGCTGTGGCGCAGCCTCTACCACCGGCTGGCGGTGTCCCACGTGGTCGCCGAGGCGCCCGGCCTGGTCTCGGTCTACCTGCGCGGGCGCGGGCTGCGCCGGCTGCCGGTGCGGGCCGGGCAGTTCTTCCTGTGGCGGTTCCGGGACGGGCCCGGCTGGACCCGCGCCCACCCGTACTCGCTGTCGGGTCCGCCGCGCGGCGACCTGCTGCGCATCACGGTCAAGGACCTGGGCGACGGCAGCGCCCGCGCCGCGAGCCTGCGGCCGGGCACCCGGGTCTACGTCGAGGGGCCGTACGGGCGGCTGACCGGCGAGCACTACCGCGGCGGCCCGGTCACCATGCTGGCCTGCGGGGTCGGCATCACGCCGCTGCTGGCGCTGCTGTGGGAGCTGCCGTACCGGCCCGGTCAGGCGACCCTGCTCTACCGCGCCCGCGACGCGGCCGACCTCGCCTTCCGGGCCGAGCTGGACTGGCTGGCCGAGCACCGGGGCGTACGCGTGGTGACCCTGCTCGGCCCGCGCGCCCGGCCGGGCTCCTGGCTGCCGTACGGCCACTCCGGACCGCCCGCCGAGGCGCTGCGCCGCCTCGTCCCCGACCTGCCCCTGCACGACGTGTACGTCTGCGGCCCCGACGAGTGGACCGAAGCCGTCCGCCGCGCCGCCCGCGCCGCGGGCATCCCGGCCGAGCAGCTGCACACCGAACGTTTCGCCTGGTGACCGGAGAGGATCGACGGATGAGGCGCAACCTGCTCTGGCTGCTGTCGACGGTCACCGGGCTCGTCCTGCTGCTGTCGTACCGGACCAGCACCATGGGCGCGGACCCCGGCTCGGCCGCGCACGCCGACGCCCCGGCGACCGGTGCCGGCTACGACGGGTCGGTGGCGCACACCCGCTGGGGCGACGTGCAGGTGCGCATCACCGTCGACGGCGGCCGGATCACCGACGTCAAGGTGCTGGCCTTCCCCGACGGCAACCGCCGCGACCAGGAGATCAACGACTACGCCCTGCCGATCCTGCGGGACGAGGTAATCGCGGCGCAGAGCGCCGACATCGACACCGTCTCCGGCGCGACCGTCACCAGCGACGGCTACCGCGAGTCGCTGCAGGCGGCGATCGACGCGGCCCGCCTCTGAACGACCCGGTTCCAGGCGGCGCCCGGCCGGCCACCGTCTACTCAGGCACCTCGCCGGTCTGCTGACCGGGGCCGTGAGCTGGCCCAATCGGGCTCGCGGCGCGGGCGCGCCGCCTACGGTGGGGTGGGGGGTGTGCCATGTCGCAGGCGCAGTTCAAGGGTGTCATCAAGCTGGACGTGCGGGACTCGGTCGCGGACTGGACGCCGTACGAGTCGCCGAAGGCGCCCGAGGGCGCGCCGAACGTCCTGATCGTGCTGTTCGACGACACCGGCCTGGCCGCGTGGGAGCCGTTCGGCGGGCGCATCGAGATGCCGACGCTGAAGCGGCTGGCCGACAACGGGCTGCGCTACACGCAGTGGCATACCACGGCGCTGTGCTCGCCGACCCGGTCGGTCTTCCTGACCGGCCGCAACCACCACCAGAACGGCATGGCCTGCATCACCGAGGGCTCGATCGGGTTCCCCGGCGCCAACGGCCACATCCCGGCCGAGTGCGCGACGGTCGCGCAGGTGCTGCGGGACCGGGGCTGGAACACGTACTGGGTGGGCAAGAACCACAGCGTGCCGGTGGAGGAGGCCAACCCGGGCGCGAGCAAGCGCGGCTGGCCGCTGCTGAAGGGCTGGGACCGGTTCTACGGCTTCATCGGCGGTGAGACCAACCAGTGGTATCCGACGCTGGTCGAGGACAACCACTACATCGACCAGCCCTACCAGCCCGAGGACGGCTACCACCTGTCCAAGGACCTGGCCGACCGGGCGATCCAGATGCTGCGCGACAGCCGGGCCTGCGCCCCGGGCAAGCCGTGGCTGATGTGGTTCAACCCGGGCGCCAACCACGCCCCGCACCACGTGGCCACGGAGTGGGCGGACCGCTACCGGGGCAGGTTCGACGACGGGTACGAGTCGTACCGCGACTGGGCGCTCAAGCGGATGACCGAGCTGGGGGTCATGCCGCAGGGCACCCGGTTGACCGAGCTGAACCCGATGCCGGAGGGCACGTTCGACCCCAATGACACGGTACGGCCGTGGGATTCGCTGTCCGCGGACGAGCAGCGGCTGTTCGCGCGGATGGCCGAGGTGTACGCCGGGTTCTCCGAGTACACCGACCACCAGATCGGCCGGATCGTCGAGTTCCTGGAGCAGACCGAGCAGCTCGACAACACCCTGATCCTGTACTGCGCCGACAACGGCGCCTCGGCCGAGGGCGGCCCGAACGGGTCGGTCAACGAGAACAAGTTCTTCAACGGCTGGCCCGACGAGATGGCCGAGAACATGCGCCACCTCGACGACCTGGGCAGCCCGGACACCTACAACCACTACCCGACGGGCTGGACCGCGGCGTTCAGCACCCCGTTCAAGATGTTCAAGCGCTACTCGTACGCGGGCGGTACCGCCGATCCGCTGGTGATCTCGTGGCCGAAGGGGATCCGGGCGCGGGGCGAGATCCGGCACCAGTACCACCACGTCACCGACATCGTGCCGACGATCCTCGACTGCTGCGGCGTCGAGTTCCCCGACACGGTCGCGGGGGTGCGGCAGGTGCCGCTGCCCGGCGTGTCGATGCGGTACAGCTTCGACGACGCCGACGCGGCCACCACCAAGCGGCAGCAGTACTACGCGATGCTCGGCACCCGGGGCATCTGGCAGGACGGCTGGAAGGCCGTCGCCGTGCACGGCCCGACCTCGGGCCTGGGCCGCTTCGACGCCGACGCGTGGGAGCTGTACTACACCGACGACGACCGGGCCGAGGCCGTCGACGTCGCCGCGAAGCATCCGGAGAAGCTCGAAGAGTTGACGGCGCTGTGGCTGTCGGAGGCGCAGCGGTACCAGGTGCTGCCGCTGGACGACCGGTTCCCGCGCGAGATCCTGGCCGATCCGCGTCCGCAGCCGTTCCCGGCGACCGACAGCTACGTCTACTACCCGGACGCGGCCGAGGTGCCCGAGGCGATCGCGGCGAACACGCGCGGCCGGTCGTACCGGCTGCTGGCCAGCGTCGAGATCGCCGATCCAGACGCGGCCGGGGTGATCTTCGCGCACGGCTCGCGGTTCGGCGGGCACGCGCTGTTCCTCAAGGACCGCAGGGTCCATTACGTGTATAACTTCCTGGGTGTGCCGCCGGAGCAGCGCTTCGTCTCCGAACCGCTGACGCCCGGCCGGTACGTCCTGGGCGTGGAGTTCGCCAAGCAGGGCGAGGGCGAGCACCACGAGACGCTGGGCCATACGAAGCTGTGGGTCAACGACACGATGGTCGCCGAGGGTCCGATGCGGACCCAGATCGGGATGTTCTCGCTGTGCGGCGACGGCCTGTGTGTGGGGCGTGACAGCAGCGACCCGGTCTGCGCCGACTACCCCCAGCCGTCGGTGTTCCGGGGCGGCACCATCAGCCAGGTCGAGGTCTACGTCGGCCAGGACCAGTACCTGGACCTGGAGAAGGAGGCCTTCGCCGCGCTGGCCCGCGACTGACCACCCGGCACCCGCCGTATCGCGCCCCGTCGCGCAAGACCGCTCAACTTTGATGGTCTTGGGAGTGGGTGGCGGGAGGGAGGGCCGGTGTGCCAGGATGGGCAACAGTTCTAGAACAGTTGGAGGAACTGTGGGAACCGTCGCTGCTCAGAGCCCTGCGCTGCTGCCCGCCGCCGGGCTGATGCGTGATCCGGGAGGCACCGGCCGCTTCGGCGAGTTCGGGGGCCGCTTCGTGCCCGAGTCGCTGATCCCGGCCTGCGCCGAGGTGGAGGAGGCGTTCCGGCAGGCGTGGTCGGACGCGGGCTTCCGCCAGGACCTGGACCGCCTGCTGGCCGTGTACGCGGGCCGCCCGACCGCCCTCACCCCGGCCTGGAGCCTGTCCGCCGAACTGGGCATCACCCTGCTGCTCAAGCGGGAGGACCTGGCGCACACCGGCTCCCACAAAATCAACAACGTGCTCGGTCAGGCGCTGCTCGCCCGGCGGATGGGCCGCACCCGGCTGATCGCCGAGACCGGGGCGGGGCAGCACGGCGTCGCCACCGCCACCGCCGCCGCGCTGCTGGGCCTGGGCGCCACCGTCTTCATGGGCGAGAAGGACATGGCCCGCCAGGAGCTGAACGTGCACCGGATGCGGGTGCTCGGCGCCGAGGTCGTCCCGGTCACCAGCGGCAGCCGTACGCTGAAGGACGCCACCAGCGAGGCGATGCGCCACTGGGTGACCTGCGTCGACGAGGCCTACTACTGCCTCGGGTCGGTCATGGGCCCGCACCCGTACCCGTGGATGGTGCGCGAGTTCCAGCGCGTCATCGGCACCGAGGCCAGGGCGCAGTGCGCCACCGAACTGCCCGCCGCGATCCCGGACTACGTCGTCGCCTGCGTCGGCGGCGGCTCCAACGCGGCCGGCACCTTCGCCGGGTTCGCCGACACGACCGCGCAGCTCATCGGGGTCGAGGCGGCCGGGGGTGCCGCGATCGCCGACGGGCGGGTCGCGGTGATGCACGGGCACCGCTCGTACGCGGTCCAGGACGAGCACGGGCAGATCCTGGAGGCCGAGTCGATCGCGGCCGGGCTTGACTACCCCGGCGTCGGACCGGAGCACGCGCACCTGCACGACATCGGCCGCGCCCGCTACGTCACCGTCACCGACGACGAGGTGCTCGCCGCCGTACGCCGGCTCGCCCGCGCCGAGGGGATCCTGCCCGCGCTGGAGTCCGCGCACGCCGTGGCCTGGGTGATCCGGGCCGCCGAGGGCGGCGAGCTGCCGCCGCGCGCCACCGTGCTGCTCACCCTGTCCGGCCGGGGCGACAAGGACACCGCGACCCTGCTGGAGGTGGCCCGATGACCGCGACGATCAGCGGCACCGCGCTCGGACCGCACCTGCGGCGGCGCCGCGACGCCGGCCGCAAGCTGCTCGCGCCGTACCTGACCGGCGGCGTCCGTGCCGACTGGACCGACTACCTGCTCGCCTACGCCGAGGCGGGCGCCGACACGATCGAGGTCGGGCTGCCGTTCTCCGAACCGGTGGTCGACGGGCCGACCGTGCAGGAGGCGTCCCACCTGGCGCTGCGTCGGGGCGCCAACGTCCGCGACATCCTGGCCGACCTGCGGCGGGTGCGGGTCGGCATCCCGCTCACCGTGATGACCTACTACCACCTGGTGCAGCGCGAGGGTGCCGAGGTGTTCTGCGCGAACCTCGCCGGGGCGGGGGTGCGCGGGCTGATCGTGCCGGACCTGCCGGTGGACGAGCTGGGCACGCTGGAGCGCGCGGCCACGGCCGCCGGGGTGGACCTGGTGCTGGTCGCCGCGCCCAGCAGCACCCCGGCCCGGCTGCGGGAGATCGGGACCAGGAGCAGAGGTTTCGTGTACGCGGTCAGCGTGATGGCCCCCACCGGGGTCCGCGACGAACTAGCCGACACCGCCGGCGTGCTCGCCGGGCAGCTCAAGCAGGCCACCGACCTGCCGGTGCTGCTCGGCTTCGGCATCGCCACCCCCGCGCACGCCGTGGCCGGGGCGCACGTCGCCGACGGGGTCGCGGTCGGCTCCGCGCTGATGCGCGCCGTCCTCGACGGAGAGTCTCCGGCCCAGGTCGGGGCGCGGGTGGCGGCGATGCGCGACGCGCTGGACCGGGCGTACCCCTGAGCGGTGCGGCGGGGGCGCGATACTGCTCGCGTCCCCGCCGCACCGCCGACAGGAGCGCCCGCGCATGCCAGGTCCCCGCTACCGGGCCATCGCCGCCGACATCGCCGACCGCATCCGCCGGGGCGAGTACGCCCCCGGCACCGCCCTGCCCGCCCAGCGCGAGCTCGGGGCCAGCTACGACGTGGCGCTGGCGACGGTGCGGCAGGCGCTGCAGGCCCTGGTAGACGACGGGCTGATCGTGGTCGAGGCCGGTCGCGGCACCTTCGTCGCGCCGACCCGCCCCGCGTACCGGCTCGACACGCTGCGCAGCTTCGTCGACGACCTGCGCGACCAGGGGCACCAGGTGGCCACCCGGGTCGTGTCGTGCTCGCTGCGGACCATGCCCGCCTGGGCCGCCGCGCAGTGGGGCGAGCGCGACGCCGCCGCCCGCGCGCTGCGGCTGGAGCGGGTGCGGCTCGTCGACGGGGCACCCGCCATCCACCAGGTCTCCTGGGTCGACCAGCCGTACGCCGACCAGTTGCGCACCTGCGACTTCACCACCACCGCGCTGTACGCGGCGCTCGCCGACGCCGGGATGCTGATCGCCTCGGCGGGCGAGCAGATCGCCGCCCAGGCGCTGCCCGCCGCCAGTGCCGCGCTGCTGGAGCGGGCCGAGGGGACACCGGTGCTGGTCAGCGAGCGGGTCACCCGCACGGTCGCCGGGACGGTCGGCGTGGTGGACCGGGCCGTCATCGCCGCCGAACTGGCCATCCGGGCCCAGCGGACGGTGACCCAGGTGTCGGTCCAGTGGGGCGCCCCCGGGAGAGCCTAGATCTTGTGCACTTTCCGTCGTTCCAGCAGCGGAAAGTGCACAAGATCCGGCTGCTCGCCTCAGGCGGCCGGGGTGGCCTCCTTGGCGAGCACGCCCAGGTAGCCGTTGGCGACGATCAGCTTGGCCCGGTCGGTGTAGAAGTCCGGATCGTCGGGCAGCGTGGTGGCCAGCCCGTCGACGTAGCGGTTGAACATGCAGAACGCCGCCGCGATCAGCACCGTGTCGTGGATCTCCAGGTCGGAGGCGCCCTCGGCCTTGGCCGCGGCGACGAGCTCTCCGGTGACCTCGCGACCGCTGCGCTGGACCGCCCCCGCGATCGCCAGCAGTGCCCGCAGCTTCGCCGAGACCGGGGCCGCTCCGGCGTCGGCGCACACCGACTCGACCAGCTCCATGCCCTCCGGCAGCTGCGCGGCGGCATAGGCGGCGTGCGCCGAGTAGCAGTACCGGCACTCGTTGCGCCCCGACACGTAGGCGGCGATCAGCTCCCGTTCGCCCCGGGTCAGCGTGCTCGGCCCGCACAGCAGCGCCTCGACGAGCCCGTTGAGCGGAACCGCGGTCTCGGGGCGGAAGCGGAACAGGCCCCGGATGCCCGGCTGGTCGGTGGGCAGGGTCACGTGCGGCATGGGTACTCCTTCACGGAGGGCGGACACCGGGTGCGGCACCACGGCTCACCACCGGCCAAAGTCATAGACAACTCTAGATCAGTCGATCTGATCCGCGAATGGGCGCACGAGTCTTGCGGCGCGGCAGTACCATCCCGCGTGACCGGCACCCCATCGGCCGCGGCGGCGGCGCAGCCCCGGACGGGCCGTTCTAGGCTGTCGGTCATGATCTTCCGGGAGGCGACGCGGGCCGAGCTGCCCGCCATCATCGCGCTGCTGGCCGACGACGTGCTCGGCAAGGCCCGCGACTTCACCGAGGTGGACGAAGCCTACGAGCGCGCCTTCGCCGCGATCGACGCCGACCCCCGCAACCTGCTGATCGTCGCCGACGACGCGGGCGAGATCGTCGGCTGCTTCCAGCTCACCTACATCCCGGGCCTGGGCCGCCACGGTGCCGAGCGGTCGCTGATCGAGGCGGTCCGGGTGCGTTCGGACCGGCGCGGGCAGGGCATCGGCGAGCGGATGATGCGGTGGGCGATCGACCAGGCGCAGGCCCGCGGCTGCGCCCTGGTGCAGCTGACCACCGACAAGACCCGCCAGGACGCGCACCGCTTCTACCAGCGGCTCGGCTTCGTGGCCAGCCACGAGGGCATGAAGCTCAGCCTGAGCTGAGGTCAGCCGCCCGAGCGGCGCAGATGCCCGGCCAGCGGCGACCACAGTCCCAGTTGCACGGCCGCGAGCAGCGTCGCGAACGGCAGCAGGATCCAGGTGCCGCTGGTCTGCGCGAGCGTGCCCGCCAGCCAGGGCAGGGTGGCGCCGCCGACGGTGGTCAGGCCGTTGGTGATGCCGATGGCGGTCGGGACCAGCCGCTGCTCGGTCAGCCGGGGCATGACCGCCATGATGGTGGGGAAGATCGGGCCGAGGAAGAACCCCAGCACGGCCAGCCCCGCCGCTGCCGCGGCCGGATGCGGCACCGCCCAGATGAGCAGGCAGGCGGCGGCGGTGCCGCCGAGGCACGCGTACGCCATGGCGGCGGTGCCCAGCCGCAGCCGCCCCGCGATCGGGCTGATCAGGAAGCGGCCCAGGGTCAGGCCCAGCCAGTAGCCGCTGACCGCGTAACCGGCGTCCAGGTCGGACAGGGCGCGCTCGGCGCGCAGGTAGCTGTAGCCCCAGCTGCCGACGCTGATCTCCAGGCCGACGTACACGGCCAGGAAGATGCCGGCGATGATGACGCGCGGCCTGCGGATGGTCGTGGCTAGCAGGCCCGGTCCGGCGGACGACTCCGCCCGGGCGGGGCGGGGCGTGGGGGGATGGGCCCGCAGGAAGCCGACCAGCAGGGGCAGGCAGATCAGCGCCTGCACCGCCCATACCGCGGTCCAGGCGGTGCGGGTGAGCAGCCACGCGGCCAGCAGCGGGCCGAGCAGCGCGCCCACGCCGAAGAAGGCGTGCAGCCGGTTGATGCGGTCGGTGGCGTGCGGCAGGTCGGCCAGGTGGGCGTTGAGCGCCGCCTCCAGCAGGCCGGTGCCGACCCCGGCCAGCAGCGCCACGGCGACGAAGGCCGCCAGCGGCGGGCGGGTCGCGGTGTAGAGCGCGGCCGCGGCGAAGGCGGTGGTCCCGGTCAGCAGCGTCGTGCGTACGCCGTACCGGTGTATCAGCGCGCCCGCTCCCGTCGCACCCAGCAGGAAGCCCGCCCCGGAGGTGAAGAACGTCAACCCGATGGTGGCCTTGTCCACCCCGTAGTCGGTGATCTGCGCGGGCAGCAGCACCCCGCCGACCCCCGAACTGATCCCGACCAGCAGGAACGCCGCGTACGCCAGCAGCACCGAGGCCCGGACGCCGGGCTGTGCCGGCGCGGGCGCCGCCTGCTCAGCCACGCGGGGCGCAGGCGCTGTCACGGATCACCAGCTCGGTGGCGAGTTCGACCCGCGGGCTCTCGATCTTCTCCCGCTGCGCCAGCCGCAGCACGGTACGTGCCGCGAGCAGTCCCATCTCGGCCAGCGGTTGGCGGACCGTGGTCAGCGGCGGGGAGCACCAGCGGACTTCGGGCAGGTCGTCGAAGCCGACGACGCTGATGTCGTCGCCGACGCGCAGTCCCTTGCGGCGGATCGCCTCGTACACGCCGAGGGCCATCTGGTCGCTGGAGGCGAAGATGGCCGTCGGCGGTTCGGCCAGCTCCAGCAGCTGGGTGCCGCCGGTGTACCCGGCCTCGTGGTAGAAGTTGCCCGGGTAGATCAGCTTGTCGTCGGCGGGCAGCCTGGCGGCGTCGAGCGCGGTGCGGTAGCCGTCGAGGCGGGCGCGGCTGCACAGCAGCTGCGGCGGCCCGGCGATGAACCCGATCCGCTGGTGGCCGAGGTTGATCAGGTATTCGGTGGCGCGCAGGGCGCCGTTCCAGTTGGTGGCGCCGATGGTCGGCGCCTCCTGCGGCGGCACCCCGGCGGGGTCGACGATGACCACGGGGATGTTAAGGCGGCGCAGCTCGGCCTGCAGCGGGGGCTCCAGGGTGGACGTGACGAAGATGACGCCCTCGGTGGAGCGCGAGCGCATGTTGTCCAGCCACTGCTTGGCCGAGGAGGCGCGGCGGTGGATGGCCGAGACCACGGTGCCGACCCCGGCGGCGTGGGCGACGTCCTCGACCCCGCGGATGATCTCGACGGCCCAGGGGCTGTCCAGGTCGTTGAAGACGAGGTCGATCAGGCCGGAGGTGCTGCGGACCGAGGTGGTGCGGCGCTGGTAGCCGTACCGGTTGAGCAGCTCTTCCACGCGTTGGCGGGTGGTGGGGGAGACGTCGGAGCGGCCGTTGATGACCCGGGAGACGGTCGGCACGGAGACGCCTGCCTCGCGGGCGATCGCCGCGATGGTGACCTTGCGGTTGTCGTCCACTCGGGAGTGCTCCTTCGGTGCTCGGTGCGGCCGCCGGATCGGTGGCCAGCGGGGAGGGCGCTGGACGGCCCTCCCCGGCGGGGGAGTCCGGGTGACCTTGGAGGGTACCCGGCGGTCGGTCCGGGTCAGCCCTTA
>NZ_JASAMB010000038.1 GCF_029948125.1 Catellatospora sp. KI3
GTCGTGTCCTGATCGAGGCACAACCCTGAAGCCCGGCCGGGACCGATCCCCGGCCGGGCTTCTCCGTCCCCGCCGGCTCGCGCCTCCGCCGGCTCGCGCCCCGGTCGTTCGTGCAGTTTCGGGGAAACTGCACGAATCTTGGCCGTCATTAGTGCAGTTTCCCCGAAACTGCACTCTGATCAGGACGGTCGCCCGGCGGTGAGTATGGTCTCAGCGTGACCGACCCCTCCCCGGAACCGCGCCGAGCCGACTGGTTCGAGCTCTTCTTCGACCTCGTCTTCGTCGTGACCGTCGCGGTGCTGGCCCACGGACTGCACGGCGACCCCGGGTGGCGGGACTTCGGCACCTTCCTGGTCCTGCTCTTCCCGGCGTGGTGGGCCTGGGTCAACCTGACCCTCTCGGTCAACCTGTTCGGCTCGGACACCGGCTGGAATCGGACGGTGCTGGTCGCGGCCATGCCCGGCCTGGGTCTCATGGCCGCCGCTGCGCCGGAGGGACTGGACGGGCGGGCGTGGGTCTTCGCGCTGGGTGCGGCCTGGGTGCGCGTGGCCGTGTTCGCGCTGTGGTGGCCGCAGGTCGGCCGGTCCCGCTGGGAGTTCCCGGCCTGGCGTCCGATCGTGTACTGCCTGGTCCCCGCCTCGATCTGGGCGGTGTCGGCGTTCGTGGACGGTCCCGCGCGGTTCGCGCTGTGGGGCCTGGCCATCGTGCTGGAAGTCGCGCTGCTGGCGTTCGGCACCGCCCAGTCGCGGGTGATGTACCGCCTGCTGTCGGTCGAGCATCTGGTGGAGCGGATCGGCCTGTTCATCGTGATCGTCTTCGGGGAGAGCGTCTTCGCCATCGTCACCGGCCTGTCCGAGCACTTCACCGGCCTGTCCGCGATTGCCGCCCTCGCCGCGTTCGTGGTGGTGGCGGTGCTGGCGATCACCTTCTTCCGGTGGAGCACGCCCAGTGCCGAGCGGGGCTTCGTCCGGGCGCAGGCGCTCGGCGCCCGAGCCAACATGCGCGAGGCTGTGCTGTACCTGCCGTTCCTGCTGGTCAGCGCGGTAACCGCGCTCGCGGCGGCGCTCGGCACCGCCGTGGCCGAACCCGGACACCACCTGCCGCTGGGCAGCGTGGTCGGGCTGGTGGCCGGGATCGGGGGTTATCACGCGGTCAGCGGGCTCATCGCGCAGCGGCTCGGTGAAAGCTGGCGGTCGGTGCTGCGCTGGGTCCTGCCGAGCATCGTGCTGCCGGTCGCGGTGGTGACTCCGGCGGCGTTGCTGCTGCCGGGCTGGACGGCGACGCTGGTCGCCGCAGCGGTGGTGCTGGCGCTGTTCACGGCCTCGAAACTGACCGAGCAGCGGGCAGCCCGGGCCGCTTGAGCGCTCAACAGCCGGGATAACCGAGCCGGGTGAGCACGGTGTGCACGTCCACGAGGTCGGCGGACGGGTTGAGTGCCGCGACGATCCCGTCGTCGAGCGGCAGCAGCGCCAGCACATGTTCGACCGCGCCACGGTCGGGGAAGGCCTCGTACACGGTTTCGGCCAGTTCGAGGTACCAGTCGACGGGGTGGTCGCAGACCGGGTCCAGCAGCCACGAACCGTCCGTGCCCTCCTCGTAACCCTCAGGAATGGAGAGGTCGATGCCTCGGCCCGCCGACCAGCGGTCCGCGCCGTCGAGGCGCCACAGCACGAACGTCGCCTCGAAGGACATCGTCCCGGAGTGGAACCGGGGTTCGAGCAGGTACGGCACGAACGCCTTGGGCAGCCCGGCGAGCAGACCGGGCCATAGCGTCTGGTGGTAGTCGGCCATCATCGACTCGTGGTAGACGCCGCGGATGAACACGCCTGCGGCGGAGAACACGATGTCGTACTCGTCGCCGCAGCCGTTGTCCATCCGTGCGGTTGTCTCACCGTCGGCCTCGGCGAAGGTGAAGCGGTCGCCGTCGGTCACGATGGCGTCCAGCGCCGCCAGCGCCAGGCAGCGGCGGCGCAGCACGTCGACCGGAGGAAGCGCCGCCGCGATGTCGTACACGTCCATCGCGGCAGCGTAGGTGATCGCGGCCGGGTCAGGACACCAGCATGTTGCCCATCATGGCCATGTCCTCGTGCTCGAGGTTGTGGCAGTGGAAGACGTACCGGCCGGGGTAGCCGTCGAACCGGGCCGCGATCTCGACCAGCTCCGCCGGGCGCAGGTCGACGGTGTCCTTCCAGCCCAGGTCGTACCTGCCGGGGCCGCCGTTGCCGCGCCGCAGCACCTGGAACGGGGCCAGGTGCAGGTGCACCGGGTGGTGCAGGTCGGACACCAGCTGCCACACCTCGACCGTGCCGAGCTTCGGCGCCGCGTGCACCGCGTCCGGGCTGAACCCCAGCCCGTTGATCTTCCACCCGGCGACGTGGTCGCCGACGCTGTTGACGACGTTGCCCGCCCCGAACCGCATGGTCCGGGTCACCACCGCGTCCGCCGCCCGCAGCGGCGCGATCTCGCTCAGGACGTCCGGGACCGACGTGGGGTCGTCCACCCGCGCCCCGATCCGGAACCGCATGACCTGCTCGGTACGGCCGCCGCCGAACTCGTTGACCAGCTCCACCAGCGTGCCGGCCGGATACCGCGCGAAGTCGACGACCACGTCGAAGCGCTGCCCGGGAGCCAGCTCGACCGCGTCGTGGGCCACGGGCTCGGCGAGCAGGCCCTGGTCGGTGCCGATCTGTACGAAGGCGTCGCCGCCGGGCGGGGCCGGCTGCAGGGCCAGCCGGAAGCGGCGCGCGTTGGCGCCGTTGAGCAGCCGCAGCCGGTGCCGTGCGCCGGCCACCTCGGCCTGCGGCCAGGGCGCCCCGTTCACCAGGACCACGTCGCCGAGCACCCCGGCGACGTGGTCGCCGGTGACGCCGGGCGTGGTCAACAGGGTCGGATCGAGACTGGGGTAGGCGAGCGAACCGTCGGCGGCGAAGGCCCGGTCGGCGAGCAGCAGCGGCAGGTCGCGCGCGCCGGTGGGCAGCGGCAGGCGCTGCTCCTCGTCGTCGGTGTGCAGGTGGAATCCGGCCAGTCCGCGCCAGACCGCCGGGCCGGTGAAGTCCATCCGGTGGTCGTGGTACCACAGCGTCGCGGCCCGCTGGTCCATCGGGTAGATGTAGTCGCGGGCGCCGTGGCGGACGTCCCCGGCGTGGTCGCCGTGCGGATGGGGCAGGCTGCCGTCGGCGGGCATGACCAGGTCGATCGGGTAGCCGTCGTGCTGGGCCGGGGTGCGGCCGCCGTGCAGGTGGACGACGGTGGGCACGGGCAGTTCGTTGCGGTGGCGCACCACGGTCGTGCGGCCGCGCCGGGACCGGATCGTCGGCCCGGGGAAGGTGCCCTGGTAGGTCCAGACCGGGGTGTCGAGGCCGGGCAGGATCCGTACGCGGGCGGCTCGCTGGGTGATCTCGTAGTAGTCGGTGGTCGCGTCGCTGCGGGTCGGCGCGAGCGCCGTCGGCAGCGGCAATGCCACCGTGTACGGCTCGGGCAGCGCCGCCGCACTGGTCAGCTGCACCCCGGTGGAGCTGGCGCCGCCGATGCCGGACAGCCACGGCACGCCCACGGCGGCGGCCGCGCCGGTGGCGCCGATCGCCCCGAGCACGCGGCGCCGGGTGACCGCGCCGCTCATGCCGCGGCCTCGGCCGCCGCTGCGGTCCGGGCGACCGTGGCGGGGCGGTAGCGCCAGCTCCAGCCGGTCAGGAACCCGGCGAGCATGATCACCGAAACCCCGAGCGGGATGTGTACGGCCAGCAGCCGGGCGTACCCCATGCCGATCTGGAATCCGGTGAGGAGGAACAGGCCGAAGGCGGCGGGCATCGGCCACCAGGGTCCGCGCCCGGGCCAGCGCAGCAGGACCGCGGCGACGGCGGCGAGCAGCACGGTGAATCCGGCCAGGGGTGCGTTGGCGGCGTGCGCGGCCAGCGAGGCGTAGACGCCGGACAGGAACTGGCCCGCGAGCACGGCCTGTAGCAGCAGCAGAATGGCGGCGAGGGTGATGAGCAGCCGGAACGGCCAGACGACCCAGCGTGGGGGCACCAGAAGGCTCCTGGGGTGAGGGGTGCGGCTCCCCTAGGGGTTAATCCCTTAGGAGATAATCTCAAATGAAACTGTTCGGCCACGACTATAGTTGGCCTCCGTGACCACGCCCATCGGGGATCCCACCGATTACGTCGTCGGCCTGCTGCTGCGCCGCGCGCACCGGCGGGCCTCGCGCGTGTTCGGGCAGGCGCTGCTGCCGCTGGGCATCGAACCGCCGCACTTCGGCGTGCTGCACACCCTGGCCCGGCTCGGCCCGCTGAGCCAGCGTGGCCTCATCGACCAGCTCGGCAGCGACAAGTCGGCCATGGTCCGCACCGTCGACGACCTGGAGCGACTCGGCTACGCGCAGCGCCGCCCCGCGCAGGGCGACCGGCGCGCGTACGCGGTCGAACTCACCCCGGCCGGGCGCCAGGCCCTCGCCGACGGAGTCGCCGCCGCCCAGGAGGCCGCGGAGGAGTTCCTGGGCGACCTCGACCAGGACGAACGCGCCACCCTCAAGTCCCTCCTGACCCGCCTCCTCCCCACCCCGTCCCCCTGACCCACCCCGCGTCGGGCCCCGCGCCCCGCACCCCGCACCCCGCGCGCCGGGCTGCAGTTTCGGGGAAACTGCGCGAAAGCGGTCCAAGATTCCGACACTTTCCCCGAAACTGCGCCGCCCAAGCGGTGCGGCGCGGCGGTGGGTGGGGGCGGGTCATCCCCGAGGTGTACGGCGGCGTCAATCCATCGGTAGATGTGCGTCCACCACTGGCGTTCGTAGGGTGGCCGGGACGAGGGGAAAGCGGCGGCGGGCGGAGGGTCCCTTTCGCGCCTGCCGCCGCGAGGTCCGGAGCGGCACCGCTCACCGCGTCCCGTCGCGCCTGCTCCGCCGTACTCCATGGGGCAGCCCGCCGCTCATCGCCTGATCCGGCGGTGGGTCGGCGGCGCTGGAGACGGCGGGGCGGGCCGACCCGGTCCGCGCCGCGCCGGGCTGCGGCGCGGGCCGGTACCGCTGCGGCAGACCGAGAGGATGTGGCGACGAATGACCGATGGCCTGATGCTGCCCGACGGGGCAGGCCGGCTCATTCCCAGCGCGGGTATGACCCTGAAGGTCGGCGCCGAGCGGACCGCCCGCTGGTCCATGTTCGAGGCGGTGGTCCAGCCCGGCTTCGACGTCGGGGCGCACCTGCACCACGCGGCGGAGGAGCTGTTCTACGTGCTGGAGGGCGAGCTCGACCTGCTCGCCTTCCAGCCCGCGGCGCCGCCGGGGGAGCGCGGCGGCGACTGGCGCACCTGGGCGGCCGAGGACGGCACGACGGTGCTGCGGGGCGGCGCGGGCAGCAGCATGTTCGTGCCCGCCGGCTGCCCGCACGCCTTCGCCAATCCGACCGAGAGCCCCGCGAAGCTGCTGTTCATCGTCACTCCGGCCGGGCACGAGGAGTATCTGCGCGGCATCGGGGAGATCGTCGGCCGGGGCGGGGTGCCGGATCAGGAGGCGATCCGGGAGTGGCGTCGCCGCAACGACATCGAGCAGCTCACACCGCTGACGCAGCGGGCGGTCGGGCCGCGGGGGTGATCGGTGTTCGTGCGGGCACCGGTCGGTCCGTGCCGCTTCCCGCTGCCGGGCTGCGGTTCGGGCTGACCGGGTGCCCGCACGCCCCCGATCGGCGCACCGCTCGATGGGAGCGGTGACGGCCGGGTCCATCCTGTCAGGTCGGCGCGGTGAGCACCATGGTTCCCGAGGACGGTTGTCCACTACAACCAGCGGTGTAGGCCGACTACAACCAGCGCGGTAGGCGACGCGTTCACGAGCGGCCGCTGCCGGGCGTGACCAGGCCCGTCTCGTACGCCACGACCACCGCCTGGGCGCGGCTGGACAGCGCGAGCTTCGACATCAGCCGGTTCAGGTGGGTCTTCACCGTCGCCTCGCTGAGGAACAGCTCCCCGGCGATCTCCGCGTTGGACAGTCCGCGCGCCACCAGCCGCAGCACGTCCAGCTCCCGCCCTGTCAGTACGGCCAGGTCGGGCGCGAGCGTGCCGGGAGCCGTGGCGGTGACGTGCGCCTCGACCAGCCGCCGTACGACCGAGGGGGTGAACAGCATGTCGCCGCCGGCGATCGCGGTGATCGCCGCGAACAGCCGCTCCGGGCTGGTGTCCTTGAGCAGGAACCCGCTGGCCCCTGCCTTCAGCGCGGCGTACACGTACTCGTCGAGGTCGAAGGTGGTGAGGATGAGCACCTTGGGCGGATCGCCCTCGGCCTCTCGCAGGATCTGCTCGGTGGCGGCGATTCCGCTCAGGCCCGGCATCCGGATGTCCATCAGGATCACCTCCGGCCGCACCCGCGCGGCCAGCGCGACGGCCTCCTCGCCGCTGGCCGCCTCGCCGACGGCGGACAGCCCGGGCGTCGCCTTGATCATGGCGACCAGTCCGGCCCGGATCAGCACCTGGTCGTCGACGACCAGCACGTCAATCATCACTACGCTCCTGCAACGGCAAGGACAGGGACACCAGGAAACCGCCTTCGGGGCGCGGACCGGTCGACAGCACGCCCCCGTAGATCCGCGCCCGCTCGCGCATGCCGATCAGACCGTGCTGCACCGTATCCGGTTCGGACGGCACCGGCGGCCGGCGGCCCTCGTCGGCGACCAGCACCTCCAGCCGCTGCGGGGACCAGCGCAGGGTCACCGTCGCCTCGGGCGGGTCGGCATGCTTGAGCACGTTGGTCAGCGACTCCTGGATCACCCGGTACACGCACAGGCCCAGACCCGGCGGCAGCGGCAGCTCCTCGCCCGCCACCACCAGCTCCACCGCCGCCCCGGCCGCCCGCACCCGCTCCAGCAGCTGCGGCAGCCGGTCCAGGGCGGGCGCGGCGTCGAACGGCGTGTCCTGGGTCGACACCCGCAGCACCGCGAGCATCCGGCGCATCTCGCTCAGCGCCTCGTGGGCGGTGTCCGCGATGACCGCCAGCGCCCGGTGGGTCGTGTCGGGGTCGGTGCCGAGCACGTACCGGCCCAGTCCGGCCTGTACCGAGATCACCGACATGTGGTGCGCGACGACGTCGTGCAGCTCGCGGGCGATGCGGCCCTGCTCGTTGGAGACCGCCTGGTGGGCGCGTTCCTGCTGTTCGCGGCGCAGCCGCGCGGTCAGCTCGGCGAGCTGCTGCCCCCGCTCGGCCAGGCGGTTGGTGTTGTCGCCGAACATCCAGCCCACCAGCAGCATGAACAGCGCGATCAGCGCGCCGAGCACCCGTCCGTCGGCGTAGACCCGGTGCTGGGCCCAGAGCAGGAGGAGCATCGACAGCACGGCGGCGGCGACGGACTGGCGGCGCGAGCGTTGTTCGGCGACCGTGAAGACGGCCAGGGCCAGGGTGAACGTGACCGCGGAATGGTAGTAGCCGAGGGTCAGGTAGACGGCGGAGACGACGTAGCTGACCGCCAGCATGGCGATCGGGGCGTAGGCGCGCAGATAGAGCGGGGCTACGAACGCGCAGATCAGCACGATGCCGCGAGTGTCGAGAGGCTCCCAGTCGCCGTCGTTGTGAATCCAGTTCCTGGCCACCCACAACGCGGCCACCAGCAGCCACGACACCAGGATGACATCGCCTATCCGCCGCCAACGCACCCGCAGAAAGTAGCCGGGTGAGATCCCGCTGTCATCAACCTGTGGTGGTGATCCGCTACCGCGGAAATTCGAGCCGGCGGGCCGGATCCGCCCCAGTCGGCCGCGCGGCCGACCGGGGCGGCGGTTCAGCCGCGGTTCCAGCGCAGCGACAGCCCGACCGCGGCGAAGGCCAGCAGTGCGGCGGCCAGTACGAACCACACGGTCAGCTCCACGTCGCGGCGCTGGGCGACGATCGTGCTCGGCAGGTCGCCCAGCACCTTGCCGAGCTGCTCGGCGTCCTCGGCCCGGAAGTACTCGCCGCCGGTGCTGTCGGCCACGGCGGTCAGCGTCTCCTCGTCGATGAGCTGGGCGCGGCGGCCGCCCCCGCCGCCGAAGCGGCCGTCCGGCGGGCGGATGATGGTGCCCTGGTCGATCTGGTCGACGCTGCACACGATCGGCGCCGGATCGGTGGTGCCGAACCCGATCGTGTAGATCCGGATGCGGCGGGCCTTGGCCTGCTCGGCGGCGATCTCCGGGGTGACGCCCTGGGTGTTGGCGCCGTCGGTGAGCACCACGATGGTGTCCGGCGCGTACTGGCCGGCGACGTCACCCGGGTCGGGCAGTTCGACGCCGGTCGGCAGCACGTCCGGGTTGGACTCGGCGATGGCGTCGATGGCGGTGAGGATCGCCTGCCCGATGGCGGTGCCCCGGGCCGTACGCAGGGTGTCGATCGCGTCGAGCAGCACCTGCTTGTCGGTGGTCGGCTCGACCAGCAGGCCGGAGATGCCGGAGAAGGCGACCAGCCCGATGCGGGTGCCGTCGTCCTGGGCCAGCACGAACTCCCGGGCCGCCGCGCGGGCGGCGACCATGCGGTTGGGCGGCACGTCGGTGGAGCACATCGACTGCGACACGTCGATGGCCAGCACGATCGAGGTGGAGCTGGTCGGCACCAGCATCGAGGCGTGCGGGCGGGCCACGCCCACGCCGAGCGCCGCCAGGGCGGCCAGGAACAGCCAGACCGGGATGCGGCGCCGCCACGCCGACGGGCCGGGCACGGCGGCCCGGATGAGCGCCAGGCTCGACACCCGTACGGCCGACCGCCTGCGCCGCCGCTGCAGCAGCCACCGGGCGAGCAGCAGCAGCGGGACGGCCAGCAGCGCGGCCAGGGCCCAGGGCCAGGTGAGCGCCATCAGACGATCCTTCCGTGCCAGCGGATCATCAGCAGTGCCCCGGCCAGGAGCAGCAGCAGCGCCGCCCCGGCGAGCAGGGCGGTGAGCTCCACCTGTTCGGGGCGGGTCGACACGCGCAGGTCGATCGAGTCGGACAGGTCGTGCAGCGCGGCGCTGTCGGCGGCTGGGTGGTACGCGGCGCCCGTGATCGCGGCGATGCCGGTCAGCGTCTGCTCGTCCAGGGCGGTGGCGACCTGGTAGCCGTCGACCTCGATCGTGGTGCCCTCGGCGGTGCCGATGCCGACGGTCTCGATGTGCACCCCGGCGTCGGCGGCCAGCTGCGCGGCGGTCGCGACGTCGGTGCCCGGCCCGGGGGTGTCCTGGCCGTCGGAGAACAGCACGATCGTGGCCGAGCCCCAGTACCCCAGGTCAGGGGCTGGTGCCTGGTCGGTGGGCAGGGTGACCTGCCGACCGACGACGACGCCGAGCGCGGTCAGGATCGCCTGCGTCAGCGAGGTGCCGCCGCTGGTGGTGAGCCTGGAGATGGCGTACTCGGCGGCGTCGTGGCGGTCGCTGGGCGGCAGCGTGATCAGGCCGCTCTGGCCGAAGATGACCACGCCCACGTCGACGGTGTCCGGCTGCGCCCGCACGAACTCGGTGGCGGCGGCCTGGGCCGCGGCCAGCCGCGACGGGGCGACGTCGGTGGCGGCCATGCTGTTGGACACGTCGAAGACGAGCACCACCGTGCTGGACAGGTGCGGGATGGGCAGCTCGGCCTGCGGCCGGGCCAGCGCGAACAGCAGCAGCGGCAGCGCGGCCAGGAACAGCGCGTACGGCGTGTGCCGGCGCAGGGCGGCGCGGCGGCCGGTGCCGGGCAGGCCGAAGCCGGTGGCCCGGACGCGCCGGGCTCGGCGCCGCTGGACGCGGACGTAGGCCGCCACGGCCGCCACGCTCACCAGCGCGGCGGCGACGGCGATCAGCGGGTGCATGACGGTCATCGGTGCCGCCGATCCGACCGCCGCACCATGCCGATCAGGGCGGTGACCAGGTCCTCATCGGTGCCGACCCGGTGCGCGGTGACCGCGCCGCGCCGCAGCGAGGCGTCCAGGTCGGACTCGCGCGCCTGGGCCTGCTCGGCGAAGCGCTGCCGCAGCAGCGGGTCGCCGGTGTCCAGCAGCAGCTGCTCGCCGGTCTCGGCGTCCTCCACCAGCACCAGCCCCAGGTCGGGCAGCTCCAGCTCGGCCGGGTCGACGATGCGCACCGCCACCACCTCGTGCCGGTGCGCGAGCATCGCCAGGGCCCGGTCCCAGCCCGCGTCGCCGATGAAGTCGGACAGGACGATGACCAGGCTGCGGCGCCGCGCGGTCGTCGCGGCCAGCCGCAGCATCGCGGCCAGGTCGGTGGTGGCGCCGGCGGAGTCGACCGGGTGCGGCGCGGCGCGGTCGAGTTCGTGCGCCAGCCGCAGCGCCTGGGTACGGCCCGTACGCGGCGGGATGATCCGGTGCGCGGAGTTGTCGAACAGCACCGCCCCGACCGGGTTGCCCTGGCCGGTGAACAGCCGGGCCAGGCACACCGCCAGGTCGCGCAGCGCGGTGTCCTTGCCGTGCTCGGCCGCGCCGACGCGCATCGAGGCCGACCGGTCCAGCACCAGCCAGGCGGTCAGCTCCCGGTCCTCGGTGTAGCGGCGCACGTACGGCTCGTCCAGCCGCGCGGTCACGTTCCAGTCGATGTGCCGTACGTCGTCCTCGGGCGTGTACTCGCGCAGGTCGGCCACGTCGATGCCGACCCCGCGCCACAGCGTGCGGTGCGCGCCCTGCACCCGCCCGTCCAGGCGCCGCAGCACCTGCCACTCCAGCCGCCGCAGCAGCCGATCGGAGGCCAGCGTCATCAGCGCCCCTGCAGGGCCGGCACCGGCACCGGCAGGGCGGCCAGGATCCGGTCCAGCAGCCAGTCCGGGCTCACCTCGTCGGCCAGCGCCTCGTAGGACAGGATCAGCCGGTGCCGGAGCACGTCCGGGGCCAGGTCGACCAGGTCCTGGGCCAGGGCGTAGTCGCGGCCCCGGATGAACGCCAGCGCGCGGGCGGCCAGCACCAGGTTGATCGAGGCGCGCGGGCTGGCCCCGAAGGTCACGTAGCGGGCCAGGTCGCCGAGGCCGACCAGGGCGGGTTCGCGGGTGGCGTTGGCCAGGCGCACCGCGTACTCGATGAGCGACGGGTCGACGTAGACCCGGTCGGCCTGCTGCTGGAGGGCGACCAGCTGCGCCGGGTCGGTGATGGCCTGGATCGCGGCGGTGGCGCCCAGGGCGCGCTCGACGATGACGAACTCCTCGGTCGGGTTCGGATACCCGACGATGATCTTCATCATGAAGCGGTCGACCTGCGCCTCGGGCAGCGGGTACGTGCCGTCGGACTCGATCGGGTTCTGCGTGGCCAGCACCAGGAACGGCGCGGGCACCCGGTGCGTCTCGCGGCCGATGGTGACCTGGTGCTCCTGCATCACCTCCAGCAGCGCGCTCTGCACCTTCGCCGGAGCCCGGTTGATCTCGTCGGCCAGCAGCAGGTTGGTGAAGACCGGCCCGAGCGACACCTGGAACTCGCCGCTGTGCTGGTGGTAGATCCGGGTGCCGACGATGTCGGCCGGGACCAGGTCAGGGGTGAACTGCACCCGCTGGAACTGCCCGCCGACCGCCTCGGCCAGCGACTTCACCGCCAGCGTCTTGGCCAGGCCGGGCACACCCTCGACCAGGATGTGCCCGCGCGACAGCAGCGCGACCAGCAGCCGCTCCAGCAGCAGGTCCTGCCCGACGATGACCTTCTTGACCTCGTAGAGCACCTGCTCGACGGTGGTCGGGCCGGGGGCGGCAGCGTTCATGGTGGTTCCGTCCTCATCGGTGGGTTCGGGGGTGGTTCAGAGCAGGGGCGGGCGGGTGCCGCCCGCCACGGCGGCGGCGATCGGGACGGCGAAGCCGACGCCGATGAAGGTGCCCGCGTCGGTCGGGTTGGCCAGGGCGACCACGATGCCGATGGTCTGCCCGCGGTCGTTCACCAGCGGACCGCCCGAGCTGCCCGGATTCACCGCCGCGTCGAACTGGATCAGCCCGTCGAGCTCGCCGGCGTCCTCGGTCTTGATGGAGCGGTTCAGACCCGACACCACCCCGGTGGTGGTCGAGCCGGTCAGGCCGAGCTGGTCGCCGATGGCGATGACGGTGTCGCCGATCGCCCCGCCGCTGCCGAGCACCGCCGGGACCAGCAGCTCGGGCAGCTCGGCGGGCGTCAGCGAGGCGATGTCGCGACTCGGGTCGCTGCCGGTCACGGCGGCCTTGGTACGGGTCCCGTCGGCGAACACGACCTCGATGAGCGTGGCGCCGCGCACCACGTGCAGCGCCGTCAGGATGGTGCCGTCGGCGTTGGTGACCACGCCGGTGCCGCTGGCCTCCTCGGTCCCGCCCTGCTTGTCCTTCGCCTGGACGTGGACGGAGACCACCGAAGGCAGCAGCGCGTCGTGGATCTCGGCGATGGTTGGCGGCCGCTCGGCCGACTTCGACGGGGACGGCTTCGCCGCCGGTACCCCCGATGTGGACGCACCCCACTGGAAGGCCGCGACCGCCGTGACCAGCAGCACCAGCGCGGCGGCCGCGGCGAGCAGCGTGCGGGGGCGCCGCCGGTGCCAGGGGACCGGCGCGGGCGCCTGCTCGGGCTCGGTGCTGACCGGCGCGGGGGAGCGCGGCGGGGCGGCGTCGACGGGGCGTCGGCTCTGCATCACCCGAGCCTATGGGTGTTTGCTCAAAACTCGGTAGGAGCCGGTGGCCCGGATCTGGCGGCCGCCGCCGGGACCTGGGACGCTGTCGAGATGGATCAGCTGCGTATCGGGGTGCTCGGCGCCGCCCGGATCAACCGGAACGGCATCGTCAACCCGGCGCGCTCCGTGCCCGAGGTGACCGTGGCGGCGGTGGCCGCCCGCGACCCTGACCGGGCCCGCGAGTTCGCCGCCAGGCACGGCGTGCCCAGGGTGCACCCCGACTACGCGACGCTGCTGGCCGACCCGGACCTGGACGCGGTCTACATTCCGCTGCCCAACGGCCTGCACGCCGAGTGGACGCTGCGCGCGATCGAGGCCGGTAAGCACGTACTGTGCGAGAAGCCGCTCACGTCCAATGCCGACCAGGCCCGCGAGGTGCAGGCGGCCGCGGACCGGTCGGGCCTGGTGGTGATGGAGGCGTTCCATTACCGGTACCACCCGCTGATCCGCCGGGTGGAGCGGCTGCTGGCCGACGGCGCGATCGGTCCGGTGCGGCACGTCCGGACCGCGATGGCCTTTCCGCTGCCCCGATTCGGCGACATCCGCTACGACCTCGCCCTGGCCGGGGGCGCGACGATGGACGCGGGCTGCTACGCGATCCACCTGCTGCGCCTGCTCGGCGGCGCTGAGCCGCAGGTGGTGTCGGCGACGGCGAAGCTGCGCTCGCCCGGCGTGGACCGGGCCATGACGGCGGTGTTGCGGTTCCCCGACGGCGCCACCGGCGAGATGACCGCCAGCATGTGGTCGTCGAAGCTGCTCAGCTTCGCCGCGAGGGTGACGGGCGAGCGCGGCTCCATCCGCATCCCGCTGTACCTGATGCCGTCGGTATGGCCCCGGTTCACGCTGGTGCGCGACGGGCGGCGGTCGGTGGAGGCGGTGCCGGGCGAGGCGACGTACACCCATCAGCTGCGCGCGTTCGCCGACGCGGTGCTGCGCGGAGCCCCGGTGCTCACCCCGCCCGCGGACTCGGTCGCCAACATGGCCGTCATCGACGCGGTGTACCGGGCCGCCGGCCTCGAACCGCGCCCCTGACCCCCACCCACCTCGATCAACTGAGTCGCCGGGCAATCGGAGGTATCCGAGCCGGTCGAGTGCCCCATTGCCGGGCAACTCGGCTGGGCTCGGCGGCCGTTGGCGGTCACCGCGCCGACAGCGGTGGCGCCCAGCGCCAGGGCCACCCCGGTGACCTGCGCCGGAGTGAGCGACTGGCCCAGGGCCAGCCAGCCGACGATCACCGCGGTGACCGGGCTGAGCAGGCTGAGGAACGCCGCCGAGGCGGCCGGCATACCATCCAGTCCGCGCCACCACAGCCAGTACGCCAGTGCCGTGCCGACCGTGGCGAGGTAGCCGTATCCGGCCAGGTTCACCACGCTGAGCTGCGGCGGCAGGCCTTCGACGGCCAGCGCCAGCGGGACGATGAGCAGGCCGCCCACGGTTAGCTGCCAGGCGGTCAGGGTCAGCGGGCCGACGCCGTCGGGCCTGCCCCAGCGCTTGGCCAGCACCGTGCCGGCGGCCATCGAGCCCGCCCCCACCAGGCCGGCGACCAGGCCGAGGACGTCGAACCCGGCCGACTGCGGCCGCAGCACCACCAGCGCCACCCCGGCCACCCCGGCCACCCCGAGCAGCCCCGCCGCCACGGCGCGGGGGCGGGCCGACTGGCCGAGCAGCGCGGCGGACAGTCCGATCACGAGCAGCGGCTGCACCGAGCCGAGCACCGCGGCCACCCCGCCGGGCAGCCGGTATGCGGCCAGGAACAGCAGCGGGAAGAACGCGCCGATGTTGAGCGTGCCGAGCGCGGCCGCCCGCCACCACCAGGAGCCGCGGGGCAGGGTGCGTACCGCGGCGAGCAGGAGCAGCCCGGCGGGCAGCGCCCGCAGTGCCCCGGTGAGCAGCGGCCGACCGGGTGGCAGCAGCTCGGTGGTGACGATGTAGGTGGTGCCCCAGGTCAGCGGGGCTAGGGCGGTCAGCAGGAATACGGAGGTGCGGGACACGACGTCCTCCCCGGTAGCTCGTGTATGAGTAACTTAGCACTAAGCTAGTTAGTTGCAAGCTAGTTAGTGAGCTGTGAGGCATGGCATACTGACCGCATGCTCAAGGACGGTGTCGACGCGATCGGCGACCAGTGGCGCGCGGAGCGCCCGGACCTCGGCGACCTGCTGCCGATGGAGCTGTTCGGTCGCGTCTACCGCATCGCCGCCCTGATGGCCGAGCGGGTCGAGCGGGTGTACCAGCCGTTCGGCATCAGCCGCGCCGAGTTCGACGTGCTGGCGACGCTGCGCCGCTCCGGCGATCCCTTCAACCTGTCGCCCAAGCAGCTGTCCGACACGCTGATGCTCACCACCGGCGGCATGACCGGACGGCTGGACCGGCTGGAGAAGGCGGGGCTCGTGGAGCGGCAGCCCAACCCGGACGACCGCCGCTCACTGCGGGCACAGCTCACCCCGTCCGGAAAGGACACTGTCGACCGGGCCGTGGCGGTAGGGCTGGAACTGCAGCGTGAGCTTGTGGCCAAGCTGTCGCCCGCCGACGCGCGCCGCCTGGCGGACCTGCTGCGCCAGCTGCTCGCCGTCGTGGGTTCCTGAGCCCCGCTAGGCTGCTGGGCGTGACGAGCGTGCTGATCCTGCCCGGTTTCGAGAACTCCGGGCCCGCCCACTGGCAGACCGCGTGGGAACGCGAGCACGGCTTCGTCCGGGTCGAGCAGGACGACTGGTTCACGCCGCTGGTCGGCGACTGGGTGCGTACCCTCGACGAAGCTGTCACGGCCGCGTCCGGACCGGTGCTCCTGGCCGCGCACAGCCTCGGCTGCGTCACCGTCGCGCACTGGGTCGCCGGTGGCGCCGACCCCGCCAAAGTGGCCGGGGCGCTGCTGGTCGCCCCGGCCGACATCGACACCGCCGACGTGCCGCCGCTGTTCAACTTCCGGCCGGTGCCGCTGGTGCCGCTGCCGTTCCGGAGCATCGTGGTCGCCGGTGACGACGACCCGTGGGCGGCCCTGCCGCGCAGCGAGCAGTTCGCCACCGCGTGGGGGTCGCGCCTGGTCGTGGTGCCCGGCGGCGGCCACCTCAACGCCGACTCCGGCCTCGGCTCGTGGCCCCAGGGCCTGGCCCTGCTCGACGAACTGCGGCCCTAAGCGGGAACCGGGCGGCTCGGGTCGGTGGCGAGCTTGACCGCGATCAGGCCCAGCAGCGAGCCGGTGACGTAGCGCTGGATGCGCAGCCAGCTCGGGCGGCGGGACAGGAACGCGGCGATCGCGCCAGCCGCGAGCACCAGCGCCGAGTTCACCGCGAGGCTGACGCAGATCTGCACGCTGCCCAGCTGCAGGCTCTGCCACAGCAGGTGACCGGCCTGGACGTCGATGCTGCGGTTTCGGGGAAAGTGCGCGAATCTTGGCGCGGATTCCTGCACTTTCCCCGAAACTGCACCAAGCCGGGGCCGGTGGCGGGGCGGCTCAGCGGGTCATGCAGGTGGCGTCCTCGCCCTGGTACACGATTCGGCCGCGCATGACGCCGCTGTAGAAGGACCAGTACGACGGCTCCGTGTTCTCGATCCGCTGCTCGATGAGGCGGTGGAGCCCGGGGACCTGCGCCATGGGCACGCCCTGGTGGAAGTGGTGGGCGGTGTGCAGGTCGTTGCCGTTGGTGTACCACTTGGCGAACCAGCCGGCGTAGACGGTGCGGGTGTTGGACAGCACGTTGGGGTCCGACTGGGTGTTGAGGCCGAAGTGCTCGGGCAGCTCGACCAGGAAGTGCGCCGGCTCGGCGACCAGCAGCGCGGGCAGGACCCAGACCCACAGCAGGTACGCGTCGCGGGTCAGCACGGTGAACACGATCGCGGCGGCGAGGGCGGCGCCGATGCCGAGGTACTCGGTGCGGATCTTCTTGGCGGCCAGCGGCTTGGTGACCCGCGGGTTGGTGCGCCCGATGAGGCTGCGGCCGATGTCGCGGAAGACGTCGAGGTACCGGCCGAGGTGGTAGCAGGCGGCGATGAACCCCGGCACGCTGCCCAGTCCTTCGAAGCGGTAGTTGAAGAACTCCTGGTTCTGCGGTGTGCCCAGGTAGGCGTGGTGGCGCAGGTGCTCGTACTTGTAGTGCCAGTAGGAGCTCATCATCGGCACGCCGCACAGGTAGCCCACCAGGCGGTTGAGCCAGCGCTGCGGGTAGGCGTGCTCGTGCAGGCACTCGTGCTGCAGTTCCACCAGGTGGGCGTACATGAGGCCGAGCACCGGCACGGTGATGGCGATCGTCCACCAGGCGGGCCGGATCGCGACCGCGGCCCAGCAGGCCGCGATGACCGCCACCGGCACGAGGAACTTGACGGTGAACAGCAGGGGGCGCTTGACGAACAGCTGTTCGGGCAGGTCGCGGCGGATGTCCGCACCGCGTACCGGTGCCAGCAGCACCCTCGCGGGCTCGTCGAATACGGGGTCTTCCGTGGCGGTTGTCGTGCTCATGATTCACACCTCCGGTTGACCACCCTGGTGCACGGGGGTACCAGAAGTCAACACACTTCTATATTTAGATCTGTACTATGTCGAAGTCCGATCCGGGGATAGCATGCCCGCTGTGGACGAGACCCTGGACCCGCCTTCCTTCGACGAACTGCGCAAACTCGGGCACCGCATGGTGGACGACATGTTCGGCTACCTGGAGGGTCTGCGCGAGCGGCCGGTGTGGCAGCCGATGCCCGACGAGGTCCGCGCCCGGCTGCGCGAACCGCTGCCGCTGCGGCCGCAGGGCGCCGAGCAGGTCTACGCCGACTTCACCGACCTCGTGCTGCCCTACGTGACGGGGAACGCCCACGCGCGTTTCTGGGGCTGGGTGTGCGGCAACGGCACCGGCATGTCGATGCTGGCCGAGCTGCTCGCCGCGACCGTCAACTCCAGCGTCGACGGCTTCGACGACGCCGGCACGCATGTCGAGGGCCGGGTCATCGAGTGGCTCAAGACCATGCTCGGGTACCGGCCGGAGGCCAGCGGCGTCCTGCTGAGCGGCGCGTCGATGGCGAACCTGGTCGGGCTCACCGTGGCACGCAACAACCTGCCGGGGCACGACATCAAGGCGCGGGGCGTCACGCGGCCGCTGACCGTCTACGGCTCGGTGGAGACGCACTCGTCGGTGCGCAAGGCCGTGCAGATCCTGGGGCTGGGCACGCAGGCGCTGCGGACGGTCCCGGTGGATGCGCAGTACCGGGTGGATGTGGGCGCGCTGGAGGCCGCCATCGCCGCGGACCGCGCGGCCGGGGCCACCCCGATGTGCATCGTGGGCAACGTCGGCACGGTCAACACCGGTGCCATCGACGACCTCGTCGCGCTGGCCGATCTCGCCGCCCGCGAGCGGATCTGGCTGCACGTCGACGGCGCCTTCGGTGCGTGCGCCGCGCTCTCACCCGAGCTGCGCCCGCTGCTGCCCGGGCTGGAGCGCGCCGACTCGCTCGCGTTCGACCTGCACAAATGGATGTACTTTCCGTATGAGGCGGGCTGTGTGCTGGTGCGCAGCGACGCCGAACACCGCGCGGCCTTCCGGTACGACGCGGCGTACATGGCGCCCAACACGCGCGGCATCGCGGCGGAGCGGGGCCAGCAGTTCACCGAGTACGGCCCCCAGCTGTCGCGCGGTTTCCGCGCGCTGAAGATCTGGATGGGCCTCAAGGAGCTCGGTGTGGACCGGTTCCGCAGCCTGATCGAGCAGAACGTCGAGCAGGCGCGGTACCTGGCCGCGCTGGTCGAGGCCCATCCCGAACTGGAGCTGCTCGCGCCCGTGTCGCTCAACGTGGTGTGCCTGCGCTACCGGGGCGAGGGTGGGCTCGACGACGACCGGCTCAACGACCTCAACCGGGAGCTGCTGGCACGCCTGCAGGAGAGCGGGGTGGCCGTGCCCTCGCACACGATCCTGCGCGGGCGGTACGCGATCCGCTGCTCCATCACCAACCACCGCAGCCGCCGATCCGACTTCGAGCTGCTGGTGCACGAGGTGGCGAGGCTGGGGCGGTCGCTGTGATCCCCGGCGAGTCCAAACTGGAGCGCTTCTTCGCGCGGTACGAGTTCAGCGTGCGGCACATCCTGGGCGCCTCCGACGTGGACGGCTACCCGCTGGGCGAGCTGCTGGCCCTCGCCGACGACGACGCGGCGCGGCGGTGGCACGACCTGACCCTCGGCTACACCGAGACCACCGGGCACCCCGCCCTGCGCGCGGCGATCGCCGACCGGTACGACAAGGTGTCGCCCGACGAGGTGGTGGTGTGCGGCGGGGGCGCGGTGGAGGCGCTGTTCCTGCTCGTCCACGCGCTCATCGAGCAGCACTCGCACCTGGTCGTGGTGTGGCCCGCGTTCGAGTCGCTGCACCGGGTGGCGCAGGCCGCGGGCGCGGCGGTCACACTCGTGCCGCTGCGGGCGCACGACGGCTGGGAGCTCGACCTCGACGCGGTACGCGCGGCCCTGCGCCCGGACACGGGCGCCATCGTCGTGAACTACCCGCACAACCCGACCGGCGCGCTGCCTGCCCCCGCCCGCTTCCAGGAGCTGCTCGACCTGGCTCGGGAACGCGGCATACGGGTCGTGTCCGACGAGGTCTACCGGGGTACGGAGTTCGACCCCGCGACCCGGCTGCCGGCCGCCGCCGACGTGGACGCGTCATTCGTCAGCCTGGGCGTGATGTCCAAGGCCTACGGCTTGGCCGGGCTGCGCATCGGCTGGCTGGCCTGCCGCGACCGCGCACTGCTGGCCCGCGTCACCGCGATGAAGGACTTCACCAGCGTGTGCGCCTCGGCCCCGGCGGAGATCCTCGCGCTGATCGCACTGCGCGCGCACGACCAGGTGACCGGGCGGTGCATGGACATAGTGCGCGGCAACCTGGCCCACGTCGACGCCTTCTTCGCCCGGCACGCGGACCTGTTCGAGTGGATCCCGCCGCGAGCCGGCACGGTCGCCTTCCCGCTGCTGCGCGCGCCCGTGCCGATCGACGAGTTCGTGCACGAGCTCATCGAGCAGGAGGGCGTCATGCTCCTGCCCGCGAGCGTGTTCGACCATACCGAGAACCGCTTCCGCATCGGGCTCGGCCGCAGCGACCTGCCCGCAGCCCTGGCCCGGCTCGAGTCCTACCTCAGCCGCCGCTGGCGTAGCCGAGCATGACGACTCCCGCGAGCGCGCTGACGATGGCGAACGCCTGATGCCAGCGCAGCCGTTCGCGCAGCAGGAGCATGGCCAGCGTGACGGTGATGACGGGATACATCGACGCGAGCACCGCAGACGGGCCGAGCTGCCCGAGCGTCGAGGACGTCGCGAACAGGATCTCCGCCAGGCCGTCGGTGACACCGATCGCGGCCAGCGCGAGCAGTGTCGGCGGCGTCAGGCCGAGCGGGCCGGCCATGCGGCCGGAGCCGCGCCAGTAGGCGACGAACGCGATGCTCACCACGCATGCCGTCGTGCGGGTGAACAGCGTCGCCCAGTAGGGGTCGGTGTGGCTGGCGTAGTCGAGCAGGGTGAAGAAGGTGCCCACGGAGATCGCCGAACCCAGGGCCAGCAGCCCGCCGGCCACCAGACTGCCCTTCTGCTCGGTCGACCCCCGCTCCCACGAGGCGCCGAGCGCCCCGGCGAGCGCGAGTGCGATCCCGACCCAGGTGAGTGCGGTGGACGGGTCGTGGCGGATGAGCCCGACCACGACCGGCAGCGCGGCGCCGCTCGCCGCGATCGGTGCGACCACGGCGATGTTGCCCCGTGCCATCGCGAGGTAGAGCAGGCCGAGCGCGCCGAGCGAGGCCACCCCGGCGGCGATCGAGGCCCACAGCCGCCCGTCGTGCGGCATCGGCTGGTAGTTCAGCGCGAGCCCGAGAAACAGCACCGACATGCCGGTGGTCTGCGAGACCGCGAGTACGACGGCGACCGGCAGTGCGCGGGTCTTGATGCCACCGAGGAAATCCGAGACCCCCCATGCGGCGCTGGCCAGCAGGGCCAGCACGAACCCGGTCAGCATGAGCGTCTCCTGAAAGTCATAGATGTAGATGCTACGATCTAGTGATGTCGAATGCCGCCCCGGGCCCAGCAATGGATTACGAGGAGTTCCGGAAGCTGGGTCACGAGACGATCGATCTGATCACCGATTATCTGGCGACCATCCGGGACACGCCGGTCTTCCAGCCGCTCACGCCGCAGCAGCGGGCCGGGTTGAGCCAGCGCCCGCTGGGTGACCTGCCCGACAGCCCGCGCGACATCCTCCACGAGGCGGTATCCGACATCCTGCCCTATGCCATGGGCAACGGGCACCCGCGCTTCTTCGGCTGGATCAATTCGCCGCCCGCGCCCATCGGCGTGCTCGCCGATCTGCTCGCCGCAGCCCAGGGTGCGGCGTGCGACGTGGGCGACATCGCGCCGCTGTGGTTGGAGCGGACGGCGGTGGCCTGGCTGTCGGAGATCGTCGGATACGACCCGCAGACCACGATGGGCATCCTCGTGAGCGGTGGCTCGGTGGCGACCCTGACCTGCCTGACGGTCGCCCGGCAGCACTGCGCCGAAACGGACGGCTGGGATGTGCGGCGCGACGGCCTGTCCGGCGACCGGCGCATGCTGACCTACATCACCGAGCAGACGCACAGCTCGGTGCGCAAGGCCGTGGAGCTGCTGGGCCTGGGCAGCGCGTCGATCCGCATCGTGCCCACCGACGACGAGCTGCGGATGGACGCGGCCGCGCTGGAGCGCATGGTGGCGCAGGACCGTGCCGCCGGCGCGCGCCCGTTCTGCGTGGTGGCGACCGCCGGCACGACCAACACGGGCGCGGTGGACCCGCTCGCCGACGTCGCCCGCGTCGCGCACGCCGCGGGCATGTGGCTGCACGTGGACGGGGCCTACGGCGCGGTCGCGGCAGTGCATCCGGAGCTGCGTGGCACGTTCGAGGGCCTGGCGCAGGCCGACTCGATCACGATGGACCCGCACAAGTGGCTCTCCGTGCCGATCGAGTGCGGTTGTGCGCTGGTGCGCGATCGGGAGCTGATGCGGCGCACGTTCAGCCTCGTTCCGCCGTATCTGCGCACCGAGGAGGGCAAGGGCATCGGCGGGCCGCCGTCCTATGCGGAGTACGGCATCCAGCAGACGCGCGGCTTCCGGGCGCTGAAGGTGTGGATGGTGCTGCGCCACGCGGGGCGGCAGGGGATCGTGGACCTGGTGACCCGCAACGTCGCGCTCGCGCGGCTGCTGGCCGGGCTCGTGGACCAGACGCCCGGTCTCCGGCTCGCCGCCAAGCCGCAGCTCGCCGTCGTGGCGTTCCAGTACGTGCCCGCCGACGGCGACGACACCGATCGGGTCAACGCCGTCAACCGTGCGCTGGAGCATGCGCTGCAGACCGACGGGCGGACGTTCGTGACCGGCACGGTGCTGGGCGACCGGTTCGTGCTGCGCGCCTCGGTGCTGCACTACGCCACCAGCGAAGAGGATCTGCGCGAGCTGGTGAGCACGGTATGCCGCATCGGCGCCGAGGTGGAAAAGGAGACCCTGGCCGGATATCTCTCCCAGCGGGCCCACTTCTAGCCGCCGCCCGGATCGGCAGGCATGCTGTGGGCTCGTTCGGTGGTACGCCGTGGGACGACGAGTGGAACCCCGAACGTGTCTGTCGCAGCGTCGCTTGGAGGTGATGTGTCGCACTCCGGGGTTACCCTGAGCGGGACGGTACTGAGGCGCGTGTGAGGAACGCATGACCACTCCCACCGAACTGGCCGGCATTATCGAATTCCAGCTCCAGCGCCTTCGTGCACAGAATCGCCATCATGACTTCGAACATCTGTGCCGCAATCTTGTCCGCGTCAGGATCGCCAGTAACATTCTGCCTGCGACGGGGCCCGTCGCCGGAAGCGGCGACAAGGGGCGCGATTTCGAGACCTTCCACACCTATCTCGCTCGCAGCCTGGACAAGTCCAGCGCTTTTGTGCGGACAGCGGCGGCCGATAGGGTGGTGTTCGCCTGTACCGTCCAACAAGGAGCGATACCGGCGAAGGTCAGGGCCGACGTCGATGTCATCTGCGCGGCGGGAACTCCCGTGCATCGCATCTACTTCTTCTGCACCGAGCCGGTCAAGGTCGCTGATCGCCACAACCTCCAGGCGTGGGCTGCAGAGGCGCACCAGGTGGCGCTCGAGATCATTGACGGTCCGTCCATCGCGGAGCTGCTCAGCGATCAGGACGTCTTCTGGATAGCAAAGCAGTACCTGCACATGCCAACTGCGCTTTCCCCCTCCACTGCCCCGGAACAGGTGGCGCCCAGGACTCGTCGAACCTCGATTCGGCAGGCCGACCACGAAATGGCGCGTGCTATTGATCTCCTCGCCACGCACACGGCAGTTTCTCCTGAAGAGATGACACCGCTGGACTTCAGGGCGGCGTTCGCTGCCGACCTCGCCTCCCTCTACCGCATGGCACGGCGTCCAGATATCGGCGCCGTGGCCGAGCACCTGGGCATAGAGGAAAGGAAGGTCACCGCATACCTCTCCGGAATGCATCTGCCGAGCCGCACGCAAGTCGGTGCCATGGTGCGCGTGCTAGCCGATCACGCACGCAGCATCGGAATCGAGGTTCCGCCCGACCTCGTCGACATTCCCGCCTGGGAAAGAAAATGGCGAATCGCTAAGAAGCGGGGCATGCAGAAGATTCTGATAAACAAGGTTGTCGGGCCCCGCCGACGGACACCTGGACATGGAATCGCCGCACCGGACGAGTGGCATCCGGAGGCTGACGGAACGCGGAGCGGTGATGACGCGGGTCAGTGAGCCGGTAGCGGTGTCATCTGCCGCGTCGTGAGGCGTTAGCGAGGTCGGTTGCCTGGCCGGATAGAGTTCCAAGCCGGATGGATGGTGACCCCGCTGATCAGCTGGAGGAACACTTGGCGCTTGAACTGGGCTTGTGGCGCGTTGACGGTGATCCTGTCCGGCTCGCGCATTCGAACATCCCGCTGGAGAAGAAGCTCGAGGACCTGATCGAGCAAGACCCAGACATTCTCGGCGCGCCTTTGCTCATCATCGGCCGCCAGGTGCCGACTGCGTATGGCAAGTTTCTCGACCTGCTGGCAGTCGATGGTGACGGCGCGCTCCACGCGATCGAGCTCAAACGCGATCGAACGCCACGAGACGTAACGGCTCAGGTACTCGACTATGGATCCTGGGTCCAGCAGCTGACCCACGAAGACGTCATACAGATCTTCGCGACCTACCGGGTGGGCATTTCGTTCGAGCAGGCCTTCGCCGACAGGTTCGAAGTCGCACCGCCGGAGGCAGTGAACACCGGACACGTGCTGACCATCGTGGCTGCTGACATGGACCCGGCGACCGAGCGGATCATCAACTACCTCGCCGGCTTCAGGGTACCCATCAACGTGGCGCTCTTTCGCCACTTCACCGACGGCGAGCGGTCCTACCTGGCTCGTACCTGGCTCCTGTCAGAGGTTGCGAGCCCGGAAGCGGGTACCAACCGGCAGGGGACCAAAGAGCCGTGGAACGGTCAGGACTGGTACGTGTCCTTCGGGGAAGAGGCGGGGATCCGGTCGTGGAAAGATGCTCGAACTTACGGGTTCGTGTCCGCAGGCGGGGGTGAGTGGTACTCCCGCTCGCTGCGGACGTTGCCGGTCGGAGCGCGGATCTTCGTTTACATCCCACGGCGTGGTTATGTCGGCGTAGGGACGGTCACCGGTGAAGCCCAGCCGTTCGAGACTGTCGCGCTGCAAGTCGGCGATGCGACCGTGCGCATGGCGGGTCTGGATCTTGGGGCGGGCTACCGTCATGCGGTCGATGGGCCGGGTCGGGAGGAGTTCGTCGTGCCCGTGACTTGGGAGCACACTCTTGACCAGGCGGACGCCTTCTGGCAGAAAGGCATGTTCGCTAACCAGAACTCGGCCTGCAAGCTGCGTAATCGCTTCACGCTCGACCTGCTGACGGAGCGTTTCGGACTCGACGACTGACATCGACACTGCCTGGCACCTCGGTCGCGCGGCTACTTCCGACGGAGAACAGCCGGGCAGCGATGCGATGCCGTCTCGGCCGAACATCGCCGACGCGCTGCAGTTTCGGGGAAACTGCACGAATCTTGGCGTGGATTCGAGCACTTTCCCCGAAACTGCACGAATTCACGCGCTGCGCTGCGCCGCGCCGCGCCGCGCCGCGCAGCGCGTGGGCGACGTGTGAGTGACGCGGGCGTCAGGTGGCGGTCCGGGCGCGGCCGGTGGTGGAGGCGCGCACGCGCAGCTCGCAGGGGACGCGGATCAGCTCCTGCCGCTGCTCCTCGCCGTTGACGGCGGCCAGCAGGCGCTGCCCGGCGACTCGGCCCATCTCCAGCAGCGGCAGCGCGACCGTGGTCAGCGGCGGCCGCTGGTGCACGGCCAGTGAGCGGTCGTCGAAGCCGACGACCGCGACGTCCTCGGGGATGCGCAGGCCGCGCTCGTGGATCGCGGCGATGGCGCCGGTGGCCAGGTCGTCGCTGGCGCCGAAGATCGCGTCGGGCGGCGCGGGGGCGTCCAGCATCGCGCTGGTCAGCGTGTAGCCCTCCTCCGGCGACCATGAGGTCGCGTGGCGTACGAAGCCGGGCTCCAGCGCCACGCCCGCGGCGGCCAGGGTGGTGGTCAGGCCGTCGAGGCGGTCGGCCGTGGCCTCCCAAGAGGCGGGTCCGTTGATGAAGCCGATCCGGCGGCGGCCGAGGTCGATCAGGTGCTGGGCGGCCAGTGCGGCCCCGCCCCGGTCGTCGGGCAGCACGCTGGGCACGGGCTCGGCGGCGCCGTACTCGTAGAGGAAGACGTACGGGGTGCCGGGTAGGGGCAGGGCCGGGCCGGATCGGGGGCGGACCCGGTTGCCGGACATGATGATGAGGCCGTCGACCTGCCGGTCCAGCAGGCGGCGCAGGTGCTTGCGCTCCTTCTCCGGGTCGCCGTAGCTGTTGGCCAGCAGCACCGAGATGTCGTACGCCGAGGCGGCGTCCTCGACCCCGCGCATCAGCGCGTTGGTGAAGATCCCCTCCAGGTCGTCGGTGAGGATCGCGATGGTGTCGGTGTGCCGCGACCGCAGGCCGCGCGCGACGGCGTTGGGGCGGTAGCCGAGCCGGCCGATGGTGTCCAGCACCCGCTGGCGGACCTCGGCACCGACGTCGGGGCGCTCGTTGAGGACCTTGGAGACGGTGGCGGTGGAGACGCCCGCCACGGACGCCACGTCCCGGATCGTGACGCGGTCGGAGGAGCTGTGCGCTTGGGCCACCGGTCTCCTAATCGGTTTCGTAAACAGCGATAGGCGGGGACTCTAGCAGAAACCCGAGCCTGTGGTCTTGACACCGGATGGAAGCACTGTTGTAACGTTCCCTCCACGAAAACGATTAAGTAAACGTGGAAGGCGACGATGGCGCTGAGTGTATCGGCCGGAACCCGGCGGCGGCGTGGACCGCAGGCCCGCCGCCAGCGGCTCGGGCTGCTGTTCGTGCTGCCCGCGGTGCTGCTCGTGCTCGGCATCTTCGTGCTGCCGGTGATCGTCACCGGGGTGATGTCGTTCTACGACTGGTCGCTGCTGGGCGACCGGACCTTCGTGGGCCTGTCCAACTACGAGCGCCTGGCGGGGGACGTGCAGTTCTGGCAGAGCCTGGGCTTCACCACCCTCTACACGGTGATCGTCACGGCGGCGCTGCTGGTGGTGGGGTTCGCCCTGGCCCTGGCGGTGCGCAACCGCAGACGCGGCGTCGGCCTGCTGCGCACGGCGTACGTCATGCCGGTCGTGATCGGGTTCGCCACCGCGAGCTACCTGACGCTGTGGCTGCTCGACGACCGGATCGGCATCGTGCCCGACCTGCTGCGGCGGGTCGGCCTGGTGGACGGGAACGTGTCGGTGTTCAGCGACTTCTCCAGCGCGCTGACCGTCGTGGTGGTGCTGGTGGTGTGGAAGACCGTCGGCCTGACCATGCTGCTGCTGATGAGCGGCATGCAGGCCATCTCGAAGGACTTCTACGAGGCGGCGCAGGTCGACGGGGCCAGACCGGCGCGCATGTTCCGGTCCATCACGCTGCCGCTGCTGCGGCCGACCATCGGGCTGGTGCTGATCCTGACCGTGATCGGCAGCTACCTGGCCTTCGACCAGTTCTTCATCCTGACCCAGGGCGGCCCGGACAACCGCACCATCCCGGTGGTGTACCTGATCTACCGGGCGGGCTTCATCGACTTCAACCTCGGCTACTCGGCCGCGATGTCGATCGGGCTGATGGTCATCCTGCTCATCCTCACCAGCATCCAGCTGCTGATCGTGCGTACCCGGGAGGATTCGTGACCGCCCTCGCGACCACGCCGCGCGAGCAGGTTCGCCCGCGCCGCCGCCCCGGCCGCCCGCAGTGGCTGCCCGCGACCGCCTTCTACACCGTGTGCGGGCTGCTGGCGCTGCTGTTCGTGGCGCCGCTGGCCTGGCTGGTGGTGTCGTCGTTCAAGACCGGCGCCGAGTTCGCGCAGACCCCGCCGACGCTGCTGCCGACCGAGCCCAGCCTGGAGAACTACCAGCGGCTGCTGGACGCGGGCCTGGGGCGCAACGTGCTCAACAGCGCGCTGGTCACCGCGGGCACCGTGGTCGCGGCGACAGCGCTGGCGGTGCTGGCCGGCTACGGCTTCGCCAGGTTCCGGTTCCGCTTCCAGGGACTGCTGTTCCTGGTCGTCCTGTCCACCCTCATGATCCCGTTCCAGTCGATCGTCCCGTCCCTGTACGTGATCCTCGACGACCTGAACCTCACCAACTCGCTGCTCGGGCTGGTGCTGGTGTACACCGTGTTCGCCCTGCCGTTCGGCATCTTCACGATGCGCGCCGCCTTCGCGGCGGTCCCGGCGGCGGTCGAGGAGGCGGCGATCGTCGACGGTGCCGGCTCGCTGTCACTGCTGTGGCGGGTGCTGGTGCCGATCGTGGCGCCGGGGGTGGCCACGGTCGCCCTCTACTCCTTCTTCACCGCGTGGAACGAGTTCCTCGCGGCGCTCATCTTCACCACCCGGCAGGAGCAGTACACCCTCCCGGTCGTACTGGCCAACCTGCAGACCGGTGCCGGCGGCACGCTCAACTGGGGCGTGCTGGAGACCGGCGCGGTCTTCGCCGCGGTGCCCTGCATCGCGATCTTCCTCATCCTGCAGCGCTACTACGTCGCCGGGCTGACCGGCGGCGCCGTCAAGGGTTAGCACTTTCACAGAGGAGTCATAGAGATGTACGCAACGCCCCGGCACCGCCGGCTGGCGGTGCTGGCGGCCGCCCTCGTCGCGGCCAGCCTGACCGCCTGCGGCAACACCAGCACCCCCGAGGCCTCCGCCCCGGCCCAGCTCACCGGCTCCGGCCCCGCCACCCTGTGGGTCCGCGCCGCCGACGAGCCGATGGACAAGGCGCTGGTCGCGGCCTGGAACGACGCCAACCCCACCCGCAAGATCACCATGCTGACCGTGCCGGACGCGCAGTACGTGCAGAAGTACGTCCAGGCCGTCCGCAGCGGCGACGCGCCCGACCTGGCCGCGGTCGACATCGCCAACGTCAAGTCGCTGACTACCCAGCACCTGCTCACCGACATCACCGCGCAGGTGGACGCGCTGCCCTACAAGGCCGCGCTCGCCCCGGCCGGCGTCGACATCAGCAGCGTCGACGGCCACGTCTACGCGCTGCCGCACCAGCTCGACGTGTCGCTGCTGTACTACAACAAGACCCTGTTCACCAAGGCCGGTCTCGACCCGGCGAAGCCTCCGGCGACGCTGGACGCGCTGGTCGACGCCGCCCGGAAGATCACCGCGCTGGGGAACGGCACCTACGGGTTCTCGTTCGCGGGCAACTGCGCGGGCTGCAACGCGTACACCCTGCTGCCCTACATCTGGGCCAGCGGCGGCGACATCATGAACGCCGACGGCACCAAGGCGACCCTGGACGACCCGGCCGTGGCCGCGGCGCTCAACGCCCACAAGACCATGTGGGACGAGAAGCTCATGCCCGCGGCGGTCAAGGACGACAACGGCGCGACCTGGCTGTCCGGCTTCCAGTCCGGCAAGATCGGCATGATCGCGCTGGGCAGCTTCGCGGTCAGCATCTACAAGGCGCAGGCGGGCCTGGACTTCGGCGTCACGCCCATCCCCGGTACCAAGGGGACCTCGTCCTTCCTCGGCGGCGACGTCATCGGCATCTCCAAGGGCGCCAAGAACGCCCAGACCGCCTGGGACTTCATCGCCTGGAGCATGTCCGAGGACGTGCAGAAGACGGTGGTCGCCAAGACCGGCCAGCTCACCGTCCGGTCGGACACCGCCGACAACCCCTCGACCCAGGCCGAGCCGCGGCTGCTGACCGCCAACCAGCTCATCGCCCAGGCCAAGGTGCCGGTCACCGCGAAGTACAACTCGCTGTTCATCGACCCGACCGGTCCGTACCTGCAGTTCATCCGGGACTGGGTGTTCGTCGGGGACCCCGCCAAGGCCGTGTCCAACGGTCAGAGCGGTTTCGCCAGCCGACTCGGGTCCTGACCCGCACCCGCCCGTACGCCAGACAAACGCACTGCTAGGAGAACGAACCATGCAAGACCTGAGCTTCCGGTGGCCGCACGAGCGGTTCGACACCTCGCTCGGCCCGGTCAGCGTCCGGGTGCACACCGGCGAGAACGTCTACGGACTCGACCCGGACCGCCTGAACGTCAGCCGTCAGGGCGCCACCACCACCGTCGACGCAGACGGCCTGGTGTGGGCGGGCGGGCAGCAGCGCGGCCCCGGCCGGGTCACGGTCGAGTTCGACGAGCAGGAGTCCGGCGTACGGGTCCGGGTGCGCGCCGAGCACCTCGACGGCATCCGCTGCGTGGCGGTGGTGCTGCACGACCAGCCGACCGGTGACGTCACCGGCCTGCGCGAGGGCGACCTGCCGGTGCCGGTGACCGGCCGGGTCGTGCAGTACCCCAACGGCTGGTTCGACCTGGCCACGCCGCTGCTCGGCCTGCGCCGCCCGGACGGGGCGATCACGGTCGCCCGCAGCCTCGACACCCAGGTGCGCAGCAAGCGGTTCGCGGTGGTGCCCCACTTCGACGCCCCGGAGCTGTGCGAGTTCGAGCTGATCGCCGACGCCGACGCGGCCCGCCCCAGCGCCGTCTTCGAGGTGCCGGAGTGGGACCTGCGCCGGGTCGGCGACCTCGGGCAGGTGCTGGCCGAGCACACCGCCCACGTGCGGCAGGCCTACGACCTGCCCGCCTGGGAGCAGCGCACCGACGTGCCGGACTGGCTGCGCCAGACCTCGCTGGTGCTGTCGCTGAACGGCATGCACTTCACCGGCCGGGTCTTCCTCGACTACGACGGCATGCTCGACACGATCCGGCGCCTGTCGGAGCAGATCGACCCGCAGCGCATCCTGGCGTACCTGCCGGGCTGGGAGGGCCGCTACTACCGCTGGTACGGCAGGTTCGGCACCGACGAGCGGCTCGGCGGCCCGGACGGGTTCCGGCGGCTGATCGAGGGCGCGCACTCCCTCGGCGCCCGGATCATGCCGATGTTCGGCGCCAACGTGGCCGCCCGCGACCTGCCCGGCTTCGAGCACTGGGCCGCCCCCGGCCAGCTGCTCAACGCCAGCGGCCACCAGCCGATCGGGTCGGTCGACTGGGACGCCTCGCGCCACTTCGACCACTCGTGGGGCTCGCTGGTCAACCCGGCCTACGAGCCGTGGCGGCGGCACCTGGCCGAGCAGGTCGTGCGGCTGTACCAGGAGTTCGGCTTCGACGCCGCGTTCCTGGACATCTCCGCGATGTACAACAACGACCCCCGGGGCAGCACCACCGCGGGCCTGCGCGCCCTGGTGGAGCTGATCCGCCAGGACAGCCCCGACCTGCTGATCGCGGGCGAGGCCTGGTTCGACGGCATCGGCGGGATCATCCCGCTGGTCCAGGACGGGCACCGCGACACCGTGCCCACCCACCACGACCAGCCGGACCAGGCCCTGTTCACCGGCACCAACCGCTCCTTCGGGCACGTGTGCCTCGGCGATCCGGCGTTCGGATCCACCGGTGTGCACGAGGCGGGCTACAACCGCCACTGGCGGCTGCCCGTCCGCGAAGGCGTCATCCCCACCCTGACGGTCGTCGACGGCACCCTCGACGCCGCCCCCGAGCGCGTCGCCCTCGTCGTGCAGGACGCACACGAGTACGCCGCGAAGTTCCTGCACTGAACCTTCCCCCATACCCCCGCTCCCGGGAGGCCCTGCCATGCGCCGCACCGCGAGATCTTTGTCCGTCCTCCTCCTGCTGACCGCCACCGTCGCCGTCCCGGCCGCCGTCACCACCGGCGCCGGGGCGGCGGCGGCCCCCCTCACCCTGACCCGCGCGTCCTACCGCGACAAGACCCTCGCGGCGATCCTCGGCCAGGTCGGCGGGGTGCTCACCGGGTACGAGTACAAGAGCCCGAACCCGGAACCGACCGACACCTGCTTCAACCCGACCTACGGGCCCTACTCCGGCGACGCGCCCGCCTCCTGCTGGACGCCGAACGGCTACCCCGGCTACGACCGGCTCGGGGCACCGCACTTCTCGGCCGACCAGACCGGCAGCGACGACGACTACCACATCGACTTCTTCAACCAGCTCATCCTGGCCGACCACGGACCCGACGCCACCTACCAGGACATCAAGGACGAGTGGGTGGCCCACGACGTCGGCGACTGGGGGCCGGGCGACATCGCCAACGCGGCGATGCGCGACGACGGCCTGGTGCCGCCGCTGACCGGCCAGGCCGAGTGGGACCGGCACTACTGGCTCACCGAGCCCTACATCGAGAACGACACGCTCGGGCTGGTCGCGCCGGGCATGCCCGCGACCGCGCGGGACCTGGTCGGGCGGTTCGGCTCGGTCACCGGCGAGTTCGACTCGGTCGTCTGGGCCAAGCTGCTGGGCACCATGTACAGCCAGGCGTACTTCGCCACCGACGCGCGCGACGTGCTCGCCTCGGCGTCTGCGGTGCTGCCGCGCGACAGCTGGCCGTACCAGGTGTACCAGAAGGTCGTGGCCCTGCACGGCCAGAACGGCACCGACTGGCGGTGGGCGCAGGGGCAGCTGATGGCGTTCGTGCGCAACGTGTACGGCCAGGACAACGAGATGGCCATCCCGGACCGCAACAACGGCTCGATGATGATCGCCATCCTGTACGGCGGCAACGACTACCTCACCACGCTGAAGATCGCCTCGATCATCGGCAACGACGCCGACTGCACCGCCTCGGCCGTCGCCGGGCTGATGGGCATCCTCAAGGGCATGTCCGGCACGCCCCAGCAGTTCAAGGACCGCATCTACGCGGGCGGCGCCGGGCGCTACGTCAACGACCTCACCACCGGCTTCCCGCCCAACATCAAGAACGACTACCCGACCCTGCAGTCCTGGGACGACCTGGTCTCGCTGTACGAGTCCAACGCCGCCGCCCAGATCACCGCCCGGGGCGGCAGCACCACCTCGACCACGTTCAACATCTCCGGCCAGAGCGTCGACCCCGAGGTCACCATCCCGCTGAACAACTACGACTTCGAGCAGGGCACCCTGGCCGGCTGGACGAAGTGGACGCCTGGCGGCGACTCCGGCAGCCCGAACGCGTTCGCCGAGAGCAACGGCACCGCCCAGTCCGGCGCGTGGAAGGGCACCGTCTTCACCGACACCGAAGTGTCGGAGGTGAAGCTCTACACCACCGTCCGCGGCCTGCAGACCGGCGCCACGTACCGGGTCAGCGCCTTCATCCAGGGCGACCAGGCCGCCCGCCTGTACGCCGACGGCCTCTACACCTCGGCCGTGGGCACCTACGCGGTCACCAACCGCCAGTGGGTCCGCCGCACGATCGACTTCACGGCGACGGCCGCCACCGCCCAACTCGGCCTGCACCTGCCGCCCGGCCCGGCCGCGTTCGCCGCGATCGACAACCTCACGGTGCGCAAGCTGACGACCCCGACCACCACCCGGTACGAGGCCGAGTCGGCGACCCGCTCCGGCGGCCAGGTCCGCTCGGCGGCCACGGCCTCCGGCGGCCAGTACGTCGGCGGGCTCGACAACACCGGCGACTACGTCCAGTTCGCGGTGACCGTGCCGAGCGCGGGCGAGTACCAGCTGGCGGTGAACTACGCCAGCGCGGGTGCGGCCGTCGCCAAGCTCGACGCCTACGTCAACGGCTCGAAGAAGTTCACCGCGCCGTTCCCGCGTACCGAGTCGTGGGGCGTGTTCGCCCGCGACACGGTCCGCGTGCCGGTCACGCTGCCCGCCGGGAGCAGCACCATCCGGCTCCAGCGCGGCGGCGTCGGCTACGTCGAACTCGACTACGCCGACCTCGGCCGGGCGCCGGAACCGGTGTACGCCCCCGAGCAGCAGGCTTCGCTGGCCAACGCCGACTTCGACGCCGCCGGGGCGACGCAGACGCCGTCCGGGTGGGGCACCTGGGCCGGGGAGGCGGGCACCTCCGCCGACGCCGACTTCACCGAGGCGAACGGGTTCACCGGCGGCTACCGGCTCACCCAGTACAAGGCGAGCGCGTACGAGGTGTTCACCGACCAGACCGTCACCGGCCTGACCAACGGCACCTACACCCTCACCGTCCAGGCGGTCGGCGGCGGCGGCCAGAGCGGCGCCTACGTCAGCGTCAAGAACTACGGCACGGGCGTGCCCGAGCTGACCGCGCCCGTCCCGGCCACCGGCTGGCCCAACTGGCGACAGCTGGTCATCTCGGGGATCACCGTCACGAACAACCAGCTGACGATCGGCGTGTACTCGGCCGGCAGCGGCGGCCAGTGGCTGTCGGTCGACGCGTTCCGGCTGGTCCGCCAGTGACCTGACCCCGCGCGGCGGCCGCCTGGCGGTAGGCGGCCGCCGCCCCTGGAAAAGGAAGGGCCCCTTCTTATCGCTTTCCGCGGTGGAAGGGGCCCTTCTTAACGGCCCGAACCCGAGGCGGCGTGCCGCGGGTGTGCGGGCGGTGTGCGCGGGTCGTGCCCAACGGACGATCATGTACGTATGACCGACTTCATCCCGCCGCCCGCGCCGCGCCCGACCGTCACGTACGCCAACTGCACCGTCGCCGACCACGCCGGCTTCCGCCCGCTCCACCTCGACCTGCACCTGCCCGCCGGCGACGGCCCATTCCCGGTGGTGCTGTGGGTGCACGGCGGCGGCTTCGTCAGCGGCAGCCGGGTCTGGATGCCGGACTCGGTCGCGCCGCACCGGTTCCACGAGCGGCTGCTGGCCCGCGGCTACGCCGTGGCCGACGTCGACTACCGGCTGGCGCTGGAGGCGCAGTTCCCGGCGCAGCTCGTCGACGTGCAGGCGGCCATCCGCTGGCTGCGGCGCTACGCCGACCAGCTGAACCTGGACCCGAACCGGTTCGCGGCCCTCGGCGAGTCCGCGGGCGGGCACCTGGTGGCGCTCGCGGGGCTGGTGGGGGAGGGCGACACCGCGCTGCAGGCGGTCGTCAACTGGTACGGCGTGGTCAACCTCGAAGTGTTCGAGCGGGAGGACGACGAGGGCGGTCCCGACCCGGTCACGCTGCTGTTCGGCGGCCCGATCAGGGGGCGGCGCGAGTTCGTACGCTGGGGCAACCCGCAGTCGCGCGTGCACGCGGGCGCCCCGCCCTTCCTGAACATCCACGGCACCGCCGACGCGCTGGTGCCGTGCTCGCAGAGCGAGGAGTTCACCCGGGTGCTGCGCGAGCACGGCGTCCGGGCCGAGCTGATCACGGTGCCGGGTGCCGACCACTGCTTCGTCGGCCACGACGACATCGGCGGCCTGATCGAGGCCGGAGCCGACTTCCTCGACGACGTGTTCAAAGCGGCCTGACCGCGACACGCCGCCCCTCCCGGCGAGATTCCGCCCTTTCGCGTGGTTGGGGAGGTTTCAGGGGCGATGATCGACGAGTACGCCGGACGGGCCCGGGGTACATGACCGGTCGGAAGGGGGCGGTGGTGGACGGTGTCGAGGACTCCGAGCCGATGCGGGCGGCGTTCGACTCGCTGCTGACCAACGGCGAGATCCGCCCGCTGTTCCAGCCGATCGTCGAACTGACCACCGGCGACGTCGTGGCGTACGAGGCGCTCGCGCGCGGCCCGGCGGGCAGCATCTTCCACCTGCCCGCCGCACTGTTTCAGTACGCCGTCGCCGCCGGGCGCCTGGCCGAGCTCGACTGGATGTGCCGGGCCGCCGCCTGCCACTCCGCGATCGCCGGGCGGCTGCCCCGCGACCTCCCGCTGTTCGTGAACGTCGAACCGGCGACCCTGTCGATCCCGCCGCCGCCGACGGTCGTCGAGCACGTCACCGCGGCCATGCGCGAGCTGCAGGTCGTCTTCGAGATGACCGAGCGGGCGCTGGAAGGCGACGAGGCGGAGCTGGTGGCGGCAGTCGACTGGATCCGCCGCCGGGGCGGCCGGGTCGCGCTCGACGACGTCGGCGTACACCAGGCCAGCCTGTCGATCATGGCGCTGACCTCACCGGACATCGTCAAACTCGACCGCAGCATCACCCACGTCACCGACAGCAAGGTCGCCGACCGGGTCGTCGGGGAGGTGCGCGCCCACGTCGAGCGGACCGGGGCGGCGATCCTCGCCGAGGGCATCGAGACAGCCGGGCACCTCGCCCACGCCGTCCAGATGGGGGCGTCGCTGGGGCAGGGCTGGCTGTTCGGGCGGCCGCAGCCGCTGCCGGAGAAGTTCCCGGCTTCGTCGTACACCCTGCCGCGCATCACCTGGGCGGCCCAGATGCGTGAGATCCGGGAGTCCCTCAACGGCCGCTGACACCGCTGGGACGCCGCTTCGGGCCGGTAGGTGCAAGTTCGGGGAAACTGCACGAATGGGTGTCATGATTCGCTCACTTTCCGCGAAATTGCACCTAGGAACGGGCGTTGTGCACCCGCGTCGTGCGCCGCGGCCGAAGCTGTCCAGCGTCGGTCCAGCAAAATATCACGTCGTCAGGCTGTACCGGCCTCAGAGTGCGATCGGTTCATAGCTCAGGATCTCGTCAACGACCTGGTCCGGGCTCGGCTCGCGGGGCAGCCGCGCGGGTGGATGGAAGATTACGCTCGATGCACCCGGATGCACGGTGTTCGTGTCGAGCAGCAGCAGGTAGTAGTCGGTGTCCGGGCCGCCTGCCACGATCCGGCGGACCAGCTCCACCAGCTCGTCGCGGGTGACGTCCGGTACGCGCGGCCAGGACGGACGGGCGAGTTCCAGCGCGAACTCCTCGATGCTGCGCTCCGCGTCATACTCGACGAAGTCCCACAGCCCGCACGCGTGGCCGGTCGCCTCGTTGAAGGCGGCCACCGCGGCCTCGGCCTCCACCCGATCCCCGCTGAGGGCCAGGTCTTCCATGCGGTGGATCTCGGCACACAGCTCGGCGATCCGCTCCGGTGAGACGGGCGGGGGTAGCAGTTCGGGGCGAAGCTCCATGGCGGCATTGTGGACCAGCGAACCGTCTCCGACCGTGAGGACCCATACGTTGCGCACCTCAGCCCGTACGGGACTGCAGCAGGAGATGCCGGCGGACCCGTACGCCGTCTACCGGCACCTCGCGCTGCGCGAGTTCGGCACAGACATGCGTCTCGGGCTCAACCTGGCCTTCTACCGCACGTTCGCCGTGCCCGCGATCGCGCGGCTGCTGCTGGACACCGGTGAGCTGACCGAACGCACCCGCAAGCGCGCCGACGACACCGGCCTGTTCATGTACGAGCTGATCGCCCACGGCCCCGACCACCCGCGCGGCCGCCAGGTCATCGCCGCACTCAACCGGATCCACCGCGTCTACGACATCACCCGCGACGAGTACCGCTACGTCCTGGGCACCTTCGTCTTCATCCCGACCCGGTGGATCGACCGGTACGGCCCGCGCCGCCTGCGCGCCGACGAACGGGCGGCGACCTGGCACTTCTACCGCGAGGTCGGGCGGCTGATGGGCATCCGCGACCTGCCCGGCACCTGGGCCGAGTTCGAGGACTGGTTCAACGCGTACGAGCGCGCGAACTTCGGCCACGACGAGGCCGCGACCAGGCTCATCGACGCCACCCGCGACATCCTCGCCAACCGCTTCCCGCGGCCGCTGCGCCGCTTCGCCGCCGCGGCGGGTGACGCGCTGCTGGACGAGCCGGTCCGGCTGGCCCTGGGCGTGCCGCGCCCGAATCCGCTGGTCCGCGTGGTGGTGCACCTGCTGCTGCGGGCGAGTGGCCTGGTGCGCCGCCTGCGCCGTACCCCCGAGTCCTTCTTCACCCCGGGTCAGCCTTCCCGGAACTATCCGGACGGCTACGTCCTCGAGCAGCTCGGTCCGGATCCGGTCCGGTCGGTCGCGCGGCGCTGACCGCAGCGGCGAACCGCCGCTGGCGCCGGGGTCCTAACATCTCGTCCGTGGACGGCAGAGGGTACTGGCGGCGGTGGTGGCCTGCGGCTCGCCGCCCGGCACTGGTGATCGCGGTGCTCGGGCTGGTGTCCTACCTCCTCGGCTCGTGGCCCGCCGTGGAGATGTCCGTGGCGCAGGGGCCGCAGCCCGCCGCGGTGTGCCCGATGCTGCGGCCGCAGCTGCTGAATCTGGTGGTGCCGGGGCGGGTCAGCCAGCGCGACACCACCAGGCCGCTGAATCCGGAGTGGCCGGTCCGGGGCGCCTGGTGCGAGGTCGGCACGAACGCGT
>NZ_JASAMB010000039.1 GCF_029948125.1 Catellatospora sp. KI3
ACCCGGCTCCCCCGATCACAGCGACCACTGCCGGAAGTGCCCTATTCACACCGTTTCGCACCATCCGATCTGGACGGTGTGCCCTGATCGGCAGGTTTGCCCGGCGGGATCGGGGGGATGCGCAGCGGGTGAGAAGAGGACGGATCACCTCCGGCGACATGTTCCGGTGGGCGGCGGCGGCCGCGGGCGGCGTGGCGGCGGTGGGGCTGGGACTGGCGGCGCTCTGGACCGTGCGGGGCGTGCTGGTGCTCGTACTGGTGGCACTGTTCGTGGCGGTGAGCCTGGACCCCGCGGTGCGCTGGCTGGTCCGCCACCGGGTGCGGCGCCCCTACGCCGTGGCCGTCATCCTGGCGCTCGCCCTGGGCTCCACGGCCGCGCTGGTGATCGGGGTCGGCCCGCCGCTGGTGCGCCAGGCCGGCGAGCTGGTGAAGGACCTGCCGGGCTACATCGCCGGGCTGGACGAGCGGTCCCCGGTGTTCCGCGACCTCAGCGCCCGCTACGGCCTGGGCGACCGGCTCAACGAGCTGGCCGGGTCGATCCCCGCCTGGATCGGCGCCAGCCTGCCGGGGCTGTTCCAGACGTTCCTGGACGGCCTGGCCACCACCGTGACCGTGGTGGTGCTGGCGCTGTACTTCCTGGCCGACCTGCCCCGGCTGCGGCGCCGGGCCCAGCTGGTCGCGCCCGACCGGCACCGCGAGCGGGTACGGCGCATCGTGGACACGGCCGTGGACAAGGTCGGCTCGTACATGATCGGCAATCTGATCGTGTCGGTGATCGCCGGTGTCGTCGCCTATGTGGGCCTGCTGATCCTGGACGTGCCGTTCGCGCTGCCGCTGGCGTTGATCGTGGCGATCACCGACCTGATCCCGCTGGTGGGGGCGACGCTGGGCATGGCCGTCTGCGGCGTGGTGGCCGCGATCGCCTCCGGCCTGTGGCCGGCCGCGATCATGATCGTGGCGTGGCTGCTGGTGTACCAGCAGGTGGAGAACTACTGGATCGTCCCCCTCGTGATGCGCCGGAGCCTGGACATGCCGTCACTGGCCGTCCTGCTCGCGGGCCTGGTCGGGGTGGCGATGCTGGGTCTGATCGGCGCGCTGATGGCCATCCCGATCGCGGCCGTGGTCAAGGCCGTCATCGTCGAGCTGCGTACGCCGGTGCCGCCGCCCGGGTACGCACCCGATCCGGTCCCGCAGGACGCCGAGCTCGCCGCCCTGGCCGAGCAGGCCGAGCAGGCCGACGCACCCGCGCCGCAGCCCGCGGGGTGATCCCGGCCGGGCCCGGCAGGTGTGGCCCCGGCCGGGCCCGGGTACTGCGCGAACATGGACGAACCGAACTTCACGCCGCCCGCCGAGGACTTCGAACCCCCGGTCGACGAGCAGCCGGCGCAGCCGCGGCCCGAACCGCCCGCCGAGGATCCGCGCGACCCGCGGTCGGCGCCCGCGGACCCGGACACCCCGCCGCCGGGCATGGACGACCAGGGCACCACCGCCGGGGGCCAGCGGCGCGGCGACACCCTGGACGACCCCCTCGCCCGCGAGGACCCCGACTCGGTGGGCGAGCCACCGGACTGATCGGGGCCGCGGTCGGCGTACCTGCCACGGGCGTTCGATCCGCCGCCTTCCCACCCGGTTCACTTCCGTTTCGAGCGCCGCGGGAGCGGGCAGGGGTCTGGTAGTGGATCGAACACATGACGGAGGGAGCCGACCGTGGGCGCGATGGACGAGGCGAAGCACGAGGGCCAGGAGCTGCTGGGCAAGGCCAAGGAGAAGCTCGGTGACCTCACCGACAACCACTCCCTGCAGGCCGAGGGCCTCGCGGACCAGGCCAAGGCCAAGGTCAACCAGGCCGGGGACGACGTCCGCGACGCGCTTCGCGGCCGTGACCAGGACGAGGAGGACGAGGCCCGGTCCGCCCGCTGACCTCCGGACTCGGATGGCCCGCCGTTCGCGGCGGGCCATCCGCCGTTACGGGCCGCGCATGGGTTTACCGGTTCACGTATCGGGAGAAAAGGGTCTTACACCCGACCAGTGGAGGACACCATGCGACTCAACGACGACGACATCGTCGCCTCGACCGGGGCCGGCGGCGAAGGACCCGCCGACGCCGGTGCGGGCGAGAACGTCGACCCGCGCGAGCAGGACGGCGGAGCAGACGGCAGTGCCGGCACCGAGGGCCCGGCCGACGCGGGCGCGGGCGAGACCGCGGCGCCCGACGAGCAGGACGGCGGGGCGGACGGCGGCGCGGACACCGAGGGCCCGGCCGACGCCGGTGCGGGCGAGACGGTGGAGCCCGGCGAGCACGACGGCGGAGCAGACGGCAGTGCCTGACCGGCTCGGCCGCCCAGCAGCGCCGGACCCGTCGGGTTCGGCGCTGCGGCGCTGCGTGGGCGACCCGGCCGCGTTCGCCGACGGGCACTGGGGCGCCCAGCCGCTGCTGCGCTCCGCCGGAGACTTCGCCGACCTGCTGGACCTCGACGCGGTCGACGAACTGCTCAGCGAGCGCGGGCTGCGCACCCCCTTCCTGCGGCTGGCCCGCGACGGGAAGCTGGTGGCCGCCGAGCGGTTCACCGGCGGCGGCGGGCTCGGCGCCGAGATCGCCGACCAGGTCCGCGACGACCGGGTGCTCGACCTGCTGGCGGGCGGGGCGACCCTGGTGCTGCAGGGGCTGCACCGGATCTGGCCGCCGCTGCGGGCGTTCTGCCTTGAGCTGGCCGGTGAGCTGGGCTGCGCGGTGCAGGCCAACGCGTACCTGACCCCGGCCGGCAACACCGGCTTCGCGACGCACTACGACACCCACGACGTCTTCGTGCTGCAGATCGCGGGCACGAAGCACTGGCGGGTGCACGAACCGGTCTACCCCGATCCACTGGAGCGCCAGCCGTGGGGCGGCCGGGCCGACGAGGTCGCGGCGACGGCGACCGGGCCGGCGTACCTGGACCACGTGCTGTCCCCCGGCGAGCTGCTGTACCTGCCGCGCGGGTGGCTGCACGCCGCGTCGGCCATCGAGGCCACCAGCCTGCACGTCACGCTCGGCCTGCGCCGCCCGACCCGGTACACGGTCGCGCAGGCGCTGCTGGATCTCACCGGCGCGGACCCGCGGCTCCGCGCCGGGCTCCCGCTCGGACTGGACCTGACCGATCCGGCGCAGCTGGCCCCGCACCTGGCCGCCACGGTGGAGGCCCTGCACGAGGCGATGGCCAAGGCCGATCCGGAGGAGGTCGCCCGGCGGCTGCGGGCGGCCCAGTGGACCGCGCACCGGCCCGCCCCGGTCCGGCCGGTGGCCCAGGCGGCGTTCGCCGATGCGCTCACCGCGGCCGACCGGGTGCGGCTGCGGCCCGGACTTCGCTTCACCTGCGTGGACGGCCGGCTGGAGCTGCCCGGCCGGGTGCTGACCTTCCCCGGCGGCTGCCAGCGGGCGCTGGAGGCGGTGCTGGCCGGTCCCGCCGTGCGCGTGGGCGACCTGCCGGGGCTGGACGACGACGCGTCGCGCCTGGTGCTGGCGCGCAGGCTGCTGCGGGAAGCGGTGCTGGTTCCGGCCGACGAGGTCTGATCGCCGGGTTTGACAGCGGTCGGCGGTCGCCCACCCCCGTTGGCGACCGCCGACCTTCTCTGTCGGGTGGACGCCGTCCCCCAACGGCGTCTGTCCACCCATCCCCCTGTGACGCCCCGCCCGGTGCCGCGCGGTGGACCTGTCCACCGGAGCCGCCCTCGCCTTTCAGCTCGGACTGTTCGTCGAGCGCTGCATCACTGGAACCTAAGTTACGTTCTCTGACCTGCGGCGTCCAGGGTTAAGCCAAGATTTTTTCACTCTGGGTAGCTGGCCGATGACAGGGAGCGCTGGGCGATGGCCCAGGTCACAGCCCGCAAGACCAGGAGGGGGTACGGCGAGAGCGCCGTACCCCCTCACCCGCTGTCGCGGATCACGCCGAGGCGCTGCTCAGCGAGAGGGGGTCGGCCGGAGCGTCGGCCTTCGCCGCCTCCATCCGATCGGCCAGCTCCCGCAGCTCAGCACGGCCGATGGCCTTGCGCACCTGCGGGAACCACTCCTTCTCCTCCTCCTCGACGTGATGGCGCACGTTCTCCATCAGCACCGCCATCTTGGCGTCGAAGCGCTCGTCGGCCGGGTCCATCCCGCGCAGCTCCGACAGCATCCACGCGACCACGTGGTGCTCCTCGACGCTCTCCAGGACGTGCTCACCGGTGTCCGGGGCGGCCTTGCGCGCGGTCGGGTAGAAGATGCTCTCCTCGATGTACGCGTGCGTGGTCAGCTCCTTGATGACCTGATCCACGATCTTGCGCTTGGTCGCGTGCGCGTTGTCGCCCGCCTTCTCGAACTGCTTGAACAGGCCCTCGACGACCTTGTGATCGGCTTTGAGCAGCGCGATCGCGTCCATGCCCGTCGAAGTCGCGCCGCTGACCGACTTCTTCGCCGACGCGCTCGCCTTGCTCGTCGCGGTCGAGCGGGCGGCGGCCGTCGTGGACTTGCGCGCCGTGCCCGTCGCGGACTGCTTCTTACCCGTGCCCGCGGTGGTTGACTGAGCCATTGCCGTGCCTCCTTCTTGCCTTGACACGATCATCACTACCCGGTTGTCGCTTATGTACACATGTTTTCCGGCATTCACGGTGCTCGCGGTCAGGACTGTGGCAGGATCTCCTTGGCGTACATGTCGATCATGTCGGCGTAGTGCGGCCCCACCGACGCGACGTACAGCTCGTCGAACCCGGCGTCGCGGTACCGGGCGATCATGTCCCGGTGCACCTGCGGGTCCGGTCCGCAGGCGATCTTCTCCCCCACCGACTCCGGCGTCACCGGCTCCGACGCCTGCTGGAAGTGCGCGGGCGTGGGCAGGACCTGCGACAGCTCGCCGCTGAGCCCCGAGGTCGGCCACAGCCGGTGCGCCAGCCGTACCGCCTCGTCCCGGTCGGCGGCGAAGCAAGCCTTGGCCCCCGCCGCCGTCGGCTTGCCCGCGCCGCCGCTGTCGCGGAACAGCTGCAGCAGCTGCGCGTCGGGCTGGGTGCTGATGTAGCCGTCGCCGATCCGGCCCGCGAGCTTCGTGGAGTTCGGCGCCAGCCCGGACACGTAGATCTCGGGCGGCACCTCGGGCATGGTGTAGATCCGCGCGTTCTCGACCGTGTAGTACTCGCCGTCGTGCTCGACGTCCGCGCCGGTCCACAGCTCCCGGATGACCCCGACCGCCTCCTCGAGCATGTCGAGGCGGGCCTTGGCGGGCGGCCAGTGGTCGCCGGTGATGTGCTCGTTGAGCGCCTCGCCCGAGCCGACGCCGAGGATGAACCGGCCCTCGGTCAGCACCGCGCTGGTCGCCGCCGCCTGGGCGATGATCGCCGGATGGGTGCGCACGGTCGGGCAGGTCACCGCAGTCGTGATCGGCAGCCGGGTGACCTGGCTCAGGGCTCCGATCATCGACCACACGAACGGGCTGTGGCCCTGGGCGTCGACCCACGGATGGAAGTGGTCGGAGATCCACAGCGCGTGAAAGCCGGCGTCCTCGGCCCGCCGCGCCTGGTCGAGCAGCTCCGGCGGGGAGTACTCCTCGCTGGACAGGAAGAATCCGATTTTCATGACATGTCGCATACCCGTACGCCAGAGCAAGGAAACGCCCAGCCCGGCGGGTCGGTCGCGGCGGCTGCGCAACCGACCGGCCGGGCAGCGTTCCGGCTAGAACGCCGGGTAGGTCGAGCGGGTCGCGCATACGCGTCGCAGGCACGGTACCCGTACAGCTCCGGCGTTGGACGGACGTCGTCCCGCCCCGCCGGCGGCGAGGGCTACAGCTCCGTCCAGGTGGTCATGGTTGCGCAGGTGACCGCGCCGTCGTTGGAGTAGTCGACGAAGACCCCGCCCCCGTCCATGTACCTCGGCGGGCCGATGGAGTACCGGCAGGGGCCGCCCGGCACGGCGTTGGGCCTGGCGCCGTGTACGAACATCCGGACCCCGTCGGGCAGCCCCGTCGAGATGCTGGCGGTCTCCCCCGGATCCCGCTCCCAGAGCACCGGGCGGTGGTCCACCGGCAGCTCGACATGGCGCAGTTCGGCCGAGCACGTCTGGACCCCGACGTTGGTGGCCGTGTAGTAGAACTCGCTCTCCCCGTCGGGCTGGGTGCGGTAGTGCGTCTTCACCTCGATCCGGCACGAGCCCGAGCCCGGCACCGAGCCCACCGCCCCGACGAGGTAGGCCCAGTCCTCGCTGTGGGCGTTGTTCCAGTGGCCGCTCCACGAGGCACCCGGCGCCAGGGCGGGCAGCACGTTGCGGCGGTACATCGTCAACCCGGCGAGCCACACCCTGACCTGGCACGCCGTGCTGCTGTCCCCGGTCAGCTGCAGGTGGAACTCACGCTCACCGGTGGCTTCGCGCTCGTACCAGGTACGGGTCACCTCCACCGCGCACGCCCGGCCCGACCGGGTGGTGGCGACCTCCAGCCCGACGGCGTACGCGTCGCTGGTGGCGTTGTTCCAGTAGACGTGCCTGACCGCCCCGGGCTGCACGATGCCCGCGTCGAAGGAGAAGTAGTCGGCCGCCGCCGCTGCCGGATCCGCGGTGGCCGCGATGCCGACCGCGGCGACCAGCGACGTCGTGAGCAGCACGGACAACGCCCGCCGCACGGCCCGTACGAGATTGGTGGGAAACATCCGCCGATGGTCGCAAGCAGAGCCCGCAGAAGCTCGGGACGTTGGACGGCATTGGACGGTCCGCGCTCGGTTGACTGGCCCGGAAGTCATTGATCTAATCCAGCGCGATGTCGGCTTCACGGGGAGCGTTCATGTCCGGTGGATGGTGGGCGCGCGCGGCGGCGGGCCTGGCCGCGGTCGCCCTGCTGGCGGTGGCGGCGCCCGCGCACGCCGGTGACGTCGCGCAGGTCCACAGCTGGATGACCGGGCCCGCGGCGGCCGTGGCGGGCGGCGAGCCGGTCGAGTTCCGGCTCAGCTTCACCCAGTCCGGCGGGCCGTACTTCGTCTACGCCCAGTCGATCGCCATCGACGTGGTCCCGCCCGCCGGGGCGAAGGCGAGCGCGGCCAAGGTCGAGTACCAGTACTTCACCGAGTGGAAGCCGCTGCCGCTCACCTCGATGCAGCTGGAGACCGAGAGCGTGGCGTTCCGGAACCTGCGCGTCACGTTCGCCGCCACCGCCGTCGGCGGCACGTGGCGGCTGCGGTCCCGGATCACCGACTACGACTGGATGATGAACGGGATCATCATGACCGGTGCCGGCGGTGAGGTCGTCGAGCAGAGCGACTGGTACGCCATCACCGTGGCGGGCACGACGCTGCCCGCGAAGACGACCGCACCCGCGCCCACCAGGACGAAGTCCACCGGCCCGACCCGCAGCAGCGCCCCCTCCCCCACCGCGGCCGCGGCCCCGACCGCCACTGCCATCGGAACCGATGCCGCCGCCGAGCCGTCGGCCACCCCGGCCGGGCCGGCGGAGCAGGTGCGGACGTCCGGCGGCGGACCGGCCGGCATCGGCTACGTCGTCCTGGGTATCGGACTCGCGGTGGTGTTCCTCGCCGGCGGGCTGTTCGTCGCGCTGCGCCGGCGCCGCCCGGCCTGATCAGGCCGCTCCGCGGTGGCCAGACGACGCCGACCGGTGGCCGCCCGCGCGGCTGGTCATACCTCGCGGACCACCTCGTCGTATGCCAGCCTCGGCAGCCGCTCCCGCCACGCGTTCGGCCCCGGTCGGCCGATGTTGACCAGCAGGAACGAGCGCAGCCGCCCGTCGGGGAAGAACTCGGCGTCGACCCCGGCCGGGTCGAAGCCGCTCATCGGTCCGGCGGCCAGCCCGGCGGCCCGGACCGCGATCAGGAAGTAGCCGGCCTGGAGGGCGGAGTTGAGCCGGGCCTGCTGCTCCCGGGCGGCCTGTTCGCCGAACCACTGCGCGGCGCGCGGCTCGGGCGGGAACAGCTCCGGCAGCCGGTGCTGGAACTCCGTGTCGGCCGCCAGCACCGCCACCAACGGCGCGGCCGCCGTCTTGGCCCGGTTGCCGCTGCTCAGATGCGGCAGCAGGCGAGCCCGGGCGGCGGCCGAGCGGACCAGCACGACCCGCAGCGGCTGCGAGTTGAACGCCGTCGGGCCGTGCCGGACCAGGTCGTGGATCAGCCGGACCTGCTCGTCGGTGACCGGCTCGTCGGTGAACGCGTGGGCGGTGCGGGCCTGGCGGAACAGCAGGTCCTGCAGCGGCCGCGGCAGCACGGTCGCGGTCCCGGCCGGGATCACGGCGTGCCTGCGCGGTCCAGGCGCCGGTAGCCGCCCATGTGGTAGAGCAGCGGCTCGGCGTCGCGGTGCTCGGCGTGCACCGGCCGCCCGAGCACGATGGCGTGGTCACCGGCGGGCACCCGGGCGTCGACCTCGCACACCAGAGTCGCCAGGACGCCGCGCAGCAGCGGCATGCCGTACGGCCCCGGCGTCCAGGCGGTCTGGTCGGCGAACCGGTCGATGCCCTTGGTCGCGAAGGTGCGCGCCAGGTCGTGCTGTCCGGCCGCGAGCAGGTGGACGGCGACATGCCGGGCCTGCTGCACCGCGGGCCAGCTGGTCGACTCGCGGTCCAGGCAGAAGGAGACGAGCTGGGGGCGCAGCGAGACGGAGGTGAACGAGGTGGCGGTGAAGCCGACGGGCGGCAGGCCGGGGCCGCCGGACAGGGTGACGACGGTGACCGTCGTCGCGTGCCGGCGCAGGGTGCCGAGCAGCAGGTGCGGGTCGATGCCGTAAGGCGCCGTGACGGTCATGCCGACACGCCGGTCGGGCCATCGGATGCGGGGGTCATGGATGCAAGCTAACAGCCGCTCAGGCGATACTCAACATCTCCTACCGGATTAATAGGAGATTCGCCTGGCCGTAACGGCGCGCATTGCGGGTGTATGACATTGCCGCTTTCGCGCGTGTCACACCATTTCGGCGGATAAGCGGGTCAATATAGTCCGATTCCATATCGTCTGACCCGACTGGAGCAACCGCGATGGCCATCGCCCTGCCCGGATCCCGCGCGCTCGCCCGGCGGCTGCTGTGGGCGGTGGCCGCCCTGCACGTGGCCAGCTACGCCGTCAACCTCGCCTACCACGGGTGGGGCATCGGCCACGGCCACCGGCTCGTGACCTGGCTGACCAGCTTCGTCAACGTGGACCACCGGCAGAACCTGCCCAGCTGGTTCGCCTCCGGCGTGCTGCTGGTGACGGCCTGCGTGCTGTGGGAGATCGGCAGCGCCGCCACCGCCGCGGGCGAGTCCCGCTTCCGGCGGCACTGGCGGATCCTGAGCCTGGCGTTCGCCCTGCTCTCGCTGGACAACCTCGCCGACGCCCACCAGGTGCTGCGCAGCCGGCACCTCGCCGCGCTCGGGGCCGCGTCGTCGTGGCTGCTCGTGCTCGCGCCGGTGGTGCTGGTGTTCGCCGCGTCGTACCTGCGGTTCCTGCTGCACCTGCCGGTGCGCACCCGGGTCCTGATCATCGGCGCGGCCGCCCTGTACGGGGCCGGGGTGGGCGCGATGGAGGTGTTCGGCGCGCTGACCGGCCTGCACGTGCCGGTCGCGCTGCCCGGACAGGCGCTGTCGGGCGGCCCGTTCCTGCAGCACCTGGCGGGCGCGTCCGTCGAGGAACTGCTGCAGATGCTGGCCAGCGTCGCCCTGCTGTACGCCCTGAGCAGCCGGTTGGAGCACTACCGCCGCACCGCCCCGGCCGCGCCCGCCCCCGTCCAGGCCCGGCCCGAGTCCGCCCCCGCACCGGCCGCGCTCGTCTGACCGGCCCCGCGGCCGCCGTAGGCTCGCAGCGTGCTCAACGTGCTCGCCGTCGAGGGCTACCGCTCGCTGCGCAGGCTCATCCTGCCGCTGGGGCGGCTCAACGTCGTCACCGGCGCGAACGGCAGCGGCAAGTCCAGCCTCTACCGGGCGCTGCGCCTGCTGGCCGACTCCGCCCGCAGCGGGGCCGTCGCGGCGCTGGCCCGCGAGGGCGGCCTGCAGTCGACGATGTGGGCGGGGCCCGCGACGGTCAGCCGGGCGGTCCGCGAGGGCCGCCAGCCTGTGCAGGGCACCGTCGCGACCGGACCGGCCAGCCTCAAGCTCGGCTTCGGCGCCGACGACTTCGGCTACGCCGTGGACCTCGGGCTGCCGGTGTCCAACGGGCCGGTGGCGGAGTCCGCGTTCGCCCTGGACCCGGAGATAAAGGTCGAGGCCGTATGGGCGGGGCCGGTGCTGCGCCCCTCGGCCGTGCTCGCCCAGCGCCACGGCAGCACCGTGCAGCTGCGCGACGCCGACGGCGGCCGGCACCGGCTGCTGGAGGTGCTGCGCCCGTTCGACAGCATGCTGGGCGAGCTGGCCGACCCCCGGCACGCCCCCGAGCTGATGCAGCTGCGGGAGCGGGTACGCGCCTGGCGCTTCTACGACCACCTGCGCACCGACGCCGCCGCCCCCGCCCGCCTGCCCCAGATCGGCACCCGTACGGCGGTGCTGGCCCACGACGGCGCGGACCTGCCCGCGGCGCTGCAGACCATCCGCGAGATCGGCGACCACGAGGCCCTCGACACCGCCGTGGACCTGGCCTTCCCCGGCAGCCGCCTGGAGGTGGGCACCGACGGCGGCCGGTTCGAGCTGCGCCTGCGCCAGCCGGGCATGCTGCGTCCGCTGACCGCCGCCGAACTGTCCGACGGCACGCTGCGCTACCTGCTGCTGGCGGCGGCCCTGCTCACCCCCCGGCCGCCGCAGCTGATGGTGCTCAACGAGCCCGAGACCAGCCTGCACCCGGACCTGCTGCCCGCCCTGGCCCGACTGGTGGTCGAGGCCGCCGGACATTCTCAGATCGTGCTCGTTTCGCACTCGCGGGCACTGATGGCAGCTCTGGACCGAGCCGAAACCGAGGTGAACGCGGTAGAACTGGTCAAGGAACTCGGCCAGACGACAGTGGAGGGACAGGGCAGGCTGGACGAGCCGCTGTGGCACTGGCCCGCCCGATCATGACATCGAAACACGGCAACACCCCGGAAAACTGTCCGATAATGACATCTTTTGTCGAGTTGAAAGCCCCCTCGCTTTGGTGGATCCCCACAAAATTTGCTGTCGACTCCTGGCGCGAGCCACGGTTTTTTGCCGCGCGCTAGATGCAAAGGTGGTAGACGGGGACCCCGCCCTTGAAGGGGTCCCCGTCGGTTCTTTGGGAGGCTTGTCCGGTGTTCAGTCGTATCGCCATCGTCAACCGTGGAGAAGCCGCGATGCGGCTCATCCACGCCGTCCGCGAGCTCAACGCGGAGAGCGGGGCGTCGCCGATCGAGACCATCGCGCTGTACACGGAGGCCGAGCGCACCGCGACGTTCGTCCGTGAGGCGGACGACAGCTACTGCCTCGGTCCCGCGTCGGCCCGGCCCTACCTCGACCACGGTGTCCTCGAGCGCGCCCTGGTCGAGACCCGCGCCGACGCGGCCTGGGTCGGCTGGGGCTTCGTCGCCGAGGACCCGGCCTTCGCCGAGCTGTGCGAGAAGATCGGTGTCACCTTCATCGGCCCGAGCCCGGAGGCCATGCGCCGCCTCGGTGACAAGATCGGCTCGAAGCTGATCGCCGAGCAGGTCGGCGTCCCGGTCGCCCCGTGGAGCCGCGGCGCGGTGGAGACCCTGGAGGCGGCCAAGCGGTCCGCCGCCGAGATCGGCTACCCGCTGATGCTCAAGGCGACCGCCGGTGGCGGCGGGCGCGGCATCCGCGTGGTGCGCAGCGACGACGAGCTGACCGACGCGTACGAGCGGACAAGCCTGGAGGCCGAGCGCGCCTTCGGCAGCGGCATCGTCTTCCTGGAGCGCCTGGTCACCGGCGCCCGCCACGTCGAGGTGCAGGTCATCGCCGACGGCCAGGGCACCGCGTGGGCGCTGGGCGTGCGCGACTGCTCGGTGCAGCGCCGCAACCAGAAGGTGATCGAGGAATCGGCCTCGCCGGTGCTCGCGCCCGAGCAGGCCGCCGAGCTGAAGTCCTCGGCCGAGCGGCTGGCGCTGGCGGTGGACTACCGCGGCGCGGGCACGGTCGAGTTCCTGTACCACCCGGGCGAGAAGCTGTTCGCCTTCCTGGAGGTCAACACCCGCCTGCAGGTCGAGCACCCGATCACCGAGCTGACCACCGACTTCGACCTGGTCAAGGCCCAGATCCACGTGGCCGGCGGCGGTCGCCTGGGCGAGCGCATCCCGACGGAGGTCGGGCACGCGGTCGAGGCGCGGCTCAACGCCGAGGACCCCGACCGCGACTTCGCCCCGTCGCCGGGCCGGATCGTGCGGCTGGAGCTGCCCAGCGGCCCGGGTGTCCGGGTGGACACCGGCGTCAGCGAGGGCGACGTCATCCCGGCCGACTTCGACTCCATGATCGCCAAGATCATCGCGTACGGCCGTACCCGCGACGAGGCCCTGGCCCGCCTGCGCCGCGCCGTCGCCGAGACCACCGTGATCATCGAGGGCGGCGCCACCAACAAGAGCTTCCTGCTCGACCTGCTCGACCAGCCCGAGGTCATCGACGCCAGCGCCGACACCGGCTGGATCGACCGGGTCCGCGCCGAGGGCCGCCTGATCTCGGCGAAGAACTCCGGCGTCGCCCTGGCCGCCGCCGCGATCGAGGCGTACGAGGACGAGGCGCAGGTCGAGCAGCAGCGCCTGCTGTCCACCGCGCACGGCGGCCGGCCGCAGGTCCAGCACAAGAGCGGCCGCCCGATCGACCTCAAGCTGCGCGGCACCGGCTACCGGGTCAGCGTCGCCCAGGTCGGCCCGCGCCGCTTCCGCGTCGGCATCGGCGAGAACCCGACCGTCGACGTCGAGCTGGAGCGCTACGACGAGCACACCGGCCGGATCGTGGTCAACGGCCGCCGCTTCCGGCTGGTCACCGACACGCACGGCCCCATCCACCTGGTCGAGGTCGACGGCGTCACCCACCGCGTGAGCCGCGACGAGGGCGGCGTCATGCGCTCCCCCGCGCCCGCGCTGGTCGTCGCGGTGCCGCACGAGGTCGGCGACGAGGTCGAGGCTGGCGCGCCCGTGCTCGTGCTGGAGAGCATGAAGATGGAGACCGTGCTCCGGGCACCGGTCAAGGCCCGCATCCGCGAGTGCCTGGTCCTGGTCGGCAGCCAGGTCGAGACCGGCGCGCCGATGCTGCGCCTGGAGCCGATCGGCGACGCCGACGAGACCGAGGCCGCCGAGGCCGAGGCCGTCGACCTGGAGCTGCCCGGCGCGCCGTCGGGCATGTCCGCCGACGCCCGCATCGCCCGCGGCATCGCCGACCTGCGCAGCCTGCTGCTCGGCTACGACGTCGACCCGCGCGACGAGCGCCGCACGCTGTCGGACTACCTGGCCGCCCGCGCCGAGTCCGGCCGCCGTCCGCTGGTCGAGGAGGTGGAGCTGCTGCAGGTCTTCGCCGACCTGTCCGAGCTCAGCCGCAACCGGCCCGCCGGCGAGGAGACCAAGGCCGACACCCGCGTGCACAGCCCGCGCGAGTACTTCCACACCTACCTGCAGAGCCTGGACGTCGACCGGGCCGGGCTGTCCGAGACGTTCCGGCAGCGGCTGGGCCGGGTGCTGGCGCACTACGGCGTGGACGGCTTCGACCGTACGCCGCAGCTGGAAGAGGCCGTGTTCCGCATCTTCCTGGCCCAGCAGCGGGCCTCGGCCGACGTCGCGGTGGTCGTGGCGCTGCTGCAGCAGTGGCTGACCGAGCCGCTGCCCGCCGAGAGCCTGCGCGACCTGGTCGGCCAGGCGCTGGAGCACCTGATCGCGGCCACCCAGGTCCGCTTCCCGGTCGTCGGCGACCTCGCCCGCAGCCTGGTGTTCCGCTGGGCCGCCCAGCCGATGCTGCGCCGCAAGCGCGCCGAGGTCTACAACGAGGTACGCGCGCACCTGCGCCACCTCGACGCCAACCCCGACGCCGCCGACCGCCCCGAGCGCATCGCCCAGATGGTCGCCTCGCCCGAACCGCTGGTGCGCCTGCTCGGCCACCGCATCGGCAAGGCCGGCGCCGACCACGGACCCATGCTCGAGGTGCTCAGCCGCCGCTACTACGGCAACCGCGGCGCCGGCGACATCCGCTGCCTCGACGAGTCCGGACACTCCTTCTTCATCGCCGAGTACGACCGCGGCGACGAGCGCTTCCAGCTGGTCGCGACGGCCACCGACTTCGCCGAGCTGCCCGCGGCCCTGGCCAAGGTCGCCCGGCTGGCGGGCAAGCAGTCCGTCGCCGACGTCTACGTCACCTGGGCCGACCAGCCCGACACCGAGGCGATGGGCGAGATCCTGCGCGAGGTCGTCGACCAGGCGGGGCTGCTCGACGGGCTCCAGCGCCTGACCGTGTCGGTGGCCGGGCGGACCGGCAGCGCCATGCACCACCACCACTTCACGTTCCGCCCCGGCCAGGGCGAGGACCGGGTGATCCGCGGGCTGCACCCGCTGATCGCCGAGCGCCTGCAGCTGCCGCGGCTGAGCCGGTTCGACCTGACCCGGCTGCCGTCGGCAGACGAGGAGGTCTACGTGTTCCGGTGCGTCGCGCCGGACAACCCGGCCGACGAGCGGCTGGCCGCGATGGCGCAGGTCCGCGACCTGACCCCGCTGCGCGACACCGACGGCCGGATCCTGTCGCTGCCCGCCCTCGAAGGCGCCCTGGACGCGTGCCTGGACGCCATCCGCCGGGTCCAGTCGCAGCGGCCCGCCAAGAAGCGCCTGGACACCAACCGCATCACCCTGTACGTCTGGCCGCAGAGCGAGCTGAGCATCGAGGACCTGCACCTCGTCATCCAGCGGATGCTCCCGCTGACCGCGGGCGCGGGGCTGGAGCAGGTGCTGTTCCTTGGCCGGCAGCGCGACGCCGCCACCGGTGAGATGACCGAGATCGGGGTCGAGGTCAGCTTCGACGCGGGCATGCGGATGTCGGTCACCGCGCCGACCAGCGACCCGATCGAGCCGATCGACGACTACCGGCAGAAGGTGCTGTCGGCCCGCCGCCGCGGCACCACCTACCCGTACGAGCTGACCGGCATGCTCGCCGGCGAGAACGGCACCTTCGCCGAGTACGACCTGGACGACACGGGTGTGCTGGTGCCGGTCGACCGGCCGCGCGGGCGCAACAAGTCGGGCATCGTCGCCGGTGTGGTCAGCACGCCGACCGAGCGCTACCCCGAGGGCGTCACCCGCGTGGTGCTGCTGGGCGACCCGACCAAGGCGCTGGGTGCGCTGGCCGAGCCGGAGTGCGCGCGGATCATCGCCGCGCTCGACCTGGCCGAGCGGATGCGGGTGCCGCTGGACTGGTTCGCGCTGTCGGCCGGTGCCCGGATCTCGATGGACTCCGGCACCGAGAACATGGACTGGGTCGCCGCCGCGCTCAAGCGCATCGTCGAGTTCACCCAGGACGGCGGCGAGATCAACATCGTGATCGCCGGTATCACCGTCGGCGCCCAGCCGTACTGGAACGCCGAGGCGACCATGCTCATGCACACCAAGGGCATCCTGGTGATGACGCCGGAGTCGGCGATGGTGCTGACCGGCAAGCAGTCGCTGGACTTCTCCGGCGGCGTGTCGGCCGAGGACAACTTCGGCATCGGCGGCTACGACCGCGTCATGGGCCCCAACGGCCAGGCCCAGTACTGGGCACCCGACCTGCCCTCGGCCCGTGACGTGCTGATGGCGCACTACGACCACACCTACGTCGCGCCCGGCGAGTCCCGGCCGCGCCGGGCGGCCACTACCGACCCGGCCGACCGCGACATCAGCCCGTTCCCGCACACGTGGCCCGACACCGACTTCGCCACCGTCGGCGAGATCTTCTCCCGGGAGCGCAACCCCGACCGGAAGAAGCCCTTCGACATCCGTACGGTGATGCGCGCGCTGGCCGACCAGGACCACCTGATCCTGGAGCGCTGGGCGGGCATGGCCGACGCCGAGACCACGGTCGTGCAGGACGTGCACCTGGGCGGCATCCCGGTCTGCCTGCTGGGCATCGAGTCCCGCTCGGTGCCGCGGCGCGGGTTCCCGCCCACCGACGGCCCCGACACGTACACCGCGGGCACGCTGTTCCCGCAGTCGTCGAAGAAGGCCGCCCGGGCCATCAACGCGGCCAGCGGCAACCGGCCGCTGGTGGTGCTGGCGAACCTGTCGGGCTTCGACGGCTCGCCGGAGTCGATGCGCAAACTCCAGCTGGAGTACGGCGCCGAGATCGGCCGGGCGATCGTCAACTTCCAGGGCCCGATCGTGTTCTGCGTGATCTCGCGCTACCACGGCGGCGCGTTCGTGGTCTTCTCGAAGGCGCTGAACCCGAACATGACGGTGCTGGCCGTGGAGGGTTCGTTCGCCTCGGTGCTCGGCGGCGCCCCGGCGGCGGCCGTGGTGTTCTCCGGTGACGTCGACGCGCGTACCGCCAAGGACCCGCGCGTGGCCGACCTGCAGGCACGCATCGCCACCGCGTCCGGCGGCGAGCGGGCCGGGCTGGCCGCCCAGCTGCTCGACGTCCGGGCCACGGTCCGGGCGGAGAAGCTGAGCGAGGTCGCGGCCGAGTTCGACGGCGTGCACAGCATCCAGCGCGCGGTCGAGGTCGGCTCGGTCGACGCGATCGTGCGGCCGCAGGAGCTGCGCCCGCAGATCATCGCCGCGATCGAGCGTGGTCTTGCCGCCGCGTAGGAATCGGATGTAGCCCGAGGCGGGTCAGGTGTCCAGGTGACACCTGACCCGCCTCTTTTCTGCCCCGTGAGCCGAGATGACACGTCCGGCGCGTTGCGCGGCCGCTGCCCGGCTGGCACGATGCAGTTCATCAATAGGCAGGTATTGATGAAGGGAGGGAACCGTGAAGCGAGTGCTGCGTCACGTCGCGGCTCGCCTGGTGGGCAGGTCGCGGGTCAGCGGACGGTACATCTACTGGTTCTACAACTACGAGGCGTAGGCCACGCGGCCCCCGCCGTACACGCGTGGATCCTGTGGTTTCCGGGAGGGCTGGATGCCGCGAGCTGACGGACCGGCCCGGCCGCCGGGTCCGCGCGGGCACTGGCTCATGGGCAACACCCCGGCGTACGAGGCCGACCGCATCGGCTTCCTGCGCCGCACCCACCACGAGTACGGCGACGTGTTCTCCTTCGACGAGCGGACGGTCTCCGTCGCCGACCCCGAACTCACCCATGCGGCCCTCGCCCGCACCAACAGCGGCTTCCTGACCGAGCTGCCGCCCTTCGGCAGCCGACCCGACCTCGACCGGGCCGCCGCCCAGGCCGACGCCTGGATGCCGACGCGCCGCACCGCGTGGCCGGGGCTCAACCAGGCCGCATCCGCCGCCGCCGACGGCCGCACCGTCGAGATCCTCGACGAACTCGCCGCGGCCGCCGCCGACCGCGAGGTGGACGTCCTGCCGCTGGCGCGGGTCTTCACCGCCCGGCTGACCGCCGAGTACTGCTTCGGCCGCGACAGCGGCGGCATCCCGGCGCTGCTCGCCGAGAACCTCGACGTCACCGAGCCGTTCACCGACGCGTCCTACCAGTTCCCGGCCTGGCTGCCGCTGCCGCGCCACCGCCGGTTGGCCCGCGTGCACCGGCGGACCGTCCAGACGCTGACCGCGACCGTACGCCGGCGCCGCGAAGCCGCGGCCGCGTCAGGGGCCGACCTGCTCGACTTCCTGCTGGAAGCCGATCCGCCGCTGCCGGACCGCACCGTGACGTCCACCCTGCGCGGCGTCATGATGGGCGGGCACGGCGTCCCGGCCGCGGCGGTCACCTCGATCGTCCGGGAGCTGGCCCTGCGGCCGGAGTTGGCCGCCGAGCTGCGCGACGAAGCCGGAACCGGACCGGTCACGGCGCGGCTGCCGCTGGCCGAGGCGGTCGTCAAGGAGGTGCTGCGGCTCTACCCGCCAGTATGGCTGATGACCCGCACCGCGGGCGGCGCCGTCGCGCTCGGCGAGTGGACCCTGAACCCGGGCGACGAGATCCTGCTCAACCCGTACCTGATCCAGCGGGATCCGCGCTGGTGGCAGCGGCCCGACGAGTTCGACCCCGGCCGGTGGCTGGACGGGCGGACCGCGCCCCGCGCCGCGTACCTGCCGTTCGGGGCGGGTCCCCGGGTGTGCGTGGGCTCGGCGCTGGCCGTGCGGCAGCTCACCCTGACCACGTCGCGCCTGGCCCAGGCGTACGCCGTCGAGTCGTCGAACGCGGTCGGCGCCGCCCCGAGGTTCCACGGACGGCTCGCCCCGGCGGGGCTGCGCGCCCGGCTGCGGCCGGTCGCCCGCTGACAGGACTCGGTATCAGAGCATCATGAAGATTCGGGGAGCACTGCCAACTAAGACTTGGCAGTGCTCCCGCTTCGCGGCTCAGTTCCATGACCTAGAACTGTCCATGCGCTCACCTGTTCAAGGCCCTTGTCGCACAACGTCCGCTGGCCGGACCTGAGCCGATGATCCCTCGGCCCAGGACTGACCGCTCGAGATCGTGCACGTCAAGCCAGCCATACGCGCACTGACAGCATTCACTGGTGCGATTGGTGACTTTCAGCACGTACCGCTCGTGGTTCCCCAGCGGTCCCCGCAGCGGTATTGGAGCTGGAGGCCTTTCGCGACTTTCGCGACCGGAGCCTATAGGCCCACACTCCCGTCCAATAACAGCCAACGAGCGCAGCGATGGCAAGAAAGGACCACTTCACGCCAGCCGGCAGAGGTGTAAGGTCCTCCGGCTGGAGGGCAACGCCGCCGTGCGCCTCGGACTGCAGATGGACTTCCATCGCACGCCCAAGAGCTTCGGGGTACCTAACGGACATAACGGTGAAGATGACAGCGACGACGGCACCTAGCCCCATGGCTCCACGAAATACAAGCCTGGCCGGGAGGTCCAGCGCATAGCTTCGCCTCCGGTCAAACTCCCTCGCGATCTGGGCGCGGGCCTCGGCGATTCCATCCGTGTCGCCAATCTTCTCCGCCGCATCCAGCCAGACCAGATGCGCCTGAAGGCGTCGCTGCTGGCGCCAAGGAAACGTTTGGTCCAGGAGGAACTTGCCAATTGCTCCGACAAGTCCGGCGACTGTAGCGGCCGTCGCAATGTCGATCGATTCATTCCACATCGGACCAGTGAAGCAGGCTGCTTCGACTCGCACTTGCCGGCTTGCCCGACCTCCCCCTGGGTGGCGGCCGTCCCGCCTACCTCAGCGACCTCACCCTGCAATTTGTGAGGCCGCAGACGCCGCTCTCCGCATGTTCATCCGGCTCGGCCATCCCGGTCACCGCGAGCCGCTGCTGGCCTGCTGGGCCTCAGGCCGTGGCTCCCCTCGAACTTGAGGTCGCCCCGAAGATCAGGTTTGTAGCTGGCCAGGCCAAACTGAGCCCATCGGCACCAGAGGCGACGGCTCCGGTCAGGTCGGCGTTCTGGCGGAACGCCTTTCAGCGCTACGGCTGGCGCTGCTGCTGCATGCGCCCGAACGATCGTCACGATCAGCGTGAGCACTGAAGAAGATCCAATGGTATGGATCATGCGATGTGCATACGCCGCAGCAGTCCTCCGACGCGAGTACCCGGAATGAGATACGTGGCCCCCGACGAACTGACGGCGGGGGCCACGCCGGTCACGGAACGTCCGGTCCCCATGACTGACAGTCCGTGTAGTACAACTGGCGCGGTTTGCCGCTCATCCCGCTGCGCTTCCAGTGGCACTGGATGAAGATGCCCGGAACGAATGGTCCGTTAACCTGGTAGCACCAGCCCCCGTTCGGGTTGCAGTAGAAGCGGTTAGGTACGGTCCCCGCACTCGCCGGAGAGGCTGCCAGAGTGAACAGGCCGCCGGCTACTAGTGCAAGCCCGACCATTCCGGCGCTGAATCTTTTTCGCACAATGTGCTCCTTCCACGTCAGGTTCCACGAGAGAACCGCGGTGCGACCTATCGGCGCTTGCTACTAGGTTCGCGTATCGCACCTGCTCCGCCGACCGATCCTGGAAAAGGCTGGAAACATGGACGCGGCTGATGAACCAGTGCTCCGTGACTCTGGTCAACGAGTCCACGGTCCATCGTCGGCGAGGATTTCGGGTTTACGGCAGTCACGGTTGTGCTCTGATCTCCTGTAGGTCGTCGCGACGGCGGTAGTGGCTGATCCGTGCGAGAGCCTGGTGTCGGCGCCGCCAGTAGGACCAGTGCAGCAGATGCCTTACCTCGGGTGGCCGGTGGAGCAGCGCGGTGATCAGGCGCCTGGTCTCCGGGACGGTACCCGACCCGGATCCCCGCGACGATCGCAGCGTCGATCATCTGCCCGGCCAGGGCGGGCTTGGTCGCGAACTCCAGGCCGTCGGGGATGCCAGCCCGGCGGCAGCGGTCGGTATCGGCCGTCCACGACTTGGTGGGCATATATAGTCTGCGGCCCACCAGCGCCCGGCCTCTTGGGGAGGCATAGGCGAGGATTACCGCGACCTGGCTGTTCTCGACTCGCCCGGCGGTCCCGCAGTGCTGGCGCTGCACCCCGGCTGAGCAAGCGCCTTTCTTCAGGAACCCAGTCTCATCGACTCCCAGCACCGCGTCCGGGTGGGCCAACTGGTCTGTGACCAGCCTGCGCTCGTCAGCGGCGACGGACTCGGCGTCCCACACCGCCTCGCGCAGGAGCCGCTGCATCCGCGACGGCCTGGCGTGCCCTGCAACCTCGGCCAGCTGCCAGCAGTTCTTCCTGTCCACTGTCATCAGCAGCGCGCGCACGAAGTCGCGAGCCACCAGCCTCGGCTCGATCCGCGTGAAACGGCACGCTACCTGGCACATCACCGCGTCGAACACCTGCGATGCAGCAAGACCAACACTGGCAGCGGCTTCTGAGCGGTATTGGTTCACGGCACAACATTTGATCATCGAGTGCCGGTGATCGCGAGGTGTTCTCGGCACACCGCGCCTACCGGCTGGATCTTCTGCAGCAATGCCGCCATGGCCTGGCAAGATCGGCGTCGGAGGTGGCGCTGTGGCCCTTACCTGGATCACGTCGGCCGGCGGGCCGCTGCTCGTGGCCCCGCAGTCGGCGCTGGCGTCGTGGGCCGGTGTGATCGACACCGACCGACCGGTGGAGACGTGGGGCGACTACGGCCGCGCCTGCGCGGTCGACGGCTATACCGGCCTGATAGCCATCGGCGATCAGGAGGGCCTCGTCCTGGGCGACGAGCCCGCAATGACGACCTACCTCGCCGAGGACCGGCTGTTCGTCCGCTGGGCCGCCGCCTACGACGAGGACGAGCTGGTGGTCGCGGCAGGTCGTCTCGTCCAAGAAGACGTCAACTGGGATGTGAGCGAAGAACTCGTCTGGGACGTGGAGGGGCCGGTCGTGTTGTTCGACTCGGCCGAGCCCGGAGCCGATCCGGAGCCCGGCAACCATCTCGTGATCGACTTGGAGCCCGGCCAGTACCGCGTCCGCGCGACCTACCGCGCCGAGGGCCACAACCAGATGATCCTGGTACAGCTTCAGCCCACCGGGCACCCGTAAATGCAGGCCGCCCCCGCCGAAGTTCCCACAACGGCGTCTGCGGCCAGCGGTAGTCGCCGTGACACGAGGAGCCCATCGTCCTACAGCACCCGACCCGGTAGTCGACAACCTTGACCATCAGCCTGCAGACATCCTGGTCACGAGGCGATCCGGCACTGCCGTACTAGATGTCACCGATTCATGCAGCAGACCCCCCTTCGCATTTGCAGCCTCCCTCTCATCCATCACGTCGGCACCGCTCAACCGCACGCCGCGTGGCTAATGTGGCGGCATGATCCGGCCCGAGTACCTGCTCCTGGTCGGCCAGCAGAGATAGGTAAGTAGCAAGGGCTCCATCGGGCCGTGCCGCATCCTCATACGCCTTCCCCAGATCGTTTCGGGCAAGCAGCGTGAGAGGCTCTTGCGGACCCAGATGACGCACGTGCTGCTCGAGTACGAGTTCGAGCTGATGGACCGCTGATTCCACACTGCCGGCCGCTCGGTGGGCGTTGGCGAGATACCGTGCGGTAGTCAGCGTCGCCGGATTCCCTGGCCCTAGCGCCAGCTCAAGGTCGGACAAAAGGGTTTCGAACTTTTCTACGGCGACCAGCGGAACACCAGCGGCTTGATCAGCTCGGGCCAGGTTTCCCCGAGTCGCCAGCGTGTGGGGATGCTTGGGACCGAGGGCTTCGATTTGTTCGGCGAGGATGTCGGTCAGCTCGGCACGAGCTGAGGCCACGTCACCGGCTTCAAGACGCGCCCGCGCGAGATTATGCCGAGCTACAAGAGTCGCGGGATGGGTCAGGCCTCGGTTCTGGCCCTCCTGTTGATATAGGTCTTCGAGTTCAGCTATTGCCTCCGCTAGGCGCCCGGCGTCGGCGTACGCGGCCCCCAGGAATGTACGCGTCGTGAAGATGTCGAGCTCCGTGCCGCGGGCGTCCACCAGAAGCTGCCTGAACTGAGATACGGCAATCTCTGGATTGCCGCGCAGTCGATGTGCTTCGGCGAGCATCCCCCGCACCTGCAAGGTCTCGACGCTGGTCGGGCCATGCTTGGCGGCAAATGCAGGAACAAGTCGCTCGAAATACCTCAATGCAAGCCCGATATGTCCGGCCCAACTGCATGCGAAGGCCAGATGCGCTACAAATTGGAGCGTCTTATCGTCATCAGAACCGAAGAGACCAGACGACTCCTCAACCAGGGTCTCGAACCAGCCGATCGACCGCTTGATCTCCCCTTGACCCTGCAAGTAGGTGGCGGCCCGATCTAGGAGTTCCAACGACTTCCTATCGTGCTCCTCGGTCGGAAGTCGAGCAATGAGCGCATCGATGTGGGGAATCAGCGAGGACCACAGACTCCAGCCAGAAACGTTCTGGAACGGATCGTCCGGCACCACAGCGAGGATCGAGTCGACGGCGAGTGCTCTATGCAGCAAGGCGTCCGTGTCGCGCGCTCGGGTCACGGAGGCCACGAGAGGATGGATGGTGATGCCGGCCCCGGTGCGGCGAATCATGTGGTACGCATTGAGTATTGCAAGGCTTCGAGCGAGATCAAGTTCATCTGCCAGCGATTGGAGTACCAGGTCGGGGAGGTCGCGGCCCCCTAGCTGAGAGATCACGGAGATGACGCGCGATGCCAACGGGTCCTGCTCCGCGATGCGTTCCGTGGTTACGTTCCACGTCACCGCGATCGTCCGCTCGCTCGGGTCGTCGACACTGGCGAAGGCGGCGACGCGGGCGAACTCCGCGGCAAGAAGTTCCCGGTACTGGTCAAGACTGGAACTTGGCTGCTGGGTGACGAATGCCGCAGCTTGACCGATGGCAAGCGGCAGATCTCCGAGCACCGCAGCCAATCGATCAGCCGCTTGCCGATCGGAAGAACCCGTAAGTCGGCACAGGAGATCGACTGCCGCCGGACGCGCGAGCACGTCCAGCTCCAACGGCATCAACCCGTGCCGCTTCCAGCGCGCGACACCCACGTTCAGACGAGTTGTAATGACCAATATGCCACACTTGCGCAGTTCGGCCAACACGTCGGCTACATCGTCCAGCCGATCTACGTTGTCCAGCACCAACGTCCAGCGATCATGCGTGCGGAGCCAGTTGATCGACCACGCTGCTGCGGACGCATCCGTGGTCCGAGGGTTCGAACGAAGACGACGAGCCAGAGCCGCGAGACCGCTGCGGACTTCTCCGGCGGTCTGGGAGTTGATCCACCAGACCACTTGGTGTCTTCCACGCATCGTATGCGCCCACTGAAGGGCCAATTCCGTCTTGCCGACACCACCGAGACCATGCACGGCAACGTGCCCGTTCTCCGCCGTGAAGCGGGCAAGCGTGTCGACGCTCCCCCCGACGTATACGGCCGATTCGCCAGGCAGATTGTGCAGACAGCCGACCTCCGCAACCTCCAGTTTCGCTGTGCGCTCGGCCTTTTCTGCCCGATCGCGCAGCCTCATGAACTTGGCCCGCATATTGAGATCCGTTGGGAGCGCGTTCAAGATCTTGTCAAGTGCATCGGCCGACGGCAGCCGCGTGCCGTTCAAATAGTCATAGATGCTGGATTTTTTGTATCCGGTGGCCTTGACAAGCGCGTCAACGGTGCGTGGGGCAGTTGGATCATATCTGCGCGCGTGTGTGAAGTAACTGCTGAGTGCTTCGTGAAACAGCGGCTCTTCGAACAGCGGCTCTTCCATAGAAACGCCTGTCTCCAGGGGTACATTGCGACCTGTCTATGCCGCTCACGGTAGCAGATTCGCGCCTCGTCGCTGCAACGTCAATCGGCGCTCGGACACTCGCAGCCCGATCGAAGACGGCCGCTGACGCTCGAGCCGTAAGTCTCCCGTACGTATCCAGCTGTGTGACTGATCAGATGGCTGAAGTCGCGGACCGGTGGTCCGTGCAGTTGCGGCGCTTGGCAGCTGGATGCTCTGCAAGCCCGCAGCCGCTGTCTTTCTTTCCAGTCGTTTCCAGCCACAGCGTTTGAATCCCTCGAAGTCTGTTGGACTCGTAAGCGTTGACGCACGGTGCGTCAGCGAAAGGGGATACTCATGAACGTCAAGCGCAGCGGGCGGTTGCGCCGAGCAGCCACGATTGCTGTCGTGCTCGGCGCTGGTCTCACCGGTGTCGTAGCCACGGCGACACCTGCAGCGGCGGCGAGTAACTGCCAGGTGGGCACCTACAGCGCCCGCGGCTCCTGGGCTTCCTGCGCGTCGGGCGGCGGCTCGTACCAGTCGTGGACGCAATGCGAGGTGGCGGGCTCGTGGTACACGGTCTACGGACCATCCCAGGCCGCCGGCAGCGGGGTTCTGTCGATCTCTTCCTGTCACTGGGGCTCCAACCGGCGCTCCTACGGAGTGATCACGTACTGAATCGCACGCGATAGTCGCGGGGGGCGGCTCAGCCGCCCCCCGCGACTATCGCGCCCACGCCGGTTGCGATTGGCACTACGGCAGATAAGCCCAAACAAGAGCCAAGGGGGTCACCGGCGGCGTCCGTTCGCTGCCAGGCTTGCATGACCGGGCGTGGGCGACGCGGATGGCCACACCGTTACATCGACCGCAGCATTGGTGACAACTGTTACGTCACACCGGCTCTGAGGAGCGACAACACCGTACCAAGTCAGCGGTTTCTTGACATCGCCGAATATTCACTTATGCCTCCGGCCCAGCGAAGCGCGGGCCTACCTTGTCGGCACCCTGTCCACCGGCTTCGACGGCGGTACGACGCGCCGCGGAGCCGCATCCCCGGGAGGCACCATGCCCACAAGGCGAACATCGCTGCTCACAGCCACGGCTACGGCTGTGCTGACCGTCCTGGCGTCGGCCCTGCCCGCCGCGGCGGCCGAGCCGGAAGGCGTAGTCCGGCACGCGGCGAAACATCCCGTGCCGGGCGTCTACCTGGTCACGTTCAAGGATCAGGCCGTGGCTAAATCGGACGCGGCGCAGACGACCCGGTCGCTGACCGCCCGCTACGGCGGCAAGGCCACCCACGTGCTCGACACCGTCATGCGCGGCTTCGTCGCCGAGGACCTGACCGAGCAGCAGGCCCGGCGGCTGGCGGCCAACCCGAGCGTCGCGTCGGTGACCCAGTCGGGCACGTCCCGGGCCGCCGAGACCCAGGACAACCCGGCCAACTGGGGCCTGGACCGCATCGACCAGCGGAATCTGCCGCTGGACAGGAAGTACGCCTACCCCGCGGACGGCGCGGGTGTGAACATCTACATCGTCGACACCGGCATCCGCTACACCCACCAGGAGTTCGAGGGGCGCGCCAAGTACGCCGCCGACTTCGTCGTGCCGAGCACCAACGGCGAGGACTGCGACAGCGCCAAGCAGGGCCACGGCACGCACGTCTCCGGCATCGCGGCTGGCCGAACGCGCGGCGTGGCCAAGAAGGCCAACCTGTGGTCCGTACGCATCCTCGGCTGTCAGTCCACCGGCAAGGACACCGACATCGTCGTGGCCGCCGACTGGATCGCCAGGAACGCCAGGAAGCCCGCGGTGGTCAACATGAGCGTGTACGCCGACGACCCCGCCATCGGCGTCGACGCCATCAAGGGCGCCGTCGCCGCCGGTGTGCAGTGGTCGCTGATCACTGGCAACAACGGCGGCAACGCCTGCGACTACGGCCCGGGCAGCCGGGTCGAGGCCGCGGTTCGGGTCGCGAACGCGACCAGCTCCGATCAGCGGGCCGGCGACTCCAACGACGGGCCGTGCACCGATCTGTTCGCACCGGGCAGCTCGATCGACTCGTCGGTCAACACCTCCGACACCGCGTACGGCCAGAAGTCCGGAACGTCGATGGCCGCGCCGCATGTGGCCGGCGCGATGGCGATCAGGCTGTCGCAGGATCCCACCGCGAGCCCGGCGGACCTGAAGAAGTGGATCATCGACAACGCCACGACCGGCAAGATGACCAACATCCGCACGGGTACCCCCAACCGGCTGCTCTACCTCCCCAGCACACCGGCGCCGGCCGACGACTTCTCCCTGTCGGCCAGCCCGTCGTCGGTCAGTGTCGACCCGGGCCAGTCGGTGACCACCACGATCAGCACGGCGGTCACCAAGGGCAGCGCCCAGACCGTGACGCTGTCCGCGACCGGCCTGCCGACCGGCGTCACCGCGTCGTTCAACCCGTCGTCGGTCACCGCGGGCGGATCATCCACCTTGACCCTGGCCGCCTCCTCGTCGGCTGGCCCCGGCACCTCGACCGTCACGGTCACCGGCACCGGCACCAGCGCCAGCCATGCCGTGAACGTGGGTCTGACGGTCAACGGGACGGGACCGACCGACTTCTCGTTGAGCGCGAGCCCGGCGGCCGGATCGGTCGGTGCGGGCGGCACGCTGTCGACCACGATCAGCGCCACCAGCGCCCTCACCGGTGGCGGGAGCACGGGCGGCACCTCGGGCACCGGTTCCGGACCGGCCGTGGTGAACGGCACGCCCACCACGGTGGCGAAGTACCCGTTCGTCATCTCGCAGCACCGCACCGGTGGTGCACGGCCGCAGGAGCAGTCGTGCACCGGCTCGGTCGTGGCGCCGCGAGCGGTGCTGATCGCGGCGCACTGCAAGTTCGCCCAGGGCGACCCGAAGTACCTGGTCTACGGGCGCGACGACCTCGCCGACACCGCCACCGGCACCCGGATCGAGATCGCCGAGTACCGGGTCCACCCCGGCTACAGCCCGCAGGACGGCACCGGTTGGCGCAACGGAAACGACGTGGCGGTCATCTTCACCAGGACCGACATCCCCGTCCCAGCGGGGATGGCGTTCCCGGCGATCGCCTCCTCCGCGGACAGCCTGGCGCTGGGCACTCGGGGCACCGCGCTCGGATACGGCAAGACCGAATCGGACGACAGCGGCCGCAACACCAGGCTGCGCGAGACGATCCTGCCGGTGGTCGACGGCCAGAACTGCGAGAACATCGACTCGACTTTCACCTCGGACACGATGTTCTGCGACGGCTACGGCGACGGCAGCACCAGCCTGTGCCAGGGCGACTCCGGTGGTCCGTACTACTACAACGGCAAGATCTACGGCGTCTTCTCCTGGCTGCGGACCGACTGCCGCTATTACAACGTCCACGGCAAGCTGTGGAGCGCGATGGGCGACTGGGCCAACGAGCAGATCGGCACCACCCCGCCGCAGCCGCCGACCGCCGACATCACGCTGTCGGCCAGCGGCCTGCCCGCCGGCACCGCGGCGACCTTCAACCCCACGAAGATCGCCAGCGGGGGCAGCAGCACCCTCACCCTCACGACCTCGGCCGGCACCCCGGCCGGCACGTACCAGATCACCGTCACCGGCACCCGTGGCAGCGCGGCCCGCACGACCACGTACACCCTGACCGTGCAGACGGCGCCGCCGACGTCCGACGGCATCGCCAACGGCGGATTCGAGACCGGCAGCCTCAGCGGTTGGTCGGCCACCGGCACCACCGCCGCCGTCAGCCCCGGCCGTACCGGCAGCTACGCGGCGAAGATCGGCGGAGCGGGCGGCATCTCCTCGATCAGCCAGACGTTCACCGTTCCGACCGGCCGGACCTCGGCTTCGCTGTACTTCAAGGAGTCCGGCTGCCCGTCCGCATTCGGTGACTTCACCACGGTCTCACTGACCGACAGCACCACCGGGTACACCCAGAACCTGGTCTACCGGTACTGCTCCAACTCCAGCTCCTGGACGAAGGGCAGTGCGTACGTCACGGCCGGGCACACCTACACCCTGAAGATCGAGCACAGCAACTCCACCGGCGCCTCGGTCCTGACGGCGGACGACGTCACGCTCTCCTGACCCTCCTCCCTCCCCCCGCCGGCGGCCCGGATCATCACCCGGGCCGCCGGCTCCTCGCCTTCGCCGGCCTCAGTCCCACTCCCAGCGCAGCCCCACCAGCCCCGGCGGCACGTCGGTGAGCACCAGGTGCGCGGTGTGCGACTCGCCGATCCACAAGGGAGCCCCGAGCTGGCGGGGCGTCTGCAGCGTGGCCTGCCGGAACGGCACGCACGTGGCCGGCGGCCCGTCGGTGAACTCCACCTGGAGCACGTACTGCCGCGCCGGGCGGGTGAATCGATGGTGGTACCACGTCAGCTCGTCGGGCCAGTCGGCGAAGCCGTACTCGTACTCCACGACGGTGCGTTCCGTGGCCGCCAGCCGCTGGTCGAGCCGCAGCTCGAAGACCGTGGCACCGCCCTCGGCATCCGCCCGGACCCGCCCCTGACGGCAGTAGCGCAGGTTGCGCAGCTCGGGCGGCGGACCCTCGCCCCAGTGGTACACCATGCAGCGGTCCACCCGGTCGGTGGTCGCCTCCAGCACCAGCCGACAGGTGACGGAGGCGAGCCGCCGCCGCTCGTCGAGCCGGACGCGTTCCTGGACGTCGAGATGGCGCAGCTGCCCGTCCGGCGGCGCGGCGAGCGCGGCCAGCAGCGGGGCGTGGGCCGGCCAGAGCCGGCGGCGGTCGACCGTACCGGGCTCGGCGGGACGGCGCCCCCTCGGCCGCGGCGGGCCGAGCATCGACACCAGCGACGCCGGCGGCAGCTCTAGCAGCTCCTCCAGGGCGGTCACCGCACGCAGGGACTCCGACCGCTCCGGCCGGCTGCGCCCGTGCCGCCAGTAGCTCAGCGCCGCGCGGCTCACCTGGACCCCGCGTCGCGCCAGATGATGCTGCACGCGTTCCAGGCTGAGTCCCCGGGTGGTGAACGCGTGGTCGATCACCTGTGCGAACGTGCCGTTGCGCAGCAGCCGACGCAGCTCGCGATCGACCGGGCGGGGCTGCCGCACCACGTCCGGGTCGGCCGGGGCCGACGTGGGCTCAGGTCGCATGGCACCTCCTCCGCCGACCTCGATTACCGCACTATCGCCGTAGTCGAGGCCGGTGTCCAGCGATACCAGCTAATGTCTCACCGCGCGGAGTCGAGTTCCGGGCCGGGTGAGACCCCCACCCGCACCGCTGCCCACCCGAAACGGCGGCGAGTGCGGCCGGTGCGGCTACCGGCCAGGGGTGGACCGCTGCGCCTCGCGCAGGTCGTCCAGCAACCCCATCTGGTTGGCCAGCACCTCGGTCAAGATGGTGCGGGCGACCGCGAGCAGTTCGGCCACGTGTGGGCTGACCAGCGAGTAGTAGACATTGGGGCCCTCTTTGCGAGTCACGACCAGGTTCATCTTGCGCAGCACCGACAGCTGCTGCGACAGGTGCGCCGGCTCGAGACCGACGTCGGGCAGCATCTCCGACACCGCGTGCTCGCGCTCGGACAGCAGTTCGAGGATCCGGATCCGGGCCGGATGGGCCAGCGCCTTGAAGAAGTCCGCCTTGGCCTGATATAGCGGTTTGCTCACCGGTGCACCCCCTCGCCGCCCGAAACCGTACCTGACTGCACCACGTACGAAGATGGCGTCGTTCGCCGCATGCCCGACTGAGACGTTGTCACACCACCCGTCCACCCGACGAACATTATTACTTGCTAAAGTTAGCAAGTGCTTGAGAGCGGCGGGCAGGAACACGCCTTGCGCAGAAAGGCGTGTTCCCGATGACCACGGCGTCGACGCCTGCCTGAAGTCGGCACAGCTGTGCGTCGAACCGGACATGCCGCAGACCCGCTACTACACGGGTAGCTGCACGTAGACCGGCGTGGCCCGCCGTCTCGCCTTCCCCAGGCGACGGGTCACGCCCACTATGCACCTCCACGTGAAAGCCAGGAGATCAGGTGACCGTCACCCGCACCGAACTTGCCAACCACATCGAGACCGCCTTCACCGACGGCCCCGCCACCCGCGACCGGCTGCTTGCGCACGCCGCAGGCAGCCACGCCCGACCCGAGGTCATCGACGTCCTGCACACCTTGCCAACCCGCGCCTACCACACCATGCGGGACCTGTGGAATGACCTGGCCCACGTCCCGATCGGCAGCTAGGTGTTTCGTGAGTCGACGCTCTTCGTTTTGCATCGGTGACGTTCAATCATTAGCCGTCGACGCTGAGGCCGGTGGCCGCCAGGAGCCGTACACCGTTCAGCCCCCACGACACCGCGTGTGCGTCCAGATGCGCGTGCAGGGCGGCGAAAAGCCGTGATGCGACCTGCTCGCGTACCCCATCCCGGCTCACCGCCGGATCAGGCCATGGATCACGAACAGATATCCCTGCCACGCCGAGCGCTGGATAGGTGTCACGACATCCCACACCCCGTTCCGCCGCCTTCGCCGTGGCCGCTCACCACAGTCGTGCCACGCCGCGCGCCGCTGCGGTGTCATCGGCTGCTCACACTTCTTCCAGCGACGCCCGCGCAGGTGCGAGCACACCGTGGTGGTGCAGGTGTGTCCGCGCTGCGGCGACGGCTTCGCCGATGTGCGCGAACACGCGGCGGTCGCGGCGCAGGCGCGTCAGGACACCGATCGCCGCCAGCGCCTTATCGTGCTCCGGGCGCACGCCGGACAGGTAGACCTCGATACCTCGATGCTCGAGCCGCTCGATCGCGTCGCGCAGGACCGTAGCTCCGGTGCCGTCGAGGGTGGACACCCGTGACATGCGCAGGATGACCACGCGCACGTCGGCGACCTCGGACAGTTCGAGCAGGAACCGGTGCGCGGCGGCGAAGAACAACGGCCCGTCGAACCGGTAGGCGACGATGTGCTGGGCTAGCAGCGCCCCCTCTTCCGCCTGGTGGTCGGTCACGTCGAGGGGCACCTGCTCGAGCGTCGCGGCCCGGGCGATCTTCCGCACAGCCAGGAACGCCGCGAACACGACGCCGATCCCGACCGCGGCGACCAAGTCCAGCGCCAGGGTCGCCGCTGCGGTCAGCACCATCAGCACCGCGTCGGACCGGGTGGACCTGGCCAGTGCCAGCAGTGAGCTGACCTCGATCATCCGAATCGCGGTGGCCAGCAGCACGCCGGCCAGCGCGGCGAGGGGTATGTGGGCGACCAGGGGCGCGGCGGCGATCATGATCACTGCGAGGGCCAGGGCGTGGGTCAGCGCGGCCAGCCGCGATCGGGCGCCGCTGCGGACATTGACCGCGGTACGGGCGATCGCGGCAGTGGCCGGCACCCCGCCGAACAGCGGCGCGGCCAGGTTGGCGATGCCCTGGCCAAACAGTTCGCGGTCCGGGTCGTGGCGCTGCCCGACGGTCATCCCGTCGGCTACCGTGGCCGACAGCAGGCTCTCTAGCGCCGCGAGCGCCGCGACGGCCAGGGCGGAGGTCAGCAGCGTCGGCACCGCGGCCGGATGCAGGAACGCAAGTGACGGCGCGGCCAGCGTCGGGGGCAGCGCACCGATGCGGGCGACGCCAAGGTGTGCCGCCGCGGCCAGCGCCGTCACCGCGCCGACGGCGAGCAGGGAGAACGGGATCGTCGGCTTCCAGCGCGCCCCGAACAGCATCGTCGCCGCGACGCCAAGCGCCACCGCGATCGCCGACCAGTTCGGGGCGTGGGCGAACCCGACGACGGCCTGCCAGGCGACCGCGGTGACCTTCTCCCCCGCCGGGGTCGGCACGCCAAGTGCGGCCGGGACCTGCTGCAGGAAGATGACCGCCGCGATGCCGACCGTGAAGCCCTCCACCACCGGGGCGGGTACGTACTGCATGTAGCGGCCGGCCCGGGCGGCCGCGAGCACTACGAGGATCACTCCGGCGAGCAGGCCGACGGTCAGTACTCCGGATGGCCCGAAGCGGTGCACGATCGGCACCAGCACCACCGTCATCGCCCCGGTCGGCCCGGAGACCTGGAGGTTCGACCCGCCCAGCAGCGCCGCGAGCACCCCGGCCACGATCGCGGTCGCCAGCCCGGCCGCTGCGCCCAGGCCTGAGGAGACGCCGAACCCCAGAGCCAGCGGTAGAGCGACGATGGCGACGGTCAGCCCGGCGATCAGGTCCTGGCGCGGTTGGCGGCCCATCGCGACCAGGTCAGTGCGCCTGGGCAGCAGCCGCAGCAGGTGAGCCTGCCCCGAAACTCCTGTCGCTGCCGTGTTCATCAGTGCCCCACCGGCGCGCTTTCCTCGGTCTCGGCATCGCTCAAGACGTCCAGCAGCTGCGCCTGGCTGGCGATCATGTCGGTGAGGAAGCGGCGTGCCGCGTGCATGACGGCGGCCACGTCCGGGCCGGCCAGCGCGTACATCACTGCGGCGCCGTCACGGTAGGAGACGACGATCCCGGCCCGGCGCAGCACCGCCAGCTGCTGCGACAGGCTCGACGCCTCGATGTCGACGTCGGCAAGCAGGTCCCGCACGGCCAACGGCCCGTCGCCGAGCAGCTCCAGCACCCGGATTCGCACGGGATGCCCCAACGTACGGAAGAACTCTGCCTTGCTCTGATACAGCGGTACCGGCACCGCCAACCACCCGCTTCACGTTGATGCAACCATGCAATTGAACACCTCTTCAATTACTACATCACGCAAAGCTGCACCAAGTAAATCACGTCACCGCAGCTGGCTCCGGCAGCTCGCCTAGGTGTATCACCCAGGACCGTTGTTGACGCGGGCATGGAGCGGAACGGAGGCGCCGACACGGCATCGCCCGGCCGAGAGAGGGCGACCCATCGCGGCGGGTAGCAGGACCTACGCGACACGCCTCGGGCCGCGGCGGTCACCCGCCGCGGCCCGTGCCATCAGGTGACGAAGACCGTGAAGGCGGCCCGCTGGGGCTTCCCGGCCACTTGGAAGTCCATGAACAGCCGGTATTCGCCCCGGTTGGGGAACTGGACGTGGAAGGTCAGCTCGTCGGCCGCCGGGTGCAGGTGGGTGAGCGCCTGCGTGCGCACCTCGAACGCGGACATGTGCGCCAGCGCCCCCAGGTACGGCTCCAGCACCGCCCCCGGCACGTCGAAGCGCAGCAGGCCGGAGCGGCCCGCCCGCAGATGCGCCGTCCCGTCGAGCCGGTGCACCGTGTACGCCCCCGCCCTGCTGTCCGGTGCGGGCGCGGGCAGCGGCGCGAGCCTCGTATCGCCGGTGATGACGAACGGCAGGCCCAGCGTCGTGGTGTGCCCGCCGCGCCCCTTCGGCAGGAACTCGGCGTAGAACCGGTACGCGCCGCCGTCGCCGATGTCGACCGCGGTCGTCCAGGTCCCGTCGCGCAGCTCCGGGTGCAGGTGCTGGTATCCGCTGAGGTCGTCGCGGACCAGGTACAGGTGCAGCAGCTTGGTCTGCACCGGCTCGTACTCGGTCAGCGCCCTGCCGTCGGGTCCGAGGATCTGGAAGGCGACCGGGATGGCCCTGCCCCGCTTCTCCGGCAGCGCGACAGCGCGGATCAGGTAGCCGTCGTGGCTGTCGGAGAGCCCGTCGCCGTGCAGCGACGGCGACGGGCTGGGCGCCGCCGCCTGGACCGGGGGAAGTGCCGACCGCCCGGGGACGACGGTCAGCACATACGCCACGGTGGCCAGGAACGCGATGCCCAGCACCAGGTAGTAGGGCTTACTGCTGCGTGATGGTGACATCGTCCACGCCGGCCTCGACCAGGCTCGCGCCGGAGGCGTCGGCCGCCTCGATGAGGATGCGCACCGGCTGGCCCGCGTACGCCGACAGGTTCCAGCTGCCCGCCGTCCACGCGCCGTCGCGGTTGGACGCCGCGCCCGCCTGCTGGAACAGCTGCGTGGTGCCGCCGCTGTGCACGACGCTGACCCGGAAGTAGTCGGCGCTGGAGGCGTTGCTGCCGTGTGCCAGGTACCACGACAGGTTGACCTTCAGGACGCCGGACGCGGGCAGGGTGATCGCGGGAGAGCGGATGCTGCTGACGCCGCCGTCGAGGTCGTAGGCGCCCGCACTGGTCCCGGCCAGCCGGCCCGTGACCAGGTCGTTGGTGCCGTTGACGGTGGTGCCGAGCTGCTTGGTGCCGCTGGAGGTGGTGGCCTCCGGGTCGCCGCGTTCCCAGGCGCCCAGGGTCGCCGTGTCGGTGCCGTTGGGGTTCACGGTCCAGCCGGTCGCGGTCTCGAACGTGTCGCTCCACACCGTGGTCGTCGGCGGCTCGACCACCGGGTTGTGCTTGACCAGGACCAGGCCCTGCTCGATGCCGCTGATCGCGATCGTGCCGCTGGCGAAGAACGGGTAGACGTTCCACGCGCCGTTGAACCCGGTGTTGTTGGCGGCCGGGTAGATGTCGAAGTAGGCGATCTCCTGGAGCGTGTTCGACGCGATCCCGGAGATGTCGAAGATCCGCAGGCCCGCGCGGTAGGTGGCCTGGTAGGCCCTGTTGCCGATGATGTACAGGTTGTGGTCGGTCGCCTGGACCGTCGGCGAGGTGTAGACCCCGGTGTTCAGCGGGGCGTTGAGGTCCGACACGTTCCAGATGTACGTCTTGGTGCCGGGCAGGTCGGTGTCGAGCTCGTCGTCGAGCAGCAGGCGGCTGTGGTCGTCGGTGAGCCAGCCCTGGTGGGAGTACTTGACGCCGGTGTAGGTGGTGCGCGACAGCTGCACCGGCGCCGACTTCACGGTCACGTCGACGATGGTCAGCGTGTCCTCGTTGTAGTTGAAGCAGACCTCCCGGCCGCTGTAGGCCGTGTCGGGGCCGTGGTAGACCACGCACTGGTTCTCGTGGACGTAGCCGTCGTTGCTCACGCAGCCCGCGTTCACCGGCGACTTCGGGTTCTGCACGTTGACCATGTGCACGCCGCCGCTGCACGTGTTGGTGCCGACGGCGTAGATGTAGCCGGTCTGCTCGTTGACGGAGAGCGTGTGCGAGTTGCCGAAGCCGGTGTAGCGGGCGTCGGCGGTGAACGTCTGCGGCGTGGTCACGGTGCGCAGCCGGGTCAGGTCGAACACCTGCATGCCGTGGCTGCTGATGCTGTCCGCGCCGATGAAGGCGTGGTTGGCGTACACCTTGATGTCGCGCCAGGAACTGGACGTGCCGTTGTACGACGGCAGGTTGCCGAGGTAGACCGGGGTGGTCGGGTTGCTCACGTCGACGAACGCGGCGCCGGTGGTCCGGCCGAAGATGATGTACTCCTTTCCGGTGGTGGAGTCCGTCCAGCCCCACATGCTGTTGCCGTTGCCGCCGCCCATGCTGGCCAGCGGCAGGACGCTGAGCAGGTCGACGTTCTTGCACGGGTACGTCCCGGCCATACCGCCGGAGCAGGCGGTGGCGGCCAGGGTCGCGGTGCTGTCGGCGCGCCACGGCGGTTCGTAGTTCGCCATGATCTTCCGGAACTCCTCCTGGCCTTCCAGAGAGTTCGGGTCGTGGGCCCAGGACGCTGTG
>NZ_JASAMB010000004.1 GCF_029948125.1 Catellatospora sp. KI3
CTGTTCTGGCGGCGGCCATCCGGCGTCGGTGCGGGCGTCGATCGGCGGCGTTGCGGCGTTGGCCGCAGGAAATCTTTGTTCAGGTGGTCAACAGCAGGTCAGCAGGGGTGTGGCTGTGTCGGCGGTCGCCGACGGTCGGGGTCGAGGTTTCGCAGCGCCGCAGGTCAGCGTGGTGACGGTCGTGTCGGTCGGTGAGGTGTGTTGGGTGAGCACCTTACGGTTGATCCATCTCCTAGAGACAATTTGACGCACCACCCCTGGGCTTGTCCGCCCACGACCTGCGGTCGCATCCGCCCACCCGCCACAAGCCGGTCGGCCCGCCACCACAACGTCGGCGAACATCCCACTCCGGTCCCTGACCGGCGCCTGCGCGGTGACATCACCGCGCCACCTCACCCTGCCTGCAGCACCGCCCTACCGGCGGTGCGTTTTCGCGTGCGAGCACGCAGAAGGAGCCCTCATGGCCCAGATCGTCACTGTCTGCATCTGCGCGGACGTGCCCACTGAACAGGTGGCCAACGCAGCCAAGGCTGCCTTCATATCCGCGGTCAGCCTGCTTCCCCGCTCGCAGGCCCTTCTCCGCTCCCGCGACGCGAGCCAACTCCATCCCCACTTCGTTCACACGGCACGCCGCCGTAGCCGGGGCGAGCTGGTCGCCCCACGTGAGCATCTGGCCGCGGGAGCGCCGGTACGGCTGCTGAACCTCGACTGGATGGCGCAGTACGGGTACGACGTCGCCCGCAACCGCTGGCACGTGTGGAACCAGGTCGTCAAAGGCACCCAAGCTGCCAAGCCGCTGTCGCACTTCATCGACCGGCACCGCAGCACGCCCGATGATCGCTACACCCTGGCGCAGGCCCACCGGGACTACCAGTCCCAGTCGAGGGTCGCCGCAATGGAGATCTACAACAGGTCCGGTCGTGGCCTCATGCACCTTCCCCTGGACCACCTGGAGGCATTGCAGGTCAGCTGCGAGGCGTACGCCGAGATCGGCTACCAGGTGGCAGTGCCCGGCAACGCCATCGTCGACCGCCACGGCGTGTTGTTCGAGTGCCGCCCGAACTCCCCACTGGCAACGGTCTGGGAGTTCATTTCGAAGACCCGCTCGGCACTGCAGGACCTGTCAGCCGACGACCGGCTGGTCGCCCTGATCGTGCAGTGACCTGAAGGGGTGAAGCCCGGGTTCGCGTCAGCGGAACGGCTTCACCCCTTCAGCCGCGTTGCCCGACGTGGCTTTTCGCGTCCCTGGTGCGACGTCGCTGATGCCGATACCCCGTGGTCCTGCGGACCTGGTGAGGTCGCTGCCCAACGGGCTGCCTGCACCTTGTGCGCCACCACCTTCAGCACTTGCTCCAGAACTCCGGCCGCGCCTGGCCGATCGCGCAGCAGCGCGCACCGGGCACGGCCAGTCGGCCGTGCCCGGACTTCCCTTCCTTCGCCAAAGGAGTCCCGCACCATGACCTACATACGCACGCCCTTCGCTGCCGCGGCACCGTTCGCAGCGCAGCAGCCCGTCCACCTCAACGTCGGCTCGACGTGGGTGCCCGCCACGGTGATCGAGGTCCTGACCGGCGGCAGGGTCACCGTCAGCTACCTCGTCGGCACGGTGCCGATGATCGCGACGGTGGCTGTTTGGCTGATCCGCGCCGCCGACGGCTACGACCTGCGCACCCCCGCGATGCTGACCTCCGGCGCCGAGGTCGCTTTCACCGACGGGATCCAGACCGTGGCTGCCGCGCCGTGGAAGAGCCGCGGCCGGTGGGTGGTGCCGTTCACCAACGGGCAGTCCTCCCGGCTGCGACCCGACACGAAGGTCCGGGTCGTTGACGACCGCGCCGCCGTGACCGTCGACGGCATACCACTAGTCCAGGCCCTGCACATCCTCAACACCACCGAGCAGGTGAACGGATGAGCAGCTACAGCCACAGCTTCGGTGCCGACGTCACCACCGCCCGGTACCGGCTGATGTGGCCGGTCCTGCTCGCCGACACACAGAAGATCCTGCTCGCCGTCGGGCAGCTGGGCATCGGAATGTGCGGCCCGGACGGCTTCGGCGTACCGGTGCTGGACTCACATGCCGGGATCGCGGTCAACGGCGACGCCGCCACCGGCCGGCAGGGCACGCCGCTGCTGCTGCCCCCGCCGCTGATCCACGGCCAGCGGGTTCCGCCCCGGACCGGAACCTGCCACACCCGGCGGGAGCGCTACGACCTGGCTGTCACCGCGGTGCTTCTGCGGGCGTGGCAGCTGCTCGGCGACGACTTCGCCGTCCGCAGCTCGGGACGGTGGGACGTCGAATGGAACGAAGGTCCGCGACTCGGCCTTCCCGGCGCCCGGCAGCTGATCACAGACCTGTTCGGTGAGGTTCCACGGTGCTCGCCGCTGTGAGCCCGTCCCTGCACCTGCAGACGACATGCGGCAACGGCGCCGCGGTACAGGCTTCGGCCTGTACGTACCCGGCACGGCCGGGTCACCAGTCCGGCACCCGCCGGACGAAAACGGCCCCAAGCGCGCCAACGCTTGAGGCCGGTGGAGCAATGGCCACTCTTGGTAGGAGTACAGACCGATGACAACCGTAGCAGTCGACCGCCCGGTCGACGTGAACACCGCGTTCGCCGCCGAGCGGGCTGGGCAGCTGGCCTCCGGCGAGCGGCAGCGCGCGGACCTGCAGGCACGGATCGACGCCGGCAAGCTGGTGGCGCTCGGCGATGGCCGCTACCGGGTCAGCGACCCGGGCAGCTGGGACAACGGCGAGATCTGGATCCAGCGTGACAACGGCCTGGTCCTGCCGCAGCACGGCCTGGACCTGTCGACGGACCGCGCGGCCCTGTATACGTCGACGCCGGCGTGGCATCAGCTCGGAACCGTGATCGAGGGCGGCACCACCGACGTCGACAAGGTCCTGAAGGCCGGGGCGATCGACTTCACGGTCGAGAAGTTCCCGGTCCAGTTCCGCACCCCCGACGGGATCCTGCACGAGTTGGAGGACCAGAACGTCACGGTGCGGCGCGACACCGACGCCGGTCTCGGTGTGGTCGGCAACCGGTACGAGGTTGTGCAGAACCGCGACATCTTCGAATTCCTGCAGGCTCTCGTCGGACGCAACGACGTGATCTGGGAGAGCGCCGGCGCGCTGCGCGGCGGGCGCCGCGTGTTCGTCACCATGAGGCTGCCCGACACGATCGTCATCGACCCGGCAGGGCTGGCCGACGTCGTCGCGCCGTTCCTTGCCGCGTTCAACTCCCACGACGGCCTGACCGGTTTCGAAGCCGTCGTCACGCCGTGGCGGGTGGCGTGCGGCAACACCGAGCGGTTCGCGTTGCGTGACGCGGTCGCGCGGTGGAGCACCCCGCATGTCGGTGACCCGCTGCAGCGGATCCGGCAGGCCGAGGAGACGCTGCGGCTGTCGCGCAAGTACTACGAGTCGTTCGCCGCCGAGCAGGAGATGCTGCTGCGGACCGATCTGGCGATCGACGAGTACCTGCAGGTCGTCGCGGACCTGTGGACGCCGCCGGGTGACGAGGAGTCCGACAAGGTCAAGGCGAAATACCGCAGGTTCGCCGAAGGTATGGCGACCCGGTTCGAGACGAACGCCGAGGACGTCGGCCGTAACGCTTACGCCGCGGAGCGGTCGATCACGGAGTTCCTCGACTGGGGCCGCGGTGTCCGGGCGCCCAAGACGATGACGGAGCAGGCGTGGCGTGCCAGCCAGGCCCTCGAGGGCGACCAGGACGGCAAGAAGACCACGGCCCACAAGCGGCTGCTGACTGTCGTACGTCGCTGACCTCCGTCTGACTCCGGCTCGAACCAGCGGCTGCAGGCGGGTGCGTTCGCACACCGCCTGCGGCCCACGCGCGCCACCCTGCCGGGCGGCGCCCGATGTCCTTTACATCCACAGAGCTGTCTATAGCTGTGGCGTCGATCCGTGGACCGGTCCGGCGTGCACGCCGGACCCCTCGCGTCCGGCGCCGCATCCCGACCCTACGGAGAATCATGTTCGCACTGCCTGCCGCACCCATACGGGCTCGTCTGAATCCGGTCGACCTCGACGCCCTGCTCCGGTCGCTGCACGACGCGACCAGTCCCGCTGACGTGCTGCGCCTGGTCATTACCGGCGTCTACACGCCGCTGCTGGAGGCTCAGGGCAAGTCGCCGCGCGACTTCGGACCCGGCAACAAACTCAACGCCGACAGTTGGCTGCTGTCGGCGCCGCAGCTCGACGCCATCCTGCAGGCCGCATGCGGCCGCGCCACCCAGTGGGGTGTCTGCGCCGACATCGTCGTCGAGCTGATCAACCTGCTGCCCAAGGGCTTCCCCGACGACGACACCGTCGTCGCCGAGGTGCCGGCGTTCGACTACCTGCCGCAGCAGCTGACGGCCACCGTCGAACGCGACGCCGCCGCGGTGTTCACGGCCGTCCAGCACCGTCTGCTGGCGCTGGCGTCCTGCTACGGCGACACCAGCCGCTTCCACGTCGACGCCCAGTCGTCGTGGGTCGCGATGGTCACGGTACTGATGTCGCTGAACTTCGGCCCTCATCAGCAGGTCGCGCCGTTCGGGGAACTCGGCCTGCTGGTCACCGCCGCGGGTGGCACGACCTACAGCATCGGTTTCGAGCCGCTCGCGCGAACGTGCGTCGCGGGCGACGGCTGCCAGGCGATCTTGGGCGACGACGGCCGAGTACTCAACCCGGACCAGCAGATCACCGAACACGACCACGTACCCGCCTACCCGCTGGCCGCGATCACGCCCGGAGTGTGGCGGGTCCGTTCCGGCCTGCACCTGGCCCTGCCGGCCTGACCGACCACCGCCCCGCCGACGCCCTTCTACCTGCCCAAGGGGTGCAGCGCCTGCGCGCTGCACCCCTTTCGCCATTCCTCGAACGGAGGACGATCTTGCTGCTCACCGAACCGCGACAGGACGACCACCTCACCGTCGCCATGCCCGACCGCCTCTGCGGCGACCTCACCGCGCCGACCCTTGCCTGGCTCGGTGTCGCCGTAGCCGCCGTGGGCGGCCACCACCTCGCCCTGACCGGCGGGACAGGCACCGTCCGGAGCCCCCTTGCCGAGGCCGTCGCCGGCCTGGCCACCACGCTGTCGCGCCGCGAGACCGAGCGCGTCGCCGCCGTCTGGCGGCATCGACCCGACCAGCTGTGGCTGGGCCGGCTGTGTCGGCCGAGACTGGTCCGCCGCGACCACACCGCCCGGCCGGGCGACCTGCTCGGCTGCGGTGACCCGCACCAGCCGGGTGCGATATCGCTGGCCGACGCCGAAGTGCTGGTCCTGGACCAGGCCGGCCGGTACGACCCGCAGACCGTCGCCGCGCTGGTCGCGGCGATGACCACCGGTTCCATCACCCACCACGGCCAGGACGGCTGTCACACGTGGCCGGCGCGCTTCCAGGCTGTGTTCACCTCCACACCCTGCGGATGCCTGGCGCATCTTCTGGACCGTCCGTGCCGCCAGGCCGAGGCCGAACAACTCACCTACCGCTGCCGGACCGCGACGCTGACGCAGTTCGCCGACCTGCGTATCGACCTCGACGCAGCGCTGCCGTGCCCGCATTACGGCATCGCCGGCAAGGATTTGGCCGGCCTGCGGCGCCTGGTCGTGGCCGCGACCTGGCGGGCCCGGACCCGTATGAACGGCCTGCCGTTCCGCCGCGCTGCCGACTTGCGACACGACCTGCGGACACCGCCGCGCTGGGACGGCCCCGCGTTGCAGCGCCTGCGACGGCGCCTGGCCCGTGACCGGATCACCGCCGGGCAGTACACCGCCGTCGCCCGGGTCGCGGTGACGCTGGCCGACATCGCCGGACGGGCCGTGCCGGACCTCACCGACGTCCGCGCCGCCGCGCTGCTGCACGGCATCACCGTCTGACCTTTCCTGATCGCTCTCCGAGGGCGCCGTCCACGTGGACGGCGCCCTCGCCGTGTGAGGAGCCCACGTGACCCGTCCACCCGAACCCGACAAGACAGAACACCACCGGCACCAGGAACCCGCCGACGGCACCGTGCCGTGCGTCAGCTGCGCGAAACCGACCGTCGCCAACACCGCCCAGCTCATGCCGCAGGGCTTCATGTGTGACCTGTGCATCACGCGGCGCCCGGCGGTGACCCCATGATCCTGTCCCCTAGCAGCGCCGACGCGCGCCCGCCGAGGGAACTGCTGCTGCGGACGCTCAGCTTGCAGGACCGCACCGAGCTGCAGCACCTGCTGAACCGTGCGACGCGGCTCCCGGTGTGGCGTGGCCGGGCAGCTGCGGCCAGCCTCGCGTCCCGCCTCGCCGCGGTTCCCGTCATGCAGGCTCCGCGGCTGCGGTTCGACGCCGAAGCGTGCTCGGCGTGGCTGGAAGCCGGCGCCGCGGCCCGCTACGGCATCGACGACACCCTGTGCCGCGACACCCTGGCCACGACCGCTGGACAGCTCGTCGACCTGCTCACCGGCCTCAACGACGGCGACGCACCCGGGGTCTGGCAGGCGGTCGGTGCGCTGCGGCAGGTCCGGATGTGGCGCACCGCAGACAACGACGGCGCCGACGGCGGCGGTGTCCTGACCGCGCGGCTGCTGGTCGGCCACAAGGCGGTGCGGATCTGCTTGATGCACCAGGAACCGCGGGACCTGATGCCGTCCGACGACACGGGCGTCTTCGCCGCCGTCGAGGCTCTCGAGCGCATCGCCACGGAGATCAACCGCGAATGCGCGGTCGTGTTCGCGGCCCTGTCCGGGACCGACCTGGAGCGCCGATGACCGCGAAGATGATCACTCTGTCTGCCGCTGTGCCGCTGTCGGCGGTGTACCGCCTCGACCTGTCCTGCGGGCACCGCACGACGGTCGCCGTCTCCGGTGTCGTCCCGGTGGTGCTCGGCTGCTGCGACCGGCTCGGGCTCACCGACCACCGCGACTCGCGCGGACTGCCGATCCCGGTCCCGGGGGCCGTGGTCGGCGCCACCCATCTGCCCGGGTTCGTCGCGTCGGCATCCGGACTGAAGGTCGTGCACCGAGACGACCACGAGCAGCGCTGACGCCGCCGTACGCGACCCGTCCGGGTCCTCGGGCGGGTCGCGTCGCCCCCGACACGTCACTTCATCCGCTGCCGCTCGTACGCGGCCTTCGAGCACTGGAGTTCCCATGTCCATAACCACCCTTCCCGGCGCGCCACCGCAGAACGCGGACAGCCCGAACCGCCCCATCGCACCGATGCGCCCGGATGCCGGTGCCGCGGCGACGGTCAGGATGTCGATCATCCGCGGCCGCCAGGCACAGACCCTGGCCGGCGCCCTGTACAACGTCGCCGCGCTGGGTTCCTGGATCGGCCAGACCTGGGCCGGCACCACGAACCTGCCCTGGCCCGACGACTTCCCGATCTGGCTCCGTGTGATCATCGTGGCGCCGTTCGCGCTGGTCGTCGACCTCGGCGGCGTCGCGACGATGGCGATCGCCGACTGGCGCCGCTCCGAAGGCGAAACCGCCTGGTACTGGCGGATCGTCTCGGTCGTGTGGCTGGCCGTCGCCGTCGGCATCAACATCGTCGGCCACCTCGACCTGCCGATGCTGGCCGTCGGGTTCGGGTTCCTCGGAACCATGGCGTTTGCCGTCGCCTACGGCCACATCGAAGCCCGCCGCCGCGACGCCCTCAAGGCCGCCGGGCTGCTGCCACGGGACAAACCCCGCTGGGACGACGACCTGCGCAAAACCGAATCCGACGCGGTACGGCTCGCCGAGCGGTTCTACTACGACGACGGCCTGGACAAGTGGGCGGCGCTGGACGCCGCACGGGAGAGCATCCGCAGCAGCCGGCACAGCGCCGCGCTGGCGGCCTACCTCAAGAAGCAGATGACCGAAGCCCACGGCGGCGACCAGACCCTGCCAGGCCTGATCGCCGGCGCGATCCGCTTCGACCAGCTCGCCGAACTGGTCATGGCTCAGGTCGACCTTCCTGCCTGGGCCGGCCACATCGCCGGCCAGCTCAGCCCGCCGAGCATCGCCGACGACTTCGACAGCGGCGACTTCGAGCCGATGCCCGGCGCCGCGAGCCGGGTGGTCGCCAACGCGCCCCTGGATCTGATCCGCCGCATCCCGAACCAGCAGCACCACTACGACGTGTGGCGGTGGCTGTGGGCGCAGATGATGGCCCACCCCGACATGGACCTGGAGACGTTCGCGGACAAGCACGACATCCGCGCACGTCAGGCGCAGTCCATTCGGCAAGCCGGCACGATGCGGCTGCTGGACTCCCCGCAGCCGCCTGCCGCACGGCTGATCAACGCCGCAGCCGCTGCCACACCCGTAGACCTGTCCGATGTCGCCGGGCAGCCACGACCGCGGACCGTCAGCCCGGCCAAGGCCGACAGCAGCGACGACGGGCCAGCCTCTGCAGCCGACCACGGGTTCGCCTCGGCCACCGGCACGGTGAAGTGACATGGCGGACATGCTGTGCTGCGCCGCCGACGTCACGCACCGGCACCCGGGCGCCCACACCGTTCTGGTCTGTGTCAGCGACCGGACCGGCTACGGCCCCCGGCTGCTGAACGCCGTCGAGCGGCAGCTCGCCGCTGTCGGTGTGGCGGCGTGTGTCACGGACTCGATGTGCTCACGGCATCTTCTGCGCCGCGGTGACTGGGCCGCAGCCGTACACACCGCCGACCTCGACCTTGACGCCGCTCGGCGGCACGCCGTGGCGGCTGGCAAGTCGACGTACTGGTGGTACCGCCTCAACGCCTACGGCACCCCGCCGCTGCCGCTGGCGCTGCTGCGCGATGGCACCCCGCAGCAGATCGCCGAGCATCCCCGCAGCCAGTGGCTGAGATGGGTCGGTCTCGGCCTGGGCACCGTCGCAGCCGAACTGTTCGGCATCGGCCTGATGTGCCTGCAAGCCGGACCGACGGTCTTCGCCCAGTACGCGGCCGCCACGACCGTGTTCGGCCATGCGCTGATCACCTGCGACGGCGAGCTGCTGCGCAGCGGCGGGTCGGTTCCTGCCCGCGACACCCTCGGTCGGCGGCTGACCTACGCCGGTGCCGCCGAGGCGTACCTACGGGGCTTGCGGGACGCGGTCGTGTGCGTGGTGCACGTCGACCTGCCTGCCGCGGTCTGACCTTCGACCGGACACAGGCGGCGGAACTGCCGCCTGACCGCTGCCGCGGCTGCGGCTGCGGCTGCCCTTCCTCCAGATGAGGGCAGCCGGATGTGACCCGGCTGCCCTCGCACTCTCTCCGCTTACCAGAGGAGATGCGAACCAGTGTCCACCAACTTCACCGCTTACGCCCTGCTGGGCTTCGGGATTCTCTTCGGCCTGCTGTCCGGCATCGGCCTGTGGCTGCTGGCCGATATATGCCGCCGCCCACGCAACACCCCGATGCCGTCGGCAGCGGCCGTCGACCGGCTCACCGGTTTGCCGGACCGGCGCGCGCTGATCGACGCCCTCGCGCCGATCAGCCGCGCAGGCAAGGCCGCCACCCTCGCCATCGTCAACCTCGACCAGTTCGCTGCCCTCAACGCCACCTTCGGTTACCGCGCCGGCGACCAGGTCCTCGTGCTCCTCGCCGCCGTACTGCGGGAAGCAGCTCGCAACCGCGGTGCGGGCGTCTACCGGCTGGGCCGCGACGAGTTCGCTCTGCTGTGGCCCCGCAGCGACGAACACCTCACCAAGGACGTGAAGGATCTGCTGGCGCGGCTGCGCGAGCCGTTCGAGGTGCAGCTGCCCGGCCGGACCGTCGTCATGGACGTCACGGCATGCGCCGGAATGTATGCCGCGCCGATGTGCCCCATCACCTCCACGGTGCTGCTGCGGGCCAACAGCGCACTGCAGCACGCCAAAGCGATCGGCGCCGGGACCGTTCTCAGCTGGACCATGGGGCTGCCGCTGCGGCACCGTGCCCGCGACGACCGCCGCTGCCACGCCGTCATCGGCTGGGCAGCCGGAACACCGACGCTGATCGTCGGCCGTGACCCCGATGCCGTCGACCGGCAGGCGACGCAGATCGTCGCCGACGCCGTCGCCACCTGGACCGGCGATCGACGCTCAGCGGCCGACGCCGCTCTGCCGCCGATGCCCCCAGGCGACGCACCCGCCGCCGACCAGATCGCGTGGACCACCGCGGTCCTCGCCGCCTGGTCGGCGTCCTACCACCGGCTCACCGACACCGACATCACCCAGGCCGGGCCCGTCGTCGTGCCGGTGTCTGCGGCCCGGCCGCGCGAGGTCCAGCGACCCGTCGGCACTCCCGGCAGCAGGCGGGCAGCATGAACCGCCGCGACCTGTACTTCCGGCTGGCCGGCAGACCGTTCGACGCCCGGCGGCAGCTACCCGTCCCCTATGTCAACGAGCACGACGGCGGCCGTCATGACTTCGCCGTCGTCAACGGTTAGCGGGCCATGGAGTGCGCGCGGGAGCAGCTGTGCGGTGCCTGCAGCCACTACATCACCCGGGACCTCACCTTCGTCGGCGGCGTCGCGAACCTGCTGCACAACACCTACACCGACCCGCCGATGCACATACCCTGCGCCGACGCGGCCATACGTCTGTGCCCGTTCCTGAACCATCCGCGGATGCGGCCCCGACCGGCAGCCGCGGACGTCATGCCCGCCGACTTTCGAGACCTGGACCGTAGCAGGCCCCTGGCCGTCGCAGTCACCGGCGGCTACCGCGTGCGCCTGACCGCCGGCCCCGACGGGTCGCTGCTGGAGTTCCTGCCCGAACCGTGGCACGCACTGCGCCTGTTCACCTACATCGACACCGGCTTAGCCCCCGCTTCGGCCGCCGCTGGCGGGGGCGCCGTCGCCGCCCTCATCGCCCAGCTGAAGGAGACCTACCGTGACTGACCTGATAGCCGCCCCCGCCGATCACGCCAACCCGCGCCCCTACCCGGCAGCGGCGGACCTGCCCGACCACCCCACGGAGTTGGCCGCCGACCTGGCCGGCGCCTGGGGCTACGAGCTCGACAGCCCGCAGATCACCTACGGGACCGGGCTGTGGCCGTACTACCGGCACGGCAAGCCGGCCGCGGTCCGGCTGGCACCGGACATCGCCTACCGCGCCTGGAACACCCACGACATCGTGGCCCGCCCCGCCGGTGAGGACCAGGTCCAGCTCGTCCTGTCCTGCCACGCCGCCAACAGCGATGACGCGGTCAAGGTCTACGTGCGCCTGGACCTGTCCCATCGCCGCGTCGTGCTCCCCCGTGATCTACCGGTGCAGCTGAGTGTGCAGGCGGTCGTCAAGGCCAAGAAGGTCCTCGCCCTGATCGACGCCGCCTGCGCCGACCGCAACGTCCACGTCCGGCCCGTCACCGCCGAGATGCGGGCACGCGCCCACACGACCACAACCGGCCACTGACCACGGCCCTGTACTGACCCGACCGGGCCTGCACCTGCCATGGGGCGCGGGCCCGGTCTCGCCCTTGCGCATCCCGCCGCAGCGGGTGCGCACCACATCACCGCGGGAGGAACGCCGCAACGCGACGCGGCACATCAAGGAGGAACCTCATGCACCCCCAGCCCAGGGCCGTGCGGCCATGACCAACCGCGTGATCAGCGTCATCGTCGCCACCGTCATGGGCGTCACCATCTGCTGCGTCGGCGGACTCGTCGGCCTCAGCGGCACCGCCACCGCCTGCGTCCCGCAGACCACTGCCACCCCCACCGCCTCCACCGACACGGCCGGACGCTACGACACCGAGCAGCGGGGCCATGTGGCCACGATCGTGCAGGTCGGCGCGAACAAGAAGGTGCCGGGACGCGGGATGGTGATCGCGGTCGCGACCGCGATCCAGGAGTCCGTGCTGCGTAACCTCGGCGACCTCGGCGCCGCCAACGACCACGACTCCCTCGGCCTGTTCCAGCAGAGGCCAAGCCAGGGCTGGGGAACCCCGCAACAGGTCATGGACCCGCGGTACGCCGCAGGCGAGTTCTACGACAAGCTGCTGACCATCGACGGCTGGCAGCAGATGCCGCTCACGCAGGCCGCCCAGGCCGTACAGCGCAGCGCCTACCCGAACGCGTACGCCAAGTGGGAGCCTGACGCCACCGCGCTGGTCGCCGACACCGCAGCCGTGCTCGGCGTCGAGATACCCGGCGGGTTTGGGATGTGCACGAGCGCCAGCGGATGGGTCAAGCCCGTCGACGCGCCGCTCAACTCCGGCTTCCGCACCGATTCACGTCCCGGCCACGACGGCGTCGACCTCGGCGCCGGCCGCGGCACCCCGATCCGGGCCGCGGCCTCCGGCATCGTCATCAAAGTCCGGTGCAACGCCTACAACGCCGACGGTTCACCGCGCTCCTGCGACATCGACGGCAACCTGTCCACCCCAGGCTGCGGCTGGTATGCCGAGATCCTGCATCCAGATAAGACTGTGACACGCTACTGCCACATGCTTCAGCGACCGGCTGTGTCGGTGGGCGAAGAGGTCGTCGCGGGGCAGATCATCGGCCTGGTCGGCAACAGCGGCCACTCGTCCGGACCGCACCTGCACCTGGAGACCCACACCGGCCAGCCTGCCACGGAAGCCAATGCGGTCGACCCGGTGGCGTTCTTCGCTGCCCGTGGTGTGGATCTCCGCAGCGTCAGGACGTTGTAGGTTCTCGGTGAATCTTCCGTTTCTCCGATTATGTCGGTGCGAATGTCGGCCCGACATTTCGTTGAGAAGCCGTCGTTGCTGAGCTGTCGACATTAGTGATCCTGGCAGTTTCTCACCGATGTGTCGCCTGGCTCGCGACGGCTCCCTCTACATTCGCACTGGCCATGTGTTTCTGGGTGGGGCCACTTGGACGATACCGAACTTCAGTCCGCCGCCAAGCTCAACGGCGGGCTACGGTATGGCGGGTCTCAGGACTCGGACCGCCCTCTTGGCAGTCGAGGCGGCTCGTTCGAGGCGACTTCCCGGAACCAGATCAACCCTGGCTGTCCATATTCCGTGGCGATGGCCCGTTCCAAGTCGGCCATCCTGCGATAGAGCGCATCGACTAGGCCGATCACATGCTCCACTTGGGTCAACATCCGGGCGGCTGTAATGCCGATCTCGAAGCTCGTCCCCAGAAGGGCCGTATAGCTTTCCCGATACAGCCACCCCGCCTCAGCCGGTCCTGAAATGGCCCGACGTACCTGAATATTGCGACGCCCAATCGTCAATGACTCCCAGGTGTCACACAACGTACCCAGGGCGACTCTGGCGCGCTCATAATCTGCTTCCGCGACGCCCGCAACGGTTTTGCTTTCCCGATACAGCTGGTAGAGGTATTGGAGCCGTGCGCCGACGGGTTTGGCACCAAGAGCCGCCTCAACCTTCGATATACGGTCACGCAAATCGTGACTGGAATACGTTGCGTCGATGGCGTGCTCAAGTTCAACGGACAGCCTGGGATCGTTGACGTGGTCGCCTGATCCCGCACGCAGGGTCACGTCTCGAGTTCCAACCTACTAGCGAAGATACTGGTCCACAGGGCGTTAAACCATCCACCATTGAGCAAGTCGTCCGACCACCTGACGGTACCGCTGATGCGTGCCTGGTTGAGTTGGACCGAGAGTTTAGCCATGGTCTGCAGGGACTGATGCCCGATCATTCGCTCGTCTTCGGAGATGTAGCGATCCATAACCTGTACCGTCAGCCGCGAGATCGCTTCGTTCAGCTGGGCCGATGACAAAGTTACCTCGCTACCCGTCCAACGCATCTCGGCGGCCGCTAGTTCCACCTCCCGTTGACGTTGCCCCAGAGCAGCAAGCGAAATTGAGCGTACGGCTTCTGTGCGTTGCCTCTCTAGCGCGATCTGTCTGAGCTCCGCAGCCAGGGCCGATAACTCAGCGACGGTACGAGCCGCTGCACCAAGCGGACTTAGAGCGTCCGCAACGCGCGAAACGGCTTCCGTGAAGGAGACGACGCCGTCGTCGAGATGGAACAGTTCTCGCATCATTGGATCTCCTAGATCGGAAATGACGAAGCAGTCCCATCATCGTCTGCCCGCAAATGGATAGGCAGCCGCCAAGCGGACAGTAGACCATCCGGTCAATCGGCAGAACCGGACAGCCATCGGTGTTCAACGAGATCGACGACGGGTACGGGAGCATTCGCTTACCGGGGCCGTCGCTGCCGCATCGACCTGCACGCCCACAACCTCGCCGCCATGCGGTGGGCGTTGCAGCCGATCATCGACCACGCCCGACCCGACACCACGACCAGGCCCCGGCCGCAAGTCGCGCGGCCGCTGACCCGGATGCCTACCTGCAGTACGAGTACGTGACACACCGGTAGCCACCGGCCGAAGAGCCGCCGACCAGCTCGGCCGCCACAACCCGCCAAGGGGTTGAGCGGCCGTGGGGCCGCTCAACCCCTGTCCGATCCGACAGGGAGTTTCAATGCGCATCATCCGTGCCTGCGTCCCCGCCTACAAACCTCGCAGCGCTGCCGTGACCACCGCCCGCCAGCTCGCGGCTCTGACCGGTGCCCTGCGTCAGAGGCTGGCCGACGGCGGCAACAGCATCGACGTCGCCGAGGCCGAGCTGGCCCTCACCGCGCTGAACCTCGCCGTCGCTGACATCAGGGTCGTCGTCGAGCATCTGCACCGTGTGCTGGCTGCCGAGTCCAGCACCGCCACAGCACTCACCGCCGGCCCTGACAGCCCGCAACCCGGTATGCCCTCGGCCGCGGTGCCGCAGGTGGAGAGCCTGCGCTTCGCCGCCGACCCGGCACCAGCCAGCACCGCATCGATCCCCGAGGGTCCTGCTCCGCTTGAGTCAACGGCGCCCGATCCGGAGCCGCTGCCCGACCTGGAGTCAGCGCAAGATCCGGAGCCGGAGCCGATCGCGAGCCAGGCGGCATCGATTGCAGGACGAGCCGCTGCTTTGCTGCAACTGCTCTGCCCGTCAGCGCCATGGTCTTTCACCTTCAACGACCTGGAGCAGCTGGCAGCGGCGCTGACAACCGCAGCCGACGACCTCGACGCGATCAGCCAGCACTACCTCGCACCCACCCGGCAGCGCCGCAGCAGTCATCTGACCGCCGTCGCGGCCGCCGGCACCGACGATGAAGGATCCCCGACGTCGGCGCCCTCCTGCCCGGTCCGGGCCGAGGTGCGGCCGACGCCGTTCCTCCTCGCCCGCCGCGGGCACCGCACGACGTCTGCGTCGAGCCGCGTGCGCGCCGGCGACCTCCTCGCGCCAGCCACCTGACGCCCACGTCATACGACGCTCGCAGTACCCAGTAGGTCTATTCACCCGACCGCCTATCGCCAACTTAAGAGATCATCACATGACACACGCTTCCTCCTTCGTCATCCGGCAGCTCCGCAGCGCATACGCCGCAGCCTGGGCGCAGATCGTCGACGCCTGCGCCAGCCTGGGCATCGTCATCGCCGGACCCGACGGCACCGGCGACCCCCAGGTCGACCTCACCGCCGCCATCACGTTCAACGGCGACGCCGACACCGACGCCAACCGCACACCGCTGCGCCTTCCCCCGCCGCTGCCCAGCGACGGCATCTGGCCAGCCGCCACCGCGGTCCACTTCCAGGTCGACACCGGCGGCATGCCCTACGACATCGCCGTACGCGTCACGCTCCTGCGCCTGCTGCACCACGCCCGACGACATCTGTTTGATGCCGGCCCCACACGGCCCGGCGCTGTGCTGGTGCCCGCGCGGTGAGCGTCACCGTCCGGGTCGCCTTCGAGGCCGACATCGAGACCATCGCACGAGTCCTCATGCTCGCCGACGTGCACGGTTCCAGCCAGCAGGCTGTCCGCACCGCTGTGGCCGAGGTCCTCACCCGGGACGGGATCGACGGCGCCATGCGCCGATACCGCAACCTGCGCTACCAGCTGACCGAACCCGGCGACGTCGAACGCCACGACACCACGCTGGCCGCCAACCGGCTGCTGGCCAAGCACGCCTACCCGGAACCCAGGCCGCGCGTCCGGCCGACCCGGCCTGCACCGGCAGGTCGTCTGCTGCTCGACGTCCTGGCCGGCGAGCCGGACCAAACCTGACCGCCGCACCTTAGCTGGCCATGCGCCGCCGCGGCCTCAGCACCCCACGCTTACGTTCACCTATTCAGGGACAACTATGCCCATGCCCCGTACAGCCAGCCCGGAACAGTGCCTGGCCGAAGCGACCACGGCGCTGCGGCAAACGCTGTCGGGCCTGCAGATGTCGCTCGGTGAGGACCACCCGGTTCCCGGATGCCTGCCGCTGCCGACGCTGCGTCTGCCTACCGACGCCGTCGACATGAACTGCCACGCGCAGGAGATCGACGCCAACCTGTGGAGTCCGTCCAACAACCGGCTCATGGCCGACGGCTGGGTCCGGGCCGAGGACGCCTGCCCGCACCTGCCCGCAGGCGGTGTCCAGGTTGTCCGGGAGATCCTCGCCTCGTGGCGGTCGCTGCTGCTGCGCGCCGACGACCACGCCCACGGCCGACCGAACCCGATCAGCCTGGCCGACTGCCAGGCCACGGTGCTGGCCCGGCTGACCGACCTCGATCGGCTCATGGCCCACAGCGCCCTACGGCCGCCGTCCTGACGCCCGCCCGCCACTGGACGCCGGGCGCGGTCCCACCGCGTCCGGCAGACCCGGCGCACGAACGGACACCGACCATGCCAGGCAAGCACTCGACACGTGCAACCGATCAGCACACCAGTGTTAACAGCCTCTACGACCTGGAGCACCTGCCGGTGCGTGACGCCTCACCCCGACCCGCTGGACCTATCTCGCCTGGGCGGGGCGTCCGGCCTCCGGTAGCTGCCGGCTGCCCAGCTCATCGACGTACCCGACGAGCAAAGACCACGAACCTACCCGATCCAGGCACAGCTACGGATCGAACGCCTGCTAGCAGCACAAGGGAGAAGCCGATGACCGGCCAAGACGTCCTGATGGACTTCCTTTTAGCCGCTGAGGCGGCAGCGGACCGGCAGGGCTAGGACGCACGACCGCAGTTGCTAGTCCTGCGACGCCGCAGCGACACCATCGCCGCAGTGAACAGCCCCTTACTGCAAGGACACCACATTCTGCCGGAGTTTCTGGAGAATCTCACCGTGGCGACTGCCGTCAATGCCGCCGCGCGCCATTGTTTCCTCGCCAGCGTCGGCCCCAACGTCTACGGCCTGTGTCTGCTCAACGAAGGGTGGGGCGTGTTCGACAGCGAGTCCATCGCGCAAGTCGCCAGGTCCACCGAACGCCGGCCGATCAGCCGGCACCCCAACCGTCGGGAGGTGCGGACGCTCACCGCTGTTGTCGCTGGCCGTGACCTCTACATCCAACGTATCCGTGGCGGCGAACCGGTGGTGCTGTTCGACTCGGCCACCAGCCCGTTCGGCGGCACGCTCCAGGGCCGGATCCCGGAAGCGCTGCGTGGGCTGGCGAGCACCATCCACAACTCCCTCTGACTCACGAAGGCATCCCGATAGCTGCCGAACCGGAGGAACACCATGCTATTCGACCCTCGTCAACACTATGCGGTGCTCGACTGGTCGTCTGCAAGCGACGCATCGCCGGAACTCATCGTCGGTGCCACCCGCGACGATGTCGACCGGCAGCTGATTCGCTCGATCCGCTCGATGCACGAAGCACTCCCCGACGGTCTGCTCGAGGACGGTGTCCTGACCGCTCACCCGTTCCCGGATCCTGACGACCTCACTCGTGACGTCTCGACGTGGGTGGAGAAGGTGACCGACTACGGCCCTCTGCTCATCGCAAGGTTCGACGACAGCACCCTGACGTGGGCACCATCACCAGCCGCTGTCTTTCACCGCAAGCGGCTCAGCTGACCGAGCCATCGACGACCGCAGTCGGGACGCCGGACAGGTCGTCATCGCTTCAGATGTGGTGGCGGCATTGTTGGGGTTCCGCGGCCAGACAGAGTCCGCTCATTGATCGATGGCCCTGCCAGACACCTGAAAGTGAGGGCCATGACCTATGTCGACGACGAGGCCCAGCTCGGGGCCCGCATCCTGGACACATATACCGATCTGGTCCAGGGTCGATTCTGGGGACGCCAGGCGAACCTCAGCGACGTGCTGGCGACCCTGATGCATGCAGCCCACGCAGAGGGTCTCGACTTCACCGACGCGCTGACCTCGGCCCAGTGCCACTACGCAGAGGAGGTAGCCGAACACGGCATGTACGTCAGCGGTTCGGCTTTGCGCGTCTCAGCCCACTGACCAGAGCCCACCGCAGGCGTCAGCCATCGCCATCGACGCCTGCGGTGGGCCGGTCCGCGACTTCTCCGGCGGCGCTGCCTGCCAGCTTCAGGCGGCGGCGCCTCCGTTTGCCCCCGTTCTGCCATGCCCAGGAGGTACTAAGTTCTGGCGGGACGGTCGGTGGCGGCACCTCGGCACAGCCGAGGCGGCCCCGACCTGGTCCGCCGATGGACAGTGACTTCCTCCGGTCGGCGCCGAACCTGGACCACGGCGCCGCCGTCGCCCGGCTGCATCTGTACGTCTGCCCGCAGGGCTTGGGCACTATGACCGTCGCGGTCGAGCTGCACCTGGACGTCAGATATCGCGCGCTGATGCTGCCAGGAAGGGCTGCGAACCGACCTGCTCGGCCAGGCTGACACCAGAGGCCGACGCCTGGTGGGCCTTACCACGTCGGAGCGCGAGAGAAGACGCTCCGCGCGGCCCCGAACCTACCCACCACCGCTCCCTGCGGACCAGCAGTCGCCGGAGATCCCCAACGGGACCGACACGGCTGTTTCCGAAACCAGGGCGGTCAGCACGTCACATCACTTCTCCCTGCAGCTCTCGCGACCGATTGGTCGCGCGCCAGCCGAGGAGCCTCTATGCACCATCATTCTTGCCGCCGGGCAGCCACGACATGAGCTCTTCCCGCGAAGCGGTCCAGGCCGCCCAGGCCATCGCCGGGATCCGGCAGGGCTACTTTCAGAACCTCGTCATGTGCGGTGTTACTCGCGCAGACATCGCCGATCTGGAACGGCAGCTCGCCGCCGACACGACCATCACCTTGCCACGTGGCCTGGCCCAGTACAGCGAGCTGCTCGCTGTACTGGGCGGCAGGTCGACCTACGTCTCCAACCTGAAGACCATGCTGCAGCTGGGCCTCTGGGAGCACCACAAGATCGTTTACCGGCTTGACGCCGACCTGGCCCACGACCTGGGCAACCTCGGTGACGGCGACGTCATCCACCGCGAGGTGCTGCGCCGGCTACCCCACCCCAATCCCTACATCCACCTGCCCTCACCGATCCTGTTCACGAGCAACTCGAGACGCACGATGCAGGTCCGCGGGTTCTTCGTCTCCGGTTCGCGATACGACGGCGACGACCCGGTTCTCTGCAGCACCCACCACCCACAGCGACAGCACCTTGTCCTGCTCTTTCCGCGACTGCCTCATCCGGCCGCAGACCACTCGGCCGACGCCGACATGTCGGAGATCGAGTTCAGCCGGTTCAACCTGAAGTTCGCCGGTCCCACGGCAACGCTGGGCGAGCTCATCGCCGACGTCCAGAGGCACTTCACCGACCACACCAGCAACATGCCGGCAGAGGACGTCGCAACGCTGCTGCGCACGAGCATCGCCCCGATCTTGTACACGTGCACCGTCGATCCCGACATCCGCCGGACAGCGGCCGGCCACTCCAAGAAGCACCGCTGGCAGGGCAGGGCCGTCACCGCGTACGACCTGGGATACCGCCTGGGCGACGCGATCCGGTCGTGGAAAGCCGCTCGGGTCGCCCGCAGCCAGACCGCGGGCACAGGCACGGGCGCCACGCGACGTCCGCACTGGCGGAAGCCGCACCTGCACACATACCGGGTCGGTGTCGGCCGCACCGAAACGGTCATACGTTACCTCTCCGGTCTGCCGGTGAACGGCTACACCGGCACCGACGTCCCGACTGTCATCCCCGTCTAGAAATAACCGGCTGTGGCGGCGCCCGCGGGCGCGGCCACCTATGGAGATGGTCCTTCGGGGCCCGCCGAGAGAGGCCGCTGCCCGGCTGCACCCACAAGCACTGCGGCAACTGCAAGCGCTACGCCCTCGGGTAATGCGAGCGCGTGCTGCAGGCCATCCGCATCGGCGAACTCGCCGAGCACAACACCCCTTGCTGAACTGGAGAGACACCATGAGCGACCCCTCCTACCCCTCCCTCAAGCCAGCGGTGGCGGCACCGGTCAAGGCCGCTATGGTGCGAGTGTCCTGGCGGACCGAGCTCGTCGAATTCTGGGTGCGCGACATCCCGATCGACGTGTTCCGCGAGGCGCTCGGCCTCAAGCCCGACGAGCCGATCGACCCGGCCGAGATCGTGGGCCACAAGGCGGAGCACTGGGACGACATGCACTCGTTCCTCGGCGATTTCGAGGACGGCGCCGACTGCTGCGTGGACACCAACGAGCGAGAGTTCGAGGAGATCCGGCTGCTGGACAGGTGACGGAAGCCGGGCGTTGGGGCGAGGCAGCCAGAGCCCCAACGCCCACTCGATGGTCTGACCCGAGAAGGCATTCGTATCGCCGTACGGCATGGACCGATCGAGCGCGGCGCAGTTCATTCACTATTGATCATTGACAGCCATAGATTTCCATAACAGAGTGTAAGCTACCTGCTACGGAGAGGATCTTTTATGGGCATCCGTCGGCTAGCCTATGGATTAGGAGCAGTGCTCGCCGCTGTCCCCCTCGCTATGACATTCGCATCGCCGGCCCAAGCCGTTCCCAGCGGCTGCCAGGCCGGTCCGTTCGATGCCCGGGGTTCCTATGCAGTCTGCAGCGGGGGAACAGGGGAATACCAGTCGTGGACGCAGTGTGAGGTCCTGGGGAGCTACTACATTCGCTACGGAACCTGGGAGAATGCAGGCTCCGGGATTCTCTCCACATCCTCGTGCAGCTGGGGCGCGAATCGACGGGCCTACGGCTACAACCTGAAGTAATACCGGCGACGGAGCCGTCTGGAGCGCGCTGGAGCAGCACACGTCGTCCCACACGATCGGCGTCTCCACAAGAGCACGGACATTAGCGGACGCCGTCGGCAGAATCGCCGACCATGACGTTCCCTACGGCCCTGGCCGTCGTCACCGTACGCGGCAGGATCACCATCGCTGACGGGGTTCCGGCGCGCGGCCACATCGTCTTCTAGATGCCGGTTGCGCTCCGGAGCCCCGCCGACCAGCTGATGCTGGCACCGACCGCGTTCAAGGCCGTCCTGGACGACGAGGGCGCCTCGAGGTCGACCTGCCCGCCGTCGACTCGCCGGGCGTCACGCCGGCGGGCCGGGCGTACCGGGTGATCGTATCGACGTCGCTGTGGCGGCCATTGCCGTTCTTCGCGCAGCTGACCCACGACGACACCTGTCGCCCCGGTCGCTTGGGTCGGTGACCCGAGCGACGGGGCCACGACTCGTTCCCGAAGGCACCCCCGGTCCGCCCTGCCCGGGCTGCTGGGCCGAGTCCACCACGACCTGGTCGTCTTCCTCGGCGCGCCTCGCGGCTGGGCGTTGCGACACGGATGCGCGGACCACGTCGACGCGTTCGTCGCGAAGCTCGACGAGGACTTCGTCATCACCGAGCCACGGTTCGCCGACCTCACCAAGGAGAACGCGGTATCTGCCGGCCTTCGCGCAGGTACGACAACACCCACCGCGCCTCCTGCCCCAGCAGAGGCGTGAGGCCCGACTCCCGCAGGAACGCCTCGTACAGGGCGATGCCACGGCCGGGATCCCGGTCAGCGACGCAGCGAATCGCGGCGCTGCGCACCACGAGATCCTGATCAGCGAGGACCTTCTCGACCGCTTCCCGGCTCTCCGGGGCGGTGTGCTTGGCCAGCGCCCTCACCGCGTTGACACGGTGCAGGAAGTCCTCGTGCTCGGCCTGCTCGCGCAGGATGTCCGTAGCCCGCGAGTCGTCGATGTCGCCGAGGATCACGATCTCGGTGGTGCCGACGCGGCCCGGGAGCCGGGCGAGGAACTCCTCGGGTGCGAGCGTGGCCGCGACGTGCAGAGCAGCCGACCAGCCGTCGACCAGTTCCCGGCCGGTGGCCTTGGCGACCAGCCTCGTCTTGGCCCTGCCGTAGTAGAGGTCGAAGACGCGGCGCGCCCCCTTCCGTCCGGCGGCGATCAGGGCTTTCTCAGCTCCGGGCTCCCAGTCAAGCACCCTCGCAATCACGCCGTCGACACCATCACTCATCGCCCCATGATGCCATCGATCTTGCCGAGCGCCCGACGATCTGAACCTCACCATCGTCTAGCAGGGCTGCAGTGACCGACACCAGCCGTCGGTAAAGGTGTTCGAGGTGGTCTGCTTGCCCTCGGAGTCGGTCAGGACTGAACGTTGCTCAGAGATCCCCTACGAATCTCGCTATCTTCTGCAGGTCGATGGCCGATTGGTCCACGGGACGCACCATGATATCGAGTTGGCGGCATACCGGTTCACGCCTAGACGCCTCCACGAACGAGCCTATGATCATGTTGATGAAATCGTGCAGGCCGTTGGATTCCACTCTCGCCAGCCCCGATCCGATGACCGGCATCGCGACGACGTCGTTTCTGCCATGGCGGCGAACCGCGCTCCAGAGGTTGTCCAGGCTCATCCGGAGGAACTCATAGTTCGACCTGGCCACCAGGTCGTTGCTCATACGGCTGTAGGCGACGGCGAAGATGGACCGGCCGCCGTGGGCGAGCACCGCAACGGTGCCCAACGGGTAACGATGGAGCTTGCCGTACGGCTTCGCCGACCGTGGCTCCGTGGATACCGGTGATCTGCCCGCGAGCGCGCGTTCGATCGCCCTGTCCAGACTCGCCGGCTGATCCTCGTAGACGCGCCGTAGAAGCTGACCCTGGAGGCTCCTACTGTTGATGATGCGGTCCTGCTCCGTCGAGGTGTCGAAGGTGTCGCTGAATCCGATCACCAGGTGGGTCTGCCGGGCGAAGAGATCGCCTGCGGAGATCCGCACTGACGTGCCGAGTTCGGAGAACGCGTACAGGGTCGACAGCGCCGCGGACAGGCCGGATTGGCTGCTGCCGCGTGCCACCTGCCGCCGTAGCTCGTACAACTGATCCCGGAGCGTCGCCGCTGCCGGTCGGGCATCCGGCGCCAGGGACTGGCCCGACATGAGCAGCGAGACCAGCGCTCGGTGAATGATGGCATCACCGCCGCCGGGATGGCCGGGGCGGCTTCCGGGCGCGTCCACGGTCTTGTCGTCGAGGCTGAGCAGCAGACACGTACACAGTTCGTATACGTCACTGGCCGTGGTGGGCTCTGCGCCGCGCAGAAGCTCCGGGGCCGCGAGCGGGCCCCCCGGCGGGGATTGACCCCAAGACGGCAGGTAGAAGGAGGTGATCACGGGCTCACCGTCCACGAGCACGATGTTCGACGGAGTGATCGATCCGAACCTCATGCCGACGTAGTGGGCATAGCTCAGAGCGTCGGCCAGCTTGGCACCGATGTCGAGTGCCTGTGCCAGCGGCAGCCGCCTGCGCAGCAACGAATCGGCCCCGAGATACGGCTGGTGGAGGAATGACCGGCCGGCATGGGCCCCCCAGCTGAGCACGTCGGCGATGTGGGGATGGGCGGCCGTTTCCCGGAGCAGCTCGACTTCTGCCTCGAACTGACGCTGCCCTGTTCCCGTGTTCGGCGGCATGGGTGCGCTGTACGCGACGACCGTCACCTGGTGTCTTTCGTCGTACGCCAGCTGTACCGACACGGTCTGGGCGGGGTGGTCGGTCAGCTCGAGCAGAGGGGTGAGAGCCGGGGATCCGTAGGGCGGCGCCTCGACCGTCAGCGCGATCTGCGCAGTACGAAGCCTGGGCCGCTTCCTCAGGGCGAATACCATGGTCAGCATCGGGTGGTCGTCACATGCCGTCACCACGTCGTCGACGCTCAACGACGTCTGCTCATCGATTCCGTCGACGACCACAAACCGAAGGCGGTCCGACCGGACTGCCTCCGCCCGGGGCAGCGCGCTCCGCAATGCGCGTAGATCCTGCTCCAGGAAGCGTCCGCGCAGCCGGTAGACCTCCGCACCTCTGACCTCACGGATCCGACGTGCGAACTCTTCCAAGATGGTGGTCTTACCCGTGCCGGCCTCTCCCACCACGACGAGGACATTCGGCCGCGGCCTGACCGGCGAGTCGTCCAACGCCGCCTGGAGCAGCTGCTCGACAGCGAGGAGCTGCTGGACAGCGAGGAGCCGCTGCCCGGCCGAGGGATGCCCGTCCCACTGCGGCACGACCGATGGATCATGGGGTTCACGCGGCGCGGGTTCCGGCGGCGAGGATTGCGGCGCGGTCACGCCGAGCAGATCCAGCACGGTTCGGCTAGCTCTGGCGAACGGTCGCAGGCTGGCCGGGATCTCGGCGTCGCCGGCGGGATCGTAGACGGCCGCGATGAACTGCCCCGGCAGTCCCATGGTCTCGGTGAGGTGCTTCGACAGCGCTTCCTGCGTCCGCCAGACGTCCTCCTCGGTCAGCCGAGCCTGCAAGTGCGCACTGACTCCCGGTTGGAAACGCAGTTCCACCTGGCCCTGAGCATCCCGCGTGGCGGAGAACAATCCGCCCACCATCAGTTCGGCCATGTCGCCCGTGGTGGCTTGGGGCAGCAGTTCCTGCCGCAGCAGGTGCAGCAGGGGAATGGTGATCTGCTCGTACGGCGACGCCAGCACGGCGAGCCGGTCCGCCAGCGGGGACGCCAGATAGCGGAACGCCTCGACGATGTCCGCCGGCGACCGGTGGTCCGGCTCGTCGTTGGCCCCGTCGTCCCAGGCCGCTCCGTTGACGGGATCCGGCCAGGCGGCACCTGCGGCCGGGTCTGCGGCGATGAGCACGCTGTCGCAGCCGTCCCGGTCACCGCGCATCAGTGTCCTGGCCCACCGGTCCAACGAGTGCGGGGTAAGCGAGGCCACAGGCACCGACAGCCACCGCTGCCCTGGCGAGCGGCGCAGCTCAGGGGGCAGCTCTATGGTCAGGTTCCGGTTCAGGCTGCCGGTCTGCGGCGCGGTCGTCCTGGTGATCGGCTGGTCCAGGCCGGTGTGCCGCCACAGCGCCGCCGACAGCGGGTTGATCAGGACCGTCGGGCCGGAGGCGGTCAGCTCTCGCACCAGGTTCCAGGGCTTATCCGTGTACCAGCCCAGGCTGGAGAAGTCTGACACCACGCAGAGGATGAGACGCCGGTCAGACGACCGCAACCGCGGATGTCCCGCCTTCTGCCGGTGGTCGAGCAGGGCGGTCTCACCGCCGTCGGCCACATGCATCTTCCACGTTCGTACGGAGCGGAACACGCCCAGCTGGCTCAGGATGTCGTTCAGTTCGGCGATGGTGTCCTGCCAGACGGCCATGCTGATGCCCTGGTCCACCACGAGCGCGACCTCGTACCAGCGCTCCGGGGCACGGCGCAGCACCGGGATGATGAGCCGGGACCTGCCGTATGCCTGGACCGTGGCCGCCAGGTCCAGCTCGTACGTGTGCCCGTGCGGCCACTGCCGCTTGAACGGGCGCATGGCACGGGCGATCTCGAGCTTGCGGGCGAGGCTTCTGCCCCGATGCACCCGGACATGCCGTCCAGCGGTCGAGGCACCCGGCTGGGAGACCAGATCGACGACCTCGGCCTCCTCGCCCTGCCGAGCCGCTGCGCCACCGCCGCCGACCGTCGACCGGGACGCGGAGTCACCGCCGTCGGTCGAGGACGGGACGGGAGCGGAGCCTGCGGCGCCTGTCCGGGCCTGCTGCCCGACGAGCGCCGCGAACCAGACCGCTTCGGCGATGCCGACGGCGTCGATGTCAGGAAGCTGCTCGAGCAACCGTTTCTCCACCTCGTACACCATCAGCCGCCCGATAGGTCGTGCATCACTATCGAGGTGAGGAACTCGCTGCGTTCCGCGCCCGTCGGCGCGTGGCTGCCGGACAGCAGATGGACGGCGTTGAGCAATTGGTCGACGGCGACCTGCTCGCCGTTGTTGAGGCGAAGCAGGTAGGCCTGGATGAGTTGTTGCACGATGGCCTCATCGGCACCTGCCAGGTGGGCGCTCACCACCCGGCTGAGGATCTCCGGCGTCGGCCTCGGCATCGTGTACCGGATGCATCGGCGCAGGAAGGGTGCGGGAAAGTCACGTTCGCCGTTACTCGTCATGACGATGAAGGGGAACTCGGTGCACCTGACGCGCCCGTCGACGATCTCCGCGGCTTTTCGGCTGTCCCACCGTCTGATCGCCACCGACCGCCGGTCGTTCAACCGCGCGAGCTCGGGGATCTCGAACTCGCCGCGTTCCAGCACGTCGAGCAGGTCACTGGCGAGGTCGAGGTCGCTCTTATCGATCTCGTCGATGAGCAGGGCCTGGGACGGTCCCGGCAGCAGAGCCGTGCCCAGCGGGCCCAGCTGCATGAAGACGCCGATGTCATCGTCCTGATGCAGTTGCTGGGCATGGATGCGACCAAGCGGATCGTATCGGTAGAGCGCGTCGCTCAGCGTGCTGCGGGAGGTGATGTGCCAGCGCAGCACCGGTCCGAGTCCGAGTTCGTCGGAGACCGCCTCGATCACCGTCGACTTGCCCGAACCTGGCGCTCCGGTCAGCAGCAGCGGGCGGCGCAGCAGCAGCGCGGCGTTCACGGCGTCCGTCAGCCCCTCGGTCGGCTGGAAGGCCGACGCGAGCGAGGGACGGGGAAAGGTACGCCATGGCGGCGGTGGCGGCAGTGCCACCTGCCGGCGCACACCGTCACCCACGAAGGGAGCTGCCGTCCAGGTCATGCCGCGCTCCTTAAACCGATTCTGGTGTCCAGGCTCCGGCAGAACCCCAGCCATGCGCGGTCATCCCAGACCGTCCGCAGATCGGCTATCGGGTCCTGCTCCGGCAGGCGCCACCGCCGCCGGATCGCTTGCAGGAACTCGTCGGGCAGTTGACCCCACCGTGCCGTCACGATCGCCTCCATCTGGACCGCGTCAGGCTCGGTGCCCGGGTCCGGCCAGATGACGACAGGCGCGTAGGACAGCAGCAGGTCCATGAGCGCCAGGTTCATGCCGGGGTGCTGGTGCAGCCCGAAGGTCGTGGCGGAGGAGTCGTCGGCGAGCCTCTGCTGCAGCCCCGCTCCGTCTGCTGCCGCAGCAGGGGTGAGCCAGCTGATCGTGCATGCGCCGTCCTGAGCGTCCATGAGGTCCAGCCGCCTGGATTTGTGCCGCCACAGCCGCTGCGATCCGGTGCCGCGGCGGCCCGGGCCGAGCAGGTTGCTCCAGCGCGTCCCCACGCGGTAAACCGAGCCCAGGCGGCTCTGGTACAGCACGCCCGTCTCCGAGAGGCCGGGACCCGACGCGTACATAGCTTCGGGTCGCCAGTTCAGCAGCAGCCAGGTGGGCATGGCGATGTCGATCTCGCTGACGCCGGTGTCCATGGCCTCCGGCAGGTCATCTGCCCAGTCGACAGCCATGTTGACCAGCGCTTCGGTGCTCGCCTGATCCGGCTTGCCGTCGTGGGTGAAGCGTTCGTGGCGTATCAGGACCCCGTCGCGCAGCAGCCACACATCTGCTGCGACCGGCCACTGGCTCGTGGTCCGCGCCGTGTGCAGGTCGATGATGAGCCGCAGGGCGGGATCCGCCGCATAGCGCAGGAGTGTCTGCGCCGCGTTCCTGGCGTGAACGCCGGCGTCGAGGGAACTTGCCCAGCGCAGAAGGTCGGGGTGGTCGAGCGCCAGTTCGCCCAGCCGTGCCACAGCCGCGACGAAACGGGTCAGGCCCACCTGGTAGGGCTCTTCCTTCGTCGTGTCCTTCAGCGCCAGGAACTCGACGAAGTCCGTTTCGGTGTACAGGGTGGGGCCGTCAGGCATCTGGCGCAGGCGGCCGGGCCACGTCGCGACCGTCGTGAAGGCCTTGCGCAGCGTCGAGGTGGTGAGCAGTTGCGGGCACCATGAGCGTAGAAAGGCGCCCGTCAGCCGGGCAGCCTCCAGCTTGGCCAGCGTGTCCGACACCCGCTGCACGGCAGACGTCTGCAGCCGGCGTTGCAGCCTGGCCTGCAGTTGCGACAGTGTGGGCGCCCCCGCGAGTTCACCGTCTTCATCAGCACCAGCGATCACGTCACGGAGATAGCCGCGGCCGAAAGACCCCCATGCGCCTAGCCCATCCGGCGCCTGCCCGCTCAGCGGGTTGCGGCTCAGCCAGCGGGCCCCCTCAGCATCTCCCCCGGCGTCGACGGTAACGGCGGTGAGATTCTGGTCGGGTATGAGCTGCCTCAAGTGGGTCAGGGAATCGGCCATGGTCAGCTTGTCGCCGAAATCAGCGGACCCGGTGCTCAGCAGGTCCGCGAGCCCGCGGGAGACTCGCAGGTCGATGGCGTACTCCCCTCGACCTGCCGCAAGGAGCATCACGAGACCGAGCTGGCCTCCGGCCGTGCTGGCGAGCAGGTCGGCCACCGCAGGCGCACCTGCGGCGGCCATGCAGGTGTCCACGATGACGATGACGCCGTTGATGCGCGAATCACCGGCGGCTGCCGCGACGATGCTCCCCACATCGACGGCTTTCGCGGCGGCCTCCGGAGTCGAGTCCATTGCCAGAAAGTGCAGGCGGTTGGACTCCCCCGGTGCGAACCCATGGCCGAGTAGGCACAGGACGAGCGTCGCGCGCTGCTGCGCGGCGTGCTCGATGGCGCCGTGGAGGGCGCCGATGGTGTCCTGGAAGCCCGCGTCACGCAGCACGGCGCTGCCGTCGCGGAATCCGCCGACGCAACCTCCGGCCAGCGGGTCGAGGAACGCCTTCTCCAAGCCGTCCGCTGCCTCGCCCAACCGGACGAGGACGGTTTCCTCGGCGGCGCATTGCGATGCGACGATGATGAGATGCCGGCGAGCGCTCATGCGTCTGCCGAACCGGCCAGCAGCGCCACGGCCTCCGCCAGTGGCCCGGCCACACCAGGCGTGCTCAGATAGGTGGTCGCAGGATGCACCCACAGTCCGGTGGAGTCGACGCGGTCGGTGAGCGCCACCACGCCGGCCGTGTTGGGGGCGATCTTCCCATCCCAACCAGAACGGGCCACGATCACATCGTCGTGGTCCCAGAAGTTCAGCCACCGGCCGACCGTTTCGGGGGTCCGCGGGGGTTGCGGCCGAAGCCTCGGCCAGACGACGGTCCTCATTCCGATAGGCGATCCCATGGTCATGAAGAGCGGAACGGGCGTCGTGAGTTCATGGAGTGTCTCCAGCCCCACGACACTGCCCAGTGAATGGGCGACCACTATCGCTGGCTCATCGCCGATCGCAGCCCGCACCCGATCGCGGATCCGCGCGTCCAGGGTCGTGCCGGTGTTGTCGGCTTCACCGCGCGAGAGGTAGCGCACGACCTGCGCGAAATGCCCCCGCATGACCTTTGCGCTGATCCAGTTCGCGACAGGGTGGGGCAACACCGAGCCAAGTGTCGTCAGCACGCCGAGCAGTCTCCGGGCCGGTCCGAGCGCACCCTGCTTCTGGCCCGGTGGCATGAGCTGGGTCCGGGCGCTGCGCAGTTTCACACGTACGTCATCGGGTGGGCCGTCGTCGAGGCGCAGGTCGATCTCCTCGACCAGCAGTGCAATCAGCGCCTCGGCGTCCTCGTCGGACAGCTCGGGCTCGCCGGCACCCTGGGCCTGCGACGGCCGGAACAGGTCCGCATAGTTCGCGAAGGCAATCTCCACGCGGCCGCCGCAGGTGGGATCGTCGGCCACCTTCTGATGCCCTGCACGAATCGCGCCGCGACGAAAGGCGCCGATCCAGGAAGTAACGTGTTCACGGCTGTCGCGGCTGCCGCCGATTCCGTGGATGAACACCAGCTTCGGCACTCTATGGCTCCCGGCGACGTCGATTTCTCCCAGAGAAGAATCTTTTCGGCTGCCGAGCGCTGTTGCAAGTACCGTTCACCTGTCGCGTTTCCGACGGACGTGGCGTCGGACCGAAGCGGCCGTCCCTCTCAGCTCACGCAGAGGAGTTTCACTCGCCTGATAAGGCCGTCACTCGGCAGTGTGCCGCCTCGAACGTCCTCAGCCGGCTCGAGCAGGAATGGATCACCGGAGAGCAGGATCGGGATCAGTGGTTTGCCGGTTCGCCGAGCCTCATCCACTTCCTGCCGAACGCCGGCGGCACACCGGGAGTGCTCGGTCATCAACACCATGACCGCTGCGGCGCACTCCAGGTTCACCGACACGTCGTCCCACCATCCCCGCGCGTGACGGGTCGGACCGGCGATCCAGGTGCGCACGCCCGCGGACTCCAGCTGATCGGCCAGAGCACGCGCGTAGACGTGGTCCCAGCGGCTGTGGCTCAGGAACACCGACCTAGGCTGAATGATCTCATCGAGAGCCGAAACTCCCACCGGCACTATTGTCATAACCATCGGTTCCTGCAGCTTCGGGTCGACGGGATGCGATCAAGCGGTATCAGCTTAGCGGCGAGTAGCCGGAAGCGGGATGACCGTCACACAGTAGAGGATTTCCGCGCCCGATGCGGCGATTCCGGAGATCGGCTACACGGCTGCCGAATACCGATGCCGGAAGAACGCGAGGATCATGCCGGGACTCACGCCGGACGTTCCGGCGTTGTGCCATGGACGGCGCTGCCGGCCCCCTGAGCAGGTATCTCCGCCGAGCCGGATCGGGCCTGCCCGCCAAAAGGGGTCGGGGCGGGCAGGCCGTGGCCGAGGACGGTTACCTGACCGATGCCGGCTCAACGAAGTTGCGGGGGTCGAGATGGCCGCGAGTGAACGCGGTTCGGGAGGCGATTGGATCGGTTAGGTACGCCGGTCAAGTGGCCATCGACGGCTCGAGCACGGCACGGCAGGCGACGAGCTCAGCGGCGAGCGCGGCGGCCCGGACGGCGCCAGTGTCCGGAGACCCCGGTGAGCCAGGCGGCGGCGATCGCGTCGTACATACGCCGCAGCAGCTCGTGCACCACGCGTAGATCACGGTAGAACCGCGGATCGGCGGCGGTCGCCCACCCGTCGTGCAGCCGGAACCGGGCCGCAGCCGGGTGGGCGGAGGTGGGCGGGACGTGTCGCATCACCGCCAACCTGCTCGGCTCGACGCAGTCGGCGATCAGCGGCGCCGCGAGCACCGCCACCTCCTCGACAATGCGGCGGCGCCGGTACGGGTCGCAGTGCCTCAGCGTCGTGGCCTGCGCGGCGATGACAGCCCTCTCCTGCGGGGTGCGCCCGACCAGATGTGCGTGGAACCTCTTGCGAGACTGGATCGAGGCACGGTCGCCGGTGGCGGGGTCGTAGCTCCAGGAGATGACAGGAGCCAACTCCGCGTCGGCGCAGTGATCGACGAACGTGCCGAACAGCCGTGCCAGCACGGTGTCGTATGCGGCGGAGTGGTCGTGCAGGCCGGAACGGACCCGCTTGCCCGCCGAGATGACCATGACCTCGTGCAGCGCGTGCGGGAATGCTTTGTCGACCACCGCATGTCCCTCGTCCTCGCCCAGCCCGGCAGAGCAGAGCAGCCGGCCGTGTGCGCGCAGCTGCTCAACGGTGCGTAGATTGTCGTGACCCGCACCGCTCCAGTCCTGGGCGAACGCCGGCGCGGGCAGTCCATCCAGCACCGCGACGCCATCGCGGGAACGGCACAGGTGCGGCGGCAAGAGACCTATGCCGCAAGCATTGCACGCCTGGCCGTCCTGTGACGCATCGAGTCCGCGGAACTACCCGCGCCTATCACTGGACATCGACAGCCATGATGCGCTGAGGGATGTCGATACCCATCTGTGAGGCGCTATGACGCATCGTATGTCCGACCTCGGCGCAGGCGTTATGGGCACCGGAACCGCCACACTCGCGGTGGGCAACGAACTCGCGGTGACCCTGATCGACCTCTCAGGGCCGCATGACTGCCTTTCGGTGACTGCTGCGGTTCGCCGCCGTCGCGCTTCGGAAAGCATTTGTCTGTGCGGCGGCGAACCATACCTACATCTCTGCTGCACCTGTGGCGCAGTGACGGTTCGCGCATCCCACGCGTCCGCAGGGTCTGCCCCGCTCGTGCAGTGCGGCATCAGACAGCAGCGCCCGTATCTCCTCCCTGGCCCAGGCTGGCGGGACGGTAACAGCCTGAAGGTCGAGTGGCGGCCCTGACCTTGTCCGTCGCGAAGGCGGGCTGGCTTGTACGGCCCGGTCGGTGCGAGCCCTTTCCAGTGCGCGTTGGTGGACCTCGTCGGTGTCGGGAGCGGCTTGACGAGAAACGCTCGCGGCTTGGGCGATCTGGCGTACGGCGGCACGCAGTCGCGGGTCGCTAATGGTGTTCGGTTCGAGGCGCTGCGCGGCCCGCGGGATCATGCGTTGTCGGCGCTCGTGTTCGGCGCGGACGAGCCGGACGGTTTCGACAAGGTCTACCGGCCACATCCGCTGGCGGCTGTTGGCGTAGAACCGCGACACAGCCTCCATGGCAAGGTCGAACTCGAGGTGGCCGACGGCTTCGTGCCAGGCAACGACGTCGGTCTCGCCGATCGTGCGGGAGTCGAACGCGGCGCATTTGGCCAGCACAAGCCCCATCTCGCTGGGCTTCACGGGACGTCCTTTCCCTCTGGCGGCTGGTCTGCCGGCGGCTGCGATCGGAGCATGGTGATGGTCTCGGTGAGGTCGACCGGCCACATCCGATTGCGGTGGTGGGCGTAGAAGTGCGCCACGGCCTGGATCGCGTGGTCGACGTCGAGGTGGCCGGCGACCTCGTGCCATGCGGTGACCTGGTCGGCGGTGACGACCCGCTGGTCGAACGAGGCGCATCTGGCCAGCACCCGGGCCATGTCGGCGTGTTTCATTCGAGTTCTCCTCGGGCTTGTTGGGCTTCTCGTTCGGCGAACATCGCGGCGACGGCCAGGCCTGCGCGGACTTTCTGGTCGGCGGTCGACAAGGCCGGTGTTCTGTCGGCTGGGGTGAGTTCGTCGAGCCAGCGTTCGGCGCGCAGCCAGGTGCCGGGATGCGCGGTGTACTGGTCGCCGCCGCGGCGGCGTGCGCCGTCGTCGCGGTAGCGCTCGGCACCGGCGATGATCGCGTCGAAGTCGGCGTCCTCGGCTTTGGCGATCTTGTCCCATGCTCTGCGGGCATCAGCCTTGCCGACACGCTTGGGATAGGCAGCCCAGAAGCGGTCGAAAGCGGCTCCGACGTCGGCCGCAGCCACGGCCAGCCGTGGCGCGGAGGAACGCGCCGATCGGCCGGCTTCAGCGGCACCCACAGGACTGGCAGGGCGTTCAGGAACATCGACCGCGCTGGTCGGCAGCGGCGGCGCCTCGGCGGTGACCGAGGGTGTGTTACCTGATCCCTGATCCCTGGTCCTTCTTCCCTGTTCCCTGCTCCCTGTTCCAGTCGCTGGGGTGTCGCCGCATCCTCGCGAGACCGCAGCGAGGCTGTTGGCGCACCTGCCGATTCCGAGATAGTTTGCACAGGCCACAGAGCGGTGCAGGGGTTTACGTGATGTTTCTGGACCGGTCGCCGGGCCTCGGGACATCCCACCCGTTCGCGTGACGATGGCGGGGCGATCACGCGCGTGATGTGGCGGCGGACCACTGCGGTGGTGCGGGTGGTGCGCTGGTGTGCGGCACGGCTCGCGTAGATGTCGCGAGGGTGTGGGGCGGGCTGTGGCTGAGGCCATGCCTGCAGGTCGAGTTCCCTGGCGTGCGCGGCGTCGAGCCTGACTGCGCCGTCGGCGTCGGGTTGCGGGTAGCGGGGTTTGCTGGGCCGGTCGATGCGCTGGTGTTCGTCCCAGTTGGTGACCTTGAGGTAGCGCTTGCCGTCGACGACGTAGCGGATGATCAGGCCATGTTCTGCAAGGCTCGCGAGGTCCTCGCGAGTGCTGTCGCGGGCTTCGCGTGGGTCGGGTTCCAGGGGGTAGATCTCGCTGGTGATGAGGCAGTGGTTGTCGCGGCCGACGCCGTTGTCGTCGACGTAGGTCCACGTGCCCGCGAAGGTCATCCGGGCCCGGATCGGAACCCTGGCGAGGGTTTCGCTGGTCCAGAACTCCGGTTTGATGGTCCTGATCCTCATCGGATGCCTCCTTGGATACTCGTGCCTTCCGGCCGGAGAGGAAACGGAACTCCTGCGGAGCAGGGCAGGAGAAGCCGGTTCGCCCTCAGGGCGGATACGGCATCCGCCGGTGCCGCGGAAGCGAACGGGTGGTCTAATTTGTTGCGGCCTGGCCGGCGAGAACCAAGCCGGTCGGGCCTACCGCCGGGCTGGCGGGAAGTCAGGTCTGTGGAGCCTGTGTAAGACCGATGGGCGGTACACCGCTCCTTGCTGGTAACCCAGGTCGGCAACGGACTGGTAAGCAGAAAGCTCAACCCGTGAGCGTCGAATCCCCCTGCTTCGGCTGGGGGAGATGTCAAGCTGGGCTCCTTGCGTGTTCAGTTGTCGCCGCTGAGCCAGCGCGCGGACCGTGCCTTGGTCGGGGCGCCGGCGGCTGGTGGGCGGGGCATCGTGCTGCGGTCCACCTGGTGTGGTCAGAGGCGATTGTTGCCGGGTTCGGTGGTCAGGTCGGTCAGCAGTTGCTGGGCCAGCCGGGCGGTGTCGTCGGACAGTTCGAGGCCTGCCTGGTGCAGGTCGCGGGTGAGGACGGCCAGGCGGTGGCTGACGGCGCCGGCGTCGCTGTGAGCGGCTGCGGCGCGCATGGCCCGGCAGGCCAGCTCCTCCGACAGCGGGTCGACGGCACAGGCGGCGTTCAGCAGCGAGCGGGCCTGGTGCGGGTCGGACTCGGCGTACATGGCCGCGGTCTGGGCGTAGATGGTAAGGGCGGCTCGGCGGACGCGTTCCTCGTCGAGGGTGCTCCACTCGTACAGGCAGCCCTGGGCGAGGGGTCCGGTGATCTCGGCGAGGGCGGCGTGCAGGTGCTTGAGGCGGTGCTGGTCATCGGGTGCGGCGGCGATCTGGGCGTACTCGTCGGCGATGGTCCACCAGTCGGCGTCGACGAGGTCGGCGTTGAGTCGGTAGTGGCCGCCGGAGTTGGTGACAGGCTCGATCCGGCCGCCGTCGACTGATGGACCGGCGACAGTGCGGATGACCTTGCGGAGGTTCGCGACGTCGGTGGACAGGCGTTCGCCGGCACGGGTGACGGTCGCGTCGGGGTAGATCGCCTCCATGATGTCGTCGATGGCGGCGCCGTCGCGGTGCATGACGAGGTAGACCATCAGTTCCCGGGCCGCGGTCCGCAGTCGCGGTGCGGGCCGACCGGCGTGGTCCAGAACGGCGGGCACGCCGAGGACTTTGATCCGCACCGGCGGCCGCTGACCGCATTCCTCACGCTGCGGCCGAACAGCGGGGCGCGGTGGGACGGCAGTCTGAGGCTGCGCCGGGGCCAGCGGCGCCGGGGCGGGAGCGTCGCCGTGGGCTTCGCGCAGGATCTCGAGGGCTTGGGCGGCTGTGCCGGTGTCCAGCACCGCCAGGCGGCGGCCGGTGGCGTCGGTGGTGCCATCAGCGGCGACTTCCAGGGTCGTGCCGCGCGGCCACTCGCCGATGATGACGGTGCCGATGCCGACCGACTCCCCCAACGCGACCGCGGTCGCCAGCCGGGTGTGCCAGCGCGGGTCGGGGGTGCCTGCGATCAGCAGCAGTTGCGGCAGCGGCTCGGCGTAGGCACGCGGGTTGTGCAGGTCGGCGGCCTCGGTGGTCTGCGCGTCGGCGATGATGCGGGAGCGGTGGATGATCTCTTCTTCGAGGTGGGCGACGGCTTCGCCGATGGTGTCGGTGATGTGCAGACGCCGGATCGGAGTCACTGTGCGGGCTGCCCCGCCGAGCAGCATCTGCAGGGTATCGGTGGGCATGACCGCCTGGCCCTGGGCGTCAGGGTCGTCGCGGTGCCCCGAGGAAAGCGTGGCGACGAGCATGCCGCGGGCGGCGTCCAGGGCGCCGGGACCGACCAACCCGAGTCCGGCGGCCAGCGGCAGGGCCCCGGCCCCGGCCAGTTCAGCTCCGGTCGGGCCGCCGGCCGCGATGCTGTCGGGGGTGCTGTCGTCGGCGGATCTGGTGGTGGTAGTGCGGCGTCGCAGGGCGTGCCGGATCCAGCCGACGACCGTCGGCAGTGTGGGCGGGTCAGGTGCGTCGGTCAGTTCGGCGGTGACCGTCTGGGGGACGTAGTTGGCCCGTCGGCGCCGCAGCACCAGGGCCGCGGCTGCGGCGAGCGCTGCGGCGAGCCCGACGGGCGTCCATCCGCCAGGCAGCTGCACGCCGTCACCGACCTGGTTTGCCGCTGGCTTGATGTCAGTGACGTCCCGTGCGTGGTGCTCGGTGACGGATGCGTCTTGCTGCGGGGCGGCGGCGGAGACCGGGCTTGGGGGCGCCTGGGGCGGGGCGATCGCGGGCGGGGCCTGATCGAGGTCGGCTGCCGGGCTGGGTGCTGGGGTGGTCGCCGCGGGTGTGGCCGGCGAGGGCCTTGTCGCTGCCGGTGGGGTCGCGGTGGCCGGTGGCGTGGCGTCGTCGGGCAGCCGCAGGTCCCACTTGGGGTAGATGAGGTCGCAGTCGCGCAGTGTGCCGCCGACCTTCGGGTAGTGGCGGTGGAGGTTGAGTTTGCAGATTTCGGGCCAGCGTCTGGAGTCGCCGAGCCACTGCTTGGCGATCTTGGACATGGTGTCGGTGGGACGGACGATGGCGTGGTAGCGCTGTCCGCGTACGACGTACCGGATCTCGGTGTTGTTGCCGCTGGCCGCGACCGTTCCCGGCGTCGGCGCGGGCGCTGTCCGCAGTGCGGCCGGTGGCTGGTCTGTGGGCGGCGCTGCGATGGCGTGCGTGGTGGCCGCGGTCGGCGGGGCCGTCGTGGCGGGTGCGGCCAGAGCCTGCGCGGGGGCGGCTAGGACGCCGGCGATGAGTAGCGCGGCCAGTGCACGCAGCGGGCCCCGGTTGGTGTTGGCGCCGGGCCGGGGGCTGCGGTCGCGGCGGTGCAGCGCGGTGATGACATGGGCGGTGAACTGCGCCCAGATGATCCATCCGGCGATCGCGGCAGCATCTGCGTAGACAGTGTCGGGCAGTGGGTCGGTGAGCCATTGTCCGGCCTCGGAGCCGGTCGGGATGTGGTCGGGTAGCGGCCACCCGGCGGTGACGATCAGCAGCCATGGGACGCCGGCCAGCAGTGTGAGCAGGGTCAGGAGGCTGGCCGTGCGGACTGCCAGGCGTGGGACGGTGGTCATCATGGGCCTCCTGCCGGGTCGGCGGTGAACGGTTGGGCGGCGGCGGTCGCGGTGACGGTGATTTCGCCGCCGATGCCGAAGATCGCCAGCAGCGGCACCGGTTGGCGGCTGGTGGCGGTGACCGTGAGCCGGTTGGCGGTGACGGTCGCGGTCCCGGTCGCGCCTGCGGCGGCGAGATGCGCTTGTGCTGCGGCGGTGGCTGGTCCGGGTTGCAGGACCAGGTCGCCGCTGGTGCGGTAGGCGGTGAGGTCGATGTGCTGGACGCCGGCGCGGGCGGCTTCGGCGGCGAGGTTGGCTGCGCGGCTGCGGGCGACCTGGACCTGCGCGAGCGCGACGATGGTGAGGGCGAGGGCGACGGCCAGGACGCTCATGGCGGCGGTCCATGCCGACACCGCGCCGCGGTCGCGGCGGCTGAGGTGGTTGGTCATGGGTTGGGCTCCTGTCGCCAGAGGTCGATGGGGCTGGTCGCGGTCTGGGTGGTGGTGATCTGGCCGGGCAGGTTGATGCCGGTCAGGTGGTGCAGGTCGGCGGTGCAGGTCACGGTCACGGTGACCGCGCCGCCGCGGGCGAAGCGGCTGGCGTCGACGGCGACGGTGACGCCCTGACACAGCCCCGCCAGCGAGGTGGTGGCGCTGTCGCGGGCAGCGGTGTCGGCCAGCGCCGGGGTGCGTTGCGCGGCAGCGGCGCGGGCGGCGGCCGACGCGGCGGAGGTGACGTCGATGTGCGCGGCGCCCGCGCGCAGGCATACCAGGATCAGCAGCACTCCGGTGAGCAGGATCGGCACCGCGAGGGCGAGCTCGACGGCAGTCGAGCCGCGGTCGTCAGCGTGCTGCCGACGGTGTCGCGCACGTGGCAGCGGATGCTCGCAGTTCGGCATGGGTCACCTCCTTTCGGTTCGGTGGTCAGGGCTGGGTGGTCCAGTGTTCGGTCGGGCCGGTCGCGGTGTGGGCGACCGGAAGATCGCCCAGCGGGGTCGGGATGGTCGCGGTCACCGTCGCCGTGGTGTTCTGCGGGTCTTTGGTGACGGTGACGTGGATGCCGGTGGCGGCGCCGCCGAGGTCGTCCATCTGCTGCCATGCGTTGGCTTGTGCGGTGCCGGGGTCGCCGCCGATGACGCGGGCGGTGTTGACGGCGGTCTGCGCGGCGGCGCGGGCGGCGTAGGAGGCCTGGGCGAAGGCGAAGCCGTAGCCGACCGCGGCGAGCAGCAGGACGAGGATCGGGGCGCCGATCGCCCATTCGACTGCTGCGGCACCGCGGTCGGTTCGGCGGCGCATCAGAAGCCCCAGCTGTTGAGGACCGCCTCGACCCTGGTCCGGTAGGCGATCATCACGATGAGGACGAGGGCGGCGGCCAGGCCGATGGCGATGGCGTACTCGGTGCTGAACGCACCCCGGTCGCTGGAAAGCAGGCGCCGGAGGCTGGTGAGACGGGAACGGATGGACTTCATCGTGGTTCTCCTTACAAGGTGTCGAATGCGGCGGTGATCAGGAAGACCGCCAGTAGACCGGCGAGCAGCATCAGCGGTGCTGCCATGCGTTCGGTGGCCGACGCGGCGCGGGTCTCGGTGTCGGCGATGAGTTTCTGTGCGAGGGTGTCGGCGCGGGCGGTGATCGCCGCCCGGATGCGGGTTCCTTCGCCGGAGGCCAGGCGCAGGCTGGTCGCCAGCTGCCGCAGTGCGGGGACCTGCAGCCGGGTGCCGAGGTCGTCGACGGGCTGCCACAGCGGCAGCTGCCCGGCGCGGGCGGTGGCCAGCGCGGTGCGGATGCGGTCGGCGGCCCAGCCGGTGCACACCGACGCCGCGTCGCGCATCGCCTGCTCCACTCCGGCGCCGGCGGCCAGCGCGGGCGCGACGAGGTCCAGCAGCGTCGACAGGGTGTGCTCCATCAGCAGCCGACGCGCCGCAGCCGTACGCCGTACCCGCAGGTTCGGCAGCCAGAAACCAGCGGCGGCGCAGGCCAGGCACAGCCATGTGGGCAGCACCCATCCGGGCGCAGCGCCGGTCAGGCCCAGCAGCGTGAACAGGGCCGCGGGCGCGGTAAGGCCGATGAGGGTATAGGTGAGCTGGCGGGCGAGGTGGGCGGACGGGTCGGTCTCGCACACGGCGAGATCGGCCAGCAGCCGTGCCGGTGGCAGTCCCCGCTCCTGCAGAACCTGGACCAGCCGGGCCCGCACGCCCAGCCGCCGGGCGCTGACTGTCCGACGGGTGAGTGCGACGGCAAGTGGTCGGCGCGGTGGGAACAGGCCCCAGCCGATGACGGCCAGGCCCGCGCCGATCCCCGCACCGGCGAGCGCGATCTGCTCGATCATGACCGGCCTGCCCAGGTCGGGTTCTGCCACTGCGGCGACGCTTGCACCAGTTCGTGTCGGCTGGCGGTAAGGATGCGTGGCATGTCGTCGATGACCGCCAGGCGGTGCATCCACCACAGGCACAGTCCCCCACCGCCGCCGAGCAGCGCCAGGCGCAGCTGGCCTGCGACGGTGGCGTACCCGACGAGGAAGTCTCCTGCCACCAGCTGAATCCCGGCGACGACCGTGACGATCACGACGGTGACGATCCGGGCCGCCGACCGGCTGCGGGCACGTGCTGCGGCGATCCGCATCCGGGCTGCGGCCTGCCGCCGCGCGGTGGCCGCGACGGCGTCGAGGCTTGCGGCGAGGTCACGCGCCGGACGCGTGGCCGCGTACAGCAGCATCGCGGTGACCAGGTCCACGGTGGGGTCGGCGAGGTCGTCGCCGAAGGCCCGCAGCGCCTGTTCGAGGGGCCGGCCGCGGCGCAGCTGGTCGGCGAGTGCGGCCAGCTGCGGTGCGAGCGCGGTCGGGGCGGTCTGCGCGGTCTGCATGACGGCCTGGTCCAGCCCGCGGGCGGCGCGCATCGTCCCGGCGAGGTCCTCGGCCCAGGACGCGACGGCCTCCATTCGGGCCAGGCGCTGCTCGTGGCCGCGGTCGCGGCCTAGCGCTCGCGGCAGCGTCAGGACGGCGACCGCGGCCAGCAGCCCGGCGACAGGCCAGCCGGTCAGCACGGCCACCGCCAGGCCACCGGCGGCGGCCAGGACCACCTTGGTCGTAGTCGTCCCGGTGCGGGCCAGCATCGGATGCCCCGCACCGTCGGCTTCGCGTGGCGTACGGCGGGTACGCAGTCCCGTCACGACCAGCAGAACCCCTGCGGCGAAACCGACGGCGAACAGCGTCACGAGTGCGCGCATCGTCACCACCGGCCGCTGGTGTCCAGGACCCCGGGGTCGAGTCCTGCCGCGATCAGGTCTGCCGCGGTCTCGGCACGCAGCGGCGCGGCCGCGACCGCGCGCCGATCGGGGCCGGGGGCGTAGACCTCGTTGGTATAGACGTCGCGGCCGTCGGCGTGCAGGACCTCCCGCACGCTGGACACCACCCGCGTCCCGTCCGGCGCGAACGCCAGGTGGACGATGAAGTGGACCGCACCGGCGGTCAGGATCGCGGTGGACTCGAAGCTCAGCCGCTCCGGTGCCTGCGCGGCGTACGTCATCAGCCGGGTGATCGCCTGCGCCGAGCTCGATGCGTGGATCGTCGCGAGGCTGCCGTCGTTGCCCTGCGACATGGCGTTGAGCAGCGGCAGCACCTCGCTGCCTCGGGCCTCGCCGACGATGACCCGGTCCGGTGCCATCCGCAGCGCCCACCGCACCAGCTCGGCCTGGTCGACCGCGCCCTCGCCTTCGAGGTTCGCCTCCCGGGCTTGCAGCGCGACGCAGTCGGGGTGGTCGGGGTCGAAGTCCAGACCCAGCTCGTAGGTGTCCTCGATCGTGATGATCCGTTCCCGGGACGGGATCGCCTTGGCCATCGCCCGCAACAGGGTCGTCTTGCCGCTGTCGGTGCCACCGGCGATGACGACGTTGCGGCGCGCGGCCACGATCGCGGCCAGCAGCCGCGCCAGCGGCACCGTCAACGTGCCGCGGGCGACCAGATCGTCGAGGGTCACCCGCAGCAGCTGGTGCCGGCGGATCGACAGCGACGGCCGCCGAGCCAGGGCCTGGACCGCGAACAGTCGGGCGCCGTCAGGCAGCTGCAGCGACAGGCGGGGCTGGCCGAAGTCGAACCGGCGCTCCTCCCCCGTGCCGTCGCGGCCTGCGGCCAGCAGGCGGATCATCTCGATGAGTTCGGCGTCGCTGGCGGCGACCGGCGGCGCCTGGGCTTTGGTGCCGTCGGTGTAGCGGACCCACACCTGCTCGGCGCTGTTGACGAAGATGTTGGTGATCCGCGGGTCGTCCAGCAGCAGCTGCAGCCCACCGGCCGGGGTCAGCAGCCGGATCGCCTGCGCTTTGGCCGCCGCGATCACCGACGCAGGAGCCAACGCCATACCTTGCTCGAAGGCATCGGCGTTGAGGTCGTCGATGACGGCGTCCAGCAGCCGCCCCAGCTGCGCAGCCCACTGCTCGGCCGGCAGACCGTCGAGTTCGACCAGCCGGGATCGCACACGCTCACGCAGCTGCTGGGCCAACCTAAGCTGCGCGCTGTCACCGGCGGCATCGCTAGCAGTGTCGGTGGTGGTCAGCTCACGGGCAGGATGCGCCACGGGTCGTCCTCCTCAACGGTCGGGTCTGCTGCGGTGTCGCCGCCAGCGACGGGTTCTGGTGACTGGTCAAGGTCGTAGGGGCCGGGCTTGACCAGCGGACCGGCCTGGACGAGCGCCTCGGCGATCGGTGCCGCTTTGCGGAACAGGCTGAACAGCCGCCAGTGCCGCCACCACCGCTCGCCGCGTAGCAGCGGCCCGGCGAGCCGGTCGCGGGGCACCTGGCCCAGATGCGGCAGGCCGACAGCACTGAGGATCTCGCCGTTGCCGAACGGCCCCGACCCGACCGTTGCCAGCCACATCGTGCCGCCGGTCGCCGCCTTGAGCGCTTCGGCGTGCCCTTGCACGAGCGCAAGTTCGGCCTCGACGGGCCGGGCGACGACGATGACGTGGTCGGCGGCGGCCAGGAATCCGCCGCACGGGCCGCCGCGTTCGATCCGGCCGACGTCGGCGATCACGACGTCGCCGGTCGGGATGGCACCGGCGCGGTCGGCGGCGACCTGAGCGGCCCGCACGTTGTCGCGGGCCTGTCCGGCCACGACGTCGACGCCGATCGGCAAGCGGATCGCGTGCTCGCGCGGCCGCCACCTGTCCTCGCGGTTCAGGTCCTGAGCCAGCGACCACAGACCGGGGAGCTCGAAGAACTTCCAGTAGGCGCCGATCTGGCCGCCGGCCGGGTCGGCTTCCAGCAGCACCGGCCGAGGCTGCTGCGGCGGCCAGGTCGCCGCGAGCGCGAGGGCGAGGGTGCTGGCGCCGGGTGCGCCTTTGAGGCTGCCGATCACGATGAGCATCAGGGGGCTCCCCACACGATGATGGCCACGTCGGTGCTGCGGGGCACTCCCAGCAGCAGGGCGTCGGCGGCCGGGACGAGGACGGTGACGACCGACCCGGCCTTCTCAGACGAAGCGGTGACGGCCACGACCGTCCCGCGCACCTGCACTGCAGCGGTTCCGGTGCCTGCGGGAGCGGCTGTCGGCGAGGACGCCGATGCGAGGCTGCCTGGCGTCTTGGTGCTGGGGGCGGCGGTCCCGGGTGCGGACTCTGGGGTGATGACGCTGATCTGGGCCCCTGGGACGACTCCGGCGGGCAGGTGACCTTCATCGACGCCGACGGCGATCAGTGCCTTGTCAGCTGGTGGCCAGTCGCTGGGGCCCAGCTGGGGCGCGGCGATCAGCTGACCGGCGCGCAGCGGGACCGCCGCCGCCCGGCCGACGACCTTATCCAGGTCTGCGGCAGGTATGAGCAGCAGACCGTCGTCGGCGCCGACCATGACCTGACGCAGGTCGGCGGCGGTCAGCTGCTGCCCGGCCGCGACGTCACGGACTGCGGCTAGAGCCGGGGTCCGGTCGTCGATGCGGCCGTAGACCTGCAGCGACAGCAGCACGCAGACCACGATCAGCAGCAGCCCGCCGAGCAGGTGCGCGACCGGAGGCCGCCGCGGCGCGACGGCCGGAGGTGTCGGTGTGTTCACCGGGTGCCGCCGACGTTGAGTCCCTGCACCTCGACGACCGCCACCGGCACGGTGGTCGTGGTCGTCAGCGTGCCGGCGTCGCCGGACATACCGGCGCCGGCCCATGTCACGTCCCAGGTGACCATCGCCTGCAGGAGGAAGGTGCCGCCAGGCAGCGCGGCCGACGCACGGGTGTAGGTGTGCGAGCACGCCGACGACCCGAGCGGGTCACCACCTGACCACGCCAGGCCAGGTCCGGCACAGGTCAGGTGGCTGCCGTCACCGGGCAGCCATGTCGCTGACACTGGAGTAGCGGTCGCGGTGACCGACGCGCCGCCGGTCGACGCGGTAGCCGTCGACGGCTGCCAGGTGATGGCGTCGATCCATAGCCACGTCGGTACATGCACGATCGGCAGCGCCGGCGGGCCGGGGTTGATCCGCACCGTCGGGTTCGGCGGACGCAGCGCGGCCAGGGCGGTCGCGATCAGCGGACCCGTGCCGGGGGCGTCGTTGTCGGCGAACCAGACCTGCGAGTTTCCCATGCCGCCGCCGGCGAAGGTGCAGTTGCGCGAGTACCACGCCCCCGGCCGCGGGCCGTCGGCCGGGGGCGGATCCTGCTCGGCTTTGCGTTTGTAGCGGCAGCCGTCGCGGTGCAGCCAGCCGAAGTCCGGGTCGTAGCACGGGACTTCGTTGCCGTTGAGCCAGCAGCGCATCCGGCCGCCGCTACCGCTGCCACCGCCGCCGGTCACGACGATTACGACGACCGTGCACTCGTCAGGGCGAGGCTGGATGTTGCAGGTCACTCCCCCGCCGACGTCGGCGGCGGCGGTCTGGGTACCGGTCAGCGTCGCGGCGACCGCCGCGGCTGCGGCGAACGCGACGCCACGCAGCTTGGGGGTCAGCATGAGCCGACCTGGCCGAGCTTGATCTGGGTTACGCGCCACGTCCCGTCGGCGGAGAGTACGACCGTGGCTGTCATCTGCCGGGCGCCGCCGGGGTTGTCGGCGTAGGGTTGCCCGTCGGGCCGGTACACGCGGGTGGACGAGGTGTCCATGCAGTCGGTGATCGTCGCCCGGGTCGGTGCGCCGATCGGGTACATGCCGACGACGTTGGGTGACAGGGTCGTGGTGCCGGCACCGCGCAGTCCCGCTTCGCTGGTGGAGCGCACAGCGCGGGTCAGCAGCTGCAGTGCGGGGCCGTCGGCGTAGGTTCGCAGGTCGGGTGCATTCGGGTCACCGGCGGCCAGAGCCTTCTCGTATGCGCGCCACATGCTGATGTAGGCGGCCACGGCCACGTCGCGGGCCTGCGGTGACGGTGACGCCGGTGCCAGCGTCGGGGGCGCCGGTGTGGCAGGTGGGGACGTGCAGGCTGCGCAGAGGAGGAGCATCGTGGCCAGCGTTGGCGTCAGACGTCGTGGCATCGGGTTACCCATCGTGTTGGTGGTGACCGTGTGCCTACGAAGCCATGCAGGCAGACAGGCAGCGGCGAACGGTCCGGCGTGGTCCTATGTGCACGACCGTGCGGGCGCGCCCTGCCATCTTCAACACGAACAACGTCAATCTGCAATACAAAGTGTGCGTTTAGCAATACATACTTTAGAAGCCGTGCCGCTCCGGTAACCCCCTCACACAGTCCATTCGCATCCTCATGAACGGCCACTGACGCCCCGCGCACTCCTCAGAGGTCCCGGACAGCGCGCCACGCAGGCGATTCTCCGGCCGGGGTCGATCCCCACAGCCGCCCGGCGGCCGTTGCCGACTGCGGCGCAGCCGAAAGTAGAAGCAAAGTGCCACTTGATGTCCGAGCGGCCGGCATCCACGGCCTGGCGCCGGACGTCCCCTGCTGCGGGGACGCAACCCGTCGCGGCGGACACCGCATCGACCGCGCCCACCGCACACCAAGCCGCGCAACTGGAGGAACGAGCATCTGAGCTGCCAAAGCCGTAAGCCAGATCATCCGAGCCGCAGCGGTCTGCGGAGCCGATCGACTGCATGCACTGCGTTCCTGAACCGGCGTCGATCTCCGGGAATCGCCGTGCCCGTAACCCGGCGTGCGGCCTGACACCGGAGGCATACCCGGCGCGAAGGTATAGCGCCGCTTTCTTTACCCGCGTCCGTCGGGTCGGGCAGGCTGATCTGCGGTACCACGCAAGTTGCATCTCGCAGCTACGACTTCTCCCCCTGAACACCGGAGGCAATAGTGGCCCGGCCCGCCATGGTCGATGACGCAGCAACCGCCATCGGCACGGCGCCGACCACCAGCAGTTCGCCGCCGGACTCCCCCGCACCACCACGCACGTCCAGCTGCAGCACCGCACCTGGACGTGGCCGCACTGCCCAACCCGCACCCGCACCGTGGACCCTGCATCCCACGCACTGGCCCGACAGCGGCGAACCCCTCCTGCTGCTGCATCCCAGCACCACCGGCCAGCAGCACACCGTCCGGGGACTGGCCCTGCGGTGGGGTTTGTCGAGCTGGCCGGCGGGACTCGACCTCGTAGACATCCCGCCTATCAACGTCCTGTGCCTGCGCATCGCAGCGCATGCAGTCTGGCTGACCAGCGCGAATTCCGTGCTGGCCACCAGCCGAAGGCCGCCCCACTGGACACCTCGCCAACGCTGCCTGCTCGCACTGAGCAAACTGCCGCCCGTGCCCGGCGGCGACTTCGCTGCCCTGTGCAACACCGGCGATGTGCACGTCGGAGACGTTCGGCTGGAATGGCGCACGTCCTTGGACAATGCCCACCGCCACCGGATTTGAGGCGACAGCGACGCTGGCACCGACCACTTGCTGTGGCCTGTGCCTGCGTCGTCATCGCCGGTACGGCGCCGTCCGCACTACACCCGCTCAAGTTCCGCAGCCGGGCCCTCGATGGCCCGCGGCCCGCGGCAAGCAAGGCCTGCGCCGCCGCCGTTTGGCGGCTACAGCGGCGGCGGTGGGCAGTGCGGCATCAGCGCCACCATGCGCAGCTGCGACCGATCGGCCAGATCGGTCACCACGTGCTGCACCCGAGCCAACGACTGGCCTCCAGGTAGGAAAAGACTCCGCACCTCCGCGTCCGGATGCAGCCGTACGCACGCTTGACGGTCCCACACGGCACGGACGGTCGCGTTGGTGTCCAGCAGCTCACCCAGCACCTCACGCAGGCGGGGGTCGTCGGGCCAGCGCGCGTTGGCCGCGCGCAGCTGAGCAATCGCGCTGCTGAGCCAGTCCGCCTGCCATCGCACCAGTTGTCGCTTCGCGCCCGGCGACTGGCAGATCCAGCGGAACAGGTTGTTTTCATGCGCCAGATGCGGAAACCAGCGCAGCGCCGCACCGTTGTAGTCGAGGACGTCGCCGCTAGGCGTCATGAACCAGGCGGGCACGACCATGTGATGGATGATCTCCACACTGGCCGAGTGCGGGTTCGGTCCCGCCGCGGCCGAGCCCGCGGGTTCACGACCTAGCGCGAGCAGGAACAAGACGGTCCGCTCGTGGCTGTCCAGAGCGAGTACGTCGGCGACGCTCTGCAGGAATTCGGCAGAGTAGCCGGGCTCGCGTACCCCGCGTTCGAGGTTGCCGTACCAGAGGGGTGAACAGCCGACCAGAGTGGCGACGTCGGCCTGTGTGACGACTCGACTCGACGACTTCTTTGGCGGCAGGCCCGTCATCTCGGCACGGTTGAGCCGTAGACGCCAGGCTTTGGTGAGGGAACTCAGCTCTGTGCCGGGCAGCATCAGCCAGGCGGCACGGGACGCGGCGGTTGCCGGACGTCGTTGAGTTCGCGGAGTGTTCTCCTTCATCGGACTCCCCGTTCAGCGGCAAATTGCCGCCGAGCAGTGGCGGCACGATGCCGCTACCGGCTGTTGGCCGATTACCTCAGGATAAGCGGTGGCGTCGATCCGGCGTTGAGGGGGTCGATGCCTGCCCAAGTGTCAGCATCGCCAGCACACTTGCATTCGAGTCTGATCGGTCCCATCGACGTCCCACCGCTGGCCAGCCGCCTTCTCGCCTCCGGGGCGCGTGCAGCTGGGGCGGCCGCATTGCTCGACGCCCATGAACCCGGACGGGGAGCGTCTGCAGCTGCCTGGTCGTCAGTCGGCCAGCCTCGCCTGTCCGCTTGCCGGGCCTTTTCGGAAGGATCGCGGCGAGATCCGTCCTTCAGCCCGCCGCATCAGGCCTGTGGCTTGAGACGGTGGCGTCACTGCCGTGGAGTTCGTCGATCGCGGCAAGTAGATCGGCGGCTTTCTCACGAATTCTGCTCAGGTCCAAGCCTGATACTGAGTCTCCTCGATGACTTCTGCCTACGTTCATCGCGTCGGCGAGTTCGAAGTAGCGTTCCTTTGCCCTGTCCGGTCGCAGAGGAGCACTCAGGGCCTTCTCCATCAACGCCGCCTCGAAAACGGCGGTGAGCGGCAGATCTTCGATGAGCGCGACCAGATGAAGGTACTCGACCAAAAGGGTGGGCAGCCGCAGTGCGATGGGGTCTTTCGACCCGTGAATGTCGGGAAGCCGATCGGTGAGGTCCTCATGCTGATCAGCAGGCACCTTGGCGTTCTTGATCCGCTGTCGCCGACGCATGTTGGCCAGGACTTCATCGTTGGCCAGCGGCCCCCGCCCCCGCTCGTACCTGAGCGGCTCGGCTTCGCCGGGCATCGCCGGGCCGTCGACGATCACCTCTGGCTCTGCAGGCCGCGGCAGGTTGAGCCGTCGCCTATGCACCCGCATACCGTCCCCGTCGGTCCCACCCGCCATGTTCCCGCCAACCTGAGTACTGTGCACTATACGTTCCACAAGTTAGCCGATGGGCCTGCTGCACCGATAGGCGCCGTCTGAGACGGCTTGCGCCGCCGGTCGAAGCGCGTGTACCTGAGCCGTTGCAATCGCGTGGTCCTAAGTGACAGGTAGGAAGTCCCTGAGAGATGGCGATGCGAGCAGAGCGCGCTTTGACAGTCCTGACCAGCCTCGCATCATGGCTGTCATGATCCGTCCGCGGTGGGGCGCGGCGTGATCGGCAGCCTCACCCTGCCCAGCAGGCGGTTTGTCGACGTCTTGGTCTCTGCGACAATGATCGACTCCCGATCGGCACGCGCCGTCGAGGCAGCCGAGGCCAGCGCGACTTCGGCGCGGGCAAGAAGATCGACGGTGGTGAGCGGCACATCACCGTGGATACCACGGGACTGCTGCCGGATCGGCTTGGCCGTCATAGACCTCCGGACCCGCTTTAGTCCATCGAGATCCAAGGACAGCAATTCGGCTGGCGCAGGGGTGCTTGCGAGTGTGCTTACATGCGGATCAGTGCCGCTGGCAGGCAACTTTTGCCCGAACCAGGTTATCCACAGGCCCTGTCGGGGGTGAAACTTCTTCGATAACGTGGCGGCACGAAGGCGCTCGGAAGACGGGGAGGAACCAGATGGCGTTTCGTGTTGAGCCCGAAGCGGTGAAGTTCGCTGCTGTGAGTATGGACCGAAGTAGCGGGCACCTGACGCAGTCGGCTCAGTACCACGACCGGTACGCAGACTTCGGCTTCCTCGACGGCGGCTTCATCCTGACGCTGAACCAGGCGCACACGGAGTTCGAGCACCTGCTGAGTACGCGGCTGGCGCAAGCCGCACGCCTACTGGCCGCAAGCGCGCACGAGCTGAAGCTCGCCGCCGACGCCTACGGAAATACGGACACGGTGTCAGCGCAACGCCTAGACGCGACCTACCCGCAGGTTCAGCGCAGCGCTGTCCCAGCGCCGTTCGGCGGTGCGTGATGCCCACTGTCGCCTACGACCCGACCACGCATCTGGTGAAGCCCGAGCCCGCCGATGACTCCGTCAGCAGCGGCTTCGTCAACGTCACCTCCGTCCTCGACTACGTGAGCCTGACCGCCTGGCTGAACGAGGCGATCGAAGGTCTCACCGGGTGCGACGTGCTCGGCACGATGGTCAGTCCGCTGTCGGGCGACTGGGAGAAGGTATCGACGTACGGAACAGCGCTAACCAACCTTTCCCGCTGCCTCCGCGGCATCGCCGACAACGTGGACGTCGCGAACGTCGACCTAGACCTCCACTGGAACGGCAACGCCGCCGACGCCGCCTACGTCTACTTCTCAAGCGCGTCCCGTTCGCTCAGCGCCCACGCTGATGCCGTCGAACGCGCCGCCGGCCAATACCAGAAGCTCGCCCTGGACGTCTGGCACTTCACGGAGGTGCTGAAGGGCTTCCTACAGTCGATCGTGGACCAGGCACTACTGGTGCTGGTGTTCAGCGCGGCAGGTACGGCGCTACTGGAAACAGGTGTGGGCGCAGTCGCCGGCTACGCGCTCGCAGCCTTGGAACTGGTGAACCTCATCAAGACGATCAACAAGGCGTCCGCCGTCGTGCAGGCAGCCAATGTCGCCTTCCAGACCAGCTTCTCCACGCTGACAGGCATCTTCAAGGAGGTCGAAGACCTCGGCTCGATCCCCACGGTCAACACGGTCTACGACCACCCGACGGCGAAGTGAGGTTCAATGACCTACGAGACCGCTCCTCGCCCGTTCGACGACCCGGCTACAGCTGCGCTCGCGGTGTTGGCGCTGAAGAAGCTTCAGAAGACCGGCTCACCTGCCCTGCGGGAGATGGCCGCCGAGCTGCTGGCCGGACGCGCCCAGCTGCGTGACGTCGCCCGGTCGAGCGAACTCGTCGGCCCGTTTCGTACAGCGGCAGCAGGGTTCCAACGTTTCCGTGACGAGTGCCCGCCCGACATGTACCAGCGCATGACGGACTACGCGGCAAGGTACAAGGAGCAGCTGCGGCTTGCTTCCGACAAGGAGGACCCACAGTGATCAGCCCGCCGACGTGGCACTCGTTCCGCCGGATCCTCGCCTTCGCAGCAGGCGGTGTCTGGGTGCTCATCGCCTTGGTTCCCGCAGTCGCCCTGGCGATTCAGGCTGTACGCGGGGACAGAACTGGCGCCGACCTCGTTCGTGTGCTGGTTGTAGTGGGGGTCCCTGCAGTGCTCTATACGGTTGGGCTGTACTACGCGGTACGGATAGCACTGGCCAAGTCTCCAGAAGAGTCTCGGCTACCTGGGTGGAAACTTGCCGCGTGTTTCATAGTTGGTTACGCCGTCTACATCACGGCAGCGTTGCTGGTTAAGCCCTGATGCGCGAAGATCAAGGAACTAGGTTCGTTCGCGCATGAAACGACGCTCGGCTGGCGATGATGTGCGGCCGGGTAACGCTTGTTGCGTAGTGCCGCAGCGCCAATACGGCGAGGCTGCTGCGGCGGACTGCTTGGGCTCGCCGTCGGGCCACCGGATCAGGCCGTCACTGCCGCTCCTCGACGTAGTCGCTGGCGGGGCTGGGGTTGAGCCGCAGGCAGGCGAGCGCCGCCGCCGCGGCGACGGTGGCGCAGACGGCCCATAGCAGGGCGCTGCCGCCGAGGTTCAGCAGGACAGCTGCCAGCGCTGGCCCGGCGAGTGCTGCGGCGCCGAGTGTGGCGCCCCAGGTGCCGAAGTAGGCGCCGCGTAGCTGCGGTGAGGCAAGGCCTGCGACGATGCCTGGGGCGACGGAAAGGAACATGACTTCGCCGGCGACCCAAAGTGGTGTAGTGGCGATGAACCAGGTGACGGTGTTGCCGAGCGCGGTGATGGGCAGGCCGATCCCGATGGCGGCGATACCTGCGGCGCAGACTTTTGGCGCAGGCAGGGTCGCCAGGAGCCGCTGCAGGAGCAGCTGCGCGATGACGACGGCGATGGGGTCTGCGGCGAGGATGACGCCATACCAGGTCGGTGGTATGCCGGCTTGGTCCATGACGATCGGCAGGGTTACCGTCGACTGGGTGTGGACCACGAGGAACACCAGGGTGACGCCGGTGAAGGCGGCCATGGGCCGGTCACTGAGGACCTGTCGCCATGGGGCATGGCCCCGTCGCGGTACGGGGGCGGTGGTGTCGGTGACGCCGACGGCGACCATCGCGGCGAACGCGAGGTTGAGTACAGCGTTGAGCACGAACAGCAGCCTGAAGTCCTTGTCTGCGAGCAGGCCGCCGATGATGCAGCTCACAGCGCGGCTGAGGTTCATGATCCAGTAGAGCAGTGCCAGGATTTTCGGTCGAGTTTGCGGGTCGGTGGTATCGGTGAGCAGTGCCTGCACCGCGGGTCGGGCGAGGTCGAAGGTCAGTCCTGCGGCGACGGCTGCCACGCCCAGCCAGACGAGGGTGGGGGCAGCGCCTAGGAGCAGGAACGCTCCTGCGGACAGGGTGTTGGCGGTGATGATGGTCGGTTTGCGGCCGATGCGGTCGGCCATGGTGCCGCCGGTGGGTACGCCGAGCATCCATCCGGCGCCGAAGGCGGTCATGACGAGGGTGACCTGGGCGGGGTTGAGGTTGCGGTCGCTGGCTAGCCAGTAGGCGGCGAACGGGACGACCACGAAGCCCAGACGGCTGAGGCCGAGGCCGGTTAGCAGCCGCCAGCCGGTGCTGGAGACGTGCCCGAAGCGGCTGGTCCACCATGGGCTGGCCGCGTTGGGGGCGGTGGTGGTGTCTGCTGTCATGGCTGCGTCCGCATGGTGAGGGCGTACAGGTCGGGTACGGCGCTGATGGCCTCGCGCATGGCGGCTACGTCGTCGGTGTGCAGGTAGGCGATGCCTGCCAGTCCCGCCCACAGCCCGGTGCTGGTCGCGCCGCCGCGCATGCCAAGTCGGACAGCGACGGTGGCATCGATGACGGCGGGGTGGCGACGGATGGTGTCGACGTCGGCGCAGGATTCCACGGTGCCTTCGAGGACTGCGGTGCCGGCCCAGCCGTAGACGCCTGGCCGGTCCATTGGTGCGGCGATGACGGATCGGCCGGCGGCGACGGCGGACATGAGGGTGGGGACGTCGATACCGTGGGCATGGGCGATGGTCTGCTGGATGCCGCCGCCGCCGACGCGGGCGGCGATCTCGCCGAGCAGCCACCGTCCGTCGCCTGCGTGGAAGATCTCCGCATGGGTGAAGCCGGTCCGCATACCGAGGGCTTTCGCGGCCGCGGCGGCGATGTCCACGACGGTGCTGCCGTCGGCGGAGTCGCGATCGATGAGCCAGGAGCCGAGGGTGGCGCCCATACCGGTCAGCGGCGGAGTGTTGTAGCGGCCGGGCAGGTGGTACAACGCCACACCGTCCTGCCAGAGGGCGTCGGCGTGGTACTCGGTGACCACGTCGATGTACTCCTCGACGAGGATGGCCGCCTGCTGACCCAAGCCGAGGAAGGCCCGTTCGGCGGCGAACGCCGTCGAGGTCGGGGTCGCGGTGTCGAACAGGCCGGCGGCGGCCATCCGGCGCAGCTCGTCGGGCGAGTCGATGACGTAGGTGTTGGTGGACGCGAATCCGGTCAAGGGCTTGAGGACCAGCGGCCAGCCGCCGACATGTTCGGCGGCATCGGGGACCTGGTCGACGGCGGTCACGACGCGGTGACGGGCGACGTCGATCCCTGCGGCGGTCAGCCGCCGCTTCATGACAGCCTTGTCGAGGAACCCGGCGGACTGGTGCAGGGTCAGGCCGGGCAGATCGAGCAGGTCGCGTAGCAGCCCGGCGGCCATGATCGCGCCTTCCCAGCAGGTTTCGACGCGGTCGATGCGTCCGCGCAGGTGGTCGGCCAGCTGCGCGAGTTCGGTGTAGGACTGCCAGTCCGAAACCGCCACGACGTCGTAGCCCGGGTTGGTCTGGGCGCGGTCGCGGGCGTTGGCTTTGGTGAGGCAGACGATGACGTCGTGGCCTGCTGCATGCAGGCCTTTCTCGAGGACGTCGTTGTGGTTGGACAGGACGAGTGCGGTCATAGAGTCACCTCACGCAAGAAGAAACGGGCAGGATGCCGGCGCCTTGGGCCAGGCCGATGCGGGCGTTGGCGCCAGCTGCGGGCGGGGGACTGCGGGTCGCAGGACAGGTGCAGGTTCGACCGGTTGGCGGTCGGCGACGGACGCGGTGCTCCGTGGGTGCTCCAAGCGGGGTCGTACGTGGGACGGCTGAAGGAGAAGGTCGGCCCGCGTCGCCGATGGGCGGGATGGCGGCGCGGGGCTGTGTCCGCCGCGCGCCGTGGTGATCAGCGGGGCGGCCTCATATGGCAGAGCCAGCCGCTCCACGGACCGCTGATCGGCTGGACGGCGATTGCAGGGCTGCGGCGGTCTGGGGTCCATAGCCGCCGTCTTGCGGCGATCTGGTGATGTCTCTGGGCCGCGATCAGGGCCGCTTTGGTCTTGGGCTTGAGATGGCCATCGACGCTCAGCGGCGCGAAGTTCAGCCGGACGCGGCCATCTCCCCCGTGGAGGTGGCTGGTCGCCGCAACAGCGGTTCAGGGCTTCTTGCAGTGCCTGGACGGCCGCTCCGCGCATGCCGTATTTGAGTGCGCAGTCGGGCGTGGCGGTCGTGAAGGACGTGAATGCCCACGGGGTGTAGACCCCATAGTCGAAGGCGGTCGTCTCGTGCAGGCGCGCCAGGACGGCCAGATCACCGTCGGGTTCGGTGTACTTCCACAGCCAATGGACGTCGCACCTGGGGATTGTGGCGTTCGCCGGGATGGGCGCTGCCAACGTCGCGGCGAGTGGCGCGACCAGCGCTGCGGCGGCGTGCGGCCCCGTGGTGCGCAGTGTTCTGTTGTTATTCAAGGCGATCTCCCGCCAGGGTTTGTGGTTGATGCGTGGGGTGGAGGTGGGTGCGCTGCAGGGCCTTTGCAGGCGCGGCGGTGCCCTCGCTGGCCGCAGGTCGGTTGGACTCACTGGTAGGCGCACCAGGCGGCGGTGGGGTTGTAGATGTTCTGGTGCCTGATCGACACGGCGGTGTCGGGACCGTAGATCCCGTCGACGCCCCTCACGCGTTCGGTCCGCTGTGCGACGGCGACGGCGTTGAAGGTCTTGCTGCCGCGGACCCCGTCGACCTGCAGGCGTTGGCCGTAGCAGATGTTGAGGCTGTTCTGCAGGTGTCTGCCCGCGCTGCCGTGGTACTGACCGGCATGGCCCAGAAGGCCGCGTTGAGGGTGCTCGACCCGTAGGCGGGCAGTCGAAGCGATCCCGCCTGAAGGGTTGAGGTCGACGCGACGGCTGTCGGTTCCGCGACCAGGATGACGGCGCTGGCGAGCAGTGCCGCGAGCGCCGCCGCGATCCGGACAGTCCGTAGCGCGATGCCGTTCGGAGCGCCCAACCTCTGCGAACCCACGCGGTGAGCAGCCCCGGGCGTTTCGTACTTGATCGGCGCCGACGCTGTGTCCATTCCCACCGTAACGCCCCTTCCAAAGTCGACGAGGAACACAGAACAAGGTTTGTATAGCAAAACTCTGTAGCATGCGACAAGTCAACGCACCCATCTCTACCCCGAAACAGCTGCACAAGCGACGAAGACCGGCACCAAACGCGGCCCTCGTCGCGGAAGTTTGTCTTGACGAACTTGTGCTTCGTGGTACACGATCGAAACGCCCCGCAGAACGGACGCTCGTCCGGCCGGGGCCGGTGTACGGGTGGCGCCACGCGACGGCCCCGTGTCTCCGCCAGGGCCGGCCATCCCCCGTTGGCCGGCCCCGACCACCTCCGGAATGGCCGCGGGCAACCCTCCTCGGCTTCGACGCCCTCGTCGGTCAGTCCCCCGCGGCCGACGTCGGCACGATGTACGGCCGGGCAGTCACAAGACGCTCGTATCCCACCGGTGCGGCTGTCCGTCTGTGAGGGCGGCGGGTAGCCGCACCACGCTCCCACCGGGAGAACAATTGAATACTGCAACCGCACCACGTCTACTGGCCGCCGCGCTGACCGCCGTCGCGCTCGTCGCCACATGCGACCGGCCGTCGACCACCGGTCCCGATCCGGCGCCATCCTCGGCACCGGTTCCTGCGCCGCCGCAGCCGGCATTCACGTGGAAGCTGACCGACGACACCGAGCAGCACACACGGATCCCGGACGGCTACACGGTCACCTACCTGGCCGGCAGCATCACACTGCGGAAAGATCCTCCGGTTCTGATCGGTTTCCGGGTTGACACGGCCCGTCCCGGCAGCGACAGCCAGCTGCTGAAGACCAACGTCTCCAACGCCGCCGAGCACGGCTGGGCGAGCACCCCGGCGTCCGTCGACGGCGGTACGGGCATCTCCTTCGTGGCTAGGAACGGTGGGCAGAACGCCACCGTCAAGACCGTCGTCGCCAAGGGACCGGTCACGCTGACCGTCAACGTCGACATCGGCACCTCCGACGCCACGGCTGCGAAGGACTTGCACGACAAACTGCTCGCGGGCCTGCGGTTCCGCACCGATGGGCTGTCAGGCACGTACCCGGGTGCTGTCGACTCGCCCCCGCTGCCGTTCACGCTGCAGATCGCGCCGACGCTGACCGGCCCGTTCACCCCCGAGCTGTCGACGTACGCGACCGAGCTCTCCTTCGGCGTAGGGAAGACGACCGTATCGGCGTTCTGGCAGGACCCGGCCACTGCCGCATCCGGGTTCGCCGCCACCCGCGCCGACCTGTCCAAGGCCGCAGTCAAACATCAGAACGACGTCAAGTCGCTGCCCGCGCTGAAGGACACCCTCGGCGGCCGCGTCGATGAGGGCTTCAGCTTCGCACTGACCGCCGACGACAGCATGGCGCGCTACGTGGGCATCGTGTTCCGCCGTGGTGCGGCAACCGTGCGGGTCTACACCGACGTCGGCGGGATCTCTCTGGAGCAGTTCGACGACGACGTGACCGCGGCCCTGGCCGCGCCGATGGGCCTCGCCCGCAGCTGGCGCTGGACCGCCGGCTGACCGCCCGTGCCAGCGGCCCACAGCGGTCGGCACGCCTTCCCATCGTTCCGCGTATCCCGCAGGAGTCTTGATCATGTGTGGAATCACCGGCCTGGTGGCCTGGTGGCAGTCCCCCACCCGCAACCAGGTCGTCGTCACCGCGATGACCGACACCATGCACCACCGCGGCCCCGACGGCCACGGCATCTGGAGCACCGACCACGTCTGCCTCGGCCACACCCGCCTGGCGGTCGTCGACATCGCCACCGGCACTCAGCCGATGGTCGTCCGTCGCCCCGGCGGGGGCGAAGTCGCCATCGTTTTCTGCGGCGAGCTGTACGGCTACCAACACCTGCGCAGCCAGCTGCAGGCCGCCGGGCAGGTGTTCACCACGGCCAGCGACACCGAAGTGGTGCTGCGGGCCTACCTGCAGTGGGGCGAGCGGTTCGTCGACCGGCTGACCGGCATGTACGCCATCGCGATATGGAACTCCGACGCCGAGAGCCTGCTGCTGGTCCGCGACCGGGTCGGGATCAAGCCGCTGTACGTCGCCCAGACGGCGACGGAGCTGCTGTTCGGATCGGAGATCAAGGCGCTGCTTGCCCATCCGGGCGTCGACGCCGAGGTCGACGCCGACGGTCTCGCGCAGCTGCTGGCGATGGTGCCGATGACCTCCCCCGGCAATGCCGTCCTGGCCGGTGTCGAGGAGCTGCCGCCGGGCACCCTGCTGCGCTACGACCGCAGCGGCGTCCACCGGCGCCGGTACTGGCAGCTGGGCACCGTCCCCCATCAGCATGACCGCCTGGCCACCGTCGACCATGTCCGTGATCTGCTGCAGCGGTCGGTGCGCGAGCATGTGGACGCTGACGTGCCGATCGGGGCGCTGTGCTCCGGCGGCGTCGACTCCTCCGCGATAACGGCACTGGCCGCGGCTGCGCTCGAAGACCCAGGGCTGCTGGCGTCGTTCGACATCGAGCACCACGGCGCGGCGGTGGCGTCGAGCTCGTTCCACCGCGGCCACGACCACCCGTTCGCGGTAGCGGCAGCCGAGCACATCGGCAGCGACCACCACACCGTGCGGGTGAGCACCGACGACCTGCTGACCGCTCACGACCGGACCCTGCACGCGATGGACCTGCCCAGCCTCAGCGCCATCAACGTGTCCCTCGCGGTGCTGTTCGCCGAAGTCGGCGTGAAACGCAAAGTCGTCCTGTCCGGCGAGGGCGCCGACGAACTCTTCCGCGGCTACACCTTCCACGAACCGCCGCCACGGCGTCCGTCCGCCGGTATGCCGTGGGCGGGCGCCTACCAGCCGCTGACGCACCTGCTGCGACGCGACGTCATCGGCCAGGTCAGGCCCGGCCGCTACATCGACCAGCAGCGCCGCCAACTGCTCGACCAGCTGCCCGTCCCCCGACGGCGAGCCCGCTCGGGTACGGCGGCTGCGGGGGGTCATGTGGCTGACCTGGTCGCTGTACCTGCCGTTCCTCCTGCGGCGGACCGACCGGTTGAGCATGGCCGCAGGCGTCGAGGCCCGGGTGCCGTTCCTGGACCACCGGCTCGTCGAATACCTGTGGGCGGTCCCGCCGCAGTGGCACCGCGACAGCGCCATGGAGAAGACGATCCTGCGGCAGGCGGTCACCGGCCTACTGCCCGAGCAGATCGTGTGGCGGCCCAAGTCCGGTTACCCCGCATCAATGACGGCCGAATACCAGACGGCGCTGTGGCGGCGTGCCCGCGATCTGATCGCGACTCCTTCCTCTCCGGTGCTGGAGCTGGTGTCCGTGCGGACCTTCGATGCCTACCTGGCTTTGCACGACGGAGACCTGTCCGACTGGACGGCCGTCCAGCACGTGGCCTACGTGCTGGAACTCGACGCGTGGCTGCGCATCAACCAAGTGCGGATCCGTTGACGACTGCACGGCACGCAGAGCGTGCAACGGCTACCGGCTGGCTGCTCTCTTAGCCGCCGCGAACGTACCGACCAAGGAGAACTCATGACCTCCGTGCGACCTGTGCCGCTCGGCGGCCGCCCCGTTCCTCGGAAGCCGCCCCGCCCGATGCCGTGGGCATCTTCGCCTGGCCTGTTCACAGGCGTCACCACTGTCGGCGATAACGGATCGTGCGGGCCAGGGCCGGGGTGGCCGCGATGACTTGGCATCCCCGTTCCGCTCGGGAGATCGCGCTCGCTGCTCGTAGGCGCGCGACTGCCGACCCCGCCAACTTCGACGACATTGCCCAGCCGTCTGCGCGTGCTGCCACTCGCCGCGGTTGGCGAGTCGCCGCGCTGGCGTCAGCCGCGCTGGCTCTCGGTGCTGCGTGGTACGGGCTGCCGCTCCCGTCGGTTGTCGGTGGGCTGCTCGTGCTGCTTCTTGCCTTTGTGCCCACGGTAGTTCGCACGGGCCGGTCATGACCTCGGCTGCGCTGCAGAAACCTCTGGCGATGGCGACATTCTGTCTCGGTGTTGCGGCCGATGCCGCCGTGAGCGCGCCGGCCGTTTCGGTTCTGCCCGAACCAACCTGCTCGGCGGGATTACGGCCCGCTTCGCAGGTCGAGTGCGGCGGCGGTGTCGGCACCACGCCGCCGCACTTCTGTCCGGTGCCATCACACCCATCAGGAGTGGGAGCAATGATCGCTTCTCCGTCGAATCCCCGTCCCGGCCGGCGCCGGGCACTACGGTACGGGCTGGCCTGCGGCCTCGCAGTCGTGGTGGCCGTCGTCGGCCTGACCTCACCCGTGCAAGCATCGGACCCCGCTGGCCGCTACGACGGCTGGTGGAACTCCGAGATCGGCGGCTGCGGGTCCAACATCCGCGTCGGCCCCGTGAAGTCGATCTACGACTCGCGTGGGGTCTACTACGGCTGGATGGAGCAGCGCTGGGGCAACAGCGGTAACTGCTGGGGCTATCAGTGGGTCAAGGTGCACATCACCAAGACCCTGCCCATCGACTCTTACTCCGGCGGCTCGCCTGGAGCATTAACCCTCAACATCAACAATAGCCAGGCCAGGCCGTACCGGTCGGCGGACTGGGTCACCTACCGCAGCGCCATGGCGGTCGGCACCTACAACTCCAAGGTCCTGTACGCGCCCCATGACCAGCTCCAGGGCGTCGTCTCGGTCCGGCCGTGTGTCGGCGACGGCCTGTGCGGGAATGGCAGCGCGACGCTCCTGTTCGTCGCCTGGATGGCGTAAGGGCCAGGAACAGTGCGGTACCCGACGGACTACTGCCCTGGGGTGCGCGCTGCCTCTTCCAACGGTCCGGGTGGACCGCTCTCCCGGACCGTTCGCACGCCCGAGGTATGGCTGACGAGAGCGCCGCGACCAGCGGCAGCGGCCTCGTCGGGGCTACCCATAACCCGGCCCGCTGCCCATTCAGCCGCTGCGACCCATCATGCGTCAGGCTTTGATGTCCGTCTGCTTGCGCGCACACGGGCTTCACTGATAATCATCATAGTAAATGCGGTGCGAGCTGGTGTGGTGGGACGGCTGTGGGATGACGTCCCACCACACCATTGCCGCTTAGCCAGTGCCTTCAATGCCGCGGCCGCGTGCGCCGCGCATGGCGACTCCTGATCGCCGCCTACCTGACCTCACATCGCCTGGTCGGAGGTGAACCTCCGGCGGATGGCCACCAGGTCCGCATGAAGCCGGTCGACAGCCGCAGGGATCGCCGCCTCCGCCGGCACATGGGGGTCCAGCCACGGCCAGCCGTCAACTTGATAGTGCGTCAGCCCTTCATGGACCGTCTCACCGACGACGTAGGACAGGAATTGGTCGAGCCATCCGGCCTCGTCACGTGGCTGGCCGTCGTCGGGAGCGTCCCACTCGCCAGCTGACTGAACCTGGCCCCCGTATGCGCACGGAATCGGCGGACCCGACATCGAACCGATGCCGATCTGCCGCGGCACGCTGGTGTGGTCGTAGGTCAACCGGAACGAGATCCGTGCTGCCGCCCGCCGTGCCGCCTCGTCGGAAGCCTCCTGAGGGGTCGGCTGTGGCGGGTCATTCATGGCTTGAGATTAGCCGTGAGACCGGACATCCAGTGCCGGGTCGTATGTTCAGCGGCAAGCCGGTACACCGTGAGCACCTCCCTACCCACGATCGGATGAAGTCAGATCGAGGCCGTGGCGCTATATTGGTACCGACGGGTTCGTTCTGGCTGCTTCCCCCGTTCTCTGGGGGCGGCGTGGGGGGGCGGTTCCTGCTGATGCAGTTCGTCGCCCGTCTGGGTTGAGTGTTGCAGTGCAACAGTGTTGCATGTGGCGGACATGCCGGACCTGAATACAGCTCCCGAGGTTGTCGTTCCCCCGTGCGCCAACCTCGGTTCCGTTTCGGGTTGTTGTTAAGGATCTTGCGGCCCACTGGCAACCGGATGACATCCGTCCCAGTTGCTTGGCGTGGTGGGGTTCTCCACCCATCGCGTGCTACGTCGATGGCTGGACCCATCGGACGGCCCGGCCGAGCGCTGGCCTCAGCACCCCCGGCCCTGCCCAGATCTGCCTGGTCTTCGTAGAAGGCGTCCGGTGAACCAGCCACTGACCTGTTGAAGGTGCGTGGGCGTAGTGGCTGTGGAGGCGCGGACGCCGCCGGGATCCGTGCGGTGCGATACCGGGCTGGTTTTAGAGGCGTAGCATCAATGTGGACGGTGTCGGCGGGCGGCCCGGTACGCCGTGACAAGGGCTTGGGAGGCATGGCGTTGGCCGACTTGTTCACGATTGGTCTGGGTTCCGCCGCGCAGGCTGTGGCGTCGCTATTCAACACTCAGCAGCAGATCAAGGCGAGCCGGATTGCCCGTGCCGAGCAGCGGACGTTCGAGACCGCGCAGGCTGACCGGCGTTTCCAGCGCGAGTTGGTAGTCGAGGCGATGCGTACGCTGCGCCAAGAGGAACTCGCCGAGTTGGAGGCTCGGCTTCGTCGCGAGGGCGCCCTGGCCGCGCTGCGGGACCGGACCACCTTCGACACGTATCCGATCGAGGAGGGCCCCGGCCATCTGCGTGGGAGTCTCGAACTGATCGCCCCGGACCTCTCGGCGCTGCCACTGTTGGTCCTGCTGCCCCGGGCCCACGGCACGACCGAGCCGCAGTGGAACGGCCTGCGGCATGCGATCGTGGACGCGCTGCGCCGCCAGCTCGTCGCTGATGGCCTGGTGCTGCTGTACGACGCGATGCGCACCCTGTCGTGGCCGCATGCCGGACTGTACTGGAATGACCTGTACGGCATTCCCACGCTCGTGGTTCAGACGACGTTCTTCCAGGACAAGCTCGATATCGGATTGGGCGGCTGTCACTTGAGCCCGGGTGCCGCGGCTGAGCCGATCCGCAACGTCTACCGGCACCGTCTGGTCGGGCCGGAGTTCTGGACGCCGGAGATCGTGGCCGAACTGAACGCGGGCGTTCCCGCCAGCCATCAGTTCGTGGTGCCGCGCTCTGACGCTGGTCGTGTGCAGGTGAATGTCGATGTGGCCGCCCGCGCTGTCAGCGCAGTGGTGACCGCGGCCGTCGATGCCTATTACCTCGGTAGCCGGGGTGGATACCGGGCGCGGTTCGACGAGGCCGTGGCCCTGCTCGGGCGTGCGGCTCCACCGGACTGGCCGATCGATCTGGGGGTGCCATTGGCCCAGGTCGCCGATCCGGCGTTCCACCTGCTCCAGGTGGCCTCGCGGCAGTCCCGCCGCGGTGATCCGGCCGGTGCGCTGGCCACCGTGCGCCACGCCCTGGCGGTCCTGGCGCATCCGGACTACGCGATGATCGGCCCGCCGTTCCCGCCCGACGATCAGCTAGCTGTGGCGCTCGCCGAGGCAGGTCTGGGATACCGCGAGGAATTCGGGGTCGCCATGGCGTCGATCCGCACCGCTGGCGCTGACGACCAGGCGTCCGGCCGCGACCTCGCCGCGCTGGAGGCGATCGGTGATGCCTGAGCAGACCGGCGGCGCCGTCGAGGACGTCGGCCGACTCATCACCCTGATGCGTTCGTGGGCAAGGGAGCTGTCCAGGCCACCCGAATCGATCCGGGATGCGATAGACATCGCACTGCTCGCCCACGAGCGGGGCCACCTGGTCATCGCTGGCGGTGAGGGAGCCGGAAAATCCACATTGATCAACGCGCTCCTGGGAGGCGAGGTCAGCCCGACTTCGGACGGCTGGCCGGGCACCGTCGCACCGGTGTACTTCAGCCACGGACCGCAACGCACACCCCGGTACCTGCTTGTGCTGCACGCCTCGGACGGCACGGTCGCCGAGCGGGAGACCGACCGTGCCGGCTTCGACCGCCATCTGCTGCAGGAGCACAACCCGGACAACACTCTCGGTGTGCTGAGGGGCGAGGTCACCCTCGACCATCCGCTGCTGCGCTCCGGGCTGCGCCTGGTCGACCTGCCAGGTGCCCAGGGCGTCTCCGCCCAGGTCGCCGAAGCGACTCGGCAACTGCTCACCGGAACGGCCTGCACTCTGGTCCTGGTGTCGCTCGGCCGAGTCAGCCTGTCCGTCCTCGCCGACGTCCTGCGCGACATCCAGGCCAGCCATCACGACATCCACCTCGCCGCGGTCGTCATTAACGAGATCAATGCATCCGCCGTCGGCCCGGACAGACTGGCCGCCAACCTGGAAATGCGCCGCCGGGCCGTGCGGCAACTGCTGCCGCAGTCGACCGACGACACGGACGTCTTCGTGCTGCACCTGCTGTCACTGGCCGGGTCAGGCACCGATCCGACCGACACCGCCGGGGCAGGCTCCGACCAGCGCGAGCAGTGGGACGAGTTCGTCAGGCGCGTCACCACCCGCGCGCGGGACAACGGGCACACCGTCGCCGTCGCGGCAAGCCGCCGGGCGCTGCGGCTGCTGGACGCCGCCCTAGCCGAGCGCGCCGCGATCCTCGACGACCTGCGGTTCGGCCGGATGAGCCGAGCCCAGCGCGAAGCGCTCGCGCAGCGAGCGCTGACGACCGCCATGGCCGGCGCCCCCGGCGCCGCCACCCGGGCGGAGGAGAGCACCCGCGCGGCGGCCTGGGCTGACGTCGAAGCGGTGGTACGTAGGCACTCCGAAAGCATCCGCGCGCTGCTCGACCGACACGAGTCCCAGGTCGCCGCGCAGGCAACGCTGCCTTTACAGCAGGCCAAGGCCATCGAAAAGGAGATCGAGGAGGCGCTCGCCGCCGCGACCGCCGACATCAACGCGGCCGTCGCGCGCTCAGGGGACGACCTGATCGCCGCGCTGCTGACGGTCCACCACGACGCTGTCGAGACGTTCGGCAGCGTGCTGCCGACCGTCGAACCGGTGGGCGACCCGAACCTACAGGTCACGGCCGGGAAGCCGGAAATCGGCGCCTACACATCCTTGAGCTCCGTAGCCCGGGCCATCCTGGCTCGCCTGATCGAAAAAGGCGGTAGCCAACGCTGGCGGTCCGCCAGCGCTCAGGTGTTGACGGCCTCCGTTATACCGCTTGCTGCCGTCCTCTGGCCGATAGGCATCGTCGCGCCGTTTACCTATTACGCGATGGGAGGCAACCGCAGCGACACGCTGCGGGCGGTTCGCGAACTGCGCGCTCAGATCATCACGAACCTCGCCACCGGTGAATCCGGAAAATTGCGAGCCTCATGGCTGGCGAACAGACGGTCGATGGCCCACGCCGTGGCGAAACAGATCCGAGAGGACTTAGTGGCGCTCGGTGGCCGGACTGTCGAGGGTACCGACGGAGTCATCGTCGGACTCGCCGCGCAGTACGAAGCGGTCGTCCGCGCACGTGCGGAGATCGCCGCTCGGATGCCGCGATTGGAACATCCAAGCGGCGGGGCCCCGAACTCTCAGTAGTCCACCGAGGCGTCCCCACCCCACGACGACGACTCGGTATGTGTGCCGTCATCGATCGACTCTTGCCTCTCGTAGTAGGCCTCAAGGCTTACGGAGATCGTACTGTCGGCCCCGTCGGGCGCCCACGAGTCGGGGTAGTCGATGATCACGGAGCCGCCGTAGGTATCCCGGTCGGTCGTGGTGCCGCCGTCGATCGCATGGCTTTCCTGGTGGTACACCTCGCCGCTGATATCGACCGAGCTGTCCTCGGCGGTCGCGTCGTCGGTCGAGGGCATATAGGAGTCTTCCATGGGTTCATTCTGCCGTGTTCGAGACCGGCGAGGATCGGCCGAGCGTCGCGGAACTCCGCCACCCGACGCCACATTACGCATGACTTCTCGCGGCAACGATGGCAGGGTGCGGCGCGACAGTCTTCGTCCTCGATGCGTTCGTTGAGGCGAGCTGTGCCGTTCCTACGCCGGTTATCGCACCGAGTTCATCTGGATCATGAGGTCTCGGTTGGTTGCACGGGCTGCGGCGAGGTCGCGGTCCCGCTCGTCCAGTCGCGCGACGAGTGCGGCGTTGCGTTGTTGCAGTTCGGTGTTGACGTGTTGCAGCGCCTCGATGTCCAGAAGTGCACCGAGGCCTGATTCCCGCCACGCGTTTACGCCCACCATCTCGGATAGGCGCCACTCCGGGAGTTGGACGCGATCGAAGGCGCTTGGCTCGTGCTCGGGGTGTTGGCGAGTTCGGACTGGATCGTGGTGTTGCTGAGGCTCAGGCCGGTGTGGGTTGTGGTGGTGCTGGTCTGCGCCTCCTGGAGCGGTTGCAGGAGGTCTGCATGGCGGTAGAGGTATGAGCGGTCGACGCCGGCCGCGCGGGCGATGGCGGAGACGCTGAGGTCACCGCCGTGGCGTCGGGTGTGCTCGATGGTGGCTTGGACCTTCTCGCGACGGCGCAGGGCGGCTTGCTCGCGTCCGCGGCCTGCGGCGTTCATGCTGCCCTCACTGACCGGAGTTCGTCGTAGTGCGGCCGGATGGGTGTGACCCGGAGGCTGAGTCGGCCTTGGCGCACGACCGCGACAGCCTGCTCGATCTGCTCGCGTTCGGCGGCGCTGAGGTCGTCGAGGTCGGCCTTGATGCGGCTGATCAGGTGTTGAGGCTGGTGATCTCCTGGCTGGAGGGCAGGGCCTCGGCGCGTGCCCAGTCGTCGGCGTCGATGCCGGTGGCGAGGATGCGATCGCGGTTGCGGAGGTCGGTCAGGTATGCCTCCAGGTCGGGAAGGTAGGAGGCGTCGGTGCGGAAGTGGCCGCAGCCGACGCAGCGGAAGCGGATGGGGCAGGCGCCGCCGCCGGCGCTGACGTTGCTGGGCTCGCTGCATCCGCCGTAGGGGACGGCGACCTCGCTGATGGCCAGCCTCATCCTTTCGGCGTCGAGCAGGGCGTGCGCGTCCCGCCAGATGCGGTCGCCGTGGCGGTTGAACTGCATGAGCCCGACGCGTTCGACCGCGTCGCGGCGTCGCTTTTCGCCGATGTGGTAGTAGCGCGGGGTGGTGTCCATGCGCAGGTGGTCGAGCAATTCGCCCAGGACGTCGACCGGACGTCTGCGTCGGCGTGGCGCTGCGCATAGGTGTGCCGGTAGGCGTAGATCGAAATCGTGTTCATGTCGAACGGCAGGGCGACCAGCTCAGCCCTCCCGTCGATGGTCGTTTCGACCGAGACCTCGATGTTCACCGTGCGGCCGAGTTGCGGGCTGGTCGGTGGGTGGGTGTGGTCAGTGTCCCCACGCCCGCTCATGCGGCCGGTTCGACCGTCGCCTGTGAAAGGCACTCGGCTGGCTCACGCCAGCCGAGTGCTTCGCTAAGCTCGTCGCAACAGTCAACTGACCGCGTGTTGCGATCATCGCTGGAATCCGCCCTCATCACCGGAGTGCGCTGAGCGCACTCTGGAAGTAGGTCCGCTGCCGCCCGACTGCTTAGCGTGAGATCGCTTCCTGCCGAGATCACCGATCGGAAAGTGGACACCCATGATACGAGCTTCGCTACGGCTGGGCGGCACGGCGCTGGGCGCCGTGCTCACTGTGACCGGCCTGGTCGCCGCCCCGGCCAGTGCCGGGCAGCCGGCACCGGCCGCGCAGACGGTGACCGTCGTCGCCTCCGGACTCGACAACGCCCGCGGCATCCTGGTCGGTCCGGGCGGGGTACTGCTGGTGGCCGAGGCGGGCCGGGGCGGCGCGGGACCCTGCGTCCCGGCCCCCAGCCAGCCGCAGTTGCAGATCTGCCTGGGCCAGTCGGGTGCGGTCACCGCGGTGGTACCGCCCGGTGTGCTCTCCTTCGGCCAGCCCCGAGCCAACCAGTCCGCGCAGTGGCGCCAGTACCGGGTGGTCACCGGGCTGCCGTCGCTGGCCGGCGACGACGGCTCGGCCGCGCTCGGGCCGGAGCGGCTGTCCTTCTCCGGCGGCCGGCTGTTGGCCACCGTCAGCCTGGGCGGCAACACCGCCATGCGGGACGCGCTGGGTACCGGCGGCGCGCACCTGGCGCACCTGCTGGAGCTGCGCCCGGGTGGCAGCGGCACGCCGTTCGCCGACATGCTCGCCTTCGAGGCGGCTAACAACCCGGACGGCCCCTACGGCGGTGTGGTGGACAGCAACCCGTGGGGGTTGGTGAGCCTGGATGACGGCCGGACCATCGTCACCGACGCGGCCTCCAACGACCTGGTCACCGTCTCGGCTACCGGCCAGGTCAGCCTGCTGGCCGTGGTACCGCCCAGCCAGGTACCGGCGCCGCCGTTCCTGGGGCTGCCGGCGGGCACCCTGATCACCAGCCAGTCGGTCCCCACCGGCATCGTGCGCGGGCCGGACGGCGCATTCTACTTCGGACAGCTGACCGGCTTCCCGTTCCCGGTGGGTGGGGCGAACGTCTTCCGGATCACCGCGGCCGGTGCGCTCAGCACGTACGCCACCGGCTTTACCAACGTCATCGACGTGGCCTTCGACCGGCGCGGCCGGCTGCTGGTGCTGTCCTACGCCAAGGACGGCCTGACCAGCACGCTGCCCGGCGCGCTGCCGGTGGGCTCGCTGACCCGGATCAACGCCGACGGTACCCGCCAGGAGCTGGCCGCCGGCCAGTTGCTGGCTCCGGGTGGGTTGGCGGTAGGCCCGGATGACGCGATCTACGTGGCGAACAACTCGGTGACCGCCGGGCAGGGTCAGATTTTGCGGATCACCGGTTAGCCACCGGCGGCCCGGGGCGCTCAGGTAACGCTGTTCGGGGGAGGCTGAGGGTGCCGCGCGGCGAGCTCGTAACGGGCCCGGACCGCCGCGCGGTCACCAATCAGGGACGGCTCGCGCTGCGCGGCCTCCAGCTCGGCCATGGCGGCGCTGGGCCGCGCACCATGGCGATGGCCACGATCCGGCCGAGCGCGACCATCGGCCCGGGGGCGAGGGTGCGCAGCGGGTCGGCCGGTATACACCCCACGCTGCTTGGCCACAGCGATGCCTTCGCGCTGGCTTTCGAGGATCAGGGCTCGCTCGAACTCGGCGAAGGCGCCCATGACCGACAGCAGCAGGGTGGCCATCGGCGAGTCCCTGCCGGTGACGGTCAGGCTCTCCTTGACGAACTCCACCCGTACGCCCTTGCCAGTCAGTGTCCGCACGAGCCGGCGAAGGTCGTCGAGGTTGCGGGCGAGCCGGTCCATCGAGTGCACGAACGCCGTGTCGCCCTCCCGAACGAACGCGATCAGCTCGTCGAGCTTCGGCCGGGCGGTGTCCTTGCCGGACGCCTCGTCGGTGAAAACCAGTTCGACATCGACGCCGTCGAGTTGGCGCACGGTGTTCTGGTCGACGGTGCTGACCCCTGATGTAGCCGACTCGCATTTTCAGTCCCTACCAACCGCGACTGTCGGGTTGAACTCCAGGAGCCTGCTGGACACACGTCAGGAAATTCTGGAACGGACTTCATCTTGACGCAGCTTGTTGCTGATGAGCGATGTGGTGTTGGGGTGTACCCCAACACCACACCCACATCAGGCCTGTCACGAAGGAAATTGCGCGCTCGCCTTCACCGCCGCCCGCCGCACGCCCGCGTCGGCGTCGGTGGTGGCGCGGTCGCGCAGCCACGGCAGAGTGCCCGGGTCCTCGGCCCAGCCAGCCACGATCGCCGCCACCGCGGCTGCTCGGGTAGCCCAGTGGGGACTTGTGGCAGCGCGGCGGAGGGTGCCGAGGTGGTGGCGATTGAGTGTGGCGTGAAGGGTTGCGACTGTTCTGGCTGCGGTGTGCGTAAGGGTGTCGGTGAGCCTGTGGATGGAGCGCTGGTACCAGTGCAGGTAGAGGTCGGCGGCGGGCCAGGTCTGGCCGAAGTCTCGCCAGGTGGGGGGTCAGCCGGTCGACGGCATCGGGCAGCGGCCGATCGTAGCGTCGCTCGCGGGTGACGGTCTCCTCCAGCAGGGTGGTCAGTGCCCGGGTCAGGGCGGGTGCGTGCGGTGCCAGGATCGCGGTCTTGCGGATCTCGGTGCTGACCTGCAACGCGAGCAGCAGATGCCGGGGAACCTGGGGTCGTAGCCGCCAGTGCGGGTCTGCGGTCAGTAGCCGGGTGATGGCCTGGGCGGCAACCTTGTCCGGGATGATGCCGGTGAGCAGGAGCAGCACCTCGGCCCAGGCCGGGTCCTGCCAGCGCTGTTCGTAGACGGCCAGGACCTGTTCGTGGGTGAGGTCGAAATCGGTCAGGCGTCGGGCGAGGTCACCGGCGGTCAGGTACTCCAGGAACGCCCGGTGGACGAACCCGTACACCTCCGAGCCGAACCGGGCCAGGATGAAGTATGCATGGCGCGAGCGCGTCAGCTCTACCGGAGGCGAGCAGCACCCGCACCCGTTCCCGCAGCACTGGATCGGCGTGCAATGCTGCGGCAAGAGCGGCGCTGTGTTGGAGCAGGTATCGGACGTAGATGGGGATTCCCTGCTCGGCGCGCAGCGGCCGCCCAGGCTGCGGCGAGGGTCCGGCACTAAGCGGCTGCCTGGCTATGAATGCGAACCCACGGACCGCTCAATCAGCACCTGAACGCTCACGACGGGAGCGCCCCGAGCTGACGCTGGGCCTGCTCGACGGCATCTTCGAGCGCCGCGACCTCGACAACCTGCTCACCTTGCTGGCTCCGGCTAGCGACGTACGCGCGCATCTGCGCCGGCGGGGCCACAAGAGCAGATCGAATGCGTGGTGGCGGCGACAGGCCGCCACCACGCATATCGCCGCCCTTTTTCTTGATCCCGACGGCTGTGGCTGGAGGCCGGGGCGATCTGAACACCATCGTCAGCCGTGACGTAGAGATCTGGCCGAAGCTAGGCTTTCAGCGTTCGCACCCGCGCTACGGAGGATCACAGTGACCGACTACCAGTACGCCCAGGTAGTAACAACGACCGACTCGCGCGAGGCCGCAGACGCTCTGGCACGCAGCGCCGTCGAAGCACGCGTCGCCGCATGCGGTCAGGTCTCAGGACCGATCACCAGCACCTACTGGTGGCAGGGCAACGTCGAGACCGCCCAGGAGTGGTACGTCACCTTCAAGGTCACCAGCGACCGCTACGCCGACCTTGAGCAGCACATCCGCGACAACCACAGCTACGACGTCCCCGAGATCGTCCTACTTCCCATCCTCGCCGGGAATCCTGCCTATCTCTCCTGGGTCGGTGAAGAGACAGCGCCGAGGGGTTAGGCAACGGTGGCCAACAGCCGGTCATCCAGTTCAGCCAGTGCCGGATCGCTTCGCTTACCCACGATCATGAGGTGAAGCTCGCGAAGGCGCTGGCGGCCCAAGCTCGCCTCTTGGCTGATTGTCTGGTCCAGCGCCTGATGGCCGAGCACGGCTGCACGATCATTTCGGCCTCGCTGGACCGCGGCGGCAGCCACATCGGCGAGGATCACCGCTTTGATCTTCGTATCGGTCGACGGAAGCGCGGCGACCACCGCATCGGCCGTCGAGTCCAGGTCGGCGTGATCGAGACGCGCGTACGCCGTGACAGTCATACTCCCCAGACGCGTCGGCGTGAAGAAGCCCGTCCATGAGCGCTCCCGATACGGATGCGCGTAGTCGTAGGCCGTCATCGCGCGTTCGAGTGCCCGCAGCGCTGCCGTCGATTCTCCTAGGGCCGCGCCCACCTCCGCCTCCCGCGCCGCGAGCCAGGCTCGCGTTCCTGCGCTTCCTTCACCACGCACCAACTCCTGAGCGGCGCTAAGAAGCTGCCGTGCATACGGCAAGTCGCCCGCCGCCTCAGCGCCATAGCTCTGATACGCGAGCACACACGCGTACAGAGGTCCGTCGCCGGCGTCGGTGGCGGCACGGAGCGCGCGGCCGTACATCTCGTCCGCGTACGCGTGCTGTTTGCTGTCCCAAGCGACCCAACCAGCCAAGGCCAATGCCTCTCCGGTAGTCGCAAGGACGCGACGCGCGAACGGCTCGGGCACCTGGCCCGCCAGCCGCCGCAACCGCTGGACGTGTGCACCCAGCTGGGTGGCCAACTGGCTGGCTGGCAGTTGCTCTTCCTGTCGGAACAGCTCTGTCGTGCGCCCTTCCAACTGGCCTAGGGTTGCCTCGTCGAGCTGGGCCGGATGTTCAAGGATGTAGGAGAGGCGTTTCCAGGGCTCGGATGGAAGCGCAGCAGCGATCATCGAGATTCCCGGGAGGGTGAGCGCGGTACGGCGTTTCACGCCATCCACAGTATCGGCCGGGTCTCTCTCAGGCCACGTGCCCTGATCGCCTGAGCGGACGACTCCCGTGGTGACGGCGGCGGGGATGTCGATCGACGGAGGTAGTTCGCGGTCGATGTAAAGTCCGAGCGCACGTTCGTCTCGCCCGTACACCGCGCATAGAGCACGACGATAGTCCCTGTTAGGCCAGCGCCTCTCTCCTCTCTCCAGTGCACCTATGGTGTTCTCCGTGAAACCAGCCCATCGCTGTCGGCGTCCCGCAGCATCATAAATCTTGGCAAGCTCGGCATTACAGGCGTCGGCCACTTCCTGGCGGGACATCGGGCGCCCTGAGCCTGAGGGCGATTTTCGCTCTTCACGGGCGGCACGAAGCTTGGCGTTCTGAGTCATTGGTGCCGATCTCCAGTGCGTTCGGTGAGAGCTGTTGCTATATCGAACGCCTGCTGCCAGGGAAGCCGACCATGACTTCGCCCACCCGCCCCAGGCTCGTGCGGCTCCCACTGGTCGCCTGGCCCGAGGACGCGAATGCCTTCGGATAATAACACTCGTAATGCAGTTTGATACGGCGCACGCCGCGCCAGAGCAGCATTAACGAAGGGCACGACGACGGTCGGCAAGCCCACACCCACCAGCTCAGCAACCACCGCGAGGGCATAGTTGTCGGCGACTCCGGCCACCAGTCTATTGATCGAGTTGTAACTGGCCGGTGCAATGATCATCGCGTCCGCCTTACGAACCATGCGCGTCTGTCCGCAATCTGCCGGTGGCTCGGACCCAGTCCTTGGTCCTGCGCCGGTCATCGACTCGATTCTGCTGACGTCCAAAAGGGCACGGCGTTCGGTGTACCGGTTATCGCACCAGCCCGCTGCCTCAGCGATGTTGATGAGTATGCCCATGTCGGCCGCTGGGGCGGCACCGCATGCGATTGCAAGCAGGTGTCGCGGCATCATGTCCCCCCGCCACGGCCGTCTTCTGATGCATGCGAATCTGCCGCAGTCCGGGCCGTCACACTGATGCCGTTGAGAAGTTCGAGGATGCAGGACCAGTTGAAGGGCGCGTCCGAGTCGGCTGGGCGTAGCGCCTCAGCCGCGGTGAAGCGGACGCCGGCACCGGCAAGCATGTCGAGATTGCTCCTGAAGGCCGGGTGCGCGGCGAGGGCGGACTTCGCGTAGGGGGAGACGACGACCCGTGTACCTGTCCCGAGAGCCTCGTTGAGGATGCCCAGTACGACGGTGTCGTTGATGCCGACAGCCCATTGATTGATGGTGTTAAAGGTTGCCGGGGCGACGAGGATCGCATCAGCCCGAGGCAACGACTTGGGTTCTTGGGGGCTTCGCGGCTGGCTCTTCACCGCATGGCGCGTGGACTTCTCCAACGCATCCTGGTCGACCCACGCGATAGCTGCCTCCGTGAGAACGGGGTAGACGTCCCAGCCAGTGCTGGTCAGCAATTCTGCGAGTTCCTGGATCTTGGCAGCTGGCGGTGCGGCGCACACCACCAGTATGAGAACGGGCCTAGGCTCGGTCATGCTTCCGCCACTCCGGCTCGCTGTGCGAGGGAGCGCAGCCCCGGTGTTTGGCTGGCTCTTTCTCGCCGGATAAGCGTCGTGATGAGCTGCCCCGCGGTGGCGTTAAGCGTGATCGCTTGGGGCACGATCCGTTCGTACTCCAGGAGATGTAGCGTGGCTTGAGGGTCCGAGTTGCCACTGGCGCCGTGGGCCATGGCGAGGTCGAGATGTACCTGGGCGCGTCGGCTGGTCAAAACGCTCGGGAGTTGCGAGGTGTCCATGCGGTCGGCGAACCCGAGAGCTGTCGGGTTGTCGTCCAAGGCGACCGCTACCGAAATCCTGTGTAGGTGGACGTTAGCCGGGCCGAACGCGGTCCATAGCTCGTTGCCGTTGCGTCCGAGTTGGCTCGCGACGGAGTCGGCTGTCTGGATGTACCGCCCTGCGGCGCGGCTGTCACGCCGAAGCGCTGCGGAGAACGCGGCGTGGAGCAGGAGTGCCCCCTGGGCGGACAGGTAGGCGGCTGTGCGGTGCTGCTTGTGGGTGGCGATGACGTCTGCGGCGGCGGCGGCGACGCTTTCAGCTTCGGCGGCGCGGCCTGGTTGCTTGGCCAGTGCACATGCGGTCTGATAAGCCGCCATGGCAACCGACAGCGAATCGGCGGCCACCAGCCCGAAGCATCGCGCACGTTCCGCGGTTACCCAGGCAAGCTCGCCATCTCCGAGTTTGGCGGCGAACTTCGAGGCGAGCAGATAGACGCCACAGACAGCTTTTACCGCTCTGGGAATGGTGCCACTCACCGCGTCTTGGAACAGTGCTTCGGCACGACTGATCAGCGTGGGTAGCTGGTGGAGTTCATTGTACCAAGCTTTCTGGTAGGCGAGGTTGCCGTATACGACACCTGCTTGCAGATCATGCGCGGAGACGGGTTCAGCATTGGCGGGGTGGAGCAGGCTATTCCACATCCGCGCCCGCCATTGGTCGGGCGTGAACAAGGCATCAGGCACGGCCCCAGACTGCCGCAGCCCGTCGTGATCATCATCTGATCGCACAGGGGCAAAGTCCGACTCCGGCTTACCAAAGTCGGCGCCATGCTCAGCCGGGCGGTCGATATAGAGGCCAATGTCTCGTTCATCGGCGCCGAGCACAACGCACAGCGCCCGCCGGTAGTTTTCGTTGGGCCACCGGATCTCTCCGCGCTCCAGAGCACCGATGGTTCTCTCAGTCAGACCGGCCCACCGTTGCCCACCACCTCGTTCGGCGTACGTCCTGGCCAGGACGGCGTTGCAGGCGTCGGCCAACTCCTGGCGCGACATTGAGCGTTCCGAGCCCGACGGGGACAGCAGCGACTTGCGGGCCGCCGCAAGGCGCGCGTTCGGAACGATCTCCCTTCCCACTGCCGACCCCCCAAGATCGATTATTGTCGGTGCGCCCGGCGTCCGACATGGCCCCTGAACTGATGTGCCTATATGGTCCCAGCGCGCCCCAGCTGGTTCAAGCACGGGATCAACGTCCGCGTGGGCGTGCCGCCGATGGGCGCGCCACGCCCCCGATTCACGGGTTTAGCTAACTGGGGCCGCCAGACCCGTGTATGAGCCCGGCGGCCAATCGCAGCGTTACAGGTCGAACTCGCCGTCCCGTACCCCTTCCACGAACGCCGACCACTCACCTGGAGTGAAGACCAGGATGCCGCCGTCGGGGTTCTTCGAGTCGCGGACACCGACCTGCCGATCAGTGCTGGTAGCGACTTCGACGCAGTTGTCGGCGCCACCGCTGCGGGTGGACTTTCGCCATGGACCGAACTGCCGTTCATCCATTGTGAATCGTTCTCCTGATCTCCTCGGCCGTTGCGGCGAGGTAGTCGAGGCTGTCGCCAGGCGACATGGCTGCCTCCTGCAACCGGGCGTACAGGTCGAGGTAGCGGTTGACGTCCGTCTCGTCGGTCAGTACGAGGTCATCGGTCACCGTGTCCACGGCGGCTACCACAGGGTCTTGCGGGTCTGGATACCGGTAGGTGAAGAACGCCGAACGCGGTACGGCGTGTTGACGGATCTCGGCAGCGAGCGGCAGGACCCTGATCGTGATGGCCGGGCGCTCGTGCCCCACCACTACCAGGTGGTCGAGCTGCTGGGCGATCACCGGTGCGGGCGCTGCGTACCGGCGTACCGCCAGCTCGTCGATGATGACCTCGTAGGCGGGGCCATCGGGTCGCTCCAGCACGAGCTGGCGGCCGGCGCGGGCTTCGAGTGCTCGGGCGAGGCTGTAGGTCGCCCCGTCCGGGCGGTCCATAAGGATCCGCGCCTCGGTGTACGGCTGCATTTGGAGCAGACCCGGTAAGTACACCATCTGGTATTCGTGGATCTCGCTCGCGCCAGCTTCGAGGTCGGCGTAGAGCGCTTGGCGCGTGCCCATCTCTTCGTTGAAGGTGGCCCACCATCCGCGTTCCTGTGCGTCGCGGGCGATGGCCATGAGCTGCCGCCATTGCTCCTCGGGCACTGCGAAGTACTTCAGGACCTTGGCGACCAGATCGAGGTTGGGTACGACGCGGCCGTTCTCCAGCTCCGAGATGCGCTGACGTGAAACTCCTACGGCTGTGGCGACGTGGGCGGAGGAGTGCCCCTGGCCGTCCCGGAGCCGGATCAGTTCCTGGGCAAGCCTTCGGCGGCGCACGAGCGGGCTGATCACTACGCACCTCCGAGTACGAGCCATCGCCGGTGGGCGATGGCTCATCGGCTGTGCGGTCAGCGTAACCCCGGATTTCGGTGATCAAGCCTGATGCGTGGTGACGGTCCGTATCGAGGACCTGCTCAGAGGCCATCCGGGTATCAGAACGAGTATCAGACCGGGTGGTAGATCGGGATTCCGGTCTATGTGGACTGTCCGTGAAGGTGGACCTACCACAAGCGATGTACCGATGCCTGGGGTCGCGGCCGAGCTTCCAGCCCGGTCGGGCCACGACCCCTGCGGAGGCAGAGAAGGACGCGTGGTAGGGCGTGCACGTGACGCGTGCGGCTTGACCATACCGGCTTCTCGCCGACGCTCCTAGCGCCCGCCCGCCGTCGTAGCTATGCAGAGCGCGGCGGCGGGCTGGGTCAGACGTCCATGATCACCACCGAGGGAGGCCGGTCCCATGATGCTCGGCGATGACTTCTTCCGGCTTGCCCACGACGACGGGACCGGCAGGCCCCGCCTACACGCCAAAGCCCTCAATGTCGGCTGCGGCGCTGCTCTGCTCGCCGAGCTGATCAGCACGCGCCACATCGAGGTCGACGACACCGGCGTGCTGATCAAGAATCGGCAGCCGCCCGAGGACTCGCTGATGCACTTCGTCCTCGACCACCTCGTCAAAGAGGAAGGGCGCCGGCACAGCGTCAGCACGTGGCTGACCTTCTTCAGCAAAGACGCCGCCACCCAGATCGCCGAAAGGCTCCTGCGGGGTGGCCACGTCCGGATGACTCCGGTCCGCAAGCTCGGCCGCCAGACCGGGCTGCTCTACATACCGGTGGACAGCAACCAGGCCGCCCGCCCGTGGGCGGTGCTGTCGCAGCTGCTCCGACGCCACGAACCTCTGGCCTACAACGAACTCGCTCTCGCCGGGCTCGCCGTCGCGACGGGCTTGGAGCGCTGGCTGCTCATGGACGCCCCCGCCGAGACGTTCGACTTCCTACACAACCAGGTCGCGACCCTCTGGCCACCGATGACCTGCCTGCTGCGGTACACGCACGAGGTCATCGGCGAGGCGGTGCTCGCGCACCGCCACAAGTAACCCACCCCCACGATTCAGGAGTTCCCCATGCCCCTCGCTAGAACCCCGGCCACGGCGAGCAACGTGGCCAACACCCTGGCCCGCAGCAAGCTCGGCACCCCCGCTGTCGTGGTCTTCGTGATGGCCGCCGCCGCGCCGCTGACGGTGACCGCCGGAGGCGCCACCAGCGGATTCGCGATCACGGGCAGTAAGGGCATCCCAGTGGCGTACCTGGCCGTCGCCGTCATCCTGGCCCTGTTCGCGGTCGGCTACGTCGCGATGTCCCGCCACGTCGTCAACGCCGGGAGCTTCTACAGCTACGTCAGCCGGGGCCTGGGCAAACCGACAGGCGTCGCAGCAGCGTTCGTCGCCGTGCTGGCGTACAACGCGATGCAGATCGGCTTGTACGGCGGCTTCGGGGCGGTACTGTCCGGCTGGCTGCACGACCGGTTCGGCATCTCGATCGCCTGGTGGCTGTGCGCGCTCATCGGCTGGGCCATCGTGGCCGTCCTGGGCGTCCTGCGCATCGACCTCAACGGACACGTCCTGGCCGTCATGCTCGCAGCCGAGGTCGCCGTCGCGGGCCTGTTCGCGATCGTCATGATCACGCACCCGGCCGAGGGCTCGGTCAGCTTCTCCACCCTGTCCCCCAGCTACCTGATCGCCCCCGGCATCGGTGCAGCCTTGGTGACCGCGGTGACCGGCTTCGTCGGTTTCGAGGCCACCACGGTCTTCTCCGAGGAGACCCGCGACCCCCGCCGCACGGTGGCCCGCGCGACCTACATCGCCGTCGCCATCACCGGCCTGCTCTACGGCGGATCGGCGTGGGCGCTGACGGTCGCCTCCGGGCCGGACAAGATCGTGGCCGACGCCCAGCAGTACAGCACCGAGCTGATCTTCACGCTGGTGCAGCCGCACCTCGGCCAGTTCTTCGTCGACCTGGGCCACATGCTGTTCGTGACCTCCCTGTTCGCCGCGCTGCTGAGCTTCCATCACACGGTCGGCCGATACCTGTTCAGCCTGGGCCGTGAGAAGGTCCTGCCAAGCTTCCTGGGCCAGACCAGCCGGGTCACCGGAGCACCGAAATGGGGCTCGGTCACGCAGAGCGTCCTGGCCCTGGCGGCGCTGATCGGCTACGCCATCGCGCACGCCGACCCGATCATCCACCTGTTCTTCTGGGTCACGGTGTCGGGCGGGCTCGGCGTCCTCATCCTGATGACCCTGACCTCGGCCGCCGTGATCGGGTTCTTCGGCCGAGACCGGCTTGGCGAGAACACCTGGCGCAGAATCACCGCCCCCGCACTGGCGACCGTCGCCCTCGGCTGGATCCTCTACCTCACCATCGACCAGTTCGACGTGCTCCTCGGCGTCACACCGGATTCGCCGCTGCGCTGGCTGTTCCCCGCCTCGTTCGGCATCGCGGCTCTCGCAGGCCTGGCCTGGGCTGGCCTGCTCAAGGCGTGGAGCCCCGTGGTGTACGAGGCGATCGGCATGGGAGTCAACGCCGCCTCGGCCAACCCCTTCGCGCCGGCCGCGCCTCTTGCCGAGGCGCGGCAGTCATGACCGGTACCCGCGACCTCACCATCCGCCGCGCCGAGCCCGCCGACGCGAAACGTCTGACGGAGCTGCTCACCGACGCGTTCCTGATCTCCCGGGTCGGCAACTGGCTCATCCCGGGCATCGGCGTACGCCGCCACGTCTACCTGCGTTACTTCGACATCTTCGTCCGGCACGGCCTGGCCCACGGCCTCATGGACGTCACCGACGACCTGACCGGCGTGGCCATCTGGCTTCCACGCGACCACGACACCCCCGGCCCGCAGGACTACGACCAGCAGCTCGCCGAGGCCACCGGAACGTGGGCCGACCGGTTCCGCGCGCTGGACAAGACGTTCGACGAGCAGCACCCGCACGAGGTGTTCCACCATCACCTGCTGTTCCTGGGCGTCCTGCCCAGCGACCAGTCACGCGGTATCGGGTCGGCGCTGCTGGCCCACCACCACGCCTACCTCGACGCCGAAGGCATCCCGGCATATCTGGAAGCGAGCATGCCCCGCAACCGCGACCTGTACATGCGCAACGCCTACACGGCCCGGGACGCGTTCAACCTGCCCGATGACGGGCCGCCCCTGTGGCCGATGTGGCGCGACCCCCAGGTCACCCAGCCATCCCCGCGAGAGGACGACATCCGGTCATGACCGACGCAGCTGAACGCCCCACCCGCCGCCATCGGCTAGGCCCTGCCGCTGTAGCCGTCGCCGTCCTGCTGGTGGCATCGGCCGGGGCCGTGGCGGTCACGCCGGGCGGACCCGCCTCACTGACGCCAACGCCGGTCAACGTCGCGCTCCCCGTGATGCCCGGAGCCGCCTCACCGACGCCGTCGGCCTGCGCCTCCGGGCCGCTGATCGACGTGGCCGACGTGCTGGTCGCCGCTCCTAGCGACGCCACCCGTGGGCGGTACTACTACCTGCAGGTCGAGCAGTGGTCACGGAGCGACGCTGAGATCGTCGGATTCCGACGCGAAGTCTGGCTGACCGATGACGGCGGCCTGATCCGCTCGGAGCAGCGCCTTCCTGGCCAGCCGGCTGTGTCGTTCGACATGGCTCGCATCGGGGTGCCCGGAACCTTCGACGGGGTGAAGCCCCACCGCAACACCGGCGACCCCGCCGAGGTGGAGTCGTTCATCGAGCGGCACGGGCGCCCCCCGGGCAACCCGACCGAGCTGGCGAAGATCATCGACGGCGACAACGACGGCCAGCCGCTGACCGACCCGTGCCCGCCCGCGTGCGGCCTCACCATCCGGCCCATCGTGTTCTTCGACGCGGTCACCAGCCTGTACCGCAAAACGTACCTGGACCTGCCCGCACGGACAGCGCTGCTGCGGCTCGTGGCCGTCCAGCCCGGCATCACGTTCCTCGGTGAAGTCACCGACCGCGGCGGCCGTAAAGCCATCGGCGTGGCCGTCGCCGAAGGCGGCGTCCGGGTGTCCCTGCTGTTCGACCGCAACACCGGGTTCCTGCTGGCCTCCGAACGAAGCGTCCCTGACCACGGACTGGACGACTACACCCTCTACCTGACGCTCGACCGCCGCGACAGCCAGACCCCTACCAACGGCACGGCGGCCTAGCTCAACACCCAGCCGGGCCGGTACCGCCCATCCCTGAACGTCCCTGGAGGAAGACGATGACCACTCACGTCACGCCCATGACGTCGCCCTCGGCGGCACCGGCCCGACCCAAGACGCCCTTCGCCAGGCTCCTTCTCGGCCCCATATTCAAGATCATGCGTTGGCGTACGGGTACGCCAACGCAATACGACCCGCCCGCCCAGCCGCCGCTCGACCGCGATCCGGCGACCGTCGACAGCATCGACCAGTACACGACCGGCGCACCAGTCTGGGCCTACATCGGCGGCAGCTGGCTCTGCGCTGACGTCGCCGGTATCACCAGCAGTTCCACCCTGGTGATCTACCCAGCGCCCGGTTCGGCCGACGTCATGGTCGAGACGGTGCACACCAGCCACCTCCAGCTGCGCGACCGGCCAGTACGGGAAGGCGACCGGAGCGCGTCGCCAGCCGCCTCCGAGGACCTTCCGACCGCCGACCAGGCACGGGTGACCCTCAGCCTGCACCACCGAGACGAGCTCGGACTCTGCACCGCATGCGCGGAGCGGACCCAGTTCCGGTGGGCACCCTGCCCCGACGCGAAGCAGGCCATGGCAGTGCTCGGCATCGACCCGGCAACGCAGATCGGAGCGCCGTGATGTCGGCCGTACTGCAGCTGCCCACAGCGGCCCGCCGCCGGATCTACCAGACGCTCGTGAGCCAGCCCGGCAGGCACTGGACCGTCCGCACGCTGACCGAGGCACTGGCCGCGCACGCCACCGTCAAGGAGACGTCCGTGCGCGACACGGTCAACTTCCTGCTGAGCCTGCGCATCGTTGCCCTGGTCCCGTACCACCGGACCATGACCGTCAGCCTGACCAGCCCCGGCGAGCGCGCCCTGATCGTCGCTCTCCGCCGCGCCCAGTCGCAGACGGGAGTATGACGATGCGGATGGGGTGCGCCGACAGTATCGGCAAGCGGCGCGGGACACCGACGGCCCGCACGACGTACGGAAGACTGGCCCCGGTGGGTTCCCCGCTGTGGCACGCCGCCGACGCGCTGAACAGGCAGGTTCAGGCGTGGCACCGATCCGGAGGGCACGTCACGCCTTCGTTCGTCTACTGGCCCAACGGCCGCAACACCTCACCCATCCCCGCCGACGCAGCGGCCATGAGCAAGACCCACGGCGTCCTCGCGATCACCTGGCCCGCGAGCAGCTGACTCTCCCCAAGCCAGCCCGCTGAGCCAGGCCCAGCACCTGACCGCCACAACCACCGGGCGACAGGACACGGCTCCGGCCGCCCACGAGCAGAAGGAATCCGATGACATTGCAGGTCGATGACGCAGCCGCCTTGCGCCAGGCCATGGTGACGCAACTGCGCGCCGAAGGTCTCATCACCACCGAAGACGTCGCCGAGGCGATGAACGCCGTACCCCGGCACGACTTCGCGCCCGGCGAACCCCTTGACCGGGTCTACCAGACCAACACGACCCTGGTCCCGAAGGTCGATGCGCAGGGTCGGCAGACCAGCGTCGTCTCGGCCTCGCACATCCAGGCCGTCCAGCTCGAACAGGCCGAGCTGCGGCCGGGCATGAGCGTGCTGGAGATCGGCTCGGGCGGCTACAACGCCGCCCTCATCGCCGAGATGGTCGGCCCGACGGGCGCGGTCACGACGGTGGACATCGACGCCGACGTCATCGACCGCGCCCGCGCGGGCCTGCAACGGGCTGGCTACGAACAGGTCTATGTCGTGCACGCTGACGCCGAGCACGGCGTGGCCCAGCACGCGCCCTACGACCGGATCATCGTCACGGTCGGGACGTGGGACATCCCGCCCGCCTGGTTGGACCAGCTCACCCCGGACGGGCGCATCGTCGTGCCGCTGCGCTTCGCCGGGATCACCCGGCTCATCGCCTTCGACCGCACGCTGCAGCACCCGATGCTGACCGCCAGCAACTACCGGCTCGGCTCGTTCGTGTCGATGCAGGGCGACGGCGCCGCCACCGAGCAGCTCATTGCGGTCACCCCCGACGTCGGCCTGCGCATGGACCAGAGCAGCGAGCTGGTCTTCGACGTGCTGGCGCTGCGCAAGGCGCTCAACACCAAGGGCGTGGAGGGCTGGTCAGGCACGCCGTTCGACATGCCCGACGAGCTGGAGCTGTACCTGCTGACCGCTGGGCCGCAGATGCCGATGCTGCACGCGGCGCAGGCCGCCATCGACCAAGGCGTCGTCAACCGCACAGTACGCACGGGTACCCCGGCTCTGGTGCGCGGCGACACCTTCGCCTACCGGATGAAGCGCGAGAACCCGGAGACCGTCAGCGGCTTCGAGACCGGCGTCATCGCGCACGGACCGCAGGCCGAACAGGTCGGCGCCGAGCTGCTCAACATGATCCGCGCCTGGGCGGGCCGCTACTACCGGCGCGGCGCGGCCCGCATCACCTACCACCCGAACCCCGCCGACACCAGCGCACTCGTCGGGTGGCACACGACCAAGCGACACGGCGTCCTGGCCGTCGACTGGTCCTAACAGACTTCGGCGCTCACCTGGGCGACCCACGCCCAGGTGAGCGCCGGGGAACCATATCCACCCCTCACCAAGGAGGTTGTCATGACCACCCAGCTCGCCCCGGCCCCGACCGACGCCGACGGCCGCGCGCTCGACGACTTCGACCTCGACATCACGTTCATCGAGGCCGGGGGCACCGTTGAGCACATCATCAAGATGACCGAGGACAGCTGCGGCAGCACCTGCGAGTCGGCCTGCACCAGCTGCTGACCGCCGCACCAACCGATGACGGCTTCCGACTGTTAGCCCGGCCCCGGTGATCTAGCGCCGACGAGCCGCCACCGCACTCCGTCATGGGATGCCCGGCCCTGGAGAACATGTTCCAGCGCCGGGCATCCCCATCCATAGTCAAACGATCATTGCCCCTGGGGGTCGGTGTGTACCGCAGCGTGAACAACGCACTAATGCTCCGCGCGTCAGTGCTCCACCCGGGTCACCTCGCGAGCTGGCCAGACCTCACCAGCAGCGACGGAGCCGCGACCTGGCGGCCGTGGCTCGAGGACACCCTCGCCATTCCGGGGTTCGCCGCCGCGCTGGTGCACGCCTCACCCGACCTCGCCGAGCGCGTTGCCGCGGCAGTCAAAGGCGACCTGCCGCCCACCGCTGTCCGGCGGGTGCTGCTCGGGGTCATGCGTTACCTGCTGCGCGCCACCAGCCGCGCTACGCCCTTCGGCCTGTTCGCCGGGGTCGCTCCCGTCAGCGCAAACGGCAAAGCCACTCTCCGCTGGGGTGCCGACCACCGTCCCTTCGCCCGTCTGCAGGCGGCGTGGCTGACCGGTGTCCTGGACGGCCTGGAATCGGACCCGATGCTGCGCCCGCACCTGATCGTCCGGGCGAACAACCTGCTCGTATACCGGTCGGGCAAGGTCGTGCTGGAGTACCGTGCCGCCACCAGCGACCCTCGCGGTGCGCCGACGCATCTGCGCGTCAAAGCCAACAACTCGATCCGTGCCGCATTGAATCTGGCGGCTGAGCCGATCCGCTGGGCAGATCTCAGCGGCAAGCTCGCGGCCGAACACGGAGCGCCGCCCGAAGGCGCCGACCGGCTGATCGACCAGATGGTGGCGCAGCGGCTGCTGCTCACCAGCCTGCGCCCGCCGTCGATCCAGACCGATCCCCTCGCCCACATCGTCAACGAGCTGGAGACCTTGCCCACCGGCGGCTCCGACAACGTCCGGGGCCAGCTGCGTACGCTGCGTCATCTGCGGGCACGACACGACAACGCTCCCGACCAGGCCAGCGCGGATGAGCGTCGCCGGGACCTCGGCCAGGCCGCCGCCGCGATCCGCCCCGGACCAGCTGTCGGCGTCGACCTCCGGCTGGACTGCGACCTCATCCTGCCCACGGCGGTGACGGACGAGGCATGTCGTGCCGCAGCCGCCCTGACCCGCCTGGCCCGCCCATCGTCGTGTCAGTGGCGCGACTGGCACGCCCGGTTCCTGGCCCGCTACGGCCTGCACGCCCTCGTCCCGATCCTGGACGCGGTCGACGGGCAAGTGGGGCTCGGCTACCCGGACGGCTTCACCGGCGAGCCCACCGATCACACGACCAAGCTGCACGACCAGGACCGACGCCTGCTAGCCCTCGCGCAGCGGGCCGCGCTGCGGGGCGAACACGAGGTGGTCCTCGACGATGCCGCTCTGGAGCAGGTGGCCGGCGCAGCCCCGAGCGAGGTTTACCCGACCGCCGAACTCACCGTCCGCGTCCACGCCGAATCCCTGCAAGCCATCGGTAGAGGCGACTTCCAGCTGTCGGTCGTACGGGCCTCCGGGCAAGCCTTCTCCACCGCGGGCCGATTCCTCGACCTGTTCGGCGAAGCGGCCCGACAGCGCATGGCGGCCGAGGCGGTCACCAGCCCCGCCGCCAGCGAAGGAGCCCTACTGGCCCAGCTGACGGCCGTGACCCGCTACACGATCAGCCTGGACGTCAACCGTGCCACACAACTGCTGCCCCACCTGATCCCGGTCGGGGAGCACCACCCACCGTCGCAGGCCACTATCGCCCTGGACGACATCGCCGTCACCGCCGACGCACACCGCCTCTACCTGATCTGCCTCTCCCGACAGCGCGCGCTGCAGGCGATCGCGGTCAACGCCGTCGAACCGGTCCGCCATGCCCACCCCCTTGCCCGGTTCCTCGCCGAAGCACCCGAGGCGCTGGCCACCGGATGTTCCCCGCTGGAATGGGGACCAGCGGCCAAGGGCCTGCCGTTCCTACCCGCCCTGCGCTACGGCCGCACCGTCCTGAGCCCCGCCCGATGGCACCTGGCCGCAGACGAGCTACCCGACCGCCAAGCCTCCTGGCCCGCATGGGACCGCGCGCTCGGCGCCTGGCGAGATGCCATCGGCTGCCCCCGGCTGGTCGCCCTCGGCGTCGGCGACCAAACGATCAGACTCGACCTGGACGAACCCGCCCACCGCGCCCTGCTGCGCAACCACCTGACCCGCGAACCCACCGCCCTGCTACGCGCCATCACCGAAGGCAACGAGTGGATCAGCGGCCACGCCCATGAGATCGTCATCCCGCTGTTCGCCACCGCCGCCAGGCCACCAGCACCCCGCATCGGCACGACGGCCATCGACGTTCGCGATCACGGCATCCTGCCCGGCGGCGACCACCACTACCTCAAGATCTACGCCCGGCCCGAAGAACAGGATGCCATCCTCGGCGGCCACCTGCCCCGGCTGCTGACGCAATACCCCGAGGCGGGCCCCTGGTGGTACCTGCGGTACGCCGACCCCGAACCACACCTGCGGCTGCGCCTACGCGGCCTACCCAGCGAGGCCGTCTACAGCTGGACACGCCAGCTGCACGCCGACGACCTGACCCGCCGAGTCCAGTGGGACACCGACTTTCCCGAGCCCGGCCGCTTCGGCGGCCCGGCCACGTACGCCGCGACAACGGCAGTGTTCGGCGCCGAGTCCGAGGCCGCGCTCGCCGAACTCGCGGCGACCCTGAGACACCCCGCGCTGCATCGGCTGGCGCTGACCGCCGCCAGCATGGCGGACCTCGTCCACGCCGTCATCGGGGACCCGACCGAAGCGATGCGCTGGCTGATCTCCCACACCCGCACCCACCGGCTAGCGCCCCCACGAACGGTTTACGACGACGCGGTACGGCTGGCCAACCCCTACAACCACTCCGCGTTGCGCGCCCTACCCGGCGGCAACGCCATCGCCGAACGGTGGGCCGCACGCCGCCGCGCCCTGACCGCCTGGCGCGACCACCCCGGCATCAGCACCACCACCCCGGCCGACCTACTGCCCGACCTGCTGCACCTGCATCACGTCCGCGTCATCGGACTCGACCTGGAAAGCGAACGCGCCTGCCTGCACCTCGCCCGCGCCGCCGCACTCAGCTGGACGACAAGGAGCACCCCGTGACCGCCCCCGCCACCACGTCCCATCGCGCGGACCCGCTCACCGCCGTCTGCGCCAGCCTCGCCGACCCCTCGATCGTCGGCCCCGCGCCAGACGGACGGACCCGACCGCAGTCATTGGCCGGAGGCGCGGTCGGCATCGCGCTGCTGCACATCGAACGCGCCATCTCCGGCCTCGGCGACGAAACCACCGCCCACACCTGGATACGCGCCGCGGTCAGCGAGCCAGTCAGCATCGGCCACAACTCCGACCCGTTCCACGGAGCCCCAGCACTGGCGTTCATGCTCCACACCGCGAGCCCGCTCGGCGGCTACCGCCGCGCCACCACCAGCCTCGACGAGGCCACCACCACCCTCACCCGGCAACGGCTGGCCGCCGCGCACGCCCGCATCCACCGCCGGGAACCGCTGACCATGTACGAGTTCGACCTCGTGCACGGCCTCACCGGCCTCGGCCTCTACCACCTGCACGCCCACCCCGACCACCCGATCAGCGGCGACCTGGTGACCTACCTCACCCGCCTCACCGAACCCCTCGGCGACAACACCGACCGGCCGCCGTGGTGGCTGCCGTCCGGCCTCGGCGGCGTACCCCACGACGACTTCCCCCACGGCCACGGCAACATCGGAGCCGCCCACGGCATCAGCGCCGTCATCGCCCTACTCGCCTACGCCGTCCTGCACGGCCACGACACCCCCGCCGCCCGCGACGCCCTCACCGCCCTGTGCGACTGGACCGACCACTACCGCCAAGACGACCCCGCCGGAACCTGGTGGCCCGGCTACGTCGCGCCCGACACCGAACTCAAACGTCACCGGCCTTCCTGGTGCTACGGCACCCCCGGCACCGCCCGCGCCCAGCAACTCGCCGGGCAGGCCCAACGCGACCCCATCCGCCAGCAACGCGCCGAAGAGGCCATACTCACCGCACTCGCCGATGACACGCAGCGACGACGACTCCCCGAAATCGGCCTATGCCATGGCAAAGCCGGGCTGCTGCAATCCGCCTGCCGCATGGCAGCCGACAGCACCAATCCAACCCGATCAGCCCAGTTCGCCGCCCACCTTCCCCGCCTTGCCGCACAACTTGCCACCCAACTCGCCAGCGAGACCCCGGCCGACCCGGAGCTGATGAACGGCACCGCCGGAGCCGCCCTCGCCCTACACACCGCCGCCATCGGCAACCCGGCCACCGGCTGGGACACCTTCCTCGCCCTCTCCTGACCGGACAAGCGCCATGACCGCACTACGATGGCGGCAGACCGCCATCACCTTCGCCGACCCCGACACCGCCCAGCAGACCGCCGTCGCCCACCTCGCGCCGATCCTGGCCGACGCCGAGGCCCGCAGCCTCATCACCGCCTGGTTCTATGTACGCAAAGGCGAATGGCGGCTGCGCTACCGGCCCACAGACAGCAGCCGCAGGGCCGAAGATCACATAGGCAGCGAGCTGGAAAGGCTCGTTCGACATCGCCTCGTTCACAGCGCCGTCGCCGGCACCTACGAGCCCGAGGTCTACGCCTTCGGCGGCCCCGACGCCATGGACGTCGCCCACCGGCTCTGGCACCACGACAGCCGTCACCTCCTCACAGGCACCACCGGGCACCAACGCGAGCAGTCGATCATGCTGGTAGCGGCGATGATGCGATCGGCCGGGCTGGACTGGTACGAGCAAGGCGACGTGTGGGCGCGCGTCGCCGAACACAGAGACCCGCCGGACCTCGCCAATGTCACGTCTCTGCAACACGCCACGCAGCGGCTCCTCACCGTCGACATCGCCAGCCTCACCGCCCCCGGAGCCACGATGGCGACCTGTTCAGCCCTGATCGAGGCGTACGTCACCGCTGGTGACAGCCTTCGGCGACTCAACCAGGCCGGACGGCTCCGCCACCGCGGACTAAGAGACATCCTCAACCACCACGTGATCTTCGCCTGGAACCGGCGCAGCATCCCCGGACGTCATCAAGCCGCCATCGCCGCAGCCGCGAAGACCCTCATCTTCGGCCCCGGCCCCAACATCGGCCCCCTCACCACAGGCGGTGAAGCATGAACCCAGAAGTAGCCCGCCGCTTCCCACTGATCGCCCGACCTCGGCCCGCCTGCACGCCCCTGGTCCAACGCGTCGCCGACCTCGAACACCGTGCAGCCCTCGCCCAAGAACACCACAACGCAGCCGCCGCAACCGCCGTCTTCAACCTCGCCGCCCTCCTCGCGTCCGACTGCGGCCTGCCCGACCTAGCCCGCACCTGGTGCCACCGACTCGCCGCCATCACGCTGGCCCACAGCACCGAACCCCGCCATGCCCTCGAACCCATCGTCAACCTCGCCCGCCTGCACATCCGCGCAGGCGACGGCCCCACCGCCTGGACCCTGCTGGAAACCCTCTACCAGGCAATCACCACCCGCACCGACACGATGATCGACGGCATCATGATCCCGGCCGCTCACCTCACCGAAACACCCACCAGCCACACCAACGCCCGTACCTGGCTATGGAGCGTCCTCCTCGGCACCGGCGCGCACGCGCTCGCCACCGCCAGCCGCTGGGACGAAGCAAGCCAACGCCTCGCCCAACACAACGGAGTCGGCGAGCGCATGCTCGACGGCCGACAGGTCACCGTCATCGCCCACGCCGTCGCGGGTCGCCACAAGCAGGCGCACACGCTGCTGTGCGCCACCCAACCGGGCGAGACGTGGGAGAACGCAGTCACTGCCAGCCTGCATCTGCATGTGCCCGGTCGCGATCCAGCGGAAGCGACCACCATCGCGTTGACGACCTATCACTCGCTCGGGCCAATCGAACCGACGCTCTTCCGGACCCGCCTGGGTCTCATTCTCGTGGACGCCCTCCACGCCAACCATCCGGAACGCGATCGGTTCATCACGGATCTTGTCGCCCTGGCGGCCGAGGACGGCTACGCCGCCCGCGATTTCCTCGAACACCCGGAGTGCGCTGACGCCACTAACAACCAGCAACGCGCTGAACTCGCCGACCTGCTGTCACGATGCGGCCTCGGCCAAGGCGCCCTACCGGCCGCCGTTCTCGCCGCCATCGAACAAGCCCTCAACGTCGCGGAAGCAACCATCACGCAATCGACCTGTGACCCTGCTCAATCGGCGACCGCAACCACGGCGAACAGCGGAGGACGCCGATCATGAACACCCGAGCCGAAGCTGGATCCCACCTCCAGGTGTTGCCAGAGCTGGCAACACCTCATTGTGACTCAGCACGCTTGTTAGCGTTCCTTATGGCCGCTAGCTCGATGAGCCATCCGAGCTGAGCCGCCATGGCGGGGTGTTAGCGCCCTTATCGGCAAGCAGTAGCTGTCGGCCGGGAAGTTGTCGCTCGATCCGGCGACCCGGCAAATGCTGTGAGCGTAAGCGCCAGCCGGGTGGCCCGTAGCAGCCAGCTCGACGGCAGAGCCGAATCGGCTGCGGCCACAATCTGCATTTGCCCGCTCGCGAGCCTGCTCAATGCCGACGCCCGACACGGCCCAGGGTTCAGCAGGGATTGTCGGCGGAATGTCGGAGTCGGTGTCAGAGACTGTCCGACATCAGGTCACCGTGTACTGGGGATCACCCCCCGCGTGCGCGGGGAGCAGACCTGGTAGATCCGGCCGACGAGGTCCGGGTCGGGATCACCCCCGCGTGCGCGGGGAGCAGGGTTCTTTCGGCGTCGCGGCGCTGCTCTGGCTAGGATCACCCCCGCGTGCGCGGGGAGCAGTCGTTGGTCCCGCTGCCCACGGTCAACCCGGTCGGATCACCCCCGCGTGCGCGGGGAGCAGGTTCCATGTCCGATTTGTATATGGCACACCCTGGGATCACCCCCGCGTGCGCGGGGAGACAGGGGTTATCCCGCAGCAGCTCGCGGAAGAACGCCGGATCACCCCCGCGTGCGCGGGGAGCAGGTCGCCTGGTACCACACCCGCAAGGTAATGATCGGATCACCCCCGCGTGCGCGGGGAGCAGGCCTCTCCTCTCTGGGGGTGCCCGGCGCGGTGGGGATCACCCCCGCGTGCGCGGGGAGCAGGCACTGGATGCCGAGTGCGAGGCGGGGGTGTGCGGATCACCCCCGCGTGCGCGGGGAGCAGCGGCCGCGCCGGCAGCACGGGCCGTCGATCCGGGGATCACCCCCGCGTGCGCGGGGAGCAGGCCTGCGCCAGGGACACGCCAGCACTGTCGAACGGATCACCCCCGCGTGCGCGGGGAGCAGGTCCCCGGCCCGCCGCGCGATGGCGGCGTCGCGGGATCACCCCCGCGTGCGCGGGGAGCAGGGCCACGGGACGGCGCCCGTGGGCTTGCGGGTCGGATCACCCCCGCGTGCGCGGGGAGCAGACCCGTGCCGAGCAGGACCGGGCGCTGACCGACGGATCACCCCCGCGTGCGCGGGGAGCAGACCTGTCCGCCGCTGTACGCGACCCGGCGCGACGGATCACCCCCGCGTGCGCGGGGAGCAGCAGTCGGGTGTTCTTCTCGCTATAGGGGTGGCCGGGATCACCCCCGCGTGCGCGGGGAGCAGCGAGGTCGTCGCCCCACATGCCGATGCGTACGGGGATCACCCCCGCGTGCGCGGGGAGCAGTGCAGGCGGGTGAGCTTGACGAGGTGCTGGAGGGGATCACCCCCGCGTGCGCGGGGAGCAGCACCACGTCGGGCCGCCTGCACAGCCGACACCGGGATCACCCCCGCGTGCGCGGGGAGCAGCCGTGGTGGCGCTGCTGGTCGTGGTGACCACGGGGATCACCCCCGCGTGCGCGGGGAGCAGGCCGATGCCTTCGAGATCCTGTGGCCGGGCAAGGGATCACCCCCGCGTGCGCGGTGAGCAGCGGCAGCCACGGCGGCAGCACGCGAGTCACCAGGGATCACCCCGCGTGCGCGGGGAGCAGGGCACCAGCCAGGACATCATCCTGTCCGTGTCGGGATCACCCCCGCGTGCGCGGGGAGCAGCTGGCGATCGGTGACCGTCTGCCGCGTATGCCGGGATCACCCCCGCGTGCGCGGGGAGCAGTGGTTGGTGATCTCGTTGAACTTCTCGCGGTGGGGATCACCCCCGCGTGCGCGGGGAGCAGCCTGTCAGGCCTTCGATGGTCCCGGCCAGGCCGGGATCACCCCGCGTGCGCGGGGAGCAGATGGGGACCTCCTCTGTTGAGTTTTCAAACGCCGGATCACCCCCGCGTGCGCGGGGAGCAGCCGGCGCCACCGGCGGCAGCTTCGAGTTCATCAGGATCACCCCCGCGTGCGCGGGGAGCAGTAGCGGGTGAGCGCGACGGAGGTCTGTCCGACCGGATCACCCCCGCGTGCGCGGGGAGCAGGCTGGCAGCTCGTTGCGCTGGTCGCGATCATCGGGATCACCCCCGCGTGCGCGGGGAGCAGTCACGCCGTCCGAGCGTAGCCGCAGGTAGGCCGGATCACCCCCGCGTGCGCGGGGAGCAGCCACGGCTGTGACCGGATCGGTGGTGCCGGCCGGGATCACCCCCGCGTGCGCGGGGAGCAGTGCAGCCGCTGCGCGATCCTCGCTGGCAAGCACGGATCACCCCCGCGTGCGCGGGGAGCAGGGGCGGGACGGGGGCGGTCATGCCACACCGCCGGGATCACCCCCGCGTGCGCGGGGAGCAGGCTGGTGCAGGTCGGTGATGGCCATGCCACTCCGGATCACCCCCGCGTGCGCGGGGAGCAGCGAGTAGTCGAGCCACTGGCCGCGGCCGAGCCGGGATCACCCCCGCGTGCGCGGGGAGCAGCACGTCGTCGCAACCACCTGGGCGATCGACCGCGGATCACCCCCGCGTGCGCGGGGAGCAGTTGGTGACGTTGACCGGCCCGCCCGGCTGCGCGGGATCACCCCCGCGTGCGCGGGGAGCAGAAGCTCTGAATCCACGACCACGGCGCGTCCTCCGGATCACCCCCGCGTGCGCGAGGAGCAGCGGATAGACGCCGCTGATGGTCTTCCAGAGCGTGGATCACCCCCGCGTGCGCGGGGAGCAGCCGTTCTTGGCCTGGGCGTCGACGAGCTCCTTGGGATCACCCCCGCGTGCGCGGGGAGCAGCGTGCCGCGCATCCGGGCCGAGTCCGCGCCGCGGGATCACCCCCGCGTGCGCGGGGAGCAGGCCAGTCGTGAATGAGTGAAATTCGGGATCTCAGGATCACCCCCGCGTGCGCGGGGAGCAGTCGGCGCCATGAGTTGGGCGAGCAGGTCGGAGCGGATCACCCCCGCGTGCGCGGGGAGCAGTTGTCGGGTGCGCCGCAAGTTCCGTTTTACCTGGGATCACCCCCGCGTGCGCGGGGAGCAGTCCAGCGGCAACTCCTCCTCGCCCTCCTCGTCGGGATCACCCCCGCGTGCGCGGGGAGCAGGACGGCGCCGTCATGGTCCACATGGTGGCCCGGGGATCACCCCCGCGTGCGCGGGGAGCAGTCCGTTCGGCTACCAGGAAGTCGCGCAGCGCGGGGATCACCCCCGCGTGCGCGGGGAGCAGTCGATCCAGTCGGCGGCGGGGTGGCCGAACAGGGGATCACCCCCGCGTGCGCGGGGAGCAGCGGCCGGCCGCCTCCGGCGCGTCCGGGGGCGAGGGATCACCCCCGCGTGCGCGGGGAGCAGCGGCCGGCCGCCTCCGGCGCGTCCGGGGGCGAGGGATCACCCCCGCGTGCGCGGGGAGCAGCTGAGGGGCACGCTGGCCAGCATGTCCGCGCAGGGATCACCCCCGCGTGCGCGGGGAGCAGTCGTCGAAGAACCCGAGCGTGATCGCCGCGTCGGGATCACCCCCGCGTGCGCGGGGAGCAGGGCGTCGGCGGGATTGGTCCACGGACATGCGCCGGATCACCCCCGCGTGCGCGGGGAGCAGCGCGGTCAGCCGTTCAAGCAGGCCGACTGGCAGGGATCACCCCCGCGTGCGCGGGGAGCAGGCCGGGCTGCTGCCGGAGCACCGGCGGGCCGAGGGATCACCCCCGCGTGCGCGGGGAGCAGTTCTTCGCGTCCATCTTCGTACTCCCTGTCTCGGGATCACCCCCGCGTGCGCGGGGAGCAGATCGTCCTCGGCGGTGCCGCCGCCGTCTGGCTGGGATCACCCCCGCGTGCGCGGGGAGCAGGCGTCGGTTGCCTGCTCGGTCGCGACCTGGAACGGATCACCCCCGCGTGCGCGGGGAGCAGTCCAGGCGTCGACGCGCCTTCTCGATCTGCGCCGGATCACCCCCGCGTGCGCGGGGAGCAGTACTACAACCAGCCAGCCGCCATGACGCTCGACGGATCACCCCCGCGTGCGCGGGGAGCAGGGGCGTACGTCTGGTCGCGGCACGACGACCAGCGGATCACCCCCGCGTGCGCGGGGAGCAGGGTGGCCACCTGTGCATCAGTTGCGCCTCCGACGGATCACCCCCGCGTGCGCGGGGAGCAGAGTCGGACAGGTCACAGCCAGCAGGTTGGCGCCGGATCACCCCCGCGTGCGCGGGGAGCAGTCCAGGACCCGGACTCGGCTCGCCGCGGGCGAGGGATCACCCCCGCGTGCGCGGGGAGCAGGGCCCCGCCTTCCTCCGGGAGGGCGGGGCCTTCGGATCACCCCCGCGTGCGCGGGGAGCAGACGCCCGGTGCACAGATTGGCAATGCGGTCATGGGATCACCCCCGCGTGCGCGGGGAGCAGGCTTCTTGACCTGGAAAGCTATAGATCCACATCGCGGATTTCGTTCACTTCTCCTCCGCTTCTCCGTCACGTCCGCCGTCTCGGCGACCGAATCGGCGGCGTCTACCCGCCTTGCTCCATCCTGGGCGCAAAGCCGGATTGGCGACACCACCATCGAGCGGGCGAAGCATGAGTGTAACTCCGTCTACGTCGACAGGCGTCCAGTGATGATCGTGTACGACAAAAGACATCCGCTGCTCACCACGGGTGTGAAAGACCATCAACGCTCTTCCAGCACCCGCCATTCCGACCACCCGTTCCCACAGCCGTTCCCTGATTCGCGCACTGACGTGCCCCACATACACCCCCGCTGAGATTTCGAGCAGCCATTGGGTGAGGTATCCGCGAAGCCCCGACGGGCACACGGTCAACACGATGACGACCATCAGAAGTCCACGTCACTTGAGCCGGCGTAGTTCCTCCCGGACGGGATCTCGACCCCGCTGTCATCCCACAGCCTGACCTCATCGGGTTCGAGCCAGTCCTCATCGATCTCACCCGTGTGCGTCGTCTGCAGCAGCAGCGTCCGGATGTCGCGAACGCATCGCGTTAGCAGCCCACCGTCGTGCACCCGGTCGCGTACCGCGCGCCGGGTGTCGGCACTGACATCGCTGCTCCCACCTGCGGCGATGTCGAAGGCGACCGGAATGGTGATCTCGGCCTTGTACAGGTCGGCCACGTCATACACGAACGACCGCTCGTGACCGGTGTGGACGAACCCGAGACCTGGCGACGCCCCGATCGCCACGATCACCGCGTGGACGATCCCGTACAGGCAGGAGTGCGCCGCCGACAGCGCCTGGTTGATCGGATCGCCGCTGTCGAAGTCAGCGCGATCGTAGTCGCGGCTGCGCCACGCCACCCCGGTCCGCTCTGCGTGCTCGCGGTAGCACCGGCGCACCCGTGCCCCTTCCTTGCCGCGCAGCTGCTGCATGGTCAGCGACCCGGTGTCCTCACCGGGGAAGCGCATCGCATACATGGCACGTGCGACGGCGAGCCGGCGGTCGCGGCTGCTCACCGCCGTTGCCTGTGCCACGAGCAGCCGGCTGGAAGCGGCGAGCGTGCGCCCATGGGCGTAGTAGCGGACGCCCCGCTCACCGACCCATACGGCGGTGGCGCCGTGGTCGGCGAGCAGGGCGATCGCCTGGTGCGTGATGGTGGTGCCCGGTCCGAGCAGGAGGACGCCCACCGAGGCGGCCGGGATGTGCATGACACCCCGGTCGTCGGTGGAGGTGATGGCGTTGCTGTCGCGGTGGACGATGCTGCGTTCGAGGTAGAGGAAGCTGATGCGATCTTCGGCCCGTACCAGGTCGGCTAGTTCCGCTGGCGGAACGCCGGGAATCTTCATCGCGCGCTCAGGTGGCCGGTGCGACGGTGAGCAGACCGCAGCCGTACGCCTTGCCGTGGCCGATGCCCGCAGTAAGCGCGCGCCGGAACTCCGTGACGTCGGTGACGGTCAGGACTCCGTCGTAGCTCGCGGTGACCAGGGTGACGGTGCCCATGCCGCGATTGAAGGTCTGTGTCTGCCGCTTGTGCAGACGCAGGTTGGGTTGGCCGTCCTGCTGGGCGGCGATCGTGAACCCGTGCTTGGCCGCGCGGTTGACCAGCCAGTCGGCTTGCTCGTGCTCGCGGAGGTAGCCGAAGCGCTGGGTCTCCTTGGCGTCGGCGTTCTTACGGCCGCTGTGGCTTGGGTTGGCGGTGAGCCGGAACGCCCATCGCTGCTGCTCGCGCAGCTTGTCGAGCAGCGGGTCGTAGTCACGGGTCTCCCAGGTCTCGGTGGTCGGCCAGCCGGCCTGTTCGACCAGGTGGGTCAGGTCCGGTCGTCCGGGACTGACCAGGTACAGGTGGACGGTCGCCAGGGCAGGGTTGTCGAGTCGCCAGAGACTGCGGGTGCCGTCGCGGTCGTAGTCTTCTGGCCGGGCGAACGCCGCACGGATGGCGGCGTGCATTGCTTGCGGGGAGCCGAGCAGCTTGCGTGCCCCGCGGCGGGCCGTGTTGACACGGAACCGGGTCAGATACATCGCTCAGCCTCCTAGCAGGCTCATCGGGTCGTGATCGACGCTGCGATCGGCGAGGTCGTTCTGGATCTCGGTGTGGCGCCGGATCACCGGCCGCCACGAGTGTTGACGGCGTGCGGGGTCGAAGCTGACGGGCTCGTCGCAGTGGGTCTCGGTCGTCGGTTCACCAGCCCGCGCGTCTCTGATGATCTCCAGGTGGACCTTGGCGTCGGCGCGCTTGCGGAACCACTCGGCCGCGCACCATGGGAAGTCGCCCAGTTTGGTGTCCACATCCCCTTCGTGCACACCGAGGCTGACCCTGTCCGCCGGTGGGCACGAGCGGCGCCCCAGGAACAGCGGAAAGACCGGGCGGCACAGTGCCTCATGCAGCCCGCGCAGCAGCTCATCGGGACCGCCTACGGCGGCGAGGAACACCGCGTCGGCGAGGTAGTAGCGGTAGGTCAGCGGGAACCGGGTGCGGCCGTCAAGTGAGCGTGCGACCTGGAAGTCCCGCATGATCTGGCCGGGCTGGTCGATCCGCACCCCGAATTCGAGTCCCAGCAGTTCGGTGATCGGCTCGGTGCGGCGGATGCCCCGGGCGGCGGCCAGCAGGCCCAGCACCCCGCTCTTGGTGGGTGCGACCTCGGTGCCACGGAGGGCGAACCGGCTGGAGGAGCCCCATGACTGCATGGGGCCCGCCAGTTTGAGCAGCAGGACGCTCATGCCTGCCGTCCGAGCGCGGCCGCGACCTGCTCCCCCACCTCGGTGACGAGTTCGGCGAACGGCACCACCGATCCGAGATCTGCCAGTGCCGCGGTCTGCGCGCCGACGTGCGTGACCCAGCTCGCGACGGGCTCCTCGCCGTACGCCTGCTCGACGTTCTTAACATGTGCGGACAGGGCCTCGGCGGCGAGCTTGATCCGGCCGGCGGCTTCGGTCTCCCGGACCGGGGTCTCGAACGCGCCCACCAGGTTGATCGGCTGGGTGTCGCGGACCCGGACAACGACGGCGTCGGGCAGCGTGCGGTGGGCGAAGGTGTTCTGCTTGCCGGTGGGCATGCTACGTACGAACGCGGCGAGGAAGGCCTCGACCGCCGCGCGGGTCACCGCGGCGTCGCCAAGCGTCTCGTGCAGCAGGTCCACGTCGAGGGTGGCATACCGGTAGAGCGTCGAGGAGTTGAACTCGATCGTGCCGATCATCCCGGCGCCGGTCTCGGCGGCATCTGCCTTGCGGTCGTCGACGGCGGTGAAGTAGTCGTACTCGTTGTCGACGGGGTGGACGCTGATGGCGTGCGACACCTGGCAGGCGGCGTCCACGTTGATGTCAGACATGTCGGCGACCATCCGGCCGAACATCGCGATGTCGACCGAGTGCTCGGCGTCGGCCAGCGCCTTGAACCGCGCCTTGTCCAGCGGCGTTCCACCTCGGCTGCCCTCCAGCGCCGCGGCGGCGATGTTGTCGAGCTGGCGGCGGCTCAGGAAGAGCAGGTAGCCGGACTCGACGTCCTTGGCCTCGCCCTTCTTCTTGTCGGCCTTGGCCAGACCGGAGGCGGTGAACGCCTCGGTGGCCAGCGCCGAGGCCTGCTCGTCGTCGAGGCCCGGGTCGAGGGCCTGGATGCGGGTCGCCAGCGCCTCGCCGACGCGCTTGGTGCGCTCGCCAAGTTGGGTGGAGTCGAGCAGGTCCACGAAGGCGAGCCGCATGGCGCGCTTCCAGGCCTGGCTCGACACGCGGGCCCGGCGGACACCGCCGTAGACGGCGGTCTTCGGCGAGCCGGTGTCGTCGCGGTTGAGGTTGCTCGGCGGGACGGTCTGCAGGATGTGGACGTCGATGACGGTGCGGCTCATGATGCGATCTCCTCGGTGTCGGTGGCGTCGGTGGTCGTGGTGGCGTCGGTGTCGGTCAGGTCGGCCGGTCGGCTGCGGAAGAACTCCCGTCCCCAGACGCCCTGCATCCGGGTGCGCCCGCCGGGCAGGCGCAGGGTCCGCAGGTCGTCGGCGAGTAGCCCGTAGTCGAGGCTGATCTCGTGTTCGCGCAGCATGGTGATCAAGCTGCGCAGGTGGTGGATCGTCTCGGCGTAAGTGGTGGCGGTGCCGAGGGCGGCGAAGCGGCGGCGTACGCCGTCGGGCCCGCCGGACTTGGCGATCAGATCGGCCAGTCCGCGGCCCAGGCCCCGCCCGGACATGTGCATCCGCTGGCGGCGGGACTGCTGGTGCAGCGCATAAAGCGTGATCGCGTCGTGGGCTGCGTGCTCGGCGTCGGTCGCCTCGCCGACGTTGTGGCGCCGGAGGTCGAGCAGGTCCTCGGGCACCGCCAGGTAGCGTTCGAGGGTGTAGTCGAAGCCGGGTTCGCGGCCGATGCCGCGGCGCAATCGGGCCAGCGCGCTGACAGCTTCCGGCTGGGGCGTGTCAGCGAGGAGCCTCGATTGCAGCCGCCCGATCGTCGCGGCGACGTGTTCGCCTAGCGGGCCGCGAGGCCGTCCCGGGGTTCGGGGACGGTCGGGGTCGGCACGCTGGACGGGTACCGCGGTCGTCATACCGTAACCTCCTGTTTCTTCTCGATGGACGCCGAGGCCAGCGGTAGTGCCTGGGTGAGCTTGCTGCGGAACCACGCCTCGGCCAAAGGGCTGCAGTAGTGGGTGTCGCGGCCTTCGTTGGTGACCACCCGGCCGACCCACGCCTTCTCCCCCGCGGCGTCGACAAGGCTGCGTCCGAGCCGGACCAGCGTCAGCCGCACCCGGTTCTGCCAGTTCCGCCTGGCCTCCAGTGGATCGGTACCGGGCCGCAGCGTGGCGAGCCACTCGCGGAACCACTTGTCCAGCCTTGCGTACGCTTCCTCGGCGGCCCGGTCGGCGTCGCCGCCCGCGTCGGAGCCGCCAGCCGCACGGGCGAGGTTCACCGCGAGTTTGCGCAGCTCGCCGACGGCCTTCTCTGCGTCGGCGGCGCTGTCGACGGCGGCGGTACGCAGGTCGGAGCCTTCGACGAGCAGCTGGACGTGCATGGTGAGGCTGTCGCTGAACACCTCGTCGATTACGGACTGGTTGCTGCCGTAACTGATGCTCGTGGCCCGTGTGCGAACCCTGAGACCGCCGTCAACCGCGCGAGTGATCCACAGGTGGGCCAGCCACTGCAGCACCAGCGGCGAAAGTCGCTTGGGAGCCTCGTCAGACGCAGGAGGTGGTGGCGGCAACAGCGTTTGCAGACCGCGCCAGAGCGAACGTGCGGGCTCGTGCGGGCGCGGCAAATACACGACCCTCTTCTGTTCCTTTTCACGCGGACCACTGCGGCCCCACACGCTCATCGGCTCCAGCCGCTGACGGTCCTGCCATTCGAACCGGTCACCGTTCGAGATCATCGCTCCGGTGACGCCGTCCCGGTCGCCGAACAGGCGGATCCGCCGCGACTGCCACGTGTAGAGGCTGAGCAGTCCGAACGGTCCGCGTGTCGCATCGGCCTCCTCAGCGGCAGTCTGCGGCTCACGCTCCCAGCTCGGCAGGTCGCGGTCGTCAGGCTCACGCCAGCCGGGCGCGATCGGCACGAGGTTGAGCAGCAGCGTCTCCAGCAGCGTCTCGCCTTCTAGGTGCACGGCACCGAGCGAGCCGAGCGAGCTGACTCCGATCGGATAACCCCTGCCTCCTTTGACCCGTGGGTCACCCATGGCACCGGTCTTGATCCCAGACGGATCCCATGCCTCGCAGTGCACCAGCCACAACGCCGCCTCAGCGGGGCTAAGCCGGGTCATCCCCTCTGCCGCGCGGGTCGTGAGGTAAGGCAGCCCGTTCGGGACGTCGGCGATCAGCCGCTCAAGCCCGTAGGTGTTGTCCTTGTCCGCCCGCAGGTCGGCCACCTGGTAGAACGGATGCACCGGATGCAGCAGGTCGAACCGGTCCGCGACCGAGTTCAGGTAGTCCTCGACGTCCGCCAGCGGAAGCTGGCGGCCGTGCCACAGCTCTCGCCAGGCCGCCTCCCCGTTGGGCCCGTCACTGGCCCGATGCAGCACGGCCAGCGCCAGCCGCAGCACCGCGAGCGTCTGCGTCGGCAGTTCGCACGCGATCATCTGGATCTCGCTCGCCTCAGCGAACAGCTGCCGCAGCGAGACGTCCCGCCGACGTGTCTGCCGGTCCAGAACCGGGATCCAGGGCTCATCCAGCAGGCTGAATGAAGTTTGCGATACGGGCATGACACCACCTCTCTCGGAGTTCGATAGTCGGGCGGTCAGCCTGCACGGCCGACCAGTAGTCCCTCGTGAACGTCGTAGTGCAGGTCGAACCCCGCGATGCTCGTCCGGCCGTCCGGTCCTACGTCGAGGACGAGTTCGCCGCTCAGCCACGGATTCGTCTGCCAGGCGGCGAAGGCTCCGCGTTGCTCGAGCTCGGCGAGGAGTCGCGCGCCTCGCTCTGCTCCGGTCATCCGCTGCGGCAGCGGCAGGGTGCATCGGGCTATCTGCTTCGGAAGCGGCCACCGCGGCTCCGAATCGGTCGGCACCGGGGTTCCGCCCGCGTCCGTCCACGGCGGGATGATGAGGCCTGTCGCGGTCCGTACCAGGAGCAGCACTTCGAGCGTGTCCCCACTGGTGTCACGGACATGGCCGGTGGCGACGTGGTCGGCGGCTTTGCCGATGCCGCCGGTAGCCCAGCCCGTCACGGCGGTGCCCGGTTCCCCGACCTCGGCGAGCCGGAAGCCCTTTGCCGACTGCTCCTTGGCCGTGATCGTGTCCTGTTGCGCCTGCCTGGCCTCGGCCATCGCCGATTGCCATTCCGCTGGGCCGACTGCCTCGGTGCCGTAGGCGAGCTGGGTCAGCGGTGCGATGTCATCGGGTAGCCGCAGCGGCGCGGCACCGGTCAGGTGCGGCTGGAGCACTGCCGCGCTGCGCAGCAGCGTGGACAGGTCGTAGACGCGTCGCGAGCCCGCGACCGGCTGCGGGGGTTGTACCGTCCAGTCCGCGCCGGTCACCCAACACGTCGGCGCCGACACCCCAGCGGGCCGGGTGGCGCGAGCGTGGCGGTGCAGGCGACCCATGCGCTGCAGGACCAGGTCGACGGGGGCCAGATCGGTCACCAGAAGGTCGAAGTCGATGTCGAGGGACTGCTCGGCGACCTGGCTGGCCACGACGATGTGACGGTGCGGTCTTACTCCGGAGCCGGGCGGCCCGAAGCTGTCGCGCAGCCAGCGGTCCTTGCGGGCGCGGTCGGCGGCCATGAACCGCGAGTGCGCCACCGACACCTCGATCTCCTCGCCGTATGCGGCGCGTAGCGCGGCCGCCGTCTCCTGCACCCGCGCCACGGTGTTACGAATGACGAGCGCGCAGCCGCCGTCGGCGAGCCGGGTGCGGAGCAGGTCGACCAGGTGCGGCAGGTCGTCGTCGAGCGGCCGCACGGCGACGGCGAGACCGCGGCCCGATCCCGGGCACGGTGTCGCGATGGCGCCGCGTTCTGTTGCCGAGGTCGTGACGAGGGGATATCGCTGATCGGTGCCTACCTCGGCGTAGTGGTCCACCCGCGTCTTGCCCCGGTCACGCCAGGTGAGTGGCGGTTCGGGACCGAGGCGACCGCGGTCGTAGGCTTCCAGTAGCGCGGCCCGGCGCTGGGCGGGCAGCGTCGCCGACAGCACGATCACCGGCACGCCGTAGGCGCCGAGCCATTCGAGGGTGCGGTCGAGGAACTGGTTCATGTAGACGTCGTAGGCGTGAGCCTCGTCGATGACGACCACTTTCCCGGCCAGGCCGAGATGCCGCAGTGCCAGGTGCTTGGCCCGCAGTGCCGCGAACAGCAGCTGGTCGATGGTGCCGATGACGAAGCTGGACAGCATCACGCGTTTGCGCCCGGCGAGCCAGTCGTGCACACCGATCGCGGTGCCGCCCTCGTCCTCGGCGATGGCACTGGGCAGGAAGTTGCGGCGCAGGTCGTCGTATTCGGGGTTGAACGCGGCCTTGCCGTGCGCCAGCCGCACGTCGCGGTCGCCGCGTCCGGCGTCGGCGTCGGGCAGGCGCCGCAGCCATGACAGGACCCGAGTGAACATGGCGTCGCTGTTGGCTCGGGTGGGCAGGGCGACGAAGCACCCGGACGCGCCGGTACGCCGGGCCAGTATCTCGACGGCGGCCAGCGCGGCCTCGGTCTTGCCCTCCCCCATCGGCGCCTCGACGATCATCATGCCGGGTGCCGGCATCGTCTCGGCCAGCTCCGCCACGGTGTGCTGGACAGGTCGCGGCACGGCCTGCGGGGGCAACTCGAACCGGGCGGCGAACAGCTGCCCGCCGGGCTGGGACGCGACCGCCCGCCACGGCGTCGGCAGGCTGACGGCCTCCCATCCGGCGTGGAGCCGGTCGCGGTCGCTGCTGTCTAGCTGGTACGGGAAGAACTCCTCGGCGCTGGCGAGCCAGTCAGCGACGATCACCAGGCCGGTGAGCGCGACCTGGACCGGCTGGGACAGCCTGACGGCGCTCCAGTCACCGAGCCGGGAGTCCGCCCCGACCCGCTCGGTCATCCAGCCGAGCAACTCGCACTGCACCGACTGCCAGGCCGTGTCGCCGAGCAGGAACCGGTGCACCTGAACCCCGCGCAGTACCTCGTCCGACGGCGGCAGGCCGTGGTGCCCGCCAACGACCACTGCGTACGCGTGTGGATCCTGCCAGCCTCTGTCCTGCAGCCAGTCGCCGACGATCATGTGCCCGGCGTATTCGTGGCGGGCACGGGCACGGGCGCCGAGGACCTCACCGCGGTCGAAGCCCAGCCCACGGTCGCGCATCCGCTCGGCGAGGTGTTCGGCCTGGATGGCGAACGCCGGTGTGGCCTTGCCGACGTCGTGGATGCCGGCGAGCCAACGGGTCAGGATCCTGCCGTCGGAGTCCCCTTCAGGCAGTTCACCGGCGATGCGCTGACGGACCGCAGGGCTGAGCCAGTGGTCCCAGAGCCGGCCCGCGACGTCGGCGGAGTCGGCCAGATGCCGCCACAATGGCAGCCAGCCCAGCAGGGAGGTGCCCTTGCGGTCGGTCTTGCCCCACACGGAGCGGGCCGCGTCGCTCAGCGATGGGCCGAAGGTACGGACGTGCGATGAGGCGGTCATGCCGCCCCCTGCAGCAGGCTGCTAGGTTCGCCGCTGTGGGACAGGTAGAGCATGTCCCGGGCGCGGGTGAGTGCCACGAAGACGAGGCAGCGCTCACGCTGCAGGTCCTGACGATGGCCGTGCGGGTCTTCGGTGGCCGAGATGACCGCGTTGGGTGCTGGCAGGACGGCGTCGTCGAGGCCGACGACTGCCAGGCACTGGAACTCCAAACCCTTCATGCCGTGCATCGTGTCCACGCGCACTCCTTCGGCTCCGGTCTGCTCGTCGTAGACGTCGATATAGGCCTCGCGCAGCACCGCAGTGATCTTCTTGACGAGTTGGCCGGTGCGGGCGGCCACCCCGACGGCATGGGGCTCGACGCCCTGCTCCAACCAGGTCCCGACGCGCTCGATGAGGGCGTCGAACTCCGCGTCGCGGTCGGCGTGCGCGGTCAGCTTCGGCGTCTGGCCCCGGGTGAGCGAGCGGTATCCCGTCAGGGAGTCGGCCTCGTCGTCCAAGCCGACGGCGGCGGTGCCGTTGAGAACGCCGACCGACATCCGCAGGATCTCGTGGGTGGTCCGATAGTTGATCGTGAGCCGTCGGCTGCGACCGCGTACGTCGATGCCGAGCCCGGCCAGCGACACCTGGCTGTCGTAGATACGCTGGTGCGGATCGGCGAGCAGGAACATGTCGTCGGGTCCGGGTGCGACCAGTGCCCGCAACAGCCGCCACTGGGCCGGGTGCAGGTCCTGGCCTTCATCCACGATGACGTGCCGATATGCGGGCGGCTGCTGCTCGGCGATCCGTGATGCCTCGTCGGCGAGCTGCAGGTAGGTGCATTCGCGGCGGCGCGACAGCTGCGCCACGACCTGTTCGATCGCGGTCCACACCTGCTGCCGCTGGGTGCTGCGCAATGCGTCGCCCCGACCGCGGCGGGAGGCGGTGAGGTAGACGTCGACACTGTCGATCCGCTGGGCCAGAATGATCTGCTCCCACTCGCGTTCGAGGAAGGCGGGGCTGAACCCGGTCACCGTGCCGACGGAGTTGACGAACGAGGGCCCGAGCCGGGCCGCCTCGACCCACAGGGTCCGCAGGTCGGCCTGTTCCACGATCTTCAGTTGCTTGCCGCCCCGGCTGCTGTTGACGATGCGCCGGGCAAGGCGGTCGACGCTGATCACCTCGATGCGTCCGAGTGCTGCCGGGTCGTCGGCGAGTCGGCGCAGCTGCCGTTCGAGGGCCTCGGCGAGTTTACGGGTGTACGTCGTCAGCAGGATGCGCGATCCGTCGTCGGGAAGGCGTTCGGCGAGGAAGACGGCCCGGTGCACCCCGGTGACGGTCTTGCCCGTGCCCGCTCCGCCGGTGACCAGCATGGAGCCGCTGTACTGCGGGTGGTAGGCGATGTCGTGCTGCGTGGGGTGGAGGAAGGTCCGCCACACGTCGAACGGATGGGCGAGGATCGCTTCGAGGTCGAGCGGTCCCTTCACGAACCTGATCCGCTCCGGCGTGCGCCGCGCGGCCGCCAGCAGGTCAGCGGTGTCGACCTCGCCGGCGAGGATGCGTTCGGAAAGCTCCGCAAAGACCTCGGACACCGACATGCCGCTGGCCAGGCCGCTGAGCACGTCGAACTGCAGTGAGGGCAGCACCTTCGTGAGGCTGTCGAGCTCCTGGTAGGTCTCGATCTTCCTGATCATCGGCACCAGGTCGGCGTCGATGCCGAGCCGGACCAGGTCGGCGGTCTTGACGGTGTCGAACAGTCCGGTCCGCGTCGGTACCCTGCCGTGGTCGAACTGCTCCAGGCGGGACTGGTCCCGCACCTCCAGGACCCCGAGGGCCTGGTTGACGCTGAAGACGCGGCTGGTGGCGAAGGCGATCGCGTCGTCGTGCGGCTTGACGTCGTACAGGACGTAGCGGTCGCCGCCCAACGCCAGCACGACGCCGCGGTAGAAGTCGGTGACCCGGATCGTACGGATGTTGGGATCGCGTGACGCCTTCAGCTTCTCCAGATGCAGTCCGGCTTCGGTGTGCTGGGTGAACTTGGCGAACACCGCCTCGACCGCGCGCCGGACCGTGGGCTGAAGTTTCGCGTACGCCGCCAGGAACTCCACCGCCAGGGCGAGCTCGGCCATTCGGACCTCCGTCGATCATGCGACCCGGGTTCGGGATCTGCAGCCGTCTGTCGTGACGCGACCCGAGCGTCATGCGACCCGACACATGAGACCACTTGTGAACCATGTTTGCAAATAAAATCTTGCACAGCTTTATTCACCAGCATGAGGGCTTGACAACGGTAGTCGCCGATGGCCATGGCCGGCGACGTCGGGGTCCGATGTGGCCGCAACGGAGCGCGAAAATGGCTTCTTACGGGCGATACGCTGGCCCGTGGCCGCGTCTTGCCGGCTGCGCATCGAGTCAGGCGGAGGATCACGGTGATCGCAGGAGCCGACCTCAAGAACCGGTATACCGTCGAGGACTATCCGCTCGACAGTGGCGGCATGGGCCAGGTATTCCGTGCACACGACCGGGACCTGGACCGCCCGGTGGTGGTCAAACAGCTCCGAAAGGAATTCCTGGCGGCCGACATGGTCGAGAGGTTCAAACGCGAAGCGCGGCTCACCGCCCGCATGGACCATCCGGGTGTGCCGGTCGTCTACGACATAGGCACCCACGAGGGCATCCCCTACCTGGTGCTGCAGCCAGTCAAAGGCACCAACCTCGCCGACCTCGTGGAAGAGCAGGGCGCGCTTCCCGTCGCCTGGGTCGCCGCGATCGGGGCCCAGATCAGCTGCGTCCTGCTGGCCGCGTACCGGCTAGGTCTGGTGCATCGCGACATCAAGCCGAGCAACGTCATGCTCGGCACCAACGGCGCCGTCAAGGTGCTGGACTTCGGCCTGGCGGTGGCGTACGGCGACGACCGCTACTCCCGCATCACCCAGAGCGGCCAGATACTCGGCACCCCCGGCTACATGGCCCCGGAGCAGCTGCTGGCGCAGCGGCCCACCCACCGCACCGACCTCTACGGCCTCGGCGCACTCCTGTTCGAGCTGATCACCGGTGCACCACCGTTCGACGAGGACAACCCCGCGCTGCTGTACGACATCCAGCTCAACCAGCCACCCGAGCCCCCGAGCCGCGCACGGCCCGACCTGCCTGCGGTTCTGGAGGATCTGGTCCTTTCCCTGCTGGCGAAGGCTCCGAGCGATCGCCCGGCCGATGCCGGCGAGGTCTACGACACCCTCGCCGGCCTGGCGACCGAACTCCCGCCGATGCCGGGTGTGGTCGACCCCGACACTGACGCGACACAGGCTTACAGCTCGATCATCGGTCGGGTCTCCCCCGCCCCGATTGTCGGCATCTCCCGCCCCACCCCGCCCCCGGATCCGACCCAGACGGCCGACCGTGCACGAAGGCTGCTGGCCGACGGGCACACGGACTCCGCCTTGCAGGCATTCGAGAATGCGCTACGGGGTGACGTACTCCAGCCCGCCGACGAGATCACTCTGCGCAGGCAGTTCGCCGATGCCCTGGACCGGGCGGGGCAGCACCGCCCGGCGGCAAGTCAGTGGCGCAGGCTAGCCATGCTGGCGGCAAGGAAGGACGGTCCCGACAGCGGGCAGGAATTCGAGTTTCGCCTGCGGACCGCTCGCGCCCACGCGGCGCTCGGCGAGCGCGACCGGGCACTGACCGTCCTGCAGCGGCTGCTCACCGACCGCGTACGGGTGGACGGCCCGGGCGATGCCGCGGTGCTGGCGCTGCGGCATGAGATCACGGCGCTCACGGAAGCCCCAGAGACACCGAGCGCGGATCACTGAACGCGCGGGGCAGTAATACCGCCTTCTGCTCCGGAAAGCGGGAGCCGCGGTAGTGCAGGAACAGCACGCAGCTCTGCCCTCGGGTCTCGGTGGTCATCGCGCGTCGGGCGAGTTCGGAGTACATGGTGCAGTGCTTGCGCCAGGCGGCTTCCTCTCCATCGGCGTCGAACCCACGCCCGCTGGCGGCGTGCCCGAAGGCGTCGTGCACCGCCCGGAACATGTCATTCTCGGTGTCGCTGAGGTAGGGGTGCGGGTTGCCGCATGCCGCGCTGGCGAACACCTTCAACCGCCGTTCGCGCAGGTCGGCGACCATCGACTCCAGGTCGGGGTAAGGATCGGCGTCCACGATGCGGACGGCTACGCCCAAGCCGCCGTTGGCGGGCCTTCCCACGAGGAAGTGGAACTGCCGCACCGTCTCCGCGCAGAACGCGGCGTAGGCGGAACGGGCACCGGGCTGGTGCGTCGGGGCCGCCAGGTAGGCCGCGGCGATCGCCGCTCCTCTGCGCGGATCGAGCCGAATCCGTGAGTAGTCGACCGCCGGTGCGGCGTTACCGCTGCGTGCGGCGTACCGGCGCGCACCGGCCGCGACGAACGAAACCAGGGACTGCGAATCCTGCGGCAACGAAGCTGACAAGGGTGTTCATGGTCCTCCTTCAATGTCGGAATCTGTCAGGAAAGGACGAAGCGTGATCAGTGACGCGCGGGCGCCTCTTCGGTGTGGGCCGTGAGCGCGGCGGCCGGAGCGAGCTCGCGTCGCTCCTGGCGAAGCTGCTCGGTCAGCAGCCGCATCTCCGATACGCGTCGGCTCTGGTTCACCTTCGCGATCTTGCCGATCGTCGTCGTGTAGCCACGGCGTGCCATGCCGGCCCCTTTCTTTGTCGACCGCCGATCGGCGGTCGTCCGTCGCTTTAGGAGACCACCTTCACAGCCGGAACGTCAATGACGAATTGTTTGTGAAGCTGGTTCACAGCAAAATCAGTCATGGCGCTGGCCACTTCACAAGGGCGATGCTAAGGTGCGGACGTGAGCAGCGACCCCATGCCCTCCATCGGCGACACGACGCTGACCGCAAGCGGTATCGCTCAACTCGCCAACGTCGGGCGGGCAGCAGTGAGCAATTGGCGCCGGCGTTACGCGGACTTCCCGACGCCAGTCGGCGGCACCGCGACCAGCCCGGTGTTCGACGCACGCGCAGTGGAGCAATGGCTCCAGACACAGGGCAAGATCACCGCCGCCACCACCGAGCAGTGGCTATGGCGCCACTTCGAAGGCTATTCGCCGGCCACCCATCTCAGCGACGCACTCTGCATCGCAGGAACGCTCCTGCTAGTCGCACCCGGCAAGCCGGCACGCGGCGAGCTGCCCTCACCCCGTCAGCTGCTGACGCGCGCCCGCACCCACGACACCAGCCTCGCCGACATGATCGAGCCGCTACTGCCAACCGAGTGGCCCCAGCAGCTCCAAACCATCCTGCGCGGCGTCCAGCAACTCAGCACCGAGATGGCGCCCGACCACGCCTTCGAATACCTGCACACACAGTACGTCACGTCGCCCAGCTCGATGTCCGGACTGGCAGCCACCCCCGAGATCATCTGCGACCTCATGGTGGAGATACTCGGCCGGGTGCCCGAGATCCTCGACTTCACCACCGGCACCGGCTCCATCCTGCACACCGCCGCCGAACATGCACTACGCGACGGCACCGCACTTCAGTGCCACGGACAGGAGATCAAGCCACAGTACGCGACGATCACGCTCCTGCGCCTGCTGTTCGTACACGCACGCGCCCGGGAAGCAGGCGTGACCTCAGCCCGGCCTCCCGTCGTACGCGTCGGAGACAGCCTGCTCAACGACCGATTCGTCGGCCTGCAGGTCCCCGCCATCGCCGCCAACTTCCCCTTCGGCCTGCACAGCTGGGGCCACGAACACCTCGCCCTCGACCCCCGATGGGCATTCGGCATGCCGCCGCGCACCGAGCCGGAGCTCGCCTGGATACAGCACGCACTGTCCCACCTGGCGCCCGGCGGCAGGGCCACCGTGCTGATGCCACCAGCCTGCGCGGTGCGACCCGCCGGTCGCCGCATCCGCGCCGAACTCGTCCGACGCGGAGCGCTGCAGGCGGTCATCGCATTGCCCGCCGGGCTCATGCCGCCGACCGGGATCGGGCTGCAGATCTGGGTACTCGCCCGGCCACTCGAACACCAGCCGGTAAGCCACCGACTCCTCATGGTCGACGGCGCGGCATTGCCTCAGGACTCCAACCTGCGGACGATGGTCGCGCAGGCCTGGAAGGCCTATCAGGACTCGGCCGACACCGACGCCATGCCGGGGACGTACCGAATCGTTCCGGCCATCGACGTGCTCGACGACCGGATCGACCTCACACCGCGACGACATCTGCCTCAGCAGGCCGACCCGGCGGACAGCGCGGAGCGAACGATTGCGGCCATCCGCGCGTTTGAAGACCTGCTGGGTGATGTACGAGCCCAGCTCCCAGCCGTACGCCCAGGTGAGCAGGGGCAGACCGCGCCCTCGCACATCTCACTGGCCGACCTCATCCGGACCGGCAGCCTGGAACTCCATCGGTCCATCTCGAGGACCGGCACCGGCACGATCAGCCTGCCACTGCTGACCGCCACCGACGTCCTCAACGGGCACCCGCCCACCACGACCAGCAGCCAGATAGACGAGACCGCGCTGACCCGGGTGCAGGCCGGCGACGTCCTGGTTCCTGTGCTCAGCCGAGAAGTCGTCGCCATCGTCGCGACCGTCGAGCAGGTCGGAGCCGCGCTCGATCCCGGCGTGCAGGCGGTTCGAGTGAACCCGGACCTGCTCGATCCATGGTTCGTGGCAGGCATGCTGTCCAAGAGCGACAACGCGCGAGTCGCCGGGCGCACGTCACGCAGCAGCACGGGGACGATCCGCTTCGATCTGCGCAGGTTGACCGTACCGATGATGCCGCTGGAACAGCAGCAGGAACGAGGGAACGCCTTCAAGGGGGTTGCGGCGTTCCGCACCGCTATCCTGAGGGCAGCTGAGGCGGCTGACAGGCTGGCAAGAGGCCTTAACGACGGACTCGCCTCTGGACAACTTAGAGGCCAGTGAGGAACCCGGCAATCGAAGATGTAGAGCAAGTGACGAAAATCCGATCAGTTGATCTATAGCACCGCAGGTAGATTAGTCTGCTCCCCGCGCACGCGGGGGTGATCCGGTCGAGGTCACCGCCCGCTACGCCGACTGCTCCTGCTCCCCGCGCACGCGGGGGTGATCCGTCCAGGCGCGGCACCCAGCCGCACGAGACACACTGCTCCCCGCGCACGCGGGGGTGATCCCTTGCCGTCCGGTCCCCACAGCACGCAGTCGCCCTGCTCCCCGCGCACGCGGGGGTGATCCGGAGCCCGCGTATGTTCGACGTCCGCAAGTCCCCTGCTCCCCGCGCACGCGGGGGTGATCCCTGCCGAGTCGCCCCGGTGCCATGCGACTGTCCCTGCTCCCCGCGCACGCGGGGGTGATCCGTGCTCGCCTGCCAACTGTGCCCGCACCCGGACCTGCTCCCCGCGCACGCGGGGGTGATCCCACCTGTTGCATCCGGTCGGGTTCCAGCAGGTTCTGCTCCCCGCGCACGCGGGGGTGATCCCTGATGACCGACCACGTGCAGCAGGGCCGCAGCCTGCTCCCCGCGCACGCGGGGGTGATCCCGGACCGCCGCCGCTGAACACGGGCCGGGGTCGCTGCTCCCCGCGCACGCGGGGGTGATCCGGCCCACTCGCTGACCGACATGACCCGGTCGACCTGCTCCCCGCGCACGCGGGGGTGATCCGTCGAGGCCGACCTTCGGCAGCCGCAGGCCGGGCTGCTCCCCGCGCACGCGGGGGTGATCCGTACGCGTGGACCATCACCGCGCCGGAGACGGTCTGCTCCCCGCGCACGCGGGGGTGATCCCGCGCTGCCGACGTTCGGGCAGGGCGGCGCTGACTGCTCCCCGCGCACGCGGGGGTGATCCCAGTTCGGCACAGAACATCGCGTATCCGCAGCTCTGCTCCCCGCGCACGCGGGGGTGATCCGGTCACTGCGCCTGGTGTCGGCCGCGGTGTGGTCTGCTCCCCGCGCACGCGGGGGTGATCCCCCAGCGCCCTCGGTCCACGCCCGGCAGTTCGGCTGCTCCCCGCGCACGCGGGGGTGATCCGCCGATCGCCGACCCGGGTCGGCACCACCACGGCTGCTCCCCGCGCACGCGGGGGTGATCCCGACGCGGCCATGTCCTCGGCCCCGCCGAGCAGCTGCTCCCCGCGCACGCGGGGGTGATCCTTCGGCTCATCCGGGGCCGGTCGCTGCTACTGCCTGCTCCCCGCGCACGCGGGGGTGATCCCTCGGCGAGCATCTGGTCGTCCTGCTGGGCGTACTGCTCCCCGCGCACGCGGGGGTGATCCCTCGGCCGCCCAGCTCAACACCAGCGCGCAGACCTGCTCCCCGCGCACGCGGGGGTGATCCGCCCTCGTTCCAGCGAGGGCTTCTGCGTGTGCGCCTGCTCCCCGCGCACGCGGGGGTGATCCCCTGACGTCGCTGATCACGAAGTCGGGCCTGAACTGCTCCCCGCGCACGCGGGGGTGATCCGGGCAAGACGCCTGGCTACGGGCTGATCCCGGACTGCTCCCCGCGCACGCGGGGGTGATCCGGGCGTCCCGAAGAACGGCCTGGTCAAGTGGGCCTGCTCCCCGCTCACGCGGGGGTGATCCTGCCTTCGTGACGCCGTTGGTGCCGCGGGTGACCTGCTCCCCGCGCACGCGGGGGTGATCCGCCGAAGCCGTACCGGGGCCGCCACTGGGTCGCCTGCTCCCCGCGCACGCGGGGGTGATCCCAGGCGCAGCGCCGAGCTGTGCAGGACGGTGTGCTGCTCCCCGCGCACGCGGGGGTGATCCGTTCAGCGCGTCCTGCATCGCCGTCGCGACCGTCTGCTCCCCGCGCACGCGGGGGTGATCCGCGTGATCTTCGGCCGGTCCATCAGTGCATCATCTGCTCCCCGCGCACGCGGGGGTGATCCCTGCCGTCCTCCCGCCGGGTGGCGGGTGCTCTACTGCTCCCCGCGCACGCGGGGGTGATCCCCGGCCATGCCACAGGATCAGCACTCGGCCCGACTGCTCCCCGCGCACGCGGGGGTGATCCCGGCTACATCGCCGCCGCCATCGGCGTCCCCAGCTGCTCCCCGCGCACGCGGGGGTGATCCGGTCCTCGACAAGGACACCTACGCCGCGATCTCCTGCTCCCCGCGCACGCGGGGGTGATCCGCCGTTCGGCGGGATCGCGATGGTGTGGGTCGCCTGCTCCCCGCGCACGCGGGGGTGATCCCCGCTCCTGGTATCCGAGCGGGATGTAGGTGTCCTGCTCCCCGCGCACGCGGGGGTGATCCGACCAGGCGGCCATCGCCGCCGACATGCAGGGACTGCTCCCCGCGCACGCGGGGGTGATCCGTATCTGCCGCTGCTGCGGACGTGGAAGATGCCCTGCTCCCCGCGCACGCGGGGGTGATCCGCGGGCGATCGTGCTGACCAGGTTGTTGGCGCCCTGCTCCCCGCGCACGCGGGGGTGATCCGCGGGCGATCGTGCTGACCAGGTTGTTGGCGCCCTGCTCCCCGCGCACGCGGGGGTGATCCCTGGAAGCCGGTCACGTCCAGCCGGGCCTCGTACTGCTCCCCGCGCACGCGGGGGTGATCCCAGCTGGTCGAGCTGCACGGCACGACCCGGCACCTGCTCCCCGCGCACGCGGGGGTGATCCCAGCTGGTCGAGCTGCACGGCACGACCCGGCACCTGCTCCCCGCGCACGCGGGGGTGATCCTGGAGCCTGCAGCGTGACCGGACCCGACACCAGCTGCTCCCCGCGCACGCGGGGGTGATCCCCGGTACGTCGTCGCCCGGCCGTGGTTCTGCTCCTGCTCCCCGCGCACGCGGGGTGATCCCAGCCGGGAGGCCAGGATCTGGTTCGCTTCCGCCTGCTCCCCGCGCACGCGGGGGTGATCCGCGCGAGGTCATGCCGATTCCGGAGCCGCCGTCCTGCTCCCCGCGCACGCGGGGGTGATCCCCCTCGGAGGGTGAAGTGAGTACCGACACCACTCTGCTCCCCGCGCACGCGGGGGTGATCCTTCGATCGTCGAGCCAACCTGGGCGGTGCGGAACTGCTCCCCGCGCACGCGGGGGTGATCCGGGCGCCGAGGTCGTCCGCCTACCGGCGGGCGCCTGCTCCCCGCGCACGCGGGGGTGATCCCGGCCTGATGCAGTGGGCGACCATCGGATCGGCCTGCTCCCCGCGCACGCGGGGGTGATCCCCTGGCCTTGTACGGTTCGGTGTCCTGGAGCATCTGCTCCCCGCGCACGCGGGGGTGATCCCAGCCTTCATGGATACGCTTGAACGAGAACATCCTGCTCCCCGCGCACGCGGGGGTGATCCCCGTGGCCCAGCGACGGACGCGAACCGCGCTACCTGCTCCCCGCGCACGCGGGGGTGATCCCGGCCAGCGCCGCGTCTCGGATGGTGCTGAAGCTGCTCCCCGCGCACGCGGGGGTGATCCCGAGCAGATGGGGATTCTGCCGGCTGAAGCTCTCTGCTCCCCGCGCACGCGGGGGTGATCCGTCGGCCATCGTCCGGGCGTCACGGACCTCGTTCTGCTCCCCGCGCAGGCGGGGGTGATCCCTCCTCGATCAGGTACGACAACTCGTTGAAGTCCTGCTCCCCGCGCACGCGGGGGTGATCCGCCACCCGCCAACTCGACCTGCTTGAGATACCACTGCTCCCCGCGCACGCGGGGGTGATCCGGCGCTGCCGCTGATGGCTTGCGTCCCGGAGGTCTGCTCCCCGCGCACGCGGGGGTGATCCATCTTCTTTCCCCAGCCGTCGATCGTCTTTACCCTGTTCCCCGCGCATGCGGGGGTGATCCGGACCACGAGCGGCAGCGCGAAAAGGAGCAGTGCTGCTGCCCGCGCACGCGGAGGTGATCCGTGATAGGGCGACACTGCTCAGGTGACGCGGTTCTGCTCCCCGCGCACGCGGGGTTGATCCGATCGCGCAGAAGCTGTTCGTGTACGACGAGCTCTGCTCCCCGCGCACGCGGGGTTGATCCGAAGGGTAGCGGCAAGGCGCTGTCGTGCACCGTCTGCTCCCCACGCACTCGGGGTGATCCGGCCGGATTCTTCGTGACCTACCTCGAGGGGCACTGCTCCCCACGCACGCGGGGGTGATCCCCGCCGAAGTTGCCGCCGCTGGAGCCGACCTTCCTGCTCCCCGCGCACGCGGGGTGATCCCGAGTACGGGACCAGCAAGATGCACGCCCAGCCCTGCTCCCCGCGCACGCGGGGGTGATCCGGCCACGCACGAGACCTCCGACCAGGCGTTCGGCTGCTCCCCGCACGCGGGGGTGACCCGCAGCGCCGCCATCCGCTTGTCGACGTCGTGTCCTGCTCCCCGCGCACGCGGGGGTGATCCGTGGGCCGGGGACCAGCTGGATACGGCGCTGCGCTGCTCCCTGCGTACGCAGGGTGATCCCTCCTCCGGGAAGCCGACCCGGATACGGGTCGGCTGCTCCCCGCGCAGGCGAGGTGATCCGGTGTCCTGATCCACACTGGAGGGCGTTGTACTGCTCCCCGCGCACGCGGGGGTGATCCTCCGAGGTCGGGGCGGACCTGCGCGGGCGTGCGCTGCTCCCGCGCACGCGAGGGTGATCCGCAGTTCGATTTCAAGCGTCGTGGGAGTGTGGTCCGCTCCCCCGCGCACACGGGGGTGATCCGGTCGCCTACCACTGGCGCGGAGGTCCGGGGTGGGCACTGCCAGCCCACCCCGGCCGACCATCGTCAGCGTGCCGCCGATGACCGTAACGCTGTTGCGTGTCCGGACAAGGACGTGACCAAGCGATCACCCTCTATGAGGTTCGGTGCAGCGTCGCCTCAACTATGCGTCATCGGACGGCCAGGTGAAAGGGCCGTTTGTTCACACGAGGCGCGTCTAGGCTTGTCAGGCTGGCGTGAACGGCCGCCGTGCACAGATACGGCTCCGTGATGTTGCTCCCCGACCTGTACGTGTCACAGTGAGTGACGCTTCGGTAGGTCGTTGTTCACAACATATGCACGCCGACGGGCGCCGTCACGTGCCGCTGCTCGGCCAGTGACGTGAACAATGACGCTGCCGACGATCACATGCGCTGAGCGCATGTCGTTCACGCCTGGAAGTTGTTCGCACGGAGCTGATAGGCATCCTCCTGCGGCTTTTACGTCCTGCGGCCGACGCCGGTGTGGCTGGCAACCGGAATCGGTCACGTGGCGTCAGATGTGCACATCACCTGGCTTGCATCGAAACGGCACGGCCATCAGCATTCTGGGTGAGATCGCGCCAACCGGCTGCCACCGGGAAGCGGTAAACGATCTCGACAGTCCGGACAAGGACGGGGCCCCGTCTCAACCGCGGGACGGGGCCTTCACGACCGAAGAGGATAAATGTCGACCATCTCAACGACCGACCGCGGACGTTCGGTCACCCCGCCTCGCCTTAAGCAGGCACGTCGCAAGCCGCAACGCTGTATCGCCGGCGCTGCGCTCAAAGTGCGGCTGGCCGCACTGAGCATCGCGGTCTTGCTCGTTCTCGGCCTGGTCTACCTCGGCTGCGAACCTTACCTGGCTCTTGCCGGTGGGGTAGCACTGATGAGCGCGGCCTTCAAACTGACCAGCCGCTAGCGAGGCGCAGAGAACATGCCTCGGACTCTGGCTCCGCTGTCGCCAGAGCTGACCGGGCCGGTCGTGGATCTCGCGCGCACACTGCGCGAGATCCACGACGACGCCGGTCGGCCGGGCGTCCGGACGATAGCGCACCTGGGACACTGCAGCCCTTCTGCGGTGTCAGCCACTATGAACGGCCGCAAGCTGCCCACTTGGCAGGCATGCGAATCGTTCCTGCGCGGCTGCGGCCGCCTCACCGAACCCCACATCAGCAGGGTGCAGGAAGCACATCGCAAGGCCTGCGCGTTCCAGCCGTCTCACAGCAGCGGCAAACGGGCTCCCGAGCCGCGGATACGGCCGGCACTTCCGCCCCCGCCCCGTCCCCACGACATCAATACGCTCGCCGACCTGCAACGCGCCCTGTGCGTCCTGCACATACGGACCGGTGGCCCCTCTCGTCGTGCGATGCAGCGCAAAGCCGAAAGCCTGTATCTCAAGCTGCCTGCCAGCACCATCGGCGACATGGTCAGCTGGCAACGGCCCCATCTGCCCCACTGGAACTCGGTGGGTCTGTTCCTGGTGGTGTGCCAGGTATCCGATGACGAGTACCTCCACTGGGAACAGGCCTACCAGCGAGTAGCCATAGCGACCGCCGCGCAACGCCGCATCCCGAAGCCACGGGTATCACTGGAACCGCCACCCGAGGACGGTGCCGGCAGCTACCTGTGGAACGGTCCGGTACTGCCCCGCAGAGCGGTCAACCCCAACTGGCCATGGCGGCGCCCCGTCACACAGCAGCCGTTCGACGCCTGGCTCCCCACCCAAGCCCGCAGAGACACCCCGGCTACAACGCAAGGCCACCTCCCAGGTGCAGTCGACACCCAGAGCCGCCACGGCCGGAGCACAGATATACGCCGCCTACTCGACGCCAGAACCCTCAACCGGCTCGCCACAGGACTGCGCGGCCACCACGCAATGATCACCTACCGGCGTCCCTCGGCCGTCCACGACGCAGCCGACCAGCTGGTGCCCGATCAGACAGCCATCCTTCTCCCGGACCCGCCAACCTCCTCCGCGCAGCCACAACCCACACAAGCTCCTACTCCTGCCCCACCGCGGCCCGCGCCAGCCACGGCAGCCTCGTCACCACCGGCTGCGACAGACGCCACGCTGCTGCTACCGATCGTCGCCTGGCTGCCATCAATAAACGTGCCAGCGCTCGGCGTCGTTCCGCTCATCGAAACCTGGCGGGCCCGAAGCCGTCCTGCGCCGACCCCTGCCGTCGATGACACCGTCCAGTTGGCGGCGATGATGCGACGACCCGCAACAACCGGCGGCGTACCTTTCCCCTCAACACACCAGCCTGCGCCCACCGAACAGGCGACGCTCCACATCCTGTCCTCCCATGCGCCGTCACCCTCCTCTGCCGGATACCGCTATCCGTGGCCCTTCCTCCCCCACGACACCCGATCGCCTGACCTGCCACACAGCCTCTCCACCTCCGCGGAGGTCACGCCCTCCTCAACAGCTCCCGCCAGCCCGACCCGCCATCACACCCCAAGCCCCACGACCGCAGCCCGACATGAGCACCGCCAACAGCTGCGTATGGGCAGTCGATGGACCTACCGGGGCAGACACCAAGCCCGCCGCACCAACACAGTCGCCCCGTCACGGCGTGCTCCGCAGACCAGCCGACCGACGCCCGCCGCGACACACCCCGAAGACCGAGACTGGACTGGACTGAACCGCACAGGCCTCACCCCCAGATCCACCCTCGCCCTGCTGGCCACCATCTGCGCACTGGTCGCGACAGCATGGACCACGCCCGCTCTACTCCTGGCGACTGACAACACAACCTCCCAGACAGCCAACACCCGCCCTCCGAGGTCAGCTCCTGCGCACAACCGCCCCGTGGCCGTATGGGTGTCGGCACCCATACGGCAGAACTACATACGCACACCGCCGGTCAGGCAGGCCAGCCCGTCAACGACCGAACAGCGCCTCCACAACATGCAGGCAACCACGGTCATGACAGCAGCCCTGCTCGCTCTGCTTGCACTGCTCGTGACCGTCCATGTACTCGCCAACGAGGATGTCGGCTCTTGGACGGGTCGGCTCAGACGCCGCCGGACCGCACCGGCACCAGCCAGCGACCCGGCAGCGGCCACACCCGGCGGCGACTGGCGGGGCCTGGCTAACAGATCAGGCAAGCAACGATATGTATTCTCCGACGCGCTCGAAAGGTCCAGGACCATCACAGGCGGGCGCCCAACAGCGTCGACGGCAAGCCATCCGCCCAGGTTACGGTCAAATCCTCACGGGCCTCCTTCTGGCCGACGAACGCGTCCGCCGCGACTCCGTTCTATCTCGCGAATCATGAAGTGGGTTCGTTAGACGGGCATGGCCTGTGGAGACCTGAGTAAACGCCGAGGTGGGCTGTGCTGGCACCGTTGCTGCCGGCGCAGCCCCCTCGTGGCGGTCAGTGGCGTGACCACAGGCAGGTCGGCAATGCGATCTGCCGGATCAAGCGCACCGGGTCGCCGTGACGTGACCTGCCCGAACGGTACGGGCCGTGGAAGACCGCGCATCAGTGAATGTTTGAGAAGTCCTGCAGCAGTGAACGTCAGGGCGAAGCGAACCGCCCATGAGTGGTGCCGGTCAGATTTCTCGGCGGTCGGATCGTGACAGCACGCCCGTGACGCTGTAGGGGGATGGTTCTCGCTTGGTCCGTGGCAGCGGGACCTCGGTCAGTTTGCCGTCATAGATCATCCAGAGGCCGAAACAGTCGTCCTCCTCGTCGCGAACGAGGACTTGGACGGAGTGCGGATGGGGCCACGGCAGCGACTCGAGGCGAGATAGCAGTCCATGCCAGTTGAGGCGTTGGAACTGGATCACCCAGGCATAGCACTGGGTCGAGCCGAAGTTTGTGCCGTAGAACTGGTTCTCATCGACTCGCGTGAAGCGCTGATGCCATTCGCGTTGCTCGTCGGCGTGAGTCAGTGCCTCCATCACCTCCTCGGCGTCTTTGGCGAGAACGATGACTTCGGCGAATCTGCTCACCAGCGCATTGTCGTCAGGGTGGCGGCCGATCACCAGCGGGTTTCACTGCTGGGGTAGCAGTCCGTTGATGGTTGGCAAGTCCACGCTCGCTGGCGCGTGGCGGGCCTGCCGCGCGTCAGGCGGCGGACCGTACCGCTGATCGCGGCCCAGCGGATCATCGCTTCGGCGGTAGCGGGGTGGCGTTCGTATTCGCGGGCGACCCTGCGGTGGGCGGTCAGCCAGGCGAGAGACCTCTCGACGAACCACCTGCGGGCGATCACGGCGAACCCTTTCTGACCAGGTGCTTTACGCACGATATGCAGGGTGGTGCGCAGGATGCGCTGGCACCACTCGACCAGAAGGCCGGCGAACCCGGCGTCGGCGTAGACGAACCGCACAGGGGTGAACAGGTACACGGACAGCAGGGTGGTCTTGGCTCCGTCGCAGTCCTGGACCGAGGCCGCCATCACGCACACGACCAGGAACAGGCCGAGTGTGTCGGTGACGATGAACCGCTTGCGTCCGTTGACCTTCTTGTTCGCGTCGTAGCCCCTGGTCTGGCGCGGCACGGCGTCGGCGCCTTTGACGATTTGAGTCGATGACTCCAGCCGAGGGCTCCTCCCGGCGGCCCTGTGCAGCACGGATGCGCCGGCGCAGCGCGGCCATGATCTGCTCGGTGAGCTTGGCTTCCTCCGACCGCACGAAGTACCAATAGACGTTCTGCCAGGGTGGGAAGTCGGACGGCAACTGCCGCCACGAGCACCCTGCCCCGACCGCATGCAAGATCGCGTCCACGATGTCGCGGCGTGAGCGCTTCTCCGGATGCCCACCAGTCTTCCACTGCGGCAGCAGCGGCTCCATCACCGCCCACCGGGCATTGGTCAGGTCCGACGGGTAGCGGCGGGAGCGCGGCCCTGGACCACTATGGACGAGCTCTCGCACATCGAACAACCGGCCTATCCAAGATCAAGAAACGACTTCTCAAACACTCACTCAGCGATTCCGGCGCTGGGCCGCGGCCGGCTCACCGCCGGTCCCGCGAACGAGATTCTGGCCATCGACTCGAAGAGTCTGCTCACCAGCGACACACGGCGGCTGAATCCCGACCGGACGTGGGATCTTCCGGACGTCGCTCACATCGGCGACTTCCGCCCACCGGTACGACCCGATCCTGATGGAGGGTGTCGCCCACAGCCCACCGCCGGCAGGACCTTGTCGTGCCCTACCTGGTCAACGGGCCGAGTTTCGGGTCGTCGGCTATGGAGGGGCGGCGTTGGCTTGGTCACGATCACCGGAGGCAGCCGCGGTGAGAACCCGGCCACACCACCAGCACGTCACGCAGGCGTTGCCTACTCAGCAGCGGCCAGCAGGATCCAGGTGCGGAACTCCACCGCGAAATGCTCCAGGTGCTGCTCCACCAGCCCTTCGCAGGTGCTCGGCAGGGTGACCGACAGTTGCGCGGTGAGCCCGTCGGCCTCGTCGCTGAACGCCGTGGAGACGGAGCCGACGACCGTCCCATCTTCCAGCACGATGTGGGATCTGCGGACGTTGCCGGATCCAGCCGCAGGCAGGGACGCCCCGGCGGGGTCGACCGTGCTCGCGCCCCACGGGCGCATGAAGAACGAGCAGACGTAGTCGCCCAGGGTCTCGACGATGTTGACGTCGCGGCCGGGGGCGTGATGGATCGAGTAGTGCTCGGGGTGTCCCGCGAGCAGGACGTCCTCGCGGCCGAACGCACGCGACAACCAGCCGGTGAACTGGGTCGCGGTGACGCCGTGAACGCGCAGCACGATGGTCCCGGTCGTCTCCTGGCCGGCGGCGCGCTGGACCTGCGCGCGCAGGAAGGCGTTGCCTATCTCGATCTCCTCGTCGAGCAGTCCCAGCAACCGTTCGCGGCCTAGCTTTCGCTTCAGCAGGCCGAGGGCTCGCCGTGCGGAGAACAGCTCGAATCCGTCGATGGTGCCGTCGTGGTCCTCGCCGTCCGGGCGGACCCAGCGCGCTGGTGCCTGCGTCGTGTCAGTCATGTCCTGCTGCTTCCTCGTCGTGGTCGTGTCGTGCGGCGGTCAGCGGGTCAGTACCGGCAGCTGCAGGTAGGACGGGGTCGATCCGCCTGTGTGGATGACGTGCCGGCCGCTGTTGGCGCCGACGTACTCCCGGATGCCGGGCATCATGGTGCCGAGCAGGTTGCGGGCGCTGATGACGAACCGCAGCTGCTCGCCGGGGTTGAACCTCAGGCCGATGGGCAGCAGGTCGATCTCGATGTCGACGATCTGGCCCGCGGACAGCTTCTCGACGCGGTCGAAGGTGTGCGCCGGGACGTCCGGGGTCGACAGGGCCGCGTCGAGGTGCCGGGCGGAGACGCGCAGCCGGCCGTCGGAGCCCTTGTACTTCAGGATGGTCGCGCCGTGGTCGGTCAGGTCATGGGCCATCGCGCTCTGGTTGGGCACGGTGAAGGCGGCCAGCGGCGTACCGTGCGCGTCGAGTTTCTGCAGCAGCACGAACAGGTCCATGTCGTCGGCGTCGTGCGCCTGTACCCACAGGTGTGCCTTGGGGTAGCCGACCAGCACGGTCTCGACGTCGAACCGGGTGATGAAGGAGACCGCGTTCGGGTTGGCGTCCACGGCGTACCCCGCTTCGGCCTCCGCTGCCGGGGCTGCCGTGGTCAGTGAGCGGGATCGGGCGTCGAGGTGAAACCGCTGCGAGGTGGCGTCGTTGGGCGGGAACGTGTCGGCGGGGACGTCGACCTGGTCGCCGCCGTGCAGGTCGAGGATGGAGTACCGGACACGCGGGGTCTGCTCCCAGCCGTTGTCGACCTCCTTGAGGTAGTGGTCGAAGAAGCGGCGCAGGTCCTCCACGTTCGCCGCGTCGTAGTAGTCGGGCCACTCCTGGCCGTTGTGGATGCGCAGCCACTTGTCGGGCGAGGCGATGCGCCGCCAGGCGCGGAAGGTGCCGGCGGTGTGCAGGGTGTTGGAGTAGCTGGCCACCACGTAGGCGGGCACGGTGATCCGGTCGAAGTCCGGGATCTTGTCGGCCCACAGGTCGTTCATGAGCGGGTAGCGGTCGACCTCGGCGAGGATGTCCTCCTTGCGGTTGCGGCCGAAGAAGCTCCCGTCCTGCAGCTGCCGGGCGAAGCCGGTGTCGGGCATCCCGCCGCGCATGACGAGGTCGCGGTAGACGTCGCTGACGCCCTCCCACGGGTTGATCGCCGCCAGGTGCGGCGGCTGCTCGGCGGCAGTGAACCACTGCGCGACCGCGAGGTACGACGTGCCGCTCATGGCGACCTTGCCGGTGCACCACGGCTGGACGGCCAGCCACTCGACCAGGTCGTAGCAGTCCCGCCCCTCCTGCCGGTCCCACAGCACGCTGTCGCCCTCGGAGTCGGCGACTCCGCGCACGTCGGGGTTGCAGACCGCGTACCCCTGCGCGCACCAGTAGGCCGGGTCGGGCGCCTCGAACTTCGCCAGCCCGGAGACGGTCTGGTTGCTCAACCCGACCAGGCCGAACACGCCCATGACACTGGCCGAGGTGCCCTGGCCCTTGCCGTACGGGCTCCAGGCCACGATCACCGGCACCTGCTCATCGCCTGTGGGCCGGAACACGTCGACGTAGATCGTCACACCGTCGCGCAGCGTTACTGCGACGTCCTTGTCCAGCACGATGTCGACCGGCAGGGTCCGGAACTGCGGGGCGATCCGGAAGCCGGCCTCCAGCGTCCGGGTGCCGGGCTCGAAGGGGGTCAGCGTCCCGGTGCGGGCGGCGGGCAGCGGTCCGGAGGGGGTGTAGATCGTCAGGTCGCTGCTCATCGCGGACTCCTTCTGGCTGGCCCAGTGGGCTCGGCGTCGTCGTGGGTGGTGGCCCCGACCGCTCTATATAAACACGTGTTGAGAAAAAATATAAACACCTGTTGAGAAAATGTTCGGTGAGTAACATCTGGCTGGTGACCGAGCCGCAGGAACCGACGCCCAAAGCCCGGCGAGGACGCCGTTCGGGATCCGCCAGCACCCGCCAGGCGGTGCTCGACGCGGCTCGGCTGCGCTTCGCCACCGACGGCTTCGCCGCGACCACGATCCGGCGCGTCGCCGCCGACGCGGGAGTCGACGCCTCCCAGGTCATGCAGTTCTTCGGCAACAAGGACGAGCTGTTCGCCGCGGTCAGGGCCATCCCCGCATCGGCCGTCCGACGGTTCGACACCGCCTTCGAAGGGCCCGACGAGCACCTCGGCGAGCGGGTGGTCCGGGCCTACCTGGCCGCGTGGGAGGGGGCCGCAGAGGAGTCCGAGCCGCTGATGGCGATGCTGCGCGGCGCGATCGTCAACGAGGACGCCAGCGCCCAGCTGCGTGACTTCATCCAGTCCCGGCTGCGGCACGGCGCCGGCGGCCGCACCGGCGCCGACGAGCAGGACGCGATGCTGCGCGTCGGGCTCGCCGCGGCGATGCTGGTCGGCATCATCACCAGCAGGCGCGTCATAGGCGTCCCCGTGCTCACCGCAGCCGACACCGAACAGATCGTGGCCGCCGTGGCACCAGCCATCCAGCACGTCCTCGTCGGTCGCCACCCATAGCCTGAGGTGACGTCGCTGCCGGTGCGCGGTGAGGCAGTCGAAGGCGAGATCGACCGGTTCCGCACGCCAGGCCGACCCGGCTGCCCGCTCAGCAGGGTCGTCGTGGGGTTCCCGCGTCGATCAGTCGATGAGCCGGTCGAGCAGTTCGAAGGTGTCGTACTGCTGGTTGTAGTCGCCGAAGTGGCCGTCGTCGCGAATGATCTGCGTCCCGCCGAGTCGTTCGAACATGATGCGGCCCTGCGCGGCGTCGCAACCGTACGGATCCTGGGTGGAGTTGATGAAGTAGATGTCGCGGACGTGGGATCTGATCGCGGCCCAGTCATAGGAGGCTTGCAGGACCGGCTCGTCGGAGGCGTTGGGCGGTGTCGAGTAGCCCGCCACGAGGATCGCCTGCGCGACCGTCACCTGGAGGTTCTCCAGCAGGGCCAGCAGGAAAGCCGCTCCCCCGGAGTGCCCGACCAGCACCGTACGCTCATCGAAGTGGTGACCGGACAGCACCTTCGGCAGCAGGGTCGCGACCGGCTCGGCGTTCATGCCCGGGTAGTGCGGGATCTCCACGGCGTACCCCCGCTGGGCGAGACGCTCGCCCAGCCAAGGGAACCACAGGATCTCAGGGTTCCCACCGGTTCCATGGAAGATGATCACGTTTGACCGCATGCCCGTGGATGCTACCGCCACTCGTCTGGCATACGCGGTAAGCGGTCGCGGCCTCCTGCGGCTCGTCCACGCTGACGGCCAGGATCCGCCCCACCAAGCTGCACCTGGCCTGCGAACAGACGCAGAAGCCGCTGTCGATGTCGGTCAACGCCAGGCTGGCCGGTGACAGCCCCAGTTCGCGGCCATGCCTGCCGCCATCGGCGCTGATCCCAGCGCGCAACGCGAGCAGGACGCCCTCTACACCGGCCCGATCCGGGTCCGAGTCAGCCCGTCCGTACCGACATTCAGCCTTAGATCGCCTCAACGCACAGCACGCTGCGTGGGCCCAACACGCCAGCCGACCACTTCGGCGAGACCGTTCGCGCCGGTACCCGTCGGACAACGCCAGCACCGAGTGGCAGATCATGGCCCGGTTCGTACCCGCGGCGGCAACGGCCGCGTCCGATTCGACATACCGGACTCCGGCGATCGGGCCACGCCTCATCCCACGATGGCGTTACATCTAAGAAATCAAGTATATCGATGATTGTTCTAGAATGCGGGAGACCGCCGTGCTCCCGTCCCGGGGCACGGCTCCGTCAACCGCCAGGAGATCCGATGCGCCGACCGAGGCGATCCCCCACTCTCATCCTGACCGCTCTCGCGTTACTTACGTCGTCGGCCACGGCCGAGGCCACGGCGGCCGCCGCGCCGCGCCCCGCCGCGCCGCCGGCTGCCACCGCCCCGGCGACGATGTTCGAGGCGGTGCAGCGCGACCTCGGCCTCACTGCCGAGCAGGCCCGCGACCGGCTGGCCGTCGACGGGCGCGCCCGCGAGGTCGACGCCGCGCTGCGCGCCCGGCTCGGGGCCGCGTACGCCGGAAGCTGGCTGCCCGACGGCGCCGACCGGCTGACCGTGGCGATCAGCGACGCCCGCCAGTCCTCGGCCGTGACCGACGCGGGCGCGACCCCGGTCGTGGTACGCCACAGCGCCGCCACCCTCGCCTCGGCCCACTCCCGGCTCGATCGCGCCCGGGCCGGCCTGCCCGCCTCCGTCACCAGCTGGTATGTCGACGCGATGCGCAACCGGGTGGTGGTGACCGCGACGGACACCACCGCCGCCGCGCGCTTCGTGGCCGCGGGTGGTGTCGACCCCGCCCTCGTCGAGGTGCGCCACGCCACCGCGCGGCCGCGCAAGATGATCGACATTCGCGGTGGTGAGGGCTTCTGGACCGCGCTGCACGGCTGCTCCATCGGGTTCGCCGTGAACCGGGGCTACATCACCGCCGGCCACTGCGACCCCGCCGGCACCTGGACGATCCACGCCAACGGCGTCAGCCTCGGCGCGATCCAGGCCGCGACGTTCGACACCAACGGCGACTACGCGTGGGTGGCGACCACCTCGGACTGGACGCCGCAGCCACTGGTCACCCAATGGAACGGCACCGACGTGACCGTGGCCGGCGCGATGGTCGCCCCGATCCGGACGCTGGTCTGCCGCTCAGGCGCCACGACCGGCTGGCACTGCGGCCTGATCGACGCGTTCAACGTCACCGTGAACTACTCGACGGGCGAGACGATCGGCGGCCTGACCCGCACCACCGCCTGCGCCGACCACGGCGACTCGGGCGGCCCGTTCCTGGCCGGCCCACACGCCCAAGGTGTGCTGTCGGGCGGCTCTGGTGACTGCGTCAGCGGCGGCGACAGCTACTTCCAGCCCGTCGGCGAGATCCTCTCCGCGTACGGGCTGGAGCTGACGGTGAACCCGCCGCAGGCCTGCGGCACGTACCCGAACGTGCAGACCGGGTCGATCCCGCGCATGAACGCCTCGGCGTTCGAGCCGGACCCCGACGGCGCCGGGTTCCAGGCCTCCGCCGGCACCCACCGCGCCTGCCTGACCAGCGGCGGCGCCCTGCGCCTGGAGTTGCAGTACTTCAGCCTCAAGCAGTGGCGCACCGTCGCCACCTCCGACGCCCCGTTCGGCGACGAGCACATCACCTACAGCGGCGCGGCGGGCAAGTACCGCTACCGGATCGTCGGCGACACCGGCGGCGCCGGCTACACCCTCGGCTACAGCCGGCCTTGACCGTCGCGGGGGCGGTCCACGACCGCCCCCGCACCTGCGGCAAAAGGATGGCACTTGCGGCGAGGGTAACGCCCGAGCCGGCACCCACCCCACAACGATGACCCTGACCATCGACTGCCGTCACGATGCTTCGCCTCGCTGAACAGCGGCATGAAGCAGCACCGCTCGGCTCTCTCCCCCGCCGGTGACGGCAGGGCAGCTCGCTGCCGGAGCACCTGCCCCGGATTGGCGCGATCTTGTCGAGCAACGGCGTTCACATCACTTGCCCCTTCCGCGCTCAGCCGCCAAGCTGCTCTCATGCAAGAAATGATCGTTCCGGTACAAGCGCAGGGCTGTGCCGGCCTCGCGCCGGTCGCGGTCATGCCATGACGATCCGGCCCGCACGCCCCGAGGACCTGCCCGCGCTGGCGGCGTTGTGCGCGGCGCACGCGGCGTACGAACGTGCGCCGGCCGTGCCCGTCGACCTCGCGGCGCGACTGTCCATGGCGCTGTTCGCCGAGCCGGCGCGGCTGTGGTGCCTGGTCGCCGTCGATGACGACGGCCAGAACCTGATCGGGTACGCGACGCTGACCGTGGACTTCGCGACCTGGCGCGGGCGCTCCTTCGGCCACCTCGATTGCCTCTACGTCGCGTCGGCACGCCGCGGCAGCGGCGTGGGCAGGCGACTGTTCACCGAGGTCGCCCGGCTGGCCCGAGTGAAAGGAGTCGACGAGCTGCAATGGCAGACGCCGTCCTGGAACACCGACGCCATCCGGTTCTACCAGCGTGTCGGCGCGACGTCATCGACGAAACTTCGCTATACCCTCGACCTGGCGACCTGACGCGGGGCCCTGCGCTGTGTCGACCAGACAAGATCAGGGCATCGACTTTCTCGACCCGGGAGCAACCACATTGATCACCGTACATCTGCGCTACGAGATCGACCCGGACAGGATCGCCGACTTCGAGGAGTACGGGCGACGCTGGATTCGCCTGGTCAACCGCTTCGGTGGGGATCACCACGGATACTTCCTGCCCAGCGAAGGTGACAGCGACATCGCGTACGCCCTATTCACCTTTCCCAGCTTCGCACGGTACGAGCAGTACCGGGCCGACAGCATGACCGACCCCGAATGCCAGGAGGCGTTCGAACTCGCCCGCGTCACCGGGTGCATCAAGCGCTACGAGCGCCGGTTTCTCCGACCACTGAGCTGACCGACCACCAGGTCCGCCGCCGGTGGACACCCGCTCAACTGCGCCCCGAGGCCGGCGGCAGGGCCTGAGCCGGTGTGGCCCCGCCCCCCAAGGGCGTGAGGCACACCGCGATGATCGACAATCTCGCCGACACTACGACAGCGCACGGCCGCCAGCCGCAGCCACCCGGCCATCGTGATCGGACGGACACCACCGGCGCACGCCATGCCCACCGCTGCAACCTGAGAAGCAGCCGCAACGAAGAATCCAAGCCCCGCAACGCCACGCACCGGTCGAGCCGATCCCTAGCCGCAGCGACCGGCCTGTCGCAGACAACGGTGTCGCGGATCTGGCACACGTTCGGGCTGCGGCCCTGGCGGGCCGAGACGCTCAAGCCATCGACCGACCCGATGGCGGTCGACATGGTCCGTGACGTCGTCGGCCTCTACCTGAACCCACCCGATCGGGCTCTGATCCCGTGCGCAAGAGCCCGCAGGCGGATTGGTGTTGCGGTTGACGTAACGCTCGGACTGGCGACCGAGCCGTCGTTCGAGTTCGTAGGTGTCGCTGCTGGCGGCCTCGGTGACAGGCAGCGGTCGAAGCCGATCAACGTGATGCCGAACCCACCTGGGCTGGCCTTGGAAGTCAGCGAAGTTGTATTCGGCCTTATGGTGAGTTAGTCTCATGTGGACCGAATTCATCGGTAAGGGGGAATTTATGAGTACTACCGCGCGCTCGAAGACACGTATGCTCGCCGCGGTCGCGGTGGGAGTGTTGGCCAGCACGTTCATCGTGGCGCCCGCATTCGCGAACTCCGTCAGCTGTACCGTCAGTGGTCCGATCTCGGGATCGTGCGAAACCGAGTACATTCCGTCGAACGGGTCCGGGCACTACATCAACTACAGTGTCTGTACGCCGTTCCAGGGTGGCGAATCATTCAAGATCCGCGACTACTACAACGGGAATGTCGTCAAGTCGGGCAGCGTGTCGTATTTCGGGTGCACCAGCGGGAGGGTGAACGGCCTCTACGCCATGTACCGCCTGGAAATCGAGGGCACCCCTTACGGATCAGGCAGCATCAGCGACTGATCCGCCGGCACGTACCTTCTCCGCACGCGGGGGTGGGCGCAGCCCCACCCCCGCGTGGGATGTCTCGCGAACGCAGCAGCGCCCGGGTGGCTCGCGAGAAGTACGCCTTGTCGCCGGACAGGGAGTCCGGGTGCTCGCATGGTCGACCGGACGCGGAACCCGACGAACCAGGCCCGTTCGATCTCGTTCCCGCTGACTGCTGACGCGACGTTGCCCGGGCACTCGGTACCGGCGAGCGGCGACTTGTCCACCGAGTGGAGGTCGCCGAGGCTTACCGCCCGCATCGCCCCGTTGCGAACCTCAAGAGCCCGGTCGACGTCCGACGGATCGGTGATGGAACTCGATTCGCCGCCATCCGTTCGCCGCCCTGATGGGGTCAGCTCAAGAACGACGGTGCGATCCGCGTACCCTTCCGGGTTGCGCACCGGCCCTACGCTGCGGACGTGAGCGAGAGGCCACCGCGCAGGCGTCTCCCGTGGCTGGCCGCGGCGATGATCCTGACCGTCTGCCTCGGTGTTCCCACCTACCTTACGTACTCGTTCTTCGCCGACCAGCAGACCGTGAAGGAACTGCCGGGACCGGCCTCCGCGTATCTCGACGCCTTGATCGCCGGTGACCGGGCCAAGGGCTACGAGCTGCTGTGCCAGCGTCGCCGAGAGCGGGTGTCGTTCGAGAACTGGCGCGCCGAGCGCGGCATGGAGCCGCACCTGGTCGGATACCGCCTGCTCCAAGGCCACGTCTACCGCGACACCGAGAACGGAGTCGGGTACGGCATCGACGTCGAGCTGCACTACTCCGACGGGCACCGGGAGCAGATCACGCTGCCAATGACCGAGGAGAAGGCGGGCTGGCGGATCTGCACCGACCACGCGTACTGAGCGCGGTTGGAACCCCGCCGTCCCGGGCCGCGCCGAGCCGTCCAGCGCAGTAAACGAAGTTGCTTTCCTAAAGCAACTTTTGTCCGTTTTCCGCGCGTGGCAACCTCAAACGGTTAGAACTTTGACGGTTAGAGTTCTAACCGTTAGAGTTCTCATCATGGACGCGCCGAAGCTCACCACCACGCTCGAACTGCTCCGCTGGATCGGATGGGCGCAACGCAAAGCCGCCGAAGACTGGATCCGGGCCCGCGACCTCAGCCACGAGCAGAGCTTCGTCCTCGGCTACCTGGTTCAGAACCCCGGCGCCATCCAGCGCGACATCGCCCAGGTGAGCCGCACCAGCGCGGCGAGCGTCACCAGCCTGCTACAGGGGCTAGAACGCCGCGGCCTCATCGAACGCCGCACGGAAACCGGCAACGAGCGCAGCAAACAGGTCTTCGCGACACCCGCAGGCACGGAACTCATCGCCGGGTTCGAATCCGCGATGGCCGCCGCCGAGGACACGATCCTCGCCCCACTGGACCAGTCCGAGCGCGCCGCCCTGCACACCCTGCTGACAAAGATCACCGCGGAGCTGCCGCAACCCACCCGCTGACGACCGGGTAGACGCGGCCCACCGGCCCACACCGCACCCTCCGCGCCACGGCATCCGCCCGGCGCGCGCTCCACCCTGCCCGGAGAAGGAACCACCATGAGCACCGCCACCCTGCAACCCCCGACCACCGCCGACACCAACCGCTGGTACCTGTCCACCGCGCCGATCGTGCGCGCCCTCATACACCTCTGCGCGCCCATGGCCGCCGCCATGATCGTCGGAGCCGTCTACAACGTCATCAACGCCGGCTTCATCGGCTCGCTGCACGACACCTCGCTGCTCGCCGCGATCACCTTCGGCACACCACTGCTCGCCCTGGTCATGGCGGTCGGCGGCGTGTTCGGCGTCGGCGGCGGCGCGCTCGTCTCACGACTGCTCGGCGCGGCCGAGCACGACCCCGCCAAGGCCGGCCAGATCAGGCACGTCACCTCGTTCGCGTTCTGGGGATCGGCGATCGCCGGTGCCGTGCTCGGCGGCACCGGACTGCTCCTGCTCGGCCCGCTCGTGTCGACGCTCGGCGCGGACGCCGCCGCCCTGCACGCGACGAGGTCGTACGTCGCCGTCATGCTCGCTTTCGTACCCGTGCTCGCCGCGGCGTTCTGCCTCGAGCAGCTGGTACGGGCCGAAGGCGCCGCACGCCAGGTGATGATCGGACTCATCGCCTCCACGATCGCGAACATCGCCTTCGACGTCCTGTTCATCCTCGTCCTGCACTGGGGTGTCGCCGGCGCGGCACTGGCCACCGGCCTGGCGAACCTCGTCGTCATCGCCTACTTCGCCACCTGGCTGGCGCGGCACAGCGCGCACATGAGCCTCGCCCCACGCTCGTTCACGCTCTCCCCCACCGTGCTCAAGCCGGTCTTCGGCGTCGGGAGCGGCGAACTGCTCCAGTCCGCCTTCATGATCGTCACCACGCTGGTGCTCAACAACCTCGCCGCCGCCTACGGCGACGCCCCGCTCGCGGCCATGGGCGTCGCGGTCCGCATCGCGCAGGTGCCGGAGTTCCTGGTCATGGGCGTCACCCTCGGCGTGCTACCACTGCTGGCCTACGCGTACGGCAAGGGCGACCGCGACCGCCTCACCTCCGCCCTGCGCGCATCCGCGATCACGGTGGGCGGCATCACCCTGACCTTCTCGACGGCTGTGCTCGTCTTCCGCGAGCAGGTGTTCTCCGCGTTCTCCGCCGACCACTCGGTCCTCGCCATCGGCGTCGCCATCCTGACGGCGCAACTCGTCGCGATGATCGCGAACGGCTTCACCGGCCTGATCACCTCGCTGTTCCAGGCGACGGGCCGATCGGTGCCGGCGATGGTGATGTCGGTGACGCACGGCGTACTGTTCATTCCGGTCGTGATCCTCGGCAACCTCTGGTTCGGGCTGCCCGGCATCGTCTGGGCGCTGACCGTCACGGAGATCGCCGTGTTCGTCGCAGGCCTCGCCCTGTGGCTCGCCTCCCGGCGGGCCATCGCCCAGGGGCTGGCCGAGGGAAACCCGCAACGGGCCGACGAGATGCTCGAACAGGCCGGGGCCTGACCTCCAGAGCGGTGAGGACTTCGCCACCGCCGTCTCAGTGTGCAGCGCCTGGTCACCAGAGGCATCGGCTGACCTGGCCGTACGACGAACCGACGGCGCGGTCCGGCCGGACCGTGCCGACCGTCGGTCTCACGATCGCAAGCTCCCGCTCACGTCACCTTTTGCACACGCGTCCCAACGGCTACCGCGTATCGCGCTGACGACGCGCGCGCTCGAACTCCGCCACATCCGACATCCAGGGGCCGTGCTGGTCGAGTGCGGCGCAGCCGCCGCGGACGAAGGCGCTCACCAGGTTCCGGTACCCGCCGATCCCGTCGACCAGGCTGTACTCGACCCGGTACTGCGGATCCGACCCGGCTTGCCCAGGTCGCACCGTCGTGATCCGGGCGACGGAGTCCGCGTAGAAGTGCAGCTGGACCCCCTCGCCCATCTCCTCGTCCTCGATGGTGAACACCTCGTTGTCCGCAGCGGAGCGCTCGGCGACGAACTCCCAGAACTCGGCGGAGGCGGTGCGAGGGCCGCCGCGTACCCACCTCTTCTCGCCGCCCTTGTCATCGGTGAACGACAGAGCCGCCTTCCTCGCACTCTCACCGAGGGCGTGATCGCCGGCAGTCTCCTCGTCGTCTGCCACCGGTGTGCTCCTGGCGCGGTCCACCGCCTCCGAGCACATCAGGAAGCTCACCGTACGCACCGCGTCATCGGCGAGTCCGGGGTGCACGCGGCGCACGGCCGTCTCGACCGCCGCCGCCATGCGGTCCCAGTCGCGCTTGTCCGCGGCCCGGTTTCCCCGCCGTGGATCGAGGCCGATCCGCATCCCGGCGCACGCCTGCTCCGCGGTGGCGATCACGCGCAGCACCTCGGGCAGCAGCGCGGGGTCGACGGCGTCGGGCATCCGCCTCGGCACCGTCGCGCCATGCACGTACTGGCCCGTGTACCTCAGCACCGCGGCGTCGAGCGGCCCGAGGACCACGCCGCGCTCGGCGCGACGGGAGTTCGCGCGATGCTCCTGAGCGCGTCTCTCGTTCGGCACTTCCGTCGCCGCGCGCAGCGCCGCGCAGACCTGACCGCGCTCTAGCAGACCGATGTCGGCCCCGTGGGCGACGAGCCGGCTCCTGTCCCACCGGATGCGCCGGAAGAGCGCGTCGACGTCCGCGGGCGGGGAGAGCAGGACCTGGTCCAGGAGCGCGACGGCAGCGCTCTCGTCGAGCCGGCCCCGGGTTCCGGCGGCCTCGCACAGTGGCAGAACCGCACTCCACAGCAGCAGGTGTCTGGCCAGGTCGTCCCGGATCACCGCGAGATGGGCTTCCCCGATCGGGAACGTGAAGGTGCGAGGCTCGTGATTGGCGTCGGCCCCGGCGGCGAGCATCAGCTTCAGCTCGCCGTCCTCGCGGATCACGTTCGGGATCCAGCCGCTCGCGCGCGTGAAGACGATGTCTCTCATAGGTCAGACTTCCCCGCAGCGGCACCGGCTGAACATGGTCGCCGCGAGACCGCGGCGGGCATCGCGAAGCTGCCGCGGCCCCCGCACCAACCGGTCACGACCACCGGGCGAGTTCGGCGTCGAGGCGGGGGTCGGTGCGCACCCAGACCTCGCCCCCGGCGGCCTGGGCCGGGGCGTCGACACGGGCGAGACCGAGGAGTTCGATCAGCTTGAGCAGCTCGGCTCGTTCGGCCCGGTCATCGTCGGCACCGTGCGAGTCGAAGAAGACGTAGTACTGGTCGCTGGGGTCGACGATGCCCGATGCCGCCCAGATCCGAGCGACCTCTTCGATCGCCGCGGCTTCGGTCGTGAACGTGGCGGCGCGGGCGGCACCGCGGGTCTCCGGTGCCGCGTCGAGGTCGGCGAGGTCGGCGAACCACTGGCCGAAGCGGTCGAGGCCGGCATATCCGTTCTCGAAGAACAGCATCGCGCTCGGAAGGTAGCGATTGCCCCTGTCGACCTGGAGGTACTCCGTCCGGGGCCGGTCCGCGTCCTTGATCCGGGAGATCACGCCCGCACCGGGCATGAGCACCAGGCTCTGCCCCGCCGGTTCATCCGTGATGGTGTAGGTGTCAGCCTCCCGAGCGCGGAAGAACGCGGAGAACGCCACGTAGGCCTCCTGCGGGTCGCCCACGGACACCTGCTGGTCGTCGCCGTCACCTACAGCGAAGACGAACTGTTTCGGGCCGGGATGGTAGGGGCGGGCCATGTGCGTCCTTCGTTCACGTGTGCCAGGTCCACCAGTGTAGAGCGGATCAAGCCGGACCTGCCCACAGTCCCGGGGCATACGCCGCTGGCCCGCTGGTGCCGCCGGCCGGAGACCGGCGGCACCAGCGGGTGCGTCAACTCAGCGGTTCGATCCAGATGTTGCGGAAGCGCGGGTTCTCGCCTGGATCGCCGTGGTCCTGCAGGGCTATGGAGCCGGCCGTCGGCCCTTCGGCCTGGCCGTTTCCGGTGGGGCCGTTGACGGCGACGTTGTTGTGGACGACGACGCCGTTCCATACCACGGTGATTCTGGCATCTTCGATCTTCGTGCCCGCCGCGTTGAACCGCGCGGCGCGGAACGAGATGTCGAACGTCTGCCAGGTGTTGGGCGCGGTGGCCATGTTCCGGTCGGGGGCGCGCTTGAGGTAGACGGCTCCCGCCTCGTTGTTGGCCAGGGTGGTGTCACCGTAGGAATCCAGCACCTGGATCTCGTATCGTTCCTGGAGGTAGAACCCGCTGTTGCCGCGGGTCTGCCCGGTGACGTCCGGCGGGTAGACGGGTTCCAGCCACTCGCCGTGCAGCTTGAAGTCGCCGAACTTCGCTCTGGTACGGATGTTCCCGCCCAGCGACTCCATGGAACCTCCGGCCACCGGCCAGGCCGCCGGGCTGCCGTCCGTGTTCTCCCACGCCGCCAGACCGGTGCCGTCGAACAGCTGGATGCGAGGTACCGCGGTGACGACCACGTGGTCGAGGTTGCTGCCGTTGGCGCCCGTCGTCGTCGCACGGATCTTGACCTGCCCGGCAGGCAGCGACGTGGTCAGCGTCGTGGTCCGCCAGGTGGTCCAGGCGCCTGTCGGCGGGAACGAGAGTGCCGGGCTGACAGTCGTGCCGTTGACGGCGACTGCCAGCGGCCGGTCGACGGTCTTGCCGTTGGCGTAGCGGAACGACAGCGAGTGGTTTCCCGCCGTCGGCACGCTGACCGTCCATTCGACATACCCGCCGGTGTTGGCCGTGTCGGCGAAGTCGGCGTACCCGGCCCCGGTGTATCCGGCATGCTCGGTCCCCACGGTCGCGCCGCTGAGCGCCGCCTGCTCGGCCTGGTAGGTGCTGCCGGCCAGGGAGTTCAGGGTGTACCAGGCCTCCGTGCTCCACAGGGACTGCCCGGACGCCGAACTGAACGGCCGCGGCGAGTGCACATACACCACCCGTCCGGATTCCAGGCCGTTGATGCGTAGCGTGACCTTCCGGCCGTCGGCCGAGGGGATCGCCGAGGCGACGCTCAGCGTCTCCTGGTCGACCTTCGGGCCGCCGTAGTCCGAGGTCGGGGTGTAGCGCCACTGCTGGACGGCGTACCGCGAGGCCAGCGAGCTCAGCGTCGCGGCCGACAGCGGCTGGGTGTACTCGAGTTCGAAGCCGCCGGCCACCGCCCGCATCGCCAGGATGTCGAAGGCGCTGCTGCCGCTGGGGGTCAGCTTCTGCAGACCGTAGCGGAGCTTGCCCTGCTGGCGCCAGTTGCTGCTGGCGCGTTCGTCGCCGATGCCGCCCGCGTAGATCGCGCCGTCGGGGCCGAGGGTGAGCCGGCTGATGCCGGCCTCCAACCCCTGGGTGAAGCGGAAGACCGCGCCCTGGTACTCGCCGTTGACCTTCTCCAGGTACCCGCGCTGGATGCCGCCGTAGGTGACGTCGCCGAACAGCATCTGCCCGGCGAACTGGCCCTGGGTGAGCATGATCGGGGTGCTCGGCGAGTTCGCGATCTCGTTGTGCGGCAGCCAAAGGACCGGCTGCGTGGCGGCGTTCGCGTCGAACGGACCGGCCGGATCGTTGAAGTGGTTGAAGAACCGGCCCGGCTTGAGCTGCACCAGCTTGTTGGCCGGCAGCCAGTCGCCCTGGTTGTCGGTGACGAAGATGCCGCCCTCGGGACCCCACCCCATGCCGTTCGGGGTACGCAGTCCGCTCGCCGTGTACTCGACCTGGCCGGTCGCCTTGTTCACCTTGATCGCGGTGCCGCGGTTGGCGGCCAGCTGCGGTCTGGTGGTGTGGCCGCCGGGGGTGATCTGTACCGACAGGTTGAGGTAGAAGTATCCGTCCTTGTACAGCAGCCCGAACGCGAACTCGTGGTAGGTCCCGCCGAACGGCCAGGTCGCCACCGTGCGCTTGTTGTCGATGATGTCGTCGCCGTTGGTGTCGTTCAGCTCGACCAGCCGGGACCGCTCGGAGACGTACAGCTTGCCGTCCACGTACTTGATGCCCATCGGGTCCTGCATCCCGGTGGCGATCCGCTTCACGGTCACCTGCGCGGCGGAGGTGGCGCCGGTGACGTTGCCCAGCAGGTAGACCTCGCCGAGCGGCTGGGTGGTGCCGTAGTCGCCGCCCCAGGTGGTGATGGCCAGCCGGTTGTCGGGCAGCCAGTCCATGCCGGTGACCTTCGGCTGGAACCCGCTGGGACGCAGGTCGGTCAGCGTGTAGTCGGGGTGCACCGCGTTCAGCGGCAGCCCGTCGCCCGGGGTGTCGGCGCCCTCGACGCATTCCTTGGTGCCCGGCGCGGTCACCCGGGTGACGCCGGCTTCGGTGCTCAGCGCCGTGGTCGGCACGAGGACGAACTGTGCGGAGCCCGGTGGCTGCCACTCCAGTTTGAGCGCCTGCCCGCCCGTGTTGTCGAAGTGCTCGATGCGCAGCTTGTGATAGCCGGCGGACAGGTCGACGGTGCCGTCCTTCGCCGATACGCCGTGCACGCCGTCGTGGCTGACGACCGTGGTGAAGGTGCTGTTGGAGTCGTCGTTGTCGACGACGGTGCTCTTGTCGATGCGCAGGCGGGAGCCGTCGTCGCTGGTGAGCCGGAAGGCGTACGAGCCGGCCGTGGTGATGTTGACGTTCGCCACGACCTGGGTGAGGAACCTGTCGGCGATGCCGAATTCGGTCTCGGTCGACCAGTTGATCACCGGCATCAGCCTGTCGAAGTTGGGCGTCTGCCCGGGCTTGAGCGTGCACAGCGCGTTCAAGTCGGCGGCGAGGCTGTAGGTGCGCAACGTGACGCCGGGATCCTGCGCCGGGATCGCGGCCTGCGCGGACCCGGGCATGGACACGGACAGCAGCGACAGGCTCAGCCCCAGAGCGAGGACTGAGGCCCGGTGGCGACGGCGGGCTCTTTCGGGGACGGTGGGAGAACTCATGGCGATCCTTCTCGCGATCGCACCCGGGCAGCAGCGCACGCGCAGGCCCGGATGACGGGTGGATCAGGCGGGTTGCCTGACGCAGGTGGGACGTGCGCCGCCACGTCGTGTTCTCAAGGGATCTCGCCGCTATCGCTTCCTGAAGTACCTCCCGGGGTCGAGGCGGAGGCGATCCGCGATCGGACGTCACATCGAAATGTTGACGTCCGTCTACGCGGGACACTAGCGTCTAGCCACCGTCGGGAAAACCCTTTCCGAGATTTTTGGCCTCAGGTGCAGCCGACAGCGAGGAGCCGCGGATGAACACGTCGACTGGGCCGGGCTCCCCGGCCGGCCTCGCGCCGCTGCCCGGCGGGGTGGGCGTCTCGCAGCTGCGGGTGTACGGGACCACCGCGCCCGACGGCCTGGTGGGCGGCACCCCGCACCTGCATCTGTGCTGCACCGAGGCGTACGTGGTGCAGGCCGGCACCGGCGCGGTCCAGACGCTGACGATGAGCGGCTTCGAGCAGACGCCGCTGCGGCCCGGCACGGTGCTCTGGTTCACCCCGGGCACCATCCACCGCCTGGTCAACCACGGCGGCCTGGAGATCACGGTGCTGATGCAGAACAGCGGGCTGCCGGAGGCCGGTGACGCGGTGCTGACGTTCCCGCCCTCGGTGCTGGCCGACCCGCAGCGGTACGCCGCGGCCGCCGCCCTGCCCGGTGGCGGCGCCCCGGACGACGCCCCGCCGGCCGACGGCACACCCGGCGCGACGCTGGCCGCCGCGTACGCCCGGCGCGATCTCGCGGTGCTCGGGTTCGAGCAGTTGCGGGCGGCGGCCGACGCCGGCGACCTCGGGCCGCTGCGCGACTTCCACCAGGCGGCGGCCCGCCTGGTGGCACCGCACCTGCCCCGGTGGCGGGAGCGGTTCGCCGCCGGCGCACTGCGGGCGGCGCAGGACACCGCCGCCCAGCTGGACGCGCTGGCCGACGGACGGCCCGACCATCTGGCCGACGCCGCGGTGCACGGCTTCGCCGCGCCCGGCGAGCAGGGCCGCCACGGCATGTGCGGGCTGCTGAACACCTACCCGATCCGGTAGCGGGCCCACCTCCTCCGCGATCCTGCAAACGTATCATGTAAATATTTATAGATCCGTTTCTGACAGCCCTTGCCTGATGGACGACATCCTCTCTAGTGTCCGTTCAGCGGAAAGCGCTTCCCGGAAATTGCCAGGAAACCTTCCGTCCATCCGGGAGGAGCCGTCGTGCACGATGGATCGGCAAGTGGATCAACCGTTGGCGGCGCGGCGGCGCGCGCGGCCGGTCAACCCACGCCGGCCCTGCGGACCCCCGCCCAGCCGCTGACACGGCTGGTCCGGTTCGGCGACGCGCTGTGGCGGCCCGCGCTGCTGCTGGGCATCGTGTTCGCGGGGTGGTGGGCGCTGTCGGAGACCGGGGCCGTCCCGCACTACCTGGTGCCGACCCCGGCGCAGGTATGGCAGACGATGGTCGACAAGCGGGCGTTCCTCTGGCTGAACACCTACGTCACGCTCTACGAGACCGTCATCGGCTTCGTGCTGGCCGTGCTGCTGGGCCTGGTCACCGCCGTCCTGATCGCCTACTCGCGCACCATGGAGCGGGCGCTCTACCCGATCGTGCTGTTCGCCCAGGTCATCCCTAAGATCGCCATCGCGCCGCTGCTGATCGTCTGGTTCGGCTTCGGCCTGGCCCCGAAGATCATTCTCGCGGTGCTGATCGCGTTCTTCCCGGTGGTCATCTCCGGGGTGGCCGGGCTGCGGTCCACCGACCCCGAGCTGGTGGACCTGTCCAGGACCATGGGCGCGAGCCCGTGGCAGACCTTTCGGAAGATCAGATTCCCCAACGCCCTGCCGCACCTGATGGCCGGGGTGAAGGTGGCCGTCACCCTCGCGGTGGTGGGCGCCGTGGTCGGCGAGTTCGTCGGCGCGAACGAAGGCCTGGGATACGTGCTCCTGCTTGCCAACGGCAACCTCGACTCGGCCCTGCTGTTCGCCGACCTGTTCCTGATGTCACTGATCGGCATCGTGCTGTTCGCGATCGTCGAGGTGACCGAGGCAGTACTCATCCCGTGGCACGCCAGCAGGCGGTCCGGGACTCCGCTCACCACGTCCTGACGGGGATTGACCTCCCGTCGCCGCGCTAGGAGGACCACCGAATGAGAAGACTTCCCGTGCTGGCGGCCGCGTTCGCGCTGCTGCTGGGCGCCGCCGCCTGCGCTCCGGGCACGAACGACCAGCCCGCCGCGCCCGGTGGGAGCAAGAAGGTCACCCTGACCCTCAACTGGGTCCCGTACGGCGAGCACGCCCCGTTCTACTACGGCCTCGACAAGGGGTTCTACCAGGCCGAGGGCATCGACCTGGTGATCAAGGCAGGCGGCGGCTCCGGCAAGACCGTCCAGGCCGTGGCCCAGCAGCAGACCGACTTCGGCTGGGCCGACACTCCCCCGCTGCTCAAGGCGATCACCACCGGGATGAAGGTGAAGAGCGTCGGGGTGTTCCTGCAGAAGGGGCCGTCGTCGGTCGAGTTCCTCGCCGACAAGAACATCACGAAGATCAGCGACCTCAAGGGCAAGACCGTCGGCGGTACGCCCGGAGACGCGATGTACGCGACCTTCCCCGCGCTGCTCAAGGCCAACGGCGTCGACCCGGCCGAGGTGAAGGTGGTCAACGTCGACGCGGCCGGGAAGATCGCCGCGCTGGCCGAGGGCAAGGTCGACGCGATCCAGGGCTTCTTCCACGACCAGGCCCCGACCATCGAGGCCAAGACCGGTAAGAAGGTCGACCACCTGCTGTTCGCCGATTTCGGGCTCAACCTGCTCGGCACCGGCCTGGTCGTGCACGACGACACGCTGGCCAAGGATCCGGAGCTGGTCAAGGCGTTCGTCCGGGCCACCCAGAAGTCCTGGGCCGAGGCGGCCAAGGACGTCCCGGGCGCGGCCGCCGCGATGGAGAAGCTCGCCGACAACGAACCGGCCAAGGACGTGCTGATCAAGCAGCTCACGCTGTGCCTGCCGCTGGTCGACACGGCGGCCCCGGGCATCAACGCCGAGGCCAAGTGGGTCGAGACCATCGACCTGATGGCCAAGCACGCCGAGTTGAAGGACGCGGGCGCGCCGAGCAAGTACTGGTCCGGCACGTTCGCGGCGAAGGGCTGACAGATGACCGTCTCATCGACGGCCGCGCCGGCGGTGGATCTCACCGGCCTGACCGTGCGCTTCCAGTCCAAGCGCACCCAGACCGTCGCGGTGGACGACGTCACGATGCGGGTCGCCCCCGGCGAGTTCGTGACCATCGTCGGCCCGTCCGGCTGCGGCAAGTCCACCCTGCTCAAGATTGTCGCAGGGTTGGTGGCGCCGACCTCCGGCACGGTCTCGTTGATGGGACGGCCGGTCACCGGCGCCCAGAAGGAGATCGGGTACGTGTTCCAGCGCGCCGCCCTGCTCGACTGGCGGGGCGTGCGCAAGAACATCCTGCTGCAGGCCGAGATCCGGGGCATGGACCGGCGCCAGGCAGCCCGGCGCGCCGACGAGCTGATCGGCCTCACCGGGCTGACCGGCTTCGAGGACGCGCTGCCGCACGAGCTGTCCGGCGGCATGCAGCAGCGGGTGGCGCTGTGCCGCGCGCTGCTGCACCAGCCGTCGGTGCTGCTGATGGACGAGCCGTTCGGCGCGCTGGACGCGCTGACCCGCGAGCAGCTCAACGCCGAACTCAACCGGATCTGGCGGGAGACCGGCACCACCATCCTGCTGGTCACGCACTCCATCGCGGAGGCGGTCTTCCTGGGCACCAGGGTCGAGGTGATGAGCCCACGGCCCGGCCGGATCGTGCGGACCATCGACGTCGACCTGCCGGCCGAGCGCGACTACGCCAAGGTGATGTCCGACCAGCGCTTCGACCGGTTCGCCACCGAGATCCGCGGCCTGCTCGGGGCGGGAGCCAACCACTGACCGGGGCACCGGCGCCGGCCCGCCGCTGGAGCGCGGCGGCGGGCGCCTGGCTCGGGCTGGGGGCCGCGCCCGCCGCGCTGATCCTGGGCGCCGGAATGGCCCGCCGGCACGACGGCGCCGTCCCGCTGCTCGCACTGCTCGGCGGCGCGGCCCTGATGGCGGCACTGCTGCTCGGGCAGGGCGCGCTGGGGCTGCGCCAGCCGTACGGGGAGAACGCCGCCCTCACCGAGCTGGCCCCGCGCTACCTGCCGGGCCGGGCCGGGGTCCTGCTCGGCGCGGTGCTCGCCGCCGCGATGATCGGCTGGAACGGCTTCAACGTCGGCCTGGGCGGGGCGTCGCTGGCGAAGGTCACCGGGCTGCCCGGTCCGGCCGGCGCGCTGCTGCTGGCCGGGGCCGTGCTGGCCGCGTCGTTCGTGCCGGGCCGGTGGAACAACCGGATCGCCGTGCTGACCACGGTCGCGGCGCTGGCGCTGGTCGCGGTGTGCGTGCTGCTGCTGCGCCCGGACGCCGCGCCGGTGACCGCCGACCCGGGCGGCTGGGCCACCCTCGCCGACGTCGCCGCGATCGGCGGCTACGTCGCGGTGTTCGCGCTGCGCGCGCCGGACTTCAGCCGCGGCCTGGCCACCCGACGCGACCTGGCGATCTGCGTGGCGCTGCTGGTCGGACCGGCCGTCCTGGTCACCGCGGCCGGCGCCGGGGTCTGGCTGCGCACCGGCAGCGCCGACGTGGTCGCGGTGCTGGCCGACGCGCCGGGCGTCGCGGTCTACGGCAACGTCTTCGTCACCGTCGGGGTGTTCGCGCCCGCGCTGACCACCACCTTCTCCGGCGCGCTCGCGCTGCGGGCGGTCTGGCCGCGGCTGCCGGCCACCGCCGGGATCGCGATCGTCGCGGTCCTCGGCGGCACGCTGGCCGCGGTGCGCTTCGACCGGGCGCTGCTGACCTGGCTGACCGTGCTCGCCGCCACCCTGCCACCGCTGATCATCCCGATGGCCGTCGAGGGCTGGCGGCGGCGGCAGGGCCGGCCCGCCCGGCTGGTGCCGGTCTGGACCTGGCTGCCCGCCGGACTGGCCGCGACCGCGCTGACCGTCGCCGGGTCACCGGCCGGGCCGGTGGTCGGCCTCGCGATCGCGGCGGCCGCCACCGGCTGGCAGGTCCACCGGCAGCGGCGGCCCGTCCGGTCGGCGCCAGCCCGATCAGGTCGGTGAGCCGCCGACCACACGGCCGCGACCGTTCCGCACCGCTGAACACGAATCGCCCGACCGGCTACGAGATCGTCGCGCCGGTCTCCGCGTCCCGGATGGTGATCGCCGCCGCAGGGCAGATCTCCGCCGCCTCGAGCACGTCGTCGTCCGGTTCGATCAGTTCCTGGATCGGCACGGACAGCGACTGCGCGTTCAGCCGGAACCGCTTGGGGGCGATGGACGTGCACGTGCCCGAACCCGCGCACGCATCGTGGTCTACGCTGATCCGCCACCGGCTCACTGCGCACCCGCCACCGAGTCGACGCGGACCCGCACGCCGGGACTCGGCCGCAGGGTGATCATCGGGTACGGCTTGACGTCGTGGTCGAGCAGCGTATAGCGGACCCGCTGGGCGATCGTGGCCGCGATGAGCACGATCTCCATGAGCGCGAACCCGTTGCCGATGCACATGCGCGGACCGCCGCCGAAGGGCCAGTACGCGTACCGGTGCAGGTTGGCGGTGCGCCCGTCAAGCCAGCGGTCGGGGTCGAACTCGGTGGGCCTGTCGAACCAGCGCGGATCGCGGTGGGTGATCCACTGGCTCATCGCGACCATGGTGCCGGCCTTGACCCGGTAGCCCTGGAACTCCACGTCGTTGTCCGGCACCCGGAACACCCGCCACGCGGGCGGGTAGAGCCGCAGGACCTCGTCGACGACGGCGCGCAGCAGCTTCAGCTCACCCATCTTCTCGGCGGTGGCCGGTGCCCCGCCCAGGACGGAGTCGACTTCGGCGTAGACGCGGGCGGCCAGGTCGGGGCGGGTGCCGAGGAAGTACCAGATCCAGGCCAGGGTGCTGGTGGTGGTCTCCTGCGCGGCGACGTACATGGTGACGAGCTCGTCGCGCAGCTGCTTGTCGGTCATCTGCGAACCGTCGTCGTCGCGGGACTCGACCAGCATCGCGAGCAGGTCGCCGTGTTCGCCCTCGGCTGCGCGCCGGTTGGCGATGAACTCCGCGATGACGTCCTCGAAGTCGGAGATCGCCGAGTCGACGCGGCGGCGGTTGCGGGTGGGGACGAACGCGGGCAGCCGTTCGAGGACCATGCTGCCCAGCTCCACGTTGAACCCGAGCATGATCTTGTCGAGGGCCTCGCTGGCCCGCGAGGACTCCTTCTCGGTGTCGGTGCCGAAGAACGACTTGCCCGCGACGCGCTGGGTCAGGCCGCCCATCAGGATGCGCATGTCGAACTCGTCGCCGGGGTGCCACGTGTCGATCAGCTCGCGGGTGTAGCCGACCATCGTGTCGGCGTACCCCTGGATGCGCTTGGTGTGGAAGGCCGGCTGGGCCAGGCGGCGCTGGGTGCGCCAGAAGCTGCCCTCGCTCGTGACCAGGCCGTTGCCGAGCGTACGGCTGAACACGTAGCCGATCTTCTTGTACTCCTGGTACCCCTTGCGGTAGTTGCGGGTGGTCTCCAGGTGTACGCGCTCGATGTCGTCGGGGTGGCTGAGCAGCACCCACCGGTCCCCCGCCATGAAGAACTCGACGACGTCGCCGTGGCTGGCGTGCATGCTGTCAAACAGCTCCAGCGGGTCGTGGATGAAGGCCCGCAGGTGGCTGACGAGCGGGATCGGCTCGCGCAGCCGGGGCGCCGGGGCGGGGGCGTTCGCGGTGGTGGTCACCGTGGGCTCCTTCACTGTGCCGCGGCGAGCAGCCGCAGCGTCTCGATCGCGAGGATGGCGTGGCCGCGCATCGTGGGGTGCTTGAAGTCGGCGCTGTAGACGTCGCGTTCGGCGCACATCGGGTGGACGAAGGCGTCGAGCACGAGCGCGCCGTGGCGCGCGCAGACGGCGCGGGTGCGCTCGTTGAGGATCGGCAGCCGGTCCATCGCGCCGCCCGCCAGCTGGGGCACAGCGCTGACGATGTCCATCAGCGTGACCGCGATGACGGTCGCGCCGCCCGCGCGCAGGGTCCCGATGATCGCGTCGAGGTCGGCCTCGACGGCGTCGGGTTCGAAGCTGCGCCGGAACAGGTCGTTGCCCCCGGCGATGAGCACGGCGAGGTCCGGGCCGAACTCGGCGGCCGCGGGCAGCTGCGTCGCACGGATGTCGGCGGCGCGCAGGTCGCGCTGGGCGAAGTTCCGAAGATCCACCTCGTGGGTACGCGACAGGACGGCGTGCACGCGGTCGAACCAGGTCCGGTCGGCGTACCCGGGGGTGGACTCGCCCATGCCCTCGGCGATGCTGTCGCCGAGCACGGCCAGGCGCCGCCACTTCGCGCCGGTGAGCTGCTTCTCCAGGTCTTCCTGGTCGGCGAGGTACGGGTCGGTGGCCTCGGTCATGCTCATGCTCGGATCTCGATTCCGTGTGCCCGGTCGTCGGTGAGGATCTCGAACAGGGCCCGGTTCTCGGTACGCAGTGTCTCCACCCGCCCCGACGCCTTGTCCGTGATGGTGAGCTCGCAGGAGCCGATCTTCGTGTTGAGGCAGTGCTTGATCCCGCCGGGCGGGTTGTAGTAGTTCAGCCCGACGAACGCGCTCGCGGGCGCCTCGACATGCCCCTTGATCGCCACGTCGTCGTCGCCGGTCGCGAAGTCCCAGTGGAAGTACCCGAAGCTGCCTTTCGCCTTCGCCGCCTGCGTCGGTGACGTGATCGCGTACTCGCGGCCGTCGTGGCGCAGCACGAGCAGGGTCATGAACGGCGTCTTGATCGGGCCGACCTTCGTCTGGGCGGTGATCACTTCGAGGAAGCTGGCGGGGGCGTCGTCGAACCCGGCGACCTGCCCGAACGCGTAGTAGTCGGTGTGCTGGCTGCCCCAGTTGTGGTTCTGGCTGCCGACCCAGCCGTCGATGTCGACGGTGCGGCCGTTGACGGTCAGGGTGCCGTCGTAGGCGGCCAGCGGGCTGCCGACGAGGCTCTTGGCCTTCGGGAAGCCGCCGCTGTAGAGGGAGCGCGGGATGAGGAACAGCATCGGTTCCTTGCCGGCGTACGACAGGTCCCAGGCGATGGTGTCGCCGGAGCTGGTCGCACCGCCGGTGAGGTGGCCGGGGACAAGGGTCGAGCCGCCGATGCGCACGTCCATGCCCTCGCGGGCGAAGGAGCAGGTGCTCAGCGGGTGCTCCTCCTTCGCGGCGACGTGCTCGCCGGTCTCGCCGTCGAAGAAGATCGACCACAGCTCGCCGATGGCGTCCTCCGGCTTCCCCTTCGGGCTGAAGATGGTGTACCGGATCCAGAACGCGAGCGGCCGGGTCGGGTGGTTGCCCCGCTGGTAGAAGCTCTCGTAGTGCCCCTCCTTCTGCCCGGGGGCGTACTGCGTCCAGGAGAGCTGTTCGTCATTCATGCCCGCTGTTCCTTTCGGGTGTGCACGCGCCGCCGCGGGTGCATCGTCATCTCCATGCCGTACCGGGGCCGCAGCGTGATCGACGCCTGCTGGACGACCCGGTGGCCGGGCAGGTGGCGCAGCTCGTAGCGCTGGATAAGGGCCGCGAGCAGCAGCTGCGCCTCCATCAGCGCGAAGTGCTTGCCGATGCACAGGTGCGGCCCGGCGCCGAAGGGCAGGTACGCGAACCGGTGCCAGGTCTTGCGGGCGGCCGGGTCGAAGCGGTCGGGTTCGAAGCGCTCCGGGTCGTCCCAGTGGTCCGGGTTGCGCTGGATGTTGAACAGGCTGACCAGCACCCGGGCCCCCGCGGGCAGCTCGTACCCGCCGAGGGTGGTCGCCACGCCGGTGAGCCGGGGCACGATCGGCGCGGACGGGTAGAGCCGCAGCGCCTCCTCGAACACGCGCAGCGTGTAGGGCAGGTTCGGCAGGTCTTCGAGGGTGGGCAGCCGCCCGTCGAGGGTGTCGACCTCGTCCTGGAGCTTGCGCAGCGCCCGCGGATGCTGCGACAGCAGGTACAGCGCCCAGGTCAGGGTGATCGCCGTGGTCTCGTGCCCGGCGGCGAAGGTGGTGATGATCTCGTCGCGCAGTTCCCGGTCGGTCATCCCCTCCCCCGTCGCGTCGTCCTTGCACGCGAGCAGCATGTCCAGCAGGTCGTTGTCGGCCGGCCCGGCGGCGCGGCGCTCGGCGATCAGCCGGTACATCAGCGAGTCGATCGCGGTCATGACGGCCTTGAAGCGCCGGTTGCCGGGGGTCGGCCAGCTCACCGGCGGGCTGAACGGGTTCTGCAGCCGCTGGAACGCGAAGTTGATCGCGATGTCGACGGCGTGGGGGCCGATGGTGTCGAGGTCGTCGAGGATGTTCGTGGAGAACATGGCGCGGCTGACGATGTCGAGCGTGACCCGCATCGTCTCCTTGTGCATGTCCAGCAGGTCCCCCGGCCGGTACGCCCGCGCCAGGTGGTCGAGCCAGTCCTGGGTGGAGGAGACCATGGTGGCGTACATGCCGGCGATGGCGCTCTTCGTGTAGAGGGGCTGCATCATGCGGCGGTTGCGCAGCCAGCTCTCGTGGTCGGAGCTGGTGAGCAGCCCGGTGCCGAGGACGAGGCGCAGCGGGTTGTCGGCGCCGAGCTTGCCGAACCGGGCGGTCTCCGTCAGCGCCTCCCCGGCCAGGTCAGGGCTGGAGACGCCGTACACGGTGACCGGTCCCAGCTTGTAGGCGACGAGGTCGCCGTGCTCGCGGAACCCGGCCGTCATCGCGTCGAGGATGTCGCGGCGGAAGTCGGTGATGCTGCCCAGCAGCGGAACACCGCGTACCGCGGGGACGGTCCGGGCGGTCATGGCTTGCGGGCCAGTGCGCAGACCCAGCCGAGCGACCGGGTGGGTTCGGCGACGAAGCGGGCGCCGGTGAAGCCCGCCTCGGTGAGCATCCCGGTGAGGTCGGCGCCGGAGACGATGCGCAGCCCCTCGCGGGCGGAGCGCTCGGTGAAGCGCCTGCCGAAGTAGCGCTGCACCAGCGACGGCCTGCCGGACGCCTCGCGGCTCATCTCCAGCGTGACGATCATCTGCCCGCCGGGCCGCAGCACCCGGTGCGCCTGCTTCAGCCCGCGCATGGCGTCGGGCCAGAAGTAGAACGTCTCGATCGCGGTGACGTGGTCGAACGACGCCTGCTCGAACGGCAGGTTCATCGCGTCGCCGTGCTGGATCGTCATCCGGCCCGCGCGGACCGCCGCCGCGTTGCGCTTGGCGGCCAGGTCCACCATGACGGGCGAGTAGTCGATGCCGGCGAGGGTGCCGGTGGTGTCGCGGGCGGCCATGAGGCCCAGCGCCATGCCGCTGCCGCAGCCGATGTCGAGGATGTCGTCGCCGTCGGCGATGCCCATCTGGTCGATGGTCCAGTCGGTGAGCGTGCGGTGCTGGACCGTCATCAGGTGGCCGACGAGGCGGCCGTAGAAGCCGGTCGGCTTCTTGAAGTTGTCCTCTAGCAGCTCGAGCGGCTTATGGATGACACCCATGGCTGTCCCTTCAGGTTCCGTTGGTGTTACGCGTGCCGGGTACCGGCACCCTCGCGGGCCTTGCGTTCGGCGCGGACGGCCAGGGTGGCGAGGTAGCCGCCCAGCAGGGGCCGCGCGAGGCCGCCGACGGGCAGGCGCGGTGCGCGGTCGCGGTGCCAGGGCAGGCTCGCCGGTCGCCCGCCGGGTGAATCGCTGCCCAGGTGGTGCCCGGCCAGGTACGCGCCGGTGGCCACGCTGAGCGCCAGGCCGTGCCCGCCGCAGCCGCCCGCGTACCAGACGCCGGGGGCGGCGCGCCCGACGACGGGCAGCCCGTCGCCGGTCATCGCGATGCGCCCGGACCAGCGGTGCGTCACCTCGACGTCGCGCAGGGCCGGGTGCAGGGTGTGCAGCCACCGGGTGAGGAACCGCCACGCGGGGGCGTGGCGGGCGGCGTCGGCCGGGCCGGGCGGCAGCCCGTCCCCGCGGGCGGGCAGCAGCGCGCGGCCGCCCCCGGCGATCAGCCGCCGGTCCGGGGTCAGCCGGTAGTAGGGGGCGAGGTCGCCGTGTTCGATGACGGCGGTGCGGGCCACGCCGTCGAGTAGGCCACGCGGCAGCGGTGCGGTCGCGATCGCGTGTACGCGCAGCGGCAGCATCGTGCCGACGGGCAGCCGCAGCTGGTCGGCGTAGCCGTTGACAGCGACGAGGATCCTGCGGGCGCGCACCGCACCGGTGTCCGTGGTCAGAAGTCCGGTGCGGACCTCGCGGACGAGGGTGCCCGGGCGGATGCGGGCGCCGGCGGCGCGTACCGCGTCGCCGAGGCCCCGCGTCAGGGCGGCCGGGTCCAACGTCGCCGCCGACGGGTAGCGCAGACCGGCCAGGTAGGCCACGTCGGGGTACGGGGCGAGCTGGGAGCCGGGCAGCAGCGGCACGTCGAGGCCGAGTTCGGCGTAGGCGCGGGCGCGCGAGCGCAGCCGGGCCGCGTCGGCCTCGGTGCGGGCGACGATCTCCTGCGCCCCGGTCGTCAGGGCGCAGTCGATGCCCAGCTCGGCGATCAGGGCCAGTACGCGCGCTACGGCGTCGGTGCTGAACGCGTGCACGGCACGGGCGGTGTCGTCGCCGAAGCGGCGCCGGGCGATGTCGACGGGCGGCCCGATGCGGGGCCCGAGCAGCCCGGTGCCGTGCCCGCTGGCGCCGGAGCCGGGCTGTCCCGCGTCGAGGACCAGCACGTCGAGGCCGGGTTCGGCGCGCAGCAGGTGCAGCGCGGCGGACAGGCCGGTGAGCCCGGCGCCGACGATCACGACGTCGGCGTGGTCGCGGTCATCGCGCGGTGGCGGTTCGGGCGGCCTGGTACGCCAGGGCGGCTCAGTCATGGCGGGCCGTCGCGAGGTCGGCGGGCACGGTGACCTCGCCGAGCAGGCCTCGCAGGATGACCAGGACGTTGTCGCGCAGGGTGGCTTCGGCGACCGGGTCGAGGATGTCGGCGAGGGAGGGCATGCCGAGGTCGAAGACGGCGTCGAAGGTGATCGCGGTCCCCTCGGGCGCGTCCTCGATCAGCCACTCGCCCTCGAACCGTTCGAAGTCGCCGCTGAGCTGCGTGAACCGGATGACCCCGCGGTCCGGTTCGAAGTGGTCGCGCTCGGTCCAGCGGAGCAGGCCGTTGCGGAAGGTGACGGTCCAGTCGGACACGACGCTGCCGTCGGGGTCGGCGGCGTGCACGGTCACCTGGCGTACGGTGCTGGTCAGCTCCTCGTAGCGGGCGAAGTCGCTGATCCGCGCGTACGCGTCGGGCTGCGCGAGCCCGGCGAGCACCCGGATGATGACACGTCGCATGAAAGGCGTTTCCCTTCGTTCCTATACCGTGGCCGTGAGTGAGGCCAGTGCGTCGTCGAACACCTGGAAGAACAGCGCCAGCTCGGGGTCGCCGAGGATGGCGGGCGGGGTCAGCCGGATCACCCGGGACGCGTTGAGCGAGTGGCTCACGAGCACGCCGCGGTCGATCAGCGCGAGCGCGAGCTCGCCGAGGTGGCGCTGGTCGGCCATCTCGATGCCGATGAGCAGGCCCCGTCCCCGCACGTCGGCGACGAGTCCGGCGCCGTGGGCGGCGGCCCGGGCGCGTACCCCGTCGAGCAGCCGCGACCCGAGGCGGGCCGCGCGGCCCGGGATGTCCTCGGCGGCCATCGTGCGCACGGCGGCCAGCGCCGCGGCGCCCGCCAGCGGTGAGCCGCCGAACGTGGACGAGTGCAGGAACGGGTCGCGGTTGAACGGCCCGTAGGTCTGCTCGCCGGCGAGCATCGCGGCGACGGGGATGATCCCGCCGGACAGGCCCTTGCCGACGAGCAGCACGTCGGGGGCGACGCGTTCGGTGTCGATACCCCACCAGGAGCCGAGGCGCCCGAGCCCGGTCTGGATCTCGTCCACGATGAGGAACGCGCCGTGTTCGGCGCAGGCGGCGGCGACCGCGGTGAGGTAGCCGGGCGGCGGGATGATGACGCCGCCCTCGCCCTGGACGGGTTCGATGATGACGCAGGCGGCGCGCCCGGCGGCCGCGATCGCCGCCGACATCGCGGCCGCGTCGCCGAACGGCACGACCGTGACGTCGGGCAGCAGGGGCCGGAACTGGTCCTGGTAGGTGGGGTTGGCGGTGACGCTGAGCGCGCCCAGCGTCTTGCCGTGGAATCCGCCCGTCGTGGTGATCAGCGTGTGGTGGCCGTGCGCGCGGGCGAGCTTCAGGGCCGCCTCGGTCGCCTCGGTGCCGGAGTTGACGAAGTGGACGTGGTCCAGGCCCGGCGGGGCGATCCCGGCGAGGGCCTCGGCGGCCTGCGCGATGACGGGTTCGAGCAGGGTCCGCGTCGCGAGGGGATGCGTCGCCACCTGGTGCTGCACGGCGGCGACCACGGCGGGGTGGCAGTGGCCGAGGATGAAGACGCCGTACCCGCCGAAGTCGAGGTGGCGGCGCCCGTCGGCGTCGATCACCCAGGCGCCCTCGGAGCGGACCTCCACGACCGACCCCATCAGCCGCGCCAGCGCCGCGCGTCCCGAGCTGAGATGCTTCCTGGTACGGGTGACCACGTCCGCGGCCAGGTCGACGCCGGTCATGCCGCGACCCGTTCGCGGTCGCCGGTCGGCGGCAGCAGCCTGCTGTGGGTGGACCAGTACTCGATGGTGTGGTCGAACGAGGCGAGCAGCGCGTCCTTGGTGACGGTGTCGCCGAGGCCCAGCGACGGCAGCGAGGTGGGCAGCGCGTCGGCGGACTGGAACAGCAGCATCAGCGTGATCAGGTCCTCGAACCGGCGGCGCATGGCGACGGGGATGACCTCCGTGAGCAGCGGCATCAGCAGCCGGTCGACGGCCTCGGTCGGAATGAGCCGGGGCTGGCTGTGGGCCAGGCCGCACCGGGCGGCCATCGCCATGCACAGGCGCACCATCTCGGCGACGGTCAGCGCCTGCGGCCCCGCGGTCAGCATGTAGGTGCCGCCGGTCTCGCCGCGGCGGATCAGCTGCCCGGTGGCCCGCGCGACGACGTCCTGCGGGATCGCGTCGATCAACGCGGCCGCGTCGGCGGGGATCATGGGGGCGGTGCCGCGTACGACGGCACGCAGCGCCTTGTGGATGCCCTGGAACGCCGATATCCGCCCATCCTGGGAGTCACCGATCACGATGGACGGCCGCACGATGGTGGCGGGGTGCCGGCGGTCGCGGATCAGCGCCTCGGCGGCGATCTTCGACTCGATGTACGCGCGGGGACCGATGAAGCGGGGATCGCCGGGGTGGGGCACGGGGCGCTCGACGAACGCGGTGCTGACGTAGTAGAGGGGGGCGCCGGCGTCCTCGGCGAACTCCAGCATCCGCGCGGTGCCCTCGATGTTGGTCGCGGCGATCTCCTCGGGCGCCAGCGTCCAGTTCGTCGCGGCACCGGCGTGCAGGATCACGTCGACCTGGGCCGCCAGCCGGCGCAGCTGCGCCGGGGGCAGTCCGAAGTCGTCGGCGGCGAGATCGCCGCGGACCTGCTGGACCCGGCGATCGTCGACCGACGCCCGCCGCAGCAGGCAGATGATCTCGTAGTCGCCGGCGAGTTCGTCGATGAAAGCGGTGCCGAGCACGCCGGCACCGCCGGTGAGCAGCAGCACCGGTTTGTCTGCCCGCATCAGATCCCTCTTCCTCTACGCGATGGTGAGTGGTTGCCCGGCCAGCTGGGCCACGAGCGGACCCGCCATGCGCGAACGCGACGGCGGGTGCAGGGACAGCCCGTTGGCGCAGGCCGACAGGTACGCGACGTCGTCGGCGGCGAAGTACGCCATGCCGCCGAGCAGCTCCACGGCGCGGGGGACGATCCGGGCGATGGCGTCCTGGGCGGCGTAGCGGGCGTACAGCGACTCGGCCAGCGCGGCGGCGTCGCGGGCGCCGCTGTCCAGCCGGGCGGCGATGGTCTCCACCGCCGCCATCGCGGCCTCGATGTCGCAGACCAGGCGCACGCGCTCCAGCTCCGGGATGCGGTCCTGGCCGAGTACCCGCTCCACCAGGGCGCTGGCCGCGCCGAGGTAGCTGGCGGTCATCAGCACCTCGAACCACAGGAACCCGGCGATCTGGATCCCGTCGAGGGCCTGCCCGGGCGCGCTGTCGGTACGCACGAGCAGCTCGTCGGGGACGAAGACGTCGTCGAGGACGACCTGGTCGGACTCCGCTCCGGCGAGGGCGAAGCTGCCCCAGAACGGGCTGACGCTCATCCCGTCCGAGCCCGCCGGGATCAGCGCGATGGCCAGCTGGTCCCCGGTCCCGTCGAGGCGGGGTACGAGGATGCTCGCGGTGAGCAGGTCCATGGAGGCCGACAGGCTGCACGGGCGTTTGGCGCCGGTGACGCGTACGCCGCCGTCGGCGGGGGCGACCCGCAGCCCGGGGGCGAGGATGTTCTGCCCGGAGGTGCCCTCGGCGAAACCCGACGCGAGCAGCTTCGACTCGCGGGCGATGCCCTCCATCAGCATCCATTCGAAGCCGTTGGATATCTCGCTGACGACGACGAGCCCGGCCATGGAGAAGTGGTGCATCGTCGTGGCGACGGCCAGGGACGGTGAGCGGGCGCCGATGGCGCGCTGCACCTGGATCGCCTGCACGGCGGTCGCGCCCGCGCCGCCATGCGCCGTCGCGACCAGCAGCCCGGGGCCGCCCGCGTCGCGGAACGCCGCGATCCCGGGGCTGCCGGGGCGCTCCAGCGCGGTCAGGCCGAGTGCCGCCAGCGCCTCGTCGAGGCCGGGCAGCAGCTTGCCGAGTACGGCTCGTTCGCGTTCCAGGAAACGCATGGACATCTCTCCCGTGGTCAGATCGAGTTGGTGACGCGCAGCAGCCGCCATACCGCGCCGACGCGCGGCGGGCCCTGGAACGCGACGTACTCCGGCAGGACCACGTCGACACCCCACTTCTCCTTGTAGGCGAGCTGCGATCGGGCGGGGTAGACGTGCTCGCCGTGGCGGCTGAGGAACGCCGTGATCCGGTCGACGAAGCGGCTGCCGCCGGGCAGGGCGTGCCCCGGGTCGAGCCCGACGAACGGGGTGAAGCCGAGGTGCAGCCACGCGCAGCCCTCGGCCCGCAGGGCGGTGATCGCCGTGGAGTTGATCGCCTCCATGACGCCGGGCGGGGCGTCGGGGTGGCGCCGGGTCAGGTCGTGCAGCCAGCCGGGTCGGCTGCCGTAGACCGGCGAGTAGGTGATGTATCCGATGATCTGGCCGTCGAGCCGCCCGACGAACAGCCGCCGGTCCTTGGCGTACTCGCCGGTGCGCTCCCCGATCAGGAAGGTGATCTCCTTGACCAGGACGCCCTTGGCTTTGAGCCACGGCTTGTCGACGGCGTCGAGCTCGGTCTGCGCGGCAGTGAGGTCCATTTCGGATACTTCGAGCCCGGCGCGCACCGCGCGGGATATCTTGTTGCGCAGCCGCATGTACTTCGCGCCGCCGAGGGAGAACCCGTCGAGGCTGCGCGCGTATGAGGCGCCGACCTGGTTGACGGTGAAGCCGCGCTCGGCGTAGGCACGGGCGTCGGCCAGCGGCACCTGGATGGCGACGATCCGGCGGCGCCGTTGGGCGGCGTGGGCGATGAAGCCGTCGAGGAGCTCGGCGTGGTCCGCGCCGGGCGGGGCGGTGACGCCGCCGAAGACGACGAGGTAGCGGCCCGATTCGCGGTAGGAGATGACGCCGCGCGTGCCGGGGTGGCGGTAGTGCCGGTTGCCGGAGTTGAGGGCGAGGAAGCCGCTGGGGTGATCGCTGTACGCCTCCAGCTCCTCACGCGTCGACGGCATGCGCGGCCTTCCCGCTCAGCGCCCGGGTGCCGGGCTGGGCGGCGTACGCCCGCTCGAACTGCTCGAACGCGGGGTTGGGGTGCGGCTCGAACGGGACCCCGAACGGTTTGAGCGTGTTGCCGAACAGCGCCCGGTCGCCGAAGAGGTGGATCGGCACCGCGAGCAGCGCCCACTCGGGCCCGACCAGCAGGCACCACAGCCCGACCAGGATCGCGTTGGTGACCAGGCTGTGCATGACGTTGTACGCCAGGTAGTAGCCGCGCGGGATGTCGCCGCCGGGCGTGCGCCGGAACGCGATCGCCCCGGGGATGTACCCGATCAGGTCGATGATCAGGAAGAAGCCGATGAAGACCGGCCAGCGGATCTCGCCGATGTGCAGGATCCCGAGCACGCTGCTGACCACCAGGGCGGCGAGCCACTCCAGCCTGGCCAGAGTGAATGTCGTGCGTGTCTCGAACCGGTTGTGGGTGTCCACCGGCCACCTCCAGCTTGGCGCGATCGGGTGCGTTCATTCGGTGTTACGAGACAGATGGAATCGACCCTCACCGTTGTCTGATTTCAGCGGGAATCGCATATCCGAATGACGGGGAAGCGTTCCTATATAACCGCCGAAAGCCGGACATTAATACTGCGCCATGGGCAAAAGAATCATCTGTTCCCCGATCCCTTGCCGGAGTCGGTCTTGCTCTGGCATGGTGTCTCGATCGACAGATTGAGAATTTTAGGTTCGTGAATGTCTGATTCATGGTTTCAGCCATTCCGCGCGCTGGCCAAAGCAGGGCGAAGCCTGTCCGAGAAAGGGAAGGTTGGCCATGTTTGACTACGAAATCGCTCCCCCCATAGCACCCGAGGGTCCGCAACGCCCCGACGATCGGCGCTGGCGGCTGATCCTCTCCTACCGCGACCACGTGACGCGGCTGGTGCGCAACCGGCTGTGGAACCCGCAGGACATCGACGACTGCGTGCAGGAGGTGCTGCTGCGCGGGGTGCTCTTCCCCCGGCTCGACGAGGACCGGGTCGGCGAGTTCCTGACCACCACCACGCTGCGGCTGTGCGTGGACTACTACCGCGACTGGGACCGCCAGCGCCGGCTGCGCCTGCGTGTGGCGTTCATCGAGCGGTCCGCGGGGCCCGACGAGCAGATCGTCGAGCGCGACCTGGGCCGGTGGATGATCGAGCGCGCCGGCCAGCTGCGGGGCCGCGAGCAGCAGATCATGCTGGCTCGGGCGAAGGGCATGACCAACCGGGAGATCGCCGACTACTTCGGGCTGACCGCCAAGGCGGTCGAGAGCGCGTTCACCCGCGGCCGGGCCCGGCTGCGCATGCAGTTCGACCACTGCATGGACGGCGCCCCCGAGGAGCCCGTGGCCGCGGCGGCGATGAGCGCGGGCGGGCTCGCGTGAACGCCGACGAGATCATCCGCGAGCTGTTCTCCCCCGAGGGCCGCGCGAACCCGTACCCGCACTACACGGCGCTGCACGCGCTGGGCGGCGCCGCCTCGGTGACCCCGGGGGTAGCGGGCCCGTTCGGCGCGGTCGTGCACGGCTACGACGCCGTCGACCAGGTGCTGCGCGATCCCGGCTTCCTCGTCTCCGACAGCCGTCACCTGGACCTCGGCAGCACGACGTGGCGCGGGCACCCCACCCTCACCACGCTCATGACCACGATGATGTTCACCAACGCACCCGACCACGGCCGCATGCGCAAGCTGTTCCACCAGGTGCTGACGGTACGCCGGGTGAACGCACTCGAACCGATGATCGCCCGTATCGTCGACGCGCTCATGGACCGGATGGCCGCCACCGCGGCCGACGGCGGCGAGGTCGACTTCATCTCGCAGTTCGCGTACCTGATGCCGACCAGCGTGGTCGGCGGGCTGCTCGGCATCCCCGACGCCGACCTGGACTGGTTCCGGCCGCGGGTGCAGCAGATCGTGGACTACCTCGACCAGACCGCGAAGTCCCCCGAGGTGCTGCTGGCCACCGACGCGGTGACCCGGGAGATCCTCGACTACTACCGGGCCATGATCGCCGACCGGCGCGCCCGGCCGCGCGAGGACTTCGTCAGCACCCTCGTGCAGGTGCTGGACGCCGAGCACCACCAGCTCAGCGAGGACGAGGTCGTGGCCAACCTCGTACTGATGTTCAACGCGGGGTTCGTGACCACCATCAACATGCTCGGCAACGGGCTGCCGATCCTGCTCGAACGGCCGGTGCTGGCCAAGAGCGTCTGCGACGACACCCAGCTGCTCACCGACACGGTCGACGAGATCATCCGCTACGACGCGTCGCTGCAGTACATCAGCCGCTGGGTCGCCGACGACCGCGAGATCGCCGGGGTACGCGTACCCGCCGGGTCGATGGTGCTGGTGCTGCTCGGCGCCGCGAACCGTGATCCGGGCCGCTACCGCGACCCCGACCTGTTCGACGTGACCAGGCCGAGGCTCCAGTCGCTCAGCTTCGGCGCGGGACCGCACTACTGCCTCGGCGCGGCACTGTCCCGACTGGAGGGGCAGCTCGCCTTCCCGATGCTGCTGCGCCGCTTCCCCGACCTCGCCGTCGGCGCGGCCGAACGCAACGACCAACTGCTGCTGCGCGGCTACCGGCGACTGCCGGTCGACCTGGGCGAGGTGAAGTCATGAGCAATCCGAAGGTCCCCTATGTAGCACTGCTGATCGCCGACACGGTGTCGTCCATGGGCAGCCGGATCTCGACGCTGGCGATCCCGTGGCTCATCTGGGTCACCACGGCCAGCCCCAGCAAGATGGGCATCGCGGTGGCGGCCGAGATGCTGCCCTACGTGCTGACGGGCGTACTGGCGGCACCGATCGCGGACCGGGTGGGGCTGCGGCGCACGATCATCGCCGCCAACATCGCCAGCGCCGTCGCGATGGCCGCCATCGCCGGGTTGCCCGGCATGAACTACGTGGTCCTGCTCGTCCTCGTGGCGGTCGCCGGCGGGCTGCGGGGCATCGCCGACCGGTCGAAGAACGTCATCAACCGCCCGATCGCCAAGGCCGCCGGGATCCCGATCGTCCGCATGACCGCGCTGTACGAGGGCTTCACGAAGACCGCGACCCTGGTCGGGGCGCCGGTCGGCGGCCTGCTCATCTACTGGCTGGGCGCCCGCGGCGCGGTGTGGTTCGACGCGGCGTCGTTCGCGTTCTGCGCGCTGCTGGTCATCGCCCTGGTCAAGATGCCGCCCGCCGATCCGGCCGAACCGGCGGCCAGCCCGACGCCGACCGTGAAGGAGCCCTACTTCACCGCGCTCAAGGGCGGCTTCGCGCACCTGGCCAAGGACCGGCTGGTGTTCGCGCTCGTGCTGATCACCACGGCGAGCAACCTGTTCACCCAGGCGTTCACGGTCTTCGTGCCGCTGTGGGTCGGCGAGGTGCTCAAGTCCCCCGCCGCGCTGGGCCTGATCTCCAGCGCGCTCGCGGCGGGCGGCGTACTCGGCGGGGCGGTCTTCATCATGCTGGCCACGAAGCTGCCCCGCTACGTCGCGTTCACCGTCGGGCTCATCGTCGGGAGCGCGCCGCGGCTGCTCGTGATGGGCCTGTCGCACAACCTCGCGCTGGTCCTCGTGGTCACGTTCCTGGCCGGGTTCGCCATCTCCTCGGTCAACCCGATCATGGGCGCGATGCTGTACGAGCGCACCCCCGCCCAGCTGCAGACCCGCGTCTTCGGTGTGGCCGCGGCCGTGTCGTTCATCGGCATCCCGCTCGGCGGCCTGCTGGCGGGCTGGTCGGTCGACGGACTCGGCCTGAACCGGGCCATCCTCGTCAGCTCGATCGTGCTGCTGGCGGTCAGCCTGCTGCCGCTGCTGTTCAAGGAGAGGTGGGCCGCCGGGCAGGCGACCCCGGCACCCGCCGCTCCCGCACCCGCCCCGGTCCTGACCACGACCGAGGCGCCGGCCGCGGAGCCGAGCGCGGTCGCACGCACCAGCTGAACACGCGAACGCCCGGCCGCAACACTGCGGCCGGGCGTTGGCGTGCGCGGGTCGGGTCAGAACGGGGGCGCGACCGACAGGGACCAGGCCAGCATGACCGCGGTGCTGTACGGCGACGTCGTGCTCGTGACCGTGTTGTGGCCCGTGTCCGGGATCAGCACCGTACGCAGCCGCGCCTGCGCCGGGTAGTACTGCGACTCGAACTGCTGCACCACCTCGGAGCTGCTGCAGTCCTGCGCGACCGCCGAGCAGTGCATCGGATCGGCCTGCCCGTTGACGATCAGCGTCGGCACCGTGATGCCCTGCGTCAGCGCCGACGCCGGCGGCAGCGCCACGATCGCGGCGAGGTCGGTCAGCTGGGTGTAGCTGACCACGTCCTTGTTGGCCTCGTCGGCGGCCAGGGCGCCCGCGTCGCTGGTCTCGGGCACGTAGTACATCAGGTGGCGCATGTCCGGCTTCGACGTCAGGTACCCGGGGTCCAGGCCCAGGCCCGCGAACGCGGGATCGGCCGCCGCCCCGTAGAAGTTAGGGAAGATGTTCGCGTTCAGGTGCGGCTGGTTGAACACGTGCAGCGCCGCGGTGTTGATGAACGCGTCGACGTCGTGGTACGTCGATATCTCCTTCCAGCCGTAGATCGACCCGTAGGAGTGCCCGACCCAGATCACCTTGCCGAACCCGGTGCCGCTGACCGCGCCCGAGCGCAGCGCGGTGATCGCGTCGTGCAGCGCCACCGAACCGCCGGCGATGTTCACCAGGGGGCTGGCCGGGTGCGAGCTGCGCCCGGCGCCGATGCGGTCCACGTTGAACGTCGCGTACCCGACGAGCGTGGCCGCCCGCACGTAGGAGTAGTACCCGTCGCCGTACGGGATGTCGAAGTACACGTGGTTGTACCCGGCCCCGTGCACCAGCAGCTGCACCGTGCGGGGCTGGCGCGGTCCGCGGTAGCACAGCTCGCCCCACATGCTGTAGCTCGCCGCACCTGTCTCGGAGAGCCGGACGGGCAGCGTGTGCTGGGTGCAGTGCATCGGCGCGAGGGACGCGCCCGCCGGTGCGGCGGGCACGACCACCAGTGCCGCGAGCAGCACCGGCACCAACGCGAGTGACCTGAAGCGCTTCAAGCGTTCCTGCTTTCTCAGAAGGGGTGGGGACGGATCAGCGGGCGGCGTGCTGTGCCCGCAGCGCCTTCTTGTCGACCTTGCCGGAGCGGGTCAGGGGCAGCCGCTCGACGAACTCCACGTGGTGGGGCCCGGCCTGCGGGATCAGCTCGGTCTTCACCAGCTCCCGCAGCTGCTCGTCGGTGACCGCACCCGGCTCGGTCGGCACGACGTACGCGTAGACCGCCTGCCCGAGCTTCTCGTCGGGAACGCCGATCACGGCGACGGACTTCACGCTCGGGTGGGCGGCGATGACGTCCTCGACCACCCGCGAGTGGATCTTTCGGGCGCCGAGGCCGGAGATGATGATGTCCTGGATCCGGTCGACCAGGTACAGGTACCCGTCGGTGTCGGCGTACCCGAGGTCGCGGGTGCGCACCCAGCCGTCGACCAGCGTCTGCGCGGTCAGCTCCGGGTCGCCCCAGTAGCCGGCCATGTTGAGGTTGCTGGCGATCCAGATCTCGCCGATCTCGCCGGCGGGCAGGACCGTCCGGCCGTCCTCGCCGCGCACCTCGATGCGCACGTCGCCGTACGCGGTGCCGGCCGAGCCGATGCGCTGCGGGTGGTCCGGGTCGTACGTGAGCCCCGGCAGCGTGGTGACCATGGTGGACTCGCTGAGCCCGTAGATGATGCGCAGTACCGGGCCGAAGCGCTCGATGCCCTGGCGCAGCCGGGCCGGGTTCGCGCCCGCGCCGCCGAGGTTGAACATGAACAGGTTCGACGTGTCCGTCGTCTCCACGGCCGGGTGGTCGAGGACCTCGTAGAACATCGCCGGGGACAGGAACGTCGAGTTGATCCGCTCCCGCTCGAGGACCTTGAGGAAGCCCTCCGGATCGAACGAGGCGCCCAGGACCAGCAGGCCGCCACCGAAGATCACGAGGAACGCGGTCATCTGGCCGCTGACCGCCCAGAACGGGGAGATCGAGTACTGCCGCAGCGACGGCAGCCCCGAGTCCCGGTACGCCACCGCGAGGGCCTGGGCCTGGGCGAAGAAGCTGTTGCGGTGGTGCACCAGCTTCGGGGTGCCGACGGTGCCGGAGGTCTGGAAGATCGACTCAGGTTCGGTGTCGAAGCTCTCCACGTCCAGCGGCGCGGCGTCGGCGGCCACGGGTGCCAGCAGGTCCGGGCCCGCACCACCGGGGCCGAGGCAGAACACGGGCACCGCGGGCGCCGCCGCCGCGAGCTCCGCGCCCTTCTCGGCGTGGGTGCGCGGGTCGTACATGAAGGCATCCGACTCAGCGAGCAGCTGGGTGTACTCGTTGAACTCGCGCTGCCGGTTGCCGGGCATGATCCACAATGTGCGGCAGCCGAGCAGGTGCAGCGCCAGCTGGGCGATCGGCCCCTCGATCGGGTTGGCGAACATCATCAGGACCGACGAGCCGGGCTTCACGCCGTGGTCGCGCAGGTTCGTCGCCAGGTCGAGCACGGCGGTGCGCAGCTCGGCGTACGTCATCCGGCGCCCGCCCTCGACCAGGGCCTCGCGGTCCCCGTACGACGCGAACAGTTCCATGCCGTGCCGCACGTAATTGGGGGTGTTCATGTCTGCTCCTAACCCGGGTACGCCCATGTGCCTCTGGTTGCTTTACGGCCGCGATATCCCCACCCCTCACCCGGGTCATTTCCGTTCCATTTGAGCGGTGTACGCCGGATCGGCAGCGCTATTTCGCAGGATGCACCAATCCGTCATCGTCTATCTGGTAATCGACCGGCAATCGATATGCGTCATTGCCATTGGCGGCGGGCCGTGCTTAACATGGCGCCACCGACATACAGATGGAGGTGAATGCACATGTTCGTCGTCAACGAGGCGTGAGCATCGGCACTGAGCCGACAAAGGTCGCCGATCGCGGCCACGTAATGATCAGTGGGGCGACGATTCACTCCGCCGCCCCACTGATCATGCTGCCCTAGCCCTGATACCGGCCGCTTCGACTATTCAAGGTCTCTGTGGCCGGTGTACCGCGTGCTGGTCAGGTGAAGTAGCACCCCGATCGCGATCGGGGTGCTCACCTGAACCTTCTCCGACGGCGTCGATCGACGGCAGCGACAGCACTGAGCTCAACCATCGCGAACACACTGTCCACAGCAGATCCACTCGCGGCGATACCCTTGACGCATGTCGATCGAGCTCCCTGCCACGCCGACCGCTCGTGCGGCCCTTGACGTCGCCACACGCTTCTGCCCGCCCGCGCTGCTCAACCACTCCGTCCGCTCCTACCTGTGGGGAGTGGCCTACGCAGACGCCCACAGCATCGCGTACGACGACGAGCTGTACTTCGTCTCAGCGATGCTGCACGACATCGGGCTGACCGCGGCGTTCGACAGCCACACGGTGCCGTTCGAGGAGGCGGGTGGGAGCTTTGCCTGGGCGTTCGGCATGGCCGCCGGCTGGTCGGCGGACCGAAGCGCGCGCGCCGATGAGATCATCGTGCGCCACATGCGCAAGGACGTTCCAGCGGTTGAGGATCCCGAGTCACACCTGCTTCAGGCCGCGACGAGCTGGGACGTCGCCGGGCGCCGCGCTGCGGAGTTTCCGATGGCGCTGCGGGCTGAGGTGCTGGAGGCGTATCCGAGGCTGGACTTCGGTGCGCGGTTCCTCGAACTGTTCAAGGACCAGACCGAACGCAAGCCGGGTAGCGCGGCGGCGAAGGCGACCACCAGCGGGATAGCCGCGGTGATCAGCGCGAATCCACTGGACCATTGAGGAACGCGCGGTGCCGGTGAAGGGGGCGTCGCCTGAGGGGGACGCCCCCTTCACCGGCTGCGGTCTGGCTTACCGCGCGGTCCGCACCGCGAACCGCCCTCCGTTCAGCACGACACGGTGCCGGAGCGCAGGGCGTGACTGCTGTCGTTGCTGTCGTCGGACCACAGCACCGGCTTGCTGCCGCCGACGCAGGCGGACTGCGGCGCGATGGCGAAGCCCTCGTTGTTGTAGTTCGACATGCCGCTGGGCCGGTTGTAGGTGCTGGTGACGGCGAACCGGCCCTGCGCATTGACGACCAGCGTCGCGGCGCGCCCCGAGCAGGTGTCGTCGCACACGGCCCAGAGCCGCCCGGTGCCGGGCTCCCACTCCAGGTCCATGACGGCAGCCTGCCCGCTCGCGATCGTGGCGACCCGGGTGAAGGCGCCGCCGGCCTGGTTCAGCGCGTACGCGTAGACGACCCCGTTGGACTCCAGGCCGACGAAGTAGAGGCCGCTGCCGTGGCCCGCGTAGGTGCCCGGGTCGTAGAGCGCGCCGGTGTGCTCATCCCGGAAACCGGCCGCGGTCAGCGCCGAGTCGGGCACCCAGGTGATCGCCTCAAGGCCGCTGTTGGCGGCGGCGCCGGGCAGATCGGCGGTGAGGTTCCACTCGGCGGCCGCGTTCAGGGTGGTCGCGGTGCCGGTGGCGGCGTAGCGCAGCACCTTGAGCAGGCTGGTGCCGCTGTTGCTGTTGTCGCGCTCGGTGGCCACGACGACGCCGTCCGGGGTCGACACGACCGCCTCGGCGTCCGGGTCACCCGAGCCGTTGGCGTACCGCAGGGTCTTGCCCGCCGACCAGCCGCCGGTCGTGTCGGCCTGCCACAGCGAGCCGTTGGGGACCAGCCGGTACAGCTTGCCGGGGCCGTTCTTCACCGCCCAGACCACCGACGCGCCGTCGTACGCCACGCCGCTGAGGTTGGTGCCGAAGAAGCCGGTGGTGTCGGCGTTGGCGACCGACGAGCCGCCCGGCCAGGCGGCCGGCGGGGGCGGCGGGCACGCGTTGGCCGAGGCCTTGGTGGCCGCGGTCGTGGTGGTGAACGCCCCGGCGCCGTCGGCGCACCTGCCGTAGGTGGTGCTCGCGTGGCTGCTCCAGGTGTAGGAGTCGACCAGGGTGCTGCCGCCGGGCTGGTACAGGCGGGCGGAGTCGGCGCTGCCCAGGCCGTACACCGGGTCGACGTCGAAGGCGCGGAAGGCGCCCGGTGCCAGGGACGTGCCGGCGGCGATCGTGTACGCGTGGGCCGCGTCGTCGTCCTTGAGCACCCAGCCGGAGAGGTCGACCGTGGCGGTGCCGATGTTGGTCAGCTCGATCCAGTCGCCGGGGCTGCCGCCGCTGGACTCGACCTCGTTGATGCGGACGTCCGTGGCGGCCGCGTGCGCCGCGGGGACCGTCAGTCCTGCGACGGCGATCCCGAGCAGGGTCGCCAGGATGAGTTGAATGCCTGCCCGTGGACGGATGCGCACAGGTGCTTCCTTTCGCAGCTACCGCGAGCCCCCGACCTGGGGCCCGGCGACAGCCTTCATCGCCGCTGCGGCCGCCGGTTGAACACCGGTCGAACAGGCCAGGTCTCCCAGTTGGAGAGTGGGACGCCGGCCTGCTCGGCCGAGCGAGGTCACCGCCACCTCCGGGGTTCCGGCCGGTCGCGCGAGCGGGGGTACGCGCGCGACCGGCCGGGCCGGTGCACGTGCTGGTCAGCGGGCCGTCCAGCGCTGGGCGCCGCTGCCGTTGCAGGTGTAGAGCTGGATCTTCGTACCGTTGGCGGTGCCGCTGGCGGTGACGTCGACGCACTTGCCGGACGCCGGGTGGCGGACGGTGCCGTCGGTGCCGAACGTGAAGCGCTGGGCGGCGGTGTTGTTGCAGGTCCAGAGCTGGATCTTCGTACCGTTGGCGGTGCCGTTGGCGTTGACGTCCAGGCAGCGGTCGGCGTAGACGCGCAGTTCGCCCGCGGCGCTGCGGGTCCAGCGCTGGGCGCTGCTGCCGTTGCAGTCGAACAGCTGGAGCTGGGTGCCGTTGACGGTGCTGCTGTTCGGGACGTCCAGGCAGCGGGTCGACTGCGGGTTGTCCAGCAGCGCCGCCGTGGCGACCGGCGGGGTGGTCACCGCGGTGAGGCTGGCGGGTGCCGACTGCAGCGCGGTGTACCAGCGGGCGGCCATCTTGTCGTATCCGGCGGCGGTGGGGTGCGTGCCGTCGGCGAGGTCGGCGGTGGTGATGACCGCGTGCATGTCCACGACGTGGGTCAGCGGGCCCTTCTGGGCGACGATGCCGGGGATCGCGGCGTTGAAGGTCTGGATCCGGGCTTCGTAGACCGGGTCGGTCTCCGGCGCGATCTGGGCCACGAACAGCTCCACCAGCGGCGCGTTGACGCGGATCTTGTCGATGAGCGCGGATAGCCGGGCCGGGGCGTTGGCCACGTCGTAGTTCTGGTTCACGTCGTTGGTGCCGACGTGCAGCAGGATGGTGCGGGGGTTGCTCGCCCGGATCCAGCCGACGACGCTGGCGTCGATCTGGTCGATGCGCCAGCCCGAGTGGCCTTCGTGGTCGTGGTCGCCCAGCGAGCTCGGCCCGTTGGCGGCCGAACCGACGAAGTCGGCGGTGTATCCACCGGCGACCAGTCGTTGCCACAGCCCGGTGCGGTAGCCGCCGGGCACGTTGAAGCCGTCGGTGATGGAAGCACCCAGCGGCATGATCCGCACGCCGCCGTTGGACTCTGCGTGGGCGGGCGACGCCGCCGCCGGGATCAGTGCCGCGGCCAGGGCCAGCCCGCAGGTGGCGGCCAGCCGCTTGAGGTTGGTTCGCATGTGTCTCCTGTCGTCGGTACGGGATCGGTCCCGGGTCCCCGACGCGGTGGGTCGCGTCGGGGACCCGGGACGGACGTTCATGGCATCAGCTGCGCGACCACTTCTGGTTCGCGGCCCCGTTGCAGGTCCAGATCACGAACTGGGTGCCGTTGGCGGTGCCGTTGCCGACCGCGTCCAGGCACTTGCCGGCCAGGCCCGAGGTGATCGAGCCGGTCGGTCTGATCACGGTGGCGGGCGGCTGGGCGCCGCCGTTGCCCGGCGTGTCCGGACTCCACTGGACCATGCCGAACGGCGCGTCGGCGCCGGGGAAGGTGTTGCCCTCGTGGGAGGTGCCGAGGAACGGATTGACGATCGCCGCTGGGTCGGCCACCGGGGCGGCGGGGATCGCCACGGGCGAGCCGAGGATCAGTGCGCCGGTCAGCAGGACCGGACGCCAGCGAATGTTCATGGACGACTCCTGGTCGGGCTTGCCCGGCGGGCACCGGGCGTATGACAACGTTGTCAGGATCGGGTCGAAAAGACGATTCTCGGTCACGAAGACATGGTTGTCGTGTGTGGACATCTGTCGGCTCGATGTCCGGGTACGCGCGATTGCGTTGAACCTTGGTCGGTCAGTTACGGAGGCTTGTCGTCGCCGGGAGTTCTGTCAAGCCTTGACATTCAGAACGTTACATGTCTGCAATATGTCCAGTTCCCCATCGGCGCGCCACCGTCACGACGTCACGGACCCGACCGAGACCCGCCCACATTCGCGCAGGTCACGAAGCATCCACAAACGATCCGCGCACCAAGTGGCCAGCCATGACAACGTTGTCCAATACACTGATGCATACGCATGCATTATTAATGCACCGGGAAGGACCAGTCATGCGAAGGAATCTGAGGCGGTTCGGCCTCGCCGGGCTCAGCCTCGCCGTGGCGGTCGCCGTCGGCCTGACCCTGGACACCACCCCCGCACACGCCGAGTCCAACGGCGGCGTACGGATCATGCCGCTGGGCGACTCCATCACCGACGGCTTCAACGTGCCCGGCGGCTACCGCATCGGGCTGTGGCAGCGCCTGGCCTCGGGCGGCATCCTGACCGACTTCGTCGGCTCGGGCGTGAACGGGCCGTCCAATCTCGGCGACCACGACCACGAGGGACACTCCGGCTGGCGCATCGACCAGCTCGACGCGAACATCGCCGGCTGGATCCAGGCCGCCAACCCCCGCACGATCCTGCTGCACATCGGCACCAACGACATCGGCCAGAACTACGACGTTCCCAACGCACCGGCCCGGCTGTCCGCCCTGATCGACAAGATCCGCGCCAACGCGCCGCTGGTCGAGCTGTTCGTGGCCCAGCTGGTGCCCCGCAGCGACGCCAACCAGGAAGCCCAGTCGCAGACGTTCAACGCGGCCCTGCCCGGCATCGTCGCGCAGAAGGGGCCGCGCACCCACCTGGTCGACCTGCACACCGGGTTCACCACCGCCGATCTGGCCGACGGCCTGCACCCCAACGCGGCCGGCTACGACAAGATGGCCGCCCGCTGGTTCTCGGCGCTGCAGTCGGTGCCGGGCAGCCTGTCGTCGGTGGCCGTGCCGCCGGTCGGCGCGGCCGCACTGCTGTCCAACCCGCAGTCCAAACGCTGCCTGGACGTCTCCGGCGGCGGCACCGCCAACGGCACCCAGGTGCTGCTGTGGGACTGCCACACCGGCGCCAACCAGCGGTGGACCCGGACCGCCGCCGGTGAGCTGCGCGTCTACGGCGACCGCTGCCTCGACGTCAACGCCAACGGCACCGCGAACGGCACCAAGGTCCAGATCTGGACCTGCAACAACTCCTCCGCCCAGCGCTTCACGTTCAACGCGAACGGCACCGTCGTCGGCGTCGGGTCGGGCAAGTGCATCGACGTCACCGGCGGCGCCACCGGCAACGGCACACTGGTCGAGCTGTGGGAGTGCAACGGCACCGGCGCCCAGCGCTGGTCGGCCCGGTAGCCGGTCCGGTACCTCAGTCGGCGGGCAGCTCCCCCGCTCGGGGGCTGCCCGCTCCGGCCCGCTGCACGGTCAGCGCGGAGACCTCGGTCGCGGGCTGCCGCCCGCGTGCCGCCGCTGCGCGCGGCCAGGGCCGCGGCACCGGGGTCGCGAAGGACGGATGCCCACCGTCACCGGGCCCGGTCCTTCGGATGGCCAGCTCTTGACCTAGCCCGCCATCAGGCCGCCGGACACCCCGGGCAGACGGCTACGCGCCGCTGACGGTCGAGCGCGGGGCCATACGCCGCCGCCCCACCGAAGGTCGCTCCGACGGGCGGTCCGTGCCCGCTCCCCCGACGGACCACCACCACAGGCCCACCGCCGCGGCGCCGGCACCCGCCGCCGCCATCGCCACCCCGACCGAGACCTCCTCCGCGAGCACCCCCAGCAGCAGCGGCCCGACTCCCTGCAGGGTCATCAGGCCGGTGAACTGCAGCGCGAACGCCTGGCCGCGTACGGCGGGGGCGAGCGCGTCCAGGAAGGGGCGCTGGACGCCGAGGGAGTAGCAGAAGGCGGCACCGGCCAGGAACATGACGACCATCGCGGTGGCGGCGGATACCGGGGCGGCCAGCAGCGCCAGCGGCGCGCCGAGCCCGGTGATCACGGCAGCGACCAGGCGTTCGCGGGCCTGCGGCCGGACCAGGCGGCCGTAGACGAGGTTGCCCGCGACCATCCCGACGGGCGCGCAGGCAAGGATGGCCCCGGCCAGCGCCGAGCCGTGGCCCCGGTCGGCGGCGTACGGCACGATCAGCGCCTCGGCGCCCGCGATGAACGCCCCGGGCAGCCACTGCACCAGCAGCAGCCGGCGGACGGTGCGGTCGGCCAGCAGCAGCCGGGTGGTGTGCCAGCTCTGCCCCACGGCCGAGCCGGGCACGGCGGGCACCGCAGCCAGCGCGGGCAGGCTCAGTCGTACCCACGCGGCGGCGATCAGGCTGCAGCCGCCCGCTGCCAGCAGCGCCCACCGCGGTCCGGCCGCGGCGACCACCGCGCCGCCGAACGCCAGCCCGAGCAGCTGCGCGCCGCCCGAGGCCACGCTGGACAGCGACCGGCCCAGCACGTACGCGTCGCCGGTGAGCGCCTCGGCGATGAGCCGCTGCGAGGCGCCGCTGAAGACCGGCGCGAACACCGCGACGGCCGCGAGCAGGGTCAGGCTGGCGCCGACGGGCACCGACAGGGCCAGCAGCGCCAGCGCGGCGGCGGCCAGGGCGTCGAGCAGGAACCCTATGGCGATCAGCGGCCGGGGCGGCACCCGGTCGGCGACGGCACCGAGCAGGGTGCCGCCCACGACCTGGGGTACGAAGCCGATGGCGAAGGTCAGCGCGGTGAGGATCGGCGAGCCGGTGCGGTCGAACACCAGCACCGACAGGGCCAGGATGCGCAGCGAGCTGGCGCCGGTGCCGAGCGTCCGGGTCAGGAACAGGGTGCGGAACACCGGTTCGCGCATCACGTCGCGGTAGGTCGCCCTGGCGGTCTCGATCATGCGCAGAGCCTGGTGGCCCGGGGGTACGCCTGTCGAACGTTTCGCGCACAGGCGTAAGGTCGGGCGATGCTGAGGTTCGAGGTCACCGCCGACGACCTGCTGCGCAGCCGGTTCGCACTGTCGCCGCTGTTCGAGCTGGACAGCCTGCTGCGGATCCTGGCCGGCATGTCGCGGGAGAAGCACCTGCCCGAGGCCTGGTCCGGGCGGCTGCGTCCGGCGTACCGGCGCCTTGCCGACGACCCGGCGATCCGGGCGGCGCTCGCGCTGCACTCCCCGCGCCACGGACCGGACTTTCTGGTCCCGCCCCCACCAGGGCTGACCCAGACCATCGCCGACGACCTGGCCGCCGTACGCGCCACCCCGCCGGCGCTGGCCCGGCACGAGATCCGCGCCTGCCTGGCGCGGCGGCCCAGCACCGACCCGGCGGTGCTGGCGATCCTGCACGACGCCGACGTCTGCGCGCTGCTGGCCGCGGCGCTGGAGCGGGCCTGGCACGAGCTGCTGGCCGCCGACTGGCCCCGGCTGCGCGCCATCTGCGAGCGCGACGTCCTGCACCGCACGGCCGGGCTCGGGCGCGGCGGCTGGGCGGAGGCGTTCGACGGGCTGCCGCACGTGCGGTGGCGTGCCGGCGGCATCGAGATCCCCCGGCTCCAGGTGGGCACGGTCTCCGTCGACGGCGCCGGGCTGCTGCTGGTGCCGTCGGTGTTCGTCTGGCCCGGCGTCGCGGCGTACTCCGAACCGCCCTGGCCCGCGACGATCATCTACGCCGCGCGCGGGGTCGGGGCGCTGTGGGAGCCCGCGCCGCCGCCGGCCGAGGCGCTGGCGGCGCTGGTCGGCACGACGCGGGCGCGCCTGCTGGTGGCACTCGACGAACCCGCCAGCACCACCCAGCTGGCCCGTACGCTCCAGCTGGCGCCCGGCGCGGTCGGCGACCACCTGGCGGTGCTTCTGCGCGCGGGCCTGCTCGACCGCGCCCGTTCCGGCCGGTCCGTGCTCTACCGCCGCACCCCCCTCGGCGACGCCCTGACCGCCACCGCCTCCCCCTGACCCACCCTCCGCCGCTCCATCGCTTCGTTCGCGCAGTTTCGGGGAAATTGCAGGAATCTTGGCCCGGATTCCTGCAATTTCCCCGAAACTGCTCCCCCGCCTGAATTGTTTCGACGTCGTTGCGGAATCCCATTAGGATGGACGCCCTGCCTTACGTTCGCATTGACTTTGGCCAACGGCGCTCCTCGATCGGAGAAGGTCATGTCGCAGCCGCACTCCCGCCGGAACTTCCTGATGGGTGCGATCTCTTCGAGCGCTCTCACCGCCGCCGCGCTGTACTTCATGCCCGGTGGCAGGCCGCTGGTCCCGGCGGGCCTGACCCTGTGGACCGGAGCGGACTCCACCGGCGGCCGCCAGCTGCTGTTCGACATGTGGAACAAGGCCAATCCGGACGCCCCGGTGAAGGTCGAGACCGACCCCGGCCGCACCGGCGACCAGAAGCAGCGGATGATCAATGCGGCCGTCGACGGCACCGCCGACATCCTGAACCTCGACATCATCGACATTCCGGAGTTCGCCGCCGCCGGGCTGATCTCTCCGCTCACGCTGAATGAGAACCTCTTCCTCAAGGGAATCCTGCGGCCGGGCGCCGTCGACGGCGAGAAGAACCGGTTCTGGGCCGCGCCGTTCAACACCGATGTCGGCATGGTCTTCGAACGGGTGCCCGCCGGTGCCGCCGCGGCCGAGCGACCGGACCTGCCGCAGATCCTCGACAGCCTCGTCCGCCCGGGATCGCTGGGCTTCGTGGGCCAGGTCGGGCCGGGCTCCTCGGCCTCCGACGAGGCGTTCACCGTCAACGTCCTCGAGCATGTGATCTCCCGCAACCCCGACCTGCTGACCCGGAGCACGAAGTTCACCGACCCGGACATCCCGCTGTACGAGGTCGCCCGGTGGCAGCAGGCGCTGGCCCCGCTGCGGGCCGCCATCGGCGACCGGCGGGTGCTGCTGGCCGACGACGAACCGACCAGCGTGGACGCCTTCATCGGCCGGCCGGGCCCGCGGTTCATGCGCAACTGGCCGGTGGCGTACCGCGACCTGATGGAGCGGGGCGACCAGGACGTGCGGCAGGGCCGGATCAAGGTCCACCCGTTCCCGACCGCGATCCTCGGCGGGCAGAGCCTGGCCGTCGCCGCGAACTCCTCGCACAAGGCGCAGGCGGTGCGGCTCATCGAGTTCCTCACCAGCGACGAGGCGCAGAAGGTCCTGGCCACGCACGGCCTGGCCCCGACCCGGGTGGCCGCCTACACCGATCCGCACCTCAAGGTGGCGATCTCCCATCTGGAGACGATGCGCCAGGCGGTGGAGAACGCGCGCATCCGTCCCGTCCACCGCAACTACGCGGCGTTCACCAGGGCGGTCGCCACCCATATCCGACCCGTACTCGCCGGGCCGGAGCCACTGCCCTCGGCGTTCGTCGACGACATCCGCACCGCCCTGACCGAGCCCGCCTAGGAGGCACCGATGTTGGACGCGATCGAGCTCTGGCAGGTCCCGCTCCTGGTCGCGGGGGTCATCCTCGTCGGCTTCCTGGTCTACGCCTTCATCGCCAACCGCGCCTCGCGGATCACGGCACTGTGGATCAAGATCGTCGGCCTGGTCGCGCTCGGCCTGCTCGTGCTCGTGCTGTTCTACCAGCTCATCAAGCGTGAGGAGCTCCCGGTGGTGACCAGCCTGGTCGCCATCGCGATCGACCTGTTCGTCGGCTGGGTCGCCACCCAGGAGCTCCGGGAGCTGCGGCTGGCCCGCAAGGAGCGGGAGCAGCAGCACCCGCCGGCCTGACACCGGTCGGGCGCGGGGTCAGGCGGTGAACAGCACCGACACGTTCTGACCGCCGAAACCGAACGAGTTGCAGATCGCCGCGCGCAGCCGCTGCGTACGCGGCGCGCCGGTGACGACGTCGTGGTGCACCTCGGGGGCCTTGCGGTCCAGGTTGAGCGTCGGCGGGATGACCCCGTGCTCGATCGACAGCACCGTGATGATGCTCTCGACGGCACCGGCCGCGCCGAACAGGTGCCCGATCGCCGACTTGGGCGCGGTGAGCACCACGTCGTCGCCGAGCGCCTTGCCGATCGCCGCCGCCTCGCCCACGTCGCCGACCACGGTCGACGTGGCGTGGCAGTTGACGTGGTCCACGTCGGAGGGCCGCAGCCCGGCACCGGCGACGGCGTTGAGGACGGCCCGGATCTGACCGGCGCCGCTGGGGTCCGGGCCGGTGATGTGGTACGCGTCGGAGGTCACGCCGTAGCCGGCCAGCCGGGCGCGCACCCGGGCACCGCGGGCGGCGGCGAAGTCGGCCCGCTCCAGCACCAGCACGCCGGCGCCCTCCCCGAGCACCAGCCCGTCCCGGTCGACGTCGAACGGGCGCGACGCGCGCTCCGGCTCGTCGTTGCGCTTGGACAGCGTCCTGGCCTGCGCGAATCCGGCGACCGTGAACGGGGCGATGGCCGCCTCGGCGCCGCCCGCGATGACGACGTCGGCCTCGCCGGACCGGATCAGCCGAGCCGCCAGCACCAGCGCCTCGGCGCCCGAGGAGCACGCCGACACCGGCGTGTAGACGCCCGCGCGGGCGCCCAGTTCGATGCTGACCCAGGCCGCGGGCCCGTTGGGCATCAGCATCGGCACCGCGAACGGCGACAGCTTGCCCGGCCCCTGCGCCTCCAGCACGTCGTCCTGGCCGAGCAGGGTGGTGACCCCGCCGACGCCGGTGCCGATCACGACCGCCAGGCGCACCGGATCGACCTCGGGCTCGCCCGCGTCGGTCCACGCCTGCCGGGCCGCGACCAGTGCCGCCTGCTGGCTGCGGTCCATGCGGCGGGCCTGGACGCGGGGCAGCACGGTGTCCGGCGACACCGCCATCGGGGCGCCGATCCGGGTGGTCAGCTCCGCGGCGCGCGGTGACATCGCGTCGAGCAGGTCGTCGATGCGGCGTACGCCGCTGCGTCCGGCGAGCAGGCCCGCCCACAGGGTGTCGACGTCCCCGCCCAGCGGCGCGGTGGCGCCCAGCCCGGTGACGACGATGTCGGTGTTGCCCATGCTGCTCTCCTCGGTTGTGCCGCCGGTGCAGGGGTTGCGTACTTCTAGTTGTATCGCATACAACTAACGGGTGTCCACCACCACCCAGCCCGCGCGCGCCCGGGGCCGCCGCACCCGGGCCCAGCTGCTGGAGCACGCCGCCCGGCTGTTCGGCGAGCGCGGCTACGAATCGGTGAGCGTCGCCGAGGTCGCCGGTGCCGCCGGAGCGCATCCCAACCAGGTCACCTACTACTTCGGATCCAAGGACGCGCTGTTCGTGCACGCCGCGTTCCTGCTGCTGCTGCGCGACGCGCAGCGCCTGGAGCCCGTCGGCCGGCGGCAGCGGACGCCCGGGTCGTTCCGCGCGGCGCTGGCCCGTACGGCGCTGGCCCTGCCCGCGGTCCCCCTCGCGGTGCAGGCCATGTCGATCACACGGCGGCGGCCGGAGCTGCACGCGGTCGCCGAGCACGATCTCGGACTGCTGTTCCACCAGGCGCAGCGCTACCTGGAGGCGATCCTGGACCGGCGCGGCTGGGTCGTCGACCGGCCGGTCGAGGTGGAGGCGCGGACGTTCTGGAGCACCGTCCTGGGCGCCCGGCTGATCTCCGAATCCGGCTTCGGCGGCCGCTCCAGCGACATCGACCTGGCCGGGGTGCTCACCGTCCGCGCGCCGCACCCGAACTGACCGGTTCGAGCACCTCGGCCGAACGTCCCCGAAGGACCGGTAGCGGGCGCCGGGCGCGCGTCGCCGTCCACGCCGCCAACCGACACTGCGGCGGCCGACGCGTCTGCCCGGCGATGTCGGTCCGCCCTGTAATGATGCTGGTTGTCGCGCTCCGGCGCCATCACCCGACGATCAAAGGAGGATCACCGGTGGCATCCCGCCTCAACCCGTACATCAGCTTCAACGGCACGGCCCGCCAGGCGATGGAGTTCTACCAGAGCGTCCTGGGCGGCGACCTGCGACTGAACACGTTCGGCGAGTTCGGCTCGGCCGACCAGCCGTTCGCCGACCAGATCATGCACGCCATGCTGGAGACCCCGAGCGGCTTCGCCCTGATGGCCTCCGACACCCCGCCGGGGATGCAGTACAACCCGGGCACCAACATCACCGTCAGCCTCAGCGGCGACGACGCCGACCAACTGCGCGGCTACTGGGAGAAACTGGCGGCCACGGGCGACGTGCAGGTGCCCCTGGAGAAGCAGATGTGGGGCGACGAGTTCGGCTCGCTGGTCGACCAGTTCGGCATCCCGTGGATGGTCAACATCACCCAGTCCTGAACCGGCGCCGGCCCGGGGACCCCGCCCCGGGCCTCGGTCAGGCGGCGGGCCGCTCGCGGTGGGCCGCCTCCAGGATGTGCCCCGACCCTTCGAGCAGCGCGACGACCTCCTCGTCGGAGGTCTGCCGGAAGTCGGCGTAGAACTCCCCCACGGCGAAGAACGACGACGGGGTCTCCAGGCTGATCACCTCGTCGGCCACCCGCCGCAGCTCGGCGGCCGAGTCCGGCGAGGCGACCGGCACCGCGAGCACCACCCGCGCCGCACCCCGGGCGCGGGCGATCTCGCACGCGGCCCGGGCGGTCGCGCCGGTGGCGATCCCGTCGTCGACGATCACCACGGTCCGGTCGGCGATCGACTCCGGCGGCCTGCCGCCGCGGTACCGCCGCACCCGGCGGTCCAGCTCGATCCGCTCGTGGTCCTCCACGACGGCGATGTCGTGCTCGCCGAGGCCGGTCATGGCCAGCACGTCGTCGTTGAGCACGCGCACGTCCTGCTCCCCGATCGCGCCCATGGCGACCTCGGACTGGCCCGGGACGCCGAGTTTGCGGACGACCAGGACGTCAAGCGGCGCCCCGAGCGCGCGGGCGACCTCGACGGCGACGACCACGCCGCCGCGCGGCAGGCCGAGCACGACTGGTTCGGCGTCATGCAGGAACGTGAGCCGCTGAGCCAGCCGGTGCCCGGCGTCGGTACGGTGCGCGAAAGTCATGATGTGCCACCCCCACACCCCATGGTGTCCCGGCGGGGCCGCACCGGCCAGCGGTACCTCGATCCTGCGCGGCGGCCGGCACCTTGCGTGGCCACCAGAGCACCAGCGAGTCCACGTACATCGCCCGGATCAGGTACTTGTCGCGCACCTGCCAGGACAGGCCCCTCCTGACGAACGGGACGCCCGAGCGGTGAAGCAGTAGCAGGCCACCAATGATCATCGCCATAGCAGCTCCCCAGGTGCCGATGATCTCCGCCTGGTTCGTCGCTCCGGTGCTCGCGGCCCGGAAGAACAGGAGCATGGGCACCAGGGTCAGCCGTTCGAGGTACAGCGCGGCGACGTAGGCGGGCCTGCTCCGGATGACGGCCAGTTCCTCGGAGGTGATCGACATGCGGACACCGTAGTGGCCGGCCGCCATCCCCGGCCGTCGGCGGTGACGCTGCTTCAGGGGCGGTCGTGGGCGGCGTGGAACGCGTCGACGGCGGTCGGCAGGGTGGGATAGAGGCGGTCGCGGCCTATGGTGTCGGCTATCCCGAATGCCACCAGTTCCTCCATCAGGTCCTGTTTCACCCTGGCCAGCGCGAGGGTGACGCCGCGACGTTCGAGCTCCTGCCGCAGCGCGTCCAGGGCCTCCAGCGCGGTGATGTCGACCTCGACGATCGCCTCGGTGTTCAGCACGAACCAGGTCACCGGCTGCGGATTGGCGTCCAGCGCGTGCAGGGCCCGGCGGCGGAAGTCCTCCGCGTTGGCGAAGAACAGCGGTGAGTCGTACCGGTAGACCAGCAGCCCCGGCACCGTGGTGGCCTCGGGGTAGTCCTCGATGTCGTGCATCCCGGCCAGGCCGGGCACCGTGCCCTGCACGGCGTCGTGCGGGCGGGCGACCCGCGACAGCATCTCGGCCACCGACAGCGCCACGGCGGCGAGCACCCCGTACAGGATGTCGAAGGCGAGCACGCCCACGCACGCGGCCAGGGCCAGCAGGAACTCGCTGCGCCGGAACCGGGCCAGGCGGCGGAAGCCGGGCAGGTCGATCAGGCGCAGCGCGGCGTACACGATGATGGCGCCCAGGGCCGCGGTCGGGAACCCGGCCAGCAGCGGCCCGGCGAACAGCAGCGTGGCCAGGATCAGCACCAGCGTGGTCAGCGAGTAGAGCTGGCTGCGGGCACCCGCCGCGTCGGCCAGCGCGGTACGGCTGCCGCTGCTGCTGACCGGGAAGCCGCGCAGCAGCCCCGACCCGAGGTTCGCCGCGCCCAGGGCCAGCAGCTCGGCGTTCGCGTCGACCTCGCGGCGGTGCCGGGCGGCGAACGCGCGGGCGGTCAGCATGTTGTCGGTGTAACCGACGAGCATCACCCCGACGGCGGGCAGCAGCAGGTCCGACAGGTCGGTGACGTCGGGCCAGGCGAAGGTCGGCAGGCCGGAGGCGACCGGGCCGACCACCCGGATGCCGTAGCTCTGCAGGTCGAAGGCGGCCGTCGCGGCGGTGGCCAGCAGCACCGCCAGCAGCGGGGCCGGCACCGCGCGCAGGTAGCGCTGCGCCACGAACAGGAACACCAGCACCGCCGCGCCGAGCGCGAGTGTGGCCGGGTGGATGTCGCCGAGGCCGCCCAGGAACGCGCGCACCTCGCCGAGCAGCGACTGCCCGTCCACCGGTACGCCGGTGAGCCGCTCCAGCTGGCCGATGATCATGATGACGGCGACGCCCGCGAGGTAGCCCACGAGGATGGGCTTGGACAGCAGGTCCGCCACGAACCCGAGCCGGACCACCCGGCACAGCAGGCACAGCAGGCCGACGAGCGCGGCCAGCCCGGCGGCCAGGGCGGCGTACCGGCCCGGGTCCCCGGCCGCGAGGGGTGCGATCACGGTCGCGGTCATCAGGGCCGTGGTCGACTCCGGACCCACGGACAGGTGGCGCGAGGAGCCGAACACGGCGTACAGCGCCAGCGCCGGGACGGCGGCCCACAGCCCGGCCACCGGCGGCAGGCCGGCCAGGCCCGCGTACGCCATGACCTGCGGAACCAGGTATGCCGCGACGGTCGCTCCAGCGAGCAGGTCACCGCGCAGCCAGGTCCGGTCGTACTCGCGCAGGGCCGCGAGTCCGGGCAGCAGCGACGTCGATCGTGGACGGTCCATCCGACACTTCTACCCCACCGGCGCCAGTGCCGCGATCAGACGAACCGGTCATTCGCGGGACGGCCGCCAGCCGGAGCAGTCCGCGCAACACGACCCAGGGTTCGGCGACATATCCCCAGGTAGGTACCAGTTAGACGACTAAGGTGACGGCATACCCGTTTCCACCGTCCGAAAGGTGATCGGCTGTGCCTGGCGAACCCGGAGCATTTGCTACCTGCAACAACATCCAGATCTGGTACCGGGACGAGGGTCCCCAGACCGGCGAACCGATTCTGCTGATCATGGGCCTGGGCTCGCAGCTCATCGCCTGGCCGCAGGACTTCGTGGACGACCTGACCGGGCGGGGCTACCGCGTCATCCGCTTCGACAACCGCGACAGCGGCCTGTCGGAGAAGATCGAGCCGGCGGCGGGCGCCATCGAGACCGATCCGACGATCAACGCGGCGTACCAGCTCACCGACATGGCGGCCGACAGCGTCGGGCTGCTGGACCACCTCGGCATCGACCGCGCGCACATCGTGGGCGCCTCGATGGGCGGCATGATCGCCCAGACGCTCGCGATCCACCACCCCGAGCGGGTGCGGACCCTCTGCTCGATCATGAGCACCACCGGGGCGCCGTTCGTCGGCCTGCCGACGCTGGAGGCCGCCGCGGCCGTACTGGCCGGGACGCCCGCCGAGCGCGAGGCGGCCATCGCGCACATCGCCAACGTCACGCGGATCATCGGGTCCCGCACGCTGGAGGCCGAGGAGCGGGAGGCCCGGCTCGCGGGCGCCACCGCCGCCTACGACCGGATGTTCTACCCCGCCGGCACCAAGCGCCAGTTCGGTGCGATCACCGCGGCGCCCAACCGCACCGCTGCGCTCGGGGAGTTCGCCAAGCTCGGCATCCCCGTCCTGGTGGTGCACGGCGGCGAGGACTCGCTGATCAACGTCAGCGGCGGCCGGGCCACGCACAACGCCGTACCCGGCTCCGAGCTCGTCGTGCTCGACACGATGGGACACGACCTGCCGGCCAGCCTGCGGCCGCAGGTCCTCGACGCGATCGACGCCAACGCGAAGAAGGCGCTGGTCAGCGCCTGATCTGGTGGTGAACCCGGGTGGTCGCGGCTGGTCCGCGGCCACCCGGTTTACCGCCGGGCGTCTGAGGCGACTGCGCATCGTGGAAGAAGCGGCCGCTGACCTCGCGTGTTTAGGGTGCGGCATGCCTTCCGACCGTACGGCCGTGGTGATCGGCGCCAGCATGGGCGGCCTGCTGGCCGCCCGCGCCCTCAGCGACACGCACACCCGGGTCGTGGTCGTGGACCGCGACGACCTGCCCGCCCAGGCGGCCGACCGGCGCGGCGTGCCGCAGGGCAGGCAGCTGCACGTGCTGCTGTCGCGGGGGCGGGAGGCGATGGAGGAGCTGTTCCCCGGCCTGACCCGCGAACTGCGCGACCTCACCGTGCCGATGGTCGACCTGCACGGCCAGGTGTACTGGTACAACGACGGACATCTGATGGCCCAGGCCGAGTCCCCGCTCATCGCGGCGGGGATGAGCCGTCCGCTGCTGGAGCACGCGGTCCGGGGCCGCGTCGCCGCGCTGCCCGGGGTCGAGTTCGTCCCCGCCACCGAGGCGGTCGGGCTGGTCACCACCGCCGACCGGCAGCGCGTCACCGGGGTGCGGCTGCACCACCGCGACGGTACCGAGACGGCGGTCGCCGCCGACCTCGTCGTGGACGCCTGCGGCCGGGCCTCGCGCACTCCGGTGTGGCTGACCGAGCTGGGCTACCAGGCGCCCGCCGAGGAGCAGGTACGCATCGATGTCACCTACGTCACCCGGGTCTACCGGCACGAACCGCACCACCTCGACGGGATGCTGGGCACGCTGACCAACGCGGTGCCGGGCGCGCCCCGCTCGGGCATCGTCGCGCTGCAGGAGGACGGCCGGATCGCGGTGGCGTTCAACGGCGTGCTCGGCGAGCAGCCGCCGACCGATGACGAGGGCCTGCTGTCGTTCGCCGAGTCGCTGGCGGCGCCGCAGATCGCCGAGATCGTCAAGTCGGCGCAGCCGCTGACCGAGCCGGTCAGCATGCGCTTCCCGGCCAGCCGGCGCAGGCGGTATGAGCGGCTGCGCCGGTTCCCGGCGGGCTACCTGGTCGTCGCGGACGCGCTGTGCAGCTTCAACCCGATCTACGGGCAGGGTATGACGGTCGCCGCGCTGGAGGCGCTGCTGCTGCGCCGGCTGCTGGCGGCCGGCGACGCGCAGCTGAGCCGCCGCTTCTTCCGGGGCAGCGCCCGGCTGATCGACGCGCCCTGGGCCATCGCGGTCGGCACCGACCTGCGCTTCCCCGAGGTCGAAGGGCCCCGCTCACTGCGGGTCCGGTTCGTCAACGCGTACGTGCACCGCCTGCACGTCGCCGCGACCGCCGACGCGCCCCTCGGGGCGGCGTTCCTGCGCGTGCTGAACCTGGTCGACCCGCCGACCGCACTGCTCGCGCCGAAGACGGTGTGGCGGGTGCTGCGCGGCTACCGGCGGGGCCGTTGAGGAAGGGGCGGCCTCAGCCACCCCTCGCCTCAGCAGTTGGCGTTGACGGCGGGGATCCACCCGTCCTGGCCGGGCGCCTCGGCGCCGTGCCCGTAGATCCATACTGAACCGTCGTCGATGGCCTGACCGTGCCAGCGGAAACCACGTCCGGCCGACAGCGTGCGCAGCACGAAGCCGTGCGGATCGGTACGCAGCCAGGTGTTCTGGTTGAGGTTGCACACGAAGCCGGGAGCGTCACTGGCCGAGGCCGGTGCGGCGGCCGCCGTCGTGCCGGCGAGGACGACCAGCACAGCCGTGCCGGCATGGAGGAGTCGGCGCTTCACAGATGCCCTTCCGTAGATGGCCGGGAATTGCGATCATGGTCCAGCCCAGTATCGCGATCTCGGCCGGACCCGCAACTTGAGCCGGGGTCGAGGTGGATACGTGGTCACTTCGATGCCGGTGCCCCCGCTCCGCAGCCCGCAAACCCGGCGACCGGCGCTGCACGCGGCCATAAATGGCTGTGCAGCGCCTGGCCGCATCCTCGATCATCGACGCCATGGTTGGCACTGATCCCGGCGATTCCACCGGTAGGCGGCCCGACGACCTCGGCGGGCCCGACGCCACGGTCCGGGCCACGGCCCGCGCCCTGGCCAAGGTCGACGACGCGGCGTCGCTGGTGCTGGTCGAGGGCCTGCTCGACGAGATCGCGCTGCGGACGGCCGCCGAGGCCCGGGGCCGGGACCTCGACGCCGAGCGGGTCGTGCTCGTGCCGATCGGCGGCGCGCACGCGATCAGCCGGTTCCTGGGCGACCTCGGCCCGCTCGCCACCCGGGTACGGCTGGCGGGCCTGTGCGACCTGCGCGAGGCCGAGCTGTTCCGGCGGGCCGTGGCCGCCCATGTCGGCTCGGAGCTGACCCGCGCCGACATGGAGCGCCTCGGCTTCCACGTCTGCGACCGGGACCTGGAGGACGAGCTGATCCGCGCGCTCGGGATGGAGGAGGTCCAGGCCCTGTTCGAGGCTCAGGGCGACCTCGGGCTGTTCCACCAGTTCCAGAGCCAGCCCGCCTGGCGCGGCCGGCCGGTCCAGGCGCAGACGTACCGGTTCGTCCGCAGCAGCGGCAGCCGGAACCTGCGCTACACGCGCCTGTTCGTCGAGGCTGCGGTCGCGCTCGGCAGGCTGCCCCGCCCGCTCGACGCCCTGCTCACCGCCGTCTGAGCCGCGTACGCAGGATCAGGAAGGTCGCCTGGTGGCGTCGCATACCTCGCTAACCTGGGCACATGGTTACGGTGACGGCGAACGACATCCGGGTGCTCGCGCGTTCACGGGAGGTCGATCCGGTCCTCGCGGTGGTCGACGGCGAGATCGCGGTGATCCCCCACGCGGCGCTCAAGGCGGGTGACACGGCCCTGTGCAGCCAGCAGAAGCTGGTCGGCGAGCTGGGCGACGAGATCACCGACATCGAGGCGCAGCTGTTCGCCGGGCGCCTGGCCAACCTGCTGCCCGAGTAGCCCGGCGCGCCCGGCCGGAGGCGAGGCCGCGGTCATGCCGCGGGTCGGGGCACGAGCAGGACCGGGCAGCGGGCGTGGTGGAGCACCTGGTGGCTGACCGAGCCCATGACCAGTCCGGTGAACCCGCCGCAGCCGCGCCCGCCGACGACGACGAGCTGGGCCTGCTCGGACAACTCGACCAGGACCCGGGCCGGCCGGCCCCGGACCAGGTGCTCGCGTACGGCGACGTCGGGGTGCCGCTCGCGTACCGCCGCCAGCGCCTCGGCCAGGCTGCGCCCCTCCTTCTCGGCCACCGCGGCGGTGGCGTGGTCCTGGCGCAGGATCGCCGTACCGATCGGCTCGGCGCCGGGCGCCCCCGGCCGGATCGTGCCCACCTGCACCCCGCCGACGTGCGCGGTCTCCTCGCGCACGACCGCGCCGTGGTGCGGCTCGACGCCCTGGACCGCGCCGTGGTGCGGCTCGCCCCGGTGCACCGCGCCGGGGACCGGCTCGTGCCCGTGGCCGGAGTGGCGGGTCCAGGTGTGCACGGCCATCAGCTCGGCCCGGCGCAGCTCGGCCTCGGCGAACGCCGCGTCGATGGCGGTGGCGCTGTGCAGCTCCGCGTCGACGCCGACCACGACCGGGCCGCCGGGGTGCTCGGTGCCCCGGGCGACCAGGACCGGGGTGTGCCCGTGCTGCGTGCAGTGCACGGCGACCGACCCGACGAGTAGGCCGGTGAACCCGCCCAGGCCCCGGTCGCCGAGGACCAGCAGGCTGGCGTCCTTGGCGGCGTGCATGAGCACGGGGGCGGGCGCCCCGGTGAGCAGCTCCGCGGTGACGGGCACCGACGGGGCCGCCGCGACGGCCGCGGCGTGGGCGTCGGCGAGGATGCGTTCGGCGTCGTGGCGCAGGCCGCCGGTGGCCGGGCCGGACTCCGAGGGGCCGGTGTTGACGTTCATCAGCGGCCAGATGAACGCGTGCACCAGGCGCAGCGGCAGCCGCCGCAGGACGGCCTCCTGGGCGCCGAGCCGTACGGCCAGCAGGGACGAGTCCGAGCCGTCGACGCCGACGACGACGGGGCCGCGCGGGTCGTCGATGGTGTTCATCGCCGGCCCTGCCACATCCACTCGGTGATCTCGGGCGCGTCGGTGCCGTACGCCCGGGTGTAGTCGCGGGCGCGCTGGCGGGCGTCGGTCATCTGCTGGCGCAGCCCGGCGGCGCTGACCGCCAGCCCCGGCACCCGGTCGACGACGTCGATGACAAGCCGGTAGCGGTCCAGGTCGTTGAGCATCACCATGTCGAACGGCGTGGTGGTGGTGCCCTCCTCCTTGTACCCCCGGACGTGGATGTTGTCGTGGTTGCGGCGCCGGTAGGTGAGCCGGTGGATCAGCGACGGGTAGCCGTGGTAGGCGAAGACGACGGGCCGGTCGGTGGTGAAGATGGCGTCGAACTGGGAGTCGGGCAGGCCGTGCGGGTGCTCGGACTCCGGCTGCAGCCGCATCAGGTCCACGACGTTGACCACGCGTACCCGCAGCTGGGGCAGGTACTGCCGCAGCAGGTCCACCGCGGCCAGGGTCTCCAGGGTGGGCACGTCCCCGGCGCAGGCCATGACCACGTCCGGCAGCGTGCCCGCGTCGTTGCCGGCCCAGTCCCAGATGCCCAGGCCGCGGCGGCAGTGCAGCGCGGCGTCGGCCATGGACAGCCACGACGGCTGCGGCTGCTTGCCCGCCACCACGACGTTGATGTAGTGGCGGCTGCGCAGGCAGTGGTCCATGGTGGACAGCAGCGTGTTGGCGTCCGGCGGCAGGTACACCCGGATGACCTCGGCCTTCTTGTTGACCACGTGGTCGATGAAGCCGGGGTCCTGGTGCGAGAAGCCGTTGTGGTCCTGCCGCCACACGTGGCTGGACAGCAGGTACGTCAGCGACGCGACCGGGCGCCGCCACGGGATGGACCGGGTCGTCTTGAGCCACTTCGCGTGCTGGTTGACCATCGAGTCGACCACGTGCGTGAACGCCTCGTAGCTGGTCAGCAGGCCGTGGCGGCCGGTGAGCAGGTAGCCCTCGAGCATGCCCTGGCACAGGTGCTCCGACAGCACCTCGATCACCCGGCCGGAGGGGGCGAGGTGGTCGTCGCCGTCGAGGATGTCGGCCGCGAACACCCGGTCGGTCACCTCGAACACCGCGCCCAGCCGGTTGGAGTTGGTCTCGTCCGGCGCGAACAGCCGGAACCGGTCGGGGTTGGCGCGCATGACGTCGCGCAGCCAGGTGCCCAGCACCCGGGTCGCCTCGGCGCTGCCCCCGCCGGGCTGCTCCACCGGCACCGCGTAGTCGGCGATGTCGGGCAGCACCAGGTCGCGCAGCAGCAGGCCGCCGTTGGCGTGCGCGTTGGCCGACATGCGCCGGTGCTCGCCGGGTGCGAGCGGTTCGAGCAGCGCCGCCGGGTGGCCGGTGGCGTCGAAGAGCTCCTCCGGCCGGTACGAGCGCAGCCAGCGCTCCAGCTCGGCCAGGTGCGCCGGGTTGTCCCGCACCTGCGCCAGCGGCACCTGGTGCGCCCGGAACGTGCCCTCGAGCTGGACCCCGTCGACCTCCTTGGGCCCGGTCCAGCCCTTCGGCGTACGCAGGATGATCATCGGCCAGCGGGGGCGGGCGTCGCCCTCGCCGCGCCGGGCCCGGCTCTGGATCGCCTTGATCTGGTCCAGCGCGCTGTCCAGGGCGAACGCGAACTCGTGGTGCACCCGTTCGGGGTCGTCGCCGGAGACGAGGATCGGCTGGTAGCCGTACCCGCGCATGAGCGACAGCAGGTCCTCCTCGGGGATGCGGGCCAGGATCGTCGGGTTTGCGATCTTGTAGCCGTTGAGGTGCAGGATCGGCAGCACCGCCCCGTCGCCGACCGGGTTGCAGAAGGTGTTGCACAGCCAGCTGGCCGCCAGCGGCCCGGTCTCGGCCTCGCCGTCGCCGACCACGCACACGGCCAGCAGGTCCGGGTTGTCGAGCACCGCGCCGTAGGCGTGCATGAGCGAGTAGCCGAGCTCGCCGCCCTCGTGGATCGAGCCGGGCACCTCGGGCGCGACGTGGCTGGGGATGCCGCCGGGGAAGGAGAACTGGCGGAACAGCCGCGCCATGCCCGCCTCGGACCGGTCGACGCTGGGGTAGTGCTCGCTGTAGGTGCCCTCCAGCCAGGTGTTGGCCACGATCGCCGGGCCGCCGTGGCCGGGGCCGGTGATGTAGATGGCGTCGAGGTCGCGGGCGATGATCGCCCGGTTCAGGTGCGCCCAGATCAGGCTCAGTCCCGGGCTGGTGCCCCAGTGCCCCAGCAGGCGCGGCTTGATGTGCTCCGGGCGCAGCGGCTCGCGCAGCAGCGGGTTGTCCATCAGGTAGATCTGGCCGACCGTGAGGTAGTTGGCCGCCCGCCACCAGGTGTCGATCCGGGTCAGCTCCTCGTGGCTGAGGTGGACCACGCCCGCGGTGGTGTCGGTGCCGTGCGAGTGCAGGGTCATATGACCGATCTTCGCCGGTTTAGACGGGGGCGCGCAGGGAAAATGTCCGCTCCGTCGACCTGAGATCCAGGCCGTGGGCTGCGCCATTCCGGTAACGCCCGAACAATGCGAATTTGACCGAGTATGCCTGCCTGGCGCTATACCGTGTCGGGAAGGCCTGCCACTAGGAGGAGCGATGTCGGCTTCCAACCTGCCTGACGCCGAAGCGGGTCCCGGCCCGGTCGACGTGGTGCTCACCATCAACGGACGGACCCACGTCGTACGCATCGAGCCCAGGGTGAGCCTGCTGGACTGCCTACGCGACGTCGTCGACCTCACCGGCACCAAGAAGGGCTGCAACCAGGGTGCCTGCGGCGCCTGCACGGTATGGATCGACAAGCGCCGGGTCCTGGCCTGCCTGACCCTGGCCATCGCCTGCGAGGGCCGCGAGATCACCACCATCGAGGGCCTGGCCGAGAACGGGCACCTGCACCCGATGCAGAAGGCGTTCCTCAGCCACGACGCGTTCCAGTGCGGCTACTGCACGCCGGGGCAGATCATGTCGGCGGTCGCGCTGCTGGCGGAGGGGCACACCGGCGACGACGCCGAGATCGGCGAGTGGATGAGCGGCAACCTGTGCCGCTGCGCCGCGTACCCCAACATCCGCGCCGCCATCCGCGAGGTCCGCGACGGAGTCCCGCACGCGACCCGCTAACCTCCCGCGGCTTGAGTAACCTGCACGGGGGCGTAGGGCTGCTCCGAGGGAGTCCTACGCCCCCGTGCGGTACGTGGGACTTTGCCGACCCCGCTAAAGGGCCAGCACGTAGGCGTTGACGAAGAACGTCTCGACCCGCGCCCAGTGAAGGTGACCGGCGAGCGCCGCGTCGCCTTCGCGACCGAGCACTACATGAAGGTGCACTTTCCCGTTCTTGACCTCGCCCGTACCCGTCAGCTCGAACGGCTGCCGATACTCGGTGAGGATGTCCTTGGAGGCGTCCTCGGCGGGCATGTTCGAGATGCAGCACTCGTCGACGGCACCGATGAGCGACACGACCGCCCCGTCCGTGACGCCACGCTCCGCGAGCTGAGCCGCGATGGTCTCCATGACCTCCTGCCCCGGCTGGACAGACACTACAAGCATTGCTCTCCTCATTAGGGCGTAACTGGGCTGACACCGGCCAGGAGTGCGGCCATGGTCCGAAGATTCTCCCGTGCGCCGACCGTCAAGCTATTGAGTTTGTGCCAGGAACTTACTCATATCGATTGTCTGCCCAGCCAGCCTCCCATGATCATCTGCTCGCACCCCTCACGGCAGGTTGCAGGAGTGCCCTTAATGGATGGCGCGACTCTCTACCTGTGGCTAGGCTGGAACCCTTTGGCTCGCGCTGAAGGTCACTCAAGGCAGGTAGCCAGTGTCCAACCGCAGGTCCCGACAGCAGCCCGACAGCCCCTCCCCGGTGCCGGAGGTGGCGATCCTAATAGGCGACGTCGACGTGGCACCGTGGCTAGCAAATCCGCTTACCATCACCAAAAAGTCCGGGCTGCACAGTGAAGCGAAGTTCCTCCTTAAACACGAGGTCGTTCGACACGGCGCATTTGACTACTCAGCTCGCGTTGTCATCAAGGTTCGGCTGGCGGGAGTTGAGCACCCTCGCTTCCACGGTTACGTCAACCATGCTTGGCCAGACCGGTCAGGTCTGCATGTCCACTGCATCTCTCACGCACAGATCAGCCTGAACGAAGCACGCCCAGGCTGGTGGATGCACGAGAACGTCCGCCCTTTCGAGCTTATCTATACGATGTCGCGCACGGCGGGATATAGCGACGATCAACTTCGAATTGAAGGCATAGATGAACTGAAGGAAGAAGATGTGGAAGTCCTCGTTCCCATTTACGGAATTCGCGTGGAACGAGAAACGAAAGTTGGGCCTTATACGTTAGTACCCCCATCGCAGATCACATGGACCAAAGGCCCATGGACACCACCCGACGTGCCGCCCGCACGGATTGGCAACACCCAGACTGTGGTACAAGGCTTCAACGAACTTAAGGCTTACCTTAAAGGCACTTATAGAGCGAAGACCTTGTTTGAGGCTGAACGTCGAGGCAGTGAGGATGCCGATATCGCGTCAGCGTGGCTGGCCACCAGACTTAAGTTTACCTCTGTTGCACTTCCCCACGAAGTGCCCCAGTGGTTTAACCAGATGTCTAGCCGCGTCCGACCTCAGAGCGGCTCGCTGCTAGCGGTACGTGCGCTCGAAAGCGGTCGGCGCTGGATTCGGGCAACGACTCTCAACATGCGATATATGGTGACCGAAATACCGATCTCAGAAAGTTGGGCTGAAGAACCCCAGCTTATGGACGAGATTACGGTCCAGGAAAGAGAGGCGTTCCTCTGCTTTTGGCGGTCAGTCGACCTGCGTGACCCGCTTACGTCGTTGATAGCTTTGTTTGACACGATTGAATTTTATGTTGGATCGACAACCCTGCCAGACACGTTCGCAAAAGAAGACCTTAATCGCCTGATGCGCGAGGCGCCAGAATGGCTGTCGGACACCCAAAGAACCCGCTATACAGAGGTCTTGCGAAATGGACTGAATAGTCCTTCCCTGGCCCGGCGGTTGGACGCGAGGCTCAAAAGTGATGGCGTCCCGGTGACGGAGGCCGAGCGTGCAACAATACGGAAGCTTAGGGGGCTCAGAAATCCCGCACAGCACGGGCGAAAGAGAAAGGCTCCAGCGATGGAGGACCTTAGGACTGGATGGTCAGTCGTTGCTCGCATGCTCGTTTACCGGGCAGCACGGGTCAGGGGTGATGCGAATGATGACGAAAGTGCCCAGCCCGTGAGCATTGATACCTGACGCCCCCACGTGAGCGAGTGTGTTCTAGGCAGCCCGGGGCAACTGCTCCCATGGCTTGGGCAGTGCCTCCAGCCGGGCGAGATGCTCGCGGTGCCTCCGAGCGCGCAACTCATCCCCCGCAGCCTCGGCAGTCTCTGCCCAGCCTCGGATTTTCGCCACGAACTCCTCGTGGTCTGCACGTTCCAGCGCCCACAGCGCAGCTGCGTGTTCCTCTGCCGTCATGGCTGGCCACCTCCTAGCCGCTCGTCGAGCCTACCCAGCTCGTACAGGATCTCCTGCAGGTGTAGGCGGCGAAACGCCAGCCCCTCTTCGTACTGGCGGATCATGGTTCGGTCACAGTCCAGCGCTTCGCGAAGGTCGATCCGCTCAAACTCGTCGCGCATCCGCTCTTCGTCGTCCACCTTCTCCCTTCCGCCAGAGAAGTGTCACGGTCCCAGCAACGATCGTGGCGTCATCGCTGGTCTTGTTGCGCGGCCACCCCTGGCCGAGAGGGGCCGACGGGACGACCCTCCCGCCGAGAGAATGGCCCCCAGCACGCCGGATCGCATCCCCGGAACTGGGGGCCATTTGCGTACGCCGGAGAGCACCGGGTGAGTACTGGATCACCCTCGTAGGACCGGGCGGCGCGCTCAGCCGGGTGCGTGGTGCCCGGTTCGCCTCGGGGTCAGGGCGACGAGGGTGGGCGCCGCCCGACTGGCGCCACTGAGGCCGAGCCGGCCGTCGTTGTTGCCGCCCCAGCAGTAGAGGTGGCCGCTCTGCGCGATGGTGCAGGTGTGGTAGTAGCCGGCGACCACTCGGCCCATCATCGTCGAACCGATGGGAGCGTTCCCAAAGCGTAAGCGCAGGGGCCTCGTAGGGTCTCCCCAGCTGCTCGAACACGGGATGTTTCACGACGGAATGCCCTGAAATGCCGATATCCTCGTAGCCACCGCCCAGACGGCACCGGGGTTCCCGATGGAGCGCGGCGAGAAAGGCACAACCCAGAACATGAGAAGCATCAGCTACTCCAGGGTCGCCGACGTGGCCACCGCCATCGCGACGGTCACCGCCGACCCCGACGCCGCCTACCTGGCCGGGGGCACCACCAAGGTCGACATGCTGCGCATCTACGCCGAGCCGAGCCAGCGCCTGGTCGACATCAACGACCTGCCCATCAACCACATCGAGCTGCAGCCCGACGGCGCCGTACGCCTGGGCGCGCTGGCGCGCATGAACGACGTCGCGATGTCGCCGATCGTCGCCCAGCGCTACCCGCTGCTGGCCGAGGCGCTGGTCCTGGGCGCCTCGGCGCAGCTGCGCAACATGGCCTCGATGGGCGGCAACATGCTGCAGCGCACCCGCTGCTCGTACTTCCGCGACCACGAGGCCGCCTGCAACAAGCGCGTGCCGGGTTCGGGCTGCTCGGCGCTGACCGGCGTCAACCGCGGCCACGCGGTGCTGGGCACCAGCGAGCACTGCATCGCCGCCCACCCCTCCGACGCGGCGGTGGCGCTGAGTGCGCTGGACGCGGTCATCCACGTGCAGAACCGCGACGGGCACCACGCGTACGCCATCGACGACTTCTTCCTGGCACCCGAGGACACCCCGGAGCGGGAGCACCCGCTCCAGCACGGCGACCTGATCACCGCGATCGAGATCCCGCCCCTGCCGATGGCCCGCGACTCGCTGTACCTGAAGGTGCGCGACCGGGAGTCGTACGAGTTCGCGCTGGTGTCGGTGGCGCTGGCCCTGCGGGTCGAGGGCGGGGCGGTCGCGGAGGTGCGGATGGCCCTGGGCGGGGTAGCCACCAAGCCGTGGCGGGCGCGCCGCGCCGAGCACGCGCTGCTGGGCCGACCGGCCACGCACGAGCACTTCCTGCACGCCGCGCGGGAGGAGACGGCCGACGCGGTGCCGCGCTCCATGAACGGCTTCAAGATCGAACTGGCGCGCCGCACGATGGTCCGCGCCCTCGAAACCGTGACCGCGCGAGGGGGCACACCATGACCACCGCGATCGGACGACCGATCGACCGCGTCGACGGCCCGGCGAAGGTCACCGGCGCGGGCCGCTACTCCGCCGACGTACCGCTGCCGGGCCTGGTCCATGCGGTGGTCGTCGGATCGCGGATCCCGGCCGGGCGCATCATCTCGATCGACACCCGCGCCGCCGAGCAGGCCAACGGGGTGCTGGCCGTGCTCACCCACCTCAACCTGCCCAAGGGCGGCTCGGTGCCGCCACTGGTGCCGTCGCTGGCCGGGGCCGCCGCGACCGGGCAGACGTTCTTCCCCATGCAGGACGAGGTGATCCACTACGCGGGCCAGCACGTCGCCGTGGTCGTCGCCGAGACGCTGGAGCAGGCCGAGCACGCCGCGACACTGCTGCGGATCGACTACGCCGCCGCACCGTTCGTCACCACGGTCGAGCAGGGGCGCGAGCAGGCGTACGAAGCGCGGCGGATCTTCGGCGGGTTCCTGCCCGGCCGGGTGGAGCGCGGCGACGTCGACGCCGGGCTGGCCGAGGCGGCGGTCACCGTCGACCTGGGCTACCGGTACGCGGCCAACCACCACAATCCGATCGAGTGCTCAGCCACCACCGCGGTGTGGCAGGGCGACCGGCTCACCGTGTACGACGCCACCCAAGGCCCCAACGCCACCCTGCACACCCTCGCCGAGCTGCTCAACGTCATGCCCTCGCACATCCGGGTGGTGACCGACTTCGTCGGCGGCAGCTTCGGCTGCAAGGCGATGATCTGGGACCACCCCGCGCTGGCCGCGCTGGCCGCCCGCCACGTGGGGCGCCCGGTGCGCCTGGCGCTGTCGCGCGAGCAGATGTTCAGCTCGGTCGGGCACCGCGAGCAGCAGGAGCAGCAGCTGACGCTCGGCGCGGACGCGCAGGGGCGGCTCACCGCCGTACGCCATCACAAGCTCTCCCCCACCTCGCACTTCGACGACTGGGCCGAGCCGTCCCTCGGGGTGGCCTCGCAGCTCTACGCCTGCCCGAACTACCAGGGGGTGTACCGGCTGATCCGTGCCAACACCATGACGCCGACGTTCACCCGCTGCCCCGGCGAGGCGTCGGGCATGTTCGCCCTGGAGACCGCCCTGGACGAGCTCGCCGAGCGGCTCGGCCTGGACCCGCTGGAGATCAGGCTGCGCAACTACGCCGAGACGACGCCGGGCGACGGGACGCCGTGGTCGAGCAAGAAGCTGCGCGAGTGCTACCGGCGCGGCGCGGAGCTGGCGGGCTGGGACCGCCGCGACCCGCGCGTCGGCGCGCTGCGCGACGGCGACACCCTGCTCGGCTGGGGTATGGCCACCAGCGCCTACCCCTGCTACCAGCCCGGCAACCCGCAGCGCGCCCGCGCCCGCCTCTACGCCGACGGCAGCGCCGTGGTGCAGGCCAGCATCTCCGACATCGGCACCGGCTCGGCCACCGCGATGACCCAGGTCGCCGCCGACGGCCTGGGTGTACAGCTGGAACGCGTCCGCTTCCAGTACGGCGACAGCGACCTGCCCAACACCGCCGCCGCCGTCGGCTCGGCCGGCGCCGGGATGGTCAGCGCCGCCGTGCACGTCGCGACCACCGCCCTGCGCGACCAGCTCATCGCCCAGGCGCTCGCCGACCCGGGATCGCCCCTGCACGGCGCCGATCCGCGGCAGGTCACCGTGGCGGAGGGCCGGATGGCGCTGCGTGAACGGCCCGACGTCGGCGAGACCTACGCCGCGCTGCTGCAGCGGGCGTTCATGGCCGACGCCGAGGCCGTGGGCACCTGGAACCCGCCGCCCGACACCAGCGGCGGCTCGATGACCTTCGGCGCCCAGTTCGCCCAGGTGGCCGTCGATCCGGACCTGGGCCTGGTCCGGGTACGCAGACTGATCGGCGTCTTCGACGCCGGCCGGATCCTCAACCGCAAGACCGCGCACAGCCAGCTGATGGGCGGCATGATCTGGGGTATGAGCCACGCGCTGCTCGAAGGCACCCGGATGGGTCCGGACGGGCGCTGGGCCAACGCCAGCCTCGGCGAGTACCTGGTGCCGGTCAACGCCGACGCGCCCGAGGTGGTCGTCGAGACGGTCGAGTCGACCGACACGGTGGTCAACCCGCTGGGCGTCAAGGGCGTCGGCGAGGTCGGCATGGTGGGCACCGCCGCCGCGATCGCCAACGCGATCCACCACGCCACCGGCAAGCGGCTGCACCGACTGCCGATCACCATCGAAGACCTGCTCTGACCGGGAACCGCGGTGGCGCCCTCGGCAGACTCGGAGCCGGTGTCGGTGCTGTTCACGTTCGACGTGGTGCCCGGCCGGGAGTCCGACTTCGAACACTGGCTGGGCCTGGTCAACGCCGAGTCGGCGAAGTTCCCCGGCCACCAGGGTGTGACCTGGCTGCGGCCGACCACCCCGGACCGGCACTACCACGCGGTCCTGCGCTTCGACAACGGCACGCACCTGAGCGCGTGGCTGACCTCGCCGCAGCGCGTGGAGTGCGTACGCCACCTCGACGGCATCGCCGAGGAGGCCGCGCCCCGGGAGACCACCACCGGCATGGAGACCTGGTTCAGCCTGCCCGGACGGCCGGTGCTGCCGCCGCCGAAGTGGAAGATGGCGCTGGTGTCGTTCCTCGGCGTGTATCCGCTGGTGGTGCTGTTCCAACTGGTCGGCGCACCGCACGTCGCGGCCCTGCCGCTGCCCCTGCTCCTGCGCGCGGCGATCCTGCCCCTGATGCTGTCCCCGCTGCTCACCTACGTGGTCATGCCCCTGCTCAGCCGCCTGCTACGCCGCTTCCTCTACTCGGGGTCGTGACGGGCAGTTTCGGGGAAACTGCTGGATTGGCGGCCGGTATTCGTGCAGTTTCCCCGGAACAGCGGCCTGTGCTAGCGTCGGGTCGCGCCCCAGATGGGCCTACCCCCGGAGGTTCTGGCTACTTCAGCCGCCACGCCGAGAACGACGCGACATCCGCGTCCGCTCGCGTGGGATCCGGGGCGTCGGTGCTCTCGGGGCCTTGCCATCGGTGCGGCTGATGGATGCTGCGGGCTTCCGGTCGGGTCTTCGGATCGACCGGGAAGACGGTTCAACATGACAGTCACGTTCAACCACACGATCATCGCGGCCAAGGACCGGCACGCTTCGGCCGCGTTCTACCGGGAGCTGTTCGAGCTGCCGGAGGCGCCGTCGTGGGGGCTGTTCACCAATGTGCTGCTGGACGACGGGGTGCTGCTCCAGTTCGCCGAGCCGCCGTTCGACATCCAGATGCAGCACTACGCGTTCCTGGTCGACGACGAGCGGTTCGACCGGTGCCGCCGGTTCATCGCCGAGCGCGGCATCACGTACTGGGCCGACCCGCAGATGAAGCGGCCGGGCGAGGTCAACAGCGAGCACGGCGGGCAGGGCTTCTACTTCAAGGACCCGGCGGGGCACGCGATCGAGATCATCACCCGGCCGTACCTGAGCTGACCGCACCCCGCCAGGGAGCGCGTGCCCGGCCAGGCCGCGCTCCCTGGTGCTGAACCGGGGGTCAGTTGGCCGAGAGCTTGCCGCCGAGCGCCTCCACGTCGGACCAGAAGGCCGGATAGGTCTTCTCCACCGCGTCGGCGTTGTCGACGACGATGTCGTCGACCGCGGCACCGAGTGAGGCGAAAGCCATCGCCAGCCGGTGGTCGTGATGGCTGTAGAGGGACGCGCCCGGCCGGGCGGTGCCGCCCTCGACGAAGACGTCATCGCGCGTACTCGTGACGGTGACGCCGACCTTGGCCAGCTCCGTCTCCAGCGAGGCGATGCGGTCGGTCTCGTGGAACCGGGTGATGCCCACGCCGCGGATCACCGAGCGGCCCTCGGCCAGGGCCGCCAGGACGGCGATGTTCGGCAGCTGGTCGGGCGTCTGCGACAGGTCCGCCTCGACCGGCCGGAGCCGCTGCGGACCGCTCACCGTGATCGACCCGTCCGGGTCGTGGGTGACGGTGCAGCCGAAGTCCGCCAGCACCTGCAGGATCCGCATGTCGGGCTGCATGGTGGCACCGGCGAGCTTCTCGACGGTGATCGTGCCGCCGGTCGCGGCCGCGAGGGTGAACACGTGGCTCGCCGCGCTGGCGTCCCCGGCCACGTCCTCGTCGATCGCGGCGTAGCCGTGGCCGCCGGGCGGGATGACCAGCCGCATGCCGTCGCGCTCCACCGCCACGCCGCGCCGCCGCAGCATCTCCAGCGTCATGTCGAAGTAGCCGGGAGCGCCCAGGCCGGACAGCTCGAGGACCAGGCCGTCCGGGAAGAACGGGGCGGCCAGCAGCAACGCCGAAGCGAACTGGCTGGACCTGCTGGAGTCGACCGTCGCCGCCCCGCCGCGCGGGAGTCCGGGATGGACGACCACCGGCGGGAAGTCCCCGTTCGCCGACACCTCGGCACCGAGCTGTTCGAGCACCTTCAGCAGCTCTCCGACGGGCCGGGTCAGCAGCGTCGGCCGGCCGGTGAGCGTGGTCTGATGCGGGGCCAGCGTGGCTGCGGCGGTGAGGAAGCGCATGACGGTACCGGCGAAACCGGAGTCGATCGTCACCGGTCCGACATCCGGCAGGGCGCCGCCGCTGCCGGTCACCCGCCACTGCTCACCGGCGTCGTCGAGCGCCTCGACCGCGATGCCCAGCGCCCGCAGGCCGTGCACCATGTGGCGCGAGTCGTCGGCCACCAGCGCGCCGGTGATGCGCGACTCGCCGGCGCCGAGCGCGGCGAGCACGAAGGCCCGGGCGGTCTGGCTCTTGCTACCGGGCACCCGTACCCGGCCGGACAGCGGGCCGCTGCGGGTGATCGCGACGGACGCTGGAGCGCGGTGGAATGCGCGTTCTTCACTCATGAGGCCGGTCTCCGTAGCTCATCGAGAATCACGACGTGTATTGGCGAGACGGCGTCGTCCTCGACCATTGTCGTTTCTACGGCGATCAGGCCTGCTCCGGCCAGCAGGTTGCCCAGTCCGTGGTCACCGGGGCGCGTGTCCGAACGGGACCGGTCAGCCCTGGGTCGACTCGTCGGACTTGGCGTACACGTGGGTCAGGTCGCGGCGCAGGGTCGCGGCACCGTGCAGGTACACGTGGGTGACCTGGTCGCGGGCCAGGTCGGTCTCGACGTGGGCCATCAGGCGGATCACCCGGGGCATGGCACCGGCGATGTCCAGCTCCTGGGCGCAGATCAGCGGCACGTCGGCCATCCCCATCAGGCGGGCCGCGTACGCCGGGAACTCCGAGTGGATGTCCGGGGTCGCGGTGAAGATCGCGCTGACGAAGTCCTCGTCGGAGAGGTCGTTGGCGTGCAGCACTGCCTTGACGAGTTCGGCGACCCGCTCCAGCAGGTGCTCGCGCTCGTCGACCTCGAGCTGGGTGGCGCCGCGTACGGCCCTGATCGGCACGGTTTCAGTGTAGGCGCCGCCCCGGCGGCGGGCGCGCAGGGGATCACCGCATCGCGCGGGTCAGTCCACCGCCGTACCGGCGCCCTCCACCCGCAGCCAGTCCTGGTAGTGCGGGCGGCGGCTCGCGTACGCCCAGTACGCCTGCCGGGCCAGCCGCACCAGCGCGTCGAACAGGTGCGCCACCGGCCCCTCGCCGCGGCACACCAGCAGGTGCCGCATCTTGACCGGATCCCCGGTCAGCGGCTTCACCACGACCCCGCCGCCGCTGTCGAAGACCGCCTGGCAGGCGGCGATGGCCCGGCGCGTGGCGACCAGCTCGCGCAGCGGCTGCGCGTCGGCGACCGTGTACAGCACCCGGGGCGCGAAACCGGCCCGGTCGCAGGCGACCAGGAAGCAGTCGGGCCAGCCCGACCCGTCCGGCGGGCTCAGCGCCCAGGGTTCGTCGGCCAGTTCGGCCAGGTCCACCGAGGCCCGGCCGGCCAGCCGGTGCTGCTGCGACATCGCCACGAACACCGGCTCCACCGCGACCACCTCCGCCAGCACCGACACCGGCTGCCGCAGCAGGAACCCGGGGTAGTCGACCATGGCCACCGCGTCCAGCCGGTCGGCCAGCAGCAGCTCCCACAGCAGGCGCGGCGAGTACTCCGTGGTGAGCCGGACCTCGGCTTCGGGCAGCAGGTCGCTGAGCCGGTCGGCCAGGCCGACGGAGACGGCCCCGGCGATGCCGCCGAGCCGGATCACCGGCCGCTCCGCCGGTGCGTGCTGCCGGGCGCTGCGGCGCAGCTCCTCCACCGCCAGCAGCACGCCCCGGGACCGCGTCAGCAGGTACTGGCCCAGCGGGGTCGGGGTCACCCCGCGCCTGCCGCGTACGAAGACCTGCGCGCCGAGCTCACGCTCCACCCGCTGCAGCTGCGCGGTCAGCGCCGGTTGCGAGACGCCGAGCAGCGTCGCCGCCTTGGTCAGGCTCCCGGCATCGGCGATCACACACAGAGAATGCAAATGCCGCAATTCGAGCTCCACAGCGGCACGCTATGCCACCCGGCCCGTACGCGGAAGGCGCTCGCGCGCCTTATTCACGCGCAGCCATCACGCGCCGGTTATGGCGAGCCGGGATTGCCGCAGCCCCGCCCCCGACCGGCAGAGTGGGACGCCAGCCACGCACGGTCATCGATGTCTTGGGCTCGGCGACCGGCGGGCGCGCCCGTACCCCTTCGTCATAGGAGGCGCCCATGCGCCGACGTCCCCTGACTCTCGCCGCCGCGCTGCTGTCGGCGGCCACGATCCTCGCCGCCGCCCCGGCCGCGGCCGCACCGGAACGCCCGGAGCAGCAGTGGCGGGAGGTGTTCTCCGCCGACGGGACCATCACCCCGATGCTGCTGCCCGCGGAGCGCACCGGCGCGCAGAGCGCCGACAGCCGGGCCGCCGCCGCGGCCGCCGCCGTGGTCGCGATCCAGAACACCGGGCCGTCCAGCGAACGGTTCGACCTGGTCATCGTCGGCGACGGCTACACCTCGTCGGAGATGGCCCTGCTCCGGCAGCACGCCCAGGCCAAATGGGACACGATCGCCGCCACCGCGCCGTGGAGCACCTACCGCGACTCGGTCAACGTGTGGCTGGTCGAGGTGGTGTCCGCGCAGTCCGGCGTGGACAACGACCCGACCCAGGGGATCAGCAAGAACACCGCGCTGGACATGTACTTCTGGTGCGGCAACATCGAGCGGCTGCTGTGCCTCAACGAGACCAAGGCCAAGTCGTACGCCGCCCAGGCCCCGGCTGTCGACGCCATCGTCGCGGTCGGCAACACCACCAAGTACGGCGGCGCGGGCTACCCGAGCCTGGCGACCGTCTCCGGCGGCAACGCCCAGGCCGGGCAGATCGCCATCCACGAACTCGGCCACTCGGTCGGCGGCCTGGCCGACGAGTACTGGACCGCGGGCACCACCTACACCGGCAGCGAGCCGAGCGAGCCGAACGTCACCAAGTCGTCCAGCTGCGCCAAGTGGGCCTCCTACGCCGGCCGGGCCACCCCCGACGGCGGCGTCATCGGCTGCTTCCAGGGCGGCCACCAGTACGCCAACGGCATCTACCGGCCGTCGCAGGACTCGCTGATGCGTACCCTCGGCAAGCCGTTCAACCTGGTCGGCCTCGACGTCATGGACCGGGCCATCCGCGCGAAGATCGGCGGCGGCGGCACGACGTGCACCGGCTACCAGAACACCCGCACCGGCAGCCTGAGCAGCGGCGGTTCGGTGTACCAGCCGGACGGCACCTACTACTACTCGGCCGCGTCCGGCACCCACCGCGCCTGCCTGGACGGCCCCGCCGGGGTCGAGTTCAACCTGCAGCTGCAGAAGTGGAACGGCTCCGCCTGGGCCACCGTCGCCACCGCCGCCACCAGCGGCCCCGACGAGACCCTCAGCTACAGCGGCACCGCCGGCTACTACACCTACCTCCTCCAGTCCGCCTCCGGCGCAGGCTCCTACACCTTCGCCTACTCGGCCCCTTGACCCCGTCGGGGCGCCCTCCGGGGCGCCCCGCGGTCCCGGTCGATCATGAACCTATGGCACGGTTCGGCGGCGTGTCGCGGGCACGGTTTCCTGATCGACAAGGGCTGTGGCGACAGCCGGGCGCGCTCGGGCATGATGACCGGTGTGACAGGGCGCGCGGTGCTGGTGACGGGGGCTTCCCGGGGAATCGGACGGGCTGTGGCGGAGGCGTTCGCCGGCAGCGGGGACCGGGTGGCGATCCACTGCCGGGAGTCGGTGGCGGCCGCGCAGCGGCTGCGCGACGAGCTGCCCGGCGAAGGCCATGTCGTGGTACAGGCCGACCTGGCCGACCCCGAAGCGGTCCGCACCATGGTCGACGGCGCCGCCGAGGCGCTCGGCGGGCTGGACGTGCTGGTAAACAATGCCGGCGTCTACACCGCACACCCGATCCTGGACACCTCGTACGAAGACTGGCAGCGCCACTGGCGGCTCACCCTCGACACCAACCTGGTCGGCGCGGCCAACGTGATCTGGTGCGCCGCGCGGCACCTGCGCGACCGGGGTGGACGGATCGTCAACGTCTCCTCCCGCGGGGCGTTCCGCGGCGAACCGCGGCACGCGGCCTACGGCGCGAGCAAGGCGGGGCTCAACTCGCTCACCCAGTCGCTGGCGGTCGCGCTCGCCCCGTACGGCATCGCGGTCACCGCCGTGGCGCCGGGTTTCGTCGAGACCGACATGACCAGCGAGCAGCTCGGCGGCGTACGCGGCGACGAGATCCGGGCCCAGAGCCCGTTCAACCGGGTCGCCCGGTCCGAGGAGATCGCCGCCGCCGTCCTGTGGCTCGCCTCGCCGGAGGCCGAGTGGTCCTCGGGCACGATCGTGGACCTCAACGGCGCGTCGTACCTGCGCAGCTGACCCGCCCGGTCACGGCTGGGGCCGACGGAGAAAAGCGATCACGCCGCCGGGGCGCTGAGGCTATAGTCCGTGCCGGAACGGGAGGACGATCATGAAGCTTGCCGAGGCGCTGGCCGAGCGCGCCGATGCCGTACGCCGGGTGGAGCAGTTGCGCAGCCGGATCACCGCCAACGCCCGCCACCAGGAGGGCGAGGAGCCGTCGGAGAACGCGGCCGAGCTGCTGACCGAGGTCGAGGCGGTGCTCGACCGGCTGGAGACGCTCATCGCCCGGATCAACCGCACCAACTCCGCCACCTCCGTCGGCACGACCACGCTCACGCAGGCACTGGCCCGACGTGACGTGCTGCGCCTGCGGCACTCCGTGGTCACCGACGCGGCCGACGCGGCCGCCGGGCGCGACCAGCGGGGCTACGCCGTACGCCAACTGCGCTCGGAACTGAAGTTCCTGTCCACGCTGCCGGTCGCCGACCTGCGCGGGCAGGCCGACCAGCTCGCCCGGGAGCTGCGCGAACTCGACACGGACATCCAGCGGACGAACTGGGAGGTCGACCTGCTGGACTGAGCGTGGAGCAGGTAGTCGTCCTGGAGGCGCGCACGAGCCGCGCCGGCGGTCAAACCGGCACCTTTCTCCGGCGCGCGGAGGGCAGCGCGGGGTTCAAATCCCTGATACATCGCAGCTCCGCACCGTGCACAGGTGACAGGTAATCGCGCACGGCACACCACCGCTGTGCGGATCCGAGACGGCGAGGGCGGGTACGGGGTACTCCACGCAAGATTTGTTTGCTGATCCGGCAAGGAAGGTTGCCGAATCGGCGAGAGCCAGGCATGGTCGACCCGACCACGAAACGACCGCCGACCAGTATGAACGGTCGGCGTCGCTGTGAGAGGAGTCGGGGTGTCCGGGGAATTCGACGAGGCGTACTGGGAAGATCGATACCGCGACCACGCCGGGCCGGGCGCCGGACATCCGAACCCGCAGCTGGCCGCTGAGGTCGCCGGGCTCGCGCCCGGAACAGCGCTGGAAGCCGGTTGCGGCGAGGGCGCGGACGCCGTCTGGCTGGCCGCGCGCGGCTGGCGGGTGGACGCGGTCGACATCTCCCCTACCGCACTCGACCGGGCCCGCGCCCGCGCCGAGGCCGTCGGTGCCGACCTCGCGGCCCGCGTGGCGTGGACCCGCGCGGACCTGGCCAACTGGACGCCCAACCGTGAATACGACCTGGTCTGCACCGGTTACGTGCACACGCCCGGCTCGCCCCTGGACCTGTACGCCCGACTCGCCGCTGCCGTCGCACCCGGCGGCACCCTGCTGATCGTCGGGCACCACCCGGCCGACCACCACTCCCACGGCGCGCACGGCGCCACCCACCAGGTCCACGTCACGCCGGAGCAGGTGGCCGCCGCCCTCGACCCAGCCCGGTGGGACGTCGTGGTGGCCGAGACGCGGCAGCGCGCCGTCGTCGGTCACGGTGGCGAGATCATGCTGCACGACACCGTCGTACGCGCCCGCAGGCGGGCCTGAGCCCGAACTGTCGGTCGGACGGCCTACGGTGCAGGCATGATCGACGACGACACCCCGTGGGAGCCGCCGCTGGCGGGCAGCGAGGCCGAGCATCTGACCGGCGCCCTCGACCGGCTGCGCACCACGTTCCGGTTCAAGGCCGACGACCTGGACTCGGCCGGGCTGCAGACCCGCGTCGGCGCGTCCACGCTGACGCTCGGCGGCCTGCTGAAGCACCTCGCTCTGGTGGAGAGCTACACCTTCGCCAAGAAGCTGAGCGGCGAGCCGATCGGCGCGCCATGGGACACACTGCACGACGGCACTGACGACTGGGAGTTCACCACGGCCGCCGCCGACTCCCCCGAGCAGCTGTACGCCCTGTGGGACGACGCGGTCGAGCGGTCCCGCGCGAGACTGGCGGCGGCGCTGGCCGAGGGCGGTCTGGACCAGCTGGTGCACGCCGCGCATCCGGACGGCCGCCGCGCCAGCCTGCGGCGACTCGTCTGCGACCTGATCGAGGAGTACGGCCGCCACACCGGCCAGGCCGACCTGATCCGTGAGGCCGTCGACGGCCGGGTCGGCGAGGACCCGCCCGCGGGCTGGCGCCCCCGCTCCGGGGCCTACCGCATCCGCTGAGTTCCGCCGTCGGGCCGCTCGCCCGTTAGGAAGGGTCCCTTGTACTACAGATTCCGATAAGAAGGGGCCCTTCCTTTCCCCGGGGCGGGGCGGTGATGGGGCAGGTCACAGGGTGTGGGGGTGGTCACGGGGGTTCTGTCGGCTGCTGGTGGTGCGGGTGTCGCGTTCGCGGCTCAGCCGGGCTTGCGGCGGTGGTCGAATCGTCGGCGAACACAGCGGACGGTCCGTCCGCGACTGACGAGGGGAACACCCATGCGGCTCCACCGAGCCACCGCACTGCTCGCGTCCGCCATCACGTTCGCGTCCCTGGCCCTGGCGCCCACCGCCGCCGGGGCCGACCCCGACCTGTTCTACTCGTCGTACGGCATCGCCAAGGCGCACGAGGTCAAGAACAACCTGAACCTGATCGGCTGGCCGGGCGAGAACGCGTACAACTACTACCCGGGCAAGAACGGGCACCCCAGCAGCAGCACCAACTCGGTGGTGTGGGGGACGCCCGGCTCGCCGTACACGTACGAGGCGAAGACCACCTGCGCGCCGTTCGTGACCCTGTCGCTCAAGGCCGCCTACGGCTGGGCCGACGACACCTACTTCAGCACCTACCTGGGCAGCACCAGCCCGACCTCGGCGCAGTACTACGCCAAGTTCACCGCCGGCACGGTGCCCAACCTGGACCGGCGCACCAAGGTCACCGAGCTGGTCCCCGGCGACCTCATCGCCATCAAGTACAGCGGCAGCGACTCCAGCGCCGGCGACCCGACCGGGCACACCGCGTTCTACGCGGGCCGCACCCAGGTCGAGCGGGACGGCGACGCCGCGACCGTGGAGTGGGCCGTCAGCGTCGTGGACTCGACCAGCAACCCGCACGGCGTCGCCAGCACCAACCCGGCCTCGCCGTACCTGAACTTCCCGGACACCCGCGCCGTCGGCGCGACCGAGTACGACGGCGTGGGCCAGGGCTACCTGGTCATCCAGGCCGACGCGACCGGCACGGTGCTCGGCTACTGGTGGGGCATCAACGAGAACCTGACCTCTCAGTTCCACGCGGTGGCCGACCGGCCGATCGCGTTCGCGCACATCGTCGCCGCGGCGTGACCCGCCCATCGTGACGACGCGGTGCCGCACGCTCCCGAGATCCGGGGCGTGCGGCACCGCCGCGTCTCAGCGCTGCCGCGGCGTCCAGTCCGCCCGGCGGCCGAGGTAGGCCAGCAGCGCCTCGACCGGGTCGGCGGCCGCGGCGACGGGCAGCTCGGGCGCGTAGGCCCCGTACGCCCGCAGCGGCTCGACGATCTCGCGTGCCACGGCCAGCAGCTGTGCTGCGGCCTGGTCGCTCAGCGGCGACGCGGCGCCGACCGCGACGGCGATGTCCCAGGCGTGTACGGCGGCGTCAAGCGCCGCCGCTCCGGCCGCGATCCACAGTGGCAGCGGCCCCTGCGGCAGCGGGACGGGCACCTGCCGCGCGTCCGCGTCGACGGTCGTGAAGGCGGCGGCCGACGCGTCCAGCGCCCGCCGCATCGCGTCCACCGTGTCGGCGGCGAGCAGGCCAGACGGCGGCTCACCGAGTGGGACGGCGGCTCCGGCAGCTGGCGGCCGATCGAAGAGGACCCCGAACCCGGCGAATTCCAGACCCTGGAAGGACCGGACAGCCCGACGGGGACGACCATCGGCCGCGGTTACGGCCTGTGGGTCTTCTCCTGCCCGACGTCCTTCGACCACCCGCACCGCACCGCGATGCAGTGACCTCTGCCGGACAGCCCGGCGCTCGGCTGAGCGCCGGGCTGTCCGGTCGTTGTTACGGTCAGACCGGCGAGCAGGTCAGGGTCGGCGCGCCGTTGCTGCTCTGCGGCGCGTTGCCCAGGAATCCGAACGTGGTGCTGGCCCCGGCGGCGAGGCTGCCGTTGTACGAGACGTTCTTGGCGGTGGTCGTCGATCCGCTGGTGGTGATCGTCGCACCCCATACCTGGGTGATCGTCTGGCCGTTGGCGAAGGTGACGGTGACGGTCCACTTGGTGATGGCGGCCGATCCGGCCGTCACCTTGACCTCACCCTGGAACCCGCCCGGCCACTGGCCGGTCAGCGCGTACGTGGCCGAGCAGCCGCCCGGCAGCGGCGACGGCGACGCCGACCGCGAGGGCGACGGGGACGGGCTGGCCGAACGCGACGGCGACGGGGAGGGGGACGCCGACCGGGACGGCGAGACCGACGGCGACGGGCTGTTCGTGCCGCCGAAGTTCACGTCGCTGCAGAAGTAGTACGACTGGTCCAGGTGGCTGGCCTGCCAGATGGTGAACAGCATGCCCCGCCCGCTGCGGCCGGGGGCGCTGCCGTTGACCATGATCGACACACCGCCGCCGCTCTCCGGGGTCCACTGCGCGGCCGGGGTGTTGCCGATCTGGCCGACAAGCTCCAGGTCACTCCACTTCAGCGCCTGGGTGACCGGGTTGAAGCCCTGCTTGGTGGCGTACACCCAGATGTAGTCGGCGCCGTGGAGAGCGCCGTCGAACAGCTTGATCCGGAAGTTGGTGCTGATGTTCTGCGCCTTCCAGTCCCCGACCGTGTCCATCGAGGAGTAGAAGCCGTTCTGGGTGCGCCCGGCGCTGCACAGCTGGCCGTCGGGGATGGCGCCCTGGTGGTTGCCCGCGACACCCTCCCGGAACAGCGAGTTCCAGTTCCACATGGCGTTCGGGTTGGCCTGCCAGGCCTGCCAGCACATCGGGTCGAGGGTGGCCATCTGGGGGTTCTGGAAGTCGCTGCCCCAGCGGGCCCAGCAGCCGTAGTTGCGCGAGGCCGGGTCGACCACGTTCCCGTGCGCGTCGGCGACCTTGGCCAGGGCCGTGGTGAGCAGCAGGATCGAGGTCAGGGCCACGACCAGGGACGAGATGATCAGTTTGCCGCGGGTTGCGGCGAGTGAGGACATGATGGCTCCAAGACATCGGAGGTACGGATGTCACGCGCGCTGGAGTGGCGCGGGCCCGGTCCGCAGGCGCTGGCGCGCGTGCTGGACACCGACGTGATCGGTCGTCGGCGATGCGATGGTCGGATGCGTGCCCGGCATCCATACCGGCTGCGTGGCTCCCGCAGCATGCCCGGCTAAACTTTACACATTCCAATAAATGTGTCAATGAATGCCCGCATCGGCACGGTTCCGCCAGCCGATACGCTGGCCGGATGGACCGCGCCGCGTCATTCGATCTGCTCCCGCCGGACCTGCCCGTCGTGACTCAGCTCAGCCGTATCGCCGACGCCCGGGGCTGGCTGGCCGAGCTGCCCGAACTGATCGCCCAGGTGCGTGAGCGCTTCCAGCTCACCCTGTCCCCGCCGCTGCGCGGCGGCAGCTGCAGCTGGGTCGCGCCCGCCACGCTGCCCGACGGCACCGGCGTCATCGTGAAGATCGCCTGGCCGCACCCCGAGATGTACGGCGAACCCGCCGCGCTGCGGCTGTGGCAGGGCGACGGCGCCGTCCGGCTGCTCGCCCACGACCCTCGGCACCACGCGCTGCTGCTGGAGCGCTGCGATCCCGGCCTGCCGCTGGGCGACTCCACCGCGCCCGCCGACGAACGGCTGCGGCAGGGTGCGCGCGTGCTGCGACGGCTGTGGCGGGCGGCCCCGACCGGCGGGTTCGACCCGCTGGACAGGGTGACCGCCCACTGGGCCGACCTGGTCGACGAGCGCATGGCCCGGCTGCGGCCCGGCTACGACCCCGACCTGGTCGCCTACGGCGCCCGGCTGCTGCGGGAGCTGCCCGCGACCGCCGACCGCCGGGTGCTGCTACACGGCGACTTCAACCCCAACAACGTCCTGTCCTGCGGCGACGGCCGCTGGCTCGCGATCGACCCCAAGCCGATGGCGGGCGATCCCGCGTACGACCCGTGGCCGCTGCTGGAGCAGGTCGACGACCCGTTCGCGCACCCGGACCCGGCCGCGGTCCTGGCCGCACGGCGCGACCTGCTCGCCGCCGAGCTGTCCGTCGACCCGCAGCGGATCGTACGCTGGGCGGTGGCCCGCCGGGTCGAGACGGCGCTGTGGCTCGCCCATCACGGCGACACGCCGGGCGGCGCGGCGGTGATGGGCGAAGCGCGGACGCTGGCCGAGTTGTGAACGGCCGCGGGCGGCGACCACCCGCGGCCGCGATCAGCCCCAGCAGGTCGGGCAGTTGGGGCCCTGGTCGACCATCCCGTACTCGATCGAGATGGCCGCGGGCCTGTCGACCAGCGGGGAGTCGACCGGTATCTGCGCGCCGACCTCCTTCATCCGTCCGTCGCCGGGCGTGACGGTGACGGTGACCGAGCGGCAGTCCAGGCGCACGTTCGGCGCGGCCAGCAGGCACACCGCCTGCGTCTCATCCGGTGCGCCGACCTTCGCCTCGAAGAGCGGCGGCAGCGGCGCGCCGCCCCAGTACGTCGTCGCGGTGCCGTAGGTGTGGCCGTTGGAGAGGTAGACGGCCAGTGCGAACACCTCGTACTGGGTGGGCGGGTGGCACGTCTGGAAGCGGCCGTGCAGCATCAGACTGCCGTCGTAGTTCATCGCGCCGTCGTCGATGTGGCCGGTGGTGGCGGTGCCGGCGGCACAGCTCATCCACTTGAACCGGTCGGTGGCCGCGTGCGCGGGTGCGCCAAGGGCCAGCAGCACCGCCAGCACCGAGATCAGCGCGGCAAGTCGACGTCTCATGATCACTCCTCTTCCGGTTCGCCCGGATCCGCGACGCGGTCGGATCCGGGATCGTCTCCGGCCCCGAGCACGAGGCCGAGCTGAAACCTGTTGATGACGTGGTACCGCTCCATCAGGCCGCTGATCGTGTACGCCACGGTGCGCAGGCTGATCTCGAGCTTCGCCGCCACGGCGGCGTCGGTGAATCCCTTGGCCAGCAGCGCTAGCACCGCTTGCTCCCGAGGGGTGAGGTCCATGGGTGGTTTCCAATCCCGTATCGGATCCCGGGCGCGGTCCCAATGCTCGTGGAAGAACGCGACCAGCTGTTCCACCACGGTTGGGGCGGTGATCTCCCAGGCGCCCGCCGCGAGGCGGTCCGGATCGATCGGAAGGATCGCGCAGCGACGATCGATGAGCATGATTTTCGACGGGAGGCTGGGCAGTTGCCGGAAGGCGAGGCCGTAGGCGTTGAGCTCGTCGGTGTGCCAACCCGACTCGTCCTCGGCCGTGGGCGGCACCCCCAGCGTGCGCACCTGCATGCCTCGGGCGTGCAGCGCGCGGTTGAGCGGAGCAGCCGCCTTGACCGTCTCGGCGCTGAACGCCGGCTCCGGGTTCATCGCCAGGTGCTCGCGGCGCGCCCCGTTGATCAGCTGCGCCAGGCGGTCACGAACCCCTGCCACGGTGAACAGCGGCCGTACGTCGCGGGCCGCCATGCGGTGCGGGTCGGGCACGAACTCCGGATTGATCAAGTGGGTGAGCCGCTCGCGCAGCCGGTGCCGGGCCGCGGCCTCCACCTGGCTGCGCCGTCGCAGCCCGGCGACGACCTCGGTGGCGGACCGCGCCGTCCACTGGCGACCGTCTCCGGTCCCCAACGGCAGCGCGGCCACCGCACCGATGGCGAGCAGTTCGTCGAGCGCTCCGCGCACCCGCTGGTTCTTCCATCCCAGCGAGGCTCCGGTCTGGTCGACCGACCAGGGACCGAAGGCGGCGAGCGTCCGGAAGACGAGATCCGCCCCCGCCGACACCCCCCACCGCGACAGCGACGGCACGACCTGCGTCTGCACTGGTGTATCCCCCCTGAAAACGATGCCATCCCCCGTCGAGCTGACATCGTTTCCGAGCGGGACGCTGCCAGCCCCGGCCGGGCTGGCGGGACTCACGGTAAAGACTCCGACCTGGCCCAGCCAGGATGTCGCCGCGCATTGCACTTTTGTGCAAGCGTCGGCGGCGGGCGACCGCTACCGGCTCAGGCGGTCGCCTCGACGGTTTCGCCCGAGACCGCCTCGGTCCGGCCGCCGTGCCAGGCCAGCACGCCGCACGCGGCAGCGGCCACGGCGCACACCGGCCACAGGGCGGCGGGCGCGAGGCCGTACAGGGCGGCGCCCAGCGGGGCGGCGAGCATGGTGCCGCTGGTCGCGGCGGCGGTGTAGAGACCCTGGTAGCGACCGGTCAGCCCGTCCGGGGCCCGGTCGAGCACGTACGCGGTCGCGGTGGTCTTGTAGAGGATCTCGCCCGCGGTGAGCACCACCATCGCGGCGATCACCAGCGCCGCGCCGGTGCCGAGGCCGAACAGCGCCATGCCGGCGCCGACCAGGGCGTAACCGGTGCCGAGGATCCTGGGGGCCGGCCGGTGCCGCAGCAGCATGGTCACCGGGATCTCCAGCAGCAGGATCAGCCCGGAACCGACCGCGATGAGCGTGGCGTACAGGGTGAGCCCCTGCCCGTGGTCGCGCAGGTGCACCGGCAGGGTGGTGTACAGCTGCCGGTACACGACGTCCACGACCACGATCGCGGGCAGCAGCGCCAGCAGGGTCCGGTCGGCGCGCACACTGGACCACAGCCCGGACGACCGCGCGGCCGGGGCGGTGGCGGCCACCGGCTCGGCGCGCAGCAGCGCGGCGGTGACGGCCCGTACCGCCAGGACGACCAGTCCGTCGATCACGAACAGCGCGGTGAAGTGCTCCACCGCCAGCAGCGCACCCAGTGGCGGGCCGATGACGCAGCCCGCGTTGAACGCCGCCCGGCCGATCGCGACGGCCCGGCGCCGGTCACCGGGCGCCACGGCCAGCGCGGTGAGCGCGCCCTGGGCGGTGCCCGCCGTGGCGCCGCTGTAGCCGAGCACGGCGGTCGACACCGCGAGCAGCGCCACCGGCGTCCACGGTATGAGCAGGGTGACGACCCCGGCGACGGTCGAGGCGGCCAGCAGGACGCGGCGGTGGCCGTACCGGTCGCCGAACCCGCCGCCGGTCAGGTTGCCCGCGAGCAGGCCCACGCCCAGTGCCCCGCTGACCAGGCCGGCCTGGGCCAGCGGCAGGGCACGCGGTCCGGTCAGGTACAGGAACAGGAAGGTGAAGACGAAGGACCCGGCGGCGTTGACGAAGCGGCCGACGGCGAGGATCCACACGATCCGGGGGATGTCGCGCACGCGGGCACCCTATGCCCATGATCACTCTCGCGCAAAGCCATTAGGCCACCCCGCCCGGCCCGATCTGTGGACGCGGTGCCGGGTCGACCCGGCACCGCGTCGGATGTCATCCCCAGCAGGTCGGGCAGTTCGGCCCGCCGCCGCCGGGGTCGTCGCTGTACTTCAGCGGGACCGTGACCGGCCGGGCGACCGACGGCGCGTCCGTGGGCACAGGATCTCCAAGTCGGGGCACGGCCTGCCCGTTCACCACCTCGAACACGATCGCGCGGCAGTCCAGGCGCGTGGTCGGGCTGACCAGCAGGCATACGGCGGTCGTGTCCGAGGGCAGTCCCACGTTGACCGCGAACGACGGCGCCGCCGGACTCACCGACCGCAGGTAGGGGTGGGCCCAGCCCCGCACCTCGGAGGGCCGGTAGAACACGATCGAGAAGATCTCGAAGGTCTCGATGTCCGAGCAGGCCACGAGCTGGCCGCGGAAGACCGAGGACACGCCCGGCACGACCGTGAGACTGTCGATCTGCCCGGTGACCACCGTCGGCGGGCAGTACGTGCTCATCCACGAGTAGGCGTCGCCGGTGAAGCCCCCGGCATGCGCCGAACCGGGCGAGCCGAGAGCCAGCAGCAGCGCCGTCGCGGCGGCTAGAAAGGAACGTCGCATCATCCACCTGTCTGCGGTCGATCTATACTCCGAACACCGGGCGGCCTTCTCAGGACGCCGGTGGCAGCACGGAACCGCACAGCACCGAGCACTTCGTCGAGCCCGCCGACCCCTCGTCGGCTCGCGGTGACACTCTGACCGCGACATCGACGGCGCGACCCGCATCCGCACTCGGTGCCTCCGCTGCCTCCTGATGCCATCCCCCGTCGGCTGACATCATTCCGCGTCGGATCTTGCCGTGCGGTCCCGTGCCGCTCCGGTGGACTCAACATAAAGATCGCGACGCACGGACGCCAGGATCGCGACCGCCGTTGCACTTTTGTGCAACGGCGGCGGCGCGGTGGCGCGACGCACCGGGGACCGTTTGACGCCCCGCAGGCCCGGCTCATAGCATCGACCCGGATCGCCTTCCGGGCAGACCGTCGCACCGCGACGGTCGGCACGCCTTTCGGGAGTCGGCGGGTCACAGGCGTCCGCAGCCCGCGCGACCGGCCGTACCCCTGGGCAGGGTGCGCGGCGGCGCGCACGCCCGTTGAGGACCCCACGTGTCTCCACTGTCCTGGAAACGCCTGCATGCCGGTCTCGGCATGCTCCTGCTGGCCGCCACGCTGCCTGTCGCGGTCATCGCCCTGTCCCCCGAGCCGGTCCGCGCCGCGGACCCGGTCACCGTCCTCACCAGTGACTTCGAGGACGGCACCACCCAGAGCTGGGCCATGCGCGGCACCGCCGAGGTCGTGGCCAGCAGCACCGCCGCCGCGCACGCCGGCACCCGCAGCCTGCTCACCAGCGGCCGCACCGCCGCCTGGAACGGCCCGAGCCGCAGCCTGCTGTCCACCGTCACCAAGGGCGTGCGCTACACGTACTCGGTGTGGGCGCGGACGGCGACCGGGGCGGGCACCGCGCAGCTGCGGATGAGCGTCGAGCGGCGACTGGGCACCACGACCAACTATGAGCAGGTCGTCAACAGCACCAACGTGTCCGAATCCGGCTGGACCCAGCTGACCGGCTCGTACACGCTGGCCAACGACGCCGACTTCTTCGCCGTGTACGTCGAGACGGTCAGCGGCACGGCCTCGTTCCACATCGACGACTTCACCCTGTCGTACGTCCCGGCGAGCCCGATCCAGACCGGCATCCCGTCGCTGAAGACCGTCTTCGCCAACGACTTTCCGATCGGGGCGGCCGTCGGCCGCTCGGAGCTGCTGGCCGAGCACGGCCAGCTGCTGGCCAAGCACTTCAACTCGCTCACGCCCGGCAACGCGCTCAAGTGGGACGCGACCGAGCCCACCGAGGGCGTGTTCAACTACACCGACGCCGATGCGATCGTCGCGTTCGCCAAGGCCAACGGCATCAAGGTGCGCGGGCACACGTTCGTGTGGCACCAGCAGACGCCCGCGTGGGTGTTCAACGACGCGGCCGGGCAGCCGATGACCGCCACCGCGGCGAACAAGACGCTGCTGCTGGCGCGGCTGGAGGCGCACATCCGCGCCGTCGGCACCCGCTACGCCAACGACATCTACGCCTGGGACGTCGTCAACGAGGTCATCGACGAGAACCAGTCCGACGGGCTGCGCCGCAGCACCTGGTTCAACATCACCGGGCTGGACTTCATCCGGACCGCGTTCCGGGTGGCGCGCCAGGTGGCGCCGAACGCGAAGCTGTACATCAACGACTACAACACCAACGTGGCGGCCAAGCGCGACAAGCTCTACGCCCTGGTCAGCCAGCTGAAGGCCGAGGGTGTGCCGATCGACGGGGTCGGGCACCAGATGCACGGCAACGTCGACTGGCCGACCGGCGCCGACGTCGACGCGATGATCGCCAAGTTCATCCCGCTGGGGGTGGAGCAGCAGATCACCGAGATGGACACCAGCATCTACACCAGCTCCTCGGAGAGCTTCACCACCCCGCCCGCCGAGCGGCTGACCCGCCAGGCCGCCCGGTACAAGGCCTGGTTCGACGTGTACCGCAAGTACAAGGCGAACATCACCTCGGTGACGCTGTGGGGTCTGGCCGACGACAACACCTGGCTGGACAGCTACCCGGTCAGCCGCAAGGACTTCCCGCTGCTGTTCGACGTGTCGCTGCAGGCCAAGGAGGCGTACTGGGCGATCGTCGGCACCACCTCGCCGTCGGCGTCCGCCTCGGCCTCGCCGTCGCCGAGCAGGTCGGCCAGTCCGAGCCCGTCGGCCAGCGCGTCGCCCAGCGCCTCGCCGAGCCCGTCGCGTAGCGCGTCGCCGTCGCCGACGGCGAGCACGCAGCCGGTGGGCTGCCGGGTGACGTACACGATCACCAACCAGTGGAACAACGGGTTCCAGGGTGACGTGGTGATCACGAACATGGGCGCCGCGCCGGTCAGCGGCTGGACGCTGCGGTGGACGTTCGCCAACGGCCAGGTGATCAACCAGGCCTGGAACGGCAACTACACCCAGACCGGGGCCAGCGCGGCCGTCACCAACGCGAGCTGGAACGGCACCATCGCGCCGGGGACCAGCCAGGGCTTCGGCTTCCTCAGCAGCTGGAGCGGCACCAACAGCAAGCCGACGCTGTTCAGCCTCAACGGCACCAACTGCACGGTCGCCTGACCGGACGGGTGCGGGTGCCCTCGCCGGGCACCCGCACCCGCCTCGCGGGTCAGACCCGGGTGATGCGTACCGCGTCGGCCACCACGTAGCCGGTGCCGCTGGTCCAGCGGCTGACGCCGATCTTGTTACCCGGCCCGGCCGGGAGCGTGAACGTGCCGATGGACACCCACTGGCCGCCGTTGGCCTGCTGGTTGACGTACACGGACTGGTTGCCGCCGGTCGTGGCCACGATGAAGGGCGTCAGATTGTTGTAGCCGGGGTCGGCCGGATACCAGACCGAGACCTGGTAGGCGCCGGTGGTCGGCAGGTCGGCCTGGAACCAGGCGACGTCGCTGGAGTTCACCGGGGTGGCGAACCGGTAGTCGGCCCCGTTGCGCTGCGGCGAGTAGGACGAGGTGCCCCAGTTGGCGCTGGCGGTGAAGCCGCCCGCCGCGGCGTTGTCGACGGTCGTGCTCCACTGCTGCGGTGCGCCCGGCGCGACGAGGTCGAGGTAGTCGTGGTCGATGTTCATCGTCACGCCGCCCCAGGTCTCGTTGCCGCCGCCGGTGTACTGGTGCACCCGCTGGTGGTCCGCCCAGTACGCGTCGGGGCAGTAGGTGCCCGCGTCGGTGTCGGCCACCCCGTTCCACCAGGCGATCCACAGCTGGTCGACCTGGGTGTAGGCCGGGTTGCCGTACTCGGCGCACACGTCCTTGATGCCGGAGTTGCCGCTGGAGTACATGCCGGACACGTAGCCGAGTTCGTGCAGGCGCTCGGTCCAGCCGGACAGGAACGACAGCACCGCCGCCTTGCAGGAGGCGCTCGTCGGGTACGCCTCCATGTCGTTGAAGATGGTGCTGCCGGCGCCGATGCCCAGCGCCTTGGCGGCGGTGGTGGAGCTGTTGGCGGCGGTGCGGCCCTGGGAGCGGGCCGTGGTCGGGTCAGCCGACATCTTCGGGGCGCGGGTGCCGCAGGGGGCCTGGTAGCCCAGCTCGATCGGCATCAGGTGCCAGCCGTTGGCGACCTGGTTGGCGACCCAGGTGGCGGTGAGGTTCGGCTGGGAGCAGGAGCGGCTGCCGCCGCTGATGTAGATGCCGACGGCCCGGTACGGCGAGCTGCTGCGCCAGGCGTTCATGTTGGACTGCGACGGGGCGGCGCAGGTCTCGAAGCCCTTGCCGGTGTAGGTACCCGGCTGCGGGGCGACCGCGAGCGGCGCGGCGGCCGCCGCCAGGGGTGTCGGCCCAGCCCCGGCGGTCGCGGCCGGTGCGGCCGCCCAGGTCGCGGCCACCACGAGTATCGCCGCCGCGGCCGTACCACCGATGCGGGCCAGTGCTCTTCCCATCCGCGCCTCCTTGAAGATTTCTTGCATTCCTCCGTCGTGAATAGAAAGCTTTTACCACACATCGAGCGCCGTCGGTAGGCCGCGCTTACCGGTCAGCTCGGCTCGGCCCGGACCTGCCGCGCGGTGGCCCGCAGCTTGCGGCGCAGATCCCCGGTCAGCGGATGCCCGACGGCGTTGAGGATGCGGTACGCGGTCAGCCAGTGCTCGCGCGCGGTCTCCAGGTCGCCGACCGCCTCCACCGCGTCGCCGAGATGGGTGAGCAGCTGCGCCTGCAGCACCTGGTCGTCCAGCTCCCGGGCCAGCCGCAGCCCCCGCTCGAACTGCCGCACCGCCTGCGCGTGGTCGCCCAGGTGCTGGTACACCAGCCCCAGCCAGTCCCAGCCGACCGCCTCGTTGGCGCGGTCGCCGCAGCGCCGCAGCGCGTCGATCGCCGCGAGGTGGTACGGCACCGCCTCCCGGTGCTCGCCCGCCATGTCGAGGTACAGGCCGACCGCCAGCCCCGACTTGCCCACCCAGTACCCGTCCCGCAGCTCGGTGTACAGGGCGAGGGCCTGCTGCGCCTGTTCGAGCGCGCGGACCAGGTCGCCCTGCAGCCAGTACACGTAGGACAGCACGTAGTGGGCCTCGCCCGCGCCGGCCCGGTCGCCGACCGCCCGGCTCAGCGCGACGGCCTGGCTCATGTGCCGGTGGGCGTCGTCGAACCGGGCCAGGCGGCCCTGCACGGCACCGAGGAACCGGTGCGCGTGGGCGGCCGCGGGCTGGTCGGTCATCGCGGCCGCCGCGCGCAGCGCTACCGCCCAGGCGGCGCCCTCCTCACGCCAGAGCCGCCGCTCGTGCAGGAACGTGTCCAGCGCCCAGGTGAGCTGCCACGCCTGCATGTGCAGCCCCGCGTCGGCGGCCTGCCGCAGCGTCGCGAGCAGGACCCGGTGCTCGTTCTGCAGCCAGCGCACGGCCGCGTCGAGGCTGTTGTAGGCCCGGTGCGCGCCGGGACGGACCGCCAGCACCAGCGGGATCGGCGGCCGGACCGGGTTCAGCACCAGATCGGCCTGGTAGGCGGCGTGGGTGTAGTGGTCGAGCAGCCGGGTCAGCGCCGCCCGCCGCGACTCGTCCGACTCCTGCGCGCGGACCAGCTCGGCGGCGTACGCCCGCAGCAGGTCGTGCAGCTGGTAGCGGCCCGGCACGTGCTCGGTCACCAGGCTCGCGTCGGCCAGCTCCCGCAGCGTACGCCGCACCTGCGGAACGGGCAGCCCGGCCAGCGCGGCGACCGCCGCCACCGCGATGTCGGGCCCGGCCGCCAGGCCCAGCAGCCGGAACAGCGCGGCGGCGGCCGGGCTCAGCGCCCGGTACGACCACGAGAACACCGCCCGCACGCCCTGCCCGTCGCCGTCGGCCAGCACCTCCAGCTGCCCTCGGGTGCGGCGCAGCTCCAGCGCGAGGGTGACCGGCGAGAACCCGGTCAGCCGGGCCCTGGCTCCGGCCAGCGCGAGGGCCAGCGGCAGCCGCCCGCACGCGGCCGCGATGGCGGTGACGGCGTCCCGGTCGCCCGGCTCGGTGCCCATCCGGCGGGCCAGCAGCTCCACCGCCTCGGCGACGGGCGGCACGTCCAGCGGCACCGCCAGGGCGCCGGTGTGCGCGATCAGCGTCGCCAGGCGGCGCCTGCTGGTGACCACGGTGCGGGTGGCCGCGCCGCTGGGCACCAGCGGGCGCACCTGATCTGCGTCGCGCGCGTTGTCCAGCACCACCAGCAGCCTGCGGTCGGCCGTCAGGCTGCGGTACAGCGCCACCTGCGCCTGCGGGTCGGTCGGCACCCGGTCGGGCGCGACACCGAGCGCGTCCAGGAAGCCCCGCACGGCCGCGACCGGGTCCACCGCCTCGTCGCTGTCGTCGAAGCCGCGCAGGTTCAGGTACAGCTGGCCGTCGGCGTACCCGGCGGCGACCCGGTGCGCCCAGTGCACCGCGAGCGCGGTCTTGCCGACCCCGGCCACCCCGGAGATCACCACCAGGCCCGGCGGCGCCTGGTCGAGGGCGGCGAGTTCGCCGTCGCGGCCGGTGAACCCGGTGACGTCGGCGGGCAGCTGCGCGGGCGTCAGCAGATCGGGGGCGTCCGAGGGCGGCGGTTCGACCCGCTCGGCGTCGTCCGCGCGGTCGCCGGACTGCTGCGGCTCCGGCTCGGCGGGCAGGGCGGACTGCTGGAAGCGCTCGCGGTCCTCCGGCGACAGGGCCAGCGCGTCGGCCAGCGCCCGGACGCTGCTCGGCCGCGGTGCCGCGACCCGCCCCGCCTCCAGCTCGCGGATCTGGCGCACGCTCAGCCCCGACGACGCGGCCAGTTCCTCCTGCGTGAGCAGCGCCTGCGTACGCAGGGCCCTCAGCGTGCTGCCGAACACGGCGCTCCTCCCCCAGCTGCGGCACCCCGTCTGCTGCGTCCGCCACCGGCAACCGCCGGTAAGCCGCCGGTGTGCCGCCGCCGCACCGCCCGCGGCGGCTCGTGCGGCAGGTCTCGCCCGAGGGGCGACCACTGACGACGAAACACCAGGTCGGGCGCTTGCGGCGGAACGGATCAGGCCTCGTCCGATAGTCGCCGGGCGACTAGCCGATCATCCAATCCGTACGCACCGGTCGAGGCTAGCAAAGCGGCAAAACGCCGATCAACCGCAGGCGCGACGCCTGTCCTCCGACCCGGGGTCCGAACAAGACTGATCACGGCGCCGAGAACCGGCGCCGGATTCCCTTGGAGGAAGCATGTCCCTGAAGAAGTTCGTGGGACGGGCCGCGCTCATGGTGGCAGCCGCCACCGCGATGCTCGTCCCCACCACGACCGCCGCCCACGCGGGTGACTACACCGTCTGTCCCGAGGAGTACGTGTGCGCCTGGGTGGACCGCGACTTCACCGGCCCGATGAAGCAGATGAAGTACGACAACCCGAGCTGGAACTGGACGCAGTCCTCCTGCGGCAGCGGCACCTGGATGAACTGCGCCTCGTCGGTCTACAACCACGGCAAGAACTGCGACGTGTGGCTGTGGTCGGGGACCAACTACACCGGCCAGGCCCTGTACCTGTACAAGACCAGCCGGCTGGCGTTCCTGAACTCCAACCCCGGCCCCAGCCCGGTGGGCTCGTGGGAGGACATCATCAAGTCCAACCACTGGTGCTCCTCGCGGTGACCTGGTGAACCTCCGCAGCGGACCGGTCAACCCGGTCGACCGAAGGGCACTCACCCTGGGGCTGTCGGCGGTTCTGCTGGTGGCGGCGCTCGGCGGATGCGGCACGGCCGCACCGGCGGGCGTCGCCCCGCCCGCAGCCGCGGGCGCACCGGCCCCGACCTGGGCCGCCGCGCCGAGCCCGGCCGCGCAGGATCTGGTGACCTGGTCCGGAACGTTTCCGCAGCACCGGTACCTGGTGACACTGGCCGAGAACGAGCTGACCAGGCGGTGCATGAGCGATCGCGGGTTCGCGTGGTCGGGCTACACACCCGACCAGCCGACGGGGGCGACCGACGAGCAGCGCCTGCTGGACCTCGACCGGCGCCGCCGTGAGGGCTACGGCATGGCGGCCGGCGGCGACGACGCCGAGCCCGCGACGGCCGCCGACCCGGCCGAGAGCACGCCCGCCTACCGGCTGGCGCTGTTCGGCGACGAGAAGCGGACCGGCTCGGTCGAGGTGCCGGGGCTGGGCACGATCACGTACGCGCTGGACGGGTGCATCGCGCAGGGCTACGCGGGGGTGTTCGGCGATCTGGACAGCTGGGCCCGGGTGGCGTACCTGCCGCAGGGGCTCAACCGGACCGCGGCCCGCCAGGCGGCCGCCGATCCCCGCTACACCGCCGCCCTGGACGGGTGGCGCCGCTGCATGGCCGCGCACGGGCACGCCTACCAGACGCCCGACGCCATCCGGGTGGCCCTGGGCACGGCCTACGAGCAGAGCACCGAGCCCGCCGAGACCCGGCTGCGCACCGAGATCGCCCTGGCCGTGCAGGACGGGCAGTGCGACGTGCAGGCCGGGCTGTCGCGCACCGAGCTGCGGCTGCGGCGGGAGTCGGTGCTGGCGCTGGACACGGCCCAGCGCGCCGAGGTGGCCGACCTGGCCGTCCGGTTCGCCGCCGCGGTGGGCCGGGCGCATGCCCTGCTCGGGAGATGAGCGGCGTGCGGCGCCGGGCGGGTCGAGGTGAGGGGCAGACCCCGAACCGCCCGGCGCCCAGCTAGACGGTGCGGACGATCGTGAGCGCGACGTCGTCCTCAAGGTCGTCGCCGAAGTGCTTCAGGATCTCGTCGCACAGCTCGTCGGCGGACAGCTGCTGCCGCTGGGCGACCACGTCGAGCAGGCACTCGGGCGCGGCGCTGCGCTCGGCCTCGCGGCGTTCGATGAGTCCGTCGGTGAACAGCACCAGCGACGACCCGGGCGGCAGCTCGACCGTGTGGTCGGCGCGGGTGGTGGTGCTGAGGAACCCCAGCAGCGGCTCCGGCGGCGGTGTCAGCAGCCGGGCCTGGCCTGTGGGCAGCAGCAGCACCGGGGGCGGATGCCCGGCGTTGGACCAGCGCAGCAGGTGGCCGCCCGCAGGGCGGGGCGGCAGGGTGAGCTGGGCCAGCAGCACCGTGGCCAGCGTACTGGGGCCGAGGGTGGCCATCGCCCGGTCCAGGGCGGACAGGATGGCCGAGGGCGGCGACTGGACGGTGAACGCGATGCCGCGCAGCAGGTTGCGGATCTGGGCCATGTCGGCGGCGGCCCGGCGGTCGTGCCCGCTGACGTCGCCGATCGCCACGGTCAGGCAACCGCCGGGCAGGACGAACGAGTCGTACCAGTCGCCGCCAACGTGGGCCTGCTCGGCCGCCGGGCGGTACCGGACGGCGATCTGCACCCGGTCGTCCTCCACCGGCGGGGTCAGCAGGCTCAGCTGCAGGGCCTCGGACATCCGGCGCTCCAGCGCGGCGGCGCGGCGCTCGGCCTGGTGCGCGGCGACGCGGGCGATCGCCTCGGCGGTGGTGGACCCGACCAGCCGCAGGAAGGTGCGGTACGCCTCGTCGACGACGAGCGCGTCGTTGAGCCGCGCGGTGAGCAGGAACTCCACCGGCGGGTCGGCCAGCGACGCCAGCGGGATGCGCACCAGCGGACCGTCGGCGGTCTGGGCGATGGTCAGGTCCTCGCGGGCCACGCCGTCGTGGTCGTGCAGCCGGTGCAGCCGCACCTGCGACAGGTCCGACGCGGCGGGTCGCAGCGCCGCCGCGACCTTGTCGGCCAGGTGGTCGAGGTCCTCCAGCACGGCCAGCGCCTGCGCCAGGCGGCCCAGCGCCTCGATGCGGCGGCGGGTGACTATGCGCGGGGTCGCCTCCTCGGTGATGTCGATGACGCCCTCGATCGCGTTGCCGGCGCCGCGCACCGCCGAGTACGCGAAGGTGAAGTAGCACTCCTCCAGGAAGCCGTTGCGGTGCAGGTCCAGCCGCAGGTCCTGCATGAGCACCGAGCCGTCGCCCCGGCGTACGGAGTCCAGCAGCGGGCCGATGACGTCCCAGATCTCCGGGAACACCTCCTCGGCGGGGCGGCCCAGCGCGGCGGGGTGCTTGCCCGCGATCAGCTCGACGTACGCCTCGTTGTAGAGCAGCACGTAGCGGGGGCCCCACAGCAGCGTCACCGGGAACCTGGTGTTCAGGGTGATGCTGAGCGACGCCCGCAGCGTCGGGCTCCACGAGTCCGGCGGACCCACCGCCGTCGCCGCCCAGTCCACCTGCTCGTAGGCGCCCCGCAGGCTGCCCGCATCACCGAATGCGGCGATCATCGGGTACAGACCCTCACGAATGGTGATCCTATAGAGGCGCGGCACGACCGCCCAGCGCACCGGGAAAAGTCGTCTGCCGCCGCGACGACGCCAGGGAGTTCCATGCCGATTTCGCATACGGTGTCGGAAACCGCCGACGCGTGCACGGTCCACCTCGTCGGCGAGCTCGACATGGCCGAGATCGAGGCGGTCACCGGCTGGCTGAAGCAGGTCGTGGACGCCTGCACCCACCCGGTGGTCGAGGTCGACCTGGCCGAGACGATCTTCCTGGACTCGACCGGCCTGTCCGGCCTGATCCGCGTCTACCAGTACGCCCACGGGCGCGGCGTCGAGCTGCGCTGCGTCAACCCCCGCCCGTGGCTGCGCCGCATCTTCGACCTGGCCGGGGTGTCGCCGTACTTCGGGCTCTAGGCGTCGGGGCGCAGCGAGTCCAGCAGCGGGGCGAACCGCTGGGAGGCGTCGAACAGGGCCTCCGGGCCGAGCCGGTTGGCGTGCAGGTGCGACAGCAGCTCCATGCCCAGGTACATGGCGACCGCGGCGGTGGCCAGCTCCCGGACCGGGATCACCTCGGCCAGCGGCGTGCCCGCGAGCAGCCCTTCGATCGCCTCGGCGGCGAAGTCCTGCCAGACGGCGGTCTGCACGCGCACCTGCTCGGCCAGGCGCGGGTTGCTGTTGGCCGCCGCGACCAGCTCCTGCACCGCCGCGATGTGCCCCTCGGCGCCGTCCTCCTCGTAGAGCCGCCGCAGCCGCTCCAGCACGTCGGCGAAGCCGCCGACCCCGGCCAGCTCGGCCCGGTAGCGGGCCAGGCGGGCGTCGCTGGTGAACTGGGCGGTCGCCACGAGCAGGTCGTCGAGGTCGGCGAAGTGGTAGTAGATGACACCGGGGGCGAAGCCCCCGGTGCGGGCGATGGCGCGGGCGGTGGTGCGCCCGTACCCCTCGGTGGCCAATGTCGTGACGGCCGCCTGCAGGACCCGGGCGCGGGTGTCGGCGCGGGGCACGTCAGATCACCCGGACCGGCCTGACCCCGGCGCGGGCGAGGTGCGGGTCGAGGCGGCGGGCCAGTTCGGGCAGGCGGTGGCTGGGGATCTGCGGGTACAGGTGGTGCTCCAGGTGGTAGGTCAGTTCGAGGAAGACGGCGGGGATGATCCTGCCGCGCAGCGTACGCGTCTGGGTGAGCGGGTCGTCGCCGTACCGGTGGTGCGGCAGGTAGACGGTCAGCAGCGGGTAGACCCAGCTGCCGACGATCGCCATCACCGCGTACGCCAGCAGCGCCGGGCTGTGCGGCCACAGCAGCACCCCGCCGGCCACCGCCGCGAACGGCACCGCCGCCTCGGCCAGCAGCCACGCCCGGCGCCGCCGGTCGCCCTTCGCCCGCCCGAACGCCCACCACCACAGCCTGCCCAGGAACACCGGCCCGTAGGCGACCGCGCCGAGCAGCGTCAGCTTGGCCGGGTAGCCCTCCGGGTCGTCGTCGGACGGGAACAGGCGGTGGTGCTGCAGGTGGGTGTCGCGGTAGGCGTGGCCGCTCTCCAGCAGCACCACGCCCATCGCGAACAGGGCCCACTCGGTCTGCCGCGGGCTCAGCCCGAGGCTGCGGTGCACCACGTCGTGGGTGACGGTGACGACCGCGACGAAGATCCCGAAGACCAGCGGCGGCGTCAGCCACCACCAGCCGCGCCAGGCCGCGACGGCGAAGAGCACGATTCCCGCGTACGGCCGCAGCAGCGCCAGCCACCGCCGCCGCCCCGACACCGGCAGCAGGTCCGCCCCGACCTCGGCCAGGCTCGGCAGCCCGGCGGCGCTCACAGTGCCGCCCGGGTTCGTGCCTGCGGGCCTCGCATCGCTGCGTCCTCGCACTTCACGAGAGCACCGCCGCGCGGGTGTGCCGGCGGACGTCGGCGGCGACGATGCGGCTTCCCAGCACGCAGGCGACGGTGCCGAGGCCGGGCCAGGTGCTGTCGCCGACGAGCCAGAACCCCGGCTGGGCGCTGCGGTGGCCCAGGGCGTGCTGGTTGGTGTTGCGCGGCGTCTGCCGCACGCCCCCGACCGCCCCGCCCGGCCGGCCCGTGAACCGCTGGTAGCTGCGCGGCGTGCCGACCTGGCACACCACCGCCCGCTCCGCCAGCCGCGGGTACGCCTGCCGGGCGTACCCGATCAGCCGCCGTCCGATCTCGTCCTTGCGCGCCGTGTAGTCCGCCTCGGACAGTCCGGCCCAGCCGCCCAGCTCGGTGTGCGTCGAGATCATCACCGCGCGGTGCCCCGCCGGGGCGCTGTCGAGGTCGCCGGGGTCGGACACGGACACGAACATGTTGTTGCCCTCCCCCAGCGGCCGCGCGTAGTCCTGCAGCAGCTGGTGGTGGGTGAACTCCTGCCCGGACACCTCCTCCTCGGGCACGCCCAGGAACACCGCCACCGCCCCGCCCAGGTCCGGCTCGTCGCGCCGCAGGTACGGCGCCAGCCCGGCGGCCACCGCGCCGGGCGCGATCGCGGCGGTGAGCTGCGCCGGGATCGCGCTGACCACGCTCGCCGCGCTGACGGTGCCGCGCGGGGTGTGCACGGCGAACGCGCCCGCCCGGCCGGTGACCTGCTCGACCCGGCAGCCGGTGCGCAGGTCGCCGCCGAGGCCGCGGTAGTGGGTGACCAGGCGGCGCCAGAACCCGTGCATGCCGCCCCGGTGGCGGCTGAGCCCCGCGCCCCGGATGGTCACCCCGAGCGCGGCGTTGATCAGCGGCGCCCGGTCGACGCTGCTGTGCACCGTGTCCTCCACCAGCATCCCGAGCAGCGCGGCGAGGCTGTCCTGCCCGCGCAGGCCGTGGCGGCGCAGCTCGTCGCCCAGCGTCCGGTTCAGGTGCCGGGCGAGCGGGAGGTGGCGCGGGCCGAGGGCGCGCAGGTCGTGCAGGGCGTCGCCCGGGGTGCGCACGGGCAGGCGGATGCCGGTGCGGCTGGCCGCCCAGAACACCTGCGCGAGGTGGTCGAGGGTCGCCCAGAAGCGGCGGTGGGCGCGGGTGTCGCCCAGGGTGCGCAGCCGCTCGGCGTGCCAGCGGTCCGGGTCGCGGTGCAGGGTGACGGTGCGGTCGGGCAGCCAGGCGACGTAGCCGGGCAGGTCGTGGGCGTCGAGGCCGGTCAGGCCGGTGGCGTCGAGCAGCTCGGCGCCCACCCCGCCCGGGGTGAAGTCGACCAGGGTGGTGGCGCCGACGTCGAAGGAGAAGCCGCGGTGCCGGTAGTAGCCCGCGCACCCGCCCGCGTGGCCGTGCGCCTCGAAGACGACGGTGGCCAGTCCTTGGGCCTGTAGGCGCAGGGCGGTGGCCAGCCCGGCCATGCCGCCGCCGATGATCGCGACGTCGCACCGCCGCGGCAGCGCGCGCGGTGGGCGGGTGCCCACCGGTACCTGGTTCTGAACATCCGTTCTGAACATGTGTTCAAATTAGAGGCGCGCGCGCGTCACGTCAATGTCGTTGGCAGGGGCCAGTTTCGGCGAAAGTGCAGGAATCTTGGCGGGCATTCGTGCACTTTCCCCGAAACTGCAGCCAAAACGGCGCGGTGTCTACGCGGCGGCGTCGCCGCGGGCGGCGGCCAGGGCACGGGTGCGGGCGGGGCGGGCGGCGACCAGGCCGAACAGCGCCGCGGTGAGGAACATCAGCGAGCCGTAGATCACCGACGGCATGCCGATCACCTGGTTGTTCAGCAGCGACGGGCTCAGCGCCAGGGTGATCGCCAAGGTCGCGTTGTGGACCCCCACCTCGAACGACGAGGCGACCGACTCGCGGTGGGCCACCCGCAGCAGGCGCGGGGCGGCGTACCCGATGGCGAGGCTGAGCAGGTTGAACGCGACGACGGTGACGCCGACCGCCTGGATCGCGGGCCCGAGCTGGTCACGTACGCCCAGGACGGCGCCGGTGAGGACGAACACGAGCACCGCGACGGACAGGATGCGGACCGGCCGCTGCATCCGCTCGGCGAAGGCGGTGAACCGGCCGCGCACCCACATGCCGACCCCGATCGGGACCAGCACCATCGCGAACACCTGGAGGACCTTGTCGAACTGCAGGCCGAGCGTGGTGTCAGACCCCATGAACGCCGCGATCGACCAGTTGACGATCAGCGGCAGCGTGAACGCGGCGAGCACCGAGTTCACGGCGGTGAGGCTGATGTTGAGCGCCACGTTGCCGCGGAACAGGTGGCTGTAGAGGCTGGCGGTGCTGCCGCCCGGTGACGCGGCGAGCAGCATCATGCCCACGGCGAGTTCCGGACGCAGATCGGCGAGGGTGACCAGGCCCAGGCAGACCGCCGGCAGCACCACCATCTGGCAGACCAGGCACGCGACGACGGCTTTCGGATAGGCCAGCACCCGGCGGAAGTCGCCGACGGTGAGCGTGAGACCCAGGCCGAGCATCACGATGCCCAGCGCGACGGGAAAGAGAACTATCGATACGACACTGTCCATCTCAGAATGGTCGGGCCGGGTGGGTCGCGGCTCATCTCCGAGAATGTCGTACCTGCGCCGATCCGGACTATTCGCGACACCAGACTTCAGCGTCGGCGAGGAAGGCGGTGGAGGACACCCGGGGCTCGCGGGTCACCCGCGGCGTCCCCGCCACGGCGGCGCCGTCCAGGGTGAGCACGCCCTCGGCGCAGGGAATGTACACCGTGGACAGCAGGTGCGGTACGCCCCCGAGGTCGAAGCCCGGCGCCTGGATCAGCCGGCGGTCCAGCGGACCGGTGATCTCTACCGTGGCCCCCGCAGCGCGGGCGCGCACGCCCGCCGACAGGTCGTAGTCGAGCTCGACCGGTGCCCGCACGACCGCCGGAGCGGGCCAGGGCAGGCCGGACACCTCCGGGAAGTGACGGGTGAAGTCGGCCGCCAGCCACTCGCCGAGCGGCGCGTCCTCGGTCACGACCCGTACGGCACCGTCGTGCCACACCACCAGCGCGCTCCCCGAACCCCGCTCGGACCAGTCCACCCGCCACACCGAGGCGAACGCGGTGCGTGCCCCGGACTCGTCGAACAGGGTCAGGCCCGGGTTGGCGCCCATGAGACGTACCGACACGCGTGCTCCGTTCGATCGACCGGGAGTCCGCGAACGTAGCAGACGTCAGTCGTGCGCCACGGTGCCCGGATACTTGATGCCCGCACCGGTGTTGAGCACCACGACCTCGTCGGTCGCCGACAGCCAGCCGCGTTCGCGCAGCAGCCGGGCCGCGGTCAGGCACGCCGCACCCTCCGGGCACAGCAGCAGCCCTTCGGTACGCCCGAACTCGCGCAGGTCGGCGAGGATGTCGGCGTCGTCGACCGCGATCGCGGTGCCGCCGCTGTCCGCCAGGGCGTCCAGGATCAGCTCGTCGCCCAGCGGGGCGGGCACCGTGATGCCGAACGCGACCGTCCGCGCGTCCGGCCATTGCCGCACCCGCCGCTCGCCGCGCTCGAAGGCGGCGACCACGGGTGCGCAGCCGGTGGACTGCACCGCCACCAGGCGCGGTGCCGGACCGGTCAGCCAGCCGAGTTCGCGCAGCTCGACAAGTGCCTTTTGGATGCCGATGAGACCCACGCCGCCGCCGGTCGGGTAGAGGATGACGTCAGGCGCCCGCCAGCCGAGCTGCTCGACGATCTCGTACCCCATCGTCTTCTTGCCCTCGAGCCGGTAGGGCTCCTTGAGCGTGGAGGCGTCGAAGATCCGCCCGTCCGACGCCGCGATCAGCCCGGCGATCAGCTTCCCGGCGTCGCTGATGAGACCGTCCACCAGGTGCAGCTCGGCGCCGGCGGCGACCACCTCCTGCCGGGTGATCAGGGGCGCGGCCAGCGGCATCGCGATGGTCGCGCCGATGCCGGCGCGCGCGGCGTACGTCGCCCAGGCCGCGCCCGCGTTGCCGTTGGTGGGCATCGCCACGTGCCGCGCGCCCAGCTCGACGGCGCGCGACACCCCGACGGCCGCGCCGCGCGCCTTGAACGACCCGGTCGGGATCAGGCCCTCGTCCTTGACCAGCAGGCGCTCCAGCCCGATCAGCGCACCGTATGCGGGCGCGTGCCACAGCGGCGTCCAGCCCTCGCCCAGCGTGGTCACATGCCGGTCCTCCCGCACGGGCAGCAGCTCGCGGTAGCGCCACAGGTCGGCGCCGCGGCCGGCCAGCGCGGCCGGTTCGACGGCGCGCGCGACGGCGGCCAGGTCGTAGCGGGCCAGCAGCGGCGAGCCGCAGGAGCACAGGTTCTGCAGCCGGTGCGCGTCGTGCTGGGCGCCGCAGCGGGGGCAGTCCAGGTGGGTCAGGAACATGGGCGCTCGGCTCCTCCGTGTGCGATGGTGCACTCTCGATGATGCGCCGCCGCTACCCGCAGCCGGTGGCCTGACCGCTCAGTCGAGTTCGACCTCGGACCAGTCCAGCCCGTCCAGGTTGACCACGATCGCCTCCTGGGTGGTCCGGGCGATCACCACCACCGCCTCGGTGTCGGGATCGGGGTTCTCCTCCCGGTGCGGCACGTACGGCGGGACGAAGATGTAGTCGCCGGGGCCGGTCTGCACGGCGGTCTCCACCGGCTCCTCCCCCTCCAGGTCGAGGAAGACGAACACCGGGGTCCCGGAGACCACGAAGATCGCGGTCTCGGAGGCGCCGTGGTGGTGGTTGGCCGACTTCGTGTGGCCCGGGACGTGCGTCTGCCCCATCCACAGGCTGCGGGCGCCCACGGTCTTGCCGCTGACCGCCTCCAGCCGCTTCATCCCGGGCGTCTGCGTGGTCTGCGACACCAGCCCGTCCGGGGCGACCCGGTGCAGGCGCCGGTGGAACGGGTCGATGTCGGCGGGCAGCAGCACCCCGCTGGGCGTACGCACCGGGCCGCCGGACGTTCCGGCGGGCACGTGCAGGACGTTCATGATGCTCCTTGTGCAGTTAGTACGCGCGGGGCCTCGCCCGCGGGTGACAGGACGCGGCGCAGCGACTCGGCCGCGCCCTCGACGAGATCGGGGCGCAGCCCCCGCCGCGACCACACCGACAGCGGCAGCGGCAGGGCAGGCGGCAGGTCGTCGCGGGTGACCAGCCCCTGCGGCGTCTGGCCGAGGGTGGCCATCAGCCCCACGCCCAGGCCCGCCTGCACCGCCGCCTGCACCCCGGCCAGGTGCGGGGCCTCGCAGCCGACCTCGGCCGGCAGGTCGGCCCCGGCCAAAGTGTCCAGCGCGCGGGTACGCAGCGCGCACGGCGCGTCGAAGGCCACCAGCGGGATCGGCTCACCGGAGCGCGGCGGGCGCCAGCCCGGCGCCGAGTACCAGGTCAGCTCCAGCTCACCGACGGTCAGCGCGTCGGGGTCGTCGGCGGGCCCGAACAGCAGGGCCAGGTCGATCCGGCCGTCGGCCAGGCCGGTACGCAGCTGCGCACCGCGGTCGATGCGGAACCGCACCCGCCAGTCCGGGAAGGTGCCCGCAAGCGCACCCGCCAGCTCCGGCAGCAGCTGCGCCGCCGCGTGCTCGGTCGACCCGATGACCAGTGCCTGCTCGGTGTCGATGCCGAACCCGCGCAGCACCTCGTCGTGCAGGGCCAGGATGCGCCGCGCCTGCAGCAGCAGGGTCTCGCCGGCCGCCGTGAACCGCGAGCCGCGGCCCTGCCGGGCCACCAGTGGGCGCCCGACGGCCGCCTCCAGGCGGCGCACGTGCTGGCTGACCGCGCCCTGGCTCAGGTACAGGGCGGTGGCCGCGCGCTGGAAGCCGCCGCAGTCCGCGACAGCGACGAAGCTGCGCAGCGGGGCGATGTCCAGGATGCGGTTCATCAGATTCCTTCCGTGGATACTCCGGCGTTCAGGCCGGGGAGGAAACGGAGCCCCTGTGGAGCAGGACAGGCAGAGCCGGTCCGCGGCCAGGGCGGACCGGTGTCCGCCCGCACCTCGACCTGAGGTCGGCCGTCTGTCCTGTTAGGATGTTCGGTGTGACCGGGGCGGTGAAGCGGGCGTTCAAGTTCCGCTTCTACCCCACCGACGCGCAGGCCGCGCAGTTGTCGCGGACGTTCGGGTGCGTCCGGCTGGTCTACAACATGGCCTTGCAGGCCAGGACCGAGGCCTGGACCCTGCGCCGGGAACGGATCAACTACAACGCCACCTCGGCGCTGCTCACCGCGTGGAAGAAGACCGACGACCTGGCGTTCCTCAACGAGGTCTCGTCCGTGCCGCTGCAGCAGGCGCTGCGGCACCTGCAGACCGCGTTCACCAACTTCTGGGCCAAACGCGCGAAGTATCCGAGGTTCAAGTCCAGGAAGCGCTCGCGCCGGTCGGCGGAGTACACCACCAGCGCGTTCCGGTGGCGCGACGGCACCTTGACCCTGGCGAAGATGACCGAACCCCTCGACGTCGTGTGGTCGCGGCCCCTGCCGCAGGGCTGCACGCCGTCGACGGTGACCGTGTCGCAGGACCCGGCCGGACGCTGGTTCGTGTCCCTGCTCTGCGACGACACGATCACCCCCACCCCCGCCTGCGGCGCGGTCGGGATCGACGCCGGCCTGGACAGCCTGCTCACCCTGTCCACCGGCGAGAAGATCGCCAACCCCCGGCATGAGCGCGCCGACAGCAAGCGGCTGGCCCGCGCCCAACGCGACCTGGCCCGCAAGCAGAAAGGCTCGGCCAACCGGGCCAAAGCCCGGATCAAACTCGCCCGCATCCACGCCCGCATCACCGACCGCAGACATGACCACCTGCACAAACTGACGACTCGGCTCGTTCGTGAGACGCAAACGATCGTGATCGAGGACCTCGCCGTGCGCAACATGGTCAAGAACCACCGCCTGGCCCGCGCGATCTCGGACGCGGCCTGGCGGCAGCTGCGCACCATGCTGGAGTACAAGACGGCCTGGCACGGCCGCACCCTGATCGCCGTGGACCGCTGGTTCCCCTCGACCCGACTCTGCTCGACCTGCGGCGCACTCGCGCAACCGATGCCACTGGGCGTACGGGAGTGGACGTGCCCATGCGGGGCCGTCCACGACCGCGACGTCAACGCCGCACGCAACATCCTGGCCGCCGGACTGGCGGTGACAGCCTGCGGAGACGATGTAAGACCTCAACGAGGAACCTCTCGGACGGGGCAGTCGTCGGCGAGACAGGAACACCCGAGGGCGACCAAGGGAATCCCCGTCCTTTAGGGCGGGGAGGATGTCAAGACCTTGAGCGTAGGAGCAGGTTGAGCACGGAATGTGAACGCCGTTTCACGGGTTTCGAACACCCATCACGAATCGTGATCGATCGCCATCACGATCCATTGTTGGACATCGGCCCTGCTCGGCGGCCAGACTCATCGCCATGAGCCGCCCAGTCGCCGTGTACCTGACACGCCGCCGCTGGCTCGACAACGCACGGACCCGCACGACGCTCTGTCGCTGACGCGGTGAAGGCGCTGTTCGAGCGCCAGCCCGCCGTGCACCCGTGCCGCCCGCACCGCCGCGGGTATCCCACCTGATTTCCAGCCCTCACCCCAGCCTGCCCGCATGCTCCGCGGTCACCGGCTGCCACCCGTGCACGCCCATCGCGGCGGGCACGTCTGTCTGCGCACCCTCCTGCCCGAAAGGCATACCCGTGACTCAACGCACCCTGAAACTGGGCGCCGTACTGCTCGGCGTCGGCGGCCCCGGCCAGCACCACACCTGGCTGAGCCCCGAGATACCGGGCGACGCCAGCGTCGACATCCGCTGGTACATCGCCCGCGCCCAGCAGGCCGAGGCGGCCGGGTTCGACCTGGCGTTCATCGTGGACAGCCAGTTCATCACGCCGGACTCGCCGCACCACTACCTCAACCGGCTGGAGCCGCTGACGCTGCTGTCGGCGATCGCGGTGCACACCAGCCACATCGGCCTGGTCGGCACGCTGACCACCTCCTACAACGACCCGTTCAACATCGCCCGCAGGCTCGCCTCGCTCGACCTGATCAGCGGCGGCCGGGCGGGCTGGAACGTGGTGGCCACCGGCGACGGCGGCACGGCCGGCAACTACGGCCGCGACGAGCACTACGACTACGCCACCCGCTACGGCCGGGCGCTGGAGCACGTACGCGTGGTGCAGGGCCTGTGGCAGTCGTACGAGGACGACGCCTTCCCGCGCGACAAGCAGCGCGGCGTCTTCTTCGACCGCAGCCGCCAGCACCGGCTCGACCACGTCGGCGAGCACTTCTCCGTGGTGGGGCCGCTCAACATCCAGCGCTCGCCGCAGGGCCAGCCGGTGATCTTCCAGGCCGGCGACTCCGGCGAGGGCCGCGACCTGGGCGCGAACATCGCCGACGCGATCTTCACGCACGCCCAGACGGTCGAGCAGGGGCAGGCGTTCGCCCGCGACATCCGGGCCCGCGCCGCCGCCCTGGGCCGCGACCCCGACCAGATCGTCATCTTCCCCGGCATCAGCACGATCATCGCCGACACCGACGCGCAGGCCCGGGAGAAGGAGCAGGAGATCCTGGGCGGCAAGAGCTTCGACCGGGCGCTGGCCGAGCTGGGCCGCCCGTTCGGCTGGCACGACCTGTCGCAGTACGACCTGGACGCGCCGTTCCCGGACCTGGGCGACCTCGGCGACCGCAGCTTCAAGACCCAGGCCGAGAAGATCAAGAAGCTGGCCAGGGACAACGGGTTCACGCTGCGCCAGGTCGTGCAGCACCAGCTCGACTCGCGCCGCTCGCCGTTCGTCGGGTCGGCCGCGACGGTGGCCGCCGAGATCGAGCGCTGGTTCCGCGCCGGGGCGTTCGACGGGGTCAACATCACCGTCACCGTGCCCAGCGAGTTCGCCCGCTTCACCGACGAGGTGCTGCCGATCCTGCGCGAACGCGGCGTGGTCCGCACCGGCTACGCCGCCACCACGCTGCGCGGCAACCTCGGCCTGCCCATCCCCGAGAACACCCACACCGTGGCCCGGCGCACCGCCGCGCAGCAGCCCGCCCGCACCCCCAGCCTCGTCGCGTGACGCGCACGACCTTTCCGAAGGGCACCACGATGAAACTGGCACGACGTACCAGACAGCTGGCCGCAGCCGCGGCCGCACTGCTCGCCCTGGCCACGACCGGCTGCGGTGCGGACGCCGGAGCCGCCTCCGGCGAGTCGACCCTGCGCTGGGCGGTCGCCCTGCCCGCGCACTGGGACCCGGTGGTCAGCGGCAGCGGCGCCCAGTTCCGGATCCTGTCGCTGGCGTACGCGTCGCTGACCGAGATCGACGAGCAGGGCAAGGCGGTGCCGAGCCTGGCCAGGGGCTGGGACTACAACAGCACCGGCGACCAGGTCACCTTCCACCTGCGGCCCGGCCTCAAGTTCACCGACGGCGAGCCGCTCGACGCCCGGGCGGTCAAGCTCTACCTGGAGCGGGCCAAGACGCAGAAGAACTCGGCCCTGTTCGGCGACCTCACCTCGATCAAGGAGATCACCGCCGACGGCGACCTCGACGTGGTGATCAACCTGACCCAGGTCGACTACCAGATCCCGCTGCTGCTCGGCGAGCGCGTCGCGCAGATCACCAGCCCGAAGGCGGCGCAGGACCCGGTCAAGCTGGACCAGAACCCGGTCGGCGCCGGACCGTTCGTGGTGACCGAGTTCGTCCCCGGCTCGCACGTGTACTTCAAGAAGAACGCCGACTACTGGGACGCGGCCAACATCCACATCGACAGGGTGGAGCTGCACGCCGCACCGGACAGCGCCACCATCGTGTCCAGCCTCAAGACCGGCGTCTACGACCTGGCCTACCTGGACGCCTCGCAGGTGAAGGCCGCCAAGGCGTCCGGTCTGGACGTGGTGCTGCAGCCGGGCTTCAACGCCTCCAACATCAGCATCAACGTCAACAAGAAGCCGTTCGACAACCCGAAGGTGGTCGACGCGGTCCGCTACGCGGTCAACCGGCAGGAGTTCGTCGACAAGGTCACCTTCGGCTACGGCAAGGCCACCGACCAGCCGTTCCCGCCGGGCTACCTCGCCTACGACGAGAAGTCGGCCGGGCAGTTCGGCTACGACCCGGCCAAGGCCAGGCAGCTGCTGGCCGAGGCCGGATACCAGCCGGGCCAGATCAAGCTCGACCTGGTCATCCCGGCCCAGTCCACGGCTGCCGAGATCGTGCAGGCGCAGCTGGACGCGATCGGCATCACCGTCAGCATCAAGGTCGACCCGAACTGGTCCACGCCGTTCTTCGCCAAGGACCTGACCCTGTCGCTGTACGGCACCACCGGCCGCGAGTCGCCCGTGCAGACCCTGACCGCGCACTTCGGACCCAACGGCCCGCTGAACCTGAGCACGCCGTACCAGCCGGAGGGCTTCGAGGCGGCGATCGCCCTGGCCCGCCAGACGCCGCTGGACTCCCCCGACTACGCCGCGAACCTGCAGGCGGCGACCCGGGCGGGCCTGGCCAGCCGGGCGCTGGTGTTCACGCACGCGCCGACGAACATCTTCGTCAAGAGCACCCGCGTCTCGGCGCTGCCCGCGATCCCCGGCCAGATCCACTGGACCGGCGTCACCGTGGCCGCGTCATGAGCGGCGCCGGGCTGGGCACCGCCCGGCTGCGCCGGGCCGCCGCGCGCACCGCATCCGTGGCGGCCCGCTCGATCGCGATCTTCGTACCGGTGTTCCTGGTCGCGACGTTCGTGACGTTCGCGCTGCGTTCGCTGAGCGGGCTCAGCCCGGCGCACCTGCAACTGGGCGAGTCGGCGACGCCGGAGTCGCTGGCCCGCATCGAGCACGAGTGGGGCCTGGACCGGCCGTTCCTGACCCAGTACCTGGACTGGTTCGGCAAGGTCCTCTCCGGTGACCTGGGCACCAGCTGGTACAACGGCGCCGACATCTCGCGCCTGCTCACCGAGGGCGCCGTGATCAGCCTGTCGGTGGCCGGGCTGGCCCTGCTGATCGGTGTGGTGTTCGGGTTCGGCTTCGGCATCCTGGCCGCGCTGCGGCGTACCACCTGGGTCGACCGGGTCATCACCGGGGCGATGACGTTCATCTCGGTGATGCCCTCGTTCGTGGTCGGCATCGCATTGGTGGCCGTGTTCGCGGTGAGCCTCGACTGGCTGCCCTCGGCCGGGTGGGTCCCGGCCGAGCGCGGGTTCGGCCTGTGGCTGGCGCACATCACCCTGCCCGCGATCGCGCTCAGCTTCGACACCGTCTCCGACGTCGCCCGGCAGCTGCGGGCCGGGCTGGTCGCGGCGTACCGGGAGAACTACGTGACCGGGGCCCTGGTGCGCGGCCTCGGCCCGCGCCGGATCTTCTTCCGGCACGTGCTGCGCAACGGCATCGGACCGGCGCTGACCGTGCTGGGCCTGAAGTTCCCGAACCTGCTCGGCGGCGCCGTCGTCACCGAGGCGGTCTTCGGGATGCCGGGCTTCGGCCAGTTCGCCGCCGCCTCGGCCCAGCGCGGCGACGTACCTGCGGTGCAGGGCGTGCTGGTCGTCTCCATCGTGCTGGTCGTCGTCTTCAACCTGCTGGTCAACCTGATCCTGGCCCGCCTGACGCCCGCCTCGGCCCGAGGAGTCTGACGTGGTACGCCGCCTGCTCGCCCTGACCTCCGGCCGCATCGCCGCGGTCATCCTCGCCCTCATCGCGCTGCTGGCCCTGCTCGGGCCGCTGCTGTCCCCGCAGGACCCGCTCGCGGGCAGCGCCGACATCCTCGCCGACCCCGGCCCGCACCACTGGCTGGGCACCGACTACCTGGGTCGCGACGTGCTCAGCCGGCTGCTGGCCGGGTCCCGGCTCAGCGTGCTCGGCGCGCTCCAGGTGACCGTGATGGCGCTGCTGGTCGGCGTCATCCCCGGCATCCTGTCGGTCTACCTGGGCCGCGCCTTCGAATGGGTCACGCTGCGGCTGGCCGACACCCTGATCGCGCTGCCGTTCCTGGTCTTCGCCGTCGCCGTCACCGCGCTGCTGGGCAACGGCATCCCGCAGGCCATGCTCACCGTCGGCATCATGGTCTCGCCGCTGTTCTTCCGGGTGTCGCGCGCGGCCACCCTGTCCGTGGCGCGATCGCAGTACGTCGAGGCGGCGATCATCGCCGGGGCGTCGGTCGGCTGGATCGTGCGCAGGCACGTCTGGACGAAGGTGCTGCCGCCGATCGCCATCGCCCTGGCCCACACTGCGGGCGTCGGCTTCGTGGTCGTGTCCAGCCTGACCTTCCTCGGCATCGGCGTACGCCCGCCCGCGCCGACGTGGGGCGGCATCCTCGCCTCCGACCTGGGCTTCCTCAGCTACCGGCCGTGGGCGCCGCTGCTGCCCACCGCCCTGATCATGGCCACCGTCTGGGCCTGCAACCTGCTCGCCGACGCGATCCGCGACGTCTCCGGCGAAGCGGGCCGCGCCCTGCTCGACAACAGGAAGCTGCGCGGCCGCCTGGCTGTCGCCGGAAGGGGTGCCTGATGAGCGACGCCGCACTGCGCCTGACCGACGTCCGGATCCACGACGCGGTGGGCGACCGGGACATCGTCCACGGCGTCTCGTTCGAGCTGACCCCGGGCAAGGTCGTCGGCATCGTCGGGGAGTCCGGCAGCGGCAAGACGCTGACCTGCCGGGCGGTGCTGGGCATCCTGCCGCGGCACTTCTCCGTCACCGGCGGCACGATCGAGCTGGCCGGACGCGACACGTCCGGGCTCACCCAGCGCGAGTGGACCGGGCTGCGCGGCACGACGGTCGGGGCCGTGTTCCAGGACCCCGCCTCCTACCTCAACCCGTCCATCCGCATCGGGGCGCAGCTCGCCGAGGTCGTCCGGGTCAAGAAGGGGCTGACCCGCCGCGAGGCCCGCCGCCGGGCCCTGGACCTGCTCAGCTCGGTACGGCTGCGCGAGCCTGACCTCGTCTACCGGCAGTACCCGCACGAGCTGTCCGGCGGCATGCTGCAGCGGGTCCTGATCGCCGCCGCGATCGCCGCCGACCCGCAGCTGCTCATCGCCGACGAGGCGACCACCGCCCTCGACGTCACCGTGCAGGCCGAGATCCTGGACCTGCTCACCGAGCTGCGCGAACGCACCGGCATGGCCCTGATCGTCGTGTCGCACGACCTCGCCGTGGTCGCGCAGCTGTGCGACGAGGTGCTGGTCATGCGCGACGGGATCGTCGTCGAGCAGGGCCCGACCGCCCGCGTGCTCTACGACCCTCGCCACGACTACACCCGCCTGCTCATCGCCGAGCACGAGCAGTACGGCCTGGACCGCTTCCGCGACGCCGCCGAACCCGCCCTGAGCAAGGAGCTCGACCATGTCGGCTGACGCCCGCCCGGTCCTGCGCGTGACCGACCTGGACGTGCACTACCGCCGCGGCACCGGCCGCCTGCACGCGCTGCGCGGCGCGAGCCTGACCGTGGCGCCCGGCGAGACCGTGGGCGTGATCGGCGAGACCGGCTCCGGCAAGTCCACCCTGGCCCGCGCGGTGCTCGGCCTGGTCCGCCCGTCGGGGGGCCGGATCGAGATCGCGGGCGGGGACGTAACCGGTCACTCGACCCGGCAGTGGCGCGCCCTGCGCCGCCGCGGCGTGCTCCAGTACGTCTTCCAGGACCCGCTGCGCAGCCTGGACCCCGACCTGACCGTCGCCGAGTCGCTCATCGAACCGCTGCTCGTCCAGGGCCGCCCGCGCCGCGAGGCGACCGAGCTGGCGCGGGCGTACCTGGACCGGGTGCACCTGGACGAGGAGCTGCTGCACCGGCTGCCGGGCGAGCTGTCCGGCGGCCAGCGCCAGCGGGTGGCGGTCGCCCGGGCCCTGGTCACCGACCCGGAACTGATCATCCTCGACGAGCCGGTGAGCGCGCTGGACTCGGCCAACCGGGTCCGGGCGCTGGAGCTGCTCAAGCAGCTGCGCGACTCCGGTGCGGCGCTGGTGTTCATCTCGCACGACCTGGGCTCGGTGGCCGGGATCGCCGACCGGATCGCGGTGCTCTACCAGGGCCGCGTCGTCGAGACGGCGCCGGCCCGGGAACTGGTCAACGCGCCGCGGCACCCGTACACCCGCCTGCTCGTCAGCTCCGCGCCGACGCTGTCCTCGGCGGCGGGCGACCGTGCCCGCCGCGAGGCGCTGCGCGAGCTCCTGCACGTCTGAACCGAGAGGAAGAGAGCCATGGTCCGTCAACCCGCAGCCGACGTCCACTTTCCCACCGCCGCACCGCCCGCCGAGACCGACGTGCTGATCGTCGGCGCCGGCCCGGTGGGCCTGTCGGCCGCCGTCGAGCTGACCGCGCGCGGGGTCTCGGTCGCCGTCGTCGACGCCGCCACCGGGGCGACCCTGGTCCGCGCCGGGGCGATGGGGCACTCGCCGCGCGTGGTCGAGCACTTCCGGCGCTGGGGCGTGCTGCAGCGCATCCGTACCGGCTGGACGTTCCCGCCGGAGTGGAACCGGGGCATCCGGCTGGCCACGTCGCTGACCGGGCACGACCTGATCCCGGACGGCGAGCGGCGCCAGCCGTCGGGCGCCTCGCTGGCCCGGCCGATCCGCCGCCCGCAGACCGCCCTCCAGCAGGCGTTCCTGGACCACCTGGGCCTGCACGGGGTGCCGGTCAGCGGCGGCTGGCGCGTCACCGGACTGGACGACACCGGCGACGGCGTACGCACGACCGTCACCGCCGACGGCCAGACCCGCACCATCGCCTCCCGGTACGTCATCGGCGCCGACGGGGGCAGCAGCACCGTGCGCCGGCTGGCCGGAATCGAGCGGGTGGGCGAGCACGCCACCGAGCGGCTGTTCCGCCTGATCGTCCGGCACGCGCCGGGCGCGCTCGGGGCGGCGCCCAGCGGCACCAACATCGTCTACAACCAGCGGGCGTCGGGGTTCCTGGCCGCGATCAGCCCGACCGAGTGGCGCGTGTACGCGGGGCCGTACCCGCTGGACGTCGAGCCGGCCGCCGACGAGCTGCTGGACATCGCGCGGTCGGCGTTCGGGGTGCCCGACCTGGAGCTGGAGCTGGCGTCGAAGACGACGTACTACCAGGCGACGCGGATCGCCGAGACGTTCCGCAAGGGGCGGGTGCTGCTCGCCGGGGACGCCGCGCACGTGCGCACCCCGGGCGGCAACCTGGGCGAGGGCTTCGGCGACGTGGCGAACCTGGGCTGGAAGCTGGCGGCGGTGCTGGCCGGGCACGGCGGCGAAGCGCTGCTGGACTCGTACGACGCCGAGCGCCGCCCGCACAACCAGCGGGTCGCCGACCACGCGCTGGACTCGGCGCGGCGCTCGCGGGCGCTGCTGGCGCGCATCCGCGCCGACGGGGTGCCCGACGACGCCGACGACAGCGCACGGGCGCGGCGGCGCCGGGGCGAGATCGCCGAGCTGCTGGGCGCCGAACCGCGCGGCGAGGCGATCGGCGTGCTGTTCGACGAGCGCTACGACGCCTCGGGCGTGGTCTGGTACGAGCCCGGCCAGCAGGAGACCGACCAGCCGTGGCGCGCGGCGGTCTACACCGACGATCCGCGCCCCGGCCACCGGGCCCCCGACGCGTACGTGGACCCGTGGGGCGACACCCTCTACGACCGGCTCGGCCTGGACTTCGGACTGCTGCTGAGCGAGCCGGACGCCGAGCTGGCCGAGGCGTTCACCGCGGCGGCGGCCGAGCGGGGCCTGGGGCTGGCGGTGGTGCACCTGCCCGAAGGACCGGCCCGCGAGCACTACCCCGAGGGCGCGGTGCTGGTGCGGCCCGATCAGCACGTCGCCTGGCGGGGCCGGGCGCTGCCGCCGGGCGGGGCCGCCGCCGTCCTCGACCACGTCCTCGGCGTGCGCGCCGCGACCGTACCCGCGAAAGGCACCACCATGTCGTACTTCCTCGACTTCACCGGCCCGGCCGAGCTGCGCACCCGGGGCACCGTCCTGATCGTCCCCGGCCGCGGCGAGAGCGCCTCCGGGTACGTCCGCCTCGGCAGCCGCCTGGCCGCCGACGCGTACCGGGTGCGGGTGGTACCGGCTCCGGCGCTGGACGAGTCCGACGTCGAGGGCTCGCTCGACCGGTTCGCGGCGGTGCTGACCGAGGCCGTCAAGGGCCTCGGTGACGAGCCCGTGACACCGCTGGTCCTGCTCGGCGCGGACACCGGCGCCGCCACCGTGGCGAGCCTGGTGGCCCGGTCCGGCCCGGAGGTGCCGTGGTGGCCCGCGGCCGTGGTGCTGGCGGGGCTGCCGGGCTACGCCGAGCACCGGACTGAGGGCTGGGAGGCGGAGCTGGACGGGCGTACGCACTGCCCGGCGCACCGGGGCGTGCTCGGCAACGATCCGACGGTGGTGCCGGGCGCGCTGGCCGGGCCGGTGCCCACGCGGCTGCTCGACGGCGCCTACGCGAGCAAGGCGGAGGTGCCGCACCTGATCCTGACCGGCGACACCGACCCGTACGCCGACCGCGAGCGGCTGGCGCAGCTGGCCGGGATCCTGCCGACGGCCCGGCTCGCGGTGGTGCGCGGCGCCCACCACGACGTCCTGAACGACCTCCAGCACCGCTCGGTCGCCGCCGAGGTGGTGTCCTTCCTGGAGGCCGTGCGGGCGGAGCAGCCGCTGGAGCGCGTCGTCCAGGTCGAGCACAGCACCTGGTGAACGGGGTCGCGTCCCAACATGTAATCCCTACTTGACCGATAGGAGATGTAGGTAGCAAGCTCCCTGCGTGCCCGATCACAGCAACACCTCCGCGACGACCTCGCGCCGCCTGCGCACCACCGGCCTGCGGCTCGGGGCCGTCGCGCTGCTCATCGCCGCCTGGTGGGCGGTCGCGGCGGCCGAGATCTGGCCGCCGGTGTTCGTGCCGTCGCCGCAGTCGGTGTGGCAGCAGTTCCTGGACACCGCCGGACTGAGCGGCGCCGCCCGACCCGGCTGGGCCGGCTACTCGCTGAGCGAGCACCTGCTCGCCAGCCTGCGGCGGATGGCCCTGGGCTGCGCGTACGGCATCAGCGGCGGCCTGGTCCTCGGCCTGCTGGTCGGCCTGATCCCGGCCGTGTCCACGGTGCTCGGTCCGGCCATCACGTTCCTGCGCACCCTCCCGCCGCTGGCCTACCTCAGCCTGCTGGTCATCTGGTTCGGCATCGACGAGGCGCCCAAGGTGTGGCTGCTGCTGCTGGCGGCGCTGCCGCCGGTCGCGGTCGCCACCGCCGACGCGGTGCGCGGGGTGCCCGCCGACTACCTGCACGCCGCCCGCTCCCTGGGCACCGGCCGGGCGATGCTGCCGTGGCGGGTGCTGCTGCCCGCCGCCGCGCCGGAGATCCTCACCGGCATCCGGCTCGCGGTCGGCGTCGCGTACACCACCGTGGTCGCCGCCGAGACGATCAACGGCGTGCCCGGCGTCGGCGGCATGATCCGCGACGCCCAGCGCTACAACCAGACCGACGTCGTCGTACTCGGCATCATCCTGATCGGCCTGTCCGGCCTGGCCTTCGACGGCCTCCTCCAGCTCGCCCAGCGCCGCCTCACCCCGTGGCGCGGGCGTGTGTGACCCCCGAAAATGATGGAAGGAATCCTGTGAACCACTCCGTAGACCGCCGCCGACTGCTGCTGGGAGCCCTGGGGCTGGCCGCCGCGCCGGTGCTGGCGGCCTGCACCGGCGACGCCGACCCCGCCCCGGCGGGCAGCGGCGGCACCGCCGCCCCCAAGCAGCTGCGCATCGGCTACCAGCTGATCCCGAACGGCGACCTGATCGTCAAGGACCTCGGCTGGCTGGAGGAGGCGCTGCCCGGCACCAAGGTGGTGTGGAGCAAGTTCGACTCCGGCGGCGACGTCAACACCGCCATCCTGGCGGGCAGCCTCGACATCGGCCTGGCCGGCAGCAGCCCGGTCGCCCGGGGCCTGGCCGCGCCGCTGAACATCCCGTACGCCGTGCCGTGGATCTTCGACGTCATCGGCGACAACGAGTCGCTGGCGGTCAAGCCGGAGATCGCCGACGTGGCGGGGCTGGCAGGCAAGAAGGTGGCCACCCCGTTCTCGTCCACCTCGCACTACAGCCTGCTCGCCGCGCTGGCCGACGCGGGCGTGCCCGAGAACAGCGTGAAGATCATCGACCTGGAGCCGCCGGAGATCCAGGCCGCCTGGCAGCGCGGCGACATCGACGGCGCCTACGTGTGGACGCCTGTGCTCGCCGAGCTGCGCAAGACCGGCAAGGTGCTGGTCACCAGCCGCCAGCTGGCGGCCAAGGGCAAGCTCACCGCCGACCTGGCCGTGGTGCGCACGGAGTTCCTCCAGCAGTACCCGGCCGTGGTCAAGACCTGGATCCAGCAGCAGGACCGGGCCGTCAAGCTCGTCCGCGGCGACAAGACCGCCGCCGCGCAGGCCATCGGACGCCAGCTCAACCTCGACGCCGACGAGGCCGGGGCGCAGCTGTCCGAACTGGTGCTGCTCGACGCGTCCGAGCAGGCCGGACCGGACTACCTGGGCACCCCGGCCGCGCCGGGCAAGCTCGCCGACAACCTGCACTCGGCCGCCGAGTTCCTGACCGCGCAGGGCAAGCTCACCGCCGCGCCGAGCCTGGACGCGTACCGCAAGGGCCTGGCCACGCAGGCGCTCGCCGATGCCGCCAAGGCCTGAGCAGGCCGTCCCGGACAGTGCCGCCGCCGCGGCGGTGGCACTGTCCGGGGTGCGGCACCAGTACCGCGCCCGCGGCCGCGGCGTCCTCGCCCTGGACGGGATCGACCTGCTCGTCGAGCCCGGCGAGGCGCTGGCCGTGGTCGGCCCGTCCGGCTGCGGCAAGAGCACGCTGCTGCGCATGATCGCCGGGTTCCTGCGCCCCACGCACGGCCGGATCACCGTCGGCGGAACGCCGGTGACCAGGCCGGGTCCGGACCGTGGCGTGGTGTTCCAGCAGCCGCGGCTGTTCCCGTGGCTGTCGGTGCGCGCCAACGTGGCGTACGGGCTGCGCGAGGCCGGAGTGCCGCGCCGGTCCCGGCTCCCGCGCGTGGAGGAGCTGCTGGACCTCGTCGGGCTGGGCGACGTCGGCGGGCTGCGGCCGTACGAGCTGTCCGGCGGGATGCAGCAGCGGGCGGCGATCGCGCGGGCGCTGGCCCCGGACCCGGGCATCCTGCTGCTGGACGAGCCGTTCGCCGCGCTCGACGCGCTGACCCGCGAGCGGCTGCAGGACGAGCTGCGCCGGATCTGGCTGCGTACCGGCAAGACGCTGGTCCTGGTCACGCACAGCGTGGACGAGGCGGCGCTGCTCGGCAGCCGGATCGTCGTGCTGAGCCCCCGGCCCGGCACGGTGGTGCTGGACCAGCGGTCCGAGCTGCCGCGCGCCGAGCACCCCCGCACCGAACCGGAGTTCGCGCGGCGGCGGGAGCAGATCCTCGCGGCGGTGCGCGGCGACGCCCGCCCGGCCGACCCGGCACCGGTTCACATTTAAATAAACACATCTCAATCAATCACTCGTTGCCGGAGGAATACCCTCGCCGTACGGTCGCCTGTGCGGCGCCTCCGACAACCGTCGCGGAACGAGGTAACGGACATGGCCGACATCATCGACCGGCGAGGCGTGCTGCGCGCGCTCGGCGCCGCAGGGCTCGGCGCCGCCGCCGGCTGGGCGGTCGGCGCGGGACCGGCCGAGGGCGCCGCGCCGCCGAACGTGATCGTCGTGCTCATCGACGACCTGGCCCGGCGCGAGATGGGCTGCTACGGCAACACCTTCAACGAGACGCCGCACATGGACCGGCTGGCCGCCGACGGCACCCGGTTCACCCACGGCTACTCGGCCGCGCCGGTCTGCTCCCCCACCCGGGCCAGCATCGTGACCGGCCAGTACCCGGCCCGGGTCGGCATCACCGAGTTCCTCGGCCCGTCCGGCGACGACCACCTGCCGACCAGCTTCCAGACGCTGCCGGAGACGCTGCGCGGGGCCGGGTACCGCACCGGCCTGATCGGCAAGTGGCACCTGTCCGAGACGTACACCGGAGAGGTCCGCAACCGGCCCGGCAACCCGTGGTCGCACGGGTTCACCGACGTGATCGCCTCGGAGCAGAAGTACATCGCCGACGGCGACTACTTCTACCCGTACTTCATGCTGCCCGACCTGCCGCAGCGCAAGCCGGACGAGTACCTCACCGACCGGCTGAACCTGGAGGCGGTCGACTTCATCACGTCGTCGCACCAGCAGGGCACCCCCTTCTACCTGCAGCTGTGCCACTACGGCACCCATGCCGCGCTGGCCGCCCCCCAGGCCCTGGTCGACAAGTACGCCGCCAAGCCCAACGCGGGCCAGCCCGGCCGCAACGCGAAGCTGGCCGCGATGCTGGAGGTGATCGACGACGGCGTGGGCGCCATCCGGGCCACCCTGAGCAGCCTCGGCATCGCCGGGAACACGGTGATCCTGCTGCTGTCCGACAACGGCGGTGACGGCGCCGTCGCACCCAGCACGCCGCTGCGCGGCGCCAAGGCCACGCTGTACGAGGGCGGCGTGCGCGTGCCGATGCTCGCCTACCACCCCGCCGGGCCGAGCGGCCGCGTCGTGGACACCCCGTTCAGCACGGTCGACTTCATGCCGACCCTGCTCGACACGGCCGGAGTGGCCCGTCCGGCGGGCGTCAGGCTGGACGGCGTCAGCTTCGCGGGGCTGCTCACCGGCGGTGCGGCCCCGGCGCGCGACACCCTGTTCTGGGTGTACCCGCACTGGCACAACCCCGGTGCGCCGACCGCGTCGGTCCGCCGGGGCAGCCACAAGCTGCTGCGCTACCTGCACGACAACCGCGTGGAGCTGTACGACCTGGCCGCCGACCCCGGCGAGGCGACGAACCTCGCCGCCACACAACCCGCCAAGGTGCAGGAACTCCAGGCGGCCCTGGACGCGCACCTGCGCGACGTCGACTTCTTCCCGCCCGAGCCGTCGCCGGCCAACCTGCCCACGCTCGTGCTGGAGCAGGAGTTCGACAGCGGGCTGGGCGGCTTCACCGTGCTGGCCGCCGCGCCGGAGCAGCGCGCGGGCACGGTTCAGGCAGCGGGCGGCCTGCTGAGCGTCTCGGCCGACGGGGCACCGGCGTTCGCGCTGCTGCGCTCAAACGTGGCCGCCACGCACACCGACGTGGCCGCGATCGTCAGCCAGCGCACGTACGCCAACGCGGCCACGACCGACCAGGACACGCTGTTCGCGGGGCTGATCAAGGACGCGAACAACTACTTCCTGGTCTGGTACAACCACCGGCAGAAGCGGGTCGGCTGGGACGTGCGCGTCAACGGGACGCTGACCGGCAACCGCGTCACCCAGCTCGACTCGAAGGTGAACTACCCGGGCCCGAACGCCCGGCTGGCCTGCCAGCTGCACGACGACCAGCTCACCGCGTACGCCGTCGGCATCAGCGGCGGGTGGCAGTACCTGTTCACCGCCGACGTCGGCCGGTTCGCCCGGCTGGACGACCCGGCCGTGCGCGGCCAGTACAAGTACGGCTTCGGCGTACGGCTCGACGGCGGCACCATCGCCGTGGAGCGCTTCGCCGTCCGCCGCCGCTGAACGCCGGTCGGCCAGGGCGGAGGACCGCCCTGGCCGACCGGTCCGTCAGTGCCGGGTCATGTCGACGTTGGCCGCCCCGGAACCGCTCAGGCAGCGCGTGTAGTAGCTGCGTCCGCACTTGTCCGACGTGACGACCAGCGGCAGGTTGTAATACCCGTCCACCACCCGGTAGAACCTGCCCTCGTCGTAGAACCGCCAGCGGATGGTGCTGGAGGACGCCGCATAGGGGCAGGCCTCGCCTGAGACTCCGCAGCCGCAGCCGCAGCCGACATGGGACGAGGGCCGGCCCCTCCACACCTTCGGGGAAACTGCACCAATCTTGGGCCTCTCAACAGCAGTTTCCCCGAAAATGTGGCCCAGTGCGGCACCGCTGGCGCCCGGCACCACGCTCACGACCCGGCTACACCTGCCTGGCGGCGATCCTCTCCCCGGGGCGGCTCTCCTCGTGGGCCGCGCCACCCCGGGGACGACCCGCGATCCGATTCGACGCCCTCAGCCGAGGTCCAGGACGCCGACGGTCTGGCCGCCGCTCTGCTCGCCGGTCGTCCGGAAGCCCAGCTTCAGGTAGAACTCCTCCGGGCCGCCGGTGCGCGGGTTCCAGCTGACGTAAGTCCGGGTGCCGCCGCGGGCACGGATCTCCTCGGACACGGCCCCGACGGCGAAGCGGCCGTATCCGTGCCCCTGCGCGTCGGCCGCGATGTTCAGCCGCCAGAGGCCGGAGCGCAGGTCGGCGGGGTCGTCGTTCCACTTGATGTCGAAGAAGGCCATCACGAAGCCGACCAGGCGGTCGCCGTCGTAGATCAGCCTGGGCCAGGCGTGGTCGGGGTAGACGTACGCCTCGGCCAGCGACTTCACCACCGGAGCGACCAGGTCGCCCTGATCGGGGTGCACGGACAGCGCGAGAGCCGCCGCGTAGTTCGTGGGGGTGACCTTCTCCAACCGCATGCCGACGACCCTAACCCGCCCACCTCCGCCGCCCTCTCGGGCGAGGCGACTGGGCTGCAGTTTCGGGGAAACTGCACGAATCTTGGCAGCCTTTGCGGCACCTTCCCCGAAACTGCACCCGTCGGCGCTCGACCCGGTGCGGGTCAGCGGCAGGTGAAGTTGGTGCTGGAGCTGCCGCCGGAGAAGGTGACGCGCATGCCGTGGCGGGTGCCGGGCACGCAGGTGCCGCCGGCCGAGGACAGGTTGTTCGCGCCGGACAGCAGCACGCCGTCGTAGTACCAGCGCTGGGAGTAGTACCCGCTGGGCAGGTAGCAGTCGAAGTAGCCGGACTCGCTCTCGCACACGACGAGCGAGGCGGCGTTCGCCGCGGGAGCCGCGAGGACGACGGCGGCGGCAGCGGTGGCCACGACGGCCAGGAGGGAGGACATCATCTTCATGGACGTCACTGTAGAAATCCTTCGTCACCTATACAAGATGCGAAGGAAAAAGCCAGGCACTCAGGCCGGCCAGGCGGCGCCGGCGGGGATCTTGGCGGTGACGACGGTGCCCAGCGGGCCGGAGTCGATGGTGAGCCGCTCCGAGAAGCAGCGGGCGATCCACAGGCCGTAACCGCCGGACTGGTCCTCGGTCGGCGGCTGCCAGCCCGCGGTGCAGGGGCGGCTCATCCCCGGGCCGCTGTCGGCCACCAGGCAGAACACCCAGCCCGGATAACGGGACAGGTGCAGGCGGCCCTGCCCGTCGGCGTAGCGCACCACGTTGACCACGAGCTCGGTGGCCACCGCACCCAGCGCGAACACCGTCGCGTCGTCGAGTCGCCACGGCGTGGCCAGCTGCTGGATCCGCACCCGCAGGCCGCTCAGGGACTGGCGGGTGAAGGGTCCGGACACCCGCAGGTGCTCCTGCGGCCGCGGCGGCCCCTCCTCCGCGGGCAGCTCCTCCGCGGGCAGGTCCGGCAGCCCACCGGCCACCAGGCGCAGTTCGGCGGCACCGCGCGCACCCGCGACGGCGTCGCGGTGCACGCCATGCAGGCGTAGGCGGCTCGCTCTCAGGCGGCGGATGTCGGGCGTCATCGTCACTCCGTCGGCAGGTGGCATCACCGCGCCGTATACCCAAGTACAGCCGTTCCGATCTCCTTTCCGCAAGATCACTCGGAAACCGGCGCCGGAAGCAGCGAGCGGGCGCGATACTCATCGATGAGTATCGCGCCCGCCGGACTGGCCTCAGGCGGCTGGGCGCTGCCGTACGCCCGACACCTCGAAGTCGTAGACGGTGTTGTTGATCCGCAGGCCGTCGACGGCACCGATCCACATGAAGTCGCGGCCCTTGCCCACGGCGGCGGTGTAGACGGTCGCCGGTTCGCCGCCGTCGGCGTCGAGTCTGGCCTTCACCTCGGCGAAGGTGCACTGGACGGTCAGGTTGCAGTTGGTGGCGGTGCCCGCGGCGCCGGTGAGGAACCAGGTGCCGGAGGTGGCGGCGTCCAGGTACCCGCTCCAGCGGTTCGTCACCGGGGCGGCGGCGGGCGCCCACACCAGGGTGGAGTACTCGGTGGTCGGCAGCGCGGCCAGGTTCGGGTCGATCTCGAACCTGATGTTGGGCATGTTGCGCGAACCGCCGTACGTGATGTTCTCGCCGGTCTGGAACACGTGGAAGCCGACCTGCGTCAGGCCCGACACCGGCCGCCCGAAGAAGTCGACCTCGTTGCCGAAGTCCACCTTCTCCGCGGGAGGAGTGAGGGCGGTGGCGCCGTCGGCCACTTCGATCCCGAGGCTGCCCTGGCCGTACGGCGGCCGGGACTCGGGCCCGAACACGCCGAACGAGCCGAACGGGCCGTTGCGCAGGTCGGCGACGGGCGAGCCGATCGTGTTGCGGGTGATGATCCCCCAGTGGTCACGGTCGTCGCGATGCCCGCCGTCGCCGTCCGGTGACGCCTGGCCGGGGCCGGCCGCGGCGACGACGGCGAGCAGCGGCGCGGCGAGCAGTACCGCCGCCAGGCGTCGGATGCCGATGCGAGTCTTCACACGCACTCCTTGCGATTGTCGGGTGCCAGAGTGTGGTCACCGTAACTCACTGTTAGTAATTGGATGATCACGCCATGCGGTGATCGGGGCCGGGCAGCCCGTCACCAGCCCCGGGTCCGGGTTCACGTGAGCCGGACCACGTCCGGGTGAACCGGGAATGCGGCGGTGCCGCGTCGATTTGATGTTCACAGCGGCACATGATCGGCGTGCCGAACCGCCACCGCTGAAGCGAAGAGGTCTCATGCACACGAACGCCGACGAGGCCGCCCCACCCGCCGAGGCGCCCCTGCCCGGCGAGCTGATGACCGGCGGCCAGCGCGCACGGCTCGTCATCGTGCTCGGCTCGCTGATCGCCATCGGCCCGCTGACCATCGACATGTACCTGCCGGCCCTGCCCAACATCACCACGAACCTGCACACCACCTCGGCGGCGGTACAGCTCACCCTCACCGGCACCCTGCTCGGCCTCGCCATCGGACAGCTGCTCATCGGGCCCGTGTCCGACGCGGTCGGCCGCCGCGTACCGCTGCTGGCCGGGCTCGTGCTGCACGTGGTCGCCTCGGTGCTCTGCGTCGTCGCCCCGAACATCGCCGCGCTCGGCGCCCTGCGGGTGCTGCAGGGTCTCGGCGTCGCGGCGGCCTCGGTCGTGGCGATGGCCATCGTGCGGGACCTGTTCAGCGGCTCGGCCTTCGCCAGCCTCTTCTCCCGGCTGATGCTCGTCATGGGCGCCGCGCCGATCCTGGCCCCGACACTGGGCAGCTGGCTGCTGCGGTGGACCGACTGGCGCGGCGTGTTCGTGGCGCTGGCGCTGCTCGGGACCGCCCTCATCGTTGTCGGCCTGGTCGGCCTGAAGGAGACCCTGCCCCCGGCGCAGCGCCGCTCCGGCGGTGTCGGCGCCACCCTCGGCGTCTACGGCGCACTGCTGCGCGACCGCACCTTCGTCGGCCTGGTCGTGGTGGCCGGACTGGCCATGGCCTCGCTGTTCTCCTACGTCGCCGGCTCCTCGTTCGTCCTGCAGGAGCAGTACGGCCTCGACGAGCAGCAGTTCGGCTTCGCCTTCGGCGCCAACGCGTTCGGGCTGATCCTGGCCACCCAGTTCAACGTCCGGCTGCTGCGCCGCTACAGCCCGCAGCAGATCCTCGTCACCGCGCTCGTCGCGGGCAGCGTGGCGGGCATCGCCCTGCTCGCCTTCGCCGCCACCGGGATCGGCGGCCTGCCCGCGATCCTCGCCTCGCTCTGGTTCGTGCTGGCCTCGGCCGGGCTCGCGCTGCCCAACGCGCCCGCACTGGCGATGTCCCGGCACGGCGAGGCCGCGGGCACGGCGGCGGCGCTGCTCGGCGCGGTCCAGTTCGGCATCGGCGCGGCGGCCGCCCCCCTGGTCGGCGTCCTGGGCAACGACAGCGTCGGCATGGCCGTGGTCGTGGCGGGCGGCATGATCGCCGCCCTGGCCGCGGTCTTCCTCGTGGTGCAGCCCGCCCGCGCCGGGCTGGGGGCAGCCACCGCATAGACGGCCGTCTTGACGACGGCGGGTCGGCCACGGAGACTTGAGCCGCGTCCGGAGAGCGCTCTCCCACAGCTTCGGACGCGCCCTCCTACTCCCTGGAGTCACTCCATGAACCGTCGACGGCTCGCGCTGCACCTGGGCGCCGTCACGATCATCGCCACACTGCTCACCGGCACCGGCGCGCCCGCCTCCGCGCTGACGCTGGGCAACACCGGCAGCGGCCGCCCCGCTCTGGCCCTGGTCGGCACCCGGATGTACATAGCCTGGGCGGGGTCCTCCGGCACCGCCGCCGCCAAGGAACTGGTCGTGGGCTACTCGACCAGCGCCGGCCTGCGCATCACCAAGGTGCCCGGCGGCGAGCGGGTGCCGCAGGGCGAAGGCGCGGCGCTCGACGCCGACGGCACCGGCGTGTACGTGGCCTGGCCGGCAGGCGACAACGGCAACACGCTGACCGCCGCGTACACCGCCGGGGCGGGGCTGACCTGCCGCACCGCCTTCACCGGCGTCGTCTCCGGGCACGCGCCCGCGCTGGCCACCGATCCGGCGGGCGTACGGTATCTGGCCTGGACGGACACCTCCGGCCACCTCAACGTCGGCCGCCTGGGCAGCTCCGCCTGCGCGGGCGGCGGCATCATGACGCTGACCAACCGGGTGGTGCTGCCCGAGACCAGCGTCGCCGGTCCGGCCCTGGTCTACGACGACAGCGGCAGCAGCAACCTCGGGCTGGTGCTGGCCTGGACCGCCGGAGACGGCGCGCACAGCGTCCAGGTCGGTTCGTTCACCGGGTCGGCGGTGCTGAGCCACCGGTCGCGGGTGACGGCGGCCTCGGGCAGCACCGCCGCGCCCGGCCTGTCCTCGGCCACCGCCGACCTGTACATCACCTTCCGCGGCGACAACGGCTCGGTCTTCTACGGCTACTCCGAGGGCTGCATCCCGACCTGCTTCAACGCCAGTGACCTGGGCGAGCAGGCAGCAGCCGGCGTCGGGCAGCCCGCCGACGGCGACTACCACTACTACACCTACTTCGACCCCACCGGGCACCTGGTGATCTCGCACCTGTGAACGGCGGAGAGCCCGGCGGCGCCCACCGCGCCGCCGGGCTCAGCCCTGTCGGCCGGGCGGCTCAGTCGTCCGATTCCGGTTCTTCCAGCAGTCGCAGCCGCTCGCGCAGCCGACGCGCCTCCCGGCCGCGGTAACGCCTCAGCGCGCTGGCCAGGATCTCGCGCACCTCGGGGTCCTCGTGGTCGGCCAGGTACGCCACTGGTCAATTCGCCAGGAGCTTGGCCACGTCCGGGGCGTAGACGGTCATCCAGTGCGGATGGAGCCGGTAGTAGACGACCTCGCGGTCCCAGTCGAAGGCGTTCTCGCCGTAGCAGTCCTTGAAGTAGGCGAGCAGCTCCGGCCAGTCCGCGGCGGGCTCGGCGCCTTCCGGGTTGAGGATCTCCACGGTGCCGTGGGTGAACACGCCGAGGTCCTCGCCGCGCAGGTGCGCCGCACTGGCGGCGGGCCGGGCGGCCAGATGCCGGGCCTTGGCCGCGCCGCGGGCGGTGCCGAAGTGCCATTTCCCGTGTATGAAGTGACCGTCCGCACCGCTGACGCGCGGCTCGCCCTTGGCCGTGACGGTCGACAGCGCCAGCGTGCACATGCCGGTCAGGATCTCGGTCAATTGTGCCGCCGTCACCGTGCGTTCGACGACGATGGAGCGCAGATGCGCCGTGGACCGGGACAGGGAGGAGTCGAGCAGCGCCTGCAGCTCGGCGAGTTCCTCGCTCGTTTCACGCATCAGACCACCCTAGTGAGAGGCGTCGGAGACCGCCCGGACCGGACGGCCTCCGACTCGGCTGCTACCGGACCGGCGCCTGCGCGGGGCACGGTGCCGCGACACCGGCGGCGACGTCTTGGCCGGAGCCCGTACCGCCCAGGTAGCGGGCCAGCGCGAACCCGCCCTCGGTGAGCGTGGCGTCGAAGGTCGAGCCCGCCACGACCACGCGGCCCTTGCCCTGCAGCACGGCACCGGTCGCCCCCGAGTCGGCGCCGATCGCGGTGGTGGTGCGCCCGCAGGTGCCGAACGCCGGGTCGAGGCCGCCGTCGGGCAGGTATCCGGCGAGGGCGAACACGGACGGGAAGCCCGCGCTGCCCACCGCCGTGATCCGGCCGTCATGGCGCAGCAGTACGGCGGTCGCGGCGGATTCGCCGCCGGGGAACTCGGTCAGCACCTTGCCGGTGCCGCCGCCGAAGGACGGGTCGAGCGTGCCGCCGGTCAGGAACCGCATCAGCCCGAACGCCCCTGGCCGGCCGGGGTCTGCCCGAGTCCGGCCACGACGATCCGCCCCGTGGTGTCGACGGCCACGGCCGCCGCGCCGCCCTTGCCCTGGGACGGCACGTTCTGGGCGACGACGATGCCGGCGTCGCCGAAGGTCGGGTCGAGCTGGCCGCCGGTGGTGAGCCGGACGAGTCCGAACTGCTGGCCGACGTTGCCCTCGCCGATCGCCGTACCCGCAAGGATGATCTTTCCGTCCGGTTGCAGAGTCACTGCTGTGGCCATGGCGTCGCCGCCCGGGATGTGCACCAGGGTCGTGCCGCCGGTGCCGAAGTCGGGGTCCGGGGTCCCGTCCTTCAGGTAGCGGGCGGCGGCGAAGACGGCGTCGCCTGACGCGTCGTTCGCCCCGCCCACCACGACGATCCTGCCGTCGGGCTGGACCACCACGTCACTGGCCCCGGCGTCGCCACCGGCACCGACCGGGCTCACCACGACGCCGTCGCCGCCGAAGCTCCGGTCCAGTCGGCCGTCGGGCCGGTACCGGACCACCGCGAAGCCGATCTCGGTGTCCGTACCCAGGCCCGCGGTGCCGACCACGACGATGCGCCGGTCCTTCTGGACGGCGACCGCCTCGGCTCCGCCGGCGCCCTGCACGAGGTTGAACGGGGTCACCACCTGGCCGCCGGCGCCGAATGCGCGGTCGAGGCCGCCGTCGGCGCGGTAGCGGGCGAGCAGGAAGTCGGCGTTGCCGTCCTGCAGCGCGCCGCCGACGGCGATGATCGCGTCACCCTGCAGGGCGATGCCGCTGGCTCCGGCCGCGATGTCCGGGAATCGGGTCACGACGGTGCCGCCGGTGCCGAAGCCCGGGTCCAGGGTGCCGAGGGCGCCGGGCGGGTGGGGCGCGGGCACCGGCGCGGCCGTGGCGGCCGCCGCGGCGGTCAGCAGCGCGAGCGCGGACAGCCCGGCTGCCGCGAGCGTCTTGCGTACCGGCGACCACGTCGTCGCGGTTGGTGTCATGTGAAGCCTCCTGTCGGGTCCGCCCCATCGTGCCAAAACATGGACAAACAGGAACTAGTTCGCCGAAACTAGCCGGGATTGGTCGATCACCGGAACTATGCTGATGCCACTATCAGGATCGGACGGGGGATCTCCATGGCGGTCGTGCTGATACACGAGGGCCCGACACTGACCCAGGAGCGGTACGACCAGATCGTCCTGCGCCTGACGGGCGGCAGCGGTCGCATGCAGAGCGTCGCGGACTGGCCCGTCAGCGGCCTGCTGATGCACGTCGCCGGGCAGAGCCCGCACGGCTTCCGGGTGGTCGACGTGTGGGAGTCCGAGGAGGCGTGCCAGCGGTTCGGCGAGATCCTGAAGCCGATCCTGGCCGAGGTCGGCGTCACCGACCAGGCGCAGGTCTACCCGCCGCACGCGTTCGTCGCCGCCTGAGCGAGCCGGGCGGCACCGGCCTTTCGCACAACCGCGCCAGCACCGCCTCGGCGGCACCGCTGTCGATCGCCCGCGCACAGTCGAGGAGTGCGGCGGCGATCCGCTCCTCGAGGTCGCCGTCCAGCGTCGTGGCACGGGCGGCCGCCGCGTTCAGCAGCACCACGTCGCGCACCGGGCCGGGCGCGCCCGCCAGCACCGCCCGCACCACCGCGGCGTTGGCCGCCGCATCGCCGCCGCGCAGGGCCGCGGGCTCGGCCAGCGGCAGGCCGAAATTGCGCGGATCCAGCACGGTATGCCGGACCGGCCCCGCTCCGACCTCGATGACCTGGGAGGTCGTGGTGGTGGTGAGCTTGTCCAGGCCGTCGCCGCCCCGGACCACCAGCGCTCTCGTGCCGCGCGCCGCGACCACGTCCGCTAGCACCGGCAGGAACCGCGCGTCGGCCACGCCGACCAGCTGGTGCGTCGGGCGTACCGGATTGAGCAGCGGCCCGAGCAGGTTGAAGATCGTCGGCACGCCCAGCTCCCGCCGGACCGGACCGGCGTGGCGCATGCCGGGGTGCGTCCGCGACGCGAGCAGGTAGGCGACGCCCTTCTCCGCCACGGCGGACGCGACCTGATCGGGCGTCAGATCCACCGGGATGCCGAGCGCCTCGATCACGTCGCCGGAGCCCGCCGACGGCGACGACGACGCCCGACCGCCGTGCTTGACCACGGTGATGCCGGTCGCCGCCACGACGAGGGCCACCATCGTGGAGATGTTGACGGCGCCGGTGCCGTCACCGCCCGTACCCGCGATGTCCATGACCGTGCCCGGCACGGTGACCTGGACGGCGTGCGCGAGCAGCCCGTCGGCGGCCGCCGCGACCTCGCCCGCCGACTCGCCCTTGGCGCGCAGCGCGACGAGGAAGGCGGCCAGCCGGGCCGGGGTCGCGTCGCCGCGCACCACCTCGCCCATCGCCCAGACGACTGCGTCGGAGGTGAGGTCGCGGCCGGCGATCAGCTCGGCGAGGATGGCGGACCAGTCGTGCATAGCCTGTCCTTCGAGGTGGAGCCGACCCTCGGAGGCGGGAACGAACGACATCGGCCGCCTCCGGGAGAGGCGGCCGATGGATGCGCATCAGACTGGTCCGCCTAGGGGGCGGGCCACCAGCCATCGATGCGTACGGTCACGCGCGCACGCTACCACGCGCCGAGCCACGGCGTGGTGACCGCAACTCGCGATCTCCAGCCTCACTGCGGCCGATGAACAGTGCCTCCGGTCAGAACATGCGACACCAGCCGAGGTTCCGACCTCAGACCGCGATCATCGCGAGCCGCGAGCCGCGAGCCGCGAGCCGCGAGCGACGCGCGCCGAGCGAAGAGCGCGGGCGCTCAGCCCTGGAGGAGTTCGGCGCCCTCGGGGCGGTGGCGGTCCATGAAGATGCCGAACGGGACGGAGAGGAACCACACCGCGACGGCGGCGGTCGTGTTCCAGTAGGCCACCGGGATGGACAGTGCGAACAGCACCACCGGCGACACCGACGCGACGGTACCCCACCGCAGCACGTCGGGGCCGATCCGCACCCGCAGCAGGCCCGCGCGGTACGCGTGGCGCAGCAGCACCACCTCCAGGCCGCTCACGACCGCGGCGACGGCGGCGTACACGGTGACGGCCAGGGGGTTGCCGAAGTAGTCGCCGAGCAGCGCGGTCGGGAACGGCAGGAACGCCACGAAGGCCAGGTAGACCAGGTTGCGCACGATCAGACCCGTGTCGACGCCGCGCAGCAGGCTGAACATCTGGTGGTGGGCGACCCAGTACCGGCCGATGACGGCGAAGGACAGGAAGAAGCCGACGAAGTTCGGGATCAGGTCGGCGAGGTCGTCGGCCAGCTCGCGGACGTCGTTCTCGTGCAGCAGTTTCGGCACGCCGACCTCGACGACCAGCAGCGTCATGGCGATGGCGAACAGGCCGTCACTGAAGTTGATCACGCGACCGAACTCCACGCTGTCGCGCGGAAAGAACCGCTTCGCGCCCCCGCCCACGAGACCACCCTATGGGCGGGACTCGGCAGCGGGCCGCTTTTCGGCTGGTCAGGCCCCTGCGCGTACGCCGATCGTGGTGAACTCGCTGCCGGTGCCGCCGCCCAGGCGCCGCTGCAGCGACCAGCCCATCCGGGTGGACTGGGTCTTGGCCAGCTCGGCCACCGGGCCGGTGAACAGGTCGTCGAGAGTGGCGTGCCAGAGCTGGAGCCAGCGCAGGAAGTGGTCGCCGCGCAGCGGGGCCCGCTCGTGCAGCGCCACGTGCACCTGCAGCGTGTTGCCCCGGTAGCTCTTGGCGTGCAGCAGCACGGTCTCCCAGAAGTCGACCATGGTCGGCAGGTGCGCGGCCAGGTCCATCCGGACGATGTCGACGAAGATCGGGCCGAGCAGCGGATCGGCGAAGGCGCGCCGGTAGAAGGTCTCCACGAGGGTGGCGATGTCGTCCCGACCGCTGATGTCGCGCATGCTTCGACCGTACTGAGGCGAGCCCTCGCAGTGCCCGGTCCGGCGGTGTGATCTCATCGTCAACCTATGGTTGACGCCAAGGACCCGTCAACCTATGGTTGACGGCATGGCTGACACTCCGAGGCTCGACGACCTCATCACCGTCATCAAGCAGCGGCACCCGGACGGGGACCCGCTGTCGCAGCTCAGCGACGCAGTGCTGCTCGGGCAGCACCTCGGCGAGCTGGCCGACCACCTCATCGGCCACTTCGTGGACCGGGCCCGCCACTCCGGCGCCTCCTGGACCGACATCGGCCAGAGCATGGGCGTCACCAAGCAGGCCGCGCAGAAGCGCTTCGTGCCCAAGGAGGGCGGCGAGAGCGACCTGCGGGTCTTCGCCCGCTACGACGACGCCGCCCGCCAGACCCTGGTGCAGGCGCAGGAGGTGGCCCGCCTGGCCGGGCACGAGCACCTCGGCCCCGAGCACGTCCTGCTCGGGCTGCTGAGCGTGCCCGGCACCCCCGCCATCGCGGCCATCACCGACGCGGGCACCACCCCGCAGGCGGTGCAGGCGATGCTCGCCGCACGGTTCCCCTCCACCGGACGGGAATCCACCGGGCCGGTACCGTTCTCCGGAGCGGGCAAGAAGGCGCTGGAGCTCGGGCACCGAGAGTCGCTGCGCCTCGGCCATGAGCACATCGGAGCGGAGCATCTGCTGCTCGGCGTGCTGGCCATGGACGAAGGAGAGGCGGTCAGCCTCCTGCACGAGTCCGGGTTGAGCAGCCCGCAGACCGAAGCGGTGGTGCGCCGGGAGTCGGCCGCCTAGCTCCCGCCACGGCATCGCCGCCCGTCGACGCGAGGCGGACGGCGATACCTCACGGCAGCTCGGTCACCTGCTGTCCGATTCAGCTCGCCGGCAAGCCCGCACGGCCGGGACCTACTTTCGAATGGTTACGAGATAGATCGCGCCGAGACCGACCACACCCACCAACGCGGCCACGACCACCGTGCGGAACGGGTCCGCGCTGTCGACACCCTGCACCAGGCTGGCCAGCCCGACGACGATTCCCAAGGCCGTGGCCACTTCATTGCGGATCCGCGCCGCTCGTTCATGCGGCTCCTCCGGAGCCCGCGCTGCGCCAGCCAGCCGAGTCGGCTCCGCGGCGGTCGGCATCGCCGACGGCGGTGACTGCCGGGCTCGCTCATCCACCAGCGCGGACGGCGGGCTCTCCAGTCGGGGTCCGACGGCCTGCAGCCTCACGTCATCCGGTGACGGCGCCTTCACAGGCGCCGTCCAGGACTGCATGACTGCGGGGTTGGACACTGGAGAACGCTCTGGCGGCACGCTGGAGTAGGTCCGTCGAGTGGACGGTGCCTCGATGACCGGAGCGGGCATCACCGGCGGGACAGGCGAGAGATCCGGCAGGGAGGACGGAATCTCCGTTCCGGGAGCGGTACGCCGGATCAGCGCGCGGACGGGTGCAGCGACAGCCACGACACACAGCAGCCCGGCCGAGGCGATCATGAGGTAGATAGCGACTATTCCACCCGCATCCAGGGGCGTGCTTGCCGCCTCCGCATCGGGCGACGGACCGGTAAGGCTGATCGCACCCGTCAACAGCCCCGCGATGACGTGCACGGCGTAGACGAACGTGTGCAACTTGCGCTTGGTCAGCCACCACTCGGCCAGGACACCTGGCAGCCTGAGCAGCACGGCGATCATGAGCCCGCCGAGGAAGCCGAACACCACCGTCGCATCCGACTGCGCGGCCAGGCTGGGCGCGATCAGAATCGCCGCCGCGATGAGGAAGACGGTGTTGAACCATGACACCGCCGAGATCGCCCCGAGGGTGAGACCGCCGCGGCGCTCCGGCGGACGCCCCTTGCGACGTACAGCCTTGACAAGTGCGATCCCGGCCGCGACGAACAGGCCAGCGGTCGATGTCATCAGATAAACGCCGATCATGAAACTCAGCGGCTCGTCTGCGAACAATTGCGTCGTCTTCTGCTGCGACGGACTCGTGACGACCATGAGTGCCATGCCAACGCCCACCAGGTGGACGACGGCAATGGACCGGTACGCGTACTGGCGGGTCAGGTACCACTCCAGGGGCGCCGCCAGGAGTCTGAGGCTGGTATAGATACACAGCCCGACCATGACTCCCATCACCAGCGGGTCGTCCGGCCGCGCGAAGGCATCGGCCGTAACCGCGATGGCGAGCACTATCCCTAGCACGTTGCCGGCGACCCATACCCAGATCGGTACGCGCCGCTTGAGGTGGCCCTCCTGCGCCGGGGTCACCGGTCCGGTCGAGAATGGTGCTGTCACCAGTACATTGTGTCTGCGCTATCGAGACTTATGCTCACCCGAGCAGGCCGATGTGTCATCCGAGTGAGCAAATCTACGTAATCCATCACGGAAGGGTCTATCCCCGACCGATTCCACTGTGGTATTACGACGGCGGTCAGGCCACTCCGCGAACACGGTACGAGCCGAGATCGAGCGGCACACTGCGTCCGTTGCGGAAGGGCGCTCACGGCCTGCGCGTTACCGGGCAGGCGAGTCAAGTTGCGATCTGTGTCGCGCTTGCCCAGGTCCGCGGGGACATCCAGACTGGCAGGATGATCGACGAGCGGTGGCCCACCGTGCTCGGGGTGCCGATCGACTGCGTGGGCGTGCCCGAGGCGGGCGACCCGCCGTTCGGCACCGAGCTGTCCCCCGCCGCGCTGCGCGGCGCCGGACTGGTCCGCGCCGTCGGGGCGGCCGACGCCGGGGACCTGGCGGTGCGGCTGGTCGGGCGCGACCGCGACCCGAGCACCGGGGTGCTGGCGTGGGCGTCGGTGCGCGAGGTGACCTCGGCGGTCCGGACCGCCGTACGCGACCTGGTCGGCTCCGACCGCATCCCGCTGGTCATCGGCGGCTGCTGCACCCTGCTGCCCGGCGCCCTGGCCGGTGCCCGCGACGCGCTCGGCCCGACCGCCCTGGCCTACCTCGACGGCCACCTCGACCTGTACGACGGCCGCACCTCCCCCACCGGCGAACCGGCCGACATGCCGATCGCCGTGGTCACCGGCCTCGGCCCGGCCGCCTGGGCCGCCGACGTGGGCGCGCCGCTGCTGGCGCCCGGACAGCTCGCCCTGCTCGGCCCCCGGGACCGCGCCGAGGCGCTCACCTACGCCACCGCCCTGCCCGAGCACCTCGGCCACCAGCCGGAGCGGACGCCCGACGCGCTGCGCGCCGACGGGATGGCCGCCGCCGGGCTGCACACCTGCGCCGAGCTGTCCGCCGCGACCGGCCGCTACTGGGTGCACCTGGACGTGGACGTGCTCGACCAGGCCGCCTTCCCGGCCACCGACTATCTCATGCCCGGCGGGCTCAGCCTGCCCGAACTCGGCGCGCTGCTGCGGCCGCTGCTGGGCACCACCGCCCTGGCCGGGCTGTCGCTGGGCTGCTACAACCCGGACAAGGACCCTGACGGCGCCTGCGGGCGGGAACTGGTCGACCTGCTGGCCCAGGCGCTCGCCCGGGACTGACCGGCCGTCCGCTCGGCGGCGCGCGCGATGTTGCGGGCCATGCCCCCGAAGATCAGGGCGTGGAAGGGCACGATCGTCCACCAGTACGCGTGCCCGGCCAGCCCGCGCGGGATGAACACGGCCCGCTGGTCGTACCGGCTGTGCCCGTCGCGGGCCGGGTCGGGGGTCACCCGCAGTTCCAGCCAGGCCCGGCCGGGCAGCCGCATCTCGGCGCGCAGGCGCAGCAGGCGCCCCGGCTCGATCTCCTCGACCCGCCAGAAGTCCAGCGCCTCCCCGACGTACAGGGCGACCGGGTCGCGGCGGCCGCGGCGCAGCCCCACCCCGCCGATGAGCCGGTCGAACCAGCCCCGCAGCGCCCAGGCCAGCGGGTACGAGTACCAGCCGGTCTCGCCGCCGATGCCGGTGACCACCGACCACAGCGCGCTCGCGGGTGCGGCGACCTGCCGCGTCCGGTTGTCCAGGTACACGCTGCCGCCGGACCAGTCGGGGTCGGTGGGCAGCGGCTCGGCGGGCGCACCGGTCCAGACGGCGTTCGACCAGCGCGTCTCCACGTCCGCGTCACGGATCTTGACCAGGGCCAGCGCGACGGCCTCGTCGAAGCCCTTGAGCCCGCCGGGCGGCGGCGGCACGTACGCCTCGATGTCGTGCTCCCGGCAGACCGCCTCGTGCACCAGGCTGGCCACCAGCGGCTTGGCCAGCGCACCGGGCACTGGCGTGACCAGCCCGACCCACTGCGAGCTCAGCCAGGGCGAGAGCGTGCGCACGCCCATGATCACGCGCGGGGTCAGCCCGGCGACCCTGGCGTACCGGTGCATCATGTCGCGGAAGGTGAGCACGTCCGGGCCGCCGATGTCGAACGAGCGGTTCAGGTCGTCGGGCACGCTCGCGAACGCGACCAGGTAGTGCAGCACGTCGCGGACCGCGATCGGCTGGATGCGGTTGTCCACCCAGCGCGGGGTGACCATGACGGGCAGCCGTTCGGTCAGGTACCGCAGCATCTCGAACGAGGCCGAGCCCGACCCGATGATCACCGCGGCGCGCAGCGTCACGGTCGGCACACCGGAGGCGGTCAGGATCGCCCCGACCTCCTCGCGCGAGCGCAGATGCGGCGAGATCTCGCCGTCGTCGGTCTCGTGCGGCGCCGGTCCGCCCAGGTACACGATGCGCTTCACGCCCGCGCGGCGGGCGGCGGCGGCGAAGGTCTGCGCGGCGCGGCGGTCGATCCGCTCGAAGTCGCGCGAGCCCAGCGAGTGCACCAGGTAGTACGCGACGTCGATGCCGTCGAGCGCGGCGCGCATGTCGTCGGCGTCCAGCAGGTCTCCGGTGACGATCTCCGCCTTGGCCGCCCAGGGCACGTCGCGCAGGCGGTTGGCCGACCGGGTCACGCACCGTACCCGGTGCCCGGCCTCGATGAGGCGCGGCGCGAGGCGCCCGCCGATATACCCCGTCGCCCCGGTGACGAGCACGCGTGTCTGCTCGGACATATGCCCAGCCTAGGGCGTTGCGAGGTCGGGAACCCGGCGGACCGGCGAGGTGGCCCCGACTTCGGGCAACCGCGGTCCGGCCGATCCGCCACCGTCCTACGCTGGAGACGCGGCCCGATCTCGGGGCCAGCCCTGCGATCGCCGCGCCGGACGCCACCTGATCCGCGCTCAGGAAGGCAGAGCCACATGTATGTGACGGTACGTCGATACGAGGGTGTGACCGATCCCCGTGAGGCGGGGCGGCGGGTGCAGGAGGGGTTCGTCCCGATCATCAGGGCGGTTCCGGGCCTGCTGGCCTACTACTGGGTCGACGCCGGAGACGGCGTGATGGTGTCGACGAGCGTCTTCGAAAGCCAGGCCGGCGCGCAGGAGTCGAACGCGCGGGCCGCGGCCTGGGTGAAGGAGAACCTGGCCCCGCTGCTGCCCAACCCGCCCCAGATCGCGGCCGGGGAGGTCGTCGCGATCTGGGCCGGGTGAGGCGGACGCTGATCGGCGCCGAAGCCGTGCACGGTTCGGCGCCGATCAGCTCGTGCGCGGGTCAGCAGCCGATGCGGGTGCCGCCCCAGGCGATGTCGTCGAACCAGAGGCGGTCCGCGCCGACGCCGTAGCTCTCCCAGCCCAGCCGCAGGTCGGTCAGGTTCGGACGCCAGTTGGCGCGGCTGAGCCACTGCCGGTCCACGTCGGCGGTGGGCACGCCGTCGACCCGCAGGCCGGTCACCTCGGAGCCGTCGGTCCAGGTCTGCACCTGCCCGGCCGGGCCGTCGACGCGCAGTTCGACGCAGACCCAGCGGTCGACCGGCAGCGGGCGGCTCTGGGCCACCCCGGCCGGGCTCTGCTCGGGCAGGGTCGCGTCGTCGGACTGCCGGTTCCACTGCAGAGCCGCGTTCTGGCCGCCCACGCGCAGGTCGCGGTTGCCGTCGGCGGCGTCCTTCATGGCCAGGAACGTGACGTGCGAGGCCGGCAGCGCGGTGGTGTGCCGGACGTAGAAGCGGCCGTACCAGACCCCGCCCAGGGCGCTGAAGTCACGCGTCGACTTCACGAACACGTGGTTGCAGTACCCTTCCGCGCCGTCGACCCGGATCGACCTGCTGCCGGTACGGGCCACGGTGCTGTCGACGACGGCGGTGCCGGTGCCCTGGCAGTCCGGGTAAACCAGCGTCCACGCCCCGGACGGGACGGTGCCGGTCTGGGTCTCGAACCCGTCGCACCACAGCGCCCCGGTGCAGCCGGTGGGCGGCGGGCCGGACGGCGACGGGCTCGCCGAGCGGCTCGGCGAGACGCTCGGCGACGGCGACGCGCTGCGCGACGGGCTCGCCGACGGGCTGGGCGAACCGCTGCGCGACGCGCTGGGTGAGGCCGACGGCGACGGGCTGGCGCCGCAGGGCGCGCCGTTGACCGTGAACGCGGTCGGGGCGGTGTTGCTGCTGGTCCAGGTGCCCTGCATGCCGAACTCCAGGGACGCCCCGGGCGCCAGGTCGGCGTTGTACGCGAGGTTGACCGCGGTGACCGCGGTGCCGGACTGGGTCACCGTCGCGTTCCACCCGTTGGTGATCTTCTGGTCGCCGGGCCAGGTCCAGCCGATGGTCCAGCCGTGGATGGCGGTGTCGCCCGCGATGAGTTTCACGTAGCCGACGAAGCCGCCGGTCCACTGGTCGGCGCGGTAGGTGACCTGGCAGGCCGCGGCGGCGTTGGCGGCGGGCGCGGCGGCGACGACGGCCCCGACGCCCGCGGCGGTGACCGCGGCGAGGATGGCGGCGGCGGACGCGCGCCATCGTGCGGACAGGTGCATGGATGGTCCTTCCGGGAGGCCGCGCGGCAGGTGGCCGCAGCGGCTGGGTGCGCTGTCAGACCAGCCGGCGCCCGGTGCGCGGCTGGGGCGGAACAGCCCCGGCTCCCGGATCCGCCTCGCCGCACCCGCAGCGAGCAGACCTGATGGATGAGTGTAAATGTCAGTACGAGCGGCGTCCAGCGATGCTTTATCCACTTTCGTGTGATCGGCGGCACTGGTTAGGGTTCGGCCATGACGACACCACGCGACCAGCGGCGGGTCTTCGGCGAGGTCGCCGAGGCCTATGACGACGTACGGCCCGGCTACCCGGCGGAGGTGCTGGAGCGGATCACCGCGTACGCGGGGGGCGTGCCGTCGGGCGTGGTCGAGTCGGGGGCGGGCACGGGCAAGGGGACGGCGCTGCTGCGTACCCTCGAACGGCCGTTGACCTGCGTCGAGCCTGACCCGGCGATGGCCGGGGTGCTGGCCCGGCGCTTCGCCGGGGACGACCTGGTGTCGGTCGTGGTCAGCCGGTTCGAGGACTGGTCGCCGCCGCCCGGCGGGGTGGAGCTGCTGGCCAGCGCGCAGGCGTGGCACTGGGTCGACCGCACGGTGCGCACCCGCCTGGCCGCCGCCGCACTGGCCCCGGGCGGGGTGTTCGCCGCGTTCGGGCACGAGTTCGGGTTCGCCGACGACGGGCTGAAGGCGGCCATGGACGTGGTGTACCAGCGGTTGGCGCCGGAGATCGCCGACAAGCCCGGCCTGCCTGCCAGCGCGCAGCACCCCGACTCGTTCCACACCTCGGAGCTGCGCGTCTCGCCGCTGTTCACCGACGTCGAGCAGCAGCTGATCGTCAGCGTGGTGCCGTACGAGACCGCCCGCTACCTGACCCTGCTGACCACGTTCTCCGGCCACCGGATGCTGCCGGAACAGCGGCGGCACCGCCTGCACCAGGCGCTGGGCGAGCTGGTCGACGAGCGCGGCGGTGTCGTCGAGCAGAAGCTGACCACCGCCCTGTGCCTGGCGCGCCGGGCGGGGTAGACCCCACCGGCCATACCGGCGCAGTCGCCTATCCGACCGGTTCGATCCTTGGTCGGCAGGCATTGATCTGCGTACGGCCTCTCTAAACTGACGACGGTCAGCAGCGGTGCGGCGATGGAACGAGGCGGCATGGGCGGGACCTCTCCGACGGACGAGCAGCTTGCCGTCGAACTGGCGCGGGTGATGTTCGAGCGCATCGTGCAGGTGGAGCCCGAGCAGTCAGCGGCCCGGCTGATCTTCGCCCAGCAGGCGCGGTCCTATCTCGACCATCCGGCCCGGGCACTGGCCGGACAGGACGCCAAGGGCCGGCCCCTGCAGTTCGGGCTGACCGGCCTCGAACTGCTGCTGGTGCCGGTGCTGATGGAGGCGTCCGTCGAGGTCATCGCCTATCTCGGCGGGCAGGCGGTGCTGCGCGGCGGGGCCGCCACGGCGGCTGTGCTGCGCAGGCTGTTCGCGAAGAAGCAGCCCTCGGCCGACACGGACGGTCCGGGCGGAGCTCAGGCTCGCGGCTCGGCGCCGACCGAGCCTGGGGATGACGATGTGGCGCTGACTGCCGCGCAGTGGGCCGAGGTCGCGAGGATCGTCGAGTCGGTGCTGGTCCGGCACGCGAGGATGGCGCCCGAGCGGGCCGACCGGCTCGCCGTCGCCGTGGTCGGCGAGGGCGTGCTGCGCGGAAGCGGCCGGTGACCTTCCCGGCGGGCGCCCGAGCGCCGACCGGGACCGCGAGCCGGTTCCTGCTGCTGGTGGCCGCAGTCCTCGCCTCCAGCGTGTCGGTGTTCAGCTGGGTGTATCTGGCGGTGCCGGCGAAGGCACGGCTGTTCCAGACCGTGCTGACCACCTGTTTCGGTGCCGAGCGGCAGCAGTTCGACCCGCCCGTCGTCACGGTCGCGGACTTCACCGACCGGCTGGTCCCCGCCGTCGGCCGGTTGAGCCGCTGCACCCAGCCGCTCTACCTGGACCAGGCGGCGTGGATCGCCGTCGGCGTGGGCGTGGTGTTCCTGCTCGCCACCCTGCTGTACCTGCTGCACCCGTGGTGGATCACCCGCAGCCGCGGCCTGCTGCCGCTGGCCGGCCCCGACAGCGCGGACCTCGTCGCCGACCTGGATCGCCTGCCGGCACAGGTCGGTCTGGTCCGCGCGCCGCGCTGGCTGCTGGACCCGCGCGCCGCGACCGCGGGCGGCCAGGCGTTCGGCCTGCCATGGCGGCCCGCGGTCGTGCTCGACGCCGGGCTGATCATGCGTTACGGGACGGATCCGGACGCGGTGCGCGCCGTAGTGCGGCACGAGCTGGCCCACCTCGGCAACCGTGACGTCGCCAGCACCTACTTCAGCATCGCGCTGTGGCGCGCGTTCGTGCTCGCCGGGTTGCTGCCGTTCGCGGCGCTGCTCCTCCACCCGGCACTGTTCTACACGCCGCTGCGCTGGTCGGCCGACCGGTTCGCCGGACACGGCGCCCAGATCGCGTACCGGGTGGGCGCCGTGGCCGCGCTGACGGTCGTGGTCTACCTGACCCGCAACGCGATCCTGCGTACCCGTGAGCTGCACGCCGACGCGCGAAGCGCCGCCGGCGCCGACGCCACGGCGCTGCGGTCGGTGCTCGCCGGCCTGCCCCGACCGGCCGGTCCGTGGCGGCGGCTGACCTCACGGCTGGGCACACATCCGTCGCCGGCGGCGCGGCTGGCCGCGATCGACTCCCCCGGCCGGCTGCTGCGTACCGGCGTGTGGGAGATGGCCGGCGTCGGGTTCACCGCCGCGCTCGCCGCGCTCAACGCCAGCCTGCTCGCCGCGAGCGTCGCACCGAAGGCCCTGCTCGGCTTCGCGCTCAGCGGCCTGCCGGCGGGGGTCCTGGCCGCGGGCGCGCTGGCCGCCGCGATGTGGCGGACCGCTGTCGCAGACCCGGACCGGCCGCCGAAAGCACGCGATTGGCTCGGTCCGCCCGTCGCGCTGGTCGCCGGATACGCCGCCGCGCTGCCGCTGACGCTGCTGTCGGCGACGACCAGCGGAGCGGCACTGGACCGCCCCGGTCTGCTGGTCGGTCTCGTCCTGCTGCTCGTGGGCGGCGCGGCACTGGCGGCGTGGACGCACTCGGTCGCCCGGGGCGGCCTGCGCGCGGCCCGGCGCGGCAGGGCGCAGGCGGTCGTGGTGACCGCTTCGGTCGCCCTCGGCGCGCCGCTGTTCGCGCTGTGGCACGCGTTCCTGCTGGGCGGTCTGATCGTGGCCGTGCTACCGGGGGGCACCCCCGAGCCCGGCGGTGACATCGGTTGGTTCGCCGCGCTATCGCACGTCACTGGCGCGCAGTACCTGCCGCTGCGGTACGTGATCGAGAATCCCCTGTTCACCGTCGCGCTCGTCGGCCTCTGGGCGGTCCCCGCGCTGCTGCGCCCGCACCGGTCCGCGCCACCGGCCGACCTCGGCGGCGCCGCAGCTGCGGGCACCGCGATAGGTGGCGACGGCGGCCCGGCATTCGGCGTCGCCCTGCGCGTCGGCGCGGTGGCCGGGCTGGCCGTCGTCGTCCTCGGCGTCGCCGCCGCGTTCACCGCCAAGGCCCTACTGCCGGCCCAGGTCCGGGCCAACCCGCCGCTCACCGCCGACATGCCGCCGTTCTTCGCGCTGGTATTCCTCAACACGTACTGGGCCGTCGCGGTGGTGGCCGCCGGCGTGGCCGCCTGTGTCGTCGCCGCCCGCAGCCGCACCGGCCGGCCCGCGCTGGGTGCGCTGGCCACGACCGTCGTGGCCGTCGTCGCCAGCCTCGGCCTGCTCGCCACCTACACGGTGACCCGCTGCATCCAACTGTCCGGCGGCAGCGGCCGCTGCACCCCGCCCGCCTTCTCCGCCGCCGAGCTCGCCGGCTACGTGCACACGCTGCTCGTCATCGGGCTCGCCGTGGCGATTCCGGCGGTGCTGGCGGGCGCGTTGATCGGCCGTCGGCTGCGACGCCCGCACCCGGCGCGGGCCGCCCGCTGGCCGGTGCTCGCCACGATGGCGTTGCTCAGCGCTTCGCTGCTCGCCGCGGCGGTCGTCGTGGTGCCGCACAACATCGGCTACTGGAACTCGGCGGACAGCGAGCAGAACCCGGCGACCGCGCAGTCATGCCTGGTGGGCGACTGGACCGAAACCAGCGACATCCTCGACCTGGACATCGCCGACGTCGGCACGGTGCGGTTCACCGGTAGCGGCACCCGGCAGTCCTTCCACGCCGACGGCACGATCACGATCGACTACGCGCAGGCCACACCGCTACGCGCGACGTCGACGGGTCATCTGCTGGAGATCACGGTCCAGGGCGGCGCCAGCGGCTCGTACCGGGCGGACGGGTCGACGATCACCTACGGGGACTGGACCCCGCGCGGCACCGTGGTGACGCGTCTGGACGGCACCGTCCTGGCGAGCGCCGACCTCCCGGCCAGCGCCTCTCCGGAGCAGTACAGCTGCGCGGGAGAGACCATGCTGCTGTACGGCTCGGACTACCAGGTCGAACTGACCCGGGTCCGGAACTGACATGCGGGGCGCCTGGACCCGATCGTCAGGGTCCAGGCGCCGCTCGGTCATCTGAATGCTGCCGGGTCGGCGACGGTGCCCTGGTCACCGCGCATCCGATGTGGTCCTGTCGACTGGGCCGGGTCCGGTCGGCGGGGCAGCCGCCCGCCGACCGGCTGGTCAGGCCCTCAGGCGGGCAGATTCCACTGCTGGTTGGCCTGCGCGTTGCAGGTCCAGATCTGCAACTTGGTGCCGTCGGCGGTGCCCTGACCGGTCGCGTCGAGACACTTGCCCGTCACCGGGTTGGTCAGCCGCTTTGTCGAGGCGTTGTACGTCCACTGCTGGTTGGCGTTGCCCGCCGTACAGTCCCAGATCTGCACCTTCGTACCGTCAGCATTGATCCCGCCGTTGACGTCCAGGCACTTGCCCAGCGCCCGCACCGTCCCGTCGGTCCCGACCGTCCACGACTGCGCACCCGTCCCGTTGCACGTCCACAGCTGGACCTGCAGCCCGTTTGCGGTCGCGGCGCCGGGGATGTCGACGCACCGGCCTGAGCCGACGCCGGTGATCGGGCCGGTGCCGCCCGGCGGCTGGTTGCCGACCGGGATGGATATCTCGCCCCGGTTGAGCACGCGCGGGTCGTAGTAGCTGGCCTTGACCCCGTCGTTGGTGTTGTACTCGGGCTTGATCAGCCAGTCCATCCATACGCTGAAATAGGTCCAGCGCGGCTGGGCCGCCATCTGCGCCGGAGTCGGTGTGCGGCCCACCTCGGCCAGGGCGATCGGCTTGCCGTGCGAGACGTTCAGGATCGCCTGGTACCACTCGGTCGACGGGAAGTACTGCACCCACACGTCGAGCGTCACGAGGTCCACGTAGGCGTCACCCGGGTAGTAGTCGGCGACCCGGGCGGCACCGCCGGCCACGTCCTTGACGTTCCAGACCCAGACGATGTTGCTGAACCCGCGCCCGACCAGGTAGTCATGGGTGATCTGGTACAGCTTGCGGCTGCCGTTGGCGCCGGGGCGCCCGCCCCACCACGCCCAGCCCTCGTTCATCTCGTGCGAGGGCCGGAACAGCACCGGGATGCCCGCGTCCTTGAGCTGCTGGAAGTAGGGCGCGGTCTGGTCCAGGCGCCGCTTCCAGGACGTGTTCAGCGCGGTCCCGTCGGTGACGAGCTCGGTCCACTGGCTGTCGGACAGCCAGCTGCCCTTCACCGGCCAGCTGCCGCCCTCGAAGTTGCAGACGGCCACCAGCGGTACGCACGCGTGCCAGGTGATCGCCGGGATCGTCCCGGCGGCCCAAGCGGCCTTGGCCTGGTCGAAGACGCGCTGCCGGTTGTCGATGTCGCTCTGGCTGAACCCGAAGTCGCCGCCCCACACACCGGGGAACAGGCCGGTGATGTCGCGGACCTTGTTGGTCCACTGGGTCGGGTTGCTGTTCGGGCCGTCCTGCTGGCCCGACAGCCAGTTGCGGCCGCTGATGCTCTGGAAGTAGTTGATGACGTCGGTCCGGGTGACGCCCGGTGCGCCGGGCGGGGCCGCGAGCGCCGGCTGGGCCGGTGCGGCGGTCAGGCCGACGGCGGCGGCGAGAAGCGCCGCTGCCAGCAGCCGTAGGGGTCGCCGTGTTGCCATGGTCTGGTCACCTTTCGGGATGCGGAGGTGCGGGTGCTCGGCTGACGGCCGCCGAGGTGGTTCCCCCGCCTGGGCTCAGGGCAGGCGGAAGCGCTGGAAGAACTGCCACATCAGGGTGTTGGCGCTGATCTCGCGGGTGGTGTTGCCGTTGCCCGGTGACGCCTGCGCGGTGCCGGGCCAGGTGTGGCCGCCGTCGGAGATCGTGTACAGCTGCACGTCGGCGCCGTCGCGGCAGCCCGGGTAGGCGATCCGTGACACGTGCGCGGAGACCGCGGTGGTCACCGGAGCGCCGCAGGTGTTCAGGGCCGCCCACCGCTGCGCCGCGACCGGCACCGAGTAGCGCCACGCCTCGGAGCCGCCCCCGGCGTACGGGTTGGTGGCGTCCTGCTGCCCGTGGAACGCGATCACGGGTACCGCCCGCGTGGGCTGGCATGAGGCTGCTTCGGGCCGCGTCGGGTCGGCCGGGTCGGGGCGTCCGGCGCGCAGCCCCGCGACCGGGGCGATCGCGGCGACGAGGTCCGGCCGCGCGCAGGCGAAGGCGGAGGTCATCCGGCCGCCGCCGGAGTAGCCGGTCAGGTAGACGCGGGTGCGGTCGGCGCACAGGGTGCCGCCGGTCATGGTGGCGATCACCTGGGCGAGGAAGGCGACGTCGTCGCGGCCGGGCGGGTTGCCGACCCCGGGCACGTTCCAGGCGAAGCCGCTGCCGTTAACGAACGCGCCGTTGGGGGCGGCCACCAGGAACCGGCCCGCGTCGGCCGCGCTCTTCAGCTCGCTGTAGGCGAGTTGGTTGCTTCCGGTGCCGGAGGTGCCGTGCAGGTTGAGCACCAGCGGCAGGCGCGCGTCGGCAGCCACCCCGGTCGGGACGTACACGGTGACCTGGTAGGTGGTGCCGTTGAAGGTGACCGGCACGGTGCGCTCGCCCGAGCCGAAGGCGCGAGTGCACGGCAGCGGGCCGGAGGTTCCGTCCGGGACGGTCCACTGCTGGTTGGCCTGGCCGTTGCAGCTCCACAGCTGCAGCTTGGTGCCGTCGGCGGTGCCCTGGCCGGCGGCGTCGAGGCACTTGCCGGTCTCGGGGTTCACCAGCGTCCTGCCCGTCGCGCTGTAGGCCCACTGCTGGTGGGTGTTGCCGGCGGTGCAGTCCCACAGCTGCACCTTCGTGCCGTCGGCGTTGACGCCGCCGTTGACGTCCAGGCACTTGCCGAGTACCCGCAGGGTCGCGCCGCTGCCCGGGGTGAACGTCTGGGAGGCGCCGCCGTTGCAGGTCAGCAGCTGTGCCTGGGTGCCGTTCGCGGTGGCGGGCAGGTCCACGCATCTGCCCGACGCGAGGCCGGTGATCGGCCCAGAGCCGGTGGCGGGTGCGCCGGGCAGGGTCCAGCGCTGGTTGGTCTGCCCGTTGCAGGCCCAGAGCTGCAGTTTCGTGCCGTCTGCGCTGGACTGGCCGGTGGCGTCGAGGCACCGCCCGGTCTCGGGGTTGACCAGTGCCGAGGAGGTCGCGTTGTAGCTCCACCGCTGGTGGGTGTTGCCGGCGGTGCAGTCCCACAGCTGCACCTTTGTACCGTCGGCGTTGACGCCGCCGTTGACGTCCAGGCACTTGCCCAGGGCCCGTACCGTGCCGTCCGCCCCCACGGTCCAGGACTGTCCGGTGCCGCCGGTGCAGGTCCACAGCTGCAGCTGGAGGCCGTTGGTCGCGGCGGCTCCAGGCACGTCCACGCACTTGCCCGCCAGCCCGGTGATCGGTCCGACCGGGTCGGCGGCCGCGGCGGGTGCGGCGGTGACGGATAGCAGTCCGGCGGTGAGGGCGAGCAGGCCCAGCCGCGCCACCATAATTCTATATTTCACGATAATTCTCCCTGTTGAACGGCGTGAGGTGCCGTACCGCGCTCGGCGGCATCGCGGTGTTCGTGATTCGGGCGGGCAGCGCCCGTCAGGAGCGGCGACCGGCGATGATCTCGCGGTAGCGGTGGGCACTGGCTTTGAGGGTGCGCTGCTGGGTGGTGTAGTCGACGCGGACGATGCCGAACCGGGGACCGTAGCCATGCCCCCACTCGAAGTTGTCCAGCAGCGACCAGACGAAGTAGCCCCGCACGTCGGCCCCCTGCGCGAGTGCCGCGTCGACGGCGTCCACGTGGGCCTGCAGGAACGCGGCCCGGCCGGTGTCCTCGACGTACCCGTCCGCGTCGGGTTCGTCGGTGAAGGCCGCGCCGTTCTCCGTGATCACCAGCGGCAGCCCCGGGTAGTCGCGGCTGAGCCGCAGTAGCAGCTCGGTCAGTCCGGACGGGGTGACCGGCCAGCCCAGGCCGGTCAGCGGACCGGTGCGGACCTCTCCGGCCGCGTTCAGCGTGGCGTCGAAGTAGTAGTTGACGCCGAGCACGTCCAGCGGCTGCCCGACGACGGCCATGTCGCCGTCGGCGATCGGCAGGGCGACGCCGCGTTCGGCCAGGTCGGCCAGGACGTCGGCCGGGTAGCGGCCGTGGACGAGGGCGTCGAGGTACAGCCGGTTGTTGAGGCCGTCGGCGCAGCGAGCGGCCTCGGCGGCGGCTTCATCATCGGGTACGGCCAGGACGTTGCCGAGGTTGAGGGTGATCCCGAACCGGTGCGGCCGGGTCGCTGCGGCACGCATCGCCGAGACCGCCAGGCCGTGGCCGAGCAGCAGGTGGTGCGCGGCCGCCATCGCGGCCGGGAAGTCCTGGCGGCCCGGGGCGTGGATGCCGTCGGCGTAGCCGTACGTGGCCACGCACCAGGGCTCGTTGATGGTGGTCCACACCTCGACCCGGTCCGACAGCGCCGCGAACACGAGCTCGGCGTAGTCGGCGAACCGGTACGCGGTGTCCCGGTGCGGCCAGCCGCCCGCGTCCTCCAGCTCCTGCGGCAGGTCCCAGTGGTACAGCGTCACCCACGGGTCGACCCCGTGTGCCAGCAGCTCGTCGACGAGCCGGTCGTAGAACCCGATCCCGGCCGGGTTGACCGGCCCCCGCCCGCCGGGCTGCACCCGGGGCCAGGAGACCGAGAAGCGGTACGTGTCCACGCCGAGCCCCGCGATCAGGGCCACGTCCTGCGGCATGCGCCGGTAGTGGTCGCACGCGGTGTCGGCGGTGCTGCCGTCGCCGATGGCACCGGGGCGGCGGGTGAAGGTGTCCCAGATCGAGGCGGTGCGCCCGTCGGCGCCGGTCGCGCCCTCGATCTGGAAGGCCGACGTGGCCACGCCCCACCGGAACGGCGCCGGTCCGGCGGGTGGGCTGTCGTTGCGGAAACTCATCTGCTGCGTCCTGTCGAGTGGGTGGGCCGGTCGGCGGGCGGCGGGGCAGCCGCCCGCCGACCGGCTGGTCAGGCCCTCAGGCGGGCAGGTTCCACTGCTGGTTGGTCTGCGCGTTGCAGGTCCAGATCTGCAACTTGGTGCCGTCGGCGGTGCCCTGACCGGTCGCGTCCAGGCACTTGCCCGTCACCGGGTTGGTCAGCCGCTTCGTGGTCGCGTTGTAGGTCCACTGCTGGTTCTGGTTGCCGGCGACGCAGTCCCAGATCTGCACCTTCGTACCGTCAGCATTGATCCCGCCGTTGACGTCCAGGCACTTGCCCAGCGCCCGCACCGTCCCGTCAGTCCCCACGGTCCACGACTGAGCGCCGGTCCCGTTGCAGGTCCAGATCTGGAGCTGGGTGCCGTTGGTGCTGTTGGAGGCAGGGACATCGACGCAGCGACCGCTGCCGACGCCGGTGATCGGGCCGGTCCGGGACCCGCCGCCACCGCCGCCGATGCTGAACTCGCCCCGGTTGAACACCCGCGAGTGGAAGTACGACGCCTGCACGGCGGCGTTGTTGTTGTACGCCGGGTCGGTGAGCCACTCGGCCCACACCATCCACCAGGCCCACCGGGGCTGGGCGTTCATGACGGTCGGGCTCGGCACCCGGCCGACCTCGGCCAGCGCGATCGGCTTGCCCCCGGCGATGTTGAGCATCGCCTGGTAGTCGGACTGGCTCGGCTCCATCTTGACCCAGATGTCCAGCGACGCGACGTCGACGTACGAGGCGCCGGGCCAGTAGTCGCCGATCGAGCCCATGTTGACGTCCTTGACGTTCCACACCCACACCAGGTTGTTCAGGCCCTGGCCGGTGAAGTAGTCATAGGTGATCTGGTAGAGCCGGCGGCTGCCGTTGGCGCCGGGGCGCCCGCCCCACCACGACCAGCCCTCGTTCATCTCGTGGATCGGCCGCCACAGCACCGGCACCCCGGCGTTCTGCAGCTGCCGCAGGTAGGGCACGACCTCGGCGAGGCGGTTCTTCCACGCGTTGTTGAGGCTGGAGCCGTTGGTGATCAGCTGGGTCCACTGGCTGTCGGACAGGCTGCCGAGGATGCCCGCCTCGTTCCAGCTGCACGTGCTGCCGATCGTCGGCGGGCACATGTGCCAGGTCAGCGCGACGACCGAGCCGCCCTGCCACTGCCGGATCGCCTCGTTGACCATCGTCTGGCGGGCGTTGACGTCGGCGGCCTCGAACAGGAAGTCGCCGCCCCATAGCCCCGGGGTCTGCCCGGTGATCGACTGCGCGACCCGGGTGTACTTGGTCGGGTCGGAGTTGGGTTCGCGGTTGTGCTGGCCGGACAGCATGTTCTGCCCGGAGATGCCGTTCAGGAAGCTGATCAGCTGAGCCCGGGTCGAGGCGGGGAACGCCTGGGCCGGGGCGGACGGGGCCAGGACCAGAGCCAGTGCCATGGCCGCGAGCAGGGCCAGTGCCCGGCGCAGGCTCGGTGGTCCGGTTCGGTCGGTGCGGTTGCGCATGGTGGAACCTCCTTGTGGGGGACGGGGAGGATCTAGATACCGGGTTCGGCGCAGTACGCCGTGCCCTCACCGCGGATGGTGAGGGGGTCGTGGCGGGCAGGCAGGAAAACCGCCTGCCCGGCGTGCAGGCGGTGCTCGCCTGCGGTGACGGTGCCGCCGGTACACAGCAGGATCCGGGGCAGCGCCCCGGCCAGCCGCGACGTCGAGCCGCTGACGTGGTGCAGCCGGAACTGGGGGCAGCCGGGCCGGTAGACGCCCGAGGCGTCGGGGACCACGCGGCCGGGCTGGGCGCGCACGTCGGTGATCGCCAGCAGCGCCGGGACGTCGACCGGTTTGCCGGTCAGCCCGGCGCGCAGCACGTTGTCGGAGGCGCCCATCACCTCGACCGCGAAGCCGCCGAGGTAGGTGTGCAGCACCCCGGCGGGCAGGTACAGGGCCTGCCCGGGTGCCAGCGTGTGACGGCGCAGCAGCAGCGGGGCGAGCACGGCCGGGTCGTCGGGGTGCTGGCCGGCCAGTCGGGCCGTGGCGTCGAAGTCCTGCCCGCCCAGCTCGCGGGCGGCGGCCGCGACGGCGGTGACCAGTTCGCGCCGCGCGGTTCGCGGCCAGGTCAGCACGGTGTGCAGCGCGGCCGCGACGTCGCCCTGCCCGAGTGCCGCGACGACCGGCGCGAGCTGCGGCAGTGCCAGCCGGGCCAGCAGGTCGGCCGCCTCGGCGGCCGGACGCAGCCCGGCCAGGGCGCTGAACTCGGTCAGGGCGACGACCAGCTCGGGTTTGGCCCAAGGGTCGGCGTAGTGCGGGTCGCGGCGGGCGTACCCCTGGCGGGCCTGCTCGTCGGACGGGTGGACCTGCAGGGACAGCGCCCGGCGCGCCGACAGCAGCTTGAGCAGGAACGGCAGCCGGGGGCCGAAGCGGTCCACGGTCGCCGTGCCGAGTTCACCGACCGGGTCGGCGTCGAGGACCTCGGCCAGCGTGTACGTCCGGCCGCCCCGGTCGAGGGTGGACGGCCCGGACGGGTGCGCGCCGAGCCAGAGTTCGGCCCTGGGCGGCCCCGGCGGCAGCCCGAGCAGGGCCGCGAGTTCGGTGGTCGAGCCCCAGTCGTACTCCTTGACGGGGTTGGTGAGCAGGTCCATCGGTCCTCCCTCCGGGTTAGACGGGTACGCCCGCGAGCGCGAAGGCGAGCGCGGCGGCGCCGTACAGTCCGGCGTCGCGGTCGAGCGAGGTCGGGGTGACCGTGACCCGCTGCAGGAACCCGAGTCCGGCCTGCTCGGCCAGCGCCCGGCGCAGCGGGGCGAACAGGACCTCGCCCGCGGCGGCGACCCCGCCGCCGACCACGACCGTGTCGAGGTCGACCAGCGCGGCGGTGGTGAGGATCGCGGTGGCGAGCGCGGTGGCGCCGCGCGCGAACGCCAGCCGGGCCACCGGGTCGCCCGCCCGCGCGTCGGCGGCGAGCGCCCTGGCGTCGGGGCCGGTCCAGCCGTTGGCGCGGGCGTACGCGGTCATGCTCGGCCCGGACGCGACCGTCTCGACGCAGCCGGTCGCCCCGCACGGGCACAGCGGCCCGGCCGGGTCGATGCTGATGTGGCCGATGTGCCCGGCGTTGCCGGACCGCCCGAAGTAAGGCTCCCCGTCCAGGACCAGGCCGCCGCCGATGCCGGTGGACACGACCACGCCGAGCATCGACGGGGCGGCGGCGCCGTGCCAGTACTCCCCCAGCGCCATGCACTGGGCGTCCCCGGCCAGCCCGACCGGCAGTCCGGTCAGCGCGCCGGCCACGGACGTCAGCGGGTAGTCGCGCCACGCGGCGATGTTGACCGGGCTGACGGTGCCGGCGGCGGCGTCCAGCGGCCCGGCCGAGCCGATCCCGACCCCGAGCAGCCCCCGCGGGTCGAACCGTCCGATCAGGTCCGCCAGCGTCGCCGACGGATCGGCGCCGATGGGCACCTCGACCCGTCGGACGATCGTCCGGTCGGCGCGCACCGCGGCCGCGGCGAAGGTCGTGCCGCCGATGTCGACGGCCAGCACCGCGCTCATGGTCTGGCCTCGTTCACGGTACGCAGCACCGGGTAGGCCAGCAGCCGGGCCGGGTCCAGGGGCCGGTCGGCGGTGACGTGGAAGGTGACGCTCTCCCCCGGCAGCAGCGTGACCAACTGCTCGTCCACGGTCGCGGCCGGGTCGAGGCGGTCGGGGAACAGGGCCAGTTCGCGCAGCAGCGTCCGCGCGGTGAGGTGCACGTCCACGCCGTCGGCGGTCGGCTCGACCGTGGCGTCGAAGTCCGCGACGGGGTAGGCCATGGCCGGGTCCTCGGCGAACATCCTGATCGCCCGCAGGCCGTCGGCCTCGGCCAGCAGCAGCTCCCGGGTCGGATCGCCCGGGGCGGCGACAGCATCGGCCAGGCTGACCCGGGCCACCGACCGGGGCGCCGCCTCCACCGCGACGGCGTCCTTGGCCAGCGGCTGGCCGTGCACGTCCAGGCGGGCCAGGGTCAGGTCGGTCCGCCAGGGCTCGTCGGTGTCGTTGACCAGGGCCAGGCCGCCGTCGTGGAAGGTCAGCAGCCGGTCTGCGTACGAGCGGCGCAGCTCGTACCACAGCGGTTTGCGGCGGGCGGCGCCGTCGACGGCGGCCCACGAGGTGACCGGCCAGCAGTCGTTGAGCTGCCACACGATCGTGCCCATGCAGTACGGCATCAGCGCCCGGAACCGGTTGACCCCGTACGCGATGGCGCGGGCCTGGTTGAGCTGCGTGTAGTAGTGCCAGTCGTCGAAGTCCTCCGGCTGCGGCAGGTGCTCGCCGAGGCCGCGCAGCAGCTTGCCGTTGCCGTCGGCGGCCTTCTGGTGGTGCATGATGCCGGGCGAGTCCGGCGCCAGCGGCTCGTCGGAGACCGAGGCTCGCAGGGTGGCGTACGACGGCGGGCCCTGGAACCCGAACTCGGCCACGAACCGCGGCGTGTAGGTGCCGTAGTAGGTGTAGTCCTCCCGCCCCCACACGGTCCAGATGTGGATGGTTCCGGTCGACGGGTCGTGCACGTCGCGGTCCGGGTCACCCGAGTACGGGCTGCCCGGCCAGTACGGCCGGGTCGGGTCCAGTTCGGCGACCACGCGCGGCAGCAGGTCGAAGTAGAACCCGGCGCCCCAGGCGCGCCCGGCCAGCGGCTCGCGCCAGTCCCAGTGCTGGTGGCCCTCGATGTTCTCGTTGTTGCCGCACCAGATGACGAGGCTGGGGTGGCTCATCAGGCGCACCACGTTCTCACGCGCCTCGGCCTCGACCTCGGCGCGCATGATCTCGTCCTCGGGGTAGGCCGCGCACGCGAACGGGAAGTCCTGCCAGATCAGCAGGCCCAGCTCGTCGGCCAGGGCGTAGAAGTCACCGGACTCGTACAGGCCGCCGCCCCAGACCCGCAGCGTGTTGGCCCCGGCGTCGATCGCCTGGCCGAACCGCTGCGCCAGCCGCCGCGGCGTGACCCGGTGCGGGAAGGTGTCGTCCGGGATCCAGTTGAAGCCCTTCACGAACACCGGCCGCCCGTTGACGACCAGCCGGAACGCGTCGGGGTCCAGTTCGACGGTGCGGAACCCGATCCGCCGGGTCCAGGTGTCGTCGCCGGCGGTCACGGTCAGCGGGTAGAGCGGCTGCTCGCCGTACCCGCGCGGCCACCAGCGGCGGGCGTCGGGTACGTCCAGGCGCAGCACCGCCTCGTCCTGCCCGGCCGGGAGCACCGCCGCGGCCGTCCGCCCGGCGACCTCGGCGGTCACGGTGACGGGGGCGTCGCCGGTGCGCTCGACGCGCACGTGCACGTCGACGCCGTCGGCGCGCACGTGCGGCCGGACCTCGGCGAGCCGCGACCCGGACCACGAGTGCAGGCTCACCGGACGCCAGATACCGGAGGTGACCAGCGTCGGGCCCCAGTCCCAGCCGAAGTTGCAGGCCATCTTGCGGATGAACTGGTACGGCTCGTCGTAGGGCCCCGGTAGCGGCCCGTACGCGGCCTGCCGCTCGTCGGTGTAGGCGTAGGGCGCCCGGAACACGACTTCGAGGCTGTTGGCGCCCTCGACCAGCTGCGCTCCGACGTCGAAGCGGTAGCCGCGGTGCATGTTGGCGGTGTCGCCGATCCGGACCCCGTTGAGCAGGACGGTCGCGACGGTGTCCAGCCCTTCGAACACGAGGTCGGTGCGGGCCGCCCCGGCCGGGTGCCAGTCGAAGGCGGTGCGGTAGCTCCAGCCGGTGCGACCGATCCAGGTGAGCCGGGTCTCGTTGTCGTCACGGTAGGGGTCGTCGATGAGCCCGGCCGCGAGCAGGTCGGTGTGCACGCAGCCGGGCACGGTCGCGGCGACGGAGGTGATGTCACGGTCGCCCGTGGCGGCCGACAGGGTCCAGCCGTCGTGCAGGCGGCGGTAGGTGCTCACAGTTGCGCTCCTTCGACGAACGCCCTTGGCGGCGTTCGGGTGAACTCGTTTTACAAAACCGTGTAAGTAACTGCTGCCGCCGGGGCGCGGCCCGGGAGCCGCTACTTCGCGGCGCCGGAGGTGAAGCCGTTGTAGATGAACCGCTGCAGCAGCAGGAAGATGACCAGCGTCGGCACGATGACCAGGACCGCACCGGCGGAGATGGTCTCCCAGTGGGCGCCGAACGGTCCCTTGAACCGGAACAGCGAGGTGGAGATGGTGCCCAGCTCCGGCGACGGGTTGTAGAGGAACGGGATGTAGAAGTCGTTGTAGACGGTGATGCCCTTGATGATCACGACGGTGGCGATGGCCGGCTTGAGCAGCGGGAAGATCACCGTACGGTAGATCTTGAAGCTGCCCGCGCCGTCGATGCGGGCCGCCTCGTCCAGCGACACCGGGATGCCCCGGATGAACTGCTGGAAGATGTAGATCGCCACGATGTCGGTGCCCATGTAGAGCAGGACCGGCGCCCAGCGGGTGTCGAACAGGCCCAGCGCGTCGACCACCTTGAACGTCGCGACCTGCGTGGTCACCGCCGGCACCAGCGTGGCGACCAGGAACGCGGCCACCACCAGCTTCTTGAACCGGAAGCTGAACCGCTCGATCGCGTACGCGGCCATCGAGCCGATCACGACGGTGCCGGTGATCGAGAACAGCAGGATGAACGCCGTGTTCCCGAACGCGGTGAGCATCTCGCCCTTGGTGAACGCGGTGGCGTAGTTGGCGAAGTTGAACCAGTCGCGCGGCGGCGACAGCGTGTCCCCGCCGGCCATCTCCTGCTCGGTCTTGAGCGAGGTGAAGAAGATGGTCAGCAGCGGCAGCAGCACCACCACCGACGCGGCCACCAGGGACAGGTACTTCAGGGTCACCGCGACCGGGCGCAGGAGCGCGGCGCGGCGCTCCCGGCGGTCGAAGGCGGCCCGCGCGGTCGACGGCACGGTCATGGCCGGTCAGCCCTCTCGTCCGGCACCAGGCGCCGCTGCACCCAGGTGATCAGCAGGATGATGGCGAGCAGCACCACGGCCATGGCCGAGGCCAGCCCCATCTTGTTGAAGTCGAAGGCGAGCTTGACGGTCTGGATGACGAACGTCTTACTCTCGCCGAAGCCGCGGGTCATGATGAACGGGATCTCGAAGACCGACAGCGAACCGGAGATCGCCAGGATCACGGACAGGCCGATGATCGGCCGGATGCTCGGCGCGATGATGCCGCGGAACACCTGCCATCTGGTGGCCCCGTCGATCTCGGCCGCCTCGTGCAGCTCGGCCGGGATGGACTGCATCGCCCCGAGGAACAGCACGAAGTTCAGGCCCAGGAAGCGCCACACCGACACTCCGGACAGCGACACGTTGACCAGGTCCGGGTCGCCGAGCCACAGCTGCTTCGGGTGTACGCCGACCAGGGCCAGCACCGAGTCCAGCGTCCCGCCCTCCTTGAAGAAGTAGAGGAACACGAACGCGACCGCGACCCCGTTGATCAGGTACGGGAAGAACAGCAGCCCCTTGAACAGGTTCCGGAACCTCGTCCTGAAGGTCAGGACCGTCGCGAAGTACAGCGCCACGACGATCTGCACCGCGGCCGCCGCCAGGTAGAACAGGCTGACGAAGAAGACGTGGAACAGGTCCGGCCGGGTGAACAGCTCCACGTAGTTGTCGACGCCGACGAAGTCCTTGTCGGGGCTGACCCCGTCCCAGTCGGTGAAGCTGTAGGAGATCATGTTCGCGACCGGGACGTAGGTGAAGGCCACCAGCAGCACCAGCGCGGCGGCCAGGTATCCCCAGGGAGTCAGCCGCCGGGCCCAGGTCGCCCCGCGCGCGGGCGGCACGGCGGTCCTTGCCGGCGCGTCGGCGGCCGCCGCGGGCGCCGGGTCGACCCGGGGGCCGGTCTTGAGGTCGGTCATGCGGTTCGTGCCCTTCCGAGGTCTGTCCGCTGGTCGGGAGGTGCGGGGGCCGTCAGCCCCGCTTCGGCCGGTCGGCCCCCGCACCACGTACGGGATCGGTCAGCCGACGTTCTTGGCCGCTTCCGACCAGCGCTTGGCGAGGTCGGCGAAGATGCCCGCGAGGTCGCCCTCGGCGGCACCGCGCGCGACGTCGATCAGGCGCTGGCGGTACTCCGGCTTGCCGATGCCGACCTCGGAGAGGTTGTCGATCTCGCTGACCTTCGCCGCGTTGACCTGGGCCAGGTCGATGAACTGCACGCCGGCGTCGGTGAACGGCTTCAGCGCGCTGGGCAGCGGCGCGCCCTTGAGCGCCGACACGGCCTGGTTGACCGCGGCGGTGTCGGACTTCTCCAGGATCCAGTCGATCCACGCCCGCGCGGCGGCCTTGTTCGGCGAGTGGATGTTGACCGCCGACTGGTAGTCCGGCGCCACCACCGAGCAGAACTTGCCGCCGACCTGGGCCGGGAACGGCAGGTAGCCGATGCTGTCGGGGCTCTTGCCGGCCTTCCTGGCGGCGTCCTGCATCTGCACCAGCGACCACGAGCCCAGCCACATCGTGGCGATCTTGCCGGTGGCCAGCAGACCCTTCGAGTCCTCCCAGTTCGTCGTCGTCGGGTCGGACTCCGACAGCTTGTTCTTCACGATGTCGAACAGCAGCGTGTCCCCGGCGTTGAGGTCGCCGCCCGCCGCCCACGGGTCGGACGTGGGCAGGTTGTCGCTGGCCTTGGCGTCGCAGGTGGCCGAGCCGAGCACCGACGACCAGGAGCTGAGCGGCCAGCCGTCCTTGTAGTTCGTGTAGTACGGCGTCGCGCCGGTCTTCGCCTTGATCGCCTGCAGGGCGGCGAGGAAGTCGGCGGGCGTCTTCGGCCACTCGGTGACCCCGGCGGCGGTCCAGACGTCCTTGTTGTAGACGAAGCCGTTGATGAACGAGAAGCCGGCCAGGCCGTAGACCTTGCCGCCCACCTTGCCCTTGCCGGTGCCGGCGGCGGTGTACTTGGCCTCCATCGCCGCGGCGTCGCCCAGCGAGGCGAAGAACTTCGGGTAGTCGGTGGTGACGACGGAGTTCGGGATGAGCAGGACGTCACCGTACTTGTCGGTGTTCATCCGGATCTTGACTTCGCCCTCGTAGTCCGTGATGCCCTCGAACTTGACGGTGACGTTCGGGTAGTCCTTCTTGAACAGGTCCGCGTACTTCTGCATCGTCCCGTCGGTGACCAGGTCGGTGCGGTTGGTCAGCACGGTGATGTCGCCGGAGACCTTGGCCGGGTCCGCCGGGGAGAGCGCGCTGTCGTCGGCCGGGCCCGCACCACTGCCGCCGCCGCAGCCCGCGGCCAGCAGTGCCGCTGACAGCAGCACCGCGGCGAGCGCACGTCGTTTCATGTCAACAACTCCATCTCCAGAAACGCCTGCTGGGGCCCGAGGTGCGGCCGCGACGTCCCTGCTCGTCAGTCGAACTTACGCACTTACTGAACCGAGTAAGTGCCCAGACTTTACGACCGGGTTTCACACCTGTCAACGCGAGCCCGCCAAGCCGCCCCGGCTCCACCTGCGGTCAGCGGTTCCCATCTGCGGCAATGCTTTCCGGCAGCCGTGGCTGGCTGCCCCACCCGCTCGGCGCGACCGCATCCGGGCGACCGCGCGCCTCTTCCCGACCCGCCGCTGCGGTACGATTGGTGAACCGAGAAAGTTCAGGCGGCACGCCGCGACGGGATACGAGGGCCTCCGTGAAACGACCGACCATCGCCGACGTGGCAAAAGCCGCCGGCGTGTCCAAGGGCGCCGTGTCCTACGCCCTCAACGGCCAGCCCGGCGTCTCGGAGGCCACCCGCAGCCGCATCCTGGCCGCTGCCGACACCCTGGGCTTCCGCGCCAACAGCGCCGCCCGGGCCCTGGCCGGCGCGCCGTCCAACGTCGTCGGGCTGACCCTGCACCGCCCGGCCAAGACCCTGGGCGTCGAGCCGTTCTTCATGGAGCTGGTCAGCGGCCTGGAGGCCGAACTGTCGATTCACTCATACGCGCTGCTGCTGCAGATGGTCTCCGGCAGCGACCAGGAGATCGCCGTCTACCAGCGCTGGTGGAGCGACCGGAGCGTCGACGGCGTGCTGGTCTGCGACGTGCGCGACGGCGACCAGCGCATCGAGGCGCTGACCCGGCTGGGCCTGCCCGCTGTCGTCATCGGACCGCCCGCCGCCAGCGGCGCCCTGGCCAGCATCTGGTCCGACGACGGGGTGTCCCTGGTCGAGGCGGTGGAGTACCTCGCCGCGCTGGGGCACCGGCGCATCGCCCGCGTCGGCGGGCTGCCCGAGCTGTCGCACACCGCGATCCGCAGCCAGACCTTCGCCCGCCTCGCCGAGCAGCTGCGCCTGGAGAGCGCGGTGACCGTGCCGACCGACTACACCGGCGAGGACGGCGCCCGCGCCACCCGCCGCCTGCTCAGCTCCGCCAACCGCCCCACCGCGCTGATCTACGACAACGACATCATGGCGATCGCGGGGCTGGCCGTCGCGCGCGAGATGGGCCTGACCGTGCCGGGCGACCTGTCGATCATCGCCTGGGACGACTCACCGATCTGCCGCCTGGTGCACCCGCCGCTGACCGCGCTGACCCGCGACATCTCGGCGTACGGCACGCACGCCGCGCGGCTGCTGCTGGCCGCGATCGACGGCAAGCCGGTGACCGACGTGCACGACGAGCCCGCGCACCTGAGCCCGCGCGGCAGCACCGCTCCCCCGCCGCCCGCCCCGCGCCGACGGGCCGCCCGCCCGGACGCCTGACCGCGCCGGTCTCACCACTGCGGCCCGCGGGCCAGGCGAACGGGGCCCACCGCGGCAGCCGCGTCGACCTCGACGCCGTGCTGGCGAACGGACAGGACCCCCGCTCGCGACAGCTCACCGGCGACCTCGCGGGCCACGCCCAGCAGGCCGCGCCACGAGTCGCCGCCGGCCACCCGGGCCGCGTCGCTGGGGCAGATCGTGGCCTCGGGGCGACGGTGCCGCAGCAGCGCACGCATGGCCGCCGCCAGCCGCACCCGCGAGCCCTCGGGCGTGGGCTCCCACCAGGGGTCGCCCCGTTCGCCCAGGGCCACCTTGGCGTCCTGCACCCGCCGACGGCCCGCCTGCGGATCACTGCGGACGAGTCGGCGAGCCGCCATCAGTTCGTGCACCAGTTCCTGACGGAGCGGCTCGGGGATGGCCGGATCGGTGGTCCGCCAGCGGCGACCGGAGACGATCAGGTAGTGGCCGTCCGCCGTCCTCGGATGATCGCCGTCCGGGTGCATACCCCCATTGTCCTCGGCCGGGTCGCCGCCGGGGCGGCGAGTGGCCGGGGCCGTCCGCCCGGGTCGCCGGCGGGTCAGTCCTCGCGGGCTTCGTCACGCCCGCCGTCCGCGCGCCCGGGCTCGTCCTCGGGTCGCTTGGCAAGATCGGGATCATCGACGACGTCGTCGGAAGGCTGGCGCAGGAGCGCGTCATCCTCTGCGGGTACGGATCCATCACCGGAACGCGGCTCGTAGATGCTCATGAGGCCGATGTACCCGTCCGCACGCCGTCCACACTTCCCCGTCGAGGCGGCGTGCGCCTGGCGTCAGGCCCGGATCGGGCCGGTGCTCTCGCGCACCACCAGCGAGGCGACGTGGTCGAGCACGGTCCGCGCGGGCAGTCCGGCCACGGCGTCGAACAGCAGCCGGGCCGCGTGCGCCCCGTACGAGACGATGTCGCGCCGCAGCACCGTCAGCGGCGGATGCACGACCTGGCACAGCGGCGAGTCCTCGTACGCCACCAGGGACAGGTCGCCCGGCACGGCCAGGCCCATCTCGGCGGCCACGGCCAGGCCCGCCACCGCCATCACGTCGTTGTCGTAGCAGATCGCCGTCGGCCGGGCCCGGGCGCTGAGGATGCGACGCGTCGCCTGCGCCCCTGCCTCGCCCGTGTAGTCGGAGGCCAGCACCGCGCCGTCGACCCCGGACTCGGCGCAGGCGCCCAGGAACACCTCGTTGCGCAGCTTCGTGTGCAGCATCTCCGCCGGTCCGCCGACCCGGGTGACGCGGCGGTGGCCCAGCGCCGCCAGGTAGTGCACCGACTCGGCGACGGCGGTGGCGTCGTCGCTCCACACGCTGCTGAGACGTGGACCGCTCACCGGGCCGCCTACCACCACGGCGGGCAGGTCCAGGCTCTCCAGCAGCGGCACCCGGGGGTCGTCGGCGACCAGGTCGCACAGCAGCACGCCGCTGACCCGGCGGTCGGCGCTCCACCTGCGGTAAACCTGTATCTCGGCGTCCAGGCTGTCGACGAACTGCAGCGCCAGGCCCATCCCCCGCGTCATCAGCTCCGACTGCACGCCGCTGATCAGCTCGCGCCGGAACACCTCGATGTGGAAGGCGGCCGACGGCCGGCGCATGGTCAGCCCGACCGCGGGCACCGCCGCGCCGTGCATCGCCTGCGCGGGCCCGTTCGCACTGAACCCGACCTCGCGGGCGATCCGCACGATCCGCGCCCGGACCTCGTCGGAGACCCCGGGGCGCCCGTTGAGCGCGTACGACACGGCCACCCGGGAGACACCAGCCCGCTGGGCGATGTCCGCCATCGTGGGCTGACGTGCCATCCACCCTCCCCAGTCCAACCACCGGTGAGCATACCGTCACCGCCTCAGCGGGGTCGCTGGCCGCGCGGCCAGCACCGGTGGCCGTCCCGGAGTTGAATAGTTTGAACGCACAACTTAGTGTCTGACCTATCCGCCATCGTCACTGCGCGGCGAGGCGGCCTCCGGGCGGCTGCCACCTCGCGCGGTCCCGTACCGAGGAAAGGCCATGACGCAACCTCTGCCGCGATCTGCCCGATGGAAGGTCGCCCTGTTCAGCAGCGCCGTGACGCTGCTCGCCGCCGTCGGCGTCACCCTGAGCACCAGCGCGTACGCCGCTGCCGGCTGCCGGGTCGACTACACCGTCCCCAATCAGTGGACCGGCGGGTTCACCGCCAACGTCGTCATCACGAACCTCGGCGACCCGGTCAACAACTGGAACCTGGTCTGGACGTACGCCAACGGCCAGAAGGTCACCAGCATGTGGAACGCGAGCTACACGCAGCCCGCGGCCACGGTCACCGCCACCAACATGTCGTACAACGCCGCGATCGGCACCAACGGCAACGTCCAGTTCGGCTTCAACGGCTCGTGGTCGGGCACCAACACCGCGCCGACCGCGTTCACCCTCAACGGCACGGCCTGCACCGGTGCGGTCGGCTCCCCGAGCGCGTCGCCGTCGGCGTCCCGCTCGGCCAGCCCGTCGCCGTCGGTCAGCCCGTCCACCAGCCCGCCGCCGACCGGCAACGCGATGGCGACGGTGGCCGCGATGCAGCCGGGCTGGAACCTGGGCAACTCGCTGGACGCCACCGGCGCCGACGAGACCTCGTGGGGCAACCCGCTCATCACCCAGGCGCTGATCAACAACATCAAGGCGCAGGGCTTCAAGAGCATCCGCATCCCGGTCACCTGGGGCCACCACCAGGGCGGGGCGCCGAGCTACACCATCGAGGCGGCGTACCTGGCGCGGGTGAAGCAGGTCGTCGACTGGGCGCTGGCCGCCGACCTGTACGTGATGGTGAACATCCACCACGACTCGTGGGAGTGGATCGCCAACATGCCCGGCGACCACGACAACGTGCTGAACCGGTACAAGGCGATCTGGACGCAGCTGGCGAGCGCCTTCAAGGCCTCGTCGCCGAAGCTGGTGCTGGAGAGCATCAACGAGCCGCAGTTCACCGGCAGCTCCGGCGACGCGCAGAACGCCAGCCTGCTCAGCGAGCTGAACACTTCGTTCCGCACCATCGTGCGGGCCTCCGGCGGCGGCAACGCCACCCGGCTGCTGGTGCTGCCCACCCTGCACACCTCCAGCGACCAGCCCCGCATCGACGAGCTGCTCAGCACGTTCACCAGTGTCAACGACCCGAACCTGGCCGCCACGGTGCACTACTACGGGTTCTGGCCGTTCAGCGTGAACATCGCCGGGTACACGAAGTTCGACGCGACCACGCAGCAGGACGTGACCGACAGCTTCGACCGCGTCTACAACTCGTTCGTGTCGCGCAACATCCCGGTGATCGTCGGCGAGTACGGCCTGCTCGGCTTCGACCGCAGCACCGGCACCATCGAGCAGGGCGAGAAGCTGAAGTTCTTCGAGTACTTCGGCTACTGGGCCAAGACCCGCAAGCTGACCACCATGCTGTGGGACAACGGCCAGCACCTCGGCCGCACCTCGCTCGTGTGGAGCGACCCGGAGCTGATCGCCCAGATCAAGTCGAGCTGGACCACCCGCTCCGGCACCGCCGACACCGACCAGGTGTTCACCGCCAAGACCGCGACGATCGGCGCCAAGTCGGTGACCCTGAACCTCAACGGAGCGACCGTGACGGCGGTCCGGCAGGGCAGCACCAACCTGGCCCAGGGCAGCGACTACACGGTCTCGGGCAGCACGCTGACGTTCACCGCCGCGGCGCTGACGCGCCTGCACGGCAGCCGGGCGTACGGGGTGAACTCCTCGGTGCAGGTGGTGTTCTCGCAGGGTGTGCCGTGGCGGATCAACTTCGTCACGTACGACCCGCCGACGGTGTCGGCCGCGACCGGCACGACCGGCTCGTTCGCCATCCCGACCCAGTTCCGCGGCGACACGCTGGCCACCATGGAGGCCAAGTACGCCGACGGCAGCAACGCCGGGCCGCAGAACTGGACGTCGTTCAAGGAGTTCGACTACACGTTCACGCCCAACTACACCGCCAACACGATCGTGCTGAAGCCGGAGCTGTTCAACGACTTCAACGACGGCGCGAAGGTGACGCTGACGCTGCACTTCTGGAGCGGCACCCGGGTGACGTACTACGTCACCAAGTCGGGCGGGAACGTGACCGGCTCCCTGAGCTGATCCACTCTCGGACGGCGGGTCGGGCTGGTCCCGGCCCGCCGTCGCCGTGCGCGCGAAACTCGGCACATCCGTGATCTTGACTGCCCACAATTCGACACCATTGAATGTAGAAACATTTCATCGGTACAGTCGAATCAGAAAGGCAGTTCCATGGCGCACACCCTCCGCCGCGGAGCCCTCGCGACCCTGCTGTCGGTCGCCGCAGCCGCCACCATCGGCCTCACCAGCGTCGACACCGCGCACGCCGCCACCGCCAGGACGCTGACCACCTACTCCTTCCAGGCCCAGCAGACCGGGTACTGGTGCGGCCCCGCCGCCACCCGGCTGGCCCTGACCCAGCGCGGCTACGCCCCGAGCCAGAGCTCGCTTGCCTCGAAGCTGCCGACCGACACCGCCGGCACCGACTCGATCACCCAGGTCATGCGCGTGCTCAACAGCTACGCCAACGTGAACGGCTGGTACGAGCACAAGGTGGTCAACAGCAACAGCGCCGCCGAGCAGAACCTGCTCAAGTACGACATCGTCTTCGACGTCGACCGCAACTACGCCCTGGTCCTCAACGTGCGCGGCGGCCGCACCGACACCGCGGGCGTCTACCACAACTACCCCGGCGGCCACTACCTGACCGTCGTCGGCTACACCAACTCCGGCGCGTACGCGGTCATCGAGGACGTCGCCCTGGGCAGCGGGCACCGGTACACGATGAGCCTGGCCAACCTGTCCTGGTGGGTATGGAGCACGACCGGCTACACGGCCTGAACAATTCGATAGACTTGCTTCTATCGATGTACTTCTTCCCCGTCCCGCCCATTCGAGGAGGCTCGATGCTCCGCCCCCGATCATCCCGCATCACCCGGTGGCTCGCCCTCGCGGCCGCCGCCGCGACCCTCGCCTCGGTCCCGCTCACCGGTTCCCCGGCGGCCGCCGCGGACGTGTCGATCGCCGCCACGACCGCACCCGCGCTGGTCATCGGCAGCGACTTCCCCGATCCCGACGTCGTCAAGTTCGACGGCGTCTACTACGCCTACTCCACCAACAACGGCAACGGCAACGTGCCCGTCGCCTCCGCCGGCTCGCTCACCGGGCCGTGGACCCGCCGCGGCAACGCGCTGCCCGCTCTCGGCGCCTGGGCCAGCGGCGGCCTCACCTGGGCACCCGACGTGTCGCGCCGCGCAGACGGCAGGTATCTCCTCTACTACACCGCCCGCAGCACCAGCGTGGGCCGCCAGTGCATCGGCGCGGCCCTGGCCACCTCCCCCGTCGGCCCGTTCACGCCGGTCGGCACCCAGCCGCTGGTCTGCAACGGCGGCGAGGGCGGCGACATCGACGCCTCCAGCTTCACCGACAGCACCGGCGTGCGCTACCTGCTCTACAAGGACGACGGCAACGCCATCGGCCAGCCCACCAGCCTGTGGCTGCAGCAGGTCGCCGCCGACGGGCTCACCCTGCAGGGCGCCCGCGTGGAACTGCTGCGCAGCGGCCGGGCCGAGGAGGCCGGCGTCATCGAGGCCCCGGTGCTGACCAAGGTCGGCACGCAGTACGTGCTGTTCTACTCCCTCGGCGGCTACGGCGGCGACGGCTACCAGACCAGCTACGCGACGTCGGCCGCGCTGACCGGGCCGTACACGAAGGCGTACCGGTCGCTGATCACCACCGACAGCGTCAACGGCACCGTACGCGGGCCGGGCGGCGCCGACATCGTCCGCGACGCCGCCGGGGACTCCATCGTGTTCCACGGCTGGATCAACAACTACTCCGCCCGGGGCATGTACGTCGCGGCGCTGGGCTGGGCCGGCGGCTTCCCGGTGGTCCGGGGCAGCCGGGTGCGCACCGAGACCGAGCGCGGCACGCTCAACCACTGCGTCGTACGCAACACCACCAGCGCCTCGCAGGGGCAGGTCGTGGCAGGCATCGACTACGCCGACAGCTGGGTCCAGCTGAGCGTCTTCGCACCCCGTGCCGGCGGCTACAACGTCTATGTCGCCTACTCGGCCGGTTACGGCGACGCCCAGCACACGCTCACCGTCAACGGCGGCTCGCCGGTGACCGTGAACTACCCCAACACCGGCTGGGAGACCTGGCGGCAGGCACCGGTCGGGGTCAACCTGGTGGCGGGCTGGAACACGGTTCGCCTGACGTTCCTGTCCCGCTGGGCCGAGCTGGACTACATCGAGGTGGCCTAGCCGGCACTGATCGGGCCGGGTGCCGTGGCAGCCGTTCGAGCGCGACGGCACGCGGCCCGATCATTGTTCAAGCTCCGCTGCCAGGTCGGCTGGACGCCGCCGGGTGAGAGCATGCAGAACCCTCGTGCCCTCCGGCCACCAGCGGTGAGTCGACTGCACCGATGTCTGCCTGGCCGTCCTCGGCGGTGGTGAACGTCTCCGAGTGGCGGCACGGCACAGCCGTGCCCGGCTTGATCAGCGGGAAGAACGCGCCTCCCCTGACCTCGATGCCGATCGCGGTCGCGAGCCCGGCCTTGACGACCGGCACATGGATACCCGATGCCGACGGCTCCGGCACGACGCCTGGTCCCGGATGCGCCCCGAGCCGCCGCACGAGATCGGGGCCTGGCATGCCGCCGGACGTCACATCCTCATGGCCGTGCGCCCCCAGGTCGCGAAAGGGCCTGCCGCGCAGCAGCAGCGGCACGATCGGCTTGCCGCCCAGCCGCGCGTGCTCGATCTCCCGGGCCACCCACCCATCCTGTCCGGACTCCGGCGTCATCACGACGACCACCGCGTCGCACGAGTCGATCTGCGCCTGGGTGTAGGTCGACCACCAGGTGTCCGACATCGGCTGCGTGTCGTAGACGGGCAGGAGCCCGGTGCCCGCGAGGTGCGCCGCGAGGCGGGAGGCGTAGGCGGCGTCGTGCTGGCGGCTGAAGCAGAGGAAGACGCGTCCGCTCATGCCCGGCATGGTAGTCGCTGCCAGCGCTCACACCTGTGAGGTTGTACGCACAACCCCACAGGTGTGAGACCGCGACCAGTACACCTCGGGTGCCGGTGTCCTCAGTGGTGGAACAGCCGCAGACCGGTCCGGGCCAGCGCGATCCCGTACTCGCGGCACGCGTCCGCCACCTCGCCGGAGCGGATCGATCCGCCCGGCTCGGCGATGTACTCCACACCGTGCCGGTGGGCGTGGTCGACGTTGTCACGGAACGGCAGGGCGCCGTCGGAGACGAACGCCACCCGCGTCAAGCCCGCCAGCCACTGCGTACGCTGCTCGGCGCTCAGCTCGGGGGCGGGCGTGGACAGCACCGCCGCCAGCCGCCCGCTCTCGTCCGGTGTGAGGTCGCCCTCGATGAAGCGGATCTGCCAGTTGATCTGCTCCTGGCGGCGGACGTGCGGCTGGAAGGCGAGCGTGCGGACCGCCGGGTGGCGCCGCAGCCACCAGGTGTCGGTCTTCGCCCCGGCCAGGCGGGTGCAGTCGACGCGGGACTGCTGGCCTGCGCCGATGCCGAGGGTGGCCCCGTCGCGCAGGTAGCACACGGAGTTCGACTGGGTGTACCGCAGCACGGCCAGGCCCAGCAGGAGATCGTCGGCGGCCGCCGGGGTCAGCGCGCCGCACACGACGTCGTCGAGCAGCGCGGGCGACAGCGGCGCGTCGTCGCGCTGCTGGGTCAGCCGCAGGCCGAAGACCTCGCGTCCCTCGTACCGCGGCGGCTGGTAGCTCTCGTCGCCCTCCATGACCAGGAACCGGCCGCCCTTCTTGCGGCTGAGCGTCGCGACGGTGCCGGGGGCGTAGCCCGGGGCGATGACGCCGTCGCAGACCACCCCGGTCAGCAGGTCGGCGAGCTCGGCGTCGACCGGCTCCGAGACGGCGGCGAAGTCGCCGTACGAGGACTTCGGATCGGCGTCGCGCGCCCGCAGGTAGGCGCTGGTCAGCGCCCCGACGCCGGCAGGGTTGACGCCGTACAGCCCGGCGACGACATCGTCGAGCGGCCCCGCGACCGCGGCTCCGGCGGGCGAGACGTGCTTGAAGGACGCGGCGGCCGGTCGGCGCAGGGCCCGGCTGGCCGCCAGCACCAGCTGCCAGCCGTTGAGCGCGTCGAGCATGTTGATGTAGGACGGGCTGCCGTGCAGCACCCGGACCGGCCAGCGGCCGGGCCGCACAGGGGCGGCGGTGGCCGCCTGCTGGCGCGGGTTGGTTCCGTAGCGTAGATCCACGTCGTGGCCTCCTGGGTCAGCGGACATCACTGACGCAGGCGCCCAGGCGGTCGACGCGCACGCGGAACAGCAGCCGCTCCCCGGTGGTCCTCCACCTTCGCCAGTCGCGGCCGGACCAGAGCATACCGGTGGTGACCACGCTCGGATTCCGGGCACCGTGCCGCGTCCCGTTCCTGGCTACGATCGCGGCATGCGTGTGCTGATCGTCGGGGGTACGAAGTTCGTCGGGCGCCACCTCACCGAGGCGGTGCTGGCCGCCGGGCACGAGGTGGCGCTGCTGCACCGGGGCCGCACCAACCCCGACCTGTTCCCGCAGGTGACCCACCTGCTCGCCGACCGCAATGAAGACCTGTCGGTGCTGGCCGGGCACGAGTTCGACGCCACCGTCGACGTCGTCGGCTTCCACCCGGATCAGATCACGTCGCTGGCCGAGGCGCTCGGCGGACGGGGCGGCCACTACACGTTCGTGTCGTCGGTGTCGGCGTACGCGCCGCCGTCCGGTCCGGGCTATCCCGAGGACTCCCCGCTGCTGGAGCACACCGGCCCGATCGAGGGCGTCGCCGTGACGGCCGAGACCTACGGCTCGATGAAGGTGCTGTGCGAGCGGCGCGCGCGGGAACTGTTCGGCCCCGACGTACTGATCGTCCGGCCGACGTACGTAGTGGGCCCGTGGGACCCGTACGGCCGCCTCGGCTACTGGGCGCAGCGCCTGGCTCGCGGCGGGCGGGTCCTCGCCCCCGGCGACCCGGCGCTGCCGACGCAGGTCATCGACGCCCGCGACCAGGCCGCCTGGATGGCCTCCATGCTGGGCCGGGGCGGGGTCTTCCACACCGTGACCGCGTCGGTGCCGCTGGCGGAGCTGCTGGAGGACCTGGCCCGCGAGTTCGCGCCCGCCGGCACGGAGCTGGTCTGGGTCGAGGACGCGTTCCTGCTGGAGCACGGCGTCGACAGCAACGCCCTGCCGCTGTGGGGCGACGGCATCGCCGCGGACTACTGGGCCGGTGCCGCCGACCCGGCCGCCGCGGCGGGCGCGGGCCTGGTCACCCGGCCGGTGGTCGAGTCGGCCCGCGACCTGCTGACCGTCGGACTGCCGGAGCGGCTGCTCACCGGGCAGCGCGAGGCCGAACTGCTGGCCGCCTGGACGGCCCGGTCCTGACGATGACCGTGGGCCCGGTGGATCAGGCCGGGCCCACGGAGTCAGGACGTCACGGTCGCGGGGTCACGGTGCCCACGGCGAGGCGGTCAGCCAGCTGGTGTCGGGCGCGAAGTTGGCCGTGGCGTCGGCGGCCAGGGAGCCGCCGTTGCTGCCGACCCAGACCTCGCTGTTGTAGTGGCGCAGGTAGCGGTTGGCGAAGTTGTACGACTGCCACGACAGCCCTGTGCCGCTGTTGCCGGGCTGGGCGCAGAACGTCGCGTCGGCCGCGTAGAGCGGGGTGGCGGCGTACGCGTCGAGCCGGATGCGGTAGTCGGAGTGGCGCAGGTAGTAGCCGGGGAAGTTGCGCGACTCGAACGAGTAGCACGAGTTGTCGGCCAGGCCGGTGACGATCCGGAACGTCGCGTCCTGCTTGTCGGTGGCACTGGACCCGCTGGTGATCTGCGCGGTGTAGCCGACGTACGCCTGGTGGCGCACGTACCGGTCGGTGTAGCCGGGCGTGGTCGCCTGCAGCGACTGGTACGACCCGGAGGTCACGTTCGCGTCGCTGCGCCACCAGGCCGAGCCCAGCCGCCAGGTGGTGTCCTGCGCCCAGTTCGCGGTGGCGTCGCTGGGCAGGGTGCCGCCGTTGCTCGCGATCCACACCTGGCTGTTGTAGTGGCGCAGGTAGCGGGTCGGGAAGTTGTACGACCGCAGCGAGATCCCCTGCCCGCTGTTGCCGTCGGCGGCGCAGAACGTCGCGTCGGCGGCGAACTGGGCGGTGCCGTCGTTGGCCGCCAGCCGCACCTGGTAGTTGTAGTGGCGCAGGTAGCTGCCGGGGTTGTCGCGGGACTCCAGCGAGTAGCAGCCGGTGCCGGCCAGCCCGGCCCGTACCAGGAAGGATCCGTTCTTCTTGTCCGCGGCGGCGCTGGCGGCGGTGAGGACCGAGGTGACCGCGACGCCGCCGGAGTGGCGCACGGACCGGTCGGTGTAGCCGGGAGTGGTGGCCCGCAGCGAGGCGCCCTTGCCGACTGCCAGCAGCGGGGTCGCCGCGCCGGTGGTCGTCAGCGTCAGCACGACCACCGAGTTCGCCGGGAAGGTCCGTACGAAGCTCGCCCCTACCGCCGCGCTGGTCGTGGTGGGCGCGATGGTGTTCGGGGCGGTGATGCTGTTGCGGGCGTTGGGGTCACCGGTCAGCGTGGTGACCGTGGCGGTGCCGCCGACGCTGCTCGCCCCGTTGATGGTCAGCTGGGTCTCGATCGCGGCGGCGGTCGAGTTCACCACCGTGACGTACAGCGTGCCCGAGGTGGTGCGGGTGGCGACGGCGCGCAGGTCGGCGGGCGCACCGGTGAGCCCCACCGGCACGACGTGGTCGCCGAGCAGCGTGCCGAACATCTTCTGCACGTGGTACGACGGCGACCCGTAGGAGGACACCGCGTTGAACCCGATCAGGTTCGACGACCACTGCCAGTTGTCGACCGAGGTCAGCGCCGGGGCGTACGCGGCGCCCATGACCAGGTCGGCGTTGCGCAGCATGCCGGTCATGAACGCGGCCTCGCCGATCGCGCCGGACAGCGTGCCGGTCGGGTTGGCGGAGCTGCCGTTGGTCACGCCGTACTCGCCGACGAGCACCTTCGGGCCGTTGCGGTCGGCGCTGTCGTAGCGGGTGGCCAGCCCGGCGATCCCGGCCGGGTCGCCGTTGTAGTAGTGGTCGTCGATGACGTCCATCGGCCGGGAGGTGACCGGCATGGAGGCGACGATCTGCAGCTGCGGGTAGGCGGCCTTGATCGCGTCGTAGAACATCGGGTACCGGTAGCTGTTGTAGCTGCCGCTGCCGTCGAACCAGTCCTCGTTGCCGATCTCGACGTAGCGCAGCGGGAACGGGGCGGGGTGGCCGTCGGCGGCGCGGCGGGCGCCCCAGGTGGTGCTGGTGCTGCCGGTGATGTACTCGATCTCGTCCAGCGCCTCCTGCACGAACGGCGCGAGCTGGTTCTGCGGGGTGACGCTGCCGTTGAGGGTGTATCCGGCGAAGACGCCCAGCAGCGGCTCGGCCCCGGCCTGCTCGGCCATGAGCAGGTAGTTGAGCAGGCCGAAGTGGTCGGTGGACCAGTAGCCCCAGGCGTCGTTCTGGTGCCCGGCGCGCTGCTCGACCGGGCCGATGGTGTTCTTCCACGCGAACCGGTTGGCCAGCACGGCGCCTTCGAGGTAGTTGCCGCCGGGCACCCGGATGAAGCCGGGGTTGGTGTCGGCCAGCTTCTGCTGCAGGTCGGCGCGGATGTTGCCGGAGGCGGCGAAGGTCGGGGCGTTGCACTGCACCACGGTCAGCCACAGGGTGCGGCCCGCGCCGGTACCGTTGGCGGAGATCACGAACCGGTTGGCGGTGGAGGTGGGCGCGGACGCGGGAGTGGTCAGCGTGGCGGTGTAGCGGGCCCAGCCGGTGCCCACCGTACCGACCTGCGCGCTGGCGTAGACGGTGCCGCCGGTGCTCTCCAGGCTCACCGTGACCGGCCCGAACGCCTGGTCGGCGCGGGCGAAGAAGGACACCTGGTACATCGCCGACGGGCGCACCCCGACCCCGTAGAACCCGGCGTTGGCGGCGCCGACGCGCTGCCCGGCGCCGTCGGCGCCGATGGTCAGGCGCAGCGAGTTCGGGTTGGCCGCGTTGAGGCCGCCGCCGGTGTCCAGGGCGACCGATCCGCTGCCGCCGCCGGAGGTGAGCAGCGACCAGGAGGAGATGCCGTTCTCCTTCAGGTTGGCGTTGCGCACCACGTTGGCGTTGAGTCCGCCTTCGACGGAGTGGTTGATGTCCTCGACGATGTGTCCGAACTGGGTGCTGTTGACCGCGGCGGTGGTGTGTCCGGCGTCGACGGTCAGGAAGGCGGTGGGCGCGGCCGCCGCCGGTGTCGCGGGGCCCGCGGTCAGCCCGGCGGCGAGGGCGAGGACGAGCAGGATGGGCCGTGCTCGGTGCTGCATGTGGCTCCTCCAGGGACGGTGAGGTGCATCGCATGCCGCTGCGGTGAGGCTCCGGAACTGTGCCGGAGCGCCGGCCTGGGACGACCATTGTTAGCGAGAACATTCGCTGACGTCACTTTGTAACCCACGTGAAATCGAGTGTCAACGACTTCCGAAATGTTTAGTGTTCGCGCTCACATTCGGTCCGCTGTGGACGTTGCGGAAGGTGACGGCTACCCGTCATCGGCCTGGGACGCCCCCTCGCGACCTCCCGGGCCTCAGCCGCGGGCCGCCTCGAACAGGGTGCTGACCTCCGGCGCACCGAGCACCCGGTCGAAGTAGGCGAAGTCGCTGAGCCCGCCGGAGAGGTAGCCCACATCGCCGGTGGTCTCAGCCCAGTGCGACCACTTGCCGCCGCCCGCATAGGCGTACGAGGGCACCAGGTACTGCGCAGGGCCCTTGAGCCGCCGGGAACCCGCCTGGGCACCGTCCAGGTACAGCACCTCGTCGCGGCCGTCGGCGGACTTGGTCAGCACGACGTGGTGCCAGCGCCTGTCGTCGACCCGGGCCCGCGTGGTCATGCTCTTCGCGGGCCCGCTCCGGACACCGCTGTCGTAGTAGCCGGCGTGCAGCAGCCCGTCCGTGCCCACGTACAGGCTCGGCTCCAGACCGAACTCCAGGTACTCCAGCAGCGGCTTCTTGGCCGTGCCGTACAGCACGCCGGGCCCGGCGGCCCGGAACCACAGCGTCACCGACAGCGGCCTGGACCGGACCGGCGAGTCGCGGCGCGGCAGCTCCACGAACGCGGGACCGCCGCCCGGGCCGCCCTCGGCCCCGCCGAAGGAAGCGGCCGGGGTCTTCGGACCGAACGGGCCCTCGACGGCGGCCAGGCGGACGCCGTGATAGACGGCCGACGGGCCGGAGGCCGAGTTCGCCGCGGCGGTCCCGGCCCGCTCGCGCAGCGGGAAGTAGTCCACCGGCCGCGCCGCCAGGACCGCCGCGGTATACCGGTCTGCCCGCGAGACCGCCGCCGCCGAAGGGCTGCCGGCCGCGCTACTGCCGGGCGTGCTCGTCGTGACCGGGCCGGGCCCGTCGGCCTGGCGCTCGCCCGCGACCTTCACCAGGATCACCGTGATCACCACGGCCACGGCCACCCCGGCCACCACCGCCGACCGCAGCACCCACCGGGATGCGGACCGGGCGGCGACCCGCGTCCCCAGCGATGGCCGCGCCCCGGGCGGGGACGACGCGGCCGTGACGTGCGCAGACGGCGGCAGCGGCGTGACCGGCGCTGCCGCGGTCGGCTGCGGCGCGGCGGCGAGGACCATGGTGACCGGACGCGGGATCGGCGGCGGCGCGGCCGGCTGCGGTGCCGCCGCGCCGCCGGAGGCGGCCAGCAGCAGCTCCCGGGCCCGGTCGGCGGGCATCCGCTGGTTCGGGTCCTTAACGAGCAGGCCCTCGATCACCTCGGCGAGCCCGTCGGTGCCCGCGTTGACCGCAGGCTCATGCGGCCGCGACGCGCTGGCGAACAGACCGACCATGGGGTCGCTGTGCGAGAACGGGGACACGCCCTCGACCAGGAAGTACAGCACCGCACCCAAGCCGAAGTAGTCGCCCGGCGCGCCCATCCGGCCGGTGAGGATCCGCTCGGGTGCCACGTACCCGGGCGAGCCGAACGCCAGTCCGGTATGGCTGCGCATCGCGTCGGTCACCACCCGCGCGATGGAGAAGTCGGTGACGAACACCTGGCCCTGCTCGGTCATCAGGACGTTGGAGGGCTTGACGTCGCGGTGCAGCACCTGCCGTGCGTGCGCGTGCGCCAGCGCGTCGAGAATGGACAGACCGATCCGGGCGGCGGCGGCCGGCGGCATCGGGCCGTGCTGCTCGACGTGCTGCTGCAGCGACAGCCCCGGCACGTACTGCATCACGATCAGCGAGACGGCGGGGTCGACGATGACGTCGTGGACGGTCACGATGGCGGGGTGTGACAGCCGCGCCGCGGCCTTGGCCTCGGCCGCCGCCCGCGCGGCCACGTCGTCGGCGCCGTTCCCGTCCGCCGCGGCGAACAGCTCCTTGACCGCGACCGTACGACCCAGCAGCTGATCGGTGGCGCGCCAGACCCGGCCCATGCCGCCGACGCCGAGGACGGACTCCAGCAGGTACCGCCCGGCGGCCAGTTCACCCTCGTGTAGCACCCGAACTCCCGGAAGACGTCGCGGCGGGCAGGCCGCGCCGCACAGACTGTACCGCCAGCCGGCCCTCGCGATTGGATCCCGCCTACCGGCAGTGCTCCAGCACCTCGGCCAGGCAGCGGTCCGCGCCGGCGGCGGTGTCGACGGTCAGGCGCGGTCCGGTCCACGGGTCGTGCCGCAGCCCGGTCACGTCGTCCCAGGTCGGCACCTGCGGCTGGTCGGGCTCCGGCGGACGCTGCTCGATCCGGCGCCGGTGCTCGACCGGGTCCGAGCAGACGACCTCCACCAGCCGCAGCGGCACGTCATGGCGCACGGCCAGGTCGCGCCACCCCTGCCTGGCCTCCTCGACCGGGTTCACCGCGTCGACGACCACCGTGCCGCCCAGGGACAGCTGCCCGGCGGCGGCCGCGTGCGCGACCGCGTACGCGGCCAGGCCGACCGGGCCGTCGTGCGGCAGCCCCACCCGCCACATCGCCGCCTCCAGCGCGTCGATGCGCAGCCACACCGCACCGAGCTGCCGCGCCACCGGGCGGCTGAGGCTGGTCTTGCCCACCCCGGGCAGGCCACCGAAGACGATCAGCAAGCGCGCTCCCCGGCTCGGTCGGCACATCGGACCGACGCCACTGTGCCAGGCGGGGCCGCGCGGGCGCACCCCGGCGTCCCACGAGGTGGGCCGGGCCGGGTTAGGGTGGCGGGCATGAGCGAGCCCGTACAGCTGTCCGCCGTGCTCCTGGTCGACCGCGCCGGGGCGCTGCTGCTGCAGCTGCGCGACGAGCACGCGCCGAACTACCCCGACATCTGGGGGCTGCCCGGCGGGCACGTAGAGCCCGGGGAGACGCCCGAGCAGGCGGCGCCGCGGGAGCTGTGGGAGGAGACGTCGCTGCGGGCCGACGGGCCGCTGACCCTGTTCGAGACCCAGCACCTGCCCGAGCACAACCGGATCAAGCACTACTTCTACGGAGCCACCTCGGCGGTGCAGGACGACGTGGTCGTCGGCGAGGGCGCGGCGATCGTGTTCGTACCGGCCGCGCAGGTGCTCGACGGGCGCCCGTTCACCCCCGGCACCCGGCAGACGCTGGCCCGGTTCCTGGCCTCCGACGTGTACGCGGCCCTGGCCGCGCGCGCCTGATGGCCGCCCGCACGCTCTACCTGGTCCGCCACGGCGAGGCCGGTGCCGACGGCTACCTCACCGACGACGGTCGGCGCCAGGCGGAGCTGACCGGGCGGCGGCTGGCCGCGTCGCCGATCGCCGCCGTGCACCACGGGCCGCTGCCGCGCGCCGCGCACACCGCCCAGCTCATCACCGCGCAGCTGCCGGGCGTGCCGGTGACGGCGAGCGAACTGGCCGACGACTACGTGCCGTACGTGCCCGAGCCGGCGCTGATGCCGTCGGGCCTGACAGGCTTCCTGGACGGCTACACCGAGCAGGAGCGCGCCGACGGCGCCCGTCGCGCCGCCGCGCTGGTCGACCGGTTCGCCACCCCGCCCGAGCAGGACGTCCACGAGCTGGTGATCACGCACGCGTTCGCGGTGGCGTGGCTGGTGCGGCACGCGCTGGACGCGCCCGAGCACCGGTGGCTGGGCCTGAACCAGGCCAACTGCGGCGTGACCGTGATCCGGTACAGCGAGCAGCGGCCGCCCGCGCTGCTGGTCTTCAACGACCTGTCGCACCTGCCCGAGCAGCTGCGCTGGACCGGCTTCCCGCCGCGGCTGCGACCCTGACGCGGTCAAAGCGGTTGCGCCCGGCGTACCCGGTGCCATAAGAAACGATCATGCCCGAACTCCTCGACGCCGCCGCGGCGCTCGCCCAGCGGTGCCGGACCGAAGCCGCGCTCGCGCACACCAGCAGCCTGCTCGTCGCCCACCGGGGCGTCGAGCTCGCGGCGTACGACCTGCACGCCGACGGCCTCGACACGCCTGTGCCGACCATCGCCAGCGTCACCAAGTCGCTGCTGTCCACGGTGACCGGCTGGGCCTGGCACGACGGGCTGGTCCGGCTCGACGACACCCTCGGCGCGCTGCTCGGCGACCGGGTGCCGCCGGCCCGCCGCGGTGCGACCGTGCACCAGCTGCTGTCGATGACCTCGGGCGCGGCCGGCGGGATGCTCGAGATCGACGAGATCATGGAACTGCCGCGCGGCTGGGTGGACGAGCTGCTGCGCTTCCCGCAGACCGATCCACCCGGCACGGTGTTCCGCTACGACAACGGCGCCCCGCACCTGCTCGCCGCCGCGCTGCACCAGGTCACCGGGGACCTGCCCGGGTACGCCGGACGGGTGCTGGCGCGGATCGGCTGCGCCGGCGCGGACTGGCCGGTCGACCCGGAGGGTGTGCCGTACGGGTTCGGCGACGCCCGGCTGTCGCCCCGGGCCCTGCTGCGCTTCGGCGAGGCGTGGCGCACGGGTGCGGCGGTGCCGCCGGCGTACCGCGAGCTGGCCTGGACCGCCCACTCCCCCGGCGGCCCGCCGCTGGACCGCGGGTACGGCTACCTGTGGTGGGTCGCCGCCGACCGCCCCGAGACCGTCCATGTCGCCGCGGGCTGGGCCGGGCAGTGCGTGCTCGTGGCGCCCGCCCTGGAGCTGACCGTGGTCGCCACGGGCAGCCCCGACCGCTGGCGGGAGGGGTTCTCCCGCTCGGTGTTGGAGGAGCTGGAGCCGCTGGTCGTGGCCGCTCGGCGCGGCGCAAGTTGAGTGGCGCTGCCGGACGGGCGGATCAGCGGTCGCGGACCAGCCGTACGAGCATCTCGGTGTCCTGGTTGTTGCCCACGAACTCGGAGAACTCACCGCCGGCGAAGGTCCAGCCGCCCTCGGCGATGATGGTGCGGAGCTTGCCCAGGGGCAGCTGGACGGCTGCGGCGGGCATGTTCCAGTCGCGGACGACGGTCTGCGCGACCCGCTCGGCGAGGGCGTCGAAGGTGTCGAACTCGTCCGGTGCCGCGTCGTCGACCTCGAACCAGTCCCCCTCGGCCGCCACCCGCAGCAGGGTCGCCTCCGCCGCCTGCGGCCCGTCGATGTCCTCCTCGATCCAGTCGTGTTCGAAGTACGAGAAGCGGAGAAGGATGCTCTGCGCGGCCATCCGCGAATCGTACGAACCACCCGGTCGGCCCGGCCACCGCCGGCGGTTTGCTAAGTTGGTCGACTTGTGGAGCCAGCAGCGATGACGGGCCGTCCCGCGCCGGAGCCCGCCCCGGTCGGCTACGGGCTCACCGTCACCCGGCCGAGCGCCGCCGGGCCGGCGCTCGCCGAGGACGACCTGGCGATGGCGTACGACCTGGTCTTCGGCGACTCCGTCGGCAAGAGCTACGCCACCGAGGCGTACGACATCGCCGAGCTGGTCCACCAGCGCCACCCCGGCGCGGCCAGCCTGCTCGACGTCGCCTGCGGCAGCGGACTGCACCTGTCGCACCTGCGCGGCGTGTTCGACCACGTCGAGGGCCTGGAGATCGCCGCCGGGATGCGCCGCCGGGCCACCGACCGGCTGCCCGGGGTGGCGGTGCACGCGGGCGACATGCGCGACTTCCGGCTCGACCGGACCTTCAGCGCCGTCACCTGCCTGTTCTCCGCGATCGGGTACGCCCAGTCGGTCGCCGAGCTGCGGCAGGCCCTCGACTGCATGGCGGCCCACCTGGAACCGGGCGGCGTGCTGGTGCTGGAGCCGTGGTACACCCCCGACCAGTGGACCCCCGACACCGTGCACACGGCGGTCGCCCGCGACGGCGACCGGCAGCTCACCGGCGTCTGCCACTCGCGCCAGGACGGGCACACCTCGATCATGGCCATGCACTACCTGCTCGGCGAGCCGGGCACCGGTGTCCGCTACTGGACCGAGGAGCACGCCATGACCCTGTTCACCGACGAGCAGTACCGCGATGCGGTGCGGGAAGCCGGGTTCGGCCGCATCGAGTGGCTGCCCGGCTGGTACGACGTACGCCCGCGCATCGTGGCCGTCAAGGCCTGACCGGCTGGATCTCCACGACGATCTTGCCGCGGACGCCGCCGTCCTCCAGCGCCCGGTGCGCGGCCGCGATCTGCGACAGCGGGAAGATCCGGTCCACCACCGGCCGCACCGCACCCCGCGCGACCAGGGCGGCGAGCCGGTCCAGGTCGGCGCGGCGCGGATTGCCGCTGAAGAAGCGCACCCGCCGCGGCCCATGCACCGCCGACGCGGCCAGGTACCCCAGCGAGGACGCGGCCCGGTCGAGGTCGAACGAGACGGCGACCATGCGCCCGCCCGGCGCCAGCAGCCTGCGCCATGCGCGCAGGTCCGTGCCCACGGTGTCCACCACGACGTCGAACCGGCCGAGGTCCGGCGGGGCCGCCGTACGGTAGTCGACGCACTCGTGCGCGCCGAGTTCGCGTACCAGGTCAAGGGTCGACGCCCCGGCCAGCGCGGTGACGTGGGCGCCTTCGGCTCGGGCGAGCTGTACCACGATGCTGCCGACACCGCCCGCCCCGCCCCGGACCAGCAGCCGTTCGCCGGGCCGCAGGCGCGCCTCGTCCCGCAGCGCGGTGACCGCGGTCGTGCCGACCCCGGCCAGGGCCGCGGCCTGCGCATAGGTCAACTCCGGCGGCAGCGGGGCCAGCCGGTTCGCGTCGATCGCCGCGTACTCGGCGGCCGTGTTCATGGCGCGGCTCACGCCCCACACGGGCTGGCCAACGGTCAGGCCGGTGACGTCCGCGCCGAGGGCGGCCACCTCGCCCGCGAGGTCGATGCCGAGCCGCTTCGGGAAGCCGCGTCCGCCGACCAGGCCCGTCACCGCCTTGACCCGGCCCGCCCGGCCGTAGAGTTCGCCGCCGTTGACGCTGGTCGCGTGCACCCGCACCAGCACCTGGCCGGGTCCGGCCGCGGGCCTGGGCAGGCTGCCCTCGTAGAGCACCTCCGGCGGGCCGTACCTGTCGTAGAGCGCGGCGCGCATCTGTGCCACTGAACCCGTCCCTCCGGTCGCGGCGACCCGAACGGCTCGGGTGCCCGCGGGACGAGGCTAGCGCCAGAAACGGACAAGGCAATCCGCTTCGGCTAAAGTGAGGAGGATGAGCGCGCGGACTTCTCGGTTGCCCCAGAAGACGCCGGGCAGGACCCGGTCGGACGCGGTGCGCAACCGGGCGCTGGTGCTGGCCGCGGCCGGTGCGGCGTTCGCCGCGGCCGGGTTCGACGTACCGATGGCGGCGATCGCGCGGCGCGCCGGGGTCGGCATGGCCACGCTCTACCGGCACTTCCCCACCCGCGAGGTGCTGGTCACCGAGGTCTTCGCGGACCGGTTCCGGGCCTGTGCCGCCGTCGCGGAGGAGGCGTTCGCCGACGACGACCCGTGGCGCGGCTTCTGCACCCTGGTGACGAAGGTGTGCGCCATCCAGGCCGAAGACCGGGGCTTCACCGCCGCGTTCCTGACCGCCTTCCCGACCGCCGTCGACTACGAGCGGGAACGGGCCCGCGCCGAGGACGGTTTCGTACGGCTGGCCGAGCGTGCCGTCGCCGCCGGATCGCTGCGCGCCGACTTCGCCCTGGCCGACCTCATCATGCTGCTGGTCGCCAACGACGCGGTCATCGCCGCCGCGCCCGCCGGGCAGGCGTCGGCCGCATCGCGGCGGCTGGTGGCGTACCTGCTCCAGTCCTTCGCCGCCGGCCACGACCGGCCGCTGCCGCCGGCGCCCCGGCTGGAACTGCACCACGTGCCCGGCCATGGACCGGCCCGGACCTCCGCATCAGGCGGCTCGGCCACCGCCTGACCCGTCAGGCAGGCGGCTCGGCGGTGCCAGGGGTGCCGAAGTCTGCGCTGTGTTCGACGCGCCCGTCGGCGGCGACCACCTCCAGGTGGCTGGGCGCGTTGGCGCGGGCGGCGCGAGCGGCCAGGCGGACCGCGTCGGGCCTGCGTTCGTACACTCCGACCAGCTCGTCGTCGTCGAGCACGTCCCACACGTCGTGATTGGCCACCACGTCGATCCGTCGCATGTTCGATCTCCTCGGCTCAGCCGCGGCGCTCGGCCGTCAGTGGGTGAGCCGCACCCGGACCTGGTGGGCGGCTTCGTCGGTCAGCGCTTCGCCACCCGGCTCGGCTGCCGTCCGGGCGATGACCGCCGGCTCGCCGTCGCGCTGGACCAGCTGGTCCACATAGTCCTGGACCTGCTGCGGGGTCACATCCAGCTCCTGTGCCAGAGCGGTGATCGTGTCCATGATGCCTCCTGTGGTCTCACGCGTCCTATTGCCCGCCGCGCGCCCTGATAACCAGGTGCGCGCTCACTCGTCCGACCGGGTCGGGCTGCCGGCGGCGTCGATGTCCGGCTCCTGCGCCTCGCCGGTCGGCGGGTCGACGAACATGCCGGGCGTCTGCCCGAGCTGCTGGCGACGGCGCAGTTCGTCGGCCGACGGCTGGCGCTCGGAACCATCGGCGCCGGACGGCCCGTGCGGACGGTTGCCGCGTTCGTCTGTCATCTCGTTCCCCCTTCGCGGACTGCCTCCTGCCACGTCGATACCCAGCAGCCGCCCGCCCACGCATCGCGCGGCGTACCCGACCCGGCGGTCGGCCCAGCGGGGTGGCGGTATCGCCGAAGGTGGATGATGTGGGCCAGCGCACGCGAAACGGGCACGCGGCGAGGACAGCGGCAGCGCTAGCGTCCCAGCATGCCCACCTGGTTGACCTCCCGCCTGCCCACCGACGAGGCCACTCGGGCCCTGATCCTGAGCACGCTCGCCGGGTCCACGTCACGCGGCCTGTTCATCACCGTGAGCGTCATCTTCTTCACCCGGTCGGTGGGGCTGTCGGCGGCCGAGGTGGGGCTGGGCCTCACCGTCGCCGCGGTGGCCAGCCTGTTCGCCGGGGTGCCCGCCGGGCACCTGGCCGACCGGATCGGCCCGCGCGGGGTCATGGTCACCTTCGGCGTCACCCGCGCCGCGCTGATGCTCGGCTACCTCGCGGTGGACAGCTTCGCCGGGTTCGTCGTCGTCGCCGCCGGGGTGCAGCTGCTGGAGACCGGGTTCGGTGCCGCCAACGGCGCGCTGATCGCCGGTTCGATCCCGGGTGAGCAGCGCGTACGCACCCGTGCGCTGCTGCGCTCGGTGACCAACGTCGGCTGGGCGATCGGCGCGGCGATCGCGGGCGTGGGGCTCAAGTTCGACACCCGCGCCGCGTACACGGCCATCATCGTGGTGTGCGTGGCGATCTCGCTGCTGGCCAGCACCCTGGTGCTGCGCGTGCCGCCGGTGGCCGCGCGGCCGAAGACGGCATCGGGTCCGACGCTGATCGTGCTCCGCGACCGGCCGTACCTCGCGCTGGCGGCGCTCAACGGGGTGCTGTGCATCCACTACGGCATGCTCAACGTGGCCGTGCCCCTCTGGGTGGTCGAGCGCACGGACGCGCCCACCTGGGTCGTCGCCGGGATGACCATGCTCAACGCGGTCGTCGTCGCCCTGTTCCAGGTCCGGGCCAGCCGCGGTACGGGCTCGGTCGACGGCGCCGCGGCCGCGCAGCGCGTGTCCGGGCTGCTGCTGCTCGGCGCGTGCGTGCTCTACAGCCTCGCCGCCGGGGTGCCCGGCTGGGCGGCCGCGCTGATCCTGTTCGCGGCGGCCCTGGTGCACGTGCTCGCCGAGCTGCGCCAGGCCGCGGGGTCGTGGGGCATCTCGTTCGGCCTCGCCCCCGAGCACGCCCAGGGGCAGTACCAGGGCCTCTTCGGCACCGGGTTCTCCGTGGCCGGGGTGGTCGCCCCCGCGCTGCTGGCCACGGTGGTGGTGGGCTGGGGCTGGCCGGGCTGGGTCCTGTTCGGTGTCGTGTACGCCCTCGCGGGCGCGGCGGTGCCGGTCGCGGTGCGCTGGGCCCGGCGTGCCCGCGCCCAGGCGGCGCAGCTCGAACCGGTGCCGGCGTGAACGCCGGGTCGGCGCAGGCGGTCGCCTCCGCCGACCCGGTGACCGGGGCAGCCGGTCAGGCCTGGGAGTCGCCGTCGTGCGGCTGGAAGGACGCCACGTAGCGCTGCGGGTCCTTGTCGCGGAACGTAAGGCCCCTGCCCGACGGGTGCTCGCCGTAGAAGGCCAGCCACTGCGCGCCGAGCTCGGCGCGCAGTTCGTCACTGGCGTGGCGGCGGAAGTCCGGCAGGCCCTCGTCCTCCTCTTCGCCGAGGTGCTCGGTGTTCTCCCGGCGGGCCTGCCACACGGCGGCCCACCACGGATCCGTGCCGACATCGTGCCTGCGCGACTCCGCGATCGCGTCCCGGATCTTGTTGTGGTCGCGGATCGCGTCCAGGCTCTCGTCCTCGGCGTCGTCGCCGCCGCGCCGCAGCAGGTGGGGGTAGAGGATGCGCTCCTCGGCCTCGGCGTGGATCTCCAGGTGGAGCGCGAGCGGCTCCCACACGGCACGCATCTGCTCAGGATCCTTGGCGTCGTCGAGGCGGGCGAAGCCGCGCCGGAAGGAGGCGTGGTCGTCGAGGATCAGTGCGGTGATGTCGTCCATACCATCCTTCTACCGCAGAACCTCCCTGGTAAACCGCAGCCACACGGCCCGTCGCGCGCCGGGCCGCCGCCCTCGTCCGGGTGATTCCGTCGTACGTCGGCGGCGCCCATTGCTACCATCACGAGCAGGTATTCCCAGAATTTTCCATTCTCGCCTTTTGGGGTGACTCGATGGAGTTCGAAGCGCGTGCCCTGCGGGTGCAGCTGCCATGCCAGTCGGTCACGGTGTTCGACGCGGACGGCGAAGACGCCCGGCTGGACGTCCATCGCTACTGGCAGGCGGTCGCGGCGGGGTTGGTCGGCGGGGTCGACCTGGGCGGGATGTGCGACGACTGCAGTGCCAACCCGTCCGAGCCGCTGTGCACCAACGCGAGCGAGGACATGGATCCGTTCGCGTTCATCGACTACCGGGTGCTGCCTGTCCTGCGGCGGCAGCTGGAGGCGCGGCTCAACGAGATCGCGCAGGCCGAGCAGGCCGTGGCAAGGGCCGTCGGCAACGGATAGCCGCTGGTGGAGAAGCGATTCCGCGCCAATCCGCGCTACGAGCTCCACGCCGGCGAGCAGTCGGCGGAGCCGTCCGAGGAGCCGGTGTACGGCTACCTGCGACCCGTAGCCCCCTCGTCGTCGGCCGGCCGGGCGGTGTCGGCCGACGCGGCGCTGCTGTTCCTGACCCTGCGACAGGCAGGCCCGGTGCCGGGGTACTTCCGCTCCCGGCTGGGCGGCCGGACCGACACCCTGCTGCTCCGCCTCGTGCTCGACGGCGTACTGGAAGTGGAGCACGCGGGTGGGTTCCTGTCGGGCGACCCCGCCAGACAGGTGCTGCTGGGCGACTCCGGCTACCACGGCGACGGGCCGCTCGCCCGCCTGTCGATCGAGGCGGTGCGGTACGGGGAAGCACTGGGCGAGCTGCCCTTCCCGGAGCTGACCCGCCGGTTGTACGGCTTCGGTCGGCGCCCCGCGACCGCGGCGCGCAAGCGGGCCGCGCCCGACCCGGGCCGCGACCGCGCCGCCCGCAGCCGGTACTGGACGCCGGCGTCCGAAGACGAGCACTGGGTCATGTGGCGTCCGCTCCGGCCGCAGGACACCGCCGAGCAGGCCAGATTCAAGCTCTACATCAGCCCCGACCCGAGCCGGACCGCCGAGGCGTTCGAAGCGGCGGCTGACGTCCTGGGCCATTACGCCGGTGCCCGAGGGCTCAAACTCGGACGGGGCCCGGCCGGGCTGACCCGTCCCGACAAGCTCGTCGCCTACTTCTCCCGGCTCGACGATCTCCACGAGGCGGGTCACGCCCTGCACCGGCGGCTGGCCGGCTGCCCCGTGCACGGCGTCCCCTTCAGCGCCGAGCTGTCGCCCGACGGCCTGCTGTCCTGGGGTGCCGACCGGCCCCGCTCCGCGCCCGGCCAGCCCGCGAGCTGGCGCCTGTGGATCGCGGCCCGGCTCGCCGCCCATCTCGGTACGGCTCGCACCAGCGGCGTTCGCGGCGCGCTGTGGCAATTCGCGCTCGACCGGCTGCGCCTCGACGGGGTGGACACGCGGTCCTGGGCGCCCACCGACGAATTCTGGCTCTCCATGGCGGCCCCGACATGATCGAAGGTCGGTTCACCCTGCCCGACGACGTACGGCTCGAAGCCGTCGAGTCGATGCCGGCCCAGGTCCTGGCCGGGTTCGCCTACGCGACCGGCGACTTCGTGCTGACCCGGCCGCGATCGCGGATGCCGACCCACGTCGTCAACGAGCCGACGATGCGGCTGCTGCGGCTCTTCCGCGAACCGATGACCATCACCGACGCCGTCATCGCGTTCTGCGACACGGCGCGGGCCGATCCGGCGACCGTGCTGGACCGCGCGTTCCCGGTGCTGCGCACCCTGATCGGGGCCAAGCTGCTGCTGCCGGCGGAGTCGCAGCTGGCGTCGCCGATCGAGTTCCTCCTGGCCCCGGGCGAACGGGCCGGCGACCTGGTCATCGAGGAGCCCGTCGCCATAGTCGCCGACACCGAGGTGTACCGCGCCCGGACCGCCGACCGGGCCTGGGCGGCGATCAAGATGGCGCGCCCAGGGGCGGAGGAGTTCCTGCGGCCGGCGCTGGACCATGAGGCGTCGGTGCTCGCACTGCTCGGCGGCGGTCACAGCCCGCGGATGCTGGCCCGAGGCGATCACGGCGGTCGGCCGTTCCTGGCGATGGAGTGGTGCCAGGGCGTGGACGCGCTCGCCGCCGCCGAGCTGATCCGCGGTCGCTCGCCGGTCGACTGGCAGGAGATGACGCGGCTTGTCATCGCGGTCGCCGACGCGTACACCGCACTTCACGGACAGGGCGTCCTGCACGGCGACGTCCACCCGCGCAATCTCCTGATCGGCAGATCCGGCCAGGCCACATTGATCGACTTCGGCCAGGCCCGCTGCCTGCGGGCCGGACCGGTACGCCAACGGCCCGGCCGGGGCGTGGTCGACCTGTACATGGAGCCGGAACTGGCCCGGACCCGCCTCGCCGGGGACGGCGCGCCGCCGCCCACCGAGGCAGGCGAGCAGTACTCCGTCGCCGCACTGGTCTACTTCCTGATCTCAGGCTCGCACACGCACGACTTCGTCCTCGAAGAGCGGCAGATGCTACGACAGGTCGCCGACGACGCACCGAGGCCCCTCGCCGAGCGGGGCCTACGAGGATTCGACCGCACGGACCGGGTGCTGCGGCGGGCCCTGGCGAAGGAGCCCGAAGCCCGCTACCCGGACGTCGCGCAGTTCAGGACCGCGCTGCGGCAGGCGCTCAGGCGGGACCGCAGACCGCGGACCTCCCCGGTACGACCACAGCCGGGCGCGCCCCTGCTGGAGGCGTTCCTCGAACGGTCGGCTGTCGGCGGCTCGCTGATGTCGGAGGGTCTCGAAGCGCCACTGGCCTCACTCAACCTCGGATCCGCAGGACTGGCGTTCGCGCTCCTGCGGATCGCGCAGCGCCGCGACGCCGCGTCGCTACTGGCCGCCGCCGACGTCTGGAGCCAGCGGGCGCTGCGCGCGTTCGAGTCCGCCGGTCCGGCCGCGTTCACCGCCCCGGACCTGGAGATGACGCCCGAGCTCGTCGGTGAGGTCTCGCTGTTCCACTTCCGGCCCGGTGCGCTCTGCGTGGCGGCACTGGTCGCCGACGCGCAGTCCGATGAGGTCAGATGCACGCAGGCGGTCGAGTCGTTCATCGCCTCCGCCGCTGCCCGCGATCCGCGCGCCGAGGTCGTGTTCGGCCAGGCCGGGCTGCTTCTCGGCTGCGGTCTGCTACTGGACGCGATCGGTGCGCGACCCGGGCTGGCGGCGCTGGGCGGCGACCTGCACAGCGGGCTGCTCGACCAGGTCGGGGACATAGGCGAGTCGACCAGCCTCGGGGTGGCCCACGGCTACGCGGGCGTCCTGTACGCACTGCTGCAGTGGACGAAGACGGCCGGCGCGGAGGTGCCCGGTGCGCTCCGACGACGCCTCGGACAGCTGGCGGACCTGGCCCGGCCCACGGGCAGAGGGCTGGGCTGGCCGGTGTCCGCGCGAGCCGGCCGCGCCCTCGACGGCCTGCGCGGCACCTGGTGCAACGGGGCCGCGGGCCAGCTGCACCTCTGGCTGCTGGCCCACGAGCTGCTGGAGGACAGCCGCTACCTGGACCTCGCGACGCAGGCCGCCTGGACGTGCCACGAGGCGCAGAGCACCGGAGGCGATCTGTGCTGCGGCTCGGCCGGCAGGGCGTATGCGCTGCTGCGCCTCTTCCGCCATACCGGTAGCCAGGTCTGGCTCACGCGCGCTCGGCAGTCGGCCGACCATGCCGCGACGGCGATCCGCCGCCGCCGGCTGCGAAGCAGCAGCCTGTACCGGGGCGAAGCAGGTGTCTGCCTGCTGACCGCCGAACTGGACGACCCGCACCAGGCCCGCATGCCGATGTTCGAGCTCACTTGAGCGAGTCCCGGCGGAATTGCGCACCTGCGCGCCGGCGGTCAGCTGTGGCACGCAAGCAGGCAGCGCGATCGCGGCGACTAGCCTAGGCTGCGACCATGGCCGAGATCAAATCTCCCACCCCGGCGAAAGCCTTCGAACTGCTGCTCTCCGGGAACCACCGCTTCGTGGTCGGCTCCCCGGAGCACCCGAACCAGGACGCGATCCGGCGTGCCCAGATCGCGCCAGGTCAGCGGCCGTTCGCCGTGGTCTTCGGCTGCTCCGACTCCCGCCTTGCCGCCGAGATCATCTTCGATCGCGGCCTGGGCGACCTCTTCGTGGTCCGCACCGCGGGCCACGTGATGGGCGCCGAGGTGCTGGGCAGCATCGAGTACGGAGCAGCCGTGCTCGACTGCCCGCTCGTGGTGGTCCTCGGCCACGACTCGTGCGGCGCGGTGGGCGCCGCGTGCGCCGCGCTGGAGGACGGCATCGCACCGAGCGGGTACATCCGCGACGTCATCGAGCGGGTGACCCCGAGTGTGCTCGCCGCGCGGGCCGCGGGGCGGTTCGAGCCGGACGAGATCCTGGCTGAGCACATCCGGCACACCGTCGAGCTGATCCTGGACCGCTCGCGGGTGCTGTCGGAGCGGGTCGAGGCCGGCCAGGCCGCGGTCGTCGGCCTGTGCTACCGGCTCGCCGACGGAAGCGCCCAGGTGGTGGCGGCCCGGGGCCTCGACCTCTCGGCGACCGCTCCGCGCGCCTGACGGGGAGCGGGCCGGAAGACCGTAATCGGCTGGCGGCCGCGAACGCCTTGATACATCGGCATGACCGATTTCGATTAAGGGCAGTTCGACGGCGGCCAGAGGCGACGGCTCGGTGCGCCCGGAGGCCGCCTGGGTCGGATGAGGTCGGCCGGCGCCGGTCAGGTGCGCACGAGCGGGTCGTTGCGCAGGGTGGGATCGGCCTGGCGCAGCCGTTCCCGGATCTGGGCGGCGTCGGGGTGGCCGAGCTGGTCCAGCGTGGCCAGGGCCCGCCGCAGCGCGGCCCGGGCCGCCTCGGCGTCGCCGACCGCCCAGTGGGTGGTGGCCAGGTTGGCGTCGCTGACCGCCCGTCCGTACTGGTCGCCGACCTGCTCGAACAGGGTGATCGCCCGCTGGTAGCACGCGACCGCGCGGGCGTGCTGCCCCAGTTGGTGGTGGGCGTGGCCGAGGCTGTCCCACGTGTCGGCCTCACCCTGCCGGTCGCCGACGTCGCGGAGCAGGTCGAGCGCCTGCTCGCAGTAGGTCACCGCCTGCTCGTGGTCACCCAGCAGGGTCAGCTTCCAGCCGATCATGTTCAGGGTGTACGCCTGCCCGGCCGGGTTGCCGTCGCGCCTGAACTCCTCGCGGGCCAGCCGCGCGTGGCGCAGCGCGGCGTCCAGGTCGCCCTGCCGCTCGGTGAGCATGGACAGGTTGACCCGGGTGTGCCCGGCCCCGGACGCCTCGCCGAGCTCCTCGAACAGGCGCAGCGCCTGGTCCAGGTGACCGGCGGCCTGGCGGTCGCCGCCGAGGCGGAAGTACGCCATGCCGAGTTCGCGGTGGCAGTGCGCCCGTCCGGTCAGGTCGCCGCCGCGTTCGGCGGCCGCGAGCGCGGTCTCCTGGACCGCGAGCCGGTCCGCCCACTGCCCGCGCCGGTCCAGGTCGCGGGCCATGCTCCAGGCGAGCTGCCAGGCGTGGACGGGGCTGCCGCCGCGCGCGGCGTGTGCCACGGTGAGCAGCAGACCGGCCCGTTCGGCCGCGAACCATGCCTGCGCCGCGGACTCGCCGCCGATCTCCGGCAGCACCGTGCCCGGGGCCGCCGCGGCCAGGCGCAGGGAGCTGAACGGCGGGTGCAGTGCGAGCGTCGCGGCGTAGGACGTGTGCAGGTAGTGGTCGAGCATGCGGGTGCGGGCGTCATCGCGCCGACCGCGCCCGCCCGCGCCGTCGGCGAGGTCCTCGGCGTAGGCGCGCAGCAGGTCGTGCAGGACGTACCGGTCCGAGCCCGACGGGGTGACCAGGTTCGCGCCGACGAGTTCGGCGAGGACGGGGTAAGTGCGCCGTACGGGCAGCCCGAGCAGGCTCGCTGCGGCACCGATCCCGAGGTCGGGGCCCGGGTGCAGGCCGAGCAGGGTGAACAGCTCCGCCGCCGGGGCGCTCAGCCCACGGTAGGACCAGGAGAAGACCGCGCGCAGGTCGGTCGCGGGGTCGCCGTCGCCGCGCAGCGTGTCGAGCACTCCCGCCGGGTCGGCGAGCTGGTCGGCCAGCGCCGCGAGGGTCTGCTGCGGGCGGGTCGCGGCCAGGGCGGCGGCGATGGACAGCGCCAGCGGCAGCCCGCCGCAGCGGGCGACGATCGCCTCGGTAGCGGCGGGCTCGGCGGCGACGCGGCGGGCGCCCAGTCGGCCGTGCAGCAGCTGGCAGGCCTGCTCGTCGGTCATCGGGCCTAGGTCGACGGGGCGGGCGCCGTCGGTGGCGACGAGTCCGGTGAGCCGGTTGCGGCTGGTCACCAGCACCAGGCTGCCGGGTGCCCCGGGCAGCAGCGGCCGCACCTGGGCGACGTCGCGGGCGTTGTCGAGCAGCACCAGCATCCGCCGCCCGGCCAGCAGGCTGCGGTAGAGGCCGAGTTGCGCGTCGACGCTGTGCGGCATGCGGGCGGCGGGCACGCCCAGCGCGTCGAGGAACGCGCGGACCACCGCCGCGGTGTCCAGGACCGCCTCGTCGTCGGGGTCGAAGCCGCGCAGGTTGACGTACAGGCTGCCGTCGGGGAACCGGTCCATGACCCGGTGCGCCCAGCTGACCGTGAGCGCCGTCTTGCCGATCCCGGCCGGGCCGGAGACGATCACCGGCGGCGCCGGTGCGGGCGCCCCGGTGCCGGGCAGGGCCTCGTCGAGCTGGGCGAGCTCGTCCGCGCGACCGGCGAAGCCCGGCACCGGGGGCGGCAGCTGCGCGGGCAGCGGCCACGCGGCCTGCTCCGGCGCGACGGGCGCCGCGTCGGCGGGGTCGGATCGCGGGGCCGGTCCGGCCTCAGCCGACAGCTGCGGGTCCTGGGCGAGGATCCGCCGGTGGACCTCGGCCAGCTGCGGCGAGGGCTCGATGCCGTACCGGTCGGCGAAGACCGTCCGCACCTCGCGGAACACCGCGAGCGCCTCGGCCTGCCGATCGGCCCGATAAAGGGCGATCATCAACTGGCTCCAGAGGCGCTCGCGCTCAGGGTGCGCGCGGCACAGCGCCTCCAGCTCCGCGACCACGTCGGCGCCGGTGGCCAGGGCGGAGGTGAGCCGCTCCTCGCTGATGCTCAGCCGCAGGCGCCGCAGGCGGTCGGCGGCGGCCGGGAGGGCGTCGCCGCCGTCGAACTCGGCGAACGCGTCGCCGCGCCACAACCCGAGGGCCTCGTCCAGCAGCGCCACGGCCTCGGCATGGCGTCCGCCGGACGCGGCGTCGCGGCCGGTCTTGGCGAGCTGCTCGAAGCGGGTGGCGTCGAGGGCGTCGCGGTCGACCCGCAGCAGGTAGCCGGGTGCCGCGGTGACGAGTTCGACGCCCCCGGCCCGCACCAGCGGCCCGAGCGCGGCCCGCAGGCGGGAGACGTAGGTGCGGATGGTCCGCTCGGCGTCGGCCGGAGCGTCATCGGCCCAGACCTCACGGGCCAGCGCGGTGACGCTGACGGCGCGCCCGGCCTGGGCGAGCAGTCGGGCCAGGACGGTGCGGATGTTCGGCCCGCCGACCGGCACCGGGTGCCCGTCGTGACTGACCTCCAGCGGCCCGAGCACCCGGAAGGTGAGACCGTGCGTCGCTTCCATCAGCCCTCCTGTCAGGGCAATTCTGACCGCGGACGGGATCGGCTGCCACTGATATCGGGTACCGGACACAGTGGACGGCACGGGGCATCCCGTCCCTGGTCGCGGCTGGCGGGCGGAGTGCTGTCGACGCGCTGTCGACGGATCGTCGACGGGTCGTCGAAACCGGGCCGCATCGTCGTCGGCAGGAACGAACCAGTCCGATCGACGGAGGAATCATGAACATCAGGGCAGCGCTCTCGGCGACCGCGATCGCGATCACCGCAGTGGTGGCCTTCACCGGCCAGGGCGCCTCGGCCGCGCCCGCCACCCCGGCCGGCACGACTGCGGGCGTGGTCACCCTCGCGGGTCCGGGCTACAACGTGACGGTCCGCACGGGCGACCTCTCGAGCGCGGGCACGGACGCGAACATCTACATCCGGGCGTACGGCCTGCTGGCCGTCTCCTCGGAGAAGCAGCTCGACGACTCGCGCGACAACTTCGAGCGCAACAGCACCGAGACGTTCGGCGTGACGAGCTGGGCCGACCTGGGCCGCATCGACGGCATCGGGCTGCGCAAGGACGGCAGCGGGTCGGAGTGGTACCCGGAGTGGGTCAGCATCCAGAACCTGGTCACCGGGGCGGTGGCGTTCTGCTCGGTCTACACCTGGTACCCGGACGGCGCGGCGACGAAGTACTTCTCCTGCGCCAACTGACGGTGCACCGAGCCGGGCCTGGCCGCCGAGCGATCGCTCGGCGGCCAGCCGCCGTCGGGCAGCGGGTGATGCGTCGGATGGTCGGCGCTCGTCGGCGAACGTCAGGCCGCCGATGCTAACGCGCGGTCGCGCGGCTCAGGGCCGGCGGACGCCGGGTCGGGGGCGACGCGACCGGGAGGACCGCCCGAAGCCCGGGCCGGCCCGGCCGTCGAGCCGACGACGCGGGCGCGCCGCCGGCCCGGCACCGCTGGCCGGGTGGAGCCGCAGGTTCAAGCGCTGCGAGGCCGTCAGCCGCGCCGGGTCCCTGCGGCCGGTGCACAGCGCCAGCAGCCAGACGTCGGCCAGATCGGCTCCGGCTCCGACGAGCGGCCCCGGTCGCGATGCGTGGCGGCAGTGGAGGAGGTGCGGCAGAGAGGCGGGGATGGCCGCCTGGTTTTCGAGCATGGAAGTACACCGTTCCTAGTGAGAAGTCCGCAGCAGGAAGGAGCGCGCGGCGCAGGGCGCACGCGCGGCAGATCAGCACTCGGGATGTCTCACAAGGTGTACAACGGCGGACCTTCGGCTGGACGCGACTCGGCTACCGGCACGGTAAGGGCGTACAGCGACCCCGGTCCAGCGATTTCGGCGCGGCTGTAAGCGGATCCCGTCGGGAGCGGACAGCTCGGGGCAACGACCGGCGTACATCGCATTCGCTGACCGGACACCGGTCCGCCGCGCCGATATCATATGATCCACTTTGGGGTGGCGGCGTCCGTCGAATCAGCGTGCTGCCTGGCTTTATCGATCGGTTCCATTGATGGGTCGTGTTACGCTGCCGCGCATGTCCACCCCACCGGGCAACCGGGTCTCTCCTGAGCGATGGACGGCTGTAGCCGCCGTTATCGCCGCTGTGCTGGGAGTCGTCAGCTCGCCGGTGTGGGGACCGCCGCTGTGCGCCGCGGTCGGCGTGTGCCAGAGTGCCCCTGGCCAGCCTTCGCCGGACGACCCGGGCGGGTCCGCCGCCACCGGCGCCACGGGTTCGCCGAATACGCGCCAATCCCCCAATCAGCCGCCGCAATCGGCTGCCGTCGTGCCGGTCGAATTGAACTCGATAAGCCGTAACGAGCCCGGCTGCGATGAGCGCGACACCAGGGTGGTGTGGGACCGGGTAAAGGCCGATGTCGAATGCTCGGCGGAAGGCACGACGCTGCGCAAGCAGATAGGCTGGGACGACGGTTACCTGAAGTCGTACGCCGAACTGCGCATGTCCTTGAAGGACCAGCGGTTCCCCAGTGCCTTCAAGGTCACGTTCGTCATCAGCGGCTTGTCCGCCCCCGAGCTGGACATGAACCGCGGCGGCTGCGGCGGCCTGGCGGTGCACACGTCGGCGGACTCCGGCACCTACGACTACTTCAACGTGTGCGGTGACGGCTGGGTCGAGACGATCCGGGTGATCGGCCATTCGGGAGCCGACAACCAGACGCGCCAGCTTCCACCGAGCGGGTCCTACGCCGTCATCGTCGACGTCACGGCGGCGGAGGTGCGGGTCACGGTCAGCAACCGGATCGGCCAGTCCACGACCGTGTCGTCGCCGGCGGTCGGTGGCACCACCGCCTACCTCAGCCTGATGACGACCTGGCGCAACGCCGGCGCGACCGCCACCTTCTCGGACTTCTCCTACAGCACCGCCGGTTGAGACACCCCCTGTCCGCCGATCGGGGCGGGTCATCACTGTGGGTGTTGGCAGCATAATCACTCTCCGTGTCTTATTGACAACAGAAAGGAACCGCCGCTGCTGACCATTTAAGGGGCCTGCCGGTGACCGCAGCCATGACGACACCATCCGCATCGCACTCTCCGTCGCGCCACGCCGTGGTCACCGGGATGGGCTTCTGCCTTCCGGGGCTCGACCGCCCCGTGCTGACCGGCGACGACCTCTGGCAGGTCGCCGCCACCGGCCGGACCTGCCTGCGCCAGCAGGGGGTCTACTACGGCTCGGTGGGCCTACCGCCCACCATGTTCACCGACCTGGTGCCCTGGGTCCCCGACCATTTCGCCCGCCACTTCACCGACGCCCACCGCTACGGGCTCATCGCCATGGCACAGGCCTGCGCCGACGCGGGCCTGGACCCTGCCGCCGGCGACCTGGTCGAAGCGGCGGTGCTGGCGGGCCGGGGCGGCGTCGACACCACGATCGAGCGCTACCTGGCGGTGCTGCGCGCCGACCCGGCCACCGCGACCCCGCACGACGCGATGAACCTGTTCATCGGCGGCGAACTCGGCGTGACACTGTCCGACCTGGCCCTGGTACAGAGCGCGGTCGCGCGCTCGACCGGCCCGTGCCACACCGTCTCGTGCGGCTGCGCCTCCTCGGCCGTCCAGATCGGGCACGCGCAGAGCATGATCGAACGCGGTGAGGCGGACGTCGCCGTGGTGACCGGCGTCGACGTGTTCAACATCGACCTCATCCGCCGGACGCAGAGCCTGCTGAACGCCGTACGCGACGCCGACGAGCACCCCGACGGCCTGCCCGCGCTGACGCCCGCGTTCGACCGGCTGATGCGGCCCTACGACCGGCGTGCCGACTGCGTGAACTACGGCGAGGGCGCCGCGACCGTCATCCTGGAGAGCCGCGAGCACGCCGCAGCCCGCGGCGCGGCGCCCTACGGCCGGGTCGTCGCGCAGGCGACCACCCGAGACGGCCTGGCCCACCCGCTGACCAGCGACGACAGCGGCGCCGGACTCGTCGCGGCGGTGCGCCGCTGCCTCGCCCGGCACTGCGACATCCGCGAGGTCGGCTACGTGCACGGCGGCAGCGACGGCGACGCGCTGGTGACCGCGTTCGAGGCCAACGCGGTACGCGAGCTGTACGGCGACGCCGTCGGCGGCCTGCTGATGACCTCCCAGGAGGCGTGCTTCGGCCACAACGGCGCCCCGGCGGGCGCCCTCGGCGTGGCGCTGACGCTGCTGATGCTGCGCCACGGACAGGCGTGCCCCACCGCCAACTGCGAGCAGCCCGACCCGGCGATCCCCTTCGACCCGGTGCCCGGCACCGCCGCCCGGCCCCTGCGGACGGCGTACGCGCTGAGCCTCAACTACCAGGTGGGCGGGGTGAAGAGCGCGATCCTGCTCAGCCAGCCAGACCTGCGCTGACCCGGCCGCCCGAACGAAGGAGCAGAACAGTGGACCGCACCCGAACCGACGCCGAACCGCTGGTCGCCGTGATCGGCATGGCCTGCCGGCTGCCGGGCGGCGCCGACGACCCGCAGCGGCTGTGGCAGCTGCTGACCGAGCGGCGTGACGTGATCGTGGCCCGCCCGGCCGACCGGGACCTGCCCGGCCCGGCCCAGCTACCCGCGTACGGCGGATACCTCGCCGACGTGGCCGGGTTCGACGCCGACTTCTTCGGGGTGTCGCGCCGCGAGGCCGACGTCATGGATCCGCAGCACCGGCTGCTGCTGGAGGTGGCGTGGGAGGCGTTCGAGCACGCCGGCCTGCCGCCCGAGCGCCTGGAGGGCAGCCGCACCGGCGTGTTCACCGGGATCTCCTACACCGACTACATGGAGCGCCTCGCCGAACACCCGGCCAGCCTGGAAGGGTCGGTGCTCACCAACGGCGCGTGCCTGGCCCCGGGGCGCCTGTCGTACCTGCTGGGGCTGCGCGGCCCCAGCATCGCCGTCGACACGGCCTGCTCGTCGTCGCTGATGGCGCTGCACCTGGCCGGGCAGGCGCTGCGCGAAGGCGACTGCGACGTCGCCCTGGCCGTCGGCGTGTCGCTGATGCTGTGGCCGCGGGCCGCGCAGGCGTTCGCGCGGATGGGCATGCTGTCGCCCACCGCCCGCTGCCGCACCTTCGACGCGGCCGCCGACGGCTTCGTCCGGGGCGAAGGGTGCAGCGCGGTGGTGCTCAAGCTGCTGCCCGACGCGCTGCGCGACGGCGACCGGATCCTGGCCGTCGTACGCGCCTCGGCCGCCAACCAGGACGGCCACTCCGACGGCATCGCCGCTCCGTCGCCGGACGCGCAGCGGGCGCTGCTGGCCGAGACCGTCGCCCGCGCCGGTATCGCCGCCGCCGACGTCGGCCTGGTCGAAGCGCACGGCACCGGCACCCCCGTCGGCGACCCGATCGAGTTCGGCGCGCTGGCCGACGTCTACGGCACCGGCGAGCACCGCTGCGCGCTCGGCTCGGTGAAGACCAACCTCGGCCACCTCGAACCCGCCGCCGGGCTCACCGGCCTGATCAAGGCGGTGCTGTGCCTGCAGCACGGGCAGATCCCGGCCAACCTCCACTTCGACCGGTGGAGCGGCGACATCGACGCCGCCGCGACCCGCTTCTTCGTACCCGGCGAACTCACCGCCTGGCCGGTGCCGGACCGGGAACGGCTGGCCGCCGTCTCCTCGTTCGGCTACGCCGGCACCAACGTGCACGTCATCCTCGAGCAGGCGCCGCCGCCGCGCGGCAACCGGCCCGACGTGCTCGCCCGCATCCCCGCCAGCCGCCGCCCCGAGCCCGGCGGCGCCCGGCCGCCCCATCCGGCGCCGGTGACGCTGCTGGTCGCCGCGGGCTCGGCCGCCGCCCTGCCGCGGGCGGCGACCCGGCTCGCCGACTGGCTGACCGGTCCCGGCCGGGGCAGCCCGCTGCACGACGTGGCCCACACCCTGGCCCGGCACCGGTCAGCCGGGCGGGGCCGGCTGGCCGTGACCGCCGCCGACCGCGCCGGGCTGGTCGAGGCGCTGCGGGCGCACGCCGCCGGGCAGGCGCATCCGGCGGTGGTCGCCGGCGCCGTCGGCGCGGGTGTCACCCGGGCGCCGGTGTTCGTGTTCTCCGGGCAGGGCTCGCAGTGGGCCGGCATGGGCCGTGCCCTGCTGCGCACCGAACCCGCCTTCGCGCACACCCTCACCGAGCTGGACGGCCTGATCCGCGCCGAGGCCGGGTTCTCCCCGCTGGAGCTGATCGACTCCGGGCAGGACGTCACCGGACCGGGGCAGGTCCAGCCGACGCTGTTCGCCATCCAGGTCGCGCTCGCCGCGGCCTACGCCGCCTACGGGGTACGGCCCGCCGCGGTCATCGGCCACTCCATGGGCGAGGTGGCCGCGGCCGTGGTCGCCGAGGCGCTGAGCCCGGCCGACGGTGTCGCCGTCATCTGCCGCCGCTCGGCGCTGCTGGCCCGGATCGCCGGCACGGGCGGCATGGCCACCGTCAGCCTCGACCGCGCCCAGGTGCAGACCCGGCTGGTGGAGGCCGGGGTGAGCGGGTCGGTATCGGTGGCCGTGCTCGCCGGGCCGTCCTCTACCGTCATCGCCGGTGACGCCGGGCAGGTCCGGGCGCTGACCGAGGACTGGCAGTCGGCCGGAGTCCCCGCGCACCTCATCGCGGTCGATGTCGCGTCACACTCGCCGCAGGTCGAGTCGCTGCTGCCGGAGTTGGCGCAGTCGCTGGCCGGGCTGCGGCCGAGGCCGCCGCGGGTGCGGCTGTACTCCACCGCCGTCGCCGGGGACGATCCCGCGCCGCTGATGGACGCCGCCTACTGGTGCGCGAACCTGCGCCAGCCGGTCCGCTTCGCCGACGCGGTCACCGCCGCGGCCGCCGACCGGCACAGCGTCTTCGTCGAGGTCGCCCCGCACCCGGTGGTCACCCACGCCGTGCACGGCTGCCTGCGCGGCCGCGCCGCCGACCCGGTCGTGCTGGGCACGCTGCGCCGCGACGCCGACGACCCGACCGGTTTCAGCCACGCGCTCGCCGCCCTGCACTGCCACGGCGTGCCGGTCGACTACAGCGCCCGCTACCCGGGCCGGGTCCTCACCGACGCCCCCGCCCTCACCTTCGACCGCCGCCGGCACTGGATCGATCCGCTCCCGGAGCGGGCCGCGGCGACCGGCGCCGGGCTGCCCGGGGCGCACGTACCGCTGCCCGACGGCGACCTGTGGCACGGTGACGCCGGCACCGGCGCGCTGCCGTGGCTGGCCGACCACCGCGTCCACGGCGACCCGGTCCTGCCCGGGGCAGGCTTCGCCGCGCTGGCGCTGACCGCCGCCGCGGCCGCGTTCGGCACCGCGCCCGCCGACGTGCACATCACCGGCCTGCGCCTGGACCGCATGCTCACCCTCGGCGAGCACACCGCCGTCAGCACGCTCGTCGAACGGCGCGATCCGCGCCGGGCCACGGTGACGGTGTCCACCCGCGACGCCGACGGCGGCTGGGTACGCCACGCCGCCGCCGTCCTGCACTCCGGCAACCAGGACCCGGCCGAACCCGTCGCCGACCTGGCCGCGCTGCTCGACGCGCACCCGGTCGCGGGCGACCCCGCCGAGCTGTACGCCTCGATGCGCCGCCGCGGCATCGAGCACGGCCCCGCCTTCGCCGCCGTACAGACCCTGCACCGCAGCGCCGACGGCACCGGCGCACTGGCCCGGCTGCGCCAGCCCGGCCAGGCCGGTGACCTCAGCCCGCACCCGGTCCTGCTCGACGCCGCCCTGCAGACCCTGGTCGCGACCCTGGACACCGTTGCGGGCACCGGCCTGGTGCTGCCGGTCGGCCTGGGCACGCTGCGCCTGCACGGCGACCCCGCCACGGCGGTGTACTGCCAAGCCCGGCGCACCGGCGCGGACGGCACCCGCCTGACCGGATCGCTGCGGCTGCTGGACGCCCACGGCCGGACCGTGCTCACCGCGGAGCGGATCGAACTGGCCCGCCGGCAGAGCCCCGTGCCCGACCCCGGCCGCTGGTTCCTGGAACCGCACTGGCGCCCCGCGGTACGACCGCCGGACGGATCAGACGCGGTGCGTACCGGACACTGGCTGGTCCTCGGCGAGCGTGACACCGCCTTCTGCGGCCTGGTCGCCCGCGGCCTGCGGCTCGTCGGCGCCAGCGCCAGCACGCTGTGCGTGAAACTCGGCGACGATCCACTCGGGCCGATGGGCGACGCGCTGGCCGACCGCTGGGCCGCCCGCACCGTCGTCCCGCAGGCGGTGGTGCTGATCTGCGACGACCGACCCGCCGCCGACGCCGCCGCGACGGCGCTGGCCCGCGTCCGGCGGCTGCTCGACGCGGTGCAGGCGATGGTCGCGGCCTGGGCCGACCCGCCCCGGCTGTACGTGGTCACCCGGGGCGCGCACCGCGTCGAGCCCGCCGACCGGGTCGACCTCGCGCTGGGCGCACTGCGCGGCGTGCTGCGGGCGCTGGCCTGGGAGCATCCGCGACTGCGCGCCACCCAGATCGACGTGGCCGGCCAGGACGTGCCCGGACTGGTCGCCGAACTGCTCGCCGCAGTGGCCGACGACGAGGTGGCGCTGCGGGGCCCGCAGCGCTTCGCGGCGCGGCTCGCCTACGCGCCGGTGACGGCGCAGCACCGCCGGGCCGCCACCACCCGCACCGTGCGGTTCGGACAGGATGCGTTCCGGCTGCGCGCCGCGCAGCTCGGCGACCTGGAGAGCCTCGTGCTGACCGGCGCCGAGCGGCGGCCGCCCGGCGCCGGCGAGGTCGAGATCAGGGTGACCACCGCGGGCGTCAACTTCCGCGACGTGCTGACCACGCTCGGGCTGCTGCCGGGCCGCCACCCCGGCGACGACGTCGGTGCCCGGATCGGGTTCGAGTGCGCGGGGGTCGTCAGCGCCGTGGGCGAGCACGTCACCGACCTGCGACCCGGTGACGTGGTGGCCGCCGTGGACCTGCGCGGCGGCGCGTTCGGCTCGTTCGTCACCGTGCCCGCCGACATGGCCGTCCGCGTGCCGCGGCAGCTGGACCCGGCCGACGCCGCCGGGGTGCCCGCCGTGTTCCTGACCGCCTGGTACGCGCTGCACGACGTGGCGCGGCTCGCCGAGGGCGAGCAGGTGCTGATCCACTCGGCGGCCGGCGGCACCGGCCTCGCCGCGATCGCCGTCGCCCGGCTGCTCGGCGCCCGGGTGCTCGCCACCGCCGGCACCGAGGAGAAGCGGGCGTACCTGCGCGGCCTGGGCATCGAGCACGTCATGGACTCGCGCGGGCTGGACTTCGCCGAGCAGACCCGCGCCGCCAGCGGGGGCGGCGTGGACGTGGTGCTCAACTCCCTGTCCGGAGCCGCGGTACGGGCAGGGCTGGAGACGCTGCGCCCGTTCGGCCGGTTCGTGGAGCTCGGCGTACGCGACATCATCGCCGACGCGCCGCTGGGCCTGGCCCCGCTGCGGCACAACGTCACCATCAGCGCCGTCGACCTGATCGAGGTGCAGCGGCAGCGGCCGCAGCGCTTCGCCGCGATGCTGCGCGAACTCATGGCCCACATCGCCGCCGGGCGGCTCAGCCCGCCCCGGACCCGCCGCTTCCCGCTCCTGGCCGCGCCCGAGGCCATGCGGACGATGGCGGGCGGCCGGCACCTGGGCAAACTGGTGCTCACCGTGCCCGACAGCGGCACCGCCGAGGCGGTGTACCCGGCGCGGAGCCCGGTCCGCGCCGACGGCGCGTACATCGTGTCCGGGGGCCTGCGCGGCGTGGGTCTGGCCACCGCCGAGTGGCTGGCCGCGGCCGGGGCGAGGCGGCTGGTCCTCAACGGCCGCGGCGAACCCGGACCGCAGGTCCGGCAACGACTCGCCGCGCTGGTCCAGGGCGGCACCGACGTGGTGGTCGTGCGCGGCGACATCTCCGAACCGGGGGTCGCCGAGCGGCTCGTGGCCGCCGCGGGCGCCGACGGGGCGGTACTGCGCGGGGTGGTGCACTCGGCGATGGTCCTCGCCGACGCGGCGGTGACCAACGTCGACGACGCGGACCTGTCGCGGGTCTGGGCGCCGAAGGTGACCGGAGCCTGGCGGCTGCACGAGGCCGTGGGCGACCGGCCGCTCGACTGGTTCGTGGCCTACTCCTCGATGTCGGCGCTGATCGGCAACGGCGGGCAGGCCGGGTACGCGGCGGCGAACTCGTGGCTGGACACCTTCGCCGCGTGGCGCAGCGCGCAGGGGCAGCCCACCCTGGCCGTGGGCTGGGGGCCGTGGGGCCAGACCGGCGCCGCGACCGACTTCGCCGAGCGCGGGTACGAGACCATCCCCACCGAGGAGGGCCTGCGGGCACTCGGCGAGCTGCTGACGCACGGCCGGGTCCATACCGGCGTGATCCCCGGTCCGCCGCAGAGCTGGCTGCGCGGCCCGGCCCGCGACTGCGCGCTGTTCGCCGAACTCGTCGACGCCGCCCCCGCAGCCGCGGGCACCGCGGACATCGTCGCCCGGCTGCGGGAGCTGCCCGGCGGCCCCGAGCGACAGGTCGCGCTGGAAGGGCACCTCGCCGAGCACATCCGCACCGTGCTGCAGCTGGGTGCGGCCACGCTCGACCCGCAGACCCCGCTGCGGTCGCTGGGCTTCGACTCGCTGCTGACGCTGGAGCTGCGCAGCAGGCTCGAGAACGAGCTGAGGATCCGGCTGCACGCGAAGTTCGTCTGGCACTATCCGACGCTGGCCGCGCTGGCCGCCGCGATCGCCGAGCAACTGGACCTGGACCGCGAGCGGCCGACCAAGGACTGAGCACGGCCGACCCTGTCCACGCCTGGCGAAGTCGGCCGCCTAGCGTACGGCGGGTGACTGAACGACGTGTGATCCTCAGCGGTTCGACCTTCGAGGAGCAGATCGGCTATGCCCGTGCCGTGGTCGACGGCGACCGCGTGTACGTGTCCGGGACGACCGGCTTCGACTACGCCACCATGACGATCTCCGACGACGTGGTGGAGCAGGCCGAGCAGTGCCTGCGCAACATAGGTGCCGCGCTGGCCGAGGCGGGCTGCACGTTCGCCGACGTGGTGCGGGTGCGCTACCTGCTGCCCGACGCCGCCGACTTCGAGCCCTGCTGGCCGGTGCTGCGCCGCTACTTCGGCGACGTCCGCCCGGCCGCGACGATGCTGGTGTGCGGGCTCTCCTCCCCCACCATGAAGATCGAGATCGAAGTCGACGCGCATCTGCCGAGATAGGCCGCTGACGGCCCGGCGACGGTGCTGCCGCCGGGCCGCTTCCTGGTCCGCCTGCTCGGTCAGCAGCCGCCGTCGCCCTGGCGCCGGAGCTCCGATGTAGCCCGCTGGGCTGGCTTCGGCAGGCTGGACACGGCTCCGTAGGCGTTCTTCTTCGCCGCGGCGACCAGGTCATCGCCCTGCTTGCGAGTGAGCAGCAGCGCCTGGACCGCATAACGCGTGCCGTCGGGGGTCGAGTCGTCGCCCAGGATGACGTAGGACACCGACCAGCCACCCGATTTGTCCGGTACGGCGGGAAGCCACGACGGGAAGTACGGGTTGTCGCCGGCCACCAGGATCACCACCATCCCGGGCGGGATGTACCCCTTGCCCCGGACCGTACCGCACCTGGGCAGTTGCTGACCGGAGTTGATACTGATCTTCGCGCGTACCACCGGCGTCGGCGGCGGAGGCGGCGGCGGCGCGGACACGTCCGGGCTCGGCGTGCCTGCCGCACCGGTCGGCGGCAGCGGGCTGACCACCGCCGACGGCGCCGGTGTCGGCGCCGGCGAGGACTCGGGCCCGGTGACTCTCGGGCACGGTGCGGGATCCGGCTTGTCCGACTTCCAAGCGGTATGACCGGCGCCGAAGCTCTCGGGAGACGTCGCCGACGCCTCGAACTCCAGCGCCTCCCCTTCGGGCAGGTCGACCACCTTTTCGATCCGCGCACCCTGCCAGATCGCGCCGCCCAGGTCCGCCTCCAGCGTGAAAGGCCGGTCCGCGCGGTGTACGAAGTGCGCGTTGGTGAAGTCCGCGCCGCGCATGTCGACCCGGGTCAACGGCGCGTCGCCGCCGGCCACCTTGAAGACCGCGCCCGCCAGGTAGGCACCGCGCACCCGGGCCCCGGCGAACCTGGTGTCCTGCAGGAACGCCGAGTTCATCAGGGCGCAGTCAAGGTTCGCGCCGGTCAGATCGGTGGCCAGCAGCCAGGAGCCCGACAGGTCCGCGTAGCTGAGATCCTTGCCCGCCAGCTGGGCGAACGGCAGGCACAGGGCGGAGAGGTCGAGCCGGTGCCCGGTCGAGGCGCCCTTCTCCTCGGCGCGCTGCTGCCCGTACAGCTCGACCGCCGCCGCCAGCGCCGCCCGGACGTCTCGCTGTGCCGGGTCGTTCACCCACGCCGGCGAACACCCGGCCTGTGCGGGCCGGGGCACCGTGCCCGACAGGTACGCGGCCAGCAGATCGATCACCGCCGTGCGCTCCTCCGGGAACTCGTCGACGAGCTGCCGCAGCGCGCGCACCCCGGCGGTACGCGAGCCGGTGCTGGGCGCGGCGAGCAGCCCTGCTGCGGTCGCGAACCGATCGGCACGCTGCTGCTGCGTGGCGGCCCGATCCGAGTGCCAGGCGATCAGCAGCCCAGGAATGCTGACCACCAGCGCCACGATCGTCGCGATGACGATCGTCCACTCCCTGCCCTCCTTCGCCCTGTCCGACTTGCTCCCCGACGTCGAGCGGTCGGACTCCGCCGAAGTCGATGGATCTTCATCACGCTTCGTCATTGGTCGACCACATCACGTCAAGGCAAGCTCGACAATCGTCGAACCGACGAGTGCACTCGCACCGAGAAGCGAGTGTCCACATCGTACGTTCGACGCCACGGCACCGATCGCGGTCGGCCGACGCGCACATCGTCCATGACCCGCTGCCGACCGGGCCAGGCGCGATGGGACCAGGCAGAACCGGGAGGCCAGGTGCGCGGGAACCGGCGGCGAGGTAGCATCCGCGGATGTTTTTCGGCGCCCGGAACAAGATCGACAAATACTGCGATCAGCTGGAGGCGGCCGAAGACCCGGTAGCCTTCGAGCAGGCCGCGGTAGGACTGTGGAATGCCGCGCAGAAGGCCTCGCCCCGCGACGCCACCGCCGCCCTCGAACGGTGCGCCTGGCTGCTGAGCGGCCTGAGCATCGGCTCCGGCGGCCGGTTCTCCATCCTGTGCGGGGCGCTGGTCGAGCTCGGTGCGGAGCCTGACGCACTGGTCGTGCCGGTCGCCGACGGCCTGCTCCGGTCGCTCGGGCAGGCCGGCCGGTTCCGCGACGCCTGGATCAGGGCGAGCGCCGGGCAGAAGCTTCCCGATCCCGAGGCCGCCGACGAGCACCTGCAGGGCGCGGTCGCGCGGCTGGCGCCGGTGCTGGGCGGCGAGGCGGCATACCGTGCCACGGAGGGCTGGTTCAGCGTCACGAACTGGGCCAGACCGGCGACCACGCTGCTGCGTCAGGCGCCGGAGCTGTGGGCGCCGTACCCTCGCCGGGCCGAGATCCACGCCGCGGCGGCCGCCCTGGTCGCCGACGTCCCCGACCTCGATGAGGTGCTCGAACTGCTCAACGGCCGCCGCCCGCGGTGAGGCCGGCCGCCGCTGACCGGCTCTCGCCGCAGGCGGCGCGTCGGCGACAGGGCGAGTTCACCGGAGTGTAAATGGGGCGACAAGCCTCGTACCGCCCGGACAGAATCCGCGGGTGACGCTCTCCGCCCTCCTCGGCCGTGCCCGCCCGCCGTCGCCCCTGGCCGGCCGCCTCTCCGCGCAGTCGCTGCTCTTCGCGCTCGGCGAGGGCACGTTCATGACCGGGTCGGCGGTCTTCTTCACGAAGATCGTCGGACTGTCGGCCGCGCAGGTCGGCCTCGGCCTCACGCTCGCCGGCATCGCCGCCTTCCTCGCCGCCGTACCGATGGGCAAGCTGGTCGACCGGTTCGGGCCGAAGAAGATGTGGGCAGTGAGCGCGGCCGGACAGGCGGCGATGTTCGCGCTCTGGCCGTTCATCACCGACTTCAAGGGCTACGTCGCCATGGCTGTGGGCATGGAGGTGATCGGGGCGCTCGGCAACGCCGCGCACGGGGCGTACACGATCGACGTGCTGCCGCTGGACGAGCGGGTGAAGTCCCGCGCCTACATGTACTCCGCGCTCAACCTGGGCTTCACCCTCGGCTCCGTGATGGGCGGCATCGCGCTCGCGTTCCACTCCGACGACGTGCTGCACGCCCTGCCCTGGTTCACCGCCGCGGTCTTCCTGGTCAACGCGGCGGCCGTCACCCGGCTGCCGCGGGCCTCGCACGACGAGCGCAGCCCGGCGGAGCGCAAGGTGCGCATCCCCGGCCCCGGTCCGCTGCGCAACCCCGGCTGGCTGCTCACCATGTTCTTCACCGGCGTGTTCTGGACCAACCAGGTGCTGCTGAACGTCGTCATCCCGCTCTGGCTGGTCGAGCAGACCGACGCCCCGCGGGTGCTGCTCGCCTTCCTGTTCGGCACCAACACGGTGATGTGCATCTTCCTGCCGATGGTCACCTCCCGCGGCGTCAAGGACCTGCCGACCGCGCTCAAGGCGATCCGGCTGTCGTCGACCTTCTTCGTGCTCTCCTGCCTGATCACGCTCGCCACGCACGACACCGTCGGCTGGGTGACGATCGCGCTGGTCTGGCTGGGCCACGTCACCGTGACCGGGGCCGAGCTCTACCTCTCGGCGGCGAGCTGGTCCTTCGAGGCCGAGCTGACGGATCCGCGCCAGCGCGGCGCCTACCAGGGCGCGGCCGAGCTCAGCGGCACCCTGGGCAAGGTATGGGCTCCGGCGGTGTACACCTTCCTGGCGCTGAACTGGGGCGCCGCGGGCTGGCTCGTGATCGCCGGCATCATCCTGGCGGCCACCTTCGGCATCCACCGCTCGACCCGGCTCGCCCGGCGATTCCTCGAGCAGCACGTCCCTGCGGACGTGCTGGCCGACGCCCGCGCCTCCGGCGGCGACGCCGAAGAAGCCACCGGTACGGCGACGCCGCACCAGGCCCAGGTGACGGCGGCGGCACCCACGGTCTAGGGTCCAGGCATGTCGACCATGCCGGAGTTCCGGGGCGCGCTGCTGGCCATGCAGGGTGAGACCGTGCTCGCCGAGGTCGCCGCCGCGGGCCACTCCGCCCGCACGCGCTTCCAGATCGCTTCGGTGAGCAAGCAGTTCACCGCCGTCGCGGTGCTGCTGCTGGCGCAGCGCGGCCTGCTGGGGCTGGACGACCCGATCGACCGCTGGGTCGACGACCGCCCCCCGTCCTGGGACGGCATCACGCTGCACCACCTGCTCACGCACACGTCGGGGCTCGGGCACTGGGGCGAGTATCCGATGATCGATCTGTTCCAGCCGGTGCCGCCGGGTGAGCTGCTGGCGGCGTTCCGCCAGGTGGAGCCGCTGTTCGCACCTGGCGGCGGCTGGCACTACAGCAGCCCGGGGTACGTGCTGCTGGCGCACGCGGTGGCGCGGGCCGCCGACCGGCCGTACCGCGACGTGCTCACCCAGGATATCTTCGAGCCGCTGGGGATGGCCGACACCTTCGTCGGGTCGCCCGGCGACCGGCCGGACATCGCCCGCGGCCACGGCGCCGACGGCGAACCGCTGCCCTCCTACGAGCTGGATGTCGTCGCGATGGGCGCCGGTGACCTCTGGTCGACCACCGGTGACCTGCTCCGCTGGCTCGACGGCCTGCGGACCGGGCAGCTGCTCGACGCCCGGCACCGTGAGCTGATGCTGACCGAGCACGCGGCGACCGGCCACGAACCGGATTCGCGCGGGTACGGATACGGCTGCTTCGTCGGCCTGTTCGGCGACGAGGCGTGGTTCCACCACTCCGGTGGGAACTCCGGCTTCCGGTCGTTCGCGGCCTGCCTGCCCGCCTCGAACCGCCGGATCGTGGTGCTCAGCGACTCCGAGGCCACGAACATGGCGGTGCTCGACGAACTGCTCACCGCCACGCTCACCTGACCACCCCGGCACCGGACGCGCCCGGGCGGCGGCATCCGCCGTACTGACCTGTGCGACCACTGCACCTGGCTGGCCGATACCCGCCGCTCCCACGACACCGTCGCCGACAGCTACCACGAGGTGGTCCGCGACACGCTCGCGCAGACGCCACTGCCGTAGAGGAGCCGTTGTACGTCCTCAAGCGCACGGCCGTACAACCGGACGAGTTCCCGGAGCCGCAGTTCCGGTCGATTAGCGGCAGACCACGCCGCCGCCGTCAGACCACGGACGGAAACATACACTTATCAATGTTACATCGAGCGTTCGCATTGCGACCCTGAGTGTCCATGATGAAAATACATGGGTGCCGATATTTCAGGTCCTCGGGCCGGTCGAGGTGACGGGGCAGGGCGGACCCCCTGACCGCATGCTCCCCGCCAAACCCCGCACCCTCCTGGCGGCGCTGCTGCTGCGGCCGAACCAGTGGGTGCCGACGGCCCACCTCGTCGAAACCCTGTGGGAGCGCCCGCCCAGGTCGGCGCACGGCAACCTGCGCACCTACGTATGGCAGCTGCGGACGCTGCTCGCCGGCACGGCCGACACGGACCGACTGGACAGCCGGCTCGGGCTGTACCGGCTCGCCGTGCAGCCCGGCGAGATCGACATGCAGGTCTTCACCGAGCTGTCCGACCTCGCCGCGGAGGCCCTGGCCGCCGGCGAGGCGGCGGCGGCAGAGCGGCTGCTCCTCACGGCGTTGCGGCTGTGGCGCGGCGACCCCTTCGAGGACGTGCCTGCGCTGCTGTCCCAGCCGAAGGTGGTCCGGCTGCGCGAGCAGCGGTGGTCGGCGTCGGAGATGCTGGCCGAGGCGCGGCTGATGCTCGGGCAGTCGCAGCGCGCCGTCGACGACCTGCGCCCGCTGCTGGCCGAGCAGCCGTTCCGTGAGCAGATGTGGATCCTGCTGATGCACGGCCTGACCCAGCTCGGCCGCCGCGCCGACGCCCTGGCGGCCTACCGCGAGGTGTCCCACCTGCTCAGCAGCGAGCTGGGCCTGGAGCCCGGACCACGGCTGCGCGACGCGCAGCGCATGATCCTGACCGGCGCGGCTTGATCGGCGCGGGCTGACTCAGACAAGCTGCAGGACGGCGTCGCGCTCGGCCAGCACGTCCGGGTCGTCCGGTGCCAGCCGCAGCGCCTGTTCCAGATCGCGCAGCGCGTCGGCGGGTCGGCCCAGCGCCAGCAGGGCGGTGGCCCGGTTGTAGAGCAGCGCCGGATCGTCGCCCTGCGCCAGCGCCGCGTCGAGGTGCTCGGCGGCCGCCGCCGCGTCACCGGCCTCGAATGCCAGCACCGCCAGACCCGCCCACGCCGCCGGCAGCGCCGGATCGAGCTCCAGCGCCCGCCGGTAGCCGGCCGCGGCACCGGCCGCGTCACCGGCCGCGGCCGCCAGCTCGCCGAGCAGGCAGTGCAGGTGGGCGTGGCCGGGGTCCAGGGCGAGGCCCGCGTCGACGTCGGCTCGCGCGGCGGCGTGGTCACCCATCGCCACCAGCACCCCGGCCCGGTTCACGTACGCGTCGAGCCAGTCCGGGTCGAGTTCCAGCACATAGCTGAAGTCGGCCAGGGCCGCCTCCAGCTCGCCCAGCCCGAACAGCACGTCGGCCCGGTTGTAGTAGACCTCCGGGAACGGCGGGCTGAGCCGGATCGCCTCGGCGTACTCGCGCAGGGCCTCCTCGTCGTGGCCCATCCGGTGCAGCAGATTCGCCATCTCGAACCGGTATTCGGGGTAGTTCGGGTCCTGCGCCACGACCGTGCGGTAGTCGGCGAGCGCCTCATCGAGCCGGCCCAGCCCCGACAGCACCCGGGCCCGGTTGTTGACCAGCACCGACCGGTGCAGCAGGTGCACCTGGTCGCCCAGGTCTCGGTCCAGCCGCTCGATACCGTCGTTGACCAGGCCCAGTGCGTTGGCCGGGTTGGCCAGGTGGGTCTCGATCAGTGCCAGCCCGTTCTGCTCGAAGACCAGCCCGAAGCTCTCCGAGTCCCCGTTGACCTTGGCAAGCAGCATGCTGAACGCCATCGCCTGGTTGATCCAGCCCTTGGCCTTCTGGTGGTCGCGGCGCTCCGGCTCGTGGTGGCGGGTGTAGAGCATCGCGGTGGCGTACGCGGCCTGCTGGTGCACCCGGGGGTTGGTGCTGACGGCCCGGCACTCGTCGTACAGGGCCTCGGCCTCCAGCGGCCTGCCCAGCGCGGCCAGCGAGGTGGTCATCTTGGTGGTGTACGTCCACCACAGGTCCTCGCGGACCTTCCAGTCGACCACGGCCCGGCCCCGGTGCCCGAAGTCGACGGTGGCGTCGTAGAAGCCCATGTCCACGCAGTAGTCCAGCGCCGCGCGCAGCGCCTCACCGCCCAGCCCGGCCGGGTCCGACCCCCGCTCCAGGTGGTACGGGATCGCGCCCAGGCGCAGCGACCAGTCACCGGACTCCAGCTCGGCCACCCGCGCGTCGTGCAGCGCGACCCGCTCCGCGTCGCCCAGCCGCTGATAGGCCTCGACCAGCTCGGCCACGTCGCTGGTGCAGTCGCTCTCGACATACCGCGCCGCCAGCGCCGCGTCGCCGCCGGTCACCACCGGTGCGGGCGCCCGCGTCACGGCCAGCTCCACGGTGTATCGCTCCAGCCCCGCCACCAGGTCCGGGTGCACCGGGGCCGCACCCCCGCACAGCACCAGCGTGAGCAGGGCCGGGTCCAGCCGCCGCAGCAGCACCGACAGCAGCTCGGCGTCGGTCGGGTCGGCGTGCTCGATGTTCTCGACCACCAGCACCCTGCCCGGTTCGGCGGTCTCGCGCAGGTAGTCGCGCAGCAGCTCGGTCAGCCCGTGCGCGATGCGCAGCGTCCGCTTGCGGGAGTAGAACCTGGTCCGCTCGGCCGGCCCGGCCAGCGAGGTCAGCGTGTGCTTCTCGGCCGGGATCAGGCGCTCCAGCTCGGGGGCGATGGTGAGCAGCTCGATGTCGCGCTGGTGCACCAACTCGGGCCGGGTCGCCATCATGCGCTCGGCCAGCGGCCGGAACAGCTCCGACGCGCCGGTGTACGGCCCGCGCCGGCGCCGGTGGGCGTCCACCGTGGGCAGCAGCTCGGGGCGGCCGAGCGCGGTGGCGGCACGGTCGTGTCGGCGACCGCCGATGATCCTCAGATGCGACATCACTGGCTACCTTTCAGCTGGTCAGATGGGTCGGGGCGGCGGGGCGGAGGCGGCGGGCGCGCATCGCGAGGTAACCGGCGAGTGCGAACTGGCCGAGCATCAGCGTCAGGAAGACCACCGAGTCGAGCACCTGCCCGCCGTCGCCGGCGGTCAGGCCGTGCCAGAGCATCGTCAGCAGCCGCCACAGCGCAGGCACCCCGAACAGCAGCAGCGTCGCGGTGGTGAGGACGTAGCCGAACAGCAGCAGCCACGAGTACCAGCGTCCGACCTCCCTGTCGCGCGGGTGCAGGCCGGTCAGGTCGAGCCCGGGGCGGCCGGCCAGTCTGCGGAACCTGTCGCGCAGGATGCGCCGGGCGGCGGCCTGGAGGTCCTGGCAGCCCAGCACGGTCACCGCGACGACATACAGGTCGGTCTGCAGGTGGAAGTAGAACTGCCAGAGGAAGCGCAGGAACGTCGCGAAGGCCAGGGCCAGGCAGATCGCGCCGAGCAGGCCAACCTTGCCGTCCGGGCCGAGCGTCGCCGCGGCGACCAGCGTCAGCACCGCGATCACCAGCAGGTCGGCCAGCATGCCGGCCAGGATCGGCAGGTAGCGGCGGCGGCGGGGGAACACCACCAGCCCGTCCAGGCTGGTCTCGAAGACCACGAAGTACAGCCGGCGGGAGATGCGCAGCCGCGAGTGCAGGCCGAGCCGGCGTCCGGCCAGGGCATGGAACGACTCGTGCACGAGGATCAGCGGGAACTGGCCCAGGAAGAAGGTCAGCGCGATCGCGGTCGTGTAGTCGGTGTAGAACAGGTTCGCCACCCGGGGGATCAGTTCCGGGGTGCTCGCCATCGCGACGGCCGCCGCCGCCAATAGGAGCCCGTGACAGACCCAGCCGACCGGCGAGAACAGCCAGCGCCCCAACCGCTGCCAGCGGGGCGGCTTCGGGTCCGCGATGACCTCGTCCTGCGCGGTGAACTCCAGCTCGGTCAGCACACCCAGGAACTCGTCGAGGTCGACGGGCTCGCCGTAGGTGCGGGCGTACCAGTCGGCGGCGGCGTGCGGCGGCACACCTGCCACGAGCTGCTGGAGCAGGGCCGCGCCGTCCGGCGGGAACACGCCGTAGGAGTCGATGTCGACCCGGCCGACCACGACGTCATCTCCGTCGGGCAGGAAGGTGAGATCGTGCAGCCGCAGCGGCTCGGAAAGCTGTGTCATCTGAGCCTCCGGGGGTAGGCGGCCCGGGATCCGCCGGCTGGCGGACCCGGGCCGGTGCATCAGGACGCGGCCGGGGCCGAGAACGGCCAGCACGGCGGCGGGTAGCCGTAGAGCTGGTCGGCGGCCGTGGTCAGGCGGACAGTGCCCGCCTTGCGAACGACGATCTTCTTCATGGGAATCACCTCCTCGCCAGCGATGGGTCCGATCCTGCCGGGTTCACGTCCATCAATCGTCCATCGTCAATCCATTCGCAGGTCGGCGCGCACCGCCGCGCGGCGTACCACCGACAACGGGTCACCCTGGACTTCTCGACCGTCGAGTCTGGTGCCCGCGCCGGAGCACTACGCCTTGCTGGTGAGCGAGGAGGAGTTCGACGCCGCCTTCGAGCGGATCGAGGAGTTCCATGTGACGTACTCGCCGACCCGCACGGCTGGCCGCCGGGCGAAATCAACCACAACGACGGCGGGCGCGGCGTCTGCTTAACCGATCCGGACGGATACGGCATGGAGGACGTCGCCCTGGCGGAGGCCGACGGTGACATCGACTGGGACGCCCAGGTCGACGCCACGATCGTGCGGGTGCACCAGCATGCGGCTCGGCCGTCCGCGCAAGCGACCGGACCCGCTGACCGGCGACAAGGCGTACTCGTCGCGGGCCAACCGGAAGCGGCGCGGCCGAAACGGCGGCAGACCACCGAACTTCGACCGCGCCGCATACCGCAAATACAACAAGGTAGAACGCGGGTTCAACCGGCGCAAGCACTGGCGCGGACTCGCCACCCGCTTCAACAAGCTGGCCAGCCACTACCAAGCCACACTCGACCTCGTCGAGATCCTGGACTGGCTACTCGCCGTACCCGACGACATGATCCGCGAGAGAGAACCTAGTCCACCCAGGAGATGAGGAACTTCTCGTATGGGCCGGCGCCGTACTGGCAGTTCACGATCCCGCCGCCCCAGTGGTTCTCCGCGGTGAAGCTACTGGCGTCCATGCGCAGGAAGACGTTGGCGAACGTGATCGATTCGATGGTGAATCCGGAGGGGTCGTAGGCGAACTTGAACCGCTCGTGGTCGCCGTCGGGGCGGCCGTACTGGCAGTTCACGATCCCGCCGCCGGCGTCGGTGGCGGCGGTGACGTCGAAGGCGACCATGCGCAGGAAGACGTTGGGGAAGCGGACGGATTCCACGGAGAACGACAGGTCGGGCTGCTTCCTCAGGATGAACCTCTCGAAGTTGCCAACATAGGTCTGGCAGTTCACCTCTCCGCCGCCGGGGCCCGAGAGCGTGGCGTACCCCTTGCTGTCCATGCGCAGGTAGCGGTTGAAGTGCTTCGACCGGATGGAAACCGGCCTTCCCGCGGTGTTGGTGGAGATGTCGGTGAGGCTCAGGTCCATGGGTGCCCTCTCTCGGCTCGGCGGCCGGTCGTTCACCGGCGCCAGCAATGACAATCCGTCACCGCCCAGTCACATACTGCACGAGTAGGTGCGGGCGCACACCCCCCTTTTCATCGAGAGACATGACTGAAAGCTGGTCCGCTGCGAACTCAACGCGGCCAGCCTGGAAGCCCGAGGCGCCGACCCCATCCTCGGCGCCATCGCCGACGAGGCCCGCATCACCGACGAGTTCACCAGCCACGCCCTGCGCCACACCATCGGCACCAGACTCATCCGCGAAGGACACGACATCCCTGCCCACCGACCACTGAACAGCCCACACCAAGCGACTGCGGCTTCCACAGTGTTCCGACCGGCCTCATGCCACGACAACGATGCTGACCGAGCACGCGGCGACCGGCAGCGAACCGGATTCGCGCGACTCCGAGGCCACGAACATGGCGGTGCTCAACGAACTGCTCACCGCCACGCTCGCCTGACCACTCGTGGCGGCGGGTACGGTGCCCGGCGGCACCGGACCGATCGTGCGCGGGCGGCGGCACCCGCCGCCGTACTAACCTTTGCGGCCGTGGACTCCGACACCTGGCTGGCCGATACCCGCCGCTCCTACGACACCGTCGCCGACAGCTACCACGAGGTGGTCCGCGACATGCTCGCGCAGACGCCCTACGAGCGGGCGGCGCTCGACCTGTTCGCCGCGCAGGTGCGAAAGCTCGGCGGCGGGCCGGTCGTCGAGGTGGGCTGCGGACCGGGCCGGATCGCGGGGTACCTGCACGGGTCGGGCATCGAGGTGTCCGGGCTCGACCTGTCCCCCGCCATGATCGAGATCGCCCATCGCGAGCATCCGGACCTGCGGTTCGAGGTGGGTTCGATGACCGACCTGGACCTGCCCGACGCCTCGCTGGCGGGTGTCGTCGCCTGGTACTCGCTGATCCACGTGCCCGACGCCGAGATCCCTTCGGTCCTGGCCCGGTTCCGTCAGGCGCTGCGTCCATCGGCCCCGCTGCTGGTCGCCTTCCACGCCGGAAACGAGACGACCCTCAAGACCGAAGGTTACGGCGGGCATCCGATGCACGTCCATGTGCACCGCCGCCTGCCCGAGCAGGTCGCCGAGTCGCTGGAGCAGGCGGGGTTCACCGTCGAGGCGACGATGCGGCTGCGTTCGGCGGAGAGCCGCGACGGCGCGATCGTGTTCGCCCGTCGCGCCGATTGACCGCTGCCGGGTGCCCGGCTCACGCGGGGCACCCGGCAGGTCCCTCCTCGGACTACTGGAAGGTGATGTGGTCGATGGTGATGGTGGAGTTGCCGCCGTACCAGAAGCCCATGGCCAGCTGCGACGGCGAGTTGCGGTTGATCCCGTTGGCGACCATCGGGATCTTGACGTCCTGGTATGACGTCGTGATCACCGGATGCGCGCCACCGTCCAGGGTGAAGTCCCCGAACACCTTCGTCGCCCCGCCCAGACCCAGGTTGAAGTGCGCCTGCTCGCCACCGGCGGCGCCCTTCACCCGCACCACCAGGTAGGTGTACGAGCTCAGATCCACGCCGACGTCACTGCCGAACCAGCCGCAGTTGTTGTAGCGCAGGCTCAGCGCCCCGCCCACGACCACACCCGAACCGCCGCCGTCGAGGAAGCAGTTCGCCCCGGTCCACTTGCCCAGATCGTTCTGCGTGGAGGACGGGTAGGCCGGGGTGCCGTCGAAGTTGTCCAGCACCAGACCCGTCGGCGGCTGCGGCGCCGCGTCCGTGGTCACCGCGATCGCGTTGCTGGCCGCCGACCGGTTGCCCGCCGCGTCCCGGGCCTTCACCGTGTACGAGTACGCCGTACTCGCCGTCAGCCCGGTGTCCGTGAACGACGTGCCTGTCGGGCTGCCGACCAGCGCCGACCCCCGGAACACTTCATACCCGGTCACCCCGACGTTGTCGGTCGACGCCGTCCACGACAGCGACACCGTCGTGTCGGACTTGCCGGTGGTCGAGAGCGTGGGTGCCGACGGCGCGGTGCAGTCGCCCGAGCAGCCCGTCGTCGTCGCCGACACGGCCGCCGACGTCCCGGAGACGTTCCCGGCGGCGTCCACGGCCCGGACGGTGTACTGGTAGGTCGTGCCCGCGCTGCGGCCGGTGTCGGTGTACGAGGTACCGGTCGCGACAGCGATCTGCACCCCGTTGCGCAGCACCTGGTAGCCGGTCACGCCTACGTTGTCCGTCGAGGCCGACCAGGACAGCGACACGCTGCTGCTGGTCACCCCGGTCACCGCCAGATTCGACGGCACCGACGGCGCCGTGCAGTCACCGGTGCAGGTGCCGACGGTGACGGCGGTGGACAGGACGTTGTAGCCGCTGGCCGCGTCCCAGGTGCCGGTGTTGGCCAGGCGGATCGAGTACTCCGGCCGGGCCTGCAGCGCGGCGGTCGGGTCGGGCAGCCACAGGGCCAGCTTGTACGTTCCCGATGCCGCGTTGCCGGGCACGGCGACGTTCGCGGTGACCGTGCTCGCCCCGGCCAGCCAGCTCCGGGGGTCGACCGAGGCCAGCGGCAGGTTGTAGCGGTTGGTGCCGTTCTGCAGGACCAGGTAGACGGGCCGGTTCTTGATCAGGCCGGACCAGCCGTCGTTGTTCAGGTGCGCGGTGAAGCTCAGGTTCGTCCCTGGGGTGACGCTGGTCGGGAACGTCGCATCGAGCAGCCTCAGCCGGTAGCCGAGCTTGCGCTTGATCCGTACGAAGCAGGTCTCGGCCGGGTCGTTGCCGGCGGCGGCGAGGTTCGAGGCCTTCCACTTGTCGGTGTTGACCGCCGCGTAGTCCTCGTTGATCTCGGTGAAGTTGAGCCGGTTCATCTCGGTCTGCGCGTTGACGCAGGCGGCGTCGTTGTAGCCGTCGGCGCCGCAGGTCTCACCGCCGACCATCTTGTTGAACCCGGTCGAGGTGGCCAGGTCGTACATCCACTGCTTCTTCTGCTCGATGTAGTACCAGCCCATCCACGACGGGTTGTCGTAGGTGCCCATGTCGTTGGCGTCGGCCAGGAAGCAGTCGTTGTGGAAGCCGATCCGGTCCTTCTGCGCCTGCGTCAGCGCGCAGCCCTCGGGCACCACGCACGAGGTCGGGTCGACGACCTCCTTGATGTAGATCGGGTAGCGCATGACGAGCGGGATCGTCGCCGGGGTGGTGTCGACGATCTTCTTGACGATGCGGTACCGGGCGGGCGCCTCCTCGACCGAGGACGAGTTGGTGAGGGTGCCGGTGTGCCACTCGCCCCACGCGCCCAGGTAGCCGGTCTCCAGGTGCAGGACGACGTCGGCGTTGGCGGTCACGACCGCGTCGATCTGGGCGATGTGGGCCAGGATCTGCGACTCGGCGACGCTGGCGTACCCGTCCCAGGTGTAGGCGGGGCGCAGCACGATCTTCATACCGGCGGCGCGGACCGCGGCCAGGCCCGAGGCGAGGTTGTTCAGCAGCGCCTGCGGCAGGGCCTCGGTCTTGTACTTGTCCAGGTGCAGGTAGCTGTGCACGATCGTGTCGCCGTCGGCCTTGGCGCGGGCGAAGGTCCGGTCGAGCAGGTCGGGGTTGAATCCGGGGATGGTGGCGGCGTTGACGTAGTCGTTGACCGCCGGGTCGTTGACGATCTCGTACCGGTTGTGGAAACCGCGCTCGGGATTGGCGAACGCGGTGGCCAGGTCGGCCGCGTAGGTGACGGTGGCGGCCTGGGCGGGCGCGGCGTCGACCGCCGCGGTGCCGAGCGCCGCCAGCAGCGCTGTCACGGTGAACACGCGCAGTGAACGGAGTTTCATTGGCGCCTTCCTGTCGTGGGACGGGAAGCCGCCTGACCGGATAGCGCCCGGCCAGGCGGCCGGACTGCTACTGGAAGGTGATGTGGTCGATGGTGATGGTGGAGCTGCCGCCGTACCAGAAGCCCATGGCCAGCTGCGACGGCGAGTTGCGGTTGATCCCGTTGGCGACCATCGGGATCTTGACGTCCTGGTACGACGTCGTGATCACCGGATGCGCGCCACCGTCCAGGGTGAAGTCCCCGAACACCTTCGTCGCCCCGCCCAGACCCAGGTTGAAGTGCGCCTGCTCGCCACCTGCCGCACCCTTCACCCGCACCACCAGATAGGTGTACGAGCTCAGATCCACGCCGACGTCACTGCCGAACCAGCCGCAGTTGTTGTAGCGCAGGCTCAGCGCGCCCCCCGTGACGACACCGGAGCCGCCGCCGTCGAGGAAGCAGTTCGCCCCGGTCCACTTGCCCAGGTCGTTCAGGTTCGACGACGGGTACGCCGGGGTGCCGTCGAAGTTGTCCAGGACCAGACCCGTGGGCGGCTGGGGTGCGGTGTTCGTGGTCACGGCAACCGTGTTGCTGGCGGCCGACCGGTTCCCGGCCGCGTCACGAGCTTTGACCGTGTACGAGTACGCCGTGCTCGCCGTCAGCCCGGAGTCGGTGAACGTGGTACCCGTCGGGCTGCCGACCAGCGTCGAGCCCCGGAACACCTCGTACCCGGTCACGCCGACGTTGTCGGTCGACGCCGTCCACGACAGCGACACCGTCGTGTCGGACCTGCCGGTGGTCGAGAGCGTCGGCGCGGACGGGGCGGTGCAGTCGCCGGTGCAGCCGGTGGTGGTCGCCGACACCGCTGCGGACTGGCCGGACACGTTGCCGGCGGCGTCCACCGCCCGGACCGTGTACTGGTACGTCGTACCCGGGCCGCGGCCGGTGTCGGTGAAGGTCGTGCCGGTCGGCGAACCGACCACCGCGCCGTCGCGCAGCACCTGGTAGCCGGTCACGCCGACGTTGTCGGTCGACGCCGACCAGGACAGCGACACGCTGGTGTCGGTCCGCCCGGTCACCGCCAGGTTCGACGGCACCGACGGCGCCGTGCAGTCACCGGTGCACGCGTTGGTGCTGACCGCGCCCAGGTTGACCCACCCGTCGGCGCCCTGGGTGCTGTTGGCGAACGACAGCGGCAGGCGCGGCCGCCACTGGTCGATGATCCAGTCGGTGAGCCGGCTGGCCGCCGGACGGGCGCGCAGCACGTCGGCGGTGACCGTCTCCAGCGGGTTGCGCACCTTCAGGACCAGGCTGTAGCTGCCCGCGGGCACGCCTGCGGTGCTGACCGTGGCCGAGAAGTTCACCGGGCGGCCGAAGTCGAGGTACTTCGGGTCGGCGCCGACGTTCCAGTCGGGAAAGGCCCGGATCTGCAGGGGCTGCACGGTACGCAGGTCCCAGCTGGTGTCCCAGGTCTTCACCACGTTGCCGGCGCTGTCGCGCAGGCCGAGCTGGACCGTCCACGGGTAGTAGAACGGCGCCACGCCGTTGTTCTGCACGGTCACGCCGACCTTGAAGCTGCCCGAGGCGACGGCGTTGAAGTTGGCCTGCGGGATGTGCAGGTTGTAGCCCATCTTGCGGACCCCGGCCGACACCTTCGGGTCGGTGGGGCTGTAGCCGCCCGCCCCGGTCTGGTTGATCATCCAGCTGATGTGGGTGAGCTCGGTCGCGGCCAGGACGTTGTCGACCTGGTTGGCGCCGTTGGGCCAGTCGGTGTAGAGGCTGCCCTGGATCTCGGGGCGGGCCTCGCCGCCGATGGACTGGGTGATCCACCGGTTCTCGGTGCCGGTGTTGAGCTGGAGCTGCAGGAACGCGTCGTCCCAGCCGTTCATCGACATCGGCAGGGTCATGCCCTTGAGCTGCCCGTTGCGGATCTCCTTGTACGGCCACGAGTCGTCGTGGAACCCGATGTTCGCCGTGCCCTCCGTACCCGCGAGCGGGTAGCGGACCTCGACCTGGATGTTGGCGAACGCCGCGTCGGCCGCCCCGATCAGGGTGCGGATCGTCGCGTCGGTCGGCATCAGGTTCGGGTAGCCGTCGGCGGTGTCGCGGTCGTAGGGCCAGGTGTGCCACTCGCCCCACAGGCCGACCAGGCCCAGGGTCATGAACCCGATGCGCGGATCGGCGGTGCCGCCGGGACCGGCGTGGTCGTACTTCGCGGCGAACGCGTTGATGAACGTGGTCAGCGCGGCGATCACGTCGGGGTCGTCGTAGTCGGGGCTGACCGTGCCCCAGAACCCGTTGGTACGCAGCGCCATCTTGCCGTTGAGGCACGGCGGGATGCCGTTGCCCGGGTGGGTGCCGCTGCCGCCCGGGTACTCGAGGTAGAACCGGAACGCGACCTGGCGGCTCCAGACCGCGGCCTCGTCCAGGGCCTTCTCGAACACGCTCCAGTCGATGTTCGCGCAGTTGGCCGGGTCCTTCATCACCTCGTTGAGCGCGAAGTAACTCCAGACCAGACCGCCGGGGTACTTGGTCGACAGGTTGTCACCCGGGAACAGGTACGGGGCGAACCCCTTCAGCGGCTGGCCGACCGGGGCGTCGGCGTAGGCGTAGGTGTGGGTGGTGAGGCTGGTGTCGGCGGCGGGTCCGGCCGCCGGTCGCGGGGGCGGGCCCGCCGGTGCCGCCGCGGCCGGTGCGGCCGCGGTCAGCGTGAGCGTCAGCGCTGCCGCGGTGGCCGCGAGCAGTCTGCGTAGCTGGGGCATGTGCTGGTGTTCCTTTCGTGGACGGAAGGGCAGGAACAGTTCCCGGGCGGGTCAGCGGGTGGTGACGGTGCCCAGGTGCAGCCAGCCGGTGTGGGTGTCCTGGCTGGTGTTGGCGAAGCGCAGCGCGGCGCCCTGCGGCAGCGGGTTGGGCACCCGCAGGACGATGTCGTAGCTGCCGCGCCGCAGGCCGCGGCTGTTGATCGCGGTGGACAGCTCGGTGGGGTCGGCGCCGGGCTGGATGCCGGTGACGGTCCAGCCGGTCTGCCAGCGGGCGGCGACGCGGCCCTGGTCGTCGACGGCGGCGAGCTCCGCGCGCCACGGGTAGTAGAAGGGCGCGGTGCCCCGGTTGGCGACGCGTACCGAGACGCGCTGGGCGCTGACGGCGGCCTCGGTGACGGTCAGCTCGTAGCCCAGGGACTTGGCCGCCTCGACGGCGCGGAAGTACTCGTCGCCGGTGTAGCCGGTCGGCGCGAACGCGGCGTGGTTGATGAGCCAGGAGGCGTGCGTCTGGTCGACCGAGGCGGTGTAGTCCTCGTACTGGCCGCAGCTGACGGGCTGCTCGAACACGCAGGCCTGGATCTCGGGGCGCAGCTCGCCGCCGACGGGTTCGGTGCGCCACTTGTCGGTGACGCCCTCGTCGATCAGGCGCTGCACGAAGTGCCACGAGGTCGGCGGCAGGGTCTCGAACGCGAACGAGTCGTCGTGGTAGCCGATGTTCAGGTCCTTGTTCTGCGGGCTCGGGTAGCGGGCCAGCAGCCGGGTCCGGTCGAACGCGGTGTCGTAGTCGGTGAGGATGCGGGTGAGGATCGCGGTGTCGGGCATCCAGTTCTCGGGGTTGGTCCAGCCGTCGTACGGCCAGGTGTGCCACTCGCCCCAGAAGCCGATCAGGCCGAGGGTGAGGAACCCGATGCGCGGATCGCCGTCGTAGCGGCGGCCGAACGCGCCGATGAACTCCTCCAGCGCCGAGACCAGGCGCGGGTCGCTGTAGTCGGGGGCGACGCTGACGCCGTTGTTGCCGAAGTCGTCGTAGGCGTGCGTGGCCAGGCCCTGGTCCAGCAGGTACTGCGGGACGCCGGTGGGCTTGCCCGGGTAGTCGAGGTAGAAGCGGAACACGGCCTGGTGGCCGCGCGCGGCGATGTCGTTGAGCTGCTTCTCCAGGGCGGTCCAGCGGAACTGGTGCGGGCCGGTCATCACGGCGTTCAGCGGCAGGTAGAACCATTCCATGCTGTACGGGAAGGTCTGGTAGCTGCCCGCGTACGGGATGAAGCCCTTGAGGGGGTTGTCGGCCGGCGCCGAGGTGTAGGCCAGCGGGGTCCACTGCGGGGCGCTCGGCGTCGACCCGGCCACGGCGGGGGTCCCGGCGGCGAGCGTGAGCGTCGCCAGGAGGGCGACGGCGATTCGTACTGTTCGTCTCATTCGAACCTTCTTGGGGGCAGGGTGGATGACCGGCCGGGCAGGTTCGCCCGGCCGGGGCTCAGCGCGGATGGATCAGCCGACCGTGATGCGGTCGAGATCGGGTGCCCAGCCGCTGGGGTTGGTCACCGTGATGGTGTTCGTTCCGCTGGAGAGGTTGAGCGTGAAGGTGGTGGAGCCGACGGTGTTCCAGTCGGCGGTGGCCGGGAAGCTGACCGTCTGCCCGTTGAACACGGCGGTCCGGGCCACGGCCGAGGCGTAGTACACGGTGATCGTCTTCGCCCCGCCGGTGCCGCCGGCGATCCCGTTGAAGGCCAGGGTGCCGCTGTTGTTGCCGACGTAGCCGACCTTCGCCCCACCCGAGCACGCCGCGCACGACGCCACCGCCGCACCACCGGCCAGGCTGTTGCCTGACGCCTCGGCCTCGTAACTGACAGACCCGCCGCCGCTCGCGCTGGTCGAAACGCTGAGCTGCGACGACGCCGCCGAGTAGTTACCCGCCGCGTCGTAGGCCTTGACGGTGTAGGTGTACGCCGTCGACGCGGTCAGGCCCGAGTCGGTGAACGAGGTGCCGGTCGAGGTGCCGACCGGGCTGCCGCCGCGCAGGATCTGGTACCCGGTCACCCCGGTGTTGTCGGTCGACGCGGTCCAGGTCAGCGACACCGACGACGAGGTCTTGCCGGGCGACGCCAGACCGGTCGGGGTGCTCGGCGCGGTGGTGTCGCCGCCGCCGGAGGTGCCGACGGTGATCCGGTCCAGGTCGGGTGCCCAGCCGCTGGGGTTGGTCACCGTGATGGTGTTGGTGCCGGAGGCCAGGTTGAGGGTGAAGGAGACCGATCCGAGGGTGTCCCAGTTCGCGGTGGCCGGGAAGCTGACCGGCTGCCCGTTGAACACGGCGGTCCGGGCCAGCGCCGAGGCGTAGTACACCGTGATCGTCTTCGCCCCGCCGGTGCCGCCCGCGATCCCGTTGAAGGCCAGCGTGCCGCTGTTGTTGCCGACGTAACCGACCTTCGCCCCACCGGAGCAGGCCGCGCACGACGCCACTGCCGCACCACCGGCCAGGCTGTTGCCTGACGCCTCGGCCTCGTAGCTGGCCGCCCCGCCACCGCCACCGGCCGTGGTCGAAACGCTGAGCTGCGACGACGCCGCCGAGTAGTTACCCGCCGCGTCATAGGCCTTGACCGTGTACGAGTACGCCGTCGACGCCGTCAGGCCCGAGTCGGTGAACGAGGTGCCGGTCGAGGTACCGACCGCGCTGCCGCCGCGCAGGATCTGGTACCCGGTCACCCCGGTGTTGTCGGTCGACGCGGTCCAGGTCAGCGACACCGACGACGGGGTCTGCCCGGTCGAGACCAGCCCGGAAGGGGTGCTCGGCGCGGTGGTGTCGCCGCCGCCGGTGCCGATGGTCGCCGCCCCGAGGTGCAGCCAGCCGTCGGCCTGCTGGGTGGCGTTGGCGAAGCGCAGCTTCTTCGCGTTGGCGTTCACGCTCTCCAGCGGGTTCTTGACTCGCAGCACCCACTGGTAGGAGCCCTGCGCCAGGCCGGTGAGGTCGGCGGAGGTCTGGAAGTACTGCGCGTAGCCGTAGTCGCGGTAGCTCGGGTCGGCGCCGGTGTTCCAGTCCGGGAAGTTGCGGATCGTGCGCGGCTGCACGGTACGCAGGTCCCAGGGGGTGTCGAAGGTCCGCACCACGGTGCCGGAGCTGTTCTTGAGCCCGAGGGTCATCGTCCAGGGGTAGTAGAACGGGGCGACACCGGTGTTGCTGATCTGCACGCCCACGTTGGTCGTACCGGATGCGGTGTTCTTGAAGTACGCGTTGTCGACGGTGAGGTTGTAGCCCATGAGCCGCACTCCGGCCGAGACGTTGGCGTCGGTCGGCGAGTAGGCGGCACTCCCCTCGTCGATCATCCAGGTGGCGTGGGAGAGCTCGATGCACGCCTTCAGGTTGTCGACCGTACCGGAGCCGTTGGGCCAGGACTGGAACGCCGAGACCTGGATCTCGGGCCGCAGCTCGCCGCCGATCGAGCTGTTGATCCACTTGTTCTCGGTGCCGGTGGCGATGTTGCGCTGCAGCTGCGCGTAGGAGGCGCCGCCCAGCGACGCGGGCAGGGTCACGCCCTGCAGCGGCGAGCCCTCACGGAAGCAGAACGAGTCGTCGTGGTAGCCGATGTCGCGGGAGTTGGCCGCGCCGCCGGCGGCGTCGGGGTACCGGATCTCGACCTTCGTCCGGTTGAACGCGGTGTCGAACGCGGCCACGATCTGGGCGCCGTTGGCGTCGGTGGGCATGTAGTTGGGCAGCCCGTCGCCGGTGTCGGTGTCGTAGGGCCAGGTGTGCCACTCGCCCCACAGCCCGACCAGGCCGAGGTGGATGAACCCGATGCGCGGGTCGCCGTCGTAGCGGGCGCCGAACGCCGCGACGAAGTTCTTCAGCGCGTTGATCAGGAACGGGCTGTCGTAGTCGGGGTGGACGACGTTCCAGGTGGCGTCGGCGCGGGTGGCGACGTTGCCGTTGAAGCAGGCCGGGATCGCGTTGGCCGGGTGGCTGCCGGTGCCGCCGGGGTAGGTCAGGTAGATCCGGATGGCGGCCTGGTTGCCGTAGCCGGCGGTCTCGGCCAGCATGCTGTCCAGGATCGCCCAGTTGTAGCTGCCGCAGTTCGAGGCATTGGTCATGATCTCGGAGAGACCGAAGTAGCCCCAGGTCAGCGAGTGCGGGAAGCCGTTGTTCTGGTCGCCGCCGGGTGAGTAGAACCGGGCCCAGCCCTTCAGCGGGTTGTCCACCGGCCCGGGTGCGGAGCTCAGCGGGTGGGCCTGCAGGGTCGGATCGGGACTGGCGGGTGCCGCGGGGCGGGGCGGCGGACCGGCGGGCGCGGCCTGGGCGCCGGCCGGGACGGTCAGGACGAGGGCCGCGCCGAGCGCGGCGGCGCCCAGTGCGGCGAGCAGTGTCCGGCCGCGTTTACGTGAATTCATGTCGCTCTCCGGTGCAAGAGTTCGGGCAGATCTCCTGGCGGTGCAGCGCTCGCGCAGCGGGCTACGCGGCGTTCGTGCGGTGGTGCGACGTTCGATGTGCAGGTCAGGACGCGGGTACGGTGCATCGCGCCCCCACCCCGTCGGGCTCCGTTACCGAAGCAATACGAAGAGGTGTTGACAAAATTTCGAAGGTCTACATCATTATTCGAGAGCGGGGCGGCTGGCAAGAGCCGACCGAGAGATGGATCTGAGGACGTGGATGAGCTCGACAAAACAGCGCGACGACCGGCGGGCGGCATGGTGGTTCCTGCTGCCGGTGCTGGTCGGATTCGCCGTCTTCTACGGCTACCCCGCCGCCCGGGGCATCTGGTACTCGGTCACCGACTACACGATGCTCAACACGCCGACCTACGTCGGCGCGGAGAACTACACCAAGCTCCTGGCCGATGACCAGTTCTGGAACTCGATGCTGGTCACCGCCTGGTACGTGGTGCTCAACATCGGCTCGCAGACGCTGCTGGCCCTGGGCATCGCCACGCTGATGCACCGCCTGACCCGCTCGGTGGCGCTGCGGGCGATGCTGCTGCTGCCGTGGCTGGTCCCCAACGTGACCGTCGGCCTGCTGTGGATGTGGCTGCTCGACACCAACCTCGGCTTCGTCAACCACCTGCTCGACGCCATCGGGGTGGGGCCGGTCGGCTTCTTCACCGACGAGAGCTGGGCGATGCCGTCGGTGGCCGCCGTCAACACCTGGGCCTACACCGGCTACACCGCGCTGCTGCTCTACGCCGGGATGCTGCAGATCCCGCATTACCTGTACGAGAGCGCCGCCATCGACGGCGCCCCCGAGTGGCGGATGTTCCGCGGGATCACGCTGCCGCTGCTGCGCCCCGTACTGGCGCTGGTGCTGGTGGTGTCCCTGATCGGCTCGTTCCAGATCTTCGACACCATCGCGGTCACCACCAAGGGCGGCCCGGTCGCGGCCACCCGGGTCATCTACTACTTCATCTACCAGCAGGCGTTCAAGTTCTTCCACCTGAGCTACGCCGCGGCCGCGGCCATCTGCCTGGCCCTGGTGCTCGGCGTGCTCACCGCGATCCAGATGCGCCTGCTGCGCGCGTCCCGCTCGGACCTGGCGTGAAGGGGCGACAGACGATGAAGCGAAAGTTCAGCCCCGGCCGCGTGCTGGCGTGGGCCGCGATGGCCCTGGTCGTCCTGGTGACGCTGTTCCCGTTCTGGTGGATGGTCCGCACCGCGCTGACCCCCGCCGCCGACCTGTACGGCGACAACTCCAGCCTGCTCCCCCACCACCCGACCCTGATCAACTTCATCCGGGTGCTGGGCCTGACCACCGAGGCCGAGGCGCGTGCCGCCGGCGGCTCCGGCGCCCAGATCGACTTCGCGGCGTACCTGTGGAACTCGATCGTCTACTGCGGCCTGATCGCGGTGCTGCAGACCCTGTTCTGCGCGATGGCCGGCTACGCCTTCGCCCGCCTGCGCTTCCCCGGCCGCGACCTGGTCTTCGGGATCGTGATCGCGGCGCTGATGGTGCCGCCGATCTTCACGCTGCTGCCCAACTTCATCCTGGTCAAGGACCTCGGCCTGATGAACACCATGGCCGGCATGGTCGCCCCGACCATCCTGATGACGCCGTTCGCGGTGTTCTTCCTGCGCCAGTTCTTCCTGTCGCTGCCGCGCGACGTGGAGGAGGCGGCCATCCTCGACGGCAACGGGCCCTGGGGCATCTTCTGGCGCATCGCGCTGCCGATGAGCCGCGGGCCGCTGATCACCATCGGGATGACCACCACGGTGTGGGCCTGGAAGGACTTCCTGTGGCCGCTGCTGGTGGGCCGCGACGAGGACAACCGGCTGGTCACGGTCGCGCTCGGCGTGTTCCTGCAGCAGTCCCCCAACACCCAACCCGACTGGACCGGCCTGATGGCCGCCTCGACGCTGTCGGTCCTGCCCGTCCTGCTGCTGCTGATCCTCATGGGCAAGCGGCTGGTCCAGTCCCTGAACTTCACCGGAAGCAAGTAGCAACACCCATCCCTCAAGAGAGAAGGAACCGATGAACCGCAGATCACGGGCCGGGGCTGCACTGCTGGCTCTGGCTGTCGCGGGCGGCCTGGCCGCGTGCACCAAGGCCGACGACGAGGCCGCCGGCCCCGTCACGCTCAACTACTGGCTCTGGGACGACAACCAGAAGGCGTCCTACCAGCAGTGCGCCGACGCGTTCCACACCGCCAACCCGGACGTCACCATCAAGATCAGCCAGTCGGCGTGGAACGAGTACTGGCAGAACCTCACCACCCAGATCGCGGCCGGGGACGCCCCCGACGTGTGGACCAACCAGGGCTCGTACTACCCCCAGTTCGTCAGCTCCGGGCAGATCCTCGACATCCAGCCGTACGTCACCGCCGACAAGGTCGACCTGTCGCAGTACTCCGGCGGCCTGGCCGACCTGTTCACCAAGGGCGACCAGCGCTTCGGCCTGCCGAAGGACTGGGACACGATGGCCCTGGTCTACAACACCGAGCACTTCACCAAGCAGGGCATCGACCCGGCCAGCCTGCAGAACCTGACCTGGAACCCCACCGACGGGGGCACGTTCGAGCAGGTGATCGCCAAGGCGACCGTCGACGCGAACGGCAGGAACGGCCTCGACCCGGCCTTCGACAAGACCAAGGTCAAGGTCTTCGGCTTCCTGCCGGAGTGGGCGGACGGCTCGCAGGGCCAGAACGGCTGGGGCGAGCTGGCCGCCAGCAACGGGTTCACCTACCTGGACAAGAACCCGTGGGGCACCCAGTACAAGTACGACGACCCGAAGCTGGCCGAGACCATCGACTGGTTCAAGCACCTGATCGCCAAGGGCTACAGCCCCGCGCTGGACAAGGCGTCCACGCTCAGCCGCGACGCGCTGCTCAACGCGGGCACCGGCGCCCTGACGGTGTCGGGTTCCTGGATGATCAACAGCTACCTGGGTGAGGGCGCGAAGCTCAAGTTCGCGTTCGCGCCGCTGCCGGCCGGTCCGCAGGGCCGCAAGACGGCGATCAACGGCCTGTCCGACGCCATCTGGGCCGGCACCAAGCACAAGGACGAGGCCTGGAAGTGGGTCAAGTACCTGGCCTCGGCCGACTGCCAGAACGTCGTCGGCGGCAACGGCGTGGTCTTCCCGGCCATCAAGTCGGCCAGCGAGAAGGCACTGGCCGCGCACCAGAGCAAGGGCCGTGACGTCCAGGTCTTCGTCAGCGAGGCGACCGCCCCGGGCGGCACGTACTTCCTGCCGATCACCGAGCACGGCAACGAGGTCAGCCAGATCGTGCAGGACGCCATCCAGGCGGCGGTGCTCGGCGCCGACACCGCTACCACCCTGAAGAAGGCCAACGAGCAGGTCAACGCCCTGTTCAAGTAAGCGTCCGCCGTACCAGGCGCGGCGGGTCCGGCACGAGTCGGACCCGCCGCACCCGCCCTCGCCGCATCGCACCTGTCTAGGAGAACCATGGCACTGCTCATCGAGCTCGCCGGCCACACCCTCGCCCTCGAACATGACGGACCCGGCAGCCCGCTCGCAGCCGACGGGGGCCTGATTCTTCCACCGGGACGCGTCGCCCTGCTGCACGGACTCGGGGACGCGCCGTTCTACCGGCACGGGTACAACTCGTGGAGCCCCTGCGGCTGGCGGCGGCTGTCCGAACCCCCACTGCGCATCGCCAACCCGCAACGGCGCGTCACCGCCGACGACGACGTGTGGGACGACCCGGCCCGGCACCACTCCTCCGCGGTGGCCGCGCTGGAGGCCGAGAACGGCGACGTCCTGCTGCTGGGCGCGCTCGGCCTGGGCGTGGGCCGCCTGTCGGCCGACCGGGACACCCTGTCCGGCTGGTACGAGACCGGCGCGCAGCCCTGGTTCCTCGCCTTCGGGCCCGAGGACGAGGTCTTCGCGGCGTACACCCGGCAGCTCGCGGCCCGGCTGGGCAGCAGCGGCCGCCGCGCCGGCAACGTCTGGTGCTCCTGGTACGCCTACTACGAGACCATCACCGAGCAGCAGCTGGCCAAGGACGTCGACTCGCTGCGCGGCCTGCCCTTCGACGTGGTGCAGGTCGACGACGGCTGGGAGCGCCTCGTCGGCGACTGGGAGCCCAACCACAAGTTCCCCTCCGGCATGAAGGCGCTGGCCGAGCGCATCACCGACGCCGGGATGACCGCCGGCCTGTGGCTGGCGCCGTTCATCGCGCTGCCCGACTCGCAGCTGGCCCGGCAGCGCCCGGAGCTGCTGCTGCGCGACGCGCGCGGCGAGCTGGTGATCGCCGGGCACAACTGGGGCACCGGCTACCACGCGCTGGACCTGTCCACCCCGGCCGCGCACGAGTACCTCGCCGAGCTGACGCACCGGGTGGTGCACGAGTGGGGCTTCAAGTACCTGAAGCTCGACTTCGTCAACGCCGGTGCCGCGCCGGGCGCGCGGGCGGGCGGCGACGAGCGGGAGCAGTGCTACCGCGACGCGCTGGCCGTCGTCCGCCGGACCGCCGGGGACGATGTGTACCTGCTGGGCAGCGGCGCCATGCTGCTGCCGTCGCTGGGCATCCTCGACGGGCTGCGCAGCGGCCCGGACGTCGCGCCGATGTGGCAGAACTACGCCAGCGACGACCCGTCCGACGCGATGGCGCGCAACGCGGTCGTCAACACCCTGCACCGGCTGTGGCAGCAGCCGCTGGCCGAGGTCGATCCCGATGTCATCTACTTCCGCAGCCGCCTCAACCTGCTCACCGAGCAGCAGCTGGCGTGGCTGCGGGACCTGGCCGACATCAGCCGGTTCCGGGCGGTGTCCGACCCGCCCAGCTGGCTGACCACCGTCGAGCTGGAGGCGATGAGCGCGTACCTGACGGCCCGCCCGGACGTCCGGCGCATCAGCCGCTACCGGTACTCGATCGACGGCAGGTCCACCGACTTCGGCCCGGCGGTCGTTCCGGCCGACCAGGCGTACCCGATCTCCTGATCCGGCCCGGCACGCCTGCTGACCGGCGGCATCGCCCGCGGGTCGGCAGGCGTGGGCCTACTTGCCATGACCCCACTATTTTGTAAAGATCGTAGCGTATTCATCATGTGTATTCACGCGCTCTCAAGGGACAAACCGTGACAGACCTGGCCACCACCGGAACGGATCTGCCGCGGCTGCGCGAACTCAACTCCCTGAGCATCGTGCGTGCCCTGCGCAACCAGCCGCCCTCCACGGTCACCGAACTGTCGCAGCGCACCGGCCTGTCCCGCCCCGCCGTCGACGTGATCGCCCAGGGCCTGGTCGCCGACGGCTGGGCCGTCGTGCTGGAGCCCGGCGCCAACAGCGCCGTCGGGCGCCCCGCCCGCCGCTACCAGTTCCGGGCCACCGCCGGACACGTGCTCGGCATCGACGTCGGCGTACACAAGATCCTCGCGCTGCTGTGCGACCTCGACGGCAACATCGTGCAGACCGTACGGCAGAGCGTCGCCGCCGACGCCCCGCCGGCCGACCGCCTCGCCGAACTCGACAAGGTCGTCAGCGACTGCCTGGCCGGCGCCGCCATGACGCCCGCCGACATCTGGGCCGTCACCGTCGCGGTCACCGGCGCCGTCGACGCCACCGGCCGGACCAGCTTCTTCAGTCCGCTGCCCGGCTGGAAGAGCGTCAACCTGACCGGACACCTCAGCACCCGGTTCGCCTGCCCGGTCGTCGTGGAGAACGACTGCAAGCTGGCCGCCGTCGCCGAGCAGTGGAAGGGCGCCGCCAGCGACGCCAACGACATCGTGTACCTGCTCGCGGGTATGCGTACCGGCGCGGGCCTGATCCTCGACGGCGTGCTGCGCCGCGGCTTCGGCGGCGCCGCCGGTGAGATCGGCGCCCTCAAGCACGTCCGCTGGCTGAACGCGCCCGAGCACCTGCAGAACTGCCCCGGCGTGCCCGACACAGTCGGGCCCGACGACGCCGCCGCCTGGGTGTTCACCGCCGCCCGCCAGGGCGACAAGGCCGCCCGCCTGGCCGTCAGCCGCTACGTCAAGGACCTCGCCGTCGGCGCGGCCGCCCTGGTGCTCACCCTCGACCCGCAGGTGGTCGTCCTGGGCGGCGGCTTCTCCCGCTCGGCCGACCTGATCCTCGACCCGCTGCGGCACGAGCTCCAGCGCCTGTGCCTGCGCATGCCCGAGGTCCGCGCCTCCACCCTCGGCGCCGACTCCGTCGCCCTCGGCGCGCTCAAACTGTCCCTGAACGAGGTCGACGACCGGCTGTTCAGCGCCGGACTCTCCGCCCCGGTCGCACCCCGCCGCAACTGAACAGGTTCCCCATGCACGACCTCAGACTCGGCGTCATCGGCTACGGCCTGCGCGCCAGCCTCGCCGTCACCGCCCACCGCCCCGGCCGCGGCTCCCGCGTCGTCGCCGTCGCCGATCCCGACCCCGCCGCGCGGGCCCGCGCCGCCGCCGACCTGCCCGGCGCCGACCTCGTCGCCGACCATCACCGGCTGCTCGAACGCGGCGACGTCGACGCCGTCGTCGTGCTGACCCCCGACCACACCCACGAGCAAGTCGCCACCGACACGCTGCGCGCGGGCAGGGCCGCGTTCGTGGAGAAGCCGCTCGGCATCAGCACGCAGGAGTGCGACCGCATCCTGGCCGTCGCGCACGAGACCGGCTCCCGGCTCTACGTCGGGCACAACATGCGGCACATGGGCGTGGTCCGGCTCATGCGCGACATCATCGCCCGCGGCGAGATCGGCCAGGTCCAGACCGTCTGGGTACGGCACTTCGTCGGCCACGGCGGCGACTACTACTTCAAGGACTGGCACGCCCAGCGCCGCCACACCACGTCGCTGCTGCTGCAGAAGGCCGCGCACGACATCGACGTGCTGCACTGGCTCGCGGGCGGGTACACCGAGGTCGCCAGCGCCTTCGGCGACCTGCGCGTCTACGGCCGGGTCACCGACCGGCTCGCACCCGGCGAAGCCAAGCGCGACGACTGGTTCGACCCGGCCCGGAACTGGCCGCCGCTGGCCCAGACCGGTCTGGACGCCGAGCTCGACGTCGAGGACGTGTCGGTGGTCAACCTGCGCCTGGACAACGGGGTGCTGGCCGCCTACCAGCAGTGCCACTTCACGCCCGACTACTGGCGCAACTACACCGTCATCGGCGACGCGGGCCGGCTGGAGAACTTCGGCGACCAGCCCGGCGCCGTGGTGAAGGTGTGGAACGCCCGGCGCTCGGACTACCGCGCCGACGCCGACGCCGAGTACCCGGTGCCGGTCGCCGAGGGCGGGCACGGCGGGGCCGACTCCCTGATCATGGACGAGTTCTGCCGGTTCGTCCGCGAGGGCGGCCACACCGACACCTCGCCCGTCGCCGCCCGGATGTCGGTGGCGGCCGGGGTCGCCGCGACCGCCTCGCTGCGCGCCGGCGGCGCACCCCAGTCCGTGCCGGAGCTCGCCGGAGAGCTGGCCGCCTACTTCGCCGCAGGTCAGCGCCGCTGAGGTCGGCCGGACCCCCTTTTCGGGACATGCTCGCGGCCCGCCGCCGAGCACGCGCACCGGTCACCGTTTTCCAGCCGCAGCGGGGTTGATCATTACCGACCGGTGCCCGATACTCGGTCATGCCAACGGGGAGGCCGAGTCGATGTTGTCGACATTGGGAATTAGTGAGTTCACCGAATCCGTCTACCGCGCCATGCTGGCCGACCACACCTGGAGTGTGCAGCAGCTCGCGTTGAGGCTCGGCGCGACCGAGAAGCAGATCAGGCAGGCCCTGGACCAGCTGGCCGAACTCGCCCTGCTGACCGACGACGGGTCGAGCGGTGGGATGAAGGCGGTCGGACCGTCGGTCGGGCTGTCAGCGCTGCTGGCACAGGCCGAGACCGAGATGGCCGAACGGCAGCGGCAGATCGCCGCGACCCGCGAGGCGATCGCGGCCATCGCCTTCGAGCAGGAGCGGCAGGCCCAGCGGGAGAGCTCCATCCGGCTGGAGGGCCTCGACGCGGTCCGGGCCCGGATCGAGGAGCTGAGCCGCACGGTCCGCACCGAGTGCCTCTCGCTCAACCCGCGCAGCGCGCAGACTCCGGACGCCAAGGCGGCCAGCACCCCGCTCAACCAGCAGATGGTCGAGCGCGGTGTCGCACTGCGCTGCATCTACCAGGAGAGCTACCGCAACGACCCGGCCCTGGTCGCGTACGCGAACTGGCTGACCGGTCTCGGCGGCAGGCTCCGGACCGCGTCCACGATCCCCATGCTGACCATCGTGTACGACCGGGAGATCGCGCTGCTGCCGCTCGACCCGGCCAACAGCAGGCTGGGCGCGGTCGAGGTGCGCAGTCCGGCCCTGGTGGCCGCCGTCTACGCCCTCTTCGAGCAGATCTGGGCCGGTGCCGTTCCCTTCGGCGAGACGGCTCCGCTCGACGCCAACGGGCTACAGCCGCAGGAGAAGCAGCTGCTGGAGCTGCTGTCCTCCGGGCAGACCGACGAGTTGGCGGCCCGCAAGCTGGGCGTCTCGCTGCGTACCGTACGGCGGATCGCCGCCGACCTGATGGAACGCCTCGGGGCGCGCAGCCGGTTCCAGGCAGGGTTGGAAGCCGGCCGCCGCGGCTGGCTCTGATCCGCTGCCCGCACAGGGGGAGGGCCCCGGGAGTTCCCGGGGCCCTCGCCCTGTCCATCGCCGTCAGCCGGGAGGTGTCACCAGCCGGAGGAGCCGATCTCGATCCGGGCGCCGAAGTAGCCGCCCGCGGTGACGCCGGGGTAGAGCCACAGCTTGGTGGTGGGGTCCTCGACCACGAGCAGGTCGTCGTAGGCGTCGCCGCGGTTGAAGTCGCCCGCGGTGAGGTCGCTCATCGCCGTCCAGCCGCTCGAGCCGACCACCACCCGGGCGCCGAACGAGCCGCCGGTGCTGGTTCCGGGGTAGAGCCAGAGCGTACCGGTCGCCTTCTCGACCACCAGCAGGTCCTCGTAGCTGTCCCGGTTGAACTCGCCGGCGACGTAGGACTGCATGGTGCCCCAGTTGGTACCGATGTTGACGCGGGCGCCGAAGCCGCCGCCTGCGGGCAGGCCGGGGTAGAGCCACAGCTTCCCGGTGGCGGTCTCCAGCAGGAGGAGGTCGTCGTAGTCGTCGCCGCGGTTGAAGTCGCCGGACGTCAGTTCGGTCACGGCGTTCCAGCCGGTGCCGAGCTCGATCCGGGCGCCCAGGCCGCCACCGGTGGCGAGGCCCGGGTAGAGCCACAGCTTCCCGGTCGCCTTCTCGACCGCCATCAGGTCGTCGATCCCGTCGCGGGTGAACTCGCCCGTCACCAGGCTCTGCATGGCGTTCCAGTTGAAACCGATGTTGATGCGGGCGCCGAAGCTACCGCCGGTGCTCGTGCCGGGGTACAGCCAGAGCCGGCCGGTGATGCTGTCCAGGGCGATGAGATCGGCGTACGTGTCGTTGGTGAACTCCCCCTGCACCAGCTCGGTCATGTGGACCGCGGTCGAGGGCGCCGTCCCGGTGCCGATGGGCGAGCTGTAGCCGACGATGTCGGAGTTGGACAGCGAGTACGTGTGCGCCGACACCTTGTTGCCGGAGTTGCCCTCGATCGTGCTGACGTTGCCGCCGGAGGAGCTGACGACGATGCCGACGTGGTCGATCGGGTGCGCGTCGTTCGGCGACGAGTCCCAGTCGAACACGATGGCGTCGCCCGGCTGCGGCGTGTACGAGCCCGCCGCGTGCCAGGTGCCGTTGTCGGCGCCGTAGTCCTCGAACGACTGCGCCCAGGTGGTGAGGCTGGAGTAGTCGGTCACCCCGGCCTCGCGCCAGACGTACTTCGAGAAGTTGGCGCACCAGGCGTACACGTCGTCGTTGGCGGTGGTCCCGCCGCGCCATCCGGTGGGCCCGCACGCGGGCCAGTTGGTGACCTGTCCGCTGTAGTACGTGCAGTTGTCACTGCCCCGGTACTCGTAGTTGCGGCTGTTGTCGTTCAGTTCCCGCTGGGCGATCGACACGATGCTTTCGCGTAGTGTGGCCGCGCTGGCGCCCGGTGGTGCGGCCAGTACGCCGATCACGCCACTGGCCGCGACCGTAGCGGCGACCAGAGCCGTCCTGAGGGCAGCGATCTTGTTCATCAGCATTCCATTCGTCAGATAAGGGGTGATTCGGAGGTAGATCGGGCGCAGACCATCCACGTATGAGCTGCTTGGCCTGGAGGCGACGGAACTCGGCCCGTCGATTCAGCGGCACGCAGGTGCCACCACCCGAGTCATCGGGGACTTCAGGGGGAGATTTGCCAGCCGCGCATTGCGGGAGCCGCTGCCGCGCGTTTCATGAGTTCCGCGGCGATCACCCGCGCATGTGTCTCATGGGCTGTTCGAATGAAGAGGACGACCGTCATGGAGTCCGGCTCCACCCGGGTGACGACGTGCTCGACGCCGTCCTGCGCAAGAGCGTGTGCCCAGATCAGATCGGAGACGACCGCGCTGTCGACCAGCGTGCGGTCAGGGGCGACGCCTACCAGGCGCATCTTGACAAGATGCATGTCACCCCCATTCGTTACCGCCGTTGGTGGAGACGGACGCCGAAGCGGAGGTGCTCACGAAACCCGTCTGCGCCAGCGCACCGACGACGGTCACCGACATCATCGCGATGACAATTAGAATTCGCGCTCTCCGCTTCATTTCCCTGCTCTCCCTCATCGTTTCTCCGAGCCTTTCCGGCTCGCCTGAAACAAGGATGGAGCAGCTCTCGGGAGAAGTCATCAGAGATCAATTGGCACCAACGTGCATGGCAGCTTGATGCCACCTCCGCCGAGCCGACCGGGCCATATCGCGCCAGTTCGAAGGGCATGCGCGGGATGAAGCCGAGTAATGCCCCAGACGCTGCAAACCGCGCTTTCGGTACAAGCCTCAACCGCCTAATCCACGGGCGCCCGGCCCGCGGGCCGGGCGGGTCTCACCGCACGGTCGGCGGCACCGGGTCACCGGCCAGGCCCGGCCTGCCCGCTACCGGCCTCGTCGCGGCTCCGCCGCGCCAGAAGCCGCGCAGCACCCGCAGCACGGTTCCCGGCCGCAGCAGGGCCGTCGGCGGCTCCAGCAGGTTGAGCACCCGCAGGAACGCCGCGCCCAGCTCCGGATCGGCCGTCGCCGCGATGTGCAGCCGGTGCACGTACGCGTTGACGAACCGGACCCGCAGTGACCGGGGCCCTTCCACTTCAGGGAAGCGCAGGTCGGTGCCGACGGCGATCGACCACGGCCCGTCGATGACGGCCGAACTGCCCCGGAAGAAGCGGCGGCTCAGCTCCGGCTCCCCCTCGGCGAGCAGTCGGCGCAGCAGCAGCGCCTCCAGCGCGGCGACCGTCATACCCTGGCCGTAGATCGGGTTGAAGCTGCACATCGCGTCGGCGACGACCAGGTAGCCCGCCGGGAACCGGCGCAACCGCTCGTACCGCCTGCGCACGCTCGCCGGGAAGCGCATGCGGACCCCGTCGGTCACCGCCGCCCCGGACCTGACGATCTCGGCGATTCCCGGCGCCGTCAGGGTCTGGGCGAAGGTCAGCATCTCGTCGTCGTCGACCGGCGGCTGCTCGCCGTGCATCCCGCTGAACCCGATCGCGATCAGGCCGTTCTCCTGCACCAGTGCCAGCCCCGCGCGGGGCGCGCCCGGCACCGCGTTGCCCAGCGTCCCGAGCAGTCCGTCGAGGTGGTGCGGCTCGTGCCGGTACACCCGGGTCACGTAGGTGACGTCGACCTGGACGCGCTCCTCCTCCGGCGGCGCGTAGCCCAGTTCACCCAGCCACAGCGGCGTACGCGAAGCCCGGCCGGCGGAGTCCACGACCAGGTCGGCCGCGACGGTCCGCTCTGCGCCGTCGCGGTCGCGCAGCCGCACACCGGTGACCCGGCCCCGGTCGGCGGTCGCGGTGAGCCCGAGCACCTCCGTGCCGGAGGCGAACTCGACCCCGGGCAGCTCGGCGACCCGCGCGCGGACCGCGTGCTCGAGCAGCGGACGGCTCACCCCGGCCGCGACCAGCTCCGTCGACGGCCGCAGGGCCATCGGGTAGCCGTCGTTGAACCAGGACATCCGGCCGTGCAGGTCCACCAGCGGCACCGCCGAATCGGTCAGCTCCTGCGACAGCCCGGGGAACAGCTCCTCCAGCGCGTGGCGGCCCCGGGCGAGCATGACGTGCAGCTGGCGGCCCTGCGGCACGCCGCGGCGCGGGGCGGGCTCGGCGGGCAGGTCGTCGCGGTCCACCAGCAGGATCCGGGGGTAGGAGTCGCTGAGGGCGCGGGCGGTGAGCAGCCCGCCCATGCTGGCGCCGATCACCACGGCCGTACGGTCGGAGGGCATGTCAAACCCTAGCTACGCCCGCCCCCCGCCCACGTCTTCCTGCGTGCGCAAGTCGACGTGGACGGGTGGTCACCGGCCAGGTCAGGGGGTGGGCGGGGGCAGGGTGAGGTGGAGGATCTGGGTTTCGGGGCCGGCTGGAGTGGTGGTGCGGGTGGTGAGCCAGAGGGTGCCGTCTCGGCCGGGCTCGGCCTCGACCAGCGGGCCGTACGCGCCGACCAGCAGCGGCTTCATCTCGGTGAGCCCCTCGTCGGTGATCGGCACCCGGTAGAGCCGGGCGCCGCCCGCGCAGGCGACGTAGCCGATGTCGCGCACGATCGCCATCCCGGTGCAGAGCCCCTCGGCGGGCTTCAGCGTGACGAACGGGGCCTCGAACCCGTGGGTGTCGCAGCCGGTGCCGGACTTCGAGTCGGTGCCCTCGCACAGCGGCCAGCCGTAGTTGCCGCCCTTGGCGATGTAGTTCGTCTCGTCCACCGAGCCGTCGCCCGACTCCTGCGACCACAGCCAGCCCCGCGAATCGAAGGCCAGGCCGTGCGGGTTGCGGTGGCCCAGGCTCCAGATGTAGCCGCCGAACGGGTTGCCCGCCGGGATCCTGCCGTCGGGGTTGAAGCGCAGGATCTTGCCCGCGAGGCTGTTGTTGTCCTGGGCGAGCTTCGGGTTCTGGGCGTCGCCGGTGGCGGCGTACAGCTTGCCGTCGGGTCCGAAGCGCAGCCGCCCGCCGTTGTGGAACTTCGCCTTGGGGATGCCGACCAGCAGCGACTCCATCGACCCGGTGTCCAGCGAGTCGCCGCGCAGCCGCAACCGCGCGATCCGGTTGTCCCGCGCGGTCGTGTAGAAGACGTACAGCCAGCGGTCCTTGGCGAAGCCCGGACCGACGGTCAGGCCCAGCAGGCCGCCGTCGCCGCCGGTGCTCACCGCGCCGGGCAGCTGGCCCAGCGACGTCGCCTGGCCGGTCTTCGGATCCAGGCGGACGATCTCGCGCTTGTCGCGCCGGCCGTAGAGCACCGAGCCGTCGGGCAGCTCGACCAGCCCCCACACGAGGTCGGTGTCCTTGGCCACGGGGGTGACCGAGCACAGCAGCGTGCACTTGTCGCCCGCGGTGACCTCGGCGACGACGCTGCGCGCCGACGCGTTGCCCTGGCTGTCGCGGGCGCTGACCTGGTAGCCGTGGCTGCTTCCGGCGGGCACGCCGAAGTCGAGGAAGGTGAACTGCTTCGCCTCGCCGGTGCTCGCGACGGTGCCCACCCGGTTGCCGTCGCGGAACACGTCGTACGCGGCGACGCCGGTGTCGTCGGTGGCCGCGTCCCAGGCCGCGGTGACGGTGGTGCCGTCGGCGGTGGCCTTGACGCCGCCCGGGGCGCTGGGCGCCTTGGCGTCCGAACCGCACTGCGGCGGGGTGACCGCGACCGCCGCGCTGGCCGGCGACACGTTGCCCGCCTGGTCGTGGGCGGTGACGTGGACGTTCCAGGTGGTGCCCGGCTCGCCCGCGACGACCGCGTCCAGCTTGTCCCCGGCCACCCCGGTCACCCGCTGTCCGTCGTGATAGACGTCGTAGCCGGTGACGTCGGTGTCGTCGGTCGACTTTCCCCAGCTGAGCGCGATCGACCGGCAGGTCGTCTCGCCGACGCTGACAGCGCCGGGGGCGGTGGGCTGCCGCGTGTCCGGTGGCGGCTCGGGCCACTGCGTCACGACGACCACCAGGCCCACGAGCGCGAGCACCAACAGGCCGCCGAGCATGCGGGAGCCGCCGGAGGCCGAGGCGATCGGCGACGGTGTGACGGGGGTCATGGCGGAAAGGTATCCAGCCGCAACGCCGAGCACCAGCCCCTCCGTGCGAAGGACTGCCGAGAATGACCTCAGCGGTCGGCGGCACCCACTGTGGACATCGACCGCTCCCGTCGAGAGCCGGCGGCGAACAGCAGCGCCAGCAGGACCGGGAACTCCAGGTACGCGTGGTAGCTGGCGAAGGCCTGGTAGAAGGCGCGGCCCTGGAGGTAGTCGGCGACGAACAGCACGCCCAGCACCGCCGCCGCCCCGAGGCCCAGTGCCCACGGGCGCCAGCCGCGCAGCCACGGCACCCGCGCCTCGAACGCCGCCACCGCCTCCGGTGCCTGCCACGGCAGGAAGCCGAGCCAGACCACGTAGTGCATGGCCTGCAGGAACGCGAACGCGGCCAGGAAGCGCAGCCCCGCCTCGGCGCCGGGCGGCACCACGGGCGCGGCCAGGGCCGCCGGCGCGCCCGCGAACGCGGTCACCGCCGCGCTGCCGCGCACCAGCAGGCCGTCGAGCAGCCCGGACAGCAGCAGCGCGGGCACGGCCAGCACCCAACCGAGCTGAACCGCCCGGAACACCAGGCGGGACCGGTCGGGCAGCCGCCGCGACCACTCCCACAGGAAGAACAGCGGCACGACGTTGTGCAGATGGGCCAGGACCACGAAGTGGTACGCGGGCCAGCGCAGCGACACCGCCGCCGCCACCCCCAGCCCGGCCAGCGCCGGCAGCAGCCAGCGGCGGGGCACCGCGAACCACACCCCGACCGCGAGCACCCCGTAGCCGAGCAGGATCTCCGGCGTACGCAGGGTCAGCAGGCGGCAGGCGGCGATGCCGGTGACCGCGGCCGCCGACCAGAGCAGCAGCGGGCCGCGCAGCACGTCGGCGAAGCGCCCGGCGACGTAGCGCAGCTCCAGCACGTTGTGCAGCACCCCGAACGCCATCAGCCCGAGCACCATGGCCGCCAGCGGGGCGCGCAGCGCGGCGGCCAGGGCCACGGCGGCGCAGCACGCCAGGGCGAGGCTGGCCGGCAGCGCCCGGTCGCGGGCGGTCGCGGCGGCGGCTACCGTCACCGGATGCCCCCGTACCCGGCCGCGCTGGCCCTGACCCTGGCGGTGGAGGTCCCGCTGTACGCCGTGGCACTGCGGGCGGGCTGGCGGGTGCCGTGGCCGCGCGCCGCGACGGTGGCCGTCGCGGTCAACCTGGTGACCCATCCGGTGCTGTGGAGTGTGCTGTGGCAGGTCCGGGGCGCGGGGTCGTACCCGGTGCTGCTGGCGGCGGCCGAGGTCGCGGTGTGCGCGGCGGAGGCGGCGCTGCTGGCCTGGTGGCTGCGCCGCCCCGACCGGCTGCTGGCGGTGCTGGCGGTCGGAGTCAACGCGGTGTCGGTGCTCGCCGGGTTCATCAGCGCGAGCGTCTGACCAGGACGACCACCACCACGACCACGGCGATGACGGCCAGGCACCCCAGTCCGACCAGGACGAAGGGGGCGGCGACCTCGGTGGGATCGGGGGCGACATCGGCGAGCGGCATCGGTCCAGTATGAGCATCGCCGCGCACGGCCACCAGACTCGCGGCGAGCGGCTGATGCGTACCGGACCGGAATTTGTGATCATAGGCACGTGGCCGACACTCCCTGGCGACCCGTGACCCTGGCCGAGGCCGACTGGCTCGCCGAACTCGACCCCGACGGCGCCGATCGGGGCTACGACCCCGGCGCCCGGCCCGACGCGGTCTGGATCCTGCACGCCATGTACGAGTGGGAGTCCGGCCCGACCCGCACCACCCATCAGGACCTGCGGCGCAGCCTGCTGGAGGCGGGCATCGTGGAGCCGAACGTGGTCGGCGGCATCGACGTCGACGCCTGGGGCGTGATCGAGACCGGCGGCCAGGTCGGGCGCTCGCAGCATCCGGGGCCGGGCTGGCGGCGGCTGCGCTGGCACGAGCTGGCCGAGCGGCTGGGCGAGCCGGTGGTGGCCGAGGGCGAGCAGCCGTGCTTCCGCAGCCTGGCCGGGGCGCACCCGGACGGCAGCTGGCCGGCCAGCGTCGAGCCGCCCGCCGAAGGCTCCCTGGACCGGGAGAGCTGGTCGCGGCTGGTCGAGCTGCTGCTGCAGAGCTCCCCGATGGGCGCGGCGACCCCGTGCCTGGCGTACCTGAGCCCCGGGCACTCCCCCGACGACCGGGCGCGGGTGCTGACGGGCCCGCTGGGTGCGGCGGCGGCGCTGTACGACCACGACTTCGGCGACGGGTCCCCGGCGAACCTGTGGCCGGTGGACCGGGCCTGGGTGACCTGGTCGGACTGGGACCTGTGGGGCACCAAGGTCAGCGGCCCGCCGCAGCTGGTCGAGGCGATACTCGCCGACGGAGGGTTGGAGGCGGTGCGGCTGCCCTGGTGCTGAACGGGCGGAGATCCGCCGCCGACCCGGCAGCGGGTGGCGACCGGGTGTCCGCCGCGGGTACGACAACGCTCCACCGCTGCACGCCCGAAGGCGTGGAGCGCTACCACCGATCGTGTGAGTTCTATTCATGGGACGAGCCTGTGCGCAATACGTTGGGTAGCCTCGCCACAATGCGTGATCTCTGGCTGCGCGGACTGGCCGCCAATCCGGCGGCCCCTGCCGATGTCCTCGTGCGGCTGTTGTACCCGTCGGCGGCAGCGGCCTGGCCGGTGCTGTGCGCGCAGCGGCCGCTGCCGCAGCCCGTCGTCGACGCGGTCATGCGCCATCCCGAGGGGCAGCCCCGCAGCCTGCTGGCGGACAACCCGCACGTGCCGGCGTCGCAGTGGGCGCACGCGCCGGTCGACGAGCGGGGGCTGAAGCGCCTGGCCCGCAACCCGCGCGAGCTGCTGCGCGGCAAGCTGCTGCCCGACGCCGCGCTGCGGTACCTGCTGGACCGGGACCGGCCGGAGATCTTCGAGGAGCTGGTCTACTCCGCGCACGCCCGACGCACGTACGAGCTGGCCGCCGTGCATCCGAAGCCGTACGCGCGCACCTGGGCGTGCCGGTTCTGGACCTCGCTGAGCGACCAGGCGCGGGCCGCGCTGCGCGAGGACCCCGATGCGGGGGTACGGGCCGCCGCGCTGTCCGCGCACACCCGGCACACCACCGCGCTGGAGGTCGACGACCTGCCGGACCGGCACGACCCCGCCTACCACGACGCGATCATGAACCGGCGCCTGTCGACGGCGGTCGTCGCCCGCGCGCTGGCCGGCGGCGACCCGTCGGACCTGCACATGCTGGCGTACAACCCGAGCACGCCGCCGGAGGCCGTGGCCCGGCTCGCCCGGCACCCTTCGTCGTCCATCCGGGCGCAGCTGGCCGCCCGCACCGACCTCGACCCGGAGCTGATCGGGCTGCTCGCCGCCGACCCGGACATCGAGGTGCGGCTGGTGCTCAGCCGGCACCACCCGCAGACCCCCGCCGAGGCGCTGCTGCGCACGTTCCTGGAGGACCCCGGTCCGCACCGGTGGCCGCTGACCGCCCACCCGAACTTCCCGGTCACCGGACTGGCCCGGTTCGGCCAGCACGGTGATCCGCAGGTGCGGCGGCTGGCCACGCTGGACCCGCAGGCCGATCCGCTGCTGATCGAGCGGTTGACCTTCGACAACGACCCGGACGTGCGTGACGCGGCGGCGGCCTGCCCGCGACTGCCCGCCGACCGCCTGGCGTTCCTGCTGGAGGACGAGGACCTGGCGCAGGCCGCGGCCACGAACACGGCGCTGAGCTCGGCGCGGATGCACGAGCTGCTGGACCAGGCCGGTGTCCCGGCGACACGCTCCCCGGTGGTGCGCTGACCCGTCGGCGGCTGCCCTACCGTGTCGTGATGACACCTCCCACCTTCGCCGACCCGGCGGCCTACGAGAGGTACGTCGGCCGCTGGAGCCGATCGGTCGCGCCGGAGTTCCTGGCCTGGCTGGGTGTGCCCGCGCACCGGCGCTGGCTGGACGTCGGCTGCGGCACCGGCGCGCTCACCGAGACGGTGCTCGCGCTGTCGGATCCGGAGGCCGTCACCGGCGTGGACCCGTCGGCCTCGTTCGTCGCCGACGCGGCCGCCCGCGTCACCGACCCGCGTGCCGGGTTCCGCGTCGGTGACGCGCGTGCGCTGCCCCTGGCCGACAGCACGGTCGACGCCGTGGTCAGCGCGCTGGTGCTCAACTTCGTACCGGAGCCGGCCGTGGCCGTGGCCGAGTTCGCGCGGGTGACCCGCCCCGGCGGGCTGGCCGCCGCGTACGTGTGGGACTACGCGCAGGGCATGGGCCTGATCCGGCACTTCTGGGACGCGGCGGTGCTGCTGGACCCGGCCGCGGCCGAACTCGACGAGGGCCGCCGCATGCCGGTCTGCGCCCCCGACCCGCTGCGGGCCCTGTGGACCGACGCCGGGTTCACCGAGGTGCGGACCGAGGCGCTGGTGATCCAGACCCCGTTCGCGGACTTCGCGGACTACTGGGAACCGTTCCTCGGCGGGCAGGGCCCGGCGCCCGGGTACGTCCGCTCGCTGGGCGACGTACACCGGTCGCGGCTGCGCGACCTGCTCGCCTCGCGGCTGCCGGTGGGGCCGGACGGGACGATCCCGCTGACCGCCAGGGCGTGGGCGGTGCGCGGGCGGCGGTAATGCGATTGCGGCAGCCGAAGGCAGCGGTTAACCTGCGGCGATCATTGGCTCCGGTATGGAAGCAGGTGTTTTGATGCGTGTCGTTGTGGCTCGTCAGCTCCCCTTTTCGACGACCCGACAAACACACGTGAGGAAGCAAGACATTGGATCTGCCTCGTAGTTACTCCATCCGGGAAGACAGCCACCGGGTCCTGAACCCGATCGACACCGCCAAGCTCGCCCTGCTGGGCGAGGTGATCGGCCTGCGGGCCGGCATGTCCATGCTCGACCTGTGCTGCGGCAAGGGCGAGGCGCTGGCCACCTGGGCCCGCGACCACGGCATCGGCGGCGTCGGCGTGGACATCAGCACCGTCTCACTGGCGGTCGCCCGCGAGCGCGTCGCCGAGTTCGGCGTCGCCGACCGGGTGTCGTTCGTGCACGGCGACGCGAGCACGTACGTGTCCGCCGAGCCGGTGGACGTGGCCGCGTGCATCGGGGCGACCTGGATCGGCGACGGCGTGGACGGGACTGTGGCGCTGCTGCGGCAGAGCCTGAAGCCCGGCGGCCTGATGCTGATCGGGGAGCCCTTCTGGCGTGACGAGGTGCCCGACGCCGAGACGGCTCGGGCCTGCCACGCGAACTCGCCCAACGAGTGGGACACCTTGCCGGACCTGGTCAACCGGTTCGGGCGGCTCGGCTACGACCTGGTGGAGATGGTGCTGGCCAGTGAGGACAGCTGGGACCGCTACCGGGCGGCGCAGTGGCTCAACCTCCGCCGGTTCCTGGACGCCAACCCTGGCGACGAGCTGGCCCCCGAATTGCGGGCCGAGCTCGACCGGTCCCCGCTGGAGTACGTCCGCTTCCAGCGGCGCCTGCTGGGCTGGGGTGTGTTCGCGCTGATGGAGCGCTGAGCACGACCGGGGCCGGCCGGTGCGAACACCGGCCGGCCCCGGGCCGGATCACGAGGTGGGCTGCCAGAGCACCGCACGGTAGGTGCCGTCGGCGGCGTGCGCCCAGCCCACGACCTGGCTGCGGTTGTTCAGCCGCATCGCGCCGCTCTGGCCGCCCGAGACCAGGCTCGGCAGCCGGTGCACGACGCCGGTCTCCGACCAGTAGACGGCCCGCGAGACGGCGATGTCGCCGGTGTTCGCGATCCCGACCGCCTTGCCGAGGTCGTTGATCCCGGTCGGCGACACCCGGTCCGTCCCGACGGGCACCTGCAGCGCCACGGTGGTGCCGTCAGCCCGCCAGACGTACGAGCCGTAGGGCGCGAAGTCGCCGGAGACGGTGACGTCGCCCGCGGCGTTGACCCCGCCGGACGTGGCACCCGGCTGGCCCACCACCGTGACGGTCCCGTTCACCCAGCGGGCGGCCTGCTCCTGGTTGTCACCGGCGATGAGCCCGCTGTTGTTGATCTGCGTGGGCAGGAACTTGCGCCACTCGGGGTCCGGCGGGACCGCCGCGTTCTCAATCATGGTCAGCACGCCGTTCTTCCAGCGGAAGCCCCGGATGCCCAGCTCCGGGTCGGAGTAGTAGCCGACCACGACACCGGAGTCGTTCACGTCGCGGGCGACGCTGTGGGTGCCCGCGGGGCCGATGTCGACCATGCCCAGCCCGGGGCGCCACAGGAACGCGTGGTGGATGTTGCTCCCACTCGTCAGGTTGCTCGACCCGACGATCCAGCCCTTGTTGTTGATCCCGTTGGCGGCCACGATCGGCCCGCCCAGGGACCCGAGGTCGGCCATGACGCCGTTCTCCCAGCGAAACGCACGGGAGTACTGCCCGGGACCGTTCGGGGTGAAGCTGTGGCCGACCACGACGCCGAACTCGTTGACGTCGGTCGCGGCGCTGCCCGTGGTGCCGGGCAGCAGTCCCAGCTCGATGATCTGCGGGCTGGCCGCGGACGCCGGTGACGCCGCCAGCGGCGCGGCGACCGCCGCGACCACGGCGGAAGCGCCGAGGGACAGGATTCTGCGACGATCTGCCTTCACTGGCTCTCGCTCTCTCATCGCTCGGTGATCGTGCCCACGTGGGCACGATCACCGCAGTATGCCCGCAGCCGGCACGCCTGCCATCGACGTTCGGAACCGACCCGACAGTCCATTGCCGACTCCGGCTCACCGGTGGGGAGGTATCTCACCCGCCTGGCTGTCCTGGACCGGTCCCGCGCTGCCGCCGGACGCGGGTGCGGCAGCCGGCCCGGTGCCGGTCGGCGCACCGTAGGCGCTCGGGTGGTAGTAGAGCGGATAGCCGCCGTACGGCATGGGGTACGGCGGCTGGACGGCCGCCGGACGCGGGGCGTACCAGCGGTTCGACGGCGGCACCAGCAGCAGCGCGAACGCCGCGATCAGCAGCAGGACCAGGAGCAGTCCGAGCGTCGGCCCGGCCAGGTCCGTCCAGTGCGTGTCGCTGCCGGAGAGCTCGAAGAGCCGCTCGCTGAACGGGCTGCCCCGCCACATCGGCAGCAGCGTCGCGCCGAACCACAGCGCGGTCAGCCCGAGCAGCACCGTCGCCACGATCGTCATGCCCTGGTCCCAGGCGCGCTCGCCGGCGACGGCGGCCGGGTCGGCGCCGGGGACCTCGCGGCGGGCCTGGTCGATCAGGTCCAGCCAGTGCAGGTGGGTTGCCCAGGCGACTGCGGTCAGGAGCAGGCTGAACAGCACCGCCACACCCTGCAGCGGCACCGCCACGGCGACTGTGGCGGGCCGCGGGCCGCGGGTCTCGGTCGGCGGAGGCGGGAAGGGCGAGGCGACGGGGTGGGTCATGGCCCGGCATGTTACGGACGTCTGGCCACGGGCGATGTCCCCGAGCCAGGCTGCGGACGAATATGGCCGTGCCGGGCGGGGTGGTCGACCGCACGGCTGCTGACGCGCCGCGTCCGGCCACCCCGCCCTCAGACGTTCACCCGACGGTGAACTGGTGCTCGTCCAGCGCCTGGATCGAGCTGTCGTCAGGCGAGTAATAGAAGCCCTCTACCGAGTACTTCCCCGCCGGTAGCGCCGGTGTGCGCACCGTGGCGGCGCCCTGGCTGGGTGGGCCCGCGTCCAGGTTCACCGACCGGTCGAACACGATCTTCCCGGCGGCGTCGCGGACCCGTACGCGCATGGTCGCCTCGTACACGATCCCGGCCACCTTGATCGTGACCGGACCTTTCGCGACCACGGCGTTCTGCTGCGGGTCGATGACCCAGACCGGGGCGAGCACGTCCACGGCCGGGCCGCGGCGCAGCGGGCCGCGCACCGGGAACTGGTTCCACAGCTTGTCGACCTGCTTGCCGTCGAGCAGCAGCACCATCGCGTCGGTGTCGCTAGCGGCGGTCGCGGTCCAGATGAGCTGCTGCAGCGCGGCCCTGTTCGACGGCGGGTCGTAGCCGTTGACCGCCGCACCGCTCAGGTCGACCGTCACCGTCGCCCCGTCGACCTTCACCCCGCGCAGCCTGGCGCTGGCGGGCCAGGTGCTGATGTAGTCGGGGTCGTAGGCGGTCCGCCCGTCGAGCATGGCGGTGACGGCGGCCTTCGCTCGGGCCGCCTTTCCGCCGTCGCCCACCGCGAGCCGGTGGTACTCGCGGTACAGCTTCGGCACGCCCTTCAGTTCGCCCTGGTAGTAGATCGGCACGTTGGCCGAGACGGTGCTCGGCGACCCGGGGCTGCTGGGCGTGCCGCCGGGCGTGGGCGAGGTGGCCGGGTCCGGCGCCGGGCTGGCGGAGGTGCTGCTGCCTGGGGCGGCCGACGAGTTCGCGGGGTCGGGGGTGGTCGGCGGGGCGCAGCTGCCGACACCGAAGACGACGGCGGCCACGGTGGCGGCGACCGCGGACGCGGTGCCGGTGGTGAACACGAGCGGCATGTTCCCTCCTCGGAGACGGTGCCACCAGGTGCGTTCCCGCACCCGGGTCCTGATGGCCGAGAGTGCTCCGGCGTCGGCTCCCACGGTCGCCGCGTACGCCTCCAGGGTCTGGCGCAGCAGCTGCTCGGTCACCTCGTCGCCGGTGCCCCGGCCGTGGTGCGTGGTCATGACTCCTCCCGGTGGGCCCACTGCTCGGACTGGCGCAGTGCGGCCAGGCCCCGTGAGGTGTGGCTCTTGACCGCGCCGCGGCTGACGCCCATGGCGTCGGCGACGTCGGCCTCGGACAGGTCGAGGTAGTAGCGCAGGACCAGGGCCTCGCGCTGGCGGGCGGGCAGGGTGCGCAGTGCCGCGAGCATGCGCGTCTGGGCGATCGAGTCCAGGGCGAGGTGCTCGGCCGAGGCGATGGTCGGCGGGGGCGGCTGCGCGGCGAGGTAGCGGTCGGCGACCAGCCTGCGGCGCAGGGTGGAGCGGGACCGGTTGACAAGGCTCTGGCGCAGGTACGCCAAAGCCTTGTCGGTGTCGCGCAGGCGGCTCCAGCGGGCGTGCAGCTGCACGTACGCGTCCTGGACCAGCTCCTCGGCGCGGGCCGGGTCGCCGCAGAGCATCGCGCCCAGCCGCACCAGGATGCGGTAGTGGGCCCGGAACAGGTGGGTGACCGCGGCGTCGGCGTCCCAGTCGCCGGGTTCGCCGGAGTCGGTGCCGATCATCGCGAGGTGGCTCCCCGGTGTCCCGGGGCGCACGGGAACGCCCGCGGCGGGGGCGGGCGGGTCGGCGGCGGGGCGCGGGGTCACGCCGCTTCGACGCTTCGACCTTGATATCGGTTTACCGTCCTGACCTGCCTCTTTTCCGACAGCGCGGCCGCTGTGCGGCGGTGGGGAGTGCTCGAAGCGGCCACGGGCGCCGACGGGCGGCGATACAGTTCCGGTAAGTGCGTTATGCCACGAAATGACGGACAGCTGAAGCGTGCCCGGCGGCGCGAGCCCGCGTGCCCGCCGTACCGGGCGGATCGGGGCGGGAGCAGGTCATGGCAAAGGCAGTCGGTATCGACCTCGGCACCACCAACTCGGTGATCGCGGTGTTCGAAGGCGGTCAGGCGAGCGTCATCCCCAACGCCGAGGGCGCCCGCACCACCCCGTCGGTGGTGGCGTTCACCGACGCCGGGGAGCGCCTGGTCGGCCAGCTCGCCCGGCGGCAGGCGATCCTGAACCCGAAGGGCACGATCTACTCGGCCAAGCGGTTCATCGGCCGCCACTTCGACGAGATCAGCTCCGAGGCCAGAGCGGTCGCGTTCGACGTGGTCGCCGGGCCGGACGACCTGGTGCGCTTCGACGTCAAGGGCAAGCTCTACTCCCCCGAGGAGATCAGCGCGCTGGTGCTGCGCAAGCTGGTCGAGGACGCGGGCAGGTTCCTGGGCGAGAAGGTCACCCAGGCGGTGATCACCGTCCCGGCGTACTTCAACGACGCGCAGCGGCAGGCGACCAAGGACGCCGGGCGCATCGCCGGGCTGGAGGTCCTGCGGATCATCAACGAGCCGACCGCGGCCGCGCTGGCGTACGGCCTGGACAAGCAGGGCCACGAGACCGTCCTCGTGTTCGACCTGGGCGGCGGCACCTTCGACGTCAGCATCCTCGACGTCGGCGACGGCGTCGTGGAGGTACGCGCCACCGCCGGCGACTCGCACCTGGGCGGCGACGACTTCGACAAGCGGCTGGTCGACTACCTGGCCGACGAGTTCCGCAACGAGCAGGGCATCGACCTGCGCGCCGACCCGCAGGCGCTGCAGCGGCTGTTCGAGGCGGCCGAGAAGGCGAAGGTGGAGCTGAGCTCGGTCACCCAGACCCAGGTCAGCCTGCCGTTCATCACCGCCGACGCGGCCGGGCCCAAGCACCTGACCACCACCCTGACCCGGTCGAAGTTCGAGGACCTGACCAAGGACCTGGTGCAGCGCTGCCTCGGCCCGGTCGAGCAGGCGATGAGCGACGCGAAGACCACCGCCAACGACCTGGACGAGGTGATCCTGGTCGGCGGCTCGACCCGCATCCCGGCGGTGCAGGCGCTGGTCCGGCGGCTGACCGGCGGCAAGGACCCGAACATGAGCGTCAACCCCGACGAGGTCGTGGCCATGGGCGCCGCGATCCAGGCGGGCGTGCTCACCGGCGAGGGCCCGGACGTGCTGCTGCTCGACGTGACCCCGCTGTCGCTGGGCCTGGAGACCCTCGGCGGCCGGATGACCAAGGTGATCGAGCGCAACACCACCATCCCGGCCCGCCGGTCCGAGACGTTCACCACGGCCGAGGACAACCAGCCCGCCGTGGACATCGCGGTGCTGCAGGGCGAGCGGGAGCTGGCCGCCGACAACCGGGTGCTGGGCCGGTTCCGGCTGGAGAACATCCGGCCCGCCCCGCGCAGCGTGCCGCAGATCGACGTCACCTTCGACGTCGACGCCAACGGCATCCTCAACGTGTCCGCCAAGGACAAGGAGACCGGCGCGGAGCAGGCCATCACCATCTCCGACAGCGGCAACCTGGACCGTACCGAGGTGGACCGGATGGTCGCCGACGCCGACACCCACCGCGAGGAGGACGCCCGCGCCCGGCAGGCCATCGACGCCCGCAACGAGCTGGAGTCGCTGACGTACCAGGTGGAGCACCGGCTGTCGGAGCTGGGCGAGTCGGCGCCGCAGCACGAGAAGGCGCGGGCGGAGCTGCTGGCGAACGACGCCCGGCAGGCGATCAAGGAGAACGCGCCGCTGGACCGGCTGCGTTCGCTCATCGGCGACCTGCAGCAGGTCGCGCAGGGCCTGATGGCCCGGCCGTCCGGCCCGCCGCCCGGCGGTGGGCAGCCCGGCGGCCCGTCCGGCCCGAGCGCGGGCGCCGGGGCCGGGGCGCGCACCGGGCAGGGCGACGACGACGTCATCGACGCCGAGTTCTCCCCGAGCTGACCATGACCGAGCCGCACGCCCACCCCGCGCACCAGGCCGACGTCGAGGTGGATGAGCCCGCGCAGCCGGCCGCTGCGGCGCCGGCTGCGGCCGAGCAGGTGGCCGAGCTGGAGAACCGGCTGCGGCGGGCGCTGGCCGACCAGGAGAACCTGCGCAAACGGTACGAGCGGCAGCTGGCCACCGAGCGCGAGGCCGAGCGGGCCCGTACCGCCGCGGTGTTCCTGCCGGTCGTGGACAACCTGGACCTGGCCCTGCAGCACGCCGACGCCGACCCCGGCACCCTGGCCGACGGCGTGCGCGCGGTCCGCGACCAGGCCGTGTCCACGCTGGCGATGCTCGGCTACCCGCGCCGGGAGCAGGCCGGGATCCCGTTCGATCCGATGTGGCACGAGGCGGTCAGCGTGCTGCCCGCCGGGGACGCCGCGCCGGGCACCGTGCTGGCGGTGGTGCGGCCCGGCTACGGCGAGGCCGACCGGACGCTGCGCCCGGCGTCGGTCGTGGTCGCGGGCAACGACTGATGGCCCGCGACTTCTACGAGGTGCTCGGTGTCGCCCGGGACGCCACCGCCGACGACATCCAGCGGGCGTTCCGCACCCTGGCCAGGAAGTACCACCCGGACGTCAACAAGTCGCCGGAGGCCGAGGAGCGCTTCAAGGAGATCAACGAGGCGTACCACGTGCTGCACGATCCACAGCAGCGCGCCCGCTACGACCGCTTCGGCGCGGACTTCCGCCGGATCCCCGAGGGCTACGAGGACATGGCCGGCGCCGGCGGCTTCGGCCCCGGCGGCCGGGGCGGCTTCCCCGGCGGCGGGTTCCGGGGCGCGGGCGGGCAGGGCGAGCCGTTCAGCTGGTCCTACGAGGGCGGCGACGTCGACCTCGACGACCTGCTCGGCGGGCTGTTCGCCGGGCGCGGCGCGGGGCGGGCGCGCGGGCCGATGGGCCCGATCCCGGGCGCCGACCAGGAGGCGGAGCTGGAGTTGAGCGTGGCGGAGGCGTACCGGGGCGGCCCGCGGTCGATCACCCTGTCCGGCCCGGAGGGTCCGCGCGGCTACGACGTGAACATCCCGGCCGGGGTGACCGACGGGCAGCGCATCCGGCTGGCCGGGCAGGGCGGCCGGGCCCGCGGCGGCGCCCAGCACGGGGACCTGTACCTGGTGGTGCGGCTGCGCCCCGATCCGCGCTTCCGGGTCGAGGGCCGCGACATCCACGTACGCCTGCCGGTGACCCCGGCCGAGGCGGCGCTGGGCGCGACGGTGCCGGTGACCACGCCCGCAGGTGAGGCGTCGGTGCACGTTCCGGCCGGTACGGGCAGCGGACGGCGGCTGCGGCTGCGCGGGCAGGGCATGCCGTCGCGGCGGGGCGAGCCCGGCGACCTCTACGCCGAGGTGCGCGTCATGGTGCCCGACCACCTGAGCGACCGCGAGAAGGAGCTGTACGAGGAGCTGGCCCGGGTGTCGGTGTTCGACCCGAGGCGGGAGCGGGAGAGGGCCGGACGATGAGGACGTACGCGATCGCCGTACCGGTGCGGCTCGATCTCGACCGTTTCGCCCGGCAGGCCGGACTGCACCCGGTGCTGGTGCAGCGGTTCGTGGCCCTGGGCCTGGTGGACGCCGAGCGCGACGGGTACGGGCGGCTGTGGTTCCACGCGGCCGCGCTGCACCAGGTCGCGCGGGTGCAGCGGCTGCGCACGGACCTGTGCCTCAACTACACCGCGATCGGGCTGGTCGTCGACCTGCTCGACCGCATCGACGACCTGCAGGCGGCGCTACGAAGGAGTGAGCACGGTGGACCTGAACCGGCTGACGCAGAAGTCCCAGGAAGCGCTGCATGACGCCCAGGCGATCGCGCTGCGCCTCGGCCAGACCGAGGTCGACGGCGAACACCTGCTGCTCGCCCTGCTGGACCAGCCCGACGGCATCGTCCCCCGGCTGATCTCGCAGCTCGGCGCGAACCCGGACGTGCTGCGCGCCGAGGTCGACCAGGACCTGGCCAAGCGGCCGAAGGTCAGCGGGCCCGGCGCGCAGCCGGGCCAGGTGTTCGTCACCCAGCGCCTGTCGCGCCTGCTCGACACCGCCGAGCGCGAGGCCAAGCGGCTCAAGGACGAGTACGTCTCCGTCGAGCACCTGCTGCTGGCCCTGTCCGATGAGGGCTCGGCCACGGCCGCCGGGCGGCGGCTGAAGGAGAACGGCGTCACCCGCGAGGCCTTCCTCAACGCCCTCACCCAGGTACGCGGCAACCAGCGGGTCACCTCCGCGATGCCCGAGGTCACCTACGAGGCGCTGGAGAAGTACGGCCGCGACCTGGTCGCCGACGCCCGCGGCAACAAGCTCGACCCGGTCATCGGCCGCGACGGCGAGATCCGGCGCGTGATCCAGATCCTGTCCCGCAAGACCAAGAACAACCCGGTGCTCATCGGCGACCCCGGCGTCGGCAAGACGGCGATCGTGGAGGGCCTGGCGCAGCGGATCGTACGCGGCGACGTGCCCGAGGGCCTGCGCGACAAGACCGTGTTCGCCCTGGACATGGGCTCGCTGGTAGCCGGGGCGAAGTACCGGGGCGAGTTCGAGGAGCGGCTCAAGGCGGTGCTCAACGAGGTACGCGCCGCCGAGGGGCGGATCCTGCTGTTCGTCGACGAGCTGCACACCGTCGTCGGGGCGGGCGGCGGCTCGGAGGGCGCGATGGACGCGGGCAACATGCTCAAGCCGATGCTGGCCCGCGGCGAGCTGCACATGATCGGCGCGACCACGGTGGACGAGTTCCGCAAGCATGTCGAGAAGGACGCCGCGCTGGCCCGCCGCTTCCAGCAGGTGCTGGTCGACGAGCCGACGGTCGAGGACACCATCTCCATCCTGCGCGGCATCCGCGAGCGCCTGGAGGTGTTCCACGGCGTGCGCATCCAGGACTCGGCACTGGTCGCGGCGGCGACGCTGAGCCACCGGTACATCACCGACCGGTTCCTGCCGGACAAGGCGATCGACCTGGTGGACGAGGCGTGCGCGCGGCTGCGTACCGAGATCGACTCGATGCCGGCCGAGCTGGACGAGATCACCCGGCGGGTGATGCGGCTGGAGATCGAGGAGGCGGCACTGGCCAAGGAGGACGACCCGGCCAGCCTCGCCCGGCTGGACCAGCTGCGCCGTGAACTGGCGGACCTGCGCGCCGAGGCCGACGCCAAGCGGGCCCAGTGGGAGAGCGAGCGGCAGGCCATCCGCCGGGTCCAGGACCTGCGCGGCGAGCTGGAGCAGGCCCGGCGCGAGGCCGAGGACGCCGAGCGGGCGTACGACCTCAACCGCGCCGCCGAGCTGCGCTACGGCCGCATCGCCGAGCTGGAGCGGCGGCTGCAGAACGAGCAGGACAAGCTCGCCGACCGGCAGGGCGGGCGCGGGCTGCTGCGCGAGGTCGTCACCGAGGACGAGATCGCCGACATCGTCTCGGCGTGGACCGGCATCCCGGTCGCCCGGCTCCAGGAGGGCGAGCGCCAGAAGCTGCTGCGCCTGGACGAGATCCTGCACGAGCGCGTCGTCGGCCAGGACGAGGCGGTGCAGGTCGTCGCCGACGCGATCATCCGGGCCCGGTCGGGCATCAAGGACCCGCGCCGCCCGATCGGGTCGTTCATCTTCCTGGGGCCCACCGGTGTCGGCAAGACCGAGCTGGCCAAGGCGCTGGCCTCGGCGCTGTTCGACGCCGAGGACGCGATCGTGCGCCTGGACATGAGCGAGTACCAGGAGCGGCACACCGTCAGCCGCCTGGTCGGGGCGCCGCCCGGCTATGTCGGGTACGAGGAGGGCGGGCAGCTGACCGAGGCGGTGCGGCGCAAGCCGTACTCGGTGGTGCTGTTCGACGAGATCGAGAAGGCGCACCCGGACGTGTTCAACACGCTGCTGCAGGTGCTCGACGACGGCCGCATCACCGACTCGCAGGGCCGCACCGTCGACTTCCGCAACACCGTCATCATCATGACCTCCAACATCGGCGCCGAGCACCTGCTGGAGGGCACCGGCAACGAGATCAGCCAGTCCGCCCGCGACCAGGTCCAGGCCGCGCTGCGGGCGCACTTCCGGCCGGAGTTCCTGAACCGGATCGACGACATCGTGCTGTTCCACCGCCTGTCGCTGGACCAGATCGAACTGATCGTGGACCTGCAGTTCGCCGACCTGCGCGCCCGGCTGGCCGAGCGGCGCATCGAGCTGGAGGTCACCGAGCCGGCCCGAAAACTGATCGCCGAGCACGGCTACGACCCGGTGTACGGCGCCCGGCCGCTGCGCCGCTACATCTCGCACGAGGTCGAGACCCGCATCGGGCGTGCCATCATCGCCGGCGACCTGCGCGAAGACGCCGTGATCCGGGTCGATGCGCAGGACGGCGAGCTGGCGGTATCCTTCGAAGCCACTCCCGCCGATCGGATGGCGCACGCCGGAACAGGATCATGATGGCCGACGACAGTGGCATCACCGCCTGCCCGCACTGCGGCACGCGCAACCGCGTACCGGCCGCCGCCAAGGGGCTGCCCCGCTGCGGCAGGTGCAAGGAGCTGCTGCCCTGGCTGACCGAGGCCACCGACGCCGACTTCGCCGAGGTCGTCGCGGAGTCGGCGCTGCCGGTGCTGGTCGACCTGTGGGCGCCGTGGTGCGGCCCGTGCCGCATGGTGGCGCCGGGCGTGGCCAAGGCGGCCGAGGTGTTCGCGGGCAGGCTGAAGGTCGTGAAGGTCAACGTGGACATCGCCCAGAGCACGGCGGTCCGCTACCAGGCCCAGTCGATCCCGCTGCTGCTCCTGCTGGACCGGGGCGCGGTCCGCGCCCGGCAGGTCGGCGCCGTCCCCACCGACGCCGTCCTCCGCTGGGTCGACCAGTCGCTGGCGCTGCCGGCCGCCGCCTGACTCGGCTCAGAGTCGCGGCAGCCGCCGCTCCAGCAGCGGTGCCAGCAGCCGCGAGTAGGTCGCGGTGAGATGGCTGTCGTCCAGGTAGACGAGCGTGTCGCCGACGATCGGCGGGCACAGGTCGGTGCACAGCCAGGCCGTCGGGTCGATCACCGTGGCGCCGACCGCCGCCGCGGCCGCCGCCGCCCGTTCCCGCCGGGGCCGGTTGAGCAGAGCCTCCCCCACGGGCCGTACGCAGCGGGTCACCTGCTCGGCGTTGGTCGACAGGCAGGCCGGGGCGTTGCCCTTGGGCCACGACGTGTCGCTGATGAACGCGAGCCGGGTGCCGGGGATGACGAGTCGGCGCAGCGTGGTCTGCCAGCCTTCGGTCCAGACCGCCTCGACGTCGGTCGGCGCGCCGGCCAGCCCGGCGCCGTCGCCGTCGCTGGAGGACGTCACCACCAGCGCGGGCCGCAGCCGCCCGATCTCGTCGAGGGTGCTCTCGCGCCAGGTTGAGCACTCATGGTATGCCCGCTTGTAGGTCTTGCTGTCCGGCAGCACCGACGCGGCCGAGCAGCCGCTCTTGGTCCGGGACAGCAGCCGCCAGCCGCGCTCGCCCGCGATCCGCTCCAGCGCGGGCAGCCACTGGGCGGCGTGGGAGTCGCCGAAGAGCACCACCGTCCGGTCCCCGCCCGGGTCGCCGTAGGCGCATGCGCCGGGGGCGGTGACCGCGGTGAAGACCAGGTGGCATCCGTCGTCGTACGACCGCGGCCGGTCGTCGACCGCCTTCGTGACCGACGGCGTCAGGTTGGCGGGGATCAGCTGGTAGGCGGTACTGTCGGCGAGCAGCCGGGCCAGCTCGGCCTCCTGATCCGACACGCCGGTGAGGCTCGACGCCAGGTCGACCGCGTCCTCGCCCACCTTGACCACCGGCGGCGTGAACGAGATGCCGAAGGCCGCCACCGCGGTCACCGCGGACAGGGACAGGCCGAGCGCGATGCCGCGGACCGGGCGGCTGTGCAGCGAGCGGCGGCGCCGGACCGGCTTCTCCACCAGGGCGTACGACGCGGCGGCCGCGGCCAGCCCGACCAGGCTCAGCGCCAGCATCAGCGGGACGCTCGGCTCGCGTCCCAGCGCCGTCGGCGCGATCATCAGGATGGGCCAGTGCCACAGGTACCAGCCGTAGGAGAGCTTGCCCAACCACTGCATCGGCGCCCGGTCCAGCAGCAGCCTCGCGCCCAGGCGCGGGGCGGCGCAGCCGCCGGCGATCAGCAGGACGGTCCCGCCGACGGGCAGCAGCGCCGCGTAGCCGGGGAACGGCGTGGCGTTGTCGAACAGCAGTGCGGCGCTCACCACCGCCGCCAGCCCGACCCAGGTCAGCAACGTCGCCACCCCGGCGGGCAGGCGGGACAGGCGCGCGGCGGCGAACGCGAGCAGGGCGCCGGCGGCCAGCTCCCACACCCGGGTGTGCGCACCGAAGTAGGCCCAGGTCGCCGAGCGCTGCGTCTCGGACACGCTCAGCGCGAACGACACGGCGGCCAGGACGGCGATGACGACCGCGGCCGACGCGCCCAGGTGCGGCAGCCGGCGCCGCCGCCGATACCACGCGAGCAGGAGCAGCGTCAGGGGCCAGACCACGTAGAACTGCTCCTCGACCGCCAGCGACCAGAAGTGCTGGAAGGGTGAGGGGTCGGCGGTGGCGTGCAGGTAGTCGGTGCCGATGACGGCGAGCCTGATGTTCACGGCGTAGACGGTGCTGGCCAGCGCGTCGCCGACGTACTCGGCGAACCTGGCCGGGGGCAGCCACAGCCAGGCGCCCGCGAGCGTCGCCAGCACCACCACGGTCGAGGCCGGCAGCAGCCGGGTCATCCGCCGAGCGTAGAACCGGGCCACGGACAGAGTGCCCGTCGCCGTCAGCTCCGCGAACAGCAGCGAGGTGATCAGGAAGCCGGAGATCACGAAGAACACGTCGACGCCGACGTAACCGCCGGCCAGGGCCGACAGGCCGGTATGGCTCAGCACGACCAGCAGGACGGCGATCGCCCGGATGCCCTCGATGTCGGCGCGGAAGGCGAGCGTGCGGTGGCCGGCGCGGGGGCGGTCGCCCCCGTCAGGCTGGCGGGGCAGCGGCACTGCCCGGTCCGGCTCGACCGGCGACGGCGGACACTCGATCGCCGTACGGTGATCGGGCAGGGCTGGGGTGCGGTCAGATCTGGTCATGGTCCCACTGAGCTCGAGGGGTTGAGCCGGGCCAGCCTACCTGATCATGCTCGGCGCGGCTTGCCCCACGTTGCGCACCCAAGATCCCCGGCGACCAGTATCGGCCACCCGGCCGGTGTTGTCGCGCGGAGCTCGAACCGATGCTGGTCCGATGGTGGAACCGATCATGCTCAGCGCCGTGATGGTGCTCTTCAAAGCCGCCTTCGCCGGTGAGGACCTGGACCGCAAGGTGGGCGCCGACGTCATGTCGACGCTGCTGGGCGGCCTGCTGCGCACCACCTCGCCCACCGACCCGGTGCTGCTCAAGGTGTATGAGATCGTCAAGAGCCTCGACAGCCGGGCCTACCAGCAGGCCATGGCGGCCGGGAACCGCTACCTCGCCGAGGCGCGGCTCAGCACCGGCGTCCGTACCGAGCGGCTCAAACTGGCCCGGGAGCGCCTCGTCGACGCGGCCTCGGCCGCCGAGAGCATGAACGTGCCGATGCTGATCGCCAACGCCGAGTTCGCCGTGGCCAAATGCGACGCGCTGCTGGCGGCGCCGGCGCACGCCGCGATGGCGCTCGACCGGGCGGCGGCGGCCCTGGAGTCGGCCATCGAGAAGCTGGACGTCCACGGCGCCGGGGCCCGGTGGCGCGGCATGCGCGACGCGAGATACCTCCAGAACGACTCCGTGTCCCACTGGCTGACCCGGGCGACCAGCGGTGACCTGGTCAGACAGCGTGACCTCGACGCCCTCGGGCGGACCGTCGCCGACATGCAGGCCGAGCTGGGCGACCTGACCGCGCTGTACAGCGAGGTGCAGACCGCCGAGCTCGGCAGCGCCGGCCACGGGCAGCCGGTGGTGTGGGCGATGCCGGCGGGCCAGACCATCCAGTCCGGCCTGGACGCCAAGGCCGTGGCGACGGTGACCGGCTCGGCCCCGGTCCGCGGCTTCGGCCTGACCGTGCAGGTGGAGCAGCAGCAGGTCAGGGGGCCGCTGGAGCAGGGCGTCCTGGTGGAGCTGCTGCTGCGGATCACCCTGGAGGACGACCGGCGGCTGTACTTCCGGGGCTCGGCCGCACCGGCGGCGCGACCCGCGGCCGTCCGGCCGCTGCTGCCCAGGCTGTCCGCGCTGCACCCGCTGCTCAACCCGGACGGTGCCACCACCCTTCACCTGCGCAAGGGCAGGTATCACCACGTCCTGAACCTTCCGGTCGAGGGGCAGGCCGTCGACCTGGTGAAGATCCGCATCTCCCGGCCGACCGGCGGCGGCCGCTACGCCGAGACGGGCGCCTGCGTGTACGTCCCGATCGTCACGGGTTGAGCGCTCGACCCGTCGCCGCGTCCACCGGGTTTCGGGGGCGGCGGCGGGGGCGGGCGGCGATGATGGCGGTGTGTCCTCGATGCGTGCCTGGCAGGTGGTCCGGCCCGGCCCGATGGCGAGCCGCCCGCTGCGGCAGGTCGAGCTGCCCGTGCCGGAACCGGCCCCGGGCGAGCTGCTGGTACGGGTCCGCGCCTGCGGCGTCTGCCGCACCGACCTGCACGTGGCCGAGGGCGACCTGCCCGTGCACCGGCCGCACGTCGTACCCGGGCACGAGATCGTCGGCGAGGTCGTCACCGGCGCCGAGGGCTTCGACGCCGGGGAGCGCGTCGGCATCGCCTGGCTGCGCCACACCGACGGCACGTGCGCCTACTGCCGCCGCGGCCGGGAGAACCTGTGCCCGGACTCCCGCTACACCGGCTGGGACGCCGACGGCGGTTACGCCGACTACGCCGTCGCCCCGGCCGCCTACGCCTACCGCCTGCCCGACTGCTACTCCGACGAGCAGGTCGCGCCGCTGCTGTGCGCCGGGATCATCGGCTACCGGGCGCTGAAACTGGCCTCGCTGCCGCCCGGCGGCCGGCTCGGCGTGTACGGCTTCGGCGCCTCGGCGCACCTGGCCGCCCAGCTCGCCGCCGCGCAGGGCGCGCAGGTGTACGTGATGACCCGCTCCCCGGCCGCCCGGCGGCTCGGCCTGGACCTGGGCGCGGCCTGGGCGGGCGGCGCCGACGAGCCGCCGCCGGTGCCGCTGGACTCGGCGATCCTGTTCGCCCCGGTGGGCACCCTGGTGCCGACCGCGCTGCGGGCCCTGGACCGGGGCGGCACCCTGGCCGTGGCGGGCATCCACCTCAGCGACGTCCCACCGCTGGACTACCAGGCCGACCTGTTCCAGGAGCGGATCCTGCGCAGCGTCACCGCCAACACCCGCGCCGACGGCCGGGAACTCCTCGACCTGGCCGACCTGCACCGGCTGTCGGTGACGACCACGCCGTACCCGCTGGTAGCAGCCGAGGCCGCGCTGACGGACCTGGCCGCCGACCGGGTCAACGGGGCGGCTGTGCTGATCCCGTGACCCGGATTACCGCGATTTCCCCGAACCCGCGCCCAGGTCAGCCCCGCGAAGACGGCTTGCGCGACGAGCCCGAACCGGTGCGGCGGGGTCCGCTGGAGACGCGGACGTTGAAGACGGACTTCTTAGTACCCTTGGGCGCCGCGCTCTTGCGCGCGGCCGGCTTGGCGGGCTTGGCGGGTGCGGCGGCCTCCTGCTCGGCCTCCGCCCGGCGCGACTCCAGCCGCCGCTGCTCCCGCAGCGCCTCGGCGTGCTTCTCGCGCTCGAGGACGAGCCACTCCGGCGGGTCGGCGGCCAGCGCCGTGATCTGCGCCGTCGTCAGCGCCTCGGTCACACCGGCACGGGCCAGCCCGCTGTTGGACACCCGCAGGCGGGCGGCGACCACGTTGCGCGGGTGCGGACCGTCGCGGCGCAGGTCCGACAGCCACTGCGGGGGGTTGCGCTGGAGCTCGTCGAGCTCCTCGCGCGAGATCTCGCCCTCCTGGAACTCCCGGGGCGTGGCCGGCAGGTAGACATCGAGCTTCACTGCCGCCGTGGCCGGCTTCATCACCTGGGACTTCTTGGGCTTGCTCATCCCGTCAGGGTACCGGCCCGACCCCCGGCGGGACCGGTCGCCCCGGCCGGGGTGCCCGCCACCACCGGCCGGGCATCCCGCCCCCGGTACCCTGACCAGGTTGCGTGTGCTCGCCCGCAGCATCCCGTTCGCCGGTATGTGGCCGGTAGACCCGCCGGAGGCAGCCGTGTCCGACACCGAGGAGCGTCCGACGTTCCGCCTGCTCGTCGTACCGGGCGTCGTCATCGACCGCTGGGCGCGCACCTGGTCGGAGCGGCTGCCCGACGTCGACCTGGCCCTGGTCCCGGTCGAGGCGGCCGAGGCCGCCGGGCAGCTCGCCCAGGCCGACGCGGGACTCGTCCGGCTGCCCGTCGACCAGGACACCTGCCACGCCATCCCGCTCTACACCGAGGCCACGGTCGTGGTGTTCCCGATCGAGCACCTGCTCGCCGCGGCCGACGAGGTCACCCTCGCCGACCTGGCCGACGAGACGCTGACCCAGCCGCTGGACGACGTGCTGGCCTGGACGGGAACCTCAGGCGTGGCGGTGACCGCGGACCGGCCCGGCACCACCGCCGAGGCCGTCGAGCTGGTGGCCGCGAGCGTCGGCGTGCTGGTGGTGCCGCAGTCGCTGGCTCGGGCGTACCACCGCCGCGACCTCACCTACCGGGTCCTCACCGACGCCCCGACCTCCTCGGTCGGCCTGGCCTGGCGCCGGGACCAGGACAACCCCCTGGTCGAGGAGATGATCGGGATCGTGCGCGGCCGGACCGCCAACAGCACCCGCGGCCGGGGACCGGCGCCCGCCGACCCGCCCACGCGGGCCGAGGGCGGTGCCCGCCGCACGCCGCCCAAGTCGGGGCAGGCCGGTCCCCGCCGCGGCGGGCAGACTCCGGGCAAGCGCCGGTCGCGGTGACGCCGCTCAGGTGTTCAGGGGTCGGCGGGCGATCGACAGGATGTGCGTCACCGGCCAGTCCAGCGGCATGCCGTCGAGGTCGGTGAGCGAGGCCACCGGCGCGATCCGGTTGTCGATCACCCAGTCGTTGCGCAGCGCCCGCGAGGCGGTGTCGATCTCCCAACCGGTGGCGGTGAGCAGCTCGACCCAGTCGCGGTACGACATGCCGCAGAACTGCTCGCCGGTCTCGGGCAGCCAGTTGTCGGTGTAGTCCTTGCGGGTCAGGTAGTCCATCGCGTCGGCCAGCCGCAGCCGGATCGCGCCGTCCTCGGTCTCGTACCCGAACGGGAAGCGGAAGTCGACGGCGAACTGGTCGAACCGGGCCCGGGTCGACAGGCCCGCCACGTACGCGGCGACGTCGGCGGGTGCCAGGTCGGCCAGGTCGCGGCGGGGTTCGGCCGGGTTCTGGCCGTCGTCGCCGGTCAGGTGCAGCAGGACCGGCCGGTCGGGGTCGTCGGGGCCGCACACGTCGCTGTTGATCCACACCCCGCCGGGCACGGTGTGCTCGTGGATGGCCTGGACGAACGCCCGCAGCGACTCGTACCGCCGGCCGTAGGACCAGATCTCGTGGGTCAGCGCGAACGTGAGCGTCGTGTCGACCGACCGGGGCGGGAAGACCGCGCCGCCCAGCACGTTGCGGCGGTAGAAGAACACGTTCGGGTTGGTGAAGACGCCCTGGGCCTTCTTGTGCACGCACTCGTCGTACAGGTGGCGGGCGACCTCGACGCCGATGAGGTCGCTCTCGCGCAGCGCGGGCTCGCGGTCGGCGAGTTCGAGCACGGCACCCGCGCCGCAGCCGACGTCGACGATCCGCCCCGGCCGGACGTACTCGCGCACCGCCGCCCACTTGCGGGCCGCCGCCTCGGCGAACGCCTCCTCGTAGGTGCGGTAGTCACGGGTGGCGGTCAGGCCGCCCTCGTCCCCGACGACCGGATCGTTGACGACCGCCCGCACCCCCTCGGCCAGCCCGTAGCGGTCGAACACGTCGACGGTCGCCGGGTGGGCCAGCTCCCGCCATGTCTCGTCGCCGCCGGCCAGGCGCAGCAGCACGTCCCAGGGGCGTTCGGGCTGCGGCCGGACCGACGCCTCGACCGCGGCCAGGGTGAAGCCGAGCCGGTCGTAGAGCGCCGCGACCTCGGGCGTGGAGCAGGCCACCACCGTGTTGCCCGGGGTCAGCGCGATCCCCGCGTCGACCGCCACATTCTTGATCGTGACCTCGGCGAACCGGTCGGTGGGCGCGGTGTCGAACACCGGCACGACCAGCGAGCGCAGGCCGGTCAGCGCGCTGAACCGCTCGATCGCCGCCTCCCGGCGGTGGTACGGCACCGGGTTGCGCCGGGTGTTGGCGTGGTTGGCCGACGTCACCGCCCACACCACGGTCGCGCCCGCCGCGGCGAGCTCGTGCAGGTAGCTCGCCTGGAACCGGGTCAGCACGTGATGACGGCCGGGAAACAACACGAATTCCACCCGACGTTGATACCCTATCGCCGCCTGTCGAAGGCCGCCGCCCGGCCCGGATCACCGGCCGCGTGCCGCACCGGCGGGGACGCGCGTGCCCGCCGCCGGGTCCCCCGACGCGCCGGCCAGCGCGGCGCGTACCGCCTCGCGCTTGCCGGTCAGGCTGGCCCCGGCTATGTCGGCCACGGCCACGCTCTGGCACGTGCCCAGCTCGCCGTACGGGTCGAGCCGCAGCTGGTGGCCGCTGCGGCAGGGGTGGGGGCCGGTCCGCGCGGCGACGACGCCGAACCGGACCGGGCTGCCCGCGATGCGGTAGTAGGTGCACTCCCGGCCGTCGACGACGTCGGTGCCGGCGTCGGGCACCAGCGGCCCGAGCTCGGCCGCCAGGGCCGCCAGCGCCAGCTCGGCCGGGACCGCCCGCGCGCGTACCGCGCCGGGGTCGCCCTCGGGCAGGTCGCCGGACAGCTCGACGAACCGCGGCGTCACCCGGCCGCCGAATCCGTCCGCCCAGATGACGATGTCGGCGATCTCGTCCAGGTTCTCGCGCAGCAGCAGCGTGTTGACCTCGACGGCGCCGAAGGACTCGACCGACTCCCGCACCGCGCGCAGTACGGTGTCCAGGACGTCCTGTCCGGTCAGGTCGATGGTGCGCTCGTGCTGCAGCGAGTCCAGGTCGATGTCGATGCGGGTCAGTCCTGCGTCGGCCAGGTGCGGCAGCAGCACCGGCAGGCGCAGGCCGTTGGTGGTCAGCGACTGCTCGAGGTAGCCGAGCTCCCGGGCGTGGGCCAGGTAGCGGAGCAGGCCGGGGCGCAGCGTGGGCTCGCCTCCGCTGTAGTGGACCCGCTCGACTCCGTACCGGTGGGCGGCGGCGAGGACGTCCAGGATGTCGGCGTCGCCGAGGGGGGCGCGCGGTGGGCGGCGGTGCGGGTCGGCGTACCCGCCGCGCAGGTTGCCGACCGGGGCCAGCCGGACCCGCAGTTCGAAGTCTCTGCCCAGGCTGTCGTCGCCCGGCGGTAGTGGGGACACGGACATGGCGCCTTCACCATCCCTGTGCGCGGTGACCTGCCGTTCGTCCGGCGCTGGACGACGCGTCATGATGCGGTAAGCATCCATGATCACATCGAAGATTCGCAATGGTTTCGGTGCCCTTACCGTTCACCCCCGGCGGCGGGCCGTCTCGGCGCGCACCTCGCGGGTCGCCGCCGCCAGCGCGTCGGCGGCGCGCCCGAAGTAGTCGAACAGGACCTCGAGCTGGTCGGGCCGGTACCCGGCGAAGACCTCGCCGAGGTGCCTGCGGGCCGGTTCGACGATGGCGCCGGCGTCCAGGCCGGGCAGCGGCTCGACGACGACCCGGCGGCGGTCGGCCGGATCGGCGACCCGGCGCACGTGTCCGGCGCGCTCCAGCCGGTCGATGAGCCGGGTGGTCGCCCCCGTGGTCAGACCGGTGCGTTCGGCCAGCTCACCGGAGGTGAGGCGGCCGGCGAGGTTGAGCACGCTGAGCGCGGCCCAGTCGGTGGGGTGCAGGTCGGCGGCGTCGGCGGCGGCCTGGGCGTGCGCGGTCATGGCGTCGAGGTAGCGGCGGAAGGTCTCGTGGGCGTGCGCGGGCAGCCGGGGCATGGCGACGCGGTCTCCGATCCGCTAGTATCTGCATGCGCGCAGATATTGCATTCGTGCAACATCTGCGTCGACGTGGCCATACTAGTGTGCTCAGGAGAGACCGTGTCCGATACCGACCGCACCGCCGACCGGGACGCCGTCTCGGCCGTCCTCGACGCGATCAGCCGCGCGTGGGACGCCGCCGACGCCGACGCGTTCGGCCGCGCCTTCACCGAGGACGCCTCGTACATCACCTTCGTCGGCACCGAGTACCGCGGCCGCGCCGACATCACCGAGAGCCACCGGGCGCTGTTCCGCGCCTTCACCAAGGGCACCCGCCTCATCGGCGAGATCACCAGCCTCCGGTTCCCGGGCCCGGACACGGCCGTCGCGGTCGGCCGCGGCGACACCTACAAGCGGCGCCCCCCGGCCGAACCCAGCAAGATCCAAACCTTCGTCCTGGTACGGCAGCCCGACGGCTGGCGGGTGGCGGCCTTCCACAACACCCGCCGCCGCCCGCTGATGGAGGCGATGCAGTTCCGCTTCGCCCCCGCGACCCGGCCGCTCGCCGCCCGCTGACCCGGCTCCCCGCCCGTCAGTCCACCGGCTGGAAGTAGTGCTGCCTGGCGTACTTGGCGACCTTGGCCCCGATGACGGCGCCCGCGGCGTCGGCGGCGCGGAAGTGGATGCCGCCCCAGACCCGGGCCCCCACCAGCTCCCGGCGCGCCTGCGTGAAGGTGGTGAAACTGCGGGTCGTGCCGGTCACCGGACTGGTCCCGGCGAACGCCACCTTGTCGGTGCCGAAGAAGTCGCGCAGGGAGTGCGTCCAGGCCGAGATGTTGCAGGAGTGGCCGGAGGAGTGCTCGTACCAGGGCGGGGTGTCGAGCAGCGGGGTCCAGGCCGGGTCGGCGTCGGTGTCGGGGTTGCCGTCGGTGTCGGCCTCCCGGATCGCGGTGATGGGCCGCCACGACGTCCAGTGCGCCTTGTCGCTGTGGCAGGCGATCACCGCGTCGGCGGTGGCCAGCGCCACCTTCGCGAACAGGCGGGCGCTGTCGTCGGCGGACAGCTGGTGCCCGTTGGCCAGCGCGCGCAGCATCGCCTCCTGCGGCACGGCGGCCCACCACTTCGCGGCGTCGGTCTGGTCGGCGGTGCGGGTGGTGCTGGTCCGCGAGCCGACCGACTTGACCTCCTCGAAGTCCTCCGTGTACGCGTCACTGGTCAGCGCGTTGGGCCCGTCAGAGCGCAGCGCCGCCACGTCGGGCACCAGGAACGGCTTGACCTTCCCGGCCCACGGCGCGGGATCGATCAGGAAGTTCGGCGGGGTCGGCCGCCACTGGCCAGGCGTGGTGCTGACCACGACATCGGTGGGCGCGCCTCGGCCGTCGCCGGTCCGGGCCGCGATCATCGCCGCCGCCGCCTGCTCCCCGTCGGCGATGCCGCCCTGCTCGGCCGGTCCGTCCGGGATGGCCGCGAGCGACGCCTGGTACTTGGTCTGCAGTACGCCCGCCTGCCCGGGGAACAGGTGCACCAGCATCCGGTACGCGGCCGTCGCGGCGGCCGCGTCGATCGAGTCGCCCGGCCCGGCGTCGACCTGCAGCAGGTACGGCCGGTGCGTGCGCGTGATCCCGTTGACCGCGTCGTAGACCGCGCCGTGCACCATCGCCCGGTTGAGCAGCGCCACGTGCGGCACGAACGGCCCCGAGGCGAGGATCGCCTGCTCGGTGTTGAGGTTCCAGTCGAGCACGGCGTTGCCGGCGGCGGCGCGCTGCGGCGGCGCGGCCGACGCGGGCGAGTCCGCGGCACGGGTGGCCGGGACCACGAGCAGGGATGCCAGGGCGGCAGCAGCCGTCACGCAAGGCCAACGCGACATCTCGGTCCTCCGGACCACTCCGAGGTAACGCCGCTCCACAGCCGCGCACACGGAGAGTAACCATCCGGCCAGGCGCCCACCATCTGCCACGCCGGACCAGGCGCTTGATCCAGAATCGTGGACGCCCGGTGTCGCCATGGCAGCACCCAGCGTCCACGATCCCGGATCTTCAGCGAGCCGGCGATGACGCGGAGCGCAGGACCGCGCAGTTGCGCGCGCTCAAGGACGGCTCCGCGTCGGCCTGGCGGCACGGCGGTCAGACGACCACCACGGGCACATTGGTGCCTGGCCTGCGCAGCCGGCGGAGCTGCCGGAATATCTCGATCACCGACAGCAGGGCCGACACCGCCAGCGCCAGCTTCATGAAGTCGTCGGTCGGCCGGGCCGTGAAGACCGGTCCGGCCAGGACGCACCACGTCATGACCGCGGCGGACAGCGCGGCCAGCCCGACCGAGAACCGCCTGGTCGAAGTCTGCCAGCGCCGGCGGACCCCGAGCACGACCAGCAGCGCGATCTGGGTCAGCATGAGCGCGAGCAGGAGCGGGCCGCGCAGGCGCAGGAAGTCGGGGTCGTAGGCGAAGGCGTCGAGGGCGGACTGCGCCACGCGGCCGCCGGACAGCCGGTCGAGCACCACCGGGAACCAGATCAGCAGCGCGGTGCCGATCAGCGCGAAGAACGCCCCGGTCAGGTTCGCGGCGCGGTTGACCCGGTCGGTGGAGGTCGGCCGGGGCTGCCAGGTGAGGCGCCCGGCCCAGCGGCGGCGCACCCAGGCGGTGCCCGTGAAGGCGACCCCGACCGCGCCGGGCCACCACAGCGCCGCCAGCCCGGCGTTGAACCACCAGTGGCTGACCGCCTGCAGCGCGTCGGCATAGGGCACCGGCGGCCACAGCACCTCGATCAGGCCCGCCACCCAGATGACGGCGACGCCGATGACGGAGCTGCGCACCGCCCGCCGGGTGTCGACGGGGTCGATGAGCGGCCGGGCGGGCCGGTAGCGCAGCGCCACCTCGTTGGGGTGGCCGAACCCGTTGAGCAGTTCGCGGGCGAGGCTGTCGCGGTCGGCGCCGGGTTCGGCGGCGCGCTCGGCGAGTTCGTCGTGCAGCAGGGTGCGCAGTTCGGCGGCGACGTCGTCGCGCTGGCCGCGCCGCAGCTGCCCGACGACGTCGGACACGTAGCTGTCGATCAGTTCGTCAGCGTTCATCGGTCTTCGAACCCTTCAGCAGGTCGGCCATGGTGTCGTTGAGGGTGCGGTAGGTCTCGGTCAGGCGCTGGTAGAGCTTGCGGCCGTCGGTGCTGAGCGCGTAGTAGCGCCGGGGCGGGCCCTCGCTGGTGCGCCACTGGCTGGTCAGCAGGCCCTGGGTCTCCAGGCGGCGCAGCAGCGGATAGAGGGTGCCCTCCTCGATCTGCATGCCGGCCTCGGCCAGGGACTGGCGCAGCTCGTAGCCGTAGCGGAAGTCGTCGAGCTGCGACAGCACGGCGAGCACCACGACGCCGCGGCGCAGTTCCAGTTCGAGCTTGTCGTACACGTCCGCCGTTGCCATGTGCCACACAGTACTGTGTGGCGTACAGTAAGGCAACGCCTTGACAGGGCGGACGGTCGGCAAGATACTTCATGCGTGAAGGATCCGGCCGGATAAGGGCCGGGCCACGTCTTTGCGCCAGCGCTCTCGCGCCCACCATCCGGGCCGCGATTGAGCGCTGGCTTTTGCTGTTTTGGCAGCTCAATGAGCATGCAATGTGCTCAGTACACAGCGTATTAAGAATGCCGAAACAGTCGTGTAACGACACTCGCGGACGCTATGCGTGCCCGGCATTCAAGTGGCCGCCCGGCAGCCGACACGACCGGCTGGGGCCGCCACCGCGCACTGCCGGCGCACCGCAACGCCTCTACCACCGCGGGAGCGGCTCCAGCCGACGACGTCTCCCCCACCGCGGTTTCGTCCTCGCCTCAACGACTCGTGCTCCGCTGACGCTGGGAGATTTCCGAAGATGCTCAAGTTCCACGGCCGCCGCCTGGCGGTTTGCAGTGCCGTGCTGGCCGCCGCGCTCGCGCTGGCCGCCTGCGGCAGCAAGACCGGCGAGACCGGCAGCACCGGCGGCGTCACCGCCGACACCTCGGGCGACACCGTCAAGGTGGGCCTGCTCAACTCGCTGTCGGGCACCATGGCCATCAGCGAGGTGACCGTCCGCGACTCGATCAAGCTCGCCATCGAGGAGATCAACGCCGCGGGCGGCGTGCTGGGCAAGAAGCTTGAGCCCATCAGCGAGGACGGCGCCTCCGACTGGCCGACCTTCGCCGAGAAGGCCAAGAAGCTCATCAAGGAGGACCGGGTCGCCGCGGTCTTCGGCTGCTGGACCTCGGCCAGCCGCAAGGCGGTCAAGCCCGTGTTCGAGGAGAACAAGGCGCTGCTGTTCTACCCGGTGCAGTACGAGGGCCTGGAGCAGTCGCCGTACATCTTCTACACCGGCGCCACCACCAACCAGCAGATCGTGCCCGGCCTGGACTACCTCAAGGCGCAGGGCAAGAAGTCGGTCTACCTGGTCGGCAGCGACTACGTCTTCCCGCGTACCGCCAACAAGATCATCAAGGCGTACGCCGCCGCCAACGGCATGACCGTGCTCGGCGAGGACTACGCCCCGCTCGGCTCCACCGAGTTCGGCACCATCGTCAACAAGGTCAAGGCCGCCAAGGCCGATGCCGTGTTCAACACCCTCAACGGCGACAGCAACGTGGCCTTCTTCAAGGAGTACAAGTCCGCGGGCCTGACCGCCGCGGCGATGCCGGTCGTCTCGGTGTCCATCGCCGAGGAGGAGGTCAAGAGCATCGGCACGCAGTACCTGGCGGGCCAGCTCACGGCCTGGAACTACTACCAGACCACCAGCGGCGCCGCCAACGACAAGTTCGTCAAGGCGTACAAGGCGAAGTACGGCGCGGACAAGCCCACCTCCGACCCGATGGAGGCCGCCTACGTGTCGGTCTACCTGTGGAAGGCGATGGTAGAGAAGGCGCAGTCCTTCGACGTGGAGAAGGTCAAGGCCGCCTCCGACGGCATCACCTTCGAGGCCCCGGAGGGCACCGTGACCGTCGACGGCGCCACCCAGCACATCGCCAAGACCGCCCGCATCGGCAAGATCGGCGACGACGGCCTGATCACCGAAGTGTGGAACTCCGGCTCGCCGGTCAAGCCGGACCCGTACCTCAAGGGCTACCCCTGGGCCGCCGGCCTGTCCTGATCCCTCACCACCCCGGCCGGTGGAGCGGAGCCCCAGCCGCCCCACCGGCCCTCACCCACGACGAGGGGCGAACCCCGATGACCGTGATCCTCGGCCAGCTGTTCACCGGCGTCAGCATCGGCGCGGTGCTGCTGCTGATCGCGCTCGGCCTTTCCCTGACCTTCGGGCAGATGAACGTCATCAACATGGCGCACGGCGAGTTCATCATGGCCGGCGCCTACACCGCGTACGTGCTCCAGCAGGTGCTCACCGACGCCGGGATGTCGCTGCTGGTGGCGCTGCCCGTCGCGTTCGTGGTCGCCGGGCTGCTCGGCGTGCTGCTGGAGGTGCTGCTGATCCGGCGGCTCTACCTGCGGCCGCTGGACACCCTGCTGGTCACCTGGGGCGTGTCGCTGATCCTGCAGCAGCTGGCCCGCGACGTGTTCGGCGCGCCGAACGTGCAGACCCGCGCGCCCGACCTGCTCACCGGCAGCACCACGCTGCTGCGTACCGCCGACGGCGACGTGTCGATCGCCAACAGCCGCCTGTTCATCCTGGCCCTGGCCGTGCTCGCGGTCCTCGCGCTCACCGCCGTGCTCAAGTGGACCCCGCTGGGCCGCCGCATCCGGGCCGTGGTGCAGAACCGCGACCTGGCCGCCGTCTCCGGCATCGCCAACGGCCGCGTCGACCGGCTCACCTTCTTCATCGGCTCCGGGCTGGCCGGAGTGGCCGGGGTGGCACTGACGCTGCTCGGCCCGATCGGCCCGACCATGGGCACCAACATCATCATCGACGCGTTCCTGGTGGTCGTCGTCGGCGGCATCGGGCAGATCAAGGGGAGCGTGATCGTGGCCTTCGTCCTCGGCATGCTGCAGTCCACGGTGGAGTACCTGACCACCCTGTCGGTGGCCAAGGTGATCGTGTTCGTGGCGATCGTGGCGTTCCTGCAGTGGCGCCCGCAGGGCATGTTCACGCTGCGCACCCGGAGCTTGGCGTGAGCGCCCGCACCCGCGCGCTGGCCGGGTTCGCCGCCGGGGCGGTGCTGCTGTTCGCGCTGGCCCCGACCGTGCTGACCGACTTCCGGCTGAGCCTGCTGGCCAAGTACCTGTGCTTCGCGATCGTCGCCATCGGCGTCGGCCTGGCCTGGGGCCGGGGCGGCCTGCTCACCCTCGGCCAGGGCGTCTTCTTCGGCCTGGGCGGCTACGCGATGGCGATGCACCTCAAGCTCGCCGACGCGGGTCCGGGCCAGATGCCCGACTTCATGCAGCTGTACGGCCAGCTCGACGAGCTCCCCGCCTGGTGGCGCCCGTTCGAGAACCCGGTCTTCGCGCTGGCCGCCACCATGCTGCTGCCGATGCTGGTCGCCTTCGGCCTCGGCTCGCTGGTCTTCCGCCGCCGGGTGCGCGGCGCCTACTTCGCCATCCTCAGCCAGGCCCTGGCCGCCGCGATGGTCATCCTGCTCATCGGCCAGCAGGGCACCACCGGCGGCACCAACGGCCTCACCGACATCAAGGGCTTCTTCGGCTACGCCCTGGACGACCCGGTCAACCAGCGCACCGTCTACTTCATCATCGCCGGGGTGCTGCTGGCGCTGCTGTGGCTGGCCCGCCAGCTGATGCAGAGCCGCTACGGCGAGCTGCTGGTCGCGGTCCGCGACGGCGAGGAGCGCGTCCGCTTCCTCGGCTACAACCCGGCCAACGTCAAGCTCGTCGCGTACGTCGTCGCCGCCGGGATGGCGGGTCTGGCCGGGGCGCTGTTCGTGCCCGCGGTCGGCATCATCTCCCCCGCGCTGATCGGCATCGTGCCGTCGATCGAACTGGTGATCGGCGTCGCCGTGGGCGGCCGGGCCACCCTGCTCGGGCCGGTGCTCGGCGCGGTCGCGGTGGCGTGGGCGAAGACGGCCCTGTCCGAGCGCTTCCCCGGCACCTGGACGTACGCGCAGGGCCTGATGTTCGTGCTGGTCGTGGCGTTCCTGCCGGGCGGGCTCGCGTCCCTGTGGGGGCTGGTGCGCCGCCGTGCCGCGACGCCTGCGCCGACGACCGAACCGGCGCCGCTGGCGCCCGAACCGAGGAAGGTGGCCGCATGAGCGGCGGGCTGCGCATCCGCGACCTGCGGGTGGTGTTCGACGGCTTCGTCGCCGTCGACGGCGTCGACCTGGACGTGGCGCCGGGTGACCTGCGCTTCCTGATCGGACCGAACGGCGCGGGCAAGACGACGCTGGTCGACGCGGTGACCGGGCTGGTCAGGGCGTCCGGGTCGGCCCGGTTCGGCGAGACGGAGCTGCTCGGGCGCGACGTGCACCGCATCGTCCGGCTGGGCGTGGGGCGTACGTTCCAGACGGCGGCGGTGTTCGAGGAGCTGACCGTGCTGCAGAACCTCGACATCGCGGCGGGCGCCGGGCGGGGGCCGTGGACGATGCTGCGGCGGCGTCGGGGCATACCCGATGATGTCGCGAAGGCGCTGGAGACGATCGGCCTGGCCGACCGCCGCGACGACCTCGCGGGCACCCTGGCCCACGGCCAGAAGCAGTGGCTGGAGATCGGGATGCTGCTGGTCCAGGACGCCAAGCTGCTGCTGCTCGACGAGCCGGTGGCCGGGATGAGCCACGAGGAGCGCGAGGCCACCGGTGCGCTGCTGGAGGCGGTCAGCGGCGAGCGGACCGTGGTCGTGATCGAGCACGACATGGACTTCCTGCGCCGCTTCGCCCGCACCGTCACCGTGCTGCACGCCGGGAAGGTGCTCAGCGAGGGCACCGTCGCGCAGGTGCAGGCGGACCCCCGGGTGCAGGAGGTCTATCTCGGACACGCGGCGAAGGAGGCGTGATGCTGCGCATCGAATCGATCACCGCCGGGTACGGCCGCAGCATCGTGCTGCGCGACGTCGACGTCACCGTGGCCGACAGCACGGTGACGGCCGTGCTCGGCCACAACGGCGCGGGCAAGAGCACCCTGCTGCGGGTGGCGATCGGCCTGCTCAAGCCGCGTTCGGGCATGGTGCTGCTGGCCGGGGAGGACATCACGAGGCTGGCCCCGCACCAGCGGGTCGACCGCGGCATGGCGTACGTCCCGCAGGGCCAGCAGTGCTTCCCGCACCTGACCGCCGCCGAGAACCTGCAGCTGGTGGCCGACGGCCGCCGCGGCGGCAAGGAGGCGTTGGCGCAGGCGCTGGACCTGTTCCCGGCGCTGACCGGGCTGCTGCGGCGCCGGGCGGGGCTGCTGTCGGGCGGGCAGCGCCAGCAGCTGGCCATCGCCCGGGCGCTGATCACCCGGCCGAAGCTGCTGCTGCTCGACGAGCCGACCGAGGGCATCCAGCCCAACGTGGTGGCCGAGATCGAGCAGGCGATCCTGTCGCTGGCCGGTGACGGCCTGTCGGTGCTGCTGGTCGAGCAGCACCTGGGGTTCGCGCTGCGCGCGGCGCACCGCTACCACGTACTCGAATCGGGCAGAGTGACCTCGACGGGTGCGGGTGGCAGCGGCGCCGAACCCGCCGTCCGCGCCGCCCTGTCCGTGTGAACCGAAGGACGGTCCATGTTCCTCACCCAGCATGAGCAGGAACGGCTGCTCATCCACGTGGCCGCCGACGTCGCCGAGCGGCGCCAGGCCCGTGGGCTGCTGCTCAACTACCCCGAATCCGTCGCGATCATCACCCGGTTCCTGCTGGAGGGCGCCCGCGACGGGCGCACCGTGGTCGAGCTGATGGAGTCCGGCGCGCAGGTGCTCACCCGAGCCGACGTCCTGCCGGGCGTCCCCGAGATGCTGAAGGAGGTGCAGGTGGAGGCGACGTTCCCGGACGGCACCAAGCTGGTGACGGTGCACCACCCGATCCGGTGATCCCCGGCGAGGTGCTGCACGGGCCGGGCGGGGTCGAGCTGAACGCCGACCGCCCGGTGACCGTGCTGCTGGTGACCAACACCGCCGACCGGCCGGTGCAGGTCGGTTCGCACTACCACTTCGCCGAGGCCAACCCGGGCCTGGCGTTCGACCGGCAGGCCGCGTGGGGCCAGCGCCTGGCCGTCCCCGCCGGGACCGCGGTGCGGTTCGAGCCGGGGGTATCGCGAGAGGTCGAGCTGGTGCCGCTGTCCGGCGCCCGGATCGTGCCCGGCCTGCGCGGCGAGTGCGGAGGAGAACTGTGAGCGTCATCAGCCGGGAGCGGTACACCGCCCTCTACGGCCCCACCACCGGCGACCGGATCCGGCTCGCCGACACGAACCTGCTGATCGAGGTCGAGGCCGACCACTGCGCGGGCGGCGACGAGGTCGTCTTCGGCGGCGGCAAGGTGATCCGCGAATCGATGGGGCAGTCCCGGGCCACCCGGGCCGAGGGCGCCCTGGACACCGTCATCACCGGCGCGGTGGTCCTCGACCACTGGGGCATCGTCAAGGCCGACATCGGCATCCGGGACGGCCGGATCGTCGCGGTCGGCAAGGCGGGCAACCCGGACACCATGCCCGGCGTACACCCGGACCTGGTCATCGGCCCGGCCACCGAGGTCGTCGCGGGCAACGGGAAGATCCTCACCGCCGGTGCGGTCGACACGCACGTGCACTTCATCTGCCCGCAGCTGGTCGCCGAGGCCCTGGCGGGCGGGGTGACCACGCTGGTCGGCGGGGGCACCGGCCCGGCCGAGGGCACCAAGGCCACCACGGTCACCGCCAACGCCTGGCACCTGGCCCGTATGCACGAGGCACTGGACACGTTCCCGGTGAACGTGCTGCTGCTGGGCAAGGGCAACACCGTCTCGGAGGAGGCGATGTGGGAGCAGCTGCGCGCCGGGGCGGGCGGGTTCAAGCTGCACGAGGACTGGGGCACCACCCCGGCGGCGATCGACGCCTGCCTGCGGGTCGCCGACGCGTCCGGGGTGCAGGTGTCGATCCACACCGACACGCTGAACGAGGCCGGGTTCGTGCAGGACACCCTGGCGGCGATCAACGGCCGGGCGATCCACTCGTACCACACCGAGGGGGCCGGGGGCGGGCACGCGCCCGACATCATCACGGTGGCGAGCCTGCCCAACGTGCTGCCGTCCTCTACCAATCCGACCCGGCCGTACACCCGCAACACCCTGGCCGAGCACCTGGACATGCTGATGGTGTGCCACCACCTGAACGCGGCGGTGCCCGAGGACCTGGCGTTCGCGGAGAGCCGGATCCGGCCGTCCACGATGGCCGCCGAGGACCTGCTGCACGACCTGGGCGCGATCTCGATCATCGGGTCGGACTCGCAGGCGATGGGCCGCATCGGCGAGATCGTGCTGCGTACCTGGCAGACCGCGCACGTGATGAAGGCCCGGGTCGGGTCGCTGGCAGGGGACGGCGCCGCCGACAACACCCGCGCCAAGCGGTACGTCGCGAAGTACACCATCTGCGCGGCCATGGCCAACGGCCTCGAAGCCGAGATCGGGTCGGTCGAGCCGGGCAAGCTGGCCGACCTGGTGCTGTGGGACCCGGCCTTCTTCGGGGTACGGCCGCACGCCGTCATCAAGGGCGGCCTGATCGCCTGGGCGCAGATGGGCGACGCCAACGCGTCCATCCCCACCCCGCAGCCGATCCTGCCCCGCCCCATGTTCGGCGCCTACGGCGTGGCCGCCGCCAAGACCAGCCTCGCCTTCGTCGCCCCGGCGGCGCTCGAGGCCGGGCTGGAGCTGGACATCCGGCGGGCGATGGTGCCGGTCGGGGACGTGCGCTCGCGTACGAAGGCCGACCTGCCGCACAACGGCGCCATGCCGCACATCACCGTCGACGCGGACACGTTCACCGTCCGCATCGACGGGCAGGTGGTCGAGCCCGACCCGCCCGTCGAACTGCCCATGGCCCAGCGGTACTTCCTGTTCTGACCATGGACACCGCGTACCTGATGCTGTCCGACGGGCGGTTCCCGAGCGGCGGCCACGCCCACTCCAGCGGGCTGGAGGCGGCCGTGGCCGCCGGACGGGTCACCGACCTGGCCGGGGTGGCCGCGTTCCTGCGCGGCCGCCTGCACACGGCCGGACCGGTCACCGCCGCCTTCACCGCCGCCGCCCACCACACCGCCGCCCTCACCCCCTCCGGGAGGTTGGGAAGGGTCCCTTCCACATCAGATAACGATAAGAAGGGTCCCTTCCTTTCGCTGGTGGAGCTGGACGGGGAGCTGGAGGCGCGGACGGTGTCGCCGGCGCTGCGGCTGGCGAGCCGTCGGCAGGGCCGCGCCCTGCTGCGGGCCGGGCGGGCGACGTGGCCGTCGGAGCTGTATGCGGCGCTGCCGCAGCATCCGGACGGGCCGCATCAGGCGCTCACGCTGGGCGTGGTCGCGGCCGCGGCGGGGCTCAGCGCCGAGCAGGCGGCCCGGATCGCGGTGTTCCATGTGGTGACGGGCCCGGCCAGCGCGGCGGTGCGGCTGCTGGGGCTGGACCCGTACCAGGTGCAGCGGCAGCTGGCGCTGCTCGCACCCGACTGCGACGCCGTCGCGGCGAATGCCGCCGCGCTGGCGTACAAGCCGCCAGCGGAACTTCCGTCGCACAGCGCCCCGCTGGCCGACATCTCCGCCGAACTGCACGCCACCTGGGAGGTGCGTCTCTTTGCTAGTTGACCACGACGAGACCGTTCCGCACACCCACCCCGAGCCCGGGGTCGACCCGCACCCGCCGCTGCCCGTGCTCGACCGCGCGGTACGCGTCGGCATCGGCGGGCCGGTCGGGTCGGGCAAGACCGCGCTGGTCGCGGCGCTGTGCCGGGCGCTGTCGACCGAGCTGCGGCTCGCGGTCGTCACCAACGACATCTACACCACCGAGGACGCCGACTTCCTCAAGCGGGCCGGGGTCCTCGACCCGCAGCGGATCATGGCAGTGGAGACGGGATGCTGCCCGCACACGGCCATCCGCGACGACATCTCCGCCAACCTCGACGCGGTCGAGGAGCTGGAGCAGCGGCTGGGCCCGCTGGATCTGGTGCTGGTGGAGAGCGGTGGCGACAACCTGACCGCGACCTTCAGCAAGGGGCTCATCGACCAGCAGATCTTCGTGGTCGACGTGGCCGGGGGCGACAAGGTGCCGCGCAAGGGCGGGCCGGGCGTGACCGCGTCCGACCTGCTGGTCATCAACAAGACGGACCTGGCGCCGCTGGTCGGGGCGGATCTGTCGGTGATGGACCGGGACGCGCGCGCCCGGCGCGGCGACCTGCCGACGATCTTCCTGTCGATCGCGCAGGACAAGCAGGCCACACCGGTCGCCGACTGGATCCGGCACCTGGTCGCGCACAGCCGCGGGCACGCTCATGCCCTGGCGCGCTGAGATGGGGCGCTGATGCGGGCACTGGCCCGGGTGACCGCCGTGGCCGACGGCCGCGGCGGCACCCGGCTGGCTCAGGTACGCGGTGAGCCGCCGCTGATCCTGCGGCATACGCCGACACCGACCGGGCCCGCCGTGGTGTACCTGGTCGGGGCGGCGGCCGGACCGCTGGCGGGCGACGACCTGCGAATGGAGATCGAGGTCGGTGAGGGCGCGGAGCTGCGACTGCACAGCGTTGCCGCGTCGGTGGCGCTGCCGTCGCGGGTCGCCGCCGCGTCCCGGTTGAGCGTCACCGTGACCGTGGCCGCCGAGGGCAGCCTGGAGTGGCTGCCGGAGCAGCTGGTCGCGGCACGCGGCTGCGACCACGTGTCGGCGTCCGCGATCGAACTGGCCGAGGGCGCACGGCTGATGTGGCGGGAGGAGCTGATCTGCGGTCGGCACGACGAGGCACCCGGCGACGTCGTGATCGAGACGTCGGTGCGGTATGCCGGACGGCCGCTGCTGCGGCAGTCCACGGCGGTCGGCCCCGCCTCGGTCGGCTGGGACGGCCCGGCCGTGCTCGGCGGAGCGAAGGCCGTCGGCTCGCTGCTGCGGGTCAGGCCCGGCCGCCCGCAGGCCGCAGGCCGCGTCATCGGGCCCACGGCCGTGCGGATGCCGCTGACCACCGGACCGGCTGACCTGGTCAGCGCCACGGCGCAGGACGCGCACGTACTGCGCCGCCTGCTCGACGAGTAGCCGGCCCGGTGGTCTGCCCGGTCACAGCCCCAGCCGTGAGATCAGGGTCTCGATGTCGACCGTGATCTCACGCCAGCCGAGGTCTCTGTCGCCGAGGAAGAGCACCCGTGGACGTGCGGGATCGAGCCGGTAGTCCAGCACGATCGGGGTGTCTATGCCCAGATCGCCGATGATCACCGACCGCGTGTTGTCCACGCCGACGCCCGGCCGGGGAATGTACAGGCTCTTGCTCAATTCCTGTGCGGACCACTGCTGGTACGGGTCGTTCTGCCCCGCGATGCTGTCGAGCCCGTAGAAGGACGGCCAGTCGGGCTCGTGGTCGAACACCCGGGCGAGCACCTCGTGCGCCGGTGCCCGCCACCGGCCGTCCCTCATGGCGGCGAGCAGGGCATCAGGCAGCCTCAACCCGCCGACCGTTCCGTCCACCAGCGCCGTCATCCCGTCACGTTCATGCCGGTGGCGCTCCGAATGGCCTCGAGGATGTCCGCGCGGAACATCTCGGGCGCTTCGTCCTGCCCCCAGTTCAGCTTGTTCACTCCGCCGGACTTCCAGGTCACGTGCACCACATCGTTCTTCACGACCATCGCGAAGCCTACCGTCTCAAAGGAGTCGCCGAAGTCCTCCTCATTGATCTTGGTGTGGGCACCGTTGCGCAGCATCCCCTTGACCTGGGCGGGCCCCTGGCTCACGTACGCGGAGAAGAAGCGGGTGGACGTGTCGTAGACACCCGAGAACCCGTTCCCTTCGCCACCCCACAACCGCAGGGCGGCGGCGTTGGCCCGCATCCCGCCGTCGGCCCGGGCCGATCGCACCATCACGAGGCTGCACGAGTCGATGTTGTTGTGGACCAGGACCGGCCCGCCGCCGGCGACCACGTAGTACGTGTGCAGGTTCGCGACCGTGAGGTCGCGCATCTGCCGGCCGCCGAGGTAGTTGCGGACGGCCAGCACGTACTGGACGTCGCCGTCGGGTCCGACGAGTTCGTGACCGACCGTCAGATGCGCCGCATCGACCCAGCGTCCGTCCGTCGCGTCCCAGAACGGGTGGTTCTGGGTCGTCTTGAGGGTCGCCGTGGGACCACGGGTGGTGCCGGCACCCCGCGCCGGACCGCGCCCTTCCAGCGCCAGGCGCGGCTCGGTGGGCGCGCCCACCGAGATGTCGGTCAACTCGACGTCGAAATTGACATGCAGCGCGGTGACCTTCTGCGCAGCCGTCTCGCCGGTCTGGGGGTCGGTGGCGAGCACCTCGTCGCCGATCCGGACAGTCCCGATGGGCTGCGTGACCCCGCCGGCCATGAGCACCGGGGTCGCCGGGTCGAAGCTGTGGCACGCGCCGCCCTTGTTGAGGCCGGCACCGAACCCGCCGCTGATCCCGCCCGTGATGGCACCGGTGATCGTGCCGCGCAGCATCGAGTCGGCCAGGCCCTCACTGGTGCACTCCTGGTCGAGCAGGCATCCGACACCGTACTCGGCCGCCGAGGTCAGCCCGCCGCTGATCGCGCCGGAGGCCGCACCTGACAGCAAACCGGTGCCGATGCGAGCCGCCAGACCCGCTCCCGCGGCGGCGGCCATCCCGCCCGTCACGAATCCGGCGAAGCCGCCGACTGCCCCGCCCACAGCTCCGACGAGGCTCGCCGTCAGCGCGGACTTCCACGCGTCACCGCTGGTGAGCGCACCCCAGCCGTTCACGGCGACGCTCTGGGCCAGCGAACCGGCGAGTCCCGCGATCGCACCCGAGACAGCTCCGCAGACGACAGCCGCACCAAGGGTCGCCGCGCCCATGGTCACCGCGCCGGCCGCGACCCCGACCGCCATGCAGCCCGCGTACGCCACCACCCCGGCGACCATGCTGACCGCCGCGCCGACCCAGCCGGCGTTACTGCACCAGAAGTCGGCCTTGCATCTGGCCTCCTCCTCCTTCTGGGCCCGTCTGACACCCGCGGCCCCGGCCTTGTCGATCGCCTTGCCGAGGACCTCGGCGGTGATCCACTTCTTGAGCCGGTCATTGTCGTAGCCGAGGTAGTCCCCGGCCAGGTCGTCGACGAACTGGGCCAGGTCGACGCAGGAGACGACACCGAGCTCGGAGTACTTGAACGACATGCCGTTGATCGAGCAGCCGTCGCCGGTGTAGCTCAGCTCGGTGCAGTTGGCGAAGGTGTTCTCCACCCCGCCGGGCATGTGCGGGCAGCTCTGCTTGAGCTTGATGTCGCAGCCGATGGCATACCAGTCCTTGCTGCCCGGCCGCGTCTTTCCGCAGGTCGTCTTCGGCGGCGGAGGCGGCGTGGCCTTCTTCTTGGCCTCCGCGACGTAGTACTTGTTGCGCTCCTCGATGTCCGCCTTCGTCGTCCCGCTGTCGGTGACGGTCGGGAAGTGCCCGCTGGGGTCGGTACGCGTCAGCGGGTTGTTGTCGCCGTACGAGTACCGGTTGGCCGCACCCGACGAGCCCACCGGGCTGTTGGAGTACGTGTCGCGCGAGTCGAACTGGCCGGTGTCCGGGTTGTACCAGCGAGCCGCCATGTTGACGCGACCGGTGGAGGTGTCCGTCCACTCCGACTGGTAACCCAGGCGGCCGATCAGGGTCGACGTTCCGATCGGCTTGCCGAACGGGTCATAGGTGGCGGAACCGGCTAGAGACGCGCCGGTGGCCGTGAACTGGCCGACCACGTCGGTGTGCAGATCGGTCCAGGCGTAGCGCTGGGCGGCGCCCACCTGCGTACCGATGACCGAGCCACCCGGGCCCCGTACATAGGTCGCCTCGTCTCCACTGGCCGGGCTGGCGGGAGTGGGATCGTCGGCGGCCAGGCTGTTGCCGATCCCGGAGTACTTGTGCCCGGCCCGCACCGCCCGGCCCAGGCCGTCGTAGGTGTACGTCTGGGTCACGCCGGAGGTGCTGGTCTGCGACGCCACCTGGTCGAACGCGTCGAAGGCGCTGCCCGCGGGGACGGTGCCCTGGGTGGTGGTCTGCAGGGTGCCGCGAGCGGTGTACGCGTAGCTGGTGGAGCCGGAGGTCAGCAGCCGGTTGCGCTGGTCGTACGTGAAGGTGCTCGCCCCGGCCTGGACCCGGTTGCCAGACTTGTCGTAGTCGTAGTCCGTGGTCACTGAACCGGTGGTCCACGAGGTCAGCCGGTCGGCGTAGTCGTAGGTGTAGGCGTTGGCGGTGGCGACGCCGCCCTTGATCACCGTCTTGGAGGTCTCGTTGCCGTTGGCGTCGTACCCGTAGGTGATCTTCCCGATCTGCTGGTTCGTCGAGGTCAGCAGCTCGTCGCTGGCCAGCCGGTGCGCGGAGTCGTAGCCGAGCACGCGGGCGGTGCCGCCGCCGTACACGACGCGCTGCGGCTGGCCGAAGGCGTTGAAGTTCGAGTAGTCGACCTGTACGGCGCTGCCGTTGGTGACGTGTTCGAGCCGGCCCGCGTTGTAGGTGAAGACGGTCTGCCCCGCCGCGTCGGTCCGCTTGGCGAGCAGGCTGTCGGCGTTCCACTCGTACGCGGTGTCGCCGAGGGTGCCGGCGGTGATGGTGAGCGGGCGGCTCGCGTCGTCGTAGGTGAGCGTGGTGTCGCCGCCGGGGCGGGAGATCGACACTGGACGGCCCGCCAGGTCGTAGTCGAAGACGCGGTCGGTGGTCGCCGCCTCGGCCCCGGATCCGGCCTGCCGGGTCAGGTTGCCCGTCTCGTCGTAGGTGTTGACGACGGTCACGCCGCCCGGTGACGTCTGGGTGACCGCCCGGCCCGCCTTGTCGTACGCGGTGGTGTAGGTGCGGTCGGCCAGGTTCGGGTACGCGGTGGTGGCCGGTTCGATCTGCGACTCGGGCAGGCCCCAGGTGTTGTACGTGGTCCAGAACGCGTTGCCGCGCCCATCGGTGAACCGGGTCCGCCGTCCGGCCAGGTCGTAGCCGAAGGTGCTGGTGATGCCGCTGCCCACCACCGCCGACACCGGCTGGACCTGCGACACCAGCATGCCGGTCGCGTCGTAGGTGAAGGTGGTGGTGTTGAGCCGCGGGTCGGTCACCGAGACCGGGTTGCCGCCCCGGTCGTAGGCCGTCGTGGTGCGGGCCAGGCTGACATTGGTGGCGTTGAACTGCTCGCCCACCACGACCTGCCCGAGCATGTCGTAGGTGACGTCGGTGTGCGTATTGTCCGCCGCGGTGGTGCGGGTCTGCCGACCGAGCGCGTCGTACAGGTACGACGTGGTGTAACCGGCCGCGTCGGTGGTGGAGGTCGCCTCACCGGCGGCGTTGTGGGCGGTCCGGGTCACCAGGCCGCCGGGAGACTGGACCTTGGTGAGGCGGCCGGGGTCGAGTGCGGGGGTGGCGGCCGAGCAGAGCACCGGGGTCGCGCCGTAGCTGTAGGTGGTGGTCAGCACCTGCGCGGTGGGCTGACGTACGAGCTGGGTGCTGGTGCACTTGCGGCCGAGGTAGTCGTAGGTGGACTGGGCCACAGCTCCCGTCGGGCCGGTGACCGACAGCGGGTCGCCGATGGCGTCGTAGGCCATCGTGGTGACGCCGCCGTCGGGCGCGGTGGTCTTGGCGAGCCGGCCGAGCTGGTCGTAGACGTAGGTGGTGGCGTTGTTCAGCGGGTCGGTCTCGGTCACGAGCCGGCCGAGGTTGTCGTACTCGCTGGTGGCCTGCGGGGTCAGCGGCGTGGACGAACCTGGCGGGGTGTACGAGGGCAGCGTCGTCGCGACGGGCTGGCCGAGCGCGTTGTACGTCGTGGTGGTGAGCTGACCGGTCGGGTCCTGCGACTCGACCACGGCGCCGAAGGTGTTGTAGCCCAGGTAGGACACGGCTCGGGCGGTGGTCTGCCCGCTGAACGTCTCCGCCGTGATCGACGGGCTCTTGGTGACGGCGACCCGGCCGGCCTCGTCATAGGTGTAGTCGGTGACGTTGCCCAGCGGGTCGACCACGCTGGTCGCCAGTCCGGCGGTGTCCAGGTTGTAGGAGGACCGGCTCACCGTGGCCCCGGCGGCCGGGATCGCGGCCGAGCCGTTCTTGAGGGCGGTGATGTCGGTGGCCGACAGCGCCCGCTGGTAGATCTGTACGTCGTCGATGGTGCCGCGCCACCCGGCTGCGGCGTCGCCGTCGAGGTTCGCGCTCAGGTGCAGGTCGATGCCGGTGAACGCGGACGAGCCGAGCTGGACCCGGGTGCCCAGCGTCGCGGTCCCGGTGCCGCCGGTGGCCGGGTACAGCCAGACGCTGCCGCTGGTGTCGCGGCCGATGAGGTCGCCGCGTCCGTCGCCGTTGAAGTCGCCGGCGCTGAGGCCGTACCCGGCGAAGGTCGCGGTGGTGGCCTGGGCGGAGGCGGTGAAGCCGGGCGACGTCAGCTTCCGGTTGAGGTAGTAGAGCATGACGTCGCCGCTGCCGCGGCCGAGCAGGTCCGCCCAACCGTCGCCGTTGAGGTCCACGGTGCCGATCCAGCTGATGCCGTTCCAGCCGAGGCCGATCTGCACCCCGGTCGTGGCCAGCACCGGACTGCCGGCCCGGTTGCCGAGGTTGCGGTAGAACATGAGCAGGCCGCCGGGGTCGCGGGCGACCACGTCGACGCGTCCGTCACCGTTGAAGTCGCCGGTGCCGATCCAGGTCATGGTGCTGAGCCCGCTGGCGGACAGGGTGACCGGCGGGCCGAACGAGACCGTGCCGTAGGCACCGGTGCCCGGGTGGAACAGCAGGGCGCCGGAGGCGTCGCGGCCGATCAGGTCGGTGCGGCCGTCGCCGTTGAGGTCGGCGAGGCTGAGGTGGCTGAGCCCGCCGACGCCGGTGGCGACGGTCGTGCCGGCGCCCAGGGCGGTGCCGACGGCGCCGCCGCTGTTGGAGTACAGCACGAGGTTGCCGCCGGTGGTGCGGGTGACCAGGTCCACCCGGCCGTTGAGGTCACCGCCCGCCTTGCCGGCGCCCAGGACGGTCGGGCCGGCCGCGGTCCAGGGCTGGGCCGCGCGGGTCGTCGTTCCGGCGAGGGTGCCGTTGACATAGATCTTGATGGTGTCGGCGCCGTCGGTGTCGTCGGTGTTGAACACCGCGGCGACGTGGGTCCACACCCCGGTCGACGCGGCAGCCGACGACATGACCACGTCGGACAGCGTGCCGTTGACGTCGGCGCGGGGCATCGCGAACGTCCACAGGCCGTTGGCCTTGTTGTGGTACAGCGTGAACCCGCTGACGTTGCGGCCGTCCTGGCTGGCGATGACCACGGGCGTGGTGGCGGTCGCCGACAGCTTCACCCAGGCGGCCACGGTGAAGCTGTTCATCGTGTCGACGGTGCCGGTGTTGCCGGTGAAGGCGCCGGTGCCGTCGAAGACCGCGCTGCCGGCGGTGGCGGTGATGGCGTGGTCGGTGCTCCAGCTGACACCGCCGGTGGCCACGGCCCGGTTGTTGCCGACCGCGTCGACGGCGTACGGGCCGCTGGTGGCGTCGAACTGCCAGCGGCCGACCGGCACGTTGGCGGGGTTGGTGCCGGCGGGGCCGCCGAAGACCGTCTGCGACAGCACGCCGTTCTTCGGGTCGTACGCGGTGCGCGCCGCGCCCATGATGTTGCCCGCGGCGTCGGTGGAGGTGCTGGACACCACCCGGTCGTCGTCGTCGAAGACCACCGACGTGGTGCGCTTGAGGCCGTCGGGGTCGACGGTGGTGGAGTCGGTGCGCGAGGCGGCGTCGACGTGGAAGCTGGTGACTGTCGCGCCGTTGTCGGTCCACTTGGTCAGCAGGTTGCCGACGGCGTCGTACTCGTGGTCGGCCAGCAGGTACTCCCTGCCGGTGCCGTCCTTGCGGGTGATGGTCGCGACGAGGTCGTTGTCGAAGTACTCGTAGCAGGTCTGCCAGCCCATCGCGTCGGTGACGCAGGCCAGGCGGCCGGCCGCGTCGTAGGACCGCTGGCTGGTGACGAACTCGGTCGGGGCGGTCGGGCTGTTCGGGTCGCCCTTCCAGTTCATGATCTTCGTGGTCAGCAGCTGCCCGGCGGCGTCGAACACCGACCGCAGGCTCGTGCCGTCGGGACGGACCTGACCGGTCAGGTTGCCGGAGGCGTCGTAGGTGAAGGTCGTGAAGTTGCCGCGCTCGTCGGTGACCTTCCACTTCTGGCCGTACTGGTTGAACTCGCTGGTGGTGCCGCGTTTGGCGTCGCCCCCGGTGAGGTCGGATATCTCCTCGTAGGTGACGTTGCCGTCGGCGTCGTAGTCGGCCCTGGTCCGCGCGGTATGCGTGGCGCCGGTGATCCGGTCGGTCACCGGCGGCTGGGTCTGCGTGAGCACCCGCGACTGCTTGTCGTAGGTGAAGGTCGTCGTCAGTCCGGCCGGGTTGGTACTGGTCCGGTCGGTCTTGACGATGATGCGGCCCATGCCGTCATAGGTGTACTCGGTGACCATCCCGGACGGGTCCGTGATGCTGGCGAGATCCCCCGACTGGTAGTAGGCCAGCGACTGGGAGGTGCCGGTCGGCGAGATGATCTTGGTGACCAGGCCCTGCGGGACGAATCCGGCGTCGACCGCGGGTGTGTCCTGGTCGCCGCTGTAGACGCTGGTGCTCTTGCGGCCCAGCGGGTCGGTCACCGCCACGACGTTGCACTTGGCGTCGTAGGTGTAGGTGGTCTTGTAGGTGTCGTCCGTCGCCGAGGCCGAGCGCGCGTCGCGCGAGGTGGCCATCTTGTCGTTGCACGGATCGAGCGGGTTGGCGGCGTTGAGCGTGTACGTGTAGTACGTGGTGCCGCACTCCACCGGGTCCGATGACCGGTCCAGGCAGTTGACCTGCTCGACGGTGTTGCCGCGGGCGTCGTGCTCGGTCTCGGCGAAGTTGCCGTTGGCGTCGACGACGATCTGCAGGCGCCCGGTCGCGTCGAAGCCGTACAGCGTCTCGTTGCCGAGGGCGTCGGTGGTGGCGACCTTGCGGCCGGACGGCAGGGCGTAGGACTGGGTGGTCAGCGAGCCCCCGGTCGGGTCGGTGATGGCGTACTTCTTGATCAGAGAAGTGCCGGTCGCCTTGTCCCGGGCCTTGAACTGCGCGTCGGCCTGGCTCGCCGACAGCTGGGTGCCCTTGTAGATCGCGACCTCGGCGAGGTCACCGGTGAAGTATCCGGTCAGATTGCCCTTCACATACGGCCAGTACGAGCTGGTCACAGCCTTGCCCGCGCCCAGGAAGGCGTAGGTGTCGCCGTTGGCGGTGACCGCGCCGCTCATCGAGCCGATCGCCGCGCCGTCGAGGTAGAGCGTCTGCGAACTGTTGCCCGCCGCCAGCGCCGCGTGGTGCCAGTTGCCGTCGTTGACCAGGCCCGGGGTGGTGATGGGCGTGGTGCTGGAGCCGCCCCAGAGCTTGCCCCGCAGCCGGCCGTCGGTGCCGACGTACAGCGCCGGGTTCCACTTGACCGCGTCGCTGCCGACCGGGGCGTCCTGGTAGCTGAAGATGTTGCCGCCGGCGGTGCTGCCTGAGGGCACGCGGAACCACAGCGAGATCGACCACGCCGCGCCCGCGTCCGGGATGACCGACGGAGGCAGGTTGACGTACGCGCCGGTGCCGTTGAAGGTGGCCGCCTGGGCGGCGTCGCCGAACGGCCCGGTCGACGAGCCGAGCACGACCCCGTTGACGTACTGCGCGACCGAACCCTCGATCTCGCTGGTGGCGTCGGTGCCGTCGGTGTCGGCCAGGCGCCAGTACTCGGTGGGCGACCCGCCCAGCACGGTGGTGGCGTAGGCCAGGTACGACCCCTCGAACGTCGGCGGACCCACCGACCAGGTCCCCCCGTTCTCGTCGATCACCTGCGTGAACTCGCCGGAGGTCGGGCTGTAGGACACCTGGGCGGCGACCCGGGAGGACGGGTTGGTGACCTTCTTGAGCGGGTGGGCATAGGTGTCGCGGGCGTACTTCAGCGCGGTGACGTCCGCGGCGGTGAGCGGCCGGTCGAAGAAGGCCACCTCCCCGACGCTGCCGTTGAAGAAGCTGGCGGTGCCCAGGTTGTTCTGAGCGTTGTACGAAGGCTGGTTGGGCCATCCGCCGCCCAGGTAGCCGGCGCCGATGAACTGGCGGCGCTGGCGGCCGCCGACCACGACGCCGCTCTTGCTGCCCACGGCGACGCCGTCCTGGTACATCGTCTGGGTGTTGCCGGCGGCGCTGAGCACGACCTGGTGCCAGTTGCCGTCGTTGACCGCCGGTCCGGTGGACACGATCGGGGCGTGCACGGTCGGCGACCAGATCTGGTCACCCTCCAGCGGGGTCTTGCAGGTCCACAGGTTCAGCTGGGTGCCCTGGGCCGTGCTCGCGCTGGACACCGACAGGCAGCGGTTCGTGGCGGTGAACACGATGTTGCCGTTGCTGTCGAAGCGCCAGTTCTGCGCGGTCCCGCCGTTGCAGGTCCAGATGACGACCATCTTGTTGTTCGAACCGTCGTTGCCGTCCAGGCACCGGGTGACGCCGTTGATCGTTACCGTCAGAGTGGAGCCGGTCAGGGTCCAGTTCTGGTTGGCCTGGCCGTTGCACAGGAACAGCTCGACCGGGGTGCCGTTGGTGGTGCCGGAGTTGTGCACGTCGGCGCACAGACCCGAGGCGGCGCCGTACAGCGGGCCGAGGTTGCCGGTCCCCGGCAGGGTCGGGAACTGGCCGGCGAGCTTGCCGCCGCTGTCGACGTACAGGGTGGGGGTGTAACCCCATTTGGCGGTGCTCTGCGTGGCCGGGTCGTCGACGGACTGGCTCAGCAGCACCTTGCCGGTCGCGGTGGTCTTGAACCAGAGGCTGGCCGAGCGGTAGCCGGACTCGTTGCCCAGCTGGGACGGCAGCGCCACCGACGAGCCGGTGCCGTTGAAGCCGACCGCGGTGCTCGTCAGGCCCGGAATCGGTCCGGCCTGGCCATAGGTGACGCCGCGGTAGTCGCCGTTGTCGGCACCGGCCTTGTCGGAGGCGGCGCTGGCCGCGACTTCGCCGCCGGCCTCGGTCAGCCGCCAGTTGGAGGTGGCGCCGAGGTTGCGCACGACCGACGGGTACAGCGAGGTGGAGGCGCTGCCGGTGGCGTACTCGTAGGCGGTGCAGGCGGTGGCCGAGGTCGGCGGGCACACCTTGGTGAGCAGGTCACCGGAGTACTCGTACTGCCAGACCGAGACGCTGGCCGGGTCGGTGGGCACGGCGCGGTCGGTGCGGATCGCCGACACGTGCGCCGGGGTGGTGGTGGTCCAGTCGATGAACAGGGACCGGCCCGAGGCCGACGTGATCTGGCTCGGCTTGCCGCTGAGGTACGTGAACGTCAGCTTGCGCCCGGCGAGGTCGGTCACGGAGCTGATCGGGTAGGCGCCGTTCACCGGCGTGGACTGGCTGCGGAAGGAGAACCGTGTGCCGTCCTTCTCCAGCAGGTCGTAGCCGCCGGTCGGCGAGGTCGCCGACGAGCAGGTGGCGGCCTGGCCGTTGGCGGCCACGCAGCTGATGGTGCCGCTGCGGCCGCCCGGGGCGGCGAAGGTGCCGTCGGGGCTGATGCCGTACGCGGCCTCCTGGCCCGAACCGTAGCGGACCACGACGCCCTGGATGACGCCGGCGGCGTCCTTGACCTCGGTCGCCGAAGAGTCCAGGACGCTCGACCAGCCGGCGCCCAGTGCTGAGGCCGCGCGCGGATCCTGGCTGTTGTAGGTGCGCTCGATCGACAGCCCCGGGCCGACCGTCGTCACCACGGCGTCGGTCGCGGCGGTGGTGTAGTTGCCCACGCTCGGCTCGAAGCCGCGGCCGCCGTTGCGCGACAGGGTGGAGGTGATCACCGGCTGGGCGGGCATCGTGGTCAGCATGGACCAGCGCGGCGAGCTGTTGGAGGTGCCGTCGCTGACCGCGACCATCCAGGAGTAGGTCTTGCCGCGTACGAGTTTGCCGGCCGGCACCTGGTAGGTGGAGGTGGGCCGCCAGCCGGAGTCGTCGACCTTCACGCCGTCGTCGTCGAAGACGGCGAAGTCGTAGGTGAGGGTGCCGCTCTTGTCGGGGTCGTGCGCGTCGGCGACCAGGACCGGCGTCAGCGAGGCCGTGTTGTAGCCGCTGGGCGGGTAGGCCGCGTCGATCTGGGGCGAGTTCGGGCCGCTGTAGGTGACGAGCAGGTACGGCGCGTAGGCGTAGTTGGCGTAGTCGCGGGAGGTGAACCGCTTCCAGTAGTTGCTCACCGTCTCCGACGGGGCGGTCAGGGCCAGTCCGTAGTTCGACCCGCCCGTCAGCCAGCCCTGGATCGCCGAGGTGGTCAGCGGGATTTCGACCCAGTTGCCCACCGAGCGGTTGCCGGAGGTGTTGGTGCACGCCCGGCCGGGCGGGGGCGTGGCCGAACCGATCTGGGTGCCCAGGGTCGGGCCGGGCCAGGCCACCGAGGGCGACCAGGAGGTGTTCACCAGGCGGACGTTGACCTGGCTGGCGGTGCAGTTCCAGGTCCAGCTCAGGAAGGTGCGCAGCGTCACCGACGACAGCGTCGCCCCGCTGAAGGTGGTCTGGAATCCGTAGAACGAGATGAACGACCGGGCCACGTGGGTGCCGCCGTCCCAGGTGCCGACGGCGAGGTTGTTGGCGGTGGAGTGGTTCGAGGTATCGGTCTTGTAGACGTACGTGTCGGCGTTGGTGCGGAAGGAGGACGGGTCGATGCTGACCGGGTAGACGCGGGCGGGGTCGTCGAGCCAGGCCCGGTCGGCGGTCACCTTGAGGGCAGGCGCGCCGTCGACGGTGATCAGCTCGTACGCCACGGCGGTGGAGGTGGTGAAGTCGCCGGACGGGTCGAGCTTGGAGTCGTACATGAACCCGGCCGGGATCGACGCCTGCTCGCGGCCTTCGGCGTCGGTGAAGACGACCGAGCCGTCGGCGGCCAGCGCGGCGGTGAGCCCCTGAAGGCGCAGCGGGAAGACGAACTCAGACGGCGCGCTGCGGGACTCCAGCACCAGGGTGTCCTTGTACCCGTCGGCGAGGATCTCGACCCGCAGGTCCACGCCCGGCTGCACCGACCGGTACACGACCTCGTTGGCGTCGGCGGCACCGGGCACGTCGGCCGCGCCTGCCAGCCCGTAGGACACCCCCTGGCCCCGGCCGAGGTTCATCGTCACGAGCTTCGGGTCGGCGGCCGAGACGGCCATGGACACGTCGGTCGGCGCGGCCTTCTGCGTGAACCGGTTCCCGACGCGGACCAGGCTGCGGTCGATGGCACGCCAGGCGCCCTTGGCGTCCCGGAAGTTGACCGGGTCGGAGAATATCTTGCGGGAGTAGGTGCCGTCGGCGTTGCGGAACAGGTCGGAGGTCTCAGTCGCGCCGTCGGCGACCCGGACGCTGGTCGCGGCGTCGAAGCGACCCTCCCGGCGCGGCGTGGTCCACGGGCGCTTCGGGGTCTTCGGCTCGGCCGGGCCGCGCGAGACGCCGTTGGCGTCGGTCGCCGACGAGGGCACGTAGTGCTGTCCACCCGGTGCCCGGCCGCGGTCCTGCACCGGGACGCCCTCGAAGGTGCCGCCGGCCCATGCCGGGTGCTGCACCAGCCAGGTCCACAGCGACGCGAGCGGGAACTCCCCTGAGGACGGGACGAGCTGCGCCGGTAGGCCGATGCCGGCCACCAGCAGCAGCGTCAGCAGCGTCACCAGACGGCGACGCCATCTGCTGCGACCTGCCCTCGGGCATGGCTGTACCTCGTGCGCACTGATCCCGTGCATCCCGCGATCCCCTCGTGAGTGCCGCACCGCGGCAGAGGGGAGTTTGTTCGAGCGCGGCCCGCGCAACAAGGTCGCAAATTGGACAGCCAGATCGGACTGTCCGATCAGGCTGTTCGAATCGTCGCGCCCCAACGGGCACTAGCAGCGGATCCATCGCAAACACATCGCTGACAGTTTCCTGAGTGACATGAGTCACTCTTGCCGCCGATCGCGACGCGTGCTGGGACGTTCCCGGACCGCGGCCGGCGCACACCCGGCACCGGCAGAAGGCCCAGGTCAGTACACGAACCGCAGCCGGGTCATCACCTGGCTCAGTTCACCGGCGGCACCGGTCGGCATCCGGCCCGCGACGGTGCGCAGCATCCCGTCGGCGGCCACCGACACCCAGACGACGCCGTCCTCGGTAGGCGACACGCGTACGAACCGGGCCGTCCCCGGCAGCGAGTTGATCTGCTGCGCGGCGGTCCCGGTGACGATCGCCTGCGCGGACATGGCCTTGATCAGCCGGTCGGCCACCTTGCCCGCCAGCTGCTCGCGCTCGGCCTCGGTACGGTACCCGCTGGTCAGCGGCACCGACCGGACCGACAGGCGGCGCAGCCGGTCCGGTGCGGACAGGTCGACGGCACCGCTGACGGTGTCGGTCAGCTGCCAGGTGTCCGGCTGGCACAGCTCGATCCCGCCGACCCAGTCGCCGTACGGCTTCATCGTCAGCGGGGACTGCTCCTGCCCGGCCGTGGTCGCCCCCAGCAGCCGCCCGTCGGCGTAGAAGCTGACCCGGTACTCCCCCGACGTACGGCATCCGGACATGAACAGCGTCACCTGGTACGGCAGGAACTGCGCGGACTCGTCGGCGTTCCAGACCAGGTGCACGCTCTGGTTGGCCAGCTCGCTCCAGCCCTGCACGCCGTCGCCCCGGTGGTTGACCACCACCGACACCCGGGCCCCGCGCGGGATGTGCCGCAGCTGGTAGTGCACGGTGAGGATCGACCCTGCCGACGTCGCCCCCAGCCCCGATATCTCGGCCGACGGTGCCGCCACGGCGGCGCCGGGCGCCTCCATCTCGGCCTGCGCCGCCACCGTCATCGCCTGCAGCCGTCGGACTGCCGGTTCCAGATCGGACTGCTGCCCGGCCAGCGTCTCGAGGGTGGCCCGCATGCTGGCGAAGGTCTCCCGCCGCTCCTCGACGTACGGCCGGGCGCGCGTGACCTCCAGGCCGCGGCGCAGCGCGTCCGCGGCGGCGCCCTCCCGGTGCTGCCCGAGCAGCGCGAGCGTCAGGTTGATCCACGGGATGGGCAGGTTCGCGTTGCGGCTGATGGCCTGGCGGGAGTAGTCCTCCGACCGGCGGTAGTCCTCCAGGTGGAAGTAGATGGCGCCGAGACCGGCCGTGGTCGTGAAGTCGTCGCCACCGAGCTCGACGGCGCGCAGCAGGTCGGCGGCGGCGGCTTCGCGGGCCTGCTTGCTGCTGGCGCTGAACACGAACGTCGACGTCTGCCCCTCCGGGCTGTCGGCGAGCTGCCGGGCCTGGGCGCGCCGCTGGTAGGCGACGGCGTAGTCGCCGTACGCGGCGATGGCCCGGCTGTAGTCGGCGACCGCCTGGAGGAAGTCGCGCCGGGCGGCGGCGTGGTCACCGGCGATGACCGCCGCGATCGCCGCCTCCGGCACCCGGTCGGCGGGCCGGACCGCGACCACCACGCTGGTGGCGGTGCAGGCGGTCACGATGACGACGGCGGGCCAGATGAGGTAGCGCCGGACGCCGGGCGCCACGGTCAGGGCCAGGCCGAGCAGGGTGAGCGCGACGGCGAGCAGGGTGACCACGCCGACATACAGATCGGACTTGTCGCCCCAGGAACCGGCGTGCAGCTGCGCGGCCTGCTGGCGCAGGGTCGCCGCGTTCGGGCCCTCCATCAGCTGGTCCCAGAGCCGGTCGTGGCGGCGTTCGTAGGCCGGGTCGGTCAGCACCTTCGACACATCGGACACCTTCGCCGCGGCCGCGCGCCAGGTCTTCGCGTCGGCGGCCGCCTTCGCGTCGCCGAGCAGCTCCGCGGTGATCTCGGCGATGTCGCCGCGCCGGGTGATCGTCGAGACCTCCATGTAGTTCGCGGCGTCCTCGTAGAAGGCGTCCTGCGCGCTGTTCTGGTCGGCCAGGGCCAGCACCGACGAGCGCTGCGCCTCGCGGCCCACGGTGGCCTGCCGGGCGCCCGCGTCGGCGGCCGCGAAGCCGATCAGCCCGCCGAGCAGCGCGATCAGCGCGACTGAGACGGCGACCCGCCGCTTGAACACGGTGTCGAGTTCGTTGTCGAACTCGGCGTCGGTGGGCTCGGCCGCGACGGCCGCGGGGTCCATGTCGGACACGACGTCTCCGGGGGCGGTGGGGTACGGGTCGGTGCTGGTCATACGGCGGCGATCACCGCGGCGGTGACGGCGGCGGCGTAGCCGACGGCCGAGAGGCCGACCAGGGCGATGCGGGCCGACCGGCGGCGCGCGACGCGGGCGAAGGTCAGCAGTGCCACGACGGCGAGCAGGCCGACCACGCTGAGGTTGAGCCGGCGTGAGACGCCGCGCTGGGCGTCGGCGCGGGCGGCGGTCGCGTCGGGCTGGGAGTCGGCGATCGCGAACTGGTCGAACTGGTGCAGTGCCGCCTGGTACTGCGCGTCGGTGTCGAACCGCGTGGTCGCGTCGGCGCCCTGGAGGAACTGGTTGATGCCGGTGCGGATCCGGTAGCTGCGCGCCAGCTGCCGGGCCACCTCGGCCTCGCGCGGATCGGTGAGCCCGCTGACGTCGGCGTCGGCGAGCATGTGCCGGTAGTGCGCGGCCATGCCGCTGAAGGCGTGCGTCTGCGAGCGGGCCGAGGTCAGCTTCTGGTGCATGAGCACGGTCTCGATCACGGCCTGCTGGTCCAGGTCGGCGGCGGCGGAGTCGCTGCGCAGCGAGAAGTAGGTGACCGCGGCTCCGGTGATGGTGGCGACGCCGATCGCGATGGCCACGACCAGCTCGTGCCGCCGGGAGGTGCGCGCGGGCGGGCGCGGCACCCGAAGCTGCGGCCAGCGGCGCTGGGCGACCAGGCGCGGCACCACGGCCTCGGCGGCTGGATCCGGTGGCAGCACGGATTCGGCCGGGTCGAGGGGCAGCGCGGCGGTCACGGCGAGCGGATCGAGCGGCAGGGCCGCCCCGGCGGCAGGCGCCACCGGGCCCGCGGCCGGTGGCGGACCGGGCTGCGGTGCGCTGGGCTGCGGTGTACCGGGCAGCGGCTCGGGCAGGTCGTCGGCGGCCATACCGGAAGTCAACGGGTCGGCGCCGAGGGGAGCAAGTGGACGATTCAGCGGTCTTGGCAGCCGGAAGTATCACGACCGGTGGGCTTTCGTTCGGGGCGACCGGCCACGTCGCAAGTTTCCAGCAGATAGGTGCAAAATATTTACTGTATCCGTGCCAGATTTTGATACCAATGTTCAGTGATCCGGTTAAGTTTTGCTATACAGCCGGAGTGGATATCGCTTTCGCGTTCGACGAGGCCTACGCCGGACACGCCCGGGTCGCCCTGGAGTCGGTGCTGGATTCCCGGGCGCACGACGACGTCACGTTCTGGCTGCTGACCACCGACCGGGTGGCCAAGGAGCAGGAACGCTCGCTGCGGCGGCAGCTCGCCGGGCGGGGACGGCTGCACCTGCTCACCACCGGTGACGCGTACCGGTCGCTGCCGGTGGCCGACCTGGACGCCATGGCCTGGCTCACGCCCGGCATGTACCTGCGACTGCTGCTGCCGGACCTCGTCGACGGCCCCGATCGCCTGCTCTACCTCGACGCCGACCTCCACGTCTGCGGCGACCTCGGTCCGCTGTGGCAGGTGCCGCTCGACGGGGTGCCGCTCGCGGCGGTGCGCGACGCGTTCGCCGACCGCTTCGACGCCTTCGGCGGCATTCCCGGGGCCGGGCCGGAGCATCCGGCCGACGCGCCGTACTTCAACTCCGGGGTCATCCTGATCAACCTGGCCCGGTGGCGCGAGCTGGAGGTGACCGAGCGCTGCCTGGCCTACCTGGCCGAGAACAGCGGGCGGCTGCGCTTCCCCGACCAGGACGCGCTGAACCTCGTCGCGTACGAACGCTGGCGGCGACTGCCTCCGACCTGGAACAACATGTGCAGCTACGAGCTGGAACCGATGACCGCGCCCGAGCGTGCCGCGCGGGACGTACGCATCATGCACTTCGCCGGGCCGCGCAAGCCGTGGACGGAGGGTTTCCGCCCCGGCTTCCGCCAGCAGCGCCACCGCGACCTCGCCGCCCGGGTGGCGGCCTACGCCTGAGCGCCGGGCGCGTGGCGACCCGCGCTAGTTCCTGGTCGAGGTGCGGTCGGCGGAGGCGTGATCGGTCCAGGCGGCCGGACGGTCGCGGTCGAGGCGCAGGTCGCGCTCGAGCTGGTCCAGCACGGCCCGCAGGTCGTCCAGCCGCTGACTGATCATGATCCGGTCGACGTCGTCGGGCTCGCCGTCACCGTCGGAATCGAAGTCCGGCGCCAGGCCCCGGGTCATGTCCAGCCGGCGCGCCTCCTCCATCGAGTTGACGATGACCGCCATCAGGATGTTGAGCAGCAGGTTCGCGGTGATGAGAACGTAGCTGACGTAGTACACGAGTGTCCACGGGGACAGCGCCAGGCCCTGCTCGATCAGGTCGGGCAGCGTCTCCAGGGACAGCAGCACGAACAGGGTCAGCACCGCGCGGCCGATCGTGCCGTACTGCTCCGGGTACTCGTCCGCGAAGATCAGCCACCCGGCCATGCCGTACACGTAGAAGGTGACCATGGCCAGGGCCAGGAAGCCGCCGACGCCCGGCAGGCTGCGCAGCAGTGCGTTCACGATCGTGCGCAGTCCGGGCGAGAACCGCACCAGCCGCACCACCCGCGCGATGCGCACGATGCGCAGCATGGCCGAGTCGCCGTGCAGCCCCGGCACGAAGGTGGCCGCGATCACCACGAGGTCGAAGACGTTCCAGCCGTGCCGGAAGAAGTCCTGCGGCCGCCGGCCGTAGCTGAGCAGGCGGATCGCGATCTCGGCGACGAAGACGAGCCGGAACGCCCACTCCAGGGCGTGCAGCCACGGCCGCGCCGACCCCAGGTCGGGGTAGGTCTCGATGCCGAGCAGGACGGCGTTGGCGCCGATGGCCACGATGATCGCCGTCTCGAAGGCACGGGACCCCGCGACCCGGCCGCACCAGCCGGTGAACCGCGGCGCCCGCGGCGCCCGGGCGTCCTCCTGCCGCGGCGGGCGCGGCTCGACGAGCAGGCTCATTCCCCGATCCGGGGCGATGGCGGGGCGGGCGTCCGTCGCGGCGCGGGCGGGAATGGCATGGCACCACCTTACGGGCAGCCGCCTGGACGCCTGGCGCCACTGCCTGCGGCGGCGCTCGGCCCAGGACCAGGCCCCAGCCGGTACGGCCGGCGGCCGTTGACCGGCGTACGGCCAGCCGCGAGGATGCATCCATGCACAGCAATGTGGACAGACGGCCGTTCGGCGAGGCGGCCGCCGAGGCGGGCCTCGGCGAGATCGTCGGCCGCTACCGGTCCCCCATCGGCGCCGACATCTTCCTCACCGCCGTCACCGCCGGACTGGGCCTGGTCATCCTGCTGGCCAGCAACGGCGCGGGTGGAGCCATCACGATCGGCGTCGTCCTGCTGGTCCTCGCCGGGATCGCCGCCTGGGTCGCCCGCCGCAAAGCGGGCGCGTGCCGGTACCTGCACCGCAACGGCTCGCTGACCATCGACCACACCGGCGCGGTCACCTCGCTGTTCACCTGGGACGACGTGGCGCACGTGCGGGTGTGGGTCCGGGTGCTCAACCTGGTCAGCGCGTACGTCGAGGTGCTGCAGTGCCGGGTCGAGCTCAAGGACGGCACGGTCGTCGACCTGGCCAAGCCCGACTACAAGGGCAAGCCGGAGCTGGTCGCGTACGTGGAGAAGTCCGTCGCGGCCGTCCTGCTGCCGGTCAAGACCGACGAGGCGCTGCGCACCGGCGCCGCCGTCTTCGGGCCGATCACGCTGACCGGCGACGGGGTCCGCAGCGGCGACGAGTACGCCGCCCGGTCGGCCATCACGAGAGTGGAGACCGGCAAGACGCACCTGAAGGTCTGGGCGGGGCAGCGCAAGCCCGTCATCTCCGTGCGGCTGCGCGACATCCCCGACGCTGCCGTGCTGCTGCACCTGCTGCGGCAGTGGCCGGTCGCCGAGCAGCCCAAGGAGTAGGTTCCGCCTCGCAGATCCTGCGCCAGACCTCACCAGCCAGGTTGATATGTAGACCTTGACATGAACTCCTACGGTGTGTCGGAGTTAGGGGTAATTAGGTCTGCTTCATCATCTCCTGGTGGGTCCAACGATCGAAGGACCCGCTGCTGAACGCCTGCACGGTGACAGCAAGCGGGTCGTCATTTCGCGTGCGCTGCGCACGTTCGGGTTCGGCTGCGCCAGCGTCCTGCTGGCCACCCGGCTCAGCACCGCCGGCTACTCCCCCACCGAGATCGGGGTGCTCGTCGCCGTCGCCTGCGCAGGCAGCGTCGCCGGCACGGTCGTCATGGCACTGTTCGCCGACCGCATGGGCCGCCGACTCGCGCTGATCGTATCCGCGCTGCTCATGGCCGCCGCCGGAGCCGTCTTCGCGACCTGTGACAGCTACCCCCTGCTGCTGGCGGCGGCGTTCCTCGGCACGATCTCGCCGTCGACCAACGACAACACCCCGTTCAGCGGCGTCGAGCAGGCGATCCTCGCTCACCAGAGCACCACCGGCACCCGCACCCGCGTCTTCACCGCCTACAACGTCACCGCGCAGATCGCCGGGGCGCTGGGTGCTCTGGCCGCAGCAGGCCTGGCGGCACTGACCGGACCCGACGCCGCACGACACGCCTTCGTCCTGTACGCGCTGGCGGCCCTCGCCGCCGGCCTCGTCGTCACCCGGATGACCGCGCACGCGGAGTCCCGCACAAGACAAAGCAGCGCCAGCTCCATCGAAGCGGTTCGGGTGCCCGCAGAAGGCAGAGCGTTGGCCGCGCTGTCGGGACTCGACGCGTTCGCCGGCGGCCTGGTCGTCCAGGCGCTGCTCGCCTGGTGGCTGCACGAACGCTTCGACGTGTCCGTCGGCGCGCTCGGCACCCTCTTCTTCGCGATGAACCTGCTCGCAGCCGCCGCGCAACTGGCCGCACCGGCGCTGAGCGCGCGCAGCGGCCTGCTGGCGACGATGCTGTGGCCGCACGCCGTGTCCAACGTCGTCCTGCTGGGTGTCGCGTTCGCGCCGTCGTTTCCCGTCGCCGCCGGCCTGCTACTGGTCCGCCATGCCCTGTCGAAGATCGACGTACCGGCCCGGCAGGCGTTCACGGCCGCACTCGTGACACCCCCGCAGCGCACCGCCGTGGCCAGCATGACCGCCGCCGCCCGTGGCATCGCCGTCAGCACCAGCCCGCTGGCTGCCACGGCACTGTCGATACCGCCGCTGGCAGAGTTCGGTACGCCGCTCATCGCCGCGGCGGTGCTGGCCCTGTGCTACGACGCGCTGATGCTGCGCACGTTCGGGCCCGCACCCTGGGGACGTCGCGGCGGCGTGATCCTGTCCCGGCCGCTGCCCGTCGACCGGGCCGAGGTCCGCATCGACCCGCAGCCGGTGTCGGCGCCCGTGGAAGGCTCCCGCCGTTGACCCACCCGCCGCCTGCGCGGGTCAGGGAACTGCTGCTGAGCGTGCCGTCCCGCGAACGGGTTCAGGTCAGCATCGCCAGCCACGCTCCAGCGACCTCGACGAAGTCGGCGGCTGCCACCGCGGTGGCCGCAAGCAGCGCCGCGCACAGCGCCGCGACACCGGCCACCGGCTGCCAGCGGCTGGCCGTACGCGGACACTGCATGGCCATCACCCGTTCGACGGCGCCGGAGCCGCTCATCCCCATCGCCGGGGCCACCTGGCGGCGCCGTCCGGCCAGCGACGCCTTCGCGACCGCCTGTGCCACCAGCCGCCGGTCGCCGACCACCGCTGCGGCGTCCTCGTCGGCCCACCGCTCCACCAGGTGCCCGACCAGCGACGCCATCGGGTACAGCAGCGGGTTCACCGCCACCGCCCAGCTCGTCGCGGTCACCCACTGATGGTGGCGACCACGCAGATGCGCGTTCTCGTGCGCGAACAGCACCCGCTGCTCCCCCGCGCTCAGCACCCGCAGCATTCCCGACGTGACCAGCACATGCCCCGGACGCCCCGGCACCGCCACCGCGAACGGCTCGGCCCAGTCGGCGACCACCAGCCCCGCCGTGGGCGTGCCGGCGGCGCGAAGCTCGCGCAGCACCCGCCACCGGAGCCGGACGTCAGCGATCAGTCTGCCGACACTGACCAGCAGCATCAGCCCGGCGGCGAGCGCCACCAGCCCCGGCACAGGTTTCGGCAGGCCCAGTTCGGGCCGGTCGTCGAACTGCCACAGCGGCGGAAGGTCGTCGAACAGCGTCAGCGACAGCAGCGTCAGAGAACATACGAACCCGGCGGCAGCCACGGCCGCGGCAGCGGCAACGGCCCGCGCGCCAGCCGACGGCGAGACCCGCCCGGCCATGAACCTTGCCGCGTACGGGAGCAGCGCCGACAGCACCAGCGGCAGATACACCCAGGTCCTCACCTGCCCTCCCGCTCAAGGTCGGCCAGCAGCCGGCGCAGCACCTGCGCCTCGGCGTCGTCGAGCGACTCGGCGAAACGCTGCAGCGTCAACTGCCGGTCGCCGACACCGTCGAGCGTGGCGTGCAGCTTCGCCGCGGCGGCGTCGGCCTCGCTGCGCACCGGCTCGTAGGAGTGCGCCCGACCAGCCCGGCTGCGGCGTACGACATTCTTGTCGACCAGCCGGATCAGAATCGTCTGGACCGTGTTGTACGCCGGCGCCGGCACCAGCTCCGCCTGGACCTCGGCGGGGGTCATCGACCGGCCCGCCGCCCACAGCACGCTCATCACCTGGCTCTCGAGCTCACCTGCTGCCCGCTTCCGGCCGTCGCTATCGTTCATCCCCTTGCTTTCTGCTGGGCGCAGTCTCAGCGTCGCGCCGTCCTGGCTAGACGGCCCCGCACCGCTCAACGACACAACAGCCGAGCCCGGCATGCTCCCGTGGCCACGACACCCGCGTCCACCGATCGGCACCCCCTGCCGGAGGACCACTCATCTCGTACTGCGCAGCGGGCAGCGCTTGCGAGTCTGGCGAGGACAGGCAGGAAGCGCGAGACCTGCCCGGCCATGGAACCCGGGACCGCGCACCTGCACTGACGAAATGTACGTACCTACCGAAACGAAGGCCCGCAAAGCGGGTCGTCTCTGAGTAAGGCCGCCGGAGAGGCGATGACAGGACGACAAGCCCTCCTGCCCCCGTTCTCGCAGTTCACAGGCCGGACATAGCTGTCACCGCCTGCCGGTGACAAGCGGTGACAGCTCGAGCCCGCCGACCTCAGCGGTTTTCAAGACCAGTCAAGGTTGTGGCTTTCACCTGCGTAAACACTTTCGTTCTTACGTCTCGGCCCGTGCATTGCCCGGATCTTGGTGTGGTGCGGTGCGCCTGGCTCGAAGTTGTTCGTAGCGGTCGCGGGGTTCAGCTGTGAGCGGGTTGATGCCGTGGCGCAGGCACCAGGTGAAATGGAAGACGGCGCCGAGGACCGGTAGACCGAGCAACCACACGAAGGTCCATGGTCGGCCTGCGGTGGCGCCGACGATGCCGGTGACGGCGAGGTAGGCCAGCCATCGGGCGATGCGCGCCCAGAGGGGCGGACGGTTTCGAAGTGCCCGAAGGCCGGGGTGAGGATCGAGATGAGGACGGCTGCGGTGAGCCATTCAGCGGCCATCGTGCCCCTCGCCTGAGGTGGGGGTGCAGCAGTCGTTTGCTGAGGTGCAGCCTTCGGCGCTGGCGGGTAGGGCGCAGTCGTCGCAGTGCTCGCCGCGCCAGGCGCCTACGCCTTCCTTCACCGCGACGGCGGCGATGACCAGGGCCGCGAGCGGGTCGGCCCAGGTCCAGCCGAACGCCCAGTTCAGTAGAAGTCCGGCGAGCAGGATCGCCGACAGGTAGGTGCAGAGCAGGGTTTGGGTGCTGTCGGCTACGACGGTTGCGGAGCCGAGTTCGCGTCCGGTGCGGCGTTTGGCCCAGACCAGCAGCGGCATGACCACGACGGAGGTCGCGGCGACGGCTACGCCGACCGGGGACACTTCGGCCTGGGTGGCGCCTAGCAGGTGCCGGACGGAGTCGAAGGCGATCCAGGCGGCGAGGGCGAAGAACGATGCGGCGATCAGCTTCAGGGCGGTTCGTTCACGCGCCTCGGGCAGCTTGGAGCGGAATTGCCAGATCACGACCAGGGCGGAGGACACCTCTATGAAGGAGTCGAGCCCGAAGCCGACCAGCGCGGCGGAGGTGGCGGCGGCGCCGGCCGCGATGGCCACAATGCCTTCGAGCAGGTTGTAGCCAGCGGTGGCGTAGGCCAGCAGCAGGCTGCGGCGGTTGAGTACGGCCCGCCTCTGTGGGCTGAGCGGCTGGCGGAGCATGGTCGGGCTGGTCATCAGCAGCAGTTGTCGGTGTCGGCGGTGGGGCATGCCTGCGGGTCGACGGTGAGCACGACGCCGAGGAGGTCGCCCAGGGCGTGGGCGAGTCGGCGGTCGGTCAGCTCGTAGCGGGTGCGTCGGCCTTCGGGTACGGCGACGACCAGGCCGCAGCCGCGTAGGCAGGCAAGGTGGTTGGACATGCTCTGCCGGGACACGCCGAGCAGGTCGGCCAGGTCAGCCGGATAGGCCGGGCCATCGCGCAGCGCCAGCAGCAGGCGGGAGCGGGTCGGGTCAGACAGCGCGTGACCGAAGCGGGCCAGCACCTCGGCATGTGCGATCACTTCCATAACCCGACGGTACATCGGATCATGTATTCATGGAATGATGAATCGTGAGGCGACCAGCGCCGGAGTCGGCAGCACGCAGCAGCGGCGGTCACGAAGACCGCCATGGCACACGCCCGCGACCTGCACTGATGGCATCTAACCTCGGCCGCGGCCCGCCTATTGCCCACGTCGGCGGAGTCACCTGCCAGCGGGAGGGCGGCGACAGCGGTGAACATCGGTCCGCCCGCCGCGTGTTGCCGCAGCTCGACTAGCCGACCGTGACGGTCGGGCTAGGCAGCGGGTGCGTCCGTGACGCCCCATTGCGCCAGCGGGCGGCCATCGGTACGCCACTGGTGCTGGCCGGTCGGGATCCTCGGCCAGCCCTCAGGAGAGTCCTCCCACGCCTCCTGACGTCCGAACACGGTGCGGTCCAGCAGGCTGTAGGACCAGAAGCCCGCCTCGTTGCCGCGGTCGGTCGTCCAGTACGTCTCGTACACGCGTCCATGATCGTCGCGCACGTAGCAGCCGAGCCAGCCGAAATCCCGGCCTGCCAGCAGCCCGTCGCCCGCGTCGCGCGCCGAGTACCACGGTGCCGTGTAGCCCATGAAGTCCGCGTACGGCCGGCTCTCCTCGTAGGTGCCCTCGCAGAAGTAGGCCAGTGTCACGTCGCGGGCGTGCAGGTGCGCCAGCGGGCCCTGGACCTGCGATGCGAAGTAGGTGCAGCCGATGCACTGCCGTTCGGCCGGCTGGCCGTCATGCCACATGTGGAAGTAGCCGACGAGCATCCGCCGCCCTTCGAAGGCGTCCAGGAACAGAACCTCGCCGTTCGCACCGACCACGGTGACAGACCCGGGAATCTCGATCATCGGTAGTCGGCGGCGCTCCGCGGCGATCGCGTCGCCCGCGCGGCTGTGCGCCTTCTCCTTGGCCAGCAGGCCGGCACGGGCGGCCTCGTACTCATCGCGGCCGGTCACGGCCGGCAGTGCGGAGACTGCCAACGGCTCCGTGGGCAGGTGGCGCACAGTCACTCCTCCTTCTCGGCAGTCCGCCGCCCAACGCCCGGGCCGGTTTCACCAGCCCGGTCCGGCCACGGCACGTGAAGTCATCGACGGCTGAGCTTACAAGACCAACCGCGATCGCCTCGGCCCCGGAAATCGGCGAGCCGGCCACGCCGCTGTGTGGAAAGCCGATGACCTGGCCGCCTCGGGCCGGACGATGGCTCCGCGGAACTCCCTGCCCCGGTAGCCGCCGCCACCCGCCACCCGTCTGGGCCTGTCACACGTGCCGGGTGGAGGCGGCATGACAGTGTGTCCGCCCTGCGCATAGCGGCGCGGTGGCGCGGGAATGCCGGTCGCATGAGTCAGCCGAATCTGGACCCTGAGCACTACCCGCCGATCGATCCGTCCGAGCCCGTCCCCGACGATCCCGGTGAACTGCTGCCCGACGCGCCGGAGGTGCTGCCCGCGGCACCGGTCGAGCCGATGCCCGGCGAGGAGGATCCTGGCGGCGATCCTGGGCGCGTACGCGAGCCCGCATAGCGTCGCCTCAGCACGACGCGGTGACCGTTTGGCAGGATCTCGGCGAGCATCGACGACGGTGACCGACACCGTCCGGCAGGCCAGGACCCTACGCACCGGGCGGCGCACCGGATGCTGTCACACCGGCAGAGGAGACTGGGACCTCGTCCCCGTACCCTCGACCGACTGTGCGCCACCTGGTGCGTGTGAAGGAGATGGCGGTGCCCGCATGACCGATCCGGCGACGACCCCTGACCCGGTGACCACCTCCGACAGCGGAGCGCAGTTCCAGCGCGCCTGCGCCACGGCGGTGGCGCAGAGCCGACCGGTCGCGGCCCGCCTGCGCGAGCTGGTGACGCGGCTGGACGCGGGCCTGTCGGACGGCGCGCCCACCGGGGGCGCGGCCCAGGACGAGGCCGGGCTGCTCGCCGCGAGGACGGCCGCGGCGCTGCGCACCATGGTCACCGACCAGCTCGCCGACATCGACACGTTCAACGTCGTCTTCTTCGGGCGGACGGGGGCGGGTAAGAGCACGCTGATCACCGCGCTGGGCCGCGGCGACGGGACGCTCATCTCCCCGGGCGACAACGACTTCACCACCGAGGTCGGGGCGCTGCTGTGGCAGGGCAGCAGGCTGGTCGACACCCCCGGCACCGGCGGCTGGGGTCGCACCGTCGACGCCGGGGAGCTGCACGAACGGGCCCGCGCCGCGGTGCGTACCGCCGACCTGGTGCTGCTGTGCTTCGACGACACCGTCACCCAGATCACCGAGTTCGCGGAGATCTCCCGGTGGGTGGCCGAGTTCGGCAAGCAGGCCATCGCCGTGCTCAACGTCAAGAACGCGCTGTGGCGCCAGCCGCCCCGGGTGCCCGACCCGGCGGTGCGCCGGCAGCTGTCCGACGCGGTGGCCCAGTCGGCACTGTGGCTGCAGGGCCAGCTGGCCGAGATCGGCCTGCCCGAGGTGCCCATCGTCGCGGTCAACAGCAGGCGCGCCGCGTACGCGCGACTGCCTGACAGCTACGACGGCTATGACGCGGTGACCTTCCGCAAGCACCGCCGCGACTACGGCGTCGCCAACCTGATGGCGTGGTCACACGTCGACCTGCTGGAACGGCTGATGACCAGGGCGATCACCACCGACGCGGTCGGGCTGCGGCTGGGCTCCCTGACCCGGCAGCTGGTGTCGCAGGCCTCCGGCGGGGCGCGCGAACTCACCGGCCTGGCCGCGGACCTGCGTGACCGCGCGGTGGTGGTCGAGCAGGCCATCGCCAAGGTGCTGTGGCTGTTCGGCGACTACCGGCACCTGTACTACGCGGCCGGCACGCCGGACATGCCCCCGGCGACCGCCCAGGTGCTCAACGACCTGGTGGAGCTGCAGCGCCGCAGCGACCAGCCCATCTTCGCCGACCGGCCCGGCGTGGTGGTCGACTTCGTGGCCAACCTGATGACCTCCCACTTCGGGCCGCTCGAACGGGTCGCGCTGCGCCGGGCCGAGGTGCTGGTCGACACCGCCTTCACCCACCACCGGGTCATCGCGGGCGACGAGTTCGCCGACACCGTCTTCGTCCAGCCCGAGATCGAGTCCGCGGTGCGGGCCGTGGGGGCCTCGTTCACCACCCACCTGCGGCACCGCCTCGACGCGGTCGAAGCCGACCTGCGCGTCAGCATGCCCACGACCGGCGCGTCCTTCGACGGCAGCGCGGGCAAGGGCCTGCGCACGGGCGGCAACCTCGTCAGGTACGGGTCGGCGATGGCCGCCGCGGGCACCGTGGTGTTCCCGCCGATGGCCCTGGTCGGCATCCTCGGCGACATCATCGGCCGCCGCGTCCGCAAGAAGGGGCTGATCCGCAACCGCGAGTCGCGGGCGGCCGCCCTGGCACAGGCCCGGGTGGCGGTCCGCGAGTACTTCGCACACCTGACCCAGCAGGTGCGGGCCGGGCTGCTGCGCATCGCGTTCGACCAGGTGGTGGCCGCCAGCGGCGAGCTCGTCCGGTCGGCGCTGGCGCTGCGCGAGCAGGAGCACCGGGCGCTGCGGCATGCCGCGCTGCTGACCGCGGCATGCGACGAGATCGGCCCCACCGGGCTGGGGCAGCACACCGTGTCCACGGCGGTCGCCTCGATCGAGGCGGAGTACGCCGCGACCGGCCGGCCCGGACGCCGGGTCTGGCTCGGTGACGACTGGGTCGACGAGGCGCCCGGCGCCGCGACCGTCGACGATGCCGCCGGGCGGCCCTACCCGGCCGAGCACCGGGTCGCGGCGGCCCGGGTGGCGCAGACCGTACGCCGGGCCCGTCCCGTCGCGGCCGGGTCGGCGCAGCGGTGGCTGCGCACGTGGACGGCCAACGGCCACGACCCGGCCGCCGACCCGCAGGCAGAGGCGGTCCTGGCCACGCTGCGCGCCTTGCTCGCCGAACAGGCGCCCCGGGTGGCGGTCGTCGGCGACCGGGGCACCGGCAAGACGGCGCTGATCCGGCGGATGGTGACGCTGACCGGCGCACCGGTGCGGGTCCACGGCGGCCCGACCACGCAGGTGCACCACTACCCGTGGGAGGGGGTCACCCTGGTCGACACTCCTGCGCTCGGCGATCCCGGCACCGCCGAGGCCCTGCACGACGCCGCGTTCATCTGGTACGTGCTCAGCCCCAACCTCACCGCCACCCCGCACCTGGCCGGCCTCGTCTCCGGCGGCCCGTCGGGCGGCGCCGTCCCCCGGCCCGACCGGGTGATCTTCGTGATCGGACACGCCGACGTGATGGGCGCCGACCCGGTGGAGTCACCGGAGGAGTTCGTGCGTCGCTGCCGCCGCAAGGAGGCCGAGCTGCTAGCCGAACTGCACCGGCTCCAGGGCCCGCAGGACCGGTTCATCGGCGCGGTGCAGGTCGTCAGCCTCGCCCCCGATCCCGTCACGGGCGACGGGCGGCCCGCCGACTGGGACGGCACCGAGGACTTCTGCGACGGCTGGCGCTCGTCACGGGCCTGGCTGCTGCCGTCCGCGGTCGAAGCCGGGGTCCTGCTGGGCGCCCTGGGCCGGCTGAGCGGCCTGACCGAGGCGGCGCGGGCGGCACGGGCCGAGGTCGAGCAGGCGCTGGACAGCCTGCGCATGCTCCAGGCCGACCTGCGACTGCGCCTGGAGAACGCCGTCGCGCTGCGAGCGGCGGCCACCGACCGGCTCGACTGGATCATCACCGGCGCGATCCGCGCCCACCTGGACCAGTGGGACTCCGCCGCCGACAAGGAGGAGCAGGCCGCCATCGCGCAGCAGATCCTGCGCCTGCATGAACGGCCCGACCTGCAGGCGTACGTCGACGAGTGGGCCGCCGCCACCCAGCGGCAGGTCGACCACTGGGCGCAGGACATGGCGACCTACGACCCGGCCGGGGCGATCCCGCACCAGCGCGACCCGAACCTGCGCCTGCAGGCACGCTTCCTGCAACGCGCCACCGAAGCGCCGTCGCTGCTGAGCCGCACCGGGGGCGCGGTGTCGGCATTGGCGAAACTCAAGACGGTGGGCCGGCTCGCCGGTGAGGGCAGCGCCGTGGCCGCGCGGTTCATCCGGGTCGCTCCGTTCGTGCCGCTGATCGCCACCACCGTCGAGGACATGCTGTCGGCCCGGTTCCGCAAGCGCCGTGAGGGCGAACGCGAGCAGGGCGAGGCCAGGCTGTTCGACGACGCCCGGCGGTGGGTAGCGCAACTGGTGGGGGCTCATCCCGGACTGTCCTGGCTGTTGACCCAGGGTGGTTTGCTCGAGCAGGCGATCGGCGAGGCGACCGAGCGGCTGCGGGTCGACACGGAGCAGGTCGAGGCGCTCGGCGCGAGGCTGAGCCGGTACGAGGACGCGCGCATCTTGGCAAACGGGCTGCTTGGAGGAGAACACGGATGAGTACGCGATGGGTGCAGCGCCTGCGCGAGGCGGTCGAGGCGGCCACCGGGTCGCAGACCGCCGTTGAAGCCGATCAGGCCTGGCGTCAGGCCGCCGAGTCCGGCACGGTGCGGGTCACCCTGGTGGGGCCGTGGAGCGCGGGCAAGTCGAGCCTGATCAAGCGGCTGCTGGTCGAGGACGGCAGCCCGGTCCCGCAGTGGCTGACCGTCAGCGCCTCCCGCGAGACCTATGAGATCCAGCAGGCCCGGTCGGCAGGTCTGACCTACGTGGACACCCCCGGCCTGGGCAGCGATGAACGCCGCCACGACCAGCTGGCGCTGTCCTCGGTCGCGGCCACGGACCTGCTGGTGGTCGCGGTGACGCCCCAGCTGCTGGGCACCGACGTGGACCGGCTGGCGGCGCTGGTGGACGGGACGGCGATCACCCCGTACGGCGGCCGGTTCTTCCCGCCGGGGGCGCTGGTCGTGGTCATCGCCAAGGCCGACATGGCCGGGGTCGACCCGATCGACGACCTCGACGGATTCCGGGCGATGGCTGACCGCAAACGTGCCTCGGTCGTCACGGCGCTGCGGCGCCTTGTGCCCGGCGAGCTGCCGCCGGTCATCGCGGTCGTCGCCGACCTGGGCGGTCAGCACGCCCGCAACCCGAACCCGAGCGCGGCGGCGTTCGCCGAGGGCCGGGACTGGGACGGCGTGCACGAGCTGCGCGCGGTGCTGGCCGCCGCGGACGCGTCGCGGCTGCGGGCGGCGGCGCACGTGCGGCACTGGGCCAGGACCGGCGCGCTCGCGCTGGAGCAGGCCACGGCGGCGTTGACGCAGTCGCAGGACCGGCAGCGGCGGCTGCGCGCGGACCGGTCCCGGGTGCTGGTGCTGGAGGAGGAGCTGGCGGCGATCGACTCGGCGGCGGCAACCCGGCTGCGCGACGACATCCGCGACGAGATGCACAGCGTGATCATGCAGGGTGAGGTGGACTCCACCGAGCAGCTGGTCGAGCAGATCACCGACCGCGTGAACACGTGCGTGGCGGCCTGGCACGCCGAGTCCACCAGCAAGCTGGTGGCCTTGGCCAGGCGCGCCCAGGTCGAGCTGACCCCCGCCGCGACCGGCCCTGGCGGCCCGGCGGCGGGCCCGCACGTCGAGCGGCTCGTCAAGCAGGCGGCCGCCCCGGCCGCGGGCGGACTCGACGCGCAGCTCAGCGAGTTCGTCGCCAAGGGCCTGCTGGTGGCAGACAAGATGCAGGAGCTGCGGCTGGGCGTCAACAGCGCCGACATACCGCATCACCTCAACGAGTACCAGTCCCTGGTGGACCGCGTCCACCCCGACGCGTACGCCCGGACGCTGTCGCTGCTGGGCGTCGACGGGGTGCTCACCGACCCGCGGTACGCCGGTGAGCTGGCGAGTCTGCAGAAGCACGAGGGTGTGGGTGAGCTCATCGCGTATCTGCGCAAGCCGGGCGGGATCACCAGCCCGGCGCACGCGGAGAAGCTGAAGAACACCGCGCACACCCTGCGGATCGCCGCGGACGTCGCGCCGGTGCTGCTGGAACTGGTGCGGATGCAGCAGCAGGAGCGGGCGTCCCAGCACCTGCGGGACAAGCGGGCGCACCTGCAGGTCCAGGCCGACGGCGCGGCGACCCGGCAGGCCGAGCAGATCCTCGCCAACAGCTGGCGGGGCCAGGTGGCCGAGCTGCGTACGGCGCTGCGGGCAGGAGCCCCTGACGCCGACGCCCTGGCGCTGGCCGAGCGCCAGAGCCTGGAACTGGGCGCGGCCCGCGACACCCTGGACTCGGTGCTGCGCGAGCTGGCAGCCGCTACGACCTTCGAGGACTGAACCCTCGCCCGAACACGGGAGTCCGCACCCGGCGCGGACTCCCGTGTTGCGGCGGTATGTGAGCGGGCCCTCCGGACACCGGCTGGTTTCCCCGGGATCGTGTGGGGCGACGCAGTCGGCCGTCGGGCAGCTGGCCACCGCCCGTGCCGGTGACGTCACGAGCTCCCTGCCAGGCCGGCCCGCGGTTCGTTAGCCTGCCAGGTTGAGGTCGACCAGCAGCGCGTCGGCCAGGCTGGAGTCGATGTCGTCGTCGGAACGGTGCGGGCGCGAGGACGGCAGGACGAACTTGTAGCCGACCTGGCGTACGGTGCCGATCATGGCTTCGTAT
>NZ_JASAMB010000040.1 GCF_029948125.1 Catellatospora sp. KI3
ATTGACCGATAGTCGCGATCTTGGCGACCACCGGGGTCCTTGATCGCGATTGGCGGTCGAAGTGCCCGCCTGCGGCCCAGGTTATGACCGCTGACGACGATCAACGAGCGCGCGGCCGAGATTCTGACCGCTGACAGCGATCACCGCGAGCCGCCAACCCCAGCCCAGCCCGCCCAGCCCGCGCCAGCCCGACCCGGCCAGCGCGAGCCCAGCCCAGCGCGAGCCCAGCCCAGCCCAGCCCAGCCCAGCGCGAGCCCAGCCCAGCCCAGCGCGAGCCGCGACCGGGGCCCGGTCGTCGTGGTCGGTCTACTCGAACGGGGTCGGGTCGCCCGCGCCGTGGCGCAGGATCTCGGGTTCGTCGCCGGACAGGTCGACCACGGTGGTCGGGCCGGTGGTGCAGTCGCCGGAGTCGAGCACCGCGTCGACCTGGTGGTCGAGCCGCTCCTTGATCTCCCAGCCCTGCGTCATCGGCTCCTCCTCGCCGGGCAGCAGCAGCGTGCTGGAGACCAGCGGCTCGCCCAGCTCCGCCAGCAGCGCCTGGGCCACCGCATGATCCGGAATCCGTACGCCGATGGTCTGCTTCTTCGGGTGCTGCAGCCGCTTGGGCACCTCGCGCGTGGCCGGGAGGATGAACGTGTAACTGCCCGGCGTGTTCGCCTTCAGCAGCCGGAACACCGAGTTGTCGATCTTGACGAACTGGCCCAGCTGCGCGAACTCGGCGCAGACCAGGGTGAAGTGGTGCCGGTCGTCGAGGTGGCGGATCTCGCGGATGCGGTCCAGCCCCTCCTTGTTGCCCAGCTGGCAACCGAACGCGAAGCACGAGTCGGTCGGGTACACGATGAGCCCGCCGCCGCGGACGAGATCGACCGCCTGCCTGATCGCGCGGGGCTGCGGGTTGTCCGGGTGCACGTCGAAGTACTTCGCCACGCTGAGAGCCTAGACCTCACCGGGTCCGGCGCGGGCCAGGCGCCCGGCCGCGATCTGGTGCGAAGACCGCGGCCGGGCACCTGGCTGGTCAGACCGGCTGCCCGGCCGGGCGGGCCGCCGACGGCTCGGCGGGCACCGGGTGCGGGGTGAGCGGCTGGGCGCCGTACAGCTCGTCGGCCAGTTCGGTCTCCTGACTGGCCAGGTCATCGGGGGTACGCGCCCGGCGCGGCCCGATCAGGCTGACCGCCGCCCCGATCACGCCCATCGCGATGGCCAGCCAGAACACGATCACGAGCCCGTCGTGGAACGGACCGGCGATCAGGTCCGGGAAGAACTGCCGGTCGGTGAGGGTCGCGGCGTTGCTCGCGGGCAGGCTGCCCAGCAGATCGGGCCCGAGCAGCTCCTCGATCGGGTTGTAGCCGAGGAACGCCGCGAACAGGGTGCCGACCGGCGGCAGCTGCGCGATCGCGGCCGCCGAGGCGTCGGGCACCCCCTGGGCGGTCAGCCCGGCCCGCAGCGTGTCCGGCAGCGAGCTGGACAGGCCCGCGACCATCAGCGAGAAGAAGACGCCGATGGACAGCACCATGCCCGCGTTCATGAAGGTGGCCCGCATGCCGGAGGCGACGCCGCGCAGGTGCGCGGGCACCGCCGACATCACCTGGGCGGTGTTCGGCGCGGAGAACAGGCCGCCGCCGAGGCCGTTGAGGAAGACCAGCGCGGCGAAGACGCCGTAGTGGAAATTGGTGGGGACGAGCAGCAGCCCGGCGAACGACGCCGCCATCACCAGCAGGCCGCCCGCCGCGAAGATGCGCGCGCCGAAGCGGTCGGACAGCCAGCCCGACAGCGGCCCCGCCGCGAGGAAGCCGACGGTCAGCGGGAGCAGGTAGATGCCGGCCCACAGGGGCGTGGCCTCGTAGTCGTACCCGTGCAGCGGCAGCCAGATGCCCTGCAGCCAGATGATCAGCATGAACTGCAGGCCGCCCCGGGCGATCGCGCCGAGCAGGCTGGCGGCGTTGCCGCCCGCGAAGGCCGCGTTGCGGAACAGGTGCAGCGGGAACATCGGCTCGGCGATGCGCGACTCGATCACGCAGAACGCGGCCAGCAGCAGCACGCCGCCGACCAGCCCGGCGACGATCCACGGGTTGGTCCAGCCCATGCTGTGCCCGCCGTAGGGCTGGATGCCGTACGAGATGGCGGCCAGCAGCGCGGTCAGGCCCGCCGCGAAGGTGATGTTGCCCCACCAGTCGATCTTTCCGGGGCGCCGCACCCCGTTGTCGCGCAGCGACCGGTACGCCCACACCGTGCCCACCACCGCGATCGGCACGTTCACCCAGAACACCGAGCGCCAGTTCCACTCGGCCAGCACCCCGCCCAGGACCAGGCCGACGAACGAGCCCGCGATGCCCGCGACGATGTTGATGCCCAGCGCGGTGCCGCGCTGCCGGGCCGGGAAGGCGTCGGTGATGATCGCGGCGGAGTTGGCCATCAGCATCGAGCCGCCGATGGCCTGCACCACCCGCCAGCCGATCAGCCACATGGCGCCCGCCCCGCCGGTGAACGGGTCCAGCGCCAGGATCACCGAGGTCACGGCGAAGATGGCGAAGCCGAGGTTGTAGATGCGTACCCGGCCGAAGATGTCGCCCAGGCGGCCGAGGGTGACCACCAGCACTGCGGTGACCAGCATGTAGCCCATCAGCATCCACAGCAGGTAGCCGACGTTGCCGGGCTGAAGCGGGTTGAGCCCGATGCCGTTGAAGATCGCCGGTAGCGAGATCAGCACGATCGAGGAGTTGATCGTGGCGAGCAGCATGCCGAGCGTGGTGTTGGACAGCGCGACCCACTTGTAGCGGTCTGCGGCGGTGCTCATGCGCGGTTCTCTCTTTCGAGGGGGTGCTGCGGCGGGCCCGGCCCGCCGGGGTCAGGTCACTGCGGGATCAGGTCCGCGAGGCGGTTGAGCACGGGCAGCGCGGCGTCGACGGCGCGCCGGTCGTCCTCGGACAGGGTGCCGAGGATCTCGTTGATGTGGTCGGCGCGGATGCGGCGGCGCCGCGCCATCAGCTCGCGTCCGGCCGGGGTGATCTCGACGAGCACCACCCGGCCGTCCTCCGGGTCGGCGGCGCGGGCGGCCAGGCCGTCGCGCTCCAGGCGCGAGACCAGCTGCGTCATCGCGGGCTGGGTCACGCCCTCCCTGGTCGCCAGCTCGGTCAGCCGGTGCGGGCCCTCGCGGTCCAGCCGCGCCAGGGTCGAGGCGGCGGTCAGGCTCAGGCCGGGCGGATTGAGCCGCCGCAGCGCCGTGAACAGCCGCTGCACGGTAGTCGCCAGATCAGCGTGCGCAGCAGAAACCCCACCGGAAGCCACACCCAAGTTATATCACGAACTTATAGAAGTTACTTATGCATCGTCGAGCCCGGGTGATGCGATGGGGCACTTTCGGGGAAAGTGCTGGTATCCCAGCGTGGATTCGCGCAGTTTTCCCGAAACCGCATCAGTCCAGGTGGAGTTTGGCGGTGAGGATGTCCACCGGCGTGATCATGGGCGGCTCGGTGAACAGCTCCTCCGCGCGGGCGAGCAGGCCGTCGCGGACCTTCCCGTGGAAGTGGATGTCGCGGCCCTCCTCGTCGTCGAAGGTGTCGTAGATGAAGAAGCTGGTCGGGCCGGTGCGGTTGGCGAACCAGGTGACGGTGCGCGGCTCGGCCTCCACCAGTGCCAGGGCGTCGCGCAGGAACCGCGCCACCTCCTCGGCCTTCTCCGGCTTGGCCTCCATGCGGACGTAGAACCCGTACTTGACCATGTGACCCACCTCCGCTGCCCACCGTCCCACGGACCAGCCGCGCGGGTACGCCGAACGGCCCAGGCGACCGCGCCGCCGAAAGTCAGGACATATGTACTAGTCACAGGCGGGGTCGGGACCGTCCGATCGCCGTATGCTGCACCGGTTCGGCCACACCCCGAAGGAGTCGGCATGGCCACTGAAACCACCAACGGCGGCGGCACGAACGCGGCCGGCGGACCCCCACCTCCCCCGGTCCTCAAGCACAGCCCCTGGATGGTGCTGTTCACGCTGTGCCTGGGCTTTTTCATGATCCTTCTGGATACGACGATCGTGAACATCGCGATCCCCGACATCATCGACAACCTCGGCGCGTCGCTGGACCAGATCCTCTGGATCCTGAGTTCGTACATCCTGGTCTACGCGGTCCTGCTGATCACGGCCGGACGCCTCGGCGACCTGTTCGGACCGAAGCGGATGTTCATGCTCGGCCTGGTCGTCTTCACCCTCGCCTCGGCGGCGTGCGCCTTCGCGCAGGACCCGACCCAGCTGATCGTCTTCCGCGTGGTCCAGGGCCTCGGCGGCGCGCTGCTCACCCCGCAGACCCTGTCGGTGATCACCACGATCTTCCCCGCCGACAAGCGCGGCGCCGCGTTCGGCATCTGGGGCGCGGTCGCCGGTGTCGCCACCGTCGCCGGCCCGACCCTGGGCGGCTGGCTGGTCACCGACTACGGCTGGCGCTGGATCTTCCTGGTGAACCTGCCGGTGGGCGTGCTGGCGCTGGTGCTGGCCTGGATCGTGATGCCGGAGCTGCGCCTGAACCGGCGCCACCAGCTCGACGTGCTCGGCACGGTGCTGGTCACCATCGGTCTGTTCCTGCTCTGCTACGGCCTCATCGAAGGGCAGCCGCACAACTGGGGCGAGGTGTGGGGGCCGGTCACGATCCCGCAGATCCTCGTCGCCGCCGCCGTGGTGCTCGCGCTGTTCATGTTCCAGCAGTACAAGCAGCGCGACGGCGAGCCGCTGATCCCGTTCAGCATCTTCGCCGACCGCAACTTCTCCATCATGAACTGGGTCGTCGCCGCCATCTCGTTCGGCATGCTCGGCCTGTTCTTCCCGCTGGTCATCTACCTGCAGAACGTGCTCGACCTGAGCGCCTTCCAGGCGGGTCTGACCACCGCGCCGATGTCGCTGGTGTCGATGTTCGTGGCCCCGGTCGCCGGACGGCTGGCCGACCGGATCGGCGGCAAGTTCATCCTGTTCGGCGGCCTCGCCCTGTGGGTCGGCGGCCTCGCCATGGTCGTCGCCTCGGCGCAGCTCGACTCCAGCCGGGCGGACCTCCTTCCCGGCCTGCTCATCGCGGGTGTCGGCCTCGGCGGCACGTTCGCGCCGCTGCAGACCATCGCGATGCGCAACATCGCCCCGCAGGTCGCCGGTGCGGCCTCCGGCTTCATCAACACCACCCGCCAGCTCGGCGCGGTCATCGGTTCGGCCGCCGTCGGCGCGCTGCTGCAGAGCCGCCTGTCCGACCTGGTCATCGAGAAGGCCACGGCCAACGCGGGCGCGCTGCCGGAGGCGTTCCGGGCGCCGTTCGTGGCCAAGTTCAGCGAGATGGCCTCGCGCGGCCTGGAGCTGGGTGGCGGTGGCGCGGCGCTGCCCACGGGCACCCCGCCCGAGGTAGCGGCACTGGCGACGAGGACGTTCCACGAGGCGTTCGTCCCCGCCATGAAGTCGACGATGCTGCTGCCGCTGATCGTGCTCACGGTCGCCACGCTGTCGGTGCTGCTGGTGAAGCGGCGCCGGCAGGCCGCCTCGGTGCCGGGCCAGGCCCAGCCCGCGGACGCGCCGGCCATCGTCGAGGTCTGACCAGCACTGACGGCCGCCGTACCGGACCCCGGTGCGGCGGCCGTCGCCAGGTCAGGCAGCCGCGGGTGACATGTCCGGGCGGTAGACGGCCCAGCCGCCGGTGCCCGCGCGCTTGGCCTCGTACATGGCCAGGTCGGCTCGACTGACCAGCTCCTCGGGCTCCACCGGGTCGACCCCGCCCAGCGCGATGCCGATGCTGACCGCGACCCGCAGCCGCCGCCGCGCCACCGGGACCGGCTTGCCCATGGCCGCGATGATCCGGCTGGCCACCACGGTCGCCTCGGCCAGGCCGTCGACCTGGTGCAGCAGCACCGCGAACTCGTCGCCGCCGAACCTGGAGGCGGTGTCGCCGGTACGCAGCTGCCCGGCGATCCGGTCGGCGGCCACCGTCAGCAGCTGGTCGCCCGCGGCGTGCCCCAGCGTGTCGTTGATCTCCTTGAACCGGTCCAGGTCCAGGAACAGCACCGCCAGCAGCGCCTGGTCGGCGGCCATGCGCAGGGTCAGCTGCTCCATGAACAGGCGGCGGCTGGCCAGTCCGGTCAGCGGGTCGAGATGGGCCTGCTGCATGCGTACGACCATGTTGGCGTCGGTCAGCGCCAGGCTGACGTTGTCGGCGAACGCCCCCAGGGTCTGCTCGTCGGCCGGGCTGTACGCCCGGTTCGGATCGCACGAGGCGACCAGCAGCGCCCCGGTGACCGTGCCGCTGTCGTGCACGGGCGCGGCCAGCGACGCGTAGACGGGCCCCAGGCCGAGGCGGCCCAGCGCCGGATCGGGCTCGGCCACGCCGTGGCGGACCACCACCTGATCGGCGCTGATGGCCGCGCCGCCGCTGCCCGCCCCGTCCAGCGGCACCGGCAGCTGCTCGGCCAGGTCGATCGGCGTCCCGGCGGCCGACACCGGCCTGGTCAGCCCCGGGTCGGCCTCGTCGCGCAGCCACAGCAGCCCGACCTCGTCGCCGAGCAGGTCGCTGGCGGCGGCGGTCACCTGGTCGAGGATGCGCTGCAACTCATCGCGGCGCGAGATGGCCCGCTGGATCGCGAACAGGTGCGTGAGCAGCCGCTGCTGCTCCTCCAGCGACTCGCGGATGGAGTGCTCGGCGGCGAGCGTACGCAGCATGGTGAGGGTCAGTTCGAGCACCCGGGCCATGCCCCGGACCAGGTTGCGCTCCTCGATGGCGAACCCGTCGCCCCAGCGAGCCAGCACCAGCTGCCCGGGGCGGCTGCCCGCCCACGAGGCCGACAGGGCCGGGCAGCGCCCCAGCCCGGGTACGTCGAGATCGGACCGCTGCCGGGCGCCGACCGCGACGATGTCCTCATGCGGCACGGCGTCCGGCGGGAACCCGATCGACGCGGCCACCTTGCCGTCGAACACCACGGCGGCCACCTCGGCCTCCAGCGCCTGCGCGGACCGCTCCACGCCGTGCTGCACCGCGGTCGGCTCGTCCGGCGAGGACGACACCACCGCCAGCAGCTCCACGAGCTGCTGGATGTAGAGCGACTCCGCCAGCGGCATGTCAGCTCAGGGCCAGCACGACGAGCGTCTGGTTGTGGAACCCGTCGATCCCGTGGTTGCGGGCGATCTCGCCGTAGGTGTAGAAGCCCGCATACGGCAGCGAGCCGGCCCACTTCTGCAGGCGCTCGCCCTCGCGCTGGATGCCCTCGTCGCCCAGCGCCGCGCGCAGGGCCGCACAGCTGAGGGTGAGCATGCCGATCGGCTCCCGGCCGTCCAGCCGGTCCAGCGCGTCGCGGCAGGCCGCGTCGGTCGCCTCCAGGATGGACTGCTCGTCGCCGGTCATCACCCAGGTCAGGCCGCCGGGGTCGATCGCGCCCCCGCCGCCGATCGACCGGCCTTCGAGGTCGACCTCGGTGGACAGGTTGCGCGCCTCGACGCCGCTGCGCCGCTGCACGCCCAGCGGCCGGGGCAGCGCGAACGCGGTGAACGCGGCGGCGTCGGTGTACACCTCCGGCGGTGCGCCCAGGCGCTCCAGGTACACGTCGAGGGCGGGCCGGTCGTCGAGGCTGAGCACCCGGCCGTTCTCGGTGCGGGTGACCATCATCGGCTGGCCCACGGTCTGGTAGCCGTGCCGGACCCCGACGGCCAGCGGCGCCTCCGAGGCGATGGCCGCGCCCACCACGGCGTCGGTGAGCACCTGCCCGTTGTGGAACAGGTAGGCGCCGCTCATCCGCCAGCCGTCGGCGGCGGCCCCGCCGAACAGCGGCACGGCCGCCCCGAGCGCCCGGTAGCACCCGCGCACGATGCTCTCCTGGTCGCGGACCAGCCCGTCGGTCAGCAGCATGAGCACCTTGTGCGGCAGGTCGACGCGGCCGACGCAGTCGGCGACCTCGTACCCGGCGTCGCCCTGCCGCCCGGCCGCGCCGGTGGCGACGCTGGTCTCCACCTGCAGACCCGGCCCGCCCAGGGCCGCGACGGTGATGGTGCCGTCGGCCGGGCCGCCGGGGCCGATCTCGCCGTGCGTGGTGCAGCCGATCACGGTGACGCCGGGTGCCGCCTCGGCCAGTCCGGCCAGCACGGCCGCGGGCTCGTGGGTGATGGCCGCGAACACGATCAGCAGCTTGGTCTCGGCGCCGGTCTGGGCGACGGTGGCGGCGGCGACGGCGGCGGTCCGCGAGTCGGCCAGGACACTGCGCCCCACGCCCATCCAGCGCCGGGCGGGCTCGGCGGTCTCGGTCTCCTGCACGGCGGCACCTCCCGGAATCGGCGAACACCCTGGTCCATGGCCTGGCCAGGGCGTAGATACTCCATAACCACGCTACTGCCTGGGCGTATTTCATAAAACGGAAATAACGTCACGTTTCACAGCGACGTCTCAGGTGCGTCGGCGCCGTGGTGCGTGCAGTTTCAGGGAAAGTGCAGGAATCCTGCCTCGCATTCGTGCACTTCCCCCGAAACTGCACGAACACACCCGCACGCGCGGCGAGCGGCGGCGCGTCAGCGGCGGAGTGCGGCGGCCGCTACCGAGGCGAGCAGGCGGGGCGTGAGCAGGCCGTCGCCGAGGCCGAGGCCGACGAAGCCGTCGAAGACGCGCTGGTCGCGGGCTGCCGCCCGGATGCCCGCGTCGACCACGCGCGGTGACGCGGTGGCCCGCGCGATCAGCCCCGTGTGCCGCAGGTGCCGCCCCAGCCGCCGCCGCAGCGCCCGCGTGTACGCCGTCGCCGCGTGCTCGCCGTGCCGCGCCGCCGCCCCCGCGAGCGCTCCGGACAGGACCGCGTAGAAGATGCCCTCCCCGGTGAACGGGTTGATCAGCGACAGCGCGTCCCCGGCCAGCAGCACCCGGCCGTGGCCGGGCGCCGGGCGCGCCGTCGACAGGGGCAGGTGGTGGGCCCGCAGCCCGGCCACGGTGGCCGGGTCGGTGTCGCCGAGCAGGTCGTGCATCCGCTCGACCAGGTGCTCCCGCGACAGCGGGTGCGCTCCGGTCAGCTCGCCGTAGCCGACGTTGCGGCGGCCGTCGCCGATCGGGAACGACCACGCGTACGCGGGCCAGCGCCGCCCGGTCATGACGATGCGCTGCTCGGCCGGGGTCCCGGCGGCGGGGGCGTAGCCGCGCAGCGCGACGGCCAGGTGTCCGCTCGGGTTGCGCGGCACGCCCAGCGCCCGCCGTACCGCCGAGTTGGCGCCGTCGGCGCCGATGACGACCCGGGCGGCGATCCCGTCGCCCAGCTCGACCCCGTCGCGGCGCACCACGACCGAGCGCACCGCGTGCCGGACCGGCTCGGCGCCCGCCCCGACGGCCGCCCGCACCAGCCGGGCGTCGAACACCTCGCGCGGAATGGTGTACGCGGGCTCGGGCAGCGGCCGGGCCGCCTCGGCGCCGCCGGGCGCGGTCAGGCGCAGCGAGCGGATCGGCGCGTACCCGTCGGCCACCCCGGCGGCACCGAGGCCGGCGAGCACGTCCAGCCCCTGCTTGGCGATACCGTCGCCGCAGGTCTTGTCCCGGGGGAAGGTCTCGCGGTCCAGCAGCAGCACCCGTGCCCCGGCGGCGGCGGCCGCGATCGCCGCGGCCGATCCCGCCGGGCCCGCGCCCACGATCGCGACGTCGTACACCAGGTCAGCATCGGACATCCGGGCGCAGACCGCCAGCCGAGGCGGGCGGCGGCTCGTTGAACAGCCGGTGGCGAGCGCGCGGGAGGCGAGGATGGTCCGACGGTGGTTGTTCGGCGACCAGTTGGGGCCGCACTTCCTCGACGATCCGGCGCAGCCGGTGCTGCTGATCGAGTCGAAGGCGGTGCTCCGGCGGCGCGCGTTCCACCGGCAGAAGGCGCACCTGGTGCTGTCGGCGCTGCGCCACCGCGCGGCCGAGCTCGGCGACCAGGCCCGTTACCTGCGCACCGAGACCTACCGGGAGGCGCTGGCCCAGGTACGCGAGCCGCTGGACGCCTGCCATCCGACCTCCCGCGCCGCCCGGCGGCTGGTCCGGGCGGTCGGCGTGACCATGCTGGGCCCGCGCGGCTTCGCCACCGAACCGGCCGACTTCACCGCCTGGGCGGACGGTCGCAGGCAGCTGCGGATGGAGGACTTCTACCACGCCGCGCGGCGGCGGTTCGGGCTGCTCATGGATGGTGGCGAGCCGGTCGGCGGCCGGTGGAACCTCGACGCCGACAACCGGCAGCCGCCGCCGAGGTCGGGGCACCTGGACGTGCCGCCCCCGCCGATGCCGGTGGAGGACGAGATCGACGAGGAGGTACGTGCCGACCTGGACCGGTGGGAGCGCGACGGAGTCGAGTTCGTGGGACGCGACGGGCCGCGGCTGTTCCCGGCGACGCGGGCCGAGGCGGTGGCGCGGCTGCGGCACTTCGTCGACCACCGGCTGGCGGCGTTCGGGCCGTACGAGGACGCGATGCTCGCCGGCGATCCGTGGCTGGCGCACAGCATGCTGTCGGCGCCGCTGAACCTGGGGCTGCTCGACCCGCTGGCGGCGGCCCGCGACGCCGAGCACGCGTTCCGGCAGGGCAGGGTGCCGCCGGCCAGCGCGGAGGGCTTCATCCGGCAGCTGGTCGGCTGGCGCGACTACATCTGGCACCTGTACTGGTACCTCGGCGAGCGCTACCCGCGCGCCAACCGGCTGCACGCCCGGCGCACGCTGCCGCGCTGGTTCGCGGGCCTGGACGCCGACGCGGTCGAGGCCCGCTGCCTGTCCGACGTGCTGGCCGGGGTGCGCGACCGGGGCTGGGTGCACCACATCCCCCGGCTGATGGTGCTGGGCAACTACGGGCTGCAGCGCGGGTGGCGGCCGGGCGAGCTGGCGGACTGGTTCCACCGCTGCTTCGTCGACGGCTACGAGTGGGTGATGACCGCCAACGTCGTCGGCATGAGCCAGTACGCCGACGCGGGCGCCATCACCACCAAGCCGTACGCGGCGGGCGGGGCGTACGTGCACCGGATGAGCGACTACTGCGGCGGCTGCCGGTACGACCCGAAGGTCCGCCTCGGGCCGGACGCGTGCCCGTACACGGCGGGGTACTGGGCGTTCCTGGCGCGGCACCGCGAGGCGCTGCGCGGCAACCACCGGCTGGCGCAGCCGCTGCGCCAGCTCGACCGGCTGGCCGACCTCGACGCCGTCGTCGACCAGGAGCGCCGGCGCGGCTCCCATGCGCCGTGAACTGCGCGAACACCGCAGCGGGCGGCGCTGGCGCCGATAGCCTGGACGGATGGCGGAGACGGTCGATGTCGCGGTGGTCGGCGCGGGCCTGGCGGGGCTGGTCGCGGCCCGGCGGCTGCACGACGCGGGCCTGCACGTGGTGGTGTACGAGGCCGCCGACGACGTCGGCGGCCGGGTGCGCACCGACGAGGTCGACGGGTTCCTGCTGGACCGCGGCTTCCAGGTGCTGTGCCCCGGCTACCCGGCGCTGGCCGCCGAGTTCGACGTGCCCGCGCTGCACCTGCGCCCGTTCACGCGCGGACTCGGGGTGTTCCGGGGCGAGAAGCTGCACCGGCTGAAGCCCGGCCTGACCGCGCCGGGCGCGGTCCCCGGCGGCCTGCTGCCGCTGGGCGACGCGATCGCAGTGGCGGGGCTGGCCGTACGCGACGCGCTCGGCTCCGACCGGCAGCTCAAGCGCCGCGCCGACCGCACCACCCTGGAGGAGCTGATCGAGGCGGGGATGACCCCGGCCGGGGTGGACCGGCTGCTGCGCCCGTTCCTGTCCGGGGTGTTCCTGGAGGACCGCCTGGACACCTCCGGCCGCTTCTTCCACCTGATGTGGCGCACCTTCCTGCGCGGCGGCGCCGCCGTGCCCGCCCAGGGCATGCGGGCGCTGCCCCGCCAGCTGGCCGCAGGGCTGCCCGACGTACGGGTGGGGGCGCTGGTCACCCGGATCACGTCGGAGGGGCTGGTCGTGGCCGGGGTCGGGGCGGTGCGGGCGGCCGCCGTGGTGGTGGCGACCGACGCGGACACCGCGGCCGACCTGCTGCCCGGCCTGCGGCGGCCGGGCTGGCACGGGGTGACCACGTTCTACCACGACGCCGGGCCCGCGCCGCTGGACGAGGCACTGCTGCTGGTCGACGCCGAGGACCGGCTGGTGCGCAACACGGTCGTGCTGTCGGCGGCCGCCGCCGGGTACGCCCCGGCCGGGCACAGCCTGGTGGCGACCTCGGTGCTCGACACCGACACCTCGCTGCCCGAGCTGGAGCGGCTGGTACGCGACCGGCTCTCGGTGCTGTACGACACGGTCACCGGGTCGTGGCGGCTGCTCGGGGCGTACCGGATCCCCCGCGCGCTGCCCGCGATGACCGCTCCGCATCCGCTGCGCCGCCTGGTCCGCTTCGACCAGCGCCGGTACGTCTGCGGCGACCACCGGGACACCAGCTCGATCCAGGGCGCGCTGGTGTCGGGGCGCCGCACCGCGCAGCTGGTGCTGCGGGACCTGCGCGGCCAACTGGCGGGCACCGCGTCCCACGAAGTGAACGCGCGCGGGTGGAGGTGACCGGACACCAGGTACGTGCGGGTACACTTCTCTCTCAGGTCGAGAGGCGCTGCGACGGGCCGGTGCCCGCCACGCTCGACCAGATAGACCATGATCAAGGGCGCCTCCGATCACACGGAGGTGTCGTCTTGAGTGTCCGCGAACAGCAGTCCGCCCGGATCGCCGTGCTGCGCGAGCAGCTGGGCAAGCGGGTCGTGGTCCTCGACGGCGCCTGGGGCACCGTGCTGCAGCGGATCGGCCTGGTCGACGCCGACTACCGCGGCGAGCTGCTGAAGGACTTCCCGCGCGACGTCAACGGCGACCCGGACGTGCTGAACCTGACCCGGCCCGACGTCATCCTGGACGTGCACCGCCAGTACCTGGCCGCCGGGGCCGACATCACCTCCACCAACACGTTCACCGCCACCAGCGTCGGCCAGGCCGACTACGGGCTGGAGGCGTACGTACGCGAGATGAACGTGCAGGCCGCGCGGCTGGCCCGCCAGGCCGCCGACGAGTTCGGCCAGCGCTGGGTCGCCGGTTCGGTCGGCCCGCTCAACGTCACCCTTTCGCTGTCGCCGAAGGTCGACGACCCCGCCTACCGCGCGGTCACCTACGACCAGGTCAAGGCGGCGTACGCGGAGCAGATCGCCGCGCTCGACGAGGGCGGGGTCGACCTGCTGCTCATCGAGACCATCTTCGACACGCTCAACGCCAAGGCCGCCATCGCCGCCGCGCGGGAGGTGGCCCCGCACCTGCCGCTGTGGCTGTCCGTGACGATCGTCGACCTCAGCGGCCGCACGCTGTCCGGCCAGACCGTCGAGGCGTTCTGGCGCTCGATCGAGCACGCCCACCCGCTGGTCGTCGGCGTGAACTGCGCGCTGGGCGCGACCGAGATGCGGCCGCACGTGGCGGAGCTGGCGCGCATCGCGAGCACGCACATCGCCGCCCACCCCAACGCGGGCCTGCCCAACGCGTTCGGCGGCTACGACCAGACCCCGCAGGACACCGCCGACCTGCACGGCGAGTTCGCGTCGTCGGGGCTGGTCAACATCATCGGCGGCTGCTGCGGCACCACGCCGCCGCACATCGCCAAGCTCGCCGAGGCGGTCAAGGGCATGGCGCCGCGGCAGGTGCCGACGCCCGCGCCCGCGACCCGGTTCAGCGGCCTGGAGCAGTTCGCGATCGGCCCGGACACCGGGTTCGTCATGATCGGCGAGCGCACCAACGTGACCGGGTCGGCGAAGTTCCGCCGCCTGATCGAGGCCGACGACCACCAGGGCGCCGTCGCCGTGGCGGTGGAGCAGGTGCGCGGCGGAGCGAACCTGCTGGACGTCAACATGGACGCCGACCTGCTCGACAGCGAGCAGGCGATGACCACGTTCCTCAACCTGATCGCGACCGAGCCCGAGGTCGCCCGGGTGCCGATCATGGTGGACAGCTCCAAGTGGAGCGTCCTGGAGGCCGGGCTCAAATGCGTGCAGGGCAAGGGCGTGGTCAACTCGATCAGCCTCAAGGAGGGCGAGGAGCTCTTCCTCGACCAGGCCCGCCGCATCCAGGGCTACGGCGCGGGCGTGGTGGTGATGGCCTTCGACGAGCAGGGCCAGGCCGACACCGCCGAGCGCAAGGTCCAGATCTGCGCGCGGGCCTACGACCTGCTCACCCAGCAGGCCGGGTTCGCCCCCGAGGACATCATCTTCGACCCGAACGTGCTCGCGGTGGCGACCGGCATCGCCGAGCACAACGGCTACGCCAAGGCGTTCATCGAGGCGCTCCCGCAGATCAAGCAGCGCTGCCCCGGCGCGCGGACCAGCGGCGGCATCTCCAACCTGTCGTTCGCGTTCCGCGGCAACGACGTGGTGCGCGAGGCGATGCACTCGGCGTTCCTGCTCCACGCGGTGCGCGCCGGGCTGGACATGGGCATCGTCAACGCCGGCCAGCTCGCCGTCTACCAGGACATCCCGGCCGACCTGCTGGAGCTGGTCGAGGACGTGCTGTTCGACCGCCGCCCCGACGCCACCGACCGGCTGGTCGCCTTCGCGGGCAAGGTCAGCGGCGGCGGCACCAAGCGCGAGCTGGACCTGTCCTGGCGCGAGGCGCCGGTGGCGCAGCGGCTGTCGCACGCGCTGGTGCACGGCATCGTTGACTTCATCGAGGCCGACACCGAGGAGGCGCGCCAGCTGGCCGACCGCCCGCTGGAGGTGATCGAGGGTCCGCTGATGGACGGCATGAAGGTCGTCGGCGACCTGTTCGGTTCGGGCAAGATGTTCCTGCCGCAGGTGGTCAAGAGCGCCCGGGTGATGAAGCGGGCCGTGGCCTACCTGGAGCCGTACATGGAGGCGGAGAAGGAGCAGGCGCGCCTGGCCGGGCGGGCCGTGTCCGCGCGCGGCAACGGCAAGGTCGTGCTCGCCACGGTCAAGGGCGACGTGCACGACATCGGCAAGAACATCGTCGGCGTGGTGCTGGGCTGCAACAACTACGAGGTCATCGACCTGGGCGTGATGGTGCCCGCGGCGACCATCCTGGACACCGCGGTCGCCGAAGGCGCCGACATCATCGGCCTGTCCGGCCTGATCACCCCGTCGCTGGACGAGATGGTCAACGTGGCCCAGGAGATGAACCGGCGCGGCCTGAAGCTGCCGCTGCTGATCGGCGGGGCCACGACGTCGCGGCAGCACACGGCGGTGCGCATCGCTCCGGCGTACGAGTCGCCGACGCTGCACGTGCTGGACGCCTCCCGGGTCGTGGGCGTGGTGTCGGACCTGCTCGACGCCGAGCGCGCCGAGGACCTGGCCGCCCGTACCCGGACCGAGCAGGCGCGGCTGCGCGAGGAGCACCTCAACCGCACCCGCCAGCCGCTGCTGACGCTGGAGCAGGCCCGCGCCAACCGCGAGCGGGTCGACTTCAGCGAGCTGCCGGTGCCCGCCTTCACCGGCATCCGGCAGGTGACGCCGACCCTGGCCGAGCTGCGCGAGATGATCGACTGGCAGTTCCTGTTCCTGGCCTGGGAGCTCAAGGGGAAGTTCCCGGCGATCCTGGACCAGCCGCAGGCCCGTGAGCTGTACGACGACGCCAACGCCATGCTCGACCAGATCATCGCGGACGGCTCGCTGCGCGCTCACGGCGTCTACGGCTTCTGGCCCGCGCACAGCGACGGCGACGACATCATCGTCGACACCGCCGCCGGCCCGCTGCGCATGCCGATGCTGCGCCAGCAGACCGCCAAACCCGAGGGCCGCCCCAACCGCGGCCTGGCCGACTACGTGGCACCCGCGGGCGACCACGTGGGCGGCTTCGGCGTGGCCATCCTCGGCGCCGAGGAGCTGGCGGCGAAGTACGAGCAGGAGCACGACGACTACAAGGCGATCATGGTCAAGGCGCTGGCCGACCGGCTCGCCGAGGCGTTCGCCGAGTACCTCCACCTCAAGGCGCGCCGCGACTGGTACGAGCCGGACGCGAACCCCGCCATCGAGGACCTGCACGCCGAGCGGTTCCGGGGCATCCGGCCCGCGTTCGGCTACCCGGCCACGCCCGACCACACCCTCAAGCGCGAGCTGTTCGACCTGCTCGACGCGGAGAGCGTGGGCCTGGGGCTGACCGAGTCGTTCGCGATGACGCCCGCGGCGGCGGTCAGCGGCATGCTGCTGGCCCACCCGGACTCGCGCTACTTCACCGTCGGCCGCGTGGGCCAGGACCAGTTGGCCGACTACGCCGCCCGCCGGGGCGTCGAGGTCGCCGAGGCCGAGAAGTGGCTGCGCCCCAACCTCACGTAATCCCGAGATATTCAGCAACTTCGAAGTAAGCAGTTCTGAAGAAGCTGCCCGCAAAAACTGTGGCTCAGGCTATGGCGGTCGTCCTTTCCCGCACAGAAGGAGACCGCCATGGCCCTGTCCGACACGCAGACCCGGCCCTCGCCCGCCGAGCCGCACCCCGCCACCTCACTGTTCGTCAACGGGTACGTGCCCCGGCGGCGCGGCCTGGTCGTCACGATCGGCCTGCTGCTCGGCTTCGTGCTGACCATCGTCTGGTCGGCCGAGTTCGTCGACTCCACCATCGGCGACAGCGTCGCCAACACCCTGCTCGGCCACGACGCCAAGGGCACCCCGATCGCCGGCATCGCCGCCGGGATCGCGTTCGCCTTCGTCACCGGCATCGCCGGCACGTTCACCGCCTGCAACATCGCCGTGTTCGGCGCGATGAGCCCGATGCTGGGCCAGGACAGCCGCAGCAGCCGGGTGCGCCAGCTGCTGCGGCCGCTCGGCTGGCTGTCCGTGGGCATGATCAGCGTGTCCGCCCTGTACGGCGCGCTGGTCGGCCTGGTCGGCACGAGCATGCCGCAGTTCTCCACCGCGCCCAGCACCCCCGGCGTGCTGTCCCCGCGCAGCATCCAGTCGATGGTCGTCTTCGGCCTGATCGGCCTGATCATGGTCTACCTCGGCCTGGCCGCGCTGCGGCTGGTGCCCGACCCGTTCGCGGGCATCGCCCGGCGCAGTCCGAACGCGCCCATGGTGTTCATGGGCGTGCTGATCGGCGGGTTCCTCATCGGACGGCCGTTCGGGCTGTTCCGGATGCTGTTCCGCGACGCCGCCGACAGCGGCAACCCGCTCTACGGCGCGGGCGCGTTCGTGCTGCAGTCGCTGGGCAACATCATCATCATGGCGGTGCTCCTGGCCCTGATCACGCTGCTGTTCGGCGGCGGCGTGCAGCGGTGGCTGGCGGCCAGGCCCGCGCGCATGACCGTGATCGTCGCGGTCGCGTTCCTGATCGCGGGGGCGTTCACGTTCCTCTACTGGGACGTCCGGTCGCTGGAGCGGCGCGGCATCATCCCCTGGTACCCCGTCGCCCCCTGGGTCTGAGGCGAGGAAGGGCACCTCTTGCCGCATTCCGCGGTAGACGGTGCCCTTCCTCCGGGAAGACCCGAACCCGGCAGCAACGCGACACCCGTCGAATTCCTACTGGAGAAGTAGATTATTCTGGTCCGATGAGCAGCCCCCTCAGGTCCACCGTGGCCGGTGCCGCCACGCTCGCCGTGCTGGTACTGGCCGCCTGCGCACCCCAGGACGAGCCCACCCCGGGCGCGTCGACCTCGGCCGCGCCCGCCGCCTGCGCGCCCGGCACCCTCAAGACGGTCACCGCCGGCAAGCTGACCGTGGCCACCGACGACCCGGTCTACCCGCCGTGGTTCGCCGACAACAAGCCCGACAGCGGCCAGGGCTTCGAGTCCGCCGTCGCGTACGCGGTCGCCGCGAAGCTCGGCTACGCCAAGGACCAGGTCGTCTGGGTCCGGGTCACCTTCAACGCGGCGATCGCGCCGGGCGCCAAGACGTTCGACTTCGACATCAACGAGTTCTCGATCACGCCCGAGCGCCGGCAGGCCGTCGACTTCTCCGCGCCGTACTACGACGTCACCCAGACCGTGATCACGGTCAAGGGCTCGAAGATCGCCGGGGCGAAGTCGCTCGCCGACCTCAAGCACGCCAAGCTCGGCGCCCAGGTCGGCACGACCAGCTACCGGGCGATCACGGAGATCGTCAAGCCGGACGCCGCGCCCGCCGTGTTCAACAACAACGACGACGCCAAGAAGCAGCTGCAGAACGGCACCGTCGACGGCATCGTGGTGGACCTGCCGACCGCGTTCTACATGACCGGCGCCGAACTCGACGGCGGCGTCATCGTCGGCCAGCTGCCGCAGCCCTCGGGCACGCCCGAGCAGTTCGGACTGGTGCTCGACAAGGGCTCGGCGCTGACCTCGTGCGTCAGCCAGGCCGTGGACGCGCTGCGCGCCGACGGCAGCCTCGACGCGCTGACCAAGCAGTGGCTGGCCGGGGTCGCCGGGGCCCCGACGCTGGGATAGCGTGCGCCGGTGACCGCCATCTCCGATGCCGACGACGGCTACCGCCCCAGCCCGCTGCAGCTGGCCCGGGTGGCACACCGGCGGCGGCAGACCGTCGTCTCCGTCGTCGTCGCGTCTGCCTCGACCGCCGTGGTCGGGGTGCTGGCCGTGGTGGCGGTCACCGGTGCCCCGGGCTGGGACCGGGTCAAGCAGTCGTTCCTGGACCCGGCCGTGGCGCGCGAGTCGCTGCCGCTGATCCTGGACGGGCTGTGGCTAAACGTACGGCTGCTGGCCTTCTGCGCGGTCGGGGCGCTGCTGCTCGGCCTGCTCATCGCGGTGCTGCGGACGCTGCGCCCGGCGGTGTTCTTCCCGCTGCGGGCCCTGGCCGCGTCCTACACGTACCTGTTCCGCGGCACGCCGCTGCTGATCGTGCTGTACCTGCTCACCTTCGGCGTGCCGGGGCTGCGGCTGCAGGGCACCCCGTCGCTGCTGGTGCTGGGCGGCATCGCGCTGACCATCGTGTACGCGGCGTACCTGGCCGAGGTGTTCCGGGCCGGGATCGAGTCGGTGCACCCGTCGCAGCGGGCCGCCGCCCGGTCGCTCGGACTGACCTACCGGCAGACGATGCGGCACGTCGTGCTGCCCCAGGCACTGCGCCGGGTCGCCCCGCCGCTGCTCAACGACCTGGTGGCGCTGCAGAAGGACGTCGGGCTGATCTCGCTGGCCGGGCCTATCGACGCGATCCGGATGGCGCAGATCCAGACCGCGCAGACCTACAACTACACGCCGTACCTGGTCGCCGGGGCGCTGTTCGTGCTGATGGCGATCCCGCTGATCGCGGTCACCGACGCGGTGACGCTGCGCGCGGCCCGCCGCCAGTCCGCTGAGGCCGCCGCGTGAGCGCCCCGGCCGTGCCGCCGGTGCTGTCCTGCCGGGGCGTGCGCAAGGTGTTCCGGGGCGGCGTGGTCCTGCGCGACCTGGACCTGGACGTGGCCGAGCACGAGGTCGTGGTGCTCATCGGCGCGTCCGGTTCGGGCAAGTCGACCCTGCTGCGGTGCGTGAATCTGCTGGAGCCGCTCGACGACGGCAGCATCCACCTCGACGGCGAGCACATCACCGATCCGCGCACCGATCCGGACCGGGTGCGGCGGCGCATCGGCATGGTCTTCCAGTCGTACAACCTGTTTCCGCATCTGAGCGTGCTCGACAACGTGACCCTGGCGCCGCGCCGGGTGCACGGGCAGCCCCGCGCCGACGCCGAGGCCGACGCGCTGCGGCTGCTGGCGCGGGTCGGGCTGGCCGACAAGGCCGGGGAGTTCCCTGACCGGCTGTCGGGCGGGCAGCAGCAGCGGGTCGCGATCGTACGGTCGCTGGCCTGCGCGCCCCGGCTGATGCTGCTCGACGAGGTCACCTCGGCGCTGGACCCGGAGCTGGTCGGCGAGGTGCTGAGCCTGGTCCGCGAGCTGCGTGCCGACGGGATGACCATGGTCATCGCCACGCACGAGATGGGCTTCGCCCGCGAGGTGGCCGACCGGGTGTGCTTCCTGGACCAGGGCCGCATCGTCGAGCAGGGACCGCCGGAGCAGGTGCTCGCCGATCCGGCGCAGCCGCGCACCCGCCAGTTCCTCGACCGCGTCCTGGCCTCGGGCCGCCTCTGAACCGCCCACTGCCCTAGCCTGGTCCGATGAGCGAACGCCGCGATCCGATCACGATAGTCGCGTACGACGCCGCCTGGCCGGTCTCGTTCCAGGCGCAGCGGACGCGGATCGAGTCGGCGCTGGCGGGGCTGCTGGTCGGGCCGGTCGAGCACATCGGCAGCACCTCGGTGCCGGGCCTGGCCGCCAAACCGATCATCGACATGCTGGCCCGGGTCGACGCCTACGACCGGGCCGCCGCGATCGAGGCGGCGATGGCCGGGATCGGCTGGGTCCACGCCCCCGAGCCGGGCGACGAGGCCGACCGCAAGCTGTCGTTCTGCCTGCCCGACGTCGCGCACCGCACCCACCACCTGCACGTGGTCGAGGCCGCCTCGACCGGCTGGCCGACCTGGCTGGCCTTCCGCGACCACCTGCGCGCCCACCCCGCCGACGCCGCCGCGTACGGCGAGCTCAAAGCACGGCTGGCCGCCGCCGACGACCGCGACCGCCCCCGGTACCGGGCCGCCAAGGCCCCGTTCATCGCCGACGTCCTGCACCGCATCACCATCGGGGGAAGCCAAGCCGACGAAGATCGCCCATAATCGATTAGTGCGCAGATTCCCCGATGCCGGGCCGTGGGAGATCCTCGGCCTGCTGCTGAGCGTGGCCATGGTGGTCACCGGAGCGCTGGCCTTCGGTCCGGCGCTGGCCCAACGCCGCGCCTACCTGCAGATGATGTCCTGCCAGGAGCCCGGCGGGCCGCCCGGCTGCCTGCCGGCCGAGCGGGCCGAGGTCACCCGCATCGCCGAGGCCGGCGACGCGATGGGGTCGTACCACGTCTACTACCTGAACGGGGAGTCGGAGTACTCGTTCACCGACTTCAGCAAAGACCTGGTCCGGGTCGGCGCGAACATCGCGATCGTCCGGTGGCGCGGCCGGGTGCTGGCCGTCGAGACCGCCGACGGCTGGGTCGTCACCTACAAACCCGGCTCGCAACTGCTCGTCTACGTGTACCTGGCTCTGATCCTGTTCGGGGCCTGGCTCGCCCTGCTGGTGCTCGTCAACGTGTTCGTATCCGTGCCGCTGCGGCTGGTGCCGCTGGTCGAGGCGGCGCTGCCCCTGCTGCTGGTCGCGATGGTCATGGTGGTGTCGCTGCTCGCCGCGTTCGGCCTGGCGACCTGGCTGGGCGTGCTCGTGGCCGCGCTGTGCGCGATGCTCATCGCCAACTCCGCCTGGGACAACCGGGAGAGCACCCGCAGGATGTGGCGGCGCGCGCTGGGCCGCGACGACGGCCCAGCACGCTGAGCGCTACTGGAACCCGACCACCGGGTGCGGCAGGTAGTGCTCCTCCAGCAGGGTGACCTCGTCGTCGGTCAGGCGCAGTTCCAGCGCCGCCACCGCATCCTCCAACTGGTACGGCTTGGTCGCGCCCACGATCGGGGCGGTCACCGCCGGATGCCGCGCCACCCAGGCCAGCGCGATCTGCGCCCGGGGCACGCCACGCCGCTGCGCGACCACGCCCACGGCGTCGATGACGCGCCGGTCGGCCGCCTCGGTCGCGTCGTAGAGCATGCCGCCGTACGCGTCGGTGGACTGGCGGTCGCTGGTGGCACCCGGCTCGCGGGTGAGGCGGCCGCGCGCCAGCGGGCTCCACGGCAGCACCCCGATCCGCTGGTCGAGGCAGAGCGGCAGCATCTCGCGCTCCTCCTCGCGGTGGATCAGGTTGTAGTGGTTCTGCATGGTGGCGAACCGGGTCCAGCCGTGCAGGTCGGCGGTGTAGAGCGCCTTGGCGAACTGCCACGCGTACATCGAGGACGCCCCGAGGTAGCGCGCCTTGCCCGCCTTGACCACGTCGTGCAGCGCCTCGAGCGTCTCCTCGATCGGCGTCTTCGGGTCCCAGCGGTGGATCTGGTACAGGTCGACGTAGTCGGTGCCCAGCCGCCGCAGGCTGTTGTCGATCTCTGTCATGATCGCCTTGCGGCTCAGCCCGGAGCCGTTCGGACCGGGCCGCATCACGCCGTGCACCTTCGTGGCGATGACGACCTCGTCGCGGCGGGCGAAGTCGCGCAGCGCACGGCCCACGATCTCCTCGCTGCTGCCGTCGGAGTACACGTTGGCGGTGTCGAAGAAGTTGACACCCAGCTCGATCGCGCGGCGGATGAACTCGCGGCTGTCGTCCTCGGGCAGGGTCCAGGTGTGCGCGCCCCGATCGGGCTCGCCGTAGCTCATGCAGCCCAGGCACAGCCGGGACACGTCCAGGCCGGTGGGGCCCAGTTTCACATACTCCACGATCATGCACTGTACCCACGGACCCCGCACGCCGTCTTCACGAGATCACCACCTCCCGGGCCGGGGAAGGTGCTTCGATCCGAGCATGCTCTTGCGGGCGCTGCGGTCGTAGGCGGCAAGGTCCCGTAGGTTCGGGGTATGACGACGCTGCCCGCCGCGGTCGCCGCCCGGATCGACCTGCACCTGGCCGCCCTCGACGCGCGGCTGCCCGGCTTCGCCGACTCGGTGTACGTCGTCGGCTCGGCGGCGCTGGGCGCCTGGCAGCCCGACCGCAGCGACATCGACCTGCTGATCGTGACCGGCCGCACGGCGACCGCCGACGACCTGGCGACGCTGGGCGCGCTGCACGAGACGGTGCTGGAGCGGCCCTACCTCGATGCCGTCTACCTCGACCGCGGGTCGCTGGCCGCGCAGCCCGCCGACCGGCGGCAGGTGCCGTTCGCGGTCGACGGGCGGCTGCGCACCGACACGGGCTGCGGCGAGCTGACCCCGGTGCTGTGGCTGACCCTGCGCCGGTACGGCGTGGCCGTGCGCGGACCCGAGGCCGCCGACCTGGGCATCCGGCCCGACCCCGACGGCCTGCGCCGGTACAACCTGGACAACCTGCGGGAGTACTGGCAGCCGCTGGCGGCGCAGATCCGCATGTTCACCGACGGCTCCCCCGACGACACCCCGGTCCCCGCCGACCAGGTGGTGTGGATGCTGCTCGGCCCCGCCCGCCTGCACCGCACCCTCGCCCACGGCGACATCATCACCAAGTCCGCCGCCGCGGCGTACCTGGGCGAGCACTTCCCCCAGTGGGCCGAGCCCGCCGACCGGGCCGCCCGCCACCGGTCCGGGCAGGACGTCACGTTCACCATCGCCGACCTGCGCGCCGGCGCCGACCTGACCGACGCCGTCACCACCGACGCCTGGTCCCGCTTCGCCCCTACACCCTGACCGGGTCCAACTCCCGACACAGCCGCCAAGCTGGTCACGCGCCCACCCGCTTCGCGGCGCGCACGGTCGCTGGAGTGTTCGCGGGTCTGACACGGTGAAGCACTCGATCTTCTCCGTGTCCGCACGGCATCTGCACCGCCGTCGAGGACACCACCCGCCCCCGCCTCGACGGAAAGCTCAAGCCCCACCCGGCTCCGTGAGCCGATCCGACCCGACCCGACGTTGATCGCGACCTGCGGTCAGCGTCTCGGCCCCAGACCCAGCGTTCGACCGCAGACGGCGATCACCAGGGGATCCGGCCCCATGATCGGCGTCCGGGGTCGCGGACAGTGCCTCCGGAGCACCCCGCGACCAGGCTTCCCTCCGGCTCGCCCGTTCTGCTGCGATCAGGTCCGGACCGGAGCTGTCGCCATGGTGACAGCTCGGTGGGGTGGCGGGGGTCGTTGAACCGGTCGACTGACGACTGTCGAGGAGGACCGGTGCGCAACAGGGTGGCCAGGGCTGGCCTGGCGATGCTGATCGGGGTCGCGGCCACGCTGGCCGGTCTGGTCACTACCGGTGCACCGGCCTACGCGGATCACAGCGTCTCGACCACGTTCACCGCCACCGGCGGCGAGCAGTCGTGGACCGTGCCCGCCGGGGTGGGCAGCGTGCACGTCGAGCTGGTCGGCGCGCGCGGCGGCGACGGTGCCGGGGGTGGCGACGGGGGTCGGCGCGGGCAGCGCGTCTCGGCCGAGCTGGCCATTCCGGCCGGGGTGACCCGCCTGTGGGTGGAGGTCGGCCAGCCGGGCGACGGCGCGCAGCCCGGCTTCGGCGGCGGTGGCGTCGGCGGGGCCGGGGCGCCCTACCGCGGGGGTGCGGGCGGGGGCGCGTCGGATGTGCGTACCTGCTCGCTGGGCGGCCCGTGCGACTCGCTCGGGTCGCGGCTGCTGGTGGCCGCGGGCGGGGGCGGCGGGGCGGGGCGCTGCTTCGCGATCGGCTGCGGCGCCTCGGGCGACGGCGGCGACGCGTCGGTGGACGCACCCGGTGGCGGCGGTATCCCGTTCAGCCTCGGCGGCCTGCCGGGCAGTGCGGGCGGGCAGGGCCGGGGCGGGGACGGCGCGTTCGCCGTACCGGGGTCGACCGGTGGCGGCGGCGGTGGCGGCGGGGGCGGCTGGTTCGGGGGCGGCGGCGGGTCTTCCGGGGGCGCTCCCCCGGCGCCGCTGCTGGCCGGGTTCGACGGCGGCGACGGCGGCGCGGGTGCGAGCTACGCCGGGGCCGGGAGCAGCGCCGTCGTGGTCGAGGAGACCGACGCCGAGGCGTCGGTGACGATCAGCTACCAGGTGTACGGCACGAGCCTGGCCTTCCTCGGCGCGGGCTCCGGCCCGATCGGCGCCCCGGCGACGCTGCGGGCGAGGCTGACCCGCACCGGCTCGGGTGCCCCGGTCGCGGGGGCGCCGCTGGTGTTCGCCCTGGCCGGGGTCGCCGACTGCGGCGCGGTCACCGACGGCGCCGGTGAGGCGAGCTGCGTCGTCACCCCGCAGGCACCCGCCGGGGTACGCGCGCTGCGGATCGCCTACGCCGGCGACACCGTCCACGAGCCCTCCTCCTACTCGGGCACGTTCGAGGTGCGCCGCAAGCCGACCGCCCTGCACTGGACCGGCGCGGTCACCGGGGACTACCACGACCCGGCGCGGCTGGCGGCGAGGCTGACCCTGACCGACACGGGCGCACCGCTGCCGGGGATGCCGGTGGAGCTGGCGCTGAACGGGGCCGAGACGTGCACCGCCGTCACCGGCGCGGACGGCGTGGCCGCCTGCGAGGTGGTGCCGCAGGAGCAGCCGGGCGGGTACACCGCGACGGCGTCGTACGCCGGGGACGCGGTGCACCTGCCGTCGGGGACCGGGGCCGGCTTCACGGTGACGCGGGAGCAGACGCTGCTGTCGTACCAGGGCGATCTGAATGTCGCCGACGACGAGCCGGCGCGGCTCGCGGCCCGGCTCACCGAGGGGTCGGTGCCGCCGGTCGCCGGTGACGGTACGCCGGTGGCGGGCGCCCCGGTGGTGCTGTCGCTGGGCAGCGGCGCGACCAGGCAGTCCTGCACCGCCGACACCGGCCCGGACGGCGTCGCGGCGTGTGTGATCGCGAAGGCGGCGCAGCCGCTGGACGCGTCGGGGCGGCTGCCGGTGTCGGCCGCGTACGCGGGCAGTGTCTTCTACGAGCCGGGCCAGGCCGCCGCGACCGTGGGGCTGCAGTTCGTGACCGGTCGCGCCACCGGGCTGTCCGGCAGGCTGAAACTGCTGGTGGGCACTGTGCAGGTAGCCGCGACCCCGGACACCGGTCCGGTCCGGGTGGCGACCCCGTTCGCCACGGCCACCCCGTGCACGGGTTCGCTGTCGCTGGTGGCGCTGCAGGCGTCGGCGCTGTGCGCGAAGGTGGTGGCGACGACGGCGCCGGGGACGGCCACCGCGACCGCGACCGTCGACTCGGTGGAGCTGGGGCTGCCGGGGCTGCCCGCGATCTCGCTGCGCGACCTGCGCGCGGTCTCGGCGTCGAGCTGCGGCGGGCCTTCGGGGTCGGTGGCGCTGGGCCGGGTGCTGGTCGGCGGGGTCGCGGTCGACGTGGGTACGGCCGCGAACACGACCGTGCCGCTGCCGGGGCTGCCGGGCGCCACGTTGACGGTGAACGAGCAGGTGTCGGTGCCGGGCGGGCTGACCGTTACGGCGGTGCACCTGGTCGTGCCGCCTACGCTGGGTGTCAGTGCCGACCTGGTCATCGCCTCGGCGAGCAGCACCATCGGCAACTGCCGCTGACCCGCCTCGCCACCGGCGGCCGTAAGTCGGTGATCGGCGTGGAGAAGTGGGAATCGTGCGCTAGATTTGGCGGTTGGCTGGATTCGGCCAATAAAAAAGAACGGCGCTAGAGCGTCCGTTCTGCCAGACAGTACAGCACGAAGGAGACGGGCTTGTCAAGCTCCCCCGCCGCCGACCGGGATGCCGAGCTCACCGCCGAGCAGGAGTACGTGTCCATGCTCTACGGCCGCCTCGACGACCTGCGCGAACGGGCCTCGGCCCAGCTCGCGCAGACGCTGCTGCAGAGCGGCGGCACGCTGCAGGAACGATCGCAGCGCGACTCGCTGATAGGCCGCTACACCGACCAGGTGGCCACCTTCGGGGCGGTGGAGAACGGGCTGTGCTTCGGCCGCCTGGACTTCCTCGACGGCCACCACCACTACATCGGGCGCATCGGCATCTTCGACGAGGACGGGGAGTACGAGCCGCTGCTGCTCGACTGGCGCGCCCCGTCGGCCCGCCCGTTCTACCTGGCCACCGCCGCGTCCCCGCAGGACGTGCGGCGCCGCCGGCAGATCCGCACCTCCGGCCGCAAGGTCACCGACCTCGACGACGAGGTGCTGGACCTGGAGACGGCCGCGGCCGCCGCGCACCACGACGGTCTGACCAGCGAGGCGGCCCTGTTCGCGGCGCTGGGCGCGGGCCGCACCGGCCGGATGCGCGACATCGTGCAGACGATCCAGGCCGAGCAGGACCGCATCATCCGCGCCGACCTCAGCGGGGTGCTGGTGGTGCAGGGCGGTCCGGGCACCGGCAAGACCGCGGTGGCGCTGCACCGGGCGGCGTACCTGCTCTACACGTTCCGGCAGGAGCTGTCGACGCGGGCGGTGCTGGTGCTGGGCCCGAACGAGACGTTCCTCAAGTACATCTCCCAGGTCCTGCCGTCGCTGGCCGAGACCGGCGTGCTGCTGCGTACCGTCGGCGACCTGTTCCCGGGGGTGAGCGCGCACGGGACGGAGTCGGACGCGGCCGCCGAGGTGAAGGGGCGGGCCGTCATGGCCGACGTGCTCGCCAAGGCGGTCCGCGACCGCCAGCGGGCCCCGGAGGACTACCTGGAGATCGCGCTGGAGAACGGCGACCACCTGGTGCTGGACCGGGCGGCGTGCGAGGACGCCCGCGCCAACGCCCGCCGCACGGACAAGCCGCACAACCTGGCCCGGTCCGTCTTCGACACCGAGATCATCCACGCGCTGTCGCTGAGGTACGCCGACGCCATCGGGATCGACCCGTACGCCGACGACCCGCTCGGCGGCGGCGACGCCCCCGGCGATCCGCAGCTGCTGGAGGAGGCCGACCTGGCCGAGATCCGGCGCGAGCTGGCCGGAGAGCCGGGCGTGCAGACGGCACTGGACTGGCTGTGGCCGGTGCTCACCCCGCAGACGCTGCTCACCGACCTGTACCGCAGCCCCGGCCGGCTCGCCTCGGCCGCGCCGATGCTGTCGGAGGCGGAGCGGGAGCTGCTGGCGCGCCCGCGCGGCGCGGCGTGGACCCCGGCCGACGCGCCGCTGCTGGACGAGGCGGCCGAGCTGCTGGGCGAGGACGACCGGGACGCCGAGCTGCTGGCCCGGTGGCGGCGGCGGCAGCAGGCCGCGTACGCCGAGGGTGCACTGGAGATCCTGCACGGCTCCCGGTCGATCGACCTGGAGGACGAGATCGACCCGGAGATCCTCACCGCCGTCGACCTGCTCGACGCCGGGATCCTGGGCGAGCGGCACGAGGAGCGCGCCCTGCTCACCGCGGCCGAGCGGGCCGCCGCCGACCGCAACTGGGCGTTCGGGCACGTCATCGTCGACGAGGCGCAGGAGCTGTCGCCGATGGCGTGGCGGCTGCTGATGCGGCGCAGCCCCAGCCGGTCGATGACCGTGGTCGGCGACGTCGCGCAGACCGGCGACCTGTCCGGCATCTCGGCCTGGGGCCAGGCGCTGGAGCCGTACGTCGGGCAGCGGTGGCGGCACGAGGAGCTGACCGTCAACTACCGCACCCCGGCCGAGATCATGGCGCTGGCCGGGAAGGTGCTGACCGAGATCGACCCGGCGCTGCTGGCGCCCCGCTCGGTCCGCAGCACCGGCACCGAACCGGAGCTCATCGCGGTGGCCGACGGCGAGCTGGCCGGCGCGGTGGCCAGGACCGCGCGGGCCGAGGCGGATCCGGCGACGCTGACCGACGGGCGGCTGGGCGTGCTGGTCCCGGCGGGGCTGCTCGACGAGGTCGGCGCGGCCGTGCTGGCGGTGCTGCCGAAGGCGGGCCTGGGCGTCCAGGCCGACCTGGAGAACCAGGTGGTGGTGCTGACGGTACGCCAGGCCAAAGGGCTGGAGTTCGACTCCGTGGTGGTGGTCGACCCGGCCCGGATCGTCACCGAGTCGCCGCGCGGCCACAGCGACCTGTACGTCGCGCTGACCCGCGCCACCCAGCGCCTGACCGTGCTGCACCCGGCCGGTTCGCCGCTGCCCTGGTGACCGTCGTCCCGCGACCCGCCCGCGTCCGCGCGGGCGGGTCGCGGGACGACGCGTTCCGGCGGGTACGTCAGAATGTGGGCATGGCTGCGGTGGTGCGGGTGGCGGTGATCGTGCTGCTCGTCCTCGCGCTCCTGCTGGGCGCGGTATGGGCCCTGCAGCGCCGCCTCATCTACCTGCCCGACCGCGCCTCGCCCGGCCCCGCCGGACGCACCCTGCCCGGCGCCCGGGACGTGGAGCTCACCACCTCTGACGGTCTGCGCCTGACGGCGTGGCTGGTGCCGCCGACCGGCCCCGACCGCGACATCGCGGTGCTGTACGCGCCCGGCAACGGCGGCAACCGGGCCGGGCGCGCCCCGCTGGCCGCCGCGCTGGCAGCCCAGGGGTTGACGGTGCTGCTGCTCGACTACCGCGGCTACGGCGGCAACCCGGGCAGCCCGGATGAGGAGAAACTGGCCCGCGACGCGCGTGCCGCGCGGGCGCACCTGGTGACCGTCGAAGGCGCCGACCCGCAGCGGCTGATCTACTTCGGAGAGAGCCTGGGCTGCGCGGTGGCCACGGAGATGGCGGTGGAACTGCCGCCGGGCGGGCTGCTGCTGCGCTCGCCGTTCACCGACCTGGCGGCGACCGCCGCCGAGCACTACCCGTTCCTGCCGGTACGGCTGCTGCTGCGCGACCGCTTCCCGGTCGCCGAGCAGATCGCCCAGGTCAGCGTGCCTACGGCGGTCGTCTACGGCAGCCGCGACACCGTGGTGCCCACCCGGCAGAGTGAGCTGGTGGCGGCCCGCGCGGGCGGGACGGTCGAGGTCACCGTCGTCGCCGGCGCCGATCACAACGACCCGGACCTGTTCGACGGACCGCAGGTCGTCGCCGCCGTCACCCGCCTGGCCGACCGCATCGACCACGCCACCCGCTGACCACCCGCCGACCCGGCACCGCCCTGCGCCGTCACGCCCCGCTTTCAACGACGTTGGCCTGTCTCAGCGAACGAATCGAGATCATTTTCGATGAGATAGGCCAGCGCTTATGAAAGACGGGACGGGGCGGGGCGGGTCCGGGGGAGGCTGGGCGGGGTGGGTCAGGCGAGTTTTCTGGCCGCCTGCAGGGCGGTGGCGAGGGTCTCCAGGAGCGGGGCGGCGCCGGCGTACGAGAAGCGCGGCTCGCTCAGCCACGGGGTGATCTGACCCGCCTTGACCGCGGGCAGCCCCGCCCAGGTCGGCTTGGCGGCCAGGTCGGACGGCTGCAGGGTGCCGGAGCGCGAGTCCAACAGCAGCACGTCGGCGGCGTACTTGCCCGCCTTCTCCCAGCTCAGGCTCTCGAAGAAGCCGCCCTCGACATTGTCGGGCTTGACGAAGGTCACGCCCAGCGACTCGAAGTAGGTCAGGTCGGCGGCCGAGCTCGGCGTGGAGACGTAGAACAGGTCGGCGCTGCCGGAGCAGGCCATGACCTTGAGGCCGCCGTTGGCCTTGGCGGCGGCGCGGATGGCCTCGGCGGCGGTGTCGAAGCGCTTCTTGGCGTCGGCGACCGGGGCGGCGTCGAGGTCGGCGCCCAGGGAGGCGGCGAAGGCGGCGTACCGCTCGATGATCTTCTGCAGGTCGGTGCCGATCATGTTGAACGCCACGCTCGGCGCGAGCTGCGCGATCTTGTCCTTGGCCTCGTCCGGGACGTACCAGAGGGCGTCCTTGACGTAGGTGTTGGTGACCAGCAGCTCGGGGTTGAGCGCGGCGTACTTCTCGACGTTGAACTCGCCCCAGGCGTTGCCCAGCACGGTCAGCTCCTTGACCGGCAGGTTGCCCGCCTGCGGGTCGGCCGAGCCGTCCTTGAGCACCGTCGGCCCGAACACGCCGGCGACCTTGACGCCGAAGTCGTGCAGGGCGGCCGCCGTACCCGTGAAGGCCACGATGCGGGTGGGCGCCACGTCCTTGGTGACCTTGACGCCGCGGTCGTCGGTGAACGCCCACGGTCCGGCGGGGGTCGCGGTGGCGGCCGGGGTGTCGGTGCCGCCGCAGGCGGCGAGTGCGGCGCCGAGACCGGCCAGGCCGGCGGCGCCGAGGAAGCCGCGACGGGTCAGGTTCGTGGGACGTGCCATGATGGTGCCTTCTTTCGGGGGTACGGCTGAGCTGCTTCCCGCCGAGCGGGCTGCGGTGAGGGTAGGCTAACCTAAGCCCATGCCCCCGGCTGAACCACCCCTCGCATCTCCAGTCCCACCTGCACGGACGCACCCCATCCCGCGTGCCGCGGGTCTGCTCGCCGCCGCGCTGCTGCTGGCCGCCGTCGCCGCCGCCAGCCTGGCGCTGGGCACCAAGCAGGTCCCGCTCGCCGACGTCTGGACCGGCCTGCTCCACCCCGACGGCCGCGAGAACCACGTCATCGTGCACGACCTGCGCCTGCCCCGTACGCTGCTCGGCCTGCTCGTCGGCGCGGCCCTGGGCCTGGCGGGCAGCGTCATGCAGGCGCTGACCCGCAACCCGCTGGCCGACCCCGGCCTGCTCGGCGTCAACGCGGGCGCGGCCGCCGCCGTGGTCAGCGCCGCCAGCTTCCTCGGCCTGCGCTCGCTGTCGGGCTACCTCTGGTTCGCCCTGCTCGGCGCCGCGGTCGTCAGCGCGATCGTGTACGCCCTCGGCGGCGGCCGCCACGCCACCCCCGTCCGCCTGGCCCTGGCCGGCACCGCCCTCACCGCCGCGCTCACCGGCTACGTCAGCGCGGTGATCCTGCTGGACAGCGCCGCGCTGGACATCATGCGCTTCTGGACGGTCGGCTCACTGGCCTCGGCCAACCGCGACGTGCTCGGCCAGGTCGCGCCGATCCTGCTCGCGGGCATCGTGCTGGCGCTGCTGCTGGCCGCCCCGCTCAACGCCCTGGCACTGGGCGACGACGCCGCCCGCGCGCTGGGCGCCCGCACCGACCGCACCCGCGCCCTGGCCCTGATCGCGATCACGCTGCTGTGCGGGTCGGCCACCGCCGCCTGTGGGCCGATCGTGTTCCTGGGCCTGCTCGCCCCGCACCTGGTCCGCCCACTCAGCGGCCCCGACCTGCGCTGGCTGCTGCCGTACGCCGCGCTGCTCGCCCCCGCGCTGCTGCTGGCGGCCGACGTGCTGGGCCGGATCGCGGCCCGCCCCTCGGAGCTGCAGGCCGGGATCACCGTCGCGGTGCTGGGCGCGCCCGTGTTCGTCGCGCTGGTCCGCCGCCGGACGGTGCAGCGGTGAGCGCCGGCCGCACCGTGCTGCGCGGCGGTGCCCTGTCGCTGCGCACGCCCACCCGTGCCCTGGTCGCGGGCCTCATCGTGGCGCTGGCCGTGCTCGCGCTGGCGGTCTGGCTGATCGGCTTCGGCGACTTCCCGATGTCGCCGCCGGACGTGGTCGAGGTGCTGCTGGGCGAGGGCACCCCGGCGCAGCGGTTCATCGTGACCGAGCTGCGGCTGCCGCGCGTGGCCGTGGCGCTGCTGGTCGGCGTCGCGCTCGGGCTGGCCGGGGCGGTGTTCCAGAGCGTCACCCGCAACCCGCTGGGCAGCCCCGACGTGGTCGGCTTCGGCTTCGGCTCGGCCACCGGCGCGCTGGTGGCGATCGTGCTGGTCAACGCCGGGGCCGTCGGCACCAGCATCGGCGCCGCCGCCGGCGGCCTGCTGGCCGGGCTCGCGGTGTGGCTGCTGGCCTGGCGGCGCGGCAGCAGCGGCCAGCGCATCGTGCTGGTCGGCATCGGCATCGCCGCCGCACTGAACTCCGTCAACAACTACCTGCTCACCCGGGCCGAGTTCTTCGACGCCACGCGCGCCACGGTATGGCTCACCGGCTCGCTCAACGGCCGCGACGCCGCCCACGTATGGCCGCTGCTCGCGGCGGTGCTGGCGCTGGCGCCCGTGGTCCTGCTCGGCGGCCGCGCCCTGCGCGCCCTCGAACTCGGCGACGACGCCGCCCGAGCGCTGGGCATCCACGCCGACCGCACCCGCCTGGTCCAGCTCGCCGCGGCGGTGCTGCTCACCGCGGCCGCCACCGCGGCGGCGGGCCCGATCGCGTTCGTGGCGCTGACCGCGCCCCAGCTCGCCCGGCGCGTCACCGCCGCGCCCGGCCCCAACCTGCTGCCCGCCGCACTGGTCGGGGCCGGGCTGGTGCTGGCCGCCGACGGCGCCGCCCAGCACGCGTTCGGCGGCACCCAACTGCCGGTCGGCGTGCTCACGGGCCTGCTCGGCGGCGTCTACCTCGTCTGGCTGCTGTACCAGCAGCGCCGGGCCGGCCGCATATGACCACCCACCCCAGTCCCTCCGCCCCCCAGGAGCAGACCGTGACCAGGCTGACCGCCGACGACCTCACCCTCGCCTACGACGGGCGCGTGGTCGCCACCGGGCTGAGCGTGTCCATCCCCGACGGCTCGTTCACCATCATCGTGGGCCCGAACGCGTGCGGGAAGTCGACGCTGCTGCGCGCGCTGTCCCGCCTGCTGCGCCCGGTCAAGGGGCAGGTGCACCTGGACGGGCAGGCGATCTCGTCGCTGCCCACGCGCGAGGTCGCCCGGCGGCTGGGCCTGCTGCCGCAGTCGTCCATCGCCCCGGACGGCATCACGGTGGCCGACCTGGTCGCGCGCGGCCGGTACCCGCACCAGGGCCTGCTGCGCCAGTGGTCGCGCGAGGACGAGCGGATCGTCACCGAGGCGATGGCCGCCACCGGCGTGGCCGACCTGTCCGACCGGGCCGTCGACGAGCTGTCCGGCGGCCAGCGGCAGCGGGTCTGGATCGCGATGGCGCTGGCCCAGCAGACGCCGCTGCTGCTGCTGGACGAGCCGACCACGTTCCTGGACATCGCGCACCAGATCGAGGTGCTGGAGCTGTGCCGCACGCTGCAGCAGCAGGGGCGCACGCTGGTGGCGGTGCTGCACGACCTGAACCAGGCCGCCCGCTACGCCACGCACCTGATCGCGATGCGGGGCGGCTCGGTCGTGGCGGAGGGCGCGCCCGGTGACGTGGTCACGCCGGAGCTGGTCGAGCAGGTGTTCGGGCTGCCGTGCCGGATCATCGAGGACCCGGAGACCGGTACGCCGCTGGTCGTGCCGCGTGTCGTTCGGTAGACACAGCGTCCGGTAGAGACAGCTGACGGGACGCGCCGGGCTCTGGTCCGGCGCGTCCCGCTGCGGGCACCCCCTACCGGGACACCCGAGAAGGCCGGGCACCTGCCACTCCCCCAAGCAGGCGGTGGTGCCCGGCCTCTGCCTTACTCGAGGCCGTTGCGGCCGATCACTTCGGCGTACCAGCGGGCGCTGTCCTTGACGGTGCGCCGCTGGGTGTCGTAGTCGACCCGGACGATGCCGAAGCGCTTGCCGTACCCGTAGCCCCACTCGTAGTTGTCCATGAGCGACCAGGCGAGGTATCCGCGCAGGTCGGCACCCTCGGACAGGGCCGCGTGCACGGCCCGCAGGTGCCCCTCCAGGAACCCGATCCGATCGGTGTCGTGCACCCGGCCGTCCTCCACGACGTCCGCGTACGCGGCCCCGTTCTCGGTGATCATCAGCGGGGTGTCGGGGTAGTCCGTGGCGAGCCGCATGAGCAGCTCGTACAGGCCCGACGGGTCGACCGGCCAGTCCATGTCGGTGACCGGGTGCGGCTGGCGCACCTCTTCGATGCCCTCGCTGCCGGGGTTGGTCAGCCCGGCGGTGGCGCCGATCTTCGCCCGGACCAGCGCGGGCTGGTAGTAGTTCACCCCGAGCAGGTCGATCGGCGAGGCGATGACCGCGTCGTCGCCCGGCTTGATCACGTGCGCGGCCCCGAACCGGTCGAACAGCGCCCGCATGTCGTCGGGGTAGTAGCCGCGCAGCACCGGGTCCAGGAAGATCCGGTTCTGCAGGCCGTCGATGTGCCGGGCGGCCGCCTGGTCGTGCGGGTCGGCCGGGTTCAGCGGCCGGACCGAGGTCATGTTCAGCGTCAGCGACACCTCCCGCGCGCCGCCGGCCCGCAGGGCGCGCACGCCCAGGCCGTGGGCGAGCAGCAGGTGGTGCAGCGCCTCGAACGACGCCTTGGCGTCCTGGCGGCCCGGGGCGTGGATGCCCGAGGCGTAGCCGAGGAACGCCGAGCACCACGGCTCGTTGAGCGTGGTCCAGGTCGCGACCCGGTCGCCGAGCTTGGCCACCATGGCGGCGGCCAGGTCGGCGAAGTAGTACGCGGTGTCGCGGTTGGTCCAGCCGCCCCGGTCCTCCAGCACCTGCGGCAGGTCCCAGTGGTACAGGGTGGCCATCGGCGAGATGCCCTTGGCCAGCAGCTCGTCGACGAGGCGGTCGTAGAAGTCCAGGCCGCGGCCGTTGACCGGGCCGGAGCCGTCGGGCTTGATCCGCGGCCAGGCGACCGAGAACCGGTAGGTGCCCAGGCCGAGCTCGGCCATGATCGCCACGTCGTCGCGGTACCGGTGGTAGTGGTCGCAGGCCACGTCACCCGTGTGCCCCTCGAACACCTTGCCCGGAGTGCGGGAGAAGGTGTCCCAGATGCTCGGAGTGCGGCCGTCGTCGCTGGCGGCGCCTTCGATCTGGTAGGAGGCCGTGGCCGCGCCCCACCGGAAGCCCTGCGGGAACCGCAGGGCAGTACCGGTGAGCTGGTCTGGTGCTACGGCGGTCACGACTTCACCGCTCCT
>NZ_JASAMB010000041.1 GCF_029948125.1 Catellatospora sp. KI3
AACCTTTGGGTGCCCAACCCGCGTCGGCCACGCAGATGACCCTGAACGCCGATCTTCCGGCCGCAATTCCATGCTCGAGAACCGGCGCGCTGCCCAGACCCCGCGAAACGGCAGCGCATCCGCACCACACCGCACCCGGCCGCACCGGCCGGGCTGAGCCGCGCCAGGCCGGGCCGCGCCAGGCCGGGCCGCGCCAGGCCGGGCCGCGCCAGGCCGGGCCGCGCCAGGCCGGGCCGCGCCAGGCCGGGCCGCGCCAGGCCGGGCCGCGCCAGGCCGGGCCGCGCCAGGCCGGGCCGGGCCGGGCCAGGCCGGGCCGGGCCGCGTCGAAGTTACGCGGCCGATCCAGCCCATCGATGGTCTCCGTTGCACCGTGGGCGGCCACAAACGGCGATCTTGTCGGGAGAACGGGGCGGGATGAGGGAAGATCGCTGTTCGGGGTCGGAATGTGGCCCCAGGAGGGCGGTTCGGGCCGGAAACGACGATCATCGGATGGAGATCAGCATGTGCGGCCAGAACCCCGGACTTCGAACCCGGGCCGCGCACGCCAATGACCGCAAGCAGCGATCATCCGAGCCACCACTCCCACCCTTCGGGACCAATCACCCGATAGACGATCCTCGTTGCACCGCCCACGTCCGCAAACGCCGATCTTGCGGCGCGCAGCCGCCCAGCGAGCCGCCCGCGCAGCCGCCCAGCGGCCCCAACGCCCAACGGCCCAGCCGCCAACTCGCCCAAACGGCCGACTCGCCCAAACGGCCGACTCGCCCAAACGGCCGACTCACCCAACGGCCGACTCACCCAACGGCCGACTCACCCAACGGCCGACTCGCCCAGCGGCCCAACGAAACGCAGCGCAGCCGCCACACAACGCAGCGCGGTGGCCGACGGTGAACCCCTACCGGAGTCCTCGGGCGTACGCGCGGGCCGCCGCGATGCGCTCGACCGTCGTCGGGTGGCTCCCGAACAGCGTCTGCTCCCACACCGGCGGGTCCGGATCACCCAGGTTGACCAGCGACAACCGCTGCTGCATCCGCTCGAACGCGGCCGGGTCGTCGGTCAGCCGCAGCGCGTGCTCATCGGCCCGCGCCTCGATCAGCCGGGACACGTACGACTGCACCGGCCCGGCCACCAGCCCCACCACGGTCACCACCGCCAGCAGGAGCCCGATCGCGCGCGGCTCGCCGATCGAGTCCACCCCGGCCCGCTGCAGCAGCCACCCCCACCCGCCGAGCAGGAACAGCCCGACCACGGCCAGCGCCGCCCCCAGCGCCCCGATCACGGTCCCGACGACCACGTCGCCGTCCTTGGCGTGGCCGAGTTCGTGCGCCACGACGGAGACGATCTCCTCGGGCGGCGCCTCGCGCAGCAGGGTGTCGTACACGACGATGCGGCGGGTGGGGCCGATCCCGCTGACGTACGCGTTGACGGCGGTGGTGCGGCGCGAGGCGTCGGCGACGAGCACGTCGCGGACGGGCACCCCGTCGCGCTGCGCGAGCTCCATCAGCTCGGTGCGCAGCGGGCTCGGCTCCATCGGCGTGAACTTGTTGAAGACCGGTTCGACCAGGACCGGGAAGATGAAGCTGAGCAGCACCACCAGTCCGGCGGCGCCGGCGGCGGCCCAGGCCCACCACCAGTTCGGGGCGAGCCGGGTCAGGCCGAAGAAGCCGAGCAGGGCGACCGCGCCGAGCACGGCGCCGATGGCGTACCCCTTGAGCTGGTCGACGGCCCACGGCCCCCAGCTCTGGGTCGACAGCCCGTAGCGGACCGAGACGGTGTGCGCCCAGGCCGCGAACGGCAGCGTGACCAGCTCGCCGATGAGCAGCACCAGGAAGCCGCCGCCGAGCACCTTGGCCAGCCACGGTCCGGGGACCAGGTCGACCAGTTTCGCCCCGAGCGGAGTCAGCCCCAGCAGGAGCGCCACGAGCAGACCCAGGACCATGCTCGGGTACGAGATGAGCCTGGTCTCGCCGCGCAGCGCCCTGGCCCGCGCGACCCGGTCGGCGGGCAGCTGGGTCAGCGCGTCGAGCTGGTCGGCGCGGGGCGCGGGCGGCCGGTGCCACGGCACCAGCACCGCCGCGACCACGATCAGCGCGATCCCGAGCACCCCGAACGCCACCCACGCCCAGCCACGACTGTTCACCCGCCCGATCCTAGAGCGCTCCGTCGCAGCGGCCGCTCGGTGTCATCCGCAGCGCGGCGGAGGATGACACCGATTAAGGCCGCGTAGCGGAGCGCGCATGTAACAGCTCAACTGCGGGTGAGGCGGCGAACCAGGGATTCGGAGTTCATCGGGTACGCGCCGTGGCGGCGGACGCCGTCGGCGACCTCGCGGTCGGAGGAGACGACGACGATGGGGCGGCCCGGCGGTTCGGCGCGGACCAGGCGGCGGATGACCTCGTCGGCGGTCTCGCCCTTGCGGGAGAACAGCACCCGGACGCCGCGCGGCGGGGCGGGCAGGCCGTGCACCCGGTCGGCGCCGTCGAAGACGACGGTGACCTCGGCGCCGGTCTGCGCGGCGACCCCGCCCAGGCCGGTGATCAGCCGGTTGCGCTGCTGCTCCAGCGACATCTCGGCGAAGCCGCGCTTGGTCACGTTGTAGCCGTCGACGACCAGGTGGGCCTTGGGCAGCGCGAGCAGCTGGGCCAGGCGGCCGGGGTCGTCGGCGTCCAGGGCGCGGTTGGCGGCGGTGGGGGCGCTGGCGGTGTCGGCGTACGCGGCGGCGACGGTGTCCCCGGGCAGGATCTTGGCGGGGTCCAGCGCCAGTTCCCGGCGCAGCCCCACGGCGGCCTGCCCGATCGTCTCCAGCAGCAGCCACAGCCGGGCGTCGTCGACGGCCCGGGTGTCGCGGGCGGCCTGCCGCGCGTCCCCAGCGGCGGCCTCCAGGTCGGCGACCCGGGACCGCAGCCGGCGCAGCTCCGCCTCGTGGTCGCCGTGCCCCTTGGCGGCCCGGCCCTTCTCGATGGCGAGCAGCTCGTTGGCGCGCTTGAGGGCGGCCTGGGACTCGCGCAGGCCCTTGGCGGCGGTCCGGCCCTCCTCGCGCACCTGGCCCAGCTCTTCGCGTACCCGGGCGAGTTCGTCGCGCAGCTTGTCGGCCTCGACGCGCGCCACGGCCCGGTCGTGCTCGGCGCGCGCGGCTCTGGCCTGCGCCTCGCGGATCTGCTCGGCCACCGCCGAGCTCTCCGCCTCGGCGGCGACGGTCTGACCGGCGACGTCCAGCAGGTCGCGCCAGCCGTCGGGTCTGGCCAGGTAGGCCAGGGCGGCCACCTCGATCGGGTCGGCGGCGGCCGGGGCCACCCCGCCCAGCACGGCGGTGCCCAGCTCACCGGCGTCGGCGAGCACCTTGCCGCTGATCCGCTGCCGGAACAGGGGGTCGCCGGACAGCTGGGTGGCGATCTGGGCGCCGCCGAGGCGGGCGCGCCGGTTGGGCGCGAACTTGGCCACCTTGCGCAGCGGCACGGGCAGTTCGTCGCCGGGCAGCGAGGTCAGGACCGCCGCCGCCATCGCGATGACCCGCTGGCGGATGGGCTCGGGCAGGATCGGTTCGGGCGCGAAGTCGGCAGCCTCGAAGGGCTCCCCGGAGGAAGCTTCGAACGAGAGTTCAGCGGCCGACATCCCCCTAGTCTTCCACCGACATACCGATCTTGTCGCTCAGGTTGGCGGCTGTCCCTGTGCGCCGACCGCCCACTGTCACACCGGACGGTTAGCGTGCGGTTCGTGCCGTCCCCGAACCGTCCCGACCCGAACAGCCCGGTCCCGGGCCAGCGCTCCCCCGGCGACCGTTTCGAGCAGCCGACGCTGGACGCGATGTTGGCCGACCCGCTCCAGCTGGACCTGCGGCACACCACGTTCGTGGTGCTCGACCTGGAGACGACGGGCGGTGCGCCCGACGGCGGCGGCATCACCGAGGTCGGCGCGGTGAAGGTGCGCGGCGGCGAGGAGCTGGGCGAGTTCGCCACGCTGGTCAACCCGGGGGTGCCGATCCCGCCGTTCATCACGGTGCTGACCGGGATCACCACCGCGATGACGGTCACCGCGCCGCCGATCGGGGAGGTGCTGCCGCCGCTGCTGGAGTTCCTGCGCGGCGCGGTGCTGGTCGCCCACAACGCGGCGTACGACGTGGGGTTCCTGAAGGCCGCGTGCGCCGCGCACGGGTATGCGTGGCCCAACCCGCGCGTGGTGGACACGCTGGCGCTGGCGCGGCGGGTGCTGCTGCGCGACGAGGTGCCCAACCGCAAGCTCGGCACGCTCGCGGCGTACTTCCGCATTCCGGAGCAGCCCAACCACCGCGCGCTGGCGGACGCGAAGGCGACCGTCGGGGTGCTGCACGCGCTGATCGGGCGCCTGGGCGGGCACCGGGTGACCACGCTGGGCGAGACCATCGAGTTCGTCAAGGCGGTCAGCCCGGCGCAGCGGGCCAAGCGGCACCTGGCCGAGGGCCTGCCGCACGCGCCGGGGGTGTACCTGTTCCGCGCCGGCGACGGCCGCCCGCTGTACGTCGGCACCTCCAACGACATCGCCACCCGGGTGCGCAGCTACTTCACCGCCGCCGAGCGGCGCGCGCGGATCAAGGAGATGCTGCACATCGCGGAGCGGGTGGAGGCGGTCGAGTGCGCGCACGCGCTGGAGGCGCAGGTGCGCGAGCTGCGGCTGATCGCGGCGCACTCGCCGCCGTACAACCGGCGCTCCAAGAACCCGGAGCGGGTGCTGTGGCTAAAGCTCACCGACGAGCCCTATCCGCGGCTGTCGGTGGTGCGGGTGCTGGCCGCCGACGGCGCGGCGTACCTGGGCCCGTTCGCGGGGCGGCACGTCGCCCAGGCGGCCGTGGACGCGCTGCACGAGGCGCTGCCGCTGCGGCAGTGCGCGCCGAAGCTGTCGGCCCGCCGGGCCTCGGCCGCGTGCGCGCTGGCCGAGCTGGGCAAGTGCCCGGCCCCGTGCCTGCTGGCCATCTCCACCGAGGAGTACGACCGCGTCGCCGCCGCCCCGGTCCGCGCCGCGTTCAGCGGCGACCCGGACGCGGTGGTGCACCCGCTGCTGGCGCGGATGCGGGTCCTGTCGCAGGCGGAGCGGTTCGAGGACGCGGCGGCGGTGCGCGACCGGCTGGCGGCGTTCCTGCGGGCGGCGGTGCGCATGCAGCGGCTGTCGGCGCTGACCGCGATCGCCGAGCTGATCGGTGCCCGCCGCAACGCCGAGGGCGGCTGGGAGATCGCGATCATCCGGTATGGACGGCTGGCCGCCGCCGCCACCTCCGCCCCGCAGGTGCACCCGCGCCGGGTGCTGGACGCGCTGCGTCCCACGGCCGAGACGGTGCTCGGCGGTGTGGGGCCGACCCCGTGCGCGACCCCGGAGGAGACCGAGCGCATCCTCGACTGGCTGGAGCGCCCGGAGACGCGGCTGGTGGAGACCTCCGCGGGCTGGGCGTCGCCGGTGCGCGGGGCGGCGCGGTGGCGGCGGCTGACCCAGCCGGTTCCGGTGACGGCGGGCTGACCGTTCGGGCATTCCGTGTCCGGACTGTGTCCGAATGCATGAAAACTCTTGACCGATCGGCGCCGACGTTCGTTACTAGGCTATGGACCGATATCTCGCAATCTCGCGGACGTGTCCCGTCCCGGACCGGGAGCAGCCCTTCCGCTGTTCCGAGCCGGTGACCCTCCGCACGTCGAGGGGGGTGTCCTGAGTGGACGCGGACGCGGGGGCGCTGCCGACGGTCCCGGTGGGGCGGGCCGGGGAGAGCCTGCTCACCACTCGGCTGCGAGCGATGCTGAACTGGTCCGGCGCGCGGGAGAACCCGTCGGACCCCGTGGCCACTCTGATCAAGGCGCACCGGCGGGTCCATGCCGGCTCCGACGCCAACCTGCTGCGCCGGGCGTATTCGGTGGCGGCGCGCATGCACCACGGGCAGATGCGCAAGAGCGGTGATCCGTACATCACCCATCCGCTGGCCGTCGCCGAGATCCTGGCCCACCTGGGCATGGACACCACCACCCTGGTCGCGGCGCTGCTGCACGACACCGTCGAGGACACCAGCTACACGCTGCCGCAGCTGCGCGCCGACTTCGGCCCCGACATCGCGCTGCTGGTCGACGGAGTGACCAAGTTCGACAAGGCGCACTTCGGCGCCCGCGCCGAGGCCGAGACGATCCGCAAGATGATCGTCGCCGCCGGCCAGGACATCCGGGTGCTGGTGATCAAGCTCGCCGACCGGCTGCACAACATGAAGACCCTGGACGCCCGCTCGGCCGCCTCCCGCGCCCGCATCGCCGGGGCGACCCGCGAGGTGCTGGTGCCGCTCTGCGACCGGCTCGGCATCCAGGCGCTCAAGCGCGAGCTCGAGGACAAGGTCCTGCTCTTCCTCGACCCGGACGAGTACCAGCGCATCGACAACGTGGTCTCCAACCGGCCCGGCTGGAACGAGTACATGGCCGAGGTGGTGCAGCTGGGCACCGGCGCGCTGCGCAAGGAGAAGCTCGCCGGGCTGGTCGAGCCGCGCCCCCGGCACTACTACTCGATCTGGAAGGACACCCAGCAGGCGGGCAGCCCGGTGCCGATGGACCTGCCCCGCGTCGTGGTGATCCTCGACGGTGACGACCCCGACTGCTACGCCGCGCTGTGCGCCGTACACCAGCAGTGGAAGCCGATCCCGGGGCGGTTCAAGGACTTCATCGCCGCCCCGAAGAACAACCTCTACCGCTCCCTGCACACCACCGTGCTCGGCCCCGAGGACCAGATGGTCGAGGTGCTGATCCGCACCGACCAGATGCACCGCGCGGTGGAGTACGGCGTCGTCGCCCCGTACCGCTACCCGACCCGGCCCTCGCGCCGCAGCACCGCGCTGAACCTGTTCACCACCCGCAGCACGCCCAAGCCGACGCCGCCGCACCAGCGCCAGCGCGGCGAGCACGCGTGGCTGCGCCGGGCGCTGGACCTGGAGCAGGCCGCCCCGGACGCGGTGCAGTTCGTCGAGACGCTGCGCTGCGACCTGGCCGAGCAGCAGATCCAGGTGTTCGCGTGGGGCCGCCAGCTGCTGCTGCCCGCCGGGGCCAGCCCGGTCGACGTGGCGTACGAGCTGGGCACCCGCACCGGCGACCGCTGCGTCGCGGCGACCGTCAACGGCGTGCTCACCCCGCTCAACGCGGTCCTCACCGACGGCGACGTGGTCGACATCCTGGTCAGCCGGGCGCGCAACCACCCGGGCCCGCGCAAGGAGTGGCTGGACTTCGTCAAGTCGCCCAACGCGCGCCTGCGGCTGAGCCGCCGCTTCACCGAGCCCGAGGTCGCCGCCGGTACGGTCAGCGACCGGCTGCAGCTGGGCCGGGCCGCGATCGGGCTGGCGCTGCGCCGCCACGACCGGGCGCTCGCCGACGAGCAGCGGCTGGCCGACCTGGCCGTGGCGATGGGCTATCCGGATCTCGACACCCTGCTGATGGCCGTGGCCGAACACAAGATCACTGCCGACACCGTGGTCGACCAGCTGATCGCCAGCGTCGACCTGCAGGGCGACGCGCTGCGCGAGCGGCAGGCCAATCTCGTGCCCCCAACGCGCGACGGCGGTGACGCGGCGCAGCGCCGCAAGTCGTCTACCCTGTCCAGGTGATCCGACGCCGTTCGCCACTGCGCACCAGGCTCGTGGCCCTCGGCTACGGCGTGTTCTACCGCATCCCGCCGAAGTGGCGGCAGCGGATGGTGAAGCTGGCCACGGCCCGCTACTCGGTCGGCGCGGTCATGCTGCTCTTCGACAGCGAGGCGCCCGAGCCGGGCCGCATCCTGCTGCTGCGCCAGCCGCCCGGTCGCGGCTGGACCCTGCCCGCGGGCCTGCTCGGCAAGCATGAGACGCCGATCGAGGGCGCCCGCCGGGAGACCGCCGAGGAGACCGGCATCGTGCTGCGCCCCGACCAGATCCAGCCCGCGGTGCCCAACGCCGTCATCCATACCAGGGGCCACTGGGTGGACACGGTCTTCACCGCGCGGGTGCCCGCCGAGCGCACCGAGCTCAGCGTCGACGGCGCCGAGGTGTGGGAGGCACGCTGGCACCCCCTCGACGAGCTGCCCGTGATCACCCCGGCCACGGCCCGGCTGCTGGCCCACTTCGGCATCGGGCCCGACGCGCCCGCCGACGCCCGGCCGGCCGCCCGATGACCGCCGCCCCCGCCGACCTCTGCGCCGTGGTGCTCGCCGCCGGGCTCGGCACCCGGCTGCGCCCGCTGACGTCGCTACTGCCCAAGGCGCTGGTGCCGGTCGGCAACGTGCCGCTGCTGGACCGCGCGTTCGCGCGCCTGGCCGCGATCGGCCTGTCCGGCCCGGACCGGGTCGCGGTCAACGCGCACTGGCTGGCCGACGAGGTCGTCGCGCACGTCGGGGCGCGGGCCCACGTCAGCGTGGAGGAGCAGCCGCTGGGCACGGCCGGGGCACTGGGCAACCTGCGCCGCTGGATCGCCGGGCGGGCCGTGATGGTGCTCAACGCCGACGCGTACGTGGCGACCGACAGCGGCGACCTCGCGGCGCTGCTGTCGGGGTGGGACGGCGAGCACGTCCGGCTGCACGGCGTACGCGCGCACAAGCCCGACCCGTTCCTCGGCTGGAACTTCGCCGGGGCCTCGCTGCTGCCCGCCGCCGACGCGGCCGCCCTGTCCGACCTGCCCGCCGAGCTGGCCCGCACCACCTGGCGCCCCGCCGAACGCGCCGGCCGCCTGGAGATCGTCCCCCTGGGCGGCCTCTACCTGGACTGCGGCACCCCCGCCGACTACCTGGCCGCCAACCTGCACGCCGCCGCCGGCGACAACCTGATCGCCCCCGGCGCCCAACTCACCGGCACCGCCACCACCAGCGTCATCGGCCCCGACGCGCGCGTACACGGCAAGATCACCCGCTGCGTCCTCTGGCCCGGCGCCGAGGTGGCCGCCACCGAATCCCTCACCGACGCCATCCGAGTCGGCACCTCCCTGACCGTCCCAGCCGGCTGACGGCCCGCTCCGCATGGTTGATCATGAACTTATGGACGTACTGGACGGCGTGTCACCACCCCGGCATCGTGATCACCTAGCGACTGCGAGCGGGACCGGTCGGGCAGGCGAGTCGATCACGGCGCCAGGGGTATGACACACCGACGAGCACGTCCACAAGTTCATGATCAACGGGACAGAGGAGAGGCCACGGCATGATCACGGCGATTGTTCTGATCGACTGCGCTACCGATGCGATTCCCGAGGTGGCAGAGGAGCTGGCGAATCTGGAGGGGGTCAGTGAGGTGTACTCCGTGGCGGGCGGGGTGGATCTCATCGCAATCGTGCGCGTGCGCGAGTTCGACCACATCGCGGAGGTGATCGCGGGCGGGATCTCGAAGGTGCCGGGGGTGCTGAGCACCGACACGCACATCGCGTTCCGGTCGTACTCGCGGCATGACCTCGAGCAGGCGTTCGCGATCGGGTTCTGACACCGGACGGCGCGGCCTTTTTCACACCAGCGGCGTCTACCCGTCGGTAACCTCGGCTCGCTACGCTGCCGGACATGCAGCTGAGCGTGGACCGTGGCAGTGACCGGCTGGCCGTGCAGCTCCACCCGGTCGACGATCCGGCCGCGCCCCTGGTCGTGCTGTTCCCGGCGATGGGCGTGCCCGCCGGCTACTACAAGCGCTTCGCGGCCGGCCTCAACCAGGCCGGCCTCGCGGTCGCGGTGGCCGACCTGCGCGGCACCGGCGCCAGCACGCCCGCACCCGGCCGGTCCAGCGGCTACGGCTACGCCGAGACGGTCGACGACGTCGGCGCGGTGCTCGACGCGCTGGCCGAGCACCGGGCCGGACGCCGCACCATCCTGCTCGGACACTCCCTCGGCGGCCAGGCCTGCGTGATGCACCTGGCCCGCCGGGGCGGCGCCGGGGTGGACGGGCTGGTCCTGATCGCGGTCGGGCTGCCGTACTGGCGGAACTATCGGCGCGGGCAGCGGCTGGCCGTGCTGGCCATGACCCAGACCATCGGCGCGGTCTCGGCGCTGCTGCGGGTCTGGCCGGGCTGGGGCTTCGGCGGCCGCCAGGCGCGCGGCGTCATCCGCGACTGGGCGTACTCCGCGCGCCGGGGCCGGTTCCCGGCCTCGGTCTGCACGCCGGAGCAGCTGGCCGCGATCGACGTACCGGCGCTGGTCGTCAGCGTCGACAACGACCGCTACACCCCGAGCGCCGTCGTGGACCAGCTCGCCGGGCTGCTGTCCGGCGCCGCGGTCCACCGCGAGCACCTCAGCAGCGACGACGCGGGCCTACCCCTGAACCATTTCGTATGGGTCAGAGCCGGCGCTCCCCTGGCCGCTCGCATCACCGCCTGGCTCCCCGCCCGCCAACCCTCCTGACCCACCCCACTTCCCCGCCCCCCGCAGGACCCGCACACGCGAGATCCGCACAACCCCCGCACCCGGCGCCCGGCGCCCGGCGTGCAGTTTCGGGGAAACTGCACGAATCTTGGCCGGGATTCCAGCACTTTCCCCGAAACTGCACCCAGCCGCGCGGCGGCAGGGCGGCGTGGCGCGGCAGGGCGCGGCGCGGCCGCGCGGCGCGGCCGCGCGGGGTGGTCCGCACGGCGCGGTCCGCGCGGGGTGGTCCGCACGGCGCGGTCCGCGCGGGGTGGTCCGCGCGGGGTGGTCCGCGCGGGGTGGGGTCAGGCGATGATCGGTAGGGCGGCGAAGCCGCGGAAGCCCAGGCGGTCGCGGCGCAGTGCCGGACCGGCCAGGCGCAGCCCCGGCAGGCGCCGCAGCAGCAGCGGGAACGCGACCTGGGCCTCCAGCCGGGCCAGCGGCGCGCCCAGGCAGTAGTGCGCCCCGGCGCCGAACGACAGCGACGGCACCGGGTCGCGGTGCGGGTCGAAGCGGTCCGGCCGGGCGTAGCGCCCGGGGTCCCGGGCGGCGGCCGCGAGCAGCACCATCACCTCGGCCCCGGCGGGCAGCGGGACGCCGTCGAGTGCCAGGTCCTGCCCGGCGTGGCGCGAGGTGGCCTGCACGGGCGGGTCGTACCGCAGCATCTCCTCGACGTACGCGCCGGCGAGTTCGGGGTGGGCGCGCAGTTCGGCGGTCAGGTCGGGCCGGGCCAGCAGGGCCGCCAGCCCGTTGCCGAGCAGGTTGGTGGTGGTCTCGAACCCGGCGACCAGCAGCAGGGCCAGGTGCGCCACCATCTCGGCGCCGCCGATCTGCCCGGCCGCGCCCGCCGCCAGCAGGTCGCTGAGCATGTCGTCGCCGGGGTGGGCGCGCCGGTGCGCCAGCAGCCCGACGAAGTAGTCCTCCAGCTCCACCGCGGCGGTGTCGGCGCGGCCCATGCTGTCGGGGTCGCCCGCGAAGACCTCCAGGGCCAGGGTGAGGTCGTGGGCGCGGGGGCGGAACCAGTCGCGGTCGGACTCGGGCACCCCGAGCAGCGCGCAGATCACCGCCACCGGCAGCGGGAAGGCGAACGCGTCCATGAAGTCGACCGGGTCCGGTCCGGCCATGCCGTCGATCAGGCCGTCGACGAGGCGGACCACGTCGGGGCGCAGCTGGGCCGTGCGCCGGGCGGTGAAGGCCGAGCCCGCCAGCCGTCGCAGGCGGCCGTGGTCGGGCGGGTTGCGCCACAGCATGGTCCGGCCGAGCCAGCGCCAGGCCGCCGAGGCGCGCCAGCCGGGCAGCGTACGGTCGAGGACGGCGGCGTCGGTGGCGAGGAACGACGGGTCGCGCAGCACGCGGTCGGCCTGCTGGTAGCCGGTGACCACGTAGAAGCCCTCGCCCAGGGCCAGCACCGGTCCGGCGGCGCGCAGGCGCTCGTACCAGGGATAGGGGTCGGTGCGCCCTTCGGCTGTCGCCAGCGCCTGCATCGCGGCCAGCGCGTCCAATTACGCCACCTCCCCGTAGCCGTACCAGGGCAGGATATGACGGAAGGGCAACCGCGTCATGCGGTCGCCCTTCCGTTCGTGTGACTGCGTGCTCAGCCGTCAGTGCTTGCCGCTGGTGATCTCCTCGCGGGTCGGCGGCGGCTCGACCTGCTTCTGCTGGACCGGCGGGGCGGCCTGCTCGATCGGCCGGAAGAAGCCCCGGACCGCCGGGCCGAGGGCCCCGAGCCGGTTCATCTTCTTCGGCACCGTCCAGCCGACGTACGGCAGGTCGGTGTGGCCGTGGTCGTCGGCGGGCGCCAGCGGCTGGTGCACCTCGACGAACTGGCCGTTGGGCAGGCGCTTGATGATGCCGGTCTCGACACCGTGCGCCAGCACCTCGCGGTCGTGCTGCTGCAGGCCCAGCGCGATGCGGCGGGCGACGTAGTACGCCAGCGGCGGCAGCACCAGCAGGCCGATGCGGCCCGCCCAGGTCATCGCGTTCAGGCTGATGTGGAACTTGTCGGCGACGATGTCGTTGCCGCCGGAGATCGTCAGCACCATGTAGAACGTGAGGGCCATGGCGGCCAGACCGGTGCGGTCGGGCACGTCGCGCGGACGCTGGAGCAGGTTGTGGTGCCCCTTGTCCTTCTTCCAGCGCGCCTCGATCCACGGGTACGCCATCGGCAGCACCGTCAGGATGCCCGGCAGCACCACCGTGGGCCAGAACAGCGGCGGGATGGTGTACCCGAACGCCCTGATCTCCCACGCGGGCATCAGACGCGTCGAGCCGTCCAGGAACATGACGTACCAGTCGGGCTGGCTGCCCGCGGAGACGACAGCCGCCTCGTACGGGCCGAACAGCCAGATCGGGTTGATCTGGAACAGGCCGCCCATCAGCGCGATCACCGCGAAGACGAGCATGAAGAAGCCGCCCTGCTTGAGCGCGTACCGCGGGAACATGCGCTCGCCGACGACGTTGCTGTTGGTCCGGCCCGGCCCCGGCCACTGGGTGTGCTTCTGCATGAACACCAGTGCCAGGTGCACGGTGACCAGGCCGAGCAGGATCAGCGGCAGCAGGAACACGTGCACGATGTACAGGCGGGACAGGATGATCTCGCCGGGGAACTCGCCGCCGAACAGCGACGTGGTCACCCAGGAGCCGACCACCGGGATCGACAGCATGATCGCCGAGGCGATGCGCAGGCCGGTGCCGGACAGCGCGTCGTCGGGCAGCGAGTAGCCGGCGAAGCCCTCGGTGAAGCCCAGCCAGAACATCGACAGGCCGATGATCCAGTTCAGCTCACGCGGCTTGCGGAACGCGCCGGTCACGAAGATGCGGATCATGTGCACCACGATCGCGGCCATGAACAGCAGCGCCGCCCAGTGGTGCATCTGGCGCATGACCAGGCCGCCGCGCACGTCGAACGAGAGGTTCAGCGCGGTCTCGTACGCCCGCGACATCTCCACGCCCTGCAGCGGCACGTACGACCCGTTGTAGTGCACCTCCTGCATCGACGGCTCGAAGAACAGCGCCAGGAAGGTGCCGGTCAGCAGCAGCACGATGAACGAGAACAGCGCGATCTCGCCCAGCAGGAACGACCAGTGGTCCGGGAAGACCTTGTTCAGCAGCGACCGCAGCGGGGTGGCCACGTGCAGCCGGGCGTCGACCGCCTCGGCCGACTTGCCCGGCAGGGCTTTCAGATCGACTTTGCGACGCTTCATGACTTCTCCCAGAACGCCGGGCCGACCGGCACCTTGTAGTCACCGGTGGCCGCGAAGTGGCCATCCTTGTCGACCGTGATCGGCAGCATCGGCAGCGAGCGCGTCGCCGGACCGAAGATCGGCTTGGCGTTGTCGGTGATGAGGAACTGCGACTGGTGACACGGGCAGAGCAGGCGGTTGGTCTGCTGCTCGTACAGCGAGGCCGGGCAGCCGGCGTGGGTGCAGATCTTCGAGTACGCCACGTAGCTCTGCCACGGGCTGCCCTGGTTCATCTCGTACAGGTTCGCGCGCAGCGCCTCGGCGTCGCCCTCGCGCAGGTGGATCAGCAGGGTCGGCGAGTCGGCGTACTTGTTGCTGACCCCGCCCGGGATGCCGGGGAACACCGTGATCTGGCCGCCGGTGCTCACCTCTTCCGGCCGGATCGGCGTGTAGTCGTCGCGCACCAGCTTGATCGGGTTCTCCTTGGTGGCGCCCGCGAACCCGGTCTTGAACAGGATGTCCGGGTGGTGCGGGTCCTTGATCAGACCGCCGATCAGCGGCGCCGCCGCGGCCGCGCCCAGGGGCAGCAGGCCGAGCAGCGACAGCTTCAGCGCCGGGCGGCGGGCCACGCTCAGCTCGCTGCCGATGAACTTCAGCGTCTCGCCGGTGATCTTGCGCTCGACCGGGTCCGACGGGCCGTCGTGCCGGTCCTGGATCGCGATCTCGTGCGGCAGCAGCTTCTTGCCCCAGGTCAGGATGCCCAGGCCGACACCGATCAGGGCCAGGCCCAGGGTCAGGCCCAGGATCGGGGTGTAGAGCTTGCTGGCGTTGGCGCCCATCTCGTACTCCCACGGCCACCAGATGTAGGCGACCACGAAAGCGGTGGAGGCGAGACCCGTCAGCAGGAAGAAGAACGAGACGATGCGCACCATGCGCTTCTCGCCCTTCGACCCCGCCGGGTACTGCGGCTCGTAGTGGACGATCTCGATCCCGTCACGCCGGGCGCCCTCGCGGACGATGTCGAACGTGGTCAGGTTCGGGTCGTCCAGGTCGACGACCTGGGTGTTCGACTCGCTCATGACTTACCTGCAATCCAGAGGGCCGCGAAGACGAGGGCCACGACACCGACGAGGAAGATGGCCAGACCCTCGGTCACCGGACCGAAGCGGCCGAGGCCCCAGCCGCCCGGGTCCTGGTCGTCCTGCAGGGCCCGCACGTAGGCGATGATGTCGTACTTGTCCTGCGGGTCGAGTTCGGTGTCACCGAAGACCGGCATGTTCTGCGGGCCGGTGAGCATCGCCGCGTAGATCTGGCGGTCGGTCGACTCGGTCAGCGTCGGGGCGTACTTGCCGCTGGACAGCGCGCCGCCGCCGGTCGAGAACGCGTGGCAGGACGAGCAGTTGATGCGGAACAGTTCACCGCCGCGCGAGACCTTGCCCTTGCTCGCGAAGTCCTCGCCGGCCGGGAGCTGCGGGCCGCCGCCCAGCTCCTGGATGTACGCGCCGAGCTGGCGCGCCTGGTCGGTGGTGAACTGCGGCTGCTTGCGCTCCGCCTGCGCCTCCTGGCGGGCGGCGGGCATGCGGCCGGTCTCCACCTGGAACTCGACGGCCGCCGAGCCGACGCCGATCAGGCTCGGGCCGCGGCCGTCGACGCCCTGGGCGTTGTTGCCGTGGCAGGTGATGCACGACGTGTCGTACAGCGCCTGGCCGGCCTGGGCGGCGTCGCTCATCGGCGCGGCGCCCTGCGCCTGCACGCCGGGGGCGAACGTCAGGTAGAGACCGCCGGCGAACATCAGCGCCGCGAACATCCGCAGGGCGCCGGACATCCGTCGGCTGACCCGGCCGCGCTGCCGGGGGGCACCCGGCGCCGGCACGGTGGTTTCGTTTTTCATGGCCGAGCTCACATCCGCTCCAGCAGGTAGATCATGAAGAAGAGGCCGACCCAGACCACGTCGACGAAGTGCCAGTAGTACGACACGACGATCGCCGAGGTCGCCTGCGCCGGGGTGAACCGGCCCATGGTGGTGCGGATCAGGTAGATGATGAAGGCGATCAGACCGCCCGTCACGTGCAGGCCGTGGAAGCCCGTCGTGAGGTAGAACATCGAGCCGTAGCCGTCAGCGTTGATCTTGATGCCCTCGTGGACGAGGTTGATGTACTCGTTCACCTGGCCCAGCACGAAGGTCAGACCCATCAGGAACGTGATGGTGAACCAGAACCGCAGGCCGTACACGTCGCCGCGCTCCGCGCGCAGCACGCCGATCTGACAGGTGATGGAAGACAGCACCAGGATCGTCGTGAAGAACAGCGCGTAGGGCAGATTCAGCACGTGGAAGTGCTTCTCCCACTGGCTGTAATCCGCTGCGCGGATGGCGAAGAACATCGCGAACAGCGCCGCGAAGAACATGAGTTCGCTGGAGAGCCACACGATCGTCCCGACGCTGACCATGTTCGGCCTGGTCAGGGAGTGGATCCTGCTCTTGTCGATGGCTGAGGCGGCAGTCACGCGGTCATTATTGCCCCCGACCTGCATCGGCGAGCGTCGGGGTGCCTGGTTGGCGGCGTGTCGTGGCCCGGCCCCGGCGTGTCCGCCGCCACGGTCTAGCCTCGATCCGTGCCCCCTGTCGATCATTTCAGCCCGCTGACCTCGGCCGTTGCGATCTCCGGCGACCCGGTGCCGCCGTTCGGCCTCACCGCGGTCTTCACGCAGACCCGGCTCGACTCGTGGCTCGCGGTGGGTCTGGTGCTGGCCGCGGCGCTGTACCTGTACGGCACGCACACCCTGCGCCGCCGCGGCGACCGCTGGCCGATCGGGCGCACGCTGGCCTTCCTCGGCGGCCTGGCACTCATCGCCGTGGTCTCCGTCACCGGCTTCGGCTCGTACGACACCACCCTGCTGAGCGTGCACATGGTGCAGCACATGACGCTGTCCATGGTCGCCCCGATCTTCCTGGCGCTGGGCGCCCCGGTCAGCCTCGCCCTGCGCACGCTGCCGCCCCGCCCCCGCCGGGTGCTGCTGGCGGTGCTGCACAGCCGCGTCGCCGCGGTGCTGGCGTTCCCGCTGACCGCGTTCGCGATCTTCATCGCCAACCCGTTCGCGCTGTACTTCACCAGCCTGTACGAGCTGACCCTGCGGCACGAGTGGCTGCACGAGGTGATGCACGCGCACTTCATCGCCACCGGCTGCCTGTTCTTCTGGCCGCTGCTGGGGCGCGACCCGCTGCCCGGCCGCTGGCCGTACCCGGCGCGGGCGCTGCTGATGCTGCTGAGCGTGCCGTTCCACACAGTTCTCGGGCTCACCATCATGCAGTCCACCACCCTGCTCGGCGGCGACTGGTACCCGTCGCTCGGGCTGAGCTGGGTCGACCCGTGGGACGACCAGGTCACCGCGGGCGGGGTGCTGTGGGCCGGCGGCGAACTCGTCTCGGTCACCATGCTCGGCATCCTGGTGGCCCAGTGGATCCGCCAGTCGCGGCTGGAGGCGGCCCGCGTCGACCGCCAACTCGACCGCCAGGAGGCGCTCGCCGCCGCCGCACGCTCCGCGCAACCGCTCGATCACGCCAACCTCTAGGATGTGCCCATGAGTACCAAGACCGTCCTGCTCTACAGCGACGACGCCACGGTCCGCGACCGGATGCGGCTGGCCATCGGCGAGCACCCCGCTCAGGACCTGACCGTCGAGTTCGTCGAGGCGTCCAGCTACGGCGAGTGCGTCAAGCTCGTGGACGACTACGAGATCGACCTGCTGGTGCTGGACGGCGAAGCGAGCCCCGGCGGTGGCCTGGGCGTGGCGCGTCAGCTCAAGGACGAGATCGACGACTGCCCGCCCACCTGCGTCGTGATCGCCCGAGCCGCCGACCGCTGGCTCGCCGCGTACGCGCGGGTCGACGTGACCCTGGTGCACCCGCTCGACCCGATCGAGACCGGTCGCGCCATCGCCGACATCCTGCACCGCGAAGTGGCGCAGGACCAGGTCGTCACGGCCTGATCCGAGGGCGCGCCACGCCCCTCCAACCGCCGAGCCCGCGGTCGCGACCGCCCGTGCCGCCGCCAAGCGCGCAGACGGCACGGGACGGCCGCGGCGGCGGGCGCCCCTGTCACGGGAGGCCCTCATGGGCGATCAGCACACCTGGCCACGACTGCTCGGCGCGCTGCTGCGCCGGGAGGAGCTGACCCCCGACGAAACCGCCTGGGCCATGGGCGAGGTGATGGACGGCGCGGCCACGCCCGCCCAGATCGCCGGGTTCGCGCTGCTGCTGCGGGCCAAGGGCGAGACCCCCAGCGAGATGCGCGGCCTGGTCGCGGCGATGCTGGCGGCCTCGGCCCCGATGCCGCAGACCGACGCGCAGCGCCTGGCCTCGCTCGACGTCGTCGGCACCGGCGGCGACCAGGCCCACACCGTCAACATCTCCACGATGACCGCGATCGTGGCCGCGGGCGCGGGCGCGCGCGTGGTCAAGCACGGCAACCGCGCCGCCTCGTCGTCCTGCGGCACCGCCGACGTGCTGGAGTTCCTCGGCATCCCGCTCGATCTCGGCCCCGAGCAGGTCGCCGCGGTGGCCGACGAGGTCGGCATCGGATTCTGCTTCGCCGCCCGGTTCCACCCGGGCATGCGCCACGCCGGCGCCCCCCGCCGCGAGCTGGGCGTGCCGACCGCGTTCAACTTCCTCGGCCCGCTGACCAACCCGGCCCGGCCCCGCTCGGCCGTGGTCGGCTGCGCGGACGTACGCATGGCGCCGGTGATGGCCGAGGTCTTCGCCGAGCGCGGTGACACGGTCCTGGTGGCCCGCGGCGAGGACGGCCTCGATGAGATCACCACCGCGGCCCCCACGCGGCTCTGGCTGGCTCGTGGCGGGCGGGTGACCCCTCTGGTGCTGGACCTGGCCGAGGTCGGGGTGCCCCGGTCGGTCGCCGGCGACCTCAGCGGCGGGGACGTGTCCTACAACGCCGAGGTGGTCCGGCGGCTGCTCGCGGGCGAGACGGGTCCGGTCCGCGACGCGGTGCTGGGCAACACGGCCGTGGCGCTGACCGCGCACGACTGGGCCCAGCAGGACCTGGGTCCGGCCGATCCGGACACCATCGCCGCCGAGCTGGCCCAGGCCGTACGCGGCAATCTGGAGCGCGCCGCCGCGGCGGTGGATTCCGGCGCCGCCGCGAGCACCCTGGACCGCTGGATCAACGCCGCGACCGAGGCCAAGTACTCGGCCGCCTGAGATTCACCGCACACCCGGAACGCGAAGCGGCCCGGCTCCCCCAGGGGAGCCGGGCCGCTCATCCGTATGTCCTCAGTGCTCCGCGGTGCGGCGGGTGCCGGTGTAGTACTCGAACAGCAGCGCCGAGGCCGACAGCAGCACGCAGATGATGCCCAGCGCGATCAGCCACCACATCCAGAACACCAGGCCGAGCGAGGCGATCAGCGCCGACAGCGCGATGCCGAACGGCCAGTAGCTGCCCGGGCTGAAGAAGCCCAGCTCACCGGCGCCGTCGGCGATCTCGGCGTCGAGCCGGTCCTCCGGGCGCGGGTCGATGCGGCGCGACACGAACCAGAAGTAGCCGCCGCACATCAGGCACAGCAGCGTCGACATCACCAGCGCGGCGGTGCCGATCCACTCGATGCCGCCCATGGTGTGGTCGGTCCACCAGCCGTAGACCACCGCGGCGACGATCAGGAACAGCGAGACGCCGAGAAAGATCCGGTATTCCGTCTTCATGGTTGCTCAGCCCTTATTCCGCGTCACGCTTGGTCGGGAACGGCGTGGTGGTGGTGGCGTACGGCTTCTCGCCGATCGCCTCCAGCGCCTGCGGGGTGGTCTTGCCCGCCTTGAGCGCGGCGACGTACTGCGCGAACTTCTCCGGGGTCACCGCGCGCAGCTCGAAGTTCATCATCGAGTGGTAGGTGCCGCAGAGTTCGGCGCAGCGGCCGACGTAGTGGCCTTCCTTCGTCGCCGTCACCTGGAACTCGTTGTAGACGTTGCCCGGGAAGACGTCGCGCTTGAACAGCAGCTCCGGCACCCAGAACGAGTGGATGACGTCCTGGCTGTGCTCGCGGAACCGCACGGTCCGGTTGATCGGGATGACCACGATCGGGATGTAGCTGCTGTCACCGACCGTGCTCTCCACCACCGGCGCGCCGACGTCGTTGCCCTCGGGGTAGTTGAACTGCCAGTTCCACTTGAACGCGACCACGTCGACGGTGACGTCGGGGTTGGCCGACACCTTGTTCACGTCGGTCTGGATCACGGCCGTGTAGTAGAACAGCACCGAGATCACCAGGAACGGCAGCACCGTGTACAGGATCTCGATCGGCAGGTTGAACCGGGTCTGCGTGGGCAGCTCCGAGCCGACCTTGCCCTTGCGGTACATGCCGATGCACCAGAAGATGAGGCCCCAGACGAAGACGCCCACCAGCAGGGCGGCGACCACGGAGGCGATCCACAGGTCATACATGCGCTGCGACTGCTCGGTGATTCCGCCCTGCGGCCAGCCGAAGCCGCCGAATGCCGAACCGACGTCACATCCACCGAGCAGTGTCACCGCGACGACCGACATCGCGCTCAGGCCGACGGCTCGTCTGCGGGCTCGTGTTGCCACCACCTGCTCCTGCCTCCTACTAGCAGCGCCACCTTCGGACGCACCGATGAGGGCGTGACCGACGGTCGCAGAGTACTCGACCCAGGGCCTCCGGCCGGGCCTGGGGTCGGCCCGGTAAACCGGCGTGTCCGCGGGTTGACCGACGGCGGCGCGAGCCGCCACCGCTAGATCACGATACCGTCGGAGGGTGGCAGATCCCCGGCAGGTTGGGCCTATCGACCGCGACGAGGACGTGTCGGCGGCGTACTTCGATGCCGCCACCGCCGCGCCGCTGCACCCGGTGGCCAGAGAAGCGCTGCTCGCGGCCCTCGACGACGGCTGGGCGGACCCGGGCAAGCTCTACACGCAGGCCCGCCGGGCGCGCCGGCTGCTGGACGCGGCGCGGGCCGCGGTCGCCGAGGTGCTGGGGGTACGCCCGGACGAGGTCGCTTTCACCGCCAGCGGCACCGCCGCCGTGCACGCCGCCGTCCTGGGTGGACTGGCCGGACGCCGCCGCGCCGGCACGACCCTGGTCCGCTCCGCGATCGAGCACTCGGCCGTGCTGCACGCCGGGCAGCGCCACGTGTCGGCGGGCGGCGCCGAGGTGGAAGTGCCGGTCGACCTGCTCGGCCGGGCCGATCTGGACGCGTGGCGCGCGGCGGTCGCCGCGCCCGGCACCGCGCTGGCCTGCCTGATCAGCGCCAGTCACGAGGTCGGCACGGTGCAGCCGGTGGCCGAAGCCGCCGCGGCGTGCGCCGCCACCGGGGTCCCGCTGCTGGTGGACGCGGCCGTGTCGCTGGGCCGGGTGCCGGTGCCCGGCGGCTGGCAGCTGCTCACCGGCAGCGCCCGCAAGTGGGGCGGCCCGGCCGGAGTGGGCCTGCTGGTGCTGCGCAAGGGCACCCGCTGGGTGTCGCCGTACCCGGCCGACGACCGGGAGACCGGCCGGGCCGTGGGCGCTCCGGACCTGCCCGCGATCGTGGCCGCCGCGGCCTCGCTGCACGCCGCGCACACCGAGTCGGCCGCCGAGGCCGCCCGCCTGTCCGCCCTGGTCGAACGGGTGCGGGCCACCGTCGCGGCGACCGTGCCCGACGTGGAGATCGTCGGCGACCCGGTCGACCGGCTGCCGCACGTGGTGACCTTCTCCTGCCTGTACGTCGACGGCGAGGCGCTGCTCACCGCGCTGGACCGGCGCGGCTTCGCGGTCTCCTCCGGCTCGGCCTGCACGTCGTCCACCCTGGTGCCCAGCCATGTGCTGGCCGCCATGGGCGTGCTCACGCACGGCAACGTACGGCTCTCCCTGCACCGCGGCACCACCGCCGCCCAGGTCGACCGCTTCCTGGCCGAGCTGCCCGGGATCGTCGCGGACCTGCGCGCGGAGGTCGGACTGTGAAGTGCGAGGACGCGGCGGGGCGAGGCCCGCAGGCACGAACCCCGGAGGCACCGTGAGCACCGAACCGCTGGAGACGCTCGACTGCCTCGGCCAGCGCTGCCCGCTGCCGGTGATCGCGCTGGCCCGGCGCTTCCCGTCCATCCCGGTCGGCGCCGTGATCCGGGTACTCGCCGACGACCCCGCGGCCGCCGTGGACATTCCCGCCTGGTGCCGCATGCGCGCCCAGCAGTACCTGGGCGGAGTCTCCGTCGACGGCTCCCCCGCCTACGACGTCCGCCGCGTCAGCTGACCACCGCCCGCGCCGTCGCCGTCGCCGTCGCCGGGGTGCGGTTTCGGGGAAGGTGCAGGAATCTTGGCGTCGATTCCAGCACCTTCCCCGAAACTGTCGGAGCAGCTGACGTCAGAGGGTGGCGCCGGCCAGGTGCGGGCGGACGTCGGCGGCGGCGGCTTCGCCGTAGGACTCGGCGAGGCGCTTGAGGAAGTTGTCGGGGTCGATCTCGTACTCCTGGGTGCCGACGGTCTCCAGGACCAGGGTCGCCACCAGGGCGCCGGTCTGGGCGGCCCGCTCCAGGCCCAGGCCCCAGGACAGGGCGGCGAAGAAGCCCGCGCGGAAGCCGTCGCCGACGCCGGTGGGGTCGTACGCCTGGATCTCGCGCGCCACCGGCACCCGGATCGTGCCGATCTCGCGGCCGGTGACCACGACGCCGTTCTTGCCGAGCGTGGTCACCCGGATCCGCACCCGGTCGAGCACCTGCTCCGAGGTGAGGCCGGTCTTCTGCTCCAGCAGCGAGTTCTCGTACTCGTTCGTCAGGAGGTACTGCGCGCCCTCGATGAGCTGCAGCACCTCCTCGCCGCCCATCCGGGCCAGCTGCTGCGACGGGTCGGCGGCGAACGCGTAACCCCGCGCGCGGCACTCCTGCGAGTGGCGCACCATCGCCACCGGGTCGTTGGCGCTGATGATGACCAGGTCGAGCCCGTCGAGGCGGTCGCTGACCGGCTTGAGCTCGATGTTGCGCGCCTCGCTCATGGCACCGGCGTAGAACGAAGCGACCTGGCACAGGTCCTCGTCGGTGGTGCAGACGAAGCGGGCGGTGTGTGCCACCTCACTGACGTGCACCGAGTCACAGTCGACGCCGTGGCGCTCCAACCACGAGCGGTAGTCGGCGAAGTCCGCGCCGACCGCGCCGACCAGAGCGGGCCGCAGGCCGAGCTGCCCCAGGCCGAAGGCGATGTTGGCGGCCACGCCGCCGCGCCGGATCACCAGGTCGTCGACGAGGAACGACAGCGAGACCTTGTCGAGCTGGTCAGCGATGAGCTGGTCCGCGAAGCGGCCCGGAAAGTGCATCAGGTGATCTGTCGCGATGGATCCGGTAACGCACAGCTTGTTCATGACTGACCTCAGGTCGGCGGGGACGGGCCCGCAAAGCCTAACGGCCGGACACGAAACAGCGGCACTCGCGTGTTGTCGAGTGCCGCTGCGTGTTGCTGATCTCAGTCGAGACCGGTCTCAGTGACGGAGCCTTCGCTTCCCCCTGAGCCTCCGGCTCAGTGGAACGAGTCGCCGCAGGCGCAGGAGCCGCCCGCGTTCGGGTTGTCGATGGTGAAACCCTGGGCGTCGATGCGGTCCGCGAAGTCGACCGTGGCGCCGGTGAGGTACGGGGCGCTCATGCGGTCGACCACGACCTCGACGCCGCCGAACTCCTTGACGATGTCCCCGTCGAGCGAGCGCTCGTCGAAGAAGAGCTGGTAGCGCAGCCCCGAGCAGCCGCCCGGCTGCACGGCGACCCGCAACCGGAGGTCGTCACGACCCTCCTGCTCCAGCAGGGCCTTGACCTTCGCGGCCGCGACCTCGGTGAGGTTGATGCCGTCCGTCTTGATGTCGGGCGTCGTCACGTGGTGCTCCCCAAGCGTGAAGTGCGGATAATCCTTCGAGGTAACGCTAGCGCGGGGCGGGTTGATTCCCTATCCCGCCTCACGGTCGCCGCCCGTCAGCGCGGGGCGGCAGGCGTCAGAGTGGCGCTGATCACGGCCCGCTGGGTCGGTCGGGCCTGGGCGTGGCGCTCGCGGCCGGCGTCGTTGAGCCGCACGAACACCCCGCGCCGGTCCTCGGCGCACAGGCACCGCTCGACCAGCCCCTCCTTCTCCAGCCGGGCCACCGTGCGCGACAGCGCGCTCTGGCTGAGGTGCACGCTGCTGCCGAGCTCCTGCATGCGCAGGCTCTCGTGGTCGGCCTCGGCGAGCCGGTCGAGCACCTCGAACTCGCTCATGCCCAGCCCGTGGCCGTCCTTGAGCGCGTTCTCCAACGCGCACGACAGCGCCGCGTAGCGACGGGACAGGTCCCGCCACTCGTGCACGTCGATCGCGTTTTCAGCCACCCGGGCAGCTTAGCATGCGCGCACACAAAATGCACAAACATTTAATGCTTGTGCATTCAATGCACATGCATCTAGTGTACGGCGCATGGCTTCCACCACGACGTTCGCGTCGACCGACACACCCCGTACCCCCGCGACCCCCGACGATCCGCAGCGCACCGGCGACGTGGCCGACCCGGCGCGGTGGACCGCCCGCCTCTGGGGCACGCTGCTGGTGCTGTGCGCCGTGCTGTTCCTCGACGGCCTGGACATCTCGATGGTCGGCGTGGCCCTGCCCGCGATCCAGGCCGACCTGGGCCTGTCCACCACCTCGCTGCAGTGGATCGTCAGCGGCTACGTCCTCGGGTACGGCGGGCTGCTGCTGCTCGGCGGGCGCACCGCCGACCTGCTCGGCCGGCGCCGGGTGCTGCTGGTGGCGCTGGCCGTCTTCGCGGGCGCCTCGGTGATCGGCGGGCTGGTCGACAGCAGCGCGCTGCTCATCGCCAGCCGCTTCGTCAAGGGCCTGGCCGCCGCCTTCACCGCCCCCGCCGGGCTGTCCATCCTGACCACGACCTTCCCCGAGGGCCCGGTCCGCAACCGGGCGCTGGGCATCTACACCGTCTTCGGCGCCAGCGGCTTCTCCTCCGGCCTGATCCTCGGCGGCCTGCTCACCCAGATCGACTGGCGGGTCACCTTCCTGCTGCCCGCCCCGCTGGCCCTGATCGCGCTGGTCGCAGGCATCAAGCTGATTCCGAAGAACGCGCACCGGGCGCCGGGGCGGCAGGACCTGCTCGGCGCGGCCACCTCCACCGCCGCGCTGCTCCTGCTGGTGTTCACGGTGGTCAACGCGCCGGCCGCGGGCTGGCTCAGCCTCCGTACCGTCGGCTCGCTGCTGCTGGTCGCGGCCCTGGCCGCCGCGTTCCTCACCATCGAGCGCCGGGTGGCGCACCCGCTGGTGCGGCTGGGCGTCTTCACCAACCGCAACCTGGTCCGGGCGAACCTGACCGCGATGGCGGTCAGCGGCGGCTACCTCAGCTTCCAGTTCGTGTTCGGGCTCTACCTGCAGCGCGTGCTCGGCTGGTCACCGCTGCAGATGGCGCTGTCGCTGCTGCCCACCGGCCTGATCGTGGCCACCTCCGGCTCCGTCGCCGGAGCCCTGATCACCCGGTACGGCACCCGGCGGCTCATCGCCACCGGCATGCTCGCCTTCGTCGCCGCGTACGCCCTGTTCCTGCGGGCCGACGCCCAGCCCGACGTGGCAGGCGTGATCCTGCCCACGGCGGTGCTGCTCGGCGCGGGCTTCGCGCTCACCTTCTCCGCCCTGAACGTCCAGGCCACCAGCGGCATCGCCGACGACGAGCAGGGCCTGGCCTCCGGCCTGGTGCAGACCTCGCTGCAGGTCGGCGGCGCGATCGCGCTCGCGGCCACCACTGCGGTCGTCGGCGAGGACAGCATCACCGCCGGCCACCTGCCCGGCACCTTCCCGGTCGCGATCGGCCTGGTGACCGTGATCTCCCTGCTCGGGCTGCTCGCCGCGGTGCTGCGGGGGCGCACCGCGGCCCGTACCGAACAGGCCGCCCTCGACGTGATCTGAGGTCTAGATCATCTGAGTTGCCGGGCAGTCGGGGGTATGCAACGTTGCATACCCCCGACTGCCCGGCAACTTGACCCCGCTGGGGTCAGCGGGACCACTGGCGGGCGAGGCGGGCGGCGAGTTCACGCAGGCCGCGGGCGGGTTCGGCCAGGGCCGTCGCGACGTCGCCGAAGTGGTCGACCAGGGCGTACGCCTCGGTCACCCCGGCCACGCCCTGCTCGCGGCGGCCCGTGGTGACCCGGCCCGCCAGCACCACGCACGGGATGCCCAGGTCGCGGGCGGCCCCGGCGAGGCCCGAGATGGCCTTGCCCCGCAGCGACTGGTGGTCGAACGAGCCCTCGCCGGTGATCAGCAGGTCCGCCTCCTCGATCACCTCGTCCAGGCCGGTCAGCTCGCGGACCAGGTCGATGCCGGAGGCGACCCGGCCGCCGAGGGCCAGCAGCGCCGCGCCCAGCCCGCCCGCCGCACCGGCGCCGGGCAGGTCGGCGAGCCCGGCCGGGCAGCCGGGCAGGTCGCGTCCGAGCACCTGCGCCCACTGGGCCAGGGCCGCGTCGAGCAGGGTGACGTCGGCGGGGGTGGCGCCCTTCTGCGGGCCGTACACGGCCGAGGCGCCATGCAGCCCGGTCAGCGGGTTGTCCACGTCGGTCGCGGCGATCAGCTCGATCGCGGCCCCGGTGGCGGCCGAGCGCAGCGGGGTCGCGTCGACAGCCAGCGACGCGCACTCGGCCAGGGCGGCGCCGCCGGGGGCCAGCGGGGTGCCGTCGGCGGCCAGGCCGACCGCGCCGAGGGCGGCCAGCAGCCCGGCGCCGCCGTCGTTGGTGGCCGAGCCGCCGAGGCCGACCACGACGCGGACGGCGCCCCGGTCGACGGCGGTCAGGATGAGCGCGCCGAGGCCGTACGAGGAGGTGGTCTTGGGGTCGCGGTCGGCCGGGTCGACCAGGTGCAGGCCGCAGGCCTGCGCGCTCTCGACGTACGCGGTGGGCCCGGCCGGGCCGTCGACCAGCAGCACCGAGCCGGTGGCCGGGCGGCCCAGCGGGTCGGTGGCGGCGACCTCGACCAGTTCGCCGCCGACGGAGGCGTGCAGCACCTCGACGAAGCCGGGGCCGCCGTCGGCGATCGGGCGGCAGATGAGTTCGTCGCCGGGGGCGGTCTGGTGCCAGCCTTCGGCGACCGCGGCGGCGGCCTCGACCGCGCTCAGGGTGCCGGCGAACTTGTCGGGACAGATCAGCACGCGCATGGCAGCACAGTAGTAAAGCGCTTTCCCGGCCCGCGCCCCGACACCGTGGGGCAGGCCACAGGGTTGCGGGCGGTGAGGACGGGTGTGGTTGGTGCGACTATGGAGGCGTGACTGCATCAACCTCGGCCCCTGTGCTGTTACTGCTCGGTCGCGGCGTCGATCCCGACTCCGAGCGCGGCGTCGACTGCCCGGGCGACCTGCCCGCGCCCAGCGACCCCGGCCTGGTCGAACGGGCCCGCGCGGCCAAGGCTGCGCTGGGCGACCGCGTCTTCGTGCTGGGGCACCACTACCAGCGCGACGAGGTCATCCAGTTCGCCGACGTGACGGGCGACTCGTTCAAGCTGGCCCGCGAGGCGGCGGCGCGCCCCGACGCGGAGTTCATCGTCTTCTGCGGCGTGCACTTCATGGCCGAGTCGGCCGACATCCTGACCTCCGACGCGCAGAAGGTGGTGCTGCCGGATCTCGCGGCGGGCTGCTCGATGGCGGACATGGCGGTGCTGGAGCAGGTCGAGCAGTGCTGGGACCTGCTCAGCGACCTCGGCATCGCCGGGTCGACGGTGCCCGTCACCTACATGAACTCCTCGGCCGACATCAAGGGGTTCGTGGGGCGCAACGGCGGCGTGGTGTGCACCTCGTCCAACGCCAAGCGGGCGCTGGACTGGGCGTTCGAGCAGGGCGAGAAGGTCCTGTTCCTGCCCGACCAGCACCTGGGGCGCAACACCGCCGTGCTGGAGATGGGCTACTCGCTGGACGACTGCGTGCTCTACGACCCGCACAAGCCAAACGGCGGCCTGACCGACCAGCAGCTGCGCGACGCGAAGATGATCCTGTGGCGCGGGCACTGCTCGGTGCACGGGCGCTTCACGTACGAGAACGTGGTGGCGATGCGCGAGCAGGTGCCGGGCGTCAACATCCTGGTGCACCCGGAGTGCCGCCACGACGTGGTGACCGCGGCCGACTACGTCGGCTCGACGGAGTACATCATCAAGACGCTGGACGCGGCCGAGCCCGGCTCGAAGTGGGCCGTGGGCACCGAGCTGAACCTGGTGCGCCGCCTGGCCGGGCAGCACCCGGACAAGCAGGTCATGTTCCTGGAGAAGACGGTCTGCTACTGCTCGACCATGAACCGCATCGACCTGCCGCACCTGGTGTGGGCGCTGGAGGAGCTGGTCGCGGGCCGGGTGCCGAACCAGATCACGGTCGATCCGGACACCGCGCACCACGCCCGGGTGGCACTGGACCAGATGCTGGCCCTGCCGTAGGCGATCTGTCACTCTCTGTACGAGCGTCGTGTCCGATTAGCGGCGCTCGTACTTGTTTAAGCTTCGCGTGTATTCCGTCACACATCACTCAGCGCTATGCTGCCGTGGTTGCCCACCAGGCCCCGCCGTAGAGTTGCTGCCCGGCCCGAATCTCGACCCAGGAGGTCTGCCTTGTCGGACATGCTCGTCGTCACCGGCGGAAACCCGCTGCAGGGTGAAGTCCGGGTCCGCGGGGCCAAGAACCTCGTGTCGAAGGCGATGGTGGCCACGGTCCTGGGCGAGTCGCCGAGCGTGATGTACGACGTGCCGCGCATCCGCGACGTCGAGATCGTGCGCGGCCTGCTGGAGCTGCACGGCGTCAAGGTCAGCAACGGCGAGCTGGACGGCGAGCTGCGCTTCGACCCGTCCAACGTCGAGCGGGCCGGCATCGACGAGATCAACGTGCACGCCGGGTCCAGCCGCATCCCGATCCTGCTCTGCGGCCCGCTGCTGCACCGGCTCGGCCACGCGTTCATCCCCGACCTGGGCGGCTGCCACATCGGCCCGCGCCCGATCGACTACCACCTGGAGGCGCTGCGCCGCTTCGGTGCCGTGGTCGAGAAGACCCCCGAGGGCCTGCACCTGTCCGCCCCGGACGGCCTGCACGGCATCAAGTACGAGCTGAACTACCCGTCGGTCGGCGCCACCGAGCAGATCCTGCTCACCGCCGTACGCGCCGAGGGCGTCACCGAGCTGAGCAACGCGGCGGTGGAGCCCGAGATCATCGACCTGATCTGCATCCTGCAGAAGATGGGCGCGATCATCAAGGTGCACACCAACCGGGTGATCGAGATCGAGGGCGTGCCGCACCTCGGCGGCTTCTCGCACCGGCCCATCCCCGACCGGATCGAGGCGGCGAGCTGGGCCTCGGCCGCGCTGGCCACCCGCGGCGACATCCTGGTCCGCGGCGCCCGCCAGGCCGACATGACCACGTTCCTGAACGTGTTCCGCAGCATCGGCGGCCAGTTCGAGATCGACGACAACCCGGTCGCGGGCGGCATCCGGTTCTGGCACCCGGGCGGCGACCTGCGCGCGGTGGCGCTGGAGACCGACGTGCACCCCGGCTTCATGACCGACTGGCAGCAGCCGCTGGTCGTGGCGCTGACCCAGGCCAACGGCCTGTCGGTGGTGCACGAGACGGTGTACGAGAAGCGCTTCGGCTACACCAGCGCGCTGAACCAGATGGGCGCGAACATCCAGGTGTACCAGGAGTGCCTGGGCGGCACGCCGTGCCGGTTCGGCCGCCGCGGCTTCCGGCACTCGGCCGTCATCGCCGGCCCGGCCAAGCTGCACGCCACCGACCTGGTCATCCCGGACCTGCGGGCGGGGTTCAGCCATCTGATCGCGGCGCTGGCCGCCGAGGGCACCTCGCGGGTGCACGGGGTCGACCTGATCAACCGGGGCTACGAGGACTTCGAGGCCAAGCTCGCCGGTCTCGGCGCCACCGTCTCCCGCTGACAGACGTAAGGAAGGGGCCCTTCTTATCGCTCTGCGATGTAGAAGGGCCCCTTCCCAACTCTTGTGACCTGTGACATTCCGAGGGAGGGCGGCGCGCGTGACGCCGTGTCACCATCCCCGGATGCCGCTGTACCCTTGCTGGCGTGCCGTTGTTCTCCCGTAAATCCAGCGACGCCCCCGCCGTGACCGAGCCTGAGGCTGAGGTCGAGGCGGCGGCGGGTCCCCGTGCCTATACGCCCGGTAAGGGCAAGGCCACCCCGAAGCGCACCTCGCAGCGCCGCCGCGTCGCCGCCGTGCAGCAGCCGCGTACGCCCGAGGAGCGCCGCGAGGCCAAGCGCCTTGCCCGCGAGCAGGCCCGCAGCGATCGCCAGGAGGCGATGGCGGGCATGCGCAGCGGCGACGAGCGCCACCTGCTGCCCCGCGACAAGGGCCCGGTGCGCCGGCTCGTCCGCGACATCGTCGACTCGCGCCGCAACGTCGGCAGCTACTTCTTCGGCGCCACGCTGATCATCTTCTTCCTGATGATGTGGCGCGACCCGCGCGTGGCGCTGTTCGGCAACCTGCTGTGGCTGGGGCTGGGCCTGGCCGTGATCGTGGACAGCTTCATCCTGAGCCGCAAGATCAAGAAGCTGGTCAAGCAGCACTTCCCGAAGAGCAACGAGCGCATGGGCTCGCTGTACTTCTACGGCATCATGCGCGCGATCAGCTTCCGCCGCATGCGCATGCCCAACTGCCAGGTCAAGATCGGCGACCCGATCGTCCCCGGCAAGGCCTAGGACATCTGTCCTGCCGCACTCCGTATCGGCGGCTCTGCCCGCCGGTACGGCGCGGACCTAGCGTTGTCCCCATGACAGACGCGGTGCGGCTGACCTCGGTCGCGAAGAACTACGGCGCGGTCCGGGCGGTGGACGGGGTGGACCTGTCCATCGCCCGCGGCCAGACCGTGGCCCTGCTGGGCCCCAACGGCGCCGGCAAGTCCACCACCATCAGCATGATCCTCGGCCTGCTGACCCCCAGCGCGGGCACCGTCGAGGTGTTCGGCACCTCCCCCGCCGACGCGGTGCGGGCCGGGCGGGTCGGCGCGATGCTGCAGGAGTCCGGCTTCCCGGCCAGCGCGACCGTACGCGAGCTGGTGCAGCTCGCCCGCGCGCTGTACCGCGACCCGCTGCCGCTGGACGAGATCATGGCCACCGCCGACGTCGCCTCGATCGCCGACCGCCGCTCGGACAAGCTCTCCGGCGGCCAGTCGCAGCGGCTGCGCTTCGCGTTCGCCCTGGCCGGCAACCCCGAGCTGCTGATCCTGGACGAGCCCACCGCCGCGCTGGACGTGGAGAGCCGCCAGCAGTTCTGGGCCGCGATGCGGCGCTACGCCGCCACCGGCCGCACCGTGCTGTTCGCCACGCACTACCTGGAAGAGGCCGACGACTTCGCCGACCGGGTCATCGTGATCGCCCGGGGCCGGGTGGTCGCCGACGGCAGCGGCGCCGAGATCAAGAAGCTGGCCGGCGGCCGTACCGTCAGCTTCGACCGCGCCGGTCAGGACGCCGACGCCTTCACCGCCCTGCCCGGCGTGGTGTCCGCCCAGGCCCGCGGCGAGCGCGTGCTGCTGCGCTGCGACGACTCCGACGTCACCGTCCGCGCCCTGTTCGAGGGCGGCCACCGGGTGGCCAACCTGGAGGTCACCGGCGCCGGACTCGAAGAAGCCTTCCTCACCCTCACCGCCAAGACCGAGTTGGAGCCGGCCCGATGACCGCCTACCTGCGTTTCGAGCTGCGGCGCCTCATCCGCGACCCGCGTGTGATCGTCTTCACGGTCGTGCTGCCCGTGCTCATCTACTTCATCAGCACCGGCAGCGCCGGCGCCGCCGACCGGATCGGCTCGGTGCAGGTCGCGGCATACCTGATGGTGAGCATGGCGGCGTACGGCGCGCTGGTCGGCGTGATGTCGGTCGGCATCGGCGTGGCCAACGAGCGGGCCACCGGCTGGCTGCGCCAGCTGCGCATCTCCCCCGTCACCCCCGGGCAGGTCGTCGCGGTCAAGGCGCTGCTCGCCTCGATCATGGCGATCCCCTCGGTGGCCGCGGTCGGCGTCATCGCCGCCACCCGCAACGGCGTCGAACTGTCCGCCCCGCAGTGGGTCGCCCTGGTCGGCCTGCTGTGGCTGGGCAGCCTGCCGTTCGCGGCGCTCGGCCTGGCCCTCGGCTTCTCGATGCCGCCGAACCTGATCCAGCCCGCCAGCATGCTCGGCGTGTTCGGCCTGGCGTTCCTCGGCGGCCTGTTCGTGCCGGTCGAGGCGATGCCCGCCGCACTCGCGAAGATCGCCACCTGGCTGCCCAGCAACCGCTACGCCGAGCTCGGCTGGTCGGTCGCCGGGGACAAGGCGCCGCCGCTGGGCGGCGTGGCCATCCTGGTCGGCTGGGCTGTGGTCTTCGGCGGCCTGGCCGCCCTGATGTACCGCCGCTCGGCGGCGCAGAAGTGATCGGACTGTTCACGCGCGGGGCGGGTACGGCGGTGCCGTACCCGCCCTCGGGCGTCGACGAGCAGACCGCGCACCGGCAGGGCATGCGGCGGGGCGTGCTCTTCGCCGCCATCTGGCTGTGGCCGCTCGTGCCCACCTTCCGCGCCATCGTCGCGGGGCACGTCCACCCGGTGCTGTTCGCGGTCGTGGGCCTGCTCGCCTTCATCCCGCTCTACCTGGCCGTGGTCGTACGCGGATTCGGCGACCCCGACCCCGTGCCCAAGCCCCGCGACCACGCGATGCTGGGCCTGCTCACCGCGCTCGGGCTGGCCCTGGCCCTGGCGTACGGCGCCCAGCCCGGCGGCTGGACCGGCCTCACCCTGTACCTCGCCGCCGCGGGCGCCGCCCTGTACCCCACCCCGTGGGCCCACCTGTGGCTGGTCGGCTGCGTCGGGGCGCTCATCGGCGTCGGCCACCTGCACGGCCAGCACTGGTCCGAGATCGGCGACAACGCCTTCAACCTGGTCATGGCCGGCGCCCTCGTCCTGGTCGTACGCCGCCTCATGCGCCTGGTCCGCGAGCTGCGCACCACCCGCGACCAGCTCGCCCGCGCCGCCGTCGAGCAGGAGCGCCTGCGCTTCGCCCGCGACCTGCACGACCTGCTCGGCCACAGCCTGTCGGTCATCGTCGTCAAGTCCGAGGTCGTCCGCCGCCTCGCCGAACGCGACCCCGCCGCCGCCGCCCGCGAAGCCGCCGACATCGAGCAGATCGGCCGTACCGCCCTCACCGAGGTACGCCAGGCCATCACCGGCTACCGCACCCGCGCCTTCGCCGCCGAGCTCACCGGGGCCGGCGCGGCGCTGGCCGACGCGGGCATCGAGACCACCGTCCGGACCACCGACGAGACGCTGCCGCCGCACCTCGACGACGCGTTCGCCTGGGTCGTACGCGAGGCCGCCACCAACGTCATCCGCCACAGCGGCGCCGACACCTGCGTCATCGCCCTCAGCCGCCCCGACCGGTGGCAGCTCGAGATCCGCGACGACGGCCGCGGCGGCGCGGCCGACCCCGCCGCCCACGGCAACGGCCTGCGCGGCCTGGCCGAACGCCTCGCCCAGGTCGGCGGAGCCCTCGCCGTCATCGACCTGAGCACCAGCCACGGCGGCACCGGCTTCGTCCTCCGCGCCACCGCCCCCGAGGCGGCCCGATGATCCCGCACTCCCCCGGCGGCCCGACGACCCGCGTAATGCCGAAGGCGGCCTGATGATCCGCGTACTGCTCGCCGAGGACCAGGGCATGATGCGCGGCGCGCTCGCGCTCCTGCTCGACCTGGAGCCCGACCTGGAAGTAGTCGCCCAGGTCGAACGCGGTGACGAGGTCGTGGACGCCGCCCTGCGCACCGGCCCCGACGTGGCGCTGCTCGACATCGAGATGCCCGGCCTGTCCGGGCTGGACGCGGCCGCCCTGCTCCGCACCCGGGCCCCGCAGTGCCGGGTGCTCATCCTGACCACCTTCGGCCGCCCCGGATACCTGCGCCGGGCCATGGACGCGGGGGCGCGCGGGTTCCTGGTCAAGGACGGGCCGGTCGAGTCGCTGGCCGCCGCGATCCGGCGGGTGCTGGCGGGCGAGACCGTGATCGACCCGGCGCTGGCCGCGGCGGCGCTGTCGGCCGGGCCGAGCCCGCTGACCGAGCGCGAACGCGAGGTGCTGGCCAGCGCCGCGGACGGCGCGACCGTGGCCGACCTCGCGGCCCGGCTGCACCTGTCCGAGAGCACGGTACGCAACTACCTGTCAGCCGCGATCGGCAAGACCAACACCCGCAACCGCATGGAAGCCGTCCAAGCCGCCCGCGCCGCCGGCTGGCTCTGACCCCTCCCGCCCTGTCCCCACCTACCGACTCCCCTCGCTGGCGGACGCGGAAGGCGGACGCGGAAGGCGGACGCGGAAGGCGGACGCGGAAGGCGGACGCGG
>NZ_JASAMB010000042.1 GCF_029948125.1 Catellatospora sp. KI3
CCTGCCGTCCAGCCTCACGTTCCAACCACAGACGGCGATCACCCACTCAAGATCAGCGCCTACGGTCCCATCCAACCGCCCAGCCCCGCGCCACACCACCGACCGCGGTCACGCACCCGAGCTCATCGCCCCACACCCACCGCCACCACTCCACGATCAGCTCAGCACCGTCCAGCCACCACCCGCCCCACCCCGCGGCAGTCGATCACGGCGCCAGGGTGGCGACACTCCGTCGAACCCGTCCACAAGTTCATGATCAACGGGGTGTCGGGGTGGGGGTGGAGAGGTGGGTGCGGGATTGGGTGAGGGTGGGAATGAGGCCGGTGCCGCCTCGGCCGCCGAGGGCCAGGGAGGCCGCGGCGGAGGCGAGGCGGGCCGCGTCGAGCAGGGGGTCGCCGAGGGCGAGCCGGGCGGTGAGCGTACCGGCGAAGCAGTCCCCGGCCCCGGTGGCGTCGACCACCACCGGCGCCGGCACCACCGGCAGGTCCACGCCGGCGCCCCGGTCGGACACCCGCATGCCGTCCGCGCCCCGGGTCACCACCGCGTACGGCACCCCGAGCCGGTGCACGTGCTCCGCCGCTTCGACCGCGTCGACGCACCCGAACAGGGCGGACGTGTCGGCGGGCGCCGAGGGCAGCGCCACGGTCAGGTCGGGCGCCAGCGCGGCGAACAGCGCGGCGGCGCGCTCGGCGGCGGTGAGCCGGGGACGGAAGTTGGGGTCGTACACCACCTGCCCGCCGGACGCCCGCACCAGCCGCGCGGCCGCGCGCACCGTGCTCGCGCACGACTCGGACAGCCCGGCGACGATGCCGCCGAACAGCAGTGCCTTCGTTGAGCCCAGGACGCCTGGGTCCAGGTCGGACGGGTCGAGGGTGGTCGCGGCGCTGCCCGCGCGCAGGTACGCGAAGCCGCGCACCCCGGCGGGGTCGGCGCCGAGCACGTACCCCCCGGTCTGCCGCCCGGCGACCCGCCGCACCAGCGCGGTGTCCACGCCCCGGGCGGCCAGGAACGCGACCAGCCGGTCGGCGAGTTCGTCGGTGCCGAGCCGGGTCAGCAGCGCGGTGCGGGCGCCGGCCGCCGCGGCGGCGACGGCGGCGTTGAGCGCGTCGCCGGAGAAGCCGAGGGTGAACGTGACCGCCTCGGTCAGCGGCTCGGCCGCGGCGAACTCCAGCAGCGGCTCGCCGATGACCACGACGTCGTAGCTCATGCCGCGCCCAGTTCGTGCCACAGCTGCGGCAGCCGGTCGAGGTCGCTGCCGATGCCGACCGCGATCGCCCCGGCGGCCAGCCACGCGGGCACATCGGCGAGCTTGATGCCGCCGGTGGGCATGACCTGGCTGCCCGCGGGCAGCACCGCCTTGACCGATTTCAGGTAGCTCGGGCCGACCGCGTGTGCGGGGAACAGCTTGGCGATGCCGTACCGCGCGGCCGCGGCGATCTCGCCGGGGGTGAACCCGCCCTCGCACAGCGGCAGGCCGTGCGCGGTGGCGTAGGCCCGCACCTCGGGCACGGGCCACGGGCTGACCAGGAAGTCGGCCCCGGCGGCGCGGGCGGCGCGGGCGTCGTCCTCGGTGCAGACCGTGCCGACCCCCAGGACCGCGCGGGGGTACGACGAACGCAGGCGCCCCAGCGCACCCGCCCAGTCCGGCGTGTTCGCGGTCAGCTCCACCACCGGCAGTCCGGCGTCCAGCAGGGTGCGCGCGACCGCCTCGGCCTCGGCGCCGTCGGCGCGGCGCAGCACCGGCACGACTTTGGCGTGCCGCAGACTTTCCATTAGTGATTCCATCACACGGAACGATAGTCCGTCAGACGGAACCGGGCAATGACAGAGAGGGCGCGACCCCGGCCGGGGTCGCGCCCTCTCCGGACCGGGTGTTACGGGGTGGTGCAGGAGAACACCGTCGGCAGCGTGCTGCTGCCGACCGGGCGGCTGACCTGCACGCCCCAGGTGGTGCTGGCGCCGGGGGCGAGCGCGCCGTTCCAGGCCAGGCTCGCCTCGGTCACCGTCTGGCCGCTGACCACGGCGGCCGCCGGCCACGAGCCCGTGTGGGCCTGGCCGGAGGGCAGGGTCACCGTGGAGTGCCAGCTGTTGATGGTGGCCGAGCCGGTGTTGGTGACGGTCACCGTGAGCACGTACCCGCCGTCCCAGGAGCTCTGCACCGAGCTGGTCGTGGCGCAGCCGCCACCGCCGCCACCGGTGGTGGTGACGTTCACGATGCCGGAGTAGCCGGAACTGCCCGCCGAGTTCGTGGCGCGCACCCGGTACCGGTACGTCGTGTTGGCGGCCAGACCCGAGTCGCTGAACGACGTACCGCTCGGCGTACCCACCTGTGCGAAGCTGGTGCTGGAAGCACCGGTGGCCCGCTCGACCTGGTAGCCGCTGACGGTGCCCGAGGAGGCCGCCCAGCTCAGCGACAGCGACGACGAGGTCACGTTCGACGCGGTCGGCGTGCCTGGGGTACCCGGCACCTGCGTGCCGCCACCCGTGGTGGTGACGTTGACGATGCCGGAGTAGCCGGAGCTGCCCGCCGAGTTGGTCGCGCGGACCCGGTACCGGTACGTCGTGTTGGCGGCCAGACCGGAGTCGCTGAACGACGTACCGCTCGGGTTGCCGACCTGGGTGAAGCTGGTGCTGGACGCACCCGTCGCCCGCTCGACCTGGTAGCCCGAGACCGTGCCGGACGAGGCCGCCCAGCTCAGCGACAGCGACGACGAGGTCACATTCGACGCCGACGGGGTGCCGGGGGTGCCGGGCACCTGGGTGCCGTTGCCGGTGGTGACCGAGGACGAGAACGAGTTCACGGCCAGGCCGACGCCGCCGATCCACGGCTCGAAGCCCGCCTGGACGCTGGTCAGGTACCAGTTGGCGTTGCCGTAGACCGAGCCGCGGGAGAACGTGTCGTTGATGAAGTCTTTCACGTCGAAGCTCAGCGACGTGATCGGCGAGCCGGTGAACAGGTACGACACGACGTTGTTGCCGCCGTTGTTACCGGTCCACACGGCCCAGCTCCGCCCGGCCAGGTTCGCCGTGCCGGTCTGGGAACCGATCGGCTGGACGCTGCCCTGGCGGTTGAACCAGATCATGATCTCGGTGTCCTGGACCCCGCTGACGTTGGTGTCGGCGTTGAGCCAGATGTCGTATGCCGCGTCGTAGGTGCCGCTGGCCGGGTAGGACACGCTGAGGCTGCTCGGGGCGGTGCCGATGGTGCTGATCTGCTTGGGCAGCGGCGAGCTCGGGCTGCAGTTGCTGTAGTGGCAGCCAAGGAAGATCGACGGGTACGACACCGGGGCGCCGGAGGTGTTGCCGACGCCGTCCTGCTGGGTGATCGAGAACCCGTTGGCGGTGGTGTTGATGCACTGGGTGGCGGTGGTGCCCCAGCGGTTGTTCTGGATGACGTAGTTGCCGGCGACCACGGTGCCGTACTGCTCGCAGATGGTCGCCGCGTGCGCGGGCGTCGCGGCGGCCAGGCTGGCGGCGGTGGCGCCGACGGCCAGCAGGACCGCCGAGGCGAACCTGCCGAGCCGGTGTTCGGTGACTCGCATATCACTCCTTGGGCAGGGAGGAGGGATCCGGGTGAAAACGTGGGAGCGCTTCCAGCGGTACCATAGGTCACCTTCGAAGCGCGTGTAAACAGCGACGGGCACCGATGGCACGTTTCGGCCGGGTGTCCGCGCGGCGACGGCCGTGTTGCGTCCGGTCGATCTGGACCGACGCTGCGCGGTCCCGGCAGGCCGGGGCCTCGACGCGGCCGTGGAAGTTACACGGGCTCGGCGGCCGGCGTGCCCACCTCGCCGAAGCGCGCCAGCGCCAGCGCACCGCCGACAGCCAGCACGAACCCGGTCAGCGCCACCGGTACGAAGCCCGGCCGGGCACCGTCGCCGAGCACCAGCACCCCGGTCAGCGCGGGCAGCAGCGTCTCCCCCACCACCATCCCGGCCGTCGCCGTGGTCACCGAGCCGCCCGACAGCGCGCTGGTCCACAGCAGGAACGCCACCAGCCCCGACGCGGCAACCAGGTAGGCCGCGGGCTCGCGCAGCAGGCGGGCCGGGGACAGCTCCGGCAGGGTACGCGCGGCCAGCGCCAGCACGCCGAAGCACAGGCCCGCGCAGGCGCCCATGGCCACCGTACGCAGGCGCGCGGGCAGCCGGCCCGCGGCCGCCCCGAGCAGCCCCAGCCCGGCCAGGCAGCCGCCCAGTGCCAGGTAGAAGCCGCGCGGCACCGCGTGCGCGCCCTCGTGACCGGCCGACACGCCGAGCGCGGCCAGCCCGGCGCAGACCGAGCCGACGGCCAGCCACTCCCAGCGGCCCAGCCGCTCGCGCATCACCACGCTGGCGGCGATCGCGGTGACGGCCAGACTGGACGCCACCGCCGCCTGCACCAGGAACAGCGGCAGCCTGCGCAGCGCCAGCAGTTCGAAGCCGAAGCCGAGCAGGTCCACCAGGGTGCCCGCGATGAACAGCCAGTTGCGCAGGGCGCGCAGCAGCAGCTGCACGTCCGGGCCGCTGGCCGCGGACATCCGGCGCATGCCGACAGCCTGCATCACCGACGCGAGCCCGAAGCAGACAGCCGCCGCCAGCGCCCCGACCAGGCTCACGACCAGCATGAACCTCATGTTTTCACAGGTCGCGGCGCACCTGGCGGCTTTGCACAGGTCTGAGTGCCGCCGGGCGGCGCGCCCAAGTTCCGCCGCCCGGCGGCACCTTTCCCGGCGCCGCGCCGCCCCGCGAGGGCAGCGGCGACGGCCTCTCCGCCGGGCGGGCACTGCCCGGCGGCCGGGGACGGCAGGCCCGCTCTGAGCACCCGCGCGGGCGGGCCTGCCGTACATCTGCCCGCTACGACAGCGGCGGGTAGGCGTTGGCCATCAGCTGCCGGAACTGCGCGGAGAACCAGTGGCCCGACAGCGGGGCGTTGGGCAGCGCGCCGGACATGCTGTTGCCGTTACGGGCGTTGCCCGTGTACGTCGGGTCGCACATCCGGTCGAAGCCCTTGCCCTCGTCGTTGGCGATCTGGCTGCTGGCGCCGTCGGACTCGCCCGGCGGCTTGATCCACACGTACGCGTCGATGCCCGCCGCGGGCGCCGAGCGCGGCCGCTCACCCAGCCCGGCCCCGGCCTGGTTGCACCAGTTGCCCTTGTGGATGCGCCGGTCGATGCGGGAGGCGTCGACGAACGTGTTCAGGTCCGTCGAGGTGCTCGCCGCGGTCGGCCGGGTGGTCTGGATCGGCTGGCACGGGGTCTGCACGCAGCTGCCCCAGCCGTTGCGGGACGTGTCGATCAGCATGCCGATCCCGGCCGGGAAGCCCGCCGTGACCAGGCGCTGCCGGAACGCCTGCGCGAACGCCAGCTCCTCGTTGTAGCGGTTCCAGTCGACCCAGCGGGTCTGGCGCAGCTGCTCGGTCACCGCGCCGACGTACGGCTCGGTCAGCGCCGAGTAGTTGGCCGTGTCGGTGATGAAGCCGTGCACGTTGGCCACGGTGCTGCCGGAGGCGGTCGCGGCCTGGTACATCAGGTTCGCGGTGGGCCCGAAGTTGTCGTCCCAGCCGATCCAGCCGTGGTGGGCGGCGTCGATGTAGTTGTAGACGTTCGGGATCGCGCCCAGCTTGTTCAGGGCGTAGCCGATGCCCTGGACGTAGCCGCCGTTGGCCAGCATGGTGTCGCAGGTGACGGTCGCGGTGGCCCGGCTGCCGGTGTTGGTGATCAGGTTCGGCAGCGAGTCGATCTCGACGATGGTCACGATGCGCAGGTTCGCGTACGCGGGCCGCGCCATGACCGCCGCGATGGCGTCGATGTACTCCGACTTGTAGCGGTTCAGCTCGGACGGGCCGAGCTCGCCGTTGGAGGCCAGCGCGGCGCAGTCGCGACCGGGCAGGTCGTAGATTACGATCTGGATCACCAGCGGCGTCGAGCCGTTGGCCGCGTCCTGGTTGACCGCCTCGTTCAGGTGGTCGACCAGGCCCATGGTGCCCGTGGTCGGGCTGCCGTTGCCCGCGATGGCGCTGATCCGGTCCAGCCATACGCCGGTGGGCTGGTTGGCGATCCGGCTGCCGCCGGGCTCGGCCGCGGCCAGCGCCCGCCACAGCGGGTTGCTGTAGACCCCGGCGCCCTGGTACGGGTTGTCGGCCCGGTTGCAGTTGGGCTGGCAGCCGCCGCCGTCGTTGTCCGACTCGGTGACCGTGGTGGTGGTGCTGCCCGCCGACGAGCTCGCCGCGACCGTGGCGGTGCCGTTGGTGGTGTCGGCGTCCTCGGCGGCCGCGACGGTCACGGTGACGCCGCTGCTCCAGTTCGCCGTGGTCAGCGTGAGGCTGCTCGCCGAGAGGGTGACGTCGGCGTCTCCGGTCTTGCTCAGCGACACCGTGACGTTGCTGGTCGGCGCGGCGCTGAGCTTGTACGTCAGGGTGCCGGTGCCGCCCTCGGCGACCACCAGCGAGCCCGCGCTGACCTGCAGCACCGGGTTGCCGGTGCCGCCGCCGACGGTGAAGCTCACCGCGGCGGAGGTGGTCGACAGGGCGGGGCTGCCGTTGTCCACGGCGGTGGCCGTGGCGCTGTGCACGCCGTTGGCCAGGCCGGGCGCGCTGAAGCTGTACGGCGAGCTGGTGTCGGTGCCGACCAGGTTGCCGTCGACGCGGAACTCGACCCGGGCCACGCCGCTGTTGTCGGTGGCCGTGGCGGCCAGCGGCACGCTGGCCCCGGCGGCGAAGGTCTGCCCCGGGGTGGGGCTGGTCAGGGCGACCGACGGCGGCGTGTTGACCGGGCCGCTGCCCCCGCAGGTGACGCCGTTGACGGTGAAGCTGGTCGGGTTGGTGTTGGTGCCGCTGTAGGAGGCGTTGAACCCGATGCCGACCGAGCCGCCGTTGGCGACCGCGCCGTTGTAGGACAGGCTGGTGGCGGTGACGTTCTGGCCGGACTGGCTGTAGTTGGCCGACCAGCCCTGGATGCCGGTCTGGCTGTTCGGCCAGGTGAACTTCAGCGTCCAGCTGGTCCACGCGTCGCCGGTGTTGCTGATGGTGATGTTGGCGCCGAATCCGCCGCCGTTGTCCCACGCCTTGGCGTAGGTGACCTGGCAGGCGACGGCGGCCTGGGCCGGCGCGCCCGCGGTGGCGACGAAGGCGCCTACCAGCGCGCCCACGCCCAGCAGCGAGAGCAGTCTGCGGCGCAGGTGGTGCACGGATCTGATCACGGAGGACTCCTCGAGCCGGCCCGGACCGGGGTGGTCCGGGCGTTCAAGGGCCCGGCGGTCGAGCGACGGCCGCCACGGCCCCGGAAAGGGAGCACCTGCCTGACCCGGACAGGCCGGTATGTCGCGGCGCCGTCCGGGACGGATCCCGGCGCCCTCGGCACCGCCGCGCAGCCTTCGCGTACGCGGTATCCCAGAGTTTCGCACCAGCGTCTACTTTGAACAATGCCCGTCGATGGCATTGGCATAGATTGTTTGACGGCCAGCCGAATCCCGCCCTTCGGGACGCAAAAGACGCCGGCCACCGCGGCGTACGCGGTGGCCGGCGCCTACCGGCGAGGCTCAGCCCGCCGGTCTGAGCCCCCTCAGCTCAGGGTGAGCGCGGTGTCGTCGATGACGAACGAGGTCTGCAGGGAGGCGTCCTCGGTACCGGTGAACTTCAGTGCCACCGTCGAGCCCGCGTACGCCGACAGGTCGACGGTGCGCAGGGCGTAGCCGGTGTTCTTGTTGAGGTTGGAGTACGACGCCACGGTGGTGCTGCCGGCGGTCAGGGCCAGCTTGTCGTACGCCGTCGTGGTGGTGGTCTCCGCGGTGTCGATGTGCAGGTAGAACGTGAGCGTCGCGCGGCAGCCCGCCGGGATCGCCACCGACTGCGCGAGCGTGTCGGTGTGCGTCGCGCCGTAGCCGTTCAGCCACGCCTTGTACGAGCCGGTGCGGGCCGGCTGGCCCGAGTCGGTCGTGATGACGCCCGAGGTCTGAGTCCAGCTGACCGCACCCGACTCGAAGCCGGGGTTGAGCAGCTTCTGGCCGGAGCAGGTGCCGGTGCCGCCGGTCGGGCTCGGCGCCGGGCTGGCCGTCGGGGACGGGCTGCTGCCGCCGGTGCAGGTCGGGTCGGCCGTCTGCGCCGGGACGCTGACCGCGTTCCAGGCCGCCTTGGTCGCGTTGAACAGGGCGCAGGTGGCGTCCAGGTTCTTGGCCGAGGTCAGCGTCCAGGTGCGGTACTTCAGGTACGAGCTGCTGGACGTCTTCATCAGCATCGCGTTGTACATGATCTTGATGGCGTTCTGGATGCCCACGCCGGTCACGGTGGTGCTGTTGCAGGTCGAGCTGGCCGGCTGCCCGTTGGTCGGGTTCGAGCCCATCGCCAGCAGGTAGAACCAGTGGTTGCCGGGGCCGGCCGCCGCGTGGACCTCCTCGCCCGGGATGCTGCTGGAGTAGCAGTTGTCGTCACCGGCCAGCGACGGGTTGTACATGTAGCGGATCGGGCCGCTGCCGACCAGGTTGATCTCCTCGCCGACCTGGAAGTCCGGCGGGTCGTAGGACGAGGACTCGTTGGCGAACCACTCGGTCGCCGCGCCGAACGTGTCGGCCACGAACTCCTGGGTGTTGCCGTTGGAGATGCCGCCGGGGGTGGTGTCGTCGATGCCGTGGCCCATCTCGTGGCCGACCACGTCCATCGAGCTGATCCAGGCACCGGCGGTGTTCTTGCCGATCTGCACCTGGGTGCCGTCGTAGTACGCGTTCTGGTCGTTGAGGCCGACGCGGATCGGCCACGCGCCGCCCGAGCCGTTCATGCCGTTGCGGCCCAGCCACTGGCTCAGCATCTTGGCCTCGGTCTGCGCGGCGAACAGCGCGTCGACGCAGCCGGTCTCCTTGCTCGTGCCGACCCCGTTGCCCCAGGTGTCGGTCGACTTGCTGAACGTCGTGTTGTTGGCGGCGTCCTGGCAGGGCATGTTGGTGGGCGAGCTGCCCTGCAGCTTGTAGGTGCTGCCCGACAGGGTGGTGCTCAGCGTCACCGGGCCGTTGATGGCGCCGGTGCCGGTGCCCTTGGTGACGTGCTCGCGGGTGCCGAGCACGGTGCCGGCCAGCGCGTCGACGTACACGGTGAGGCGGCTGACGCCCTCGGCGCCGGTGCCGTTGACCGTGGTCGCCCAGGCCAGGCGCGGGCTCGCGCCGAGCGCGTGCACGACCAGCGAGCTGGCCTCGGTGCTGGTCACCGTCTTCAGCTGGGCCTGCGCGGTCTTCACCGCGGCGGCCTGGTTGACCTTCGGCAGCACGCCCAGGCCGGTGATCGCCCGGTCCTGCGCGACCGAGGACGCCTTGAGCGCGCCCGCGCTGTCGGTGACGAGCACGAAGTCGCCGCCGACGACCGGCAGGCCGCGGTAGGTCCGCTCGTACGGGACGTACTGCAGGCCCTCGGACGAGATGACGTTCTTCTGGATGAACGCGTCGTCGGCGCCCGCGTGCAGGTAGGCGGGGCGGGCGGCGACGAGGCTCGCGGCAGAGTTCGCGGCTGCGGCACGAGCCGTCTCAGGGGTTACCGGAGACGCGGCGGCGGGCGTGAACGCCATGGCGGTGGTCCCCGCCAACGCCATCGCCGTGGCCGTGAGGATCGCGCCCACGGCCGAACGTCGTGACATTCTCACTAGTCCCTCTTCCTTGGAGGGTTGGGGTGCACCCTCGTATCCGGACTCAACTTCCGGCGGATACGGCAGTACATGTAGCTACCGCACCCTGTTCGGATTGCCGACCGGGGGGTCCACCGTCCGTTTACATTGGCGAATTCCTATCAATGAACCAACCCGCCGTCAATACCCGGGTACGCCAGTTAACAAGACCGATACGAACGCCCTGGAAAAAGGCATGAAAAAGGGCTGCCGGTCAAATCACGGCAGCTCAGCAACCATATCCACATAGCATCAGGGGTATCTGTGCAGTGTTATGGCCGATCCGCACCGGCGCTCGGCGATCCTTATGGAAAGCCGCGCGCCGGTGCTTCCCCCGGCTTCGACGCAAGCGCCCGGGACCGGATGCCCCCGGCTGCGGGCACCCGATCCCGGGCACGATTCACCCACGAAGCGCGCGCATTCGAATGACCGGTCGGGGAGAGCGGATAATCGTGGCTGGCGCGCTTTTCGGGACGTCTGGGTCAAGGCTGGCAGCAGCGTATGGCCGGACGACGGCGACGATCAACAGGTTGGCCTGGCATTCTGGCGTCAACTTTGCCGCCGGGGCGGGTGTCCGGCTGTGACGTGGACCACCCAGGGTTGCCTTTCCCCTACGCAGTGCGACACCGTCGACCCGACAGTTGGCACCTTGCGTACTCCGGGGTCGGTGAAACTCCGAACCGGCGGTCACAGTCCGCGAACCCGCACCTCGACGAGGGGCGGGCCGATCCGGTGGAACTCCGGAACCGACGGTGAAAGTCCGGATGAGAGGTAGTACGCGGCAGGCCGCTGCCGAGCTGCGCGCTGCCCGTGCGCCGCCCGGCTGCCGCCTGTCACCCGGATCTGCGGGCGCGCGACAGCCGCGGGAGCGATCCGGTGTCCCGCCCCCGCCGCCGCGCGTTGACGGATCAGCCCGCGTGCGCGCACGCGGGCTACCGCCGTCATGCCTTCGGTACGACGACGGGGCGACCATGCCCCGTCCGACGCCAGAGGAGACAGGACATGTCACACGCCGTACTCGACCCCGCCGCCGCGACCGGCAGCGCCGTCGACCGCGCCCTCGAAGTATTCGCCCAGGGCGGGTTCGTGCTGGTCTTCGACCGCGAGTCGCGCGAGAACGAGGGCGATCTGATGATCGCCGCCGAGCACCTGGACGAGGCCGCGCTGCGGTTCATGCTCGACCACACCGCCGGGGTGGTCTGCGTGGCCGTCACGCCCGAGATCGCCGACCGGCTGAACCTGCACCCGATGGTCGAGCCGAACACCGGCCTGCACGACACCGCGTTCACGGTCTCGGTAGACCTGGCCGCGGGCACCACCACCGGCATCTCGGTGGGCGACCGGACCCTGACCATCCGCGCCCTGGCCGACGCCACGACCCGGCCGCAGGACCTGGCCCGGCCGGGTCACGTCTTCCCGATCCGGGCCGTCGAGGGCGGGGTGCTGGCCCGCGACGGGCACACCGAGGCCGGGGTGGACCTGTCGCTGCTGTGCGGGCTGTCCGGGGCCACGGCGATCTGCGAGGTGGTCCGGCCCGACTGGTCCATGGCCCGCCTCGACGACCTGGTCGCGCTCGCGGAGCGCTTCGAGCTGCCCATGATCTCCGTGCAGGACCTCATCGACCACCGCCGCCGCGCCTGACCCCGGCCGCCCGGCACCGGCTCGCAGCAGCCCGCAGCCCCTCACCCGCTGCGGCGCGGGGCACTTAGCATCGACAGTGGCCTATCTGGAGCAATGACGCGCCGAATCCGTCTTCTAGATAGGCCACCGTCGATCGCGAGGAGGCGGGGCGGGGGGCGGGGCGGGGCGGGGGCGGGGCGGGGGGCGGGGCGGGGGCGGGGCGGGGGCGGTGCGGACTGGGTGGAGTGGAGCGGACGGGGCTCAGGTGCGCACGGGAGCGTATCCACGGGGGCGGGGGCGGGATTCCATCATGGACAGCATGCCGACCGTGCCCGTCGATCCTGCCCAGTGGGAGCTGGCCCGCCGCGCCCTGCCCGCGGCGGTCGAGCGCGTCATCGCCCTGGCCGAGGCCCACCCGCCGCAGACCATGGTCACCGCGGACTGGACCGTCGCGGACACCATGGCGCATCTGGTCAGCCTGATGCGGCTGGACGACGCCCTGGTCCGGGGCCAGTCCCCCGACGAGCTGATGCCGGGCGCGCTGGCGCTGGTCGACGCCACCAACGTCGACACCGTCACCGAGGTCAACCGCGCGGTGCTGGCGCACTTCCCGGACCGCGACGTCGCCGCGTCCGGCCGCGAGCTGCGCGAGTCGACGGCGAGCCTGCTCCGGGCGGTCGACCGGGCCGACCCGGCCGCGCAGGTGAGCTGGCTCGGCGCGTCCCGGCTGTCGATCGCGGGCCTGCTCGCGCACATGGTCAACGAGCTGGTGATCCACGGCTGGGACATCGCGAGGGCGACGCGTGCGCCGTGGCCGATGGACCCGCAGGCGGCGGGGCTGTTCTTCGACCTGTTCATCGTCGGCGTGACCAAGGCCGGCTACGGCGGCCTGCTCGAGCACGGCGCCCCGGTGCGCCCCGGCCGGATCGCCGTGGACTTCCGCTCGGACTACACCACGCCCGCGATGCTGGTGCTCACCGACGGGTACGTCACGGTCGAGGAGCCGGACCCGCGCGCCGACGTCCGGCTCACCTTCGACCCGCCGACGCTGAACCTGATGCTGTTCGGGCGGGTCAGCAAGCCCCGGGCAGCGCTGACCGGCAAGGTCAGGCTCGGTGGCCGCCGCCCGTGGCTGCTGCCTGCCTTCATGCGCACGATGCACCTGCCGTCCTGAGTCCGGCCGGCGCGCGGGTCACCGGTCGGCGCAGGCCGCCGCGAGTGCGGTCAGGTACGACCGGGCCCAGGCCTGTATGTCGTGCTCGCGCAGGTGCGCGCGCATCTGGGCCATGGCCTCGTTGGGCTCGGCGGCGTCTGCCTCCAGCGCCTCGATCAGCGTGTCCTTGAGCCCCTCCACGTCGTGCGGGTTGACCAGGTACGCCTGGGTCAGCTCCGCGGCGGCCCCGGCGAACTCGCTGAGCAGCAGCGACCCGCTCTCGTCGACGCGGGCGGCGACGAACTCCTTGGCCACGAGGTTCATGCCGTCGCGCAGCGGGGTGACCGCCATGACGTCGGCGGCGCGGTAGAGCGCGGCCAGTTCGGTGCGGTCGAAGACCTGGCTGAGGTAGTGCACGGCCGCCACGCCGAGCCGGCCGAAGTCGCCGTTGATCCGGCCCACCTCGCGCTCGACCCGGTCGCGCAGCTGGCGGTACTGCTCGACGCGCTCGCGGCTGGGCACGGCGACCTGCACCAGCACCGTCTCGGGTGCCTTGAGCCGCCCGTCGGCCAGCAGCTCCCGGTACGCCTTGAGCCGGTGCTCGATGCCCTTGGTGTAGTCGAGCCGGTCGACGCTGAGGATCACCCGCTGCGGGCTGCCCAGGTCCGACCGCAGCTTGGCGGCCTGGCGCACGACGTCCTCGCGGCGGGCCAGCGCCTCCATCTCGGCGGTGTCGATCGACACCGGGAACGCCCCGGTGCGGGCGGTGCGCCCGTCGATCTCCACCCCGCGCTCGTTGATCCCCACGCCGAGCACCTTGGCGGCGAGCTGGTGGAAGTTGTGCACGGCGTGGGCGCGCTGGAAGCCGACCAGGTCCGCGCCGAGCATGCCGCGCAGCAGTTCGGCGCGGCGCGGCAGCTGCATGAACAGCTCCGGCGGCGGGAACGGCACGTGCAGGAAGAAGCCGATGCGCAGGTCGGGCCGCTGGGCGCGCAGCATCGCGGGCACCAGCTGCAGGTGGTAGTCCTGCACCCAGACGACCGCGCCGTGGGCGGCGACCCGGGCGGCGGTGTCGGCGTAGCGCTGGTTGACCCGCTGGTACGCCTCCCACCAGCGGCGGTGGTGCACGGCCGGCTCGACGGCGTCGTGGTAGAGGGGCCACAGGGTCGAGTTGGCGAATCCCTCGTAGTGGTCCCGGAAGTCCTCCTCGGACAGCTCGACGGGGACCATGTGCACCCCGTCGACGTCGGGCAGGTCGGGGCTGGGGCCACGGGTGCCGCTCCAGCCGATCCAGGTGGCGGGCTTGTTGCTCAGTACGGGGTGCAGTGCGCCGCCCAGCCCGCCGGGGCTGCGGCGCCACTCGAAGACCCCCTCGGAGGCGGCGGCGTCGTTGACGGGAAGGCGGCTGGCGACCACGACGAGCGAGGCGTCCCGCATCGGATGCCCCCCTTTCGGTGCTTTCGCTGATTTGAGAAGGTTCGCACGACTGTGTATCAATGACCGAGTCCAGCGAACTTGTATCAACCAAAAGTTACGAGGCGGTTACAGCTAGCACATACTTTCACGTGGGGCACGCCTTCGTGTAGCAGCCGTTGGGACAGTTCGCCATACCCCGGTGAGGGTGCTGCTACACAGTGGACCTACGGATCTGCCGGCTCCGATGCTTGTGGCCCGGCGGCAGGGCGTGGGTACTCCACCATACGCCCCGCCGCCAGGCGGTCACAGCAGGTGGTGTCAGTTGGGGACTGTCGCGATGGGACGGTGCCAGTCGCGCAGCAGCTCCCTCGGCACCGGCCACGACGGTGACCAGCGGCTGTCCGGCCCGCCCAGCACCAGCAGCCGGGCCTGGGCCAGCACCGGCACGTGCGCGGCCCGGTCGTCACCACCGAGGGTGACCTGCCTCACAGCCACCTCCGGGTGCTCGGCGGCGGTGGCGCGCACCGCCCCGGAGAAGGCGTCGGCGCTGCCCCGGTCGTGCCACACCCCGCAGGCCAGCACGTCCACGCCGTACGCGGCCGCCTCCTCGAACGCGAAGGACAGGGCCGAGCCCGGGACCTGCGTCCCGGCCGCGGCCACCACCACCGGAGCCGCACCGGACTCCCCCGCCAGCGACGGCACCGCGGCGTTGGCCGACAGCACCGGGCGGCCGGCCTTACGGGCCAGGCCCACCCCGGCGGCGCGGCGCGACGGCAGCGCCGACCGCTTCCCGGCCCCGCCGACCACCACCATCGCGGCGGACGGGGCGGCCCCGGACAGCGCCTGCGGCAGCGAGCTGCGGGTGTCCCGCAGCCGCACCTCGACCTGCGGGAACCGCTGCCGGACGGCGTCGGCCGCCGCCTGCGCGGCCTGCTCGTCGTCGTTGGCCGAGTGCCAGAACGACGCCGGGTAGGGCGCCATCGAGGTGGGGTGGGTCCAGGCCATCGGGTCGCGCCGGTAGAGCAGGCACAGCGGCAGGTCCCGCGCGGCGGCCTCGGCTGCCGCGAGCTCCAGCGCGGAGTGCCCCGCGCGGGTGCCGTCGTAGCCGACCAGTACCGGCGGCTTGGTCATGGTGTTCGTCGTCATCGTGATACCCCCGAATCCGGCGCGGTCGGGGCCCGGTGCGACCAGGCCGCGACCGCGTCCACGACGTCGGTCTCGAATTGCTCGGCCAGCCCGCGCGCGATCTCGTCCTGACCGCGGGACAACGCCCGGTTGACCCGGTCGACGTACGCGGCGCGCAGCTGCGCCAGTGCGGGCATCATCGCCCGATCCAGCTCAGACAACTGTGGGTAGTCATCCATGAGCCCAGCGTGAGCAACCGACGTTACCCCCGGATTACCGGCCGCGCAGCGGCTGGATAACGGCCGTCACACCGACCGCGGGGTCGCCGCGCGGAGGGCGTGATCAGCGGCCCAGATCGCCGGAACGGTAGTGGCGGCGGCACAGCACCTGGTACCGCACCTCAGCCGGGTCGGCCGCGGCCGTGTCCCCGATCACCACCTGCGCGCCCTCGCGCGCCACCACGCCGTCGACGATGCGCGCGTTGAGCAGCCCCTCGCGCCCGCACCAGCACAGCACCTCGACCTGCAGCCGGTGCACCTCGTCGGCCAGCTCGAACAGCCGCTGCGCGGCCGGGAACAGGTGCGAGCGGAAGTCCGAGGCCAGGCCGAAGGCGTACACGTCGACGTCGTAGCCGTCGACCAGGTCGGCCAGCTGCTCGATCTGGGCGACCGTGTAGAAGCAGGCCTCGTCGCAGATCAGGTAGTCGATGCGGGCGCCGGTCGACCACTCCTTGCGCACCAGCGCGACCAGGTCCAGGTCGTCGGTCACCTCGACGGCGGTGTGCGCGAGCCCGATCCGGGTGGTGACCTGCGGCCCCATCGACCGGTCGTTGCGGGTCAGCACCAGGCCGCGGCGGCCCTGGCGGCCGTGGTTGTGGTCCATCTGCAGCGCCAGGGTCGACTTGCCGCAGTCCATCGGGCCCCAGAAGAACTTCAGGGCGGCGCCGTGGCGCAGCCGACCGTCACCGGCGGCGTTGCACTGCGGGGCGGGGGCTGGCGCGTCGGCAGAGGTCACGGTGGGGCAGCCTAACGGCTGGCCCACCGTGACCGGGAATCCATGCATGCAGGTGCAGCGCTACAGGCGTGTCGGGGGTACGTTGCCCGCTTGCTCGATGGCCCGGCGCATGGGCACCTTGAGCAGCAGCACGAAGCCGAGCGCGAAGAACAGGATCAGCGAGAAGATCGCGACGCGGTAGCTGCCGGTGATGTCGTACGCGGCGCCGAAGACCAGCGGGCCGAGCCAGCTGGTGCCCTTGTCGGAGATCTCGTAGAAGCCGAAGTACTCGCCCTCCTTGCCTTTCGGGATGAGCTGGCTGAACAGCGAGCGGCTCAGCGCCTGGCTGCCGCCGAGCACGATGCCGATCGCCCCGCCCAGCGCGATGAACGGCACCGCCTGCCCGGTCGGCAGGAAGTACGCCGCGATCACGATCACGGTCCAGCCGACGAGGCTGCCCAGCACCGTCTTCCACGCCCCGAACCGCTTGGCCAGCCGGCCCAGCAGCATCGCGCCGCCGAACGCCAGGAACTGCACCATCAGGATCGTCGGCATCAGCGTCGCGTTGTCGAAGCCCAGCTCCTTCGAGCCGTAGGTGCCCGCCATCGCGATCACGGTCTGGATGCCGTCGTTGTAGATCAGGAACGCGACCAGGAAGAACAGCGTCAGCGGGTACGCCCGCATGCCGCGCAGCGTGTGGCCGAGCTGCCGGAAGCCGTCGATCAGCACCGGTCCCCGGGCCGTGCCCGCCACCACCGGCCGGTTGCGCAGCCACAGCAGCGGGAACGTGGTGAACAGCGCCCACCACACACCCGCCGACACCAGCGACCAGCGGGCGATGTCGGCTTCGTTGTCCTTGCCGCCGAGCAGCACCGCGACCACGTTGAGCAGCAGCAGCAGGCCGCCGCCGAGGTAGCCGAAGGCCCAGCCCCGGCTGGAGACCGCGTCGCGGTCCTCCTCGCTGGAGATCTGCGGCAGGAACGAGTTGTAGACGACCACGCTGGCGCCGAACGACAGGTTCGCGATCAGGAACAGCGCGGCACCCAGCTGGTACCGGTCGCCGGTGAGGAACACGAGTCCGCAGGTGGCACCCGCCCCGATGTAGGCGAACACCGCCAGCCACGCCTTCTTGCGGGCGGCCCGGTCCGCGATCGCGCCGACCACCGGCAGCAGCAGGACCTGCAGGATGACCGAGAGCGAGGTCGTGTACGCGAACAGCGACCCGGCCTTGAACGACAGGCCCAGCAGGTGCACGTCGCCCGCCGCGTCCGCCCCGTTGTCGGCGATCCCGCCCAGGTACGGCCCGAGGAACGCGGTCACCACGGTGGTGGAGAAGGCGGAGTTGGCCCAGTCGTAGAAGTACCAGCCGGTGCGCTCGCGCTTGGTGCTCTCGCCGTAGCCCGCGGTGTCGGCGTCGGCGGTGGGGGTCTCGGGCGGGGGTGCGCTGAGATCAGCGGTCATTGCTGGTCCTTCCACAGGCCGCGGTGGGCGAAGACTTCGCGTAGCACGTCGATGCGATCGGTCATGATGCCATCAACCCCGAGATCAAGTAACCCGGCCATCTCGGCAGGATCGTCGATCGTCCAGACGTGCACCTGAAGTCCCAGGCGGTGGGCGTACGCCACGAATCTGCGGTCGACCACCCGGACCCGGCCGAACCGCACCGGGACCTGCGCCGCGACCGCCGCCTGCGGCAGCCGCAGCCGGCCGCCGTAGCGCGAGGCCAGCCACAGCCGGGCCGTCTCCTTCTGCGCCAGCGACGTCGCGTACGCCGGGCCGGCCAGCTCCCGCACCCGCCGCAGCCGCGCGTCGGAGAACGAGGCCAGCAGCACCTGGTCCGGGGTGGCCCGCCGGTGCACCGCGGCGACCGTGGGCTCGACCGCGCGGTCGTCCTTGACGTCGATGTTGAACCGGACCTCCGGCCACGCGTCGAGCACCTCGTCCAGCCGGGGCACCGCCGCCGCCCCGCCGACCCGCACCGAGGCCAGGTCGCGCCAGCTCACATCCGCGACCGCGAGCGGCTCACCGGCGACCCGGCGCAGGTCCGAGTCGTGCAGCACCACCGCCACCCCGTCGCGGGTGGCGTGCACGTCGGTCTCGACATAGCGGTATCCGGCGGCCACCGAACGGGCGAACGCGTCGGCGGTGTTCTCGTCCCCCTCGGCGGCGCCACCCCGGTGGGCGAACGCCAACGGCGGTTGCGCGAGGTACGGATGCAGGGTGCGCGGCGTCTCCATCCGCGGAAGCATGCCACCACCGAATGCGTCTCGGTTGCCCCCACACGGACCGCTCGCCAACAGTGGGCGACATCGGTGAGAATGTCCGCACCACCGCGTCGAAACAAGTCGATCCATGTCGGGTGCAACATCGGGAAGGGGTGCACGGTGGCTGATGACGACCCTGCGGACTGGTTCCGTCAGCTCTCGCCCGTACAGCGCGCACTGCTCGATCGGCTCGCGGAGGGAGCGACGATAGCGGCGGCCGCGTCAGCGGAGTACCTGTCGCTGCGCACCGCCAACCGCCGCATCGCCGACCTGCGCCAGGGGTTGGGCATCGGCACCACGCGCGAACTCGTCGCGGCGTACCGCGCCCGGCGAGGAGAGTGACCTACCGCCGCCGGGACCGCTGCGTCGAGACCGGGCGGGTCGGGTCGGTGAAGCGGGGCTGTCCGGGCTCGTCCGCGCGCAGCGGGGCGAGCTCGGCGGCGATGGCGTCGACGATCCGGTCCGCGATGCGCTGCGCCGCGCCGGGCCGGCCGGGGTCGATGTCCGACAGGTCCACCGGCCTGCCGACGTGCACCCGCACCACCGGGCGGCGGCGCAGGTTGCGCCAGATGAACGGCCACATGCCGGTGGGCGCGTCGTAGGGCAGCACCTCGTGCGAGCCCCAGATCGCCATCGGGACCACCGGCGCCTTGGTCGCCAGCACCAGGCGGCCCACGCCGGTGCGGGCGCGCTCGGGCCACAGGTGCGGGTCCAGGCCGATGCGTCCCTCCGGGTACAGCATCACCATCGAGCCCTCCGCCAGCGCGGTGACGCTGTCGGAGACGGCGTTGGCGGCCGTCGCCTCACCCCGGTCGGCCCGGATGTGCCCCTGCGCCCGCATCAGCGGCCCGATCACCGGGTGCTTGAACAGGCCCGCGTTGGCCATGACCCGGGGGTGTATCCGCAGCCGCCGGAACGCCGCGGCCATCGCGACCGGGTCGAACGGGCTGATGTGGTTGCTGGTCAGGATGAGGCTGCTGTGGCGCGCTTCACGCAGGTCACCGGTCACCTCGAGGCGGGCCAGCAGGCGGGTCACCACCGTCGCGAGCAGCAGCGCGAAGCGCAGCAGCGGCGGCGGTGACCACGGTGTGGGGGGAGTCACGGGGTCACATCCTGCCAGAGGTGACCCAAGTCCCATACCACGAGCAGGTCAGATGCGTAGCCTGACCGGAAGAGGATCAAAGACGCAAGGCGGGAGTTGCGCGCATGGACGCGACAGACCTGGCTCGGTGGCAGTTCGGGATCGTCACCGTTTACCACTTTCTCTTCGTACCCATCACCATCGGCATGGCGTTCCTGGTGGCGGGCTTCCAGACGGCCTGGGTGCGGACCGGCGACGAGAAGTGGCTCAAGCTGACCAAGTTCTACGGGAAGCTGTTCCTGATCAACTTCGCGATGGGCGTGGTCACCGGCATCGTGCAGGAGTTCCAGTTCGGCATGAACTGGAGCGAGTACTCCCGCTTCGTCGGCGACATCTTCGGCGCGCCGCTGGCGATGGAGGCGCTGCTCGCCTTCTTCCTGGAGTCGACCTTCCTGGGCCTGTGGATCTTCGGCTGGGACAGGCTGCCGAAGAAGATCCACCTGGCCTGCATCTGGATCGTGGCCTGGGGCACCGTGCTGAGCGCGGCGTTCATCCTGGTCGCGAACTCGTGGATGCAGAACCCGGTCGGCTTCAAGATCAATACTGAGCGCGGCCGGGCCGAGCTGACCGACTTCTGGGCCGTGCTCACCAACAAGGTCGCCCTGATCACCATCCCGCACACCATCGCGGGCGCGTTCCTCACCGGGGGCGGCCTGGTCGCCGCGGTCGCGGTCTGGCACCTGCTGCGCCGCCCCGGCCGCGACACCGCGGCCTACCGCAGCGCCGCCAAGGTCGGCGCGTGGACCACGCTGGTCGCGATGGTCGCCCTCGCCCTCACCGGCGACGTCCAGGGCAAGGTCATGACCGAGGTGCAGCCGATGAAGATGGCCGCCGCCGAGGCGCTCTACACCACCGAGCAGCCCGCGCCGTTCTCGCTGTTCACCGTCGGCACGCTGGACGGCAGCCGCCCCGTGTACGCCCTCGAACTGCCCGACCTGCTCTCCTTCCTGGCCACCGGCACCTTCGACGGCCAGGTCCAGGGCATCAACGACCTGCAGGCCGAGTACGAGGCCAGGTACGGCCCCGGCGACTACAAGCCCAACATCCCGGTCACCTACTGGACCTTCCGGCTCATGATCGGCTTCGGCGCGCTGGCCTCCCTGATCGCCCTGTGGGTCCTCTGGGCCACCCGCAAGGGCCGCGCCCCCGACGTGCATACGCGCGGCGGCAGGCTCCTGCTCGGCGGGGCGCTCGCCCTGCCCCTGCTGCCTCTCCTGGCCAACTCCACCGGCTGGATCTTCACCGAGATGGGCCGCCAGCCCTGGATCGTCTTCGGCCAGATGAAGACCGCCATGGCCGCCTCACCGTCGGTCGGCTCCGGCGACGTGATCACCTCGATGGTCGTGTTCACCCTGCTCTACGGCGCGCTGGCCGTGGTCGAGGTCGGCCTGCTGCTCAAGTACGCCAAGGCCGGCGTGCCCGACGTGTCCCCGCCCCCGCAGGCCGAGTCCGACCAGGACCGCCCGCTCGCCTTCGCGTACTAGGAGCGCGCCGCCATGCCACTGCACACCGTATGGTTCCTGCTCATCGCAGTCCTGTTCACGGGCTACTTCGTGCTCGAAGGCTTCGACTTCGGCGTCGGCATGCTGCTGCCGGTGCTCGGCCGCGACGACCGCGAGCGCCGCGTCGTCATCAACACCATCGGACCGGTCTGGGACGGCAACGAGGTCTGGATCCTGACCGCGGGCGGGGCCATGTTCGCCGCCTTCCCCGAGTGGTACGCCACCCTGTTCTCCGGCTTCTACCTGCCGCTGCTGCTCATCCTGCTGGCGCTGATCCTGCGCGGCGTGGCCTTCGAGTACCGCGGCAAGCGCGACGACGCCGTGTGGAAGCGGCGCTTCGACTGGTGCATCGTGTTCGGCTCGGTGGTGCCCGCGTTCCTGTGGGGCGTCGCGTTCGCCAACATCGTGCGCGGGGTGCCCCTGGACGCCGACCACCAGTACACCGGGAACCTGTTCACGCTGCTGAACCCGTACGCGCTGCTGGGCGGGCTGACCACGCTGCTGCTGTTCCTCACCCACGGCGCGATCTTCATCGCGCTCAAGACGGTCGGCGACATCCGGCAGCGCGCCAACACCCTGGCCTCGCGGGTCGGCGTCGCGGCCGCCCTGGTGGCGGTGGTGTTCCTGGTCTGGACGGTGGCCCGGCACTCGACCCCGCTGTCGGTGACCTTCGCCGTGCTGGCCGCGCTGTGCCTGGTCGGCGGGCTGATCGCCAACCGGATGCCGTCGCGCACGGACCCGCAGGGGCGGCGCGAGGGGTGGGCGTTCACCGGCACGGCGGCGGCGATCGCGTTCGCGGTGGCGGCACTGTTCGCCACGCTGTACCCGGACGTGCTGCCCTCGACGGTCGACCCCGCCACCAACAGCCTGACCGTGGCCAACGCGTCGTCCACGCCGTACACCCTGAAGATCATGACCTGGGTGGCGCTGGTGTTCACCCCGATCGTGCTGCTCTACCAGGGCTGGACGTACTGGGTGTTCCGCAAGCGCATCGGCACCCACCACATCCCCGAACCCGCCCCGGCCCCCGCCCACACCGAGGCGTAGGTCGCTGCAGTTTCGGGGAAAGTGCAGGAATCTTGGCGCGGATTCCAGCACTTTCCCCGAAACTGCCGGGCGCTAGAGCGCGGGCCGCTCGGCGCGGGCGGGTGCCGTTGGGCGATTGATGGGTGCCGCTCGGCGCGCGGACACACTGCGGGCGTGGGAGCGCTCCTAGACTGCCGGGCGGGAGTCATACCGCCCGCGCCGGGACGCGGGCGCGATCAAGAACTGCCGAGGGCACACCCCGTGGGGCTGGCACCGGGTGACGGCAGGATCCCGTGCTTGTCATTCGCCAAGGAGCGAGAGCCCCATGAAACTTCGCAGAGCCATGCACGCGCTGTGGCTGGCGGTCGTCCCCGTGGTCGCCGCGGCAGTCCTCAGCATCGCGACCCCGGCCCAGGCGGCCACCCTCACCGAGGTGACCAACTTCGGCACCAACCCCGGCAACCTGCGGATGTACCTGTACGTCCCGAACAACGTCGCCACCCGGCCCGCCCTGCTGGTGGCCAACCACTACTGCACCGGCAACGGCCCGGCGTTCTACAGCGGCAGCCAGTTCGCCTCACTCGCCGACCAGTACGGCTTCATCGTGATCTACCCGTCGGTGACCGCCAGCGACGCCTGCTTCGATGTCGCGTCCACCGCCACGCTCACGCACAACGGCGGCGGGGACTCGCTCAGCATCGTGTCGATGGTCAAGTACGTGCAGGCCAACTACAACTCCGACCCCAACCGCACCTTCGCCACCGGCGTCTCCTCGGGCGCCATGATGACGAACGTGCTGCTGGGCGCCTACCCGGACGTGTTCAAGGCCGGTTCGGCGTTCGCGGGGGTGCCGTTCGGCTGCTTCGCCGGGCCGACCAAGTGGAACAGCGCCTGCGCGCAGGGGCAGCTCACGAAGACCGCCGCGCAGTGGGGCGACCTGGTCCGCAACGCCTACCCGGGCTACACCGGGTCGCGGCCGCGCATGCAGCTGTGGCACGGCGTCAACGACGAAACGCTGAACTACGTCAACTTCGGCGAAGCGATCAAGCAGTGGACCAACGTCAACGGCATCAGCCAGACGCCCACCTCCACCGACACCCCGGCGGCGAACCAGACCCGCACCCGGTACGCCAACAGCTCCGGCCAGGTGCTGGTCGAGGCGTACAGCCTGGCGAACACGTCGCACAACCTGCCGGTCAACGCGGCGGCGGCGATCGCGTTCTTCGGGCTGAACACCACGTCCAGCCCGTCGCCGTCGGTCTCGCCGTCGCGGTCGGCCTCGCCCAGCCCGTCGGCGTCGCCGTCGGCCTCCCCGAGCCCGTCGCCGAGCGGCAGCCCGAACCCGGGCGGCTGCACCGCCGTGTTCAGCGCCACCAGCGTGTGGCAGACCGGCTACGTCGGCAACGTGCGGGTGACCGCGGGCAGCGGCGGGATCCGCGGCTGGCGGGTGACGCTGACGCTGCCGTCGGGCGCTTCGGTGGTCAACTCGTGGAACGGCGTGTTCGCGGGCACGTCCGGCACGATCCAGGTGACCAACATGAACTACAACGGGCAGCTCGGGGCCGGTGCCTTCACCGACTTCGGCTACCAGGCCAACGGCACCTCGCCGACGGCCACGGTCAGCTGCACCGCGCTCTGACCGGCGGCTGAGACAGGTCCGGCCCGGACACCGCGCGGTGTCCGGGCCGGATCGGCAGCGTCGTCAGCCCAGCTCGGCGAGCTTCGCCTCGAGCTCGGCCAGCTCGGCGCGCAGCTTCTCGGCGTGCGCCTGGGCTTCGGCCCGCTCGCTGGACAGGATCTGCTCCACGGCCTCCTGCACGCCCGGCACGTCCAGCAGCGACACCATCTTCAGCGCCTCCTGCGCCTTGATGACGTATGGCTTGGCCAGCGCCTTAGTGCCCTGGACCGCGCCGACCGTCCACTCCCCCTCGGTGTAGGCGAGGGTGACGGTGAGCCCGGCCGGCGGCTTGACCTTCGGAGCCTTGCCTGCGGCGGCACGGCGCGGCGCGGGGGCGGCACCGGTGACCTCTGCTTCGGACACCTCGGGACTCTGGGACACAGGACGCTCCTGACGTACGGGCTTCTGACGGATGACCATGAACTCCGGCTCGGGCGCGGCAGGCTCCTCCACCACCGGCTCGGGTGCGGGCTTCTTCCCGGTCGCGCCCTTGGGCGCGATGGTCAGATCGCTCGGCGCGAAGGGCAGCACGTCGCTGCCGAACTTCACCATGATCCACTCATCGTGGACCGCCGGATCGTCCAGCTGCACCACCTGCCCGAGCTGGCCCGCGATCTGCCCCGCGGCCTCGGTGAACATGACCCGGGGACGCTTGCCGGCGGCCAGTGTCTCCTCGATCTGGGTCAACTCCTGAGTCGACAATCCCGCCATAGCCGCGCTCCACACCTCTGCCTACGCCTCACCGAACACATGTTTGATACGCACGTTCTACCAGAGCCGACCGACAACGTGCGCACCGACACCCTGTCACCAGGCCCACCAGGCTGCTCTAATGGCGCCATGGCGATCACTCTTGTCACCGGAGGCGGCCGCGGCATCGGCGCCGCGACCTGCCTGCGCCTCGCCGCCGCCGGTCACGACGTGGCGGTGGGCTACCAGCACGACGAGCAGGCCGCCGCCCGGGTGGCCGCCGCCGTCGCGGCGACCGGGCGGCGCGCGCTCGCGGTGCGCGCCGACATCGCCGATGGTACGCAGGTGCGCGCGATGTTCGACCGGGTGGCGGCCGAACTCGGCACGATCACGGGTCTGGTCAACAACGCCGGGGTCGCCAGCAGCATCGGCCCGTTCACCGAGCTGTCCGAAGCGGACCTGCGCCGCGTCGTCGACGTCAACGTCGTCGGCTACATCCTGTGCGCCCAGCAGGCCGCCCGCCGCATGGGCCCCGGCGGCGCCATCGTCAACGTCTCCAGCGTCGCCGCCACCCTCGGCAGCCCCGGCGAGTACGTCCACTACGCCGCCGCCAAGGCCGCCGTCGAGACGCTGACCGTCGGCCTGTCCAAGGAGCTCGGCCCGGCCGGGATCAGGGTGAACACGGTCTCCCCCGGCGTGATCCAGACGGAGTTCCACGCGGGCAGCGGCGAACCCGCCCGCGCCGACCGCGTCGGCCCCGGCGCGCCGCTGGGCCGCGCCGGCGACCCCGACGAGGTCGCCGCCGCGATCGCCTGGCTCCTCTCCGATGAAGCGTCATACGTCACCGGCGCCACCCTCAAGGTCTCCGGCGGCCGCTGACCCACCCCGCCCCCTCGCCCCTCGCCCCGCGCTGCGATCTTGTCCCGCCCGACCGCCCGACCGCCCGACCGGCCGGGCGGATGGGCGGACGGAGGTCAGCGGGGGAGGATGACGCGGATGGAGAGGCCGCCGCCGGGGCGGGGGGTGGCTACGGCGTCGCCGCGGTGGGCCTGGGCGACCGCGCGGACGATGGACAGGCCCAGGCCGCTGCCGCGGGCGGAGCCGGTGCGGTCGGTGAGGCGGCGGAACGGCTCGAACAGGGCGGGGATCTCGTACGACGAGATCACCGCGCCTGTGTTGGCCACCACGATCTCGGCGTGGTGCGGCTTGGCCTGGGTGTGCACCCAGACCGCCCCGTCGGCCACGTTGTAGCGCACCGCGTTGTCGACCAGGTTGCGGATCAGCTGCTCGAGCAGGATCGGGTCGCCGACGACGGGGGCGGCGGCCAGCTGCGAGCTGACCTGGAGCCTGAGTTCGGCCGCACGGGCGGCGGTGGCCTCGACCGCCACGGTGGCCAGTTCGGCCAGGTCGACCCCGCGCCGCTCGGTGACCGCGTCCTCGGCGCGGGCCAGGGTGAGCAGCGAGTCGATCAGCCGCTCGTGGCGCAGGTTGACCGCGAGCAGGTTGTCGCCGAGCTGCTGCACCTGCGGCGGGCTGTCCGGCCGGGCCATCGCGACCTCGACCAGGGTGCGGTTGAGCGCGAGCGGGGTCTTCAGCTCGTGCGCGGCGTTGGCGATGAAGCGGCCCTGCCCGGCGAACGCCTCGTCGAGGCGGTCGAGCATGCTGTCGAAGGAGTCGGCCAGGCTCTTGACCTCGCTGGGCGGGGCGTCCAGATCGATGCGCCGGTGCAGCGTGCGGCCCGCGATGCGGTGCGCCGTGGCGGTGATCATGTTGAGCGGTTTGAGCAGCGTACCGGCGATGAACCAGCCCGCGGCCGTGGTCAGCACCCAGACCGCGAGCACCGTCAGCCCGCCCTTGAACAGCAGGTTGCGCTGCATCGAGTCCATGATCGCCTGCTTTGAGGCGTACAGCGAGGCGGCGTCCTCGTACGGGTAGCCGGTGATCTTGCCGGAGAAGGCGATGTTGAGGCTGTACTCCATGCTGTTGCGGACCAGGATCAGCGCGCCGACCAGCACGGCGCTGCCCGCGAGCAGGAACATCAGCCCGAAGACCAGGGTCAGCCGGACCCGCAGGCTGCTGCGGCCGCTCACTTGACCCGGTACCCGACGGCGGTGACCGTCTCGATCAGCTGCGGGTCGCCGAGCTTGCGGCGCAGTCCGCTGATGGTGACCCGGACGATGGTGGTGAACGGGTCCATGTTCTCGTCCCAGACCTTCTCCAGCAGCGTCTCGGCGGAGACCACGGCGCCCTCGGCGCGCAGCAGCTCCTCCAGCACCGCGAACTCCTTGCGGGACAGGTTGACGTAGCGGCCGTCGCGGTACGTCTCCCGGTGGTGCGGGTCCAGCCGCAGCCCGGCGCGCTCCAGGACCGGCGGCACGGCCGGGCGGGCCCGGCGGCCCAGCGCCCGGACCCGGGCCACCAGCTCGGCGAAGGCGAACGGCTTGGGCAGGTAGTCGTCGGCGCCCAGGGACAGCCCGGCGACCCGGTCGGCGACGGTGACCGAGACCGTGAGCATCAGCACCCGTACCCCCGAGCCGGAGGCCACGGCCTGGCGGCAGACCTCGTCGCCGTGCACCAGCGGGAGGTCCCGGTCCAGGACCATCACGTCGTAGTCGTTGACGGCGAGCTTCTCCAGCGCCGCGGCCCCGTCGTGGGCGACGTCGACCGCGAAGGCCTCCTGCCGCAGCCCTTCGGCGACGGCCTCGGCCATCAGCTCCTCGTCCTCCACCACCAGCACCCGCACGTGGGCAAGTATGCCCACGCGGTGTTAGCAGGGCGTTAGTGAATTCGCTCTCGGTGCCCTCACAGGCGCTGCGGTGGACTTCCCGGCGTGACTCACGATCTGGCCCAGGCGGAGGTGGACCTCGCCGCGGTGGCGCACAACGTAGGTGTGCTCGCGGCGCACACCCCGGCCGCGGTGATGGCCGTGGTGAAGGCTGACGCGTTCGGCCACGGCATGCTCCCGGTGGCCCGGGCGGCGCTGGCCGCGGGGGCGACCTGGCTGGGCGTGGCGACCGCGGCCGAGGCGCTGGCGCTGCGCGCGGCGGGGGTACGGGCGCCCGTGCTGAGCTGGCTGCACTCGCCGCGTACGGACTTCGCCGAGCTCGTCGCCGCCGACGTGGACGTGTCCGTGCCGTCGGTGGCGCACCTCGACGCGGTCGCGACCGGCGCGCACCAGGCGGGCCGCCCCGCCCAGGTGCACCTGAAGATCGACACGGGGATGGCCCGCAACGGCGCCGACCCCGCCGAGTGGCCGCAGCTGGTCACCCGCGCGGCGGCGCTGGAACGGGCCGGTCTGGTCAGGGTGCACGGCATCTGGTCCCACCTGTACGAGGCCGACCGCCCCGGCAGCCCCGGCACCACCGCCCAGCAGGACGCGTTCGCCTCGGCGCTGATCCGGGCGATGGCCGCCGGGCTGCGCCCGCCGCTGCGGCACCTGGCCAACTCCGCCGCCGTGTTCAGCACCCCCAGCACCCACTACGACCTCGTCCGCACCGGTCTGGCCCTGTACGGCGTGGAGCCCGTCCCCGGCCGCGAGCACGACCTGCGCCCGGCCCTGACCGTGACGACCGAGGTCGCGGCGGTACGCCGGGTGCCCGCCGGGACCGGGGTGTCGTACCACCACGCGTACAAGACGGCCCGGCCCACCACGCTGGCGCTGCTGCCGCTGGGCTTCGGCGACGGGCTGCCCCGGGTGACCGCGGGCCGGGCCGAGGTCCTGCTCGGCGGGCGGCGCTGCCGCGTCGTCGGGCGGATCTGCATGGACCAGTGCGTCGTCGACGCCGGGGACCTGCCGGTGGCCGCGGGCGACCCGGTGACCGTGTTCGGCCCCGGCGAGCTGGGCGAACCGACCGTCGCCGACTGGGCCGGCTGGGCGGGCACCAACCCCCACGAGATCCTCACCGGCCTCGGCGGCCGGATCCCGCGCCACCACCGCAGCCACGACCGCACTCGACAACTCACGGGGAGACACTGACCATGAGCACCATCCGGCTGGCCGTCGTCTACGGCGGCCGCAGCGGCGAGCACGACGTGTCGTGCAGGTCCGCCGCCGCGATCCTGGCCCACCTGGACCGCACCGCGTACGAGGTGACGGAGCTGCGCATCGACCGCGACGGCTGGTGGCACGTCGACGGGGTGCGCGGCGGGCTCGGCGACGCGATGCGGGCCCTGCGCGGCGTGGACGTGGCCTTCCCGGCCCTGCACGGCCCGTACGGCGAGGACGGCACGATCCAGTCGCTGCTGGAGCTGGTCGGGGTGCCGTACGTCGGCAACGGGGTGTTCGCCAGCGCGGCCGGGATGGACAAGGAGTTCACCAAGAAGCTGCTCGCCGCCGACGGCCTGCGCGTGGCCGAGGGGCTGGTGCTGCGGCCGGGCGTGGACGACGTGGACCCGATCGACCGGGTGGCGCTGGGGCTGCCCGTGTTCGTCAAGCCCGCCCGGGCCGGGTCCAGCCTCGGGGTGACCCGGGTCGACGCGTGGGAGCAGCTGCCCGAGGCGCTGGCCGCGGCCCGCCGCAGCGACAGCAAGGTGCTGGTCGAGCGGGCCTGCGCGGGGCGGGAGATCGACGTCGCGGTGCTCCAGCACCCGGACGGCAGGGTGCAGGCCGGGCCGCCGCTGGAGATCCGGGTGAGCGACGGGCACGGCTTCTTCGACTACGACGCCAAGTACACCGCCGGGCAGGTGGTGTTCGACATCCCGGCGCGGATCGACCCGGCGGTCACGGCGCTGCTGCAGCGGCGGGCGCTGCAGGTGTTCGCCGCGCTGGAGTGCCGGGGGCTGCTGCGGGTCGACTTCTTCGTGCCGGACGCGGCCACCGACCCGCTGGGCGGGGAGCCGATCGTCAACGAGGTGAACACGTTCCCGGGCTTCACCGCCGCGTCGCAGTACCCGCGCATGTGGCAGGTCGCGGGGCTGCCGCTGACCGAGCTGCTGGACGTGATGATCGCCACCGCCCGTACCGCGCCCGCGCTGTCCGCGCCGACTATCCTGGCGAGGTGATCAAGGCAGTCGTGTTCGACGTGGGCGAGACGCTCATCGACGAGAGTCGGATCTGGAGCCGCTGGGCCGACCGCCTGGGCGTGCCCCGGTTCGCCCTGCTCGGCCTGATCGGGGCCATGGCGGCCACGGACCGGCCGTTCAGTGAGGCGTTCGCGATGGTACGGCCCGGACTCGACCTCGACGCCGAGATGGCCGCCTGGGCCGTCGAGGAGTCCGGCAGCCTGCGCGAGAACTTCGACGAGCTCGACCTGTACCCCGACGTCAAACCCGCCTTCGCGCGGCTGCGCGAGCGCGGCCTGGCGGTGATCGTCGCGGGCAACCAGCCGCCGCAGGCCAAGGCGGCGCTGGAGCGGATGGACCTGGGCGCCGACGCGATCTACACCTCGGCCGAGTGGGGGCTGGAGAAGCCGCACCCGGACTTCTTCACCAGGGTCGCCGAGGTGGCGCGCACCGCGCCCGAGCACATCGCGTACGTCGGCGACCGGGTCGACAACGACGTGCGCCCCGCCGCCCGCGCCGGGATGAAGCCGGTGCTGATCCGGCGGGGGCCGTGGGGCTACCTCGGCTCGGAGCACCCCGACGCGGCACGCCTGGCCGCCGTGATCGACCGGCTGACCGAGCTGCCCGATCTGCTCGCCCCGGCCGGGTGACCCCCGAAGAGGGGCATCTCGGCGTTCGTACCCGGGGCGCACACCACCGCCTCTAGCGTGAAGGTGATCGCCGGAGGAGGAACGATGGCCAAGAACAACCAGTCCCAGCGGCACCCGCGGCCCTGGCCGCCGCACGCCGAGCCGGACGGGACCGACGAGCAGCAGGCCGCGCCCGTCGACCATGACCACGGGCCGCAGGACCAGCACGGATGGGCGGGCGAGCAGGCCCAGCAGCGGGCACGCGAGCGCTCCATGGCCGCCCGGACGAAGGCCGGCCGGACGCAGAGCTCCGCCGGGCAGGCCAACATCATGCGGCTGAAGAAGGGGAACCAGCCCCGAGGCGGTCGGTAGTCGTACCGTCGCGGACCGTCCACCCGAGCCCGGAGCTGCTGCTACCGTTGACCGGGTGGACGGGTGCAGTACCAGGCCGGGCCTCGAGCCCGGCTTCCGCGCACACCCCGCACCGGGTGGACCGCGATGAGTTCCCACTGGCCGCAGATCGCGCTGGTCGCCGTACTGATCGCGTTGAACGCCCTGTTCTCCGGCAGCGAGATGGCCCTGGTGTCGCTGCGCGAAGGGCAGCTGCGCCGCCTGGACCGCGAGAGCGGCGCCGGGCCGGTCGCCGCCCGCCTGGCCCGCGACCCGAACCGGTTCCTGGCCACCATTCAGATCGGCATCACCCTGGCCGGCTTCCTGGCCTCGGCCACCGCCGCCGTCGCGCTCGCCGACGTGCTGACGCCGTCGCTGGCCTTCCTCGGCGACGCCGCCAGACCCGTCGCCGTCATCGCGGTGACCCTGGTGCTGACCTTCCTGACCCTGGTGCTGGGTGAACTCGCACCCAAGCGCATCGCCATGCAGCACGCCGAGGTGTGGGCGCGGCTCGCCGCCCGCCCGCTGGACCTGCTCGCCCGGGTGTCGCGGCCCTTCGTGTGGGTGCTCAGCGCCGCCACCGACCTGTGCGTACGGATCATGGGCGGCGACCCGAAGGCCCACCGCGACGAGATCACCCCGGCCGAGGTACGCGACCTCGTCGCCAGCCACCGCGGCTTCACCGCCGAGCAGCGGCTCATCATCAGCGGCGCCGTCGAGATCACCGAGCGGATCCTGCGCGAGGTGCTGATCCCGCGCCGGGCCGTGTTCACCCTGGACGCCGCGTGCGGGGTCGACACCGCCCGCAAGGACCTGGCCGACTCCGGCTACTCCCGCGCCCCGGTCGTCCGCCGCGACCTCGACGACACGGTCGGCGTGGTACACCTGCGCGACCTGATCGGCCCGGACGGCGGACCGGTCGCCGCCCTGGCCCGGCCCGCGCTGCTGCTGCCGGACTCGCTGCACGCCGCCGACGCGCTGCGCCGGTTCCGTACCGAGCACCAGCAGTTCGCCCTGGTCGTGGACGAGCACGGGTCGGTGGGGGGCATCGTCACGCTGGAGGACCTGCTCGAGGAGGTCGTCGGGGAGCTGTATGACGAGACCGATCGGGATGTGGCGGCGGTACAGCAGAGCGATGACGGATCGCTGCACCTGCCGGGGACGTTTCCGGTGCACGACCTGCCTGACATAGGGGTCGAGCTGCAGGAGCGGCCGCATGGGGACTACATCACGGTCGCGGGGCTCGTCATCGCGATGCTGGGGCATCTGCCGACGCGGCCCGGGGAGATCGTGCACCTGGACGGGTGGACCGCTGAGGTCACGGGGGTGGACCATCACGCCATCACGGGGGTGCGGCTGCGGCCCTGCGGCGGGCCCAATGGGGACGCCCTTTGTCCGCCTCGGCCTCGGGCGGGGTAAGCGAAAGATCGCGCCGACGGGGAGAGGTGGCGGGCGGGGTAAGCGAAAGATCGCGCCGACGGGGAGAGGTGGCGGGCGGGGTGCGCTGATCGGCCGACCTGCGGCAGGTGGGGCTGCGCGGCTGGCGGGGGGCGGCTGGCTGCCAGCTGACGGTGATCGTCGTCAGCGGTCACTGACTTCGGTGCGCCGGGCCAGTGATCGCGATCAGCGGTCAGAAC
>NZ_JASAMB010000043.1 GCF_029948125.1 Catellatospora sp. KI3
GACGGTGGCGGCAGCAAGAAGTCCGCCTACACCTCGGTGCTGAACGCCCTCAACGCGGTCAACCCGACCACCTCGCCGTCCGTGAACCCGACACCGGGCGGCTCGGGCACGATCGTCGGGGTGCAGTCGGGCCGGTGCGTGGACGTGCCGAACGCGTCGCAGACCAACGGCACCCGGGTGCAGCTCTACGACTGCAACGGCCAGACGAATCAGCGGTGGACCTACACCGCCGGCAAGGCGCTCAACGTCTACGGCAACAAGTGCCTCGACGCGAACGCGCAGGGCACCGCGAACGGCACCGCGGTGATCATCTGGGACTGCAACGGCCAGTCGAACCAGCAGTGGAACGTCAACGCCAACGGCACCATCAGCGGCGTCCAGTCCGGGCGGTGCCTGGACGTGTGGGGCACCGGCAACGGGCAGCAGATCCAGCTGTACGACTGCCACGGCCAGACCAACCAGCAGTGGCGCACCTCGTTCGGTTCCCCGTCCTCGCCGTCGCCGTCCGCGTCGCCCACGTCCTCGCCGACCCCGGGCGGCTGCGCCCTTCCGTCGACCTACCGCTGGTCGTCGACCGGCGCGCTGGCCAACCCGCAGAACGGCTGGGTCTCGGTCAAGGACTTCACCAACGTGGTCTACAACGGCAAGCACCTGGTCTACGCGTCCAACGTCAACAGCGGCGGATCGTACGGCTCGATGAACTTCAGCCTGTTCACGAACTGGTCCGACATGGCCTCGGCCGGCCAGACCGGGATGAGCCAGGGCACCGTGGCGCCGACGCTGCTCTACTTCGCCCCGAAGAACATCTGGGTGCTCGCGTACCAGTGGGGAGGGACCTCGTTCAGCTACAAGACGTCGACCGACCCGACCAACGCCAACGGCTGGTCGGCCGCGCAGACGCTGTCCACCGCCAGCCTTCCCGACGCCCCGTACGGCGTGATCGACCAGACCCTCATCGGCGACGACCAGAACATGTACCTGTTCTTCGCCGGGGACAACGGCAAGATCTACCGGTCGACCATGCCGCTCGGGAACTTCCCGGGCAGCTTCGGCTCCAGCTACACGACGATCATGACCGACTCGACCAACAACCTGTTCGAAGGCGTCGAGGTCTACAAGGTCCAGGGCCAGAACCAGTACCTGATGATCGTCGAGGCGATCGGCAGCCAGGGTCGCTACTTCCGTTCGTTCACGTCCAGCAGCCTGAGCGGGTCGTGGACGCCGCAGGCCGCCAGCGAGAGCAACCCCTTCGCCGGCAAGGCCAACAGCGGCGCGGGCTGGACCAACGACATCAGCCACGGTGACCTGGTCCGCAACAACCCCGACCAGACCAAGACCGTCGACGCGTGCAACTTGCAGTTCCTCTACCAGGGTAAGAATCCCAGCGCGGGGGGTGACTACAACCTGCTGCCGTGGCGGCCGGGTGTACTGACCCTGCAGCGCTGAGGGCCTGGCTCGGGCCACCCTTCATCGCCGGGCGTGTCCGGTGCCGGACGGCACTGGACACGCCCTTTCTCGACGTTGGCGAACTCCGACACATTGACATGTGACATCATACGTCATTAATGTTAGCGGTCACACGAGATTCCTGCGCCCGGGCAGTTCGGCTCGCACCGCCGCGCTGCGTGGCGAAGGACAAGGCCGGACGTCCACGGCATACGCCGACGGAGTTCGCGTCATCAGGGCCACGGACCTCCGCGATCACGGCGGCCGGCCGCAGGCACGACATCGCACTCTTCGGGCAGTCGCGTGCGCCTGCGCGCTGCGGCGATCGAAAGGAAGAACATGAAGGCAGCTCTATCGACCCTCGCGCGATCAGCGGTGGCCGTCGCCGTCCTCGTCTCCGCGGCGTTGGCGGGCAACCTCGCCCACCAGGTTCCAGCCTCGGCGGCGACGCAGGCGACGTACTACATCGCTCCCACCGGCAACGACGCCAACCCCGGAACCGTCACCTCACCGTTGCAGACCCTGCAGCGCGCGCGAGACCTGGTCCGCACGGTCAACGGCAACATGACCGGCGACATCTACGTGTACCTTCGCGGCGGAATCTACCCGCTGAGCGGCACCGTCGAGTTCGGGGCGGGGGACTCCGGCACCAACGGCTACCGGATCGTCTACGCCGCGTACCCCGGCGAGACACCGGTTCTCGAGGCCGGGGTCCGGGTGACCGGATGGACCCAGCACAGCGGCAACATCTGGAAAGCCCCGCTCGACCGCGCCAACAAGCTGCGCGCGCTCTACGTCAACGACAAGCGCGCGTACATGGCCGCCAAGACCATCTCCTCGGCGGGGTGCTACGGGACGTACAACATCACCGCCGGGCAGGCGGCGTGGGCCTGGGAGTCCGGATCGCAGTGCGACGGCGCCCGGTACAGCACGACGGACTTCCCGGCGATCAGCCGGAACCAGGACGACCTCGAGATCGAGACCGGCACGACCTGGACCACCGCGATCGTGGGGGTCCGCCAGGTGACGACCGACGGCACCAGCCGGGTGGCGCTGTTCCAGCAGCCCGGTGCCGCCATCGCCCAGGGCGCGTTCAACGGCAACGCCCAGGTGGGCGGCTCACACAAGGTGATGAACGCGTACGAGTTCCTGGACTCGCCGGGGGAGTTCTACTTCGACAAGGGCAGCCGGACCCTGTACTACTACAAGGGCAGCTCGGAGAACATGGCGACCGCGGCGGTCTTCGCGCCGAACAACGTGACCACGGCGCTGCGCATCGCCGGCGGCTCCACCGCAAGCCACGCCCGCAACATCACTTTCTCCGGCCTCACGGTGGAGCACTCCGACTGGAACCTCTTCAACGTCGCGGGCTCGGCGTTCAAGCAGGCGCAGCAGGGCAATCTGGGCGCCACCGCGTACGCCAAGGGCAACTTCCACGTCTACTACTACCGCAACGTCGACGTCACCCCGGGCATCATCGACGTCGAGAACGCCGACGGCATCGTGCTGCAGCGCAACCGCGTCCAGCACACCGGTGCCGACGGCATCAGCCTGGTGAACGACGTGCAGAACACGCAGCTGGTGGGCAATCAGACCAACGACATCGCCGGGTCGGCCATCGACGTGGGGCATCCGCAGCACGTCTACATCGGGGACTACACGTCGACCAACCGCGAGAAGTACCCCGTCCAGGTCGAGGGCCTGCCCCGGAACATCGAGATCAAGAACAATCTCCTCTACGACAGCGCCGTGCTGTTCAACGGGCACAGCCCCATCTCGGCCTACTTCGTCGACACGCTCACGGTGCAGCACAACCGCATCGAGAAGGCGCCCTGGTCGGGCATCACGATGGGGTGGGGGTGGTGGAACTTCGACGGCTCAGCCGGTTCGATCGCGCCGAACCGACCGACGACGACGGCGCGCAACAACAACATCAGCTACAACCACTTCGTCGACACCGTCCAGCGCCTCAGCGACACGGCCCCGATCTACACCCTGGGCAGCCAGCCCGGAACCGTCATCAGCAACAACTACCTCCAGGGCGTCCCGGCCGGGCACAAGTACGGGCTGCACCCGGACGAGGGCTCCGCGTACCTCACCTTCCGGGACAACGTCCTGAGCGTGGACAAGAACGTCACCTGGCTCATCAACTCGGACGACTTCGGGCGCAAGCACGATCTGAGCATCACGCAGACGTACGGCCCGATCAACAAGGTCTCGAACAAGAGCCTGCCGAGCAGCACCGTCCAGGACATCCTGGTCTCGTCGGACTACGTCTGGCCGGCGGCCGCGTACAGCATCGCGGTGAACTCCGGGCTCGAGGACGCCTACCGGAGCATCCTCGCGCAGGCCGGCCTCTCGCCTGACTACGCGCTTCCGGCCAGCACCTTCGTCGGCAGCACCGGCTCCGCCATCCCGATCCGCAGCGTCGGCGACGCCACCCGGTCGATCTGGCTGGCGCCCTCGGGCACGACCACCTTCGTCGCCGGCGCGACGATGACCCGCGCCGACGGCACCGCCACGTCGATCGCCGTGCCCGCGTCCGCGGGCGAGTACCGGCTGTACGTCCTGGACGCGCAGGGCGCCCGGTCCGCGGAGTCGAAGTCCGTCGTCCGGCGCGACGGCGGCGGCGGTCAGCAGAACGTCCAGCTCGTGGGCGGACAGTCGGGCCGCTGCGTCGACGTGCCCGGCAGCTCCACCGCCAACGGCACCCAGCTGCAGCTGTGGGACTGCCACGGCGGCACCAACCAGCGGTGGACCTACACCGGCGGCAAGCAGCTGACCGTGTACGGCAACAAGTGCCTCGACGCCTCCGGATCCGGTACGGCCAACGGCACCGCGGTCGTCATCTGGGACTGCAACGGGCAGACCAACCAGCAGTGGAACGTCAACGCCAACGGCACCGTCTCCAGCGTCCAGTCGGGGCTGTGCATCGACGCCACCGGCGCGGCCACCGCCAACGGCACGAAGATCGTGCTCTGGTCGTGCAACGGCGGCACGAACCAGCAGTGGACTCTGCGCAACTGACCAGGATCGACGGCCCGGCTCCGGCGTCACCACGCCGAGCCGGGCCGTTCCATTGTGCTCATCAGAGTGTTGATCGAACGTTGACATCACACATCATATGACTTAGCTTTGCTCCATTCAGCGCGGGCCGCGTCGGCCCCTTCCCCAAGAAGTGAGCATTCATGAAGCAGCGAGCACTGTGGTCGGTGGCCGTGGCGGCGACGCTGGCCCTGACCGGCTGCGGCAGCGCCACGGGCACAAGCTCCTCCGACGGCACGAGCGGCAGACTCGTGGTGTGGGACTGGAAGTCCGGTGACAAGACCGCGACCGCGTACGTCGAGAAGGCCAAGGCCGACTTCGCCAAGAAGCACCCAGGCGTGACCGTCGAGTTCGTCGCCCAGCCGTTCGACCAGTACTACACGCTCCTGGGCGCGGCGATCCAGGCCGGCAAGGGTCCGGACGTCATGATGTTCAACGGCGGCGGCCAGATCCGCGACCGCGTCGACGCCCTCGTGCCCATCGACGGGTTCGTCGCGCCGGACAAGCAGCGCCTCACCGGCTGGGACGCCTTCACCAAGGGCGGCAAGGTCTACGGCGCCCCCGTCACACTGCAGGGCTACCCCATCTACTTCAACAAGACGCTGTACCGCAAGGCCGGACTCGACCCGCAGCGCCCCGCCGCCACCTGGGCCGGGTTCGCCGCCGACTGCGCCGCCATCACCAAGGCCACCGGCGCCAGCTGCTTCGCCCTTGGCAACAAGGAGGGCGTCGGCATCCAGTTCTTCCTGTCGGCGTTCGGCTCGGGCATCCTCACCCCGCAGGAGTACGACAGCTGGGTCGCCGGGCAGCGCGACTGGACGTCGCCGCACGTCAAGCAGGTCTTCCAGCTCTGGAAGGACGTCAGCGACCGCGGCCTGAACAGCAAGGGCGCCAACTCCACCACCATGTTCACCGACGCCTTCGGCATCTTCCAGTCGGGCAAGGCCACCAACATCATCGGCCTGATGTCCGACATCGGGCACTGGAAGGACTTCAACGAGTTCCTCGGGCCCGACAACGTCGGCGTCATGAAGTCACCGGTCATCACCGAGGGCACCACGCCCAGCCTGCCGTTCGACGGCGGCGTCGGCTACGCCGTCGCCAAGTGGACCAAGGACCCGGCCCTGGCCGCCGACCTCGTCCGCTCGCTGACCTCCACCGAGCCGCTCACCAGCTTCTACGCCGACGCCGGGGCGGTGGTCTCCGACACCACCGTGCAGACCTCCGACGGCGGCGCGGCGATCAGCGCCATCGTGGCCGACCTCAAGACCGGCAAGCCGGCCCTGCACGTCGCCCTGTCGTCGAAGACCATCGAGCTGATGGGGCGGCTGTCCCAGCAGATCCTCGAGGGTACGGTCAGCGTCGACGACGCGCTCAAGCAGCTCGGCGAATCGGACCGGAGCTGACCTGTGCGGCTCGGTGATCCTCCGCCGCTGTCGGCCCGCCCCGCCCCGCTGGGGCGGGCCGATGGAGCCGGACACGCGCGTGGCAAGACCCGGCGGGCCGGTCCGCTGTCCGGCGAGCGCCTGTCCCCGTTCGTGCTGATGGCCCCCGCCGTCCTGGTCATCGTGCTGTTCCGGCTGTGGCCGCTGCTGCTGGGCGTGAACTTCTCGCTGACCGGCGACGGCGACCGCAACGGCGTCGCCGTCGGCCTGGACAACTACGTCGAGCTGTTCGCCGACCCGCTGTTCCTCGGCTCGCTGCGCAACGTCGGATGGCTGGTGCTGCTGCTGCCCGTCGCGGTGGCGATCCCCGGCCTCCTGGCCACCTTCATCCATCTGCGGGTGCCGGGCCACCGGTTCCACCGCAGCGTCTACTTCTTCCCCGCGGTGCTCTCACCCGTCATCGTCGGCTCGATCTTCAACCTCCTGCTGGCGTTCGACGGCCCGCTCAACCGGGTCCTCGGGGTGCTGGGGCTGGGTCCGGTCGACTGGCTCGGCGACTCGCACGTCGCGATGTTCACCGTGGTCGGGGTGCACGTATGGGCCACCTTCGGTATGGCCCTGGTGGTCTTCCTGTCCGGGTTCGCGACCCTCGACCCGGCGCTGCTGGACGCCGCCCGCTCCGACGGCGCGACGCTGGCGCAGGTGATCCGCCATGTCATCGTGCCGGGACTGTCCCGCACCATCCAGTTCGTCTCCGTGACCACCATGATCGGGATGCTGACCTCCATGTTCGGCCTGATCTACGTGATGACCAGCGGAGGTCCGGGCGGGTCGACATACCTGCCCGAGTACTACATCTGGATCCAGCAGGGGCAGATGAACCGCCCGGCCTTCGCCTCGGCCGCCTCGACCGTGCTGTTCCTGGTCATGCTCATCGTGGGGCTCGCCCAGGTGAGCTTCCTGCGACGTACCGGAAGGGAGGACTGATGCGAGGCGCTCGGATCAGCCGGTGGCTCATCGCGGCCCCCATGGCACTGCTCGCACTCGCGACGATCTACCCGCTCCTCTTCACCGCCAACGCCGCGATGAAGACGCGCCGCGACTACGTGCTCGACCGGTTCTCCCTGGCCGACACGCTGCGCTGGGACAACGTGGCGACGGCCTGGACCGGCGCCGGCACGGCACGCTACTTCCTCAACTCCGTCATCGCGGTGAGCGGCGCGGTGGCCCTGCTGCTGCTGTTCGGCTCGATGGCCGGGTTCGCGCTGAGTCATCTGCGCTTCCGCGGCTCGCGGGCGCTGCTGCTGGGCTGCCTGGCCGCGCTGTTCGTGCCGTTCCAGGTGATCATGGTGCCGCTGGTGCGCACCATGGCAGACACCGGACTGGTCGACACCTACCCCGGACTCGTCCTGGCCTACGTCGCGCAGTTCCTACCCTTCACCGTCTACCTGATGGCCAGCTACTACAGCGCCATTCCGGCCGAGCTCGTCGACGCCGCCCGCATCGACGGCAACACCACCTACGGCGTCTATCTCAGGATCATGCTGCCGCTGGGGCGGCCGGCGCTGCTGTCGGTCGGGCTGCTCAACGCCCTGTTCTGCTGGAACGACGTGCTCATCGCGCTGCTGATGATGCCCTCAGCCGAACACCGGACCCTCATGGTCGGGGTGACGTCGCTGCGAGGGCAGTACTCGGCCGACATTCCCACGTTCGCCTCCGGAGTGCTGATCGCCGCGTTGCCCGTACTGGCGGTCTACCTGTTCTTCCAGCGCCGGATCGCCGACGCTGTCACCGCCGGTTCCACGAAAGGCTGACATGCGCATCACTGGGTATCGCGCCCTGACCACCGTGCAGGACTGGGGCCGCCCCGTCGGCGACGCCAACGGTGTCTTCGCCGACGGGCTCACCGAGGTGCCCATCGTGCTGGTGACCACCGACGAGGGCATCACCGGCGTCGGCATGGGTTCGCACGTGCAGCTCGAGGCCGTGTTCGCGGCGATCGAAGGCGAGGACCCGCGCGGCGTGACGGCCCTGTACGACCGCATGCAGCGGCAGACGTTCAAAGCCGGACACAGCGGGGCGGTCTCCGGCACCATCGGGGCGTTCGACACCGCGTTGTGGGACATCAAGGCCCAGGCGGCGGGGGAGCCGCTGTGGCGGCTGCTGGGCGGACGCGACCGGACGGTGCCCGCGTACGCCTCCGGCCTGGACATCGGCCTCGACGACGAGCAGCTGGCCGCCGCCTACCGGGACTACGCCGCACGCGGGATGCGCGCGGCCAAGCTCAAGGGCGGGCTGGACGTCGACCGCGACCGGCACCGCCTGGCCCTGGTGCGCGACGTGCTCGCCGACGCCGGTCGGGGCGCGCGCCCGGGCCTGATGCTGGACGCGAACGAGTGCTGGAATCGCAAGCAGGCTGTTCGCTACGTCAGCGAGCTCGAACGGACGCTGGACCTGATCTGGGTGGAGGAGCCGGTTCGCCGCTGGGATGCCGAGGGACTGGCGGCGGTGGGCCGGGGGGTGCGGGCGGCGGTGGCGGCGGGGGAGAACCTGAGCGGCCTGGAGCAGTTCCGCGGCCTGCTGGACGCCGGCGCACTGGACGTCGTGCAGACGGCCTCGGTGTGGGGGGTGACGCACTTCCTGCGGGTCGCCGCGCTGGCGCATGCCCATGACCTGCCGGTGAGCCCGATCGGCACCCACCCGGTCGGTCTGATGCACGCCGCGACGTCGGTGCCCAATCACCTGTCCACCGAGTTGCAGATCATCCAGCCGCCGATCGGTGTGGCGATCGACGTGGCGGTCGAGGGCGGGGCCTTCGTGCTGGGGGACAGCCCGGGCCTGGGCATCGTCGTGGACGAGGAGGCCGTCGCCGCCTGCTCGGCCAGGCCCGGCACGGTGCCGTACGACGGTCCGGGGGTGCGGCCGGAGGAAGCCGGGCGGCGCATGCCGGTGGCGGCCTGACCGCGAGCCCGCGCAGGTGCCACGGGGGTACCTGCACGCCCCATCACCTGGTCATGCGTATGCGTGCGAGGCCGATGGCTCCTCGTAACGCTTTTGTGGGAGAATTCTCGCGCTCCACCAGTGAGCCAGGCATCCGGTGACGTATGACATCTCACCTGTCGCGCTATCGTGGCTTACCATACCGTGGCGGGCGCCGACCGGGCGTCCGGCGATCACTCAGTCGGGAGGGCGCGTTGGCGCGGCAGGTTGCGGCTGGTCCGTTGGGCATGCTCCATGCCGCATCCGCTGACGTGGACGCGCCCCGCGCGCGGGGCACCAAGCTGGGCATCAACGTGGTTCAGCAGATCGTCAACGACATCGTGCGGGGCGCGCTGCCCCCCGGGTCCACCCTGTCGCCGGAGAACGAACTCTGCGACCAGTTCGGCGTCAGCCGTACGGTGATCCGCGAGTCGGTCAAGGTGGTGCAGGAGAAGGGCCTGGTCCGCATCGAGCACGGTCGGGGCACCCAGGTCACCGACCCGCGCCAGTGGAACCTGCTCGACGACGTGGTGCTCACGGCCATCATCGCCCACGACGCGAACCTGTCGTTCCTCGATGAGCTGGTCGCCACCCGCACCGCCCTCGAAGCGGACATGGCCGCCGCGGCGGCGGGTTCGCACACTCCCGAGGACCGGCTGCGCATCAGCGCGGCGATGGAGCTCATGCGCTCCAAGATCGACAACGTGCCGGAGTTCGCCGCCGCCGACGCGCACTTCCACGACATGGTGATGGCCGCCTCCCGCAACCGGCTCGGGCGCGCCATCGTGAACAGCATCCACGACAAAGCGCGCGGCAGCATGCGCTACCACGGGGAGTACAACGAGGCCGTCATGGCGCGCACGCTGGCCGAGCACCAGGCTGTGCACGACGCGATCCTGGCCGGGGACGCGCCCGGCGCAGCGGCGGCCATGCGCTCGCACATCGTCGGCTCCTGGAACCGCCGCCGCCCCAACGTGGACGCCGAACTGCCCGCGTCCCCTGCCCGCAAGCGGGCACGCTGACCGTGCGGCGACCGGCGGCCGGGGCGCGGTCCCGGCCGCCTGTGCAAGCGCCGCCGGGACCCGGCTGTCATCGGAGGGCGGCTGCCAGCCGCTGCGCGTCGAGGCCGTAGACGCGTGCGGCGGTGGCCGACAGGATGTCGTCCCAGCCGGGGTCGTCGAGGTTCGGCAGGCTCCGCCGCACGATGTCCAGGGTCCGGCCGTAGGGCTCGTGGAGCAGGCAGATCGGCCAGTCCCCGCCGTACATGAGCCGCCGGGGACCGAACAGTTCCACCGCCGCACCGATGAACCCGCCGAGCCGGGCGAGCCCGGCCCGGTCGGGCTCGCGCCGCAGGTACAGGCCCGACAGCTTGGCGTAGACCCGGGGGCGGGCGGCCAGCGCCTCGACATCGCGCAGCCACTGCTCCGCCCGCAAGGCGCCGCCCTGCGCCAGCGGCGGCGCGCCCAGATGGTCGAGCACCAGGTGAAGGTCGGGATGCCGGCGGGCCACCTCGACGGCGACGGCCATCGCCTCTGGCCGGGCCGCCACGAAGTCGAACGGCACCCCGGCCTGCTCCAGTAGGCCGAGCCCGGCGTCCGCCTCGGCACTAAGGATCCACTGCGGGTCGGGTTGCTCGTGGATGAGGTTGCGCACCCCCACGAAGAGCGGATTCGCCGTCAGCCGCGCCAGTCTCGCCGCCGCGCGGGCCGGCTGGTCCAGGGGCACCCACCCCACGACGCCGACCACCTGCCGGTGCGCCTGGGCGGTTTCGAGCATGAGGTCGGTGTCGAAGTCGGCATCGGCCGACTGCACCAGCACGACCCCCGCGACGCCGTGCCTGGCGAGGTCGGGGAGCAGTTCGGCGAGCGTCATGGCCCGGTCCAGCGGAGACAGCTCCGGGGTGAGCCAGGGGTACCGACCCCGCGACGGATTCCACACGTGGGTATGCGAGTCGATGATCTTGGCGTTGCTCGTGTCCTGCATGGACGAACTCCTGGATGACGCTCGGTGGAGCCGCCGGCGTGGCGGCGGGCATCGCTATGGAGGGACGACCTTGTCGGTGAGATAAACATATGATGTCATACGTATCGCTCCTGACTGTACCGGCTGCCCGGCAGTCGAGCCAGCCTCCAAGCCCAGCTCTGAAAGGGAAGTCATGCAGCAGGCCAGATACGAGGGCTCCGGACGCATCAGCGTGGTGGACGTGCCCGTACCACCCCCGGCGGCAGGAGAGGTGCAGCTCGACGTGGGCTACACCGGCATCTGCGGCACCGACCTGCACATCCTGCACGGCGCCATGGACCACCGGGTCGCCGTCCCCGCCGTCATCGGCCACGAGATGTCGGGCACCGTCGCCCGGCTCGGTGAAGGGGTGCGCGGCTGGTCTGTCGGCGCGCCGGTCACGGTCCTTCCCGTAATGTCCTGCCTGGACTGTGCCACCTGCCGCGCCGGATACGGCAACGTCTGCCCCGACCTCACCTTCATCGGCATCGACAGCCCTGGGTCCATGCAGCAGCGCTGGAACGTGCCCGTCCGAGCGCTGGTCGGCCTGCCCGACGGCCTGGACCCGGCCCACGGCGCGCTGGCCGAGCCGACGGCGGTCGCCGTACACGACGTGCGGCGCAGCGGACTCGTCGGCGGGGAGCGCGCCGTCGTGGTCGGCGGTGGTCCCATCGGCCTGCTCATCGGCGTGGTCGCTCGCCGCACCGGCGCCGAGGTGCTGGTCCTGGAGCCCGATGCGCTGCGGCGGACGACCGCCGACCGGCTCGGCTTCGCCACCATGGATCCCTCGCCGGACCACACGGCCGATGCCGTCCGCGACTGGAGCGGCGGCCAGGGCGCGTCCGTCGCCTTCGAGGTCTCGGGCGCGGCGGCCGGAGTGACCGCCGCCGTGGAGGCCCTGGCGCCGCGGGGAAGGCTCGTCATGGTCGCGATCCACCCCGCGCCCAGAAGCGTCGACCTGCACCGCTTCTTCTGGCGCGAGCTGACGATGCTGGGCGCCCGGCTCTACAGCCGGGAAGACATGCAGACCGCGGTCGCGCTGGTCGCCTCCGGCCAGGTCCCCGCCGCCGACCTGATCACCCGGGTCGATCCGCTGCGGCACGCCCATGACGCTTTCGCCGCACTCGAATCGGGCACGGGAATGATGAAGATCCTCATCGACTGCGGAGCGCGATGATGAAGGCGATGTTCGAGCTGACCGGGAGACTCGCCGTCGTCACCGGCGCCCGGCGCGGTATCGGGTTGGCCATCGCCGAGGCGCTGGCCGCGGCCGGAGCCGACATCGTCGCCGTCAGCGCCCAGCTGGAGTCCGAAGGCAGCGAGGTGTTCGGCCGGGTGACGCGGCACGGTCGGCACTGCGAAGTGCGGGCCGCCGACTTCACCGACCGCGCGGCGGTCGCCGACCTGGCCGCAGAGCTGACGCGGCGGCACCGGCCCGTCGACATCCTCATCAACAACGCCGGGACCATCGCCCGCGCTCCGGCCGCCGTACACAGCGACGAGGACTGGGACCGCGTCCTGGCGGTGGACCTGACCGCCCAGTTCATCCTGGCGCGTGAGGTGGGCCGGTCCATGCTGGCCCGCGGCACCGGGAAGATCGTCTTCACCGCCTCGCTGCTCAGCTTCCAGGGCGGCATCACCGTGCCGGGTTACGCCGCGGCGAAGTCCGGCGTTGCCGGACTCACCCGGGCGCTGGCCAACGAGTGGGCACCGTACGGCGTGAACGTCAACGCCATCGTGCCCGGCTACATCGCCACCGACAACAACCAGGCCCTGCGCGACGATCCCGACCGCAACGCGGCGATCCTCGAACGCATCCCCGCCGGACGGTGGGGCACGCCGGCCGATCTCGCGGGCGTGGCGGTGTTCCTCGCCTCGGCGGCGTCCGACTACGTGCACGGCACCCTCGTCCCGGTCGACGGCGGCTGGCTGAGCCGCTGACCGTGCGACAGTCCCGCACGCCGTCGGGGGCGGCGGCTGAACCACTACGCAGACAGGAGTAACCATGCAGGTCATCGGCTTGCACACCCGACTCCGTCCCGGTCTGGAGCAGACCTACGAACGGATCCACGCGAAGCTGGCACCGGAGCACGAGCAGGCGCTGCGAGACAGCGGCGTGCGGTCATGGCACATCTGGCGGGACGGACTCGACCTCTTCCATACCGTCGTCTGCGAGGACTGGGCGGGCATGGAGGCCGCCATGGGCAGCCTGGAACTGACGCACAGGTGGCACGACATCATCCACCCGATGCTCGACCTGGCCGTTTCCCAGCGGGGGCCGCTTCCGCTGGTCTGGCAACTGCCGGCACACACCTCGACCTGATCCGAGCCGATCGGGGGGCCTTCGGCGACGTGTGCCGAGAAGGTCGGGTCCGCTGGGGCGGGACGGACGTTCTGCCCCAGCGGACCCTCATCGGTCGGTCGCGAACGTGCCCGGTTCGGGCCGACCGGGTCAGGGGTTCAGCCTCGGCTCCACTTCTGGTCGGTGCCGCCGGTGCAGGCCGCCAGGATGACCGGCGTGCTGTTGGCGGTCCCGCCCCCGTTGGGGGCCAGGCAGAGGCCGGACTGGACACCGGTGACGGTGCCGTTGGTGTTGACGTTCCACTGCTGGTTGGTGCCGCCGTTGCAGTCCCAGATGATCACCTTGGTGCCGGGGCTGGTGCCCTGGGCGTTGGCGTCCAGGCACTTGCCGCCGTAGACCTGCAGCTGCTTACCCGAGGTGTACGTCCACTGCTGGTTGGCGCCGCTGTTGCAGTCCCACAGGGTCACCTGCGTGCCGTTGGTCTGGGACTGGCCGGGCACGTCCAGGCACCTGCCGGAGTTCGTGTTGAGCACCGGGCTGGTGCTGCCGGCCGGGCCGCCCACCACGGACAGGTTGTCGAACTGCGCGGTCTGGCCCTGGCTCGTGCCGAACCCGACCTGGCCGGTGCCGAAGGTGGCGTCGGTGGCGGTGCCCACCGTCGTGCCGTCGATGGCGGCGGTGATGGTGCCGTTGGCGAAGCCGAGGGAGAGGCTGTGCCAGCGGTTGGTGCCCAGCGCCGCCACCGAGCCGCTACGCAGGGTGGCCAGCTGGCCGCTGGTGCTGTTGCGCAGGATCGACCAGGAGCCGGTGTCGGTGACGCGCAGGAAGTAGGCGTTGTAGTTGCCGATGGGGTCCAGGTTCGTCGCCCCGACATGGCCTTCCAGCTGGGCGTAGCCGGACCGTTCGAGCATGACGTCGGCGGAGGCGGTGTAGTTGCCCCAGTTCAGGTTCCCGCCGTACGTCGCGGGGTCGGCGAGGGTCTTCCAGGTGATCGGGGCCTGCTGGGACATCTGGCGCAGGCACATGCTCGCCCGTCCGCCGCCGCAGGCGACCACCTCGAAGGCGCCCTGCATGTCCTGCAGGTACTTCGGCATCCGGCCGCTGGCGTAGCCGTCGAAACTGTCGCTGTACGGCAGGCCCAGCGAGCCCTGGGCGGGGCTCGTCGCGGTGCCCTTGCCCTGCCCGGTGGTCGTGGTGATGCTGTACAGGTAGCCGGGCTGGACCGTCAGCGAGAACGCGCCGCCCGACGGGGTGATGTCGCTGGTGTGCGCGAAGAAGTCGTTGCTGTTGTTCGAGTTCAGGTTCGTCGCCCAGACGTGCACCTGGCCGGTGGACAGGCCCCCGGTGACGTTGAAGTTGAGCTGCTGGGCGCTCGTGGCGTCCATGGTCTCGATGATCGTGCTGTAGTCGCTGTTGTTCGGCGACTTCAGCGACACGTAGCTGCCGTTGCTGCGGTTGCCGCCGAGGTAGCCGCTGGAGGAGTCGAGGTACTTCCAGCCCGGCGCGGTGAACTGGGTCGTGTGCGCCAGGGCCCAGGTGTTCTTGCCCACCGAGTACCAGCCGGACCACGGCTGGTTGGCCAGGATGAGGCCGACCGTCGCCCACGGGAGGTTCGGGGTGACCGCGGCGATCAGGTCCCAGTTGAGGTAGGCGACCATCCTGCCGTCGATGTAGCCGCGGTTGATGCCGCGCGCCAGCGGCTTGGCGCCGTCGTTGTAGTCCTGCGAGCCGCCCTCGCTGTTCCAGAGCGTCTTACCGGTGCCCGTGGCGGTCGACGACACCGTGCACGTGCTCTGCGCGCTGAGGTAGCCGCACGGGTAGTGCCCGCTGAGCACGTCGATGCTGTTGCGGAGGGTGGAGTTGCTCGCGACCGCGTTGGCCGGGCCCCAGCTGCCGGGGTAGTCGTCCCCGAAAATGATCTTCACGTCGCTGTAGCCGTTGCTGTTGAGCGCGTTGCGCAGGTTGATGGTCCACGTCGCGTCGGTGCGCTTCTCGTTCTGCGCGGCGGTGATGTAGTCCATGGTCAGGTTGTGCTGCCGGGCGCAGCCGAGCCAGTCCAGGAAATAGGTGATCATGTCCTGGGACATGAAGTTTCCGTTGCCGATCCAGCCCGGAGCGCCCCACGGCAGTGCGGCCAACCTGATGCCGGGGTTGCGGGCCTTGGCCTGCTCCATGATCCACCACTCGTAGCCGCGGTTGCAGTCGAGGTCCCCGCGGATGTGTTCGTGACTCGGTTCGGAGCCGCTGGTCGAGTTGGTGTCGCCGCCCATCTCGACCTTGAGGATCTGCAGGGAGGCGCCGTAGCCCGGCTTGAACAGGTAGTCCAGGATCTGGCCGCGCTGCGGCTCCGGGTAGTCGATGAGCAGCCGGCTGTTGCCGCCTCCGCCGCTGACGGCGCCCACCCCGTCGAATGCCTGTCCGCCGGATGAACCGTTGACGGTGATCGACGTGGCCGCCTGGGCCGGGCCCCCGGTCACCGCCACCAGGCCGATGGTCGCCAGGGCGGCCGCGACGGCCAGGGCCGCCACCCGCCGTGACCGGTGCGGAATTCGTCTGGTTCCGAACATGGAACGTTCCCTTCGGGTATCGGTACCGATACGACGGGCCGAGCGCGACGTCGGCGCCGCGACTCTGGCCATGAGATCACACATCATATGTCTATAGATCGAGTATGTTCCATATGAAGATTCGGTGCCGGACTTGGATTTCGGGAGACCAGGCGTGCGCAGCGCCGTCCGCACCGTGGGTCGGCGCGGACGGCGCGGCGTCCTCAGCGGTAGCCCGCTGCCACGATGTTGGCCTGAACGGCGTTCTCTGTCGCGTCGGAGGGGTAACCGGCGACGATCGCGCCCTCGTAGAAGGTGCCGGCGCTGAGGTTCGCGCCGCCTCCGGGTTTGCAGCAGTCGCCACCGCTGCCCAGGATGATGGCGCCCTGCTTGCGCATGGGGCTGTAGCCGCCGGGCAGCGCGCCGTCCCACAGGGTGTACAGGCTGCCGGACTGGGCGTTGCTGCCTTTGATGGCGAAGCGCGAGGTGCCGTTGTTCTTCAGCGTGGCGGTGACGAACTTGCTGTTGAACGCCCGCTGGTTCGGGTTCCACGCCTGGCTGCCCCCGGGGTAGAGGCCCCATTCGAGATCCGCCTGGACCCACGGGCCGGAGCCGGAGCAGCCGCCGAACCAGCACTGGGTGCTGAAGTTGATGGCGTCCATCGCGCCGGCGGCGTCGGCGGCGCGGGTCGTCTCGCTGTTGCCGTAGTCGAAGCAGCAGCCCCCGTTGACGTGGACTCCGCTGGTCACCATGTACATGCCCTCCGGCGCGCTGCCGGTAGGCACACCGGTCAGGTGCCCGTCACGCCAGTAGCTGTTGCCCGGATTGATGTACAGCGAGTACGCCTTGCCGCCGCCGACCGTCAGCGACTCCGAGGTCGCCCTGGCCGGGCTGCTCTGGCTGGAGCCGGGCACCACGCTGGAGCCCTGGTACCACAGGTCGTTGCCGCGACCGGACTGGTCGTAGACGACCGTGATGACGCAGGTCGTGCCGGTGCAGAAGGAGTCCTGCGCGCCGGCGTTGGCCACCCCGCCCGCACTCAGCACGGCGATGTTCCTGGTCGTGTTGTCCGACGACCGTCGCACCTGGTAGAGGTTGCCGCTGTACGACTGGAACAGCGCCCGGGTGGTGCTGTGGGCCGCCACGCAGGGTGTCCCGCCGGCGGCGTAGATGTCGCAGGGGCCCGAGCCGGGCGGGGGAGTGGTGGTCGTGGACTGACTCCACTGCTGGTTGGCGCCGCCCCCGCACGACCAAAGGATGATCTTGGTGCCGTTGGCCGTGGCCGCGCCGTTGGCGTCCACGCACAGCCCGGACTGCACGCCGGTGATGGTGCCGTTGGTGTTGAGGTTCCACTGCTGGTTGGTCTGGCCGTTGCAGTCCCAGATGATCACCTGGGTGCCGTTGGCTGTGCCCCGGCCGCTTGCGTCCAGGCACTTGCCGCCGTACACCTGCAGCTGCTTGCCGGAGGTGTAGGTCCAGGCCTGGTTGGTCTGGCCGCTGCAGTCCCACAGCTGCGATTGGACGCCGTTGGCGGTGCTCGAGTTCGGCACGTCGAGGCAGCGGCCGGACTGGCCGCCCACGATCGGCGTGGGAGTGCCGACGGTGGCCGCCGCCGCGACGCCGCCGGCGGTCAGCAGGGAAAGGTTGATGGCGAGCAGGGTGAAGAGGGCGGCTTCCAGTGCGGGAGGCCACCGCTTGGGGGTGGCACTTCGCCGATACGAATAGTCCATGGCCGGGGTTCCTTGGGTTCGGTGGGCCGGGGTGGCGACGTCCGGACTGATGCGCTTTTCGAATCGATTCAGGGCGATGATAGCGCTCACATCGTATAGGTCAATACGGCAACCTGCATCGGTTCCACCTCACACGGTGAGGCGACTATCGATGTTGAACGGCGATAACAGAAATCAAGAGACTATTTTCCGGCCATAGTGGATTGCTTCGAATTTCGGCAGGCCGCATGCGATTGGAACAGCAAGATTTCGGAGGGTCGTTGACATCGATTGAATTCGGCGGGAATGATGTCGGTGGAGCCGAATGGGCGGCGCCGCGGATGAGGGCAGAACCATCCGATGGCGGCCGCCTCGCATAGGCACGCCTCTGTAGCAGACAGATCCGGGCAGCCCGATCCTGCACGCACAGACCTCTCCAGGAGATGCGTTGAAACCCGATCTCATGTCCTCGCCCAGACGCCGGATGCTCGCCGCCGCGGCCTCCGCGGTGTCCGTCGTCGCCGCCGCCACCGCCGGGCTGCTGCTCGGCGCGGGGGAGGCTTCGGCCGGCACCCTGTCCGGCAGCTTCTACCGCGACCCCACCTCGGCCGTGAACCAGTGGCTGGCCGCCAACCCCAACGACTCGCGCGCCTCGCTGATCAGCCAGCGCATCGGCAGCCAGCCGCAGGCCCGGTGGTTCGCCAACTACAACCAGAGCACCATCCAGTCGCAGGTCAGCTCGTACGTCGGCGCCGCCAACGCGGTCAACCAGATCCCGGTCCTGGTCGCGTACATGATCCCCAACCGTGACTGCGGGGGTGCCAGCGCCGGTGGCGCGCCCAACTACAGCGCGTACCGCAGCTGGGTCGACGCGTTCGCCGGGGGGCTCGGCAGCCGTACCGCGGTCGTGATCCTCGAACCCGACAGCCTCGCGCTGCAGACCTGCCTGTCGGCCGGTGAGAAGTCCGAGCGCAACTCGGCGTTGAGCTACGCCGTCGGCAGGCTCAAGCAGGCGAACCCCAGCGTCAAGGTGTACCTCGATGCCGGGCACTCGGCCTGGAACAGCGCCGCCGACACCGCGTCGCGGCTGCAGGCCGCGGGCGTGGCCAACGCCGCCGGCTTCTTCTCCAACGTGTCGAACTTCCACTGGACAGCCGACGAGGTCAACTTCGGTCGCAACGTGCTCAACTCGCTCGGCAACGGCAACCTGCACCAGGTGATCGACATCAGCCGCAACGGCAAGGGTGCGCTGGGCAGCGAGTGGTGCGACCCGGCGGGCCGGGGCACCGGTGCCGCGCCGACCACGACGACCAACGAGTCGACCGTCGACGCGCTGCTGTGGGTCAAGCCGCCGGGCGAGGCCGACGGGTGCGCCGCGGCCGCGGGCACGTTCTCGCCCGACCTGGCGTACTCGCTGGCGCAGAACGGTGTGGTGACCAGCCCGCCGCCGAGCACGTCGGCCTCACCGTCGCGGTCCGCCTCGCCGTCGCCGTCGGCTTCGCCGTCTCCTTCGGCGAGCCCTCAGGGCGGGTCCTGCTCGGTGGCGTACCGGGTGGAGAACCAGTGGGACACCGGCTTCACCGCCTCGGTGACCCTGACCAACCGCGGCCCGGCCATCAGTGCCTGGACCGTGACCTGGTCGTTCGGCGGTAACCAGCAGGTCACCAACGCCTGGAACGCCGCGCTGACCCAGAGCGGCGCCGCCGTCACGGCCAGGAACCTCGGCTACAACGGCTCGATCGCCACCAACGGCAGCACGAACTTCGGCTTCCAGGCGACCTACAGCGGCACCAACACCAGCCCGACCGTCTTCAAGCTCAACGGCACCACCTGTAGCTGAACCCGGTTCCGGAGCCCGGGCGTCGCCTGACGTCCGGGCTCTGCGGCTCGCGCGGTGGACGCATCAGGCCGTCACTCATGTGATGTGTCGAAGATGTGTTTAGTGACAGAAATACTTTTTGTTCGCGCGAATCGAATGCGCCAGGCTGACCTTCTACCAGCTTTGACAGTGCTGAAACACCACTTCCACAGTGGAGGTGACGAGGACGACGCTCGTTGACATGTGATGTGTTACGTCGTTAACGTGGCCGCGGTCCGGCGGTGCTGTCGAGTGCTCCAGTCGCACCCGGACACCGGCAGCGCCGCCCCCGCTCCCAAGCAAAGGAGACAGCATCGTGACGACAGTCCACCCACGAAGGCAGCGGCATCGGTGGCTGGCCGCGCTCGGCACGGTCGCCCTGGTCGTCGCGGGAGCCCTCGCGGTGACCGCGCTGACCGGCCCGTCCGCGTACGCGGCCACGACCGCCGGATGCGGCAAGACGCCGACCCTGCGCAACGGCGCGTACAACATCTCCAGCGGCGGCCAGAACCGCAGCTTCATCCTGCGGATCCCCGACGGCTACAGCAGCACCCGGCCCTACCGGCTGATCTTCGCCTACCACTGGCGGGGCGGCACGATGAACGACGTGTCGTCCGGTGGAACCAGCGGAACCGCCTGGTCCTACTACGGCATGCAGGAGCAGTCGAACAACAGCGCGATCCTGGTCGCCCCGCAGGGGATCGGCAACGGCTGGGCGAACACCAACGGCGCCGACCTCACCTTCACCGACGACATGGTCCGGATGATCGAGAACGACCTGTGCGTCGACACCACCCAGCTGTTCGCGATGGGCTTCAGCTACGGCGGCGGCATGAGCTACGCCATCGCCTGCGCCCGGGCGACCACCTTCCGGGCGGTCGTGGTGTACTCCGGCGCCCAGCTGTCCGGCTGCGGCGGCGGCAGCCAGCCGATCGGCTACTTCGGCATCCACGGCGTCTCCGACAGCGTCCTCAACATCTCGCAGGGCCGGTCGCTGCGCGACACATTCCTGCGCAGCAACGGCTGCGCCGCGCAGAACGCCCCGGAGCCCGCCCCGGGCAGCGCCCGGCACATCACGACCACCTATTCGTGCCGCGCGGGGTACCCGGTGCAGTGGGCCGCCTTCGACGGCGGTCACGGGCCGGCCCCGGTGGACGGGTGCTCCGGCTGCGAGGACGGCGTGCGGACCTGGAGCAAGGGCGAGGCCTGGCGATTCCTGTCCCAGTTCGGCGCGGGTCCGTCGCCGAGCTCCTCGCCGTCTGGCAGCCCCGCACCCGGCCGGTCCAACGTGCTGCTGGTCGGTCAGCAGTCGGGCCGCTGCGTCGACGTACCCGGCTCCGCCACGGCCAACGGCACCCAGGTGCAGCTGTGGGACTGCCACGGCGGGACCAACCAGCGCTGGACCTACACCGCGGGCCGGCAGCTGACGGTGTACGGCAACAAGTGCCTGGACGCCAACGCCAACGGCACCAGCAACGGCACCGCCGTGATCATCTGGGACTGCAACGGGCAGGCGAACCAGCAGTGGAGCGTCAACGCCAACGGCACGATCACCGGCGCCCAGTCCGGCCTCTGCCTGGACGTCAGCGGCCAGGCGACCGCGAACGGCACGAAGATCCAGCTCTGGAGCTGCCACGGCGGCGCCAACCAGCAGTGGACCCTGCGCAACTGACCACCTGACCGGTGGCGGCGGCAGCCCGTGCCGCCGCCACCCCCACCCCTCCCACCCGATTACGGAGTCGAACAGTGACATTCACACTGCGGCGCGCCTCGATGAGCGCGCTCGCCCTCGTGCTGAGCCTCGCGTGCCTGGCGGTGGTCGCGCCGCGCACCGCCCACGCGGACAACCCGATCGTGCAGCACATCTACACCGCCGATCCGGCGCCGCTGGTCTACAACGGCCGGGTCTACCTCTATACCGGGCACGACGAGGACAACTCGACCTACTTCACGATGCGCGACTGGCGCGTCTGGTCGTCGGCGGACATGGTGAACTGGACCGACCACGGCTCGCCGATGAGCCTGTCGACCTTCAGCTGGGCCGGCTCCGACGCGTGGGCGGGCCAGGCCGTCTACCGCAACGGCAAGTTCTACTGGTACGTGCCGGTGCGCATGTCCAACGGAACGCAGGCCATCGGCGTCGGGGTCGCCGACAGCCCGACCGGACCGTTCCGCGACGCGCTCGGCCGCCCCCTGATCCAGGGCTCCGAGATCGACCCGACCGTCTACATCGACACCGACGGGCAGGCGTACCTGTACTACGGCAACCCGCGCCTGTGGTATGTGCGGCTCAACGCGGACATGATCTCGTACTCGGGCAGCCCGACGCAGATCCCGCTGACGACCTCGGCCTTCGGCACCCGCAGCGGCGACGCCAACCGGCCCACCCTGTACGAAGAGGGGCCGTGGTTCTACAAGCGCAACAACCTCTACTACATGGTGTTCGCCGCGAAGTGCTGCTCGGAGTTCATCGCGTACTCCACCTCGACCGGTCCGACCGGCCCGTGGACCTACCGCGGCACCGTCATGCCCACGCAGGGCGGCAGCTTCACCAACCACCCGGGCGTCATCGACTTCAACGGCGGCTCGTACTTCTTCTACCACAACGGCGCACTGCCCGGCGGCGGTGGCTACACCCGGTCGGTCGCGGTGGAGAAGTTCAACTACAACAGCGACGGCACCATCCCGACGATCAACATGACCACGACCGGCGCGCCGCAGGTCGGCACGCTGGACCCGTACGTGCGCCAGGAGGCCGAGACCATCGCCTGGGGCAGCGGCATCGAGACCGAGGCCGCCGGTGAGGGCGGCATGAACATCGGCTGGCTTGAGAACGGCGACTACGTCAAGGTCAAGGGCGTCGCCTTCGGTACGGGCGCGAGCTCGTTCACCGCCCGGGTGGCCTCGGGCGCCAGCGGCGGCCGCATCGAGGCGCGCCTGGACAGCGCGACCGGGACGACCGTCGCCAGCTGCACCGTCGCCGGCACCGGCGGCTGGCAGACCTGGACGACCGTGTCGTGCCCGGTGACCGGCGCGACCGGCACCCACGACCTCTACCTGCGCTTCACCGGCGGCAGCGGCTACCTGTTCAACGTGAACTGGTGGCAGTTCACCACCGGCCAGGCCACCGGCTACCCGACCGGCTACCGCTCGCTCGTCATCGGCAACAACGGCCTGTGCGTCGACGTGAGCGGCGGCTCGACGGCGGCCGGCGCGGCGGTCGTCCAGAACACCTGCGGCAGCCAGACCAGCCAGAAGTTCCAGTTCGTGCCGGTCTCCGGCGGGTACGGCCGCCTGCAGGCCCAGCACTCCGGCTACGACGTGGCGGTGGCGAACAGCTCCACTGCCGCCGGGGTCCTCAACATCGTCCAGCAGGCGCCCAACAGCGCGGCGAACAGCCTGTGGCTGCCGGTCGCGCAGTCGGACGGCTCGTACTCCTTCCGCAACCAGAACAGCGGACTGTGCCTGGACGGGTACGGCGCCAACAGCACCGTCGGCCAGCAGCTCGACCAGTGGCAGTGCAAGAACGCCCCCGGCAACAACCAGGACTTCTCACCCCGCTGACGGCGCACGGCGCCGACGCCCACGGTCAAGGAGCGATTCGTGAAACGGATACTCGCCGCGGTTGCCGCCGCGGTGCTGGTCACCCTGGGTGTTGTCGCCGTGGCGGCGCCACCTGCGTCAGCGGCGACGCTGACGCAGGTGGTCAACTTCGGCAACAACCCCACCAACCTCAACATGTACGTGTACGCGCCGGACACGGTCGCGTCGCGCCCGGCGCTGCTGCTCCTGGTCCACTACTGCGGCGGATCGGCGGCGGGGATCTTCGGCGGCAACGGCCACGACTACGTGACCGCGGCCGACCGGCACGGCTACGTCATCGTCCTGCCCGAGGCGACCCGGTCGGGGCACTGCTTCGACGTCTCCACGCCCCAGGCGCTGCGCCGTGACGGCGGCGGCGACTCCACCGGCATCATGTCGATGGTCGGCTGGGCACGCACCCGGTACAACGTCGACCCGTCGCGGATCGTGGTGAGCGGCTTCTCCTCCGGGGCGATGATGACCAACGTCCTGGCCGCCCAGTACCCGGACGTGTTCGCGGCCGCCGCGGCGTTCTCCGGCGTACCCGCCGGATGTTTCGCCACCACCGACGGCTCGCTGTGGAACAGCCAGTGCTCCGGCGGCAGCATCAGCAGGACGGCGCAGCAGTGGGGCGACATCGCGCGGGCGATGTACCCCGGTTACACCGGCCGCTACCCGCGCGTGCAGCTGTGGCACGGCACCACGGACACCACGCTGGCGTACCCGAACTTCACCGAGGAGATCAAGCAGTGGACCAACCTGAACGGCCTGGGCCAGACGCCGTCGTCCACTGACAGCCCGCAGGCGAGCTGGACCCGGACGCGCTACGGCGCCACCGGCACGCGGGCCACCGTCGAGGCGGTGAGCATCGCCGGTACGGGCCACACCCTCCCGCAGGCGGGAATGCTGGCCTACGCCGTCTCCTTCCTCGGCTTGGACAGTGCCGTGCAGCCCAGTGGTTCGCCGTCGAGCAGCCCGGCGCCGGGCCGCTCGAACGTGATGATCGTCGGAACCGGCTCCGGCCGCTGCCTCGACGATCCCAACGCCACCACCGCCAACGGAACCCAGATGCAGCTGTACGACTGCTGGGGCGGCACCTCGCAGCGGTGGACGTACACGGCGGGCAGGCAGCTGACCATCGCGGGCAAGTGCCTGGACGCCAGCGGCCGCGGCACGGTCAACGGCACCCAGGTCATCATCTGGGACTGCAGCGGCCAGCCGAACCAGCAGTGGAACCTCAACGCCGACGGCACGATCACGGGCGTCCAGTCGGGGCTCTGCGCCGACGCGGCGGGCGGTGCCACGGCCAACGGCACCAAGATCCAGCTCTGGAGCTGCCACGGCGGCACGAACCAGCGATGGACCCTGCGCAACTGAGGCCGAGTCGCCGAGACGGCTGCTCCGCCACCGGGGCTCTTACCGCGCGGTGGCGGAGCAGCCGTCAGACCCGGTGCGCGACCTCGTCGGGCGACCGGCGGCTCCCGGGCCGAGACCTGCCCGCAACGTGCAGGTACGGCGCAAGCATCTCCTTGACCAGGCCACGAACGTCGTCCGGCGGTACCCCGTTCTCGATCATCAGCGAGCCGGTCCGCACCAGCGCCTGGATCAGCTCAGCCATGTGCGACGGCTCCGTCGCGCCGGACCGGGCCAGCGCGTCGACCAGCGGCACGCGCAGCTGTTCGTGCAGCACCCTGCTCGACTCATGCAGGGCCGCTCCCGGCGCGGCCATGGCCAGGCCGCGCATGACGGCGTGCTCGCCCTGAGCCACCAGCTCCAGGTTGGCGTCGGCGTAGGCCAGCACCTGCTCGGCCGCTGTCGCCGCACCGTCCATCCGCTGGGCGACGAGGCTCGACCAGCGGGGGAACATGTCGGCGATGACCGCGTCGAGCAGGTCTTCGCGGGATTTGAAGTACTGGTAGACGCTGGACCGGGCCAAGCCTGCCCGCTGCGCGACAGCGGACAGGCTCGGCGCCTCGGGCGCTCCCGAGGCCAGGATGTCACGGGCGGCGTCCAGCAGAGCGCGGCGCTGCAACGAGCGGTGCTCGGCGACCGTAGCGGCCTGGATCCTCGGCACACGCCCTCCCGTCGGTCAAACCCCGCGCAGTGCGCCGTCCATCATCTCGTAGACGGAGTCGCAGTACCGCAGCACCTCGGTATCGTGCGTGACCATCACCGTGGCCACCCCGTGCCGTCGGGTCTCCCGGGCGAGCATCTGCACGATGTCGTGGCTGCGCGCCTGGTCCAGTGCCGCGGTCGGCTCGTCGACCAGCAGCAGCCGCGGCCCGGTGACCAGCGCCCGGGCTATCCCGACGCGCTGGCGCTCGCCGCCGGAAAGCTGGTGGGGGCGCCGGTCGGCCTTGCCCGCCATCCCGACCTCGGCCAGCAGCTCCATCGGGTCGCGCCGCACCGCACCGGAGGACCCGAAGCGCGCCGGCAGGCGCAGCTGGTCGACGGCGGTCAGCGCGGGCAGCAGGTTGCCCGATTGGAAGACGAAACCCACCAGGTCCCGCCGCAGCGCGGTGCGGGCTCGCCGGGAAGCCGCCGTCATCGGCCGCCCGGCGACGGTCACCGTCCCCGAGGCGGGGACGGCCAGCCCACCGGCGACCGCCAGCAGACTGGACTTGCCGGATCCGGAGGGGCCCACGACGGCCGCGAACTCGCCCGCGGCCACGGTGAGGTGCACGCCGTCGAGCGCTCGTACAGTGTCCTCGCCGTCGCCGAGCAGCATGGTCACGTCCCGCATGAGCAGGCCGTCCGGCTGAGCGGAGCCGTGCGGACCTACGGCGCCGGTCCGCTCGGTGGCAGTGGTTCCCGCGTTCATCGGTTTCCTCCCAGAGCGGTCGCGGGGTCGACGGCGGCTATGCGGGCGACGGCTACTGCGGCTCCGGCCAGTCCCAGGCCCACCAGCAGCGCGGCGGCGACCGCCACGGCCTGGGGGTCCAGCGCGAACGGCACGCCGCTGCCGATCAGGGAGCCCAGCCCGACCCCGGCGCCGATGCCTACAGCCGCCGCGGCCAGCAGCAGCACCAGTGCCTGGGCCAGCCCGTCGCGCAGCAGGTAGCCGGTGGGCGCGCCGAGGGCGCGCAGCACCGCCAGCTCGTGCTTGCGCTGGATGGTCCAGACGGTGAAGAACGCGCCCGCGACCAGAGCGCAGATCAGGTACAGGAACACCTGGATGAGGGTCAGCGTCGACGTCTCGGCGGTGTATCCGGGCGAGGCGCCGTACGACTCGGGCAGGGTCATGCTCTCGGTGCCGGCGGCGGCGTCGCCGGCGGCCAGATCGACGCCGGTACCCCGCACCGCGACCGCGGTGATCTCCTGACGGGCGCGATCGGGGACGGGCTCGCCGGGGCCGGTGCCCGCGTGGGTCGCCTGCCACGCGGCCAGCGGCAGGTATGCGACGTCGACGTGGCCGAACGTGTGCTGCCCGGCCAGCACGCCGACGACGGTGAGCCGGGTGCCGAGCCGGTCCACGGTCACGGTGTCGCCGACCCGCAGGCCCGCGTCGGCGGCGGTGCTGCTGACGACGATGCCGTCGGGGGCGCCCAGCGGGGACCCGGTGGCGACTTCCGGTGCGAGGAAGGACTGCGGCTCGACCCCGAACAGTGCGAGGTCGATCTCGACGCCGGAGCTGCTGCGGGCGTTGATGAGGGCGCTGCCGAACGCGGCGGCCTCGGTGACGCCCGGCTGCCGGGACCAGCTGCCCACGGTGTCGAGACCGATGACGCTGCGCGTGAACGCGGCGTCGCGCGCGACGCCGCGGCTGAAGGCGAAAGAGGTGACCGGTAGTTCCTGCAGCCCGGACACGCCATCGCGGACCAGGCCCTGGGACAGGCCGGAGAGCAGGACCATGAGCACGGCGATGAGGGCGATCACGGCCCCCATCAGCGCGAATCGGGCACGGGCGAAGCGGAGCTCGCGGACGGCTAGGAACACGGGCACCGCCCGGCGAATTTTACTGACATCATGTCGGCATCTTATCGACATGATGTCGGGAACGTCGTCGGGGCCACCCCCGGGTGTGCCGTCCGGGCCTCATGACGCAGCCGCCGTGCCGACCGATCCGGTCCGCACGACGGCTGCTGTCGCGTTCTGACGCCGCCGACCTCGTCAGCTGCGCAGGCTCCACTGCTGGTTGGAACCGCTGTTGCAGGCCCAGAGGACGAGCAGGGTGCCGTTGGCGGTGCCGGCACCGCTGGCGTCGACGCACAAGCCCGACTGGACGCCCGTGATCGTTCCGTTGGCGTTGACGTTCCACTGCTGGTTCGTCTGGCCGTTGCAGTCCCAGACCACCAGGCGGGTGCCGTTGCCGGTGCCCTGCCCGCTGGCGTCCAGGCACTTGTTGCCGTACACCATCAGCTGCTTGCCCGAGGTGTACGTCCACCGCTGGTTGGCCGCACCGCTGCAGTCCCACAGCTGCGCCTGGGTCCCGTTGGCGGTGCTGGAGTTAGGCACGTCGACACATCGGCCGGACTGTCCGCCCACGATCGCACCGGACTGCTGGGTCGACGTCTGCACACCGGCGGACGTCATGACCGTCCGCGCGGCGGTCGGCCAGTTCCCGCCGGTGACCAGGACGGTCCCGGTGTTCACGTTGCCGCGCGAGCCGCTCGTGATGTTCGTGTTGCCGCTCGTCGTCCAGTTGCCGGTCAGGGTCAGGTTGCCGGTGTTGTTGTTCGCCCAGTGCTGCCCGTACGCCCACTGCCCGATGTTGTCGAAGACGTTGTTCGTCGCCGACAGGTAGCGCGAGCCCTCGTCGAAGTACAGGCCCAGCCAGCCGTTGGTGTTGCGGAAGTAGTTGCGGTCGACCGTCGTGCCGGGCAGCGCGGACAGGCTGTAGAACGCCGCCCCGTCGGTCATCTGCGACATCACGTCATGGACGTAGTTGGCCTGGACCCGGTAGTTCTTCGCGATGGTCGCGGTGGTGTACTTCGGCTGATAGTTGTAGAGGCCCCGGTCGACGTAGTCCTGGGCGCCGCCGGCGTCGTTGGCGCCCCAGCCGTACCCGATCGAGATGCCGGTGTAGGGCAGGTTGTAGACCTCGTTGTTGGCCATCGTGGAGTCGGCGAGGTAGGTCATGAGCAGGCCGACATGACTGCGGTAGTCGATGGCGACGTCGTGTACGACGTTGTTGCCGAAGGTGACGGCCCGGTTGGTCATCCGGCTGTCGCTCGGGTGGTGGGCGTCGGCCTGCACCCCGCCGGCGATGACGGCACCGGCCGCGATCTGGTCGAAGGTGTTGCCGATGACCTTGACATCGCCGGCCCCGAGGCCGACGCCGTTCGCGTTCGCGTTCGCGTCATTGCCGATCCCCAGCCCCACCTGCCCGAGGCTGGTGAACCGGTTGCCGCTGAAGGTGATGTTGTTCGCGGCCGAGACCTGCACCGCCGCCGGCATCTGGCGCCACTGCGGCCGGGCGGCCTCGAACGCCTGGCAGCCCGACTGGCAGGAGGTGAGCCAGTCGGCGGGCCGGGACCAGGTGCCGTAGATGTACGCGCCGGTCTGCTGGTCGGCGTAGCCCTGGCCGGTGTTGGGCTGCAGCCAGCTGGTGTGCGAGAACCGCAGCCCGGCGAAGGAGATGTGGTGGGCGGGTGCGGCATAGGTCCCGCCGACCCTGAGCAGCGACTCCAGCCGGGGCAGCTGCACGTCCGCGGTGGCCATGTTCTCGCCGCTCAACGGCTTGTAGTAGAGCGACCCGGCCGCGGTGTCGAGGTACCACTCGCCGGCGGTGTCGAGGAACTCGCGCGCGTTGACCAGGTACAGCGGTCCGGCTCGGAAGGGCGTGCTGAGCGTGTCGTAGCCCCAGGTGTTGTTGTTCCAGGCGGGCTGCTCCATGGTGATGGTGTTGCTGCTGATCGACTGGACCGGCACGTAGCGGTCGGTGAACGAGTTGATCGACTCCAGTTCGACCCGGTCCTCGGCCGCGATGCTGTTCAGGTATGACAGCGCGCCGTTGGTGAACGTCATCCCGCTGGTCGTGAACGTGAAGTCGGCTCGGTTGACCTGGGTCCGGGCGCGGGTGGCGATGCGGCCCTCGACGTACAGCTGCCGGGTGTCGAATCCGCCGCTGACGCTCGCCCGCCAGATGTTCCGGCCGGAGTCGGCCAGGGACCAGCCGGTCACCCGCTGACCGCCGGAGATGACCGGCGTCGCACCCTGCGCCGCGGTCCAGAACACGGTGTAGCCGTTGGTCCCGGAGTCCGCCGCGGTGAAGGTCAGCGGTGAGCCGAGTGCGTAGGTGCCGCCGGCCAGCTGTACCACGATGTCACCGGTCATGGCCGGGGCGACCGCGCGCACCGTTGACTGCGCCTGGCTGAGCGAGCACGGCTGGGCCGAGGAGCAGGCCGTCCCCGAACCGGTCGGGGAGGCGTAGAGGGTCGTCATCACGGCAGCGTGCGCCGGTGCCGCGGCGACCAGCGACGCCGCGGCGAGCAGCCCGGCGGCGCAACTGGACAACAGGGCGGCGCGGCGCGGCTTTCGCTGACCGCCTGGGCTGCGATCGAGGGTCACGATGGGCGTCCTTCCTTGAAGGGATGCGCTCCGGCCGTCCATGAGGGCGCGTGGGACGGCGTACCTGTCGGCGGGAGCGGTCATCGCGTGAAACGGCCGTGAAACCGTGCTGGCATCACATCACATGTATGACGTCATAGCAATTTTTCATTGCCCGCTCGGCGCTCCGATTTACGCGAACGCAATATAGAAATACAGCTGCTAAATTACCAAAATGGACATGCGATGTCGTATGTACCCTGCTACTCCGGCCTGAACTCCGGGCGCGGATGGAGAAAAGAGCCGGTGCGCAGGCATGGCCTGCGCACCGGCGTTTTTCTGCGGTGAGAGCGTGTCCGGGGCAGCGGCGTGGTGTCCGCCGCTGCCGTCGATCAGTCGTGCCGGGCCGTAGCCGCAATCACGGCGTCAGCGCTGCAGCGTC
>NZ_JASAMB010000044.1 GCF_029948125.1 Catellatospora sp. KI3
GTTGTGACCCTGGATGGCGATCACCGGCCTGGGCGGCTGGCTGCCGGACGTGGTCATCTCTGGGGGCTGTCGTCGTCGGGTACCGGGTCGCGGTTCAGGCCGCCGGTGAAGATGTGCTCGGCGACGAAGGCGACGACCACCGCGATCAGCACGACCGGCGCCATACCGACGGCGTAGCCGCCGAGCAGCAGCAGGACGAGGACGGTGGCGCTGACCGGCGCGGGCAGCGCGGCGACCGTGGCCGCGGCCATCCCGGCCGCGAGGCCGCCGATGAGGCCGAGTCCCGGCAGCGGGGCGGCCAGCGCCCCGAGCACCCCGCCGAGGCAGACCGCGGGGAACACCGGCCCGCCGCGCAGCGATGCCAGCGACAGGGCGTAGCCGAGGCCCTTGGTGAGCAGCAGCAGCGCCAGTGCGATCGGCGGCCAGGTCTCGGGCGCCGAGGCGAGGGTCGCCAGGGTCTGCTGGCCCGAGGAGGCGACCTCGGCCGGGTCGCGGCCGGTGAGCAGCGCGTACGCGCAGGCGCAGGCGGCCACCGCGAGTGCCGCCAGCGGGGTGCGCGTCAGCGGCTTGGCGGCGACGGCGGGGGCGACGGTGCGGGCGAGGCCGCGTACCCAGCGGATGCCGAGTGCGGCCACGAGCGCGATCGGGATGCTCCACAGCAGGTCGGCCGGGTCGGGGCGGATGGTGCCGGCTGGCAGCGGCAGCGTGAGGTGGCCGATCGGCAGCCCGGTCCAGGCGCCCAGTCCGGTGAAGACTACGGCGCCGATCCCGGCCGCCATCAGGCACGGCAGGATGACCAGTGCCAGGGCAAGGCCGCTGAGCTGCACCATCTCCATCAGCATGATGGCGGCGACGACGGGGCTGCCGAAGACGGTGGCGATCGCGGCGGCGGCACCGGACACGCCGACCACCGCGGTTCGCCGCTCCCCCATGCGCAGCCCGCCCGCGACCCAGGCGGCCAGGCCGCTGCCCAGTGCCATCAGCGGTGCCTCGGGTCCGAGCACCGCGCCCAGCGGCAGGCTCGCGAACGCCGCGAGCAGCACCCCGGGCAGGTCGGCGGGCGGGCATACCCCGGCGCCCATGCCCTCGGCGGGCACGTGCCCCCCGTGGCCGGGCAGGGTGCGGACGATCGCGCCGACGGCCAGACCCGCGATCAGCAGCATGGGGATCGGCCACCACCACGGGGTGGCACCGCCGGTCAGGGCGTGCGGGAGGGTGTCCCAGGCCCAGTGCTCCAGCTGGTGCACGGCGGCGAGGAAGACGAACGCGGCCAGCGAGACCGGCACGCCGAGCACCCCGGCCAGGGCCAGCAGCCGCAGGTAGTCGGGGCGCCGGACCAGCTCCTCGGGGGTCGGTGCCGCGACGGCCGATTGCGCCATATCGCCACGATACGGGCGGCGGGCGTGGGCTGGGCCGATATGGCGCTGCGTCACCATGTGTACGGCGTCCTAGGAATCTGGGAGTCCGCCGGAACCTCGCGGGCACCCGGGGACTCGTGTGGGCGTGACTCGACCCCTCGACTCCGCCGGGCGCGCCCGCGCCCTGACCGCCTTCGCCGGTGCCGCCACCCTCGGCGTCACCTGTGCGCTGTGGTTCGACCGGGGCGGCCTCGGCGACCTGGCCGGGCAGCCCTACCTCTCGACCGGGCGGCTGACCGGGCTGCTCGCCGCGAACCTCCTGCTGCTGCAGGTGTTCACGATGGCGCGGGTGCCATGGCTGGAGCGCGCCTGGGGCCAGGACCGGCTCGCGCGCTGGCACCGGCTCACCGGCTTCGCCTCGGTGTGGCTGATGCTGGCCCACCTGGCGCTGATCACCGTCGGCTACGGCGCGACCTCTGACGCCGGGGTGGCGCGCCGGTTCGTCGAGCTGGTGCTGACCTACCCCGGCATGCTGCTGGCGGCGGCCGGGGCGGGGCTGCTGCTGGCCGTGGTGGTGCTGTCGGTACGGGCGGCGCGGCGGCGGCTGCGGTACGAGAACTGGCACCTGCTGCACCTGTACGCCTATCTCGGCATCGGACTGGCCCTGCCGCACCAGCTGTGGAACGGCACCGAGTTCGCGACCGGCGCCCCGGCCCGCGCCTACTGGTGGACGCTGTACCTGGCCGCGGCCGCCTGCGTGCTGCTGTTCCGGCTGGCGCTGCCGTGGTGGCGCAGCAGGCGGCACCGGCTGCGGGTCGACCGGGTGCGGCACGAGGCCTCCGACGTGTACTCGGTGTACCTGACCGGGCGGGACCTGGACCGGCTCGCGGCCCGGCCGGGGCAGTTCCTGCTCTGGCGGCTGCGTACCGGGAGGGGCTGGACCCGGGCGCATCCGTTCTCGCTGTCGGAGGCGCCGCGGCCGGACCGGCTGCGGTTCACGTTCCGGTCCGGCGGCGACGACGGGGCGCGGCTGGCCGCCGCCGCGCCGGGGACGGCGGTGCTGGTGGAGGGCCCGTTCGGCATGCTGACCGAGGCGCGCGGGCGCGGCGGCGCGGTGCTGCTGATGGCAGCCGGGATCGGGATCACGCCGATGCGGGCGCTACTGGAGGGTATGGCGGTGGGCGGCGAGCTGACGCTGATCTACCGGGCCCGTACCGAGCGGGAGCTGGTGCTGCGCGCGGAGCTGGACGAGATCGCGGCCCGGCGCGGCGCTCGGGTGATCTACCTGCCCGGCTCTCCCCCGCCGGGCCGGGTGTCGTGCCTGACCGCCGAACTGGCGGCGCGGGCCGACCACGAGGTGCTGGCCGACCTGGTGCCGGGCCTGGCCGAGCGGGATGTCTTCCTGTGCGGGCCGCCGCCGTGGATGGACGCGGCGCGGGCGGCGCTGCGGGCGGCCGGGGTGCCCGCGCGGCGGGTGCACAGCGAGCGGTTCGGGTGGTGAACCATGCGTAAGATCGCGTTCTTCCTGATCGGAACCGTGGCCGGGCTGGTGGCGCTGTTCAGCTACCGCACCAGCCGCGGCGAGGCGCTGGCGGTCCCGGCTGCCGTCGCGCCGCCCTCCCCCGGACCGTCGGCGTCGCCGTCCACGCCGCCCCTGCCGCCGGGCGCCCGCGCCGGCGACGGCCCGGTGATCACCACGGAGTTCGGGCAGGTGCAGGTCAGGGTGGTGCTGGACGGTTCCCGCCTGGTCGACGTGGTGCCGCTGAAGGTGCACGACGTGCACGCCCACTCCCTGGAGCTCAACGACTACGCCCTGCCGCTGCTGCACGACGCGGTGCTGGCGGCGCAGGGCGCGCGGGTGGACACGGTGACCGGCGCGACCGTCACCAGCCAGGCGTACCTGTCGTCGCTGCAGGCGGCGCTGGACGCGGCGGCGAAGTGACGGTGCGCACGACCGGTGCGATGACACAATCGACGGTGTGGTGAGCCGCGGCCCGGACCCGGGCTGAGCCGTGTACGAGCTGATCGGGCTGAGCCTGGTCCTGATCGCCTGGGCCGCGGTGTCCGGCCGGGCCGCGCGCTACAGCATCACCGTCCCGATCGCGCTGATGCTGGCCGGTCACCTGCTCGCGGGCGGCTCGGCGCCGCTGATCACGATCGAGACCAGCTCGACGACGCTGCAGCACCCGCTGCAGGCGACGCTGGCGCTGATCCTGTTCGCCGACGGCACCGGCATCGCGCTGCGGCAGCTGCGCCGCGCCCGGCACCTGCCGCTGCGGCTGCTGCTGATCGCGTTCCCGCTGACGGTGCTGCTGGGCTACCTGGCCGGCGTGCTGCTGTTCCCGGCCGCGGGCGGCTGGGTGATCGCGCTGGTCGCCGCCGCGGTGGCGGCGACCGACGCGAGCCTGGCCGAGGCGGCGGTGCACGACGAGCGGATCCCGCACGACGTACGGCTGGCGGTCAAGGTGGAGAGCGGCTGCAACGACGGCCTGGCCGCACCCCTGGTGCTGTTCTTCCTGGCCGGGGCGGTGGCCTCCGGGCACGGGGCGGGTACGGCGCCGCTGCTGGGGCACGCGCTGCGGGAGCTGGCGATCGCGCTGGTGGTGGGCGTGGCGGTCGGCGCGGGCGCGGGGTGGCTGCTGCGCGGGGCGCGGCGGCGGGGCTGGTCGTCGGTGCCGGGTGAGCGGCTGGCGTACCTGGCGGTGGGGGTGCTGGCGTTCGAGGCCGCGCACGCGCTGCACGGCAACGGGATCGTGGCCGGGTTCCTGGCCGGACTGTCGGTGCGGGCGCTGGACGCCGACCTGCCGCCCGCGCACCTGCAGACGGTGCACGACGTGGTGCTGCTGCTGTCGGCCGGGGTGTGGTTCGTGTTCGGCTCGCTGGTGTGGCGGTCGCTGGCCGCGCTGGACTGGCGGGTGCTGGTGTACGCGCTGCTGAGCCTGACCGTGGTGCGGATGCTGCCGGTGGCGCTGAGCCTGGCCGGGCTGGGCCGGCACCGGCGGGAGGTGCTGCTGCTGGGCTGGCTGGGGCCGTGCGGCCTGCCCAGTGTGATCTTCGCGCTGATCGCGGTGGAGCAGCTGAGCGGCGACGCGGCCGCGCTGACCGCGGTGCTGATCACGGCCACGGTGCTGCTCAGCGTGCTGGCGCACGGGCTGTCGGCGGCGCCGCTCGCGCAGCGCTGGGAGCTGGGCCCGGTCAGATCAGCAGGGCGGCGAGGCCGAGCAGCACCACGGTGACCCCGGCCAAGATCGCCAGCAGCGGCCATACCCAGCGCAGGTAGCGGCCGTAGGGCACCCGGGCGATGGCCAGCCCGCCCATGACCACCGCCGAGGTGGGGATGAACAGGTTCATCAGCCCGGACGCGCTCTGGTACGCGGTGACGACCAGGTCCTGCGGCACGCCGAGGAACGAGGCGAGCGGCGCCATGATGGGCATCGCGACGGTGGCCAGGCCCGACGAGGACGGGATGAGGAACGACAGGGGCAGGAACAGGGTGTACATGACGATGGAGAAGGCGGCCTCGCCCACGTCGCCCAGCGCCACCTCGGCCCAGTGCAGCACCGTGTCGGTGATCTGGCCGTTGTTCATGATGACGGTGATGCCCCGGGCGATGCCGATGATCAGGGCGACGCCGAGCAGGTCGCGGCCGCCGTCGACGAACGCCTCGGTCAGTTCGCCCTCCCGCATCCGGCCCAGCAGCCCGATCAGGACCGCGAACAGCAGGAACGAGGCGGTCATCTCGGGGAACCACCACCACAGGGTGGGCAGCGGGATGCCGAGGTCGGCCCAGGGGATGACGCCGTACATCATGACGGCGAAGGCGAGGGCGAAGACGGTGAGGATCAGCTTGTGGCGGCCGGTCAGCTCGGCGGTGGACGCCTCGTCGGACAGGCGGAAGCGTGCGTCGTTGTCGGCCTTCATGTCGTACACGGCCGAGGTCGACGGGTCGCGTTTGACCTTGTCGGCGTAGCGCAGCACGAACACCGTCCCGACCGCCAGGCACACGATCAGGATGATCAGCCGCAGCAGGAAGCCCTGGCTGATCGGGATGCCCGCGAAGCCGGACGCGATGCCGGTGGCGAACGGGTTGATGGTGGAGCCGAGCACGCCGATGCCGCAGCCCAGCAGCAGCACCGCCGCGCCGGTGAGGGTGTCGTAGCCCGCGGCGACCAGGACCGCGATGACCAGGCTGTAGAAGGCCAGGCTCTCCTCGGCCATGCCGAAGGTGGTGCCGCCGAGGGCGAACACCGCCATCAGGATCGGGATCATCCACCGCTCGCGGCCGTGCAGGCGCCGTACCAGCTGGCCGATCCCGGCCTGGATGGCACCGGTGCGCATGGTGACGCCGAGGAAGCCGCCGATGACGATGATGAACAGCGCCACGTCGATGGCGCCGAACAGCACGCCGGAGTTGTAGTAGCTGATCTTCCCGGCGGTGTCCTCGATGCCGTAGAGGCCGTTGATGGGCGCGGTCAGCGAGTCGACGATGATCCGCTGCGGGCTGGCCGGGACGGGGTGGTAGGTGCCGGGGACCGGGTTGCCGTCGGCGTCGAGGTCGTAGGCGCCCGCGGGCACCAGCCAGGTCGCGACCGCCATCAGCACGATCAGGGCGAACAGGATGGTGTACGCCGAGGGCAGGGTGAATCTGCGCCGGGCGGGCGTGCCCACGTCAGTGCTCGGGGCTGTCATCGCCGCCTCCCGCCGGGGCCGGGCCGCCGCCGGCCGGGACCCGTTCCGGTGCGGCGGTCGGCACCTTGAAGCCGAGGTAGCCGTACGCGACGTCCAGCAGCGGGCTGAGGATGTTGAAGAAGCAGTAGGGCAGGTAGGCGATGGTCGGCACCCCGAGCACGCCGGAGATGTACGCCCCGCAGGTGTTCCACGGCACCAGCACCGAGGTGACCGTGCCGGAGTCCTCCACGGCCCGCGACAGCACCTGCGGGGCCAGCCCGCGCCGGGCGAACTCGTCGCGGAACATGCGGCTGGGCAGCACGTCGGCGACGTACTGGTCGCCGGCTATGACGTTGAGGCCGACGCCGCCGGCGTTGACGGCCAGGATCAGCGAGCCCCGGCTGCGGGCCCGGGCGACCACCGGCGCCATCAGCCGCTGCAGGAACCCGGCGTGCTCCATGACCGCGGCGAAGGAGAGCGCGCCGAGGATGAGCCAGACGGTGGTGAGCATGCTGGCCATGCCGCCGCGCGAGAACAGCTGGTCGACCTTGGGCGCGCCGGTGTCGCTGACGAACCCGGTTGCCATCGCGCCGAAGACGGCGTGCACGCCGGTGGCGACCGGGCCGAGCGACGGGTCGTCGACGAACGCCCGTACCGCGGCGGGCTGGGTGAACGGGGCGAGCACGCCCGCGAACAGGGCCGAGCCGAGGATCGCCAGGAACGGCGGGTAGCGGCGCAGCGCGAAGTAGACCAGCAGCGCCAGGGGCAGCAGGCACACCACCGACACCCGGTAGGCGCCTTCCAGGGCCCGTTCGGCCGCCTCGGTGCTGGCGGCGGTCTCCGGCCGGGTCCGCCAGCCGATGACCAGGAACAGGATCAGGCTGACCAGCAGGGCGGGCACGGCGGTCCAGGCCATGTTGCGTACGTGCGTCCCGACGGTCAGCCCCCGGCCGACCAGCTTCGGCACCAGGATGGTCGTCTCCGACAGCGGCGTCATCTTGTCGCCGAAGTACGCCCCGCAGATCACCGCCCCGGCCGCCGCGGCGGTGGACAGGCCCATCACCGTGGCCATCCCGACGAACGCGACCCCGAGCGTGCCCGCGGTCGTCCAGGAGCTGCCGGTGACCACGCCGACCAGGGCGCAGACCAACGCGGTGGTGAAGAAGAACCAGGCCGGGCTGACCAGCTTGATGCCGTAGTCGACGACGGTCGGGATGGTCCCGGCCATGTTCCAGGTGCCGATCAGCGCCCCGACCGCGAGCAGGATGAACACCGCCCCGATCGCGGAGGTGACCCCGCCGACGGCGGCGTCGGCGACCGAGGCGACGGTGTGGCCGTTCTTGAACGCGACCAGGCTCGCGAACGCGGCGGCCAGCAGCAGCGCCACCTGCAGCGGGCCGTCGGTGGCGCCGACGCCGAACAGCGCGATGGTGGTGGCCAGCAGCACGATCAGGACCACGACCGGGGCCAGCGCGTCGCGCAGGGTCGGCGGCCGCACGGGCCGGTGCGGCAGCGCCGCCTCGGGGCCCTCAGCCATGGCGGGCGCCCGTCGCGGCGGGCTGGGTCAGGCGGCCGTGGTGCTGCCAGCCGTGATGGTGGGCGATGCCGCGGGCGTACGCCATCAGCATGAAGATCGCCAGGATCGCGACGACGATCAGCAGCACGCGGCGGAAGCCGGGCATCGCGCCGCCCCTCACAGCGGGTCGCGCAGCAGCGGGCAGGTCATGCAGTGCCCACCGCCGCGGCCCTTGCCCAGCTCGAAGCCCTCGATCGTGATGACCTCGATGCCGAAGGCCCGCATCTTGGCGATGGTGTGGGTGTTGCGCTCATACGCCACCACCACGCCCGGCGACAGCGCGACCACGTTGTTGCCGTCGTCCCACTGCTCGCGTTCGGCCTGGTAGGCGTCGCCGCCGGTCTCGACCACGCGCAGCCGTCCGACGCCGAGCGCGTCGGCCATCGCCGTCAGCAGGTCCGGCTCCTGCGTGACGTGGAAGCTGCCGGGGCTGCGGCCAGGCCGCAGGCTGATCGCGCGGACGTTCTCGACCACCTTCGGGTAGACGGTGACCGCGTCGCGGTCGAGCATCGTCATGACGGTGTCCAGGTGCATGTGCGCCCGGTCCTTGCTCATCACCACGGCGATGACCCGTTCGGCGGCGCCGCGGGCGAACAGCGCCCGGGCCAGCTCCTCGATCATGCGGGCCTGGGTGCGCTCGCTCATGCCGATGAGCACCGTGCCGTTGCCGATCGGCTGCACGTCGCCGCCTTCGAGGGTGGACCGGCCGAAGTCGACCACGTTGAACCGGCCGTCGTCGCCGAGCTCGGGGTACCAGTGGTCGAACTTGGCGTCGGCGAACATCGGATGCGCCCGGTAGACCGCGGCGACGTTGTACGCCTCCAGGCGCCGCGCCGGCCAGTACATCGGGTTGATGGAGACCCCGCCGTAGATCCAGCAGGACGAGTCGCGGGTGAACAGGGTGTTGGGCAGCGGCGGCAGGATGAACGCGCTGTCGTCCTCGGCGGCGGCCGCCCCCAGCGAGGTGCCCCGGAACAGGCCCAGGTCGAGCTGCGCCTCGGCGACGGTCAGGCCGCCGATGAGGTGGCGGGCCAGCTCCTGCGGCGGCAGCGCGTCCAGGGCGGCGCGGACCGGGTCGACCAGCGACAGGCCGACGGTGTACTCCGAGGCCGACAGCTCGATCATCCGCTGGCGGGCCGTCTCGCTGGCGGCCAGCGTCTCACCGAGCAGGTTCTGCAGGTGGTACACCTCCACGCCGCGTTCGCGCATCCGGGCGACGAACTGGTCGTGCTCGTACTGCGCCCGCTCCACCCACAGCACGTCGTCGAAGAGCAGGTCGTCATGGTTGGACGGGGTCAGCCGCCGCAGGCTCAGGTCCGGCCGGTGCACCAGGACCTTGCGCAGCGTGCCGACCTCCGAGTGGACGCCGAAGCCTTCCATGCTCACCCCGCTCCTTCCAGGGCCGTGCCGGCGGCGACCACCTGGGTGCCCGCCCGGCCGTGCACGACGTCCTCGATCCGATCCAGGCTGCCGATCGCGGCGCGCCTGCCGGTGTGCTCCACGAACCGGACCGCCGCGGCGACCTTCGGGCCCATCGACCCGGCGGCGAACGCCTGCCCGGACAGGTCGCCAGGGGCGACCCGGTCCAGCCGCCGCTGCCGGTCGGTGCCCCAGTCCTGGTAGACGGCGTCGACGTCGGTGGCCATCACGAACAGGTCGGCCTCGACCTCGCGGGCCAGCAGCTCCCCGGCGAAGTCCTTGTCGATGACGGCCTCGACGCCGGTCAGGGTGCGGCCGCCGGGGGCGTACATGGTCGGCACGCCGCCACCGCCGCCGCAGATGACCACGACGTCGCGCTCGATCAGCCAGCGGATCGGCCGGATCTCGAAGATCCGCTTCGGCTCCGGCGACGGCACGACGCGCCGCCAGTGCTCGCCGTCGGGTTTGACGGTCCAGCCCCGGTCGGCGGCCAGCTGCTTGGCCTGGTCCAGGTCGTAGACGGGGCCGACGAACTTGGTCGGGTCGCCGAACGCCGGGTCGGCCGGGTCCACCTCGATCATGGTCAGGATCGTCGCGAGGGGGGTCTGCTCGGGCAGCAGGTTGCCGAGCTCCTGCTCGATGACGTACCCGATCATGCCTTCGGTCTGGGCGCCGAGCACGTCCAGCGGGAACGGCTCGGCCCCGGCGTAGGCGGCGCCCTGCAGCGCCAGCAGGCCGACCTGCGGGCCGTTGCCGTGGGTGAGCACGAGCTGGTGTTCGCGGGCCAGCGCGGCCAGCATCGGCGCGGCGGCGCGGACGTTGGCCCGCTGCGCGTCGGCGGTCATCGGCTCGCCCCGCTTCAGCAGCGCGTTGCCGCCCAGGGCCACCACGATCCGCATCAGTCCCCCAGCCCTCAGTCGCTCAGCGTCGCCACGAGCACGGCCTTGATGGTGTGCAGGCGGTTCTCGGCCTGGTCGAAGACGATCGAGTGGCGGGACTCGAACACCTCGTCGGTGACCTCCAGGGCGTCGAGGCCGTACTCCTGGAAGATCTGCTCGCCGACCTTGGTGTCGCGGTTGTGGAACGCGGGCAGGCAGTGCATAAACCGCACCTTCGGGTTGCCGGTCCGCCCGATCACGTCCATGTTCACCTGGTACGGCTTCAGCAGCTCGATCCGCTCGCCCCACACGGACTTGTCCTCGCCCATCGACACCCACACGTCGGTGTAGAGGTAGTCGACGCCGCGTACGCCCTCGTCGACGTCGGCGGTGAGGGTGAGCCGGGCGCCGGTCTCGGCGGCGATCTCGTGGCAGGTCTTGACCAGGTCCTCGCGCGGCCACAGGTGCTCCGGCGCGCACAGGCGCACGTCCATGCCGAACTTGCAGCCGCCGACCATCAGCGAGTTGCCCATGTTGTTGCGGGCGTCGCCGAGGTAGCAGAACGCCACGTCGTGCAGCGGCTTGTCGCTGTGCTCGCGCATGGTGAGCATGTCGGCCAGGATCTGGGTCGGGTGGAACTCGTCGGTGAGCCCGTTGTAGACCGGCACCCCCGCGTAGGCGGCCAGGGTCTCCACGTGCTCCTGCGCCGACCCGCGGTACTCGATGCCGTCGAAGGTGCGCCCGAGCACCCGGGCCGTGTCCTTCATCGACTCCTTGTGCCCGATCTGCGAGCCGGTCGGCTCCAGGTAGGTGACCTGCGCGCCCTGGTCGTGGGCGGCGGTCTCGAACGCGGTCCGGGTACGGGTCGAGGTCTTCTCGAAGATCAGCGCGATCTCGCGGCCGCGCAGCCGGGGCTGCTCGTAGCCGCCGCGCTTGGCCGCCTTCAGCTCGGCCGACAGCTGCAGCAGGTAGCCCAGCTCCTCGGGCGTGAAGTCCAGCTCCTTGAGGAAACTGCGGTTGCGAAGGTTGAACGCCATGGCGGATGCCTCCTCGGGCGGGTCAGGCCGGTGCCGGTGCGGGCGCCGGTTCGACCCGAACCGGCGGGGTCTGGCGGGCGCGCCGCCGCAGCACCACCTTGATCAGCTCCTCGACGACCAGCAGGGTCAGCGCGATGCCGATGCAGCTCAGCCACTGGTCGAGGTTCAGCCAGGCGGTGCCGAAGATCCTGCGGAGCGGGTCCAGGGCCGTGACGGCGATGATGGCCAGCAGGGCGAAGCCGTAGCGGCGCAGCTGGGCGATGCCCGGGATCGCGGCGCGGCGGAAGACCGTGTTGACCTGGTCGCGCGAGAGCAGGCCGCCGACCAGGTGGAACAGCGACAGCGTGGTCAGCAGCATGGTCGCGCCGATGACCGGGCCGCCCTGGCCGTGCCCGAGCTGGTACGCCGCCAGCGAGCCGATCGTCATCACCGCGCCCTGGACGCACAGCCGCACCCAGTTGGCCGCCGACAGCACCGGGGCGCGGACCGGGCGCGGCGGCCGGTCCATGAGCCCGGCGGTCGGCTGGTCGAAGCCGAGCGCGATCGCGATCGGGATGTCGATGACCATGTTCAGCCACAGGATCTGTAGCGGGTTCAGCGGCGCCCCGGCGGCGATGTTGAGGATCCCCGCACCGAGGAAGATCGCGATGTAGGCGACCAGCGTCGACATCTGGAAGCGCAGGTACTTGAGCAGGTTGTCGTAGAGGGAGCGGCCGTACTCGACGGCGCCGACGATGGTGGCGAAGTTGTCGTCGGTGAGGATCATGACGGCGGCCTCCTTGGAGACCTCAGTGCCGGTGATGCCCATCGCGACGCCCATGTCGGCGGCCTTGAGCGCCGGGGCGTCGTTGACGCCGTCGCCGGTCATCGCCACCACGTTGTCGCTGGCCTTCAGCAGCCGTACCAGGCGCAGCTTGTCCTCGGGCGCGACGCGGGCGATCACGCCGATCTGCGGCAGCTGGGCCAGCAGCTCCTCGTCGCTCATCGCCGCGAACTGGGTGCCGGTCACCGCGCGGCCCTCGATGCCCAGCTCCTTGGCGATGGCCGCGGCGGTGGTGGCGTGGTCGCCGGTGATCATCCGGACCCGGATGCCGGCCTTGCGGCACTCCGCGATCGCGGCCTTGGCCTCGGGTCGCGGCGGGTCGACGATGCCGACCATGGCCAGCAGGGTCAGGTCGCGCACCTGTTCGATCAGGTTCGCCGACGGGTCGAACGCGGCCGGGTCGAAGTCGCGCTGGGCCACGACCATGACCCGCTCGCCCGCGGCCGCGATCCGGTCGTTGGCGTCCAGGGCCAGGTGCCGGTTGTCGTCGGTGACCGGCAGGATCGTGCCGTCGGGTTCCCGGTAGGAGGTGCTGCGCGAGATCAGCACGTCCGGGGCGCCCTTGACGTAGCAGCGGACCACCGGCTGCCCGTTCCCGCCGGTCATACGGTGGAACGTGGCCATGAACTTGTAGTCGGAGTCGAACGGCACCTCGGCCACGCGCGGGTAGGCCGCCCTGGTCTCCGCGATGTCGAGCCCGCCCTTGGCGCCGAGCACGATCAGCGCGCCCTCGGTCGGGTCGCCGATCAGGTTCTCGCCGTCGAGCACCGCGTCGGCGCACAGGACCATCGGCAGCAGGTACGGGTCGAGGTCGATGCGCAGCCCGCCGACGTGCTTGATCTCGCCGTCGGTGCGGTAGCCCTCGCCGGTGACGGTGAACCGGTGCCTGCCCGGGATCGACAGCTCGCGGGCCGTCATCTTGTTCAGGGTCAGCGTGCCGGTCTTGTCGGAGCAGATCACCGAGGTCGAGCCGAGGGTCTCCACGGCGGGCAGCCGCTTGACGATGGCGTTGCGGCGGGCGATCTCGCGGGTGCCGATGGACAGCAGCGCGGTGACCACGGCGGGCAGGCCGGTCGGGATCGCCGCGACGGCCAGCGCGACGCCGGTGATGAACAGGGTGTTGAACGACTCGCCCCGGGCCAGGCCGAGCAGGATGACCAGCACCAGGGCGATGCCCGCGATCGTCGCGATGATCTTCGAGAGGCTGTCGAGCTGCTTCTGCAGCGGGGTCTTGTCGGCCGCGGTCCCGGCGAGCAGGTGCGCGATGTGGCCGATCTCGGTGCCCATGCCGGTCGCGGTCACGATCATCTCGCCGCGCCCCCGGGTCACCGAGGTGTTCATGTACGCCACGCAGGTCCGGTCGCCCAGCGGCACGTCGGTGCCGGCGACCGGGTCGGCGCTCTTGGCCACCGGCAGGCTCTCGCCGGTCAGCGCCGCCTCCTCGATCTCCAGCGTGGCCGCGACGGTGACGCGGCCGTCGGCGGGGACCCGGTTGCCCGCCTCCATGAGCACGATGTCGCCGGGGACCAGCTGCTCGGCGTCGATCTCGACCGCCTGGCCGTCGCGGCGTACCCGGGCGACGGTCTTGAGCATCTGGGCCAGCGCCCGCACGCTCTCCTCGGCCTTGGCCTCCTGGCGCAGCCCGACCACGGCGTTGAACACGGTCAGGCCGACCAGCACCAGGGTGGTGCCCCACTCGCGGGTCACCAGCTGGTTCACCACGGCCGCGGCGAGCAGCACGAGCTGCATGAAGTCGTGGTACTGGCGCAGGAACGCCGCGAACGCGGACTCCTTCTTGCCGCCGGCCAGCCGGTTGGGGCCGTGCTTCGCCAGCCGCTCGGCGGCCTGCGCGGCGGTGAGGCCGCGCTCGGGGCTCACGTCGAGCGACTGGGCGACGTCGGCGGCGCTGCGGCTGTACCACGGCGTGCGGCTGCCCTTGTCGGCCTCCTGGTCCACGTCCATGGCCGCTCGCTTTCTGGTGACCGGCCGCCCGAGCCGACAGCCGGGCCGAATCCGAATCCGACTAGACGGGCTTAGACGGCGTACCGATGCAGAACACTATATTTCCGGCGCTCATAAGGTGTAGCAGATATGCGAAATACCCACACGAAACGAACAGCCTCGATCACGCCCGACCGGTACGTGAAACGGTGAACGGCGCGCCCGGGTGGGCGCGCCGTTCACCGCGGGGCGTCGCTACAGCGTGAGCGACCAGCTGTCGAGCACGCCCGTGTCACCGGGCCCGTAGTCGGTGACCCGCAGCCGCCAGGTGCCCGTCGCGGTGCTGAGCACGTTGGCGACCGTGAACGTCCTCGTGCCGTTCCACGCGGTGCAGGAGTACTGGCCGCTGCCGCTGTACTTCACCGGGTAGTAGAAGCCGTTGGGGGCGTACAGGGAGATGCCGATGTCCTCGGCGCACGGGTGGTTCACGGTGATGGACACCGTCACCGTGCTCGGCGACGACCCGGTCACCGCCGGGGTGCTCGCCGGGCTGGACCGCGCCGAGGGGCTGCACCACTGCGCGCACGGTGACACCGCGCAGGCGGTGTCGCTGCTGCGCCGCTCCCAGGAGCAGTTCGCCGCGCTGGGCCTGCCGCTGGAGCGCGGGCGCAGCCTCATCGCCCTCACCGCGGCCGAGCGCCGCCGCCGCCACCGCACCGCCGCGCTCGCGGCCCAGCAGCTCGCCGAGGAGGTGTTCGCCCACGCCGGAGCCCCCGGCTGGGCTGCCGCGGCGCGGATCACCGGGGCCGGACGCGGCCGGCGCGGGCCCGACGGGGACGCCCGCCTGCAGCTGACCGAGACCGAGAGCAGGATCGTCGAGCTGGCCGCCGCAGGCGCGTCCAACCGCGAGATCGCCACCGCGCTGTTCCTCAGCGTCAAGACCGTCGAGGCGGCGCTGACCCGGGTCTACCGGCGGGCCGGGATCCGCTCCCGCACGCAACTGCAGCAGGTCCGGCATCGGTGATGCCGGACCTGCTGCGGTGCTGCGCGCGGGGGTCAGCCCGCCAGGATCGCGTTCTTCTGCTGCTCGAACTCGGCATCGGTCAGGACGCCCTGCGCCTTGAGATCGGCCAGCGACTTGAGCTGTTCGATCTTGGCCGCCATCGGGTCACCTGCTGCCGGCGCCGCTGCGGGCGGCGGCGGTGGTGGTGCCGCGTACGCCTGCTGCTGCGCCGCGTACGCGGCCTGCTGCTGTTGCTGCTGGTAGGCGTCCGCCTGCTCCTGCTCGGCCCAGCGGCCCGCCTGGCGGCGCGACACGCGGTTGGACACCGCCGTCGCCGTGCCCGCGATCACCGCGGTGCGCGCCACGCCCCGTAGAAGTCCCATGGTCACTCCCCCGTATCGGTTGCTCAGGTGCCGACGCTGGTGCCGGACTCGACCGCAGCGATCAGGGCCTGCACCGGGATCCGGCCGTTCGCGATCACCTGCGCGCCGCCCTTGCGCCACGCCGTGGCCAGCGGTGCCGCCCACGTGTTCTCGTAGACGAGGATGCCCGCCGAGTTGCCCGGCTCGATGACCTCGGCCGCCTCCCGGAACTCCTCCTGGCCCAGCAGACCGGACGACGCGCCGACGAACACCTCGAAGTCCTTGGCGCCCATCGCGTCCATGTCCTCGACCTTCACGGCGGTGATCGTGCCGTCGAGGTCCTTGCGGATGAAGGCCAGGTCGAGGATGCGGACGATGCCGCGGTCGACCAGGTCCAGCAGCAGCGGGATGCCCTCACCGGTCATCCTGTTGCCGGGAAACTCCAGGACCAGGTAGTCGACCGGTCCCATCTCCTCGATCTCTTTCATCTCGCCCCCCGTGGCGGGCGGCGCCAACGCCGCCGCGTATCTGCATCGTAGGTCGGCCGCGTCCGTCTTACCGCCGTTTCGGCCGGTCAGCGGCCGACGCCCAGCTCCGGACGCAGCCGGCTGGGCGTCTCGACCTTGAACCGGCCCCTGCCGAACGCGTCCACCCGCCCCCACCGGCCCGGGATGTCCAGCAGCTCGATCCGGCCGATGCCCTCCGGCAGCGCCGCGTCGACGACCAGGCTGTCGCCCAGCGGCTGCAGGCCGAGCATCGTACGCAGCAGCAGCAGCGGCGCCCCCGTCGACCACGCCTGCGGGCTGCACGCCGTCGGGTACTGCACCGGGTAGCGGGTCTCGGCGCGCGGGTAGCCGCCGAACGCCTCCGGCAGCCGCCCGTCGAAGTACTCGGCCGCGTCGAGGATGCCCGCCGCGATCTGCGCCGCCTCCCGCTTGAAGCCGTACTTGCGCAGGCCCCAGGCGATGAACGAGTTGTCGTACGGCCACACCGTGCCGACGTGGTAGCCGATCGGGTTGTAGCGCCGCTCCCCCTCGGCCAGCGTGCGCACGCCCCAGCCGGAGAACAACCTGGGTCCGAGCAGGTGCTTGGCGAGCTGCCGCGCGCGCGGCTTGTCGACGATGCCGCTCCACAGCAGGTGCCCGATGTTGGACGACAGCGCGTCGACCTGCCCGCCCTCGGCGTCCAGCGCCAGGGCGTAGTACTGCCCGTCGGCGACCCAGAAGTCGCGGTTGAAGCGCTTCTTCAGGTCGGCGGCCTGCCGCTCCAGCTCCTGGGCGTAGTCGGGGTCGTGCCAGATCTCGCGGGCCAGCCGGGCGCCGCGCACCCGGGCGTCGTAGGCGTAGCCCTGCAGCTCGCAGGTGGCGCGCGGGAAGCCGGGCAGGCGGCCGTCACGGTAGGAGATGGAGTCCCACGAGTCCTTCCAGCACTGGTTCTCCAGGCCGGTCTTCTCGTTGCGGCGCCGGTACCAGACGTAGCCGTTGCCGAGCAGGTCGGCGTACTCGTGCACCCAGCGCAGCGCGGCGCGGGCCTCGATCTCCAGGTCCTGGACCAGCGTCTTGTCGCCGGTCCAGCGCTCGTACTCGTCGAGCAGCACCACGAACAGCGCGGTGGCGTCGGCGTTGCCGTAGTACGGGCTGTGCGGCTGGTCCATGAACGCGGCGGTCTCGCCGTAGCGGATCTCGTGCAGGATGCGGCCGGGGTCCTCGTCGCGGAAGTCGTCGAACCGGGTGCCCTGGCGTTCGGCGAGTTCGCGCAGCGTGGTGGCGGCCAGGTCCGGGGCGAACGGCAGCGCCTGCAGGCTGGTGAAGATGCTGTCGCGGCCGAACATGGTCATGAACCAGGGCAGCCCGGCGGCGGGCAGGGCGCGGCCGCCGGAGGTCAGCGGCGAGAAGCGCAGCGCCGCCAGGTCGATGAGGCTGCGCCGGTACGTGCTGCGCAGCGGCTCCCAGTCGCACTCCAGCCGCGGTGCCTCCCGCAGCCACCGGTCCAGGTCACCGGCCAGGTCGGGCGGCTCGGGCGGGGCGAGGTTGACGGCTTTGCCGTTGCTGCCCAGGACGGTCGGGGTGACCAGGATCGTGGTGGACCACTTCTGCTGCGGCTGCAGCCGAATGGTCCAGGTCAGACCGTGCTCGTCAAGGTCCGCGCGGGGGGCGGCGGAGATCGTGGTGGTGCGGTGGAAGGTCTCGCGCTGGTAGCCGAAGACCAGCCGGTCGCCCTCGACCCTGCGGTAGAGCTTGCCCTTCTTCTTCTGGTCGTTCTTGACGTCGAACAGGTCGGCGAAGTCGCACCCGGCATCCAACCGGATGGTCAGGTCGGTCGGGCCGTCGCCGTGGTTGATCACCACGATGTCCTCGGTCAGGCCCGCGCCGATCGAGCGGCGCCGGATCACCGACAGCTTCGCGTCGATGTACACGGTGCCGGTGCCGGGCACGAGGAAGTAGGTGGTCTCGAAGTACTGCAGATCGTCGGTCGACAGCGGGTTGAGTCGCTGCCCGTCGACGGTGAGGATCCAGGTGGACAGGAACCGGGTGTCCCAGGAGAACAGCCCGGACGGGTCGGCGGAGGTCGCCTCGATGTCGCCGCGCTCGTCGCTTACGACGTAGGTGTTGCCGTTGAGGATGCGCACCTGTGCTGGCATGGCTCAGCCCTTCGCTCCGCTCCTGCGGGCCGCCGCGGGCGGTCCGGCGAACATGCGCTGGAAGATCTGCAGCAGCTCCAGCCGGCCGGTGGCCAGCACCGCGCCGCGCAGGTACGCCGCGAACCCGTTATCCCTGCCGGTGACGATCTGCTCGAACACCTCGGCGTCGGCCTGGACGACGCAGTCGGCTTTGCCGCCGCGCCGCGACACGGAGATGTCGCCGCGGTCGAGCGTGACCAGCCAGCGCTGCGGTTTGGCGGCCGGGCCGATGTCGAATCTGATCGTTCCCGCGGTACGTCGCAGCAGCGGTTCGTGTCCCCGCCTGCTCAGCGCGGCGAAGAACTCCTCACCCGCCGTGGTCGTGGCCATATCGATCACCTGCCCAAGCTGTCGCTCAGCCACATGCTCCCTGAGCGTAAAGGCAGGTCGCCCTGCAGTTTCGGGGAAACTGCAGGAATAGGGCCCAAGATTGGCGCAGTTTCCCCGAAACTGCACCGACCGGCCGACCGGGGCGGCGTGGTCAGTCCTTGAGATTGATCTTGGGGGCGCGCTGCTCGAACGGCGTCGACAGGACCACGGTGGTGCGGGTGGTGACGTTGGCGGAGGTGCGGATCTCCTGGAGGAGCCGCTCCAGGTCGGCCGGGGAGGCGACGCGGACCAGCAGGATGTAGAAGTCCTCGCCCGCGACCGAGAAGCACGACTCGATCTCCGACAGGTGCGCCAGCCGCTCCGGGGCGTCGTCAGGCTGGGCCGGGTCGAACGGCCGGATCGCCACGAACGCCGTCAGCGGCAGCCCGATGGCCTGGTAGTCGACCCGCGCGCCGTAGCCGGTGATGACGCCCCGCTGCTCCAGGCGGCGCACCCGCTGGTGCACGGCCGAGACGGAGAGTCCGACCTTCTCGGCCAGGTCCGTGTACGACATCCGCCCGTCGGCGGTCAGGGCCGAAACGATGGCCTGGTCGGTCTCTTCCACGGCGCTCAAGTTACACCGACCCCGCGCCGGGACGCACCAGCACTTTGAGTGCCTTGCGGTCGTTCATCGCGGCATAACCGCCGGGCACCCCGTCCAGCCCGACGGACACGTCGAAGACCGGGCTCGGGTCCAGCCGCCCGGCCAGCACGTCGGCCAGCAGCTCCGGAATGTACGCCCGCGCCGGGGCGACCCCGCCGCGCAGCGCGATGTTGCGGCCGAACATGTCGCCGATGTCGACCCCGGCCGAGCCGCCGTGCGGCACCCCGACGAAGCCGACCGCGCCGCCGTCGCGGGCCACCCCGATGGCGGTGCGCATGGACTGCTCGGTGCCGACCGCCTCAATGACGGCGTGCGCGCCGTGGCCGCCGGTCAGCTCCCGTACGGCCGCGACGGCCTCGTCGCCGCGCTCGGCGACCACGTCGGTGGCCCCGAACCGGCGGGCCAGCGCCGTACGCGCGTCGTGGCGGCCCAGCGCGATGATGCGCTCGGCGCCCAGCCGGTGCGCGGCCAGCACGCCGCACAGCCCGACCGCACCGTCGCCGACGACCGCGACGGTCGCCCCGGGCCGGGCACCCGCGGCCAGCGCGGCGTGGTGGCCCGTCGACATGACGTCGGACAGCGCGAGGATCTTGACCAGCTCGTCGTCGCCGAGCCCGGACGGCAGCGGCACCAGGGTCCCGTCGGCGTACGGGACGCGCACGGCCTCGCCCTGGCCGCCGTCGGAGCCGGGCTGGCCCCAGAAGCCGCCGTCGGGGCAGGACGTGTGCAGGCCCTCGCGGCAGAACTGGCAGGTGCCGTCCGACCACACGAACGGGGCCACGACCACGTCGCCGGCCTTGACCGTGGTCACGTCGGCGCCGACGGCCTCGACCACGCCCAGGAACTCGTGCCCGATGCGCTGCCCCGGCTGCCTGCTGGCCACCCCCTGGTACGCCCACAGGTCGCTGCCGCAGATGCAGGCGTGCGTCACCCGCACGACGGCGTCGGTCGGCTCCCGCAGGCTCGCGTCGGGCACGTCCTCGACCCGGACGTCGTGCGGGGCGTAGATCACCGTTGCGCGCATGCGATCATCGTAGAGGTCGCCGCCGTACGGACACGGGCGGATGCGGCCGCCGTCAGTGCCGCGCTCAGTGCCGCTCGGTCAGCAGGCAGAACTCGTTGCCCTCCGGGTCGGCGAAGACGCTCAGATCGTCCTGCTCCCGGACCAGGGTCGCGCCCGCGGCGACGATGGCGGCGCGCTCCTCGTCGTCGGCCACGATGTCGAGGTGGATGCGCCCGACCGGCAGCAGGTCCAGCGCCGGGGCGAGCCACACGTCCGGCTCGGTGCCCGACGGGTCGTGCAGCAGCACCGACTCCCGGTCCGCCAGGGTGCGATCGGCGAGCTTGACCGCGTCCTCCTCGTGGACGGGCAGCCCGGTGACCAGGCTCCAGAACGGGGCCATGACATACGGGTCACGGCAGTGGATCACGACCGAGGAGATGTACGGCATGGCGCCAAACCTAGCGGCAGGTTTGGGTACGGCCGCCATCGGATATCCCGCCCCTTGACATCTTCAGCCGGAGGGGTCTTACCGTAGGTGACCGTTACCGCTTCCGGTACCGGTACCGCAGCGGAGGTGCGAATGCGCACGACCATCGCCGACATCGCGCGGCTGGCCGGGGTGAGCAAGGCGACGGTGTCACGGGTGCTCAACGCCCGCCCCGATGTCGACCCGGCCACCCAGCAGCGCATCCAGCAGATCATGGCCGAGACCGGGTACGTGCCCAGCTCGCACGCCGTCGACCTGGCCCGCGGCCGGACCCGGGCGCTGGGCGTGCTGACGCCGGACCTGCGCACGCCGTGGCTGTCGGAGCTGCTGCACGGCGCCGCCGAGGTGATGCAGGCGGACGGTTACACCCTGTCACTGCATCCGGCGGGCGACGGCACCGGCTGGGACCGGTTCGCCGCCCGCGCCGCGGCGCAGTCCTTCGACGGGGTGCTCGCGGTGTTCCCCGCCGACACCGCCTCCGAGCTGCACGGACTCTCCGAGCGCGGGGTGCCGGTGGTGGTCGTGGACGGTGGCGCCCAGGCCGAGCTGCCCGCCGTCGCCACCGACCACGCCGACGGCGGCCGCCGGGCGGCCGAGCATCTGCTGCTCGCCGGACGGCTGCGGCTGGCCATGATCACGGGACCTTCCGATCATGCGGCGGTGCTGGAGTGCGCGAGCGGGTTCACCGACCGGCTGGCCGCCACCGGGGCGGTGCTGCGGGCCGCGTGCGTCACCGAGGCCGACGGCACCGAGCAGGGCGGCTACGACGCGGCGCAGCGGCTGCTGCGGGCCCGCCAGTTCTTCGACGGCCTGTTCGTGCACGGTGACGCGATGGCGGCGGGGGCGCTGCGGGCGCTGCGCGAGGCGGGCCGGTCGGTGCCCGGCGAGGTGGCGGTGATCGGCTTCGACGACCTGCCGCTGGCGGCGTACACGCATCCGGCGCTGACGACGGTGCGGGTGCCGTGGCCGGAGCTCGGCGGCACGGCCGCCCGGCTGCTGCTGAAACTGATCGGCGGCGCCGCGCGGCCGGCCGAGCCGGTGCTGCTGCCGACGTCACTGGTGGTCCGGGCGACGACGCCGCAGGTGGCGCGCATTCCGGGGCAGCGCAGCCGCCGCGCGGCGGGCAAGCCGGTGCTGCCCCGGCTGTGACATCGGGCGGCGTAGGCCGACCCTGGCGGGCCGAGTGCGCGGAACCGGTTCCGGGCCGCCGGGTTCCGCGATAGGACCAGGTCGGCAGTGCCGCGCCCACGCGTGGGCGGGCAGGCTGGCGGCATGTCGCTCCCCCTGCACCGGCTCACCGCGACGCAGACGCTCACCGTGCCGTTCGCGGTCGACTCGTTCGAGGCGCTCGGGCCGCTGTCGCACGCGCCGTTCCCGCACCGGCACACCTTCTACGAGGTGGTCCTGGTCCGGGCGGGCACCGGGACGCACGTGGTGGACCTGGCCGCCTATCCGCTGCGGGCGCCGCACCTGGCCGTCGTCCTGCCGGGACGCACCCACCACTGGCGCGACGCGTCCGGGCTGGACGGCTGGCTGATCCTGTTCGGCGAGGAGTTCCTGGCGGGCTGCCCGCAGGTGCGGGAGCTGCTGCACCGGTTCGGGCAGCGGCCGTGCGTGAGCCTCGGCGCGGACGCGGGTGAGCACGCGGCCGTGCTCGCGGCCCGGATGCGCGGCGAGTACGCCTACCCCGCCGCCGACACGCTCGGGGTGCTGCGGGCGTACCTGCACATCCTGCTGGCCACGGCGGCCCGGCAGGCCGGTGCGCCGGCCCCGGTCGGGGTCGGCGGGCAGCGGGTGGAGCTGGCCAGGCGGTTCTGCGACCTGGCCGCGGCGCCCGGCGGCGGACCGCGCACGGTCGGGGCGTACGCGTCGGCGCTGGGGGTGTCCGCCGGACATCTCGGGGACGCGGTGCGGGAGGTGACCGGGCGGACGCCCGGTGCGGTGATCCGGCAGGCGTGCGCGGTGGAGGCGATGCGGCTGCTGGCCGGGACGCGGCTGACGGTGGCGCAGGTGGCCCGGGAGGTCGGGTTCGCCGACCCGGCCTACTTCAGCCGCTTCTTCCGCAGGCAGACGGGCATGACCGCGGTGGCGTTCCGCCAGGCCGCGAGCTGCGGCGATGCGGAAAGCACCACGATCACCGGGACAAGTCCATCGAAACATGGCGATACCGGCGCCTAGCGTGGCGGCAACGGCATCGTTGTGAAGGAGTGTGCCGATGACCGGCGACGAACCCCGCCCCGCGGGCCTCACCCGCAAGACCCTGCTGCGCGCCGCCGTGGTGCTGCCGGCGGCACCGCTGCTGCTGGCCGGCGTGCCCGCGCTGGCCCGTACCCCCTCCGGGCAGCCGCTGGCGGCGACGCCCGAGTCGTGTGACGACGACGACCTGACCCCGCCGCAGATGGAGGGCCCCTACTTCAAGCCCGGCTCGCCGCTGCGGACCTCGATGCTCGACGGCGCCGGCACCCGCCTCACCGTCACCGGGTACGTGGTCGGCCTGGCCTGCCAGCCGATCGCCGGGGCCCTGCTGGACTTCTGGCAGGCCGACAACGCGGGCGCCTACGACAACGCCGGCAACCGCTTCCGCGGCCACCAGTTCACCGACGCCCAGGGCCGCTTCACCCTGACCACGATCGTGCCGGGGCTCTACCCGGGCCGCACCCGGCACATCCACGTGAAGGTGCAGGCACCGGGCCGCCCGATCCTGACCACCCAGCTGTACTTCCCGAACGAGCCCCGCAACAGCACCGACACCCTGTACGACCCGGCCCTGCTGATGAACGTGCAGCAGGTCGGTTCGGCCCGGCAGGCCACGTTCGACTTCGTGCTGAACGTGCCCGGCGTGCCGCCGTCGCCCTCCCCGACTCCGACGGCGTCGCCGAGCCCGAACCCGCCGGGCGGCGGCACCTGGGCGCCGAACGTGGCCTACGCCGTCGGCGCGCAGGTCACCTACGGCGGCCTGGCGTACGTCTGCCAGATCGCGCACACCTCGCTGCCGGGCTGGGAGCCGCCGAACACGCCCGCCCTGTGGCGTCGCCTCTGACGCCGCTGCCGGAACCGCGGCGCGGGCTCCACCGCTACGGGTGCCCGCGCCGCCCGCTCAGCTCAGCCGCGCCAGCACCGCCGCCGGATCGGCACCCCGGGGCAGGTCGCTGACCTGGCCGTCGCCCACTTCCACGATCCGCCACACGCCGTCGTCGCGCAGGGCCACGTCGGTGGTGACGAACCGCGGCCCGAAGCAGCGCACCAGCGGCTCGATCGCGCTCAGGTCGGGGTCGCCGACCACGTCCGGGGTGTCCGGATGCGCACCGGTCAGCACCGGCCGCCCGTCCACCCACCACACCCGGGCCTCCACCGCGCGGCCGCCGACCCGCTGGAACGGCTCGAACCGCCGCACCACCACCCCGCCGGCCAGGAAGTCGCCCTGCAGCTCGACCATGCGGGCCACGACCCGGTGCGCGTGCGCGGTGTCGGCCAGGTCCGGGATGAAGCAGGCCTCGGCCCACTCGTGCTTGCGCGACTTGACGTAGTCCTTGACCACTGCAGGTCCCGGACCGAGCGGCGCGACCAGCGCCGCGGCCTCGTCGACCGACGGCGGCGCACCGGGCGGCCGGGGCAGCCAGACGCTGTCCGGGGTGGCGGCGGCGAAGTGCGCGTACCAGCCGGGAAGTTCGTGGGCGGCCCGGTAGTCGGCCGGCGCGACGCGCAGCCCGGCACCGCGCTCAGCCAGGGCGGCGGCCAGGTCGGCGTAGCGGTCGGCGGGGACCATCCAGCCCCGGTACCAGTACTCGCCGGAGTCGCGGGGCACCCGGCGCACCGCGGCCGTCGCGTCGCCGCCGAGCAGCGCGTCATGGTCCAGCAGCGCCACCGTGGCGCCGAGGCCGCGGGCGGCGGCCGCCTCCGGGGCGAAGTGCGGGTCGGGGCGGCGCTCGACCAGCGGGTCGGCGGGCACCAGCAAGGCGGGGACGGTCACCGCGACATCCTATGCAGCGCAACGCCAGTCCCGATGTTACGCAACCGCGCGCAAGACGATGCATAAATTAGGTCCGGATATTGCGCGAGTGTGTCCAGAGGGTTACGGTCCATCCAGCACCGTCCAACCGCTCCGGTGCGGCAAGCAAACCGCCATCGACCGAACCGCTCCCCTGTCCCCCCAGGTCGGCACGGTCGCGGCGGGTGTCATCGCGCCGAGCCGACCGCCCCGTCGGCGGATGCCGCGCGCCCGGGCACGGGCAACGGCGCCGCAAACGGTGACGGGCCTCTCGGCATCCGTCCCCGAGAGCGAGCTGTGATGTCCAGACTCTCCGCAGGCACCGGCCGGGCGATCCGCGCCGGTGCCCTCCTGTCCACCGGGCTGCTCGCCGCAGCCGGGATCGTGGCCCTGTCGGCGCAGCCCGCGCTGGCCGCCGCGACCGGCGGCGTCGGCGCCACCCTGCCCTACGTGCAGGTGCAGGCCGAGAACGCCACCACCAACGGCACGGTGATCGGGCCGACCGCGCAGTACAACACGCTCGCCGCCGAGGCGTCCTACCGCAAGGCGGTGACGCTGTCCGGCTCGGGCAAGTTCGTCGAGTTCACCAGCCCGGTGGCGACCAACTCGATCGTGTTCCGCTACAGCATCCCGGACTCCGCCGGCGGCTCGGTGTACACGGCGCCGCTGTCGCTGTACATCAACGGCACCCGGCAGACGAACTTCACCCTGACCAACGCCTACAGCTGGTACTACGGCAGCTACCCGTTCACCAACTCGCCGAGCAGCAACGCGCACCACTTCTACGACGACGCCAACCGGCTGTTCGGCACCACCTACCCGCAGGGCACGAAGTTCCGGCTGCAGGTGGACGCGGACTCGACGGCCTCGTCGTACACGATCGACTTCGCCGACTTCGAGAACGTGGCCGGGCCGCTGTCCCAGCCCGCCGGGTCGGTCTCGATCACCAGCAAGGGCGCCGACCCGACCGGTGCCGCCGACTCCACCTCGGCCATGAACTCCGCGATCGCCTCGGCGGGCGCGGGCGGCACGGTGTGGATCCCGCAGGGCACCTTCAAGATCCTGGGGCACATCGCGGTCAACAACATCACCATCAAGGGCGCGGGCATGTGGCACTCGCGCACCACCGGTGACCGCATCGGCTTCTACGGCAACTACCCGCCGACCCCGAGCAGCAACGTGCACCTGGCCGACTTCGCGATCTTCGGCAACGTGCAGGAGCGCAACGACGGCGACCAGGTCAACGGCATCGGCGGCGCGATGAGCAACTCCACCGTGGACCGGGTGTGGATCGAGCACACCAAGGTCGGCGCGTGGATGGACGGCCCGTTCACCAACCTGGTGTTCAGCGGCATGCGGCTGCGCAACTTCACCGCCGACGGCGTCAACTTCCACAACGGCGTCACCAACTCCAAGGTGACCAACAGCGACGTGCGCAACGCCGGCGACGACGCCCTCGCGATGTGGGCGGAGATCAACGCCGACTCGGGCAACAGCTTCGACCACAACACCGTGCAGTACCCGATCCTGGCCAACGGCATCGCGATCTACGGCGGGCACGACAACTTCGTGACCGACAACCGGGTCATCGACTCCGGCCTCAGCCAGGGCGGCGGCATCCACGTCGCGCAGCGGTTCGCCTCCACCCCGCTGGGCCGCACCGACGTGCTGCGCAACACCATCATCCGCTCGGGCGCACTGGACCCGAACTGGAACTTCGGTGTGGGCGCCCTGTGGTTCGACGCCCGGGACGGCGGCATGACCGGTCTGACCAACGTCGACAACATCCTGATCCAGCAGAGCCCGTACGAGGCGATCCAGTTCGTCTCGGGCTCGAACATCACCAACGTCAAGATCAACAACGCGACGATCCAGAACACCGGCACCTGGGTGGTACAGGAGCAGGTCGGCGGCTCGGCGACGATCACCAACAGCACCGCCACCGGCGTCGGCGCCCCCGCGTCGATCTACAACTGCGGTGTCGGGTTCACCCTCACCGACGGCGGCGGCAACTCCGGCATCTTCGGGTCGACCGGCTGCACCAACATCACCAACCCGGCGTTCCCGCCCTACCTGCCCGACAACGGGTCGGCGATCTCGGTGAGCCCCAGCGCGCTCGGCTTCGGCTCGGTCGCCACCGGCACCACCACCGCCGCCCAGAACGTCACCGTCACCAACAGCGGCAGCGCGGCGGCCGCCGTCACCTCGATCGCCGCCTCCGGTGACTTCAGCCAGACCAACACCTGCGGCAGCAGCATCGCCGCGGGCGCGTCCTGCACCGTCGCGGTGAAGTTCACCCCCACCGCCGCGGGCAACCGCACCGGCGACCTCACCGTGGTCGCCGCGGGCGTCACCAGCACCGTGCCGCTGTCGGGCACCGGGGTGGCACCCGGCCCGATCCTCAACGCCAACCCGACCGCGCTCACCTTCCCGGCCACCACCGTCGGCAGCCAGTCGGCGACCCAGGCGGTCACCGTCACCAACAGCGGCACCACCGGCGCGACCGTGTCCGGGGTCAGCACCAGCGGCGACTTCAGCCAGACGAACAACTGCGGCAGCGTCGCCGTCGGCGCCAGCTGCACCGTCACGGTCAGGTTCGCCCCGACCGCCTCCGGCGCCCGCACCGGCACGCTCACCGTCACCAGCAACGCCAACAACAGCCCCACCACGGTCAGCCTGTCCGGCAGCGGCGTGGGCACCAACACCAACATCGCGCTGGGCCGCCCGGCCACCGCCAGCAGCCAGGTCAACGGGGCGCAGACCCCGAACCTGGTCACCGACGGCAACGCCGACACCTACTGGGAGAGCGTCAACAACGCGTTCCCGCAGTGGGTGCAGGTCGACCTCGGCTCGGCCACCAGCGTCGGCAAGGTGATGCTCAAGCTGCCGCCGGCGGCCGCGTGGGCCACCCGGACGCAGACGCTGTCGGTGCAGACCAGCACCAACGGCAGCTCGTTCAGCACGGTCGCGTCCGGGACGTACACGTTCAACCCGGCCAGCGGCAACACCGCGTCGATCACCTTCACCGCGACCAGCGCGCAGTACGTCCGGATCAACATCACGGGCAACTCCGGCTGGCCCGCCGGGCAGCTGTCGGAGCTGGAGGTCTACCCCGGCGGCGGCAACCCGCCCACCTCGGCGACGCTGTCCGCCAACCCGTCCTCGCTGACCTTCGGCAGCCAGGCGCTGAACACCACCAGCGCCGCGCAGGCGGTCACGGTGACCAACACCGGCAACGCCGCCGCGGCCATCTCGGCGGTGTCGGTCAGCGGTGACTACCTGCAGACCAACACCTGCGGCAGCTCGCTGGCGGCCGGGGCGTCCTGCACCGTGAACGTCAGCTTCCGGCCGACCGCCTCGGGCACCCGGACCGGCACGCTGACCGTCACCAGCAACGCCGTCAACAGCCCGACCACGGTCGCGCTCACGGGCACCGGCGCCGGGGCGACCGCCACCAACCTGGCGGCGGGCAAGCCCACCAGCGAGTCCAGCCACACGCAGGTGTACGGCTCGGGCAACGTCACCGACGCCGACCAGAACACCTACTGGGAGAGCGCCAACAACGCGTTCCCGCAGTGGGTGCAGGTCGACCTCGGCTCGGCGCAGTCGGCGAGCAAGGTCGTGCTGCAGCTGCCCGCCGGTTGGGGTGCGCGCAACCAGACGCTGTCCATCCTGGGCAGCACCGACGGCAGCAACTTCAGCACGCTGAAGGCGTCGGCGGCGTACACGTTCAACCCGTCCAGCAGCAACACCGTGACCATCACGTTCACCGCGACCACCCAGCGCTACTTCCGGGTGAACATCACGGCGAACACCGTCTGGCCCGCCGGCCAGCTCTCCGGCCTCCAGGTCTGGAACTTCTAACCCTCACCCTCAGCCGCCCCCCACCCCTTCCCGGGGGTGGGGGGCGGCTGCAGTTTCGGGGAAAGTGCAGGAATCTTGGA
>NZ_JASAMB010000045.1 GCF_029948125.1 Catellatospora sp. KI3
AACCCGAGGCCACGCGTCCACCGGCGTGGCCCGGCCGGCCGTCGGGGGCGATGATCGCCGTCTGCGGTGACGCACGGCCGTTGGACTGGGCCGAATGACCGCGAGCAACGATCAATTCGCGGTGACCGCCCAAGATCTGCCCCTGCGGTCGGTTCTCGATGACCTCGATGACCTCGATGAACCTCATCGCGCCGAAGCTCGACCGAGCCGCGCAGACAGGCGTCGACGTCCGTGCAGTTTCGGGGAAGTTGCGCGAATGGCGCCCAAGATTCCAGCACTTTCCCCGAAACTGCAGCCTTCGCCGAGCATGGCATGGCGGCGACGGGCCGCGCCCCACGCCTCCGGGGCGGGACCTGTGAGGGTGGGTAGGCGAGGGGGTCAGGAGGCGGCGAGGAGGACTGGGCGGGGGGAGGGGTAGTACGTGCTGTCCGGCGCCTCGGGCGCGGTGTCGGGGCGGAGGCGCTCGAGCACCAGGTAGTTGCCGGAGGCGTACACGTGGCCGAGGGTGTAGGGGAAGGGGTCCTCGTAGTAGAGGTCCAGCGTCGAGCGTGACAGTTCTTTCCCGGTTTCCGCGTTCACCGCGATCAGCGTGTGCTCCGGAGTCACCAGGAGGACCCGATCGCGCGCCCCGGTGGGCAGCAGCGCCGGTGCGGGATCGCCGGGCTGAGGCCGCCAGGTCCAGCGGACTTCGCCGGTGACGGGATCGCGGCCGGTGAGCTCCGTGACGGCGGCCGGGTCCGGTGCGGTGACGACGACCGTGGCGCCCTCAGCGGGCTCGGCGACGACGGCGCCAGGGGCGGCCAGCGGCTCGGACGCGGTCGGTGTGCCAGCCACGGTCTCCGTACCGGAGGTCGCTGCTGGCGGGAGGAGCCAGGCGTGCCGGCCGTCGGTGCCGGTGGTGCGTACGCCGAGGCAGTCGGAGGCGCCGACGGCGCAGGAGACGGGCTCCACCGCGGTGAGGGCGGTCCCCAGTGGCGGCAGGGCGGCACCGGTGTCGGCGGCGTACCGGAGGAGGGTGCCGGTGCAGGTGTCGTGGAGCAGGAACTGCGTGGCCGCGGTGAACGCGGTGCCACGGCAGTCGTCGTCGGCGGGCAGGTCCACGCGCCAGCGTACGGAGCCGGTCGTCGGGTCGTACCCGGTGAGGGTCTTGTCCTTGCTGGTGAGGACGGTCTGGCCGGCGGTGAACAGCCCGGGCGGGTCGTAGACCGTGGCGGCGCCGGTGCGGCGGCCCTGGTAGTCGTCGCCGAGGGTGTCCCCGTGGACCGACCAGAGGGTCCTGCCGGTGTCGGCGTCGGTGCCGAAGAGCATGCCGTCGCTCCAGGAGCTGACGACGACGGGCGGTTCGCCCAGCGCGACGACGCCGACGAGGTCGGCCGGCCAGCGGCGCAGCGACCACAGGGCGCTGGTCTCGTAGTGGAAGTCGGCGGGCCCGTCGGCCCAGACCTGCCGGGGTGCGGCGTGGACGCGGATGCGGTCGCCGACGATCAGCGGGGCGGAGATCAGCGCGCCGAGGGCGCCCGGGGCCGGGATGACGGGTGCGGGCAGCGGTCGGGTCGCCGTGGTGACGACGTCGGTGGGGCGGAACACGCGCCACAGCACGATCCCGCCCCCGGCCACCAGCGCCGCGCAGACCGCGCCGGCGATCACCGCACGCGTGCTACGAGGCAGAGTCCGCCACGCCATCCCGGTCTGCTCCGATGCTCAGCCGAAGTACTTTTCCGCAGCCCGCAGCAGGGCGTCGTTCTCCTCGGCGGTGCCGATGGTGACCCGTACGCCGTCGCCGGCGAACGGCCGCACGATGACGCCCTCGGCCTCGCACACCTGCGCGAACGCGCCCGCCTGGTCGGCCAGCGGCAGCCAGACGAAGTTGGCCTGGCTGTCCGGGATGCTCGGCAGGTGCTCCTGCAGCGCCTTGGTGACCCGGGCCCGTTCGGCGATCACGAGGTCGCAGCGGCGGCGCATCTCGTCCTCGGCTTCGAGCGCGGCCAGCGCGGCGGCCTGCGCGGGCAGGCTGGTCGAGAACGGGGTGACCACCTTGCGTACGGCGTCGGCGACGTCCGGCTGGGCCACCAGGTAGCCGATGCGCAGCCCGGCCAGGCCCCAGGCCTTGCTGAGGGTGCGCAGGACCGCGACGTTGGGGCGGTCGCCGTACACCTCGACGCCGTCGGGGACCTCGGGATCGGTGACGAACTCCTTGTACGCCTCGTCGAGCACGACCAGCACGTCCTCGGGCACCCGGGCCAGGAACGCGTCGATCTCGGCGCGGCGCACGCTGGTGCCGGTCGGGTTGTTCGGGTTGCAGACCAGGATCAGGCGGGTGCGGTCGGTGATCGCCGCGGCCATCGCGTCCAGGTCGTGGCCGTGCACCTCGGTGTTGGGCACCTTGACCGAGGTGGCACCGGTGGTGGCGGCGATGATCGGGTACGCCTCGAACGAGCGCCACGAGTAGAGCAGCTCGTCGCCGGGCACGCAGGTGGCGCGGACCAGGTGCTCGGCCAGCGCGACCGAGCCGCAGCCGGTGACGACCCGCTCGGCGGGCACCCCTAGCCGCTTGGCGAACTTGTCGCGCAGCGCGCCGACGCCCATGTCCGGGTAGCGGTGCACGTTGGCGACCGCTTCGGCGACCGCCTCGGCGACGCCGGGCAGCGGGCCGTACGGGACCTCGTTGCTGGCCAGCTTGATCGCGCCGGGGACGGAGCGGCCGGGCACGTAGTTGGGCAGGGCGGCGAGGTCGGGGCGGGTGAGGCTCCGCTTGGTCATCAGGCACCTCTCTTCTTGGGACGGGCTGCGTCGGGCAGTTGGACCACGTACGTGCCGGCCGAGCGGTCGTGCCAGGCCATGCGCTGCCGCCGGTCCATCAGCATCAGCACGACGTCGAGGATCTGCGGGATCACGAAGAAGATCAGGCAGCAGGGGATGAGCAGCAGCGGGAGCGCCAGCGGGGTCCAGCGGCGCCAGGCGCGGCCCATGCCCAGCGGCTGCAGGTTCTCCACCGGCACGACCTTGATGCGCATGATCCGCTTGCCGAAGGTCTGGCCCGAGTGGGCCGTCGCGGGCACCTCGTAGGCGAACCACAGGCCCAGCGCGATGAAGATGATGACCAGGAACAGCCCGTCCAGCTGCGCGGGTCGGGCCACGTCGGTGACCTGGCCGCCGTCGAGCGCCTTCTGGAACGCCGAGCGCATGTACGGCACGAACTCGCGCAGCCACAGGTACACGAACCAGCCGTTGACGACGATGTTGAGGCCGAGCACGGCCAGGAAGTCGACGAGCCGGGCGCCGAGGCGTACGCCGGGGGAGGCCAGGGGCATGCCGTGCGGGCGTACCGGCGTCGTCGGGACGGGGTGCGGCCAGCCCGGCGGCAGCGGGCGTGCCCCGGGGCCGCCGCCCGGCCCGGTGCCGAACGGGGGCGGGGGGAACACCGGCGGGGTGACTCCGTCCCGGGACGAGCTGACCCCGCCGGGCTGGGGCGCGACGACGGGCGGCGGCGGGGGCGGCGGCGCCGGTTCGGGCTCCGGCGGGCCGTCGGGCGCGACGGCGTCGGCGGGCAGGGCCGCACCGACCCAGCCCTCACCGTCCCAGTAGCGCTGCGTACTGGGATCGGCAGGGTCCTTGTACCACCCGGGGCTGATCGTCATGACTGCTATTTAACCGACCTTCACCACGACCGTCTGCGCCGCCTTGTCATGCAGGCACTGCTGCAGCGGCTTGTCCCACAGTTGCCAGAATCCGTCGAGGTAGTTGAACAGCGGCACCAGCGCCGCGGCCAGGTGCTGCACGGCCCACCGCTTGGTCAGGTCGCCCCGGGTCAGCTGCCGCGTCGGGTCGACCGGCGCGACGGCCAGCTTCACCAGCTTCTTACCCAGCGTGCGCCCGCCGGTGTGCAGCTGGTACTCCACGTAGTAGAGGTAGGTGAACAGCAGCATGAGCACGATCGCGCCGCCCATGAGGGCGAACATCGTCCCCATCGCCGCGAGCATCTCGCCCGGGGGAAGCTCGCCGTTCGGCTGGGCCTTCGACGTGAGGTCGAACATGCGGGTGAACCAGAAGATCATGATCGGCACGATGAGGATCATGTTCAGCACCGAGTAGAGCGCGAGGTCGATCAGGTAGGCGCCGAGGCGCTGGCCGAAGCTCGCCAGGAGCGCGCCGTTGGGTGCGAGCGGGACCAGCATCGGGGTCCAGGCGCCGGGCGGTGCGGGCGGCGGGGTCCAGCTGCCGGGCGGCGGGCCCCACGGCGGCGGGGCCTGGTGCGGGATGCCGGGCGGCGGGGTGGTCAGCGGCGGTCGTACGACGCCCGGTTGGTCAGGGGTCGGACCGGGGGGTACGGGGGTGGTCATGCGAGACATCCTTCCACGTCAACGCCGCTGGGGCGGCCCGGCGGTCAGGTGCCAGCGGACAGCGGACGAGCCGGCCCCCCAGCTCTGGAATGGGGCCGGCCCGCCGCAGCTCCGCTGGCTGCTCGCCGCGTTAAGAAGGGGCCCTTCTGCTACGGAAAGCGATAAGAAGGGGCCCTTCCTTGCCTCGGTCAGAGGTTGCCACCTCCCGGTCAGAGGTTGCCGCGGGTTTCCTGCTCGCGTTCGATGGCTTCGAAGAGGGCTTTGAAGTTGCCCTTGCCGAAGCCGAGTGAGCCGTGCCGTTCGATCAGCTCGAAGAAGACGGTCGGCCGGTCCTGCACCGGCTTGGTGAAGATCTGCAGCAGGTAGCCGTCCTCGTCCCGGTCGACCAGGATCCGGCGCGCCTTGAGCTCCTCGATCGGCACGCGGACGTGGCCGATGCGGGCGCGCAGCTCCGGGTCGTCGTAGTACGAGTCCGGGGTGGCCAGGAACTCCACGCCCGCGGCGCGCATCGCGTCGACGGTGGCCAGGATGTCGTTGGTGGCCAGCGCGATGTGCTGGGCGCCGGGGCCGCCGTAGAACTCCAGGTACTCGTCGATCTGGGACTTCTTGCGGGCGATGGCGGGCTCGTTGAGCGGGAACTTCACCTTGCGGGTGCCGTTGGCGACGACCTTGCTCATCAGCGCCGAGTAGTCGGTGGCGATGTCGTCGCCGATGAACTCGGCCATGTTCGTGAAGCCCATGACGCGGTGGTAGAACTCCACCCACTCGTCCATCTTGCCGAGCTCGACGTTGCCGACGACGTGGTCGACGGCCTGGAAGAAGCGCTTGGGTGAGCCGCCCGCGATCGCGGCGGAGCGGTCGACGATCGGGTCGGCGGCGACGAAGCCGGGCTCGAACGGGCCGTGGTAGTTCGACCGGTCGATCAGGGTGTGCCGGGTGTCGCCGTAGGCGGCGATGGCGGCGACGCGGATCGTGCCGTTGGCGTCGGTCAGGTCGACCGGGGCCTGCAGGCCGGTGGCGCCGTGCTCGGTCGCGTACGCGTAGGCGGCGTCGACGTCGGGGACCTCGAGCGCGATGTCGGTGACGCCGTCGCCGTGCCGGGCGTGGTGGTCGGCGCCGGGCGCGGCCGCGTGGACCGCGCCGCGCAGCACGAACCGGGCGCTGCCGGAGGTCAGCACGTACTCGGCGTAGTCGCGGTAGCCCTGCTCGGGGCCGCGGTAGGCGACCAGGGTCATCCCGAACGCGGTCGAGTAGTAGTGGGCCGCCTGCCGGGCGTTGCCGACGAGGAAGGCGAGGTGGTCGACGCCCTTCACCGGGAACGGGTCGTACGAGGGGGCCGTGTGGATGGCGGCCGGGTGAGCGACAGCGGTCATGGCCGAAGAATGGCGCGAGGGCGGTGACCTGGGCAACTGTCAGTACGGGAGCTGATCAGATTGCGCAGAACGACCGGTGGTCTGCCGCATTCGCTGTACAGATTGCCTAGTTATCGTTTCGTTATGGAAGTAGGTAAGGCTTCCTGGGCTCCCGGGAGTATTCCCAGGTGACGAGGGAGACAGGATGAACGACTTCGCGGAGTTCTACCTCAGCGGCAAGGACGCGGTGTTCCGCGCCGTGCTCGCCGCGGGTGGCAACCGCGCGGCGGCCGAGGACGCGGTCGCCGAGGCGTACGCGCGGGCGTGCGCCCGGTGGGCGGTGGTCCGCGAGCACCCCAACCCGACCGGCTGGGTGCTGGTGACCGCGCTGAACGTGCAGCGCTCGGTATGGCGGCGGCTGCGCCGCGAGGTGCTGGGCGACGTACCGGAGCGCGGCACCCAGCGCGAACCGGACGGCGACCTGCGCAAGCTGCTCGCCGCCCTGCCCCGGCGCCAGCGCGAGGTGGTGGCGCTGCGGCTGCTGGCCGACCTGAGCGTCGCCGAGACCGCCGAGCTGCTCGGCATCGCCGAGGGCACCGTGACCGCGCACCTGCACCGCGCCCTGCACTCGCTTCGTCACCAACTCGAGCCCGCCGCCGTCGCGGCGCTGCGCTGCACCCCGGAGGTGGCGTGATGACCGTCGACGACCTGCGCACCAGGCTCACCGAGGAGTACGGGGAGGAGCGCTTCACCATGACGGTGACCGAGATAGAGCAGCGTGCGGGCACCGGTGCCCGGCGGAGGGTGACGGGCTGGGCGGCGGCGGGTATGGCCGCGCTGGCCGCGGTCGCCTTCCTGGTGTGGCCGACCGGCGGCACCGGCATCGTGCAGCCGCTGACCTCGCCGAGCGTCGAACCGACCGGCGGTGGAGAGCCCGCCTGGCACGCCTCGTTCGTGCGGGACTGCGAGCAGAAGTGGCTGGAGCAGGATCGCGGCAGCCTGCCGCCGGAGCTGCGCGACGCGCTGCCCCCGCTGCGCTTCGACGTGAGCCGGGGGGAGTCGGGGATGCGCGTGTTCGCCCCGGCGGACACCGGTTACGTCGTCGAATGCGAGCGGAACGCCCGGCAGACCACCGTCAGTCTGGCCACGGCCGGGCCGCCGTTCGCCCGGCTGCTCGGGGACACGGGGGCCGAGCTGCCCTACTACGGCAGGAGCGGGTTCCCGGACGAGAACGGCGTGCAGCAGGACCCCGACTTCTACATCGGCCGGGTTCCGGCGGGAGTGCGGGAGATCGAGGCGCACGTGGCCGGCGGCGGGATCGTCCAGGGGCTCATCGACGACCGGATGTTCCTGATCTGGGCCCCCGAGGGCGGGCTGCGGGATGCGACGCTGCGCGCCTTCGGCGACGACCGGATGTACATCGCGGGCGGCTCCGAGCAGGTCGACGGCGCGTACCAGGAGCAGACGCTGGCGGCGGCCTGCGGTCGCGGCGCCGCCAGGTTCGGCCGGCTGGGGTTTCCGGACCTGCCGACCCTGCGGATCGGGCTGCGCGCCGGTGACGAAGCCGGTCTCCTCTACGGTGACGAGCACCTGATGGTGGCGTGCATGCGCACGGCTGACGGCTCCGTCACCGTCACGGAGGTGGCGGCGCTGCAGGATCCGAGCAGCACCTGGCATCCGATGCAGTTCAACTACGCCGACCGGGGCGAGCGCGGCTGGCTGCTGGGGCTCGCGCCGGAGGGTGCCGTACAGGCCAGAGCCGTGCTGGACAGCGGCAAGAAGGTCGAGCTGGGGCTGTCGCAGGGCTGGTTCGGCGGCTGGTGGAGCTCGCCGGCGACGGTGGCCGACCGGCCCGCGCTGATCGAGGTGTTCACCCGGACCGAGGTGTGGCAGTGGAAAGGCGGCACGGTCACGCACCGGCCGCGGTGACATGATGGGCCGGTGACCGGCACCGTGGACGAGCTGGACGTACGGCTGATCGACCTGCTGGCCTCGGAGCCGCGGATCGGCGTGCTGGAGGCCTCGCGCCGCCTGCGGGTGGCGCGGGGCACCGTCCAGGCGCGACTGGACCGGCTGGTGGCCCGCGGCGTCATCACCGGGTTCGGGCCGGAGCTGAACCCGGAGGCGATCGGCTACGGGGTGACCGCCTTCGTGACGCTGGAGATCCGGCAGAGCGGCGGGCACGACCCCGTGGCGGCGCACCTGTCGACGATTCCCGAGGTGCTGGAGGCGTACACCATCACCGGCGGCGGAGACCTGCTGTGCCGGATCGTGGCCCGGTCCAATGCCGACCTGCAGCGGGTAATCGACGAGATCGTGGCTTACGACGCGATCCTGCGCGCCTCCACGCTGATCGCCCTGGCGGAGCAGCTGCCGTACCGGACGCTGCCGCTGGTGCGTAAAGCCGCCCGACACGGATAGATCGGACACTCACTCACGTTTGATCGTCGGCTGGCTATCCTGGGCGGATGGCCAAGGGGAGGGCCGGCGCCGGTTGGCTCGTCGCGGTGGCCGTGGCGATGACGGTGCTGGTCAGCACCAATGTGTGGAACCCGTTCCCCGATCTGTGGGACTGGATGAGCACCAGCGGTCCCATCGCCGACCCGCCCGCCCGCTGGCAGGAGCGGCTCGGCGGCACCCCGCAGCACGTGACGCTGCTGGAGCAGCACATCGTCGTCGAGCACCGGGACTCGGTCGAGGTGCGCAGCCGTACCACCGGCCGCCGGCTCTGGCAGACGCCCGCCGACTGGGCCGCCGTGGCCGGGCCGCCCGGCCGGACCGTCGTCGTGGCGGGCAAGCTGCTGGTCAAGGGGTACCAGGTGATCGACCCGGCGACCGGGGCGGTGCTGCGCCGCGACGACCGGGCCGCGGCCGTGTGGACGTTCTCCGACTACCTGCTGGACGTCGCGTGCCGTACCCCCAAGAACTGCGAGCTGACCGCCCGCGAACCCGCCAGCGGCGACGAGCGCTGGCATGTCGGGCTGCCCGGCATGGGGTTCGTGCTGTTCGCCGACAACCCGGAGCTGTCCGGCAGCGTGCAGCTGGGGGCCGACCGGATCGCCGAGCGGGTCGAGCCGCAGCCGATGCCGCAGCTGCTCGGCTTCCCGATCGACGGCCGGGTGTACGTCGTCGACACCGCGCAGGGCGCGGTGCTGCCGGAGGTCAGCCCCAGCCGCCGCGAGCGGATCATCGTGCTGGGCGGCCGGGTCGTGCACAGCGAGGCGGTGCCGCGCGACGGCGGCTGCGGCGTGACCGTGATCGGCCGGGACGCGGTCACCGGCGACGAGGTGTGGCGCTGGCGTGACAACCAGCTCGGCACCATCACCGGCGGCGGCTGCGACCAGCGCCACCAGCCCACCGGCTCCGGCGACCTGGTGCTGGCCACCACCCCCGGCGGGCGGCAGGCGCTGCTGGACACCGGCTTCGGGCGCCAGGTGCTGCTGTGCGCGCCGGGCGAACGCGTGGTCGCCGTCGACGGCAACCGGGCGGTGGTCCGCTCGGCCGACGGCGCGAAGTTCACCGGGTACAGCCTGGACCTGGAGTCGGGCGGCAAGCCGAAGGCGCTGTGGAACCGCAAGGTCGACACCGAGGCGTCGGCGGCCGTGCGGGGCAAGGTGGTGGTCGTCGTCGACCGCGGACCCGACCGGGTCATCGTGCTCGACGCCACCAGCGGCAAGGTCCGCCGCCAGGTCGACACCGAGGCCGACGTGCTCGCCGCCGACGCGAACGGGCTGCTCCTGGGGCAGCGGCGTGATCTCGGTTACCTGGCGTTCGATTAGGCAGAGCGCGAATTCAGCCCATGGGCGACCCGTGAGTACGCTTTTGCCCATGACCGACTTCGCCTACTCCTCCCTGCTGCCCCTGGGCGCGGACACCACCGACTACCGGCTCGTCACCGACGAGGGTGTGGACGTCGTCAGCGGGCCGGGTGGGCGCAAGTTCCTGACCGTCGAGCCGGAGATCCTCACCCAGCTCACCGCCGAGGCGATGCACGACATCGCCCACTACCTGCGCCCCGCGCACCTCACCCAGCTGCGGGCGATCCTCGACGACCCGCTGTCGTCGGCCAACGACCGCTTCGTCGCGCTGGACCTGCTGCGCAACGCCAACATCGCCGCGGGCGGCGTGCTGCCCATGTGCCAGGACACCGGCACCGCGATCGTGATGGGCAAGCGCGGCCGCCACGTGCTGACCGACGGCGCCGACGAAGCCGCCATCGCGCGCGGGGTGTACGAGGCGTACACCAAGCTCAACCTGCGTTACTCGCAGCTCGCCCCGCTGACCGTGTGGGACGAGCGCAACACCGGCACCAACCTGCCCGCGCAGATCGAGCTCTACGCCGAGGACCCGGACGGGCACGCCGACGCGTACAAGTTCCTGTTCATGGCCAAGGGCGGCGGCAGCGCCAACAAGTCGTACCTCTACCAGGAGACCAAGGCGCTGCTGAACCCCGCCTCGTTCATCCGGTTCCTGGACGAGAAGCTGCGGCTCATCGGCACCAGCGCCTGCCCGCCGTACCACCTGGCGATCGTCATCGGCGGCACCTCGGCCGAGCACGCGCTCAAGACCGCCAAGCTGGCCTCGGCGAAGTACCTGGACAACCTGCCCGGCGAGGGCAGCATGCTGGCGCACGGCTTCCGCGACGTGGAACTGGAGGCCGAGGTGCTGGAGCTGACCCGCAGCTTCGGTATCGGCGCGCAGTTCGGCGGCCGCTACTTCTGCCACGACGTGCGCGTCATCCGCCTGCCCCGGCACGGCGCGTCGTGCCCGGTCGCCATCGCGGTCTCCTGCTCCGCCGACCGCCAGGCCGTCGCCAAGATCACCCCCTCGGGGGTATGGCTGGAGCGCCTCGAAACCGACCCGGCCCGCTTCCTGCCCGACACCACCGCCGAGGACCTGTCGGCGGCCGCCTCCGCCGACGGCGACGTGGTCAAGGTCGACCTCAACCAGCCCATGGCGGCCATCCGCGAGCAGCTGTCGCAGTACCCGGTGAAGACCCGGCTCTCGCTGACCGGCCCGCTGGTCGTGGCCCGCGACATCGCCCACGCGAAGATCGCCGAGCGGCTGGACGCGGGCGAGCCGATGCCGCAGTACCTGCGCGACCACGCCGTCTACTACGCCGGCCCGGCCAAGACCCCGGAGGGCTTCGCCTCGGGCTCGTTCGGCCCCACCACCGCGGGCCGCATGGACGCGTACGTGGAGAAGTTCCAGGCGGCCGGCGGCTCGTACGTCATGCTCGCCAAGGGCAACCGCAGCGGCCAGGTCACCAAGGCCTGCCAGGCCTACGGCGGCTTCTACCTCGGCTCGATCGGCGGCCCGGCCGCCCGGCTGGCCCAGGACTGCATCAAGCGCGTCGAGGTGCTGGAGTACGCCGAGCTGGGCATGGAAGCGGTGTGGAAGATCGAGGTCGAGGACTTCCCGGCCTTCATCGTCGTCGACGACAAGGGCAATGACTTCTTCGCCGAAACCTCCAAGCCCAACCCCCTGCTGGCCATCGGCCGCCGCTGACCGTCGGCCCCGCGTCCAGGGGTTCTTCGTTCAAGATCGCCGTCAGCGGTCACTTCCTCCGGCTCAGCCGCAGCAAGTGACCGCTGACGGCGTTCAACGTGAACCAAGGCCGGGGTGCAGCTGTGGATCCGCCTGTGGATAACCGCCACAGGGCTGTGGACAAGGTGTGGGCAACCTGTGGACGGCGGGTTATCCACACTGTGGATACGCAGTTCACGGGTTTATCCACAGGGTGGCGGACAGCCGATACCGGCGCCGCGGGCGGGGGTCAGGCGAGGGCGGTGGTGAGGGTGTGGGCGGCGGCGACGACCAGGGGGCCGACCGTGGCGGGGTCGAGCGGGGCCAGGGCGACCACGCCCACGCTCGCGCGCAGGCCCTCGACGTCGCGCACCGGCGCGGCGATGCCGTACGCCCCCGGCTGGAGTTCGCCCGACGACACCGTCCAGCCTTCGTGCGCGTCGAGGATCGCCCGGCCGGCGGCGCCGGCGGCGAGCGGGTGGCGGGAGCCGGTGCGGTAGGCGACGTGGAAGACCGTCGAGCTCGGCTCGACCACCGCGACCGCGACCGCCTCGTCCCCGTCGGCCACGGTCAGGTGGGCGGTCGCGTGCACCTGGTCGGCCAGCTTGCGCAGCGCGGGCACGGCCGCGTCGGCCAGCAGCGGCTGCGCCCGGCGCGCCAGGTGCAGCAGCCCCAGCCCCAGCTTCAGCCGCCCGGCGGCGTCGCGCCGGATCAGCGCGTGCTCGGCCAGCGTGGTGGCCAGGCGGTACACCACCGCACGGCCGACACCGAGCCGGGTCGCCGCCTCGGTGACGGTGAGTCCGCCGGGGGTGTCGGCGACCAGCGTCAGCAGTCGCAGCCCCCGGTCGAGCGTCTGCGCGGTGTCCACCTCCCCACCCTACCGAGGTAAGGAAGGGCCCCTTCTTATCGCATTCCGTAGAGGAAGGGTCCCTTCCTTACCCCCGGAGGGGTGAGGGGTGGGCGGGGGTGGGCGCGTTTCTGGGCTGAGCAGGTGGTATCCGCTAACGTGTACCGATGATCACGACCGTTGCCTTCGATGCTGATGACACGCTGGTGGACATCGTGGCGGGGGTGAACGCCGGACTCGCCGCGGTGGTGGCCGCCGTCGGCGAGCCGAGTCTGAGCGTGGCCGGGTTCCGGGCCGACGCCGACGACTGCTGGCTGCGCATGGCCGACCAGCCCGCCACGCTCATCCGGGAGACGGCGCTGCGGATCACCCTCGACCGCGTCGGCCGGGGCGACGAGACCCCGCGCCTGCTCGACCTGTTCTTCGAGGTGCGGTTCGCCAACTCGCGCCCGTTCCCGGGGGTGCTCGACGTGCTGGCCAAGCTGCGCAGCGAGTACCAGCTGGGGTACGGCACCAACGCCAACAGCGAGGCGGCCCGGTGCGGGCTGGGCGGCCTGTTCGCGTTCGAGCTGTACGCGCTGCGCGGCGGAGTGCCGAAGAAGCCCGCGGCCGGGTTCTTCGAGGCGCTGCTCGCGGCGGCGGGGGCGCGGCCCGGCGAGGTGGTCTACGTCGGCGACTCCTACGACCACGACGTCGTCGGCGCGGCGGGCGCCGGTCTGCGTACCGTCTGGCTCAACCGCACCGGCGCCCCCGTGCCCGGCCCGGTCCGCCCGGATGCGATCGTCGCGGACCTGGCCCGGCTGCCCGCGGTGATCGCGGACCTGAAAGCCGCCTGAACTGCGCAGACGATCGCGTCACAGCCCGCTGCCCGGGGTTGCGGCGGCGTGCCAGGATGCCGGGCATGTCGGGGCGGGCGAGCGGGGCGGACGGCCGGGAATGGTGGGTCGGCCGGCGCTGGCTGCCCTGGAAGCCGAAGGCCCGCGATTTCGGCCCCGGCGACAGCGGCTTGATGGAGTTCGGCAGCGTCGACCTGGGTGACCATCCGGTCGGCTGCGCGATCGCGATCGCTGTCGGCCTGCTGGTGCTGGCCTTCCCGTTCCTGCTCGCGCTGGCGATCTTCGTGACCGAGTGGCTGATCGTGCTCCTGCTGCTGCCGCTGTTCGTGCTGATCCGGACGCTGTTCGGGGTGCCGTGGCGGGTGGTGGGGCGCGGCAGGTCGCCCGACGGGCGGCGCTGGCGCTACTACACCCAGGTCCAGGGCTGGCGGGGCTCGGGCGAGCTGATCGACCGGGCGCTGGCGGACATCCGGGTGTACGGCGAGCCGCGCTGCCTCGGCGCGTTCCAGCTCGACGAGGCGCCCCGCGGCGGTAGGAGCTCAGGCTCGCCCGAGCGGCTGCTGGCGGCCGTGCGGGCGGGCGAACCGCTGCACCTGGCGGCCGCGGTGTACGGCACCGGCTCCCGCTACGCCCGCGACGGCTGGCTCGAGGGGACCCTGCGCGCCGACGCGGACTCCGTCGAGCTGTCCCAGGGCGGCGCCGGAGCGTCGCGCCGCCTGATCCCGGTGCGGGGCAGCACCCCGGAGGAGGCGCCGTCCGGGCCGGGCGGTTCCCGGCCGGCGATCGGGTTCACCGCCGCCGACGGGCGGCTGTACCGCATCGCCGCTGATGACAGATACCTGCCCGCGCTGCGGTGGCTGCAGTCGCAATGGAGTCGCGAAGGATGACTATCCTTATCGGGTGACGTTGAGACTCTTTGACACCGCGACCAGACAGGTGCGCGACTTCGTGCCGCGCGTTCCCGGTCAGGCCTCGGTGTACCTGTGCGGTCTCACCGTCCAGTCCGGGCCGCACATAGGCCACCTGCGCTCGGGCGTGAACTACGACGTGCTGCGCCGCTGGCTGCTGCACGCGGGGCTGTCGGTGACGTTCGTGCGCAACATCACCGACATCGACGACAAGGTGCTGAAGAAGTCGCTCGAGCAGGGTCGCCCGTTCTGGTCGATCGCGTACGCCAACGAGGTGATCCTCGCCGCGGCGTACCGCAGCCTGAACGTGCTGGCGCCGACGTACGAGCCGCGCGCCACCGGCCACGTGCCGGAGATGCACGAGCTGATCGAGGAGCTGATCAGCCTCGGGTACGCGTACCCGAGCACCGACGGCAGCGGCGACGTGTACTTCTCCGTCGGCTCCTTCGCCGACTATGGCGCCCTGTCGGGCCAGCGCCCCGACGAGATGCAGGCCGCCCCGGACGGGCCGGAGCGGGCCAAGCGCGACCCGCGCGACTTCGCCCTGTGGAAGGGCGCCAAGGCCGAGGAGCCTGACGACGCCGAGTGGCCCTCGCCGTGGGGCCGCGGCCGCCCCGGCTGGCACATCGAGTGCTCGGCCATGGCGCGCCGCTACCTGGGCGCGGAGTTCGACATCCACGGCGGCGGCCTGGACCTGGTCTTCCCGCACCACGAGAACGAGCAGGCCCAGTCGCGCGCGGCCGGGCTGCCGTTCGCGCGGTTCTGGGTGCACCACGGCCTGCTCAACCTCGGCGAGGCCAAGATGAGCAAGTCGCTGGGCAACGTCATCGACCTGGAGGCGGTCACCGAGCGCGGGCTGCGCCCGGCCGACCTGCGCTACTACCTGCTCGCCCCGCACTACCGGGCGCGCATCGACTTCAGCTGGCACGCCCTGGAGGAGGCCGCCACCGCGTACCGGCGGATCGAGGGCTTCGTGCAGCGGGCCACCGAACTCGTCGGGGTGACCGCCCCGACCGTGCTGTGCGCCGAGTTCACCGAGGCGATGGACGACGACCTCAACACCTCGGCCGCCTTCGCGGCGCTGCACGAGGTGGTGCGCGAGGGCAACACCGCGCTGGCCAACGGCGACGCCAAGGCCGCCGCCGGCGCCCTGGGCAGCGTGCGGGCCATGCTCGGCATCCTCGGGCTCGACCCGCAGGACCCCGCCTGGGCCGACACGAAGGCCGGCGACTCACTGCGCGGCACCGTGGACGCGCTGGTGGCACTCGCGCTGGAGCAGCGGACCGCTGCCCGCGCGCGCAAGGACTGGGCCGCCGCGGATGCCGTGCGCGACCAGCTGAAACAGGCCGGAGTGGTGGTCGAGGACACCCCGCACGGTCCACGCTGGACGATCGGAAGTGAACTGTAATGCCGGGCAACTCGCAACGCCGCAACATTCGCCAGGTCAGCAAGAAGACCGCGACCAAGGGGAGCGGCGGCAAGGGCAAGGACACCCTGAAGGGCCGGGGCAAGACCCTGCCCGCCGACGAGCGGCCCTGGCACAAGGGCTACTCCGGCACCGAGAAGGTGCCGTCGAAGACCGCCTGGAAGCAGGACAAGGAGAAGAAGGCCGCCGCGGCCGAGGGGCGTGCCCCGAAGATCGGCAAGCCGGGCAGCAAGGACACCACCTGGGGCCGGGGCGGGACGGGCAAGGGGGCGCCGACGCGGCGTACCGCGCCGGGGCGCGCCACCGCGGCCCGCAGCAGCGGCCCCCGGGTCGCGCCCGGCCGCAAGTCGGCCACGCCCAAGGACGCGCCCGAGCTGCTCGTCGGGCGCAACCCGGTCGTCGAGGCGCTGCGTGCCCACATCCCGGCCACGGCGCTGTACATCGCGCAGGGCATCGACATCGACGACCGGATCACCGAGATCGTGCGCACCTGCGGCGACCGGGGCATCCCGATCCTGGAGATCAGCCGGGCCGAGCTCGACCGCCTCACCGGCGGGGTGATGCACCAGGGCATCGGCGTGCAGGTGCCGCCCTTCGCGTACGAGAGCTTCGAGGACCTGCTCGCCGCCTCGGCGGAGCACCCGGAGCCGCTGCTGGTGGCGCTGGACGGGGTGACCGACCCGCGCAACCTGGGTGCGGTCATCCGGTCGGCGGCCGCGTTCGGCGCGCAGGGCATCTTCGTGCCGGAGCGGCGCGCGGCCGGGATCACCGCCACCGCGTGGCGCACCAGCGCCGGAGCGGCGGCACGGCTGCCGGTCGCGCAGGTGACGAACCTGACCCGGGCGCTGAAGCAGGCGCAGCAGGAGGGGTTCACGGTCGTCGGCCTCGACGCGGACGGGGAGACGGATCTGTACCAGCTGGAGGCTGCGGTCGGGCCGCTGGTGGTGGTGGTCGGGTCGGAGGGGCGCGGGCTCGGGCGGCTGGTCGGGCAGACGTGTGACCTGCGGGTGAGCATTCCGATGGTGTCGGAGGTCGAGTCGCTGAACGCGTCGGTGGCCGCCGCGGTGGCCCTGGCCGAGGTGGCCCGCCGCCGCGCGGCGTGACCTGTTCACGCCCGGTCTTTAATTGACGCTGGCCTATCTGGAAGACGGAAATCGGAAATCCGTCCTCTGGATAGGCCAGTGTCGATGCCAGGTGCGGCGGTGGCAGCCGCTACTCGGGGGCGCGGGTCATGGCGAGGACGTCGAGGGCGGCGTCCAGCTCGGCCTCGGTGAGGCGGCCCGCCTCGACGTGGCCCCGCTCCACGACCACCTGGCGGATGGTCTTGTTCTCCGCCAGCGCCTGCTTGGCGATCGCGGCCGCCTCCTCGTAACCGATGTGCCGGTTCAGCGGGGTCACGATCGAGGGCGAGCCTTCCGCGTACAGGCGGCAGATCTCCTCGTTGGCGGTGAGCCCGAGGACGCAGCGCTGCGCGAACACCCGGGACACGTTGGCCAGCAGGGTGATCGACTCCAGCAGGTTGCGGGCGATCACGGGCAGCATCGTGTTCAGCTCGAAGTCGCCCTGCGACCCCGCGAACGCGATCGTCGCGTCCGCGCCGATCACCTGCGCGCAGACCTGGCGGACCGACTCGCACAGCACCGGGTTCACCTTGCCCGGCATGATCGACGAGCCGGGCTGCAGGTCGGGCAGGTGCACCTCGCTCAACCCGGCCCGCGGACCCGAGCCCATCCAGCGGATGTCGTTGGCGATCTTGTAGAGGCTGACGGCGACCGTACGCAGCTGCCCGGACAGCTCGACCAGGGCGTCGCGGGAGCCGTGCGCCTCGAAGTGGTTCTCCGCCTCGCGCACCGGCAGGCCGGTGTTGTGTGCCAGGTGCACGTACACCTCGTGGCGGAACGCGGCGCTGGCGTTGACGCCGGTGCCGACCGCGGTCCCGCCCAGCGGTAGCTCCGCCACGTGCGGCAGTGTCGCGGCGACCCGCTCGGCGCCCCGCTGCACCTGCTGGGCGTAGCCGGAGAACTCCTGCCCCAGCGTCACCGGGGTCGCGTCCATGAGGTGCGTCCGCCCCGACTTCACCACGTGCGCGAACTGGGCCGCCTTCAGCTTCAGCGCCTCGTGCAGCTCCAGCAGGGCCGGGCGCAGCTCGTCGGCGATGAGGCGCAGCGCGGCGAGGTGGATCGCCGACGGGAACACGTCGTTGCTCGACTGCGAGGCGTTGACCTGATCGTTCGGGTGCACCGGCCGACCCAGCGCCTGCCCGGCCAGCCGGGCCAGCACCTCGTTCAGGTTCATGTTGGTGGAGGTGCCCGAACCGGTCTGGAACACGTCCACCGGGAAGTGCCGGGCCAGGTCGCCGTCGATCACCTGCCGGGCCGCCGCCGCGATCGCCTCGGCGGTGTCCCGGTCCAGCACGCCGGTGTCGGCATTCGCCTGCGCGGCCGCCTCCTTGATCTGGGCAAGGGCGATGATCAGGGGGTACGGGAGCCCAGTGCCGGAGATCGGGAAGTTCTCCACCGCCCGCTGGGTCTGGGCGCCCCAGAGCGCGTCGGCGGGCACCCGCACCTCGCCCATCGTGTCGTGCTCGACTCGATACTCGGTCATGCCTACATCCTTACCCGCCGCGCCCGGCGGATACGGAAAGCGCATACGGAAAAAGGGCGGAGCCGGTCGGCTCCGCCCTTTCTACTGGCTACTGCGTCAGATGCGCACGCCGGACGCGGCGTGGAACGCGTGGTGGTGGTCGGCGGCCGGCTTGATGTACACCGTCTCGCCGAGGCTCGGCATCTGGGCGCGGGACGTGGTGACCACGAACCGCTCCTCGCCACCATTGATCGCGGCGTGGCCGTACACGTTGGCGTTGGCGCCCAGGTCCTCGACCAGGTCCACGACGATCGGCAGGCCGCCGTCGCCCGCGCCCACCAGCGCCGAGTCCTCGGGGCGGAAGCCCACGGTGACCTGGCCGTTGCCGCCCTCGGACTGCGCCGCGGCGACCTGCTCACGGGTGAGCGGGAGGACGAGCTGACCGAACACGGCGCCACCGTCGGTGAGCTGCACGGTCTTGATGTTCATGGCCGGCGAGCCGATGAAGCCCGCGACGAAGACGTTGGACGGCCGGTCGTACAGGGCACGCGGGGTGTCGCACTGCTGCAGCACACCGTCGAGCATCACGGCGACGCGGTGACCCATGGTCATGGCCTCGACCTGGTCGTGCGTCACGTACACCGTGGTGATGCCCAGCTGCGACTGCAGGGTGGCGATCTGCGAACGGGTCTGCACGCGCAGCTTGGCGTCGAGGTTCGACAGCGGCTCGTCCATGAGGAAGACCTGCGGCTCACGCACGATGGCGCGACCCATGGCGACACGCTGGCGCTGACCGCCGGAGAGCGCCTTCGGCTTGCGGCCCAGGTACTCCTCGAGCTGCAGCATCTGAGCGGCCTTCTTGACCCGGACGTCGATCTCCGACTTCGGGGTCTTGCGCAGCTTGAGCGCGAACGCCATGTTCTCGTACACCGTCATGTGCGGGTAGAGGGCGTAGTTCTGGAAGACCATCGCGATGTCCCGCGACTTCGGCGGGAGGTTCGTGACGTCCTTGTCGTTGATGTAGATCGCGCCCTGGTCGACGTCCTCAAGACCAGCGAGCATGCGCAGGCTGGTGGACTTGCCACAACCGGAGGGGCCGACGAGGACGAGGAACTCGCCGTCGCCGATCTGCAGGTCGAGCTGGTCGACGGCGGCGCGGTCGGTGCCCGGGTAGATCCGGGACGCCTTGGCGTACGTGACGGTAGCCATGGGGGTGCTTCCTTCCACCGGCAGGAACGTGCCGGACGATCCGAGTGAAAGTGAGTACCGTCCGTGTTCACACGGTCGGCGTTCGCCAAAGTAACCCGGTCACGGGCGGTTAACAAGCCCGTGGATCATCAGGTGGAACGCTCCCGCCAGGCAAAACGTACATTAGTGGCATGTAGGGGACGAAACTTCTGGGAATCCGGTGGCGTGGGCGCGGACTTCGACGCGTACCATCGCTGTGAACCTCCACACGGGGTTCATGCCGGCCTGGCGCAATTGGTAGCGCACCCGACTTGTAATCGGAAGGTTGCGGGTTCAAGTCCCGCGGTCGGCTCCATCCCGCATTTCTTGATCGCTGCAGTTTCGGGGAAAGTGCAGCAATCACCACGGTTTTAAGGACAGTTTCCCCGAAACTGCGGCCCCGGCCCCGGCGCCAGCGCCGGCGCCGCCCGTGCGGACCCGCGCGCTGGTCACTTGTCGGCGCGGGCGAGGGTGCGGGTCAGGGCGGGCAGGACCGCGATGGACAGGGCGAAGCCGAACCCCTGCAGGATCATCGCGGCCAGGTACGTGCCGCCGCTCAGTCCGGCGGCCTCCACCAGCCCGAACGGTGACGTCGGCAGGATCGCGTCGATGGCGAGCAGCAGCGCGTTCGCCTCGCTGCTCTTCATGGGGTGCGCCGGTGGGTGGTGACTGAACAGCCAGGTGCCGACGGCGATGGCGGTGAGCAGGCAGGCGAAGGCCCGCGCGGGCACGTAGCCGTACCCGGCGAGGCCGTCGATGAGCAGGCCGGGGATGCGGCGGAGCAGCCCCGGCAGGGTGCCCGACCCGGTGGTGTTCCGCCGCTGGCTGCGCCGCTTGCCGAGCAGGACGATGCGGGCCTCGCGGTCGTGCCCGTTGGCGCGGTAGTACGCGGCGAGCTGCTCGTACATCTGGGGGTGGTAGCCGTCGGTGTCGCGGCGCAGCCAGGTGAGCCGCTGGTGCACCGGCGGGTCGGGGTCCGGGTCGAGGTCGGTGTAGGTGAGGCCGCTCAACCGCATCCGGCTGTGCAGGGCGCCGACCGGGACGCAGAGCCGGCCGATGGTGGCCTGGCGCAGGTCGGTGATGCCGGGCATCCGGTCGGGCAGGATCAGGAAGGCCGCGCTGAGCGACTCGCAGTCGAGTGTGATGTGGGTACGGACCGCGTCGGCCGGCACCGTGAACACGGCCTCCTCGAACGTCGCCCCGCTGAGCGTGGCGTTGGCCAGGCAGACGGTGCCCTCGGCGGTGAAGCCCTGCCCGCACTGCATGATCCGGCCGACGGTCAGGTTGCGGCCGTTGAGCGCCAGGCCCTGCGGGTGCCGCAGCGCCGCACCGGCCAGGGAGAACTGGCCGCCGACGGTGGCGCCGTACAGGTTGACGCCGCCGTCGGCGGTGAAGCCGCCGTAGCAGACCATGTCCATGTCGACGTGCAGGTTCTCGGCGGACAGCGCCTCGCCGCCGGGGTTGTCGAGCTTGGCGCCGACCAGGGACAGGACCCCGCCGACGCGGGCCCCGCTCAGGTCGACCTGGCCGGTCGCGGTGAACCCGCCGTAGCAGTACACGGCCTGGCCGACGGTGATGCTCTGGGCGTGCAGCGCCCGGCCGCCCGGGTTGCTCAGTACGGCGCCGACCAGGGAGAGCTGGCCGTCGACGCGGCTGCCGTACAGGTCGATCGCGCCGGTGACCCGCAGGCCGCGGTAGGCGAGGATGCTCTCCCCGACGGTGAGGTTCTGCGCGTTCAGCGCCAGGCCGCCGGGGCGGTCGAGGGTGGCGTCGAGCATGGACAGCTGGCCGCCGACGCGGGCGCCGCTGAGGTCGATGGTGCCGGCGGCCTTGAACCCGTCGTTGAAGTACACATCCCGCTCGACGACGAGGTTCTGCGCGTTGAAGGCGTACCCGTCGGGGTTGGTGAGCTGGGCGCCGACCAGCGACAGGCGCCCGCCGATCTTGCCGCCGCTGAGCTCGATCGCGCCGTCGGCGGTGAAGCCCTCGTGGCAGATCATGTCGCGGTCGATGGTCAGGTTCTGCGCGTTGATCGCGTACTTCCCGGGGTGGCTCAGTTTCGCCCCGATGAGCAGCAGCATGCCGCCGAGGTGCGCACCGGACAGCGCCATCGAGCCGTCGGCGGTGAACCCGTCGTTGCAGAGCAGGTCCTGGTCGACGACGAGGTTCCAGGCGTTGAGCGCGTCGCCGCCAGGGTTGAGCAGGCGGGTGCCGGTCATGGACAGCTGGCCGGCGATCCGGGCGCCGTTGAGGTCGAGCTCGCCCTCGACCCGGCTGCCGGACAGGTGCGCGGGGCCGGAGGTCTGCAGGCCGTGCGCGGTCAGGCCGGGCAGGCGGCAGCCGGTCAGCGCGATGCCCTTGGTGTACGCGTCGGCGAGGTCGGGCGTCCCGTCCAGCCAGCACCGGTCCAGGTGCAGCTCGTGTGACGTGTCGCCGCCGTTGAGGTCGAGTTCGCCGGTGACCATCGCACCGGCCAGCCTGACCTTCGCGATGTAGCCCGGCTCGACGTCCCGTACGCCGAGCAGCAGCCGGGCGATCAGCTCGGCGCGCACGGTCCGGTCGGCGCCCCAGGACTGCGGGTCGAAGCCGTCCTCGGCGGGCTCGCCGGGGCCGAGGTTCACCATGGTGCCCGCGCCGAACGCGTCCCAGAGTGCCCGTTCGGCCTCGTTTACCAGCTCGTCCCTGTCCACTGGCGCCCCTCCCCGAGCGAAAGTCGACACAGCTTCGCATCCGGACCTCGACCGGGCAAAGACGACGATGGTCCGACGACGGGCGCGGTTCGTACGATCTCAGCCGCGCGTGCCGGTCACGGCTCCATGGCGCCCGCGTGGCCGCCGACCCGGCGCCGGTGTCCGTCGATGGTGCCGACGAGGGCCACCAGCTGGTCGAACGTCACCCGGATGGCGGGGGAGAACAGGCTGCCGGTGACGCCGACGTGGGTGCGTACCACGGTGCCGTCGGCCAGTTCCAGGTGCAGCAGGCGGCGCTGCGGCCGGGCGGGCAGCGGTCGGATGTACACGGCGCGCAGGTTCGCCAGCGGGACGGTGGTGCGCGACAGCGGGCGGCGCAGCAGCAGCTGGTCGCCGACGAGGTAGATGCCCTGCTGGTACAGCGCCTGCGCGCCCACCAGCAGCGCCATCAGGGTGATGGTCGGCAGCGGGTCGATGCGGCGGTCGACCAGGGTGGCGCCCAGCAGCAGCGCCGACAGGACGGTGCCGACGAGGTAGAGCAGGCCGAGGGCGGGCCGCGGGGTCAGGCGGGTGGTGCGGGAGAACTCGATCGAGAGCATGGGCGGCATTGTGCCGGGCGTACGAGCGCGGCCGCTGCCCCCGTATACGCCGGCGGGCCCGGCACGGAGTCCGTGCCGGGCCCGCCGAGGTCGATCAGCCCAGCGGGAGCAGGCTGGCGGCGGTGCCGACGACGGGCAGCGCGCGCAGCACCTCCATCGAGGTGGGCATGTCGCCCAGCAGCGGCAGGTCGTTGACCAGCGGCAGCTGGCTGAACAGGCCGCCGACCGGCAGCGCGGCGCCGCCCGAACCGGCCCCGCCGGTGAGCGAGCCCAGCAGCGGCAGGCCGCTCAGCGGCAGCTGGCCGACGAGCGGCAGCTCCTCCGGGGTACGCGCCGACTCGGCGTACTCGGCCTCCTCGCCCACGACGGGCCGGTCGGTGGCCCGGTGGCGGCCCTCGTGCTGGTGCACCGGTGCGGCCGCCTGCGGCGCGGGCAGCAGCTGCGGCTGGGGCTGGGGCGCCGGTGCCGGTGCCAGGCCGGGCTGGGGCTGGGCGACCTGCGGCTGCGGAGCCAGCATGTTCGCGCCGCGGCCCATGCCGAAGCCGTTCAGGCTGCTGGTGGCCTTGCTGATCGCGTCGCCGACGATCGGCAGCGAGCCGATGAGCGGCAGCCCGGTGCCCGGTTTGCCGCCCTGCACCACGCCGTTGCGCAGCAGGTTGCCGACGACCGGCACCTGGTTGACCGTGTCCAGGGTGACCTTGCCGGTGACGACGTCGCGGACGACCGGCAGCTGCTTGGCGATGTCGCCCATGGCGATGATGCCGTCGAGCGGGCCGCCGTTGCCGATCAGATCGCCGAGCAGCGGGATGCCGTCGACGAACGGGATGCCCTCGGTCGGTCCGCCCGTGAGCAGGTCCGGCTGGCCGCCGGGCGCGAACAGGTCCGGCCCTGCGCCGAACAGGTCGCCGTCGGCCTTGCGGCCCATCGCGTCGGCGATCAGGTCGGGCACGATCTGCGAGGTCGCGTCGGCGACCTGCCGCGAGAGCACCGGGTCGAGGGTCAGGCCCTGCTGATCGGTGGGGTCGAGCACGTCCCCGGGGAACAGCATGTCGCCCTGGCGGGCCAGTCCGGCGGCGGGCGTGTCGAGCCAGTCGCCGAAGGGGTCCTGGGTCGTGTCGTCGGCGGCGGGGACGGTGGGCCGCGGGGTCAGCGCGCGGTCGAGCGCCCGGTCCTGCGAGGCGCTGCCGACGCCCCCGGTGATGCCGCCGAGGCCGTCGGTCAGGCCGCCGGTGAGGCCGCCCAGCGGGCCGCTGTCGGCGCCGCCGCCGCTGTCCAGCATGCCGGTCAGGCCGCCGAGCGGGCCGCCGCCGTCGGTGCCGCCGCGCAGCAGGCCGCCGGTGAGGCCGCCCAGCGGGCCGTCGGTGAGCCCGCCGATGGGGCTGGCGCCGCCGAACAGCCCGCCGGTCAGCCCGCCGGTGAGGCCGGCGACCGGGCTGGTGCCCCCGCCGCCGAGCAGCCCGCTCAGCGGGCCGAGCGGGGAGCCTTCGGCGCGGGCGGCCGAGCCGTCCCCGGCCTGGCCGAGCAGGCCGGTCGCGCTTGAGAGCAGGTTGGTGCTGGGCACCATGTCGGAGAGGCGGGGGAGCTTGCTGGCGAGCGTGATGTCCTGGACGCCCGGGGCGTGCGCGGTGAGGCCGAGGCTGCCGTTGCCGTGCGTGATCGACACGGGCCCGTCGGGCAGCAGCCCGGCGTCGACCCGGGCCTGCGGCGTGTCCAGCGACAGGCCGAGATCGCCGAGGCCCGCGGTCGGGGAGAGGAGATCGGCCACCAACCCGCGCATGGCCTGAAGATCGGCGGTCGGCTTGGCCTCGGTGGCCGTCTCAGCGTGGGCGACGCCACTGCCGAGAAGCATGACGCCGCTGGCCACGCCGACCGCGCCGACGGCCCTGTAGAACCACTTGTTCATGTCCATCCATTCGATTGCTGACCGGTGCACCCGAACTGCGGGGTGCGTAAAGGTGCATTCGTCTGATGAAGCAACGACCAAAAGGGGCATATCGTCGCGGTAAAGACACGTACAGCGATCCCTCGCGGGTGGCCCCGGTGGTGCGTGATCGATACCATCCGGGCGTGCTGAGCCCCTCCTCGGTCATCCCCCAGCCGCGCCGCGGCGGGAACCACTTCGTCGTCAACGGCTCCGACGGCCTGGCCTACCGGCTGGCCGAGCAGCTCACCCAGCGCTACGGCGCCGACGTCGTGCTGCTGCTGACCCCCGAGCAGCTCGCCGGGGCGCGCGGCGACTTCGCCGACCTGCCGCGGGTGCGGGTGCTGGTGGTCGACCGGGTGGACGAGCGCGCGCTGCGCCAGGCCGACCTCGAGCACGCGCTGGGCCTCGCGCTGACCGTCCAGGACGACGTCGGCAACATCCACATCGCGCTGCGGGCCCGCGACATCGTGCCCGACCTGCGGTTGGTCGTCCGGATGTACAACTCCAACCTGGGCAGGGGCATCGAGGAGCTGCTCGGCAACGCCAAGGTGCTCTCCGACGCCGAGATCGCCGCTCCGGCGCTGGTCGCCATCGCGCTGGACGAGGTGAACGCGGCTCCGGTGCCGGTCGCGGGCCGTACCCTCGTCGTCGCCCGCCGCCAGGCGGTCGTGCCCGCGGACGTGGTCTGCGGCCTGGTCGACACCACCTCGCCCGGCGCCGCGGTGGATCTGCTGCCCGCCGACCCGGCCCGGGCCGACCTGGTGCTGGCCGAGGACCGTGAGACGACCTCGGTCGCCGATACCGTCAACGACGTCGCGCGGCTGGTGACCCGCCGCGCCCGGCGCTGGCGGCTGCGAGCCGTCGTCGACACGGTCAAGTCGCTGGTCTCGCGGCAGTTCCGGCTCGCCGTCAGCACGACGCTGGTGGTGCTCGCGGTGGCCGGGTTCTTCTTCGCCCGCGGCGCGCACGTGCGCAGCGTCTGGGACGGGATCTACCTGACCGCGGTCAACGCGTTCGGCGGCCCGGACCTGAGCCCGGAGCTGTCCGGCCGCCAGCAGCTGCTGCAGCTGGTCATCGCGCTGGCCGGGCTGGCGCTGGTGCCGCTGGTCACCGCGATGGTGGTCGAGGGCCTGGTCAATGCGCGGCTGGCCGTCGCGCAGGGGCGGCTGCGGCTGCCGACCGACGGGCACATCGTGCTGGTCGGGCTCGGCAACGTCGGCACCCGCGCGATGCGGCTGCTGTACGACCGGGGCATCCCGGTGGTCGCCATCGACGTGAACGAGCAGGCCCGGGGCGTGGCCCTGGCCCGCGAGCTGGGCATCCCGCTGATCATCGGCGACGCCAGCCGGGAGAGCACGCTGCGCTCGGCCAACGTGCAGCAGTGCCGCGCGCTGATGACCCTGGCCAGCAACGACGTGATCAACCTGGAGGCGGCGCTGCACGGCCGCAACCTGCAGCCGCAGCTGCGGGTGCTGGTCCGGCTGTTCGACGGCGACCTGGCCGCCCGGGTACGCAAGACGTTCAGCATCCGCTACACCCGCAGCGTCTCCTACCTGGCCGCGCCGGCCTTCGCCGAGGCCCTGATGGAGCGCGAGGTCATCGGGACCATCTCGGTCGAGCGCCGGGTGCTGCTGGTGGCCGAGGTGGTCGTGGGCGCCGGTTCGGCCCTGGACGGGGCGCGCGTCGGCGACGCGGACACTGCGGGCGCGGTACGGGTCATCGCGCTGGCCGAGTTCGGCGAGCCCCGCCCGCTGTGGCGGCCCGCCGACAACCGGGTGCTGCACGCGCGCGACCGGCTCACCGTCGTGGCCAGCCGGGACGGGCTCAGCGGGCTGATGGCCCAGGTCGCCGCCGCGGGCGCCGCCACAGTCTGAGCCCGCCGCCGCCACCGACGGCCGCCAGCAGCACCAGGCCCGCGGTACGGGTCAGCCCGGACGTGTCGACCGGCGGCCCGGACAGCTGCCGCCAGGAGTTGAAGCCGACCCCGGCGGCGAACAGGTCGACGGTGGCGGCGCAGCTGGTCGGGGTGCTGTCGGTGGCGCACTGCACCCGCAGGTCGTGGTCCAGCAGCAGGTCGATGCGCGCGCGGGCGTCGGGGGACAGCGGGGCGCCCTGGCGGCGGGCGTACCGCAGCAGGTCGTAGCCGAAGTCGTGGGCCATGCACGGGACGGCGAAGTCGAACGGGCGGCCCTCGCCGGGGACCGAGCAGGAGCCGCGCGGGTTGATCACGCGGAGCTCGCCGTCGGACAGGCGGGCGGTGACCGGCTGATACCCCATCACCCTGGCGAAGTCGCGCGGCACGGCGCTGAGATCACCGCTGGGCAGGGCCTGGACGGTACGGGTGGCGGCCGGGTCGTGGCGTTCGCGCGCCTCACCCGGAGCGGCCAGGGTCAACGCGGCGGCGACGCCGAAGCCGAGCACGACCAGGGAGCGCAGCACGCCGCGCACACCGGCGCGGCGTCGGCCGGGGGTACGGCGCAGCCGTGATCGCATCGTCGCGACCCTTCGGGTAGGGGCGGCCCGGAGGGGGTACGCGTCGACGGGGGAGTCGCCGTGAGCCGGGTCGGCGCGCCATGCTACCTGCGCAAACGCACCTCGCCCAGCTCCTGGGCCGCCTCGCATAGCATTGACGCTGGCCTATCCGGAGGACGGATTTCACCGATTCGTCTTCTGGATAGGCCAGCGTCAATTCAAAGCCGGGGCGGGGCGGGGCGGGGCGGGGGCGGTCAGTCGACCAGGGACTCGTCCTCGGGGGCTTCGTCCTCGTCCTCCAGCTGCATCAGCATGTCGTCGTCGACCTCGTACCCGAGGACGGCCTGCTCGTCGGGGCGGTGGATCAGCACGTTGGCGAGGAACGACTGGACCGCGGGGGCCAGGCCCAGGTCGCGGCCGGCCTGCTCGCTCAGCGTCCAGCGGTGCTCGATGATCTGCACGAACAGCTCCGGCGGCTCCAGCTTGCCGCGCAGGTGCGGCGGCACCGCGCGGATCACCGGCTCGAACACCTCGGTCAGCCAGCGGTGCGCCGCCTGCGCCTCGTCGGGCATGTCCGACTCCGCGCGGTACGCGTCGAGGTCGTTGAGCAGCGCGCGGGCCTGGTTCTCCTCGGCGTCCAGCCCGGTCAGGCGCAGCAGGCGCCGGGTGTGGTGGCCCGCGTCGACGACCTTCGGCCGCAGCATGACGGTGCGGTGGCCACCCTCCTCGACGACTGACATCGACACCTCTTCGACGTCGAAGCCGAGCTCGTTGAGGCGGCGGATGCGCTTGTCCATCTGGCGCCGGGTGTCGGCCTCGACGGCCTGCTCGAAGGTGAGCTCGTGCCACAGCGTCTCGTACCGCCGGACCACCTCGTCGGAGACGTGCTCCGGGTCGATGCCCTCGTGCAGCAGGCCCGCCGCCTGCAGGTCCAGCGCCTCGCCGAAGATGTTGGTGCGGGCGATCTCCAGGTCCTCGCCGCGCTGGCCCGGCGACAGCCGCAGGTGCAGCTGCCCCGTCTCGGCGTCG
>NZ_JASAMB010000046.1 GCF_029948125.1 Catellatospora sp. KI3
GGGACCGCAGGACCAGCAGCGCCGGATGCGGTCGGGGTCAGTGGTGGCGCGCTGCTCCCACCGGGACACGGCGGGTTCCTTGGCGCCGGGAATCAGGGGGAACACGTGCCAGCCCTTGCGGGCTGCGGCCAGGGCGGCGGCCATGAAGTCGTTCATCGGTGGTGCTCCCTTCCGGGGCTGGTCGGTGGGCGTCGTGGTCGGCGCGGCCTGGTGGTCACCAGGCCGGGCCGATCGGTGGGGCGGCACGTCAGGAGACGAGGTCGAACGCTTCGAAGATCTCGACACGTTCGATGTCGGTGCGGGCGGCGGCCATGGCCTGGCCGTAGGCGGCTGCCTGGGCGGGGGTCATGGCCATCAGTTCGGCGTCGGTCAGCCAGGACAGGGCGTCGGCGTAGCGGGTGGCCACGGTCGGCCCGAACTCGGCTGCGGCGCTGCGGCCGGTGGTCCACGGGGTGCCGGTGACGGCTTCGTACAGGCGGGCGATCACGGTTGCTCCCTCGGCTGGGCGGGCGCCTGCGCGCCCGCGTGTGTCACGTTGCGTGTATGCGCGGGCGGGCGTGTAGGCGTCCGCCCACGCGTCCACGGGTGTGCCAGATAGCGCCCGTACACGCGCGCGATGCGGTTCGGGCGGACGGTTGGACGGTTGGACCGGACGGTTACGTCGGGTGAGTGAGGCGGTAGCGGCGCTGGCCGCCTTTGCCGGTGTCGCGGGTGTGGGAGACCTGCTCGTCGCGGGTCATGGCGGCGAGGATTTCGCAGGTCCATGACTTGCTGCGGCCGGTGGCGGCCTGGATCTCGGCGCGGGTCAGTCCGTCCGGGGCGCCTTGCAGGGCGGTCAGAACGACTGCGATGGCGTCGGGGTCGACCGGCTCGTGGGCGGGCGGGTGGAGTTGGGTGAGGTTGTCCAGGTCGACCGGCGGCAGATCGGGCAGGTCGGCCACCTGCTCGATCGCTGCCTTGGCCTGGGCGCTGGCGGCTACGGCGTCGGCCTTGGTGACCCGCCGGTCCGGGGCAGGCCGTTGGGCGACCGGCGCGGCGGGGGCAGCCTCGGTCGGCGCCGCCGGGGTGGGTGTGGTGTCGGCGCCGATGCCGAACGGGTCGCGGTTGCGGTTGGCGTAGTCCGGGCCTGCGGCCAGGCGGCTCACTGCGTCGAGCTGCGGCCGGTGGGGTGCGTAGTAGGCGGCCAGTCGGGCGACGTCGGCGGGTTCGTACAGGGCGAAGCTGCGCATGGGTAGGGGTGAGGCGTCGGCGCCGTCCTGGGACAGCCACACGCCGGGGGTGGTGTAGACGCCGAGGTTGAGCGATTCGGCGGGTGCGTTGGGCAGCGCCCATCGCAGGTCGGACAGTCGGTTCATGCGCCCGGCCAGCACCGGGTTCAACTGGGACTTGAGCCGTCCGCTGTTGCCGAGGGAGTCCTGGGTGGGCTTCTGCGTGGACAGGATCATCGCGACCGCTACTTCGCGGTCGGTCTCGGCTATCTGGGTCATCTCCTCGGTGCAGGCGTCGGCGACGTCGCTGTCGCGGCCCAGCAGTGACGACAGCTCATCGAAGATCCCGACCAGTAGCGGCAGGCGCGGGGAGGGCTGCAACACGGCGTCGCCTTTGCCCTGGGCGGCCAGGCGGGCGCCCTCGGTGGCGCGCGCCTTAATGATTCGGTTCATGGCCCGGAGCATGAGCAGGACTTCTTCGGGTGTGGTGGCGAACCAGTCGAAGCAGGTGATCCATGGGGCGAGGCTTTTGCCGCTCTTGGCGACGTCGGCGCCGAAGATGACCGTGTCGTGGCAGGCGACCAGTCCGGCCGTGAGGACGTTGAGCAGGTTGGTCTTTCCGCTGCCCATGGCGCCGGTGACGAACACGTTGCGTCCGCCGACCTTGGTCCAGGGCGAGGCGTGGGCGGGGGTGCCGTCTTCGTAGACGCCGACCGGGAGCGGGTCGCGGGCGGTGCGGGCGCCTGCGGTCCACTGGTCGGCCGGGTCAAGCTGGTCGGCGCTGGCTGCGGCGGTGCGTGCCATGGGTGGGGCCTCCAGTCGGTCTAGTTGTTGGTGTGCAGGACTCGCAGGGCGGGGTGGGTGAGGTCGGCGGTCCACGGGTCGGTCTCGGTGATGTGCACGAACACCACGCGGCTGTTGGCCTCGTCCTGCTCGACCTTGACGGCGCCGGGCCGCAGCTCGTACGCCGACTCGATGGCCTCCCGCTGCACGCTCTTGGCGTTCTGGCCTGCGGTGAGCTTGACCCGCAGCACCTCTCCGGCCGGGGTAGCGCGGGTGCCCAGCAGGTGGGCGCCTGCGACGCCGGCGAGTTTGGCGACGGTGTCCCAGCGCTGGCGAACGCGGTCGGCGCGCAGCTGCGCGCGCAGGGTGCCCGACATCCACCAGCCCAGCCCCAGCACCGGCGTGCCCAGTGCCCACAGGCCGTACAGGGCGCCGCTGGTCGGCCAGTAAGCGACGGCCAGGGTCCACGCGGCGGTGGTGCCGGTGACCACGGCGCCTAGGGCGCGGTCGTAGCCGGACAGGCGGGACAGCCAGGCGGCGGCGCACAGTCCGCCGACGCCGTAGCAGCCCCACAGCCAGCCGTCGTCGGCCGCCAGGCGCACGGCGAGCGCGGCGCCTCCGGCGGCCAGGGTCAGCCCGGCGACTCCGAACGGCGCCAGCTGGCGCCGGTATCTCCACACGGTGGGGATCACCCAGTCGGTGACCAGGTGTCGGCGGCGGCTGTCGTCGATCAAAGCCAGTTCACGCTTACGGTCTTTGCTGCCGAACATTGTTCCTCCAGCTGGGAAGGGGTGCGGCCCGCGTCGGCGGGCCGCACCGCTGGTGGGTCAGGAGGCGTTGCGGGGGTCGAAGAACCCGGCGACGTTGGGCTGCGAGACGCCCGCCTCGGCGGCCTCCATCTGCGATTCGTAGAGGTCGCGGAAGGTCTTGGCGGCCTTGGCCAGGTCGGCGCCCGCCTGGGCGTAGTTCTCCATGGCGGCCAGGATCGGCCGGGTCACACGCGGGTCCAGGCGGGCGGTGTCCAGGGTCTCGGCGTAGTCGCCCAGGGCATCGCCGACCGCGACTGAGCCACGGGCCAGGCCGACGAGTTGGGAGGTGAGGAACCAGGCGTCACCGGGCGGCAGTTCGCCGATACCGGAGGCGGCACGTAGGAGCAGGGACGCCAGGGCGGTGGCCATGCGGGAACCTCCACGGTTCGGGTTGGGGGTCGGCCCGGTCTTCGAGCCGGTCGGACGGCCGGTGGCGGCATTGCCACCGGCCAGGGTGGGGGTGTTCTGGGCGTGCCCGCCTTGCTGCTCGTGCCACAGCACGTGGGTCTGTTGTCGGTGCAGAGGCACACGGCGCCCACACAACGCGCAGGTGACCAGGCCGTCCCACCCGTAGTAGGTGGACCGCTGGGCACGGGCACTACGGTGCGCCCAGGTGCGACCGGCCCGGCTCATGGCCTGGTCGGTCAGCCAGTTGACCCCGCCCAGTACCGCCCGCCCAGCCCGGATCGGGATATGACGGCGGCGCCATGCGCCCCGGGTGACCCGGAGCGCGAACAGGGTCTTCGGGTGGGCGACCAGCCAGTTCGCGGCGCGGCGTCGTCGGCGGCGGGCGGCTTTGCGGGTCGCGTCGTCCAGCACCTGCGACCAGCCCCCAACAGGACCAGTGGTGGGGCGGCGCCGGTGGCGCTTCTTCATGGAGTGGACTCCTCTCGGTGTCCTGGTCGCCGGTGTGGCGGCCACCGCGACGGGCCGGGGGTGATGGGCCCGGCCCGCACGGTGGCGGCCAGATCAGGCGTCGCCGGGAAAGCACTGCTCAGCAGTGCAGGGGACCGCTCCGCGGTGCCGTGCCCAGCCGCCGGAGTAGCCGCGTCCGTCCGTGGCCGGCGGGGCGTTGTCGGTCGGCACAGCACAGGCCGGGACCGGCGCGAAGTGCTGCTTGACCTCTTCGCGGCCGTACTCGACGCGCGTGGTCGTCCAGTGGTAACCGGCCCGCAGGTGAGCGACGCTGCCGTGCCGTACCGGCCCGTCCGTGACCACTTCGACAATCGGCGTGAGCTGCAACATCACGCCTCCTCGTCATCGACGCGGACCAGGTGAACCAGCGTGGACGCCAGGCCGAGCACGATCACGGGCAGGCAGGACACGGCGGTGGTGATCTGCCACGGGGCGGAGGTGATGCCCTGGGCGACCATCAGGTGGTAGGCGATCTGCCCGGCCATGCCGACCAGCAGCGACACCACCGTGGACCAGCGGGCGAACCGCCGGGCCTTGACCGGCAGGCCGGGGGTGAACCAGACCTTGAGCGCGAACGCGGCGTAGGCGTCCATACCGAGGGGCAGGGTGATCGCGGTGTTGAGCTTGAAGCTGTCCCAGATGCCCGGCAGGGGGTGGACGATGCCGAAGCCGGTGAGCTTGCCCAGCTCGACCCACCCGGCCCAGATGGCGATGAATGCGGCCATGCCCACGAGCAGGACTGGCCAGGTACGCACCTTGGGCTTGCGGCGCCGCGCGGGCGCCTCGGTCACGGTGACGGCCTGCGGCATCGGTGCGGCGACCGGCGCCAGCGGCGGTGCGGTGACGGGGATCGGCGCTTCGGTGAGCACCGGGTCCGGCAGCGGGTCTTCGGTGAACACCGGCTCCAGGTCGACCGGAGCCGCGAAGGTCACCGGGGCGATGCCGACCGCCCGCAGCGGTGGCGTGTCGGTGCTCGGCTCAGACGCGGTCGGCGTGATCTTCGTGTCCGCTTCTACGCCAACCGCCGTCAGTGGCAACGCCGCGACCATGATCGGCGCGGCGGGGACCTGGGGAACCAGGTCCGGGGTCGGCGCTGCCGAGTCCAGCAGCACCTGCGGCACCGCGTCCGGGGCCGCCTCGGCGACCGGGGCGGGGGTGTCGGACTGGTCGGCGTCGGTGGTGGTCAGGGTGGCGAGGAGGGTGCGGGCCTTGTCGGTGCCGATGCGGAACCGCTTCATCGTGGCGCGCTGGGACGGGGCCGTGCCCAGCTCGTCGGCCCACTTCTGGAAGTCGCCGACCAGGTCGGCGGTGTTGACGGGGTAGGCGCTGGTCGGTGCGGTCATTTCGGGCCTCCGGTGAGGGGGAAGGTGCGGCGCACGGTCGCGGTCACGCGGACGTCGTAGGCGCCGGAAGGGATCGGGTCGGACACGTCGGCCAGGGAGCTGACCTGCTCCAGCAGGTGCAGGAACGCGACCACGTCATGGCGGGCGCCGACGAGCGTCACGGCGACCGGCCCGGACTGCGGGGCCATCACCAGACCTCCGGGCGCTGCGCGGCACGGGCCAGGCGCACCAGCGCCGCGTACTGGCGGCGGCCAGCGCGGTTCCAGTACTCCCACGACTTGCCGTGCAGGGTGCCGGTGGCGCTGTTGAACGCCAGGCCGACACGCTGCATCGACGTGCCGTAGCGGCCAGCCATCTCCTGGATGGCCAGTGGCAGGGGCCGCCCCGGGCGGCGGGTGAGCACAGCGGCGGGGCGGGTCACCGGTCGGCGTCCCGTCGTGCGGCAGCGGCCCGGGAGCACACGAACCGGTAGCGGCGGTTGCGGCGGGTCCGGATCTCGGCCAGACGGCGCCGGACCTCGGCCCGCTCCGCGTCGGTCAGCGCCAGGTGCGCCCAGGCGGCCTCGTCGTCGTCCTGGGCGTCGGCGTCGCGGGCCGCCTTCACGGCCCGGTCGACCGCCACGTCATCGACGTACGACGGGTCGACCTCCACATCAAGCGGGAGGTCGAACTCGGCGGCGAACATCCAGTCAGCCAGCAGCACCGCGTCCCAGCAGGGCTCACACGCCACCGGGCGGGTCAGGACCACGAGGTGGGTGGCCTGGCAGTGCCGGGCGGCCAGCTCAGCGAGGGGGTGGTTCCAGTTCAGCGGGCCGGTGCCCGGGTCGGGTGCGGCAGCAGCCGCGATAGCCTGAGAAGGCATCGAACTCTCTCCTTGGTAGGTGGGGTTGGTGCGATCAGGCCCCGCCCGGGTCGCATCCAGGCGGGGCCGCTTGCTGTGCGGTTCAGAGGCGGTGAGCGTCCAGTCACGCCCTGCCGGTGCTGGTCAGGGCGTACCGGGCCTGGGTGACCTCGAACGCCTGGGGGCGGTGCTCCGGCACCCAGCACCAGCCCGACACCAGCTCTCGCAGGTACCGGTAGTCCGGGCTCTCCGGTCGCTTCCAGCGGATGCGAACTCGGGCGGGCATCCCCGCCGTGTCGAACAGCAGGTCAGGCGCCGGGCCGATGTCAAACACGGCACTGTCGGCGGTGCAGTACCGGCCCGCCTCCACGGCTTGCCCATACCGGTTGACCAGGTGCCAGACCGTGTCGTGCTGGGGCTGAGCGGCGGTGATGTACTGCGGCGGGTAGAGACGAGCCAGCTCGGCCAGCACGGCGCGGGCCAGCTCGGGCCGCAGAACCGACCCGGTCACCTGACGGATGGCGATCCGGACCGCGTACGCCAGCGGCGTGATGTCTGCACCGTCGCCGGTCCACTTGCTCAGCTCGGCTTGGACCTCGGCGTCAGTGACCGGCGCCGGGCCGGTGGTACTCGGGTTGGCCATGGGGTATCCCTTCTGGCCGCCACGGTGGCGGCTTCCGCACGGGCTGGGACTGGCAGCACCCAGCCCGACGGAAATCGCCGTTCGTGTGGTCTTGCCAGCGCCGGAACCCGTCCCGACCGTCCCCGCTGCCCCCGGGACCGACCGGGCGCTACCACTAGGTGGCTTCATGCAGGGCTACCGCGAGACGACCTTCGGCGCTGTATTCCTGTCGCTGTGAAGTTCTCAAGCACCAACCGCGCACCAGGTCGAAGCGGGCGACGTAGCCGTAGCCACCCCGCCGCCCGATCATCGGGGCATGTTCGCCAGTTTGCTAGCGAACTTGTTGCGTAGCCTAAGAGGGTGCGCACGGAGGTGTCAAGCACTTAGCTAGCGAACTACAAAACTGCCTGGTCTAATGGGGGCATGCAGACCCACTCGACCGAGGGCACCGTGCCCGTGAAGCACCAGATCGCTGATGCGCTCCGCGCTCAGATCCTCATGGGGCAGCTGGCGCCCGGTGCGCCGCTGCCGACGATCGAGGAGCTATCGAGCCAATGGCGTTGTGCTCCGCTCGTGGCCCGGGAGGCTCTGGATGTTCTGAAGTCTGAGGGTCGCGTCAGCGGCGGCCGTGGTAAGCGGGCAACGGTTCGAGTCCCCCCGAAGCGAATCAAGCTCTCCACGGGATGGGTGCAGGAGCAGAAAGATCTAGTGCTTCAGCCTCGCTCCGTCCGGTCGCATCGCGGTGCCATCGAATTGACTGCGGGCGTTCCAATCGACGCCACAATTTCGACGCATAAGTATGACGCTGTCTCTGCAACGGAAGATCTGGCATTAGAGTTTGGAATTAAGGCGGGTACGGAAATACAGCAGCGCACCTACGAAATGGTCGACCGCGAAACAGGACATCGACTCGCTTTCAGCGTGTCCTACATTCCGCTTGCCCTAATCGAATCCAATCCTGCACTACTCGACGAAAGAAACGAACCGTGGCCGGGAGGGCATCAGCATCAGCTCTATACGGTTGGCATTGAGATTGACCACGTAACGCGCACTCTCATTGCGGTGCAACCGACGCCAGGAGATAGGCAGAAATGGGGCATAGAGCAGGGCGTCTCGATGCTACAAATTCGTAGCAGGTCCGTTGACATCGACGGTCGAGTGGTCGAACTATCTGATGCCCTCTACCCAGCTGATCGAACTGAAGTCGAGTTCACTGAAAATCTTCGTCGTTGGCCTGATAGCCACCAGGCCTACGACTCGGCAGCGGACGACTAGACGCGAGATTAGACCTTCGTCTATAGAGAGGTAGGGCACACGGTGGCGCTTGTTTCTATCATCACGGCGGTTCACCCAGCTGGATCAGCCTTCCTGGAGGAAACCTTATCGAGCGTCAGGAGACTGCGCCTCCCTGCGGGATGGGAGTATGAATGGTGCGTTCAAGAAGACGGTCCCGCATCTGAGATAGCCGACTTCTTCGCCGGTGTTGAACGAGTTAAGTATGCAGCGAATGGTACTAAGCTTGGTATCGCATCCACTCGTAATCTTGCCCTTTCTAGAGCTGAGGGGGAATTCGTCAGAAATCTAGACGCTGATGACCTCGTATTCTCTGACGCGATAGAAGCGGTAGTTCCAGTGTTTTCTGACAGCTCCATTCATTGGGCGGTTACCCAGGCGGACGACCTGATGCCCGATGGCAGCCGTAAAGGCTTCCCGCCCGATCTACCGTTTGGTCGAGTACCAGCAGGCGCAGCGAACGCCTGGGCAGAAGCTCGCGGCGGCAACTGGCCCATTCACTGCGCGGGCCTACTTGCGCGCACGGCAAGCGTGCGCGCTCTCGGCGGATGGGGTGGGGTGCCAACCGATGACGACATCGCCTTATTCGCGGCGCTCAGTGAGGTGACCGATGGATGGTTTGACCCGGCCATAACATGGCTTTATCGTCAGCACCCCAACCAGACGGTTCGAATGCCTTACCAGCGTGAGTGGGGCGATATCGCCAGGAGGATTGCACTTCAACGCGTTCGAGCGGTTCGGCTTGCTGGACTCAGCATCGGTGCCGCTGGTGTCGACGAGAATCCCGACGTGACCGTGGCTCCTCCAGTAAAGGATTCGATGAGTTAGCACGTAAACGGCTTGATCAATCGATCTAGACTCTCGGCCATGGTGATCAACAGAACTTCAAAGCAGCGCGTAGGGGCCGCCGCTGGCGGCCTCTTCGTGCTTGTGCTGGCCACCTGTGTTGGTGGTGCGTTGGGCGGCGGCGCCGGCCTTTTCCACATGTACGGGGAGAGCCAGCTCGGCGCGGTTGCTGCGTTCGCGGCCATGTCGGCGCTGGTCGTCGGCTCTCACTCGGCGGTTTGCTGCTGGGCGTATGTGACTCGGCCGGGGCCTGTGCGCCTGGTCGTCGCGCACGTGCCCTGGTTGATGACCTACCTCGTGTTCGCCGTCCGCTGGCCGGACCCATGGTGGCCGTTGGGCTATCTGGGCTGGGCATGGGCCGCTCTCGCAGCTGCGGGCGTACTAACGGCATGGTGGCTCGGCGGCTCTCGCGGGAGGGGCCGCGGCTCCCTGGTCTACGCGCTGGTCATGGTGGTGCTGCTGGGCGGCAACACCATGGCGTTGGGCTGGCACATCTGGACACGCACGCGCGGATTTGGACTGGTCGGAGAGCTGTCGCCGGAAGCCGCGGTAAGGGCGCTGGAAGCTACGTCGTGCCTGTCGGAGACGGGTCGCTGGTATCACGATGCTGGGGTGATGGTGGAGGCTGACTGCCCCGACGGCGAGAGCTACAGCCTGAGGTATCAGGGTGTGCATGACGATGCCTTCGACACGCTGATCACCAATGCACAGCCGCGCCAAGCGTTCGCACGCTGGTGGATGGTGCAGGACACCTACCGCTACCACGTGGTGCTCGGACTCTGGTCGCAGGGCAGACGGGCCCAGGGCAGCGCTGTGGTCCTCACCTACCGGGTCGAGTGGGCGTCTGACGGGCGCTTCATGCCCGGTGACAGGCGATTCGAGCTGGACAGAGCTAGCGAGACATGGACCGTGACCGTCGTACAGGTCGCCATGGGCGGATGGAAGGTCGACCGCATAGACGTGCCCGAGCCGATCCAGGTCGCCGATCGTGGGTTCACGAGATAGCTGTAACCATTCTCACCGCCTGTCACCCGGAGGGTCCAGCTCGGCGCAGGCGATCCATGGGCCGTGACGTTGTAGTCGGTCCGCAGCCAGTGATCTTTCCTGAGAATCCGATTGTTGACCGATGAGTTGGGAAATAGTCGATCAGGGGCGTTGCGAAACCATGAATGTGTCAGTTTGGCCTATTTGGAGGTTGACAACCCTTACCGCGATATTGTGAAATCACCCTGCAAAGTTAGGGAACGATGGCAGTGAGAAAACCCCAGGTCAACGGACGGAGAACCATGGCGCAGGACATACGGAAGCTGGGCGCGCCCAAACGTGTGCATCCCGCCCTCCAGTGGATTGCGAGATTGTCTCCCGAAGACTACGACGCCCTATTGCGTGAGCTTTCTTCTGCTTCCGCAGGCCCGGAAGAAATTGAAGCTCGTATTTTTGAGCGCTTTCCCACTTCTCGTTTAACGAATGAAGTGATTGAAGTATGTCTCAATCTAAAGCGTCTTTCGATAGACAATGACTGGACGCCACGAATGGTGGCGGAGCAGATTGCGTCCCTTTCAGAACTGGAGCTAAATAACGGCGATCGCGAGAGCTTGCGAAGGCGACTTGAAGCGATTTTGGGGCAGCCAGCGCTGGGGCTAGTCACGAAGACCACGACGTTGACATCTGACTACCAGTATGTGCTGCGATCAGCTGCGGTTCTGGTCGATATGCGGCCGGTTTTCGCGGACGGCAGCACTGCGCTGGAAGGTGCATTGATTGCGCACACTCTGAAAATCGCCTACGCCCACACAGACGGCGATTTAGAATTGTACGTTTCGCTGTCTTCGGATGACTTGGATGACCTTCACCAAGCAATCATCGAGGCAAAGGAGAAGGAACAGGAGCTGCGTCGCTTTCTCACCCAGGCTGATTTGCCCATCCTGGAATCTGCCTAACCGGACGCATAGGAGAAGCTGGTGAATCCCAAGATCTCTTCGCCGCAACGCTCATGGAAGCTTCCGGCAGCCCACATGAGTATCGTTCCGGATGAGTGGTATCGGGACGATCGGTACGTTCCTCAGGCAGTCGAGCACGATCAATTCGCGATACGAAGCCGCTTCAAACGTCGCCGGACTCTGGTGAGGAGCGATCAGGAGGTAGCTCGAACCTTCTCGGGACTCGCATCCCGCTGGCGTAGTGAGACACTGTTTCTGTCCAACCTAGACGCGATCATACTGAACTCGGCCTACCAGCAGATTATTGGTCTAGGTCCGCAGGTTATCCCATGTATCCTTGATGAGCTCCTTGAGTCTGGAAGCAATCACTGGTTTTGGGCACTCGCAATGATAGTGGGTGAGGATAAAGCGGCGGGAACAACCACCATGGAAGATGCCCGGTTGGCATGGCTTGCATGGGGAGCCGAAGAGGGATTCATTGATGGGTAGAGATGACCTCCTTCAGGCCTTTCCTAGGCTCGCTGAAAAAGGCTTCGAGATCACGAGTCCAATTGATCCCAAGTACAACTGCATCGCCTACGCTGCTGGTGACATGGGTAATTGGTGGTGGCCGCAACCTGGATTCCCGGGTAAAAGCCTAGGTGGTTACTACTGGCCCACGGGGTTAAGCGTGCCGGTTACCTTGGCGTCGTTCGAGCAAGCGTATGCGACCCTGGGTTATGCGCGCTGTGAGTCCGGTAGCTTGGAGTTCGGCACAGAGAAGATCGCTATTTACAGCGATGGTGGCGGGCTTCCGACCCACGCCGCCCGGCAACTGATCGACGGCACCTGGGTCAGCAAACTTGGTGGAGGCTTCGACATCGTTCATAACGATGTAGAGGGAGTTTGCGGGTCACTCTATGGGCAACTGGCTTTCTTCATGGGCAGGCCCTTGTGAAGGTTGCCATAACCCGGTAGTAGCTCAAGTGAATACCAAGACCGACGATGTTGCGCCAAAGTTCTCCCCGGTCCGACCATAATGGCTGCTCAATGTCGGTACCGGGCGCCGTCTGTAAATCCGCTGCCTATGAGTCGGAGCCGACCTCGTCGAAACTTTCTTCACGAGGTCAAGGCGGCCGCAAGCGGCCGCACCGTGGCCGGGACGCTCGGGCGCTCGCGCCACGCCTGCGGCAGCGCGGCGCCCGGCGTCCACCCCGGCGGCCAGCAGCAAACGCCTCACCAGTAGGAATGCACTCGACAGCAGCCGAACCGTCAGTTGCCGCAGGTGAAGGCCATGATCGAAGCGCTTCGGAGATCGGCTGCGGTCGCCGCATGACGCTGACCAGCGCGGGCGTGCCCGGAGGGTTGATCAGGCTAGCCAGGATGATCAAGGGGCGATCGTCGGCGTGGGAGAAGATCAAAACCTCGACCTAAGATCATCATTTCGCATATCCGCCGTGGTCCGGACCGCTCCTCCCGGGCGCCGTCATGTCCGATCACCAGGGCTTTCTAAGGTCAAAAGCCTTCAAACACTCGGGCTCCGGGGAGGAGTCCCCGCCTACCATCGGCCCGGGCAAAGCCTTCATGATCCCCCGATCTGGTCAAGGTCGTTCGTCCAGTAGGGCGCTCCACCTTGACCAGATCGGGGGATCATGACCACGGGGTGCGGGCCGACGGCAGACGGGGAGCCTGAGGGCCACCAGTCTTTAAACCATCGACACGCGCGGCCGACGTGTTCCCCGCTATGTCCCCGTGAACCACCGGAGATGGCTGACCTCAGCGGGACTCAACCGACGCCTAAACCCAGGACAACCGCTGAACAACCTGTGGGCAAATTCGAACATGAACCGGAACGGAACTCGCTTTATTTAACCGCATACCTCCACCAGATGATCACGGTATTGTCGTCGCTACCAGTCGCTATGGATTTTCCGTCCGGGCTGAACGCCACCGCGCGCACACGACCCGTATGGCCGGTGAGGGTGGCGAAGACGAGCGGTCTGGTTCTTTCGGACAGATCCCACACGATCGCCGTCTTATCACCGCTGCCGGTGGCCATGGTTTTGCCGTCTGGGCTGAATGCCACTGCGTACACATGGTCATGGTGGTCAGTGAGGATGGCCAGGCCTCGTGGTGAGCGCGGTGCGGACACGTCCCACAGTTTCACCGTCATGTCGCCGCTGGCAGTAGCTAGGGTTTTGCGATCTGGACTGAACGCTAGCGCGTACACGGCACCCCCATGAACGAGGGCGCCCAGGCGACGCGGTTTGGCGGGGACGGACATATCCCACAGGCGCACCGTCTTGTCGCCGCTGGCGGTAGCCAGGGTCTTGCCATCTGGGCTGAACGCCACCGCGTTTACGAATTCGGTGTGATCTGTGAGGGTGGCCAGGCGACGCGGCGTGTGCGGCACGGACACATCCCACACGATCACCGATTTATAACTGCCCGTAGCCATAATCTTGCCGTCCTGGTTGAATGCTACCGCGTACACGAAGTCATGGTGGTCGGTGAGGGTGGCCAGGCGGTCTGGGGAACCCGGCACGAACACGTCCCACAGGATCACCGTTTTGTCGTCGCTACCGGTGGCCATGAGATTGCCGTTCGGGCTATACCCCACCGCTGTTACATGCTCAGTGTGGTCGGCGAGTACCTTTACTCGCTGCGGTGCGGCGGCATGGTTCACATTCCAGAGGGTGGCCTCTTTGTAGCTGCCGGTTATCAAAAATGGGCCATTCAGGCTGAATGCCACCGCATTAACCGGGCTTGTGTGTGTGAGAGTGGCCAGCCGCTGAACAGGAGCGAAGGGTGCGACGACGCTTCGAGAAGGGCTCGGGCTCGGCCTCACGGTCTCGGTTGGACTTGAGGATACTGAGCCGTTATTTGAAGGATTGCCGTTGAGTGCGACCGCAACGATCATGGCGAAGATGACTGTGCCGACCGCGGCAGTGGTGAGCCAACCCCAATAGCGGCGCATTAGCCGCCAGGGCCGGTCGCTAGCGGTCCTCGGTGTGCGCACCGACGGTTTAGGGAGGGCTGAAGGGTTGGCCGCCCTCGGCGTTTCCGCCTTCGCCTCTGGCACTGTGGCTATTGGCTGCGGCCTGTCGGCAGGGGTTATCGAGTCTGGGACCAGGGCGCGAAGCCTGACCACCAGCGCCTCCAGTGGCATTTGCCCACCGGTGACGTCTTCGTACTGAAGATCAGACAGAGCGAAGTACCGCTTGCCGTCGAGTAGCAGCGGAAAGATCGGCTTGGCCATCTCTTCGGCCAATGCAATCTCCCTTGCGACCCACCGTGACTCGGCTCCTCGTGGGGTCATAACGACCACCACCGCCACGGCGGACTCCAGCCGGGATTTGATCATTCGCGTCCAGCGATCGCCACTGCCGATGCGGCGGTCATGCCAGACAGGAATTCCAGCACGTTCGAGGACGCCAGCAAGCCTGTTGGCGTAGTCGGTCGCATCGGCATGGCTGTAGCACAGAAAGACATGCCCCTCGGCCCCGCCGCCATTGGTCGCCTCCGCACCTCGGCGAGCTTTGCGCGATGGGGACATGCCCCGTTCGGCCCACGCTCCCAACGGCACCAAGACGGAGCCACCGGCGAACGTGGCGGCCGTAACGGCCGTACCCGTGTCTGCGCCGATCCACGTCGCAAGGACCCCCGCGACTATGCATGCACCGGCGACGGACGGAGCGACCACCAGTAACCATCGACGTGCCCTGCTCACCCATCCCCCTAAGTCGATGCCCGGATAACTTCACCACGGCCGGATTCAAGGCACCAGAGGCGCTCGGATACCGGCACATGACTGAACCGTGGACCGCGCCCCGCCATCCTTCAGAGCTTCCAGACCGTCACCCACTCCACCCCCAAGGGCACATTGCGCAGAGGAATGAGTACAGCAGCGAAGTACAGCAACGGCGTTGACCGGGATCGGCCCTGCGCACTGTTGGTAGCCCATGTGACTTCGTGGCTGCCCCTGTACGACCATGCTGCGGCAAATCCGTAGGTTCAGGGTTCAAGGACCGGCCGTACTGACGAGTCATTTCGGCCAGACCTGGCGCGACGGCCACGGCTAGTCTCGCTCCCTGAACCGGGACATCGGTACTCGGTCGTCCTCGACGTCGCGATTAATCCCGACGTCCAACCCGAACAGACCGTAGACCCTCAAGAGGGCTTCATACGCGTCACGCTCAGGATCGCCAACTGCCGGCCAGGACAAGTCCAAGGTGTCCGCGCTGGCTGGCTGCGCGTCACTGATCATCATGTGAAGCGGAAAGTTCGCAGCACCGAGCAGACGCGGTTCATCGCCCCTGAAGCGTCGAGCCACGATCCGGTGTTCGACTGCTCCAGTCACCCGCGGCTTGATGAGATCGTCTGCGATCCGGAAGTACTCCAAGGTCATTTCCGTGAGAACCCACGGGTTGATGCGTTCTCGACGCGAGTACTGCTCCATCGCCCAGCCCAGCAGGTCCGATGTTGCTGGCAGTCCTGCTGTTATCAGACCGTTGGGACGCACCCAGAGGGCATACCGGGTCTGATCTAGATATAGACCACCACCTAGCACGCGGAGTCTTCCCGTACGGTCCGCCAGGTTGAAGCCGTCCCGCCTCAGGACGTCTTGGTGACTCAGGGCACCCTGCACCCCGTTCCCGCCGAACATCTCGCGCAGAAGCCCCGCACGGCCGGTCGGAATGCTCTGGAGGTAGAGCACTGGAACATCCGCCCAGTCCTGCATCTGCTCCATTTCGTTGATGGACTCTTCGGCCAGGAGAGCCAGATCTGCGACAGGAATGATCTGGGCCGTCTCCTGAGGCCAGGCTCTTGCCCGCAGACCCTCGTTGATCAGGCCGTATACGTCGTCGGGCGGCAGGTACACGGTTCTGTCGCCGTGGCGTTGCGGGATCACAACACCCTCTGCGAGCTTGTCCCGGTCGTTGATCATTCTCCGGACGATGACATATCGCGCGCTTTCCGCCACCGGTTCGACGTCAAGCACCAGGTAATGGTCTGGGCTGTCGGGGTCCGGGTACCAAGAGTGACTGACGACCACCCGTGGCCGCAGGTGCTCGTTCAGTACATCAATCCAGGTGTTCAGGTCAGCCGCGCTCTGGGGGAACGGGTGCCGTTTGTCCGCTACCTCCAGCGCTTGATCGTCAAGCTTCCTCGTGGAAATACCGAGGACCAGCAGGCCGCCCTGGGCATTGGCGAATGCCGCGACGTCCTTACACAGCTCATACTTTCCCTTGTCCGTCTTGATCGGGTAAGGGGAGGACTTAAAGTCCAGCCACGACGTCTCGGGAAGACCGAGCAGATCATCCGGCTTTCCGGATGCAAGCGCATTGATGACAGTCATACGACTCAGGCTCACATCCGGGAAGCTACCGGCAGCTTCGGTGACGCCGATGTCGAGACACGGACACCGGCAGTAGACGATCTGATCGTCTACCCCTCATGGGCCGGTCGGCCAACCCCGAAGCCTGGCAGTAAACGTCCCCGCATCCTGTGAATGCAGGGGCGTCTCCCATGGCTCGCATAATCAACCTAGTGTATGGCGATAGGGATGTCACCTGCTGGCTGATGCCAAAGCGACGTAGCGGCGGGCTAAATCGAGTGGTAGGCGCGGGTCGTGTCGCGAGTACTCGGAAGGTGACGGCGTTCGTGCTGACCCCAGCGTGACCCCAGCGCTCGGCTTCCGGCTGCTCATCGGTGAACTTCACGAGCTGGAGCCGAAGTCGTTGAGGTCTGCCGACTGGCGATGCGGACGGGTCTACGGATCAGAAGGCCGACCAACGGGCAGGCGCGCGGGCCAGCGCGGAACATGTACGGAATGATCTAGGGCTGGCCATGGGCAGTGGCTGAAATCCCCGCAGGTAGCTGACAGGTTGCGACGCGGTGAGCGAGCCCCTTCCTAAACCGCAGGTCGCAGGTTCGATTCCTGCCGGGGGCACCCTTTGCTGGGTCTATGGCGTTCGTGCAGTTTCGAGGAAAGTACACGAATCTTGGACCTCTTTCGTGCACTTTCCCTGAAACTGCGGCCGCTGGGCGGATCTCGGCAGAGGTGCACCGTGGACTACGCCGCCTTTTGCGACCGGATCGCCGGGCCGTTCATCCACCACATCCCCGAGGACGAGCGCGAGCACGACCCGCGCCTTCCCGGCCGCGCCAGGGCCATGCGTGCGCGCACGGTCGCCGCGATCACGGCGGCAGGCCACGACGTGGACTCGGCGTTCTGGCCGGAGCTGAGCGCCGCCGAGTGCACGCAGTGCTACGCGGGCTGTACCGACAGCCCGAAGTGACGCGGTGAGAGGCTGGGGCCATGGTGGAGACGCAAGCCTGGGAACGGTACGCGCAGGAACGTCCGCCGCGCCGGCTCGTCAACGCGGCGGGATCGGATACCTGGTTCAACTGGACCCAGTACCCAGACCATGGTCCCGGCCTCGAAGTGCTCGACCTGCAACCCGGCGCGCGGGTGCTCGACCTGGGCTGCGGTAAGGGCGGGAACCTGGCGCACATGCGGGCGCAGGGGCATCACGCCGTCGGCGTGGACGCATCCGCTTCGCAGATCGCCCACGCCAGGAGCCGGTGGCCGGACCTCCAGCTCGTGTACGGCGATGCTCTGGCCTACCTCGAAGCCGGTGACGAGCCGTTCGACGCGATGTACTCCGTATTCGGCGCGCTGTGGTTCATCGACCCCGAACTGATGCTCCCGGCCGTGCACCGCAGACTTCGGGGCACCCTGGCCTTTTCCTGGACGCACATGAACGCGGCCACAGCCGTCGCCCGCTGGGACTTCGAGCCGGAGGAGTGGGCCGGACGACTTGCCGAGCATGGGTTCGGCGAGATCGAGTACCGGGTGATCGAGCGCCCGGCAAGCACCGATCGCGGGCACCCGACGTTCCTCGTACGTGCCCGCATCGCCGGGTAGGACTCGGCCGGAACAGGTTCCCGGCCGCAGGCCATGCACACCGGTCTTTCGTCTCGCCGAAACCGCACGGTCCAGCACCCGCATACGACGGAGCCCGGCCGACCCCCACAGGGTCGACCGGGCTCAGTTGCTGCGGGGGATCAGGACAGCGGCGGGTACGCGTTGGCCATGAGCTCGGCGAACTGCGCGGAGAACCACTGGCCCGACAGCGGCGCGTTCGGCAGCGCCCCGGTCAGGTTGTTGCCGTTGAGGCCGTTACCGGTGTAGGTCGGGTCGCACATCCGGTCGAAGCCCTTGCCCTCGTCGTTCGGGATGACCTGGCTGGCACCGTCGGACTCGCCCGGAGGCTTGACCCACACGTACGCGTCGATGCCGGGGGCCGGAGCGGCCTTCGGGCGCTCGCCCAGGCCCGCGCCGGACTGGTTGCACCAGTTGCCGGCGTGGATGCGGCGGTCGATGCGCGACTGGTTGACGAAGGTGGTGACGTCGGTCGAGGTCGACGCGGCGGTGGGCCGGTTGGCGCCGCCCCAGCCGTTGCGGCTGGTGTCGATCAGCATGCCGATGTTGGAGTTGAAGCCCTCGGCGACCAGCTTGGTGCGGAACGCCTGCGCGAACGACAGCTCGTCGACGTACTGGTTCCAGTCCACCCACTTCGACTGGCGGACCGTGGTGCCGTTCACCGAGGTGTTGATGGTGAAGAACGGCTCGGTCAGGGCCGAGTAGTTGGCGGTGTTGGTGATGAAGCCGTGCACGTTGTTGACCGTGCTGCCCTCAGCCGTGGCGGCCTGCTTGAACTTGGTCGCCGACGGGCCGAGGTTGGTGTCCCAGCCGATCCAGCCGTGGTGGGCGGCGTCGATGTAGTTGTACACGTTCGAGATCGCGCCGAGCTTCTTCAGCGCGTACCCGATGCCGTTGACGTAGCCGCCGTTGGCGGCCATGGTCGCGCAGGCGGCGATGTTGGTGTTGGTGACCAGGTTCGGCAGCGAGTCGATCTCGACGATCGCGACGATGCGCAGCGGCGCGTACTTCGGCCGGGCCAGGATCGCGGCGATCGGGTCGATGTACTCGGTCTTGTAGCGCGGCAGGTCGTTCGGGCCCAGCTCACCGTTGGAGGCGAGCGCGGCGCAGTCGCGGCCGGGCAGGTCGTAGATCACGAACTGGGCGACCAGCGGGCCGGTGCCCGCGTTGTACTGGCGCAGCGCCTCGTCCAGGTGGGCGACCAGGCCCATGCTGGTGGAGCTGCCGTTGATCGCGGCGATCCGGTCCAGCCACACGGCGGTCGAGGTGTTCGACACCCGGGTGCCGCCGGCCACGGTCTCGGCCTTGGCCTTCCACTCCGGGTTCACGTAGCCGCGGGCACCCGCGTACGGGTTGTCCACCTTGACGGTGGGGTCGACCGGGCTCGGGCTGACCGACGGGCTCGGGCTGCTGCTCGGCGACGCGCTCGGGCTGGCCGACGGGCTCGCGGAGGGGCTGGTCGACGGGCTGGCGCTCGGGCCGGCCGAGGCGCTGGCGCTCGCCGACGGGGTGACGCCGCCGGTGGTGCAGTTGACGCCGTTCAGCGTGAACGCGGTCGGCTTGGTGTTGGCGCCGGTCCAGCGGCCGTTGAAGCCGAGGCTGGTCGAGGCGCCGGTGGCCAGCGCGCCGTTCCAGGACAGGTTCGTCGCCGTGACGTTGGCGCCCGACGCGGTCCAGTTGGCGGACCAGCCCTGGGTGAACGTCTGTCCGTTCGGGAACGCGAACTTCAGCGTCCAGCTCGACAGGGCGTCGCCGGTGTTCTTGACGACGACGGTGCCGGTGAAGCCACCGCTGCTCGGACCCTCGGTCCAGTCGTTGGTGGTGTAGGTGATGTCGCAGCCGGGCGCGGCGGCGGCCAGCGTCGCGGGCAGCGTGACCAGGCCGGCGAAGACCAGGGCGCCTACCCCGGCCGCGGCGGCGGCCTTGCGCCGTCGGGTGATCGGGAAACTCATGGTGCGAACTCCTTGGGCTGAATTGTCGGCATTCACGACTGACCGGGCAATCAGTGCGCGGAAAACGCCGATTCGGTACGAAATGCCCAGCCCGGTGGGCGAAGAAAATCCGCACACGGCGTACGTGTGCGGCGATGTCCACGCCGTCCTGACGAGAAGCCAGGTGCCCTCGGCGGGTGGTTCGCGTTGCGTCGCTCCCTACAAGCGAGCGCCATCCTGACATGGCTGTAAGGCCCGCCACAACGCTTTCGTGCCAACAACTTTTCGGCAGGTCAGTGACCTGCCGAAACTCGTGGGATCGCTCCCATAGAGATCAGAAACTTTCCCCTGCGGCCGCTCGCGGCTGCGACTTTCGGACCGTTTAATCAGTATTCGCCCAGAGAGCGACCATGGGCGTGGATCTTGCCGAGTCTGCTCTGTATTGATCACGGCCCGAGGGCGTAAGGCCGGGTTAGGTCGTTCCCCTGCCCACCGTTCCTCTTGCCCCGGAGAGTGACCGCTGGCGCCGATCTTCGCGGCGCCGGCTCGGCATGATCACGGTCTACGGTCGGAACCTGGCCTGGAACAGCGCCTTTTGGCCGCGCATAGTGATCTACGCGGTGCCAAGCTGGCGAGATCACCGTCCGAGGTCGGAAAGCCGGCCCGTGCCGGATCTTGGGCGGCGGTAGGGCGGCCGGCCGCGACGCCTGCGGTGCGAAGGTCGTCCTGGCCGGGCCGGAGAGTGACCGCTGGCGCGGATCTTCGTGGCGCCGGAACGTCGAACCGTTGGCGACGGGACATGGCTGCGGGGTGTCGGTGACTACGGGGTGTGGAACCAGGTGTGGCGGACGGGGAGGTCGTCGGGGAGGGGGAGGTGGGCCTGCTGCTCCCAGGCCTCGACGACCAGGTCGTGGCAGCCCTGGGCGGTGGCCGCGGCGACCGCGCCGACCGAGGCGGCCGCAGGCTCGGCCCCGTCGTGGCGCAGCAGGCGCAGCGGCCAGACCGGCCGGACGGGTTCGCCGCCGGCCGTGGTGAACAGCAGCGGCGGCTGGAAGGTCAGCTCGCGGTCGTCGCCGTCGGCGACCAGGTCGCCGGGTTCGAGGAACGGGTACGCCCGCCACTCCAGCAGCACCGCCAGCGGCATCTCGTACGGGTCGAACTCGCCCGCCGCGTGGCCGCCCGGGGTGGCGGGGCGTCCGGCGGGCAGCATCGCCATGGCGGTGAGCTGCTGCTCGGCCGGTTTGTCGAACCAGTTCTGCCGCCCCGGCGTGAACGTGTACGCCCGCAGCACGTAGGCGCGCAGCGCGGCCACGCCGACGCGGACCCGCTCGCCCACCGCCGCCTGGCCGGGGGCGGGCCGCAGCTGCACCGGATACCAGGTCTCGGCCGGGTCGTGGGCGAAGCCGGGCAGCTCGTCGCCGGTGCCGGGGCGGCCGGTCCAGGGCCAGCTCACCCAGGTGCGGTCGCGGTCGCGCCGGACGACCTCGGCGTCGCCGAAGGGGCAGTCGACGGTCACCACGTCGCCGGGGCGGGCGGTGAACGGGACGGCGTTGCCGGTGGTGCCGTGGTATCCGGCGAGTGCGGCGCCGTGGCCGGAGCCGGCCGCGACGATGCGGGAGTACGCCGCGGGCGGGTGCTCGCCGCAGTCCGGGTGCCGCAGCGGCGGCGGCACCCGCAGCAGTTGCGCCGGGTCCATCCGCAGGGCCCAGCCCTGCCCGGCGGAGACGGCCCGGGCCAGGGCGGCGAGCTCGGCCGGGTCGTGGTCGAGCCGCCGGGCCCGTTCCCGCTGCTCGGCCGGGTTGCCGGCGGCGAGCAGGCTGGCGGCGGCGAGCTGCAGCTCCACCTCGCGGGCGTGCCAGCCGCCGGTGTCGCCGGTGAGGTGGTCGAGGTGCTGCCACAGGGCGTCGGCGGCGTGGCTGATCCGGTGCGGGTCGGGGTGGCCGCCGTCGGGGGGCAGGCTGGTCCAGGCGCAGTAGAGGACGAGGTCGGCCAGGTCGGCGTGCTCGCCGGTGCGCTCGGGGCGCATCATCGCCTTGAGGCGGCGGCGCAGGTTGGCGGGGTCGACCCGTACCCCCGCGGTCATGGCGGTGACCGCCTGGCGGCAGTCGCGGAACAGGGCCAGGTGCGGGTCGGGTGCCAGCAGCTCCATCAGCGGGGCGGCCCGGTGCAGCACGCCGTCGGCGTACCAGGGCGCGGCCTGCGGGGGCATCGCGTCGCACAGCTGGGCAAGCTGCTGCATCCGGCTGCGGAGCGAGGTGTCCACGCTTGTTCTCCAGCGGGCTGGCGGGGGTCGGTTCGAGGCTGGACGGTACGCGCCCGGACGGCCATCCTCAAGATCCAAGGTGGGGCTTTCCACCTGATCGTTCGGGCTGTTCGGCATGGGCCGGAGGCCGGATAGCATGGTCGTTCGCGAACCGGTGCGGACCGGCGCGCGTGTTAGCATGCCCCGGCATTCGGCGCCGGGCACCAGGCGGGCCAGATCGAGGAGGCGGCGTGCGGCGAGCGGCCAGGCAGTCAAACGGCAAGGGCCAGTCCGCGCTTCCGCAGGCCCGGCTGCGCAGCCGGGTCCGCGGCACCCTCCGCAAGATCAAGAATCGGCTGAACGCCGGGTCGCGCCCGGCGCTGGCGCAGTGGACCGGCGCCCTCGGCGGCGCCCCCGACGCCTCGGGGCTGCTGACCCGCGACGGCGACCGGGTCCGGATCGCCGCGAAGTCCGCCGCGCAGGTGCGCGCGAAGCTGTGGGACGGGCTGATGCCCGGCAAGGCCAGCCAGGTCGAGATCGCGGTCGCGGACTGGGCGCCGCCGATGCCGCACTGGTCGGGGCGGCTCGGCACGCTGCCGGGGCTGCTGTCGTACCAGGTGAATCTGCCCCGCGAAGGTGGCGCCGCCTCCGTCTGCGTGACGCTGGCCGAGCCGCTGCCCCTGCTGCGGGTGGTGCCCGCGCTGCTGGCGGTGCTGGCCCCGTGGCATCCGCTGCCCGCGGTGGTCAGCGTCGACGTGGCGGTCGACGGCAGCCCGGTGCCCTGGCTGCGGCCGGACACGTCCGTGCTGACCCTCTCTCCCGAGCAGACCGAGGGCGTCCTCCGGCCGTACGACGTCTCGCTGACCGGCTCCGGCACCGCGGCTCCGGCCATCGGGGTGGCGCTGACCGGCAGCCGGTTCGAGATCGCGCCGGTCGGCGGGGTCGCGCGGGTGGTCGTCGACGCCGTCTCGGCGTCCCCGCTGGGCCGCCCACGGCACGACCCGGCGCAGCCCGTCGGTGAACTGCGCCTCGCGTCCACCGACAACGGTGCCTGGTGGGAGCTGCGCGGCGACGGCAAGGTGCTGACCGCGGGCCGCGTCGGCGACCCGCTCGACGGCGACCAGAGCGCGGTGCTCAACGCCCTCGCCGGTGCCCGGCTGGTCGAGGGCGCGCAGGTGCCCGCCTCGGCGCAGGCCGCGGCGCTGGCCCAGCTCGCCATGACCGGACTGGTGCTGTCGGCCCCGCGGCTGCCCGCCGAGGCGGCGTCGCTGCTGTCGGCCGACCTGGTCAAGATATTCTCCGGCGACCTGCCGGGCGCGGGTGCCGACGGGCTCCTCTGGGAGACGCGCGGCGTGGCCCAGCGGCGGGCGGCGATGCGCGGCCACGCCACCGGGTTCGCGCTGCCCGCGGCCACCACCGGGGCGTACCCGTCGCTGTCGCGGCCGCCGTCGGTGACGGCGCTGCTGGTGACCCGGCGGCCCGACTACCTCCGGCAGGCGCTGGCGATGATGGCCGCGCAGACCTACCCGGAGCTGGACGTCATCGTCGGCCTGCACAACTGCGAGCTGTCGCCCGCGCAGCACGAGGAGCTGACGTCGTCGCCGCTGCCCGTGCGGGTGGTGGCGCTGCCCCGGGAGCTGACCTTCGGCGAGGCGATCGGCGCGACGACCGCGCTGGCCACCGGCAGCCTGGTCACCAAGGTCGACGACGACGACCGGTACGGGCCCGAGCACATCTGGGACCTGGTGCTGGCCCGGCACTACTCCGGCGCGAACGTCGTCGGCAAGGGCGCCGAGTTCGTCTACCTCGCGCCGTACGACACCACGGTGCGCCGGACGATGGGCCAGGAACTCTACGACGGCGTGGTGGCCGGCGGCACGATGCTGATGTCCCGGGGCGACCTGGAGGCGGTCGGCGGCTGGCGGCCGGTGGCACGCTCGATCGACCGCGCCCTGCTGGACCGGGTGCTGCGCGACGGCGGCCTGGTCTACCGCACCCACGCCATGGGCTTCCTCTACACCCGGCACAACGACGGCCACACCTGGGACCCGGGCCTGGACTACTTCCTGCAGGGCGACGGCCGCACCTGGCAGGGCACCCCGCCGTACGACGAGTTCGCGACCCCCGCCGCATGAGCGCCCACGCCGTGCCGAGGGTCGTGCGCAACGACTGGTCCAGCGTGAGCGTGCCCGAGCTGGGCGCGTGGACGCCGACGATGACGGTGACCGTGGTCGTCCCGGCGTACAACAACCAGGAGAAGCTGGACGTCGTCCTGGCCGCGCTGACCCGGCAGACGTACCCGGCGCACCTGCTGGACGTGGTGGTGGTCGACGACGGGTCGCAGCCGCCGCTGCACCTGCCCGGGATCCGGCCCGAGCGCACCCGGCTGCTGTGGGGCCCGGACTACTCCACGAGCTGGGGCTGCAGCAACGCGGGCGACATCGCGGCGCGGGCGGCCGAGGGCGACATCATCCAGCGGCTCGACTCCGACATGCTGGTCTACCCCGAGCACGTCGAGGCGCAGGCCCGCTGGCACCACGTCCTGCCGTACGCGGTGACGCTGGGCACCAAGCGCATGATCGACACGGCGCCGGGCTCGGTGAGCTGGCCGACGCCGGAGAAGGTGGCCTCGATCCGGTCCATCCACGACCTGTTCGACTACGCCGCCAGCGAGCCGCACGACTACATCGAGAAGATCCTGCGCGGCACCGACGACCTGCGCGCCGGCGACCACCTGAACTTCATGGCGCACGTCGGGGCGACCTGGGCGATGCGCCGCGACCTCTACCACCTGTCCGGCGGCACCGACAACCTGCTGCGCCTGGGCGAGGACAACGAGTTCGCGTACCGGCTGCACCAGGTCGGGGCGGTGTTCATCCCGGAGTGGGAGGCGCGCAGCTGGCACCTGGGCCTGACGCACATGATGCAGCAGGCGGCGCAGCTGCGCCGGTACAACCGGCCGTTCCTGGCCGAGCAGATGCCGTACCCGCGCTGGCTGCGCAAGGTCGGCGGCTCGGCGTGGAAGGTGCCGCTGGTGACGGCGGTCGTGGAGGTCGACGGGCAGCCGCTGGAGCTGGTCCGGGCCTGCGTCGACGCGCTGCTGCGCGGTAGTGAGCAGGACCTGCGGGTGCGGCTGGTCGGCCGGTGGGACGAGCTCACCGAGGAGCGGCAGAGCGTGCTGCGCGATCCGCTGCTGGAGCTGCGGCTGATCGGCGCGACGTACCGGTCGGACCCGCGGGTGTCGCTGGTGACCGACGTGCCGGAGTCGGTGTTCCCGTCGGCGCACCTGCTAGAGGTGCCGGTCACCGCCGGGTTCTCCCGCTCGGCGCTGGGGCGGCTGGTCGACGAGGCCGACCAGCACCAGGTCGGGCTGGTCGAGGTGGCCGGGCCCGCGCCGGTGCGGCTGTGGCGCACCGCCGCGCTGGGCCGGATCGCCTGGTTCGACGTCGGTGCGCCGCGCGCCCAGGCCGTCACCGAGGTGTACGGCGCCCGTACGCTCACCGCGGCCGAGGCGGGCGTGTCGGACCTGTCCGCGGTGCCGTTGGAGCTGCTCGACGAGGGTGTGGCCGGGCTGAAGCAGAGCGACCCCGGCAAGTGGCTGCCCGCCACGGTGCAGGTCGGCGGGCTGCGCTCGCTGGCCCAGGCGACCGCGCTGGTCGGCCGGCTGTCCGCGGCCCGCGCCAAGGCGAAGATCCGGCGACTGAGCGTACGCCGCAAGTAGGGAAGGACGTTCCATGCAGGCGAGCGCGCCGCAGGACACCCGGGTGGTGCTGCTGCAGGAGCAGGGTTGGCCCCGGGCGGCCGGGGTGTGCTGCTGGCGTCGCGGCGTACGGGACGCGTTCGCCGCCGCCGGAGCCAAGGTGGACGAGGTCGGCGCGCTGACCCCGCCCCGGCCCGAGCCGTCGGCGGGCGCCCGCGGCACCGCGCGGCTGGGTTGGCTGCCCGGCCCGGTCCGCCGTCCCGTCGGCTTCGCCTACCGGGGCTCGCGCTACGTGGCCCGCAACGTCGCCGCGCAGGCCTCCGAGCTGCGCAACCGGGCGAAGTCGGCCGAGGAGCACCGCCGCCTGGCCGCCCGGATCGGCCGCCCGGCGCTGGTGCTGGCCGAGTCGCCCGCGCTGGCGGCGCTGGCCGTGGCCGCCGGGGTGCCCGCCGCCCGGATCTGGGTGCTGGCGCTGCCGACGACGCGGCTGTACCACGACGACCCCTCGGTGTTCGGGCAGCTGATCGCGCAGCTCGCGCCGTCGGTGGGCGGGTTCGTCACCGACAGCGAGACGGCCCGCGAGTCGGTCGAGCGCGCCGCCTCCCCGGCCCGGCCGCAGGTGCTGATCTACCCGCCCCTGGCCGCCGATGAGCCCTGCCCCGACTGCGGCACGGCCGCTCCGGGCACCGGCTACGACGAGCCGGGGCAGCTGGCGACCTGGCGCGGCCTGCTGGACCAGGGCGGTGGCGCGGCCGCGTACTCGTTCGCGGCCGACCGGGCGCCCCGGGCGGGCCGGACCTGGGCCCGCGGCGACCGGTGGGACTGGACCCAGTCCGAGCGCGACAGCTCCTGGGACCTGCCCGCCGGGCACGAGGACCCGTGGACGGTCCAGGCCCAGCGGGACGCCGCCCGCGCGGTGCTGGCCGCCGCGCTGCCCATGAGCCCGGCGGTGCCGCGGCCGCGGCGCCGCACCCTGATCGCCGGGTACGACCTCAAGTTCGCCCGGGAACTGGCCAGCCGCCTGGACAACCGCACCGATCTCAGCGTGGACCTCGACGAGTGGGCGCGGCTGGGCACGCCCACCCCGCAGACGCCGCAGCTGCTTCGGCAGGCCGACGCCGTGCTCGCCGAGTGGGCCCGGCCCAGCGCGGCCTGGCTGTCGCGGCACAAGCGCCCCGGCCAGACCCTGGTCGTCCGCCTGCACCGCTACGAGCTGGACATGCGGTACCCGCACGAGATCGACATGGACCAGGTCGACGCGGTGGTCTACGTGTCGCCGCCGATCTTCGGCCGCATCCGCGACGAGCTGGGCTGGCCTGCCGAGAAGCTGGTCTACATCCCGAACCTGGTCGACGTCGACTGGCTGGACCGGCCGAAGCTGCCCGGGGCCCGGTTCGGCATCGGGGTGGCCGGGGTCGACTTCGTGAACAAGCGCTTCGACTTCATGCTCGACGTGCTGGCCCGGGTGCGCCGCGAGGACCCCCGGTTCACCATGTACGTCCGCACCACCCTGCCCTGGCAGCACGCCGTCGCCTGGACCCGCCCGGAGGAGCACGAGTACGTCGGCTGGTACATGGAGCGGATCGAGCGCGATCCGCTGCTGCGCGGCGGCGTCGTCTTCGACATGCCCGGCCGGGACATGGCGAGCTGGTACCGCAAGATCGGCCAGACGCTGTCAACCAGCGACATCGAGAGCTTCCACCTGGCCGCGGCCGAGGGCATGGCCTCCGGCGCGGTGCCGGTCATCCGCCCGTGGCCGGGTGCGCGCGAGATCTACTCGGCGGAGTGGATCCAGCCGTCCGTGGACGACGCGGCGGCCATGGTGCTGCGCAACGCCGACCCCGATGTGTGGGAGCAGCGGCGCACCCGGGCTAAGGCGGAGATCCGGGCCGCGGTGGACCCGGTCGCCGCTGTCGCCGCCTGGGCGGACCTGCTGCACGGGGACGTGCGGCAGGCCCGGACCTACTTCGGGTCGTACGTGCCCGGGGCGGGTGCCTGACCCGGCTCAGAGCCGGTGGGCGTCCTCGGTCGTGGTGGCGCCCCGGGTGTCGAAGAAGCGCTGGGCCAGCGACGCGAGGTGGTCCACGTCGTACTGGCGGTGCTGCTGGACGAGGATGACCAGGTCGGCTCCGGCCACGGCGGCCTCGAGGTCGTCGGCGCGCAGGACCTCGACGCCGTTGACGTCCCAGTGCTGCACGTAC
>NZ_JASAMB010000047.1 GCF_029948125.1 Catellatospora sp. KI3
GCAGTGGTCGAACGGTGAAAGGGCGGGCGGCGCTGGGACCGCCCGCCCTTTCACCGTGCGGATATTCCGTCCTGCGACGCACCTCACGACCGTGCTTGGCCCGCGCGGGCCGGTCGTAGGCTGGGTCCGTGAGCCCCCTGGCACAGCCGCTGAAGCTGCGTGACGTGACCCTGCCCAACCGCATCGCCCTGGCGCCGATGTGCCAGTACTCAGCCGAGTACGACGGCCGTCCCAACGGCTGGCACCTCGCCCACCTGGTGAGCCGCGCGGTCGGCGGCGCGGGCCTGATCATCACCGAGGCGACCGCCGTGGTCCCCGAGGGCCGCATCTCCCCGCGCGACACCGGTCTGTGGTCACCGGCGCAGGTGGACGCCTGGCGCCCGATCACCGAGGCGATCGCGGCGCAGGGCGCGGTCCCGGCGGTGCAGCTCGCCCACGCCGGGTTCAAGGCCTCGACCTGGTGGCCGTTCGCCACCGCGCGTGGCGGTGTCGCCGACACCGACGGCGGCTGGACCCCGGTCGGCCCCGGCGACCAGCCGTTCCTGCCGACCTACCGCACGCCCGCCGCGCTGGACGGCGCCGGGATCGACGCCGTCGTCACCGCGTTCGCCCAGGCCGCGCAGTACGCGGTCGCCGCCGGCTTCCAGGCGGTGGAGGTGCACGCCGCCCACGGCTACCTGCTGCACGAGTTCTACTCGCCGCTGACCAACCACCGCACCGACGGCTACGGCGGATCGTGGGAGGGGCGCACCCGGCTGGCCCTGGAGGTGGTCCGCGCGGTGCGGGCCGCCGTCGGCGAGAAACTGCCCGTCCTGGTACGGATCTCGGCCACCGACTGGAACGCCGACGGCTGGACCGTCGACGACTCGGTGCGGTTCTCGGTCGAGCTGGCCCGCGCCGGAGCCGACCTCATCGACTGCTCCTCCGGCGGCGCCGACCCGGACCCGCGCATCCCGATCGGGCCCGGCTACCAGGTGCCGCTGTCGGAGCGGGTGCGCCGCGACGCGGTCGTGCCGACCGGCGCGGTCGGGCTGATCACCGAGCCGGAGCAGGCCGAGCGGATCGTCGCCGACGGGCAGGCGGACCTGGTGCTGCTCGGCCGGGAGCTGCTGCGCGACCCGTACTGGCCGCGCCGCGCCCTGGCCAAGCTAGGGGCCGAGCCGCACTGGCCCGACCAGTACCTGCGCGCCTTCTGAGCTGCTCGGCCCGCAGACCTGCCCGGCCTCAGGCCCGGCCGCGCAGCTCGTGCACGACCGCGTCGAGCCCCCGGTCCACCTGCTCGCAGTCGTAGCCGCTGCGGGCCGCGCCGAACACGGCGTTCTCGATCTCGTCGGCGGTGATCCCACCACCGCCGGCGAGCACCGGCGCCACCCGTGCGACCAGCGCGTCCACCTGCGCCCGGTCGTACCCCTTGACGAGGAACGGCGCCTTGCCGAACACCGGCTGGCGCTGCGCCGGGCCGGGATCGGGCCGCTGCGGCGCGGGACCGGCCGCCAGCAGCGTCAGGTACTGCTGGACCTGGTCGCGGTCGTAGCCGCGCAGCACGACGGTGAAGTGGACCCGGGTCAGGTCCTCGGGCGCGAGGGCACCGGCGGCGAACTCGGCGAGCAGGGCGTCGACCTCTTCGCGGTCGAAGCCGCGCAGTACGACGGTGAAATCTGGAGCCACGCGGGCCATGGTGCCAGCCCTGTCAACCGGCTCGGCAACGGCATACGCAGCAGCGATACGCCGCATATGGTGTGGGCACACCCTATGCGGCGTATCGCGCGGCGAGGCGGTGCCCGCCGGGCGTATTCGGGGCGGGCGCCGGAAGCGTGCGGCCGCTATGGTTACCGCCATGTCCGATGCGCCGGGCTTCGGCGTACTGCTGCAGCGGTTGCTGGACAACCGCGGCCTGTACGCGGACCACCTCGCCCGCCTGCCCGATCTCGACCGTGACGAGCTCGAGCTGCTGCTACGCGGCTCGCTGGAGCCGCATCCGGTGCTGCTGCGCGCCCTGGCCATGGCGCTCGCTTTACGCCCGGCCGACCTGCTGGCCGCGGCGGGCTGGCCGGTCCCGCCCGAACTGCGCCCGGCCGCGCCGCAGGCCCAGGCCCGGGTGACCGAGCTGGTGCTGCTGGCGCGCGGCGGCGAGCCCGCCGAGCTGCTGCGGCTGCGCCGCTTCGCCCGCTCGCTGTGGCCCGCCCGGCCCGAACCGCCGACCTCCACCGACGACACGGTCCCCGGCGCCGGCTTCGGCGCGCTGCTCAGCTGCCTGATGGCCAACCGCAACCTGTCCGCCCCCGGCCTGGCCGCGATCACAGGACTGCCCGAGGCGACCCTCGCCCGGCTGCTCTCCGGCGACCGCCCACCCGCCCCCGACCAGCTCACCGCCCTGGCCGAAGCCCTCGACCTGCGCGTCGACGACCTGTTCGCCCTCTCCGGAACGGCGCTGCCGGAGTCCGGCGTGATTTACGCGTACCCGGTCCGGCCCCACCTGGGCGGGCTGGTGGGCGACCTGGTGCCGCTCTCCGCCGCCCGCCTCGACTGGGTCCTCGCCGCCGCCCACACCCCCCGATGAAAGGAAGGGACCCTTCTTATCGCTTTGCGAGGTAGCAGGGCCCCTTCTTAACGGCGGAGCCGGTGGGCGTCGGCGGCGGTGGCCCGGTAGAGGTCGCGGAGGAGGGCGATCTCGCCGCCGCGGTGCATGACCTCGCGGTTGAGGTGCACGATCAGGGCCGCCATGGGCTCGTCCGCGTACGGGCCGCCCTCGGCGCCCAGCGGCCGGGCCAGGCCGTCGGCGTCCAGCGGCTCAGCCGCCGGAGTCGTCGTGCTCGGCGTCTTCGGGGACGGCGGCGCTGTCACGGTCGTCGAGCCAGCCGTACGGCAGCACGACCTTGGCCGGGGAGTTGGTGCGCCCGCGCGGCTGCCCGAGGTTGGCCACCGGGAACGGCTCGTCGTGCTCCAGCTTGCCCAGCAGGTCGTCGAGCTCCATCAGCGACGAGGACATCGCCATCGCCTGGCGCAGCTGCGGCCCGACCGGGAAGCCCTTGAGGTACCACGCGACGTGCTTGCGGAAGTCGGTGACCGCCTCCCGCTCGGCCCCCCACCACTGCACCAGCAGCTCGGCATGGCGCCGCATGACCTGCGCGACCTCGCCGAGGTTCGGCATGACCCGCTCGGGGCGCCCCGCGAACGCGGCGGCCAGGTCGGCGAACAGCCACGGCCGCCCGAGGCAGCCGCGCCCGACCACGACGCCGTCGCAGCCGGTCTCGCGCATCATGCGCAGCGCGTCGTCGGCCTCCCAGATGTCGCCGTTGCCGAGCACCGGCACGTCGAGGGCCTGCTTGAGCAGCCCGATGGACTCCCAGTCGGCCTCGCCGGAGTAGCGCTGGGCGGCGGTGCGCGCGTGCAGGGCGACCCACGCCACGCCCGCGTCCTGGGCGATCCTGCCCGCCTCCAGGTACGTCAGGTGGTCGTCGTCGATGCCCTTGCGCATTTTGATCGTCACCGGGATGCCCGCCGGCGCGGCGGTGTCGACGGCGGCCTTGACGATGGCGCCGAACAGGTTGCGCTTCCAGGGGATGGCCGAGCCGCCGCCCTTGCTGGTGATCTTCTTGACGCTGCAGCCGAAGTTCAGGTCGATGTGATCGGCCAGGTTCTCCTCGACGACGCGCCGCACCGCCTTGGCGGTGATCACGGGGTCGACGCCGTACAGCTGCATGCTGCGGGGGTGCTCGTCCGGCCCGAACTCGATCATCTTGTCGGTCTTCGGGTTGCGGACGGCCAGCGCGACGGTGGTGATCATCTCGCAGACGTAGATGCCCGCGCCCTGCTCGCGGCAGAGCTGGCGGAACGCCACGTTGGTGATGCCCGCCATGGGTGCGAGCACCACCGGCGGGTCCACCGGGTACGTTCCGAGCTGCAGGGTCACGCCGTCAAGAATCCCACACCGCGGCGCCGCCCCCACAGACGTGTGCCCCACCCCACCCTGGCACGGGCGGGATGGGGCGGCACCGGCGGATCAGGCGTTCTTGATCGCGGAGATCTCGAACTCAAGCGTGATCTTGTCGCTGACGAGGACGCCGCCGGTCTCCAGGGCCGCGTTCCAGGTCACGTTCCAGTCCTTGCGGTTGATCGCGACCGAGCCCTCGAAGCCGATCCGGTGGTTGCCGAACGGGTCGGTGGCCGCGCCCTGGTACTCGAAGTCGATGGTCACCGGCTTGGTGACGTCCTTGATGGTGAGGTCGCCGGTCACCTGGAAGGTGTCGCCGTCGAGCTGCTTCACCGAGGTCGAGTCGAAGGTGATCGTCGGGTACTTCTCCATGTCGAGGAAGTCGTTGCTGCGCAGGTGGCCGTCGCGCTGCTCGTTGCGGGTGTCGATGCTGGCGGCCTGGATGGTCACCTTGACGTGCGACTTGCTGATGTCGCCGCCGTCGAGGTAGCCGCTGCCCTCGAACTCGTTGAACGCCCCGCGAACCTTGGTGACCATGGCGTGCCGGGCGACGAAGCCGATCTGGCTGTGCGCCACGTCCAGCGTGTAGGTGCCGGTGAGTTCAGCAAGGGTCGGGCCGGTCGTCGTGCTCATCATGTGCTCCTCTAGCTGCCGGTTCGTGGTGGTTGATTGTTCAACTACCGCTACAGCGTACTCAATGTCATTGAAGGTTCAACTATTCCGCGCCCTTGCGGGCATGTGACCCGCGCCACTTTACCGCCCGGCGTTTCGGTCATGCCGGATTCGCGCCAAAGAGGCGGCGGCGAGGGCGTGTGCCATCCACTGTGGATCGGCATGCAATTTTCCTAACTCTCATTGACAAGAGTTGCTGTAAGCGTGCAAATTTGTCACTGCTTCGAAACACCGGCGCCACAAACCCCCTCCGGGGCCGCTCACCCGAAGGGTCTTCCCACGTCCCGCAATGACGAGGAGACTCTCGTGTCCCGCGCCCGTCCCGCGCGTCCGTCCCTGCGCGCAGCCCTTCTGCGCCTGCTCACCGTCGCCGCGTTGGCCCTGACCGGGCTGGTCGGACTGCCCGCGGCAGCCCACGCGGCCAACTACAACGTGCTGGTCTTCAGCAAGACCGCCGGGTTCCGGCACGACTCCATCGCGGCGGGCGTCACCGCCGTCCAGCAGCTCGGCGCCGCCAACGGGTTCACCGTCGAGGCCACCGAGGACGCGGCCGCGTTCACCGACGCCAACCTGGCCCGCTTCGCCACGGTGGTCTTCCTGAGCACCACCGGCGACGTCCTCGACGCCAACCAGCAGGCCGCGTTCGAGCGCTACATCCGCGCCGGCGGCGGCTACGCGGGCGTGCACGCCGCCTCCGACACCGAGTACGGCTGGGCCTGGTACGGCAGCCTCGTCGGCGCCTACTTCTCCAGCCACCCGGCGGTGCAGAACGCCACCGTGAAGGTCGAGGACCCGGCGCACCCGTCGACCGCCTCGCTGCCCGCGAAGTGGATCCGCTCCGACGAGTGGTACGCGTTCCAGAGCAACCCGCGCGGCCGCGTACACGTGCTGGCCAGCCTGGACGAGCGCAGCTACGCGCCCGGCACCGCCACCATGGGCGCCGACCACCCGATCGCCTGGTGCCAGAACTACGACGGCGGCCGCTCCTGGTACACGGCGGCCGGGCACGACGCGGCCGCGTTCAGCGACACCGCGTTCCGGGCGCACCTGCTCGGCGGCATCCAGACCACCGCCAACGCGGTCGGCGCCGACTGCGGCGCCACCCGCGACGCGGGCTTCTCCAAGGTCACCCTGGACAGCAACACCAGCAACCCGATGGAGCTCGACGTCGCCGCCGACGGCCGCGTCTTCTACATCGAGCGCGACGGCCGGGTGCAGATCATCAAGCCGACCACCGGCACCACGGTCACCGCGGTGACGCTGCCGGTCTTCACCGGCAACGAGGACGGCCTGCTCGGCATGCGGCTGGACCCGTCGTTCGCCGCCAACGGCTGGATCTACCTGTACTACTCGCCCACCACCGGCGGCCCGCGCAACCAGGTCTCGCGGTTCACCGTCTCCGGCGACACCATCGACCCCGCCACCGAGAAGGTGCTGCTCCAGGTCACCACGCAGCGCAACACCTGCTGCCACGCGGGCGGCTCGATGACCTTCGACAGCGCCGGCAACCTCTACCTGGCCACCGGCGACAACACCAACCCGTTCGAGTCCGACGGGTTCGCCCCGCTGGACGAGCGGGCCGGGCGGCAGGACTACGACTCGCAGCGCTCGGCGGGCAACACCAACGACCTGCGCGGCAAGATCCTGCGGATCAAGCCGCAGGCCGACGGCACGTACACGGTGCCGGCGGGGAACCTGTTCGCGCCGGGCACGGCGCAGACGCGGGCCGAGATCTACGCGATGGGCTTCCGCAACCCGTTCCGCATCGGCGTCGACAAGGCCACCAACACGCTGTACGTCGCCGACTACGGCCCCGACGCCGGTGCCGCCAACGCCAACCGCGGCCCCGAGGGCACCGTGGAGTGGAACATCGTCGGCTCGGCGGGCAACTACGGCTGGCCGTACTGCATCGGCAACAACTACGCCTACGTGGACTACACGTTCCCGTCCGGGCCGAGCAGCGGCGCCTACAACTGCGCGGCTCCGGTGAACAACTCGCCCAACAACACCGGCCTGACCAACCTGCCGCCCGCGCGCCCGGCCACGGTCGACTACGACTACGGCGGCAACCCGCTGTTCCCGGAGATCGGGGGCGGCGGCGCGCCGATGGGCGGGCCGGTCTACCGGTACAGCGCGGCGCTGGTGTCGGACCGCAAGTGGCCCGCCTACTACGACGGCAAGGCGTTGTTCGGCGAGTGGAACCAGAACAAGCTGTACACGATGCAGGTCACCCCGGACGGGAAGTCGCTGGTCGACATCAACAACCTGTTCGCCTCGATGAGCTTCCTGCGCCCGATGGACCTGGAGTTCGGGCCGGACGGCGCGATGTACCTGATCGAGTGGGGCACCGGCTTCGGCGGCAACAACGCCGACTCCGGCATCTACCGCATCGACTACAACTCCGGGAACCGGTCGCCGATCGCGGTCGCGTCCGGCACCCCGACCTCCGGCCCGACCCCGCTGACCGTGCAGTTCTCCAGCGCGGGCTCACGCGACCCGGACGGGCAGGCGATCACGTACGCGTGGACGTTCGGCGACGGGCAGGCCTCGACGGCGGCCAACCCGGCGCACACGTACAGCACGGCGGGCAACTACACCGCGCAGCTGACCGTACGCGACCCGGGCGGCAGGACCGGGGTGGCCAACGTGCCGATCGCGGTCGGCAACACCGCGCCGACGGTCAACCTGACCACCCCGGTCGACGGCGGCTTCTTCACCTGGGGCGACCAGGTCCGGTTCACCGTCGCGGTGACCGACCCCGAGGACGGCACGATCGACTGCTCGCGGGTCACCGTGCAGTACTACCTCGGCCACGACGAGCACGCGCACCCGATGCAGAGCTACACCGGCTGCTCGGGCATCGTGCAGACCTCGCTCGGCTCCGGCCACGGCGACGACGCCAACACGTTCGGCGTGATCGAGGCGACGTACACCGACAGGGGCGGCCCCGGCGGCGTCGGTGCCCAGACCGGCCGGTCGACGCGGGTGCTGCAGCCCAAGCACAAGCAGGCCGAGTTCTTCAACAGCACCGGTCGCGCCCCCAGCGGCATCGGCGGCGGCGACCCGGGCGTGGTGCGGGAGACGACCTCCGACCCGGCGGGCGGGTTCCAGAACCTCGGGTTCATCGAGGACGGCGACTTCTGGTCGTACACCCCGGTGAACCTGACGAACATCGACTCGGTGCGCATCCGGGTGGCCTCGCCGGGCTCCGGCGGCCGGGTCGAGGTCCGGACCGGCAGCGTGACCGGGCCGCTGGTCGGCACGGCCACCTTCGCGGGTACGGGCGGCTGGCAGACGTACACCGACGCCACCGCCACCATCTCCGGGGCGGGTACGGCCACCGGGCCGCTGTTCCTGATCGCGAAGAACCCGGCCGGCGACACCGGCCAGGGCTCGATCTTCAACGTGAACTGGGTCGACTTCGTCGGCCGGGGCGTGTCGGACAACTCGACGCTGGCCGTCACCCCGGGCAGCCTGGCGTTCGGGTCGGTCACGGTCGGGCAGACCAGCGCCGCGCAGGCGGTCACCGTGACGAACCCGGGCACGGGTGCGGCGTCGGTGTCGGCGGTCGCGGTGTCCGGTCCGTACACCCAGAGCAACAACTGCCCGGTCAGCCTGGCCGCAGGCGCTTCCTGCACCGTCACGGTGCGGTTCGCGCCGACGGCGGTCGGCGCGGGCAACGGGACGCTGTCGGTGACCAACTCGACCACGCCGCAGCCGGTCACGGTCGCGCTGACCGGCACCGGCGCCGACCCGAACACCAACCTGGCCGTCGGCGCGACCATGTCGGCCAGCACCAGCGGCGGCGGCTTCCCGGCGGGCAACGCCAACGACGGCAACGCCAACAGCTACTGGGAGTCGAACAACAACGCCTTCCCGCAGTGGCTGCAGGCCGACCTCGGCTCGGCCAAGTCGGTCAGCTCGATCACGATGAAGCTGCCGCCGTCGGCGTCGTGGGGTGCGCGCACCCAGACCCTGACGGTCCAGGGCAGCACCGACGGCACCAACTTCAGCACGCTGAAGGCCTCGGCCGGGTACCTGTTCGACCCGAGCACCGGCAACACCGCCAGCGCGTCGTTCACCGCCACGTCGGTGCGCTACCTGCGGGTCACCGTCACCGCCAACACCGGCTGGCCCGCCGCGCAGCTCTCCGAGCTGCAGATCTTCGGCGGGGGTACGCAGCCGGGCAGCGCCACCCTGGAGGCCTCGCCCGCGAGCCTCGCCTTCGGCAACACCGTGATCAACACGACTACGCCGGGGGTGACGGTGACCATCACCAACACCGGCACCGCCGCGGCCACCCTGTCCGGCACCGGCATCTCGGCCCAGTTCAGCCGGACCGACAACTGCACCGGCACCCTGGCGGCCGGGGCGAGCTGCTTCGCCATGGTCTCCTTCGCGCCCACCTCGACCGGTGCCAAGACCGGCACGTTCACCCTCGCCAGCAACGCGAGCAACCCGACGCTGACGGTGAACCTGTCCGGCACCGGCATCGACCCGATCCCGCCGACGCTGTCGGTCAGCCCGCCGAGCATCACCTTCCCCGACACCTCGATCGGGTCCAGCGTGGTCCGCCAGGTGTACGTCGGCAACGGCGGCAGCAGCGCCGCGACCGTCAACTCGATCACCACGTCGGGGGCGGGCTTCTCGGTCGGCACCGGCGGCAGCTGCGGCAGCAGCATCCCCGCGAACACCAACTGCTTCGTCAACGTCGTCTTCGCGCCGACCACCACCGGTTCGCGCTCGGGCACGCTGACGATCAGCAGCAACGCCAGCAACCCGACCGTGTCCGTGCCGCTGTCGGGCAACGGCACCCCGGGCCAGACCCCGGCCACGCTCACCGCCTCGGCGGTGTCCTTCCCGGACACGGCCGTGGGCGCGAGCGTCGTACGCACGGCGACGGTGACCAACACCGGCACCACCGCCGCGCAGCTCTCCTCGATCAGCGCGTCCGGCACCGGGTTCACCCTGAGCGGGAACACCTGCGGCCAGTCGCTGTCGGGCGGGGCGAGCTGCACGATCAGCGTGACCTTCGCGCCCGCCTCAGCGGGGGCGAAGACCGGCACGGTGACCGTGAGCAGCAACGCGAGCAACCCGACGCTGGCGATCAACCTGTCCGGCAACGGGATCAGCGGCGTCACCAACCTGGCGCAGGGCAAGCCGGTGACGGTCACCAGCGTGTCGCAGAGCTACACCGGGGCCAACGCGGTCGACGGCGACGTCAACACGTACTGGGAGAGCGCCAACAACCAGTTCCCGCAGCAGATCACGGTGGACCTGGGCGGGGCGGCGACGCTGACCTCGGTCGTGCTGAAGCTGCCGCCGGGCTGGGGCGCCCGCACCATGACGCTGTCCGTGCTGGGCAGCACCGACGGTTCGGGCTTCACCACGCTGGTGCCGTCGGCGACGTACACGTTCGACCCGGCGACCGGCAACACGGCGACCATCCCGGTCAGCGCGTCGGCCCGGCACGTCCGGTTGACCATCACCGCCAACAGCGGCTGGCCGGCCGGGCAGCTGGCCGAGTTCCAGGTGCTCGGCAGCGGCGGCGGGACCGGTAACCCGGACCTGGCGCTGAACCGGTCGATCGCCGAGAGCAGCCACACCCAGACGTACGCGGCGGCCAACGCGGTCGACGGCAACGCGGGCACGTACTGGGAGAGCGGCGGCGGCTTCCCGCAGACCCTGACCGTGGACCTGGGCAGCGCCCAGACCGTGGGCAAGGTCGTGCTGGCCCTGCCCTCGGGCTGGGGCAGCCGCACCCAGACCCTGTCCGTGCTGCGCAGCACCGACGGGTCGAGCTACACCACGGCTGCCGCCTCAGCGGCCCTCACCTTCAACCCGGCCACCGGCAACACGGTGACCATCACGTTCACCGCCGCCTCGGCCCGCTACGTGCGGCTGAACTTCACGGCCAACACCGGCGCCGCCGGTGGCCAGGTCGCGACGTTCTCCGTGTACGCCTCGTAGCAGCCCGCGATCCGTCCTGACCCCCGTTCCCGCGCCGGCGGGGCGGGGGTCAGGCGTTGCTGCGGCGCCAGCGGCGGCGGGAGCTGTCGCGGATCAGGTTCTTGACCACCTGCGCCTCGTACGCCGCGTCGGCCGCCTCCTGGGTCAGCGCGTGCGAGGCCTGCCGGGCCACCTCGGCGGCCCGCCGGGCCGCCCGCTCCTTGCCGGCCGCGATGTGGAAGCGGCGCGCCGCCTCGGCGTCGTCGGCCCGGCGGCGCAGCAGGTCGTGGTAATGGTCCTGGCGCTGCTGGTCCCAGCCGTCGACGTGCTGCCACACCGCGTGGAACTGCTGGGCGGTCAGGTCGCCGCGCTTGAACGCCGCCCGTGCCGCCCGCGCCACCTCGCGCAGGTCCCCTTCAGGCAGCGGGGTCTCGGTCGGCAGCGCCGCGGCCGCGGCGTTCGCCTCGTCCAGCAGCTCGGTGGCGGCGGCGTGCTCCTGCCAGGCGACGTCGCGTGCCGCCTCGGCCTCGGCCAGCTCGGCGGCGGTCCGCTCGGCCGTGTGCACCGCCTCGCGGGCCAGCTCCAGCACCTCGGCCGCGACCCGTTCCAGCTCGTCGGCCTCGGCGGCGAGCCGTTCCCGGCCGGCGGCGTTCAGGCGCGGCGGCGCCCCGCCGTCGCGCCGGTGCTGAGCGCGGGCGGTGATCCACAGGAATGCGATCGCCATGAGGGTGACGGGCAGCCCGCCCACCAGCATCGCGGCAGATTGCGTCACCCGCTTGACCTTAGTATCGATTCGCGTTGATCGTTAGACCTTGGCACTGTCTACTCTGTGCCAGCCGCACCCGACCCGCCCTGCCGCCCGCGCCGGCCTCCGTCGCCGCCCGCGCTCGACCTCGGCGCCGCGTGGCGCGAAGATGTCCCGGTGACCCACCCCGATCACATCCCTTCGCGCAGCGGCACGGCTGTCGTCATCGGTGCCGGTATCGCCGGACTCAGCGTCGCCCGCGTCCTGGCGGGCGGATACGCCCAGGTCATCGTGCTCGACCGGGACCGCCTGCCGGACCAGGCCGTGCCCCGGCGCGGCGTGCCCCAGGGCTACCACGGCGCGGTGCTGCTCGCCGCCGGGCAGCAGGCGCTCACCGCGATCTTCCCCGGGCTGGTCGACGACCTCGTCGCCGCCGGGGCGGTGCCGTTCGAACCGGGCATCTCGATGGCGGTGTTCCGGTTCGGGGCGCTCTACCCGCGCCAGCCGGTCGGGCTGAACCTGGTCTCGTTCAGCCGCCCGCTGCTGGAACTGACGCTGCGGCAGCGGCTCACCGCCCTGCCCAACGTCACCGTGTACGACGACACCTCCGTCTCGGCGCTGACCGGCGACGGCACGCAGGTCACCGGCGTGACGCTGGCCGACGGCCGCCACTTCGCCGCCGACATGGTCGTCGACTGCACCGGCCGCGGCGCCCGCTCCGACCGCTGGATCGCCGCGCTGGGCTTCCCGACGCCGGAAGCCTCCGAGGTGAAGATCAACGTGGGGTACGCGACCCGCCTGCTCCGCCGCGCCCCTGGCGACCTGCCCGAGGGCAAGGCGCTGCTGATCCTGCCCGCGCCCCCGCACGAGCGGCGGGCCGGCATGGCGCTGCCGATCGAGGGCGACCGGTGGCTGGTCACCATGGGCGGCTGGCACGGCGAGTTCCCGGCCAGCGGCGACTGGGAGGCGTTCGCCGCGCACGCGCGGGCACTGCCGTACCAGGGGCTGACCCGGCTGCTGGACCGGGCCGAACCGCTGACCGACGTGGTCTCGTTCGGCTTCCCGTCCAGCCGCCGCCGCCACTTCGAGCAGCTCACGTACGTGCCCGCGGGTTACCTGGCGATGGGCGACGCGTTCTGCTGCTTCAATCCGATCTACGGGCAGGGCATGACCTGCGCGGCGATGCAGGCGGTGGCGCTGGGACGGCTGCTCGACGAGCACGGCGCCCCGACCGCCGACATGGCCCGCGCCTTCTACCAGGAGGCCTCCCGGATCGTGGCGACACCGTGGCAGTTCGCCTCCGGCGGCGACTTCGCGTACCCGGAGACGGCCGGGGACCGGCCCAAGGGCATCGCGGTGCTGAACAAGTACTCGCGGCGGTTGCAGCTCGCCACGCAGGTGGATCCGGAGCTGCGGAGACTGTTCACCACGGTGCAGCATCTGCTGGTGCCGCCGGACGTGCTGCGTACGCCCGCGATGGTGCTGCGGGTGCTGCGGACCTCGCGGCACGCGCCCGGCTTGAAGGGCCTGCCGGTCGAGCTGGTGCCCGACGTCCCGGTCGAGGAGGTCGTGCCCGTACCCGCTGCCGCCGACCCGGTCGCCGCCGCCGTGGCCGAACCGACGGCCCAGCTGCCGCTGGTCACGCTCGGCCAGCAGCAGCGCGGCGTCGACGGCACCCAGCGCGTCCTCGACGCCGTCCTGATCGGCGTCCTGGCCGCCGAGGGGGCACTCGACGGACCGCCCGACGCCGCTGCCGAGACCGGGGCCGCCGGGGACGGGCCGGTCGAGGAGACAGAGGACGCGGCCGAGCCGGAGTCGCCTGACAGCGGCGAGTCGGAGCCGAGTGCATGACGGGCGACTGGTACCTGGCGATCATGCCCTAGCCCTCGGCCCGGTAGTCCGCTCAGTAGCCGACCAGGCGGTGCAGGCGTACGAAGGACTCCTGGAAGCCCAGCGCCGGCCAGGCCCGGGACGACAGCAGGTTGGTCACCCGCCAGTCGGTGACCACGCTGGCGTACCCGGTCTCGGCCGCCCAGGCCAGCACCGCCTCGCCCAGCGTCCGGCCCGCGCCGAGCCCGCGCGCGTGCGGCAGCACGGCGGCGAACCCGAGGAACCCGGCGTTCTCCGGCCGGGCCAGCGTCGTGTGCGACCCGGACTTCTCCAGCGCGCAGCCGACCGCCGACCCGATGACCTCGCCGTCGTGTACGGCCACGAACGTGGTGAAGTCCGGGTCGTCGAAGTCCTCGCCCCACTCGCCGAGCGACTCCTGCAGCGTCGGCGGCCGCGCCGCCGAGAAGACGGGGGTACGGGCCTGGTGCTCGGGCAGCGCGATGTCCAGCTCCGCCAGCACGGGGATGTCGGCGCGCTCGGCGCGGCGGATCGAGACCTTCGGCGCGGCGAGCTCACCCGGTCGCGGCAGCGCCCGCAGGCCGTGGGCGTGCTGCTGGCCGAAGCCCACCCGGAACCAGGCCCGGACCAGGTCGACGTCGTCGGCCGGGGTGAGCACGTAGTGCGCCTTGCGGCCCTCGGCGACCCAGCGGTCGGCGGCGAGGGCGTAGAGCTCGCGCATCGCCTCCGGCTCGTCGGCGGCCTGCCCGGCCGCCTCGACCCACATGTTCTCGCCCCACGTGTACGACGTCTTCGGCGAGCCGATCAGGTAGCCGACCAGGGCACCGCCCCGCAGGGCCACCGCGCCGGAGGCGTGCTCGGCCTCGGCGGCGGCGCGTACCGCCTCCTCGGCGGCCGAGGCGTGCTCGTAGCGCGGCGACAGCAGCGGCTGCGCCTGGCGGTGGCGGCGGTGGCGCTGCGCGAGCAGTTCGGCGGCGGCCGGGATGTCGTCGGCGGCGAACGGCCGTACCTCGAGGCGGGACATGCGGCGAAGCTAGCGCCGGTCCGGGACGGCGACAACCGGATTTCAACGGCCGACGTGCGATGCACCGCGAGCGCCTACCGGCTGGCAAGCGGCTCGCGGTGCATTGGTCTGCTCAGCGACGTGGCGCCGGCTCGCCGGCTATCACGTAGGTGCGGGTGGCCCACTGATGTGCGGTACACGGATGCGGGGTGGCGATGCCGTACTCCGCCAGGCAGCCTTCGCAGAATCCGAACTCGTCCGCGACGTGGGTGGACAGGACGGCGTCCGCTGCTTCGACGATGTCCGGCGTGCCGGTCGGGTCGGCGGTCATCGCCGGTCACCGCCGAGCGGCCCGGCGCATGGCGTGCCAACAGCCGAGACGGTCTGTTCGGCGATGATGCCGGAAATATAGAGTGGCATGAACCACCTCCTGTGGAGTCGTGGGGAGGCGGGGCGCGGGCGACCAACCAAGCAGTCCCGCCTCCGGCTTTCGAGCTGTGACCCGAAGATGCGTGACGGGTCGTTCACGCTCTCTCCACCGACGGTAGTCCGATCGACGGATGCCGCTGGTGCCAAGTGGCACCGTCGGTTCTACTGTGGTGGGTGACGATAGAGAGTGATGATCGTCCAGTGGTGAGGAAGCCCCTATGCGACCACCGCACCTGATGTCAGCCGAGCCCATTGGTGAACGCATCCGGCTGCTGCGGCAGCAGCGCGGGTGGTCCGTCCGGCATGCCGCGAGCGTGGCGGGAATCAGCCATACGCAGTGGTCGCGTATCGAGAACGGACTGCGCTCGGCCGACAACAGGTTCCTGCTCGCCGAGATCGCCACCGCTCTGCGGGTGCCGCTGTCGGATCTCACCACGACCGGTGCCCTTCCCGGTGACCGCGGCCAGGTCCGGGAAGCTGTCCACGGCATCACCAGGGCGATCATCGAGGCTGATCTCGACTACCCCGCGAGCGTGCCACTCGGGCCGGTGGCACCGCTGCTGCTGCAGCTCGAAACGGTGGTCGCACTGCGGTTCCAGTGCGACTACCTCGGTGCCGCAAAGCTGCTGCCCGGACTGCTGTCCGGATTGCACGCCGCCGCGTTCGGGCCCGAACGGGCGGAGGCACTGCGGGCGATGGTGCTGACGGCGGAGACCGCCTCGTTCGTGATCCGCTACCTGGGCGAACCGGCGTCGGCGGTGTTGGTGGCGGATCGGGCCAGGCAGGCGGCGGCGGCGCTCGCAGACCCCATCATGCTGGGTATGGCATCCTGGTCGCAGGCGCACGCGGCCACCGGCATCGGCCTGTACACCCGGGCGCAGATCATCGCGGACCAGGGCGTGGGCCTGCTCCGGGGCCAGCATGCCGCGCCCGGCTCGCTGGAGCTGCTGGGCCAGCTCATCACCGTCTCCGGCTTCGCCAAGTACGCGCAGGGCGACGTAGCCGGGGCCTCGGCGGCGGTCGAAGAGGCGGCGCAGATCGCCGAGCGGACCGGCCAGTCCGACGCCCTCGGCCTCAACTTCGGTCCGACGAACGTCGCCTTCTGGCGGATCACCATGGAGGCCGACGGCCGGGACCCGGGTCGTGCCGTGGAGATCGCGCGCACGGTGAATCCGCAGCTGGTGCCAGCGGTGTCCCGTCAGGTCGGCTTCTACATCGACGTGGCCCGCGCGCTGAGCAACACGGGCAAGGACCAGGAAGCGGTACGGATGCTGCTGGTAGGTGAGCGGCTGGCCCCGCAGCGGGTGCGGCTGTCCCCGATCGTCGCCGAGACGCTGCGCGGCGCACTGGAACGTGCTCGCCGGGGTGCCGGGTGGACGGAGCTGCGCGGCCTCTGCGAACGCGTCGGCATCCAGATCTGATCGGCGGGCCGGAGCACGTGAACACCATCGCCGTATACGCCGGGGAGCAGCCTCCGCCGACCTGGCAGGCATCGGTCTTCCTCGCGGGCCCGATGCCCCGCGACCCGGACGCCGCCTCGTGGCGGCCCGACGCGCTCGCGCTGCTCACCGCCGCTTGGCGGCACCCCGGCACTCTCGTCGTCTTCGTGCCGGAGCCCCGCGACCGCGCGCACCCACCCGTCGGCTACGTCAGCCAGGTATGGGAGGAGCGGTGGATGGCGGTGGTCGACGTCATCCTGTTCTGGGTGCCCCGTGACCTTGTCCGCCTGCCCGGTCTCACCACGAACCTGGAGTTCGGACGCAACGAGGGCTCCGGCCGGGCCGTGCTCGGGCTGCCGCCCGAGGCGGTGAAAGTGCACTACCTGCGGCGTTCGGCGGAGGCCAACGGCGTCCCGGTCCGCGACAACCTGCCGGCCACGGTCGAGGCGGCGCTGGCCGTGGTGGGCGCTGGGGCATCGCGCGGCGGCGCGGACCGGGACGTGCCGCTGCTGGTATGGCGTACCGCCGAGTTCATCCGCTGGCGGGCCGCACTCGACGCGGAACTCGTCTCGGTCCGGGTCCTGTGGGCCTGGTCGCCCGCACCCCACTTCGCGCTGCGCGCCTGGGCCGCGCGGGTGGAAGTCCGCCGCGCGGAGGAGCTGACCACCGAACTGCTCATCCACACCCCGAACGACGCCCGCGCATTGGCCGGACATGCCCCCTGACCCTGACGGCGACCACGGCGCCCGCCCGAACGTCCTGCGGGCTACCGGGAGAAGTACACCTTGATGCTTGTCGGGAAGCGCCCTGCGGCGCCCGCCATGGCGGTCCGCGCCTCGCCGGTCACCGGCACCACAACGGTCTGCTCGGGCGGTACGACGATCAGGTCCCCGACCGGTACGACCTGATCGGCCTGCTGGCGCCGGTCTCCTTCGGGAACGGTCCAGATGATGTAGGCCAGCCGGACGCTCACCTCCACGGTGTTGTCATTGCGCAGTGACACGGCCGTGAACCGGCTGTTGCGGTCGAGCTCGCGGCCGGATGCGTCCACCGGAGTGACGACGGGATCCATGAGGACCGTGGGGACCTTGACCGTCTCCATGGTGTGCACTGAGACGGCCACGTCCTCGGCGAGTTCGGCTCCCTCGCCCATGAAGATCAGCACATCGAAGCCGACGCCCGGTGGGACGACCACGTTGCCGCGGTCGCTGCCGTAGGCCGTGCTGACCGCTACCGTCGGCAGCGGTTTCCGGGTGGCGTCGAGCGCCGTGAACTCCAGTGTCGGGGCGAGCATTCGATCACTGTCGTTATAGATCCTGAGCAGTTGGTTCATGGACCCGACCCCGGTGGTGGCCGCGAACTCGAACCGCAGCGCGGGGGCGGCGGCGCGGGGGCGAGCGACGAGGCCGCAGCCGGCTAGCAGCAGCGTGGCCAGGAATCCGGCGATCACCCTGAGGGGTGCCGGCTCTGCGCGCATACGCCGGCGCGGGCGGGTCGCAGTCGAGGTGAGGGGCATCGCAGCAGGATAACGACGGACACACCACTGCGTTGACCCAGATCTCAGCGGACGACGACAGCCCAGACCGGGAAGGCGTGAAGCGCGATGGCCTCGTCGCCGTTGCTCGAACCGGTGATCTCGGTCAGGTCGTCCTTTCAGGCGAAATGACGGCCAAGATCGCAGTTGGCGGTCACGGCGTCGGCGGCAATCCGAGGTTTCGACCGGAACTGGTGATCATGGACGAAGCGCGCCGCTGGCGCGGCGTCAGTGCGGCGCTTCCGAGCGTCGGGGTGCGGGGGTTGGCCGGTGCAGCCGGAGGCGCAGGTTGCTCGGCTGGTAGAAATGGGCGGTGACAGCGGACATCAGGGACAGGGCCGAAGCGATCCTCCGCAAGCTGGCGGGCGAGCGCGCCACCCTGCGCCCCGACCAGTGGACCGCCATCGAAGCCCTGGTCACCGGCGCCCGCCGGGTCCTGTGCGTGCAGCGCACCGGCTGGGGCAAGTCCGCCGTCTACTTCGTGGCCACGGCGCTGCTGCGCGAGCGCGGCCACGGCCCCACCGTCATCGTCTCCCCGCTGCTCGCGCTCATGCGCAACCAGGTCGACGCGGCCGCCCGCGCGGGCATCCACGCCCGCACGATCAACTCCGCGAACCTGGAGGAGTGGGAGCAGATCACCGCCGAGATCCAGGCGGGGCAGGTCGACGTACTGCTGATCAGCCCGGAGCGGCTCAACAACCCCGACTTCCGCGACTCGGTCCTGCCGAAGCTGGCGGCCACGACCGGCCTGCTCGTCGTCGACGAGGCGCACTGCGTCTCCGACTGGGGCCACGACTTCCGCCCCGACTACCGCCGCCTGCGCACCATGCTCGCGGAGCTGCCCGAGGGGACGCCGGTCCTGGCGACGACGGCGACGGCGAACGAGCGGGTCACCGCAGACGTGGCCGAGCAGCTAGGCGACGCGCTGGTGCTGCGGGGGCCGCTGGACCGGGAGTCGCTGCGGCTGGGCGTACTGCGGCTGCCGACCGCGGCCCACCGCCTGGCCTGGCTCGCCGACCACCTGGACCGCATCCCCGGCTCGGGGATCATCTACACCCTGACCGTCGCGGCGGCGCAGGAGACGGCCCAGTTCCTGGCCTCGCGCGGCTACGCGGTGGCCTCCTACACCGGCCAGGCCGAGGACGCCGACCGCCGCGTCGCCGAGCAGGACCTGCTGGACAACAAGCTGAAGGCGCTGATCGCGACGTCCGCGCTGGGTATGGGCTTCGACAAGCCCGATCTCGGCTTCGTGATCCACCTGGGCGCCCCCAGCTCCCCGATCGCGTACTACCAGCAGGTCGGCCGGGCCGGGCGCTCCGTCGCCGCCGCCGACGTGATGCTGCTGCCGGGCAGCGAGGACGCGGCGATCTGGCGCTACTTCGCGTCGCTGGCGTTCCCGCCGCAGGAGCAGGTGCTGCGGGTGCTGTCGGCGCTGGAGCAGGCGGGCCGCCCGCTGTCGACCCAGGCCCTGGAGGTGCAGGTCGATTTGCGCCGGGCCCGGCTCGAACTGATGCTGAAGGTGCTCGACGTCGACGGGGCGGTGCGCCGGGTGCGCGGCGGCTGGGTCGGCACCGGCGCGCCGTGGCGCTACGACACCGAGCGCTACCAGCGCATCGCGCGGGCGCGCGAGGCCGAGCAGCAGAGCATGCGGGAGTACGCCGAGAGCACGGCCTGCCGGATGGAGTTCCTGCGCCGCACCCTCGACGACCCCGGGGCCGTCCCGTGCGGCCGCTGCGACAACTGCGCCGGTCCCGCGTACGACGCGCAGGTCTCCGCCCCCGCCCTGGACGCGGCGCGCGCCTTCCTGGGGCGGCCGGGCGTGGTGATCGAGCCGCGCCGGATGTGGCCGACCGGGCTGGCCGCCGTGGGCGTGCCGCTGACCGGCAAGATCGCCGCCGAGGAGCAGATGTGGCCCGGCCGGGCCGTCGGGCGCCTGTCCGACCTGGGCTGGGGCGGGCGGCTGCGGTCGCTGGTCGACGAGGGGGCCGCCGACGGTCCGGCGCCGGACGACGTACTCGCGGTCGTGGTCGAGGTGCTGAAGGACTGGGCCAAGGGCGACGAGCCGTGGCCGCAGCGCCCGGCGGGCGTGGTCGCGATCGGGTCGCGCCGGCGGCCCCGGCTGGTGGCCAGCGTGGCCGAGCACGTGGCGCGGGTGGGCCGGTTGCCGCTGCTGGGCGAGGTGCGCAGCATCGGCGAGCCGCGCCTGCAGGCCAACCGCGCCAACAGCGCCCAGCGGGTACGCGCCCGCTACGGCACCTTCGACCTGCCGCCCGAGGTGGGCACCGCCCTAGGCGGCCTGTCCGGCCCGGTCCTGCTCGTCGACGACCTGGTCGACTCCGGCTGGACCATGGCCCTGGTCGCCCGCGAACTCCTCCTCGCCGGCGCCCCCGGCGTCCTGCCCCTCGCCCTCGCCCTCGCCGGCTGACCCACCCACCTCCGGACCACCCCACCCCACCCCACCCCACCCCGCCGCGCCGCGCCGCTGGGCGAGTGCAGCGCGCAGTTTCGGGGAAACTGCAGGAAAGCGGCGGGTCATTCGTGCAGTTTCCCCGAAACTGCACGACCGGGCGCCGCGTGTCGGGGCGCGGGCGTCGGATGGGAACGGTGTGGCGGGCGCCGTGGCAGACTCGAGCGCGGTGATCGATACACGGGGAAGGAACGCGACCATGCACGTGATCCAGGTCAGCGAGTTCGGCGGGCCGGAGGTGCTCGTCCCGGCCGTGGCCGAGGTGCCGGAGCCGGGCCCCGGCCAGGCGGTGGTGCAGGTGGCCGCCGCCGGCGTCAACTTCATCGACGTGTACCACCGCACCGGCCGCTACCCGAACGACCTGCCGCTGACCCCGGGCATGGAGGCCGCCGGGCGGGTCGTCGCCGTGGCCCCGGACGTGGACCAGGTCGCGGTCGGTGACCGGGTCGCCTGGGCCAACCAGATCGGGGCGTACGCCGAGTACGCCGCGGTGCCGGTCGGCTACCTGGTGCCGGTGCCCGACGTGGTCTCCGACGAGAGCGCCGCGGCGGTGCTGCTGCAGGGCATGACCGCGCACATGCTGACCCACGACATCCACCGCGTCCGCTCGGGCGACACCATCCTGGTGCACGCGGCCGCGGGCGGCATGGGCCTGCTGCTGACGCAGCTGGTCACCGCGATGGGCGGCCGGGTGATCGGCACCGTCTCCACCGCCGCCAAGGAGGAGCTGGCCCGGGGCGCGGGCGCGGCCGAGGTGATCCGCTACACCGAGGTCGACGACGTGGCCGCGAAGGTACGCGAGCTCACCGACGGCGTCGGCGTGGACGCCGTGTACGACGGCGTCGGCGCCTCCACTTTCGACGCGAGCCTCGCCTCGCTGCGCCGCCGCGGCGTGCTGGCGCTGTACGGCGCCGCCAGCGGCCCGGTCCCGCCGGTCGACCCGATCCGGCTGATGCGCGCCGGTTCGGTGTGGCTGACCCGGCCGACGATGGTCGACTACACCGCCACCCGCGCCGAGCTGCTGGAGCGGGCCGGGGACGTGCTGGGGCGGGTGGCCGCGGGCACGCTGCACGTGGCGGTCAGCGAGCGCTACCCGCTGGCCGAGGCGCGCCGGGCGCACGAGGACCTGGAGGGCCGCCGTACCACCGGCAAGCTGCTGCTGATCCCGTAGCCGCCGGTGGCGCGGTCAGGCGGTCAGTTCGAGGAAGTCCAGGTTCGGGCCGCCGTTGGGGTTCACGGCGGTGGCCCGGATCGTGTTGACGCCCGCGTTGAGCTGGATCGTCACGGTGCGGCTCTGCCAGTTCTCCCAGGCCCTGGTGTCGTCGAAGAGCAGATCCACCAGCACGGGCGCGCCGTTGACGCTGATCGACATGGTGCGGCTGCGGCCGGAGCCGTTGGCGAAGCGCAGCACGAGCGTGGCCTGGCCGGCCTTCGGCGCGGTGACGTTCCACTGCACCCAGCTGCCCCAGGTGTTGTCGTAGTCGACGAATCCGGAGCCGCTGTAGCCGGGGTGGTCGCTGGCGGCTCGGGCGCTGCTCAGCGATGCCGACTCGGCCTCGTACCGGGTGGTGCGCGGGGCGGCGGGCGGGACGGGCGACGGCGACGGGGTGGGCGAGCCGGACGGGGCCATGGAGGTCCCGGACGGCGAGGCGCCGGGTGCCGGGGTGCCGGTGGCTCCGGGGCTGGCCGGGGCGGCCGGCGGCGGCGAGTTGGCCGGGGGCACGTCCGGGTCGCGCGGCGACGGTGCGCCGGCGGCCGGGACGGGGGAGGAGTCGGCCGGTTCGGCGTTGCTCCACATCATCGGGGTCTGCAGCATCTGGTACACCAGCAGCAGCAGTGCCACGGTGAACACCGCGGCCCCGATCAGCGGTAGGGTGCGCAGCCGCTCCAGCACCGGGAACTGGCGCCTGCGGCGGCCCTCATACCCGAAATCGTCCTGCACGGCCGTTGTCCTGCCATTCCGTCTTCGCGCCGCGGGTGCGGCCGGTCACGTCCCCCGGCAACCTAGTGGCTGGTCCGGATCGGCGGGACCCTCCGCTCGGCCAGTTTCAGCCTCGGACGTACCGCGAGGACCGCCAGCATCCACCACGGTGCGAGCGCGTTGGGCAGCAGCACGTACCAGGGCAGTCGCCACGTCCATGATGGACCGTCGCCCGCGGCGGCCACGACGCCGGGTCGGGCGGTCAGGGACCAGGTGAGGAACGCGTCCCCGATCGGCAGCACCCCGCCCAGGTAGCGGCGCCGCCCGTGCCACTGGACCGCCAGGCCGGTGGCCTCGGCCAGCCCGGTGAGGGCCGCGGCGGCCGCCTCGTCGCGGTAGACCACGGCGCCGCCGAGCGCGACCGCGCTGGCCGAGGCGCTCAGTCCGAGCGGCAGCGGCCCGGAGTCGACGTCACCGGGGCGGTCCACGCCCCGGGGCCATTCGCGTACGCCGGGCACGCCGGGCACGGTCGAGGCGAAGTGCTGCCGGAACTGGGTCCAGTCGGCGGCGCCCCGCGCCGGGGCGAACTCGGCCAGGAAGCGCAGGATGATCACCTGCGAGGTGGCCCGGGCCAGGTCGGTGGGCTGCCCGGTCTCCGGCTCGACGGTGTGCGGCAGCAGTCCGGTGACCGGGTCGCGGCGGGCGTCGGCTGCGGCCAGCCAGGCGCCGGTCAGGGCGGTGTGGTCGTCGCCGGTGAGCGCGTCGGCCCGGTGCACCGCGGCCAGGCCGACCACGCTGTCGCAGGGCCAGGCCTGCCCCGGGTACGCGGTCAGGAACGGCGACCCGCTGCGGTCCAGTGTCGCCGTGAACGCGTCGGCCAGCGCCCGCGCGTCGGCGCGCAGCCGGGGCAGTTCCGGCGCGCCCGGTCCGTGCAACTGGGCGATGCCGCCGCGCAGCCAGGTCGACCAGCCCTGGTAGAAGACGCCGTACGGCGGGGTCAGGCTCGGGCTGAACACCGCCCGCCCGGCGGGGGAGTCGGTGTGCGCCAGCGCCCAGCGGGCCTCGGTCAGCGCCCGTTCGCGCAGCCCGGGGTCGCGGGCGCCGACGTCGACCCAGGACAGGCCGTACAGGGCGTAGTTGAAGAAGTAGCCCTCCGGGAACAGCTGCTGCATCCGGTCGGCGCTGCCGGAGTCGAGGGCCTCGCGCAGGAAGGCCAGCCGGGGCAGCGCGTCGGCGACGACCTCGGCGTCGGTCCGGGCGAGCGGACTGTCGGCATGCAACCGGACGAACTGGACGCTGGCCAGTGCGGTGACCGCCAGTGCCAGCACGATGATCGACACCCGCAGGACCCACCGCACGCAGGGAGACTACGGGACCGGGTGCCCGCCGTGGGGGCGCGTGCCTACTATCAGCCGGTGACCGGTGGCGTGGACTCTGTGGATCTGCTGGGCCTGATCAGAATGGCCGCCAGCGACTACGACAGCATGGATCGGCTGGAAGCGGTGCTGCTCCCGGCCGAGGGCGGGGTGCACCCGCAGGCGCCGATGCTGGTGGCCCCCATCGTCGCGTACGCGGGCGATCCGGCCGCGCTGCTGCCCGACCAGCTGCTGCGGCTGCTGGTCGACGTCGTCACGCATGAGGGCGGCGCGGCCGCGCGCGAGCAGCTGCGCTTCTTCGCGGTGAACCTGCGCGCGCTGTCCGACGTGGACGACTACTGGGTCGCCGAGACCGCCACCTGCCTGCTCGGCTTCTGCGGCCCCGACCCGGCCCTGGCCGCCACGCTGCGCGAACGGGCCGACGAGGAGCTGGACCTCTACCGCCGGGTCACCCCGCTGGTGGCCGCGGCCCGCCTCGACCCGGCCGCCGCCGCGACCTGGCTGCCCGCGCTGCTCCAACCCGAACAGCCCGCCACGGTACGCGTCGCGGCGGTGCTCGCCCTGCGCGAGGCCGGACTGGCCCCCGACGCGGCGGCGCAGGCGGCGCTGGCGCAGGGCTGGGCCGCCGACCCGGAGGCACTGCGCTGGGCCACCCTGCGGGCGTCGCTGCGCGGCCTGCTGGCGTACGCCGTGGGCGGCGACCCCGGCCGCACCGCCGCCGTGCTGACCGCCATCGCGCGCACCGGCACCGAGCAGGCCCGCTGCGACGTGGTCGACGCCGTGGCGGCGCTGCCCGAGCCGCTGCCCGCCGCCGTGGCCGACCTGGTCACCGTGCTGCTCGACGACGAGGGCGAGCGGGTGCGCAAACGGGCGTACGCGCTGGTCGCCGATGATGACACGCTGACCCTGCGGCACGCGGACTGGCTGGTGCAGGCGATCGAGCGGGGCCGCAACCGCCGCTCGGCGCTGGGCGCGCTGATCCGCGTCGGCGACAAGCGCTGGCAGGACTGGGCGGTGGAGTCGCTGCGCGGCGGCTGGACCCCGCACAACCTGCCCGAGGCGCTGGCCACGCTGCCGCCGGACCCGGCCGTACACGAGGCCATGCTGGCGCGGGTGGTGCACCTGGCCACCGCGATCGACGTCCGCCAGGCCGCGCAGTCGGCCGCCCGGCAGCGCGAACTGCGCGGGCTGCTGGACCTGCTGCCGCCGCGGCTGACGGTGGCGCCGCTGGCCCGGCACCTGCCGCAGATGACGTTCCCGGCCCGCCTGTGGATCGCGAACCACCTGGCGTACGCGGGCACCGGCGATCCGGCCGTGATCGCGGCGATCGCGTCGATCGCCAACGGCGAGGTCACCTACCTGCGGCTGCTGTGGCTGGCCGGGGGCGACGTCGAGCCGCTGCGCGACGCGCTGGCGGTGGCGCCGCGGCTGGACGTCCTCGCCGCGGTGGTGGCCGCCGAGGTGTTCGGCGACGGCGATCCGGACGTGGCCCAGCGGCTGCGCGAGATCCGCGACAGCGGCGCCGACATCCGCGACCGCTTCGCCGCCGCCGGCGCCCTGTGGGAGCTGACCTCCGACGCCGCCGAGGTGGCCGGGACGGTCCGCGAGGCCCTGGGCGCCCGCTCCCGGCGTACCCGGGAGGAAGCGGCGGACCTGGCCGCGCAGATCGGCCTGGACCAGGTCGGGTAGCCTGCCCGGCGGCTTCCGGGCGCGGAGCCGGGAAGCGGGGCGACGGTGTCGGAGACGGGTGGACTGGCGGGCTGGTTCGTGCGCCGCCGCAGGGTGGTCGTGGGCGCGGCGGCCGTCGTGGTCGCCGCCTCGGCGGTGCTGGCCGTCGCGACCAGGCAGCGGCCGAGCGGCGAGATCGCCTTCGACGTCTGCGCCCACCTGCCCGAACCGGCGGTGACGGCGCTGGCCGGGCCGGACGCGCAGCGGCGCGACACCAGCGGCCGCAGCACATACGGCACGGTGTTCCGGCAGTGCTCGGTCGGGGCCGGGCGGACTCCGCCGCTGGAGGCGGCGGTGGCGTGGGCGCCGCCGACCGAGCTGTTCCGCACCCGTCAGGGCCAGGCGGAGCGGCTCGCCGAGAGGTGGGGCGAGGGCACGGTGACCGTCCTGGACCTCGGCGACGGGGGTGCCATGGTCGTCATCCCGCGCGGGCGCCGCACGACGGTGTGGCTGTGGGCGTTCGTCGACGGCTACCAGCTCGAGCTGGCGGCCTCGGTGCCGGTGGGCGGGGACCCCGGGCAGGCCGTCGCGGTGGCGCAGGCGCTGGTCTCGGCGTTGCGGGCGTGAGCGCCCGAGAGCGCTCCATACCACAGATGTCGATGTTGTGGCGTCCACTGAGGAGGCAGGCGTAACGCCATTGTCGACTCATGGTCGCGATCTCGTCACCGGAGTATGGTCCCGGATCGAGCGCGCGCCCCGCCAGCGTCGTCAGGTGGCGCGGCCGGTCGAGGCGAGACGGGGGATGCCGTCATGGAGCTGGACAACTACGCCGCCCAGGCGCTGGCCGTGTTCGACGGCTACGGCGACACCGAGGCGGTCGTCCACGGTGCGCGGCGGCTGACGTACGCCGAGCTCGCCGCGGGCATCCGCGGCATGGCCGGGCTGCTGTACGACCACGGCGTGCGCTCGGCCACGGCGGTGGCCGTCCTGGCCGGCAACCCGCCCGAGGCGGTGCAGGTCCAGTTCGCGCTGCACCTGCTGGGGGCGCGCTCGGTGTGGATCGCCCCGAACGCCCCGCCCCGGCTCTGCGCCGACTACCTGAACCTGGCCGACGTCGACGCGTTCGTCTACGACCCCCGTACCCACGCCGCGCTCGGTGAGGAGCTGGCCGCGCACGCCGGTGCGCTGGACGTGCTCTGCTTCGGCGCGGGCGTCGGGTTCGACCTGACCGAGCCCCGGCCGGCGGGCGCCGCGCCGACCGGGCTGCCGCCGGCGGGCCGCGAGCCGCAGTCGCTGTTCCAGACCGGCGGCACCACCGGCCGCCCCAAGCTGGTGCACCACCGGCACGGCTTCTTCCAGGCGGTGCACGCCGCCGCCGACGGCTACCTGGCCGCGGGCGGCCCCGAGCTGCGGCACCTGGCCGTGGGCGGCTTCTGGCACTCCAGCCAGCAGGCCGCCGCCATGATCACGCTGTGGACCGGCGGGCTGCTGGTGCTGCACGACCGGTTCGAGCCGGGCTCGTTCCTGGACACCGTCGAGCGGGAGCGGATCAGCAGCGCGATCCTGCCGCCGCCGATGCTGGCGCAGGTGCTCGACCATCCGCGCCTGCCCGGCACCGACACCAGCAGCCTGGTGACGCTGTCCTGCGCGGGCAGCGCGGTGTCGCCGGTGCGGCTGGCGCAGGCGATCGAGCACTTCGGCCCGGTGCTGCGCCCCGTGTACGGCATGAGCGAGGCCACCTTCATCACCGCGTACCCGAACGTGGCGGTCGACCCGGCGCGCCCGGAGCGGCTCGCCTCCTGCGGGCGGCCGTACCCGGGGGTGCGGGTCGAGATCCGCGACGACCGGGGACGGCCGGTCGACGCCGAGGTGGTCGGCGAGGTGTGGGTGTCGGCGGGGCTGATGGCGGCGGGCTACTGGGGGCAGCCGGAGCTGACCCGGCACACCATCGTGGACGGCTGGCTGCGCACCGGCGACCTGGGCCACTTCGACACCGAGGGGTATCTGTACCTGGTCGACCGGGCCAAGGACATGATCGTGACGGGGCAGACGTCGACCAACGTGTACTCCCGGACCGTCGAGGACACGCTGAGCCGCCACCCGCAGGTGCGCGCCGCGGCCGTGATCGGGGTGCCGCACGAGCAGATGGGCGAGGCGGTGTACGCCTTCGTCGTACCCGTCGCCGAAGCGCTCATCACCCCTGATGAGCTGCGCGAATGGGCGGTGGTGGAGTTGAACGAGCTGTGGGCCCCGCACACGGTCGAATTCCTGGCCGACCTGCCGCTGACCGAGGTCGGCAAAGTCGACAAGAAGGCGCTGCGCGCCCTGCGCGCCGCCGCCGCCGCCCGCTGACCCCGTCGCACCTCGCTCTCCCTCCGGTTTTACAAAGACGTTGGCCTATCTCGTCGAAGATGATCTA
>NZ_JASAMB010000048.1 GCF_029948125.1 Catellatospora sp. KI3
AGCCCTCTTTCCTGCACTTTCCCCGAAACTGCACCATGCCGCGAGGGCGAGGGGCAGAGTTCGCGCGCGGTTCGGTGCCAATTTACATTCATGAACTTCCATTGGTGGGGCGGGTCGCGGGACGATGGCGGCTGATCGCCAACCCGCTGCGGAGGTACCCCCATGACCCTCGCCCTGCGCACCCCGGCCCGCCTGTCCTGGCCGCTGCGCGCCGCCCTCGTCCTGGCCATGCTGCTCACCGCCCTGGTCGTCCCCGCGACCAGCGAGCCCGCCTCGGCCGCCGTCTACAGCTCGTGCACGATCTCCCGCTGCGCCGACGCGCGCACCGCCCGCTCCGGCTGGTCGGCCAAGGGCTTCCCGACCACCGCGGGCTGGTACTCGTGGAGCGGGGGCCTCTACAACTACACCGGCGGCCAGTTCTACAACCGCGAGGGCCAGCTCCCGTCGGGCGCCACCTACTACGAGTACGACGTGTACCCGCGCACCCGGGGCGCCGCCCGCGACGCGTACCGCATCGTCGTCAACCGCAGCACCGGCGTGACCTGGTTCTCGCCCAACCACTACACCGACTTCTACCGGCTCTGAGCCGAGGTCGCCGTGCCGACGCCCGCCCTGCCGCGCTGGCTGGACCTGCGTGCCGAGCCCGCGCCGACCGGCGACCGGACCGTCGACGGACAGGCCTGCCGTACCCGGGCGGGCCTGTTCGCCGAGTTCGCCCGCGCGCTGGACTTCCCGCCGCACTTCGGCCGCAACTGGGACGCCTTCGCCGACTGCCTGCGCGACGCGGTCCGGGCCGACCCGGTGGTGGCGGTCGGGCGGGCCGGGCACCTGCTGGCCGCCGAGCCGCACCACCTGCCCGTACTGCTGGACATCGGGTCGGTGCTCGCCGCGAGCGCCCCGGCCGTGACCCTGATCCTGTACGCGTCGCCGCCGCACGCTCCGCTGCTGGACCGGTTGTACGCGGCCGCGCCGAGCTGACGGACGTCCGGAAAAGATCCGCCACGCCTCCCTCCGAACCGGTGGCCGCGTCCGTCTAGTGAGGCGTGGGAGGACCAGGTGGGCGATGACTACTCGTTCGAGGCGTACGTGCGGGCGCGGCTGCCCGCCCTGACCAGGACCGCGTTCCTGCTCACGGGCGGCGACGCGCACGACGCCGAGGACCTCGTGCAGGCCGCGCTGGCCCGGGTGGTGGTCCGCTGGAAGTCGCTCGACGACCCCGACGCCTACGTGCGGCGCGCGCTGCACCACCAGTCGGTGTCGCGCTGGCGGCGGCTGCGGGCCCGGCCGCCGGAGCTGCTCACCGCCTCACCGCCCGAGCACGGCGCCAGCAGCGACCCCGACACCAGGCTGGTCGTGGCCGCCGCCCTGCACCGGCTCACCCCGCGCCAGCGGGCGGTACTGGTACTCCGCTTCTACGAGGACCGCACCGAGGCCCAGGCCGCCGAGATCATGGGCGTCGGCATCGGCACGGCCCTGTCGGCCGACGGCGATCGGGTCGCGCTGGCGTCGGGGTCCGGCGAGACGGCGGTATACCAGCGGGACCGGACGCTGCCGGACCTCGACGGGGTCGGTGATGCCACGCTGCTGTGGCGCGCCGCCCTGCCGCGCTCGCAAGTCTCCGGCTCGGGTGCCTTCACCCCGGAGGGGCGGCTGGCCGTGGTGACGTACGCCGAGGAGCAGTGCTGGTCGCTGCTGGGGCACGGACCGGTGTCCGCCGAGACGAGGCGTCGCTGCGCCGCCCGGGTGGAGCTGCTGGACGCCGCGACCGGGGAGCCCGTGCCTGGTTCGTTCCCCGTCGTTCCCGAGGCGCTGGGCATGGAGGTCGTCGGCTGGCACGGCGGCTCGGCGTACGCCGTCCGCCCCGGCCTGTACGGCCGCGAACGGGCCGACCTGATCCGGCTCGATCCCGGTGCCGCCGAACCGGTGGTCGTCCTGGACACCCCGCCGGGCACGTCGTCGCTGGCCGTCGCGACGGCCTATCTCGGGTCTAGCCGGGCGGCAGGCGCCGCCGACACCGGTTTCGACTGGTCGGCGGCGGGCTGGCACGCGCTCTGGTGGCTGGTGGTGGTCGGGGTCCCGCTCATCGTCCTGTCCACCCCGGTGGTGCTGGTCGTGGCCCTGGTCCGGCGGCTGCGCCGCCGCCGCGCTCGACGTCGTGCGCACCGAGATCACCTGGCACTGCTCGACGCCGCCGGAGCCTGAACGGTGGTCGGGCGGCGTCACGGGGCGCCGCCCGATCGGCACGTCACGGCGTGACGAGGACCTTCAGCGCCTCGCGGCGGTCCATGGCGCGGTACCCGTCGGGCACCTCGTCCAGGGTGACGGTGCTGTCGAAGACCTTGCCGGGGTCGGCGCTGCCGTCGAGGATCGCGGGCATCAGCTCCTCGATGTAGGCGCGCACCGGCGCCGGGCCGCCGTTGAGGGTGACGTTGCCGGCGAACAGGCTGGCCCAGCCGACAGGCGCCTCCTCGTACTGCGGCACGCCCACGCGGGCGACGATGCCCCCGGCCCGGACCACGCCCACAGCCTGGTCGTAGGCCTCCCGGTAGCCGACCGCCTCCAGCACCGCGTGCGCGCCGTCGCCGCCGGTCAGCTCCATGACGTGGGCGATGCCCTCGGCGCCGCGCTCGGCGACCACGTCGGTGGCGCCGAACTCGCGGCCCAGGTCGGTGCGGTTCTTGTGCCGGCCCATCAGGATGATCCGCTCGGCGCCGAGCTGGCGCGCCGACAGGACCGCGAGCAGGCCGACCGCGCCGTCGCCGATGACGGCGACCGTGGTGCGCGGGCTGACCGCGGCGCAGACGGCGGCGTGGTAGCCGGTGCCGTACACGTCGGCCAGGGTGAGCAGCGAGGGCAGCAGCGGCGAGTCCTCGGCCACCGGCAGCTGCACCAGGGTGCCGGAGGCCTGCGGGACCCGGGTGTACTCGGCCTGGGCGGTGTTGAAGAAGCCGCCGTGGCGGCACGAGGTCTGCACGCCCTCGTGGCAGAAGTCGCAGGTGTTGTCCTGGTACGCGAACGACGCCACCACCAGGTCGCCCTTGGCCAGTCCGGTCGTCTGCGCACCGAGCTCCTCCACCACGCCGAGGAACTCGTGCCCCATCGTCGTCGACCCGTCCTCGGCGGACCGGTGGTGGTACGGGTGCAGGTCGCTGCCGCAGACGCAGGTGCGTACGACGCGGACGACCGCGTCGGTCGGCTCCTGGAGGACGGGGTCGGGCACCTGCTCGACCCGGACGTCTCCGGCGCCGTACATCACCGTGGCTTTCATGAGCGCACTTCCGATCTCGTGGGGCCGCCTACCCGACCAGTATCTGGCGCCCGGCGGCCGCTATCAGCTCCTCGCGGCGCCCGGCCGGCATCCGTCCGGATATATCGCCCTGCCTGCGCGGATCGTCCGTTTCGGCGACCCGGCGACGGCGGATGGCGCGGACGGGAGATCAACCGCTAGGGTGGGCAGCGGAGCGCCGGGAAGTCTGGTCGGCACGGTATTCGCCGTCGACCGGAAGAGGTGTCTCCATCCATGCGCGCATCCGATCTGGCCGTTCCGTGGCCGACCGTCGAGCTGTCCACTCCGGCCCTGGCCGCCGCGCGCATGCTCGCCGACGCCGACCTGCCCGGACTCATCGTGGTGGACGCGTCCGGGGCGCCGTTCGCGGTGCTGCCCGGCACCCAGGTGCTGCGGCTGGCGGTGCCGAGCTACTGCCAGGAGGACCCGACGCTGGCCCACCTCGTCGACGAGGCCGCCGCCGACGTGTTCATGCGCGAGCTCGGCGACCTGTCGGTGCGCGAGTGCCTGCCCCCGCAGCCGCACGAGCTGCCGGTGGTCGACCCGTCGGCGACCGCGCTGGAACTGGCCGCGCTGATGGCCCGCACCCGCAGCCCGCTGGTGGCCGTGGTCGACCGCGGGCGGCTGCTCGGCGCGGTGACGCTGCACAATCTGCTGGACCGGGTGATGCCGGTATGACGGTCCAGGCGTGGCTGGCCGTGGCGGTGTTCGTCACGGCGTACGTGCTGATCGCGACCGAGTGGGTGCACCGGGTCGCCGCGGCGCTGGGCGGGGCGGTGGCGATGGCGCTGATCGGCGCCACCGACGCGCACACGGCGTTCTTCTCGCCCGAGTCCGGCGTGGACTGGAACGTCATCGTGCTGCTCATCGGCATGATGCTGATCGTCGGCGTGCTGCGCCGCACCGGCCTGTTCGAGTACCTGGCGATCTGGTCGGTGAAGCGGGCGCGCGGGCGGCCGTACCCGGTGCTGGTCCTGCTCGTGCTCATCACGGCGGTGGCGTCGGCCGGGCTGGACAACGTGACCACCGTGCTGCTGATCGCCCCGGTGACCCTGTTCGTCTGCGACCGGCTGGGGCTGCCCGCCGCCCCGTTCCTGATCGCCGAGGTGATGGCGTCCAACATCGGCGGCGCGGCGACGCTGATCGGGGACCCGCCCAACATCATCGTGGCGAGCAAGTCGGGGCTGGGCTTCAACGACTTCCTGTCGGTGATGGCGCCGATCGTCGCGATCATCCTGGTGGTGTTCCTGGCGCTGTGCCGGTGGCTGTTCCGCGCCGCGCTGCGCCCGAACGCGGAGAAGGCCGCGGCGGTGCTGGCGATGCGCGAGCGCGACGCGATCCGCAACCCGCGCCTGCTGGCGGTCAGCCTGGTGGTGCTGGCGGCGGTGCTGGCCGGGTTCGTGCTGCATCCCGTCCTGCACCTGGATCCGGCTATCGTAGCGATCGTGGGCGGGCTGGTGCTGCTCGCCGCCTCGCGCCTGGACCCCGACGAGGTGGCCAAGGACGTCGAGTGGCACACGCTGCTGTTCTTCGTCGGCCTGTTCGTCATGGTCGGCTCGTTGGTCGAGACCGGGGTCATCGACCGGCTGTCGCACGCGGCGACCGAGGCGACCGAGGGGCGGCTGTGGGGCACGACGATGCTGCTGCTGTGGGCGTCGGCGGGGCTGTCCGCGGTGATCGACAACATTCCGTACGTCGCGACGATGAGCCCGATCGTGGCCGACCTGGTGCACAGCGGCGGCGAGGGGCACCACGTGCTCTGGTGGGCGCTGCTGCTCGGCGCCGACCTGGGCGGCAACGCGACCGCGATCGGCGCCTCGGCCAACGTGGTGATGCTGGGCATCGCCGAGCGGGCCCACCGCCCGATCACGTTCTGGCAGTTCACCCGGTACGGCCTGATCGTCACCGCGATCACGGTGGCCGTCTGCGTGCCGTACCTCTACTGGCGTTTCTTCTGACGGGGGAGGGCCGCTCCCTCCGCACGCGGGGGAGCGGCCCTTGTAGATCACCAGCCGACGGCGATCAGCAGGTACTGCGGGTTGCCGTGGGAGATGAACGAGGACTGCTCGGTGACGTCGTCGTACGGGAAGCCGTACGCGAGCCTGTTGATGGCGTGGTCGTGCCAGAACTTGGCGTAGTAGTTGGCCGGGGCGGCCTGGTAGAAGTTGCTCACGGTGCTCCACTGCGACTGCGGCAGGTGCGCCACGTGCCGGTTGAGCGCCGCGCACATGTTCGGGTTGCCCGCCAGGACGCCCGCGCAGCCGGTGATGTCGGAGGTGGTCGCGGTGACCCCGACCGACGCCGCGTAGCTGCTCAGGTAGTTGGCGTACTGGCCGCCGGTGCGGAACGCGGCGTCGCTGCCCGGCGTGATGATCCGGTACGGCGCCTGCACCGTGGCCAGGTGGTCGAACTCGGCCGGGACCTCGTTGATGAACTTCTGGAAGGTCACCGCCCGGTCCTCGGCGAACGTGGCGTAGTCCTCGCCCACGGCCGCGTCGTAGCCGTCCTTGGCGTGCAGCCGCATCGCCAGCTTCAGCCCGAAGGCGTCGACCCGGGTGGTGTTGCCGTTGAACACCGACGGCCCGACCGTGAACTCGATGAAGTCGTAGTACAGGCTGTTGGGGGAGCCGAGGTAGAAGTACATCCGGCCCGCGGTGTTGACGGGCATGTCGAAGTACGGCTGCTCGGCGATGGAGTGGGCGGTGCCGTTGTAGCTCCAGAAGACCTGGCTGTCGGGGTACCTGCCGTTGGTCCGGTTGAGGATCTTCAGCATGACCACGTTCTGCGCGGCCGGGATGCTGCTGGTGTCGCCCCAGAAGTTGTTCGGGTCGGTGGGCGAGGGCGAGGTGCTCGGCTGCGGGCTCGGGCTGGGGCTGCTCGCCCCGGCGCCCAGGCGCACCGCGAACTCGAACAGCGAGTAGCCGTAGGCGGTGTTGCGCACGGTGCCGTTCATCCGTACGTAGCGGCCGTTGCCGTTGACGTCGAGGGTCTGGGTGCCGCCGGTGCCGGTGGTGGTCGAGTAGACGTTCGTCCACGGGCCGGTCGCCGCGTTGGAGACCTGCAGCTGGAACGACTTGGCCGAGGCCGCCTCCCAGGTGAGCACGACCTGGCAGATCGGCTGGGCGGTGCCCAGGTCGACCTGGATCCACTGCGGGTCGGCGAACAGGCTGGACCAGCGGGTGCCGGTGTTGCCGTCGAAGGCCGCCGACGCCGCGAACGTGGCGTTCTCGGCCGAGGAGGCGGTGGCGGGCCGGCCCTGTGCGGCGTTGGCGGTGGTGCAGCCGCCGCCGCTGGGGAAGGTGCCGAACACCTGGAACTCCCACAGCGAGTAGCCGTAGGCGGTGTTGCGGACGGTGCCGTTGACGCGGACGTAGCGGCCGCTCCCGCTGACGGTCAGCGTCTGGATGCCGCCCGCGCCGGTGGTGGTGCTGTAGACGTTCGTCCAGGGGCCGGTCGCCGAGCCCGCGACCTGGATCTGGAACGATTTTGCCGAGGCGGCCTCCCAGTTGAGGACCACCTGGCTGATGGTCGCGGCGGCGCCGAGGTCGACCTGGATCCACTGCGGGTCGGCGAAGGCGCTGGACCAGCGGGTGCCGGTGTTGCCGTCCACCGCGGCCGAGGCCGGGGAGGCGGCGTTCTCGGTGGACGAGGCGGTGGCGGGCTTGCCCTGCGAGATGAGCGGGTCGGCGGCGCGGGCGCTGCCGGTGGCCAGGGCGAAGATGTACGCGGCCAGCAGCACCGTGGTCGCGGCGAGCACCGCGAGCAGGTACGCCGGCCGTCGCCGGGCGGATGGTCGGAGAGCGGTGGGCATGGAGGTCTCCCTGTCGTGCGGGACGGTGCGGCACGGCCGGCCGGGAGGCCGCGTCGCGGCGGGCGCGGAATGATCTAGCAGAGAGCGCTCTCTGGCAAGATTCGACCCGTCGTGCACGTCTGTCAATACGATCCGCGTGCCACAGTTCGCGCGGTCGCTCGTCACTCGACGGTCGCGTCGGGACGTGCGTGCGACCTGGCCAGGGTATTTGTTGCCGCGGACAGCATTGTCGCCGGCAAATCCGCGGGACACGTTTCGGCAACGAAGATGATCGATATATGGCAATGGCGTGGATAGGGCAGGATGGGTGGTATGCCAGTCGTTCAGGCCGTCGCGGTCGTGCCTGTCACCCCGGACGTCGCGTTCGCCGTCTCGCAGACGACCGGGGCGGTCCGCTACCGCTGGGATCCGTTCGTACGGGAGCAGCACCTGCTCGACGGAGCCGCCCGTCCGGCCAAGGGCGTGCGCACGTTCACCCGCTCCCGGCACGGACTGACCATGGTCAGCGAGTACGTCTCGTACAACCCGCCCACCAACGTCGGCATGCACATGGTGCGCGGCCCCTGGTTCTTCGAGATGATGGGCGGCGGCTGGCGGTTCGCCCCAGCCGAGCAGCCCGGCCACACCGTCGCCACGTGGCGCTACAACTTCCGCACCCGGCCGGCGCTGCTGCGCCCGATCGCCGACCGCATCGGGGTGTGGCTGCTGGGCCGCGACATCCGCCGCCGCATCGAGGGCTTCGCCCGCGGCTGCCAGGACCCGGCGGTGCTGGCCGCCGTCGGTACGCCCGCCAACCCGTGATCTTGGTGCAAGATCGGCATTGGAGGTCGGATCGCGGGCCGTTGGCCGACACTTCGCCCGGAAACGGCGATCTCGTGGCGGATGTGTTCAGGTTTGTGGTTGTCGGGCCGGTGCGGGTGGAAGCCGCAGGGCTGGTCAGTCGTCGTCTCGGGGCAGGGCGGCCACCAAGGCTCCGGCGAGTTCGGCCAGGCGGTCGTAGCCCTGGGCCGGCAGCCGGTCGTCGCGGCGCAGGTCCTGCAGGCGGTCGATGAAGTCCTGGGCCTGCTCGCGACCCTCGCCCTTGCGCAGCCGCTTGTCGAGATCGGACAGCTTCTTGCGCAGGTCGCGCACCGCGCGGTCGTCGAGCGCACCCGAGTCGGCCAGCCGGTCCACCTCCTGCGCCAGCGACCGCAGCAGCGCGTCGGGGCGACTGGCCGCCACCGGCGAGGCTGCCACCGGCGAGGCTGCGCCCGAGGTGGCCCCGGCGAACGGCACGCCCGCCCGCTGCCCGGCCGTCTGCAGCAGGAGCAGCCCCAGCATCACCGCGGTCACCGCTGTGACCAGCCCGCACGCCACCAGTACGGGGCGCAGCCAGCGGTTGCCGCCCCGGGGCCCCGGCACCGCTGCGGGCAGGTCCAGGGCGGTCGGCGGGCCGGGGACCGGCACCCGGGCCCGTCCCGCGGGCGGCTGGGCGGTCATCACCTGGGTGGTGGCGGGCGCCGCGACCACGTGCGCCGGGCCGGACGCGGCGGTGCGCAGCCGGTCCAGTTCGGCGGCGACGTCGTGCGCGCTGGCCGGCCGGTCGGCGGGGTCGGGTGCGGTCAGGCGGGAGATCAGGTCGGCCACGGCGGGCGGTGCCGGGTCGGGTGGGACGACGACGAGCCCGGGGGCGGCGCCGGTGACCATCGCGTACAGGACGCAGCCGAGGCCGTACAGGTCGGTGCGGGCGTCGACGGGGCCGCCCCGGGTCTGCTCGGGCGCGATGTAGCCGGGGGTGCCGGCGGCCAGGGCAGGGTAGGCGTCCTGTTCCCAGGCGGCGATGCCGAAGTCGCACACCTTCAGCGCACCCGACTCCGCCAGCAGCAGGTTGCCGGGCGTGATGTCGCGGTGCACCGCCCCGAGGGCGTGCGCGGCGGCCAGGGCGGCGCAGGTCTGGGCGGCCAGATCGAGGGCCTGGGCGACCGGCAGCGGGCCGTCGTCCAGCAGGCGCGCCACCGAAGGGCCGTCGACGAGCTCCATCACGACGTACGCGCGGTCGCGGTCGACGGAGACGTCGTACACGGCGACGATGGCGGGGTGGGCCAGGGCGGCGATGGTCTGCGCCTCGCGCCAGAACCGCTGCCGCATGTCGGGGTCCTGCAGCATGGCGGCGCCGAGCGCCTTGATCGCGACCGGTCGCCGCAGGCGCAGGTCCAAGCCGCGCCAGACGGTGGCCATACCGCCCTGGCCGATCTGCTCCAGCAGTTCGTAGCGCTGGTCGAGCACTGTGGTCATGCGCCTTCCCTCCCCATCCACGGTCGCCTACCCAAGGGACGGCCGCCCGCCACGAAAACGCCGCGATCTGTGGAAAACGGCACATTCGTGTGACGCTTTCGCCGTCCGCGGCGCTTGTGCCAGCGCACCTGCGCTGAGTGGCGGTAAACGGTTTGCGCCGCTCAGCCCGGGTCGGATAGGAAGCCTGCATGCTGAGAGGCAGTAAGGTCGGGCTCAGGGCCCGGCGCGAAGAGGACATGCCGATCCTGCACGCCGAGCTCTTCGACGACGTGGCCGGCTCCGCGCGGGCCGAGGGCAGTCCGTGGCGGCCGATCACGCCCGGCTCGAAGGATCCGCGGCTCGTGCCCGACGACCTGGCGCCGGGGCGCGTCCCGTTCTCCGTGGTCGAGCTGGGCAGCGGCGCCCTGGTCGGCATGGCGGCGCTGTGGGGCATCGACACCCACCACCGGCTCGCGCACATCGGGATGGGATTGCTGCCCGCCGCCCGGGGCAAGGGGTACGGCACGGACGTGGTCGGGGTGCTGTGCCACTACGGGTTCGTGGTGCGCGGCCTGCACCGGCTGCAGATCGACACGCTGGCCGACAACACCGCGATGCTGCGCTCGGCCGAGCGCAACGGCTTCGTCCGCGAGGGCGTGCTGCGCGCGTCGGCGTGGGTGATGGGCGAGTGGCTGGACGAGGTGATGCTGGGGCTGCTCGTGGAGGAATGGCAGCCGCATTCGCGGCCGTGATCGCCTATTGACGCTGGCCTATCCAGTGGACGGATGTCGAGGAACCTTCCACTGGATAGGCCAGCGTCGATTAAAGGCGCCGGAGGCGGTCAGCCCTTGACGCAGATGATCTGCTTGAGCCGCGCCTCGACGGTGACCAGGTCCGACTGCTGCGCCATGACCTGGTCGATGTCCTTGTACGCGGCCGGGATCTCGTCCACCACCCCGCCGTCCTTGCGGCACTCCACGCCCTTGGTCTGCTCGACCAGGTCGCGGGCGTTGAACTGGCGCCGCGCCTGCATGCGGCTCATCCTGCGACCGGCGCCGTGCGAGGCCGACCGCAGCGCCGCGTCGGAGCCGAGCCCGCGCACGATGAACGAGGACGCGCCCATCGAGCCGGGGATGATGCCCAGCTCGCCGGAGCCCGCCCGGATCGCGCCCTTGCGGGTGACCAGCACCTCGGTGCCGCCGTGCACCTCCTCGGCCACGTAGTTGTGGTGGCAGGAGATCTCCGGCTCGAAGCTCACCTTGCGTACGTGCTTGGCGATCACGCCGCGCAGCAGCGCCATCATCACCGCGCGGTTGCGCCTGGCGTAGTCCTGGGCCCAGAACAGGTCGCGCCGGTAGGCGTCCATGGTCGGCTCGCCGGTGACGAAGACGGCCAGGTCCGGGTCGGGCAGGTCGGCGTTGTGCGGCAGGTCCTTGGCCTTGGCGATGTGGTACTGCGCCAGGTCGTTGCCGATGCTGCGGGAGCCGGAGTGCAGCATCAGCCACACCCGGTTCTCGGTGTCCAGGCACACCTCGATGAAGTGGTTGCCGCCGCCGAGCGTGCCGAGCTGCTGCATGACGCGGCCCTTGCGGTGCAGCACGTGCTGGGCGGTCAGGTCGTCGAAGCCGGTCCAGAACTGGTGCCAGCCGCGCAGGCCGGTGTCGAGGTGGTTCACGTCGACGGAGTGCTTGTGGGCGCCCTGCCCGACCGGGATCGCCTTCTCGATGTCGGCGCGCAGCTTCGACAGGTCGTCGGGCAGCTGGTCGGCGCGCAGCGAGGTGAGCTGGGCGGTCATGCCGCAGCCGATGTCGACGCCGACCGCGGCGGGCGACACCGCGCCGCGCATGGCGATGACCGAGCCGACGGTCGCGCCGATGCCGACGTGGACGTCGGGCATCACGGCCACGGCGTGCGTCCACCTCAGGTCGGCGACGTTGCGCAGCTGGGTGAGCGCGCGCTCGTCGATGGTGGCCGGGTCGGCCCACAGCCGCAGCGGCGCGCTGGTATCGGTGATCGTCTCGAAAGGCATGGTCTCCCCCGTCGGTCGTGCCGAGGTGGAAGTGTGCTCGATCGCCACCCCGGGCGCGACCCGATATTCATCGCCCCGCTCACCTGCGTGGAAAGGAACTGGGCCCGCTTGTGAACAACGTGCTACGTTTGGTTCTCGCCCGCGCGGTGCGGAGGCACCGTCGGCAGTTTTCGGCGAGGGGTGCCCGGATGCGCGAAGAGCCCCGGCCCCGGAAGACCGCGTCATGAGGACCGGCGCCGCCGCAGGCCACCACGGCTTCTACCACGAGACCGCCTTCTACCAGTCGGACGAGCAGTTCCTCGAACTGGTGGTGCCGTTCCTGGCCGACGGCCTGGCGGCGGGGGAGCCGGTCATCGTGGCGTTCGCCGATCATCGCCAGGAGCTGGTCCGCGCCGCCCTGGGCACCGCCCGCGACCTGCTGTACGTCGACGGCGACCAGCAGTACGCCAAGCCCGCTCCGGCGATCCGCCGCTACGGCGAGCTGTTCGACGAGCGGGTCGCCGCGGGGGCGCGGCAGATCCGGGTGGCCGGGGACGTGCCGCATCCCGGCGTCGGGGTGCCGTGGGAGTGGTGGGCCCGCTACGAGGCGGTGGTCAACCGGGCCTACGACGCCTGGCCGGTGTGGGGGCTGTGCCCGTACGACACCCGGGTCACCCCGCCGGGGGTGCTCGACCACGTGCTGCGCACCCACCCGCATGTGGCCACCGCCGACGGGCCGCGCGCCAACGGCGCGTACGAGCAGCCCGAGGAGTTCCTGCGGCGCCAGCCGGCGGTGTGGCGCGACCCGATCGAGGTCGAAGCGCCGCATGCCGCGCTGGCCGACCCGACGCTGGCCGAGACCAGGGCGGCCGTCGTGAAGCTGGCGGCGCGGACCGACCTGTCCGCCGACGACGTCGACGCGATGCTGCTGGCCTCCTCGGAGGCGGTCACCAACGCGATGGTCCACGGCAGCGGGCGGGTGGGCGTCCAGCTGTGGGCCGCCCCGCGGCGGCTGGTGGTGACGGTGAGCGACGACGGGTACGGGCCGCAGGACCCGTGCGTCGGGCTCGTGCCGACCGGAGCCGACGTCGGCGGGCTGGGGCTGTGGCTGGCGTACCAGGTGTGCAGCTACGTGTCGCAGGAGCGCGAAGGCGGCCGGTTCACGCTGCGGCTGGTCGTCGGCGAGCTGCCCGGCTGAGGCCGGTCACGCCGAGGTGTTGCGGTTGCCCGGGCGCAGCGTACGCCGCTGCCAGCGCCGGGGACGCCACAGGCGGGGCACGCGCAGGGTACGCCGGCGTACCCGCCTGACACCGGTGCGCAGCACCCGTACCCCCGCCTCGACCGCGCGGCGGCCACCCCGCGGCGGTGCGGCGCCGCCCGGCCCGGTCCGCCACCGCGAACCGACGAACATCCCGATCACCGCCGCGATCGCCACCACCACCAGCGCCAGCCCTGCCGCCACCTCGCGCCTGCCCTCCGCGTCGCGTACGCCCTCGCCATGCCAACGACGAACATCGCTTCACGGCGCGCACTCCGTTCCGTCGCGGCATCCGGGCAGGTCAGCGCGGTCGGCTCCGAGTCGGCGGAAAACCGCCGCCGTGGCCGGAGGCCAATGCGCGACAGGGACACGGTCCGGCGTGCTACAAAGGCCAGCGTGACTGCCGCCGTGCCCCCGCTCCGTCACGAACTCCGCGTGGCCGGGGACACCGTGACCGCCCTGCTCGCCGGAGAGATCGACTTCGCCTCCGCGCCCGAACTGCAGGAGTGGCTGTCGGCGGAGATCACCGCGCACCCCGGCCGCCAGGTGCTGGTCGATCTGGGCGGGGTCGGCTTCATCGACTCCTCGGCGATCCACGTGTTCGTACGGGTGCGCAAGCTGGCCGACACGGTCGGCAGCAGGATGCGGCTGGTCAACACCGACGGCATGGTCCAGCGGGTGCTCCAGGTCGCCGGGGTCTACGCCCACCTGTGCGGCGACCCGAACGCGAGCTGAACCGGTCGGCTGCGGCGGGCGGGGTTTGCGGGCGGCGGGGGTGGGTATCCGGTCGCCGGTAACACCCCCGACACCCACGACCGCTGCCACTGGGCAGGAGGCGAAACGATGATTCTGCTGGGATTGCTGCTGGTCCTCGGCCTGGGCGGGCTCGCCCTCGCGGCCTTCCTCAACAACGACGGCCTGTTCACCGCCCCGGCGGGGACGGTCGAGCTGTTCGGCTACCACGCTGATCCGACCGTCGGTCAGGTGTTCGTGGTCGGAGCCGCGGCCGGGGCGCTGGTCCTGGTCGGGCTGATGATGATGTTCGGCGGGGCGGGCCGGCGGGCCCGGCGCCGCATGGCCGCCCGCCGGGAGCTGCAGTCGCAGCGCGCGGAGATGCGCGACCTGCAGCGCCGCCACGACGACATCCAGTCGGAGCTGGCCGCCAAGCGCACGGTCGAGGCTGACCGGGCCGCCGCCGAGGCCGAGCTGGCCGAGGAGGAGCGGGTCGCCGTCCGCTGACCGGGTGGCGTACGTCAGCGCACGGGCGGGCCCGCCGGGTCCGCCCGTGCCGTGTCGTCAGATGCGGCGGACGTTGGGGCCGGGCTGGCGTACCGACTGGATGGTGGCGTCGCTCTTGACGTCGGCGCCGACCACGTTCGCGATCGCGTTCTGCACGTTGACGCCCAGCGCCTCGACGGCCTTGGCGACCTGCTCCCAGGCCTTGAGCACCTCCGCCTCGTTGACGCGGTAGCCCTTGTTCTCGCCGCCGTCGCCCTTCTCGACCACCTTGCCGAGCTTGTCCATGCTCCACGGCGGTCCGGCCGACAGCGACTGGATCAGGCGGCCGATGTCGCGGTGCAGGTCGGCGAGGTCCTTGCCCGCTTCCGCGATCTCCTTGCCCGCCCGCACCGCACCGGCGGTGTCGACGTAGATCTTGCGCTCGTCAGCCACTGTGCTCCTCCGCGGCCTGCTCGGCGGCCGCGTCGGCGCGGCGCAGCAGCGACCCGAAGTCGCCGGTGCGCACGAACTCGGCCGCGCCGGTGTCCGGCGGCATGAACTCGCCGAGCAGCTGCTGCAGCTGCTCGGCCGCCTGGGCCGCCGCGGTCTGCGTCAGCCCGGTGATCACCGTACCCAGCTCGCGGGCGGGGTAGCGGCGGTAGGCGTCGTCGTGGATGACCAGCTCCACCAGCTGGCCCTGCGGGCCGACCTTCACCTGGACCAGGCGGTCGCGGGTCGCGGCGGTGCCGTGCAGCTCCTTCATCCGCGCCTGCAGGGTGCCCAGGCCGCCGCGCAGCCTGGTGTAGCGGTCGTACACCTCGTCGAAGCGGGCCATGAGGTCGTCGTTGGCGTGCCGGTCAGCGAAACGCACCGCTCAGATTCCTTCCAGTCCGATCAGTTCCAGCGTGCCGTCCTCGCGCACCCGCCGGGGCGCCTGCCCCAGCGTCAGCGCGGTGACGGCGACGTCGAAACCCTCGCCGTAGCACCACTCGCCGCCCTGGTCGGCGGCGAAGAAGCGGCCCGTCTGGTCGACGGCGAACACCGCGCCGCCGTCATCGTGTCCGATCGGGAACACCGCCCGGCCGAGCCGGTGGCCCAGATCCGCCAGCACCGTGCCGACCCCGGTCAACCCCGGATGCCCCACCTGGTACGGAGTGATCCACTCCTTGACGCCGCGGCCGCGCACCGGCACCGCCAGCGAGGGCCCGAACTCGGCGAACACCTGCCGGGCGGCGGCCAGCGGGGCCAGCCCGGTCTGCTCGGCGATCTGGTCGACCACGGCCTCGGCCAGGTCCAGCCGCTGCGCGGCGTCGGGGAAGGCGCCCCAGCCGCCGCCGTGCAGCGCCGCCGACACCAGGCCCGGGAACCGGGTGCCCGCCAGCTCCAGGCGCGGATCGGGGGTGAGCGGGTCGGTCAGCCGCAGCAGGTCCGACTCCAGCAGTCCGAACTCGACCCAGGCGCGCAGGCACCCGGCGCACGGCGTGGCCAGGTCCGACTCGTCGACCGCACCGTCGCGCACCTGCCGCAGCCGCACCCGCGCCCCGGCCAGGCCGAGGCGCGCCTGCTCGAAGGTCAGGCCGGGCAGGCCCGCCGCGCCGCGCCCGGCGTCGGTGCGCAGCAGCCAGTCGGACAGGACGATGAGTTCGGCGTGCCGGTCCTGGCCGCGTACGGCCATTCCGGCGGGCTGCGCCGCCAGCCAGGCCGCGACGAGCCGGTGGTGGGACGGGGCGCGGTCGACCTTGCTGCCGACCGCCGCGTGCACCGCGCCGTCGGCCGTCTGCAGCACGACACTGCTGGTGAACGCGTTGTCCCGGCCGCTCGCGCGGCCCAGGCGCGCCACCGCGTCCACGGCCCGGCGCGCGGCGGGGGAGTCCTGCCGCCGCCACTGCTCGTGCGCCTGCTCGGCGCCGATCGAGCCGAACACGGCCTCCGCGCCGGACGCGCGCTCGTAGAGGGTCTTCGCGCCGCTGCCCGGCACCGGCGGCTGGCCGTCGGCCGGAGTGGTCCAGACGACGAACGCGTCCGGGAACTCCTGCACCCAGCCGCGCCACGGGCGGCCCGCCGGGTCGCTGTACGACCGGGCCAGTCCCGCCGCGACCAGTTCCGCGTCCCGCCGGCTGAACACACTCACCGCGCGAATCTACCGCGAAGACCCTTCCCCCGCCGCACTCCGCACCTCGCGCAGCCCACGCCCAGGCGGGGAGGCGGGGTGGCGGGCTTTGCGGTAGCTTGCAGGTTCGGGTCGGGGTGCTGGTGTCCGGTGAGGAGGGAGGACGATGTCCTTTCTGCCGTCGCCGATCCCGAACCCGTTGGAGCTGCTGCACGTGCCGAGCGAGGTGCGGCCGCTGCTGGAGTGGGTCATCGGCGCCGACTGGCCCGACGGCAACGAGAAGACCATCTGGGACCTGGCGGACGAGTGGTTCCGGGCCGCGGACCTGGCCGACGCGCCGCTGCGCGACGCCGCCGCGCAGGTGACCAGCGCCGTCTACGCCACCGGCGGCACCCAGACGCAGCTCGGCGAGGCGATCAAGCTGAGCTGGGACAAGCTCGGCGCCACCGACGAGGCCGCGCTGCCGCAGCTCATAATGGTCCTCGACGTGATGGGGCAGGTGGTCCAGGCCGCCGGGCAGGACATCCAGGCCGCGAAGATCGAGTTCTACATCGAGCTGGTCCTGTTCGTCATCGAGGTCATCGCCCTGATCGTGGCGGCGTTCTGCACCTTCGGCGCCGCGTCGGCGGGCATCCCGGCGGTGCAGGTCGCGACCCAGCTGACGATCAAGGAGATCCTCAAGAAGCTGCTGAAGAAGCTGGCCGAGAAGGGCATGAAGGAGCTCACCAAGGCCGCGCTCAAGAAGATGGTCAAAGAGGGTGCCAAGGAGGCCCTGGAGGAGCTGGTCACCGAGACCGCCATCCAGGGGGCGCAGATCGCCGACGGCCACCGCGACGGCCTCGACGTCATGCAGATCGGCATGTCGGGGGTGGCCGGTTTCGCGGGCGGTTTCGCCGCGGCGGGCGTCGGCCTGTCCCTCGGCCCCGGCCAGGGCTTCGCCCGTACGCTGCGCAACGACATCGCCGGTGAGGTGGCTGGAGACGTCGCGGGCAACCTCGCCACCGGGAACGTGCCCGGCTGGGACGACGTCGGCATGGCAGCCGCCTCCGGTGGCCGCTCCAGCGTGCTCGGGCAGGGCACCAACCACCTCGACGGGCTGACCGACAGCATCAACACCCAGGTCCAGAATCTGAACAATCTGGTCAACGGCGCCAACCAGCCGCTGTCGGTGGACGTGAGCACCGCGAGCCCGGTCTCCACCACCACGTCAGCTGGCAATCCGGTCACGACGACGAGCACCGGCACCGGCGGCGACCAGGGCTCCGGCGGCCATACGAACACCGGCGGCTACAGCGATCCCAGTTTCGGCCCGTCGCTGAGCGGCACCGCCGCGCCGCCCGCCGTCAGCGTCGACGCCACCGCCGCCGGAGTGCGGGTCGACACCACCTCCGTCGCCAACGCGACCCCGCCGTCACAGCAGGTCGCCCAGCAGGCCGCGCTGCAGCAGAACGCGGCCGCGCAGCAGGCGGCGGCCCAGCAGGCGGCAGGCGGGCAGGCCGCAGGCGGCCCCGGCCTGAGCCAGGCGTCGACCGGCCAGCAGTCCGCCGCCCCCGCGCCCGGGACCAGCGGCGCCCAGTCCGGCCAGCCCACCGGTGCCCGCCCGACCTCACTGGCCGGACCGGCCGTGAGCACCACAGGCGGCCTCGCCGCGAGCACAGGCTCCAGCCCGACCGGCCTCGCCTCCACCTCCATGGGTTCGAATGTCAGCACCGGTGCGAACGTCAGCACGACCCCAGGCACCGGTGTCGGCACCAGCACGAACACGGGTACGAACGCCAGCACCAGCACGAACACGACCCCCAGCGCCAGCACGAACACGAATTCCAGCACCAGCACCAGCACGAACCCCAGCACCAGCACGAATACCGGGACGAGCACGAACGCCAGCACGAACGCCAACGTCAGCACCGGTGGTTCGGGGACGAGCGTCCAATCGGGTGGCAGCTCGCCGAACGTCCCCGGGCAGCCGGGCGGAGCCGCACCGAGCAGTGGGTCCACCGCGACGCCGAGCCCCGCGCCTGGAACGCCGGGCGGCCCGGCCACCTCACCCGCGCAGGGTGGTCCGGCGGCCGGTGACGCTCGCCCGCAGGGCGCCGCTCCTGGCCAGGGCACGGGTCCGCAGGCTCCGGGCGGCGGACCGAGCCGGGATGGACAGGCGGCGGCCGATACCTCGGCGGCGGACTCGTCGACGTCTGGCCAGCTGTCCGATCACGACGCGGCCCGGCTCCAGCGTGCGGCGAAGATCACGGCGGCGATGCAGTGGGTGGCCACGCACCGCGATGCGCTCAGCCCGCACCACCTCGGCGGGCAGCTGGTCGACCTGGCCCGGGTGCGGGTCCGCGCCGAGACCTCCGTGCAGTCCCTGTACGCCGACCGGCGCACCGGCGACGACGCGGACATCGGCGACGACGTACGCCGGAGCCGCCAGATCCTCAGCGACGCGCTGCAGGCCGCCAACGATCGCACCACCCCGGCGCCGGGTGGCCTCGACCCGGCGGCGCAGCCCACCGGCGGCCCGCCGCCCGCGGTCGAGGACAGCCGCAACTACGGCGACCCCGACGGCCATACCATGCCGACCGCCGCTCAGCAGCGCGACCTTGAGGCGTCGCTGCCCCGCAACGCCGACGGCTCGTTCGCCGCGCACACCGACCCGGAGACCGGCTGGGCCGGCACGTTCGACCCGGTGCCGCCCAGCGCCGACCCGACCCGGGCCACGGCCTGCGTCGACCGGGCGCTGTCGTTCGCCTCGACGTACGCGGGCCTGCCGCGGGTGGCCGCGGGTCGCACGCCCACCACCGACGGCAGCGTCCCGCCGCCGCAGCCGGACGGGCACGTGCGGGTGCAGGACTTCATGGGCGGGCAGTTCCAGCAGCTGGCCACGGGGCTGTCCGACAGCGACCCGCAGCACGCCGCGGACGCCCTGACCGCCGGGTTCGACCGGCTGGAGCAGCAGCTGCTCCAGAACGGTCCGGGCGCGCAGGCGATCGTCTGCTTCTCCCGCCCGGACGGCACCGCCCACGTCGTCAACGTCATCAACCACGACGGCGAGATCCGCTACTACGACGGCGGCACCCGGATGGGCCGCCCGCCGTTCACCAGCGGCGTGGTGCAGATGGACGGCGTGGTCGTCGACCCGGACCTGCGGGCCACCCCGATCCCGGACGCCCCGCCCGGCCACTGGGCCGCCGACCTCGCCGCGGCCGGTACGCCCGCGCCGGCGGCCCCGGGCACGACCGACCAGACGCCCGACTCCGCCGACGACGTGCCGCGCTTCGACGCGGGCGAGCTCAGCGGGACCGGCCGCTTCGACCCGACCCGGCGGCGCGAGCTCAGGCGGGGCACCGACGGCTTCGACCACTTCCCCGGCGACCGGGTCGGCACCCGCCGCACCAGCCTCGGGCAGCTGCAGAACATCGGCGGCGGCTTCACGTACGACGACAACAAGCTGCCGCCGGAGGATCTGGCCGGTGCGGTGCTGCCCGCGCCGCGTCCGGTGGCCGTCGACCCGGCCACCCCGGAGGGCGCGGCGATCGTCGCCGAGGCCGGGGTGAACCGGCAGATCCAGGCCGACCGCCGGGCGACCTGGGACACCATGGTGACGCCGCTGCTGCCCGCGATCACGGCGGCCGGGTTCGACGTCACCCGCAGCACCTTCGGCGGCGACAACCAGAACACCCAGAACTTCCGCGACACGATGGAAGGCGTGCTGTCCGACGTCGAGTTCGCGCAGCTCATCACGGCGATGGCGCAGTACCGTGCGCAGGGCGTCGACCTGGTGCGCTCCAGCGAGCGACTGGGCCTGCTGGCGGGCGACTACCTGACCGAGCACGTGTTCACCGGCAGCACGCTGGTGACCGGGGGTGTGGACGAGCAGGGGCGGCCGGACAACTTCGACCGGATCCTGGTCGAGGCGAACGACGCGGGCATCGTCATCCTCGAGGAGAAGGGCGTCGGCTCCAGCCTCGGCACGCGGTGGGTGGAGAACCCGGAGGACCCCGACGGCGAGCTGATCAACAGCGAGCAGACCTCGCCGGAGTACGTCCACGGCGTGCTCGAGATCGACTACAAACTCGCCGAGGCGCTGGCCGCCGACCCGGAGCTGGCCGAGCGGATGCAGCGGCTCGCCGCCGATGGCAAGATCCGCTGCATCGTGGTGCGGGGCAAGGACGACGGCACGATCACGATCCAGGAGGCGGTCCTCGACCCGGACCGGCTGCGGGCCGACACGATACGCTTGGCCGGCTACCAGGGACAGGAGCAGCAGTGACGACCGTGCAGCCGATCGCCTCACCCGTCGTGCGCGACGTGCTGACGGCGGTGCGGGACTGGCGCTGGAGCTGGTCGGCCGATGAGCTGCCCGCGCTGCTGGCGCACCTGCACTGGAGCGTCGCGGTGCAGATCCCCGACGGGGCGGTCCTGGCGGAGCCGCAGTGGGGCGTGCCGGGCCTGCGCAACACCATCGCGGTCGCCCGCGGCAGCGTGCAGTACGTCGACATCAAACTCAGCACCCGCGCGCCGGAGCGCTCCGAGCAGACCCTGGCCGACCTCAACGACGCGTTCGTGCAGGTCGTCGCCGACGCCACCGCCGTGCTGGGCCCGGCCGACGAGTCCCTGCCCGGCGCCGCTCCCGCGCAGCGCTGGCGGCTGCCCAACGGCGTGCTGACCATCACCCGCAGCTCCTGGACGGTGTCGGGCAACTGGGCCGAGCCGCAGTTCGCCGTCTCCGACCCGACGGCGGCGCTGGCGTGACCGGCTGGGACGACTTCGCCGCGCGCCTGCGTCAGGACCTGGCCGCGCTGGCGGCCGGGGACACGGTGCTGCTGCGGCACGGCCACCGGATCGTGCAGTTCCAGCAGCTGCCCCGCCTGCTGCGGGCCGAGGTGGTCGGCAACGTGTTCCTGCCTGCCGACGAGCAGCTGGACCAGGCCCAGCAGGCGTCGCTGGCGGCCTGGGGCTGGCAGCCCCCGCAGGAGCAGCTGGAGCCGAACTGGTGGTGCGACCTGCCCTGGCCCGCCCCCTCGGCACAGTACGACGCCCTGACCGCCCGTCTGGTCGCCGCGCTGCGCGACGGCATCGGCGTGACCGAGCCGTCCCAGCTGACGATCGAGGCCTGGCACGACGGCCCCACCGAGCCGCTGCCACTGCGACTCGCCATCGCCGGCTGAGCCGCCGTCCCGGTACCGGTCAGTGAGGCTGGATCCCGTGTTCGAGTTCGTGCCGGTGCGCCTCGATGGTGCGGTAGACGAACACGGAGATCAGGACGCTGAAGGCCGCGCCGAACAGCGCCAGCACCGGTCCGATCGAGGCGGTCAGCCAGGGGCCGACGATGCCGAGCACGGTGACGAGCCCGAGCAGCACCAGCGCGAGCAGACGCAGCCCGGGTGCGGGCTTGGTGGCGCGCGCCAGCAGCCAGATCGCCAGCGACGCGGCGGCGGTCGCGACGGTGCGCGCCAGGGTGACCTCGTTCAGCAGCTGCGTCCTGGACACGGCGTTGAGCAGCAGCGCCTGGCCGCTGGTCAGCCCGCCGAGGATGGCGACCAGCTTGAGCTTGTTGCGCGGCGAGCTCAGCCAGCGCGGGCGATCGGGCGCGTGGTCGTGGGGCTGCTCGGTCATGGGTTCCTCGTCTGTCGCAGAAAGGTGCGAGCGGGAGGCTACCGCAGTGCAGGCGCGCCCGGGTGCCCGTCGGGGCAGGGGGCGGTCGGGGGCCGCGCCGACCGCGGCGGCCCCCGACCGGGTGCTCAGGACACGTCGCGGGTACGCGTCAGGATGGTGCCGATGAGGCCGGTGACGAGGGCCCAGGCGAGCAGCACCAGCGCGCCCACCCAGTAGTGCGGCTGCCCCGGCACGTCGGTGCCGCTGGTCATCAGGGTCGACGCCAGGGACGGCATGGCCCACTGGATGTTGTCGATCCAGTCCCAGTGCAGCAGGTTGTGCAGCACGCTGACGATGATCGACACGGCGAAGGTGCCGACCGTGTAGACGACCATCGCGCTGATGGTGGCGCCGATCTGGCTGCGGATGAGCACGCCGATGCCGATGCCGATCAGCGCCCACAGCGCGTACGCCAGGCCGTTGAGCAGGATCGCCCGGATGACCGCCCCGTCGCCCAGGGCCGGGGTGATGCCCTCGGCGTTGAGGTACACGACCGTGGCCGGGATGGTGATCGCGGTGGTCACCAGCCACAGCACGATGCCGAACAGGCCGCCGACGGCGGCCTTGGCCAGGACCACCGTGCTGCGGTGCGGGGTGGCCAGGAACGTCGTGGTCGCGGTCTGGTGGTAGAACTCGTTGGTCACCGTGATGATGCCGATGAGCATCACGAACATCATCCCGAAGTACTGGCCTGAGGTGACCATGTACGAGGTGAGCGCGACGGGTGCGGTCATCGCCGACAGCTGCGCGGCGACCTCGGGGTCTCCGCCCGAGGTCATCTCGCTCGGCGAGTCCATCACGAAGTGCATCTGGAACGCGTTCAGCGCGAAGGCCACCAGGAGCAGGCCCAGCGCGCCGATGGAGAACAGCCACCACACGTTGGTGGTGCGGATCTTCAGGAACTCGCTGCGGATGAGCCTCACCGGATTCCCTCCTTGCCCGCCGTGAGGTCGAGGAAGACCCGCTCCAGGTCGGGGCGTTCAGTGACCAGTTCGTGCAGGGCCACCCCGGCCCGCAGCGCGGCGTCGCCGACCTGCTCGGCGGTGACGCCGGTCAGCACCAGGGCTCCGTCCTCGCCGGGGGTGGCGGTGACGCCGTCGAGGGCGCCGAGCAGGGTGTCGGGGTGCGGCGTGCGTACGCGCACCGTACCCACGCTGCCTGCCTGGCCGATCACCTGCTCGACGGTCCCCTGGGCGATCAGCCTGCCGGCGGCGATGATGACGATGTCGTCGGCCAGCAGCTCCATCTCCGACAGCAGGTGGCTGGAGACCAGCACGGTGCGCCCCTCGCCCGCGAGCTTCTGCAGCAGGTCGCGCATCCAGCGGATGCCCTCGGGGTCCAGGCCGTTGGCCGGTTCGTCCAGGATGAGCACCTTCGGGTCGCCGACCATGGCGGCGGCGATGCCCAGGCGCTGCTTCATACCCAGCGAATAGCCTTTGAACTTGCGCTTGGCCGCCGAGGCCAGGCCGACCAGTTCGAGCGCCTCGTCGGCGCGCGAGTCCGGCAGACCGGCCGAGGCGCAGACGACGCGCAGGTGGTTGCGGCCGGTGCGGCCCTTGTGCGCGCTGGACGCCTCGAGCACGGCGCCCACGGCGCGCAGCGGGTCGGCCAGGTCGGCGTAGCGTACGCCGCCGATCGTCGCCGTGCCCGCGGTGGGCGCGACCAGGTTCAGCAGCATACGCAGAGTAGTTGTCTTGCCCGCGCCGTTAGGCCCGAGGAAGCCGGTCACGCGACCGGGTTTGACGGTGAAAGAGAGTCCGTCAACCGCTTTGACCTGCTTGTAGTGCTTGGTCAAGCCGGAGACGACGATCTCACCGTCGGTGATCTCATTGCCCATCGGGCCAGTGTGCTGGTGCCCGTCAACTCCGCCATCGGGGATTTCCCTGATAAAGGGGTCGACGTTCGAAACATTCTCGAAAAGTCGGGACTACGTCTTCGCAACAGAGCTAGCGTGCGTGCACTCGACGCCGCTCCACTCTCGACTTCCGGAGATGTGATGTCCCGTTCCCTCACCGGCCGCGTACTGAGCGCGGCCCTGGCGGTCGCCACGACCGCCGCACTGACGCTGCTCGCCGCGCCGTCCGCGCAGGCGGCGGTCAGCGGGCGCAACCTGCCCGCCAACGGCAAGATCCGTATGTTCATGGGCCAGGACTCCAGCACCCTGGCCGACTACAAGCGCGACGTGCTCGACCCGAACGCCTCGGTGCCCCGGCCCGGCGGCGTCACGCTGTACACGAACCTGCTGCTCGGCGGTTCGCCCGGACCGCTGGCCGGCTTCTACGGCCCGGTCGACTACGGCTCGGGCACGGTCGACTTCCCGGCGACGCTCAGCCAGTACCCGGGTGCCGCGCTGGCGGTGGGCCTGTACCTGTCCGACGCCACCAGCGGCTGCGGCAACCAGCCGCTGCGCGCCATCATGGGCCGCAACGACGCCGACGTGACCGCCGGCAACCCGAACCTGATCACGTCGTACCGGGCCAAGGTCGACGAGATGGTGAACTGGCTCAAGGGCACCGGCCGCGAGGTGTTCCTGCGCATCGGCTACGAGTACGACGGCCCGTGGAACTGCTACAACGCCGACTTCTACAAGGCCGCGTTCCAGTACATCAAGGGACGGATCGACGCCCTCGGCGCGACGAAGGTCGCCACCGTGTGGCAGTCGGCCGCGTGGCCGATCAACGAGAGCCCGAACAACCCCGAGTACAACTACATCGTCACCGCCGCCAACCACTTCGACGTGTGGTACCCGGGTGACGCGTACGTCGACTGGGTGGCCATGTCGGCCTTCTACGGCGCGACGTACAACCAGGTGCAGTGGAGTTGCAAGGCCCCGTCGACCTCGCCGCGGGCGCTGCAGGACCGGGTGCTGTCGTTCGCCCGCTCGCACAGCAAGCCGGTCATGATCGCCGAGGCGTCGCCGCAGGGCTTCACCACCGGCGCCAAGACCTCCAGCTGCATCTTCGCCAAGAACCCGCAGCCGACCACCGGCGACAGCATCTGGAACATCTGGTACGCCGACTTCTTCGGCTACATCGCCGCGAACGCCGACGTGATCCGGGCCGTCGCCTACATCAACACCAACTGGGACGCCCAGACGCAGTGGCAGTGCAACGGCGCCCCGGCGGGCCAGCCGGGCTGCGCCAACGGCTACTGGGGCGACTCGCGGGTGCAGGCCGACGCGACGATCAAGAGCCGCTTCATCGCCGAGATCGGCAACGGCCGCTGGGTCAACGGCTCCGGCACGGTCAACCCGGAGCGCACCATCCGCGGTGTCGGATCCAACCGGTGCCTGGACGTGTCGGGTGGGCGTACCGCCGACGGCACCAAGGTGCAGCTGTGGGACTGCCTCGGCAACCCGGCGCAGAAGTGGCGCGTGGAGTCCAACGGGTCGCTTGTGAACCCGAACTCGGGCAAGTGCCTGGACGCGGCGGGCGGGTCCACCACCAACGGCGCGATCGTGCAGCTGTGGACGTGCCTGGGCAACGGCGCGCAGAAGTGGACGGTCAACGCCAACGGCAACATCGTGAACCCGGCGTCGGGCAAGTGCCTGGACGCCGACGGCTGGGGCACCGCCAACGGCACCCAGATGATCCTCTGGACCTGCGGCAGCCCGGTCCAGTCCAACCAGAACTGG
>NZ_JASAMB010000049.1 GCF_029948125.1 Catellatospora sp. KI3
TCCGGCTCGCGCACCCAGCCCCGGCTCGGCGTCCGAACACCACGAGCACGACCGAGAATGGCGCGCCGAAGCCGAGCCGAGGTCAGCCGAGCAGCGCGAGGTCAGCCGAGCAGCGCGAGGTCAGCCGAGCAGCGCGAGGTCAGCCGAGCAGCGCGAGGTCAGCCGAGCAGCGCGAGGTCAGCCGAGCAGCGCGAGGTCAGCCGAGCAGCGCGGTGCGGGCGTCGTGGAGGCCCTTGCGGTTGTCGTCCTGGCCGGCGATTCCGGTGAGGTCGCCGGTGGTCAGCCGGGCGGCGAAGTAGTCGGCCTGCACCGCCCAGCGGAAGCGCAGCAGCACATCGAGGCTGGCCTCGATCTCGGCGCGCGGCACCACCCCGGTCGCGGCGTACCCGGCGAGCAGTTCCCCGGCCCGGTCGGGGCCCCCGGCGTACATGACGGCGGAGGCGACGTCGTACATCAGCGGTCCGGCCACGGCCGAGCCCCAGTCGATCACGCCGATGCGGCCGGTGGCCGGGTCGAGCAGGAACGCCCCGTGGTACGGGTCGCCGTGCAGCGCCCCGTACGTGAGGCGGTCGGTGACCTGCAGTTTGGTCAGGGCGTTGACGGCGGCGGTGACCGCCGGGCGGATCCAGTCCTCGACGCCAAGGTGGGGCGCGTCGGGGCGTACCCAGTGCCAGGCGGGCAGGCCGGGGTGGCGGAAGTCGCGCAGCGCCAGGTGCACCGCGCCGAGCCGGTCGCCCCACCACTGCTGGTCGAGGGGGTCGGCGGCGTCGAGTTCGCGTCCGGACACGTGCCGCAGCAGCGCCACGACGTGGTCGCCCACGGGCACGGTCAGCGCCCCGTCGGCGGTACGCAGCGGAGCGCCCGAGTCGACGCCCCGGCGCGACAGGTGCTCGGCGGCCGCCAGACCGGCTTCGAATTGCGCCTTCTGCCCAGGTCGGACGGCTTTTGCGACATAGGTGGCACCGCAGGCGGTGACCGATACGGTGGTCGACGTCATCCCACCGGACAGCGGAGTGAAGCCGTCCGGCTGAACATGCCATGCCGTCCGAAGTGTCGCGCGGAACGTATCGTCAGCCAGCACGGGCGGATTATCACATGTCCAGCCCAGCCGCCATATCCATCGGCGGTGTCCGTCATCCGGCAGAACCGCCGGAGGCGGTTCCACGGAGTGGACTCAGCGGCTCGCTCAGGCGATGATCTGTCCAGGGTTACGCCGACCGCTCACGACCGTGGACTGGTCGGTCGGGGTGGGAGACGGAAGGGGTAGGCGGTGGAGATTCGCATTCCGGATGCCGCGGATGCGTTGACCGGAGTCGACATGTTCGCTGGTCTTGAGCCGGAGGTGCGCCAGCGGGTGATCGCCGCGGCAGTGCCGCGCACCTTCCGCAAGGGCCAGTTGCTGTTCGTGGAGAACGACCCCGGCGAGACCCTCATCGTGCTCAAGCGCGGCTCGGTGGCGGTGTTCCGCACCTCCCCGACCGGTGAGCGCGCGGTGCTGTCGGTGCTGCGCCCTCCGGACGTGCTGGGCGAGGTGTCGCTTCTGGACGGTTCGGCGCGGTCGGCCTCGGCCGAGGCGCTGGAGGACTGCACCGCGCTGGCGCTGTCGCGCGGCGCGTTCATGGAGCTGGTGCACTCGAACCCGCGCATCCTCGACGCGGTGATGCGCTCGCTCGGCGCGCTGATCCGCCGGCTGACCGAGCAGAACGCCGACCACGTCTTCCTCGACCTGCCGGGTCGGGTGGCCAAGACGCTGGTGCGGCTGGCGGGCGAGAGCCAGGCGCCGATGATCACCATCGAGCTGAACCAGAGCCAGCTGGCCGAGATGGCGGGCGGCTCGCGGCAGAGCGTGAACCAGGCCATCGGCTCGTTCGCCAGCCGGGGCTGGCTGCGTACCGAGGGGCGCCGGATCGTGGTCATGGACGTGCCGGCGCTGCGCCGCCGCGCGGGCATGCAGGACCGCTGACCGGCTCCGCCGGTTCACAGGCGCCGCCGGTTGCCGGCCGCTCGGTGTCATCCGCCGCGCACGTGGCGGATGACACCGGTCGAGGCCGCAGAGGCGGCGCCGAGCAGATCCGCGTACTCCACTGAACCGCTTTACCTCGGCCGCGGACTGCCCTAGCATGGGAGCGCTTCCATAGACGGCCTTCCCGATCGCGCGGTTGCCCGACCGCCCAGGAACGGCCGTTCCGCCCCTGGTGAGGAGTACCCCATGTCCCGAAACTCACGGCGGTCGCTGTTGGCCGCGCTCGCGGCCTTCCTGGCGGCCGTCACGCTGGCGCTGCCGTTCGTCGGCGCCCCGGCAGCGCAGGCCGCCGACCCGCGCGACAGCTTCATCACCCGCTGCGGCATCCGCTTCTGCCTGGACGCAAAGCCGTACTACTTCGCCGGCACCAACACGTACGACGTGTTCACCTTCGGCTACGACTGGCTGCCCGGCGAGCAGTACGTCGACAAGGCGAAGATCGACGCGCACATGCTGCGGCTGCAGAACGACAAGGTGCAGGTGCTGCGCCTGTGGATGTTCAGCCACGAGGACTGGATGGGCTTCGAGGCGGCCGAGGGCGTCTACACCGAGGAGGCGTTCGTCCTCTTCGACTACGTCCTCAAGTCCGCCCGCGAGCACAGCATCCGGCTCATCCCGGTGTTCGAGAACTTCTGGGAGGCGTACGGCGGCATCGACAAGCGCCTGGCCTGGGAGGGCCTGCCCACCGGGTACGCCAACCGCTGGCGCTTCTTCAACAAGACCGCCTGCCCCGGCTGCTTCACGCAGTACAAGAACTACGTGCGCAAGGCCCTGACCCGGGTCAACTCGATCACCGGGGTGGCCTGGAAGAACGACCCGACGATCCTGGCCTGGGAGCTCATGAACGAGCCCCGCTACCCCGACGCCACCCCCAACGAGAACACCACTGGCACCACCCTGCGGGCCTGGGTCGACGAGATGGGCGCGTACGTCAAGAGCCTCGACCCGAACCACCTGCTCGGCACCGGCCAGGAGGGCCAGGAGACCGCGTACGGCTACGGCGGCGACTCCGGCGGCCCGTTCGTCTACACCCAGCAGTCGCCCTACATCGACTTCACCTCGGCGCACATGTACCCCACCGAGGGCTGGGCGGGGCTGAACTACGCCTCGGCGCGCACCCTGCTCAAGAAGTGGATCAGCGACTCGCACAACCTGGTCGGCAAGCCGTTCTTCCTCGGCGAGTGGAACGCCCACGACAACAAGACCACCTGGTGGACCGAGATCTACGCCGAGATGGAGGCCAGCGGCGGCGACGGGGACGCGTTCTGGTGGTACCCGGCCAACACCAACTGCGGCGGGTTCGACTCCGGTGAGGGGTGCGCGGAGCACTCGGTGTTCCGTACCCACTCGCAGAACATGGCCGCCAAGAGCGGTGTCGTGGTCAGCCCGAGCCCGAGCACGTCGCGGTCGGCCAGCCCGTCGCCCAGCGTCTCCCCCAGCCGGTCGGCCAGCCCGTCCCCGAGCACCTCGCCGAGCCGCTCGGCCAGCCCGTCGCCCAGCGCCAGCCCGAACACCGGGGCGGCCTGCCGGGTGACCTACCGCATCGACAACTCGTGGCCGAACGGCTTCAACGCCTCGATCGTCATCGCGAACACCGGCACCACCACCTTCGCCAACTGGGTGCTGACGTTCACGCTGGCCAGCGGCCAGACCGTGGTCAACGGCTGGAACGGCACCTGGACGGTCAGCGGCAGCACGGTCACCATCACCGCGCCCTCCTGGTCGCCCAACCTCTCGCCGGGCCAGAGCTGGACCGCCAACTTCACCGGCGGCGGGACGACGGCCGTACCGAGCAATTTCAAGCTCAACGGCGTCGCCTGCACCACCGCCTGACCCAGGGCGCGCCCATCCGGACAGCGCGGGGCGGGCCGATCACCATCGGCCCGCCCCGCGTTCAGCTCACGGCTCCTGCGGCTCGTCCGGGTCGTCCGACGGCGGCGCACCGGGGCCCACCCACGCGCTCTCCGGGTCGTCTGACGGCGGCGCACCAGGGCCCACCCAGCCGTTCGTCTCGGCATCCGGCTTCGGCGAACCCGGGCCGACCCACTTGTCAGGTCCGGAGACCTGCTCGACGTTCTCCACCACTCCCAGCTCCTCAAGCTCGGCGAGGGTGACCGCGTCGATGTCGACAAGCTCGCCAACGCCGTGTGCGACCCCGAAGGGGTCGGTCCAGGCGACCGCCAGTCGCACCAACATCGTTTGCTCGGCCTCCCCCGCGATCGGCACAATTCGATCGAACAGCGATTCACCAGGACCGCGACCAACGTCACGGTCTTGCGTGCACGAAACTGTAGCCGCGCGGCGGTGTTGCCGTGTGCCCCTTGTCGAGTTAGCTACACCTGGACGACAACATTCCCGGTGGTCAGGCCATACTGGACGTCCGGCGAACTGGCGGAGACGTGAACACCCCTACTTGCGTGCACTGTTCCCGAGTGGCGGGCCCGGACGACAGGTTCTGCGGCGGCTGCGGGGCGAGTCTGACCCCACCGTGTGTCCACTGCGGACGCGCGGTGGCCTTCGGCGACGCGTTCTGCACCGGTTGCGGCAGCCCGCTCACCGCGCCCGCGGCGGCGGTCGTACACGAGGACCGGCGCCAGGTCAGCGTGCTCTTCCTCGACATGGTGGGCTTCACCACCTTCTCCGAGCAGGCCGACCCCGAGCAGGTCCGCACGCTGCAGCAGGAGTACTTCGCCACCGTCCGCCAGGTGGTGCGCCAGTACGGCGGCGTGGTGGAGAAGTACATCGGCGACGCGGTGATGGCCATCTTCGGCGCGCCCGTGGCCACCGAGACCGACGCGCTGCGCGCGGTGCGGGCCGGGCTGGAGGCGCAGCGGGTGCTCGGCCGCGGCCGCCTGGCCGAGGCGGTCGCCTTCCGGGCCGGGGTCGCCACCGGCGAGGCGCTGGTCGACGTCGGCGCCGCCCGCGACGGCGGCCAGGCCATCGTGGCCGGGGACGTCGTCAACACCGCCGCCCGGCTGCAGGCCGCCGCCGAGCCCGGCTCGGTGCTGGTGTGCGCCGAGACCGCCCGCGCCACCGGCGACGACATCGAGTACGACGAGCGCCCCCCGCAGACCCTGCGCGGCCGTACCGCCAGCACCCGGGTCTTCCTGGCCGTCGCCGCCCGGCTGCGCCGCCGCGACCGCGACGAGTCCACCCCCATGGTCAACCGCGACCACGAGCGCGGCCTGCTGGTCACCGCGCTGCACCGCACCATCCGCGACCGCAGCACCCAGCTGGTCACCGTGTTCGGCCCGGCGGGCATCGGCAAGAGCCGCCTGCTGCGCGAGCTCTACCGCCACGCCGAGCGCATCCCCGACACCACCGTCACCTGGCGGGTCGGCCACTGCCCGCCCTTCGGCGAGAACGTGACGTTCGCGGCGCTGGCCGAGATCGTCAAGGCCCAGGTCGGCATCCTGGACACCGACGACGAGGCGACCGCCCGCACCCGCCTGGAGACAGCGCTCAAGGCGATGGTCGGCGAGCTGGAGGCGGCGCGGCTGGCCGACGCGCTCGGGCCGCTGGTCGGGCTGCCCGGCGCAGGGCTGAGCCCCGGCGAGACCGAGTCGGCCTGGCGGCGGTTCCTGCTGGCGATGACCACGGCGGCGCCGACGGTGCTGGTCTTCGAGGACATGCACTGGGCCGACGAGGCGATGCTGCGCTTCGTGGAGATGCTCGGCAGCATCGGGCCCGGGGTGCCGCTGCTGGTCGTGGCCACCTCCCGGCCGGAGCTGCGGGAGCGTCGCCCGGACTGGACCAGCGCGGTCAGCGGCGCGGTCTCGGTGTCGCTCGGCCCGATGCACGACGAGCACATCGCCGCGATGTACCGGCTGATGTTCGGCCAGGCCGTCTTCCCCAGCACCGGGGTCGCGCCCCTGGTCGAGCTGGCCGGCGGCAACCCGCTCTACGCCCACGAGTTCGTCCGGATGCTGGTCGAGCGGGGCGAGCTGCGCCCGGTCGGCGCCAACTGGGCGCTGGCCGACACCACGCCGATGCCGCAGACCGTGCAGGCCGTCATCGCCAACCGCCTCGACCTGCTCGACGGCACCGACCGCGCCGTGCTGCAGGCCGCCGCGGTGGTCGGCAGCCAGTTCTGGCCCGGCCCGGTCGCCGCCGCGCTCAACGTCACGCCGGACGTGGTGGTGCGCTCGCTGCGCCGCCTGCAGCAGCGCGACATCGTCGCCGAGCACCCCACCTCCGCCATGGCCGGCGAGCCCGAGTACGGCTTCCGCCACGTCCTCGTCCGCGACGTCTGCTACCAGCGGCTGCCCCGGGCCGAGCGGGTCAGCCGACACCAGCGCACCGCCGACTGGCTGGAGCAGATCAGCGACAACCGGGCCACCGACCTGGCCGAGGTGCTGGCCAACCACCGGTGGGCGGCCCACGAGATCGCCCGCACGCTGGGCATGGACCCCACGCCGTACGCGCAGCCGGCCCGCAACGCGCTGCACCGGGCCGCCCGGCGCGCGTACGCCCTGCACGCGCTGGACACCGCGGCCGTCCTGGTCGACCGCGCGCTGAGCCTCAAACTCGACGCCGACCCGGTGCTCGAACTGTTCGCCGCTGAGCTGGCGCTGTTCCGCAACACCGGCGCGTTCGCCGACGGCAGCGGCGTACGGCAACTGTCCGACCTGGTGGAGGAGCTGACCCGGGCCGGGGAGCGGGCCGCCGCCGCGCGGGCGCTGACCCTGCTCGGCACGGTCGCCTGGAGCCGCGCCGACCGCGCCGCCACCCTGTCCTACCTGGACTCCGCCGTCGAGCGGTACGAGGAGCTGCCCGAGACCCTGGAGAAGGCCGAAGCGCTGCTGGAGCTGGCCCGGGTGCACATGATGAACTTCGAGACCGAACCGGCGCTGGCCGCGTCCGAGGCCGCCGCCGACATCGCCGACCGGCTCGGGCTGGCCGAGGCCCGCGCCAACGCCCGGATCACCTCGGCCACCACCCGCTACCAGGCCGGCGACCCCACCGGCTTCGCCGACCTGGAGCTACTGACCGACCACTGCCGCGAGCACCGGCTGACCAGCCGCCGCCGGGCGGTGCAGAACCTGGCCTGGGCCTGCCTGGAGGAGGGCGACCTCACCCGGCACTACCGGCTGCTGACCGAGCAGCGCACCGTGGACGTGGCGGGCGGGCTGAGCCTGGCCACCAACTTCTACAAGGAGGCCGCCGACGCGTACTTCGCGGGCGACTGGGCGACCCAGACGCGGGTGATCAGCGAGACGATGCGCACCGACGCCGCCGAGTGGGACGCCAACTCGGTGCTGGCCTCGTCCTGGATCCGGGTGCTGCGCGGCGAGCCGACCGACGACGAGGCGATCGAGAAGGTGCTGCACCTGGCGCGGGGCAGCGGCTTCCACCGGGTGCTGCGGGGCGCGGCCGCGCACGCGGCCCTGTGCCGGGCCATGCAGGGGCGGACCGAGCAGGCCCTGTGCCTGCTGACCGAGCTGGACCAGGACTGGCGGGCCCGGGTCACCCTGCCGTACGGCGAGTGGGCGGCCGCGGCGGGGCACGCCGGCAGCCTGCTCGGGACCGAGGCGGCGGCGCGGGTACGGACGATGCTGGAGCTGTCGCCCCGGCGTACGCCCTGGGTGCTGGCCGCCCTGGCCACCGTCTCCGGGGACCACCTCACCGCGGCGGCGCACTTCGCCCGTATCGGCGACGCCAGCGACCGGGCCCTTTCCCTGTCTTGGGCCGCCCGCGCCGGCGCCCTCCCGCCGCCCCTCCTGACCGAACTGCACGACTTCGCCGCCCGCAACCACGCCCCCGGCCTCCTACCCCCCACCCCACCCCGCCCCACCCGCACCCCCCGCCCACCCCGCCCACCCCGCAAACCCCGCTGACCCCCCGCCCTCGCCGCCCTCCGTTGATCATGAACTTATGGCACGGCTCGACGGTGTGTCCCCAGCACAACCTCATGATCGACAGCCCGCCACCAGCGGCCCCGCGGGCACAGGTCGGCGCGGGCACAGGTCGGCGCGGGCACCGGTCGGGAGGCGGCTCGGACTCCTTGATCGCTGTTCCGGACGGCCCGGGTGCCGTTCAGATGCGGCTGCGGGAGCGAGGGAAGGCGGCCCGGCGCGGCTTGATCACTGTTTCGGGTCAAAACCTGACTTCTGAGGCGACGAAACGACCGCAGAGCGCGATCTTTCCAGCGTGATCGCGATCTGCGGTCACACCTGCGGTCACCGCGGCCGCCAAGATCAGTCTGAACATCCGACGACGCCCACACCTGATCACCGTTTGCGGCCACAGGGCGGCCTCCGAGTCAACGGCACGACCCCAGACCGCGATCTTCGACATCAAAACAGGCCTACCCCGCACGAGCCGCCCGAGCAGCCCCCGCACGAACCGCGCCGCCACCGACTCAGTGCCCAGCCTCAGTGCCCAGCCTCAGTGCCCAGCCTCAGTGCCCAGGCTCAGCGCCTCACCGCCACCGACCCCGGCCACCCTCCCCGCGCCGCGCCCACTCCATCGCGGCCCAGGACGGCACCCCGCACCGCACCGCACCGCACCGCACCGCACCGCACCACACCGCACCGCACCGCACCGCACCGCACCGGCCAGTCTCAGCGCATCAAGTTGATCACGGTGGCGGGGTGGGGACACGCCGTCGAGCACGTCCATAGGTTCATGATCAACCGACGGGGACGGCGGGGGTGGGGGTGGGGGTGGGGGGTGGGGTGGGGCTTTTGAGTTTGGCGGCGTAGATGTCTACGTATTGGCGGCCGGAGAGGTCCATCAGCTCGTACATGATCTCGTCGGTGATGGCGCGTTCGACGAAGCGGTCGCCGGCCATGCCGGCGTAGCGGGAGAAGTCCAGCGCGGGGCCGAAGCGGATGCGTACCCGCATCACCTTGGGGATGATCTTGCCGGTGGGCTGGACGATGTCGGAGTTGAGCATCGCCACGGGGACCACCACCGCCCCGCTCTCCAGGGCCAGCCGCGCCACGCCGGTCTTGCCCCGGAACAGGCGCCCGTCCGGCGAGCGGGTGCCCTCGGGGTAGATCCCGGCCAGCCCGCCCGCGCGCAGCACCCGCAGCTGGGTGTCCAGGGCCGCCTGGGCGGCGCGGCCGCCGGAGCGGTCCACCGGGATCGTGCCGGTACCCACGAAGAACATCTTGGTCAGCCAGCCCTTGATCCCCTTGCCGGTGAAGTACTCCGCCTTCGCCACGAAGGTGACCTTCCTTTTGACCACCAGCGGCATGAAGATGGAGTCCGAGAAGGAGAGGTGGTTGCTGGCCAGGATCGCCGGACCGGTGTCGGGCACGTGCTCCAGCCCCTCCACCTGCGGACGGAAGATCAGCTTCAGCAGCGGCCCGAGGATGACGTACTTCAGCAGCCAGTAGAGCACTTAGTCCCGTCCAGGTCTGATTGGGCGAACGTGGCATGCATCGCAGAGCCTACTGCCGCAAGTCGGGGGAAACGTGTCAGGATTTGATGCGGTGCCCACCGGCGCCACCGACCGATCCCCTACCGCCGCCATCGCCCCTACAGCCGCCAAGGAGTGTGCCAGGTGCCAGCCACCGACGACCCGGACCGCACCCCGGCCGAGCCGGCACGTCCCGGAAACTCGGGCGAGCAGGCCACGCCTGAGCAGGTGGACGCCGAGTTCGCGCGGATCGTGGCCGCCTTCGACCAACCGGTCGCCACGCCGACGTGGCCCGCGCCCGAGGAGGCGCCCAGCAGCGGCGCCGCCACGGCGACCGGCCCCATCTGGCCGGTCGGCGGGCCGATGCTGAACCGGCCCGTGCTGTCCGGCGACCCCCGCGCGGCCGGGCCGCAGGACCCGTCGCTGCTCGACGGGCTGGACACGTTCGGGGCCGGGCTGCCCGACGACACCCCGGACGAGTTCGTCCCGCCGCCGCCCCCGCCGCTGCCGCGGATCCCGTTCGCGGCGGTGCTGGCGGTGCTGGCCATCGTCTTCGGCTTCGTGCTGTTCTTCGACACCAGCCTGCTGCCGCTCAGCGAGCAGGTGAACATGCTGCTGGCGCTGACCGGCATCCTGGGCGGCGCGACCGCGCTGGTGCTGCGGCTGCGCCCCGGGGACGAGGACGACGAGCTGCCCCACGACGACGGCGCGGTGGTCTGACCGGCGCAGCGCGGACAGGGTGCCCGGCCGGGGGTCCGGCCGGGCCGTGACCGGCGGGGTCAGTTCGACTTCTCCAGCCAGTCGAGGATGGCGTCGATCGGCTCGCGCCACCGCGTGTCCAGCATCAGGTCGTGGCCCATGCCCGGGAACAGCAGCGGTGCGCCGCCGTAGTGGCGGGCCACCCGGCGCAGCGCCGAGTCGGACACGATCCGGTCGTCGGGGCTGCCCACGACCAGCACCGGCGGGTCGCCGACCGGCCGCTCCGGCTTGCGCCCGGCCAGCAGCTGCCACTGCGCCCTGCTGGTGGCCCGGCCCAGGCGGGCGGCGTAGGCGCGGCCCGCGCTGGCCGGCAGTTCCCGGCTGAACAGCTGCCCGGCGGGCAGCCGCAGGCCGCCCCCGAACGCGGCGGGCAGGCTCACCATCGGGTTGCGCAGCGCGGTGCCCAGGCCGCCGAAGACCGGCGACAGGAGCACCGCGGCGCGGGCCGGGTAGCGCGCGAGCGCGTGCGCGGTGACCAGGGCGCCGGCGCCGTGGCCGACGATCACCGCGCGGCGCGGCAGGCCCGCCGCGGCCTGGGCGACGTCGTGGGCGTACGCCCGCAGGTCCGCCTTGCGCACCTTGGCGCTCTCGCCATGGCCGCGCAGACTCACCGCGTACGCGGGGAAGCCGCGGTCGGCGGTGTGCTCCAGCCAGTGCTCGGCGAAGACCCAGGCCCCGTGGCCGAAGCCGGGGACGAACAGCAGCGGCGGCTTGCCCTCGTCGACCTCGGGCGTGGCCCGGCGCAGCTCGCGTCGCGCCGGCGGGACCGGGAACGCCCACTCGCGGGTCCGGATGACCTTCATCGGGCCGCCCCTTCGAGGCCGACCTCGTCGAGCAGCCGCTGGACCGCCTTGAGGTACGTGGTGTGGCTGATCTCGAACCAGTGCCGGGTCGAGTCCTTGACCTTCGCCGAGGTCCAGCGCTGCTCCAGCCCGGCCTCCAGCTTGCGCTGCACCGCGACCGCCTTGGCCGGGGACGCCTCGCGCAGCCGCAGCATCCGGGCGAACAGCACCATCTGCCAGTGCACCAGCGGGAGCAGGCCCGAGTCGGGCTGCAGCAGCCCGGCCACGGCCAGGGTCGGCTGGCGGCGCGGGAACGCGTGCAGCGCCAGCTTGGGGCGGCCGGTGGCGTCGATGCCGAGCAGGGCCGGGTCGAGGAAGTCGAACTTCGTCTCGTACCCGGTGGCCAGCACGACCAGGTCCGGCTCGATGAGCTCGCCGCCCTTGAGCTCGACGTCGCTGCGGTGGAAGCGCGCGATGTCGGGGACGGGCGTGATGGTGCCGTGGCCCAGGTGGTAGATCAGCTGGCTGTTGACGATGGTGTGCGTCTCGTAGATCTTGTGGTCGGGCTTGGGCAGCCCGAACCTGGTGAGGTCGCCCACGGTCGACTTCAGCGTGCGGTGCGCGATGAACTGCCGGGCCTTGAGCGGCAGGCGCAGCCACAGCATCAGGTCGTTGACCTGGTCGGTGGGGCGGCCGAGGGTGAACTTCGGCGTGTACCAGTACCCCCGGCGGCTGGAGTGCCAGCACCTGCTCGCCTGCTGGGCCGCCTCGACGGCGATGTCGCAGCCGGTGTTGCCCGCGCCCACGACCAGCACCTTGCGCCCGCGCAGCTGCGCGGCGTCCTTGTACTGCGCCGAGTGGATGACCTCGATCTTCGTGTCGTCCAGGCCCTCGTAGGCGGGGCGCTTGGGCGACCAGTTGTGCCCGTTGGCGATCACGACCGCCGCGTACCGGTGGATGCGCTCGCCACCGAAGCCGCCGGTCGACCGGGTGGTGACGTCCCAGCGGTCGCCCTCGGCGGGCTCCACCTTGACCACCTCGGTGCCGAACCAGATGCTCTTCTTCAGGTCGAAGTGGTCGGCGTAGTGCTCCAGGTACTCCAGCACCTGGGTGTGCTTGGGGTAGTCCGGCCAGCTGTCGGGCATCGGGAAGTCGGGGAACTGCGTGAACGGCTTCGACGAGATCAGGTGCGTGCTGGCGTAGACCGGGCTGCGGTTGTGCCGCCAGTTCCAGGCGCCGCCGACGCTGGTCTCGCGCTCGTAGCAGTCGACGCCGAACCCGTGCTCCTTCAGGTTCTTCATCGCGGTCAGGCCGCTGGGACCGGCGCCGATGACGCAGACGGTGCCGCTGCGGTCGTAGACCGGCCAGCCGTCGCGCCACGCCGTCGCGGGGCCGCCGAGCTCCGGATCGCCGTAGCCCGTTGAATAACTCACCCGCGACCTCCACCCGAGCATGACCGAAAGACGCAGTGCATCTTTCCCGTTGGCGGGCGCGGTTGTCCATACCGGGCGGCGGGGCGAAATCGCCTCAGGCCAGGTCGACCACCAGCGGGTAGTGGTCGCTGGCCGCGACGGCCTCGGCGGACTCGTGCACCCGGTAGTCGCGCAGCTCCAGCCGCCGGTCCAGCAGGATCGCGTCCAGCCGCCGGTCGACGCCGCGTGTCGGGAAGGTGCCCTGGTCGCCGCGGCCCGCCAGCACCGCCGCGTCGGCCAGTTCCTCGGTCAGCACCTGCCACGAGGCACCGCCGGGCGGCTCGTTGAGGTCGAGGCCGACCACGACGGGCTCGCGGACGGCCGCCAGCGCGGGCCGCAGCAGCGCCGCCTGGGCCGGGCGTTCGACGTCGTCGGTGGACAGGTGCGAGCCGACCACCACGAACGGTTCGCGGCCGTACACCTCGCAGCGGGCGAAGACGGCGCCGCGCAGGTGGCGGCCGGGGGTGAGCGGGAAGCGCAGGCACCAGGTCTCGCGGACGCGTACCCGCAGCTTCGTCATGATCACGTTGCCCAGGCTGGGCAGCCCGCCCGCGCCCATCACCAGGCCGAACGAGTCGGCCAGCTGGGCGCACTTGGTGCGCCAGCGCCAGCGGCGCGGCGCCTCCTGGACGATGAGCACGTCCGGGTCGAGGCCCCGGACCACCGAGGCGAGCGCGGAGAGGTCGTCGCGCAACGAATGCACGTTGTACGACACGACGCGCAGAGTCATGCCCAACGCTTCTACCCGCTCCCCCTCTCTTTCCCACCGCGCCACGCCGACACGCGCCGCCCGGCGTCGCGGACGCCGCCGGGCGGCGCGATGCGGCGCGGCAAGATCCCTGCACTTTCGGGGAGAGTGCTCGAAAGCGGCCCAAGATTCGTGCAGTTTCCCCGAAAGTGCACGAACCCGCCACCGGCGAGCGGAGGCCGGTGGCGGGTGGGGTCTAGCGGCGGGCGAGGTCGGCCGCGCCGACGAGGCCCGCGACGTTGCCCATCTTCGCGGCGCGCAGCTCGGCCACCGGCAGGCGGCCGCGCTGGGCGAGCGCGTCGAGGTACGACTGGCGGGTGGGGGTCATCAGCAGGTCACCGGCGTCGATGACGCCGCCGCCGACGACCAGCACCTGCGGGTCGAGGATCTGCACCAGGTCGGCCAGGCCCTGGCCGAGCCAGTACCCGATCTGCCCGAACGCCTCGATCGCCACCTCGTCACCGGCCTGCGCGGCGGCGGTCACGGCGGGGCCGCTGATCGCCTCGACCCGGCCGTCGGCCTTCTCCAGCAGCAGCTCGGCCCGCTTGGGCTCGGCCTGCGCCCCGGCACGCGCGAAGCGCACCAGCGCGTTGCCGCTGGCGTACTGCTCGATGCAGCCGTGCCGGCCGCAGCCGCACCTGTGCCCGTCGGGCACGGCGAGCATGTGGCCGATCTCGGCCGCGATGCCGTGCGCGCCGCGGACCAGGTTGCCGCCGAGCACGATGCCGCCGCCGATGCCGGTGCCGACGGTGAACATCACCATCGAGTCCTCCGCGTCGGCGGCCGCGCCGTAGCGGAACTCCGCCCAGGCGGCCACGTTGGCGTCGTTCTCGACCACCACAGGGAGGTTGACCGCCTTGGCCACATACTCCCGCAGGGGCTCGTCTCGCCAGGCCAGGTTGGGTGCGAAGAGCACCGTCGACCGACTGGCGTCAATCCAACCGGCGGCGCCGATGCCGACCGCGTCCACCGCATGACCGGTGGACAACTCCTTCACCACATCGATGATCACGTCCCGGGTCGCGGCGACGTCGCCGGCCGGGGTGTCGCGACGCGAGGTCGCGATTACGGTGCCGTCAGGATCGACCACACCGCCGAGCACTTTGGTGCCACCGATGTCCACGCCGATGGTGAGTGCCACGGCCGAACCCTTCCTTGCTGGGCTATGCCGGCGGTGACGATAGGGTGCCACGCCGTACGGATCGTCCCCGCTCGCGCCGGGACCGGAACTACTAGGGCATCACCCTAACGCCGTGGCGAGCTGCCACAAGCCTTGCCCGCCGAAGATCGATGTCAGAGCTCGGCGGGCGGGTGCGGTGTCGCCTTGCGGACAGCCTTCTTAGCTGGCTTGACACCTTCGGAGGTCGCCGGGGTTTCCGGCTCGGAAATTCCCGGTGTCTGTTTGGCGACAACCTTCTTGGCAATCTTCTTCGCCACCTTCTTGGCGACCGGCGTCGCCGCCGGGGCGGGCGGCGCGCCGTCCGCCGACGCGTCGGAGTCCGGCGCGTCCTCCGGCGTGTCGCGGCCGTGCGCCCGGTGCGTGGCGTCGCGCCACACGTCGTCGTGCCCGCCCGCCGCCGACACGCTGCGCAGGAAGCTGGCCAGACCCGCGGCCAGGTCGCCGGCGCCGGTGGCGACCCGCTCCACGAACTCGGGGTCGGGGTCGCGCACGGCGGCGATCACCTTGCACAGCGGGCAGATGCAGCACTCGGCCGAGCCGGTGGCCAGGTGCGGGTTGGCGTTGGCGGCCAGGGTCGCGGCGGCCAGCGCGGCGGCGACGAGGCGCTCGGCCTCCTCGCGGGCGGTCCCAGGGGAGATGTCCATGCTCAGCTCGCCGCTTCCACGCGCTTCTTGAGCTCCTTGAGCGCGGTGTCCATGATCGCCTTCTCGGCCTTCTTCTTGAACATCCCGAGCATGCCGATGCTGAGGTCCACCGACAGCGTGTAGGTCACGGTGCAGGTGCCGTCGCCGTTGTCGACGATGTCGTACGACCCGTCCTGGGCCTTCTGCATCTTCGACGGCGCCACCAGGTGCCACTCGATCCGCGAGATGTCCTCGGCGTAGTCGTAGTGCAGCGTGTACTCGTCGGCGACCATGCCCGCGTCGATGACGAAGCGCACGGTGGCCGGGTAGCCGTCCTCGTACTCCTCCAGCACTTCCGCGACCTTGATGGCCTGGGTCCAGCGGGGATACGAGGCATAGTCGCAGATGACCTCGGCGATGCGGGCCGGGTCCGCGTTGATCACGATCGACTGGGAGGAGGAATCCGCCATGACCAGCAGGCTACCGGTCGGACCCGCCCCGGTCGCGACGCGGCGCCCCGAGTGCGCCGCCCGCCGCCGCCCGCCACCCTCCGGCCCGCCCGGACGACCCGCCCCGACGACCCGCCCCGGTATTGACACTGGCCTATCCAGAGGACGGATTTCCAAGATCTGTCTACTAGATAGGCCAGCGTCAATGCCAGGCCGTCCCCGCGGAGGCGGGCGCCAGCAGCGCAGCGCTACAGTGCCCAGGGACGAGGCCGCTCGCGGCCGCGCGCCCAGTGAGTACGAAGGAGCGCATGGTGCGGCAGTTCTCGCAGGCCCCGGTGGTGTCGATCGACGACACCGCCCGGCTGACCGACCCGGTCTGGACCAACGCGGCCGAGGTCCCGCAACTGGTCCAGTTCTCCCGGCGTACCGCCGGCGGCTGGGCCGACGTCACCTGCGCCCAGTTCCACGCCGAGGTCGTCGCCACGGCCCGCGGCCTGGTCGCGGCCGGTGTCCAGCCCGGTGACCGGGTCGGCCTGATGAGCAAGACGCGGTACGAGTGGACGCTGATCGACTACGCGATCTGGGCCGCCGGCGCCGTCACCGTGCCCATCTACGAGACCTCCAGCACCGAGCAGGTGCAGTGGATCCTGGCCGACTCCGGCGCGGTCGGCTGCTTCGCCGAGACCGCCGCCCACGAGGCGACCGTCCGCGAGGCCGCCCCCGGGCTGGACCGGGTGTGGCGCATCGAGGGCGGCGACCTGCCCACCCTGGTCAGCCTGGGCGCCGACGTCGACCCGGCGGAGATCGAGGCGCGCCGCAAGGCCGGCAGCGCCGACGACCCGGCCACCATCGTCTACACCTCGGGCACCACCGGCCGCCCCAAGGGCTGCGTGCTGACCCACCGCAACATGCTCTCCGACATCGGCAACGCGATCCCCACCCTGGACGTGCTGTTCGCCCCGGGCGCCTCGACCGTGCTGTTCCTGCCGCTGGCGCACGCGTTCGCCCGGCTGCTGCAGCTGGGCGTGGTGCAGGGGCGGGTGAAGACCTCGCACACCGCCGACGTGAAGAACCTGGTCGAGGACCTGGCCGCGTTCCAGCCGACGTTCCTGCTGAGCGTGCCGCGGGTGTTCGAGAAGGTCTTCAACAGCGCCCGGCAGAAGGCGCAGGCCGGCGGCAAGGGCGGCGTCTTCGACAAAGCCGAGGCGGTCGCCATCGCGTACAGCCGGGCGCTGGACGCCCCCGGCGGGCCGGGCCTGGGCCTGCGCCTGAAGCACAAGGTCTTCGACCGGCTCGTCTACGCCAAGCTGCGGACCGCGCTGGGCGGGCGCTGCCGCAGCGCCATCTCCGGCGGCGCCCCGCTGGGCGACCGGCTGGGCCACTTCTTCCGGGGCGCGGGCCTGCTGGTGCTGGAGGGCTACGGCCTCACCGAGACCTCCCCGGCGATCACGTTCAACCGGGCCGACGCGCAGAAGATCGGCACCGTCGGCAAGCCGCTGCCCGGGGTCGCCATCGCCATCGGCGACGACGGCGAGATCCTGGCCCGCGGCGAGGTCATCTTCCCCGGGTACTGGAACAACCCGGCGGCCACGGCGGAGGCGATCGACGCCGACGGCTGGTTCCACACCGGTGATCTCGGCGCGCTGGACGCCGAGGGCTTCCTCAGCATCACCGGGCGCAAGAAGGAGATCATCGTCACCGCCGGCGGCAAGAACGTCGCCCCGGCCGTACTGGAGGACCGGGTGCGGGCGCACCCGCTGGTCAGCCAGTGCATGGTGGTCGGCGACCGGCAGCCGTTCATCGGCGCCCTGATCACCGTCGACCCCGAGGCGCTGCCCGGCTGGCTGGCCGAGCGCGGCCGCCCGGACACGCCCGTTTCGCAGCTGTGCGAAGACCCCGACCTGCGCGCGGAGATCCAACTGGCGGTGGCCGAAGCCAACCGCGCCGTGTCGGCGGCCGAGGCCGTTAAAGTCTTTCGCATCCTGCCCCGTGACTTCACCGAGGCCACCGGTGAGCTGACCCCGTCGCTGAAGGTCAAGCGCGCGGTCGTGATGAAGGAGTACGCGGACGAGATCGATGCCATCTACCACCGCTGAGCGCAAGAGTCTGATCCGCCGGATCCCCGCGTCGCAGATCACCGCGATCGCCGTACGCGGGATCATGCTGGCGCTGGTCACCGTCCTCATCCTGGCCGCCACCCGCGACGTCGCCGAGCTGCGCTGGGTCGTGCTGCTGGTGCTGGCCGGGCTGCCCGCCGTGCTGGCACCGCGCCACCGCATCGCCGCGCCGCTGGGGCGCTACGCCGAGGTGATCCTCGTCGGCCTGGGCGCCAGCGCCGTCGCGCTCGCCGCCGACCAGGCCGGCACGGTGACCGACGGCGTGGGCGCCGCGGCGCTGCTGCCGTACCTGGCGGTGCCGATCACCGCGGCGATGCTGCAGAACCGGCCGCTGGAGTCGGCGGGCCTGCTGGGCGTGGCCACGCTGACGCTGGCCGCCGCGGGCTGGTTCACCATGACCCCCGAGGGCACCCGCCAGCTGGCCAGCGTCGGCTACCTGGCCATGGGGGCGCAGTGGCTGATCCTGGCCGCGATCGGCACCATCACCACCGGTGCCATGCAGCGCGCCGCGCTGGCCCGCCGGGCGCCGCAGCCGTACGCCGAGGCGACCCGGCTGCTGACCCAGCTGCGCCAGGTGGCCCGGCAGCTGCCCGGCGCCACCCTGGACCCGGGCAGCATCGCCGAGCACCTGCTGGAGGAGCTGCGCCCGCTGGGCCGCCCGCAGCGGGCCGCGGTCTTCGCCGCCAGCGGCGCGGGCCGCCTGGTGGTGCTGGCCCAGTTCGGAGTGGAGGCCGACGACACGTCGACCCGCGCCGCCTGGGAGACCAGCCTGGACTCCGACTCGGCCGTGGCCGACGCGTGGGCCAGCCAGCAGCCGCAGGTCTCCGGGCGGACCCAGCTGCGCTCGCGCGAGCAGAACGGGCCGGTCTCGGCCCTGGTGGTGCCGCTGGTCGCGGGCGTACGCACGGTGGGCCTGGTGGCGCTGGAGCGCGACGGGGCCAACGGCTACCCGCAGACGCTGACGAACCGGATCGTGAACGCGGCGACCCCGGCCGCGCTGCGGCTGGAGGCGGCGCTGCTGTTCGAGGAGGTCCGCTCGATCGCCACCAACGAGGAGCGGCAGCGGCTGGCCCGCGAGATCCACGACGGCGTGGCCCAGGAGCTCGTGATGATCGGGTACGGCGTGGACAACGCCCAGGCCACGCTGCCCGAGGGCGCCGAGGACACCGCCGAGGAGCTGCGCGTGCTGCGCAGCGAGATCACCCGGGTCATCACCGAGCTGCGGCTGAGCCTGTTCGAGCTGCGCAGCGAGGTGGACCGGCACGGCGGCCTGACCGCCGCGATCGCCGAGTTCGCCCGCATCTCGGGCAACCAGGCGGGCCTGAAGGTGAATCTGTCTCTGGACGAGGCGGGCCGCCTGCCGGCCTCGATCGAGTCCGAACTGCTGCGGATCGCGCAGGAGGCGATCACCAACGCGCGCAAGCACGCCGCCGCCGCCAACCTGTGGGTGACCTGCACCGTCGACCCGCCATACGGGCTGATCGAAGTCTCCGACGACGGCAAGGGCATCCCTGACGAGCGCACGGACGGGCGCTACGGTCTTGCGATCATGGCGGAGAGGGCGGAACGTATCCGTGGCCGGCTAGAAATTCGACCTCGGGACCCGGTCGGCACGACAGTTGCCGTGGTCGTGGGTGGTTCCCCTCGACAAGAAGCACGGGCGACGCGATAACGTGTGACACTCCTCAGCGGCAGCCGGGGGGTGTCAGAAGGGAAATTAAGCGGGCATGACTACCAGCACAGTGCCGACGGGACGCACCAAGGTCCTGCTCGTCGACGACCACGACCTGATCCGCAAGGGCCTGCGGCACGCGTTCGAGCGCGACCGGCAGTTCGAGGTCGTGGGCGAGGCCAGCACCGCCGCCGAGGCCGTGCGCCAGGCCGGTGCGCTGCACCCCGACGTGGTCATCATGGACCTGCGCCTGCCCGACGGCAGCGGCCTCGAGGCCACCCGCACGCTGCGCAAGTCCAGCTCGACCATGGGCATCGTCGTGCTGACCATGTACGCGGGCGACGACCAGCTGTTCGGCGCGCTGGAGGCCGGCGCGAGCGCCTTCGTGCCCAAGACCGCCCCGGCCGACGAGGTCGTCGCGGCCGCCCGCCACGCCGCCTCGGCGCCCAGCGCGTTCACCGCGGCCGACCTGGCCGAGGCGATGAAGCGCCGGCTGACCCCGAGCGGCCCGCAGCTGTCGCCGCGCGAGGGCCAGGTGCTCAAGCTGCTCGCCGAGGGCATGAGCGTCTCCGGCATCGCCAAGCAGCTGTTCGTCAGCGAGTCGACGGCCAAGACCCACATCTCGAAGCTGTACGAGAAGCTGGGCGCGGCCAACCGGGCCCAGGCCCTGATGACGGCTCTGCGCCTGGGCCTGCTGCAGGCTCCCGACGCCCCCAACCTGTCCTGATGGGCAGGCACGCGCAGCCCAGCGGTGACGACCTGCTGCTCACCGACTGGCGCTCCGACCGGCTCGGCGCCGCCCGCCGCGGGGACAACCCGCTGGTCATGGCCAAGCTGAACAGCGGTTACGCGGTCTTCGGCGACACGCAGCACCTGCCCGGATACTGCGTGCTGCTGTCCGACGTGGACGGGGCGGACCACCTCACCGACCTGACCCGCGCCCAGCGCACCGACTTCCTGAACGACATGGGCCTGCTCGGCGAGGCGGTCTTCGCCGCGTGCAACGGGTTCGACCCGGCGTTCCGGCGGCTCAACTACGAGATCCTGGGCAACTCGCTGCACCAGCTGCACGCCCACATCCACCCGCGGTACTCGTGGGAGGCCCGGGAGTTCCGCGACGGCCCGGTGTGGCGCTACCCGAACGAGGTCCGCCTTTCGGCCGACAACGACACCCTCGTGTCCACCCGCGCGGAGGAGTTCGACCAGCTGCGCGAGGCGATCACGGCGGAGCTCGCCCGCCTGGCGTAAGCAGCGAAGAGGCGTTTACGGCGCCCGCGTTCCGTGCACATACGGAGTGCGGGCGCCGTCGCTTGTCCGGACCGTGCCCCGGCCAACCACATTTTGTGGGACATTTGCCGAGGATCGGTACGCGTCCCACAGCGGCGAAGGGCGGTGCGGGCCCATGGGCAGCGACGTCAAGCAGCACGTGTACACCCGCGCGGACCGGGCACGCTACCGCCGCAAGGTGCGCACCTGCCTGGATGTTTTCGCCCTGATGCTCGGGGAGTCCCAGTTCGACTTCGACCGCCCGCTCAGCGGGCTGGAGGTCGAGTTCAACCTGGTCGACGACCTCGGCCAGCCGACCATGCGCAACGCCGACGTGCTGGCCGCCATCGCCGACCCGGCCTTCGTCACCGAACTGGCCCAGTTCAACGTCGAGATCAACGTACCGCCGCGCGAGCTGGCCGGCACCGGCCTGGACGTGTTCGAGCAGGACGTCCGGGCCATGGTCAACGCCGCGGACGGCAAGGCCCATACCCTCGGTGCGCACCTGGTCATGGTCGGCATCCTGCCCACGCTGCGGCTGGAGCACCTGGTCAAGGAGAACCTGTCGGCCAACCCGCGCTACGCGCTCATCGACGAGCAGGTGTTCGCGGCCCGGGGCGAGGACATCGCCATCCGCATCGACGGCGAGAACCCGCTGTCGGTCACCGCCGACAGCATCACCCCTGAGGCCGCCTGCACCAGCGCCCAGCTGCACCTGCAGGTCAGCCCGGCCCAGTTCGGCGCCTACTGGAACGCCGCCCAGGCCATCGCCGGGGCGCAGCTGGCCGTGGCCGCCAACTCGCCGTTCCTGTTCGGCCACCAGCTGTGGCACGAGACCCGCATCCCGCTGTTCAAGCAGGCCACCGACACCCGCCCCGAGGAGCTGAAGTCCCAGGGCGTACGCCCCCGGGTCTGGTTCGGCGAACGCTGGATCACCTCGGTCTTCGACCTGTTCGAGGAGAACGTCCGCTACTTCCCGGCGCTGCTGCCCGAGTGCGCCGAGGACGACCCGGCCCAGGTGCTGGCCTCCGGGCAGGTGCCCGAACTGGCCGAGCTGCGCCTGCACAACGGCACCATCTACCGCTGGAACCGCCCCGTGTACGACGTCTCCGACGGCCTGCCCCACCTGCGCGTCGAGAACCGGGTGCTGCCCGCCGGCCCGACCGTGGTCGACATCATGGCCAACGGCGCGTTCTGGTTCGGCCTGGTACGCACCCTGGCCGAGGGCGGCCTGCCGGTCTGGTCCCGGATGCCGTTCAGCGCCGCCGACGAGAACTTCTACACCGGCGCCCGGCACGGCATCGACGCGCACCTGTTCTGGCCCGACCTGGGCTACCTCACCGCCACCGAACTCGTGCTGCGCAAGCTGCTCGGCCTGGCGCACCAGGGCCTGGACAGCTGGGGCGTCGCCCCGGCCACCCGCGACCGGCTGCTGGGCATCATCGAGCAGCGCTGCCTGCGCAAGCGCAACGGCGCCTCCTGGCAGATCGACACGGTGCGCGCCCTGGAGGCGGGCGGCGTGGCCCGCCCCGAGGCCCTGTCCCGCATGCTCGCCGCCTACCAGAAGCACATGCAGGCCAACCTGCCCGTCCACGAATGGCCGATCGACGCCTAGCCCGCAGCCCTGGCCCGACCGCCCAGCGCCGGCACGGCCGCGCCATAGCCCGGTCGCGGCTCGAACGGCTGCGGCGTCAGTCTCCGGCCAGGAGTTCGCGCAGGCGGGCGGCCTGGAGGTCCCAGCCCCACTCCTGCTCCACCCAGGACCGACCGGCGGCGCCCATCTTCGCGCGCAGGCCGTCGTCGGTCAACAGCTCGACCAGGCGCCCCGCCAGCGCGGCCACATCCCGCCCACCGACAACGAACCCGGTCTCCCCTTCCCGCACCGCGTCCGGGGCGCCGCCGGAGTCGCCCGCCACCACGGGCAGGCCGGTCGCCGAAGCCTCCAGGTAGACGATGCCCAGGCCCTCGACGTCCAGGCCGCCGTTGCGGGTGCGGCAGGGCATCGCGAAGACGTCCCCGGCCGCGTAGTGCTCGGGCAGCTCGCGCCACGGCACCGAACCGGTCAGCACCACGTGGTCGGCCACGTCCAGCTCCCGCGCGAGCCGCTGCACCGTCGGCCGGTGCGGACCTCCGCCGACCAGCAGCAGCGCCGCGTCCGGGACGGCCCGGCGGACGAGCGGCAGAGCGCGTACCAGGGTGTCCTGTCCTTTGCGGGGGACCAGCCGGGACACGCAGACGATCACCGGGCGGCCGGTCAGCCCGTGCCGTGCCCGCACCCCCGCCCCGTCCACGTCCGGGTGGTACGCGGTCGCGTCCACCCCGGGCGCCAGCCGCCGCAGCTCGGTCCGCTGCCCCAGCGCCCTTGCCAGCCGGGTCCGCTGATACTCCCCCAGGTACGTCAGCGTGTCGCAGCCGTCGGCGACGCGCCGCAGCGCGCTGCGCGCCCCGGGCAGCGCCGCCCAGCCGATCTCGTGCCCGTGCGTGATCCCGACCGCCCGCCGCACTCCCGCCCGCCTGCGCAGGCCCTGCGCGAGCAGCCCCAGCGGCGCGGCCGCGCCGAACCAGACCCGGTCGCAGCCCTCCGCCCGCGCCAGTTCGGCGGCGCGCCGGGCGACCTGGGGCGTCGGCAGCAGCACGCCGGTGCGCTCGCGGATCACGGGGTACGGCTGCTCGGCGTCGAAGGGGGCCGGGTCGCGCCAGGTGGAGGCGTAGACGACGAGTTCGCCGTCGGGCTGGCGCAGGGCGAGGTTGTGCAGGAACTGCTGGATGCCGCCGGGGCGGGGCGGGAAGTCGTTGGTCACCAGCAGCGTACGCATCCGCGCAGCCTACCGGCCCCGTGCCGCCGGCCGCCCCGGTACCGACCGCGGGCGCTGGAGTGAGGCCGGGCGGAGATCACTGTTCACGGTCGAAAGACGGCACCGGGAGGAAGGTTCTTGCCGGAGACGACGATCACCGCAAGGAGATCGTCGTTTGCGGTCAAACC
>NZ_JASAMB010000005.1 GCF_029948125.1 Catellatospora sp. KI3
CGTCGGAATCGTGCCGGGGCTGGACGAGGGCGCCGGGCCGGACGGGCTCGGGCCCGCCGTACGCGTCGGCGACGGGGCGCCGCTGCTCGGCACCGGACCGGCCGAGTCGGAGACCACCACGTCGTCGAATCGGGCCGAGGCGTACGAGGTGACCAGCACGATCCGGCCCGAGCCGAACGCCGAGCTGCTGCCCGAGGCGACCTGCTGCCCGTTGACCCGCCCGGTCAGCGTCGAACCGCTGACGGACAGCTCGAGGGTGTACCAGGTGCCCGTGCTGACGGCCAGGTTCGCCCCGCCGACCACGGTCACCGTGCTGCCGTTGACCACCTGCAGCTCGGCCCGCCCGCTGTTGAGCAGCGCGAGCTGGTAGCGGGTGGACGAGCCGGTGGACCGGGCGCCCAGGGCGGCGTACCGGCCGGAGCCGTTGAAGCCGGTCGGCTTCACCCGGGCGCTGACGGTGTAGTTCGTCCACGAGCTGCTGCCCGCGAACTGGCGGGCCAGCTCGCTGTCGAGCTTGGACTGCTGGAACGCCGACGTGCCGTCGGTGACCACCGTCCAGTCGCCGCCGGACTTGGACCAGCCCGACGCGTCGCCGTCGTTGAAGTCGTCGGAGAACAGCGTCGCGGCCAGCGCGACGCCTCCGGTCAGGTTCATCAGCGCCGCCAGTACCAGCGACAGCAGTGCGGTGCCGCCCGCCGCGGCCAGACCGAACCGTCTGGGGCGGCGGCGATGGCGCCCGGGTGTCGACCCGTGTTCCATGGGACCTCCTTGTGGGTCCGCAACCCGGTGGTCCGGCGCGGGCGCGCCGGAGGGCGCCACCGGGTTGCGGTCGTGCGGGAGCGTATGTTGAAGTGCCAGGTCAGGGCAGCAGGCGCCCGGCGCCGGAGAGCAGGGTCAGCAGCGGTACGACCGCCGCGGGCGCCGGCTTGTACGCGCGCAGCTCGGGCGTCCAGCCCGCGTCCGGGCCGAAGTCCGGGTCGTGCGCGCCGTTGTACGCCGCGAGCAGGCTCACCGGTCCGCCCAGGCCCGTACCGGTGCGCACCCAGCTGCCGAGCTCGGTGACCGCGGTGCCCTTCCAGTCCTTGAGCACCCGGTCGGCGGGGATGCCGTCGCCCAGGTCGAAGAAGTTGTTCTCCAGGTACACCGCGGACTGGATGCCCAGGCCGACGCTGTAGTCGTACGGCTCGCGGACGCGGAAGGTGTTGTTGTAGACGTCCACCTGGCCGAAGCGCACGCGCGGGGCGCGCTGGCCGACGCCGTCGAACACGTTGTGGCGCAGCGTGACGCGCAGCTTGCCGACGTCCGGCCCGACGGTGTCGGACGAGCCGATCAGCATGGTCTTGTCGTGGTGGGTGAACACGTTGGCCGAGACGGTGACCAGGTCGGACGTGTGCGTGATGTCCAGGGCGCCGTCGTGCACCTGCCACGGGCGGCCGAAGTACACCGGCTGGGTGGAGTCGGGGTTGTCGCCGTCGCTGAACGTGTTGTGGTCGACCCACACGTTGGTCGAGCGGCGCACCGAGACCAGGTCGTACTCGCTGTTCCAGTTGCCCTCGGCGCCGTCGGTGGGCCGCCAGCGCGGGAAGCAGTCGGCGGCGTCCTCGAAGGCCAGGTTGCGCACGATCACGTTCGGCGCGGTGTCGATCATCAGGGTGAGGTGGCGCAGGGTCGCCCCGGACAGGCCCAGCACCGTGGTGTTGGGGCCGACGCGCAGCTCGGTGCGGGCCCGCTGGGTGGCCACCGAGCGCACCCGGGCCTGCTCGATCGGGCCGGACGGGTCGGTGGCGCGACCCCATACCGCCGGGTCGTAGGCGGCCAGGTAGCTCTCCAGCGTGTAGCCCGGGTCGGCCAGGTCGGCACAGGTCAGGGGGCCGTCCGGCCCGGCCAGGCCGTCGATGGTCCCGGCCACGTAGACGATCTTCGGCTCGGCGCCGGCCAGCGCCGCCGCCAGCTCGTCCCGATCGTGTACGACGAAGACGTGCGTCGCGTCGGCCGCAGCTCCGCCGGTGGTGCCCGCTCCGGTCGCCGCCCAGCCGTCCCCGGCCGCCAGCGCCTGCCGGGCCACCTTCTGCGCCCACCAGCCCGGGGCGCTGTCGGGGGCCGCGGTCGCGGCCGACGCCGGCAGCAGGACCGCCAGCGCCGCGACCGCGGCCATTCCTCGCATTCGCATCGCTGCTCCAGAATGTGTCCGATGTGTTACGTCACCAGGCAACATAGGAACCGACGAATAGTGAAGTCAATAAGCGCGCGACGCAGGTTTGTTGCAGCTATTCAGGCACAGAATCGCCTGCTCCGACGGCCCTAAGTCGGATATCGAGCGACTATTCGAATGGATCACAACACGCAATCTCAGCCAGTTGCAGAAACGGCCCGGACAGTTGCAGTCCACGGGACCGCGACCTCGTCCAGCAGCGCGCCCTCGGCCGCGCAGCGGCGCAGCGCGTCGTTGACGCCGCGCAGCACCCGGGTGCCGCCGTCGACCGCCACCGCGTCCCCGGCCACCTCGACCGGGTCCGGTGCCGTCCGCAGCGCCTCGATGACGGCGGTGAACCCGGCCGTACGCTCGGGCGGCGCCAGCAGCGGCACCCCCGTCCGCCGGTGCTCGACCAGGTTCTCCAGCAGCGTGACCCGGCCCGGCACCGGCTCGGACCCGCCCCCCGGCAGCCGCAGCAGGTCGTCGCGGAAGGTCAGCTCCGCCCGGCCCGCGCTGCCCTCGACGATGAGGTCGCCGTCGACGAACTCCTCGCCCGCCAGCGTCACCGCGACCAGCACCCGTACCCCGTCGGCCAGGGTGACCCGCAGCGTCGCGGTGTCCTCGACCTCGATCGGGCGCACCCGCAGCCAGGACACCTCCACGCCGACCGGCTCGGCGTCGACCACGGCCAGCGCCTGCATGACCGCGTGCGCGAACGGGTTGGCCAGCGCCCCGTCCAGCGTCGGCCGCCCGCCGAGCCGCCGCCGCCCGGACCACGCCGACCGCCCCCAGTACGCGTCGTCGCGCTGCCAGGCGCCGACCACCGACACCTGCCGGACCGTGCCCAGCCCGCCGGACGCGATCGCCGTGCGCAGCCGCCCGAGCGCGGGCGAGGCCAGCGCCTGGAACCCGATCTGCACCGCCCGGCGCGCCGTGTCGCGGGCCGCGACCAGCGCGTCGTGCTCCTGCCGGTCCAGCACCGGCGGCTTCTCCAGCAGCAGGTCCGAGCCGGCCCGCAGCACGTCGCGGGCCAGGGCCAGGTGCGTGTGCGGGGGAGTGCACACGATCACCACGTCGGGCCGGATCCGCTCCAGCATCGCCCGGTGATCGGTGAACACCGGCACGTCGGCCGGTGCGTCGACCACGGGCGCCGGATCGGCCAGCCCCACCAGCCGGGCCACCCCCTGCTCGGCCAGCCCCGCCAGCACCTGCCGGTGGTGCAGCCCATGCCCGTTGGCCCCGACCAGGGCCACCGTCGCCGCCCTCACCACGCCACCTCGCCCTCCCGCGCCGCCCCGCCCACGCACCTCGCGCCCCGTAGGGCGTGTAGGGCGTGCAGTTTCGGGGAAACTGCACGAATCTTGGTCCCGATTCCCGCAGTTTCCCCGAAACTGCCGCTCGCGGCGGGGCCCGTGGCGCGGCTCATGCGGGTGCCTCTGCCGCCACCAGGGCGGCGGCGCCGTGGCGGGCCAGGGCGCTGCGCCAGGTGTCGATCTGCGCGCGGTGGGCCGGGTCGGCCACCGGGAGCACGCCGCCGGGGCCGAACAGGCCCTCGGTGGTCAGGTCGGCCCGGACCGTCGCGGCCAGCGGGTCGTTCAGGTCCAGCGGGCTGCCGTCGTCGGCGGCGCCCTCGGCGAACCGGGCCCACGCGGCCAGGATCAGGCAGGCCAGCCGCGGGTCGGGCGCGGCCAGCATCGGCAGCACCCGCTGCGGCAGCTTCTGCGTGCCGTCCATCGCCACCTGCAGGCACCGGTGTCCGAGCGCGTGGTTGGCGAACCGCTCCAGCGCCTGGTCGCCGTACGCGATGACGCTTACGCCGGGTGGGGGCGTCATCGACGCGGCGACCTCGGTGGACAGGTAGTGGCGCAGCAGTCCGGCCGCGCCGGGCATGGTCAGCGCGTCGGCGATGGCCTCGCGGCCGGCCAGGGCGCCCAGGTAGGCCAGGGCGCTGTGCACGCCGTTGAGGGCGCGCAGTTTCAGGTGCTCCCAGGGGGTGACGTCGGCGGTGAAGACCGCGCCCGCCGCCGCCCAGTCAGGCCGTCCGGCGGCGAACCGGTCCTCGATCACCCATTGCGAGAACGGCTCGGCCGCGACGGCGGCCAGGTCGGATACGCCGAGGTCGGCGCGGGCCAGGTCGAGCGTCTGCGCGGTGGTGGCCGGGACGATCCGGTCGACCATGCTGGACGGGCAGGTGACGTTGGCGGCGTACCAGTCGCGCAGGTCGTCGGGGACCATGCCGGTCAGCAGCCGGTCCAGGGTGCGCCCGTTGGAGGGCAGGTTGTCGCAGCTGAGCAGGCTGATCGGCCCGGCGTCGGCGCGGGCGCGGGCGGCCAGCCCGGCGATCAGCAGGCGCGGCACGGCCGCCTCGGGACGGTAGGCCTTCTCGGTGACCGTCAGCGTCACCACCCGTACCCCCGGATCTGCCAGCAGCGCGACCACCGCCTGCGGATCCTCGGCCGCCAGCACGCTGCCCGCGATCGCCCCGACAACCCGCGTCGGTCCAGCGGCCACGCCTCCTATGGTGTGGCCACACCGTATCTGGTGTGGGCTGTCGCCCGCAGATGTCCTGCCGGCGCCCAGGGTGACCACGCTGAAGAGGTGGTCCTGGGCGCGCAGCGGGTCCAGGACGGTGCGGGAACTCGGGGCCACGGCGGTCACGGCCCAGTCGCCGCCGCTGTGCGCCATCGCCGCCTCGGTGTAGGCGGCCTGGTGCGCGCGGAAGAACGCGCCCAGGCCGAAGTGCACCATGCCGGTACCGGCCGCGCCCGGCTCGACCAGCGGCCGCGCCGAGGCGGGCAGCCGCGACAGCGCGGCCCGGCTGAGCTGCCCGGTCACCGCCACACCGGCCCGTCGGGGAACGAGAACTCCGCGATCGACTCCGGCTTGAACGTCACCGAGTAGCCGGGCTGCGTCGGCAGCCGGTAGCGGCCCTCGACGACGGTGATCGGGTCCTCGAAGTGCTCGTGCAGGTGGTCCACGTACTCCACCATGCGCCCGTCCAGCGAGCGGCCCAGCCGCAGATAGTCGAAGATCGACAGGTGCTGCACGTACTCGCACAGGCCGACGCCGCCCGCGTGCGGGCACACCGGCACGCCGAACTTGGCCGCCAGCAGCAGGATCGACAGCACCTCGTTGACGCCGCCGACGCGGCAGGCGTCCACCTGGCACACCTGGATCGCCCCGGCCTGCATGAGCTGCTTGAAGATGACCCGGTTGGCGGCCACCTCACCGGTGGCGACCCGGATCGGCGCGACCGCCTGCTGCACGGCCGCGTGGCCGAGCACGTCGTCGGCGTGGGTCGGCTCCTCGATCCAGTACGGGTCCACCTCGGCCAGCACCGCCATGTTGGCGACCGCCTCGTCCACGTCCCAGACCTGGTTGGCGTCCATCATCAGCAGCGCGTCCGGACCGATCTCGGCGCGGATCAGCCGCGCCCGGCGCAGGTCGTCCTCGATCGGCCCGCCGACCTTCATCTTCATCGCCCGCCAGCCCTGCGCGTACGCCGCCCGGGTGAGCTCCCGCACCTGCTCGTCCGGGTACCCGAGCCACCCCACCGACGTGGTGTACGACGGGAACCCGTCGCGCTCCAGCACCGCCAGCCGCTGCGCGTACCCGTCGTCGACCCGCAGCAGCTCCAGCGCCTCCGCCGGGGTGATCGCGTCGGAGATGTGGTGGAAGTCGACGCTGGCGACCAGCTCCTCCGGGCTCAGCTCGGCCAGCAGCCGCCACATCGGCTTGCCCTCGGCCTTGGCCCGCAGGTCCCACACCGCGTTGACCAGCGCGCCGGTCGCCATGTGGATGACGCCCTTCTCCGGGCCCAGCCAGCGCAGCTGCACGTCGGCCGAGAGCGACCGCCAGAACGCCACCGGCTCGGCGAAGATCTCGTCGAGGGTCCGGCCGACCACGTGGTGCGCCAGCGCCCGGATCGCCGCGCAGGCGATCTCGTTGCCGCGCCCGTTGGTGAAGGTGAACCCGGTGCCGACCGGGCCGCCGTCGGTGTGCAGCTCGACGTAGGCGGCCGAGTAGTCGCCGCGGTTGATGGCGTCGGAGCCGTCGCCGGCGGCGGCGGTGGGGAAGCGTACGTCGTGCACGACGGCTTCGGTGATCTTCATGCGCGCGGTCCAATCTTGAAGATCTTCTTGGGCAGGTGGTAGGCCAGGTCGGCGATGGTCTCGACCGCCTCGTCGAGACCCAGGCGGTGCTCGGCGACGAGCCGGGCCAGGAACCCGGCGTCCACGCGCCGGGCCACGTCGTGGCGTACCGGGATGGAGCAGTAGGCGCGGGTGTCGTCGACGAACCCGGCCGTGTTGTAGAACCCGGCCGTCTCGGTCACCGCCTCCCGCCAGCGGCGCAGCGCCTCAGGCGCGTCCAGGAACCACCACGGCGCCCCGACGAACATGGCCGGGTAGCCGCCGGCCAGCGGCCCGAGCTCGCGGCTGAACGTGTGCTCGTCCAGCGTGTACACCACGACCCGGAAGTCCGGGTGGTGCCCGAACCGCTCCAGCAGCGGCCGCAGCGCGTGCGTGTACTCGGTGGCCTGCGGGATGTCGCCGCCCACGTCGCGCCCGTGCATGCCGTGCAGGGTCCGGTTGTGGTTGCGCACCGCACCCGGGTGCAGCTGCATCACCAGGCCGTCGTCGACCGACATCGCGGCGAACTCCAGCAGCATCCGGGCCCGGAACGCCTCGGCCTCGGCGGCGCTCGCCGTGCCGGTGCGCAGCGCCCGGTCGAAGATCGCGGCGGCCTCGGCCGGGTCGGCACCGCCGGTCGCGGCGGTCAGGTGCCCGTGGTCGGTGCAGGTCGCGCCCGCCGCGATGAAGTCCAGCCGCCGCTGCCGCAGCGCCTCCAGGAACCCGGCGTACGTGCCGGTGTCCACCCCGGTCATCGCCCCCAGCCGGGCCACCCGCTCGGCCCAGCCGGCCCACTCGATGTCCACCATGTCGTCGGGCCGGAACGTGGTGATCACGCGCCCGCCCGGCCCGCCCCAGCCGTCGGCGGCCAGCCGCGCGTGCCGGGACAGGTCGTCCAGCGGCGACTCGGTGGTGGCCAGCACCTCCAGGTTGAACCGGGTGAACAGCGCCCGGGGCCGGAAGTCCGGCTCGGCCAGGCGCGCGGCCAGCTCGTCGTACACCCGGTCGGCGGTCTGCGGGCTCAGCGGCGTGTGCACGTCGAAGACGGTGCGGAAGGTCTGCTCCAGCCACAGCCGCGACGGGGTGCCCCGGAACAGGTGCCAGTGCCGGGCGAACAGCCGCCACACCTGCCGCGGGTCCGCCTCCGAGGCGCCGCCGTCCACCCGGGGCACGCCCAGCTCGGCCGGGCCGATGCCCTGGCTGAGCAGCATCCGGGTCACGTAGTGGTCCGGCACGATGATCAGCCGGGCCGGGTCCGGGAACGGGGCGTCGTCGGCCAGCAGGCCCGGGTCGACGTGCCCGTGCGGGCTGATCAGCGGCAGGCCGCGGACGTGGGCGTACAGCTCGCGGGCGATGGCGCGGGTGCGCGGCTCGGCGGGCAGCAGCAGGTCGGCGCCGGTGTCGGGGGCGGCGTCGAGATCGGGCAGCAGCAGCTCAGCCATGTTGTGGTTCCCATTCGTCGAGGTCGAGCAGGTCGGCGACGTCCACGCGCCGGCCGGTGGCGATCGATTCGTTGGCGGACAGCCCGGTCAGCAGCGAGCGGGCGCCGTCGAGCTGGGTCGCGGAGCGGGCCAGGGGGTCTTCGGCCCCGCCGAACAGCACCGCGGTCATCCGGGCGTCGGCGCCGCCGTGGCCGGCGCGGTCGTACGCGGGCACCGGCACCTCCACCGGCTTCTCCCAGTACCGCCGCAGCCGCAGCGACACCCCGCCGGACTCGGCGGCCGCCTCGGCCCCGTGCAGCGCGGCGCTGTGGCCCTTGACCGCCCCGGCCACCCCGGGCGCGACGTGGTCGGACTCGACCACGTCCAGCTCCAGCCGCCCCCGGCTGCCGTTGAACGCGATCCGGTAGCCCTCCCAGGGCGCGTACGCGTTGAGGTGGTACGACATCGTCGCGCCGCTGCGGTAGCGGACCAGCACCGCCATGTCGTCCTCGATGGACACCCCGGGGGCGAACACGTTGACGTCGCGGTGGTAGCCGTCGTGCGCCTCGGCGTCGAGGTACAGCTCGGCCAGCGCCGGGTTGTCGGCCAGGTGCAGCGCGAACGGGTCGCCGACGGCCGCGTCCGAGCCGTGGGCGCGGGCGTAGTCGCGGGCGTAGCCGTGGCGGGCGCCGTCCTGCCCGTACAGGAACAGCCGCCCCTCGGCGGTGACCCGCTCCGGCGAGCTGTCCAGCCACCAGTTGACCAGGTCGAAGTGGTGGGTGGCCTTGTGCACCAGCAGCCCGCCGGAGTTGGCCTTGTCGCGGTGCCAGCGGCGGAAGTAGTCCGCGCCGTGGCGCACGTCGAGCAGCCACTCGAAGTGGACCGAGCCGATCTCGCCGATCTCGCCCGCGGCCAGCAGCCCGCGCACCTGCTCGTGCACCGGGTGGAAGCGGTAGTTGAAGGCGACCTGGACGCGGCCGCCGGTGCGCTTGGCCGCGTCCAGGATGCGGCGGCACTTCGGCACGTCCACGGTCATCGGCTTCTCGGTCACCACCGAGCACCCGGCCTCCAGCGCGGCCACCACGTACGTGTCGTGCGTGGCGTCGACAGAGCACACCACCAGGGTGTCCACCCGCTCCTTGACCAGCATCGCGGGCACGTCGCCGGCGTGGTACGCCGCGGCGGGCGGGGCACCGGCGGATGACAGCCGCCGCTGCTGCGCCTCGATGCGCGCCGGGTTGACGTCGGCGAGTGCGACGAGCTCCCCGTACCGGGACAGGGCCTGGGCGAACATCTGCGCTCTCGCGCCGGTGCCGACGATCGCGTACCGCTGGGACATCCGGCCTCCCCGTCGTGGACGGCTACAAACGTTTGCAGCAGAACCAACCACCACGCCCGCGAACCTGTCAATGCCCGGCGGCGAATCAGTCCTATTTACGCGCTTTAGTCCCGACCTAAGTGCGCTGAAGGTCCACTGCCGCAACGGGATTGACATCTTCGACCGTTGACACGGGAGCAACCGTTTGCAACATTAGGGCACCCACCGAGAGCGAAGGAGCCCCAGTGCCGGTCACGATCCGCGACGTCGCCCGAGCCAGCGGGGTGCACGTCTCCACCGTGTCGCGGTCGTTCTCCGCTCCGCACCTGGTCAATCCGGAGACCCGCACGCACGTGCTGGCCGTGGCCGAGGAGCTCGGCTACCGTCCGAACCGGGCGGCCCGCGCGCTGATCACGGGCCGGACGCACAACATCGGCCTGATCGTGGCCGACATCGCCAACCCGTTCTTCCCCCCGCTGATCAAAGCGGCGGAGAGCCACGCCCGCAGCCGCGACTACCACGTCTTCGTCGCCGACACCAGCGAGGACGCGGGCGTCGAGGAGGAGCTGGTGCTGGCGCTGGCCAAGCAGGTCGACGGCATCCTGCTGTGCAGCCCGCGCATGAGCAACACCCAGATCGAGCAGCTGTCGCGCGAGGTCCCGCTGGTCGTGGTCAACCGCCCGGTGCCGGGCCTGCCCGCCGTGGTGATGGACCTCGGCCAGGGCGCCCGGCTGGCGGTCGAGCACCTGGTGGCCCTGGGCCACCGGAGCATCGCGCTGCTGGGCGGCCCGCGCGGCTCGTGGACCAACCGCGAGATCCGCCGCGCCGCGACCCTGGCCGCCCGCACCGCGGGCGCCGAGCTGACCGTGTTCGGGCCCAACCCGCCCACCGAGGAGGGCGGCGCGGCCCAGGCCGACGCGATCGCGCGGGCCGGGGCCACGGCGGTGCTCGCCTACAACGACCTCATGGCGGTGGGCCTCATCGACGCCCTCGACCACAACGGGGTGAAGGTGCCCGACCAGATCAGTGTCGTCGGCATAGACGACACCGCGCTGAGCCGCCGCATCCGCCCCATGCTGACGACGGTGGCCACCCCCACGGCGGCCGCCGGACGGGCGGCCGTCGACATGCTGCTCCAGCATGGCGACGACCGCCGCACCACCGCACTGGTAACGCTGCAGACCGAATTGGTCATCCGCGATTCGTCAGGCCCGGGCCCGCATCGCACTGCGGGCCCGGGTCGGCGGCAGGGGCCGCCACCTGACGGTGTCGCCCTGACAAGCAGGGAGTGACAGCTAATGCACCCAGCGACACCCGCGCCGGCCGGTACGCCGGCGCAGCACCACGGTAGCCTGCCCGCGGGCGGATGGAATCGCCGCCACCTGCTGCGTACGCTCGCCGGCGCGGCTCTGGCCGTCCCGGCGGCGGGGCTGCTGGCCGCGTGCGGCGACGACGAGCCCGCCACGGACCCGAACGCCCCCGTCAACATCTCTTTCTTCTGGTGGGGCGGCGAGTCCCGGGCCAAGCTCACCGAGCAGGCGCTCAAGCTCTACACCGCCAAGAACCCGCGGGTGACCATCACCCCGACCTGGCAGGCCTTCACCGGCTACTACGACAAGCTGGCCACGATCGCGGCGGGCGGCAACGCCCCCGACATCTTCCAGCTCGACGACAACGGCCTGGCCGAGTACGCGGGCCGCAACGTCACCCTGGACCTGTCGAAGTACACCGGCAACGGCAAGATCGACGTGTCCAAGCACCCCGAGAGCCTGACCAAGTACGGCCAGCTCGGCGGCAAGCAGGTCGCCATCGCCACCGGCGAGAACACCCCGGCGATCGTCTACGACAAGACGGCCCTGACCGCGCTCGGCCTGGAGCTGCCGCAGATCGGCTGGACCTACGAGCAGACCATCACCTGGGCGGCGGGCGTCAGCGCCAAGAAGCCCGGCTACTACGGGATGATGGACCCCAGCTCCGACTACAAGGCGCTGTGGCTGTGGCTGCGCTCGCAGGGCAAGGAGTTCTACGACGGCCCGAAGCTCGCCTTCACCGAGGCGGACCTGACCGGCTGGTTCAAGCTGTGGGTGGACGCCCGGGCCAAGGGCGCGACCCCGCCGGCCGACATCGTGCACGAGGCCGTCGACGGCAGCGTGACCAAGCAGCTCGTGGTCACGGGCAAGGCGGCGGTGTCGTTCATGTGGTCCAACCAGCTGTCGGAGATGCAGAAGGCCACCAAGGCCGACCTGGGCATGACGGCGTACCCGGGTGACCCGAAGGGGCAGTGGGCGCGCGCGTCGACGTACTGGGCGGGCTCGCGCACCACCAAGTCGCCCGACGTGGTGGCCGACATCATCAACTTCCTGGTCAACGACGTCGAGGCGGGCAAGGTCCTCGGCGTGGACCGCGGTCTGCCCAACAACCTGGACGTGCGCAAGGCCGTCTCGGACGGGCTGACCGACCAGAAGATGAAGGACACGGTCGCGTTCGAGAACGAGATCACGCCCAAGTTCGGCCCGGCCCCCGCGCCGCCGCCGAAGGGCCACAGCGGTCTGCGCAACACGCTGCGCGACATCGCCGAGACGGTGACGTACGCCAAGCAGACCCCCGAGGCCGCTGCGAAGCAGTTCTTCACCGAGGCCGCCGCGAAGCTGGCCTGAGCCGCCACCCTGGTCGGCCACGACCCCTCCCTACGGGCCGTGGCCGACCAGGGGATTCCGCTGTCCCATGTTCCTAGGAAGGAGAGGCGACGTGGTTCTCGCCACGGCGACGCGGCCGCAGGCCGCTTCGACCCCGCCCGCGCCGCCCCGCCGGCGATCGCGCCGCAGCCCGGGCCGGCGCCAGGAGGGCCTGGCCGGGTACGTGTTCCTGTCCCCGTGGCTGATCGGCCTCATGGCGGTCACCGCGTTCCCGGTGCTGTTCTCGCTGTACCTGAGCTTCACCAACTACGACATCCTGTCCAGCTGGGACATGCTGGAGTGGGTGGGCACCGCCAACTACGAGAAGATCTTCACCACCGACCCGATCTTCTGGAAGTCGGTGCGGGTCACCCTCACGTACGCCCTGATCGCCATCCCGCTCAAGCTCACCGCCTCGCTCGGCGTCGCGCTGCTGCTCAACCGGGAGCGCCGGGGGATCGGCCTGTTCCGCAGCGCCTTCTACCTGCCGTCGCTGCTCGGCGGCTCGGTCGCGCTGGCCCTGGTCTGGGTCGCCATCTTCAACGGCGAGGGCTCGTTCAACAGCTTCCTGTCCCTGTTCGGGATCCAGGGCGAGCCGTGGATCAACGACCCGGACTGGGCCCTGGGCACCCTGATGGTGCTGTCCGTCTGGCAGTTCGGCGGCCCGATGGTCATCTTCCTGGCCGGCCTCAAGCAGGTCCCGACCGAGCTGTACGAGGCCGCCTCCGTCGACGGCGCCAGCCGCGTACGCCAGTTCTTCCACGTCACGCTGCCGATGCTGTCCCCGGTGATCTTCTTTAACCTGGTCCTGGAGACGATCCACGGCTTCCAGGGGTTCACCTCGGCTTACGTCATCAGCAACGGCAGCGGCGGCCCGGTCTACTCCACCAAGATCTACACGCTGATGATCTACGACAAGGGCTTCACCGACTTCCAGATGGGCTACGCCTCCGCGCTGGCCTGGATCTTCCTGATCGCGATCGGCCTGATCACGGTGGTCTTCTTCAGCACCGGCCGGTTCTGGGTGCACTACTCCGACGGAGGCGACTCATGACCCGCGCGCGCAGCCTGAGCCGGGTGGCGATGCTGCTGCTCGTGCTCGCCGTGGTGCTGTACCCGCTGGTGTGGGTGCTCGGCTCGGCACTCAAGTCGCCGACCGAGATCACCAGCAACCAGGGGATCTGGCCGCAGGACGTGACCTGGTCCAACTTCACCGTCGGCTGGAGCTACATCCCCGGCGTCAGCTTCAGCCGCTTCTTCTGGAACAGCTTCCTCATCGCGGGGGCGTCCGTTCTGGCCAACTGCGTGTCGTGCCTGCTGACGGCGTACGCGTTCGCGCGGTTGAAGTTCTTCGGCCGCAAGGGCTGGTTCGCTCTCATGATCGTGACCCTGCTGCTGCCCGGCCACGTCCTGATCATCCCGCAGTACGTGCTGTTCCACGAGTTCGGCTGGGTCGACACCCCGCTGCCGCTCATCGTGCCCAAGCTGCTGGCGACCGAGGCGTTCTTCGTGTTCCTCATGGTCCAGTTCATGCGGGGCATCCCGCGCGAACTCGACGACGCGGCGAAGATCGACGGCAGCGGCCCGTACCGCATCTTCTGGCACGTCATCGCGCCGCTGGCCCGCCCGGCCCTGATCACGACGGCGATCTTCTCGTTCATCTGGACCTGGAACGACTTCTTCGCCCAGCTGGTCTACCTGCCCAGCGTGCCCAGCTACACCGTGCCGATCGCGCTGCGACTGTTCGTCGACTCCAGCGGCCAGACCTCGCTCGGCCCGATGCTGGCCATGTCCGTACTGTCCCTGCTCCCGGTGTTCCTGTTCTTCCTGGCCTTCCAGCGGTTCCTGGTCCAGGGCATCAGCACCAGCGGGCTCAAGGGCTGACCATGGACACCACCGGCACCGACTGGCGCGACACCCTGCGCGACGCCGCCGACCTGGCCCTGGCCGGGATCGTCGTCACCGTCGCGGCACTGCCCGTGCTCACCGCCGGGGCCGCGCTGGCCACCGGTGCCGAGGCTGTACACCTGCGATTCGCCGAGGGCCGCTGGCCGGCCCTCGGCGACCTGGTGCGCACCTTCAGCCGGCGCCTGCTCCCCGGCGCCGCCGCCGTGCTCGCGGTCCTCGCGACCGCGTCGCTCCTGGCCCTGAACGCGTGGTGGCTGCGCTCCGGCGCGGTGCCCGGCGGCGGGCCGCTGCTGGTCGCGACCTGCGCCGTCGGGGTCGCCCTGACCGGCGCCGTCGGCCTGACCGTCCCCCTACTCGGCCGAGGGTACGGCTACCGCCAGGCCTTCCGCACCGCCCTCACCCGCCCACCGCTGCTCGCCGCCTCGGCTGGCATCGTCCTGCTCGCGACCCTGCTCGGCAGCCTCCTCCCGGTGACCGCCCCGCTGCTACTCGGCTACGTCCTCCTCGCCCTCCACGCCCTGACCACCCGCACCCACCCCCGCCACCCAGCCTGATCCCACCCCGGTGACTTCGCCCCGTGCGACTCGCCCTGCATGATTCCGCCCCGGCCGCGTGACGCCGCCCCGGGAAACCGCACTCTGGGAGACTCCGTCCCGGAAACCCTGCAGTGCGTGACTCCGCATCCACCGGTAAACCGGCGCCGTGCCAGCCCGGTGAGTGACCGCAGGCGGCGATCTTGCGCTTCTCGCCTTCGGCATGATTGCAACTGGCGGTCGGAAGGTCGGGTTCGGTCCATACCGGCGCCCGGAAACTGACCTATAGACGTGATCTTCGGACACTTACCGCGCCATGATCGCCGCTAGCGGTCAGAACAGCGGGCTATGGACGAGGTCCTGACCGCCAGCGGCGATCATGCACTTCCTGCCTTGACGTGATCGCCGCTGGCGGTCAAAAACTCTGTTTCGGTCTATGGCAGCGCCCGGAGATCGGCGACCGCGCTGGGTCCCGGGGTCTTGGCTGCGAGCTGCGCTGGACGCTGGCGCCGCGGCCTCGAATGGAGTCACGTGTGCCGTCAGGCTGGCTTGTCCTCCTGGAGGGTGTGGGCGACCAGGGCGTTGGCGTGCCCGTGGCCGAGTCCGTGCTCGGCCTTGAGCCAGCTGACCAGCTCCATGTGCCTGGTCAGGTCGGACGAGCGGATGAGGTCCTGCCACTCGCTGATCGGCCGCCCGTACTTCTTCTCGATGGAGGGGAAGTAGGAGGCGGGACCCTTCTCCGGGCTGGTCATGCGATGCTCCTTCAGCTTGTTGTGCTGCCGCGATGCTACTGGTGCGCACCGACAGCCGGATCCGCCGACAGCGGTATCGTCGCCAGGATGACGGTGCGTGTGCTCGGCGCCGATGCCTGCAAGCGCGGTTGGGTCGGCATCGTGCTCGACGGTGACCGGGTGGAGGCGTACTTCGGTGCGACGATCGCCGATCTCATGGCGGCGGCCGAAGCGGCCGGTGCGGTGGCCGTCGTCGGGATCGACATACCCATCGGCCTGCCGGATAAGGGTTCCCGCGCTGCTGACAGGCAAGCATGGGCCGAGGCAGGGGTGCGGCGGGCGTCGGTGTTCATGACGCCGGTGCGGAACGCGCTGCTCGCCGCCGACCATGCCGGGGCGGTGCGGCTCAACCGTGTCGAAGCGGGCATGGGCGTCTCAGCGCAGGCCTACGGGCTGCGTACGAAGATTCTCGAGGTGGACGGCTGGGTGCGGGGTCAGGATCACCGCGTGGGCCGCCGCGTTGTCGAGGTTCATCCAGAGCTGTCGTTCGCGATGATGGCGGGGGCGCCGCTGCGTGCCGGAAAGACGTCCTGGGCGGGGACGGAGTCGCGCCGCGCGCTGCTGGCGGATGCTGGGATCACCCTGGTCGGAGACCTGGGCGCGGCTGGCCGGATGGCCCGCGTCGACGACGTGCTCGACGCCGGGGCGGCGGCCTGGTCGGCCAGGCGTGTCGCCGCGGGCGCCGCCAGGTGCCTACCCGCCGAGCCGGAGTTCTTCGAGGACGGCCTACCTGCAGCGATCTGGACCTGAGCTGTTCCGGACCGAGGCCGACCTGGACCTGGGTCAGAGTTCGGGTAGCAGTTCACCGGGCTGCGGCACGCGCCGGTTGTCCAGCCAGTACGCGTATCCGAGCAGGTAGGAGTGCAGTCCGTCGGCCAGGTGCGCGGCGTATTCGTCGTGGCCCGCGCGCGTCTGCTGGCGTCCGTCGACCGGCTCGTGCCACTGGCCGCGCGCGGCGGCGATCCACTCGGCTGTCCGGCTGCGGTCGCGCCACCAGGCCCGGACCGCGTCCGCCGTCCAGTGCTCGTCGCCGTCGACCGCGTACCCCTGGAACGGGTCCTCCTCGGCGGCGGTGAGCAGGGCGTGCACCTCGGCGGCCGTGGTCGGCTGGCGGTAGACGAACTCCTGCCCGCCCTCGTCGTAGAGCACCTGCCGGGGTGCGTGCAGCCGGCCGGTGAGGCAGGTGTCGGTCTCACCGGTGTAGATCGGGCCGGGGACGTTGCGCCGGTTCCGGTCCTCCCACCGGCCGTGCAGGTAGCCGGTGGCACCGGGCCGGAAGGGGTCGGGCAGGTCCGTGCGCGGCTGGGCGAGGACCGCGCGCACGGTCGGCATCGGATCCCAGTACAACGGGGCCTCCACGGTCTGGCCGGCGGTCGGGCGGCGTACGCGACCGTAACAGTGCCTGAACTTCGGCCGGCAAGCCCGGCAGTGCGCACGTTTGCGGGAGACAGCCTCGCCATCAGCTAAAACAATCCATCCATGGCTATCATTGAAGAAAGATCGCTGGTAGCGCCGCCGGACTCCGCACGTCCGAAGCGGCGGGGCGCGCTCATCGCCGGCAGCGTGGCGGCCGGGCTGGCGCTGGCGGTGCTGTGGTCGTTCGAGTTCGTCGACCACGTCATCGGCGACAACGTCGCCAACACCCTGCTGGGCCGCGACGCCAAGGCGACCGCGATCGGCGGTACCGTCGCCGGCCTGGTCTTCGCGTTCGTCTCCGGGCTGGCGGGCACGTTCACCGCGTGCAACATCGCCATGGCCGCCTCGATCGGTCCGATGGGCCAGGCCGGGGGCGCGAGCGCCACCCGGACCGGCCTGCGCGGGCTGCTGCGGCCGATCGGCTGGCTCACGCTGGGCATGGTGACGGTCTCCGCCGTGTACGGCTTCGTCGGCGTGCTCCTCGGCGACCGCCTGCCGCAGCTGTCCACCGAGGTCGTCGGCGGCCTGCCGGTACGCCTGATCCAGTCGATGGTGGTGTTCGGCCTGATCGGCCTGGTCTTCGTCTACCTGGGCCTGGCCGCGATCGGGGTGCTGCCGGACCCGTTCGCGAACCGGCCGGTCGGCCGGGTGGTGACCCTCGGGGCGCTCGTCGGCGGCTTCCTCATCGGACGGCCGTATCCGCTGTTCAACAAGCTGTTCCACTGGGCGGTCGACACGGGCAACCCGCTCTACGGCGCGGGCGCGTTCGTGCTGCAGTCGCTGGGCAACATCCTGATCGTGGCGGTGCTGTTCGCGGTGGTGGTGCTGGTCACCCGCGGCGGCTTCGTACGCTGGCTCACGGCCCGGCCCGCCCGCACGGCGGCGGTCACCGGCGCGCTGCTGATCGCCCTGGGCGTGTTCACCTTCGTGTACTGGGACATCCGCCTGCCGGCGATGTTCGACTACGGCTGGTTCCCCCGCATGCCCTACCGCTGACCCTGACGGGTGCCACGTGCGCGGGGCTGCAGTTTCGGGGAAACAGCACGAATCGAGTCCAAGATTGCTGCAGTTTCCCCGAAACTGCCGAACGACCCCGGGCCCGGTGGACGCGGAGTGGCATGATCGCCGGGTGGAGCGGGATGAGGTCGAGGTGCTGTCGCGGAAGGGCGACCGTGCGGTGACGCAGCGGCCGGATCGCCGCTATCCGAGTCTGCAGGTGCCGGGGGACACGTTCGCGGAGCTGCGCGGGCTGTTCCTGCGGGCGGCGCGCACGCTGCGGGAGCGGCCCGGTGATCCGGACGCGCTCGACGACCTGGACTACGGCGTGCGTGAGATGACCGAGATGCTGGAGTTCTACGAGCGGGTGCTGGCAGAACGCGGCATCGACCGGCCGTACTTCCCCTCGGTGGTGCAGGAGCGGTGAGCGGGCTGGGCAGTGTCGTCCTGGTCGCCGCCACGGTGGCGACGGGCATGATGGCCGGGGTGTTCGGACTGTACGCGCACACGGTCATGCCCGGCCTGCGCCGTACCGACGACCGCACTTTCGTGGGCGCGTTCCAGGCGATCGACCGGGCGATCATCAACGGCTGGTTCCTGGGCGCCGGATTCCTCGGTGCCCCGGTGCTCACCGGCGCGGCCGCGCTGCTGCACCTCGGTGCCCCGGACCGGGCGGCTCTGCGGTGGATCGTGGCCGCGTTCGCGCTGTACCTGGTGACGTTCTTCATCACCGCCGCGGTCCACGTGCCGCTCAACAACGAGCTCAAGGCCGCGGGCGAACCTGACGACATCGCGGATCTCGCGGCGGTGCGGGCCCGCTTCGCCGAGGCGCGCTGGGCGCGCTGGAACACGGTACGCGCGATCGCCACGACCGCCGCCGCCTTCTGCCTGGCCGCAGCCCTGACCTCCTGACCAGCCCAGTCGCCCACCCACCCCACGCGCTCAGTCGTGCAGTTTCGGGGAAACTGCACGAATCTCGGGCGCGATTGCTGCAGTTTCCCCGAAACTGCGGGCGGGCCCCGCCCGGAAGGCGGGTGGCCCGCGTGAAAGGCGGGTGGGCGCTCGTCTCTGGTACAAGGGGATGGTGGATCTGAGCGGGGTGGAGCGGGCGGTCGCGGAGCTGGACGCCGTGTACCGGCCGGTGGCGACCATGCCCGTGGACCTGGACATGCTCCCGGACCTGGGTGCGCACACGGCGGCCGCACTGGCGGAGCTCGGCGTCGACGAGCGGGCCGAGGCGGTCCTGCGCGACCTCGTCGAGCTTTACGCGGCAGGGGAGCCGGACGTCCGCGCGGCGATCCGGCGGCTGTTCGACCGGTACACCTCGTTCCGGTGGGCCGCCCGGTTGCCGCGCGGCGAGGAGGTCACCGAAGCCGGGCTGCGGGCTGAGCTGATCCTGTTCTCCGCCCGCGACCAGGGCAGCGATCCCCGGGACGAGGTGCTGGGCCTGCGGGACCTGTGCGCCCGCGCGCGCCGGGCCGGGCTGGACGCCGATCCGCTGCTGGCGGAGGCGGCCGGGCTGTCCAGCGACGTCGACCGGTACGGCATGGGCTCCACCCGCACCATCCTGCTCGGACACCTCGGCAGGTGAGCGCTCGACGCGCTGTCCGGCGTAGACTTCCGGCCACGTCGAGGCGGCTGGCGAGGGGTGTGAAGCGGTGGCGGTGCCGGTCTGGCTGCTCGACATCGACGGCGTGATCAACGCGGTCACCGACGATCCGGATCTGCGGGTGTGGCCGCGGGGCCAGTGGGTGCGGGCTTCGGCGGCCAGCGCGCACGGGATCGAGTGGCCGCTGCTGGCCGCGCGGCCGGTGCTGGACTTCCTGCGGCGGGTGCACGACGAGGGCCGGGCGGAGATCCGCTGGCACAGCACGTGGCAGTCGTACGCGGTGAACGTCGGCGTGGCGCTGGGCCTGCCGGACTGGCCGGTGGCCGAGTGCCCGGAGTTCGCCGAGAGCGACGACACCGAGATCGCGTCACCGCTGATCGTGGTACGGCATCACTGGTGGAAGCTGCCCACCGCGCAGCGGGTCATCGACGGCGGCCGTCCGCTGCTCTGGACCGACGACGACGCCCGGCACCAGCTGCGCGCGCAGGACCGGGCGGGCTGGGACGCCTGGGCGCTGGTCGTGGCGCCGCCGGTCGAGTCCGGCCTCACGCCGCGCCAGCTGCGCCGCATCGACACCTGGCTCACCGAGCGGGAGTCCTGGTAGACCCGGTCGCGGGCGGTCAGTCGCGTTCGGGTTCGCCGGTGGCATCCGGCTCGGGTGGCGCACCGGGTGCCGTGGCCGAGTCGGGTGGCGTGGTGTCGGCGGGCACGGCCGTCGCGGCGGTGACTGCTCGGGCGCGTCCGCGCTTCGACCTGCTCCATTCGATCTGGGTGGCGACGGCCGCGCCGATGGCCATCACCGAGCCGACGGCGCAGCCGATGCCGTCCGCGACCCGCCAGTCGAGATCGGGGGCCAGCTGCAGGTAGAGCAGGACGAGGAAGCCGAGGGCGGACAGCCCGGCGAAGACGCGCGAGCGCAGGCTCACAGGGTCATCCTTCCGCAGGTGCTACCGGAGGTGCGGTGACGTCATCGTGGCAGGTCGAGGCAAGGCGGCGCCGTTTCGTGTCACCCGTTCGGGTCCGGCACCCGCCAGCGGCCGCCGGCGTACGCGTCGGTGACGATGCGGCGGTGCTGCCCGGTGTCGCGGTGGTCGAACCCGGGGACCCGACGACGGCCCGGTGGACGTGCTGCTGCGGGCGCTGGGGCAGACCGCGCGCGACAGCGACGACCTGGTCGGCCCGCTCGCCGCGCTGCGGCTGCGCCTGATCCGGACCGTGCCCGCGGTGCGCGGCCGGGGCCTGCAGCGCCGGCTCGACGCGCAGCGGGAGATCTCGCGACACCTGGCCGAGGCCTTCGGCGACCGGCTGGACATGGTGAGCGCGGCCGCCCTGACCGGCGCCTTCGTGGGCGCGATCAACGGCGCCCTGCAGGTGCTGCTGGACGACGCCGACAGGCTGGGCGACCGACTTCGCGCTGGCGCCCTGGCTCGGGCGCGCAGAACGCGCCTGACCCTCGACCGGGTCAGGCGGCGACGGCGAGCTGCTCGGCCAGCGTGTTCAGGTCGAGGTCGAGCACCCTGGCCAGGGCGGCCACGGTGAAGAACGCGGGTGTCGCGATGACGCCCTGCTCGATCTTGCGCAGGGTGTCCAGCGAGATCCCGGCCAGGGCGGCCACCTCGGCGGCGCTGCGCTCGCCGCGGGCACGCTGCAGTGTGCGGCCCAGCTCCGCGCCGCGGCGGCGCTCGTCTTCGGTCAACGGGGTACGCACCATGGTGTCGATGATAATACTGGTATTAAAATACCAACCATGGTCACCTTGAGAACCCCTGCCGAGATCGAAGCCATCCGTGTGTCGGGCCGGGTCGTCGCCCGCGTCCTGGCCGCCGTGTCCGCCGCGGCGTACGCCTCGACGAGCTGGACGCGCTGGCCGTGGACCTGATCGCCGCCGAGGGGGCGAAACCGTCGTTCCTCGGCTACCACCCGGGCTGGGCGCCCGTGCCGTACCCGGCGGTGCTCTGCCTGTCGGTCGACGACGCGATCGTGCACGGCATCCCCGACCGGCGCGTGCTGCGCGAGGGTGACCTGCTCAGCATCGACTGCGCCGTACACGTCGACGGCTACCACGCCGACGCGGCCGTCACCGTCGGCGTCGGCGCGCTCGACCCGGCCGCGACCCGGCTGGCCCGCACCGCCGAGCAGGCGCTGGCCGCGGGCATCGCCGCCGCCCGCCCGGGGGCGCGGCTGGGCGACGTCGCGCACGCGATCGAATCGGTGGCCCGCGGCGCGGGCTACGGCCTGCTCGAAGGCTGCGGCGGGCACGGCATCGGCACCGAGATGCACGAGGACCCGCATGTGTCCAACACCGGCCGCCCCGGCCGGGGCCTGGTGCTGCGCGAAGGCCTGGTCATCGCGATCGAGCCGATGCTGCTGGCGGGCGGCCGCGACGGCAGCCGCACCGGCGCCGACGGCTGGACCATCCTGACCAGCGACGGCAGCCGGGCCGCGCACGCCGAGCACACCATCGCCGTCACCGCCGCCGGTCCGGTCGTGCTCACCGCGCCGTAGCGGCCTAGATGTCGGCGAACTCGGCCGCGAACCGGCCGCGCCACGGCACCCCGGGCTCGATGACCTGCACCTTGTCGTACGCCCAGGCGGCGCAGACGCCCGGGTAGATGCCGGTGCGAACGAACCAGCGCGACGCCCCGGTCAGGGTGGCCCGCCAGCCCGGCACGGCCCACTCCACCCGCTCGCGGGTGCAGCCGTTGACCTGCTTCTCGCCGCGCAGCTCACCCGCGCTGACCTTCGGGTCGGGCACCGGCGCGAACCGCAGGAAGCACCCGCCGTAGCCGGCGCCGTCCGGGCGGCCGTTGGTGGCCGGGCTGCCCAGCACCACCCGCTCGGCGGCGGTCAGCTCCCAGGCCAGGCTCAGCCGCCAGGCCTCGCTGTGCACCAGCGTCGCGGTGATCTCGCGGCGCTCGTGCAGCAGCACCTCGCCCTTGTGGTCGCGCCAGGCCAGGCGCTGCACCAGCCGGTCGTCGGCGGCCTCGTCGAAGCCCTCGTCCGTGATCGTCCCGTGGTCGTCGAGCCAGGTGTAGCCCTGGTCGCGCACGTACGTGCGGCCGCCCCACAGGTTGGTGCCGTTGACGTCCTGCACCGCCAGCGACAGGCCCAGGTGCCAGCGGTGGTCCTCCGGCAGGGCGTCGGTCACCACCTTCCCGGCCAGCGTGCGCACCGGATGCAGGTACGGCCGCGGCGAGAGGGTCGGATCGAGGTCGGGCGCGACGACGTACTCGGCGACGGTCACGCCGCCGACCTTCAGCCTCATGACGTCCCTTCACCCGGGGCATGCCACCGCACCCCCCGACAAACGTTTGCCGCAACGCTAATAGGCCCTCGATCACCCGTCAACGCTGTCCCGGAGGTAAGGAAAGGCCCGTCCCGCGCTCACGCGACCCTCTAACCTGGACGCCGTGAACATCCGGCGGCGCAAGAAGCTCACCAGGCGGCTGATTGAGGCCGTGTTCCGGGAGGACGCCGCGGCCGTGCGGGCCCTGCTGCGCGCCGGTGCCGAACCCGGCGCACCCGACCGGGCGGGCACCACCCCGCTGTACCAGGCCTGCGTGCACGGCTCGACCGAGGCCGCGCGGGTGCTGCTGGCCGCCGGTGCGGCGCCCGACGCCGAGAGCGGGCGCGGCCAGGAGGGCACCCCGCTGTGCGCCGCTTCGATCTGGGGCCACGACGACGTGGTACGGCTGCTGCTGGCCCACGGGGCCGACCCGAACCTGCGCGAGGACCAGGGCACCGGCTGGGCACCGCTGGACTACGCGCTGCAGTACGACCAGCCCGCGACGGCCGAGCTGCTCACCGCGGCCGGAGCCCGGCCCACCCGGCAGCCGGTGCCGCGAGCGCCCGAGGCCGGTTAGCGCCCGGGGCGGGTCCAGAAGTCCTGCGGATGCCTTCCCGGCCAGAAGCCGTACGCTTCCACCATCGCCACCGCCCCGGCGAACCCGCGCGCTAGCACCGCCGGCACATGCGCGTCACTTGTTGACCTCCAGCGCCCGCCCGCTGCCCGCCAGCAGCCGCAGCGCGTGCCGGAACTCCGCAACCCCGTATTGCGCGGGTGCAGTTTCGGGGAAAGTGCAGGAATCTTGGCCGGGATTCGTGCACTTTCCCCGAAACTGCACCCGAACGACGGCGCGCGCCCCCGCGCGCCCCCGCGGGGCGGGGCGCGGGGCGTGGGTCAGGGTTGCTGGGCGGGGCCGGTGGATTCGCGGACGACCAGGCGGCAGGGCTGGCGGATGACGCCGGAGGAGGCGGTCCCGTCCAGGGCCGCGAACAGGTGCATCACCGCGGTGGCGCCGAGCTGCTCCAGGTTCAGGTCGACCGTGGTCAGCGGCGGGCGGCAGTCGGCGGCCATCTCCTCCCAGTTGTCGTAGCCCACGACGGCCACGTCGTCGGGGATGCGGCAGCCGTGGTCGAGCAGCGCCTGCGCCACCCCGGCCGCGATCTGGTCGTTGCCGCAGAAGATGGCGTCCACCTCGGGATGGGCGTTGATGAGGGTACGGGCCGCGTGCCGCCCCCACCGCTGCGACCATTCGCCGTACTGCGGCTCGCCGCCGACCAGGGTCAGGCCGGACTCGGCCAGCACCGCCTTGAGTCCGGTGACCCGGTCGCGGGCGGCCCGGTAGCTCTGCGGGCCGGTGATGTGGGCGATGTTGCGCCGCCGCAGCGACACCAGGTGCTCCCCGGCCAGCCGGGCGCCGCCCTCGTCGTCGGCGAGCACGGACAGGTCGCCGGGGTCGGTGGACTGGCCGTAGACGTACACGACGGGCACCGGGATGTCGCGGCTGAGCGAGGGGCGCAGGTCGTTGCTGTCGCCGAGGATGATGAACCCGTCGACCTGGCGGGCGAGCAGGGTGCGGATGTAGTGCTGGCGCCGGATCGCGTCGCCGCGGGCGTCGCACAGCAGCACCGACATCTGCTCGTTGCCCAGCGCGTTCTCGGCGCCGAGCAGGATCGGGATGGAGAAGCGGCCGCCGAGTTCGTCGGTGAGCAGCCCGATGGTGCGGGTGCGCCCGGAGATGAGGCCGCGGGCGAGCACGTTGGGCTGGAACGACAGCTGGTTGGCGGCCTGCAGCACGCGCAGCCTGGTGTCGGCGGCGACCTCAGCGCGCGCGTTGAGCGCCTTGGACGCCGTGGCCACCGATACGCCGGCCAGTCTGGCCACATCGGTGAGGGTGACCGACTGGGATCGCCGCCTGCCCAACTGAAAGCCTTTCGATCGTTTTTCGACAGTGTGTCGAAGAGTAGCGGTGCGCAGCAGACTTGGCTAGCGTCGATTCACGTTATCGAGATGTAACGCAGATTGCATCTTGCCGAAAAGGTTTTCGGCATCCACAGTGGCTCCAACGTTCAAGTGACCGCGGTCACGGAAGTTGTTGGAGGCGGAGATGACGGTGACGGCGCGGACCGCCGACCTCACCGGAGGTCGGCCCGTGGTGCCGTCGCGGGGAGTCCTGCGACCGCTGGGCCTGGGAGAGGTTCGCATCACGGGGGGCTTCTGGGCGCAGCGTCAGCAGGTGAACGGCCGCCACACCCTGGAGCACCACCGGGAGTGGCTCGACAAGCTCGGCTGGACCGGCAACTTCACCGCTGAAGCGGGCCAGGGCAGCCGGGAGCGTCGCGGCCGGGAGTTCTCCGACTCGGAGGTCTACAAGCTGGTCGAGGCGATGTCGTGGGAGGCCGGCCGGACGGCCGACGCCGCGCTCGGCACGCAGCTCGACGAGCTGACCGCGATGATCGCCGGGGCGCAGGCGCCCGACGGCTACCTGCACACCGCGTTCGGCGGGCCGGGGCAGCGGGCCCGCTACGAGGACCTGGCCTGGGGGCACGAGCTCTACTGCGCCGGGCACCTGCTGCAGGCGGCCGTGGCGCGGGCCCGTACGGGCGGGGGAGAGGCACTGCTGGACGTGGCGCGCCGGGTGGCCGACCACGTGTGCGAGGAGTTCGGTCCGAACGGGCGCGACGCGGTCTGCGGGCACCCGGAGATCGAGCCCGCGCTGGTGGAGCTGTACCGGGTGACCGGCGAGCGCCGCTACCTGGACCAGGCGGCCCTGTTCGTGGACCGGCGCGGGCAGCGCAGCCTGCCGCCGCACGAGTTCGGCTGGTCGTACTTCAGCGACGACATCCCGGTGCGCGAGGCGCAGGTGCTGCGCGGGCACGCCGTGCGGGCGCTCTACCTGGCGGCCGGCGCGATCGACGTGGCGGTGGAGACCGGCGACGACGAGCTGCTGGAGACGGTGGCGGCGCAGTTCGACCGGACCCTGGCCCGGCGCACGTACCTGACCGGCGGGATGGGCTCGCGGCACCTGGACGAGGCGTTCAGCGACGACTTCGTGCTGCCGGCCGACCGGGCCTACTCGGAGACCTGCGCGGGGATCGCGGCGATCATGGTCGCCTGGCGGCTGATGCTGGCCACCGGGCGCGAACGGTACGCCGACGTGATCGAACGGATCATGTTCAACGTGGTCGCCACCGCGATCGGCGACGACGGCCGCTCCTTCTTCTACGCGCACACGCTGCACCAGCGCACGCCCACCCGGATCCTGCCGACCGACGTCGAGCAGCTCGGGTTCGGCGGCGGGCCGCGGGCGCCGTGGTTCGAGGTGTCCTGCTGCCTGGCCAACATCGGCCGGATGCTGGCCAGCCTGTCCACGTACGTGGCCAGTGTCGAGGGCGACACGCTGCGGGTGCACCAGTTCGCCGACGCCGAGATCGACACGGTGCTCGGCGACGGGCGGCGGGTCGCGCTGCGGATGGCCACGAGCTACCCGGACGCCGGCGCGGTGCGGCTGGACGTGCTGGCCGCGCCCGGCGGCGCGTGGACCCTGGCTCTGCGGCTGCCCGCCTGGGCGGCCGGGGCGGGCGTGACCGTGAACGGGCAGCCGCGGCCGGTCGCGGGCGACCGGGTGCTGCTGACCGGTGACTTCGCCGCCGGGGACGTGATCGTGCTGGAGCTGCCGATGCGGCCCCGGTTCACCCGCCCCGACCCGCGCATCGACGCGGTGCGCGGCTGCGTCGCCGTCGAGCAGGGCCCGCTGGTGCTGTGCGCCGAGTCGCCGCGCGGCGAGCTGGACCTGGACTCGATCCGGGTCGACACCGACACCGCCCCGGCCGGCGGTGCCGCCGTGACGGTGCGCGGGCACACCGAGAACCTGCCCGAGCAGCCGTGGCCGTACGCCGACGCGGGGCCGGTGGGGCGGCGCGATCCGCTGGCGGTGCCGCTGGTGCCGTACCACCGCTGGGCCCGCTCCGGGCCGTCCACCATGCGGATCTGGCTGCCGGAAGCCTGATCCCCCCGAACGCACCACCTGACGCACCACTGCACCATCTGAAATCCGCTCAAATGACCCATTAGGAGTGATCATGAGAGTTAGGAAGCTGCGTGGCCTCGCCCTCGGTGCGGCCGCGCTGCTGCTGGCGTCGATGACGGCCTGCGGCGCCGACGACCCGGCGGCGCCGGGCGCGTCGGGCACCGACGGGGTCGACGACGGCGCCCAGCTCACGCTGTGGACCCGGGCGGCGACCGAGTCGGTGTCCAAGGCGTACGCGGAGGCCTACAACGCCACCCACAAGAACAAGGTGACCGTCACCTCGTACCCGAACGAGGAGTACCCGGCGAAGCTGGCCTCGGCCGCGGGCGCCAAGGCGCTGCCGGACCTGTTCGGCTCCGACGTGGTATTCGCCCCGCAGTACGCCTCGCAGGGCCTGTGGGCCGACATCACCGACAAGTTCGCCGCCAGCGGGCTCAAGGACAAGGTGTCGCCCGGGCACGTGCGGGCCGGCACCTGGGAGGGCAAGAACTACGCCGTCCCGCACACCGTCGACATGTCGGTGCTGCTCTACAACAAGGACCTGTACGCCAAGGCCGGCCTGGACCCCGAGAAGGGCCCCAAGTCGCTGAAGGAGTTCGCCGAGCACGCCCGTGCCATCAACAAGCTCGGCGGCGACGTGCACGGCACCTACTTCGGCGGCAACTGCGGCGGCTGCGTCGAGTTCACCTTCTGGCCCTCGGTCTGGGGCGCGGGCGGCAACGTGCTCGACACCGACGGCAAGAACGCCAAGATCGACTCCAAGGAGATGGCCGACGTCTTCGCCGTCTACCGCGCGCTCTACGAAGAGGGCGTGGCCGCGCCGGCCTCCAAGGACGAGGCCGGTCCGACCTGGCTCGGCGCGCTGCAGAGTGGCAAGATCGGCATCGCCCCCGGCCCGTCGGTGTGGCTCGGCCTCATCGAGGAGAAGGGCGTGAAGATGGGCGTCGCCCCGATCAGCGGCCCGGACGGCGGCGACTCCACCTTCATCGGCGGTGACTCGATCGGCATCGGCGCCACCAGCACCAAGGCGGCCCAGGCGTGGGACTTCCTCAAGTGGACCATGTCCGAGGAGGCCCAGGTCGAGGTCATCGCCAAGAACAAGGGCGTGCCGGTCCGCACGGACCTCGCCTCGAACAAGTACTCCTCGGCCGACCCCCGCATCGTGACCATCAACAGCCTGGTCGCCAAGGGCGTCACGCCGTACGCGAAGAACTTCAACGCCTCGTTCAACGACCCGCAGAGCCCCTGGCTGCAGACGGTCCGCGGCGCCCTGTTCGGTGACGCCGCCAAGGCGCTGGCCGAGGGCAACACCGCCATCACCAAGTCCCTCCAGCAGGGCTGATCCCACCCCGGCCCGGCCGCCGCCCCCGGCGGCCGGGCCACCACCCCCCGATCCGGAGAGTCGATGTCCCCGAAGGCAAGCCGCAGTCGCAGCCGGGCGCGGGCGCTGACCGGCGCCGCGTACGCCGCCCCGACCGCGGTCATGGTCGCGGTGTTCTTCCTCGCCCCACTGCTGCTGGTGGGCTGGATGTCGCTGCACAAGTGGCCGCTGCTGGGCGCGCCCACCATGAACGCCCCCGACAACTACACCCGCATCGCCGACAACGACCTGGTCGGCTCGGCAGTGTGGTTCACGCTGCGCTACACGGTCGTGATGACGGTGCTGCTGTTCGTGGTCGCGTTCGGACTGGCGCTGCTGGTGCAGCACCGGCGGCCAGGCGTGGGCTTCCTGCGCACGTCGTTCCTGCTGCCGATGGCGGTCGGCTTCGCCAGCGCCTCGCTGCTGTTCCTGGGCCTGCTCTCGGACGAGATCGGCCCGGTCAGCGACCTGCTGCGCAAGCTGGGCATCATCGAGGGCTACGTCTCGTGGACCAGCGGCAGCTCGACCTCGGCGCTGAGCTCGACCGTCGCCCTGGTGCTGTGGCGCTTCGCCGGGTTCAACATGCTGATCATCCTCACCGGGCTGCAGGCCATCCCGCTCGAGGTGTACGAGGCCGCCCGCATCGACGGCGCCACCCGCTGGCAGACCTTCCGCCGGGTGACCATCCCGCTGATGCGGCCCACCATCGCGCTGGTGCTGACCATGATGGTGACCGGCTCGCTGCTGGCCTTCGACCAGTTCTGGATCCTCACCCGGGGCGGCCCGGACAACAGCACCACCTCGCTGGTGATGCTGATCTACCGCGAGGCGTTCATCCGCCTCGACCTCGGCTCCGCCTCGGCGATCTCGGTGGCCCTGCTGGCCGTGCTGATCGTGTTCAACGTCGTCCAGCTCGGCGTCCTGCGCCGGCGCGGGTAAGGAAGGCCCTGCATGAACTCGTCGAACGCCGTGAGCCGGTGGGGCTTCTACGTCACCGGCATCGCGCTGGCGATCCTGTTCCTGTCGCCGCTGCTCTGGAGCGGCTGGGCCTCGCTGCGCACCCCGAGCGGCTTCGGGCTGGAGAACTACGACCGGTTGTTCACCTCGGACAACGGCATCCGCCTGGAGCACATCGTCAACAGCGTCACGGTCAGCGCGCTGACCGTCGGCGGCACCCTGCTGGTCTCCACCCTCGGCGGGTACGCCTTCGGCCGGTTCCAGTTCCCCGGCCGCGACGCGCTGTTCCTGCTCACCCTGGCGATCCTGATGGTGCCCTACGCGACCATCCTGATCGCGCTCTACGTGCTGCTGGGCTGGATCGGCCTGCAGGACAGCCTGGTCGGGCTGAGCCTGGTGCTGATCATGTTCCAGCTGCCGTTCTCGATCTTCATGATGCGCAACTCGTTCGAGGCGGTGCCGCGCGAACTGGAGGAGTCGGCCCAGGTCGACGGCTGCACCACCTTCACCGCGCTGCTGCGGATCATGCTCCCGGCGGTCAAGCCGGGGCTGGTCACCGTCGGACTGTTCGCGTTCCTGACCTCGTGGAGCGAGTTCTTCGCCCCGCTGATCCTGCTCAACTCGACCGACAAGTTCACCACCACGCTCGCGGTGGTGAACATGCGCACGGCCAGTCACGGCTCCATCGACTACGCCGCCCTGGAGGCGGGCGTGGTGTTCATGGCGGTGCCGTGCCTGCTGCTGTTCGCGTTCATGCAGCGCAGCTACGTCCGCGGGTTCACCTCCGGTGCGCTGAAGGGATGACCGCTTCGTAGCCGTACCAGCTCCCGGCCGTGCCTGCGACCGCCTACCCGCGCGGGCACGGCCGGGCCCACAGACCTCTCACCGCAGCCCTGTTCCTCACCCCCGTCCCCCACTAGTGGAGGTGAACCACATGCCAACCATCTCGCGCACCCGGCGCAGATCGCTGGCAGTCGGGCTCTGCGCCGTGCTCGCCGCCGGAGTCGGTGCCGTCCAGGCACAGTCCCCGGCCATGGCGGCCCAGACCATCGGCTATCCCACGTTCAGCGGGCCGGCCGTCCCGGCGGCGCCGGTCGGCTACTCGACCGGCAACATGATGCAGGCCGTCTACAACGCCGAGAGCTCCGGCACCGACTTCTGGCTGGACCGGATGCTCGGCCGGTCCGGCGGCAGCGACCCGTCCGACGCCGACGGGGGCATCCTGATGACCCGCGGCCGTGCCCTGTTCATGAAGGTGCACACCCCGGGCACGCTCGGCTTCGCCGGCCGCGTCGCGTACTGGGAGAGCATCAGCGACAACAACGCCTACACGATCACCGCCAGCCCGGGTACGTTCACCGAGCAGACCTCGCAGCGCTGGCAGGGGCCGAGCTACTACAAGAGCGTGCACACCAGCGGCTCGGTCTCGATCACGCAGCAGAAGTTCATCACCAACAACAACGTCGCGGTGACGAACCTGTCGATCACCAACAGCGGCACGGCGTCGACCACGATCACGCTGCGCGCGGTGTCGCCGTACGCGACCAGCGGCAGCGGCAGCGAGCTGACCGGCACGGCGGGCACGAAGAACAGCCTGACCTCGATCACCACGAAGCTCACCGGTGACGGCTTCGCCGCCACCAGCGGCGGGCTGAACCGGTCGATCACCATCGCCGCCGGCGCCACGGCGACGGCGAAGGTGGTCATGGGCTTCACCACCGCCGAGATCCCGGAGTCGTCGACGGAGTACACGGCGTACGCGGGCTACTCCAACGCGACCGCGTTCGCGACCCACGTGCGGGCCTACAACCTGTGGTGGGCGCAGAACGTGCCGTACTTCAACTCGCCCGAGCCGGCGATCAACAAGAACTACTACTACCGCTGGTGGCTGATGAGGTTCAACAACCTCGACGCCAACATCCCGGGGCAGACGTTCCAGTTCCCGACCTCGGTCGAGGGCGCGCTCGGCTACAACAACGCGATCGCGCTGACCCAGCCGATGCACATCGACGACCTGAAGTACCTGCGCACGCCGCTGTACGCGTACGGCGACTGGCTCAGCGTCGGGCAGACCTCCAAGGGCGGCCGGTTCGTCGACAACCCGGGCGACCCGGAGAACTGGTCCAACAGCTACACCCAGTACATCGCCGAGGCGGCGTGGAAGAGCTACCAGATCCACGGCGGCCAGCCCGCGATCGCGGCCAACCTGGCCAAGTACGCCGAGGGTGACGTCAAGGGCCAGCTGTCCTTCTACGACACCAACAACAACAAGCTGCTGGAGTACGACTGGGGCGCGCTGACCGGAAACGACGCCGACGCGGTGTCCTTCCACTGGCGCGCGGGCAACATGGACCGGGGCGAGGCCGCCTACCAGTACAGCGGCGCCCGCGCCGCGGCCCAGGCCTACGCCGCGATCGGCAACACGGCCAAGGCCAACGAGATGAACACCCTGGCCGACCAGATCCAGGCCGCGCTGGTCAACGTGCTGTGGAACCCCAGCACCCAGCTCTTCCAGAACCGGATGGCCTCCGACGGGGCGTTCAACCCCTGGAAAGAGATCAACATCTACTACCCGTTCGCGGTCAACGCGATCCCGAACACCACCACGTACAAGCAGGCGCTGCGGCTGTTCGACGACCCGGCGCAGTACCCGATCTTCCCGTTCTACACGGCCAACCAGGCCGACAAGGCGGCGTCGGGCACCGGCAGCAACAACTTCTCGACCATCAACTCCACGGTGCAGTTCCGGCTCATCGGCTCGGTGCTGCGCAACTACCCCAACTCGTGGATCACCACCGACTGGTACAAGAAGCTGCTGTACTGGAACGTCTGGGCGCAGTACGTCAACGGCAACACCTCCTGGCCCGACGCCAACGAGTTCTGGGCCAACTGGAACGGGTCGTCGATCACGTACCGCTCCTGGATCCACCACAACATCCTCGGCAGCAGCAACTGGACCCTGATCGAGGACGTCGCGGGCCTGCGCCCGCGCAGTGACGCGAAGGTCGAGCTCAGCCCGATCAACATCGGCTGGTCGCACTTCGCCGTCAACAACATCCGCTACCGCAACACCGACCTCAGCATCATCTGGGACGACCCGTCCGACGGCGTGGTCCGCTACGCCGGGGTGCCCGAGGGCTACTCGATCTACATCAACGGCAGCCGCGCGGCGACCGTCAGCTCGCTGACGCCCTTCACCTGGGACCCGGCGACCGGCGCGGTCACCACCAGCGGCACGGTCACGTACAACACCGCGGTGTCCGGCGTGCAGGCCCCGAACCAGGTCGTGCAGTCCGACGCCCGGGTCGTGGACGCGCTGGCCAAGGCCGGTATCGACACCACCCTGCCGGCCCTGACCAACCTCGCCACCGGCGCGACCGTCACCGCCTCCTACACCGGGTCGGGCACCAGCACCGGCAGCGCGGTCGACGGGTTCCCCACCAACGAACCGTTCTGGGGCGCGGGCGGCTCGGCCAACAGCCAGGACTGGCTGGAGCTGAACATGGGCACCGCCAAGACGTTCAACGAGGTGCGGCTCTACTTCAAGGACAGCCGTCCGGCGTCGGCCACCTACCGGGCGCCGTCGTCGTACGACGTCCAGTACTACAACGGCAGCGCGTGGGTGAGCGTGGCCGGCCAGGCCAAGACGCCCAGCACGCCGAAGGGCAACTACAACCTGGTCACGTTCCCGGCGGTCACCGCCCAGCGGGTGCGGGTGCTGGCCACCAACGCCTCGGGCGCCAAGACCGGCCTCACCGAGATCAAGATATTCAACCGCGGGGGCGTACAGCCGCCGGTCTCCACCAACCTCGCCCTCACGGCGACGCCGAGCTGCTCGTACACGTCCGCCTGGGAAGCCTGCGCGGCGATCAACAACGGGGACGAGCCGACCAGCTCGAACTGGGGCGCCACCAACGCGGGCAACCGCTGGGGCACCTGGCCCAACAGCGGCGCCCAGTGGGCGGAGCTGCAGTGGTCCTCGGCGCAGTCGCTGACCAAGGCCGAGGTGTACTTCTTCGACGACGAGGGCGGGATCGACATGCCGGCCTCGTGGAAACTGCAGTACTGGAACGGCACCGCGTACGTCGACGTGCCCGGCGCGAGCGCGTACACGCTGACGAAGAACGCGTACAACACGATCACCTTCACCGGGGTCAGCACGACCCGGCTGCGGACGGCGCTGACCAGCAACGGCACCAGTTCCGTGGGGCTGCTGGAGGTGAAGGCGTTCGCCTGATCCGCTGACCGGCGGGGCCGGGGCGCTCGGTGAGTCCGTGAGCGCCCCGGCCCCGCCGGTGTGTCACCTGGGTGTGCAGACCCGCTCGACCGGCACCGTGTACAGGTCGGTGGCACCGGCGGGCGCGGCCTTCAACGCGCGGTAGTCCTTGCCGAGGTCGTCGGCGAGAGCCTTGCTCCTGGCGGCGTCCATCAGCATCACGTGCACGGTGCGCACCCCGACGTTGGCGTCCTCCGGGTGGTCCGCGCGGCCCAGCGGAATCCCGCCGACCCAGAAGCCGCCCTTGTTGCGATCGATCTTGGCCAGCCAGGCGTACCAGTCGCCGTTGCCCTCCTCGGCGAAGACCCACATCACCCGGCCGTCGCCCTGAGCGGGGTCCGGCCCGGTCAGCGCGATGGTCGCCCCGACCCGCAGCGCCGGTCCGGCGGCCACGAGCCGGTCGACGTGGATCTCCACCATGCCGCAGTCGGGTCCGACCGACTGCTGAGGGCTCGGGGCCGGGCTGGGGCTCGGGCTGGGGCTCGGGCCGGCAGATGCGCTGGAGGTGGAGCCTGCCTGCTTCTTGTCCTCGCCGGGAACCTCCTGCCGGGGCATCACGAAGAGGTAGACGCCCGCGGCGATCAGCGCGACGCCGAGGATGGCGGCCGTGATCTGTCGTGCCTTGGATTCGATCAGAAATTTGATTCCCAGTGCGGCGGCCAGAAAGACGGCTCCGGCGGCAATGAGAATCACGGGTACGGTGACACCGTCGAGGGACACGCTGAGCCCTTCTCTTTGTTCGGCTGACGTTCCTGATCCTTGTTTCCGTTCCCCCGTGGCGGTACTCGTCGATTCCGCCGATCCGGTGACCGATCGATCACCGGTTCTGCCTGCACGGACGACGCCCTGCTCAGTCGATTGGGCTCACTCATGCTAGGAAGCGCCGTCAACCCGTCGCGACTAACTGAGCCGATCATCAGCATGTCGCTGCGGAACGATACGGAATCGCATGACGAATGCCACTCGGACAGATGTCGAAAGATGTTCACGTAGGCATCTCGATCGGCTCTCCGGTCATCGGAAACAGCGCCGGAAAGCGATTCGCAGTGATGGCGCCATGGTCTTCGCCGGGCGGGAGGAGGCGAGCCGGGACGAACGCGTGCCGGCGGGGAAGATCGCGATGCGCGGTGAGGAAGGAGTCGTCGGGGCGCTTCGCGACCTCGGATGCCGATCATGTCGCGAGGGTTGCGGGTTCGGACCGCAGACGGCGATCATGCAGCGGCGGTCGCCGGAATCGGGCGCACACCGCCTCGCCCGCGGTTTCCGGCCGGGTGGCGGGCGGATCTAGGATGGCGGCGAGGAGGGCGGATGAGCCAGCAGCCGACCGCACGCGCCGCGGTCATGATCGACGTGGCCCGCCTGGCGGGCGTGTCGCACCAGACGGTGTCCCGGGTGCTCAACAACCACCCGAGTGTGCGCGAGGAGACCCGCGAGCGCGTGCTGCGCGCCGTCGCCCAGCTCAACTACCGGCCCAACGCGCTGGCGCGCGGCCTGGCCGGGCGGCGCTCGCGCGTCATCGGCGTGGTCAGCTTCGACACCATCCTGTACGGCCCCGCCGCGACCCTGCTCGGCGTCGAACGGGCGGCCCGGCAGGCCGGATACGGCATCAGCATCGTGACCCTGGAGCAGCTCGACCGGGCCGGGGTCGCCGCGGCGGTGGACGCGCTCACCGACCAGTCCGTGGCCGGCGTCGTGCTCATCGCGCCCCTGATGACGGCGGCCGCCGCCGTGAACAGCCTGCCCACGGGCGTGCCCGCGATCGTGGTCGAGGCCGACGCCGCGGGCGAGCTGCCCACCGTCTCGGTGGACCAGGTCGCCGGCGCCCGGCTGGCCGTCCAGCACCTGCTCGACCTGGGACACGAGACGGTCTGGCACCTGTCCGGCCCCCGGGACTGGGTCGAGGCCCGCGACCGCGTCGACGGCTGGCGCCAGACCCTCGAGGCCGCCGACCGGCGGGTGCCGCCGGTGATCACCGGCGACTGGAGCCCGCGCTCGGGGTACGAGGCGGGCCGGCAGCTCGCCGCGCGCCCCGACGTCACCGCGGTCTTCTGCGCCAACGACCAGCAGGCGCTGGGTCTGCTCCGCGCCCTGCACGAGCACGGCATCCGGGTGCCGGAGGACGTCAGCGTCGTCGGCTTCGACGACATCCCCGAGGCCGAGTACCTCTCCCCGCCGCTGACCACGGTCCGCCAGGACTTCGACGAGGTCGGCCGCCGCTGCATGGCGGCGCTGCTGGCGCTGCTCGACGCCGACGAGCCGGTCGCGGCCGGCCACCCGCGGGTCGCGCCGACCCTGGTCGTACGAGCGAGCAGCGCGGCCCCGCCTCGTCGCTGAGTCCCCGGCGCCCACCTGCTCCGGCGGGAGGAGATCGCCTACGACCCGCAGACGCGCGTTGGAAGGCCCAGTCGGCCCGCCGTCGAGCACACGCGGCGGCCCAGGCCGAGCTGGACTGAGCGGCCGGTCGGACCGCTCAGCGGGTGTCGCGGGCCGCCTGGCGCCGGGCGCCCACCGCGCGGGTGGCGGCGTGCCGCTTGCGCGCCGAGGGTGCGGAGGCGGGTGCGGGCTGCGACCGCTGAGACTTGCGCGGGGTCGCGGCGGGTTTGCGGGCGGCCGAAGGCGGTGCGGTGTTGCGGGCGGCACGGGCGGTCTCCAGCCGCTCGGCCTTGAGCGCCTGGGCGCTCTCGCGCGCCACCACCGCCAGGCGGCGGCTCACCCGGGCCAGCGCGTCCTCGAACACCTCGGCCTTGTCGCGGTTGCGGGTGTTCTTCTCGCCCGCCTTGCCCCGGCCGCCGACCGTGGCCACCTTCGCGGCGCCCTGCCGCCGGTAGAGGCCGGTGTACTTGTTGCGGGCCCGCCGCACCCGCGCGTGCAGGTCCAGCAGCTCGTCCTCGTCCAGCCGCGCCAACTGGTCCACTCCGGTATCGCGTACCAGCAGGAGCTCTGCCTCTGTCAGGGTGTTCTCCACGGCCATGACGACCTCCTCCGCCAGCCGAAGGCCGCCCGCCCGGTCGGAGCCGCCGCGGCCATGTCACCCCGCATTCTCCGGCAACCGACACGTCGCCCACAGGGAAAGCGGCGATCACGGATCGTCGCCACCCGCCGGGCCCCGTCCGTGAGAAATAGCCAGCCGGAGCGATCACTCCTCGACGATCGCGGATCGCGGTCGAAACCTGCGCGCCGGGCACCCGATCCGACCCCGATTGGCGATCATCACCGCAAAGATCGCCGTTCAAGGACCGAGGTGGACCTCCGGCGGCGTCGTCACGAGCGCAGCCAGGCGCGCCAGGAGGCGGGGGTGACCGGGGCGGCGGGGTGGTCCAGGGCCCAGGCGAGGTATCCGGCGCGCAGGCCGGTCAGCGGGTCGGGGTGGCCGAGCGCGGCCTCGATGAGCCAGCGCACCGACGGCTCGTGCAGCGTACGGGCGACCTTGACGTAGCCGAGGTCCTCGCAGCGGTGCTCGCGCCGTACGGCCGCGTCGACCAGGGCCAGCAGGTCGCCGTGGGTCTGCGGGGTGGGACCGTGCGCCGCCAGCGCGCGCAGGATCAGTCGCTTGGCGGTCCAGCTCTTGGCGTGCTCGGCCCACTCGTCCGGGAACTCGGTCTCCCAGCGCAGGTAGAGCACCGCGTGCCGGGCGAACGGCGCCAGCTCCGCCGGGGTCGCGTCACTGGTCATGTAGTGCCAGATCGGGGCGGCGAACATGAGGTCGTACGCGTCGCGCATGGCCGCCGACAGCTGGTCGTGCTCGGCCACGCGCTGGTGTACGACACGGGCCTGCGAGCTCAGCCGGGACCACTCCGCCTGGTACATCCGCTCGGTCTCCAGCGCGGTCTGGCGCCGCTCCGGATCCGGGTGCACCACGTCGAAGGTCCACGCGAACCCTGTCAGCTGCTCTGCCTGCATGGCGGCAAAGATGCCAGCCGCCGGGACGACCGACAACGTAGTCCGCTTTGCCCGTGTTGCGTACCACGCCTGTCATTACGCAGAGAAGTCATGACATTACCGTGAGTGCTTGTTTCGATAGTGTTGCCGAAAAGGATTTCATAGACAACCATCAGCGATTACGGACTCCGCTCTCGCCGCACCCATCCCCGAGAAGGGTGAGAACATGTCCGCAATCTCCCGCCGTGCCGTGCTGCGGGCCGGCGCCGTCGGCGCCGCCGCGTCGGCCGTCGGCGGCCTGTCCGCCGGGCAGGCGGCGTACGCCGCGCGCACCGACATCGGTGTCTCGGTGTACCCGTTCCCGCTGTCGGCGGTCACGCTGCTGGCCGGGCCGTTCCTGAGCAACGCCGGGCGCACCCAGAGCTACCTCGGCTTCCTGGACGCCGACCGGCTGCTGCACACGTTCCGGCTGAACTACGGCCTCAGCTCCTCGGCCGCCGCCTGCGGCGGCTGGGAGTCGCCCACCACCGAACTGCGCGGGCACTCGATGGGCCACGTGCTGACGGCGCTGGCCCAGGCGTACGCCAACACCGGCACCACCAGCTACAAGACCAAGGGCGACTACCTGGTGGCCCAGCTGGCGACCTGCCAGGCCCGCGCCACCACGGTCGGCTTCAACACCGGCTACCTGTCGGCGTTCCCGGAGAGCTTCATCGACCGGGTGGAGGCGCGCCAGTCGGTGTGGGCGCCGTACTACACGCTCCACAAGATCATGGCCGGGCTGCTGGACATGCACCTGCTCACCGGCAACGCCCAGGCGCTGACGGTGCTCACCGCGATGGCGTCGTGGGTGAAGTTCCGCAACGACCGGCTCACCCTCACCCAGCGCCAGAACATGATGGACACCGAGTTCGGCGGCATGAACGAGGTGCTGGCCAACCTGTACCAGCTCACCGGCAACGCGGCCCACCTGGCGGCGGCGCAGCAGTTCGACCACGCGGAGGTGTTCGACCCGCTGGCGGCCAACACCGACGCGCTGAACAACTACCACGCCAACACGCAGATCCCGAAGGCGATCGGCGCGATCCGGGAGTACCACGCCACCGGCACCACGCGGTACCTCGACATCGCCCGCAACTTCTGGGACATCGTGGTCGGGCACCACACGTACGCGATCGGCGGCAACTCCAACGGCGAGTACTTCAAGGCCCCCGACCGGATCGCCTCGGAGCTGTCGGACAGCACCGCCGAGTGCTGCAACGTGTACAACATGCTCAAGCTGTCCCGGCAGCTGTTCTTCACCAACCCCAACCGCGCCGACTACATGGACTACTACGAGAAGGCGCTGTACAACCAGCTGCTCGGGGCGCAGAACCCGAACTCCTCGCACGGGTTCCACAGCTACTACATCCCGCTGCGGGCCGGCGGCATCAAGACCTACAGCAACGACTACGACAACTTCACCTGCTGCCACGGCACCGGGATGGAGACCAACACGAAGTACGTCGACAGCATCTACTTCAACTCCGGCGACAGCCTCTACGTGAACCTGTTCATCGCCTCGCAGCTCAACTGGGCCGCCAAGGGGATCACGGTGCGGCAGGACACCACGTTCCCGGAGGCGCCGTCGAGCAAGCTGACCATCACCGGTGCGGGCACGTTCACCCTGAAGGTGCGGGTGCCGGCGTGGGCCGCCGGCGCGACGGTCAAGGTCAACGGGACCACGCAGAGCGGGGTCACGCCCGGGTCGTACACGTCGATCAACCGGGTCTGGGCCTCGGGCGACGTCGTCGACATCAGCCTGCCGATGACGCTGACCCGCGAGTCCACCCCCGACAGCAGCACCACCCAGGCGGTCAAGTACGGCCCGATCGTGCTGGCCGGGGCGTACGGCACCACCAACCTGACCGCCCTGCCCACGCTGACCGCGTCGTCGCTGGCCGCGACCTCCACGCCGCTGCAGTTCACCGCGACCGCCTCCACCGGCGCGGTCACCCTCTTCCCGTTCTACAAGATGCACGGCCAGCGCTACACCGTGTACTGGAACGTCACCACGACCACGCCGCTGCCGCAGTTCGTGGCGCACTACAAGTTCGACGAGACCGCCGGTACCAGCGCCGCCGACGCCACCGGCAACGGCAAGACCGCCACGGTGGCCGGGGGAGCGACCTGGGTCGCCGGGCGCACCGGCAACGCGGTCAACCTCAGCGGCTCCTCGCAGTACGTCTCGCTGCCCGCGGGCATCCTCGCCGGGGCGAGCGCCTTCACCGCCGCGACCTGGGTCCGGCTGGACGCGGTCACGAACTGGGCGCGGCTGTTCGACTTCGGCACCGGCACCACCGCCAATATGTTCCTGGTGCCCAGCAGCAGCTCCGGCACGGCCCGGTTCGCGATCACCACGTCGGGTTCCGGTGGGGAGCAGCGCATCAACGCCCCGTCGGCACTGCCCACGGGGGTGTGGACGCACGTCGCGGTCACCATCGGGGGCGGCGTGGGCATCCTCTACGTCAACGGTGCCGAGGTGGCCCGCAACTCGGCGATGACACTGACGCCGGGGTCGCTGGGCAGCACCACGCAGAACTGGATCGGGCGCTCGCAGTACAGCGACCCGTACCTGGACGGGGCGGTGGACTCGTTCCGGCTGTACAGCCGGGCGCTGACGGCCGGCGAGGTCGCCAACCTGTACTCCACCGGCCAGTGACCCGTCCCTGAACCGCGCGGGGTGGCCGCCTCACTCCCGGCCACCCCGCGCCCCCAGCCCGCCCGCCTGCCCCAGCCCGCCGCCTTCCAGCCTGTCCGTCTCCTGGCCCGCCCTTGGGCCCGCCGCCTCCCGGCCCGCTCGCCTCCTGGCCCGCCTCCCGCCTCCCGCCCGCCGCCTCCGGCCCTGCGCTGTAGATCGTTGTCTGCGGTCGCGACATGCCGCTGAGCCGCAGGGTTCGACCGCGGACCGCGATCATCGACCTGTGATCGCCGTCTGCGGCCACTTCCTGCGCCCAGCGGCGGCTCGAGCCGGCCCGGCCGAGAGTCGATCACGGCGCCAGGGTGGTGACACGCCGTCGAACACGTCCATAAGTTCATGATCAACGGGGCGGAGGTGGGGAGGGGGGTGGGGGTGTTTCAGATGTGGGATAGTGTCTCTGTTGTGGGAATGGTTGACGGGGCAGCGGATTTGTTGGAAGTGCAGCTGGCGGCGCGGTTGTCGGAGCTGCGGGCGGAGCGCGGGTGGTCGCTCGATCAGCTGGCGCGCAGGACCGGGGTGAGCCGGTCGACGCTGTCGCGGCTGGAGCGGGCGGAGATCAGTCCGACCGCGTCGCTGCTCGGCAAGCTGTGTACCGCGTACGGGCGGACGATGTCGCGGCTGCTCGCCGAGGTCGAGGCGGAGCCGTCGCCGGTGGTGCGGGCGGCCGACCAGCCGGTGTGGCACGACGACGAGTCGGGGTTCGTGCGGCGGTCGGTGTCCCCGCCGCATGCGGGGCTGCGCGGCGAGGTCATCGAGGGCACGCTGCGGCCCGGCGCCGACATCCCGTACGACGCACCGCCGGTCAGCGGGCTGGAGCAGCACGTCTGGGTCCTCGACGGCGCGGTCGAGATCACCGTCAACGGGCAGGCGCACGAGCTGGCCACGGGCGACTGCCTGCGGTTCCGGCTGTGGGGCGGCTCCCGGTTCCGCAACCTCGGCGACCGTCCCGCCCGCTATGTCATCCTCTTCGTCGCGCCCTGAGGGAGCCTCCCGTGCACACGATCACGATCAGCCGGCTGTCGGCGGCCACGTTCGAGGCGGACCTGACCGGGCTGGCCGAGCTGCTGGCCGACGCCGTCGACGGCGGCGCCTCGCTCGGCTTCCTCGCCCCGTACCCGGCGCCGGTGGCGGTCGAATGGTGGCGGTCGCTGGCCGCCGCGGTCGCCGAGGGCGGGCACCTGGTCTGGGCCGCGTACGACGGTGACCGGGTCGTCGGCACGGTCAGCCTGGTGCCGGGGCGCAAGGACAACGGCCGCCACCGGGCCGAACTGGTCAAGCTGATGGTGCACCGGCAGGCCCGGGGCCGGGGGCTGGCCAGGCGGCTGATGGCGGCGGTCGAGCAGGAGGCGCGGGCGCGCGGCATCGACCTGCTGCTGCTGGACACCGAGACCGGCAGCGACGCCGAGCACCTCTACCGCGCCGCGGGCTGGACGGCGTACGGCGTGGTGCCCGACTATGCGGCCGACCCCGGCGGCACCCTGCGCGCCTGCACCTTCTTCTTCAAGCGGCTGGCCGGCTAGCCGAGAGACGTGAGCCTGGCCAGCAGCTCGGTGCGGGCCGCGCGGTCGGCGTCGGTCGTGGGCCGCCACGGGCAGGCGAGGTGCAGCGCGGCGACCCGGCCGGTGGCCAGCACGCGGCGCAGGGCGGCCAGGACGGTGCCGCCGTCGGGGCCGCCGGGCACGGGAAAGCGCAGGCCCGGCACTTCGGCGCTGTCGATGACGTCCACGTCGACGTGCAGCAGCAGCGGGCCGGTGGGCAGGTCGGCGGCGTCGAGGCCGGCGACCTGGCGGTGGGTGACGGCGGCGGTACGCAGGTAGTCGTGCTCGGCCGGGTCCAGGTCGCGGGCGTCGACGAGCACGGCCCGGTCCTCGGCCAGCGGCCGCAGCCCCAGCGGGCCGGTGACCAGCTCGGGGTCGCCGCCGACGAGCCAGCGCAGCGCCATCCCGCCGAGGTAGCCGGAGGTGGACGAGGCCATGGTGTGCACGTCGCCGTGGGCGTCGAACCAGACCACGCCCGGGTCGAGCCCGGCCCGCTGCAGTCCGGCGGTCACGCCGATCGCGACCAGGCAGTCTCCGGACACGACGGTCGGCGGCACCGGGCTGCCCGCCACGGCCGCCGCGACCGTGTCGTGCACCTGGACCAGGCGCTGCCAGCGGTCGGCACCGGGGGCGAACCGGGCCTCCACGGTGGTGTCCGCGGCGATCGGCAGGTCGGCGGGGTCGAGCTGTTCGTCCTGGTGGTACGGGATCGCGATGATCGTCATTTCATGATCCTAATCGGCCCGGTGGTCGGGACGCCCGTCAGTTCTCAGCGTGCTCATCCTCGGTGAACTCCCAGTGCGACCAGTTCTGCATGATCGCCACGGCGGCGTCGAGCAGCAGCCGGTCGGCGCGGTGGCGGGGCAGGAACGTCTTGCGTACGACCAGGTGGGCGTCCTCGGGTGCGGCGCCGAGCAGCGGCAGGAGCAGCAGGAGGCGGCGCAGCGGGTGGAGCACCCCGGACCGGCGCGGCGCGGTGGCGGCGATCTCCAGCAGGTCGTCCCACTCCAGCAGTCCGACCGGGCGGCCGTCGGCGAGGTCGGCGACGCGGGTGAGCGCCCGGCCCGCGCTGAGCCGCTCGATGTCCACGCCGAGGTCACCGGGGATGTTGCGCCAGTACACGGCGTAGTGGCCGCCCTCGGCCAGGGCGACCCGCAGCACCGGCCACTGCTCGGGGTCGCGCAGCCGTTCCCACATCGCGTCGGAGTCGGCGCCGTCCACCTCCAGCATGGACATGAGCTGCCGCTCGTCGTGGGCCCAGCCCAGGTAGTGGGGCCAGAACCCGGGTTCGTCGGCCAGGTCGTCGCTGCGGACGAGGGGGAAGTCGGCGCGCCGGAACAGCATGCGGTGAGCCTGCCATGTGGACGTTGCCGGCGGGTGACCCGGCCGGGGGTGCCCGGTACGGGCCAGGTCAGTCACTCGTTCAGGGCACAGTCACCCGAAATTTCGCCTGATACCGTTCATTTCGGACCTCTTCCCTTCCCCCGGAAAGGTACGCGATGACCGATCCCATGCTGCGCGACCTCAAGGAGGTCAGCGATGAGACCCTGTACGTCCGGCTGATCCGAATCCGCCAGCGGTTCCCGACCGACTACTCGGCGGAGGACTACGAGTTCCGCCGCGACACCTGGGAACGCGCCAACCGGGCCGTACGCGAGGAGATCACCCGGCGTGACGCCAAGCCGCCGCCGTGGCTGCCGCTGCCCGCCCCGACCTCCACCGACCAGCTGCGGGAGCACGTGCGCGGCGACGGCCGGGGCTGGTTCGTCGTCGGCGTGCTCGCCGGCGTGGTTTTGCTGGTGCTGGCGATCGGCCGCGCCTTCGCCGCGCTCACCGTCTCCTGAGCCCGCGAGACGGCGCCGTCCCCGGCCGGCGCACCGGGCCGGGGGCGGCGCCGCGGTCAGGTCACTGGAAACGGGTGCCGGCGGCCGGGTAGGACTCCGGGGCGTACACGGTGGCCGGGGTGGAGGCGCTGAAGCCGGTCAGGGCGCCGACCGGGGCGATCGGGAGCTGCAGCACGCACGCGGTCTGGTCGACGGTGACCGTGGCGCCGGTGGAGTGCGAGGAGACGAACTCCGCGTCGCTGAGCGTCAGCACCAGCCCGAGCCGGTGCCCGGCCGGGATGACCTGGTCGAGCGGGCGCAGCTTCCAGGTGATGGTGTAGTAGGTGCTGGTGGACATGTTGGTGGGGCTGGTCAGCGAGTCGCGGTGCGCCCCGTCCATCCAGCCGCGCGCCAGCACCTGGTAGCTGGCCGAGGCCACCGTCTTGGCGGTGTCCTTGTAGCAGGCGTCGTCCGTGCTCGACGACGATCCCCAGCAGGTCTGCGTGGTCAGCGTGCTGATGCCCTCGCCGGAGCTGCGGTAGTTGACCCGGGTGGCGGTGCCGTAGTCGACCAGGCGCGCCGACAGGGTCGTGGTGGCCTTGCTGGACTTCACCCGCAGGGTGATCGTCGGCGTACCGGAGATGCGCAGGTCCGAGGCGAGCACCGCGGTCTGGAACACCTTGCGGCCGGTGCGGGCGGTGGTGGGGGAGCTGACCGCGTTGGCCTCGGTCAGCGACGCCGAGTCGGTCAGCGACAGCGAACCGGAACCGGTGCCGGTGGCCAGCGTCGCCGGGTTCGCGGTGCCCTGGAGCACGTAGTTCACCGTCGAGGTGCCCGCCGGCGGCCACTGGGCGCTGGTCTGCCACACGTCGGCCGCGCGCTCGACGTCGGCCTGCGGCTCGCTCATGATGCCGTTGTCGATGCCCAGCAGCCAGTAGTCGAACCAGCGGTGCAGGGTGTCGACCCAGACCGAGCGGCGCGAGTCGAACGGGTCGACGTGCCCCTCCTGCGACAGCCAGATCTTGCGCGGCACGTTGTTGGCCGCCAGCGCGCTCCACCACTGCCCGAAGTGCACGCCCTGCACGTTCAGGTCGTTCTGCCCGTGTACGACGAAGACGCTGGCGCGGACCCGGCTCGCGTTGGTGACGAAGTTGCGGGCGGCCCAGAACGAGTTGTAGTTGCCCGTGGTCGCGTCGGCGCCGCTGCTCAGCGCGTTGGCGACGCTGGTGCAGGTGCCCGACGGGCGCGAGTTGACCAGCGAGTGCAGGCTCGGCACCGAGCTGACCTTCGGGTTGACCAGGCCGTTGGCCCGGTTGTAGTCGTACCAGCTGGAGATGGCCGAGATGGGCACGATGGTGGCCAGGCCGTCGACGCCGGTGGCGGCCACGCCGTTGGCGATGGTGCCGTCCCACGACTTGCCGATCATGCCCACCTTGCCGGTGCTCCAGCCCGCGGTGACCACGGCACCCGCGGCGGTACGCCCGGTGGCGCGGCCGTTGAGCCAGTCGATGACCGCCTTGGCGCCCGCGACCTCCTCGGCGCCGCCGACGTCCTCGCAGCCCTTGGACTTGCTGGTGCCCGGCAGGTCGGCGGCGATGAACGCGTAGCCGCGCGGCACGAAGTAGTTGTCGTAGTACAGCGGGAACTTGGTGACCAGGCCGTCGGTGCCGTAGACCTTCTTCTCCGACTCGTTGCCGCGGCCGCAGCACTGGTAGTACGGCGAGGCGTCCATGATGACGGGGATCCGGATCCCGGCGGCGGCCGCCTCGCGGGGGCGGATGATGTCGGCGACGACCTTGTCGAGCACGCCGTCGCCGTCGTTGTCCAGCGGGGTGTCGATGTAGACGGCTTCCCGGATGGCGTTGCTGTAGTCGTACACCGGGTCGCTGAGCAGGGCGGCCGCGGCGGTGGGGGCGGCGGCGGAGGCGGGCGGGGCGGCCAGGGTGGCGGCGGCGATCGCCAGCGCCAGCCCGGCCGTCAGGCGGCTTCTGAGTGACATGGCGCATCGTGGCATGGCGAAGCGTCGATGTAAATAGGATGATCTCGATGGAGAGCACAGGTGCGGAACCGGTCCCGGCCGACGGCCACGTACACACCGAATGGTCCTGGGACGCCCCGACCGGGTCGATGCGGCGGTCCTGCGCGCGGGCCCGGGAGCTGGGCCTGCCCGCCGTGGTCTTCTCCGACCACGCCGACTTCACGCCGTGGACGACCGCGCCGGACGGCCGCCGCCGCGTGATCGGCGGCCACGCCGCGACCGGGCTGCTCGACGTCGCGGGCTACCTGGACGAGGTGCGGTGGTGCCGCGAGCGCTACCCCGACCTGCGCATCCTCACCGGGGTGGAGCTGGGCGAGCCGCACCTGTTCCCCGACGACACCGCGCGGGTGCTGCGCCAGGGCGGCTTCGACCGGATCGTCGGGTCGGTGCACTGCCTGCCCGTGGGCGGCGACCTGGTGTACTCCCCGCTGCTCATGGACAGCGACCCGCTCGACGTGGTACGCCGCCACCTGGCCGAGACCGCGCTGATGGTGACACGATGCGACGTCTTCGAGGTGCTGGCCCACCTCGACCTGCCGGTGCTGTTCTGGCCCGCCGACCGGCCGCCGTTCGACCCGCACGCCCTGCGCGACGAGTACGCGGCGGTCCTGGAGCCGCTGGCGGCCGGGGGCCGGGTGCTGGAGGTGAACACCGCCGGACCGTGGCCCTCGGCGCCGGTGCTGCGCTGGTGGCGCGAGCACGGCGGCACCGCCGTGAGCTTCGGCAGTGACGCACACGACCCCGCTGACCTGGGCCGGGGCTTCCCGGAGGCGATGGCCTGGGCGCGCGCGTCCGGCTTCCGCCCCGGCCGGACCCCGGCCGACCACTGGGTGCGGGACTGACCTGGCCCGGGGCGGCCCCGGAACCGATCCCGGGGCTGTGACCTGCGAATACGTGTCGTCCCTGATCGAGTTCGCGGCCAAAGTGCGTTCTACCTGCGGGTATGTGCCACGTACAAGATCGCGGGTATGCCTCCGGCGGTGCCCGAACGCGTTACCGGGCAGGTGGGGAGGCTTGCCCAGGTTGTGCAACCGGACTACGTGAGAAATGATCGGGAGCACCCTGCGACAATGCTTCCTCGTCCCCTTCACCTCGTCCCCGCCGCCGGAAGTAGGCCACCCCCCGATGTTCACGGCTCCCCCCGCGCCGGTGCAGCCGCGTGGACCGGCGCGACTGGCCCGGCTGCGCGTCCTGCTGATCGAGGACGACGAGGGCGACGCGTTCCTGGTGGGCGAACTGCTCGACGAGCAGCAGGCCGCCATCCAGCTGACCGTGGCCAGCAGCCTCAACGAGGCCCGGCAGCTGTTCGACGCGACCGACTGCATCCTGCTCGACCTGGGGCTGCCCGACGCGCAGGGCATGGAGGGGCTGCGCCGGGTGCTCGCCGAGGCGCCCGGGGTCGCCGTCTGCGTGCTCACCGGGCAGCAGGACGCGCACGTGGGCATCAGCGCCGTCGCCGAGGGCGCGCAGGACTACCTGGTCAAGGGCCAGGTCGACGGCGCACTGCTGGAGCGCTCCGTGCAGTACGCGGTCGAGCGCAAGCACGCCGAGGTCAGCGCCGGCAGGCTGCGCGAGGTCGAGCTGCGCCAGGCCGAGTCGGCCCGGCTGGAGCGCGGCCTGCTGCCGCAGCCGCTGATGAGCAGCGACCGGCTCGCCGTGCACACCTTCTACCGCCCCGGCCGCCACGAGGCGCTGCTGGGCGGCGACTTCTTCGACGTGGTGCAGACCTCGCCGCGGCACGTGCACGCGGTGATCGGCGACGTCAGCGGCCATGACGTGGACGGCGCCGCGCTCGGCGTCGAGCTGCGGGTGGCCTGGCGGGCGCTCACCCTGGCCGGGGTGGCCCCCGAGCCGACGCTCGCCGCGATGGAGCAGGTGCTGGTCAGCGAGCGCAGCCATCCGGGCACGTTCGCGACGATGGCGGTGCTCCGCATCGACCTCGACACCGGCCGGGCCGCGTGCTGGCTGGCCGGGCACCCGCCGCCGCTGCTGCTGGCCGACGGCTCGGTCGCGCCGGTCGACGTGCCGTACGGGATGCTGCTCGGCCTGGGCGACGCGCCCCGCACCGGCACCGAGTTCGACCTGCCCGCCGGCCCGTGGTCGCTGCTGCTGTTCACCGACGGACTGGTCGAGGGGCGCACCGGCGACGGTCCGGAGCGGCTGGGCTACGACCGGCTCGACGAGCTGTGCCGGGCCCGGCTCGCGGCGGGCGTGCCGATGTCGGCGCTGCCCTCGGCCCTGGTCGAGGCGGCGGAGGCGCTCAACGGCGGCCCGCTGGCCGACGACGTGGCGATCGTGCTGCTGAACAAGGAAACGGCATCGTGACGACGAAATCGAACCTCCCACTGCGCAGCCTGCGGCTGTGGTCCCTGCGGGCCCGGGTCACCGCCCTGTGCACCGCCGCGGCGGTGCTGCTGGGGCTGCTGGCGATCAGCGCCACCATGCTCGCGGCCCGCAACCGCGAGAACCTCGACGTGGTGCTGAACAAGACCGGTGTGCTGCGCATCAGCGGCGAGCGGCTGGGCGTGGCGCTGGTCAACCAGGAGACCGGGGTGCGCGGCTTCGTGCTCAGCGGCAACGCCGCCGAACTGGCGCCGTACACGGCCGGGCGCGAAGAGGAGGAGAACCTCTACGCGGCGATGATCCCGCTGCTGGAGCACGATCCGCAGGTGCTCGTCCAGCTGCGCCGGGTCCGCGCCAGCGCCAACGAGTGGCGTTCGGTCGTGGCCGACCCGGCCATCGCCAAGGCCCGCGCCGAGGGCCCCGAGGCGGCTCAGGCCCTGCTGGCCGACGAGTCGAAGAAGCGGTTCGACCAGACCCGCGCCGAGGTGACCAAGCTCCAGACGGAGATCACCGCGCTGCGGGACAAGGCCGTGGCCGCGCTGCGGTCCAGCAGCGACGGCCTGGTGGTGCTGCTGATCGGGGCCGGGTTCATCATCGTGCTGGCCGGGGCCGGGTTGGTGGTGCTGCTCAACCGCATGGTCACCCGGCCGGTGCTGAACCTGGCGGCACAGGTGCGGCACGTGGCGGACGGGGCGTACGGGACGCGGATCGTCGGGCAGGGGTCGCCGGAGCTGAGCCGGCTCGCCGACGACATCGACACGATGCGCCGCCAGATCGCCTCCGACCTCGCCGAGGTGAGCGAGGCCAGGCACGCCGTCGAGGCGATCAACGGCCAGCTGCAGGCGCAGGCCTCCGAGCTGACCCGCTCGAACCGGGACCTGGAGCAGTTCGCCTACGTCGCCTCGCACGACCTGCAGGAGCCGCTGCGCAAGGTGGCCAGCTTCTGCCAGCTGCTGCAGCGCCGGTACGCCGGGCAGCTCGATGAGCGGGCCGACCAGTACATCGGCTTCGCCGTCGACGGCGCGCAGCGCATGCAGCGGCTCATCAACGACCTGCTCGCCTTCTCCCGCATCGGCCGCAACACCAGCGGCTTCACCCCGGTCGCGCTGAACGAGGTGATGCGCGCGGTCGCCGAGCAGGTCACCAACGACACGCAGTACGACCAGACCACGCTGACCTGGGACGACCTGCCCTCCATCCAGGGCGAGGAGGCGCTGCTCGGCACGCTGCTGGCGAACCTGGTCGGCAACTCGCTCAAGTTCGCCCGCGTCGACGTCCCCGCGAAGGTGCACGTGTCCGCGCTGCGGGTCGGCGACGAGTGGGAGATCACGGTCAGCGACAACGGCATCGGCATCGAGTCCGAGTTCGCAGAGAAGATCTTCATCATCTTCCAGCGCCTGCACGCCAAGGACGCCTACCCGGGCACCGGCATGGGATTGGCGATCGCCAAGAAGATCGTGGAGTATCACGGAGGCCGCATCTGGGTGGCCGAGCAGCAGACCGACGGCGCGGCGATCACGTTCACGCTGCCCGTCGGGGACGAGGCCGCCCCGGTCGACGTCGAAGCAAGCCGACCGGACGAGGAGACCTCAGCATGATCTCGATGCCCGAAGCCGAACGCCCCATCGTGGTGCTGCTCGTCGAGGACGATCCGGGCGACGTCCTGATGACCCGGGAGGCGTTCGAGGAGTACAAGATGCGCAACGTGCTCCAGGTCGTCACCGACGGCGTCGAGGCCCTGGCCTACCTGCGCCGGGAGGGGGAGTACACCGACGCGCCCGTGCCGGACCTGATCCTGCTCGACCTGAACCTGCCCCGCCGCGACGGCCGGGAGGTGCTCGCCGAGATCAAGAACGACCCGGAGCTGTGCCGCATCCCGGTCGTGGTGCTGACCACCTCGCAGGCCGAGGAGGACGTGCTGCGCAGCTACCAGCTGCACGCCAATGCGTACGTGGCCAAGCCGGTGGACTTCGAGCGATTCATCTCGGTGGTCAAGCAGATCGACGACTTCTTCGTCAGCGTCGTCCGCCTGCCCAACCGCGCGTGACCGCCAGCGCAGATTCGAGTGGCGGGGGGATGCGGTCACTGCGTCCCCGCCCTCGCATGCAGAGGGGCAATTATCATTAACGCTCACCTGCCTGCGCTGGTCTTCCGTAGGGTCAGGTAACTCTTTAAGCTGTCTCCAGGGCTGGCCGCATCGATAGGAGCTGATCATGGCGGCACACCTGGACGCAATGGCCGCCGCGCGAACGCGCCAGATCTTCGAACAGGAGGGAGGCGTTCGGTACGGCCATTTCCGGGTGCGTGCCGGGCACCATACGAACGAGTTCTGGGAGAAGTTTCCCGTCCTGCAGTCACCAGAATCAGCAGACGAGCTTTTCGGGTATCTGGCCGACCTACTCTCGAGTGCGCGGCCAACGATAGTCGCGGGTCCTACGCAGGGCGGCCTTGTTGTGGCCTGGGGAGTCGCACGGCGCCTTCGATGCCGCGCGCTATTTCTAGAGAGAGACAACTACGAGGCATTGACTGTGCGACGTGGGGTAAAAGTGTCGTCGGATGAACGAGTCGTGCTCGTCGATGATCTGATTTCTAGTGGAGAAACACTGGCTGAAGCCAAGAGCCTGATGGAAGGTAGGTTCGGCGTCCGGGTCGCCATGGCTGGAGTTCTCATCGACAGGCGCGGTGGGCTTCTGGTCAATCCCTCAACACTAGTCCCCGAGGTCGCCGCACTGTTGCGACTGGAGTCCCGGAGTTGGTTGCCGGCTGACTGCCCTTCATGCGCAAGAAATGAATCGCTTCTAGACCCGCGAACGCTACAACCCGTGGCTTGACTCCTCGCGCGAATTGGCGGCATTAGGCTCTGAGGTTGCCGGCTGGCCTTCGGGCACTGCCTCCGGGGTACTGAAAATCGATCCCCGGAACACTCGGAAGAAATTGACCGTGCTAGCTATCGGTACATTGAAGCGATGCAGTAAATAGCAGTAGTCCTCTTGACTGAGTGATCCGTCGATGTGAATGTGCTCGCCTTCCACGGTGGCGCTGTTTGTCAGGCCGATTCGGGCGAGGGAGGTTTCCACCTCGCTGGCGGTCGGAACTTTCCGCGAATCCGCACATCTCGCTCGCTGCAGTGAAGGGCAGCGGCTTGGTTTGCAGATCGACGGTCGATGAATCGTTGCCGTATAGTCGGCCTCGCCTAGTACATGGGACACAGCGCATGACGTATGCTCATACAAGGGATGTTCCGGACATATCTCCGCTGCGATTCTGCGTAGGTTTTGAACTGCCTCGGGAGGAGTCCAGGAGCCCTCATCGGACGGTCGGCCTGCGGCTGGCTTTAGAATCTCACTCTCGGTGTAGAAGCGCTGCAAGCCGTCGTTCAGCTTGATTCCGACGTGTACGGTCGCGCGTGACCACGTGGCGGCGGACGACAAAACTTCGCGCAGTGTCAACTCATCCGTGTTGGCAGGCAGCATGGGCCGGAAATAATGGATCACGGGCACTTGACGCTTGGTAAGTCGCCGCATCGTTGCCAGGGCCGACCCCTGTCGTATGCCCTTTTCGACATGACTTGGCAGCGCGGACCAGCTACATAGAAACACGACCCGGACATTCCGGAGGTTCGCAATTGTGTCTGCGGTCTCCTCGGAGATCTCCTTTTTGGAGATGAGGGCGACCGGGTTTCGTAGTCCGCGTTTCTCAAGCTCCGTCAGAAAGGCCGTCATGTGTGGGATGACTTCGGGCATCAATACATCGGTTCGTGTGCCGTAGCACAACTTTGTCTCATTTGGAATGAAATATCGGTGACTGACGAGTTGCTCAACGATGTCAGTGGTTGATTCGACGACCTCTGGGCGGACCCCAGTCCAACCTGCGAGTCTCAGAAGGCAGTACGAGCATGATGCCTTGCAGCCGATGACGGGATCGACCGCAAGCCAACTGTCGTGATATTGAATAGGTGAGTACGGGTAGTGGTCTCCGATTGTGGAGAGGAGCCCCTCAGACATCGGAGATCCCGGCGATAAGTGTCGCATGGCGCATCCCGACCTCTTTGAGGGAAGCCTCGGCCGCATGGTAATCCTCAACGCTGAGAGAACGGTCCCAATACCAGTTGAGTTGCTCCAGCATCGATGCTAGATATGCCTTCGCTCCAGCTTCGTTGAACTCGAATTCTGGGAAAGCTTGCAGTCGAACATCTCGATGTGATGCCAAGCCGGCGTGATATGGCTCGTAGAACATCGAGGAGCCGGCAAGCAGCACCGAGCACCCGATCGAAAAGGGGGTAACCCTCACTTCTAGCGCGCGGTCCTCGCCTTCTGCCAGATGGAAAAGGCTCCGATAATCGTCAAGGCAACGCGAGAATCGGGTGAAGGTTCGTGTTCGCTCGAGGTCGGCGAAACGCTGGGCCCTTGGAGCTTGCTGAAGCGCGCGCAGTATGCCTTCCTCGGCGAACGGGCTCATCATCAGAATTTGTGTTCTCGCCCCGCCGCCGGCGCGCTGGCGGCGGATACGGTCGGAAAAGCTGGGGAACAGCGTGCCCTCGGGCGCCATATATGACCAACCCGAATGGGCGAGTAGCCAGAGATCTTGGTCGGATTCGAGCAGTTTGACCTTCGCTCTGTTTCGAGCGTTCCAGTCGTCGGAGTGATGTACCGCTACAATTCCTGTGTCGAAAGTCTGTCGCAATACCGGGCCGGGTGTGAGCGGCATTCTGCGAAGCTCACCCGAGTCGGGCGTCCGTGTGTCGGACAGATGTGCCGGATCCACCACACTGACAGTAGAGGCCACCCGGCGGGGGCCCTCAAGAACCATCCACAACAGATGGCGCCGAGCCTGCTCCGATGTTACAGACCGATCTGCCCACCGCAGCATTTTGGCGGCAGTGGATATGCGACAAGCATGAAAGAATCGTACTTCATCACCAGCGCGATTTGCGTCCATTCCCTGTTGGAGTGCTCGTTCGAATGCTTTTCTCAGCTGATATACGACTCGCAATATCGGCACAGGGCTTTCCAGCCACGCGTCATCGAGGTACGCGTCGAAAAGCATCCTGTGAACTATAGGGATTGTCTCATCGGTCAGTCCTCCAGCGCGGACCAAAAGGTCTATTTCAAGACGCGCCATATCCATGATCGGAGTGTTGATCCCCACTCCGCCGAAGTCAATCAAAAAAGGGTGATAGGTCGACCCGTCTAATAGTACATTCGCGCCGCGGAGATCACCATGGCACACAGACGCCTTAACGTCACGGTTCAATCCGCTGATGTAGTGCTCCCAGTCGTTCATGGCGTCCAACACCTCGTGCCAACCACTGCCGACCCCGGCAGAGCTGGCACCGGCTATCGCGACGACTGATGAGAGAATTGCACGCAATTCTCTCGAGGGGATCGCCAGCACTCTTTTAGCCGGAATATTTTCGGTGTCGGTGGAGTAGGCTGAGGACAATATTCTGGCAAGAGCGCTAAACGTAGAAGCCCAGCTCTGCTGGCGGTCGCGGCCGAGCGGCGACGAGACAAAACGAGCGACCGCCTCTTCCAGCGATATCAAGTCTTCTGCGGCGCCCGTGTTGCCGGCGAGCTGATACAGAATAGCGGACCACTGGTCGCCGTTCCGTTCAATCACCGGGTCCACCGTGGTTTGTGGAGGCGCGCCTTGCCACAGGGCGGTTCTGCCACTCCATCGGATGTGTGCGTTCCGCTCCTTTGCGATCGCCGTCGCCTCCCCGCATTTGAGGACGTATGAGATCGGTGAGTGAGGCGCCTTGACAATTGCACGCAGTACGGCGCTGCCGCTCTCGCCACCGAAAAGTGGCAGCAGGCGGACGATCCGCGCGTTGAATCCCTGCTGTCCGCCGAAGAGCTCATCTATCAGATCCTGGATAGGGATCGTCGCGTCTGCGAAGTTTCCATCCCACTCGATCGTTACAGGCATCAGGAGGGCATCTTTTCTCTAGGCTTTGAATATGACGTCGAGTACGGGCAGGCATTCGCCACCGCGGCTGCGGCGCGCCGTCCGAGAAATCGAGAGCGTCTCCGTGAGGCGCCATTCTTGGAAGAGCTCCGCCATGGTGGGATGACACGCTGTGAATGGAATAGATATCCGCCCATCATGAGCTGCGGAGCAGAAATCTTCTACGGAGTACCGATGGGTACGGAATAACCCGGCGTCGTCGTCGACCACGTCAAATGCGGGAAAAGATCCGCGTGCTATATCCGCAGTGGAGGTCTTGAGTGCCCAGGCTGCCAACTGGCGACCTATCCGGTAGCGGCGGCGCATGGCCTGCCAGTGCTGCAACGACATATCGGTACCGACTCGAACGTCTCTTCTAGTGGGCAATCTTTCAAAGTCCACGAGCCAGACGAGGCCGCCGGGACGCACGACCCGGCGCACCTCATGGATGGCTGATCGACGCGCCCTCCGAAGTGGGATCAGATTCGACACGAATGATAGTACTGCTGCGTCTGCCGATGCCTCGGCCAAGGGTAGGCGGTTCGTGACATCACCGATTTCGACATTCCAAGATAGGTGTTTCGCGTGACTCACGCGATCTGGTGCGATATCAATCCCTATCCACGCGCCGCCAGCCGCGACAAGCGGTTCTCTGAGTCGACCGTTGCCGAAGCCGATGTCCAGCACGATCGGTTGCGTGCCGCAGTACGTCCGCAACACTTTTACGAATGCAGAAGCGTCAGGCGTAGGTCCGATACCGGTTGGCAAATTAACGGGAGCCGACATCATTGAAGCCCAGTCAGGTAACGTAGAGAGCGTCGGTCGAGACTTCCGGGACGCTCCGCCGGAGTTAGCGCCTCGTATCCGGTATTCACCCAGCGCAGGTCATCGTGGCGAGAAACGAATAGTTCGACCTCATTGCTCGGGCGGAGCACTACCATCGCTTTATTTCGAAGCGCCCTTGTCGCCAGCTCTCGCAGTTCGTTGGGGGACGTCGGCACAGGTCCTACTCCGTACAAGCGCTGGATTGTAGCGGCCTCGCCGAAGATGACGTCGAACTCGCCAAGAACCCGCTCAAAATTGTCGACGTGATCTTCTAGTCGATGTGGAACGAGATCGAGTGCGATCGTCGCGCCGTTTCGCTTGGCTGCACTTACCAGCGTCATCACCTGCTCAGCCCTTGCTGAGTCGATCAAGGAATAGCCTGAGATGAAGAGGGCGTCAGAAGTCTGTGCGAAGTCCAGCACTGTCCGCGACGGACCTTCGCGGTCGACGAGTTGATTGGCACCTGGCTGGGCCAGTAATAAGCGTTCTTCCCCTTTAAAGTCGATGCACACAGCGGTACCCGTCGGTGCACGTTCCTCGCGACGTAACAGATCGTGGATCCGCTCTCGGGCAAGGATGGTAACAGCGGCGTCGCCCGCTGGATCAAGACGCTGTGACGGATCGCAGCCGACAGAGCCCCATAGTCCGACCTCAGGAATATTGATCTTCCGTGCCTCTAAGGCGACGACTAGCCCCGTTCCGCCCAAGCGCGTTCCGAGATCAGTGGCTACGTGCCCGGCTGCGCATGCCTCAGTGGCGGGCAGACCAATGTGGCCGACGACGTCAAGCATCACATCGCCTACGACTAGCAACCGGTTGATAGGTTTCTGGATGCCTGGGCCTGACCGCACAGTCGTGACCGGACCTCTCACCTCGTCGGGATGTGAACCATTGTGACTGATCAAATCAGCCTGGTGCTAGCCAGCGCGGCGCTCGTCTTGTCATTGATCGTTTCGATCGATGCATATCGTGTTCGGGTGCAATCGGCCAGGTCAGCCGATGTCACTGTCTACTTTCATCGTGTGCGGAGCTTCGCTCGCGTTGTGATGGTCGACGGGGATGTGCGGTCAGCTGGCTATCATCTGGTGATCTGGAACAGAGGCCCATCAGTCGCACTCAATGTATCTGTAGAGATCCGGGATGCCATTGGCGAGGTGGTCGATCTTCGCAGCTTAGAGGAGAATGAGCTGCCGCTGAACAGGCTGGATTCCTCTGGCCGCTACCCGATCCCGTGGATTCCGGAGGGAGACATTTATCGTGGGCACAGGCGCTTCGTAGTTAAAGTCACCTGGTCGGACGGTAATGGAAGACACAGCCACACACTGCCACTGCGGCGAGGCGAGACCACCGTCTAGCGGAATCTGATGCGGGAGCGCGGATGTGCCGTCCACCTTTTGCCGAATCGACGGCACGCCCCGGTTCGTCATGATGATGGATCCGGTAGTTTTCCCGGGTTCAGTAAACCGCGCGGGTCGGCCAAGACTGCTGATGCGCGAAGGGTGGCAAGAGCGGGGCCGCCGAGCAGCCAGGTGTGCGGGTCGACGACGTGCACGCCCAGTGCCCGCAGCCGTTCCACCCCGGCGTAGAGCGTGTCCGCGTCGCGGAACTCCGACAGCAGCAGGCCGCCGAAGCCGCGCCCGCGGGCCGGCTCGTCCGGGTCGAGGAACGTGCGCAGCCCGTCCAGGTGCAGCATCGCGCCCGGCAGGCAGGCGCGCACCGCGTCCGGCTCGGCGGTCAGCGGCTCGCCGCCGACCTGCAGGTGGCACAGGTCGGGCCGGGTCTTGCGGGCCCGCAGCGTGACGTGGTTGAACGACAGCGTCGACAGGTAGCCGACCGCCTCCGGCGTCACCGCCTCGACGTGCCCGCCGTGGCCGGTGACCGCCCGCATCGCCGCGTCGACGGTGCGCGCGTCGACGACCGCCCGCAGGCTGTGCCGCCCCGCGGGCATCGCCGGATCGGGCGGGTACGTCGCCACCAGCGCGGGCTCGTCCAGCGACACCAGCCGGGGCGCCGGGTCCAGGTGCAGCAGTTCCCGGGCGGCCGCGACCGCCGGTGCCCAGTCGGGGAACGAGGCGAGCAGCGCCGTCCAGTCCCGGGCGGGCGACAGCCCCACGGTGGCGGTGGCGATGACCCCGGTCACGCCGTACGCGTGCAGGTACGGCAGGCAGGCCGCGCCGGTGACCCGCCAGGGTTCGCGCGGCGGGCAGCCGAGCACGTCGAGGGCGTGCACGAACCCGTCCCACAGCCAGCCGTGCTCGATCGAGCCCAGCCCGCCCGCGCCGCCGGCCAGGAACCCGCCGATGGTGCTGCCCACGGTGCTGGGCAGCATCGCGATCTCCTGGCCGGTCGCCCGCGCGGCCGCCTCCAGCGCCACGAAGGTCGCCCCGGCCTGGGCGTGGACCCACCCGTCGCCGACCTCGACGACCCGGTCGGCCCGGGTCAGGTCGACGACCAGCCCGCCCGCCAGCGGCACCGCCTGGCCGTAGTTGCCGGTGCCCCGGCCGCGCGGCACGACGGGCACGCCGTGGGTGTGCGCCAGGCGCAGCAGCGCGGCCAGCTCGTCGGTCGTGCCCGGCCGGGCCACCACGTCGGCCGGATGCTCCGGCAGCACCGCGGTGAGCACCGGGGAGAGGTGCGCGTAGTCGCGCGAGGCGGCGGTGCGGGCCGGCAGCGAGGTGGTGTACCGGTCGGGGGGCAGCACGGCGGGCAGGTCGGCCAGGAACGCGGACAGAGCCGCCGGGCCGGGTGCCCGGCGGCTCGTCTGCTGCACGACCTGCGCCAACGGCGGTGTCGGCACGGTCATCGGAGGTTCCTCAGCTCAGCCCGATCGACGGGTCGATGAACTCGTTGGTGACCAGGTCCTGGGCGGTGAGCCCGGCCTTGATCTCCTTGCGCTGGCCGGTGTAGATCGGGCTCACGATCTCGATGACCCGCTTGACCCGGTCGACGTCGAAGTCGCCCAGCGTGGTGTTGCCGCCGTTGCTGACGATCTTCAGCTTGACCTGCTGCTCCACGCTGAACGCGGCCGCCTCCTTGGAGTACGGGAAGCCCTTGTACGCGTCGTTGAGCTTGATGATCAGGTCGTTGGTCGCGGCCGGGTCCTTGATGTAGTCGACCTGCGACTTCTGGATGATCGGGACCAGCTTCTTCAGGCAGGCGGCGTGCTCGCCCTTCTTGTCGGCGCGCACCACGATCGCCTCAGGGTAGATCGGGTAGCCGGTGTCGTGGATGAGCTGGAACTTGACCGGCTTCTTCCACTGCGGCAGGGCCTTCTCGTAGATGAACGGCTCGTTGGTGGCGAAGCCCTGCTGGGCGATCTTGCCCTTCTCGGCCAGGAACCGGGCGGGGCTGCCGTCGTACGCGCCGTCGATCTGGTTGCGGCGCAGAATGCCCGAGCCGAGCAGGTAGTCCATGTACGTGGCGCCGTTGAAGTACAGCACCGGGGTGTCGGTCTTGCCGATGTCGACGATCGAGTTGAAAGTCGGGTTCGCCGCCGGGTCCCACATGATCATGTAGGGCGCGATGTCGAACGGGGCGACCACGCCGACCACGGGCTGCTTGTCCGACAGGCCGATCGCGTCGTCGGTGGCGACCTGGCCGAGCATGATGGTCGGGTCGGCGTACATCTGGGCGCCCGCGTTCTGGAAGCCGATCGCCGGACCGCCCGCGCGGATCTCGACGTTGACGCCGGTGCTCTGCCCGCCCGACAGCAGCGGCCCGGACACCTTCTTCTTGTCCGGGTCGATGGTGTTCGTGCTGCCCAGCAGGTGGTACAGGGCGCCGTGCTCGGCCTCGGGCGTCCACGCCGCCTGGATCACGACCGTGGCCGGGCAGACCGCGGCCAGGTCGAGGGCGCCGCTGCCCGCGCTGGGCGCGGCGGCGGGTTCGTCGGGTTCGGCCGTGCAGCCGCCCGCGAGCAGCAGCGCCGCGAGGGCGGCGACCGCGGTCGCGCGCCGTAACGGCAGCGCAGGGGCGTGATACAGCTTCATATGTCTCCTTTTTGGACTGTTGTACGACGGTGGTGCGCGGCAGGTGGTGCGTGGGACGGTCAGCGGGCGGCGCCCTGGCCGGTCGAGGCCGGGCGCTGCTGCGAGTCGTGCCAGGCCGTGGCGTAGCGGGCCACGGTGCCGAACAGCCAGAAAACGACCAGGCCCAGCAGCGAGGCGAGGATCACCGCGGCGAACAGCAGCTCCGACTGCAGGCGGCGCGGGTACAGGTAGATGAGCTGGCCGAGCCCCGGCTGCCCCTGCTGGAAGAAGAAGTCGCCGACGATCGCGCCGATCACCGCGGCACCCGCGGAGATGCGCAGACCGGTGAGGATCGACGGCAGCGCCGCCGGCAGCTGCAGCTTCACCAGCCGGGTCCAGCGGCTCGCCCGGTGCAGCGTGAACAGGTCGTGCAGGGCCGGATCGGTGGAGCGCAGGCCGAACAGCGTGTTCGCGGTGATCGGGAACAGCGCGATCAGCACGCACGTCAGCACCCGGCTGGGCAGGCCGAAGCCGAACCAGAAGCCGAACAGCGGGACCAGCGCCAGGATCGGCACCGTCTGCAGCAGCACCGCGTACGGGTACACCGCGCGCTCGATCCACCGGGCCTGGCTCATCAGCGCCGCCAGCAGCAGCCCGACCACCGCCGCGATGCCCAGCCCGAGCACCGCGACCTGCGCCGACAGGCCGAGTCCGGCCATCAGCTCGGCCAGGTTGGCCGGGTCCAGCGCCACCCGCACCACCTCGTGCGGCGGGGGCAGCAGGAACCGCCGGTCGGCGTCGATGAGCACGTAGCTGCCCAGGTACCAGAGCACCAGCACCAGCCCGGACACCGCCAGCGGCGGCAGCGCGGTCCGCAGCCGCGTGTACGCCGCGCTCATCGGGCCACCGCCGCGGTGCGCTCGGCGCTGCTGCCGCGCAGCAGCTCGGTCACGTTCGCGGTCAGCGCGGTGAAGTCCGGCCAGAACCGGACCTGCGGCTCCCGCGGGTAGGGCAGCGGCACGGCCACCTCGCCGACGATGCGCCGGTCGGCCATCACCACGACCCGCTCGGCCAGGTACACCGCCTCGGCGACGGAGTGGGTGACCAGCAGCCCGGCGAAGCCGTCGGCCACGAACAGCGACTGCAGCTCCTCCCCGAGCCGCTCGCGGGTGATCTCGTCCAGCGAGCCGAACGGCTCGTCGAACAGCATCAGCTCAGGCTGCCCGGCCAGGGTCCGGGCCAGCGACACCCGCATCCGCATGCCGCCCGACAGCGTGCGCGGCAGCTGGTCGGCGGCCCCGGTCAGGCCCACCCGGGCCAGCGCCTGCTCGGCTCGCTCGCGGCGCTGCGCGGCCGGTTCCCGGCGCAGCTCACCGGCGAGCTCCACATTGCGGCGGACGCTGCGCCAGGGCAGCAGGGTCGGGTCCTGGAAGACGAACCCCAGCCGGGCGGCAGACCGCGCGACGGTGCCGCTGGTCGGGGTGAGCAGGCCCGCGGCCAGGCGCAGCAGGGTGCTCTTGCCGCAGCCGGAGGGACCGACCACGGCGACGAACTCGCCCGCCCCCACGTGCAGCGTCACGTCGTCCAGGGCGGTGGTTCCGGTGGGGTAGTGCATGCCGACCTGCTCGAAGGAGAGGGCCGGACCGTGGTCGGTCACGCTGGAATTCCTGTCTGTGCGGGTACTGCGGTGAGGGTGCGGTGCACCGAGGTGCGGGCGACGATCCGTCCCCCGTGGACGACGACGCGCTCGGCGCTGGCGGTGGCCAGGGCCTCGCGTAGGCCGCCGGCGCGGATGGCCAGCAGGTCGGCGGGGGCGCCGGGGCGGATGTCGACCGGGGGCAGGCCGGCCGCGCCGCGCGCGTCGGCGCTGACGGCGGCGTACGCCGAGTGCGGTTCGTCGTGTCCGGCCAGCACGAGCAGCGCCGCGGTCTCCAGTGGATCGGCGCGGCCGAGGCAGTTGAACGGATCCTGCAGGTTGTCGCCGCCCGCCGCGACGGTCACCCCGGCCGCGCGCAGCGCCGCCACCGCGGTGAGCCCGCGCGGCACCGCCCGGTCGTGGTCGCGTCCTTGCAGGTAGAGGTTGGTCTGCGGGAGCGCGGCGACGGCGATGCCCGCGGCGGCCACCCGGTCGGCGATGGCGGCGGTCCGGGCCGGCTCCATCGCGCCGAGGCTGACGCAGTGCGAGGCGAGCACACCGTACGGGAAGCCGGTGGCCAGCACCGCGTCGGCGAGCATCGCCAGCGTGCACGGTTCGGGCCGCAGCCACTCGTCGACGTGCAGGTCGACCGGCACCCCGTGGTCGGCGGCCAGCTCAAGGCAGATCTCTACGCACTCGGCCGGGTCGGCGTCCAGCCCGGGGCAGGCGCCGACGGCGTCGGCCCCGGCCGCCAGCGCGTCGCGCAGCAGGGCGCGGTTGGCCGCCCCGGCGACGCCGGTCAGCGGGTTGGCGGCGAAGGCGACCAGCTGCACGTGGCACAGCCCGGCCGCCTCCTCGCGCAGCTCCAGCAGCGCCTCCAGCCCGCGCAGGCCGATGTCGGTGCCGAGGTCGACGTGGGTGCGCAGCGCGGTCACCCCGTTGCCGACGTACGCGTGCAGCGCGGTCCGGGCTGTGGCGAGGATGTCGTCCCGGTCGCGGCCGGGGCGGTAGGCCAGCCACGCGCCGACGGCGCCGAGCAGGTCGCCGGCCGGGTTGGCGACCCGGTCCGCGGTCAGCGCCTTGTCCAGGTGGGCGTGGATCTCCATCGGGGCGGGCAGCAGCAGGTAGCCGCCCAGCTCCTCGACCCGGTCGGGGCGGCCGTGCGGGTCGGTCGGGCCCGGCCGGTCGACCGAGGCGATGACGCCGCCGCGGACGGTGACGTCGGCGCGGGTGCCGTCGGCCAGCACGGCGCCGCGCAGCAGCAGCGCGTCGGCGCTCACCTGGCGTCCCGCCGGCCCCAGCGGGCGGCTGTGATGGCCAGCTCGACCGGATAGACCAGGCGGAAGTCGCGGAACTGCCACTGCTCGACGACGGCCGCGGCCAGGATGTTCTGCCCGTCGGGGCCGAACCGCACCCCGTTCCACGGCATGATCATCGAAGTGGCGGGCAGGCTGGTCTGCCGCAGCGCGGTGCGGATCGCGGCCGGATCGCCGGACCGGGCCGCGTCGACGGCCCCGGCCAGCGTGATCATCGCGGTGAAGGCGTCGGCGGCCGCCGCGCTCATCGGCCGGTCGAAGCGCTGCTGGTACAGCCGGAGCACGTCGCGGGCGACCGGATTGCGCCCGGCGTAATCCTGCGACCAGGGCATCGCCCGCATCATGGTGGTCGCCTCCGGCAGCGGCCGGTCGAACTGGCGGAAGCCCTGGCCCAGGCCGTACAGCGGGATGCCGGAGCGGTCGGCGGCGGCGACGATGGCCGCGGCGCCGGCGGTGCTCCGCGCCCAGGCGAGCACCGCGTCCGGCTCGGCACCGGCGTCGCCGGAGTGGACGTCCGGGTCGAGCGTGTCGGGGGAGTCCGCGGCGGACATCTGGACCTGCGCGGCGACGGCGGCCCCCGAGCGCGGCACGAGTTCACGCAGGCGCACCGCCGCGGCGGCGCCCTCGGCGCCGGCCTCGGTGACCAGCAGCACCCGGTGCCCGCCGCCGCCCGGCCGCGCCGGCTGGCGGCCCAGCAGCGAGAAGGCGCTGTCGGCGAGCTGGCTGTCGCTGGGACCGGTGCGGAAGTACCAGTCCACCCCGAGCTCGGTCAGGTAGTCGGCGGTGGTTCGCGCGTCCAGCAGGGGCACCCGCAGCCGCTGCACCTCCGTACCCGCGGCCTCGGTGGATTCGGCGCTGTCGGCGGTGATCAGGCCGATCGCGTGGCGCTCGGTGACCAGCGCGGACACCTGCGCCGAGGCGGTGACGGGGTTGCCCGCCGTATCGGCGGTGACCAGCTGCAGCGCCGCCCCGCCGAGTCCGGGCAGGCCGGTTCCCGCGGCCAGCGGCACCGCCAGCGTCGGGTGGGCCTGGTTGACGACCTCGACCGCCAGCTGCGCCCCGCGCACCGCGTCGGCGCCGGTCTCGGCGGCCGGGCCGGTCAGCGGTGCGAGCACCCCCACGACCAGCGGCCGCGCCGGCGGGGTGACGGAAGTGCATCCGCCGGTGGCAGCAGCGGCCGAGGCCAGGCACCAAACCAGGCACCAGGCCGGGCGCAGCCGAATCATGGACGTACACTCCGAATCGATGTTCTTGCACATGGACATCCGTCGCACGGACCGGGGTATCTTTTCGTGCTCGATCGAGAGTTTCAAGCCCCTGCGTCGGAAGTATTCGATTCGGTAAGTTGATCCGCCGGAGAGACTTGCTGCAACATTCGTGCTGCCGGTTAGATATGACCCGACGACCGGGTCGCTCCGGTTAGGACAGATTGCAAGATGGAAGTGGTGACGCCGATGACGGCCGACGAGCCCGGCGAACGGCCCCCCAGCTGGCGGGCGGGCGGCGTCCATCGGCGACCCTCCCCCCTGCGTACGCCGCACTGGCGGGTGCCGACCAAGCTCGCCGCGGTGCTCACCGTGCCGCTGCTGGGCTTCCTCGTGGTCACCGGCGTCCAGATCACCGACTCGGTGCGCGCCGCGTCCGGCCTCAACGGCTTCTCCCAGCAGGTCAAGCTGGGGGTCGAGGTGACCGGGCTGGTGCACGAGCTGCAGCGCGAGCGCGACCGCACCGTCGGCATGCTCGCCGCGCTGTCGGCGCGCCGATCGCAGCAGCGCGACGTGGGCAGCCTCGCCCCGGAGTGGACCGCCGTCGACCGGGCGGTGCAGCAGCTGCGGGCCCGGACCCGGCCGCTGCTGGGCAGCGACGAGGCGCTGGCCGAGGTGTTCGCGCGGGCCGACGTGCGGCTGACCGACCTGGCCCGGGTGCGCGAGGGCGTCACGCAGGGCTGGCTGCGTACGCAGGCGGTGTTCGACCTGTACAGCAGCACCATCGCCGACCTGCAGGCGCTGCTGCCCGCGGGCGACCCCGGCGGCGACGCCGAACTCGGGCGGCAGGTGCGCGGCTTCACCGACCTGGCCCGGGCCAAGGAGCTCGCCGCCCAGATCCGCGGCCAGCTCTACCTGCTGTGCCGCAGCTACGGCACGCCGACCGAGAACGGCTGGGACAGCCGCATCGCCGACCTGCGCGCCCAGCGTACCGCCGCGCTGGCGCGGTTCCGGGCCGACGCGGTGCCCGCACAGGTCGCCCGCTTCGACGACACCGTCGCCGGCCAGGCCGTGCGCAACGCCGACCGGCTGGAGCAGCTGATCGCGGAGGAGGGCGCGGCCGCCGAGCGCGGCGTCGACGCCCAGCAGTGGTGGATGGCCAGCACGACCGAGCTGCAGCTGCTGCGTACCGTGGAGCAGATCCTGGTCGACGACGCGGTCGCCGCCGTCGGCGGCGCCAGCGGCGACCTGTGGCGCACCACCCTGATCCGGTCGCTCACCGCCATCGGCCTGCTGCTGGCGGCGCTGATGCTGTCCGTCGTGATCGGCCGGAACATGGCCTTCACGCTGCGGTCGCTGCGGGAGCAGGCCCTGGTCGTGGCCGAGGTGCGGCTGCCGCGCGTGATCGAGCAGCTGCGCGCCTCCACGAGCGCGTCCGCGCCGATCCGGGTCGATCCGATCCGGGTGGGGTCGCGCGACGAGGTCGCCGAGGTGGCCGACGCGTTCACCGCCGTGCACCGCAGCGCGGTGCGGCTGGCCACCGAGCAGGCCGCGATGCGCCGCAACGTCAACGAGATCTTCATCAAGCTCGCGCTGCGCAGCCAGAGCCTGGTCGACCGGCAGCTGCAGCTGCTCGACGACATGGAGCACGCCGAGGTCGACCCGGACAAGCTGGGCAACCTGTTCCGGCTCGACCACCTCGCCGCGCGCCTGCGCCGCAACGACGAGAACCTGCTGGTGCTCGCGGGCGGCGACACCGCCCGGCACTGGAGCCGCCCCCGCGACCTCAACGAGATCGTGCTGGCCGCGGCGGGCGAGGTCGAGCACTACGAGCGCGTCGACCACGAGATCGCCGACCGGGTGCACCTCGTCGGCCATGCCGTCGCCGACGTGATCAACCTGGTGGCGGAGCTGCTCGACAACGGTCTGTCGTTCTCGCCGCCGGACACCCGGGTCGAGGTGCACGGCCACGCCCGCCCCGACGGCACCGCCGAGCTGATCATCACCGACGACGGCATCGGCATGACCGCCTTCGCCCTGGCGGAGGCGAACGAGCAGCTGGGCACCCCGGTGGGCATCGACAGCTCGGCCGCCGAGCGGATGGGCCTGGTCGTCGTCGGGCACCTGGCCCGCCGCCACGGCATCGGCGTCGGCCTGCACTCCACCGGCCGCGGCGTCACCGTACGCGTGACCCTGCCCGCGAGCCTGCTGGTGCCCGCGCCCGACCCGGCCGACGAGCCGGCACCCCGGCGCCCGGAACCGGCGCGGGCCGCGGCCGCCGAGCCGGTCGCGGTGCCCGCCGAGCGGGTGCCCGACGGGCACCGCCTGGTGCAGGTCCCGCGGCAGGCGCAGCCGCGCGGCGAGGTCGCGGCCGAGCCCGACCCGGCGGCGAGCGTGTGGTGGTCGCGGGACGCCCCCGCGCCGACCGCAACGAGCACCGTGCTGACGCCGGCGCCGCAGGTGACCGCGCTGACCGAGGCCGGGCTGCCGATCCGGGTCCGCTCCGGCGCCCCGGCCGCGGTCAAGCCCGCGCCGCTGGCCGACGAGGTCGATCCGGACACGCTGGGCGACACCCTGACCCGTCTGGCGGGCGGCATCCGCCGCGCCGAAGCCGAGGACGAGGCACTGGAGGCGACGCTGGCCGAGGCCGTGTCCGCGCCGCCGGCCGGATAGCTCCACAAGGTGCGAAATTGAGGAAGGTAAGCGATGGCGATCAGCACTGCTGCTCGTGACTTCAACTGGCTGATCAACGGATTCACCGAGCGCGTGGCGGGCGTGGTGCACACTGTCGTGGTCTCCGCCGACGGGCTGCTCGTGGCGGCGTCGGACCGGCTGCCGCGCGACAGCGCCGACCAGCTGGCCGCGGTGACCTCCAGCCTGGTCAGCGTCACCAAGACCGCGGCGCACATCTTCGAGGGGGACGCCGTGCGCCAGGCGGTCGTGGAGATGGGCCGGGGCTTCCTGCTGGTCATGCCGATCCGGGACGGGTCCAGCCTGGCCACCCTGGCGGCGGGCTCGGCGGACGTGGGGGTGGTCGGCTACGAGATGGCCAAGCTCAGCAAGCAGGCGGGCGACGCGCTGACCCCGGCGGTGCGCGCGGAGCTGCAGCAGACGCTGCCGCAGCCGGTGTAGCCGCGGCCCAGCCGGGTCTGACATCATCGCCCGCCATGGGCATCATGGATGAGTTGGGCTTGAGCTGGGACGTCGAGCCGGAGTCGTGGTCGGAGGCCGACGGCGTGCTGGGGGTGTACGCCGCGGGGCAGACCGACATCTTCGCCAGCCCGTTCGGGGACGTGGTCAAGGGCAGTGCCGCCCGGGCCCTGACCGGCGCGGCGGGGGCGCAGTGGCAGCTGGCAGCGCGGGTTCGGGTCGGCTTCGGTGGTGACTGGGACGCCGGCGGACTGCTGGTGTGGTCCGATGCGGGCTGCTGGGCCAAGCTCACCTACGAGCAGGGCACCGACGGGCGGCCTGCGGTCTTCTCCGTGGTCACCCGGGACGGCCGGTCCGACGACGCGGTCGGCTGGCCGCTCGGCGGCGACGGGCTGTGGCTGCGGATCAGCGCGCTGGACGGCGGCTACGCCTTCCACGCCGGTGCCGACGGGCAGACGTGGCAGCTGGTGCGGCAGTTCGCGCTCGGCGAGACCGGGCCGGTGCGGGTGGGACTGGTCGCGCAGTCACCGGTCGGCACCGGCTGCGCGGTCCACTTCGACCAGGTGACGCTGGCCCCGACCCGGCTGGCGCACCTGTTCGACGGCCGCTGACGCCTTCGAAGGGCGCTGCCTGCTCGACCGTCGCTGGCGCCTTCGGCCTGTGCCGGCGGCTTCGACCGGCGCTGGCGGCTTCGACGGGTGCTGACGACGAGAACGCGGCACGTTCCGGCTGCCCCCGGAACGTGCCGCGCCTGTCTCGCGCCGCGGTCAGCGAGCGCCCATCAGGTGCTCGATGGCGAGCTGGTCGAGGCGGGTGTAGTGGTAGCCGCGCGCCGCGGCCGCGTCGAGGTCGAACGCCTCGCCGCGCAGCGACTCGTACGACTCGCCCGGCGCCACCGTCGGCACGGCGAGCTCGTCGACGCGGGAGGCCCGGATCGCCTCCTGCACGTCCGGGTCGGCCCGGAACGCCTTGGCCCGCTCCTTGAGCAGCAGGTACGTGCGCATGTTGGCCGCCGCCGACTCCCACACGTCGGCTGCGTCCTCGGTGCGGGTCGGCTTGTAGTCGAAGTGGCGCGGGCCCTCGTAGCCGCCGTGCTCCAGCAGGTCGACCAGGAAGAACGCGCTCTTCACGTCGCCGTGGCCGAAGACCAGGTCCTGGTCGTACTTCGGGCCGTGCTGGCCGTTGAGGTCGATGTGGAACAGCTTGCCCTGCCACAGCGCCTGCGCGATGCCGTGCACGAAGTTCATGCCCGCCATCTGCTCGTGCCCGACCTCGGGGTTGAGGCCGACCATCTCGTGGTGCTCCAGCGTGGAGATGAAGCCCAGCGCGTGGCCGATGGTCGGCAGCAGGATGTCGCCGCGCGGCTCGTTGGGCTTGGGCTCCAGCGCGAACCGGATGTCGTAGCCGCGGTCCTTCACGTAGCCGGCGAGGTAGTCCAGACCCTCGCGGAAGCGGTCCAGCGCGACCCGCACGTCCTTGGCCGCGTCGGTCTCGGCGCCCTCGCGGCCGCCCCAGAACACGTACGTGCTCGCGCCCAGCTCGGCGGCCAGGTCGAGGTTGCGCATCACCTTGCGCAGCGCGTAGCGCCGGATGTCGCGGTCGTTGGAGGTGAACGCGCCGTCCTTGAACACCGGGTGGGTGAACAGGTTCGTGGTGGCCATCGGCACGACCATGCCGGTGGCGTCCAGGGCCTTGCGGAACGCGGCGACCGCCTTGTCGCGGTCGGGCTCGACGGCCAGCAGGTCGTCGTCGTGGAACGTCACGCCCCAGGCGCCGAGCTCGGCCAGCTTGTGGACCGTCTCCACCGGGTCGAGCGGGGCGCGGGTGGCGTCACCGAAGGGGTCGCGTGCCTGCCAGCCGACCGTCCACAGCCCGAAGCTGAACCGGTCGGCCGGGGTGGGAGTAAGACTCACCTGAGTTCTCCTCGACGTCTTCATCAACTGCGTTTCGTCAACTGCCTTGACGAAACCATGAAAGCACCTGGGACAGCAAAAGCCAAGCCGGTCGCCCGGATCCGGCGCGCCGGTCGTACCCATTAGTCTTGTGTCATGACGAATAGCGGCGGCGGACCCATGCGGCCCGGCACGATGCGCGAACGCAACCTCGCCATGCTGCTCGGCGAGGTCTTCGCGCACGAGCCGGTCACCCGGGCCAGGCTGGCCGCGCTCACCGGCTTCACCAAGACCACCGTGTCGAACCTGGTCGCCGTGCTGGCCGAGGCGGGCCTGGTCCGCGACGGCGAGCTGGTGCACGAGGGCGAGCGCGGCCGGCCCGGCGTGGCGGTGGCCGTCAACCGCGACCGCGCCGCCGGGCTGGGCCTGGAGGTGAACGTCGACTACCTGGCCGCGTGCGTACTGGACCTGGGGCGGCGGGTGCGGTACCGCCATCTGGTCGCGGCCGACAACCGCGACCAGCAGCCGGAGCGGATCGTCACCGCGCTGGCCCGCCTGGCCGAGCAGGCCGTCGCCTCGGCCGCCGCGCAGGGGCTGGACGTGGTCGGGGCGTCGGTGGCGCTGCCCGGCGTCTTCGACCGCGCCGACGCGCTGCACGCACCCAACCTGGGCTGGTCGAACGTGCCGATGGCCGGGCTGCTCGGCGAAGGGCTGCCGACGCTGCGCCTGGCCGCCGAGCACGACAACGAGGCCAACCTGGCCGCGCTCGGGGAGCTGTGGTTCGGCGCGGGCCGGACCCTGGGCGACTACCTGCACGTCTCCGGCGAGATCGGCATCGGCGCGGGCATCATCGTCGGCGGCCAGGTGTTCCGGGGCGCGCGCGGGTTCGCGGGCGAACTCGGCCACGTCGCGGTCGCACCCGGCGGACCGCCGTGCCCGTGCGGCGGGCGCGGCTGCCTGGAGCGCGTCGCCGGGCAGGAGGCGATCCTGGCGGCGGCCGGGCTGACCGGCGTCACCGCCGGGTCGGCGGCCGGGCCGCGCGAGTCGATCTCGGCGCTGGTCGGGCTGCTGGAGTCCGGCGACCGGCGGGCGCTGGAGGCGGTCCTGGCGGCCGGACGGTCGCTGGGCGCCGCGCTGGCGGCGGCGGTGAAGGTGCTCGACCCGGACACGGTCGTGCTAGGTGGCATCTTCTCGCCGCTGGCCCCCTGGGTGCGGCCCGAGGTCGAGGCGGCGCTGTCGGCCGGCGCGCTCTACGGCGCGGTGCCCGCGGTCGTGGTGTCGCCGCTGGCCGGCGACGCGGCGGTGCTCGGCGCGGCCGGATCGGTGATCGAGCGCGTCCACGCCAACCCGGCGCTGCTGCTGCACTGAGCCGACCCGGCCGGCTCGCGCCGCCGCCTCATCGCGCCGCCGCCTCGCGTGCGGTCGCCCTCTCGCGCGCGGTCGCCTCTCGTGCGGGTCGGCGCGATGATCCGCGATCGTGGACGCTGGATGTCGCCATAGCAGCATCCAGCGTCCACGATTCCGGATCATGCCGGGGGCGGTGGGGCGTTCCCCGGTTATTTGCCCGTTTTGTACCGCATAATCGGCGGGACGGGTGCGGTGTCGGGAGGCCGCGGCCGCGCGAGGGTCGGAGCGAGCCATTGGACACGCTGAAGTTGCTGTTCAACGCGGTCACCGTCGTGTTCATCTCGACCACGATGTTCGCGGCCGGCCTCGGCGCGACCCTGCCCGCGCTGCGGGCCGCGCTGACGAACCTGCCGCTGCTCGGGCTCACCCTGCTGGCGAACCTGGTCGTCGTGCCGCTGCTCGGCTGGGGGCTCGCCGTACTGTTCGGGCTGGCCACCGCCCCGTTCATCGCGCTGGTGCTGGCGGCGTCGTCGCCGGGCGGCCCGTTCGGGGCGAAGCTCGGCATGGTGCAGCGCGGCGACGTCACCACCGGCGCCGCGACGCAGGTGGTACTCGCGGCGCTGGGCAGTATCACGTTCGGGTTCACGGCCAACGCGATCCTGCGCGCCTCCGATGTCGGGGGCGGCATCTCGCTGGATGTCGGCGTGCTGGTGCGTACGGTCGCGCTGCTGCAGCTGGTGCCGTTCGCGATCGGGCTGCTGATGCGCCACTACGGACCGGAGACCGCGCTGGCCTGGCACCCGAATGCCGTCAAGGTCTCCAACGTGACGTTCCTGATCGTGCTGATCGGGATGCTGCTGGGCAACTGGCAGGACGTGGTGAACCTGCTGGGCTCGCGTACGCTGCTGGCCGGATTCCTGTTCGGGGCGGGCGCGTACGGGGTGGGCACCCTGCTGGCCACCGGGTCGAAGGTGCGGCGCACGACCATGGGCGGGGTCGCGGCGGTACGCAACGCGGGGCCGATCCTGGCCGCGGTCGGCATCGCGTTCGGTGACGATCCGGCCATCCTCGGCGCGGTGGCGGCGCTGCTGCTCAGCGGGCTGGCGGCGGCGATCCCGATCTCAGTGGCGCTGGGCCGCCGCCGCGTACCGACGCAGCCCCTCCCGGCCGAGCCGGCCCCCGCTGAGCCGACCCGCTGAGCCGGCATCCGGTTGAGCCGGGGTCCCGCTGAGCTGGCACCCGGCTGAGCCGGAGTCCCGCTGACCCGGCACCCGCTGGGCTGCACTCCACGCCCCGCTTTACATGGACGCTGGCCTATCTGGGAGACGATTTCGGGCGAGTCGTCTTCTAGATAGGCCAGCGTCACTGCTAAGTGCGGTGCGGGGGAGTTCAGGCGGGGTGGCGGCGCCAGAACTGGCGCGGGGCGTAGCCGTCGCGGCGCAGCCAGTGCTCGGTGTAGACGATGCGCTCGGCTTCGATCACGACCAGTGGTCCGGTGGGGGGCTCGTCGAGTGGCCGGGACCGCTCCACGTGATCGGACTGCCAGCGGAAGGCGGGCCAGTTGTGCGCGAAGTCGGTGTCTGACTCGGTCAGTAGCCGCGCCCGGCCGAACAACTGGGCGCCCCGGCTGCTGGCCTGGCCGACCAGTGGTGCGAACACGCCCACCGAGATGCGCGGGTCGGTGGCGAGGTTGCGCATCTTCGGCGAGGTCGCCAGTGCGGTGAACATGACCGTGAAGTCGAGGTGGTAGTAGCGCACGGGGGTGGCGAGCGGTCCGTCGGGTCCGCTTGTGGCCAGTACGCACATGTTCTGCGAGGAGAGCAGGTTGAGGATGCGCTCCTCGAGCCGGGCGCGGGGCAGGCGGCGGGTCGGGGTGGGTCCGGCCAGCCAGGGGTTGGTCACGGGCATGATCGAGTCTCGCACGAGATCCGGCACCGGCCCGTGTCCGGCCCGCGCGGCGGCGTGGCCGCGCTCGGGGAGCAGACGGGCCGCCGCCTTGACCGCCTAGCCTCCGTGGCGGCCCCGGCTTCTGCCGCTGAAACGGCCGGAAGCGGATCTCCTGGCCGTGCGCGTGCTGGGTGATCGGCTTCTGTGGTCGGAAAGGGGAGTTCAGTGGGTGGTCTGACCCAGCGCAGTGGCCCGAGGTCGTGATCTTCGGGCGCATTTAAGCCGGTGATCGCCGTCTGCGGCCGAAAGCTAGATGTGCAGCCGAAGAAGCGACCGCAGGTACCGATCAACGCCGCTGCCACCGGAGGAAGTGACCTGCGACGACGATCTTCGCCCCCTCGGCGCCGGCGCGGCCCTGGGCACCAGCCCTCGGGCAGGCCCTCGGTTTCGGCCACGCCCACGCCCACGGCCACGCCCACGCCCACGGCCACGCCCACGCCCACGGCCACGCCCACGCCCACGCCCACGGCCCACAGCCAGGCCCACGGCCACGGTCCACGGTCAGGCTCTCGGTCCACGGCCCACAGCCAGGCCCACGGCCACGGCCCACGGCCCGGCTCTCGGTCCACGGTCCACGGTCCACGGTCCACGGCCCGGCTCTCGGTCCACGGTCCACGGCCCGGCTCTCGGTCCACGGTCCACGGCCCGGCTCTCGGTTCACGGTCTGCGGCCAGGCTCTGGGCCCACGGTCTGCGGCTCTCAATCTTCGGCGGCGCCCGCTCTGGTCGGCTGGCGCGAGGAATTGTTAACCAGTCTTGCAATCTACGGATTTGCTGTTAAGAATGTTTGCTGAGCGGTTCTCCAGGTGGTCTGGATGGGGCAGAACCCGTTCCGTCGTCATGGGCGGAATTCGGAGGGATCCATGCTCACATCGCTGCGCCCTGCCATGAAACGGTGGCTGGCCGCACTCGTCGCCTGCTGCGCCGCCGTCGCGGCCGCGTTCGCGGTAACCCCGGGAACAGCGCAGGCCGCCCCGGCGTTCAAGGTGCTCGCCTTCTACAACGGCACCTGGGACGCCGCCCACATCGACTTCGACAAGGAGGCCAGGGTCTGGTTCCCCCAGATCGCGGCGCAGTACAACTTCTCGTGGGAGGCGACCACCGACTGGAGCCTGCTCAACACCGGCAACCTGGCCCAGTACAAGGTGATCATGTTCCTGGACGACGCGCCGCCGACCGCGCAGCGGGCCGCGTTCCAGACGTACATGGGCAACGGCGGGGCCTGGATGGGCTTCCATGTCACCGCGTTCAACACCGACCCGAACTCGTGGAGCTGGTACTACAACACGTTCCTGGGCACGGGCGCGTTCGTCTCCAACACCTGGGGCCCGACCAGCGTCACGCTGAAGACCGAGGACCGGGCGCACCCGTCGACGCTGCGGCTGCCCGCGACGTTCACCTCGGCCGTCAGCGAGTGGTACTCCTGGCAGCGCGACCTGCGCACCAATCCGGCCATCGACATCCTGGCCTCGATCGACCCGTCCAGCTTCCCGGTCGGCACCGATCCGAACCAGTCCTGGTACAGCGGCTACTACCCGATCATGTGGACGAACCGCAACTACCGGATGCTGTACGCGAACTTCGGCCACAACGCGATGAACTACGACACGAACACCCGGCTGTCGTCGACCTTCGCCAGTGAGGTGCAGAACCGCTGGCTGATCGACGGCCTGCTGTGGCTGGGCGGGGTCACCACCGGCCCCAGCCCGAGCGGCAACCCGTCGCCGTCGGCGTCGGCGTCGCCCGGCCCGATCTCGCCGACCGCCTGGTACAGCGTGGTGAACAAGGGCAACGGCAAGTGCGTGGACGCGCGCGGTGCCGCCTCGGCCAACGGGACGGCGATCCAGCAGTACACCTGCAACAGCACCAACGCGCAGTCGTTCCGGTTCACCCCGTCCAGCGGCGGCTACGCGCACGTCGACATCCGGCTGAACGCGGCCCAGTCGTGGGACGTGACCAACGTGTCCACGGCCGACAACGCGCCGATCCAGCTGTGGGCGTACGGCGGCGGCAACAACCAGCAGTGGCTGCCGGTGGCCGAGGGCGGCGGCTACTACCACTTCGTCAACCGCAACAGCGGCAAGTGCCTGGACGTGCCGGCGGCCTCGACCGCCAACAGCGTCCAGCTGGTGCAGTACGCCTGCAACGGCACCGGTGCCCAGTCGTTCCGGCTGGTGCAGCAGCCCTGATCCAGCCCCGGCCCGGGCACCCTGGGGTGTCCGGGCCTCTTCGTGCCCGCCGACCTGCCCGATCGTTTGTGGACGGTGCGCAAGCATGCAAGTGTTTGGTAGATTTTTGCGACCAGACTGCAAAATCTCTATTAAACCTTGTCTGATGTCTGATGCCAGGGTGCTTGGTGTGACGGACGCGAGCGCCGCATCGGCTTGGAAAACGGGTGCCGACGGGGAGTACGCGTGAGGTTTCAGCTGCTTGGACCGGTCGTGGTGCGCCGCGACGACGAAGAGTTGCCGCTGGGGCCGGGCAAGCAGCGTGCGCTGCTGGCGGCCCTGCTGCTCGACCGGGGCCGGGTGGTCTCCACCGCCCGCCTCACCGAGGCGCTGTGGGACGGCGACCCGCCCAGCTCCGCCACCTCGAACATGCGGACCTACGCCTCGGGGCTGCGCTCGGTGCTGACCGACCGGCGCGGGCCCCGCATCACCAGCCGCAGCCCCGGCTATGTGCTGACCCTCGACGACGACGAACTCGACACCGACACCTTCACCGAGCTGTCGGCCACCGGCTACGCCGAGCTCGCGGCCGGGCAGCCCGCCCGCGCGGCGCAGGCGTTCGCGCGGGCGCTGGCGCTGTGGCTCGGGTCGGCCGGCGAGGACCTCGTCCGCTCGCCGTACCTGGACCAGCGGCTGGCCGCGCTGGAGGAGCAGCGGCTGGCCGTCACCGAGGAGTGGATCGGGGCCCGCCAGCAGCTCGGCGAGCATGCCGACCTGGTGCCGGAGCTGCGGCGGCTGACCTCTGGCCACCCGCTGCGCGAACGGCTGTGGTGCCAGCTCATGCTGTCGCTGTACCACACCGGGGACGTCGGCGGCGCGCTCGCGGCATACCGGCGGGCGCACGAGATCTGCGTCGAGGACCTGGGCGTGGACCCGGGGCCGGAGCTGGTGCGGCTGCACAAGGCGATCCTGTCGCGCGATCCGGTCCTGGGCGGCACGGCGCCGACGCGGTTCCCCGCGCCGCGGCCGGCGCTGGTGGTCGAGTCGCAGCGGACCCGTGAGGTGCCCCGGGAGCTGCCGGTCGCCGCTCCCGTCTTCGTCGGCCGGGACCGGGAACTGGCCGAGGTGGTCGAGGACGTGCTGGCCGGACTGGCCCGCCCGGCGCCGGGCGGCAGCCCGACCGTGGTGGCGGTGCACGGGCGGCCGGGCGCGGGCAAGTCGGCGCTGGTCCTGCACGCGGCGGCCCGCCTGGCGGCCCGCTTCCCCGACGGCCAGCTGTACGTGGACCTGCGGGCCGGGGGTGCCGACACGATCACGGTGCTGGGTCGGCTGCTGCGCGCGCTGGGGGTGCGCGACACGCGCGTGCCGGCGGGCGTGGACGAGGCGGCGGCGCGGTTCCGGTCGGTCGCCGCGGACCGGCGGCTGCTCGTCGTACTCGACAACGCCGAGGATGAGGCGCAGGTCCGCCCGCTGCTCGCGCCCGCCAGCCAGAGCGCGGTGCTGGTCACCAGCGCCAGCAAGCTCACCGCGCTGGACTGCACCGCGCACCTCGAGCTCGGGGTGTTGGCGCCCGGACCGGCCGGGCGGCTGGTCGCGGAGCTGGCCGGGCTGGCGGCGGCGTCGATCGGGCGGCCGCTGGTGGAGCTGTGCGGCGGGCTGCCGCTGGCGCTGCGGTTCGTGGCGGCGCGGCTGGCGCTGACGCCGTACCGCGCGCCGGTGGAGCTGGCCCGCCAGCTGCTGGAGGAGTGCGCCCAGAGCGACGTGCTGGTCTGCGGCGACCTGCGCGTCCCGGCGGGCCTGCTGACCGGTGCCGGCTCCGTGGACCCGGCGGATCCGCCGGGGCCGGCACGTCTCACGCCGCCGCACGCCGTGGACGCCGGGCGTCCTTAGCGGTCGTCAGGTGAGCGGGTCTGCTACGGGCAGTTGTTGACCGAGCAGTACCACGCCGGTCCGCCCGGCATGGTGTAGCACCCGCAGAAGTTCTTGGGCGCGCAGCCCGCGCAGGTGACGCTGCCCAGGTTCGAGCAGGGCTGCCCGGTCTTGATGCATGCCGAGGCCGTGGCCTGCGGCACGAACCGGCTCACGAGCCGGTCGGCGAGCATGCCGAGTTGGCGCATGTGTCCTCCAGAAAGGTAGGGCGCGGCCCGGGTGGGCCGTGCGCCGCCACGCTATGGGCGCGGCCTACCGTCCCCGCCCACCGCGCGCACACCGCGGGGGTTCGAGGATCGGCACACCTCGGGGTTCCCGCGCAGGCTGCGGCGTCGTGCGCTGAATGTGCCGCCCGTGTACGCGCACCGCTCGGCGGGTGTACCGCCGCCGCCTAGCGTTCGCCCGTCGCTGCTGCGCAACACGAGGAGATGTCATGGCGTACGTCGTCGCCGCGGTCGTGGTCTTCGGCCTGATCGCGCTGCTGAACCTGCTGCTGACCTTCGGGGTGATCCGCCGGCTGCGCGAGCACACCGCGACGCTGGAGCTGCTGGAGAGCGGCACGGAGCTGGAGATCCGGGCCAAGCCGGGCGAGCCGGTGCTCGACTTCACCGCGGTCGCCACCACCGGCGAGACGGTGTCGCGGGTGGACCTGATGCCCGACACCGTCGTCGCGATGCTGTCGGCCACGTGCCCGCCCTGCCACGACGTGGCCGACAAGTTCGTGCCGTACGCCGCGCAGCTGCCGCGCGAGCGGGTGCTGGCCGTGGTCTACGGCACCGAGGAGGAGACCGCCGAGCTGCGGGCGCGGCTGGAGCCGGTCGCCCGGGTGGTGGTCGAGGAGCAGGTCGACGGCGCCGTGACCAAGGCCTTCCGTAATAAGATCTACCCGTCGACGTTCGTGGTCGACGGCGACCGGAAGGTCTCGGCGAGCGGGTTCGACGTCGACGCGATCCGGTTGACCGTGCCCGTGCTGCGCCTGCCCGCCGCGGTCTGATGCCGCCCGCTCCGCTGCCGCCCGTCCCGACGCGACGCGCGCTGGCGCTGTCGGCCGGGCTGATCCGGCGGGCGGCGCCGGGCCTGGCCGCGTCCTACCTGCTGGTGACCGCCGTGGTCGCGCTGCTGCCGGTGGCGGCCGCCAGCCTGACCAGGGCGGTCTTCGACGAGGTCGCCGCGGCGGCGCCGGTCGCGGTGATCGTCCGGTACGCGGGCCTGCTCGCGCTGACCGGGTTCCTGCTCGTGGTGGGGCAGCAGGTGCTGCGCTACCAGGGCGCCGAACTCGGTCGGCGGGTCGCCCGCACGGGGGTGGCCGACCTGTACACGGCGCTGGACCGCTTCGTGGGGCTGGCCCCGTTCGAGTCGCCGCGCACGGCCGACCGGATCATGCAGGCGCGGCAGGCGTCGTACGCGGCGGGCCAGACCGTGTCCGATGTGTCCACGCTGGTCGCGAGCGGGCTCACACTGCTGGGGTTCGTCGCGGCGCTGTGGGCGGTCAGCCCCGTCGCGACGGCGGTGGTGGTGGCCGCGGCGGCGCCGACCGTGCTGGCGGAGGCACGGCTGGCGCGGCGCCGCGCCGACCTGATCGGACGGATGACGCCGCACGACCGCCGCGAGCTGTTCTACCAGGCCCTGCTCGGCGACCCGGACGCCGCCAAGGAGATCCGGATGTTCGGACTCGGCGGCTTCCTGCGCGGCCGGATGCTGGCCGAGCGCGCCGCCGCCGACGACGGCCGCCGCCGCCTGGACCTGCGCGACGCGTCGGTGCAGGGTGCGCTGGGCCTGGCCGGGGCGGTGACGTCCGGGGCCGGGCTGGTGTGGGCGGTGCTCGCGGCCGGGCGCGGCGAGCTGAGCCTGGGCGACGTGGCGATGTTCGTCGCCGCCGTGGCCGGAGCGCAGGCGGCCACGGCCGGGCTGGCCCAGGGCGCCGCCGCCCTCCAGCTGCGGCTGGCCGGGCTGGCGCACCTGGCGGCCGTACTGGACGCCGGTCCGGAGCTGCCGGTGGGCGAGCGCCCGGCGCCGCCGCTGCGGCACGGCATCGAGCTGCGCGACGTGTGGTTCCGGTACGGCGAGGACCATCCGTGGGTGCTGCGCGGCGTCGACCTGGCCATTCCGGCGGGCACCGCGCTGGCCCTGGTCGGCCGCAACGGCAGCGGTAAGAGCACCCTGGTCAAACTGCTGTGCCGGCTGTACGACCCGACCCGCGGCGCGATCCTGTGGGACGGCGTCGACCTGCGCGAACTCGACCCGGCGTCGCTGCGCGCCCGGCTCAGCGGCGTGTTCCAGGACCACGTGCACTACGAGCTGAGCGCCGCCGACAACATCGGCCTCGGGGACCTGGCCGTCTTCGCCGACCGGGCCGCGCTGCGCGACGCGGCGGGCCGGGCCGGGATCGCGCCGGTGCTGGCGGCGCTGCCCGACGGCTACGACACCATGCTGACCCGTACCTTCACCTCCAACGCCGACCGCGACGACCCGAGCACCGGGGTGAACCTGTCCGGCGGCCAATGGCAGCGGCTGGCGCTGGCGCGGGCGTTCCTGCGTACCGTGCCGGATCTGATGGTTCTGGACGAGCCCAGCTCGGGCCTGGACCCGGAGGCCGAGCACGACGTGCACACCCGCGTGCTGGCGTACCGGCAGGGGCAGACCAGCCTGCTGATCTCGCACCGCCTCAACGCGGTCCGCGACGCCGACGTGATCGCGGTGCTCGACGGCGGCCGCGTCGCCGAGCGGGGCGGCCACGACGAGCTGCTGGCCGCGGGCGGGGTCTACGCCAGGCTGTTCCGGCTCCAGGCCAGCGGCTACCAGCAGCCGGTGGAGGTGCCGTGATCGCGCTGTCCGCCGTGGCGCTGGTGCTGCTGCCGCTGCTGGCGGCCTGGTACGCGCGGGCGCGCCTGATCGCGGTGACCGTCGAGGGGACGAGCATGGAGCCGACGTACGCCGAGGGGGACCGGGTGCTGGTGCGCCGGGTCCGGCCGGGCCGGGTGCGCCGCGGCGACGTGGTGGTGCTGGACAACCCGTTCGGGCGCGGCACGGTCTCGCAGTGGGTGATCAAGCGGGCCGCCGCGCTGCCGGGCGACCCGGTGCCGCGCGCGGAGTACCCGGCCCTGGCCGGCGTCGCCGAGCAGCGGATCCCGGCAAGGCGGATCGTGCTGCGGGCCGACAACCCGCACGGCGGTGACTCGCGCACGCTCGGCTGGGTCGACTCGGCGACCGTGGTCGGCATCGTGATGGGACGGCTGCCCCGAGGCGGCCGCTGAGCTGTGGAGGCGACAATGACTGAGCTGCTGGGCGCCGTGGACGCCGCGAGCCGGGTCGCGACGGGGCTGGTGTTCCTGGTCGCCGCCGTGGCCAAGCTGCGCGACCTCGGTGCGTTCACCCGGTCGCTGCACCCGTTCCTGACCGTGCCCGCGCCGGTGTACCGGGTGCTGGCCGCGACCGTGGTCGCGGCGGAACTGGCGGCGGCCGCGCTGGTCGCCGTGCCGGCGACCGCGGTCTGGGGGTTCGCGCTGGCGCTGGCGCTCACCGCCGCCTTCGCGGTCGGGATCGGGCGGGTGCTGCGGCGCGGAGTGCAGGCCGTCTGCAACTGCTTCGGCGTCGCCGACAGCCGGCTCAGCCGCCGCCACCTCGTCCGCGACCTGCTGCTGGCGGTGCCGGCGCTGGCCGGGCTGGCCGCGGCGGCCGCCGGTACGCGACCGCAGTCGCCGGTCCAGTGGCTGGCCGGTACCGCGGTGGGTGCGCTCTGCGCGCTGCTGGTGATCCGGTTCGAGGACCTCGCCGACCTGTTCGCGCCCGCCCGCAAGGGGGCACCGGTACGTCGTTGACGGCAGCGCGGACGTCCACGGGTGCCCGGCGGGCCCTCGCCCGAACTACGATGCCCAGCGTGACCCAGACGCCGACGGTGCCCCGGCAGGTGCGGACCCGCCCCGCGCCCATGCATGCCCACCTGCGGGAAGCCGCCCGGCGCAGACTCGCGCCGCTGGACCGGGTGCTGGACCCCTACGCGTGGTACGCCGCGCTCGCGGTCACCCTGATCGCGGGCGTGCTGCGGCTGAGCAACCTGGCCCAGCCGCCCGGCAAGATCTTCGACGAGACCTACTACGCCACGGACGCGCACTGGCTGTGGGAGAAGGGCTTCGAGTGGAACGAGGCGGAGAACGGCCCCGGCTACGTCGTCCACCCGCCGCTCGGAAAGTGGATCATCGGGCTCGGTGAGCAGCTGTTCGGGTACAACGAGACCGGCTGGCGGTTCACCGCCGCGATCTTCGGCACCGCGTCCGTGCTCATGCTCGTCCGCATCGCCCAGCGCCTGTTCGGGTCCACGGTGCTGGCGGTCGCGGCCGGGCTGCTGCTGGCCTTCGACGGCATGCACTTCGTGCTGTCGCGCACCGCGCTGCTCGACATCTACCTGATGTTCTTCGTGCTGGCCGCGTTCGGCGCGGTGGTGCTGGACCGCGACGCCAGGCGCCGCCGCTGGGCGGCGTTCCTCGACGGCGGCGGCAACCCCGCCGGATCGGGCCGGTCGAGCCGCCCGCCGCGCGCCGTGCCGTGGTGGCGGCTGGCCGCCGCCGTCCTGATGGGCTGCGCGCTGGCCGTGAAGTGGAGCGCGCTGGCGTTCCTGCCGGTGCTGGTCCTGCTGATCCTGTGGTGGGAGGTCGGCGCCCGGCGCACGGCCGGGGTGCGCCACCCGGTCCGCGACGCCATCCTCGACGAGACCGGCTGGCTGCTGGCCTGCGTGCCGATCGTGCTCGGCGTCTACCTGGCCTCGTGGAGCGGCTGGCTGCTCACCGACGGCGGCTTCTACCGGCACTGGCTGCGCGACAGCGGCCAGCCCGAGCCGCCGGTCTGGGGCGCGCTGCGCAACCTGTGGTACTACCACCAGCAGGCGTACGGGTTCCACAGCGGACTGCAGACCCCGCACGCGTACCAGTCGGCGCACGGCTGGGGTCCGATCCAGTGGCTGCTGCAGGGCCGGCCGGTGCTGTTCTACCGCACCGGCGACCTCGCCTGCGGCGCGCCCAGCTGCATGGCGTACGTGCTGATGCTGGGTACCCCCGTGCTGTGGTGGAGCTTCATCCCCGCGCTGCTCGCGGCGGTCTGGTTCGGCGTCGCCCGCCGCGACTGGCGTGCCGCCGCGGTGCTGGCCATGGTCGGCGCGGCGCTGCTGCCCTGGTTCGCGTACCCGGACCGCACCATGTTCAGCTTCTACGCCCTGCCCGCGCTGCCGTTCCTGATCCTGGCGGTGGTGTTCGTGCTCGGCTCGATCATGACGGCGCCGCCGGGGCGGCCCCGGGACGAGGACCGGGTCATGATCGGCGCGATCGTCGCCGGGACGTACGTGGTGCTGGTCGTGCTCGCCTTCACCTGGTTCCATCCGCTCTACGTCGGGCAGTCCATCCCGTTCGAGGACTGGTCGCGCCACATGCTGCTCGGTGACCTGTGGGGCAAGGACTGAGCCGGTAAACGCGGTGACGGCCGGTCACCGGCGCGGCTAACGTGGCCCGATGACCGGCACCGCCACCCGGCCCCTGCTGTTCCTGGACGTCGACGGCCCGCTGAACCCGTACGCGGCCAAGCCCACCCGGCGGCCCGACGGCTACCAGACGCACCGGATACTCACGCCGTCCATGGCGGGGCAGCCGCTGCCGATGCCGGGGCGCCGCAAGCCGCTGCGGGTGTGGCTGAACCCCGACCACGGCCCGAGCCTGCTGGCGCTGCCGTACGACCTGGTCTGGGCGACGACCTGGACCGACGAGGCCAACGAGTGGATCGCGCCCCGGATCGGGCTGCCCGAGCTGCCGGTGGTCCAGTGGCCCCGGCCGCGCCAGGACGGGCCCGGCGGCGTCTTCTGGAAGACCGCGACGCTGGTCGAGTGGGCCGCCGGACGGCCGTTCGCCTGGGTCGACGACGAGGTCACGGACCTGGACGTCGCCTGGGTGTCGGTGCGCCACCGGGCCCCGGCCCTGCTGCACCGGGTCGACCCCAGGCACGGCCTGCGCGCCGACGACTTCACCGCGCTGGCGTCCTGGGCCGTCGCGATGATCTAGGGCCAGGTGAATCGGGAGACCTGACGGCTCACGGCTCGGCCGGGCGGTCGGGGCGCAGGCCGTCGCGGACGACCGCCAGGACCGGGCCCAGCGCGGCCGCGCCGCGGTAGCGCTGCATCGCCTGGCAGCCGACCATCAGGGTCTTCACGTCGGCGGCGGTGAGGTCGGCGCGGACGACCCCGGCGGCCTGGGCGCGGGCCAGCAGCGTGGCGATCGCGTCCATGAAGGCGCGCTCGGCGCCGGGCGCGGCGGTCTCGATGTCGAACCCGGCCCCGGCCAGGGCCTCGGCCAAGCCCTTGTCGGTGGCGCCCTCGTCGGTCATGAACGTGAAGAAGCCGTAGAACGCCTCGGCCGGGTCGGCGACGGCGGCGAGGTCGCGGGCGCGGCCGACCAGGCGGTCGACCCGGTCCAGCACGATCGCCTCGTACAGCGCCTCCTTGGTGGGGAAGTGGCGGTAGACGGTGCCCGCCCCGACCCCGGCGCGCCGGGCGATCTCGTCGACGGGCACGGACAGGCCCTCGGCGGCGAACACCTCGTACGCCACGGCGAGCACCCGCTCGCGGTTGCGGCGGGCGTCGGCGCGCAGCGGTCGATCGCCACTCATGGTTGAACCCGTACGCCCTGAGCTGCGCGCCGGGTGGCGGAGGCGCGTATCACGCCGACGGCCGATGGCAACCGGGGCGAGCGTTCCGTATAGTAAGTGGGGCGCACGTTCCGATTATACGTACGCCCGGCGCGCCGGCGGACCCCTGGACGAAGGACTGATCATGCGTGGCATCCTCGCGGCGCTCGGCGCCCGCCCCGACGGCGCGCGCGGCGAGCGCGTGCGGCGCTCCCCGCACTTCCACGACGGGACGTTCCACAACACCGCGCCCACCCGCACCGTCACCCCGGGCGGCAGCACGCTGCGCGAATACCTCTTCGGCAAGCAGCGGCGCACCCCGCGCGGCGAAGTCCCGCTGGTGACCCCGGGTGCGCCGGTCACCGACCGGGGCCTGCACCTCACCTGGTACGGCCACGCCACCGCGCTGGTCGAGATCGAGGGCCGCCGGGTGCTCGTCGACCCGCTCTGGAGCGACCGCTGCTCCCCCGCCCCGTTCGCGGGTCCCAAGCGGCTGCACCCGATGCCGGTGGCGCTGTCCGACGTGCCCGCCGTCGACGCGGTCGTCATCTCGCACGACCACTACGACCACCTCGACATGCCCACGATCCAGCACCTGACCCGAACCCAGAGCGCGCCGTTCCTGGTGCCGCTGGGCGTCGGCGCGCACCTGGACCGCTGGGGCGTGCCCGCCGACCGGGTCATCGAGCTGGACTGGGAGGAGAGCGCCCAGGTCGGCGGCCTGACCCTGACCGCGACGGAGGCGCAGCACTTCTCCGGCCGGGGCCTGTCGCGCAACCACACGCTGTGGAGCTCGTGGGTGATCGCGGGGGAGCAGCGGCGCGTCTTCTACACCGGCGACTCCGGCTACTTCGGCGGCTACGCCGAGATCGGGCACCGGCACGGCCCGTTCGACGCCACGCTCATGCAGATCGGGGCGTACGACCACGCCTGGCCGCAGATCCACATGTTCCCCGAGGAGGCCGTCGAGGCCCACCGCGACCTCGGCGGCGGCCTGCTCATCCCGGTGCACTGGGCCACCTTCAACCTCGCCCTGCACGCCTGGTCCGAGCCGGTCGAGCGGGTGTGGCGCGAGGCCAAGGCCCACGACGTCGCCCTGGCCGTGCCCCGGCCGGGGGAGCGGGTCGACGTCGACGCCCCGCCCGCGATCGACCCCTGGTGGCAGCCGCTGGCCTGAGCGGCCGCGGCCCGGGTGGATAGCATGCGCAGGACCTGATCGGCACCGAGGCACGGAGGACCGCGTGAGCGGCGACAGGATCGGCAGTGACCTGCTGGACAACGTGGCGTGGGCCGCGCTGTCCGGTCCGCTCGCGGACCTCGGCCGCCGAACCGGTCAGGCGGCCGTGTTCGACCCCGACGTGTCGCCGTTCGGCGCGGTCGCCCCGGACGCCGGCGCGCAGGGCTGGAACGACTTCGCCGAGCTGCTCGGACCCGGTGGGGCCGCGCTGCTCACCGGCGACTTCGCGGTCCCCGAGGGGTGGACGGTGCGGTTCGGCCTGGACGGCGTGCAGCTGATCGACGTCGCCGGCGTGGTGGACGAGGAGGAGCCGGAGGCGGTGCTCCTGGGCGCCGCCGACGTGCCGGAGATGCTGGACCTGGTCGCCCGGACCAAGCCCGGCCCGTTCGGGCCGCGCACCATCGAGATGGGCACCTACCTGGGCATCCGCCGCGAGGGCGTGCTGGTGGCGATGGCGGGCGAGCGGCTGCGGCTGCCCGGGTACACCGAGATCAGCGCGGTCTGCACCGACCCGGCGGCGCGCGGGCGGGGACTGGCCGGGCGGCTGGTCCGTGCCGTGGGCGCGGTCGTGCACGCCCGCGGCGACACGCCGTTCCTGCACGCGGCGGTGACCAACACCGACGCGATCCGGCTCTACCAGGCGCTCGGCTTCGAGCTGCGGCGCCAGACCCCGTTCGCGGTGGTCGAGGTGCCGCAGCCCTGAACGGTCCGGCGGGCTGGCCGAGTCGGCCCGGCGGGTCAGCCGAGTCGGCGTAGCGCCGTCGCGGCCGCGTTGCGCACACGCAGGTCGGGGTCGTCCAGCAGCGGGCGTACGTGCTCGGCACCGGCAGGATCGCCCAGCCGCCCGAACGCCTCCGCCGCGCGCGCCCGCATGATCGCGTCGTCGTCGGCGGCAGCGGTCTTGAGCTGGTACTCCGGCTTCCACTCGGGCTTGTGGCCCAGCAGCCACACGTAGGCGCGGCGCACCCGCAGGTCCCGGGTGTGGTGCACGTACTGCTGCGGGCCCGCGATCGCGGCCAGGCCCCGCCCGGCGGTGTGCCGCACCGCCCGGTCGGCGGCGGCGTCGCCGAACAGGTGCCACAGCGTGGGCAGCGCGCGCGGGTCGCCGAGGCGGACCAGGGCACGCAGGGCGACCAGGGCGTACGCCGTGTCGCAGGCCCGGATCAGCTGCGGCACCGCCCGCTCGTCGCCGTGCCGCGCCAGCACCCGCACCGCCCGTTCCCGCACCCGCGGCTCCGGGTCGTCGCACGCGCCGATCGCGGCGTCGACCACACGGGGGTCGCCGATGCGGCTGAGCGCCCGCAGCGCCAGGTCGCGCACCTCGGGACGGTCGTCGCGCAGGCACTCCAGCAGCGCGGGTACGGCCGTCGTCGATCCGATCTTGCCCAGCGCGTCGATCGCCGCGAAGTGCGGGACCGGCTCGCGCAGCATCGCGCACAGGGCGGGCACCGCCTCGACCGCGCGCAGCTCGCCGAGCGCGAACGGGCCCTCGTGCACCCACGCGTACTCGTCCAGGTAGGCCACCAGGGTATCGACCAGGTCGGCGCCGTGCGCGGCGAGCCAGGTCGGGTCGGCGTGCCAGGGCGGATCGGTCGGGTCGAGGGGCCGTCCGCGCAGTACCGCGGCCGCCTCCGGGCTGCCGATCTCGACCAGCCGGGCCACCGCCGCCCGCCGGGCCCAGCGCCAGCGCGGGTCGTCGCGCTCCACCACCGTGCGCAGCAGCTCGACCTCGCGCGCGCAGCCCGGCCCGACCAGCCCCGGGATGGCCGAGGACACCGTGCCCGGCTCGTTGGCGGCCGCCTTGGCCAGCAGGGCGTCGCGGTGGGCCCGGTCGCGGGCCACCGCCCGGCCCCACACCGCCACCCGCTGCTCCCAGCCGTTCTCGGCGTTCCACCACTGCTCGATCAGCGCGTCGACCGGGGCGGTGGCGGCGTTCTCGGGCCGGGTGACGATGGTGTGGATGGCGGCCTGCACCGCGACCAGGCAGCAGAACCTGCCGTCGGGCACGTTCTCGGCGTGGTAGCCCTCCACCAGGTAGGGCAGCGCCTCGGCGTCGCGCAGCTCGCCCATCGCCCGCGCGACCGGGCCCCAGTGGCCGCCCGGGGCCGGCCGGGCCGCGATCAGCGCGGCGAGGTCCTGGCCCGCCAGCGGGTTCTTCGGGTTCAGCGACGGGCGGGGCAGGCCGAGCGCGTCGGCGAGGTGGACGTGCTCCTTGCGCAGGTCCTCGTACGCGGACTCGTCGGCGCGGTGGCGGTACAGATCGGTCAGCACCGCGTAGCGGACCAGGGCCGCGTCCGGGGTGCGCAGCAGCCGCTCGGCGTAGTGGTGCGGCGGGACCGGCAGCTCGTCGGGCCGCCGCTGCAGCGTCTCGACCAGGCGCACGGTGTTCGGGGCGATGCCGAGGCGGTGCAGGTCGGCCGCGCCCACCCCGGCGTCGGGTACGGCGTACAGCCAGGCGGCCTGGGCGGCGGCCGGGTTGCGGGTCAGCCCGGTGACCGCGGCGGCGGCGCGCTCGAGGTGGGCGAGGAAGTCGCCGTCGCGCCCGAACGTCTGCCCGCGGTGGGTACGGGCGGCCAGCCGCCTGATCTTCGCCGTCGTCATGGGTGTGATTGAACCGCACCGGCACCGGACGGTGAAAATCGGTGCGCCCGCGTCCCGCAGCTCAGGCGGGCACGGGCGCACCGGTCGGCCGCCTAGGCCGCTTCGGCGGCGATCCGCTGGGCGATGTCGGACCGCAGCGCCTTCTTGTCGATCTTTCCCACGTTGGTGACCGGCAGCTCCCCGACCAGCACCAGGCGCTCCGGCAGCTTGAACCGGGCCAGCCCCACCGTCTCCATCGCGTTGCGCACGTCGTCGAGCGTCACCTGGTGCCCGGTGTGCGCGACGGCGTAGAGGCAGATCCGCTCGCCGAGCTCGGCGTCGGGCATCGCCACCGCCGCCGCCATCCGGACGCCGGGCAGCTGGTGCGCGACGTTCTCGATCTCCTCGGCGGGGATCTTCTCGCCGCCGCGGTTGATGACGTCCTTGTCCCGGCCCTCGACCACGACGTTGCCGTCCGGCCGGATCCGCACGATGTCGCCGGTGCGGTACCAGCCTCCGGCGTGGGAGTGCGCGTTGAGGCCCTCGGCCCGGTAGTAGCCGCGCGGCGTGTACGGGCCCCTGGTCAGCAGCACCCCCGGCGCCCCGGCCGGGGCCGGCTCGCCGTCCTCGTCGACGAGGACCAGCTCGTCGTCGACGCAGATCGGGCGCCCCTGGGTGTGCCACACCACCTCGTCGGGGTCGTCGGGGCGGGTCAGGCACAGCAGGCCCTCGGACATGCCGTACACCTGCTGCAGGCGGCAGCCCAGGACCGGCTCGACGCCCCGGGTCACATGCTCGGGCAGCCGTGCGCCGCCGGACTGGATGGCGAGCAGCGAGCTGAGGTCGGTGTCCGGATCGGACTCGCGATACTCCAGCCAGCGCTGGATGATCGCGGGCACCAGCGAGGTGAGGGTCACCCGCTCGCGGGCGATCAGCGGGAAGGCCCGCTCCGGTGCGGGCGTGGCCGCGATCACGGCCCGCCCCCCGGCCATCAGCGTGCCCAGCACGCCCGGGCCCGACATGGGGAAGCCGTGCCCCAGCGGCAGCGCCGCCAGGTACACGCTGCCCGGACCGACCTGGCAGATCTCCGCGGCGCGCCGGGCCATGAAGCCGAAGTCGTCATGCGTGCGGGCGACCAGTTTCGGCATGCCGGTGGTGCCGCCGGTCATCAGGAACAGGGCCACGTCCTGGCCGGCGGGCGGCGTCGCGTCCAGCCGCGCCCGCGCGGCGGCCGGATCCTCGGCCGGGGCCAGCAGCGCGGTCACGTCGACGTGCCCCGGCAGCACCTTGTCGCCGAGCACCAGCACGTGCGCGATGCCGTCCTGCTCGGCGGCGATCTCGGCGGCCATCGCCTGCAGGTCGAAGTCCCTGGTGCTGGTGGGCACGATCAGCGCCACGGCCTGCACGTGGGCGGCCACCGCGGCGATCTCCTGGCGCCGGTTGGCCGGCAGCGCCATCACCGGGACCACCCCCAGCCGCAGGCAGGCCACCGTCATCGCGACGAACTCCCAGCAGTTGGCGAGCTGGAGGATCACCCGGTCGTCGGCGCGCAGCCCGAGGGCGCGCAGCCGCAGGGCCGCCCCGTCGGCGCGCGCCATCAACTGCGCGAACGTCAGCCGCACGTCACCGTCCACGAGGCACACCGTGTCGGGGCGCAGATCGGCCGCGGCGTACAGGTGCTCGCCCAGCGAGCGCCCGTCCCAGTACCCGGCCGCCGTGTACCGCGCGGCGAACTCGTCCGGCCACGGGGGCGTGCCGGACCGGGTCGGCTGTCTGGGCGTCTCGGCCACGGCGGGCCTCCTGTCTCGCATGGCGGGAGGTGCTACCTGCCGAGAAGGATCCCAGTAACAACTCATTCGCGCTTCTCTTGGAATGCGCTGTTGTCCGGCATGGATACCCGCGCTGTCTGCGCACTTAGAGAGATGCCGCCTGTGTCGCGGAAAGGTGAGGATGTCCGAAACCGACAGCCCCGATAGCTGGGCAGATGCGCCTAGGGGCGTCATTGATCGGCCCATGAAAGGAGCCGGAACATGAGCCAGGATGGGGTATTTGCGGATGCCGTGGCAGTCATTGGTATGAGCTGCCGGTTCGCCCCCGACCTCGATTCGCTCGACAAGTTCTGGGCGTTCATCAGCGCGGGCTCGACCGCGATCAGCGACATGCCCGACAAGCGCTGGGACCCGTACGGCGCGACCAGCCCGCAGGCCACCGCGATCCTCCGCAAGACCACGCGCAAGGGGTCGTACCTGACCGACATCGAGGGGTTCGACGCCGACTTCTTCGGCATCTCCCCGCGTGAGGCGGACTACCTCGACCCGCAGCAGCGAATCGTGCTCGAACTCGCGTGGGAGGCGCTGGAGAACGCCGGTGTCCCGCCGCTGTCGCTGCGCGGCACCGACGCGGGCGTGTTCGTCGCCGCGAACTCCAACGACTACGGTCGCCGACTCCTGGAGGACATCACCCGCACCGGCGCCTGGGCCGTCAACGGCACCACCTACTACGGCATCGCCAACCGCATCTCCTACTTCCTGGACCTGCGGGGGCCGAGCATCGCCGTCGACACCGCGTGCGCCGGCTCGCTGACCGCGCTGCACGTGGCGTGCCAGAGCCTGCGTACCGGTGAGTCGCCGGTGGCGATCGTGGGCGGCATCAACATCATCGCCACGCCGGCGCTGAACGTGGCGCTGGACGCGGCCGGGGCCACCACGGCCGACGGCTGGAGCAAGGCCTTCGACGCCGCCGCCGACGGCTACGGCCGCGGTGAGGGCGCCGGCGTGGTCGTGCTCAAGCGGCTGGCCGACGCCCAGCGCGACGGCGACCCGGTCCTGGCGGTCATCCGCGGCAGCGGCGTGTTCCAGGACGGACGCTCCGAGGGCATGATGGCGCCCAACGGATCGGCGCAGGAGCACATGCTCCGCCGGGCGTACGAGCGGGCCGGCATCTCCCCGGCCGAGGTCGACTACGTCGAGGCGCACGGCACCGGTACCCCCGTCGGCGACCGCGAGGAGGCGCAGGCCCTGTCGGCCGTGTTCGGCGCCGACCGCCCGGCCGACAAGCCGTGCCTCATCGGCTCGGTCAAGCCCAACATCGGCCACACCGAGGCGGGCTCCGGCATCGCCGGCGTCATCAAGACGGTGCTGGCGCTGCGGCACGAAGAGGTGCCGCCGAGCCTGCACGAGCAGCCCAACCCGCAGTTCGACTGGGCCTCCTCCGGCCTGAAGCTGGTCGACGGCCGTACCCCATGGAAGGCCAACGGCCGCCCGCGCATCGCCGGCGTCTCCAGCTACGGCGTGGGCGGCTCGATCGCGCACGTCATCCTGCAGGACGCGGCCGCGGTGGCCGGTACGCAGGACACCGTCGCGGCGGGCGCGGCGAACGCGCCGCTGGTCTACCCGGTGTCGGCGATGTCGGAGAACGGCCTCAAGGCCGTGGCCGCCGAGACCGCCGACTGGCTGACCGACAACGCCGGGGCCTCCCTGGCCGGGGTCGGGCAGACGCTGTCGCGGCGGCGCTCGCACCTGTCGCAGCGCGCGGCCGTGGTCGCGAGCACCACCGGTGAGCTGGCCGCCAAGCTGCGCGTCGTCGCCGAGGGCGGACGCGGCGCCGGCATCGCCAAGGGCCGGGCCGCGGCCGGCCAGGCCACCGGTCCGGTGTGGGTGTTCTCCGGCCACGGCTCGCAGTGGGCCGGGATGGGCCGGCAGCTGCTGATCGAGGAGCCGGTGTTCGCGCAGGCGATCGACTCGCTGGCCCAGGTGTTCGACGAGGAGCTGGGCTGGACCCCGCGCGAGGCGCTCGAGTCCGGCGGCCCCTGGTCCAGCTACCAGGTGCAGGCGCTCACCTTCGCCATGCAGATCGGCCTGGCCCACGTGTGGCACCGGTACGGGGTGAAGCCCGGCGCGATCATCGGCCACTCGGTCGGTGAGATCGCCGCGGCCGCGGTCGCCGGAGCGCTCGACGTGGCGGAGGCGGCACGGTTCGCCTGCAAGCGGGCCAAGGCGCTGCAGCAGCTGCAGGGCGCGGGCGGCATGGTGCTCGTCGGCCTGCCGTTCGAGCAGGTCGAGCAGCAGCTCGCCGGGCGGACCGACCTGGTGGCGGGTATCGCCGCCAGCCCCACCTCCACCGTCGTCTCCGGCGACCGCGAGGTCGTCGAGCAGGCGGGGGCGCAGTGGGCGGCGGAGGGGCTCACGGTCTACACCGTGGACACCGACATCGCCTTCCACAGCCCGCACACCGACGCCGTGGTGGCGGAGGTGGCCGCGGCGGCGGCGCAGCTCAATCCGCGTCCGGCCCGGGTGCCGCTGTACAGCACGGCCCTGACCGACCCGCGCTCGGCCGACCTGCGCGACAGCTCCTACTGGACGACCAACCTGCGCCAGCCGGTCCGCTTCGCCGCCGCGACCGCGGCCGCGATCGAGGACGGGCACCGGCTCTTCCTGGAGATCTCGTCGCACCCCGTGGTGACGCACTCGATCAAGGAGTCGCTGTCGGCCGTCGACGTCGAGGACGCCACCGTGGTGCCGTCGCTGCGGCGCGACTCCGACGAGGTGGGCATCCTGCTCGGCAGCCTCGCCGAGCTGCACGCCAACGGCGCGGCCGTGGACTGGACGGCGCTGCACCCCGGCGAGGACCTGGTCACGCTGCCCACGATGGCGTGGCAGCACCGGCCGTACTGGATCTTCCCCGCGGAGGGGGAGAGCGGGTCGACCGGCGGCGGGCACAACCCCGACGACCACACCCTGCTCGGCGGCCAGATGAGCGTCAGCGGCGCCCCCGCCCGCCAGGTCTGGCAGACCTACCTGGACATGGACTGCCGGCCCTACCCGCAGGACCACGAGGTGGTCGACGTCGAGATCACCCCGGCGGCGGTCATCATCAACAGCTTCACCGCCGCGGCGCAGCAGGACGGTCGCCTGCCGGGCCTGTCCGACATGGTGCTGCGTACGCCGCTGGCGGTGATGCCGTCGCGCACCGTGCAGATCGTGCTGTCGGAGAGCACCCTGCGCCTGTCCACCCGGATCGCCGACGCCGCGGTGGCCGACGACGACCACGAGTGGATCACCCACTCGACCGCGAACGTCGACTGGAGCCTCAGCGTGCCCGACGCGACGGTCGACGCCGCCGCGCTGCGGGCCCGCACCTCCGACGAGTGGACCTGGCGCCGGGTCGACGACATGTTCCGGCGGATGGGCGTCGGCGGGTACGCGTTCCACTGGGACGTGGAGGAGATCCGCCGCAACGACGTGGAGCAGATGGCGATCATCGACATCGCCCCGCCCCCGGCGAAGTACGCGCACAGCTGGGCGCAGGTCATCGACGGCGCGCTGACCATCAGCGCGGTGCTGGTGACCCCCGAGTACGCCAAGCACCAGTGGATGTCGTCGCACATCGACTCGGTGGCGTACACGGGTCTGCCCCCGGCCCGTATCACGGTGCACTCGCGGCGCAACGCGAAGTCGCCTTCGGACACGGTGGACGTGCTGGTCGCCGACGAGACCGGCAAGGTCGTGGCCGAGGTGGTCGGGCTGCGCTTCTCGGCCATCCAGGACGAGGCCGGCAGCGTCGCCCCGCCGCGTGAGCTGGCGCACGAGATGGTCTGGCGCGAGCTGGACCTGTCGATCGGCACCGAGACCCGCCTGGCCAAGGCGGTCCTGGTCGGCGACGGCGCCACGGCGAGCTGGGTGGCCAGCCAGCTGCAGCAGGCCGGCGTCGAGGTCGCCCGGGTGTTCTCGCCCGAGGACCTGGAGCCGGTGACGCTCAGCCAGTACGGCGCGGTGCTGGTGGCGCCGGCGGCGCTGGTGGACGGCGAGGGTCCGGAGGCGGCCGCGGAGCGGTGCGCGTGGACGCTGATCCGCACCATGCAGCGGCTCATCGACGCGCAGACGGCCAACGAGCTTAACCCGGTGCCGCTGCCGCGGCTGTGGGCGGTCACCGACGGCGTCCGCGCCGCGGGCGAGGTCGAGGCGCTGGCCCACGGTCCGATCTGGGGCGTCGGGCGCATCATCGCCGGCGAGCACCCCGAGCTGTGGGGCGGCACGCTGGACCTGGCCGGACGCGACGCGGTCACGGCCGCGTGGCTGCTGCCGGCGATCCAGCGCCTGGCCGGTCAGGAGGACGTCATCTCCGTCACCTCGACGGGGGTGGCCGGGGCGCGCCTGAACTCGTTCGAGCGCCCGGCCGACGGCACTGCGCTGCAGTGCCGGGCGACCGACACGTACCTGATCACGGGTGGTCTGGGTGCGCTCGGCCTGCTCGTGGCCCGCTGGCTGGCCGACCGGGGCGCCCGGCGCCTGCTGCTGGCCGGCCGCAAGGGCCTGCCGGCGCGCGCCGAGTGGGCCGGCATCACCGACCCGCGCACCCGCCGCCAGATCGACAGCGTGCTGGAGCTGGAGGCGCTTGGCGTCACGGTGAAGATCCTCTCGCTGGACATCACCAACGAGGCCGAGGTCGCCGCGGCGGTGGACCCGTCCACGCACGGGCTGCCGCCGGTCCGGGGCATCGTGCACGCGGCGGGTGTCGTCCGCGACGCCATGGTGGACAAGATGGACCTGGAAGGCCTGCAGGACGCCATGGCGCCCAAGGTGCTCGGCGCGATGGCCCTGCACCGGATCTTCCCGCCGGGGTCGCTGGACTTCTTCGTCCTGTTCTCCTCGTGCGGCCAGTTCGCCCGACTGACCGGTCAGGCGAGCTACGCGGCGGCCAACTCGTTCCTGGACACGCTGGCGGCGCACCGCACCGCCACCGGCCACCGCGAGACCACCAGCATCGGCTGGACCTCGTGGCGGGGTGTGGGCATGTCGGAGTCCATCGGCACCACCATGATGGAGGCCAACAGCCGCGGCCTGGAGGCCGTGTCGGCGGCCGAGGCGTTCCGCGCCTGGGCCTTCGCCGACCGGTTCCACGCGCCGTACCAGGCGATCCTGCGGGTCCTGCCCACGCCGCCGAACCAGCCCCGGCTGCCGATGCTGCGTGAGCTCACCGCCACCAGCGACTCGGCCGGCGACGGCGACAGCCAGGGCTTCAGCCTGGACTGGAGCCTGTCGGACGACGAGCTGCGGGCCCAGGCGACCGCCGACGTGCGGGAGCAGGTGGCGATCGAGCTCAACCTGGGCGCCGAGGACGTCGACGCGCGCCGCCCGCTGGTCGAGCTCGGGTTCGACTCGGTGATGACGGTCGCGCTGCGGGTGCGCCTGACCCGCCGCTACGGCCTGGACCTGCCCCCGAACATCCTGTGGAGCAAGCCCACCGTCACCGCGCTGGCCCTGCACATCCTCGAGGGCCTGCGCGCGCAGGAACTCGCCGCGGTCTGACGCCGCAGCACCGGGCCGCTCCCGTCCACCGGACGGGGGCGGCCCGGCCGCGTCCACCATCATCCGCGCCGACGGGCGGCACCAGGAGGAACCCATGGACACCGTCTACTGCTTCCACCACGCGGGGGGCAGCGAGTTCGACTTCGTCGGCTGGCCGAGGCTGAGCCTGCGCCCGCAGATCGTCGCGCTGTCGCTGCCCGGTCACGGCTCCCGGCTGAGCGAGCCCGCACTGTTCGACGTCGGCGCGATCGCGAACCGGATGGCCGACGAGATCGACACCGAGCGGCCGTACGGGCTGTTCGGCCACAGCTTCGGCGCGCTGGTCGCGTTCGAGGTCGCCCGTACGCTGCGCCGCCGGGGCCGGCCGCTGCCGGAGCGGTTGTGGCTGTCGAGCTTCCCCGCCCCCGGGGCCTTCCCGGTCCTGCCCCCGATCAGCCACCTGTCCGACCTCCAGCTGCTGGTGGCGCTGCAGGACCGCTACGGCGGCCTGCCGCCGGAGCTGTTCGAGTACGACGAGATGATCGCCCTGTACGCCGGCGTGCTGCGGGCGGACTTCACCGCGCTGGAGTACTACCGCCATGCGCCGGAGCCGCCGCTGCCGTGCTCGGCGGTGGTGCTCGACGGCAGCGTCCGGACCGTCGAGGACTGGCGGCTGGCCGCGTGGGCACGCCACTTCGAGGCCCCGCCGCCGGTCTTCCGGCTCACCGGCGACCACTTCTACCTGCGCGACCAGGTCAACGCCGCGACGATCGTGGCGATGCTGGTCCAGGCCGCCGAACGCTAGGCGGTTTACCGCCGGGGCTCCCGAACGTCCGGATCGCGCGGGCGCCGATTTGCCGGAACGCTCGGTGCGCCCGGCGGCGGCGCGCCAGAGTCGAACTATGCAGAACCAGGATTGGGCGCAGATGCAGCAGGCACTGCGCGACATCGACTTCCCGGCGGACAAGGACGCGATCCTCGCGCACGTGCTGGAGTACACCAGTGACGGCGGCGTGGTGAAACTGGCTCGGACGCTGCCGCCCGAGCTGTACCGGAACATGTCGGAGGTGCGCAGCTCGGTGCGGCTCGACCCGGCGGTCGAGGAGGGCACGACCAGCTGGCAGAAGGCCGCTCAGGCCCGCTCGCACAACCGGCGGGTCGCGGCGTACCTGCGCAGCGTCCCGGACACCCGGCTCAGCTGATCCGGGCGCCGACGGCAAGGTCCGTCGGCGCCCGCTGCGTCCTCAGAGGGCGGCGCGCGCCTTGAGCGGCTCCCACCAGTCCCGGTTCGCCCGGTACCAGTCCACCGTCGCGGCGAGGCCGTCCTCGAGCGAGACCTGCGGCTCGTAGCCCAGCTCCGCCCGGCTCTTGTCGATGTTCAGCGAGTAGCGGCGGTCGTGCCCCTTGCGGTCCTCGACGTATCGCACCGCGTCGTCCCAGTCGCGGCCGGTGGCGGCCAGCAGCCGCTCGGTGAGCTCCCGGTTGGTCAGCTCGGTGCCGCCGCCGATGTGGTAGACCTGCCCGGCGCGGCCCTTGGTCAGCGCGGCCTGGATGCCGCGGCAGTGGTCGGTGACGTGCAGCCAGTCCCGGATGTTGAGGCCGTCGCCGTACAGCGGCACGGTGCCCCCGTCGAGCAGGCTGGTCACGAAGAGCGGGATGACCTTCTCCGGGAACTGGTAGTGCCCGTAGTTGTTGGAGCAGCGGGTCACCACGACGTCGCAGCCGTGGGTGGTGTAGCTGGCCAGCGCGAGCAGGTCCGAGCCCGCCTTGGCGGCGGAGTAGGCCGACCGGGGCGCGAGCGGCTGCTGCTCGGTCCAGGATCCTTCTTCGATCGTGCCGTATACCTCGTCGGTGGAGACGTGTACGAACCTGCCCACCTTGCTGTGCCGGGCCGCGTCGAGCAGCACCTGGGTGCCCACGACATTGGTCTGCACGAATTGGGCCGGCCCGGTCAGGGCCCGGTCGACATGCGTCTCGGCGGCGAAGTGAATAACCGCGTCATGGCCCGGCATCAGCTCTTCCACCAGGGACACATCGCAGATGTCGCCCTTGACGAATGTCATTCTGGGGTCGTCGGAAACGGCATCCAGATTAGCGAGGTTACCTGAATAGGTCAGCTTGTCGAGAACGGTCGCGCGAACGTCGGAATACCCGAGTTTTCCCTGCAAGAGGGCGCGGACGTATTCCGATCCGATGAATCCGGCGCCACCTGTGATTAGAAGTTTCACAGCTCCGGAATATAGCCGAGAACTCGCTTTTTAGATAGAGTGCCGCCTATGCGTGGCATAATTCTCGCCGGGGGGACCGGATCGCGGCTCTGGCCGATCACGAAAGCCGTTTCCAAGCAACTCATGCCGGTATTCGACAAGCCCATGATCTATTACCCGCTCACGACCCTCATCGTGGCGGGCATACGCGAGGTGCTCATCGTCACCACGCCCGAGGAGGCCGACCAGTTCATCCGCCTGCTGGGTGACGGGTCGCAGTGGGGCATGGAGATCTCCTACGCCGTCCAGCCGCGGCCCGAGGGCATCGCCCAGGCGTTCCTGATCGGCGCCGACTTCATCGGCTCCGACACGGTCGCCCTGATCCTGGGGGACAACATCTTCCACGGGGTGGGCCTGGGCCGCCAGCTCGCGGCCTACCGCACGCTCAGCGGCGGGCGCATCTTCGCCTACCCCGTCTCCAACCCGAAGGAGTACGGCGTGGTCGAGTTCGCCGACGACGGCCGGGTGCTGTCGATCACCGAGAAGCCCCAGGTGCCCAAGTCGCAGTACGCGGTGCCCGGCCTCTACTTCTACGACAACCGCGTGGTGGACATCGCGCGCGAGCTGAAGCCGAGCGACCGGGGCGAGCTGGAGATCACCGGGGTGAACGAGGCATACCTGGCCCTGGGTGAACTCTCGGTGACCAAGCTGGAGCGCGGCACGGTGTGGCTGGACACCGGCTCCTTCAACTCGCTGGTGCAGGCCTCGGAGTTCGTCCGGGTGGTCGAGCAGCGCCAGGCACTCAAGATCGGCTGTGTCGAGGAGGCGGCCTGGCGGGCCGGCTTCATCGACGACGACAGACTGCGGGAACTGGCCGTCCCGCTGTTCAAGAGCGGCTACGGCGACTACCTGCTGGACATCCTGGCCTACGCCCGCTGACCGGACCCGGGCCGGGATCGGCGCGCCGCCCGACGGCGGTGCGCCGATACCGGCCGGCAGCTGTGGGATGCGCATCGGTCAGCTCGTGCGCGAGTTCAGGTAGCGCTGCTCCGGCGTGCTCAGCGTCCGCCGGGCGGCCAGCGCGTACTGCTCGCGGGCGGCCTGGTGGTCGCCGGCCAGCTCCAGCAGGTGGGCGCGCACCGCGAGCAGCCGGTGGTGGTCGGCCAGGGCCGGATCGTGGTCGACCTCGGCCAGGTGCCGCAGGCCCTCCTGCGGTCCGTGCACCATCGCCAGCGCCACCGCCCGGCCGAGCGTGACCATCGGCCCGGGCGCCATGGCGTCGAGCAGGTCGTAGAGGCCGAGGATCTGCGGCCAGTCGGTCTCGGCGGCGCTGGGCGCCTCGTCGTGCACCGCCGCGATCGCCGCCTGCAACTGGTACGGCCCGATCGTGTGGCGGGCCAGGGTGCTGGTCACCAGGCTCAGCCCCTCCGCGATGGCCTTGGCGTCCCACCGGCTGCGATCCTGCTCGGCCAGCGGCACCAGGGCGCCGTCGGGGCCGGTCCGGCCGGGCCGCCGCGCGTCGGTGAGCAGCATCAGGGCCAGCAGACCGGCCGCCTCGCCGTCCTCGGGCAACCGCTGGTGGAGCTGGCGGGTGAGCCGGATCGCCTCCGCGGTGAGCTCGACCCGGTGCAGGTCACTGCCGGAACTGGCGGTGTAGCCCTCGTTGAAGATCAGGTACAGCACCTCCATCACGGCCGCCATGCGGGCCGGGATCTGGTCCTGCGGCGGCGGCTGGAACTCGGCGCCGCTGGCCTTGATCCGCGCCTTGGCCCGGGTGATGCGCTGCCCGATGGTGGACTCCGGCACCAGGAAGGCGCGCGCGATCTCACCGGTGGTGAGGCCGCCGACCGCGCGCAGCGTCAGCGCGACCTGCGAGGACCGGGTGAGCGACGGGTGGCAGCAGAGCATCAGCAGGGTGAGCGTGTCGTCCCGGTCGGGCGGCGTCGTGTCGCCGGTCGGCGGCTCGAGCAGCGCCGCGGTGTGCTCCCGCCGCCGCCGGGCCAGCTCGCTGCGCTGCACCTCGGTGCGGCGGCGGTAGGCGACCGTCGTCAGCCAGCCCTGCGGGTTGGCGGGCACGCCCTCCTGCGGCCACTGGAGCGCGGCCGCCAGCAGCGCCTCCTGCACCGCGTCCTCACACGCGCCGAAGTCGCCGTGCTGGCGCGCGAGGACGGCGAGGACCCGCGGCGCGAGTTCGCGCAGCAGGTCCTCGATATCCCGAGCTGTAATCACATGTCCGCGCCGGAGGCGCCGAGCACCGGGCGCACCTCGACCAGGCCGAACGCGGCCTCAGGGATCCGGGCCGCGTACTCGACGGCACGCTCGACGTTCTCGACGTCGATGAGGTAGATGCCGGCCAGGTGCTCGCTCTGGTCGAACGGCCCGTCGGTGGTGCTGACGCTGCCGGCGCTGACCAGCACGCGCTTGGCGTTCGACGGGTCGGCCAGCGCCTCGGCCGCGACCATCTCGCCGGAGTTCTCGAGATCGTCGTGCAGCGACTGGTGCGCGGCGTAGCCCTCGCTGCGCTGAGCAGCGGAGAAGCTCTGCCAGGCGTCGCGGGCTTCCTTGTTGTGGTTGATCAGAATCGCGTACTTCACGGTTTCCTCCTCGGAATCCCGGTGGGGTCTTTCACGTGTATGTCGAAACCGGGTCGGCGGTTTCGACATACGGGTGAGCGGCGCCGCGGAAATTCGCGAGAACTCTGACCGAGTCTCCTCGCTCCCACCGATATGAGCGACCGCGTCTGACATAGAGAGGAACACCCCGTGAACACTCCCACCTCCCCTGGGGCGGCGGCGACGGCTCCCGACCCGCTGCGCTGGAAAGCGCTGGCGGTGCTGGGCCTGATCCAGTTCATATTCGTCGTCGACGCCACGGTGGTCAACGTGGCGCTGCCGCGCATCCAGGACGACCTGGGCTTCTCCGCGCCCGGTCTGGCCTGGGTGGTCAACGGCTACACCGTCATGGCGGCCGGCCTGCTGCTGCTGGGCGGCCGACTGGCCGACATCCTCGGCCGGCGGCGCATGTTCCTGATCGCCGCGATCATCTTCGGCCTGGCCTCCGCCGCCTCCGGCGCGGCCAGCAGCGCGGAGATGCTGGTGGTCAGCCGCTTCGTCCAGGGTCTGGGTGAGGCGTTCGGCGTGCCCGCGGCGCTGGGCATCGTCTTCGTGCTCTTCAGCGAGCCCAAGGAGCGGATGAAGGCGGTCGGCATCTGGGGCGGCCTGTCCGGCATCGCCGGCACCCTCGGCGTGGTGCTCTCGGGTGTGCTCACGGACCTGGCCTCGTGGCGGGTGCTGTTCTACATCAACGTGCCCATCGTGCTGTTCGCGCTGATCGTCGTGCCGCGCCTGATCAAGGAGAGCCGGATGGTGCGCGACGGCAACCGGTTCGACTTCCTGGGCGCCATCACCGCCACCCTCGGCCTGGTCTCGGTGGTCTACGCGCTGCTGCAGGGCGTGCAGCACGAGTGGGGCTCCAGCGAGGTGCTGGTGCCGCTGATCGTCGGCGTGGCGCTGCTCATCGGCCTGGTCGGGATCGAGGCCCGCTCGCGGGCGCCGCTGATCCCGCTGTGGTTCTTCGGTGACCGCACCCGGGCCATCAGCTACGTGGCCATCGTCTTCACCGGCTGCGCCTTCTTCACGTACGTCTTCCTGCTGACCCTGTTCCAGCAGGAGCTGCTGCACTTCTCGCCGCTGCAGGGCGGCCTGGCCAACCTGCCGCTCGGCCTGGCGATCGGCATCGGCGTCGGCCTGTCGACCGGCATGATGCCCAAGATGGGCGCCAAGCCGGTGATGGTGGTCGGCCTGATCGGCGCGGCCGTCGGCCTGTTCCTGACCAGCTTCATCAGCCTGCAGACGTCCTACGTGACCGGCGTGCTGCCGGGCATGCTGCTGTTCGGCATCTTCTTCGGCCTGGTCACCTCGGCCTCGGCCAACACCGCGCTGCACCGGGTCACCGGCCAGGAGTCGGGCATCGCCTCGGCCGTGCTCAACGTCATGATGCAGATCGGCGGCGCGATCGGCCTGGCCGGCGCGGCGACCATCGCCCTGCGCTTCGCGGCCGGTGAGATCAGTGAGGGCGTGGCGCCCGACGTGGCCACCGCCAGCGGCTACGCGCTCGCGTTCCGGATCGCGGCGGCGCTGCTGCTGCTCGGCGGCCTCGCCACGATCGTGTTCATGCAGAACATGATGCCGTCGTTCCCGGGCGCCGCACCGGCGGACGGGGCGATCCCGGAGCAGGTCTCCGACGACAGCGACGCTCCCGCGACCACGACGCCCGAGCGCGTCGTCTGAGCGGACCCGATCGGGCCGCACCCGAGCCGGGTCGAATATGGCGAGGCCGCCGGAGTCGAATGGCTCCGGCGGCCTCGTCGCGTGTGGCCGTAGCGGTCAGGCCTTGCCGGTGGCGAGCAGCCGGATCGAGTCCGCCACGTAGCTCAGCATCTCGTCGGTGAGCGCCGGGTAGACGCCGACCCAGAACGTCTGCTCGGTGATGATGTCGCTGTTGGTCAGGTCGCCCACCACGCGGCAGTCGATCCCCTGGTACGCGGGCTGGCGCAGCAGGTTGCCGCCGAACAGCAGCCGGGTGCCGATCTTGCGGTTCTCCAGGTGCTCGATCATCTGGGTCCGCTTGAACGGCGCCTTCGGATCGATGGTGATGACGAAGCCGAACCAGCTCGGGTCGCTGTCCGGGGTCGGCTCCGGCAGGATCAGGTGCGGCACGCCCTCCAGCTGCTCGCGCAGCCGCAGCCAGTTGCGCTTGCGCGCGGCCGTGAACATGTCGAGCTTGGCCAGCTGGGTCAGCCCGAGCGCGGCCTGCAGGTCGGTCGTCTTCAGGTTGTAGCCGATGTGGGAGTACGTGTACTTGTGGTCGTAGCCGGCCGGCAGCGACCCCAGCTGGTATTCGAACCGCTTCATGCACGTGTTGTGCTTGCCGGGCAGGCACCAGCAGTCGCGGCCCCAGTCGCGGACCGACTCCACGATCTTGGCCACCTTGAGGTTCGAGGTCAGCACGCAGCCGCCCTCGCCCATGGTCAGGTGGTGCGCGGGGTAGAAGCTGACCGTGGACAGGTCCCCGAACGTGCCGGTGGGTTCCCCGCGGTAGGTGGAACCCACCGCGTCGCAGTTGTCCTCGATCAGCCAGAGGTCGTGCGCCTCGGCGAGCTGCGCCATCTCGGCGACGGCGTACGGATTGCCGAGGGTGTGGGCCAGGACGATGGCCTTGGTCTTCGGCCCGATCGCGGCGGCGACCCGCTCCACCGACGTGTTGTAGGTGCGCAGGTCGACGTCGACGAAGACCGGCTTGAGGTTGTTCTGCAGGATCGGGTTGACCGTGGTGGGGAAGCCCGCGGCGACCGTCACCACCTCGTCGCCCGGCCGGAGCCGGTCCTCCAGCTGCGGTGAGGTCAGCGCCGTCACCGCGACCAGGTTGGCCGACGAGCCGGAGTTGACCAGATGCGCCTTGCGCCGCTTCATCCGGCGGGCGAACTCCGACTCGAACCTGGTGGAACTCGCCCCCGCCGCGATGCGCATGTCGAGGGCGGCCTCCACCAGCGCGACGCGGTCGTCGGCGTCCAGGTAGGCGCCGGAGGGCCAGATCTCGGTCTCCCCGGGGATGAAGGGGCGGTCGGTCTGGACCTCCTGATGGTATTTGCGTACGCCCTCCAGCAGCAGCGCCTTCTGGTCGTCGGTCATTCGGTTTCCTTTGGTTAGTAGGTTCAGTGGACGCCGCCGCCGTCGGGCCGGGCGGCCGGCGGAAGCCCCAGTAGGCGGGCGGCGACGTCCACGGGTGAGGGCTGGGCCGCGACCTCGTCGGCGAGGACTGCGGCGGCCCGGTGGAACGACTCTTCCTCGAGCACCTGCCGACAGGCCTCGACGAGGGAGAGCGGGGTCATGGAGTGCAGCGGCACGGCCAGTCCGGCGCCGGCCCGGACCACCGCGCCGGCGTTGTCGAACATGTCGTCGAACTTCGGCAGCAGCACCTGCGGGCAGCCGGCCGCCACGGCGGTCAGCGCGCTGCCCTGGCCGCCGTGGTTGACGAAGACGCGGCAGGTGCGCAGCAGCAGGGACAGCGGCACCCGGCCGGCGAAGCTGACCGCCTCGGGCAGCGGGCCGAGCCGCGCGGCGAAGGCGTCGTCGACGGCGAAGACGACATCGACGCCGAGGCCGGCCAGGCTCTCCAGGATGTCGAGCACGACCGCGCGGGTGTCCTGCTGCTCCAGCGCCGGGATCAGGGTGCCCAGGGTGAGGCACAGCCGAGGCTTGTCCGGTGGGCACGCCAGCCACTCCGGCAGCCGCGAGACGCCGTCGTAGGGCACGTGGCGCAGGCTGGTGTGCCCGCCCGCGTGCGCCTGGCGCATGCTCGGCGGCCACGGGTTGAGGATCGTCGCCGGTTCGGGCAGCGCGGCCAGCCCGAGCCGGTCGAGCTCGGGGCGCATCGTCGCCTCGGTCGCGGCCCGGTATTCGGGCATCTCGGGGGTGCCCCAGCGGACCTCTACATGGGGGATGCCCCGGGCGGCGGCGGCCACCGGTCCGGCCAGTTCGGCGCGCTCGGCCACGACGAGGTCCGGGCGCCATGAGTCCACGATGGACAATGTACCGGCCAGGTTGCGCTGCGAGGTCAGGCCGAAGGCCAGGCCGTGGGCGTACCGCGCGTCGGCCTGCTGGGTGTCCGGAGTGGCCAGTGATTCCAGGCCCGCACCGGGGCCGCTGGCGATCACGGGCAGGCCGGTGTGCAGCGCGACCGGAGTGAAGTGGTCCGAACACGCCACCAGCACCTCGTGCCCCAGTGTTCGGAAGGCCCAGGCGAGCGGGACCAGGGGGTAGAGGTGACCGTGTAACGGGGCAGTCGTGAACAGGACACGCATGTAGAGGCTCCCGGGATCGAGGGATGCCGGGGGCCTGCGCTTCCCGCCACCTCCGGCTTTCGCCGTCCAGGCTGGGAAGACGGGTGGCGAACCCTGCTGACGCTACTCAGGGTGAGTGTTGCTTTCTTCTTCCATATTGCTTTGATCTCGCCAACTGCGCACGAATGAAGATGTGCCACGCCGGGGACTCGCAGAGGATGACCAGGTAGAACGTCGCCCGAGCGGGGGCGGACACGGCTGGAGGATCATCATGGCGAACGCGCTCGTCCGGGGCTGGCGCTACCTGATGGCCGCCGCAGAGTCCAAACTGGATGAGAACGCCGACCCCAAGGTGCTGATCCAGCAGGCTGTCGCCGAGATCGAACGGCGGCACCACTTCCTCACCCAGCAGGCCGCGGCCGTCATCGGCAACCAGCGGCAACTGGAGATGAAGCTTTCCCGCAGCCTCGCCGAGGGTGAGCGGATGCAGTCGATGGCCCGGCAGGCGCTGGTGCTGGCCGATACGGCCCGCGCGGCGGGCGACCCCGTGAAAGCGGAGGAGTACCTCCAGAGCGCGCAGGCGTTCGCCACCCAACTCGTCACCGTCGAGCGGTCCGTCGCCGACATGAGGGTGCTGCACGAGCAGGCGGTCCACTCGGCTGAGCAGGCGCGTCAGGCGGTCACGGAGAACGCGCTGCTGCTGCAGGAGCGGCTGGCGGAGCGGGCGTGGCTGCTGTCGCAGCTGGAGCAGGCGAAGATGCAGGAGGCGGTGGCCGACTCGCTGGAGTCGATGAATTCGCTCACCGCGCCCTCCGCCGCGGCGCCGAGTTTCGAGCAGGTGCGCGACCGCATCGAGAGCCGGTACGCCACGGCGCTGGGCCGGGCTGAGCTGGCGGCCGGGTCGGTCGAGGGCCGGGGTCTGAAGCTGCGGCACTCCGTGCTCGAAATGGACGGTGCCGCGCGCCTGGCGCAGATCCGGGCGGGCCTCGGGGCGCCGGATCCGGTGACTCCGGCGGTGCCCGGACTGGCCGGGCCGAAACACCAGGAACTCGCGTCCGGGTCGGATGACGAGGGTCCCGCTCGCGGCTGAGCCGCGCATACGCGGCGCGCCGGTCGGGCGGACGGCGCCGCTGAATCAAACCGCCCATCACATCACCTGGCGATCGTGACTGATCGTCGCCAAGCAGGGAGTTTCGGATGAGGGTTTTGTTCGTTCCGCACGCCAACAAGGCGCATCTGCACATCATGACGCCACTGGCGTGGGCGCTACGAACGGCCGGCCACGAGGTCAGGGTCGCGAGCAAGCCGGAGGTGGCGAACGACATCGCTGCTGTCGGTTTTGGTCCGATCACGGTCGGTGAGCCTCTCAATCCTAACCCCGGATTCGCCCCCGGCGCCACCCCACCCGAGCCTGTGATAATGGCGCCCGGTGAGCGCCAGGAGATGCCGCTGCAGCAGGAGTTCTCCAATGACAACCCGCTGGTGCGGCTCACCCGCGCCACCTGGGGATTCAAGCTCTTCTCCACCGACCAGATGATCGACGACCTGATCGCCTTCATGCGCGACTGGGAGCCGGACCTGGTCATCTGGGACCAGATGGTCTATGCCGCGCCGGTCGCCGCGCAGGTCGTCGGCGCGGCGCACGCGCGCATGATGATGGGCCCGGACGGCATCACCCAGCTGCGCGGAGCCATCGGCGACGAGCCGGACCCGCTGCGCGAGTGGCTGGCTCCCGTGCTCGCCCGCTACGGCCACGAGTTCACCGAGCACACCGCGTCCGGGCACTGGACCATCGAGCCGATGCCGCCGTGGCAGTGGCGCCCGGCCGGCCCGCACTACCTGCCGCTGCGGCACATCCCCTTCAACCCGCCGGCCGCGCTGCCCGGCTGGCTGAGCGAGCCGCAGACCCGCCAGCGCATCTGCCTCACCCTGGGCTCCTCGCACCGCGACGGCCGGGGCCGCGAGGCACCCGCCGCCGAACTGCTGGCCGCTGTGGCGGAAGTGGATGCCGAGGTCATCGCGACGTTCAACGCCAAGCAGCTCGAGTCCGTCCCGTCCATCCCCGACAACGTCCGCATCGTCGACTTCGTGCCGCTGGGCGCGCTGCTGCCCAGCTGCGCGGCGATCGTGCACCACGGTGGTGCGGGCACCTTCGCCACGGCCGTCGAGTGCGGCACCCCGCAGCTGATCATCCCGGGCACCCACTGGGGCTTCCAGTGGTGGGGGCCGCTGGCCCACGCCAACGGGCTGCAGCAGCAGGGCGCCGGCCTGTTCGTGGCGGACGCAGACCACCTCACCCCCGAGGCACTGACCCAGGACCTGAACCGCGTGCTGACCGACCAGTCGTTCCGCGACAACGCGCTGCGGCTGCGTACCGAGGTGATGGGCCTGCCCACACCCAACGACGTGGTGCCGGCCCTGGAGCGGCTCACCCGCGAATACCGAGGACTGAAGCAATGATCGAGAAACTGACCCTGTCGACCGGGGCGGGCGACTTCGACGCGCTCGCCGCCGGACCCGCCGACGGGCGGCCGGTGCTGCTGCTGCACGGCTTCCCCCAGGGCGCCGCCGAGTGGGAGCACCAGCTCACCGCGCTCGGCGCGGCCGGTTTCCGCGCGGTCGCGCCCGACCAGCGCGGCTACAGCGCCGCGGTGCGGCCGGACGACGTGGCCGCGTACCGGATGGACGAGCTGGTGGCCGACGTGCTCCGGTTCGCCGACGCGCTGGGCTGGACGACGTTCGACCTGGTCGGCCACGACTGGGGCGCCGCCATCGGCTGGCTGGTCGCCGACCGGCACCCCGGCCGGGTCACCACCTTCACCGCGGTCTCCGTGCCGCATCCGCAGGCCTTCGCCGACGCGCTGCGCGACGACGCCGACCAGCAGCAGCGCTCGGCGTACCTGGGCATGTTCCGCCAGCCCGGCGCCGCCGAGCAGATGATGCTCGCCGAGGACGCGGCGGGCCTGCGCCGGATGCTCGGACCGATCGGCGACCCGGCCCGGATCGCGGTCTACGTCGAGCGGATGCAGGCGCCCGGGGCCTTCACCGCCGCCCTCAACTGGTACCGCGCGACCCGCCCCGAGGACGTCGAGGCCGCCCCCACCACCGTGCCGACCCTGTACGTGTGGGGCGCGCGCGACATCGGCGTCGGCGCCGTCGCGGCGAAGGCGACCGGCAACTGGGTCTCGGCCCCTTACCGCTTCGAGATTCTCGAAGAGACGGCGCACTGGGTGCCGGAGGAAGCACCCAGCCGCCTGTCCGCAGTGCTCCTGGATCACCTGCGTGAACACGCGGCAGACGCCGCCCGAGAGGAAAACAAGTGATCGACGCCCTTCACATCCCCGACTTCCCGATGCAGCGCACGTGCCCCTTCGATCCGCCGCAGGAGTACGCCAAGCTGCGCGTGGAGCACCCGGTCAGCCAGGTGCGGGCGCCAACCGGCCAGATCGCCTGGCTGGTGACGCGGTACGAGGACATCCGGATGCTGCTCAACGATCCGCGGGTCAGCGCCGACCGCCGCCACCCGAACATGCCGCTGACCGAGGAGGTCACCCCGCAGACGCGGCGCAACATCGCCGAGGTCGGCCGCTCCCTGATCGGGCTCGACCGGCCCGAGCACGGCCCGCGGCGCAAGATGCTGATGGCGGAGTTCACGGTGCGGCGGATGGCCGCGATGCGCCCGCACATCCAGCACACCGCCGATGAGCTGATCGACGCCATGCTGGCCGGCCCGCGCGAGGTGGACCTGCTCACCGCCCTGGCGCTGCCCACCCCCACCCGTACGCTGTGCGAGCTGCTGGGGCTGTCCTACGACGCGCGCGACATCATCCAGCGCAGCGCCAACGCGCAGCTGCGCCGCTCGGTCTCGGCCGAGGAGCGCCAGCAGACCAGCGCGGAGCTGCGCGCCTACGTCGACCAGGTGGTGCGGGAGAAGACCGCCGCCCCGACCGACGAGGACCTGCTCGGGCGACTGGTGCTCAGCAACCGCGAGACCGGGCTCTACGACCACGAACTGATGGTCGGCCTGACCATGCTGCTGCTGGTCGCGGGGCACGAGACCACCGCCAGCATGATCGCGCTCGGCGTCACCGGGCTGCTCCAGCAGCCGGAGAAGATCCCCGGCATCGTGGCCGACCCCGCCGCGGCCGCGGCGGCGGTGGAGGAGCTGCTGCGCTACTTCACCGTCGTCGACGCCCTGCCGCGGGTCGCCGTCGGCGACATCGAGGTCGGCGGCGTGACCATCCGCGCCGACGAGGGCATCCTGCTGTCGTTCGCCTCGGCGAACTGGGACGACGAGGCCTTCCCCGACGCGGCCACGCTGGACCTGGCCCGCCCGGCGCGCAAGCACCTGGCCTTCGGCTACGGCATCCACCAGTGCATCGGCCAGAACCTGGCCCGCGAGGAGCTGCACATCGTGTTCCGCACGCTGTTCTCCCGCATTCCCACCCTCCGGCTCGGCGCCGACCTCGACGACCTGCCGTTCAAGAAGGACTCCAACATCTACGGGATCGACGCGCTGCCGGTCACCTGGTGACCGGCACCGTCAGGAAGGCAGAACCAATGCACGTGATCGTCGACCGCGAGCTCTGCGTCGGGGCCGGACTGTGCGTCCTGTCCGCCGCCGACCTCTTCGACCAGAACGAGGAGGACGGCCAGGTCGTGCTGCGCGACGCCGCGGCGCAGCTCAGCACCGAGCGCGCGTTGGCCGCGGCGCAGTTGTGCCCGTCGGGTGCGCTGTCGGCGGTCGAGGGGACGGCTCGGTGACCGGCGCCCGGGTGGCCGTGGTCACCGGCGCGGCGCGCGGCATCGGCCAGGCCGTATGCGTGGGCCTGGCCGAGCGCGGGGTCGACGTCGTCGCCGTCGACCTCGTCGAGCCGTTCGAGACGGTGGGCCTGGTGCAGGCGCGGGGGCGCAAGGCTCTCGGCCTCACCGGTGACGTCGCCGATCCGGAGCAGGTGGCCCGGCTCGGCGAGGAGATCACGGCGGGGATGGGGCGCTGCGACATCCTGGTCAACAACGCCGGGATCTACCCGATGGCCAACATCTGGAAGCTCGAGTTCGACGCGTGGCGCAAGGTGCTGTCGGTCAACCTCGACTCGCAGTTCCTCATGGCCAAGGCCGTGCTGCACCACATGCGCGACGCGCAGTGGGGGCGGATCGTCAACATCACCAGCAACTCGATCGGCCTCGGCCTGCCCGCGCAGGCGCACTACCTGGCCAGCAAGATGGGCGTGATCGGCTTCACCCGGGGGCTGGCCAATGACGTGGCCAGGTTCGGGATCACGGTCAACGCGGTCGGGCCGACCCTGTCCCGCACGCCCGGCGTGGCCGAGAGCCCGATCGACGAGCAGGCGCTGGCGCATGTCGCGCAGCTCCAGGCGATCAAGCGGCCGGGGGAGGCGACCGACGTCGTCGGCATGATCTGCTTCCTGGCCTCCGACGAGGCGGCCTTCATCACGGGGCAGACGATCATGGCGGACGGCGGTCTCGTCCGGCTGTGACGCCGACGTCGTGGGCCGGCGGCGCGCCGCCGGCCCACGACGTCACCCGTCCGGTGCCCGGACCGGGTGTCGCAGACGCATGATCTGCGGATACGTGGGTAGATTGAATCCTATGAGGACCTTCTACCAGGGTGGGTGTCATGCCTAGGCTCAAGAAGTACGTCACCGGGGTGCTCGGCGAGTCGCCTCGGTGGCACGACGGCAGGCTGTGGTTCTCCAACTGGGCCGCACAGGAGATCGTGGCGGCCACGCTGGACGGCAAGACCGAGGTCGTGGCCAAGGTGCCGTCGTTCCCGTTCTGCTTCGACTGGCTGCCCGACGGCCGGATGCTGATCGTCTCCGGCGGTGACGCGCAGGTGCTGCGCCTGGAGCCCGACGGCACGCTCGCCGTCCACGCCGAGCTGGGCCACCTGTCCGAGCACCCGTTCAAGGACATCGTGGTCGACGCGAACGGCAACGCCTACGTCGGCAACATCGGGTTCGACTTCCCCGAGGGCGACTTCAAACCCGGCTTCCTGGTGCTGGTGCGGCCGGACGGGACCGCCGAGCGCGTCGGTTCGAAGGTGGCCTTCCCGCACGGCCTGGCGCTGGCCGGGGACGGCGCGCTGCTGGTGGTCGCCGAGGCGTACGCCAACAAGCTGACCGCCTTCCCGGTCGCGGCCGACGGCACCCTCGGCAAGGCCCGGACCTGGGCGAAGCTGGCGTACGGGGTGCCGCACGGCATCACCGTCGACGGTGAGGGCGCGATCTGGTACTCCGACGTGCCCAACGGCGAGGTGGTCCGGGTGGCTGAGGGTGGCGAGGAGCTCGACAGCGTCGAGATCGGCGCCAGCGCCTTCGCCTGCACCCTGGGCGGGCGCGCGGGCAAGACGCTGTTCGTGATGGCCGCGGACTGGTCGGGCGAGGAGAGCATGGCCGAGGGCGCGGAGACCGGCCGGATCGTCGGCTTCACCGCACCCGCGGCGCGGGCGGGACGTCCGTGAAGCCGGGGTCGGCCGGCTGATGGGCGGCCGACCCCGGACAGCTCAGCCCTTGGGGCGCAGCGTCGTCACGTTCGGCAGGCCGTAGTCGGCGGTCTGCTCGTACCCGCCGATGCGCGGGCCGGTCACGGCCAGGCCCTGCAGCCGGATCACCGGCGCCAGCCAGGCCAGCTCGATCATCTGGCCCGCCGCCTGCTGGAACAGGGCGGTCTGCTTGGCCTGGTCCGGCTCGGCCGCCGCCGCGGTCAGCAGCTGGCTCAGCTTGGCGTCACCGCTGGCGAACGGGTTGAACGGGCCCGGCCGCGGCAGCATGAAGTCCAGCGAGGTCAGGTACGTGGGCAGGTTGCCGTAGGCGAAGCCCATCACCGGGAACTTCTTCGAGGTGACGTTGGTGAGCCACTGGGCGGTCTGCGTGTCGGTGGTGAGCTCCACCTCGACGCCGATCTTCTTCCACTGCGCGACCACGGCCTGGGCCACGATGCTGATGCCGAAACCCTGCTGGGTCTCCACCTTGAGGGTGAACCCGTTGGGGAAGCCGGCCTCGGCGAGCAGGCTCTTGGCCTTCTCCGGGTCGTACGGGTACCGGTCGTCGAGCTCCTTGCTGTACCCGTCGAAGCCCGGGGCCGCCATCTGGCTGGTCGGCACCGCGAACGTCCCGAAGATCGCCTTCGTGATCGCGGCCCGGTCGATGGCGTAGTTGAGCGCCTGGCGCACCCGCACGTCCTTGAGCTGCGGAGCGACCGCGCCGTCGCGGTCGGCCAGCTCCATGCCGACCACGGCGATGCCGGCCGTCGCGTACGGCAGCCCGGTCGCCTTGACCGCGGGGCCCGCGTCGGAGGTCAGCGAGACGAAGTCGACCTGGCCCGACTGGATCGCCTGGACCCGGGCGTTGGTGTCCGGGATCACCCGGACCACGACCTTCTGCCAGTACTGGGCGGACTTGTTCCAGAACTTGGGGTTGGGCAGGTAGGTGTAGTGGTCGTTGGGCACGGTCTGGGCCGCGTCCAGGACGTACGGCCCCGCGCCGAAGGTCTGCTTGGCCAGGGCGGTCGGGTCGGCCAGGCCCTTGGGCGAGATCACCGAACCGGACAGCACCGCCTGGCTGAAGATCTGGCGCATCACCGGGTTGGGCGCGCTGTTGGTGACGACCACGGTCTGCGCGTCCGCGGCGGTGATGTCGGTGATGGTGCCGGTCCAGGTCTGCGCCTTCGGGCTGACCTTGAGCAGGTACTTCAGCGACGCCACGACCGCGGCGGCGTCCAGCGGCGTGCCGTCGGCGAAGGTAAGCCCCGACCGCAGCTTCATCTGGAAGATCTTGTTCTGCTTGTCGGTGTAGCCGAAGGACTCGGCCAGGTCCGGGCTGAACGAGCGGTCGGCGTTGAGTCGGATCAGCGACGCGTACGCCAGCTGGACCGTGGAGATGTTGTTGGGGTCGATGTTCGCCTTGTACGGGTCGAGCGTCGGCGGCCCGGAGATGGCGATGGTGAGCGTCTTGGCCGCCGGGTCGGTGCTCGGCTGCGGTTCGCTCGAGCAGGCCGCGGCCGCGGCCAGCACGGTCAGGCAGCCCAGGGCGGCCAGTGTCCTACGTATGCGCACAGGAGATCCCTTTCTGAAATGGAGGTGTTGTCGTGCGGGTGAGGTCAGCGGGCAGGAAGTTCGTCCTGGCGCAGGCAGGCGACCACGGTGCCGTCCGGGGTGGGGGTCGGCACGGGGCGCTCGACGCGGCAGCGGGCCTCAGCGAAGGCGCAGCGGTGCGCGTACGCGCAGCCGCCGGCGGACTCGGGCGGGGCGGAGCCCACCGTCGTGCTGAAGACCGCCTCGCGGGCGGCCGCCGCCGCGCGCGCCGCGACCGGGTCGGTCACCGGCGCGGCCGCGAGCAGGGCCCGGGTGTACGGGTGGGCCGGCCGGGTCCACACCACGTCCGTCGGTCCCGACTCCACCACCCGGCCCCGGTGCAGCACCACGACCCGGTGGGCCAGGTGCCGCACGACGGCCAGGTCGTGCGCGGTGAGCAGGTAGCTGAGGCCCAGTTCGGACTGCAGTTCGGCGAGCAGATTGATGATCTGCGCCTGCACCGACAGGTCGAGGGCGGTGACCGGCTCGTCGCAGATCACCAGCCGGGGCGAGCCCACCAGCGCGCGGGCGATCGCGATCCGCTGCCGCTGCCCGCCGGAGAAGTGCGCGGGGAAGCGCTGCGCGGCGTCGCCGGGCAGCCCGACCCGGCGCAGCGACTCCTCGACCAGGCGGGTGCGGTCGGCCCGGCTGAGGTCGCGCCGGTGCAGCAGCGGCTCGGCCAGGGCGTCGCCGATGCGCCGCGCCGGGTTGAGGGAGCTGTACGGGTCCTGGAACACCATCTGCAGGGACGAGCTGAGCAGCCTGCGGCCGCGCCGGCCCGCCCGGGTGATGTCCTGGCCGTCGAAGACGATCCGCCCGGCGCTCGGCCGGGCCAGTCCCAGCACCGCCCAGGCCAGCGTGGACTTGCCGGCGCCGGACTCGCCGACCAGGCCGACGGTCTCGCCCGGCGCGATGGTCAGGTCGATGCCGTCGAGCACCGGGCGTCCCTGGTACGCCACCGACAGGCTGCTGATCTCGAGAAGGTCGTGGCTGCTCATGACACCGGCACCGCGTCCTGCCGCTCGGCCACCCGGATGCATCTGGCGACCGACCCGTGGGCGTACTCCAGTAGGGGGACCTCGGCCGCCCGGCACTGGTCGGTGACCAGCGAGCAGCGGTCGGCCATCCGGCAGCCGCGCGGCCACGCCCCGGGCACGGGCGCGGTGCCCGCGATGACCGGCAGCGGCTGGCCGAAGCGGGCCCGCGACGGGTCCGCCGCCAGCAGCGCGGCCGAGTACGGGTGCCGGGGCCCGGTGAACAGCTCGTCGGTGGTGCACCGCTCGACCACCTGGCCGGCGTACATCACCACGACCCGGTCGCAGAGCTGCGCGACCACGCCCAGATCGTGGGTGACCAGCAGCACCGCCATCGAGCGGTCCCGGCTGAGCCGCCGCAGCAGGGCCAGGATCGAGGCCTGGACCGTCATGTCCAGGGCCGTGGTCGGCTCGTCGGCGATGAGCAGCCGGGGCGAGCCCGCCAGCGCGTACGCGATCGCGGCGCGCTGGGCCATGCCGCCCGACAGCTGGTGCGGGTAGCGGCGGGCCACCGCCGGGTCGGTGAGCTCGACCGCGGCCAGCAGTTCGGCGGCGCGGCTGCGGGCGACGCGGCGGTTCACGCCGGTGTGGCGGCGCACCGCGGCGGCCAGCTGCGCGCCGACCCGCAGGCTCGGGTCCAGGCTCAGCGCCGAGTCCTGGGCGACGTAGCCGATGCCGCGGCCGCGCACGTCCCGCCACTGGCGGGCGGTCGCCCGCACCAGGTCCAGGCCCTCGAACATGCAGGACCCGCCCGTGACGGTGCCGCCGCCGGGGGTGAGGCCGAGCACGCTCAGCGCGGTCACGGTCTTCCCGCTGCCCGACTCGCCGACCAGCCCGACGATCTCGCCGGGGTCGATCTCGAAGGAGGCGTCGGTGACCACGGTCCGGGGCGCGAAGGTGACCCGGTCCGGGATCGCGGCGCTGAGTCCGCGCACCTTCAGCACGGCGGGGCTGGCCGACACGTCGGCCTCGCCCGAGGCGATCCGGCTGCGCCGCCGGTTCGGCCGGGCCAGCTTCGAGGTCGACCACGCACCCGTGGTGCGGTCGCGGACCGCGTCGCCGATGAGCAGGAAGGCGAGCACCGTCAGGGCGACCGCCGCGCCGGGCGGCAGCAGCGGCCAGGCGCTCTGCGCCATCACCGCGCGGCCCTCGTCCATGAGGCCGCCCCAGGTGGGCGCGGGCGGCGGCGGTCCGAAGCCGAGGAACGCCAGGCCCGCCTGGGTGACCACGGTGACCGCCGCGATCAGCGAGGCCTGCACGATGACCAGGCCGAGCAGCCGCGGCAGCGCGTGGCGCCAGAGGATCTGCGCGTCCGACAGCCCGGCCACCTTCGCCGCGGCGATGAACTGCTCGGCCCGCAGCGACCTGGTGGCGCCGCGTACGACGCGGATCAGGCCGGATGCCATGATCACCCCGAACGCGGTCATCGCGATGGTCACGTCGTTGGGGAAGGTCGACGCCACGACCAGCAGCAGGATGATGCCGGGCACGGCGAAGAGCAGGTCGGACAGGCGCATCACGGCGGCGTCGAGCAGGCCGCCGAAGTATCCGGCGATCAGGCCCAGCACGGTGCCGAGCACCACCGCCACGACGACGGCCACCGCCACGCCCCACAGGACCGTGCCGGTGCCGTGCACCAGCCGGCTGAGCAGGTCGCGGCCGAGCCGGTCGGTGCCGAGCAGATGCTCGCCGGTGGCGGTCTGCAGCGACGCGGTGAGGTCCTGCTCCAGCGGGTCGCGGCCGGTGAGCAGGCCCGGCGCGAGCACCGCGACGGCCAGCACGCCGAGCCAGAGCGTCGCGAGCACGGTCAGCGATGTGCGCGCGAGCTGTCGGGGCGCGCGCGTCACCGCAGCCGCACCTTGGGGTCGAGCCATGCCTGCACCAGGTCCACCAGCAGTCCGATGACGATGACGATGAGGGTGAAGTAGACGACCGCGCCCTGGAGCACGGGCAGGTCGTGCTGGGACGCGGCCACCGCCGCGGCCGAGCCGAGGCCGGGCAGCGCGAAGACGTTCTCGATCAGCACCGCGGCCCCGAGCAGGCTGGCGCTGACGACTCCGAGCAGCGAGACGACCGGACCGGCCGCGTTGCGCAGCACGTGCCGGTAGATGATCGTGCGCCGGGGCACCCCGTTGGCCTGCATGACCCGTACGAACTCGCGGTCGAGCACGTCGAGGGTCGCGTCGCGGGCCTGCTTGGCCACGGCCGTCGCGGCCCCGGGGCAGGCGGCTGCCACCGGCAGCACCAGGGCGTGCAGCCACTGCCCGGGCGAGCTGGCGAAGTCGACGTAGCCGGTGGCCGGGAACAGCGGCCAGCGCACCGCGAACACGGCCACGAGCAGCAGCGCCAGGGCGAAGCCGGGCACCGCGAGCCCGCTCATCGAGGCCAGGTCGACCAGTCGGCCAAGCCGCCCGCCGCGCACGGCGCTCTGCACGCCGAGCGTCACGCCGATGACGCCGGCGCTGAGGGTGGCCAGCGTGATGAGGCTCAGGGTCGGGGCGAGCCGGGCGTTGACCAGTTGGCTGACGTCGACGCCGGTGAGCAGCGAAGAGCCCAGGTCGCCGCGGATGGCGCGCCCGAGCCAGGAGAGGTACTGCTGCAGCAGGGGCTGGTCGAGGCCGAGCTGCGCCCGTACCGCGTCGATCTGTTCGGGCGCGGCGGACGGGCCGAGGATCGCCCGTGCCGTGTCGCCGGGGATCAGCGACACGAGCACGAACGACAGCAGCGTGATGACGAGGAGCATCGGGACGGACCAGGCCAGACGCCTGAGCACCAGCCTGGTCACGATCGTGTCCCCCCGTCCTTGCGGCGGGGGTCCCTCATTCCGCCGCGGCGAGGGCGACGGCCTCGACGGGCTTGGCGGCCGCCCGCTCCCGGTGCCGGCGGCGGCCGTTGAGCAGCCGGCCGAGGAACGTGTAGCGGACCAGGTACTCGTAGCTGAGCAGCAGCACCGGGAAGGCGATGAGCAGGATCAGCGGGTACTTCACCGCCCAGGGCAGCGGCACCCGCATGAACGCGGCCTGCAGCGCCATGATCAGCGGCAGGTGCAGGATGTAGATCCAGTACGAGCCGTCGGCGACGTACCGGACGGCCTTGCGCTCGGTGGTGAGCAGCGCCAGCGCGGCGCCGATGAGCCCCATCGCCCAGGTCCAGATCGCCAGCACGTAGGTGACGGCGTAGATCCACCGCGCGCTGCCCGTCGGGCTGAGCGCCGGGTCGGCCTGGGTGCCGATCTGGTACAGCGCGTAGCCGGTCAGCAGCACCGCCAGGACCAGGTTGCGCACGTACCGCCCGGCCCAGACCTGCAGCAGGTCGGGCTGGCGCTGCAGCACCCAGCCGAAGCCGAACGCGATCGTGTAGGCCAGCAGCGCGCCGATGTTGGGGATGACCCCGTTCTCGGCGGCCGGGACGCCGAACCAGGCCTTCCAGTCCGAGGAGAGCACCAGCGTCAGCACCAGCGGCGCGCCGAGCACGATCGGGGCCAGGTCCGTGCGGACCAGGCCGCGCACGATCGGGTCGAGCACCCGGGCCCGCAGCCCGCCCTGGCGGTCGACCAGGTGCAGCACGCCCCGCACGATCAGCGCGAACACGTAGAAGACGAGCAGGTAGTACAGGAACCACAGGTGGGTCAGCGGGAAGTTGAACGGCGTGAAGGGCGGCGGCGGGGGCTGCTCCTGGCCGGACTGGGCCGCGGCCCAGAAGATGACCAGCACCGTGGACACCATCATGACCGGCCAGAAGATGAGGAACGGCGCGAGGATGCGCTTGGCCCGGTTGCGGACGAAGCCGCCGGTGCCGCGCTTGTGCAGCATCATCCGCGCGAAGAATCCGGCAATGATGAAGAACACCGTCATGCGGAAGATGTGCAGGATGAAGTAGACGCTGCTCATCACCGGGCTGGTCGACTCGTCGACCACCACCCACAGCGGCGGCTCCATGAAGGACAGCACGGCGTGGAACACCACGCCCAGCATCAGCGCGCCGGCTCTCACCGCGTCGAGGGCGTGCAGCCGTTCGGGCTCGGCGGGCACGCCGGTGGTCAGGTCATTCGTCATATGGGGTGTCACTTCCAGTCGGCCGAGGAGACTTGACGGTGACACGGCGAACCCGGTTCGGCATCTTCCAAATTGCTCTGTCCAAGTTGGCACGAAAACCCGACAGCATTCTCAGAGGTGCAGGTCGTAGGCGCCTCACACAGGATTGTGGCGAAGCGGCAGGGGCGTGCGCGCACGCCTTCCGCTTCACACCAGTTCGGTGACCGCACAGATTGGAGTGCAGGCATGACAACGACGGTCGCGCCGGACATCGAGTCGAGCGCTGGCGGACTCGACGCCTACTACGGCAAGTTCACCAGCGACAAGGAGAAGGAGGCCCTCAGCGTTCCCGTTCGCCTGGTCTCCGCCTGGTCGCGCAACGACGCCTCCGGCGTCGCGGACAGCTTCACCGAGGACGGGATCCTCATCCTCCCCGGTGACGTGTACAAGCGGGGCCGTGAGGAGATCCGCTCCTTCATGGCGGCGGCCTACTCCGGGCCGTTCAAGGGCACCGGCGTCACCGGCGCTCCGGTCGACGTCCGCTTCGTCTCCGACGACGTGGTGCTGATCCGTACCCACGGCGGCATCCTCGCGCCGGGGGAGACGGAGATCGCTCCCGAGCTCGCCGTCCGCTCCACGTGGGTCTGCGTGAAGCAGAACGGTGAGTGGCTGCTCGCCAGCTACCAGAACAGCCCGCGCGGCGAGGGCGCCACCCTGCGCTGGTAATCCACCGCACCACCCAACTTCCGCAGGAGGAGTCGCAATGACGAACAAAGCCGCGATGCTGGTCGAAGGTGCCAAGGAGTGGGCCGCCAACTACGGTGACTTCTCCAACGGCAGCGAGGGTGCCGTGCTCACGGCGCCGCTTCGGGTCCGAGCGGCCTGGGGGGCCAACGACGCCGACGCGTTCGCCGACATGTTCATCGACAACGGCAGCGCCCTCTTCGGTGACCGCCAGCTGACCAGCCGCGAGGAGATCCGCCAGTACATGGCGGAGGCCTTCGCCGCCGGCTGGAAGGGCACCCGCCTCATCGAGGAGCCGCGTGAGATCAAGCTGCTGACCGAGACCTCCGCCGTGGTCATCGCGGACGGCGGGGTGGCGCGCGACAGCGAGGAGAACTTCACGTTCCGGACCGTCTGGGTCGTGGTCAAGCGCGACGGGGACTGGCGTATCGCCTCGTACCAGACCAGCCCGGTCAAGAACTGATCGGGCGGAAGCGATGACCGAGTCCTGGGGCACGGCCTCCGATCTGCTCGCCAAGGCGGGCGTGGTGGAGAACCACGCCTTCTACCGCGAGTTCACCAGCGCCGACCAGATGGCGGTGCTGACGATCCCGCAGCGTATCCAAGCGGCCTGGGAGACCAACGACGCCGACGCGTTCGCCGAGGTCTTCACGGACAACGGCAGCCTGCTGATGCGCGACCACCAGCTGACCAGCAAGGAAGACATCCGCTCCTACATGAGCGCCGGTTTCGGCGGGCCCCTCAAGGGCGCGCGCGTGACCGGCTGGCCGATCGAGGTCAAGTTCCTGTCCGAGAACGCCGCGATGGTGGTCACGGAGGGCGGAATCATCATGCCGGGCCAGTCCGAGATCGCCGCGGAGAACTTCATCCGCGCGACCTGGGTCGTCACCCGGCAGCCCGATGGGGAACTGAACCTGGTTTCCCACCAGAGCAGCCCCGTCAAGGGCTGACCAGCAACAAGCAGGCGTGCGTGCTCGCCGCGGCCCCGGTTCGCCGGGTCGTGGCAGGCACGCATGCCGTGCTGAGTACGGCATGCGGCGAATTCTCTACTAAAGGAGGAAATGTGTACGACTATGTCATCGTCGGGGCCGGCTCGGCGGGCTGTGTGCTGGCCGCCAGGTTGTCGGAGGATCCCGACGTGAAGGTGTGTCTGGTCGAGGCCGGTCCGCCGGACACCGATCCCAACATCCACGTGCCGGTCGCCTTCGGCAAGCTGTTCCGCTCCCAGTACGACTGGGACCTGGCCACCCACGAGGAGCCGCAGCTCGGCCGCCGCCGCATCTACCTGCCCCGGGGCCGGGTGGTCGGCGGTACGAGCTCGATCAACACGATGGTCTACATCCGGGGCAACCGCCTGGACTTCGACGAGTGGAAGCAGACCGGCTGGAGCTTCGACGAGCTGCTGCCGTACTTCAAGCGCGCCGAGGACAACGAGCGCGGCGCGTCGGCGTACCACGGGGTGGGCGGCCCGCTGCGGGTCTCCGACGGCCGGGCGCTCAACCCGATGGCGGCGGCCTTCGTCGAGGCCGGCGTGCAGGCCGGGTACGAGTTCAACGAGGACTTCAACGCGGCCAGCCAGGACGGCTTCGGCTTCTTCCAGGTGACCCAGAAGGACGGCTACCGCGTCAGCTCCGCCACGGCGTACCTGCACCCCGCGCTGAACCGCCCGAACCTGACCCTGGAGCCCAACCTCCAGGTGCACCGCGTGCTGATCGAGAACGGCCGCGCGGTCGGCATCGTCGGCGCGCGCATGGGCGAGGAGATCACGCTGCGGGCCGACCGCGAGGTCGTGCTGAGCGCCGGCGCGTACCACTCGCCGCACCTGCTGATGCTGTCCGGCGTCGGCCCCGCCGCGCTGCTCGGTGCGCTCGGCCTGCCGGTGGTGCTCGACAACCCGCAGGTCGGCCAGAACCTGCAGGACCACGCGCTGATCCCGCTCGTATACACGCACGACGTCCCGATCAGCCTGCTGGTGGCGGGTACGCCGGAGAACGTCGAGCTGTTCATGAAGGAGGGTCGCGGGCCGATGACGGCCAACGGCCCCGAGGCGGGCGCGTTCATCAAGACCCGCAGCGACCTGCCCGCGCCCGACGTCGAGTTCCTCGGCGCGCCGGTCATGTTCGCCGACAGCGGCCTGGGCACGCCGACGCACCACTCGTACTCGTTCGGCCCGACGATGCTCACCCCGCGCAGCCGCGGCGCCGTGGTGCTGGCCACCGACGTGCCGACGGCCAAGCCGAAGATCTTCCACAACTACTACGCGGAGAAGTCCGACCTGGACGACGCGGTGGTGGCGACGCGGATCGCGATGCACGTGGCGCGTCAGCAGGCGATGTCGCCGTACACGGTGGGCATGCACGAGCCGCCGGCCTCGGAGTCCGACGCCGACCTGCGCGACTACATCCGGCACTACACGCACTCGATCTTCCACCCGGCGGGCACCTGCTCGATGGGCACCGTCGTCGACGCCGACCTGCGGGTGCTGGGCGTGGACGGGCTGCGGGTCGTGGACGCCTCGGTCATGCCGACGGTCATCCGGGGCAACCCGAACGCGCCGGTCATGGCCATCGCGGAGCGGGCCGCCGACCTGATCGCCGGCAAGACCCCGCTCGCGCCGCAGTCGGTCCCGGCCGCGTGACCGCCGACCCCGTCAACCCTGGAGGACTACATGACCAGCAGTAACGCCAGCGTCCCCACCCGGGAGGAGCTGGTCGAGCGGGCCGCCTCCCTGATCCCGCTGCTGCGCAGGCACGGCGCCTGGACCGAGGCCAACCGCCGCCTGCACGAGGAGGTCGTCGAGGCCCTGGCCGACGCCGGCCTGCTCCGGCTGCGCGTGCCCGCCCGCTTCGGCGGGTACGAGGCCGACACGCAGACCCTGCACGAGGTGCTGGTGCAGCTCGGCCGCGGCGACGCCTCCGTCGCCTGGGTCGTGTCCGTCTGGGCCATCCCCGGCTGGATGGTCGGCATGTTCCCGGAGGAGACCCAGAAGGAGGTCTACTCCACCCCGGACGTGCGCGTCTGCGGCACGCTCAGCCCGTCGGCGATGGGCACCCCCACCGACGGCGGCCTCATCGTCAACGGCAAGTGGGGCTTCATCAGCGGCGCCCTGCACAGCCACTGGCAGGAGATCATCGTCATGGCGCCGTCGCCGGACGGGGTCAACCCGTGGCCGGTGGTGGGCCTGGTGCCGACCTCGCAGCTGCAGCTGATCGACGACTGGCACACCTCGGGCCTGCAGGGCTCGGGCAGCATCACCACCGTGGCCCAGGACCTGTTCGTGCCGAACGAGCGCCTGGTGCCCATGCCGATGGTGCTGGCGGGCCAGTCGCAGAGCCCGCTCAACGCGGAGCTGCCGATGTACCGCAACACGCTGCTCGCCGTGGCCAACGCCGCGACCGGCGGCGCGCTGATCGGCACCGCCCTGGCGGCGAAGGAGAACTTCCTGGAGCGGCTGCCCTCCCGGAAGATCACCTACACCAGCTACGAGCACGCGGCGGACGCGCCGGTGACGCACATGCAGATCGCCGAGGCGTCGATGAAGATCGACGAGGCGGACTGGCACGCCCAGCGCATCACCAAGCTGGTCGACCACAAGGGCGTCTCGGGCGAGCCGTGGACGATGGAGGAGCGGGCCCGTACCCGGGCCGACATCGGCTCGATCACGAAGCTGTCGCGGGAGGCGGTCGACATGCTGGCCAACGCCAGCGGCGGCTCCTCGATCTACACCGACGTGCCGATCCAGCGGATCCAGCGCGACATGCTCGCGATGAGCAAGCACGCGATCACGGTGCCGGAGACGAACTTCGAGCTCTACGGCCGGATCCTCGTCGGCCTGGAGCCGAACACCCCGTACGTGTGACAGGCGGAGGTGGCGCCGGTCGCGGCGCCACCTCCGGCCGGGCGCCCTCAGGGGCGGTCGGTGTGCTCCAGCAGCGCGGGGACGATCTCGTCCCAGGTCTGCCGGGGTGGGGGCTCGTGCCCCACCCCGGCCATCGGGATCAGGCGGCTGCCGGGCACCTCGCGGGCCAGCGCCTGCGCGTGTCCGAAGGGGAACAGCGGATCCTCGGTGCCCTGGATCACCAGCGTCGGCGCCGTGATCTGGCCGAGCCGGTCCCGGTAGGAGGGCCCGCCGTCGATCACCCAGTGGTTGTGCGTCGGCGTGGGCGGGGGGCCGCTGCCGAAGCGCCGCTGCAGCTCGGCCGACATCGGCGGCAGGTCCGGGTCGGGTGCCGAGTTGGGGCGCATGCCCGGACTGGACGCGGCGACGGTCAGGCTGGCCACCAGCGCCGGGTGCTCCAGCGCCAGCCGCTGCCCGATCCCGCCGCCCAGCGAGGCGCCCACGACGTGCGCCCGGTCCGCGCCCAGCGCGCGCGGCAGCGCCGCGGCGTCGGCGATGAGGTCGGTGAAGTCGTACCCCGGCGAGCCCAGCGGGTAGGCCGTCGACTCGCCCGTGTCGCGCTGGTCGTAGCGGACGACCAGCCGGCCGCCGTCGGCCAGCCGCCGGCAGAACTCGGCGTCCCACACCCGCATCGTGGCGGTCGCGCCGCCGATCAGCAGCACCATCGGGTCGTCGGACTTGCCGAAGGTCTCGACGTGCAGGCGCACGCCGTTCACGTCGATGAAGCGGGCGTCGCCGCCTGCCGCGTCGGTCAACGAACTCTCCTCACGGTCGCGCCGGATCCGGCCCGTACCACAGGCCAGTGGCGTCGCTCAATGGTGGAAACACTCTTTCGTGCCGTTCATACACATGTCGACACCGAGCGCGTAGGTTCGACATGTCGACGGTTGGCATCGACCAGGAGACGTTGGGAGACGCCGTGAAATACCTGCTTTTGATCTACCACAACCAGAAGTCCCGGGAGGCGTGGGCCGGTTACACGCAGCAGCGGCGGGCGGCGGGCGTCCGCGCGCACGTCGACCTGGTGAACGATCTGGCGGCGGCGGGCCGGCTGGTGGCATCGGAGGCGCTGGCCGAGCCCGAGGCCGGCCGCAGGGTCACCGTCCGGGACGGCCGCGTGAACACCACCGACGGACCGTACGCCGAGGTGAAGGAGTACCTGGCCGGCTTCTACCTGATCGACTGCGATGATTCGGCGCAGGCCGTCGAGTACGCGGCCCGGATCCCGGAGGCGGCGCTGGGGCTGGTGGAGGTCCGGCCAGTGCACAGCGACCGGACGGCGTCCGTGGCCGCCCGCTGAGCGCATGGCGCGGCGGGCCGCCCGCGTCGAGGCGCCCTCGGTGTGACCACCGGGGGCGCCTCCTGCCGTTGCCGGCCCGGCCGCCGCGACGTCAGGCCGGCACCGGCACCGGCGTCTCGCGCCGGCTGGTGTCGAGGTCCCGGGAGAGCCACAGCACCTTGGCCACCAGGCCCGGCCGCCACAGCGCGCTCGGGCGGTCGACCAGGCCGTTGACCCGCATCAGCGCGGTCGTGGCCGCCGGGTCCTTGGTCGCCGCGTAGCGCAGGCGGGTCAGGTACGCGTTGAGGATCCGCGTCTTGAGCGGACGGTGCGTGGCCACGCCCGGGAACTCCAGGTCGCCGCTGGTGGAGATGAGCCACGGGTCTTCGATCGTCTCGGCCAGCGCCCGGTTCAGCGCGACCGGGTCGGGCGCGTGGTGCGTGGCCAGGTGCTCGCGCAGCTTCATGACCTGCATCGCGATCACGGTCATGCCCTGGCCGTAGACCGGGTTGAAGCTGCACACCGCGTCGCCGAGCACGGCCAGCCGGTCCGGGAACCGGGTCAGGCGCTCGTAGTGCCGCCATACGCTGGCCGGGAAGGTGAAGGTGGCCGCCTCGCCGATCGGGTCGGCGTCGACGATCGCCTCGTGGATGTCCGGGGCGGGCAGCGACTTGGTGAAGTCGAGGAACTGCGCGGTGTCGCCGGGCGGCGTGTCGCCCTGCATGCCGGTCAGCGAGACCCGGCAGTCGCCGGTGATCGCCTGGCCGAAGAAGGCGCCGCGGGGGAACGCGGGGGAGGAGACCGGGTTGATCGCCTGCGGCGGGCCGAACGTGCCCGGACGGCGGCGGAAGCTGCGGGTCGTGTACGCCAGACCGATCTTGATCCGCTCCTCGTCCGGCCGCTCGTAGCCCAGCTCGGCCAGCCAGGCCGGCAGGCGCGAGCCGCGTCCGGACGCCTCGACGACGAGGTCGGCGTCCAGGTCCCACTCGCGGTCGCCCTGGCGCAGGCGCACGCCCAGGACGGTGTCGCGGTCGGCGCTGGTGCGCAGCGACAGCACGTCGGTGTTCTGCTCGTAGCGCACCTGCGGCAGGGCCGCGACCCGGTTGCGCAGGTAGTTCTCCAGCACCGGGCGGGAACCGGCCACCGACAGCAGCCCCGTCTCGGCCGGCTTGACCGGGCGGCCGTCGAAGATCCAGCGCATGCCGCCGAAGTCGCGGATGGTCAGGCCGGCCAGCTGCCGGGTGTCCTCCAGCAGGCCCGGGAACAGCTCGGTCAGGATCAGGTAGCCGGCGGCGTGCAGGCCGTGCGCGTGGACGCTGTGCACGGCGCCGCGCCGGGGACCGGCCACCCCCATGATCTCGTCGCGGTCGACCACGACGACCTCGCCGTAGAACTCCGAGAGCACGCGCGCGGCGAGGGTGCCCGCGATGCTCCCTCCGATCACGACCGCGCGCGCGCCCCTCGTAGCCCCGGTGCCGTCCATCGCGGTGACCTCCCAACTCATCGGAAATAGCAGATGTATGCAATCACGCCCCGGCCGCCGGTGCTGCCGCATTCGTGCGCACTTCGCGCCGGTCGGGCCGCTGACTGCGCAACGTCAGAGATGCCGCCGAGGTCAGCACGCGTGATCCTCGATCGAGACCAGTGACAATGGGAGGCTTCGCTATGCCCCGGGTAACCGACAATGAGGACGGAACGCAGACCCTCAGCATCGACTCGACCGAACTCGCGCCCATCAAGAAGATCATCGACGAGTACCTGCCCGAGCTGAAGAAGGTCGCGGACCTGGCCGGCAAGCCGGAGGTGAAGGAGACCGTCGCGTTCTTCAAGCGGGCTCTGACCTGATGGGCACGCCATCGGGCGCCGTGGCGCGGGACGGCGCGAAGTCACGCTCGGCGGCGGTCTACGGCATCCGGGGCATCGCCGCGATGGGCCTGCTCACCGTGCACGTGGCGATGTTCTCCGGGCTGCTGGGGACCCGGGCCTTCGGCGAGCCGCGGCCGCCGAGCAACTTCTTCGGCTCGTTCCTGGTCAGCGGCATGCCGTCCTTCATCGGCGTGATGTTCGTGCTGCCCGCGATGTACCTCTACCTGCCGCTGGCACAGGCGATCATCTCGGGTGAGCGCCGGCCGCCGCAGGGCAGGAGCTTCGTGAAGCGGCTGCTGCGGCTGCTGCCGGCCTACTACGTCATGTACCTGGTGGTGCTGCTCGCGTTCAACCGCAACGCGATCGACGGCGTGTGGTTCGTGCTGCGGCCCATCTTCCTGCTGCAGGTGTACCTGCCGACGCCGTTCAAGCCGAACTTCGTCAACGGCATGGAGGTGACGTGGACCGTGCCGAGCATGGTCCAGTGGTACATCTTCCTGCCGCTGATCGCCTGGGCGGTGCACCGGTTCGCCGCGCGCGGCGCGACGCCCCTGGCCCGCGCCAAGCGGCTGCTGATCCCGGTGCCGATCCTGTTCGGGGTCGGGGTCGCCTGGCTGTTCGTGGTGAAGATGAACAGCCTCGACAACCGGATGGTGTTCTGGTGGCCGCAGGGCTTCGCGCCCACCATCGGCATCGGCATGGGCATCGCGGTGCTGCTGGCCCTGTCGAAGGTGTCGCCGAAGGACACCCCGGGCATCTTCCGGCTGGCCGCGGACAAGCCGCACCTGTTCTGGCTCGGCGCGCTCGGGGTGTACCTGGTCAACTGCACCCGGCCGTTCAGCGTGATCGGCATGGACGCGATCTACTCGACGGCGGGCCTGCTGGTCACGTACCTGATGGTGGCCGCGTTCGGGCTGCTGGCGACGCTGCCGCTGGCCGTGCCCGGGGCACGGGCGCACGCGGTCGAGCGGGTGCTGGCCCTGAAGCCGCTGGCGCACCTGGGCAAGGTGTCCTACGGCATCTACCTGTGGCACTTCGCGATGATGCACTTCTACCTGCAGGGCGGTGCCGTCCTGACCGGTGACACCCGGCCCATCCGCGAGCTGTACGGCGTGGCCGGGTTCTGGGAGCTGGAGCTGTTCGTCGGCATCGGCAGCATCGTGGTCGCGACGCTCAGCTTCTACCTGGTGGAGCAGCCGGTGGCCCGGTGGGGCGACGCGCTGCTGCGGCGCTGGGGTGCCCGTGCGGGCGGCGGCGGGCTGCCCGCGGGCGGTGGACGGCCCGCGCTGGGCGGGTCCGGCGGTCCGGCGGGCGCGGTGGTGCTCGCCGAGGAGGTCACCCGCCGCGACGCCATCCGGGCCAACCTGATCGACCTCGAACGCAGCTTCGGGCGGCAGCTGCTGGCCCGCGGGTCGCTCACCGGGCAGACCCGGCAGCGCTGGGAGGCCGCTTCGGCGGACCTGGTGGTGCTGTGGGACCTGTTCGGCAGCTACTCCAGCGTCGTCGACGAGGCCGGCGGGGGGCGCGCCGGACGTGCCGGCGTGCCGCTGGCGGAGGCTCCGGTGCTGTTCACCGGTGCCCCGGCCCCCCTCGGGCAGCGCCACATCGCCGACAGCGGCAGCACCCGGCTGACGGTCGAGGCCGCCGTGACCCGGATGGACGAGATGTTCACCAGGGTGGCCGAGCTGGTCACCACCGTGGAGACGGTCTGGGCCGGGGTCACCGAGCGCCTGGTGGACATCGGCGCCCGGCTCGCCCGGGTGCGCGGGCTCGACCCGGCGCTCGACGCCGCGATCGTGGCGGCGGAGGCCGGGCTGTTCCGGCTGCACGCGACGCTCAGCCGTGATCCGCTCGCCCTGTGGCGCGACGGTGCGGTGGATCTGACGGCGGTGGACGAGCTGGCTCAGGAGGTCGACGAGATAACGGCCAAGGCGCCGCTGACGGCGTCCTGACCCCCGACCACACCCGGCCCGGCACGCGCGATGAGGGACGCGCGTCCGGGCCGGGTGTTTCTTCTGCCCCGGTCCGTTCGGCGTGCGTGCGCGGCCCTGTCGCGCGGGCGTACGCGAGCGCGGCCGGCGGCGGGCACGCGAACGCCGCCCGGCGTGAGCGGCCGGGCGGCGTTCGCGTGCGGGTGTGCTCAGCTCGCCGCGTCGGCGGTCGGCTTGAACTGGCCGGGGGTGCGGCCCTTCCCGCCGGGGCCGCGGTAGGCCTGCGCGATCTCCAGCCAGCGCGGCGCCTCCGGGCCCGTGGCGGTGATCGCGAGGTCGGCCGGGTGCCGTCGGCGGGTCACCAGCAGGCAGAAGTCGGTGGCGGGGCCGCTGATCCGGTCCGCGGCGTCGGCGGGGCCGAACTCCCAGACCTTGCCCGACGGCGCCGTGATCTCGAAGCGGAACTGGACCTCGGGCACGTCCAGGCCCCGGCCGGTGTAGCCGAAGTCCCAGGTGCGCACCGCGAAGCCGACCAGGTGTCCGATCCGGTCGGTGTGCTCGCGCTCCACATCCAGGGCGTCGGCGACGTCCTGGCCGTGGCCGAACAGCTCCATCATCCCGGCGGCCGCCAGCACCGAGGCGGGCAGCGGGCGGACCAGCCACGGCACGATGTGGTCGGGGGCGAGCGCACCCAGCGCCCGCTCGGTGGCCGCGCGCTGCTCCTTCCACTTGACCAGCAGCATCTCGTTGGGCATGCCGAGGAACGGCGCCATGGCCTTGGCGACGTTGTCGTTGAAGTTGGGCCCCAGGTTCGCCGACATCGCGGTGAACGCCTCGGGGGCGGCGGCGGCCTTCTCGGCCATCCAGAAGATCGAGGTGAGGTGGGCGACCTGGTGCTTGACCGTCCAGCCCTCGGCGGGCGTGGGCGCGTCCCAGCCGCTGGCGCCGAGGCCGGTGACCATCCGGTCGAAAGCGTCGCCGTCGGCGGTGAGCGCGGCGACCACGTCGGGTGTCTGTGTCACAGGATCTCCCTTGTCGAGACGTGTTCTACCTGCTCAGCCTGCCTGAGCGGGCCCCTCGGAGGCTTCTCCGCGCGTGCCCTGGTCAACATCAGCAATTCTCGATAAATAGAGGTGGTACGCCGTGTAGTGAAGCTGGAGGGAACGTGTACCGCGGCGGCCTACCGTCACCGGCATGCAGACACTCATCGATGCGCCCCGCCGGCGCCCGCTCCGCTGGGGCATCGCCTGCGCGGTGGCGGCCGCGGGCCTGGTCGTCACGGCGCCGGGCACGGCGATGGCGTACGCCGCCTCCGCCCCGGGCACCATCAACACCGCCGGGACCGCGCTCAACGTCCGGTCCGCCCCGGGCACCAACTTCGACACCTGGCGCACCGTCGCCGACGGCGCGGGCGTCACGCTGCTGTGCCAGACCACCGGCGAGACGGTGACCGGCACCTACGGCACCACGAACGTGTGGGACATGCTCTCCAACGGCGGCATGGTCTCCGACGCCTACGTGTACACCGGCTCCGACGGCCAGGTCGTCAACAACTGCAGCTACGTCGGGGCGGAGCCGTCGTCGAAGACCAACCCGCGCTCGGCCAACGGCGCGATCAACTGGGCGTTCCAGCACCACGGCTCCACCGCGTACGAGAACCTGTGCCTGGCCTTCACCGCGCAGGCGTACGGCTGGGGCGGGTCGGGCTGGAACACCGCCGAGATCGGCGGGGACTGGGAGACCAGCCACGGATACCTGCACACCAGCGGCATCCCGCCGCGCGGCGCGCTGGTCTGGTACCACAACTCCGCCGGCACCGGGCACGTGGCGATCAGCCTCGGCGAGGGCAAGGTGATCGGCACCTCGGTGGGCGGGAAGGTCGGCGTCGCCGGCTACACCGACCACGTCTCGTACCGGGGCTGGTCGGTGCCGTACTACCCGGTCGCGTGGTGACCTGTCCCTGAAGGCGCACCGGCCCGGACGCACCAGGCGTCCGGGCCGGTCGCGGTTCAGGCGGCGGCCTGCTCCGGCTGGTCGACGACGAGGTTCGCGGTCAGCCTGGCGCCGATGCGCCGGGCGGCGGCCATGGCCGCCCACGCGGTCACCGCGAGCAGCTGCCCGTCGTCGGGGCGGTCACGCCGGAACTCCTCGATCACCCGGGGCGTCACCTGGTACGAGGCGAAGGCGGTGAGCATCGCCAGCCGGCCGGCCGGCTGGTCGGCCTCGGGCAGGCCCGCCACGGCGTTCTCCAGCCATACCCGGTTGGAGATGCCGGGGCCCTCGACCTCGCGCGCGTTGAGCCGGGTGAGCAGCAGCAGCCGCACCCGCTCCGGGACCTCGGCCCGGCCGCACGCGTCGAACACCTCGGCGGCCTGGGCCCACGCGGTGGCGACGTCCGGTTCGGACACGGCCCAGACCATGTCGCCGGGCAGCGCCGCGGTCGGCAGCAGCCCGAGCGACTGCCCGGTCGCGTGGGGGCGCCGGGCGATGCCGCCCATGACCCGCGCCGCCAGCTTGAGCAGCGCGCGGCGGCCGCCGCCGGAGACGCCCGGGGGCAGCGGGGTGTCCGGCAGGAAGATGTTGACCATGCGGTTGATGTAGTGGAATGTGACGGCGGTGCCGATCATCTCCGGCGCGTGCGCGGCCGGGAACGGCGCGGGCAGCAGTTCGCCGGACAGGCCGCTGGCGCGGCCCCAGCGGGCCAGCGCGCGCAGCTGTGGGTCGGTGATCGCGTCGATGCGGTCGGCGGCCACGGCGGCGGCGTCGGGGTGGCCCCCGACCAGCCCCGACAGCGTCGAACTGTGCACGTCGACGCAGTACGGGCAGCGGTTGGCCTGCGACACCGCCGAGGCCACCATCTCCCGGGCGGACCGGGTGGTGGCGCGGTCGACCAGCAGCGTCTCGCGCAGCACGGTCCAGCCGGCGGCCAGCACTGCGGGCAGGGGGGAGTGCAGGATCAGGGGCGGGGCGAGCATGCCGAACTCCCGTTCGACCTGCTCGTACACCTGCGCGACGAGGCCGTCCGCGGCCGCTGGGGCGACCGGGCGGACATGCTTGACATGGCTCAGCGTCGGGCGGCGGGACACCAGGGCGAGCAGTGACGCCATGGCGAGACCTTTCTGCTGGTGGGAATACCGATGGCGCGCGGCCGCGGCGGGGTGCCGCCGCGACCGCGCGCCGGGCCGGTCAGCGTCCGGCGCCGACCTTGACCTTCGAGGTGCTGGCCTGGCCGGGGATCGGCGCGCCGTAGGTGCAGGACACGCCCCGCTCGTTGAGCGCCTTCACGATGCCCGGCATGGCCCGCTCGGCCAGCGCCGAGATGGTCAGCGCCGGGTTCACGGTCAGGCCGCACGGCACCGCGGACCCGTCGGTGACGAAGATGCCGGGGTGGCCGCGCAGCTCGTGCCGGTCGTCCAGGGCGGAGGTCTCCGGGTCGTCGCCGATGCGGCACGACGACAGCGGGTGCACCGTGTACGCCCCGATCAGGTCGTTGGTCCACGGCGCCACCTTGGCGATGCCGTCGCGCTCCAGGATGTCCTTGACGTCGGCGTCGGACAGGTTCCAGCCGCGCCACGTGTTCGCCGTCGGCTTGTACGACAGCGGCCCGTGCCCCAGCATCTGCTGGGAGAAGCGGTTGGCGTTGCCCGTCTCCGGCGGGGGCCCGAACACGCCCTCGTTGTCATCCTCGGACATCGTGAAGATGGTCAGCCACGACTTCCACTCCCGCAGCAGCTCCTTCTTGCGCGGCCCGAACCAGGTCGGGTCGCCCGGCTCCCCCGTCGCGCCGGGCACCTGAGCCAGGATGGTGCCCAGGCCGGGCGGGAAGTAGAGCTGCTCCAGCGAGTAGCGCTCGTACTCGGGCAGGTTGCCGTCGAGCTTGTCCCAGCTGGCCACGACCGGGCCGCGCCCGATCTGGTGCGCCTCGTAGGCCGTGCCGTCGCCCCGGTCCAGGCCGAGCACCTCGCGGACCCGGTCCTCGTCGAAGACGACGGTGTTCAGCCGCTCCCCGTTGCCGGAGAAGTAGCGGCCGACCGCGTGCGGCATCTTGCCCAGGTACTTCTCCGAGCGCTGCAGGATCGGCGGGGTGGCGCCGGTGCCGGCCGCCACCACCACGATCTTGGCTTCGATCACGCCCGCCTCGTGCAGGATGCGGTAGTCGGAGTCGTCGACGATGCGGTAGTGCACCCGGTAGCCGCCGTCGTCGGTGCGCTCCAGGTGCTGCACCTCGTGCAGCGGCCGGATCTGCGCCCCGTGCGACATGGCCGCGGGCAGGTAGTTGAGCAGCAGCGACTTCTTGGCGTCGAACTTGCAGCCCGACATCATCCAGTTGCAGTTGGTGCACTGGTCGGTGTCCACGGCCGAGGGCACCGGGTTGGCGGTGCGCCCGGCGTGGTTGCACGCCGCGGCCCAGATCCCGCCGCCGTACGGCACCGTCTCCCACGGGGTCATGGTCACCGGCAGCGACTCGCTGACCCGGTCGTACCAGGGGTCGAGGGTGTCGCGGTCGATCGAGGCCGGCCACATGCGGCGGCCGATGCTGCCCTGCCGCTCGAAGATGTAGCGCGGCGCCCGCGGCATGGTCGCGAAGTACACGACGCTGCCGCCGCCGACGCAGTTGCCGGACAGGATGCTCATGCCGTCGCCGACCACGAAATCGAAGATCCGGGTGTACGACGACCCGAGCTTGAAGTCGTGGTCGAACTCCTCGGCGGCCAGCCACGGGCCGCGCTCGAGCACGGTGACCCGTGCTCCGCCGGCCGCCAGGTGGTACGCGGCGATGGCGCCGCCGAACCCGCTGCCGATCACGACGACGTCGGTGCTCTCGATGCTGTTCACGCCAGGCTCCCGGTCGAGTTGGTCTGCGGGTGGAGGTTGGCCAGCGCACGCCCGTAGGAGTAGCGCGGGAAGCGCCAGACCCCGTCGGCGTTCGGCTTGGCGTAGCCGATCGTCATCAGCCCGGGGTGGCCGGAGGCCAGCGCGTCGTGGGTGCTCATGTGCGCGGCGCTGTCGAACGCCATGTTGCTGAACAGGGCCAGCCCCACCCACAGCGCCTTCTCGGGGTGGTCGGGATGGCACAGCCGCTGCACCATGCGGGCACGGTGGTCGTAGTTCAGCGCCACGAACGCGGGCAGCGCCTCGTCGAGGCTCAGCTCCTGCTCACCGGCGTACACCGAGGCGTGCAGGTTCAGCAGGTCGGCCAGGCCCTCCAGGGAGTGGGCGAGGCCGCCGGCGGGGTCTTCGAGCAGCGTGAGGGCACCGGCGGCGACTGCGCCTCCGCCCTCGGCGGCACCAGCGATCGCATGGTCGTCAGGCGACCGCTTAGCACCGGGGATGATCGTGTCCGCGAACGCCTCGAGCGTCATCACGCGCGACGCTCGGGGGTCGGTGGATTCGGTGTGCACGGGGGCGCCTCCTGCCTAGGGATGGGCACACGGATGGTCGGGACAAGGGCAGGCGGGTCCCGTATTCCGGCAACGCCGTCCATCGGCGGCACCTCGGAATGCGGGCGCGTCTCTCTTCGCGCAGTGCCCCGATGATTGCTCGGTGAACGGCTCACTGCCGCATCATCGTGTGTTCACCACTTATCGAGCCGCATCTCTCTGGTTGCTGAGGAGTGCCGCTATCCATTCCGCACAGAAGCGCTGGTCGGTTCGATTTCTCCGAAGGTGCTCGGCTGCGCCGCCGCCGTTGCGTCCGGGGCGGCCGCGCGAATACTGGGAACAGATCTGCGTGTCTGGACGCGGCCGCCGCCGCGACCGGCGCGCGACCAGCCAGCAGGGGAGGCCGGCATGCTCATCGCCCGCATCGCGTCGTCAGTGGTCCAGCGCCAGGTCAAGTACGTCACCCCGGTGCCGGTGGCGGCCGCGCGAGGCGAGCTGGGCGAGGTCTACAGCCAGGTGGCGCAGGAGATGGGCCTGGTCGTGCCGCCGGTGCAGCTGCACTCCGTGGCGCCGCGGCTGGCGGCGGCGTACTGGGCGCTGATGCGCGAGCCGATGCTGCCGACCGACACCGTCGACCGCGCGGCCAAGGAGGCCGTGGCCACGGTGGTCTCGGTCGCCAACATCTGCCCCTACTGCGTGGACATGCACAGCGTCGGCATGTACGACCTGGCCACCGAGCACGACGCGGAGGCCCTGGTCGCCGACCGGGTCGAGGAGCTGGACGACCCCCGGGTGCGCGCCATCGCGGCGTGGGCCCGCACCGCCGCCCAACCGGACGACCCGGCCGCCGGACCCGCGCCGTTCGCCGAGGCCGACCGGCCGGAGCTGGTCGGGGTGCTGGTCAGCCTGCACTACCTGACCCGCATGGTGAACGTGTTCCTGTCCAGCTTCCTGCTGCCGCCCGGTCTCGGCCCGGCCGCCCGGCGCCGGTTCAAGCGCGGCGTCAGCCGGGTGCTGCGCCCGACCCTGCGCGACCCGCGCGCCCCGGGCCGCTCGCTGCCGCTGCTGCCGCACGCGCCGCTGCCGCCGGACGCCGCCTGGGCCACGGGCAACCCGGTGATCGCGGCCGCGGTGGCGCGCTCGTACGCCGCGTTCGACGACGCCGGGCAGCGGGCGCTCTCCGCCGAGGTACGCGAGCTGGTGCAGCGGCGGCTGGACACCTGGCGCGGCGAGGAGACCGGGCTGAGCCGCCAGTGGTGCGAGCGGCTCATCGCCGGGCTGGCCCCGGCCGACCAGGCGGCGGCGCGGCTGGCGCTGCTGACCGCGCTGGCGTCGTACCAGGTGGACGCGGAGGTCGTGGACGAGTTCCGGGCCTGGCACTCGGGCGAGGCGAAGCTGGTGGAGGCGACCGCGTGGGCCAGTTGCGCGGCGGCCCGCCGGGTGGGTGCCTGGCATCTGCCGGCGGGCGCGACCCTGCCGTCAAGTGGCCAGACTGCTTGATAGGCGACTCCAGAGCGCAATTTTGAAGATGTGAAAGGTGAGGCTGCCCTACCACGCTGTAGCGGTCGCCGCACGATCGTGAAGCGAGCACCACCGGGTCGCCGTCGACTGTCGGTGGTGGACTCTGTCGACAGGGGAGGGAACGTGACGACCTTCGAGGCGTCGACCGGGCGCAGCCCGGCCACGACCGGCTGGCTCAACGCCGCCGGCCACCGCACCGCGCTCAACGTGTTCATGTTCGTGGTGCTGGCCCACTGGGCCGAGCACCTGGTCCAGGCGTACCAGATCTGGGTGCTGGACCGGCCGCGCCCGCAGGCCCGGGGCGTGCTCGGCCAGTTCTTCCCGTGGCTGGTCTCGTCCGAATACCTGCACTACGGGTACGCCCTGGTGATGGTCATCGGGCTGTTCCTGCTCCGCAAGGGCTTCACCGGCCGCTCGAAGACCTGGTGGCTGATCGCCTTCGGGATCCAGTTCTGGCACCACATCGAGCACCTGCTGCTGTTCATCCAGGCGCAGAGCGGCACCATGTTCTTCGGCGCGAAGGTGCCGACGAGCGTGGCGCAGCTGATCTTCCCCCGGGTGGAGCTGCACCTGTTCTACAACACGATCGTGTTCCTGCCGATGGTCGTCGCGATGTTCCTGCATCTGCGGCCGACCCCGGCGGAGCGCCGCGAGGCCGCGTGCACCTGCGCGGCACCGCTTCCCGCCGCGGCCTGATGGCGACTGAGACCGACGTGCGCGACCCGGGCGAAACGGTGCCCGGGTCGCGCCGCCTCTGGACCCGGCTGGGCACCGTGCTGATGGTGCTCGTGGTCGGCGGCACGGCCGTGCTGTCGCTGCTGACCGACACCGAACCGCCCGCCCTGAGCACGGTCAGCCCGGCGGACGGCGCGGTGGTCGGCAGCGCTCCGACGGAGGTCGAGCTGACCTTCGCGGGCACGTTCGAACCCCGCGAGGTACACGTGACCGTGGCGGACGCGGCCGGCCGGACCGTCGGCGACCGGCCCGAGGTCGACGGCGACGTCGTCGGGGTGCCGGTCGTGCTCGGTGCGGACGGCGGCTACCTGGTCGCCTACCACATCGTGCTGGCCGACGGGCAGGTGCTGGCGGGGCAGACCGGCTTCCGGTACACCCGCGGCGCCGTCGCCAGCGCGCCGCCGCGGACCGCGCCGCCGGCGGCGTCGGGGCACTCCCACGGCGGCGATGATCCGCTCAGCATCGGACTGACCTTCCTGGCCGCCGTGCTGGTCGCGGTCATGGTGATGATGATGGTCCGGCGCCCCCGGCCGCGGGCCTGACCCCTCGCGCACTGCGCACATCCGCGTAAGCGCACATCTGGAGACGCTTCGCCGGTCGGCCGCGTACCACCATGAGGACAGTCCGCCGTCCTGGCGGAGTGTGCTTCTTCAGGTACGGAGGAACCATGGCAACCACCCTCGGCTCACTGCGCAACCTGATGATGACGCCGTCGCTGGCCGACGTGAGCTTCGCCAAGCGCGGGTTCCCGATCGTGCCCACCGCCGCGACCCGGCGGCTGGAGGCGATCCCGCAGTCGGTGATCTGCGGGTTCGAGTGGGGCATCGACTCGCGGACCCTGTGGGAGGTCGAGCGGCGGCTGGAGCTGGTCGAGCCGGAGATGCGCGGCTTCGCCTACGAGGGCGCGACGATGGCGTTCACGGTCCGCGACGCGATGGCCGGCGGTCGCGGCACCCGCACCCGCGACCTGCTGATGGGTCCGGGCCAGCCGCACATCTTCCTCACCTACATCGGCATCGGCTTCGCGATGGCGCGCCTGCCGCGGCCGCTGTGGAAGAACGTGATCCCCGACCTCACCGGCACGCCGTACCACCCCACCATGAGCTGGCTGGCCGTGGACGGGCTCGGCTTCGACCGGGCGTACTTCGACACCCGGGACTGGGTCGACAACCGCCGCCGCCCCAAGCCCTACCCGTTCGCCGGGCACCCCGGCTACTTCGCGCGCGCCTGGGACCAGGGCGTGGGCCGGGCGCTGTGGTTCATCCACGGCGGCGTGGTGCGCAACGTGGCGGCGGGCGTCGGCCGGTTCGAGTCCGACCGCCACGCCGACCTCTGGAGCGGGGTGGGCCTGGCGGCCACGTTCGCCGGCGGCTCGACCCCGGAGGGCCTGGCCGAGCTGCGCGAGCTGTCCGGGGCGTACGCGCCGGACCTGGCCCAGGGCAGCGTGTTCGCGGCCAAGGCCCGCTCGTACTCGGGGTTCGCGCCGCTCCACAGCGAGCAGGCGGTGTCCGCGCTGGCCGGGATCTCGCTCGACGAGGCGGCCGAGTTCGCCGACGAGGTCGCCGTCGGCGGCTTCCAGTCGTCGGCCGCGACGCCCGACTACGAGGTCTGGCGCAGCCGGGTCCGGGCCCGGTTCGTGTCCGCGAAAGCCGTGCGGACGCACTGACGTTACAGGTGTGGCGAACGATTCCCGCTCCCTTTCGGGGAGCGGGAATCGTCGCTCGCCATTCCTTCCGGAATGCGGTCCGGAGTCAATTCACCGGCTGGGCAAACGCGAAGAAGAATTGTTCCGCCAGCCCTGCGACGATCGCAGGTACATCGCCGAATCCAATGACGATATTGGGGGCTCTGCCATGAGCGTATACCGCGCGCTGCGGCGCCGTATCCTCACGCCCGACGTTAAGGCCACCCGGCTCGACGTACGCGGATTCCACGTCAAAGACGAGGCGTCGCGCGACATGCTCGAGACCGTCGGCCGCAGCTTCCTCACCGGTTACGCGTACGCCGCCGAGGCGCGCCGCCCGCTCGACGCCGAGCTGCCGCTGGAGGAGCTGCCGACCAGGTACAAGGGCTTCGCGTACGAGGGCGCCGGGATGGGCTTCGCGATCCGCGACGGCCTGCCCATCGGCGGCGGCAAGCTGGTTGAGGACTTCCTCGACGGCAAGGCCGACGACCACGTCTACATGATCTACGTGGGGGTCGGCTGGGCCATGGCCCGGCTGCCGCGCTTCCGCTGGAAGACGCTGTACGCGGCCGACCCGCTGCTGAAGTGGCTGATCCTGGACGGCTACGGCTTCCACCAGGCCTACTTCCAGACCGACAAGTACGTGTACGACCAGTACGTGGAGGAGAACTTCCCCTGGCCGGGCGGCGAGCACAACTGGTACGCCAACCGCGTCATCGACCAGGGGATCGGCCGTGCCTGCTGGTTCGTCGGCGGGACGGAGGCCGAGGTGGCCGCGGGGCTGATCGACCGGTTCCCGGTCGAGCGCCGCGCCGACATGTACGCCGGCATGGGCCTGGCCGCCACCTACGCGGGCGGCGCCGACCCGAAGGAGCTGGAAGAGCTGTGGCAGCACGCCGTCGACTACCGGCGCGAGCTCGCCCAGGGTGCCGCCTTCGCCGCGGGCGCGCGCGAGCGCGCCAGGCTGACCGTCCCGCACAACGAGGTCGCCACGAAGATCTTCTGCGACATGTCGCCGCAGGAGGCGCAGCTGGTCACCATCGAGGCGCTGATGGACCTGCCGATGGACGGCCACCTGCCCATCTACGAGGTGTGGCGCCAGCGCATCGCCGACCGGTTCGTGGCCACCGGCCACTGCTGAGTCCTTCCCTTCCCTCCTGGTGTCCGGGTCGCGTGGTATGCGCGCCCGCTGGATGAAAGGCTGTTTCCGCATGTCCAGAATCGCGATAGTGGGGATGGCGTGCCGCTACCCGGACGCCACCTCGCCGCGGGAGCTGTGGGAGAACGCGGTCGCCGGGCGACGCGCGTTCCGCCAGCTCCCCGAGGTCCGGATGAACCTGGCCGACTACTGGGACGCCGACCCCAAGGCCCCTGACAAGTTCTACGCCCGCAACGCCTCGGTCATCGAGGGCTACGAGTTCGACCGCATCGCCTACAAGGTGGCCGGCAGCACGTACCGGTCCACCGACCTCACCCACTGGCTGGCGCTGGACGTGGCCGCGATGGCCCTGGCCGACGCGGGCTTCCCGATGGCCGAGGGCCTGCCGCGCGAGCGCACCGGCGTCATCGTCGGCAACAGCCTCACCGGCGAGTTCTCCCGCGCCAACCAGATCAGGCTGCGCTGGCCGTTCGTGCGCCGCATGGTCGCCGCCGCGCTCAAGGAGCAGGACTGGGACGACGACCAGCTCGCCACGTTCCTCAGCGACTTCGAGGCGACGTTCAAGGCGCCGTTCCCGGAGATCGACGAGGACACCCTCGCGGGCGGCCTGTCGAACACCATCGCCGGCCGCATCTGCAACCACTTCGACCTCAAGGGCGGCGGCTACACCGTCGACGGCGCCTGCTCGTCGTCGCTGCTGTCGGTGGCGACCGCGTGCAAGGGCCTGGTCGACGGCGAGCTGGACGTGGTGGTCGCGGGCGGGGTGGACCTGTCCATCGACCCGTTCGAGATCATCGGGTTCGCCAAGACCGGCGCGCTGGCCACCGGCGAGATGCGCGTGTACGACAAGGGCTCCAACGGCTTCTGGCCCGGCGAGGGCTGCGGCATGGTCGTGCTGATGCGCGAGGACGAGGCGCGCGCCGCCGGTCACCGCGTCTACGCCACGGTCGCCGGCTGGGGCATCTCGTCGGACGGCAAGGGCGGCATCACCCGCCCCGAGGTCAGCGGCTACCAGCTGGCACTGCAGCGGGCGTACGAGCGGGCCGGGTTCGGCATCGAGACCGTGGGCCTGTTCGAGGGGCACGGCACCGGCACCGCCGTCGGCGACGCCACCGAGCTCAAGGCGCTGACGCTGGCCCGGCGCGCGGCGGGCGCCGAGGCCCCCGCCGCGATCAGCTCGATCAAGGGCATGATCGGCCACACCAAGGCCGCCGCCGGCGTGGCCGGCCTGATCAAGGCCACCATGGCCGTGCACCACCAGGTGCTGCCCCCGGCGATCGGCTGCGTGGAGCCGCACGAGCTGCTCACCGACGACGACGCCCAGCTGCGGGTGCTGCGCCGCGCCGAGGCCTGGCCGAGCAAGGCCCCGGTCCGCGCGGGCATCACCGCGATGGGCTTCGGCGGCATCAACACCCACATCGTGCTGGAGAACGAGCGGCCGCGTAAGCGGGTGCCGCTGGACACCCGCACCAAGGCGCTGGCCTCCTCGCTGCAGGACGTCGAGCTGCTGCTGGTCGACGCCGCCTCGGCGAAGGAACTGGCCGAGCGGCTGACCCGGTTGATCGAGTTCGTGCCGACCGTCGCGTACGCCCAGCTGGCCGACCTGGCCGCGACCCTGCACCGGGAGCTGCGTGAGCTGCCGCTGCGCGCCGCGGTCGTGGTCTCCTCGCCCGAGGACGCGACCCGCCGCCTCAAGGCGCTGCTGGAGAAGGTGGAGGCGGGGGAGACCTCGGTGTTCTCCGCCGACGGCCGCACCTTCCTCGGCCACGCCAGCGGCCCCGGCCGCATCGGCTACCTGTTCCCGGGCCAGGGCTCGGGCAAGGGTGTCAGCGGCGGCGCGATGCGGCGCCGGTTCGCCGAGGCCGACGAGATGTACACCAAGGCGGCCCTGCCGACCGGCGCGGACGTGGTGGCCACCGAGGTCGCCCAGCCGCGCATCGTCACCGGCTCCATGGCCGGCCTGCGGGTGCTGTCCACCCTCGGCATCGACGCGACCATCGCGGTCGGGCACAGCCTGGGCGAGATCGCGGCCCTGCAGTGGGCCGGGGCGATGGACGAGGAGACGCTGCTGCGGGTGGCGGCCGTACGCGGCCAGACCATGAGCCGCCACAGCGCGTCGGGCACCATGGCCGGCGTCGCCGCCTCCCCGGACACCGTGCTGCGGCTGACCGAGGGCCTGCCCGTGGTCATCGGCGGCTACAACAGCCCGCAGCAGACCGTGATCTCCGGTGCGGTCGAGGCGGTCGAGACGGTCTGCGCCCGCGCCCGCGAGGAGGGCGTGGCCGCGACCCGCCTGAACGTGTCGCACGCGTTCCACTCGCCGCTGGTGGCGCCCGCGGCCGACTCGTTCGGCCAGGCCATCGCCGACGAGGAGTTCGAGCCGGTGGAGAAGCGCCTGATCTCGACGGTCACCGGCGAGGCGCTGGCGCCCGACACCGACGTGCGCGCCCTGCTGCACCGGCAGATCACCGACCCGGTGCTGTTCAGCCAGGCGCTCGCGCTGGCCGCCAAGGAGGTGGACCTGTTCGTCGAGGTCGGCCCGGGGCGGGTGCTCAGCGGCCTGGCCGCCGCCACCGACGTGCCCGCGGTCGCGCTGGACACCGACGACGAGTCGCTGGCCGGGGTGCTGCGCGTGGTCGGCGCGGCGTACGTGGTGGGCGCGTCCGAGGTGGACGCCGCGCTGTTCCACGGCCGCCTGATCCGGCCGCTCGCGGTCGGCGCCGAGTTCAAGTTCTTCGCCAGCCCGTGCGAGGCCGCGCCGCGGGTGGACATCAAGGGCGTCGCCCGTACCGCGCCCGTCGTCACGCCGGCCGGCACCGCCGCGGCCGCGCCCGAGGCGGGCGAGTCGACGCTGGCCCTGCTGCGGCGGCTGGCCGCCGAGCGGGCGGAGCTGCCGCTGGAGCTCGTCCGCGAGGAGAGCCGGCTGCTCGACGACCTGCACCTGAGCTCCATCACCGTCGGTCAGCTGGTCAACCAGGTGGCCACCAGCCTGGGCGTGCCCCCGGCGCACACGCCGACCAACTTCGCCACCGCCACGGTCAGCGAGCTGGCCGAAGCGCTGGAGCAGCTCCGGTCGACCGGGCACGGGGCCGACGGCGCGCCGGCCGAGATCGTGCTCGGCGCCGCCGACTGGGCCCGGCCGTGGTCGCTCGACTTCGACGAGCTGCCGCTGCCCGCCCGTACCGCGACCGAGGACAGCGGCCGCTGGCAGGTGTTCGCGGTGGCCGACAGCCCGATCGCCGAGCCGCTGCGCCGGGCGCTGGAGCGCGCCGGGGTCGGCGCCGGTGTCCTGGTCTGCCTGCCGGAGAACGCCGCCGAGGAGCACCTGGAGCTGGCCCTGAACGGGGCCAAGACCGCGCTGGCCGGCCCGGCCGGGACCCGGTTCGTGCTGGTGCAGCACGGGCGGGGCGCGGCGGGTCTGGCCAAGACGCTGCAGTTGGAGGCGCCGCAGCTGCGGGTGTCCATCGTGCACGTGCCCCCGGTGGCCAAGGCCGTCGACTGGGTGGCCGCCGAGGTCGCCGCGACCGCGAAGTACATCGAGGTGCACTACGACGAGCGCGGGACCCGGCGGGTGCCGACGCTGCGGGTGATGCCGTACGAGCCGGAGACCACGCTGCCCGCGCTGCACGAGGGCGACGTGCTGCTGGTCACCGGCGGCGGCAAGGGCATCACCGCCGAGTGCGCGCTGGCGATCGCCGAGGACAGCGGGGCGAAGCTCGCCCTGCTGGGCCGGTCGGACCCGGCCGAGGACGCCGAGCTGGCCGCCAACATCGTGCGGATGGGCGAGCGCGGCGTCACCGTGCGGTACGCCCGGGCCGACGTCACCGACGCGGCGCAGATCAAGGCGGCGGTGGCGGAACTGGCCGCCGAGCTCGGCCCGATCACCGCGGTGCTGCACGGCGCCGGGCGCAACGAGCCGGCCGGACTGGCGAGCCTGGACGCGGCGGCGTTCCGCCGCACCTTCGCTCCCAAGATCGACGGGCTGCAGGCGGTCCTGGCCGCGGTCCAGCCCGAGCGGCTCCGGCTGCTGGTGACGCTCGGCAGCATCATCGGCCGGGCGGGTCTGCGCGGCGAGGCGCACTACGCCACCGCCAACGAGTGGCTGGACGACCTGACCCGCCAGGTGGGCCGGGAGTTCCCGAACTGCCGGGCGCTGTGCCTGGAGTGGTCGGTCTGGTCCGGCGTCGGCATGGGCGAGCGCCTGTCGGTGGTGGAGTCGCTGTCCCGTGACGGCGTCACCCCGATCACGCCCGACCAGGGCGTGGCGATCCTGCGGCGGCTGCTGGCCGACCCGGCCACGCCGGGCACGGTGGTGATCAGCGGCCGTACCGAGGGGATCGACACGGTCCGCTACCACCTGCCGGAGCTGCCGCTGCTGCGGTTCGTGGAGCGGCCGCTGATCCGCTACCACGGCGTGGAGCTGGTGACCGAGGTCGAGCTCAGCGCGGGCACCGACCTGTACCTGGCCGACCACCTGCTCGACGGCAACCTGCTGTTCCCGGCGGTGTTCGGGATGGAGGCGATGGCCCAGGCCGCCGCCGCCGTCACCGGCGTCGTCGGCCGGCGCACCGTGGAGCAGGCGCAGTTCCTGCGCCCGATCGTGGTGCCGCCGCAGGGCGCGACCCGCATCCGCGTCGCCGCGACCGTCAGCGGCCCCGACACCGTCGAGGTGGCCATCCACAGCGAGGAGACCGGGTTCGTCGCCGACCACTTCCGGGCCCGGCTGCGGCTGCCCAACGGCGAGCCGATCGAGGGCGCGCCGGAGCAGATCGCCGACGGCCTGCCGGCGGTGCAGCTGGACCCGGCCACGCAGCTGTACGGCCCCACCCTGTTCCAGGGCGGCCGCTTCCAGCGACTGCGCCGCTACCACCGGGCCGCGGCGCGGCACGTGGACGTCGACGTGGCCGCCGACGCCGCGACCAACTGGTTCGCCGGGTTCCTCTCGCCGCAGCTGCTGCTGGGCGACCCCGGCGTGCGCGACGCGCTGATGCACGGCAACCAGGTCTGCGTCCCTGACGCGACCCTGCTGCCGCAGGGCATCGAGCGCATCCACGCCATGGGCGAGGCGATGCTCACCACGCCGGACCTGCGCTACTGCGCGACCGAGCGCAGCCGCGACGGGGACACCTACCTCTACGACATCGCGCTGCGCGATGGCACGGGCAAGGTCGTCGAGCGGTGGGAGGGCCTCAAGCTGCGGGCCGTACGCAAGAAGGACGGCCGCGGGCCGTGGGAGGCCCCGCTGCTCGGCCCGTACCTGGAGCGGGCGGTCGGGGACGTGCTGGGCGCGCAGGTGGCCGTGGTGGTGGAGCCGGACGGCCCGCAGACCGACGGCGACCCGCAGACGCTGCGCCGGGCGCGTACGGCGCTGGCCGCCGGGCGGGCCCTGGGCGGACCGGTGACGGTCAAGTACCGCAAGGACGGTCGGCCGGAGGTGCCGGGCGACCGGAGCATCTCCAGCTCGCACGCGGCCGGGATCACCCTGGTCGTGGCGGGTGCCGGCCCGCTGGGCTGCGATGTCGAGCTGGTCGTGCAGCGGCCGGACTCGGTGTGGGACGGGCTGCTCGGCCCCAACACCGGGCTGGCCCAGCAGGTCGCCGCGCAGACCGGGGAGGACCGCGCGACCGCCGCGACGCGGGTCTGGTCGGCGGTGGAGTGTCTGCAGAAGGCCGGCCGACCGGTTCGCGGTCCGCTGTCCCTGCTGCCCGCCGAGCGTGCCGGCTGGACCGTGTTCGCCTCCGGCGAGCTGCGGATCGCCACGTTCGTGACGGGGCTGGCCGGGGTCACCGAGCCGGTGGTGTTCGCGATCGCAACGGATGGAGGCCGCTGAGATGGAACGGTACTTCGAGTACCTGCACACGGTGGGGTTCGAGGAGACCAACATCGTGGGGAACGTGTACTACGTCAACTACCTGCGCTGGCAGGGCCGCTGCCGGGAGATGTTCCTCAAGCAGCGCGCCCCTGAGGTCCTGGCGGACCTGCAGGACGACCTCAAGCTGTTCACCCTGAAGGTCGACTGCGAGTTCTTCGCCGAGATCACCGCCTTCGACGAGCTGGCGATCCGGATGAACCTGATCGAGCTGTCGCAGACGCAGGTCCAGTTCGGATTCGACTACGTACGGCTGGAGCCGGGCGGCGGGGAGACCCTCGTCGCCCGGGGCGGGCAGCGGGTCGCGTGCATGCGCGGCCCCAACACCCGCACGGTCCCGTCGCGGGTTCCCGACGCGCTGGTGCAGGCGCTCACGCCGTACCAGCTCGCCGGCGCCCGAAGTTAGCCGTCCCGAAGACAGGAGAGGCACAGTGGACGTCCAGCAAACCCCGCCGCTGCTGGTGGCGGATCCGAAGGCGCTACGCCGGGCCTTCGGCGCGTACGCCACCGGGGTCACGGTGGTCACGGTCGGCGGGGACACCCCGCACGGCATGACGGCGAACTCGTTCACCACGGTCTCGCTGGACCCGCCGCTGGTCCTCATCTGCGTCGGCCACGAGGCGATCATGCACGGCGTCCTCGCGGCGACCAACCGGTTCGCCGTCTCCGTCCTCGGCTCCGGCCAGGAGGCGGTGGCCAGGTACTTCGCCGACCGGAACCGGCCCATGGGCAAGGAGCAGTTCGACGCCGTCGACTGGACCCCGGGCCGGTTCTCCGGCGCCCCCCTGATCATCGGGGCGCTGGCCCACTTCGAGTGCGAGGTGCGGGCCCGCTACGACGGCGGCGACCACACGATCTTCCTCAGCGAACTGCTCTCGGTCGAACGCGCGGAGGACGACGACGCGCTGCTGTTCCTGCACGGTCGATTCCATCAGATTCACCACGAGCGAAGCGACGTGACGAGATGACCACGATGACGCGCACCCGCGTCGCCCCGCCGGGACCGCCGCGCAGCGCCGCGCTGCGCTGGCTGGCGGTGATGAACCGCGACCGGCTCGGCATGATGATCCAGGCCGCGGCGCGCTACGGCGACGCGGTGCGGATCCCGGTGGGCCACAAGGCCCTGTACTTCTTCAACCACCCCGACAGCGTCAAGCACGTCCTGGCCGACAACGCGGCCAACTACCACAAGGGCATCGGCCTGGTGCACGCCAAGCGGGCGCTGGGCGACGGCCTGCTGACCAGCGAGGGCGAGCTGTGGCGCAAGCAGCGCCGGGTGATCCAGCCGGCGTTCCAGAGCAAGCGGATCGCGGCGCAGGCCGGGGCCATCGCGGCCGAGGCCGAGCTGCTGGTGTCGCGGCTGCGCGAGTTCCGGGGAGGTGAGCCGGTCGACGTGGTCCGCCAGATGACCGGCCTGACCCTGGGCGTGCTCGGCCGTACCCTGATCGACACCGACCTGGGCCAGTTCCCGGACATCGGCGACCACTTCGGCGTGGTGCAGGACCAGGCCATGTTCGAGCTGGAGTCGCTGAGCGCGGTGCCCACCTGGGTGCCGCTGCCCAACCAGCGGCGCTTCCGCAGGGCCCGCGCCGAGCTGCAGTCGATCGTCGACCAGCTCGTCGCGGAGCGGGCCGGGCGCACCGACGACCGCGAGGACGTGCTGTCCCGGCTGATCGTCTCGGCGGGGGCGGAGGCCGACCCGAGGGTGGGCCAGATCCGGCTGCGCGACGAGCTGGTGACCCTGCTGCTGGCCGGGCACGAGACCACCGCCAGCACGCTCAGCTGGACGCTGTACCTCATCGACGAGCACCCCGAGGTACGCGAGCGGCTGCGCGAGGAGGCGGTGGCGGTGCTCGGCGACCGCCGGCCGGAGTTCGAGGACCTGCACAAGCTGCGCTACACCTCGATGGTGGTGGAGGAGGTCATGCGCCTCTACCCGCCGGTGTGGCTGCTGCCGCGCAAGTCGCTGGCGGCCGACGAGATCGCGGGCTACCACGTGCCGGCCAACGCCGACGTGGTGGTGAGTCCTTTCACGATGCACCGCCACCCCCGGTTCTGGGACGACCCGGAGCGGTTCGACCCGGAGCGGTTCGACCCCGATGTGGTGACCGGACGTCCCCGCTACGCCTACATCCCGTTCGGGGCCGGTCCGCGCTTCTGCGTCGGCAACCACCTGGGCATGATGGAGGCGGTCTTCGTGGTCGCGATGCTCAGCCGGGAGCTGCGCATGACGCGGATGCCCGGCTACGAGGTGGTGCCCGAGCCGATGCTGTCGCTGCGGGTGCGCGGCGGACTGCCGATGTCGGTCCACGAGGCGTGAACCCCGCCGATCGGGGCCCCGGGCGCGCAGGCGCCCGGGGCCCCTTCGTCGTGCCCGTACGGCCGTCACGTCCGCCGGGCCGCAGGGGACCTACCGGCGGTGCCCGCGGCCCGCAGCAGAGCCGTACAGGGCGCGCAAACCCTACTCGCACATGAGAAAGACGGCGGACAGACCTCTGGGTCTGCCGCCGTCGTCGACGGGTCGTCGAAGCTGAAGGGTCAGGCCACGCTCGTCTGCTGCTGCTGCTGCTCGCGCTCGGCGACCAGCTTGAGTGCCGCCATGCGCACGTCCAGCAGGGCGAGCAGGACCGGCGGGTCCAGGTCGGAGATCGCCTTGAGCTGGAGTTCGGCGTCGTCGATCACCATGCCGCGCCGCATGGTGATCGGGCCGAGCGAGCCGACGCCCAGTTCGTTGCCGGCGCCGGCGCCGGGCTCACCGGTCACCCGGGCCGGGTCGGAGGAGACCGAGTGGGCCAGCAGGAACCACTCGCCCGGGGGCACCTTCTCCAGGGTGAACGGGCCGGGCTGGTCGAGGATCGCGCAGCTGACCGGCCGGGCCTCGGGGATCCGGTCGCGGAACAGGCCGACGAAGGTCAGCTGCGGCTCGTCGGCCGGGTACGGCCGGATGACGCCCTTGACGGTGCCGAAGGCCCACTCCGGCCCGCTGACACTGGTCTCGGGGTGCACCGCGGGGGCGTAGCCGCCCAGGCGGCGGTAGGCCGTCGGGGACAGGCCCACGCTGCGGGTGAAGCGGGAGCTGAACGTGCCGATGCTGGTGTAGCCGACCTGCAGGCTGATGTCGGCGACGTTGCTCTGCGTCGAGACCAGCAGTTGTTTGGCCTGCTGCAGCCGCAGCGCGGACAGGAAGCGACCGGGCGAGATCCCGGTGACCCGTTGGAATATGCGCGAGAAATGGAACTTGCTGAACATCGCGACCCGTGCCATGTCGTCGATGGTCAACTGTTGCCCGAGATTTTCGCGCATGGTAGCGATCACACGTTCGACGGCCCTTGTCGTGGTCTTGTCCATAGCGTCTCCCGAATCGAGCTGCGCCCCTCGCGGGGGGCGATAGGCGTCACCGCCGCCGGCATCGCAGCAAGTTCCGACAGTCACGGCCGTATCCGGATCCGTTAGGATCCGGATAGGAGTCGTTAACCTGCCGGAAACAGCTGCTCCATGGATGCGAAAGCGAATTCGCTCCCGGCCCCTCGCCCTCGGGTCGCGCGCCCCGGGGACATTCGATGCGGTCTCCCGCATCCATGAATGCCAGCGACAGGGATCGATGTTAGGAGGTCTCAAAGGGATCAGCAATACCAACGGCGGACGCTCCTCGGCCGGACGGACGGGTGCGGCGCTCCATTCGTCGATGATAATGGCTTCAAGCTGCGCGTACCTCGGCAGGGTGGTGCCCTGCGGGGAAACTGAGCAATATTATGGAAAGGCGAAGTCGGCGAGTTCCGCTATCCATATCGGCTACGCAGCGTCATCCGCACTCAGGGCGCCCGCGCCCGCGCGACGCGGTACGCGTCGTTTCGGTTGCCGTGTGGAACGCCTCTGTCGTGAAGTGGTCACACCGCGAGCGAGGGTCGGTGCCGGTGATCACCGGCGGGGCGTCGCGGGAGCGGTTCCGCACCTGGCACTTCTTCGCCAAAAACGACATTTCGACTGTTGCGGCGAGTGATCGCTATGTGCCAACATGCAAGCATTCCCATCAACTACACCGATGGAGTTCGATGAAGATTTCGAATCTCAGCAGGCGGAGCGGTGTGTCGGTGGCGACGATTAAGTTTTATCTGCGCGAGCACCTGTTGCCTCCGGGCGTACCGACGGCGAGGAACCAGGCCGAGTACGACGAGACTCACGTCGCCCGGCTGCGACTGATCCGGGTGCTTACCGGGATGGGCATGATGAGCCTGGCCTCGGTGCGCGAAGTGCTGGCCGCCCTCGACGACAACTGCATGTCGCCGCACGGGCTGGCCAAGGTCGTCAACAACGCACTCTCCGCCGAACATCCGGCGCGCGCCGACGCGCCGGCCGACACCTCGGCCAATGGCCAGGTCGACCGCTTCCTGGCCGACCTGGGCTGGCGCGTCGATCCCAACGCGCCCGGCCGGACGACGCTGGCCCAGGTCCTGGTCGCGCTGCGCGACCTCGGCTGGGACTGCGGCGCTGACATCTTCGCCCCATGCGCCGACGCGGCCGAGCGACTGGCCGTGCGGGAGCTGGACTCCCTGCCCACCGACGGCGCGGCGACCGCGGTCGCCCGCACCGTCCTGCTCGAGGTCGCCTTCGCGGTCATGCGCCGGATGGCGTACGAGCACTACCTTGCCATCCGGGCGTACGGCTCTGCCGCACCCGGCTGCTGAGCGGAACGGGCCCGGGGAGGTGCGCCCCGGCCCCCGCCGCGATCGCCGTCTCGTCCCCGCCTTTCGTCACTGAGCGTGACCATCTGGCTCTTCCAGATTGCGGGGGTCGGCGCTGAGCATTTAGCGAGAAGACACGGACTTCCGACGGCCGCGAGGATGGGCGACGTCGAGAAGGACGTCAATTCCTTCCGGCGGCAATGGATAGCGGGAAGGAGGACTTCTCTTTCACTCATCTTTCAAGCGGTCGCGGCGCAGATCGCGGCCCACCCCCACTGATTCACATCAGGTCCTCCCGCATCCGCGTGACTGATAGCGGAGTCAGCCTCGCGATGAATGACCGGCGAACAATTCCACGGCGTGCTGCGCGCGACTCGATCGCATAGCACGGCGCGGATCGCCGCGTGCGAAAGCTGAATGGGGACCGCCGAACACCGTCTGACGCCTCCCGGCGCCTCGCCGGCGGCCGTGTTGTGCACCGTGACGTCTAACTCGAGGGGAACCGATGCCAACGAACGAGGTCGGCCTGCTGCGCCGACTGACACCTGTCGTATTCGTGATCGCGCTGGCGGTGACGCTGTTCGCGGTGGCTCAGCTGCCCGAGGCGTCCGCGGCGGACAAGGCCGCGATGGCCTCCCGCTACCGCTTCACCGAGCTTCCCATCGCGCTGCCGCCGAACCTGCCGCAGCGTGACGTGCGCACGGTGAACCCGGAGTACGAGCACATCAAGTCCTGGATCTCGTCGGTCGGCGCGGCCATCGCCGTCAACGACCTGGACGGCGGCGGCAAGCCCGACGACCTGTGCCTGGTCGACACGCGCAGCGACAGCGCGATCGTCACCCCGGCGCCCGGCACCGGCGGCGCCTACCAGCCGTTCGTGCTGGACACCGCCCCGCTGCCGTACAACGACACCATGGCGCCCATGGGGTGTGTGCCGGGTGACTACAACCTCGACGGCTGGACCGACCTGCTGGTCTACTACTGGGGCCGCACGCCGGTGCTGTTCCTGCACAAGCCGGCCGCCTCGCTGCTGACGCGGGACACCTTCGTGGCCACCGAGCTCATCCAGGCCGGGGTGTACAACGACAAGGCGTACCACGGGCAGCTGTGGAACACCAACGCGGTGGCCATCGCGGACTTCGACGGTGACGGCAAGCCCGACATCGGGGTGTTCAACTACTTCCCCGACACCGGTGTGCTCGACCCGGTCGGCAACAAGAACGTGACGATGAACCACTCCATGTCCCGGGCCCAGAACGCCGGCGGCGCGCACGTGCTGCGGTGGAAGGCGAAGGCCGCGGGCAAGAACGGCGGACCGGCGACGGTCACGTTCGAGGAGCAGCGCGGCGCGATCGACCCGAAGTGTGCCACCGGCTGGACGCTGGGATCGGCCTCGGCCGACCTGGACGGCGACCTGCTGCCGGAGCTGTACCTGGCCAACGACTTCGGCAACGACCGCTTCTTCCACAACGTGTCGACCCCCGGGAACATCAAGTTCGCGCTGGCCGAGGGTGAGCACGGCCCGTTCACGCCCAAGTCGCTGGTGATGGGGCACGACTCGTTCAAGGGCATGGGCATCGAGTTCGGCGACCTGTACGGCACCGGCCGCTTCGACGCCTTCGTCAGCAACATCACGCACTCCTGGGGCATCGAGGAGAGCAACTTCGTCTGGCGCAACACCGCCGCGAGCCCGGACGAGGCGAAGGCGGAGCTGAGCAGGGGCGTGGCCCCGTTCGAGAACGAGGCGAGCGAGACCAACCTGGCCTGGGTCGGCTGGGGCTGGGACGCCAAGATGGCGGACTTCGACAACAGCGGCAACCAGGTCGTCGTGCAGACCGCCGGCTTCGTCAAGGGCACGATCAACCGCTGGAACTGGCTCCAGGAGCTGGCCATGAGCAACGACCTCATGCTGCAGGAGCCGGCGATGTGGCCCAAGGCGATGCCCGGTGACGATATCGCCGGCACCGACCACATGGCGTTCTGGGCGCCGGAGGGCAACGGCCGCTACACCGACCTCAGCCCGCAGCTGGGCATGGACGCGCAGATCCCGAGCCGGGGCGTGGCAGTGGCGGACACCAACGCCGACGGCAGCCAGGACTTCGCCGTGGCCCGCCAGTGGGGCCCGCCAGCGTACTACCGCAACGACCGCAAGGGCAATGGCGACTTCATCGGCCTGCGCCTGCACCGCCCGGTCGACGGCGCCAAGGGCGACGCGCTGCGCACTCCGGCGTACGGCGCGATGGTGAAGATCACCACCGCGGACGGCAGGTCGCAGCTGGCGCAGCTCGACGGCGGCGGCGGCCACTCCGGCAAGCGCAGCTTCGACATCTTCTTCGGCCTGGGCAACCAGGGTGCCAAGCCGGTCTCGGCCGAGATCTGCTGGCGCGACCTGTCCGGCGCCGTCCACATGCAGAAGGTCGACCTGACCGTCGGCTGGCACGACTTCATGCTCACGACTCAGGCTCAGGAGGTGGCGGCGAAATGACCCACGCAGAACGCGTCAGCACGACCGGCATCGGCATCAAACCCCCCGCGGCGGCGACCGTACGGGTGGAGCCGACCAGGGTGGCCGCGGCCGGCCGGATGGCCGCCCCGCCCCGGGTGGACAAGAAGGACCCGCGGTACATCGCGCTGCGCAACTTCGCCATCTCCATGAGCATCTTCAACATCCTCGGGTACTGGCTGTTCGGCTTCGAGCAGCCGTGGACCTGGCCGTTCATCGCGCTGGCGGTCGGCTACGCCACCGAGTTCACGGCCGAGACCATCGCCGCCTGGGCCTACAAGCGGCGCCCGGAGTACGCCGGCAACGGCATGTGGGGCGTGTACACGTTCCTGCTGCCCACCCACATCACGGCGCTGGCGGCGAACATGCTGCTCTACGCCAACGACCTCTTCTGGCCCATCGCGTTCGCGATCGTCATCGCGGTCGGGCAGAAGTACGTCCTGCGCGCCCCGATCAAGGGCCGCATGCGCCACTTCATGAACCCGTCCAACCTCGGCATCACCGCCGCGCTGCTGGCCTTCAGCTGGGTCAACATCGCACCGCCGTACCACTTCACCGAGCACGTGCCGGACGCCATCCGGATCGTGATCCCCTTCGTCATCCTCACCTCGGGCACGGTGCTCAACGCGCTGCTGACCAAGAAGGTGCCGCTGATCCTGGGCTGGGTGGGCGGCTTCGTGATCCAGGCCCTGATCCGGACGTGGATCTGGGATGTGGCGCTGTGGGCGGCGCTCATCCCGATGACGGGCGTGGCGTTCGTGCTGTTCACGAACTACATGATCACCGACCCGGGCACCACGCCGTCGAAGGGCTGGATGCAGTTCATGTTCGGCTCCAGCGTCGCCACGGTGTACGGCATCCTGATGGTGTTCAACGTGGTCTACACGCTCTTCTTCGCGGTGACCATCGTCTGCGCGGTCCGGGGCCTGTTCTGGTGGTACAAGCACCTGCGCGAACGCGGCCAGCAGCAGGCGCAGCCGCGTACGGTGCCCGTACCGGCGACAGTCTGACGACCTGCGGGCGGGACCGGTCGCGGCTGCGGCCGCTGCGGGTCCCGCCCGCAACTGCGCAACTGACAAGATGCCCGACTACATCGATAGATGGAAACCTCCGGCTACAGAACCGTTACAGCCAGGGGGGAACCAGCCATGGTCGCCGACGTCCGTACCGACAGCACGGCCCCACCGGTTCCGAAGCTGCGCGCCGCAGCGGGGTTCGTGTTCTTCTTCCTGTTCGGAACGCTGTTCGCGGCGCTGGGGGCGCTGCTGCCCGCGCTGCGGGGCGAGTTCGAGCTGAGCGCTTCCCGGGGTGGCGGCCTGGTCAGCGTCTTCCAGCTCGGCGCGCTGGCATCGATGGTCTACTGCGGGCTGTTCGCCCGTCGCGTCAACGGCAGGCGGACCATGTCGCTGCTGGTGCTGGTCGCCGCGGCCGCCGCGGCGGCGCTGGCGCTGGCGCCGTCCTGGCCGGCCGTGCTCGCCGCGGCCGGATTCGGCGGCCTCGGCTTCGGCGGCCTGATGCTCTACCTCAACACCGCCTTCTCCGCCGGCTTCGGCCGGCGCGGCGCGCTGATGCTGAACCTGTTCAACACCGTGTTCATGGCCGGCTCCATCGTCGGGCCGCTGGCCGTCGGGGCCACCGCCGGGTACGAGCGCCACGTGCTGCTCGGGGTCGCGGTGCTGGTGCTGCTGTGCTGGCCGGCCTGCGGGCTGGCGCCACCGGCGGCGGTGCCCTCCGCCGGTGGGCAGGGCCCGGTGCACGAGCCCTCGCGCAGTTCGCTGCCGGTGGTCGCGGTGTTCACGGTGGCCGGCCTGCTCTATGGCGCGGTCGAGACCGCGGTGGGCACCTGGGAGACCTCCCACCTGGTCGCGATCGGGTTCTCCGCGCCGGTCGCCGCGTCCCTGACCGCGCTGTTCTGGGCCGGTCACGCCGTGGGCCGGCTCACCGTCTCGTTCCTGCGGCCCCGGCGGTCCCCGGCGAAGCTCGTCATGGGCTGCACCCTGCTGGCCGCGGGCGCGCTGGCGGGGGCGTCGTCGCCGCTCGCGGCACCGTACGCGTACGCCCTCGCGGGTGTGCTGCTCGGCCCGGTCTTCCCGACGCTGCTGGCCTGGCTGGCGACGGTCACCCCCGCGACCCAGTCGACCCGGGCGGTGCTGATGACCGGGCTCATGATCGGGGGCGCGGGGGCGCCCGCCCTGGTCGGTGCCAGCGTCGGCGGCTCGTCTGGTGCGACCGTTCCGCTGGTGCTGTGCCTGCTCGCGGTGGCGGCCGCCGTCGCCGCGATGGTGGCGGCGCGGGTCGCCGCGGTGCACGGCCGCCTGTCGGCGGCCCTGGCGGCCGAACTGCTGATGGTCCCGCGCACCACGGGCTGAGCCGTCGCGCGCCCGGCGTGGCGTCGCGGAGTCGTGGCCGCTCCAGCTGCCACGACTCCGCCGCCGGACGCGGTCAGCGGCCGAAGATGGACTCGACGCCGGTGGCGAAGTCGACGCCGTGCCGGGCGAACCAGGTCGCCGGGTTCTGCGCCACGCCGTTCACGTGGATCTCCAGGTGCAGATGGGTGCCGAAGGACTGGCCGGTGTTGCCCAGCCGTCCGATGACGTCGCCCGCGTGGACCTGCTGGCCCTCGCGGACCAGGACCCGGCTGGAGTGGCCGTACAGCGTCTGCAGGCCGTCGCCGTGGTCGACGATGATCGAGTAGCCGTAGCCGCCGTTCCAGCCCGCCTGCACCACGGTCCCGTCGTGCACCGCCGCGTACGGCGTGCCCTCCGGCAGCCCGGCCAGGTCGAGGCCCTTGTGCCAGGCGCCCCAGCGCATGCCGAAGCCGGAGCTGAGCGTGTAGCCGTGCACCGGCAGCACCCAGGCGTCCGGGGCCTGCGAGATCGAGGTGCTGAGCGTGCGCTCCTCGCGGCTGGCCTGCCGGGCGGCCTCGCTGCGCGCCAGCGCGACGCGGCTGCTCACGCCGGCGTCGCCGGTGAGACCGCTGGGCTTGGCGTCGTCGATCGCGGCGCCCGCGGTGAGGGCGACCATGCCGGCACCGACGAACGCGGTGGTCACGGCGGCGGCGTAGCGCAGGCGCGGGGGAGCGGACGCCCTGCGGCGGCCGCGGTAACCATCGCCTGTCGCCGCGGCCAGGGGCCGTTGCAGCACACATCCTCCGTCTCGCCGCCGGCGAGGGGATGCCGGGCACTCGAAGACCCGCGATCGGCCCCGCCCGTAGGGCGCCGCGGGTCGGCCCGCGGTCCGCGGGCCGACAGCGACGCTAGACCGGCCGGTCGCGGCACCGTGGGAGGCACGCCGCAAATCACCCGAAAACCGCATCATCGGGTATCGCCGGAGCCTCGGCTCACGGGCAGGCGGCACCCGCGCAGGTTCGCGCTGGAGCCGAAGCGCAGGCGGGTCGCCCGCGGGCGCCGACCGTGGCATGGTTACGGTGCCACCCCGCAGTCGCCCCTTACCGTGCCTGGACCCGTGATGACCGCACCCCCGCAGTACCGCGCGCCCCGCGCCGCCGTCGACCCCGATCCGAACAAGTCCTGGCTGCGGCGCGCCCTACCCGTGGTGCTGGCCCACCGCCGGCTGCTGCTCACCTCGCTCGGCCTGTCCCTGGTCGGCCTGATCGTGCAGGTGCAGATCCCGAACGTGGTGCGCCTGGGCATCGACCGCGCCCTGGTCGCCCGCGCCGTGAGCCTCGACACCTACGTCTGGTGGCTGATCGGCCTGGCCCTGGCCGCCGGACTGGTGAACTACCTGGCCCGCCGCTACCTGCTGCGCACCGCGTACGAGATCGAGTACGACCTGCGCAACATCATCTACGCGCACCTGATCCGGATGCCGTTCGGCTTCTACGACCGGGTGCAGACCGGCGAGCTGATGTCGCGGTCCAGTTCGGACATCCGCGCGGTGCAGATGTACCTCGCGTTCGGCCCGTCGATCCTGGTGCAGTGCCTGATCGCGGTGTTCGCCTTCGCGCTGATGGTGTCGATCGACGCGCCGCTGGCGGTGGTGGCCATGGCGACCATGCCGCTGATCGCGGTGCTGGGCGTGTGGATGCGCAAGGCGATCTTCCCGGTGTCGTGGCTGATCCAGGCGCGGCTGGCCCGGGTGGCGACGCTGGTCGACGAGAACGTCAGCGGGGTGCGCATCGTCAAGGCGTTCGCGGCCGAGCAGCGGCAGCTCACCACGCTGGCGGCCGCCGCCGACCGGGTGCGCTGGGCGTACCGGCGCGACGCCGAGATCCGCAGCCGCTGGGCGCCGACGCTGGAGAGCCTGCCCCGGCTGGGGCTGGCCCTGGTGCTGCTGTGCGGCGGCTGGATGGTCATCGAGGGCGACGCCTCGATCGGCACCATCGTGGCCTTCAACTCGTACGTGCTGATGCTGCAGCCGCCGTTCCGCATGCTCGGCATGATGATCATGCTGGGGCAGCGGGCGGCCGCCTCGGCGCAGCGCATCTACGAGGTGCTCGACACCCACTCGGAGATCACCGAGCGACCCGACCCGGTCCGCGCCCGGGTGCACGGCGACGTCGAGTTCGCGGGCGTCGAGTTCGCCTACCCCAACGGCACGGTCGCGCTGCGCGGGCTGGACCTGCGGGTCCCGGCCGGGGCCACGGTGGCGGTGGTCGGCCGTACCGGCTCGGGCAAGTCGACGCTGGGCCGGCTGCTGGCCCGCTTCTACGACGCCGACGCCGGAGCGGTCCGCGTCGACGGCCGCGACGTGCGCGACTACGCCCTGGACACGCTGCGCGAACAGGTCGGCATCGTGCCCGACGAGCCGTTCCTGTTCTCGGTGTCCATCCGCGACAACATCGCCTACGGCCGCCCCGACGCCGACCTGGCCGACATCGTGGCCGCCGCGACCGCGGCCGGGGCCGACGACTTCGTCCGCGCCCTGCCCGACGGGTACGACACCGTCGTCGGCGAGCGCGGCTACACCCTGTCCGGCGGGCAGCGCCAGCGGATCGCGATCGCCCGCGCGCTGCTGGTCAACCCGCCGGTGCTGGTGCTCGACGACGCCACCAGCGCCGTCGACGTCACCGTCGAGCAGCGTATCCACGCCGCGCTGCGGGACCTGCTGGCGGGCCGGACGACCATCATCGTGGCGCACCGCCTGTCCACCATCGCCCTGGCCGACACCGTCGTGCTGATCGAGGACGGCCGCGTGGCGGCCCAGGGCACCCACACCGAGCTCCTGGCCACCGAGCCCCGCTACGGCGAGGTGCTCGCCAGCCTGCGCTCCGACGACAGCGAGGTGGCAGCGTGACCATGTTCGGCGGCGGCTTCGGCGGACCCGGAGCGGGCGGCGGCGGGCCGATGGGCGGGCTCGGCGGGCTGGCCGGGGGCGGCAACAAGGGCGCGCAGGGCAGCGGGCTGCCGTTCGGCGGCATCCCGTCGGAGCTGCTCGCGGGCGTACGGCGGCTGGAAGCGGCCGAACCGGACCACCCGCGGCCGGCCGACCGGTTCGGCCACCGCGGCGGCGGCGCGCCCCTGACCATGCGGTCGCTGCTCACCCGGCGCCGGAGCCTGCTGGTGCTGGCCTGCCTGGCCGTGCTCGGCGAGACGCTGCTGCTGCAGGCCGGGCCGCTGCTGGTGCAGGTCGGCATCGACCACGGCATCAGCGCCCGGAACCTGCCGGTGCTGCTGTGGGCCTCGGCCGCGTTCGTCACGGCGGTGCTGGCCGGGTGGTGGGTGTCGGGCGCGCGCATGCGCCAGACCGGGCGGCTGGCCGCCGAGGCCACCCGCGAGCTGCGGGTACGGGTCTTCGCGCACCTGCAGCGGCTGTCGATGGACTACTACACCGAGGAGAAGGGCGGGGTCATCCTGACCCGGATGACCTCCGATGTGGAGTCGCTGCAGCAGCTGTTCCAGGAGGGCCTGGCCCAGTTCGCGGTGCAGGGGCTCACCATGCTCGTGGTGACGGCGGTGCTGTTCGCGTACCACGCCGAGCTGGCCGCGATCACGCTGCTGCTGGTGGTGCCCGCGCTGATCGCGGCGTCGCTGTGGTTCCGGCGCGCCTCCGACACCGGCTATGCCCGCCAGCGCGACACCATCGCCGCCATGTTCACCGACCTGGCCGAGAACCTGCACGGGGTACGGGTGGTGACCGCGCACAACCGGCAGGAGCGCAACGTGCGCGCCCACCGCGTGGTGGTCGGCCGCTACCGCGACGCCAACGACTTCACCGGCCACATCAACGCGATCTACGGCCCCGGCACCTCGGTGATCGGCATGGTCGGCATGGCGCTGCTGCTGCTCATCGGCGGCCGGATGGTGCTGCGCGGCGAGCTGAGCATCGGCGAGCTGACCGCGTTCGTGCTCTACCTCAACGCCTTCTTCGCCCCGGTGCAGCAGCTGGTTCAGCTGTACACCAACTACCAGCAGGGCCGGGCGGCGGTGCTGAAGCTGCGCGCGCTGCTGGCGCAGGAGCCGTCGGTGCTGGAGCACCCGCGCCCGCGTACGCTGCCGCCCGCCTCCGGCGGCATCGTCTTCGACCGGGTCACCTTCGGCTACGACCCGGCCCGGCCGGTGCTGCGCGAGGTGGACCTCACCATCGCGCCCGGGGAGACCATCGCCTGCGTCGGACCCACCGGCGCCGGCAAGTCGACCCTGGCCAAGCTGGTGACCCGGCTGCACGACCCGGATACCGGCCGGGTGCTCATCGACGGCCACGACCTGCGCGAGGTCAGCCTGGGCTCGCTGCGCCGCCAGATCGGGGTGGTGCCGCAGGAGCCGTTCATGTTCGCTGGCTCGATCCGCGACAACGTGGCGTTCGCCCGGCCGGACGCGACCGACGCCGAGGTCTGGGCCGCCGTCGACGCGGTCGGCCTGCGCGAGCTGGTCGAGCGGACCGAGGCGGGCCTGGACGCGCCGCTGCACGAGCGGGGCCAGTCGGTGTCGTCCGGGCAGCGGCAGCTGCTCGCGCTGGCCCGCGCGTTCCTGGCCCAGCCCCGGGTGGTGGTGCTGGACGAGGCGACGTCCAACCTGGACCTGCAGTCGGAGCTGCGCGTCGAGCAGGCGCTGGACCGGCTGCTGGAGGGGCGAACCGCGCTGCTGATCGCACACCGGCTGTCCACCGCGATGCGCGCCGACCGGATCGTGGTGCTCGACAGCAGCGGCATCGTCGAGGTCGGTTCGCACAGCGAGCTGCTGGCCGCGCGAGGCCGCTACGCCGACATGTTCGCGACCTGGTCGCGCCACCAGTGAACGGGAGGGTGCGATGACCGCCGAGCAGCCGTACGTCGAGATCGACGGGGACCCGGCCGCCGCGGGGAAGCTGCTGTTCCCGGCGCTGGTCAACTACGGCCACTACACCTCGATGCAGGTCCGCGCGGGTGCCGTCCGCGGCCTGGGCCTGCACCTGGACCGCCTCGACTCGGCCACGCGGGAGCTGTTCGGCGCCGAACTGCCCGCCGACCTGGTCCGGGGGCGGATCCGGCACGCGCTGCGCGGCCGGGCCGACGCCTCGGTGCGCGTGGTCGTGTTCAGCCCGCAGCCCGCCGGGGCGGCCGGCCCGGTGTCGGTGCTGGTGTCGGTGACCGGACCGCAGGTGTTCGACCCGCGCCCGCGGCGCCTGCGCTCGGTGCCGTACCAGCGCCCCGCCGCGCACCTCAAGCACGTCGGCAGCTTCGGCCAGACCTACCACGGCATCCGGGTGCGCCGCGAGGGCTTCGACGACGCCCTGCTCACCACCGCGGCCGGGGTGATCAGCGAGACCGCGACCGCCAACATCGGCTTCCGGGACGGCGACGCGGTGCTGTGGCCCGACGCGCCCGCGCTGGCCGGCATCACCATGCGGCTGCTGGAGCAGGTCCTGGCCGACCGGGGCGTCGCGGTGCGGCGCCGGGCGCTGTCGGTGTCCGAGGCGGTCACCCTGCCCGCCGCGTTCGTCACCAGTTCACTGGGGATCGCGCCGGTCGAGCGCGTCGACGACCGGCGTCTGCCCGTCGACGAGCCGCTGATGGCGACCCTCAACAGCCTGTACGACGCGGTGCCCGGCGATCCGGTCTGACCTACACGTGCGGTACGACGCGGTACCCGGCGATCCGGTCCGACCTACACGTGCTCGGGCGCGGCCGCCGACACGTCGGCCGAGCCGACGGCCCGGCCCGCCTGCCGGGCCGTGACCAGCCCTCGCCGGTGCAGCCAGCGCACGGTGTCGGCCAGCGTCTGGGTGAACGGGCGCGGGGCGATGCCCAGCGGCGGCTGCTCGTCGTCGGGGCGGGCGTCGCAGGCGCAGACGTAGCAGGCGCCGTACTCGGCGGGGATGTGCCAGGGCCAGATCCGCTGCGCCAGCCCGGCCAGGTAGGCCATCGGCATCATGGCGCGGGCGGGCAGGAACACCGCCGGCAGGCTGCGGCCGGTCACCAGGCGGGCCGACCGCACGAACTCGCGGGTGCTCGCGTAGCGGCCCGGTCCGAAGTGGCGGTCCGGGCCGTCGGCCGGAGCGGTCAGCAGGGCGGTGTGCAGCGCGGCGGTGTCGCGTACGTCGCCGACGGGGAAGCCGCCCGAGGGCCACATGGGCATCAGCCCGCGCAGCATGTTGCGCAGCCGCGCGTTCTGGTCCCCGAGCTTCGGGTCGTCCGGCCCGAGCAGCGCGGGCGGGTAGGTGATCACGACGGGGGCGCCCTGGGCCTGGTGCTCGCGGGCGACCGTCTCGGCCGCCGCCTTGCTGGCCAGGTACGGCTCGCGCGCCGCGCCGGGCGCGGTCCGGGTGCCGATCACCCCGCCGGAGGCGGGCAGCATGGCGCCGAAGGTCGAGACGTACACGGTGCGGCCGACGTCGAACTGGCGGGCCGCCGACAGCACCAGCTCGGTTCCGGCGACGTTGGTGCGGCGCATGGCCGCGTTCTGCCGGGTGTCGAACGAGAACACCGCGGCGGCGTGGACGACCGCGTCGACTCCGCGCACGGCCCGGTTGACCGCGGCGCGGTCGGTCACGTCGCCCAGCGACACCTCGACCGCGCGAGCGGACACCCCCAGGGGGCCGAGTGCCCGCTCGACCCCGGCATGCGCCCGGGCGAGCAGCCGCACCTGGTGACCCTCGCGAACCAGCGCGGCGACGGTGTGCGCGCCGAGGAAACCCGTACCACCTGTCACCAGCACCAGCATCGTGCGGTCCTTTCCATTCGTTGATGTGCGTCGATATTGTCGCCTATCCGACCGTGGTTCCGCGCCTCCCAGCGTGCTCAGGTCGCCGGAGGACCGCGCGGATCCGGGCTCCCCGGTAGATTGACCGGCGTTGACGGTCGGGGGGACGAATGGTGCGGCTGACTCGGCGGCGGGTGGCCGCCGGCCTGCTCGCGGCGGCGCTGCTGGTCGGCGGCGCGGCGATCGCGGTGCGCCAGACGATGTGGAGCGACCCGGCGGCCACCGCCGCGCGGCTGGACGCGCTGACGGTCGGCATCCTCGGCTCGGCCGACGAGCTGAGGGCCGCCGAGCTGGTCAGCTACCACCGGATCGAGGGCGGCGTCGCGGCCTGCATGCGCGAGCGGGGCACGCCGTACGAGCCCGCCCCGTTCTTCACCCGCTACGACGGCTTCACCGACGCCGACCTCGGCTACGGCACCGGCCGCGCCGGGGTGCTGGACTCGGTGACCGAGCACGGTCGCCGGTTCATCACCAACGTGCTGGGGCAGGCGCGGATGCCCGCCGGGTACCACGAGCGCGGCGCCCCGGCCGGGGTCGACCCCGACACATGGGCCGCCGCCGTCAACGCCTGCCGCGCCCCGTACGAGTACCGCGACTACCACGACTTCACGCCGCCGACCGGGGCGTACGAGCTGTCCGACCTGCCCGGCCTGAGCTCGGACATCTACGCGAACCCGCTGGTCCGGCTGGGGATGCTGCGGTATTCGCCGTGCATGGCCGACCTCGGCTACCGGGTCGAGTGGCACGGCCGGGACGACTTCCTGTTCCGGGACTGGGGGCTGCGGCTGGAGGACGCGCCGGTCGACGGGCGGGCGGCGGCGCCCGCGTGGAACGACGCGGTGGCGGCGCTGACGAGCACCTTCGCCGCCGACGCGAAGTGCCGCGACGCCTCGTACCGTCCGGCCATGCGGCTGCTCGCCTCGCGCCTGGACCAGTGGGAGGCCGCGCACCGCGACCAGCTCGCCGCGATCCGGGCCGAGTGGCGCAGCCGGGTCGCCGCCGCGGCCGGGCTGCCGACCACGCTGGCCTGAGCGTCCGCGTCGGCACTCCGACACCGGGACCGGCCGGCCGTGTCACCACGCGGACAGTGATCGAAGATTCTACATCTTACGATCGACGGATCAAGCGGCTCCGAGCAGGAGGGTGATCCATGGGGGCATTGCGGAGGATAGCGGCGGGCCTGTGCCTGACCGCGGCCGTGGTTCTGGCGCCGGCCGCACCGGCACAGGCGGTCAGCCCGGGGGTGCCGGGCAGAGTGGCGTTCATCCGGGGCGGCAACCTGTTCGTCGCCGAGACGTCCGGCGCGGTCTGGCAGGCCACCACCGGCGGCGGCTACGAGCGGCCGCGCTGGCAGCCCGGCGGTGGTGACGGCCTGGCCGTGCTCAGGAACGGCGACCTCTTCTACGGCCACGTCGACCCGGCCGCGCACTCGTTCACGGTCGACAGCCAGCTCACCACCGGCGGATTCGTCGGCGCCGGGGCCTGGTCGCCGGACGGCGCCAAGCTGGCGTACGCCTACAGCACCTGGGAGAACTACGCGCCGACGATCTACATCGTGGACATCGGCGGCTCGGCGGCGGCCCGGTCCGGTCCGGCGTCGGCGCGCCGGTTGGCGACACACCTGAGCGCGGCCGCGCAGCAGGCGTTCGACCGCGCGCCGAAGAAGTCCGCCGCGGCGGCGGGCACCCCGGTGAACACCTGGAACCCGCTGCGCCACTCCCGCACGATCGCCTGGTCGCCCAACGGCCGGTGGATCGCCTTCCCCAACGGCGAGTGCTTCGCCATCTTCGACGACTGCCTGTCGGTGGTGGACGTGGCGACCGCGGAGGAGTGGTGGGTCACCGCGTTCGGCGGCGGCGGAGCCGACCTCAACGGCTTCGCCACCGAACCGGCCTTCACCGCCGACTCGTCCCGGCTGCTGTGGACCCAGCAGACCGCACCGCGGTACGAGCCGAATCCGTTGCCCGGCCCGCTGCGGACGATCTCCTCCCCGCCCACGGCGTTCACCCCGCAGACGCAGGTCGGCGCCGACTGGGAGTACGCGGCGATCCCGTCACCGGCCGCGGACGGCAGCGTGCTGGTGACCGCGGGCCGCAGCGGCGTCGCCTGGGTGACGCTGCGCGACGGCGCCACCCGACGCTACCTCTACCAGGGATACCAGCACGACTGGCAGGCCCGCTGACGGGGGCCCGGCCGCACGGGCTCGCGTCCGTGCGGCCGGGGCACGCGTGTCCGCCCGTCCACCCGGGTGCGGGTCGGCCGCCGTGGCGGCGCGCCCGGCCCGGATAAGCCGCCGCCGCCGGATCCGCTGACACCGCCCGCTCAGCACAGCGGCACCCGCCACCTGCCCTCGGCGGCCGGGGTGGCGGTGCCGCCGAGCTCGGCGCAGGCCGCCGCGAATCGGCGGCCGATCCAGTCGACCTCCCGGCCCCGAGCCAGCCGGGTACGGCAGTAGTCCAGCGCCAGCGGCACGGCCTCGGCGTGCACCGGTCCCCGCTCGTCCACCGTCACCTCGAACAGCAGGCCGAGGTCGTTGCGCAGGTGCGGGTCGACGGCGTAGTCGTCGATGAAGTCGCCCAGGTCGTACAGGACCGGCCCCCGCACGCCGTGGAACACGTGCGCCGAGTGCCCGGCGACCAGCGCCGCGCCCGCCGCCAGCAGGCGCGGCGCCACGGCCCGCACATGCGGCACGGGGCGGGTGGTCATGTTCGGACCCCAGTGCGGCATGACCAGGGCCAGGTCGGTGTCGGCGGCCATCGCGCCGATCTGCCCGAGCAGCCACTCCGGCACCTGCCGGTGCAGGTCCGCGTAGGCGACGCCCGGTGCCGTGGCCGTGGCGGCGAAGTCGGCCGGGTGGTCGGTGACGCCCAGCACGCCCAGCCGCAGGCCCGCGGCGTCGAGCACCCGCCAGGCGCGGGCGGTGCCCTCGTCCGGCCCGGCCCCGGCCACCGCGATCCCGGCCGCGTCCAGCAGGCCCAGCGTGTCCAGCAGTGCCACCGAGCCGTAGTCCAGGGCGTGGTTGTTGGCCAGCGTCACGCACCCGACGCCGAGCCAGGACAGCAGTGCGGCCGCGCGCGGCGGGGCCCGGAAGAAGAACGGCTTGCCCGGGGCGGCCCAGCGCTCGCCCCGATCGCTGACGCAGCACTCCAGGTTGACCACGCAGGCGTCGGCACCGGCGCAGATCCGGCGTACGGCGGGGGAGAACAGCTCGTCGAACGGCACCCCGGCGGCCAGGCTGTCACCGACGCCGCGCCCGAGCATGGTGTCCCCCGCGAGCACCACTCGCACCACCACCCCATTCCACCGCGCCCCGCCCCGCCCCACAACCCACCCCCGCCCCGCCCGCGCCGCCCCGCCCGCGCCGCGTCCGCGCGGGGCGGGCAGTTTCGGGGAAAGTGCAGGTATCCGGGCCCCGATTGCCGCAGTTTCCCCGAAATTGCAGCCTGCGGTTGGCGCCCAAAGTGGGGCGCGGGGGCGGCGGGTGCGGTGTTAACGTGCTGCGCCGGTGCGGGTCGGGCGAGGAGGAGCAGCGTGGTGGAGCGGTCGGTGGTGGCCTTCCGGATTGAGGCGGCCGGGTTGGTGAGCGGCTGGGCGACGACCGCGGCCGAGGTCGCGGCCTGGTGCTCGCGCGACCGGGCGCCCGTGCCGCCGGAGGTGGTCGCGTCCTGGTCGGGCGAGCCGGACGTGCGCGCATACCTGCTGCTCGAGGGCGACGAGCCGGTCGGGTACGGCGAGCTGTGGCTCGACGACGAGGAGGGTGAGGTCGAGCTGGCCCGGCTCCTGATCGCCCCCCGCCGTCGCGGCCACGGCCTGGGTCGAGAGCTGGTACGGGCGCTGACCGGGCTGGCCCGGCGGGCGCACCCGACGGTGTTCCTGCGGCTGGTGCCGGGCAACGACGCGGCGCTGGCCTGCTACCTCGGGGCGGGGTTCGTCCGGGTGGCGGCGGAGCAGGAGCGGGAGTGGAATGCGATCCAGCCGCGGCCGTACCTGTGGCTGACGTTCACGGCATGACCGGCTGCGGCTGCGGGGCGTGCACCTTGCCGAGGTACGCCCAGATCGCCAGGCCCACCGGGATGATCAGCCAGCACGAGAACAGGCGGTAGCCGAGCACCGCCGCGGCGGCGGGTGCCTGCCCGGCACCGGCCGAGGTGAGCGCGGTGAGCAGGCTGGCCTCGATGACGCCCATACCGCCGGGGGACACCGGGATCTGGCGGACCAGCTGCACGACGACGTACACGGTGCCGAGCTGGACGAAGGTCAGCGGCAGGTCAAAGGCGCGGGCGACGGCGGCCAGGCAGATCAGGTCGGCCAGCCAGTTGGCGGCGGCGAAGCCGAGGGCGGCGCGGCGGTGGCGGCGGGAGATGGTGGCGCTGACGGAGATCGTACGCCGCAGCAGGTCGAGCAGTGTGCGCAGGCGGCCGCCCAGCCAGCCGTCCTCGGCGACCGGGCCGGCGGTCCGGACGACGCGATCGGCGCAGTCCCGGCGGTGCCGCGACCGGCGCCAGATCCGCAGGCCGAGTCCGGCGGCGACGGCGCCCGCCGCGCTCAGCACCCCGGCGGGGTGGGACTCCCACATCTCCTGCGGCGCCCGGACGACCATGGTCAGGAAGCCGGTCAGGTAGAGCAGGGCCAGCGCGGCGAACGAGCACACCCCGGACAGGATCATGACCGCCGTGGCGGCCTCGCTGGAGGCGCCCCAGCGGCGGAACGACTGGTAGGCGAACGCGGCCGACACCGCCGACCCGGCGGGCATGCTGATCGCGATCGCCGACCGGCCGTAGGTGACCGCCAGCGCGCTGCGCATCGGCACGTCCACGTCCACGCCCTTGAGCAGCCAGACCTGCTGCCGGGCGAACATGGCCATGGAGACCCACTCGGCGACCAGGGCCACGAGCAGCCAACCGGGCTCGGCACCCGCGAGTACGGGCCAGATCTCGTCGAGGCCCGGCACCTTGTCGCGCACGGTGTACAGCGCTACGGCGATCGCCACCACAGGCAGCAGCCTGCGGAGCCATCGTCTGATCGCGGGGTGCCGCACGATCGCCGACGCTACTGCCTCGGCTGATGCTTTTGCACAACAAGTAATTTTGCCCACACGGCAAGCTGTGTGATCCGGCCGGTCTCCTCGGTGGGCGGCCAGCTTCCGAGCTGCTGCGGGGTTCCGACCGGGTCCGGTGATCGTCGGCGCGGCGCCCGGGCGGTTGATCGCCGTTGTCGGCCGGAAGGCGGGACCCGGCTCTAGCGCGCTGCGCGATGTTCTGTCCGAAGACAGCGATCTTCGCTTGCGCGAGGATTGGTGATCGGTGTCTGCGGACTCGTAGCGGGTTTCGGCCGGCGGGCCGAGCAGCGTTGTGACCGCTGGTGGCGATCTTCGGCGTCCGTCCTACTGCTTTGATCGCTGTTGGCGGCCACAACATGGGCCATTGGCCGAGGTTCTGACCACTGACGGCGATCAGGAACGCGGTCGGCAGAGGTAGTGACCGCTGGCAGCGATCATCGCGGCGCGCCCCTCACCTGCGGCGCGCCCCCTCACCTGCGGCGCGCTCCCCCTGCGGTGTGCTTCTCACTGGTGGTGCGCTTCTCGCTGGTGGTGCGCCCTGTCGCCTGCGGCGCGCGCCTCTCGCCGCTCGAGGCTCGCACCCTTACCTACCTGCCCGCCACGGCTGCCTCGCCTCGTTTCGGCGAGTGATCACGGTGCCAGGGTGGCGACACACCGTCGAACCCGACCTTAAGTTCATGATCAACCGGGTGGGCGGGGTGGGTGGGGTCAGGTGAAGGGGGAGGCGGCGTGGGAGAGGCCGGTCTGGATGGCTTCGGAGAGGGGGGAAGGGGTCTTCTGCTCGGTCCAGTGGGCGGTGACGGTGCGGATGGTGGCGAGGAAGACGGCGGCCATGACGCGGGCGCGCATCGGGTCGGGGTGGGGGTCGCGGGCGGCGATCTCATTGGCGAGCTCGTGCTCGAAGGCGGCCTGGATGGCGGCCTGCTGGGCGAGCAGCGACGGGTGCCGCCGCAGCAGGCGGAGCTGGCCAAGCCAGTTCGGGTCGGGTTCGCGCCGCTGGGCGAACTGGGCGGCGGCGCTGCGGGTCAGCGCCTGCCACGGGGGTTCGTCGGCGGGGCGGGCGCGCAGCCGTTCGAGCAGTCCGTCGATGCGGGCGCGGTCGCCGTACAGCAGGGCGTCTTCCTTGTTGAGGAAGTAGTTGGAGAAGGTGCGCCGGGAGACGTTGGCCTCGTCGGCGATCGCGTCGACGGTGACCGTGTCGAAGCCGCGTTCGAGGGCCAGGCGCAGGGTGGCCTCGTGCAGCGCCTGCCGGGTGGCTTCCTTCTTGCGCTCACGCAGCGTGATGGTGGTCTCCACAGATGCCCACTTTACCGCCCGTCGGGCAAACTTGCCTCATGGGCAACTTTGCGTACGCGGCAAGAAGTGCCGCCCCGCGCGGCGCGGGCCGCTGAGATGGACGCCTCGACCGGCGCGGCCGAGCACTACGGTCCGGCGGCACCGCGCCACGACTTCGAGTGCGGCACGGACGGCCCCCGCGTGATCATGGTGGGCGTGGACGGGAGCCCCACCTCTGAGCACGCCGCCGCGTACGCCGCCGGGCTGGCCCGCCGCCAGCGCTGCCGCCTGGTCGTCGTCTTCGTCGGCACCTCGCCCGGCCTGGTCGGCTCGATGTACGCCGACCTCGCCGTGGCCGCCGCCGACGCCAACGACGAGATCGCCGCGCAGCTGCGCCGGGACGTGCGCCGGGCCGCCGAGGAGATGGGCCTGCCGGTCACGTTCGTGGTCCGGGAGGGCGACCCGTTCGCGCGCCTGCGCGAGACCGCCGACCAGTTCAAGGCCGACATGCTGGTGGTCGGCGTCTCCGCGCAGGCCGGGCACCGCTTCCTCGGCTCGGTCGCGACCCGGCTGGTCCGGCTCGGCCGCTGGCCGGTCGTGGTGGTGCCCTAGCCCGCCCGCACGCTCAGGCCACCGGCCGGGCGGGCCGAGCACCGTGTCAGGCCCGCGCTCAGGCCGCGGTCGGGGAGTCGAGCACCGTGCCGAGGTGGCGCAGGATGCCGGGCCAGCCACGGGACATGCCCTCGAGCGCGCTGCGGCCCAGCGGCGAGTCCAGGTCGATGCCGGCCTGCTCCAGGAACAGCCGGGTGCCGGTGCCCTCGGGGACCAGCCGCCAGGTGATCGTGTTGTCCAGGGTGCCCTCGGCGAAGCTGTAGCGCAGCAGCCGCTCCGGCAGCACCTCCAGCACCTGGCACGGCTGCTGCCCCCACCTGCCCATGTCGAGGGTGAAGCGGTGCCCCACCTCGGGCCGGACGTCACCGGTGGCCCACCAGCGGGCGTGCAGCTCCGGGTCGGTCAGCGCCCGCCACACCGCGGCGGGCGGGTGGGCCAGGAACTGGTCGCAGCGGATCACGCCAGGCTGGTTCGGCTCGGGCTGCGTCATGGGGACTCCTCATCCAGTACGTCGCGCAGCGACCGCAGCCGCTCGCGCCAGTAGTGCTCGAAGGGGTGCAGCCACTGGCCCACCTCGGCCAGGGGCTGCGGTTGCAGGTGGTAGAAGCGCTGGCGGCCGCGCGGCTCCTCGCGCACCAGTCCGGCCTGCCGCAGCACCTGCAGGTGCTCCGACACCGCCGGGCGGCTCAGTGCGAAGCGCGCGACCAGGTCGTTGACCGCCAGCGGCCCGGTGCGCAGCGCGTAGAGCAGCTGCCTGCGCACCGGGTTGGCCAGCGCGCCGAACACGTCTGTCACGAGCGGAACAATACGTCGGAGATTTCCGACGCGTCAACACGGACAGGCACCGCCTACGGCGAGCGTGTTGGCGCCGACCCGCCGGCTGGTCCACAATCCAGCAGGTCGGGGGCGAGTGGGCGCCCTCGCCGAGCAGGGAGTGCCTCGTGTCCGACGTCGCCGTCGAGCCCGTATCCGTGACGCTCGGTGATGAGCCGACCGCCCCGGCGAGGCGGGACCGGCGGGTGGCGGTGCTGCTGCCGTACACCCTGCTGGGGCTGGTGCTCGCGGCGGTGACCTGGGTGAGCCTGGCCACGGCGCGCTACCACGGCCGCACCTACGACGAGTACATGCAGGACGACTACGGCGCCCGGGTGCTCGAGTTCTACCTGTCGCTCGGGCGGGACCGCTCGTTCCTGGAGATGCCCGACTACCTCTACATGCCCCAGCACGGCTCGGGCTTCGAGGTGGTCGTGGCCTTCTGCCAGCACCTGACCGGCGAGGTGTGGCAGACCCGGACCATGGTCAACGCGTGCTTCGGCCTGCTCGGCATCCTCATCGTCGCGCTCGCGGGCCGGGAGCTCGCCGGGCCGTGGGGTGCGCTCGCCGCCGCGACCGGGCTCGCGCTGTATCCGCGCTACTTCGGCCAGCTGCCCAACAACTCCAAGGACGTCCCCATGGCGGTGGCCATGGCGCTGGTGCTGTGGCTGGTGCTGCGCCTGATGCGCCGCTGGCCGCGGCGGCCGCGGCGGTTCGAGGTGCTGGAGCTGTCGGCGGTCGGCGCCGCGATCGGGTACGCCGCGTCGATCCGGGTCAACGCGCTGCTGTGGTTCGGGCTGCTGGCGCTGCTGGGGGCCGGGTACTGGCTGCGCCACGGGTACCGGCTGCGCGGCGCGGCGCTGCGCGACGAGCTGCTGCACCAGCTCAGCGCGGTGCTGGCCATCGGCTCGGCGGCCTACCTGGTGATGTCGCTGATGTGGCCGTACCTGCTGACCAACCCGGTGCACGGGCTGCTGGACTCGGTGCACTCGATGGCCAACTACGACTGGGACAACGAGATCCTGTTCGGCGGCGAGCTGGTCCGGGCGACCCGGCTGCCCTGGTACTACGCGCCGTGGTGGCTCGTCATCGGCTCACCGCTGCCGGTGGTGCTGCTGGCGGCGGCCGGCGCGGTGGCGGCGGTGGCCGCGCTGGTACGGCGGCAGCGGCTGGACGCCCGCCTGCTGCTGCTCGGGGCGTACATCGTGCTGCCGCTCGTCATGATCATCGTGGCGCACTCGACGCTGTACAACAGCCTGCGGCAGTTCCTGTTCGTGGTGCCCGGACTGGTGCTGCTGGCGGCGGTGCTGCTGGTGCGCTGGGTGCGCCACGCCCGGCGGCACGGCCGGGTCGCACTGGCCGTGGCGCTGACCGGGGCGGCCGTGCTGGGCCAGGCCGAGGCCGCCTACGCCTCGGCCCGGATCTTCCCGTACGAGTACGCGTACTTCAGTCCGCTCGTCGGCGGCTACACCGGTGCCCGCCACGACTACGAGAGCACCTACTACGGCTCGTGCACCCGCGCGGCGGCGGTCTGGCTCAACGACCACTTCACCGAGTACACCGCCGACCCCCGCCCGACGTTCCGCGACGAGCACCAGTGGAACTCCCTGGCCGAGGTCGACCTGGCCGACGGGTTCACCGGCGTCGGGGACGGGCAGCCCCTCTTCCGGATCACCACCGGCCTGCCCGGCCCCGGCTACCGGGAGATTCACACGGTGACGCTGGAGGGTGAATCACTCTGCCGCGTCTCGGTGCTGAACACCGGCGTGGCGGCGTGATCGCGCCCGCGCAGCAGCGCGGCGCGGAACGGCCGGAGCTCGCCCTTGGTCAGGCCCGAGGCGATGAACGGGTCCGCGTTCATGATCTGCGTGGCGGCGGCCTCGTCCTCGGCCTCGATCACGCAGACGCCGGTGTTGATCGTTCCGAGGGTCGGTCCGGCCAGGATCAGCTTGCCCTGGGCGAGCAGCTGCTGCAGGTACCCGAAGTGGGCGCCGAAGACCGCCTGCTCGTCGTCGTTCATGGTCGCGGCGAAGTCGTCTCGCGGCGAGTGTATGAAGTAGATCCATTCGTTCATGCCCGGCAGCGTACCGCTGTCCATCGATGGGTTGTCACGAGCGGGTCGGGGGTACGGAGATCACCGTGAATCAACCGTACGCGGTGACCGCCGAGTTCTACGATCTGCTGCAGGCTGACGGCCAGCTCGCGGTGGTCGACCGGCTGGCGGACAGGTGGTTCGGCCGGCCGCGGGTGGGAGTGCTGGACGTCGGTGCCGGCACCGGCCTGGCCGTGTTCCGGTTCGCGCAGCGGTGCGAGCTGCCGGTGCACGCCGTCGAACCCGCGGCGAGCATGCGCGCCGTGCTGCTGAGCCGGCTCGCCACCCGCCCCGACCTGCGTCCCCGAGTGCGGGTGCACGCCGCCGGGGTGCAGGAGCTGGGTCTGCGCGGGGTCGCCGACTTCGGCTGGTGCCTCAACACCATGGGCGGGCTCGGCGGCCCCGCCCGGCGGCGGGCGCTGGCCGCGCTGGCCGAGGCGCTGGTGCCCGGGGGCGTGGCGGTGGTGCAGCGCCCGCCCGCGACGGCCCGCGGCGATCGCCGGAGCCTGGCCCGGGTGGAGCTGGGCGGCGACGTCTACACCGGCGACGTGACCTCGATGCCGGTCGGGGCGGCGGGGGTCCGCTGGTGCTTCCGCTACCGGGTGGTCCGCGACGGGGAGCTGGTCCGGCAGGAGACCGAGACCTTCGACGGGCACCTGGTCAGCGCGGAGCTGTTCGACGCCGAGCTGCTGCGGGCGGGCCTGGCGCCGGTCGGCGCGGACAGCCCGGACGTGGTGGTGGTGCGCCGGTCGCCGGCCTCCGACACCCGCGAATAACGGCCACCCGGGCGGGTATCCGGGGCGCATGACCCTCAACGAGAACGCTGACATCGACACCAGTCAGGTGACCGACGCCCGTGGCTCCGGCGGTGGCGGCGGCTCGCTCGGCGGCCTGGGCGGCCTGCCCATCCCCATCGGCGGCGGCACGGTGGGCACGCTGATCGTGCTCGCGCTGATCGTGGCGGGCACCTTCCTCGGTCCGAAGCTGATGGGCGGTGGCGACGCGGGCGGCCCCGGCGTGGACCAGACCTGCTCGACGGCCAACCCCGACCGGCTGAACCAGAGCGAGTGCCGCAACGCGCTGTACATCAACTCGATCCAGGCGTACTGGCGCACCGCGCTGCCGACCACCTTCGGCGAGCAGTACCAGCAGGTCGACACGGTCTTCTTCGCCCAGCAGGTCAACACCGGCTGCGGTATGGCCGACAGCGGCGTGGGCCCGTTCTACTGCCCGCTGGACGACCAGGTCTACATCGATCTGTCCTTCTACGACGAGCTGGCCCAGCGCTTCGGGGCCAAGGGCCGCTTCGCCCAGCCGTACGTGCTGGCCCACGAGTACGGCCACCACGTGCAGGACATCCTGGGCACCTCCGACGACGTGCAGCGGCGCTCGCAGGCCGACCCGGGCAGCGCCAACGAGCTGTCGGTGCGGCTGGAGCTGCAGGCCGACTGCTTCGCGGGGGTATGGGCCAAGCACGCGCTGGAGACCAAGGACGCCAAGGGCGTGCCCATCTTCAGCTCGCTCACCCAGGCCGACATCGACCAGGCGCTGGAGGCGGCCGCCGCGATCGGCGACGACCGGATCCAGTCCCAGGCGGGCGGCCCGATCGACGAGTCGAAGTTCACCCACGGCACCTCGGAGCAGCGCAGCCGCTGGTTCAACACCGGCTACACCAGCGGTGACGGCAAGCAGTGCGACACCTTCAGCAGGGCCATCTGACCGACCTCGAACCTCAGCGTCCCGCTCACTCCCACGGCAGCCGGGCCAGCGCCAGATCGGCGGTGCGACGCAACCGCCGCCGGTCGGCGCCCCCGGCCGCCTCGACCGACAGCCCCGCGCTGAGCGCCAGCACGTAGCCCGCGATCGCGGCCGGATCGGCACCGGCGGGCAGCTCGCCGTCGGCGACGCCGCGCGCCAGCCGTTCGACCAGCAGCCGCTCACCCGCCAGGCGGCGGACCTGGAGCTGCTCCTGCACCGCCCGGGCGGTGTCGCCCACCGCGAGCGCGCCCTGCACGAGCAGGCAGCCGGGCGGGGTGTCGCGGCCGGTGGTGGCCTCGACCACCCCGGCCAGCCAGCGCTCCACCACCCCGCGCACGGTCGGGGCCCGCACGGCCTCGGCGGCGTAGCCGAACACGGTGTCGACGTAGCGGTCCAGCACCCGCTCGAACAGCCCGGCCTTGGACTCGAATGCGGAGTAGACGCTGCCCGGCTTGAGGCCGGTGGCGGCGGTCAGGTCGGCCATGCTGGTGCCCTCGTAGCCCTTGGCCCAGAACACCTTCATGGCGCGGTCGAGCACCTCGTCGGTGTCGTACTCGCGGGGGCGCCCGAGTGGCGGTGTCATCGCCGTACCCTCCGGAAAGTTTTTGAGTGTGTGTTCAACATATCACTTGCGGGGAGCCTCGCGCCATGACATGTTGAATGAGCACTCAAGAATTCGAGCCAAGGTGGAGAGTCATGGGACAGCAGCTGGCGGGCAAGGTCGCCATCGTCACGGGCGGATCGCGCGGCATCGGCGCCGGGATCGCCAAGCGGCTCGCGGCGCAGGGCGCCACGGTCGCCGTCACCTACCAGGCGTCGGCCGACCGGGCCGAGGAGCTGGTCAAGGAGATCGACAGCCAGGGCGGCCAGGCCGTCGCGCTGCGGGTCGACTCCGCCGACGGCGCCGCCGTACGGGCCGGGATCACCGAGGTCGCGCAGCGCTTCGGAAAGGTGGACATCCTGGTCAACAACGCGGGCGTCGCCGTCGTCGCGCCGATCGACCAGATCGACGAGCGGCACTACGAACGGATGGTCTCGGTCAACCTGCACGCGGTGTTCCACGCCTCGCAGGAGGTGCTCAAGCACATGGGCGAGGGCGGCCGGATCATCACCATCGGCAGCGTCAACGCCGACCGCGTCCACTTCCCCGGCGGCAGCGTGTACGCGCTGACCAAGGCCGGGGTGGCCGGATTCACCCGGGGCCTGGCCCGCGAGGTCGGCAGCCGGGGCATCACCGTCAACACCGTCCAGCCCGGCCCGGTCGACACCGACATGAACCCCGCCGACGGACCCTTCGCCGCGTACACGGTGCCGCTCCTCGCGACGGGCCGCTACGGCACCCCCGACGAGGTCGCCGGCCTGGTGGCGTACCTGGCCGGCCCCGACGCGGCCTACCTCACCGGCGCCACCGTCAACATCGACGGCGGCTACACCGCCTGACCGGGCGTGCCCCGCGCCCAGCGCGCGGTCTTTCGTGCAGTTTCGGGGAAAGTGCGGGAATCTCGGCCTGGATTGCTGCACTTTCCCCGAAACTGCCGCCACGAGGATCGCGGGCACCGCGATCGCGCGCGTTCGGCTACGGTCGCGGCATGGCTGAGGGACCGGCCCCGGTGGCGGGCATGACGATCAGCGTGCGGACCCGGCGCGACGTCGTCGTGGTGGATCCGGACCGCTTCCTGCCCGGGGACCCGTTCGCGCTGCCCCGCACCGGCTGACCGGTCAGCACGGGCCGGACTCGTCCGGCCAGTCGGCCACGATGATCAGCGGGACGCTGTCCGGCGACCGGTACTCGTCGCCGGGGTAGTACTCGATGTGCTGGTGGCGGTGGATCGCGCGGTCCTCGGCGGTCTCGGACTGCTCGGCCAGCCCGTCCAGGGCGTCCCAGACGATGTCCAGGTACTCGACTCCGCCGGACAGGCACAGCACGTTCCCGTCCCGTACGCCGACCAGCAGCGGTCCGGCGGTCCGCGCCTGTGCGACGGTGCCGCCGCGGACCGGCACCTCGATCGCCTCCGGGTCCGCGCGCAGCAGCCGGCACAGGTCGCGCAGCGCGTCGGGCGGACCGGCCAGCTCGTTCTCGCCGCCGGCGAAGGACAGGCGGCAGTCGCGGTAGTCCGTCATGCGGACACCCGCTTCGTGCGGGCGCCGGTCGTCGAGGCCCGGTAGCGGACCGTGTTCAGTCCGCGCCAGATGCCGCGGCCGCCGTCGGGGCGGAAGCCGACGTGTTCGTAGAAGCCGCGGGCCCGGGTGTTCGCCGCGACGACCCAGGCGACGCACTCGTCGCAGCCGAGCCCGGCCAGGCTGGTCAGCGCGTCCTCGACCAGCAGCCGGCCGGCGCCCAGGCCGTGCGCGGCCGGCAGCAGGTACACCGCGTCGAGTTCGCCCACTCCTGGCGGTTCGGACTCGGCCGGACCGCTGAGGGCGTAGCCGACCACCTTCGCGTCCCGTTCGGCCAGGCGCAGCCGGCGTGCCGGGTCGGCGGCGGCCCGCGCCCAGTTGTCGGCCGTGCGTGCCGGGTCGAGGCCGTCGACCATGGCCGGGTTCAGGTCACCGTAGGTGGCGCGCCACGCGGTCTGCTGAACGGCGGCGATCGCCGGCCCGTCGTCGGCCCCGGCCGCCCGCAGCATGATGTCTCGCACCGGATCAGCGTAGAAGCCCGGTGGTAAAAGGCTTCGCGGGCCGTCGGTGTGCTGGCTAGGCTGCCTGCCCATGAGTGCGCTCGTGCGGCATCAGCTGACCCCTGCCGAGACCGGCCCGGCGCTGCGGGCGCTGTGCGAGTGGACGCCGGTCGACGCTCCCGGCGGCGGCCTCCACCCCGGCGACGTGGGGTGGGAGCTGCGCAATGACGACGCGTCGATTCTCATGTGGACCGACGGTGCGGCACCGGTGGCGGTCGGCTTCCTGGACAGCCACGTGCTGCGGGTGACCGTCGCGCCCGGCGCCGACCTCGGGGCGCTCGCGGCTGACGCCGAGCGGATGTTCGAACCCGGCGACGACTCCTGCGACGGGCTGCCGCTACCCGGCTGGGCGCCGGACCAGGACAATCCGTGGCTCGTGCTGTCGTGGGCGCCGCGGCCGGTGTCGAGCCGCGCCGAGCCGGTCGGGGCGGCCGACGCGGCCGACCGGGTGCTGGTGCAGCGGTCCGCCTTCGCTAGGTCCACGTTCACGGTCGAGCGCTGGCACACGATGCGGCGGTCGCCGGCGGGCGCCCTGGCCGTGGAGGTGCTCGTGCGCACCCCGGCGGGCGCGCCCGCCGCTGCGGCGACCGGCTGGTCGGCGGGCGTAGGCAGGTGCGGCCTGCTCGAACCGGTCGGCACCCACCCGGACCACCGCGGGCACGGCTACGGCCGCGACGCGGTGCTGGGCGCGTGCGCGGCGCTGGCCGCACAGGGTGCCGGCGCGGTGGCCGTGGTGACCCCGGCCGCCAACGAGGCCGCGGTGGCGCTCTACCGGTCGGCCGGGTTCACCGTCGTACGCGAGAACCGCGACTGGGTCCGACCCCCGGCCTGACCGGCGCACCACGGTGGCCACTTGACAGCGGTGCGGCTCCGACATGGACTTCACCGCATGCGCGTACTGGTGATAGGCGGCAGCGGGCTGATCGGCGCACACGTGGTGGAGGTGCTGCGGGAGCGGGGCCATACGGTGACCACCGTGGCGCGCACCGCCAGGGAGGGTGTCGACCACGTCCTGGACCTGGAGTCGGCGTCGGTGGAGCAGCTGCGGCCGCTGCTCGCGGGGCTGGACGGCGTGGTGTTTGCGGCGCGTACCGACGAGCAGGCGCCGCTGCGCAAGCCGGTCTACCCGGCGTTCCGCGCCGACGTGGTCGAGCCGGTGGTGCGCCTGTTCACCGCGGCCCGCGCGGAGGGACTGACCCGCGGTGTGATCATGGGCTCGTACTACACCTACTTCGACCGGCTGCACCCGCAGTGGCGCCTGCCCGAGCGGCACACCTACATCCGCTGCCGCGTGGAGCAGGCACGGGAGGGGCGGGCCGCCGCCGGACCCGGCCTGCCGGTCGCGGTGCTGGAGCTGCCGTTCGTGTTCGGCCGCGCCGGTGACCGGCTGCCCAACTGGGCCGGTGCGCTGGACGGCTGGGCCAGGTCCCGGGCGCCGCTCACCGTCCCGGTCGGCGGCACCGCCGCCACCTCGGCGCGCAGCGTGGCCGAGGTCGCGGCCGACGCGCTCGAACAGGGCTCGGGGGACGACATCCCGGTCGCCGACGAGAACCTGACCTGGGCCGAGATGATGTCGCGCGTGGCCGCGGCGGTCGGCCGCCCGCGCCGGATCCGCCGACTGCCCGCATCGGTGGTCCGGGCGGCCACCGGGCTCGGCGGGCTGCTGCAGGCACTCGGGCGCAAGGAGTCGGGCATCAACCCGAGGTACTTCGGCCGGCTGCTGCTCACGGAGTTGTTCATCGAGCCGCCCAGCGGTCGGCCGCTGGAGCAGGCGGTGCGGGACACCTTCGCGCGGGACGTGTCCGCTGCGAGCGTGAACGTGTCCGGCTGACGGCGGCCGACGCACGGGTCGCCCGGCGAGGATCGGTGTACGGCCGCGCACCGCGGCCGTACACCCGACCGGGGAGGAGAGCCCATGTTCATCGCCATCGTCGACTTCGACACCGCCGCCGCCGACCGTCCCGCCGCCCTGGCCCAGCTCGACCGGGAGGGCGCGAACGTACGGGCGATGCCGGGCAACGTCGCGTTCCGGGTGCACGCGTCGCGCCTGAACGACACCGGGGTCACCATCGTGCACGAGTGGGCCGACGCCGAGTCGTTCGCCGGGTACCAGGCGTCGGACTCGTTCGCGCGGTCGGGCCAGGTGCTGCGGCCGCTGATGACCGGCGCGCCGCTGAGCCGCCGGTTCCGCGCCGAACTGGTCGAGACGGTCGCCTGAGCGGCGGCTTCTACGATCGGGCCGTGCCGGAGATGACCTGCGAGGCGTACAGCTTCGTCCGTACGTTCGCGCCGGAGCCCGACCGGGAGCTGCGCGTGGACCGCCACTACCTGCTCTGCGCCTCCGCCGGTGTGCTCCGGCTGGAAGCGCGGGGTCAGGCGTGGCTGCTGCCCCCGGCCCGCGCCGCCCTGATCGGGGCGGGGCAGCCGATCCTGGTCGGCATACCGCAGCCGGTGACGACGGCGTCGGTGCTGTTCCACCCGGGATTCGTCGCGGCCCCGCCCGCGCCGCTGACCGTGTTCGACCTCGATCCGCTGGCACGGGAGCTGGTGCGCGCCTGCGGCGAGTGGGGCGAGGGCGAGCAGCCGCTGCCGGCGTACCCGAAGGCGCTGTTCGCGGCCCTGGCCGCGGTGGCCTGGCGGCTGGCCGAGCGGCCCAGCCCGGTCGTCGTGCCCGCCGGCCGGTCACCGGAGCTGCGCCGGGCGCTGCGGCTGACCGAGCGGCGGCTGGGGGAGGAGGTCCGCTTCGAGGACGTGGCGGCAGAGGTGGGCCTGGCGCCCCGGTCGCTGGCGCGCCGCTTCGCGGACGAGACCGGCATGACCTGGCGCGCGGTGCTGCGCCGGATGCGGGTGCTGCGCGCGGTCGAGGAGCTGGCGGCGGGCGACACCCCGGTGACCGCGATCGCGTTCCGGGTCGGGTACACCTCGCTGTCCGCCTTCAACGCCGCGTTCGCCGAACTCACCGGCCGCACGCCCACGCAGTACCGGGCCAGCTTCCGTCCCTGACCGTGTGCGCCCGCTGGGACCCGGACCGCCCGGGGCGGCGGCGGGCCGCCCGGCGGAGTAGCGTGCGGGTGCGGCAGCTCCGTCCACCGCCCGGCGGGCTGCCCGTCCGCCGGCACGATGGGCGGGGAGGAGTGCACCATGGGCAAGACCTACGAGCGCATCGACGGCCGCCTGCGCGAGTTCATCGAGGCGCAGCAGATGTTCTTCACCGCGACCGCGCCACTGGCCGGCGACGGGACGATCAACCTGTCGCCGAAGGGTCTGACCGGTTCGTTCGCCGTGCTCGACGAGCACGCCGTGGCCTATCTGGACTTCGCGGGCAGCAACGCCGAGACCATCGCGCACCTGCGGGAGAACGGCCGCATCACGCTCATGTGGTGCGCCTTCCAGGGTCCGCCGAACATCGTGCGGGTGCACGGGCGCGGCGAGCCGGTCTTCCGCGACGACCCCCGCTTCCCCGAGCTGCTGGCGCACTTCCCGGGCATCGACCACCGCGGCCACGGCCTGCGCGCGATCATCGTGGTGCACGCCGAGCTCGTCCGCGACACCTGCGGCTACGCCGTCCCGTTCATGACCTACGACGAGGACCGCGACCTGCACCGGCGCCGGTTCGAGCGGGAGGACGACGCCTCGCTGTCGGCGTACTTCACGGGCAAGGACCACGTCGCGACCAGCATCGACGGGCTGCCGGGCCTGCCGCTGCCACTGCCGCCCAGCGTCGAGCCCGCCACGGTGTGACCGGCCGCGCCGGGGCCCGCGCGCCGTCGCGGGCCCCGGCACCGGCTCAGTACAGGAAGCTGCCGTACGGCCCGGCCAGGATCGCGTTCTTCTGCGCCTGGCTGAAGTGCGTGTTCGGGTAGCTGTAGAACGACGCCGACATCGGCGTGCCGTCGGTCGAGGCGGCGTCGGGCAGGCCGAAGGCGTGGCCGAGTTCGTGCACCATGCCGCCGTACCAGCGGTTCATCGACTGGCCGCTGATGCCGGCCGCCCCGTCGGCGTCGTGGCCGCTGAGCACCACCCAGCCGGGGCTGCCGCCGCCACCGGCCCCGTCGCCCTCGGCGCTGATCTCACCGACGCACAGCCAGCGGCTGTCCGGGTTGCGCAGACTCAGCTTGCGCGCCAGCTCCTGCTGCATGTTCGTCACCGACCACCAGTACTTGTCCCCGCCGTTGGGCGTGTTCTCGTACCAGCTGCGGACGTGGTCGCCGTTGACGACCTCGACCACGACGGTGTTCAACCGGAACGTCTTGCCGAGTTCCTGCAGGTAGTAGCGCTGCGCCTCGCGCATGACGGCGGCGATGCCGTCGGGGTAGCGCTGGTCGTAGGGCACGTCCGACGGCTTGAGCCAGAACACCCGCACCGTCCCCGACGGCGGGGTGCCGCCCGGCGAGGTCGAGGGCGCGGGGGAGGTCGAGGGTGAGGCCGACGGGCTGGTGCCGAGCGGGTAGCCGGCCAGGCGCCATACCCGGGAGGTGGCCGTGCCGCAGGCCAGCTGCACCAGGCCGGTGTTGCTCGCCGCCGACCCGCCCGCGGGCACCACGCACTTGCCGGAGTGCACCGCCTGCAGGTTGAACGTGCGGTCGGTGCCGCCGACCGCGACCGGGACCAGCCGGAACCGCTGGTTGGTGCCGGTGCCGCAGCTCCACTGGATGATCGTGGCGTTGTCGGCGGTCGACGCCCCGTTGACGTCGACGCACTTGCCCGCGTTGACCGTGCCGATCGTGTACTGGTCGGACGTGCCCGCGACCGGCGTGAAGACGAGGTTCTGGTTGCCGCCGCCGTTGCAGCTCCACTGGATGAGCTGCGTGCCGTTGGTGGCCGTGCCGTTGGGCACGTCGGCGCAGTTGCCGCCGTTGCGGTTGACGGCCGTGGAGGTGAATGCGCTCGCGGCGTACGCGGTCGGGGCGGCGGTGACCAGCACCGCGATGGAACCGGCCAGGACGGCCAGGGCGGACACCAGCGCGGCGGCCAGCCGTGATCGACCGGGCGCGGGCAGAGAGGGGGTACGGAGCATGCGATCTCCCGGGTGAGAGGAACGAGCAGACGGATGTGAACCGTCAGCCGGTCTCCGGCATCAACCCGGGTGGGACGAGACGTCCCTCAGCGGAGGTGGCCAACCAGCCGCCGACGATAGTCCCGCCGATCGTGGTATGTCAATGTCTGGCGGTGCCGCCTCGGCCTGCGCCAACCGTTGCGCGCAGCGGTGCCTGGCCGCCAGGAACCGCTCGCCGTCGAAGAAGCCCGTCATCTCGATCAGTTCGGCGAAGTCCTCCGCGCGTCACACCTCATCGGGTGTACGTACACCCCATGTGGTGTAACGCCGTGCGCGACGGTCACGCGTAGACGAGGTCGAGCGTGTCGGTGTGGCCGGACCAGGTCAGGGTGAGGCGCCAGCAGCCGGCCTGCGGGAAGTCGATGATCGAGGGGCCGGGGCCGCCGTCGACCGTGCGGACCACCGGGTCGCCCGTTCCGTCGAGCCGTCCGGTGATCACGAGCGGGTCGGACGTCGGCTGCGGGTGCGACACCCACAGGATCTTGTTGCTCATGCCGTCGGTGCGCGCGGCCGTCAGCGGGTGGGCGAACAGGACGGCGGCGATGTCGCCGTTGCGGCCGAACACGTGCGGGATGGCGGAGCTGCCCGAGAAGCCGGCGCTGGCCCAGTCGGGCAGCGGCCCGGTCTCGACCGGCGAACCGCACGCCGCCGGGGGTGACGCGGGCGCGGCGGCGCTGCTCGCGGCGGCGGTCGGAGCCTGCCCGCCGGTGCAGGCGGCGAGCGCGGCGCAGGCGGCCAGCAGCACGGCGATCCCGGTACGTCGATACGGTGCGGTCATGGTCGTCTCCTCGGGGCTCGGGGCAGGTGCACAGCAGGAGAGCCGTGACGAACCCGACTGGTTCCCGGGTTGACCTCAACCGGGCTTGAACTGTCAGTCTTGCCCGATGCGCATGGCGAAACGGCTGGTTCCGGCCGCGTACAGGGAGGTGCTGCGGGTGCCGGGGTTCCGGCGGCTGCTGTCCGGGGAGGCGGTGTCCTTCCTCGGCGACGGCCTGAGCGTGGTGGCGATCTCGTGGCTGGCCATCCAGATCACCGCGCCGGAGCGGGCGGCGCTGGTGGTGGGGGCGGCGGTCGCCGCGTACACGCTGCCCGCCGCGCTGGGCGCCGCCGCGCTCGCCCGCTGGCTGAGCCGGGTCGACCCGCGCCGCCTGGTCATCGCCAACGCGCTGCTGCGCGCGTCCACCCTCGGCGCCGCCGCCGCGTGCCACCTGCTCGGGGTGCTCACCCCCACCCTGTACGTGGTCCTGCTCGCGCTGTCGTCACTGCTGGCCGCGTGGGGCACGGCGGGCACGTACACCCTGGTCAGTGCCCTGGTCCCGGCCGCGCAGCGGCTGCCCGCCAACACGCTGCTGGGCACCGCCCAGACCACCGCGATCATCCTCGGGCCGCCGCTGGCCGGAGTGCTGGTCGCGCTCGCCGGACCGGCGTCCGTGCTCGCCTTCGACGCCGCCACGTACCTGGTGCTCGCCGCTCAGCTGCGGCGCCTGCCCGCGGCGGCCGTCGCGCCGGGCGAGGCGCCGCCGTCCACGGGCGGGTTCCGCATCCTGGCCCGGCGTCCCCAGCTGCTCGGCCTGCTCGCGCTGACCGCGGTCTTCTTCTTCCTGTACGGCCCGGTCGAGGTCGCCCTCCCGCTGTTCATCGTCGACGTGCTCGGCCGCGACGCGGGGTTCCTCGGCGTCTACTGGGCCGTGTTCGGCATCGGCGCCCTGGTCGGCGGCCTGCTCGCGGGCACGCTGCGCCAGGTGTCGCCGTGGCCGTTCGCGATCGCGGTCATCGCGGGGTGGGGCGCCTGCCTGCTCCCGTTCGGGTTCACCACCTCGGCCTGGGCGACCATGGCCGGGATGGCGGTCGGCGGGATCATCTACGGTCCGTTCCCGGCCTTCAACGTGACCCTGTTCCAGGCCGCCGCGGACCCGGCCGACCTGCCCGCGGTGCTGGCCGCCCGCGGCTCGGTGATGGTCGCGGCGGCCCCGATCGGGGCGGCGATCGGCGGCCCGCTGGTGAACCTGCTCGGCCCCGGCGGCACGCTGCTGGCCTCGGGCGCGGCCACGGTCGCGCTGGCGGTGCTCGCCACGGCGATTCCGCTGGCCGTGTACGCCCGCCGCCGCGGCGCCATGCGCGGGACGGGCGAGGCTGTTCCGTCCAGCCCCTCGATGTGACCTGGGCGGACTCCTAGTCGGCCGAGAACCTTCAGTAAAACGGGTAAGATAGACCAATCGGTCGCAAAACCCACGACGGATGCGCTTGTCGCCGCTACCGCATACGGTGGGCGGGAAGTTTCCTAAGTGGAGGAACGTCATGAGACTCAGGCACCACCGTGCACTGGTCGCGCTGGCCGGGGCCGCACTGCTGTCGACCGTCATCACTGCTCCCGCGTACGCCGACCCGCCCGCCGCCGACCGGCAGCCCACCGCCGAGGGGTACGGCGGTGCCGTGTCCACCGTCGACCCCGACGCCACCCGCGTCGGCCTGGACGTGCTGCGCCGGGGCGGCAACGCGGTCGACGCCGCGGTCGCGGCCGCGGCCACGCTCGGCGTCACCGAGCCGTTCTCGGCCGGCATCGGCGGCGGCGGCTTCCTCGTCTACTACAGCGCCCGCGACCGGCGCGTGCACACCATCGACGGCCGCGAGACCGCCCCGATGACCATGACGGAGAACGCCTTCGTCGACCCGGCCACCGGCCTGCCGTACCAGTTCCAGGAGGCGCGCGTCAGCGGCGTCGCCGCGGGTGTGCCGGGCACCCTGGCCACCTGGCAGCAGGCGCTGCGCAGCTGGGGTACGACCAGCCTGGCCCAGGCGCTGCGCCCGGCCGAGCAGGTCGCCGACCGGGGCTTCCTGGTCGACGCCACGTTCCGCACCCAGATCAGCGACAACGCGGCCGCGTTCAGCCAGTTCACCTCCACCAGCGCGCTGTACCTGCCGGACGGGCAGCCGCCGGCCGTCGGCTCGGTGTTCCGCAACAAGGACCTGGCCCGCACCTACCGGCAGCTCGGCCGGGAGGGCACCGGCGCCTTCTACCGGGGTGCGATCGGCGCCGACATCGTCGGCACGGTGCAGCACCCGCCGGTGGTGTCCGCGCCGGGCACCGTCTGGCCGTACCCGATCCGGCCCGGCACCATGGCCGCCTCGGACCTGGCCGCCTACCGCGTGCGCACCCCCGAGCCGACCCACGTCGCCTACCGCGGCCTGGACGTGTACGGCATGGCCACGCCCTCCAGCGGCGGCCAGGCGGTCGGCGAGGCGCTGAACATCCTGGAGAACTCCGACCTCTCGGCGATGAGCCGCACCGAGGCGCTGCACCACTACCTGGAGGCCAGCGCGCTGGCGTTCGCCGACCGCAACCGCTACGTCGGCGACTACACCCCGCGCCCGCTGCTCGACGAGCTGCTGACCGACGGGTTCGCCAAGGAGCGCGCCTGCCTGATCGACCCGGCGCACGCGCTCGTCAAGCCGGTCGCGCCGGGCGAGCCCGACGGGTCCTACACCGGGTGCGCGACGGCGGCGCCGGGCGAGTCGGTGACCGAGGGCCAGTCGACCACCAACCTGACCGTGGCCGACCGGTGGGGCAACGTGGTCGTGTACACGCTGACCATCGAGCAGACCGGCGGCAACGCCATGGTGGTCCCGGGTCGCGGCTTCCTGCTCAACAACGAGATGACCGACTTCAACTTCACGCCCACCCAGGGCGGTGCGCCCGACCCGAACCTGCCGGGGCCGGGCAAGCGGCCGCGCAGCTCGATGGCGCCGACGATCGTGCTGTCGCACGGCAAGCCGTACCTCGCGGTCGGCACGCCGGGCGGCTCGACGATCATCACGACCGTGCTGCAGATCCTGGTCAACCGGCTGGACCTGGGGATGACCCTGCCCGAGGCGGTGGCCGCGGCCCGCGCCACGCAGCGCAACACGGCCGCGGTGCAGGCCGAACCGGGATTCGCCCCGGAGCAGCCGGGGCTGGCGGCGCTGGGCCACGTGTTCGCGCCGAACCCGGAGATCGGCGCCGCCACCGGCATCGAGTTCCTCGGCGGCGGCCGCCTGGTCGCAGCGGCCGAGCCCACCCGCCGCGGCGGCGGCGCCGCCGGGGTCCTCTGGCCTGCCTACTGACCGCACCCGCTCCGCTCTGCCGCAGTCTCGGGGAAAGTGCGGGAATCCTGGCCTGGATTCCCGCACTTTCCCCGAAATTGTCGGACGGCGATCGGCCTGCGCGGACGGGCGGGTCTGGTGATAGGAAGGTTGATTGCCGTATCGGCGTCCGGTCTCTAGTCTGGTGGGACTGGACATGCACAACCTTCACTGTGTCGTTCGGCTTCTGGGCGGCACCCTGGCGCGTTCCGGAGGCCGACCATGAACGGTCGTGGTGTACGCCGCACTCTGTCCGCACTCGTCCTGGCCGCCGCCACCGGCGCGGCCGTCCTCGTCTCCGGCACCGAGGCGCTGGCCGCCCCCGTCCCGCTCACCTCGGTCGTGCCGGCGCCGGTCACGGCCACGCCCACGGCCGGTGTCACCTACACCATCGGCTCGGCGACCGCGATCTACACCGAACCGGGCTCGGCGGCCGCGACGGGCATCGGCGACTACCTCGCGGGCATCCTGCGCCCCTCGACCGGTTTCCCGCTGCCGGTGGCGGCCGCCCCCAGCGGCTCGCCGAGCGGCATCGCGCTGCTGCTGACCGGCGCGCCCGCCTCGGTCGGCGCCCAGGGCTACCAGCTCGACGTCACCGCGACCGCGATCACGGTACGGGCGAACCAGCCCGCCGGCCTGTTCGCCGGGGTGCAGACGCTGCGGCAGCTGCTGCCGCCCGCCGTCGAGGCGGCCACCGTCCAGACCGGACCGTGGCAGGTCGGCGGGGCGCACGTGGTCGACTACCCGCGCTTCGCCTACCGGGGCGCGATGCTCGACGTGGCCCGCCACTTCTTCGCGCCCGCGGCGGTGCGCCGCTACCTCGACCAGCTCGCCCTGTACAAGGTGAACTACCTGCACCTGCACCTGTCCGACGACCAGGGCTGGCGTATCGCGATCAGCAGCTGGCCGAACCTGGCCGGGTACGGCGGCGCGACCGCGGTCGGCGGGGATCCGGGCGGCTACTACACGCAGGCCGACTACACCGCGCTGGTCGCCTACGCCGCCTCGCGCTACATCACGATCGTGCCCGAGATCGACATGCCGGGGCACACCAATGCCGCGCTGGCCTCGTACGCCCAGCTCAACTGCGACGGGGTCGCGCCGGCGCGGTACACCGGCACCGCCGTCGGGTTCAGCTCGCTGTGCGTGCCGCTGGAGCTGACGTACACCTTCATCGACCAGGTGGTCGGGGAGCTGGCCGCGCTGACGCCGGGGCCGTACCTGCACATCGGCGGCGACGAGGCCAGCTCCACCACCGCCGCCGACTACACCACCTTCATCGACCGGGTGCAGCAGATCGTCGCCGCGCACGGCAAGACGGTGCTCGGCTGGCACGACGTCGTGCACGCCGGCCCGCAGCCGTCGCGGATCGCGCAGTTCTGGGGCACGGGCACCAGCGACGCGGCCGTGGCGGGCGCGGCCGCGAACGGCACCAAGGTGATCATGTCGCCGGCCAGCCGCACCTACCTGGACATGAAGTACAAGAGCAGCACCCGGCTGGGGCAGAAGTGGGCCGGGCTCATCGACGTCGACAAGGCGTACGACTGGAACCCCGGCGCCTACCTCAGCGGTGTCGGCGAGTCGTCGGTGCTCGGCGTCGAGGCGCCGCTGTGGACCGAGACGATCCGGACCACCGCCGACCTGGACTACATGGCGTTCCCGCGCCTGCCCGCGATCGCGGAGCTGGGCTGGTCGCCGTACTCGACGCACAACCTGAGCGCGTTCAAGGGCAGGCTCGGCGCGCAGGGGCCGCGCTGGCGGGTCATGGGCATCGGCTACTACCACTCCACCCAGGTCACCTGGCCTGCCGGCTCCTGAGCTCGCGCTGCGGTCGAGGTGCACGGCGGTGGGGCCGGGCGGACCGGCCCCACCGCCGTGACCGGTCAGGGCAGCCAGTAGTTGCCGCTGGCGACGATCATGACCTGGAGCTGGATGCTGGTGGAGTAGTAGTCGCTGCTGGTGAACGACGTGTTGACCATCTTGGTCCAGAGCGAGTCGAGCCAGGCCTGGCTGCCGGAGTCGGTCATCGCCGCGACCGCGAACGGGGCGAAGAAGGCCGGCTCGCTGCCGGCGCTGATCTGGGTGCCGCTCAGCGAGTAGCCGACCGCGATGCTGTTCGGATTGCCGCCGGTCTTCGACTTGATCCAGGTGTTGAGCTTGCGCGCCGAGGCGAGCGAGGCCGCCCCGCCGCCGGTGACCGCGTCGGTGCCGATGCGCCACGGCGTGCGGCAGGAGTTCCAGTAGTACTTGCCGTCGTTGGGGTCCTCCAGCACCTCGCCGGGGGCGGGCTTGGCGGTGGTGTTGGTGTTGACCACGAAGTCGGGCAGCAGGCCGGTGCTCGGGGCGTACTGCGTCTGCAGGTTGGTGATCAGGTTCTGGTGGCTGGTGCGTACGGTGTCCCAGAACGTGTCGCCGGTGGCCGCCTTGAACGCCCGGAAGTGGTCCAGGTGGAAGTCGGACGGGCGGGTGGTCCAGTACAGCGGGTCGCCAGAGGTGCTCCAGTCGCCCAGCAGCATCAGCTTCGTGGTCGGGTTGACCTCGCTGGCCTTGATCGCGTTGATGTGGTTGACCGCGAGCTGCCTGTAGTTGTACGTGCCGGTGCTGCCCCACTGCTTGTCGGCCATGAGCAGGCCCAGTGCCACGTCGAGGTCGCCGTCGGTGGCCGAGTCGGAGCCGTTGACGCTGGTGCAGTTGACGTCCTGCTCGGCGGCGAGCAGATTGGCGTTGTTGACCGACGGGTGGGCCAGCATGTACTTCACCATGCCGTCGAACACGGTCTTGGCGTTCGCGTCCGCGCCGGCCATCAGCGCGGTGACGACCATGCCGTAGCCCTGCGCCTCGGCGACGTACGGGTGGTCGGCGTCGGGTGAGATGACCTCGTACCAGCCGTTGCCGCAGTTCTGCTTGACGAACGCGGCCTTCCACTTGTTGTAGTACGTCACCACGGCCGCGTCCAGGGTGGACTGCGCGCCGGTCGGCTTGAGCGTGCCCGCGGCGTACGCGTACTGGTGGCTGCCGAACGGGATGGCCGGGCCGGTGCCGGTCGAGCCGGTGGTCAGGTCGAGGTAGTCGAGGTTGGCGGTGCCGGCGGCGCTGGTGGCGGTGATCCGCACGGTGTTGCTGCCCGCGTTCAGTGTGACGGTGAGCGTCTTGGTCGCCCAGGTGTCCCAGTTGCCGGTGGACCCGAACGCGGCGGCCGCCGCCACGACGGCGCCGTTGACGGCGATGTCGGCGGGGCGGCCGGTGGTGGTGCCGTTGCTGTAGCGGATCGCGACGGTGGCACTGCCCGCGCTGGGTGCGGTGACGGTCCACTGCACGTAGCTGCCGGTGACGTTGTCGGTGTTGACGAAGCCGGTGCCGGAGTAGCCGAGGTGGTTGGCCTCGGCCACGCCCTGCGAGATCGCCGCGTTCTCGGCCTCGTACCGGGTGGTCGCGGCGGCGGCCTGGGTCAGCGGTGCGGCGGCGGTCAGGACCAGGGCGCCGAGTAAGGCGGCGGCCAGGCGGTACGCCGTCCGTGGTGCGGTGCGCATGTGACTCCTTCGGTCACGGTCCGGCCGGGGCCGGACGGGAGCGAGCACGGTGCCTGCCGGATAGGCAAACTGACTTACTGTTCGACTGATGAGGATGTTAAGTACGTAAATCGCGCGGGGTCAAGCGTTGTGCGCCCGCGGATCGGCCGTTCGGGCCGAAGTGGCGGCCCTTGACACCGGATAGCGCGGTGGCGATAGTAAGCCTACTTGCCTATTGAGTTCTTAGAGATCACCGGACCTGTCCGGTGATCTGCTCGGCGCGCCACCGATCCGCGAGACCCACCCCAGAGGAGCGTTCCTTGTCTACTTCCGCCACCAGGCTGGCCGCCGTCGCGCTGACGGCGGGCCTGCTGCTGACCGCCGCGGCCGGGTGCACCCCCGGCGCGGCCCCGGCGCCGGTCGCCAGCGCCGGAGTCGAGCCCTCCGGCGAGGTCGAGTTCTGGCACTTCTTCACCGACCGCGAGGCCAAGGCCGTCGACGACATCGTGGCCGACTTCCAGACGAGGTATCCGAAGGTGAAGGTCGTGGTGAAGGGCGGCCAGGACGACACCAAGATGCTCCAGGCGATCGGCGCGGGCCAGGGTCCCGACCTCGGCCTGAGCTACTCCACCGACATCGTGGGCAAGTTCTGCTCCTCGGGCGCCTGGACCGACCTCGCGCCGTACCTGCAGCGCGACGGGGTCGCGATGGACCGGTACCCGGCGGTGGTGAAGTCCTACACCGAGTTCCGGGGCAAGCGGTGCGCCATGCCGTTCCTGGCCGACGTGTACGGCCTGTACTACAACAAGAAGATCTTCGCCGAGGCCGGTGTCACCGCCCCGCCGAAGACCCTCGCCGAGCTGACCGACCTGGCCAAGAAGCTGACCGTCCGCAAGCCCGACGGCACCATCGTGCGGGCCGGGTTCCTGCCCAGCTTCGGCTTCTACGAGAACTCCCCGGCGCACCTGGCCCCCGCGGTCGGCGCGACCTGGCTCAAGGCGGACGGCACGTCGGCCATCGGCAGCGACCCGAAGTGGCGCGAGCTGTTCGCGTGGCAGAAAGAGCTGGTCGACTGGTACGGCTACGACAAGCTGGAGAGGTTCCGCGCCTCCCTCGGCGACGAGTGGGGCGCCGACAACGCCTTCCACAGGGGCAAGGTGGCCATCGCGGTGGACGGCGAGTGGCGCATGGCGTTCCTGCGCGACCAGGCCGAGGATGTGCCGTTCGGGGTGGCGCCGCTGCCGGTGACCGACCCGGCCCGCTACGGCGCCGGCTATGTGACGGGCAACGTCATCGGCGTGTCCCGTACCGCGAAGAACCCGGAGGCGGCCTGGGCGCTGCTGAAGTTCCTCACCAGCGACACCGCCGCGATCGTGAGGCTCAGCAACGGCATCCGCAACGTGCCCACCACCAGTGACGCGCTGGCCAGCAAGGACCTGGTGGTGGACCCGGAGTTCCAGGTGTTCCTGGACATCTTCGCCAACCCGGGCACCACGACCACCCCGCCGAGCGTGGTCGGCGCCGCCTACCAGGAGGAGCTGTCGGCGTTCCTCCAGGAGTACCAGTCCGGCAAGAGCACGGATCTGGGCGCCGGACTGGCCAGGGTGGACGAGCAGATCGACAACCTCGTCAAGCTGGCCGGCTGACCGTGGCCACCGTGGTACGCGCGGGTGCCGGGTCTCCCGGCACCTCCCGCCTGCTCTCGCTCAGGACGCGGCGCAGGCTCACGCCGTACGTCTTCGTCGCCCCGGTCCTGCTCGGCCTGGTCGTGTTCCTGGTCTACCCGCTGCTGGCGGCGGTCTACTTCTCCTTCACCCGGTTCAACATGATCGAGGCGCCGGAGTGGGTGGGCCTGGACAACTGGCGGTTCCTGCTGACCGACGACAACGTCGTCAAGGCGGCCCGGAACACGCTGTGGCTGGTCGTGGTGATGGTCCCGGCCCGGATGCTCGGGGCGCTGCTCACCGCGATCCTGCTCAACCAGGTCAAGCGCGGGCGCAGTGCCTACCGGACGCTGTTCTACCTGCCCGCGCTGGCGCCGCCGGTTGCCGCCACGCTCGCCTTCGTGCTGCTGCTCAAGCCGGGCACCGGCCCGGTCAGCACGTTGCTGAGCCACCTCGGCGTCAGCGATCCGCCGCTGTGGTTCAACGATCCGGACTGGTCCAAGCCGTCGCTGGTGCTGCTCGCGCTGTGGGGCGTCGGCGACCTGATGATGATCTTCGTCGCGGCGCTGCTGGACGTCCCGGTCGAGCTGCACGAGGCGGCCGCGCTGGACGGCGCGGGCACCTGGCAGCGCTTCCGGTACGTCACCCTGCCCGGCATCTCGCCGGTGCTGCTGTTCGCCGCGATCACCGGGATCATCGGCACCCTGCAGTACTTCACCCAGGCGGCCGTGGCCGCCAGCGTCGCCTCCGGCGCGGTCACCGGCGGTGGCGGCATCTCCGACACGTTCGGCTACCCCAACGGGTCCACCTTCACCTACCCGCTCTGGCTGTACGTCGTCGGCTTCCGCTACCACGTGCTCGGCTACGCCAACGTGCTGGCAGTGGTGCTGTTCGCGGTCTCCATCACGGGCACCCTGATCCTGCTGCGCCGATTCCGGGAGTATGCGAAGTGAACGCCAAGAAGCAGCCGTTCCTGCTGCTGGTCGCCCGGCACAGCGTGATGATCGCGCTGGCGGTCATGTTCGTCGCCCCGGTGCTGTTCCTGGCGCTGACCTCGTTCATGACCAGCGACCAGGCGCTGACCTCGCAGCTGTGGCCGACGACGTGGCACCCGGAGAACTACGCCGACGCGTTCAGCCGGGCCCCGCTGCTGCGCTACCTGCTCAACACGGTGCTCTACGCGGGGCTGGCCACGGTGTTCATGCTGCTGGCCAGCGTCCCCGCCGCGTACGGGCTGGCCAAGCTGCGCTGGCGCGGGCGGCAGACCACCATGATCGCGATCATCTGCATGATGATGCTGCCGCCGCAGGTCACCACGGTGCCGCTGTACCTGTTCTGGGCCGATGCGGGCCTGACCGGCTCGCTGTGGCCGCTGATCCTGCCGATGCTGGCCGGGGACGCGTTCTCCATCTTCCTGCTGCGCCAGTTCATGCTCACCATCCCGGACGAGTACCTCGACGCGGCCCGGGTGGACGGTGCGGGGGAGTGGCGCACGCTCTGGCAGGTCATCGTGCCGATGGCCCGCCCCGGCATCGCGGCGGCGGCCATGTTCCAGTTCTTCTACGCCTGGAACGACTACTACGGCCCCCTGCTGTACGCCAGCGAGAACGAGCAGGCCTGGACCGTCTCGCTCGGGCTGGCCGGCTTCCGCAGCCTGCACCACGTCGAATGGCACCTGGTCAGCGCGGCCACCATGCTGACCATCCTGCCCGTCCTGGTCGTCTTCTTCTTCGCCCAGAAAGCCTTCGTCCAGGGCGTCACCCTGACCGGCGTCAAGGGCTGACCGCCGCCCGCCGCCCGCCGCCCGCCGCCCGCCCGCGCGAACGGGCGGCGTGCAGTTTCGGGGAAAGTGCAGGAATCTCGGCCGGGATTCCAGCACTTTCCCCGAAACTGCACCTAAATGCGGTGAGGGGAGGGACACGGTGGGGCGATACTGGGCGCGCCATGCGTACCAGTGAGGACATCTACCACCGGGTCCGGTGGGACCCCCGGTTCGACCCCGCCCGCTTCGTGCTCGGGGTCTCGCAGCGCACCGCGGCTCCCAAGCGGGTCGCGCTGCCCGCCTTCGTGCCCGGCGGCGACATCCCGTGGCACCGCGTGCTCTACATCGAGGCCGACGGGGAGATCGTCTGGGACCGCGCCGCGGGCGTGGACCGCCTCGACTCCAGCACCGCCGGCCGGGTCCGGGACGAGCAGGCGCTGCGGGCGCCGTTCTTCACCGCGGGTACGGCGTACACCTGGCGCGACGGCTGGCAGCCGACGGTGGCCGCCGCCGCTGTGCCGGGCCCGCCCCGGCTGCGGGTGCTGACCTGGAACACGCTCTGGGACCGCTACGACGGCGAGCTGATCGACACCGCGCTGCGGCGGCCGCTGCTGCTGGCGGCGCTGCGGGCCGCCGACGCCGACGTGATCGCGCTGCAGGAGGTCGAGCCGGCGCTGCTGGACCTGCTGCTGGCCCAGCCGTGGGTACGCGAGCGGTACACCGTCTGCGCCGACGTGCGCGAGGTCGAGCAGTGCGGACTGGTGCTGCTCAGCAGGCTGCCGGTGCGCGAGGTCGGCTGGCACCGGCTGGGGCCGTACAAGGCGCTGACGGCCGTCGCCGTCGACGGCGCGACCGGCCCGCTGGTCGTCGCGGCGACCCACCTGACCAGCGACCACGCCGAGGGCGGCCCGCAGCGGCGGCAGGCCGAGCTGACCCGGCTCGCTGAGGGCCTGGGGGGTGTCCCGGGCGACCTGGTGCTGGTCGGGGACTTCAACGACGGCTCCGACGGGCTCGCGGGCACCCTCGGACTGGGCGACGCCTGGACGCTCGTACACGGTCCCGAGGACCGGACCCCGACCTTCGACCCGGTCGCCAACCCGCTCGCGGCGGTGTCGTCGCTGTCCGGCCGGGCCTCGCGGCTGGACCGGATCATGCTGCGCGGCACGGCGCGCCCGGCCGCCGCACTGCTGCTGGGCGACCGGCCGCAGCCCCATCCGGCCGGTGCGGCCGACCGGGTCCTGTTCCCGTCCGACCACTACGGCGTGCTCGCCGAGCTGGACTTCGGCGACGCCGCCGGCGCGGTGCTCGACGCGGCGCCCACGGCCCGGACCGCGCTGGCCTGGCTGCCGCCCGAGCGGCTGTGGCCGGCGCTCCAGCAGCTGCGGGCCGAGCACGACCCGAGCTTCGACCGCTGGCCGCCGCACGTGAACATCCTGTTCGGATTCGTGCCCGAGGCCGCGTTCGAGCAGGCGGCGCCGCTGCTGTCGGCGGCCGCGGCGGAGCTGGCCCCGTTCACCGCGACGCTGGCCGGGGTGCACACGTTCGGCCACCGCGACGACGCCACGGTATGGCTCGACCCGGCCGCGGCCGGCGAGCAGCCGTGGGCACGGCTGCACCGGGTCTTCGCCGACCGGTTCCCGCGCTGCCGGGGGCGGGCCGAGGGCTACACCCCGCACCTGACGCTGGGCCGCAGCCGCGACCCGCAGCAGACCGCCGCCGCCTGCGCCGCCCGGCTGGACCCGGCCGCCGCGCGGGTCGGGGAGCTGGTGCTGCTGTCGCGGCGCGGCGACGAGCCCATGCGCCCCCGGGCCGTGCTCACCCTGGGCACCGGCGAGCTGCGCTGGCTGACCGACCCGCCCGCGCCCCAGGCGCTGCCGTCGGCCGCCGACACGTCCAACGCAGCCGGACCGTCGGCCGCCGACACGTCCACGGCCGCCGGACCGTCGGCCGCCGGATCGTCCATCGCGGCAGCTGGTCCTCGGTCGGGGCCGCCGGCCGCCGGGTCGGCACCGGCCGCCACCAGCCGATCGGACGCCGCCGCCGCGGCGCGGATCGTGGCGGCGGTGCGGGCCGCGCTACCGGAGGCGGTCGTGCACGTGGTCGGTTCGCGGGCGCTGGGCTGCGAACTGCCGGGCGGCGATCTCGACCTGGTGGCGGCCCTGCCGGGCGAGGTGCCCCCGGGCGGCATCCGGCCCCGGGTGGTCGCGGCCCTGCCCGACGCGGTACGGGTCCGGCAGGTCACCGGCGCCCGCGTGCCCGGCCTGCGCCTGTCCGCGTACGGGCTCGACGTGGACCTGGTGCTGGTCGGCACCGGTGCGCTCGACCCGGACACGGCGGTGGCGCGGCGCGACGAGCTGGGTGAGGCGGCCGCGATCGCGCTCAGCGCGGTCTCCGACGCGGCCGCGGTCGAGGCCGCCGTCGCCTCCGACCGGGCGGCGTTCGTCCAGCTCGCCCGCGAGGCCAAGGCGTGGGCCAAGGCACGCGGTCTGGACGCCGCGCCCTTCGGCGGCCTGCCGGGTCTGGCGTGGACGGTGCTGGCGGCCCGCACCGTGCGCGCCGCGGGCCCGGCCGAGCCCGAGCAGCTGCTGCGCCGCTTCTTCGGCGACTGGGCGGCCTGGGACTGGCGCGACCCGATCGCCCTCGATCCGACCGGCGGCGCCGCGGCGGTGTCTGCTCCGACCGGGCCCGGCGGAGGCTCGGACGTGGGCCCGGACCGCCCTGCCGCGCCGCCGTGCACCGTGCTGACGCCGACCGCGCCGGTGCGCTCGTGCACCGAGCAGGTGGGCTCCGGGCTGGCGGACCTGCTCACCCAGGAGCTCTACCAGGCGTGGGAGCTGCTGGAGGAGGCGGCCGGGACCGGCGCCGACGCCCGGCACCTGCTGTCGGCGCCACCGCCGCTGCACCGCCGCCACGCCGCGTGGGCGGTGGTCTCCGTCCGGGCCGAGCACCCGGACGCGCTGGCGGAGCTGCTGGGCCGGGTCCGGGGCCGGATGCGGGCGCTGCTCGCGGCGCTGGAGGCGGCCGGTGCCACCGACGCGCACGGCTGGCCGCGCCCGCTCGGGCAGGGGCCGGTGGTCCGGTTCGCGATCGGGTTGGGCGCACGGCCGCCGGACGCCGCGGGGCTGGCCGCCGTCGCCGACCGCTGGGCGGGCGACCTGCCCGGCGTGGAGATCGCCCTCGCGGACGGCGGTGGCGTCCCCACGCTGCGCTGACACCTGTGGGCGGTGCGGGTCCCATCGGCGACCGATGGGACCCGCACCCGAGTTCTCTCACGTGTATGGCCGGTGCAGAGTCCTGTCCCGGTTGCGCCGACCGCCCGCCGGCAGCCTCAGGGGGTGACCGTCAGCGGCACCGGCAGGCCCTGCACGACCTCCAGTACGGCGCGCTCGCCGAGCGGGCGGCTCAACCGGACCGGGGCCTGCCGGGCGGCGCCGATGGAGGCGCAGGTCTCGTCGGCCGCGTGCGGTCGGCTGAGCACGATGACCACCACCGCGGTGTCGGACTCGACCGCCTCGGTGCTGTAGTCCACCCCGCACGGCTGGCTGGCCGGGCCGGGACTGCCGGTGAAGTGCGCGACCAGCTGCGAGCGGTCGGACGAGACGGCTGCCCACTCGACCGCCAGCCCGCCGGGGGCGTGGTACGGGTCCCACGACGGCGGGACCACCGTCACCGTCGCCCCGGCGCCGACGGCGACGCGGACGATCCGGACCGCGCTGCCCTTGACGGTGAACTCCCACCGGGGCACGGTCGCCGTGCCCTGGGTCGTCTCGATCGGGCCGGCGGTGAGCACGGCACCGGTGACCTCTATCGGAGCACAGCCGCCGCAGTCGTTGCCGCGGCCGTCCACCGCTATCGCGGCGATCGCCTGCGCGGGCGTCAGCAGGGTGTACTCCCTGGTGACGCCGTCGGACCAGACCACCTTGCCGCGTGCGTCCCCCGGCGGCAGCGCCTTCACCGCGACGATCTGCCCGGACGCGAGGGCGAGCTTGTGGTCGCCGTTGTCGGGCTCCCAGTCGCCGAGCTGGTCGGTGAGCGGGCGTACCGGCACGAACAACCGCCCGCCGCCCGCGGACCTGACCGCGGCTTCATACCGGGCCAGCGCGTCCTGTGCCTGCTGGCGCAGCCGGGGCAGGCCGTCGCCGTCGGTGCTGCCGCCGCCGCCCGGTGCGGCCTCGCCGCCGCGTCCGGCGCAGCCGCCGAGGGCGATCACCGCGGCCAGCAGCAGCGGTGCCCAGTGTCGTCGAGCCATCACGCTCACCTCCGCCGACCTTCGACGCGCGCCGGCCCGTCCCCGCTCCCGGGCGGCGCGATCCGGCGCGTTCAGTCCGTCAGGCGCAGCCGGGCCAGGGCCGCCGCCTGCGCTCTTCGTGCGGTGCGGGTGCGCCGGTTAGGGTCGGTCCGGTGAGCGCGACCTGGGATCCGTCCGCGACCGGGGTGCTCCGGCTGCCGTCGGGGCGGCTGGTGCGCGGCCGCGCGCTGCGCCGACCGCTGCCCGACGGCCCGCGCCCCGACTTCGGCCTGTACCTGCTCGGCTACGAACCGCCCGCGGTCGGCTGGCCGGCGCGCTGGCTGCACTGGCGGGACTTCCGGCTGCCCACCGACCGCGCGGCGGCTGTCGGCGCGCTGCGGGAGGCATGGGCGCGGGCGGCGTACGAGCGGGTCGAGGTCGCCTGCGCGGGCGGCCGCGGCCGCACCGGCACCGCCCTGGCCTGCCTGGCGGTGCTGGACGGCGTCCCCGCCGCCGAGGCCGTCGCCTACGTGCGCGCGCACTACTCCCGACACGCCGTGGAGACCCCGTGGCAGAAGCGTTTCGTGGCCCGCCTGGACGTCGCCGCCCAGCCCTGAGACCGCCGTCCGCGGTCATTTCGCGGCCTCGCAGCGCGGCGCCCGACCGCAGACGGCGATCATGGCGGCAGCGGCCGACGGTCCTGCCGGACCGGCCTCACCGGCGCCGCGGGTGGGCGACGTGGCATCATCTCGGCCATGTTCGAGCTCGACGAAGACCCCGACCGGATCGCGCTCGCCTTCCAGGAGGAGGACGGGCAGGTGCTGCGCGAGATCGTGGCGGTCCGGCGCCTGGGCGGCGGCCTGATCGAGCTGCGGTCCAGCCCTGGCCTGGTGATGGGCTGCGCCGAAGGTGACGTGATCATCCTGGAGGGCATGGGCTTCCAGGTGGTACGCCGCGGGCCGAACCTGTGCGTGCAGGCCTACGCCGAGCAGCTCACCGACGAGGTGGGTGCGCGGTTCGCGGCGGCCTTCGCCGGGCTCGGCGGCCGCGTGGACGTGCCCGCGCACCGGCAGTTCATCGTGGTCACGGTGGCCGCCGACGCGGGCGCCGACGCTGTCGAGGCGATCATGGAGGAGCTGGCGGCGACCGTGCCCGGCCTGGAGTGGCAGTTCGGCAACGCCTGACCGCGACCGGGTCCCAGCTGTGGGAATAGCCGCCGGGGCGGGGCGGTTGCGCTCGACTGTCGCATCGCAGGGGAGAAGGTTGGGCATGTCCGCACCGCTGGAGTTCGCGCTCGACACGTTCGGTGACGTCACCGTGGACGCCGACGGCGCCGCGGTGCCGTACCCGCAGGTCATCCGCAACGTGGTGGAGCAGGCCGTGCTGGCCGACCGCCTGGGCGTGGACGCGTTCGGCATCGGCGAGCACCACCGCGCCGACTTCGCGGTCACCGCGCCGGAGATCGTGCTCGCGGCCATCGCCGCCCGCACCGAGCGCATCCGGCTGGGCACGGCCGTCACCGTGCTGAGCTCCGACGACCCGGTCCGGGTGTACGAGCGCTTCGCCACCCTTGACGCCGTCTCCGACGGCCGCGCCGAGATCATCCTCGGGCGCGGCTCGTTCACCGAGTCGTTCCCGCTGTTCGGCTACGACCTCGGCCAGTACCAGGAGCTGTTCGAGGAGAAGCTCGACCTGCTCGACCGGCTGCTCGACGAGGGGCCGGTCACCTGGCAGGGCGAGCTGCGCGCCGGGCTGACCGACCAGCACGTCTACCCGAAGACCGCGTCCGGCCGCATCCGCACCTGGATCGGCGTCGGCGGCAGCCCCGAGTCGGTGGTCCGCGCCGCGCGGTACGAGATGCCGCTGATGCTGGCCGTCATCGGCGGCCAGCCGGAGCGCTTCGCGCCCTACGTGGACCTGTACCACCGCGCGCTCGCCGAGTTCGGCGTGGCGGAGCTGCCGGTCGGACTGCACTCGCCCGGCCACGTCGCCGACACCGACGCCCGGGCCCGGGAGCAGCTGTGGCCCCACTACCGGGTGCTGCACGACCGGATCGGCCGCGAGCGCGGCTGGGGGCCGACCACCCGGGCCCGGTTCGAGGCCGAGGCCGACGCCGGTTCGCTCTACGTCGGCTCGCCCGAGACGGTGGCGGCGAAGGTCGCCAGGACGGTGCGCGCGCTGGGCCTGTCCCGGTTCGAGCTGAAGTACAGCTCGGGCACGCTGCCGCACGAGGCGATGATGACCTCCGTCGGCCTGTACGCCGAACAGGTCGTCCCGCGCGTACGCGAGCTGCTGTCCGCGTCGTAGCCCCGGGCGTGGCGCAGCTGCGGAGCGGGTGCCTGACCGGGCGCGCCCGGCCACGCCGAGGTCAGCCCACGTGCTTGACGGCCAGGAAGCCGAACAGGTCCGGTACGCCACCCGGCCCGGCCTCGGCGGTGCGTACCAGCCGCAGTCCCGCCTCGCTGACCGTGTTGAGCAGGTCGGCGAGCGGGATCTGCCAGCCGCCGACCCGCGCCCGTACGCCGCGCGGGTTCCACGTCTCGAATGTGTGCCCGCGTTCGGCGTAGCGCTGATCGACCACGACCCTGGGCGCGTCGGCCCAGTCCGCGAACGCGCCCACGAAGCACGGGTGCACCCCCAGGTGCGCGAACCGCCCGCCCGGCCGCAGCACGCGCGCGATCTCCGCGACGACCTTCCCGTACTCGGGCACGTCGGTGCTGGCCAGCACGCACACCGCCGCGTCCACGCCGCCGTCGGCGATCGGCAGCGCCGTGGCGTCGGCCACCGCGACCGGTAGCCGGGCGGCCGCGTGGCGCAGCTGCCCCCGGGACAGGTCCACCCCGATCGCGGTCCAGCCGAGCGCGGCGACGGCCGTTGCGTGCGCCCCGGTGCCGCAGCAGACGTCCAGGCAGACGCCCTGGCCGGGGCCGAGCAGGTCGGCGAGGGTGCGGTGCACCCGCCCCAGGTAGTCACCGGCGGCCGGGGACATGAAGTCGTGGTACCAGTCCGCGTGGGCGTCGTACGCCGCCGAAACTCCCATGTGGACGACGCTAGCCGCGTCGCGGCAGGGTGACCGTCCTGTTCGCTCTGAGCGTCGGCAGGGCCGCGCCCCGCACCGCCGCGCGGACCTCGTCGGGTGAACCGTGCGCGTCCACGACCGTGAACCCGGCGAACTCCGGCAGGCCGCGGTAGGCGGCGTCGGCGGCGCAGAGGTAGGCCAGCTCCTCGCGGTCGATGCCGCGCAGCTCCACCCGGCGCTGCGCCTCGGCCGGGTCGACGGCCAGGTAGCAGACGACATCCGGGCGCGGGAACAGGCGGTACGCGAGGCGGGCGAGCCGTTCGCCGCGCTGCCCCCGGGTGCGGATGGCGGCGTACTGGCAGTACGCGTACCGGTCCATCACGGCGACGCGGCCGCCCAGCCGGGCGCCGAGCACGGTCCGCGCGATGGCCAGCCAGCGGATGGTCGCCTCGGCCAGCAGGTTGCCGCCCCGGCCGAGCAGCGCGGGGCCGTCGGCGCGGCCGAACGCGCGCGCGATCCGGCTGATCACGGGCCGCCCGCCCGCGTTCTCGTAGTACGCGGCGGGCACGCCCGCCTCGGCCAGGTCGCGGGCCAGCTGCCGGGCGAGGGTGGTCTTGCCCGCGCCGTCGATGCCGACGATCGCGATGAGCACGGGTCGGGGCACCGCACGATGCTAGCCGCCGCGCCCAAGCATTCGGATTCGGGCAGGTCAGGGCCGCCGCCTGGGGTTTGCGGGACAATGGCGGGGTGCGGGCCATGCGAGCCCGCGTGGAGGTCTGGGCCGATGACGCACTGGAGTGTCGACGTCAGCATCGCCGAACCGGACGCGGAGGGGCACACCCGCGCGGTCGCCCGGCTGGTCTCCGGACCGGACGCCCCGCCACTGGACGGCGCCGGGGAGGCCGTACGGACCAGGTTCGACGAAGACGTGCCGGAGATCGGCGCCGAGCTGGCCGCGGGCCGGGCGCTCATCGCGCTGGGGCGGCGGCTGCTCGCCCAGGCGGACGCCGATCTGGAACGGGCCCCCGCGTGAGTGTGACCGGCGGTGTCCCGGCCGTGGCGCCGCCCGTGCCGGACCTGGACCTCCGGCCGCTGCTGCTGGCCGAGTTCGAGCCGGTGCCCGAGCCGCTCGCCGACGCCGGTCCGGGCGTACGGCAGGTGCTGGTGGCCTCGGCGTCGAAGTACGAGTCGACCCGGGAGGTCGCCCAGGCGATCGCGGCGCAGCTGTCCGGGCGCGGGCTGGAGGTCACCGAGACCGACGTGGACGAGGACAGCAACCTGGTCATGACCTCGTTCGACGCGTTCGTGCTGGGCAGCGCGGTCTACGCGGGCCAGTGGCTGCAACCGGCCCGCTGGTTCGTGCAGCGGCACGAGCCGGTCCTGGCGGCCAGGCCGGTGTGGCTGTTCTCCAGCGGACCGCTGGGCCCGCCCTCGACGTGGGAGGAGCCGGTCGACGTGGCGGGCATCGCGGAGGCGACCAGGGCCCGCGAGCACCGTGTCTTCGCGGGCCGCCTCGACCCGGAACGGCTGACGGCGGCCGACCGGGCGGTGGCGGCCGCGCTGCGCGCCCCGGAGGGCGACTTCCGCGACTGGACCGCGATCCGGTCCTGGGCCGGGCACATCGCCGACGCGCTCACCGGCGGCGGCCCGCAGACCATGGTCCAGACCGACACCGCCCCGAACTGAGCGCCGCGCCCGGGCGTGAAGAAGGGCCCCTTCCACCTCGCAAAGCGATAAGAAGGGGCCCTTCCTTGCCTCGACCGCGCGGGGCGGTGGGCGTCAGCGGCGGGCGGGCTCGGCGGGTGCGACGGCCTCCGCCTCCGCCTCCGCCTCGGCCAGGGCGCGGGCGTCGCGGCGGTTGGCGACCAGGCTCGCGACGGTGACGATCACCAGCACCGCGATGATCACGCCGAGCGAGAGCAGCGTCGGCACCTCGGGCAGGGCGGGCCACACGCCGTGCGCCCAGTGCAGCACCAGCTTCACGCCGATGAAGGCCAGGATGATCGCCAGGCCGTGGTTGAGGTAGCGCAGCTTGCCCAGGGCGTTGTGCAGTACGAAGTACAGCGCGCGCAGGCCCAGCAGGGCGAAGGCGTTGGTGGCGAAGACCAGGTACGGGTCCTCGGTGACGCCGTACACGGCGGGGACGGAGTCGACCGCGAAGACGATGTCGGTGAGGAACACCGCCGCCACCACCAGGGCCATCGGGGTGAGCGCGCGGACGCCGTCACGGCGCACGGTCAGGCGCGAGCCGTGGTACTGCTCGGTGACCGGCATGAACCGGCGCAGCACCCGCACGCCGCGCATCCGGTCGATGTCGATCTCGTGCGGTCCGCCCCGGACCGCGTCGCGCATCACCTTCACGGCGGTGACCAGCAGTACGGCGCCGAACAGCACGAACGCCCAGGTGCCGGTCTTGAGCACGGCGGCACCGGCGGCGATGAACACGGCCCGCAGCACCAGCGCGCCGACGATGCCGTAGAGCAGCACCCGCTGCGCGAGCGCGGCGGGCACCGCGAACGCCGTCAGGAGCAGCATGAACACGAACAGGTTGTCCACGGACAGGGACTTCTCCACCACGTACCCGGTGAAGAACTCGACCGCGGGCGTGCCGCCGTAGCGCGACCAGACGAAGAAGCCGAAGGCGACCGGCAGGGCCAGGTAGAACACCGTCCAGCCGACCGCCTCGCGCATGCTGACCTCGTGCGGTCTGCGCGTGATGACGAAGTCGAGCGCGAGCAGGCCCAGCAGCACGACCACGGTGATCGCCCACAGCCACGGCGTGCCGATCGTGGCGGCAGCGGCGGTCGGGGCGGCGACGAGGGTGTCGACGGGCATGACGAGACTCCAGACGTTGATGTCTGAGGTCTCCCTCGCCTACCGCGTGCGGCAGGCGTCCGTCCGGGGCCGGCTGGGCCGGTCCGTGATGACCGGAACGGATCTGGTGAGGTACTCCCCTCGGACGCCGAGGATAACGGCCCTACCTGGGAACTTCCTGAATCCGACCCCTCCCGCCCCACCCGGCCCGCGAGCCCCGGCCGAACCGAAGATCGCTGGCCGGGGCGGGGGTCTGTTTACTCGGCCGGGGCGACGGCGTCGAGGGCGGGCATGTACCTGCGCCAGGGCCCCACGTCGGTGCGGTAGCGGCGGGCCAGGACCTCGCCGACCTGGCCGAGGTGGGTGAGGTCGTGGGCGACCCAGGCGGCCAGCAGCTGCCCGAGGCGGACCTCGCCGAGCTCGGGGTGGCTGCCGGGGCGGTCCAGGTCGGCGTCGGTGAGGCCCCGCGCGGCGAGCTGTTCCAGGCTGCGGCGGCGGGCGTCGGCGAACGCGGTGAGCAGCTCGTCGACGGGCTGCGGGGCCTCGCGTAGCATGGCGACCCGGTCGAAGGGCTCGAAGGCGCGGCCGGTGCCGTGTTCGATGATCATCTGGGCGCGGGGCAGCCAGTTCGTGGCGTCGCCGTGGCGCAGGTGGCCGAGGATGTCGTACGCGCTCCAGGTTTCGGGGCCGTCGTCTCGGTGCAGCCACTGCCGGGGTAGGCCGGACAGCAGTGTGCGCAGGGTGTCGGGGGTGCGGGCCAGCATCGCGGTGGCGTCGGCCAGTTCCATGCGCGCCATGCTACCGCCGCCGTGATCAACTCGTGACCTTCCGTCCCGGGTGGCCTGCCCTAATATGCGAGCGTGTTTCACAATCGCCGTCCCCCGCGTCCGTTGTCGCTGCTCGCCGCCGTGCTCGTCCTGCTACTGCTCGGCGCCGGAGTCGCGTACGGCGTCGGCGACGCGCTCGGGCTCAGCTGGGCCCCCGCCACGGTGCCGCAGGAGCACCCGAGCGCCGCGCCGGTACGCCAGGCCGTCCCCGCTCCGGCCGTCGCGACCGTGGTCGTGCCCGACGAGCTGCGGCTGGCCAAGGCCGGTGCCGCCGTCGCCGACGCGATCGCCGCGCGCGGGCTGCCCCGCCCGGCCGTCGCCGCGCAGGCCGGGACCGGTCCGGCGGTGCGTACGCGGATCGAGGCCGCCCCGGATGCGGCGCCCGAGTCCTACGCGGTCGCCTCCGCCGGGGCCGACGTCACCGTCACGGCCGCCGACCAGGCCGGGCTCGCCGCCGGGCTGTACGCGGTCGCCGACCGGATCCGCTCCGGCAACGCGCCCGTCCCGCCCGGCGAGGACGGCAAGCTGATCACCCCGCGCCTGGGCCTGCGGCTCACCGACGCGGGCTCGGTCGGCCGCGAACCGGACGCGGCGGCGTTCGCGGCGGGCACCGACTACTCGCTCAACACCGACATCGTCGGGCAGGCGCTGCTGCCCCGGGCGCCGTGGGTCGACGCCGCCGCGGTCGAGCGCATCGGCACCCAGTTCCGGCAGTACGTCGACCACGCCGCCGCCCAGGGCTACAACGGCGTCGTCCTGCCCGGCTTCCTGGAGTACGTCACCTTCGCCGGGGTCGGCGACGGCCGGGCCGTCTACCCGGCCGGGGACCCGCACGTGGACCGGGCCAAGGCACTGGTCGCCGCGTTCGGCCCCGTCTTCCGGTACGCCGACGACATGGGTCTGCGGGTCTTCCTGCTCACCGACATGCTGGCCGTGTCGCCGCCGCTGGAGCGCTACCTGCGCGCCACCACCGGCGGCCTGGACACCGCCGACCCGAGGCTCTGGGCCGTCTACCAGGCGGGCCTGTCCGAGCTGTTCCAGTCGCTGCCGTTCGTCGACGGCCTGATGGTGCGCATCGGCGAGGGCGGCGAGGTGTACGCCCAGAACGGCTGGGACTTCTCGTCGAAGATCGCCGTCACCACCGACGAGTCGGTCCGGGCCATGCTCCGGGCGCTGCTGGCCACGGCCGGGCAGGCGGGCAAGGACGTGATCTTCCGGACCTGGACCGTCGGCGTCGGGGCGGTCGGCGACCTGCACACCAACCCCGAGTCGTACCGGCAGGTGCTCGGCGGCCTCGACGACCCGCACCTGATCGTGTCCACCAAGTACACCCTCGGCGACTTCTACAGCCACCTGCCGCTCAACACCACCCTCGCGGAGGGGACGCAGCGGCGGATCGTGGAGTTCCAGGCCCGGCGTGAGTTCGAGGCGTTCGGCTCGCTACCCAACGACCTCGGCCCGCTGCACCAGCAGGCGCTGCGCGAGTTCCTGGCCGCCAACCCGCGCGTGGAGGGCGTGTGGAACTGGACCCAGGACGGCGGCCCGCTCCGGGCCGGACCGATGTCGCTCTACCTGCGCACCGGCTTCTGGCAGCTGTACGACCTGAACACGTACACCACCGCCCGGCTGGCCTGGAACCCCGACGCCGACCCGGCGCAGCTCACCGCCGACTGGGCCTACCGCACCTTCTCCGCCGACCCGGCCACGGTCGCCGCGATCGGCCAGGCCATGGCGCTGTCCCGGGAGGCGGTCAGCAAGGGCCTCTACCTCGGCCCGTACGCGGACAACAGCGTCAAGGCGCTCGGCCTGGAGCCGCCGCCGATGATGTGGATCTTCGAGTGGGACATCCCCACCGGCGACTCGGCCGCGCTGGACAGCATCTACGCCGTCAGCGCCGGACGCGTCGACGAGGCCGTCGCCGAGGGCGAGCAGGCGACCGGGCTGGCCCGGCGCATGCGCGACCTGGTCGCCGCCACCGACCCGGCGGCCTGGCGCGACCCCGAGCTGCGCAAGCGGTTCACGCAGACGCTGGACTACCAGGTCAACCTGTTCGAGACCCTGGGCGCGTACCGGACCGCGGTGCTGCGGCACACCCAGTGGCTCGACACCGGCGACCAGGCCGCCTACGACGCGTGGCGGCAGGCCGAGACGACCTACCGGGCCGCCCGCGAGCTGCACAACGGGCGCTACCGCGGCAACGTGGACCTGCCCGCGTTCAACTTCACCGCCGCCGACCTCGGCGCAGTCCGGGCCGACCGCGACCCGGCCATGGCCTGGGTCGCCCGCATCCTGCTCGTCCTCATCGCGCTGGTGGTGCTGTGGGGCTGGCGCGGGGGCCGCGCGGCGCGGGCGCTGTGGCTGGGCGCGACCCGGCCGTGGCGCCTGGCCGACCTGCCCACCCCGGACTCGCGGCTGGACCGCGTGCTGGTGTGGGCGATCCCGGCACTGGTGCTGGTCGCCAGCCGGGCCGCGCTGACCTGGTTCGCCGCCCCGGCGCACCTGCTGGTCACGCTGGGCGGGTGGCTGCTGTTCGCCCTGGTGGTGCGGCTGATCGTCGGCCGCCGCGACCCGTTCCACGCCTGGGCGGTCATCGGCGGCGTGGCCCTGCTGCGCAGCGTCCTCCTGCTGGCGGCGCTGGCCACCCGGGGCCCCGGCCGGTACTGGTTCAACTTCTGGACCGACCCGACCCTGCGCTTCGCCTACATCACGGTCGCGTTCGCCGCCTTCGGCTGGCTGTTCGTCGCCACCGCCCTGGTCCTGCGCACCCGCTACGGCCTGCTGCGCCGCCGCGCCGTGGGCACGTCGCTGGCCGCGGCCGGCACGGCCCTGGCGGCGCTGTCCGGGCTGGTGGCCGCGATGGGGCTGGAGCGGGCGCTGACCATCTGGAACGACCAGATGGCGCTGCTGCCCTGGGGCCTGTCCCGGATCCTCGGCATCACCGTCTACCTGGGCATCCCGGCCGAGCTGCCGGTCGCGGCGATGATCGCCGGGCTGGTGCTGCTCGGCGCGGGCGCCGTGATCTCGGTCGGCCCGAGTCGCGTGCCCGCCCGCCCCTAGGCGTCGCCCGCCGCCGCGCCCCGCTCTGGTGGGCGCGGCGGCGGGCGATCACCGTCCGCGGTCATCTCGTGGCGTCCGGGCGGGCGGATGGACCGCAGGCGGCGATCAACCCGCCGTCGCCGCCGTGTCGTCAGGGCGGGGCCTGGCCGGCAGCCAGAGCAGGAGGGCCAGGGGAATCACGCCGACCGGGTACCAGAGCAGGTCGACCGGGTCGAACTGGACGCCGAGCACCAGCCGGGCCAGCAGGCTGCGCTGGGACAGGTACGCCGGAACGCCGGTGAGCTGCGAGCACTCCACGGCCCAGCAGAACGCGACCGCGACCGCCCCGGCGACCAGCGGCCGGATCCGGGGCCACAGCAGGAAGACCCCGGCGTAGACCATCGACGCGTACAGCGCGGTGCCGGAGAACTGCTCGACCGGTCCGTCCCACAGCGCCCGGATCGCCAGCGCCACGGCCAGGAACCCGGCCGCCGCGACCAGGGACAGCACACGGATCACGCGGGGGTTCGACAGCATCCGGGCATGGTAGCCGCCGCCCCGGGCGCGTCAGGTCGTGGCGGGCCGGGGTGCGGCCGCGCGCAGCCGCGACCGCCGGTAGCACGGGAAGGCCAGCGCGATCAGCAGGGACAGCAGCGGGGCGGGGGAGCCGAACAGGGCCTTCCACACCACGAAGTCCAGCACCGGAACCGCCACCGCGGCCCAGTACAGCCAGGCGGGCAGGGCAGGGGCGCGCCAGCGCGGGTCGGTCCACGGGGTGTGCCGCCAGGGCTTGGCCACCGACAGCCAGGCCTGGAACGCGATCGTCGCGGCCATCAGCGCCGACGACGCGATCTGCACCCCTGCGTCGCCGCCCACCAGGGCGTCCAGCCGCGGGCTCAGCACGAACGCGCCGACGACCAGCTGCGTCAGCGTGAGCACGAACTTGACCAGTACCCACCAGTGCCGCAGGTAGCCCCACGCGGTCAGCCCGGACAGCATCAGGCCGGTGAACGCCGCCGAGGTGCCCAGGTGCGCCAGCAGCTGCTTGTCCAGCACCCGGGCGGAGTCGTAGCCGCCGGGTCCGCTGAGCAGCAGGACGCACAGGGCGAGCGCGAAGCTCATCCAGCCGATCGACGTCACCGCGTGCAGCCATACCAGCGACTGCCGCCCCCACTGCCCACTCCTGCGTGCCACGGCTGACAGCCTCGCCGCCGTACGGCCGCGGCGCATCCGGGCCGGACCCTGACCGGCCCCCGAGTGCCCGCTGGGTGACATCCCTGGCCCGGGGGCGATCGGGCGCGCGGGCGACGGTTCAGGCCGCCGCCGACCGGTCCGCCCCGGCGAGCGCGCCCGCGACCGTCGCCAGAAACCGGTCCATGACGTCGGCGCAGCCCGCCGCGCGGGCGGGGTTGAGCTCGCCGATCGACAGCACCCGGAACCGGGGGTCGGCGCAGGCGGCGGCGAGGGCGACGCCCAGGCTGTCCAGGGACGGGCCGCTGTTGCGGCCGCCGGTGCTCTCCGCCAGCGGGGCGTCGGTGAAGTCGAGCACGTCGACGTCGAGGTGTACCGCCAGCGGGCCGGGCGGCAGCGCGGCCAGGGCCAGGGCGACCTGCCCGGCCGGGTCCTCGGCGAGCGCGGTGTGCGGCGCCCACCGCAGTCCCAGCCGGACCGCCTGCTCCTGTTCCCAGTCGGTGGCCGCGGCGAACTCGACGCCCAGGTGGTAGAGGTGCTCGGGGCGCAGCAGCGGCCGCCGGGCCAGCGCGGACACCAGCTGCTCGGCGGCGTCGGGCAGGTCCAGCGCGTGGGCGGTGCCCATCCAGTCCAGGGCGCCGTCGGTGGTGCTGCGCGGGGTGTTCAGGTCGAAGTGCCGGTCGACGTAGAGGAGACCGGCGCCGGGGTGGTACGCGGTGAGGGCGTTCATCACGCCGAGGGCGATGGTGCAGTTGCCGCCGACGACCAGCGCGTCGGCGCCCTCGCGCAGGGCCGCGGCGACGCGGTCGGTCACGGCGGTGACGGACTCGACCACCGCCGGGAGGTTCTGCGCCCGCGGCCGGCCCGGGTCCGGCGACCAGACCTGCAGCGGCCCGTCGCCCCCGTCGCGGACGTCGCGGCCGGTCGCCCGCAGCCGTTCGAGCAGGCCGAGCTCCCGCAGCACCCGTACCGCCGCCTCCTGCCCGGGCGCGTAGCTCCCCGCACTGGTCGGCGCCCCGATCACCACAAGATCCCGCATGGGTGCAGTTTCGGGGAGACTGCGGCAATCGCGCGCCGGATTCGTGCACTTTCCCCGAAACCGCTGGGCGCCCCCGGCCTCGCGCCGGGCGGCGGCGTGGGTGCGGGTTCCGGGGGAACGCGCTGGTCGTTAGGGTGGCGGGCATGGGGTTCGACATCGAGACCGTCCGCGCCGCGTACCCGGCGCTGGGCGAGGGGTTCCGGCACTTCGACGCCGCCGCGGGATCGCTGGTCGCCGAGCCGGTGGCGCGCGCCGTGCACGGCGTCTACACCAGCGCGGTCGCCAACCGCAGTGACGCGTTCGAGCCCGGCCGCCGCGCCATCGGCATCGTCGGCGCGGCCCGCACCGCCGTGGCCGACCTGCTCGGCGCGGACCCGTCCGGGGTGGTGTTCGGCAGCAGCGCGACGTCGCTGACGTACCTGATGGCCCGTACCCTCGCCGCGACCTGGCGGCCCGGCGACGAGGTCGTCGTGTCCCGGCTCGACCACGACTCGAACGTGCGGCCGTGGGTGCAGGTCGCGGCCGAGGCGGGCGCGACGGTCCGCTGGGCCGAGTTCGACGCGGCCACCGGCGAGCTGCCCACCGGCCAGTACGCCGACCTGGTCAACGAGCGCACCCGGCTGGTCGCGGTGACCGCCGCCAGCAACGCCATCGGCACCCGCCCGGACGTGCCCGCCATCGCCGGGCTGGCCCACGCCGCCGGTGCGCTGGTCTACGTCGACGGCGTGCACGCCACCCCGCACCAGCCGACCGACGTCGCGGCGCTGGGCGCCGACTTCTACGTGACCAGCGCGTACAAGTGGTCGGGCCCGCACCTGGCCGCCTGCGCCGCCGACCCGTCGCTGCTGTCGGGCCTGCGCCCGGCGAAGCTGCTGCCCTCCAGCGACGCCGTGCCGGAGCGGTTCGAGTTCGGGACGCCGAGCTTCGCCTCGCTGGCCGGCGTCACCGCGGCGGTGGACCACCTGGCCGGGCTCGACTCGGGCGCCGCCGGCACGCGCCGCGAGCGCCTGCTGGCGTCCCTCTCGGCGGTACGCGACTACGAGGCGGGACTGTTCGCCAAGCTCGTCGACGGGCTGGCCGGGATCGACGGGGTGCGGCTGTGCCCGGCGCCGGAGGACCGCTGCCCGACGGTGTCGTTCCGCCTGCGCGACCAGCACCCGGCCGCGACCTCCGCGCTGCTGGGCGAGGCCGGGATCTGCGCGTTCGCGGGCGACTACTACGCCTGGGAGTACTTCACCGCGACGGGCCTGCGCGACTCCGGCGGTGCGGTCCGCGCCGGGATCTACCACTACACCACCGCCGAGGACGTCGACGTGCTGCTGGACGCGCTGCGCGCGGCGGCCTGACCCGATGGTCGCCGACCTGGTCGAGCAGCTGCGCGACGTGTTCGGCTGGGTCGGCCCGGTCGACGTGGCGGCCGGTCCGCGCGGCGCGCTGGGCCAGATCTGGCAGGTCCGGGTGGGCGCCGACCGGTACGCGCTGAAGGAGGTCCTCGGCCCGCCGCCCCCGCCCGCCCGGATCGCGGGCGAGCTGGCGTTCGCCGCGACGACGGGGGTGCGCGTGCCGCGCAGCCACCCGGCCCGCGACGGCCGCTACGCGGTGCCTGCCCCGAACGGCGCCCACCTGCGGCTCTACGACTGGATCGACCTGGCTCCCGCCACCGGCTCGACCCCGGCCGACCTCGGCGTCCTGCTCGCGGGCCTGCACCGCACCGCCCCGCCCCTCACCACCGAACTCGACGGCAGCCCACCGTCCTCCTGGTACGACCAGCCGCCCGCCGCGCACCGCTGGCCTGATGCGGCGGCCTCAGGCGCGCCGTGGGCGGACCGGCTCGCCGAGCGGCTGCGCGAGCTGCCGGAACTGTGCGCGGCCATCGGCCCGGCCGACCCCGCCCGGCTCGTGCTGTGCCACCGCGACCTGCACCCGGAGAACGTGCTGGCCGATCCGGACGGCACCCTGGTCGTGCTCGACTGGGACAACCTCGGCCCGGCCGACCCGTCCCGCGAACTCGCCCGGATCATGTTCGACTGGTACCACGAGGGCACCTCCGACCTGGTCGCCATGGGCGAGCTCTACCGGGCGTACCTCGCCGGGGGCGGCCCCGGCCGGGTGACCGGTCCGGCCGACTGCTCGATGCTGCTCGCGGGCCACCTGAACTTCCTGCTGAAGCAGGCGCGAGTGGCACTGGACCCGGCCGCCGAACCGCGCCACCGGGCCTGGGCCGAACGGGAGATCGACGAGAGCCTGCGCCTGCTGCCGGACCCCGGCCAGCTGTCCGCCGCGCTGGCGTACCTGCGGGACGTGCCGGCGGGCCGTTAGCGCAGGCGGCGGATGACGGCGACGACCTTGCCGAGGACCACGGCGTCGTCGCCGGGGATCGGCTCGTACGCGGGGTTGCAGGGGACCAGCTCCACGTGGCCGCGGGTCACCCGCCACACCTTCACGGTGGCCTCGCCGTCGATCATCGCGGCGACGATCTCGCCGCTGTGGGCGGTCGGCTGCTGGCGTACCACCACCATGTCGCCGTCGCAGATGGCGGCCTCGACCATGGAGTCGCCGCGTACCCGCAGCGAGAACAGGGTGCCGTAGCCGACCAGGTCGCGGGAGAGGGTCAGCTCCTCCTCCAGGTGCTCCTCGGCCAGGATCGGCCCGCCGGCCGCGATCGTGCCCAGCAGCGGAACCTTGACCGGTGGTTCGGTGGGCGCCTGCGGGACGCCGGACTCGTCGACGGGGACGCAGACGGTCAGCGCGCGGGGGCGGCCGCGGTCGCGCTGGAGCAGGCCTTTGCGTTCCAGCTCGCCGAGCTGGTGCGACACCGACGAGGTGGCGCTCAGGCCGACGGCGCGGCCGATCTCGCGCAGCGTGGGCGGGTAGCCGCGCTTGCCGATCCACTCCTGGATGACGGCGAGGATGCGCTGCTGGCGCAGGCTGATGTCCGTCCCGTCCGCCAAAGTCCTACTCTGCACCGAAAGCACCTTACCCTGACCCACTCCCGGCGCCGATCCCGACACCCGAACCCGTCCCCGTCCGGTCCCGGTATATCAAGATCGCGCAAGTCGCCCGGCAACCGGGCGTATCTTGGGCGCCCTTTCGCCCACCTGCCCGGCGACTCGCGCGATCTTGGGGGGTCGGTGGGCGACGGGATTGGTTCGGGGTTTCTAGGATCTGGGGACTGTCTCAACACGACGAACGGGGGAACCCCTTGTCCAGCAACCTTTCCCGACGGGCCGCACTAGGCGGCCTCGGGCTCGGTGTCGCCGCCGCCGTGGCCGCGGCCGCCCCGGCGTCGGCCGAAGGCGCCGACGACCAGACCCGGGGCACCGGCCCCGCGCACCTGCGCCGGGTCTACCAGCGCCAGAAGACCAAAGCCGGAGGCGTATGGCACTCGCACGTCGCCCTGCGCGGCGCCGACGGCACCCTGGAGACCGTCGTCGCCGACGACCCGGACGCGGTCGTCGACGCGTACAGCGTCCAGAAGCTCGCCGTCGCCGTGGCGGTGCTGGACAAGGTCGACCGCGGGCTGCTGCAGCTCGGCCAGAAGCTCGACCTGCCCGCCGACCTCATCCTCGGCGGCAGCGGCATCTACCACCTGCAGACCGTGTGGGGCGACGACCTCACCATCGCCAACTTCCTCACCGCGATGCTGCTGGTCTCCGACAACACCTCGGTGCGCATGTGCGGCCGGGTGGCGCCCGCGCTGGAGATCAACGAGATCCTCGCGGCGAAGGGGTTCGTCGACACCCGGGTGATCCCGGTGGCCAACCCCAACCGGTTCTACCTCGGCAAGACCACCCCCGCCGAGGTGCACGACCTGCTGTGGCGCCTGGCGAACAAGACGCTGCTGTCGGCGAAGTCGTGCGACTTCCTGCTCGGCGTCACGCGCTGGGTCAACGGCTACCACGACGGCGTACGGCGGAACATGTCGTCGAACGAGCGCAGCCGGGTCGCGATCAAGTACGGCGCGGACTTCAACACGCTCGGGGCGGGCCGCCACGAGGTGGGCATCATGTTCGACAGCGCGGGCGCCCCCGCGGCCACGTTCGCGTTCTTCGCCGACTCGCTCGGCGGGCTGGACAATTACGGGGCCACCCACCCGGCGGTCGAGGCCCACGCCGTGCTCGGGCGGCAGCTGTTCGACTCCCTCCCGGCACCGGTGGCGGGCCTGGCGGCCCGCTCGGCCCAGCCGGCGATCGACCTGACGCCGTTCCGCGAGGTGAACGGCGGCTGACAGGCGAGCGTCCGCCCGGTCCCGGCCGGGCGGACGCACCGGTGACGGCGAGTGACGGTCGCCACTGGAAGAGTGTTCTTCTGGGCGAATGTCACCGGTTTGACCGGCTGGGAGTCGTCAGGGCAGCTCCGTCATGTGTGGCTGGATCGGGTCATCCGGTAGCCTGGGTAGAACCCGGTCGCCCGCCTGATCAGGCGCGACTGTGGTGCTTTCACATGGGGTAATCACGGCTCGGCGGCCGGAGGCCGTCGGCATGGCGGAAGGCGTGGCGTGGCCCAGGTTCTCAGCGAGGTGTCGCGAACGTTCAACGAATACCTGCTGCTGCCGAATCGGACGAGGACCGACTGCGCCCCGGGCAACGTCGACCTGCGCGCTCCGCTCGCGCGCCACCGTGAGGGCACGGTGTCCCCGATCGAGCTGCGCATCCCGTTCACCTCGGCGATCATGCAGGCGGTCAGCTCGCCGGAGCTGGCGATCGCGCTGGCCCGCGAGGGCGGACTCAGCTTCCTGCACCACAACCAGGCGATCGACGACCAGGCGGCCGCGGTGCGCCGGGTGAAGAACTTCAAGGCCGGATACGTCGTCAGCGACACGAACGTGCGCCCCGACGACTCGCTGCGGCACCTGCTCGAGATGATGCAGCGCACCGGCCACTCCACCGCCGCCGTGACCGAGGACGGCACGGCCTGCGGCCGCCTGCTCGGCCTCGTCACCTCCCGCGACTTCCACCCGCAGCGGCACAACCTCGACGGTCCGGTCAGCGGCCGCATGGTGGCCATCGCCGACCTGCCGCACGCGGGCAGCGAGATCACCCTGTCCGAGGCGAACCTGCGGCTGTGGGAGGAGCGCCTGGACTGCCTGCCCGTCCTCGACGGCGCCGGCAACCTGCAGCACCTGATCTTCCGCTCGGACTACGCCGACAACAAGCGCTACCCCAACCAGCTGGTCGACGGCGGCAAGCGGCTGCGGGTCGGCGCGGGCATCAACACCCACGACTACCGCGACCGGGTGCCGGCGCTGCTGGAGGCGGGCGTCGACGCGCTGTGCTTCGACTCCTCCGACGGCTACAGCGACTGGCAGGCCGAGGCGCTGACCTGGGTCAAGAAGAACTACCCGGACGTGCCGACCGGCGGCGGCAACGTCGTCGACGGCGACGCGTTCACATTCCTGGCCGAGGCCGGGGCCGACTTCATCAAGGTCGGCGTCGGCGGCGGCTCCATCTGCATCACCCGTGACCAGAAGGGCATCGGCCGCGGCCAGGCCAGCGCGGTGCTCGACGTGGCCGCCGCGCGCGACGCCTTCCTGGCCCGCACCGGGGAGTACGTCCCGGTCTGCTCCGACGGCGGCCTGGTGCACGACTACCACGTGTCGCTGGCGCTGGCGATGGGCGCCGACTTCGTGATGATGGGCCGCTACTTCGCCCGGTTCGACCAGGCGCCGGGTGCGAAGATCCCGACCCGCGAGGGCTTCGTCAAGGAGTACTGGGGCGAGGGCTCGCACCGGGCCCGCAACTGGCAGCGCTACGGCCAGGGCGGCAAGGGCCTGGTCTTCGAGGAGGGCGTGGACGGCTTCGTGCCGTACGCGGGCGACCTGCACGAGGGGCTGGCCACCACCACCGCGAAGATCAAGTCGACCATGGTGTCGTGCGGTTCGATCTCGCTGGCCGAGTTCCAGTCCACGGCCCGGCTGACGCTCGTGTCCGAGCAGAGCTTCCAGGAGAGCCACGCCAACGTGACCGTCCGCGAGACCGCGGGCACCAGCATCTGACCTGGTAGGACGGTGGACGGCCGGGCACGCGGACCGCGTGCCCGGCCGTTTCGTCTGCTCAGCCCGCGTAACCGTTGCTGGTGTAGGTGCGCGAGAACGTGCCCGGGATGGTGAAGTACTCCGCCGACAGCTTCGCCGGGTTGGTGGCCAGCTCGCCCCGGCCCGGCAGGTCGTTGCCGTCGTCCCAGCCCCACGGGGCGTTGGCCGAGTTGGTGCCGCACCCGAACGTGCCCGAGCCGCAGCCGCCGGTGGTGTCCCCGGCGAACGTGCCGTAGCTCGCGAACAGGGTGCTGTTGCCCCGCTGGGCCCACAGGCCGCCCGCGGCGAAGATGTCGATCAGCTGGTACCGCACGTCGCGGTCGTTGCCGCTGCTGGGCACCTCGGCCACGGTGGACGGGTAGTAGACGATGCCGTCACCGTCGATGTTGTACTGCGGGTAGGCCTTCAGGCCGTGGCCCTTGGCCTCCTGCGCGGTGACCGGGTGCTGGAACGAGTCGTGCGGCGAGGCCGCCAGCTGCAGCGTGCCGTCGATGCTCTCCCGGCCGCTGGTCCAGTTGCTGCCGCTGGGGGCGTACGAGAAGAAGTCGGTGTGCGCCACGGTGACCGCCGAGCGCAGCACCCCGTAGGTCGAGCCGTCCTTCTCGACGGCCAGCAGCACGCCCTCGCCGTCGTTCTCGTGCTCGGTCTCGAAGAACGGGTGGTCCACCCAGTCGCGCGGGTGGAAGAAGAGGTAGGTCAGGTACCAGTGGCTGCTGGTCTCCACGACCGAGTAGTAGGCGTACGCGGCGAAGTTCGCGTTCGCGGCGCCCGCGTTGTCCCAGTTGTTGCGGCCGTTGAGGTCGCCGTCGAAGTCCACCTTGGTCAGGTAGTCGGACTTGCCGCCCAGGGCGTGGTCGCCGGTGGCGTCGACGTCCTGGTAGTGGATCGGTGCCCAGCGCAGGGCGAGCTGCGCCGGGGTGGCGGCGGCGTGCGCCGGGGTGGGCGCGAGCAGCCCGCCGGTGACCAGCGCGGCGGCGAGGGTGGCCGCGACGACGGTCCTGCGGGCGGAGGCGAGGGTGTCGAGCATCTACGCTCCCAGGTCGGTAGGAATAGACCGATGGGAATGCTAGGTGCTCGCGGCCGTTCGCAACATGACCGGACCCTGAAGATCGGGTGCAGTTTCGGGGAAAGTGCCGGGATCTCGGCTCGGATTCCAGCACTTTCCCCGAAACTGCAAAGCGGGCGGCCTCAGCCCGCGAACACGACCGCCCGGCCCGCGACCGTGGTCGCGGTGACGGTCGTGGCGGGTGCGCCGGTGTCGACCGGGAGCATGGAGCCGTGCTCGCCCGCGACGTGCACGCGGCCGCCGATGACGGTGTAGACGTGCTGGAAGCCGCCGAGGTCGACCGCCGCGAGCGCGTCGGCGGCGCCGGAGATCCCCGTGTACCGGTTGACCCAGCCGGTGTCGCTGCCCGCCATGTAGACGTTGCCGTGGTCGGTGCTGTACAGCAGGGTCGTGGCGCCGGTCCGCAGCGCCGCGACGGCGGTGGCCGGGATGCGCAGGTCGGTGTCGGTCCAGCCGGTGGCGCCGCCGGTCGCCTGGTGCACCGATCCGTTCACGACGGTGTACAGCACCGGGTCGCCGTCGACGGCCACGGCCGACAGGGCCGTCGGGCTGACGCCGAAGACGCCGGTGGGCACCGGCCGCCAGCCGTCGTCGCTGCGCGCCTCGTATACGGCGCCGTCGGCGACGACGTAGACGTGGCGGACGCCGCCGAGGTCCAGGGCGGCCAGGGCGGTGCCGGCGAACCCGGTCAGGCCGGTGTACGCGGGCAGCCAGCCGGCGGAGCGGGTGGACTCGTACACCTTGCCGTCGGCGACGGTGTAGAGGACCGTGTCGGCGCCGGAGCCGATCGCGGCCAGCGCGGTGCCGGTCACCGGGGCGGCCGCGCCGACCGGCTGGGCCTGCCAGCTCTTGTCGGCGCGCAGTTCCCGCACCGGATGCCCGCCCTTGCCGCAGTTTCCGCTGGTCAGGTGCTGATCGGGGGAGATCGGTCCGGCCACGTGCAGCGGGCCGGTGGCCACGCTGCCGTCGGAGGTGATGCCCGAGGCGACCCCGTCGAACCAGGCTTCGGTCTTGGTCCCGTCGAGCAGCTGCTCGTAGTGCAGGTGCGGGCCGCTGGAGTTGCCGGTGCTGCCGACCTTGCCCAGCTGCTGCCCGGCCGTCACGACCTGGCCCTTGGCGACCAGCGGCGACTCGACCATGTGCAGGTACATCGTCTCCCAGCCGCCACCGTGGTCGACGCGCACGTGCCAGCCGCCGCCGTTGCCCCAGCCCGCGAAGACGACCCTGCCCGGAGCGGAGGCCAGGATCGGGCGCCCGAGGCTGCCGCCCGGACCGTCGAAGGTGAAGTCGATGTCGTAGTCGTCGTGCCCGCTGTACGTCGACAGCTGCCACGACTCGCCGCAGGGGAACGGCAGCGCGAACAGCGGCCGAGGGGTCGACGCCTCGGCACCGGCGGAGGTGGCCACCCAGGTGCCCGCGGCGGCGAGGGTTACCGCGCAGGCGCCACCGAGGACGCGGACGAATTTCTTGTGCAAAAGGGAGCCTTCCGAGAGGGATGCCGCTCACGCGGCCACGGAGGATCCATGGTAGCCACTCACTTCAATATCGACATGTTCGACGATACGTACACGATCGTGTGCGGAACGCCCACGATCAGGTCCACATGCGCAGCAGCCAGTAGCCGATCGCGCCCAGGCAGTAGAGCATCAGGACCAGCAGGCCGAGGATGAGGGCGTGGCCGACCAGGGCGGTCACGACCGTCCCGAAGCCGCGATCGACGGCGCTGATGCTCTGGTCGCGAGGGTGGTAGCGGATCTCGATGCCGTTTCCGACCCGCGGCTCGCGGAAGCCGACGTACACCTTCCGGTTGAACGAGTACCCCGAGAGGGTCCGGCCCGACACCCGGGCGCGGTAGGACCAGCCGGCGTCGGCGTCGTACTCGGGATAGACCTCCTCGACCACGGCCGTGACCACCTCGCCGCTGAGCCGCAGCCGCCAGTCCAGCCAGTACGTCCGCGCCAGCGCGTAGGACCCCCAGGCCAGCAGGACGACCGCCGCCACCGCGCCCGCGCCGAGCGCCACCGGCCCGACCTCCCGGCCGCCGTGGTCGGTCATGTTGCGCAGCGCGGTGGCGAGCCCGCCGCACAGGCACACCGCCGCCAGCAGGGCGATCACCACGCAGCCGATCCGGCGGCTTCGGCTGGGCGGCTTGGGGATGTCCCCGTATCGGCGATCGTCGTCGACAGTCACGGGTACATGTTTCTATGCCGGGGCAACCGGTGCGGTGACCGGGCCTAGCGGGGGCAGCGGCCGGGCGTCGCCCCGAGCGGGCCGCTGACGTACCCGACGGTGTCGCCCCGGCGCAGCCGCGCGCCCGGGGTGCGGTCACGCCAGCAGGCGGCCCGCGTCTCGGCCCGCAGCTCCAGGTGTAGGTGCGGCCCGGTCCAGCAGTCCGGCCCGCCGGTGTCGGCGCCGCCCAGGTCGGCGACGGTGCCCAGGACGGCGCCGCCGGCGACCGGTGCGCCGACCCGCAGCTTCGGATCGCGGCGCAGGTGGGCGTAGGTGACCCGGCCCAGCAGGACCTGCTCGTGGTAGAGCCCGACGGTGACGAGGTCCCCGCCGCCCCCGGCCCGGCAGGCGTCACCGTCCACGATCTGCGTGACCGCGGCGGTGACGGCGCTCGTGCCGACCCGGAACACGACCGGGGTACCGGCGCCGACCCGCAGGTCCACGGCCCACTGGTTCATCGGCTGCGCCTTGCCCAGCCGGTGGTGCCCGCCCGCCGGGGTGGAGCCGGGCTGGTCCGCGCCGCCCCACCGCCCGGTGACCGGGCTCCCGATCGCGACGGCCGGATGCGCCGCTTCGGCGGCCGGGGCCGGGTTCGGTGCCTCGCCGGAGGCGGCCAGGTCGGTCACCGGCGGCGACGGCGCCTCGGTGCACCCCGCGGCCAGGACGGCAACCAGGGCGGCGACCGCGAGGGGCCGAACGGGCACGGGTCGGTCCTCCTGCTCTCGGGGCTGGGCCGGACCTCACCGTAACGACCGCGCGCACGCCCGGTCCGGCGGCGTCTGCGGTGGGTGACGCTCGGGCCGTCACACCTCATGTGGTGTGGTCACACCGCATGAGGTGTGACGCGTCGCGCGAGGGTCTCTCCCGGCGTCAGTCGGCCTGGGCCGGGTTGAACAGGTGGAACAGGATGTGGTCCTGCCAGCGGCCGGCGATGTTGAGGTAGCGGGGCGCGACGCCGAACGGCTCGAAGCCGTTGCGGGCCAGCACCCGGTGCGAGGCGGTGTTGTGCAGCAGCGTCTCGGCCTGGAGGCGGTGCAGGTCGAGCACGGTGAACGCGTGCGTGACCGCCTCGGCCAGCGCCGTGCTGGCCAGGCCCTTGCCGGTGTGCGCCGCGCCGAGCCAGTATCCGATGTGGGCGAACTGGGCCGCGCCCCGGACCACGTCGTTGATGTTGATGCGCCCGGCGATGCGGCCCCCGTCGGTGATGACCAGGGGAACCATGCCGCCCCGGGCGTACGCCTCGAGGTTGTGCTCCAGGATGAAGCGCTGCCCGGCGGCGGTGTAGAAGCCCGCCTCGCGGATCGGCTCCCAGGGGGCGAGGAAGTCGCGGCTGGCGCGTACCAGCTCGGCCAGTTCTTCGGCGTCGTCGAGCGACGCGATCCTGGTGATCGTCATCGGGCTACCGTAACCCCGGCCGCGGCGGCGCCCGCCGCGACCGGGGCACCGACTACATGTGCTGGATCTGGATCAGGTTGCCGCAGGTGTCGTCGAAGACGGCGGTGGTGACCGGGCCCATCTCGGTCGGCGGCTGGGTGAACACCACACCGAGCCTGGTCAGCCGCTCGTACTCGGTGTGCACGTTGTCGACGGCGAAGGCGGTGAACGGGATGCCGTCGTCGACCAGTGCCGCCTTGAACGGCTTGGCGGCCGGGTGGGCGTCGGGCTCCAGCACCAGCTCCACCCCGTCGGGGTCGGTGGGCGACACCACGGTGAGCCAGCTGTGCTCGCCCAGCGGGATGTCGTGCTTCTTCACGAAGCCGAGCACGTCGGTGTAGAAGGCCAGTGCCTTGGCCTGGTCGTCGACCAGGACGCTGGTGAGGTGGATTCTCACGGGTTCTCCTGCGCGGTGGGGCGGATCCAGCGGGTGCGGATCTGCTCGAGCGGTTGCGTGTTCAGGTGGTGGAACTTGTAGCGGCCCTGCCGGCGCACCTCGACCAGCCCGGCGGCCTCGAGCAGGTCCAGATGCTGCGAGATCGCCTGCCGCGACGAGGTGAGCTGGTGCTTCATGGCCAGGCGGGCGCACAGCTCGAACAGGGTCTGGCCGTCGCGGTCGGTCAGCTCGTCGAGGATCTTCCGGCGCGTCGGGTCGGCCAGTGCCTTGAAGACGTCACCCACGCCAGCCACTATAGGCAAGCATCTGCTTGCCTATCAAGCCGCCCACCTGTCAGCTCGCGGGATCGACCGTGGTGGTCTCGTCGAACGACAGGCGCGGCGTGTGGCCCGGCAGCGGGTGGTCCGGGTCGGCCACCCCCAGGCGCAGCACCACGTACGCGTAGCCGAGGTTGGACAGGATCCGGCGCATCATCGCCCGCGTCGCGTCGATCTCGATCACCTGGCTGTACGGCAGCACCGCCAGCCCCTGCAGCGTGGCGTGCAGCCATACCGCCGACAGGGCCTGGCCCGCGCGCAGCCAGGCGGCCCGGTCGTCCTCGGCGCCGAACAGCACCACGTACGTCGAGGCCTTGTCATGGCCGCCGCCGACCTCCAGCGTGCCGTGGCTGCCGAAGAAGCGCTCGCCGACGTCGGTCTCCGGCCGCTTGTCCGGGATCACCTCGGGCGGCAGGCCGGTGCCCTCGGCCCGGTCCGGGCCGGTCCAGCGGGCCGTCTCGGCCTGCCACGACGGCTCGCCCGCGGCCGCGTCCTCGGCGTGCGACACCGCCACGGCCAGCTCGGTGGCCTGGTCGGCGGTGAGCCGGTGCAGCTCCACCCCGACCGCGCCCGCGACGCGCCGCAGCTCCTCCAGCTGCTCGCCGGTGACCGGGACGTCGACGTTGGGGCGCCGGTCGGTGTGGCGCAGCTGGATCGCCTGCACCAGCCGGACCGCGTCGGCGGTGACCGGGGTGGTGCCGTCGACGGCCAGCGTCGCCAGGTGCTCGGGGTGCGCCGGGTCGGGCAGCGGGCGCACCGCGACCTCGTACCCCTGGGCGTGCAGCGCGACCTGCGCGTGGTGCAGCGCGGCACCGCAGCTGACCAGCAGCATCCGCTGGTCCGGGTCGGTGCCCGGCAGGCCGCGGGAGGTGTCGGCGAACAGGTCGAGGCGGTCGGGGTGCACCTGCCAGTGCCACGGCTGGGTGTTGTGGATGGACGGGGCGCGCCCGGCCGCCTCGGCCGCCGCGGCGTACGCGGCGGCGGGGGCGCGGTGGTGCGCGTCGTCGGACGTCGTCATCGGGTCTCCCTTGAGTCGCCTCCAGTGCACGCCACCGCCGCCTCCGGCACCGGAGGCGAAGGTGCCGCCGGCCCGGGACCTTGGTCCCGAACCGGCGGCCGTGCCACTGACTCAACGGAGCGCGCACCGGGCGCGGTGCGGTCCTCGGGGGCGAAAGAGCGCAGCTCAGCCGCGCTTCACCCCGGGCGGCCAGACGACGGACACCGGCACCCCCAGCCGCCGGGCGTAGGCCACCACGTCGGCCGTGCCGCCGTGACCGCGCGCGGGCTCCCCGTCCCACACGGCGACCAGCAGGTCGGCACCGCGCACCATGAACTCGCTGGCCGCCTGGTATGCCTCGGAGTCGGCGGTCGCGGCGGCCAGCCGGTGCACCGCGGCGGCACCGGCCAGTAGCTCGTCGTAGGCCGCCAGCGCGGACGCGGGCACCCGATCGCGGTAGTCGGCGGCCGGGACGACCGCCTCGACCACCCCGCCGAGCTCGCGCACCACCCGCGCGAACAGCTGGTCCGCGCCGTCGGCCAGGCAGGTCAGCCCGACCAGCGGCGCGTACGGCGGCAGCGCGGTCCGCAGCGTGTCCGCCACGAACCGCGCCACCTCGGGGGTCAGGTCCCGGTGGCCGGTGACCGCGACCCGGCTCACGTCAGCTGCCCCAGATCGCCGTGGCCCACTCGGGGTGGTCGATGAACGGGTTGCGGTTGCCCTGCCAGCTGTCGTAGATGACCTGGTTGCGGCGCTTCTCGAACGCGTCCGGCGGGTCCTGCAGGTTCCACTGCAGCAGCAGCGACAGCTTGCCGAAGTAGGGCGCCGAACCGTTGCCGACGACGTTGTTCAGCTCCAGGTTGGCGAAGCCGTCGTCGCCCTCGTACCGGATGGCCATGTACATCAGCATGCGCGCCACGTCGCCCTTGACCGCGTTGCGGGGTTCCCACGAGTCGGCGTCGGTGTAGTTGCCCGGCGCCTGGTTGGCCGCCGAACCGCCCAGGTCGAAGTCCTTGTTGCCGCGGTCGGCGTTGACGGAGGCGTCCTCGGGCCGCAGATGGTGCAGGTCGGTGCCCGGCCCGGTCGCGGTCCCGAAGTCGCCGTGCGACTTCGCCCAGACGTGCTCGCGGTTCCAGTCGTCGACCCCGTCACCGTGCAGAGCCTTGCTCTGCGAGCGGCCGCTGTAGATCAGGATGACGTTGTTGGCGTTGTTCGGGTCCTGGTCGGTGGCGCTCAGCCCGTCCCACACCTGCGCGTACGTCAGCTTCGTCTGCACCTTGATGATGGCGTGCAGCGCGGTGCGCAGCGCGGAGCCGGACTTGCCGACCGCGGTGCGGTAGTAGGTGGTGTCGTACGGCCCGGATGAGGCGGTCGGCGCGGGCGTCGCCGTGGGGCTCGGCGCGGTCCCGGTGAGGCTCATCGCGCTCGGGTCCTTGAGCCCGCCGTGCGGCGTGAAGTACGGCGTCAGCGTGCCGGTGACCGTCACCGACCGGCCCAGCAGGCCCGGGTTGGTCTGCAGCCCGAACGAGCCGCGCCACGCGGCGGTCACCTGGACGTACAGCATCTTCGCGGTGCCGGTCTCGGTGGCCGTGTCGGCGATCGCGATCGCGGTGTCGCCGGTGAAGTTCGACCTGATCACGGTGCTGGCGGACGTCGGCTGCCCGACGACGTAGCCGGCGACCGTCGCGACCCGGCCGTCCTGCGCGGCCAGCGCCGCGGCGACGGTCAGCGGGGGAGCGGCCGACGCCGACACCGGGATGACGGCGGTGACGACGGCTACGGCGACAACGAGGATCGCTCCGAGTCGCGCGGGGGTGAGAGTGGGGGGCCTCATGGCACGAGATGCTATGCGCTGGGCAGCGGTCGCAGAAGAGGCGTAACGCCGCGGTGGCAGCCCTCGGCCGCCGACGGCGGTCCACAGAGGAGGTTTACCTGTGTCGATGCGAAAAACGGCCCCCGGTTAATTCTCGGCGTCGGGGCCGCCGGGCTTCCCGAGTCCGCGGTTCGGATTGCCCGAGACGGCCGCGAGGTGCATACTCAACTTGTTGGTTGAACAACCGAATGGTTAAATAAGGAGGACGGGCGTGGACCAGCTCAGCGTGGTCTTCGCGGCACTGGCCGACCCCACCCGGCGGGCCATCCTGGCCCGGCTGGCCGAGGGGGAGGCGACTGTCAACCAGCTCGCCGAGCCGTTCCCGATCAGCCTGCAGGCGGTGTCCAAGCATCTGAAGGTGCTGGAGCAGGCCGGGCTGATCACCCGAGGCAGGGACGCCCAGTGGCGGCCCTGCCGCCTGGAAGCCGCCCCCCTGCGCGAGGTCGTGGACTGGGCGGACCAGTACCGGCGCTTCTGGGAAGCGCGTTATGACCGCTTGGACGACTACCTGCGGACCCTGGGCAAGGGTTCGCCGACACAGGAGGGCAACTGAGATGAGCATGGACGTCAAGGTGCAGGGCGACCTGGAGATCGTGATGACGCGCTCCTTCGACGCGCCGCTGGAGCTGGTCTGGGCGGCGCACACCAGCGCCGAGCACCTCAGGCACTGGTGGGCGCGCGGGCACGAGTGCGACGTCGACCTCGACTTCCGGCCGGGCGGCAAGTGGCGCATCGTGGAGCACGGGCCGCAGGGCGAGCGCTGGGCGTTCCGCGGCGAGGTCCGCGAGATCGTGCCGATGGAGCTGATCGTGCAGACCTTCGAGTGGGAGGGGCTGCCGGGGCACATCTCGGTGGAGCGGCTGGAGTTCGCGTACCGGGACGGCAGGACCGTGCTGACCGGCACCTCCACCTTCGCCAACCGGGAGGACCGCGACGGCATGGTGGCCTCCGGCATGGAGCACGGCGCCCGCGACTCCTACCGCGCGCTGGAGAACCACCTCAAGACCATGGCGTGAGCCGGCCGGGCCCCGCCGCGCCCGCGGCGGGGCCCGGTCACGCCAGCAGTTTCACCAGGGCGGCCAGGCCGATCACGACGATGGCCGCGCGCAGGGCGACGGGCGGCAGGCGGCGGCCCCAGCGGCCGCCGACCAGGCCGCCGACGACCGAGCCGAGGGCCAGCAGCAGTGCGGGCGCCCAGGCGACCATGCCCAGGGCGATGAACAGCACCGCCGCGACGCCGTTGACCAGGGCGGCGAGCAGGTTCTTGATCCCGTTGACCCACTGCAGGTCGGTCGAGAGCAGCACGCCGAGCAGCCCGAGCAGCAGCACGCCCTGTGCGGCGCCGAAGTAGCCGCCGTAGACGCCCGCGCCGAAGACGCCGGCCAGCAGCAGCGGCCCGGCCTGGGGCCGGTCCTCGTGCTGGTGGGTGGCCAGCCGGCGGGCCAGCCACGGCTGCGCCACGACCAGCACCAGGGCCAGCGCGATCAGCACCGGGACGATGGCCCGGAACGCACCGGGCGGCAGTTCGAGCAGCAGGATGCCGCCGGTGAGCGCGCCGAGGACGCTGGCGGTGCCCAGGCGCAGCAGCAGCGCGCGGTGCCCGGCGAGGCCGTGGCGGTAGGCGTACGCGCCGGACAGGGAGCCGGGGACCAGCCCGACCGTGTTGGAGACGTTGGCGACCACGGGCGGGTAGCCCAGCGCGAGCAGCACCGGGAAGGTGACCAGCGTGCCGGAGCCGACCACCGCGTTGATCGCCCCGGCCGCGAAGCCCGCGACCAGGACGGTGAGTGCCTCGGCCAGGTTGAGGGTCACGCCCATGCGCTGCTTCCCGCCTCTCCGCCCGCCGCCGCCCGGCGATCCGACCTGGCGCAGCATAGATCGGGCGGGAGCCGGGACCGGGGTGGTGCGAAGAAGATCACTGACGGGCCGCGGCCTTGCGGGCGCGGTACGCGCTGACGGCGGCGCGGTTGCCGCAGCCCGCGTCGCAGAAGCGCTTCGACCGGTTCTTGGACAGGTCGACGACCACGTTGCCGCAGCCGGGGAACTCGCAGGCGCGCAACCGTCCCAGCTCGCCGCCGCGCACGACGTCGATGAAGGCCATCGCCGCCTCCACCGCCATCCGGGCGGCCAGCGGCGCGTTGGCGGGGGTCGCGTGCAGGTGGTACGGCCAGTCGCCGTGCCGGACCAGCTGGGGCAGCGCCTCGTACTCGCGCAGCAGGCCGTTGACGATCGCCACGACCTCGTCCTCGCCGCTGTCCCAGAGGCGGCGCAGCCGGGGCCGCAGCTGCCGCACCGCGCGCAGCTCGGCCTCGGTGCGCGTGCGGGAACCGGTGAAGCGGTGGGCGTCGAGGAACGCGTCCAGTGCGGCCAGGTCGGGTAGCCCCTCCTCGTCCCCGGCGGTGTTCACCAGGGCCGCCGCCGCGATCAGCGCCGCTTCGGTGTCATGGGCAAAAAGCAACTTGACTCCTATCAAGTGCCGGGCGTACTGTCATCAGCATAGCCGTCTTTTGGTAATTACGTGCGGCTGGATCGAGGTACTTCACCATGCTTACCCGACGTTCGACCGGGCTCGGCCTCGGCCTGGCCGTTGTCTCAGCGGCCACCTTCGCCACCTCGGGCGCCTTCGCCCGCTCGCTGCTGGACGCGGGCTGGTCCGCGACCGCCGCCGTGGCCGCCCGCATCGGGATCGCGGCCCTCGTGCTCGTGCCGCCGACGATCATCGCGCTGCGGGGGCGCTGGCACGTGCTGCGCCGCAGCGCCGGCCCCGTCGTGCTGTACGGGCTGCTCGCCGTCGGCGGTGCCCAGGTCGGCTTCTTCAACGCGGTGCGCTACCTGCCCGTCGGGGTCGCGCTGCTGCTGGAGTACCTCGGCATCATCCTGGTCGTGTTCTGGATGTGGGCCGCGCACGGCCAGCGTCCGGGGCGGCTGACCCTCGCCGGGGCGGTGGCCGCCGTCGTCGGCCTGGTCCTGGTCCTGGACCTGACCGGCGGCGAGTTCGAGCTGGTGGGCGTGGCGTGGGGCCTGTTCGCCGCGATCGGCCTGGCGGCGTACTTCGTGCTGTCCGCCCGGGTGGACAGCGAGCTGCCCTCGACCGCCATGGCCAGCGGCGGGATGGCGGCGGGGGCCGTGCTGCTGGTGGCGCTCGGCGCGACGGGCCTGCTGCCGATGCACGCCGTCTTCGGCGACGTCGACTTCGCGGGCCACCGCGTGAGCTGGCTGGTGCCGCTGCTGGGCCTGGCGCTGGTGGCGGCGGTGGTGTCGTACCTGTGCGGCATCGGCGCGGCCCGGATCCTGGGCGCCCGCATGTCCTCGTTCGTCGGGCTGACCGAGGTGCTGTTCGCGGTGCTGGTCGCCTGGCTGCTGCTGGACGAGCTGCCGACCTGGCTGCAGCTGCTCGGCGGGGTGCTGATCCTGGCCGGGGTCGTGCTGGTCCGGCTGGATGAGGCGCCCGCCGTGCCGGAGCCGGCCCCGGTCGCCGAGCCCGAGCTGGTCGGGCGCGCCTGACCTCGCGCGTAGGTAGGCACACTTCATGCCACTTCTCCGCATTTCCGGAGAACACGTAGTGTGATTGGAGCTCATACAATCAGCGACATTCCCGGCTGGAGGAGGCGGCGATGTCGCAGCGGTGGATCCGAGTCAACGGCGGCATCCTGTGCGCCCAGACGTTCGGCGCGCCGACCGATCCGGCCCTGCTGCTCATCGCGGCGACGGCCGCGCCGATGGCGGTATGGGAGGACGACTTCTGCCGCCAGCTGGCCTCCTCCGGATACCACGTGATCCGGTTCGACCACCGCGACACCGGTCGCTCGGGCGTCCGGCGCGGCTCCGCCACCATCGCCGACCTGGTCGGCGACGCGGTCGGCCTGCTCGACGCGCTGGGCCTGGCGCGGGCGCACATCGTCGGCGCGTCGACCGGGGGCATGGTCGCGCAGCTGCTGGCGCTCGACCACCCCGACCGGGTGTCGTCGCTGGCCCTCATCGCCTCCAGCCCCGGCGCGCCCGGCTCCGAGGACGGCGATCTGCCGCCCCCGTCGCAGCGGCTGAGCGCGGAGATGGCGGCGCTGGGCCCGCCCGACTGGGAGGATCCGGACGCCGCCGTGTCGCGCCTGGTCGAGCTGGCCGCGATCCGGGCCGGGGTGGGGCGCCCGTTCGACCGGGCGGCGGCGCGGCAGGCGGCCGAGCGCATCGTCGCGTACAGCGCCGACCTGCCCGCGGCGATGCGGCGGTATGCCGAGCTCGATTACGGGACGCCGTGGCGGACCAGGCTGGGCGAGGTCACGGTGCCGGTGCTGGTGGTGCACGGCGGCGCGGATCCGGTGCTGCCCGTCGCGCACGCGTGGGCGCTGGCCCGGGCGCTTCCGCAGGTCGAGGTGCTGGTCATGCCCCAGGCCGGACACGATCTGGACCGGGTCGACTGGCCGGTGGTCATCCCAGCGCTGCTGCGCCATACCGCGGGCCGGTGACGCAGGCACCCGCCGACCGGTCGGACGCGGCCATCACCGCACGTCGGAAGTTGTACGGCCGACAGTCCACATGAGATGGTCCCCGGCGACGACGAAGATCGCCCCGGACCCGTCAGGAGTGGCTGTGCGACCCCGCCCGTGCGACTGCACCCCGATGTGCGTCCGCCGTGCCTCCGGCTGGGCCGGCATCAGGGCCGCGCGGGTCCCTGAGCCGAGCTTCGCCGAGGCCTCGGTGTACCGCGCGGCTGATCCTGACGGAGACGACCTGGCCAAGCGCCTGACCCGGTACGCCGTGCTGACCCACGACCCGGACGTGCGCGGGGCGGCGCCCGACTACCGGCGGCACAGCGAGCCCTACTACGCGGCGGTGCTGGCCGAGCTGGGCGCCATCGCGGCCGCCGACCCCGCCACCGGGGCCGCGCTGCGGCGGCTGGCGGACGAGCCCGGCGCCGCCGCCGAGCGCCGGCTGGAGGCGATGCTGACGCTGCTGCTGGGTGAGCGCCCCGAGCTGTTCGCCGTCGCGGCGGCCGCGCTGCGCGACGCCGACGCCAACGTGTACGTCAACTACCTGCGCGGCCCCGGTCACCGGCTGGCCGCCGAGCCGGTCGGCGCCGACCGGCTGTGGGCGCGGGCCAGCGACGGTCCGCCCCCGCCCCCGCCCCCGGCCCCAGGCGACGCCGACGTGCTGGTCGTCATCCCCATCTCGGACCTCAGCGGTACCCGGCGGCTGCGCGACCTGCTCGCCTGTCTGATCGCCCTGCGGGACCAGGCGCCGGCCGCCGCCCGCCACCGGGTGACCGTGGTCGAGTTCGACACCGAGGCCCGCTGGCGGGAGCTGCTCGAGCCGCTGGTGGACCACTACTTCCACGTCGCCGGTCTGGGCGCGCCGGGCAGGTCGCGGGCGCTCAACGCCGGGGTCCGGCTGACGCCGGGCGACTTCCGGGCCCTCTGCCTGCTGGACGGGGACGTCCTGGCGGACCGGTGGTTCCTGGCCCGGAACCTGGCCCGGTTCGACGACCCGCTGCTGGACGCGCACCTGCCCCACGCCGAGTGCCTGTGGCTCGACGTGCCGTCCAGCGACCGGCTCATCCGGCAGCGCTGCCTGGCCGGGGCGGCCGTGCCGCCGCTGGAGCAGGCCAGGGGCGTGCTGCTGCGCGAGGCGCCGGGCGGGTGCCTGTGGATGCGGCCGGGGCTGTTCGACCGGATCGGGGGGTTCGACGAGACCGGCGTTCCGGCGGGCGGCGCGGACGAGGACCTGGTCACCCGGGCCGCGGCGGCGGGCACCGTGGCGCGGTATGACGACGTGCTGCTCCGCCTGGCCCAGCCGGGGCCGTCGGGGCGCCGCGGTGTCCGCGACCGCGCCGCGTGCGGTGTCCTGGGCGGTGCCGACGGCCGCGGCGAGCTGATCGCACCAGCCTCACTACGACCGTAGTTAAATTAATTTAGGTGAATGTTACGTTGACGGCGCCATAGGCTCACCTCAATATTAGGAAAGTTTCCTAATAACAGGAGGGCACGTGCGCAGCAGGATCCGCTCCCTTGCCGCAAGCCTCACCGTCTGCCTGGCCGCGGCCATGGGGCTGCCCGGCGCCGCGGCCGCCGCCCCGAACGGGCTCACGGCGACCTTCACCAGCACGAACAACGGTTCGTGGTTCATGGACAAGTTCGTCGTCGCCAACCCCACCCTGGCCTCGATCACCGGCTGGACGCTGGAGTTCGACCTGCCCGCCGGGGTGACGATGAGCAACTTCTACAACGGTGTCGCGAGCCAGTCCGGCTCGCACGTGACCGTGGTCAACGCGCACTACAACGGCACCGTCGCCGCCGGGGCGAGCACCGAGCCGTACAGCCCGTGGTTCATCGCCTACGGCTCCGGCGCGACCCCGCTCAACTGCCGGATCAACGGCAACAAGTGCGACGGCACGCCGGACCGGGCGCCCGGCGCCCCGACCGGCGTGGCGGTGACCGGCCGCACCACCCGTACCGTGTCGCTGTCCTGGACCGCCGCGGCCGCGACCGACTTCCCGATCGCGGGCTACGACGTGCTCAGCGGCACCACCGTCGTGGCGAGCAGCACCTCCGCCTCCGTGACGGTCACCGGGCTCACCCCGAACACCGCCTACGCCTTCACCGTGCGGGCCAGGGACACCCGGGGCAACCTGTCCGCGCTCAGCGGCGCGGCCACCGCCACCACGCTCAACCCGGCCGACGACACCACGCCGCCGACCGTGCCGGGCGGCCTGCGCGCCACCGCCAAGTCGTCCACCTCGGTCACCCTGGCCTGGAACGCCGCCACCGACGCCAACGGCATCGCGGGGTACGACGTGTACACCGGCACCACCCTGCGCGCCAGCAGCACCGGGCTGAGCGCGGTCGTCAGCGGGCTGGCGCCGATGACGTCGTACACGTTCACGGTCAAGGCCCGCGACGCCTACGACAACGCCTCGGCGGCCAGCGGCGCCGTCACCGCGACCACCGACGACGTCATCGGCGCGGGCTACGCCAAGGTCGGCTACTTCGTCCAGTGGGGCATCTACGGGCGGCAGTACTTCGTCCGCAACCTCGACACCAGCGGCTCGGCCGCCAAGCTCACCCACCTCAACTACGCCTTCGCCAACATCGACCCGGTCAACCTGACCTGCCTGCAGGGCGTCACCCGGGGCACCACCGCCAACCCGCAGGACCCCGACCAGGGCACCGGCGCCGGTGACGCCGACGCCGACTACGGCCGCCCGATGTCGGCGTCGCAGTCGGTCGACGGGGTCGCCGACACCGGCTGGGAGCCGCTGCGCGGCAACTTCAACCAGCTGCGCAAGCTCAAGGTGAAGTACCCGAACCTGAAGATCCTGATCTCGCTCGGCGGCTGGACGTACTCGAAGTACTTCTCCGACGTGGCCGCCACCGCCGCCTCGCGGCAGAAGTTCGTCACCTCCTGCCTGGACATCTACATCAAGGGCAACCTGCCGACCTACAACGGCGCGGGCGGGCCGGGCAGCGCGGCGGGCATCTTCGACGGCATCGACCTGGACTGGGAGTGGCCCGGCGCCGAGGGGCACCCGGGCAACCATGTCAGCGCCGCCGACAAGGCCAACAACACGCTGCTGCTGGCCGAGTTCCGCCGCCAGCTCGACGCGCTGGGCGCGCCCGCGGGCAAGCGCTACCTGCTGACCGCGTTCACCCCGGCCGACCCCGCCAAGGTCGCCGCCGGCTGGGACATCGGCCCGACCGGCGTCTTCAACTCCCTCGACTTCGCCAACGTGCAGGGCTACGACTTCCACGGGGCCGGCTCGGACAACTCGTGGGAGCCCGACCGCGCCGGCCACCAGGCCAACCTGTACCGCGACGCGCAGGACCCGTACCCGTTCGAGTTCAGCGTGGAGAAGGCGGTCAAGACGTACACCGACGCCGGGGTCAACCCGCGCCGGCTGACCATCGGCCTGGCCTTCTACGGCCGGGGCTGGCAGGGCGTGACCGCGGGCGGGGTCAGCGGCGAGTGGCAGAGCGCCACCGGCGCGGCCCCCGGCCAGTTCGCCGAGGAGGCGGGCACCCGCGGCTACGCCAACCTGATCGCGAGCGTGCCCGGCTGCACGGTCTACCACGACACGCAGTCGGTGTCGACGTACTGCTACACCGGCGCGGGCGGGCAGTGGTGGTCATTCGACGACACCTGGTCGATCGGCCAGAAGACCGCCTGGCTCAAGCAGAAGGGCCTGCTCGGCGGCATGATCTGGGAGATGTCGGGCGACACCGCCGCCGGCACTTTGATGACCGCCCTCCACTCCGGCCTGTGATGACCGCGGCGCCCCGGCCCGCCCCCTGCCCGGGGCGTCCGCCGGGGCGCCGCCCCGCGCCGCCCCGCGCCGCGCCGCGCCGCGCAAGATCGTTCAAGTTGCCTGGCAATCGGGCGTATCTTGCGAGGTCATACCCCCTATTGCCGGGCAACTTAGATGATCAGCGGCGGCGCGGGGGCGTGACAATCACATCAAAGCGGTCTTTTCTGGTACGCGACGATCATCTCGCTTACCGGAGGTCCGCGTGTCCACAACCGCCAGGAGACTGGCCGCCGCGGCGGCCGTGCTGCTCGCCGCGCTCGCCCAGGGCCCACCCGCAGCGGCCGCGGCCGCGCCCGCGGTGACCGTGCTCTACACCGGTCTGAGCAACCCGCGCGGCCTCGCCTTCGACCCCGACGGCGACCTGTACGTCGCCGAGGCCGGCCGCGGCGCCGACGGCAGCCCCGACCCGGTCTGCCTGCCCCGCCCGCAGGGCCAGGGCTGCTTCGGCGCCACCGGCGCGGTCGGCCGCCTGAGCGTCGACGGCTACGAGCGGCTGCTGACCGGCCTGCCCTCACTGGCCGGACCGGACGGCACCGAGGCCATCGGCCCCACCGACGTCGCGTTCAACCGGCACGGCCACAGCCTGCTCACCATCGGCCTGAGCGAGGACCCGAAGGTACGCGCCGAGCTGCCCGCCCCCGGGCAGCTGATGGGCGGCCTGTACACCATGCGCCGCGACCCGGAGAGCTGGCAGGAGCTGCGCCTCTACCCGCAGCTGGTCACCGACCTGGGCGGGCACGAGGCGGGCACCAACCCAGACGGCGGCGAGCTGGACAGCAACCCGCAGTCGGTCGCGTACGACGCCGACGGCGCCGTCGTCTCCGACGCCGGTGCCAACTCGCTGCTCAGCGTGAACCCGGCCGGTGCCGTGTCGACCCTGGCGGTGTTTCCCAACCGGGAGGCGGTCGCCCCGCCGAGCTTCGGCCTGCCGCCGGGCACCACCGTGGCCATGCAGTCGGTGCCGATGGGCGTGGCCGTACGCGACGGCGCCTACTACGTGGCCGAGCTGACCGGCGGTCCCTTCCCGATCGGCGGTGCCCGCGTCTGGCGGGTCGTGCCCGACCAGCCCCCGACCGTCTACGCGCAGGGCCTGACCACCGCGATCGACCTCGCCTTCGGCCCCGACGGCTCCCTGTACGTCCTGGAGTTCACCCACACCTCGATGTACGGCCCCGAGCGGGGCGTCGGCGCCCTGATGCGCATCCGGCGCGAGGGTGCGACGCCCGAGCTGGTGCTCGGCGACATCAACTTCCCCGGCGGGCTGACGATCCGCAACGGCAACGCCTACCTGACCGACTGCTCCACCTGCGCCACCGCCGGCCGCGTCCTGCGCGTCCCGCTCCCTCGCTAGCGCCCGGATGCAAGGAAGGGCCCCTTCTTATCGCTTTACGCGGTGGAAGGGGCCCTTCTTGACAGCCGTCCTGTTCAGGTGGTGGCGGCGGTGGTGTACAGGTCGGCGCGGACGCGGGCGGCGGGGTTGCCGAAGGCGACCATGCGGGTCAGGCGGGTGCCGATCGGGGTGTGGTGCACGATCGAGGCCATGGTCCGCTTGGCCGCGTCGGCGAAGCGGCTGCCGCTGCCCAGCGCCCCCTTCGCCTGCAGCTGCTGGAATTTGATCACCCGGCCGATGTCGGCGGTGCGCGGCCCGGTGTAGTCCGCCAGCGCCGCCGCCGTCACCACGGCCTCCGGACCGGACTCCGCGGCCTGCGCCAGCGCCCTGAGCAGCACCGGGTGGGCGAGCACCGCATCCTGCAGGGCCAGGTTGACCCCCTGGGCGCCCAGCGGGCTGTGCGTGTGCGCGGCGTCGCCGATGAACAGCAGCCCGTCGCGGGCCCACTCGCGGGCCGTGCCGCAGAACACGTCCAGCAGGCTCAGGTCCTTCAGCGCGCGCACGTGCTCGCGGATGCCGTCGGCGTACTCCGGGGCGGCCCGGCACAGGTCGTCGCGGAACTGCCCGAACGGCTGCGCCGCCAGCTGCTTGTAGCCGCCGTGCGGCAGCGCCCAGCCGACCTGCACCCCCGGCGGGGCGCCGTAGTGGACCAGCATCCGGCCGCCGCCGCCCCGGATCGTCACCGCTCGCGGCGGATCGCCCTGGATCGGCACCTTGAACCAGAGCAGGTCGAAGTCGAAGACGTCGCGCCGGTCGTACGGCACGCCGCTGAGCTGCCGGGTCTTGGAGAACCGGCCGTCGGCACCGACCACGCAGCGGGCCCGGACGACCGTGCGCCCGCTCGGACCGGTGACCACCGCGCCGCGTACCGCACCGCCCTCAGTGACCAGCTCGGTGATCTTCGTACCGGCCAGGTAGCGGAAGCCCGGCAGCTGCTCGCACCGCGCCAGCAGCTCGGCCAGGATGTGCTGCTGCGGCAGCGCCAGCATGTAGTTGTACGCCCCCGGCAGGGCCTTGTAGTCGACCCACAGCACGGCCCGCCCGCCGCTGTAGAGCTGGAACCGGTCATGCACGTGGCTGCCGCGCCCGCGCGCGGCGGCGAGCACGCCCAGCTGGTCCAGTACGGCCAGCCCGCCCGGCTGCAGGATCTCGCCCCGGTACTCCCGGTCGAACGACGAGGATTTCTCCACCACGGTCACCGCCACACCCGAGCGGGCCAGCAGCAGCGCCAGCGTCAGCCCGGCCGGGCCGCCGCCGATGACGCACACGTCGGTGGACCAGTTGTCGGTCTCGGTCACGATCGCCTCCTTTGTCCATACGGTCGCAAGCGGCGGCTCGAGCCGGGCTCAAGACGCGCTGGAGCGGTGCCCGGGTTGCTCCGAACAGGCCACTGAACTGCCCTGGCCAGGGCACATTGGTTACGGGAGAGGAGCCCGACATGGATCAGATGACACATGACACCGCGGCCGCCGCAGCCGAACCGCAGGCCCGTTCCGGCCCGGTGACGGCACGCTGGAACGCCGAGCGCGACAAGCTCGACGCCGAGATCGCCGAGCGCGGCGTGGACTGGGACCAGCCCCGGTCCATCTACTGGAACGCCGCCTGCGGGCCGGAGGCGGGCGCGGACTTCGCCGCCGTACGCGCGCGGGTGCGCCGGTACGCCGACTTCGCCCCCACCTTCGAGGCGATCGCGCGCCGCCGCGAGGCCCGCGCCGCGGCCGCCGACGCCGCCGGTGACCTGGTCACCTCGCGCGACAACCACTTCATGGCGGCGCTGCACTGGGGCGCGGCCCAGTGGCCGATCCACACCGACGACGACGTCAACCGCTTCTACCACCGGCGCAAGCGCGACTGCTACCGCCGCTACGCCGAACTGGCCGACCACCGGATGGAGCCGGTGACGATCCCGTTCGAAGGGCACCACCTGCCCGCCTGGTTCCACCTGCCGCCCGGCTACACCGGCGGCAGGATCCCGACGGTGATCGCGGTGCCGGGCATGGACAGCTTCAAGGAGGCGACGGTATCGCTGTACGGCGACCGCTTCCTCAGCCGCGGGTTCGCGGTGCTCGCGATGGAGGGCCCCGGCCAGTACGAGGCGCGGATGCTGGGCCTGCCGATGACCGTGGAGGGCTGGACCAGGGCGGGCACCGCCTGCGTGGACTGGCTGCTGCAGCGGCCCGAGGTCGACCCGGACCAGATCGTGCTCAGCGGCATCAGCTTCGGCTCGTTCGCGGGGACGCTGGCCGCCGCGTACGAGCCGCGCCTGCGCGCCTGCGCGGTCATGAACGTCTGCCACCAGCCCGGCTGGAAGGCGGCGTTCGGCAAGGCGTCGCCGACCTACAAGATGCGCTTCATGTACATGTCCGGCCATGAGGACGAGGCGGAGTTCGACCGGTTCGCCAAGACGCTGGACCTGTCCGCGCACGTGGACCGGCTGGCGATGCCGTACCTGGTGGCGGCGGGGGAGCGCGACGAGCTGAGCCCGATCGAGCACACCCGCAAGCTGCTGAAGTCGGTGCCGGGCCCGAAGCGGTTCGTCGTGTACCAGGACTCGCGCCACTCCATCGGCGGGGTGCCGTCGACCAACCTGGGCCCGTTCGCGCCCACGCTGGTCGCCGACTGGCTCGCCGCCCGCCTGCGCGGCGAGGAGTTCACCAGCGAGGAGTGGTTCATCGACACCTCCGGCAAGGTGACCGCCACGCCCCTGAACTGACCGATGTTGGGAAGGGTCCCTTCTACCTCGTAAAGCGATAAGAAGGGGCCCTTCCTTTCGGACGGGTCAGCGGAAGATGGCGATGGGGTTGAGGACCAGGTGGCCGGTGGCGGCGTCCCAGCCCTGCACCGTGCCCAGGCACCGGGCCCAGAACTGCTCCTCCGGCACCTCGTCGCGCAGCCCGCTGTTGACGCACCGCAGCCGGATCCGCGGCACGGCGCCGGTCGCCGAGCCGTCGCCGTAGTCGGCCAGCAGCGTAGTGTGCCGGTCCGAGCCGAGCGCCGGGTCGGGCCGGAACACCCCGCGCACCAGCACGTACGAGCCGCCGCCGAGCTGGCTGAGCTTGACCCGGCCGCGGGACATCGGCACCTTGCGGCTCGGCGTGACCACGAGCCGGTCCAGGTCGACCTGCACCAGGTCGTCGGCGAGGACGTCCATGATGATGCCGATGACCGTGATCGGGGCGGCGACCTCCAGGTACCTGCGGAACTCCTCGCGGTTGCGCTCGGTGCTCGCGCCGAACTTCACCATCGGCACGTCGCTGTCGGCGCCCACCCGGCTGCGGCGCCCGACCTTCGCCTGCACCTCCTGCTCCAGCGCGCCCTGGTACTTGTACTGGTAGAGATCCATGACGGACTTGTCGTGCAGGTAGAAGCTCAGGTACGGCGGCTGGCCGGTGCCGCGGCGCCGGCCGAGCACCTGCGTCACCAGGACGGCCAGCGCGCCCAGCAGCGCCAGTGCGGTGCCCGCCCAGACCAGCAGCCAGGGCCACCACACGCTCCACCACAGGCTGTCAGCAGCCACGGATCTCCTTGAACGCGGTGAGTAGGGAGGAGGCGTCGGCGTCCACGGCGAATCCGCCGCCGGCGCGGGCGACTCGGTCCAGGTCGGCGCGGTCCGCCTCGCCGTAGGCGATCGCGAAGGTGCGCACCGAGGCGGGCAGGTCGCGCAGGACCCGGTCGATGCCCAGCCCGGCGTTGTTCTCGCCGTCGGTCATCAGCACGATCGAGACCGCCTGCTGCGGGTGGTCGCGGCGCAGGGCGGCGGCGCGGTCGTACGCGTGCCGCAGCGCCGACCAGATCGCCGTCCCGTCGTCGAACCGGTCCACCCGCAGCCAGGAGCGCAGCGTGTCCAGGTCGCCCGGCTGGCGCATGACGAGGTCGTGCTCGTCCAGGACGCGCCCGCCGAAGCGGACCACGGTGAACTGCTCGCCGACGTAGAACCGGCCGAACTTGCCCTGCTCGGTACGGTCGCCGCCGCCGAGGGCGGCGAAGGCGTCGCGCAGGGCGGCGATGCGCGGTCCCCGCATGGAGCCGGAGAAGTCGAGCACGAAGATCACCCGGGTGGGCTCGCGCAGCGACGGGTCGTCGTAGCGCTGCAGCAGCAGGTCGATGACCTCCTGCTGGTCCGGGAAGTACAGGGCGTTGCCGACGTCGACCGCGAGCCTCGGGTCGCGGGCCACGGTCGGGTCGACCGGACGGCGCAGCGTCCGCTCCATGATCTTGCGTTGCACCGCCGGGGTGCGCAGCCAGTTCACGGCGGTGTCGTACGCCTCGCGCCGGGCCGGGTCGAGCAGCAGCAGCGGGTAGTCCGAGGCGATCATCCCGTCCTGAGGGTGGATGATCTCCAGCGGTTCGGGCAGGCGGCCGGAGGCGTTGAGGGCGAGCAGCGCCGACTCGTAGTCGACGATCCCGTCCAGGTCGGCCCGGTGCGTCACGAACTGCTCGACCAGCGCGGCGGAGTCGTCGGCGGCCTGCCGGTGGCCGGCGAAGAAGCCGCGCAGCCGGTCGCAGGTCACGTCCTCGGGCCGCAGCACGTCGCCGGTGCCGGCGGCGGCGGTGGCGACGCCCACCAACGCGGCCAGCCCGCTGTTGGCGTGGCGCGGATCGGCCATGGCGAATCGCAGCGTGCCGGCGGCCGCGCCGTCGGCCAGGTCGGCCCAGGACACCTGGTGGTCGGGCGCGGTCTCGCGCAGGCTCCGCGCCACGGCCGGGGTCACCCCGACCGCGACCGGGGACGTCATGATGCTGGTGCGCAGCGGGGGCGCGCCGGTGGCGCCGGACCGGGCCAGCTTCAGCCGGAAGTAGCGGTCCGAGGACAGCCAGGCCAGGTCGTGGTGGTAGGCGCCGGGGGTCAGCGCGTTGGCGGCGTCGACCGTGCCGGTGAGGTCGAGCACCAGCTCGACGCCGGTCTGCTCGCGCAGTTCGGCCAGGATCGGCGCCATGTCGGCGAGTTCGGCGCTGGCCAGCACTCGCAGCACCCGGTGCGGCGGGTCGCCGCCGAAGCAGCCCGCCAGCGAAGCCGCCAGCAGGCAGGCGGCCAGCACGGACAGTCCGAGGCGCCGGGTCATCGCCGGCAGCTTCCGGCGACGTCGATCATCTTTTCGAGGATCAGCGGGTCGGGCAGCGAACCTCTGGTCCTGCTGTCGAACTCGGGCACCTGCACCCCCTTGCTCTGGAGGTACCCCTCCAGCGGTTCGACCTTCGTCGCCGCGTCCGGGGCGAGCTGCCGGAAGCCCATCTCCAGGGCGCGGTTGCGCAGCGCCGGGTCGGTGGCGACCAGGCGGGCCAGCCCGTCGGCCTTCGAGTTCAGCGCGATGAGCTGCGGGTGCACCAGGAAGCTCGGATCGGGGTAGAGCAGCACCCGGCTGCGGTCGACCTCACCGGTGGTCTCCTTCTGGTGGAGCTGGTACGACAGGAACTGGTGCTCGTAGATGACGACCACCGGGGCGGAGCTCTTGCCCTCCAGCGTGAGGTAGGGCTGGAAGAGGTCGGCCGTGGGCAGGCCCTGCGACCGCACCAGCGGCTGGATCGTCCGGGCCAGCGCCTCGGCCCCGTCGGCGGTCACCACCTCGCGGCCGTTCTTCATGTAGGCGAGCATGCCGAGGTAGGTGGCGGCCGAGTTGGCCGAGCAGATGTTCGGGGTGTGGGCCACCACCCGGTTGCCGTTGGAGAGGCCGAATCTCCCCAACCCCAGGTCGTTCCACGTGTTGTCCGGCGCTTCCAGGGCGGGCAGGAACTTGTCCAGGTGCAGCGTGTAGTAGAGCGAGCCGTCCGCGCCGCCCTGCGGCGTGGCGATGCCCCTGCTGCTCAGCGTCTCGGCGTACTCCCGGTAGGTGGCCAGCACGACGAAGCTGGTGAACGGGTAGTAGGCCTTCGCGAACTGCGGCGGCTGCGCCTGCTGCCGCCGGTCGATGAGCTGGTTGCCGGAGGCTTCGCCGGAGGTGAAGACCAGGTCGGCGTCGGCGGTGTCGAGCACGGCCGCGTCGTGCGAGCCCATCCGGGTGACGTTCACCTGTAAGTGGTGCCCCATCAGCAGCCGCTTGACCTCCGGGTCCTCGAAGTAGTCGCCCTTGGACGCCATCCGGCCCTGCAGGACCTCGGTGGGCTGGAAGGGCAGCAGCAGGTGGCCGGCCGGGGCCAGCGCGGCCAGGCCCGCGACGACGCAGGCCAGCGCGGCCGCGAACGGCCACAGGAACCGGCCGCGCCGGAAGAAGGGGGTGGCCGCGCTGCGTACCGCGAGCGTGGGCTCCACCGCGATGGTGCTGCCGTTCGGCACGACTGTCTCCATAGGACGGGTTGATGCGCGGCCTTCGATGCTAGTGCACCGGCGCCAGGCCGCCAGGATGATCTTCGGCAATCGCTCTCCCATGAGCGGCCGACTTTCTTTGGGCCCGGTACGGCACCACGAATGCTGCCCCGGGCAACAAATAGCCTGGCCAGCGCCCTTACGTGAGAAGTCGTCACCCCGCCGCGCCGTCACACGAGCGAAACATGGCCTTGACAGACATTGAACGAGGGACAACTCTCTCTTGCAGAGAGCGCTCTCTATCGCCCCACCGGCTCGTCCCCTCGCGCCGGCAAAGCCCGGACCCCGATTTGGGAGAAGAGATGCAACCTGCCCCGCGTCTCGCCGCCTCCCGCGGCAGACTGCTGTACGCCCTCGTGCTCGCCGCCGTGGCGACGCTGCTCATCGCATACACCGTCGTCATCGCGACCAACCCGGCCAACGCCGCGGTCACCCTGCTGTCACAGGGCCAGCCCGCGACCGCGTCCTCCACCGAGAACGCGGGCACCCCGGCCTCGGCCGGCGTCGACGGCAACACCGGCACCCGCTGGTCCAGCGCCGCCGCCGACCCGCAGTGGCTCCAGGTCGACCTGGGCGCCACCGCCAACATCAGCCAGGTGGTCCTGCGCTGGGAGGCGGCGTACGCGACCGCGTTCCAGGTGCAGACCTCGGCCAACGGCAGCACCTGGACCAGCATCTACAGCACCACCACCGGCACCGGCGGCGTGCAGACGCTGAACATCACCGGCACCGGCCGCTACGTGCGGGTCTACGGCACCGCCCGCGCCACCCAGTACGGCTACTCGCTGTGGGAGTTCCAGGTCTACGGCGAGCTCGCCGGGGGCGGCGGCTGCGGCACGGCCAACGCGGCCCAGGGCAAGCCCGCCACCGCGTCCTCGGTCGAGAACGCGGGCACCCCGGCCACGGCGGCCGTCGACGGCAGCGGCACCACCCGCTGGTCCAGCGCCGCTGCCGACCCGCAGTGGCTGCAGATCGACCTCGGCTCGACCCAGTCGATCTGCCAGATCATCCTGACCTGGGAGGCGGCGTACGCCACGGCGTACCAGATCCAGCTGTCGGACAACGCGTCGGCCTGGACCACCGTCTACAGCACCACCACCAGCACCGGCGGCACGCAGACCCTGAACGTGGCCGGCAGCGGCCGCTACGTGCGGATCTACGGCACCGCGCGGGCCACCGGCTACGGCTACTCGCTGTGGGAGGTCGCAGTGCGCACCGGCACGCCCACCTCGCCCAGCCCGAGCCCGTCGCCGACCCCCAGCCCGAGCGGCGGCACCATCCCCGGCGGCGGCTCGCTCGGCAGCAACGTGAAGGTCTTCGACCCGAGCATGTCCGGCGCCACCATCCAGGCGCAGGTCGACGCCATCTTCAACGAGATGGAGTCCAACCAGTTCGGCACCCAGCGCTACGTGCTGGCCTTCAAGCCGGGCACCTACAGCGGGTTCAACGCCCAGATCGGCTTCTACACCTCGATCATCGGTCTCGGCCAGAACCCCGGCGACGTGCGCATCAACGGCGACGTCACCGTGGACGCGGGCTGGTTCCAGGGCAACGCCACGCAGAACTTCTGGCGCTCGGCGGAGAACCTGTCGGTCTACCCGTCGGCCGGGTTCACCCGGTGGGCGGTGTCGCAGGCGGCCCCGTTCCGGCGCATGGACATCCACGGCGACCTGAACCTGGCCCCGAACGGCTACGGCTGGGCCTCCGGCGGCTACATCGCCGACAGCCGGGTCTCCGGCTCGGTCGGGCCGTACTCGCAGCAGCAGTGGTACACCCGGGACAGCCAGATCGGCGGCTGGGTCAACGGCGTGTGGAACATGGTGTTCTCCGGCGTGCAGGGCGCTCCGGCCACCGGCTTCCCCAACCCCGTGTACACGACCCTGGCCACCACCCCGCTCAGCCGGGAGAAGCCGTACCTGTACCTGGACTCGGGCGGCAACTACCGGGTGTTCGTGCCGTCGCTGCGCACCAACGCCTCGGGCACCAGCTGGGCGGCCGGCTCCACACCGGGCTCCTCGCTGCCGCTGAGCTCGTTCTACGTCGCCAAGCCCGGCGACAGCGCGGCGCGGATCAACCAGGCGCTGGCCCAGGGCCTGCACCTGCTGTTCACGCCGGGCATCTACCACGTCAACCAGACGATCAACGTCAACCGGGCCGACACCGTCGTGCTGGGCCTCGGCTACGCGACGATCATCCCGGACAACGGCGTCACCGCCATGCAGGTGGCCGACGTCGACGGCGTGAAGGTCGCCGGCATCCTGTTCGACGCCGGTGCCACCAACTCGCCGAACCTGCTGGTGATGGGCGCCTCGACCTCGGGCGTCTCGCACGCGGCCAACCCGTCGTCGATCTCGGACGTGTTCTTCCGGATCGGCGGTGCCGGCCCCGGCAAGGCCACCAACAGCCTGCTGGTCAACAGCAACAACGTGATCATCGACCACATCTGGGCGTGGCGCGGCGACCACGGCGCGGGCATCGGCTGGACGGTCAACACCGCCGACACCGGCCTGATCGTCAACGGCAACAACGTGCTGGCGACCGGCCTGTTCGTCGAGCACTACCAGAAGTACAACGTCATCTGGAACGGCCAGGGCGGCCGTACGATCTTCTTCCAGAACGAGCTGCCCTACGACCCGCCGAACCAGGCGGCGTACATGAACGGCACGACCAAGGGCTACGCCGCGTACAAGGTGGCCAACTCGGTCACCACGCACGAGGCGTGGGGCATGGGCAGCTACTGCTACTTCAACGTCGACCCGACGATCCACGCGGCGCGCGGATTCGAGGCGCCCAACAGCGCCGGCGTGAAGTTCCACAGCCTGCTCACGGTGTCGCTCGGCGGCAACGGTGTGATCGACAACGTCATCAACACCACCGGCGGCCCGGCCCAGGGCACGGCCACCGTGCCCAGCAACGTCGTCAGCTACCCGTAACCAGCGGTGGGCGCGGGTCGGCCGGTGCTGCCACCGGCCGACCCGTGACGACGACCCGATCGGGTACGTGAACGTGATCACCCTCGGGTGACCGGGACCGCGCGGCAGGGCTAGGATCGACCACGCGAAGGGGAGTAGCTCCCTAATGCGGTGATCGACACAATGGCCCGCCCGTGCGGACCCGGTCACCCGACCTCGTCTGCGACGGGGTGAGCGAGACCTTCGACTTGGCTGAAACGCCGGGTCGAGGTCGTCGCGTACGCCCAGCCCGGTGTGTGTTCCCGGGAGGCGAGAAAGTACATGGACGGATTCCTGGCCGCGCTGCTCATCAGCTTCGGCGTCATCTTCGTGGCCGAGCTGGGCGACAAGTCCCAGCTGATGGCGATGACCTTCGCGACCCGCTACCGCACCTCGACGGTGCTGATCGGCATCACCCTGGCCACGGCGGTGGTGCACCTGGTCTCGGTCGCCGTCGGCGCCGGGCTCGGCGCGACCCTGCCCACCGGCCCGATCAACCTGCTGGCCGGGCTGGCCTTCCTCGGCTTCGCCGCATGGACGCTGCGCGGTGACAAGCTCACCGAATCCGACGAGGCCCGCGCCGCCAAGAAGCACCGGTCCGCCCTCTGGGCCGTCGCGGGCACCTTCTTCCTGGCCGAACTGGGCGACAAGACCATGCTGGCCACGATCACCCTGGCCACCAGCCACGGCTGGTTCGGCACCTGGCTCGGCTCGACCGTCGGCATGGTCGCCGCCGACGCCCTGGCCATCCTGGTCGGCCGCCTGCTCGGCAAGCACCTGCCCGAACGCGCCATCAAGTTCGGCGCCGCCGCCCTCTTCGCGATCTTCGGCGTATGGCTGGTCGCCGAAGCCGTCACCCAACTGACCTGACCCACACCCCCCATCCTGGCCGTCCGCCGTCGCGCAAGATCGCGGAAGTTGCCGGGCAACCGGGCGAATCCTGGGGCCCCGAACCCCTGATTGCCCGGCAACTCAAGTGATCTTGTGTGGTGGCGCGGCCGAAGGCTCCTGCCGGGGTGGGCTCCGGCGGGCACGGGTGCTCGGCGGGTTACACCTCATATGGTGTGGCCACACCATATGAGGTGTAACCCGCCGAGGATGGTGTGTCCGTCGGCGGGTCGGCCGTGCGGTGGCGCCGCGACGATCTCGGGCCTGGCCAGGATCGCGTGCTTTACTGGGCCGAGCCCGCCCCCGGCTTCCGCCGCGGCGGCGTGACCATCCGATCCGCGCAGGAGACCGTGTGAGCAGGCCGCACCACCACGCCGACGGGCCGCCGCACCGGCACGGCGCGGATCACCACCACACAGACCCGGCGCCGCACTGGCACGGCATGGATCACCACCACGCCGACCCGGCGCCGTATCAACGGAGCGGGGACCTTGGGCGCGGGGATGCCGGGTCGGCCGGACACGGTCACAGCCACGCGCACGGGTCGCAGCCGGTGGCGGTGACCCGCCGCGCGACGCGGCTGACGCTGGCCGCACTCATTCCGGCCGCGCTGCTGACCCTGGTCGGGCTGGTGCTGCTGTGGCCCGGCTCGCTCAAGACCGAGCCGTGGACCGGACCGCCCCAGTTCGAGGGCGTGGTCCAGGCGGTGCACTCGGTCGACTGCGGCACCGTGTCGGAGCCGCCCGCGCAGACCCCGGAGCAGACGGCGCCGCCGGTCTGCGGTGAGGTCACCGTCCGGCTCGCCGGCGGCCCGGAGTCGGGCGCCGAGGTGGCCACGGCGATACCGTCCGGGCCCGGTGCGCCCGGCGTGTCGCCGGGGGACAAGGTCTTGGTGATCAAGACGGACGACTCGGCCCAGGGCGGCGGGGTCACCTACGACATCCTGGACCACGACCGGGCTGACGGCATGTGGGCGCTGGTGCTGGCGTTCGTGCTGGCGGTGGTGGCGTTCGGGCGCTGGCGGGGCGTGGCCGCCCTGGGCGGGCTGGCGTTCACGTTCGCGGTGCTGCTGCTGTTCATCGTCCCGGCGATCCTGCAGGGCAGCTCACCGCTGCTGGTCGCGATCGTCGGCTCGGCGGCGATCATGCTGGTGGTGCTGTACCTGACCCACGGGATCAGCATCCCGACCTCGATGGCGGTGCTGGGCACCCTGGCCGCGCTGGCGCTGACCGGCGGGCTGTCCGCGCTGGCCGTCAGCCTGCTGCACCTCACCGGCATGTCCAGCGAGGAGTCGCTGTACGTCACCCTCGTCAACGGCGACATCAACATGCCCGGCCTGCTGCTGGCGGGCATCCTCATCGGCGCGCTGGGCGTGCTCGACGACGTGACCGTCACCCAGGCGTACACGGTGACCGAGCTGGCGCAGGCCAACCCGGCGCTGGGCTTCGCCAAGCTGTACGCCGCCGCGGCCCGGGTCGGCCGGGCGCACATCACCTCGGTCGTGAACACCATCGTGCTCGCGTACGCGGGCGCGTCGCTGCCGACGCTGCTGCTGCTCGTGGCCGGCGGCTCCCCGCTGGGGACCACGCTCACGTCGGAGTTCCTCGCCCAGGAGATCGTCCGCTCGATCATCGGCACGCTCGGGCTGATCACCGCGGTGCCGATCACCACCGCGCTGGCGGCCCTGGCCGCGTCGGGCGGCGTACGCCGGCGGCGCCGCGCGCCCTCGCCCCGCCCGCGCCGCGCCGACGCGCTCGAGGACGCCTGGGGCCTGCCGGCGGAGCAGCACGGCACCGCCCATCCCGGCCGTTCCTGACGGTCGGCGGGCGTGCCGCTCGGCGGCCGCGCCGAATTGAGCACGATAGCGACAGTAAGCGGCGTCCGATTCCGATAGTTTCGATGGTTACGTGTTCGCTCGTGACCGGAGGCTGCAACGTATGACCATCGACAAGCTGATCACCAAGGCGGCGGGAACCGTCACGGGGGTGCTGACCGAGTCGGCGCTGTCAGGTCTGCGGGAGGCGCCGACGCCGTGCGCGGACTACGACGTGCACGGGCTGTGCCAGCACATGCTCGGCTCGATCTACCACAGCCGGGCCGCCGCGCTGCGCCAGCCCGGCCCGGAGCAGCAGCCGGTCATGGACGCCCCGCCGTGGGTGAAGTTCCCGCCCGAGCTGGTGTCGCTGAGTGAGGCGTGGTCGTCGCCGGGGGCGCTGGACGGCGAACTGGAGATCGTCGGTCGGCGGCTGCCGGCCGAGTTCGGGGCCGGCATCACGCTGATGGAGCTGGTGCTGCACGGGTGGGACCTGGCCCGCGCCAGTGGCCAGGAGATCCGGTTCGACGACGACGTGGTCGCCCGGGCGCTGGCCCAGGTGGAGCGGATGGCAGTCGGGATGCGCGCCAACGGCGGCTTCGGCCCGGAGGTGCCGGTGCCCGGCGACGCCGCGCCCATGGACCGGCTGCTGGGTGTCAGCGGCCGCGATCCGCACTGGAAGCCCTGATCCTTCGCGTCGACCGAGGGCGGCCGCCGGTGGAGGCGGCCGCCCTCGTCCTTTTACCGGGTACGGCGAAACGTCGCGTTTACATTTGCATGCGTCGAAGTTACCGTGGCTCTATAACGTTATTGACAACGTTGTACAGACGCCAGGGAGGCGCTATGCACCGTCGCACCGTCCTACGTGGCGGCGCCGCCGTCGCGGGCGGGCTCGCCCTCGCCGGCCAGGCCGTCACCGCATCCTGGGCCGGCGGCACCGGCACCCCGGTCACCCTCGTCGGCGACACCTCGTCCGGCGGGATCTACTCCCCGTACGGCGCGGGGCTCACCCGCACCCCGTTCCTCAAGCTCCCGGCCGGGTCCACCCGCGCCACGGGCTGGCTGTCCCAGCAGCTGTCGCTGGACGCCTCCGGCATCGCGGGCAGCTACGACCAGGTCTCGCACTTCCTCGTCTACGCCGACAACGGCTGGGTCAACCCGGCCAGGACCGGCTGGGAGGAGCTGCCGTACTGGCTGCGCGGCCTGACCGCGCTGGCCGCCGTCACCGGCGACGCGGCCCTGCGCGGCAAGGTCTCCACCTGGGTCAACGGCATCGTCGCCACGGCCCAGCCGGACGGCTTCTTCGGCCCGACCGCGCTGCGCACCTCGCTCGGCGGCGGCCCGGACTTCTGGCCGTTCATGCCGCTGCTCCAGGCGCTGCGCACGTATCAGGAGTACTCCGGCGACACCCGGATCATCCCGATGCTGACGAAGTTCCTGCAGTACCAGAACCAGTTCGGCGCCTCGGCGTTCAACCAGAGCTGGGGCTCGGTGCGCTGGGCGACCAACCTCGACACGGTGTTCTGGCTGTTCGCCCGGACGGGCCAGAGCTTCCTGCTGTCGCTGGCCGACAAGATCCACCAGTACAGCAAGAACTACGTGAACAACCTGCCCACCATGCACAACGTCGACCTGGCGCAGGGCTTCACCGAGCCCGCGCTGATGGCGCTGCGCGGCAACACCTCGCTGACGCAGGCGACGTACAACAACTACGCGAACATCCAGTCGCAGTGGGGGCAGTTCCCCGGCGGCGGGTTCGCCGGCGACGAGAACATCCGCGCCGACCAGCGCGACCCGCGGCAGGGCTTCGAGACGTGCGGCATCGTCGAGTACATGCAGAGCTTCCAGACGTTGACCCGGCTCACCGGCGACCCGAGCTGGGCCGACGGCTGCGAGAACCTGGCCTTCAACTCGCTACCCGCCTCGCTGTCGACCGACCACCGCTCGCTGCACTACGTCACCAGCGCCAACAGCGTGCAGCTGGACAACCGGGCCAAGACCCAGGGCCAGTACCAGAACGGGTTCGCCATGCAGGCGTACCTGCTGGGCGTGGACCAGTACCGGTGCTGCCCGCACAACTACGGGCAGGGCTGGTCGTACTTCACCGACAACCTGGTGCAGGCCACCGCCGACCGGGGCCTGGCGGTCACCATGTACGCCCCGAGCACCACCACCGCGAAGGTCGGCGCGGGCGCGGCCACGGTCACGCTGACCCAGGACACGGCGTACCCGTTCGGCGGGACGGTGACGCTGCGGCTGGCCACCTCGGGCCCGGTCGCGTTCCCGCTGTACGTGCGCGTCCCGAGCTGGTGCCCCAACCCGTCGCTGACCGTCAACGGCGCCGCCCAGCCCGTGGTGGCTGGCCCGGCGTACGTCGCGGTCAACCGCACCTGGAGCAACGGCGACACCGTCGTGCTCACCCTGCCGATGTCGCCGAAGACCACCACCTGGACCGCGAACCAGAACGCGGTCTCGGTCAGCAACGGCCCGCTGACCTACTCGCTGGAGATCGGCCAGAACTTCCTGCGCTACAACGACCCGGCCAGCGCCTGGCCGGAGTGGCAGGTGTTCCCGACCTCAGCCTGGAACTACGGACTGATCCCGAACACCTTCACGGCCGTGGCGGGCGGCGGCTCGGGCAACCCGTTCACCCCGGCGGGCACCCCGGTGGCGCTGACCGCGCAGGTCCGGGCCATCCCCAACTGGCAGGCCGACAGCGAGAACGTGGTCACCCGGCTCCAGCCGAGTCCGGTCGCCTCCGGCGAGCCGATCAAGACGGTACGGCTCATCCCGATGGGCGCGGCCAGCCTGCGGATCACCTCGTTCCCGGTGATCGGCGGCGCGCGGCAGTGGCAGCTGCCGGCCGTGCCGTCGGCGTCGTGGACCTTCTCCGGCGACACCGTCACCGCGCTGAACAGCTACTACGACCCGACCAGCTCGTACGACCAGTCGCACCGCCGCCACACCTGGTGGGACCACACCGGCACCAGCGAGTGGGTGCAGTACACCTACGCCGCGCCGGTCAGCGCGACCTCGGTCAGCGTCTACTGGTACGACGACACCGGCCACGGCCAGTGCCGGGTGCCCGCCTCGTGGCGGCTGGAGTACCTGAACGGCTCCGGCGCCTGGCAGGCCGTGCCGGGGGCCTCGGGGTACGGGACGGCGCTCAACACGTACAACACGACGGCCTTCACCGCCGTGACCACGACGGCGCTGCGGATCGTCGCGCAGCTCAAGGCCGGGTTCTCCGGCGGCGTCCTGCAGTGGAACGTCACCGCGACCCCGGCGGCCGTCCGCGCCGGCACCTGGTACCGGGTCCAGAACGCCAACAGCGGCAAGGTGCTCGGGGTGGCCGGGATGTCGACGGCCGACAGCGCCAACGTGGTGCAGTTCGCCGACAACGGCAGCACCGACCACAACTGGCGGTTCGACCACGTCGGCAACGGCTGGTACCTGATCGTCAACCAGAACAGCGGCAAGGTGCTCGCGGTCAACAGCATGTCGCGGGCCAACAGCGCGCTGGTGCAGCAGTTCGCCGACAACGGCAGCGCCGACCACTACTGGCAGCTGATCGGCGACGGCGGCGGCTGGGTGCGCATCCGCAACCTCAACAGCGGCCTGGTGCTGGGCGTGTCGGGCATGTCGGCGGCCGACAGCGCCCAGGTGGTGCAGTTCGAGGACAACGGCACCGCCGACCACCGGTGGCGCCTGCTCGGCTGACCTGTCCGCGTGCCCCGGCCGCCTAGACTGGACCGGGCTGTCCGCTACGCGGCCGGTCCGTACGGTGAGAGCCCCTCGTCCGGGTAACGAGGGGCCCTCACTCGCCGGTCGCCGGGGCGGTAGGGCCGTTCCGGCGTCCACAGACACCATCGCTGCCGAAAACCTTTTCGGCAAGATGGCAACGGCGTTACGGCCAGATTGACTGTGTCATTGTTTCGGCGTGATAGGACATGCTCACACCCGGTCGAAATCTTTCGACCGGGTGTGAACTCCTTTCAGCTGCGGGTCCAGCGCTGGTACGGCTGGCCGTTGCAGTCGGCGAGCACCAGCAGGGTGCCGTTGGCGGTGCCGCCGTTGACGGGCGAGATGCACCGCCCGCTCTGCACCCCCGCGATCGAGCCGTCCGAGCGCAGCGTCCACTGCTGGTTGGTGCCGCTGTTGCAGGTCCACAGAATGACCTTGGTGCCGTTGGCGGTGCCCGCGCCGTACGCGTCGACGCACTTGCCCAGGATCTGCAGGGTCGCACCGGACTGGGTCACCGTCTGCCCGGCACTGCCGTTGCAGGTCGACAGGTCGAGCTGGACCCCGTTGGTCGTGCTGGAGTTCGGGTCGTCCAGACACGTGCCTGAGGCGCCGTTGACCAGCTTGAACGTCGTGGGCTGCGGCGGGGTGGTGCCGGACTTGATCAGGAACAGGTTGTCGGCGACGTTGTAGTACGTGGCCAGGTAGCTGCCCGCCGCCGGGTTCGTGTGGTAGTAGTCGTCGTGGTTGCAGTCCAGGCGGTCGTCGTGCGCCCGGTCGGTGCAGCGGTAGACCAGGGTCACGCCGTCGCTGTCCTTGTAGCACATGACGTCGTACTCGTCGACGCAGTGCGCGGCGCCGGAGGCGTTGGGGGCGTTGTTGTTGACCGCGCCGAGGGTGTGGCCGAGCTCGTGCGCGGCGACCCCGGCGGTCCAGCAGCCGTTGTCGGCGCGGGCGTACTCCGGCCCCACGTTGGAGCGGTTGCTGTCGCCCTTGCGGGTGTCCCCGGCGAACCCGCCGATGCCGCAGTACACGTTGGCGTCGACGAACTGCAGGTACTTGCGGTCGGTACGGGTGTAGCCGGCCGCCTGCACGGCGTTGAGCAGCGGCGCCCAGTCGTTGGCGTTGAGCGCCGCGTCGGGGATCTGCACGTCGCGGACGACCGCCCGGCAGGCACCGTTGACGTTCTCGGTCACGTAGCGCACGTGCCGGGTGCCGCCCGTCTCGGCCGCGCTGGCGTTGAAGATGTTGTCGACACCCTCGGCCAGCGTCCGGAACGTCTCCAGGTACTGCGCGTAGCGGCTGGTGCTGCCGTGGATGTACAGCACCTCGACCCGCTTGCCGGAGGTGCCGTCGCCCTCGCAGACCGGCAGGGCACCGGCCGCGACCGCCGCGACCAGCGGCTTGATCTCCCGTTTCACGTCGAGGCCGGCGGGCGCGGCGTCGGGCCCGTGCGTACACACGACGTGGTGCTTGGTGACGACCCGCTGCATCCCGGCGCAGAGGTCCGCGCCGGGCCGGGCCTGCGCGGCCGCGGACGGCAGCGCGAAGGACAGCAGTAGGAGTGAGGCCGCGGCGGCCAGGACACGGCCGCCAGGCAGGTGCAGGTTCATTGCGGTTCCTTCCCGTGGGGGTTGGGGGGCCGCTGTGTACCCGGCACAGCGTTGACCGGTGCCGGGGCGGACGCCCCGGCACCGGTCGACGGATCAGGAGGCGGGCTCGCCCGAGGGCGAGGTCAGGGTGGTGCCGGTCGCGACGGGCGTGCCGAAGTTCGGCGTGCCGTCGGCGTTCCAGGTGAACTTCTGCACCCGGGTCGACCGGTTCATGTCGCAGCCGCCGCTCGACGAGCTGTTGGCGTGGTACACGATCCAGTCCTCGGTGCCGTCGGGCGACTTGAAGAACCCGTTGTGGCCGGGCCCGTAGACGCCGTTGGCGTTGGAGCGCTGGAAGACCGGGTTCGGCGACTTCGTCCAGGACGACGAGAGCAGCGGGTCGCCGGTGCCGTTGTAGGTCAGCATGCCCAGCTTGTAGTCCGGGGTGGAGCAGTGGCTGGTCGAGTAGATGATGAAGGTCTTGCCGTTGCGCTGCAGGACCTCACCGCCCTCGGCCACCGCGCCGCCGACCGTCTCCCAGCTCAGCGTCGGCGTGGTCAGGATGCGGCGGGTGCCGCTGGCCGTCCACGGGTTGCTCAGCGGGCGGATGAACATCGGCTGCGAGCCGTTGTAGAACGTGCCCAGCAGGTACAGGTTGCCGTTGAGCTGCAGGATGCCCGGGTCGAGCTCCCACGTGTTGTCCGAGGTCGGGTCCAGCAGGTCGGCCTTGAACGTATACGGCCCCATCGGGTCCAGCCCGGCGCTCTCCAGCACGTGGATGCGCTGGGTGCCCAGGTCGTACGGCTCGCGACCGGCGGTGTAGTAGAAGTACCAGCGCTGGCCGTTCGGGCCGCTGAGCAGGTGGAACTCCGGCGCCCACATGGTGCCGGCCCCGTTGGGGTTGGTCAGGTTGAACAGCACCTGGTCGGTGGCCGTGGCCAGGCCGCGCATGGTGGTCGCCTTGCGCATGGTGATGGTGCGGTTCCAGGTGGTCGTGGCCAGGTAGTAGTACCCGTTGTAGTAGGTCAGCCACGGGTCCGGGCCCTGCGCCTTGATCGGGTTGGTGAAGGTGTTGCCGGTGCCGCCGCCGGACGTGATGGTCCAGGTGAAGGTCGCCGACCCGCTGACACCGCCGCTGGTCGCGGTCACCGTGACGGTGTACGTGGCGACCGTGCTCGGCGTGCCGCTGACGACCCCGGTCGAGGTGTTGAGGCTAAGCCCGGCGGGCAGGCCGCTCGCCGACCAGGTGTAGCTGCCGGTGCCGCCGCTGGCGGCCAGGGTCAGGCTGGCCGAGGTGTTGACCGTGTTCGACCGGTTGCCCGGGTTGGTGACGGTCACCGAACCGCTGGTCGCGGTGTAGCTCGGCAGGCGCCACACCCGGCTGGCGGCGGTGCTGCACGGCAGCTGGACCAGCCCCGTGTTGCCGGTGGCCACGCCCCCGGCGGGCACGATGCACTTGCCGGAGCCGACCGACACCAGGTTGAACGTCTTGTCGGTGCCGCTGACCGCGACCGGGACCAGGCGCCACTGCTGGTTGGCGTTGGTGTGGCAGGTCCACTGGATGATCGTGGCGTTATCGGCGGTCGACGCGCCGTTGACGTCGACGCACTTGCCCGCCGTCAGCGTGGCGACGGTGTAGACGTCGCTGGTCCCGGAGACGGGGTTGAAGGTGAAGCGCTGGTTGGCGGCGGAGTTGCAGCCGTACTGCACCAGCTGGGTGCCGTTGGTGGCGCTGCTGTTGGGCACGTCCGCGCAGTTGCCGCCGTTCTGGTTCACGGCGGTGCTGCTGAAGCTGACGGCCGCCGAGGCGGACTGCGGCACGAGCAGCAGCGCGGCCACCAGCAGCGGCACGCTGAGCAGGGTGATACGACGAGGCGAACCTCTCACGGGGCACATCCTTTTGCGGGTAGGCGAATGCGATACACCGCTGGGATGGAAAGCGCCCCACGAGCCCGCAGCGCTGTGCTGCGCGGCCCGACCGCACGCCTACCCGGTCACCCCAGTGGCTTAGGCAGTATTGCCGACATCCACATCGGTGGACAAGCCTCCGCGACGATTCGGGTTTATCCGCACGAAGGCGGGGGTAACCCGCGCCCGTACGGAAAGGGGTTCACCATGGACGGGGCGACACCGCCGCACGGCGAGCCGCCCGCCTCGGCGGGCGGCGGCCTCATCGAGGAGGTCGCCGGGTTGCGCAGCAGAGGCCGCCAGCTGGTCGAGGAGCTGATCCGGCTCTCGCGCCAGCTGGCGGAGCTGCACCGTGCCGTCAGGGCGGACTCTGCTGCCGGCGCCCGCCTCCGCGCACGCGGCACGCCCGAGGGCGCAGCCGGCACCCGCCTCCGCGGGCGCGGCACGCTCGACGGTACTGCCGGCGCCCGCCTCCGCGGGCGCGGCACGCTCGACGGTACTGCCGGCGCCCGCCTCCGCGGGCGCGGCACGCTCGCCTCTCAGGCGGCGTCTTCCCTCGTCGCTGCCGAGCCTGCGGCTCGGTCACGCTCCTCAGTCCAGACGCCGCCGGCGAGCGTGCCGGTCGGTGCGGGCGACGATGGTGGAGAGGCTACGGACAGCTGATCCGGGTGTCGCCGGTGTCGATGGTGCAGACGTCGAAGCCGGGTCCGCCGTCGGCGGTGTCGTTTCCGCGTACGCTGTCGCGGACGTTGATGACGTCGTTGCCGTCCTCGCCGTAGACGGTGTCGCTGCCGCTGCCGGCGTTGATGATGTCGACGCCGGGGCCGCCGTAGACGATGTCGTCGCCCGCGCCGCTGCTGATGATGTCGTTGCCGCCGAGCCCACAGATCACGTCCGGGCCGACCGTGCCGACCAGGACGTCGCTGTCGGCGGTGCCCACGATCGTGCAGGCCGGTGGTGCGCCCGTGGTCACGGTGAGGCTCGCCGCGGCTCCCGGCCCGGGTCCGCTCTCGGTGGAGGTGACCGCGCCGGTGGTGTTGTTCTTGACGCCGGTGGTCTGGGCCAGGACGTTGACCGTGACGATGCACGCGTTCAGCGGGGTGAGCACGGCATCGGTGAGGATGATCAGCGGACCGCCCTGGTTGGCCACGACCGAGCCGGGGCAGGAACTGGCCACGCCCGAGGGCGTCGCCACGACCAGCCCGGCCGGCAGGACGTCGCTGAAGGCGACGCCGGTCAGCGTGTCCACGGTGTTGGGGTTGCCGACCGTGAAGGTCAGCGAGGTGGTGCCGCCGACCGGCACCGTCGCGACGCCGAAGGCCTTGGCCAGGGTCGGGGGCAGGGGCGCGGCCACCGCGGGGGGTGCGGCGGCGGCGACGAGGCCTACCGTGGTCACCGCCACCGCGGCGGCTCTGCGCAGCAGGCGGCTCGCGCCGTGCCGGTGCTGCCGGGCGGTGGCCTCGCGGCCGTGCTCTGCACTCCTCATGCCAGTTCTCCCGGGTCAGTCGTGAAACGGATCGACTACCGAATACTAGGCAGCACAAAGGATATTTCGGGCGCTGATGGCGAATCAGCTCGAATCATCATGAAGTATGCGAAAAGCCCTCGTGTTTCAGTGGCCTCACCTGCGGTCAATCCTCCATTCCGGAGGGATCACAGCGATGAGGGTGGAATTGTGTGTCGGTGGTAACGCCGGTGTCCATGATCGTGTGATGACGGCGTAACGCATCGTTCCTACCCTGGAAACCGCCGGTCGGGTCCGACCGGTCGGCGGGAAGGGGTGGGTGTGGCGGCGACCGCGGCCCGTGACGGTGTGACCCAGGTCAGGACGGTGTGCTCGTACTGCGGTGTGGGTTGCGGGATGGTGCTCGACGTGGCCGCCGGTCCCGACGGGCGCCGCCGCGTGCTCAAGTCCGCCGGCGACCGCGAGCACCCGGCCAACCGCGGCCGCCTGTGCACCAAGGGCGCCACCAGCGCGGATATGCTCGCCGCGCCCGGCCGGCTGGCCACGGCCCGGCTGCGCGCCGAGCGCGGCGCGCCCCCGGCCGAGACCGATCTGGACACCGCGATCGGCTACGTCGCCGCGCGGCTGCGCGGCATCGTCGACGAGCACGGACCCGACGCGGTCGCGTTCTACGTCTCGGGGCAGATGACCCTGGAGGCGCAGTACCTGTCGAACAAGCTGGCCAAGGGTTTCGTCGGCACCAACCAGATCGAGTCGAACTCGCGGCTGTGCATGGCCAGCGCCGGCAGCGGCTACAAGCTGTCGCTGGGCTCGGACGGCCCGCCGGGGTCGTACCAGGACTTCGACCACGCCGACGTGTTCTTCGTGATCGGCGCCAACATGGCCGACTGCCACCCGATCCTGTTCCTGCGCATGATGGACCGGGTCAAGGCGGGCGCGAAGCTGATCGTGGTCGACCCGCGGCGCACCGCCACCGCCGAGCGGGCCGACCTGTTCCTGCAGATCCGCCCCGGCACCGACCTGGCCCTGCTCAACGGCCTGCTGCACCTGCTGGTCGAGGCCAAGCAGGTCGACGAGGCGTTCATCGCCGAGCACACCGAGGGCTGGGACGCGCTGGAGGCGCTGCTGGCGGACTACCCGCCCGCGACCGTCGCCGAGCTCACCGGCCTGGCCGAGGCGGACCTGCGCCAGGCCGCGGCCTGGATCGGCGCGGCCGGTGAGTGGATGAGCTGCTGGACCATGGGCCTCAACCAGAGCACCCACGGCACCTGGAACACCAACGCGCTGTGCAACCTGCACCTGGCCACCGGCGCGATCGGGCGGCCGGGCAGCGGGCCGTTCTCGCTCACCGGGCAGCCCAACGCCATGGGCGGTCGCGAGATGGGCTACATGGGCCCGGGGCTGCCGGGGCAGCGCTCGGTGCTGGCCGCGGCCGACCGCGAGTTCACCGAGGGGGTATGGCAGCTGCCCGCGGGCACCCTGCGCGCCGACGTCGGCCAGGGCACGGTCGACATGTTCGAGCGGATGGCCGCCGGGCAGATCAAGGCGTGCTGGATCGTGTGCACCAACCCGGTGGCCTCGGTCGGCAACCGCGGCACCGTGATCGCCGGGCTGGAGGCCGCCGAGCTGGTCATCGCGCAGGACGCGTACGCCGACACCGAGACCAACGCGTACGCCGACGTGCTGCTGCCCGCCGCGATGTGGGCCGAGACCGACGGCGTGATGATCAACTCGGAGCGCAACCTCACCCTGGCCCGCCAGGTCGTCGACGCGCCCGGCGACGCGGTGCCGGACTGGCAGCTCATCGCCCGCGTCGCCACCGCCATGGGCTACCCGGGCTTCGACTACGGCAGCGCCGAGGAGATCTTCGCCGAGATCCGCCGCTTCGCCAACCCGCAGACGGGGTACGACCTGCGCGGCGTCTCGTACGCCCGGCTGGCCGCCGGTCCCGTGCAGTGGCCCGCCGCCGACCCGGACGGCCCCGACCGCAACCCCGTCCGCTACCTCAACGACGGCGTCAGCCGCCACCTGGTCGAGCACCCCGACGGCAGCCGCCCCCGGCTGGCCTTCGCGACCGCCTCCGGCCGCGCCGTGTTCTGGCCCCGCCCGCACCTGGCCCCGGCCGAACTGCCCGACGACGACCACCCGTACGTGCTGAACACCGGGCGGGTGCAGCACCAGTGGCACACGCTGACCAAGACCGGCCGGGTCGCGAAGCTGAACAAGCTCAACCCCGGCCCGTTCGTCGAGGTCAACCCGGCCGACGCGGCCGCGCTCGGGCTGCTGGCGGGCGACTCGGTGCGGCTGGCCTCCCGCCGGGGCGAGGCCGTGCTGCCCGCGGTGGTCACCGACCGGGTGCTGCCCGGCACCTGCTTCGCGCCGTTCCACTGGAGCGACCTGTTCGGCGCCGGCATCACCGTCAACGCCGTGACCAGCGACGCCGTCGACCCCATCTCACTCCAGCCGGAGCTGAAGTACTGCGCGGTCGCGCTGACGCGGGTCGCCGCCCCGCTGCCGGTACCGGTCGGCGAACTGCTGCCGGCGATGGCCCCGATGGGCGCCGACGACCTGCGGCGGATGCTCGGCCTCGACGACGCCATCCCGGTGTTCACCGAGGACGAGCGCCGGTACCTGTCCGGTTACTTCACCGCGCTGGCCGCCTCGCCGCGCGAGGGCGTGCCGGTGCTGCCGCCGTCGGCGCCGGTCGAGGCCGGGCGGGCGCTGTGGCTCAACGGGATGCTCGCCGGGACGTACAGCCGGGCGATGGGGGAGTCGCCGGTGCCGTCGGGGCGGCGCATCCAGATCCTGTGGGCGTCGCAGACCGGCAACGCCGAGGGCTTCGCCGGGGTGATCGGGCAGCGGCTGGCCGAGGGCGGCTGGCAGCCGACGGTACGCAGCATGGCCGACCCGCTGCCCGAGATCCTGGCCGGGCCGACCGACCTGCTCGTGGTCACCAGCACCTTCGGCGACGGCGACGCCCCCGACAACGGCGGCGCCTTCTGGCAGGCGCTGCTCGATCCGGCGGCGCCCCGGCTCGAGGGCCGCCGCTTCGCCGTGCTCGCCTTCGGCGACTCGACGTACGCCGACTTCTGCGGACACGGCCGCCGCCTCGACGCCCGACTCGGCGAACTCGGCGCGCTGCGGTTGACCGAACGCGCCGACTGCGAACCCGACTACACCCCCACCGCCACCGGGTGGCTGGACCGGGTCGTCGCCGCCCTGGCCTCGGCTCCGGTGGGCGGGGCGCGCACCGCGACGGCCGCCCCGGCCGCGCCGACCCGCGAGGCTCCGCTGGCCGCGGCGCTGGTCGGCAACCGGCTGCTCAGCCTGCCCGGCTCGGCTAAGGAGGTGCGGCAGTTCACCTTCGACACCGGCGGCGGCGACTTCGCCTACAGCGTGGGCGACGCCCTGGGCGTGTGGCCGGTCAACAGCGGCGAGCTGGTCCAGGAGTGGCTGGACACGACCGGGGTGGACCCGTACGAGCCGGTCGAGGTCAACGGCGTGGGCACGGTGCCGTTCACCGACGCGCTGCGGCTGCACCTGGAGATCGCCAAGATCAGCCCCGACTTCCTGCGGTTCGTCGCCGACCGTACCCACGACCAGCACCTGCGGTCGCTGCTGCGCCCCGACAACACCGGCGAGCTGGCCAAGTGGAGCTGGGACCGGCAGGCCGTCGACGTCGTGGCCGAGTACCGGCTGCGCGCCACGCCCCAGGAGTGGGTCGGCGCCCTCAAGCGCCTGCAGCCCCGGCTGTACTCGATCTCCTCGACGCCGCTGGTCGACCCGCGGCGGGTCAGCCTGACCGTGTCGGTGGTGCGCTACGCCAACCGCGACGGCCGGGCGCGCCACGGCGTGGCCTCGACGTTCCTGGCCGACTCCGCCGAGGACCTCCAGGTGCCGGTGTTCGTGCAGCGCTCGCCGCACTTCCGGCCGCCCGCCGACCCCGACACCCCGATGATCATGGTGGGTCCGGGCACCGGCGTCGCCCCGTTCGTCGGCTTCCTGCAGGAGCGGCGGGCGGTGGGCGCCAACGGCGCCAACTGGCTGTTCTTCGGCGAGCAGCGGCGCAGCACCGACTTCTACTACGCCGACGAGCTGCGCGAACTGCGCGACGACAAGGTGCTGACCCGGCTGGACCTGGCCTTCTCCCGCGACCAGCGGCACAAGGTGTACGTCCAGGACCGCATGCGCGAGCACGGCGCCCAGCTGTGGTCCTGGCTGCAGGACGGCGCCAACTTCTACGTCTGCGGCGACGCCCGCCGGATGGCCAAGGACGTCGACCAGGCACTGCGCGACATCGCCACCGTCCACGGCAACCTCACCCCCGAGGCGGCCGCCGTCTACGTCAAGCAGCTCGCCGCCGACAAGCGCTACGTCCGCGACGTCTACTGACCGGATCGTCATCCGCGGCGCCGCCTGACTTGCTGGTGGAGTCGGCCTTCCATCCCGGTGCGAAGGTTGTCGCGGCGGCCGCGCGGCGGCGTCCGCTCGCTCGAAGGCGGCGCTTGGGTTGGCCGGTCGGGCGCGGTGTTTTGGCCGAGGGCGGCGATCTTCGGGCCGTGTCTGGTCGATGATCGCTGTCGTGGGTCGGATTCTGCCCTGGTGGGCGAGGTTCCGACCCAGGACGGCGATCTTGGGGCTGGGTGGCGTTGGTGACTGCTGTGCGGGGGGCGGAAAGTGGAGTTTCGGCTCGGGGTGCACAGCGTTCGGACCGTTAGTGGCGATGTTGCTGGTCGAAACGTGGGTTTCGGCCGATGGGCGATGCGGGATTCTGCCCGCTGGTGGCGATCTTCAGCCCGGTTTCCGTCCTCGATCGCCGTCAGCGGTCACAACCTGGACCTGGAGCCGACATCCTGACCGCTGATGCCGATCAAGCAAGGAGCGGCCGAGGTTGTGACTGCCGGTGGCGATCTCCGTTGACCCAGCCGCCAGCCGCCAGCCGCCAGCCGCCAGCCGCCAGCCGCCAGCCGCCAGCCGCCAGCCGCTGGTCGCTGCTGGTGGCTGGTCGGGCGAGGGGCAGCTGGGTGCAGATGCGGGCGTCGGGATGCCAACGATTTCGCATCTTCTAGCCTCTGGGTGATTCAGAGCTTGCATCTGCGGTAGGTAGAGTGGGCGGTGTGACTGTGTACCGGATCGGGGAGGCGGCGGAGCTGTTCGCGGTGAGCGCCGACACCATGCGCCGGTGGGTCGACGCGGGCCGGGTGCCCGCCCGGCGCGACGAGCACGGCCACCGGGTGATCTCCGGGACCGACCTGGCCGAACTGGCCCGGTCGTTCACCGCCGAGGACGACGGCTCCGGCCACTCGTCGGCGCGCAACCGGCTGCGCGGCATCGTCACCGCCATCGTCCGCGACACGGTGATGGCGCAGGTCGACATCCAGGCCGGTCCGTTCCGGATCGTGTCGCTGATGAGCAGGGAAGCCGCCGACGAACTCGACCTGCAGGTCGGCTCGTTGGCCGTAGCGGTGATCAAGTCGACCACGGTGGTCGTCGAGCGGGCCACCGCACCCACCGGCAGGGGAAGGACGAACGCATGAGCAGCGGGTGGATCCGTACGGCGCTGGCCGCGGTGTCCCTGGTCGCGGCGACCGCGCTGGCGGGCTGCGGCACGGACACGCCGAAGCCCGCCGCGAGCGGCGGCGGTGGCGGGATCAGCGGTGAGGTGACGGTCTTCGCGGCCGCGTCGCTGACCGAGGCGTTCACGCAGATCGGCAAGGACTTCGAGGCGGCACACCCGGGCACGAAGGTGACCTTCAACTTCGGCGGCAGCTCCGGCCTGGCCACCCAGATCACCCAGGGCGCGCCGGCCGACGTCTTCGCCTCGGCCAGCCCGGCCACCATGAAGACGGTCGTCGACGCCGGCGACGCGGCCGGCTCGCCGGTGGTGTTCGCGCGCAACCAGCTGGTCATCGCCGTGCCGAAATTCAACCCCCGGGGGCTGACGGAGCTGGCCAACCTCGGGCGCCCGGACGTGAAGGTGGCGCTCTGCGCCGAGCAGGTGCCGTGCGGGGCGGCGGCCCGCAAGGCGCTGGCCGCGGCGGGGGTCGCGGTCACCCCGGTGACGCTGGAGCAGGACGTCAAGGCGGCGCTGCAGAAGGTGCGCCTGGGCGAGGTCGACGCCGCGCTGGTCTACCGGACCGACACCAGGGCGTCGGCCGCCGATGTGGACAGCATCGAGTTCCCCGAGTCGGCCGAGGCGATCAACGACTACCCGGTGGTGCTGCTCAAGGGTGCCCCGAACAAGGCCGCCGCGCAGGCGTTCCTGGAGTACCTGCAGACCGGACCGGCCAAGGCCGTGCTGAGCGCCGCCGGATTCCAGGCACCCTGAGGCGTACGGCATGAGCGACGCAACCGCCGCCGCGGTGACCGACCGGTCGCCGCGGCGGCGCGCGCGCCGGCAGGCCCCGCTGGTGCTGCTGCTCCCCGCGCTGCTGGGGCTGGCGTTCCTGGTCGTCCCGCTGGCCGGGCTGCTGCTGCGCGCGCCCTGGTCCACCCTGCCGCAGCACCTGGCCGCCCCGGGGGTGCTCGCCGCGCTGCGGCTGTCCCTACTGACCGCCAGCCTGGCCACGATCGGGTGCGTGCTGCTGGGCATCCCGCTGGCCTGGCTGCTGGCGCGGGTCGAGTTCCCCGGCCGCCGGGTGGTGCGCGCCCTGGTCACCGTGCCGCTGGTGCTGCCGCCCGTGGTCGGCGGCGTCGCGCTGCTGCTCGTGTTCGGCCGCCGGGGCCTGATCGGGTCGTGGCTGGACAGCACGTTCGGGATCACGCTGCCGTTCACCACCGCCGGGGTGGTCGTCGCCGAGGCGTTCGTGGCGATGCCGTTCCTGGTCATCGCCGTGGAGGGGGCGCTGCGCGGCGCCGACAGCCGGTACGAGGAGGCGGCCGCGACGCTGGGGGCCGGGCGGTGGGCCGTGTTCCGGCGGGTCACCCTGCCGATGGTGGCGCCCGGGGTCGCCGCCGGGGCGGTGCTGTGCTGGGCGCGGGCGCTGGGCGAGTTCGGGGCCACCATCACCTTCGCCGGGAACTTCCCCGGGCGCACCCAGACCATGCCGCTGGCCGTCTACCTCGCCCTGGAGACCGACCTGGACGCCGCGATCGTGCTCAGCCTGATCCTGCTCACCGTCTCGGTGGCCATCCTCGCCGCGCTGCGCGACAAGTGGATCGCCACGTCATGACCGGCGCGCCCCTGCTCGACGCCCACCTCGCGGTACGCCGCGACAGCGGTTTCGACCTCGACCTCCGGCTGGCCATCGCACCCGGGGAGGTGGTGGCACTGCTCGGCCCGAACGGTGCGGGCAAGACCACCGCGCTGCGGGCACTGGCCGGGCTGCTGCCGCTGACCGGGGGCCGGATCACCCTCGGCGGGCAGGTGCTCGACGACCCGGGCACCGACCGGTTCACCCCGCCGGACAAGCGGCCCATCGGCGTGGTGTTCCAGGACTACCTGCTGTTCCCGCACCTGAGCGCGCTCGACAACGTCGCGTTCGGGCCGCGCCACCGCGGGCAGCAGCCAGCCGCGGCCCGTACCCGCGCGATGGCGTGGCTGACCCGCGTCGGCCTGGCCGAACACGCCCAGCGCAAGCCCCGGCACCTGTCCGGCGGGCAGGCCCAGCGCGTCGCGCTGGCCCGCGCCCTGGCCGTGGACCCGGTGCTGCTGCTGCTCGACGAGCCGCTGGCGGCGCTGGACGCCCGGACCCGCCTGGACACCCGCGCCCAGCTGCACCACCACCTGGCCGCGCACCCCGGGGCGACCCTGCTGGTAACCCACGATCCGCTGGACGCGCTGGTGCTGGCCGACCGGCTGGTCATCGTCGAGCACGGCCGCATCGTGCAGGAGGGCCACGCTGACGAGATCACCGCCCAGCCCCGCACCGACTACGTCGCACGCCTGGTCGGGCTCAACCTCTACCGGGGCACCGGCGACGGCCACAGCGTCACCCTGCCCGGCGGCTTCACCCTGACCAGCAGCGACACCGCGGACGGCGACACGTTCATCGCGTTCGCGCCGACGGCGGTCGCGCTGCACCCGCACCGGCCCGACGGCAGCGCCCGCAACACCTGGGCCGCCACCATCACCGGCATCCAGCGCCACGGCGACAACCTGCGCATACAGCTCGCCGGACCGGTGACCGCCGCCGCAGACATCACGCCCGGCGCCGCCACGCAGCTCGACCTCGCCCCCGGCCGCACCGTCTGGGCCGCCGTCAAGGCCACCGAAACCCGCACCTACCCAGCTTGAGCAGCTCCGATAGCCTCGACCGGTGATCGTGACCAGCGCGACCGAGGCCGCCCCGGGCCGCCCCGCCAACGAGGACCAGGTCTTCCGGCACGGCCGGGTCGTCGGGGTGCTCGACGGCGTCACCGCACCGGACCTGCCGACCGGCTGCGCGCACGGGCCCGCGTGGTACGTCCGGCGCCTGGTGGCCCGGCTGCGCGAGTCGGTCGACGACGAGCCCGGTGCCGTGCTGACGGAACTGCTGGCGCAGGCGATCATCCGGGTACGCGGCGACCACCCCGGCTGCGACCTGGGCGACCCGAGCACGCCCGCCGCCACGGTGTGCCTGGTCGGCGTCGGTGCCGACCGCCTCGACTACCTCCTGCTGGGCGATAGCCCGCTCGTCGCGGACCAGGGCGGACACGTCGCCGCGTTCACCGACGACCGCTTCGACCTGGCGTACGCGAGCATCCGCGCCGAGGCGCTGCGGGGCGACGTGCCGCTCGGCTCGGCCGAGCACCGCGCCCGGCAGCGGACCGCCGCGCTGCGCAAACGCGAGCTGACCAACACCCCGGAGGGCTACTGGATCGCCGCCGCCGATCCGCGCGCCGCCGCCAACGCGATCACCGGCAGTCTGCCGCTGACGGGCCCGGCCGCGGTACGCCGGGCCGCGCTGCTCACCGACGGCGCGTCCTGCGCGGTCGACCTGTTCGGGCTGTTCGACTGGGCGGGCCTGCTCGACCTGGTGACCGAGCACGGACCGCAGGAGCTGATCCGGCGGGTACGCGCGGCTGAGACCGCCGACCGCGACGGCTTCACCCGCCCGCGCCACAAACGACACGACGACGCCACCATCGCCCTCTGCCGCTTCGGCCGCGCCTGACCTGGGCCTCTGGGCGATCCTGCGGGGTGGGCCCCGGCGTCAGGCGGCCGGTCGCCAGCCCAGGGCCGGGCCGAGCCGGGTGGCCATGTCGGTGAGGATCTGCACGTAGTCGTCGTGCCCGAAGGTGAACGGCAGCGCGAACGCCACCTCGTCGACCTCGCGGTACGCGGCGTGCGCGGACAGCCGCTCGGCCAGCTCGTCCGACGTGCCGACCAGGTCGGGCGCGAACATCATCCGGGCCGGACCCTGCGGGCTCGCGGTACGCGGCAGCCGCTTCGCGGCGTACTCGGCGTAGCGGGCACGCTGAGCGGCGGTGGCCGAGTCGGTGGGGATGACGACCAGGCCCTGCGACACCCGGGCCGCCTGCCCGGCCGGGTGGGCCTCGCGGAACGCCCGGATGTGGGACAGCTGGACCTGCTCGAAGTCCTCGGACTCCTCGGCCTTGACCACGCTGCTGGTCAGCAGGTTCATGCCGTGCTCGCCGGCCCACCGGCACGAGCGCAGGCTGCCGCCGCCGTACCAGATGCGCTCGGCCAGGCCGGGGGAGTGCGGCTGGACCCGGTCGGAGAAGACCTCGATGCCCTCGACGCCCCGGAAGGCGGCGGCGGGCTCGCCGCGTACCAGCTCCAGCAGGCGCCGGGCCCGGTCGTAGCCGAAGTCCTCGGCGTCGGCGGTGTCCGGGTACAGCGACTGCCGGACGTCGTCGAAGTGGGCGGGCGGGCCGACGCTGATCCCGGGGTTGAGCCGCCCGCCGGACAGGATGTCGACCGTGGCCAGGTCCTCGGCCAGCCGCAGCGGGTTCTCCCAGCCCAGCGGCGTGACCGCGGTGCCGAGCTCGATGCGGCTGGTGCGCTGGGTCGCGGCGGCCAGCACCGCCACCGGCGAGGAGATGCCGAACTGCAGGTGCCGGTGGCGCAGCCAGGCGCTGTCGAAGCCCAGGCGCTCACCCAGCTCGATGATCTCCAAGGTGGACTCGTGCCCGCGCCGCGGCTCGGCCTCGTCGAACAGGCCGATGGTGAGGAATCCGAGCTTGCGCAGCGGCACGGCGTACCCCGATCGTCGGGCAGTGGTGGGGCCGCGCGGACCGGCTCACTGCTCCTTGAGGCAGAACACCACCTGGGTGCCGGCAGCGGGCCGCTCGGTGGAGAAATAGTACTGGCTGTAGGTGGGTGCCTGGGCCTGGCAGGCGGCGTCGGCGCCGGACTCGTCGGTGAAGTCCTCCTCGATCCGGACCAGCACCCGCATGGTGCCCGGTCCGCAATCAGCGATCTTCATCAAGGGGTGCTCGGCGTCGCCGACATCGCGTACGCACTGGTCGGCTCGGATCAGCGCATCGTCGCCGGTGGTGGCGGCGGTGCCGACGGTACTGGCGGTGGGGGTCGGCGCGGCCGCGCTCGCGGTGGCCACCGCGGCGGGGGTGTCGTCCGGGCGGGACTCCAACCACTGCACCACGGTGACCACCGAGGCGACGATGCCGGTCACGCCGGCCACGATGGTCAGCCATTTCATGGCGCTCTGCCGGCCTTCGCGGCCGCTGGACCCAGCCTCACCGTCTGTCACGCGCGCACGGTAGCAAAAGGAGCGTGCCGCGCCACGCCGCCGACCGGAAGACGACACCGCCGCGGCGTCAGCCGATGGTGACGACCTTCGCCCAGTCCGGCGGCGTGTCCGGCACCCGGTCGGGGTCGTCCTCGTCCCACGCGGGCGCGGTCGAGCGCGGGAACAGCCCGACCACCGTGCGGCACGGCGGCTTGGCGGACGGCCACGGCGTCTGCCCGTCGGTCAGCACCACCACGACGTCGGGGCGCGGGTTGGTCCGCAGCGCCTGCGCGAACCCCTCCCGCAGATCGGTGCCGCCACCGCCGATCAGCGGAATGCTCTCGGCGCGGCACAGCGGATGCGCCACCCCCGCCGCCGCGTCGCAGGACAGCACGCTGACCAGGTCGCGGCGGCCGCCCACGGCGCGGGCGATCGCGGCGACCTCCAGCAGCGCGCTGCCCAGCTCGGCATCGCTCACCGAGCCGGAGGTGTCGATGATGACGCGTACCCGGGGCGGGGTGCGGCGCAGGCTCGGCAGCACCACGCCGGGCAGGCTCGCCGCCCGCCGCGAGGGCCGCCCCCAGACGTAGTCGTCGCCCGAGCCGACGGCCGACGCCGCCGCGCGGACCGCCGCGCCGAGCAGCTCCCGCCACGGCTGCGGCGGATGGAACGCCTGCTGCGCCCAGCGCCGCCAGCCCTCCGGCACGTCCCCGCGCCCGGTCATGCCCTGGGCCACCCGGAACCGGACGGCGTCGCGCTCCTGGTCGCTGAGACCGCACGCGCCGTCCGGGCCGAGGTCCCACTCGCGGTCCCGCCCGTCGGCCCCGCTGCCGCAGTCCAACCAGACCAGACCCTGCGTGTACGGCCCGAGCCGGAACCGCCCCAGGTACTCCTCCATCAGCAGGTCGGACGGCAGCTGGAGCAGTTCGGGCCGGACCGCGTCGGCGGGCTGAGGCAGGCCGTCGCCGTACACGTCGTCGTTGATCTCGCAGTCGGCGGCGATGTTCATCCGCAGGCGCTCGCCCGGGCCGGAGAGGTGGTGCCGCGCGGCGTACCGGTCGCCGCGGCCGTGGTGGTCGCGCAGCAGGTGGGACACCTCGTGCACCCATACCCCGGCCAGCTCCTCCAGCGGCGTCGCCGCCACGAACGCGGGCGAGACGTAGCACCGCCAGTGCCGGTCCACCGCCATCGTCGGCACCCGGCGCGACTCGACCGGATGCAGCGCGAACAGTGCCGTGGCCAGGTACGGCCGCACCGTCGCCGCGTACAGCCGGGCCGCGTACAGCTTCTCGACGTCCATCGTCACCGGCGCGCCCCGGCCAGCCCGACCGCCCGGTCCGCCCGCTTGGCCACGGCCACCGCCCCGGCCAGCCGATCGATCGCGGCCGGCACGTCCCAGCCGTCCTGCCGCAGCGCGGCCAGCGTCGTCGCGGGCACCACCACCAGGTCCGGCGCACCGGTCTCCAGGGCCAGCACCAGCAGCGCCCAGGCCGCGTCCCAGCGGGACCGGTCGGGGCGGGCGCGGACCGCCGCGACCACCCCGTCGAGCACCGCCTGGCGCAGGTCGCCCCGGTCGGGCAGCACCGCCGAGCCCGGATCGGCCAGCAGCGCCTCCGGGTCGGGCAGGTCCAGCCGGTCCAGGCTCGCCAGCAGCTCCAGCCCCGGCCCGTCGCCGACGGTCCCCCGGACCAGCAGGGACAGCACCTCGCGGGAGGTGTCCGCGGCGGAGGCGAAGGCGATCAGCCGCAGCGCCATGTCCCAGCTGCGCGGTGACGGCCACGGACCGCCGCGCTGGGTCTCGCCGGCGGGCAGCTTGTGTACCAGCCCCGGTCGGGTGGTCAGCAGCCCGCACACCGCGCGGCGCGCGTACGCCACCGCCGCGGGCAGCCGCGCCGGGTCGAGCCGGGGCAGCGACGCCCGGGGCCAGACGCCGCCGAGGCCGCGTACCACCACCTCGTGGTCGTGCGTCCACTGCAGATGGACGAAGCGGTTGGCCAGCGGCGCGCTCAGCTCCCAGCCGTCGGCGGCCGAGGAGCGCGGGTTGGCGGCGGCGACGATCCGCACCCCCGGCGGCAGCTCCAGCGCCCCGACCCGCCGCTCCAGCACCAGCCGCAGCAGCGCCGCCTGGACCGCCGGGGGCGCGGTCGACAGCTCGTCGAGGAACAGCAGGCCGCGCCCGGCCCGGACCAGGCGCACCGCCCAGTCCGGCGGGGCCATCGGCACGCCCTGCACCGCCGGGTCGTCGCCGACGATCGGCAGGCCGGAGAAGTCGGTCGGCTCGTGCACGCTGGCGATCACCGTGGTCAGCGGCAGGTCCAGCACCGCGGCGAGCTGGTTCAGGGCAGCGGTCTTGCCGATGCCCGGCTCACCCCACAGCAGCACCGGCAGGTCGGCGGCGACGGCCAGCATCAGCGCCTCCAGCTGCGGGTCGGGCCGCAGCTCGGTGGTGGTGTCGCCGAGCAGGGCGAGCAGGTCGGCGGCGACGTCGAGCCGCCGCGCCGGGACGGACTGCCGCGCATCCCCGGTCGCGGGCTGCGGCGCGGGCTCGGCGGTGGTCGGAAGGTCCAGGACAGAGAAAGACATGTGGCATCACCAGACAGGTCAGCGGCCGCGTCGCGGCCGAAGGATGGAGGAACGAACGCGTCGGTACGCGGATCAGCGGTGGTGGCGGGCCAGGCGCGGGCGGTTCAGGTCGGCGCCGCGACGCTTGCGGTCGGGCTCCCGGGTCGGACCCCGACCGGTGAGCCCGGCCCGGTAGGCGCCGTGGACGACCTGCCGCTGTGCCGCCCGCTCCAGCTCCTCGCGCAGCGAGCCGGCGCGTAGCAGCACGTCCGCGCCGAGCAGCGCCTCGACGGCGGCCAGGGCACCGGCGGTGTCGCCGTGGTCGAGGCGGGCCTGGACGTCGGGCAGGCACTCCGGGCTGCGGTGTGCCAGATCGATCGCCCGCAGGCAGGCCAGCGGGGTGCCGCCCAGCTCGGCCAGCAGCCCCTCGCGCCGCAGCTCGTCCGGGTCGTGGTCCAGCGCGACCAGCACGCCGTCCACGATCCCGATCCGGTGCTCGGCACCCCTGCACTCGACCACGCGCACCCCCGTGCCCGCGTTGTCGGTCCAGGCGTCCCCGGCGGCCCGGTGGTCCGGCGCCAGCGCCGCGGCGACGAGCGGATGCAGCCGGTCGGGCGGGACGGCGCCGGCCCGCAGCAGCTCCAGGTCGGGCAGGACCCAGGTCGCGGCGTACGGCAGGACCGGGCGGGCCGGGTCGTCCCGTTTCGCGGGCGGGACCGCCGATACGCGGACCTGCTCGGCGGCGTCCAGGTCGAGGGCCAGCCGCCGCCGTCCGTGCAGGCGCACCGTGACGGTGCCGCCTGCCCGCCCCTCGGCCCGCAGCAGCAGCGCGGCCTCGGCCGCCCACCGGTCCGTGGCGCAGCCCCCGTCCGGCGGCACCAGGTCGGGTGGCACCGGACCGGGTGGCGGCACCGGGCCGGTCGTGGCCGACGGCTGGGCGCCGGACCGTTCCCGCAGCTCGCCGGCGTGGCGGACGTCCCACAGGTGCCGGTGCAGGTCGAGCCGGAACCGGCGGTCCGGATGCGGATGCGGATGGGGGTGCGGCAGGTCGGCGGGGCGGGACTCGTCCCACAGGGCCAGGCTGATCCGCTGCCCCGCGTCGGCCCACGCCGGTGCGGTGCGCGCCACCAGGTGAACCGAGCTGCCTGGTCCGCTGAGGTGGTAGCGCGCCAGGGAGATGGTCAGACCGGGCCGTAGCAGGCCGTCCGGCGCCACCCGCGGCAGGTGCCAGCGCAGCAGGTCAGGTGCGAGATGCCGCAGTTCGGTGCGGAGATCGGCGGCGAATCCGCGGCCGTGGACGCGGGCCACCGCCCGCAGATTCAGATCGGCGTCGACGCGCGCCGCTGCGCACGCCCCGGCCCAGTCGCCCGCGACACGGCGGGCGGTCGCGGTCCGGATCATCGAGGGCGGCACGGCGAATTCGCGTACGTGCTGCCAGAAGAGGAGACGGGATTCCCTGTTCGCAACAGTCGAGCGCATCAGCACTCACCTTTTGCGGACGGGACCTCCGTTCCATTCAGGAAGGTAGTCATCGCGGGCAGCCTAACCCATCACGTCGCCGCTGTCAGGTGGGATGCTCAGTCGGCCAGGCGGCGGACCTTCAGGGTGCTGTCGCTGCGGGTGCCCGGCTGGCCCTCCGGCCCGGTCGCCGCGAACTCGTACGCCTCCTTGACCAGCACCTCCCACTCGCGGTCGGGCAGCGCGAGCGCCGCCAGCACCTCGTCCGGTCCGGGGAACTCGACGTTCTCGTGCTGCCCCACGTGCCAAGACGGGAAGGTCCGGTGCCCGACGACCAGCAGCACCCCGCCCGGCACCACCGCCGCCGACGCCGTGCGCAGCACCGCCCGCCAGGGCAGCGGGCCGCGCGAGTGCAGGAAGCAGGCGCTGACCAGGTCGTACCGGCCGTCGGGGAAGGCGGTGGCGAGGTCGTGGCGCTGCCAGTCGATGTGGTCGCCGAGGCCGGCCACGGCGGCGTGCGAGGCGCCGCGCCGCAGCGCGGTGGGGGAGACGTCGACGGCGGTGACGCGCCAGCCGTGGGCGGCGAGCCAGATCGCGTCGGCGCCTTCCCCGCAGCCGAGGTCGAGGGCCGCGCCGGGGGTCAGGCCCGCCGCCTCGCGTACCAGCGCGGCGTTGGGCTTACCGCTCCACACCTGGTCGCTGCCCCGGTAGCGGTCCTCCCAGAACTGCTCGTCGGTCGGCGGCACTGCGGCGTGGTCGTGGGACATGGGCGCTCCTGTCGTCGTACCCACATGATCCACCAGTGGACCTGCGGCCCGCACGCAGGCCGCCCGATCAGGCCGCGGTCAGATCGATCCAGTATCGCCTGGTGTGGCCCAGTTCCGTGTCGCGGACGTCCTCCAGCACGCCGCCGTTGCGCTCGATGGTGCGCGCCGACGCGGTGTTGGTGTCGTCGCAGGTCACCAGCGCCCGGTCGAGGCCGCGCACGCGGGCGTGCCCGAGCACCTCGCGCAGCGCCCAGGTGGCCAGGCCGCGCCTGCGGGCCGCCGGGCGGATGCCGTAGCCGATGTGGCCGCCGGCGTTCAGCAGGAAGTCGTTGAGCCGGTGCCGCAGCGAGATCGACCCGACGATCTCGTCCCCGTCGGCGATCCACCAGTACGTCGCGTGGACCAGGCCCTCCGTCAGCGGGATCGACTCGTCTGCCATGCGGTTCATCCGGTCGACGTACACGGTGAAACCGGCCAGGGTGTCGACGTCCTCGTCCTTGCGCAGGCCGCTGCCGTGCTGGACGGCGTCGCGGCCGTAGTCGTCGCGGCAGTCGAGCCAGGCGCGGTGCCGGGCGACATCGGGTCTGAGCAGCTCAGGCATGGCGGTCAGCGTAGGCGCCGACGACTGGTCGGGGCGACCGATTTCGCGCGTCCGCGATGCCGCCGCCCCGCCCCGCCCGCCCCGCGCGATGCCGCCGCGCTCCGCCCGCCCCTGGCCGCCTTGAAATCGACGCTGGCCTATCTAGTGGACAGGTTTCGGCGAGTGGTCTTCTGGATAGGCCAGCGTCAATCTTAAGGCGGGGCGGGCGGGTGGCGGCGCAGACGGTTCTGAGCAGGACATTCCTACGATGTGAGATTTAATAGTAAGTATTCTTGACTGTTAACCATCGACTCGGGACGATCTGAAAACCGCTCGTCCCAGGAATGCTCCTCCCCCCGATCCAGATCGGAGCAGCGATGTCCAGACTGCGAATGTCCGTCGCAGCCGCCATGTCCGCCCTCGTCGCCACCGTCGCGGCCGTCGCCCTGGCCGCCCCGGCCGGTGCGGCCGAACTGATCTCCAACGGCGGCTTCGAGTCGGGCAGCCTGTCCCCGTGGACCTGCTCCGCCGGCACCGGCAGCGTCGTGTCCACCCCCGTCCGCACCGGCACCAAGGCGCTGCAGGGCGCCGCGTCCAGCACCGACCACGCCAACTGCACGCAGAACGTGGCCACCGTGTCGGGCACCTCCTACACGCTGACCGCCTGGGTGCGCGGCAACTACGTCTACCTCGGCGTCACCGGCGGCGCGTCCACCTGGACCCCCAGCGCCGCCAACTGGACCCAGCTGACGGTCACCTTCACCGCCAGCAGCGCCTCCACCCAGGTCTACCTGCACGGCTGGTACGCGCAGGGCTCCTACTACGCCGACGACGTGTCGCTGCAGGGCCAGGGCGGCACCGCCGTCCCGGGCGTGCCGGGCACCCCGGCGGCGGGCACGGTCACCAACAGCTCGATCGCGCTGTCCTGGGCCGCCTCCAGCGGCACCGTCAGCGGCTACCGGGTGTACGAGGGCAGCACCGTCGTCTCCTCGTCGACCGGCACCTCGGCCACGATCAGCGGCCTGGCCACGTGCAGCACGCACACGTACTCGGTGGCGGCGTACAACAGCGCGGGCGAGTCGGCCCGCTCCGGCAGCGTCACCGTCACCACGACCGGCTGCACCACCGGCGTGCCCGGCCCGCCCACCAACCTGCGCGTCACCGGCAGCACCGACACCTCGCTGTCCATCGCCTGGAACGCGGGCACCGGCACGATCACCGGCTACCGCGTCTACGAGGGCAGCACGCTGCGCACCACCACCACTTCGCTGGCGGCGACGCTGTCGGGCCTGGGTACCTGCTCCAGCCACACCTACACGGTCAAGGCCTACAACGGCACCGGCGAGTCGACCGGCGCCACGCTGACCGCCACCACCACCGGCTGCACCACCGGCACCCTGCCCAAGCACCTGCTCACCGGGTACTGGCAGAACTTCACCAACGGGGCGACGCCGCTGCGGCTGTCGTCGGTGCCGACCACGTACGACATCGTGGCCGTCGCCTTCGCCGAGGCGAACGCGAGCACCCAGGGCGCGGTGACGTTCAGCGTCGACCCCGGACTGTCCTCGGCGCTGGGCGGCTACACCAACGCCCAGTTCACCAGTGACATCTCCACCCTGCACTCGCGCAACCAGAAGGTGATCCTGTCGGTCGGCGGCGAGAAGGGCACCGTGTCGGTGGCCAGCTCGACCGCGGCGACGAACTTCGCCAACAGCCTCTACACCCTGATCACCACGTACGGGTTCGACGGCGTCGACATCGACCTGGAGAACGGCCTCAACGCCACGTACATGGAGCAGGCGCTGCGCAACCTGCGTTCGCGGGTCGGCTCGGGCCTCATCATCACGATGGCGCCGCAGACGATCGACATGCAGTCCACCGGGTCGAGCTACTTCGCGCTCGCCCTGGCCATCAAGGACATCCTGACGATCGTGCACACCCAGTTCTACAACTCGGGCAGCATGCTCGGCTGCGACCAGCAGTTCGCGTACTCCCAGGGCACGGTCAACTTCATGACCGCCCTGGCCTGCATCCAGCTGCAGAGCGCGCTGCGGCCCGACCAGATCGCCCTCGGCCTGCCCGCCACCACGCAGGCGGCCGGCGGCGGCTACGTCAGCCCGAGCGTGGTCAACAACGCCCTGTCCTGCCTGGCCGCCCGGACCAACTGCGGCAGCTTCGTGCCGCCGACGGCCTGGCCGAGCATCCGCGGCGCGATGACCTGGTCCATCAACTGGGACGCCAGCAACGGGTACGCGTTCGCGAACTCGGTGCACAACCACCTGGTCGGCATGCCCTGACCCGGTGACCCGGACGAGCGGCGGCCCGCGGTGCGGGCCGCCGCTCGGCGTATCGGCTCAGGACGCCGCGGGCTGCGGCGTCGCCTGCTCCTGGGGCGCGGCCGGCTGCTGGGGCGCGGCCGGGCGGAGCAGCCCGTAGCGGGCCGTGTCCAGGGTCCCCTTGCCGGTCACCGCGTACCCCGGCGAGGCGGCGTCGGTGGTGAGCGAGATGTTGGCCTCGTAGCGGGTGTACCAGTTCGCCGCGCCCTTGGGCGGCTGGGCGGTGCTGGCGTTGATGACGTACGGCTTGGTCGCCAGCGCGGTGTCGGTCGAGGTCATCACGACCGAGGCCGCGTTCTCGCCGGTGTACACCCACTCGATCTGCGAGGTCTGGCTCTCGTCGTCGCCGGTGCGCTCGAACTCGGTCGCGTTCAGCGTCTGGCTGCCGAACCCGGACACCAGCCGCTTGCTGTTCTTGGCGTCGTCGATGACCAGCATCGGCAGGTAGGTCGCGCCCCACTGCGGCTTCAGCTGCGCGTCGACCCCGAGGATGGCGAAGTCGCCCACGACGCCCCGGCCCGTCTTCCAGCTCTCGACCACCTCGGGCAGTGCGATGTTGCCCCAGCTGTGCTCGTGGAACCCGTGCCCCTCGAACTCGCGCACCTCGTCGTAGATCTTCAGCGTGCCGGTGACCTTGCCGGTCGGCACCGGCGCCGTCCAGCCGTAGTAGGTGTCGGTGCTGCCCAGGAACAGGACCCCGGTGCCCGGCCGGAACGGCGCGGCCTGGTTGGTCAGCGTCAGGTCCAGCCCGAAGTCCCCGTCCCGCCCGGTCAGCCGGTAGGTCTTCGTATCGCCGGTGAGGCTGAACGGCCCGACCTTGACGTCGCAGCGGTCGGTCGCGCTGGCGAACTGGTTCCAGGCGTACGTCTTGACCACGTCGAAGTTCGAGCCCCACGGGAACGACATGACCAGGCTCGCGGCGGGCAGCCGGTTCTGCTCGGTCGGGTTGGCGGTCAGCGCGTCGCCGGGCCGCGTCCGCAGGGTGAAGGTCACCACCGTGCCGTCGTCGGTCATGAACTCGCAGTGCCAGCGCTCGTACACCTTGGGGTCGCTGTTGACGGCCGCGGTGCGGAACCCGCCCTCCCACGGCTGGAACTGGTCGGCCTTGAGCGACAGCCGCTCGTAGTCCGAGGGCGCGTCACCGAACGTGTTGAGCGTGGCCGGTGGCGGGCCCGCCTTGGGCTTCTCGTCGCCGCCGCAGCCGGCCAGGGCCGGGATGGCGGCGAGCGATCCGGCCGCGAGCGCGCGCAGCACGGTGCGTCGCGACGGCGTGGAGCTGTACAGATGAGCATTCATGGCGCCGTCCCATCGCCCCGGCCCCGGGCGGGCGAACCGCCGGAGTCCAACCCATTGATTGTTGTTTGCGCAGAATATACGGTGCATTGGGTGATCTGGCGGCGATTTAAGCAAAGTGTCCGCAGGCTGTGGCGGTCACGCTTACGGCATCGAGGGGCGGCGCTGGGCCGGGTGTGGCGCCAGTGACCGACGGCGACAGGCGGCTGGCGACGAAACACGAGATGGTGGCGCTGGGCCCGCGTCCACCGGTCGGCCGACCCCGCAGGCGGGACCCGCCCCCTGCCGAGCCTGGACAATTGGAATGGTGAGCGACCAGGCACCCCAGCAGCTTCCCGGTGATCCGCGATCGGATGTGATGCGAGTCGCCGACCGCCAGGCAGCGTACGCGGCGGCCGGGCTCGATCCGTACGGCCGACCCGTCGCATCGACGTCGAGGCTTGCGCGGGCGGCCACCGTGCACCACGTCGCGCCGCCGCCAGCCGATGGCTTGCTGCAGGTCAAGCCGGAGCCGTTTGGGGTGCGCCTGTTCTGGAGTGCGCTCAAGGCGCTGCGCGCGATACTCATCCTGGGTTTTGTGTGTGTGGTGTTCGTCCCCGCGTCCCGAGAGATGCTGATCACGGCGTGGGTGTGGGTGTTCGGGGTTGCCACCTTGGGCCTCGGGCCTCTCGTGCTGCTGGCCAAGGTGTCTGTGTTCGGTATCGAATCGGTCAGCCCGCGCTACCGGCGACGCCGCTGATCCAGCCGCCGGGCTGCCTGGAATACAGGAGCTTCATCGGCGATGATTGATGGTATTGCATCGGCGGAGTCTGCTCGCGTAACGGTAGCGGCGCGAAGCGCCCCCACGGCCGGGCCGGGGAGCGCTCGCGGTGCCGGGACGGGTCAGCGGATGGGGTCGCGGCGGTAGAGGCGCTTGGCCCACAGGTAGCAGAGCGCGGTGATGCCCGCGCCCCAGGCGACGGCGCCCACGGCGTTGCCGCCGATCGGGCCGCCCAGCAGCAAGCCGCGCAGGGTCTCCATCATCGGCGTGAACGGCTGGTACTGCGCGAACCAGGCGACCGGGCCGGGCATCGAGTCGGTCGGCACGAAGCCGCTGCCCATGAACGGCAGCAGGATCAGCGGCATGGGCAGGTTGCTGGCCGACTCGATGCTCTTGGCGACCAGTCCGCAGGCCACCCCGAACCAGGTGACCGCGAGCGAGATCAGGGTCAGCAGCCCGGCGGCGGCGAGCCACTCGGCGACCCCGGCGGTGGGCCGGAAGCCGACCGCGATCGCCACGCCGATCACCACGGCCAGGGCCAGCAGCATCTGCACCAGGTTGCCCAGCACGTGGCCGGTCAGCACGGACGGGCGGAAGATCGCCATGGTACGGAACCGGGCGATGATGCCCTCGCTCATGTCCTGCGCCACCCCGACCGCGGTGCCCTGCGCGACCCCGGCGATGGCCAGCAGCAGGATGCCCGGGGTGACGTAGTTGGCGTAGACCTCCCGGCCGCCCCCGGCGGCGATGCCGTCGCCGAGCGTGCCGCCGAAGACGTACACGAACAGCAGCAGCATCACCACCGGCACGCCGATCAGGTAAATGATCAGCGGGTAGCGCCGGGCACGCACCAGGTACCGCCGCAGCATGGTGGTCGAGTCGCGCAGCGCGTAGGCGGCGGTGCTCATCGGATGGCTCCTTCGGGGGTGGTGGCGCTGTCGGGGCGCCCGGTCAGGGCGAGGAAGACGTCGTCGAGGTCGGGGGTGTGCACGGTCAGCTCGGCCACCTCGACGGCCGCCCGGTCGAGCCGGTCGAGCACCGCGCGCAGCGAGCCGACGCCGCCGTCGCTGGGCACCTGCAGGGTCAGCGCGTCGTCGTCGCGGGTGTTCGGGCCCAGCGCGCGGGCCGCAGACTCCAGCTCGGCCGGTCCGGCGAAGCGCAGCCGGATGTGCCCGCCCGGGATGAGGCGCTTGAGCTCGGCCGGGGTGCCCTCGGCGATGATCCGGCCGTGGTCCAGCAGCGCCACCCGGTCGGCGAGCTGGTCGGCCTCCTCCAGGTACTGCGTGGTGAGGAAGATGGTGACCCCGCTCGCGACCAGGTCGCGGATGATGTCCCACATGGTGCGGCGGCTGCGCGGGTCCAGCCCGGTGGTCGGCTCGTCCAGGAAGATCACTTCAGGCTTGCCGACCAGCGTCATGGCCAGGTCGAGACGGCGGCGCATGCCGCCGGAGTAGGTGACGACCGGCTTGGCGGCCGCGTCAGCCAGGTCGAACCGGGCCAGCAGCTCCGTGACGCGGCGGCGTCCCTCGACCCTGGGCAGGTGGTTCAGGTCGGCCATCAGCATGAGGTTCTCGGCGCCGGTGAGCAGGTTGTCCACGGCTGAGAACTGGCCGGTGACGCCGATCGCGGACCGCGCGCCGTCGGGGTCGGCGGCCACGTCGTGCCCGGCCACCTCGGCCCGGCCCCCGTCGGCGCGGATCAGCGTGGACAGGATGTTGACGGTGGTGGTCTTCCCGGCGCCGTTCGGGCCGAGCAGGGCGAAGACGGTGCCCGCGGGCACGTGCAGGTCGATGCCCTGGAGCACGGGCGTCTTGCCGTACGACTTGCGCAGGCCGGTGACGGTGAGCGCCGGTCGGGGGGTGGTCATGGGGGTGCTTCCCTTCAGGAACGGTGGATGATGATGTCGCCCCAGTGCGTCCGGGCCCGGATCTCGACCTTCTCGTCGGTCTCCTGCGGGCCGTCGGCACTGGCCAGCTCGTTGCGTACGGCCCCGGTGGCGTCGAGGTCCAGCCAGGCGGCGGTGCCCTCGGGGATGCCGACCTCGACCTTCCCGGCGGCGGTCTGCAGCACCACCTGGCCGCGCACGGCCGCCTCGACCCGGACGCCGCCGTGCGCCGTCTTGGCGGTCAGGCCGCCGCCCGCCCGGCCGACGGTGATGCTGCCGTTGGCGGCGTTCACCCGGGCCGGACCGTCGGCCTTGCCGAGCCAGACGTCGCCGTTGGAGCTCTTGAGCACGGTGCTGCCGGTGACGTGCCCGACCCGCAGGCGGCCGGTGCCCGTGCCCGCCTCGGCGTCGCCGTCGACGCGGTCCACCGACAGGTCGCCCGCGCCGCTGCCGGCCTGCAGCGGGCCGGTGTGCTGCAGGCTGAGGTCGCCGTAGCCGGTGCGGAAGCGGCACTCGCCCAGCCGTCCGGTCGCCCGCAGCGAGCCGAGGGAGGTCGAGCCCTCCAGGCCGGAGCCGGTCGGCACGTGGACTTCGACGTCGATCGAGCCGGGCTTGCCGAACATCGAGCTGGCCTTGGGCGTACGGATCAGCAGCCGTCCGGCGGTGAACTCGACCCGGGTCTGCTCGGCCAGCTTCACCGACTTGGCGTTGTTGTTGCTCGGCCGCACGGTCACGACCGTGTCGGTGCGCTCGGCGGCGTACACGCGGATCTCGGCGACGGCCGCCTGGACATCGACGATGATCGGTTCCGGAGTGTCGAAAGTGGGCATGGTGATCCCCTCGTAACGGGTAGCTTGAGAGAAAGTCCTGGTGAGGGCCGGGTCAGCGGACCCAGCCGGTGTAGCGCCGGCCGCTGTCGGCGACCGGCCTGGCGGCGGGCCGGGGCGCCGGCTCGACACCGAGCATGCCGGCGGCCGCCCGCACCAGCCACGTGTTGACCGACATCCGCTCGCGGGCGGCGGCCTCCTCGATCCGGGCCTTGAGGTCGTCGGGCAGACGCAGGTTGATGCGGGTCATCGGGCCGCGCTCGCCGGAGACGTCGTCGGCCGGGGCGGCGGCCGTGGCGGCGGGTTCGGCGGCGCGGGGCGCCTCGTCCAGGCGCGGGGTGACCACGAAGCCCGGGTCGCGGCCGCGCAGGCGCAGCTCGACCGAGCCCGGCGCCATGTCGCGGGTGATCTCGTCGGCGGCGGCCGACAGCGCTTCGAGCAGCGTCAGCCGCACCGCCGACTCCAGCGGCGCGGTGAGGCGGTCGGCGAGTTCGCGGGCGTCCTCGCCACCGGCCTCGGCGGCGGTGGCGAGCTCGCGGCGCAGCGTCTCGACGTACGGCGTCAAATCCATGACGCCACTATGGCATCAAAATGGCACCACATGCAACCCATTCCGGCTCACGTTGGCGCCACCGGTGCACCGGAAGGGGCCGAACCCGCAGGTCCGGCCCCTTCCGGGGGGTGAGCCAAGATCGGTTCAGGTGGTCCGCGTGCCCCGAGGAACCCCCTCAAGTTTGCGGGGGCCGGGGGGGCGGGGGTTAGAGGGTGCGTTTGTTGAGGAGGCGGTTGGGGGTGCCGGAGAGGGTGCCGGTGACCACGCCGGTGGTGGCGTTGTTGATGATCCAGGCGTGGACGGTGGCCTGGGAGGCGTCGCCGTAGGTCGACTTGTAGAGGACGGCGATGCCCGCCGCGTGCGGGGTGGACATCGAGGTGCCGTTGTAGCTGCCCGTGGTGTTGCCGGGCAGGGTCGACACGATCGCCGAGCCGGGGCCGTAGATGTCGACGCAGGTGCCGGTGGAGGAGTAGCTGGCGCGCGCGTCGGTCGAGGTGGTGGCCGCGACGACCAGGGCGGCGGTCAGGTTGCGCGGCAGCCGGTCGCAGGAGTTGCCGCCGGTGTTGCCCGCCGAGGTGGCCAGGAAGACGCCCGCGTTCATCATGTTGGTCAGCGCGGTGGCCAGTGTCGAGCTGTAGGTGATGTTCCACGAGGTGTTGGCCACGGCGGGCTTGACGTGGTTGGTGGTCACCCAGTTCACCGCCGCGACGGCGCCTGAGGTGGTGCCGCTGCCCGCGCAGTTGAGCCACTTCACGCCGTGCAGCGAGGCGAGCTTGGCCACGCCGTACGAGGTGGAGCCGATGGTGCCCGCGACGTGCGTGCCGTGGCCGTTGCAGTCGGTGTTGTTGCTGTCCACGGAGTTGTAGTCGAACCGCGCCCGGTTGCCGAAGTTCGGGTGGGCGGCGTCCACTCCGGAGTCGATGATGTACGCGTGCACGCCCGCGCCGGTCGCGGTGTAGGTGTAGCTGGCCGACAGCGGCAGGCTGGTCTGGTCGACGCGGTCGATGCCCCAGGCCGGCGGGCTGGGCTGGGTGGTGTCCAGCACGTGGTGGTGCCACGCGTCGCGCTCGATGGAGACTACGTCGGAGCTGTGCGACAGCTCGGCGACCTGCGCGGTGGTGAGCGTGGCGGCGAAGCCGTTGACCGCCCGGCCGAAGTCGATCCGCGCGGTGGCCTTGAGGGCGCGCAGCGCGGTGCCCTTGTCGGCGCCGGGGCGGAAGGTGACGAGGTAGGCGCCCGGGATGACGGTGGTGTCCGCGTCGGCGGCGGGTGCGGTGATCGGGACCGCGATCGCGCGGTACGGCGCCCCGGCCGCGCTCGCGGAGTCGGGCAGGGCCACGAGGGTGACCACGGTGGTGGCGGTGATGGTGGCTAGGGCGAGCAGGCGGTGGCGCCAGGTCCGTGCTGATGACACGTCTTCCTCCACATACCGGTGGACGTCCTGGGTGGACGGCATCTGGCCGGGAGATTACATAGACGTTGTTACGACTATCAATGCTTTGGATGTGACGTTTTCGGTGGTAGGCCGGAACTGGCGTCCCACCGCCACCCCGACTTTCGGTGAGATCGACAGAAGTTCTTGTTGGCACATCCGAAAGTATGGACACGTCGATGAAAAGTCTCTAGGGTGGCCGACATCAATGTTTCGTATGTGTAACCGGCGGCGCGGTTACCCCTAGCCCACCCGGCAACCGGCGCGGCGGCGCGCGCCCTGCCTGGCCTCCCCCAGTCAGGAAGGGTCGGACACCCATGTCCTCCAGACACGCGTTCAGGCGTACCCTCAGACACGCGGCCGCGGCCGCACTGCTGCTCACCGGCCCGGCCCTGGTCGCCGTCGCCACCACCGCCGCCCCCGCGGCGGCGCACACCATCGACCCCACGAAGTTCCAGCAGATAGAGCTGGCCCGGGGCGTCGCCGAGATGGGCGAGCCGATGTCGCTGGCCGTGCTGCCGGACCGGTCCGTGCTGCACACCGCCCGCAACGGCACCCTGCGCCGGACCGACGCCAACGGCACCACCTCGGTGATCGGCACCATCGGTGTGTACAACCACGACGAGGAGGGCCTGCAGGGCGTCGGTGTCGACCCCGGCTTCGCCACCAACCGCTACATCTACCTCTACTTCGCCCCGCCGCTGTCCACCCCGGCCGGTGACGCGCCCGCGACCGGCACCGACTGGTCGGCCTGGCAGGGCGTCAACCGGCTGGCCCGGTTCACCCTCAACGCCGACAACACGCTGAACCTGGGCAGCCAGGTCACCGTGCTGGACGTGCCCGCCGACCGGGGGCTGTGCTGCCACGTCGGCGGCGACATCGACTTCGACGCGGCGGGCAACCTGTACCTGTCCACCGGCGACGACAGCAACCCGTTCGACTCGGCCGGCTACGCGCCGCTGGACGAGCGCACCAACCGCAACCCGGGCTACGACGCGCAGCGCTCGGCGGGCAACACCAACGACCTGCGCGGCAAGATCCTGCGCATCAAGGTGGCCGCCAACGGGACGTACACGATCCCGTCGGGGAACCTGTTCGCGCCGGGCACGGCCAAGACCCGGCCGGAGATCTACGCGATGGGCTTCCGCAACCCGTTCCGGATGAGCGTCGACAAGGCCACCGGTGTCGTCTACGTCGGCGACTACGGCCCCGACGCGGGCACCACCGACGCCAACCGCGGCCCGAGCGGGCAGGTGGAGTTCAACCGGATCACCTCGGCGGGCAACTACGGCTGGCCGTACTGCACCGGCGCCAACACCAGCACCGAGACGTACAACGAGTGGAACTTCAGCAACGGGACCACGGGTGCGAAGTTCAACTGCACCGGCGGGCCGACCAACAACTCGTTCCGCAACACCGGCCTGGCCACGCTGCCCGCCGCGCGACCGGCGTGGATCAAGTACGGCGGGGACAGCGGCACCCCGAGCGAGTTCGGCGGCGGCTCCGAGTCGCCGATGGCGGGCCAGGTGTACCGGTACAACGCCGCCTCCACCTCGACGGTCAAGTTCCCGCAGGACATGGACGGGCTGTTCTTCGCCACCGAGTTCGGCCGGGGCTGGATCAAGCCGATCCACGTCAACGCCGACGGCAGCCGGGGCGCCATCGACGCCTTCCCGTGGACCGGCAAGCAGGTCATGGACTCGGCGTTCGGCCCGGACGGCGCGCTGTACGTGCTCGACTACGGCACCGGCTACTTCAACGGCGACGCCAACTCGGCGCTGTACCGCTTCGAGTACATCGGCAGCGGCAACCGCGCCCCGAGCGCCAACGCCACCGGCACCCCGACCTCGGGCTCGGCGCCGCTGGCGGTCGCGTTCTCGTCGGCGGGCTCCTCCGACCCCGAGGGCGGGGCGCTGACGTACTCGTGGAGCTTCGGGGACGGGACCAGCTCGACGGCGGCCAACCCGAGCCACACGTACACGGCAAACGGGACCTACACGGCGACGCTGACCGTACGCGACCCGCAGGGCGCCACCGGCGGCGACAGCGTGATCATCACCGTCGGCAACACCGCCCCGACCGTGTCGATCAACGTGCCCGGCGACGGGCAGCTGTTCAACTTCGGTGACACTGTCAGCTACTCGATCTCGGTCAGCGACGCGCAGGACGGCACCATCGACTGCGCCAAGGTGAAGCTGACCTACGTGCTCGGCCACGACCAGCACGGGCACGCGATCACCTCGAAGAACGGCTGCTCGGGCACGATGACCATCCCGGTCGACGGCGAGCACGACGACGCGGCGAACATCTTCGCGATCTTCGACGCGGAGTACACCGACGGCGGCGCGCTGACCACGCACGCCCAGGCGATCCTGCAGCCCAGGCACCGGCAGGCCGAGCACTTCGGGGCCTCCAGCGGCATCAACACGTTCACCAAGACCGCGGCCGAGGGCGGCAGGACCGTCGGCGACATCCACAACGGCGACTGGATCTCGTTCACGCCGTACCGGCTGAGCAACGCGACCGGCTTCACGGCCCGGGTGTCCTCCGGCGGCGTGGGCGGCACGCTGCAGGTCCGGGCCGGTTCGGCCACCGGGACCGTGCTCGGTACGGCGACCGTCCCGGTCACCGGCGGCTGGGAGACGTTCGCCAACGTCAGCGGCACCATCGCCGGGGCGCCCAACGGCACCACCCAGCTGTTCCTGACCTTCGCCGGCGGCACCGGAGCGCTGTTCGACCTGGACTCGTTCACGTTCACCACGGCGGCGGGCGTCGGTCCGATCAAGGGCCTGGCCGGCAAGTGCCTGGACGTGCGCAGCGGGTCCAGCGCGGACGGCACCCAGGTGCAGATCTACACCTGCAACGGGACCGGGGCGCAGACCTGGACGGTGAACGGGCAGACCCTGCGGTCGCTGGGCAAGTGCCTGGACATCTCCGGCGGTGGCACCGCGGACGGCACCAAGGTCCAGATCTACACCTGCAACGGCTCCGGTGCGCAGAACTGGACCTACCAGTCCTCGGACCAGACCCTGCGCAACCCGCAGTCGGGCAAGTGCCTGGACGTGTCGGGCAACAACTCCGCCGACAGCACGGTCGTGCACCTGTGGACCTGCGTCGCCGGGGCGGCCAACCAGAAGTGGACGCTGCCCTGACCAGCCGCGGGCCGGGCGGCACCCCCCGCCCGGCCCGCTCCCTCCCTCGTGAAAGGAGCAACTCCGTGCGCAGCATCCTGCGAACCGCGCTCGGCACGGCCGCGGCCGCGCTGACCGTGCTCGCGGCCACCGCCTGCCCGGCGGCGGCCGCCGACGCCCCGTACGACGTGCTGGTCTTCTCCAAGACGGCCGGCTTCCGGCACGACTCGATCGCCGTGGGCACCCAGGCCATCCGCGACCTGGGCGCCGCCAACAGCTTCACCGTCACCGCCACCGAGGACGCCGCCGCCTTCACCACCGCCAACCTGGCGCAGTACGAGGCGGTCGTCTTCCTCAACACCACCGGCGACGTGCTCAACGACGTCCAGCAGACCGCCTTCGAGAGCTACATCCGCGGCGGCGGCGGGTACGTCGGCGTGCACGCCGCGGCCGACACCGAGTACTCGTGGCCGTTCTACGGCAACCTGGTCGGGGCCTGGTTCGCCTCGCATCCGGCGATCCAGCAGGCCAACGTGAAGATCGAGGACCGGGGCAAGGCCGCCACCGCGCACCTGCCGCAGACCTGGACCCGCACCGACGAGTGGTACAACTACCAGACCAACGTCCGGTCCACCGCGAAGGTGCTGGCGACCCTGGACGAGTCGTCGTACACCGGCGGCGGCATGGGCGCCGACCACCCGCACGCGTGGTGCAAGACCATCGACAGCGGCCGGTCGTTCTACACCGGCGCCGGGCACACCCAGGAGTCGTACGCCGACGCCGCGTTCCGGGCGCACCTGCTCGGCGGCATCCGGTACGCGGCCAACCGGAGCAAGGCCGACTGCCGTCCCGAGACCGGCTACACGCCGCTGTTCAACGGCTCGACCACGGGCTGGTCGCAGGCCGGGCCGGGCAGCATGACCAACAGCGACGCCACGCTGACCACGGTCGGCGGCATGGGCCTGTTCTGGTACAGCGCCAAGCAGTTCACCTCGTACTCGCTGAAGCTGGACTGGAAGCTCACCGGCGACTCGAACTCGGGCGTGTTCATCGGCTTCCCGCCGTCGACCGACCCGTGGTCGGCCGTCAACAACGGCTACGAGGTGCAGATAGACGCGACCGACGCGGCCGACCGGACCACCGGCTCGGTGTACACGTTCAAGTCGGCCGACCTCGCCGCCCGCGACGCCGCGCTCAACCCGGCCGGGGAGTGGAACACCTACGAGCTGCTGGTCGAGGGCGAGCGGCTGCAGATCTTCCTCAACGGGAAGAAGATCAACGACTTCACCAACACCGATCCGGTACGGGGCCTGGCCGGGCACATCGGCATCCAGAACCACGGCAGCGGCGACACCGCCTCGTTCCGCAACATCCGGATCAAGGAGCTGGGCGGCCCCACCCCGACCGACGTGACCGTGCAGGCGGAGTCGTTCACCACCGCGAGCGGTGTGCAGGCGTACACCAAGGCGGGCGCGAACAACGGGCAGACGCTCGGCTACGTCGACCCGGGCGACTGGGCCTCGTACGCAGGCGTCAACACCGGCGGGGCGACCAGCTTCCGCACCCGCGTCGTGTCCGGCGGCGCGGGCGGCGGCATCCAGGTGCGCACCGGCTCGACCACCGGCCCGATCCTGGGCACGGTCGCCGTCCCCAACACCGGCGGCTGGAGCACGTACGCCAACGTCAGCGCGCCGCTGACCAACGTGCCGACCGGCAACCAGACGCTGTTCCTCACGTTCACCGGCACCGGCACCGGCCTGTTCGACGTCGACGACTTCACCCTGGTCAAGACGGCGACCCCGGGCACCGGCCCGGTGAAGGGCCTGGCCGGCAAGTGCCTGGACGTGCGGGGCTCCGGCACCGCCGACGGCACCCAGATCCAGATCTACACCTGCAACGGCTCGGGTGCGCAGAACTGGACCGTCAGCGGGCAGACGCTGCGGGCCCTGGGCAAGTGCCTGGACATCTCCGGCGGCGGCAGCGCCGACGGTACGAAGGTCCAGCTGTGGACCTGCAACGGGTCCGGTGCGCAGAACTGGACCTACCAGTCCTCGGACCAGACCCTGCGCAACCCGCAGTCGGGCAAGTGCCTGGACGTGTCGGGCAACAACTCCGCCGACAGCACGGTCGTGCACCTGTGGACCTGCGTCGCCGGGGCGGCCAACCAGAAGTGGACGCTGCCCTGATCTGATCGCGGGCCGGGCGGCTGAGTCGCCCGGCCCGCGCCATTCGGCAAGTTTCCGCAGGTCAATGGCGTGGCGATGACGGATCGGATCACGACGGTCTCCGTACGATCTGGCCAATCGTTGCGAAAGGTGACCAATGCGAAAGATGGAACGGGCCGCGGTCGTCGCCGCGGCCCTGCTCACCGCCGCGCTGACCGGCGCGGCTCCTTCCTGGAGCGCCGCCGCTGCCGGTGAGCAGACCTACGACGGCGCCGGGACCTACACCTTCGACCTGCCCCAGGGCGTCGCCGTGACCCTCGAACTGTGGGGCGCGGGCGGCGGAGGCGGCGGGGGCCTCGCCGGAGGCGGCGGGGGCGGCGGCGGGGGCGGCGGCAAGGCCCTGCTCGGCCGGGGCGGCGGCGGTGGCGGGGGCGGCAGCTCCGGCGGCGGCGGCGCGGGCGCCGGATCAGGCGGCGCGGGCCAGTACGTCAAATGCGTCCTACCCGCCGATTTTCCACCGGCGAAGCTCGCCATCGTGATCGGCCGGGGCGGCAGCGGCGGCCGGGGCGCGACGGGCGTCGCCGGTGGCGCGCCCAGCGCACCGGGCGGCAACGGCAGCCCCGGCCAGTCCAGCGCGGCCGGTTCCGACGGCGGCGACGGTGCGATGACCGAGGCCAGCGTCCTGCTCAACGGCACTCCGCTGACCCTGACCAACGCGGCCGGCGGTGAGGGCGGCAAGGGCGGCCCGGTGTTCACCGGCAACGGCCCCGGCGGGCAGGACGCCACCGGGTCGCGGCCCGGCCAGACCCGGCCCGGCGGCCTGGGCAGCACCACCCCGGGCGAGGGCGGTGCGGGCGGCCACGGCGCCGTGCTGTCCGCGCGCCTGTGCGGGGGAGTCGACGGCGCCGACGGCCTCCCGGGCCAGCACGGCACCGACGGCACCGGTGGTGCGTCCGGCGCCGACGGCGCCACCAGCGGCAACGGTGGCGCCGGTGGCGCGGGCGCGTCCGTGGCCGGCACCGGCGGCGCGGGCGGCCCCGCGACCGGCGGCGTTCCGCACGGTGTCGGCGGTGCCGGTGGCGCGGGCGGCAGGGGCGGCAAGGGCGGCGCGGGCGGCAACGGCGCGTACAGCGGCAGCCTGGCCGCCCTGGGCGGCGCCGGTGGCGGCGCCTCCTCGGCCGGATCCCCCGGCCTGGTCGGCGCCGACGGCCACGCCCGGCTGACCTGGTGAGTCGACAGCCCACACCTCATCGGATGTACGTACATCCGATGAGGTGTGGGCTCGCACCCGTCATCTCGTGCGGAACGGGGCGGCGACCCGGCGCACCAGGTCGGCGGCGCCCCAGTCGTCGTCGCCGTGCGCGATGACGCTCAGGGCCTCACGCAGGAACATCAGCTCCATCCGGTCCCGCCAGCCGTCACGCAGCGGCGCGATCTCGCCGTACGCGTCGAAGAAGCGGTCTTTGCCCGGCACCGGCGGCGAGCACCACAGCATGCCCAGGTCAACCTCCGGCCAGGTGTAGGAGACCGCCGGGTCGATCAGCACCGGCCGCCCCAGATCGTCGGCGACGACGTTGCCCGCCCACAGGTCGCCGTGCGTCAGCGCCGCAGGCTGCGGCGGCACGAGCTGCGGGAGCGCGGCGCACAGCCGCTCGAGCGCGGCCCGGTCCGCGTCGTCGAAGGCCGCCCGGACCAGCGGCTCCGGCAGCCAGCGCAGGATGCGCCGCTGCGCGAAGAACGCGTACCCGTCGTCGTGCCAGGTGTTGTCCTGCCGCAGCCGGCCCAGCCACCCGTCCCGGTGCCAGCCGTGCCGCTCGCCGACGGCCCCGGTGTGCAGGCGCGCGACCAGGTGCCCGAGCCGCTCCCAGAACAGCGGGCCGTCCGGTCGGGGCCGCTGCGCCGCGAGCACCAGCAGGTCCTCGGCGACCAGCAGCACCTCGGGCGTCGCGGCGCCGCCGACGTCACGCAGCTCGCGCAGCCCGGCCGCCTCCACCTCGAACAGGTCGCCGCCCGCGGCGTCGGCCGTCTTGGCGAACACCACCCGCCCGTCGTCCAGGGTCGCCAGACCCGCCGTGGCGATCACGCCGCCGCCGGCGGCCGCCACCTCGCGCACGGCAAATCCGGCCTCGCCCAGGCGCCGGGCCAGCCTCGCCACCTCGGTCACAGTCGACATTCTGCCGCGACCGCCGCCAGCCCTCCAGCGGTCCCTAGACGTGCAGGCTGCGGCCGCCGTCGACGGTGATGCGCTGGCCGGTGACGAACCCGGCGCCGGCGGAGGCGAGGAAGCTCACCACGTGCGCGACGTCCTCGGGCGTACCCATCCGGCCGGAGGGGACCGTGGCCAGGTAGCCGTCGGTCTGGCTGCCCTCGTGCCGCTCCACCGGGATCCAGCCCGGCGCGACCGTGTTCACGGTCACCCCGTGCGGGGCCAGCTCGTGCGCCCAGGCGCGGGCCAGGCCGATCTGGCCGTTCTTGGCCGTCGCGTACGCCGACCAGCCCACCGGCGGGCGGTCGGCGAGCTCGGAATCGATGTGGATGATGCGGCCCCAGCCGCGCTTGATCATGCCGGGGGACAGGGCGCGGCCGAGCAGCACCGGACTGCGCACGAAGAACGCCAGCTGATCCAGGTGCGCCTGCCAGTCCGCCTCGGCGACGACCGCCTCGGGCTGCGGCCCGGTGGCGTTGAGCACCAGCACGTCGATCGGGCCGAGGTACCGCTCGACGGAGGCGGCCAGCTCGGCGACGGCGGCCTCGTCGGTCACGTCGGCGGCGAACGCGGCCGCGGTGCCGCCCTCGGCCTGGATCTCGTCGACCAGCTGCGCCAGCGGTCCGCCGCAGCGACGGCTGTTGACCGCCACCGCCATGCCGTCGCGGGCCAGCCGCTTGGCGACGGCCCGGCCCAGGCCGCGGGAACTGCCGGTGATGAGCGCTACGCGCTTGGGAGCTGCCACGGCGATCGATCATCCCCTCACCCCACCCCCCATCACCACCCACTGCGACCCCCATCACCCGCTCAGAGCGAAGGAAGGGCCCCTTCTTATCGCTTTCCGAGATAGAAGGGCCCCTTCTTAACCGGCGGCCAGCCGGCTGTGATCGCTGCGGAAAATGGGCGGCCGCGGGCTGGTGCGGCGGCTACCGTCGTGGTCCGTGACAGGGACACCGGCGCGGCAGATCCGCGCCCACTACGACGAGGACTCGATCACCGTCTACCAGGCCTACTCGCCGGTCATCGCCGGACCGGCCGCGGCGGCGGGGCGGTTCTCGACCGGCTTCAAACGGGACCGGATGACCTGGATCAAGCCGTCGTTCCTGTGGATGATGTACCGCAGCGGCTGGGCGGCCAAGCCCGGCCAGGAGCACGTGCTGGCGATCCGGATCCGACGCGACGGGTTCGCCTGGGCGCTGGCCAACAGCGCGCTGAGCAGCTACGAGCCCGACGTGCACGCCGACCGGGCGCAGTGGAAGCGGTCGCTGCGGGCCCCGGTGCGCGTGCAGTGGGACCCCGAGCGCGACCTGCACCTGCGGCCGCTGCCGTACCGGGCGATCCAGATCGGGCTGTCGGGTGAGGCCGTCCACCGGTACGTCGACGAGTGGACGCTGGGCATCGAGGACGTCACGGCCGCCTGCCGCGAGATCCGCGCCCTGATCGGGGCGGGCGACCTGGCGGGCGCCGCGGCCCGGTTGCCGGCCGAACGGCCGTACCCCCTGGAAGTCCCGTCTGTCGCACCGTGATCAGGGTGTGCCGGCGCGCATGGCCTGCCACTTCGCGACCAGGGCGGCGATCTCGTCCTGGAGGAAGACGAAGAACTCGGTCATCTCGGTGAGCCGGGCGCCCGCGGCGGTATCGGCGCCGACCGCGCCCACGCCCTCGGCCATCACGTCGGCGACCACTTTGTACACGCCGCCCTTGGCGACGCTGGCCATGTACCAGGAGTTGCTGACCGACCGGTAACGGGTGCTGCGGGAACCGGGGACCGGCTCCCGCAGCACCAGACCGACCTGGACCAGGTAGCGCACGGCGTCGGAGGCGGCGGCGGGGCTGACGCCCAGCCACTCGCCGAGCTGCGCGGCGGTCATCACCCCGTCCTCGGCGCAGGTCAGGGCGCCGAGGACCCGCGCCGGCATCCGGGGGAAGCCGAGATCGGACAGGGTCATCGCCAGGTGCTCGACGAAACGTCGGACCGCTTCCTCGTCACGTTCGGCCATCCGCACATCCTCCATCACCGGTCGCGCCGACCGCGGGCGGCGCCGTCGCGTGTCAGGTGGTCAGGTCGCGCCGCCGGAACAGCGCCATCCCGGTGGCCGCCAGCGCGATCGCGAACCCGAGCAGGGCCAGGATCGGCGTGGCGGTCGGCTCCACGGCCGGGATCTTCGGCACGTGCGTGAACGGCGACAGGTCCCGGACCACCTGCGGCAGTCCGAACAGGTCGCCCAAGAGCCCGCAGGTGATGCTCACCACCAGCGCCGCCCAGGCCAGGCCGACGGTGTACCGGGGCAGCGCGCCGAAGACCAGCAGCACGAACCCCGCCACCACCAGCGCGCCCGGCAGCTGCGCCAGACCGGCCCCGGCCAGCGTCAGCACGCCGACGTCGCCACCGGCCGCGGCGTCGGCCACGCCCATGAACACCCCGGCCAGCACCAGCAGCACCGCCGCACCGACGACCGCCCAGATCAGGTGGGTGGCGACCCACCGGATCCGGCCGACGGCGGTGGCCAGCAGCGCCTCGGCGGTGCCGCCGCTCTCCTCGGCGCGCAGCCGCAGCAGCGCCTGGATCACGAAGCCCGCCGCGAGCACGCCGTACACGTTCATCATGGCGGCGAAGAAGACGTCGACCAGGCTCGGTCCGCCGCCGCCCGCGAGGCCGTTGATCATGTCGACCACGCCCTCGTTGCTGCCGAGGGAGTCCTTGACGGCCTTGCCCAGCGAGCCGATGCCCAGGCCGAACACGGCGCTGCCGATCACCCAGCCCAGCGTCGAGCCGCGGTTGAGCCGCCAGGCCAGGCCGAGCGGGCCGCGCAGCGTACCGCCGGCGGTGGCCGGTCCGGGCCGGTCGGCGATCAGGCCCGCACCCACGTCACGGCGGTCCACCAGCGCGAACGCGACGGCGACGAGCACCGCCCCGAGCGCCACCGGCAGCGCGAGCACCCACCAGCGCTCCTGCCCGTACGGCCGCGCCAGTTCGCCCCAGCCCAGCGGCGACACCCAGGTGAGCCAGCCCGGGTCGACGGAGATGCCGTCGGCGGCCCGCTGCCCGAGCGCGTCGCCGATGCCGCGTACCAGGTAGGCGACGCCGACGGCGGTGGCCGCGGCCCCGTTGGCGGCCCGCGCGCCCTGGAACAGCTGGGCGGTGACGGCGGCGATCGCCGCGAAGGCCAGTCCGGTGACGGTGCAGGCGGCGCCGAAGGCCAGCGCCCCTTCGGCGTCGAGCTTCGCGCCGAGCAGGCTGCCGGTCACGACCAGCCCGAACAGCACGTTCGCGGCACCGATGACGATCAGGGCGGCGGTGAGCGGGGCGTGGCGGCCGACCGCGCCCGCGCCGATCAGCTCGGCCCGGCCGTTCTCCTCGTTCTGCCGGGTGTGCCGGACCACGGCGAACGTGCTCATCAGGGCCGCCACCACGAGCAGCGTGGCGAGGTTGCGGAAGTTGACCAGCGCACCGAGCGAGCTGCCGACCGGCACACCGCGCATGACCAGGATGGCGGCGCTGGAGCCCGCACCCTTCAGCGCGGTGATCCGGGACTCCTCGGTGGCGAACTCGCCGGCCACCGCACTCGTCCCGGCCGACATCAGCGCCCCGGCGGCGACGATCCACACCGGCAGCTGGATGCGGTCGCGCCGGGCCGCGAGCCGGACCAGCCTGCCGGTGCCCGCGTAAGCGTTCACCGTGCCGCCTCCGCCTCGGCGGGCTGCCGGCCGTAGTGGCGCATGAACAGCTCCTCCAGCGTCGGCGGCTGGCTGGTCAGCGCCTTGATGTCGAGGGTGGCCAGGTGGGCCAGCACGCCGGGCAGCGCGGCCGCGTCGACGTCGAAGCGGGCGCGGGTGGTGTCGGCGTCCAGGTCGTGCACGCCCGCCAGCTCACCGAGCCCCGTCAGCGGCCGCCCGGCCTCGACCGTGATCGTGGTACGGGTCAGGTGGCGCAGCTCGGCCAGCGTGCCGGACTCGACGGTCACGCCCTCGCGGATGATGCTCACCCGCGCGCAGAGCGCCTCCACCTCGGAGAAGATGTGGCTGCTCAGCAGTACGGTGGCGCCGCGCGCGGTCACCTCGCGCACGGTCTGCTGGAACGCCGCCTCCATCAGCGGGTCCAGTCCGGAGGTCGGCTCGTCGAGGATGAACAGCTCGACGTCGGAGGAGAACGCGGCCACCAGCGCCACCTTCTGCCGGTTGCCCTTGGAGTAGGTGCGGCAGCGCTTGGTGGGGTCGAGCTGGAACCGCTCCTGCAGCTCGGCGCGCCGCGCCTTGTCCAGGCCGCCGCGCAGGTCGCCGAAGAGGTCGATCGCCTCACCGCCGGTGAGGTTGGGCCACAGGTTCACGTCGCCGGGCACGTATGCCAGGCGCCTGTGCAGCGCGACGGCGTCGCGCCAGGGGTCGCCGCCGAGCACGTGGACCTGGCCGGAGTCGGCGCGGAGCAGGCCGAGCAGGACGCGGATGGTGGTGGACTTCCCGGCGCCGTTGGGCCCGAGCAGGCCGTGCACCTCGCCGGTGGCGACCGTCAGATTCAGGCCGTCGAGCGCACGGCTGCGCCCGAACGCCTTGGTCAGACCGGTCGCGGAGATCGCGTTCGTCATACGCCTGAACGTACGCTTCTTTCAGAACTTCGTGAAGGTTCTGGTTCGTCGAAGTTTTGTACACCCCGTCACGGCGGCGGGCGCCGGGTCGGGGGTAAGGAAGGGCCCCTTCTTATCGCAATGCGTGGTGGAAGGGACCCTTCCCAACCGGGGGTCAGGCGGGCGGCAGGTGGAGGTAGAGGCGGGTGCCGGTGGGGCGGAAGCCGAGGCGCTCGTAGACGCGGCGCGAGCCGTCGCCGGAGTACTCCAGCCATACCGAGGAGGCGTCCTGGTCGAACATGGCCGCGGCGACGGCGGCCGTCACGGCGGCGCCGACGCCCCGGCCCCGGTACGGCGGGCGGGTGCCCACCCCCGCCAGCTCGGCGGTGCCGACGGCCGTCGCCGAGCAGGTGGCGGCGCCCGCGCAGCCGCCGTCCGGCGCGCGGACGAACCGCACCGCGCCGCCGCCCTCCTGCACGCGGCGCAGCCGGGCCGCACCGGCCGCCGACGCGGCGAACTCGCCTGAGAAGGCCTCGGCGAGGGCGCCGTCGATCGCCAGGTAGTCGTCCTCGGAGCGCGGTGCCTCCGGGACCGGGCCGCCGCCGGGCGCGGTGAAGGTGTCCGGGGTGCAGACCAGGAACTCGTGCGTCTGCTCGACGGTGAACCCGGCCGCGTACAGCGCGGGGGCTACGGCGGGAGCGGCCTGCGGGGCGAACTCCAGCCGCGGCAGCAGGCCGCGCTGGCGGAAGGCGGCGACCAGCGCCCGGACGTCGGCGCCGGTCGGGGCGGCGTCGGGCAGGGGAGTGGCGTAGTTGACGTACGGGCTGGTGGTGTCGGGATCGAAGCCGCAGACGAAGCCCGGAACCTCGACGACCAGCGGACGGCGGCGGAGGTTGGCTACGGCGAACTGCTGGACGGTCTTGTCCATGGTGGTGGTTGATCCTCACGGAAGAAAGCGGTGGCACGCGCGGAGACAGGCGTCATCTGCGCGTGAAAGGTCCGAACCGGTCGGTGCGCTCGGGCACCGGGCTGTCGGGCCGCCGTGAGAGTGGGGCTGGGCACTGGTCGCGCCATCGCCGTGAGGCGCTGGGGCAGTGCTACCGGCGGCCGCTGCGGGACGCCGAGTCCATGGACTTCGTTCCTAACCGTGGATGGCCTCAGGGTGAGGCGAGCCGAGTCTGCCACGCGCGTCCGGGCCGGCGCAACCGGAACAGGCGGGCCGCCCCGGTTGCGCCCGCGGCCGGGGCGAGGCGGCCGGGACCGTGCACCGGGCGGCTGACCGCAAGGAGCTGGTCGAGCGGGAGGGGCGGTTCCACGACGCGTTGACGGCGTTCGTCACGGCGGCGAGCGTGGAGGCGCGCTAGCCGAGCGGCCGTCCCGGGTCGGCAAGCCGTCGGCAAGCTATCCATGATGCTCGATGGGGCTGTTATATACAGGGACATCTGTGCGTCACCCCGCACGGACCGTTACCTGGGGAGAGCTCCATGAGACGTACCCTCGTCATCGCCACCGCTACCGCCGCCGCGCTGCTGGTCACAGGGGTCGCGGGCACCGCCGCATCCGGTGCGCCCCGACCGCGCCCGGACGCCGTCGCCACCGCGCTCGCGGTGCTCACCGCGCACCAGGCCGCCGCCGCGACCGAGACGTACACCCCGCTGGGGAGCGTGACCGACGCCGACGGCAGCGTGCACGTCCGCTTCGAACGCGCCTACCGGGGCCTGCGGGTGCACGGCGGCGACCTCGTCGTGCACCTGGACCGCACCGGTGCCGCCGCCGGGGCGGGCGACGGACTCGCCGCGCCGCTGGCGCTGTCCACCACGCCGCGCGTGAGCGCGACGGCGGCCGGCGCGGCGGCCGCGCGGGCCTTTCCCGGCCGCGTCACCTCGGTGGGCGCGCCCGAGCTCGTCGTCGACGCCGAAGCGGGCAGGCTGGCCTGGGAGACCGTGGTGCGCGGCTGGGCGCCCGACGGGCAGACCCCGTCGCGGCGGCACGTGCTGACCGACGCCGGAACCGCAGCGGTGTACGGGTCGTACGACGAGGTCGAGACCGTGTTCGGGATCGGCCGGGCCTACTACTCCGGGACGGTGCAGATCGACACCACGTTCACCGGCACCTCGTACGCGATGGTCGATCCGTCGCACGGGAGCAACCGCACCTGCGACATGCTCAACAGCACCAGCGGCCCCTGCGTGACCTTCACCGACGCCGACAACACGTGGGGCGACTTCGCCCTCACCAACCGGGCCAGCGCCGCCGCCGACGCCCACTTCGCCTCGGCGAAGACGTACGACTACTTCAAGTTCGTCCACGGCCAGAGCGGCCGCACCGGCAGCGGCGCCGGAATCGTCTCGCGGGTGCACTACGGCCACAACTACGTCAACGCGTACTACGACGGCACCCAGCTCACCTTCGGCGACGGCGCCGGCGACGCGCACCCGTTCACCGCGATCGACGTGGTGGGGCACGAGCTCGGCCACGGGTACACCGACGCCCTGGTGCCGCTGGTCTACAGCGGCGAGTCCGGCGGCATCGACGAGGCCAGCAGCGACATCTGGGCCACCATGGTCGAGTTCTACGCGGGCGCGCCCGGCGACCCCGCCGACTACACCATCGGCGAGGAGATCGACATCTACGGCACCGGCGCGCCGCTGTCCAACCTGTACAACCCGGCACTGGACGGGTCGTCGCACAGCTGCTGGTCGATCGACACCCCGCCCGCGGACCCGCACGTGTCGGCCGGGGTGGGCAAGCACTTCTTCTTCGACCTCGCCGAGGGCACCGGCGCCACCCGGTGGGGGTTCAGCCCCGTCTGCGGGTCGGCGGCCCCGGTGGTCGGCATCGGCCGGGCCAAGGCGGAGAAGATCTGGTACCGGGCGCTGAAGGTGTACGCCCTGTCCACGACCAAGTACGTCAACCCGGGCAGCCCCGGCACGACCATGCGGGCGCACACGCTGGCGGCCGCCGCCGACCTCTACGGCATGTGCTCGATCGAGTACAAGACCGTCAACGCCGCCTGGGCCGCCGTCAACGTCCCCGGCGCGACCCTGTGCGGATCACTCACCACCTCGCAGCCCTGAGCGTGAAGGCGGGCCCCTTCTACATCGGAATGCGATAAGAAGGGGCCCTTCCTTACCCTCTAAGCGGGTGGGAGGACGACGGTCCAGCCGATGGCGCGCGCGGAGGCGACGCTGCTGGTCGCCGTGGTCCCCGCCCACGGCCCCGCGGCGACGCCCGAGCTGTCGCCCGCGACCGTCGACAGCAGCCCGCCCCCGCTCCCGGTCGTCGACCGGCGGCTGGTCACCGTCGCGGGTACGGTCCAGACGGCGGTGCTGCTGAGCTTCTGCACCCAGTAGCTGACGACGGTCGAGCCGCCGGCGGCGACGGTGACCGGCGCGGTCGCGTGCGTGGTCTTGGTGGCGGCGTCCTCGAACGCCCCGCTGGCCGACACCGCCCCGGCGCCGGAGTACGCCAGCAGCACCATGCTCGTCTTCGTGATCGCGTCGAGGCTCGTCGACACGGCCGAGCCCGCGGTGCCCGCCACCGCCGTACGGGTGAACACCCAGGAGACCAGGTCGGTGCCGTCGGACTTGGTGCCGACCAGCGTCCAGCCGGTCGGGGTGGTCGTCGTGGCGCCCCGGTTGGCGGACAGGAACAGCACCAGCCGGTCGCCGGGCTGCACCGACGCCGGCACGGTCACCGCCGGGGTCTGCGTGTTGGCGTCGACGCCCGCCGAGGCCCGGAACGTGACCGTGCCCGGCGGCTGCGAGCTGACCGTGACGGTACGGGTGACCGTGCCGGTGGCGCCGTCGTCGTCGGTGACCGTCAGCGTCACCGGGTAGCTGCCCGCCGCGGCGTACGTGTGGGCGGGCGTGGTCCCGGCCCCGGTGGCGCCGTCGCCGAACGTCCACGCGTACGAGGCGATCGCGCCGTCGGTGTCGGCCGCGCCGGAGGCGTCGAAGGTGCAGGCCAGCAGGGTGCAGGAAGAGGTGAACGCGGCCGTCGGCGGCTGGTTGGCGGGCGGGGTGGTGCCGTTGGGCTTGAGCACCACCGACCACTGCTCGCCACCGCCGCCGGCGACGGTCACCCCGGACAGGCCCGCCACCGTGACGCCCCGGGTGCGGCTGGTGGTGGTGCCGTCGCCGAGCTGCCCGTTGGCGTTGTATCCCCAGGTCATGACGCTGCCGTCGGCCATCGCCGCGATACCGTGGTCGCGCCCGGAGGCGATCGAGACCGCCGAGGTCACGCCGAGCACCGACACGGGCCGGGTGCGGTTGGTCGTGGTGCCGTCGCCCAGCTCGTCGCGGTAGTTGCGGCCCCACGACAGCACCTGGCCGTCGGTGCGCAGCGCGTACGTGTGGTGGGCCCCCGCGGTGACCGCGCCGACGCCCGAGGCGATGACCTGCACCGGGGTGAGGCGGTCGGTGGTGGTGCCGTCGCCGACCTGGCCGTAGAGGTTCCAGCCCCAGGCCCACACCGAGCCGTCGCTCAGCCGGGCCACCCCGTGGTCGCGGCCGCCCGCGATCGAGGTGACGTTGCCCAGGGTGCCGACGCGTACCGGGCTGGTGCGGGTGGTCCGGGTGCCATCGCCGAGTTCGCCGTTGTCGTTGAGGCCCCAGGCGACGGTCCAGCCGTTGGCGCGTACGGCGTAGCTCATGTCCCGCCCGGCGGCGATCAGCACCGCGTCGCTCAGGCCGGTGACCTGCACCGGCGCGGTGCGGGTGGTGGTCGAGCCGTCGCCGAGCTGCCCGGTGGTGTTCAGGCCCCAGGTGTAGACGGTGCCGGCGGCGGTGCGGGCCATCGAGTGGTTGTGCCCGGCGGCCACCTCGATCACGTTGCTGAGGCCGGGCACCTGCTGCGGCGTGGACCGGTTGGTGAGGTTGCCGAGGCCGAGCTGGCCCTGCTCGCTGCTGCCCCAGGTCCAGACGTGGCCGGCGGAGTCCAGCGCGACCGCGTGCTCGCGGCCGCCCGCGATCTGCACGATGTCGGTGAGGCCGGGCACCGCCCCGGCGGTCAGGCGCGCGGTGGTGGTGCCGTTGCCGAGCTGCCCGAACCCGTTGCCGCCCCAGGTGTACGCCGTGTAGGTGACCACATCGGCCTGCGCCCCGGTGCCTCCCGCGGGCAGGATGACCGCCACGAGCAGGCCCACCAGGGCCGCGCGCAGGTACCTTGTGGACATTCGCATGGAGGCCTCCCAGCCGCGGGTCGGCGAGAATCTAACCCGCGTGGCGAGCGGTGCGCAGCGTCGGTTCAGTCGACAATTCCGGCCGTACATCCACGGGCGGTCGCACGCTCGTTCCGCGTCGGTACCGGACGACTGAACCGCTGCCTGAGGCTGAACGAGGTGATCAAGGAATACCTGCGTACGCAGTGGCGGCAGGATTTCCAGAGCACCCTCAAGGACGCGGTGGAGGCGTTCCGGGGCGCCGACAGCAGCGGCGGGGATTTCGAGAGCAGGTTCAAGCCGAAGCCGACGGATATGGACAGCCTCTCCTGCAAGCTCTGACCCGCGGACGCTGACCGTCCGGCACCGAGGACCGGTGCCGGACGGTTCCGCACAGTGATCCAGGTTCCTAGGACGGCCTGGAGGTTGTGCGCCGGATTTCACCGAACCCCCCGCCTTGGGCGGTCTGTGCACGCATGCTGGGCTTCGGGACCGTCGGACGCCTGCGGGCGCGGGAGTGTGGTGCGGATGACCGCGGCTGCGGACGCCGGGAACAGGACGTTCACCCAGCGGATGCTGGACGGGATCGAACGGGTCGGCAACAAGGTCCCGCACCCCGTCATGATCTTCCTGTACCTGATCCTGCTGATCATCATCCTGTCGGCGGTGTTCGCCGCGTTCGGCGTGAAGGTGACGTACGAGACCGCCGCCCCCGGTCCGGTCGTGGCCGGAGAGACCTACCCGGGCGGCACCATCGAGCCGTCCCTGGACGTCCCGCCGGAGGAGCTGTACCACCCCGAGGTGAAGACCCACACCGAGACCACCGAGATCAAGAGCCTGCTCACCGCCGACGGGATCCGGTTCATCTTCACCTCGGCGGTCAGCAACTTCACCAACTTCGGCGTCGTCGGCGTCATCCTCGTCGCCATGATCGGCGTCGGCCTGGCCGAGCGGGCCGGGCTCATCGGCGCGCTGATCCGCAGGCTGGTGGCGGTCGCTCCGCCGTGGTCGCTGACGTTCATCATCGTGCTGGTCGGCATCCTGTCGTCGATCGCCTCCGACGCCGGATACCTGGTGCTCATCCCGCTGGGCGCGGTCGCCTTCCTGAGCGTGGGGCGGCATCCGCTGGCCGGGCTCGCGGCGGCGTTCGCGGCCGTCGGCGGCACGTTCATGGTCAATGTGCTGATCACCCCGACCGACGGCATCATCACCGAGATCACGAACGAGGCGATCGCGCTCGCCGACCCGACCCAGAAGATCGGTCTGACCGCGAACATGCTGTTCGCCATCGGGTCGACCGTCTTCCTGGCATTCCTGATCACGTTCGTGACTGAGAAGGTGATCGAGCCCCGGCTGGGGAAGTTCACCGGGACCGTGTCCAACGAGGCCACCGACGTGCCGGACGCCAACCCGGCCGAGGGCCACGCCGACGCCGCCGGGCAGGCGCGCGGGCTGCGGTACGCGCTGTGGGGGCTGCTCGGCGTGCTGGCGCTGCTCCTGCTGCTGTCGGTGCCGCCGAAGCCGTGGGGCATCCTGCGCAACCCGGTCACCGGCAGCCTCGTCGAGGACTCGCCGCTGATGGACAGCCTGATCTTCATCATCATGCTGGTGTTCCTGGTCTGCGGCCTGTGCTACGGCGCGGGCGCCGGCACGCTGCGGGGCAGCGCGGCGGTGATGGACGCGATCACCAAGACGTACGCCGGGCTCGGCGGGCTGATCTTCATGCTGCTGGTGATCGCCCAGTTCATCGCGTACTTCAACTACACCAACATGGCCACCGTCGCGGCGGTGAAGATGGCCGACGGGCTGGAGCGGGCCAGCATCGGGCCGCTGTGGCTGCTCATCGGGTTCATCCTGGTGGTGCTGCTGCTGGACATCATCATCCCGGGCGTCATCCCGAAGTGGGCCATCTTCGCGCCCATCTTCGTGCCGCTGTTCCTGCGCCTGGGCGTGGCGCCGCAGACCGTGCTGGCCGCCTACCGGGTCGCCGACTCGCCGATGAACGTGGTCACCCCGCTGATGGTGTACCTGCCGTTCATCGTGCTGCTGGCGCAGAAGTACAAGAAGGAGGCGGGGGTCGGGACGGTGATCTCGCTGATGATCCCGTACACGATCATCATCGCGGTGGCCTGGACGCTGTTCTTCGTGGCCTGGTATCTGCTGGGCATCCCGCTCGGCCCGGGGGCCCCGGTCCACCTCGCACCCTGAGGCCCGCGCCGTGAGCCGGCTGGGCCGCTCCCTGGCCGCAAGCAGCGATCTCCTGAGAAAGATCACCCGTTGGTGTCCGGATGTCGGCGCGAACCGCAGCATCTGACCGCAGTAGCCGATCTCCGCTGGATGATCGGCTACTGCGGTCACGTAGCGGTGCGCTGCGGGCGGCTGCCGCGCGGGTCGGCGGGCCGCCGTGCCCGCGATCTAGGATGCGGGAATGGCGCTGCTGTACAAGGCTGAGATCAATCCGACCAAGCTGGAACTGCTGGCGGCGTGGCTGCCGACCCGTCCGTGGTACGACGGCCCGGCCGACCCGGACCTGGCGCGCATCGCGGCGTGCCGGTTCGACGACCCGGCGGGTCAGGTCGGCGTGGAGACCCTCGTCGTGCGCGCCGGTGAGGGCCCGCTGCTGCACACCCCGCTGACCTACCGCGACGCGCCGCTCGACGGCGCGGAGCAGTGGCTGGTCGGCACGACCGAGCACTCGGTGCTGGGCAAGCGCTGGGTGTACGACGCCTGCGGCGACCCGGTCTACGCGGCCGCCCTGGCCGAGGCGATCCTCACCGGCTCGGGTGAGGCGGCGGAGTTCGTCGAGGAGGACGGCCGGGCGGTGCCGCGTACGCCCGCGATGACGGTGCGCGGCACGGGCGCCGCGTCGGCGGTGCCGCCGCTGGCCGGGGCGGCCGCGACCGACGGCGATCCGGCGCTGCTGTCGGCCGGTTCGCTGGAGCTGGCGGTGGCCCGGGTGCTCGACCCGGCGGCGGAGTCCGGCGAGCGGCTCGCGCTGCACGGTTCGTGGCCGGGTTCGGCCGCGACGGTGACGCTGGCCTGGGTGCGTTGACGGCACCGGCTGCCCCGGGCCGCTGGTGCGACGGCGCGGGGCAGCCGATACCTGGTCAGGCGCCCCAGATCCGGTGGGCGTAGTCGAGGAAGTTGCGGCCCATGATCTTCTCGATCCGGCCGGAGGAGAAGCCGCGCTGCTCCAGCAGCGTGATGAGCTGCCGGAACTGGTCGACGCCGCGCAGGTCGACGACGAACGGGAAGGTGTCGGCGCGTTCGCCGGCGGCGCCGACTCCGGCGGCCTGGCGCTGGGCGACGTGCTCGGCGAGCTGGGCGCGGTAGCCGTCGAGGTCGTCGATGGAGGTGACGGCGCCGTCGGTGCCGATGCCGACGGTGTCCTCGCCGCAGACGTTGACGGCGTGGGCGATGTGCTCGACGACGTCTGCGGCGGTGGCGTGGCCGGTGGGGTTGAGGAACGGCATGAAGTAGATGCCGACGAAGCCGCCCTGCTCGGCGACGAGGCGCAGTTCCTCGTCGGTCTTGTTGCGGGGCAGGTCGGTCAGGGCGCGGCAGCCGGTGTGGTTGATGGACACGGGGCGGGTGGCGGTGCGGATGGTGTCCAGGCAGGTGTTCTCGCCGCTGTGGGACAGGTCGACCATGATCTGGTGCTGTTCGAGGGCGGCGACGACGTCGCGGCCGAACGGGGTGAGGCCGCGGTTGTCCGGTGCCATGGAGCCGTCGCCGATGTGGTTGGCCTGGTTGTAGGTGAGCTGGATGACGCGTACGCCGCGGCGGGCGAATTCGGCGATGCGGTCGAGGTCGTCGCCGACGGCGACGGCGTTCTGGAAGCCGTAGATGACGCCGATCCTCCGGTCGCGACGGGCGGCGCGGATGTCGGCGGCGGTGCGGACCTTGAGCAGGTCGTCGGGGTGCTGGTCGATGATGGCGTCCCAGACGTCGAGCTCGTGCAGGGTGTGCTCGTACGGGGGCAGGTCGCCGAGGGTGTAGCCGAGGGTGATGTTGACGGCGGTGAGGCCGGAGGCGTGCGCGTCGGCGATGGTGCGGGCGTCGATGGTGAGTTCGTCGCTGGTCTGGATGAGTTTGCTCGCCGCGTCGGCGGAGTGGGGGGCGTTGGGGTTGTCCAGGGCGCCCAGCGCGTTGATGATCATGTAGTCGGTGGCGGTGCTCATCAGGCGGGCGTTCCCTTCGGCTGGGCGTAGTCGGCGCGGTAGTAGCGGCGGCCGCGTTTGACGGTGAACTCGACGGTGCGGATGCTCTCCAGGTCGGCGACCGGGTCGGCGGCGAGCACGACCAGGTTGGCGAGTTTGCCCGCCTCGACGGTGCCCATCCGGTCGGCGGCGCCCATGCTCATCGCGCCGACCAGGGTCGCGCAGCGGATGACCTGCTCGGCGGGGATGCCGCAGCGGCGCCACAGGAACAGCATCTCCTCGTGCAGCGACGGGAAGGGCTGGTCGGGGTCGGTCTCGTAGTCGGTGCCGGTGCTGACGGGCACGCCGGCGTGGAAGGCGTCGGCGGTGAGGCGGATGGACAGGTCGATGTTGGCCAGGGCGCGTTCGCGGGCGGCGTCGTCGTCGGCCTGCTCGGCCATCCACGTCCACATGCTCGCGGTGGCGTCGAGTACGGTGCCGCGGGCGATCATCTGGTCGTAGAGGGTGTCCAGGGCGGGGTGGCCGTCGCGGACCAGGGCGGCGGTGTCGATGGGCGCCTTGGTCTTGTACCTGGTCAGCGACTCGGCGGCGGTCTGCTGGGCGAGCAGGGTGACGTGCGAGACGGCGTCGACGCCGGCGTCGACGACCTCGGCGGGGGTAGCCGGGAAGACGGCGGCGTGGGCCCATACGTCGATGCCCTGGCGGTGCGCCTCGGCGGTGATCGCGGCGACGGTGCGGGCGGGCAGGTCGGCGTAGACCTTGATGGCGGTGGCGTGGGTGCCGCGCGCCATCGCCACAGCCAGCGGCAGTTCGGTGTGGTCGTCGATGGCCTGCATCCACGGGACGTGGCCGGGGGTCTCGCCCTGCGACACCTGCCAGGTGCGGGGGTCGTCGAAGAAGCCGGGTCCGGCCATCAGGGCCGCGTAGTGGATGTCGGGGCCGGGGATCTCGCCGACCAGGCAGGCGCGGGTGAGGTCGGCGATCTGGCGCAGGTCGTCGGCCATGTCGCGGATGGCGGTGACGCCGCCGTACACCTGGCGGCGCAGGGCGGCCTCGGCGACGGGCCGGTTGGGCGGGGTGGCCAGGTGCTGGTGGGAGTCGATCAAGCCGGGCAGGACGTAGCGGCCGGTGAGGTCGATGACGGCGGCGCCGTCGGGCACCTCGGTGTCGGCGTCGGGGCTGACCTGGGTGATGACCTGGCCGTCGACCAGGATCGTGATCCCGGTGCGGGCGGGTTCGCCGGTGCCGTCGATGAGGGTCGCGTTCCGGTACGCCACCACGGAGCCCGGAGCTGCCGGGGCGTAGGGCGTGGGGGCGCCCTCGTCCTCGTGTGCCATCGTCGCCACCTCCGCTTTCTGAACCGTACTTGTTACAGCAGCTGTAACACTTGTATCGTTGCCTGAAACTCCCGGGTACTGTACCCGCTGCCAGCCGCGCCACGCGAGGCCCGGGCATCGTGCAGTTCCGGGGAAAGTGCACGAAACGTGCCGAAGATCCGTGCACTTTCCCCGGAACTGCACGGATCTTGAGCGAGGCGGGCGGCGCACGCCCGATACGGAAGGAGCGGTGACGTGCCACGATCTGCCAGCTCCGCGGTGGACAAGGCGCTGGACCTGATCGAGGCCGTGGCCCGCGCCGACCGGCCCCGGCGCCTGGGTGAGCTGGCCCAGGCCGTCGGCCTGCACCGGGCCACCGCCTACCGGGTGCTGCTCGACCTGGTCGCGCGCGGCTGGGTGCTGCGCGTCGGCGAGCACTACCTGCCCGGCGCCGCCGCGCTGCAGGTGTCGCGGGCGGCCGCGGCGAACTCGCTGGCCGCGCTCGGCCACCCGGTGCTGGCGCGGCTGGCGCAGGACACCGACATGATGGTGAACCTGCAGGTGCTGGAGGCCGACCGGTCCCGGGTCGTGGACGCGGTCCGCCCGGCGCGGCTGCAGATGATCAGCGACCTGGTCGGCGAGGCGCTGCCGGTGCACCGGTTCGCCGGGCCGCTGGCGCTGGTGGCGCAGCTGGATCCCGCCGCGCGCGAGCCGTACCTGGTGCCCGCGCGCGAGGCCGGCTATCCGCTGGACGGCCCGCAGGGGCTGCGCGTAGACCTCGACCGGGCCCGTGCCGACGGCTACGCGCTGGAGCGCGGCCGCAACGACAAGCTCATCGCCTCGATCAGCCGCGCGGTCGTGTCGCCCGGTGGCGTGCCGCTGTGCGCGGTGACCGTCGTCGGCCCCGACGCCGAGTTCGACGACGCGCGTGTGGCGCGGCTGCGCGAGCGGCTGGCCGAGGCGGGCGCCGCCCTGGGCACCACCCTGACCACCCTCACCGGCGACGGGAGCAGTCCGTGAACGGCGTCCGCATCCTGGACCGCGACCAGACCCGGGCCGGGCTCGATCCGCTGCGGGTGCTCGACGCGGTCGCCGCCGCGCTGGTGGCGCTCAGCCGCGGCGAGGTGTCGGCGCCGCCGCGCATCGCGGCCATGGCACCGGCGGGGCTGCTCGGCGCGATGCCGGCGTACGTGCCGGGCCTGGGCCTGGCCGCGAAACTGGTCTCGGTCTTCGCCGCGCCGGGGCAGCCCGGTCGCAGCACCCACCGCGGCATCGTCGCCCTCTACGACGAGCACGACGGCGCCCCGGTGGCGCTGCTGGACGCCGAGCCGCTCACCGCCGTACGCACCGCGGCCTCGGCGACGCTGAGCATGCGCGCCCTGGCCCCGGACCCGGCGCGCATCGCCGTGCTCGGGGCGGGGGTGCAGGCCCGCGCGCAGTTGGAGCTGCTGGCCGCGCTCGGGGTCGACGTGCCGGTCACCGTCGGCGGGCGCGACCCGGACCGGGTGGCGGCGCTGGTCGCCGACCACCCGTTCGCCACCGCGGCCGGCATCGAGGCGGCCGTGCGCGGCGCCGACGTGGTCTTCTGCTGCACGGGCGCCCGCGAGCCGCTGTTCCCGAGGGCGTGGTTGGCCGACGGGGCGCATGTCAGTTCGGTGGGCGGCTCGCACGGGTCCGAAGTGGATGCTGCCACGATCGCCGAATCCGCCCTGTTCGCGGAGTGGCCGGGGGCGGCCGCCGCGCCGCCGCCCGCGGGGGCGTACGAGCTGCAGAGCGTCGACCCGGCCCGGGTGGTGCTGCTCGGGTCGGTTTTGGACGGTCGGCATCCGGGGCGCGGCGACGGCCTGTCGGTGTACAAATCCACTGGTCACGCGGCCCTCGACGTAGCCGCGGCCGCGGTCGTGCACGCCTGGGCGGTGGCCGGCGGGGTCGGCACCGTGCTCGGGCGGTGACCGTAAGGTATCCACTAATTCGCATGGACCGTCTACGCTGGCGCGGGTGATCACGACTTCGCCGTGGAGCGCGGGCGAGGCCTTGGCGTACGCGCACGCCGGCGGCCCGCGCCCGTACGACGAGATCGGCTCCCGGCTGCGCTCGGCCGCCCCGCACACCGGGGCGGTGCCGCTGCGCACCATCACCGACCTGCGCCGCGAGCGCGACGTGCGCACCCGCGGCCGCCTGCCAGCCCGGCTGCAGGGCCTGCTCGACAACGCCGACCGGCTCGCCCACCGCCCGATCGACCTGCCGACGGTCTCGGGCCGGATGGGCTGGGAGGTCCGCGGCGAGGTGATCCACCTGACCGTGCACCCGGACGGGCAGCCGCCGCAGGTGTGGTCGTTCCCGCTGACCGCCCCGCCGACGCTGCTGCGCGACCAGGCCGAGGACGACGACGTGCCCGCCGGGGCGAACCAGACCCACCGCATCGAGCTGGCGGGGGTGCGCTGGCTTCCGCTGCCGACCCTGGCCGCCACCGGCCGCCTGCTGCGCATGCAGGACTGGCGCGAGCAGCTCGTCGGCGAGGTCCACCCCGGACGGCTGTACCTGTTCGTGTCGCACCGCTGGCTCACCCCCGACGAACCGGACCCGGACGGCACCCAGGCGTGCGTGCTGGCCTGGCACCTGCTGTCGGCGGTGTGCGAGGCGGTGCGGGTGGCGCACCTGCGCGGGCTGCGCCGGCCGCGCCGCCGCAGCACCATCCTGGGCGTGCCGATCGGGATGGCGGGCACGGAGCTGGCCGAGGCGATCATCGTGAACGTGCTGCGGCCGCTGCTCGACGACGACGCGCTGTCGGTGCTGTACACGGAGGTCGGCGCCCTGGACGCGCTGACGGTCGACCAGGGCCTGGCCGCGGCGCTGGCCGACCCGGGCCTGTCCCGGCTGCGCGACATCGCGGGCAGCTCGCAGCTGCTGCGCGCGGTCCTGGACCGGATCATGCTGTGGTACGACTACGCCTGCCTGCCCCAGCGCCCCCACGCCGACGCCGACGAGGTCCGCGCGTTCGAGCAGGGGCTGCGCGAACTGCGCGCCTACCAGCTCATCGGCCGTACCGTGGTGATGCTCGACGACGTCGACGCGCACCTGGCCAGCGCCTGGTGCACGCTGGAGGCGCTGGTCGCCGACGCCCAGCACACCGGCCTGCACCTGCTGCCCGGCGGCCCGGTGCCCGCCGAGGCGGCCGAGGAGTCCGCCCGGTTCCTGCGCGACGCGCTGGCCGACCGCCCGCACCTGGTGTGGCGGGCGCTGCTGGACACCGAGGTGTTCGGGCTGCAGGACCGGGTCGCGTGCATGGCGCGGCTGGGCCTGACCGCCACCCGCCCCGGCGACCTGCCGCTGGTCTACCAGCACCTGCTGACCCTGGGCGCGCCGCAGGGCGTGCACGTCGACGACGCCGAGGTGCTGACCGGGGTGTTCCCGCTGCCGGTGGCCGGGCCGGACGTGGTGGTGCCGGTCGACACGGCCTGGACCGCCCGGCCGGTGCCGCCCGGCGGGGCCGGGCTCGACGCGACGGCGGCCCTGCGGCTGACCGGCGGCCCCGGCCCCGACCTCGCGTACGGGGCGCCCTGGCAGCGCTGGGGCACCGGCGCGCACGCCGTGATCGTGGCCGCGTGCGAAGCCGAGGCGGTCCTGGTCGCCACGTGGGTACGCGCCCACGCCGCGGATCTGGCCGCCGCGCTCGGCGGGCCGGTCGGCTCGCTGAGCTGGCTGGCCAGCGACATCGCCCCGGTCGGGCACCTGCCCGGCGGGGCGCTGCGCACCGCCGCGATCGAGGCCGACCAGTGGGTGCTGCTCACCTCCACCGCCCGGCTGCGGCACTGCGCCGCGACCGCGGCGGTGGTCACCGCGGTCACCGCCGCCGGGCTGCCGCTGCGGCACGTGGCACTGGACCGCGGCGGCGGCAACGTCACCGTGCTGCCGCCCGGCGACCCCGGCGACAAGCGGGTGCGGCGGGTGCCCGCCGACCGGGTGCGCCACGCCGACATCCCCGGCGGGATCTTCCGCGCCGGGCTGATCCCGCTGGCCTACGCGGTGTCCGGAGCAGACCGGTGAGCGCCCCCGACCCGACCGAGCGCTGGCAGCGGGCGTACGCGCAGGCGCAGCAGTCGGCCGCCGCCGCCGACCACGCCGACAGCGCCGCGCTGCTGCGCGAGGTGCTGACCGAGATGTCGTGGTCCGACACCGTGCCCGGCGGCCTGGCCGCCCAGGTGCGCGGCCTGGCCGGGGTCGCCGCGCTGCACCTGGGCGACTACGCCGGCGCGGTGGCCCACACCGAGCAGGCGCTGCGGCTGTGCGAGACGGTCGGCGACGCCGCCGGTGCGGCGGTCTACACCGCGAACCTGGAGCTGGCGCGGCTGGCCGAGGGCGCCGGCCGCGGCGACCCCGCGTCGCTGCGCACCATCGACGTGCGCCGCCGCATCGGGCAGGCGCAGGACCTGTCCGACAGCGGCCGGTACGCGGCCAGCAACGGCGTGCTGCGGGGCCTGCTCACCGACGCCGCCCCGGAGACGGTGCGGCACCTGGCCAAGGTGTACGGGCTGCTCGGCCTCAACCTGTACCGGCTCGGTCAGCTGGAGGCCGCCCGCAACCACACCGAGGCGGCCCTGGCCCAGTGCCGCCGCACCGGCGACGCCGACGGGGTGCGGATCTACACCGCGAACCTGGCCGCCATCGGCTGAGCCAAACCGGCTCCGCCGCGCGCGCCGCGACGGCAGACTGCAGAGATGAGCGGCGGAGCCGATGCCCGGGACCTGCCCGCCGACGTGGACCTGCTGGCCCTGGTACGGCGCTTCGAACCGGTGCTGCGCTTCACCGCGGGCGAGCTGTTCTTCCCGATGACCGTCGAGCAGTACCTGTCCGGCGCCGCGCTGTGGCTGGCCCCGGCGCGCGGCCGCGCCCCGGCGGTGCTGCTGGTCGACCACGGTGACCTCGACCCGGACGGCCTGGCCCGCGCCGCCCGCGAGCACCCGGTCGACCGGCTGTTCCTGCGCTACGCCGCCCAGTCGCTGCGCCGCCGGGAGCTGCGCCAGTGGCGGCGCCGCGCGGACCGGCCCGCCTTCCACGGCGTGTCCCGGCTGGCCGCCGTCGGGCTGCTGGGCCGGTTCATCGACTCGGGCATGCGCCTGTCGCTGATCATGCGCGGGCGGGTGCCCGGCGGCCTGGTCGCCGCCGGGCAGCAGCGCTACGCCGGGACCGGGCCGCCGCGCGAGGCCTACCACGCCCACGTCAGCACCGACGGCGGCTACGTGGTGCTCCAGTACTGGTTCCTGTACGCGATGAACGACTGGCGGTCCACGTTCGCCGGGGTCAACGACCACGAGGCCGACTGGGAGCAGCTGACGCTGTACCTGGTCGACACCGGCCGCCCCGGGCCGCCCGAGCAGCGGTACGACCTGGCGTGGGTGGCGCTGTCGGCGCACGACGAGGTCGGCGACGACCTGCGCCGCCGCCCCGACGACCCCGACCTGACCTGGGTCGACGGCACGCACCTGGTCGGCAACGCGGGCGCGGGCTCCCACTCGGGCGCCTACCTGCCCGGCGACTACCTGGTCCGGGTCCAGCCGCCCGCGCTGGCGCGGTTCATCGCCGGGTACACCGCGGTGCGGTCGGTGCTGTTCCCGTGGACGCGCGGGCGGCCCTCGCTCGGCGTCGGCATCCCGTACGTCGACTACCGGCGCGGCGACGGCGTGCGGGTCGGGCCGGGCACCGGCCGGGAGTGGACCCCGGTCCTGATCGACTCGCGGACCCCGTGGGTGCGCGACTACCGGGGGCTGTGGGGGCTGGACACCGACGACCCGTTCGGCGGCGAGCGGGCCCCGGCCGGGCCCCGCTACGAGCGCAGCGGCGCCATCCGGCAGTCGTGGGCCGACCCCGTCGGCTGGGCCGGACTGGACCGGGTGCCGCCCGAGGCCGACGCGGCCGCCGCCCGTACCGCCCGGATCGCCGAACTGGAGCAGCTCATCGGCGGCCTCGACGGGCAGATCGCGGCCGGGCAGCAGGAGCTGCGCCGGGCCGGCGCGGGCGTGGCGGCGCTGCCGCCGACGGTCACCGGGGCCCGGCGCGGCGGCGACGGCGCCGCCGAGCGGCTGGCCGAGCGCGAGGCGGAGGTGGCGGGCCTGCGGTCGCGGCGCCGGGCCGCGGTCAACGAACGCGACCAGCTGTGCCAGGTCGCCGACGCGGGGGTACGGCCCGACCCGCACGCGCACCTGCGCCACCGGGCCGTACCGGACGTGACCACCTCGGCCGGGGTGCTGCTGCGGTTCTGGACCGGGGCGTCGCTGTCGATCCTGCTGCTCCTGCTCGGCGTCGGGCTGCTGCTCGACCTCGGCCCGGTGCTGTGGGTGACCGTGATCGCGGTGCTGGCGGTGATGGGCGTCGAGGCGGTGCTGCGCGGGCGGCTGCTGGTGTTCCTGCTCGGCCTCGCCATCGTCGCCGCGGTCTGGTACGTGGTCTGGCTGCTGCTGACCAACCTGCGGGTCGCGGTCGGCGTGCTGGCCGTCGCGGCGGCGGTCGCCATCGGCGTGGCCAACCTGCGCGGTCTGCTCGACCGCCGCTGACCCGGCGTGGCCAGGACGCTTTGCCCACCGCGCGGTGCATGCTGAGCGGGTCGGCCGCGGCGGGGGAGAGGTGGGCTGCCGGTGTTGCGATGGCATGAGGTGTACGGCGGAAAGACCCCTCCGCCGGGCGGGGTCGTGGCCCCCGACGAGCGGCTGTCGTGGCCGCGCATGGCCGGGCTGGGCGCGCAGCACGTGGTCGCGATGTTCGGCGCCACGTTCGTGTTCCCGGTCGTGATGGGCCTCAACCCGCAGCTGGCGATCATGGTCAGCGGCGTGGCCACCATCGTGTTCCTGCTGATCGTGCAGGGCCGGGTGCCAAGCTACCTGGGCACCTCGGCGTCGTTCGTCAGCGCCGTGGCCGCCATCCGCGCCCAGGGCGGCGACTCCGCCCAGGTCACCGGCGCGATCCTGATCGCCGGTGCGGTGCTGGCCCTGGTCGGCCTGCTCATCCACCTGCTGGGCTTCCGGGTGCTGCACGCGGTGCTGCCGCCGGTGGTGACCGGCGCGGTCGTCATGCTGATCGGGTTCAACCTGGCCCCGGTCGTGGCGAAGGTGTACTGGCCGCAGGACCAGTGGGTGGCGCTGGCGGTGATGCTGTTCGTCATCGTGGTCGCCGTCGCCGCCCGCGGCTTCGTCGGCCGCATCGCCATCTTCCTGGGCCTGGTCTTCGGGTACGCGCTGTCGTGGCTGCTCGACCGCGTCGCCGGTCCGATCACCTCGGTGCTGCCCGGCGGCAGCGGCCCCACCACCCACGACCGGGTCGACTGGTCCGGGGTGGCCGCCGCGCCGTGGCTCGGGTTCCCGCCGCACACCGGCACCGACGCCAACGGCAACGAGATCGCCGGCTGGCACCTGCCCCAGTTCGAGTTCGCGTTCATCCTGCTGGTCCTGCCCGCGGTCGTGGCGCTGATCGCCGAGAACGCCGGCCACGTCAAGGCCGTCGCCGAGATGACCGGCCACGACCTCAACCCGGTCATGGGGCGGGCCATCGGCGCCGACGGCGTGGCGACGGTGCTGGCCAGCACCGTCGGCGGCTCGCCGACCACGACGTACGCGGAGAACATCGGGGTCATGGCCGCGACCAGGATCTACTCCACGGCCGCGTACTACCTGGCGGCGCTGGTCGCGATCCTGTTCGGGTTCTCGCCCAAGTTCGGGGCCGTCGTGTCGGCCACCCCCGGCGGCGTCCTCGGCGGCATCACCGTCGTCCTGTACGGCATGATCGGCCTGCTCGGCGCCAAGATCTGGAAGGAGAACGGGGTCGACTTCGGCAACCCGATCAACCTGGTGCCGCTGGCCGCCGGGATCATCATCGCCATCGGCGACACGTCGCTGGTGTTCAGCCCGACGTTCACCCTCGGCGGCATCGCCCTGGGCACCATCGTCACCATCGTCGGCTACCACCTGGCCCGCTGGCTGGCCCCCGAGCACCTGCGCGAGCAGCAGCGCCACGAGCACACCGCCGCCGGCACCGTCCCCTACGACGAACGCCGCGGCATCGCCGACGCCTGAACGGGTGATCGGCCGAGCGGATGGGATCCGTGCGCCGCGAGATGGCTGCTGACATGGGATGACACACTGTCCGATGTGCTCACCTCCCACCGGAGCCGCCGCTCGAACCCGAGCCGGTCGAGGACCACCGACCGGCTCGACTACGGCCTGACCGTGCTGTCGCTGCCGCTGGAGCGGTCGCTGCTGGAGTCGCTGGCCCGCAACCGGCGCCCCGACATGCCGCAGGACGTCGACTGCGGCATCGCCGTGGACTGAGCGAAAGTTCCCCCGAACGTCCAGCGGGCGGGAAACCGGCCGTCCGGTGCGGGCGGCGCCGCTAGCGTCGGGCCGATGAGAGACGGCACCTCGCCGGTATGGCGCACCGCGGACCCCGACGACGCCGAGGCCGTCGCGAACCTGCACGCCGACAGCTGGCGCCGCCACTACCGCGGCGCGTTCGCCGACGCGTTCCTCGACGGCGACGTCCTGGCCGACCGGCGTGCCGTGTGGACGGCCCGGCTGGCCGCACCCGGCCGCGGCGTCACCATCCTGGCGCGGGACGGCGCCGGACTCGCCGGGTTCGTGCACGTGGTGCTCGACGAGGACGACCGCTGGGGCAGTTTCGTCGACAACCTGCACGTCGTCGCCGACCGCCACCGCACGGGCCTCGGCACCGGGCTGATGGCCCGCGCCGCCCGCACCGTGCTCGCCTCGGCCGCGACCCCGGCGCTGTACCTGTGGGTGCTGGAGCAGAACACCGCCGCCCAGGGCTTCTACCGGGCCGTCGGCGGCACGGCCGCCGAGCGCGCACCGGTCGGGCCGCCGGGCGGGGTGCCGGGACGGCTGCACGGCACCCCAGCCAAGCTGCGGTTCACCTGGCCCGACGTCGCGCGGCTGGCCGCCCGGCCGGACCCGCCCGGCGGCCGCTGACCCTCGTCAGCCCAGCACCACCGTGAACTCCTGCTCCCACCGCACCGGCTGCTCGAACGTGTACGGCGGGAGCTGGGCGATCCGGGCTGCGAACAGCGGCTGCCACGGCTGGCTGCCCGTGCTGGGCAGCGGGGTGGGCACGGTATCGGCGACGAACGTGTAGCCGGCTTGTACCGTCGCGCCGGCGTCCGGCCCGTCCAGCGGGCAGACCGCGCTGTCGCCGTCTTCGCCGTGGCTGGCGAAGGTGCAGCCGTCCCAGCCCGGCCCCGCCGGCCGCAGCCACGGCCGCAGCGTCAGGGCCAGCTGGAGTTCGGCCACGCCGAGGGTGCCGGTGTTGGCCACGCTCACCGTCAGCCGCCCGGTGTACCGCCCGTCGGCGGCGGGCCGCAGCACCACGTCGGTGGTGCTCAGCGCCAACGCCGCGTGCTCGGGCCGCGCGGGCCACGTCGTCGGGCCCGCCACCTGCTTGAACGCGCCGTCCACCAGGCGGAAGGTACGGCGCTGGAACGGCACGCTGCTCTGGCCGCCGTCGCTGTAGTCCCGCGACAGCTCGACCACGACCCCGCCGCTCGCGGCCTCGATGTGGTGGATCATCGCGATGCCCGGCCCGGTCGCGACGACCCGCCCGAGGATCGTGAGCCGGTCCGCGCCGTCGCGGCGGAACGCGACGACCTGCGTACCCGGTGACTCCGGTCCCTCACTGCACATGAACGCCGCGACCACATCCTCGTCCCCGTCGCCGTCCACGTCAGACTGCACCTGCTCCATGACCCACACCGGCAGCGCGGCCCGGTCGGCGATGCCGTACCGGCTGAACACGGTGCGGCCGGACGCGCACAGCGACCCGCGCGGGCCGGACCACACCGGCAGCGTGACCGTGGCCCCGGCGAACGGGCCGACGTCAGGGGTGTTGTCGACCACCGGCTGGGGCAGCAGCGTCGGCGACGGCGCGACCGGCAGCGACGCCGACGGGGTCGGCTTAGCGGGCGGCACAGACCGGTCCCCGCCCCCGCCGACGGTCACCGCCACGGTCAGCACCACCAGTACGGCCGCGGCCAGCGCGGACACCGCCGCGGCCCGCCGGGCGCCGAGCCGCCGCGACGACGCCAGCGCCCGTTCCCGCAGGTCGACCGGCTTGACCTCGGCGGCCGTACCGGCGTAGAACTCCCGCAGCTCCGGGGCGAGCAGCCGCAGCTTGGCCAGCGCCTTGGCGGTCTGGCTCTTCACCGTGCCGACGGTGACCCCCAGCGCCTGCGCGGTCTGCTCCTCGGTCAGGTCGTCGAAGAACCGCAGCACCAGTACGGCCCGCTGCCGAGGCGGCAGCCGCAGCAGCATCGACCGCAGCGTCACCTGCAGCGCGGTCTGCTCGGCCAGGTCGGCCGCCGCCGGGGTGCGGGCGGGCAGCTCCCCGGTCAGCGTCTCGGCGACCCGGCGCCGCCGCCACCACGACACCTGCAGGTGGTACATGGTCTTGCGGGTGTACGCGTCGGCCGCACCGGTCGCGTGCAGGCTCGACCAGCAGCGGTGGGTGCGGGCCAGGGCCGACTGGACCAGGTCCTCGGCCAGGTGCTGGTCACCGGTGAGGAAGTAGGCCGCGCGCAGCAGCGCGGCGGTCCTGGCCCGGACGAACGCGTCGAACTCGGCGGGCAGCGGGGCAGCGGACGGTACCGACATGCCACTCAGGACGCGTCCCGGCCGCCGGATGGTTGCCCGCTTCGGAAGATGCGGGGAGTCAGGTCGCGGACTTGCGGCGCATCCGGTACTCCAGCACCAGGAACGGGAAGCCGAACAGCCAGAACGCGTGCTCGGCCCGCAGCTCGCCCTGCTCGAGGTAGACGTCCAGGCGCTCGCGGAACCCGTGGACCGCCGCGACGGTGAGCCTGCCCGTCGGCTCGTCGACGACGGTCAGGTAGTGGCCCGGCTGGTCGGTGGTGCCGACGCTGGCCAGCACCAGGCCGCCGTACGGGCGGTTGTCCGGGGCCAGCGTCGCGGTGAAGCTGGCCCGCGGCAGCGGGAACCCGACACTGACATAGCCTCGGTCCTGGTGCCGGTAGGTGGTGTAGATGCCGACGTAGATGGGCTCGTCGGTGTCGGCGAACGACCTGATCCAGCCCCGGCGGCTGATCGGGCCGCCGCGGTCGGTGCTGACCGTGTCGATGCGGCTGCGTACGCCGCGCTGGGTCTCCCGCTGGTTCATCGGGACGTTCGCCTGCCCCAGCGGGCGGGCGACGAGGTTGCGGTAGAGCAGGTAGCCGGGGCGGACCCAGGCGCGCCAGCGCGGCACGATGTCGAGCGAGAACCGGGTGGTGTGCTCGTAGAACTCGCGCACCAGCGGATCGACGGCGGCCGGGTCGAAGCCCGGTCCGGTGAGCTCGTCCAGGCTGGACACGATGCCCACGTCGGGCGCGTCCGGGGTGTAGTGGCCGCCGACGGCGGCGGCCAGCTCCCGCACGTACCCGGTGCCGACGTAGCGGGTGCTGGAGGTCAGCGGCACCACGAACGGCAGCAGCCGCGCGTCCGCCTGCTCGGCGAGCAGGCTGACCTGCGGGTCGCGGAAGACCAGCGCGGACAGGCACCGGAACACCAGCACCGCCGCGGCCGCGACCACGGCCGCCGGGACACCCGGCCAGCCGGCCGCCAGCGCCCAGCCCACTACCAGACCCACGACCGGTCCGAGCAGCACCTTCTGCGGGCGCAGGCCGAGCAGTCCGACGACCGCGCCGCTGACCAGTCCGACCAGCGGCGGGCGCGCGATCAAGAGTCCGAGCAGCCAGCCCAGCGGGGCGGCCAGCGCGACGCTGGCCACGATCCGCGACCACAGCGCCGGGATCTCACCGGGCCGCTGCCGCGCCCGCGCCACCAGGTCGGCGCCCGCGACGGCGCCCGCCCCGGCCACCGCCGAGACCGCGACCGTCACGGCGCCCCGCCCTGCGGCGAGCGCGGTCCCGGCGACAGCCCCCATCAGCGCGGTCACCGCGATCGAGCCGGGTCTGCGGGCGGGTGCGGTCTGCTCCTCGGTCACGCCGAGAATCTACTCAGGTCGGCGGGGACCGTGCGGGGGTGCCGGGCGTCGTCGGGTCTGCCGTCAGCCGAGTGCGTCGTGAGCCTGGCGCGAGCGGCGCCGCCGCAGCACCGCGGCGGCGATGAGGACCGCTGACAGCACACCGGGGCCGCAGTGCGCCAGCAGCACACCCGGCAGCCCCGGCCCGCCCCAGTCGTCGCGGTAGGTCGCCGGGTCGCTCATGTCGATGGTGAACGGCTCGGCGATCGCCCGGCCGATCAGGTAGAGGCCCAGCAACAGGCCCAGGCCGTACAGGACTTTTCGCACCGGGATCCCGCTCTCTGCCGATCCGGATGAGGCAAGTCCGACCATATGCATCCGGTCAGGTCGATCGCATCAGGGACTTCCCGTGCGGGATCCGGCGCGGTCCTGGAGCGGCTGTCACGGCAGCGGGTCGGTGTTCGGCGGGTGGCCGCCGTCGCCGTCGACGATGACGTCCATGGTGCCGTCCTGGGTGAGGTCCACCATGGTCACGTCGATCTTGCCGTCACCGTCGGTGTCGGACTGGAACAGGTCGGGCTTGCCGTCGCCGTCGGTGTCGATCGCCCACAGGTCCGGGTGGCCGTCCCCGGTCGTGTCCAGCGCCAGGATCTCGTCATGGCCGTCACCGCGGGTCTGCACAACGTCAGTCATGCCAGCGCTGATACCCGGGCGCGGGCCGGTGAAACGGCGGCCGGGGCGGGTGTGAGGTTGAACCACCAAGAGCATAAACCAGGATCCGAAACTCCACACTCCGCCGTACGACCGTCGCGACCTGCGATTTCACGCGCATAAGCTTCCCGCTCGTGCCGGTTCGGGGTGGCGCCCCCCGAGGCCGGGCACCGGACGTTCGCCGCTCGCGGCGGGCGTCCTTCCTGTCCGCAGAGCCACGGAGGCATGTTGATCGAGGCTGAGCTCATCGCGCGTACCATCGTCCTGTCGTCCACGAAGCTGCCGGAGGCGACCGAGGTGTGGGCATACCGCACACTGGTCGCGGGCTACCCCGGCTACCGCAGCCGCCTGGTGGACGCGCTGATCCGCCTGGAGCGCGTCACCGTCGACCCGGTCGACAAGCTGCGGATGTCGCAGGAGGCGGTCGCGACCGCTCGACTGATCGATCCCGTCCAGGACCACACCGCCGCCGAGCTGCTGATCTGGGCGCTGGACGCCCTCCAGCGCAACCTGTACGCCGCCGGACGCACCGCCGAGGGCCTGGCCGCGCGCCAGGAGACCATCGCGCGCCACCCCGCCGACCTGCACCGCCGGCGCGCCTGCTCCGTCACCGACTGCTACGCGGACAAGGTGCTCCCGCCCGTCGAGGAGTGGATCGCCGAGTCGGCCTCCTGAGCCGCCGCGGCAGGTGCGCGAGTCCTGCTCGCGCATCGGCGGCCTTTCCGGAGGCGCCCGCCTCGTAGCGCGGCCAGCGGGTGTGCCGCGTACGTCCCCTGTGGCGGCGCACACCTGTGGGGGTGTACGTACACCCCCACAGGTGTGCGCCGCGAGCAGTGACCTGTGCCGGGACGGTCGACCGGCTCGCGCCGCGGGAGCGGGTTCGCCTGTGACGGATGGGCGACAGGGGTGATCGACCTCGTCGGCACCGGCCCTACCGTCGCGGCATGACCTATCTCGCCACCCCCGCCGAGTCGCCCCTGTACGACGCCGACGCCTCCTACACCCCCAACTACCTGCGCGTGTTCGCGCTGCAGCCGGAGGCGTACGCGGCCTGGCAGCAGCTGGCCAAGGCGGTGAGCGGCGGCATGGACCTGCGCCGCTACGAGCTGGCGACGGTGGTGGCGGCCAAGCGGCTGGGCTCGGACTACTGCACCCTGGCCCACAGCAAGGTGCTGCGGGAGCGGTTCTACGACGAGGAGAGGCTGCGGGCGATCGTCGCCGACCACCGCACGGCCGGGCTCGACCCGGTCGACGTCGCGGTCATGGACTTCGCCGAGAAGGTCGCGGCCGACCCGACGACCGTCACCGAGGCCGATGTCGCGGCGCTGCGCGGACACGGGCTGTCCGAGCAGGACGTGCTGCAGGTGGTGCTGGCCGTGTGCGTACGCCGGTTCTTCAGCGGGGTGCTGTCGGCCGTCGGCGCCGACCCCGATCCCGCCCTGCTGCCGTAGTGGCCGGGCCGTCGGCACCGGCACGTTAAGAAGGGCCCCTCATACCGCGCATTGCGATAAGAAGGGGCCCTTCCTTGCGGTTTTCGCGGCTCTTCAGCGGCGGCGGTCGACGATGCTCTGGCAGGGGACGCAGTGGGTCGCCCACGGCATCACCTCGAGCCGCCCGGCGGGCACCTGCTCGCCGCAGCGCACGCACACGCCCAGGGTGCCCTCGCCCAGGCGGCCCAGCGCGTCGCCGAGGCGGGCGAGCTGGTCCTGCAGCGCGGCGGTGACCAGGCTGTGCTCGATGGTCTCGGAGGCGGCGGTGCCCGCGTCGGCGGTGTCGCCGGGGCCCTGGTCGTGGATGTGCCGCAGCCAGTCGGCCTCGGTCTCGATACGCAGCTGCTCGGCGGCGTCGTCGTAGCGCTGCCGCAGCAGTGCGCCGAGCTGGGTCAGGTCGAGGTGGTCGGCAACGGCGGTCATCGTCACTCCTAACAGGTGGGCTTGCGTTTGCGGCTTCCCCGCCGGTGGGCGGCTAAACCTCCGGCAAGCCGGGGGCGATGTCACGATGCTGGCAACGGTGGCTGAGCCCCGGCTGAAAGCTTGCCGGGACGATGTTGAATGCTCCACCGCGATATTGCGCTGGCCTGCGATGCTGTCGGGCGGTAGCCTCGGCCGTCGACCGAGGAGGCGCGCCGCGATGACCGAGACCCTGACCCTGTGGCGTCCGACCGGGCCGCAGGAGTTGGCGCTGGTCGAGGCGTCGGGCTGGCGGGAGTGGCCGCCTCGGCTGCCCGACCAGCCGATCTTCTACCCGGTGCTGAACGAGCAGTACGCGGTCCTGATCGCGCGCGATTGGAACGTCCCGGCCTCCGGCGTGGGATATGTCACCCGGTTCGAGGTCGAGCAGGGGTTCGCGGCGCGTTATCCGGTGCGGCAGGCGGGCGGGCGGGACATCCTCGAGCTGTGGGTGCCCGCCGAGGAGCTGGCCGAGTTCAACCGGCACATCGTGGGCACGATCGAGGTCGTGCACGAGTTCCGCTGAGTCAGCGCGGCAGGCGGTCGGCCAGCCAGGGCCGCAGCACGGGCAGGACGGCGGCGGCCTGCATGGCGCCCATGTGGTCCAGGCCGTCGAGCACCGCGACGTCCCAGCCGCGTGCCTCGGCGCAGGCTCGGTCGCGCAGCAGCGGTCCGGCGATGTCGACGACGACACCGCCCCAGGCGGGGCCGTACGCGATGGTGTCGGCGGAGCCGACGACGCACAGCCGGGGGCAGCCGAGGTCGGCCGCGCGGTCGTCGAAGGCGCGCAGCGCCTGGTAGAGGGTGACGAACTGGCGGGTCTGGGCCTCGGTGGAGGTGACCTGGACCGTGGACCAGTCGCCCGCGACGACCTCGCCGGCGGGCTGCGCCGGGGCGGTGGCCATGGCGTGGGCGGCGGTGGTGACGGCGAGCATCTGCCGGTACGGCCCGTCGATCGGCGGGTAGCCGCCCATGACCAGCGCGGACAGCCGGTCGGTGCGCAGGGCCAGCTGCAGCCCGGCCAGGGCCAGCCAGGAGTAGCCGTAGTAGGCGAAGCGGTCGGCTCCGGCGGCGTCGGCGACGGCGAGCAGGTCGGCGGCGACGTTGTCGGGGGTGAGCGTGCCGGGCTTGGGGTGCCGCTGGAGGTGGCCCTCGTAGTCGAAGGCGACGACGCGGAAGCGGTCGGCGAGCCCGGCGATGAGGTTGCGGCCGAGCGCGGGGTCTGCACCCCAGGCCCGCATCGCCTCGGCCTGGGGGCCTTCGACCGGGTCCGGGTTGACCGCCAGGAGCACGGTGGGGCCGTCGCCGGTGAGGTGCAGGGGCAGGTGGGCGCCGTCGTGCAGCGTCGCGTGGGTCATCGCGGCTCCTGATTCCGTACGGTGTAAAGTGATGCTCCGGAACGATAGCTTACGACGTACGGAGATGCCACGTGACGGTCTACGGCGGACAGGGCGACCCCGCCCGCACCATGGCGCTGCTCTGGCGGGGCGGCGCCCCGCCCGGCACCCGCACCGCCCCCGGGCCGCGACCCGGGCTGACCGTCGACGCGATCGTGGCCGCCGGGATCGCCCTGGCCGACGAGTCCGGCCTGGGCGGGCTGTCCATGCGGGCGGTCGGCGGGCGGCTGGGCACCTCCGCGATGGCGCTGTACACGTACGTGCCGAGCAAGCGCGAACTGCTCGACCTGATGTACGACCAGGCCCACGCCGACCTGCCCACCGGGTACCCCGCCGCCGGCCCGCGCGCGGCGGTGCTGGCCTGGGCCGCCGACCTGTGGGACCGCTACCTGCGCCACCCCTGGCTGCTGCAGGTCTCCTACGCGCGGCCGGTGCTCGGCCCGCACGAGCAGGCGGTGCTGGAGACGCTGCTCGGCATCCTCGACGCGATGGGCCTGCCGGCGGCGGTGCGGCGTACGGCCGTGAGCGCGCTGCTGCACCTGGTCCGGGGCATGGCGCAGACGGCGGCCGAATCGCGGGCGGCGGCCGGGGCCACCGGCGACGCCGACGAGCAGTGGTGGCACGCGCGGGCCGCGCAGCTGGCCCAGGTCGCCCCCGACTTCGCCCAGCGCTTCCCGCACTCGACCGCATTGGCCCAGGCCCCGGCGGGGGACGGCGGGTACGACCCGGTCGCCGCGGCGCGCGCCGCGCTGACCGGCGGACTCGACCTGCTGCTGGACGGGCTCGACGCGCGGAATGATCACGGAACGCAAGTTCTTTAGGGGTTCGACGCAAAAATATTTCCATACGGCGTCTCTATCTTGCGTTGTCGTGTCTGCGGAGTTACGGTTCCGTCCGATCAGGCCGAACGCGACCGCTCCGCGCCCGGTGCCCACCGCCGTCCCCGGTGATCCCCCAGGAGTAGGTCATGCCCGCCGCCAGACGTCTGCATCGGATGCTCGCCGCGCTGCTGCCCGCAGCCGTGGTGTCCACCGCCGCGCTAGCCCTGCCCAGCCCCGCCGTCGCCGACAGCACCACCATCTCGGTCGACAACCTGCGGACCGGCTGGGACTCCAACGAACCAGGGCTGGCGCCCTCGGCGGTGTCGGCCGCCGACTTCGGCCAGCTGTTCAACACCACCCTCAACGGCCAGGTCTACGCCGCGCCGATCGTGGTCAACGGCACCGTCATCGCCGCCACCGAGAACAACTGGGTGTACGGCCTCAACGCCGCCACCGGAGCCATCACCTGGTCGCGCAACGTCGGCCCGGCCTGGCCCGCCTCGGCGATCGGCTGCGGCGACCTGGTGCCCAACATCGGCGTCACCAGCACCCCGGTGTACGACCCGGCCACCGCCTCGGTGTACTTCACCGCCAAGGTCAACGACGGCCCGGACGCCGACCACCCGCACTTCTACATGCACGCCGTCAACCCGGCGACGGGAGTCGAGCGCACCGGCTGGCCGGTCACCATCCAGGGCAGCCCCACCAACGACCCGTCCAACACGTTCAACCCCAAGACCGCCGCGCAGCGCCCCGGCCTGCTGCTGCTCGACGGGGTCGTCTACGCGGGCTTCGCCAGCCACTGCGACTACGGCCCGTACGTCGGGTACGTGGCCGGGGTGAAGACGTCCGCGCCGCAGATGGCGACGCTGTGGTCCACCGAGGCCGGGCGCTCCAACGGCATGGCCGGGATCTGGCAGTCCGGCGGCGGCCTGGTCTCCGACGGCCCCGGGCGGATCATCGTGGCCACCGGCAACGGCGTCTCGCCCGCGCCCGGTCCCGGCACCAGCCCGCCCGGCACTCTGGCCGAGTCGGTGATCCGGCTGCAGGTCAACGGCGACGGGTCGCTGACCGCGCGGGACTTCTTCAGCCCGTACAACAACAGCCGGCTGGACCAGGACGACACCGACTTCGGCTCCGGCGGCCCGATGGCGCTGCCCGCCGGGTTCGGCACCACCGCCCACCCGAAGCTGCTGGTCCAGGTCGGCAAGGACGGCCGGGTGTACCTGCTGAACCGCGACAACCTCGGCGGCAACGCCCAGGGCCCCGGCGGCGGCGACGCCTCCGTCGGCGCACCGGCCGGGCCGTACAACGGCGTCTGGGGGCACCCGGCGTTCTGGGGCGGCGACGGCGGCTACGTGTACACCGTGGAGAACCAGGGCTTCCTGCGCGCCTTCAAGTACGGCGTGAACGGCTCCGGCCTGCCCGTGCTCACCTCGACCGGGACCAGCTCGTCCACGTTCGGCTACACGTCGGGCTCGCCCGTGGTCACCTCGACCGGCACCACCTCGGGCACCGCCGTGGTCTGGACCGTCTACAGCGACGGCGCCACCGGCGCCAACGGCCAGCTGCGCGCGTATGACGCGCTGCCCGTCAACGGGCGGCTGAACCTGCGCTACTCCGCGCCGATCGGCACCGCGACCAAGTTCGCCACCCCGGCCACCGACAACGGCCGCGTCTACGTAGGCACCCGCGACGGCCGGATCTACGGCTTCGGCCGCCCCACCACCGCCGCGCTGACCAGCTCGCCCACCGACTTCGGCAACGTCGCCGTGGGCAGCACCGGCAACGCGACCGTCACCGTGACCGCGACCCGTACCGTCACCGTCTCGGCGATCGGCACCGCGGCCCCGTTCGGGGCCACGCCGCCCGCGCTGCCGGTGACCCTGAACAACGGGCAGACCCTGTCGGTGCCGGTCCGCTTCACCCCGACCGGGCCCGGCGGCGCCGCGGGCAGCCTGTCGTTCACCACCGACAGCGGCACCGTCGCGCTGGACCTGCACGGCAACGGCACCCAGACCGGGCTCGGCGCGACTCCGAAGACGCTGGCGTTCGGCACCGTACCCACCGGGGCGAACAAGACGCTCAGCGTGAGCATCACCAACACCGGGACCAGCGCGGTCACCATCAGCGGCGCGACCGCGCCCACCGCGCCCTTCAGCGCGACCGGGTTCCCGGCCAACGGCACCACCCTGGCCGCGGGCGCCTCGGTGTCCGTATCGGTCAAGTACACGCCGACCAGCGCGGGCAGCCACACCGGCGCGCTGACCGTGGCGAGCAACGCCGGCTCGGTCACCGTGGCGCTGACCGGCACCGCCGTCAGCGGCGCGGCCCAGCTCACCATCACGCCCAACCCGCTGAAGTTCGGGCAGGTGCCGGTCGGGCAGACCGCCACCGGCACGTTCGACATCGCCAACACCGGCAACATCACCCTGACCATCACCAAGGCGGCGCCGCCGGTCGGGGCGTTCAACACCACCACGCCGGTATCGGAGGGGCAGCAGCTCGCCCCCGGTGACGTCATCCACCAGACCGTGACGTTCACCCCGCAGACCACGGGCGCCCAGTCGGCCGTCTACTCGATCACCGGCGACGACGGCCAGGGCGCCATCCTGGTGCAGCTCACCGGCGTCGGCGTGACCGGCGGCACCGGCACCACCAACGTGGCCGCCGGGAGGCCGACCTCGACCTCCTCGGCGCAGGGCGGCTACCCGGGCGGCAACGCCACCGACGCCGACGTCAACAGCTACTGGGAGAGCGCCAACAACGCGTTCCCGCAGTGGCTGCAGGTCGACCTCGGCTCGGCCACGGCCGTGGGCAAGGTGACCCTGCGCGTGCCGCCGGCGGCGGCGTGGGCGACCCGCACCCAGACCGTGGCGGTCTCCGGCAGCTCCGACGGCGCCAGCTTCGCCGCGATCACCGGCGCCCAGGCCATGACCTTCGACCCGGCCACCGGCAACACCGCCAGCCTCACCTTCGCCCAGGCCACGGCCCGCTACCTGCGCCTGACGTTCACCGGCAACACCGGCTGGCCCGCCGGGCAGGTGTCGCAGTTCGAGGTGTACGCGGCCGGGACCGGCGGCCCGGCCACCCTCACGGTGAACCCGTCCGCGCTGGCGTTCGAGTCCACCCCGGTCAACGACAACAGCGACTGGCAGACCGTCGAAATCAACAACACCGGCACCGGTACGGCGACGATCTCCGGCATCACCACCAGCGGCGACTTCACCCGTACCACCACCTGCGCGGCGACGCTGGCGCCCGGCGCCAACTGCGTCGTCACGGTGACGTTCCACCCCTCGGCGGCGGGCAGCCGCACCGGCGCGCTCACCATCGCCAGCACCGCCACCAACGGCACGCAGACGGTGGCCCTGTCCGGCACCGGCACCTCGACCGGCTCGGCGGTCCTGTCGGCGAGCCCGACCGGGCTGACCTTCGGCGCGACCACGGTCGGCGGCGCCGGCGCGGCGCAGACGGTGACCGTCTCCAACACCGGCACCCTCGCGGCCACCGTGTCGTCGATCGTGCCCGGCGGTGACTACACGCAGACCAACACCTGCGGCGGCAGCATCGCCGCGGGCGGCTCCTGCACGGTCTCGGTGGTGTTCCGGCCGACGGCGGCGGGCACCCGCACCGGCTCGCTCACCGTCACCAGCAGCGCCACGAACTCGCCGCTGACGGTGTCGCTGACCGGCACCGGCACCGCCGCGGTCACCAACCTGGCGCTCAACCGGCCCACCAGCCAGTCCTCCAACGTCCAGACGTACGTGTCCGGCAACGCGGTCGACGGCAACTCCGGCACGTACTGGGAGAGCGCCAACAACGCGTTCCCGCAGTGGCTGCAGGTGGACCTCGGGTCGGCGCAGCCGGTCGGCCGGGTGGTGCTCAAGCTGCCCCCGCCGTCGGCGTGGGCCGCCCGCAGCCAGACCGTGGCCGTGTCCGGCAGCACCGACGGCACGAACTTCACCACGCTGAAGGCCGCCGCGCCGTACACGTTCGACCCGGCGACCGGGAACACGGTGACGATCACGTTCCCGGCGGGGACGGTGCGGTACGTGCGGATCACCGTCACCGCCAACACCGGGTGGCCCGCCGGTCAGCTCTCGGAACTGGAGGTCTTCGGGTCCTGACCGGGCCGTCGTCCCGTCCCCGATCCGGCGGTCACACCGTATGCGGTGTACCCACACCGCATACGGTGTGACCGCGCGACGGGACGACACTCGCGGCCGCCGCCGTAGCCGGGCATGCCCCGTTCGGCTACGGCGGCGGCCGCCGCCGCGCTCAGCGCGGGTGTTCAGGCACCCGCGGCCACGACCTGGCAGGTCCGGGCGTCGTTGATCGGTTTATGACCAATGTGAAGCGAATCGGTGCAGGTCTGCTCCTCGCCGGGGCGGCCCTGTCGCTGCCCACCGCGGCCAGCGCCGCGCCGGTGGCGGCGGAGACCCAGCACACCCCGGAATCGGGCATTCCGATCATCGGCGACCTGCTCGGCAACCTGCCGATCGTCGGCGACCTGCTGAAGGGCCTGCCGCTGCCGGGCCCGCTGGGCGGCGCGGGCGCCGAGGGCCCGACCGGCCTCGGCGGTCTGCCCGGTCTCAACGGGCTGCTCTGACCGACCCGCCCGACCCTCGGGCCGCCCGAGTAGCCTGCTGGTCAGGAAAGGAAGGGCCCCTTCTTCTCGCTTTCCGTAGTAGAAGGGCCCCTTCCCAACGGGCGGAGAGGGGCGCGTGGTGGGCGGCGACGGGCGGCAGGTCGCGGGGTCGCTGACGTCATGGCTGGGCGGGCTGGAGTTCAGCGGCGCCGACGCCGACGGGGTGACGCGGCTGCTGGTCGAGGCGGTGCTGGCGTGGGGGACCGCGCAGGGCTGGCGGGTCTACCGCAAGGCACGCAGCGTGGTGCCGCTGCCACCGCCGTACGCCGACCGGCACTCATGGGTCGACGTAGGGATCGGCCGCCCCGACGGTCCGCCGGTGGTGGTCGAGATCGACCAGTCCGATCGGCGGCGCACCCTGGAGAAACTGCAGGCTGAGGCGGCGGCGGGCCGGGTCGCGCTGTGGGTGCGCTGGGGCACCGGCCGGTTCGCCGAGCCCCCGGAGCCGGTACTGCTGGTGCCGTTCGGAGTCGGCGCCGCGAACGGCCCGGCCGGCAAGCTGTTCTCCGCCCCGGCGCGGCAGCGGCCCGCCCCCGTGCACAGCGGTGCCGACCTGGGCGAGTCCACCCAGGACGGCCTGTTCGGGGCGTGACTACCAGCGCTCGCGGCGCGGCGCCCGGTCGCGGTCGCGGCGCACCGTCACCCGCTTGCCCTTGATCGTGGCGTTGCGCAGCGCGTCGATGACCTCGTCAGCGGCGCCTGAGGGCACCTCGACCAGCGAGAACCGGTCGGCGATCTCGATCGCGCCGATGTCGCGCCCGGACAGGCTCGACTCGCCGGCGATCGCCCCGACCAGGTCCTGCGGCCGCACCCCGTTGCGCCGCCCCAGCCCCACGAACAGCTTCACCGCGCCCGAGCTCGGCCCCCGGCTGCCGGCGCGCCCGGCCTCACGCTTGCGGTCGGGCCGCTCGGCCGCCTCGGACAGGTCCGGGATGACCTCGTCGTCGGGGGCGTTGCCCATCGCCTCGTGCGCCAGCTTCACCGCGGCCAGCGCCACCTCGACGATGTCGAACTCGTCGGCCAGGGTCTCCACCACCACCCGGAACTGCTCGTAGTCCTCCTCGAGCAGGCCCTCGTGCAGCGCGGCCTTGGTCAGCTCCAGGCGGCGGGCGTGCAGGTCGGCGACGGTGGGGATCTTCTCCATGATGATGCGCTGCTTGGTGACCCGCTCGATCGTCTTGAGCATGCGGTGCTCGCGCGGCTCGGCCAGGGTGACCGCGACGCCCTCGCGACCGGCGCGGCCGACCCGGCCGATGCGGTGCACGTACGCCTCGGGCGCCGACGGCACGTCGTAGTTGATGACGTGGGTCAGCTGCTCGATGTCCAGGCCGCGGGCGGCCACGTCGGTGGCGACCAGCAGGTCGGCCGTGCCCGCGCGCAGCCGGCCCATGACCCGGTCGCGCTGCTCCTGGCTCATGCCGCCGTGCAGCGCCTCGGCCCGGTAGCCGCGGCCGTTCATGGTCTCGGTGAGCTGGTCGACCTCTTCGCGGGTGCGGCAGAACACGATCGCGGCGGTGGGCGACTCGACGTCGAGGATCCGGCCGAGGGCGGCCGGCTTGTGCGAACGGGCCACGACGTACGCGCTCTGGCGCACCTTGGGCGCCTCGCCGGGCGGGGTCGCCGCGCGCCCCATCTGGATCCGGACCGCGTTGCGCAGGTACCGCTGGACCAGCCCGTCCACGCGGGAGGGCATGGTGGCCGAGAACAGCACGGTCTGCCGCTGCTCGGGCGTCTCCTGCAGGATCGCCTCGATGTCCTCGGCGAAACCCATGTCGAGCATCTCGTCGGCCTCGTCGAGCACGACGGTGCGCAGGTCGCCCAGCTGCAGGGTGCCCCGGCCGATGTGGTCGATGGCGCGGCCCGGGGTGGCCACCACGACGTCGACGCCCCGGCGCAGCGCCGCGAGCTGGCGCCCGATGGGCTGGCCGCCGTAGATCGGCAGGACCCGCACGCCCATCTCGCGGCCGTACCGGTGGAAGGCCTCGGAGACCTGGACGGCCAGCTCGCGGGTGGGCACCAGCACCAGCGCGACCGGGTCGAGGCTGTCGCGGTCGGCGCCGAGCTGCGCCCACTGCTGGAGCACCGGCAGCGCGAACGCGGCGGTCTTGCCGGTGCCGGTGGCGGCCTGGCCGAGCAGGTCCGCGCCGGTGAGCAGCGGGCCGATGGCCTCGCGCTGGATCGGGGTGGGCTCCTCGTAACCGAGGGCGGTGAGGGCCTTGAGCAGCTCGGGGCGCAGGCCGAGGTCTTCGAAGGTGACGGTGTCGTCGGCCGTCTGCTGCGTCGGTTGCTCGGTCATGGCCCGCTTCCTGGCTCTGCGATTACCCGGCGGGCTTCCGTAAGTCAGACAAACCGCCCTCAGAAGATCACATTACTACAGGGCTTCGGCGTGTCCGCAGGCGCGTACCGGCCTGCGGACACGGGAAAGCGCCGCACCGGGGACCGGTCACGGCGCTCTCCCGACATCGCGGCACGGTCAGCTCGTCTCGCCCGCCACGGAGAAGGAGCGCAGCCGCTGTACGGCCAGCCACGTTCCGGCGACGGTGATCACCACGCTCATCACCGCCGCCACGGTGGCCGAGATCGTGGTGCCGATCAGGTCGCTGCCCGAGATCTTCTGGGCGATCGCGATCACGTAGTGCTGCACCGACACCGAGCGGGTCCCGGCGACCACGTTGCTGAGCAGGCCCTCCCAGATGATCACGTACAGCAGGCCGAGCAGGACCGGGCGGCGGGTGACCACGCTCAGCGCCAGGAACAGCGCCGAGTAGGCCAGCGCCCCGACCGCGCACGCCGCCGCCAGCGCGAGCCCCAGGTCGGCGACGCCGCCGACGGCCGCCGCGACGTACATCGGCACCGCGCTGACCACGGCGCTGACCAGCGTCGCCACCGCCAGTTTGGCCAGGATGATCCGGCTGCGCGGGATCGGCTTGGTGAGGATGTGCACCACCGTGCCGTCGTCGATCTCGGAACCGAGCACGCCGGTGCCGACGATCAGCGAGACCAGCGGCAGCAGCACCGCCACCCCCATCCCGATCAGGACGTCCTCGGCGAGCTCGTCGGGCTGGGCGCCGATGGCCTTGCCGACCGCGGTGATGCCGATCAGGATCAGCGGCAGCGGCAGCAGGAGCAGCGACCGGCGCCGGCCGAGCAGGCCGCGCAGGGTGATCCAGGCGATTGTCAGGTTCATCGCGGGCTCCTATGCCGAGACCAGGTAGGAGAAGACGCTTTCCAGCGACTCGTCGGACGGGACCAGCGCGCGTACACGTACGCCCTGCTCCAGGGCGATGCGGGGCAGCGCCCGGGTGAACGTGCCGTAGTCGCCGGCGTGCACGGTCAGCCCGTCCTTGCCCAGCGTCACCCCGGCCACTGACTCCGACGCCATCAGTGCCGTGGCCAGGCGCCGGTCGTCGCTGGACCGGATCGCGAACACGTGCGGCCGGTGCGTCATCAGCCGCCGGATGGTGCGGAAGTCGCCCGAGGCGGCCAGCCGCCCGGCCACGACCACCTGGACCGTGCCGGAGACCTGCTCGACCTCCTCCAGGATGTGCGAGCTGAACAGCACCGTGCGGCCCTGCTCGCCGAGGCGGTGCAGCAGCTGCATCATGTGCATGCGCTGGCGCGGGTCCATGCCGTTGAACGGCTCGTCGAGCAGCAGCACCGCCGGGTCGTGCACCAGCGCCGCGGCCACCCGCATCCGCTGCCGCATGCCCTTGGAGTACGTGCCCATCCGCCGGTCCTGCGCGTCGGCCATCTCGACCAGCTCGATCGCGCGCCGGGTGGCGGCGGCCGGGTCGGGCAGGCCGTGCAGCCGGGCGCTGGCGCGGACGAACTCGGCGCCGGTGAGGAAGCCGTACACCGCCTCGCGCTCGTTGACCAGGCCCAGGTGCCGGTAGATGCCGGGGTTGCGCCAGGTCGCGACGCCGTCGAGCAGGACCTCGCCCCGGGACGGGGCCAGGAACCCGGCCATCATGTGCAGCAGCGTGGTCTTGCCCGCGCCGTTGGGGCCGAGCAGGCCGGTCACGCCGGGGCCGAGCGTCATCGTGACGTCGTTGACGGCCACGACGTTGCCGTACCAGCGTGAGACGCCGCGCAGTTCGAGGTCGGTCACAGGTCTGCCTTTCGTTCGCGGCTTGCGGTGCTTCGCTTCGCTACGCTCCTCGCGCTCACAGGGAGACCTTCCGGTAGCGCAGCAGGAGCAGCAGGGTGCACGCGGCGGTGAGCAGCACGGTCACGAGGGCGTAGAGCGGCCCGAACGATCCGATCGGCAGGCTGTCCGCGTGGTACAGCCAGACGCGTACCCCCTCGGGGAGCAGGAACGGGCTGGCCAGCGGCGCGAGCTTGGCCAGGTTGCCGTCGCCGCCCAGCGAGATGAGCAGGCCGACCACGGGCGTGGTGACCATGAAGACGACCACGATCGCGCCCGCGGCGAAGGCGCGGCGGCTGGCCAGCGACGCGACCAGCACCGACACGCTGCTGAACACCAGCGCGTACAGGGCGGACACGACCCAGCCGCCGAGCATGCCCCGCGCCTCGGCCCACGCGCCGGCGCCCGTGCCGGTCGAGAACGCCGAACCGGCGAACAGCAGCAGCTGCGGTCCGGCCATCAGCAGCCACGACGCGGTGAACAGCGCGGCGAACTTGGCCAGCGCGTAGTCCGACCGCTTGATCGGGCGGGAGAAGTACAGCGGCAGCGTCTGGTTGCGCAGGTCGCGTGAGACCAGCTCCGGCGCGACCACGGCCAGGAACACCAGCACCAGCAGGCTGGCCACCGACGGCAGCTCCTGGTACGGCAGGAACGTCTCGCCGGTCTGCGCCCTGACCGCCACCGCGATGACCGCGAGCAGGGTGACCAGGCCGACGACGATCCACGGGAAGATCTTGGCCTTGGCGCTGCGGCCGAGCCCGAACGCGACCCGCAGCCCGTGCTCGAACAGCGCCCGCACCGCGTACGCCCGCCCCAGCCGGGCTCCGGCGTAGCGCTGGTAGCCGATGTCGTGGATGACACTGGTGTCAGACATGGGTGGCCTCCTGGACGGTCGGCGCCTCGGTGGAGAACAGCTCGGCCACCCGGTGGCGGCGCTGGTCGAGCCGGTGCAGCGGCAGGTCGAGATCCGCGACGGTACGCAGGATCAGGTCGTAGGTGGCCTCGTCGTCCAGCGGCACCAGCAGCATCCGGCCCTCGGCCGTGGCCCGCAGGCCGCGCTCGGCCAGGGCGGCCGACAGCTGCTCGGTGCCCTCGGCGACCTCGATGGCCAGCACGTCGGTGCCGGTGGTCATCGCGTCGATCCGGTCGGCGCGCAGCAGCCGCCCGCCCTCGATCGCGATCAGCGAGTCGCAGATCCGCTCGATCTCGCCGAGCAGGTGCGAGCAGACCACCACCGAGATGCCGAACTCGGTGCCGATGCGCTGGATCAGCGCCAGCATCGCGTCGCGTCCGGCCGGGTCGAGGCCGTTGGTCGGCTCGTCGAGCAGCAGCAGGTCCGGGTCGTGCACCAGCGCCTGGGCGAGCTTGACCCGCTGCTTCATGCCGGTGGAGTAGCCGCCGATCTGGCGGTAGCGCTCCTCGTACAGCCCGACGTGGCGCAGCGCCTCGGAGGCGCGCTCGCGGGCGACGGTGCGCGGCAGGCCGCTCATCCGGGCCATGTGCGTGACGAACTCGGCGGCGATCATGTCCGGCGGCAGGCAGTCGTGCTCGGGCATGTAGCCGACCCGAGCGCGGACCTGCTCGGGTGCCTTGGTCGGGTCCAGGCCGAGCACCTGCACCTCGCCGGTGGTCGGCGCGAGCAGCCCGAGCAGCGTCTTGATCATCGTGGATTTGCCGGCGCCGTTGGCGCCGACCAGCCCGATGATGCCCGGCTCGACGGCCAGGGTCAGATCGGACAGGGCGGTCACCCCGCCCGGGTAGGTCTTGGTCAGCGAACGTGTCGCGATGAGGGGCACGCCCGCCAACCTAGCCCCCACCCGCACCCGGCAGATCAGGTGTTCACCCTGGCTTCGACCCTGAGACCGGGCTCATGCCGCCGGGCAGTCGGGTGTTTCTGCCCACAGGCACGCCCGACTGCCCGGTGACTCCGCGCAGCGGTCGGGGTGCGTCGGTGGTGATCCGGAATCGTGGACGCCGGGTGTCGCTACAGCAGCACCGGGCGTCCACGATTCCGGATCTCCCCGTTCGGCCGCGAGCTCCGTCGTCCAGCGGGCGAGGCGGTCTTCGGGGGTGCGCAGCGGGCAGCGGGTGCAGTAGTCGCCGCCGACGCGGTAGTCCAGGCAGCAGGTGCCCCGGGCGACGAACCCGGCCGGCCCGGGATGTGCGATGACGACCAGCGACCGGCGCGCCCGGACCTGCGGCGCATGCTCGGCGATGGCGTCTACGAGGCGCTGCGCGCCGTGCCAGGCGACGCCCGGGTCCGTGCCCCGGTACCTGGCCTGGTCGACGGCGGCTGCGGCGATCATGTCCCCGAGGCCGCCCCACATGGCCGGTCGGCCGATCCGGGTCCGGGCCCGGATCGCCTCGAACACCGGCCCGAGCGCGGCGACCACGTCGCGCGCGGCCGTGCGGTAGGCCTCATCGGCCGGGTCGTGCGCGGCCGTGCGGAAAGGGTCGGCGGCTGGGTCTGGTGCGGCCGGGTGGAGCGGATCGTCGGCGGGGGGCCGCTGGGGGTGGGCGATCGCGACGCCGTCGCACCAGCCGTCGGGGTGGCGGTGCACGGCGGTGCCGGTCGGGGTGACCGGCCAGGCTCGGCCGAGGGTGGCCAGGGCGACGGTGAGCGGGTCGGCGACGGCGGAGGCGACGTACGCGGCGAGGCTGACGGCGGCGACGGGGAGCTGGCCGCGCGCCTCACCGGCCAGCAGGTCGGACAGCCAGGCGTCGAGCAGGGCCGGGTCGGTGGCGAGCCGGTCCAGGGTGATCCAGTCGGGACCGTCCGGGACTCCTGCGTGGATGGTGAAGGGGTAGCCCAGGTCGACGGCGGCGAGCAGGCCGGCGAGGTCGGAGGGTGGGGACTGCCGCACCGGATGAGCTTAGCCTATCCTAAGTAAGTGTCGACCCCGCTGTCCGTCCAGGCCCCCGCACCACCCGTTCCGCCGGAGCCCGCCGTGCGGTCGCGGCGGCGGCTGGCCGGACTGCTGCTCTGCCTGCTGGCGCTGGCCGCCGTCTGCCTGCTCAGCATCACGATCGGGACCCGGAACATCGCCCCGCACACCGTCTGGGACGCGTTCGCGCACCCCGTGGACAGCGACGACCAGACGATCGTGCGCGAGCTGCGGCTGCCGCGTACGGTGCTGGGGCTGCTGGCCGGGGCCGCGCTGGGCGTCTGCGGGGCGCTGATCCAGGCGGTGACGCGCAACCCGCTGGCCGACACGCAGGTGCTCGGGGTGAACTCCGGCGCCAGCCTGTTCGTCGTCGTCGCGATCGGCCTGTTCGGCCTGACCAGCATCTGGGCGTACGTCTGGTTCGCCTTCGCGGGGGTGGCGGTGGCGCTGGTGCTGGTCTACGCGCTGGGCTCGGCGGGCTCGGGCGGGGCCACCCCGGTCCGCCTGACCCTGGCCGGGGTGGCGCTGGGCGCGGTGATGGACGGCATCTCGTCGGGGATCCGGATGGTGCGGCCGCGCGCCTTCGACTACCTGCGCTTCTGGGATGTGGGCACGCTGACCGGCCGTCCGATGCCGATCGCCGCGACCGTGGCGGTGTTCATCCTGGCGGGGCTGGTGCTGGCGGCGGTGGCGGCGCGGTCGCTGAACGCGGTGGCCCTCGGCGACGACCTGGCCCGGTCGCTCGGGACGAGCGTGACGCGGACCCGGGTGCTGACGGTCGCGGCCGTGATGCTGCTGGCGGGCGGGGCGACGGCGGCGGTGGGCCCGATCGGCTTCGTGGGGCTGATGGTGCCGCACGCGGTGCGCTGGTTCACCGGGCCGGACCAGCGCTGGATCATGGCGTACACGGCGGTGGCGGCGCCGGTGCTGCTGCTGGCCGCCGATGTGGTGGGCCGGGTCGTCATCCGCCCCGGCGAGCTGCGCTCGGGCATCGTCACGGCGCTCATCGGCGCGCCCGTGCTGATCCTGCTGGTGCGCCGGGCGAAGGCGAGGAGCGTGTGAAGGGCGTCGACTCCGGACACCGGATGCTGGTGCTGCGGGCCGGACCGGTGTCGGTGCGGCTGGGCGTACGCACGTGCGTGAGCGTGCTGGTGCTGCTGCTGCTCGGCGCCGGGGTGGGGGTGCTGGCACTCGGCACCGGCCAGTTCACGCTGCCGCCGGATCAGGTGGTGGAGGTGCTGACCGGCGGCGGCAGCCGGGCCGCCCGGCTGGTGGTGCTGGAGTGGCGGCTGCCCCGGGTGCTGCTGTCGCTGCTGCTCGGGGCGGCGCTCGGGGTGAGCGGGGCGGTCTTCCAGGCGCTGCTGCGCAACCCGCTGGGCAGCCCGGACGTGCTCGGCTTCGGCACGGGTGCGTTCACCGGGGTGCTGCTGGCGATGGTGTTCGTGGGGCGCGGGTTCGCGGTCACGGCGACCGGGGCGCTGGTCGGCGGGCTGGCCACGGCTGCGGCGGTATACCTGTTCGCGTACCGGCGGGGGGTGCAGGGGTTCCGGCTGATCGTGGTGGGGATCGGGGTGAGCGCGTTCCTGACCTCGCTCAACCAGTGGTTCCTGATCCGGGTGAACCTGCAGACGGCGATGGCGGCAGCGGTCTGGGGCCAGGGCAGCCTCAACGAGCTCGGCTGGGCGCAGGTCGGCCCGGCGGTGGCCGTGGTCGGGGCGCTCGCCCTGGTCCTGCTGGGCCTCGGCGGGCGGCTGCGGACGCTGGAGCTGGGCGACGAGGCGGCCGCGGCGCTGGGCGTACGGGTGGGGCCGGTGCGGTTGGCGTACCTGGCGGTCGGGGTGGCGCTGACCGCCGCCGCGACGGCCGTGGCGGGGCCGGTCTCGTTCGTGGCGCTGGCCGCGCCGCAGCTGGCCCGGCGCCTGGCCGGGACCGCCGGGATCGCGCTGGCTCCGGCGGCGGCGACGGGCGCGCTGCTGCTGGCGGGCAGCGACTTCCTGGCCGCGCGGGCGTTCGCGCCGACGACGCTGCCGGTCGGCGTGGTGACGGTGGCCCTGGGCGGCGTCTATCTGGTGTGGCTGCTGGCCGCGCAGGGCCGCCGGGGACGGTGACCGGGGCTGCCTTGCCTCAACTGCCGACTTTGGTTAGCCTAACCTTGGTTTGAATCTAGGAGGCGCCATGTCCAGCAACCCGTTCGACGACGAGGCTTCGACGTTCTTCGTGCTCGTCAACGCCGAGGAGCAGCACTCGCTGTGGCCCACCTTCAAGGAGGTGCCCGCCGGGTGGACCGTCGTCTTCGGCGCCGACGGACAGACCAGCCGCCAGGCGTGCCTGGACTACGTGGACGAGCACTGGACCGACCTGCGCCCGAAGAGCCTGCGCGAGCGCATGGCCGCCGCGGCGACCGCGAACTGACCCGGGGATGACGACGGCGACCGTCGACACCGGCGGCGCGGTGCTGCGCCGTACCGTCGCGCGCAACCGGCGGCGGCTGACCGTCGGCTCCGCCCTGATCGGAGTGCACCAGGTCTGCGAGTCGCTGGTGCCGATCCTCATCGGCGTGATCGTCGACCGCGCCGTCGCCACCGGCGACGGGTACGCCCTGGCCCGGTGGATCGCCGCGCTGGGGCTGCTGTTCACGGTGCTGACGGTGGCGTACCGGTTCGGCGCCCGGCAGCTCATGCAGGCCATCGCCGACGAGGCGCACCTGCTGCGGCTGGACCTGGCCGCCACCGTGCTGCGCCCGCGCGGCCTGCGCACCGAGCAGGCCACCGGCGACCTGCTCAGCGTGGCCACGGTCGACACCGACCAGACCTCGTACGTGCTGGACTACATTCCGCGCCTGGTCGGGGCGGTGGTGGCGATCGGGATCAGCGCCGCCGCGCTGCTCGCCATCGACGTGCCGCTGGGGCTGACCGTGCTGGTCGGCACCCCGCTGGTGCTGCTCGCCCTGCAGGCGGCCACCCCGGCGCTGACCCGCCGGGCCGAGGCGCAGCAGGAACTGGCCGGTGAGGCCACCGCCGTGGCCACCGACCTGGTCTCGGGGCTGCGCCCGCTGGCCGGGATCGGGGCGACCGGCGCCGCCGCCGACCGGTACCGCGAGGTGTCCGGCCGGTCGCGGCTCGCGATGGTCCGCGCCGCGCGGGCGCAGGGGGCCTACACCGCGGCCTCCGGCGTCGGCAGCGCGTTGCTGGCCGGCGCCGCCGCAGTGCTGGCGGGCTGGTTCGCGCTGCGCGGCGACATCTCGGTGGGGGAGCTCATCACCGTGATCGGGCTGGCGCAGTTCCTGATGGAGCCGATGGGGCTGCTGGCGGTCATCCCCGGCTGGGTCGCGCAGGCGCGCGGGTCGGCCAACCGGATCGCGGCGGTCCTGGCCGCCCCCGCCGTGCTGCCCGAGCCCGCCGCGCCCGCCGAGGCGGCGCCGGAGCCGGAGCTGAACCTGGCCGGACTCAGCTACTCCACCCTGTCCGACCTGGACCTCGAGGTGCGCGGCGGCGAGTTCGTCGCCGTCGTGGCCACCCGCGCCACCGACGGCGACGCGCTGGCCGCGGTGCTGTCCGGGCGGGTCCCGCCCGACGACTACCGCGGCGAGGCCCGGCTGGGCGGCTCGGTGCTGGGGCAGCACCGCGCCGACGGCTGGCCGCTGCACGCCGAGCCGCACCACCCGGACCTGTTCACCGGCACCATCGGCAGCAACCTGACCGCCGGCGCGGCCGAGGGCGACGAGCCGGACCAGGAGCTGCTGGCGGCGGCGCTGCGGGCTTCGGCGGCCGACCAGGTGCTGCGGGCCGCACCCGGCGGGCTGGCCCACCCGGTGGCCGAGCGCGGCGCCAGCCTGTCCGGCGGGCAGCGGCAGCGGCTGGCGCTGGCCCGGGCGCTGCTGGCGCGGCCGCCGCTGCTGGTGCTGCACCATCCGACCACGGCCGTGGACGCGGTCACCGAGCACGCCATCGCCCGGGGCCTGCGCGCGCTGCGCCACCCGGAGCGGGCGTCGGGTCCGGCGCAGACCACCGTCGTGATCACCAGCAGTCCGGCGCTGCTGGCCGTGGCCGACCGGGTCGTGCTGGTCGAGCAGGGGCGCGCCGTCGCGACCGGTACGCACACCGACCTGTCGCGCACCGAGGACGCCTACCGCCGGGCGGTGCTGCGATGAGCGACGTGTTCACCGCCGCCGTGCTGCCCATCGCGTCGGCCCGCGACAGCCGCCGCTACCTGTCGGCCGCGCTGCGCGAACGCTGGCCCGGCCTGGCCGGGGCGCTGGCCGCCGGGGCCGTCGGCGCGGCCGCCGGGGTCGCCACCGTGTACACCCTCGGCGTGCTGGTGGACCGGGTGCGCGAAGGCGCCGCCGTCGGTGTGGTCGCCGGGGTCGCGGCGGTGCTGGTCGGCTGTGCCGTCCTCGGTGGACTGGCCACCGGGCTCGGCACGTACCTGACCGGGCGCCTGGGCGCGTCCGTCCTCGCCGAGCTGCGCGAACGGGTGCTGGCGCGGGTGCTGCGGCTGCCGTCGGCCATGGTGGAGGGCGCCGGGCAGGGCGATCTGCTGTCCCGGGTCGGCAGCGACGCCACCACCATCGGCAAGGCCGTCGCCGACGTGATCCCGACCATGGCGTCGTCGGTGCTGCTGGGGACGCTGAGCCTGCTCGCGATGGCCGGGCTCGACTGGCGGCTGGGCCTGGCCGGTGCGGTCGCGGTGCCGCTGTACGTGCTGGCGCTGCGCTGGTACCTGCCCCGCTCGTCACCGGTCTACGCCCGCGAGCGGCTGGCCGGGGCGCAGTCCTCGCAGCACCTGGTCGAGTCGCTGCACGGGGTGCGCACCGTGCACGCGTACCGGCTGCTCGGCTGGCGAATGCGCGGCCTGGAGGCCGCCTCGGCGGCCAGGCGCGACCTGTCGGTGTCGGTCTTCACGCTGTTCACGAGGTTCGTGGGGCGGGTCAACCGGGCCGAGTTCCTCGTCCTGTCGGCGATCCTAGTGACCGGGTTCCTGCTGGTGCGCGACGGCTCGCTGACCGTGGGCGAGACCGCCGCCGCGGCGGTGCTGTTCCACCGGCTGTTCAACCCGATCGGGATGCTGCTGTTCGTGTTCGACGAGGTGCAGCTGGCCGGGGCGAGCCTGGCCCGGCTGGTCGGCGTGGTGGACATCCCGGAGACCGAGGAGCCGGTGGCGGCCCAGGAGCCCGCCGACGCGTCGGTGGAGCTGGTCGACGTGGTGTTCGGGTACAGCCCGGGGGTGCCCGTGCTGCACGGGGTGACTCTGCGGCTCGCGCCCGGCGAGCGGGTCGCGCTGGTGGGCACCACGGGCGCGGGCAAGTCGACGCTGGCCGCCATCGCGGCCGGGGTGCTGCGGCCCGACTCTGGCGCGGCGCTGGCGGGCGGGGCGCCGCTGCCCAAGCTGGGGCCGCTGCTGCGGCGCCACATCGCGATGGTGACCCAGGAGACGCGGGTGTTCGCCGGTCCGCTCGCCGCCGATCTGAGGTTGGCCAAGCCCGGCGCGGCCGATGACGAGCTGCGCGCCGCGCTGTCGGTCGTGGACGCGCTCGACTGGGTCGACGCGCTGCCAGATGGGCTGGCCACCGCCGTGGGCGAGGGCGGGCATCCGCTGACCGCCGCGCAGGCGCAGCAGGTGGCGCTGGCCCGGCTGGTGCTGGCCGAGCCGGCGGTGGTGGTGCTCGACGAGGCGACCGCCGAGGCGGGCAGCCAGGGGGCCAGGGTGCTGGAGGAGGCGGCGTCGGCGGCGATGCGCGGGCGGACCGCGCTGATCGTGGCGCACCGGCTCACCCAGGCGGCCGCGGCCGACCGGGTGTGCGTGCTGGAGGACGGGCGGATCGTCGAGGAAGGACACCACGACGAGCTGCTCAAGGCCGACGGGTACTACGCCGGACTGTGGCGGGCGTGGCAGGCGCGGACGCCGACTTCCACTGAAACAAAGGTTAGGCTAACCTAACTTACATGACCTTCGGTGTGGCCGAGTTTTCCGCTGTCCCCAGTACCATCACGACCGTCCCGAAGCTGTTCGCCGACCAGGCGGCCCGCACCCCGCAGGCCCTGGCCCTGGTCGCCGGACAGACCCGGCTGACCTACGCGGAACTGGCCACCCGGGTCTGGCAACTGGCGCACCACCTGCGCGCTCGGGGACTGCGTCCGGAGGAGACGGTCGCCGTCAGCACGCCCCGCTCCGCCGAGATGGTCGTCGCCGTACTGGCGGTCATGTCGGCGGGCGGGGCGTTCGTGCCGGTCGACCCGGCCTGGCCGGCCGAACGCCGGGAGAAGGTGCGCGCCGACGCGGGGGCGCGGCTGGTCGTCGCCGCGCCCGGCCACCCCCAGGGCGTGCCGGCCGGGGACCTGGTCGAGGTCGACCTCGCCGACTGGGGGTACGGGACCGAGCCCGCCCAGCCGCTCCACCTGCCCATCCCGGGCGCCGCCCTGGCGTACGTGATCTTCACCTCCGGCTCCACCGGCCGCCCCAAGGGCGCGATGATCCGCCACGAGGCGATCTGCAACCGGCTGCTGTGGCAGGTCGAGCAGATCCTCCACTTCGGCCCCGGCGACGCGTCGCTGTTCAAGGCCCCGCTCGCGTTCGACATCTCCGTCAACGAGATCCTCCTGCCGCTGGTCAGCGGCGGGTACGTGGTCGTGGCCGACCCCGACGGCGAACGCGACCCGCACTACCTGCTCGACCTGATCTCCCGGGAACGGGTCACCTTCGTCTACCTCGTCTCATCCATGCTGGACGTGCTGCTGGAGATGGCGCGGGGCACCACCCTGCTCGACGGGCTGCGCCACGTCTGGTGCGGCGGCGAGGTGCTCACCCCGGAGCTGTTCGAGCGGTTCCGGCGCCAGCTGACCACCACGCTCTACCACGGCTACGGGCCCGCCGAGGCGACCATCGGCGTCTCGCACGTCATCTACCGCGACCAGGCCGAGCGCATCGCCACCTCGATCGGGCGAGCCAACCCGTACACGCAGCTCTACGTGCTCGACGAGCGGCTGGAGCCGGTGCCGACCGGCGAGGTGGGCGAGCTGTACGCGGCCGGGTTCCTGCTCGGGCGCGGGTACGTCAACGCGCCGTCGCTGACCGGGGCGCGGTTCGTGGCCAACCCGTTCGACGGGCGCGGCACCCGCATGTACCGCACCGGTGACCTGGCCCGGTTCGCCGCCGACGGCAGCCTCGACTTCGTCGGCCGGGCGGACAACCAGGTCAAGATCCGGGGCATGCGGCTGGAGCTGGAGGAGGTCGAGGCGGTCCTGGCCGGACATCCGGCGGTACGCCGCGCGGCGGTCGTCGTGCACACCGGCACGGCCGCGGCCCAGCTCGCCGCATACGCCACGGTCGACGCCGAGGTCACCGCTCAGCAGCTGCGCGCCTGGTGCGCCGACCGGCTGCCGGAGTACATGGTGCCCGGCACCGTGACCATCCTGGACGCGTTCCCGGTCACCGCCAACGGCAAGGTCGACCGGCGGGCGCTGCCCGACCCCGCCGCCCCCGAGCGGGCGCCGCGCCGCGCCCCGGACGGGCCGGTCGAGCGGCTGCTCTGCCACGTCTTCGCCGACGTGCTCGGCGTCGCCGAGGTCTCCGCCGACGACGACTTCCTCACCCTCGGCGGCGACAGCATCACCGCCATCGGCGTCGTACGCCGCGCCCGCCAGGCCGGGTACGTGGTGCGGCCAGGCGACATCCTCGCCCGGCGGACACCCGCCGCGCTGGCCCCGGCCGTCACCGCCGTCGATCCCGGTGCCGCCGTGACGGCCGCCGACGCCGACGGGGAGGTGCCGCCCACCCCGATCACCGAGTGGCTGCAGGACCTCGGCCCCGCCATGCGCGGCTTCTTCCAGGCGATGACGCTGCGCACCCCGGCCGGTCTCACCGAGGCGCAGCTGCACATCCTGCTCGACGCCGTCCTGGCCGCGCACCCGGTGCTGCGCACCCGCGCCACCGGCACCCCGCGCTGGACGCTGACCGTCCAACCCGCCGGGTCGGTCACCGCCGCCGGACTCACCACCCGCCGCACCGCCCCGGCACCGGCCGAACTGGACGCGACACTGGACCGCGAGACGACCGCCGCCGCGCGGCGGCTCGACCCGTACGCGGGGCGCATGCTCGACGCGGTATGGCTCGACGGCGGCCCCGACCGCGACGGGCGGCTCATCCTCGCCGTGCACCACATCGTGGTCGACGGCGTGTCCCTGCGGGTGCTGCTGGAGGACCTGCGCGCCGCCTGGACCGAGCTGAGCGCCGGGCGGCCGGTGCGCCTGCCCGGCGACGGCACGGCGTTCCGGCAGTGGGCGCGGCGGCTCGGCGAGGCCACCCGCGACGGGGTGTTCGCCGCCGCCGAGGCGTACTGGCGGCATACCTGCGCCACCGCCGACCCGCGGCTCGGCCACCGGCCGCTCGACCCCGCCCGCGACACCGTCGCGACCGAGCGCGAGCTGACCGTGGCCCTGCCGCCGGACGTGTCGGCCCGGCTGCTCGGGGCGGTGCCCGCCGCCGTCCACGGCGGCGTCGACGACGGCCTGGTCACCGCGTTCGCGCTGGCCCTGCGCGCCTGGCGCGGCGGCGACGGGCCGCTGCTGCTGGAGCTGGAGGGCCACGGCCGCGAGGACGTGCTGCCCGGCGAGGTCGACCTGTCGCGCACGTTCGGCTGGTTCACCACGCTGTACCCGTTCGCCGTCGACCCCGGCCCGGCCGGCGACCTGGGCGCGGCCGTCCGCGCGGTCAAGGAGCAGCTGCGCGCCGTCCCGCACCGGGGCCTGAGCTACGGCGCGCTGCGCTACCTGTCCGGCACGGCCCGGCCCGAGCTGGCGGCCGCGCCGCAGGTGCTGTTCCACTACCTCGGCCGGTTCACCGCCGCCGACTCCGGCCCGTTCGCGGCCGTCGACGGCGGCGACATCGTCGTGGAGCGGCGCGATCCGGCGCTGCCGCTGGCCCGGGTCGTCGAGGTCAACGCCGTCGCCGTCGACACCGCCGAGGGTCCGGTGCTGCGCGCCCGGTTCAGCTGGGCCGGGAACCTGCTCACCGCCGACCGCGTCGCCGAGCTGGCCCGGGGCTGGACCGACACGCTCACCGCGATCGCCGCCGACCCGGGCGTGGCCGGGCACACCCCGTCGGACTTCCCCCTCGCCGCCCTCACCCAGGCCGACGTGACCGAACTGGACGCCGCCGTGCCGGGCCTGCGCACCGTGCTGCCGCTGTCGCCGCTGCAGGAGGGCCTCTACTTCCACGCCCGCGCCGCGACCGGCGCCGACCCGTACGTCGTCCAGCAGCGCATCCACCTCGACGGGCCGGTCGACCCGGCCGGGCTGCGCGCCGCCGCCGAGGGCCTGCTGGCCCGGCACCCGCACCTGGCCGCCGCGCTGTTGACGCTGCGCGACGGCCGTACCGTCGCCGCCACCGCCGACCGGGTCCGAGTTCCGTGGCGCGACCTCGACCTGTCGGGCCTTCCCGCCGACACCGCCGCGCGGCGGCTCGACGAGGCCGCCGGCACCGACCGGACCACCGCGTTCGACCTGGCCGACCCGCCCGCGATGCGGTTCACGCTGGCCCGGCTCGACGGCGGCCGGCACACCCTCGTGCACACCGTGCACCACCTGCTCGCCGACGGCTGGTCGGTGCCGCTGATGCTGCGCGAGCTGCTCGCCCTGCACGAGCGGCAGCCGCTGCCCGCCCCGGTCGGCTACGACACGTTCCTGCGCGCCCTGGCCGCCCTCGACACCGACACCGCCGCCGACGCCTGGGCCGCCGCGCTCGAAGGCGTCACCGGCCCGACCCGGCTGGCCTCGGCGCTGGCCCCGGGCACGGCGACCGGCTACGCCCGGCGCGCCGCGACCGTGCCCGCCGAGCTGACCGAGCGGCTGCGCACCCTCGCGCAGCGGCACGGCATCACGGTCAGCGGCCTGCTCACCGCCGCATGGGGCCTGCTGGTCGGGCGCCGTACCGGCAGTGGCGACGCGGTCGTGGGCGTGACCGTCTCCGGCCGCTCCGGCGACCTCGACGGCATCGACGACATCATCGGCCTGCTGGTGAACACCGTCCCGGCGCGGGTCCGGTGGCGCGCCGCCGACCCGCTGATCGCGGTCGTGGCGCGGGCCGCGCGGGCGCAGACCGGGCTGATGGAGCACGAGCACACCGCACTCAGCCGCATCCACCGGCGCACCGGGGTCGGCGAACTGTTCGACACCCTCGTGGTCATCGAGAACTATCCGGCCGTCTTCGACCAGGTGGGCGCGCTGCGGGTCACCGGCGTCGACACGGTCGAGGCGCCGCACTACCCGGTCACCGTGATGGCCAAGCCCGGTCAGCGCATCGACCTGCTGCTCACGCACGACCTGTCCGCCGTGGACGCCGCCTCGGCCGAGACGCTGCTCGACCAGTACCTGCTGCTGCTGGCGGCCCTGGCCGACCACCCTGAGCTGCCCGTGGGGCAGGTCGGGCTGGTGCCGGGCGAGCGGCGGGCCGCCCTGCTCGCCGCCTCGGCGAACCTGCGAGAGGCGCAGCCGGGGGTGCTCGCACTGATCGACCGGGCCGCGGCGGCGGCACCGGACCGGGCCGCGGTGGTCTGCGGGGACACCGCGCTCACCTACGCCGAACTCGTCGCGAAGGCCGACCGGGTCGCCGGGCACCTGCGCCGCAGCGGGGTCCGGCGGGGCGACATCGTGGCGGTCGCGGTGGGTCGCGGGGTCGACCTGGCCACCGCGCTGCTGGCCGTGGCGCGGACCGGGGCGGCTTACCTGCCGGTGGATCCCGCGTATCCGGCGGGGCGGATCGAGTTCATGCTCGCCGACGCGCGGCCGGTGGCGGTGCTGGCCGACGAGGCGACGGCCCGTACGCTGCCGCCGCACGGGCTGCCGCAGCACACCGTGCGGGCGGCCGCGGCAGGGGCGCCGATCGCGGACCCGGCCGAGCCGGACCCGGCCGACGCCGTCTCCGTGGTCTACACCAGCGGGTCGACCGGGCGGCCGAAGGCGGTCGTGGGGACGCACGGCGGGCTGGGCAACCGCCTCGTCTGGGCGGCCGAGCAGTGGTCGGCCGCGCCGGGCACGCCCGACGTCCGGCTGGCCAAGAGCTCGCTGAGCTTCATCGACGGTACGACCGAGCTGCTGGGCGCCCTGGTCGCCGGAGCCACGACGGTGATCGCCCCGGAGCGGACCGCCGCCGACGGCGCCGCGCTGGCCCGGCTCGTGGCCGACAGCGGCGCGACGCAGCTGCTGGCGGTGCCGAGCCTGGCCGCGGCGATGGCCGAAGTGGACGGTGCGCCGCTGGCCGGGGTGCGGCGCTGGCTGCTGTCCGGCGAGGCGCTGGACGCCGGCACGGTACGGGCGCTGGCCGCCGCGTCGCCGGGGGCGCGGATCGTGAACTCGTACGGCTCCAGCGAGGTCGTCGGCGACGTGCTCACGGCCGACGTGACCACGGTGGACGGCCGGGTGCCGCTGGGCACGCCCGTGCCCGGCACCCGGGTGCTGCTGCTGGACGAGACCCTGGACCTGGTCGCGGCCGGCGGCATCGGCGAGGTCTACGTCGGCGGCGCGCAGCTGGCCCGGGGCTACCTGGGGCAGGGCGGCGGGACGGCGGCACGGTTCGTGGCCGACCCGTTCACGCCCGGCGAGCGGCTCTACCGCACCGGCGACCGGGCGCGGCTGCTGCCGTCGGGGCAGGTCGAGTTCCTGGGCCGCACCGACGACCAGATCAAGATCAACGGTTACCGGGTGGAGCTGGCCGAGGTCGAGGCGGCCCTCGCACGCCGGATCGGGGTCGCCGAGGCGGTCGCCGCGACCCGTCCCGGCAGCGCCGGTACGCACGCCCTGCACGCCTACGTGGTCGCCGAGCCCGGCGAGAGCCTGGACCCTGGCGCGCTGCGGACGATGCTGCGCGCCGAGCTGCCGCCGTACCTGGTCCCGGCCACGGTGACGGTGCTGGACCGGATCCCGCTGCTGCCCAACGGCAAACGCGACCGGCGGGCCCTGCCCGATCCGGCGCCCGCCGCCCGCACCGGCGGCGCGGCCCGCACCGAACGGGCCGAGCGCATCCGCCGCCACCTGGCCGAGGTGCTGTCCAGCACCGATCTCGGCGCCGAGGACGACTTCTTCGCCCACGGCGGCGACAGCATCCTGGCCATCCGGGTCGTCAACCGGCTCGCGCGCGATGACCTGGACGTCAGCGTGGAGGCGCTGTTCCGGCTGCGTACCGCCGCCGCGATCGACGCCGGCCTGGCCGGCCAGGCCGCCCCGGCACCGGCCGCGCTGACTCCGGCCGACCTCGCCACGGTCCGGCTCGACCAGGCCGAGATCGACCGGGTGCTGGCCGCCGCGCCGGTGCCGGTCGAGACCATCTGGGCGCTGTCGCCGCTCCAGCGCGGCGTCTACTACCAGGCCGCCTACGCCGACGGCGCCAACACCTACATCGCCCAGAACGTCTTCGACTTCGACCGGCGCCTGGACCTCGACGCGCTGCGCGCCGCGTTCGCGTCGCTGCTGCGGGCCCATCCGACGCTGCGGGCCGGGTTCACCGGCGACAGCGTGCGCGACGTGGTCCAGTACATCGCCGCCGACCTCGACGCGACCGTGGCCGTCACCGACCTGTCCACCCTGGACCCGGGCGACCTGGACGCCGCGCTGGCCCGGCTGCACGAGACCGACCTCACCGAGCCCTTCGACCTGACCCGGCCGCCGCTGATCCGGCTCACCGTGGTCCGGCTGCCCGACGACCGGGACCAGCTGCTGCTCACCGCCCACTTCCTGCTGTGGGACGGCTGGTCGCGCGAGCTGGTGCTGCGCGACCTCTTCGCCCGGTACGCCACTCGCGGCGCCGCCGGCGCCCTGCCGCCCGCCGCCAACGGGTTCCCCGAGTACCTGACCTGGCTGGCCGGGCGGGACTCCGACGCGGCCGTCGCCGCGTGGCGCGACGAGCTGTCCGGCGTGACCGAGCCGACCCTGCTGGTCCCGTCCGCCGTGGGCCGCGACCCGCTGCCCTCGCACCGGCTGCTGGCGGCGCTGCCGTCGGCGGTCACGCTGCGGCTGCGCGAGCAGGCCCAGCGGCGCGGCGTCACCCTGCACTCGCTGCTCACCGCCGTGCTCGGCCTGCTGATCGGGTACGAGGCGGGCCGCACCGACGTCGTCTTCGGCACCACCGTCGCCGGGCGCCCCACCGAGCTGCCCGGCATCGAGGACGCCATCGGCCTGTTCCTCAACACCGTCCCGGTCCGGGTCCGCCCGGCCCCCGCCGACACGGTCGCCGACCTGGCCCGCCGGGCGCAGCAGGACCGGCTGCGGCTGGCCCCGCACGAGCACCTCGGGCTCGGTGAACTCCACCGCGCCACCGGCCACGACCAGCTGTTCGACACCCTGTTCGTGCTGCAGAACTTCCTCGCCGACGACACGTTCACCGACCTGGAGCAGCGGCACGGCATCACCGGGGTCGGGTACACCGACACCACGCACTACCCGTACACGTGGGTGGTCACGCCCGGGGCGAACCTGCACGTCAAGCTGGAGTTCCGGCCCGACGTGACCGACGCCGCCGACGCCCGGCGCCAGCTGGACCGGTTCCTGCGGCTGCTCACCCGGGTCGCCGACGGCCTCGACACCCCGGTGGCGCGGCTGGACCCGGTGCTGGACGCCGAGGCGGCGCGGCTGCGCGGCGACTGGGCGGCCACCGAGCACCCGCTGCCGGAGGCGACCGTCGCGGACCTGCTCGCCGAGCGGGCGGCGCTGATCCCGGCCGACACCGCGCTGGTGTTCGGCGCCCGGTCGCTGACGTATGCCGAGCTGGACGCCGAGGTCAACCGGTACGCGCGGCTGCTGCGCGGGCGGGGCGCCGGGGCGGGCACGGTGGTGGCGCTGGGGCTGCCGCGCGGCGTGGAGATGGTGGTGGCGCTGTTCGCGGTGCTGCGCTGCGGGGCGGCGTACCTGCCGATGGACCTGGACCACCCGGTGGCCCGCCTGGCCGACATGCTCGACGACGCCCGGCCCGCCCTGCTGCTCTGCACGACCGGCGCGGCCGAGCTGGCCGGACGGCAGCGCGACCTCGGCGGGCAGGCGCTGCTGCTCGACACCGCCGAGCTGGCGGCCGAACTGGCGGCGCTGAGCGGCGAGCCGATGCCCGGTGCCGGACCGGGTTCGCTGGACAGCCCGGCGTACGTGATCTACACGTCCGGGTCGACCGGGCGGCCCAAGGGCGTCGTGACCCCGTACCGGGGGCTGACGAACATGCAGCTCAACCACCGGGCGGAGATATTCGACCCGGCGGTGGCGCGGGCGAAGGCGGCCGGACGGGACCGGCTGCGGGTCGCGCACACGGTGTCGTTCTCCTTCGACATGTCGTGGGAGGAGCTGCTGTGGCTGGTGGAGGGCCACGAGGTGCACGTCTGCGACGAGGAGCTGCGCCGCGACGCGACCGCGCTGGTCGCGTACTGCCGCGAGCACCGGGTCGACGTGGTCAACGTGACACCGACCTACGCCCACCACCTGTTCGAGGAGGGGCTGCTCGACCCGGCCGGGTATCCGCCGAGCCTGGTCCTGCTCGGCGGGGAGGCCGTCAGCGACGCGGTGTGGCAGCGGCTGCGCCGGCCCGGCGGCCCGATCGGCTACAACCTGTACGGGCCGACCGAGTACACCATCAACACCCTCGGCGCCGGTACGGATGAGAGCGCGACCAGCACCGTTGGCCGTCCGATCTGGAACACCCGTGCGTACGTGCTGGACCCGTGGCTGCGGCCGGTGCACCCGGGCACGGCGGGGGAGCTGTACATCGCCGGGGCGGGCCTGGCCCACGGCTACCTGAACGCGACCGGCCTCACCGCCTCGCGGTTCACCGCCGACCCCAACGTTCCCGGCGGGCGCATGTACCGCACCGGCGATCTGGTCCGGCTGCGCCCCGACGGCCACCTGGACTTCCTCGGCCGCACCGACGACCAGGTGAAGATCCGGGGCTACCGGGTCGAGCTGGGCGAGATCGAGACGGTGCTCGGCGGGCTGCCCGGCGTACGCCAGGCGGCCGTGGTGGCGCAGCTGGAGGACGCCGTCACCGGCCGCAGGCGCCTCGCCGCGTACGTCGTGCCGGCCGGGGCCGCCGACGGGGTGTTCCTGGCCGGCCTGCGCGACGCGCTGGCCGAGGTGCTGCCCGGGTACATGGTGCCGCAGCGCTACGCCGCCGTGCCGGTGCTGCCGCTGACCGTCAACGGCAAGCTCGACACCGCCGCGCTGCCGGAGGCGTCGATCCCCGACACCGGCGCCACGGCCGAGCCGCGCACCGACGCCGAGCGGACCCTGTGCGGCGTCTACGCCGCCGTGCTGGCTCTGCCCCGGGTCGGCATCGACGACGACTTCTTCACCGTCGGCGGCGACAGCATCTCCTCGATCGCGGCGGCGGCCCGAGCCCGCGAGGCGGGCCTGCACGTCACCCCGCGCGACGTGTTCCGCCGCCGCACCGTGCGGGCACTGGCGGCCACCGTCACCGCCGCCGCCCCGGCCGCGCCCGCGCTGGCACCGGTCGCGGGTGACGGCACGGTCCCGCTCACCCCGATGCTGGCCGAGACGTTCCAGGCCGGTACGCCGCTGTCGCGGTTCCACCAGACGATGCTGCTCCCGGCCCCGGCCGGGCTGGACCTGGCCGGGGTCACCGCGGTGCTGCGGGCCCTGGGCGAGTGCCACGACCTGCTGCGGCTCAGCGTCGACGGCGACGTGCTGCGGGTGCGCGCGGCGTTCGAACCGGACCTGGTCGCGCAGTCGGGTCCACCGCCCGCGCGGCTGTCCGGCGCGGTCGACGCGGCCGCCGCCCGGCTCGACGCGGCGGCGGGGCGCATGACCGCCGCGACCTGGTACGACGAGGGCCCGAACCTGCCCTCGCACCTGCTGCTGAGCGTGCACCACCTCGTCGTCGACGGCGTGTCGTGGCGGGTGCTCACCGACGACCTGGCCCGCGCCTTCGCGGCGGTGGCCGCCGGGCGTCCGGCCGCGCTGCCGCCGGTGCCGGTCCGGTTCCAGGACTGGGCGGCCCGGGTGCGGGCCGTCGCCGACGCGGGCGGGTTCGCGACGCAGGAGGCCTACTGGCGGGCGGTGCTGGACACGCCCGACCCGAGGCTCGGCACGCGGGACCTGGACCCGGCGCGCGACACCGCCGCCACGGTCTCGTCGGTCACCGTCACGGTCGCGGCCGACCTGAGCACGGCCCTGCTCACCAGCGTGCCCGCCGCGCTGCGCGGCGGCGTCAACGACGGCCTGCTCACCGCGTTCGCGGTGGCGGTCCGGCGGTGGCGGGCCACGCCCCGGCCCGGCTGGGCGACCACCCCGGAGCAGACGCCGGTGCTGGTCAACCTGGAGGGCCACGGCCGCCACGGCGAGCACGTCGGCGCGGCCGACGCCGACCTGTCGCGGACCGTCGGCTGGTTCACCGTCATCCACCCGGTCGCGCTCGACCCGGGCACGGTCGGCTGGGCCGAGGTCGAGGCGGCCGGTCCGGGGCTGGCCGCGGCCGCGCGGGCGGTCAAGGAGCAGCTGCGGGCGGTGCCCGACAACGGCTTCGGGTACGGCGTGCTGCGCTACCTGGCCGACGGCTCGCCGTGGCCGCGCACCCCGCAGATCCTGTTCAACTACCTGGGCCGGTTCACCGGCGGCGAGGGCACCGGCGTGCTGCACGAGGGCGTCCACCCGGACAACCCGGCTCAGGTGCTGGAGGTCAACGCGCAGGCGCAGGACGGCCCGCACGGTCCGGTCCTGTCGGCGACGCTGTCCTGGCCGACCGGGCTGATGACCGAGGACGACGTGCGGGAGCTGGCCCGGCTGTGGCTGGCGGCGCTGACCGCGCTCGCCCGCTGCGCCGCCCTGGACGGGCACACCCCGTCGGACTTCCCGCTGGTGGCGCTGTCGCAGGCCGACGTGGACCGGCTGGCGCGCCCCGGCCGGGTGCGCGACATCCTGCCGCTGCTGCCGCTGCAGCAGGGCATGTACTTCCACGCCGCGTACGCCGACTCCGACGTGGACACCTACCGGGTGCAGCAGGTCGCGGAGCTGACCGGCCCGCTCGACGCCGAGGTGCTGCGGGTGGCGGTGGCGGCGACGGTACGCCGCCACGACGCCCTGCGGGCCGCCTTCGTCGAGCTGTCCGACGGCCGGATCGCCCAGCTCATCGCGGCCGAGGTGGCCCTGCCCTGGCAGGCGGTCGACCTGTCCGGCCGCGCCGACGCCGAGGCGGAGCTGGCCCGGATCGCGGCGGCCGCGCTGGCCGAGCCGTTCGACCTGGCCCAGGCGCCGCTGGTGCGCTACACGCTGGTCTCGCTGAGCGCCACCGAGCACCGGCTCATCGAGACGATGCACCACATCATCGCCGACGGCTGGTCGTACCCGCTGGTGTTCGCCGACGTCATCGCCTCGTACGAGCGCGGCGGCGCCGACCTGCCCGCCCCGGCCGTCACCTTCCGCGACCACGTCGAGTCCGTCCTCGCCCACGACCCGGCGGTGGTCCGCGAGACCTGGGCACGCGCCCTGACCGGGGTCGCCCCGACGCTGCTGGTCGGCACCGGGGCCGGGGTCGGCCACCACGACAGCGTCTCGGGCAGCCTTTCCGCGCGGCGTACGAAGGACGTCACCGAGGCGGCGCGACGGCACGGGGTGACCGTGTCGACGCTGCTGCACGCCGCGTGGGGTCTGCTGCTCGGGCAGCTGGTAGACCGCGACCGGGTGGTGTTCGGCTCGACCGTCTCCGGTCGCGGCGGGCAGCTGCCCGGCGTGGAGTCGATCGTCGGCCTGCTCATCAACACCGTCCCCGTCCCGATGGCCTGGCAGCCTGACCAGCCGCTCGGCGAGGTCCTGGCCGCGCTGCAGGAGCGGCTGACCGACCTGCTCGACGTGCAGCACACGGGTTTGGGTGAGCTGGCCCGCCTGGCCGGGGTGCGCGAGTTCTTCGACACGATGGTCGTGGTCGAGAACTTCCCCGCCGCCGACGACACCCCCGGCGCGTCCGGCCTGCGGGTGCGCGGGTTCACCGGCACCGACGCGCCGCACTACCCGCTCGCCCTGGTGGCCTTCCCCGGCGAGCGGCTGACCCTGGAGATCAAGTACGACACCGAGCTGATCGGCGCGGACCGCGCGCGGCAGCTCCTCGAACAGGTGGAGCACATCATCGACCGGCTGCTGACCGAACCGACCGGCACCGTCGCCGACCTCGCCGCCCCGTCCCCGGCGATGGCGAACCTCTCGCGGGCGTACTCGGCGGCGGGCACCGACCCGGCCCGGGTCGCCGTCTCGATCGCGGGACGGCGTCTGACCTATGCCGACCTGGACGCCCGTGCGAACCGGCTGGCGCGGGAGCTGCTGGCCCGGGGCGTACGCCCGCAGAGCCGGGTGGCGCTCGCCCTGCCGCGCGGCCTGGACCTGGTCGCGGCGGTGCTCGCGGTCGTCAAGGCCGGCGGCTGCTACGTGCCGCTGGACACGGCCTCCCCGCCCGCCCGGCTGCGCCACATCATCGACGACTCCGCCCCGGTCTGCGTCATCACGGACGCGGCGACAGCCGTCGCGCTGCCCGGTGCCACGGCCGCGCTCATCCTGGACGACCCGGCCGTGGCCGGCGCCCTGGCCGCGCACCCGGCCACCGCGCCGCCCGCCGCGCAGGCCGGTCCGGACGACGCCGTCTACCTCATCTACACCTCCGGCTCGACCGGCCTGCCCAAGGGCGTCGTCGTCACCCACGGGAACGTGCTGGCCCTGTTCGACGCCGGCCGGCAGCGGTTCGCGTTCGGCCCGGCCGACGTGTGGACGCTGTTCCACTCGATCGCGTTCGACTTCTCGGTGTGGGAGCTGTGGGGCGCGCTGCTGCACGGCGCGCACCTGGTCGTAGTACCCGAGGACGTGGCCCGCGACCCGCACCGGTTCCGGCGGCTGCTCGCCGACGAGCGGGTCACCGTGCTGAACCAGACCCCGTCCGCGTTCTACCCGCTGATCGCGGCCGACGCCGAGGCGGACGGCCCGCTCGCGCTGCGCTACGTCGTGTTCGGCGGCGAGGCGCTGGACCTGGCCCGGCTGCGCGCCTGGTACGACCGCAACCCGGCCACCCCGGCCCTGGTCAACATGTACGGCATCACCGAGACCTGCGTGCACGTGTCGTTCCGGCCGCTGACCGCCGCCGACGCGCACGCCGGACGCGGCAGCGCCATCGGTGGCCCGCTGCCGGGCCTGCGCGCCGAACTGCTCGACGAGCGGCTGGCACCGGTGCCGGTCGGCGCCGTCGGCGAGCTGTACATCGCCGGTGACCAGCTGGCGCGCGGCTACCACGGCCGGGCGGGCCTGACCGCGGCCAGGTTCGTGGCCGACTCCGGCGGCGGGCGCCTCTACCGCACCGGCGACCTGGCCCGGCGCACCGCCGACGGCGAGCTGGTCTACGTCGGGCGGGCCGACGACCAGGTGAAGATCCGGGGGTACCGGATCGAGCTGGGCGAGGTCGAGGCGGCCGTGCTGGCCCTGCCGCAGGTCGCCGACGCCGCCGTGGCCGTCCGCGAGGACGAGCCCGGCAGGCGGCGCCTGGTGGCGTACGTCGTGCCGCGTACCGGCGCGCATCTCGACACCGGGGTACTGCGTACGGCGCTGGCCACCGCGCTGCCCGGCTACATGGTGCCCGCCGCGTACGTGCTGCTCACCGCACTGCCGCTGACCGTCAACGGCAAGCTCGACCGGGCCGCGCTGCCCGCACCGCCGACCGCGGACCAGCCCGAGCCGCTGCCGACCGGTGCGAACCCGTCCACCGTGGACCGGTTCCGCGCACTGTACGCCGAGGTGCTGCGCCTGCCCGGCGCGGCCGCCGGAGCCGACTTCTTCACCCTCGGCGGCGACAGCATCATCGCGATCCAGCTGGTGAACCTGGCCCGCCGCCGCGGCCTGCGCATCTCGCCCCGCGACGTGTTCACCCTGCGTACGCCCGAGGCGCTGGCCGCGTCCGTCGGCGAAACAGTGCCCGCCCCGCAGCCGCCGGCACCGGCCGCCGGCGGGGACGGGATCGGCGAGGTGGCGCTGCTGCCGATCGTGCACCGGCTCGCCGAGCTGGGCGGGCGGATCAACCGCCTGCACCAGGCGGAACTGCTGCTCACCCCGGCGGGCCTGACCAACGCCCAGGCGAGCGCGCTGGTGGCGGCGCTGGTCGCCCGGCACGACGCGCTGCGGCTGCGCCTGGACCGGCCCGACCCGCTGCTGTGGTCTCTGACCGTCGCCGCCCCGGACCCGGCGAGCGCGCCCCGGGTCAGCACCCTCGACGCGACCGGGCTCAGCGACGACGACCTCGCGGAGCTGGTCCGGGCCGTGGCCGAGGGCGCCGCCGACTCCCTCGACCCGGACGCCGGGCGGCTGCTGTGGGCGGTCCACTTCGACCGGGGCCCGGACCAGCAGGGACGGCTGCTGCTGGTGGTGCACCACCTGGCCGTCGACGGGGTGTCCTGGCGCATCCTCGGCGACGACCTGCGCGCCGCCTGGGCCGACGTCGCGGCGGGCCGGGAGCCCGTGCTGGAGCCGGTGGGCACGTCGCTGCGGGCGTACGCGCGCGCCGCCGCCGAGCACGCCACCCGCTCCGACCGGCTGGCCGAGTTCGCCCACTGGACGGCGGCGCTGGCCCCCGGCGCCGACCTCGACCCGACGGCGGTGACGGTCGGGCTGACCGCCGGTGCCACCCGCGAGCACCGGATCACCGTGCCGCCGCACCTCACCGCACCGCTACTGACCAGCGTGCCGGCCGCCGCCGGGGCGGACGTGACGCAGACGCTGCTCGCCGGGCTGCACTTGGCGGTGGCGCGCTGGCGCTCCCGGCGCGGCCACGACCCGGCCGCGCCGCTGCTGGTGGACCTGGAACGGCACGGGCGCGAGCCGCTGGCCGAGGAGACCGACCTGTCCCGCACGGTCGGCTGGTTCACCGCGATCGCGCCGGTGCGGCTGCCCGGCCTGACCGGCGACGCCGCGCAGGCGCTGCGAGCGGTGCGCGACACCGTCTCGGCGGTACGCGACGGCGGGCTCGGTTTCGGACTGCTGCGCTACCTCAACCCGCGTACGGCCGCCGCGCTGGGCCGCCTCGGCACACCCCAGCTGCTGTTCAACTACCTGGGCCGGTTCCCGGTCGGCGGCGCCGCCGACTGGGACACCGCACCGGAGGAGCGGGTGCTGCGCACCGCCCCGGACCCGGACCTCGGCACGCCGTACCTGCTGGAGGTCAACGCGGCCTGCCACGACACGGCGGCCGGGCCGGAGCTGGTCGCCGTGCTCACCTACGCCGACGAGGGCCTCGACGTGGCCGGGCTGGCCGAGGACTGGGTCGCCGCGCTGGCCGACCTGGCCGCGGCCACCGGACCCGCCGACCTCACCCCGGCCGGGGTCGACCCGGACGAGGTGGCCCGGCTCGCGGCCGCCGCCGGGGTCCGCGCCGAGGCGGTGTGGCCGCTGTCGCCGCTGCAGGAGGGCCTGTTCTTCCAGGCCCGCTACGCCGGGGACGCCGACGTGTACGTGGCCCAGAACGTGTTCGACTTCGGCACCAGGCTGGACGCGGCCGCACTGGCGACCGCGTTCGCGGGCGTGTTCGGGCGGCACGAGGCGACCCGGCTCGGCTTCGCCGCCGTCACCGGGCAGCCGGTCGCGTTCGTCGGCGCCGACCTGGCCTTCGACGTCGAAGTGGTGGACCTGTCCGACCGCGACGACCCGGACCGGCTGGCGCGGGTGCTGGCCGCCGACCGGGCGGCGCCGTTCGACCTGGCCCGGCCGCCGCTGGCCCGGCTGACCGTGCTCCGGCTGCCCGGGGGCCGGGACCGGCTGCTGCTCACCTACCACCTGCTGCTGTGGGACGGCTGGTCCCGGGAGCTGGTGCTGCGCGAACTGTTCGACCGGTACGCCGCCGCCCGCGACGGCCGCCCCGAACCCGCGCTCGCGCCGCCCGCGGCCCGGTTCGCCGACTACCTGTCGTGGCTGTCGCGGCAGGACAGCGCCGCCGCCACCGGCGCCTGGACCGGCCACCTCGCCGGGCTCGGCGAGCCCACCGTGCTCTACCCAGCCGCTGCGGGGACCGCCCCGGTGCTGGCCACCAGCCTCGCCCACGACCTGACCCCCGAGCAGACGGCGGCGGTCACCGACGCCGCCCGCCGGGCCGGGGTGACCCTGAACGCGCTGCTCAGCACCGCGCTCGGGCTCACCCTCGGCTACGCGACCGGGCGGGCCGAGGCGGTCTTCGGCACCACCGTCGCCGGTCGACCCACCGACCTCGACGGGGCCGACGAGGTCGTCGGCGTCTTCCTGAACACGGTGCCCGCGCTGGTGCGCTGCGCCCCCGGCGACACCGTGGCGGCGGTGCTGCGGCGAGTGCAGGACGACCGGGTGGCGCTGATGCCGTACGAGCACCTGGGCCTGGGCGCGATCCACCAGGCGCTGGGCCGCGACACCCTGTTCGACAGCCTGTACGTGCTGCAGAACTTCCTCGACGACGACACGTTCACCGACCTGGAGCAGGCCCACGGCATCGTCGACGTCAGCGCCGTCGACGCCACCCACTACCCGCTGACCTGGGTCGTCACCCCGGGACGGCGGCTGCGGCTGCGGCTGGAGTACCGCTCCGACGTGGTCCCGGCCGAGCAGGCCCAGCTGCTGCTGGACCGGCTGCGCCAGGTCGTGCTGCACCTGGCCGCGCACCCCGACGACAGCGTCGCCGACGTGGAGCTGAGCCTGCCCGGCGACGTCCGGCAGCTCACCGGCCCGACCGGCGACACTCCGGACCGGACGGTCGCCGAGCTGCTGGCCGAACGCGCCCGGCTCGTGCCCGGTCGTACGGCGCTGACCTGCGGTGACGAGTCGCTGACCTACGCGGAGCTGGATGCGCGGGTGAGCCGGTTCGCGCGGTGGCTGCGCGCGGCCGGGGCGGGTCCGGAGACGATCGTCGCGCTGGCGCTGCCCAGGTCGGTGGCGGCGGTGGTGGCGCTGTTCGCGGTGCTGCGCTGCGGTGCGGCGTACCTGCCGCTGGAGCTGGACCACCCGGACGAGCGCCTGGCCGGCATGCTCGCCGACGCGGACCCGCTGCTGCTCGTCACCACCTCGGCGGTGGCCGGGCGGGTCGGCGGGACCGGCGTCCGCACCCGGTGCCTGGACGACGCCGACACGGCGGCCCTGCTCGCGGCGTGCGCGGACACCCCGCTGACCCCGGCGGAGCTGGCCGGGTTCGCCCCCGGCACGCCCGGCCGCCTGGACCACCCGGCGTACGTCATCTACACGTCCGGTTCGACCGGCCGCCCGAAGGGCGTCGTCACGCCGTACCGCGGCCTGACGAACATGCAGCTCAACCATCGCGACGAGATCTTCGACCCGGTGGTGGCCGCGGCGGGCGGACGGGTGCTGGCGATCGCGCACACGGTGTCGTTCTCCTTCGACATGTCGTGGGAGGAGCTGCTGTGGCTGGTCGAGGGCCACCACGTGCACGTCTGCGACGAGGAGCTGCGCCGCGACGCGATGGCGCTGGTCGCCTACTGCCGCCGGCACCGGGTCGACGTGGTCAACGTGACGCCCACCTTCGCCCAGCACCTGCTCGACGCGGGCCTGCTGGACGCGTCCGGGCACCGGCCCGAGCTGGTGCTGCTGGGCGGCGAGGCGGTGCCGCAGACGCTGTGGGCGGCGCTGCTGTCGGCGGGCGTCACCGGTTACAACCTGTACGGGCCGACGGAGTACACCATCAACACCCTCGGCGCGGGCACGGCCGACAGCCCGACCACGACCGTGGGGCGGCCGATCCGCGACACCCGGGTGCGGATCCTGGACGGCTGGCTGCGGCCGGTGCCGCCCGGCGTGCCCGGTGAGCTGTACATCAGCGGCGCCGGACTGGCCCGCGGCTACCTGAACCGCCCCGGCCTGTCCGCGTCGCGGTTCACGGCCGACCCCGAGGCGCCCGGCGAGCGCATGTACCGCACCGGCGACCTGGTCCGGCTGCGCCCCGACGGCCACCTGGACTTCCTCGGCCGCACCGACGACCAGGTCAAGGTCCGGGGGTACCGGGTCGAGCTGGGCGAGATCGAGGCGGTCCTGTCCAGCCTGGACGGGGTACGCCAGACGGCCGTCCTGGCCGCGCCCGACCCGGCGGGCGGCAAGCGCCTGGTCGCCTACGTCGTGCCCGCCGATGCCGCCGCCGACCCCGCCGAACTGATCGCGAGCCTGGTCGACCGGCTGCGCGACCGGCTCCCCACCCACCTCGTGCCGAGCGCGTACGCCGTGGTCAACGCGCTGCCGCTGAACGTCAACGGCAAGCTCGACGTGGCCGCGCTGCCCCCGGCCGTCCCCCCGGCGAGCAGCTCGCGCAAGGCGGCGACCCCGGCCGAGGCGGTGCTGTGCGACCTGTTCGCGCAGGCGCTGGGCCTGCCCGAGGTCGGCGCCGACGACGACTTCTTCACCCTGGGCGGCCACTCGCTGATCGCGCTGCGGCTGCTCGGCCTGCTGCGCCGCGACCTGGGCGTGGAGGTGTCGGTACGGGACCTGTTCGACGCCCGCACCCCGGCCCGGCTCGCGGTGCGCACCAGCTCGGCGGCCGCCGCCGAGGCGGCCGTCACCGCCGGGGACCGGCCCGCCCGGCTGCCGCTGTCGGCGGCGCAGGAGCGGCTGTGGCTGCTCAGCCAGCTCGACCCGGCGTCCACCGCCTACCACTACCCGCTCACGCTGCGGCTGGGAGGCGCCGTCGACCCCGGCACCCTCGCCGCCGCACTGGGCGACGTGGTCGCCCGGCACGAGGCGCTGCGTACCGTGATCGAGGTCGACGAAGAGGGCCCCGTGCAGCGGATCCGCGCCGAGGCGGAGGTGGAGCTGCTGGTGCACCGGTCGGCCGCGACGGCCGGGGCGCTGGCCGAGGCGGTGGCGGAACCGTTCGACCTGGCCGCGCGGCCGCCGCTGCGGGCCAGCCTGTTCCTCGACCAGGCCGCCGACGAGTCGGTGCTGCTGCTGGTCCTGCACCACCTCGCGATGGACGAGTGGTCGGACCGGCCGCTGCTGTCCGACCTGGACACCGCATACGCGGCCCGCCGCACCGGAACATCCCCGGAGTTCACCCCGCTGCCGGTCCAGTACGCCGACTACGCCCTGTGGCAGCACCGCCGCCTGGGCGACCGCGCCGACCCCACCGGCCGCCACGCCCGCGAGCGCGGCTACTGGCAGCAGCGGCTGCGGGCGCTGCCGCCGGAGACGAACCTGCCCGCCGACCGTCCCCGGGCACTGACCCGCACCGCCCCGGCGGCGGCGACGGTCGAGGCGACGCTGCCCGCCGAGGTCGTGGACGGGCTGCGCGAGCGGGCGTCGGCGGTGTCGGCGAGCCTGTTCATGGCCCTGCACGCGACCGTGGCGGTGCTGCTGTCGCGCCACGGGGCCGGGCCGGACGTGCCGATCGGCAGCCCGGTCTCCGGCCGGGGCGACGAAGCCCTGACCGACCTGGTCGGCTTCTTCGTCAACACGGTGGTGGTGCGCACCGACACCGGCGGCCAGCCGACCCTGGACGCGCTGCTGGGACGGGTCCGGGACTCGGTGCTGTCGGCGTTCGACCACGCGGAGCTGCCGTTCCAGGACGTGGTGGAGGCGGTCAACCCGGTCCGGGTGCCGGGCCGCAACCCGCTGTTCCAGGTGATGCTGGGGGTGCTGCACCGTCCGGCGGGCGGTGACCGGCTGCTGGGCCTGCCGACGCTGGACGCTCCGGCGGCCGAGGCGGCGCCCAAGGTGGACCTGAACTTCACCTTCGTCGAGGACGGCCCCGGGCGGCCGGTGTCGGTGGCGCTGGAGTTCGACCCGGACCGCTTCGACCCCGCCACCGCCCGGCGCCTGCTGGACCGGCTGGCGCTGCTGGTCGCGGCGGCCGGCGCGGCCGGTGGCGGGCGGCTCGACGACGTCGACCTGTGTACCGGGCAGGACACGTCCGAGCTGGACGGCTGGCAGGACGGCGGATCGTCGGCCGAACCGGGTTCGTGGCTGTCGGCGGTGCGGACGCACGCGGCCCGCACTCCGCTGGCCCCGGCGGTGACCTCGGCCGGGGTGACCCTGAGCTACGCCGAATTGGAGGCGCGTTCGGCGGCGTTCGCGGGGCGGCTGTCCGGGCTCGGGGTCGGGCCGACCGGTCTGGTCGGGCTGGCGCTGCCGCGCTCGGTCGACCTGCTGGTGGCGCTGCTGGCTGTGGCCAGGGCCGGGGCGGCGTACGTGCCGCTGGATCCGGCGTACCCGGCATCGCGGCTGCGGTTCATGGTCGAGGACGCCCGCCCGGCCGTGATCGTCACCGACGAGGCCACCCGTGACCTGTTCGAGGGCTCGGGCTGCGCGGTCGTCGGGGTGGGCGCGCCGGACGCCGTCACGGGTGCCGCCGACGCCGAGGTGCCGCAGGCTGCGGCGGCGTACGTGATCTACACGTCGGGTTCGACCGGGCGGCCGAAGGGCGTCGTGGTCACGCGCGGCGACGTCGAGGCGTTCCTGTCCGCGATGGACGGCGCGGTGCCGCTCGGGCCGGACGACCGGTTCCTGGCGGTGACGACGCTGTCGTTCGACATCGCCGTGCTGGAGCTGCTGGGCACCCTGCGCGCGGGCGGGCACGTGGTGCTGGCCGACGACGCGCAGGCCCGCGACCCCTACCGGCTGGCCGAGCTGATCCGCGCGTACGGCGTGACCGTGCTGCAGGCCACGCCCGGCCTGTGGACGATGCTGACCGAGGTCGGCGAGGCGGACCTGACCGGGGTCCGGGCGCTGGTCGGCGGCGAGGCGCTGCCGGTGCCGCTGGCCCGCGAGCTGTCCCGCCGGGCCGCCTCGGTCACCAACCTCTACGGCCCGACCGAGGTCACCGTATGGGCGACCGCCGCGACGGTCGACGAGTCCTGGTGCGACCGCCCGTCGATCGGCCGCCCCCTGCCGGGCACCACCGCGTACGTGGTGGACGAGCGGCTGCGGCCGGTGCCGCCCGGCGTGGCCGGGGAGCTGTACCTCGGCGGCGCGCAGATCGCCCGGGGCTACCTCGGCCGCGCGGGGCTGACCGCGTCGCGGTTCACGGCCGACCCGTGGACGCCGGGCGGCCGGCTCTACCGCACCGGTGACCTGGCCCGCTGGTCGTCGGTGGGGGAGCTGGAGTACCTGGGCCGCACCGACCACCAGTTGAAGGTGCGCGGGTTCCGGGTGGAGCTGGGCGAGATCGAGTCGGTCGCGGTGGCGTACACGCCGGTGTCGCGGGCGGTGGCGGTCGCGGTACCGGATCCGGCCGGGGTGCTGCGGATCGTGCTCTACGTCGCCACGGCCGGCGCTGTGACGCCGTCCGGGCTGGACGAGCACCTGGCGCGGCGGCTGCCCGCGTACATGCTGCCCTCGGCGGTGGTGGCGCTGGCCCAGCTGCCGGTCACGCCGAACGGCAAGGTCGACCGGGCCGCGCTGCCGCCGGTGGAGTTCGGCGCCGACGCGGCGTCGGTCGCCCCGCGCACCGAGACTGAACGGCAGGTCTGCGCGATCCTCGCCGACCTGCTCGGCGTGGCCGAGGTGGGCGTGGCGGACGACTTCTTCGTCCTCGGTGGACACTCGCTGCTCCTAGTGCGCCTGTCGGCCGCGCTGCGGGCCGCTTTCGGAGTGACCGTGCCGCTGTCGGCACTGCTCACGCAGCCGACGGCGGCGGGCATGGCGCGCCTGGTCGAGGTACCCCAGCCCGTCGGCGACGCACTGTCACCGTTGGTCTTGCTCCAGCCGTCGGGTACGCGTCCCGCAGTGTTCTGCCTCCCGCCCGCCAGCGGTCTGAGCTGGCCGTTCGCGGCGCTGAAGCGATACCTGCCGGACACCCCGCTGATCGGGTTGCAGGCGCCCCGCCTGAGCCGGTCCACCGACCTGCCCACCACCCTGCCCGCCCTCGCCGCCGAGTACGCCGACCGCATCGAGCAGGCCGCGCCCTCCGGCCCGATCCGGCTGCTGGGCTGGTCGTTCGGCGGCGCGGTGGCGCACGAGGTCGCGGTGCTGCTCACCGAACGAGGTCGGCACGTGTCGTTCCTCAGCGTGCTCGACACCTACCTGGACCGGCCCGTGGTCGACGACAGCGGTCCGGTTGCGCTCGCCGAGCTGCTGCGCGAGCTGGGCCACGAGGTTCCGGAGGCGGGCCTGACCGTGGCGGTGGCGGCGCGGGTCCTGCGCGAACGGGATCCGGCGATGGCGGAGTTCACGCACGCGCAGGTGTGCACCGTGGTGGAGAACTATCTCGACAGCGACCGGCTCGCGGGCGGTTGGGTGCCCAGGCCGTACGCGGGGGAGCTGGTCTTCGTCGAGGCGGCGCGGCCGAGTCCGGGGTTCCCGGGCGGCGCGGGGGCGGTGTGGTCGCGGTACGCGGGCCGGGTGACGGTCCACCCGGTCGCCTGCGGCCACGGTGAGCTGCTGGATTCGGTGCCGGTGGCCGACTGGGGCAGCGTGCTCGCCGCACAGCTGAAGGCGTGAGGGCGCGGCGGAGGGGGCAGGTGACCCCTTCCGTCGCCCGTGCCGCACCTGCATTGCCAAGAGTCGCGCGGAGCATCCATACTCATCAAGTCCATTCATGTATTCGGAGGTCTCGATGAATTTGCGTGCTCTTCTCGCCGCTCTCGCGATGGCGGTTGCCGTGGTGGCGGTGCCGACCGCGGCCGTCGCCGCCCCGCCCGTCGCGGAAGACTGCAGCTACATGCCGGGCCCGGACTTCTGCGAGTACTACTGACCCGGACGCGCGAAGAGAGGGCGGCCGGTGCCGCCCTCTCCGGGCGTACTGGGATCCGCAAGCCTAGCGGCGGTCACCGCGGGTCGCGTAGACGAGCAATCCGACCGCAAGCGCCACGGCTGCCGCGCAGAACAAGAACTGACCGAACGGGCTCTTGGTGGGATTGCCTGCCGCGAGCAGTTCCGTGCTCGTCAGTCGTACCCAGGTGGCCACGAAACCTCCGGTCGTGAGACACGGTCCCATCGGGGGGATGCGCTCACATGCTAGCCATGCCAAGCGAACGCGGGAGTGTTGACACGTGCGAAGCCGCAGCTAGCCCCGTGGACGACCGGACCGGCGGAATCGCCGAAGGGGGCGAGCCGACCGGCCGCCCCCTTCTCGTGAGGTGCGTCAGTTGGACAGGTCCTTGACCGCGGTCTCGGGGCTGCCGTCGGCGGCGGCGGCCAGCTGCGGCACGAGGATGTCCAGCGCGTACAGCAGCGCCTTCGGGCCGCTGTAGGACAGTGCGCCCGCCAGCGGGGTCTCGAAGGTGGTGTACAGGGTGCGGTCGGTCTTCACCACGTTGAGGCGCGAGAAGACGGCCGACTTGGCACTGTCGGCCTTGGTCGCGCCGATGACGACCAGCACGTCGCGGTCGAGCAGGTCCAGCCGCTCCTCGCTGATCTCGTCCTTGGCGTCCTGGGTGGCGAAGCCCAGCGCGTCGAACAGGGCGCGGCGCGGGTCGTCGGCGCCGATCAGCCAGTGCAGGCCGTTCTCCGGGCCGTAGTCGACGACCAGCGTCTTGCCCGCGAACTCGGGGTGCGCCTGCTTGGCCGCGGCGACCTTCGCGTTCACCTCGTCCACTAATGCCTGCGCCTCGGCGGCCTTGCCCAGCGCCTTGCCGGTGGTCAGCGTCTGCACGTCCCACGGCGTCTGCTCGTCCGGGTACGCGCTGGACTGGATGACGGTCGGGGCGATCTGTGTCAGCTTGTCGTAGGTCTCCTTGGTGACCGTCTCGTAGATCGCGATGATCAGGTCCGGCTGCTGCGCCAGGATCGCCTCGTAGTTGATCTCAGCGGAGAAGGTGGGCAGCTTCGCCCCGCCCAGAGCCTGCGCCACCCACGGGTAGGTGGGGTACTCGGTGAACCATTCGCGGGTGCTGACCGGGGTGACGCCCAGGGCGAGCACGAAGTCCTGGTCGTTCCAGCCGACGGTGACGACGCGCTTGGGCTGGGCCGCGATGGTGGTCGAGCCGAACTTGTGCTCGACGGACACCGGGAACGCCGCGGCGGGCGCCGAGGCGCTCGGCTCGGCCGTGTCCGGCGTGGACGAACACGCCGCGAGCAGACTGCTCGCGAGCACTGCCGCGGCTGCCATCCGGGCCAGCGCGGCACGGCGGGTGAGGGCGGAACTCATGGTTACTCCGTTCACAAGGGGTAGTCAGGGGTTCGAGGGGGAACTTAGGATAGCATTACCTAACTTGCTCTCCTCGGAGGATGTCTCATGCAGCGCACACTGCTCGGCGGCAAGATTCACCGGGCCACCGTCACCCAGGCCGACCTGCACTACGTCGGCTCGATCACCATCGACTCGACGCTGATGGCCGCCGCCGACCTGGTCGAGGGCGAGCAGGTGCAGGTCGTCGACGTCACCAACGGCGCCCGCCTCACCACGTACGCGATCGAGGGGCCGGCGGGCTCGGGCGTCATCGGCATCAACGGCGCCGCCGCGCACCTGGTGCAACCCGGTGACCTGGTCATCATCATGTCGTTCCAGCAGATCGACGCCGCCGACGTGGACGGGCACCGCCCCCGTGTGGTGCACGTCGACGGGTTCAACCGGATCGTGGCGCTGGGCGCCGACCCGGCCGAGCCGGTCCCGGGCGCGCTCGACCAGCGCAGCGGCGCCCTCGTCTGACCCGGCCGGAAGGCGTGTGGGGCGGGCACCGGGCCGGGTGCCCGCCCCGCCCTGCTCAGGCGGCCCTCGTCAGGTAGCCGCCCATGGTCCGGAACAGGTCGCGGGCGGCCAGCTCGGTGCCGTCGTCGAGCCGTACCCGCTCGATGCGCAGGCCGTGGCTGGTGCCGCGGCGAGCCTGTGCGCCCGCGACGATGACCACGCCGCCGTCCTCGGGGATGAACACGCGGCCTGGCGTGCCGCCGTAGACGCCGCGCGACACCGACGCCTGGACCACCCGCACGCGCTGGCCGCGATAGAAGGTGAAGGCGTTCGGGTACGGGTCGGATTGCGCCCGGACCAGCCGGTCGATCTCCTCGGCCGTCCAGGTCCAGTCGATGCGGCTGTCCTCTTCGGCCCGCTTGTGGAAGAAGCTGGCCCGGGTACGGTCCTGCGGCGTCCAGTCGGTGCGGCCCGTTGCCAGCAGCGCCAGCCCGTCGACCGTGATCGGCCCGAACAGTTCGAGGGTCTTGTGGAACAGGTCGGTGGTGGTGTCGCGCGCGCCGACCGGGACCGCGCGCTGCAGCACGATGTCACCGGCGTCCAGCTCGTCGTCCATCATGTGCGCGGTGACGCCGACCTCCGGCTCGCCGTTGAGCAGCGCCCAGATCAGCGGCGAGAACCCGGCGTACTTCGGCAGCAGGGAGTCGTGCACGTTGAGCGTGCCCAGGCGGGGCAGGCGGAAGACCTTCGGCGGAATCCACGTACGCCAGTTGGTGGCGACGATGACGTCGGGCTGCGCCTGCGCCAGGCGGTCGAGCAGCTCCTCGTCGTCGGGCCGGTTGCGCAGCAGCACCGGGACCCCGTGCTCGGCTGCGAGCTCCGCCACAGAGTCGCTCCAGATCCGCTCGTACGCATGGTCGCTCGGTGGATGGGTGACGACCAGCGCCACCTCGTGCTCGGGCGCCTCCAGTAGCGCTTTCAGGGTGCGATGACCCCAGGTCTGGTATCCGAACATGACGACTCGCATGACACCCCTCTAGACGCGGTATGCAGGCAAGGCTTACCTTGCTTAGGGTAGCCTAATCTAGCTCTCGCTGGCGGTACCTGGAAGGGACTCATGTTCACCTCGGCAGACGAAGTTCACGATCTCGTCGGTGTCGGCTTCGGGCCGTCCAATCTCGCCCTCGCCATCGCGTTACGCGAGCGGGGCGGGCCTGGCGGCGCCGTCTTCTTCGAACGGCAGCCCGTCTTCTCCTGGCACCCCGGTCTGCTGATCGAAGGCACCACCATGCAGGTGTCGTTTCTCAAGGACCTCGCGACGATGCGAAACCCGTCCAGCTCGTTCAGCTTCCTGAACTACCTGCAGGACCGGGGCCGCCTGGTCGACTTCATCAACCACAAGACGATGTTCCCGTCCCGGGTGGAGTTCCACGACTACCTCGACTGGGCCGCCCGCCGCTTCGCCGACCAGGTGCACTACGGCAGCGAGGTCGTCGCGGTCAGCCCGGTACGCGACGGGGGCGTCGTCACCGCCTGCGACGTCGAGGTCCGGCACCGGGCCGTGGGCGGCGCGGACGTGCTGCGGCGCGTCCGCACCCGCAACCTCGTGGTCGCCACCGGGCTGCAGCCGCGGCTGCCGGAGACCGTGGCCGCCGGACCGCGGATCTGGCACAGCAGCGAGTACCTGCACCGGGTCGACCGGCTGCGCGACCCGCGCCGCGTGATCGTGGTCGGGGCCGGGCAGAGCGCCGCCGAGGTCACCGACCACCTGCACCGCACCTTCCCCGGTGCCGAGATCTGCGCCCTGTTCAGCAAGTACGGCTATACGCCCGCCGACGACACCCCGTTCGCCAACCGGATCTTCGACCCGGCCGCGGTGGACGACTACTACGGTGCGCCGGAGCAGGTCAAGGAGCTGCTGCACGGCTACCACGCGGGCACGAACTACTCCGTGGTGGACACCGAGCTGATCGTGGAGCTGTACCGGCGGGCGTACCAGGAGAAGATCCACCACACCGAGCGGCTGCGGATCATGAACGTGTCCCGGCTGGTCACCGCCGTCGGCGACGGCCACGGGGTGACCGCCGTGATCGAGCACCTGCCCACCGGGGCGCGCACCGAGCTGGCCGCCGACGCGATCATCTGCGCGACCGGGTACACCAGCGGCGACCCCCGGCGGCTGCTCGGCGAGCTGGCCGAGGAGTGCCTGACCCGGCCGGACGGGCGGCTGCGGATCGAGCGTGACTACCGGATCGCGACTTCGGAGGCGTTGGCCTGCGGGATCTACGTACAGGGCGCGACCGAGCACACCCACGGCCTGAGCAGCACCCTGCTGTCGAACGTGGCGGTGCGGGCGGGCGAGATCGCCCAGTCGATCGCGAGCCGCGACGCCAACCGCCTGGTCGCCGCCGCCGCGTGACCTCCGGCCTGCCGCCCACGCACCACCCGCCTGGGCGGCACGCGGCTCCGGGCCGTCCTCCTGGGGCGATGGCGGTTCGTGAAGTGCGGCGTTTCACCGGCCACCACCTGACCCAGCCCCGTCAGCGCTCCACCGCGAGGCCGTGCGCCGCCCGCCGCCGTTTATCATCCGTCCTGTCAGGACCGGAGGCTGTCGCGACAGCATCGTGCGGTGAGCACGGACGCGTCGGCTCGCGGCCGGTGAGCACAACCGACGGGGGAACGCATGCGCGCCAACGAGATCGCGGCACTGGTGGAGCGGGACATCCTCTACCCCGGCGACAGGGTCGAGCGCATCACCGGGGACCAGGCGGAGCTGCGGCTGGACACCAGGCGCGGAGGCATGCGAGCGCGGTCGGCGCCGTGGCTGATCGCCCAGTCCGACTGCGTGACGGACGCGGTGCGGATCCACCTCAGCGGCGACCTGCCCGGTTCGGATCAGGCCTACGGCTACGTGTGGCTCGACGACGGCCGGGTCGTGCTGCTCAACGAGGTGGCGCAGTTCCGCGAACTCGGCCGCAGGCTGCTGCGGGGGCTGGATCCGCTGGCGTACGCGGAGATCCTGGCCGAGCTGTACTCCGGGCGCGACATCAGCGGCCCGGTGGTCGCACCGGTCTTCATGCCAGGCGCGGGGCAGGCGGGGTTCTTCATCCGCGACGCCCGGCAGTTCCACGCCGAGCACCCGTACCTGCCCGCCGGGCTGGTCTCCTCGCCCGACGTGCAGCCCTACCACACCCGGGCGGGCCACCACCTCAGGATGAGCTTCTTCGCCTACGAGCTGCACATGTACGAGCTGACCACCACCATCAGCGTGTACGCCTGGCAGCTGGAGACGGTCGTCGGGGCGCCCCCGGCCTGGACCCGCACCACCGTCGCGTCGATGGTGCCGGTCGTGAGGCAGCCGAAGGCTGTGCCGTCCCTGTCGGTCGAGGAGGTCCGGGCCGCGTTCGCCTCCGTGCCCGAGGCGCGGGTGGCGGTCCTCGGGGACCCGGCGGCCGGGGCGGGTGTCGCGATGCACGTACCGGCGATCGGCGACACCGCCCACGTCGCCGCCAAGGACCTGCTGCGGGTCCAGCGCATGTACGCCCCGGACGGCTCGCCCGCGCTGGAGTTCGTCGTCGGCGGCGGCCCGGAGGCGCTGCCGCTCATCATCACCGGCACCGACCTCGTCTTCCAGCCGGTCCCGCCGGACGCGGTGCTGGACAGCCGCATCCCGATGCGGCTGTCCGGGATGCCGCCGCTGGTCGCGTACAGCGAGATGATGCGCGACGTCGAGTGGTTCGGCCGCGATCCGGTGGCGCGCTTCAACGGCCAGGCCGATGGCACGCTGCTGCAGCTGCGCTGCTTCATCATGGGCGCGGCCCGGCTGGGCATGCGCCCGCTGGCGGCGGTGCACTGGTGGCAGCGGGCCTGGGAGCTGGCCGAGGACGAGGTCGGCCTGCCGCCGTGGCGCGACGATCCGCTGTGGCTGGACCTCGTCGCCGAGGCCCGGCTCGCCTCGACGCGCGACCTGCTGACGCGGTCGTGGCTGCAGCCGCAGGTGGACGAGCGCGGTGCCGTGGCCCGGCTGTCGGTCGACGACTTCCTGCGGCTGGAGCCGGCCCTCACCGTCATCGGCCTGGACGACGAGCTGCTCGGCGCCTGGCGCGGCTGGGTCCCGGTCACCCCGGCCACCTTCGCGGCCACGCTGCTGCGCGGTGTCCCCGACGGCAGTGCCGAGGTCTCGTTCTACCCCGACGGCGGCGGCAGCGTCGACATCCGGGTGGCGATGCCGTCGGGGAAGTTCGCCTTCATGCAGTTCCGGTTCTCGTTCCCCGACGGGGACCTGGCCATCGACGAGATACGGATCCCGTCCGGCGAGGGCGGCGGCCTGTTCCGCCGCCTGATGTTCAACACCGAGGCCCTGGCGGCCCAGCTCGGCATGAAGCAGGTGTCGCTGCACGCGACGGACGTCGGCGCCCTCGCCTTCGCCACCCTCGGCGTGTACCCGCGCGACTACGAGTTGCGGCGTACCGGCGCGAACGACTAACCGCGGGAGCCTTTCAGCAGGTCGCGGCGCAGGCTCGCCATCCCGGTCGACCCGACGGCCGCCTCGATCGAGGCCAGCAGCTGCACGCAGAGCTCGCCGGCCCGGTCGAGGTCGGTCTGGGCGCCGCCGATCTCGGCCAGCAGGCGGACCGACTGCGCCTCGTCGAGGCGGCGGATGTCGCGGACCTCGGTGGTCCGGGCCTGCCGGATCGTGTCCGCGATCGCCATGACCAGGTCGGCCCGGTCGGCGGCGAGGCCGTCGACCGTGGCGCCCTCGCGGCCGGTCGCGGCGACGCGGTCGATCGCCTCGTGGTCGAGGAAGAACAGCGTGGTCGTGGAGAAGCCGCTGGTCCGGCGCTGCTGCTCCCAGCGGGTCAGCAGCCCCGACTTGGCGTCCAGGAACGGGGCCAGCTGCAGGTAGACGGCCGGGTCCACGGTCGCCAGCAGCGGCCGTGCCCCGGCGACCGCGGTACGCAGCTCGGTGAGGGTGGCGACCTGCTCCTGCAGGGCCTGGTCGAACTGCCCGGCGGTCGCGTCGTCGGCGGTGCGGTCGGCGAAGCGGCGGGCCAGGCCGAGGATCCGGTTGCCCCGCACGCTGATCTCCTGCAGCAGCAGCACGAGTTCCAGCAGGGCACGGGCCACCCCGCCGTCGCGGCTCACCTCCCGCTTGTCCAGCAGCCGGGTGGTGGCGTTGTACAGGATCTCCAGGATCGAAGCCGCGAGGCCGAACACACCAGAACCTTCCGTCGAATCGATCGGTACCGGGGTATGTTAGCCCTGCTCCGCCCCGACGCTGCGGCCGATGTGGACGCTGCCCGGCGACCGGAGGCAGTCGGATGCCGTCGACGTGAGCGTCGGCAAGCCGACTTCGCGCCCATGGACCTGATCGACGTCCAGTTCGTACGCTGTGCCCGCCCGAGATCGGTTGATGGGGGGACTGCGATGCGGTGGTTCATGACGGTGCGCGCGATCGCGGCGGCCCTGGCGTTCGGCTCCGTGCTGCTGTCCGGGGCACCGGCGCAGGCGGCCGACGGAGGCCTGGCGGTGACGGTCCGGGCCGACGATCCGCTGGCCCCGGTCGTCACCCTGACCAACCAGGGCACCGAACCGTGCCAGGTCGCCGCGACCCCGCTCGGCACGGTCGCGGTCACCGCGCTGACCCAGGACGGTCAGGCCGCCGCGCCGATCGTGTTCACGCCGGGCTTCGACGAGCCCCTGGCCGCCGTCATCGCGCAGCGGCTGCAGACCCTCGAACCGGGCCGGTCGCTGGACCTGGAACTGCCGGTCGTGCCGGTCGGCCCGACCGGCCACGCCCTGGAGAACGTCGCCTACACCGGGCCCGTCGCGCCCACCGGCCTGCTCTATCCGGTGCGCGCCGCAGCGGCGCTGAAACTGGAGGTCGCCTACTCGGTCCCCGTCGCGGTCGAGTCCGGACCGCCGCTGTGCGTCAGCACCGGCACCAGCGCACCAGCGGCCGCACCGTCGGCACAGGACGGTACGGGCACGCGCGGCCGGCTGCTGTGGGCGGCCGCCGGCGCCGTCGTGCTCGTGCTGCTGGTCCTGGTGGTATGGCTGCTGCGGCGCCGCCGCCGTGGAGCGGCCGTCGCGGCGCTGCTGCTGCTCGCGGCGCTGGGCGCGCCGGGCTGGCAGCCGCGACCGGCCGAGGCGGTGGTCCAGATCGCCGACTCGGACCTGCAGGGGGCGTACGACGGCTGCCTGGCCACGTTCCAGCAGCCCGGCCATGATCCGGCCGGGATCCTGTCGACCCTGCTCGGCCCCGACGTCACGGTGATCCTGGAGGTGCCGGTCGACGGCGTCACGCACGAGGGCGGCGCCAGCACCAGCCTGATGATCATCTACTGGAACCCGGACGACCGGCACGCCTACACCGGCGGCGGCGGCAGCGCCGACCCCTGCACCTCGCTCTACCACGAGATGTACCACGCCTGGGAGGACAGCCGCGGCGCCCAGGACCACCACGAGTGCATCACCGCGGGCGAGCACCACACCGGCATCGGCATCAACGAGGTGAACGCGACCCGGGCCCAGAACCTGCTGCGCCGCGCGCTCGGCCTGCCGGAGCGGGACCACTACGGCAAGCAGCCGCTGCCGACCGGGGAGTGCCGTCCGTCGCGGCCGACCGATCCGCGCTGCACCGACCGGGGCTGCCCGCAGTCGAAGGGCGAACCGCACCTGGTCACGCTCGCGGGCCGCCGCTACGACTTCCAGGCGGCGGGGGAGTTCACCGCGCTGCGGGACCCGGCGGGCGGGTTCGCGGTCCAGGTGCGCCAGCAGCCGTACCGCGACTCGAAGACGCTGGCCGTGAACACGGCCGTGGCGATGGACGTGGCCGGTGACCGGGTCCAGGTCGAGCTGGCCCCGGCGGGGGTGGCGGTGCTGGTGGACGGCGTGCCGCGGCCGGACGCCGTGTCCGGTCTGGGCCACGGCGGCCAGGTGCGCATCGAGCAGGGCGACGCCGGCCCGGTCGTCTCCGCGACCTGGCCCGACGGCTCGACGGCGTACGTGTACGCCGTCGCCGGCCTCGGCCTGGACGTCTCGGTCGACCCGGTGCCCGCACACGCCGACTCGGTGGGCCTGTTCGGCAAGGAGCTGCGCGTACGCGACGGAGCCGCGCTGCCCGACGGCGAGCCGTCGTACGAGGCGCTGTACCCCGCCTTCGCCGACAGCTGGCGCGTCACCGACGCGACCTCGCTGTTCACCTACTCCGAGGGCCAGAGCACGGCCGACTACACCGACCGCGCGTTCCCGCAGCGGGAGACCGGCCCCGAACCGGACCCCACCGCCGCGAAGGCGATCTGCGCCCGCGCCGGTGTCACCGCCCCGAACGCCCTGGCCGACTGCGTGTACGACGTCAGCCGCACCGGCCACCCCGCCTTCGCCGCGTCCGCCCTGGCCGGGCAGGTGTTCGCGGCGGGCCCGAAGCCGGGCGACGCGGTCCTGCTGCCCGCCACCGCCGACGTCTACCTCGGCGGGCCGGCGGAGGTGGCGTCGCTGCCGGGCGGCGCGGGGACCCGCCCGCTGAAGCTGACCGTGGACGGCGGCGCGGTGGTCACGTTCCCGCTGGTCGAAGGTCAGGTCGGCCCGGCCGGTGGGGAGCCTGTCGACGGTGCCGACGGCGGCAGCACCCAGTTCCCGGACACCGAGATCACCGGCGTGAACGGCATCTCGGGGATCGTGCACCACAACCGGTCGCTGTTCCTGGTCGGGGTGTTCCTGCCGGCGGCCGCCGCGGGCCGGGCCCCGGCCGCGGTGGACGCCACCGGGCAGGGGGAGCTGGCCGAGCTGCGGCCGGGGCTGGGCGAGCTGTTCGCGATCGGCGACGGGCGCACCGGGGCGGGGGCGCTGCAGCGGTTCGTCGCCCCTGCCGGGGCGGGTTCGCTGGTCATCGGGTTCGCCGACGCCTCGTCGTTCCACGGCGAACCCGGCTTCTACGCGGACAACACCGGCTCGCTGACGGTGCGGGTCGACCTCGGCTGAGGGCCGTCAGCCGCCGGTGACCGGCGGGGACGCCCCTGCCGCCGGATCGGCCGGCACGGCGATCAGTCGCAGACGACTCTGGTGCCCTCGACGGTGCAGCCCGTGCTGTCGTCGAACGGGAAACCCGGGTTCGAACGGTCCCGCTGGTTGTCGAAGCTGTCGAAGCCCTGCTTGACCGAGCACGCGAACGTGGCCATCAGCACCAGCATGGCCACGCCGACGATGCCCACGACGATGCCGCCGACGCCGCCGGAGCCCCGGCCCTGGCCGGAGACGATCTCGATCTGGTCGGGCTTGTCGGGGTGGTAGCGGATCGGCACGGTGGTGCCGACGACGAACGAGCGGCTGCTGTCGGCCGGACCGATCGCGGTGACCTCGCCGTTCGGGCCGTGGTAGCGGATCACCGGGCGGAACGTGAGCCTGCTGTGGTGGTGGCCGTTGTGGTGGCTCGAATGGGACTCCATCTGGTTGTCCACCACCGTGCCGGTGGTCTCCCGGCCGACCGCGCGCAGCTCCTGGGAGCGCGCCACCTTCTGCGCACCCCGGATCGCGCCCCACACGACCGTGCCGCCGATGATCAGCAGGATGATGAAGAAGAGGGCGAAGAAGGCCCCCGTTGGCATTTCCATGACCGGGCACGGTAATGGATGTCCGCAACGGCCGCTGCCCCGGTCACGGGCCGCCCCCGCGAGCCGCCCGGATCCGGCAGACCGCGCAGGTCCCGGTGCCCGCGCAGGCGCAGCCGGCGTCGGCGAGCACCGCGTCGACCGCGTCCAGGGCGGTGCGCGCGGTGCCCAGGGCATGGCTGACCTGCCGTACGCGGGCCAGGGCGGCGCCGACCTGGCGGCGCGAGGCGTCGAGGCGCTCGTACTCGTCGGGGCTGAGCAGGATGAACTCTTCGCCGTCGAAGGTGGCGCGGCGCGGGGGCGGTGCTTTGGGCATACCCACTCGTGGTTTCCATCCGGGTGGTCGGCGGCGGGTGACGCCGCCGACCACCTCACC
>NZ_JASAMB010000050.1 GCF_029948125.1 Catellatospora sp. KI3
CGCCGTGGCACTGGGGCAGCTGGTGGCCGGTGGCGCGCTGCGGGAGCAGGACGTAGAGGGCCTGCTGACGCAGGCTGCCTACGGCATCGGCCTGCGGCCGATGGAGACGGCCCGCACCATCGCGTCCGGCCTGCGTGCCGGGGCGCGGCGTCCGAGGACGGTGGCCGCATGAGCGAGCATGCCGACAAGCCGCAGGTGAGGATCGGTACCGGCCCGGAGAGCATCCGCGTCATCAAGACCGCGCTGGGTGACGGGCTGCTGCCTGACACCTACGTCTCCGATGGCGCCCTGGTCCACATGGAGACCGTCTCTGGTGGGCTGCCCAGCGTCGCAGCCGACGAGGACTCGCCGCTGCCGGTGTCGGCCAGCCCGCTCAACCCCGCCGTGCTGGCGGGGCTGCTGGCCGAGCACGCCCACGTCTACCGGACCAAGACCCGCAAAGACGAACACGGCCAGCTGGTCACCTACGAGGAGGAGACGACGCCTTCACGGGAGGTGCTGGCCTCGGCGCTGGCCGGGAAGACATGGCCGAAGCTGCCGCCGCTGCGGGGCATCATCGGCGCCCCGGTCCTGCGCCGCGACGGCACCCTGTTGCAGCAGCCCGGCTACGACCCGGCCACCGGCCTCTACCTGGCGTCGAAAGTCGCGCTGCCGCCGGTGCCGGAGGCGCCCACGCCGGAGCAGGTAGCTAAGGCGCGCTCGTTTCTGCTCGACCGGTTCCTGTCGGACTTCCCGTGGGCGGGGCCGGCGGATCGGGCAAACTACATCGCGCTGCTGGCCACGCCGATCCTGCGGCACTTCACCAGGTCCCTGACACCGTTCGCGCTGATCGACGCGACCATGCCTTCCAGCGGCAAGACGATCCTCACCGCAGGGCCGGGCATGCTCTACGGCCAGCGCATCATCCCCTGGGCCTACGCCGACGAAGAGCTGCGCAAGTCCATCACCGCCGTCCTGGCCGAACAGGTCGGCGTGGTGATCTGGGACAACCTCGCCGAGGGCACCGTCATCGACTCGGCGATCCTCGCCCAGCTCGTCACCACCGGCGTGTGGTCGGACCGGCAGTTGGGCGCGTCGCGGACCCTGGCAACCGTCAACGACCGGCTGTGGATGGCCACCGGCAACAACCTCCAGGTCGGCGGGGACATGGCATCCCGCACCGTCCGGGTGCACCTGGACCCGAACATGCCCCGGCCCGAACAGCGCGACCAGGCCAAGTTCGGCATCCCGCACCTGGACCAGTGGATCACCGTTCCCCGCAACCAACTGACGGTCTTGTGGCACCTGCTGGTCCTGGTCCTGGACTGGACCCGCCAGGGCGCGCCGCGCGTGGCTGGGGTGAGCATGCGCCAGTTCACGCCGTGGGCGCAGTACCTCGGCGGGTTCCTGGCCCACCACGGCATCGACGGGTTCCTGACCAACGCGGGCAGCGTACGGGAGATAGACGAGGACGAAACGCGCTGGCGCGCGTTCCTCACCACCTGGCATGAGCGCCACGGCGGTCGACCTATGACGGCCGCTGACCTGCGCAAGGACGCAGAGCCCACACAGCTCGGCGGCGTCGAAGACGACGCGTGGGACGGGCAGTTCATCGTCACCGGGACCGGTCGGCTGCCCAACCCGCTGCAACTCGGGCGGCTGCTCACCGGGCAGGCCGGGCGGTGGCGCGGAGAGCACGTCGTACGCGCCGGGAAGTCCGAGCGGGGCGACCGGGCCGTGTTCTGGGTCGAGCAGCACCACGGCTAAAACCTGCTGAAACATCTCCGCATCTCCGCATCTCCGCAGAAGTCTCCCTCCACCTGGGGAAACACTCTGCGGAGATGAGGGAAGTCGGTGATCTTCGATCTCCGCATCTCCGCAACCAGGCTGCGGAGATGGAGCCCGTTTGCGGAGATGACCGATCACCGCCGCCAAGATCTCCGCAACCATTCGCCCAGCTCAACGGCATGTTTGCGGAGATGCGGAGATGCGGAGATGTTTCAGCCCTCCCCGCAAAACACAGAAGCGACCACCCCACACACCCCCGACGCCACCGCCTACATCAGCAGCGACCCCACGGGCCGCTGACCTGCACTGTCACCGCCGCCCCTCTGTCACCGGGAGGCGGTGACAGCCATAAACCACTTTCACCAGTGGAAACACGGTCCCTCACCGCCGATTGTCACCGTGTCACCACCTGGCCCCACTTCTGGCCACCGGGCCGGACTTGCCCTCGGAAGGAACTCGTCGTGGATGACGATCTGATGACCGTCCCCGAAGTGCTGGCCTGCCTTCGTGGGGTTTCCCGCCGGACCTTCTATCGCTGGCGGGAGATCGGAAAGGCACCTCGCTGTGTTCGCTTGCCTAACGGTGAGCTGCGCGTCTACCGCCGCGATCTCCGAGCGTGGCTCCAGCAGCACATGGAGGTGTCGGCTTGAAAAGTCGCAGCGTCCGGGTGTGGGCGATCAAGACCAACGTGAGCCCGACCACCAAGAAGCGCTCGTACACCGTTCGTTGGAAGGTCGCGGGCCAAGAGAAGTCTGCAACCTTTGCAGGCCGTGCACTCGCGGACAACTACCGCTCTGACCTGATGCAAGCGATCAAGGTAGGAGAAGAGTTTGATGTCGATACGGGCTTGCCGGACTCGATGCGCCCGGCCGAGTCGTCGGGGCCGACGTGGCTGGAGTTCGTAGAACGCTACGTCGCCATGAAATGGCCGGATGCGGCGGCGAAATCGCGTGTGAGCATGGTTGAGGCGCTGATCACGGTTACCCCCGCTCTCGTGCGAGCCGAGGGCGGGGGCGTGCCTGATGAGCAGCTGCTGAGGCGTGCGCTCCAACGCCATCTGATCCCCGGACAGTCCTCGGGCATTGGGGACGGCGAGGCAGACGCGCTGGAATGGCTGCGTGCCGCGTCCGTGCCGTTGGCAAGCCTCTCGGATGCCCAGGTGGTCAGGGCCGGTCTCGACGCTGTGGGCCGACTGATGGACGGTTCCGCAGCAGCAGCAACCACGCGACGCAGGAAGCGCGCCGTGTTCTACAACGTGCTTGAGTACGCCATCGAGCTTGAGCTACTGACGCACAACCCGGTCGATCGCCTCCGCGTTCGATCTCGCCGTGCCAAGGTCGTCGAGGTGGTGGACCGGCGAGTAGTCGCTAGCCCCCGCCAGGCGCGAGAGCTGCTCACCGCAGTGACCTACGTTGGGCGACGTGATGGTGAACGTGGCGAACGACTTCGCGGCTTCTTCGCCTGCATGTACTACGGGGCTCTTAGGCCGGGTGAGGCTGTTGCCCTTCGAGAGTCCGACTGTCTCTTGCCAGCAACATGCGAGGACTGCCGGGCAGATCTGACGATAATCAGCCGCCAGGTGCCAGTCACTGGTTGCGAGCACCGACGTCTCGCGTACTCGTGGGGTCGCCTCACCCTGGAACGAAACCGCCCGGAGGTCGGCAGGGCATGGACGGATAGCGGCGACGTACACGATGACCGGGGGCTCAAGCACCGGGGCGACGACGAGCCCCGGATGGTCCCGATCCCGCCGGAGTTGGTGGAGATCCTGCGTGAGCATCTGCGGCGTTTCGGGACGGCGCGGGACGGCCGGCTGTTCCAGAGCCCCAACGGCAAGGTCGTTGGCACTACGACGTATGCACGGGTCTGGTCTCAGGCGCGGCACCTTGCTCTGATCCCGGCTCGGGTTGTCTCGGTGCTGGCGGGCCGCCCTTATGACCTGCGGCATGCGGCGGTGTCGCTGTGGTTGAACGCTGGGGTACCGGCACCTGAGGTTGCCGAGCGGGCGGGCCACTCAGTTGAAGTGCTGTTGAAGGTGTATGCCAAGTGTATCGACGGGCAGGAGGAGACGATCAACAGGCGGATCGAGCAGGCTCTTCGGAGTGAACCTGCCTAATTTTCAGAAGGCGTAAAACGCGGCCGCTTGTCGGCCGCGTTTTGCGTTTGACCTGCAGAAACACCACCAAGATCATTCCGTACATATTCCGCAACTGGCGACAGACTCCTGCTCCGAGCGGCACATGGCTGCATATCTCAGCAATCGACTGCTTTGAGTCTTGCCTAGTGAAGGCAGAAGTGCCTGATGATCGAGGTGCCCCCGGCAGGAATCGAACCTGCGACCTGCGGTTTAGGAAACCGTCGCTCTATCCCCTGAGCTACGAGGGCGCGAAGTCAGGTTACCCGGACTCGCCAGCGAATATCACACCGGCCTAGCGGTTCGGCCGCAGCGTCCAGGTGATCACCATCTCCGCCGTGGTCACGCCGTGGGCGTTGGCGATGGTGACCGATACGTCGAACTCGGGACGCGAACCGGCCTCCAGTTCGGCGAGGACGTCGGCCGCGGGGCGGCCGAGCACGGCGGTCGCGGTGACCGGCCCCATGGCCAGCTTCTTGTACTCGATGCCGCCCCGGACGGCCAGCGGCGTCATCCGGTGCAGGTGGGTGCCGAACGCGGCGAGGACGACCGCGCCGGAGGCGGTCTCGCCGAGGCTGTACATGGCGCCGGCGTGCGGCCCGCCCACGTGGTTGTGCACCTCGACCGCGTCGGGCAGCACGGCGACGGCGCTGACGCCGGAGGAGTCGGCGGTGACCGAGGTGATGTCGATGCCCAGGGTGCGGGCGAAGGGGACGGTGGACAGCAGGCCGCTGGCCACGGCGGAGGCGTCGAGCGTCATGCCGCCCACGTTACTGGTGAGTAACGTGGGCGGCAAGACGTGCGATGTGTCAGCGCCAGCCGACGTCGATGCGGTCGCCCCGCTCGTCGAAGAAGTGCAGGGCGTCCATGCGTACGCCGATGGACAGCGGGTGCCCCGACCCGATCTGCGGGTACGGCGCCAGCCGCACCGCCAGCTCGGCGGCCCGCCGGTGGTGGCGGCCCGGGTCGGACAGCACGCTCTCGCGCTGCGCCGGCCGCTCGGCGACCGACGTGGTGGCACCGCTGGTGCGGCCCTTCATCCGGTTGATGACGTGCCCGAAGCGGCGCAGCCGGGAGCCGCCCTCCTCCGACTCGGCGGCGGAGCGGCCGATCTCGTCGACGACGACCGCCGTGGCGCCGATGTCGACGAAGGCCAGCGACTCGTGGCCGTGGTGCTCCAGGTACCGGATGCGGCCCTGCAGCACGTCGCCGGGCGAGTCGGGCGCGACCGGGGTCAGCGCCTCGGCGCGCACGCCGATGACGATGCGCTCGCCGTGGAAGTGGGAGACCGCGCGGGCGCGGATGTCGTCCCACTTCAGGTACAGCGACTGCTCGCCGAGGTTGAGCTGCACGTAGCGGTCGAGGTGCACGTAGACCGAGGCCTCGAGCAGGTTCATCCGCGGGCTGCCGAGGAAGGCGGCCACGTAGAGGGTGGCCGGCTTGCCGTACACCTGCGTGGGGGTGCCGACGTCCTGCAGCACGCCCTTGCGCATGATGGCGACGCGGTCGGCCATGGTCAGCGCCTCGGCCTGGTCGTGCGTCACGTAGACGGTGCTGACGCCCAGCTCGCGGACCAGGCCGGAGATCTCGGCGCGCAGCTCGGCGCGCAGTCCGCTGTCCAGGTTGGACAGCGGCTCGTCCATGAGGAAGAGGCCGGGGCGGCGCACGATGGCACGGCCCATCGCCACCCGCTGACGCTGGCCGCCGGAGAGCTGGCTGGGCTTGCGGGCGAGCACATCGCCGATGCCCAGCGCGCTGGCGACGTCGGCGACCCGCTCGGCCCGCGGCTCCGGCTCGATGCCGGACAGCCGGAGCGGGAAGCCGATGTTCTCACCAACGGTCATGTGCGGATAGAGCGCGAAATCCTGGAAGACCATCGCGATGCGGCGGTCCCGTGGCGGAAGCTGGTTGGCCAGTTGATTGTCGAGCATGATGGCGCCGCTGGTCGGATCCTCCAGCCCGGCGATCATTCTCAGCACAGTGGACTTGCCGCAGCCGGAGGGCCCCAGCAGCACCATGAATTCACCGTCAGCCACATCCAGGCTGACGTTGTCGACCGCCACCGTCCCGTCAGGGAATACCTTGGTGACGTCTTTGAGATTGACGGTAGTCACCGTCTCCTCCCGCTGCCCTCGTTCCGGCCCCGAATCTGGACACTCTCGCGAAAAATAGCCCGTCTTCCCATCGGGTAAACGTTCCATGTTCACGCCGTGACAGATCTATTACCGGTGTCGCCAGGGCTGAGCGCAAGGGGTTCTAGCAGCCGATTCTCTTCCACCGTCCACTCCGGTCGGACGGCACCCGCCGTGACCTGCACGGCGCCGGAAAGCGCTCTCAGGAACTGGTGAAGATCCGTGACGGGCGCGGGGCCTGCACCGATTCGCCGAGGAAGACCCTGCGTACGACCCGTTCGGCGGCGTGCCCGTCCTCCCAGGCGCAGAAAGTTTCCCGGAAGGCCGCCCGCCGTGCCGGATCATCCCGCCATCCGCCGCCGCCTAGCAGCTCGACCAGCTCGGGGAAGCTCCGGGCCACCGGGCCGGGCGCGTGCGCCACGATGTCCAGCACCGCGCCGCGCAGCCCGCGGTACTCGGCCCAGTCCGGCACGTACAGCACGATGGGCCGGTCCAGCACCGCGAAGTCGAAGACGCCGGACGAGTAGTCGCTGATCAGCAGATCAGCGGCCAGATAAAGATCCTCGACCACCGGGTACGAGGACAGGTCGCGCACCCGGTCGCCGGGGGCGAACGTGTCCTGGGCCAGGTAGTGGCCCCGGACCAGGAGCAGGCTGTCGGGGCCCAGCGCCGCGGTCACCGCCGCCGGGTCGAACCGCGGCAGCGCCATGGGCTCGGGGCGGAACGTCGGCAGGTACAGGGCCACGGTCCCCTGCTGCCCCAGGCCCAGCGCGGCCCGGGCGGCGGCGCGCTCCTGCGCCCCGGCCCGCGCCAGCCGGTCGTTGCGCGGGTAGCCGGTCTCCAGCACCTCGTACGGGCACGGGTAGGCGCGCTCCCAGACCTGGGTGCTGAACGGGTTCGCGCTGACGCTGAAGTCCCAGCGGTCGCTGCGGCGCAGCAGGCTGCCGAAGTTGTGCCGCTCGCCCGCCGGGTGGTGCTGCTCGTCCAGGCCCATCGTCTTCACCGGTGTGCCGTGGTGGGTCTGCAGGTGCACCTGGCCCTTGCGCTTGCGCACGAAGTCGGGGAAGTTCACGTTGTTGACCAGGTACTTCGCCCGCGCGAGCAGGCGGTAGTAGGCGGCGCTGCCCTCGACCACGTGCGGGGTGCCCGGCGGCAGCCCGGCCACCGACTGCGGGCGCACGACCCAGACCCCGTGCACGTGCGGCGCGACCGCCTTCGCGCGGGCGTGGATCGCGGCCGGGTTGCACGACACGCCCCGGTACCAGTACGCCGCGTAGGCGGCGAGGTCGTCGCGTACCGGCAGCATGGTCTGGAAGCGGTAGTAGGCCCGGTCCAGCAGGCCCACCTGGGGTCGGCGCGGCGGGAAGACCCTGCGCCAACCGGTCCTGGCGGCCGCCGCCGCCCGCTCGGCCCGGCGCTCCACCCGGTAGCAGGTGCGCAGCGCGGCGTACGCGTGCCAGGCGCGCGCCGCGACCAGCCGGTAGCGCAGCCCGTCCTTGCCGGGCGGCGGGGTGAACCCGCCCGCGGGCAGGTGCCGGTCGAACAGGTCGGCCGCGCGCAGGAACGAGGCGCGGCGCAGGTGGCCGGGCAGGCGCTGCTCGTTGCCGACGGTCTGCATGCAGTGCCGGATCATCTGCTCGAACACGACCGGCCGGACCGGGTCGACCCGGTCGCCGTAGGCGTCGATCCGGTCCCAGGCGCGGTCCCAGTGGTCGAAGACGTCCATGTGCCGGGCGTCGCGGGTGTGCGTGATCGCGCCCTGGCGCCGCTGCCGGTAGGTGTAGCAGACCTCCTCCAGCGCCAGGATGCGCCGCGCCCCGAGCAGCAGCGGGTAGGTCCAGGAGACGTCCTCGTACCAGCCGGGGGCGAAGCTCAGGTCCAGCCGGGCCAGCAGCTCGCGGCTGACGATCTTGTTCCAGGCGGTGTGGATGGTCCGCAGCAGCCCCGGCCGGGCCAGCACGTCGGCGCCGTTGGGGCCGGGCGCCGCGGCCAGGCGGCGGCGCAGCCCGCTGCGCCGGGACCGCCCGATGGGGTACGACCGTTCGAAGTCGACCAGCAGCACCTCGGGCCGCCGGTCCCGCAGCACCTCGTCGACCAGCGGCAGCGCCCCCGGCGCGAGCGCGTCGTCGCTGTCGACGAACCACACGTAGTCGCCGGTCGCCTGGGCCAGCCCGGCGTTGCGCGCCCGCCCCAGCCCCACGTTGCGCGCCAGGTGCAGCACCTTCAGCCGCCCGTCCCGCGCGGCGTACTCGTCCAGGATGTCGCCGCAGTGGTCGGGTGAGGCGTCGTCGACCGCGATCACCTCCAGGCCCGCGACCTGCTGCCCCAGGATCGAGTCCAGACACTCCCGCAGGTAACCCTGCACCCGGTAGGCGGGTAGCACGATGCTGACCGACACTGGCGCCCCGTCCGACGACGTGGGCGCGCGGCGGCGTCAGCCGCCGGGACGGCTCAGCATTCGATGACGTTGACGGCCAGGCCCCCGCGCGCCGTCTCCTTGTACTTGATTTTCATGTCCGCGCCGGTCTCGCGCATGGTTTTGATGACTTTGTCCAGAGACACGAAGTGGTTGCCGTCGCCGCGCAGCGCCATCCGCGCCGCGGTGATCGCCTTGACGCTGGCCACCGCGTTGCGCTCGATGCACGGGATCTGCACCAGGCCGCCGACCGGGTCGCAGGTCAGGCCCAGGTTGTGCTCCATCGCGATCTCGGCCGCGTTCTCCACCTGCGCCGGGTTGCCGCCCAGCACCTCGGCCAGCCCCGCCGCCGCCATCGAGCAGGCCGAGCCGACCTCGCCCTGGCAGCCGACCTCGGCGCCGGAGATGGAGGCGTTCTCCTTGAACAGCACGCCGATCGCGGCCGCGGTCAGCAGGAACCGCACGATGCCGTCCTCGGAGGCGCCCGGCACGAACTTCGAGTAGTAGTGCATCACCGCCGGGACGATGCCCGCCGCGCCGTTGGTGGGCGCGGTGACCACGCGGCCGCCCGCCGCGTTCTCCTCGTTCACGGCCAGCGCGAACAGGGTGATCCAGTCCATCACCCGCAGCGGGTCGGTGGCGAAGTGCTCCTTCGACAGCGACCGGCGCAGCTCGGCGGCGCGGCGGCGCACCTTCAGCCCGCCGGGCAGGGTGCCCTCGTTGGTGCAGCCCGCCTCGACGCAGTCCTGCATGACCTGCCAGATGCGCAGCAGGCCCGCGCGCACGTCGGCCTCGCTGCGCCAGGACAGCTCGTTGGCCAGCACGATGTCGCTGATGCGCAGGCCGGTCTGCGCGGTCAGCGCCAGCAGCTGGGCGCCGGTCTTGAACGGGTAGCGCACCGGGGTGTCGTCGGCCTTGATCCGGTCGGCCCCGGCGGCGTTCTCGTCCACCACGAACCCGCCGCCCACCGAGTAGTACGTGCGCTCGCGCACGCAGCCGCCGTCGGCGTCGTACGCGGCGAAGGTCATGCCGTTGGGGTGGTAGGGCAGCGCCTTGCGGCGGTGCAGGGTCAGCTCGAACGCCGCGTCCTCGATGCCGAGCAGGTTCACCCGCCCGGCCGCCTTGATCGCCTGGAAGCGCTCGTCGGCGGTGGCGGTGTCGACCGTCTCCGGGTCGTCCCCGGCGAGCCCGAGCAGCACCGCCTTGTCGCTGCCGTGGCCGTGGCCGGTCGCGCCGAGCGAGCCGAACAGCTCGGCCCGGACCAGGACGACCTCGCTGAGCCGGCCGTCGGCTTTCAGCCCGGTCGCGAAGATCTGTGCCGCCCGCATCGGTCCGACGGTGTGCGAGCTCGACGGCCCGATACCGATTTTGAACAGGTCGAAGACGCTGATCACCGACACACCCTCCGACGCTGGAAGCGGACGGTGCAACGATAGCGCTGTGACCTGGGTCGCCCGCTACCGCAGGCGAGCCGGATCACAGCCCGTCGATCAGGCCGTCGCGGCCTCAGAGGTCGTTGAAGTTGATCGTGATGTTGGTGTAGCCGAGCGAGCGCAGCAGGCTCTCCAGCGTCTTGCGGGTGTTCTCCTGGGCCCGCTCTTTGAGCTGGCTGCCCTGGGCCGCGTTCTTGAGCTTCTCCTCGGCCGCCTGCATGGTCTCCTGCTGGCGGTTCGGGTCGCCCTCGAAGAAGTCGCCGACCCGGTTGATCAGGCCCCGGTCCTCGGCGTAGACGTAGCTGCGCTCCAGGTCGAGGTTGGGCGCGGCCAGCTGCGGCGCGGGCAGGTTGATCGTCACCGTCTTGTGGTCGGCCGACTCCGTGATCTGGGCGTCGCCGAGCTGCGAGAAGTCGACGTACGCCTCGACGGTGCCGGCGGCCACGAACAGGGTGTGCTGGTTGTAGAGCCAGTCGGGCAGGAACTTGCGGTCCTCCTTGAGGTCGACGATGACCTCGTAGTTGCCCTCGGCCGCCACGAACCGGCTCAGATCCTTGATCGACAGCAGCACCGGCGGCTGGCTCTTGTCCGTCACCTGCTCGGCGAACGGGTTGACCAGCTTCGGCACCAGCCCGGCCACGGTCAGCCCGGCCATCGTGATCGAGGCCAGCGCCAGCACCAGGAAGGTCAGCAGGATGCCGCGGAACCAGCGGCGCCGGGGGCGCGGCGGCTCGTGCTCATGGCCGTGGTCGTCGGGGTCGGCGGCCTTGCCCCGCAGCGTGGGCAGGGGTTCGGTCGGCTTGGCCCGACCCGCTGAATACTCGGGCAGGTTCTGCGTCGGTTCGTCGGCGCCCATGCGAGCCTCCCGCTGTGTTCCGGTGGTGACACCCACGGTATTACCTCACCCCGACAACGGGACACACCTGATCTAGAAGACGACTCAGGTTCGGCGCCCCGGCCGGTTCCCGGGCGGATCAGCCGAAGGCGGCGATCCCGGTCAGCCGCTGGCCCAGCACCAGCTGGTGGATCTCCGAGGTGCCCTCGTAGGTCAGCACGCTCTCCAGGTTGTTGGCGTGGCGCAGCACCGGGTACTCGCCGGAGACGCCGTTGGCGCCCAGGATGGTGCGGCACTGCCGGGCGATGGCGATCGCCTCGCGTACGTTGTTGAGCTTGCCCGCGCTGACCATCTCCGGCCGCAGCGCGCCCCGGTCGGCGGTGCGGCCCAGGTGCAGCGCCAGCAGCCAGCCCTTCTGCAGCTCCAGAGCCATGTCGGCGAGCTTGGCCTGGGTCAGCTGGAACGCCGCGATCGGCTTGCCGAACTGGGTGCGGTGGACGGCGTAGTCGAGCGCGGTGTGCAGGCAGTCGCGGGCGGCCCCGAGCGCGCCCCAGACGATGCCGTAGCGGGCCTCGGTGAGGCAGCTCAGCGGGGCCCGCAGGCCCTCGGCGCCGGGCAGCCTCGCCTCGTCGGGCAGGCGTACGCCGTCGAGCACGATCTCGCCGGTGGCGCTGGCGCGCAGCGACAGCTTGCCGGTGATCTCGCGGGCGGTGAACCCGGGCGTGTCGGTCGGCACGGCGAACCCGCGTACGCCGTCGTCGGTGCGGGCCCAGATCACCGCTACGTCCGCGACCGGCGCGTTGGTGATCCACATCTTGCCGCCGTCGAGCACCCAGTCCGAGCCGTCGCGGCGGGCCCGGGTGGCCATCCCGGCCGGATCCGAGCCGTGGTCGGGCTCGGTCAGGCCGAAGCAGCCGATCAGCTCCCCCTTGGCCATGCCGGGCAGCCAGCGCTGCTTCTGCTCCTCCGAGCCGTACCGCCAGATCGCGAACATGGCCAGGGAGCCCTGCACGCTGACCAGCGAGCGCACGCCCGAGTCGGCCGCCTCCAGCTCCAGGCAGGCCAGGCCGTAGGCCACCGCGCTGGTGCCGGCGCAGCCGTAGCCGGTCAGGTGCATGCCGAGCAGGCCCTGGGCGCCGAAGTCGCGGGCCAGCTCGCGCACGGGGGCATGGCCGTGCTCGTACCAGCCGGCCACGTGCGGCCGCACCTTGTCGTCGACCAGGCGGCGCACCACCGCCCGGATCTCCCGCTCCTCGTCGGTGAGCAGGGCGTCGAGGTCGAGCAGGTCCAGCGGCAGCACGGCAGTCGTCACGGGCTCACCTTAACGGCGGGTCAGCACCGCGGTGAAGGACGCGGTGCCGGACCGGCATGCCGGTCCTAGAGCTGCAGAACCCGGACGTGGATCTGGTGGCGCTGCTGCAGAGCCGCGCGCAGGGCGCGGTGCAGGCCGTCCTCCAGGTAGAGCTCGCCTCGCCACTCCACGACGTGCGGGAACAGGTCGCCGTAGAAGGTCGAGTCGTCGGCCAGCACCCGGTCCAGCGCCATCTCCAGCTTGGTGGTGACCAGCTGGTTCAGCGAGATCGGGCGCGGTGGGATCTCGGCCCACTGCTTGAGGGTGTAGCCGTGGTCAGGGTACGGACGACCGTCCCGCACCGCCTTGAAGATCACGTTCGTCCCCTCCTCGACCCCACCAGGACCGCGCCCAGACTAACCGCCGGGGGCGACCTCCGGCGCGCCCGTGGCCCCCCACGCTCCACGGTGCACCACATCCTCCAGCCCGCGCCGCCCCCGCTTGAGTGACTTCGACCGGTGGTCGGGCGCCCGGTAGCCCACGCTCACCGCCCCGATCGGGGTGTACTCCGCGGGCACCCCGAACGCCTGGCGGAACGCGTCGATCCGCTCCGGCGGCACGCCGAAGAAGCAGGCCCCGAGGCCCTCGTCGACGGCGGTGAGCAGCATCAGCAGCGCGGCCATGCCGGTGTCGACGTGCCAGTACGGCACCGGCCAGCGCGCCTCGTCCTGGTCCGTCCAGCCCTTGTCCGCCTCGGCGTACCGGCTCAGGTACGCCGCCTTGTGCGACAGCGGCACGATGATCAGCGGCGCCTTGCGCATGTTGGTCAGCCACTGCCGCCACACCGCCGTATCGGGTGTGGCGGCGTCCCAGAACCGCGCCCGCTCCTGCGCCGTCTCCAGCACCAGGAAGGCCCAGCCCTGAGAGAAGCCGGCCGAGGGCGCGTGCGTGGCGTGGCGCAGCAGCTTCTCCACGACCTCGGGCGGCACCGGCCGGTCCGGGTCGTAGTTGCGCACCATCCGGCGGCGCCGTACGACGTCGGCGAACTCCATCTACGCGGCCGTCCGCGCGCTGATGCCCCAGGTGCCCGCCCACAGCTGGCCGGGGTCCAGGGTGATCAGGTCCCGGCCGGAGCGCAGCGCGTCCGGCGGGCAGGTCATCGGCTCGATCGCGATCGAGCGGCGGTGCCGCGGCCCGGTCAGCGTGTGCGAGGTGAACAGCTGCCACCAGCCGAAGTTCTCGTCGGCCCAGACCCGCACGGTGCGCCCGTCGGGGGCGGTGATGCTGACCGCCGAGCCGCCGTCGTCCTCGCGTACGACGTCGCCGAACGCGGTGTCGAGCTCCAGCGCGCCCAGGCGCCGGGCCTCGGTGAAGTCGAACTCGCCGCCGGCCACCTTCGCCGCGCCGATCGGCAGCATCCGGCCGTCGACCAGCAGGCGGGTGCGCGCGGGCACGTGCAGGACCAGGTCGTCCACACTGACGCCCGGGATGTGCAGGTACGGGTGGACGCCCAGCCCGAACGGGGCCGCCGTCGGCGCCTCGTTGACCGCCGTGTGGCTGATCCGCAGTCCCGCGTCGTCGAGGGAGTACGCGGTGCGCAGGCGCAGCTGCCACGGGTAGCCGGGCCGGGCGTGCAGCACGCACTCGACCGTCACGGCGTCCTCGGTCTGCTCGACCGCGGTCCAGGGCAGCCAGTGCACCAGGCCGTGGATGGCGTTGTGCAGGGCCGGCTCGGTCAGCGAGAGCTGGTGCGGCTGGCCGTCGTACCGGTAGTAGCCGTCGCGGACCCGGTTGGGCCAGGGCGCCAGCGTCTGCCCGGCGCCGGCGGGGCAGAGCTCGTCCTCGCCGTAACCGTCGAGGACCTCGACCCCGTCGACCGTGTATCCGCGCAGCCCGCCGCCGACTTCGACCACGGTGGCGGTCTGCACACCGTGCGCAATCGTCCATTGGGTGCCGGACGGGTGAAAGTTGGTCACGACCCCGCACCTTACAGGGCCGCAGTCACGGAGCGAGACGTTCCACGATCCACTCGCGGCCTACCCGGCGGTAGCGCAGCCGGTCGTGCAGCCGGCTCGGCCGCCCCTGCCAGAACTCCACCGTCTCCGGCTCGACCCGCAGCCCGCCCCAGTGGCCGGGCAGCGGCACCTCCGTGTCGGCGGGGAACGACTGCTCCGCCCGGTCGTACGCCTCCTCCAGCGCGGCCCGGTCCGGCAGCACCGACGACTGGGTGCTGGCCCAGGCGCCGAGCTGCGCCCCGCGCGGCCGCAGGTGGAAGTACTCGTCGCTCTCGTCGCGGTCCACCGGCGTGATCCGCCCGCAGACCACCACCTGCCGCCCGACCGCGAACCACGGGAAGGTGATGCTCGCGTACGGGTTGGCCAGCGCCTCCCGCCCCTTGCGCGAGTCGTAGTTGGTGAAGAACACGAACCCGTGCTCGTCGTACCCCTTGAGCAGCACGGTGCGGCTGCTCGGGCGGCCGTCGGGGGCGGCCGTGGCCACGATCATCGCGTTCGGCTCGACCAGCCCCGCCGCCACCGCCTCGCCGAACCAGCGGCGGAACTGCGCGGTCCAGTCCGGGGCCAGCTGCGACTCCAGCAGCCCCTCGGCGCGGACGGCGGGGCCGGGCTCGGCGGGCTCGGCGTACTCCCGGCGCATCCGGGCCAGGTCGGGGTGCGTGATGGACGGCTGCTCGGTCACCCGACCATCCTCGCCCAGCCCCCGCCGCGACGGAAAACATGTCCCGCAGCGCCGCGCGCGGCGCGGATTCGACGTTCGCGTGTCGTGAACACCGAAGAATGTCGCGTCTAGCACATCCGTGGCGGGTCGCCAAACGGTTTACGCCGTAGCAAGATGTTGGTCGAACTGAACCAAACCTCAGGTCCGCGCACCTGCCGCGACACACAGACCGGGAGTACACAGATGTCCGACTTCAAGCCGGGGCTGGAGGGCGTGATCGCCTTCGAGACCGAGATCGCCGAACCTGACAAGGAGGGCGGCTCGCTGCGCTACCGGGGCGTCGACATCGAGGACCTGATCGGACAGGTCTCGTTCGGCAACGTCTGGGCGCTGCTGGTCGACGGCAAGTTCGGGCCGGGCCTGCCGCCCGCCGAGCCGTTCCCGGTGCCGGTGCACTCCGGCGACATCCGCGTCGACGTGCAGTCGGCCGTGGCCATGCTCGCGCCGTACTGGGGCCTGGGCCAGCTGCTGGACATCTCCGACGAGCAGGCCCGCGAGGACCTGTCCCGGGTGTCGGTGACCGCGCTGTCGTTCGTCGCGCAGTCGGCCCGCGGCCTGGGCCTGCCCGCCGTGCCGCAGAAGGAGATCGACAAGGCGCAGACCATCGTCGAGCGCTTCATGAAGCGCTGGCGCGGCGAGCCCGACCCCCGCCACGTCAAGGCCGTCGACGCGTACTTCATCTCCGCCGCCGAGCACGGCATGAACGCCTCGACCTTCACCAGCCGGGTCGTCGCCTCCACCGGCGCCGACGCCGCGGCCTGCATCTCCTCCGGCATCGGCGCCCTGTCCGGCCCGCTGCACGGCGGCGCCCCGTCCCGGGTGCTGCACATGATCGAGGCCGTGGAGCGCTCCGGCGACGCCGAGGGCTACGTCAAGGGCGTGCTGGACCGGGGCGAGCGCCTGATGGGCTTCGGCCACCGCGTCTACCGCGCCGAGGACCCGCGCGCCCGCGTGCTGCGGCGTACGGCCAAGGAGCTGGGCGCGACCCGCTACGAGGTCGCCGAGGCGCTGGAGAAGGCGGCCCTGGCCGAGCTGCGCGCCCGCCGCCCCGACCGGGTGCTGGAGACCAACGTCGAGTTCTGGTCGGCCGTGGTGCTCGACTTCGCCGAGGTGCCGGCGCACATGTTCACCTCGATGTTCACCTGCGCCCGGGTGGCCGGCTGGTCCGCGCACATCCTGGAGCAGAAGAAGCTGGGCCGCATCGTCCGCCCGTCGGCCAGGTACGTCGGCCCCAATACCCGCAAGCCCAGCGAGGCCGAAGGCTGGAGCGCCATCAGCCACGCCGCCTGAGCGGAATGATCTCCACGAGCGCCCGCGCGGGTCTTCCGCGCGGGCGCTCGCGCGTTCCCGACAGATCACAGCGGGCGGGCGCGACAGGTGAGCACCGTCACGGACAAATCGGGGTACGCCGCGCCTGTGGCACGCGCCTGACGTGGGAGAATCCGGGTGATACGGCAGCGTCGCCGCACTGATCTCGCACTCTCTGACACGCCTGAAGGACTGATGTCATGGCCGAGACGCCGATTCGCATTCCCGCTGAGCTCCTGCCCGCCGACGGCCGTTTCTGCTGCGGCCCGTCGAAGGTCCGCCCCGAGGCGGTAGCGGCGCTCAGTTCGGTCGCCGGCACGTTCCTCGGCACCTCCCACCGCCAGAAGACGGTCAAGAACCAGGTGGCCCGCTTCCGCGAGGGCCTGGCCCAGTTCTTCGGCCTGCCGGACGGCTACGAGGTGATCATCGGCAACGGCGGCACCACCGCGTTCTGGGAGGTCGCCACCTTCTCGCTGATCAAGGACAAGGCGCAGTTCGCCACGTTCGGCGAGTTCGGCGCCAAGTTCGCCAAGGCGGTCAAGGACGCCCCGTTCCTGGGCGCGCCGACCGTGCACAAGGGCGAGCCGGGCAGCGCGGCGTTCCTGGTCGCCGAGGAGGGCGTCGACGCGTACGGCATCCCGCAGAACGAGACGTCGACCGGTGTGGCGGTGCCCGTGCAGCGGGTGGCCGGTGCCGACCCGGGCGCGCTGGTGCTGCACGATGCCACCTCGGCCGCGGGCGGCCTGGACGTCGACCTGACCCAGAGCGACGTGTACTACTTCGCCCCGCAGAAGTGCTTCGCCTCCGACGGCGGCCTGTGGATCGCGATCCTCTCGCCGGCCGCGATCGCGCGCGCCGAGGAGATCAAGGCGGGCGGCCGCTACATCCCGGCCTTCCTGGACCTGGTCACCGCGATCGAGAACTCGCGCCTGGAGCAGACCCTGAACACCCCGGCGCTGGCCACCGTCTTCCTGGCCGCCGAGCAGACCGACTGGATGAACGCGCAGGGCGGCCTGTCCTGGGCGGCCCAGCGCACCGCCGAGAGCGCCGAGATCCTGTACCGCTGGGCGGAGAAGTCGCCGGTGGCGACCCCGTTCGTGACCGACCCGGGGCTGCGCTCCAACGTGGTCGCCACGATCGACTTCGCCGACGGCGTGGACGCCGCCGCGATCGCCAAGACGCTGCGCGCCAACGGCGTCGTCGACACCGAGCCGTACCGCAAGCTCGGCCGCAACCAGCTGCGCGTCGCGCTGTACCCGGCGATCGACCCGGCCGACGTGCAGGCGCTGACCGCCAGCATCGACTACGTGATCGACCAGCTGTAACAGCCGCTCAGCGCGGACAGAGCGCGGGTGCCCGACCGGGTGCCCGCGCTTTCGCGTATCGGCGACCGTCGCTACCGGACGGATTTTCACGTTTCTTTCAGCTAGGCTGCCCCCGACCAGGTGTGCCACAGCTGCGACGTGGGTAGCACCGACGGATGAGACCGGAGCGGGGGGCACTGGTGGCGGTCACGGCTGCGACGAGGCAGGAGATCGGACCGGAGGCAGTGCCCGAGCAGTCCGCCCCGGCCGACGGCGCAACCGAGCCGGCCGCGCCCGCCCTGCCGCGGCTGCTGGTGCTCGACGGGCTGCGGCTGGTCGCCGCGCTGATGGTGGTGGCGCACCACCTGGTGCGCGGCCCGTGGGGCGTGCGGCCGGAGGAGCACTTCGGCGTGCTGGCCTCGGTGTCCAAGTTCGGCTGGCTCGGGGTGAACCTGTTCTTCCTCATCTCCGGGTTCGTCATCTGCATGAGCAGCTGGGGCCGCAGCCTCGGGCAGTTCGCGGTGTCGCGGATCGTGCGGCTGTTCCCGGCGTACTGGCTCGGGGTGATCCTCACCACAGCGGTGCTGGCGCTGTGGCCGGTGCTGCGCGGCCCGCTGTCCGCGCCGCAGTCGCTGGCCAACCTGACCATGCTGCAGAGCGGGCTCGGCGTCACCGACCAGGACTGGTCGTACTGGTCACTCGGCGCGGAGCTGCGCTTCTACCTGCTGTTCGCGATCGTCGTGTGGCTGGGCGTGACATACCGGCGGGTCGTCTACTTCTGTGCCCTGTGGACGATCGTGGCCGCCTTCTCCAGCTCCTGGCACGAAGGTTGGCTGGACAACCTGATCGTGCCGAACTTCGCCCCCTACTTCGTGGCCGGGACGGCGCTGTTCCTGATCCACCGGTTCGGCGCGAACCTGCTGCTCTGGGGGCTGGTCGGGGTCAACTGGCTGATCGCGCTGTACCGGCTGGAGAAGTACGACGGCGTCGTCGTGCTGCACCTCAACTGGTGGGCCGTCGCCGCCGTGGTCACCGCCTTCTGGGGCATCATGATCGCGGTGGCGCTGGGCGGGCTCGCCCGCGTGCGCGGCCGCTGGCTGGTCACCGCGGGCGCGCTGACGTACCCGCTCTACCTGATCCACCAGGCCATCGGGCAGACCCTCATCCGCGGCCTGCACCCGCACGTGCCCGCCTGGCTGCTGCTGGCCGGCGTCCTCGCGCTGATGCTCGGCGCCGCCTGGCTGATCCACCGGTACGTCGAACGGCCGCTGGGCCGCCGCCTCAAGCGCGGACTCGACACCTCGCTGGCCGCCGCGCGCAACGCCTGATCAGCGCCGGTCCGGGGTGGACGGATTTCGACTCTTGAACGTGAGCGCGTCGCCACACTCGGCGTGGCGGGTGCGCGGGCGCGCCCTCAGCGCGTACGGTGTCGGGTGAGAACGTCATACCGCGGCCGGGAGCTCCCCCCGGTAGCCCCGGTATGGACAGGCACAGGGGACGGAGGATAGCGATGCGGCCAGTGCGGTTCGTCGCCCTCTCCGAAGACGGCCAGGCGCTCGTCCTCGCGGACGAGGTGGGCCGTCTACTCGCGCTGCCCATCGACGACCGCGTCACGACCGCCACCCACCCCGACCGGGGCTCGGGCGGCTCGCACCTGGTGACCATCGCGGCGGTGCCGTTCGACGCCAACCCGGTGCTGTCGCCGCGCGACATCCAGTCCCGCATCCGCGCGGGCGAGTCCGCCGATGACGTGGCCCGCGTGGCCGGCGTCCCGGTGGACCGGGTGCTGCGCTACGCCGGTCCGGTGCTGCAGGAGCGGGCCATGCTGGCCCAGCACGCGCGCCGCACCCGGTTGAAGAACTCGGACAAGAACGCGACCCTGGCCGACGTCGTGGACGGGCGGCTGGCCCAGCACGGCATCGACACGGAGAAGATCTCCTGGGACGCGTACCGGCGCGAGGACGGCACCTGGCGCGTCGTGGCGACCTGGCCCTCGGGCAAGGCCACCGCGCAGGCGATCTGGGAGCTGGACCGCAACCGGCAGCAGGTCTCCCCGCACGACGACATGGCGCAGTACCTGTGCGCCGAGCGTCCCACGCAGATCCTGGGCCAGGACCCGAACGCGGGCCAGACCCCGCCGCCCAGCCGCAGCGGGCACGGGCTGCCCGCGGCCACCGACGCGACGCGCCGCCCCAGCCGCGACCCGATCCGGGCGGGCCGGGACGCGCTGGTCGCAGCGCTGGACCGGCCGCTGGGCGCGGGCCCCGGCCGCGGCCTCGACGTGCCCTCGGAGACGCCGCGCCAGCGCCCGGCCGCCGCGACCATCGGCGGCGCGGGCAGCGCCTTCGACGAGGACCCGGACGCGCCCAAGGAGGTGCCGGCCGTCCCGTCGCTGGCGGTGCTGCGGCCGCGCCGTCAGGCACCCGCCGACGCGGCCGGTGCCGCCACCGGCGACAAGCCGCGCAAGCGCCTGCCGAGCTGGGACGACGTCCTCTTCGGCGGCGCACCGGCCGCCCGCGAGAACTGACCCGCCCGCATCTGCTTTTCTGCT
>NZ_JASAMB010000051.1 GCF_029948125.1 Catellatospora sp. KI3
GTCCCGATAAGAGATTCAGTCACGTTGTCGGCACGATTCAGAATGCGAAGCCCGCGGTGACCGCGCGGTGGTCGGTGCCCGGGGTGCGGCGCACCCCCGCCTCCGTCGCCGTCAGTCCACGGTAGAGCACCTGGTCAGGGCGCATGAACGGCAGCGTGGACGGCCAGGTGAAGCCGAAGCCCCAGCCCGCGTCGGCCTGCGCGTCGGCCAGCTGGTCGGTCAGCGGCGCGATGGCGCGGTCGGTGGTCGCGGTGTTGAAGTCGCCGAGCACGACGACCCGCTGCGCGCTGTCCGAGCGGATCGCCTCGGCCAGCATGTCGACGGTGCGGTCGCGGGTGGCGGTGTCGTTGACCCGGGCCGAGCCGAGGTGCACCACGTACACGGCGACCTCGCCCTTGGGGGTGCGCACCATGGCGCGCAGCGCGCGGACCCAGTCCAGGCCGGTGTCCACGTCGGAGACGGTCGCGATCGGGTAGCGGCTGAGCAGGGCGACCGTCGAGCGGCGGGCGCTGTACGGGTACTGCCCGGACAGGCCCTCGGCGACCGACTCCAGCGTGCCGCCGCTGGCCTCCTGCAGCGCGAGCAGGTCGGGGGCGCCCGCGGTGAGGGCGGTGACGGTGGTGGCCGGGTCCGGGTTCTCGGCGTACAGGTTCTGGCTGGCCACGCGCAGGTCGACCGGGCCGCCCGGCGGGGGCAGCAGCGCCCGGCCGAACATCGCGGCCCAGATCACGGCGGGCAGCGCGACCACCAGCAGCGCGCGCCAGGACCGGGCCAGCAGCGCCAGCACCACCAGCACCGGGATCGCCAGGCCGAAGACGGGTGCCACCGTGTCGAGGATGCTGCCGACCCCGTGCCAGTTGGGCACGAACCGGTGACCGGCCAGGAACAGCGCCAGCAGCACCGCCGCCGCGCCGACCAGGGCCGCCCGCCAGGGCCGTCGCTTGGCCGGAGGCACGCCCTTCACCTTTTCGATCTCGATGGTGGTCACTGTCCGTATGTTACCGGGCCCGACTCGAATGAAACTCGGAATCTGCCCGGGACCGGTCTCGCCCCGGCTGCGAAGTCCCCGCGAACCGTCCGGTTCGCGGGGACTTCTGCCAGTTCAGAGTGGATCTAGCAGCCGGGCAGGCGCTCGATCAGGTACGTCTCCAGCCGGTCCAGCGACACCCGCTCCTGCGCCATCGAGTCACGATCACGGACCGTCACGGCGTTGTCCTCCAAGGTGTCGAAGTCGACCGTCACGCAGTACGGCGTGCCGATCTCGTCCTGGCGGCGGTAGCGGCGGCCGATCGCCTGGGCGTCGTCGAAGTCGACGTTCCACCGCAGCGACAGCGTCTTCTGCAGCTCACGGGCCTTCGGCGAGAGCTGCTCGTTGCGCGACAGCGGCAGCACGGCCACCTTCACCGGCGCCAGCCGCTTGTCGAAGCGCATGACCGTCCGCTTGTCCACGCCGCCCTTGGTGTTGGGCGCCTCGTCCTCGTCGTACGCCTCCAGCATGAAGGCGAGCACGGCGCGGGTCAGACCGGCCGCGGGCTCGATCACGTACGGCATCCAGCGCTCGCCCTTGTCCTGGTCGAAGTAGGACAGGTCGACGCCGGAGTGCTTGCTGTGCGTGGTGAGGTCGAAGTCGGTGCGGTTGGCGATGCCCTCCAGCTCGGAGAAGTCGGTGCCGCCGAACTTGAAGCGGTACTCGATGTCCACCGTCCGCTTGGAGTAGTGGGACAGCTTCTCCTTCGGGTGCTCGAACAGCCGCAGGTTCTCCGGCGAGATGCCGAGGTCGAGGTACCAGTTCCAGCGCTGCTCGAGCCAGTACTCGTGCCACTGCTCGTCGGTGCCGGGCTCGACGAAGAACTCCATCTCCATCTGCTCGAACTCACGCGTACGGAAGATGAAGTTGCCCGGGGTGATCTCGTTGCGGAAGCTCTTGCCGACCTGCGCGATGCCGAACGGCGGCTTCTTGCGCGCGCTGGTCGCGACGTTGGCGTAGTTCACGAAGATGCCCTGCGCGGTCTCCGGGCGCAGGTAGTGCACGCCCTCGGCGCTCTCGACCGGGCCGAGGAAGGTCTTCATCATGCCGTTGAACATGCGCGGCTCGGTGAACACGCCCTTGTTGCCGCAGTTGGGGCAGTTCAGGTCCGAGAGCACGAAGGTCGCGCCCGGCTTCTTCGCCAGGAACGCCTCCTCCAGGTGGTCGGCGCGGAACCGCTTGTGGCAGCTGGTGCACTCGGTCAGCGGGTCGACGAACGCCTCCAGGTGGCCCGAGGCCTCCCAGACCTGGCGGGACAGGATGACGGCCGAGTCCAGGCCGACGATGTCGTCGCGCTGCTGGACCATGGTCTTCCACCACTGGCGCCGTACGTTGTCCTTCAGCTCCACGCCGAGCGGGCCGTAGTCCCAGGCCGAGCGGGTGCCGCCGTAGATCTCGCTCGACGGGTAGACGAAACCCCGGCGCTTGGCCAGGCTTACGACGGAGTCGATCCGGTCCGCGGGCATTTCGGGCTCCATTCCATTGGAGTTTGCCGCCGGCTGGCTGTCGGCGGAGGTCGGCGGGGCGCACCCGCACGACGATCAAGACACTACGGGTCACGTACGGTGACCCGCATCCGGTTAACGCTACTGCACAGGCCCGGGGTGCCCGGCGCCGGTCGCGCCCCGCTCAGCCGCGTCCGCAGACCTCGAACTGGGCCGTCCTGCGGTCCTGGACCAGGTAGTAGACGACCTGCTCGCTGGTGCCGTCGGTGTAGACCTCGTCGACCGGCAGCTCCAGGTCGGCGCCGCTGAACGAGACCTTGCCCAGCTCGTACGACTTCACCTGCTCGGGCCGGGTCTGCTCACGGCGGGTGAACCGGTCGAGGTCGAGCTGCTTCTGCTCGGCGTCGCAGAGCTGGTCGTAGGCCTTCTCGTAGTCGTGGTCGCGCAGTGCGTCGAGGTAGTGGGCGACCTTGGTCCGGGCCTGCTCGTTGAACGCCTCCACCTGCGTGGCCAGCATGCCCGTGCCGGCCACCAGCCCGCCGCCGCAGCACAGCACCAGCAGCAGCGCGGCGATGCCCAGCCCCCAGCCCAGCCGGGTGCCGCCGCCCTCGGTCGGCGCGGCCGGGAACGGCGGTCGGGCCCCGGGGCCCGGCGGCACCGCGGGGGACGCGGACATCTCCGTCATGGCCGCGATCATATTGCGTAGGTGCCGCAGTCCGCTCCCGCGCGGTTGATCACGCGCTGATCAGGCCCGGTCACTCGCGCGGGCGACGACCTCGCCGCCGGGTTCGGCCGCGGCCAGCGACTCGTACGCGCACGGCTCCATCAGCGACTGGGCCAGCAGCGGCGTCGCGGTGACCTTGACGTCGAACCCGCCCAGCGCCCGCCGGTAGGCCCCCACGCTCTCCCACTCGGTGAGCAGGCACCAGTGCTCCGGCTCGTCCAGCGACCGGGTCAGCTCGCCGCGCACGTACCCGGGGCGGGCGGCCAGCGCGGCCAGCGCGGCGTGGGCCCGCACGACGAAGCCGTCCACATCCTCAGTGATCACGAACCGGTTGAACATCAGCACACTCCGCAGCCTAAGGCCCCCCGCCCCCGAGGTAAGGAAGGGTCCCTTCTTATCGTTCTCCGTAGGGGAAGGGCCCCTTCTTAACGCCCGACGCCGCTGACGGCGCTGACGAGGTTGGAGAACACGTGGTCGAGCCTGTGCCGCAGAACTCACTGCTGAACCGGCTGGCGCGGATCGGACGGCTGCCCGCCTTCCTGGGCACCCTCGCGGTGCTGGCCCTGGCGCTGCTGCTGCCCGCGCCGTACAGCGGGGTGCTGCTGCTCCTGCTCGCCTGTGCGCTGGCCGCGCTGCTGGCCACCACCTGGCGGGTGCAGCCGCGCTCCACCCGGGTGCTGCGCGTGGTGGTGCTGGCCTTGCTCGTCCTCGCCGCCGCGCTGCGCCTCACCCCTTGATCGTTCGAGTTGCCGGGCAACCGGGCGGAAGCGAGAGCTTCGATCGCCCGATTGCCCGGCAACTTGCGTGATCATCGGCCCCGCACGCTGGGCATACCACGTTATGCATCTATGCGGTTTTGACAATCGTTCTCATTTTCAGCCACAGTGGGATTCATGTTGAGCCGATCCCTGCGCCGCGCCGCCGTCGGCGGCGCCGCCACTGTGCTGCTGCTCGCCCTGGCGGCCTGCTCCGGGACCTCGGGCGACGACGGCAAGGTGTCCGTCGTGACCGGTTTCTACCCCCTGCAGTTCGTGACCGAGCGCATCGGCGGTGACCACGTCAAGGTCACCAACCTGGCCCAGCCCGGCGCCGAGCCGCACGACATCGAGCTCAAGCCGTCCCAGATCGGCGAGATCTCCGACGCGAAGCTGGTGATCCGGTTCAAGGGCGTCCAGCCGCAGCTCGACGACGCCGTCGGGCAGAACGCCGCCGGGCACGACCTGGACGTGTCCACGGTCACCCCGCCCGCCACCGGCGCCAACCACCGCGGCGCCACCGAGGACGCCGGCGCGCCCGACCCGCACGTGTGGCTCGACCCGACCCGCCTGGCCGCGATCGCGGGCACCGTCTCCGGCAGGCTGTCGCAGCTCGACCCCGACCACGCCGCCGACTACGCCGACAACGCCGACGCGCTGCTGCAGGAGCTGACCAAGCTCGACGGGGAGTACGCTGCCGGGCTCAAGCAGTGCCAGCGGCACGAGATCGTCACCAGCCACGCCGCCTTCGGCTACCTCGCCGACCGGTACGGCCTGACGCAGATCGCCCTGTCCGGCCTCACCCCCGACACCGAGCCCACCCCGCAGCAGCTGGCGACCGTGGCCGCCGAGGCCAAGCGGCTGGGCGCCACCACGATCTTCTTCGAGACGCTGGTGTCGCCGAAGGTCGCCGAGACGCTGGCCGCCGAGGTCGGCGCCAAGACGGCGGTGCTCGACCCGCTGGAGGGGTTGACCGAGGGCGGCACGGGTGACTACCTGTCGGTGATGCGTACCAATCTCGAAGCGCTCCGTGCCGCGTTGGGCTGTGCATGAACTCCTTACCGGTTCTCACCGTCGAGCACGGGGCGGTCGCCTACGACGACCGCCCCGTGCTCCGTGACGTGAACCTGTCCGTCGGCGCGGGCGAGGTCGTGGCGATCCTCGGCGCCAACGGCAGCGGCAAGTCCACCCTGGTCCGGGCCGCCCTCGGGCTGGTCCCGCTCGCCTCCGGCGAGGTCACCCTGTTCGGGGTGCCCCGGCGGCGCTTCCGCCAGTGGCACCGCATCGGGTACGTACCCCAGCGCCTCGGCGCCGGAGGCGGCGTGCCCGCCACCGTCGGCGAGGTCGTCGCCTCGGGGCGGCTGGCTGCGCGCGGCTTCCTGCGGCCGCGCCGCTCCGGCGACACGCGCGCCGTGACCGACGCCCTCACCGCGGTCGGCCTGGTCGACCGGGTGCACGACCCGGTCGCGTCGCTGTCGGGCGGCCAGCAGCAGCGCACTCTGATCGCCCGCGCCCTGGCCGGCCAGCCCGACCTGCTGGTGCTGGACGAGCCGACGGCCGGGGTCGACGCCGCCTCGCAGGAGGCGTTCGCGCGGGCGCTGCGCGACTTCGTCACCGGCGGCGGCACCGTGCTGCTCGTCGCGCACGAGCTCGGGCCGCTGCAGCCGGTGATCAGCCGGGCGGTGGTCGTACACGACGGGGTGATCGCGCACGACGGCGCGGTCCCCCACCCGACCGGCCACCACGCCGACCCCCACCACGACCACGTGCACCCGCACGGGCCCCAGGATCCGCCGAGCATCTGGGGGTCGCGCTGATGAACCTCTTCGACGTGCTGTCCCACCAGTACATGCAGTACGCGCTGATCGGCGCCCTGATCACCGGGCTCATCGCCCCGTCGCTGGGCATCTACCTGGTGCAGCGCAAGATGTCGCTGATCGGCGACGGCATCGGCCACATCGCGCTCACCGGCGTCGGCGTCGGGCTGCTCACCGGCGCGTCGCCGGTGCTGACCGCGATCATCGTGTCGGCGCTGGGCGCGGTCGCGGTCGAGCTGATCCGCGAACGCGGCCGCACCTCCGGCGACATGGCGCTGGCCATCCTGTTCTACGGCGGCATCTCCGGCGGCGTGTTCCTGGTGCAGCTCGCGCCGGGCAAGAGCAACGCCAACCTGACCGCGTACCTGTTCGGCTCGCCGCTCACCCTGAACCCCACCGACCTGGTCGTGATGGGGGTGCTGGGCGCGTGCGTGCTGGCGGTGACCCTCGGGCTGCGGCCCTGGCTGTTCGCGATCTGCCAGGACGAGGAGTACGCCAAGGTCTCCGGCCTGCCGGTGCGCCTGCTCAACCTGCTGCTGGCCGTGATGACCGCGGTCACCGTCACCGTGGCGATGCGCTCGGTCGGGCTGCTGCTGATCAGCGCCCTGATGGTGGTCCCGGTCGCCGCCGCGCAGCTGGTCTCGCGCGGCTTCCGCGGCACGATGGCCCTGTCCATCCTCGGTGGACTGGTCGCGGCGGGCGCCGGCACCACGATCTCGGCCGGATTCAACACCGCGACCGGGGCGACCATCGTGCTCACCGCCATCGCGCTGTTCGTCGGGGTCGCGGCCGTCACCGCGGTGCTGCGCCGGCTGCGGCGGCCCGCGCCCGCGCCGGTGAGCGCCGAACCGCCGGAGTGCGCACTTGACTGCTGAAATGCGGGCGATTGGGAGCCTGTCGGCGAACGAGGCTACCGTGGGGGACGTGAGCCACACCGAGTCCTACGCGCGCGCCGGAGAGCTGCTGCGGGCGCTGGCCGCACCGGTGCGCATCGCGATCGTGACCGAACTGGCCGCCACCGGGCCCCGGCACGTGCACGAGCTGGTCGACCGGCTGCAGGTGACGCAGCCACTGGTGTCGCAGCACCTGCGCGTGCTGCGTTCGGCCGGGGTGGTGCGCGCCGAGCGGCACGGCCGCGAGATCGCGTACTCCCTGGTCGACGAGCACGTGGCGCACATCGTGGCCGACGCCGTCACCCACGCCGGAGAGGGGCGGCCGTGACCGCGCCCGCCCGCAACACCCGGCAGCGCTCGGCCGTGGCCACGCTGCTGTCCGAGGTGGAGGGTTTCCACAGCGCCCAGCACCTGCACGCGATGCTGCGCGACCGCGGCGAGCGGGTCGGCCTGACCACCGTGTACCGGACGCTGCAGGCGCTGGCCGACGCGGGCGACATCGACGTGATGCGCCCGCCGGGCGGCGAGCAGCTGTTCCGACGCTGCTCCGACGGGCACCACCACCACCTGGTGTGCCGCTCCTGCGGCCGTACCGTCGAGGTGGCGGGGCCGGCGGTCGAGTCGTGGGCCGACCGGGTGGCGGCGCAGCACGGGTTCGTGGACGTCAGCCATACGCTGGAGATCTTCGGAACCTGCCGGGGCTGTGCCAACCCCTGAGGCTCGCGCGGTAGGGGTTTCCCGGCCGGGTCGGCGGATCACAATACTGGCATGAAACTCTATGCGGAGAAGCCGTGGCGGTTCACCCGGCAGATCGTCGCCGACGCGGCCGCGATCGTGTGGAGTGCGGTGTGGATCTGGGCGGCGGTCACGCTGTACCACCTGGTCCAGCAGCTGGCCGTGCCCGGGCAGAAGCTGGAGAGCGCCGGTAGCAGCCTGGCCGGCGACCTCGCCTCGGTGCAGGCCCGCGCGCACGGCATCCCGCTGGTCGGCGACGAGCTCAGCGCGCCGTTCGGCAACGCCGCCAAGGCCGCCACCACCATCGCCGAGGCGGGCCGCAGCCAGCAGGCCGCCATCGGCGACCTGGCCACCGCGCTGGCCTGGCTGACCGCCGGGCTGCCGGTGCTGATCGCGCTGGCGCTGTGGCTGCCGCTGCGGCTGTCCTGGATCCGGTCCGCGAGCACGGCGGCCAAGCTGCGCCGGTACGAGAGCGGCAGCGAACTGCTCGCCCTGCGCGCCCTGGCCACCGCCCCGCTGCGCCGCGTCGCCTCGCTGGACAGCAGCGTCGTCGCCGGCTGGCGCCGGGGCGATCCGGCGGCGATCGACCAGCTCGCCGCCCTCGAACTGCGCCGCCTCGGCCTCCGCGGCACCCCCCGGGCGTAAGGCGCTCAGCGGGGTGGGATGCGGCGGCGGAGGTCGGGGGCGGTGGACGCGCCGGGGTGCCACTCGGCGACCCAGTCGCCCCCGGTCGGCGTCGGCACTATCCCCTGCTCCAGCTCCGGGTACGCGCCGTCGAGCACCCGGCGGGCCAGGGCCGCGTCGGCGGCGTCGGTGTTGTGCCAGAGCGCCCGGCGCAGCACCGCCACCCGGTCGCGGGCCTGGCGGCAGAACGCGTCGGCGAGTTCGAGCTGTTCGCGCTGCCCGGATGCGGTCGCCCGGGAGCAGACCGCGGCGATGGCGAAAAGTTCGGCGCCGATGTCGACGATCCGGCCCAGGAACGCCTGCCGGTGCTCCAGCCGCCCCTGCCAGCGGGCCATGCCCCGGAACGTGTCCCGGGCCAGGCGGCGCGAGGCCCGTTCGGCGAAGCGGACATGCCTGGCCAGGCGGCCGAAGGAGCCGTACCCGCCGAAGGTGCCCCGGCCGACCAGCAGCGTGGGCAGCCAGCGGGCGTAGAACCAGGCCGCGCTGCCGAGCGCCTTGGCCTTGGCGCCGACGCCGGACTTCGGGTCGATCAGGGCGCCCGCGACCGACAGGTGCTGGTCGACGGCCTCGCGCGCGATGAACAGGTGCATGATCTCGGTCGAGCCCTCGAAGATGCGGTTGATGCGCATGTCGCGCAGCAGCTGCTCGACGCCGATCGCCTTCTCGCCGCGGGCGGCCAGCGACTCGGCGCTCTCGTAGCCGCGCCCGCCGCGGATCTGCACCAGCTCGTCGACCACGCGCCAGCCGTGCTCGGAGCCGTACAGCTTGACCAGGGCGGCTTCGATGCGGAAGTCGTTGCGGTCGTCGTCGGCGAGCATGCAGCACAGGTCGAGCATCGACTCCATGCCGTACGCCGTGGCCGCGAGGTACGCGATCTTCGTGGCGACCGCCTCGTGCTGCCCGACCGCCCGTCCCCACTGCACCCGCTGCGCCGACCACTGCCGGGCCACGCTCAGCGACCACTTCGCCGCGCCGACGCACATCGCGGGCAGCGACAGCCGCCCGGTGTTCAGCGTGCTCAGCGCGATCTTCAGGCCCCGGCCCTCGCCGCCGATGACGTTCTCGGCCGGTACGAACACGTCGTGGAACCGGGTGACGCTGTTCTCCAGCCCGCGCAGGCCGAGGAACGCGTTGCGGCGCTCCACGGTCACCCCGTCGGCGTCGCCCTCGACCACGAACGCGGTGATGCCGCCCCGGTGCCCCTCCGACTTCGGCACCAGCGCCATCACCACCAGCAGCGTGGCCACGGTGCCGTTGGTGGCCCACAGCTTCACCCCGTTGAGCCGGTAGCCGCCCTCGACCGGGGTGGCGGTGGCCGACATCCGGGCCGGGTCGGAGCCGACGTCGGGCTCGGTGAGCAGGAACGCCGACACCTCGCCCGCGGCCAGCCTCGGCAGGAAGCGCTGCTTCTGCTCGGCGGTGCCGAACAGCTTGAGCGGCTGCGGCACGCCGATGGACTGGTGCGCCGACAGCAGCGCGCCGATGGCGGGGCTGACCGAGCCGGCCAGCTCCAGCGCGCGGCAGTAGTCGAGGTGGGACAGGCCGAGGCCGCCGTACGCGGGGTCGATCTTCATGCCGAAGGCGCCCAGGTCGGCGAGGCGGTGGAACACCTCGTCGGGGATGCGGGCCTCGCGCTCGATGGCGGCGCCGTCGACCTCGGTGCTGACGTAGCGTTCCAGCCGGGCGAGGAACTGCTCGGCGTCGGGGTCGGGTGCGGGTTGGGGCCACGGGTGGATCAGGTCCATCCGGAGCCGGCCGAGGAACAGCTGCTTGCCGAAGCTCGGCTTGAGCCACTGGCTCTCCCGGGCGGCCTCGGCCACCTGCCGGGACTGGTCTGCGCTCACCTCTCGCTGCGTGGTCGTCATATCGACACCCCTGTCGTCTGTCGCCCTGGACTTCAAGTTACCGCCGCGTACCTACTGATCGGTAGCGTTCGACGCCAAACCTGGACGAGCGGGTGAGCGTCGCCGCCTTTTCCGGGAAACTGCGGTTACGTGGGGCGGGACGGGCGGCACTTAGCATTGACGCTGGCCTATCCAGAGGACGAAAAGTGG
>NZ_JASAMB010000052.1 GCF_029948125.1 Catellatospora sp. KI3
CCGTACCCGCGGACCGCACGCACGCGCGAAGAAGCCCCGGGACCATCGGTCCCGGGGCTTCTTCTATGGAGCGGGCGACGAGAATCGAACTCGCGTAGTCAGTTTGGAAGACTGAAGCTCTACCATTGAGCTACGCCCGCGTGGTCCCGAGTATAACCGGGGCCGCCACAACGTCGCGCGCCGAGGTCGCGGTGCGCCGACCGTTGCCGGTCGGGGTGGCCGGATTCGAACCGACGGCCCCTCGCTCCCAAAGCGAGTGCGCTACCAAGCTGCGCTACACCCCGTCGCGCCGTCACCGGCGCCCCCGGAAGTGTATGCGTTGGGCCGTGCCGGACGCACACCCATATGCCATGTCTCGTTGTGAGCTTTCCTCCTGATTCACCCGCTCTGGCGATGCTTGGGGCATACCCTGAGGTCAGGGACGGGGGAAGCGATCACTCCCGGCTGCGGGCGGCCGTACGCGCCGCCGTCGCGGCAGGAACCCCCGGTGGGGCTTTGTTCGGATCAGGCGGATGGGGCTCCACCGGGCTGCCCGTCGCTGTAGATCAGGTGGGCGTTGGCCGGGGTGAGCAGCTCCGGCCGGATCTTCTTGTTGAGCCAGAGCGCGCCGACGGCGGCGAGCAGCCCGAAGAAGGCCGAGCCGAGCCAGGCCCAGCCGGGCCCGCGGCCGGGTGCGGCGACCAGGTCGAGGTCGGTGGCGCAGGCCACCGGGGCGGCGACGCCCTGCAGGCAGGCGGTGGCGGCCAGGTCGCCGGGGGCGGCGGCGCCGTCGAGGGTCGCGGCGGCGGTGTAGGACGAGGTCTGCCGGGCCGCCGGGGCGGGCCAGCTGAGGGTGTCGCCGGTCTGTGCCGCGCCGTCGGCGCGGACGTCGCGCAGCCCGGTGGGCACGGTGAGGCGGACCGTCGCGGCCTGGGTCTGGTCGTCGCCGCGGGCGATGATGCGGTACCGCACGGTGTCGCCCGCCTCGATGCGGCGTACGCCGTCGTCGATGCTGATCGCGGCCGTGGCCGCCGGCGGGGCGCCCGCGGCCGTCGCCGGCAGGAGCGCGAGCATGGGGCCGGTCGCGCTGGCGAGCGCGGCGGTCAGCAGCAGCGTGACATTGATCGGTGGCACGGTGGTCTCCTCCTGGACTACCTGCCCAGTTTGTCGGCTTTGCTCGTTATTATGGTGCTGACGCGCCCGCAGGGTGTGACATCTGCCGACAAGAGCCGCCCGATGCGGTGCACGACTCGGGCGGTCGCCTACACTCGACCGGGCTCTTTCCGCGACCGGCGCCGGTGCGATCGGCACGCGCGGAGGGGCATACAGTTGCGCAAGGCAACCCCAAACGACCCGAAAGATCTCAAGGAGTACGCCTGTGAAGAGCACCGTCGAGACTCTGAGCCCGACGCGAGTGCGGCTCGCCATCGAGGTGCCGTTCGCCGAGCTCGAGCCGAGCCTGAAGAAGGCGTACCGGGAGATCGCGGCGCAGGTCAACATCCCCGGCTTCCGCAAGGGCAAGATCCCGGCGCAGGTCATCGACCAGCGCGTGGGCCGCGGCGCCGTGCTGCAGGAGGCGATCGAGGAGGCCATCCCGCAGCAGATCTTCGCCGCCGTGCGTGAGCACGAGGTGAAGCTGCTGGGCCGTCCGGCCGTGGACAACCTGGAGTTCGCCGACGGCCAGCCGCTGAAGTTCACCGCCGACGTGGACGTGCGCCCCGAGCTGACCCTGCCCGAGCTGAGCAGCATCAAGGTCGAGGTCGACCCGCTGGCCGTGGCCGACTCGGAGATCGACGAGCAGATCGACGGGCTGCGCCAGCGGTTCGCGACCCTGAAGACCGTCGAGCGCGCGGCCGCCAGCGGCGACTACGTGCAGCTGGACCTGGTGGCCACGGTCGACGGCGCCGAGGTCGAGGGCGGCACCGCCAACAACCTGTCCCACGAGGTGGGCTCGGGTCAGCTGCTCAAGGGCCTGGACGAGGCCGTGGTCGGCCTGGCGGCCGGCGAGTCGGCGACCTTCACCAGCCAGCTGGTGGGCGGCGAGCACGCGGGCAGCGACGCGGACGTGACCGTGACCATCCGCACGGTCAAGGAGAAGGAGCTGCCGGCGCTGGACGACGAGTTCGCCCAGCTGGCGAGCGAGTTCGACACCCTGGAGCAGCTGCGCGGCGACCTGTCGGAGCGGATCACCCGGGTCAAGAAGGTCGAGCAGCTCTACGCCGCGCGGGACAAGGCGCTGGCCGAGCTGGTGAAGCGGGCCGACGTCCCGGCGCCGGAGGGCGTGGTGGCCGACGAGGTCGAGCAGCGCAAGGCCGCCATGGTCGAGCAGCTGGACCGGATGGGCGCCAGCCTGAACGAGTACCTCGCGGCGGAGGACAAGACCGAGGAGCAGATCGACACCGAGCTGTCCGAGGCGGCCGCCGAGGGCGTCCGGATCCAGCTGGTGCTCGACACCATCGCCGAGGCCGAGGACGTCCAGGTCTCCGACGACGAGTTCGGCCACGAGATCGTGCACCGCGCCCAGCGCGCCGGTGTCGCCCCGCAGCAGTACTACGACCGCCTGGTGCAGGCCGGTGCCGCCGCCGCCGTCTACGGCGACGTGCGTCGCGGCAAGGCGCTGGCGCTGGTCATGGAGCGGGTCATCATGACCGACAGCAACGGCGAGGTGCTGACGCTGGACTCGCTGCGCGAGGGTGCCGACGACCACGCCGGCCACGACCACGGCGACCACGAGGGCCACAACCACTGAGCCCGAGCACGTGACGGCGAGGGGATCTGTCGGCCATCGGCCCGGCGGATCCCCTCGCCTGTTTTCCGGCCGGTGTGGCCTGCCGGTGTCACCGACGGGCGTGGTGCGCTCACAGCGAACACGTCGGTACTGGGGAAGCTGGTGTCGGAATCAGCGGTTAGGGTCGCTGTAGGACAACGAGAAAGGCTGCCGATATGAGCGAGCTGCACGTTCCATCTGCGCGGGGTTCCGATCCGATCGCCGGCGGCCTCGACGACTCTGTGTACAACCGCCTGCTGAAGGAGCGCATCGTCTTCCTGGGCAGCGACGTCAACACGCAGGTCGCCAACCGGATCTGCGCGCAGCTGCTGCTGCTGTCCGCCGAGGATCCCGACCGCGACATCTACCTGTACATCAACTCGCCTGGCGGCTCCGTCTACGACGGCATGGCGATCTACGACACGATGCAGTTCATCTCCAACGACGTGGCCACGATCGCGCTGGGCATGGCGGCCTCGATGGGCCAGATGCTGCTCTGCTCCGGGGCCAAGGGCAAGCGCTCCGCGCTGCCGCACGCGCGGATCATGATGCACCAGGCGTCCGGCGGCATCGGCGGCACCGCGGCCGACATCGCCATCCAGGCCGAGCAGATGATCTACACCAAGAAGCTGATGATCGACCTGATCGCGCAGCACACCGGGCAGCCGGTGGCGCAGATCGAGGCCGACAGCGACCGCGACCGCTGGTTCAACGCCCAGCAGGCGAAAGAGTACGGCTTCATCGACCACGTGATCACCGCTACGTCCGTGGCGCCGGTCGGGAACTGAAGGAGCAGCAACATGTTTCCAGCTATGACGCCCAGCTTCGGCCAGCCGTCCAATCGCTACATCGTGCCGCAGTTCATCGAGCGGACCACCACGGGCCAGCAGACCATCGACCCGTACGCGAAGATGTTCCAGGACCGGATCATCTTCCTCGGCGTGCAGGTCGACGACGTGTCAGCCAACGACGTGATGTCCCAGCTGCTGGTGCTGGAGGCGGCCGACCCGGACCGCGACATCACCATGTACATCAACTCGCCCGGTGGCTCGTTCACCGCGATGACCGCGATCTACGACACCATGCAGTTCGTCCGCCCGGACATCCAGACGGTCTGCCTGGGCCAGGCGGCGAGCGCGGCGGCGGTGCTGCTGGCGGCGGGCACGCCCGGTAAGCGCCTGGCGCTGCCCAACTCGCGGATCATCATCCACCAGCCGGCGACGGAGGGTGGCTACGGTCAGGGTTCCGACATCGAGATCCAGGCCCGCGAGATCATGCGCATGCGCACCCAGCTGGAGGAGATGCTGGCCCGCCACAGCGGCCAGGCGGTCGAGAAGGTCAAGAAGGACATCGACCGTGACAAGATCCTCACGGCCGGTGAGGCGGTCGACTACGGCCTGGTCGACTCGGTGCTGTCGTACCGTAAGAAGTCCGCGATGGCCGGGGCCCGCTGACCCTTCCGCCTGTCGGCGCCGTTCACCCCATCGGGTGGACGGCGCCGAAGCGGTTGTCGGGGGGACGTGACAGAATCGTCGTCATGGCAGCCGGGGTGGGGGCGCCGCAAAACGGCTCACAACAGGTAACGTCATCACAGAACCGATGCTTGCGCCGCTGGGACCGGCGCGGCGTTCGTCAGCTTCAGGGGCAGGGGGAGTCGTAGGTGGCACGGATCGACGGCGGCGACCTGCTGAAATGCTCCTTCTGCGGCAAGTCGCAACGGCAGGTCAAGAAGCTCATCGCAGGCCCCGGGGTCTACATCTGCGACGAGTGCATCGACCTCTGCAACGAGATCATCGAAGAGGAGCTCGCCGGCGAGGAGCAGGTCCGCTGGGAGGAGCTGCCCAAGCCGATGGAGATCTGCCAGTTCCTCGACTCATACGTGGTGGGCCAGGACCAGGCCAAGAAGGCCCTGGCCGTGGCGGTGTACAACCACTACAAGCGGCTGCAGGCCGACGCGGCGCACACCCGCGGCGGTGAGTCGGTCGAGGTGGCCAAGAGCAACATCCTGCTCATCGGGCCGACCGGCACCGGCAAGACCCACCTGGCCCAGACGCTGGCGCGCATGCTGAACGTCCCGTTCGCCATCGCCGACGCCACCGCGCTCACCGAGGCCGGATACGTGGGTGAGGACGTCGAGAACATCCTCCTCAAGCTCATTCAGGCCGCCGACTGGGACATCAAGCGCGCCGAGACCGGCATCGTCTACATCGACGAGATCGACAAGATCGCGCGCAAGTCGGACAGCCCCTCGATCACCCGCGACGTCTCGGGCGAGGGCGTGCAGCAGGCCCTGCTGAAGATCCTCGAGGGCACCCGGGCCAACGTCCCGCCGCAGGGCGGGCGCAAGCACCCGCACCAGGACTTCGTCGAGATCGACACCACGAACATCCTGTTCATCTGCGGCGGCGCGTTCGCGGGCCTGGAGCAGATCATCGAGCAGCGCACCGCCCGCTCCGGGCTGGGCTTCGGCGCCCACCTGCGCGCCGTGACCGACCACCGGGTCAGCGACGAGACGCTGGCCAAGGTGATGCCCGAGGACATGCTGAAGTTCGGCATCATCCCCGAGTTCATCGGCCGCCTGCCGGTGATCACCACGGTGCGCAGCCTCGACCGCGAGGCGCTCGTCAAGATCCTGACCGAGCCCCGCAACGCCCTGGTGAAGCAGTACCAGCGCCTGTTCGAGCTCGACAACGTGGTGCTCGACTTCGACACCGAGGCGCTGGAGGCGATCGCCGACCAGGCGATGCTGCGCAACACCGGCGCCCGCGGCCTGCGCGCCATCATGGAGGAGGTCCTGCTCTCCGTGATGTACGAGGTGCCCAGCGACCCCAACGCCGAGCGCGTCCTGATCACCCGCGCCACGGTGCTGGAGAAGGTCTACCCGACCATCGTGCCCCGGCGCGACATCAGCACCGGCCGCCGCGCCCGGCACCACCGCGAAGAGAAGACCGCTTAGCCTCGTGCCCACCGGAAGAGCCCGCACCCGACGGTGCGGGCTCTTCCCGTCTGCTCAGCGGGCGCCGCGACGGTGCGTGTACTCGCCCGGCGGCATCACCACCAGCATCACCAGCCGGGCCGGGGTGTCCTGCGGGTTGCGGTAGGTGTGCGCCCGGTCGCCCCGGAAGTCCAGCGTCTGCCCCGCCTGCACCAGGTGGTCCTCGCCGTCGATGGTCACCGTGATCTGCCCGATCAGCACATGCGCCAGCTCCCGCGCGCCGGGCTGCTGCTCCTCGGCGTCGTACCGCTCGTGCGGGGCGAACCGCCAGTCCCACAGCTCGACCGTGGCCGGATCGGTGACCCCGCGCAGCAGCCGCCCGGTGCCGCCCCGCCCGCCCCGCCACAGCACCGGGCCCTCCTCGAAGTCGCTCAGGTGCACGCTGCGGTCGGCGGTCGGCTGCAGCAGCCGGGCCACGGCCACCCCGAACGCGTCCGCGATCCGGGCCAGCGTGCCCACGCTCGGGTTGGTCCGCCCGGCTTCGATCTGCACCAGCATGCCCTTGCTCACCCCGGACCGGCCGGACAGCTCGTCCAGCGACCACCCCCGCCCGGTACGCAGCGCGCGCACGTGCAGCGCCACCGCCGCGTTGATCTCCTCTATCGGCACCTGACGGGGTCGGGGCGCACGCGCGTGCCGGTCGGCCGTCCGGGTCTGGTCTGCCGTCATGTCGGTCGACACCCCTGTCCTCCGCGGTCGCCGTCGTGATACGAACACGCTGTGATCGCCATCCTGCTCGCCGGTACATCCGCCCTGGTCTGGGGCACAGCGGACTTCTGCGGTGGCAAGGCGGTCCAGCAGGGTGCCGCGAGCGTGCGCGGCCACTCGTTCTCGGTGACCGTCGTCTCGCAGCTGTGCGCGATACCGATGATCGCAGTTTTCCTGCTGCTGGTCCCGGGTCGGCTCGGCGTGTCGGCCCTGGGTTGGGGCGCGGCCTCCGGGGTCGCCGGCCTGTTCGGCATCGTCCTGCTCTACCAGGGCCTGGCCAGCGGCGCCATGTCCGTGGTGGCGCCGATCACCGCGGTCACCTCGGCCCTGGTCCCGCTGGCGGGCGGGCTCGCCCTCGGCGAGCGGCCGGGTGCGGTGCCGCTGGCCGCCGCGGCCTGCGCGGTGCTGGCCATCGCGCTGGTCAGTCTCGGCCCGTCGGCTGGCGCGAGTGCCGTCACGCCCCGGGTGATCGGGCTGGCCCTGTCCTCGGGGGCCTTCTTCGGGGTGTTCTTCCTGCTGCTGGCGCAGGCCGGGCCGAGCGCGGGCATGTGGCCGCTGGCCGGCGCGCGACTGGCCTCGATCCCGATCGGGCTGGCGCTGCTGCGCCCCATGGGCGGCACGCTGGTGCTGCGCGGCCGGGTGCTGGCGCTGACCGCGCTCGCGGGCTGCCTCGACATCGCGGCCAACGGCCTGTACCTGCTCGCGGCCAATGCCGGGCAGCTGAGCATCGTGGCCCCGATCGCCTCGCTGTACCCGGCCAGCACCGTGCTGCTCGCTCTCGCGGTCAACGGCGAGCGGCTGCGCGCGATCCAGGTCGCCGGGCTGGGCCTGTCGGCGACGGCACTGATCCTGGCCGCCGTGTGACACGGGGTTGACACTGAGAGCGCTCTCGCGCGTAAGGTCCTGACGTGAGCCGGGACCTGACACGCGCCCGCTGGGCGGTCGCCACCATCTTCGCCGTACACGGTGCCGCCAGCGGCAGTTTCGCCGCGCGCATCCCGTGGATCGCCGAACACCTGCACCTCAGCCAGGGCCGCCTCGGGCTGGCACTGATCATGCCCGCGATCGGCTCACTCAGCTCCATGCCGTTCACCGGACGGCTCATCGCCCGCGTCGGCGGCCGCACCGCCACCCGGGTGCTCATCGTGGCCTGGTGCGCCGCGATCGGCGTGCTGGCACTGGCCCCCAACGTCTGGGCGTTCATGGGCATGCTGCTGCTCGCGGGCGTCACGGCGGGCACCTCCGACATCGCCATGAACGCCGAAGGCGTCGCCGTCGAGCAGGGACTCGGCCGCTCGGTCATGTCCGGCCTGCACGGCATGTGGAGCCTGGGCGGCCTGATCGGCTCCGGCATCGGCGCGGCCGCCGCGTTCGTCGGCATCGGCGCACCGGTCAACCTCGGCGTGATGGCGGTGCTGCTCGCCGTCGTCGCCGTCACCGCGGGCCACTGGCTGCTGCCCAGCGCCCCGGCGCCGGCGGCGGAGGAGGGGCCGCGCTTCTCGCTGCCGCGCGGGCCGGTGCTGATCATCGGGCTGGTCGGCTTCTGCGCGGTGTTCGCCGAGGGGGCGACCGCCGACTGGTGCGCGGTGTACCTGCGCGAGATCCTCGGCTCGAGTGAAGGGCAGGCGGCGGTCGCGTACAGCGCGTTCGCGTTCGCGATGACCGGTGGCCGCCTCGTCGGCGACGCCGTGGTGCGCCGCGTCGGCGCCGTCAGCACCGTACGGGTGGCGGGGCTGCTCGGCATCGTCGGCGGGATCCTGGTGGTCACCTCGTGGGCGCCCGCCGTGGGCGTGGTCGGGTTCGGCCTGATCGGCCTCGGGGTGGCGGTGGTGGTGCCGCTGACGTTCAGCGCCGCCGGGCACACCGGCGACCACGCGGCGCACGCCATCGCCGGGGTCGCCACCGTCTCGTACGGCGCCGGCCTGGCCGCCCCCGGTCTGATCGGCGGTATCGCCCACGCGACCTCGCTGCCGTTCTCGTTCGCGCTGGTGACGTGCCTGATCGCGGTCGTCGCGCTGAGCGCGGGCCGGCTGCGCGCCGCCGAGATCGCGCACGTACCGCAGCCGGTGGCGGCCTGACCCTGGTCAGCAGACCTCCCACAGCTGCACCTCGTGCAGCGGGCGGTAGCCGATGGCCTGGTAGATCCGGTTGCTGGCGGGGTTGGCGAGGTCGGTGAACAGCACCGGCCGCAGCCGCGCCGCCAGCACGGCCTCGCTGATCGCCGCGACCAGCGCACCGGCGTAGCCGTTGCCGCGGCGGCGGGGCGGCGTGAAGACCAGGTTGATCCGGGCCACCCCCGCGGCGGGGACGGTGAGGGCGGCCATGCTCACCGGCTCGCCGGCTGCCTCCCATACCCAGAGCAGGCCCCCGCGGGCCAGCCTGCCGTCGACCGGCGCCGCCGGGTCGGGGTGCGGCTCGCGCGGCAGCGCCTCCCGGTGGAATGCGGCCGACCACCGCACGAGCAGCTCGCGGTCGGCCTCCCGCGCTTCGCGCACGCGACCGGCCACCCCGGCGGGGCGGTCGATCCGCACCGCCTCGAACATCCGGAACGACTCCCGCAGTGCGGCGCGCCCGCCCTCGGCTGCGGCGACCGTCTCCGCCAGGCGGCGGGTCTGCTCCGGCGGGCCGCTGAAGCGACGGGCGTCGGGTGCGGAGTCCAGCAGGTAGTGGGCCAGTGCGGGCACGGCCGCGGCCGGCACGGCGCTGAGCATCAGCGCGAAGGGCGGGGGCCATACGGCCACCCCGGACAGGCGCGGGCCGTCGGTGGATTCATCGAGTACGCGCAGCAGCAGCATCCGCTCGTGCTCCGCGCCGACACTGTCCATCCGCGACTGAAGGAGCGTGAGCAGCGGATTGTTGCGTACCGGGTCGTGCATCAGCCAGGGCATCACCTCATGCCCGTAGGCGATCAGCCCTGTGTCCGCGGTCACCTTCACGGGTCAGATTGTCCTCCTGGGGTGCGAGGTGGATTCTCCTTTCCCGACGACGCACGCCTGTGAGCTGCGAAAATGGATTCGCGGAGTGGGTGTGACCGGCGTCGTGCCACCCCGATTTGCATCCTGCCCGCA
>NZ_JASAMB010000053.1 GCF_029948125.1 Catellatospora sp. KI3
GGGGCGGTGATGGACGGTGCCGTGCCCGCGCCGAAGGCCCAGCCCTCGACGGTGCCCGGCGCCGGGTTGTAGCTGCTCGCGCCCGAGGAGCTGTAGGTCCAGGCGGCGCCGTGCGTGCTGGCGTGCCAGTACGACCAGTAGGCCGTCGCGGGCGGCGTGTTGACACAGGCCTGCTGGGCGGCGGTGGGCAGGCCGTTGATGCGGCACACGAACGCCAGGCCCCAGCGCGAGGTGCCGGCGACGGTGAACCCGCCCCCGGTCAGCGCGTTGATGCCGCTGGTCGGGTCGCCGGGCGCGCAGGCGGTGACGACGCCGCCGCCCAGCGAGGCGAAGTCGACGACCACGGTCACGCCGGTGCTGCCGGAGCAGGCCGCCGCGTGCGCGGCCGGGGCCTGCACCAGCACGGTGCCGGCGGCGACGGTGAGGGTGGTGAGCAGGGCGGTCAGCGCCCGGCCGAGGCGGCGGTTCATCGGGACGGCCCCTTTCACGGGCAGGCGAGGGTGGGCGCGGTCGCGACCGAGCCGGCCGCGTCGAGGTTGGCGTAGCCGCGGCCGGTCAGGCCGAGCACGGCCTGCGCGGTCGCGCGCGGGCCGGTCGCCGGGTCGAAGACCCCGGTCGTGTACGAGATCGCGCCCCGGTCGGCGACCGCACCGGCGCAGCCGACCTGCAGCCCGCGCAGGAACACGCGCGCCTTCGCGGCGGCCACCAGACGGCCGCTGGTCTGCAGCGCCTGCGCGGCCAGACCGGTGCTGTTGGCGTTCTCGACGCCGGCCGAGGCGAACCCGCCGTCGGCCTGCTGCTGGCTGACCAGCCAGGTTGCGCCGCTGTTGGCGTGGGTCGCGTCGCCCGCCGCCCGCAGCGCCTGCACCGCCAGCGCGGTCGCGTCGACGTCGCTGACGCAGCTCGGCTGGTCGAAGTAGACCGGGAAGCCGCCGTCGGCGCAGGCCGTTCCGGCCAGGTAGGACACGGCCGCCGCCGGGGCGCCCGCGGCCGTGCGGTCCAGGGCGATGACGGCCAGCGACTGGGTGAAGCCGTTGCTGAAGTCGCCCCACGCGGACAGGTCGCTGAACCGGCCCGAGGGCGCCTGCAGGCCGCGCAGCCGCGCGATCAGGTCGACGCCGCCGAACGCGGTCGGGTCGGCGCCGGTGACCTCGGCGGCCAGCGCCAGCTTGGCGGTGGCCCCGGCGTACGCCTCGGTGCCGTCGCCGATGTAGCCGCCGAGGGTGGCCGGTTCGGCCAGCCACGCCATGGCCGCGTCGCGGTAGGTGCCGCCGGTCTTCGACGCGGCGAACGCGAACACGGCGTCGATGGTGAGGCCCTGGTCAGGGTAGGCGAAGCCGTCGAAGACGACCTCGAACCGCTCGCCGTCGACCATCTGCCGGGCCAGCCAGCCCGCGGCCGCGTCGGCCCGATTGTGGGTGGGGTCGGCCGCGGCGGGGGCGGCGGTGGCGATCAGGGTGGCGAGGACGATCGCGAGGCCCGCGCCGGCCCGGCGCACACGGCGGCCGAGCAGCTGTTGAGGGGACATGGCACTCCTTGGGGGCGCCATGGGAACGACGTGCCTCGACCCGGGCCGTCGCGCGACGCGGAGCGAAGCGGCCGAGCCCAAGACGCGTGGTCGGAATCCGCGGGTGGAGCGTCACCGGCAGGTTTTCGGGCTCGGGATGCGAATGGTCGCGTCCTCACCGTTGCGCGTCAGCCCCGGGTTCACACCGGGTTCCCCTGCGCGATGACGACCTCACGCTAAGCCATGCCCCCGGGTTCGCGCGAGTTGCGTACGTGACAGGGCCCTCGCGTTGACGCCCGGCGACCCCGTGTGGTCGGATGGCCGTTCCAGCACATCAGGGGAAGCCGGTCGAAGCCCGGCACTGGCCCGCAGCCGTAGGTCCTCTTCGGAGGACGAGTCGGATTACCTGGTTGGAACGCAGCAACCCCCAGCGTCGTCGTGGTCCACGGCGCGGAGCCTGAGCACCCCGGGGCAGTGGTTCCGCGGGCGGTCGGTGCCCGCGCCAGCGCCGCTCAGCCCCCCGGGAGAACCCCATGCCCGTACCCCGCCCGCGCGTGGCCGCCCTGCTCGCGGCTCTGGCCCTGGCCACTCTCGCCGCCGCCCCGGCCGCCGCGGCCGAACCCGCGCCGAGCCCCGCCCCGAGCCCCTCCGCGAGCCCCGCCCCGAGCCCCTCCGCGAGCCTTGCCGCGAGCCCCGCCCCGAGCCCGTCACCGGCGGCGAGCCGCAGCCCGTCGGCCGGCATGTCGCCGGGCCCTGCCCGGCAGGCTCTCGCCGCGTCCACTCCGGACCTGGTGACAGGGGTGGCCTACCTGCGCGCACCGGCCAATCTCAAGGACGGGCGCTACTACGAGTCGTTCCCGGGCTTCCCGGACTTCGGCCTGACCGTCGACGGCGCGTTCGCGCTGGCCGCGACGGGTGCCGACGACGCTCGGCTGCGCGCGGTCACCGAGTTCATCCGCACCGGCGGGGTAGTCGGCGACGGCGGCTTCACGGTCGACTCCTGGCTCGGCATCGGCACCGAGTACGCCTCGGGCGGTTCCATCGGCAAGGTCGCGGTGCTCGCCCAGGTCACCGGGTTCGACCCGCGCGGCTTCGGCGGCCACGACCTGATCGCGGCGCTCAAGGACGTCACCTGCGCGAGCGCGGACGAGGCCACCGGTTGCGCCGGACCGGGCAACTACACCTGGTCCAGTTCGGTGTTCTCGCAGGCGCTGGGCGTGCTGGCGCAGCTGCGCGCCGGGCAGGCCGCCGACGCGGCGGGACCGCTGGCTTTCCTGCTCGGGCTGCAGCGGCCGGACGGCTCGTTCCCCAGCCTGATCCCGGCCACCGCCGAGGACCGCGACGTGGACAGCACCGCGATGGCCGCGATGGTCCTGGACCTCGCGGGCGGCCACGACGCCGCGCTCGGCAAGGCCCTGGCCTGGATCGCCGGGCAGCAGAAGGAGCACGGCGGCTTCCCCGGCGCGGCGGGCGACTCGACCAACTCCACCGCGCTGGCGGTCCAGGGCCTGTCGCTGCGCGCCGACGCGTACGCCGAGGAGCTGGTCCGGGCGCGGGCGTTCCTGGCGGGGCAGCAGAACGGCGACGGCGGGTTCGACGTGGCGCTGGGCGTCGACGGGTCGGACCTGCGCGCGTCCACGCAGGCGGTCTGCGGTGCCACCGGCGTCTCGTTCGGCACGCTGCTGCGCGACGTACACGCGCTGCCCGGGGGTCCGGCGACGCCGTCGCCGCTGCCCTCGGCCTCGCGATCGGGTGACGGCGGGCCGGGGCTGCCGGTCACGGGGTTCCCGCTGACGGCGACGGTGGTGGCGGCGCTGGTCCTCATCGCGGTGGGCGCGGTGCTGCTGGTCGGGTTCGGGTTCCGGCGCCGGGCCGTCAGCGGCGGTGGACGGTGAGGCGCGCGCGCTCACACCTGCGGGGTTGTGGGTACACCCCCACAGGTGTGGGCCGGCTGGGCGCAGCGGTCCTGGCACTGGTGGCGGTGCTCGCGTCGGGGGCGCCCGCGCTGGCCGAGCCGCAGCCGATCGGGCAGTGCACCACCAGCTCAGGTGTGATCCTGGCGGTGGACTTCAGCCACTGGGGCGGGCCGCTGCTGCGGGCCTGCGGCACCACCCCGACCACCGGATACCAGCTGCTCAACCAGGGCGGCTGGCGGACCTCGGGCACGCAGCACGACGGGCCCGGTTTCGTCTGCCGCATCGGCTACTCCGGCTACCAGGGCGGCAAGCAGTATCCGACCTCGACGACGGAGAAGTGCGTGCTGACGCCCCCGGCCTCGGCGTACTGGTCGTACTGGCATGCCGATCCGGGGCAGGACTCGTGGTCGTACTCGCAGCTCGGGGCGATGAGCTACCGGCCGAAGCCGGGCAGCGTCGACCTGTGGACCTTCGGCGCGACCGATGTGGACGGCGGCCACGGCAGGCCGAAGTTCAGCCCGAACAGCGTCCGGGCCCGCAACACCAGCCCGCCCGGGGCGTCCAGTCCGAAGCCGAAGCCGACCAGCCCGCGCCCCGCCGCGTCCACGGCCTCGCCCGCCGCCGACCCGACCGCGCCGGCACCGTCGGCAAGCGTCGCGGCGAGCGCGACGGCGTCGGCCGCGCCGACCGAGGAGGTGCCGCCGATCGTCGACGCCGCCCCGACCGCGGCGGCCGCCGCGCCGGACTCCGGCACGGCCGTGCCGCTGCTGGTCACGGCCGCGATCCTGCTGCTGTTCGGGGCCGGTGCCGTGATCGCGGTACGCCGCAGGCGCACCGGCGATGAGTAGCCTCGCCGCGGCCCGGCTGCCCCGGCCGCTGCACCCGATCGCGTGGTGGCTGTGGGCGCTGGCCCTCGCCACCGCCGCCAGCCGCACCGGCAACCCGCTGCTGCTGGCGCTGATCTTCGCGGTGCTCGGCCTGGCGGTGACCGTACGCCGCGGCGACGCCCCCTGGGCCCGCGCCTTCGGCTACTACCTGCTGCTGGCCCTGTCCGTGATCGTGATCCGGGTGCTGTTCCGGGCGGTCTTCGCCGCCGGCACCGCCCCCGACGACCACATCCTGTTCACCCTCCCGCACCTGCCCACCCCCGACTGGTACGCCGGCATCCGGCTCGGCGGCCCGGTGTCGCTGGAAGCCGTGCTGTCGGCGGCCCTGGACGGCATGCGGCTGGCCTGCCTGCTGTGCTGCATCGGCGCCGCCAACACCCTGGCCAACCCGAAACGGGCCCTGCGCGTGCTGCCCGGCGCCCTGTACGAACTGGGCGTCGCCGTCACCGTGGCGCTGACCGTGGCCCCGCAGCTGGTCGAGAGCGTGCAGCGGGTCGCCCGCGCCCGGCGCCTGCGCGCGGGGCGGACGAGGGGGCTGCGGGCCCTGCGCGCGATCGCGCTGCCCGTGCTGCACGACGCGCTCGACCGGTCGCTGCGGCTGGCCGCCGCGATGGACTCGCGCGGCTACGGCCGCACCGGTTCGGCCACCCGGACGTCGCGGCTGCTCACCGGCGCGCTGATGCTCACCGGCATGACCGGCCTGTGCGTCGGGGCGTACGGGCTGCTGGACCCCACCGTCCCGGGCGGCGTCGGCGTGGGCGGGTTCGCCGCCGGAGCCGTGCTGTGCACCGGCGGGCTCATCCTCGGCGGGCGCCGGGTGTCCCGCAGCCGCTACCGGCCCGACCCCTGGCAGTGGCCGGAGTGGACGGTCGCGGTCGGCGGGCTGGCCGCCGCGGTGGTGCTCGCAGCCGCTACCGGCTACGACCCGGCCGCGCTCGGCACCGGCCCGCTGCGCTGGCCGACGCTGCCGGTGCTGCCCGCCGCCGCGATCCTGCTCGCGGCCGTGGCCGCCCTGGCCGCGCCGCCGCCCCCGCCGCGCCACCGGCCCGCCGTACCGGCCGGAGCGCTGCCGTGATCCGGTTCGAGCACGTGTCCGTCACCTACGCCGGTGCCGCCGCGCCGGTGCTGCGCGACGTCGACCTGCGGCTGGACGAGGGCGAGCTGTGCCTGGTCGTCGGGCACACCGGCACCGGCAAGTCCACCCTGCTCGGCGCGGTCAACGGCCTGGTGCCGCACTTCACCGGAGGCACCCTGACCGGCCGGGTCACCGTCGCCGGACGCGACACCGCCCACCATCCGCCCCGCGAGCTGGCCGACCTGGTCGGCGTCGTGGGCCAGGACCCGGTCGCCGGGTTCGTCACCGACACCGTCGAGGAGGAGCTGGCGTACGGCATGGAGCAGCTGGCGCTGGACCCGAAGGTGATGCGCACCCGCGTCGAGCAGGCGCTGGACCTGCTGGGCCTGGCCGAGCTGCGCCACCGGGGCCTGCACCAGCTCTCCGGCGGGCAGCAGCAGCGCGTCGCGATCGCCGCCGCGCTCACCGCCCACCCGCGGGTGCTCGTACTCGACGAACCGACCTCGGCGCTGGACCCGACCGGGGCCGAGGACGTGCTCGCGGCGATCACCCGGCTCGTGCACGACCTCGGCATCACCGTGGTGCTGGCCGAGCACCGGCTGGAGCGCGTCATCCCGTACGCGGACCGGGTGCTCCAGGTGACCGGCGACGGCGCCGTGACCTGCGGTGACCCGGCCGTGGTGCTCGCGGCGTCGACCGTCGCGCCCCCCGTGGTCGAACTGGCCCGCCACGCGGGCTGGACCCCGGTCCCGCTGTCGGTACGCGACGCCCGCCGCCGCGCCGCCGCGCTGCGCGAGCGCCTGCCCGCCGCGCCGCCGCCGCACCGCACCAGCCGCGCCACCGAGGCGACGGAGCTGACCGCGCGGGGCGTGACCGTGCGCCACGGGCCCGTCGTCGCGGTGCGCGGCGTCGACCTGGACCTGCACCGGGGCGAGGTGACCGCCCTGATGGGACGCAACGGGTCGGGCAAGTCGTCGCTGCTGTGGGCGCTGCAGGGGGCGGGGCGCCGCGACGGCGGCTCGGTCGCGGTGCGTGACGGCTCGGGCCGTACCGACCCGAGGTCGGTGTCGGCCGCGCGCGCCCGCGCCCTGGTCGGGCTCGTCCCGCAGAGCGCCGCCGACCTGCTCTACCTCGACACGGTCGGCGGTGAACTGGACCAGGCCGACCGCGACGGCGCCGCGCCCGGCACCGCCGCGACGCTGCTGGACGCCATCGCGCCCGGCATCGACCGGGCCGCCCACCCGCGCGACCTGTCCGCCGGCCAGCAGCTCGCGCTGGTGCTCGCGGTGCAGCTGGCGGTCACGCCGGGGGTGGTGCTGCTTGACGAGCCGACGCGCGGCCTGGACTACCGCGCGAAACAGGCCCTGGCCGCGACCGTCGACACGCTCGCCGCGCGCGGGCACGCCCTGGTCGTGGCCACCCATGACGTCGAGTTCGCCGCGCTGGTCGCCGACCGGGTGGTGGTGCTCGCCGAGGGCGAGATCGTCGCCGACGGACCGGCCGCGGCGGTGCTCACCGCGTCGCCGTCGTTCGCGCCGCAGGTGGCGAAGATCCTGGCCCCGGCGCCGTACCTGACCGTCGGGCAGGTGCGGGCCGCGCTCGCGGAGGAGGCGGTATGACCGCGGCCCGCGCCGTACGCGTGCCCGCCCGCGCCGCCGCCGTGATCACGATGGCGGCGCTGCTGGGGCTGGTGGCCTTCTTCTGGCCGTTCGTCGTCGCACCCGGACGGCTGGGCTCCACCCAGACGCCGCCCCTGCTGTTCGGGGTGCTGCTGCTGGTGGTGCTGGCGGTGGTGCTCGCCGAGATCGCCGAGAAGCGGATCGACGCCAAGGCGCTGGCCATGCTCGGCGTGCTGTCGGCGGTCAACGCGGCCCTGCGGCCGCTGGGGGCGGGCACCGCCGGGATCGAGACGGTGTTCTTCCTGCTGGTGCTCGCCGGCCGGGTGTTCGGACCCGGCTTCGGCTTCACCCTCGGCTGCACCTCATTGTTCGCGTCGGCGCTGCTCACCGGCGGGGTCGGCCCGTGGCTGCCGTACCAGATGTTCGGCTGCGCGTACGTCGGCATGCTCGCGGGCCTGCTGCCCCCGCTGCGGGGCAGGGCCGAGATCGCGATGCTCGCCGGGTACGCCGCCGTCTCCGGTTACCTCTTCGGCTTCCTGCTCAACCTGTCGTTCTGGCCGTTCTCCCTCGACCCGAACAGCTCCATCGCGTACGAACCCGGCCTGCCGCTGCTCGAGCAGCTGCAGCGCTACCTCGTGTTCTTCACGGTCACCTCGCTCGGCTGGGACACCGGCCGCGCCGTCACCACCGCGATCCTGGTCGTCCTGACCGGACCGGCCGTGCTCGCCGCCCTGCGCCGCGCCGCCCGCCGCGCCGACTTCCACGCGGTGTCCGTCTTCGACCCGCCGCCACCCTGATTCGCAATGGTGCAGTTTCGGGGAAAGTGCAGGAATCCAAG
>NZ_JASAMB010000054.1 GCF_029948125.1 Catellatospora sp. KI3
CGCGCTGGTGTCCACCGACGCGGCTTCGGCGTTGCTGGTGCTGACAGCGGCCATGCCCGCGGTGGCCAGGGCGGTGACCACGGCCATGGTCAATGCTGCGCGCCAGCCTCGCCTGCGGGCGGTGGGCGGTGTGGCGGTGCTGATGCCGGTCACGGCATCCTCCTTCGGGAACGGATCAGGGCACGACGGGGCGGGGCCGGGGCGGGACGTATCGCGGGTGATCGGCCGTGGTGATGCGACGGAGCCGATCGACCACTGCGGCGCTGCCCGGCGATGACGGTGTCGCCGGTGCGCCGTGGGGCGCGTCGGTGAAGACGTCACCCGCTCCAGCGGCCACTTTCATGTTGTGCTGCTTGTGCGCCGGCTGCCCCGGCTCGTCGAATGTGACCGATAACATGGGTGTTAGTCAAGGGTCGCGAAAATGTTTCAGAGCCTTGCTTGCTGCCGGATCGGTAGTCCGGCGGTAGAGGTACCGCTAAGTGCCAGGCGAACGCTCACACGGACGGTCGCGATCGTCAGGGTGAGCGGCGGCGCCACCCTGACCGACGGCTGCGGCTATGCCAGCGCGGAGCGGATCCGGAACGATCCGCCGAGACGGAAGGCGGCGGAGCCGTCAGTCTGATCGACCCACATCTGGCCGTCCCGGTGCCGCAGGAACCAACCGGGATAGTTGGACGACTCAAGCAGGACTGTGCCGTCGAGCGCCCCCGCGTGCACGCAGAACGTCGCGTCGCCGCGGAACAGCGCGGTGTCCAGCCGCGGGTCCAGGCGCAGCCGCCATGACAGATGGCGCAGATACCGTCCGTCGGCGGCGCGGAACGAGAAACACGCCGGGTCGCCCAGGCCTGCCACCACGTCGAAAGTCGCCTGCCGACGCGCCGTGGCGGCGCCGGAGGCCGACAGCGGCTGCAGCACGCCGAGGCCGTCGGCGGTGGTCACATACTGGCCGGGGGAGTCACCCGCCTCCAACGACACCGGCCCGACTGCCAGCAGACCAGCCGGGCTGGGTGAAGTCCGGGGCCGGGTGCTGGTCGAAGTGGCGCGTACGACCGAAGGGCTCGCCGCGGCGGTCGGTGCGGCCGCTGCGGACATCGTGGCCGGTGGCCGGGGTGCCGTGGCCGCCGAGGGCGGCGGGGGAGGGGGCGCCGGCCAGGCCAGGGCGGTGACGGCGACCGCCATCACCGCAGACCCGCTTACGGTCGCGGCGACCGGCGCGGCCGCGAACGCCTTGGTCAGGCTGCCGAACAGCCCGGAGTTCGCCGCGGCGCCGACCGTCACCGGCAGGGACGCGGCGGCACCGATGCCTTTGCCGAGCACCGCGGCGGCGAGCGCCAACGGGACGGGCAGCAGGGCGAGCCCGACGAGCAGCTGCTCGGCGGGCAGCAGGTCGTCTGCTGCCTGATCGCAGTCTTCGCAGGCGCGCACGTGCCGGATCAGCCGCTTGCGCCACGGCGAGCTCGGCGTGCCGTCCCAGTCGGCTGTCAGGCCGTTGAGCGCGACACACCGCGGTCGCTGATCGAGAGCCGCCACCATGGCGCGGCAGAGCTCCAGTTGCTGGCGCATCCGTTGCACGCGTACGCCGGCGTGGGCGACGCCGACACCGGCCGCCGCGGCCAGTTCGGCACGGGTCAGCCTGCCCGCCAGCTCCAGCCACCACAGCGACAGCAGGATGCGGTCGTCGTCGTCCAGCCAGTGTGCCGCCCGCGCCGTCTGGCCTCTCTGCGCGGCGAGGTCCAGGCGCAGCATCGTCAGCTCTTCGAAAGCCGGGTCCGCGTCCGGCACGTCGACCAGGTCGTCGAGGCCGCTGGAGGTGTGTGCCGCGGATGTGCGCCGCCGCTGCAGGTGGGTGCTCACCTGCCGGACGGTTATGGTCCCCAACCAGGCTCGGAAGGTCTGCGGCTCACGTAGTCCCCGCAACTCGCGTACGGCGCGAACCATCGCGTCCTGGACCACGTCGTCGACGTCGGCGGAGTCGAGCGCCCGGCGCGCGATGGTGTAGACGAATGGCAGGTAGGCCCGGAGCAGGGCTTCGAGAGCGCGACGGTCACCGGCTTGCGCCGCAGTGACCAGGGTGGCGTGGTCTGGGCTGGTGGATGGCATGTTCCGTATCGCTGTCCGCAGTGGATCGGGGGTTGACTGTCGCCCAGGAACGCCCCTGCGTCAAGCCGCGGTGTGGTGGATGAGCGGTGACGCGGGTGCGCGACTCTCGGGACTGGGTGTGCGTAACGATTTCTGACGACAGATTTTCCGGGTGCCTGCTGGTGGATTCGGCGGCACAGCGGCGGTATGGGCCGACCGGTACCGAACGGGTCGGCCCATACCGGTGCCAGGTGTCGAGGTCGGCGGATCAGGGGCTCGTGCAGGTCGGTGAGGGAGTCGACGGATTTCCGTTGGCGAGGAAACCGAACGTGGCCGACGTGCCTGCCGCCAGTGAACCGTTGTACGAGACGTTGCGGACCGACGCGGTCGTTCCGCTCACGGACAGGGTCCCGCTCCACACCTGGGTGATCGTCTGGCCGCCGCCGAGCGGCCACTGCACGGTCCAGCCGTTGACGGCGGAACTGCCGGCTGTGACCGTGACCTCACCCTGGAAGCCGCCCGGCCACGAGTTGATCGTCGTGTAGGCGGCGCGGCATCCGCTGCCGGGGGGTGGTGCGGACGGCGACGGACTGCTGCTCGGTGACGGGCTGCTGCTGGGTGACGGGCTGTTCGGCGGCGGACTGCTGGGAGGCGCGCTGGTGAACTGGGCCAGGAAGGTGTTCACCGCGGCCGAGGTCCAGGTGCGCACACCGCTGGTGCCGGTCGTCCCGTCCACCGGACTGGGGGTGTGGTCTCCGTCGAACGCGGCCCACTGCACCGGATATCCGGCGCGGCAGCCGGAGTAGAACGTGGTGACGTGGGTCAGGCTCCCCTGCGCGGGCTCGCGGGGACTCTGCGCGGTGCAGCCGTTGTTCCTGACGAACGTGTCCCGCAGCGAGCGTCCGTTCGAGATGTTGAGCACGCTGTCGTGGGTGCCGTGGATGCCGAAGTAGGCGACGGCCTGCGTTCCGCCGCCGCATCCGCTCAGGTTGGCGCCTGAGTAGACCACCACCGCGCGGAACACCGCCGGCCGGGCGCAGGCCAGGGCGTAGCTCATCGCGCCGCCGTAGCTCCATCCCATCGCGAAGACCTGGCTCGTATCGACGCAGAGATCGTTCTCGACGAGCCTGGTCAGGTCGTCCACCAGGGTCACGTCCCGGCCGTTGGTGTTGGCCCAGCCGTTGTCGATGCCCTGCGGCGCGACGAAGATGGTGCCGTTGTTCGCCAGCTGCTTCTGCCCGTAGAAGGCCCAGGCCGCGCCGTCGGCTCCGCCGGTGGCGACATCGTTGGCCGTGCCGTTCAGCCAGTGCAGACCGAAGATCAGCCGGTACGGACGGGTGCTGGTGTAGCCGTCCGGAATGCTCAGGATGTATCCGCGGTTCAGGCCGCCGCTCTGGATCGAACGGGCACCGCTGGTCAACGTCGGGCTCTTGCCGCATCCCGCCGTCGGGCCCGCCTGGGCCGAGTGGGGCAGTAGGAGCATGGCACCCGCCACCGCCGTGGTCAGCAGACCCGCCAGGGTGGCTCGGCGCCAGCCGGGTCCGGTCGTCGCTCTCATGACACTCCCTCGATCGAGGACAGTTCCGGGCGCTTCCCGCTGCGCCATGCCCTGCGCGCGGGACGACCCGGTCACGAAACGTCGTCGGGCTCCGGCGACGACGTGTGACAGGTAGTGTGCTCGCAGGGCAGTGAAGTGTCAATCGACTGTGTCTGATGTCGATGGTCGGCGACGCGCTGCCGTGCGCGGGGTGCGCCTATCATGGGCCGACCGTCGCCGTGGATCCTGTCCATCGCAGTACCGGAGTCGCCGTGGTAAGCCCGTTCGAGATCGAGGAGATATTCCCCGACGTCGCCGCCGGATCGCGCCTGCCGCGACGCCAGGAAGCGAACCCGGCCCAGGGGCTGGCGGCGACACTCGTGGCCGACTACACGCTGCCCACGCGTGCCTGGCTGCCGACCGCGGCGATCATGACGCTGCTGGGGGAGTCCGGGGTCAGCGCCGCCGGCGCACGCGCCGCCATCAGCCGCCTGGCCCGCCGCGGGGTGCTGGAGAGCTCTCGCCACGGCCGGCACAGCGCCTACCGGCTGACCCGGGAGGCCGCCGCGGAGCTGTCCGCCGGTGGTGCGTGGATCGCCCGGTTCGGTACGCGGGACGAACCATGGGACGGGTGCTGGACCCTGGTCGCGTTCTCCCTGCCGCAGGAGCAGAGTTCACCCCGGCGGACGCTGCGCGGCCAGCTGCGATGGCTCGGGTTCGCGCCGCTGTACGACGGGCTGTGGATCTCGCCGGACCTGCTGAACCCCACCGTCAGGCAGCGGCTCTCCGCCGTCGCGCTCGGCGCGATGACCGTCTTCCGGGCCGAACACGTCGACCTGGCGACCGCGACGAACCGCGACCCGATCGAGGCGTGGGACATCGCCGCCATCTCCCGGCACTACGAGGCCTTCGACCGGCGCTGGGGTCCCCTGCTGCCGGACGTCCGCGCTGGACTGGTCAGCGGGTCGGCCGCCGTCCGGGCCCGCGCCGAGATCATGGACACCTACCGGCGCATCCCGCTGCTGGATCCGCAGCTGCCCATCGAGCTGATGCCTGCCGACTGGCCCCGCGCCCGCGCCCGCGAGGTCTTCACGGCCGTCTACGACGGGCTGGCCGAGCAGGCCGAGGAGCATGTACGCGCGGTGGTGGGCGAGTCCGGCGACCACTTCCGCGCCGACATCGCAGCGCACAAGGTCGCCCGGATGGCCGCCGCCTGACATACCGATAGGCGTCCGGAAGTTTCGGAGCTGTCGTGGTGGTGATTGTTGTTGCCAACTTTTGCCGACCCGTGGAAGCCGGACCGGGGCTCTCGCCAAGATCCCTCCAATCTGGCGATGAAGTGGGAGAACATTGTGCGACAACGAATCGGCTGACCTACGCGGCCTGGCAGATTGTCCGTATTCTCAGGACAGTTCTTCCGGAAGGCTTTCGGAAGAAGCCATTGCGGACCCGCGATGTGAGTGGCAGCATGCGTCGGTATCAATCCCCCGCGGTGCCGGTGCGCGGATCGCCCCGCCCGGAGCGACCGGGCACCGGCCAAGAAAGGAGACCATGATGACCGCCTCTCCCACTGCGCATCGTGGCGCGGACCGGCGGAAACGGTCGCCGTTGCGCAAGGTGCTGCTCGCCGGCGCGGCCGGCGTGGTCGCGACGCTGGCCGTCGTGGCCGTGATCCCGAACGCGAGCGCCGCCGCGAGCACGCTCGGTGCGGCCGCCGCCCAGTCGGGCCGGTACTTCGGCACCGCCATCGCCGCGAGCCGGCTCAACGACTCGACGTACACCACGATCGCGGCGCGTGAGTTCAACATGGTGACGGCCGAGAACGAGATGAAGCCTGACGCCACGGAACCGAACCGGGGCCAGTTCAGCTTTGGTGCCGGTGACCAGATCTACAACTGGGCGACCCAGCGCGGCCTGAAGGTGCGCGGCCACACCCTGGCCTGGCACTCCCAGCAGCCGGGCTGGATGCAGAACCTCAGCGGAGGTTCG
>NZ_JASAMB010000055.1 GCF_029948125.1 Catellatospora sp. KI3
GCCGGTGCCGTTGACGGTCAGCGTGTACGTCGCCGAGTGGGCCACCGAGCCGGTGCCGGTGACCGTGATCGAGTACGTGCCGGGCGCCGCGCTGGCGGTGGTCGACACGGTCATCGTCGACGAGCCGCCCGAGGTCACCGAGGTCGGGCTGAAGCTCACCGACACGCCGGACGGGGCGCCCGACGCGCTGAGGCTCACCGTCTGCGCGCTGCCGGAGGTCGTCGCGGTGCTGACGGTGGCCGTGGTCGACGAGCCGGGGTTGACCGCGCCGGAGGTGGGGCTCAGCGACACCGAGAAGTCGTTGGTGGCGGTGCCCGTGGTCAGGTTCCACACGGCGTACGAGATGGCGTTGGCGTAGCGGCCCAGCGACGTCGTGTTGACGTTGGACGGGTAGCTGTCGCAGGCCTTGTGGTAGCAGGGGTCGTAGGCCGCGCCCGCGGTGCCGCCCCACTTGGTGACCTGCGCGCTGGTCTTGGTGCGGCCCGCGCCGGTCGAGTTGATCGAGGCCGGGATGCCGGCGTCGCGGAACGAGCCGTCGTCGCTGCAGCACTCCGTGGACGTCTCGGTGGGCACGCTGATCGAGGTGAAGTACTCGCGCAGCTTCACCGCGACGGCGTCGGTGCCGGTGACGAAGTAGCCGCCGTTGGTGGAGGCGATCATGTCGAAGGTGCCGTACGCCTTGATCGCGGACCGCTGGGCCGAGGTCAGCGAGTTGACGTAGAACTTCGAGCCGACCAGGCCCTGCTCCTCGCCGGTCCACCAGCCGAACCGCACGTGCTTGGCCATGGTCGGGTTGGCCGCGGCCAGCTGCAGCGCCACCTCCAGCAGCGCCGACGAGCCGGAGCCGTCGTCGTTGATGCCGGGCCCCGCCGAGACGCCGTCGAGGTGCCCGCCGAACATGTAGGTGTTGTTGGTGTCACCGCCCGGCCAGTCGGCGATGACGTTCTTCGCCGAGCCGCTGCAGGTGGTGCAGGTCTGCAGGGTGACGGTGTAGCCGGCGGCCTGCAGCTTCTGCTGCACGTAGGTCATCGAGGCGGTGTAGCCCGCGGTGCCGGTGGCCCGGTTGCCGCCGTTGTTGGTCGCGATGGTCTGCAGCTGCTGCAGGTGGGCCTTGACGTTGTTGACGTCGATGGTCGGTGCGGCCAGGGCGCTGACGAGGGTCGGCGCGGTCGCACCGCCCGGTCCGGCGGGTCGGGCGGCGGCTGAGGGCTGGGCGCTCAGCGTGATCACCGCGGCGACGAGAACAGCTAGGGCAGGTCCTGCCGTAACCGTTTTCAGTCTCATGAAGGGCTCCTTGTGTCCATGCCGATGTGGACGGCTCGCCGTAGCCAAGCAGAACCGTCCGGGCGGCACAAGGCATCGGAACCCTTGAATTTTTTGTGAACCCTTGCCGTCCTGCCGGTCAACCCTGGGCGGGCACCTCGTCTCCGCCGGAGGGCTGCGCGCGGACCACCGGCAGCACGATGGTGGGGTGGGTCAGGCCGAGCAGGCGGCTGTGCCGCTCGCTGACGCGTACGCAGGCCAGCGCCACCGAGCAGGGTAGCTGGCGGGTGCAGCTGCACAGGCCGCCACCGGCCGGACGGTGCTGGGCGAGCATCGCCGCGGCCGCCGCGACCTGCCGGTGCGCCAGTTCGATCGGGTCGGCCTCAGCACCCTCTGTCCACATGGGACGAATCTTGCCATTCGGGAGGCGCTGATGCACACCCGGTGCCCCGGCGGCTTGAATAGTTGCGTATCTTAGCAAGTAGTAATGCGTCGCTGCGGGCTCGGCGGGCAGCCTCCGAGCGGGCGCGACCGGGCGCGGCCGACAGCGGAAGGGGCGTACGGCCCATGGAACCTCGCCGCCGGACGGCCTGGCACGGATACCTCCTGGTGGTCGACGCGCTGGTGCCCGCGGTGCGACGCGCGGACCGGCCCGGCGAGGCGGCCGCCGAGTTCGCGGCGCTGCACGCCCACCTGGACGCGTACGCCACCGGCTGGGGCCTGGACGGCCTGCGCCTGCTCGGCATCGCCACCCACGCGCACGTCATGCACCGCCGCGGCGACCGGGACACCAGCCTGGCACTGCTGCACGCCCTGGCCCGGCGGCTGTTCACCCTGTCCAGCCCCGGCCGCGTGATCCGCTGACCCGCGCCCCCGGCGGCCCGGCGGCCGCGAGCACGCCGGTACGGTGGGGGACCACGAAGGGGGTGGACCGGTGCGCAAACCGCTGTATCAGGCCAAGGCGGAGTTCTTCAAGGCACTGGCCCACCCGGCCCGCATCCGGGTGCTCGAACTGCTGTCGCTGCGCGAGCACTCCGTCGGCGAGATGCTGCCCGAGGTCGGCCTGGAGGCCGCGCACCTGTCCCAGCAGCTGGCCGTGCTGCGCAAGATGAACCTCGTGGTCACCCGCAAGGAAGGCTCCACCGTCTACTACTCGCTGGTCAGCCCGCACGTCGCCGAGCTGCTTGCCGTCGCCCGCCGCATCCTGACCGAGGTGCTGGCCGTCCAGGTCGAGCTGCTCGACGACCTGCGTGCCGCGCAGACCACGCCACGCTGACCGGCGCGCGGCGGTCGACTATGTGAGACGGCGATCGCGCGCGCGGGCACCCGCGGGCGGGCCTGGGTAGGGTCGGCTCATGCTGGAGCAGACCGTGACCTCGCCGGACGCCGCCGACCCCCGGGCCGCGCGGCCGCCGCTGCGGGAGCTGCTGACCGGCGCGCGCAGCGGGGCCCTGCTGTTCGGCATCACGCCGCCGCGCCGCAGCGCCACCCCCGACGAGGTGCGCCAGATCGCCGCCGTGACGATGGCCCGGCTCGCCCCGCTCGACGTCGACGGGCTGGTGCTCTACGACATCGACGACGAGAGCGACCGCAACCCCGACCAGCGCCCGTTCCCGTACCTGCCGACGATGGACCCCGGCCGGTTCCGGGACGAGTACCTGACCGGCTGGGACCGGCCGGTCGTGGTCTACCGCTGCGTCGGCAAGTACCCCGAGGCCGACCTGCGCTCCTGGCTGGACCGGGCGGACCCGGCGCGCGTGCTGAGCGTGTTCGTGGGCGCGTCGTCGAGCCAGAAGACGGTCCGCACGAGCCTGCCGCAGGCCCAGGTCCTGCACCGCGAGGTGCGGCCGGAGCTGCTGCTCGGCGGGGTCGCCATCACCGAGCGGTACGTGCGCAGCGGCGACGAGCACCTGCGCCTGGCGGCCAAGCAGGCCCGCGGCTGCGCCTTCTTCATCTCGCAGGTCGTCTACGACGTCGACGCGACCAAGAGCCTGGTCTCGGACTACTTCCACACCTGCCGCGAGCAGGGGGTGCAGCCGCGCCCGATCCTGTTCACCCTGTCGGTGTGCGGCTCGCTGAAGACCCTGGCCTTCCTCAAGTGGCTGGGCGTCGGCATCCCACGCTGGCTGGAGAACGCCCTGACCCACGCCGCCGACCCGCTGGCGGAGTCCTACGACCACTGCCTGGCCGCGGCGCGGGAGCTGAGCGCGTTCTGCCGGCGGCTGGAGATGCCGTACGGGTTCAACGTGGAGAGCGTGTCGATCCGCAAGGTCGAGATCGAGGCGTCGGTCGCGCTCGCCGTCCAGGTCCGCGCCCTGCTGGACGGCGCCGAGGGCTGACCGCCGCGCTGAATCGATCCATGGTCTTCACTGGAGGGTGAGGCTGCCCATAGACTGGCGGCGATTTCTCACACCCCCTGGGAGCCCCCATGTTCCAACGAATCGCCACCACCGTGGGCGCACTCGTGCTCGGCGCGGCCGCCATCGCGGTCCCCGCCGCCCCCGCGACCGCCGTCACCCTCCAGGCGGCCAGCCTCAACGCGACGATCGCGCTGAACAACTGCTCGGCCTCGCTCGTGCGCTTCCCCAGCTCGGTCAGCACCGACCGGGCGATGATGCTCACCAACGGCCACTGCTACGAGGGCGGCATGCCCGGTGCCGGAGACGTCCTGCAGAACCGCAGCAGCACCCGGTCAGGCACCCTGCTCAACGCCTCCGGCGGCAGCCTCGGCACCGTACGCGCCGACCAGCTGATCTACGCGACGATGACGGACACCGACGTCGCCCTCTACCGCCTCAACACCACGTTCGCCTCGATCCAGAGCAGCTACGGCGTGACCGCGCTGACCATCTCCGCCTCCCGTCCGGCGAGCGGCAGCAGCATGTTCATCCCGTCCAGCTACTGGAAGCAGATCTGGAACTGCACCATCAGCGCATTCGTGCCGACCCTGCGCGAGGGCGTGTGGACCTGGCACGACTCGATCAAGTACAACTCCGGCTGCCAGACCACCCACGGCACCTCCGGCTCGCCGATCGTCGACCTGGCCACCAACAACGTCGTCGGCATCAACAACACCGGCAACGACGACGGCCAGTCGTGCACGCTGAACAACCCGTGCGAGGTGGACGCCAACGGCACCACCCACGTCTACCAGGGCCAGAGCTACGGCCAGCAGACGTACTGGTTCACCACCTGCCTCAACGCCTCGCGCGCCATCGACCTGACCGTGTCCGGCTGCCTGCTGCCCAAGCCGCCGGGCACCGGCAACACGGTCACCGTGACCAACCCGGGCAACCAGTCCTCGGTCGTCGGCACCGCCGTGAACCTGCAGATCAGCGCCAGCTCCTCCGGCAGCGGCCAGACCCTGACCTACAGCGCCACCGGCCTGCCCGCCGGGCTGGCCATCAACGCGAGCACCGGCAAGATCACCGGTACGCCCACCACCGCGCAGACCACCACGGTCACCGTGACGGCAAAGGACACCACCAACGCCACCGGCACGGCGTCGTTCAGCTGGACGGTGACCTCCTCCGGT
>NZ_JASAMB010000056.1 GCF_029948125.1 Catellatospora sp. KI3
CCCGGTGCCCGGTGCCCGGTGCCCGGTGCCCGGTGCCCGGTGCCCGGTGCCCGGTGCCCGGTGTGTGTTTCACGTGAAACACGAAGATCCTTATTTGCTTCGCCTGAAGGCGGAGGCTTCTGGTCTTCGCCCGTTCGCTCAAGTGGCGAGGTGGACTGTCCGGCTGCCTCTCGGTTGAAGGCGGTGGACTGTCCGGCTGCCTCTCGGTTGAAGGCTTGGGGCGCCACAAGGGTGCGCCGAAGCTGGGACCCGGTGATGCTCCGACACGGATCTGGCGTCTCCTGCCGCAGCCGCTCGGCTCCGCCTAGCACCTTGACGTATGGCGTGGGCGCTCCTTCCGGCGCAGGAACGGTAGTGGCGCAGGTGCCACGGCGTCTTGCTGACCTTCCTCTGGTACGGACCGACGCCAGCTCCGGAAGGCTGCCGATACTGGCCAGAGAGGCTCGCCTGCCTCCCCCGTCTCGCCGCGACCTAGACCACAGCGGCAACGCAGACGTCCAACAACTCCCTCCATTCTCCGGGAAGTCGGTGGTCGGCTGAACGGCGTGACCGGGCCGGATCGCCAAGCCTGCCTTCGGCAGGTGTGGCCATCTGGCAACTAGACGCCCACTCAGACGAGGCAACGATTGCACGGCGCCGACAAGAACCAACCGGGTCCGCAGGTAGAGGGTGCCCGAAGTTGGGTCAGCGCCTAAAGGGTTAGCGCTCCAGAGCGGCGTGAAGTCAGGCCTTGAGATTACCGGCTACAGAAGGGCCTAACACGACGCCGTGGCTCGTCATGGGCTTCTGTGCATGGCGAGCGATCTCGCCCGCCTAGGCAGTTGCCACTCACCCAAGCCTCGGCACGCAACTCACCGACGACACGCTCCAGCGAGACCACAGGCCCGCCTGCATCTCGGAGTAGGCAGCGCATGGGCGCGTCTCACGGACGACTCGTACGGAACCCCCAGGCGGTGCCCGCCGCCATCCATCGTCATTCGGTGCCGTCGGTTGAGCGGCCTCCTGACCTCGCCGGAGCTACACGTCATTGGAGATTGCCGAGGCTCGGCATCCTGCTGCCGACTCTGTAGAGGTGTCAAAGCCACGCGCCAGCGCCGAGCGCATCTGACCGCAGCTGCAGCCGCGGACGGCGCTGAGGGTCAGCTGCGACGTCGGGTGAGGGTGGCTTCTGGAGCCGTCGGTTCCATCAGTCGCTGCACGGACTGGTAGTTCCTCCTCGCAGCGGTGACCCTGCGGGCGGCGGTCGTATCAAGCGTGACGGCCTGGCCGTAGCGAATGGCTCGCGCCAGCGTCTGGTCTCGGGTGGCCAAGCCTGGCACTGCCGCTCCCGCGGATCGCCTCAGTCTGACGGTGGGATCAGAGGCACGGGCAGATCTAGCGAGCGGTGGTCGGCCGATTCGCCACGGCACCGGTGCGGGGTAAGGTGTCCGTCATTTCCAGGAGCCGGACGTGACAGCGCCTCCGCGCTCGTCCGTTCGATCATCATGTTTCACGTGAAACGCGATGATCGAACCCGGATCGGCTCCGTGACTGGAAGGTCTCGACCGAGGATGTGTGCATCACGATTAGGGCACCGCCGCCGTCTGTACTAGCTTGCTTTCGTGCACCACCGGCTGTGGTCAGCGGCAGTACTGCCGGCGAAGTCGGCCGAGCCGGTGAAGCTTCAGTTCCTGTCCCCCACTCCCTCGCTCCCCCGGTTGCGATCACATACCCAGATCTCGCAGCTTCATGCGAGCCCGCACACCCAGTCGGGTGTTGGCCAATGTGATGGAGAGCCGTGGCGGACACCCGCTATACGGTCCAGCACCGGAAAGCGTGGTTCCCTGCTTCTGCGTTCTGGAATCGGGTAACCGTGCCTGCGGGCGGTCAGCGCCAGACGAAGCGGCTCTGTTTGAGCGCTGGCGTCTTCTTCGGCAAACCCGCCCAGGCGTGACTGCGATGATGTAGCGCAGGCCGAGCACTCCCCCTCCGCCGTCTGCACGATGGAGCGTGCGATGGAGATGGCTGCCTGCTTCAGGTCAGAACTTGCCATACGACGACTCGATGTGGAGGAGCCTCAGTCGCCTACGTCGCGAGCGGAGCAACCGTCGCCTTGGTGCGCACCGGGCCGATGCGTCGTCCGTGGGTCGGCACTCGGTCTACTGACGTTGCGGGGTGCGATGTCTTGTGGGACGGGTCTTGAGGGGCACGCACCTCGCGGAGTCGGCGCTGTTCACCGGAGCCTGTTGAGCCGGACTCGGCCGCGGAGCCGGCCGCTGAGGTTGGTGGCATCGGTCGCTGTTCCGATACACGCTAGGTTCAGAGACGACGCTTTCATCGGTTCGACCGCTGCGCGGACAGCCTCGCTCTCCCAGTCTTCTCGCGCGAGCGGCGACCGCAGCTGTACTCCTCCCCGTCCATAGCACCCACGATCAGTGACCTCATTTGCCGCAGCCGCTGCATCTGCCGAGCAGACGTACCGGAACCGAGGGCGACAAGGGCGCTTGCGCCAGCAGCGTGCACAGAGCTACCGGCGGGCTGCGCATGTCGGCCGCGCCAGGATGGATGAGTATTGAGGCAGTCTGTCGACGGTCGGCCACAGCTCGGCATGCGAGCGAGGTCGTGCCGTGCAGGTGCGCCTTGCTGGAGCCAACGGGAGACGACGTAGCTCAGGCTTGCCGGCGTTGCGAAACCTGCAGGCGTAGCGGGAGAAATCACCGTCCAAGCGGTAGGTGGCATCGCTGCCCAAGGTGGTGATGCCGGTGGCCGGATCAGCACGGTTGCGGGTATCCGCCTCACCCATATCAGAGGCAGGACCAAGCTGACGTCACAGATACCGGACGGCGTAGGGGCGCGGCTGGCGCTTCCGCTTGCTCGAATCAGCCGCTGGCCGCCTCAGTCCACCCGATCCTGCCTGTGGGGCACGACTGGCGCCTCCCAACAGTGAGGACCGGAGCCGTCAGTCCAGAGCCTGGAAAGGGGAAGCCGAACCGGCTTCTCCTGTTCAACTCACGGCTGGGATGGCAGTCGCTCGCGCAGACTGATGTGCGTTCGCCCCGCCGCCGTGGATGGTGCTTTGCGCCGCTAGAAGGAAGTTGAGCATCGGCAGGAGGCCGTGCCGAGGGCGGTTGCGTCCACGGAAGTGGTGTAGCAGCGGTCGGTCACGTCCAGGGTCGTGGTGTAACACCTGACGACCACCGGTGATCCCTGGAACCGGCTTTAGCCGCGAACTCCCGGGATGCGGAGGGCCGGATCCCGCAGCTTTGGCCACGGAACAGTGGGCTCACTGCACAAGGAGAGGCCGATCCCCACGGGCGATGCGATGTTTCACGTGAAACATCGTCACTCCCCGGCAAGCCGCTTCGAGGAGGCTCGGAGGACTCTGCGGAAGGCAGGCAGGGTCACGCTGCGGCTGTGATTGAGGCGGCCTCGGGGCATCTGACGGAGTCCGGCACCTAAGGCTCTACGCCGCTACCGAATCGGCCTTCCACCAAGTAGGTGCGACGAGGTGACCGAGCACGGCGATCCTCGCCCGCTGTCGGTGGCACCAGCAACCGGTATGTGCACGAGGAGAGGCGCTGGCCGTGTCGAGCGGTCCCCCCGCCGAGACGAGGGCTGCGAGGCCGCGGAGTGCGGGAGCTGTGGTCTCGTGTCGGTGAAGTGCGGTCCCGTTCGGGATGGAGCCGCTCCGGGTGCTGCGCGGCATGCGTGCCTTGTGTGACGGCCGGTCTGTCTTCCCGTGTTGTGGCCGTCCAGTCGGCTCACCGTTCAGCTGCGGTGGTGGAAGTACTGCAGCTGAACGGTGAGCCGTGGCTTCTGAGGGCAAGCGGCGTGATTGTGCGGGCGTGGGCTGAACCGCCGCGGTGTAGTTGAGTCTGCGGTGGTCGTGTCCACAGGAGGCCGCCCGTGGCCTCCTTGGGCGTTGGGCGGTGCATGGTTACGGTTGCGACCTTGTGGCCAAGGAGTTGGTAGTCCCCGCGTCGGGGATGTTCCCGACCGCGGAGCCAGCGGTAAATCAGGTCACCGAAAGGGCGTGTTCGTAGCGGCAGGCGGTCGAGTGGCGGCGGCTTCTCTCGGGGGCAAAGGCCAGACGAAGCAGGCCGGCCCGCCTGAAGATGCGGTGCGTTGAGGAGGCATGAAGTCGGCCTGTCGCCGGTGCGTGTCAGGCTGCTTCGGCGGGTACTACGCAAGCGCAGTGTCTTGTGCCGGGCCGAAGCTGCTCTCTGTCTCGGGTGACACAACGCGCGGTTGGCTTGGCCCATACCCGGCTCGGCCGGACTTCCGAAACGTCGGTGCCACCGTCTTGCTATCCCGGTGACACCGGGGACCGGTCCTGGGCGGCCGCATCAGCGAGCCATCGTCGACCGCATACGTGACTGAGGCAGGGCCCGGTCTTGACCAGGATTGTGGAGAGCGGTGGGACCCGGACCTCCGGTGGCACGGCTGCCGCTTCTCGACACCTACCGGGGCCTCACCGTTCGAGAGTCGTCACCGAGGCTCCATGGGCACAGAACTAGGCCAGTACAGGACCGATCACGACGTAGGTCGTGTGTCAGGTCTGTCAGGCAAACCCCTGCGTGCATTTCGAGCAGGCCGCTTGCTGGGACACAGCTGACCGAGCCGGCCATGCGCGCTGCCTCAATACTTGCGACGATCCCCCACCCACATGATCATGCACCGTTGAGCGCCTGAGCGCCTGAGCGCCTGAGCGCCTGAGCGCCTGAGCGCCTGAGCGCCT
>NZ_JASAMB010000057.1 GCF_029948125.1 Catellatospora sp. KI3
CACCCGGCAGCGGTAGGACCCGTCACCGGTCCGACCCAGGCTCTGCCGCGCACGAGCGGTGGCCCGCACCGCGCCCGATCGGCATCGTGCAGGCAGGCCGAGGGCGGGCAGGGACGAAGGGCGGGCTCGGTCGAACGAGCCCGCCCACCTCACACACATGTACCGACATCGCCGGCCTGCCGGGGGACCCGGTCGCGAGCAGCCGCCGATTCGGTCGTCATCCATTCAAGGAGCTCCCCATGAGGAAACGCAGCACCATCCACGCCGCCTGGATATCGGCCGGCACCGTCCTGCTGGCGTCGGCCGCGGTCGCGGTCGCGCTGCCGGCCGGTGCCGCTGCCGCAGGCTGCGCGGTGGACTACACCGTGTCGTCGCAGTGGCAGGACGGTTTCGGGGCCAACGTCACCATCACGAACCTCGGCGACCCGATCGCGAACTGGACCCTGACCTGGTCCTACACCGCAGGTCAGACCGTCACGCAGTTCTGGAACACGACCTTGACCCAGAGCGGTGCCGCGGTCACCGCCAAGAATGTCAGCTACAACGGATCGCTCGCGACAAACGGAACCGCCGCTTTCGGCTTCAACGCCTCGTGGAGCGGCAGCAACCCCGCTCCCGCGAGCTTCGCGCTGAACGGAGTGGCCTGCACCGGCGGCACCACGCCGACATCACCGAGCGCCTCCCCGAGCGCTTCCCGAAGCCCGTCGCCGAGCGCGTCGCCGAGCACCGGGCCCTCCACGGGGCCTGCCGACATCACCGTCAACAGCGCCACGACGTACCAGACCATCGACGGCTTCGGGGCCGCCGTGTCGATCTGGGGGAGTGCCTGGTCGACCGCCGAGACGCAGACCCTGGTCGGGCTGGGACAGAACCAGCTCGGCCTGTCGATCGTGCGAACCGGCATCTCTCCGGTCTCCAGCGAGTGGGGAACCCAGGTCAACGCGCTGAAGACGGCTAAGTCGTACGGGTCGGGGGTGAAGATCCTGGCGTCGCCGTGGACGGCGCCGGCGGCGTGGAAGACCAACAACAGCCGTATCAACGGCGGCAAGCTGAAGACCGACTACTACGACGACTACGCCAACCACCTCAACAGCTACGTGCAGTACATGCGCAACCAGGGCGTGCCGATCGATGTCACCTCGGTGCAGAACGAGCCGGACTGGCACCCGGACTACGACTCGATGGACTGGAGCGGCACCGAGCTGCAGAACTTCGTGTGCACCCAGGGTGCGAAGGTGCAGAACACCAAGCTGCTGGTCGCCGAGGCGGTGAACCTCAACTACAGCTACACCGACCCCAGCCTGAACGACTCGTGTGCCCGCAACAACCTCGGCTACATCGGCGGTCACCTGTACGGAACCGAGTCCGCGGGACGGCTGGCCCCGTACAACCTGGCCAGGCAGTACAACAAGCCGGTGTGGATGACCGAGTGGAATCTGCACGCGGCCGACGGCGGCGGCTCCAACATCTGGGGCAACCCCAGCAACCTCGCGGTCTGGAACGAGACGCTCGACGACATCATGCGCACCGTGCACAAGTCGATGGAGTCCAACTGGGGCGCCTACATCTGGTGGTACGGCAAGCGCTACTACTCCTTCATCGGTGACGGTGAGGCCGCATACGGCACCACCGCGGGCGCTCCCCTGAAGCGCGGCTTCGCGTTCTCCCAGTACGCGAAGTACGTCCGCCCCGGATACCAGCGGGTCGCGCTGACGAAGAGCTCGAAGGCCTCCCCGCTGGAGGTGACCGCCTACGTGGGCGCCGGAAAGATCACCCTGGTCATCCTCAACCGGTCGACCAGCGCGGTGAACAACGCCGTGATCCAGGCCCCGCAGCACATCACGAGCGCGCAGCACTTCCTCACCTCGCAGAACGCCAACGCCGCCAGCCAGTCGGTCGCCGTGAACGGGCAGCAGGTCTCCGTCAACGTCGCCGCTCGCAGCATCTCGACCGTCGTGATCACCCTCTGAGGGTGCCGCCGGACCGGCACCTGTCCCGGTCGGACGTGCGGGGCGGCCACCGCGCCGCACGCCCGACCGGGTAGGGCGAATCAAGGACGGGTGCCTTCACGTCCGCGGTGGCGCGGTGCTGCCCCGTACGATCAGGGTCGTGGCGAGCTCGATACGAGTCCGCCGAGGGGTCTCACCGGCAGCCAGCTCGACGGCGAACCTCGCGGCGGTGGCGCCCATCTCGGCGAACGGCTGGCGCACCGTGGTCAGCGGGGGCGCACACCATGCGGCGTGCTCGACATCGTCGAAGCCGACGACGCTGAGATCGTACGGAATGCGCAGACCCTCGATGCGGGCCGCCTCATAGACGCCCAGCGCCTGCAGGTCGTCGCCGCACACGACGGCGGTGGGCGGGTCGGGCAGGCGAAGCAGTTCCAGCGCGAGCTCGCGACCCTGCTCGAAGGTGTACAGCCCGTTGCGCAGCAGCCGCTTGTCGAACGGCGCACCCGCCGCGTCCATGGCGGCCCGGAGTCCGTCCAGGCGGGCCCGGGACGAGAGGTCCTTGACCGGACCGGACAGCACGCCGATGCGCCGGTGCCCGAGGTCGAGCAGGTGTCGCGTGGCGTCCAGGGCGCCGCTCCAGTTGGTCGCGCCGATGGAGGGCGTGCTATGCAGATCGCTGGTGGGGTCGAGGGCGACCAGCGGGACTCCGTTGGCTTCCAGCGCCTCGCGGTGCTCGGCGGTGACGGCGGAGGTGACTGCGATCACCGCGGCCGGCCGGCGACGCAGCAGCGTGTCCACCCACGGCGGGCCGGTCCGGCCGCGGCGGGACACGTCGAGGTAGCCGAAGGTCAGGTCCTGGGCGGCGGCGACCTCCGCGACGCCGCGCATTATCTCCATGGCGATCGAGCTCAGCATGTTGTGGAAGACGACCTCGAGGTGCTGACTCGGCTGGGCGGGGGCCGACCGGCGGTAGCCGTGGTCGCGCAGGAGTGCCTCCACCCGCCGGCGGGTCTGTTCGCCGACGCCCGCCCTGCCGTTGAGGACCTTCGAAACCGTCGGCGGCGAGACCCCCGCGAGCTCGGCGATCGCCGCCACGGGCAGGTCGCCGACGCGCCGTCGCCGGGCAGGTCCGGGGCTGTCCAACATGGCAGCGAGTGTACGGAGGGCGGGCTCAGAGCGGGCGGGCACGGCCGGGCATCCACCCTGGGATGTCATGGTCCGGGATGACGACACCCCGCATCTTCCAGTTCGCCGTCAGCTTTCGTGAAAAGCGTTATGAAAGGGCGTGGCGGCGAGTCGTTCGCGAAATTTCGCGGCCCGCATTCCGGGCCGTTGCTGCGCGGTGCGGGCGCATGGAAGGCTCATGAGCTGCTGTCATGTGGCGATCTGTGCTCCGGCCGATTGTGCCATCTCCGAAATCCGATGCGACGCATCTTGAAACTTCGGAAGGTGCCTGGCAACCTCACAACCTAGACGGGAGCGCTCCCGCCGGTGCTCACGAGCGACTGCGCGGCCAGACCTCGTCGAGTCCGCGGCTGGACGTGCGGTCGCTGACCCGCACCGACTCCGGGGGAGCCGTCGCCCGCGCCCGAAAGTTTCGAAATCGGGTCGGCTTCGATAATAGAAGAAGTGCCATTACGCAGTCGGGATCGATCAAGTCGGACCCGACTTTGACCTGTTCTTTCTGTAGATCGAAGCGCGGGAATTGTTTCCGGAAGTTTTCCGATAGTTGTTGCCTTGCAACGCATCTCGATGGCAGCATCGGCGCCGATATATCTCTCAAAGGCGTTGTCCGGTCGTAGCAGCAAGACGACTCGGGCGCTGGCAGAAAGGAAGCCAAGGTGCCTACAAGCCCCTCCGCCCTCCGGGGCGGAAGTCGGCGGAAGCGATCGCTTCCCCTCAGAGCGCTGACGGCCGGTGTGGTCAGTGCCGTAGCCGTGGCCGCCGCCGCGGTGATGATGCCGTCCGCGGACGCCGCGGAGAGCACGCTGGGTGCGGCAGCCGCTCAGTCGGGCCGCTATTTCGGCACGGCGATCGCGGGTGGCCGGCTCGGCGACTCGACGTACACGACGATCGCGGCGCGTGAGTTCAACATGGTGACGGCCGAGAACGAGATGAAGATCGACGCCACCGAACCGAACCGGGGGCAGTTCACTTTCAGCGCCGGTGACCAGATCTACAACTGGGCGACCCAGCGCGGCCTGAAGGTGCGCGGCCATACTCTTGCCTGGCATGGGCAGCAGCCCGGCTGGATGCAGAGCCTGTCGGGCTCCAAC
>NZ_JASAMB010000058.1 GCF_029948125.1 Catellatospora sp. KI3
TTCAGACTCGCTTTCGCTACGGCTCCCCCACACGGGTTAACCTCGCCACATGCCACTAACTCGCAGGCTCATTCTTCAAAAGGCACGCCGTCACCTCAGAACAAGTCCTCAGCTCCGACGGATTGTAGGCAGACGGTTTCAGGTACTATTTCACTCCCCTCCCGGGGTACTTTTCACCATTCCCTCACGGTACTAGTCCGCTATCGGTCACCAGGGAGTATTCAGCCTTACCAGGTGGTCCTGGCAGATTCACGGCAGATTACAGGAGTCCGCCGCTACTCGGGAACACCCACCACAGGCCAAGAACTTTCGTCTACAGGACTCTCACCCTCTACGGTCCCTCATTCCAGAGGATTCGACTAGCCCTTGGCTTTATAACTGTGTCATCCAGTGTCAGCTGGATCTGCAGGGTCCCACAACCCCGTCCACGCAACCCCTGACAGGTATCACACGCACACGGTTTAGGCTACATCCGCTTTCGCTCGCCACTACTCACGGAATCACATGTTGTTTTCTCTTCCTACCGGTACTGAGATGTTTCACTTCCCGGCGTTCCCTCCACACACCCTATGAATTCAGGTGCGGGTAACCCGACATGACTCGGGCTGGGTTCCCCCATTCGGACACCCTGGGATCACAGCTTGGTTGACAGCTCCCCCAGGCCTATCGCGGCCTCCCACGTCCTTCATCGGCTCCTGGTGCCAAGGCATCCACCGTCTGCCCTTAACAACTTACCTACAATACGCAGAAAACAAAGATGCTCGCGTCCACTATGCACATCTCAACAAACAACCAACCCACACCCACACCCGAAACACCAGCCCGGACCAACCCGGCGGTATGCTTCAGAGAATGCGATCGGCGATCCAGAAAGCCAAGCTCGCGCTTGTTCTTTCAGGACCCAACAGGGTGCTCTACAAGCCTTCCAGCCGCATCGGGCCGTTCCACGCACACGAAGGTGCAGTACTAGGGATCCGACCGTTGCCGGCAGGCTCTAACCAGTGTCTCCGCCATATGAGCCCCACTGTCGACACTCGCGACAGCTGGGTCCTGACCCGCTTTCGCAGGTAGGTGCTCCTTAGAAAGGAGGTGATCCAGCCGCACCTTCCGGTACGGCTACCTTGTTACGACTTCGTCCCAATCACCAGCCCCACCTTCGACCACTCCCTCCCTTACGGGTTGGGCCATGGGCTTCGGGTGTTGCCGACTTTCGTGACGTGACGGGCGGTGTGTACAAGGCCCGGGAACGTATTCACCGCAGCGTTGCTGATCTGCGATTACTAGCGACTCCGACTTCACGGGGTCGAGTTGCAGACCCCGATCCGAACTGAGACCGGCTTTTTGGGATTCGCTCCACCTCACGGTATCGCAGCCCATTGTACCGGCCATTGTAGCATGCGTGAAGCCCTGGACATAAGGGGCATGATGACTTGACGTCATCCCCACCTTCCTCCGAGTTGACCCCGGCAGTCTCCCATGAGTCCCCACCATTACGTGCTGGCAACATGGAACGAGGGTTGCGCTCGTTGCGGGACTTAACCCAACATCTCACGACACGAGCTGACGACAGCCATGCACCACCTGTGCACCCCCCCGAAGGACACTCCATCTCTGGAGTTTTAGAGTGCATGTCAAACCCAGGTAAGGTTCTTCGCGTCGCATCGAATTAATCCGCATGCTCCGCCGCTTGTGCGGGCCCCCGTCAATTCCTTTGAGTTTTAGCCTTGCGGCCGTACTCCCCAGGCGGGGCGCTTAATGCGTTAGCTACGGCGCAGGAAACCGGAGAGGCCCCCCACACCTAGCGCCCAACGTTTACAGCGTGGACTACCAGGGTATCTAATCCTGTTCGCTCCCCACGCTTTCGCTCCTCAGCGTCAGTATCGGCCCAGAGACCCGCCTTCGCCACCGGTGTTCCTCCTGATATCTGCGCATTTCACCGCTACACCAGGAATTCCAGTCTCCCCTACCGAACTCTAGCCTGCCCGTATCGACCGCAAGCCTGGAGTTGAGCCCCAGGTTTTCACGGACGACGCAACAAGCCGCCTACGAGCTCTTTACGCCCAATAAATCCGGACAACGCTCGCGCCCTACGTCTTACCGCGGCTGCTGGCACGTAGTTGGCCGGCGCTTCTTCTGCAGGTACCGTCACTTGCGCTTCGTCCCTGCTGAAAGAGGTTTACAACCCGAAGGCCGTCATCCCTCACGCGGCGTCGCTGCATCAGGCTTCCGCCCATTGTGCAATATTCCCCACTGCTGCCTCCCGTAGGAGTCTGGGCCGTGTCTCAGTCCCAGTGTGGCCGGTCGCCCTCTCAGGCCGGCTACCCGTCAAAGCCTTGGTAGGCCATCACCCCACCAACAAGCTGATAGGCCGCGAGCCCATCCCCAGCCGAAAAACTTTCCACCACCAGCCATGCGACCAGAAGTGAATATTCGGTATTAGCCACCGTTTCCGATGGTTATCCCAAAGCCAGGGGCAGGTTACTCACGTGTTACTCACCCGTTCGCCGCTCGAGTACCCCGAA
>NZ_JASAMB010000059.1 GCF_029948125.1 Catellatospora sp. KI3
AGGTAAGTCCTCGGCCTATTAGTACCAGTCGACTGAACACATTACTGTGCTTACATCTCTGGCCTATCAACCCGGTGGTCTAGCCGGGGGCCTTACCCCATCTCTGGGTGGGAGACCTCATCTTGAAGCGAGCTTCCCGCTTAGATGCTTTCAGCGGTTATCCCTTCCGAACGTAGCCAACCAGCCATGCCCCTGGCGGGACAACTGGCACACCAGAGGTTCGTCCGTCCCGGTCCTCTCGTACTAGGGACAGCCCTTCTCAAGTCTCCTGCGCGCACGGCGGATAGGGACCGAACTGTCTCACGACGTTCTAAACCCAGCTCGCGTACCGCTTTAATGGGCGAACAGCCCAACCCTTGGGACCTACTCCAGCCCCAGGATGCGACGAGCCGACATCGAGGTGCCAAACCATCCCGTCGATATGGACTCTTGGGGAAGATCAGCCTGTTATCCCCGGGGTACCTTTTATCCGTTGAGCGACACCGCTTCCACATGCCAGTGCCGGATCACTAGTCCCGACTTTCGTCCCTGCTCGACCCGTCAGTCTCACAGTCAAGCTCCCTTGTGCACTTACACTCAACACCTGATTGCCAACCAGGCTGAGGGAACCTTTGGGCGCCTCCGTTACCCTTTAGGAGGCAACCGCCCCAGTTAAACTACCCACCAGACACTGTCCCTGAACCGGATCACGGTCCGAGGTTAGATACCCAGATCAAACAGAGTGGTATTTCAACGTTGGCTCCACCATGACTGGCGTCACAGCTTCACAGCCTCCCACCTATCCTACACAATCTGAACCGAATACCAATGTCAAGCTATAGTGAAGGTCCCGGGGTCTTTCCGTCCTGCCGCGCGTAACGAGCATCTTTACTCGTACTGCAATTTCGCCGGGCCTGTGGTTGAGACAGTGGGGAAGTCGTTACGCCATTCGTGCAGGTCGGAACTTACCCGACAAGGAATTTCGCTACCTTAGGATGGTTATAGTTACCACCGCCGTTTACTGGCGCTTAAGTTCTCCGCTTCACCCCGAAAGGCTGACAGGTCCCCTTAACGTTCCAGCACCGGGCAGGCGTCAGTCCATATACAGCGTCTTACGACTTCGCATGGACCTGTGTTTTTAGTAAACAGTCGCTTCCCCCTGCTCTCTGCGACCCCACCCAGCTCCAGCCGCGAAGGCCTTCACCAGACGAGGCCCCCCTTCTCCCTAAGTTACGGGGGCAATTTGCCGAGTTCCTTAACCACAGTTCGCCCGATCGCCTCGGTATTCTCTACCTGACCACCTGTGTCGGTTTGGGGTACGGGCCGCGCACAGCTCGCTAGAGGCTTTTCTCGGCAGCATAGGATCATCGACTTCACCTGATACGGCTCGGCATCACGTCTCAGCCTTGATGCGGCGCGGATTTACCTACGCCACGGCCTACACGCTTACCCCAGGACAACCACCGCCTGGGCTCGACTACCTTCCTGCGTCACCCCATCGCTCAACTACTACCAACCAAGATCCCAGTCTCCAAGTCCGTCCCCCGAAAGGAACTCGCTCTTCAAAAGGTTAGTACAGTCAGGTTCGTCGCGGGCGCTGCTTTGCGGGTACGGGAATATCAACCCGTTGTCCATCGACTACGCCTCTCGGCCTCGCCTTAGGTCCCGACTCACCCAGAGCAGATTAGCTTGACTCTGGAACCCTTGGTCATCCGGCGGCAGGGTTTCTCACCCTGCATTCGCTACTCATGCCTGCATTCTCACTCGCGTGGCGTCCACGGCTAGATCACTCTGCCGCTTCACCCGCCACACGACGCTCCCCTACCCATCCACACACCTGGACCGGTTTCACCCGGCCGGGTCGTCATGTGAATGCCACAGCTTCGGCGGTGTGCTTGAGCCCCGCTACATTGTCGGCGCGGAACCACTTGACCAGTGAGCTATTACGCACTCTTTCAAGGGTGGCTGCTTCTAAGCCAACCTCCTGGTTGTCTATGCGATCCCACATCCTTTTCCACTTAGCACACGCTTAGGGGCCTTAGCTGGTGATCTGGGCTGTTTCCCTCTCGACTACGAAGCTTATCCCCCGCAGTCTCACTGCCGCGCTCTCACTTACCGGCATTCGGAGTTTAGCTGACTTCGGTAAGCTTGTGGGCCCCCTAGGCCATCCAGTAGCTCTACCTCCGGCAAGAAACACGCGACGCTGCACCTAAATGCATTTCGGGGAGAACCAGCTATCACGGAGTTTGATTGGCCTTTCACCCCTAACCACAGGTCATCCCCCAATTTTTCAACATTGGTGGGTTCGGCCCTCCACGACGTCTTACCGTCGCTTCAGCCTGCCCATGGCTAGATCACCCCGCTTCGGGTCTAGAGCATGCGACTC
>NZ_JASAMB010000006.1 GCF_029948125.1 Catellatospora sp. KI3
GAGCGCCTGAGCGCCTGAGCGCCTGAGCGCCTGAGCGCCTGAGCGCCTGAGCGCCTGAGCGCCGTCTATCGAGCGAACCCCTCCGTGATCGAGTCACGTCAACCAAGCAGATCGCCACAAGGAGCACTAAGCGCCAAAAACAACGTGAATACGACTTCGCGCAGGTCAGACCCCTGCCGGGTGATCCACAACCCACCCGCAGTTGTCCACATCTCCCCGCGAACGCTTTCCACAACCGGACATCGGTTATCCACAGGCCCTGTTTCACGTGAAACCAGTGCCCGTTCTCGCCTCGTTGAGCGCTGTTTCGGCGTGATGAGCACGCCAAATCACCGTTCCAGGCCTCCGCCCGGCAACCCGTGGCAGGGGTCACGATTCCGCGTTCCACAGGCGGGACGGCTTCTGTCCACACCGTTATCCACAGGTCCCTGTGGAGAGTGGTTTCACGTGAAACCACGTGTCCACAACTCGCCGACCGGGGGGAGACAGGACCGCCAGGCTGGGCTAGATTCTGCAGGTGGCCGATACCCCCATGCCCCTTCCCGGCTTCACTGCGTGGCCCTCGTTCCCTTTCGAGGGTGATATCAAGGTCAAGCAGCTTGACCCGCCGGTGGACAACGAGCCCGCCCGCAAGGGTGAGGACTCTGCCGACTGCACGGCCTGCGCCGCGCCGGACGACGCGTACATCTGGGTGAACGAACGCTGGCGGGTGCGGACCATGGACCGCCCGACCGGGCTGCCCATGGTGCTGATGCTTGAGCCGCGATCGCACCTCGATCTGGGCGACCTCCCCAACCTCCTCGCCGCCGAACTCGGCGTGATGACCGTGCGGCTGGAGCGGGCGATGCGTTCGCTCGACAACGTCGCCCGGGTTCACGTCTACCGCTGGGGTGACGGCGCCGCCCACCTGCACGTGTGGTTCATGGCGCGGCCGACCGGCCAGCTCCAGCTGCGCGGCACGTTCCTCCCGCTGTGGGACGACATCCTGCCGCCGATTCCGGAGGACCAGTGGAAGGAGAGCCTGGCGCATGTCGCCGCCTGGCTCGCCGAGTTCGGGGGCACTCCCCTGGCGCAGCCGCCGCGTATCGACTGGCAGGCGCCGGCCAAGCTCGGCGAAGCCTGAGCACGGGGCAAGGACGCTGTGACGGGAGCGGGTCTGGTTTCACGTGAAACCAGACCCGCTCCCTTTGTGTTCAAAGCGATCGCGCACCACGGCCGACCGCAGGCGAGCCGCTGACGCTCCGATACCGCCAGCCGTGCACATCTCCGGCCGAGCACCTGGCCAGCCGACCACATCGCCAGCCGACGGCAGGGTCGGTCGACGATGTCGGCGGGGGTCGGAGTGCGGCCGGGTTCACCACGGCAGCAGTCCGTCCTCCTGGAGGAAGACCCCCGTCGGCGGTGCGTCCTGGGTCGCCACGCTGACGACGATGCGAGCACCCTCCTCCGCCGTACGGTGGCCGCTGTGGTTGTTGAGGTCGGTCGCGGTGAAGCCGGGGTTCGCCGCGTTCACGGTGATGCCGGTGTCACGCAGCTCCTTGGCCCAGCAGACGGTGGCCATGTTCAACGCGCTCTTGCTGGAGGCTTACGCCAGGTACGCCATCGCGTAGAACGGCGACCCCGGGTCCAGGGCGAGTCCGATCGAGCCGAGGTCGCTCGACACGTTGACGATGCGCCCCCGGTCGGCTCGGCGCAGCAGCGGCAGGAGCGCGTTGGTGACGGTGACGACGCCGAACACGTTCGTCTCGTACACCTCGCGCAGCGTCGCCAGGGTCGCCTCGCTCGGCAGCGCCGACCCGTCGTAGCGCGCGATGCCGGCGTTGTTCACGAGCACGTCCAGGTGCCCGTGCTCGGCTTCGAGTCGAGCCGCCGCGGCGGCGACCGAGGCGGGGTCGGTGACGTCGAGCTGAACGAAGTCGACGCGGTGGCCCTCCTTCCGCAGCGCCGCCGCGGCCGCCTCGCCTCGCTCGGCGGAGCGGGCGGCGAGCAGGACGGTGTACCCGTGAGCGCCGAGGCCTCGAACCGTCTCGTACCCGATTCCCTTGTTGGCACCAGTGACCAGAGCAATCTTCGTCATGCCTACAGCGTCATGGCCGGCGTGCAGGACAGGGAGGCCACCGCCGGTGGTGGTACCGGCAGTACCTCCCACAGTGACGATCTGACGGGCAGGCTAGGGGTGTGAACAGAGAAGCGTTCGCGGAGTTCGTGCGCAGCCGCCGGGCCCGGCTGCGTCCGGCCGATGTCGGCCTGCCCGAGGGCGGCACCCGCCGTACGCCGGGCCTGCGCCGCCAGGAGGTCGCGCAGCTGGCCGGTATCTCGATCGAGTACTACATCCGGCTGGAGCAGGCCAGGGGGCCGCATCCGTCGCGGCAGGTGCTGTCCGCGCTGGCGCGGGCACTGCTGCTGAACTCCGACGAGCGGGCGCACCTGTTCCAGCTCGCGGGCGTGCTGCCCCAGCCGGGCGACGGCCCGCCGCGTGATGTGCCGGACGGCATCCGGCAGCTGCTGGTCGCGCTGACCGAGGTGCCCGCGTACGTGCTGGACGCCAAGTACGAGATCCTCGCGTGGAACGACATGGCGTCCCGGCTGCTGCTCGGCGGCCCGGTCGCCGACCTGGCGGCGATCGCGCCCGAGCAGCGCAACGTGGTCCGGTGGACGTTCCAGTCGCCGGAGTTGCGACACCACCTGGCCGACGAGCAGGCGGCCCGGTTCGCCCGCTCCTCCGTCGCCGACCTGCGCGCCGCCCGCACCCGCTACCCCGGCGACCGGGGTGTGCGGGACCTGGTCGACGAGCTGCTGCGTACCAGTCCGGAGTTCGGCGAGATCTGGTCGGAGCACGAGGTGGAGAGCCACCGGACCATGACCAAGCGGATGGCGCACCCGGTGGCCGGCCCGCTGGAGCTGGAGTGCCAGGTGCTGCTGGTGCCTGACCGGGATCAGCGGCTGGTGGTGTACACGGCCGCTCCGGGCTCGCCGTCGGCCCAGGCCCTCCGGACTCTTGCGGCCGCCGGTCAGCCGCGGCACTAGCCGGGTATGCGGAAGGACCCCTCCTCGACGCACCGCGTTGAGAAGGGGTCCTTTCGCTGTTCGGTCAGCGCTGGGTGGCCCGGTGGACGAGGGTGGCGAGGACCTCGCCGAGGTCGAGCCCGCCCGCCTGGATCGCCATCGGCAGCAGCGAGGTCTCGGTCATGCCGGGCGCCACGTTCACTTCGAGCACGGTGCAGTCGCCGTCCGGGGTGACGATCAGGTCCACCCGGGACAGGTCGCGCAGGCCGAGTGCGTTGTGCGCGGCGAGCGCGGTCTTGACGACGTGTGCGGTCACCTCGGGTGAGAGCCGGGCCGGGGTGTGCCAGGTGGTCAGTCCGGCGGTGTACCGGGCGGCGTAGTCGTACACGCCGTTGCTGGGGACGATCTCGACCGGGGGCAGGGCGAACGGACCCTCGCCGAGGTCGAGCACCGACACGGCCACGTCCACGCCCTCGACGTACCGTTCGACGAGCGCGGTCTGGTGGTACGCGAAGCAGCCGACCATCGCCGCGGGCAGCTCCGACGCCTCGGACACCACCGCGGCGCCCAGCCCGGAGCCGCCCTGGGCCGGCTTGACCATCAGGGGCAGGCCGAGCCGGTCGACGATCCGTTCGAGCACCGCGACGGCGCCGAGCTCCGAGAAGCGGTCGTGCGGCAGTGCCACCCAGTCCGGCGTGGGGATGCCGGACTCGCTCAGCACCGCCTTGGCGGACGGCTTGTCCCAGGCGAGCCGGGAGGAGCGGGCGTCGCAGCCGACGTACGGCACGCCGCAGAGGTCGAGCACGCCGCGCAGCGAGCCGTCCTCGCCGGTGGAGCCGTGCAGCGCGATGAACACCGCGTCCGGCGGATCGGCCTTGAGCGTGGGCAGCAGCGTCACGTCGGCGTCGGCCGGCTCCGCCTCGACTCCGGCGGCGCGCAGTGCGTCTAGGACCCGGGCGCCGGAGCGCAGCGACACGTCGCGCTCGTACGAAAGCCCGCCCGCTAGGACCAGGCAGCGTAGTTCGCCGACGGTTGCGGGCGGGGCAGAGTACTCGGTCACAGGATCAGATCATGCCAAGTCGGGCCCGGGGGCGTGCGCGCCGGGCCGCTGGGGACCGTACGCGCCGTCCAGCGGGCCGGCGCCGGCGAAGACGGCGCGCAGCGCCAGCTCCTCCTCCACGACGCCGGCGAGGCGGCGCACGCCCTCACGGATGCGCTCGGGCGACGGGAACGAGAAGTTGAGGCGCAGGTGCTGCCGGCCGGTGCCGTCGGCGTAGAAGCCGGTTCCGGGCACGTACGCCACCCGCGCGGCGATGGCGCGGGGCACCATGGCCTTCGAGTCCAGGCCCTCGGGCAGGGTCGCCCACACGAACAGGCCGCCCGCCGGGCGGGTCCAGGTGGTGCCCTCGGGCATCAGGTCGGCCAGCGCGGACAGCATGGTGTCGCGGCGCTCGGCGTAGATCTGCTGGTACGTCTTGAGCTGCTGGCGCCACGGCATGGTGGACAGGTACGTGCTGACCACGGACTGGGCGAAGTTGCTGGGGCACAGGATGTTGGCCTCGGTGGTGATCACCAGTTTGTCCCGCACCGCGTGCGGGGCCAGGATCCAGCCGACCCGCAGGCCCGGCGCGAACGTCTTGGAGAAGGTGCTCAGGTAGAAGACGCCGTCGCGGCGGCGGGCGCGCAGCGGTCGCGGGGCCTCGCCCTCGAACCCGAGGCGGCCGTACGGGTCGTCCTCGATCACCAGCAGCCCGGCCCGCTCGCAGATGTCGAGCACCTGCTCGCGGCGCTCCTCCGACAGGGTGACGCCGGCCGGGTTCTGGTACGTCGGGATGGTGTAGAGGAACTTGACCCGGCGGCCGAGCCGCCGCTGCTCCGCGATCGCGGTCTCCAGCGCGGCCGGGATGAGCCCGTCGTGGTCCATCGGCACGTGCACGACCTCGGCCTGCGCGGCCTGGAACACGCCCAGCGCGCCCACGTAGGTCGGGCCCTCGGCGAGGATGACGTCGCCCGGGTCGAGGAACAGGCGGGCGATCAGGTCGAGCGCCTGCTGGCCGCCGATGGTGACGACGACGTCCTCCGGGGACGCGCCGACCGAGGCGTCGATGCCGACGTCGGCCATCAGGGCGCAGATCTGCTCGCGCAGCTCCGGCATGCCCTGGCCGAGCCCGTACTGCAGGGCGGTGGCACCGGACTTGGCGACGAGTTCGCCGATGACCTCACCGACGGCGTCGAGCGGCAGCGCGGAGATGTACGGCATACCCCCGGCGAGCGACACGACCTCCGGGCGGTTTGCCACGGCGAAGAGAGCTCGGATCTCCGATGCGGTCATCCCCGAGATGCGCTGCGCGTATCGGTCGGTGTAGTCGTCGAGCGTGGTGCCCGTCTCCGTCACGATCCCTCCCAGTGCCGTGGACACGCCGGTACGATCGGCGTTCCGCAGAGTCAGTCTTCGAATCGTACGCTCGGTGAAGTCGGTCTTGAACCGACATTCGGTCGAATCCATCCAACGGGATAGGGTGCAGTCGGGCAGAAGTCGGGCGTAAAGTCAATGAGTTACCCGTGGTACGGGGCGACTCGTGTCGGTCTGCGGCCTCAGCCGCAACGGAGCCGGAGCTGCACATGTCACGCAGAGTGGTCAATCTGACACTGGACACCCTCGAGGACCTGCCGAAGGGGTGCCGCAGCTGCGTGTTCTGGGAGCTCGATCCGGTGTCGGCCGAGCGCGCCTGCGCCGCCGGTGATCCGGGCCTGGAGAAGGAGGCGTGGGTCTCGCAGACCCTGCTGGAGTGGGGCTCCTGCGGCAAGATCGCCTATGTCGACGGTATGCCCGCCGGTTTCGTCCTCTACGCCCCGCCGATGTACGTGCCGCGCGGCAGCGCCTTCCCCACGTCGCCGGTCTCCCCCGACGCCGTCCAGTTGATGACCGCGCACGTGGTCGCCGCCTTCGCCGGCGGCGGCCTGGGCCGGGTGCTGATCCAGTCCGTCGCCCGCGACCTGACCAAGCGCGGCGTGAAGGCGATCGAGGCCTTCGGCGACGCCAAGTTCGGCGAGCGCGACGAGGACGAGACCAGGCAGACCAGCTGCCTGGCCCCGGCCGACTTCTTCACGGCCGTCGGCTTCAAGACGGTGCGGCCGCACCCCCGCTACCCGCGGCTGCGGATGGAGCTGCGCACGGCCCTGTCGTGGAAGTCCGACGTGGAGTACGCGCTGGAGAAGCTGCTCGGCTCGATGAGCCCCGAGATCCTGCGCCCCAGCGTCCGTCCCGCCGTGCGGGGCACGACCAACTAGCGGGGCAGCCGCTCGCGCATCGTCAGCTCGGCCCGGTCCGCCGCGGCCAGCCCGGCGTGCCAGCCCTCGCGGTTGCTGACCGACGCGCTGCGCCCGGTGCGCTCGGGGAACAGCGCCTCGAACGCCTGGTCCACCGCCTCGGCCCGCGCCGCCAGCAGCGGCACCAGGTCCGTTCCCGCGACCACCTCCGCGTCGACCTGCTCGGTCGCGTCCGCCAGCCGCTCACCGACCCGCTGCGCGTACGCGGTGAGGAAGGACTGCCGGAACGAGCGGGTGTTGTTGCGGCCGTAGCGGTCGGCGCGCGGACCGGTCGCCGTCATCGCCCGCGTCGCCTGCACGAGCAGCGACGTGAACAGCAGCTCCACCGCCTCCAGATCGGCCTCGAAGCCGACCACGGTGCTCAGGCCCCACTCCTTCATGAACACGGCGTGGCACCGGTTGGCCTCGGCGACCGCCTGCAGCAGCAGGCACTTGGGCAGCTCGTACGGGTTGTCGACCGCGATCCGCAGCACCGCCGGGGCATCCGCCCCGCCCTCGGCGGCCGCGAGCCGGGCCGCGTCGATGCTGTGCCGCGCCATCAGCTCCTGCGCCTTGGCGGTGAACGCCTCGGCCTCGTCCGGATACGAGGTCGACTCGGCCTTGGCCAGCAGCGCCCGGATGCGATCGAGTTGCCGCTCCTCCCCCGTGGCGGCGGGCACCCGGCGGCGGACCTGCCGCGGTGCGGCCGCCGTGCCCGGAGCCGGCACGACCAGCTCCATCCGGGGCAGGCGCAGGCACAGTTCGACCAGCGATACGACATAGTCAACCAGATCGCCGCGGTTGAGACCGTGCCGCGCGGCTGCCTGGGGTGCGTAGGCGAGCTGCCCGTCCCACCACACGGCCGCCTTGAGCTCGTCGAGCTGGGCCTGCCAGCGCGGGTCGACCTGTTCGGCGGGGAAGCCGCGCATCGCGCCCGCCATCGCGTCGACCGAGAGCTCCGCCGAGGTGCTGTCGAAGGTGCGGCGGACCGCGCGGGCCAGCTCCACGGGCTGCCAGCAGGCATCCCAGGCCCGCTGCACAGCCTTCTCCAGCACCAGGTGCATCGCGGCGTCGACGACCTGCTCGCCGAGCGAGGAGGTGAGGATCTGGCCGCGGACCAGCATGTAGTGGCGCTCGTCGCCGTTGCGCAGGGAAAGGACGGCCTCGTGGAGCATGCGCTCCGCGTAGAAGACCGGCGAGGGGCCGGTTTCGCTCACTTGCTCAGCTCTCCCAGGGCCAGGCGCAGCTGGCTGACGTCGATGGTGCCGGTCTTCACGTCGATCTCGGCCGGGTAGTACATGCGCTGCACCGCCGCCACGATCGCCTCCACCACGCGCTCCCGGAACATCGGGTCGGTGAGCTGGGCGCGGTCCTTGGGCGAGGTCAGGTAGCCGACGTCGACTCGTACCGCCGGCATGCGGGTGTAGCGCAGCAGCTCCCACGTCTTGGCGTGGGTGTGGCAGTTGCGCAGGCCGGTGCGGGCCACGATCTCGCGCTGCACCAGCCCGGCCAGCCGCTCCCCCATCGTCGAGGTGACGCCGTTCTCGGTGCCGTAGTGGTACGTGGCGACGCCGTCGGCCTCGGGGTTGTGGTGGCCGTCGATGTGCAGCGAGATCAGCAGGTCGGCGCTGAGGTCGTTGGCGAGCTGCGCCCGGTCGGCGTCGCTGGGCGCCTCGATCGGCAGCGGCCCGCGGGTCAGGTGCACCCGCATCCCGGCGGCGGCCAGGCGGCCCTCCAGGCGGGTGGCGAGGTCGTACGCGAGGTCGGCCTCGGTCCAGCGCAGCGGCCCGTCGGGGACGACCACGCCCGGGTCGGAGCCGCCGTGCCCGGGGTCGACCACGATCTGGCGGCCGACCAGGCTCGGTCCCGAGGCCCGGAACAGCGACTCCTCGCGCAGCTTCAGCGGCGAGCCGCCGGTCACCTTGCGGCCCAGGCGGCGCAGCGTGTGCAGCGTCTGCGGGCCGCAGGAGCCGTCGGGCACCAGGCCCATCTCGCGCTGGAACGCCGACAGCGCCTTGGCGGTACGGGCACCGTAGGTGCCGTCGGTGCGCCCGGCGTCGTACCCCATCTCCAGCAGCCGCTCCTGCAGCTGGCGCACGTCGTCGCCGCGCAGCGGGTTGGAGACGCTGTAGTAGAGCGTCCGGGCGCCCAGCGTCCATCTGGCGGCGTCCAGGGCGCGCCAGGTCTCCGCGCCCACCTCGCCGTCGACGGACAGGCCCCGGCTCTGCTGGAACGCGCGCACGGCCCGTTCCGTGGCGTCGTCGAAGTGGTCGGCCTCCGCCGAGTCCGGGGCGGGCTGCATCAGGCCGAGGGTGACCAGGATCTGCCGGATCTCGGTGACGGCAGGGCCACGCTCACCGCGCTTGATCGCTCGCACAGGCGGACCTCCAGAGAAACCTCACAAATGCCACCGGAGCCTACCGCGCCCGTCGGCTCGCCAGTGACGCGCGCCACGGTTACAGCTCTCCGGGGGCGCCGTCACAGGACGAGGCCCCGAGCCTGAGCCCGGGGCCTCGGTGAATAAGGTCAGAGCGCGGACTCGATCAGACGGACGATGTCGCCCTTCGGGCGGGCGCCCGCGACCGACTGCACCGGCTGGCCGCCCTTGAACAGGGTCAGCGTCGGCACCGACATGACCCGGTAGGCCCGCGCCGTCTCCGGGTTGGCGTCGATGTCCAGCTTCACGATGGTGACCTGGTCCTTCATCTCGGTGGCGATCTCCTCGAGCACCGGGGCGACCTTGCGGCACGGACCGCACCACTCGGCCCAGAAGTCCACCAGGACCGGCTTGTCGGACTGCAGCACATCGGCGACGAACGAGGCGTCGGTGACCGCCTTGGCGGAACCCATCTGTCTCTCCTAACTCGGATCTGTACTCGAAAGCTCGCTTTTTCAGTGCGCCAGACTGAAGTTCTGTTCCCGGCCTCAGTGGGCCAGGAAGCGCTCCGCGTCCAGCGCGGCCGTGCAGCCGGTGCCGGAGGCGGTGATGGCCTGGCGGTACGTGTGGTCGACCAGGTCACCGGCCGCGAAGACGCCGGGGATGCTGGTACGGGTGCTCGGCGCGTCGACCTTCACGTAGCCCTCGTCGTCCAGTTCGACCTGGCCGACGAACATCTGGCTGCGCGGGTCGTGGCCGATGGCGACGAAGACGCCGGTGACCGGCAGCTCGCGGGACTCGCCGGTGATCACGTTGTGCACGCGGATGCCGGAGACCTTGCCGTCGGCGCCCAGCACCTCGTCGATCACGGTGTTCCACTCCACCGAGATCTTCTCGTTGGACAGGGCGCGCTCAGCCATGATCTTGCTGGCGCGGAACTCGTCGCGGCGGTGGATGATCGTCACGTGCTCGGCGAACCGGGTGAGGAACGTGGCCTCCTCCATCGCCGAGTCGCCGCCGCCGACCACCACGATGCGCTGGCCCCGGAAGAAGAAGCCGTCGCAGGTCGCGCAGGAGGAGACGCCGTGGCCGAGCAGCTCCTTCTCGCCGGGCACGTTCAGCGGCCGCCAGGCCGAGCCGGTGGTCAGGATGACCGCGCGGGCACGGTACTCGGTGTCGCCGACCCAGACGCTCTTGATCTCGCCGGACAGCTCGACCCGGGTCGCGTTGTCGGTGATGAACTCGGTGCCGAACCGCTCCGCCTGCTTGCGCATCTGGTCCATCAGTTCGGGGCCCATGATGCCGTCGGGGAACCCGGGGAAGTTCTCGATCTCGGTGGTGGTCATCAGCGCGCCACCGGACTCGACGCCCTCGATGAGCAGCGGCTTGAGGCTCGCCCGTGCGGCGTATACGGCAGCGGTGTAACCGGCCGGACCCGAGCCGACGATGATCAGGTTTCGGACGTTCTCCACGAAACGCGCTCCCTAGCGATCGGTTCGCCGTGCTGACGCAGGCTGAAACGCCATCGTACGGAGCGCGCATTCCATTACCACGCCCGTGGTGGGTCAGCTCACTGTGTCTACTCCGCCGCGATCCGGAACAGCTCGTCAGAGCCGTTGACACCGCACTGCGGACCCGCCGCCACGACCCAGTGCCCGTCCGGTCCGGCGATCGAGAGGACGATCGCGGGGTGCCCCTCGAAGCGGGCGAAGTCGACCAGTTCGACCGTGCCCGGCGTCGATGAGAGCACCGCGCTGAGGCAGCTCACGAGCGCGGGCTGCGAGGTCGCCAGGTACTGCAGCTCCGCGGGCGTCCGCGCCGACAGATCGTCGGTGGCCGAGGTCTTCGGCGTGCCCTTCGTGCTCAGCGTCGTGACCGGCGGCTCCGCGCTCTCCCGCACGTTCGGGGCGATCGTGTTCCGGTTGTAGTCCTCGCCGCTCGCCGTCAGCGGGACCGACGGGAACAGCTCGGCGCTGGCGGGCTTCTCCGCCGCGCTGTCGAAGGCGACGTCGCCGCCGAACTGCGACAGCGGCAGCGACACTCCGGCCACCGCGAGCGCGGCCGCGGCGACGCCGACCGGCACCGCCCAGCGGCGACGGCGGCGGTCAGCCGGGACGGGCCTGCGGTCCAGCGCACGTTCGCCGGTGCCGGGGCGCGGTAGGGGGGCGGGCACCGCGGCGAACTGCGGTCCGGCCAGCAGCTCGTCGAAGCGGGCGGCCAGGTCGGCCGGCATGGGTTCGGTGGCCGCCGCGAGCAGGGCCAGGTCGGCCGAGACCAGCGGGAGTGCGGTGCGCAGCCGGTCGGCGGCCTCCGCCCAGGCCGGGTCGTGCGCCACGAGGTCGGCGACCAGGGCCTCGTCGGGGGTGCCGTCAAGGGCACCGTCGACGTAGTCGGCGAGCAGATCGAGATCGACCGTGCTCATCAGGCGCCTCCTCTCGGCGTGATCTGGCTGTCGCGCGGCTGCGCGGTCGTGTCGGGTCGGACGTCGCCGTCGCCGCTGAGGTTGCGTAGGTGGCCCAACATCACAGCCAACCGCGCACGACCGCGGGAGCAGCGGCTCTTGATGGTGCCCTCCGCCACGCCCATCATGACCGCCACCTCGGCCACCGAGTAGCCCTGCAGGTCGACCAGGACGAGTGCGGCACGCTGCTCGTACGGCAGCTCGGCCAGGGCCGCGCGGACCACCATCGCGGTGTCGTGGTCAGTGGTCGGGGCGGCCGGCTCGTGACGTCCGACACCACGGTCGTCGTCGTCGGGCCCGGCCTGGCCGGGCAGCGGCACGGTGGCGTGGGTCTGGCGCCGCCGCAGCCGGTCGACGCACGCGTTGACCACGATCCGGTGCAGCCAGGTGGTGACGGCGGCCTCGCCCCGGAACCGGGCCGCCGCGCGGTGGGCCGACAGCATGGCTTCCTGGAGCGCGTCGGCGGCGTCCTCGCGGTCGCTGACGGTACGCACCGCGACCGCCCACAGCCGGTCGCGGTGCCGACGGAACAGCAGCCCGAAAGCGTCGGGGTCACCAGCGACGTGGGCTCGCAGCAGCTCCTCGTCGGAACGGGGATCCGTGGCGGTCACTGCACCTCGACCACGATCTCCTGCACGCCGATGCGGTACTTGTTCGCGGTCTCCAGCGGCAGGTCGGTGATCCAGACCATGAGGTACCGGTACGGCACCGAGGTGTCGGTGGGGAACACCATCGTGGTGCCGGAGTCCTTGCCGATCGGCTCACCCAGCCGCTTGTACGTGTCGACGATGGTCCGGTCACCGGCGCTGTTGGCCGGCTGGTCGGCGTTGCCGTAGCGCAGCTCGGCCGAGGCGCCCGGCACGGTCAGCTGCACCTTCACGCTGGAGACCAGCGACGGCTGGTCCAGCTTGATCAGGATGCCCATGCCGGACTTGCTGTTGCCGAAGTTCGAGCGGTTGTAGTAGCGGCTGGTCTGCCACGCGGTCTTCGGGTTGCCGTCGACGATCAGCTCGGCGTCCTTGGTCTCGCTGCGGTCGCCCTTGGGGTCGACGATGCGGACCTGGTCGGCACGCAGGTTCAGGGCGTGCGCCCGCGCCACGGGTGACGTGGTGACCTGCGGCGAAGGGCTGGCCGAAGCCTGGGCCAGCGGGTCGTCGCCGCCGGAGTTGAGCGCCCGGATCGCGAAGACCAGCCCGGCGACGACCAGGGCCACCGCTACACCGCCCGCGATGAGCAGCTTGGGCGTGGTGGCCTTGGTGGTGACCTCGGGGGTGGCGTCGTCGGCGAAGCGCAGCGTGCCGTTGCCGCCCAGCAGCAGCCGCTCGCCGGTGTCCAGCCGGGCCAGCTCCCCGGCGAGCACCTGGGAGGTGGGCAGCGCGAGCTTGCCGTCGAGCAGGTCCATGACCAGGTCGTCGAGGTACGTCGGCACACCGGCGCGGACGTTGCGCGGGGCGACGAGCGCGCCCGTGCCGTCGCGGCGCCCGTCGGGCAGGGCGGACCGCCCGGCCTCGGCGGGCCAGTGGCCGGTGAGCATGAAGTAGGCGAGCGCCCCGAGGCTGCGCACGTCGGCCTCGGCGCTGGTGTGGGAGTCGACCCGGGCGTCGGCGAGCACGACCCGGCCGTCGTTGGCGACCAGCACGGTGCCGGGGTGCACGTTGCCGTGCGCCATGCCGCTGGTGTGCAGCGCGGCCACCGCGTCGGCGACCGCGTGCAGGACCGTGGTGGTGCGCTCGGCGTCGAAGGGGCCCTCGTCGGCGACCAGGTCGCGCAGGGCCACGCCCTCGATCCACTCGCGGACCACGTAGGCCTGGGTGCCCTCGTCGATGGCGTCGTAGACGCCGATCAGGTTGGGGTGCACGACGCGGCTGGCGGTCACCGCCGCCGACAGCATCTCCTCGGCGGACGAGCCGCCGGGGCGCCGGAGCACGAGGGCAACGGGGCGGCGGAGCACGACGTCGACGCCGCGCCACACCTGGCGGCCGGCGCTGTCGTTGTTGATGTGCTCCTCCAGGCGATACCGCTCGGCCAGCACGTCGCCGACCGAGAGCCCGCCCCGGGCTCCCGCCGCCGGCTCGGCCGCGCGTGGACCCTCGCCGACCTGGGTCACCCGTCCTCCCCCTCGTAAGCAGTGTGTCTTCGCATCGATGACTTCGGCCGCCGCCGAACTCGCGAGGACGCCGTCCGCTACTTAGAGAGCCTAGGCGCTCCGCTCGGTTGCCGAGTGCGACCTTACAGCTATCCGACGGATCGGCGTACCGGTAAGGCGCCCCGTTCTCGGAATCGAACGTATACCACCCGGCGAGTCAGATACTCCCTGCGCAGGACACAAAATGGCTACGCTTCCTCCATATCGGGCAAAACAGGCGGGGGGCGCTGATGGATGCCGAGGCGATCAGGGCCGGGTACGCCTTCGACGGGGCCTCGCTCGAGCTCGGTGCGCTCGTGACCGACGGCGGCGCGGCCGACGCGCGGTGCCCGGTCCGGGTGCCGCTGGCCATGCTGAACCGGCACGGCCTGGTCGCGGGCGCGACCGGCACCGGCAAGACCAAGACCCTGCAGGTCCTGGCCGAGCAGCTGTCCGCGGCGGGGGTGCCGGTCTTCCTGGCCGACATCAAAGGCGACGTCAGCGGTATGGCCGCGGCCGCCGCCCCGTCCGACCGCGTCACCGAACGGATGACCGAGCTGGGGCAGCCCTGGGCGCCCACGGCGTACCCGTGCGAGTTCCTCACCCTCGGGGGCAAGGGGACGGGGGTGCCGATCCGCGCCACCGTCACCGACTTCGGGCCGCTGCTGCTGTCCAAGGTGCTCGACCTCACCGAGGTGCAGCAGTCCTCGCTCAACCTGGTGTTCCACTTCGCCGACCAGAAGGCGCTGCCGCTGGTCGACCTCAAGGACCTGCGCGCGGTTATCCAGTACCTGGTCTCCGAGGAGGGCGCCGCCGAGCTGAAGAACCTGGGCGGGCTGTCGAAGCAGACCGCCGGCGTGCTGCTGCGCGAGCTGATCGAGTTCAGCGACGCCGGCGCGGACGCGTTCTTCGGCGAGCCGCAGTTCGACACCCCTGACCTGCTGCGCACCGCCCCCGACGGCCGGGGCATGGTCACCATCCTGGAGCTGCCCGGCGTGGTCGCCCAGCCCGCCCTGTTCTCCTCCTTCCTGATGTGGCTGCTCGCCGAGCTGTACGAGGAGCTGCCCGAGGTCGGCGACCTCGACAAGCCGAAGCTGGTCTTCTTCTTCGACGAGGCCCACCTGCTGTTCAAGGACGCGTCCAAGGCGTTCCTGGAGTCGATCACCCAGACGGTGCGGCTGATCCGCTCCAAAGGAGTAGGTGTCTTCTTCGTCACGCAGACGCCGAAGGACGTACACGCCGACGTGCTGGCGCAGCTGGGCAACCGGGTTCAGCACGCGCTGCGGGCGTACACGCCCGACGACGCCAAGGCGCTCAAGGCGACCGTGTCCACGTTCCCCCGCTCGGACTACGACCTGCAGCAGGTGCTGACGCAGCTGGGCACGGGTGAGGCGATCGTCACGGTGCTCAACGAGAACGGCGCCCCGACGCCGGTGGCCTGGACCAGGCTGCGCGCGCCGCAGTCGCTGATGGCGGCGGTCGACCCGGCGGTGCTGGCCGCGGTCGCCGCCGCCTCACCCCTGGGGGCGAAGTACAACCAGCCGGTGGACCGCGAATCGGCGTACGAGATCCTCACCGCGCGCATCGCCGCCGCCGCTCCCCCGCCGCAGGCCGCTCCCCCGCCCGCTCGCCAGCAGGCCCAGCCCAGGCCCGAACCCAGCATGGCCGAGCAGATCCTCGGCTCCAAGACCACCAAGCGCCTGCTCACCACAGCCGCCGCCGCGGCGGGTACCGCCATCATCCGCAGCATCTTCGGCACCCGACGCCGCCGCTGACGCGCCCCGCGTCCAGCCACACCACCCCACACCGCGCGACGCCGTGCTGCGGCCCCCACTCCGCGCCGCGAGCGCCCGCGTCTCGGTGCAGTTTCGGGGAAACTGCTGGAATCTTGGCCCGGATAGCCGCAGTTTCCCCGAAACTGCGGCTATCCGAACCACGCCCGCGTGCTCGCGCGCCCGAAGAAGGCGCCGGGTTACCGCCCGAGGCGGCGGCGGACCATGCCGATGACGTCGTGGACCTCTTCGACGCGCAGGGCGAGGGTGACCGCGCCGTACACGCCGCAGATGATCAGGCCGCCGAAGATCAGGGTGACCCAGGCGGTGAGGCTGCTCACCGTGGTCTGGGTGGCGCCCATGTACAGCAGCTTGACGCTGCCCCACCCGGCCGCCGCCGCGACCAGCGCCGCGACCAGCACCTTCGCCAGGGTGGCGGAGATGCGGCGCAGGCCGATCAGGCCGATCCGCCGCTTCAGCAGCACCGCCGAGAACAGCGCGGCCGCGATGTACGACACCGCGTTGCCGAACATCATGCCGACCGCCGTGGTGCCGATCGCGAAGGCGGCGACCCAGCCGAGCTGCAGCGACAGCCGCAGCGAGATCACCGGCAGGTTGATCAGGGCCGGCGTCTTCGTGTCCTGCATCGAGTAGTAGCTGAAGTTGAACAGCTGGCTGATCGCGAACGGCAGCAGCGCCAGCCCGGCCACCATCAGCACCGGCGCGGTGTGGATCGAGGCCTCGCGGTCCACGGCGCCGCGCTCGAACAGCGCGATCGCGATCGGCAGCGCGAGCACGGCGTAGGTGACCGCGATGGGCGCGATGACCACGGACACCATCCGGATGCCGCGCCCCAGGTCGGCCGCGATGTCGCCGGCCCGGCCGTCGGCGGCGGCGGCGCTCATGCGCGGCAGCAGCGCCGTGATGATCGAGACCGCGATGATGCCGTGCGCCATCATCATCAGCAGGAAGACGTTGTTGTAGATCATCGGGCCGGGGCCGTGCTTCTGGCCCCGGTTGAGCAGGTTCGTCATCACCAGCAGCGCGACCTGGTTGACGATCACGTAGCAGAGCATCCAGCCGCCGATGCGGGCGAGCCGCCGCAGGCCGAGCTCGCGGAAGCCGAACCGCAGCCGCCAGCGGAAGCCGACCTTGCGCAGCGCGGGCAGCAGGCCCATCGACTGGATCAGGATGCCGAGCAGCACGCCGCCGCCGAGCAGCAGGATCTCGCCCCGGGTGACCTGGGTCGGGTCGGTGACCGGCTTGTCGTGGTAGATGACCATGAACGCGATGCCGGTGCCGATGACCACGATGTTGTTCAGGATCGGGGTCCACATGGGCGGCCCGAACCGGCCCCGGGTGTTCAGCACCGCGCTGCACAGGCCGGTCACGCCGTAGAAGAAGATCGTCGGCAGCATCAGGTACGACAGGGCCGTGATCAGGTCCCGGTACTCCTGCGGGTTGCCGCTGGCGTAGGTCAGCGACAGCAGCGGGGCGCAGATGACCGCCAGCACGGTGGTGATGCCGAGCACGATCATGGTGATCGTGAGCAGCCGCTGCGTGTACGCCTCGCCCCGGTCCGGGTCGGTCTTGCGCGCCCGGACCAGCATCGGCACCAGCACGCTGGACAGGATGCCGCCGAGCAGCAGCTCGTAGATCATGCCCGGGAAGATCTGCGCCGTGGTGTACGTGTCGCCCAGCACCTCGGTGCCGATGGCCGCCGTCAGCACCGCCGTACGCAGGAAGCCCGTGCCCCGGCTGACCAGCGAGCCGACCGCCATCAGCATCGAGTTGCCGGCCGCGCCCTGGTGCTCCTCCTCGAAGCTGGGCTCGGCGGCGGCCTCCAGCTCCTCGGCGGGCAGCCCGTCGGAGACCAGCCGTGGCAGCACGGTGGTGTGATCGGCGGCGTCGACCGGGGGGAGGCGATCGGGGGCGGTCATGGCATGCACCATACCTGCGAATCAGCCTGAGCAGCCCGCCAAGTAGGCTGGATGATCGATGTCGCCCTCCACTCCGCTCTCCGAAGCCCAGCGCAACGCCGTCACCGAGCTGTTGCGCGTCTCCCTCGTCGCCGACGAACTGGGCCGCCGGTTCGCCAAGGCCGGTCACGAACTGCACCTCGTGGGCGGTTCGGTCCGTGACGCCCTGCTCGGGCGGCTCGGCGACGACCTCGACTTCTGCACCGACGCGCACCCGGACGAGACGCTGCGCCTCGTCAAGGGCTGGGCCGAGGCGACCTGGGAGACCGGGCGCGAGTTCGGCACCATCGGCGCCCAGCGCTCCGGCCTGCGCCTGGAGATCACCACGTACCGCGCGGAGTCGTACGACGGCGTCAGCCGCAACCCGCAGGTGCAGTACGGCACGAGCCTGCACGACGACCTGGTGCGCCGCGACTTCACCGTCAACGCGATGGCGGTCAGCCTGCCGGGGCACGAGTTCGCCGACCCGTTCGGCGGGCTGCGCGACCTGGCGGCGCGGGTGATCCGTACCCCCGGCACGCCGCAGCAGTCGTTCGGCGACGACCCCCTGCGCATGCTGCGGGCCGCCCGGTTCGCCGCCCAGCTGCGCTTCGACGTCGAGCCGTCGGTGGTCGAGGCGATGGAGCGGATGTCAGCCGACCTGCAGCGGATCACCGCCGAGCGCATCCGGGACGAGTTCAGCAAGCTGATGCTCGGCGCCGACCCGGTCACCGGCCTGCGGCTGCTGGTCGACACCGGCCTGGCCGACCAGTTCCTCCCGGAGCTGGCCGGGCTGAAGCTGGAGATCGACGAGCACGCCCAGCACAAGGACGTCTACGAGCACACGCTCAAGGTGGTCGCCAACGCGGTCGGCTTCGACACCGCCGACGGCGGCCCCGACCTGGTGCTGCGCCTGGCCGCGCTGCTGCACGACATCGGCAAGCCCGCCACCAAGGCGGTCGGCGCCGACGGCGGCGTGAGCTTCCACCACCACGAGATGGTCGGCGCGCGTCTCGCGAAGTCCCGCCTCAAGCTGATGAAGTTCCCCAAGGACGTCATCACCCCGGTCGTCCAGCTCGTGGCGCTGCACCTTCGCTTCTACGGGTACGGCCGGGGCGAGTGGACCGACTCGGCGGTCCGCCGGTATGTCACCGACGCCGCCGAGCAGCTCAGCCGCCTGCACAAGCTCACCCGCTCCGACTGCACCACCCGCAACAAGCGCAAGGCCGCCCAGCTGGCCGCCGACTACGACGCGCTGGAGCAGCGGATCGCGCAGCTGCAGGAGGCCGAGGACCTGGCCCGGGTCCGCCCCGACCTGGACGGCAACGCGATCATGGAGCTGCTCGGCGTCCCGCCGGGCCCGATCGTCGGCCGCGCCTGGAAGCACCTGAAGGAGCTGCGCCTGGAGCGCGGCCCCCTCGACCGCGACGAGGCCGAGGCCGAACTCCAGCGCTGGGCCCGATCCGAAGGCCTCATCCCCTAAGCCTGACTTCATCGACCCGCCCCGCCCGCTTACCGCGGCGTGGGCCGGCGGGCAAGATCATTCAAGTTGCGGGCAAACGGGCACTGGAGGGCACCTCGAATGCCCGATTGCTCGGCAACTTGAATGATCAAGCGGGGGTCGGCTGGTCCGGGCGCCGGGAGGCGGTGGCGAACCAGGCCGCGAGCAGCATGAAGGCCAGGGCGGTGGCAACCAGGCCGACGACCGACCTGCCGTTGCCCGGCAGGGCGAGGGCGGCGGTGAACAGGCCGCCGACCCAGAGCAGGTTGAACAGGGTGTCGTTGACGCTGAAGATGCGGCCGCGGTAGGCGTCGTCGCACTCGTGCTGCAGCGTCGCGTCCACGATGATCTTGATGCTCTGCGCGGCGACGTTGATCAGGAAGACAGCGACCAGCAGCGGCGTCTGGCGGAACGGCAGGCCGAACGCGAGCACCACCACGCCCACCCCGGCGACCACCGCGATCAGCCAGCGCCGCGCGTCCCACCAGCGCACCGCCAGCGGCGTGAGCACCGCGGCCAGCGCCACCCCGGCCGCGCCCAGGATCACCACCAGGCCCAGCGACAGCAGCGACTGCCCGGACCGGTCCGTGCTGTTGCCGAAGTAGCGGCTGTACAGCAGGAGCGTGGCCAGGGTCAGGATGCCGTACAGGTACCGGTACCCCGCCTGCAGCAGCATCACCCGCGCCGCCTTGCGGCGGCCGGCCAGGTGCCGCGCCCCCTCGACCATGCCCCGGAACACCTCGCCCAGCGCCTGCACCAGGCTGCCGGTGTGCCGCTCCCCGGCCAGCGGGCCGAGCTCGTCGCGCCGGAACAGCCCGCGCGCCAGCAGCCCCGACAGCAGGTAGCCGACGGCGGCGGAGGCGCAGATCAGGCCGTACCCGTGGCGGTCGCCGTCGACCACGTGCAGGCCGATCACCACCGCCGAGCTGAACAGCCCGATGGAGTAGCAGATCGTGCCCAGCGTCGAGGCGAGCGCGTTGGCGGGGACCAGCCTGCTGTCCTCGACCACGTGCGGCAGCGAGGCGGACAGCCCGGCCAGGAAGAACCGGTTGATCGCGATGACGATGAGGGCGGAGACCGCGAAGCCGACCCCCTGCAGCCCGGACCAGAGCAGCGCCGCGCACGGCAGGACCATCACCGCGCGGGCGATGTTCGCGAACGAGAGCGACGCCCGCCGGTCCCAGCGGTCCAGCAGCACGCCGACATAAGGACCGAGCACCGAGTACGGCAGCAGCAGGATCGCGAAACCGGCCGCGATGGCGACCGGGCTGCTCTGCTTCTCGGGGTTGAACAGCAGCGCCCCGCCCAGGCCCGCCTGGAACCACCCGTCGGCGAGTTGGCTGGTCAGCCGGATCGCCAGCAGCCGCCGGAACGGCCCGCCGGCCAGGATCGCGCGCGATGACACGACCGGCGGGGTGCTGTCGGTGGTGTTCGGGATCACGGGGTGCGGCACGTCACCCACCCTACGTGCCTTCGGGCGGTCGTACGTGAACGCAACAACCCGCTGGCATGAACGGGGCCGGCGCCCCCGCCCGCAGCGGGAGACGCCGGCCCGGTCGCCCGATCAGCTCTCGCGGGCCGCGCCGGTGACCTTGGCCAGCAGCGCCGGCAGGTCGATCCCGGTCAGGTCCGTGCCCAGCTGCAGGCCCTGCGCCACGTTCGTGGCGACGGACTTGGTCAGCGAGCTCGCGCCGTCGGTGGAGATCACGGTCATCTTGTCGATGGCGCCCATCGGCGCGGCCGCCGCAGCGACCACCTGCGGCAGCACCTTGACCAGCAGGTCGAGCACGGCCGCCTCGTTGTACTGGGCGAACGCCTCGGCCTTGAGGCGCATCGCCTCGGCCTCGGACTGGCCCGTGGCCAGGATCGCCGCGGCGTTGGCGGCACCTTCCCGCTCGACCGCCTCCGCGATGGCCGACCGGCGGCGCTGCTCCGCCTCACCCTCCTTGGCACCTTCGATGGCGTTGGCCTCGGCCAGCGCGGCACGCCGCGCCCGCTCGCCCTCACCGGTGAGGCGCGCCTGCTCGGCGTTGGCCTGCGCGGCGGCGATGGTCGCCTGGCGGGCCGCGTCGGCGGCGAGCACCCGGGCGTTGCGGTCGGCCTCGGCCTCCTGCTCGACCTTATACCGCGCCGCGTCGGCGGGCTTGCGCACCTCGGTGTCGAGCTGGCGCTGCTTGAGCTCGGCGTTCTGCTCGGCCACCTTGCGCTGCTCGGCGAGGATCACCTGCTGGCGCTCGGCGTCGGCCAGCGGACCGGCGGCGGCGGAGACGGCCTTGGCCGCGTCGATCTCGGCCTGGATCGCGGCCTGCTTCAGGGCCAGGTTCCGCTGCGCCTCGGCGATCGACTCCTCGGACAGCAGCCGCGCCTGCTCGGCCTGCTGGCGGGCCAGCGCCTCGGCGATGGCGGCGTCCTTGAGCACCCGGGCGGCCTCCGGCCGGCCCAGATCCTGCAGGTACGACCCCTCGGCGAGGATGTCCTGCAGCTGGAACGTGTCGAGCACCAGACCCTGGTTGGTCATCGAGTGCTCGGCCTCCTCGGCCACCGCGCTGGCGAACGCCGCGCGGTCCCGGATGATCTCCTCGATGGTGAGGCGGCCGACGATGGAGCGCAGCGCACCGGCGAGCACCTCGCGGGTGAACTCCTCGATCTCGGACTGCTGGTGCAGGAAGCGCTGGGCGGCGGCGCGGATGGCGTCCTCGGTGCCGCCGACCTTCACGATCGCGACGCCCTGGAGGTTGGCGCGGATGCCCTGCTTGCTGACCGCGCCGGTGATCTCGACGTGGATGCGGCGGCTGGACAGGTCGAGCACCTGGAGCTTCTGCACGACCGGCAGCACGAACACCGAGGCGCCCATGACGACCTTCTGGCCGGACAGGTCGGTGGAGCGGGCGCCGTCGGCGGTCTCGGTGGTCCGGCCCTTGCGGCCGGTGACGATGAACGCCTCGTTGGGTCCGGCCACCTTTATCCGTGACAGCACGAACAGGACGATCAGGAGCAGCAGCAGTACGGCGCCGCCGATCGCGATGTAGAGGGGTGACATTGCCTTCCTTCGGAACAGGGCGGCGGACGTGAGGGGTGCCGCCGCGGGGAGCTACTGCTCAGGGAGCTCACGAACGTACACGCTGGTGTCACTCAGGGCCTCGACCACGAGGACCTTCATGCCCAGCGGTACGGGCTGGTCGGCGCGGGCGCCGAGCTTCACGGGCTGGCCGCCGATGCGGACGCGCACCTCGCCGTAGCCGCCCGCGGGCACCGGCGTGACCACGACGCCCCGGCTGCCGACCAGGTCGGCCCGGGTGGGTGTGGCGTCGGTGGGCATGTCGCCGAGCCGGTTGGCAAGCAGGCCGGTCAGCACGGCGAGCGGAATCGCCGCGACCAGGCCCAGCGCGAGCACCGCGACCAGACCGACATCACCGCCGACCAGCTCGTTGAGGATCGCGGCGGCGAAGCCGAACCCGCCGACGAACGAGGCCACGAGCTCAGTCGAGACGAACCCGTCACCGAGATCGAGCAGATCGCCACCGAGGATGGCGACCGCGGCCAGGACGATGCCCACGGCCCCGATGACCAGGAAGATCAGCGTCGCGATACCCACGCCCAGAAGGTAGCCCCCACCTGCAAACGGTCAGGCGAGCAGGTATTCCATTACCTTCCAGGCGCCGATGCCGGCGAGGGCTAGGGCGAGGAAGAGGACGATGGTGGTGAAGAGGCACGGGAGGGCCACGCCGCGGCTCTTGCCGGGGGCGCGGTAGGAGCCGACCCAGCGGCTGGGCGGGCCGGACTTCTCGGCCTCGTCGGCCAGCTGCACGAGGCGCTGCGCGGCCGCATCGGACAGACCGACGGGATCGCCGTCGAAGTGCAGCAGGCGCAGCCGCTGCCACGGATCCGGATTGGCCTTGGCGTACGCGGACAGTTCCGACTCGCGGACCTCTTCGGTCAGGAAGCCCCAGCGGCCCGCCTCGACGGGATTGCCGGTCTGCCGATAGACAGAGGTCAGCAGCGCGCGGACCTCCAGATCGTTGGGCAGCACCGCGAGCAGCGTCCGAAGGCGCTGAACAGCCACATGGGTATGCCCGGCCGCGAGATCGGCGCGCACCCGGGCGAGTACGTCCGCCTTTGCCACGCCCTGATCCTTATGGACTGGTGCCGCTCACGCCAGAGGCATTTATAACGGCCGGGTCACAGAAAATGAGGGGGCCGGCCTCATGCGGCAGCAGCCCCGTCCTGTCAGAACAACCACTCCAGCACGGTCTGGACGCCGATGACGGCGAGCAGAGCCAGCGCGACCAGGGCTGTCACCGCCGCAGCGGTCGTCAACCGCCGAAGACCGGGCGGTGCGGCGTGCGTCGGGGTCGCTACAGCCGCTGCTTGCAGAGGGGCGAGCCGTACCCGGGAGATGTCGGTGGGGGCCTTGGCTCCGGCGGGCCAGCGCAGCGCGTCGAGGCGGCGGTGCAGCGGGTACCGGGACTCGAAGGCGGCGATCTCGGCCGGGTCGGCGGAGTCGTCGAGGTAGGACCAGCGGCCGGCTTCGACGGCGTTGCCGGTGGCCCGGTAGATCGCCGCGAGTCTTCGCCGGAGATCGAGGTCGGTGGGGTGCACGGCGACCAGGCTGTGCATGCGCTGGATCGCCGGGTAGGTATGGCCCTTGGTTAGGTCCGTGGCCACCCGGTCCATGAGATCTGACTTACCCATAGCTTCACTATGCATACTCTGGGGCATCGGGTCCATACGCTGAGCATGCCCAGAACTGGAACGCCAAAGCCCTGTCAGCACAGATGATGGCCTATCTGCCCATCGACCGAGGTCGATTTCTGCAGCAGATAGGCCATCGACGGTTGAGTGAGTTATCCCGCTCACATCTTCATGCGAGGGTTACGAAATCAACGATTTACAGTGCCCTTGATGAAGCCCTCGACGGCCTCGTGGGCGTCGTGGTCGCTGTACTGCACCGGCGGCGACTTCATGAAGTAGCTCGAAGCGGACAGGATCGGGCCACCGATCTTGCGGTCCAGCGCGATCTTCGCGGCGCGTACCGCGTCGATGATGACGCCGGCCGAGTTCGGCGAGTCCCACACCTCGAGCTTGAGCTCGGCGTTCAGCGGGGTGTCGCCGAAGGAGCGGCCCTCCAGGCGGATGTAGGCCCACTTGCGGTCGTCCAGCCACGGCACGTGGTCCGACGGCCCGATGTGCACGTCGCCCTTGGTCATCTCATGCGGGATCTGCGAGGTCACCGACTGGGTCTTCGAGATCTTCTTCGAGACCAGGCGCTTGCGCTCCAGCATGTTCATGAAGTCCATGTTGCCGCCGAAGTTCAGCTGGTAGGTGCGCAGCAGCTCGACGCCGCGGTCCTCGAACAGCTTGGCCAGCGCGCGGTGCACGATGGTGGCGCCGACCTGGCTCTTGATGTCGTCACCGACGATCGGCAGCCCGGCGTCCTCGAACTTCTTGGCCCACACCGGGTCGGAGGCGATGAAGACGGGCAGCGCGTTCACGAAGGCGCAGCCCGCGTCGATCGCGGCCTGGGCGTAGAACTTGTCCGCGTCCTCGGAGCCGACCGGCAGGTAGGCCACGACCACGTCGACCTTGGCGTCCTTGAGCGCCTTGGCCACGTCGACCGGGGCGTCGTCGGACTCCTCGACCATCTCGCGGTAGTACTGGCCCAGGCCGTCGAAGGTCGGGCCGCGCTGGACGGTGACGCCGGTCGGCGGCACGTCGCACAGCTTGATGGTGTTGTTCTCGCTGGCGACGATGGCCTCGGCCAGGTCGCGGCCGACCTTCTTGGCGTCCACGTCGAAGGCGGCGACGAACTCCACGTCGCGGACGTGGTAGCCGCCGAAGTCGACGTGCATCAGGCCGGGTACACGCTCGTTGGGGTCGGCGTCGCGGTAGTACTCCACGCCCTGGACCAGGGACGAGGCGCAGTTACCGACGCCGACGATGGCAACGCGGACGGAGCCCATAGCTCCTGCCTCCTTCTTCTCTTCGGACGTCCGACCGGTCGGCCGGCCGCCCAACTCACTCGGCGGAGTCGTCAGGGCCCGGTCGGGCCGTGAGCGGTCTTGCGGGGTCTGCGGCCGGTGCGGGACCGGCGGTGCCGCGCGCCTGGGGCGAGCGCCCGGAGCGCTCGTTCGAGATCAGCTCCTCCAGCCAGCGGACCTCGCGGTCCGCCGCGTCGAAGCCGTGGCGCTGCAGCTCCAGGGTGTAGGCGTCGAGCCGCTCGGAGGCGCGGGCGAGGACTTCGCGGAAGCCTTCGCGGCGCTCCTCCACCTTGCGGCGGCGGCCTTCGAGGATGCGCAGACGGATGTCGACGTCGGTCCGGGAGAAGAACGCGAAGTGGACCCCGAAGGCGGCATCCTCGTACGCCTCCGGCCCCACCTGCGCCAGCAGGTCCTGGAACCGTTCCTTGCCCTCGGCTGTGATCTTGTAGACCACCCGCCCCCGGCGACTGGTCAGCGGTGGCACGCCGGCGTCGTCAGCGGGGGTCTCCCCCGCCTCGGTGATCCAGCCCGCGGTTTGCAACCGCCGCAGTGTGGGGTAGAGGGAGCCGTAGCTGATCGCCGCCCGGATGGTGCCGAGCTTGGTGCTGAGCTGCTTGCGCAGCTCATACCCGTGCATCGGCGACTCCTGCAGCAGGCCGAGGATGGCAAGGTCGAGCAAGGTCGACCACCCCCTCCTCGTGCGTTGTCCACGCGTATGTCGGCTCAGCGATGTATCGCGGCGATACATCGCTACGTTAGAACGGAGCGACGGGTCTAGGCAACACGGGGGTGCCCGTGATCACCGTGTCTGCGCAGGGCGCGTCGTTCGTCACGCTCTGTGACGGGCGTCGCGGCTGCCGCCACGACGAGTTACCCTGCTTTTCATGCGCGCGCAGCAACGGATCTCTGTGCCCCGAAGCGGGGCGCCTACGGGGAGTCGCCCCCGTATGGATGGGTTCGTTGACTATTCCCTCCAGCGGCGAGCGCTGCTGCGGGAGGTGTACGCGGGACGGGTGGGCATGTCAGAGGTCTGTGACGCCTCGCCCTATCTCAAGAGCGCGGCCCGCTTCCACGGTGAGGCCACCGAGCAGCGGTGTCCCATCTGCCGTCGGGAGTACGTGCTCAACGTGCACTACATCTACGGCGATCAGCTCAAGCACGCCGCCGGCCAGGCACGTTCGCGCGCCGAACTGGCGGCACTGGCCAGCACGCTGGGTGAGTTCCAGGTCTACGTGGTCGAGGTCTGCCGCGGCTGCAACTGGAACCACCTGGTCGAGCAGTACCTTCTAGGCCGAGCACACAGGACGGCTCCCCCGCTGTCCGAGGCTGGCGCCAGCGCCGCCACATCCCCGACCGGAACGGTGTGACATGACTTCGTACGGCGACCCCAACGCCGGCAACGGGTACGACGACGAGTACAACCGTCCGTCGTACCAGCGGCCTGCGTCGAACTCGGGCCGCGCTTCGGTGCCATCCGACGACTACGGCTACGACTACTCCGACGGCCAGCAGGGTGATTCCGGTCACGCTGCCGGATACGGTCAGCAGCAGTCGTACGACCAGGGCGGCTACGGACAGCAGGGCGGATACGGCCAGCAGGGCTACGACCAGGGCGGCGGCTACGGCCAGGACCAGGGTTACGGCCAGGACCAGGGCTACGGCCAGCAGGGCGGCGGCTACGGCCAGGCGCCGGTCAGCCCCGGCGCCGCCGGCCGCGCCAGTGTGCCCAGCGCGGCGGGCCGCGCCAGCGTCGGCAGCGCCGCCGTCCCGGGTGCCGCGGGCCGCGCCAGCGTGCCGAGCGTGGCGGGCCGCGCATCCGTGCGCCCCCCGTCCGTGCCCGAGGAGGACCGCCCCGGCGGCTCGGTCCGGCCCGGCGGGAAGGCCAAGAAGGGCGCCGAGAGCGGCGCCAAGAAGAAGCCCAAGCGCAAGCGGCTGAGCATCATCCTGTCCTCGGTCGCCGTGTTCATCCTGCTCGCGGGCGGCGGCCTGATCGCCGGCACCTACTTCTACTCGTCGGTGCCCGAGCCCTCGGCCTTCAGCGAGAACCAGAACACCTTCGTCTACGCCAGCGACGGCAAGACGCAGATCGCCAAGCTGGGCGGCGAGAACCGCGAGATCGTGCCGATGGCCACGCTCAGCGAGGAGGTGCGGGTCGCGCTGATCGCGGGCGAGGACAAGAACTTCTTCAACCACCACGGCATCGACCTGTGGGGTATCGCCCGTGCCGCCTGGAACAACCTGACCGGCGGCGACACCCAGGGCGCCTCGACCATCACCCAGCAGTACGCGCGCGCGGCGGCCAAGGACCTCGAGGTCACCTACGCCCGTAAGCTGCGCGAGGCGGTCATGGCCCGGCGCCTGGAGGACAAGTACACCAAGACCGACATCCTCGGCTTCTACGTCAACACCGTCTGGTACGGCCGCGGTTCGAGCGGCGTGGGCGCGGCGGCGAAGGCGTACTTCGGCAAGCCCGCCGACAAGCTGACGATCGAAGAGGCCGCCGTGCTCGGCGCGGTGCTCAAGCAGCCGGAGCCGAACGAGAACGACGGCACCAAGGGCTTCGACCCCCACTTCAACATGGACGGGGCGAAGGACCGCTGGAACTACGTGCTCAACAACATGGTCGAGATGGGCAAGCTCGACGCCGGCAAGCGCGCGGCCATGGTCTTCCCGGAGAAGACGCTGAAGAAGTACTCCGCGCAGTCGGGTGAGCAGGGCATCACCGGCACCGGCACCGGCTTCGTGGTGGCCAAGTACCTCGACCGCGAGATGGCAGCCTGGGGCATCACCGACTGGCGCAACAAGGGCTACAAGATCATCACGACGATCGACGCCCAGGCCCAGAAGGCGATGGAGGCCCAGCTCTACCGCGACTTCCAGCGCCAGGAGAAGTGCACCGGCGAGGGCGAGAAGAAGGTCTGCAAGGAAGAGATCGTCAAGCCGCTCGAGAAGCCCGGTACGAAGATCAACGGCTACCCGAAGAACGTCATGGCGGCCGGGGTGGCGATCGACCCGCACAACGGCCGGGTGCTCGCCTACTTCGGCGGCGCGAACGGCACCGGCATCGACTACGCGGGCAAGTTCGCCGAGGGGACCGAGTTCGAGGACGGCGGCCACCCGCCGGCGTCGTCGTTCAAGATCTACACGCTGACCGCCGCGATCGAGAACGGCATCTCGATCAAGTCGATGTGGGACCCGACGCCGATCACCGACAAGAACTGCAAGGACTACAACGCCTGCGGTTACAAGGTGCAGAACTCCGGCCGGGAGACCAACGACATCGACTGCAAGACGAACTGCACCCTGCAGCACGTCACCGAGCTGTCGCTGAACGTCCCGTTCTTCAAGATCGCCAAGCAGATCGGCACCGACAAGATCCTGAGCGTGGCCAAGCGGGTCGGCATCACCACCATGTGGTCGACCAACGACGGCAAGGCCCGCCACCTCAACGACCCCAAGGCCGACCTCGACCGGGGCTCGTTCGACTACCAGATCGGCTTCGGGCAGTACCCGATCACGGTGTTCGACCACGCGACCGGGGTGGCCACGCTGGCCAACCACGGCACGTACAACAAGCCGCACTTCATCATCGAGGTCCAGCAGAAGGACAAGGAGACCGGCAAGTACGTCAAGGTGGCGAACACCGGTGAGAAGCTGAACCCGACCCCGCGGATCCGGCCGGAGGTCGCCGACGAGGTGACCGGCGTGCTCAAGAACATGCCCTCCCGGTACGGCCGGTCGCTGGAGAACGGCCGCCAGGCCGCCGCCAAGACCGGTACCTGGGAGTCGGTGAAGAAGAAGGGCGCCAACTCCAACGTCTGGACGGTCGGCTACACCGACCAGATCGCGGCCGCGATCTGGGTCGGCAACGTCGGCGGCGCGTCCGAGCCGATCTACCAGAAGGACGGCCGGACCAACATCGCCAGTGTCGGCCTGCCCGCGCAGATCTGGCAGGGCTTCATGAACGGCGCGAGCAAGGGCAAGAAGAACGAGCCGCTGGCCAACGGCAGCGGCGGCGACATCGGCTCGGTGGACGTGGGCGACGGCGTCGAGCCGACCCCGACCGCCCCGCCGACCATGCCCGGCGACGGCTGCCAGCTCGGCGTGCTCTGCCCGAACCCGGACCCGTCCCAGTCACCCGGCAACCCCGGCGGCAACGGCGGCGGCAATCCCAAGCCCAGCCCGTCACCATCCTGCCGACGTCTTGATCCGCTATGTAAACCCTGATCAGACGGTATGAAGAGGGGGTCCCGTGCCGGGGCCCCCTCTTTCTGCGCCTTTCGCCGTCCGCTACCTGGCGCCTTGCTGCGCTTCGCAGATTTCTGAGGCAGGATGTCGGGCTATGAGTGATGTTCGTGAGCACGTCGTCTCGCCTTCGGTCGAGGATCCGTTCGTGCACGGCCTCAGCCAGGCGATCGGCGGCCCGCGCGGTGAGCACGCGGTGCCCCAGACTCCCGACCGCGGCGGCAGGTTCTGGACCGCCGCCCGCATCGTGCTCGCGCTCACCTGCCTCATGCTCGCGCTGCATTGGGTGCAGAAGTCGCCCTGCAAGGACGGCGCGTGGGCGGACTACAAGCAGTACACGCACTTCTGCTACACCGACGTGCTGGCGCTCTACTACGCCGAGCACCTCAACGAGGGCGCGGTGCCGTACGTCGACTACCCGGTCGAGTACCCGGTGCTCACCGGTGCCTTCATGGGCGCGATCGGCCTGCCCGTGCACGCGTTCGGCAGCAAGAACGACATCAACCAGGCGGAGTACTTCTACAACGCCAACGCCCTGGTGCTTAGCGTCTTCGCGGTCGCCACGGTCGCCATGATCCTCTCGCTGCGACGGCGCAGACCCTGGGACGCGGCGATGTTCGCCCTGTCCCCAGCCCTGCTGGTGACCGCCACGGTCAACTGGGACCTGCTGGCCATCGTGCTGGCGGTGGCGGGCGTCTGGTTCTGGGCCAAGCGGTATCCGGTGGCCGCCGGCGCGATGCTCGGATTGGGCATGGCGGCGAAACTGTGGCCCGCGTTCCTGTTCCTGCCGATCGCGGTGCTGGCGCTGCGGCCGGTACGTGAGCTGCCCGGCGAGCCGGGCAACTCGCTGACCGACTTCTGGCGCCGCCGCGAACTCGGCCCGGCGCTGCTGGCGGTGGCGTCCGGCGCCGTCGCCTGGGCGGTGGTGAACGTGCCGGTGATGCTCACGCACTACGACAACTGGAAGCGGTTCCTCGACCTCAACACCGAGCGCGGCATCGACTGGGGCACCTCCTGGTACGTCGGGCGCCACTTCGATCCGACCGGGGCCACGGTCTGGGACAACGTCCCGCTGGTCACCAACGTGTCGCTGGCGCTGTTCGCGGTGTGCTGCGTCGGCATCGCGGCCCTGGGCCTGCTGGCCAAGACCCCGCCCCGGGTGGCGCAGCTCGCCTTCCTGGTGGTGGCGCTGTTCCTGATCACCAACAAGGTGTGGTCGCAGCAGTTCACGCTGTGGATGCTGCCGCTGCTGGTGCTGGCCCGGCCCAAGTGGATCTCGTTCCTGGTGTGGCAGGTCGCCGAGGTGATCTACTTCCTGGCCTTCTACGGCGAGCTGATGACCGCCTCGGGCAAGCCGGTCTTCCCCGAGGGCGTGTTCGTGCTGGCCGCCTCGATCCGCCTGATCGCCGTGCTGGCGCTGGTGGTGCTGGTGGTCCGGGACATCCTGCGACCGGAGCTGGACGTCGTGCGCCGCACCTACGCCGACTCCGACACCCCCGACCCGGACGGCGGCCCGCTGAACCCGGACTCCGCGCCCGCGGTGGTCACCGACGCCGTCCCCGGCAGGCTGGCCACGGCCTGACAAGCGAAAGAACGCGGCCCCCGCTCCAACCGGAGCGGGGGCCGCGTTCTTGTCAGCGGGTCACTCGAAGGTGAAGGTGACCGCGTCCTCGGTCTCGGTGCGCTTCAGACCGAGGCCGTCGCCGGGGTTGGTCAGCGCCGGCTCGTACGGCCCGCCCTTGGCGTACTCCTTGAGCACGACCACGGTCTTGACGCCGAGCTGGCGCAGGCGGTCGACGCTGGCCTGGTCCGGGAAGTTCTTGGTCAGCTCCCGGATCTCGCTCAGGCTCTGCGGGGTGAAGCCGCTGTTGCCGTTGACGATGGACTCGAACCGGTCCGTCGACCAGACCATGACCTTCATGTCCATCAGCGGGTCGCTCGGCAGCACCAGCAGCGGCCCCTGGGCGGCGGCCATCGCGGCGGGCTGCTGCGGCACGACCGGGTGCTCGGTCACGTTCAGGCCCTCGAACAGCACCAGCGCCAGCGGCAGGAACGTGGCCAGCCGCAGCATCGGGTGCGGGCGCGAGGGCACCCGCTCCTGGGCGATGGTCTTGGCCTGCTCGACGAAGGCGGTGACCGCCCCCGCCGCCAGTAGTGACAGCAGCAGCGTGGTCCAGATGACGAGGCGCCCCGGGGTGCGGATGGCGTCCCAGCCGGGCAGCACGTCGTAGAGCCAGAGGTAGCCGGGGCGGCCGCCGAAGAAGCGGGTGCCCATGGCCAGCACGATGCTCAGGACCACGCCCGCGAACAGCAGCAGCCGCTGGCGCAGGGTCCAGATGGACAGGATCAGACCGGCGATGGCCAGGCCGTACAGCACGAAGCCGGGCAGCAGGCTGGTCTCGCCCGAGCAGCAGCCGTCGGGGCCGTCCAGCACCGTGCGGGCGCTGGAGTGGGCCTGGCCCCACAGCAGGTCCTGCGCCGGGCTGGTGAAGAAGCCCAGGATCGGCGGGGAGTACCAGCTGAGCTCGACCTCGGAGCGCTGCGCGTACGGGTGCAGCTCGACGACCTTCAGGTACGGCAGCGCCAGCAGCAGGCCGACGGCGGCGAAGACCACTCCGCCGACCAGGTCGGCCGAGAACAGCTTCCAGCCGAAGGGCCGGGACACGCCCCACTTCCAGCGCCGGAACACGAACCACAGCACCACGCAGACCAGCACGATCACGGCGAGCACGTACGCGAACGGCAGGCCGATGCCGAAGCCGAGGCTGACCTGCCAGGCGGCGACCAGCCAGCCGGCCAGGGCCCAGCCGGGCCTGCGCTTCTCGGGCCGGTAGCCGTGGCGCAGCGAGTAGCCGTGACCCCGGGCGAGCATGGCCAGGGCCAGCGCGATGCCGCCGACCGACATGACGTGCATGTGCCCGGCCTGGGCCAGGCGCCACGGGGCGTAGGCGAAGGCGGCGCCGGCCACGGCCGCCCCGGTCTTGCCCGAGCCGAGCTGGCGGGCCAGCACGTATGCGCCGAAGAAGGCGAGCGCGTGCAGCAGCACGTACATGATGTTGTAGCGGATGAGCGCGGCTTCCAGCCCGGTCCCGAACAGGCCCGCGGGCGCGTAGCCCAGCAGGGTGTCGGAGAAGGCGAAGCTGTACGGCTCGGGGTAGAAGCTGTTGGAGTTCCACAGCTGCGCGATGTTCGTCTTGATCGAGTGCCCGGACCACGCCATCTGCCAGGCCTGCAGGGTGGGGTCCCCGGTGTCCTGCGGGATGGTGTAGTTCGGGTACTTCAGCGTCGGCCAGGTCATGATCGCGGCGAGCACCAGCGACGCGTACGCCGCCAGGGCCCACTCGTGGATCACCACCCGTCGGGTGCCCCGGGCGATCCGGCGCAGTCGGCTCGGGTTCTCCTCCGGCGCCGGGCTGAACCGGGTGAAGGCGTCCTCCTCGACCGGCTCGGGCTCCGGCGCGGCATGTCGCGGAGTCACAGGCTCGCCCGCCACGGTTTCGGTCCCAGTCACAGCTGTCCTCTCACAGGTGTGCGCGCAGGTACGCGATGTCGGCCGACTGACCTTCCGCTCCGCCGGGGGTCTCCACCACCGCCGGTGCGCCGGACGCGCTGATGACCGCTGCGACCAGTTCGGGATCGATCATGCCGGGTTCACTCTTGCTCGTCAGATTGTCGTGCCGATCGCGCCCGGAGTCGAATCCGTCTCGCGATCCGTTGGCGTGGATCAGGTCGATCCGGCCGGTGATGGCCTTGACGCGATCGACGATGTTGAGCAGCTCCTCGCCACCCGCGTGCGCGTGGCAGGTGTCCAGGCAGAACCCGACCCCGAACTCCCCCACCGCGTCCCACAGCCGGGCCAGGTTCTCGAACCGCCGGGCGCACGCGTTGTCGCCGCCGGCGGTGTTCTCGATCAGGATCGGGGTCTGCGGCAGCAGCGCCCCGCTGTCCCGTGCCTGCTGCATGGCCTTGCGCCAGTTGTCGAAGCCGGTGGCCAGGTCGTCGCTCTTGTCGACGTGGCCGCCGTGCACGATCAGCCCGGACGCGCCGATCTCGGCCGCGCCCACCGCGTGCTGGATGAGCAGTTTGCGGCTCGGGATCCGGATCCGGTTGTTCGTCGTGGCGACGTTGATCCGGTAGGGCGCGTGGATGAAGACCTGCACCGGGCTGTCGCGGATGACGGCGGTGTCGGTGCGCGGCACCGGCGGCTTCCACTCCTGCGGGTCGGACAGGAAGAACTGGACGACGTCCGCGTTCCGCGCGGCCGCCTCCGCTAGTGGATCTTCATAATCGACGTGAGCCCCGATAAGCATTCGACCAGTATTACCGCTCCCCCCGACCCGCTGCGCGGTCGTGAGCGCAACCGGAGCGAAGTTGTTGCGTTGATTTCATTGCCGCACGTGGCTCCCTGCGCTCCGCCGGTCGGGAGGCACATGACGCGTGCCGCCTCGCCCCCCGCGAGGCTGACCTGAACCGGGGCACCTGCCCCAGGGGGAGAAAGCCATGTCGTACGCCATTCGTCGACGTGCCGCCGCGCTCGCGGCGGCCGGCCTGCTCGCGGGCCTGCCGCTGCTGCTGGCGAGCCCGTCCGCGGCCGCCGAGCCGGAGGCCGCGCCGAACGTCGACTTCACCGGGGGCGGGCTCGGCCTGCTGCTGTGCGGTTCCAAGCCGGCCACCGCGAAGATCACCATCGCCGCCGAGTCGCGGGTGAAGCTCACCAACGGCCTCGGTCAGAACGCGACCCTGCAGATCGACGGCAAGGACAGCGCCGCAGTGCCCGACGGCGAGACGATCGAGGTGCAGTTCCACCGCGGCCCGGTCAAGGTCGCCATGGTGCCGGAGTGCCTGCTCAACCTGAACCCCAGCTTCGAGCCGCTGACCGTCGAGGTCGCCTCCCGCACCACCCAGCCGAGCACCGGCACCACCGGCAGCACCGGTTCGAGCAGCCCCAGCCGCAGCTCCGGCTCGACCTCCAGCTCGCCGTCGAGCAAGCCGAAGAGCCGCGACACGCACAAGAGCAGCAGCTCGACCGGCAGCTCGAATCCCCAGCCGAGCGGTGAGGACGCCGGACTTCCGGCCGTGCCGCCGGACATCTTCGACCCCGAGGAGCAGAACGAGGGCGACCCGAGCCCGGAGCCTTCCCCGGTCGAGATCCTGCCCGGTGAGGGCAGCACGCCGATCGACTCGAAGAACGTCGCCAACTTCCCGGTCGATAACGGGCCAATCGGACTTCTGGCAATTATCGCCACAGTGTGTGTCGTAGGTGTGTCTGCTGGTGCGATTCGGGCTATCATCGCTCAGCGGGCTACTCGGGCAGAGTTCGCGTAGTATCCGTAAGAGACTCCGCGGAGCGCTCTTTCCAACATCGTCGGTGTGGTCGTTCCTCCCCAGGTCCCACCCAGCGTCGGAAGAGCGCTCCGCGGTCCTTTCCGCAGTCGGCAGTCCGACACCACGGCCGTCCCGCCAGGGGCGGCCGTGTCGCGTTGCCGACCCGGGTGACGCGGCTCATGCGCGGACGGGGTACCGCCGAAAGCGGGCGTACCCGGTCGAGCAGGTAGTATGGGCGAGTTCTGTGAGCCGCGGGCCTATCCCGCGGCTTCTCGCGGAACGACGCAGACCCTCCTGCCACGGACCGACCGTGGCCGACAGCCCATAGGAGGTGAGTACGTCTTGCGTCACTACGAAGTCATGGTGATCCTCGACCCCAGTCTCGAGGAGCGCACCGTCGCACCGTCGCTGGACACGTACCTCAACGTGATCCGTACGTCGGGTGGCTCGGTTGAGAAGCTCGACGTGTGGGGCCGCCGGCGCCTCTCGTTCGAGATCAACAAGAAGGCCGAAGGTATCTACGCCGTCATCGACCTGCAGGCGACGCCTGCGGCGGTGGCCGAGCTGGACCGCCAGCTGCGACTCAACGAGTCGGTGCTGCGTACCAAGGTCATCCGTCCGGAAGTTCGCTGAGCTTCCTCCGGATACGCAACGCCCGACCGCTTCACGTGTGCTGTCGCATCCCTGTGGGAACCTTTGCGGCAGAACATATGTGAACCGAGGAGAAGGTCATGGCTGGAGAAACCACCATCACGGTCATCGGCAACCTGACCGATGACCCTGAGCTGCGCTTCACCCCGTCGGGTGCGGCAGTGGCGAAGTTCCGCATCGCGTCGACCCCGCGCACGCTCGACCGGGCCTCCGGCGAGTGGAAGGACGGCGAGCCGCTCTTCCTGCAGTGCTCGGTGTGGCGCCAGGTCGCGGAGAACGTCGCCGAGTCGCTGCAGCGGGGCTCTCGCGTCATCGTCTCCGGACGGCTGCGCCAGCGGTCGTACGAGACGAAGGAGGGTGAGAAGCGCACTGTCTTCGAGCTGGAGGTCGACGAGATCGGCCCGTCGCTGCGGTACGCCACGGCGAAGGTGCAGAAGATGTCGCGCTCCGGTGGCAGTGGTGGCGGATACGGCTCTGGCTCCGGCGGCAACAGCTCCGGCGGGGGCGGCGGCGGAGGTTTCGCCGACGACCCGTGGGCTACCGCCACTCCGGCCGGCGGCGGTTCGGGCGGCAACTTCGACGACGAGCCACCGTTCTGACGGATGAACAGCCGCGCGAGCGGCTGCCGTCAGCGATGTTCAAAGACTGAGGGACATGAAAATGGCGAAGGCTGCGGCCCTGCGCAAACCGAAGAAGAAGGTGAACCCGCTCGACAAGGAGGGGATCACCTACATCGACTACAAGGACACCGCGCTGCTGCGCAAGTTCATCTCCGACCGCGGCAAGATCCGCGCTCGGCGGGTGACCGGCGTGACCACGCAGCAGCAGCGTCAGATCGCGCGTGCGGTCAAGAACGCCCGTGAGATGGCGCTCCTGCCGTACACCACCACCGGCCGCTGAGAGGGGGCACCACGATGAAGATCATTCTTACGCACGAGGTGGCCAACCTCGGCACCCCCGGTGACATCGTCGAGGTCAAGGACGGCTTCGGCCGTAACTACCTGCTGCCCCAGGGCTTCGCCATCGCGTGGACCAAGGGTGCCGAGAAGCAGGTCTCCTCGATCAAGCGGGCCCGCGCGGCCCGTGAGGTCAAGGACCTGGGCCACGCCAACGAGCTGAAGTCGGCGCTGGAGGGCCTGAAGGTCACCCTGCAGGCCCGCGCCGGCCAGGGCGGCCGCCTGTTCGGTTCGGTCACCGCCACCGAGATCGCCGACGCCGTGAAGTCGGCCGGCGGTCCCGCGCTGGACAAGCGGAAGATCGAGCTGCCGGGCCACATCAAGACGACCGGTGGTTACACGGTGCAGATCAAGCTGCACCCCGACGTGACCGCCAAGTTCAACCTGAACGTGGTCCCGAGCAAGTAAGCGATACCGGCCGCGGCCCCCGGGACACCGTCCCGGGGGCCGCGGTCTTTTCCGGGCTCAGCGGCGCCCCAGCAGCGGGTCGGCTTCACGGATCAGGTCGGCCAGCTCGTCGGCGGCCCGCTCGTCCAGCTCCGCCGCGGCCGCGTCGGCGATGCGGGCCAGGTCCGACACGGTGGGACGGCCACCGGCGTCGCCGCGCAGCGCCACCGCGAAGAACGCCGCCGCGTAGGTGACCCGCAGCCGCGGGTCGGCCCGGTCGAACGCGCCGCCGAGGTCGGCTGCCTCGATCGACTCGTACGCCTCGGAGGCCTCCTTGCTGACCGGGTCCAGCCAGCGCACCCGCACCTCGGCCACCCGGCCGCTCGCCTCCGGCGCCAGCTTCACCAGGTACAGGGCGGTCACGGAGTGCCCGGGACCGACCTCGCCGCCGTCGACCCGGTCGTTGCGGAAGTCCTCGTCGGCGACCCGGCGGTTGTCGTACCCGATGAGCTGGTAGCTCTCCACCGTCTTCGGATCGAACGTGACCTGCGCCTTCGCGTCCAGCGCGCGCAGCGACAGGGTGGCGGGCAGCTTGCGGACGAACACGTCGCGGGCCTGGCGCCGCTCCGACACGTACACGACGAATCCGTCGCCCCGGTCGGCCAGCCGCTCCATCAGCGCGTCCCCGTACTCGCTGCCGACGCCGACCCCCAGCAGCGCGATCTCCTTGTCCGCCTCCTCGCGCACCTTGCGCAGCATCCGGTCGGCGTCGGTGTTGCCGGTGTTGGCCAGCCCGTCCGACAGCAGGATCACCCGGTTCGAGTAGCCCGGACGGAAGCCGTCGCGAGCTGTCTCATAGCCGGTGGCCAGCCCCGCGTCGAGATTGGTGCTGCCGTCGGCGCGCAGCGAGTCGATGGCCCGGTGCAGGTCCTCCTTCTCGGCCACCCGGGTCATCCGGCGGACCACCCGGGCCCGCTCGTTGAAGGTGACGATGGCGACGGCGTCGGTCGGGCGCAGCTGGTCGACCAGGGTGTGCAGCGCGTCGGTGACCAGGTCCAGGCGGCCCGGGTCGCCCATCGAACCGGACACGTCGACGACGAAGGTGAGCGCCGCGTCCTTGCGGCGCTCCGCGTCCTCGGCCCTGGTCTGCAGGCCGACCCGCAGCAGCCGCAGCGAGGACGACTCCGGATGGCTCTCGGGCAACCGGGCCCCGTCGACGTGCACGGCGAAGCCGTCGCCGCGCGGCTGCGGATAGTGCTGGTCGAAGGAGTTCACGAACTCCTCGGGGCGTACCGTCCCCGCCTCGGGCAGGCGCCCGTCGGCGATCCGGCCCGCCGCGTACGTGTACGAGGCGGTGTCGACGTCGAGGGCGAAGGTGGACTGGTCGTCGCGCCGGGGGTCCACCGCGCCGCCCCGGTCGCGGCCGGTGTCGGCCTGGGCGGGCGGCGCCGGGCGCCCGGCTGAGGTGGCGGGCTCCCCGCCGGTGGAGCAGCCCGCGGCGGCCATCAGGACGGCGAGCAGGATCGCGGTGGCACTGGATCGCTTCATGGGTACATGGACGGGCCAGTGAAGATCAAAAGCTTGCGATGTGTCGTACCTGAGACACAAGCGGAACCAATCGCGACAGTCCCGACACCTTGCCGTTATCCTCTCGGACCCGGACGCAGCACCTTCCCGGAAACCGCGCCCTCCGCCCCCCGCGCCCCGCGCGCAGCCTCCGCCCGCCCTCCGCCCGCCCTCCGCGAGGCCGAGGCGAGGGTGCAGTTTCGGGGAAAGTGCAGCTATCGGTGCGTGAATTCCAGCAGTTTCCCCGAAAGTGCTGTCAGGCGGCGCGATGCCAGGCGCCGCGGCGTCAGGCGACGTTGAGGAGGATGGTGGCGGCGCCGCCGGCGACCACCGCGGCGCAGAAGCCGATGGTCGCGGCGCGCCAGGCGTCGCTGGCCCAGCGCAGCACGGCGGCCACCGCCAGCGCACCGCCCAGTGCCAGCGCCCAGCGCGGCGCCGAGGCGATCAGGTCGCCCAGCGCGTCGGAGCGCTTCGAGCCGCAGCCGGCGAGTCCGGCCGCCAGGCACGCCGGATCGGTGTCCCCCGACAGCAGCAGCGCGCGGCCCAGCAGGATCAGCAGCGGGACCGCGAACCAGCCCGCGGTCCAGAGCAGGGCCGTCCAGTAGTCGCGCTCGCCGGGGCGGTCCTCGGGCGGGGTGTGGGCGGTGCGGACCTCAGGCTGGTTGAGCTCGGCCAGGTTGTCCGGCCAGCGGCCGTCCTCATACGGGTCGTAGACCTCGCTGGTGACGTACGTGTGGAAGCCGGGGTCGTCCCGGTCCTCGGGCTGCCCGTACCGGTCGGCGGCCGAGCGCTGCCGGGGGACGGCCGGATCGCTCGGACGCGCCCAGCCTCCGGCACGGGTGTTGGGCGTGCCCTGCGGCGCCTGACCCCACCCGTCGGCCGGGGGCGGCCACTCCGGATATCCCACGCACGGCAGCGTGGCCGACGCCGATGCCCCGGACAATCCCCCGAACCGGCGAGAATCGGCCGACAACGATGTCATGACCTCCGCCACGCCGCACCGAAAATCTTGGCAGGAATCTTCTATACACACCCTGTGGGCAGTGTTTATGCAGGTCAGACCGTTATCCACAACTTGTGGAATGCGCGTGTCCACAGGTTGTGCACAGGCTCGCCCACAGGCCCGCCCCGGGTTGTCCACAGGTTGTCCGCAGCTCTGTCCACCGGGGTGTTTGTGCTGCGGCGATGGCGCGCCTAGGGTCAATCAGATCTGCGTAAGAGGTGGGAGGCGCCGTGACGACAGTGGGTGACGGCGTTCGGACACCGGTGCAGGCGACCCAGGCGCCCGCCCCCGAACCGGGGGTCTACGAGCGCACCCCGCCGCAGGACGTGGCGGCGGAGCAGTGCGTGCTCGGCGGCATGATGCTGTCCAAGGACGCCATCGCCGACGTGGTCGAGATCCTGCGCGCCAACGACTTCTACAAGCCCGCGCACTCGACGATCTTCGAGGCCGTGCTGGACCTCTACGGCCGAGGCGAGCCCGCTGACCTGATCACCGTCGCGGCGGTGCTGGAGGCCAAGGCCGAGCTGTCCCGGGTGGGCGGCGCGCCGTACCTGCACACGCTGATCGCGACCGTGCCCACCGCGGCGAACGCCTCGTACTACGCGCGCATCGTCAGCGAGCGCGCGGTGCTGCGCCGCCTGGTCGAGGCGGGCACGAAGATCGTGCAGCTCGGCTACGGCTCGGCCGCCGGCACGGGCCGCGACGTCGACGACGTCGTCGACCTCGCCCAGCAGGCCGTGTACGACGTGACCGAGCGCCGCGTCAGCGAGGACTTCGCGGTGCTCGCCGACATGATCCAGCCGACGCTGGACGAGATCGAGGCCGTGGGCGCCGCCGACGGCACCATGCGCGGCGTCCCCACCGGCTTCCAGGACCTCGACGGCCTGCTCAGCGGCCTCCAGGCGGGCCAGCTCATCATCGTTGCCGGTCGACCTGGTCTGGGTAAGGCCCTGGCGCTGGACACGCCGCTGCCGACGCCCACGGGCTGGACGACCATGGGCGAGGTCAGCGCCGGAGACTGGCTGATCGGGGCCGACGGACGGCCGACGAGGGTGTCGCACGCGTTCGAAGTCATGCGCGACCGCCCCTGCTACGAGGTCGAGTTCTCCGACGGCTCGGTCATCGTCGCCGACGCCGAACACCTCTGGAAGACCACCACCCGGGCGAGCCGTCGGCAGCGAGGCGAGACGAAGCCGACCCACCAGTGGCCGGAAGCCGCCCGGGCCCGCGCCGAGGCGGCGCTGCGCGAGGCGATGGAGCAGGACGACAAACTGGTGACGTTCAGGGAGGCGGAGGCGTTCGTCGGGCCGGTCTTCCGGAGCGTGCTGCATGTCGTCGCCGCTGAGGTCGGTTCGAGCGCGAAGGTCGTCCGGCAGTTCGAGCGAAGCGGAAAGCCCTGGAACCGGGCCATGCCGGCGTACTCGCGGCAGGCGCTGACGGCGGCGCTGTGCCAGCGGGTCAACCGGCTGATGAACGCTGAGGCGACGGCCCCGTCGCCCGAACCGGTCACGACGGAGCACATCGCGGCCACGCTGCACCATCCCGCCGACGGCAGGCTCAACCACGCGGTGGAGAACACCGCGGCGCTGATGCTCCCGGAGCGGACGGATCTGCCCATCCCGCCGTACACGCTCGGTGCCTGGCTCGGCGACGGCCACTCCCAGGCAGCCCGGATCACGACCGCCGACCCGGAGATGGTCACCTACCTGGAGGCTGACGGATTCACGGTGCTTCCCGAGTCCGGTCTCTACCTGTACTCGATCAAGGTGCCAGAGCTGCCGTCGCTGGCCGACCGCGTCTGCGTGGTCTGCGGCGAGCGGTTCGTGCCCCAGGCGGTCAGCGTCTACACCTGCGGCCGGTCCTGCGGTGGCCGGTCGAAGGGGATGGTGCCGCCGGAGGCACGCGAGGGCTGTGCCGTGTGCGGCAAGGTGACCCCTGCCACCGGTGGGGTGTCCCGGCGGTGTGCGGACTGCCATGCGCGGTTCGGGTCTTTCCTCGGCTACCTGCGGGCCGCCGGCGTTCTGGGCGACAAGCACGTTCCGGCCGCCTACCTGCGTGCTTCCGAGCGCCAGCGGCGTGAGCTGCTCGCCGGGCTGATGGACACCGACGGGACGGTCGCGCCCACCGGCAATCTCCAGTTCACGACGACCAGTGCGACGCTGGCGGACGGCGTGCACGAACTGGTGCTCAGCCTCGGGTACCGCTGCACGGTGGCTACCAAGCAGGTCAAGGGCCGGACTCCGGAGTCCTCCACGGCGTACACCCTGAACTTCTCCACCGCTGATGAGATCTTCCGGCTGGAACGCAAGAAGATCGCGCACAAGGAGCGCTGCCGCACCCGGAACCTGACCCGGACCGGCAGCCGGTACGTGGTCGCGGTCCGCCCGGTCGCCAGTGTCCCGGTCCGGTGTGTGACCGTCGACAACGCCGACCACCTGTACCTGGCGGGCAGGTCGATGATCCCGACGCACAACAGCACCGCGTCCATGGACTTCGCCCGCAACGCCGCGATTCGCTCCAACGCGGCCAGTGCCATCTTCTCGCTGGAAATGTCGAAGACCGAGATCGTCATGCGTCTGCTGTCGGCCGAGGCCAAGGTGCCGCTGCACGTGCTGCGCTCGGGCAAGCTGTCCGACGACGACTGGACCAAGCTCGCCCGGTGCATGGGTGAGATCTCCGAGGCGCCGATCTTCGTCGACGACACCCCGAACATGAACCTGATGGAGATCCGGGCCAAGGCGCGCCGCCTCAAGCAGCGGCACAACCTGAAGCTGATCGTGGTCGACTACCTCCAGCTGATGAGCTCGCCGAAGAAGACCGAGAGCCGCCAGCAGGAGGTCTCCGAGCTGTCCCGTGGCCTCAAGCTGCTGGCCAAGGAGGTCGAGTGCCCGGTGATCGCGGTGAGTCAGCTGAACCGAGGCCCGGAGCAGCGTACCGACAAGCGGCCGCAGCTGTCCGACCTGCGTGAGTCCGGCTCGATCGAGCAGGACGCCGACATCGTGATCCTGCTGCACCGCGACGACTACTACGACAAGGAGTCGCCGCGGGCGGGTGAGGCCGACTTCATCGTGGCCAAGCACCGCAACGGCCCGACCGACACCATCACCGTCGCCGCGCAGCTGCACTTCTCCCGCTTTGTGGACATGGCCTTCGGCTGAGCCCGGCATGCGGCGCGGACAGTGGGACGTGCTCGGCGTGATCTCCGCCGGCGGTGTGCTCGGCGCGCTCGCCCGCTACGGGCTGGGGGTCGCGCTCCCGCAGCCGCCGGGCGGGTTCCCGTGGACCGTGTTCGCGGTCAACGTGCTCGGGTGCGGACTCATCGGCGCGCTGATGGTACTGGTCACGCAGGTCTATCCGGGGCGGCGGCTGCTGCGGCCGTTCCTGGGCACCGGCGTGCTGGGCGGGTTCACCACCTTCTCCACGTATACCGTCGACATCGTGCGGCTGCTGCACGCCGGGGCGGCCGGCACGGCGCTGGCCTACCTGGCCGGCACGCTCGTGTCGGCGCTGCTCGCGGTGTACGGCGGGACGGTGCTGACGCGATGGGTGGTGCGACGGTGAACGCGCTTCGGCTGACGGTGGTGGTCGGCGAGGACGACCGGTCCGAGCACCGGCCGCTCTACACCGAGATCGTGCACCGGGCGCACCGGGCCGGGCTGGCGGGCGCGACGGTGCTGCGCGGGGTGGAGGGGTACGGCCGGTCGGCGCGGATCCATACCGACCGGCTGCTGTCGCTCTCGGCGGAGCTGCCCATGTTCGTGGTGATCGTGGACGCGGCCGACAAGGTGCGGGCGTTCCTGCCGCAGCTGGCCGTGCTCGGCGTCGCCGGGCTGGTGACGCTGGAGCCGGTGGAGCTGGTCGACCTGGGGGCGGTGCCGTGACGGTGCTGCTGGTGGCGCTCGGGGCGGCGGTGGGGGCGCCGCTGCGGTACCTGGCCGACCGGGCGGTGCAGGCGCGCCACGACTCGGTGTTCCCCTGGGGGACGCTGGCGGTGAACGTGGTCGGCTCGTTCCTGCTCGGCGCGCTCGCCGGGGGCGCGGCCCGCAGCGACCTGGCGGCCCTGCTGGGCACCGGCTTCTGCGGCGCCCTGACCACGTACTCCACCTTCGGCTACGAGACCCTCAAGCTCGCCGAGTCCGGCGCCAAGGCGTACGCCGTCCTCAACGCCGCCGTCAGCGTCACCCTCGGCCTGCTCGCCGCGGCGGGCGGCTACGCGCTCTTTAGTTGATCACGGCGCCGGGGTGGGGACACGCCGTCGAACACCTCCTTAAGTTCATGATCGACGTGTAGGAGGGGGGTGGTCCAGAGGGCTAGGGCGGTGGGGTAGAGGAGGTAGCCGAAGCGGGTGGCGGGCATCAGGACGATGGCGGCCAGGAGGCCTACGGCGCAGAGGGTGGCGACGGTCGCGGTGGTGCGGGGCGGGTGGCGGAGCAGCCAGGCGGCGATGGTCACGGCGGTGAGGGCGAGCAGGGCCAGGGCGAGGGTGCGGCCGGCGGGGACGTGCTCGGCGAGCAGGCGGCCCAGCAGCGGTGAGGCGGCGGGGCTGGTGACCAGGCCGTGGCCGGTGGGGAAGCGGATCACGTTCTCGAGGAAGGCGGCCGGTTCGACCAGCAGCGGGGGCAGCATGGCGAGCAGCGGCAGGCCCACGGCGCCGGCCGTGTACCGGACACCGTGGCGGCGGATCAGCGCGTAGGCGCCGAGCACCACCACGACCGGCCAGGCGAGCAGTTTCATCGCGGCGGCGGCGCCGATGGCCACGCCCGCCCAGCCGAACCGGCGCCGCGCGGCGAGCGCCAGCGCGAGCAGGCACAGCGCGAGCACGGGCAGGTCGTCGCCGCCCGTGGCCAGGGTCAGCGCGCACAGCGGCAGCACCGTGGCCGCCTGCACCGCCCGTACCAGCAGGCTGTCCTGGGCGACACGACCGGCATCGCCCGCCGAACGATCGAGCGTGGTTTGGAAGGGTCCCTTCTTCGTCGTAAAGCGATAAGAAGGGGCCCTTCCTTGCCTGGGGTGCTCGGGTGCGGCGGCGGGTAGGCGGAGGAGGTGGGCGGCGAGCAGCAGGCAGGCGGCGGTGGCGAGGGCGAACCAGACCCGGGCGTCGGTCCAGGCGGCGCTGCCGAACAGGGCGCGGGGCAGGCCGAAGACGGCCATGCCGGGTTGGTACGGGGTGTAGCCGAGCAGCGGCTCGGGCAGCAGTGCGATCGCGGCCCGGCCGAGGTAGGGGGTGCCCGTGTCGAGCAGCCGCCGGGCGGAGTCCTCGACGACGAGGACCTCCTCCTGGGCCCGGTCGGTCGCTCCCCCGGCCCGTGCGGCGGCCTGCAGCAGCAGCGGCAGGAGCGTCACGGCCAGCCAGGTGGCGGCGGTGACGGCGGCCCGGGCGGCCGGTCCGGTGCCGCGGGCCGGGTGCGGGTGCTTGCGCGCGTACCGGAGGAGCAGCTGGACCACGGCGGCGGCGGTGGCGGCGGCGTAGCCCCAGACCGCGACCGTCCCCCAGGCCCGGTGCGGCGCCAGGGTCGACCCGGCGGCGGTGAACCCGGCGAACAGGGTGCTCAGGGCGTATAGGCCGAGGTCGGCGGCGAGGCCGTCGGCGGCCCGGTCGACCCGGCGCCAGAGTTCGCGGACGGGTCGGCGGGGTGCGCTGGTCACGCCGTGGAGTCTGACACCCGTCCGGTGCCGGTGCCACGCCCGGGGCTGCGCCGCTTCTGCGGCAGCTGCACCACCGCACCTGGCCGGTGCAGCGGCTCGGCCAGCTGTGTGATCTTGCCGGACTCGATCAGTTCGAGCAGTGCGGGCAGCGGCATCGGCTTGGCGAACAGGTGCCCCTGCCCGGCGGTGCAGCCGAGTTTCCACAGCGTCTGCCGCTGGCTCTCGGTCTCGATGCCCTCGGCGACGACCAGCAGGTCGAGGTGGTTGGCCAGCTCGACGGTGGAGCGGACCACGGCGGCGGAGTTGGCGCTGTTCTCCATCTGGACCGTGAACGAGCGGTCGATCTTCAGTTCGCGGGCCTGGATGCGGGCCAGCACCGACAGCGAGGAGTAGCCGGTGCCGAAGTCGTCCAGGGCCAGTTCGCAGCCGAGTTCGGTCAGCTCGGCGAGCACCTGGTCGACGACGTCCAGCGGGCTGAGGTTGTGCGACTCGGTCAGCTCGAGCATGAGGGCGTCGCCGGGCAGGCCGTGGTCGTCGAGGCGGGTGGCGACCAGCGCGGGCAGGCGCCGGTCGAGCAGGCTGCGCGGGGAGATGTTGACCGCCACGGGCCAGGTGCACCCGGCCGCGCGCCACCGGGCGGCCCCGGCCAGCGCCTGGTCGAGCACCGCGTCGGTGAAGGCGGTGAGCAGCCCGGAGCGCTCGATCGGCTCGAGGAAGCTGCGCGGCTCGACCCGGCCCCGGTCGGGGTGCTGCCAGCGGGCCAGCGCCTCGGCGCCGATGGTGGCGCCGCTGGCCAGGTCGACGATGGGCTGGAACTCCAGGGTGAACTCGCGCTCGGCCACCGCGCGCGGCAGCATGCCGCCCACGACCAGCTTGGCGCGGTCGGCCGTGTCGCGGTCCGGCGCGTACGCCGCGACCGTGCGGCCGGTGCGCTTGGCCTGGTACATCGCGATGTCGGCGCGGCGCAGCAGCTCGACGAAGCCGCCCGTGGTCGGGGCGGTGGCCACGCCGGCGCCGGCCGACACGACCATCGGCATGCCGTCGATCTCGACCGGCTCCTGCAGCACCTGGAGCAGCGTCTCGGCCCGGTGCTGGGCCAGCGCGGGGGTCGGCACCGAGCGGTACAGCACGGCGAACTCGTCCCCGCCCAGGCGGGACACGAGCGCGTCGGTGCCGGCCGCCTCCTCCAGCCGCTTGGCGACTGTGACCAGCACCTGGTCGCCCGCACCGTGCCCGAGCGCGTCGTTGATCTCCTTGAAGTGGTTTAGGTCCAGCACCATCAGCGCGGTCACGCCGCGCCGGTCGCCCCGCATGTCCAGCGCCAGGGTGACCTCGTCGCGCAGCCGCCGCCGGTTGGGCAGGCCGGTCAGCGGGTCGTGGGTGGCGTCGTGCGCGTGCTGGCCGGCGAGCTGTTCGAGCTGTACGAACGAGGTCGCGTTGCGAACGGAGGTGCTCAGCGCGCCCGCGAAGGCGCGCAGGGTGAGCTGCTCGCGCTCGGACAGCGGCACCGGCCGCTGGAAGCACAGCCGCAGCTCGCCGACCCGCTCGCCGTCGCCGTCGCCGCCCAGCGGCACGATCGCGGTCCGGGTCGGATCAGGTGGCACATGCGTGGGCATGCCCTGGTAGAGCAGTTCGGAGTGGGTCCCGCTGACCAGCTGCGCCAGGCCGGGCAGCCGGATCTCGACCTCGACGGTGTCGGCGGAGAACAGCGTGGCCGCGTTGCGCACCGCCTTGCGCAGCACTTCGTCCAGGTGCACGGCGTTGAGCGCGTCGGTCGCCTCGGCGAGCTGCTGCCACGCCTTGCGCTCGGCTCGGGCCCGCACCCGGCCCCGGTGCGTGAGGTGGAGGCTGAGGACGATCACCGGAATGACGATGAGCAGCTTCGGTTCCTGCTGCAGCACGACGAGTGTGAGCACCGCGACCGCGAAGCGCACCATGGCCGAGCCCCAGCGCAGGTCCGGGTCGGCCAGGAACCGGTCGCGCAGGCTGGTCTGGGTGGCCAGCGCGATGACCGGCAGTGCGATGACGTCGTCGGCCACCTGAGCGGCCAGGTAGGCCAGCGCGAGCATGCCGAGGTGCTGCACCGGGTCCTGTGCCGCGCTCGGCGCGATCGACAGCACCGCGGCGGCGATGCCGCAGATGACGGTCTCCTTCGCGACCGCGAAGACGAACTGCATCGGCTGGAGCACCCGGTTCACGGCCCGGGCGGCGGTCGATCCGACGAGGGCGGCCAGCACCGCCCAGGGCAACGGCAGCAGGGCGGCGGCGACCAGGAGCGCGGCGTCGGCCCAGTGCACGTTGTGGTGGTTGGACCGGATGCGCACCTGCACCTTGGTGAGCGTCGCCAGCATCACGAGCAGCGCGAGGGCGCCGGCCCGCAGTGCCAGGCCGCTGTCCACCGGGTCGGTGAGCGCGAAGCCCAGGGAGGCGAGGAAGACGACCGCCCCCAGAGACGCAACTAGACCGACTAGCAGTCTGAGCTGCCGATCGGTCTGCTGCGAGGTGTTCGTCTGGTCGGCCACGTGCTGACCTCTTCCGTCAGGAGACAGATGGTCGTGAGTGCCGACAGCCTAAGCGATTTTCACTGCCACTCGTGACTGCGCATTTTCCGTCTCCTCCGCTCGGGCTGTCTGCTTGCCAACCTCTGCTGGAGAGCGTAGTTTCTGCGCGGTCGCTTTCAACTGGTAGGTTCGTAATTCAAACAAGTATGGCGATTTATCACGATTCGTGGTGGGTCGCTTACTCGTCGTGTTCACCGACAGTGTTCGCCTGGTTGGCAACTAGGCTCTAGTCGTGACAGAACTACCCACGTCCGGAACCTCACCTCAACTGACTCATGTGGACGCATCCGGGGCCGCGCGGATGGTCGACGTCGCGGGCAAAGAGATCACGGTGCGTAGCGCGATCGCGGCAGGCCGGGTGCGCACCACGGCCGCGGTCCTGGAACTGCTGGCGGGAGCGGGCGTGCCGAAGGGCGATGCGCTCGGCGTGGCCCGGCTGGCCGGGATCATGGCGGCGAAGCGCACTCCGGAACTCATACCGCTGTGCCATCCCATCGCCGTCCACGGTGTCACTGTCGACCTGTCCCTCGCGACAGACGGCGTCGAAATAACCGCGACGGTGCGTACCGCAGACCGTACCGGGGTGGAGATGGAGGCGTTGACCTGCGTCGCGACCGCCGGGCTGGCACTGATCGACATGATTAAGGCGGTCGATCCGGCGGCCAGCATCGAGCAGGTCCGCGTGCTCCGCAAGGAGGGCGGCAAGACCGGGCTCTGGGTACGCGACAGCACGCAGCAGCCTTCCCCGGCCACTGCCGTCCCAAACACCGGGACACCGCGCGTCCACGTGGTGGTCGCCTCGACCCGGGCCGCGACCGGCGTCTACCCCGACACCGGCGGCCCGCTGCTCGCCGACGGCCTGCGCGCCATGGGCTGCGAGGTCAGCGGCGTGACCGTGGTGCCCGACGGCGAACCCGTCCGGCAGGCCCTGCGCGAAGCCCTGGCCGCCCGGCCCGACGCGATCGTCACCACCGGCGGCACCGGCATCAGCCCCACCGACCGCACCCCCGAGGTCACCCGCACCCTGATCGACTACGAGGTGGCCGGCATCGCCGACGCCATCCGCGCCGCCGGGGCCACCCCGCTCGCGGCGCTGTCGCGCGGGATCGCGGGCGTGGCCGGGCGCACCCTCGTCGTCAACCTGCCCGGCTCCACCGGCGGCGTCCGCGACGGCCTGGCCGTCCTGGCCAAGGTGCTGCCGCACGCGATCGAGCAGCTGCGCGGCACCGACCACGGGACACCGCCCGCCGCCGACACAGGACTAGGGTCGAAGCCATGACCGTATCGCCGCCCCGCGAGTGGACCGCGGCCCGCAGTGACGTACACGCCGCGGGTTGGAAGGCACAGCGGCAGTCCGTCACCGTGCCGCTGCTCGACGCCGACGGGCTCACCCTGGCCGCACCACTGGCGCCCGGCACCGACCTGCCCGCCTTCCCCACCTCCAGCATCGACGGCTTCGCGCTGCGCGGCCGCGGCCCGTGGCGGGTCGGCGGCCGGGTGCTGGCCGGAGGGGTCCCCGAGCCGCTCACCGCCGACGGCTCGGCCGTGGAGATCGCGACCGGGGCGATGGTGCCCGCCGGGACCGAGGCGATCCTGCGGGTCGAGCACGCCACCCGCAGCGGCGACCTGGTCGACGGCACCCCCAAGAGCGAGCGCGAATGGCGGCTGCCCGGCGAGGAGGCCCACGCCGGCGAGGCGCTGCTGCCCGCCGGGACGCCGGTCACCCCCGGCGTCATCGGCCTGGCCGCCTCGTGCGGGCACGACCGGCTCGCCGTCCGGCCCGCGCCGCGCGCCGCCGTGCTGGTCTTCGGCGACGAACTGCTCACCGAGGGCCTGCCCGGCGACGGCCGGGTCCGCGACGCGCTCGGCCCGTCGATCCCGGCGTACCTGCGACGGCTCGGGGCGCACTGCGAACCCGCCACCGGGCCGATCAAGGACACGCTCGCCGCGCACGTCGAGGCGCTGCGGTCCGCCCTGGACGACGGCGCCGACCTGATCTGCACCACCGGCGGCACCATGCACGGGCCGGTCGACCACCTGCACCCCGCCCTGGCCGAACTCGGCGCGCAGTACGTCGTCAACACCGTCGCGGTCCGGCCCGGGTTCCCAATGCTGGTCGCGGCGCTGCGGCACGAGGACCGCACCCGCTTCGTGGCCGGGCTGCCCGGCAACCCCCAGTCCGCGGTCGTCGCACTCGTATCGCTGGTCGTGCCGCTGCTCGCGGGCCTGACCGGCCGCCCCGAACCGGCCCTGCCGCAGGTCACCCTCGGCGAGGCCGTGCCCGGCCGGGGCGACTACACCCACCTGGCACTGGTACGGATCGACCCCGTGGACGGGCTCGCCCGGCCGGTGCCCCACGTCGGCTCGGCGATGCTGCGCGGGCTCGCCGGGGCACAGGGCTTCGCGGTCATCCCGCCCGGCGCCAGCGGCCGCCCCGGCGACACCGTCGACCTCGTGGTCATCCCGTGACCGCCCGGATCGCGCTGCTCGCCGTCACCACCGAGCCGCTGGACGTCACCGCGCACGAGGCCGCCGTCGCCGACCCCCGGGCCGGCGCGGTCGTCAGCTTCGCCGGAGTGGTACGCGACCACGACCATGCCCGGCCGGTCACGTCCCTGACGTACGAGGCCCACCCCAGCGCCGAGGCCGTGCTGCGGGAGGTGGCCGAGGAACTGGCCGCCGACCCCGACGTCTACGCCGTCGCCGTCTCCCACCGGTACGGCCCCCTGGCCGTCGGCGACGTGGCCCTGGCCGCCGCGGTCGCCACGGCCCACCGGGCGGCCGCCTTCAACGCCTGCGCCCGCCTGGTGGACCTGGTCAAGCAGCGCCTACCGATGTGGAAGCACCAGCTCTTCGCGGACGGCACGGACGAGTGGGTCAACTGCCCGTAGGCCGCGCCAGGCGGCGCCGGGCCGGGTCGCGCGGCGCGGGGCCGCACGGGCGCGGGGGGTTCCTGCAGTTTCGGGGAAAGTGCTGGATGGGGGCCCAAGATTCGTGCAGTTTCCCTGAAACTGTGGCCCGCCCTGACGGGGTGTGGCCCGCTCCGACGGGTAGAACGAGCGAACCGCGCCCCGGATGGGGCGCGGTTCGCGTGGAGCGCGGGGCGGGACGAGTCCGATCAGCGCGCGGCGGTGGCCGTCTCGCGGGTCGGGAGGGGCGTGGCCTGGCGGGTCTGCGGGATGCGGACCGCCACGTGCCCGAAGGCGGGCTCGGCGCCCGGCCGTGACGGCAGCGCCGCCACCAGCACGATCAGCGCGATCGCCAGCGAGTTCTCGGCCAGCATGCCGAACAGGCCGTCGGCGTAGTGCGAGACCGCCGGGAGCTGGTGCTCGTACGGCCAGATCGGTGAGATCAGGAACAGCAGGTAGAGCGCGATCGCGGCGGCCGCGTGCCGGGCACCGGTCAGCCACGGGAACCAGATCGGCTCGCGCAGGCCGGGGGTGACCCGGGCGCGGGCGAGCAGGCCCCGGCTGGCGGCGCGGCGGCGCAGCGCCTGGTCGCCCAGCGCGATGACGGCCGGGACGATCCAGACCAGGTGGTGCGACCACGAGATCGGGCTGATCACGTTGGCGGTGAGGCCGACCAGCGTGAACGCGGTCAGCTCGTCGCCCTCGGTGTGCGCGGCGGTGGCCCGGGACAGGCCGACCGCGAGCAGCACCAGCGTGAACGCGATCCACAGCAGGCTGGGCGCGGTGGCGGTGTCGTACAGGCGGGACAGGAGGCCGGCCAGGGACTGGTTGGGGGTCATGTCCGCGACGCCGACGCGCTCGGTCTGCCAGATGACGCTGCCGAAGTACATGGTCGACTCGTGCGGCACCACCAGGTACGCCGCGGCGGTCGCCGCGAGGGTGGCGCCCGTCGCGGTGAGCGCGGCCCGCCACTGCCTGCTGACCAGGAAGTGGACGATGAACAGGGCCGGGGTCAGCTTGATCGCGGTGGCGATGCCGATGCCCACGCCCGCCCAGCGCCAGCCCCGCCGCAGCGCGACCATGTCCGCCATGATCAGCGCGAACAGGATCAGGTTGACCTGGCCGAAGCCGAGCGTCTCGCGCACCGGCTCGATGGCGGCGAACAGCGGCAGCGCGATCGCCACGGTCAGCCAGCGCGACCAGCCGCACCGGTCGGCGACCGGGACCAGCAGCACCGTCAGCACGAGGCCGAGGGCGAGCACGCCGATGCCGATGTTGATCCATCCGGCGGCGGTGGTGCCGACGGCCGCCATGGGCAGCATCAGCACCGCGGCGAAGGGCGGGTACGTGAACCCGAGCGTCGTGTTCGGTGCGATGTAGTCGTACAGCTCGCCGCCGCCGGCCCACCACTCCACCGCGCCGTGATAGATCTTCATATCGAAGAAGTCGTACCACCGTCCGAAGTTCTGCTCGGTCGCCCAGGCGACGTAGCAGACGGCGGCGACGATGCCGACGCGGACGAGGGTCCAGCGGTCCCAGCGCAGGGGTCGCCGGTCACGGAGATTGCGGTGGCGCTCGGTGAGGCGGGGCAGACTGCGCACGCCGAATGACGGCATGGCGTCGCCACCTCCTTCAAGGTCCCGGGGTTCTGTCTCCCGTTCGTGTCTGCTGAGCAGCCTAGAACGGCGCGGCACTCCAGTACCTCCCGTGTTACCCGACCGTGTCCGATCCCACACGCCTTTGCGACATTTCCAGCTGGTTAACGTGTGGTGCGTAGTTCGAGTGATTGGCGTCACATCAACGCTGCGAGCAGCACCGACACGCCTTTCACAGGGGGCAACTACCCGGACGGGGGCGGGGAAACGCGCCCGAAGGTCTCAGTTTGGATGCAGCTGGCCGACGGCCTTCTTCTGCGCCTTCCGGATCGACTTCTGTGCGTCGTGAATGGCCCGGTTCGCCCGCCAGCCGAGGCTCGGTGATCCGGCCGTGTCGGCGGCGGCCAGCAGCAGGCCGCCGAGCAGGCCCAGGTTCTTCGCGAACTGCACCAGCTCGGTGCTGCGCTGATGCGAGTCCTTGGCCAGCCAGAACGGGTGGTTGACCACGGTCGCCGGGATGAGCGTCCCGGCCAGCAGCGCCGCCGCGGGGCGGGGCGCGGTGCCGGTGGCCAGCAGCACACCGCCCAGCAGCTGGGCCGCGCCGTTGACGCGGACCAGCGACCTCGCCTCCGAGGGCAGGCGCGGATCGACGCGCTCCAGCAGCGGGGCGACCTGCTCCGCCAATGGCGCGGCCTGTTCGGCGTACCGCTCGGGCCTAAGCAGCGCGTGCGCGCCGGCGGCGGCGAAGATCCCGCCGAGCAGGGCGCGCGCGACCCCTCGCACTGGTTTCATATCCCCATTATCAGGGGCGTTTACCCATGCAAAGGACGAAATCCAAACCAGCCAGCTCGCTGTCGAAGAAGTAGTGGTACCGGTATCCCTGCACGTCCCGGCACTCGCGGGTGTCGCTCGTCGCGTCGAAACGCGCCAGGATCTGCAGCGCTCCCGGCTCGCAGGGGGACATCACCAGGTCCGGGTCCTCTTCGGTGCCGATGTTGGCGACGCAGTCGCCCGGCTGCGCGAACCGCGCGGTGCGCGGCGCGGCCGACGGGGTCACCGTGGCCACCGGCAGCGGCTCGGTGGCCGACTCGAACGGGTCCGGCAGCACCCGCAGCGCGATCAGCACGGCGGCGAAGGCGATCACGCAGACGCCGAGCAGGGCCAGCCCGATGATCGTCGGACCGCGCCCGCCCATCCTGGGCCGCGGCGGCGCCTGTACGAGGGGCAGCATCTCGGTGATGCGGTGGACCGCCGGTGTCTCGTCGTCCGGCTCGCCGCCGGTGCGGCGGTGGGCCGGGGTGTGCCGAGAACGCGCCGCGGGGTCGTCGTGGGTGTACAAACCAAGCTCCGCGAAGGACGAAAGAGGGGTGCCTGCCAAGGTACCGTGCCCGCCATGCCCCTCGATTCCACCGTCACGCTGATCTCAGCCGCCGCAGGTGCCGTCTGCGGGGCGGCGACGCCGCGGCTCGCCTACCGGCTGGCGGTCGCCTGGGACGAGCCCCGGCGCACCGGCTGCGGTGCCTGCGGGGCCGCGTTCGCACCCGGCCGGGCGGGCTGGCTGAGCCTGGCCGCCCGCTGCCCTTCCTGCGGTGCCGCGACCGGGCCGAGCCCGTGGTGGACGGTGCCGGTGGGGGCTGTCGCGGCGGCCGGGCTCGGGGCGAGCCTGCACGGCTGGGCGCTCGCCGCCGCGCTGGTGGTCAGCGTCGCCGGCGTGCTGCTGGCCGCGATCGACCTCGCGGTGCACCGGCTGCCGGATGCGATCACGGCGCCGCTCGCGGTGGCGGTGCTGGTGCTGCTCGGCATCGGTGCGGCGACCGGCGGCGACTGGGCGGCGTACGGCACGGCCTGCCTGGCCGGGGTGGCGCTGCTGCTGGGCTTCGGGCTGCTCAGCGTGGTGTCCGGGGGGCAACTCGGGCTCGGCGACGCCAAGCTCGCCGGGGTGCTCGGCCTGCTGCTCGGCTGGTACGGCTGGCCGCTGGTACTGGCTGGCGCGGTGCTCGGGGTGCTGGTCAACGGGCTGGCCGCGATCGTCCTGCTGATCATGCGCAGGGTCGGCTGGCGCGGTTCGCTGCCGATGGGTCCGGCCCTGCTCGCCGGGGCCTGGCTCGCGATCGTGCTCACCGCCGCCGCCCCGGTGATCTTCAACAGCTGACCCGGAAATCTGTTGATCTTCAACTGTCGACGCTGAGGTGGGCGTCGATCGCGACGATCCCGGCCGCCGCCCGGCCAGTAGTCGATCTTGAGCGTTGACGTCGCGGGTCACCCGCCCGGGTTGCGGATCATCCGGGCAGGTCATAGACCTGTCCGTCTGGCGGACCGCTGTCGTGAAAGCGACTCGCTGTTCGCGCCGGAGCATTCGCGCGGGAAACCCACCGGACCCGCCTGAGGCGATATATCCGAATTGCCATTAATTGCGTTTTTAACGCATCGCCCGATCATTTGAGGTCGTGTCACGGCCGCCGCGTCGTTTGCGCAGAGGGCGAATCGAGCCGATCACACATCGAGGGCGGACCGTCACAGCACGGCGTGACGTAGATCGCGGTCGGAGCCCGACGTGACCGTCTAGTGACGGCGGGTGCCTCGCGTGGGCAGGCTCCCTGACGTCGGCCGCTCGGCCGGCGACTGCCATGGACCGGTCGCAGGAACGTGCGCCGGCCGTATCTGGGGGTGCTTCCGCACATGCTCAAGCTCATCACCAAGGCACAGGCCGCCTGGGCCACCCGCGACCGCGGCGCCACCGCCGTCGAGTACGGCCTCATCGTCGCGCTCATCGCCGCCGTCATCGTCGGCCTCGTCTACACCCTGGGCGGCGAGGTCAAGGACGGCTTCCAGACCGTCTGCGACCGGCTCAAGGGTTCGGCCTGCTGACCTGCCCCACCCCTGCGGATCTGGAAGCGAGGCGAACGATGAACAGCGGGCGTGACCGCGGCGCGGCCGCGGTGGAGATGGCGTTCCTGCTGCCGCTGCTGCTGCTCGTCCTGTTCGGCATCCTCGACTTCGGGCTGCTGCTGAAGGCGCAGATAGGTGTCACCGAGGCGGCTCGGGAGGGGGCCCGGGCCGCCACGGTCGACACGCGCGGCGGTGCCGCCGCCGCCCGGGTCGCCCAGGTGGACAGCGCGTACAGCACCAGCGTCGTCAGCGCGTGCGGCGCCGATCCGAGCCCGGGCGACACCGCCGTGATCACGGTGACCTACCGGTACGACTGGGCCACCCCGGTCGGGGCGCTGGCCGGGATCTTCGGCGGCGGCGGGTACGGCACCGGCCTGACAGTGCGCGGCACGGGGGTCATGCCATGCCGGGCCTGAACCCGCGCGGCCGCCGCCGCGACGCGGGCGGCGTGTCGACCATCGTCGCGATCGTCCTGGCCGGGGGCGTGCTGCTCGGCATGTCCGCGCTGGTCGTGGACGTGGGCCAGATCTACGCCGAGCGCGAGGAGCTGCAGTCCGGCGCCGACGCCGCGGCGATGAAGGTCGCGCTCGACTGCGCCCGGCACCGGACCGCCTGCGGCTCGACCGCGCGCACCGGCGCCGAGCTGATCTCCGACGCCAACGCCAAGGACGGGCGCTCCAGCATCCTGGAGCTGTGCGGCCGCGACGCCGGCGGACGGCTGTCGCGCTGCACCCTGCCCGACTCGGGCGGACTGGTCGACTGCATCGGCAGCGCGCCGGCGTCGGGCGACTACGTGCAGGTGCGCACCCGGACCGAGGTGGCGGCCGACGACTACGTGCTGCCGTTCACCTTCGCGCAGACCCTGACCGGGGTCGGCGCGGGCACGACCGTCGGCGCCTGTGCGCGGGTCGCGTACGGCCCGCCCAAGGGCGGCCTGGCCGTGACGATCTCGCGCAACGAGTACGAGTGCGCCATGGCGGCGGGCACCGTCGCGGCACCCCCGTGGCCGCCGAACCCGTCCGCGACCCGCGAGGTCGTGCTCGGAGTGCACGGCGGGGCCGCGCGCACCTGCTACACCGGCGGCCCGCCGTCGGGCTGGGACGTGCCCGGCGGGTTCGGCTGGCTCGACGAGGACGCCGGCCCGTGCCGGTTCCTGCTCGGCGCCGACCTCGACTACGACGGCGACAGCGGCACCTCGGCCTCGCGGGACTGCAAGACCGCGCTCGCGGACCTGCGCACCTCGCACCAGGTGATCGCCCTGCCGATCTACGACGGCGAGCGCGGCCGGGGCTCGAACGCGCAGTACCACCTCTACCGGCTCGGGGCCTTCGTGGTCACCGGCTACTCGGTGCCGGGCCTGCACGAGGCGTCCAACGTGAACCCGTCCTTCGACCCGTGCCGCGGCACCGACAAGTGCATCTACGGCTACTTCGTCGATGTGGAGTTCCTACCCGGCGACGTGGGACCGGACCCGGGCACCGACCTGGGGCTCGCTGTCGTCAAGACCATCGGCTGACTCGTACGACAAGGAATTCCTCATGACCCGGCGCATTCTCGGCATGGTGCTCGCCATCGTCCTCGCGGTGCTCGGCACCGCCTCCGTGCTCTTCTACGTCAACCGGACGCGCAACTCCGTGGCGGACGGGCAGACCGCGGTGACCGTGCTCGTCGCCACCCAGCGCATCGCCGCCGGGACCAGCGGCGCGGCGCTCCGGTCCCGGACGCTGTTCCAGGAGGTGGTGATGCCGGCCGGCAGCCTGCCCGACGACACGCTCACCTCGCTGCCCGCCGAACTCGACGACCTGGTTCTCACCCACGACGTCCAGCCGCGCCAGCTCCTGCTCAAGGGGATGTTCGACGCCCCGACGACGCTGTCGGGCGGCATCGCCGTGCCGGACAAGATGATGGCGGTCAGCCTCAAGCTGGCCGTGGAGGAGGAGGTCGGCGGGTTCGTCCGGCCGGGTTCGCAGATCGCCGTCTTCGGCACCTTCGAGCTGATCGACGAGGCGTTCAAGAAGGCCACCGGCCAGGAGAACCACGGCACGCGGCTGCTGCTGCCCCGGGTCGAGGTGCTGGCCGTCGGCGCGTACGGCGAGGACGGTGTGACCTCGGCCCAGCAGCGCGACTCCGAGGCCGAGGCGACCGGCAAGGTGACCCTGCTGGTCACCGTGGCGGTGACCCAGGCCGACGCGGAGAAGCTGATCCACGCCGTACGCGGTGCCGAGCTGTACCTCGCCCTGCTGACCGACTCGTCCGAGGTGCGGCCGGCGGTCGGCGTGGACAACCGAACCCTGCTGCGCTGACCTGCCATGACCATCATCTACGAGCGTGAACCCGCCCTCGCCCAGCACCTGGCCACGCTGCTGGGCGAGGCGGTGGTGGTGACCTCCGCCGACGGCCTGATCGCGCGCGTCAACGCCGACCGGGGCGAGCACCTGGTGCTGTTCGGCCCGAGCGCCCCGATCGAGGAGGCCCTCGGCTTCACCGAGCAGAGCCGCCGCCGCCGACCCGGGATGGGCGTGCTGCTGCTGCGTACCGACCTGTCCGGCCCGGCGCGCGCGGAGGCGATCGAGGCCGGGGTGCGCGACGTGGTGGACCCGGGCGACCATTCGGCCGTGCTGCGGGCGGCCGCGCGGTCGCAGCAGCTCTCCCAGCGGCAGAACAACGACACGGTGGTGCTGCCCCGGGTCGTGGTGCCGGAGCCGCCCGCCGGTGCGGACCCGCCCCGCGAGGAGGCCGGGCCGCCGCCGGAGGAGCCGGTGGGCGGGCAGGTGATCACGGTCTTCTCCGCCAAGGGCGGCAGCGGCAAGAGCACGCTCGCGACGAACCTCGCGGTGGCGCTGGCGCAGGGTACGAAGGCCGGCGGCCCCCGCCGCGTGTGCCTGATGGACCTCGACCTCGCCTTCGGCGACGTGGCGATCCTGCTCCAGCTGTCGCCCGACCGGACCATCGCCGACGCGGTGCCGGTGGCCGACCGGATCGACGAGACCGGCCTGCGCACGCTGCTCACCCGGTGGGCCGGGGCCAAGGACACCCAGGTGGACGTGCTGCTCGCGCCGGTGCAGCCGGCCCAGGCCGAGGACGTCACCCGGGACCTGGTCACCGAGCTGATCCACCTGGCCCGCGCCGCCTACGACTACGTGGTGGTCGACACCGCCAGCGCCTTCAGCGAGCAGATGCTCGCCGCGCTGGACGCCACCCACCAGTACGTCCTCGTCGGCACGCCCGAGCTGCCCTCGCTGAAGAACCTGCGCGTGGTGCTCGACATGTTCGAGCTGCTCGACTACCGCCGCGAGGCCCGCACGATCGTGCTCAACCGGGCCGACTCGAAGGTCGGGCTGACCCTGGCCGACGTGGAGCGGGTGCTCCGCGTGCCGGTCGGCGCCTTCGTGCCCAGCAGCCGGGACGTGCCGCTGTCGGCCAACCGCGGCGTGCCGCTGGCCGTGTCCCACCCGCAGCACCCGGTCAGCGCCGCGATCCGCGAGCTGGCCGCCGACCGTTTCCTGGGCACCGCGGCGCCGGCCCGGCGCGGACTGTTCGCACGGAAGAAGGGCTGACCGAGATGTCCCTACAGGATCGGCTGGGCCAGCGCGGCAGCGCCGGCACCGGCTCCGGTGTGCTCACCGAGCGCATCGCCGGCGCGAACGAGGCGTCGGGCGCGTCCGCCGGGCACGCGGCACCGGTCTCCGCGGTGCCCGTCAGCGGCATCCAGTTCGCCCGCCGCAGCACGCGCCGGGCCTACGACCCGCTCGCCGCCGTGCGCAAGCGCGCCCACCAGGCGCTGCTGGAGCAGCTCGGCCCGCAGCTGTACGACACCGTCGCCGACGACGTCGAGCTGGAGCGCCGGGTCCGCGAGGCGCTGCCCGAGGTCCTGGCCAAGGAGGAGGGCAACCTCACCGCGGGCGACCGCGCGACGGCGTACCGGCAGATCCTCGACGAGATCCTGGGACACGGGCCGATCGAGCCGCTGCTGCGGGACCCGGAGATCACCGAGATCATGGTGAACGCCTGGGACCGGATCTACGTGGAGCGGTTCGGCCACATCCATCCGGTCGAGGCCGCCTTCATGGACGAGGCGCACCTGCGGCGCGTCATCGACAAGATCGTGTCGCGGATCGGCCGCCGGGTGGACGAGTCGTCCCCGATGGTCGACGCGCGCCTGCCCGACGGGAGCCGGGTCAACGCGGTGGTGCCGCCGATCGCCCTGGACGGCGCGGCGCTGACCGTCCGCAAGTTCGCCGCCGACCCGTACGGCGTCGAGGACCTGATCAAGTTCGGCACCATGAGCGAGCGCGTCGCCGAGCTGCTGCGGGCCTGCGTACAGGGCCGGCTGGACATCCTGATCTCCGGCGGCACCGGCACCGGCAAGACGACGCTGCTCAACGTCGTCTCCTCGTTCCTGCCCGCCGACGAGCGGATCATCACCATCGAGGACTCGGCCGAGCTGCGGCTGGCCCAGGAGCACGTGCTCCGGCTGGAGTACCGCCCGCCCAACATCGAGGGCCGCGGCGAGGTGTCCATCCGGGACCTGGTCCGCAACGCGCTGCGGATGCGGCCCGACCGCATCGTCGTCGGCGAGGTCCGCGACGGGGCGGCCCTGGACATGCTCCAGGCCATGAACACCGGCCACGACGGCTCGCTGACCACCGTGCACGCCAACACGCCCCGCGACTCGCTGGCCCGCCTGGAGACGATGGTGCTGATGGCCGGCATGGACCTGCCCGTACGCGCCATCCGCGAGCAGATCGCCAGCGCCGTGGACGTGGTCGTGCAGCTGGCGCGGCTGCGCGACGGCACCCGTCGGATCACCCACATCACCGAGGTGACCGGGATGGAGGGCGACGTCATCACCATGCAGGACCTGTTCACCTTCGACTTCCGGGCCGGCGTCGACCAGTACGGCCGCCACCAGGGCGCGCTGCTCTCCACCGGCCTGCGCCCGAGGTTCCTGGACCAGCTCGCCGACCACAACATCACGGTCCGGCCCGACGTCTTCGGCAGGAGCGCCTGATGCGCCGCGCCCTCACCGCCGGTATGGCCGCCGTCCTGGCGCTGGCCGCCGCGATCTGCCCGAACGCCGCCTGGGCGGCGGGCGGCGAGCTGACCCTCTCCGGCCTGCGCCAGGAGGCCGGCCTGGTGGAGTTCTACCTGTCGGCGCGCGGCCTGCCCGCCGGCACCCGGCTCGACCGGGTCGAGGTTACGGCCGCCGGCCAGCCGCTCGCGGCGCAGGTGCAGCAGCTCGCGGCGGGGCGCGACGACCGGGTGCCGCGCCGGGCGGTGGTGCTGGTGCTGGACACGTCCGGCTCCATGAACGGCGCGCCGCTGCGGGCGGCCCGGTCGGCGGCCAGCCGCTACCTGCGGGACCTGCCCGCCGATGTCGAGGTCGGCATCGTCGCCGCCGGTGCCCCCGCCGCGCTCGCGCTGGCGCCCACTGCGGACCGGTCCGCCGCCGACCGGGCCCTGGCGGCGCTGGCAGCCAAGGGCGAGACCGCACTGTACGACGGAGTCAAGCTCGCCGGTGGTGCGCTGACCGGCGGCGGCTTCTCGTACCGGCGGATCGTCGCCCTGTCTGACGGCGCCGACACCGCCTCGACCGCCACCGCCGACGCGGCCCGGCAAGGCGCCGGCCAGGCCGGGATCGCGGTCGACACCATCGCGTTCCGCACCCCGGACGACGGCGCGGCCGCCCTGGCGGGCCTGGCGACCGGCACCGGCGGCACCGCGTACCAGGCGGCGGACACGCAGGCGCTGGCCGAGGCGTTCGTACGGGCCTCCTCGTCCCTGTCCATGCAGGTCCTGGTCCGGGTCACCGTGCCCGCGGCGCTGTCGGGCCAGCACGTCAAGCTCGCGGTGGCCGTCGGTGGCGCGGTCACCGAGCTGCCGCTCGACCTGGCCGTGAACACCAGCGTGAGCGAGCCGCTGACCGGCGTCGCCGCCCCGCCCCCCGGCGGGACCTGGCTGCTCGTGCTGCTGGTCCTGGTCTTCCTCGGGCTGCTGGGCCTGGCCCTGCTGGTGATCTCGCCGGTCTTCTCGACCGCCGAGCGCAGGCGGCGCCTGGCCCAGGTGGACCGGTTCGTCGCGCCGCAGCGCCGCGCCGCGCAGGCCGCGACGGACGGGTCGAGCCAGGTGACCGCCGCCGCGCTGGCCCTGTCGGCGCAGGTGGTGAAGTCCACCAAGGCCGAGGGTCGGCTCGCGACCCAGCTGGACCGGGCCGGGCTGCGGCTGCGGCCGCACGAGTGGCTGCTGCTGCGCGCGCTGGCCTGCTTCACGGCGGCGATGCTGCTCACCCTGATGGCGAACCTGGCGGTCGGGCTGTTCTTCGGGCCGGTCCTCGGCTGGGCCGCGACCTCGCTCTACCACCGGCGCCGGTCGGCCGGGCGGATGAACGCGTTCCGCGACGCGCTGCCCGACGCGCTGCAGCTGGTGGTGGGTTCGCTGCGGTCCGGCTTCTCGCTCGCCCAGGCGATCGACGCCATGGTGCGCGAGCTGCCGGACCCGATCTCGACCGAGTTCGGCCGGGCGCTGGGCGAGACCCGGCTCGGGGCCGATCTGGAGGACGCCCTCGACCGGCTGGCGACCCGGATGGGCAGCAAGGACCTCGCCTGGGCGGTGGTCGCCGTCCGGGTGCAGCGGGAGGTCGGCGGCAACCTGGCCGAGGTGCTGGCGAACACGATCGAGTCGATGCGGGAGCGGGAGCAGCTGTACCGGGAGGTGCGGTCGCTGTCGGCCGAGGGCCGGCTCAGCGCCTGGGTGCTGCTGGCGCTGCCGGTCGGGGTGGGCGCGTTCATGCTGCTGATCCGCGGCGAGTACATCCGGCCGCTGTACACCGAGCCGCTCGGGATCATGATGAGCGTCATCGGGGTGGCCCTGGTGGTCGTAGGCGCGTTCTGGCTCAACCGACTCGTCAAGATCGAGGTATGACATGAGCGACCGACTCGTCCTCGGCCTCGGCGCCGGAGCGATCTTCCTGGCGATCGGCCTGGTGGTGGTCACCCTGCTGGCGGGCAGCGTCGGCCGGTCCGGCGTGGCGCGGGCACTGGAGACGATCGACATCCGGTACGCGCCCGGCAGCGCCTCCCCGGCCGACGAGAGCCTGGCCGAGCGGATCGGCCCGACCGTGCGGCAGTTCTCCGCGCTGGGCCGCGCCGTCGCCCCCCGCGGTGCCGCGGCGGCGATGCAGCGCCGCCTCGACCACGCCGGCAACCCGCCCGGCTGGCCGGCCGAGCGGGTCGTCGAGCTGCAGGGCCTGGGCCTGCTGGTGCTCGCCTTCGCGGGCGCGGTGCTGGGCTGGCTGCTCGGGCTGTCGCCCGGCGGCATGGTCGTCGCCGTGCTGCTCGGCGCGGCGCTGGGCTTCGCCGCGCCGTTCCTGGCCGTCTACGACCGGGGGGTACGCCGCCAGCAGCTGATCCGCCGCCAGCTGCCCGACGCGCTGGACCTGCTCACGCTGTCGGTCGAGGCCGGGCTCGGCTTCGACGCGGCCCTGGCCCAGGTGGCCACGGCCATGCCCGGCCCGCTGGCGCGCGAGTTCGCCCGGATGCTGCAGGAGATGCAGATGGGCCAGCGCCGGGCCGAGGCGCTGCGGGCACTGGTCGCCCGGACGACCGTGACCGAGCTGAAGACCATCGGCCTGGCCCTGGTCCAGGCGGGCGAGCTGGGCATCCCGATCGCCGGCGTGCTGCGCGAGCAGGCGCGGCAGATGCGGGTCAAGCGGCGCCAGCGGGCCGAGGAGACCGCCCGCAAGCTGCCGGTGAAGGTCATCTTCCCGCTGGTGCTGTGCCTGTTCCCGGCCCTGTTCATCGTGGTGATCGGGCCGGGGGTGCTGAACGTGATGGCGGCGTTCAGCCGCTGACTCAGCGCCGGGTGGCGGCCAGGGCCTGCTCGCGGCTGTGCACGCCGAGCTTGTCGTACAGGCGGCTGACATAGGTGCGGACCGTCGACTCGGCCAGCCGCATGCGCAGCGCGATCGCGGCCAGGCTGCCCCCGGCGTGCAGCTCCCGCAGGATCTCCTCCTCGCGGGGGCTGAGCTGCTGGGTCGAGCTGCGGCGCCGGGCCAGCACGGCGGCCAGGTCCGGGGCGGTGAACGAGGCCGGGGCGACGGCGGCGTGGCGTACGGCGGCCATCAGCAGCTCGACCGGCCCGGTGCGCGGCAGGTACGCCGACAGCCCCGCCTGCAGCGAGCGCAGCAGCAGGCTGTCCTCGGCCGGGCCGGTGAGCACCACGCCGAGCCGGGGCCGCTCCTCCCGCAGCTCGGCGGCGAGCGGCAGCGCGCCGGGGACCGCCGCGTCGACGGTGACCACGTCCGGCTCGTACCCCCGGACCAGCTCGCGCAGCCTGACTTCGCCGGAGGCCTGGCCGACCAGTTCGATGCCGGGGTCGGCGGCGCAGGCGGCCGCGTATCCGAACTGGACCATGGTCACCGGGTCCACCGTCACCAGCTTGATCGACATCGCCCGCTCCTCGACGCTGAGTTACCTCTTCCTACGTAGCGTCCGACTGCGGTCCGGTGTCACTGCCGCGACAGGCGGGCCACCCCCTCAGGTGACGAACCGGTCCGTTCGTCGCCCGGCGGCGGCCGATCAGATCAGGCGCAGCTGCTGGTCACGGGGTCGGCGCGGGCCCTGCTCGTTGAGCTGCTCGAGCAGCCCGGGGTCGATCGACTGCAGGAACGGGGTCGGCCGGCAGTCGCGCTCGCTGCCGAACCGGGCCCGGCGCGCGGAGTGGCTGACGTACAGCCGGCGCTGCGCGCGGGTCAGGCCGACGAAGAACAGCCGCCGCTCCTCGGCGACGTCGGCCTCGGTCGGGGTGCTGCCGGGCATCCGCAGCGGCAGCAGGCCGTCCTCGCAGCCGGCCAGGAACACCACCGGGAACTCCAGCCCCTTGGCCGCGTGCAGGGTCAGCAGCGTCACCGCCTCGGCCCGCGGGTCGAGCGCGTCGACCTCGGCCCCGGTGGTCACGTCGGCCAGGAACCGGCCCAGGTCCGCGCCGCACCGCTGGGCCAGCGGCATGAGCAGGTCGACGGCCGACCACACCTCGTCCGGCTCGGGCGTGGCCCGGCCGAGCGCCGGGCGCTCGATGAGCACCTTGGCGGTCAGCGTCAGCCGCGCCGCGACCGAGCCGTTCAGGCCGGTGGCCAGGCGCATCTCGGCGACCAGGGCGTTGACCCCGGCGCGGTCGCGCAGCCGGTCGTGCGAGCGCTTCTGCACCGGCACCCCGGCCCGCGACAGCACGTCGACGATCACGGCGGCCTGCGCGTCGGTGCGGTACAGCACCGCGATGTCGTTGAACGACACCGTCGCCCCGGTCATGCCCCGGGTGTCGGCCCGGGTCCGGTGCGACACCCCGCCGACCAGCTCGTCGACCTTGCGCGCGATGAACCCGGCCTCGTCGGCGGGGCTGTCGGCGGCGTACCGGCCGATGAGCGGGGCGTCCGGGTCGACCCGGGCCGGGTCCAGCCGGCGGCCCGGCACCAGCGACGTCGGCGCGATGGCCTGCACCGCCGCCGCCAGGATCGGCGCGGCCGAGCGGTAGTTGCGGGTCAGCCGCACCACCCGCGCGTCCACGAAGTCCCGGGAGAAGTCCATGAAGAACGAGACGTCGGCGCCCCGGAACGAGTAGATCGCCTGGTCGGGGTCGCCGATCGCGCACAGGTTGCCGTCGCTGGGCACCAGCAGCCGCAGCAGCGCGTACTGGTCCGGGTCGACGTCCTGGTACTCGTCCACGAAGACCCACGGCCAGCGCGCGCGCAGCTTGTCGACCAGCGACGGCTGCGCCCGCAGCAGTGCGACGAGTCGCGGCACCAGCTCGTCCAGCAGGATCCCGTCGGGGCAGCCGGGCTCGTCGACCACCATCAGGTTCGGCTCCTGCTCACGCAGGACCGCCAGGGCCAGCGCGTGGAACGTCGACACGGTGACGTCGTCGGCGACCGGGCCGAGCAGCCCGGCGAGCCGGTGGCGCAGCTCGTCGGCGGCCCGGCGGGTGAACGTGATCGCCAGGCACTCCTCCGGGTACACGTTCATCTCGGCGCACAGGTACGCCAGGCGGTGCGTCAGCGTGCGGGTCTTGCCGGTGCCCGGACCGGCCACGATCAGCAGCGGGCCGCCCGGGGCGGAGGCGGCGACGCGCTGCATCGCGTCGAGTCGGTCCAGCAGCCCGGTGCCGACCTCCTCCATCCCGGCCAGCATCGGCTCGAACGGCTCGTGCGGCGACGGCTCCGGCGGCAGCGGCGGCGCGCTGACCGGGCGGCGCGGCGTGGTCCGCCGCACCACCGGCTTGGCCGGGGCGGCCGCCTTCGGCTTGCGCGGCGCGGGCACCGCGGCGACGGGCAGGTCGAACAGGGTGTCCGGGGCGGCGCTGAGTGGGCGCAGCTCGTCGGGCTCGAACAGGCGGATCACGCCGTACTCCCCGTCGTAGCCGGGGACGCGGTGCACGGCACCGGCGCGCAGGCGGCGCACCGACTCGCCGAGCAGCTCGCCCCCGACCGCCGCGACCTCGTCCAGCGGCACCTCGGTGAGGATCGACAGCTCCGGGCCCAGGGCCGCGACCAGGGCATTCACCCTGCCCTCGACGGTACGGGTCTTCGGGCCGACGCCCTCGATCTCGCCCACGAGCTCGGGCAGCTGCACCAGGTGCGTCACCGGCTTGGCGTTGGCGGGGGCGACCCCCTCCGCCCGGTCGGCCAGCGCCTCGACCCGGGCCAGCACGCCGATGGTCAGCGGCCGCGAGCACACCGGGCAGAGGCCGCCGGTCTCGCGCGACTGCGCGGGCGTCCAGTTGACGCCGCAGTCGCGGTGCCCGTCCCCGTGGTACTTGCCCTCTTCCGGGAAGAACTCGATGGTTCCGGCCATGCCCGGGCCCCCGGCCAGGGCGTTCTTGACCGCGTAGTAGTCCAGCGCGCAGTCGAAGCGGGTCGCCTCGCGGGCCAGGGCCTGCGGCGAGTGGGCGTCGGAATTGGACACCAGCGTGTAGGCGTCCAGGCTGGACACCCGGTGGTTCATCGCCGGGTCGCTGGACAGGCCGGTCTCCACCGCCGTGATGTGCCCGGCCAGGTCGGCGTAGCAGTCGGCGATGGCGTCGAAGCCCGATTTAGAACCCAGTGCGGAGAACCAGGGCGTCCAGATGTGCGCGGGCACCAGGTACGCGTCCGGGCTGGCCTCAAGTGTGATCTCCAGCAGGTCGCGGGAGTCCAGGCCGAGGATCGGCCGACCGTCGCTGGCCAGATTGCCCACCCGGCCCAGGCGCTCGCGGAACCGCTGCGCGGCGTCCAGATCGGGCAGGTAGATGAGGTGATGCACCTTTCGGGTGCGGTCGCCCCGCTTGTAGATCGTGGAGATCTCGACGCTCAGCATGAACCGGGCCGGTTCCCCTGATGCCAGGCGCGGCGGCAGCTTCTGCGCCACGTCCCGCTCGGTCTCGGCGTTCAGCCGGTAGAGCCCCGGCTCCGCCTCGCGCAGATGGGTGCGCAGATGCTCGAACCAGGCCGGGTGGGTGACGTCACCGGTGCCCAGCAGCGCGATGCCCTTGCGCCGCGCCCACCAGGCGAGCACGGGCAGCTCAAGGTCCTTGCTGCACGCACGCGAGTACCGCGAGTGGATATGCAGATCAGCAGTCCAGACGGGGGGCACACGGAATCCTGACACGCCCGCTGCCCCCGTCCCCACCCGCCACGCACATCCGTGACAGTTCTAACGGAAATCCCTGACATTTACGGGGCGCGCAACTCCACCAGGGTCACGTCCGGCGGGGCGCCGACCCGGACGGGCGGTCCCCAGTAGCCGGCGCCGTTGGTGACGTACACCTTGGTGCCGTCGACGTCGCCGAGCCCTGAGATCACCGGCTGCTGCAGGGCCGCGATCAGGTTGAACGGCACCAGCTGGCCACCGTGAGTGTGGCCGGACAGCTGCAGGTCGACGCCGTGCTTCGCCGCCTCGTGGGCCTGGACGGGCTGGTGGGCCAGCAGCACCACCGGGCGGCTCAGGTCGCGGCCGTCCAGCGTACGGGCGAAATCAGGCCCCTTGCCCGGTCCCTCGCTCACGCCCGTCACGTCGTTGACCCCGGCCAGGTCCAGCCCGTGGATGGCCAGGCGCTCGTTGCGCAGCGCCCGCAGCCCCAGCCGCTCCACCTCGGCTACCCATTCCTCCGCGCCGGAGAAGTACTCGTGGTTGCCCGTGACGAAGTAGGCGCCGTTGCGCGAGCGCAGGTCACGCAGGGGCGCGGCCTCGTCGGCCAGCTCGGCGACGCTGCCGTCGACCAGGTCGCCGACGATCGCGACGATGTCGGCGTCCAGGCCGTTGAGCGCGTTCACGATGCGGCGGGTGTGGTCGATCCCGGTCAGCGGGCCGAGGTGGATGTCGCTGGCCAGCGCGATCCGGTAGCCGTCCATGCTGCGCGGCAGCTTCGCCAGCGGGATCTGGACCCGCTTGACGACCGGCCCGGACAGGGCGGTCCTCGCACCGTACGCGGTGATCCCGGTCGCGGTGAGCCCGGCGAAGATCGCCGCCCCCCGGGCCAGGAACAACCGCCTGCTCTCCGCGTCCCGCTCCGCCGACGCGTCCCGCTGGGGCCCTGGTTGGGGTTCGGGTTCAGGTTCGGGTGAGCTTGATCGTTCAAGTTGCCCCGCAATCGGGGGAATGACGGGCTCGGTTTCGCCCGATTGCCCGGCAACTTCGCTGATCTTGGGGAGTCCGACGGACTCCGCGACCAGGGTGGGCTGGGCGGGGGCGGGGGCGAAGGCGGCCCGGCGGCGGAGGGCGCGGTTGGCCAGGGCGCGGGGCAGCTCCAGCACCAGCAGGATCAGCAGCAGGTAGAACATGACCGCCAGCCACAGGTACCCGGCCAGCGGAATGATCGTGCTCGTCTTGGCGCCGATCGCGCGGGGCAGGATGAACGCGCCGAGCAGCAGCGCCACCAGCGCGAACATGATGGCGTTGCCGATCTTGCGGGCCCGGCCGGGCCGGGTGGTGTCGCGGACCATCCGCTTCCACAGGTACCAGTGGATCGGTCCGACGACGAGCAGCACGATGCTGAAGAAGACCAGCGCCTGGAGCACGGCAGTCCTTCGGGTTCGGGGGTCAGCCGCCGGCGAACGGCGGAAGGACGTCCACTGTCGCACCGGCGGGGATCGGCGCGTGACGGTCGTGCCACGCTAGCCCGTCAACCAGGAAGCTGGCTGAAAGCAGCACCCGGGCGAGACCGTCGCCACGGTCCGCCCCCAGCTCCTTGATCAGCTGCCCCAGGTCCAGCCCGGCCGGGTACGACCCCTCGGGAACCCCGGCCGCCGCCCGGGCTCCGGCGAAGAAGCGCACAGTGATCACGTCATCCTCCGATGGCGGACATGGGTCGGGTGGGCTGCAGGAAGTCCGGGTTGTCGATGCCGTGGCCGGGCAGCTTGCCCCACATCGCCTCGCGCCAGCGCTGCGCGATCTCCTCGTCCCCGGCCCCGCCGCGCAGCAGACCCCGCAGGTCGGTCTCGCCGCGCGCGAACAGGCAGTTGCGCACCTGCCCGTCGGCGGTCAGCCGGGTCCGGTCGCAGTCGCCGCAGAACGGCCTGGTCACCGAGGCGATCACGCCGACCTTCGCCGGTCCGCCGCCGACCAGCCAGGTCTCGGCGGGGGCGCCCGCGCGCTCGGCCGGGTCGGGCGACAGCTCGAACTCGGCGTGCAGCGCGGCCAGGATCTCCTCGGCGGTGACCATGTCGGTCCGGCTCCAGCCGTGCTGGGCGTCCAGCGGCATCTGCTCGATGAAGCGCAGCTCGTACCCGTGCTTCAGGGCGAAGCGCAGCAGCGCCGGGGCCTCGTCGTCGTTGACGCCCCGCAGCAGCACCGTGTTCAGCTTGACCGGGGTCAGCCCCGCCTGCGCCGCGGCGGCGAGCCCCGCGACGACGTCGTCGAGGCGGCGGCGGTGTGCGATGGTCGCGAAGCGGTCGGGGTCGAGGGTGTCCAGCGAGACGTTGACCCGGTCGAGCCCGGCCTCGCGCAGGGGCGCGGCCAGGCGGTGCAGGCCGATCGCGTTGGTGGTCACCGACAGCTTCGGCCGGGGGCGCAGCGCGGCCGCCCCGGCGACGATGCCGACCAGGCCGGGGCGCAGCAGCGGCTCACCGCCGGTGAAGCGCACCTCGGTGACGCCGAGCCGGGTCACCGCGATCTCGACCAGGCGTAGCACCTCGTCGTCGGTGAGCACGTCGGCGTTGGGCAGCCAGGGCAGCCCTTCCGGTGGCATACAGTACGAACAGCGCAGATTGCACCGATCGGTCAGGGACACCCGCAGATCGACGGCACGCCGCCCGAAGCGGTCGACGAGCGCGGATCGTGTGGAGGTCACGTTCACGACGTTAGCGCGCGTAACCGGAATGCGTGCGCACGGTCTACCTGGCAGGACGCCCGGTCGCCTCCAAGATCGCTATTTCCGGTCGAAAGCTGCAGCCGGGCGGCAGGTCCGGACCGGAAACAGCGATCAACTCGCTCCCGGGGGACGGGAACGTGAGGAGGCGGGCGACCGGTGCGGGTCGGCGGGCGGGATGGGTGTCAGGCGGTCAGGCCGAGGCAGGCGGTGGTCGTTTCGCGTACGCCCGGGGCGAAGGCGGCGCCGAACAGGGCCGTGTGCAGCAGGTACATCGACAGCTGGTGCAGCGGGACGCGCTCGCGCCAGCCCTCGGCCAGCGGCGAGACCTCCGCGTACGCGGCGAGGATGCGGTCCAGGTGCGGCGCCCCGCCCCACAGCCCCAGGTAGGCCAGGTCCGTCTCGCGGTGGCCGCCGTGCGCGGCCGGGTCGACCAGCCAGCAGCGGCCGTCGGCGTCCCACAGCAGGTTGCCGGTCCACAGGTCGCCGTGGATGCGCGCGGGCGGCTCGTCCGCGCCGATCCGGTCCAAGCCCGCCAGCACCCGCTCCACCCGGGCGGTGTCGGCGGCCTCCAGCGCCCCCCGGTCCACCGACAGCTTCAGGTACGCCGCCAGCCGCCGCCGGCCGTACCACTCGTGCCAGGCGCCCTCGACCTGCGTGTTGTCCATCGGCGCCGACCCGTGGAAGCCTGGCCACGGCGCCCCGAACGCCGGTGCCCCGGCCCGGTGCAGCGCCGCGAGCCCGCGCCCGAACTCCTCCGCACCGCGCGCGGTCGGCGAACCGTGCTCGACCCACGCCATGCCCAGCAGCTCCGGCGTCTCCACCAGCACCTCCGGCACCGGCACCGCCTCCGGCTCGGCGAGCCAGCGCAGCCCGTGCGCCTCGGCGGCGAAGAACCCGTCCGGGGCCGCGCCGGTGTTCTCCGGCCACGACTTGGCGAAGACCGATTCGCCGTCGTCGAAGGTCAGCCGACTGGTGTGGCAGATCGAGCCGCCGTCCACCGGCGTCTCCCGGATGCGCTGATGGTGCAGGAACGTCGGCAGCAGATGCGGGTGGGCCCGCAGGTAGGCCAGATCCATGGCACCGATTGTCCGGCCCGCGCAGACCGGCCCACCGACTGGCCCTCGTTGCGGCGCCGACCGGCATCACCTGGCCCGTGACCGCGCCGTTCGCGCCTGAGCCATCCGGCTTGCCCGCGCATCCGGCTTACCCGCGCCGGTGGGGCGGGAGTTCGGCTGCGATAAGAAGGGGCCCTTCTGCTACGGAATGCGATAAGAAGGGTCCCTTCCTTACCGCCGGGGGCGGGTGCGGTGGCGGTGGAGGGGGGCGTTCGGGTCGGCGGGCCAGGGGCTGATGGTGTGCGGGGGCAGTCCCTGGGCGAGCGCGCCGGTCAGCAGGTGGGCGAGGCTGTAGTCGGGGTCGGTCCGCAGGGCCCGCTCCAGGGCCGCCCCGGCGAGCACGCCGTTCCCGCCGCGCCAGGCGCACCAGCCGAGCAGGGTGGCGATCGGGGCGACCAGGCCGGGCTCGCTGCGGCGGGTCAGGTCGAGCCAGAAGTCGAGCTGCCAGTCGGCGTCGTCGGTACGCGACCAGGCGTGGTCCCGGCAGGGCAGGTCGTGCAGCACGAGGCTGAGCCAGGCCGCCTCGTCGTCGTCGAGCCGCCCGCCCGCCGCGAACCCGTCCATCGCCCGGTCGATCGCGGCGGTCCCGGCCGTACGCAGCGCCTCGTGCTCGTCGTCGGCCTCCGCCAGCAGCGTGATCAGCCGCAGCTCGGCCCGGTCCACGGCCTGGGCCATGGCGATCGCGGCCAGGTTGCCGACCGGCTCCACCAGCCGCAGCACCGACTCGCGGTCGGGCAGCACGGTCATGCCCTCGAACGTCGCGGCGGCGGCCGCCGCGGTGGTGCTGAGGTCGAACAGCTCCCCCTCGGGCGGCGTGCAGTCGGCGCAGCGCAGGCAGTGGAAGCGGTCGCCGTCGCGGTGCAGCGCCTCGGCGATGTGGTATCCGCGCTGCTCCAGGCCCTGCGCCAGCTCGCGGGTGCGCTCGGCCGCCGCGGTGTGCGGACCGTACCCGACGAGCATGGCGGTGGTGACCGGGGCGCCCCGGCGCCCGGCACGGGTGAGCAGCCGGGCGAAGTCCCCCAGCGTCTCCGGCGCCGGGGTGGTGACGTCGGCGCGGGCGCCCACGCTGATGCGCCGGCCGCGCAGTCCGATCACGACGACGCTGTCGGCGGGGTGGAAGCCGAGCATGTACGGCACGTACGCGATGAGGTCGGCGCGGTCGGTGAAGGTGTAGGTCGGGATCGAGGCGCTCATACGGCCAGCGTCGTGGCGGCGCCGTGCGGGAGCCAGCGATGATCGTTAACCTGTGGACGACACGCCGGTTCATCCACAGGCGGAAGGGGGAGCACTTGCTGCCGTACGCGGCGTTGGTGCTGGCCGGAGGCGCGGCCCGCCGGATGGGCGGGGCGCCCAAACCGCTGCTGCCCGTCGGCGGCGTACCGCTGCTGGCGCGGGTGCTCGCCGCGGTGCGCGGCGCCGACCCGATCGTGGTCGTCGGCCCGCCCGACCTGGACCCGCTGCTGCCGCCGGGCGTCCTGCGCACCCGCGAGCAGCCGCCCGGCGGCGGACCGGTGGCGGCCGTCGCGGCCGGGCTGGCGCTGTGCCCGCCCACCGGCCGGGTGCTCGTGGCCGGCGCCGACCTGCCGTTCCTGACCGCCGGCGGGATCGCGGACCTGCTCGCCGTCGACGCGCCGGTGGTCATGTACGCCGACGAGCAGGGCCGGGCGCAGCACATGCTCTCGGTGTGGCGGGTGGAGGCGCTGCGCGCGGCAGTGCCGGAGGAGCCCGCCGGGGCCTCCATGCGCGGCCTGCTGCGCGACCTGGCACCCCACCTGGCCGCCTGGACCGGCACCGGACCGCCGCCGTGGTATGACTGCGACACCGTGCCCGACCTGCGCGCGGCGAACGACCTGAGCGAGACGGAGGGGCCCGATGGCCGTCGACCTGCCTGACTTCACCGCCGCTGCCTGCGCCGAACTGGGCCTGCCCGCCGACGCCGTGGACACCGGCCTGGTGCTGGACCTGGCCCGTGAGGTGGCCCACAACGCGGTACGCCCGGGTGCGCCGGTCAGCGCTTATCTGCTGGGCTTGGCCGTGGGCCGGGGTGGCGATGCGGACGAGCTCGCGGCACGTCTCATCGCGCTCGCGCAACGGCTCGGTCAGTCCAATCCCTGACTACGCGAATACCGCTCCGGTCGGTAATGTCTGCGTGACAGGGGACCGGGCTTTCTGACGTATGCCGCGGCAGCGGTGGCTTGCCTGCACGGGGGCCACGCCCCAGGAGGAGGCGAGCGATGACGGAACTGTCGAAACCCGGCCTGGCCGAGGCCGAGCTGCTGGACGAGCCCACCACGGCCGACCTGCACGAGAAGGTCACCGAGGCGTGGCGCGAGTTCGCCCGGGCCCTGGCCGCCGCCCTGCCCGAGCTGCCGCCCGGCAGCGAGCTGGAGCTGGCCCTGGACCCGACCGCGTCGGGCACCGGCAACGCGGTGTACGGCGTGAGCGTGGAGCGCCTGGAGGACGGCGCCCTGCAGGCCCGAGCGGTCAGCAACGCGAACCTGCCCGAGGGCTTCCGGTTGGAGCGCCCCGCGATCGCGGCCATGGTCGCGCTCGGCTGGTCGCCGCCCGGCGTCATCGCCGGGGCGAAGGAGAACTTCGGCCTGTCGGCGCAGCCCGAGGCGCTCGCCACGATCATCACGCGCACCCTGCGCGACGTGTACGGCGCCCCGCACCCGGCCTTCCTCGTATACGAGGCGCACGACGCCCAGGAGGAGCCCGTCACCGTCGCTCCGCTGGGCACCGCTCGGCACGAGTCCACTCTGGACGCCTTCCTGCCCGCGATCGATTCGCTGGACGCCAGCGGGCTCGACCTCGCCGTCCGGGTGCGCATCGTGGTCGCGGCACTGCTGAAGTCCGATCCGGACGAGCTGCAGGTCGACGGCGACGGGGACATCGGCATCCGGGCCGGCTCGGCGATGGTGTTCGTGCGGGTGCGCGAGAACCCGGCGCTGATCGACGTCTTCTCGCCGGTGCTGACCGAGATCGAGCCGACGGAGAAGCTGTTCGCCAAGCTGTCCGACCTGACCAACCGGATGCCGATCGGCCGCCTGTACTGCACCTCCGGCACGGTGTGGGCGTCGATCCCGGTGTTCGGCCGCGACTTCCAGGCCAGCCACCTGGCGCTGGCCATCCAGGTCATGACCGGCCTGGCCGACGAGCTGGACGACCGCCTGCACGGCGAGTTCGGCGGCAAGCGCTTCTTCGGCGAGGGCGACAAGCCGGCCCCGATCGAGGAACCCCGCTTCGGCCAGTACCTCTGACCAGCCCTACCCCGGCCCTGCACCATCTCGGCTCCTGCTCCACCCCCTGTTTCGCATGGACGTTGGCCTATTACATCGAAGACGATCTACGAAAAGTCGATGTAATAGGCCAACGTCTATTTAAAGCGCGGGCGCCGGGCGCCGGGCGCCGAGGGCGGTGGGCGGTGGGGCGGGCCCGGGGCCGTGAGGGGTCAGTCGACCAGGCGGGAGAGGACGATCATGCTGCGGGTCGACGTGATGAAGGGTTCGGCGCGCAGCCGCTCCAGCGCCTGCTCCAGGTGGCTGATGTCGGCGGCGCGCAGGTGGACCAGCGCGTCCGCCTCGCCCGAGACCGTGTAGGCGCCGACCACCTCGGGGTGGCGGCGGGTGACCTGGGTGATCTGGGCCGGGGTGGTGCGGCCGGTGCAGAAGAGTTCGACGAAGGCCTCGGTGCCGCCGCCCACCGCCGCCGGATCGACCACGGCGGTGAAGCCTTTGATCACGCCACCGGAGCGCAGCCGGTCGACGCGACGCTTCACCGCCGGGGCCGACAGCGACACCGCGGTGCCGATCTCGGCGTACGTGGTGCGCGCGTCGGACAGCAGGGCCGCGATTATCCGCTGGTCAACGTCGTCCAACTTCACGCACCGAGCGTAGCGAGGTCGCTGATCAACACGTTCGACGGGATGGGACCGTCCATGGCGACGCGGCGCAGGTACCACTTCTGCTGCGGCGCACGGCCCTGCGTGAACTGCCAGTTGCCGCGCGGGCTGATGATCTGGCCGACGTTGCCGAGCGACTGGTTGATCTTGTCGGGCGTGGGCACGCTCGACCCGGCCAGGGTGAGCGCCTGGTCCAGCACCGCCGCCGCGTCGTACGAGGCGACCGCGTACGCCGTGGGTGTGCGCTGGTGCTGCGCCTGGAACTCCGACGAGAACGTGTGGTTGGACAGGTTGCTCAGGTCGGCCGAGTACTGCATCGCCGTGTACAGGCCCATGGCGTTCTTGCCGAGCTGCTCCAGGGCCGGGCCCTCGGAGGACACGCCGGGGGCGTAGACGGCGCCCTTGTAGCCCGCCTCGGTCAGCGCCGCCATGAACGGGCCGATGTGCGAGGTGGGCAGGTTGCAGAAGATCGCGCCGGGGTTCCGGTTGGCGGCCTGGTCGGCGTACTGCGCGTAGGCGGCGGTGCTGGCCTTGGTGTTGGTGGGGACGCTGATCGGGTCGTTGGCGCCCGAACCGTACTCGCTGATGAAAGCGTCCATCAGCTCGCCGGTGGCGGCGTTGTCGATGCCGACCAGCGCGACCTTGCCCATCACCCGGCGCCGCAGGTACGACGCGACCGCCTTGGCGGGCTCGTCGCTGAGGAACGCGGTGCGCCAGATGTGGATCGCGCTGGGCATCTTGGCGGGCGCGGTGTGCGTCGCCAGCAGCGGGATCTTCGCGGCCTCGACCGTGTCGCGGACGTGCGGCAGCAGATCGGGGTTGGCCACGCCCACGACGGCGAGCACCTGCTTCTCGTGCAGCCGCTTGAGCGCGTCCAGGCCGCTCTTGGGGGTGTCGCCCTCGTCCTCGGTGATGATCTCGACCGGGTGCCCGTCGAGGACGCTGCCGTGCAGCTGGAGGTAGAGCTTGAAGCCGATCTCGAGGTCGACGCCGATGGCCTTGTTGGCGCCCGTCTGCGGCGTCAGCAGGCCGATGCGGACGGCGCTCTTGGGGCTGTCGTCGGGCGTGGTCGTGCAGCCGGAGAGTGCGCCGGTGAGACCCGCGACGCCCGCGCCGGTCAGCAGCCCGAGCAGCCTGCGACGGTCGAGGCCGTCCAATGTGTCCTCCAGAGTGATCCTGCCGACGTTCGTGGAACGCCCTGGCGTCGCCGATGTGCGTTGCAATCATGAGGTCTTTCGACCCACTGTGGCGTTCTACCGCGTCCCGCCACGTACGTCAATGATCAACATCGGTCGGGCTCTCAGGATCTAGGATGGGTGGGTTCCTGACGGAGGAGGTCGGCGTGACCCAGCAGCACCCTGATGAGAAGAGTGTGGTGGTCGTGGGCCCGGACGGGCGCCCGATCGGCACGGTGGAGGTCGGCGGGGACGGATCTGCCGCCGGAATCGGCGAGGAAGACCCGGGACGCCTGATCGAGCAGCCCGCGAAGGTCATGCGGATCGGGAGCATGATCAAGCAGTTGCTGGAGGAGGTGCGCGCCGCGCCGCTGGACGAGGCGGGCCGCCAGCGGCTGGTCGAGATCCACCGCCGGTCGATCATCGAGCTGGAGGACGGGCTGTCGCCCGAGCTGCGCGACGAGCTGGAGCGGATCTCGGTCGACTTCACCGAGGGCGCGACCCCGTCGGAGTCCGAGCTGCGGATCGCCCAGGCCCAGCTGGTCGGCTGGCTGGAGGGCCTGTTCCACGGCATCCAGGCCGCGCTGGTGGCGCAGCAGATGGCCGCCCGCATGCAGCTGGAGCAGATGCGCAACATCCCCGCCCTGCCCCCCGGCGCCACCGGCGCGGACCCGAACAAGCCGGGCCGCGGCGGCCTGGGCCAGTACCTCTGACGTGCTGCGGTTTCGGGGAAACTGCACGAATCACGCCGCGGGTTCCAGCACTTTCCCCGAAACCGCACCATCGCCACCGCCGCGCGGGCGGCCCGCGGTCAGCGGGTGCGTTTGAGGAGTTCGTCGAGGTAGACGGCGACGCCGTCGCGGTCGTTGGAGAGGGTCGTCTCGTCGGCCAGGGCGATCACCTCGGGGTGCGCGTTCGCCACCGCGACCCGGTGCCCGGCCCACTCGAACATCGGGATGTCGTTGGGCATGTCCCCGAAGACCAGCACCTCGGCCGGGTCGATGCCCAGCTCCGCTGCGACGACCGCCAGGCCGCTGGCCTTGTCCACGTTCGGCGGGGTGATCTCCACCCAGCCGAGGCCGGAGTGGGTGAACGCGGCCGTCTCCGGCCCCACCAGACCCCGCGCGGTACGCAGCAGCGCGTCGGAGTCGTCGTCCCCGCCGACCCGGACGAACGCCTTGATGATGTCGTGCGACAGCGACTGCGCCCGGTCCTGGACCTGCACGTCGTCCGGGTACGGCCAGTCCGTCACGTCGTCGCCCCAGATCGGCGAACTCGGCGTGTCCAGCGCCTCGATCAGCAGCTTGACCGGCCCCAGCCGCCGCTCCAGTGCCTCCACCAGCGCGGTCAGCGTCGCGCCGGGCAGCCGGGCGTCGCGCAGGATGCGCGGGGCACCTGGATCGCGCAGGTCGAGCACCCGGCCGCCGCCGCCCAGCACCAGCAGGTCGGCGTGTGGCAGGTCGATGCGGCTCAGCTCCTCCAGCCGCGGGCCGCGGCCGGTGGCGCCGACGATGGGGATCCCGGCCGCACGCACCCGGTCGAAGACCGAGTGCGTGAAGCCGCTGACCGTGGCGTCGGACCGGACGACCGTGCCGTCCAGGTCCGTCGCGACGAGTTTCGGTAGACCTTGCCGCAGCACGCGCTCAGGACCCAGCCTTGACGGGCTCCAGCACGTCACGGCCGCCGACGAAGGGCTGCAGCGCCTTGGGTACGCGCACCGAGCCGTCCGGCTGCTGGTGCTGCTCCAGCAGCGCCACCATCATGCGGGTGGTGGCCAGGGTGCCGTTGAGCGTCGCCACGGTCTGCGGCTTGCCGTCGGCGTCGCGGTAGCGGGTGTTCAGGCGGCGCGCCTGGAACGTGGTGCAGTTCGAGGTCGAGGTGACCTCCATGTAGCGGTTCTGCGTCGGCAGCCAGGCCTCGCAGTCGAACTTGCGCGCGGCCGACGAGCCGAGGTCGCCGGCGGCCACGTCGATGACGCGGTAGGCGAGCTCGAGCTTGCCGAGCATCTCCTCCTCCCACGCCAGCAGCCGCTGGTGCTCCTGCGCGGCCTCCTCCGGCGGGCAGTACGAGAACATCTCGACCTTGTCGAACTGGTGCACCCGGATGATGCCCCGGGTGTCCTTGCCGTACGACCCCGCCTCGCGGCGGAAGCAGCTCGACCAGCCGGCGTACCGCAGCGGCCCGTTCAGCGCCAGGATCTCGTCCTTGTGGTACGCCGCCAGCGGCACCTCGCTGGTGCCCACCAGGTACAGGTCGTCGGCGGGCAGGTGGTAGACCTCGGCGGCGTGCGAGCCGAGGAACCCGGTGCCCTCCATCGACTCCGGCTTCACCAGCACCGGCGGGATGACCGGGGTGAACCCGGCCTCGACCGCCTGCCACAGGCCGAGCTGCAGCAGCCCGAGCTGCAGCAGCGCGCCCACGCCGGTCAGGTAGTAGAACCGGGCACCGGAGACCTTCGCGCCGCGCTCGGTGTCGATCGCGCCGAGCAGCTCGCCGAGGGCCAGGTGGTCGCGGGCGTCGGCCGGCTCGGGGCGGGTGCCGACCTCGCGCAGCACGACGTAGTCGTCCTCGCCGCCGCCGGGCGCGCCGTCCTGCACCACGTTGGCGATGGCGAACTGCGCCGCACGCAGCACCTGCTCGGCTTCGGTCACCGCGGCCTGGGCCGCCTTGACGTCGGCGGCCAGGGTCTTGGTGCGGGCGAGCAGGGCGGCCTTCTCGTCCCCGGCCGCCTTGGGCATGAGCTTGCCGAGCTGGTTCTGCTCCGCTCGCAGCGCCTCGAAGGCGGACACCGCGGAGCGGCGGGCCTCGTCAGCGTGCAGCAGGGCGTCCACAGCTTCGACAGCGTCTCCGCGCAGCCGCTGGCTGGCGCGTACCGCCTCGGGGTCCTCCCGGACCAGGCGCAGATCAATCACGTCGAAAAGCGTACCGGCCGAGGGTCTGGCTTCTCGCGTCAGTATTCCCGCACGAACGGCGCGGCGGTGGCGACCGTCAATTCGATCTCGCCCGGCCCGGTCTGCGTGGGCGGTGTGCTGGCGGCGTCCCGGGCGGCCGGGGTCCGTTCGAGCGCACCGCGCAGGTGCATGCTCACGAAGGCCAGGCCCAGCAGCAGCGGGGCGGCCAGCGCCGCCCACAGGCCCCGCTCGAGCGAGACGGTGACCTTCACCGTCATCTCCTGCGGGAACAGGGCCAGCTGCGGCACGCCGGACAGGTCGGTCATCTTGTACGCGGCGGCCCCGAGCAGCACCAGCAGCACGGCGCACAGCCCCAGCCCGGCCGCCCGCGCCGCCGCGCGGGCCGCCACCGGGCCGGCGAGCACGACCGCGACCAGCGCGCCGAGCAGCCCCAGCGAGACCAGGTAGGTGTCGCCGACCCCGCTGGACCACACGTCGTTGGCCACGGACCCGATGCCGGAGAACGAGGACTCCATCGGCTCCGGCGGCGAGGCGGCGATCTGCCATTCGCCGAACAGGGAGGCCGCGGCGGCCGCCCCGCCCAGCACCAGCAGCGTGTTCGCCGTGCGGGGGTCCGCGACGAGCTGTCGCCAGCCGCGCGGGGGCAGCTCCGGGCCGTCGAAGTCGTCGTCGAACTCCACCACGTCGAGGTGCTCGTCCATGGGCCGCATCATCGCACGTGGACGCATACGCGCGGACCCCCTGCGACGGGAGTGCCGCAAGGGGTCCGCGATCTGGCGGTACGGGGCGGGTCAGCCGCCGAGCAGGCCGCCGAGCAGGCCGCCCTGCTGCTGGTTGCCGCCGGAGCCGCCGGCCACGGCGCCACCGGGGAACTCCTCCGACGGCTGCACGACCACGAAGCCCTGGCCGGCGAAGCTCATCGTGAACGCCTCACCGGTGGTGCGGCCCAGCAGCGTGCCGATGCCGAGCTGGTCGGCGCGGTGGTAGCCGGTCTGCAGGTTGGCCGACCAGCAGATGGCCGCCTGCGGGTCGGCGTAGGTGGGCTGGTCCACCGTCAGCACGACCGGCGTGCCCTTGGTGGTGATGGCCAGACGGCCCTGGCCGCTGAAGACGCAGTTGAACATGCCGGCGGCCGAGAACATGCCCATGCCCTGGACCATCTTGATGTCGTAGTTCAGCGTCGACTCGAACGCCAGCACGTTGGAGCCGTTCACGCTCAGCGAGTCGCCGGGGGCGAGGTCGACCAGGTGCACGTCGGCGGCCCGGTCGGCCAGGAACACGTCGCCGCGGCCGGAGAGCTTCATCAGCGGCACACCCTCACCGGTGAGCTTGCTCTTGAGCCACTTGGCGGCACCGCCCGAGCCCAGCGCCTGGAACTGCACCTGGCCCTGGTAGGCGACCATGGCGCCGGTACGGGCCATGACCTCGCCGTTGAGCTCGATCTTCAGCATCTTGGAGTTCTGCAGCCGCAGACCCGGAGTGGCGGACTCCTTCTCCAGGTTCTCAGCGGCGAAGAGAGCACTCTGCATGTCGTCATCCTTCGGAGGGGGACGGGGCACCTTAAACGCTACGAGCGTAGGTGACCTGCACAAGAATCGGCCGTCAGCTTGCCGACTCAGCCCCAGCCGAGATCGTGCAGGCGGTGGTCGTCGATGCCGAAGTGATGGGCGATCTCGTGTACGACGGTGACGGCGACCTCCTCGACGACGTCGTCCTCGGTGTCGCAGATGCGCAGGATCGGATGCCGGTAGATGGTGATCCGGTCGGGCAGCACCCCGGCGTAGTCCCAGCCCCGGTCGGTGAGGGCGTAGCCCTCGTACAGGCCGAGCAGCTCCGGTTCGCCGGGGGGTGAGTCGTCCTCGACCAGGATGACGACGTTGCGCATCAGGTCGAGCAGTTCCTGCGGCACCTCGTCGAGCGCGTCGGAGACCAGCTCCTCGAACCGCTCGCGGCTCATCTCGACCGGCATGCTCAGGACAGTTCGCCGTGCCGCAGCCGCCCGAGCCAGGCGGCCGAGTCGGCGTAGTCCGGGTCGGACAGCCCCGCCGGCGGCGGCACCGGGCGCTCGGGCATGCCGCCGGGCAGGCCCGCGCGGGGGTACGACCCGAGGAAGCGCACGCCCGCGCAGAGCCGCCGCAGTCCCTGCAGCGCCTCGCCGACCCGCGCCTCGGCGACGTGGCCGGTGCAGTCGAGGAAGAAGACGTAGCGGCCCAGGCGCTCGCCGGTGGGGCGCGACTCGATGCGGGTCAGGTTGACCCCGCGCACCGCCAGCTCGGTGAGCACGGCCAGCAGCGCGCCGACCCGGTCGTGCGAGATCCACACGGCCAGCGAGGTGACGTCGTTGCCGGTGGGCTCGGGCGGCACGCCGGGGCGGGACAGCAGCACGAAGCGGGTGGCCGCGTCGGGGTGGTCGGCGATCTTGTCGGCGAGCTGCTGCAGCCCGAACCGCGGCACGGCGATCGGGGCGCAGATGGCGGCGTCGAACTCGCCGGCGGCCGCGGCGGCGGCGGCGGCGCCGTTGGACAGCACATCGGACACGGTGGCCTCGGCCGCGTACGTCCGCAGCCAGGCGCGGCACTGGGTGGACGCCTGCGGGTGCGCCGCGATGGTGCGCACCCGCGCCAGGGTCGTCTCCTGCCGGGCGGCGAGCACGAACTCGACCGGGATGACCACCTCGCGGGTGATGACCAGCGGTTCGCCGTCGGCGAGCTCGTCGAAGGTGACGCCGACGGCGCCGCCGATCGAGTTCTCCCACGGCACCAGGGCCGCGTCGGCGTCACCGGTGCGCACCGCCTCCAGCGCCTCGGGCACGCTGCGGGCGGGGGTCCGGATGCCCTTGAGCGCGGCGGGCAGGGTCAGCAGCGCCTGCTCGGCGAAGGTGCTCTCCGGGCCCAGGTAGACGAACCGGGTGGGCGGGACTCCAGGCATGTGATCAGCGTACGCCGCGCGCCGGGTCAGCAGCCCGCGGTGAGGCGGATGCCGGCCGGGGCGAAGTTGCGGACCTCGATGGTGCAGATGTCGGTGCCCGCGGTGACCACGGTCAGCTTGTCCGGGGCGCCCTTGGTCACCACCTGCAGCGGCTCGCGGCCGGTCACCGACAGCACCGTGTACTGCCAGGTTCCGGCGCACATCGGCGGCCCGACGACGTTGACCTTGCCTTTCGCGGGCAGGATGCGGCTGGTGCGCCGCAGCGCGGCGATGACCTGGTCGGCGCCGGGCCGCCCGAGGCACTCGGTCGCGGTGATCTCGGGAAAGGCAACGGACGTGGCGGTCGCGGGCGGGGCGGTGGGGGGCGGGCTGAATCCCGGCGGTAGGCCCGCCGAGGTGGCCGGAGTGGACGGACTGGGCACCGGTGCGCCGGGCTTGGGCTGCAACTCGGGCGGCACACCGCAGCCGCCGAGCAGGGCCGTCCCGGTCAGCCCGGCGGCGACGAGCACGGCGAGGATTCGCGTCGGACGCAGGGGCATGGGGATGGAGAGTAGCGCGGATCGGGCCGTTCGGCTCACACCGCGGCGAAGAAGCTGAGCGAACCGACCACGGTGCCGCCCTGCCACAGTGGAGTGGCGACGGCGTCGAGGGTGCGGCTGGCCGCGCCTTCCTCGGTGCGTACGCGCATCAGGCCGCGGGCCGGGCCTTTAGAGGCGAGCGCGAGCAGCGGGGGGATCTGCTCGCGCTCCGCTTCACCGAGCTCCTTGCCGGCCGCGGTGAAATCGATGAGGCACAGCACGCCCGGTTCGAGGATGTGGCGTCCCGTGAGTTCGCTGGGACGCTCGGCGCCCACCAGCCGCGTCCACGCGGTGGAGGTGGCGACGATGAATCCTTCGGAGTTGACGACCAGACACGACTCCTCCGCCGAGGAGACCGGCGCCGACCACGTGGTGAGCGGATCGGCTGCGATCGGCTCCAGGGGGGAGAGCGAGAGCTCGATGTGGGTCATCGCTGCTCACGTTACCCGCGCTGGGTGCCCTTGTCACCGGGTGCGCTGCCCTCGGGGTGCCACGTGTATCCGCTGGCCCCGGGGTAGGGCTGGTTGACCCAGATCGCTGGGTTGCGGGCCACTTGGGACAGTTTGGCGGCGGTGGCGTGGCTGATCCGGCTCCCGGTCGACTCGAGCACCCGGTCCAGCTCGCGGAACGAGGTGACGATGCACTCCTTGGGCAGCCCGTTCACGCTGATGGGTCCACTGCCGAGGAAGGCGAGCACCGCGAAGACCTTGACGTCCTGGCCGATCGCGGCGGAGATCGCCTTGGCCACCCGCTTGGCGTCGCGCCGGGCCTGGGAGATGTAGGGCGGGCGCCGGCCGCCGATCTGCACCACGTCGCCGGCGATGAGCACCCGGCTGCGGCCGTGCTGCGCCAGCGAGACGCTGAAGATGCCGCCGGGGCCGATGGCCATGAAGCCCATCGCGGGCGGCTGCTTGGGCTTGCCGGGCTCACCGCCGCTGGTGCGGGCCAGTTCGGGCAGGTGCGGCCACTCGATGACGTGCCAGTCGCGGCCGAGCCGGTGGATGGCGCGGTCCTCGGTAGCCGACATGAGGCGCAGCGCGCGGTCGGTGCGGCGCTGACGGGCCCAGGCGAGCGGTGAGACGCGTGGCGCGGGGGCGACGTCCGTGGAGGGCGACACCGGCTGAGCGGGACGGCCGAAGGTCGGACGTCCGAGCGGCGCGCGATCGGGGTAGACGGTCATGGTGTGCCTCCGTGAGGGGCGGGACGCCACGCATTGAGTTAGGTGTCCCTTACCGTACGTGTCGAAACGTCGATGCGTTAAGGGGTTGGGACGGGACTGTGCGCGAGTGAATTGATGAATGTCCGGTTCAACTTCATTCCTCGCGCTCCTCCGCGCCGGTACGCGGGACATCCTCGCACGACGCCCCGGCTCCCTTCATCTCCGTCGATGCCGACGTGAATCGGGAGCCGGGGCGGCGGTGCTCAGCGCAGGTTGAGCTGGCGGCCCAGCAGGCCCTGCTTGGCGCGGCGCTGGTCAGCGGTGAGCGGCTCGTCGACCGCCTTCGCGGCGGCGTACCGGGCGGCCGTGGCGGCCAGCGGCTCCTCCCACGCGTCCGCCTCGTCGCCGTGCGGCAGGTCCCACACGGGGACGAGCAGGCCGTGCGCGCGGAACATGCCCGCGAACTTGGTCTGCTCGGTGAGCTTGAGCTCGCCCGCCGCGCTCAGCCGGGCCAGCGCGTTCATCGCCACGTCCTCGGCGTCGGGCAGCACCCAGCGCACGTGCGCCTTCTCCGGCACCCGGCACCAGTACGCCGCCGGTGCCGCGCTCAGCGCGACCGTCGGGTACACCGAGGAGTTGGCCGCCTCCAGCGAGGCGTTGACCTCGGCGTCGCGCTCCTGGTCGGCGTCGAGCCAGAAGTCGAAGCCGTCGTGCACCGTGATCTCCAGCGGCGCGTCGACCAGGATGTCGCCCAGGCGCGGGCCCTCGCCGGGCAGCGGCGGCACCGCCACCGGAGCGCCGGGCTCGGCCTCCAGCGCCGACAGCAGCGCCACCGCGAGGTCGCGGTTGACGTCGCCGGAGCGCTCGTGCCGCTGCAGGCCGAGCAGCACCCGGCCGTCGGTCTTGGTCAGCGCGGGCCAGGCCATGGGCAGGATGGTGGCGAGCGTGATCTGGCGGTCGCCGTACTTCTCCGCGTACTGCGGGGCCAGGGTCAGCGGCGCGGTGGCGGCCGGGACCAGCTCGCGCAGCGCCACCCACTCGGCCTCGTCGGCCAGCCCTTCGAACGGGCGGGCGACGAAGATGTCGCGGACCTTGGGCTGCTTGGGCTCCTTGCGGCTCTCCAGCCGACTCTTCTTACTCACGCGGTCAGCTTAGTTCCGCCCAAACGCTCTGCCCGAGACCGTCCCGCTCGACACCCCACCGGATGGCGAGCGCGTCGACGATGGTCAGGCCGCGCCCGTCCGGGTCCTCGACCCCGGCCACGCGCGGGCGCGGCACCTGGGTCGCCCCGCCGTCGGTGACGCGGACCTCGATCACGGCGTTGCCGTCGATCGAGCGCAGCCGCCAGGCCAGCCGGACCACGCCGCCGGGCAGGGGATCGGCGTGCCGGACCGCGTTGCCGACCAGCTCGGCCGCGACCGAGACCACGTCGTCGAGCAGGCCCGGGGGGACCGCGTCGGCCAGGGCGGCGGCGAGGCGGTGCCGGGCCTGCTGCGCACCCCGGGCATGGTGCGGAACCACCACGCACCAGGCCCGCTCAGCGACAGCCATCGACACGATCATGCCTCCCTGGATGCGGCCGCATCCCTCTTTCCGTCACCTCGCGGCAGCCGTACCTCTGCGACCGTACCTCCCCCATCCCGGGGACGTAAGGACACCCAACCGTTTTGTCGCTCAATAGTCTTTCGGACGAGATAAAGACCCAGTCCGGCACCACCGTACCGCCGACCGTCGCCACTGTCCGCCTGCCAGAAGCGATCGAACACCCGATGGGACTGGTCCGGTGGGATGCCGATGCCTCGATCGAGCACCCGGAAGAGCACGGTGCGCCCCTCCTCGGCCGCGGTGACCACCACCGGTTCGTCGCCGGGCGAGTACTTCTCGGCGTTGGTGACCAGCTCGGTGAGGACGGTCGGGATGGTGGTCCGGTCGCCGTGCGCCGGTGCCAGCGCGGGCGGCAGCTCCAGCCACAGCCGGCGGCGCAGGTCTGCGGGCAGCCCGGCCGCGGCGTGGCGCAGCGCGGCGAGCAGGTCGAACGGGGCGGGCCGCAGCGTGCCGACGGCGGTGCCGGTGCTGGCGGCGAGCAGCCGGTCGACCAGCCGGGCCAGCTCGTCGGTGCGCTGGCCGATGACCCGGGCGGCGTCGTGGCGGGCCTCGTCGTCCAGCTGGTCCCAGTGGTCGCGCAGCGTGTCGGCGTACCCCTTGATCACGGTGACCGGGGTGCGCAGCTCGTGGCTGGTGACCGCGATGAACAGGTCCCGGTCGGCCAGCTCCGGGGCCTCCACCGCGGCCTGCACCGGCAGGCCGGCGCCCTCCCGGTAGAACTGCGCGACCGTCGTGCCGAGCAGCGTCATCACGGCGAGCCGGTCCGGGTCGGCCGCGCCGTCCTCGGTGAAGAACGCCGCCAGCAGCGCCACCGGCGCACCCGCCACGTCGACGCGGTGCACCAGGACCCAGGGCGAGCCCACCTCGGCGAGCTGCTCGGCCGTGTCGGGATCGACCTCGCTGAGTTCCAGCCGGTAGTTGGCCGCGCCGGGGCGGCAGGCGGTGGTGACCACGTGCGGGCGCAGGGGCCGCCCGATGGCCCAGGCGGCGCTCCCGGCTGCCGCGATGATCCGGCCGCCCTCGCCGTGCAGCTCGGCCAGCGCCATCCCGGGCACGCCGAGCGCGTACTGGCCGAGGTGGACCAGGCGGTCGACGGCGGCCAGGCCGCCGGAGCGCGTCCGCGGGTCGTCGAAGAGCGCGGCGATACCCAGCGTCAGCTCGCGGTACGCCACCTCCACAGACAGGAATCCTGCCGGTTGGAAGCAATCCGCGCCAGAGTCCGGTCGTGCCGATAGTTGCGGATTCACCGACCGAGGTGGGACAGCACCTCCGCGGGCCGGTCGGTGATCAGCCCGTCGACGCCCAGCTTCAGCAGCAGATCGACGTCGTCGAGCTCGTTGACGGTCCAGACGTACACCTGGTGGCCACCGGCCTTGAGCCGCCGGACCAGGTCCGGGCGGCGGCGCACCAGCTCCAGGCCCGGCCCGGCGATGCGGGTGCCGAACGGCAGCCGCCGGATGCGCAGACCGGGCGGGAGCAGGTCCATCAGCTGCACCGTGGGCAGCGACGGCAGCAGCTCCCGGGACCGCCGCACCGCCAGCGGCGAGAACGACATCACGGTCACCTTCAGCCGCGGCTGCGCGCCGCTGGTCAGCCCGTGCCGGTTGAGCTGCGCGCGCAGCCGGTACTCGACGGCCTTGCCGTACCGGTTGGGGTGCTTGGTCTCGACCAGCAGGCGCACCGGGCGGCCTGCCTCGCGCAGCGTGTCGAGCAGGTCGTCCAGGGTCAGCACCTCGGCCGGCGACCCGCCCGGGTGCCAGGACCCGAAGTCGTACGCGCGCAGCTGGGCCAGCGTCAACCCGGCCATCGGGCCCCGGCCGTCGCTGACCCGGTCGAGCCGGCGGTCGTGCAGGCAGACCAGGTGGCCGTCGCGGGTCAGCCGCACGTCGCACTCGACCCCGTCGGCCCCGTCCGCCAGCGCCCGCCGGTACGCGGCCAGCGTGTGCTCGGGCAGCGCGAAGGAGGCGCCGCGGTGGGCGAAGACCAGCGGCGCCGGGTCGGGGTAACCGGCCATGCTCAGACGATCTGCGGCCGGCCGCCGTCGGCGACCAGCGGGCGGCCCGCCGCGGCCCAGCCCATCATGCCGCCGTCGAGGTTGGTGACGTTGTCCCAGCCCTGCTGGCGCAGGTACGCCACGACCTGGCCGGACCGGCCGCCCACCCGGCACACCACGACGACCGCGCGGTCCTGCGGGACCTCGGTCATCCGGGCCGGGATCTCCATCATCGGCAGGTGCACGGCACCCGGGGCGTGCCCGGCGTTCCACTCTTCGTCCTCGCGGACGTCGAGCAGGTACGCGTCGGCGGGCACTTCGGCAACGGTCACGGTGGGGATCTGCGCAGCGAACACGCCTGCCAGTGTAGAGGTCAGATCGAATTGACCCAGTGCGGATGCTCCCGGGCCCAGGCGGTGACCGTCCCGTCGCGCATCGCCTGGAACAGGCCGCCCGCCTCGTCGTCCAGCACCACGTACGACACCCCGTCGATGTTGGTGATGTGCGAGGGCACCCGGATGCCCACCAGGCCGTCGGGCCGGATGTTGCGCAGGGCCAGGACCAGCTCGGTGATGCTGGCCGCGCCCGTGTCGACGGTGAGCGACCGGCCGATGCCGCGGATCAGCAGGTCCAGCTTGATCGGGTTGCGGGCCACTCCGCTGGCCAGCGCCTTGTCCAGCACCGCCTTGACGAGCTGCTGCTGGTGGCGCTGGCGGTCGTAGTCGCCGTTGGGCAGGCCGTACCGCTGGCGGGAGAAGTCCAGCGCCTCGGCGCCGGTCATGTCGCGGCAGCCGACGGCGAACACGCGGCCGGTGTGGATCGAGGTGATCGGGGCGTCGACGCACATGTTGATGCCGCCGAGGGTGTCGATCACCTTCACGAACCCGCCGAAGTCGATCACGGCGGCGCCGTCGAACCTGATCCCGGTCAGGTCGGTCAGCGTCGCCGAGAGCAGCTGCACGCCGCCGCTGCCGGCGCCGCCGTACTCGAAGGCGGCGTTGATCTTGTCTTTGGCGCCCCGGTAGCCGGTGATCGGGAACGCGGGTATCTCCACCCGCAGGTCGCGCGGGATGGAGATCAGGTGGGCCTGGGTGAGCGCGGAGTTGACCTGGACGATCAGGATCGTGTCCGAGCGCTGCCCGGCGGCCGGATTGGCGGCCCGCAGATCCGAGCCGATGAGCAGGTAGTTGAGCGGCCCGGCGACGTTGCGCCAGCCGACGGAGGAGTCCAGGTCGCGGGCTCGCTCGTCGAGCAGCACGTCGTGGCCGACGGCCGACTCGTACCGGTGCAGCAGGGCGCGGCCGGCGAGCAGCCCGCCGCCGACCATCAGCACCAGCACCACCATCAGCACCGCGGTGAGCCGGCGCCAGCTCCGGCGCCGCACCGGCGGCGCGGCGGCCGGGCCGGTGCGGCTCGCGACCGGAGGGGGCCCCTGGCGCGGCGGTTCGGGCCAGCCCAGGCCGGACGGGGGCTGGTCGGAGCGGACGGGTGCGGCACCCGGCCAGCCGACACCGCTGGGCCGCGTCCCGCTCGCACCGGCGCCAGGTCGTTCTCGCCGCCATGCGGGCACGGACATGACGCCCTCCTTGGAAGCGAGAAACCCTCACTGCCCAGGGTATGGACGCCAGCCCCCCACTTCCCGGCAATGGAAACTATTTCTCGTTATTGACCAGTTCCGGGTTCATCAGCACGAACTGACCGAGATTGTCAGTTTTAGCGGCCTGGAACATCTGCATCGTGAGCTGGTCCAGCCCTTCGCCGCCCTCGGCGGTGTTGTAGTTGCCGCCGTTGGTCTTGAGCAGCACCAGGTCGGCCCCGGCCAGGTCCTTCATGGTGAACAGGAAGTCGATCGGCTCGCTGGCACCGGTGTCCAGCAGCATCGACTTGCCGACCGCCTTGATCAGGTTGTTCACCTTGCCGAAGTCGCGCAGCATCTCCGCCGACGCCGCCTTCTTGGCCATCGCCTTGATGAGCTGCTGCTGGTGCCGCTGGCGGGCGTAGTCGCCGGTGCCGTCGGCGGCGTGCTTGCGGATCCGGGAGAAGTCCAGCGCCTCCCAGCCCGACATGCTGCGGCAGCCCTTCCGGTGCACGAACTCCTTGCCCAGCAGGCCGCGGTCCTTCTCGACCTTCAGGTTGTCGTTGCCCGAGCCCGCCACATACTGCGGCCTGCCGTCGATCATGAAGTAGTGCGAGGACTTGGTGTCGGCCTCGACGCAGAGGTAGACCGAGCCGAGCGCCTCGATGACCTGCTTGAACCCGGCGAAGTCGATGACCGCGGCGCCGTCGAACTGGATGCCGGTCAGGTTGCGCACCGTCTCGTACGTCAGCTTCAGGCCGCCCGTCCAGCCGCCGCCCTTCTGCGCCCCGAAGAAGAAGGCCGCGTTGGCCTTGTCCTTGTGCCCGCCGTACCCGTTGCCCGCCGCCGGGATGTCCACCAGCGCGTCACGCGGGATGGACATCAGGTACGCCTGGTCGTGGGTGGCCGGGATGTGCAGCAGCATGATGGTGTCGGCTCGGGCGTCGTCGGCCCGCTGGCCGGCCCGGGTGTCGATGCCCAGCAGCAGCATGTCGATCGCGCCCTTGAGCGCCTCGCCCTCGGGCGCGGCCGCGTCGTCGATCACGTTCGCGGTCTGCAGGTTGTCCTCGACGCTGCCCACGAACGACCGGACGCCGACGATCGCCCCGCCCGCTGCCAGCATCAGCAGGGCACCGAAGGTGACGGCGAGCTTGGACCACAGTGGCGCGCGCCCGCGCCTGCCCCGTTTGCGGGAAGCGGCCGTGCCGCCCGCTCCCCCGGGCCGCGTGCGCTGCCTCGGCACGCCGCCCGTCGTCCTCTTGCTGCCCTTCGGTGCCTTCTTCGCCACGTGACCTCCTAGGTCCGTGCGGTGCCGGTCAGCGGGGATGCGCTACTTCTCGTTGTTGACGAACTCCGGGTTGAGCAGGGTGAACTGGCCGAGCGTGTCGGTCTTGGCGGCGTTGAACATCTGCATGGTGCCCTCGTTCAGCGCCTCGCCGCCCGAGCCGGTGCTGTTGAACCAGCCCGCGTTGGTCTTGAGCAGCACCAGGTCCGCGCTGGCGAGGTCCTTCAGCGAGAACAGGAAGTCGATCAGCGGGCGGCCCTTGGTGTCCAGGATCAGCGAGCTGCCGACGGCGCTGGTCAGCGCCGTGATCTTGTTGACGTCGGTCAGCACGCCGCTGCTGGCGGCCTTCTTGGCCATCGCCTTGATGAGCTGCTGCTGGTGCCGCTGGCGGCCGTAGTCGCCGTCGTCCAGCGACTTGCGGATGCGCGAGTAGTCCAGGGCCTCCCAGCCCTGCATCTCGCGGCAGCCCTTCTTGTGCACGTACGCCTTGAGCCCCTGCGAGTGGGCCTTCTGCTCGTTGACGTAGGTCACCTTGCCGTTGACGTGGTAGTAGTGCAGCGACTCCGAGTCGCTCTCCACGCAGATGTTCACGGTGCCCAGCGCGTTGATGATCTTGGAGAAGCCGCCGAAGTCGATGACCGCGGCCCCGTCGAACTGGATGCCGGTCAGCTTGGTGACGGTCTTGGCGGTCAGCGCCATGCCGCCCTCCCAGCCGCCGCCGTTCTGCGCGCCGAAGTAGAAGGCCGCGTTGATGCGGTCGGTGCCGCCGTTGTAGCGGGTCTTGCTGTTGGCCGGGATCTCGACCATCGAGTCGCGCGGGATCGACATCAGGTATGCCTGGTCGTGGCTGGCCGGGATGTGCAGCAGCAGGATCGTGTCGGCGCGGGCGTTGTTGCGCTCCTGGGTGGCGCGCACGTCGATGCCCAGCAGCAGCAGGTCGATCGCGCCGGTCAGGGCGTCGCCCTCGGGGCCGGTGTCCTTGCCCGCCTCGTCGAGCACGTTGACGACCTGGACGCTGTCCTCCAGCTTGCCGACGAACGTCTTCACCCCGACGATGGCGCCGCCGGCGACCATCATCAGCAGCGCGCCGAAGGTGAGCGTCAGCTTGGCCCACAGCGGGCTGCGCTCACGCTTCTTCTTCTTGCCCGAGCCCTTCTTCTTGCCGCTCGGCTTCTTCAGCGAGTGACCGGCGGCGCGGGGCGCAGGGTCGTCGTACTCGTCATACGCGTCGGGGGCCTGCCCCCGGCTGCGCTGCTTGGGAACAGCGTTTTTCGCACCGCCTCGCCGAGCCTTGCTTGCCACCAGATCCCCCGGTCCCTATGCCGTAGACCGGGCCACTGTAATAGGTGCACCTGCGAGGCGGCGAGGGGTGCATAGAGCAATCTGAATCGATTTGCCCTATTTGCGGAGAAAGTCATTGCGTCAGCTTTTGTTCGGCGGCGCAGGTGACGGGCTCGTGTGAGCTGCGACCCATTCCTTCACCTTGTCGTTGGCGACCGCCTGGTAGAGCTCGATCGCCTTGGCGCGGTCGGAGACCACGACGCTCTCCCCGTTGACCATCTGGCTGCCCAGGTGAGGGCTGGTCATGAAGGTCAGGTCCTGGCTGCGGATGCCGCGGAACTGCACCGCCATGTCGACCAGGTGGAAGTCGTTGTCCACGGTGACCGCGCTGGTCATCGCCTCCAGGAAGCCGTGCAGCTTGCTGGGGTTGGTCAGGGTGCCGCCGCTGGCCGCCTTGTCCAGCAGGGCCTTGAGCAGTTGCTGCTGGTGGCGCATCCGGGCGAAGTCGCCGTCGGGGAACTGCTTGCGCTGCCGTGCGTAGTCGAGCGCCTCCTCGCCGTTGAGGTGCATCGTGCCCTTGGTGAAGACGCGCTTCGGCTTGTGGATCGAGGTGATCGTGCGCTCGATGTCCATGTCGACGCCGCCCAGCGCGTCGACCACGTCCTTGAAGCCGCCGAAGTCGATCAGCATGACGTGGTCCATCCGCACCGAGGTGAAGCACTCGACCGTCTTGACCAGCAGCGGCATGCCGCCCCAGGCGTACGCGGCGTTGATCTTCGCCTTGCGGTTGCCGCACTCGGCGTCGGTGGCCTGGTGCGGGATGTACACGTGCAGGTCGCGCGGCATGGAGATGAGGTACGCGCGGTCCTGGCTGGCCGGCACGTGCATCAGGATGATCGTGTCGGTGCGCCACTCGCCGCCCCGGTCGGTGGGCGCGTCCGGGTCGCGCGAGTCGCTGCCCACCAGCAGGATGTTCATCGCCCCGTCGGCCTTCTTGGCCGGGCGGCCGCCGGTCAGCGCCGAGAACGGGTCGGTGCGGGACAGGTCGCCCTCGACACTCTTGGCGTACAGCCACGCCCCGCCCAGGCCGAGGCCGCCGCAGAGCGCCAGCGCGACGAGGGCCACCAGGGCGATCCGGCCCCAGCGCGGCCTGACCTTCTTCTTGGCCGAGCCGTACGTGCTGCCCGCGGCCGCCACCGGCACCCGGGCCGAACCCGACCGCCCGCGCCCGGCCGCCGAGGCACCCGGCCGCGACGGACCGGAGGGCCGCGAAGACGCCGAGCCGCGCGCCGGGACGGAGGCCATGCCGCGCGGGGTCCCCTCGTTCCAGGGCCGCGACGTGCCCTTGCGGTCACTGCCGCCGGTCACGCGCGGAGTGCCCTCGGGCGGGGTCGAGCCGCCCACGGAGGCCCGGCCCACCGAGGCGCGGCCGCTCGGGCGCTGCGGAGGCCGGCCCGCGTCGTCCTGGGGCGCGGCGTCCTCGGGCTGGTCGGGCGTATCCGTAGACATGAGAACCAGCCTACGAGGCGGTTGCGACAACGCCAGGAAGCAGCGGCCTGTGGCGTGCCCAGCTCAGCGGCGGTACGCGCGGGTTTTGCCCCGATGTTGATCGTGAGCAGAATTCACGACAGTGTCGCGTACCTGCCACGGTGGTGCAGCAGCGGCGGGTCGGCCGGGCCGAGCGTGATCTCGACCAGCGTCGCCTCCACCAGCAGCCCCCACCCGAACGGCCGGGCCCCGTCCAGCCGGCACCCGACCCAGGTCGCCGACCCCGCCGGGACCGGCCCGTACGCCGTCTCCTGCCAGGGCTCCTGCCGGAACAGGCCGCCGGGCGCCGGCATCAGCCCGGCGAACCGGTCGGCCAGCTGCCGGTTCGCGGGTCCCAGCGGCGTCACCGCGAACACGCCCGCGGCCTCGATCGCGGGCCACAGCTCCGACTCGTCGTCGACCAGGCCGAGCAGGCGGCCCGGCTCCCCGTCCGCGACCAGGCTGGACGACACCGTCAGCCCGGCCGGGCCGGGCGCCGTCCACAGGCTCACGGTCATCGCGAAGCGACCCCGGAGCCGGCGCACAGGGTTGCGCGCCGACTCCGGGGTCGCGAACGGATCACTGTCGTGGATCACTTGGCTCGCCGGTGACCGCTCAGGTCCAGGCCAGCATGGCCGCCTCGGGGTCGGTGAGGAAGGCGCCGATGTCCCGCAGGAACTTCGAGCCCAGCTCGCCGTCGACGATGCGGTGGTCGAAGGACAGCCCCAGCGTGGTGATCTGGCGCAGCTTCACCTTGCCCTTGTGCGCCCACGGCTGCTCCCGTACGACGCCGAAGGCCAGGATCGCCGTCTCGCCCGGGGGCAGGATCGGCGTGCCGGTGTCGACGCCGAAGACGCCCACGTTCGTGACGGTGAACGTGCCGCCGGTCATCGCCGACGGCGGCGTCTTGCCCGACTTCGCCACGTTGACCAGGTCGGTCATCGCCTCGGCGAGCTCGCGTAGGGACAGCCGGCCCGCGTCGGCGATGTTCGGCACGATCAGGCCGCGCTCGGTCGCCGCTGCGATGCCCAGGTTCACGTAGTCCTTGACCACGATCTCCTGCGCCGCCTCGTCCCAGGTCGAGTTGACCATCGGGTGCCGCTTCGCGGCCAGCAGCACGGCCTTCGCGACCAGCAGCAGCGGCGAGACGCGGACGTCACGCCACTCGCGGTCGGCCTTGAGCCGCTCCAGCGCCTTCATCGACCGGGTCATGTCGACCGTGAGGAACTCGGTCACGTGGGGGGCGGTGAAGGCCGAGGCGACCATGTTGGCCGCGGTCAGCTTCCGTACCCCCTTGATCGGGATCCGGGTCTCGCGCGCACCCGGCACCGACGGCACGGCCGCGACCAGCGCGGGAGCCGACTGCGCGGACTGCACGTCGTCGCGGGTGATCGAGCCCTGCGGCCCGGTGCCCGTGATCGTGGCCAGGTCGACGCCGAGCTGGCGGGCCAGCATCCGCACCGGCGGCTTGGCCAGCACGCCACCGGCCTTGTGCACGCCGTTGACCGGGGCCGGGGCCGCCGGGGCGGGCTTCGGGGCGACCGGAGCCGGGGCGGGCGCGACCGGAGCCGCGGCCGCCGGGGCGGGCGCCGGGGCGTCGGTCTTGCGGGCCCGGCGGGTGGCCGGACCGCTGCGCGGACCGTACCCGACCAGCACCGCGGTACGTCCGCTGGCGGTCGTCTCGCCGATCAGGCCGCCGGTGGCGACCTCCTCGGCCTTGGCGGCCGCGCCCTGGCTCATGTCGTCGGCCGGGGCCGACGGGCCGCCGGTGTCGATGGAGATGATCGGCGAACCGACCTCCACCACGGCACCCTCGGGGTGGAAGATCTTCACGACCGTGCCGGCCCACTTCGCCGGGATCTCGACCGCGGCCTTGGCGGTCTCCACCTCGACGATGGGCTGGTTCAGCTCGATGACGTCGCCCTCGGCGACGAGCCACTTGAGGATCTCGCCCTCGGTCAGACCCTCACCGAGGTCGGGCAGCGGGAACTGGTTGACAGCCATGAGCGCCCCCTCACCAGCCGAACGAGCGGTCGACGGCGTCGAGCACGCGGTCCAGGTCAGGCAGGAACTCCTCCTCCACCCGGGAGGCCGGGTAGGGGATGTCGTAGCCGGTCACCCGCAGCACCGGAGCCTCCAGGGAGTAGAAGCACTCCTCGGAGATGCGGGCCGCGAGCTCGGCGCCCATGCCCAGGTTGCCCGCCGCCTCGTGCACGACCACGGCGCGGCCGGTCCGGCGGACCGAGTCGTATACCGGGGCCATGTCCAGCGGGGACAGCGAGCGCAGGTCGATGACCTCCAGGTTGCGGCCGTCCTCGGCCGCCGCGGTGGCGGCGTCCAGGGCGGTGCGGACCATCGGGCCGTACGCGAGCACGGTGGCGTCGGTGCCCGGGCGCACCACGCGGGAGGCGTGCAGCGGGAACGCCGACGACAGCGTCGCCGAGGTGTCCACCTCGCCCTTCTCCCAGTAGCGCCGCTTGGGCTCGAAGAAGACGATCGGGTCGTCGCTGGCCACGGCCTGCTGGATCATCCAGTACGCGTCGGACGGGTTGCTGCACGCCACGACCTTGAGGCCGGCGGTGTGCGCGAAGTACGCCTCGGGCGACTCGGAGTGGTGCTCGACCGCGCCGATGCCGCCGCCGAACGGGATCCGGATGACCATGGGCAGCTTGACCTTGCCCTGGGACCGGTAGTGCAGCTTGGCCACCTGGCAGACGATCTGGTCGTACGCCGGGTAGACGAAGCCGTCGAACTGGATCTCCACGACGGGGCGGTAGCCGCGCAGGGCCAGGCCGATCGCCGTACCCACGATGCCGGCCTCGGCCAGCGGCGTGTCGATGACCCGCTCGTCGCCGAAGTCCTTCTGCAGGCCGTCGGTGATGCGGAAGACGCCGCCGAGCTTGCCGACGTCCTCGCCCATGATGAGGACCTTGCTGTCGTCCTCCATGGCGCGGCGCAGACCCAGGTTGAGGGCCTTGCCAAGGGTGAGCGTCTCCATGTCAGTGGCTCCCCTCGAACGAGGCGTGGTAGGCCTGGAACTGCTTCTTCTGCGCGTCCACCAGCGGCGAGCCGTTGGGGTAGACGTGGTCGAACATGGTCGCCGGATCCGGGTCGGGCATGGACAGCACCCGCTCGCGCAGCGCCACCGCCTCGACCTTGGCCCGCTCGTCGACCTGGGCGAAGAACGCCTCGTCGGCCAGGCCCTGCTTCTCCAGCAGCAGGCGCATCCGGATGACCGGGTCCTTGGCCTGCCACGCCTCGACCTCGCTGGCCACGCGGTAGCGCGTCGGGTCGTCGGAGGTGGTGTGCGCGCCCATGCGGTACGTGTATGCCTCGATCAGGGTCGGGCCCTGGCCGTGGCGCGCGTTGTCCAGCGCTGCGCGGGTCACCGCGTACGTCGCGAGCACGTCGTTGCCGTCCACCCGGATGCCGGGGAAGCCGAAGCCGGCCGCGCGCTGGTACAGCGGGATGCGGGTCTGGCGCTCCAGCGGCTCGGAGATCGCGTACTGGTTGTTCTGGCAGAAGAACACGATCGGGGCGTGGTAGACGCTGCCGAAGATGAACGCCTCGTTGACGTCGCCCTGGCTGGTCGCGCCGTCGCCGAAGAAGGCGATGACGGCCTCGCTGGTCTCGTCGTCGTCGCCGACCTTGCCGTCCTTGGCGATGCCCATGGCGTAGCCGGTCGCGTGCAGCGTCTGCGCGCCGATCACGATCGTGTACGTGTTGAACCGGTTGGCCACCGGGTCCCAACCGCCCTGGTCCACGCCCCGGAACAGGCCCAGCGGCATGATCGGGTCGATGTTGCGGCAGTAGAGGACGCCGTGCTCCCGGTAGGTCGGGAAGGCCATGTCCTGCGGGCGCAGCGCCCGGCCGGAGCCGACCTGCGCCGCCTCCTGGCCCAGCAGGCTGGCCCAGATGCCGAGCTCACCCTGGCGCTGCAGCGCGGTCGCCTCGGCGTCGAGCTTGCGGACCGTGACCAGGTCGCGGTAGAGACCGCGCAGCTCGTCATCGGTGAAGTCGACGGAGTACTCGGGGTGCTCGACTCGCTCGCCCTCAGGGGTGAGGAGCTGTACGAACTCCGGCTCGGGGGGGCCCGAGCGCTTGCCGCCGCGGCGCGGGGCCGCGCGCTCGACTCTGGTCATCCGTGTCTCCCTGTCAGTGGTGCGTCGGCGGCGGGGTGTGCTGCCGCGCATCGGTCGGCGCCACGTCACGCTCCTCGTGGGGCGAAGACGCCTGGCTACGGCAGATTCACGAGCCCGGGGTACATGGAGACCACGGCCACGCTGCCGCCTGGCCCCCATACTGCCGTATTCGTGGCGGCAGTCACAGGCCGGGCAGGTGATATTGGCAACCCGCAGCTGAAAAACAGGGGCCGGAGAATGCCCCAAATAACCGGATCATGGCTGTCAATCGGTCATTCTGTGCTAATTCCCCCCGTGCCCCGAGGAGCACAGCGATGTCCGACGACAGCTTCCTGGACCGTGTCTTCGGTCCTCCACCGCAGGTGGCGGCCATGAACACGGCCGCACCACCAGCCCCGCCGGAGTCACCGCCCGCGGCACCGCGCCGCCGACGGCGGGCCGCACTCACGTCCCGCCGCTACGCGCTGCTCGTGGCCGCGATGGTCGGGCTGACCGCGCTGCCCACCTGGATCGTGCTGCGCGCCGGAATGGACGGGCTCGACCCCGACTTCGGCGCCCGCCTGGCCGGGCCGGTGCGCGCGTTCACCGTCCCCGGCGAGCCGCAGCGGCTGCTGCCGGAGTACCCCCAGCAGCGGCCGACGCGCCCCGCGCCGCAGTCCGATCCGGTCACCGGACGGCCCGCCGGACCGCTGGTCATCGCGGCGGGGCCGCCGCGCGAGGTCAACGGCGCCGAGCCGGTGCTGGAGCGCCGCCGTACGGCCAAGCCGCCCGCGCCGCGCCCGGTCTGGCACCCCGCCAAGCCCGCCAAGCCCGCGAAACCCGGCCGGCCTACCGGCCCGGTCGGCCGCCCCGGCGGCGACCACGCGGGCCCGCGCAACTGCCCGCCCCACCACCGCCCCGGCTCCCGCCCAGGCCACGGTCACGGCCGTGGCCCAGGCCACGGTCACGGTCACGCCCCGGGCCACGGTCACGGGCACGGACCAGGTCACGGTCGGGGTTCGCGGCCGGGCCACGGGCAGGGTTCCTGGACCCCCGGTGACCCGATCCACCTCAAGCACCCGAAGGTCAAACACCCCGGGGCCGGGCACCTCAAGGTCGAACGGCCGAAGGTCAAGCACCCCAGGGTCAAGCGGCCGCACTCGCGGCACGTCGGCCACGGGCACGGCTGACGCCGCGCAAGGTCAACTGAATTGCCGGGCAATCGGGCGTATCCGAGGTGCTGATACGCCCGATTGCCCGGCAACTTGAACTATCTTGAAACCCCGCCTGGCCCGGTCGGGGTGTGGCGGGTCAGGACAGGGTGGTGCGGGCGCGTTCGTACGACGCCAGCACGCGCCGCACCGGCTCCACGACGTACCGCAGCGCGACCTTGTCGATCTCGGCTCGGCGCAGCGTCTCGCCGCGGGCGTCGGCGCGCTTCTTGCCACCCGGCAGCCACATCCGGCGGGGGCGCTGCGCGTCGGCCGAGGCCAGCGCCTGCCCGAGCGCGGCGGGCAGCTCGGCCAGCCGCGACACCGAGGCCCGGCGCACCGCCTCCGGCCACGGGCCGGACAGCCCCACCGACGCACTCGCCGAGTAGGCCTGGATCGCCTGCTCGATGCGGGCCGCGTCGGTCCCCGCCGACACGAGGCCGCGCACCAGCGGCGCCACCGACGGCGGGCTTGCCGGGGCGCCGACCAGCTTGCCCAGGTCGGCCAGGGCCACGTTCAGGTCGCGGTCGATCGACTCCCGCACGATGGCGCCCGAGGCGATCATCGGCTCCAGCACGGCGCGCAGGTGCGCCACGCCCTGGTGCCCCCCGGCCGCCTGCTCGGTGGTGAACGGGCTGGGCTTCGGCTTGACCGGCTTGTGCTTGGTGACGGGCAGCACCGGCACCGTGGCGGTGGCCGAGGTGGCCACCAGCGGCACTTCGGTGAGGCCGCCCTCGTCGAGCAGCTGGCGCAGGTCGGCGCCGACCTTGGGCAGCTGGGCCGGCTGCAGCCGGTCGGTCTGGTTGAGCGCCACGACCAGGCCGGACCGCTGGCTGGCGAGCTGGCGGAGGTAGCCCTCGTGCACGAGCTGGTCGGCGTACTTCTGCGGGTCGCAGATCCAGACCACCACGTCGACCAGGTGCAGCAGGCGGTCGACCTCGACCCGGTGCCGGGGCTCCATCGAGTCCACGTCCGGCAGGTCGAGCAGGATCATGCCGCGCAGGCCGACCTCGTCGTTGGCGTCCAGCGCCGACTCGCGGGTGAACCGCCGCCGCGCGGAGACGCCGAGCCAGTCGAGCAGCTCGTCGGCCTGGCTGAGGCTGCCCCACACGCAGGCGTACGGCTCGGAGGTGGTGGGTCGCAGGATGCCCGCAGGCGACCGGTCGATGGTCGTGAACGCGTTGAACATGCTGGACTTGCCGCTGCCCGTGGTGCCCGCCAGCGCGATCGTGGTGAAGGCGGTGGGCAGGCGCAGCCGGTCGGCCGACCGCTCGGCCACGGCTCGCGCGTACGCCAGCGCGGGCTCGTCGGGCAGGTGCTCCGAGGCCAGGTCCACGAACTGCTGGAGCCGGTCGAGCCTGGTGCCGACGGACTCACCGCTGGGGGTGGGGCTGGTCACGGATCCCTCCTCACGCTCTCTTCAGCCGACCCGGCGCCGACCCTTGACTCGGCAAGTTTCGCACTCGCTGTCTTGTGGAGGAACTCCCAGATGGGGGTGACGATCCGCTCGGCGAGCATCCCCTGCCTGTCCAGCGTCGACTCGGCGACGACGAACAGCGGCACGGGCTCGCCCAGCAGCTGGGTGAGGTGCGGCAGGATCTCGTCGGCCGAGTGGTGCGGCACCCGGTTGAGCACGACGGCCAGGTCGACCCGGCGGCGCTGCGCGGCGCGCAGGTGCCGCCACGCCTCGGCGTCAGCGTACCGGGCCGCGGTGGTCATGAAGATCCAGAGGTCGGCCTGGTCGAACAGGCTCTCGGTGAGCTCGCGGCTGCCCTGGTCGATGGAGTTGAGGTCGGGGGCGTCCACCAGCGCGAGGTTGGGCGGCAGCGCCGGGGACGCGATCGGGTGCAGGTCGTGCCGGGGCGCGCTGGCCCAGCTGCGGGTATGGCAGACGAGGACGGGACGGCGGGTGGTGGGGCGCAGGAAGCCGGTGGCGCTGACGGGCGCGCGCACCAGGCTGTTCACCAGGGTCGACTTGCCCGCACCGGTGGGGCCGCCGACGATCGCGAGCAGCGGCCCAACCGCCCCAGCGCTCGGGAGGGGGCCGTGGGGGCCCGGTCCGGCGGGCGCAGAGTGGTCATACACAGCAGAAGCCTAAGCGGAAAAGGGACACCTCACCAGGACAGCGTCGAAGTTGAGTGTGACCCACTCAACCACGCGCTTGACACTGCGCGCTCCCGTGTCAGTATTGAGCCATCCGGACTCAACTTGACTCCGGGCAGTGTGGATCTTGGAGGAACACGAACATGGCACGTGCGGTCGGCATCGACCTGGGTACGACCAACTCCTGTATGGCCGTGCTCGAGGGTGGCGAACCCACCGTCATCGCGAACGCCGAGGGCTCCCGCACGACGCCCTCGATCGTGGCGTTCGCCAAGAACGGTGAGGTGCTCGTAGGTGAGGTGGCCAAGCGCCAGGCCGTCACCAACCCGGACCGGACCATCCGCTCGGTGAAGCGCGAGGTCGGCACGAACTGGTCCGTCGACATCGACGGAAAGAAGTACACGCCGCAGGAGATCTCCGCGCGCGTGCTGCAGAAGCTCAAGCGCGACGCCGAGGCCTACCTGGGCGAGACCGTCACCGACGTCGTCATCACCGTCCCGGCGTACTTCAACGACGCCCAGCGGACCGCGACGAAGGAGGCCGGTGAGATCGCCGGCTTCAACGTGCTGCGCATCGTCAACGAGCCCACCGCCGCCGCGCTGGCGTACGGGCTGGACAAGGGCAGCAAGGAGCAGACCGTCCTGGTCTTCGACCTCGGCGGCGGCACCTTCGACGTGTCCCTGCTGGAGCTCGCCGACGGCGTCGTGGAGGTCAAGTCGACCTCCGGCGACAACCACCTCGGTGGCGACGACTGGGACGAGCGCATCATCGAGCACCTGGTGAAGACGTTCCGCGGGCAGTACGGCGTGGACCTGTCCGCCGACAAGATGGCCATGCAGCGCCTCAAGGAGGCCGCCGAGAAGGCCAAGATCGAGCTGTCGGCCGCCAACACCACCGGCATCAACCTGCCCTACATCACCGCCGGCGCCGAGGGCCCGCTGCACCTGGACGTGACCCTGACCCGGGCCGAGTTCCAGCGCATGACCCAGGACCTGCTGGACCGCTGCAAGGGCCCGTTCGAGTCGGCCATCCGCGACGCGGGCATCAAGCTCGCCGACATCGAGCACGTGATCCTGGTCGGCGGCTCCACCCGCATGCCCGCCGTGACCGAGCTGGTCAAGCAGCTCACCGGCAAGGAGCCGAACAAGGGCGTCAACCCGGACGAGGTCGTGGCCGTCGGTGCCGCGCTGCAGGCCGGCGTGCTCAAGGGCGAGGTCAAGGACGTCCTGCTGCTGGACGTGACCCCGCTGAGCCTTGGCATCGAGACCAAGGGCGGCATCATGCACAAGCTGGTCGAGCGCAACACCACCATCCCGACCAAGCGGTCCGAGGTGTACACCACCGCCGACGACAACCAGCCGTCCGTGCTCATCCAGGTTTTCCAGGGCGAGCGCGACATGGCGGCGTACAACAAGAAGCTCGGCACGTTCGAGCTGACCGGCATCGCGCCCGCCCCGCGCGGCGTGCCGAAGATCGAGGTCACCTTCGACATCGACGCCAACGGCATCGTGCACGTCAGCGCGAAGGACCTCGGCACCGGCAAGGAGCAGTCGATGACCATCACCGGCGGCTCGTCGCTGCCGAAGGAGGACATCGAGCGGATGCGCCGCGACGCCGAGGAGCACGCGGAGGAGGACCGCCGCCGCCGCGAGGAGGCCGAGACCCGCAACGTGGCCGAGGCGCTGCAGTGGCAGACGGAGAAGTTCCTCGCCGAGAGCGGCGAGAAGCTGCCCGCCGACGCCCGCGAGAGCATCAACGAGGCCCTGACCGACCTGCGCAGCGCGCTGGCCGGCAGCGACATCGAGCGCATCAAGTCCGCGCACGAGAAGCTGGCCCAGGTCTCGCAGGCGGCCGGCTCCGCCCTGTACGGGCAGGCCGGTGCCGGCAACGCCGCAGGTGCGGGCACCGACGCGCCGACCGGCGCGCGGGCCGGCGATGACGACGTCGTCGATGCGGAGATCATCGACGACGAGGGCAAGAAGTGACCGGAGCACAGGACTCGCCCGCGGCCGACGAGCAGTCGGCCGCGGGCGAGGGCATCGTCATCAGGAACAAGCGCAAGATCACCCCGAGCGGAGCGACCATGTCCGAGCAGCCGGAGACCCCGGCCGCCCCGGCGGCGGCCGACCCCGTGCAGGAAGCCCCTGCCCAGGCCACCACCCCTGAACAGCCCGAGGCGGCAGCCGTGCCCGGCGACGGGCCGGAGGCCGCGGAGACCGTCGACGCCCAGGCGGCCGAGCCCGCCGCGGCCGAGGAGGCCGAGGAGGTGGCGGCGGCCGAGCCGGTCGAGGGCGAGCTGGTCGAACCGGCTGAGCCCGCGGCCGAGCCGGTCGGCGGCCTCGGGGCGGAGCTGGCACAGGTCCGTACCGCGCTCGAGGAGCGCACCGCGGACCTGCAGCGGGTGACCGCCGAGTACGCCAACTACCGCAAGCGGGTGGAGCGCGACCGCACGGTCTCGGCCGAGCTCGCGACCGGCCAGGTGCTGGCGTCGCTGCTGCCGATCCTGGACGACCTGGACCGGGCCCGTGACCACGGTGACCTGTCCGGCCCGTTCGGGGCGGTGGCCGACCAGCTCAACACGGCGGTGGCGAAGTTCGGGCTGGTCGCGTTCGGCGAGAAGGGCGACGCCTTCGACCCCAACCGGCACGAGGCGGTGGCCCACCTGACCTCGGCCGACGTGACCGAGCCGACCTGCATCGACGTGATGCGCCGGGGCTACCTGCTGGGCGAGCGCCTGCTCCGCCCCGCGATGGTGGCCGTAGCCGCGCCGGAGTGACACCATGACGGAGCCCCCGCGCCCCTCCTCTTCCGGAGGCGCCGGGGGCTCCGATCACGACCTGGGGAGGGGGTAACGGATGAGCTCGAAAGACTGGCTGGAGAAGGACTTCTACGCCGTGCTCGGCGTGGCGAAGGACGCCCCCGCCGCCGAGGTGAAGAAGGCCTACCGCAGGCTCGCCCGCGAGCTGCATCCGGACCACAATCCCGGAAACGCCGCCGCGGAGGAGCGCTTCAAGGCGGTGTCGGAGGCGTACGACGTGCTGTCCGACGACAACCGCCGCCGTGAGTACGACGAGATGCGCTCGCTGTTCGAGTCCGGCGCGTTCCGCCGCAGCGCCCGGGGCGGCGCGGGCGGCCAGCACCAGTTCGACGTGTCCGACCTGTTCGGCCAGGGCGGCGGCCGCGACCAGCGGTTCGGCGGCGCCAGCTTCTCCGACCTGTTCGGATCGATCTTCTCGGGCGGGGCGGGCACCGCGCCGCGCGGCCCGGGTCGCGGGCGCGACGTCGAGGCCGAGATCTTCCTGGACTTCGCCGACGCGGTGCAGGGCACCACCCAGCCGCTGACGCTGCGCACCCTCGGCGTCTGCGAGACCTGCCACGGCGACGGCGCCAAGCCCGGCACTCGGCCGCGCACCTGCACGCACTGCAACGGCACCGGTGTGGTCAATCGCAACCAGGGCGCGTTCGGCTTCTCCGAGGCCTGCCGCGACTGCCAGGGCGTGGGCACGGTGGTGGACCAGAAGTGCCCCGAGTGCCACGGCACCGGCGGGGTCACCAAGACCCGCACGCTGACCGTGCGGATCCCGGCCGGGGTCGCCGACGGGCAGCGGATCCGGCTGGCCGGGCGCGGCGAGCCGGGCGAGCGCGGCGGTCCGCCCGGCGACCTGTACGTGCGGGCGATCGTGCGGCCCGACAACATGTTCGGCCGCAGCGGCGACGACCTCACCGTCACCATCCCGGTGACGTACGCGGAGTCGGCGCTGGGTGCCGAGGTGCGGGTGCCCACGTTGGACGGCATGGTCAAGGTGAAGGTGCCGCCGGGCACCCCGAGCGGCCGGCTGCTGCGCGTACGCGGGCGCGGTGTGCCCAAACGTGATGGCGGCACGGGCGATCTGCTGGTTACCGTGGAGATCGTGGTCCCGCAGCAGCTGTCGGAGGAGGCCCGCGAGGCCCTGCTCCGGTTCGCGGAGCTGGCTCCGCCGCTGCGGCGCGACCATCTGGAGCGGAGGTGAACGGCGTGGACGAGCAGGCCAAGGTGTTCCTGATCTCGGTCGCGGCGCAGCTGGCCGGGATGCACCCGCAGACGCTGCGGCAGTACGACCGGATGGGCCTGGTCGAGCCGGGCCGCTCGCCGGGCGGCGGCCGGCGCTACAGCATGCGCGACGTGGAGCTGCTGCGCGAGATCCAGCGGCTGAGCCAGGAGGACGGCGTCAACCTGGCCGGAGTCAAGCGGATCATCGACCTGGAGCGGATGGCGCTGGAGCTGCGCGAGCAGCTGATCCAGGCGCAGGAGCAGCTGGCGTACGCGCAGCAGCGGCTGGCGCAGCTGGAGACCATCTCCGCGTTCCCGCGCACCGAGCTGCTGCCGTCGACGCGCACCTCGACCGCGCTGGTGGTGTGGCGGCCGCGTTCGTCGGAAGGCTGAGCCCGGCCGGGCTCAGCCCGGTATCCTCGTTGTGGGACGAGTCCGATTTATCGGACGTCCCGGAGGGGGTACCGATGGGCATTATGGACAAGGCCAAGGACGCGCTCGGGATCACCGATGACAAGGTCGATCAGCTTGGTGACAAGGCCAAGGGCGCCGTCGACTCCGCTGGCGACAAAGTCGACGACGCTACGGGCGGCAAGTTCAAGGACCAGGTCGACAAGGGCCAGGACACGGCCAAGGACGCGATCGACAAGATGACGTCGTAGCTGCTGCGACGGCATGCGGAATCGTTCGTGCCGCAGTACGGAGAGCTCCCCCGGGCGGTGGCCCAGCGGAGCTCTTCGACGTCTGTGCCGGTGTTACTGCAGGCGGCGCGAGTGCCGCACCAGACCGCCCTCGCACCAGTCGTGGTACTCGAACAGGTGCGGGCGGGCCAGCAGCACCCGCGTGTTGTGCGACCAGGTCGCCATCAGCTCGTCGCCCTCCTCCTCGGCCTCTTCCACCAGCTTGCGCAGCTTGCGGCGGGGGTGGGCCTTGAAGCCGGTGCGGATCGCGTCGGCGGCGTAGATGTACAGGCAGTGCAGGGCGAAGCGGCGGGCCGGGCAGCTGGTGTCCATGGCCACGTCGAACAGCGTGCCGACGAGGCGGTCGCCGGAGACCAGCAGGTCCCAGTCCGGCGGCAGGGAGCTCAGCGGAACCGAATCAGGCGAGTACGCCCAGGTCCGAAGCTCGTTCGCAGTCGGGTCGACCGGGTTGGCGAAACCGCGGAAGACAGCCGGGGGAGCGCTCATCTTGTCCTCCGGTGAGTGAAGGGCGCGGCAGATTGCCAGCGGCGCTGCTGCGGCGACACGCTAGCCTGCCTGCCCAGGTCAAGGGAAGGTTCACGCAGACACTTTCATCAACCTGTTACTCACCGCTACGTCGACGACGCGGTACGGGAACCGCGCCCGAACCCGGTGACTCGTCTGGGCATGACCACCATCCCGCGCGCGCTGCTGCTCGCCGCCGCCGTCCTCACGGCGGCCGCGGCCTGCACTCCTGCCGGCTCCGCCACGCCCGGTCCCACCTCGTCGGGCTCCCCACCGGTCGCCGCCGCCCCCGGCGCGGTCCGCGTCGTCGACGTCACCGCCAAGGTCGCCATTCCGGACCGGTTCGACACCCCCTGGTTCGAGTTCAGCGACGCCCAGCACGGATACGCCCTGGTCACCTGGTGCCAGACCGACGGGTACGACTGCGCCGCGCGCCTGCTGGCCACCGCCGACGGCGGCCGGTCCTGGCAGCAGCGGCGGCTGCCGGTCGACCGGGCCAAGAACATCCAGCTGTACGAGAGCACCCCGCAGCGGGTGATCGTGTGGACCGACCCCGAGGGCTACCGCGCCTCCGCCGACGGCGGCCTGACCTACGGCCCGGCCACCCCGACCGTGCCCCGCGACCACGCGGGCGCCCGGGCCCGCTACGGACTGGAGTACCCGGCCAACGGCGACGCGGTGCTGCTGGAGTACCGCACCGGTCGGCAGCTCAAGGTGCCGAGCGGCTTCCCGCCCGGCACCGCCCGGGTCGCCCCCGACGACACGATCTGGGTGACCAACCTGGTGAGCAAGCCCCGGACCACCGCACGCAGCACGGACGGCGGCGCCACCTGGCAGACCCTGCCCGTGCCGGACCAGCCCGGCCGCCCGCTGTTCATGCTGCAGGTGCTCGTCTCGGCCGACGGCCGCGACACCTGGCTGGTCGGCGACCAGGAGCCGCCGGACCTCGGCGGCGGCACCGCGCTGCTGCGCGGCTCGGTGCTCAAGCAGACCGGCCTGCCGCTGGTGTGGCGCCTGGACGGCGCGGACTGGGTGCCGGTGCCGATCACCGGCGTCGACGAGCAGCTGAGCCAGTCCTACGCGGTGGCCCCGGCCGGGGCCGGGCTGCTGGCCCTCGGCGGCCCGGAGGCCGGGCTCTACCTGGGGCGGGACGGAATCGTCCGGGTGCCGGGCACGCCCCGGCTGGACTGGGTGAGCACCCTGCCGGACGGAACCCTGCGCGGTTCCAGCGGCTCGGGCGGGGTCCTGCTCGGCGTCGGCAGCGGCGCGAACCGGGAGTGGCGCGTGCTCTCGATCATCGCCGGAGGTTGATGCGCGCTGGTGGCGCCGGGGTGACCGGCGCCACCCCAGGCATGTGCTCCCGCCACGCTGGCAACAATAAGTTGAGCGCGCTAGGCTCAACTTTGTTCGCCGAAGAGGGAGCGTATGGACACTCAGCGCCTGACCACCAAGAGCCGCGAGGTCATCACCGACGCCGCGGCCACCGCCCAGCAGCGCGGCCACGCCACCGTGGAGCCGTGGCACCTGCTGCTGTCCCTGCTGGACACCGGCGGCTCCACCGCCCAGGGCCTGCTGCGCGCCGTCGGGGCCAACCCGGCCGACGTGCGCCGCGCCGCCGCCCGCGCGGTCGAGCAGCTGCCCAGCGCCCGCGGCACCTCGGTGGCCGAGCCGAGCCTGGCCCGCGAACTCGTCAACGCCATCAACTCGGCCGAGCAGATCGCCCGCCCGCTCGGCGACGAGTACGTCTCCACCGAGCACCTGCTCGCCGGACTGGCCCGGGTCGGCGGCGCCGTCGGCATCGCCCTCAAGCAGGCCGGGGCCACCGAGGAGGCGCTGGTCGCGGCGTTCCCGCAGATCCGCGGCGGCGACCGCCGGGTGACCACCCCCGACCCCGAGCAGCAGTACCAGGCCCTGGAGAAGTACGGCGTGGACCTGACCGCGCGGGCGCGCGACGGCAAGGTCGACCCCGTGATCGGCCGCGACGCCGAGATCCGCCGCGTGATTCAGGTGCTCAGCCGCCGTACCAAGAACAATCCGGTGCTGATCGGCGAGCCCGGTGTCGGCAAGACCGCGATCGTCGAGGGCCTGGCCCAGCGCATCGTGGCCGGCGACGTGCCCGAGTCGCTGCGCGACAAGAAGCTGGTCAGCCTGGACCTCGGCGCGATGGTCGCCGGCGCGCAGTACCGGGGCCAGTTCGAGGAGCGGCTCAAGAGCGTGCTGGAGGAGATCAAGTCCAGCGACGGCCAGGTCATCACGTTCCTGGACGAGCTGCACACGGTCGTCGGCGCGGGCAAGGGCGAGGGCTCGATGGACGCGGGCAACATGCTCAAGCCCATGCTGGCCCGCGGCGAGCTGCGCATGGTCGGCGCCACCACGCTGGACGAGTACCGCGAGCACATCGAGAAGGACCCGGCGCTGGAGCGGCGCTTCCAGCCGGTGGTGGTCGGCGAGCCGACCGTCACCGACACGATCGGCATCCTGCGCGGGCTCAAGGAGCGCTACGAGGTGCACCACGGCGTGCGCATCACCGACGGCGCCCTGGTCGCCGCCGCCGCGCTGTCCGACCGGTACATCGCCGACCGGTTCCTGCCCGACAAGGCGATCGACCTGGTGGACGAGGCCGCCTCGCGGCTGCGCATGGAGATCGACTCCCGGCCGACCGAGGTCGACGAGATCGAGCGGCAGGTGCGGCGCCTGGAGATCGAGGAGATGGCGCTGGCCAAGGAGCCCGACCCGGCCTCGGCCGAGCGGCTGGAGAAGCTGCGCGCCGAGCTGGCCGACAAGCGCGAGCACCTGGCCGCCCTGTCCGACCGGTGGCGCAACGAGAAGCAGCACATCCAGGCCATCTCCGACGCCAAGGAGCAGCTGGAGGAGCTGCGCACGCAGGCCGACCGGGCCGAGCGCGACGGCGACCTCGGCCGCGCCTCCGAGCTGCGCTACGGCCGCATCCCGGGCCTGGAGCGCGAGGTCGAGCGCGCCCAGGGCGAGCTGGCCGCGCTGCAGACCAACGGCGCCATGCTCAAGGAGGAGGTCGGCGCCGACGACATCGCCGAGGTCGTGGCCGCCTGGACCGGCATCCCGGCCGGGCGCCTGATGGAGGGCGAGACCGCCAAGCTGCTGCGGATGGAGGAGTCGCTGGGCTCCCGGGTGATCGGGCAGGCCGAGGCGGTCGCCGCGGTCTCCGACGCGGTCCGCCGGGCCCGCGCGGGCGTGGCCGACCCGGACCGCCCCACCGGCTCGTTCCTGTTCCTCGGCCCGACCGGCGTCGGCAAGACCGAGCTGGGCAAGGCGCTGGCCGAGTTCCTCTTCGACGACGAGCGCGCCATGGTCCGCATCGACATGAGCGAGTACGCCGAGAAGCACTCCGTGGCCCGGCTCGTCGGCGCCCCGCCAGGCTACGTCGGGTACGAGGAGGGCGGGCAGCTGACCGAGGCGGTGCGGCGGCGGCCGTACTCGGTGGTGCTGCTGGACGAGGTGGAGAAGGCGCACCCGGACGTCTTCGACGTGCTGCTGCAGGTGCTCGACGACGGCCGCCTCACCGACGGCCAGGGCCGCACGGTCGACTTCCGCAACGCGATCCTGATCCTGACCTCGAACCTCGGCTCGCACATCATCGCCGACCCGACCCTCGGCGAGGAGCAGCGCCGCGACGCGGTGATGGCCGTGGTCCGCACCCACTTCAAGCCGGAGTTCCTGAACCGGCTCGACGACATCGTGGTCTTCCACGCCCTCACCCAGGAGGAGCTGACCTACATCGTCGACATCCAGCTGGGCCGGCTGCGCCGCCGCCTGGCCGACCGGCGGTTGGCGCTGGAGGTCTCCGACGCCGCCCGCCAGTGGCTGGCCGGCCACGGCTACGACCCGATCTACGGCGCCCGTCCGCTGCGCCGCCTGGTCCAGTCCGCCATCGGCGACAAGCTGGCCAAGGCGCTGCTCTCCGGCGAGATCCGCGACGGCGACACCGTGCGCATCGACCGCTCCGGCGACACGCTCACCCTCGCCTGACCGCAAGGAAGGGCCCCTTCTTATCGCATTGCGAGGTAGAAGGGGCCCTTCTTATCGGGGCTCATCCTGCGGGTGGAGGCGGGATCGGCCCAGGGGAGCAGGCACGGGTGGTCGCGGGCCGTTACGGTGGCGGGCATGTCGTACACGCCAACCCCTCCGAGCGGCTACACCGTCCCGCCCGCGCCCGGCGCGCGGCCCGGCTCGGTCACGGTCTCCGCCATGCTGCTCCATCTCGTCGCCGCCCTGCTCGTGATCAACGCGGCGATCCAGGTCTATGCCGCCACCCAGATTCCCACCGGCCTGATCGAGGACATCTACCGGGACGCCGGTGCGGACGCGGAGATGGCGTCGTCGTTCGGCAGCATCGTCGCGGTCTTCTCCTACCTCGGCGCCGCCGTCTACGTGCTGGTCGCGATCACGTTCGTGGTGCTGGGCCTGTTCACGGGCAAGGGCAAGCAGTGGGCCCGGATCACCGCGTGGGTCTTCAGCGGCCTGGGCATCTGCTGCTACGGCTGCAACATCGCCAGCGCCGGGGCCAACGGCATGCTCTCCGGCATGAGCGGGCAGAACACCAGCGGCATCGACCAGGCCGAGATCACCAGCCGGCTCGCCGAGGTCACCCCGGCCTGGGTGACGCCGGTGTCGACGGTGCTGGCCGTGGTCGGCCTGCTGGCGCTGATCGCCGTGGCGGTGCTGCTCGCGCTGCCGCCGTCGAACGGCTTCTTCCGCAAGCCCGCCCCGGAGTGGGTCCCGCCGACCTACCCGACGGTCTGACCTCGCGGCACACGGGAGGCGCGCGCCGCCTCCCGTGTACGCGGTATCGCCATTCAAGCCCCAAAAACCCTCGAAGCCGGTAATTTCCGATCTGGAGCGGCAGTCCGGTCGCCGGTATCGGGGGTTTGTCCATGTCCACAGCAGCGCCCACGCCCGAGCAACCCGCCAACCCCGTGCCTCCGGCACACCCGGCGCACGTCCACCCGTCGCGCGTACGCCCGCTGGTCGTGCAGATCGCCGCGGCCATCCTCGCCCTGCTCGGCCTGCTGGCCCTGGCCACGGGCATCATCCAGCTCGCCGCCATCCCCGGTGTGATCAACCGGTTCAAGGTACGGGCGGCGGTGGAAGGCGTCTCGGGGCAGAACGTCCTGAGCCTGTCCAACGGCATCAAGGGCACCCTGATCGGCACCGCGCTGCTGTACTTCATCGTGGCGCTGGTGCTGTTCGCCCTGGCCTGGGGGGTGTGGCAGGGCAACCGGGTCGCCCGCATCCTGACCTGGGTGGTGTGCGGGCTCGGCATCATCGTCGCCTGCTGCAGCCTCTCCAGCGCCGCCAGCCTCGGCACGAACAACGTCACGCTGCAGGGCGGCGACCCGGAGATGGCCCAGGCGGCGCAGTCGCTGCTGAAATCCTTCCCGGCTTGGTGGGCCGGGCTCACCGGGGTCTCCTCAGTGGCGCAGGCGCTGGGCTACATTGCCACTGCGGTGCTGCTGGCGCTGCCCGCGGCGAACGTCTTCTTCAACCGGGACCGGCCCGCGACGCTGCCGCCGGCCGCCACGCCCCCTCCCGTGTCACCGCCGACCAACGCCTGAGGTGAGCGCCGATGTCCTCCGCCAACAGCACCGCCGAGCTGCCCGTGACCGAGGCCGAACCGGCCCCTGAGCCGCAGGCCGCGGGCGGGCCCCGCACCGCGGTCGTCACCGGCGCCACCGCTGGGATCGGGCGCGCGTTCGCGGTGCGCCTGGCCTCCGACGGCTGGGATCTGGTGCTCGTGGCCCGGGACGAGGTCCGGCTGGCGGAATTCACCGAGGCGCTCACCCGCACCTACGGCATCCGGGCCGGTTTCATCGCGGCGGATCTGGCCACCGCGGCCGGATGCGAGCTGGTGGAGGCGCGTCTGCGGGACACCTCGAAGCCGGTGGAACTGCTGGTCAACAACGCCGGGCTGTCGCTGAACACACCGTTCCTGCAATCCACTGTGGAGAAGGAACTGCATCTGCTCGCGGTCAACGTCGAGGCGGTGATGCGGCTGACGCTCGCGGTGCTGCCGGGAATGGTGGCGCGCCGCCGCGGGGATGTCATCAACGTCTCATCCGTGGCCGGGTTCGGCGCGGCGATGCCCGGCAGCACCTATCCGGCGAGTAAGGCTTGGGTCACCAATTTCAGTGAATCGGTGGCCCTTTCGGTGGCGCATCACGGCGTCCGGGTGTTGGCGCTGTGCCCCGGTTTCACGCGTACGGAATTCCACGACCGGGCCGGTATCAACATGACGAAGACCCCGGACTGGATGTGGCTGCAAGCGCCTGAAGTCGTCTCGGACGCGCTGCGTGACCTGCGGCGGGGCCGCACTGTGAGCGTGCCGAACTGGAAGTACAAAGTCGTGGTGAGCTTCATGCGGCACAGCCCGACTCGCCTACTGCGCCGCCTTGCCCGAGGTGCCCGGGTGCGTACCGGACGCGACACGGAAGGGCGATAGTTGCCGCAGCAAGTACACCCCCGGATCACGCTCCCAGGATCGGGAGGTAGTGTGCCACCCATGTCCGACCGCGACGACTTGCGTAAATTCATCACTGATCTCGCGGTGGTGCGAGGAAAGGTCACTCTTTCCTCGGGCCTCGAAGCGGATTACTACGTGGACCTGCGCCGGATCACGCTGCACCATGCCGCTGCGCCCCTGGTCGGGCGGGTGCTCAATGAGCTCACCGCCGACTGGGATTACGACGCGGTGGGTGGGCTGACCCTGGGTGCGGATCCGGTCGCCGCCGCCATGCTGCACACCTCGGCGCGTCCGCTGGACGCTTTCGTGGTGCGCAAGGCGGGTAAGGCGCACGGGTTGCAGCGCCGTATCGAAGGGCCGGACGTATCCGGTCGCCGGGTGCTCGCTGTCGAGGACACTTCGACTACAGGCAGTAGTGTTCTCGCCGCGATTGATGCACTGCGGGAGGCGGGTGCCGAGGTCATCGGTGTTGCGGTTATTGTCGATCGAGGCGCGGGCGATACGGTGCGTGCTGCCGGACTGTCGTACCGGGCCGCCTATACGTTGGCGGACCTTGGCCTGTCGGCCTAACGGAACTCCGATCCGTACCTGCTAATATGTAGGTGGATCGATGCTGGTTTGGAAGGAAGATACACGTGGGTACAGCTCTGGTGGAAACCCCGCTGCCTCAGATCTCGCCGCTCGCCGGCGAGCCGATTGAACGTGCCGACGCCGAGCGACTCGCCGGTGTGCTCAAGGCGCTCGCTGACCCGGCCCGGCTCCGGCTGCTCAGCCTCATCCAGTCCGCCCCCGAGGGCGAGGCGTGCGTCTGTGACCTGACCGCTCCGCTGGGCCTGTCCCAGCCCACGGTCAGCCACCACCTGCGCATCCTCACCGAGGCGGGCCTGCTGAACCGTGACAAGCGTGGTGTGTGGGCCTACTACAGCCTGGTGCCGTCGGCCATCGCCACGGTCGCCGAGCTGCTGACCCCGCCCCGCAAGCGAGCCACCAAGAAGGCTCGCTGACGCTGGGCCCGACGGCCTGCTCGCGCCGCGAGGTGCGCTCTCCATCGCGGAGAGTGCGCCCCGCGGCGCTTTGCGTATGCCCGAATCACCGTCGATATATCGCAATGCACCTGGCCGACTACCTTCGGTCAAACTTGCCGTCAGCACGTTACAGCAGGCCGCAGTACCTCTAAGCTGACGCGAAGTTTCGGCGTGCTGCCGCCGCGGTAACCCCCGCCGCCGGCCCGGCGCCGCCGCATCCACTGGGAGTAACCCATGTCTGGACGTCATATCCGTCGTGGCTGGGGTGAACCTGAGGCACCCCCGCGCCGCCGCGGCCTGTTCGCGCGCCGCGCCGTACGGATACCAGTGATCATCATCGGTGCGCTGTCGCTCTGCGGTGTCGCCACGGTAGTGCTCAAGTCGGTCAGCGCCGACGCCGACGGCTGCGGCAGCGGGGGTATCAACCTCACCGTCGCCGCCGACCCCTCCGTCGCCCCCGCCGTCACCGAGATCGCGGCGCGCTGGGCCACCACCAACCCCGTCGTCGGCCAGGACTGCGTCCGGGTCGACGTCATCTCCAAGCCCGCCTACGACCTGGCCAACTCGCTGGGCACGTGGGCCGGCGGGCAGGTCGATGTGGCCGACCAGCCCGCGCCGACCCCCGAGGACGACGACCTGCCCGTGGTCTGGATCCCCGACTCGTCGTACTGGCTGGGCCGGGTGCGCGCGGTCGACCGCGACATCTTCGAGGCCGAGGCGCCCTCGCTGGCGACCAGCCCGATCGTGCTGGCCGTGCCGGAGACCGCGGCCCGCCAGCTCTCCGCGCAGCTGGCCAAGGGGGTCGACCCGGCCATGCTCAAGGGCCTGCTCTTCGGCGAGCACTCGGCGCTGAAGCTGGGCGTCGTCGAGCCGCGCCGCGACACCGCCGGGATGGTCGGCGCGATGATGCTGGCCCAGGCCGTGGTCGCCTCGGAAGCCGACCTGCCCGCGCTGGTGCAGGCGTTCCGCGGCGTCGGCGGGCCGGTCGCCGACACCGGCGAGCTGTGGAAGCAGTTCGGGAAGGGCATGAACGGGGCGCCGGTCAGCGAGCAGGCCGTGGTGGCCTTCAACGCGACCGGCCCGTCCGCGCCGATGGCGGCCGTGAACCTCGCCGGCGCGCCGACGCTCGACTTCCCGTACGCCGTGCGTGCCCGCCAGCCGCGGCCGGTGGTGGCCGCGGCGGCCCTGTTCCGGGCGGCGCTGACCAGCGGCGACTACGCGGGGATCTTCGCCAAGCGGGGGCTGCGCAAGCCGGACGGCACCGCCTCGACCGGTTTCCCGGTCGGCCACGGCGTCACCTCCTCCAGCGTGTTCGTGCAGCCGCTCACCGACATGAACCAGGTCCGCAGCGTGCTGACGGTCTGGATCGCGGCCAAGACGCCGTCGCGGGTCATCGCGCTGGTCGACGTGACCTCCTCGATGAACCGGACCATGACCGGCAACGGCAACACCGCCCCGCGGATGCAGGTGATGCGCTCGGCGGCCGCCGACGGCCTGAAGCTGTTCACCGACGACAGCGAGGTCGGCCTGTGGGCCTTCGCGGGCCCCGGGCACCAGCCGGTGGTGCCCCTGGCCAAGCTGTCGAAGTCGCAGCGGGACCTGCTCAACGGCGCCGTGAACACGGCGCAGCCGACGTTCACCGACGCGTGCCCGCTGTACAAGGCGATCATCGACGGCTACCGGGCGATGGTGCAGGGCTACGACCCGATGCGCAGCAACACGCTGGTGATCTTCACCGATGGCAAGGACAACACCGGGATGCAGCTGCGGGCCATGCAGAAGGAGCTGGAGAAGCTGGCCGACGTGACCCGTCCGGTGCGGGTGGTGCTGCTGGGTCTCGGCCCGGACGTGAAGCTGTCCGACCTCCAGGCGATCGCCTCCACCACCGGTGGCGCCGCGTTCCAGGTCAGCGACCCGAAGCAGATGCGGGCCATCTTCCTCAAGGCGCTGCTGGCCTGAGGTCGTACCCGCGAAAAAAGATCGCCGTCCCGGACCTGCCCGGGACGGCGATCTTTTTTCGCTCCGATCAGAGGGCGGAGACCTTCTCGGCGTGGTTCGGGGTCTCGCCGCCGCGGCGCTTGGCGCGGCGCTCGCGGATGACCTCGACGGCGATCGGGATCAGCGAGATCGCGACGATGAGCAGCACCAGCGGGATGATGTACCGGTCGATCTTGTCGGCGCCGCCGATCAGGTCGATGATCCGGTTGGCCAGCAGGTAGCCCAGCAGCAGGATGCCGTCCACCCACAGGATCGCGCCGACGACGTTCCAGAGCAGGAACTGGCGCGCCGGCATGCCGAGCACGCCCGCGACCGGGTTCATGAAGGTGCGCACGATCGGCATGAAGCGGGCCAGCACGATGGCGCGGCGGGGGCCGAACTTCTGGAAGTAGTGCTCCGCCTTGGCCACGTACTCCTGCTTGAACAGGCGGGAGTCGGGCTTGTTGAACATGCGGCGGCCGTACTTCGCGCCGAGCCAGTGGCCGAGCTGCGCACCGATGATCGCGCACAGCGGGCCCAGCACGAGCAGCCACCCGATCGGCAGCGAGAGGTCGTACTCGGTCATCACGCCGGCGGCGATCATGCCGGCGACGAAGAGGAGCGAGTCGCCCGGGAGGAAGAAGCCGACCATCAGGCCGGTCTCGGCGAAGAGGATGAAGCACACCCCGAACAGCGCGGCCGGGCCGAACAAGCGCAGCCAGTCGGTCGGGTCAAGCACGTCGAAGGTGGCGGACGCGAGGGGGTCCCCGGCCAGGGTCTGCAGAGTGTCGACTACGGTCACGCCGCTAAAGACTACCGGGCAATGTTCCCGACGCCTGGACACGTCCTTGGAGTCGAGGGGGTGACTGTGACCTACGAGGAGTTCGCCACCGCCCGGCTGGCCGCGCTGTCGCGATACGCGGTCATGCTCACGGGTGACCAGCATCTCGCGCAGGACCTGGTGCAGGAGACGATGGTGCGGGCGCAGCTGCATTGGCGCAAGGTGTCGCGGGCCGAGTCGCCCGAGCGCTACGTGAAGCGCATGATGATCAACCAGTACCTGGACTGGCGCCGCGGTTCCTGGTTCCGCCGGGTGTTCCTGCGCGCCGAACCGGACGAAACGGTCGCCGTGCCGCACGACCTGGCCGAGCGCAGCGCCCAGCGCGACGCGATCTGGTCCGTGCTGGCCACGCTGCCTCGCCAGCAGCGCGCCGCGCTGGTGCTGCGCTACTACGAAGACCTCGCCGACGCGGAGATCGCCGACATGCTCGGCTGCACCGTCGGCACCGCCCGCGGCTACATCTCCAAGGCGCTCACCCGGCTGCGCGAGTCGGCCGGGGCGCAGCTCAGCATGGGAGCGATGCGATGATCGAGGAAGAGCTGCGGGCGGTGTTCCGGGCCCACGAGGCGCAGGCGCCCGAGCCGGAGCCGCTGCGGCGGGCCATCGACACCGAGACCGGGCGGCGGCGCCGACGCCGGACCGCGGTCCGGACCAGCCTGGCCGGGGTGCTCGCGGCGCTCGTCATCGCGGTGCCGGCCACCCTGTGGCGCGGGGCCGACGTGCTGCCCGGCCCGGTCACCGGCCTGACCGGCTTCGCCCGGCCGTCGCCCGAGCCGGTGCCCTCCGGCGCGCTCAACCTGCTCCTGCTCGGGCTCGACCAGATCGGCGTGATGCCCGACGCGCGCGCCGACACCGTCGCGCTGCTGCACCTGCCCGCCGACGGGCACGCGGCGTACCTGGTGGCGCTGCCGCGCGACCTGGCGGTGGACATCCCGGAGCACGGGCGGCACCGGCTCAACGCCGCGTACACGTACGGCGGGGTCGCGCTGGCCCGGCGGACCGTCGAGCAGGCCACCGGCGTGCGCGTGGACGCCGTCGCGACGGTCAAGCTCAGCTCGGTGCGCAGCATCGTCGACGACCTCGGCGGGGTGCCGGTGTGCCTGCCCGCGAGCGTGAAGTCGCGCCACACCGGGCACGTCTACCCGGCGGGCTGCCGTGACCTGGCCGGGGCCGAGGCGGCCGACCTGCTGCGGCAGCGGGGCAACGGCGTGCCCGACGGCGCCTACGGCCGCGACCGCAACGGCCAGCGGGTGCTGCTCGGCCTGGCCCAGCGCGCCGCCGAGCTGAACCTGCTACTGGACGCGGGCAAGCTGCACCGGCTGCTCGGCACCCCGGGGGTCAGCCTGGACACCGGCGGGATGAGCCTGCTGGGCCTGGCGATGCGGCTCAACCGGGTCGACCGCGCCGAGATCACCGGCATCACCCAGCCCGGCTTCCGCGCCGACGGCCACGGCCGGGAGCTGCTCGACGAGCAGGTGGGGCCGCAGCTGCTGGCGGCACTGCGCCAGGACGGCATGGCGTCCTTCGCCGCCACGCATCCGGACTGGCTGCTTCACACGTAGTCGTCCTCGGCGGGCACGGCCACGACCCGCTGCTCGACCTGATCCCACTCCGAGGCCGGGGGCAGCGACGCCTCCGGCGCTCCGATGGGCTGGTCGGGCAGCGCGTTGAGGAGGTCCTCGTCGGCGAGGGGATCGGCCAGGGCGGCCTGCTCGAGCGCGTCGGCCTCGGGCACGCCTGCCGCGTTCTCGGTCATTGCTTCACGGTACGACCGCACTTGCCGGTTCGCCAGCAGATGTTGCTATCGGCGTACAAGATGACCATATGGGGTTTCTGATCCGTTGGGTGATCAATGCCGTGGCATTGGCGGTCACCGTCTGGGTGGTGAAGGGCATCGACGTGTACGGCTCGACGACCGTGCGCAACGTCCTCACCCTGATCGCCGTGGCGCTGATCTTCGGCGTGGTGAACGCGGTGCTCAAACCGATCATCCACGTGCTGGGCTGCGTCTTCTACGTGCTCACCCTCGGCCTGTTCGCGCTGCTGGTCAACGCGCTGCTGTTCATGCTGGTCGGCTGGCTGTCGAACCTGCTGCGGCTGCCGTTCCACGTCGAGGGCTTCTGGCCCGCGTTCTGGGGTGCGATCGTGATGGCCGTGGTGAGCTGGGCGCTGAGCCTGCTGGTCCCGGACCGGATCGAGCAGCCCGCCTGAGGCGATCGCGCGCCGGACACCAGGGGTGAATTCGCCAGGTCAAGTGACGTAGGCAATACTCCTGTAACGAGGACAGCGCGGTCTTCCCGCAGCCGCCACGGCAGGCGACACCACCGCCGCGGTCATCCGCGAACACGCTAGGAGCGTTCACAGATGCCTATCGCATCCCCTGAGGTCTACGCCGAGATGCTCGACCGCGCCAAGGCCGGCGCGTTCGCCTACCCCGCGATCAACGTCTCCTCCTCGCAGACGCTGCACGCCGCCCTGCAGGGCTTCGCGGAGGCCGAGAGCGACGGGATCATCCAGATCTCCACCGGCGGTGCCGAGTACGCCTCCGGCCCGACCATCAAGAACATGGTCACCGGTTCGGTCGCCTTCGCCGCGTTCGCGCACGAGGTCGCCAAGAACTACCCGGTCAACGTGGCGCTGCACACCGACCACTGCCCCAAGGACAAGCTGGAGAAGTTCGTCCGCCCGCTGCTGGCCATCTCGGCCGAGCGCGTGGCCAAGGGCGAGAACCCGCTGTTCCAGTCGCACATGTGGGACGGCTCCGCGGTCCCGCTGGACGAGAACCTGCGCATCGCCGAGGAGCTGCTCGCGCTGACCTCCGCCGCCAAGATCATCCTTGAGATCGAGGTCGGCGTCGTCGGCGGCGAGGAGGACGGCGTCGTCGGCGCCATCGATGAGAAGCTGTACTCCACGGTCGAGGACGCGCTGGCCACCGCCGCCGCGCTGGGCCTGGGCGAGCGCGGCCGCTACATGACCGCGCTGACCTTCGGCAACGTGCACGGCGTGTACAAGCCGGGCAACGTCAAGCTCCGCCCCGAGATCCTCAAGGAGATCCAGGAGGCGGTCGGCTCGAAGTACGGCAAGGACAAGCCGTTCGACCTGGTGTTCCACGGCGGCTCGGGCTCGCTGCTGTCGGAGATCCGCGACTCGCTCGACTTCGGCGTGGTCAAGATGAACGTCGACACCGACACGCAGTACGCGTTCACCCGCCCCGTGGTCGACCACATGATGCGCAACTACGACGGCGTGCTGAAGATCGACGGCGAGGTCGGCAACAAGAAGGCGTACGACCCGCGCGCCTGGGGCAAGGCCGCCGAGGCCGGCATGGCCAAGCGCGTCATCGAGGCCTGCAACGACCTGCGCTCGACCGGCACCAAGCTCAAGTAGTCCACCCGGATCGCCACGGCGGTCCCGGCCCGCGTTCGCGCCGGCCGGGGCCGCCGTTCGCGTCCGCGGAAGACGTGAGTCCGACAACACCGGCGCCGCACGCGCCGCGCTGCACCCAAGCGCTGACGGGAATCGGTACGATCGTCCGGATCCGCGTCTAGACAAGGAGACCCGCCGTGCTGGGCATCGAGGGGTACGAGCCAATGTGGCACCACGATGCGAACGCGCTGGCCGGGGCGCACCGTCATCGGTTCGCGCGCATCATCGGACAGCCGCTGGTCGGCTCCTGGCTCATGTGGGACCTCGACTCGCAGTGCTGGTTCACCGGCGGACCCGTCGTCCTGGGCTTCCCCGACGCCAACATCGAGATCACCCACCGCAAGTTCGACGAGTGCGCCATCAGCTGGGACACCATCGACATGCAGGCCTCGCTGGACTGGCCCGGCCTGCGCCTGGACTGGTGGGCCGACACCCACCCGGCCATCCTGTCGGCGCGCGGGCGGCCGCTCACCCGCGTCAACATCATCGAGCGGATCAGCCCCAACTCCTGGCGCCCCCAGGTCCTGCACGCCGTCGAGTTCTTCTTCGGCGACCAGCGCCTCGCCCTCTTCAACGCCATGGACGAGAACGGCCTCTCCGGCGACCCGGAGGTCTCCCTCCCCGTCGGCTTCTGGCGCCGCATCCCCATCGCCTGACCCGCGCCCCGCGCCGCGCCCGCGCCAAGATCGGGTGCAGTTTCGGGGAAAGTGCAGGAATCTTGGCGCGAATTCCAGCACTTTCCCCGAAACTGCATGATCAACTGGGTGCGGCGCGCGCGGCGGTACGCCAGCTGCTCGGCGTCCACCCGACAGGGCGCGGGCGCGTGGCCGGACGGGTGGTCAGGGCGGCCGGGTCAGGGTGTCGGCGGGCAGAGGATCGCCAGTGCCTCGTCGACGTCGTCGGTCACGTGGACCAGGTCGGCCGCGCCGGCGCCGGACAGCAGGGTGCGGAGCAGGGCCGGGGCCGGGATGTCCTCGGTCCAGAAGCGGCGGCCGAGGAAGACGAAGGGGCCGCTGTCGCCGTCGCTGGCGTAGTAGGTCTTCGTGGCGGCCTGGAAGACCTCCTGCACCGTGCCCGCCCGGCCGGGGGCGAAGACGATGCCGCCACGGGACACGCGCAGGATCACGTCCTCGCGGATCGCGTTGGAGAAGTACTTGGCGATCTGGCCCGCGAAGACGTTGGCGGGTTCGTGGCCGTACAGCCAGGTGGGGACGGACAGGCCGCCCGCCCACGGGTCGTCGGTCGGGTGCGCGGCCTGCAGCTTCAGCGCGGCCCGGGTGTACGTGTCGTGCTGGCGGAAGTCCGGCGCCCGCTCCAGCTCGCCGATCGCCCCGGTGAGGGTCGCGGCGTCGTACCCGGCCAGTGCGGAGCCCAGGTTCGCGGCCTCCATCACGCCCGGCCCGCCGCCCGTGACGACCAGCCGCCCGGCTCTGGCCAGCCCGTGCCCCAACGCCGCCGCCAGCCGGTACGCCGCAGAGCCGCGCGGCTCGGCGTGCCCGCCCATCACCCCGATCCGGTGCGAGCTCGGCACGTCGGCCAGCGCGTCCGACAGCGCGTTGTCGATGCCGTGGTCGTGCAGCCGCTGCGCCAGCGCCTCGCGCACCCCGGCGTTCGGCCCGCCCTCGGCCACGAAGTGCCGGTAGACGCGGGTGTCGTACATGTTCTCGAAGCCGCCGTCGGCGAAGCCGGCCACCAGGTCGGCCGAGGTGTACAGCCGGGCCGGGTGCGTCGGGTACGGCGCCCAGTCGGCGGCCGGCACCACGTGCGCGCCCCGGCGTACCAGCGCGGCCTCGGCGGCCAGGGTCGGGAAGGTGCAGCCGATGAAGACGGCGTCCTTCACCTTCACGTGCGACAGGTCGGCGGCGACGGTGAGGCCCTGCACGGTCAGCCCGGCCAGACTGTGCCTGGCCAGGTGCTCGGCGAGCTCCTCCTGGGATTCGATCTCGAGCGGGGTGGTGGACGGCATCAGCCGAGTATGCCCGTGACGAATCGCTCAACCGCGTCGAGGGACATCCCGTCGGGTTTTCGGTTGAATGACCGTATGCGCAACCTGATGCCCGAGCCGCCCGCCACGCTGCTGCCCGCCGACGAGGCGGCCGAAGCGGCCCTGGCCGCCGCCGCCGACCCCATGCCCGTGGCCGCCGCGCACCCGACGTTCAGCGGCGCGTGGGCCGCGCTGGCCCAGGGCGCGCTCGCCGCCGACCAGCCCGTCACCGCGTACGCCTACGCCCGCACCGGCTACCACCGGGGCCTGGACCAGCTGCGCCGCAGCGGCTGGAAAGGCCACGGGCCGGTGCCGTGGTCGCACGAGCCCAACCAGGGCTTCCTGCGCTGCCTGCACGCGCTGTCGGTCGCCGCCGCGGAGATCGGCGAGGCCGACGAGGCAGCCCGCTGCGCCCAGTTCCTCCGCGACTGCGACCCCGCCGCCTTCGACGCCCTCAACAGCTGAGCTGAGTTGCCGGCGCCCGCCTTCGCGGGCGCGGGCTTCCGTCCCTACCGTGATTCGGGCCCACCTCCGGTGGGCGGCGATGGCAGCCGCGCGTCGCTGCATCGCTGCGCGATGTCACGCTCCTTCGCGGCAACCATCGGCGGACGGAATCCGGTCGGTGGTCGGTGTCCTTGGTGGGCGAGCTACAACCCCTCGGCTACTGCTGCTGCGATGCGGAGCCAGGCGTCCTGGGACTCGTCGGACAGGCGGCCGTAGTCGATGGGCTCGCCCGAGTCGAGCATGCGCTCGTACGGGGCGATGAGGACGGCTCGGGTGCGGGCCGCGAAGTGGCGCTCGATCGCCGGGATGTCCAGCTCCTTGCGGCTGGGCGGCAGCGACACGATGGTGACCGCCTGGCGGACCAGACGGCTGCGGCCGGTCTGCTCCAGGTGGTCGAGCATCCGGGCGGCGGTCTCGGCCGAGTCGTTGCGGGCCGACATGGTCACCACGAGCTGGTCGGTCGCGTCGATCGCGGCCTGCCAGTTCTCCGCGCGTACGTTGTTGCCGGTGTCCACCATGATCAGCTTGTAGAAGCGGCTGACCACCTCGCGGATCTCCGAGAAGGCGTGCGCGGTCAGCATCTCGCCCGCGGTCGCCGACTCGTCGCTGGCCAGCACCTCGAACATGCCGTCGCCCTGCGCGCGCACGTACTGCGACAGGTCGCCGACGCGGCTCTGCGCCCCGGTGAACTGGCCCAGGTCGCGCATCAGGTCGCGCACCGTACGCGAGTGGAAGTCCTGCTGCGAGCGCATGCCCAGGGTGCCCTGGGTCTCGTTGTTGTCCCACGCCAGCACGTACCCGCCGCGCTTGCGGCCGAAGGTCATCGCCAGCAGCAGCACCGCCACGGTCTTGCCCGCGCCGCCCTTGGGGTTGACCACGGTGATCTGGCGCAGGCCGCCGAAGTTGCGGCGGACCAGATCGGTGGCGCGGCGGACCTCCTGCTCACGCTGGCCCGGGTTCAGGTTCACCAGCCCGAACGTCGCGCTGCGCAGCGCGGCCTGGATGCCCATCCGGGCCACCGGGTCGGCCGGGCGCTGGGCCCGCCGCCGCGCGAACTCCTCGGCCGTGGGCAGGTAGACCTCGCCCGCGCCCGGGACGGCCGGGGCGCCGGGGATGACCGGGGGCACCGGCTGGCCCGGCGGCGGGGCGGGGACCGGACCGCTCGACTGCGGCACGGGCCATACCCCCGGCTGGGTCTGCTGGGGCGGCACGGCCGTGACCGGCGGGCGCTGCACGGGTGGCACCGCCGGGGCCCGGCCGGACGGCGCGGAACCCGGCTGTCCCTGACCGGCGTGGCCCGGCCCGCCCTGGGTCTGCACCACCGGCTGCGCCTGCACCACCGGCTGCGCCTGCACCGCCGGTTGGACCTGCGCGAACGGCTGCGGCTGCGCTGAGGGCTGGGCCTGCACCAGCGGCTGCGCTGGGGGCTGCGGCTCCGTGGGGGGCGTCTGCGCCGGAGCCTGGTTGATGCCGCTGGCCTGGGGCTGCCGGACCGGCAACTGGGGCGGCCGGGACTGCCCAGCCGGGCCCCGGTCCGCGAACTCCGACCAGGAGTCCGGGTCGTCGGGCCGGGCAGCCGGGGCGTCCGGGCCGATCAGGGGCAGCGCCGGGTCGCGGCGGTCCAGGGGATGCGACACGGGCTCGTCGTATACGGGCACCGGGATGGGGCCGGGCGGCAGGTGCGGCGGGGGCACCGGCGGCGGGCCGAACGGTGACGCCGGTCCGGCCTGGTCCGCCCCGGCCAGCGGCAGCCGCGGCGTGGCTCCGGGCGCGGCACCCGCCTGCGGCTGGGGCTGCGCGGTGGCGGGCTGGTGCGGCTGGACCGGGATCGGGGCGGCATGCGGCTGCACCGGGATCGCGTTCGTCTGCAGCGGCACCGGCGCGGCGCCCTGCGGCCGCGCGGGCGGCAGCGGGAACGCCGCGGTCTGGTCCAGCGGCACCGACTGCGGGCCCGCCAGCGGGATGCCCGCCTGCGGCGCGGACACCGGCATCGGTACGCCGGCGACCGGCTGCTCGCCCGGACGGCGGACCGGTGCCGAGGCGCGCGCACCGGCCGGCCGGTTGGCCTCCTCCGCCGGGCCGCTGATCTCGTCCGGCGGCCACTCCCACTCGGTCATGCCAGTCTCCCCAGGTCAGTCCGTGCCACCCGGGTTCCCTCCCGCCTTCGGCGGGGACGACCCGGGTCCGCGTTTCCCGGGGCTCAGCCTAACCAGTGCGCGCAGCCTTGAAACCCACCCATTTCAACCTGTGTACACCGCCCACGCGCCCGGCTCGATCCACCAGGAACGCTTGCGCGCCAACGACCCCGCGACCGAGTCGTCCACCAGCGGGACCTCGGCGTCGCGCGGCGTCACCGACACCGCGCGGCCGCGCGCCCGGCGAACCTCGATGCGCAGCCGGGCGCGGCCGAACATCGGCTTGTGTGTGACCGGGACCGCTACTGCGACCTCGATCACACCGTCGGCCGGGTCGGCGGAGTTCAGCAGCGGCAGGCCGCCCGCGCGGGCCACCCCGGCCGCGTTGGCCACCGCCACCGCGAGCAGCGGGTCCGCCCCGTCGGTGAGCAGCAGGTCGTCCACCTCGACCCGGCCCAGCCACTGGGCCGGGCGGCCGTCGCCATCGGCCCCGCCGACCAGTACGCCGTCCAGGGTCACCGAGCCCCCGTCGTGGCGCAGCAGGTCCAGGCGCCGGACCCCGTCCCCGAGCACCGCGGCGGCCACCTCGGCGGGCTGCCGGGGCAGGCCCAGCTGCCCGGCCAGGTCCTTGGCGGCGGCGTCCAGCGGCAGCACCGCGACCGCGGGCAGATCCGGCACGGTACGGCCCGTGACCAGGTCCTCCGGCCGCTTCGACGGCGGCGGGGCGTACCGGCGCACCATCCGGCGCAGCACGTGCCGCAGCTGCCCGTCCCCGGTCACCGCGACCACCAGCCGCGTCTTGCCGTCGGGGTCCGGCCAGGTCAGGCCGTCGGCGCGCGGCGGGCCGTCCAGCCGCGCCAGCACCCCGTCCACCTCGGCGTCCGAGCAGGCCACGACCGTCTCCACCCGGGCACCGGCGGCCCGCAGCGCGTCGGCGCAGTGCAGCACCGGCGTACGCGGGGCGGGCGACTGCTTGGTGTGACCGTCGCCGCAGCTGTCGTCGCCGCAGCAGCCGTCATCGGGCTCGACCATGCTGAGCAGCACCACGTCGTACAACGGACGTCCTTCCTTCGGCCTTGCCCGGGCATCCCCGCCCGATCAAGCTGTTAGCCTGGCACCCCGGGGTCACCACAGCCGTGCGTGGCCGCGCGGCTCGCCTAGGAGGCGAAGGAAAGATGCCAGCGATCGTGCTTCTCGGCGCCCAGTGGGGCGACGAGGGCAAAGGCAAGGTTACCGACCTGCTCGGATCACGCGTCGACTACGTGGTCCGCTTCTCCGGCGGCAACAACGCCGGGCACACCGTGGTCACACCGGACGGGCAGAAGTTCGCGCTGCACCTGATGCCCAGCGGCGCCCTGCACCCGAACGCCGAGATCGTCCTCGGCAACGGCGTCGTCATCGACCCGAAGGTGCTGCTCGCCGAGATCGACGGCCTGGCCGAGCGCGGCGTCGACGTCTCGCGCCTGCTCATCTCGGCCGACGCGCACCTGGTCATGCCGCACCACCGCGCGCTGGACCGCGTCGTGGAGCGCTACCTGGGCAACGCCCGCATCGGCACCACCGGCCGCGGCATCGGCCCCGCGTACGGCGACAAGGTCGCCCGCATGGGCATCCGGGTGCAGGACCTGCTCGACCCGGGCATCCTCCGGCAGAAGCTGGAGCTGGTGCTGCGCGAGAAGAACCAGATCCTGTTCAAGGTGTACAACCGCAAGGGCTTCGACGTCGACGCCGTCGTCGAGGAGTACCTGACGTACGCGGAGCGGCTCAAGCCGTACATCGCCGACACGCGGCTGATCCTTAACAAGGCCCTGGAAGAGGGCAAGACCGTGTTCATGGAGGGCGCCCAGGCGACCCTGCTCGACCTCGACCACGGCACCTACCCGTTCGTGACCTCGTCGAACCCGACCGCGGGCGGCGCCTGCGTCGGCAGCGGCATCCCGCCGACCCGGATCACCTCGGTCATCGGCGTCATCAAGGCGTACACCACGCGCGTCGGCGCCGGCCCGTTCCCCACGGAGCTGAACGACGAGATGGGCGAGCACCTCCGCAAGACCGGCGGCGAGTACGGCACCACCACCGGCCGCCCCCGCCGCTGCGGCTGGTTCGACGCCGTCATCGGCCGCTACGCCGTCCGCGTCAACGGCCTCACCGACCTGGTCCTCACCAAACTCGACATCCTCAGCGGCCTCGACCAGGTCGCCATCTGCGTCGGCTACGACGTCGACGGTGAGCGCTACGACGAGATGCCCATGACCCAGACCGCCTTCCACCACGCCAAACCCATCTACGAGTGGATGCCCGGCTGGTGGGAGGACATCTCCAAGATCCGCGACTTCAACGAGCTCCCAGAGAACACCCAGCGCTACATCGAACGCCTGGAAACCCTCTGCGGCACCCGCATCAGCATGATCGGCGTAGGCCCCGGCCGCGAAGAAAACGTCCTCCGCCACCCCCTCCTCTAACCCCCACCCGCCCTGCCCCACCCCACCCCCGCTATAGCCCGTTGATCATGAACTTATGGCACGGCTCGACGGCGTGTCCTGTGCACAGGTTCCTGATCAACGGGCGGGTTATCCACAGGGTTTTGCACAGGGGTTGAGCGGGCCGCTCGCTGTGGGCGAGGTTGTTCGTCATGCTCGCAGTGCAACGACTGGTGGAACGGCAGGACGGGCTGATCACCGCGGCTCAGTGTCGTGAGTTGCGGTTGTCGACCGGGCAGGTCAAGTGGTACCTGCGCCATGGGCTGTGGCGGGTGATCAGTCGTGGCGTCTACCTGGTGGACGCGGACATCAAGGGTGATGCGCCACCGGGCGCCAGGGCGATGGTCCGGGCCGCGGTACTGACCGGCGGTCCGCACGCGGTCGCCGTGCTGGAAAGCGCCGCAGTCATCCACGGTCTGCACGGTCTGCGGCTTGACGGCCGGTTGCATGTCAGCCTGCCCGGGAAGCTGGCGGTGCCCAGGCGGCTCGGCGATACCAGCGTCGTGCCGCACCAGCTCACGCTGGCCGAGGGCGAGGTGATGACCGTGGACGGAATCGCCGTCACCACGCCGCTGCGTACCGTCGCTGATCTGATGCTCAAGGTCGATCGGCTGGCGGCGGTGTCCGTGCTCGACTCGGCCCTCCATCAGGGACTGTTCACCGAGGACGATTTCCCGCGACTGCACGGTGCGCTCGACGGTCGGCGCGGGGCTGTCCGCGCCCGCACCTGGGTCGATCTTGCCGACGGCCTCGCCGAATCGCCGTTGGAGACCCGGTCTCGGCTGCGTTGCGTCGACGGCAAGGTGCCGCCCGACGAACTGCAGGCGGTGATAGTCGACTCCGTCGGCGTGGCGATCGCACGGGTGGACCTCCTGTGGCGCTCGGCGCGGCTCATCGGTGAAGCCGACGGCGGCGAGGTCCACGAGCGGCCCGAGGCGGTGTTCCGTGACCGGGAACGGCAGAACGCGTTGGTGAACGCCGGTTACCGCGTGATCCGGTTCACGTGGCGGGACACCCTCGATGCTCGGACCATCCCGGCGATCGTGCGCCGTGCCCTCGCCTGGCCGACATGAGCGAAGTCGATCAGGAAGCTGTGCACGGGACACACCGTCGAGCCGTGCCATAAGTTCATGATCAACGGGAAAGGTAGGGTGGGGGGGTGCGGGTATTGGTGGTTGGTGGGGGTGGGCGGGAGCACGCCCTGGTGTTGGGGTTGGTGCGGGATCCGCAGGTGACGGCCGTTATCGCGGCGCCGGGGAATCCGGGGATCGCGGAGGTGGCGCAGGTTCGGGCCATCGACCCGATGCGGGTTGAGGAAGTGGCTCGGCTTGCCGTCGAGGTCGAGGCGGATCTTGTCGTGGTGGGGCCGGAGGCGCCGTTGGTGGCGGGGGCGGCTGACGCGGTACGGGCCAAGGGGATCCCGGTGTTCGGGCCCTCGGCCGCGGCGGCGCGGATCGAGGGGTCGAAGGACTTCGCCAAGCAGATCATGGTGCGGGCAGGGGTGCCGACCGCCCGCGCGTACACCTGCACCACGGCCGACGAGGTCGCGCACGCGCTGGACACGTTCGGGGCGCCGTACGTCGTCAAGGATGACGGGCTGGCCGCGGGCAAGGGTGTCGTGGTGACCGAGGACCGCGACGCGGCGCTGCGGCACGCGGCAGGCTGCGCCCGCGTGGTCGTCGAGGAGTTCCTCGACGGGCCCGAGGTGTCGCTGTTCGTGGTGACCGACGGCGAGAACGCCCGCCCGCTGCTGCCCGCGCAGGACTTCAAGCGGATCGGCGACGGCGACACCGGCCCGAACACGGGCGGCATGGGCGCGTACGCGCCGCTGCCGTGGGCGCCGCCGGAGCTGGTCGACCACGTCATGGAGACGGTGGTGCACCCGACGCTGCGGCAGATGCGCGCCGAGGGGTACCGGTTCGAGGGCCTGCTCTACGTCGGACTGGCCATCACCAAGGCCGGCCCGAAGGTGATCGAGTTCAACTGCCGCTTCGGCGACCCGGAGACGCAGTCGGTGCTGGCGCTGCTGGAGACGCCGCTGGGCGGCCTGCTGCACGCCGCCGCCACGCACACCCTGGCCGAGCACCCGGAGCTGCACTGGGCCGACGGCTCGGCGGTGACGGTCGTGGTGGCCGGTGCGGGGTATCCGGAGCAGGCGCGTACCGGCGACGCGATCAGCGGGGCCGAGGGACTGATCCACGCGGGCACCGTCCGCGACGGGCACGGGGTGCTGCGCTCGTCCGGCGGCCGGGTGCTGTGCGCGACCGCGACCGGCCACGACCTGGCCGCGGCCCGCGCCGCCGCGTACGAGCTGGCGGCGCAGGTCGACCTGCCGGGCGGGCAGTACCGCACCGACATCGCGCTGGCGGCCCAGGAGGGCCGGGTCGTCTCCCCCTGGTCCTGACCGGACCCGCAGGTCACCCCCGCAGCAGGCGGGGGATGACCTTGCCGGTGGCGGTACGGGGCAGTTCGCTCAGGAAGTGCACGTCCCGGGGCACGCTGAACCGGGCCAGGTAGTGGCGCACGTACTCGCGTACCTCGTCGCCGCTGAGCTCCTGGCCCGGGTGCAGCACCAGGTACGCGGCCAGGCGCTGGCCGTACTGCGCGTCGGGGACGCCGACGACGGCGACCTCGCGCACCTGCGGCAGCCGGGACAGCAGCTCCTCGACCGGGCGCGGGAACACGTTCTCGCCGCCGGAGACGACCATGTCGTCGGCGCGGCCGTCGACGTAGAGCAGGCCGGTGGAGTCGAGGTGGCCCAGGTCGCCGGTGGCCAGCAGCCCGTCGCGCAGGTCCTCGGCGCCGGAGGTGTGCGTGTACCCCTCGAACAGCATCTCGTTGCCGACGTGGATCTGCCCGACCTCGCCGGTCGGCACGGGGCGGCCGAACGGGTCCAGGACCGCGACCCGGGTGCCGTGCGGCGGCCGCCCGGCGGTCCCCGGATCGGTACGCAGGTCGGCGGGGGTGGCGATGGAGGCCCAGGAGGCCTCGGTGGAGCCGTACAGGTTGTAGAGGCAGTCGCCCCACTCGTCCATGAACCGCTTGGCCAGGCTGCCCGGCATCGCCGAACCGCTGACGGCGACGATGCGCGGCGGGTGCTGCGGCACGGCCCCGGCCTCCATCAGGCGCTGCAGCATCACCGGCACGGCGAACAGGGCGGTGCAGCCGTACTCGTCGATCGCGGCCGCCGTGGCGGCGGGGTCGAAGCGGCGCTGGAGCACCACCGTGGCGCGCATGGCCAGGGCGAGCTGCAGCGCCGCGTACCCCCAGGTGTGGAACAGGGGCGCGGCGATCAGCACCCGCTCGCCGCCGAAGTCGCGCCCGCGCGGCGAGGCGTGCAGCGGGATCCGGTCGATGATCGAGACCAGCGGGCCGAAACCCCGGGGGATCGGCCGCCGCGCACCCTTGGGCGCGCCGGTGGTCCCTGAGGTGAGCACGATGGTACGGCCGGAGCGGCTGACCTCGCCCCACCGGTCCTGCGGCGGCGTGTGCGCGATCAGCGCCTCCAGCGCGGCCTCGTCCAGGCGCTCGCACCCGGCCGTGGCCGCGACCGGCGCGAACTCGCGGTCGTGCACCAGCAGGCGCAGCTCCTGCTGCTGCGTGACCGCCGCGAGCTGCGGCGCGGACAGCGCGACGTTGACCAGCACCGCGTCGGCGCCGATCAGGGAGCAGGCGACCATCGTCTCGATCAGCCCGGCGTGGTTGCGGCACAGCAGCCCGACCCGGTCGCCGGGGCGGATGCCGCGGGTGGCGGACAGGGCGTGGGCGAGGCGCTGCGAGCGGTGCAGCAGCTGGCGGTAGGTGACGGGGCCGCGCTGCTCGTCGAGTACGGCGACGCGCTGGGGGTCGCGGGCCTCGGCGGCGCGCAGCTCGCCGGCGAGGGTGAAGCCCCAGCGGCGCAGGGTGTTGAGCTGGTCGGCGACCCGGTTGGGGGAACCGGGGCGCAGCAGGCCGCGCCGGGCCAGGGTTCGGACGATGAAGAGCAGGTCCACCGTTGGCCGCCTCTCCTGGGACCGTCTGGGTTGCCCGTGACATTACCCGCCGGTAACTAGTGTGTGAAGCCGCCCCGGCTGTGATTTAAATCGACGCTGGCCTATCCAGTAGACGGAAATCCGAAAACCGTCTTCTGGATAGGCCAGCGTCAATAAAAGGGGCAGGGGGTGGGGCGTGGTCAGCGGAGGGAGGCACCGGTGATGGCGCGGGCGATGACCAGGCGCTGGATCTCGCTCGTACCCTCGAAGATGGTGTAGATCTTCGCGTCGCGGTACCACCGCTCCACCGGGTGTTCACGCAGGTAGCCGGCGCCGCCCAGGATCTGCAGCGCCTTCTCGGTGACCGACACCGCCGTCTCGCCCGCCTTGAGCTTGGACATCGAGCCCTCGCCCGCCTCGAACGGCCGGTTGTTGCGGCCCATCCACGCCGCCCGCCAGACCAGCAGCCGGGCCGCGTCGATCTCCATCTTCATGTCGGCCAGCGCGAACGCGACCGCCTGGTTCTCCACGATCGGCTTGCCGAACTGGACCCGGCCCTTGGCGTACTCCAGCGCGTACTCGTACGCCGCCCGCGCGATGCCCAGGGCCTGGGCGCCGACGGCGGGGCGGGACAGCTCGAAGGTGCGCATCGAGGCCTGGCCGGAGGAGCGCTTGCCGGAGCGGGCGCGGTCGAGGCGGGCGTCGAGGGCGTCCTTGCCGCCGAGCAGGCAGCGGCCGGGCACGCGTACCTCGTCGAGGAAGACGTCGGCGGTGTGCGAGGCGCGGATGCCGAGCTTGCGCAGCTTGCGGGCGGTGCTCAGGCCCTTGGTGCCCGGCGGGATGACGAAGCCGGCCTGGCCGCGCGAGCCGAGCGTCGGGTCGACCACGGCGGTGACGACGTGGACGTTGGCGATGCCGCCGTTGGTGGCGTACGCCTTCTGACCCGTGATGATCCACTCGTCGGCGGCCTCGTCGTACACGGCGCGGGTGCGCATGGCGCCCACGTCGGAACCGGCCTCGGGCTCGGTGGAGCAGAACGCGGCGACCTTCGGGTCGTCGGCGGTGCCGAAGCACTGCGGCACCCACTCGGCCATCTGGTCCGGCGTACCGCTGCCGAAGATGCCCGCGACCGCCAGCGACGTGCCCATGATGGCCAGCCCGATGCCCGCGTCACCCCAGAACAATTCCTCGCTGGCGATGCACATGGACAGGCCGCTCGGGTCGGCCCACAGGTTCGCCAGGAACTCGAAGTCGTATAGGCCGATCTTGGCGGCCTCCTGGATGACGGGCCAGGGGGTCTCTTCCCGCTCATCCCACTCGGCCGCGGCCGGGCGCACGACCTCGCTGGCGAAGCCGTGCACCCAGTCCCGCAGCTCCCGCTGCTCCTCGCTGAGGTCGAGGGAAAACTCGAGCGAGGACATGTCCTAGGCCTTCGGGATGTTGAAGAGGTTCGCGATGTTGGCGGCGAGCGCCAGGTCGCCCTTGGCCTTGAGCTTGCCGGTCATGAACATCATGACGGGGTTGCCGTTGCCCGAGACGACCTTGAGGAAGTCCGCGGGGCCGACGGTGATGGCGAGCTTGGGCTCCTTGACCGGGGACGGCGACAGCACGCAGGTGCCGTCGGCGATGGTCAGCTCGTACGTGTCCGAGCCGCCGCCCGCTCCGCCGGTGATGATCCAGTGGATCACGGCGTTGGTGTTCCCGGCCCGCTCCGGGCGGAACAGGGCGGGCATCCGGCCGAAGATCTCGTCGAGGATCTTGCCGCGCAGCTCGCCGCTGAGCACCTCGTTGAGCTGCGCGTCCGACGCCGACTTCACCATCTGGGCGAAGGCCTGGGGGTCGAGGTTGCTGTAGTCGGACAGGTCGATCTCGGACATGATGTGTCCTCCGATACCTCAGGAGCCAATAAACTTACGCGTGCGTAACCTTACGTAACAGTAGATAGGCTGGCAAGGTGCAGAGCAGACGAGTCCCCCGAGGCGGCAGAGTCCCGCGCGCCGAGCGTGAGCAGCAGATGCTCGACGCGGCGGTGCAGGTCTTCTCCCGCCGCGGCTTCCACGCGGCCAACATGGACGAGATCGCCGAGCTGTCGGGCGTGTCCAAGCCGATGGTCTACGCGTACCTCGGCACGAAGGAAGAACTGTTCGTCGCCTGCCTGCAGCGCGAGTCGATGCGGCTGGTCGACAACCTCCAGGCGGCCGCCGATCCCACGCTGCCGCCCGACCAGCAGCTGTGGCAGGGCATGCGGGGGTTCTTCGAGTTCGTCGGGGCGCACCGCGACGGCTGGTCGGTCCTCTACCGCCAGGCGCGCAACCAGCACCCGTTCTCCGTGGTGGTCAACGCGATGCGGGAGACCGTGCTGGAGGTGATCACCGACCGGCTCGACGCCGCCGTACGCGCGGAGGGGCGCCAGGCGAAATCAGAGGACATCACCGCGATGGCGCTGACGCTGGTCGGCGCGAGCGAGTCACTGGCGGACTGGCTCGCCGACCATCCCGAGGAGGACGCCGGCCGCACCGCGACCCGCCTCATGAACGCGGTCTGGCTCGGTGCTGAGCAGCTGCTGCGCGGCGAGCTGTGGCGCCCTGGTCAGGAGTAGTCCGCCATCGCGCCCCAGCGCGTTGAGAAGGGGCCCTTCTACCACGTAAAGCGATAAGAAGGGTCCCTTCCTTGCGCCTGAACGGCGGGTCAGCTGGCCGCGGGGCTGGCGCTGGGGCGCAGCACCGCGCAGGCCTCCATCGCCTTGACCACGGCCGGGTCGGCGGTGGACAGCTGCTGGCCCTGCTGGAATTGCACGCCGTGCTCGGCCAGGCAGTTGCGGTACGCCGCGTTGGCGCCGTTGTCGCGCCCGCCGTTGCGGAAGCCGTTGCCGCCGGGGCCGAACGAGGGCCGTACCGAGGCGCATGCCTCCTGTGCCTTCTGCCAGGCCTCCTGGGTGACGCCCTCGGGCAGGAAGTTCCCGCCGGGGAAGCCGCCGCCGGGCTGGCCGCTGGGGCGTACGCGGTCGGTCGGGAACGCGGTCGGGAAGCCGGTCGGTCGCGCGGTCGGCCGCCCGCTGGCGTTGCCCCGGCCGCCGAAGCCGCCGCCGAAGTTGTCCGGCAGCGTGATCCCCTGCTGCTTCAAGCAGTCGGTGTACGCCGCCATCGGGTTGCCGCCGGTGTCGCCGCTCGCGGCCGGCTCGTCGCTCGAACCGCAGGCGGACAGGCCCACCAGCGCGGTCGCGGCCGCGGCGAACACCGCCACGCCGAGACGCGGACGTGTCATCAGCTTCATCACGCCCCACACCTTCGGCCATCCGCCTCGACACTCCCTCGACCGAACCTCAGAGCACCCTCGGAGTCGCGAGTTCTGAGCTGACTCCGAGGTCGGGTGGAGGGATCACCGAGCGGGGCCCTGGACACTGCCCGACCATGACGTTCGTTGTGCGCAAGAAGCGGCGCGGCCTGCTCGTCGCGGCCGGACTGGTCGCGGTGGCCGCGGTCGCGGCGGGTGCGGTGCTGCTGCTCGACACCGATGACGCCGCCTCCACACCGCCCGCGACGGTCCAGGTCAAGCGCGGCGACGTCACGGCATCCGTGGCCGCCTCGGGCAAGGTCGCCCCGGTAGCCACGCGCGAGCTCGGCTTCACCCTGTCCGGCACGCTGACCTCGGTGACCGTCAAGCCCGGTGACGAGGTGACGCCCGGCGAGGTGCTCGCCGCGATCGACCCTGCCGACGCCCAGGCCGCCGTCGCCGACGCGACCAACGCGCTCAGCCAGGCCCGGCAGGCGCTGACTGACGCCGAGGACGCCGCCGACGCCTCGGCCGCGGCGAAGGCGTCGGCCGCCGCGTGCGCCTCGGCGGCCGCGAAGGCCGCCGCCCTGTCCACCAGGACCAGCCCCAGCCCGAGCCCGAGCCCGAGTACGTCGGCGACCGTCGCGCCGTCGGCGTCGGCCTCTCCCCGCGCGTCGTCCGCTCCACGCCCGTCGGCGAGCTCCGGCGGCGGCTGCGGCACCACCGGCGGGTCCAGCGGCGGCGGCTCGACCGGCGGCGGTCGCGGCAGCGGCGGCGACGCCATCTACAGCGCCCAGGTCTCGGTGAACAAGGCCGAGCAGACGCTGGCCCGGGCCGAGCGCGAGCTGGCCGGTACGGAGATCACCGCGCCGGTCGCGGCCAAGGTGCTCACCGTCTCCGGCCGGGCCGGCGACGAGGTGCGCTCGGGCACGTTCATCACCCTGGGGGTGGTCGAGCAGATGATGGTCCAGGCGCAGTTCGCCGAGGCCGACGCGGTGACCCTGGCGGTCGGCCAGCAGGCCACGGTCACGCTCGCCAACCGCCCCGGCGAGACGCTGCCGATGACCGTGAGCCAGACGGCGGCGACCAGCACCTCCTCCGGCTCGTTGGTGCGGTACGAGGTGCTGCTGTCCTTCGACGGCTCGCCCGAGGGCCTGCTCATCGGCCAGAGCGCCACCGCCGCAGTGGTGCTGAACAGGGCCGAGAGCGTGCTCTACCTGCCCCAGTCGGCGGTCCGGGTGACCGGCAGCGGCACCGGCGAGGTCAAGCTCGTCGACGGCCAGGTGCGCCCGGTGACCGTGGGCCTGCGCGGCGACGGCAACGTCGAGATCGTCGCCGGGCTCGACGCGGGCGACACGGTACGGCTGAACGCCCGCTCATAGACCACTCCCACGCTGCTCCCAGGGTTCTCCGAGGTGGCGGGCGTACATCTGGTTCCCAGGTAGCGTGGACAGAACGTGGAGGCCGCAGTGACACAGCCGGAACGCACCCGGACCAAGGTGCTGGTCGTCGATGACGAGACCAACATCTGCGCCCTCCTGTCGGCCACGCTCCGGCTGGTGGAGTTCGACGTCCGGGTCGCGCACAACGGGCGGGACGCGCTCATCACGGCCGAGGACTTCGACCCCGACCTGGTCGTCCTCGACGTGATGCTGCCGGACCTGGACGGCTTCGAGGTGGCCCGGCGGCTGCGCTCGGAGGCCCGCGCCCAGGACGGCAACCTGGTCCCGGTGCTGTTCCTGACCGCCCGCCACTCGGTCGAGGACCGCATCTCCGGCCTGACCATCGGTGCCGACGACTACGTCACCAAGCCGTTCAGCCTGGAGGAGGTCGTGCTGCGGATCCGCGCCATCCTGCGCCGCAGCCGCCCCGGCGGCGAGCAGGCCGACAGCGGGGTGCTGCGCTACGCCGACCTGGAGCTGCACGAGGACGCGCACGAGGTGCGCCGCGGCGGCAAGCTCATCGACCTGTCCCCGACCGAGTTCAACCTGCTCCGCTACCTGCTGGTCAACGCGGGCCGGGTGGTGTCCAAGGCGCAGATCCTGGACCGGGTGTGGAGCTACGACTTCGGCGGCGACGGCCGCATCGTCGAGTCGTACGTCTACTACCTGCGTAAGAAGGTCGACAAGTGGGATCCGCCGCTGATCCACACCGTCCGCGGCGTCGGGTACGCCCTGCGGCTGCCCCGGGGTGCGCAGGAGTGATCCGCTCGCTGGCCCGGCCGCCGTGGCGCCGGTGGACGCTGCGTACCCGGATGGTCGTCGCGGTCGTCGGCCTGGCCGCCCTCGCCCTGGTCGTCACCAACCTCGCCGCCACCACCACGCTCAAGCACTACCTGGTCCAGCAGCTCGACAACGACATCCGGCGGTTCGGCGGCGCGCCCGGCTTCGGCGGGTTCGGCAGCGGCAACCGTCCCCAACCGACGGCGACACCCAGCACCTCGACGGAGACCGGCCGGGGCGGGCCCGGCGGTTACAGCGACCGCTTCCCGCCGGGCCTGTCGGACGTCGCCCTGTGGACCTTCGACCGCAACGGCGAATCGCCCCGCTACGAGTCGTTCACCGGGCTCCTCCAGTCCGAGGCTCCGCAGTTCGGCAGAGGCGACGAGATCAAGCAGCTGCGCCAGAACACGCCGTTCACCGTCTCCAGCCCCTCCGGTGACGAGTTCCGGGCCATCGTCCGGCAGTCCCCCGACGGCAACTACCGCATCGCCGTCGGCTCGCTGAGCCGGGTCGAGGGCACCACCGACCTGCTGCTGTTCGGCGGGCTCGCGGTCAGCGCGCTGGTGCTGCTGCTGCTCGGCTTCGGCGCGCACCGGCTGGTGCGCATCGGTCTGCGCCCGCTCACCGAGATGGAGGAGGCGGCGGCGCACATCGCGGGCGGCGACCTGACCGCCCGGGTGCCCAGCCCCGATCCGCACACCGAGCCGGGGCGCCTCGGACTCGCGCTGAACACCATGCTGGGCCGGATCGAGTCCGCGGTGACCGCGCGTACCGAGTCCGAGCAGCGGCTGCGGCAGTTCCTCGCCGACGCCTCGCACGAGCTGCGCACCCCGCTGACCTCGATCCGGGGCTTCGCCGAGCTGTACCGGCGCGGCGGCGCCCCGCCCGGCCCGGAGCTGGACGAGACGATGTCCCGCATCGAGCAGGAGGCGTCCCGGATGGGCCTGCTCGTGGAGGACCTGCTGCTGCTCGCGGCGCTGGACGAGGAGCGCCCGCTGCAGCGCGGCCGGGTCGACCTGCTCGTCGTCGGCGCCGACACGGTCCGCGACGCGCACGTACGCAGCCCGCAGCGCAACGTCGAACTGGACGGCTTCGAGCCGGTGACCGTGCTCGGCGACGAGCACCGGCTGCGGCAGGTGGCCACGAACCTGGTCGCCAACGCGCTCCAGCACACCCCGCAGAGTGCCCGGATCACACTGCACGTGTCGCGGCGCGATGACGACGACGACCGGGAGCGGTTCGAGCTGCCGGTGCACCGCGACCCGCTGCCCGTGGTGGCGGCAGTCGGCGCCGACCTGCCCGAGGGCATGCCGCTGGCCGTGGTCGAGGTGACCGACACCGGGCCCGGGGTGCCGCTGGAGCACGCCGAGCGCATCTTCGAACGCCTCTACCGGGCCGATCCGCACCGGGCCCGCAGCCACGGCGGGGCCGGACTCGGCCTGGCCATCGCGACGGCGATCGTGCAGTCGCACGGTGGCCGGATCGAACTCGCCACCGCCCCGGGCGCCGGCTCGACCTTCCGCGTCCTGCTCCCGCTTGCTACTTGACGCGCATCAGCGGCCTCGTTTGATACCTACAGGGCCTGTAGGTATCAAACGAGGCTCCGTTTGCTACTTAACGCGCATCAGATGTATGTCACCGAGTCGGCCGCTTCAGGCCGCGACTGCGGTGTACGGCCGGAACGCGATGTCCAGTTCGGCGTTCAACGCGGCGGCGAGCCGAGCCAGCAGTGGCACCGTGGGCGTCGCACCGCCCGACTCCAGGCGGGAGAGCTGCGGCTGCGTCATACCCGCACGCTCGGCCAGCTCTGCCTGCGTCAAACCTAGTTCGATCCGCCGGTCGTGATCGACAAAGGTGCCGGACCGGAGCGGCTGGGATTCCGAGGTGGCTCCGAGGTTCGTGGGAGGTGGCGCTCAGAGGGTGCCGCGACGATGCTCGCCATGCGATTCTGGCGAGCTGTCCCGCTCGGGCGGACCGCGCTGCTCAACAGCGCTCTGGTGCTGGTGCTGGTAGGCGGCGGCGTCTGGGCCTATTTCATGATCAATGGCGACGGTACGCCGGCCGCGGCGACGACCGTACGCACGGTGGCCGTGGCGCAGGGCAAGGTGACCGCGACGGTGACCGCCGACGGCACCGTGGCCTCGGCCAACACCATGTCGGCCGACTTCACCACGGCCGGCACCGTCACCGCGATCAAGGTGAAGGTCGGCGACCGGGTCGCCAAGGGCGCCACGCTGGCGACGGTCGACGCGACCGAGGTGACCGAGAACCTGGCCACCGCCAGGCGCAACCGCAGCGCGGCCGCCGAGGCGCTGGACCGGGCCGAGGACGGCGGCGACGACAGCTCGATCGCCAACGCCGAGAACCAGCTCGACCAGGCCGACGCCGCCGTGAAGTCGGCGCAGCGGGCCGTGGACGGCACGGTGCTCAAGGCCCCGATGGCCGGGACCGTGGTCGCGATCAGCGGCGCGGTCGGCGGCTCGTCGGGCGGCTCCGGCGGCGGCAGCGGTTCGAGCAGCGGCTCCTCCTCAGGGTTCGTGCAGCTGGCGGACCTGACGAAGCTGAAGGTGTCGGCCAGCGTGGCCGAGGCCGACGCCACCCGGCTCAAGCTGGACCAGGCCGCCACGGTCGCCTGGAACGCGCTCAGCGGCGTGACCGCCACCGGCCGGGTCACCGCGATCTCGCCGACGGCGAGCTCCGGCAACACGGTGGCGTACCCGATCGAGGTGGCGCTGGACAGCATCCCGGAGGGGACCCGGCTCGGGCAGACGGTGAGCCTGACCGTGACCGTCGACGAGGTCGACGGCGCGGTGTACGTGCCCGCGGCTGCGGTCAAGACGGCTGGTGGCCGTACCACGGTGACGGTGGTGGCCAACGGGGTGCAGGAGACGCGGGCGGTGCAGATCGGGCTCAAGGGCGACTCGTACACGGTGATCGTGTCGGGGCTGGAGGTCGGTGAGCAGGTCGTGCTCGCGACCGTCACCAGCACGACCAACAACCAGCAGTTCCCCGGCGGCGGTCCGGGCGGGTTCACCGGCGGTGGCTTCGGCGGCGGTCCGGGCACCGGCGGCACCGGTACGAACCGGGGCACCCGATGAGCCGCCCGGTCCTGGAGGTGCAGGACATCGTCAAGACCTACGGCGAGGGCGAGGCCACCGTGCACGCCCTGGCCGGGGTCACCCTCACTGTCGAGCGCGGCGAGTACCTGGCCATCATGGGCTCGTCCGGCTCCGGCAAGTCCACGCTGATGAACATCCTCGGCTGCCTGGACGTGCCCAGCTCGGGCACGTACCGGCTGGACGGGGTGGACGTCAGCGAGCTGAACGAGGCGCAGCTGGCGCTGGTGCGCAACCGGCGCATCGGGTTCGTGTTCCAGTCGTTCAACCTGATCCCGCGTACGAGTGCGCTGGCCAACGTGGAGCTGCCGCTGGCGTACCAGGGCGTGAAGCCCGCGGCCCGCCGCGAACGGGCCCTGGCCGCACTCGACCTGGTCGGCCTGGCGAACCGGGCCGAGCACGACCCGAACCAGCTCTCCGGCGGCCAGCAGCAGCGCGTCGCCGTGGCGCGGGCGCTGGTCAGCGAGCCGGCGCTGCTGCTGGCCGACGAGCCCACCGGCAACCTGGACAGCAAGTCGACCCGGGACGTGCTCGCGATCCTCGACTCGCTCAACAACGAGGGCCGCACCGTCGTGCTGATCACGCACGAGGACGAGGTGGCCGCGCACGCCCGGCGGGTGATCCGGCTGGTCGACGGCCAGATCGTCCAGGACGTGCGCAACCGGCCGCTGGACGCGGCCCGGATTCGAGAGGAGGTCGGAGCGTGAGCTTCTGGGAGGTGTTCAAGTTCGCGGTGCGGGGCGTGTCCGCCAACAAGCTGCGCTCCGGCCTGACCGTGCTCGGCATCCTGATCGGCGTCGCGGCGGTGATCCTGCTGGTCGCGGTCGGCAACGGCTCGGCCAAGTCGGTCGAGGACAGCCTCAAGGCGCTGGGCACCAACACGCTGCAGGTGCAGGGCGGGCGCGGCGGCGCGACCGGCTACCGCACCGACCTGACCCTCGACATCGTCAAGGCGCTGCAGGACAAGGAGTCCGCGCCGGACGTCAAGAGCGTCTCGCCGGTCGTCAGCAGCTCGCAGACGGTCACCTTCGGCGACACCTCGTACGACGTGAACCAGGTGATCGGCACGTACCCGTCGTACTTCGAGGCCTCCAACAGCAAGGTGGGGACCGGGGGCGGGTTCACCGATGAGGACGTGGACCAGGCGTCCCGGGTGGCCGTGATCGGGGCGACCACCGCGTCGGAGGTGTTCGGCACGGTCGACCCGGTCGGGCAGCAGATCGGCATCGGCGGGCAGATCTTCTCCGTGGTCGGCGTACTGGAGAAGAAGGGCTCGACCGGCTTCAACGACCCCGACGACGTGGTGATCGCGCCGCTGTCGGCGGTGCAGCGGGCGCTCACCGGCTACGGACCGGTCTCGTCGATCACCGTCGAGGCGGTGAACGCGGACGCGGTCGCCTCGGCCAAGGCTGAGATCACGTCGATCCTGAACGCGAAGATGCACGTGGCGGAAGGGGCGCGCAGTACGCCGTACCAGATCCGGGACGCCTCCCAGCTGCTGGCGACCCGGACCGAGACCGCCGAGACCTTCACCGTGCTGCTGGGGGCGGTCGCCGGGATCAGCCTCGTGGTCGGCGGCATCGGCATCACCAACATCATGATGGTGTCGGTGACCGAACGTACCCGCGAGATCGGTATCCGCAAGGCGCTCGGCGCACCGCGCCGGGTGATCCTGACCCAGTTCCTCATCGAGGCGACGCTGCTCAGTCTCGCGGGCGGCGGATTGGGCGTCGGCGCCGCCCTGATCGGCGGCAACTTCAAGATCGTGGGCATCCAGCCCGTCATCGTGCCCAGCTCGGTGCTGCTGGCACTGGGCGTGTGCGTGGCGATCGGCCTGTTCTTCGGCAGCTACCCGGCCAGCCGCGCGGCCGGCCTGCGGCCCATCGACGCACTCCGGTACGAGTAAGGGAGCACCTGAGATGAAGCACGCGATCCGCGACGAAGCGCGGACGGAGCCGGTGGACGGGCGGACCGAGCCGATGGACGACCTGATGGTCGGCCTGGCCCGGGCCAGGCGCGGGCCGCTGCTCACCCGCGGCACCGGGGCACTGCTCGGGCTGGTGCTGATGTGCGGCGGCTTCCTGGCCGGCGTACAGGTGCAGCAGCACTTCGGCACCTCGGCCGGGTCGGCCGCATCGGCCGGCGGAGCCGGAGCCAACCGGGCGGGGGCCCGGGGCGGGTTCACCGGGCAGGGCCTGCCCGGCGGGTTCCCGGGCGCGGGGCAGAACGGCGGCCAGACCGGCACCGGGAACGGGCAGGCGGCGGGCAGCTCGGTCACCGGGAAGATCAAGCTGATCGACGGGAGCACGGTGTACGTGGAGACCGCCGACGGCCAGATCGTCACCATCAAGACCAGCGGCACCACCACGGTGCAGAACGCCACCAAGGTCGACCTGACCAAGCTGAAGGCCGGCACCCAGGTCACCATCCAGGGCACCACCCAGAACGACACCCTCACGGCGACCTCGATCACCGCCACGAAGTGACGTTAGGAAGGGCCCCTTTTACATCGGATTCCGATAATAAGGGGCCCTTCCTTATCCCGGGTCAGAGGCGGGCGAGGGCCTTGCGGAGGGGGTCCAGGCCGAGGGCGCCCAGATCGAGCGCGTCGGAGTGGAACTGCCGCAGGTCGAACGCCGCACCCTTGCGCGCCCTCGCGTCATCCCGCGCCTGCAGCCAGATCCGCTCGCCGACCTTGTACGACGGCGCCTGCCCCGGCCAGCCCAGGTACCGGTTCAGCTCGAACCGCAGCTGCTCGTCCCCGATGCGGCAGTGCGCGCGCAGGAACTCCCAGCCCAGCTCGGGCGTCCAGCGCTCGCCCGGGTGGAACCCGAACGGGTTGTCGCGCGGGATCTCCAGCTCCAGGTGCATGCCGATGTCGACGATGACGCGCGCGGCGCGGAACGCCTGCCCGTCGAGCATGCCGAGCTTGTCGGCCGGGTCGGCCAGGTAGCCCAGGTCGTCCATGAGCCGCTCGGAGTACAGCGCCCAGCCCTCGCCGTGGCCGGAGCACCAGCACAGCAGCCGCTGCCAGCGGTTGAGCTTCTCCGCGTTGTAGACGGCCTGGCCCACCTGCAGGTGGTGGCCGGGCGCGCCCTCGTGGTAGACCGTGGTCACCTCACGCCAGGTGGAGAACTCGTCCACGCCCGCGGGCACCGCCCACCACATCCGGCCGGGGCGCGTGAAGTCCTCGCTCGGGCCGGTGTAGTAGATGCCGCCGTCGCTGGTCGGGGCGATGCGGCACTCGATGCGCTGGATCGCCTCCGGGATGTCGAAGTGGGTGCCGTTGAGGTCGGAGACGGCCTTCTCCGCCAGCTGCTGCATCCACTCGCGGAACTTCTCCTTGCCCTGGATCAGGTACCTGGGGTCCTGGTCCAGCTTCGCCACGGCCTCGTCGATCGAGGCACCCGGCCCGACGATGCGCGCCGACACCCCGCGCATCTCGTTCTCCAGCCGGTGCAGCTCCTCGAAGCCCCACGCGTACGTCTCGTCCAGGTCGACCTTCGCGCCGAGGAAGAACTGCGAGGCCAGCTCGTAGCGCTCGCGCCCGGCCGCCTCCTTCTCCCGGCCGTAGGGCGCCAGCTCCTCGCGCAGGAACCGGCCGAAGGCGGCGGTGGCCTCGTTGGCGGCGGCCGCGCTGCGGTCGAGTTCGGTACGCAGCGCGCCCGTGGCCTCGATCCGGCCCGCGAGCCCCAGGTAGAAGTCGTCCCCGGTGGCGCTGGTCCACACGTCGCACTGCCCGGCGACCTCGATGAGCTGCTTGCGCGCGCTGACCCGCCCGGCCTTCGCGTCGGCCAGCAGGGTCTGCCGGTACTGCGCCAGGGCGTGCGGGAAGCCCGCGAGCCGCTTGGCGATGTCCGACGCCGCCTCCTCGCCCTCGGTCGGCATCAGGTCCAGCACGCCGCGCATGCTGTGCAGGGCGCTGGCGATGACATTGATGTCGCTGGTCACCTCGCCGGCGTCGTAGCGCGCGAGGGCCAGGCCCAGCCGCTCGACCATCGCCTCCTTGGCCACGAACTCGCGCTGGTCCTGCGGTTCGAGCGCGTTCAGCTCCGTCAGGGTGCGCCGGTCGAGGTCGGCCTGTGCCGCGAACCCGTCGAGGGAGAGGTCATCCAGCTTGTCGTCATATCCGCTGATACCGACGTAGGTGGCGCCCGTGGGGCTCAGCGGCGCCCACTCGTCCACATACCGCTCGGCCAGGTCATCAACACGTCCCATGGGAGGAACCTAGCCGACGGGGCCGCGCTGTCGCAGGCGAGTTAGGCGTGGCGGGAATTCGCGGTACGGCGTCCGTAACCCGCTGGCGACGGTGCGCCGATCTCTGGCAGTGTGTCAGGGGTGAACACCGCCATCGCTCCTGACACTTCGACGTCGGCCACTGCTGCCTCTGCCTGGGTGCCGGCGTTCGCGGCCAACGCCGTGATCTGGGGCTCCAGCTTCATCTTCATCAAGATGGGCGTCGCCGAACTGCACCCGACCTGGGTGGCGGCCGGCCGCATCACCATCGGCGCGCTGACCCTGCTCGCGATCATGCTGGTCACCGGGGCGCGGCTGCCGCGCGACCGCGGGCTGTGGGCGCACATGCTGGTCCCGGGCGTGGTGGGCGTCGCGCTGCCGTTCACCCTGTTCGGGTACGGCGAGGAGCGGGTCGACAGCCTCGTGGCGGGTATCTGGAACGCCACCACCGCACTGTGGGTGCTCCCCTTCGCGGTGCTGGTGTTCCGCACCGAGAAGTTCACCACCCGGGCCGCGGTCGGGCTCGGACTCGGCTTCGCCGGTGTGCTGACGGTGCTCGGCTTCTGGCACTCCGACGGCTCGTCCTCGCTGGTGGGGCAGCTCATGTGCGGCGCGGCGGCGATGTGCTACGGCGTGTCCATCCCGTACCTGAAGCGCTTCGTCACCGGGCGGGGCACCGCCTCGGGCGTGTCGCTGGCCGCCGCACAGACCATCGTCGCCTCGGTCGCCTCGGTGCTCGCCGCCCTGCTGATCTCGGGCGCCCCGACAGCGCCGGCCGACCTGTCCTGGCAGGCCATCGGCGCGGTGGCGGCGCTGGGCGTGTTCGGCAGCGGCATCGCGTTCGCGCTGAACATGCGGGTCATCTCCACCAAGGGCGCCTCCACCGCCGCGTACGTGACGTACCTGGTGCCGGTGGTCGCCACGCTGCTCGGCATCGTCGTACTGGACGAGTCCCTGCACTGGAACCAGCCCGTCGGCGCCCTCATCGTCCTGCTCGGCGTCGCCATCGCCCAGGGCGCCTTCTCCGCTCTCCGCGCCCGCCGACCCGCCCCCGGCGTATCCCGTTCGTGATCGTTCGTGACCCGCGGCAGCAGGCCACGTGCCTGAGCTGACCCCACACAGCGGGCCAGGGCCTCGATGATCGCGGTTTGGGGTCGCTTTCTCAGTTCCAGGTCGAGTTGATGACCTGGGACAACGATCACGGGTCGAATCGGTGCCAAGATCGCCACTAGTGGTCATTTCGCTGCGCGCGTCAGGGACCGAAGCTGCGGTTTTGCCCGCTGACAGCGGTCAACTGCAACAGCAGTCGCTGAAGATCGCGACCTGCGTGCACCCGCCGGGCAAGGGTCAGCGGGAGCGGGTCCAGGCGAGTAGGGCGTCGGCAGGGAGCGTGTTGACGACGCGGTCGGGCGTGATGCCGGCGGCGGTGGCGCGGGCGCAGCCGTTGGGTAGCCAGTCGAGCTGGGCCGTCGCGTGGGCGTCGGTGTTGACGGCGAAGCGGAGGCCGTCGACCTGGGCGGCCTTGCGCAGCAGGTTCGACGGCGGGTCGAGGCGGTCCGGGCGGCAGTTGATCTCGATGGCCTTGCCGTGTACGGCGGCGGCGGCGAACACCGCGTCGGCGTCGAAGCTGCTCGGGGCGCGGCGGCGCGGTGTCGCCCGGCCGCCGGAGTGCCGGGCGTCGGTGACCACGGGCAGCTTGCGTCCGGTGCAGTGGCCCAGGATGTCGAGGTTCGGGTCGGCCAGGGCGCGCAGCATGCGGCGGGTCATCCTGGCACGGTCCAGCTTCAGCTCGCTGTGCACCGAGCCGACCACGACGTCGAGCCGCGCCAGGAGTTCGGCCTCCTGGTCCAGTGAGCCGTCGGGCAGGATGTCCACCTCGATCCCGGTGAGCACCCGGAAGCCGGTGCCCGCCAGGGCGGCGTTCACCGCGGCCACGGCGTCGAGCTGGCGGGCCAGCCGCTGCGGGGTCAGCCCGTTGGCGATGGTCAGCCGGGGCGAGTGGTCGGTCAGCACCACGTAGTCGTGGCCGAGCGCGGCCGCGGCCGCCACCATCGCCTCGATCGGATCGGCGCCGTCGGACCAGTCGGTGTGCACGTGGCAGTCGCCCTTCAGCGCCGCCCGCAGCTCCTCCACCGGTGCAGGTTAGCCCAGGCCGCGGGGCTGGCGCTGGTCGCGGCCCACATTGGAGGATTGTCGGTGTCTCCGGCGGCGCGGTAGTGTCCGCAGGCCGCGCGGTGGTCGGCGCGGCATGGGGAGGAAGACATGCCGGTTGAACCCATGCCGACGGGAGAGTATCGAGTGATCCAGCAGCGTACGGCCGCCCCGACGGAGGCGTCGGCGGTCGCCGCCACGGTCGACTACAGCGCACCGGAGCAGTCCGAGACGCTGACCGTGGGCGACTTCCGGCTGCTCGCCATGGTGGTCGGCGCCGCCGGTGCGGGTGCCATCGCGGCTACCAGCGATGACCACACGATGGTGTTCCTGCTGCTGGCGGCGCTGCTCGGCGCCGCGGCCGGGGAGGCGTTCGGCTTCGGGCTGTCCCGGTGGGCGGAGGTGGTCCGGCTGCACCGGGTGGTGCGCTGGCGGGTGTGGCTGTCGGTGCTGACCGTGCTGGTGATCGCCTGCACGCTGGTGGCGCTGACGCCGGTGCTGGTGCCGGGCACCCCCGGCACGAACAACCTCACCGAGCGCGGCATCGGCCTGTCGGCGGTGGCGATCGGCGGCGGCCTCAGCTCGGCGGCGACCCTGGCGGCGGTGAAGCAGGTGGCGTCGTTCCGGTTGGCGGGCACCCCGGGGCAGCAGCTCGACGCGCTGCTGCGGCTGCGCACGATGTGCACCCGCATGCTCAGCCAGCTCGGCATCCTGGTGCTGCTGGTGATGGGCGTGAACGCGGCCGCGACCGGCTTCGGGGCCAAGCTCGACACCGGCGTGGTGCTCTTCTCCGGCGTCGTGGCCTCGTTCGTGGTGGGCACCATGTACACCCCGACGGCGGCGATGCTGCGCCGCCGCGGCGCGCTGTTCATGGCCGAGCACTTCTCGCTGGCCGACGTGCCCGCCGCCGAGCTGGTCGACGCCGCCGAGAACAAGGCGAAGCTGGAGAAGATGCTCGGGCTGGACCAGACGACCATCGGTGAGCTCAAGGCGGCGCTGGTGGTGCTGTCGCCGATCGTGGTCGGCCTGATCGCCACGACCCTGCAGCAGTACATCAAATAGCGAACGGTCGCCGGGCCCACCGGGCTCGGCGACCGTTTCACGTACCGCTACCAGCTGATGCCCAGCCCCTGCGGGGACACCAGGTTGAACAGGGCGAACCGCCGCTGGGTGCTGCCGTTCACCGCCGTGTACGCGCCACCGGCGACGACCTGCCCCAGCTGCTCGCTGGCCCGCAGCGCGATGACCCCGACCGAGCCGTTGCCGTTGGCGGTCCAGTCGAGCAGGTTCCCGCTCCCCGCGCTGACCGCGGCCAGCTTGACCCGCCGGATGGACCCGTCGATGCAGACGCCCTTGGGCCCGGTCGCGGCGCTGCGGCACACGTTGTCGTAGTGGCCGCCGAGGTAGACCACGTCGTCGAGCACCGCGATCGCCTGTACGTCGCCGTCGGTGGTCACGGTCCAGCGGACGTTACCGGCGGTGTCCATGGCGCTGGCGCGGCCGCCGGTGCCGTCGATCCCGGCGTAGACGCTGCTGCCGCTGACCGTGATGTCGTGCACCATCGCGCTGATGTGCGACCAGAAGCCGAGGTCGACCGCGCCGGTAGCCGGGTCGAGCGCGGCCATCTTCGCGGTGCCGCGCAGGCCGTTGACCGAGCTGAACTTGCCGCCGAGGTAGACCCGGCCGGGTGTGTACAGCACGGCGCGCACGACGTCGTTGAGCTTCGGGTTCCAGTTCAGGTCGAGCGCCCCGGTGTTCAGGTCGAAGGCCGCCACTCCGCGCCGGGTGTGCCCGTCCACCACGGCGAAGGAGCCGCCGAGGTAGAGCCGTCCGCCGCCGACGGAGACGTCGTACGGCCGGCCGCTGGAGATGCTGTGTTTGAAGGTGGACTGCAGCACGCCGGAGTGGTTGACCTTGGCGAGGCTGTCCCGGCTGGACCCGTTGACGGACTGGAAGTCCCCGGCCAGGTACACGCCGTCGCTGTCGGTGGCGATGGCCCGGACCATGCCGTCGACCTTGGGGTTCCACGGCAGCAGGGCGCCCGTGCGGGCGTTGACCGCCGCGACCCGCGACCGGCTGACGGTGCTGCCGCCGACCGTCGCGGCGGTGAAGTCGCCGCCGACGTAGATGGTGTCGCCCCAGTAGGTGGTGGCGTGAACCTCCCCGTTGAAGGTCACCGACGGGCTGGGCTTGGGGTTGACCGGGGCGGCGAGTGTGGCCGCGCCGGTGAGCGGGGCGAGCAGTGCGCCGAGCACTGCCGTCACCGCGATACTACGCAAAGTAGGGCGTTTGAGCACGTCATGCCCAACGAGGCAGGCACCGGGCCGACGCTGGCTGCGCGGTGTGGCAGGCTGCCCACGTGAACATCGCCGTCATCGGACTCGGTCTCATCGGCGGGTCGCTGCTGCGGGCCCTGGCCGCCGCCGGGCACCACGTGCTCGGTTTCGACGCCGACCCGGCCGTGCGGGCCACCGCGCGTACCGCGGCGGCCCGGGTGCCCGCCGACCAGCGGTGGCAGGTCACCGCGACGATCCGCGACGCGGCGGCCGACGCCGACCTGGTGGTGCTCGCCGTGCCGCTGCCCGCGCTGGACGACGTGCTGGACGCGCTGGTCGCCAGCGGCTTCCACGGCCTGATCACGGACGTGACCTCGGTGAAGGGCCCGGTACGGGAGGCGGTGGCGCGGCGGCTGCGCATGGCCGCGAACCCGCTCGCCGGGTTCGTCGGCGGCCACCCGATGGCGGGCCGGGAGACGTCCGGCTTCGCCGCGGCCGACCCGGCCCTGTTCACCGGCTGCGCCTGGGTGCTGTGCCTGGACGAGGCGTCGGCGGTGGACGACTGGCTGACCCTGGCCGGGCTGCTCACCGAGCTCGGCGCCCGGGTGGTGCCCTCGACCAGCGCCGAGCACGACCGCGCCGTGGCCGTGATCAGCCACGTGCCGCACCTGCTGGCGCTGGCGCTGGCCGCCGCCGCGGCGACCGATCCGCTGGCGCTGACGCTGGGCGCGGGCTCGTTCCGGGACGGCAGCCGGGTGGCGGGGGCGCCGCCGGAGCTGACCGCGGCGATGTGCAGCGGCAACACCGAGGCGGTGCAGCACGCGCTGGCCGACGTGCAGCGGCGGCTGGACGAGGCGGCCAAGGCGATGGAGGCCCGCGACCCGTTCCGGGCGGTACGTGACTGGGCGCTGGAGGGCCACTCGGCCCGTACGGCGTGGCCGCCCGCGCCCGGTCGGCCCGAGCAGCTGCCGGTGCGGGCGGAGACCCTGCTGCGGCTGGGGCAGGCCGGGGGCTGGATCACCGCGGTGGCGGCCGATCGCCGTACCGTGACGGCGTTTCTGCCGGTTGAAGGGGCGTGACCCAGCCTCGGACGCGCCCTGTCCTGCGTGAGCCCCATCCCGTGCGGCCGTGGGCCGTGGTCGTCGGCGCGCTGGCCACCGGGGTGTGGCTGCTGGCGTTCGGCCTGTTCGGGATCACCATCAGCGGATACGTGGGCTGGACGGTGGCGGCCGGGATGGCCGCCTGGCTGGTCTCGTACGCCCTGCTCAGGTTCGGTGATCGGGGCGTGGCGGTCGGCGTGGCCGCCGCGGTCGGCGTCGGCTGGACGGCGGCGGCGCTGTCCGTGGTCTTCGAGTGGATCCGCCGCGGCGCCTGGCCACTCTGAGTGAGCTTTCGTTAAGACCTCGCTACGGCGCCGACGGCGGCACGGGCCTGAGATGCACAGGTCACGGTGTGTCGTGGAGCAACCGCGTTGGCGGACTTGACGGAGGTCACACTCGCGCGGCACGCTCGCCTGTATGTGGACGCTGCAGCAGCTCGACCCCGACCGTAGCCGCCGTCGGCTACAGCTGCTCGCCGCGCTGTCCGGAGGCGGAGCGGCGCGCGAGCGGGTGCTGCCGTCGACCGGGCGCCGGATTCCGTCCGGCGCGGCCCGCGGCCGGATGCCGAAAGCCTCGGCCGACCGGGTCCGCGAGCTGATCGCGATGCGTCGGCGACTGGCGGGCTGACTGGTCGTTGTCAGAACAGGGCCGTCGACGGCCCTCGGCCGGCTCCGCCGCCAGCTGACGACAGCCTCGCCGAGGTCGGGTGACTCGGCTGATGCACATATCGACACCATTTGGGGGGACCGTGTCGTATTTCGCCGCCGCGGTGGTCCGCGGCCGGTCCGGATGGGCCGCCAGTGAACTCGATCTGCACGACGCCGCCGATGTGGACGAGGTCGCGGACCTGCTCCGCGAGGCCGAGCCCAACGCGGCCGTGCACCTGATGTTCGTCGAGTCCGACGACGCATACCTGGTGATCATGCGGTTGGACGAGGGCGAGGACCTGCGCATCTTCGGCTCCGACTCCGCGTTCGCCGACGAGTCCCGCCTCGGGAAGCTGCTGCTCGGCGAGGTCGAGACGCCGGTGGTGGAGATCGAGGAGAGCGGCTCGGGCGACGCCGACGATGACGACCGCCCTGCCGCCGACCCCGTCGCCGACCCGGTCGGCGACGCCGACCTGCTTGCCGACCTGGGCGTCTCCGCGCACAAGCTGCTGGCCCTGTGCGCGACCGACGGGCTGATGCCCGCCGACGTGACCGCCGAGGTCTGCCAGGCGATCGGCTGCGGGGACGAGGTCGAGGAGCTGCGCGAGTCTTGATCGCCCGGGCCGGGCACGAGGCGTGGATGCGGCGTGCCCTGGAGGTCGCCGCAGGCTGCGCCGATACCGCCGACGTGCCGGTCGGCGCGGTGGTCTACGCGCCGGACGGCACCGAGCTGGCGATCGGCCGCAACGAACGCGAGGCGGCCCACGATCCGACCGCGCACGCCGAGATCCTGGCGCTGCGCGCGGCCGCCGCGCGCCGGGGCGAGTGGCGCCTGGACGGCTGCACCCTGGTCGTGACGCTGGAGCCGTGCACCATGTGCGCGGGGGCGATCGTGCTCGCCCGCATCGCCACGGTGGTGTTCGGCGCCTGGGAGCCGAAGACCGGCGCCGCCGGATCGCTCTGGGACGTGCTGCGCGACCGGCGCCTCAACCACCGCCCCGAGGTCTACTCCGGCGTACTGGCCGACGAGTCCGCCACCCTCCTCCGCTCCTTCTTCACCCCGGACCGCGGCCTTGCTTCGCCGCCGGTCCAGCGCCGTCTTCAATAGACGTTGGCCTATGACGTTGAAGATGATCTTCGAAAATCCGACGCAATGGGCCAGCGTCTATGCGAGGCGCGGGCGCGCCGGCGCCGTCCTCAGGTGCGCGGGGTGATGGTGCCCGCGAGGTAGGGCTTGGCGGACTTCGCGTCGCGGAGGGTGAAGGCGCGGCCGGTGTAGGTGAAGCCGACCGTGGCCGGGAGCAGGATCGGGAGCTTGAAGGAGACTTCCGCGGCGTACGCCTGCGGCAGGCGCCCCGCCAGCGCGGCCAGGCAGCGCGCCTTGCTCCACATCCCGTGCGCGATCGGCCGGGGGAACCCGAACACCTTCGCCCCCAGCCACGACGTGTGGATCGGGTTGTGGTCCCCGGACACGGCCGCGTACGCCCCGCCGATCGACGCCGGCACCCGCCATACCGCGTGCGGCGCCGCCACCGATCCGTCCTCGCGCGGCGGCCTCGCCTCCCGGGCCGCCCCGTCCGACGGCCCGCGCCGCAGGTACGTCGACACGTCCCGCCAGACCTCCACGCCGTCCACGGACGCCGTCGTGATCACGTCGTACTGCCTGCCGCGGGGGTGTTCACGCAGGTCGGCGGCGTGCACCGTGAGGTCGAGCCGGTCGTCGGCGGTCAGCGGCCGGGTCTGCTCGATCCGGTTGGCCACGTGCACCCCGCCGACCACCGGGAACGGGAAGTCGCGCCGGGTCATCAGGTCGAGCTGCAGCGGGAAGCCGAGCACGTGCGGGTATGTCAGCGGCAGCTCGTCGCCCAGCCGGAACCCGCACACCCGCTGGTAGCGGGCCAGGTGGTCGCGGTCGACCGAGACCGAGGCGCCGACGGTGTCCTCGGGCAGCGTGCTCGGGCGCGGGAACGGTGCCAGCGACAGCGCGGCGCGCAGCATGCTCGGCATGTCAGGCCCCCAGCAGCGACTGGCCGCAGACGCGGACCACGTTGCCGGTGACGTTCGCGGAGCCGGGCGCGGCGAACCAGGCGACCGTCTCGGCGACGTCGACCGGCAGGCCGCCCTGGGAAAGGCTGTTCATGCGCCGTCCGGCCTCGCGGATCACCATCGGCATCTTCGCGGTCATCGCGGTCTCGATGAAGCCCGGTGCGACGGCGTTGACGGTGATGCCCTGCTCGGCGAGGGCCGGGGCCAGCGCCCGTACCCACCCGATGACCCCGGCCTTGCTGGCGGCGTAGTTGGTCTGGCCCCGGTTGCCGGCCACGCCCGCGATCGAGGCGACGCCGACGATCCGCCCGCCCGCCGGGATGAGCCCCTCGGCCAGCAGCACGTCGGTGACGTGCGTGGGCGCGATCAGGTTGACCCGCAGCACGCTGTCCCAGCGGGTGCGGTCCATGTTCGCCAGCGTCTTGTCCCGGGTGATGCCCGCGTTGTGCACCACGACGTCGATCCGGCCGTGCCGCTCGCGCAGGTGGTCGGCGAGCTTGCGCGCCGCGTCGGCCCCGGTCAGGTCCAGCTGGTACGCCTCACCGCGCACCTCGTTGGCGACCTTGGCCAGGTCCTCGCCCGCCGCGGGCACGTCCAGGCAGACCACGTGCGCGCCGTCGCGGGCCAGCACCCGGGCCATCGCGGCGCCGATGCCCCGCGCGGCACCCGTGACCAGGGCGATCTTCCCGGTGAGGTCACCGCCGACCGGGGCCGGGGTGGCGTCCACGGTCACCGTCTGCCCGCTCACGTACGCCGACTTGGCCGACAGCAGGAACTCCAGCGTCGCGCGCAGCGCGGCGGTGTCGGCGGCCGGGTGCACCCGGACCAGCTGGGCGGTGGTGCCGCGGCCGAACTCCTTGCCGACGCTGCGCACGAACCCGTCGAGGGCCTGCTGCGCGGCGGCGCGCGCCGGGTCGGTGAGCAGCTGCGGCGGCAGCCCGAGCACGATGACCCGCCCGGCGGGGGTGAGGCTGCGCGCGACCGGGTGGAAGAAGTCGTACAGCGCCTGCAGGCCGGCCGGGGAGGTGATGCCGGTCGCGTCGAAGACGAGGCCGTGGTACTTCTCCGCCTCGGCGGCGCCGAGCAGCTTGCCCAGGCCCTCGGCGCGCGGGCCGTCGGACGGGCCGACCAGCACCGGTCCGGGGATGAGCGCGTCCCCGGCCTTGAACCGCGGCAGCTTCGGCGGATTCGGCAGGCCGAGCCGCTTGACTATCGCCCGACCCGCGCCTGACCTTGCGAAGCTTGTGTAACGATCGCTCATGCGGTAGACCTTACTCGCGAGTAAGGTTAGACACCAGGAGGCTGTTGTGACTGATCAGGTGCGCCGGGTAGCCGTCATCGGCGGTAACCGCATCCCGTTCGCCCGCTCCAACAGCCGCTACGCCAAGGCCTCCAACCAGGACATGCTCACCGCGGCGCTGGACGGGCTGATCGCCCGGTTCGGGCTGGCCGGGCAGCGGGTCGGCGAGGTCGCCGCGGGCGCGGTGCTCAAGCACTCACGCGACTTCAACCTGACCCGCGAATCGGTGCTGGGCACGGGCCTCGACCCGGCTACGCCCGCCGTCGACCTGCAGCAGGCCTGCGGGACGGGGCTGCAGGCGATCACGTACATCGCCAACAAGATCGCGCTGGGGCAGCTGGAGTCGGGGATCGGCGGCGGCGTCGACACCACCTCCGACGCGCCGCTGGCGCTCAACGAGCAGTTCCGGCGGGTGCTGCTGCGGCTCAACAACGCGCGTACCACCGGCGAGCGGTTGAAGGCGGCGATGATGCTGCGGCCGCTGCAGCCGTTCCAGCCGGAGATCCCGCGCAACTCCGAGCCGCGTACCGGGCTGTCGATGGGCGAGCACGCCGCGCTCACCGCCGAGCGGTGGCAGATCAGCCGGGCCGACCAGGACGAGCTGGCGCTGGACTCACACCGCAAGCTGGCCGCCGCGTACGAGGCGGGCTTCTTCGACGACCTGCTCACGCCGTACCTCGGCCTCACCCGCGACCAGAACCTGCGGCCGGACAGTTCCCTGGAGAAGCTCGGCACCCTCAAGCCCGTGTACGGCCTGCGCGGCGCCAACCCGACCATGACCGCCGGCAACTCCACCCCGCTCACCGACGGCGCGGCGGTCGTGCTGCTCGGCACCGAGGAGTGGGCCCGCGAGCGCAACCTGCCGGTGCTGGCGCACTTCGTCACCGCGCAGACCGCCGCCGTCGACTTCGTGCACGGCGATCCCGAGCCGGAGGGCCTGCTCATGGCCCCGGTCTACGCCGTGCCCCAGCTGCTGGGCCGCCTCGGCCTGAAACTGCAGGACTTCGACCTGTACGAGATCCACGAGGCGTTCGCCTCGCAGGTCCTGGCCACCCTCGCCGCCTGGGAGGCCAACGGCCTCGGCGCCGTCGACCGCGCCAAGCTCAACGTCAACGGCTCGTCGCTGGCGGCCGGCCACCCGTTCGCCGCCACCGGCGGCCGCATCGTCGCCACGGCCGCGAAGCTGCTCGCCCAGCGCGGCGGCGGCCGCGCCCTCATCTCCATCTGCGCCGCCGGCGGCCAGGGCGTAGCAGCCGTCCTCGAACGCTGACCCCCGCCCCCGGGCCGGGCCGTGGGCCAAGATCGCGCAAGTTGCCGGGCAATCGGGGGTATGACGGTGCGAGATAAGCCTGATCGCCCGGCAACTTCGATGATCTAGCGTGCGTGCGAGAATGAGGTACGTGACGAAGCCCCAGGTGCCGAACGTTCTTGCCACCCGATACGCCTCTGCTGAACTGGTCTCGCTGTGGTCGCCCGAGGAGAAGGTGCGCGCCGAGCGGCGCCTGTGGCTGGCGGTGCTGCGGGCCCAGCGCGACCTCGGCATCGCGCTGCCCGACGGCGTGATCGAGTCGTACGAGCGGGTGCTGGACACCGTCGACCTGGACTCGATCGCCGCCCGCGAGCGGGTCACCCGCCATGACGTGAAGGCCCGCATCGAGGAGTTCAGCGAGCTGGCCGGGCACGAGCACATCCACAAGGGAATGACCTCGCGCGACCTCACCGAGAACGTCGAGCAGCTGCAGATCCGCGACTCGCTGCTGCTGGTCCGCGACCGGATGGTGTCGGCGCTGACCCGCCTGGCCGCCCGCGCGACCGAGTACGACGCGTTGATCATGACCGGCCGCTCGCACAATGTCGCGGCGCAGGCCACCACGCTGGGCAAGCGGTTCGCCTCGGCGGCGCAGGAGCTGCTCATCGCGTACGAGCGCATCGAGGAGCTGATCGCCCGCTACCCCCTGCGCGGCATCAAGGGCCCGGTCGGCACCGCCGCCGACCAGCTCGACCTGTTCGACGGCGACGCCGCCAAGGTCGCCGAGCTGGAGCGCCGCGTCGCCGGGCACCTGGGCTTCCAGCGGGTGCTGGACAGCGTGGGCCAGGTCTACCCGCGCTCGCTCGACTTCGACGTGCTCAGCGCGCTGGCGCAGGCGGCGGCGGCGCCGTCGAGCCTGGCTACGACGATCCGGCTGATGGTGGGCCAGGAGCTGGCCACCGAGGGCTTCAAGGCGGGCCAGGTCGGCTCGTCGGCGATGCCGCACAAGATGAACACGCGCTCCAGCGAGCGGATCAACGGCCTGGCCGTGATCGTGCGGGGGTATGTGGGTATGGCCGGTGAACTGGCCGGCGACCAGTGGAACGAGGGCGACGTCTCCTGCTCGGTGGTGCGCCGGGTGGCCCTGCCGGACGCGTTCTTCGCCCTGGACGGCCTGTTCCAGACGTTCCTGACCGTGCTCGACGAGTTCGGCGCGTACCCGGCCGTGATCAACCGGGAGCTGGACCGCTACCTGCCGTTCCTGGCCACCACGAAGGTGCTGGTCGGCGCGGTCAAGAAGGGCGTCGGCCGGGAGACCGCGCACGAGGCGATCAAGGAGCACGCGGTGGGCGTGGCGCTGGCCATGCGCGAACGGGGCCAGGCCGACAACGACCTGTTCGAGCGGCTCGCCGCCGACGTGCGGCTGGGCCTGAGCCGGGCCGAGATCGACGCGCTGACCGCCGACCGGGCCGCCTTCGTGGGCGCGGCGTCGGCGCAGGTGGCAGCCGTGGTGGCGCAGGTGGAGAAGATCGCGGCACAGCACCCGGCGGCCGCGGCGTACGTGCCGGGCGCGATCCTCTGACGAACCCGCGGTCCGCGCCCGCCGTCGCGGCAGGCGCGGACCGGTGCCGTCAGGGCCGCAGGGGACGGCCCTGGCCGTCGACCGGGTTGCCCGCGAGCATGATGATGCCGTCGATGACGAACCACAGCCAGATGGCGCCATAGATCAGGAACGGGATGAACAGCACGAAGATGTTCAGGAAGATCCCGCACCAGAACGAGATCCAGCCGACGACCGACGCGCAGATCTGCAGGATGCCGATGGTGTTGTGCCCGGCGTAGAGGCGGCCGATCCCGCCCAGGCCCATGAAGAAGCCGGGCAGCAGCTGGAGCAGGCCCGCGGCGACCTTGCTCTTGTCGGAGACCCCCGGTCCGCCCGGGTAGCCCGAGGTCGCGTAGCCCCCCACCGAGGCCGGGGCGATGGCGTACGGCTGGTAGGGGTCGGGCTGGTACGCCTCGAGCTGGTGCGGGGTCGGCTGGTACGGGTCTGCTTGAGCCGGTTCCTGGTGGTACGGGGTCGGCTGGTACGGGTCCGGCTGAGGTGGCGGATACGTCATGTGCTGACCGTATCGAGCTCGCTCCAGCCGCGCCTCCACCCGTATGGCTGAGAAGATCGGCCTGTGGAGTTCCTTACCGCACTTTTAGTGGCATTCGTGGCCATCTTCCCGGTCGAGCTGCCGGACAAGACCTTCGTGGCGACGCTGGTGCTGAGCACCCGCTACCCGCCGCTGCCCACCTGGCTGGGGGTGGTGGCGGCGTTCGGGGTGCAGTGTGTGATCGCGGTGCTGGCCGGGGCCCTGCTGACGAAGCTGCCGACGCGGCCGGTGCAGTTCGTCGCGGCCGCGCTGTTCCTGGTCGGGGCGGTGGTCCTGGCCCGCGGCGCGCGCAACGCCGACGCCGAGGAGAAGGCGCAGGAGGAGGAGTTCGGCGCGAAGGTCGTCGAGCCCAAGCGGGGCTGGCGGGCGGCGGTGGCGAGCTTCCTGGTGCTGTTCACGGCCGAGTGGGGCGATCTGTCCCAGTTCCTCATCGCGGGCCTGGTCGCCCGGGGCAACCCGGCGCTGCCCACGTTCCTGGGCGGCTGGGCGGGGCTGGCGGCCGTCTCGGGCCTGGCGGTGCTGCTCGGCCGCTGGTTGCTGAAACGGGTGCGGCTGGCCGTCATCCGTTACATCGGCGCCTCGGTCTGCGCCGTTCTCGCCGTCGTGACCTTGGTCTCAGCGCTGTGACGTGAGTGAAAACGTGAGGTCATTGCGGGTGCCCGGAATTCGTCGTGGATCCGACGACCGGTAATCTGTGGGTGCCCGTGGCGGACAGGCAGACTACCGCGTCGGAGTCAGGTGCAGCCTGCGACACCGTGCGAATTGCGGCGTCGGAATAGGGCCATTGCCTGCGACGCCGTGTGTGTCACCGAAATAGTCAGGAGTTTCCCCGTGGCTCGCGTCGTGGTGGACGTCATGCTAAAGCCCGAGATCCTCGACCCGCAGGGGCAGGCTGTCGCGAACGCGCTGCCCCGACTTGGCGTCAACGACGTCGCCTCGGTGCGGATCGGTCGACGTGTCGAGATCGACTTCGCCGGTGAGGTGGACCTGGAGCGTGCCCGCGAGATCGCGGACAAGCTGCTGGCCAACCCGGTGATCGAGGACTACGAGATCAGGGTCGTCGAAGCGGTATGAAGATCGGTGTGGTGACCTTCCCCGGTTCGCTGGACGACGGGGACGCGGCGCGCGCCGCACGCATCGCCGGTGCCGAGGTGGTTCGGCTCTGGCACGCCGACCCGGACCTGCACGGCGTCGACGCCGTGGTGCTCCCGGGCGGCTTCTCCTACGGTGACTACCTGCGCTGCGGCGCCATCGCCCGGTTCGCCCCGGTGATGGAGACGATCTCCGCGGCCGCCCGCGACGGCATGCCGGTCATGGGCATCTGCAACGGCTTCCAGATCCTGTGTGAGGCCCACCTGCTGCCCGGCGCGCTGACCCGCAACCAGCACCTGCACTTCCGCAACCGGGACCAGTGGCTGCGCATCGAGAACAGCGACACCGCGTGGACCAACCACTTCACCCCGGGCCAGGAGATCCTGATCCCGGTGAAGAACGGTGAGGGCTGCTACGTCGCCGACCAGCGCACGCTGGACGAGCTGGAGGCCAACGGCCAGATCGTCGCGCGCTACATCCAGGGCAACCCGAACGGCTCGACCCGCGACATCGCGGCCGTCCGCAACACGGCCGGCAACGTGCTGGGCATCATGCCCCATCCGGAGCACGCCGTCGAAGCGCTGACCGGCCCGTCGCTGGACGGCCTCGGATTCTTCTCCTCGGTGCTCAAGCACCTGGCCGGCGTGGGGGTGCCCGCATGACCGAGATGCTCGACCAGACCGTGGCCGCCGTCGACACGGTGCGCCTGGCCGAGGTCACGCCCGACGAGCTGCAGCCGTACCTGGAGCTGGGGCTCAAGGACGACGAGTACCAGCGCATCCGGCAGATCCTGGGCCGCCGCCCGACCCAGTCCGAGCTCGCCATGTACTCGATCATGTGGAGCGAGCACTGCTCGTACAAGTCGAGCAAGGTGCACCTGCGGCAGTTCGGCGAGAAGGCCCCGCCGTCGGACCGGCTGCTGGCCGGCATGGGTGAGAACGCGGGCGTGATCGCGATCAACGACCGCATCGCGGTCACCTTCAAGGTGGAGTCGCACAACCACCCCTCCTTCGTCGAGCCGTACCAGGGTGCGGCCACCGGCGTCGGCGGCATCGTGCGCGACATCCTCGCCATGGGCGCCCGCCCGATCCTGGTGATGGACTCGCTGCGCTTCGGCGCGGCCGACCACCCGGACACCCAGCGGGTGCTGCCGGGCGTCGTCGGCGGCGTCGGCGGCTACGGCAACTGCCTGGGCCTGCCCAACATCGGCGGCGAGGTCGTCTTCGACGAGTGCTACCAGGGCAACCCGCTGGTCAACGCGCTGAGCCTGGGGGTGCTGCCGGTCGACGGCCTGCAGCGCAAGGAGGCCGACGGCCCCGGCAACATCGTGGTGCTGATGGGCGCCAAGACCGGCCGCGACGGCATCGGCGGCGTGTCGGTGCTGGCCAGCGCGACCTTCGACGAGGCGTCGCAGGCGCGGCGGCCCGCCGTCCAGGTCGGCGACCCGTTCACCGAGAAGCTGCTGATCGAGTCGTGCCTGGAGCTGTACCAGGCCAACCTGATCGTCGGCGTGCAGGACCTCGGCGGCGCGGGCCTGACCTGCGCCCTGACCGAGACCGCCGCCGCGGCGGGCACCGGCATGGACGTGCAGCTGGAGAAGGTGCACCTGCGTGAGGCTTCGATGGAGCCGCACGAGATCCTGGCCAGCGAGTCGCAGGAGCGGATGCTGTTCATCGTCGAGCCGGCCAAGCTCGACGCGGTGCTCGGCATCGCCCAGCTGTGGGGCGTCATCGCGACCCCGATCGGCGTCGTCACCGACAGCGGCCGCGTGCGCATCACCTGGCACGGCGAGACCGTGGTGGACGTGCCGCCGGGCAGCCTGGCCGACGACGGCCCGGTGTACGCCCGCCCGCTGCGCGAGCCCGCCGACCTGATCCTGCTGCAGGCCGACCGGGCCGAGACCCTGCCGCGCCCGCACCACGACCACGAGCTGCGCGAGACGGTGCTGCGCATGGCCGCCTCGCCGAACCTGTGCGACCGGTCCTGGATCACCGAGCAGTACGACCGCTACGTGCTCGGCAACACCGTGCTGGCCCAGCCGGAGGACTCCGGCGTGGTCCGCCTCGACGAGGAGACCGGCCTGGGCGTCGCGCTGGCGCTCGACTGCAACTCCCGCTTCGCCCGCCTCGACCCGTACGAGGGCGCGAAGCTGGCGCTGGCCGAGGCGTACCGCAACGTGGCCGTCACCGGCGCGGACCCGGTCGCCGTCACCGACTGCCTCAACTTCGGCTCGCCGGAGGACCCGGCCGTCATGTGGCAGTTCGCCGAGGCCGTGCGCGGCATCGCCGACGGCTGCCAGGAGCTGGGCATCCCGGTCACGGGCGGCAACGTCAGCTTCTACAACCAGACCGGCGCGGTGGCGATCCACCCGACCCCGGTGGTGGGCGTGCTCGGCGTGTTCGACAACGTCGCGCAGCGCATCCCGATGGGCTTCAGCCACACCGGCGACGTGCTGTTCCTGATCGGCGAGACCCGCCTGGAGCTGTCCGGTTCCGAGTGGGCCTGGGTCACGCACCAGCACCTGGGCGGTCGCCCGCCGAAGGTGGACCTGGCGCGGGAGCAGGCGATCGGTGCGTTCATGGCGCAGGCGGCGCAGTCCGGCCTGGTCCGGTCCGCGCACGACCTGTCCGACGGCGGTCTGGCCCAGGCGCTGGTCGAGTCGACCCTGCGCAAGGGCTTCGGCGCCAGCGTGCACCTGCCCGAGCAGCTGGAGGCGTTCACGGCGCTGTTCAGCGAGTCGGCGGGCCGGGTGCTGGTGGCCGTGCCGGCCGGGCACCGCCAGGCGTTCGAGGCGCTGATCGCCGAGCACGAGCTGCCGGTGACCGAGCTGGGCCTGGTCGAGGGCGAGGGCGCCGACCTGACCGTGGTCGCCGCCGACGCGCACACGGGGCAGTTCTCGATTCCGCTGGCCGAGCTGCGCGCAGCGTTCTCCGGCACGCTGCCGAAGCTCTTCGGCGGCGCGACCGAGCAGCCCGCGCCGTACGCGGCGCCCGCCGCCGTGGCGATCGAGACCGTCGAGATCATGTCGGCCGAGTTGGGCACCGCGGACGCGGTGGCCGAGGAGCCGCCCGCCGCGGTGGCCGAGGAGGACACCGAGGGGCGCTGATCCCGCGAGTGGTTCGAGGACCCGGGCCACACCGCATGGGGTGTACGTACACCCGATGAGGTGTGGCCCGTGTTCCGTTTCAGGCGGGGCGGCCGGTCGGGTCGGGGTTGAAGAACCCCAGCGCGTGGGCCTCGGCGTCGGTCAGCCAGCCGTGCTGGACCATGCGCTGCACGATCTCGCCCTTGCGCTGGGCCGCCTCCTGCTCGCCGATCGCCGCCCCGCCCAGCGGCGACAGGCGCCCGGCCAGCAGCACCGCCTCCGCCGTGGTCAGCGTCGCCGGCTCATGGTCGGTGAGGTCGTGCACCGCCGACGCCACGCCGACCACGCCGGGTGCGAACTCGGCCGAGTTCAGATAGCAGCCCAGGATCTCGTTGCGGCTGTACCGCGCCTCCAGCTTGTCGGCCATGATGCGCCCGCGCCAGCTGCCGTCGGAGTCCACCGAGCGGTCGCGGATCATCGCCGCGAGGCAGCCGAGCGTGATCGGCGAGGCGTGCAGCGGCGAGCGCTGCTCGTAGAAGTCCCCGTCGACCGCGGCGACGAACGCCAGCCGTGCCTGGGGCGACATCAGCGCTATGTTCACCTGCGGATTCGCCGGCCGGAAGTCCTCCAGGTGCGGGACGGGCACGGAGTCGTAGTAGAAGCTGGCCGCGACGGCACCCGCACCGGTCAGCGCCAGCACCCCCAGCAGGCCGCCCGCGATCGCCCGGCGCTTGACGTAGCGCCGGGGCAGAGGTGGTTGCTCCAGCTCGATATCGGTCACTACGCCACGGTACGGGCAGCCGTCACGTCCCGATCTCAGCGATATGGACGAATCCGATCGGCCCCGTGACCGGCGTCAACGCAGCAGGGCGCGGGGTCCGGGGCCCTCACCGGACCGGACGTCGCCGGGGTTGTGCAGCTTGCAGCTCTGCAGCGACAGGCAGCCGCAGCCGATGCAGCCGTCCAGGGTGTCCCGCAGCCGCTCCAGCAGGGCGATCTTGCCGTCCAGTTCGGTACGCCAGTGCGCCGACAGCCGGGCCCAGTCGGCCTTGGTCGGGGTGCGGCCCTCGGGCAGGTCGGCCAGGGCGGTGCTGATGCGCTCCAGCGACACGCCCACCTGCTGCGCGATCCGGATGAAGGAGACCCGGCGCAGCTCGCTGCGCTCGTACCGGCGCTGGTTGCCGCCGGTGCGCACGGAGTGGATCAGGCCGCGCTGCTCGTAGAAGCGCAGCGCCGAGGGGGCGACGCCGCTGCGGGCGGACAGCTCGCCGATGGTCAGCATCACAGTCGAAGGCACCCCGTACCGCCCTTGAGTTCAAGTGCACTTTAACTTGCACTCTACTCGTATGGCTGTTGCTGATGTCGAACCGCTGCTCAAGCGGCTGACGGGGGACGAGAAGCACGCGCCGAGCGCGTTCTCGACCCTGGACGTGATCTGGGTGCTCTACGACCGGGTGCTGCGGGTCGACCCGGCGCGACCGGACGACCCCGACCGGGACCGCTTCCTGCTCTCCAAGGGCCACGGCCCGGCCGCATATTACGCAGTACTGGCCGCCAAGGGGTTCGTTCCGCACGAGTGGCTCGACGATCTGGCCGGGCCGGACAGCCCGCTCGGGCACCACCCGGACCGGCTGCGCGTGCCCGGCGTCGAGATCAGCTCCGGCTCACTCGGCCACGGCCTCGGGCTCGGCGTCGGCACCGCACTCGGCCTGCGCGCCCAGGGCCGCCTCGACCCGCGCGTCTACGTCCTGCTCGGCGACGCCGAACTCGACGAGGGCAGCAACCACGAGGCCATCGCGTACGCCGGGGCGACCGGCCTGGACGCGGTCACCGCCGTCGTCGTCGACAACGACTCCGCCTCGCTGGGCTGGCCCGGCGGCATAGCCTCGCGGTTCCAGGTGCACGGCTGGTCGGCGGTGACCGTCGACGGCCGCGACCACGACGCCATCCACGCCGGCCTGCGGGCCGCCCGCCCCCGCCGACCGCACGCGGTCGTCGCCCGGGTCGAGCCGAAGGGGAGCTGAGAGATGCGCCAGGCATTCACCGACACCATGACCGACCTGCTGAACGAAGACCCGCGTACGGCGCTGGTGCTGGCCGACATCTCGGCGGCCGCGTTCGAGCCGATGCGGCGCGCCCACCCCGACCGGGTGCTCAACGTCGGCATCCGCGAGCAGCTCATGATCGGCATCGCGGGCGGGCTCGCCCTGACCGGGCTGCGGCCGGTCGCGCACAGCTACGCCACCTTCGTCGTCGACCGGGCGTACGAGCAGATCAAGCTCGACCTGGGCCACCAGGGTGTCGGAGCGGTGCTGGTCAGCGTCGGCGCCTCCTACGACGGGGCGGAGATGGGCTACACGCACATGTCGCCGATGGACGTGTCACTGATCGACACGCTGCCCGGCTGGACCGTGCGCGTACCCGGGCACCCCGGCGAGGTCGGACCGCTGCTGCGCGCCGCCGCCGCCACCGACGACCCGGTTTACCTGCGCCTGTCCACCCAGGTCAACGACATCGCGTACGCCGAGGCGGAGCTGCTGCGGCCGGTGCGCCGGGGCGGCGGGCCGCTGGTCGTCGCGGTCGGGCCGATGCTCGCGCCGGTGCTCGCGGCCACCGCGGGGCTCGACGTGACTGTGGCGTACACGCACACCGTCCGGCCGTTCGACACGAACGGGCTGCGCGCCCTGGCCGCGACCGGCGAAGTGGTGCTCGTCGAGCCGTATCTGGCGGGGACGTCGGCGCACGTCGTCAGCGCCGCGCTGGCCGACCGGCCGCACCGGCTGCTCAGCCTGGGTGTGGGGCGGCGGGATCTGCACGCGTACGGCAGCCCGGCCGACCACGCGCGCTGGCACGGCCTCGACCCTGCCGCGCTGCGCGCGGCCGTCGCCGCCTGGGCTTAGCGCGGAAAGGAAGGGCCCCTTCTTATCGCTTTGCGAAGTAGAAGGGCCCCTTCCTAACGCGAAGCAGCCCCGGTCCGCGAGGACCGGGGCTGCTGGTCGCAGCGGAACTAGCCGCGGGTGTACGAGCCGTGCATCTGGACCACGCCGGAGCCCTCGATGACCTCGCCGACCTGCCAGCACTCGACGCCGCGGCCGGTGAGCAGGGCCATCGCGCGGTCGGCGTCCTCGGGCGAGACCACTGTGAACATGCCGACGCCCATGTTGAACGTCGACTCCATGTCGTGGCCCTCGATCCGGCCCTTGCGCTGGATCAGGTCGAAGATCGGCTGCGGCGCCCACGAGGACCGGTCGCAGGTGGCGTCCATGTTCTTGGGCAGCACCCGGTTCAGGTTGCCGGGGATGCCGCCGCCAGTGACGTGCGCGAACGCGCGGACGTCGCACTCGGCGATCAGGCTCAGGCAGTCCTTGGCGTAGATCTTGGTGGGGGTGAGCAGCTCCTCACCGAGGGTCCGCTGGTCGCCCAGGTCCTCGATGACGCTGTCGAGCTTGAGCCGCGCCTGGCCCAGCAGCACGTGCCGCACCAGCGAGTAGCCGTTGGAGTGCAGGCCGGACGAGCGCATCGCGATCACCACGTCGCCGAGCTGGACCCGGTCGGGGCCGAGGATCTGGTCCTCCTCGACTACGCCGACGCCGTTGGCGGAGAGGTCGTACTCGTCCGGGCGCATCAGGCCGGGGTGCTCGGCCGTCTCGCCGCCCAGCAGCGCGCAGCCCGCGTAGCGGCAGCCGTCGGCGATACCGGCGCCGATCTCGGCGATCCGGTCCGGCACGACCTCGCCGCAGGCGATGTAGTCGAGCAGGAACAGCGGCTCCGCGCCACAGGCGACCAGGTCGTCGACGACCATCGCGACCAGGTCGATGCCGACCGTGTCGTGGATGTTCATCTGCTGCGCGATGGCGAGCTTCGTACCGACGCCGTCGGTCGAGGAGGCCAGCACCGGATTGCGGTACTTGGAGGTGTCCAGCTTGAACAGACCGGAGAAGCCGCCCAGGCCGCCCAGCACCTCGGGCCGGTGGGTGCGCTGCACCTTGTCCTTGAGCAGCTCGACCGCGCGGTCACCGGCGTCGATCGACACGCCCGCGTCGGCGTACGACGAGCCCGTGCGTCGGCGGTTGCTGCTGCTGGCTGCCGTCCAGAGCTGACGGTCCCCGTCGGAGCCCTGCCCGGAGACTGGGCGCTCGGTCACGTGCGTCACGGTCTTCTCTCCCCTTTGTTGCCGCGGCACCGCGCGCGTCGACGCGCGCGGCTCCGTGTCGATCGGCCGGTCCGCCCCGGCCGGGTGTCACTGAGACCGGCTCAGCTGCTCCGTCGACGGCGCCGCCGACTGTGCCTGGGCCTGGTCTGCGCGCTCGTCGGTGCCGACCCGCCGGCCGACGCCTTCGAGCACATGCTTGCCGATCAGGTTGCTCGCGGGCAGCGCGATCGGGTATTCGCCGTCGAAGCAGGCCCGGCACAACCGGTTCTTCGGCTGCTCGGACGCCGCGATGAGGCCTTCAAGCGACACGTAGCCCAGCGAGTCGGCACCGATGGAGCGGCGGATGCCCTCCATGTCCATGCCGTTCGCGAGCAGTTCGGCGCCGGTGGCGAAGTCGATGCCGTAGAAGCAGGGCCACTTGACCGGCGGGGAGGAGATGCGTACGTGGACCTCCAGCGCGCCCGCCTCGCGCAGCATGCGCACGATGGCGCGCTGCGTGTTGCCGCGCACGATGGAGTCGTCGACCACGACGAGGCGCTTGCCCCGCACGTTGTCGCGCAGCGGGTTCAGCTTGAGCCGGATGCCCAGCTGCCGGATCGTCTGCGAGGGCTGGATGAAGGTCCGGCCCACGTAGGCGTTCTTCATCAGGCCCTGGCCGTACGGGATGCCGGAGGCCTCGGCGTAGCCGATCGCCGCCGGGGTGCCCGACTCGGGCACCGGGATGACCAGGTCGGCCTCGACCGGGTGCTCCGCCGCGAGGCGGCGGCCGATCTCGACCCGGGTGGAGTAGATGTTGCGGCCGGAGATGGTCGCGTCCGGGCGGGCCAGGTACACGTACTCGAACAGGCAGCCCTTGGGGTCGGGCGCGGCGAAGCGGGAGGAGCGCAGCCCGTACTCGTCGATGGCGATGAGCTCGCCCGGCTCGACCTCGCGGACCACCGAGGCGCCGCAGATGTCGAGCGCGGCCTGCTCGCTGGCGATGACCCAGCCGCGCTCCAGGCGGCCGAGCATCAGCGGGCGGACGCCGTGCGGGTCGCGAGCCGCGTACAGCGTGTTCTCGTCCATGAAGACGAAGCTGAACGCGCCCTCGACGGTCGGCAGCACCTCCAGCGCGGCGGCCTCGACCGACAGGTCGGGGCGGCCCGCCAGCAGCATGGTGACCAGGCCGGTGTCGTTGGTCGAGCCCCGGCTGTCCATGCCGAGCTCGGCGGCGCGGCGGGCCAGGTCGGCCGTGTTCACCAGGTTGCCGTTGTGGGCCAGCGCGATCGTGGTGCCCGCGGTGGTCGACTGGAGCGTCGGCTGGGAGTTCTCCCAGGTCGAGTCGCCGGTGGTCGAGTAGCGGGCGTGCCCGATCGCGATGTGGCCGCGCAGGCTGGCCAGGGTCGGCTCGTCGAAGACCTGGGCGACCAGGCCGACGTCCTTGTAGACCACCACGCCGGATCCGTCGCTGACCGCGATGCCCGCCGCCTCCTGGCCGCGGTGCTGCAGTGCGTACAGGCCGAAGTAGGTGAGCTTGGCAACCTCTTCACCAGGGGCCCAGACACCGAAGACGCCACACGCGTCTTGCGGGCCTGGCCGGTGGGGGTCGAGTTCGTGGCTCAACCGGCCGTCGCCTCGGGGCACCCTGCTGCTCCTTGCGCTTGTCGCTTCAGTAGCTGTCACGCCCGGCGGACTTCGGCCGGCGTTCGATGGAGTGAGTCGGCAATGAGTCGGTGTCTGGGCGGCACTGACCGCCGCAGCTCAGTGTACGTGACTCGGCGGGGTCGCCGGACCGGCGGCCGCTGCACGAAAGGCGTGACTGAACGACGGGTGTGACCGGAGTGACCGGATTAGCAGATGGGGAAGAGAGCGGAGATATCCGCCCGAATGCCGCTGGCCCGGATCCGGCCGTCGGCTACCGCTGTGTCCCATTCCACTCGTCCGGCCGCGAGTTGGAGAAAAGTGACCGGATCGGTCTCGACCAGGTTCGGCGGCGTGCCCCGGGTGTGTCTCGGCCCGTCGACGCACTGAATCGCACCGTATGGAGGAACCCGCACCTCCACCGAACGGCCAGGGGCTGACGTCGCAAGTCGGGCCAGGAGTGCCCTGACCGCATCGCGGAGTGTCAAACGGTCCGGCGCGACCCCGTTGGCCAGGCTCTCTAAGGCCTCGGCTATGGCTGGGAACTTTTCCGACGAGGGGGACATAAACGGACGATACAACGTGACATCGGTTCGCTTCGGGGCGGCCCTGGGTCGCGCAACCCTTCCTTCGCAAGGCATAGTTGCGAGCGGTGTATTCCCGCAGCCCCCCAACCCCCCACCGCTGCGGGACATTGAGGAGCCTGGAAGGCGGTGGCCGTGACTACCCAGCGACGGTCCTGGTTGGCGCGCGTCGGAGTGGTAGCGCTGGTGTCGCTCGGCACTCTGGTGGGCGTCGCAGCCCCCGCGAGTGCCGCACCACAGTTGGACAGTGCGAGCCTCAGTGACGGCACGATCGACGTCGGCGCGACGACGACGCTGACCTTCAAGATCAAGAACCCGGACGCCTCCGATGTGACGCTGACCATCGGCATCACCACCAGCGGCGGTGCGGCGACCTGCCAGACCGGGTGCGCGGTCACCAAGACGATCACGGCCGGTGGCGACACCGGCAACATGACCGCGAAGATCAAGGGCTCCCAGGCCGGCAACGTCAACGTCATGATCAAGGTCATGACCGGCGGCGCCGAGACCCAGCTCGGGACCTACCCGCTGACGGTCGAGCAGGGCCAGCCCGCGGCGGAGACCGTGAGCAAGGTGTCGGGCAAGGTGGTCGACATCCTGACCGGCAAGCCGATCAGCGGCGCGATCGTGATCCTGTCCGACGGCAACGGCAAGGACATGCCGTCGAAGCAGACCGGCACCGCGGGCACGTTCACCTTCACGGGTTCGCAGCAGGCCCCGATCGCGCCCGGTCTGCTGGTCATCGCGGTCCAGAAGGACCCCTACGAGACTTTCTCGCAGTCGTACCAGGTCGGGGCGAACGCGTCGAAGACCGATATCCAGATCTCGCTGACGAACCCGGCGGCCATCGCCAGCGCGTCGGCGGCGGCGGCGCTGCCGAGTGCGAGCGAGGCGCTGCCGAGCGACGCGGCGTCGGAGGAGCCGGGCGGCGAGCAGACCGAGCCGACCACCGCTCCCGACGAGGGCGGCCTCGACGGCATGACCTGGATCATGATCATCGTCGGCGGTCTGCTGGTGGCGCTCGGTATCGGCGCGATCGTGCTGCTCGTCGTGCGGCGCAACAACGATGACGACGACGATGAAGACGACGAGGACGACGAGGACGACGACGAGCCGGTGCGCGGCCGTCCGCGCGGCGGTGCCGGCCAGCCGGTCCGCGCCGCGGCGGGCGGGTACGCCGGTGCCGGTGCGGGTGCCGCCGGCGGCACCTACGGCCGTCCCGCCGACCCGACCATGGTGGCCCGGCCCGGTGCCGACGCGGCCACGATGATGCACCGCCCCGGTGACTACGGCGTCCCGGCCCAGCGCGCCCCGCAGCAGTACGGTCAGCAGGGTCCGCAGCAGGGCCAGCAGCCGCCGTGGGGCCAGCAGCAGCAGGGCGGCTACGGCCAGCAGCAGGGGTACGGCCAGCAGCAGGGCGGCGCCTACGGCAGCCCCGCCGGCGGCTACGCGGGCGGCTCTCCGGTCGCGCCGACCAGCGGTTACGCGGGCGGCTCCCCGGTCGCCCCGACCAGCGGCTACGGCGGCCAGCAGGGCTACGGCGACTCCGGCTACGGCCAGCAGGGCTACGGTCAGCAGCAGCAGGGCGGCTACGGCCAGCAGGGCGGCTACGGGCAGCAGCAGGGCGGGTACGGGCAGGGCCAGTACGACGAGCCGACCAGCTACGCCGGTCCGACCTCGGGCGCGGGCGGCGGCTACGGCGGCCAGCAGCCGGGGTACGGCCAGCAGCAGGGCGGGTACGGGCAGCAGGGCTACGGCCAGCAGGACCCGTACGGTCAGCAGGGTCAGCAGCCGGGCTACGGCCAGCAGCAGGGCTACGGTCAGGACCCCTACGGCAACGGCCAGCAGCAGGGCGGCGGCTACGACCCGTACGGTCAGCAGGGCCAGCAGCCGGGCTACGGCCAGCAGCAGGGCTACGGCCAGGACCCGTACGGCAGCCAGCAGGAGAACGGCTACGACGACCGCCGTGGCCGCGACGGCCGCCGGCTCGACTGGCTCGACGACTGATTCCAAGCAATGGGAAGGCGCCGACCCGCTCGCATCAGCGACGGGGTCGGCGCCTTCTTTCATGTACGCGGTGAAGACAAACTCCAGCGCGTTTGCTGCAATGGTCGCGTGGCCCTCGTCAACGGCATGCGAGGCCTCTCGCGGGTCCCCTCATACGTCGTCATGCAGCCCACGACCCTGTGCAACCTGGACTGCGCCTACTGCTACCTGCCACTGCGGTCGGCCGACCGCCGGATGAGCGTGGCCGTGGCCCGCGCGGTCGCCGCCGACGGCAACGAGTGGGCCCGGCACGGCCGGTTCTCGGTGGTCTGGCACGCGGGCGAGCCGACGGCGGCCGGGCGTGAGCACCTGGCGGCGCTGATGGCGCCGTTCTCGGCCGGGGTGGAGCAGCACATCCAGACCAACGCCACGCTGATCGACGACGCCTGGTGCGAGTTCTTCGCCGCGCGGCGGCTGCGGGTGAGTGTGAGCGTCGACGGCCCGCCCGACTGCAACGACGACCGGGTCGACCGGGCCGGGCGTGCCGCGTACCCCCGGATCGAGCGCGGCATCGCGGCCCTGCGCCGCCACGGCCTGCCCTTCGCCGCCCTGTGCGTCGTCGCCGACCCGCGGCCGGGCCTGGCCGCCCGCCTCTACGACTACTTCCTCGACCTGGGCTGCGACACCCTCGGCATCAACGTGGAGGAGCGGGAGGGGGTCAACGGGCGCGACAACCGGCACGACGCGGCGGCCGTGCGGGCGTTCTGGGCCGAGCTGGCCGCGGCCTGGCGCGCCCGTCCCCGGCTGCACCTGCGCGAGCTGGAGTGGAGTCTGCGCTACCTGGACGCGGTGCTGAGCGGCACCGCCGACGACCTGCTGCCGCGTCAGCTGGACCCGATCCCGACCGTGGGCTGGGACGGCGCCGTGGTGCTGCTGTCGCCGGAGCTGGCCGGCTTCACCGACGCCGGGTACGGCGACTTCAGCAGCGGAAACGTCCTCGACCGGGGCCTGTCGGAGCTGCTGGCGCAGCCGACGGGAACCCGCTGGGTCGGTGAGTTCGTCCAGGGGGTGGAGGCGTGCCGGGCGAGCTGCCCGTACTTCGGCTTCTGCGGCGGCGGGCACGCGGCCAACCGCTACTTCGAGCACGGGCGGTTCGACGGGACAGAGACCGAGCACTGCCGCAACAGCAAGATCCACTTACTGGAGGGAGTGCTCGATCATGTCCGATCCACTCGACCTGGTGGTAGCCCAGATCCGCGACGTGCGTGACGAACTCGTTCCCCTGCTGGAGGAGGCGAGAGCAGCACGACTGGCGCGTTCCGAAGAACCAGGCGCCGACAGCGGTGCTGTCTGCGCCTGGAACCACTTCGAGAACATCCCGACTTTCTTCAACTGGAACAATCGCCCGCGCTAGCGGGCGATACGGCCAGGAAGATCAGCGGCGGGGGGTCCAGTCCTTGCCGTCGTCATCGTCGTCATCATCATCGACGGCGTAGGCATCGTACGGGTCGTACGGATCCGGCTCGTCGTCGTGATCATCGGCTTTGCCGCTGCTGCCGCTGTCGCTGCTGAGATCGCTTCCCGCGAGCTCACGCTGCAAGGCGGCGAGGTCGGTGTTCGGGGAGTGGTACTTCAACTCCCGGGCCACCTTAGTCTGCTTGGCCTTAGCTCGGCCGCGCCCCATGGCCGACCCCCTCGCACATGAATGACGGGGCTACCCGAAGGCGGGCCCCGATGACGTCAGACATCTCTCGTGGCTCATACGGTACATGGGAGGAGGCCACTTCGGCATCTCGGGTTGCCGGGTGTCTGGCAGCCCACGGGAACCTGTCCGTTTTATGACTTGTAAGGAGTATATCGCTCCCGGTTCATAACGGATCAGTATGACGGCGCGGCCCCGGGGATCGCCCGGAGCCGCGCCGCTGACCTGCTGAACCAGGCTAGACCCGGATCGTGCGCAGCCGGCCCACGTCGGCCATGCGCTGCTCGGCGAGCCGGTCCGCCGCGGTCGCCGGGGAGATCCCCTCGGTGTCGGCGAGCTCCAGCAGCCGCTGGGTCGTGTCGAAGATCTTCGTGGCGCGCAGCTTGGCCCGCTCGAAGTCGAAGCCCTCGATCTCGTCGGCGACCTGGATCACACCGCCGGCGTTGACCAGGTAGTCGGGCGCGTAGAGGATGCCGCGGTCCATCAGCAGCTTCTCCACGCCGGGGTGGGCCAGCTGGTTGTTGGCGGCACCGGCGACGATCTGGGCGCGCAGCGCCGGGACGGTGTCGTCGTCCAGGGCGCCGCCCAGCGCGCAGGGGGCGTACACGTCGATGTCGCTGGTGATCAGCGCGGTCGCGTCGGCGACCAGGCTCACCTGCGGGTGGGTCTCCTTCGCCCAGGCCAGCGCCTTCGGGCTGACGTCGGTCGCGACGACCTCGGCGCCGTCCTCGAGTAGGTGGGCGGTCAGGTACTTGCCGACCTTGCCCAGACCCGCGATGCCGACCCGGCGGCCGCGCAGCGAGGTGCTGCCCCAGCGGTGACCGGCCGCGGCGCGCATGCCCTGGAACACGCCCCAGGCGGTCAGGATGGAGGAGTCGCCGGCGCCGCCGTACTCGACGCTGCGGCCGGTGACGAAGCGGGTCTCGCGGGCCACCAGGTCCATGTCCTGCACGTAGGTGCCGACGTCGCAGGCGGTGTAGTAGCGGCCGTTCAGCGACTGCACGAAGCGCCCGTACGCCCGCAGCAGGGCCTCGGACTTGAGCTGGTCCGGGTCGCCCCAGATGACGGCCTTGCCGCCGCCGAGGTCGAGGCCGGCCAGGGCGTTCTTGTACGCCATGCCGCGGGACAGCTCCAGCACGTCGTGCAGGGCCTGCTCCTCCGTGGCGTAGGGGTAGAAGCGCGTGCCGCCCAGGGCGGGCCCGAGCGCGGTCGAGTAGATGCCGATGATGGCCTTCAGACCGCTGGCGCGGTCCTGGCAGAACACGACCTGTTCGTGACTGCCGTCGGTGAATACACCCACTGCTGGCTCCAAGGAGACGTCGCTGGCCCTTGTGAGGCCATGGCCGCCGGTCTTTCCGGAGGCTGGGAGACGCCCCGGTAGTGGCGCTCCCGCTGACAGCCTAATCGTGGGAGGATCGCGAGGTGCCGTCACAGTTCGCCGCGTACCTGAGGGTGTACGAACCGCTCACCGCGTTCGGCCCCGAGCGGGAGCGGTTCTGGCGCCGATACGTCGATGAGGGGCGGGCGGTGGGCGTGGCCGACGGCCCCGGCCGCCAGCGCGCCACGGTGCTGGAGGCGCTGGGCGCGAGCTGGTCCCGCCTGCCCGACCTGCCCGACGAGGCATACGTCATGTCCGGCCTCACCGGCCCGGCCGACGTCCCCCTCGTCTGCCCGTGGAACCTGCGGGTCCGGGTGGCCGAGGCGGCGCTGCAGGCGCGCGACGGGGTGCCGCAGGTGCTCGCCGACGCGTTCGTGCCCCCGGCGCTGGTCGGGCTCGCGCAGACCGTGGTGGAGCAGGTGCGGGCCGAGGACCGGATGCACGAGCAGGTGGCCACCTGGGGCGTGCCGCTGCGCTGGTTCGTGCTGGTCTCGCCGGCTGAGCGGGACCTGGTGCTCGAGCCGGGCCGACGGGTGCTGCGCTACCGCACGGAGATAGGAAAGGCCCGCCAGCGGGCGCACAAGGGGCTGCGGACGCTGCGCAAGACCCTGGGCGACGTGCCCATCACCGAGTCGCTGCGGGAGACGGCGCGCTGGCTCGAATCGTTCCACCCCGGCTCGGTGGTGGAGCTGGACTACGGCGGCCTGACCGCGCTGCTGCCCGACGACGCCCTGCGCGACGACGACTCGGTCGAGCTGGTCTCGACCGGCCTGGCCGGGCTCGAACGCGAGGACGGCGACGCGGCCACGGCGGCGTATGAGCAGCTCGTGCAGCGGTGGCGGGCGATCCAGTTGCTCGAACGAAGCAACTGACGCTACGCGGTGGTAGCGCCACCATGCGTGACATGAAGCTATGAAATTACTGTCTTCATGCCCTTAATGCGGACATGTCGTTCTTTCATCATCCGTCCATCCACGGACCTTCACCCGTTCGGCCCATGTCGGACATCGGGGACTAGCCGGACTATGGGTAACGCGTTGGCCGGCGGGACCCCGGCCTACGTCTATAGGTACTTGTGGAGGAGTGACCGCATGGCGTCGCGTACGCACGAACCAGAGCCCCTGCTCACCCCGGCAGAGGTTGCGTCGATGTTCCGCGTCGACCCGAAGACCGTGACCCGGTGGGCCAAGGCGGGCAAGCTCAGCGCCATCCGGACGCTGGGTGGGCACCGTCGCTACCGTGAGTCGGAGGTGCGTGCTCTGCTCCAGGGCCAGATCCCGCACCAGCGTCAGGGCGACTGACACAACTGAACAGCAAGGACCCCTTGACTGAGGCGCCCTCCCGCACCGTCCCCCAACGGTGCAGGAGGGCGCCTCAGTGTTGTCGGCGCCCGCCTCCGCGGGCGCGGCGATCGGCCTCTCAGCCGACCGCATCGGCGCGTCGCTACATCGCTGCGCGATGCCACGCTCCTTCACCGATGCGGTCGGCGGCCGATCGCGGGTCGGTGACCGGGGTCAAACCGCTGCGGGGACCAGGGCGCCGTCGCGGAGGGTCACTACCCGGTCGGCCATGTCCATGAGGGCGGGGTCGTGGGTGGCGACCAGGGCGGTCATGCCGCGGGCGTGGACCAGGGCGCGGAGCAGGTCCATGATCTGGCGGCCGGTCTCCGAGTCGAGCTGACCGGTCGGCTCGTCGGCGATGAGCAGCTGCGGGTCGTTTGCCAGGGCGCGGGCCACGGCGACGCGCTGCTGCTGGCCGCCGGACAGCTCGTACGGCCGCTGGTTGGCGTGCGCGCCCACCCCGACCAGCTCCAGCAGCACCGACACGCGCTGCTCCCGCTCGGCGGCGGGCACCTTGGCCAGCCGCAGCGGCACGCCCACGTTCTCGGCGGCCGACAGGATCGGCACCAGGCCGAACGACTGGAACACGAACCCGATGACGCTGCGGCGCAGCTTCACGAGCTGGTTCTCCGACGACGACGTCAGCTCCTGGCCGGCCACGAAGACCTTGCCCGAGGTCGGGCGGTCCAGGCCGCCGACCATGTTGAGCAGGGTGGTCTTGCCCGCACCGGAGCGGCCGCGGACGGCCACCAGCTCACCCTGCCCGGCCGTGAACGACACGTCGCGTACGGCGTGCACCACCCGGTCGCCCTTGCCGAAGTCGCGGCACACCGACTCCACCCGTACCAGCTCAGCCACGGCGCACCTCCACGTGCTCGCTCTCCAAGTTCAGCTTCACCCGGTCCTTGAGCGCCAGCGCCTCCACGAAGGCGCCCGGCAGCTGCATCCGGCCGGCCCGGTCGAGCACCGCGTACTCCTCGGTCACCAGCTCGGTCTCGCCGTCCGCGGTCTGGCGGGAGGTGCGGCGCACCTCCGAGGCCAGGCGGCCGTCGCGGATGGCGACGGTGCGGCGTACCTGGCCGGCCACGTTGTGGTCGTGGGTCACCACGACGACGGTCACGCCCAGCTCGGCGTTGATGGTCTGCAGCGCGCCGAAGACGTCCGCCGCGGTCGACTCGTCCAGCTCGCCGGTGGGCTCGTCGGCGAACAGCACCTCGGGCTCGTTGGCCACCGCCAGCGCCACCGCGACGCGCTGCTGCTCGCCGCCGGACATCTGCCCCGGCCGCCGCTGCGCGCAGTAGCCGACGCCGACCATGTCCAGCAGCTCCATCGCCCGCCGCCGGGCCGACCGGCCCGAGCGGACCCCGGCCAGCTGCATCGGGGTGACGACGTTCTCCAGCGCGGTCAGGTACGGCAGCAGGTTGCGGCCGGTCTGCTGCCACACGAAGCCGACCATGCGCCGCCGGTACGACAGCCGCTTGCGGGCCGACATGGTGAGCAGGTCGTAGTCGCCGACCCGGGCGATGCCCGCGGTGGGCACGTCGAGGCCGGACAGGATGTTCAGCAGCGTCGACTTGCCCGAGCCGGACGCCCCCACGATGGCCAGCAGCTCGCCCCGGTCGACGACCAGGTCCAGCCCCTGCAGCGCGACGACCTCGACGCCTTCGGTCTTGTAGATGCGGACCAGGCCGTCGCAGACCAGGTGGCCGCGCAGCCGGTCGGCTCCGCCCGCCCGGTCGGCGGCCCGCTGCGCGGCCCGCGCCTGCAGCGTCGCCAGGTCGGGTACGGAGTCGTCCCGTGCGGGTGCCCCAGCCGTGCCGGCGAGCCCCGTTCCGAGGTCAGTAGTCATCAGCTGTCTCCCGCGTCGAAGGAACCCAGCCGCAGCACCTCGCCGAGGCGCAGCCGCCGGTTGAACAGGGTCTCCACCAGCAGCGCCGTCAGCAGCCCGGCCAGCACCATGCCGACCGCGCCGGCGACGACCACCGGGTCGAGCCGCACACCCACGTCGAACCCGCCGGTGTACGTAGTCAGCCCCAGCGCCGGGGCCAGCAGCTGCGGCAGCGCCACGCCGACCAGCGCGCCGGTGAGCACCGCGACCGTCACCAGCGGCGCCAGCTCGACCAGCAGCAGGCGCCGGCCCTGGCCGCGGCTCAGGCCCATGGTGCGCAGGCGCGACAGCACCTGCCCTCGCGCCCGCGCCCCGGCCAGCACCGCGAACGCGACCGCCAGCAGGGCCAGCGACAGCCCGCCGAACGCGCCCACGCCGTAGGCGAAGGTCAGCACGCCGTTCACGCCGGTCTGCTCCAGCCCTTCCCGGTACCGGGCCCAGGTGTTCACCCGGGTGGTCAGGTCGGGGCCGCCGACGGGGCTGCCGATCGAGGTGACCCAGCGCAGCTGGCCCTCGTCTCCGGCCTTGACGATCGCCGCCTGGTCGGCGTGCCCCGCCACCAGGAAGCCGTTCGGGCTGATCACCTTGTCGCTGCGGACGTCGAGCGCCTGCCACGGGATGACGATGAAGCTGGAGCTGTCGGGCAGGCCCGGGAAGCGGTCGACGACTCCGCCGACGCCGAACTCGTACACCCGGCCCTGGAGGTCGGCAGCGGCGCTGGTGTGGCCCTTGAACTGCTCGTACACCGAGGGTGAGAGCAGCGCCGGGGCCGGTCGGCCGGGTCGGGCGTCGACGAAGCCGGGCGGCAGGTCCAGATCGCGGCCGGAGTCGCGGATCACCTGGGCCAGCCTGGGCGCGTCGACGACCACCACGTAGAAGACGCCGAGCCGTTCGGCGCCGATCTCCTTGGAGGCGGTGACCGGGGTGGGCGGCTGCGCCAGCACCGGCGCGACCGACCGGACGCCCGGGACGGCCGCCAGCGCGTCGGCGGTGTCGGGGGCGAAGAAGAAGCCGTTCACGGACAGGTCGCCGGGGACCGCCTGGTCGGCCGCGCGGTCGCGACCCGCGTCGACCGTGCCGGAGACGCCGAGGCTGAACACCGTGGTGCAGATCGCGACGACCAGCACCGCGATCGGGCCGACGGCGGCGGGGGCGGTGCGGCCGGAGCGGGCCAGCCCGAGGAAGCCCACGGCGCTGCGGCCGCGCGAGGCCAGTCGGCTGACCAGGCCCAGCGGCGCCGGGATCGCCCGCAGCGTGAGCACGGCGGCGCCCGCCGCCAGCAGGACCGGCACCGCGGCCAGGTAGACGTCGACGCTCTCGGCGGCGTCCAGGCCCCGGCGGCGCACCAGCCACACGCCCAGCGCACCGAGAACCAGCAGGCTCAGTTCGGCGGTGCGGCGCTTGGCGCCGACCTTCGACCCGGCCAGGTCCTCCCGCTCGCCGGAGAACGACAGCCGGCGCAGCGTCAGCATCGCGATCACCGGCATCGCCAGTACCGCGAGCAGTGCGAACAGCACCATCACGGTGAGCGTGTCGGCGGGGCGGCCCGGCAGCGCGGCACCGGCCAGCCCGCCGAGGACCGCGCCCGGCAGCACCACGGGCAGGACCTCGGCCAGCGTCCGGCCGCCGATCTCCAGCACCGAGCCGCCCCGGGCCCGCAGCAGCGCGAACTCGGACCGCCGCCGGGAGACCGCCAGCCGCGCCGCCAGCAGCACCAGGCCGGCCAGCGTCGCCAGCGTCCCGGCCTGCACCACCGCCAGCAGCGACTGCCCGGCGCGGGCGGCGTCGGCGAAGCGCGACAGCGCGGTGTCCAGGCCGCCCTCCATCTGCGCCTCGATGCCCTGCGAGCGCGCCGCGTACAGGGCCGACACCATGCTGGGCAGCACCGCCATGTCCAGGTGCTCCGGGCCGACCCGGTAGCGCAGGTCGTACAGCGTCGGAACGTCTACGTAGTGGGCGCGGTCGACACCTGCCGTGTCGGTGAAGAAGATCGCCTGGAACGCCTCGCCGTCGTCGCGCGGCTGGTAGGGCTTCAGCGCCAGCGCGGCGGTGTCCCAGAAGCCCGCCTTCGGGTCGACCGGCTCGACGATGCCGACGACCTGGACGCCGCCCGCCGCGCCGAACCGGTAGCGGCTGCCCACCTGGTAGTGCAGCGCGGTGGCCTCGGCGGGGGTGATCACGATCTCGATCGGGAAGCCGGGTTCGTCCAGCGTCGCCGGCCAGCGTCCCTCGACCAGCCGGGTCTCCTGCTGCAGGCCGCTGGCGGCGCGCAGGCTGAACTGGGCCTTCGACGGCAGCCCGGTGTCGGTGGCCCACGACTCGGCCAGGTCGGTGTAGACCGTCCACCAGGACTGGCTGATCCGGTTGCGCAGGTCCGGGTAGAACACGTCCCGCTGCGACTGGAGCCGGTTCGGCATGGTCCGGGTGGACCGGTTGGCCGGGAAGCCGCCCCGGTAGTTCACGTCCTTCACCAGGTACGGCAGGGACGCGACGCGGTCGCGCAGCGCCTGGTCGGTCAGGCCGTTGGCCACCCGCGGGGTGCCGATCACCAGCACCCCGGCCACCGCCGTGAGCAGCCCGAGCAGGACGAGCTGCCCGAGCGAAGCCCGCATCCGCCTTCTCATCGGTCAGCTCCGATCCGCAGCTGTGCGGCGGCCAGCCGCTGCCGCATCGTGGTCGCGATCAGTCCGGCCATCGCCATGGACAGCACCAGCAGCAGCGCGCTGGTGCCGAGCACCGGCAGCCAGTCGAGGCTGAGCAGCGGTGCGGGCACCGGCCGGGCGGCGCTCGGGGTCAGGATGATCAGTGGTGCCATGGTCGCGGCCACGCCGATGCCCACGACCAGGCCGACGGTCACGCCCAGCCCGGCGAGGAACGCCTGCTCGACGATGAGCGCGCCGGCCAGCAGGCGCGGGCCGGCTCCGAGGGTGTGCAGCACGGCCAGCTCGCCGATGCGGCGCCGGGCGGTGGCCCGGACGTCGACGGCGACCCCGACCAGCGCCAGCGCGATGGCGCCGAGCGCCGCGATGAACAGGGCCAGGCGGGCGCCGACCCCGTACGGGTCGTGCCCGGCCTGGTCGGCCAGGGCCATCCGGTCGGTGACGCGCAGGTTGCTCAGCTGCCCGGCGGCGGCCGCGGTCGCGGCGTGCTGGGCCGGGTCGGTGGAAAGCCACCACTCCTGGGTGCCCTGGACGCCGCCGAACAGCTCGAAGTAGGCGGCACTCAGCGACGGCAGGTCGAGCAGCACCGCGGAGGTGTCGACGACGCCCGGCAGCGTCGGGACGGAGCCGACGATCTTCACCCGCAGTTGCGCGCCGTGGAACCGGACCGTCGTGGTGCCGCCGACCTCCAGGTGCATGGCCTCCAGCGCGGCGGTGGTCGCCAGTGCGGGCACCGGGCTGTTCGGCATCGTCCGGGCGACCGTGGTGTGCAACGGCGGCGGGAAGCCCCCGCCCTGGTCCTCGCTCCGGGTGTACGCCACGGTCAGCCCGTCGGCGGTCGCCGCGTCGGCGGGCAGCGGGTGGGTGCCGTTGGGCGGGTTCTGGTACTGCCAGGGCGCCTCGGCGACCCGCAGCGACAGCGGCGCGGCCGTCCCGTTCGCGTCGACGGTGGCCAGGCCCTTGACGCTCCACTCGACGTCCACGCCGTACCCGGAGAAGCCGTCGATCATGAAACCGGCCAGGCCGACCGCGCCCGCGGGCACGGCCGCCTCGAACGGGGCCGGGGTGCCGTTGAGGGCCAGGTTGCTCAGCGCGACCCGGTAGGTCTGGCCGGACGCGCCGTAGAACACCGCGTCGGTGCTGCCACTGCCCTGCCCCAGCGCCGGCAGCGGCGCGCTGAACCGCAGCGTGCCCCGCAGCTTCGCGGTGCCCTCCGGCAGCTTCACGGCGGCCCCGGACAGCCGGGCGTCAGCCAGGCGGCGCAGCAGCGCGGGCATGTCGCCGAGGTCCTCCCGCAGCTTGACCACGCCGGTCGCGGCCGCGCTGTCGATGGCGACCAGCGTCGACGGGGTCGACTTCTCTCCCAGCGGGATCGAGGTGCGCCACACCGGCAGCGCCGCGCGGACACCGGGCAGGGCGGCGAGCTCGGCGGTGCGCCCCGCCGGGTCGAAGCCGGACGCCTCGGTGAGCCGCAGGTCGGCCCCGGTGACCTGGTCGGCCTGGTCGTGGTTGGAGCGCTCGCCCGTGGCGGCCAGGGTCCAGGCCAGCGTGCTGACCGCGACGGCCAGCGCCAGCAGCAGCACCGGACCGGCGTGCGGGCGGCGTCCGGCCTGCCACATGCCGAGCTGGGTGGCGAACCACGGCCGCCGGTCGAGCAGCCGCTCGATCAGGCGGGTCAGCGGGGGCAGCAGCCGCAGCGCGAGCACGGCGCCCGCGAGCACCCCGATCGGGGCGGCGGCGGCCAGCAGCGGGTCGATGCCGAGCTTGCCGCCGAGGCCGGCCAGCGGAGAGTCGTACTGCCGCAGCTGGAACCAGGCCAGCACGGCGAAGCCGATCAGGGCGAGGTCCGCCCCGGCGCGCTGGACCGCGGCGCCCCGGCTGGGGCGGGAGCGGGCGGCCAGGTCGGCCACGTACGTGCCGGCGGACTTGAGCGTGGGCAGCATCATCGCCAGCACGCAGCCCGCACCGGCGGCGAGGGCGACCAGCCATACCGCGGCCGTCAGCGAGCCGTCCGGGTGCAGGCCCACCTCGCGGAACACGCCAAGCCCGCCGGTCCGGCCGAGCAGCAGCGTCGCCAGCGGCGGGGCCACCAGCACCGCGGGCAGCGCGACCAGCACCGCCTCCCGCGCGGCGAGCCCGGCGAGCTGGCCCCGGGCGGCGCCGCGGGCACGCAGCAGCGCCGTCTCGGGGCGCCGCTGCTCGGTCAGCAGGGCCGCCAGCAGCATCAGCGCGTATCCGCCGAGCACGACGGTCAGCAGCATCGGGGTGAGCAGCGCGGAGCGGCCGACCAGGTCGGCGGCCTTGAGCCGGTCCACCAGCCGGTCCAGGTTGGTGGTGGTCTGGCCGGAGTTGCCGAAGCCGACCGCCTTGGGCAGCTCGGTCAGGCCGGTCAGCGCGTTGCTGACCCGCACCAGCCCGGTCAGGTCCGATCCGGCCAGGCGCGGCTGCGCCACCCAGCCGGCGGCGCCGTTGGCAGCCCAGCCGCCGCCGAAGAAGTCGGCCCGGTCCAGCACCAGCGGTCCGTAGGTGGACCCGCCCAGGATCGAACCCTCGACCAGCTCCGGGGTGAGCAGCCAGTACGGGTCGTCGGCGTGCTCGGCGGTGAAGACGCCGGTGACGGTGACCTCGGTGACCTGGCCCGACCGCCGGTCGGTGACCGGCACCCGGTCGCCGGGCTGCACGTTCATGAGCCGGGCCGCCGCCTCGCCGAGGACCGCCTGCACCGGCGTGGAGCCGGGCACCGCCCAGGCGCCGGCGCGCAGCTGGGCGTGCTCGGACAGCGCGTCGAGGAACATCACCTGCGCGAAGACCAGGCCGCCGGAGTCGGGCACGGCGCTGCCGGTGGCGCCGGTGAACTGGCGGCCGCTGGCGTAGCCCGCGCCGACCAGGTCCACCTGGGCACCGCCCAGGCCGTCGGCGAACCAGCCGCGGACCTTGGCGTCGGCGCCGGTCCAGGCGTCGCCGCTGCCGGCGGGGCCGCGGACCACGATGGACCGCTCGCTGGGCGGGGCGGCGGCGACCGCCGCCTGTCCACCCGCCTCGACCACGGCGCTGTTGTAGCTGACCAGACCCGCCAGCAGCACGGTCGCGATCAAGGCCGCGGCGGCGGCCGCCGCGAGCAGGCTCCTCGCGCTGTTGGCGCGACGCCAGACCAGCATCTCCACTCCCACGTTCGTCGGCTGTTGGCCGCTGTAGAGAGCCAGGACGATGCCGGAAAGGTTCGCGTGGGAACAACGGTCGTTACTCGAATGTGACAGCGCTCTCAGAGTCGATCAGGTAACCCCGCCGTCAACTGGGCGAAAGCGGACCGCCGGGCGGCGGCCAGGTCGGGGCTCAGCCCGGCCGCCCAGGACCACAGCGCGGTGTCCCAGGCGCCCTGCGCCGCCGCGGCCACCAGCAGCGGGTACGGGTGCGCCGCCGGCACCCCGCACCGCGCGCCCACGAACTGCGCCACCTGCTGCCGCAGCTCCTCGCTGAGCAGCAGGTACGTCTGCAGCAGCATCGGCTGCGCCTCGACCAGCCGCAGCCGGGCCCGGATCTGGGCCAGCTCCGCCGGGCCGGTCAGGTCGCCGGCCTCCAGCACGGCGCGCACGGAGGTCAGGGGCGCTTCGTCGGCGGGCCGGGTCAGCAGCGCCTCCCGCAGGTCGGCGACCCGCCGGTGCGCGACGTCGCCGAAGAGCACGTGCTGCTTGGACGAGAAGTAGCGGAAGAAGGTGCGCACCGAGACCCCGGCCGCCGCGGCGATCCCCTCGACCGTGGTGTCGTCGAAGCCGCGCCGCGCGAACAGCTCCAGCGCGGCCTCCTCGAGCGCCGCGCGGGTGTGCTCCTTGTGCTGCTCGCGCCGGTTCAGCACCCTGCCGCTCATTCACTCATCCTGCGTGCCCCCACCCGGGCAGTCAAAATGCCGAGGCATCGGCGGTTGTCGGCCGCTCGTTGCCATTCGGAGCACAGACGGAGGATGGCAACGATTAAGGCCGCAGAGCCGATGCCGGGAAATGCAGAGCCGAGGCCGGGAAAGATTGCTCGATATAGCGGCATTCAAGTCCTATGCCCGGTTAACGTCGGCTCATGGTGGCGCACCGACTGCTGCGGAACCTGGCCGGCGGCACCGCGGTGCTGGCTGCCCTGCTGGTGGTCGTCTTCGGCCTGCCCGCGCTCAACCGGGCCGTCCCGAACGACCGCTCGCTGACCGGGCAGCAGCGCTACGAGGTAGGGGCGGGTGTCAGCGTCCAGCCGCCGCCCAGCGCCCGGATCGACGCGAGCAAGACCAGGCCAGGTGCCGACCGGGCCGCCGTGCTGTTCCTGCTCGGGGCGGTCCGCTACGCCATCGTGGTCACCCCGTTCGACGGGGGCATCGAGGACGCCGCCGGGCGCCTCCGGACGAAGATCAAAGCGACCCAGGGGTACCAGGTGACCGGCGACGAGGACGGGGTGCGCACCGCCAGCGGCATCGACGGGCTCGCCGGGGGCTACACCGCGCCCGGCCGGTGCGGCAGGTACGCCGTGTTCCTCACCGGCGGCGTCTCCATCGAGGTGACCGTCAGCGGCGCGGAGTTCGAACTCGGCCAGGTCATCTCCGGCATCGACGCCAGCATCGACTCCATCGCCTACGGCGGTGGCCGGTGACCGCGGTGGGGCAGACCGGGGGCAGGCGCTGGCGGTTCTCCGTACGCCCGACGCCACGCCCGGCGCGGGCGCTCAAGTCGCTCCAGCTGCCCGCGTTCTGGCTGCTCGGACTCATCCTGCTGGCCGGGCTGGCGCGGCTGGGCGGCATCCTGCGCGCCGACCTGGCCAAGTATCCGGTGGCCACCACCAGCGCGATCATCCTCTTCGCCGTGTACGCCATCCCGTTCTGGCTCTTCATCGCGTCGATGGACTTCCTCGAACGCGAGCCGCCGCTGCTCATGGCCACCGCGTTCGCCTGGGGCGGCGCCGTCGCCACCACCGCCGCCATCCCGGGCAACCAGGCCGTGCACGACCTGCTCGCGAAACTGATCTCCCCGGCCTTCGCCGCCACCTGGGGCCCGGCCATCGCCGGGCCGACCATCGAGGAGCTGCTCAAGGCGCTCGGCGTGGTCATGATCGTGCTGGTGGCCCGAAAACAGATCAACAGCGTGCTGGACGGGATGGTCTACGGCGCGCTGGTCGGGCTGGGCTTCCAGGTCGTCGAGGACATCGTGTACGCCGTCAACGCGGTCTCCGTCAGCGGCCGCGGCGACGGCGTCGGGCCGGTCGTGGCCACCTTCTTCCTGCGCGGCTTCCTGGCCGGGCTGTGGAGCCACACCCTGTTCACGGCACTGGCGGGCGCGGGCATCGCCTGGTTCCTCGTCCGCACCGACAAGCCGGTCTGGTGGCGCGCGGGCGGCCTCGCGGTCGGCCTCGGCCTGGCCTGGCTCACCCACTTCATCTGGAACTCGCCCCTGTTCGCCGACGGCATCGGCTCCGGCGCGGCCGGGGTGCTGCTCGGCATGCTCGGCAAGGGCCTGCCCGCCCTGGTCATGGTGCTGGCGCTGGTCTGGGTGGCCCGGCACCGCGAGGCCCACTTCTACGTGGCGCACCTGGCCGCGCTGCACGATCCGGCCATCGCCACCCCGGGCGAGCTGCAGATCATGGGCCACGGGCACCTGCGGGCCGACGCGCGCCGGTACGGCAAGGCACGCTGCGGCCGGGCGGGTGAGCGCGCGGTACGGGGGCTGCAGACCGCCCAGGCCCGGCTGGCCGTCGAACTCAGCCGGGTCAGCCACCTCGACCCCGCCGACGCGCTGCTGATCTACTGCCGGGACGAGGTGCTGGCGCAGCGGCAGCGGCTGGTGGCCCTGGGCCATCCAGAGGCGATCGTGTCGCCGTGCCGCCCGGCGGTGCCGCGGATCGTGGTGCTCGGCGCGCTCGGGGCCGTCCTGCTGGTCCTGCTCATCTGGCAGGCCATCCGCTCCATGCACGCCGCCTGAGCCGCACGGCCGCCCCGCCTTGCGTGAACGCCGACCCGAGCTGCACCCCGCCCCCGCCTCACATAAACGCTGGCCTGAGCTGCACCCCCGCCCCGCCTTACATAAACGCTGGCCTATCTAGAAGACGGATTTCGGAGAATCGTCTTCTAGATAGGCAAACGTCGATTTAAAGCGGGGCCGCTCGGGGCGGCGGGGAGGGTCAGGCCGGGGCGTGGCCGCCGTCGCCGTCCACAGTCGTCTCGGGGGTGCCGTCCTGGTCGAGGTCGACCAGGGTGATGTCCACCTTGCCGTCCAGGTCGGTGTCGAACTGGAACAGGTCGGCCTTGCCGTCGCCGTCGGTGTCCGACACCCACACGTCGGCCTTGCCGTCCTGGTTGGTGTCGCCGACGATCAGGTCCCGGCGGTCGTCGCCGCGGGTCTCTACGGTCTCGCTCATGAGTGCTCCTTCTCGGGATCCGGTGCGGTCAACACGTTAGTGCCGGATGGTCGCACCCGCATCGACCAGGGCCTTGATCGCTTCGGCGGATTCGGCGTACCCGATGATCAGCACGCCGTCGGCCTTGAGCGGCGCGACCTCCTTGGCGATGGTCGCCAGCTCGGCCTTGTCCTTGACGGTGCCGTCGTCGTTGATCTGGTACGTGTACGCGTGGATGTCGGTCTCGCTGAGCCCGGCCTTGACCAGTTCCTTCTTGACGTCCTCGGTCAGCTTGGTGCCGTAGTTCGCCGCGTGCGCGATGATGGCGATCTTGCGGTCACCGTCGCGCAGCATCACGTCGGCGATGGCGCGGGCCTGCAGGATGTCCGAGGGCGCGGTACGGAAGTACAGCCCCTGGTCGTCGGCCGTGGTCAGCGACGCCGAGGTGTTCGACGGCGAGAACATGATCATGTTGTTCTTCACCGCGTCGGGCAGCGAGGCCAGGGCCACGCCGGAGGCGCCGGTGCCGATCAGGATCTGCACCCCGTTCGCGTGGTGCGAGGCGATCGTCTGCCTGGCGACCTTCGGGTCGGTGCCGTCGTTGCCGTCGATCCACTTGACGTCCTTGCCGAGCACGCCGCCCGCCGCGTTGATCTCCGCGATGGCCAGCGCCGCGCCCGCGTCCATCGGCTTGGTGATGAAGGACAGGGCGCCGGTCCTCGGCAGCAGGCCGCCGATGGTCAGCGGCGTCGACGACTTGGCGTTCGCGGCACCCCTCGGCAGGTCCTTCGAGGTCACGTCGCTCTCGTTGCCGGTGCCCAGGTACTCGGTCTTGCCGCTGTCGACCTGGTTGGTGGTGTCGAAGTGCAGCGTGGCGTACGTGGTGGTCGACGGCTCGCCCGCGTCGGTGAAGCCGTACTTCACCGTGACGCCCCGGTAGGCGATGTTGTCACCCTTGCGGGCGGCCTGCAGGCACTGCGCGACCGTCTTGCACACGGCGCCGTCGGTCGTCACACCGTTGATGTACTTGGCGATGTCCGTGGCCTTGGTCGACCCGGCCTGCTGCGCGGCGAGCGCGCTGATGATGACCGCGTCATAGGTCTCCCCCGCGTAGGTGAAGTCCTTCAGGGTCGGGTCGATCGCCTTCAGCTTGCCCACGAACACAGCGTCCAGCGGCGTCAGCGGCAGCGTCCCCTTCATGCCCGCGAGCACGCCCGGGTGGTCGGCGAAGATGTCGCCGAACTCGTTGCTCATGTTGCCGTCGGTGCCGTAGAGATACGCACCGAGGTACTCGGCGGCACGCGGGTCGTCCGCCTTGTTCGAGCACGCGGCGAGGGTGAGCAGCGATACGCAGGCGGCGGCTGCGACAGCGCGCGAGATACGCATGAGGGTGCCTCCATGGCCATGGTCCAACGGGCACCTTAGCGTTGTTCCCGGGATTGGGGGAGGGGGCGGTTACGTCCGTTGGGTGGCGAGTGCTCCGGTACGGTTGCCGCCGCCCGATAGGCTCCCAGCGTGACCGTCGATCCTGACTACGCGTTCGAAGACGCCGCTCTCATCCTTGACCAGGCACTGGCAGGCGACGGGAGGGCGGTGGCAGGAACCTTCGACGCGGTAGTGAAGCGGGAAGGGGCGTCCGGGGCGTACAACGTCGCCTGGTGCCTGGCCGGCGAGCTGGCCGGCGACGGCCTGCGGAAAGGCCCGTGGACGCTCGACTACCCCGAGATAGACGAGGCGCACTACGACGCCCGCTGGGTGGCCAGATTCGTCAGCGCGTACGTCAACGAGGATGAGCCGACCGGAGAAGCCCTGGTCGGAGCGGCACTCGCCGACGGCAGGCTGCCGGAATGCCTGCTCACCCTGGCCGGCTCGACGGTGGCGACCCTGCGCCGCCGCGAACTTCCCTGAAGGTCGCCGACGCCCGCGTCACGCTTCCGAGATTGCGACAGGTTCGGGGAAGGTGCTCGAATGCAGGCCAAGATTCCTGCGCTTTCCCCGAAACTGCACTCACGCGCCGACCTGACCCGGCATACGAAAAAGCCCCGAACCCGCTTCCTGAGATGACTCAGGCGCAGTTCGGGGCTGCAAAGCCCGGCGAAGAGCTTTGGTGGCCAGGGGCGGGGTCGAACCGCCGACCTTCCGATTTTCAGTCGGACGCTCGTACCAACTGAGCTACCTGGCCGAACCCACCGAGGTGGTCTAGCAAAAGCGGTCCTGACGGGACTTGAACCCGCGACCTCCGCCTTGACAGGGCGGCGAGCACTCCGACTGCTCCACAGGACCTTGCTTGTCTTGCGCCTTGCTGTCTTGCTTCCGGGAGAGACCTTACCAGGTCTCCCGGTCGTGCCCCCAACGGGATTCGAACCCGTGCTACCGCCTTGAAAGGGCGGCGTCCTGGGCCGCTAGACGATGAGGGCGGCCGCACCATCATTGCACAGTATTGCGGTGAACCCGCAGCTACTTATGCTCTGACGGTTTGTTGCTCCCATCCGGCCCCGCCGGAGGCTCGGAAAGCATATGTGACCAGCGGCCGTTCCGCCAAATCGGGGGTCGGGTCCGCCGTGGCGGGGCGTTCAGAGGGCGTCTGGCAGGCGTACGAGCCGGTACTTCGCGCGCAGCGTGGTGATGATCCGGGGCAGCGCGGCGAGGGTCTGCCCCCGGTCGCCGCCCCCGTCGTGCATGAGCACGACCGAGCTGGAGCGGGTCCCCCGGATCACCCGGTTGGCGATGGTGCCGGCGCCCGGCCGCCGCCAGTCCTGCGGGTCGACCGCCCAGTGCAGCGGGCTCATGCCCATGCTGCGGGCGACCCGGGTCGCGGTGATGGTCCAGTTTCCGCCCGGGTGCCGGAAGTACTTGATCGGTACGCCCGGGACGGCGGCGTGGATGGCGTCGTTGGTCCGCTGCAGGTTCGCCCGGACCTTCGCGGTCGACCAGGTGCCGAGCTTGAACTCGTGGTTCCAGCTGTGGTTGCACAGGGTGTGCCCCTCGGCCACGATCCGGCGGATCAGGTCCGGGTGGGCGGCGGCCTGCGAACCGATCACGCAGAAGGTGGCCTTGACCCCGCGCGCCTTGAGCGCGTCCAGGACCTTCGGCGTCCACGCGGACGGGCCGTCGTCGAAGGTCAGCGCGACGCCGCCGATGCCGGTGGTCCGCTGCAGGTTCATCTTCTCGGGGATCGGCGACCGCTTGACCGTCGGCGACGCCGACGGACTCGCCGAAGGGCTCGGCGAGGGTGCGGCCGCGGTCGGTGACGCGCTGCGGGCCGCGGCGTCGTCGTCGCGGTCGCCGGTGCACGCGGACAGGGCGAGGGTGAGGCTGAGGCTGATCACCGCAGTGACCAGGCCGTGGCTGCGCCGTTGCGCCATGGCCGCTCCCGGGGGTGGAGTGGTGTCGCGGGCGGGAAGCCCCGGCGGTCCGCCGCGACGGCGACCACCGGCGACTGCTCACCAGCGGAGGGGAGCCCAGCGTGACACAGCGGCGCAGGCTCTGCCAGGGGACGGCCGATGAAGTCTCGGCGGATCGCCGGGGACGGGGCTAGGCGTTGTCCCCCAGCGCCACCTCGGTCACGCCGGCCAGCCAGGGGGCGAAGTCGTCCGGGCTGCGGCCGAGCCAGGCGCGCAGGTCGGCCGGGGAGATCCAGCGCAGCGCGGCGACCTCGGCCGGGTCGGGCCGGGGCGGTTCGGCGTCGGCGCCGAGGATGCCGAGCAGGACGTGGTCGTACTCGTCCTCGACCCGGCCGGTGTCCGGGTCGACGGCGCGGTAGCCGTACACCCCGATCTCGGTGAGTTCGACGGAGCGCACGCCGACCTCCTCGGCCAGGCGGCGCGCGGCGGCCGTGACGACCGGCTCGCCGGGGGCCGGGTGGCCGCAGGTGGCGTTGGCCCAGCGCAGCGCGAACCGGGTCTTCACCGAGGCGCGCTGCTGCAGCAGCAGCCGCCCGGAGGCGTCCATCAGATGCACCGAGAAGGCGCGGTGCCTGGTGCCCGGGGCGCTGTGCGCCTGACTGACAGTGGCCTTGCCGCAGGCCGTGCCGTCGGCATCGACCAGTTCGACCAGGTCTTCTTCCCGTGACCTCATGAGCGCGCTCCGATCACCCGACGCGCGGCCGCCCTACCCGAGATCAGGACCATCGGTACTCCGACGCCGGGGCGCGTGCCGGACCCCGTGAACACCACATTTGTCAGGGTCGGATGCAGGTTACCCGGCCGCAGGGGTCCGCTCTGCCGCAAGGTGTGCGCACTCGCGAACGGTGTGCCGAATGTCATACCCTGTCGGGCCCAGTCGTCGGGCGTGACCACATAGGACAAGGCCAGGTCGGCGCCCAGATCCAGGTAGCCGCGGGCCTCCAGGGTGGCCAGCAGCTCGCCGGCGTACCGGCGGCCTACCGGGCCGTCCCAGCGCACCGGCGCCGTCTTCAGGTTCGGCACCGGCACGGTCACCTGGTACGTCTGCCGCCCCGCCGGGGCCGCCCCCGGATCGGTCCGGCTCGGGTTGGTGACCAGCACCGTCGGGTCGCTCATCAGCTCGCCCCGGTTGACCACCTCGTCGAACGTCCGCTGCCAGGACCGCCCGAAGTGCAGATTGTGGTGCGCGATCCGCTGGTAGCCGCCCCGGTCGTCCCGGGTGCCCAGGTGCAGCACCACGCACGAGGGCGCCGGCCGCAGCCGCCGCACCCGCGCCGGCGCCCCGCCCGGCAGCAGCCCGTACGCCGCGGGCAGGTCGGGATTCAGCACCACGGCGTCAGCGGTCAGCCGCTCCCCGTCCGCGGTGTGCACCGCCACCGCCCGGTCCCCTCGCGTCTCCACCCGCGTCACCTCCGTATGGAACCGGAAGCTCACCCCGTGCTTCTCCGCCGCCGCGGCCAGCGCCCTGGGCACGGCGTTCATGCCGCCCCTCGGGTACCAGACCTCCGTCACCGTGTCGAGGTACGACGCGACCCGCGGGTCCCGCCCCGTCAGCAGGTTCCGGAAGGCGAACAGGCGCTGCGTACGCGGATCGGCGAAGAAGTCGGTGAGCCGCCGCCGCGCGCCCTCGCTCGCCAGCGTGCGCCAGTGCCCGGCCGGATCACGCCGCTCGAACGACTGCAGCCGCCGCGCCCAGCGCAGGAACCGCAGGTAGCCCGCGGCCTCCTTGCCGCCGCAGAGGCGGGCGATCGCGGCCACCATCCGGTCGGGGTCGGCGTGCACGTCCAGCCTCGTCCCGTCGGGGAAGTGCGCCCGGTAGGCCGGGTCGAGGCGGATCAGCTCGATCCAGTCGTAGAGGTGCTCGCCGACCGCGTGCAGCGGTTCGGCCAGCAGCTCCGGCGATGTGATCATCGTGGGCCCGGTGTCGAAGCGGTGTCCGTCGAGTTCGAGCACCCCGACCTGCCCGCCGGGGTGCCCGCTCCGCTCCAACACGGTGACCTCGCGCCCTGCCCCTGCCAGGTGCAGCGCGCAGGCGAGCCCGCCCAGGCCGGCCCCCACCACGACGACATGATTTGTCGGCCCTAGTACGGTTCGCACCGGTTCATGGTGGCACGTTCGGCCAGTCCGACACGCCATTCAGCCACTCTCTACCCGCCACCTAGCCGATATCTGACAAATCGGACATCGGGGTGGGTGCAGTTTCGGGGAAGTTGCACGAACCCGGGCCAAGATTCCCGCACTTTCCCCGAAACTGCCCCAAAACGCGGGGACCGCCCCCACCCCTGGGTGGGGTGGGGGCGGTCCGGGGCGGGCGTCAGAGGGCGGTGCAGGTGATCGGGGAGGGGACGGGGTTGGCGGTGGTGTAGTTGGCGTTGAAGCCGGGGTTGGCGGTGGAGCCGGGGGCGAGGCCGCCGTTCCAGGACTCGTTGGTGATCTGGACGGCCGCGCCGGTCTGGGTCTTGATGCCGCCCCAGAGCTGGCTGATGACCTGTCCGGCGGTGTAGTTGAAGTTGACCCGCCAGCCGGTGGTCGCCACCGTGCCGGTGCTGGTCACCACGATCTCGCCCTGGAAGCCGCCGGGCCACGAGTTGAGGATCTTGTACGTGGCGCTGCACGCCTTCCCACCCTGCGGCGACGGCGACGCGCTCGGCGAGACCGACGGCGACGGCGAGGCGCTGCGCGAGGGCGACGGAGACACCGACGGCGACGCCGAAGCCGACGGGGACGCCGAGGTCGAGGCGCTGGGCGAGGCCGACGGGATCACCGAGGTGTCGCCGTACAGGATGCCGCGGCCGTTGGTGCCCAGGTAGACGCGGCCGTACGTGCGCGGGTCGCCGGTGATCGAGTCGCCGGCGTTGCCCCACTGGTGCTGCGCGTCGTTGATGCGGACCCAGCTCGCGCCCGCGTCGTTGGAGCGGTACACGCCGCGTACGCCGTCGATGGTGGCCATGGTGTAGACCGCCATGTTGCTGCGGCCCGGCGCCGCCTTGCCGAAGCCGACGCCGACCGCGCTGGCCGAGGCGGCGAACTTGGTGAAGCTGGTGCCCGAGTTGGTCGAGCGGTAGAGGCCGGTGTCGCTGGCCAGCCACAGCTCGCCCTCCACGCCCGGGATCGCCTTGAACCCGGCGATGACGCCCAGGCCCGAGGCGGCCGCGGTGAAGCTCTGCCCGCCGTTGGTGCTGACGTAGACGGTGCCGTTGTACGCGGCGTAGAACTTGTTCGCGTTGACCCGGTCCGACTCCACCTTGGCGGTGGCCGGCGCGCCGCTGGCCTGGGTGAACGAGCCGCCGAAGCTGGTGGCGTAGAAGACGCCGTTGGCCTCGGTGCTCCACACCACGCGGGTGCCGTTGGCGTTCAGCGCGACGGTGCCGCCCTGGGCGCCGCTGGGCGAGCTGCCCGACCACCAGTTCGCGCCGCCGTCGCTGGACACGCCGATGTTGGTCTGACCGTTGGCGGTGCGCGCGCCCTTGCCGACCCGGACCACGTAGCTCGGGTTCGACTCGGCGTAGTCGAGGCTGTTGGTGCTGCCGAAGTACGGCATGTCGAACATGTCCGGGACCACGGTCAGGTCGGTGTGCCGGAAGCCGCCGATGTCACCGACGCCCGAGATCAGCGGGGCCGAGCCGGTCGGCGGGCTGATCAGGTCGAGTACGGCGGTCTCCTCCAGGCCCTTGATCACCGGGGCCAGGGCGACCGTGCCGCCGGTGTCCAGCGCGGTCAGGTTGGTGGTCCCGTAGATCGTCGCGCCGGTGCCGAACATCATCCGGTTCGAGTTGAACGGGTCGATCTCCAGCGCCTCGGTCATCCAGCCCAGCTTCGGCGACTGCTCCGGGGCCGACTTCTGCTCGTTGAAGTCCAGCCACGGCACTCCGCTGATGTTCAGGGTGTACTTGTTGGTGCGGTTCGGCCAGGCGTAGTCGTAGAACTGCTTCCACGTCGCGCCGCCGTCGGTGCTGCGCCAGATGAAGGTGTCCGGGTACCAGGAGCTGTAGCCGGTGACCATCAGCGTGCTCGGGTTCTGCTTGTCCACGGACAGGCCGGAGTAGCCGAACCAGTTGTTGTTGGTGTCGGTCGACGGGACCGGGCTGATCTGGGTCCAGGTGCCGGTCGACAGCTGCATCTTCCACACGTCGCCGTGGCCGCCGTCGTACGGGCCGCCCTTGTCGCTGGTGGTGATGTAGAGGTACCCGCCCGCGATCTCACCCTGGTGGGCCAGGAAGCCGGTCGGCTGTCCGGCCACCCGCTCCCAGCTGGTGCCGCCGTTGAGGCTGCGGTAGACCGTGTTCTGCAGGTCGGCCACGCCCACGTAGATGGCCTGGGTGGTGTTGCCCGCGGTGCCGGTGGACTTGTCGAACGCGACCCAGACCACGCCCTGGTTGTACGTCAGGTACTGGTTGGTGTCGGCGGCGTCCTGCACGTAGTTGCCGACGTTCGGGAAGTTGGTGACCTTGGCCCAGGTCACGCCCGAGTCGGTGCTGCGCCACAGGCCGTTGCCGGCCTCGGTGCCGAAGTAGAGGGTGCTGTTCTTGTTCGGGTCGATCGCGAGGCGCTCGCCCATGCCCCGGCCGGGCATGTTGCCGCCGACCTTGAACGGCAGCGTGGTCGCCGCCCAGGTGGCGCCCTTGTCCGAGGAGCGCAGGATGGCGCCGTTGTTCGGGTCCCAGCTGTTCAGGTACATGCCGACCGCGGCGTACACCTTGTTGGTCTGCACCGGGTCGGTGGCCAGGCTCAGCACGCCGTTGTAGTTCCAGTTGTCCCAGCCCGCCCAGTCCAGCAGCGGGGTCCAGCTGCCGGCCGACTGGTTCCAGCGGTAGGCGCCGCCGATGTCGGTCCGGGCGTAGATCAGGTTCTGCTCGGTGGGGTTGAAGATGATGCCGGGGACGAACCCGCCGCCGTCGATCCGGACGTTCTTCCAGGTGTACGGCTCAGACGCGGCGGCCAGCGCCGGTGTGCCACCGGCCAGCTGGGTCACCACGGCCAGTGCGCCGGCGGCGAGGGTGGCGGCTACCGCACCGGCGAGGGTGCGGGTTCTTCGAGCACGCGTTGGCATTGCGGCATTCCTCTCAGGGACGCGAGAAGGGACGTCGCCGCCGTGTACGGGGAGAGCGTGAAGCGGGCCCGGGCAGTGTCGACCGCCGCACTCACCCGTCGGTCGGCGACGGAGTTCGTGCTGCTGCGGGACTGCCCTCGGCGCACACGGCACCGGCCCCGTGGAGAGGTTCACACGGGGCGCCGAGCCGTGTCAATAGTTGGGGGTATCAACGAATTATCGGCTACGTTGACCAGCTGTTCTGATCCGGTGAGAGGGCTCTGACGGAAGATCAGGGATCGACGCGCGCTACTCGATGCGGTCCAGTGCGGGGTCCGGGCGCTCGCCCAGGAACTCGATCCAGCGCTGCTTGGCGCAGGGGTAGTGGACAGCCGACTCCACCAGGGTCAGGAAGTCGGTCATCGTGGTGGTGAACCGGCGGGCCAGCTCCGCGTCGCCGACAGCGCCCCGCTCGTCCATCGCCTGATGCGCCTGGGCCAGGGAGAACATCTCCGGGTACACCCGGGCGCCCAGGTGCTCCAGCGGCACGCGCAGCGCCCACAGGCCGCGGTTGCCACCCACCATGGACGGTGAGGCCGACATCAGCAGCACGTGCCGGGCGGCGAACGGCTGCGGCCGCAGCCGCGAGGCCCAGTCGATCAGGTTCTTCAGGCCGCCGGGCAGCGAGGCGTTGTACTCAGGTGCCGCGATCACCAGCGCGTCCGCCCCGGTCAGCGCGGCGCCGAAGGCGCCCACCGGGTCCGGCAGGCCCACCGCGGCCTCCTCGTCGCCGTCGTAGGTGGGCAGCGGCCAGTCGCGCATGTCGGCCAGGTGGACCTGGGCGCCGAGGCGGCCCGCCTCCGCCGCGGCGTACGCGGCCAGCTTGCGGTTCAGCGACTCGCGCCGCAGCGACCCGCCGAACACGAGCAGCCGCACCGGGCGGTCGGGCGACGAGTGGTCCATGCCGCCACTCAACCACCCGGGACGGCCCGGCGTCGGCGGATCGGGCGAACGCGGCCGCCCGAGATTGTCAGGTTTGGGGCGGGGACTGGGCCGCAGTGACGGAGTAGGGCACTATGACGGCGGCGCGGTGAGACGCGCCGGCTATACCCTTCAACCCCTCCGGAGCTCGATCATGAGTGAATACACCCCTCAGGTGAACCTGGTCAGCCGCACCGGTGCCGGTGTGGTCGGCGGCGTCGCCGGCGGGCTGTTCCTGGCCCTGGTGCTGCAGATCCTGGGCCACATCAAGCCGTACGCCCAGCTCGTGGGCGAGACCGATGCGTCGACCGCATGGGTGATGACCCTCGTCGTGGCCGGTGCGGGCGGCGGCCTGTTCGGCGCGTTCCTGGGCAAGTTCATCCGCGGGCAGATCATTCCCGCGATCGGTGTCGGCCTGGTCTACGGCATGATCACCTGGGTGCTGCTCGCCCTGATCGTGCTGCCGATCCGGGGCGACGGCGCGTTCCTGGGCATCGCCGACGCGGGCGGCATCTTCGTCCTCGGCGTCTACGTCATCTTCGGCGTGGCCACCTCGATCGTGTACGCCATGTTCGGCCCGCGCCGCCGCCACTACTACCGCCGCCGCCGCGAGTACGGCTTCGTCATGGCGATGCCGTCCATGTCGCGCCGGCGCCGCAAGTCCCGTCGCAGCCACGACGACATCGACATCGATGTGGACGTGGAGATCGACGACTGATCCCCGCTCTCGGATCCGGCCCGGGTACGCCCGCCCTCGCGGTGCGCACCCGGGCCGTTCTGTCACCGGACCAGTTCGGCCAGCACGTCGGCGGGGACCTCCACCACCGTCTCGTGCGCCGGGACGTCCAGCTGCGACAGCGCCTCCGGGTCCGTCACCCGCCAGCCCTGGACGACGAAGGTGCCCCGGTCGGTGCGGTAGAGCGACGGGCAGTTGGTGTCGCCGGACAGCGCCGTCTTGCGGATGAACGTGAGCTGCACTGGTCCCCCTGGCCTCGACGTCGAAACACCCTTATCGGGTATATCGGTAGCTTAGCCACGCCCACCCCGCGCCGCCGGGGAGAGGCGCGCCGCCGGGATGATCGATCGGAGGGCTCCGGTGTGGAGGGACTTCGGCTGCCTTGTGACCTAAGTCACGTGATTGCGCACGGAATCGCCACATGCCGCCAAGAGCACATGGTCGAGGCCGCCGGGCGTGTCGCGAACCGCGCGAGGCAAGATACGTACATCCGCTAAAGACAAAGTCGTTCGCGATAGGCAGGCTAGACACCATGAGCTTGATCCTGCGCGCCGTGACCGTCACCGACCCGGGTCTGGTTCGGGAGAACAACGAGGACTCGGCGTACGCGGGCCGTCGACTGATCGCCGTCGCGGACGGCATCGGCGGCTCCCCCTCCGGCGAGGTGGCCAGCCACATCGTCATCAACGAGCTCGCGCCGCTGGACGCCGAGCCCGCCGACGGTGACCCGGCCGACCCCCTGCTGGCCCGCCTGGCGAGCGCCAACCAGCGCATCCGGGAGGTCACCGACGCCGACCCCGCCAGCGAGGGCATGGGTACGACGCTGACGGTGCTCGTCTTCGACGACGGCCGCGCCACCCTGCTGCACGTCGGCGACTCCCGGGCGTACCTGCTGCACGAGGGCGAGCTCAGCCAGCTCACGGTCGACGACACGCTGGTCCAGGCGATGATCGAGCGCGGGCTGCTCACGCCCGCCGAGGCCCGGGTGCACCCGCACCGGTCGATCATCACGCAGGCCGTGCAGGGCCGGGAGTTCACGCCGGTCATCCTCACGCTCCAGCTGCGGCCCGGCGACCGGGTCATGCTGTGCAGCGACGGCCTGTCCGACGTCGTCGACGACGAGGCGATCGCCGACGTGATGTCCCGCGTGATCGACGTACGCCCGTGCGCCGACCGCTTGGTCTCGCTCGCCCTGGCCGGCGGCGCCCCGGACAACGTGACCGTGGTCGTCGCGGACGTGGTGACCGCCTAGACCGCACCACCCCGCCCGCCCTTCGGCGGGTTGATCATGCACTTTCGGGGAGAGTGCTGGAATGGACGCCAAGATTCCAGCACTTTCCCCGAAAGTGTTTCCTGATCTTGACGCGCGTCGCGTGACGCGACGCTCGGGTCGGGCATCGCGGCGGTGCCCCTGCCGGCTAGGCCGAGTCGCGCAGCACCAGTTCGGTGGGCAGCACGGTGGGTCCGTCGTCGACCTGCTCGCCGCGTACCGCCCCGAGCAGCCAGCGGGCGGCGACCGTGCCGATCTGCTCCACCGGCTGGTGCACCGTCGTCAGCGCGGGCCGGATCTGCTCGGCCAGCGCGTGGTCGTCGAAGCCGACCACGGCCACGTCCTCCGGGATGCGGCGGCCTGCTTTGCGCAGGTAGCGCACGGCACCGGCGGCCATCACGTCCGAGGCGGCGAAGACCGCGTCCAGATGCGGGCGCTGGTCGAGCAGCCGCTGCATGGCGTGCGCGGCCGAGGCCTGGCTCCAGTCGCCGTACGCGACGGGTGCGTCGTAGACGCCGATGGCCTGCATGGCGTCGCGGTAGCCGGCCAGCCGGTCCGCGCCGACGCCGGTGTCGGGCGGGGCGGCCAGGTGCGCGATCGAGCGGCGGCCCGTCGAGATCAGGTACTCGACGGCGGCGCGGGCCCCGCCCCGGTTGTCGGCGTCGACGTACGGCACCGGCTGGGGGCGCAGCGGCCGGCCGATCACCGTGACCGGCGTGCCGAGCGTCGCCAGCGTCGCGGCCAGCGGTAGCGGGCCGTGGTCGGAGACGATCATGATGCCGGAGACGTGGCCGCCCTGGAGGTATCGCCCGACCGTCTCGACCAGCGGGCCGCTGACCGTGGTGACCAGCAGCGGGATGCCGTGCTGGGCCAGCTCCAGTTCGGCGGCGCCGATGAGGCGGGCGAAGAACGGCTCGCTGAACAGCAGCCGGTGACCGGCGTGGATGACTGCGGCGAACGCGTTGACCTTGCGCTGGGCCTGGCCCCACGCGGCCCGGTGGCGGCGGTAGCCAAGGCTGCTCGCCGCGTCGCAGACCCGCTGGTACGCCTCGGCGCTGACCCGGCTGGAGTTGTTCAGCACCCGCGACGCGGTGGCGATGGAGACCCCGGCCGCCCGAGCGACTTCAGCCAGCGTGGGCGGGGTGGCGTTCAGCGACTCCAACTCAGAAATGTCGATGGAAGCGCTCCCGTGGGTCATTCGTGCACCCTAACTCGGAACGGACCCGGACGCGATAGTCGACGATCGCTCGAGCTTGCGACAAGCGGTGTCGTGGTGGTGTCGAGGCCGGTGGGACTGACGCGAATATGCTGTCAGTGCTATATTGAACGAGTGCTGATCGGCTGGTCGAGCGAGTTCGACAGGTGGCTGAGCGAGCTCGAACGGCGGGCCGAGGCGGGGTATGGCCGGGCCCGGGAACAACTCGACCTGGTGACGGCGCAACTGGAGTACCTGCAGGATCTCAAGGAAGCACCGACCGAGGACACGCCGACGCTCAAACGGGTCCGTCAGTCCGGCAGGTTTCCGTATGGCGGCTGTCGCATCCCCGTCGGGACGGCATGCGATCCGCTTGATCATCTGGTTTCCGCCGGAGGCACCACCGATGATCGTGCTGTTCGGTAATGACAAGGCCCAGATGGGCGACGTCTTCTACAACAGCGTCGGCAGCCGTGCCGATCAAGTGATCACGGCGTACCTCAGTCTGATTGATGGAGGCGACGATGACTAGCCAGCCCGACCCTGCCGACTCCACCACTTTCGTCGGCACTGAAGCGGTGCAGGACCGGATCGCTCGGCTGCGGGGGAGGCGTGGCGCCGCCGAGCGCGTGGACGGGATTCGTGCCGAGATGGCCGAAGCCGACCGCGTCTACGCCGAGAACCTCGCTGCGGTGCGCAAGGCCGCGGACCTCACGCAGGTCGAGTTGGCCAAAGCCATGGGAGTGGCGCAGTCCGAGATCAGCCGCATCGAGAGCCGCCCTGACATGCTGCTGTCCACGCTTGCCGGCTACCTGGCGGCGGCTGGCGACCGGCCGCGTGTGGTGGTCACGATCGCAGGGCACGACGTCGAGATGGACCTGACCCCGTTGATCAAGAGATGACCGCACAGGCTGGGTGGGGCGCCGGGCTGCCTTCGCGCTGGGCCTGCGGCGCGTGTCACCTTGGCGCCGACGCCCGTTGCTGGGCTCGCTGCCGTGCGGAGATCGAAAGCCCCTACCGGGACCGGTAGGGGCTTGACGTGCCGTGATGGTGGGCCGCCAGGGACTCGAACCCTGAACCTACGGATTAAAAGTCCGCAGCTCTGCCATTGAGCTAGCAGCCCGTGCTGATCAGGCTACCGCACGACCCTTTTCGGCCCCACCGAGAACCTTCGCCATTTCACTTCGTCAGGTTCTGAGGTGGTGTGGGCTGCGAGTCGCCCCGGGCGCCAGCCCCATCAACCCGCACCGCCGCCCGCTCGCACCTCGCAGGCAGACCGCATAGTCGTCAACGTCTATGCAAGGATTCGGCCTCATAGAGTTCTCTGAGGTGATCCGGCGTCGGCGCATGGTGCGAAGGTTCGCCGACCGGCCGCTCGGATCGGAGACGGTCGACCGGATCCTGGCGAGCGCGCTGCGTGCTCCATCTGCTGGATTCGCGCAGGGCTGGGCCTTCCTCGCCCTCACCGAACCGGAGGATCTCGATCGATTCTGGCCGTTCGTCCCCAACCAGGTCCGGCACACTCCGGATCTGAGGAACGCGCCGCTCGTGGTCATTCCGCTCGCGCACAAGGCCGCCTACCTCGAGCGTTATGCGGAGCCGGACAAGCGTTGGGAGGACCGGGCGGAGTCGAGATGGCCTGCGCCGTACTGGCACATCGATACCGGCATGGCGGCACTGATGATGCTGCTGACTGCTGTGGACGAAGGTCTTGGCGCCTTCTTCTTCTGGATCATGCCGCCCGTGTCGGAGCTTGAGGTCGACGGTGCGGTGCAGGTTCATCTGGCCGCGCTCCGGGCCGAGTTCGGCATTCCCGACGACTTCACTCCGATTGGCGCGATCGCCGTAGGGCATCGGGCAACCGACCTGGAACCCCAGGATCCTCGACTGTCCCACCGTCGCCGCAGCATGGCGGATGTCGTGCATCGAGGTGGCTGGGGCAGGCACTGAGGCGTGGTCGGCACGCTCCGTACTCGCATTCGCCAGTGGGCCGGGGGTGCAGGCTGCACTCCCCGGCTCTCGCTCAGAGCGTGGTCTCGCCGGATACGCCGAAGAAGTCGTGCCACTTCGCGCCGCCGGAGAACGATGTGCCGGTGGACAGGCCCACGTAGACGTCGTTGGTGCTGCCCTTGGTGAAGACGATGACGTCGTCGCGGCCGTCGCCGTTCACGTCACCCAGGTACGGGAACTCCCCCGCCGTGCAGAAGAAGTCGTTCCACTTCACCGTCGTCCCGAGGAACGCGCTCCCGTTGGAGGCGGCGACGTACACGTCGGCGTTGGCGTCGCAGGTGAAGGTGACGATGTCGGCCTTCCCGTCGCCGGTCACGTCGCCGATGCGCGGCTGCTCGGCCCCGACCGCGAACAGGTCGTGCCAGATCGCGGCGGTCCCGAACGAGCTGCCGGTGGACAGCGCCACCCACACGTCGGCGTTGGCGCCCTGGGTGAAGGTGACGATGTCCGCCCGGCCGTCGCCGTTCACGTCGCCCAGGCCCGGGTACTCGCCGGCCACCGAGAAGAACTCGTGCCATTTCACCGCGGGGCCGAAGGAGGTGCCGGTGGACAGGGCGACCCAGACGTCGGCGTTGCCGTCGTGGCTAAAGCTGACCAGGTCGGCCTTGCCGTCGCCGTTGACGTCGGCGACCGCGGGCACCTGGGCGCCGGGTGAGAAGGAGTCGTGCCACTTCGCGCCGCCGGAGAACGCGGTGCCGGTGGACAGGCCTACATATACGTCGTCGGTCGTGCCCTTGGCGAAGGTGACGATGTCGTCCTTGCCGTCGCCGTTCACATCGCCGGTGGACTGCTGCTCGCCGTCGAGGCCGAAGAAGTCGTTCCACTTCACGCTGGTGCCGGTGAAGGCGGTGCCTGTCGAGGTCGCGGCGTACACGTCGGCGAGGGTGCCCTTGGTGAAGGTGACGATGTCGCTGCGGCCGTCGCCGTTGACGTCGGTGGCCGAGCCGGCGTGGTATTCGGCGCCGGTGACCGGCGGCGGCGTGGTGCTGCCAGGGGTGGCGATGACCAGGTTCTTCATGTATCGCGCACCGGCCTGGCTGATCGCGGTGCTGCGGTAGAGGCCGGTCTTGAGGTAGCTGGTCTGGCCGGAGTACAGCGTCCCGGCGCCCTTGGGGTGCTGGCCGAAGACGGTCTGCGTGCCGTTGTACCAGGCGTCCATGACCGCGGTGCTCGCGTTGACGGAGAACTTGACCCGCACGGTGATGGTGATGGGCACCCCCGTGACGGCGTTGCCGATGTCGTACGACCAGGCGCCGTTGTTGCCGTCGAGGGCGTACCTGCCGTGCCCGATCTTGATCTCGATGGGCGGCGAGCCGGTGGAGGCGTTCTTGAACTGCATGACCCCCTGCCAGTCGCCGGTGCCGGTCGGGAAGCCGGGGGCCAGGTAGTCGGTGAACCGGACGATGTAGGTCTGGCCCTCGGTGATGTTCTGGGCCGCGGTGGGTTGCGACTCGTTGCGCTGCTGCCCGCCGGCCAGGTAGAAGCGCGCGGCCCGGCCCTGGCCGTCGGGCGAGTTCTGGATCGTCGGCCGGGCGACGGCGCCCTGCGGCTGGTCGTTCCACGGGGTGTCCAGCCAGCCGGCCCAGCCGTTGCTGAAGTCGGTCGACCAGATGACGTTCATGCCGGGTTCCGGCTCGGCGGTCGCCGGTGCTGCCGGCGCGGCGGCGACACCGGCGGCGGCGAGCGCCACGGCGGCCAGTACGCGGCTCAGTGGGGTGCGCATGGAAACTTCCGTCCTCGGAGGTGGCGAAAAGTTTCCTCAGTAAACCAGTCAAGAAAATAAACTTCAATGACGATGATCGCTGTGTATGAGCGGTCACCGGTGGGTGACATTGCGTGGCGGTGGCGGATTCTGTCGCCAACCGGACCTCTCGTGTGCGGTGAAACACAGGGTGCGCGGCAACGGGTCCGACCAGGGTGAATACGTGGTGGATCTTCGCGCGGCAGGGGCTGCTGGCTGCGGTTATGCCCGGTGGATGTCTGGTGTGGTCGGTCCGGATGCCTTTACTCTTCCACTGCGAACATCCGGTTAACGACCTGTTATAGCCCGGTCGGCTATTGCCAGGAAACGAAGAGGCCATTCCAGACCGGGCGGTCACCTGACAGGGTCTCCGTAGGCTTCCCAGGGGAGCCTGTTTTTTCTGTACTCAATCAAGATTCCTAGGGGTGTGGGGGTCACTGTGCGCGCGCGCAAGAGCGTGGCATCTGTCGTAGCAGCTTCCTTAGCCGGAGCGCTGCCTGTTCTGGCTGTGGTCGCGTTCAACGTCGCCACCGCCCCGGCCGCATCCGCGGCCCAGCCCAAGCCTGGGCACACGAAGCTGGTGCCGGACATCCCGCGGACGAACACGCCGCGGATCACCACCGGCGAGATCACGGACATCGAGTACATCGGCAACCGGGTCTTCATCGCCGGCACCTTCACGTCGATCCGCAACAACACGTCGACGAACACGACCAACTACAACCAGGCCTACGTCGCGTCGTACAACATCGACACGGGCCTGGTCGACACCGCCTTCAAGCCGGTCTTCGCCGGCGGCGGCGTGACCGAGATCGAGGCGTCGCCCGACGGCACGAAGCTGTTCGTGGCCGGCCGCTTCACCACCATCAACGGTGTGTCGAAGAAGAAGGTCGCCTCGATCAGCCCGACCACCGGCGCGCCGGTCGCGGGCTTCACCGCCAACGCCAACGGCGCGGGCACCACGCTGGCGGCGACGAACACCACGCTGTACATCGGCGGCCAGTTCACCACCATCAACAACGTGGCGAAGGTCGGCCTGGCCGCGGTCAACGCGTCCACCGGCGCCGTGGTGACCGGCTTCTCCAACGACCTCTCCGGCGGTATCGGCGTCGACGGCGCCCTCACCGTGCAGGCGCTGGTGCTCTCGCACGACGACAGCAAGCTGATGGTCGTGCACACCGGCCGCAAGATCGCGGGCCAGGACCGCTACGGCGTCGGCCTGATCGGCACCTCGAACAACCAGCTGCTGCCCTGGCGCACCCGGCTGTGGGAGGACAACCTCCAGTTCGTCGGCGGCATCCAGCGGGCGTACGCGGGCGACATCGCCCCCAACGACCAGTACATGGTCGTCACCAGCGGCTCCGGCGGCGACCGTCCCCCGGTCAACGACACGGTGATCGCGTTCCCGATCGCGGGCAACGACAACGTGCAGCCGCTGTGGATCTCGCGCTGCTTCGACTCGGTGTACTCGGTCGCGGTCGCGGAGAACGCGGTCTACGTCGGCGGCCACTTCTCGTGGAACGAGTCGCAGCTGGCGCCGGACCCGTGGCCGGGTCTGGACAACGTCGGCTACGGCACCGGCCAGGGCCTCGGCGGCTACGGCCTCGGTGACGCGGTGGTGCGGCGCGACCACATCGGCGCGCTCGACCCGACCAACGGCAAGGCGCTGGAGTGGAACCCGGGCTCGAACTCGTTCGAGGGCAACAAGGCCATGCTGGTCACCCCGCGCGGTCTGTTCGCCGGTGGCGACGCGACCACCCAGGGCGGCTACAACGTCGGCCGGGTCGCGTTCTACGACTTCAACACCATCCCGGCCGCCTCGCCGTACGACACCAAGATCACGTCTCCGGTCGAGGGTTACGTCTTCCCGGCCGGGCAGCAGTTCACGCTGACGGGCACGGCGACCGCGACCAGCGGCGTCTCGCGCGTCCAGCTTGAGATCATCGACACCGCCAACAACCGGTACCTGCAGAAGGACCTGGTCACCTGGGGTGCCGCGACCGTGATCAACACGAACCTGGCGTCGCCGAACGCGGTCAACACGACCTGGTCGCTGCCGCTGACCGTCGCGGGCAACCACGCGATCAAGGTGCAGGCCAAGGCGTTCGCGGTCAACGGCAGCAGTGACGCGACCAAGGCGATCAAGAAGTTCGAGACGTTCAGCCTCGACGACCGGACCCCGTCCGCCTCGATCTCCGGCCCGTCCAGCCCGGTCATGACCACCACGTTCACGGTCACCGGTACGGCGACCGACGACCACGGTGTCAACTCGCTCAGCTATACGCTGCGCGACACCAACACCAACCGGTACGTGCAGGACGACGGCTCGGCCGGCGCCACCTACAACTCGTTCCGGATCACGCCGGACGTGGTGGGCGGCACCAACACCACCTGGTCGGTCGAGGTCGAGGTCCCGTACGAGGGCTCGTGGCAGATGCAGGTCGTGCCGGTGGACACCTCCGGCCAGTCGTCGCTGGACACCAGCGACCGCACCTGGATCGTCAGCACCACCGGCATCGCGCCGTCGGTCAACGTCACCGCGCCCGCGGTGATGAACCCGCCGACCGCGACCGCGCCGCTGACCGTGGCGCCCGGCGGCAAGCTGACCTTCTCCGGTTCGGCCTCCGACGACCAGAACCTGTTCAGCGTCGAGATCCAGCTGCGCAACAGCACCACGCGCGAGAACCTGGCCTCGGACGGCACCTGGAGCACCGACGTGCAGGCGGGCTGGTTCCGCGTCACGCCGCTGAACCTCAACGCCACCACCACCAACTGGTCGTGGACCACGCCGTTCAACCTGAAGCAGGGCACGTACTCGTTCTCGGTCAAGGCCGTGGACGACGTGGGTCTGGAGACCAGCAGCGGCAACCAGGGCAAGCTCACGATCAACGCGCAGATCCCCGGCGACACTCCGCCGAACGGCCTGCTCAACGTGACGGGCAACCAGGTCAGCCAGGTGCTCAACCTGAACATCGCCGGCACCGCGACCGACGACAAGGGCGTGGCGAGCGTCAAGGTCGCCTTCCGGGAGACCACCAGCAGCCGGTACCTGCAGGCCGACGGCACGCTCAGCGCCGCGTTCGCCACCCGCGACGCGGTCCTGGCCACGCCGAACGGCACCAGCACCACCTGGACCCTCGGCGTGAACCTGCCCAGCCAGGGCAACTACTCCGTGACCGCGTACGCCTACGACAACGCGGGCCAGCAGGACACCAGCACCACCGGCGCGACGGCCACCTACCAGATCTTCCCGGGTGACCTGCCGCCGACCGTGACGGCGAACCTGATGGCGCCGCAGGAGGGTGCGACGTTCACCGACGCGCGCATCTTCGTCAGCGGCCGGGTCGAGGACGACCAGCAGATCGCGCAGGCCCAGGTGGCGATCGTGGACAGCAACGGCCGGTACATGAGCTCGTCCGGCACGTTCACGAGCACCTCCGAGAGCTGGCGGTCGGCGTTCCTCAACTCGCCCGGCTCGCCCGGCTCGAACTACTCGTACACCACCCCGGTCATCCCGGCCGGCAGCTACACCGTCCGGGTGCGCGGCGTCGACCAGCACGGGTTCGCCACGAACCCGACTGCCGACGTGCACGTGACCGTGACCGTCCCGCCGAACAACCCGCCGGTGGCCAACTTCACCGTGTCGTGCGCGCAGAACGTCTGCACCTTCGACGGCCGCACCTCGACCGATGAGAACACCCCGGCGCTGACGTACTCGTGGAACTTCGGCCAGGGCTCCGGCTCGGGCGCGGTCGCCACGAAGACGTACACCTCGGCGGCGACGTTCAACGTGGTGCTGACGGTGACCGACGAGTACGGCGCGACCGCCACCAAGACCACGCCGGTGACCGTCACGGAGCCCGCGGGCAACGTGGCACCAGTGGCCGTGATCGGCACCCCGTCGTGCGCCCTGCTGGTGTGCAACTTCTCCGGCGCGGCCTCGACGGACGCCAACGTGGGCGACACCCGTACCTACGCCTGGAACTGGGGCGACGGCACGGCGCAGAGCACCTCCGCCTCCCCCTCGCACACCTTCGCGGCGGCGGGCACCTACACGGTGACCCTGACCGTCACGGACGGCTGGGGCAAGTTCACGACCGCAACGGTGCAGGTGACCGTCTCGGCCGTGTAATACGCGGTGACCGAGACGCCCCCTGCCGGGTCATCCGGCAGGGGGCGTCTCCGTTCAGCGGTACGGCCGATCAGCCGGCCAGGCCGAACCGGTCCAGGGTCCAGGCGGCCACGAACGCCTCCTCGCGCCACGCGTCGTAGCGGCCCGACGGGCCGCCGTGCCCGGCGCCCAGCTCGGTCTTGAGCAGGTATTCGCCGTTCGGGGCGGTGGCGCGCAGCTTCGCGATCCACTTGGCGGGCTCGCTGTAGCGGACCCGGGTGTCGTTGAGGCTGGTCACCGCCAGGATGGCCGGGTACTTCAGGTCGGCCACGTTCTCGTACGGCGAGTAGCCCTTCATGTACGCGTACACCTCGGGGGACTCCAGCGGGTTGCCCCACTCCTCCCACTCGGTGACCGTCAGCGGCAGCGACGGGTCGAGGATCGACGACAGCGGGTCCACGAACGGCACCTGCGCCACGATCCCGGCGAACGCGTCCGGGGCCAGGTTGGCGATGGCGCCCATGAGCAGGCCGCCCGCCGAGCCGCCCCGGGCGACGATCCGCTCGGCGCCGGTCCAGCCCGTGTTCGCCAGGTGCCGGGCGCACGCGACGAAGTCGGTGAAGGTGTTGCGCTTGAGCAGCATCTTGCCCTCGTCGTACCAGCGGCGGCCCAGTTCGCCGCCGCCGCGCACGTGCGCGACCGCGTAGACGACGCCCCGGTCGAGCAGGGACAGCCGCGGGATGGAGAACCACGGATCCATGCTCGACTCGTACGAGCCGTAGCCGTACAGCAGGCACGGGTTGGCGCCGTCGAGCTTCGTGCCCGCCCGGCACACCACCGAGATCGGCACCTGGGTGCCGTCCTCGGCCGTCGCCCAGACCCGGTGCTGCTCGTAGCGGGCCGGGTCGTACGGCACCCCGGCCGGGCCGGGCAGCACCGGCTTCTGCTTGCGCAGCAGCAGGGCGCCGGTGGCCAGGTCGTAGTCGTAGATCGAGTCCGGCGTCACCATCGAGGCGTAGCCCAGCCGCAGCTGCGTCGCGTGGTAGTCGGGGTTCGTCGACAGGTTCACCGTGTACAGCGGCTCGGGGAAGGTCAGGTCGACCGGGTCGGCCCCGGCCGGCAGCAGGCGCAGGCCGGTCAGGCCCTCGCGGCGCAGCGACACCACGAGCAGGTCGTGGAAGGCGTCGACGTCGTCGAGGCGTACCCCCGGCTCGTGCGCGATCAGCTCGCGCCACTCCGCCGGGCTGTCCACCGACGCCTCGGCCAGGGTGAAGTCCTCCGCGTCCCGGTTGTGCAGGATCAGCAGCCGGTCGCCCTGCGCCTCGACCGAGTACTCCAGCCCCTGCACCCGCGGCTTGACCACCTGCGGCGCCGCGGCCGGCTGGTCGGCCGGGATCAGCCACACCTCGCTGGTGACCTTGCTGTGCACGTCGATGTGGATGAACCGCTGCGAGCGGCCCAGCTCCACGCCGATCCAGAACCGCTCGTCGGGCTCCTCGAACACCAGCTCGTCCGGGCCGGTGGTGCCGACCGCGTGCCGCCACACCTTGTGCGGGCGCCACGCCTCGTCGACGGTCAGGTAGAACAGCGTCGAGCCGTCCGCCGACCAGGCCGAGCCGTAGAAGGTGCCGGTCACCTCATCGGGCCGCAGCTCGCCGGTGGTCAGGTCCTTCACCCGGAGGGTGAACCGCTCACTGCCGTCGAAGTCGGTCGAGTACGCCAGCAGCTTCCCGTCCGGGCTGATGTTGTATGTCCCGAGCGAGAAGTAGTCGTGCCCCTCGGCCAGCACGTTGCCGTCGAGCAGGATCTCCTCGCCGGCCAGCGGCGCGCCGTCCGGCGGGATCGGCGGGGCGGTCTCGCCCTCGGCGACGGCCCGGCGGCAGAAGATGCTGTACTGCCTGCCCTCCTCGGTGCGGTTGTAGTACCAGTAGGAGCCCTTGCGGACCGGGACCGACAGGTCGGTCTCCTGGGTCCGGCCCTTGATCTCGTTGAAGAGGGTCTCGCGCAGGCCGGACAGGTGCGCGGTGGCCGCGTCGGTCCAGGCGTTCTCCGCCTTGAGGTAGTCGAGGACGGCGGGATCCTCCTTCACCTCCAGCCACGCGTACTCGTCGAGGACGTCGTCGCCGTGGTGGCTGCGGGTGCTCGCCATCCGCTGGGCGGTCGGAGGCGTTCCGGGCGCGCCGAGGAGATCGGAAGTCATGGCGGTAACGCTACCGGGCGGCGGCGCGGGCCAGCGGCGGTGATTGCCCGACAGCAGCGCGTTGCGTACTATCGAACACATGTTCGAATCATTCGGGCTGCGATCTGGCCCGAGAAGTGAGTTTTTCCACTATGCGGAAAAGTGACTCTCTGGCGTATCGCATCCCGGCCTCCGCGGGAGTCAACTTGTCATGGACGGGCACCATCGCGGTTGGAGCGTGAGATGACGGCACCGGTGCGTGAGGAGTCCAACGTGGACGAGCTGTCGGGGCTGTGCCCGGTCCGCCCGGGCGACCGGCTCGACGGCATGGCCGTGCGGCGTTTCGCCAGCCCGCGCGACGTGTCGGAGGCCGCCGCGGTGATGGGCTGCGCGTACCGGACGGGGCTGTCGGTGCTGCCGTACGGCGGCGGTTCGAAGCTCGCCTGGGCCGACCCGGCCGCCTCGGTCGACCTCGTGGTGGAGACCGTCGGGCTGGCCCGGACCGGCTACGACACCGCCAGCGACCAGATCACCGTCGGGGCGGGCGAGTCTGTCGCGGCCGCCCAGGACACGGTGGCCCGGTTCGGGCGCCGCCTGGCCCTGGACCCGCCCACCGACCGGGCCACGCTCGGCGGCGTGCTGGCCACGGCCGAGTTCGGCCCGCTGGCCCACCTGTACGGCCCACCCGCGGTGCAGGTCGCCGACGCGACCGTGGTGCTGCCCAACGGCACCGTCACCACCCTGGCCGACCGGGCCCGGCTGCTCGGCACCGGCGTGTTCGACCTCCGCTGGACGAACCCGGGCCGGCCGCACCACGCCAGCCTGATCATCGACGTCACGCTGCGGACGTACCCGCAGCCTCCGGCCTCGGCCTGGGTGGTGTGCCCGGTCGAGCAGCCGCTGCGCGTGCCCGAGCTGCGCGAGGAGGTGCTCGCCGCGCACCTCGCCCCGACCGCGATCGAGCTGGACCTGCCCGGCATCCGGCGCGGCGCGCAGGCCTCGGCCCGCCGCGACGCCACCGGCACCCTCGCGGTGCTGTTCGAGGGCTCCGAGGTGAGCGTGGCCGACCGCACCCGGCGGCTGCTTGAGCGCCTGGGTGACCGCGCCCACCTGGCCCGGCGCCCGCCGGTGTGGTGGGGGCGCTACCCGTTCCGGTCCGACGAGGTGGCGGTGAAGCTGCACGTCCCGGACGGCTACCTGCACTCCATCTGCTACGTGCTGGCCGACGCGGTCGGCATGCCGGTGCCGGTGCGCGGGAGCATCGGGTTCGGGCACGCCTGGGCCGCGATCCCCGGTGACCTGCCCGTCAACCAGCTCGCCATCGTGCTGGAGACGCTGCGCGAGGTGCTGCTGGCCCGCAGCGGCTCCGCTGTGGTGCAGGCCGCCCCCGCGCACCTGCGCGAGCCGCTGGCCGCCTACCGCGTGCCATAATCCACCTGCTGTGATCGACACGAATGAGCCGGTGGATCGCTACCCGGCAGACGCACCCGCCTCCCAGGAGCTCTTCGACCGGGCGGCCGCCATCGTGCCGGGCGGGGTGAACTCGCCCGTCCGGGCGTTCCGCGCCGTCGGCGGCGTGCCCCGGTTCATGGTCCGCGGCGAGGGTCCCTGGCTGTTCGACGCCGACGGCCGCCGCTACGTCGACCTGGTCTGCTCGTGGGGGCCGCTGCTGCTTGGCCACGCCCACCCGGAGGTGGTCGGCGCCATCCAGGCTGCCGCGGTCCGGGGCACCAGCTTCGGCACGCCCACCCCGGGCGAGGTCGAGCTGGCCGAGGAGCTGGTCGCGCGGACCGCCGCCGAGCAGATCCGGCTGGTCAACTCGGGCACCGAGGCCACCATGTCGGCGATCCGGCTGGCGCGCGGGTTCACCGGGCGCACCAAGATCATCAAGTTCGCCGGGTGCTACCACGGGCACGTGGACGCGCTGCTGGCCGCGGCGGGGTCCGGCGTGGCCACGCTGGCGCTGCCGGACACGCCCGGGGTGACCGGTGCCGGGGCGAGCGAGACCATCGTGCTGCCCTACAACGACCTGGCCGCCGTCGAGCAGGCGTTCACGGCGCACGGGCCGGACATCGCGGCGGTGATCACCGAGGCGGCCGCCGGCAACATGGGCGTGGTCGCGCCGCTGCCGGGCTTCAACGCCGGGCTGGCCGAGATCGCGCACCGCCACGGCGCGCTGCTGATCATCGACGAGGTGATGACCGGCTTCCGGGTCTCCCGCTCCGGCTGGCACGGGCTGGAGCCCGTGGACGCCGACCTGTGGACGTTCGGCAAGGTCATGGGCGGCGGCCTGCCCGCCGCCGCGTTCGGCGGCCGGGCCGAGGTCATGTCCCGGCTGGCCCCGGCCGGGCCGGTCTACCAGGCGGGCACGCTGTCGGGCAACCCGCTGGCCTGCGCCGCGGGCCTGGCCACGCTGCGGCTGGCCGACGACGCGCTCTACGCCCGGCTCGACGCCACCGCCGCGACCATCGGGCAGCTGGCCGCCAAGGCGCTGGCCGAGGCGGGCGTGCCGCACCGGCTGGCCACCGCGGGCAGCATGTTCTCGATCTTCTTCACCGACGCCGACGTGCGCGACTACGACGGGGCGAAGACGCAGAACGTGGACGCGTTCCGGGCCTTCTTCCACAGCATGCTGGCCCAGGGGGTCTACCTGCCGCCGAGCGCGTACGAGTCGTGGTTCGTCTCCGGGGCCATCGGCGACGAGGCGCTGGACCACATCGCCCGCGCGCTGCCGCACGCCGCCCGCGCCGCGGCTGCGGCCTGAACCGGGCCGAGCCATGCGAACCACGGTCCACCTGCTGCGCCACGGTGAGGTGCACAACCCCACCAAGATCCTGTACGGCCGCCTGCCCGGTTTCCAGCTCTCCGACCTCGGCCGCCAGATGGCCAAGGCCGCCGCGTCGGCACTGGCCGAGCACGATGTGATGTACGTCGTCTCCAGCCCGCTGGAGCGGGCGATCGAGACCGCCCAGCCGATGGCCGAGCAGTTCAACCTGCCGATCGCGACCGACCCGGACCTGATCGAGAGCTCGAACTACTTCGAGGGCATGCGGGTCGGCGCCGGGGACGGCGCGCTGCGCGACCCGCGCCACTGGCGGGTGCTGCACAACCCGTTCCGGCCCAGCTGGGGCGAGGCATACCGGGACATCGCGGTGCGGATGACCCGCGCGCTGCACGCCGCCCGCGACGCCGCCCGGGGGCACGAGGCCGTCTGCGTCTCGCACCAGCTTCCGATCTGGACCCTGCGTACCGCGCTGGAGGGCCGCCGCCTCTGGCACGACCCGCGCCGCCGCCAGTGCGGGCTGGCCAGCCTGACCTCGTTCGTCTTCGAGGACGACCGGTTGGCGCAGATCACATACGCCGAACCGGCGGCCCACCTGGGACCCGGAGCCGGACGCGGGGCATGATGGGGCGCGTGATGCCTCCCCCGCACACCTCCCGCCGCGCGGTGCTGGCCCTCGCCGGTGCCGCCCTGCTCGCGCTGACCGGCTGCGGCGGCGCGGACGACGCCGACACCGCCCTGGTGCTGCGCATCGCGCCGGGCGACCGCAAGCCCGCGCCCGCGGTCTCCGGTGACCTGCTCACCGGCGGCAGCTACGACCTGGCCGCGCTGCGCGGCAAGGTGGTCGTGCTGAACTTCTGGGCCAGCTGGTGCCCGCCGTGCCGGCGCGAGGCGCCCGATCTGGAACTGGTCTACCAGGCGACCAAGACGTCCGGGGTCGAGTTCGTCGGCGTCAACCACCGCGACGGCCGGGACGCGGCCAAGGCGTTCGAGTCCGCCAAGACCAGCTTCCCGAGCATCTTCGACCCGGCCGGCCGGCTGGCCCTGCGGTTCACCGAGATACCGCCGGCCGGCACCCCGACCACCCTGATCATCGACCGGCAGGGCCGGGTGGCCGCCGCGATCCGCAAGGCGACCTCGGTCGACGAGCTCAGCCCCATCGTGCGGGAGATCGCCGCCGAGCAGGCCTCCTGATGGCCGTGCCGTCCACAGAGCCGGACTTCGCCTCGGTCGTCACCGGCGGACCGCTGATCGCGGCCGTGGCCGTCGCCGCGCTGGCCGGGCTGGCCAGCTTCCTGTCGCCGTGCGTGCTGCCGCTGGTGCCCGGCTACCTGTCGTACGTCACCGGCCTGGTCGGCGCCGACCTCGACGCGACGCTGGGCGAGGACCGCAGCGGTGAGGGCACCCGCCGCCAGGGCCGGGTCGTGGCCGGGACGCTGCTGTTCATCGCGGGCTTCGCGGCCGTCTTCCTCACCACCACCCTCGTACTGGCGCAGGTCGGCCGGATGCTGCTCACGCACGACCGGCTGCTGGAGACCGTCGTCGGTGCGCTGATCGTGGTGATGGGCCTGGCCTTCGTGGGCGTGCTGCCGGGGCTGGACACGCAGTGGCGCATCCAGCGCCTGCCGCAGGCCGGGCTGTGGGGCGCACCCGTGTTCGGCGCCGTGTTCGCGCTGAGCTGGGCGCCGTGCGTGTCGCCGACGCTGGGTGCGGTGGGGATGCTGGCCACCGTCAGCGGCGACACCGCCCGCGCGGCCGTGCTCGGCCTCGCCTACTGCCTGGGCATCGGCATCCCGTTCCTGGCCCTCGGGCTGGGCATGCGCCGCCTCGGCGGGATGGTCGGCTTCATCCGGCGCAACTCGCGCTGGGTCACCCGCATCGGCGGGGCCATGCTGATCATCGTCGGGGTGGCCCTGATGAGCGGCGCCTGGGGCGACTTCGTTATCTGGCTGAAGACCAACGTCGGCGTGGGCGAGGTGAGCATATGAGCACCGACGTCGACGCGCCGGTGGAGACGGGGCGCGCGGGGCCGCCGTCGGGGCGTACCCCCCGGTTCGTGGTGGCCGCGCTCGTCGCGGCCCGCAACGCCTGGCGCCAGCTGACCAGCATGCGCACCGCGCTGGTGCTGCTGTTCCTGCTCGCCGTCGCGGCCATCCCCGGCTCGATCCTGCCCCAGTACTCGGTCAACCGGGAGGCCGTGGACCGGTACCGCGCGGCCCACCCGGACCTGGCGCCGGTGCTGGCGAAGCTGTGGGGCTTCGAGGTCTACTCCTCGCCCTGGTTCGCCGCGATCTACCTGCTGCTGTTCACCTCGCTGATCGGCTGCATCACGCCCCGGCTGGCCGAGCACGCCCGCGCCCTGCGCACCCCGCCGCCGGACGCGCCCCGGCGGCTGGAGCGGCTGCCGCACTCGGCCGAGCTGGCCGTCGCCGACGAGAGCGCGGCCCGCGCCGCGCTCAAGGGCTGGCGCACGGTACGCCGGGAGCAGCCCGACGGCACCGTCACCCTCGCCGCCGAGAAGGGCTACCTCAAGGAAGCCGGCAACCTGCTGTTCCACAGCTCGCTGCTGGTCATCCTGGTCGGCGTCGGGATCGGCGCGCAGTGGGGCTGGCACGCCAACCGGCTCGTCGTGACCGGCCCCGACCAGGCGTTCTGCAACACCCTGCAGCAGTACGACGACTACGGGCTCGGCCCGCAGGTCGGCCCCGGCGACCTGGCCGACTTCTGCCTCGAGCTGACCGGCTTCAAGGCCGACTTCCGCGAGAACGGCAGCCCCATCTCGTTCGAGGCGACCACGCAGGTCACCGATGCGCACGGCCGCGATCTAGGCAGCCGCACCTTCGCGGTGAACCACCCGCTGCGGCTGGACGGCGCGAACGTGTACCTGCTCGGCCACGGCTACGCCCCGGTGCTGCGCTACACCGACGCCAAGGGCGTCACCCAGCAGACCGTGGTCCCGTTCCCGTTCACCGACGCGACGCTGACCAGCCAGGGCGTGGCGATGTTCCCCGACGCCAACGGCGGGGCCAAGGACGCGCAGCTCGGGTTCGACGGCCTCTACCTGCCGACCCGCGACAAGGCGCCGTACGCGGTCTCGGACTTCCCGCTGGAGCGCAGCCCGGTGCTGGTGCTCACCGCCTACCGCGGCGACCTGGGGCTGGACGCCGGGATCACCGGCTCGGTCTACGAGCTGGACCAGCGGCAGATCGAGACCGGGCGGCTCAAGCGCTTCGGCGACGCCAAGCTGCTGCGCAAGGGCGAGACCTGGACGCTGCCGGACGGCAGCCGGCTGGAGTTCGTCGGCACCCGCCAGTGGATCACCGTGTCGATCCGGCACGACCCGGGCGAGCAGATCGTGCTCGTCGGCGTGATCCTGCTGCTGGTCGGGCTGCCGCTGTCACTGTACGGCCGGCGCCGCCGGGTGTGGCTGAAGCTGCGCCCCGACGGCACGGCGCAGGCCGGGGGCCTGCCACGCACCGAATACCCCGGATTCGAAGACGAGTTCGCCTCGCTGGTCGAAAGGTGGCGACGCTAAGTGGCTGCGCTCTCCGACAACCTCCTCATCGTCACGATCATGTCGTACGTCGTGGCGATGCTGCTGCACGCCGCCGAGTACTCCTTCGGCGGCCGCGGCGTGATCGCCAAGGCGGCCGCCGCCCCGGCCCGGGAACTGGTCGGCGCGGGCGGCCCGCCGGTGGTGGAGGAGTCGCCGTACGCGGCCCCGCCCGCCCCGGCCGCGCCGCGCCGCCGGATCAACGCTGAGCTGATCGGCCGGGCCGCGGCGGTCGTCACCGCCGTCGGCGCGCTGGCCCACGTCGGCACCATCGCTACCCGCGCGCTGGCCGCGGGCCGGGTGCCGTGGGGCAACATGTACGAGTACGTCCTCGCGGTCACCCTGCTCGGCGTGGCCGTCTGGCTGGTCACGCTGTGGCGCAACCCGCAGGTGCGGCACCTGGGCCTGTTCGTGATGCTGGTCGAGGTGCTGCTCGTCGGCGTCGCCGGGATGGTGCTGTACACGCCGGTCGGGCCGCTGGTGCCGGCGCTGGACTCGTACTGGTTCGTGGTGCACATCGGCGCGGTCGCGACCTCGTCGTCGCTGTTCCTGGTCGGCGGCGCCGCCTCGGCGATGTACCTGGTCCGCTCCGGCTACGACGCGGGCAAGCGGGGCTTCCTGTACGCCTTCGGCGCCCGGCTGGCCAACGCGGAGGCCGTCGAGCGGCTGTCGTTCCGGCTGCACGCGTTCGCGTTCCCGATCTGGACCTTCGGCGTCACCGCGGGCGCGATCTGGGCCGAGGCGGCCTGGGGGCGCTACTGGGGGTGGGACCCGAAGGAGGTCTGGGCGTTCATCTCGTGGGTCGTCTACGCCGCCTACCTGCACGCCCGCGCCACGCCCAGCGTGAAGCGCTCGGTCACCGCGTGGATCGCGGTCCTCGGCTTCGTCACGATGCTGATGAACCTCTTCGGGGTCAACATCTTCTTCACCGGCCTCCACTCGTACGGCGGCCTGGACTAGCGCACGCTCCCACCTCCTCCGGAGGTAAGGAAGGGCCCCTTCTTCTCGCTTTGCGAGGTAGAAGGGGCCCTTCTTAACGTGCGCGTCGGAGTGGTGGGCGCGCCGGAGCGGTAGTTAAGAAGGGGCCCTTGTTCTACGGAAAGCGATAAGAAGGGACCCTTCCTTTCGCTTTCAGCAGGTGCGGGCGGACCAGGAGTCGTACGGGCGCAGCCAGCGGAGGCAGTAGCCGTCCGCGGGGGCGCCGGGGGTGGTCGGGATGTCGCCCTGCCAGGGGCGCAGCGGGCCGGCGGGGCCGTCCTTGAGCTGGACGGAGTCGACGGACAGCTCCGGCAGGGCCAGGGCGGCGGGCTGGGCGGGGTCGGTGTGCAGCTCGACGTACTGCTCGATGCGGGCGCGGCCGGTCAGCGGCAGGGCCTGTTCGGCCAGCAGGTGCCACGAGTCGCCCCACCACAGCCAGGCCTGCCAGCGGGGGCGTTCGGTGTCGCCCTCGGTCTGCAGGTAGACCCAGAGGCGCTCGCCGGGCAGGACCGCGTACTGGTCGTAGAAGGACCAGGCACTGGTGTTCGTGTCGTACGTGTAGACGCGCTGGCGGCCGTCGCCGGACCAGCCGGTCTCGGTCCACCCGGCCTCCAGCCAGGCCACGTCGGCGGGGCCGTCGCCGGACTTGGCCATGAACCGGGCCGCGACGAAGTCCATCGTGCCGGGGCGTACGCCGGTGTCGCGCACCTCGATCCGGCCGAGGACCCCGGACCAGCGTCCGGCCGACGTCGCACCGAGGTGGTGGTAGCCGGGGCTGGGCACCGGCAGCGACGGCTCGGCCGAGGCGCCGGGCGGGTGCAGGACCGGCTGGAGCTGGGTCGCGCGGGCGCGGCAGGCGTTGGCGCGGCTCGGCGGGGCGGTGGGGGCGTGCGTGGAGGCGGCTTCGTCGCGCGGGCACCAGGGCAGATCAGGCTCGGCGGGGGTACAGCCGACGAGCGCCGCCAGCAGCAGTGCCAGCAGGCCCGCGATGGGGGGCTTCACATCTGCGTCAACTGCGCGCGGAACCCCCGGTGACGCCACTCTAGGATGGCGGGCATGGCCGCACCGCGCTTTCCCTTCGACGACCTGCAGGGTTTCCTCGACGCGCTGGAGCGCGCCGGGGAGCTGCACCGGGTCAAGGCCCCCGTCGACCCGACCCTGGAGATCAGCGAGATCGTCACCCGTACGGTGCGCGCGAAGGGCCCGGCGCTGCTGTTCGAGCGGCCCACGCGCGGCTCCATGCCGCTGGCGATCAACATCTTCGGCTCGGACCGCCGGATGGCGATGGCGCTCGGGGTGAAGGACTTCGACGAGATCGGCGCCCGGATCGGCGCGCTGGTCAAGCCGGAGCTGCCGGTCGGTTTCAGCGGCATGATGGACGGCCTGGGCAAGGTGATGCAGCTCAAGTCGCTGCCGCCGAAGAAGGTCAAGACCGCGCCGTGCCAGGAGGTCGTGCTCAAGGGCTCCGACGTCGATCTGAACCTGCTGCCGGGGCTGGTGATGTGGCCGGGGGACGGCGGGATCTACCACAACTACGGGTTGACCCATACCAAGCACCCGGAAACCGGCAAGCGGAACCTGGGGCTCTACCGGCTGCAGCAGCACTCGCACAACACGGTGGGCATGCACTGGCAGATCCACAAGGACTCGACCGCGCACCACGCGGTGGCCGAGCGGCGCGGCGAGCGCCTGCCGGTGGCGATCGCGTTCGGCAGCGACCCGGTGGTGTCGTACTCGGCGAGCGCGCCGCTGCCCGGTGACATCGACGAGTACCTGTTCGCCGGGTTCCTGCGCGGGGAGCGGGTGGAGCTGGTCGACTGCCTGACCGTGCCGCTGCAGGTGCCCGCCGGCGCCAACGTGATCCTGGAGGGCTGGGTCGAGCCCGGCGAGCGGCTGCCCGAGGGCCCGTTCGGCGACCACACCGGCTTCTACACCCCGGTCGAGCCGTTCCCGGTGCTGCACGTCGAGTGCATGACCATGCGGCGCGACCCGGTCTACCACTCGATCATCACGAGCAAGCCGCCGCAGGAGGACGGGCCGATCGGCCGCGCCACCGAGCGCATCTTCCTGCCGCTGATCAAGATCCTGGTGCCGGACATCGTCGACTACCACATGCCCGAGGCGGGCGTGTTCCACAACTGCCTCATCGTCGCGATCAACAAGCGGTACCCGAAGCACGCGCAGAAGGTGATGAGCGCGGTCTGGGGCGCCCACCTGCTCAGCCTCACCAAGCTGATCGTGGTGGTCGACGACGACTGCGACCCGCGCGACCTGCAGGAGGTGGCGTTCCGCGCCTTCGGCAACGTCGACTACGCGCACGACCTGGTGCTGACCCAGGGGCCGGTCGACCACCTCGACCACGCGTCGTACCAGCAGTTCTGGGGCGGCAAGGCCGGGGTCGACGCGACCCGCAAGCTGCCCACCGAGGGCTACACGCGCGGCTGGCCGGAGGAGATGCGGATGTCCCCCGAGATCGTCTCCAAGGTCGACAAGCGCTGGAAGGAGTACGGGTTCAAGTGAGCGCCACCGCCACTGTCGCCGAGAAGCCGAGCGGAGGCCACGTCAAGGCCTTCCTCAAGCTGGTCGCGATCGAGCACTCCGTGTTCGCGCTGCCCTTCGCCTACCTGTCCGCGTTCGTCGCGATGGACCGGACCCTTGGCCGCGTCGACTGGATCACGCTGCTGCTGATCACGGCCGCGATGGTCGGCGCGCGTACCTTCGCCATGGCCGCCAACCGGATCATCGACCGGCACATCGACGCCCGCAACCCGCGTACCGCCAAGCGGGAGCTGGTCACCGGCGCGGTGAGCGTGAAGACCGCCTGGGCGGGCGCGATCGTGGCGCTGGTGGTGTTCATGGGCGCCGCGCTGGCGCTCAACCCGCTGTGCGCGCTGCTCGCCCCGCTGGCCGTGGTCCCGCTGGTGCTCTACCCGTACGGCAAGCGCTTCACCGACTGGCCGCACGCGATCCTCGCGCTCGCGCAGGCGGTCGGCCCGATCGGTGCCTGGCTGGGCGTCACCGGCGCCTTCGCCGGGTCCGGCCCGGCCTGGCTGCTGGGCCTGGCGGTCGGCCTGTGGATCGGCGGCTTCGACCTGATCTACGCCTGCCAGGACGCCGAGGTCGACCGGCAGATCGGCGTCCGCAGCGTGCCCGCCCGGTACGGCGTGGCCAACGCGCTGCGCATCTCCACCGCCGTGCACGTGCTCACGTTCATCCTGTTCGTGCTGTTCGGGGTATGGGTCGGCCTCGGCTGGCCGTGGTGGATCGGCCTGGCGCTGACGGCCGCCGCGTTCGCCTACCAGCACATCATCGTGACCCCGACCGACCTCTCCAAGGTCAACCGGGCCTTCTTCACCGCGAACGGCTTCGTCGGCATCGCCCTGTTCGCCTTCGCGATGCTGGCCCTGCTCCTCGGCTGACCCGTTCACCTCGTGGCGCGCGTCCCATTCGGGCCGCGCCGCGTCGTATCCGGGGCGCGGCGCGCCGCGCTGGGCCGCGCTGGGCCGCGCTGGGCCGCGCCGCGCCGCGCCGGGCGCTCAAGATCCGCGCAGTTTCGGGGAAAGTGCGCGAATCTTGGCCCCCATTCCTGCACTTTCCCCGAAACTGCACTCGCCCGCGCCGCGCGTTCGGGCCGCGCCCGGTGGGTGGGGCGGGGGGTCAGGTCGCGCGGGTGCCGAGGTGGCCGGTCCAGCGGGTGAGGAGGTCGTGGTCGACGCCTACCGCGTCGAGGGCCTTGCCGGCGACGAAGTCGATGAGGCGCTGGGCGTCGGCCTTGGCGCCGATGCCGTAGAAGCCGGGGCTGGCGGGCAGCACCACCGCGCCGGAGTCGATCAGCTCGACCAGGTGCAGCAGGTGGCTGCGGGTGACCGGGGTCTCGCGCGGCACGACCACGACCGGCCGCCGCTCCTTGAGGTTCACCTCGGCGGCCCGCTGCAGCAGGTCCTTGGACAGCCCGAGCGCGATGCCCGCGCAGGCCGCCGTCGACGCCGGTACGACGATCATGCCCTTGGCCCGGTACGACCCGCTGCTCGGCCCCGCCGCGAGGTCCCCGGCGGGCCAGTACCGCAGGTCCGCGCCGTCGAGCGGGCACTCCAGCCACTGTCCGAGGTCCTCGCGCCAGTGCGCGTCGCGCAGCGAGTGCCCCGTCTCGTCGAGGATGGTCAGCCGCGCCGCCCGGGACACCACCAGGTCGACCGCGTGCCCCCCGGCCAGCAGCGCCCGCAGCACCGCCGCCGCGTACGGGGTCCCGGACGCGCCGGACACCCCCACGATCCAAGGTGTGCGGTGCGGTGCGGCGGACATGCCCCGACAGTAGCCGCCCCGTTGACCTGGCGACGCGCGGCCGCCTAGCCTCGATCATGACCGATCGATCAGCGACCTTGCGGGTGCCGATGCGGATCGTGATCGACCGCCCGGTCGACCAGGTCTTCGCTTTCCTGTCGGACCTGCGCAACGACGCGAAGTGGTGGGGCGGGGTCCGCGCGGCGGCCCGCCTGTCCGGCGACGGCGGCGTGGGCACCGTGTACGAGCTGGACACCGTGCTGCTGGGCGTGCGCGACCGGATCCGGATCGAGGTGACCGCGCACGAGCCGCCGCTGCGGCAGAGCATCCGGGTGCGGCAGGGGCGGCTGCCGTACACCGCGCACTACGAGTGGACCGCGCTGGCGCCGGGCCGCACCGGGTTCCGGCTGGTCGCCGAGGTGGAGGCGGTCCGGCCGTGGTCGTGGCTGGGGCCGCTGCTGTGCCCGGTGCTGTCGCTGCTGGGCTGGCGCTACCTGCGGCGGGTGCCGCGCATCCTGGCCGCGACGGCGGCCGGGTAGTCGGCGTTCTGCCGGCGGCCATACCGGCCGACCAGGGCTTATAGCATGGCGAGGTGAGCCGGGAGAGTGAGGAACTGAACCGGCGCCTGCTGCGCGCCCGTGATGCGATGGACCGCGCCTACGGCCAGCCGTTGGACGTCCGGGCCGTCGCGGCGGTGGCCCACATGTCGTCGGCGCACTTCAGCCGGTCCTTCCGCGCCGTGTTCGGCGAGACGCCGCACCGCTATCTGCAGCGGCGGCGGGTGGAGCGCTCGATGTTCCTGCTGCGGGAGCCCGGTCGCAGCGTCACCGACGTCTGCTTCGAAGTCGGCTTCGCCAGCCTCGGGACCTTCAGCCGGACCTTCCGGGAGATCGTCGGGCAGACCCCGTCGGAGTACCGGGGCGGCCACGGGCCGGTGGGGGTGCCGAACTGCGCCCTGATGGCCCACACCCGGCCCCGGGCGGCGGCCGTCCCGGCCGCGGCATGATCCAGCAGTTCTGGATAAGCACTGGTCGGACGGGCTGCCCTAGCCTGGCGAAACGTTGCTCGCGGACCCGAGGAGAACCCACATGATCACGAAACTGAACGTCGCATCGATCTACGTGCTGGATAAGGACGAGGCGCTGGACTTCTACGTCGGCAAGCTCGGACTGGAGAAGGGCAACGACGTCCAGCAGGGCTCCTACCGCTGGCTGACCGTACGCGTCCCCGGGGCCGACGGCACCGAGATATCCCTGGAGCAGCCGGGTGCCCCGCTGCACGACGAAGCCACGGCCGAGCAGCTTCGGGAGCTGGTCACGAAGGGTGCGCTGACCGGCCTCGTGCTCATCAGCGACGACGTGCGGGGACTGTACGAGACGCTCAGGGCGGGCGGCTTCACGGACTTCACCCAGGAGCCCACCGACCACTTCTACGGCACCGACATGGGCCTGCGGGATCCGTTCGGCAACCAGATCCGGATCCTCCAGCAGGGGTGACGGTCAGACCGCGTACTCGCCGATGGGGTCGGTGTGGCGGTGGGCGTACATGCGCTCGTGGAAGCGGACGAAGCGGTCCACGACGGTGCCCGCGCGGCGGTCGCCGAGCCGCTCGTCCAGCTCCGCCAGGCTGCCGGCCAGTCGGGCGCTGTGCTGGGCGTACAGGCCGGCGTAGTAGCTGAGGCTGTCGGCCAGGGCCCGCAGCGCGCCCTCGGCGTCGCCGGCCCGGCGCATGTGCCACAGCGCGAGGTTGCTCTCGGCGTTGTCGATGTCCTTCTGCAGCCGCGTGAACAGCGGGTCGGGCTCGGGGCTGGTGGAGGTGGTCGCGGTGGCGAGCACGTTGAGCGCGTCCTCGGCGGTGCTCGCGCCGACCTGCGCGCAGCCGGCCGCCAGTCGCTGGATCAGGGAGTTCTGCTGCAGCGCGGGCAGCCGCAGCAGCCGGGAGCCGATGTCGTTCTGCAGCCGGACCAGGACGGCGGCGTCGGCGTACAGGTCGGCCATCGTGCCGTCGGCCAGCGCGCGCAGGTAGCCGGGCACGGGCACCAGGACCTCGCAGAGCACCCCGATGAAGTAGCCCAGGGTCGGGGTGACCAGGATGCTGTGCTCGCCGAGCACGGCCAGCTCCAGGCGGGACAGGTGGGTGGCGCGCAGGGTCCGGTCGGCGGCCCGGTAGCGGTCGGCCAGCCCCTGCCGGACCAGGGTGGCGGTGTCGGTGTCGGCGAGCGCGGCGATGAGGTCGCGGCAGCTCTCGATGTTGGCGATCAGCGCGGACCAGACGCCGTACTCGAGTTCGTCGAGCATGGGGGCGGTGCGGCCGAGGGATTCGACGTGGCGCGCGTACTCCTCGGCCATACCGGCGTGCTTGGCGCGGGCCAGGCTCAGGTCGAAGCCGGAGGCGTGCCGCGCGGCTTCGCGCGCGGGCCCGGCGAGCAGGAGCATGGCGGGGGTACGCTGCGCCGGCGCGAGCGTCTGCAGCATGGCCCGGTTGAGGGAGCTGACGAGGTCGAGCCGCTCCTGCTGGACGGCGTCGAGGCGGGGCGAGCCGAGCCCGATGGCCAGGTTGTCGGAGACCACCTCGAAGACCTGGTACGCGTTCATGAGCCCGGCGAAGTGCAGCAGCACCGGCCAGTCGTCCTCCTCGACCAGGCCGGTGAGCAGACCGTTGGTCATGGTGACCAGCTGGATCACGCCGGAGCTCTGCAGGTACTCGTGGCGGCGGGGGTTGTCCGCGGAGTAGGCCCAGGCGGTGAAGTCGCGGTACGGCCCGGCGGGCATGTGCCGTGTCACGGCGTCTTCCAGGGCCGTGCAGGTCGCGGCGAGTAGCTGGGCGGCGCGCCGGTTGGTTGGCATGCGGCGACTCGTATCCTCAGGTCCGGCACGGGCCACGCCGGTACGGTGGCCCGTGGTAGGCGCCGGGTCAGCGCCGCGTGATGAGGTTACGACTCAGAGGGTTGTCCTGTCCTCCCCCGTCCGCAAAGAACTGTCGGGGTTGGACGGAGCCTTTCAGTACGTGGGCCGTCCCGCGGTCGGCCGGGCGGCGCCGTTGCCGCCTGGGGCGGGCTGCCCGGACGGGGCGGGTGGCGGCGGGACTTCCTCGTCTTCGAACTCGCCTTCGCCCTCGAGCAGGGCCCGCACCTCCGACTCGCGGAACCGGCGGTGCCCGCCGGGTGTGCGGATGCTGCCGATGCGTCCGGCCGCTGCCCATCTGGTCACCGTCTTTGGGTCGACCCGGAACAGCGCGGCCACCTCGCCAGGTGTCAACAGGCGGTCTCCCGTGTCCACGCCCACCTCCTCGCGTCTACGAAGCCGGTACGGGTCGCCCCGGGCCGCCTCCGCTGGGCCGTACGCCCAATTAGAGCACCATCGACAGATGGTGTCCCCAAAATGGTTGTATGCACCTTTTGGGGGGTTCGCTTACTACGTTGCGAACCTCATTCGTATATTGCCCGAAGATCGGCACCTCCGTGCCCACTCTGGAAGAAACTGCCTCTAAGGTGCTCTGTGTGGACGCCATCGACCGCAACCTTCTCGACCTGCTGCGCGGCAACGCCCGCCTCTCGTACGCCGAACTGGCGCGCCAGGTGGGCCTGTCCGCACCCGCGGTGCATGACCGCGTCGGCAAGCTGGAGGCGTCCGGCGTGATCCGCGGCTACCACGCCGACGTCGAGCCCAGCTCGATCGAGCTGGGCGTCACCGCGCTCATCGGCATCGTGGCCGACTCGGGCGCCGACAGCGAGAGCCTTCGCGAGTCGCTGCGCGAGTTCCCCGAGCTGGAGTCCTGCTACTTCATGGCTGGCGAGGAGTCGTACCTGGTGAAGGCGCGCGTCGGCACGATCAGCGAGCTGGAGCACCTGATCGTGAAGCTGCAGCGCACCCCGGGCGTGGCCCGCACCCGCACCGCGATCGCCCTCAGCACCACCTGGGAAGGCCGCCCCCGCCCGCTGACCTGAGCCGCCGCTGGCTGGGGAGCCGATCGCGCTGCTACGGTCCGAGCATGGAGCAGCTTGATCGGTGTTGTGACGACGACCGGGCCTGGGTGACCGAGGCGATCACGCGGGTCGTCGCCGACGCCAACCGCAGCGCCGACACCCACCTGCTGCCGTTCCCGCTGCCCGCGTCTTGGGGCATCGACCTCTACCTGAAGGACGAGTCGGTGCACCCCACCGGCTCGCTCAAGCACCGCCTGGCCCGCTCGCTGTTCCTGTACGCCCTGAGCAACGGCTGGATCCGCTCCGGCACCGCCATCGTCGAGGCGTCGTCGGGCTCGACGGCGATCTCCGAGGCGTACTTCGCGCGGATGCTGGGCCTGCCGTTCGTGGCGGTGATGCCCGCGACGACCAGCAAGGAGAAGTGCGAGCTGATCGAGTTCCAGGGCGGCGAGTGCCACCTGGTGGCCGATCCGTCGCAGGTGGTCGTCGAGGCGCGCTGGCTGGCCGAGGACCGCGGCGGGCACTTCATGGACCAGTTCACCTACGCCGAGCGGGCCACCGACTGGCGCGGCAACAACAACATCGCCGAGTCCATCTACCAGCAGATGTCGCTGGAGCGGCACCCGGTCCCCCGCTGGATCGTGGTCGGCGCGGGCACCGGCGGCACCTCCGCCACCATCGGCCGGTACGTGCGCTACCAGCGCCACTGCACGAAGGTCTGCGTGGTGGACCCGGAGAACTCGGCGTTCTACCCGGCGTACGAGACGGCGGACTGGTCGGTGGCGACCGGTAAGGGCTCGCGGATCGAGGGCATCGGCCGTCCCCGGGTCGAGCCGTCGTTCCAGCCCGCGGTCGTGGACCGGATGGTCCGGGTGCCCGACGCCGGCTCGCTGGCCGCGATGCGCGTCGCCTCCGAACTGCTGGGGCGCCGGGTCGGCGGCTCGACCGGCACGAACCTGTGGGGCGTGTTCGGCCTCGTCGCGGAGATGCTCGACCGGGGCGAGACCGGCTCGGTGGTGACGCTGCTGTGCGACGGCGGCGAGCGCTACGCCAACACGTACTACGACGACCACTGGCTGGCCGAGCAGGGCCTGCAGCTGGCGGCCCCGCTGGGCGTGGTGCGCCACTTCCTGGCCACCGGCGCCTGGCAGGGCTGACCACCGCACTTCAGCGCCCACACCTGTGGGGGTGTACGTACACCCCCACAGGTGTGGGCCCGCACCGCAAGCCGTCCGTGGAAAGCGCCAGCGGCGCCGGTCGGTCGACCGGCGCCGCTGGCGGCACTGCTTGCCTGCTGTCTGCGGTCAGGCGGTGGGCTGGGCCGAAGCCGGGCGCCGCTCGGTGAACTGGCGCGGACCGCGCTCGCCGCCCCGGTAACCACCCCGGTCGCCGCCGAAGCTGCGCTCGCCGCCGCGGAAGCCCCGGTCGCCACCCCGGTCGCCGCCGAAGCTGCGCTCGCCGCCCCGGTAACCGCCGCGCTCGCCGCCGCCGAAGCTGCCGCGCTCGCCGCCGCCGCTGAAGCCGCGGTCGCCGCCGCCGAAGCTGCCGCGCTCGCCGCCCCGGTAACCGCGGTCGCCGCCGAAGCTGCGCTCGCCACCGCGGTAGCCCCGGTCGCCGCCGCGGTCGCCGCGGAAGCCGCCCCGGTCGCCGCCGCGGAAGTCGCGGCCGCCGTCACGGCGCGGGCCGCGGCCGAAGCGGGGCTCCGGCTCGTCCACGACCGGCTTGCCGGAGGGCTCCTTGGCCCCGGTCAGCTCGACCAGCTTCTCGTCGTTGTACCGCAGCCGGTGCTCGGCGGGCTTCTCGACGCCGGCCTTCTCCATCATGGCCAGGGTGGACCGGCGCTGCTTGGGCAGCACCAGCGTGGCCACCGCGCCGGACTCGCCCGCGCGGGCGGTGCGACCGGCCCGGTGCAGGTAGTCCTTGGGGTCCTTCGGCGGGTCCACGTGCACGACCAGCGAGACGCCGTCGACGTGGATGCCGCGCGCGGCGACGTCCGTGGCGACCAGGACGCTCATCCGGCCTTCCTTGAACTCGGCCAGCGTGCGGGTGCGCACCCGCTGGGTCTTGCCGCCGTGCAGGCCGCCCGCGCGTACGCCGACCTCGCGCAGCTGCTCGACGAGCCGGTCGACGCCCATCTGGGTCCGCGCGAACATGATCGTCCGGCCGGGACGGTTGGCGACGGCGGCCGTCACCTTGAACTTCTCCTGCGGCGCGATCAGCAGCATCAGGTGGTCCATGGTGGACACCGAGGCGGCCGGCGGCGCGGTGGAGTGGGTGACCGGGTCGGTCATGAACCGCTTGACCAGCGTGTCCACGTCACCGTCCAGAGTGGCCGAGAAGAGCAGGCGCTGGCCCTCGGCCGGGCACTTGCCCATCAGCTCGGTGACCTCGGGCAGGAAGCCCATGTCGGCCATCTGGTCCGCCTCGTCAAGCACGGTGACCTCGATGTCGTCCAGGGCGCAGGCGCCCCGCTCGATCAGGTCGCCGAGCCGGCCGGGCGTCGCGACCATCAGGTCGAGGCCGCGCTGCAGGCCGATGATCTGCCGGTCGTACGGCACGCCGCCGACGGCGGTGCCGAGGTAGAGCTCCATCGCCTTGGCCAGCGGGCGCAGCGCGTCGGCGACCTGCATCGCCAGCTCGCGCGTGGGCACCAGGATCAGGGCCTTGGGGTGGTGCGGCCGGGCCGGCTTGCCCTGCGCGAGGCGGGCCAGCAGCGGCAGTCCGAACGCGAGGGTCTTGCCCGAGCCGGTCTGGCCGCGGCCCAGCACGTCGCGCCCGGCGAGCGCGTCGGGCAGGGTGGCGGCCTGGATCTCGAACGGGCGGGTGATGCCGGCGCGGTCGAGTTCGCGGACCAGCGGGCGCGGCAGGCCGAGCTCGGCGAAGCTGGGCACGGCGGTCTCGGTGTCGGCCGCGGGCTGCACGGCGGAGTCGTCGCCCTCGATCGCGATGTCGAAGACGGACGGGAACAGGGCAGGGTCGTGCTGAGTCAAAGCGTGATACCTCTCGGGTGGCGCATCCCCGCGCCGCGCGGCCTAGTGCCGCTGCAAGTCACCCGCAGGAACGCTCGAGGGCGCGGTGAGCGCGCCCAGATCAACCCGATGAGTGTACGGGTTCGCCGATGCGCCCCGCCCAGCATTACCCCGACGGTGTATCCAGAGTCACGCCGGATGCCCGGTTGTTCCGATTCGTTACTGCGGCTCGGTGGAGGGCGGAATGCTCTCGGCGACCGGGCTCGGCGACGCGGGCGGCTGGGGCGACGGCGACGGGGAAGCCGCCGGCGAAGGGCTGGCGCTGGCGCTGGCACTCGGGCTGGGGCTGCTGGAAGCGCTCGGCGAGGCCGAGGCCGACGGGCTGGCGCTGGCGCTCGGCGACGGGCTGGCGCTCGCGGAGGCGGACGGCGTCGGCACGCTCGGGGCCGGCAGCGCGTCGACCACGCGCGTCGCGAAGTCGACACTGTAGAGGTTCACCGGTGCGATCTTCACCACATCGCCGGTGGTGCGCGCGTGCACCATGCGCCCGTTGCCCAGGTACATGCCGACATGGTGGATGGTGCGCCAGTCGCCCGGATCGGTGGCGAAGAACAGCAGGTCGCCCGGGAGCAGCGCGTACTTGCTGACGGTCTTCTGCCGGGTGCCGTAGTACTGGTCCTTGGCGACCCGGTTGAGGGTGATGCCCGCCGACCGGTACGACGCCCAGACCAGGCCGGAGCAGTCGAAGGAGTTCGGACCCTCGTTGCCCCACACGTACGGCTTGCCGCGCTGGGCGAGCGCGTGCATGACCGCCTGGCGGGCCTTCGGCGCGGCCACCAGGCCCGCGTTGCTCTGCCCGGCGTCGTAGTTCGCGCCGAGGTTCTGCTCCTCCAGCTCGCGGCGCCGGTCCTCTTCGGACTGCAGCTCGGCCAGGCGGCGCTTCAGCTCGAGGAACGCGGCCTCCTTGCGCGCGCACTCCTTGACCAGGGCGGTCAGCTCGGTGGTGAGCTTGTGCTCGGTGTCGGTCGCGGCGGCGAGCACGCCGAACGCCTGCCGCTCCTCGGTCTGGACGCGGGCCAGGTCGCGCAGCGCCGCCTCGGTGGCGGGCGGGGCGTCGGCCGTGCGCGGCAGCAGCTTGTTCAGCTCGCCCCACTGGCCCAGCGAGTGGTCCAGCTGCGGCTGGTGGGCCGAGTGCTGGTAGGCCGCGACGGCGGCCTTCTCGGCGGCCTGCTTGGCCTCCCGCAGCCGGTCGGCGGCGTTGCGCCAGGCGTAGTCGGCGATGGCCTTGGCCACCATGGCGTTGCTGTACTGCTGCTGCAGTTCGCTGCGGCGCGCGTGCAGCACCGACAGCTCCAGGTCCGCCGCGTAGTACTGCGCGTTGAGGGCGTCCTTGGGGGTGGTGGGCAGCGCCACCGGCATGCTGAGCCGCCCGGCGGGAAGCATCGGCGGGGTGTCGAACGAGGGGCGGGCACCGATGTCGGGCACGGCCGTGATCTTCGAGCCGACGGGCGGGTCGGCCGCCGCGGGCAGCGCCACGCCACCGGCGATGAGCGCGCTCAGCACGGCTGACCCCAGGGCAGCCTGACCGTGACGTCCGGTCACACGACGACGGTTCGACATCGCAGGCCCCATCCTCCCCGTTGGTCCCTAGAAGTTCCTACCTGAAAAGCCCCTCACTGTCGACCCTGTCCGGTGTCGACCAGGCATCAGTCAGGTGTCCGGTTGGCGTCCGGGACAGGGCTGGGTAAGGGGTTCGGCGGGGGCGTCGTACGCTGGCTGCCATGGACGTGGGTTTGAAGCGTGAGCTGGAACAGAAGGTCTACGCGGGCGAGCGCCTGACGCGCGAGGACGGCGAGGCCCTGTACGCGAGTGACGATCTGGCCTGGCTGGGTCGCCTGGCGCACCACGTCCGGACGGAGAAGAACGGCGACCGGGTGATGTTCAACGTCAACCGGCACCTGAACCTGACGAACGTCTGCTCGGCCAGCTGCGCGTACTGCTCGTTCCAGCGCAAGCCGGGTGAGAAGGACGCCTACACCATGCGGGTGGAGCAGGCGGTCGCCAAGGCGCTGGAGATGAAGGACGAGCAGCTGACCGAGCTGCACATCGTCAACGGCCTGCACCCGACCCTGCCGTGGCGCTACTACCCGCGCGTGCTCAAGGAGCTGAAGCAGGCGCTGCCGGACGTCAAGCTCAAGGCGTTCACCGCGACCGAGGTGCAGTGGTTCGAGAAGATCTCCGGCCTGACCGCCGACGCGATCCTCGACGAGCTGATGGAGGCCGGGCTGGAGTCGCTGACCGGCGGCGGCGCCGAGATATTCGACTGGGAGGTCCGGCAGCACATCGTCGACCACGCCTGCCACTGGGAGGACTGGTCGCGCATCCACCGGCTGGCGCACAGCAAGGGCCTGCGCACCCCCTCCACGATGCTGTACGGCCACATCGAGGAGCCGCGCCACCGCGTCGACCACGTGCTGCGCCTGCGCGAGCTGCAGGACGAGACGGGCGGCTTCACCGTCTTCATCCCGCTGCGCTACCAGCACGACTTCCACGACAGCGCCGACGGCAAGATCCGCAACCGGATCCAGGCCCGCACCACGATGGCGTCGCCGGCCGAGTCGCTGAAGACGTTCGCGGTGTCGCGCCTGATGCTGGACAACTTCGACCACGTGAAGTGCTTCTGGGTCATGCACGGCCTGTCGCTGGCGCAGCTGTCGCTGAACTTCGGCGTGGACGACCTGGACGGCTCGGTGGTGGAGTACAAGATCACCCACGACGCCGACTCGTACGGCACGCCGAACACCATGCACCGCGACGACCTGCTGCACCTGATCTGGGACGCGGGCTTCACCCCGGTCGAGCGGGACACCCGCTACCAGGTCGTGCGCGAGTACGGCGCCCCGCAGAGCATGGCCGAGCGCCGGTCGCAGCCGCAGCAGGTCTGGGCCTGAGCGGCGTGGCCGAGTCGGCGGCCCGGGGTCCCAAGCGGGACGAGGCGGGCAGGTTCGTCGCGTTGACAGACCTGCTCGCGTTCACGGTGGTCGGAGTGCTGCTGTCCGTGGCGGCGATGGCCGTCTTCGACGGGGCCTTCGCCCTGCTCGGGCTGGGCCGCTTCGGCTCGATCAACGGCTGGCTGGCCGCCGTGTTCCCCGCCATGATCTTCGTGGAGCAGTTCCGGTCGGCGCGGGAGCTGTCGGGGCGCCTGCCCATCGCGCTGCTCGCGGCCGTGCTCGGCATCGGTCTGGGCCTGCTGGCCGCGGGCCTGGCCGCCGGGCTGCCCGCGCTGGTCTCCGGTGCGCTGGGCGCGCTGGTCGCCACCGTGCTCTACGCGGTGGTGTGGCACGTGGGCCTTGCGTTCGTGAATCGCTGACTAGCCGATACCCTGGTCCGGTGAGTCCTGCAGTCAAGTACACGCTGGCCAGGTTGGGCCTGTTCGCTGCCGTCTTCGCGGCGGCGTGGTTCGTGCCCGGCATCAGCGTGCTGGTCAAGTTGATGATCGCCATCGTGGTGTCCGCGGCGGCGGGCTGGTTCCTGCTGCGCAACCTGCGCGACGAGGTCAGCGCGCAGGTCGAGGGCGCGGTGGACCGCCGCCGCGAGCAGAAGGAGCAGCTGCGCGCGGCGCTGGCCGGGGAGACCGCCGACGCCGGCGCGGAGACGGAGAAGTCACACTCGTGACTTCGGCATTGCGGTGCGGACGGCGGCATGTACTAGCGTGTCGCTGACCGCTCCGCAGCGAAGCCGGTGCGAACCCGGCGCTGTCCCGCAACTGTGATCTCGTCCCCACCGGGGACGGGCAAGCCAGGTCGCCTGCGACGGTCGCGAACAACGCTCTCGAGGAAGGGCGTCTCGCAGACCGGGCGCCCCTTGTGACTCCTGCCCTGTCGGCGAAGACCTACCTCGACCGACAGGAGGACCACCGTGTTCCAGCACCGCTTCAGCCGCCGCCTGCTCGGCGCGCTCGCCGCGACCGGCCTCGTGGCCGCGCTCGCCGCCTGCGCCACCGCCGAGGACCCGGCCGCCGCCCCCAGCCCGTCCAGCGCCGCCGCCGCGTACCCCGTGACGGTCGGTTCGGTCACCCTCCCGGCCCAGCCGGTGAAGATCGTCTCGCTGTCGCCGACCGCGACCGAGATGCTGTTCGCCATCGGCGCGGGCGGGCAGGTCGCCGCCGTCGACGAGCAGTCGACCTTCCCGGCCGACGCGCCGAAGACGAACCTGTCCGGCTACCAGCCCAACGCCGAGGCGATCGCGGCGAAGAACCCCGACCTGGTGGTGCTCAGCGGCGACGCCAACAACGTGGTCGCGCAGCTCACCACCCTGAAGATCCCGGTCTTCGTGGCTCCGGCCGCGGTGACCCTGGACGACTCGTACGCGCAGATCAACGACCTGGGCAAGCTGACCGGCCACGCCGACCAGGCCGCCGCGCTGGCGAAGCAGATGAAGGACGACATCGCCAAGCTGGTCAAGGACCTGCCGCAGCGCAGCAAGCCGCTGACCTACTACTACGAGCTCGACCCGACCCTGTACTCGGTCACCTCGAAGACCTTCATCGGCTCGCTGTTCACCCTGGCCGGCCTCACCAACGTCGCCGACGCGGCCGACCCCAAGGGCAGCGGCTACCCGCAGCTCACCGCCGAGTCCCTGATCAAGTCGAACCCCGACCTGATCTTCCTCGCGGACACCAAGTGCTGCGCCCAGAACGCCGACTCGGTCAAGGCCCGCGCCGGCTGGGCCGCCCTCACCGCCGTCACCAAGAACCAGGTCATCGCCCTCGACGACGACATCGCCTCCCGCTGGGGCCCCCGCGTCGTCGACCTGGTCCGCGCCATCACCCAGGCCACCACCCCCATCCCGGCCGCCTGACCCCCTCTCGTCCGTCGATCATGAACTTATGGCACGGCTCGACGGCGTGTCCCCGCCATAAGTTCATGATCAACGACAGACTTGGTGCGAGGTGAGCGTGCGAGCGGCTGGGCTGCGGGTGGGGTGGCTGATCGGCGGGGTCGGCGCCGTCGTGGTCGCGCTGATCGCGGCGGTGGCGTTCGGGCCGGTGTCGCTGCCGCCCGGGTCGGTCGCCGTCGAGCTGCTCAACCTCATTCCGGGGGTACGGCTGAACTCCGGCCTCAACCCCCGCGAGATCGCCATCATCACCGAGATCCGGCTGCCCCGCGCCGTGCTCGGGCTGCTCGTCGGGGCGATGCTGGCCCTGGCCGGCGGCTGCTACCAGGGCGTCTTCCGCAACCCGCTGGCCGACCCGTACCTGCTCGGCGTCGCCGCCGGGGCGGGGCTGGGCGCCACCATGGCCATCGCGTTCGACGAGCGGGCCCTGCTCGCCCCGGCCGCCTTCCTCGGCGCGGCCGGGTCGGTGCTGGTTACGTACCTGCTGGGCATGGCCGGGGGGCGGGACCGGTCGTCGGCGACGCTGATCCTGGCCGGGGTGGCCGTGTCGAGCTTCCTCGCCGCGATTCAGACGTACCTGCTGCAGCGCAACGTCGACACCATCCGCGAGGTGTACTCCTGGCTGCTCGGGCGGCTGTCCACCGACGGGTGGCACGAGGTGCGGCTGCTGCTGCCGTACGCGCTGCTGACCGGGGTGGTCGTGCTCGCCCTGCGCCGGGAGCTGGACGTGCTCAGCGTCGGCGACGACGAGGCCGCCGGGCTGGGGCTGCACCCGCAGCGGTCGCGGCTCATCCTGCTGGCCGCCGCCTCGCTGGGCACCGCCGCGGCGGTCGCCGTCTCAGGGCTGATCGGCTTCGTCGGGATCATCGTCCCGCACGTGGTACGGCTGCTCGCCGGTGGCTCGTACCGGTCGATCCTGCCGCTGTCCCTGCTCTTCGGCGCCGCCTTCCTGACCCTGTGCGACCTGGCCGCCCGCACCCTGATCGCGCCCGGCGAGCTGCCCATCGGCGTGGTCACCGCGTTCTTCGGCGCGCCGTTCTTCGTGCTGGTGCTGCGCACCAGCCGGCAGGTGAGCCTGTAGATGCTGGTCATCGAAGGGGTACGGGTCACCCTCGGCGGCACCGAGATCCTGCACGGGGTGGACCTCAGCGTCGCCGCGGGCGAGTGGGTGACCGTCATCGGCCCCAACGGCGCGGGCAAGTCCACCCTGCTCAAAGCGCTCAGCGGTACGGTCCCGCACACCGGCGTGGTGACCGTGGACGGTACGGGCACCACCGCGCTGCCGCGCCGCCGCCGCGCCCAGCTCGTCGCCACCGTCGCCCAGCAGCCGGTGGTTCCGCCCGGCATGCGGGTGCTCGACTACGTGCTGCTCGGGCGCACCCCGTACATCCCGACCCTGGGCCGCGAGTCCGCGCGCGACCTGGCCAAGGTCGAGCAGACGCTGCACCAGCTCGACCTGCACCGGTTCGCCGGGCGCGAGCTGGCCACCCTCTCCGGCGGCGAGCGGCAGCGGGTCTTCCTGGCCCGCGCGCTGGCCCAGGACGCGCCGCTGCTGCTGCTCGACGAGCCCACCTCGGCCCTGGACATCGGGCACCAGCAGGAGGTGCTGGAGCTGGTCGACCGGCTGCGCCGCGAGCACTCGCTGACCGTGCTGGCCACCATGCACGACCTGTCCGTGGCCGGCGAGTACGCCGACCGGCTGGTGCTGCTCGCCGACGGCCGGGTCGCCGCCGACGGGCCGCCCGAGCAGGTGCTCACCGAGGAGCTGCTGGCCCGCCACTACCGCGCGCGGGTACGCGTCATCGCGGGCGAGTTCGGCCCGATCGTGGTGCCGGTGCGGCTCAGCTGAGCGCCCGCACCGCCGCCACCGCCCGGTCGACCTCCTCGACGCTGTTCACGATGCTGGTGCCCAACCGCAGACAGGACGGGTTGTACGGGGTCGCGCTGGCGGCGATGCCCTGGGCGCGCATCGCCTGCACCGCCGCGGCGGGCTGCGTACCGGGGATGTCGCAGCACACCAGGCCCGCCGACACGGCGGGCGAACGCGGCGTGATCAGCTTGAGTCCCGGGATCTGGGCCAGGCCCGCCTTCAGCGTGGCGGCCAGCTGCGCGGTACGGGCGGCGACCCGGTCGCGCCCCAGCGCGTTGTGGAACGCGAACGCCTCGCGCAGCGCCCAGCGGTGCTCGAACGCGTGGTAGCCGCCCGGCGACGGCGGCACCGCCCCGGCCGGACCAGGTCCGAACCCCATCCAGGCGCCGATGCTGGCGTTGTCGAACGGCGGGATGACCGGCCGGAACCGCTGCCAGGCGGCCTCGGTACCCCAGACCATGCCGGTGCCGCGCGGCCCGAACAGCCACTTGTGGCAGCCCGAGACCAGGAAGTCGCAGCCCAGCTCCGCCGGCCCCGCGTCGACCGCGCCGAAGCCGTGCACGCCGTCCACGCACAGCAGCGCCTTCTCCTGCGGCGAGCGGCTCCGGTTCACCTCGGCCAGGGCGGTGGCGATCTCCCGGACCGGCAGGCGTACGCCGGTGCTGGAGTGCACCCAGGTCACCGCGACCACCCGGGTCTTCGGGGTGACGGCGGCGAGCAGGGCGCCGACCATCTCGTCCACGCCGGCTGCGGCCGGGTCCCGGTAGAGGCGGGCGCGGCGCACCGTGACGCCGTCGCGGGCCGCGCGCAGCCGCAGCGACTCGTGGGTGGAGTAGAAGTCGTGCTCGGTGGTCAGCACCTCGTCGCCGGAGGCCAGCGCCAGGCCGCCGTAGAGCAGGCCGAGGCCCATCGTGGTGGAGTCGGTGAGGTACAGCTCGCCGTGGGCGCCCAGGTACTTCGCCGCCTCCTGGGTGATCTGGGCGTCGCGGGCGACCTCGTTGGCGTGCAGGTAGGTCAGCGGGTCGCGGTCGAGCTGGGCACGGTGGGCGTCAATCGCGGCGCGTACGGTCGCGGGCGGGCTGGCGAAGACGAACGCGTCGAAGTGCGCCACGGCGGGATCGAGCACGAACTGCGCGCGCACACTGGCCCAGTCCTGCGGATCCAGCGGCGGCGGGGTGGCCTGGCCGGTCGGCTTCGGAGGGTCGTCGTCGCACGCCGCGAGCGCACCCAGCGCCGCCGTTCCCGCCGCCGCGCCGAGCACCAGCCGCCGACTGACCGCCATGTCCCCGATCCATGCCATGCCCTTCATGGCAGCACGCCCACCCCGCCCGCCACCACACCCCGAACCCACTCGCCGCGAAAGCGTTAGACGCCGTTGCGCGAGCCTCACGCGCCGCGCCCGCACCCGCGCCGCGCCCGCGCCGCGCCCGCACCCGCACCCGCGCTGCGTGGTGCTGCAGTTTCGGGGAAAGTGCTGGAATTCGGGCCAATATTCGCGCAGTTTCCCCGAAACTGCACGCCGCTTTGGCCGCACCAGCGCCCGACAGGGGCGCCGCTGGCGTTCTGCGGCGGTGTGGTGCGGGTTGGGAAGGGGCCCTTCTACATCGGAAATCGATAAGAAGGGTCCCTTCCTTAGCGCAGGGCGGTGGGGAGGGGGGCGGTGTGGAGGACGGTGAGGCTGGTGACGGCGCGGGTGAGGGCGACGTAGAGGCGGTGCAGCCCGCGCGGCTCGGCGGCGACGATGGCGGCGGGTTCGACGACGATGACGTGGTCGTACTCCAGGCCCTTGACCAGGGTGGCGGGGACGACGACGAGTCGCCCGTCGCCGTCGAGGTCGGACGGGTCGAGGCCCGCCTCGCGCAGCTGGGCCGTGATCGCCGGGACGTCGGCGTCGGCGGCGATCACGCCGATGGAGCCCTCCAGGGTCAGCGCGGCGCGGGCGGCGGCGGCCACGTCGGCGGACTCGGTGATGTCCAGGGAGCCGTCGCGGCGCAGCGAGCGCGCGGGCGGGACCTGCACGTCCAGCTCGGGCAGCAGCTTGTTGGCCAGGGCCACCACTGCGGCGGGCACCCGGAAGCCGGTGCTCAGCGCCACGATCCGCCCGTCGGGGCGGCCCAGGTGGGTGAGCGTGTCGCGCCAGTCGCGGGCCGACCAGGGGGCGGTGCCCTGGGCGAGGTCGCCGAGGATGGTGAGCGAGCCGTGGGTGCTGCGCCGGGCCAGCGCGCGGGCCTGCATCGGGGACAGGTCCTGCGCCTCGTCGACGACGATGTGGCCGAAGCCGGGCTGCCGGTCGAGCAGGCCGGCCACCTCGTCGATCAGGACCGCGTCGGCGGCGCTGAACTTGGCCTGCTTGACCGTACGCGGGGCGGTGGGCCAGCGCAGGGCCTCCTGCTCGGCCTCGGTGAGGATGCCGTCGGCGGCGGCGCGCAGCCGCTCGGGGTCGCCCAGCAGCTCGGCCACGACCTGCGGCGCCGCGACGGCGGGCCAGCAATGGTCTAGCAGTTCGACGACGGGCTTGGCCTTGCCGATCCTGCGGAGCCAGCTGTCGGAGGGGGACTCGGCGCGCCGGGCCTCGGACTGGCGCTGGAGCAGGGCCACGACGCGGGCGCGCACCCGGTCCCGGCCGACGGCGTAGCCGGGCTGCTCGCGGCGTACCTCGTCGACGACGCGGCGCAGCACGCCCTCGTCGATCCGCCACCGGTAGGAGCCGTCGGAGATGGTGATCGGGCCCTGGGGCCGGTCGATCCGGTTCCACAGCGCCCGGTGCAGCACCTGTGCCATACGCGGGTCGTGTTTGAGGGCGGCGGTCGCGTCGGAGTCGGTGCCTCTGACCGGGGTCTCCAGCAGGTCGGTGATGGTGGCCTGCTCGACCTCGATCTCGCCGAGCGCGGGCAGCACCGCCGAGATGTAGTTTAGGAACGACCGGTTCGGCCCGATGATCATCACGCCGGAGCGGCGCAGCCGCTCCCGGTGCAGGTAGAGCAGGTACGCGGCGCGGTGCAGGCCTACCGCGGTCTTCCCGGTGCCGGGCGCGCCCTGTACGCAGATGGTGTCCGCCAGCTCGGCCCGGACCAGCTCGTCCTGCTCGGGCTGGATGGTCGCGACGATGTCGCGCATCGGCCCGACGCGGGGCCGCTCGATCTCGGCGGTGAGGATGGCGCTGCCGGTGCCCAGCTCCTGCCCCTGGTCGAGCTGCTCGTCCTCGAAGCTGGTCAGGGTGGTCGGCGCGCCGGGCGCGCCGGGCGCCCAGCCGAACCGGCGCCGCACCGCGACGCCCTGCGGCTCGCTCGCGCTGGCCTGGTAGAACCGCTGCGACATGGGCGCGCGCCAGTCGAGCACCAGCGGCTCGCCCGCCGCGTCGGTGACGTGGCGGCGGCCGATGTGCCACACCTCGGGCTCGGCCATGGTCAGCTTGCCGAAGAACAGCGGCGCGGCCGGATCGTCGGTCAGCTCCTTGATCCGCTGGGCCATCTGCCGTCCGAGCTGCTCGGCGGTGTACGCATCCCCGGCGACCCGGTCGCCGACATGGAACAGCTCCTCGGCGCGGTTGCGCATCGCGGCCAGCGCGGCGCGGGACACGGCCAGGTGCCCGCGTTCGGTGTCGAGGTCGGCCGGGCCGTCGAGGGCGCGGCGGATCGCGGGGGAGATGTCGGTGTGCATGGCCGTTTCCTCTGGTCGTCGGCGGATGAAGCGGCCGCCCGGCTCTGCGCCTGTGGGGCGGGCGCTGTCGGCTGTGCCAGAGAGGAGGGAATCGACCGACCATGCTAGTTCCTCATTCGGCGCCCGCACGTGATTTTCTTTACGGGTGAGCGCTGGGGAACAGTTGAGGATCACGGATCCAGCGGTGATGCGCGCGTTGGCGCACCCCGCCCGAATCGCGATCATGGAGCACCTGGCCGGGAGCGTCGACGACGTGACGGCCACCGAGTGCGCCGGGGTGGTGGGCCTGTCGCCGAGTGCGACGAGCTACCACCTGCGCGCCCTGGCGAAGGCGGGCCTCATCGAGGACGCGCCGAGCCGGGGCGACGGGCGCGAGCGCGTCTGGCGGACCAGGATGCGCGGGTACTCCATAGAGCTGGAAGGAAGCGCCGACTCCGAGGCCAAGGCGGCCGAGCGGGCGGTGACCGACGTCTTCCTGGCGCGCGGGGACGAGCGGGTCCGGCAGTGGGTGGCGCGGTCGGCCGACGAGGCGCCGGAGTGGTACGACGCGGCGCTGATGAGCGAGACGGTGCTGATGGTGACCGCGGCCGAGCTCAAGGAGATCACCGAGAACATGCTGGCGATGCTGGCGCCGTACAAGCGGAGCGTGCGGCAGAACGATCCGCCCGAGGGGGCGCGGCGCGCGCTGCTGCAGGTGCGGGCGGTCCCGCTCGACTGAGAGAGGTCTATTGCCCCACCGGGATGTGAAAGACATACTGTGAAGCATGTCTTTCACGTCTCGGTGGGCCGACGTGGTCGTCGCCTCGATCGCCCAGCTCATGGCCGCGCTGGGCACCTTCCTGGTGATGACGACCCTGGTGCTGGCGCTGCAGGAGCGCGGCGGCAGCGGCCTGCAGGTCGCCCTGCTGGTGGTCGCCGAGACGCTGCCCGTGGTGCTGCTCGCCCGCTGGGTCGGCCGCCTGGTCGACCGGGTGGACAGCCGCCTGCTGCTCATCGTCGCCGGACTGGGCCAGGTCGGCGCCGCGTTCGCGCTGGCGAACGCCGCGAGGTACGAGTGGATCGTGGCCGGCGCCGTCGCGCTGGCCTGCGCCACCGCGATCGCCCAGCCCACCCGCTCGGCCCTGCTGCCCGCCATGGTCACGCGGGAGGACCTGGCCCGCGCCAACGCGATCGGGCAGACCGCCGGGTCCATCGGCATGATGGCCGGGCCCGCGCTGGCCGGGCTGCTCGTCGGCACGGTCGCGGTCGAGCAGACGCTGCGCGTGTCGGCGGTGGCGTTCGCGTTCACCGTGCTCGCCGGAGTGCTGCTGCGCACCCGCCGCGGCGGCACCGCCGCCCGCCGCTCCGGCGCCGACCAGCCTGAGGCCGCGCCGGTCACCTGGCAGCTGCGCGACGACCGGATGTACTGGGTGATGGTGTGGAGCCTCGCCCTGATCATCGGCCTGGTCTCGGCGGTCAACGTGGCCGAGGTCTTCTTCGTCCGCGAGACCCTGGGCGCCTCCGCCGTCGTGTACGGCGTGGTCACCTCGGCCTGGACCATCGGCATGCTGGTGGGCGCCTGGGTGCTGGCCCGCCTGATCCGCCCCGCCACCCCCGACGGCGCCCTGGTCCGCTGGATCTTCCTCGGCCTGGCCGTCATCTGCGGCGCGGTGGTCCTCTGCGGCACGGTCACCGCCGCGCTCTGGATCATCCCGTGCTGGCTGGCGGGCGGCCTGGTCAACGGCGGTCAGAACGTCATCGCGGGCACCCTGCTCGGCCGCCGGGTGCCGGCGGAGGCGCGCGGGCGGGCCGCCGCCGCGGTGCAGTCGCGGGTGCAGGGCGGCGGGCTGGCCGGGTTCTTCCTCGGCGGCGTGGTCCTCGATCTGATCGACGCGCGCTGGGTGGTGCTCGGCGCGGGCGCGCTCGGGCTGCTCGGGCTACTGCTGGTCATGCCGCTCGTACGCGGCGTGACGGCGGCCGGGCGTACGTCACCGCAGGTCCAGGCGACGGCCGCCTGATCGACTCACCCGGGTAGGCTCCCTGATCATGAGCGCAGTGCGGCGTCCCCGGGTCGGCCACATCCAGTTCCTGAACTGTCTCCCCATCTACTGGGGCCTGATGCGTTCAGGCGCGCTGATCGACGTGGACCTGCACAAGGACTCCCCCGACCGGCTCAGCGACGCCCTCGTCCGCGGCGACCTCGACATCGGCCCCATCTCGCTGGTGGAGTACCTGCGCAACGCCGACGAGCTGCTGCTCCTGCCCGACCTGGCGGTCGGCTCGGACGGCCCCGTGCTGTCGGTCAACATCGTGTCGCAGGTCCCGCTGACCGAGCTGCACGACACCCGCGTCGCGCTGGGCAGCACCTCGCGCACCAGCGTGCTGCTGGCGCAGATGCTGCTGCAGGACCGCTACGGCGTACGCCCCGAGTACTTCAGCTGCCCGCCCGACCTCACCTCGATGCTGCTCGACGCGCAGGCCGGGGTGCTCATCGGCGACGTCGCGCTGCGCGCCCTGTTCGAGGCGCCCCGGCGCGGGCTGGCCGTCACCGACCTCGGCCAGGCGTGGCGCGAGTGGACCGGCCTGCCCATGGTCTTCGCGGTATGGGCCGTGCGCCGCGACTTCGCCGCCGCCCACCCCGGCCTGGTCAAGGACGTGCACCAGGCGTTCCTGCGCTCGCGCGACCTGTGCCTGACCGAACTCGACGACGTCGCCGCCGCGGCGGCCCGCTGGGAGCCCTTCGACGCCGCCACCCTCGCGTCGTACTTCCGCGTCCTGGACTTCTCGCTCGGCGGCCGCCAGGTCAACGGCCTGCGCGAATTCGCCCGCCGCGCCGCCGCCCTCGGCCACACCCCCGCCCTCCCCGCCGACGGCCCCGAGTTCATGCCCCTCTAGCCCAGAGCGGCAAGGAAGGGGCCCTTCTTATCGCTTTCCGATGTAGAAGGGCCCCTTCTTAACCCGCGACGCCCGGCCCGGCCCCGGTCGGGTCGGGTCGGGTCGCTCAGACGAGGTCGGTGCGGGTGCGGAGTTGGGTGGCGATGGACCTGGCGGTGTCGCCGCCGGTGGTCCAGGGCTTGCTCAGCGGGGGGCGGGTCAGCACGGCCATGGTCCAGGTGCTGCCCAGGGCCATGCAGTTGACCGTCCAGAAGCCGAGGGCCTGCCGGTCGACCCAGCCGTTCTTGATGGCGATGTCCTTCTGCTCGGCGGCGGGCCAGGCCTTGCGGATGCCGAAGTCGCCGGTGCCGCGTACCTGGCGCATCTCGTTGACGAGCCAGTTCGTCCACTTGGGGCCGGCGGCGGTGCCGTTGCCGATGCAGTGGGCGATGCGACAGGTGTCGCGGGCCGACAGTGCCGTGGTGCTCCAGCCGTCTCCGGCCTTGGAGTCGGTGAGCTTGCAGATGGAGACCAGGCGGCCGATCGTCGCCGACTTGCCGAGCTCGCCGTAGAGCGTCGAGGCGGGCTCGTTGGCGCTGTCGCGGATCATCGTGCTGATCATGTTCATCCGCGCGGTGCTGGGCGTGGTGCCCGACTCGGTGGCGCGCCGGAGGTAGTCGGCGGCCAGCCAGGCTTTGATCATCGACGCGGTCATGTTGGTCTGGTGGAAGTTCGGCGAGCCGATGATGCGGCCGGTCTGCCGGTCCATCAGCGCCCAGCTCCACCAGCCCGAGGTGTTGACGCTGACCAGGCCGGTCGTCGACTCGGTGAGGGCGGCGTGCGCCACGCCGGGCTTGCCCGGCTGCACCGGTACCACCGCGGCGGCCTCGCGGCTGGCGGCGGGCGACGGCGTCGGCACCGCCGACGGGCTGGGCGAGCTCGCCGGGAAGCTGGCGCCGAGCATCTCCGGGGTGCCCCTCCCGCCACGGGAGGCCAGCCAGAAGCCGCCACCGGCCAGTGCGGCCAGGCCGGCGCCGCCGGTCAGCAGGGCACGGCGTCGGTTCATCATCTGCGTCATGAGGGGACTCCGGGGGGAGGGGTGGTGCGGAGGGGCGTGGTGCGGGGGGGGGGGTGAGGCGGGGGCGCTGGGGTCAGGCTCGGGGCAGGAGCTGTCCGGCGACGCTGGCGCAGACGTCGGCACCGTACTGCAGGCCGTTTGCGACGGGGTAACGGGTCATCACGCTCATGATCCAGTCGTCGCTGATGGCCAGGCAGTTCAGGTGCCAGCTGCTGTCCGCGCCGATGGCGGTCCAGCCGTTCTTGATGGCGAGGGTGCGGGCGAGGGTGCTCGGTACGCCGTCGATGATGCCCCACCGGCCGCCGCCGCGGGTGGCCTGCTGGTCGGCGCGGGCGGTGCTGCCCTCGACCCGCTGCATCTCGGACAGCACCCAGCCGGTCCACTCGGCTCCGGCGGCGGTGCCGTCGGCGACGCAGGAGGCCAGCCGCAGCGCGTCGCGCGGCGACATCTGGGTGCGGCTCCACCAGGACTTGTACGCCGAGGTGTCGGTCATGCCGCACATCTGGATCATGCGGTGCACCGACTCGTCGCTGCCGTTGGCGACGTACAGGGCCTGGGCGGCGCGGTCGTCGGAGTGCCGGATCGCGTCGCTGGCCTTGGTGAGCCAGTCCTGCGTGACGGTCTGCCCGCTGTCGGCGGCGCGCCGCAGGTAGTCCGAGACCAGCCAAATCTTGATCATTGATTCGGTGCTGCTGGTCTGGTGCGCGTTCTCGGCGGCGACGACCTCGCCGGTGTGCCGGTCGAGCATCGCCCAGCCGAGGTAGTCGCCCTTGAAGTCGACGGTCACCGGGCCCGGCACCAGCGACCGGCTCTCCTTCGTGTTGCTGACCGGGCGCTGCGCCCGCACCTCGGGTGCCTTCGTCGCCGGGCTGGCCGAGGCGGGGGTGCTCGGGGTCGCCGGGGTGCTGGGCGCGGCCGGGACGGGGTCCGGGCTCGCCGCGGGCTGGGACTGGGCCGGGACAGCGCTCACCACGGTGGCCTCCGAGCCGGTGAGGGCCGATGCCGCGGATGGGATCAGCACTGCCAGGACCATAACGCCGAGCGCCGTGGTCGTGGCGGTGAAGGGTGTGCGCCGGGGCATGGGGGTGCTCCTGGGGGTGACGTCGCTGTCAGGGGGTGGTGCCCGTCCCGGCAGGGGTGGTCGCCGGAACGCGGTCAAAGGTAGGCCGGATCGCTGGGAGCTGCCTTTATGCCGGTCTTGCCCGAGCGTGAACCGGCTTGTTCCGGTGATGCTTGTCACTCGGCGGCAGTACCCGGCGGGGCGCATGGAACCAGGATGCGCAGGTGGGTGCGCTGCTTGTGACAGTTGTTGCGGCGATTGGCGAGAAGCTGTAACACTGACCGCATGGAGACCCCGCTGCCCGGTGTCGCGGGCGCCGACAGCCTGCTCGGAGAGGTCGAGGAGGCGGAGGCCGACCTGCGTGCCGCCGCCGACCGCGCCCTGGACGGCCCGGCCTCGTTCGACGCCGTGATCGCCGCCGACCAGAAGATCGAGCCGCGCGACGTGATGCCCGACGCCTACCGGGCCGGGCTGATCCGCCAGATCGCCCAGCACGCCCACTCCGAGATCATCGGCATGCAGCCCGAGGGCAACTGGATCAGCCGCGCGCCCACGCTGCGCCGCAAGGCGATCCTGCTGGCCAAGGTGCAGGACGAGGCGGGCCACGGGCTGTACCTCTACGCCGCCGCCGAGACCCTGGGCGTCAGCCGCGAGGAGCTGAACGAGGCGCTGCTCACGGGTAAGCAGAAGTACAGCTCGATCTTCAACTACCCCACGCTGAGCTGGGCCGACGTCGGCACGATCGGCTGGCTGGTGGACGGGGCGGCGATCGTCAACCAGGTGCCGCTCTGCCGCTGCTCGTACGGGCCGTACGCCCGCGCCATGATCCGGGTGTGCAAGGAGGAGTCCTTCCACCAGCGCCAGGGCTACCAGTCGCTGTACGTGCTGGCCCAGGGCACCCCGGCGCAGAAGGCCATGGCCCAGGAGGCGGTGGACCGCTGGTGGTACCCGTCGCTGGCCATGTTCGGCCCGCCGGACGCCGACTCGACGCACTCCGCGCAGTCGATGGCGTGGAAGGTCAAGCGGTTCTCCAACGACGAGCTGCGCCAGCGCTTCGTCGACATGTGCGTGCCGCAGGCGGAGATCCTCGGGCTCACCCTGCCCGACCCGGACCTGCGCTGGAATTCCGAGCGCGGCCACTACGACTACACCTCGCCGGACTTCGACGAGCTGATGCGCGTGGTGAAGGGCGACGGCCCGTGCAACCGGCAGCGGATGGCGCACCGCAACCGCGCCCACGCCGACGGCGCCTGGGTGCGCGAGGCCGCCGCCGCGTACGCGGCCAAGCAGAGCAGCAAGCGGAAGGAACTGGTGGACGCATGAGTGCCGAACCCTTGTGGGAGGTGTTCGTCCGGCCCCGGCGCGGGCTGGCGCACACGCATGTCGGGAGCCTGCACGCCCCCGACGCGGCGATGGCCCTGCGGCACGCGCGCGACCTGTACACCCGCCGCCAGGAGGGCGTCTCGCTCTGGGTCGTCCCGGCCGCCGAGATCACCGCGTCGAGCCCGGACGAGAAGGACCCGTTCTTCGACCCGGCCGCCGACAAGATCTACCGGCACCCGACCTTCTACGAGCTGCCCGAAGGGGTGGCGCACCTGTGAGCGGCACACCTGACCTGCTGGCCCTCGGCGACGACGCGCTCATCGCGGCGCAGCGGCTGGCCGAGTGGGTGTCGCGCGCGCCCACGCTGGAGGAGGACGTGGCGCTGGCCAACATCGCCCTCGACCAGCTCGGCGCGGCCCGGCTGCTGCTGACGGCCGCGGGCGAGCGGATGGCTCCGCCGCGTACCGAGGATGAACTGGCTTTTCTGCGCGACGACCACGCCTTCCGCAACTGCCTGCTGGTGGAGCTGCCGCTCGGCCCGGCCCGGGGCGACCTGGACTTCGGCTGGACCACGGCCTGGCTGCTGCTGCTGTCGGCGGCGCAGCTGCTGCGCTACACCGACCTGGCCGCCTCGGGCGACGAGCTGGCGGCGGCGATCGGGGCCAAGGCGGTCAAGGAGTCGACGTACCACCTGGACCACGCCTCGCAGTGGGTGGTGCGGCTGGGCGACGGCACGCCGGAGTCGCACCGCCGGATGCAGGACGCGCTGGACGCGGTGTGGCCGTACGCGCACGAGCTGACCGAGGGCGTCCGCGAGCGCTGGCTGGCGCTGGTGGAGCCGGTGCTGGAGGCGGCGACGCTGACCCGGCCCGCCGACCGGTGGACCCCGTCCGGCGGGCGGCTCGGGCAGCACACCGAGCACCTGAGCTACCTGCTGGCCGAGATGCAGTCGCTGCACCGCGCGCACCCGGGGGCGTCCTGGTGAACGGCACCGCGCTGCGCGATCCGCTGGAGCTGGCCGGGGCCGTGCCCGACCCGGAGCTGCGCGTGGTCACCATCGCCGAGCTGGGCATCCTGCGCGGCGTGGAGACCGGCGCCGACGGCCGGGTCACCGCGGTCATCACGCCGACGTACTCGGGCTGCCCGGCGATGGACGCCATCGCCGACGACGTCCGGGCGGCGCTGGCGGCGGGCGGGTACCCGGACGCGCGGGTGCGCACGGTGCTCAGCCCGGCCTGGTCCACCGACATGATCACCGAGTCGGGTTGGGCGGCGCTGCGCCGCGCGGGCATCGCCGCGCCGGGCGAGCACGGCACGCCGTCGTGCCCGCACTGCGCGGGCGGCGCCGGCGGGCCGGTGGTCGTGCAGCTCAGCCGGTACGCCTCGACGCCGTGCCAATCGCTGTGGCGCTGCCACGGCTGCCTGGAACCGTTCAATGCGATCAAGAAGCTGTGAGCCGTGAGCACGACATTCCATGAGCTGACCGTGGCCTCGGTCGAGCAGCTGACCCCGTCGGCCGTGGCGCTGACCCTGGCCGTGCCCGCGCCGCTGCGCGAGGTGTTCGCGTTCCGGCCCGGCCAGCACCTGACGGTGCGGCTGGACGAGACCGAGCGGCGGTCGTACTCGATCTGCTCGACCCCGGCCGACCTGCGCGAGCACGGACTGCTCACGGTAGGGGTGAAGCGGGTGCCCGGCGGCGCCTTCTCCACCCGGGCGCAGGAGTTCACGCCGGGGGAGCGGCTGGCCGTGCTGCCGCCGCTGGGCCGGTTCACCACCGAACTCGACCCGTCCCGCACCCGCCGCTACGGCGCGATCGTCGCCGGATCCGGGATCACCCCGGTGCTGTCGCTGGTCGCGACCGCTCTGGCGACCGAGCCGGGCAGCACGTTCACGGTGCTCTGCGGCAACCGCAGCGCGGCCGAGGTGATGTTCGCCGACGCACTGGCCGATCTGAAGGACCGCTTCCCTGGGCGGCTGCAGCTGGTGCACGTGCTGTCGCGCGAGATGCAGCCCAGCGAGCTGCTGTCCGGGCGGCTGGACACCGAGCGGACCACGGCGCTGCTCAAGGCGTTCGAGCTGGCGGCGGTGGACGAGTGGTTCCTGTGCGGGCCGCTGGGCGTGGTGCGCTCGGCCCGGGAGGCGCTGGCCGCGGTCGGGGCGACCGGGCGGGCGCACGTGGAGCTGTTCCACGCCGAGGAGCCGCCGCCCCCGGCCGCCGAGGCGGGCACGGGCGGGACGGTCGGCGTGCAGATCGTGCTGGACGGCCGGTCGACCGAGTTCGCGATGGAGCGCGGCGAGCGGGTGCTGGACGCGGCCCTGCGGCACCGGGGCGAGCTGCCGTACGCCTGCAAGGGCGGCGTCTGCTCGACCTGCCGCGCGAAGGTGGTGTCCGGGTCAGTGGAGATGGCGGCGAACTGGGCGCTGGAGCCCGAGGAGCTGGCCGCCGGCTACGTCCTCACCTGCCAGTCCACCCCCACCACCGATGAACTGGCACTCGACTTCGACGCCTGAAGGCGTTAAGGAAGGGCCCCTTCTTATCGCTTTCCGATGTAGAAGGGGCCCTTCTTAACGTGCCCTGTCGGGCGGCCGAGCGACGTCCGGCCGCCACTGTCGAGCGGTTAAGAAGGGCCCCTTGTTCTACGGAATGCGATAAGAAGGGCCCCTTCCTTACCTCAGGGCTGGGGGTGGGCGGTGAAGAAGGCCCAGATGAGGGTGTTGGCGTCTACCGGGTGAGCGCCCCCGTCGGGCCACTCGTGGCCCATGCCGATCACGCTGTAGACGACGTGCTCCGTACCGTTGCCGCAGCTCGCGGTGTATCGGTGCGCCTTGCCGTGCGGGCCGGTCAGCGTCTGCACCGCCGGTTCGCCGCAGGCGGCCAGGCGGCGCCACTGGTTGTTGGTGCCGGGCCAGGAGCCGGCGAACCGGTCCGTGCTGCCCTGGAAGGTGAGCAGGGATACGGGGGCCGCCAGCGGCCCGGCGCCGTCCGGCTCGGTCTCGTTGCGGCCGCTGACCGGGGCGAGGGCGCCGAAGCGGCCGGGCAGGTCGCGGGCGAGCCGGTAGGTGAAGGCGGCGCCGTTGGAGAAGCCGGCGGCGTAGGTCCGCTTCGGATCGGCGCCCCACTCCTTGACCAGGTGGTCGAGTAGCGCGCCGATGAAGCCGACGTCGTCGGCGCCGCCCGTGCGCGAGGTGTTCCAGCGGTCGCCGAACCCCTGGGGGTACGCGACGAGGAAGCCCTTCGTGTCGGCGAGCGGTGACATCCGGCTGGTCCGCTCGGCGTCAGTGCTCTTGCCCGGCTGGCCGTGGAAGACCAGGACCAGGGGCAGCGCGGTGCCCGGCGTCCAGCCGGGCGGGGCGTGCAGCCGGTAGTCGCGGCGTACGCCGCCGTGCATCAGGGCGAGGTCGTGGTCGCCCGGTCCGGGCTGCTCCGGCGGCAGGCTGACCGCCGGGCTGGGCGCGGCCGCGGGAGGCGTCCCGGTCGCGGCGCAGCCCGTGAGTACGGTGGCGAGGGTCAGCAGCACGGCGAACTGTTTCACGTGAATCCCCCTATGTCAGAGTTGACATGTCAGAAGTTACATAGTGAGGAGGCGCGATGCGGGCGCGCGACGGTGACGATTCGGTATCGGTGTCCGGTTCGGCGCTCGGCTACGCCCTGCTCTCGCTGCTCACCCGGGGTCCGGCCACCGGATACCAGCTGACCCAGCGGATGAAGTCCCCCATCGGCCACTTCTGGACCGCCCAGCACAGCCAGATCTACCCGGAGCTGGCCCGGCTGGCCGCTGCCGGCTGGGTCGAGGCGGCCGAGGGCGACGGCCCCGGGCCACGGCAGAAGAAGACCTACACGCTGACCCCGGACGGGCTGGCCGCGCTGCGGGAGTGGCTGCCCCGGCCGCCGGTGGTGGCCCCGCGCAGCGAGACCGTGCTCAAGGCGTACGCGGCCAACAGCGCCGACCCGGCCGCCATGGCCGACCTGTACGGCGGCATCGCCGCCCGGCAGCGCAGCCTGCTCGACGAGTGGACGCGCGAGGCGGCCATGCTGCGAGACGCGGGTCACGACGATCCGGCCCACCCCGGCTTCGGCAACTACGCGGTGCTGCTCATGGGCATCGAGTCGGCCCGCAGCACGGCCGCGTGGGCCGACTGGCTCGTGACCTGCCTGCGGACCGGCCGTGCCGTCGGGTTCGGGGACCCGATACCCTCGGGGGCGTGAGTGCGAACCGGGAGATCGACAGCATCGTGCAGCGGGCCGCCGACGGCGGCCGCATCAGCGCCGAGGAGGCGCTGCTGCTCTACACCGAGGCACCGTTCCACGCGCTCGGCGAGGCGGCGGACGCGGTGCGGCGGCGGCGCTACCCGGACGGCATCGTCACGTACCTGATCGACCGCAACATCAACTACACCAACGTGTGCGTCACCGCGTGCAAGTTCTGCGCCTTCTACCGGGCGCCCAAGCACGCCGAGGGCTGGACCCACGACACCGCCGAGATCCTGCGCCGCTGCGGCGAGGCGGTCGAGCTCGGCGCCACCCAGGTCATGCTGCAGGGCGGCCACCACCCGGACTACGGCGTGGAGTACTACGAGAACCTGTTCTCGTCGGTCAAGCAGGCGTACCCGGACCTGATGATCCACTCGATCGGGCCCAGCGAGATCCTGCACATGGCCAAGGTCTCCGGCGTCTCCATCGAGGACGCGGTGATCCGGATCAAGGCGGCGGGCCTGGACTCGATCGCGGGCGCCGGCGCCGAGATGCTGCCCGACCGGCCGCGCAAGGCGATCGCCCCGCTCAAGGAGTCCGGCGCGCGCTGGCTGGAGGTCATGGAGGTCGCGCACCGCCACGGCGTCGAGTCGACCGCCACCATGATGATGGGCACCGGCGAGACCAACGCCGAGCGCATCGAGCACCTGACGATGATCCGCGACGTCCAGGACCGGACCGGCGGCTTCCGCGCGTTCATCCCGTGGACGTACCAGCCGGAGAACAACCACCTGAAGGGCCGCACCCAGGCGACCAGCCTGGAGTACCTGCGCCTGATCGCGGTGGCCCGCCTGTTCTTCGACAACGTTGCCCACCTGCAGGCCTCCTGGCTCACCACCGGCAAGGACGTGGGCCAGCTCGCGCTGCACATGGGCGTGGACGACCTGGGCTCGATCATGCTCGAGGAGAACGTCATCTCCTCGGCCGGTGCCAAGCACCGGTCCAACCTGGTCGACCTGGTGCAGCTGATCCGCACCGCCGGGCGCATCCCGGCCCAGCGCGACACGCTCTACCGCCACCTCAACGTGCACTGGACCCCGGCCGACGACCCGACCGACGAGCGCGTCACCTCGCACTTCTCGTCGATCGCGATCCCGGGCGGCGGCGTCGGCAAGACGCTGCCGCTGGTGGAGGCGCGCTAGCGGATCCGCATCCGTCAAGATCCGCCCGATCGGCCCATGTGGCCGGTCGGGCGGCGCCGCCTATCGTCCACGAATGCGTGAACGGGGAACGCTTCAGGCTGTCCGCTGTGCGGCTGCCCTACTGGCAGGGGCGGCGCTGCTGCTCGGATCGGGCGCGCCGGCATGGGCCGACGGTCCGGCGGATCTGGCGCTGCGCTCGTACGCGGTCCACGGGGTCGACGTCGGCGAAGGCGCGCGGGTGCCGCTGGCCGTGCACAACTACGGCCCCGCTGAGCCGCTGCCGACGGCCATGGTGGAGGTGTCGGCGCCGCCCGGGACCCGCATCCACCGCTCCTCGACCCCGCCGGACGTCCCGCCATGCCAGTTCTTGGAGGGCGACACCCGGATGCGCTGCCGCCTGGGCACCCTGTGGCGCGGGCAGGCCATCCCCGTCGGCGGATCCAGCGGCCTGATCACGATCGTCTTCGACGTACGCGCCGACTTCGTCTCGCCCGCCGAGGGCTGGGCCGAGGTGCAGTGCAGCTGCGACCCCTACCCGGCCAACAACCGGGTCGCGATCGTCCTGAACGGTGAGAATCCGCCACTGCCGAAGCCCGGGCCGCGATCGTCCGCGTCCAGCAAGCCGGCGGCGTCGGTCAAGCCGTCCGCGTCGCTGCGGGCCTCGCGCGCCGCCTCGCCCCTCGCCTCGACCGCGACCACGTCGCCCACCGGTGACTCGGAAGCAGCGCCGACGGGACCGATGCCGGAGCTCACGCCCGACCCGACTGCCGAGGTGGATTCGGCCACGGCCCCGCCTGGCTCCTCGGGGCCGGACCTGGTCCTGCTCGCCGGCATCGCCATCGTGCTGCTCGCGCTGGCGGGACTCGGCGGCGCGGTGTACGTGTGGCGCCGTGACCGAACGGAGTAGCGATCGGGCGTTGTGACCGATCAGCCCATTTTCCGGCGTCTTGCCGATGTCTATCGTCCACGCGTGCGTGAACGGGGAACGTCTCTGGCGGTGCGGGCCGCGACCGTGCTGCTGTCGGCCACGGTGCTGGTGCTCGGGTCCGCCCTGCCGTCGTCGGCGGCGGGCAAGGCCGACCTGGCGCTGCGGTCGTACGCGGTGCGGGAGGTCAAGCTCGGCGACACCGTGACCATGAAGCTCGGCGTGATCGACTTCGGGCCGGACGCCCCGGCGTCGACCGCCCGCCTGATCCTGCAGGCGCCTCGCGGCACCCGCATCGTCCGCGGCTCGGTCGACCACGGCGGGGGCGCCTGCGAGATCAACTCGACGGACACCAGGGTCGTGTGCACGCTGACCCGCACCCAGCAGTGGAAAGACGTCCAGCCGGGCGGTCCCATGGTGTGGGGCACGTTCCAGCTGCTGGTCGTGGGCAAGATCGGGTCGGTCGGGTCGGCGGTGGTGAGCTGCGCCTGCGATCCGTACACGCGCAACAACCGGACCGCCCTGGTGCTCAACGGCAACAACCCGCCCGCGCCCAAGCCCGGTCCGCAGACCTCGCCGACGCCCTCGAAGTCGGCCGAGCCGTCCGCCTCGCCCAGCGCGGAACCGACCGAACCCAGCCCGGCCGTGCCGACCGAGGCCGAGGTGCCCGCCACGGACGCGTCCGCGCCGGACGAGGACGGATCCGGCGTCGACCTGCTCTTCGTCATCGGCGGGTTGGCGGTGGCGGTGGCGCTGGCCGGGCTCGGCTACGCGGTCTACCTGTGGCGCAACAGCGACGAAGAGGAAGACGAGGGCTGAGCGGGCCGCCTGCCGCCGGGTACCTGCCGCGGCACGGCGCACCGAGCAGGGCGGCTGAGTCCCGCGCTCGCCGGAGTGTCGTGGCGGACGTCTGGGTGAGCCGGATGCGCGGGCGTCGCGGCGGTTTGGCAGAGTGGCGCCATGACGCGCGCAGACCTGGACAAAGAGCCGAACGAGATCGCCGCGATGTTCGACGGCGTGGCCGAGAAGTACGACAAGACCAACTCGGTGCTGTCGTTCGGCCAGGACAAGTCGTGGCGGCGCGCGACCCGGTCCGCCCTGGACCTCAAGCCGGGCGAGAAGGTGCTCGACCTCGGCGCGGGCACCGGCGTCTCCACCGAGGAGCTGGCCCGCTCCGGCGCGTACGTGGTCGGCGCCGACCTGTCGCTGGGCATGCTCCGGGTCGGTCGGCGCACCCGGCCGCACGTGCCGCTGGTCGCGGGCGACGCGCTGGCGCTGCCCTTCGCCGACCAGACCTTCGACGCGGTGACCACCTCGTTCGTGATCCGCAACGTGGCGAACACCCCGGCGGCGCTGCGGGAACTGGCCCGGGTCACCAAGCCGGGCGGCCGCCTGGTCATCTGCGAGTTCTCGCACCCGACCAACGGCGCGTTCCGCACCGCGTACCTGCAGTACCTGATGCGCTCGCTGCCCGCCGTGGCGCGCAAGGTCTCCAGCAACCCCGACGCGTACGTGTACCTGGCCGAGTCGATCCGGGCCTGGCCCGACCAGCGCGAGTTCGCCGCGATCATCGGCGAGAACAACTGGTCCCAGGTGAAGTGGCGCAACCTCACCGGCGGCATCGTCGCCCTCCACCGCGCCACCCGCCCCTGACCCACCGCCCCGCCCCGCCCCGCCCCGCCCCGCGCGGGGCGCGGCGCCGTTCGTGCAGTTTCGGGGAAACTGCACGAATCATGAGCGCGATTCGCGCAGTTTCCCCGAAACTGCACCCTGCCCCACCCGCCCGGGTCACGATCGGAGGGTGGGGTATGAGGAGAGCGCGGTGATCGGGCCGCTCGGGGGCGGGTTCGGCGAGCCCCCGGTGCGCGTGGCGGATCTCGAAGAGGCGGCGCGGCGCCGAGCGGCGGCCAGACGAGCCGCAGCGGCGGCAACCCACCCCGCCACGCCCACGCCGACGTCGCCCGCTCAAGCACCACCCGAACCGACCGAACCCGAGCCGACCCGCCTCCAGCGCCAGCGTGCCACCGAGTGACGAGCACCGGGTGCCGAACTCCTGGTGACGAGCAAGGAAGGGCCCCTTCTTCTCGCATTGCGTAGAGGAAGGGTCCCTTCTTAACCCGGTGGCCAGGCCCGCGTGCATAGGCACGTGGGCACCACAGGTTCGGTCAGCCGGTCAGTCGGTCGCCGGTCAGTCGGACAGCTGGTCAGGCGCGGCGGCGGCGGGCGAGCACCAGCAGGATGGCGCCGCCGAGGGCGACGGCGGCTCCGGCGCCCGCGACGCTGACCGCGCTGAAGCCGGTCCGCGGCAGGTCGCCGCCGCTGCCACCGTCGCCGTCCGCGACCGGCGGGGCCGAGGTCGGCGTAGTCGTACCGGTGGCCGAGGGCGACACGGCGGCGGACTTCGACGGGCTTGCCGACGCCGTTGCGCTCTTGCTCGCCGACGGCGCGGGCCCGGCCGTCAGGCTCGGACCGGCACCGGGACTGCTGCTGGCGCTGGCGCTGGCACTGGCACTGAGGCCGGGGCTGGCGCTGGCGCTGGCGGTGGGGCTCGCGGTGCGGCTCGGGCTCGCGCCGGCGGAGGGCGAGGCCGATGCCGAGGGCTTCGGGCTGGTCGACGCGCTGGGCGTCGGGCTGGGCACCGCCTTGGCGGGCCGGACGGCGACCTCGGCGTAGTTGTCGTCCGGGTTGTCGTCCTCCTGGTCGAGGCTCTCGTACGCCCAGTCGTCGGCGAACGCGAAGACGAAGTTCTCCGCGTTCTCGGTGAGCTTGACGGTGACCTTGCGGGTGGCGGTGGCCCCGGCCTTGAGCGAGTCCAGCTCGCAGTCGAAGTAGACCTCCGGCTCGGCGAACTCCTGTGCGGCGGCGGCCTCGGCCGCCGGCTCGTCGAGGTTGAACTCGAGGCACTCGGCGGGCTTGGCCACGACCTGGACGCCGGGGGTGGTGAGGAACCCGTAGTAGGGCTCCTTGGCGTCGGCCGTACCCCGGTTGGTGATGGTGAACGTCAGCTCGGCGACCTTGCCGACCTGGACCTCGGTTGTACGCGGGGACGCGGTGAACGTGATGTCGCGCTTCGCGGCGGCGGCCGCGGCACCGCCGACGGGCTCGCCGGACGGCGTCGGCGCGGGTTCGGCGTGGACCGGGTTGGTGAGGCCGAACACCGCTGCGGCCAGCGGGGTGACGGCGACGGCGCCGAGGCGCAGGGCACGGCGGTGCCCGGGGGTGACGTGCACGGGGAGCTCCAGAGGGGGTGGACTGCGAGCACGAAGAGTAATACATCCAGGTCAGAACCTATTAATCAGGGGTTCATGTGGATGTTTGAGATTCCTGGATGCCCGGATATATCGGAAAGGGCACCCACCCCGTCTCCACCTGCCACTTAGGGTCACCTAACCATTAGGGGATCTCGGCGCGGTTCTAGACTGCACGCCGGACTGGCTTGTGAAGACTTTCACGAGCCCGGAACGAGCGTTAAGGCCGAGGTGGAGGTGAGCATGACACCGACCGATGTCGATGCGGATGTGATCGTCGTAGGTGCCGGTCCGGGGGGCTCCGCCACCGCATACCACCTCGCCAAACACGGTGCGAAGGTCCTGCTGCTGGAGAAGACCGAGTTCCCTCGGGAGAAGGTCTGCGGCGACGGACTGACCCCGCGCGCGGTCAAGCAGCTGATCGACATGGGCGTCGACGTGAGCCCTGAAGCGGGCTGGCTCCACAACAAGGGCCTGCGCGTCATCGGCGGCGGCGTCCGGCTTGAGCTGGACTGGCCCGAGCTCGCCAGCTTCCCGAACTTCGGCCTGGTCCGCACCCGGATGGACTTCGACGACATGCTGGCCAAGCGTGCCGTCGCGGCCGGGGCCGACCTGCGCACCGGTCACAACGTCACCGGCCCGGTGCTCGACGCCGAGGGCCGCGTGGTGGGCGTCGAGGTGAAGACCGCCGAAGGCGTCAGGACGCTGCGCGCCCACGTGGTGGTCGGCGCCGACGGCGTCTCCGGTCGGCTGCCGCTCGCGCTGGGCATCGCCAAGCGCGAGGACCGGCCGATGGGCGTGGCGGTGCGCCGCTACTACCACTGCCCGGCGAAGGCGGACGACGACTACCTCGAGTCGTGGCTGGAGCTGCGCAGCCGGGAGGCGGGCAGCGCGCAGCTGCCGGGGTACGGTTGGATCTTCGGTCTCGGAGACGGCCGGGTCAACGTGGGTCTGGGCGTGCTCAACTCGTCCAAGGCCTACCAGGCCACGAACTACCGCACCATGCTCACTGACTGGCTGGGTGCCACTCCGGAGGAGTGGGGTCTGAACGACGAGGCCAACGCCGACGGCAAGATCCTGGGCGCGGCGCTGCCGATGGGCTTCAACCGCACTCCGCACTACACCCGCGGCCTGGTGCTGGTGGGTGACTCCGGCGGCATGGTCAACCCCTTCAACGGCGAGGGCATCGCGTACGCGATGGAGTCGGGCCAGCTGGCGGCCGAGGTGATCATCCAGGCGCTGGCGCGCCCGGCCGGTCAGGCCCGGGAGCTGGCGCTGCACGCGTACGGCACCGAGCTCAAGCGGCGGCTGGGCGGGTATTACCGCATCGGCGGGATCTTCGTGAAGCTGATCGGGAACCCGCAGGTCATGAAGGTCGCCACCAAGCACGGCATGCCGCACCCGACGTTGATGCGGTTCGTGCTGAAGCTGCTGGCGAACCTCACCGATCCGCGCGGTGGCGACGCGATGGACCGCATCATCAATGCCCTGTCCCGCGTGGCACCCGCTGTGTAGCGGAACGCCGCGCGAGGATCTTACGAGTACCGCAAGCAGGCGAAACAGGCCGGCTTAAACCACAGGAAGGGACGCAGGCAAGTGTCGCTCTCCGCGTACGTGCCGATTGTGGGGCTCTTCGCGCTCGCCGGTGCCTTCGGGCTCTTCTCGGTGGCGGCAGCACCATTCATCGGACCCCGTCGCTTCAACAAGGCGAAGCTGGACGCCTACGAATGCGGCATCGAGCCGACCCCTCAGCCGGTCGGCGGCGGTCGTTTCCCGGTCAAGTTCTACCTGACCGCGATGCTCTTCATCGTCTTCGACATCGAGATCATCTTCCTTTACCCGTGGGCGGTCAGCTTCAACATGCTGGGCGTCTTCGGCTTCGTGGAGATGCTCCTGTTCATCGGCACGGTGTTCGTCGCGTACGCCTATGTATGGCGTCGCGGCGGCCTGGATTGGGACTGACATGGGACTCGAAGAGAAGCTCCCGAGCGGGGTGCTGCTCACCACCGTCCAGGGGCTCGTCAACTGGACTCGTAAAGCCAGCTTCTGGCCCGCCACCTTCGGCCTGGCCTGCTGCGCGATCGAGATGATGGCCACCGGTGCGGCCCGGTTCGACTCGGGCCGCTTCGGCATGGAGGTCTTCCGGGCGTCGCCCCGCCAGGCCGACCTGATGATCGTGGCCGGCCGGGTCAGCCAGAAGATGGCCCCGGTGCTGCGCCAGATCTACGACCAGATGCCCGAGCCCCGCTGGGTGCTCTCGATGGGTGTCTGCGCGTCGTCGGGCGGCATGTTCAACAACTACGCGATCGTGCAGGGCGTCGACCACGTCGTGCCCGTCGACATGTACCTGCCCGGCTGCCCGCCGCGGCCGGAGATGCTGCTCGACGCGATCCTCAAGCTGCACGACAAGATCCTGGCCGAGCCGCTCGGCGCCGGTGGGCGCAAGATGCTGGCCGCCAAGGAGGCCCGCGAGGGCAAGCCGGTCGTCGCGCCGGGTGCCATGCCGTCCAGCTACCGGTACAACAAGCAGTTGCGCCAGGAGTGGGAGCAGGCTGCCGCCGAGGGCCGCGAGGAGCAGCTGCGCATCGAGAAGTGGATGGAGCGCAAGCGATGACCCAACCTGAAGGCCTGTTCGGGGTCAGCGGCTCCGGTGACACGTCCGGCTTCGGCGGCCTGGTCCGCAAGCGGGCCGTGGTGCTGGAGGCGCAGCGCCCGCTGGGCGGCGACTTCGACGAGATCGTCGACGCGCTGGAGGAGGCGTACCCCGGGTTCGCCGACGCCATCGAGCGGATCGTGATCGACCGGGGCGAGCTGACCCTGCACATCGTCCCGGCGAAGATCGCCGAGGTGTGCCGGTCGCTGCGCGACGACGCGTCGCTGCGCTTCGAGCTGTGCAACTCGGTGTCGGGCGTCGACTACCTCAACGAGGAGCGCCGGCTGCACGTCGTGTACCAGCTGACCTCGATGACGTACCGCCGCCGGCTGCGCCTGGAGTGCGCGGTCACCGTCGCCGACCCGCACCTGCCCAGCGTCACGGAGATCTACCCGACCGCTGACTGGCAGGAGCGCGAGGCGTACGACATGTTCGGCGTCATCTTCGACGGCCACCCCAACCTGACCCGGATCCTGATGCCGGACGACTGGGACGGCCACCCGCAGCGCAAGGACTACCCGCTGGGCGGGGTCCCGATCGAGTACAAGGGCGCCGAGATCCCGCCGCCCGACGCGCGGAGGTCCTACCGATGAGCGCGAGGAACGTAGCGCAGCGGAGTCCCGCAAGCGCCATCCTTGGGGAGCACCGATGAGCAACGCAGGTTACGCGCAGGAGCGCGAGACGACCGAGGGCAAGGTCTTCACCGTCACCGGTGGCGACTGGGACAGCATCGTCTCCGGCCACGACCCGCTGCACGACGAGCGCATCGTCGTCAACATGGGTCCGCAGCACCCGTCCACGCACGGCGTGCTGCGCCTGGTGCTGGAGATGGAGGGCGAGACGGTCACCGAGGCCCGGACCGTCATCGGCTACCTCCACACCGGCATCGAGAAGAACATCGAGTACCGCACCTGGTCGCAGGGTCCCACGTTCGTGACCCGGATGGACTACCTCGCCCCGATCTTCAACGAGACGGCGTACTGCCTCGCGGTGGAGAAGCTGCTGGGCATCGAGGACCAGATCACCGAGCGGGCCACCACCATCCGCGTGCTCATGATGGAGCTCAACCGGATCTCCTCCCACCTGGTGTGGCTGGCGACGACCGGCATGGAGCTCGGCGCGCTGTCGATGATGATCTACGGCTTCCGCGAGCGCGAATTCATCCTCGACATCTTCGAGATGATCACCGGTCTGCGCATGAACATGGCGTACGTCCGGCCCGGCGGCGTGTCGCAGGACGTGCCCCCGGAGGCGGTCAAGAAGATCCGCGAGTTCCTGGGCTTCATGCCCAAGCGGATCAAGGAGTACGAGGACCTGCTCTCCGGCCAGCCGATCTGGACCGCCCGTACCAAGGGCGTGGCCGTGCTCGACGTCACCGGCTGCGTGGCGCTCGGCATCACCGGCCCGGTGCTCCGCAGCTCCGGCCTGGCCTGGGACCTGCGCAAGACGATGCCTTACTGCGGTTACGAGACGTACGAGTTCGACGTCCCGACGCAGCCCGACGGCGACGTGTGGGCCCGCTACCTGGTCCGCCTGGCCGAGATGCGCGAGTCGCTGAAGCTCGTCGAGCAGGCGCTGGACCGGCTCAAGCCCGGCCCGGTCATGGTCGAGGACCGCAAGATCGCGTGGCCGGCGCAGCTGGCCGTGGGCGGCGACGGCCTGGGCAACTCGCTCGAGCACGTCGCGCACATCATGGGTCAGTCGATGGAGTCGCTGATCCACCACTTCAAGCTGGTCACCGAGGGCTTCCGGGTCCCGCCTGGCCAGGTGTACGTGCCGATCGAGGCGCCGCGCGGCGAACTGGGCGCGCACGTGGTCTCCGACGGCGGCACCCGGCCCTTCCGGGTGCACTTCCGCGAGCCGAGCTTCGTCAACCTCCAGGCCATCCCCGCGATGGCCGAGGGTGGCCTGCTGGCCGATGTGATCGCGGGCGGGGCCAGCCTCGACCCGGTGATGGGTGGGTGTGACCGATGACAGCGCCGAAGACGGACGTCTTCACCGACGAGACCCGGGAGCGGGCCCGCGAGATCATCGCGCGCTACCCCGAGGGCAAGCAGCGTTCGGCGCTGCTGCCGATGCTGCACCTGGTGCAGTCGGTCGAGGGCTACGTGTCGCCGAACGGCGTGGCGTTCTGCGCCGAGCAGCTGGGCCTGACCAAGGCCCAGGTCGGTGCGGTGGCGACGTTCTACACCATGTACAAGCGCCGCCCCACCGGTGACTACCTGGTCAGCGTCTGCACCAACACCATGTGCAACGTGCTCGGCGGCCAGGCCGTCTACGACGAGCTGTCGCAGGCACTGGGCGTCGGCCACGACGAGACCACCGAGGACGGCAAGATCACGCTGGAGCACGCCGAGTGCCTCGCCGCGTGCGACTACGGCCCGGTGCTCACCGTCAACTACGACTTCTTCGACGGGGTGACCCCGGAGGGCGCGCTGCAGCTCGCCGCCGACCTCAAGTCGGGCAAGCGGCCGATGCCGACGCGCGGCGCCCGCCTGTGCACCCTCAAGGAGATGTCGCTGCAGCTGGCGGGCTTCGCCGACGAGCGCGAAGGCGCGGTCGCCGACGGCCCGGCGGGCGACGCCACCCTGCGCGGCCTGCGCCTGGCGCAGGAGCACGGGATCAGCCCGGCCGGTTTCGACATCAACACGCCCATCCCGACTCCCTCGAAGGAGGCGGCGAAGTGACCACGCCCAGCAAGGCCGTACTGGAGAAGCTCACGCCCGTCCTGACCAAGCGCTGGCTGTCGCCGGACGCGTGGCGGCTGGACGTCTACGAGCGCCTCGACGGCTACGCGGCCCTGCGCAAGGCCCTGGCCGTGCACCCGGACGACCTGATCGCCCTGATCAAGGACTCCGGCCTGCGCGGCCGCGGCGGCGCGGGCTTCCCCACCGGGCTCAAGTGGGGCTTCATCCCGCAGAACGACGGCAAGCCGCACTACCTGGTCGTCAACGCCGACGAGGGCGAGCCGGGCACCTGCAAGGACCTGCCGCTGATGACGCACGACCCGCACTCGCTGGTCGAGGGCGTCATCATCGCGTCGTACGCGATCCGCGCCAACCGCGCCTACATCTACATCCGCGGTGAGGCGGTGCACGCCGCGCGGCGGCTGCGCCACGCGGTGCAGGAGGCGTACAAGGCCGGCTACCTCGGCAAGAACATCCTGGGTACGGGGTACGACCTGGACCTGGTCGTCCACTCCGGCGCGGGCGCCTACATCTGCGGCGAGGAGACGGCGCTGCTGGACTCGCTGGAGGGCTTCCGCGGCCAGCCCCGGCTGCGCCCGCCGTTCCCGGCGACGCACGGCCTCTACGCCAGCCCGACCGTGGTGAACAACGTCGGCACCATCGCCAGCGTGCCGTACATCGTGCTCGGCGGCGCGGCGTGGTGGAAGACGATGGGCACGGAGAAGTCGTCCGGTCCGATGATCTACTCGCTGTCCGGCCGGATCAAGAACCCGGGCCAGTACGAGTGCTCGATGGGCATCACCCTGCGCGAGCTGATCGAGCTCGCCGGCGGCATGCAGGACGGCCACCAGCTGCGGTTCTGGACCCCGGGCGGGTCCTCGACGCCGCTGCTGGCCGCCGAGCACATCGACACCGCGATGGACTTCGAGTCCGTCGCGGCGGCCGGCTCCATCCTCGGCACCACGGCGACGCAGATCTTCAGCGACCAGGACTGCCCGGTCTACGCGACCTACCGGTGGCTGGAGTTCTACCACCACGAGTCGTGCGGCAAGTGCACCCCGTGCCGCGAGGGCAACTACTGGATGGTCCGGGTCTACCGGCGGATCCTGTCCGGCGAGGGGACCCTGGAGGACCTGGACACGCTGCTGGACACCGCCGGCAACATCCTGGGCCGTTCGTTCTGCGGTCTCGGTGACGGCGCCACCAGCTCGGTGACCTCGTCGCTGCAGTACTTCAAGCAGGACTACCTCGACTACATCGAAGGCCGTACGGCGCCGAAGCTCAGCGCCGCCGCCCTGGCGGGAGCACACTGATGAGCCAGGAAGTACAGAAGCACACCGACACCGTCAAGCTGACCATCGACGGGATCGAGGTGGTCGCGCCCAAGGGCGAGCTGGTCATCCGGACCGCCGAGCGGCTCGGCATCGACATCCCGCGGTTCTGCGACCACCCGCTGCTGGCCCCGGCCGGCGCCTGCCGGCAGTGCCTGGTGGACGTCGAGGGCCAGCGCAAGCCGGTCGCCTCCTGCACCCAGACCGTCGCCGACGGCATGGTGGTGAAGACGCAGCTCACCTCCGAGGTCGCCCGCAAGGCGCAGGAGGGTGTGATGGAGCTGCTGCTCATCAACCACCCGCTCGACTGCCCGATGTGCGACAAGGGCGGCGAGTGCCCGCTGCAGAACCAGGCGATGCAGGTCGGCCGCCCGGAGTCGCGCTTCCACGAGCACAAGCGCGAGTACGAGAAGCCGATCAACATCTCGTCGCAGGTGCTGCTGGACCGCGAGCGCTGCGTGCTCTGCCAGCGCTGCACCCGGTTCTCCGAGGAGATCGCGGGCGACAAGTTCATCGACCTGATGGACCGGTCCTCGGCCGAGCAGATCGGCATCTACCGGGACGCGGCCTTCGGCCACCCGCACGCCCACGGCACGATCGACGAGCTGGCGTACGACCAGGAGGAGCCGGAGTCGGGCGACGTGCCCTTCAACTCCTACTTCTCCGGCAACACCATCCAGATCTGCCCGGTCGGCGCGCTCACCAGCGAGCAGTACCGCTTCCGCGCCCGGCCGTTCGACCTGGTGTCGAGCCCGAGCGTGTGCGAGCACTGCTCCTCGGGCTGCGACCAGCGCACCGACCACCGCCGCGGCAAGGTGCTGCGCCGCCTGGCCGGCAACGACCCGCAGGTCAACGAGGAGTGGAACTGCGACAAGGGCCGGTGGGGCTTCCGCTACGCCACGGCCTTCGACCGGCTCACCACCCCGCTGGTGCGCGACACCGAGACCGGTGAGCTGCGCGAGGCGTCCTGGACCGAGGCGCTGCGCGTCGCGGCCGAAGGCCTGCGCGCGGCGCGCGACGGCGCGTACGGCGTCGGCGTGCTGACCGGCGGCCGCCTGACCGTCGAGGACGCCTACGCGTACGCCAAGTTCACCCGCGTGGTGCTGGGCAGCAACGACATCGACTTCCGGGCGCGCCCGCTGAGCGCCGAGGAGGCCGACTTCCTGGCCTCGTCGGTGGTCGGCGAGACGGGCGTGACCTACACCGACCTGGAGCAGGCCAAGCACGTGGTGCTGGTCGGCTTCGAGCCGGAGGAGGAGAGCCCGATCGTCCTGCTGCGCCTGCGCAAGACGGCGGCCAAGCGGAAGCTCAAGGTCACCTCGGTGGCGCCGTTCCTCACCCGGGGCGCGGAGAAGGCCGGCGCCTCGCTGGCCGAGTGCGTCCCCGGTGGCGAAGCGGCCGTCCTGGGCAACCTGGAGGGCGTCGACCCGGGCACCGTGATCCTGGTCGGCGAGCGGCTGGCCACCGTACGCGGCGGCTTCTCGGCCGCGGCGGCGCTGGCCGCGCGGACCGGCGCGAAGCTGGCCTGGGTGCCGCGCCGCGCCGGTGACCGGGGTGCCGTGGACGCGGGCTGCCTGCCCAACCTGCTGCCGGGCGGCCGCCCGGTCGGCGACGCCGCCGCGCGGGCCGAACTGGCCGGTGCCTGGGGCGTGGCCGCGGGAGTCATCTCCAGCAAGCCGGGCCGCGACACCGACGCGATCCTGGCCGCCGCCGCGGCGGGCAAGCTGGGCGCGCTGGTCGTGGCGGGCGTGGACCCGTCCGACCTGGCCGACCCGAAGGCCGCCGACGAGGCGCTGGACAAGGTCGGCTTCCTGGTCTCGCTGGAGCAGCGGATGAGCGGCGTCGCCCGCAGGGCCGACGTGGTCTTCCCGGTCGCCGTCGACGCGGAGAAGTCCGGCTCGTACGTCAACTGGGAGGGCCGCCTGCGCACGTTCGAGCAGGCGCTGGAGACCCCGAACACCGGCGCCAAGCTGACCGACGGCCGGGTGCTGGACGCGCTGGCGTCCCAGCTCGGCGTGGTCCTGGGCGTCGCCGACGTCCTGGCCGTACGCCGCGAGCTGGGCAGCCTGCCCGCGACCGCGGCGCCGCGCCCGTCGGCTCCGGCCGAGGTGGGTGCCGCGGCTCCGTCGCTCAAGGACGGCGAGGCCATCCTGGCGACCTGGGCCCAGCTGATCGACCTGGGCAGCATGACCGACGGCGACGAGGTGCTGGCCGGCACCGCCCGCCCGCCGGTGGTGCGCCTGTCCAAGGCCCGCGCCGCCGCGCTGGGCGTCGCCGACGGCGACCCGGTGACGGTCGGGACCGCGCGGGGTGCGATCACCCTGCCGGCCGCGCTCACCGAGCTCTCCGACGACGTCGTCTGGCTGCCGACCAATTCGCCGGGCTCCACCCTGCGGCGCACGCTGGGCGTGTCCGCCGGCGCGGTGGTCACCGTCACCGGAGGAACCAAGAAATGATCCTCTCCCTTTTGTCCGACGTGCCGCCGCTGACTCCGCTCGGTGGCGACCCGACGCTGGAGGACTTCGGCAAGGACCCCTGGTGGATCGTCCTCATCAAGGTCCTGGCGGTCTTCGTCTTCCTCGTCGTGATGACGCTGTTCACCATCTGGTACGAGCGCCGCGTGGTGGCCCGGATGCAGGTGCGTCCCGGCCCCAACCGGCACGGGCCCTTCGGTCTGCTGCAGTCGCTGGCCGACGGCCTGAAGCTGGCGTTCAAGGAAGACATCATGCCGCTCAAGGCGGACAAGATCGTCTTCTTCATCGCGCCGGTCATCTCGACGGTCTGCGCGTTCACCGCGTTCGCGATCATCCCGTTCGGGCCGATGGTGTCGATGTTCGGCGTGAAGACGCCGATGCAGCTCACCGACATCCCGGTGGCGGTGCTGCTGGTGCTGGCCTGCTCGGGCATGGGCATCTACGGCATCGTGCTGGGCGGCTGGGCGTCGGGCTCGACGTACCCGCTGCTGGGCGGTCTGCGGTCGAGCGCGCAGCTGATCTCGTACGAGGTCGCCATGGGTCTGTCCTTCGTGGCCGTCTTCATGACCGCGGGCACCATGAGCACCTCCGGGATCGTGGCCGCGCAGGCGCACGGCGGCGAGGCGTTCGGCTGGCTGCCCACCCCGGGCTGGTTCGCGCTGCTGCTGCTGCCGAGCTTCGTCATCTACTCGATCTCGGCCGTCGGTGAGACCAACCGCGCCCCGTTCGACCTCCCCGAGGCCGAGTCGGAGCTGGTCGGCGGCTTCCACACCGAGTACTCGTCGCTGAAGTTCGCGCTGTTCTTCCTGGCCGAGTACATCAACATGGTGACCGTCTCGGCGCTGTGCACCACGCTCTTCCTGGGCGGCTGGCGCGCACCCGCGCCGATCACCACGGTCTGGGCGGGCGCCAACTCCGGCTGGTGGCCGCTGCTGTGGTTCACCATCAAGGTGCTGCTGCTGCTGTTCGTCTTCGTGTGGCTGCGCGGCACGCTGCCCCGCCTGCGCTACGACCAGTTCATGCGGTTCGGCTGGAAGGTCCTCATCCCGGTCAACCTGGTGTGGATCCTGGCCCTGGCCGGCCTGAAGGTGGCGCAGAAGTCGAGCTACAGCACCACCGACAAGCTGATGTTCGTCGGCGTCCCGCTCGCGGTGATCATCCTGCTCGCGCTCTTCTGGCCCGCCAAGGCCGAGGAGGAGCCGAAGACGGTTCAGGAGCAGGTGGCGGAGCGCCCCGAGGGCAGCTTCCCGCTCCCGCCGATGGACCTGCAGGTGCCGGTCAGCCCCCGGGCCAAGCGCCTGACGGCCGAGCGCGAGACCGTACCGGCCTCGACCGAGAAGGAGGTGTGACATGGGTACGTTCATGGGCGGCGTGAAGAGCTTCGGCGTGACCTTCTCGCACATGTTCAAGAAGACCGTCACCACCGAGTACCCGGAGAAGCCGGACGCCACGGCGCCGCGCTACCACGGCCGGCACATCCTCAACCGGTGGCCGGACGGCCTGGAGAAGTGCATCGGCTGCGAGCTGTGCGCGTGGGCCTGCCCGGCGGACGCCATCTTCGTCGAGGGTGGCGACAACACCGACGACCAGCGCTTCTCGCCCGGCGAGCGGTACGCGTCGAACTACCAGATCAACTACGCGCGCTGCATCTTCTGCGGCCTGTGCATCGAGGCCTGCCCGACCCGCTCGCTCACCATGAGCAACGAGTACGAGCTGGCCCGCGACAGCCGCCAGGACCTGATCTTCACGAAGGAGCAGCTGCTCGCGCCGCTGCTGCCCGGCATGGAGCAGCCGCCGCACGCGATGCGGCTGGGCGCGACGGAGAAGGACTACTACCTGGGTGCGATGAGCAACCCGGGCACGTCGGCAGGGGCTGAGACGCGATGACTCTCGCTACTGAGGTGCTCGCCGCCGCGGGCCAGGTCGGGACCGGGGAGAAGGTCGTCTTCTTCATCCTCGCCCCGCTGGCCGTGGTCGGCGCGCTGGGCATGGTCATCGCCCGCAACGCGGTGCACTCCGCGCTCTGGCTGGTGCTCACCATGCTCAGCCTGGGCGTGTTCTACATCGTGCAGACCGGGCCGTTCATCGGCATGGTGCAGATCATCGTCTACACCGGCGCCATCATGATGCTGTTCCTGTTCGTGCTGATGCTGGTCGGCCGCGACGCCAGCGACTCGGTGATCGAGACGCTGCGCGGCCAGAAGGTCGCCGCGATCATCCTGGGCGTGGGCCTGGCCGGCCTGCTCGGCTTCGGCGTCTACGAGGCCACCCGGGGCATCGTCCCGGTCGGCCTGGAGGGCGCGAACGCCGCGGGCAACGTCCAGGGCATCGCCAAGCTGCTGTTCACCAAGTACGTCTGGGTCTTCGAGGTTACCAGCGCCCTGCTGATCACGGCCGCCGTCGGCGCGATGCTGCTGGCGCACCGGGAGCGGGCCGCTGGCGAGCGCGTCGGCCAGGTCGCGATGATGAAGGACCGCTTCCGGCCGGGCAACTACCCCGGTCCGAAGCCGGGCCCGGGTGTCTTCGCGAACTCGACGTCGGTGGCGACCCCGGCCAAGCTGCCCGACGGCACCCCGGCCGAGCGCAGCATCTCGCCGATCCTGCCCACCCGTGAGCTGACCGCGGCGGAGATCGCGAACAAGCCCACCGAGGGGAAGTGAACCCATGACCCCCATGTACTACATCGTGCTGGCCGCCGTGCTGTTCAGCATCGGCGCGACCGGCGTGCTGATCCGCCGCAACGCCATCGTGCTGTTCATGTGCATCGAGCTCATGCTCAACGCGGCGAACCTGGCCCTGGTCACCTTCGCCCGGATGAACGGGACGCTGGACGGCCAGGTCATGGCGTTCTTCTCGATGGTGGTCGCCGCGGCCGAGGTCGTGGTCGGTCTGGCCATCATCATGTCCATCTTCCGCACGCGGCGCTCGGCGAGCGTCGACGACGCCAACCTGCTGAAGTACTGAGGCGGACATGGTTGCAACTCTGATCAACGAGCAGGCGGAGGCGGTCGTGTACGCGCCCGCCACCGGCCTGCTGTCGTACATGTGGCTGCTCATCGCCATCCCGGCGGTCAGCGCGCTGATCCTGCTGCTGGCGGGCAAGGCCGCGAACCGCTGGGGCCACTGGCTCGGCGTCGCCTCGGTCCTCGCCTCCTTCGTGCTCGGCCTGACCCTCTTCTTCCAGCTGCGCAACCTGGAGAACCGGTCGGTCGTCGAGAACCTCTACAGCTTCATCCCGGTGGGCAACCTGCGGGTGGACTTCGGGCTGCTGTTCGACCCGCTGGCGGCGTGCTTCGTGCTGCTGATCACGGGCGTCGGCTTCCTGATCCACCTGTACGCCACCGGCTACATGGCCCACGACGAGGGACGTCGCCGCTTCTTCGGCTACTTCAACCTCTTCATCGCGGCGATGCTGCTGCTGGTGCTGGGCAACAACTACGTGATGCTGTACTTCGGCTGGGAGGGCGTCGGTCTGGCGTCGTACCTGCTGATCTCCTTCTGGTACGGCCGCCCGGCCGCCGCGACCGCGGGCAAGAAGGCGTTCCTGATGAACCGCGTCGGCGACGCGGGCCTGGTCCTGGGCATCTTCCTGATGTTCGCCTGGCTCGGCTCGACGAACTACGAGGTCGTCTTCAACAACATCGGGACGCTGGGCAGCACCACGGTGCTGCTGATCGGCCTGGCGCTGCTCGCCGGCGCCTGCGGCAAGTCGGGCCAGTTCCCGCTGCAGGCGTGGCTGCCCGACGCGATGGAGGGCCCGACCCCGGTCTCGGCCCTGATCCACGCCGCGACGATGGTGACCGCCGGTGTGTACCTGATCGCGCGCTCCAACCCGATCTTCTCGGAGAACACGACGCTGCAGACGGTCGTCGTCAGCGTCGGCGCGATCACGCTGCTGCTCGGCTGCATCATCGGCACGGCCAAGGACGACATCAAGCGGGTCCTCGCCTGGTCGACGGTCTCGCAGATCGGCTACATGTTCCTGGGCGTCGGGCTGGGCGGCGGCGCGTACGCGCTGGCCATCATCCACCTGCTGGCGCACGGCTTCTTCAAGGCCAACATGTTCCTCGGCGCCGGTTCGGTCATGCACGGCATGAACGACCAGGTGGACATCCGCCGCTTCGGCGGGCTGTACAAGTACATGCGGATCACCTGGCTCACCTTCATGATGGGCTGGCTGGCGATCATCGGCATCCCGCCGCTGAGTGGCTTCTTCACCAAGGAGCCGATCATCGTGGCCGCGTTCTCGCGGCCCGGCTGGACCGGCTGGCTGTTCGGCCTGGCCGCCCTGCTCGGCGCCGGTCTGACCGCCTTCTACATGACCCGCCTGTTCATCCTGACCTTCCACGGTCCGAAGCGGTGGACCACCGCCAAGGAGGGTCTGGTCGATCAGCACCCGCACGAGTCGCCCGCGGTCATGACGATCCCGCTGATCCTGCTGGCGCTCGGCTCGATCGTCGCCGGCGGCCTGATGGTCACCTCGGTGCCGCAGTGGCTGGAGCCGGTCCTCGGCCCGGAGACGGCCGAGCACCCGAAGATCGCGCACGGTGCCCTCACGGCGCTGAGCCTGGTGCTGACGGTCGCGGGCGCCGGTCTGGCGTACGCGCTGTTCCGCAAGGGCACCGCGCTCACCCCGCAGCCCGCGGGCGTGCTGGTCACCGCGGCCCGCAACAACCTCTACACCGACGCCTTCAACGAGGCCGTGTTCGAGAAGCCCGGCAACTGGCTGACCCGACTGCTGGTCTTCGTCGACAACAAGGGTGTCGACGGTCTGGTCAACGGGCTCGCGGCGGCGGTCGGCGGCGGTTCGGGCCGGCTGCGGCGGCTGCAGACCGGGTTCGTCCGGTCCTACGCGCTCTCAATGCTGGTCGGCGGGGTGCTGGTGCTCGGCGCCTTCCTCGCGGTGCAGCTCGGCTGGATGGGATAACGATGAAATACCTGTCAATCCTGACGCTCGTACCGCTGGTCGGTGCGCTGGCGGTGGCGTTCGTGCCGCGCAGCAGGCCGCAGCTGGCCAAGCAGTTGGCGATGCTGGTCTCGCTGGTGGTGCTCGGCGTGGCGGTCGCCACCTGGCTGGCCTTCAAGACCGGTGCGGGCGCCCCGCGCCTGCAGCTGCAGGAGTCCTACAACTGGATCCCCGCCTGGGGTGCCAAGTTCGCGTTCGGCGTGGACGGCATCGCCCTGGTGATGATCGCTCTGATCGCGCTGCTGGTGCCGCTGGTGATCCTGTCCGGCTGGCACGACGCCGAGCGCAGCCAGCGCAGCGTCCCGGCGTACTTCGCGCTGCTGCTGGCGCTCGAAGGCATGATGATCGGCAACTTCGTCGCGACCGACGTGCTGATGTTCTACCTGTTCTTCGAGCTGATGCTGGTCCCGATGTACTTCCTCATCGGCTCCTTCGGCTCCGACGTGCAGCCCAAGCAGCGCCAGTACGCCGCGGTGAAGTTCTTCCTGTACTCGCTGGTCGGCGGCCTGTTCATGCTGGCCGCCGTCATCGGCCTGTGGGTGCTGGGCGGACACACCTTCGACTGGCAGACGCTGACCGACGCGGAGTTCGCCACCAACGCGCAGCGGTGGCTGTTCCTCGGGTTCTTCCTGGCGTTCGCCATCAAGGCGCCGTTCTTCCCGTTCCACACCTGGCTGCCCGACGCGGGCGGCGCGGCTCCGGCCGGTGCCGCGGCGCTGCTGGTCGGCGTGATGGACAAGGTCGGCACCTTCGGCATCCTGCGCTACTGCCTGCCGCTGTTCCCGGAGGCGTCGCGCTGGTTCGCGCCGTGGGCGATCGCGCTGTCGCTGGTCGGCATCATCTACGCGGCGCTGCTCGCGGTCGGCCAGAACGACCTCAAGCGCCTGGTCAGCTACACCTCGATCGCGCACTTCGGCTTCATCGGCATCGGCATCTTCGCCTTCACCATCCAGGCGGGCAGCGGCTCGGTGCTGTACATGCTGAACCACGGTCTGGCCACCGGCCTGCTGTTCCTGGTCGTGGGCATGTTCGTGGCCCGGCGCGGCAGCACGATGATCGGCGACTTCGGCGGCGCGGGCAAGCTGGTGCCGGTCCTGGCGGGCGTCTTCTTCATCGCCGGCATGGCCTCGCTGGCCCTGCCGGGCCTGGCCCCGTTCGTCAGCGAGTTCCTGGTGCTGATCGGCACGTTCACCGTCAACAAGACGGTGGCGGTGATCGCGACGGTCGGCATCATCCTGGCCGCGGCGTACGTGCTGTGGATGGTGCAGCGCACCACCCAGGGCACGCTCAACGACAAGCTCCGGGACATCGAGCCGATGAAGAAGGACCTGTCGCTGCGTGAGGGCGTCGTCGTGGCGCCGCTGATCGCGCTGCTGCTGGTGCTCGGCTTCTACCCGAAGCCGGTCCTCGACGTGATCAACCCGGCGGTGCAGGCCACCCTGAACGGCGTGGTCAGCCCGGAGCGGTCTGACCCGGCGCCCGCCACCACTGTGGAAGCAGGAAAGTGACCATGGGCGACACCATCTCGTTCCCGCATCTGGACTACGCCGCACTGTGGCCGATGCTGATCCTCTTCGGCGCGGCGTGCGTCGGGGTGCTCGTCGAGGCGTTCGTGCCGAAGGCGTGGCGCAACACCGTACAGCTGGTGCTCAGCCTGCTGGCGATGGGTGCCGCGCTGGTCATGGTGATCAAGCGGGCCGCGGCCGGCGTGACCGCCGCCAACGCCCACACCGCCTCCGACGCGATCTCGATCGACAAGGCGGGCCTGTTCCTGCAGGGCGCGCTGCTGGTGCTCGGCATCGTCTCGCTGCTGCTGATCGGTGAGCGGACGCTGGAGACCGGCGGCCCGTTCGTGGCGCAGGCTGCGATCACCGTCGGCTCCGAGGCCGACCGCCGCCAGGCCGCCCGGGAGTCCGGCGCGACCGAGGTGTACCCGCTGGCGCTGTTCGCGCTGGCCGGCATGCTGCTGTTCGTGACCGCGAACGACCTGCTGGTCATGTTCGTGGCGCTGGAGGTCTTCTCGCTGCCGCTGTACCTGCTCTGCGCACTGGCCCGCCGCAAGCGGCTGCTGTCGCAGGAGGCCGCGGTGAAGTACTTCCTGCTCGGCGCGTTCGCCTCGGCGTTCTTCCTGTTCGGCGTGGCCATGGTCTACGGCTTCGCCAACGCGGTCGACTTCAACTCCATCCACGCCAACATCAGCACCTCGGACAAGCCGTTCGCGCTGCTGCTGATCGGCCTGGCGATGCTGGCGATCGGCCTGCTGTTCAAGGTGGCCGCGGTGCCGTTCCACGTGTGGACGCCCGACGTCTACCAGGGCGCGCCGACCCCGGTCACCGCGTTCATGGCGGCCTGCACCAAGGCGGCGGCCTTCGGCGGCCTGGCCCGCGTGCTGTACGTCGGCTTCGACCGCAGCAACTGGAACTTCACCCCGGTGCTGGGCGTCATCGCGGTGCTGACGATGCTCGTCGGCGCGGTGCTGGCGGTCACCCAGACCGACCTCAAGCGGCTGCTGGCCTACTCCTCGGTGGCCAACGCCGGTTACCTGCTGGTCGGGGTGCTGGGCGGCGGTGCGGCGGGCCTGAGCAGCATGCTGTTCTACCTCGTCGCGTACGGCTTCGCCATCATCGCCGCGTTCGCGCTGCTGACCCTGGTGCGCGACGCCGACGGCGAGGCCACCCACCTGTCCCGCTGGGCGGGCCTGGGGCGGCGGTCGCCGTTCTTCGCCAGCGTCTTCACCTTCCTGCTGCTGGCCTTCGCCGGTCTGCCGCTGACCAGCGGTTTCACCGCGAAGTTCGCGGTGTTCGGGGCGGCCATCGGCGGCGGGCAGACCTGGCTGGTGCTGTTCGGTGTGCTCAGCAGCATCATCCTGGCCTTCCCGTACCTGCGGGTGATCGTGATGATGTGGCTGTCCGAGCCGGGCGACACCACGCCCAGCGTGTCCATCCCGGGCGCGCTGACCTCGGCCGCGCTGATGGTCGGCGTGCTGGTGACGCTGCTGCTCGGCGTCGCGCCCAGCTCGCTGCTGGACCTGGCGAACAACGCCGCGTCGTTCGTCCGCTGATCGGTTTCGACCAGTAAGAAACGGTAAGTCCGAAGCTCCCCCCACGGTCTGTCGAAGGCATGGGGGGAGCTTCGATCATGTGTGAGTCATGTGGCATCGTGGGGGCGTGGTGAGCAGTGTTAACGGTCGTACTGCGCGGGGAGCCGGCGTCAGTTTCGACGACCCAGTCCTGGAGGCGACGGTAACCCGGACGCTGGCGCAGGTGGAGGCACGCCTGCGGGAGTCCGTCGAGTCCGCCGACCCCTTCGTGACCGAGGCTGCCCGGCACCTGCTGGACGCGGGCGGCAAGCGGTTCCGCCCGATGCTGGTGTCGGTCTGCGCACACTTCGGCGACCCGGAGGCCCCCGAGCTGATCGACGCCGCGGCGGTGCTGGAGCTGACCCACGTCGCGACGCTCTACCACGACGACGTGATGGACGAGGCCCTGGTCCGCCGGGGCACCCCGAGCGCCAACGCGCGCTGGGGCAACTCGCTGGCCATCCTGGTCGGCGACTTCCTGTTCTCGCGCGCCGCCGAGCTCGCGGCCGGGCTCGGCCCCGAGGCCGTGAAGATCCAGGCGCAGACCTTCGCCGCCCTGGTCCACGGCCAGATCGCCGAGACCGTCGGCCCCCGCGACGCCGACCCGGTCGAGCACCACCTGTACGTGCTGGCGGGCAAGACCGGCTCGCTCATGGCCACCTGCGCCACCTTCGGCGGCATGTTCTCCGGCGCCGCCCCGGCCGTCACCGCCCGCCTCACCGCGTACGCGGAGACGCTCGGGCTGGCGTTCCAGCTCTCCGACGACCTGCTCGACATCGCCAGCGACAGCTCGGACTCGGGCAAGACCCCGGGCACCGACCTGCGCGAGGGCGTGCCCACGCTGCCGGTGCTGTACGCCCTGGCCAGCCAGGACACCGACCCGGCCGCGGTGCGGCTGCGGCAGATCCTGGCCGACGGCCCGGTGACCGACGACGACAGGCACGCCGAGGCGCTGGAGCTGCTGCGCGAGAGCGAGGCGATGCGCCAGGCCCGGCAGACCGTGCGCGGCTACGCCGAGCGGGCCCGGGCCGAACTCTCGGGGCTGCCGGACAACGCCGCCAAGGCGGCGCTGGAGGCGCTCTGCGACGTCGTGGCGGACAGGATCAGTTGACGTCCGTGTCGTGAGTGGATCGACCTAAGTCGCTACCTTTCGGCCCTTCACCTGAGCCCTGCATTTGCATATCGTAGGTGCGGCTGCCTGGAGGTGCTGACGATGCGAGATTCCACAGTCCCGCCATCGGACATGGTCAGCAGCGTCGCCCGAGCGCTGCGGGTGCTCGAAGTGGTGGGCGAGACGCCAGCCGGATTGTCACCGAAACAGATCGCCCGCCGCTGCGACATCACCCCCGCCGCCGCCTATCGGATGCTGCGGACCCTGGCCCATCAGGGCTACGTGATGCGGCGCGGCGACGGCGGCTACACGCTGGGCCTGGCCGTGGCCGACCGGTTCCGGGAGCTCGTGGTCGCCATGCGCGGGCCCGCCGAGGTCGGCACCGTGCTGCGCCGGGCGTCGGCCGACATCGGGTACAGCCACTACCTGGGCAGCTTCGTCGACGGCCGGGTCGCCATCACCGCCATCGCCGAGGGCATCCGCTCCCCGCACGTGGAAGACCTGGTGCCCGGCTTCGACGACGGGGCGCACGCCACGGCCCTGGGCAAGAGCCTGCTCGCCACGCTCGAACCGGCCGCCCGGGAGCGCTACCTCAAGGAGAACGGGATGCGCGCCTTCACCCAGGCGACCATCCGCTCCTCGTCGGCGCTGGACGCCGACATCGCCGCGGGCATGCGGCGCGGCATGCAGGTGGAGATCGGCCAGTTCCGCTCCGGCGTCGCCTGCGCCTCGGTGGCCGTGCAGACCGCGGGCGACCTCTCGCAGCGCTACGTCGTCGCCTGCGCGCTGCCGGCCGTCGACCTGGTGGCACAGGCGCCCGTGATCCGCGAGCGGCTCTACAGCACCGCCAGGGCCCTCTCCGCCGCCCTCAACCCGCCCCTCTCCGCCGCCGCCTGACTTTGGCGCAACTGACGCAAGGAAGGGCCCCTTCTTATCGCTTTGCGATGTAGAAGGGACCCCTCTTACCGGCAGTGCGGTCAGGAGCCGACGGGCTTGCCGTCGAGGCGCCATACGCCGACGATGCCGGGCTTGCTGTAGTCGCCGTCGGGCCAGGTGCTGGCCGGCTTGTCGAACGACGCACCGGTGAGCTCGCCGGGGTGCTGCACCGCGGCGAAGACCGTCTTGTTGTCCGTGGCGATGAACGGGCCGCAGGTCTCGGCGCCGCGCGGCACGGTCAGGAACTGCTTGAGGTGGCCCGCCTCCGGACCGGAGAGGGCGGTGGCGAACAGGCCGTCGTTGCTGAGCAGCCCGTTGCCGTCAGTGGAGATCCACAGGTTGCCCTTGCTGTCGAAGGCGACGTTGTCCGGGCAGGAGATCGGCGAGACCTTGGTCTTGTCGTACCCCATGAAGTAGGTCGACGGGTCGGCCGGGTCGCCGCAGACGATCGGGATCGCCCAGCTGAACGTGGTGCCGGTGTGGTCGCCGCCGTCCTCGGTCAGCTCGAGGATGTGGCCGTGCTTGTTGGCGTTGCGCGGGTTGGCCTCGTCGGCCAGGGCGCCCCGGCCGGTGGTGGTGCCCCGGGCGGTGTTGTTCGTGAGCGCGGCGTAGATCTTGCGGTTGACCGGGTTCGGCTCGACGTCCTCGGGCCGGTCCATCTTCGTCGCGCCGACCGCGTCGGCGGCCTGCCGGGTGAAGACCAGGACCTGCTCCACGGTCCAGCCCGTCACCATCGACCGGCCGTCCTTGACCAGCGGCAGCCAGGTGCCGGTGCCGTTGAAGGCGCCGTCGGTGGGCAGCTTGCCGGTGCCGTCGATCTCGGCCGCGCTGGTGAAGTCGAGCTTGGCCACGTACAGGTCGCCGGACTCCAGCAGGGTCAGGTTCTGCTTGCGGGCCCAGTACGAGTCGCCGTGCGCGATCTTCCGGGTCGAGACGAACTTGTACATGTAGTCGAAGCGCTCGTCGTCGCCCATGTACGCCACCACGTGCCCGCTGTCGGCCACGATGACGTTGGCGCCCTCGTGCTTGAACCGGCCCATGGCGGTGTGCTTGCGCGGGGTCGAGCCCGGGTCGAACGGGTCGATCTCCACGATCCAGCCGAAGCGGTTGACCTCGGTCGGATTCGCGGTCAGGTCGAACCGGGCGTCGACCCGGTCCCACCTGCGCGAGTCGGCGGGGTAGCGGGCGGTCGTCGACACGCCGTAGCGGTTCAGCGCCGGCTTGGCCTCCTCCGGCACGCCGTCGCCGCCGACGAAGTACTGGTTCCAGTTCTCCTCGCCGGACAGGATCGTGCCCCACGGGGTCACCCCGCCGGCGCAGTTGTTGAGCGTGCCGACGACCCGCTTGCCGGTCGGGTCGGCGGCGGTCTTCAGCAGGGCGGAACCGGCGGCCGGACCGGTCACCGCGAACACCGTCTCCAGGGCGGTGATGCGGCGGTTGTACGGGCGGCGGCCGCGGGTGACGACCTGCCACTGACCCGTATGCCCGACGCGCTCCAGCTCGACCACGGACAGGCCGTGCGCCGCGATCGCGGCCCTGACCTGCTCGTCGCTCAGCGCGTCCAGCGTGGTGAACCCCGGGAACATCAGGTTCTCGTTGGTGTACTCGTGGTTGCAGACCAGCAGCGCCCGGTCGTGGCCACGGCCCAGCGGCAGCACCGCCACGAAGTCGTTGTTGTAGCCGAACTGCTTCGACTGGCTCGCGCCGGTCTGGGCGGCCGGGTCGAAGTCCGGCGCGCCGGGCACGACCTCGTCGCCCCAGCGGATGATCACGTTGTGGTCGTACCCGTTCGGGACCACCAGGTTGTCCAGCGTGTTCGGGGGGATCGGCGCGAACGTCAGCGCGGCCGGGCCGCCCGACGCGTGCAGCGAAGCGGCCGAGAAGCCCTCGGCCGCGGCGGACTCGGCCGGACCGGCGAACGCGGGGGCGGCACCGGCCGCGGCACCGGCGGCCACACCGGCCGTCGCACCGGCGAAGCCGAGCGCGATCGCACCGGCCGAACCGGCCTTGAGCACGCCACGGCGGGTCACCTCGGCCTCGACCTGGTCGCCGAAGTACTCGTTGGCGGAGGTGTTGGGGGCGGGGTGGTCGCAGGCGTTGGCGCAGCGGTACAGGCAGGTCATCGAGGAGCGGCTGCCTCCGCTGTGGCCGTCCCCGCCGAGCAGGGGGAGCCGGCGGCGGGATTCGTTCATGAGGGATTGCCTCCAGGCGTGAGGATCGGCACGAGCCTTTCGTCACGCACGGTAGGGACGCCGGATGATCCCACCCCTGACCCGCGATGAACGCGGGGTGAACGTCTCCACCACCCCGCTCCCGCCGCGCCGCGCGCGTCCGCGCCGCGCCCCGCCGGGCCGCAAGATCGCGACACTTTCGGGGAAAGTGCTGGAATCTTGGCGGTGATTCGTGCACTTTCCCCGAAACTGCAGGCTTCCGCCGCGCCGCGCCTCGCCGCGCTACGCGGCGCGGGCGGGGGTGGCGGTGGGGGTCGGGGTGGCGGCCGCGGTCAGGCGGGTGGCGCGGGCGGTGCGCAGCCCGTCCCAGGTGAAGACGGCCAGGGCCAGCCAGACCAGGCCGAAGCCGAACAGGCGTACCGGGGGCATGGGCTCGTGGAAGAGGAAGACGCCCAGGGCCAGCTGGAGGGTGGGGGCGACGTACTGGAGCATGCCGAGGCTGACCAGGGGGAGGCGGTTGGCGGCGCCGGCGAACATCAGCAGCGGCACCGCGGTGAGCACGCCCGCGGCGGCCAGCAGCACGGAGTGGCCGGTGCTGAGGTGGCCGAAGGTGAGCTGGTCGTGGCGGGCGTACCAGATGAGCAGGGCGAGGGCGGGCAGGCTGAGCACGGCCGACTCGACGAACAGGCCGTCGGTGGCGGGCAGGCCCAGGCGCTTCTTGACCAGGCCGTACATGGCGAAGCTGAACGCCAGGATCAGCGCCACCCACGGCGGGTGCCCGTAGTCGACGGTGAGCACCAGCACCGCCACGGTGCCGATGCCGACGGCGGCCCACTGGGCGGCGCGCAGGCGCTCGTGCAGGATCACCACGCCGGCCACGATGACCACCAGCGGGTTGATGAAGTACCCGAGAGAGGTCTCGACGACGCGGTCGATGTTGACGGCCCAGATGTAGGTGGCCCAGTTGACGCCGATGAGCACCCCGGCCAGGGCGATCCCGGCGAGGGTGGCCGGGCGGTGGCGCAGCTGCGCGATGCGGCGCCAGCCGCGTACGGCGGTGAGCAGCAGGACCATGAACAGCACGGACCAGACGACGCGGTGCGCGAGCACCTCGAACGGACCGGTCGGTCGCAGGACCTTGAAGTACGCGGGGAAGAAGCCCCACATGACGTACGCGCCGAGCCCGTACAGGTAGCCGAGGCGAAGCTGACTCACCCTCGAATCGTAAGGGGTGGGTCGGCGAGTGCTACTGACAATGTGATGGCGATCGCTGCCTGAGGTCGGAACCCGGGGTTACCACCCGGATTCCGACCGCAAACGGCGATCATGGCCTGGCGCCGGACAGCGCCGACGGTGCGGCGGAGGTCAGTCCTTGTCGGGGATGAGCAGGTTGAGGGCCCAGCTGACCAGGCCGACGACCAGCGCGCCGAGCAGCGCGGACAGGAAGCCGTCGACGTGGAACGGGACGTCCAGCGCCCCGGCGATGACGCTGGTCAGCCAGAACAGCAGGCCGTTCACGACCAGCGCGATCAGGCCGAGGGTGAACACGTAGAACGCGCAGCCGACCGTCTTGATGACCGGGCGCAGCAGCGCGTTGCACACGCCGAAGATCACGGCGATGGCGACGAACGTACCGATCTTCCCGAGGGTGGTCTCGGCGTTCACCGTGATGCCGTCGATCAGCAGCGTCGCCACCCAGACGGCGGCCGCGCTGGCGGCCAATCGGAGGAGGATGCCCATGGTGCGGCATCGTGCCACGTATCGCCGCGGAAAGCACCCCCGCCCTAGCGGGTGCCGCGCGCCGCCGATCCGATTAGCTGCTGCTCGTACGAGGTCAGCGACAGCGCCGCCCAGCGCACCGAGCGCCGGTGCACCACGCCGATCATCCCGGGCTGCGCCCGGGACAGCCACGCCTCCTGGTCGCGCGACAGCCCCAGCACCGACACCGCGACCGCGGCCTCGGCCGGCTGCAGCGGCTGGAGCAGGGCCAGGTCGGCGCGGCCGAGCACGTCCACGTCCACCGGGGACAGGTCGTCGCGCACCACCAGCGTGCTGTGCCAGGGCGAACCCGGCGTGCGGTCGGCCGAGACCGGGCCGATGTCCACGATCGTCAGCAGTGGCCGCAGCGGGGTGCCCGGTGGCACGGTCACCGGACCGGGGGCCATCACGGTGAGCGGCGCCCCGGCGCCGAGCCCCCGGGAGAACGCCTCCCAGGCCCAGGGCCGGGTCGTCTGCACCAGCACGTAGCCGCCCAGCGCCATGGCGCGCACGGCGACCGTCTGCGCCACCGGCACGCCGCCGATCAGCACGGCCCGGGTCGCCTCCGGGCGGAACAGCCGGAACGAGACCGCCTCGTTGTTCCGGTTCACGCCGATCATGAGCCCGCTGCCGCCGTACGGCGTGACGAGCGCGCCCACGGCGGCGCCGCGCCGGGCGGGGCCGAGGTGGCTGCCGGGCGCGACACCCGACGGGGTGGGGCCGCCCAGCGGCAGCGTGGCCAGGAAGCCGTCGAGCTGCTCGCCGTCCAGGCGGCGGGCCTGCGCGTGGTCGGCGGCCAGCACCTGGCGCAGCGCGCCCGCGGCGTTGCCGAGCGAGGTCTGGTCGGGGGCGGTCAGGCGCACCGACAGCTGGCCGTACACCTGGTCGCCGTGGCCGGTCCAGGGGCCCGCGGTCAGCGACACCGCGACCGTGGTGGCGGGCAGCCGCAGCAGCCGCGGCAGCAGCGCGTGGGCCGGGTCGGCGTGGGTCTGCGGCCAGCGCTCCACGGTGTACACCGTCTGCAGCAGGCCGCCCGCGTACAGCGCCGACCAGCCCTCCTGGACCGCCTGGCCGCTGTCGTGCCCGGCCGTCTCGCCCACCACGCGCAGCGCGGCGACCTCGCCGAGCAGCCGGTTCGGGACGGTGCCCAGCCGGGCGCGGACCTTGCGCACCACACCGGCCAGCGCCCGCTGCAGGTCGTGCTCGGCCCAGCCGTCGGCCCGCTGCACCCGGACGCAGAGCACGGCGCGCTCGTCGGCGAGCAGGCGCCCGCCGGTCAGCTGCCGGTATGACGAGGCGGCCGGGGAGGAGCCGTTGGCGGCGTTGGCGAGCAGCAGCAGCTGGAGCCGCACCGGCGGCGCGTCCGGGGCGGGCGCGGGCAGCAGCGCCGCGGGCGACGGGAGCGGGTGCCACGACCGGGTCGGCAGGACCGCCTGCTCGCCCAGCTCCAGCAGCACCGCCAGCCCTTCGGCGTCGGCGAGCACCGCGCACGGCTGGCCCTCGACGTCGGCGGTGCCCACCCGGCAGCCCGGGTGCACCAGGTCGAGCAGGTCGGCGACGTCGGCACCGGCCTCGATCCGGCGGCGGCGCGAGCGGAAGCGCGCGTAGACCGACAGCCACTGCGACAGCCAGCGGCCGCGCCAGCGGCCCCAGCCGAGCACCACCAGCGCCGCGGCGACCGGCACGGCCAGCGCGATCGCGGCCGCGCCCGCCTGCACCGCACCGACCAGCAGCACCAGTGCTATCTGGACACTGACGATCTGGCCGCCGCTGAGGCCGAGGAAACGCCGCGGTGGCAACGGATACGCCACGGCCGCGGGTTCGGTGGTGCTCGACGTCGGCCCGGTCAGCGTGTCGACTGTCATCGCGGTAACCTCCCATCGGCGCGTACCGCCGCATTCGCCTGGCTCATGTTAGAGCCGCTCGCCGATCTGTGGGGGAGGGCCCATGCCGTCGAGACAGGACCAGCTGCACTCGTACCAGTTCAGCGTGCAGCGCGTGGTCTCGGCTCTGGTCATGCGGGACACCGATCCGGCCCAGTCGCCGTTTCGCCGCGCCGCCAGCAGCACCGTGGCCAGCATCTGCCTCGCCGTGGTCATCGCCGCCGGGTTCGGGGTGTACGGCGTGTTCAGCGAGCGCGGCGACGTCGGCTGGCAGCAGGACGGCACCGTCGTCATCGAGGACGGCACCGGCGCGGTGTACGTGTACCGCAACGAGAAGCTGCACCCCGCGCTGAACCTGGCCTCGGCGCTGCTCGCCTCCGGCCAGTCGCAGCCGACGACCAAGACGGTGTCCCGCAAGTCGCTGGCCGGGATCGCCCGCGGCCTGACCGTCGGCGTGCCCGACCTGCCCGACTCGCTGCCCGACGCCGACGGACTGCTCGGCGCGCCGTGGTCGCTGTGCTCGCTCAGCGGCGAGAAGAAGCCCGTCGCGGCGGTCGCCGTCGGCGACGCGGCGCTGGCGGCCAAGGGCCGCCCGCTGGGCGACGACGCGCTGTTCGTCCAGGCGGCGGGCCAGTTCTACCTGCTCTGGCACGGCCGCCTGTTCAGCACCGACGCGTACGCGGCGCAGACGCTGGGGGGCGGCAGCCCGGCCGTGTCGGTGCCGGTGGCCTTCGTCAACCCGCCCGCCAAGGGCCAGCCGCTGGGCCTGCCGAAGGTCGACGCGCCCGGCGCGGTCTCGGCCGCGCTGCCGAACTACCGCAACGGGCAGGTGCTGAAGATCAAGGACCTCGACGGCGCGGTCAAGCAGTACGCCGTGGTGCTGGACGACGGCCTCGCCCTGATCACCGCAGTGCAGGCGACCCTGCTGGTGGGCGGCTACCACAGCCAGTGGAACATCCCGGCCGAGGAGACGGTCGACAAGAGCCGGCTGTCCGAGCTGGACAAGTCGCCGCGCAACCTCGTGCCCGACCCCAACGACCAGCGGCAGCCGCCCGCCGTGATGCCGACCATCGCGCAGTACGGCAGCGGCGCGCTGTGCGCGGTGTTCCGCGACGAGACCGGCGTGGTCGAGGCCCGCCTCGACGTCCCGGTGAACGTCTCGGGCCGCCCCGCGACCGTGGCCCGCGCCGGCAACGGCTCGCCGTACGCCGACTACGTGCTGGTGCCCTCGGGGCAGGGCGCGATCGTGGCGGCGGGCACCACGCTGAGCCTGGTCACCGACCAGGGGGTGCGGTTCGCCGCGGCGAAGGCGGAGGTGCTCAGCACGCTCGGCTACAGCGGCAAGGGGCCGCTGAAGCTGCCGCCGAAGCTCGTCGACGTGCTGCCGGAGGGTCCGGGCCTCGACCCGCAGACCGCGTCCGCGCAGCTGGCCCTGGGCTGATCCAGCCCGCGCCACGGGCGGTTATCCACAGGTGACATCGATCGGGCTGGCAAGACTGGTCGTCGGACGCTACCGTCACCGAGACAGGCGCACCGCCATCAACGGTCCGCATGGGACGGTGGATGCGCAACTGCACAAAGGGAATGGGGTGACGCAAGACAATGTCGGGGAGTTCGTCTTCCGAGGCCGCCATCATGGCGTCGACCGCGCAGAAGTTCGACCACGCCAACGACGCACTGCAGAGCATGCTCAGCCGACTGCTGAGCGAGCTCGAGGGTCTGCAGACGGCCTGGGTCGGTCGCGCCGGAAACTCGTTCGAGCAGGTCAAGCGGTCCTGGTCGGAGGACCAGAAGGCACTGCACCAGGCGCTGGGCGAGACCTCGCGCGCCATCCGCACCGCCGCACAGGAGTACACCCGCGCCGACGAGGAGCAGGCCAGCAAGGTCGCCTCCAAGCAGTCCGGCGGCATCAACCTGAACCTCTGATGGCAGACCACAAGGGGGAGGAGCTGACATGAGCGACAGACTCGTCGTTGATTTCCAGGCGCTGCACGCGGCCAGTGAGCACATCCAGAAGGCCATCAACAGCCTCGACTCGCACCTCGACCAGCTGGAGAGCGACGCGAAGCCGCTGATCTCCACCTGGAGCGGCTCGGCGCAGTCGGCCTACCACGAGCGCCAGCACAAGTGGCGCAGCGCCGCCAACGACCTCTCGGCGATGCTGCGCGACATCAAGGGCGCCGTCGACGAGGCCGCGGTGCAGTTCAAGGACGCCGAGGACCGCAACACCCGGCTGTTCCTGCCGCACTGACCCACCGCACGGATCCGCACGCCCGGACCCTGGGTGCCTCCCGGCACCTCGGGGATCCGGGCGTTCGCCTTTCCGGGAGCGGGCCGCGACCGGGCACACGCTGCGACCGGGCGCACGCCGTGACCGGGCGCACGCCGCGCTTCGTCGCGTCATGGCCGGCCGCGCCGCGCGCGGCCATGATCGGCTGCAGTTTCGGGGAAACTGCACGAATCATGGGCCCGATTCCGACACTTTCCCTGAAACTGCAGCCACGGCCGGAGGGCGGGCGCGGCTGCGGCCATGCCCGGGGGCTGCGGCCATGCCCGGGGCTGCGGTTACGCCTGGTGGGGTGGGGAGGTCGGGCGGGGTCAGTCGGGGGCGCCCGCTGGGCGCCAGCGGCGGCGGATGCCCTTGGGCAGGGCCAGGGCCAGGCCGAGCACGAGCACGGCGAGTCCGATGCCGATGGCAGCCAGCCACAGCGACCGCTCCTGCCGCCGGTCGGCAGCGGCGGCGGCCGCCTCGGCGGCCGGGTCGATCTTCGGCGGCACCAGCGCGGCCGGGGTCGTCCGGATGCCGTCGTCGAGCACGTCGGTCACCGCGCGGACCGGGTTGACGACGCCCGCGCCGTACTCTTCGCTGCCCAGGCCGCCCGGGGCCGGATCGGCGGTGGCGAGCAGGCGGCGTACCACCTGTTCGCGGTTCAGGTGCGGGAACCACTGGCGCACCAGCGCGGCGGTGCCCGCCACCATCGGGGCGGCGTAGCTGGTGCCGCTGAGGTTCGCCAGCTGCCCGCCGCCGGGCCAGGCGCCGGTGACGTTCTCGCCGGGGGCGACGATGTCCACGTAGGACCCGGTCTGCGACTGGGCCTGCCGCTGGCCGTCGGCGCTGATCGCGCCGACGCCGAGCACGCCGGGCCAGGCGGCCGGGTAGGGCGTCTTGTTGCCCGAGTTCTTGCCGTTGCCCGCCGCGGCGACGACGACGACGTCGTGGGCGAGCGCGTAGTCGACCGCCGCGCGGATCTCCGGCAGGCCGTCGGGCCCCGTACCCGTGTAGCTGAGCGACAGGTTCATCACCCGGGCGCCGTGGTCGACCGCCCAGCGGATCGCCCGCGCCATGTCCGGGTCCAGCGCGATCCGGGCCCGGTCCTGCTCCGGCTTGTCCTGGCCGCCGACCTGCTCGCTGACCCGGATGGGCAGGATCTCGGCGCCGGGCGCGATGCCCCGGAACTCGCCGGGAGCCACGGCACGGGCCGCGATGATGCTGGCGACCCCGGTGCCGTGGCCGAGGCAGTCGTGGCGGCCGTCGGTGCCGGGCTTCTCCAGCACGTCGTATCCGGCCAGCACCCGGCCGGCCAGCTGCGGGTGGTCGCCCGCGACGCCCGAGTCGACGACCGCCACGATCACGTCGTGGCCGTCGGCGCCCGGGGGCAGGCGGCTGAGGTCCCAGAGCTGCTGCGGCCAGGGCTTGGCGGTGACCTGCGCGGCGGGCTTCGGCTCGCCGCTGGGGCACGGCGCGGCCAGGGCGGGGGCTGTCGTCAATCCGACGAGCGACGCCGTGCAGGCCAGAGTGGCCGCTGCGGCGGCGGACAGGGTGCGGCTGAGATGCAAGGTCGTGCTCCCGGCGGACCAAGGGGTGAAGGGGACGCGAGCGTTCTCAGCCGCCGATGGTACTGGAGCGGGCCGACCTAGACTGCTGGTTGCGGCGCGCCTACTCGGCGCAAGGTAAGTTGTGTGACGTACTCTCCCGGCGGCAGGAGGTGAGCGCGTGATGGGTTGGCAACCGGCCAACGACATTGAGATCGCGCTGCTCGAGGCGTTGCACGCCGGCGATCAGGAGCAGTATTTCCGGGTGCTGAGCCGCTGCGAGCTGATCCTGCCGGTGGCGGAGGAGAACCGTCCGGGCGGTGCCCCGGGCTGGGGCACCTGGGTGGCCGAGGGCCGCACCCACGTCCTGTCGTTCACCTCGGCGTCCTCGATGCGGACCTGCCTGGCCGAGCATGCCGGCGCCGCCCGGCGGGTCCCGTTCCAGGAGCTGGCCGCCGCTTGGCCGAACCATGAGTGGTGGCTGGCGGTCAACCCGGGCCTGCCGATCGAGGGCTACCTGCCCGCCTGGTTCGTGACCCAGATGGTGCGCGGCGACGTGCGCATCGCCGGGGCGCCCGCCGAGGCGCGCGGGCGGCTGGAGCGGCTGGAGGCGCTGGAGCGGGCCAAGGCCGCCCGCTCGGCCGCGCCGCCGCCGCAGCGCCCCGCGCACCCGCCGGCGCCGGTCGGCGATCCGACCATCGTCGACGCGGAAGTGATCGAAGTCTCAGATCATCCGCCGGCGCTGCCGGCCCGCCGCAACTACGAGCCGCCGCCGCTGCCCGCGGCGCCGCCACCGGCGCTGCCGCCGTACACGCCGGTCGCGCCCGCGCCGCTGCCGCCGAGCATGCCCGCACCGGCACCGCTGCCGCCGGCCGTGCCCGCACCGGCACCGCTGCCGCCCGTCGTGCCCGCGCCCGCGCCGCTGCCGCCGGTGGTGCCCGCGCCGGCACCCCTGCCGCCGGTCGTGCCCGCACCGCTGCCGCCGACCGCGGACATGTGGACCACGACGCAGCCCATCGTCGTGCCGTCGACGCCCGCGCCGCTGCCCGATGCGGCACCGCCGGTCGTGCCGCCGCCGGGCGACCCCGACCAGGGTGGGGGCCGGTACGGGCAGGCGCCGCGCCGCGAGGTCCCCGCCGGGTCGCCACGGCACGTGCTGCCCAGCGACGAGCCCGACTTCATTCCGGCCAACAGCGTCGAGGCGCAGCTGCTCGACGCGGCCGAGGCGGGCAACACCGACGCCTTCCTGTCCACGCTGCTGCTGGCCACGGTGCTGGTGCCGACCGCCGGGCCGGGCAGCCCGCTGCCCGGCGAGGAGGGCTTCGCCTGGCAGCCCACCGACATCGACGGCGAGCCGCACATCGTCAGCTTCACCTCGGCGCAGTGCATGCCCGCCCCGGGCGACGTGGTGCCGGTCCGCTTCATCAAGCTGATCAAGACCTGGCCGGACCCTGCCTGGTCGTGCGCGGTCAACCCGGGCACGGCGATCGGCGCCTCACTCCCCGGCGACCAGCTGCTCGAACTGGCGCGCTGGGCGGCCGAGATGGGGCTGGGCGGCGAGGAGCGCGAGCCGGTCATGCCCGCGCCGACCGCGGGCACGGCGCCGCCTCCGGCCAAGCGCGACGAGGTCACCGAGATGCAGAAGGTGATCGCGGCCAGCCAGGTCGGCTACTACCTCGAGCGCGGCTACGACCGGGTGTCCGGGTTCGTGCACCGGGCGCGCGAGGTCGGCCACCTGCGCGGCCCGCAGGCACTGCGCGGTGCGCTGGGGCTGACCTGGGTCGGATCGCCGTTCCAGGCCGAGGACACCGAGATCTTCGTGCTGCGCTGGCCGGCGTACCGGCCGAGCCTGTACCGGATTCCGTACGGCGGGCAGCACGAGGCCGCGATGCGGGCGATGGAGGGCTGGGTCATCGAGCGGGCCCCGTTCCGCGGCAACGGCTTCGCGCCCGGGGACAGCACCGAGATCATCGCCGAGTTCAAGGTGGACAGCATCCGCCTGCCCCACGGCGCGCGCCTGCTGCGCGTGGACGCCGAGGGCAAGGAGGAGATGGTCGCCGTGCTGGACAGCGACGGCCCCCGCTGGCTGCGGACCGACGGAGGCGAGTGATGCGCGACGGCTTCATCGCGTCGTACCTGGGCCGGGAGTACGAGGCCAGCCCCGACGGCGACAGTGTGCGCCTCTACCGCCCCGAGGGCGCCGACGGCTTCGAGGAGGTCCGCCCCGGCCGCTTCGTCCGGGTCGTGCCCGTCGCCGAGGTGGACGAACTGGCGTACGTGCGCACCGTGTGCAACTGGCGCGGGCAGCCGTTCGTGGTGCTCGCCGAGCACGACGGCTGGCTGCGCGTGGAGTACACCGGGGGGCGGGCGCCGGTCGCGGCCGAGCTGGGCCTGGAGGAGTTCGACTACGGGGTCTACCAGGGCTGGGCCCCGCGCGCCGAGGTCACCGAACTGCGCGAGACCCGGGCCTGACCGCGGGCCCCGCGCCCGGGTGAGAGCTACTTCGCCCAGCGGATGATCTCACCGGCGACCAGGTCGGGCCGCTCCACGTGCAGGAAGTGCCCCGCGTCGTCGATCAGGTGCCACTCGTAGTCGGCCAGCACGTACCGGCCTGAGCCCTGCGCGGTGGCGGTGAGCGTGATCGGGTCCAGCGCACCCTGCAGCTGCAGCGTCGGGGTGATGATCGGCTGCCGCACCGCCCGGATGAACCGGTAGCCGTGCAGGCGCAGCGTCGACCGGAACGCCCACCGGTAGGCCTCCATCGCGCAGAAGGCGGCCTGCGGGATGCGCATCGCCTCCCGGCAGCGCGCCTCGTACTCCCGGTAGGCCTCGGTCTGGCGGAAGGTCGGGCCGGTCCACGCGCGCATCAGGTCGCCCGCGAGCTCGGCGCCGCCTCGGGTCAGCACGTGCTCGTAGCGGGGCAGCTGGAACCGCAGCAGGGCCCGCCCGGCCCGGCGCTGGGCGGCGTCGGCCACCAGCGCGGTACGCAGCCGCAGCGGATGCGCGGAGCCCAGCACGACCAGGCGGTTGACCAGCTTCGGGTGCAGGGCCGCCGCCGACCAGGCGATCAGGCCGCCCGCCCCGGCGCCGACGACCGTGGCGCTGCGCTCGCCCAGGGCGCGGATCAGGCCCACCACGTCCGCGGCGAGCGTGAAGCCGTCGTACCCGCGCGGGGGTTTGTCGGTGGCGCCGTAGCCGCGCAGGTCGACCGCGACCGCGCGGAAGCCCGCGTCGGCCAGCAGCGGCAGCTGCTCATGCCAGGCCCACCAGAACTCGGGGAAGCCGTGCAGCAGCACCACCAGCGGTCCGGTGCCCAGTTCGGCGACGTGGAAGCGGCTGCCGTTGGCGCTGACGAAGCGGTGCGTCCACGGACCCTCGGTCAGCACGCACGCCTCGTCCACCGGGCCGTGCGGGCCTCGGTCACTCATGCCGAAACCACGCTTCGCGTGTTTTCGGCATGAGGCACTTTCGCACCGTGCCCCACGATTCGCTCGCTCATAGGTGCAGGCTAGCGTGCCCGTGCGCGGACCTGTCTGCGCAGCAGGGCTGCCGCCAGCAGCGACGCGATCAAGGACCCGACCAGCACCGCTTCCTTGATCAGGATTTGCTGCGCGCCGACCGGGAAGGCCAGCTCGGCGATGAGCAGGCTCACCGTGAAGCCGCAGCCGGTGACGACAGCCACCGCCAGCAGGTCGCGCCAGGTCAGCCCCTCGGGCAGCTGCGCGAGGCGGGACTTCACCGCGACCAGCGCGCCGCCGAGCACGCCGACGGTCTTGCCGACCACCAGGCCGACCAGCACGCCGAGCGCGGCCCGGTCCGTGAACAACGCGGCCAGCGTGCTCATGCTCACGGCGATGCCCGCCGAGAAGAAGGCGAACAGCGGCACGCAGATGCCCGCCGAGATCGGCTGCAGCGTGTGCTCCAGCTGCTCGGCCGGAGCCTCGTGCTCGCCCTCGTCGGGCCTGACCCGGGTGAGCAGGCCGACCGCGACGCCCGCGATGGTGGCGTGCACGCCCGAGGCGTGCACCAGCGCCCAGGCGGCCACGGCCAGCGGCAGGTACAGCCACCAGCCGCGCACCCGGAACTGCTGGAGCAGGAAGTACACCAGCAGCACCGCGGCCGCGCCGAGCAGCGGGAGGAACGCCACGTGGGCGGTGAACAGGATCGCGATCAGCAGGATCGCGCCGAGGTCGTCCACGATCGCCAGCGAGAGCAGGAAGACGCGCAGGCCGGGGGGCAGGTCGCGGGCGCAGATGGCGAGTACCGCCAGGGCGAAGGCGATGTCGGTGGCGACCGGGACGGCCCAGGCGTCGGTGCCGCCGGGTGCGCCGTACGCGATGAAAAAGCAGGTCAGCGCCGGTATCAGCATGCCGCCGACCGCCCCGGCGATGGGCAGCGCCGCCTGGCGCGGGTCGCGCAGCTCGCCCACGACCAGCTCGCGTTTCAGCTCCAGCCCGGCGACCACGAAGAAGACGGTGAGCAGGCCGTCCTGCGCCCACGCGGCCACCGACAGGTTCAGGTGCAGCGACTCGGGCCCGAACGTGTAGTCGCTGAGCCGCTGGTAGGCCCCGGCCAGTGGCGAGTTGGCCACGATCAGGGCGAGCGCGGTCGCGCCCAGCAGCACCAGGCCGCCGATCTGCTCGGTACGCAGGAACCGGACGACCTCGGCGGCGGCGGAGCGGGCCGCCTGGGCCCGGCGCCGCTTGATCCGCTTCATCCGCGGGCTCGGCGCGGGCCTGGTCCGGCTGTCTCCCATGATTCGGATCCTACGTTTCGGACCAGGGGTTTTCGGGCACCTGGCCCAACTGGCAGCGGCCGCCATATCCCCTGGCGTGCCCCGGCCGGGGTGCGGCAGAGTTCCGGACATGACCACCCCCCTGCGCGTCGTGGACGTGAGCGGCACCCCCGAGCAGCTGGGCGAGGCGTACGGCGCCGCCGCCGCAGACCTCATCCAGGCCAACGTCGCGACCTACCTCACCCGTTTCGCCCGCTCGGCCGGGCTGGACCGGCAGACCGTCCTCGCCCGGGGCGCGGCCTTCCGCGACACCACCCGGGAGCTGGCGCCCCGGCTGGCCCGGATGCTCGACGCGACGGCGGGCGGCGCCGGGCTGGCGCCGGAGCTGATCTACGCGATCAACGCCCGGTCGGAGCTGCTCTACGGCGACCCGTCCTGCGGGTCGCCCGGCGGCGCGGAGGCGGGCGAGTGCACCAGCGTCGGGGTGCTGGACTCGCGTACCGCAGACGGCCACACGGTGCTCGCCCAGAACTGGGACTGGCACCCCGAGCACCGCGACACGAACCTGCTGCTGGTCACCCGGGACGAGCGCGGGCACGTGGTGGCCGCGCTGACCGAGGCGGGCATGCTGGCCAAGGCGGGGCTGAACAGCGCCGGGGTGGGTGTCTGCGTCAACCTGCTGGGCTGCGACCGGGACGGGCGGCCCGGTGGATTGCCGTACCACGTGCTGCTGCGCTCGGTGCTGGAAGCCGACTCGCTGTCCTGGGCCATCCGCAACGCCGTCCGCGCGCCCCGGTCGGCATCCATCAACCTCCTGATCGGACAGCCTGGTCCGGCGGGCGGCGAAATCATCGACCTGGAGCTCGCGCCCGGTGACGCCGGTTGGCTGCACCCGGTGGACGGCCTGCTGGTGCACGCCAACCACTTCGAGACGTCACTACCCGTATACGACACCATCAAGGACTGGGGCGGATCGTCGCTGTTCCGCTCGGCCCGCGCGCGGCGGCTGCTGGCGGCCGCCGGGGACCGGCTGCGGCGCGAGGACGTCCTGACGGTGCTGCGCGACCACCACAGTCACCCGGTGTCACTTTGCCGCCATATCGATCCTCGGGACGCGGATGCCGACCGATCCGAGACGATTTGGACCGTTTTCATGGACCTGGATGCCCGATCTATCCAGCTCATACCCGGGCCGCCCTGTATCGGTGGGGAAGGTACGACATTCACCGTCCAAGCGCGACTGTGAAAAATCTGGGAACGTTCCAACTGATGACAGCGACGGTCAGTTATGCAAGGCTGCTTTCACAATCGACGACGCGGCCCTGCCGATAACCCTGCCGTGCCCGTGCCTCGTCGTCACCGTCAAAGGGAGGGAGGACCCTTTGCGAATCCGCAAAATTGGCAGCGCAGTCGGGATCACCGCTGCTCTGGTCGCGGCCAGCCTCGCGGGTGCCCCCGCGAGCGGCGCGCCGAAGCCGGTAGTCCCGCAGGAGCCGTCGCTCGCGCACCGAGACGACAACCTGCCCAACCCCCTGGCCGAGTCCAAGTCCGAGCTGACCAAGCAGGCTATCGCTGCCGTCGTCTCGGGTAAGGCGAAGGCCGTCGAGCGCAACGGCTCGCAGGTCGTCCGCCTGGGCGGCCGCTGGGCAGAGCTGAAGAAGAAGGCCGACAAGGTCGACCCGATCTTCGTGGTGCTGTCGCAGTTCAGCGACACCCCGCACCCCGTCGTCGGCGGAGCCCCCGGCCCCCAGAAGAACGAGATCCCGCAGCCCGACCGGGCGGTGGACAACTCGACCTACTGGGAGTCGGACTTCAACCAGGCCCACTTCGACAAGCTGTACAACGGCGACACCGAGTCGGTGGCCGACTTCTACTACCAGCAGTCGGGCGCCAAGTACACGACCAAGGCCGCGGTCTCCGACTGGGTCCAGGTCCCGTACAACGAGGCTCGCTACGGCAGCAACAACTACGCCGACAGCAGCACGTACTGGCCGTTCATCAAGGACTCCGCGAACGCCTGGTACAACGCGCAGATCGCCGCCGGCAAGAGCCCGGCCGAGATCGCGGACTACCTCAAGCAGTTCGACATCTACGACCGGTACGACGCCGACGGCGACGGCAACTTCAACGAGCCGGACGGCTACATCGACCACTTCCAGGCTGTGCACGCTGGAGAGGGCGAAGAGGCCGGCGGCGGCGCGCAGGGCGCCGACGCGATCTGGTCGCACCGCTGGTACGCGTACTCCAACGGCGCCGGCACGACCGGTCCGGCGGGGGCGCTGCTGGGCGGTACCCAGATCGGCACCTCGGGCATCTGGATCGGTGACTACACCATCCAGCCCGAGAACGGCGGCCTGGGCGTGTTCGCGCACGAGTTCGGCCACGACCTCGGTCTGCCGGACCTGTACGACACCGCCGGCGGTGACAACAGCACCTCGTTCTGGACGCTGATGTCGGGCGGTTCCTGGATGAGCCACAGCGCCACGAACATCGGCACCTCGCCGGTGTACATGGGGCCGTGGGAGAAGCTCTTCCTGGGCTGGCTGGACTACACCGTCGTGGAGAACGGCACGACCAAGATGGTCTCGCTGGGCTCCGCCGCCACCCCGAAGGGCCTGCCGCAGGCGGTTCTCGTGCCGCTGCCGACGCAGACCCTGACCACCGAGTGGAACACCCCGTTCTCGGGCTCCTACGAGTGGTGGGGCGGGTCGGCCGACGGCCTGAGCAACACCCTGACGCGCACCGTCGACCTGACCGGTGCCACCACGGCGACGCTCAGCGCGAAGGTCCAGTACGACATCGAGACGGACTACGACTACCTCTACGGTGAGGTCAGCACCAACGGTGGGGCCAGCTGGACCCAGCTTGGTCAGCTGGACGGCAGCTCCAACGGCGCGTGGGAGGATCTCTCCTACGATCTGTCGGCCTACGCCGGCCAGGTGTTCACGTTCCGTTTCCGGTACGCCACCGACGGCGGCGTGCACTACTCGGGTCCGTTCCTGGACAACATCGCCCTCACCACCGACGGCGCCGGCGGTTTCTCCGACGACGTCGAGGCCGGTGTGGGCGGCTGGACCGCGAGCGGGTTCACCCGCTTCGGCGGCACCAGCACCCGCCAGGCGGAGCACTTCTACCTCGCGGAGTACCGGTCCTACACCGGTTACGACAAGAACCTGAAGACGGGTCCGTACAACTTCGTCGGCGGCTCGCGCCCCGACTGGGTCGAGAAGTTCGCGTTCCAGGACGGTCTGCTGGTGTGGTACGTGAACTACGCGTACGACGACAACAACACCTCGGCGGAGGGCCAGGAAGGCCACGGCCAGGTGCTGCCGGTCGACGCCCGTCCCGCGCCGCTGACGTTCTCGGACGGCAGCCTGCTGGGCAACCGTCGTCAGCCGTTCGACGCGACCTTCGGTCTGCAGAAGACGGACGCGGTCACGTTCCACCGCAACGACATGGTTCTGAACGTGCCGTCGAAGCCGGGCATCCCGACCTTCGACGACTCGGACCCGAACCGCTACTGGTCGGCCGCGAACCCGCTCAACTCGGTCAAGGTCGCCGGTGACGGCGTCAAGATCTCGATGTGGCTCGAGGTCCCCGGCACCCTGCCGGTGGTCCTGCTCCAGGTCAAGAACTGACGACCTGAACCACCAGCACCAAAGAGGAGCTCGCCCGTGAGGGCGGGCTCCTCTTCTCATCCCCGACGGCGGCCGACGGCCGCCGTTTCCGTCCCTGAGAAAGAGGCATCCATGTCAAGACCTGCCCCAGCGCTCCGAGCGGTGGCGCTGGCCGCGGCCACGACAGTCGCCAGCGTGGCCTGCCTGCCCTTCGGGCAGCACCTCGTACCGGCGGCGCCGGGCTCCGACGACTACCACCTGCCGATCACGGCAGGCGAGATCGTGCTGCCGGTCGTACTGGCGCTGCTCTGCCTCGCCGGTGGCTGGTGGTTCGGGTCGCGTGGCGGGGTGCTGTGGACGGCAGGGGCGATCAGCCTGCCCGCAGTGGTGGTGTACTCGGTGTCCTGGGCCTCCGCCGAGTCGATCGGCGCCAACATGTGGATCATCGGCACGGTGGTGTCCGTGCCGGTGCTCCTGCTCGGTTCGGGTGTGCTGGCACTGGCCGGCCTGTGGCTGCGTCGCCTGGCAGACCGCCGCAAGGCCGCGTGACCCCGTGCACGCGGCGTGGGCGGCACCCGGTCCGGGTGCCGCCCACGCTACGAGCCGATCGGTCAGTCCTCGTTCGAGGAGCCGGAGTTCATACCGGCGGCGATCAGGTTCATGACCGCCGAGTCCTGCAGGGTGGTGACGTCGCCCAGCGACCGCTTCTCGGCCACGTCGCGCAGCAGCCGTCGCATGATCTTGCCGGAGCGGGTCTTCGGCAGCTCCGTGACCAGCATGATCTGGCGCGGCTTGCAGATCGGGCCCAGCGTCTTGGAGACGTGCTCACGCAGCTCCGCCACGCCGACCTCGGCCCCGCCGCGCAGGATCACGAACGCGACGATCGCCTGGCCGGTGGTCGGGTCGGTGGCGCCGACGACCGCGGCCTCGGCCACCGCCGGGTGCGCCACCAGGGCCGACTCGACCTCGGTGGTGGAGATGTTGTGGCCCGACACGAGCATCACGTCGTCGACCCGGCCGAGCAGCCAGATCGCGCCGTCCTCGTCGCGCTTGGCGCCGTCGCCGGCGAAGTAGAAGCCCTGCTCGGCGAAGCGCGACCAGTACGTCTCGATGAACCGCTTGTCGTCGCCCCAGATGGTGCGCAGCATCGACGGCCAAGGACCGGTCAGCGCCAGGTATCCGCCGCCGCCGTTGCCGACGATCGAGCCGTCGTCGGCCACCACCTCGGCCTTGATGCCGGGCAGCGGGCCCATCGCCGAACCGGGCTTGCAGCTGGTCACGCCGGGCAGCGGCGAGATCATGATGGCGCCGGTCTCGGTCTGCCACCAGGTGTCCACGATCGGGCAGCGGTTGCCGCCGATGTGCTCCCGGTACCACATCCAGGCCTCGGGGTTGATCGGCTCGCCGACCGAGCCGAGCAGCCGCAGCGAGCTGAGGTCGAACTGGGCCGGGATGTCGTCGCCCCACTTGGCGAAGGTGCGGATCGCGGTCGGGGCGGTGTAGAGGATCGTGACGCGGTACTTCTCGACGATCTCCCAGAACCGGCCGCGGTGCGGGGTGTCGGGGGTGCCCTCGTACATGACCTGGGTGGCGCCGTTGGAGAGCGGGCCGTACACGATGTAGCTGTGGCCGGTGACCCAGCCGATGTCGGCGGTGCACCAGTAGACGTCGGTCTCCGGCTTCAGGTCGAACACCGCGTGGTGGGTGTACGACGCCTGGGTCAGGTACCCGCCGGTGGTGTGCAGGATGCCCTTCGGGCGGGCGGTGGTGCCCGACGTGTACAGGATGAACAGCGGGTGCTCGGCGTCGAAGGCCTGCGCCTCGTGCTCGGCCGACGCGGTGCCCACGGCGTCGTGCCACCACACGTCGCGGCTGTCGTCCCACGCCACGTCCTGCCCGGTACGCCGCACGACCAGCACCTTCTCGACGGTCGGGCACTCGGCCACCGACTCGTCGACGGTCGGCTTGAGCGCGCTGGGCGCCCCCCGGCGGTAGCCGCCGTCGGCCGTGATGACGACCTTGGCGCTCGCGTCCTGGATGCGTCCGGCCAGCGCGTCCTTGCTGAACCCGCCGAACACGACGGAGTGGGTGGCACCGACGCGGGCGCAGGCGAGCATCGCCACGGCGGCCTCGGGGATCATCGGCAGGTAGATGGCCACCCGGTCGCCCGCGGTCACGCCCAGCGAGGTCAGCGCGTTCGCGGCCCGGCACACCTCGGCGTGCAGGTCGGCGTAGGTGATGGTGCGGGTGTCGCCCGGCTCGCCCTCCCAGTGGATGGCGACGCGGTCGCCCAGGCCGTTGGCCAGGTGCCGGTCCAGGCAGTTGTACGCGATGTTGAGCTTGCCGCCGACGAACCACTTCGCGAACGGCGGGTTCGACCAGTCCAGCACCTGGTCCCACGGCTGGGCCCAGTCGAGCCGCCGGGCCTGGGTCTCCCAGAAGGCGAGCCGGTCGGCGTCGGCCGCCGCGTACGCCTCAGCGGTGACGTTGGCCTGCGCCGCGAGTTCCGCCGGCGGGTCGAACCGCCGCGACTCGTGCAGCAGATTCTCCAGGGTCTCGCTCACTGCCGCGCCTCCTTGGGGTGTCGAATATGCCTGTGACGTCGGTCTCGGGGCTGATGTTACGTCGCCGTGACGGACGTTTACAGTTAGGGTCCCTAACAATTTCCGGCGAAGTGCCGTGACGAGGCCATGCCCGACCGGCGGCTAGTCTCCGGGCATGACTATGGACCCCCTGGCCCCGCTGCTGGAGCTGGCCGACGTCGAATCTGCGGTGAACGGTGCCCGCGCTGCGGTGGATGGCGCGTACAAGCACCGGGCCCTGCGGCGCCAGGGCGGGGCGGTCGCGGCCGAGATCAGCCTGCGCTGCGCGGTGGCCAGCGCCGCCCTCGAAGGCCACCGGTACGAGCTCAGCGCCGTACGCGGCGGAACGGTCCTGGATGCGGTCCTGCAGGGTGCGCTGCGCGTAGCCGAGGCCCTGCCGACCCTGCACGAGCGCTGGCGCACATCCCCCCGCCAGGTGCTGGCCCGACTGCACCTGCTCGCCGGCACCGGCGTCCTGCCCGAGCACGACCTCGGAAAGCCGCAGTCCGCGGCCGCCCCCCGGCTGGACACGCTGCTGGAGCTGGTCACCGCCGAGGCGGGCGATCCGCTGGTGCGGGCCGCCGTCGTACACGGCGAACTGCTGGCGCTGCAGGCATTCCCCGGCGTCAACGGCATCGTGGCCCGGGCGGCCGCCCGGCTCACCCTGGTCGGCAGCGGCTTCGACCCGCGCGGCCTGGTCCCCGTCGAGATCGCCCACCTGGACCGCGAGCCCGAGTACATCGGCGCCGCCAACGCCTTCGCCACCGGCACCCCCGACGGCCTGCGCTCCTGGCTACGCCACTACACCACCGCCGTCACCCAGGCCTGCACCCGGCTCCCCGACCTGGCCGACCCCTTCCTCTGACCCACCACCACCACCCTCTAGCCCGCCATCACCACCGACCCCGCGCCCTGCACAACCGGCTCCTACCTGGACAAGCTCACTCACACCCGGGCAGTTCCAGCCCGACTCCCCGCAACGCCCGGCTACCCGCTACGCGGAAAGGCTCACCGAACGTGTCCAGCCGGTTCGGCAGGCGCACAGAATCCCTCGTTGATCGCTACCAGCGGTCAAACCAGCCGGTTCTGAACGACATTCCGACCGCGCACAGTGATCAAGGCCGCGAAAGCACCCGAAGATCGCGTCCAGCGGACACTTCCCGGGCACCCAAATCGACGAAATCCAAGGTTCCGACCCCCAGCACTGATCAAGCCAAGCCCGAGACAGCAAGATCGCCACCAGTGGTCATCCTCCGGGCGAGCCCTCCTGCGGCGAGTGGCCATTCCCGAACAAGGCTTCACTGCGGCGAGTGGTCCATCCTCCGGGCGACGCCGCTACGGCCCCAGACTCGACTCACCGGCAACAAGCGGCAAGCCCCACCCCATACCAAATGAAAAGCAGTCGCCGCCCCACAAGCAGCAACCCGCACAGCCCTAACCCGCACAAAGCCGAAAGCCCCGCCCCGCCCATCCTCCACTCAGCCCAACCCGCGCGCGCTCGCCGGCGGCGTCTGGACTGAGGAGCGTGACTGGGCCGAAGGCCCAGCAGCGACGAGGGAAGACGCCGCCTGAAAGGCGAGCGCGCGCGCCCGCGGAGGCGGGCGCCAGAAGCAGAGCGAGCGCGCCGCGCCTGCGGAGGGAGGCGCCGAAAATATGGATGGCGCCGCATGTTCGCGACGCCATCGCGCACGTCCGCCCGGGTTACCAGGCGTGCACCTCTGGCTAACTGCCCTCGGCGGACCCGTGGGTCTCGCCGGGACTTTGCCTTCACGACGGCTAGATCGCGCGTGGGTGCCCGGTGGCCGTGCTCGAAAGCTGGCTTCTGCCAGCTAGTTTCGGCTGCAGAACGCTTCCGTACTCACTTTTCTACGCCCGTTTCGCCCCGATGGCCAGCCCTCGCCGGGAATGTGTGACAGATGGGGCTGGTGTGGCACTCCGGTCACTCGGAGGCGTGGTCCGATTGCTCAGAGTGCGGCTGCTGCCGCGGCGGCCCGGGCGCGGCGGCGGCGGCCGTACCAGGCGATGCCGATGGCGACGGTCACGCCGAGCCCCAGCGCGGCGGCGGCCACGGGCACTGCCGGCCGGTTGCGCAGCCGTCGGGCCAGCGGCACCGGATGCCGGAACTCCAGCACGGGCCACCGGCGTTCGAGGGCTTCGCGGCGCAGCGCCTTGTCGGGGTTGACCGCGCTGGGGTGCCCGACGGCGGCCAGCAGCGGCACGTCGGAGACCGAGTCGGAGTACGCGTAGCACTCGGCGAGGTCGTAGCCGCGCTCGTCGGCGATGCGGCGCACCGCCTCGACCTTGGCCTGGCCGGCGGCGTAGAAGTCGATCTCGCCGGTGTAGCGACCGTCGGCGACCTTCATCCGCGTCGCGATCACGTCGGTGATCCCGAGCTGCGCGCCGATGGGCGCGACCATCTCCTCGCCGGAGGCCGACACCAGGATGATGTCGCGGCCCGCGGCCTGGTGTTCCTCGATCAGGATGGCCGCCTCGGCGTAGATGTAGGGGTCGATCAGCTCGTGCAGGGTCTCGCCGACGATCTGGCGCACCTGGTCGACTTTCCAGCCCTTGCACAGCTCGGCCATGTAGTCGCGGGTGCGGACCATCGACTGGTCGTCGGCGCCACCGCGCTTGAACATGAACTGCGCGTACGCCGTCTTGACGACGTCACGCTTAGTGATCAGGCCGTCTCGATAGAACGGTCTGCCGAAGGCCAACGCGCTCGATGTCGCGATGACGGTCTTGTCCAGGTCGAAAAACGCGGCGCTGCGGCCCACGGCGAGAAAGTGTAGCCGGGATGTTTCGTTCGCGGCGTCCGGCAGGCGCAATCGTTCACGGGAGGGCGGTAACTGAGCGGCGAATCAGTGATTGCGCAGCGTAGGATCTTGACTTCATCTACGGCGTGTCGGGGCGTGTCGGGACAGAAGCCTCTCGACGGCGCCGCGTCGGGTGGGGCATGCTTTCGCACACGAGCCCTCAGCGGTTGCCTCCCCCCCGCAGCCGCTGAGCGGGTTCCGGCCCACATCCCCCCTTTGGCCGGACCCCAGGACGGCCCCCGTCTCCCCGGACGGGGGCCGTCGTCTTTCCGGGTCCGGCCTGCGTCTTTCCGGGTCCGCGCGCCGCGGCGGCATAGCAGATCGACACCCGGGGCGACGCTTCGTCCACAAGCGACCGGTCGTCCACAGGGCGGCCGCCGCGGCGGTGGAGTCGGCACTGGACGGCGGCGCACAGTGCCCGCATGAGCCGTACCCCCAACCGATCCGGCGACACCGCCCGCGCGCTGGTCGTGACCGCCGACCCCGAACTGCTCGACCACGTGCTGCGCGTCGCCGCGGCCGCCGGGGTCGAGATCGAGGTCGCACACGACCCCGGCGCGGCCCGCCTGCGGTATGGCCGCCCGCCGCTGATAGTGCTCGGCGGCGACCAGGTCGGCGCGTGCGTCCGCGCCCGGCTGCCCCGCCGCCCCGGCGTCGTCATCGCCTGCCGCGACGGCCGCGACGCCCGCCCCTGGGACGACGCCCACCTGCTCGGCGCCGAACATGTGGTGCTGCTGCCCGCCGCCGAGCCCTGGCTGCACGAGCGGTTCGCGGGCCTACGCACCGCGCCGCGCGGCGGTCGGGTGCTCGCCGTGCTCGGCGGCCGCGGCGGCGCCGGGGCCAGCGTGCTCGCGGCCGGGCTCGCCGTCACCGCCTGCCGGGACCGGCTGCGCACCCTGCTCGTCGACGCCGACCCGCTCGGCGGCGGCGCCGACCTGCTGCTGGGCTGGGAGGAGATGCGCGGGCTGCGCTGGCCGCAACTGGCCCGCGCCAGCGGCCCGGTCGACCCCGCCGCGCTGGTCGAGGCGCTGCCCAGCCGGGGCGACCTGGTGGTGCTGTCCTGTGCCCGGGACGTGCCCGACGAGGAGTCGCCGGTCATGCCAGCGCTGCCCGCCGACGCCATGGCGGCCGCCCTCGACGCCGGACGGCGCGGGCGGGACCTGGTCGTCGTGGACGTACCCCGCCGACTGGACGAGGCGGCGGCGGTGGTGCTGCAGGCCGCGGACCGGGCGCTGCTCGTCGTCCCGGCCGAGCTGCGCGCCGCCGCGGCGGCGGCCCGGATCGTCGACCTGGTGCTGGCCCAGCGCCGCGAGCTGTCCGTGGTCGTACGCGGCCCAGGGCCGGGCCGGCTGGGCGCCACCGAGATGGCGCAGGCCCTCGGGCTGCCCCTGGCCGGGATGCTGCGCCCGGAGCCGAGACTGGCCGCGGCCCTCGAACGCGGCGAGCCGCCCGCCTCCGCGCCGCGCGGTCCGCTCGCCCTGCTCTGCGCCAAGCTCATCCGCGAGGTGACGGCGTGAGCGAGCAGGTCACCGTACGCAGGACCGGCGGCGGGGCCGAGCGCGACCTCGTCGGCGCCGGGGCGCTCGCGCCTCTGCTGGCCGACCCCGACGTCACCGACGTGCTGGTCAACGGGGTGCAGGTGTGGACCGACCGGGGCCAGGGCCTGGTACGCGAGCAGCTCACCATGCCGTCGTCCGACGCCGTACGGAGACTCGCGCAGCGGCTCGCGGCGGCGGCCGGGCGCCGCCTCGACGACGGCACCCCGTTCGTCGACGCCCGGCTGGCCGACGGCACCCGGCTGCACGCGGTGCTGCCGCCGGTGGCGACGTCCGGGCCGTACCTGTCGCTGCGCACGTTCCGGCAGCGCACGCTGTCGCTGGCCGAGCTGGTGCCGCCCCGGCTGGCGGAGTTGCTGCACGCCGTGGTGGCCGCCCGGCTGACCCTGCTCATCTCGGGCGGGACCGGCTCGGGCAAGACCACCCTGCTCAACGCGTTGCTGGCGCAGGTGCCCGCCCGGGAGCGGATCGTCGTGGTGGAGGACTCCGCCGAGCTGCGGCCGGTGCACCCGCACGTCATCGGGCTGCAGGCGCGCACTGCCAACGTGGAGGGCGTCGGCGGGGTCGGCCTCACCGAACTGGTCCGGCAGGCGCTGCGGATGCGCCCGGACCGGCTCGTGGTCGGCGAGTGCCGGGGCGCCGAGGTGGTCGATCTGCTGGCCGCGCTGAACACCGGGCACGAGGGCAGCGCGGGCACCCTGCACGCCAACGCGGCCGGGGACGTGCCCGCGCGGCTGGAGGCCCTCGGCCTGCTCGGCGGCCTGCCTCGGGCGGCACTGCACGCGCAGGTGGCCGCGGCGGTGCGGGTGCTGCTGCACCTGCGGCGTACGCCAGGCGGCCGCGTCCTGGAGTCCGTCTGCCTGCTGACCGCCGACAACCCGGACCGGCTGGTCAACGCCCGCCCGGCCTGGACCGCCGAGACCGGACCCGGCCCGGCCGCCGCAGAACTGCGCCGACTGCTGCGCGAACGCGACGTTCCCGCGCCGACCTGGCTGGTCCAGCCGTGAACCCGGCCTCGCCCACGCCGTACCGGCCGCGCACCGCACTGGCGGGGGTGCTGGACGCGGTGCCGACCGCGCCGTCGCGCCGAGCCCGCAGGCTGCTCGGGCTGGATCGCGGCCCGTCGTTCCAGCCACCCCGCCGGATGCTGGCGGTCGTCGCCGCGACAGTCGGCGCGACCGGCGCGGCGCTGCTGCTCGGGTCGGTCGCCGCCGGTGCCGTCGTCGCCGGCTACACCGCGCTCGGGCTGCGGATGCGCGGCCGGTCCCGGGCCGACCGGCAGCGGGCCCGACTGCGCGCCGACGCGCTGGACCTGCTGGCGGCGGCCGCGGCCGAGCTGCGCGCCGGAGTCGTGAGCCGGACGCTACTGCTGCCCGACGAGGAGATCGACCGCCAGGTCCACGCCGCCCGGCGACTGGCCGACGGAACCGGCGCACCCCTGGCCGACCTGCTGGAACGGCTCGAATCCCAGTGCCGGGCCGCCGACCGGGCCGACGCGACCGCCACCGCGCAGGCGGCGGGCACGCAGCTCACCGCGATCCTGCTCGCCGGGCTGCCGGTCGGCGGGATCGGGCTCGGCTACCTCATCGGGGTCGACCCGCTGGCGATCCTGCTGCACACCCCGCTCGGCCTCGGCTGCGCGTTCGCCGCCGTGCTGCTGCAGGCGGCAGGCCTGACGTGGGCCCAGCGGCTGGCCCGGGGCGCCGCGGACCCCGCACCCGGCCGGGCCGCGGGTCGCAGGCTGCGCCGCCTGCGGCTGCGGCGGCGGCAGCAGCCGGCGTCGACGCGTACCCGGTGGCTGCTGGCGTTGGCCGCCGGGGCCGGCACCTGCCTGATCGTGCCGCAGCCCGCCGGACTGGCGGCGGGAGCGCTGGCGGCGGCAGGCACCTGGCTGCTGCTGAGTCGGCAGGAACCGGCCGCGGTCCGGCTCGAACGCGAACAGGCCGTCGGCGAGCTGCCCTGGGCCGCGGACCTGGTGGGGGCCGCACTGCGCGCGGGCGTGCCGCTCGACGCGGCGGTGCTCGCCGTCGCCGCGGCGCTGCCCGGACCGCTGGCCACCCGGCTGCGCCGCGTCGGCCGCAGCCTGCGGCTGGGCGCCACCCCGGCCGAGGCATGGCAGCACGTCTCCGACCTGCCGCTGGCCGCACGCCTCACCGCCGCGGTCGAGCGCAGCTCCGCCAGCGGTACGGCGCTGGCCGGGGCACTGCACCGCTGCGCCGACGACCTGCGCGCCGAGTCCGGATTCCGTCGCCAGGCCACCGCACAGCGCAACGCCGTACTCGTCGTACTTCCGCTCGGGCTGTGCTTCCTGCCCGCCTTCGTACTCGCCGGCCTGGTGCCGGTGGTCCTCGCCGTGCTCGGCGAGGTGCTCTGAGAACCGCTACCGAAAGGAGTCCGCCCATGCGGCGACGACCGTCCACCACCCAGACCCTGACCGAGCCCGACCTGCTCCCACCCGTCGCGCCCGACCTCGACGAGCCCGTCCACCACGACACCGACCTCGACGAGCCCGCCCTGCGCGACAGCGACCTCTACGAGACCGACCCGGCCGACCCGGCCGAAGTGGAGGACCCGGCCGACTGCCTCTATCCCGCCTCGGACGAGCCGGGTCGGCAGACCGGGCGCGGCGCCGCGCCGCGCCGTCGGGTGACCGCGCCCGACGCGGGCATGAACACCGCCGAGTACGCCGTCGGCACGCTCGCGGCGGTCGCGTTCGCGGGCATCCTGCTCAAGGTGCTGACCAGCGAAAGCGTGCAGGCGGCGCTGGCCGGTGTGGTCCAGCGGGCACTCGGGTGATCCGACGAGACCGGGGTAGCGCCACCGCCGAGCTGGCGGTGGCGCTACCCGCCGTCGTCCTGCTGCTCGTCGCCGGGCTGGGCGCGGTCGCGGCGGTCACCACCAAACTCGGCTGCACGGCGGCCGCCCGCGACGCGGCACTCGCCGCCGCCCGGGGCGACGGGGTGCCGGACTGGGCCGCCATCGAGTCCACCGACGACACGGTCACGGCGACGGTCCACCGCTCGATCAAGGTCACGGTGCTGACCTGCTCGGCGACGGCGGCCCGGGAACCCGGTGCACCATGAGCACCCTCGACCCGGTGCGGCCGGCGGTCCGCCGCCGGACCGGGGTCACGATGCTGACCGGCATGGCCGTGGCAGCCGGGGAATCGGGTGCGCCGTGGGCACGTTGACGGCGCTCGCAGTCGGGCTCGTGTTCGTGCTGGCCGGGACGTCGCTCGCGGCTACCGGTGCGCAGTCGGTCGCGCGGGCGCAGGCCCGTACCGCCGCCGACCTGGGCGCGCTGGCGGGGGCGGCCAGAGCGGCCGATGGCGCGGACGTGGCCTGTGCCCGAGCCGGGCAGCTGGCGGCCGCCAACAGCGGCACGCTCCTGCGCTGCGAGCTGGACGGACTCGACCTGACCGTCGAGGTCCAGGTGGTGACCGCCGCGGGGGCCGCGACCGCGACTGCGGTAGCCGGCCCGGTCCGCATCACCGACCAGTCCGCCACGGCCCGTCCAGCGGGTGCGCGCTGGACGATCACCGAGCCGGGCCTGGAATCGGTGGCTGCGGGCTTGGTGATGGCCGAGTCGGGCCTGGAACCGGTGGCTGCGGGCTTGGCGATGGCCGAGTCGGGCCTGGAACCGGTGGCTGCGGGCTTGGCGATGGCCGAGTCGGGCCTGGAACCGGTGGCTGCGGGCTTGGCGATCGCCGAATCAGGTCGGGAACCGGTGTGGGAGGCAGGGTCATGACCCGAGGTGGCGATCAGCTACGGCTGGACCAGATGGCGGCCGAGCAGGCGGGACTGTTCACCCGAGTGCAGGCTCGCGAATGCGGCTACTCCGACGATCAGATCAGGCGGCGGTTGCGAACCGGAGACTGGCAGGTGGTGCTGGGCAAGGTCCTGGTCCGGGGCGGGCGGGTGGTGACGGCACGCCTGCGGGACCGGGCCGTCCACCTCGGCGTACCGGGGGCGGTGCTCTGCGGTCCGTCGGCGGCACGCCGCTACGGCCTCGACGTATCCGACGGGCGCAGTTGGATCACCGTGGGGCCCGGTCGTCGCGTGCGGTTGGACGGGGTCGAGGTACGCCGGGCGGACCTGCCCGACGACGACATCACCATGGCCGACGGCCTGCTGCTGACCAGCCCCGCCCGAACCGTGCTCGACTGCGTACGGGTCCTGCCGCCCGACGATGCGGACGTGCTGCTGGACCGGGCGATCCAGGCGCGCCTGATCACGTTCGACGAGTTCGTGGGCAAGATCGGAGCGGAGGTGGGGCGGCACGGCGTACGGGCGCTGGTCGGCGCGGTTCGGCGGCATGCGCTCGGGGCGAGGTCCACGGCGGAGCGGCTGCTCGTCGGGGAGCTGCGTCGACGCCGGATCAAGGGGTGGCGGACCAACCTTCCGGTCCATGACGCGGACGGGCTGATCGGGGCGCTCGATCTCGGATTCGAGGAGGTGCTGCTGGCGGTGGAGGTGGACGGCCGGGCGTGGCACAGCGCAGGCGACCGTTTCCAGCACGACCGTACGCGGCAGAATCGGCTGGTCCGGGCAGGCTGGACCGTGCTCCGCTTCACCTGGCACGACCTGCGGGACATGGAGCGGGTGACCACCTTGATCACCGAGATGGTCCACCGCCTGCGCCGACGACAGGCGGACCACGGCCGCAGCTCGGGCGCTCGCCACTGATCACCGCCGCCACAGACGCTGGGCGTCCGCCCAAGCCGGGCTGATCATGGCCCATGTTCGGGGAGCCAGGTACTGACGACCTCGCCGCAGGCGCCGAATGTCCGCACGAGTTGGCCGTGGCACCAGCTCGGACACTCGGCCCGGGTGGCCGCCGCTCGCACGCTTCGAGTACCTGAAGGAGTTGAGCTGATAATCGCCGCAGCTCGGCAGCTCGGCAGCTCGGCAGCTCGGCAGCTCGGCAGCTCGGCAGCTCGAAGGCTCGGGGATTAACGCTTGCGGGCGACGAGCGTCTGCTGGCGACGAATCGGCCGCAGGTTCTGACCTCGATCGCAGATCTATCCATGGCAGACCGGGGGAGATCACGATCGTCGGTCAGGACCTGCGGCAGAAAGCCGTCTTCCGACCGTCAACGGTGATCAAGCCACCGCTCCGGCACGAAGATCGGCGTCTGGGGTCGACTCCTGGGCGTGGTCGTGGGCCTGGTCGTGGGCGGAGCCGCAGATTGCTTCCACAGGCGGCGATCAAGCCCCTGGCTCGGAAAAGTGGACGACCCGTTTCTCGGCCCGGTCGCCACCGGGGTCCACGATCGGCGTCCGTGGTCGGTTTCCTGGCGGGTGATGGTTGGCGACCAGTGGTCATGTCCGCAGACGGTGATCAGGCTGTGGTTCGGAAAGGGCAGGCGGCATTCACAGTCGTTCTGGTGGCCGAGGGCGGGCGGCGAACACTAGGTTGCGACCGTAGGTGGCGATCAGCCTGTGGTGGGGGAAGGGTGATCGGCCTTTGCGGCCGTTCCGTGGGGCGGGAGCGGGCGGCGGACCCGAGATTGTGACCGCAGGTGGCGATCGAGGGGCACTGTCGGTCGAAGACCGCCACCTGCGGTCAAACGCCGAGGCTAGAGCCGATCTAACGACCCCGAACGGTGATCACACCGGCCGGGCGCGACCCAGGGTGGCTCGCAGGGTGCGCGAACCACAGCGGACCAGATTCACAGCGGACCAGATCCGCGGCGGACTAGTTGCGCGGCGGACTAGTTGCGCGGCGCGGGGTCGGGGAGGTGGGTGAGGATGGTGTCGAGGACTTGGACGGCGCCGGCCTTGTGCAGCGGATTGTTCCCGTTGCCGCACTTCGGGGACTGGATGCAGCTCGGGCAGCCCCGTTCGCAGGAGCAGTCGGCCACGGCGGTACGCGTGGCGCCGAGCCAGTGCGCGACCATCCCGTACGCCCGCTCGGCGAATCCGGCCCCGCCCGGGTGCCCGTCGTACACGAAGATGGTCGGCGCGTCGGTGTCGGCGTGCCGGGCGGTGGACAGCCCACCGATGTCCCACCGGTCGCAGCTGGCGACCAGCGGCAGCAGCCCGATCGCCGCGTGCTCGGCGGCGTGCAGCGCCCCGGGCAGGTCTTCGAGCTCGCCCACCGCCGCCTCGGCGATGGTCGCCCAGACGGCGACGGTACGCAGGGTGCGCGTCGGCAGTTCCAGGGGCCAGGTGCCCAGCACCTCGCCGCTGTCCATCCGCCGCCGCTGGAACGATACGACCTGGCTGGTCACCTCCACCTCGCCCAGGAACAGCCCGACCGGGCCGCAGTCGAGGTAGGACCGGACCTCCAGCACGGTGAGCGCGATGGTGTCGCGGGCGTGCGTGGAGAACGGCGGGTTCTCGGCGTCGACCAGGGCGACTCCGTCGGCGAGGTCGAGTGACTGGACGACGTACGTGCGGCCCTGGTGGGTGTAGACGGCGCCGGGGTGCAGGTGGTGGTGGGCGGCGCCGGAGTCGGCGGTGCCGATGAGGCGGCCGGTCGAGGCTTCGATGACGGCGACGGGCGGGCCGCCGGTGCCGCGCAGGTCGATGTCGGGGCGCTGCGGGTGTGTCCAGTACCAGCCGGTGGGGCGGCGGCGCAGCGCGCCGGTGGCGACGAGGTCGGCCATGAGCTGCTCGTCGGCGCCGAACAGGGGCAGGTCGGCTTCGGTGAGGGGGCGCTCGGCGGCAGCGGTGCACAGGTGCGGGGCGAGCACGTACGGGTTGGCGGGGTCGAAGACGGTGGCCTCGACCGGGGTGCCGAACAGGGCGTGCGGGTGGTGGATCAGGTAGGTGTCCAGCGGGTCGTCGCGGGCGACGAGCACGCACAGCGCGTCGCGTCCGTTGCGCCCGGCCCGCCCGGCGCGCTGCCACATCGCGGCGCGGGTGCCCGGATACCCGGCGAGCAGCACCGCGTCGAGTCCGGTGACGTCGATGCCGAGTTCGAGGGCGTTGGTGGTGGCCACACCGGTGAGGCTGCCGTCGGCCAGCGACCGCTCCAGGGCGCGCCGCTCCTCGGCGAGGTAGCCGGCCCGGTATGCGGCGACCTGGCGGCCCAGCCCCGGCTGTGCCTCCTCGAGGGCGGCCTTGGCCTGGGCGGCGACGACCTCGGCGCCGCGCCGGGAGGGGACGAAAGCCAGCGTTCTGACCCCCTGGACGACGGCGTCGGCGAGCAGGTCGGACGTCTCGCGCAGGGCGGAGCGGCGGACCGGGGTGGCGTCGCCGTCGGCCGATACGCCGGGCAGCTCCGGCGGCTCCCAGAGCGCGAACGTGGTCGACCCGCGCGGCGCGGTGTCCTCGGCGACCGCGACGACCGGACGCCCGATGAGCCTGCTCGCGCTGCCCGCGGGATCACCCGAGGTGGCGGAGGCTAGGACGAAGACCGGCCCGCCGCCCCGCTTCGCGGCAGTGCCCGCCGCAACCGTATCCCGGACCTCGACCGCTCCGGCTCCCAGGTCGCCCGATCCGAAGCCTGCGGTGCCGGCGCCAGCCGCCCCGGCAGCGGCGTTGAGAAGGGGCCCTTCACCTACGGATTGCGGTAAGAAGGGTCCCTTCCTTGCGCTGTCGGCGGAGGGGGCGGCGGGGGTGGTGAGGCGGCGGAGGCGGCGCAGGACGTGGGCGACGTGGGCGCCGAAGACGCCGCGGTAGCTGTGGCTCTCGTCGACGATGACGTACCGCAGGTTGCGCAGCACGCCGGACCAGCGGGTGTGCTGCGGCAGGATGCTGTGGTGCAGCAGGTCGGGGTTGGTGAGGATGATGTTGGCGTGCTGCCGGATCCAGTCGCGGTCCTCGCGGGAGGTGTCGCCGTCGCAGACGGCGGCGCGTACGCCGGGCAGGCCGAGCGCGGCCAGTGTCCGGAACTGGTCGGCGGCCAGGGCCTTGGTCGGGGCGAGGTAGAGCACCCGGGCGCGCGGGTCGGTGAGCACCGCCGCCAGGGCCGGGAGCTGGTACGCCAGCGACTTGCCGGAGCCGGTGCCGGTCGAGATGACGACATCGGCGCCGCGGTACGCCAGTTCGGCGGCCTGCGCCTGGTGCCGCCAGGGTGCGCCGATCCCGGCCCGGCCCAGCGCCTCGACCAGGGGCGCGGGCACCCAGTCCGGCCAGGTCGCGGGCTGTCCGGCGCGGGCGGGCAGCCGTTCGACGTGCGTGATCTGGTCTCGGTTGAGCCAGTCCGGCAGCAGGTCCACCCCAGCACTCTGCCACCGCACGGCCCGGCGCGGCCAGCCCGGCGTACGCGTAGCCGCCGGGCGTGGGCGATGGTTAGATGCACTGAGACACAGTCAGGCCGGGTACGGCGTCGTGAGGAGGTGCCGATGGAGCTGTCGCTGGCGACCCGGGTGGTCGCGGCGCACACCGTGCTCGAGGTCGGCGGCGAGGTTGACGTCTACACGGCGCCCAAGCTGCGCGAACGGATCGCGGAGCTGCTGGACAGCGGGGTGACCGCGGTCGTGGTGGACCTCGGCCGGGTCGAGTTCATGGACTCCACCGGGCTCGGGGTGCTGGTGGGCGGGCTGCGCAAGGCGCGGACCGCGGGGGCGACGTTCGGCGTCGTGTGCGCCCGGGACTCGCTGCTGAAGATCTTCCGCATCACCGCGCTGGACCAGGTGCTGCCGCTGTTCCCGTCGGTCGACGCGGCCACGGCGGGCTGAGCCGGGCAATGGCGACGGTACGCCTCGAATTCACCCCCGAACCCGCGCACGTGCGTACGGCGCGGTTGGTCGGCGTGGCCGTGGCCCGGCGGGCCGGGGTCCCCGACGACCAGCTCGACGAGGTGCGGCTGGCGATCGGTGAGGCGTGCGCGCGGGCGGTGGCCCGGCACCACCGGGTGGGGATGCGCAGCGCGGTGTCGGTGGCGTTCACCGACGGCGACCGGTTCGTCGTGCAGGTGTGGGACCACGCGGACGACGACGCGCCGATCGAGGACGAGGAGCAGATCACCTTCGACGTCAGCGCGAGCCTGCTGCAGGGGATCGTAAAGGATCTGCAGGTGCGGCCGCTGGAGTCGGGGCCGGGCTCCGAGGTGCAGATGGTGTGGCCCGTTCGGCGCGCCTCGCGCTTGGGGCGTTGAAACCACGCTCGGCGGGCATAGAGTCGCTGAGCGTACCGCATATACCCCCGTGGGCGCAGCAAGAAAGATCACCGCGACGCGGAAGGTCCTGGATGTGACCCGGACCACGTGCCCGGTTTACAGTTCACGGGTTGTTTCTGCGTCGTAACCGCCGCCGTACATGCGTCGGGACTCGATCGCGCGTTTCAGTTGATCATGATCCTCGGGAGGACAAAGATGTCCGGGACCACACCTGTCGCCGCTGGCGACGGGCTGTCCCTTACCGGCACGAACGTGTCGTACGTAGTTGTCGCGGCAGTGATCGCGCTGGTGGCGTTGGGTTTCGCCGCCGCGCTGGTCAAGTCGGTGCTGGCAACCGGTAAGGGCACCAACAAGATGCAGGAGATCGCCGCCGCCGTCCAGGAGGGCGCGTCGGCTTACCTGTTCCGCCAGTTCAAGACGCTCGGCATTTTCGTCGTGCTCGCGGTCATCCTGCTCTTCCTGCTGCCGGTCCACGGCAGCGGTGACAACGAGACCGCCCTGAAGATCGGCCGCTCGGCCTTCTTCGTGGTGGGCGCGCTGTTCAGCGCGTTCATCGGCGGTGCCGGCATGGCGCTGGCGACCCGCGCGAACCTGCGCGTCGCCGCCGCCGCCCGTGAGGCGGAGGGCGGCCGCGAGACCGCCATGGCGATCGCGTTCCGCACCGGCGGCGTGGTCGGCTTCCTCACCGTCGGCCTCGGCCTGTTCGGCGCCGCCCTGGTGGTGCTGCTGTACAAGGCCGACGCGGCGACCGTGCTGGAGGGCTTCGGCTTCGGTGCCGCGCTGCTCGCGATGTTCATGCGGGTCGGCGGCGGCATCTTCACCAAGGCCGCCGACGTCGGCGCGGACCTGGTGGGCAAGGTCGAGCAGAACATTCCCGAGGACGACCCGCGCAACGCGGCGACCATCGCCGACAACGTGGGCGACAACGTCGGCGACTGCGCCGGCATGGCGGCCGACCTCTTCGAGTCGTACGCGGTGACCCTGGTCGCGGCCCTGATCCTGGGCAAGGCGGCGTTCGGCGTCAGCGGCCTGGTCTTCCCGCTGATCGTCTCCACGATCGGCGTGCTGATCGCGATCGTCGGCGTGTTCCTGACCCGCCTGCGCAAGTCCGACAAGAACGGCCTGCAGGCGATCAACCGCGCCTTCTACATCTCGGCCGCGCTGTCGGCGGTCGTGGTGGCCGGTGCCTCGCTGTGGTACCTGCCGAAGACCTTCGCCGAGCTGGGCAAGCCGGAGTTCTCCGGCAACCCGCAGATCGTCGCCATCGGCGCGGTCATCATCGGTATCGTGCTGGCCGCCGCCATCCAGGCGCTGACCGGCTACTTCACCGAGACCGACCGCCGCCCGGTGCAGGACATCGGCAAGACCTCCGAGACCGGCCCGGCCACCGTGGTGCTCTCCGGCATCAGCGTCGGCCTGGAGTCGGCGGTCTACTCGGCGCTGCTCATCGGCGCCGGCGTGTACGGCGCCTACCTGCTGGGCGACGGCAACCTGGTCGTCTCGCTGTTCGCGATCGCGCTGGCCGGCTGCGGCCTGCTGACCACCGTCGGCGTCATCGTCGCGATGGACACCTTCGGCCCGATCTCGGACAACGCGCAGGGCATCGCCGAGATGTCCGGCGACATCGACGAGAAGGGTGCGCGCACGCTCACCGAGCTCGACGCGGTCGGCAACACCACCAAGGCGATCACCAAGGGCATCGCGATCGCGACGGCCGTGCTGGCCGCGACCGCGCTGTTCGGGTCGTACACGGACACGCTCGGGGTGTCGCTGACCGAGGCGGGCAAGACCGCCGGCGACGTCATCGACGAGATGCTGAACGTGGCCAACCCGGCCAACCTGGTCGGCCTGCTCATCGGCGTCTCGGTCGTGTTCCTGTTCTCGGGCCTGGCCATCAACGCGGTGTCGCGCTCGGCCGGTGCCGTGGTGCACGAGGTGCGCCGCCAGTTCCGCGAGCTGCCGGGCATCATGGACGGCACCCAGCGGCCCGAGTACGGCAAGGTCGTCGACATCTGCACCCGGGACGCGCAGCGCGAGCTGATCACCCCCGGTCTGCTGGCGGTGCTGGCCCCGATCGCGGTCGGCTTCGGCCTCGGCGCGGGCGCGCTGGCGTCGTACCTGGCCGGTGCCATCGGCGCGGGCACCCTGATGGCCGTGTTCCTGGCCAACTCCGGTGGCGCCTGGGACAACGCGAAGAAGATGGTCGAGGACGGCGCGCACGGCGGCAAGGGCTCGCCCGCGCACGCCGCGACCGTCATCGGCGACACCGTCGGCGACCCGTTCAAGGACACCGCCGGTCCGGCGATCAACCCGCTGATCAAGGTCATGAACCTGGTCTCGCTGCTGATCGCCCCCGCCGTGGTGGCGCTGTGGTACGGCGAGAGCGCGAACGCCGGTGCCCGCACCGGGATCGCCCTGTTCTGCGCCGCGGTCATCGTGGTGGCGGTGTTCATCAACAAGCGCAAGCCGGTCGCGGTGGGCGCGGGTGACGAGGGAAAAGCTGACGCTGCGTCCTCGTCGCAGCGTGAGAAGGTCAACGCCTGAGCACCAGCAGGTACTGATCTCCAGAGATCAGTGGTAATCGTGGGGGCTGCCGGGAGGCGGCCCCCACGGCATAAGGTGCGGAGTATGCGTTCGAAATCCGGTGCCGTGCCGGCGCTGCCGCTGGCCGTGCTGGTCGGGCTGGTGGGGCTGGTCGGGCTCGGTGGCTGCGTCGCGTCCGGACCCCCGCCGCGGGTGTGGGCGGCCTCGGTCTGCTCGGCGCTCACCCCCTGGCGCGATGAGATCTCCACCCTGACCACCCGGGCCCAGCAGCAGACCCCCACCTCGACCACGCCCGAGCAGGCCAAGGAGAACCTGGTCCGGATGCTCCAGGGGGCCCGGGACGCCAGCGAGCGCGCCCGCGGCAAGGTCGTCGCCGCCGGGGTGCCCGAGGTGGACGACGGCTCGGCGATCGCGACCGGGGTGGCCGACTCCCTGACCAAGGTGCGCGACGCGTACGGCAAGGCCGGCGACGCGGTCCGCGACCTGTCCACGGAGGACTCGGGCGTCTTCTACGAGCGCGTCTCCGGCGTGATGGTCACCCTGCAGCAGGAGTACTCCGCCAGCGCGCTCGACACGAGCTCGCTGCGCTCGGCCGAGCTGCAGCAGGCGTTCGCCGAGGTACCGGAGTGTCTCTGAACCGGCAGCTGGCCATGTTCTCCGCCGAGTCGGTGCGGCCCTCGCCGTACGACCTGTCGGGGCTGCTCATCGGGCCCGGCCAGGTGACCCGGATGGGCGGCACGGCCCGGGTGTCGACGGTGGTGGACGCCGCCTGGCGGGTGCACGCGCTGGCGGCCGAGTTCACCGCGCGCGGCCTGGAGACCTCCTGGGAGGAGGCCGCGATCGAGGGCCACTTCGGGGTGCGTACGTCGTACACGGGGATTCTGGCGCCGCTGGGCGAGGCCTGGCTGCGCGGCTCGGGCAAGCGCCCGCCCGCGGGGTTCGCCCTGGACGGCGCCCGGCTGCGGCTGTGGTTCGCGGCGGCGGGCACGGTCGAACCCGAGGGCGACGGCGCGACGCTGCGGCTGGGTGCCAGCGACGAGCACTGCGGCGCGGTGGCGCTGCGCGCGTTCACCGCCCTGGCCAGCGCCGCCGAGTTGGCGAAGGGCCCGGCGCTGCGGATCAGCGGGCGGCGGCGGGTGGCCCGGCTGCGGGAGCTGATCGGCGAGCGCCCCCACGTGGCGCCGCCGGGCACCTGGCCCGGCGACGCCACGTTCGCCGCGGAGTCCGACGCGACGTCGGCGCGGCGACCCACCCCGGCTCCGAAGTCGCCCCCCGCGACTGTCGAAGCGCCGAGTGCCGAGGAGTGGCTGCTACTGGATCAGCGTCCGGCCGGCACGGGGACCGACTCGACCGGGCCGTAGCGGGCCGAGGCTGCGCCGGTGACGTGCGCCCAGTAGCGGTCGCCGTAGGACCAGTGCCACCACTCGGTCGGGTAGTTGACCATGCCGACCGAGGTCAGCGCGTCGCCGAGGATGCGGCGATGGCGGGCTGCCTCGGCGGAGACGTTGGCCGAGTCGGTGTGGCAGGCCTCGCTGTCGGTGTCGTTGACCTGGGTCCCCATCCAGATCTCGGTCCCGTCGGCGGTGCACAGCGTGAGGTCGACCGCGGCGCCGGCCACGTGCGGGGCGACCTCGGGCGGCGAGATGTAGCGGCTCGCCCGCCGGTGGTACCAGTCGTCGTCGCGGCCGGGTTGGATGCCGCGCAGCCGCTGCTTGTGCGCGTCGAAGTACTCGCGCTGCAGGCGCATCGGCCGGTAGCACTCGACGATGAGCAGCCGCAGCCCCGACGGCAGCAGGGTCTGCGCGGTGACCAGCCGGTCCACCACGCTCAGGCGGACGTGCGCGAAGGCGCCGTCCGGATCGGCCAGCCGGTCGTCGAGCCGTAGCGCCCCCACGGTCCGCAGATCGATCAACGCCTCCTGGCAGTCGGTCACCGGGGTCTGCACGACCGCGGCATCCGACAGCAGCACCATCTCCGCCATGACACTTCCCCCTTCCCCCCGTGCCCAGGCGTATGTGTGCCGGATACGGGTGGCTGGCCCCGTGCCCAGCCACCCGTATCTCCGACGGCTGTCATCTTTCCGGCAGACGCTTTAACTTTTCTGTAATTGACCAGGTCGGATGGCCTGCGGTGCACATCGGAGGCCGATTCCCACGGTCAGTGGCCGGGCGCGTACTCCACGTACTCGCGCGCGCCGTGGTCGTGGAAGACCTTGCGGGCGCGGTCGCGAGCCGCGGCGGCCCCTTCGCGGTCGCCGCGGGCGCTCAGCAGCGCCGCGCGGTCGCGGTCCAGGCGCGCCTGCCACAGCGGCACGTCCATGGTCTGCCAGATGCCCAGCGCCGCGTCCAGGCAGGCCTCGGCCAGGTCCAGCCGGTCGCAGGTCAGGTGCAGCTGCCCGAGTACGCGCAGCGTGGCCGCCTGCCCCCAGCGGTCGCCCATGGTGTGGCTCACCGACAGGGCCCACTCCAGCCGGGGCAGCGCCTCGTCCGGGAACCCCTGCCGCAGCCGCGTCTTGGCCAGCGCCCGCACCGCGTACGCCTCCATCAGCTCGTCGCGCTGCTCGTGGAAGATCTCCACGGACAGCTCGCACAGCTCCCGCGCCCGGTCCCACTCGTCCCGGGCCCGGTGATAGAGCCCCAGCGTGCGCAGCGTGTGGCCCTCGCCCAGCCGGCTGCCCACCCGCCGGTACGCCGCCAGCGACTCGAACAGGTCCTCCCACGCGCCGGGGTAGTCGCCCAGCTCCAGCCGGATCGACCCGGCCAGCCGCCGCGCGTACCCGATGCCGGTGTCGTCGCCCGCCTCGTGCAGCAGCACCACCGCCTGGTCCAGGAAGTGGATGCCCTCGGCCAGGCGGCCCGGTTCCCGGCAGGCGATGCCCAGCCCGGCCAGCGCGGCGGCCTGCCCAGGCTGGTCGTCCAGGTCGCGGAACAGGCTCAGCGCGGCCCGGAAGTGGCGCCGCGCGTCGGCGTAGTGGTCCTGGTCGTAGCGCAGCTGACCCAGCTCGGTCAGGATCACCGCCTCGTCCTGCGGCAGGCCGGCCTCGCGGGCCGCGCTCAGGGCCGCCTCGACGACCCGGCTGCGCGCCTCGAACCGGTTGGTGCCCATGAACGCCGACGCGTTGCGGGACGAGGCGAACTCGCACACCAGGTCGTACATGCCCAGCGCACCCGCGCGCTCGACGCCCGCGGCCAGCGCCGACTGCTCGGCCTCGAACCAGTCCCACGGGTCGGCGATGACCAGCGCGGTCACCTCGTCGTCGACCGGGAAGAAGGTCGACGGGGCGCGGCGCCAGCGCATCTCGGCCGGCGGCGACTCGGCCGCGGCCCGGTTGATCAGCGCCAGCCAGCCGCGCAGCGCCCGCGCCACCGCGTCGGTCAGCTCCTGCGGCGGCTCCTCGATCACCGCGCACTCGCGGGCGTAGAGGCGGATGAGGTCGTGCAGCCGGTAGCGCATGCCGCCCATCCGGTCCACCCCGACGAACTCCACCAGGTGCTCGTCGACGAGGCGCTCCACCAGCTCCTCGGCGTCGGCCAGCGGCGCCGAGGCCAGCCAGGAAACCACCCAGGGCGAGAAGTCGGGCACCCCGAAGTAGCCCAGCCGCCGCAGCACCGAGCGCGCGTCGGCCTCCAGCGCGCGGTAGCTGACCTCGATCGTGCTGCGTACCCCCACATCGCCCACGGACAGGTGGTTCAGCCGCCTGCTCTCGTCGGCCAGCTTGTCGGCCAGCTGCCGCAGCGGCAGCGTACGGCGGCCCGCGAGCCGGGCGCTGACGATGCGCAGCGCCAGCGGCAGCCCGTCGCAGTACTCGATGATCCGGGCCGCGGCGGGCAGGTCCGCGTCGATGCGCTCGGTCCCGGCCAGCCGCCGCAGCAGCTGCAGCGCCTCGCCCGGGTCGAGCATCGGCAGCTCGGTCAGCACCGCCCCGGCCAGGCCGGGCAGCCGGTCCCGGCTGGTCACCAGCACGGCGCTGCCGGTGCTGCCCGGCAGCAGCGGGCGCACCTGCGCCTCGGACCCGGCGTCGTCGAGCAGCACCAGCATCCGGCGCTGCGCGAGCAGGCTGCGGTACAGGTCGGCCCGCTCGGCCGCGCCGTCGGGCAGCTGCGACTGGTCGACGCCGAGCGCGCGCAGGAACCGAGCCAGGATCTCGGCCGGGTCGGCCGGGGCGTCGGACATGCCGTGCAGCTCGGCGTACAGCTGCCCGTCCGGGAAGTCGGCGGTGAGCTGGTGGGCCACCCGAGCGGCCAGGGTCGACTTGCCGGTGCCGCCGGGACCGGCGATCACCTGTACGGCGGGCAGCCCGCCCTCGCGCAGCCGCAGCGCCGTGACCAGCCGGTCCACCTGATCGCCCCGGCCGGTGAAGTCGGCGGGCACCGGCGGCAGCTGCGCCGGCACCGGGTGCACCGCCCCCGAGGCGGCCTGCTCCGGTGAGCTCGACGTGGCGGCCAGCAGCTCGGTCTCGCCGCGCAGGATGGCGTGGTGCAGCGCGGTCAGCTCCGGCCCCGGCTCGACCCCCAGCTCGTCGATGAGCACCTCGCGCGCGTCGCGGAAGCAGGCCAGCGCGTCGGCCTGGCGGCCCAGCCGGTAGTAGACCGTCATCAGCTGGCAGCGCAGCCGCTCGTTGGTCGGATTGCGGCCGACCAGGACGGTCAGCTCGCCGACCAGCTCGCCCCACTGGCCCTGCGCGATCTCGGCGGCGATGCGCTCCTCGGCGGCGGCCACGCGCATCTCGTCCAGCCGGGCGGCGTCGGCGGCCAGCCCGGTCTCGGCCAGCCCGGCCAGGGCGGCACCCTCCCACAGCGACTCGGCGCGGCGCAGCAGGTTGGCGGTCAGCGGATGGTCACCGGCCGCCGCGGCGCCGCGGGCCTGGGCGACCAGGTCGGCGAACAGGTCGCGGTCCAGCGAGCCGGCCGGGATGCGCACCGTGTAGCCCGGGGCGGTGGTGGCGATGACGTCCTCGACGCCGCGTGCCGCGAAGGCCCGGCGCAGGCTGGAGACGTACGTCTGGATCAGGGCGCGGGCGCTGTCGGGCGGGTCGACGCCCCACAGCACGTCGACCAGGCGCTCGGTCGGCACGACCCGGCCGTGCTCGAGCAGCAGCGCCGCGAACAGCGCTTTGGGCTTGGTCCCGCCCAGCGGCACAGACTCCCCGGCGACTGTGGCGCTGACGGGCCCGAGCAGCCGGAACTCCACTTCGCACCTCACCGTCACACCTCAGCGGCGCCCAGTGTAGCGGCCCGGTGACCAGGGCAAAGCGTCTCGCGCCAGGTCACCAGGGCCGCCGGGTCCTGCCGCACCGCGTTCCCGCGCAGGTCCCGGCGCTGTGTCGGCGCGAAACCTTCAGCTGTGCGTAATCACAGCGCCACCAGCGAGTTGGCGGGCTTTCGCCATGACGGAACCCCGCCAACGACGCCTATTCACCTGAGGGGTCGCCGACCGGTAGACCCTTGTCATGTTCTCCCCCTCACAGCCTTCCGGCTCCCGGCGCAGACGCTGGCAGCTGATCTCGGCGGCCGCCGCGGTGCCGCTGCTGGCGGCGGGTCTCGCCGTCGTGCAGGCGCCCGCACTGGCCGCGCCGAGCAAGCCACTCGTGCCCGCCAAGCCCTCGGCGACCCACAAGGTCACCCTGGTCACCGGCGATGTCGTCACCGTCACCACGATGTCTGACGGCCGGCAGATCGCCGATGTCGACCGGCCGGACAACGCCGTCGGCGGCGTGAAGATCCAGGAGATCAAGGGCGACCTCTACGTCATCCCGGACGAGGCCGCGTCGCTGCTGTACGCGAACAAGCTGGACCGGCGCCTGTTCGACGTCACGGACCTGATCGAGATGGGCTACGACGACGCCAGGTCGAGCCAGGTGCCGCTGATCGCGACGTACACCCAGCCCAAGGCGAAGACCAAGGCGGCCGACCCGGCGGCCCCGCGCGGCAGCAGGCTGGTGCGCAGGCTGGCGGGCGTCCACGGTGCCGCGCTGTCGGCCGACAAGCGGCAGACGCGCACCTTCTGGACCACCATCGCGTCACCGGCCGCCGCCACGGCGGGCAAGGGCAGCACCACCCTGGGCTCGGGCGTGGCGAAGCTGTGGCTCGACGGCCGGGTGAAGGTGAACCTGAAGGAGAGCGTGCCGCTGATCGGCGCGCCCGAGGCCTGGGCGGCCGGGTACGACGGCCACGGCGTCAAGATCGCCGTGCTGGACACCGGCATCGACACCACCCACCCCGACCTGGCCACCCAGATCGACGGCACCGCGAGCTTCGTGCCCGGCGAGACCGTCATCGACATCCACGGCCACGGCACCCACGTCGCCTCGACGATCGTGGGCACCGGCGCCGCCTCCGGCGGTGACTACAAGGGCGTGGCGCCCGGCGCCGACCTGATCGTCGGCAAGGTGCTCGGCGGCGAGGAGGGCTACGGCGCCGACTCGTGGGTCATGGCCGGCATGGAGTGGGCGGCCCAGCAGGGCGCCGACATCGTCAGCATGAGCCTCGGCGACACCACCCCGTCCGACGGCACCGACCCGATGTCGATGGCGGTCGACCAGCTGTCCGCGCAGTACGGCACGCTGTTCGTCATCGCCGCCGGCAACGCCGGTCCGGAGACGATCTCGGCACCCGGCGCGGCCGCCTCGGCGCTGACCGTCGCCGCGACCGACAAGCAGGACCAGCTGGCGTACTTCTCCAGCACCGGCCCGCTGACCAACGGCGCGATGAAGCCTGACATCTCCGCGCCCGGCGTGGACATCACGGCCGCCCGCTCGCAGCAGCAGACCACCCCGGCCAACGACGGCATGTACTGGACCATCAGCGGCACCTCGATGGCCACCCCGCACGTGTCCGGCGCGGCCGCGATCCTGAAGCAGCGGCACCCCGACTGGACCGGCCAGCAGCTCAAGGAGGCGCTGATGAGCAGCGCCAAGGGCCTGGCCGAGTGGTACAGCCCGTACGAGGTCGGCACCGGCCGCGTCGACGTGGCCGCCGCCGTCCGCAACACGGTCCGCGGCACCGGGACGCTGTTCTTCGGCAACTACACGTGGCCGCACCAGCCGAGCGAGACCGCCGTCACCAAGGACCTGACCTTCACCAACAGCGGCACCGCCGACACCACGCTGAACCTGGCGCTGACCAACACCGACGGCACCTTCACGCTGGGCGCGAGCACCGTCACCGTCCCGGCCGGCGGCACCGCCTCGGTCCCGGTGACCGGTGACCCGCAGACCGCCCCCACCGGCCGCAGCGTCGGCTACGTGGTCGGCACCGACGCGGCCACCGGCCAGGCGGTGACCCGTACCTCCGTGGGCCTGCTCAAGGAGGACGAGCGCTACGACCTGACCATCAAGCTGGTCGGCCGCGACGGCAAGCCCGCCGCGGGCTACGTCGGGATCAACCTGGCGGGCGACGGCTGGCCGTGGGCGCAGTACGTCGACGGCTCGACCACCCTGCGCCTGCCGCCGGGTGCGTACACCCTGACGACGTCCCTCGACGTCGCGGGTGAGAAGCCGGACCGCAGCGGTCTGGCCGTCCTGGTCGCCCCGGAGGTCCTGCTCACGGGCGGCTCCGCCGAGGTCGTGTTCGACGCGCGCAAGGCGCGGCTGCTGGAGACCCAGGCGCCGCAGCGCGCCGAGGACCGCCAGCGCAAGGTGGACTTCAACGTCCACTACCGCGACCTCGACCCGTACTTCGACTTCCGCAGCGCCTACCAGATCCCGATGGCGTACGACGACATCTACGTGTCGCCGACGCAGCAGATGACCAGGGGCGACTTCACCCTGACCACCCGCTGGCGCAAGGGTGAGGCGCTGATCAGCGTGAGCGCGGTGGCCGGCCTGGTCCAGTTCGACACGATGACGCAGGCGGGCAGCGCCCTGGGCACGGCCTCGGAGACGCTGCGCGCGATCTACGCCGGCAAGGGCGCGGCGGCCGACTACAGCAAGGTCAAGGCCAAGGGCAAGCTCGTCGTCGTGGAGCGCAGCGACACGGTGACGCCCGAGGAGCGCACCGCCGCCGCGATCGCGGCCGGGGCCAAGGCCCTGGTCGTGGTCAACGACCAGCCCGGCGGCCTGCTGGAGTACGTCGGCGAGTCGACGATCCCGGTCGCCTCGGTGCACCGTGACGCCGGCAAGACCCTCATCGCCCTGGCCAAGCTGGGCTTCTTCAACCTGCGGGTGAAGCAGACCGAGTACACGCCGTTCATCTACGACCTGGCCCGCGACTACCTGGGCCAGGTGCCGAACCAGCCGCTGGTGTACAAGCCGAGCCAGCGCGACCTGGCGAGGATCGACGCCCGCTACTACAACGCGGCCGAGCCGGGCGACGCGTCCGGCTACCGCTACGACCTGACGCTCAGCCCTTCGCTCGGCTTCCACGAGCGCGAGTGGCACCCGGGCACCCGGGTCGAGTGGGTCACCCCGAACCAGGTGTGGGTCGAGTCGCACGCGCAGAACCTGAACAGCGAGCTGCCGTGGGAGATGGTGTCGGGCGTCAACACGTACGCCAAGGGCAGCACGACCCGCCTGGACTGGTTCGCCCCGGCGACCCGCCCCGGGTTCAGCGACTCGTTCGGCGTGTACAACTCGCGCGCCCAGAACTTCATGACCTGGAACGTCCAGCCGTGGAGCTCCTCCAGCGACACGATGCGGCTCGGCGGCTACCTGCCGTGGGGTGCCACCCCGACCCACCTGCAGGTCTTCCAGGGCGACACGCTGCTGCGCGACAACCAGTTCAGCGCGGACATGCAGTGGCAGGAGGTGCCCGCGGGCAACCTGCCCTACCGCGCCGTCCTGGACGCGGAGCGGCCCGGTGACCAGTTCCGGCTGTCGACCCGCACCCACAGCGAGTGGACCTGGATGTCGGACTACGTGGACTCGGACTACTTCCAGCCGTTCTCGGTGCTGAACCTGGACTACAAGCTGGAGTCCGACCTGCACGGCGACGTGAAGGCGAACGCGGTGCAGCAGATCTCGCTGCACCCGGTCTCGATGGACCTGGGCACCGTGCCCGGCAAGGTCGTCAAGGTGACCCTGTCGGTCTCCTACGACGACGGTGCCACCTGGCAGAAGGTGACCCTGGCCAAGGGCGCGAACGGCTACTGGACCGGTTCGTTCAAGACTGCGAACAAGGCCGGCGGCTTCGTCTCGGTGCGCGCGAGCGCCGAGACCGACAGCGGCTACAGCGTCAAGAACGAGATCATCCGGGCGTACGGCCTGCGATGAGTCACCAAGGTGGGCCCCGGGGAGGCGACTTCCCGGGGCCCGTCCCGTCTGACCGCCCGTCAACAGGGACTATTCAAGCTTCCGCGCCGTGGCGCATACTCTCCCCGCAGTCATCGCCGATGGGGAGGGTGCCGATGCTGGGCGCGCTGGGGCTCGACCCCGCCGAGGAGCGGGTCTACCGGGCCCTGCTCAGCCGCCCCGCCGCCACCGCGATGCTGCTGGCCGACGTGCTGGAGCTGCCCGAGCCGGAGGTGGACCGGGCGCTGGCGCGGCTGGTCGAGTGCGGCCTGGCCCTGCGCTCCGGCGGCGAGGCGTACGTCTCCGCGCCGCCCGCGATGGCGCTCGGCGCCATGATCACCGAACGGCGCGACGGCCTGCGGATGGCCGAGCAGGCACTGGTCACGCTCGCCGAGGAGCACCGCGCGGCGGTGGCCGGGCGCAGCATCGGCGAACTGATCGAGGTCCTGTCCGGCGTCGACGCCATCCGCCACCGGTTCCAGCAGGTGCAGCAGGCGGCCCGCAAGGAGATCCGGCACTTCGTCACCGCGCCGTACATCGCGGTGCCGCCGGGGTCGAACGCCCAGGAGGACGCCGCCGCCGAGCGCGGGGTGCGCTTCCGCGTGGTGCTGGAGCGGCCGGTGCTGTCCGAGCCCGGCATCGTGCCGGAGATCATCGACTCGCTGCGGCGCGGGCTGGAGCTGCGGGTCGCCGACTCGCTGCCGATGAAGCTGATCCTGGCCGACGAGGAGCTGGCCCTGGTGCCGATCGCGGTGTCGTTCCTGCCAGGCAGCGAGCCCGGCGCGGTCCTGCTGCACCGCAGCGCGCTGCTGTCGGCGCTGGAGGCGCTGTTCGAGATCGTCTGGCAGCGGGCGTACCCGCTGGAGCTGGCCGCGTTCGCGTCGGGTGAGGCGACGTACACGGAGCTCGCGACCGACGGGCCGACCGAGCTGGACCGGCGGATCCTGGCCCTGCTGCTCTCCGGCCTGACCGATCAGGCGGTGGCCACCCAGCTCGACCTCTCCCTGCGGACACTCCAGCGCCGCCTGCGCCACCTGATGGACCTGGCCGCCGTCGACACCCGCATGCAGCTCGGCTGGCACGCCGCCCGCCACGGCTGGGCCTGACCGGCGCGGTCCCTGCGGCGCCGCGCCCGGGATTCGTGCACTTTCGGGGAAAGTGCACGAATGAACGCCAAGATTCCTGCAGTTTCCCCGAAACTGCACCACGAAACGATCTTGGTGATGTGCGACTGGTGGAATCCCTCTTGTCCGGTTTATGGCGCGGAGTATCGTGTCTCCGGTCACAAGAATGTGCCCGTACGTCGATGGGGCGTGTAACCCCTGGCGCACACTGAGCGTTACCTTGAACATCCGCGGCCGGTTGTCCCCCTCTCGGGGGCAGTCGCCGCCGCCCGCTCGCTGCGTAACCTCAGACCGAGCCGCCCCGTAGCGGCTACAGCCACCCGGACCACCGCGGAGAGAGAAACGTGCCGACAGCTTCCAGGAACCGACTGGTGATCGTCGAGTCCCCGGCGAAGGCGAAGACGATTTCGGGCTACCTCGGCCCGGGATACGTCGTCGAGGCGAGCCTCGGGCACATCCGCGACCTCCCGGCGGGGTCCAAGCAGATGCCCGAGAAGTTCAAGAAGGAGCCGTGGGCCTACCTCGGCGTCGACGTGGACAACGGCTTCGCCCCCGTATATATCGTCAACCCGGACCGGGCCAAGCACGTGAGCAAGCTCAAGGAGCTGCTCAAGAACGCCGACGAGGTCTTCCTCGCCACAGATGAGGACCGCGAGGGCGAGGCGATCGCCTGGCACCTGGTGGAGACGCTCAAGCCCAAGGTGCCGGTCAAGCGGATGGTCTTCCACGAGATCACCAAGCCGGCCATCCAGGCGGCCGTGGCCAACCCGCGCGAGATCGACCGCGACCTGGTCGACGCGCAGGAGACCCGCCGCATCCTGGACCGCCTCTACGGGTACGACGTCTCGGCGGTGCTGTGGAAGAAGGTCCAGCGCGGCCTGTCCGCGGGCCGGGTGCAGTCGGTGGCGACCCGGATCGTGGTCGAGCGGGAGAAGCAGCGGATGGCGTTCCGCGCCGCCGACTACTGGGACATCACCGCGACGCTCGCGGTCGAGAAGCCCGGCGACGGCCCGCGCACCTTCACCGCGACCCTGATCGCGCTGGACGGCGACCGCATCGCCTCCGGCAAGGACTTCGAGCCGACCACGGGCAGGCTCAAGCCGGGCGCGGGCGTGGTGCAGCTCGACGGCGACGGCGCCCGGGGGCTGGCCGCGCGGCTGGACGACCGGCCGTTCACGGTCACCCGGGTCGAGGAGAAGCCGTACCGGCGCAAGCCGTACCCCCCGTTCATCACCTCGACGCTGCAGCAGGAGGCGGCGCGCAAGCTGCGCTTCTCCTCCGCGGCGACGATGCGCACCGCGCAGAAGCTGTACGAGAACGGCTACATCACCTATATGCGTACCGACTCGGTGAACCTCTCCGAGTCCGCGCTGGCCGCCGCCCGGACCCAGATCGCCGAGCTGTACGGCTCCGGCGCCGTCCCGCCGCAGCCGCGCCGCTACTCCGGCAAGGTTAAGAACGCGCAGGAGGCGCACGAGGCGATCCGCCCCGCCGGCGACCACTTCCGCACCCCGGGGTCGGTCCGCGGCGAGCTGTCGACCGAGGAGTACAAGCTCTACGAGCTGATCTGGCAGCGCACCATCGCCTCGCAGATGTCCGACGCGGTCGGCATGAGCGTCAGCGTGCGCATCCGCGCCACCACCGCCGCCAACGAGGACGCCGACTTCGGCGCCAGCGGCCGCACCATCACCGACCCGGGCTTCCTGCGCGCCTACGTGGAGTCCTCCGACGACGACACGGCCGAGGCCGACGACGCCGAGCGCAAGCTGCCGGTGCTGGTCAAGGACCAGAAGCTCAAGGAGGAAGGGCTGGAGGCGGTCGGGCACACCACCCAGCCGCCCGCCCGCTACACCGAGGCCTCGCTGGTCAAGGCGCTGGAGGAGCTGGGCATCGGCCGCCCGTCGACGTACGCGTCGATCATGCAGACGATCCAGGACCGCGGCTACGTCAACAAGCGCGGCCAGGCGCTGATCCCGACGTTCGTCGCGTTCGCGGTGATCGGGCTGCTGGAGCAGCACTACCCGCGGCTGGTCGACTACGGCTTCACCGCCGCGATGGAGGACCAGCTCGACCAGATCGCCGGTGGCGACGCCACCGCGCTGGAGTTCCTGACCTCCTTCTACTTCGGCTCGCCGAGCGCGGCAGAGGGTTCGGTCGCGCAGGCCGGCGGCCTGAAGAAGCTGGTCACCGAGCACCTGGGCGAGATCGACGCGCGCAGCATCAACTCGATCAAGCTGTTCACCGACGAGCAGGGCCGCGACGTGGTGGTCCGGGTCGGCAAGTACGGGCCGTACCTGCAGCGCGGAGCGAACGGCCACGGCCACGCGCCGGGCACCGACATCGACCCCGACGCCGAGACCGCCAGCGAGGGGGACCGCGTCTCCATCCCGGAAGGGCTGGCCCCCGACGAGCTCACCCCGGAGAAGGTCGAGGAGCTGTTCCTCGGCGGCGGCGGTGAGCGCCGCCTGGGCGACCACCCGGAGACGGGCGAGCCGGTCGTGCTCAAGTCCGGCCGCTACGGCCCGTACGTCTCCAGTGGCGAGGTCAACTCCTCGCTGCTCAAGACGCACACCCCGGACACGCTGACCCTGGCCGAGGCGCTGCGGCTGCTGTCGCTGCCCCGCCTGGTCGGCAAGGACGCCGACGGCACCGAGATCTTCGCCAAGAACGGCCGGTACGGCCCGTACATCGAGCGGGCCGGGGACTCGCGCTCGCTGGAGAGCGAGGAGCAGCTGTTCACGGTCACCCTCGACCAGGCGCTGGCGCTGCTGGCCGCCCCGAAGCAGCGGGGCCGCAAGGCCGCCCAGCCGCCGCTGCGGGAGATGGGTGTCGACCCGCTCACGGAGAAGCCCCTGGTCATCAAGGACGGCCGGTTCGGCCCGTACGTCACCGACGGCGAGAGCAACGCCTCGCTGCGGCGCGGGCAGACCCCGGAGAGCCTGACCATCGAGCAGGCCAGCGAGATGCTGTCGGAGAAGCGGGCGAAGGGCCCCGCGCCGAAGAAGACGGCCGCCAAGAAGGCACCGGCGAAGAAGGCCGCCGCGGCCAAGACCACTGTGGCGAAGAAGACGGCCAAGAAGACCGCCGCCAAGAAGGCGACCGCGAAGGCGGCTCAGCAGGGCGTCGAGCCCGCCAAGAGTGTGCCGAAGAAGGCTGCCGCCAAGAAGACAGCAAGCTGACCGCTTACCGACCCTGCCCAGGGTCGTTGACCCTGGGTAGGGTGTCGATGCGAGCGTCGCGTCCGGGTCCCGGAACGCACGCCGCGGTGAGGAGCGGATAAGTGTCCACACCAGCAGTCAGTACCGGCCCGCTGCGTCGCGTGCCGGTGCAGGGCCGCAGTGTCGCGCGGGTGCAGCGCATGCTCGACGCGTGCGCGGAGTTGATCGACGAGGTCGGCTACGACGGCCTCAGCACGACGCTGCTCGCCGAGCGGGCCGGCGTCGCGATCGGCTCGGTGTACCAGTTCTTCCCGGACAAGCGCGCCATCGTGCAGGCGCTGACGCTGCGCAACGTCGAGGCGTACATGGAGCGCCTGGCCGAGCGGATCCCCGCCGGTGAGCTGGCCCACTGGTGGGACGGCGTCGACGGGGCCATCGAGGAGTACATCGAGCTGCACCGCAGCGTGCCCGGCTTCCGTACGCTGCACTTCGGCGACGTGGTGGACGTGCACCTGATCGACCCGGAGCGCGACAACAACGCGGTCATCGCCGACCACCTCGCCGACCTGCTGGTCCGGTTCCACAACGCGCCGGACGGGCCGGAGCTGCGCTTCGCGCTCACCGTCTCGGTCGAGGCCGCGGACGCGCTGATCAAGCTGGCGTTCCGCCGCCATCCGGACGGCGACGCGGCGGTGCTGGCGGAGTCCAAGCGCCTGGTCCGCGGTTACCTGCAGACGTTCGCACTGGCCTGAGGGTTTTGGCCGTACCACTCCCGCGTTTTTGCGGCAAGTCTTCAGGGTTGGATCCGGGTCGGCCCCCGCTGGGGCAGGGCTAGAGTGAAGCCGCAGGAACGCCCGGCTGACGATCATGCTCTGGGCAGCGACGCGGGAGGGTACGGCCATCAGCACGCCAGCGCAGGCACCCGACGGTGAGCCGTTTCCGGCTGCCGTCACCCAGGCCGATCCGACCGGAGGCGCGGACCTGCGCGCCATCCTGCGAATCCGACCCTTCCGGCGGCTGTGGCTGGTGCTCAGCGTCGCCTCGCTGGGCGACTGGCTGGGCCTGCTGGCCACCGCCACCTTCGCCTCGGCGCAGGTCAGCGGCGATGCGGCCAAGGGCTTCGCGTTCGGCGGCGTGATCGCGATCCGGCTGCTGCCGGCGCTGGTGCTCGGGCCGCTGGCCGGCGTGATGGCCGACCGGTTCGACCGGCGCTACACGATGGTCATCTGCGACCTGCTGCGCTTCGTGCTGTTCGCCACGATCCCGACGGTCGCGCTGTACTCCACCGACGCGAAGATCACCGTCGGCTGGGCGGCGGTGGCCACGTTCATCATCGAGGCGATCACGCTGATCTGGATCCCGGCCAAGGAGGCCGCGGTCCCCAACCTGATCCCGCGCGCCCGGCTCGAAGCGGCCAACCAGCTCACCCTGATCTCGACGTACGGCATCACGCCGGTGCTCGCCGCCGCCGTGCTGGCGGTGCTCAACCAGTTCTACGCGTGGCTGGAGAAGAGCGGCACCCACGTGGCGGCCTGGGCCGACCCGTCCAGCCTCGCCCTCTACTTCAACTCGCTGTCGCGCCTGGCCACGGCCCTGGTCGTGTTCTTCGGCATCCGCGAGATCTCCGGGCACAACGGCAAGCAGCAGCGCAGCGAGAGCATGCTGCGCCAGTTCGTCGACGGCTGGCGCTTCATCGGCAAGACGCCGATGGTGCGCGGCTTGGTCTTCGGCATCCTCGGCGCGTTCGCCGCCGGCGGCGTGGTCATCGGCACGGCGCAGTTCTTCGCCAAGTCGCTGGGCGGCGGCGACTCCACCTTCGCCATCCTGTTCGCGGTGATCTTCATCGGCCTCGGGTTCGGCATCGCGCTGGGCCCGCGCCTGATCGGCGCGCTGTCGCGCAAGCGGTGGTTCTGCCTCAGCATCATGCTCGCGGGCGCCTCCGTGGCGCTGCTCTCGCTGGCCCCGCACCTGTCGCTGGCCGTCGTCGGCGCGCTGCTGGTCGGCTCCGGCGCGGGCATGGCCTTCCTGTCCGGCACCACGCTGCTGGGCGGCGAGGTCGGCGACGAGGTGCGCGGCCGGGTCTTCGCCACCGTGCAGATCGGCACCCGGGTGGTGCTGATGCTGGCGATCTCGCTGTCGGGCGTACTGGTCGGCGTCGGCGGCTCGCACGACGTCGGCGGCACCGGCGTGCCGATCTCCTCCACCCGCGTCCTGCTCGGCGTCGCGGGCGTGCTCGGCGTGCTGGCCGGGTTCTGGGCCCTGCGCCAGATGGACGACAAGCCGGGCGTGCCGCTGTTCGCCGACCTCATCGGCTCGGTGCGCGGCCGCCCGCTCACCGCCGCCGAGCACAGCGTGCGCCAGGGCGTCTTCGTGGTCTTCGAGGGCGGCGAGGGCGCCGGCAAGTCCACCCAGATCGCGCTGCTCGCGCAGCGGCTGCGGGCCGAGGACCGCGACGTGGTCGTCACCCGCGAGCCCGGCGCCACCGAGATCGGCGCCCGCATCCGCAAGATGGTGCTGGAGACCAGCGCCGCCCCGGCCGAGGCCGGCGCCCCGCTCGCCCCGCGCGCCGAGGCGCTGCTCTACGCCGCCGACCGGGCCCACCACGTCACCACCGTGGTCCGGCCCGCGCTGGCCCGCGGCGCCGTCGTCATCTCCGACCGGTACGTCGACAGCTCGCTGGCCTACCAGGGCGCCGGGCGCACCCTGCCCGTCGACGAGATCTCCTGGCTGTCCACCTGGGCCACCGGCGGGCTGCGGCCCGAACTGGTCGTGCTGCTCGACGTCGACCCCAAGGTCGGGCTGGCCCGGGTCGACCGGCGCGGCAGCGCCGACCGGCTGGAGAGCGAGTCGCTGGCCTTCCACGAGCGCGTCCGGTACGGCTTCCTCGACCTGGCCGCCAAGGACCCCGACCGCTACCTGGTGCTGGACGCCACCCGGGCCGAGGACGACCTCGCCGCCGCGGTCGCCGCGCGGGTCTCGGCGCTGCTGCCGGCCGCGCCCCGCGACACCGACCCGGCCGCCCCGGACGAGCAGCCCCGCCCCCACGGCGTGGCCGAGCCGCGCACCCCGGGCGAGTCCTCCGCCGAGTTACGGACCAGCCGGGCATGAACGACGTCTTCGCCCAGCTCGTCGGCCAGCCCGAGGCCGTGGCCACGCTGCGTGCCGCGTCCCGGGCCGCCGCCGCGGTGCTGCGCGGGGAGGCCGTCGGCGCGGGCGCCATGACGCACGCCTGGCTGTTCACCGGCCCGCCCGGCTCGGGCCGCTCGGTCGCCGCCCGCGCCTTCGCCGCCGCCCTCCAGTGCACCGAGGTAAGGAAGGGCCCCTTCTTATCGGATTCCGTAGTAGAAGGGTCCCCTCTCAACGATGAGGCCGGGCCCGGCTGCGGTGTGTGCACCGGGTGTCATACCGCGCTGGCGGGGACGCATCCTGATGTGCGGTTCGTGGTGCCGGACGGGTTGAGCATCCCGGTGGCGCAGATGCGCGACCTGGTGCTGCGCTCGGCCACCACCCCGGCCAACGGCCGCTGGCAGGTGCTGCTCATCGAGGACGCCGACCGGCTCACCGAAGCGGCGGGCAACGCGCTGCTCAAGGCGGTCGAGGAGCCGCCGGACCGGACGATCTTCCTGCTCTGCGCCCCGTCGGACCACCCCGACGACATCTCGGTCACCATCCGGTCGCGCTGCCGGGTCGTGCCGCTGCGCCAGCCCGGCGCCGAAGCCGTCAGCACGCTGCTGGTCGAGCGTGACGGCGTCGACCCGGCCACCGCGGCCTGGGTCGCCGCCGCCGCGCAGGGGCACGTCGGCCGGGCCCGCCGACTGGCCGGGGACCGCGAGGCGCGGGACCGCCGCGCGGCCGTGCTCGCCGTACCGCGCCAGCTCACCGGCGTCGGCGCCTGCTTCGACGCGGCCGCCGCGCTGATCGAGGCGGCCGAGGCGGAGGCGGCGGCCTCGGTCGCGGCCACGGACGCGGCCGAGCGGGCGGCGCTGGAGACCGCGCTCGGCGCCGGCGGCACCGGCAAGGGCTCGGCCGGGGCCGCGCGCGGCATCGCCGGGCAGCTCAAGGACCTGGAGAAGCGGCAGAAGTCCCGCGCCACCCGGGCTCAGCGCGACGCCCTGGACCGGGCGCTGCTGGACCTGGCCGGGTTCTACCGCGACGTGCTCAACGCCCGCTGGGGCGGCGCCGTGGCGCCGGTGCACGCCGACACCGCGCCGCTGGCCGAGGCGGCCGCGCAGCGGTGGACGGCGGAGAGCACGCTGCGGCGGCTGGAGGCCGTGCTCACGTGCCGTACCGCGATCGACGCCAACGTGAAGCCGCGCATCGCCGTCGAGGCGATGATGCTGGAGCTGTGGCAGGGCTGAGCCCGCTGCGTCCACAGTGGATTATCCACAGGGGCTGCCGCGCTGATCGTGCAGCCGGTACGGTGAGCGCATTGTCGCCGCGTCGACGGGCACTGCCGTGACCGCCGGCGGGCACCGCGCAGTCCACTGAGGAGCGACGCATGCCCCGGGAGATCGACGACGCCTGGATCGAGGAGGCGATCGCGTCATACCGGCGCATCGAGGAGCGGCAGGAGACGCTGACCCGGGCCCTGGCCCGGATCGAGGTGGCCGTCCGGTCCCCGGACGACCTGGTCGAGGTCGTCGCCGACGCCGACGGCGCGGTGCGCCGGGTGGTGGTCACCGGCTCGATCGAGGGCCGGACCGCCGTCGAGCTGACCCGCGCCATCCAGCAGGCGATCACCGCGGCCGGTGACGCCGCGGGCTGGGCCAGACGCAAGGTGTACGAGGAGACGTTCGGCGGCTACGCCGACCTGGGAGGTGCACGCTGATGGACCGTCTCGCCGCGCGGATGGACACCGCCGCGCAGGAGCTGGCGCAGGTGCGCGCCGAACTCGGCCGGGCCCGCCCCGGCACGGCCTGGCTCGACGCGGTGTGGCCGCAGGCCGCGATCGACGTCGACCACCCCGGCTCCGCAGCCCGCCCCGGCACGGCCGGCCGGACCGACTCGATCGACCTGCCGGGCCGCCTCGGCCGCCTGGCCGGCAGCGCCCAGGCCCAGCTCGACACCGCCTGGTCGGCCCGCCAGGACGGCGCCCACCGCAGCGAACGCGAGCTCGTCGAGCTGGCCGCCGCCGTCCGCGCCGCCGCCGCGGGCTACCGCGCCGCCGACGACGCGACCGGGCCGGTGGCGTGATGGACGCGCTGGCACGCCTGCACCCGCACACGGCCGGGCTGCTCGGCCAGGTCGACGACCTGCTCGCCCGGTGCGGCGCCCCCGCCGACCACCCCGTCTGGCCGCTGCTGCGGCGCACTGGCGCCCTGCCCGGCGACCTCGTCGGCGGCCTCGTCGCCTGGAGCCCCGGACCCTGGCTGGAGCAGGCCGAGGCGCTGCGCCGGGCCGCCCGCGACGCCGCCGAACTGGCCACCGACCTGCCGGTCGAGCGGGCCGGTGCATACGGCTGGAACGGGCCCGCCGCCGACGCCTTCGCGCGGCGCGCCGGTGCCGTACGGGCCGAGGTGCGCGACTGGAGTGAGCAGCTGCGGGCCGACGCGGAGCGGCTGGACGAGCTCGCCCACTGGCTGCAGTCGGCGCGGCAGCGTGCCGCGCGGGTGCTGGCCCGGGTGGCGAGCAGCACCCAGGCGGTCGCGCTGGTCACCGGGGTGGCCCCGGGGGCGCCGTCGGCCCGGCTGGACGCGGACGGCGGTGACCGGGTGCTGCGGGTGCGGGCCGCCGCCGCGGCGGAGATCGGGGCGGCGCTGCTGGCCGAGTTCGACGCGCTGCTCGGGGAGGGCGAGGAACTGGTCGGGCGGGTACCGATCGTGCGCGAGAGCACCGCGGCGACCCTGGACCTCAGCCCGTCCGCCGCAGCCCTACACGTAGACCTCTGACCAGGCCCCAGGCCTGGCGCACATGGTGATCGCCGCCTCGGGTCAGAAGCGGCGCGTCGCGCGCAGTTCGTGACACGAGACGGCGATCATGCCGCCCGGAGCCCGGAGCCCGGAGCCCGGAGCCCGGAGCCCGGAGCCCGGTTAGTTGAGCAGGTCGGTGGGGCCCTCGGTGGCGCGGCGGCGGGACAGGAGGAGCAGGAAGCGGCCGGCGACGAAGAGGAGGACGCCCGCGCCCGCGATCAGGGCGATGTTGGTGCCCGTACGCGGCAGGCGGCAGCCGGGGGTGTCGCAGTCGTTCGTGTCGGCGACCGGGGACCGGTCGGGGCCGCTGCCGCCGCCACCGCCGGGGTTCGCCGACGGCGAGGTGCCGCCGCCGGGGACACCGGCGGTGGTACTGGGCTGCGGGCTGCTCCCGCCGCCACCGGTGCGCTTGGGCGCCGCCGCGGCCGCGTGCAGCATGCCGACGCCCAGGTCGAGCACGGCGGCCCGCTGCCCGCGGTCGTTGCCGAGCGCGAGCACCTCGACCCGCAGGCTCGTGGCCTGCGCGGTGACGCCGCGGTCGCTGACGCGCTGCTCCACCTTGCCGATCGAGATCTTCACGACGGCCAGCTGGCACGGCCCGTCGAGGCCGCCGAGCCGGGTGCCGCCGAGCAGGTCGCCCAGCTCGGGCAGGCCGCCGAGTTCGGGCAGCTCGGGCAGCAGGGTGCCGCCGCCGCCCGTGCCGGTGAGGCGGTTCGCGACCGTGGTGAGGCTGCCGACCGGCAGCGCGTTGAGCAGGCCGCCGAGCGGGTTGCCGCCCTCGAGCAGCGGCAGGCCCTCAAGTTGGGCGCGCTGGCGCAGGGCGGGCAGGTTCAGGCTGCCGAGCAGGCCGCCCGTGGCGGGCAGCGGCACCGCGACCTCGAACGTACGGTGCAGGCTGTCGAGCGTACGGGTGCCCAGGCCGGGCGCGGTGATCTTCAGCAGGGGCGCCTGGTAGTCCACCGCGGAGGTGGCGGCGTCCCCGGTGGCCAGCACCTTCAGGCGCGGCGGCTTGAGCACGTCGACCTGGACCGTACCGCCGATGAGGTCGAGGCCGACGAGGTCGATCTCGGCACCGGCGGCGGAGGCGGCCCGGCCGCGGTGGATCAGGGTGCCGGTCATGGCCTTGCTCGCGGCGTTGCTCTCGGCGCGGACCAGTGCGCCGCGGCTGCCGGGCAGCACCGCGGCGTCGAGCAGCGCGGACGAGGCGTCGCCCGCGGGCCCGTGCGCGGTGCCGCAGCCCATGCCCTCGTCCCAGGCCGCGCTGGCGACGAGGCTGCCGGTGCCCGCCCGGACCAGGCCGAAGTCGACCGAGGTGGCGGTGTTGCGGACGGGGTCCTGGTGCGCCGGCGGCGCCTGCTGGTAGACGCGGGCGGCCAGCGGCCCGGCGGGCAGCCGGAGCCCGAGCAGCCGCGCGTCGGCGTACCGCGCCGCGCCGCTGCTGCGGACGGCGCTGGTGGCGGACATGTTCGCGCTGGCGGAGCCGATGGTCAGGTTCGCCACGGCGGGCAGCGGCAGGCCCAGCGGGCGCAGGTCCAGGGCGGCGACCTTCAGCAGGTCGGCACCGGCTCCGGCGGCGTACCCGCCGGGGCGGTCGCAGCCGGTCGCGGCGCGCGACGGCGTGGAGACGAGCGCGAGTGAGCTGACCGAGACGAGCGCGACGGTGCCGGCAGCGGCGAGATGGCGACGCATGCTTCCTCCGGGGGCGGAACCGGGCGCGTCCCGCATCCGCCGTACGGCGGTGTCGCGGAGCGGTCCTGGTTCACATGGGCGGGGGCGCGCGGGGGTGCGCACCCTACGCCGAGGCCCAACGAAGGGTCACCGGCCGGGTTACGGCGGTCTGCGTACACGTATCCGGAAGAGCTAACGACGAATCAGCCGAAAAGGTACGCAGGCTATGACTTCTGTCCGAGCGTGCCCACCGTTTCCGCCGATTCCCGAAGTAAGGTGTGCCGATGGGCATGCTCTGCGCGGTCACGTTCAACCGGTACGGGCGTCTTTACTACCTCGACCCCGGTGACTTCCGCCCCCGCGTCGGCGACAAGGTGCTGGTCGCCACCGACGAGGGCCCCGAGGTCGCCGACTGCGTCTGGGCCACCGAGTGGGTCGACGAGGACACCTCCGGTTTCCCCAAGGTCATCGGCATCGCGGGGGAGGAGGACGCCCGCCGCGACGAGCTGATCCGGCAGCGCAAGGCCGAGGCCAGGGTCGCCGCGAACCGGCTCATCCGCGAGCACGAGCTGCCGATGAAGGTCATCGCCGTCGACCACGTGCCCGGGGGCAGCCCCGGCGACGAGGTCGGGGCGGGTCCGCGTACCACCGTGTACTTCACGGCGCCGCACCGCGTCGACTTCCGGGCCCTGGTCCGCGACCTCGGCGCGACGCTGCGCTGCCGGGTGGAGCTGCGCCAGCTGTCGGCCCGCGACTCGGCCAAGGTGCAGGGCGGCATCGGCTCGTGCGGGCGCGACCTGTGCTGCTCGACGTTCCTGACCGAGTTCGAGCCGGTCAGCATCCGGATGGCCAAGGAGCAGGACCTGCCGCTCAACCCGATGCGGATCTCGGGGGCGTGCGGCCGCCTCATGTGCTGCCTCAAGTACGAGCACCCGATGTACGTCGACTACCACGCCACCGCCCCGGCCATCGGCGAGCAGGTCAGCACGCCCGAGGGCGACGGCCGCGTGGTCGGCCACTCGGTGCCGCGCGACTCCGTCGTGGTACGCCTGAACGCCGACGGCTCCCGCACCGTCTGCCCGAAGGCGTCGGTGTGCGGGAGCCGCAAGTCGTACGAGGACCGCTACGCGGTCTGAGCGATCGTGCTCGCGTCGATCGTGTCCGACGGGATCTCGGCCGGCGGGGCGGCGTGCCGCGCCGCCGGTGCCAGCGTGATGACGTCGTCGATCAGGCGCGGGCGCAGCGGCCTGCTCGGGCGGAACCACGAGCCGGTCGGCTGCGCGACCCACTTGCGGCCGACCCGGTCGATGCCGATCGGGTAGATCGTCAGGGCCCCGTCCGGGGTGAAGTGCATCCGCAGGAAGCACTTGAAGTCCTCGATGCCCTGACCGGCGAACAGCTCGTTCACGTTGACCCGGAACCGGGCCGCGACCAGCAGGTACGCCGAGACCAGCAGCGCCGCCACGACGCCCGCCGGGATCAGGTAGACCGCGACCGCCATCGAGGTGACCTGCCACTGCCGCCAGTTCTCGTCCGGCAGCAGGCGCCAGATCAGCATGCCGCCCACGCCGAGGGCTATGTGCGCCGTGCCGTGCAGCACGCCCAGGACCACCGCCGATATTCGGGTCTGCCCCTCGGTGAGGCCGACGGCGAAGAAGATGGTCGAGGCCATCACGATGGCCGTCATCAGGAAGATCGGCACCGTGATGATCCGGCCGTTGGCGTTGTTCAGCGCCAGCATGAGCATCGTGTGCAGGATGCCGAGCATGGTGGCGAAGCCCGGATTGCGCCACGGCAGCCGGGCGAAGACCCCGGTGCCGAGCCAGCGCGAGCGCATCTTCGTCGGGTACGTCGCCTGCAGCTCGTACGGCTGGCCGGTGCTCTGGCGGCGTACCTGGGAGTGCTTGGGCGGCACCGTGATCTGGTCGGGCAGGTTGTCGGTGGCCGCGGTGTAGGCGCCGCCACCGCCGCACGTGATCAGCTGGCGGCCGTCGTCGGACTGGGCGTACCGCGCGTAGTGGTGCAGGTCGCCGCTGAGCATCATCGCCACGTCCGCGCCGCTCGGGTCGATGACCGCGCGCAGGAAGTAGTCGATCGTGTCGTAGTAGAGCGGGTGCTGCTCGGACTGCACCCAGGCGGGCTGCGGGGTGAGCAGGATGATCCGGTCGCCGGGCTCGAACGTCGCCGCGACGCCCCGGAAGTACTCCAGCTGCGGGTCGTCCATGTACGCCGCACCCTGCACGTCCAGGGCCAGCAGCCACCACCGGTTCGGCAGCTTAAGCGCGAAGTAGCTGCGCGTCTGCCGGGTGCGCCAGCCGCCGATGCGGGCGCCCTCACGGCGCGCGAACAGGCGCAGAAAGGCGGTCAGGCCGTCGTACCAGTCGTGGTTGCCGGGCAGGGCGTAGACCGCCGGCGGCGGCGTGTGCGGGGCCTGCGGCAGCGCGGCACGGTACGGGCCCTCGAAGCGGTCCTCATACGCCTTGCCGCTCGCGGTCGGGTACACCTGGTCCCCGCCCAGCACCAGCACCTCGGCGCGCGGCAGCTGGTGCCCGTTGACGTCGAGGCCGTCCTGAGCCACCAGATAGGCCATCGAGTACGTGGCGTTGAACCCGTCCCCGAGGTCGGCGACGTAGTCCAGCCACAGGTCCTCGCACTCGGCGTGCTCGTCGTGGACCTTCGTGGGGAACGCGTTCTGCAGCTCGCGCTTGTCCAGATAGGCGCCGAACTGCGCGGCGAACGCCACGCGCGCGCCCGTCGCGGCCAGCTGCACCGGGCTCAGCCAGGCCACCGGCTTCTGTGGAGTGAAGCCGAGCTGCGCCGGCTCGAGCTTGCTCGGACGGGGCTTCGGTACGCCCACCGGCGTGGGGTCGGAGGGGCTGCGCGGAGGGGTCACTGTCACAGCAGCGCAGCATAGTCCGAGGTGGATCGCCAGTCAGCAGCCCGAACGGGCAATACGAGTGTGTTACGGCTTTCGGACAGAGCCCCCGCTCTCCGCCGACGCGCCTCGACCCGCGCTGGCCGCGCTGGCCGCTGGCCGCTGGCCGGGTGGGTCGTGCTGCGGTTTCGGGGAACTTGCACGAATCTTGGCCGTCTTTCGCGCAGTTTCCCCGAAACTGCAGGACCGCTCGGGTGGGGGGTGGGCGGAGTTGCGGCGCGGTGAAGGGGGAGGGGCAGGTGAGGGGTGGTCGGGGAGGGGGTGGTAAGGGTAGCCTAAGCGGCATGATGATCACTGAGGGCAAGGCCCCTACCGACCGAGCCGCCCGCTACCTCAAGCAGGTGCTGTCCCACTTCAGCCACAAGATCGACGTGGAGCAGGGCGAGGACAGCGGCAGCGCCACGTTCGGCGCGGGCAAGGCGTACCTGACGGCCACCGAAGATGCGCTCGTCGTACGGGTCGAGGCCGCCGATGCCGAGGGCGCCGCGACGGTGCAGCGGGTCATCGTCGGCCACGCCGAGCGGTTCGGCGAGAAGGACCAGCTCAAGTTCGGCGACTTCGCCCCCGTCGCGGCCTGAGTGTGACTCGCCGCCTACCCGGTGGGCACAGCCGCTCTCGATCGCGTATAGTGATGCGACGTTGCCGCCTTAGCTCAGTCGGTAGAGCGTGTTACTCGTAATAACAAGGTCGACGGTTCGATTCCGTCAGGCGGCTCGGTAAGGAGAAGCCCCAGGTCAGTCCGCTGACCTGGGGCTTTTCGCTGCTCCGGCCGAGTGTCTCGCCCAAGATCTCCTTCTCGGGTCCGGCGGCGCGGTCGGAGCGCACCTTCCGGCCGTAGACGGCGATCAAGCCGGACGGGGCGGCGGACCCGGCCGGGTCAGACGCCCAGGTCGAAGTCGGCGCGCCGGGTGGGTGGCTCGGCCGCGGGGCGGCGGCGCAGGTGGACCAGGGCGAAGACGGCCGCCGCCGGGAGCAGCAGCAGGCCGCTCGCCGAGATCCCGGCACGCAGCGAGCCGCGCCCCAGCGCCCCCACGGGCGGCCCGCCCGCTATCTGCCCCAGCGCGTCCACCTGGGCCTGCATCGAGATCACCGTGGCCCTGGTGGCGGACTCGGTCTCCGCGACCAGCAGCGCCGTCAGCAGCGGCCCCACCGCCGCCCGCAGCAGCCCCGCCACCAGGTACGCGGCGAGCGCCGCCCAGAAGCTCCCGGCCAGCGCGAACGCCACGACCGCCAGCGCGGCCCCCGTCTCCAGCCAGGCGAGCAGCCGCCCTACCGGCCGGGCCCGGCTGAGGTCCACCCGCCGCCGGATCACCTCGGTGACCAGGGCGGAGCCGAGCATCGCGGCCACCGTGCACAACCCGAGCCACACCAGCGGGGTCAACGCCCCGGGGAAGCGCAGGTCGGCCAGGAAGTGCGGCTGCGACAGCCGGTCGAACCCCTCACTGCCCATGGCCAGGAACAGCGTCGCCGCGACCAGGCCGAGCAGCGCGGAACTGCGTCGAATGACCTTGAACCCGTCCCGGACCTGACCGCCCATCGACCGGATCGCCGAGGCCATGGCCGACTGCCCGGCGATCCGGGCGGAACCGGCCGAGCGTGCCGGTGCCGGAGTGAACGAGCGCACCGGCGTGAAGTGGCGTTCGGGCATGGTGAGGGCGAGCAGAGCGCCGAGGGCCAGGGTCACGATCGCGCCGACCACGATGGGCAGGGCCAGGTCGAGTGAGGCCAGGGCGACGGCGGCGCCGATGCCGAGCACGCCGCCGAGCTGGGCGAACTGCCCGCCCCGGGCGAACGCCGGTCCGGCCCGGTCGGCGCCGAGCTCGTCACCGGCCCAGGCTTCGAGCGCGCCGTCGACGCAGACCGCGCCCACTGCCCACACGACGTTGGCGGCCAGCAGCGCGGGGTAGGTGGGGACCAGGCCCCACAGCAGCAGTCCCGCCCCCATGAGCAGGTATCCGATGATCACTGACAGCCGCCTGCTGTACAGGTCGGCGATGACGCCCGTGGGCACCTGGGCGGCGAAGCAGACCGCCTCCATCAGGGTGCCGACGAGGATGAGCTGCAACGGGTCGAGCCCGATCACCTGCACCTGGTAGACCAGGTTCAGGGTCCACGCGGTGTGGCCCGCGAACGAGCCGACGGCGCTGAGCAGCAGGAAGATGCGGTACGCGGACATGCGTCTCCGAAGGTGGTCGGGATGGGGGATCCCGGTGCCGGAGACGGCGGACTGGCGGAGGGGTCAGCAGACCCGAGCTGCGGTCGCCACGGCACCGGTGGACACGGCGGTGCGGGCAGACCTCATCGGGAGCTCCTCTCGTCACACGAACTCGGCGACCTTAACCCGCCGCGAGCGCGCGGGTAAAGGCCGTTAAGAAGGGGCCCTTCCACTACGGAAAGCGATAAGAAGGGTCCCTTCCTTACCTCGGGGCTAGGCGGGCAGGACGAAGTCCCAGAAGGCGCCCTGGCGGGGGAAGACGACCTGGCAGCGCGCGCAGGTGGCGGTGTCGGGAGTCCAGTCGAGGCGGCTGACGCACTGCGGGCAGACCACGCGGCGGGCCAGGTCGGCCACGTGCGGCGCGAGGTCGTCGCCGTGCTGGCGCAGCCGGTCGTACGCCGGGGCGGCCGGGTCGTTGCGGCGGCCGAGGACGAACTGGCTGGGCCCCCACCAGCCCCGTCCGGCGGTCTGGGCGACGACCTCCATGCCGTGCACCAGCGGCCGGGCCAGCTTGGTGGCCTTGGCCGGGGCGACCTTCTCCCACTGGCGGAAGTTGTTGACGCTGGCGCCCAGCGCGGTGCGCCAGCCCATCGCGCCCAGCCGGGCCCGGACGGCGCGCAGCTGGAAGTTCCAGTACGGCTCCTCGACGCCCATCGCGACCGGCTCCGGCCCGCGTACGCGGCGCAGGTCGCCGCCCTTGAGGCCCCGGGCCAGCCCCAGCACATGGTGCTTGATCGGCACGTCGACCAGCCACTGACCGCCGATGGTGCGGCTCATCTCGGTCAGGCCCCGGTCCAGGTCGGACAGGTGGTGCAGCACCCGGACCACCATGGCGGCGTCGAAGGCGAAGTCCCGGAACGGGATGCGGTACAGGTCGCAGCGGATCAGGTGCAGGCGGCCCGCGGCCACCTCGGCGGCGTACCGGTCGCCGGCGTTGCGCAGGTTGGTGGCCGAGTAGTCCATGATCACCGAGTGCTCGGCGTGCGGCAGGTAGTGCCCGGCGTTGCGGCCGAAGGCGCCGCCGAAGTCGGCGAACCAGCGCGGCCGCCCCAGCTTGGGCACCAGGCGGCGCAGCACCCGGTCCTCGGCCCAGAACTCGTAGTCGCGACCGGACCAGTAGCTGCGGTAGTCGTACCCGTTGGCGTCGTAGTCGATGACCTCGACAGGTTTCGTCTGCATACGACCGCTCCGCTCGGTTTCGCCGTTATGACCCGTCAATAGGTTAAGCGACCTATAGGGGCGAATTCGGGCGAACGCGCGGTCGGGCAGCTCAGCCGCGCGTCACGCGGGGACGATCGCCGGTTCGGGTTCACCCGCACGGACGAGTTCAGCGCGCGCCTGCTCCTCGGCCTGCTTGCGGGCGAGGCCGTCGCGGCCGTCGTACCGCCAGAAGCTCGGCAGCAGGCCCGCCAGCACGCCCGTGCCCGCCACGCAGAGCACGCCGCCCCAGACCACGGCCCCGCTGTAGCCCCAGTAGCGGGCACTGAGCCCGGCCCGGGTCTGGCCCAGCATCGGCCCGGTCAGGTAGGACAGCATCTCGATCCCGGCCAGCCGGCCGCGCAGGAAGTCGGGAATCGTCTGATTCCAGATAGTGGCCCGGAACAGCCCGGAGATCATGTCGGAGCCGCCCGCGACGGCCAGGCCGATCAGCGCCAGCCACAGCTGGTCCGCGACGCCGAACAGCACGATGCCCAGCCCCCAGGCGCCGGCGGCCAGCAGCACCGCCCGCCCGTGCCGGTGCACCCGGACGGTCCACGAGGAGGTCAGCGTGACCAGCATCGAGCCGGCCGCCAGCGCGGCGTAGAACAGGCCGAGCACCGAGGTGCCGCCGAAGCGGTCGGCCACCCACGGGTAGAGCGCCACCGGGAAGGCGAAGAACATCGCGTTGATGTCGACCAGGTACGTGCCGATCAGCTCGGGACGGCTTTTGGCGTACCTGATGCCGTCGGCTACCGAGCGCAGCGACGGCCGGTCGGCCGCCTCCGGCGGGGCCACCGCGCGCACCATCGAGAAGCAGATCAGCGAGATGACGAAGGTGGCCAGGTCGAAGCCGAACACCCAGGCCACGCTCAGGTTGGCCAGCATCAGCCCGGCCAGGGTCGGCGCACCGATCTGCGCCACCTGGTAGCGCAGCGAGTTCAGCGCCGCGACCGCCGACATCTGCTCCGGCCTGGCCAGGCGCGGCATCATCGAGTCCATCGCCGGGCGGTGGATGCCGTCGACGGCCGCGGTCAGGCCCGCGACCGCGAACATCACCCAGATGCTGGGGCCGGTCAGCGCGTTGATCAGCAGGACACCGGTCAGTACGGCCAGGGCCAGCTCCGCCCAGAACACCAGCTTGCGGCGGTCCACATAGTCGGCCAGGGCACCGCCCACGAACGCCATGAAGATCAGCGGCGCCAGCTCGACGATGCCCAGCAGGCCCACGATCAGCGGATCACCGGTCATCTGCTTGAGCTGGATCGGCACCGCGACGTACGTGATCATCGAACCGAAGCTGCTCACCCCGGCCGCCGTGTACACCAGCCGGTAGTCGCGCCCGCGCAGCGGCGACAGGTCCAGGGAGAAGCGCTTCTTCGTCACGAGGCCCGATGGTCTCCCGTGACCAGGCAGAATGGCAACCGGATTAGGGTGTGGCGTACGTCAGTCGACGAAGATCTCGCCGGTCTCCTCGAACCGGGCGAGGTGCTCCAGGGTCCAGGTCACCGCGCCGGAGGTGGGCTCGGGCAGCGCGTCGGGGGCGAACCAGCCGCAGTCGGAGGCCTCGTACGGGTCCGGGTCGAGCTCGCCGGTGACGTCGGTGAGCAGGTACGAGCCGGAGATGTGCTGGTAGGTGTCGCCGAAGACGTTGGTGAACGTGTACTGCGGGCCGGACAGGAACGCGAACAGGACGGCGTTGCCCGCCTTCAGGCCGGTCTCCTCGAACGTCTCCCGGATCGCGCAGTCGCGCATCGACTCGCCCAGCTCCATCGCACCGGCCGGGAACGCCCAGTAGCCGTTGTCGGTGCGCTTGATCAGTAGGATCCTGCCCTGCCCGTCGCGGATCACCCCGCGCGCGGCCAGGAAGAAGAGCGTGGCGCTGCCCATGGCCGCCCGCACCCGGCCGTGGTACGAGTTGTACCAATCATCGTCGGAGCCCATGAACGTCAACAGTAGAGCCCGCCCGGTTCTGGCGGTACCGGCCACCTGTCGGGTCATACCGTGGCAATGTTGCCCATATGAGGGCGATCTGGAAGGGCGCCGTCTCGTTCGGGCTGGTTTCGATCTCGGTGAAGCTCTACTCCGCAACGGAGGAGAAGGACATCCGGTTCCACCAGGTGCACCGGGCCGACGGCGGGCGGATCAAGTACCAGCGCGTCTGCTCGCTCGACGGCGAGCAGGTCAGCTACGACCAGATCGCCAAGGGGTACGACGTCGGCGGCGGCGAGATCGTGGTGCTGACCGACGACGACTTCAAGAACCTGCCGCTGGTCACGTCGCGGGCCATCGAGGTGCTGGAGTTCGTGCCCAACGAGCAGATCGATCCGATCCTCTACGACAAGGCGTACTTCCTGGAGCCCGACGGCGCCGCCGGGGTCAAGCCGTACCTGCTGCTGCGCGAGGCGCTGGCCCACGTCGACCGGGTCGCGGTGGTGAAGGTGGCGCTGCGCCAGCGCGAGACCCTGGCCACGGTACGGGTGCACGAGGGCGTGCTGGTCCTCAACACCATGCTGTGGCCGGACGAGGTGCGCGAGGCGGCGTTCGACTTCCTCGACGACGACATCAAGCTGCGCCCCCAGGAGATCAAGATGGCGTCGTCGCTGGTCGACTCGATGTCGGGCGACTTCCACCCGGAGGAGTTCACCGACCAGTACCGCGAGGCGCTGCAGCAGGTGATCGACGTCAAGATCGGCAAGAAGGACACGGTGGTGCAGCCCACCACCGAGGAGCCGATCGCGCCCACGATCGACCTGATGGCGGCCCTGCGCGAGTCGGTGGAGCGGGCCCGCGCGGCCCGCGGCTCGGCCAGGCCGGAGGAGAAGGCCGCCGACCTCAAGGACACCCACGCCACGGTCACCCCGATCAAGAAGGCGGCCAAGAAGTCGGTGCCCGCCAAGGAGGCCGCCTCCGCCAAGTCGTCCACGGCCAAGAAGTCGACCGAGCCCGCCAAGGCCGCGGCGAAGAAGAGCACCGCCAAGAAGGCGCCGGCGAAGAAGGCCAAGGCCGCTTGATCGTCGCGCCGATGCTGGCCACCGCGGGCCCGCTGCCCACCGGCCCCGACTGGGCGTACGAGGTGAAGTGGGACGGGTTCCGCGCCGTCTACGCCGACGGCAGCTTCTACGGCCGCTCCGGCCGCCGCCTGACCGGGCCCAGGCTGCCCGCGTTCCCGGAGGTGATCGACGGCGAACTGGTCGCCTTCGACTCGCGCGGCCTGCCCAGCTTCCACGCCATGCAGCAGGGCGTGCCCCCCGCGTACGTCGCCTTCGACGTGATCCGCCCCGACCTGCCCTACACCCGGCGCCGCGAGCTGCTGGAACGGCTGGACCTGCCCGTTTCGCCGAGCTTCGACGACGGCGAGGCCACCGTCGCCGCCGCCCGCGAGCTGGAGCTGGAGGGAGTGGTGGCCAAGCGCCGCTCGTCCCGCTACCAGCCGGGCGTGCGCTCGCCGGACTGGATCAAGTGGAAGTTCGTGCACACCGGCGACTTCGTCATCGGCGGCTGGCGCCCCGGCGCCCGCCCGCTGGGCGCGCTGCTCATCGGCACCCCGCTGCCCGACGGGCGGCTGCGCTACCGCGGCCGGGTCGGCGGCGGCCTGACCGTACGCGACGAGCGGGCGCTGCTGCCCGTACTGCGCGAGCTGGCCCGGCCGGACTCGCCGTTCGAGCCCCCGGCCGAGCCCGCGAGCTGGGTGGAGCCGCTGCTGGTGGTCGAGGTGCGCTACACCGAGATCACCCCCGACGGCCGCCTGCGCTTCCCCTGCTACCTGCGCATGCGCCCCGACAAGCTGCCCGCCGACTGCGCCGACCCGGCAGACCCGGGCGGGGACGGCGCCGATGCGTACTGAGGTCGACGGCCGCCGGCTCACCCTCAGCAACCTGGACAAGCCGCTGTACCCCGACGGCACCACCAAGGCCGAGGTGATCGACTACTACCTGCGCATCGCGCCGGTGCTGCTGCCGCACCTGGCCGACCGCTCGCTGACCCGTATCCGTTTCCCGGACGGCGCCGACCGCCCCGGCTTCTTCGAGAAGAACGCCCCGGCCAACCGCCCGTCCTGGGTCCCGCTCGCCCCCGACGGCCTGATCATCTGCCAGGAGCCCGCCACCCTGGTCTGGCTGGCCAACCTGGCGGCCCTGGAGCTGCACACCCACCAGTGGCGCGTCGGCGCCCCCGGCCCCGACCGGGTCGTCTTCGACCTGGATCCGGGCCCGCCCGCCGGACTCGACGAGTGCCGCGCGGTCGCCCTGGCGCTGCGCGACCGCCTCGCCGTGGACGGCCGCGAGGCCCACCCGAAGACCTCCGGCCGCAAGGGCATGCAGGTGACCGCCGGGTTCGCGGGCGGCTACGGCGAGGTACTCGACTACGCCCGCACGATCGCGGCCGAGTTCGCCGCCGCGGCCAAGGACATGATCACCGATCAGATGGCCAAGGAGGTGCGGCCGGGCAAGGTCTTCATCGACTGGAGCCAGAACAACCAGGCCAAGACCACGGTCTGCGTGTACTCGCTGCGCGCCGGCCCCGCGCCGACCGTCTCCGCCCCGCTGACCTGGGGCGAGGTCGCCACGGGCGACTTCACCGCCGCGGACTTCACCCCCGCCGAGGTCCTCGCCCGCACCGCCCGCCTCGGCGACCTCCACCACGGCCTTCTGCTCTGACGCGCGCCGGCGGACACGAGGGCGCCGACAGGCGGCGGTGGTGGAACCGGAGCCCACAGTCGGTGGCGCTGGCGGCGGCTGCGCGTGATCATCACATGTGGGTCGCCGCTTCGTGTCTGTCGGGTTGCTCACCGTAGTCTCCGGCGCGGAAGGACTTCGTGCCGTGCGTTACGCCTCATATGGTGTGGCCACATCACCTGAGGTGTGACGTGTTGCGAGGGCGGCCTCGGTCGGGCCGTTGTCCACAGCCGGCGGTCCGGTTGTCCACAGGGGCTCGATCTGCGACCGGGCCGGCGGCAGCATGGAGCGGTGAAGGCGGAGCAGGCCTCGTTGGCGCGGCGGCTGGGGAGGCTGCTGCGGGACGAGCGGGAACGGCGCGGACTGAGCCAGCAGGAGCTCGCGCTCCGGGCGGAGGTCTCGCAGCAGCACATCTCGAGGATGGAGAGCGGCCGCCGCTCTGTCAGCTCGGCATACGCGGATCGGATCTTCGGGCTGCTCGGCCTGCAGCTTCGGGTGGAGGTCGAGGCGGCGGGGAGCCATCTGGACGAGGTCGTGGCGAACGCGGCGGCCAACCTGCGGAACCTTCAGTTCCAGCAGGTGTGCGACATCCACCTGCTGACCGTGCGGGCGCCCGGAGGGCTGCGGTATGTCCTGGACGGGCCGTGTGCGGCGGTGCTGCAGGGGGTGCCGGTCGAGGCGCGGCACGTCGACATGCTGATGGCCGAGGCGGACGTCGAGGTGCTGGCGGCCTGGATGCTGCGGAAGGCGCTGCCGCGATGGGACGAGCGGACCCGGGAGTTCAGCGGGTACCTCATCGACCCGCGCGATCCGGGGCCGCTGCGGTGGGGCGACGGGATGGTCGAGCTGCGGGTGCGGCTGGTGCCGGAGCTGCCGCGGCCGGTGCTGGTCGAGTTCGACGGCGAGCTGCTGCCGGTGCGGCCGCTGCCCGCCGTCGAATCCGATCATCCTGAGGTCGCCTGGGTGCTGGGCCGCCTGCGTGAGCGACCGGAGCTGGCCAGTCGGCCAGCGGGTCAACCGGTCGGCCGGCCCGCCGGTCAGGCGCCGCCCGGCGGCTCGGGGGAGAGCACGTCGGCGGCGTCGACGATGGTGTAGGCGTAGCCCTGCTCGGCGAGGAAGCGCTGCCGGTGGGCGGCGTAGTCGGTGTCGACGGTGTCGCGCGACACCACCGAGTAGAAGTGCGCCTGGCGGCCGTCGGACTTGGGCCGCAGCACCCGCCCCAGCCGCTGGGCCTCCTCCTGGCGCGACCCGAACGTGCCCGACACCTGGATCGCCACCGCCGCCTCGGGCAGGTCGATGGAGAAGTTGCCCACCTTGGACAGGATCAGGGTGCGCAGCGAGCCGTCGCGGAAGGCGTCGAACAGCCGCTCGCGCTCCTTGGTCGTGGTGGCCCCGTGCACGATCGGGGTCTCGGTGCCCCGGTCGGTGAGGAACCGCCCGATCTCGTGCAGCTGGTCCAGGTAGCCGCCGATGACGAGCACCTGCTCGCCCGCGTGCCGCTCGATCAGCGCCTCGATCACCGGCAGCTTGCTGTGCACGGTCGCCGCGACCCGGTACTTCTCCTCCGGCTCGGCGGTGGCGTACCGCATGCGCTCCTCGTCGGTGAGCGAGACCCGGACCTCGGTGCAGTCGGCGGGGGCGATCCAGCCCTGCGACTCGATGTCCTTCCACGGGGCGTCGTAGCGCTTCGGCCCGATGAGGCTGAACACGTCGCCCTCCTTGCCGTCCTCGCGCACCAGCGTGGCGGTCAGCCCCAGGCGGCGCCGGGCCTGCAGGTCGGCGGTGAAGCGGAACATCGGCGCGGGCAGCAGGTGCACCTCGTCGTACACGATCAGGCCCCAGTCGCGGGCCTCGAACACCGACAGGTGCGGGAACGCGCCCCCGCGCCGCGTCGTGAGCACCTGGTACGTCGCGATGGTGACCGGCCGGATCTCCTTGCGCTCGCCGGAGTACTCGCCGATCTCGTCCTCGGTCAGGGTGGTGCGGGCCAGCAGCTCGCGCCGCCACTGCCGGCCGGCGACGGTGTTGGTGACCAGGATCAGCGTCGTCGCGCTGACCTGCGCCATGGCGGCCGCGCCGACCAGCGTCTTGCCCGCGCCGCAGGGCAGCACCACCACGCCGGACCCGCCGGCCTGGAAGTGCTCCACCGCCTCCCGCTGGTACGACCGCAGCTGCCAGCCGTCCTGGCGCAGCGCGATCTCGTGCGCCTCGCCGTCGACGTACCCGGCCAGGTCCTCGGCGGGCCAACCGAGTTTGAGCAGCACCTGCTTGAGGTGGCCGCGCTCGGACGGGTGCACCGCGATGGTGTCGGGGTCGAGCTGGGCGCCGAGCATCCCGGCGACCTTCTTCGACTTGGCCACCTCGATCAGCACCGCCCGGTCCAGCCCGCGCAGCACCAGCCCGTGCGCCGGGTCGTTGAGCAGCTGCAACCGGCCGTACCGGTCCATCGTGTCGGCGACGTCCACCAGCAGCGAGTGCGGCACCGGGTAGCGGGAGAAGCGCAGCAGCGCGTCGACGACGCTCTCGGCGTCGTGCCCGGCGGCGCGGGCGTTCCACAGCCCGAGCGGGGTCAGCCGGTAGGTGTGCATGTGCTCCGGCGAGCGCTCCAGCTCCGCGAAGGGCGCGATCGCCATCCGGCAGGCGGTCGCGTCCGGGTGGTCCACCTCGAGAAGTAGCGTCTTGTCCGACTGGACGATCAGCGGTCCGTTCGTCATGCTCACCTCGTCTGCGTCGGCGGGACACGGCTCGCGGCCGTATCCGAGGCAGGTCAACAGTCCAGTCTCCCACGGAGGGCAACCCCCGCCCAGGTGGAGACCGTCTTAGCTGCGGGCAGCGACGCTGCCCGGATCAGCCGTGAGCCTTGGGGAGGGCCTGGTGCGTCGTACCGTCGTGACCGCGCTCGCGATCGCCTGCCTGGTGGGCACCGCCGCCTGTGAGCCGAAGTCCGCGGCGCCGGGCCCGGCGGCCCAGGCGCAGGCGTCCGACCTGCCGTTGCCGCTGCCCGCCGACTCGGCGGGGCCGTCTGCCGGCCTCTCGCCCGAACCGTCGCCCAGCGAGGTGCCGCCGCCCCCGCCGTCGCCGAAGCCTTCGGCCAGCCCGAAACCGGCCACCTGCCAGCAGGGCGAGCACCAGCAGGTGGTGGAGCAGGCGCTGGCGGCGCTCGGCGGATACGGCAAGGTGACCGTGGACGGCAGGCAGTCCCAGGCGGACTGCGACGCCATCAAGAAGTTCCAGAAGCGGTTCGACCTGCGGCCGGTGGACGGCAAGGCCGGTCCGATGACCCGCAACGTGGCCGAGCGCCTGGTCGCCAGCAAGGCGGGGGCCTGCGGCGCGGGCAGCGGCCTGACCGCCTGCGTCGACCTCACCCACCAGACGGTGTGGCTGATGAACGGCGGAAAGATCGTGTACGGGCCGACCGTGACCCGCACCGGCATGAAGGGCTACGCGACCGACACCGGCTCGTTCGCCATCCACGACCGGCAGCTGAAGAACTGGTCGGAGGAGTGGGACGTGTGGCTGCCGTACTGGCAGCGCGTGGTCGGTGGTAGCGGTTTTCACCAGACGACGACCTGGATCCACAACGGCGGCATCGGATCGCACGGCTGCATCAACCTTCTGCCTGCTGACGCCGTCAAGTTCTGGAACACGCTGAAGAACGGGACCTCGGTAAAGATTTTCGGCCGTCGGCCGGGCACCTGATGCCGATGTGGACGGTCGGGTCAAGCCGATCGGTCGTTCGGTTGAATCCGGGGTCGAAACGCAACCTGGGACCGCCTGGCACGCGTAATCCGAGTGCCGTGCGCGTTCGGGGCGCCTGACGGGGGCGAGCGCAACGTCAGTGGGCCGTGGCCGCGGGGGTGGCTACGGCCCACTCCCTTTTCCATGGCCCGGCCCGCCCATGCACCGCGCGGGTCAGCGGCGGGCGCGCCAGGTCGTCCCGGCTATCGACACCACCAGCAGCAGCGCGATGGCGGTGCCGATCGACTCTCCGGCCGCGTCGACGATGTTGCGCCGCAGCCCCAGCCAGGCCCAGAAGAACCAGGCCACCAGCGCCGCCGCCACCCCGGCGACCGCGAGCAGGAGGCGGTTGGACACCGCCCGGCCCGGTGCCGGCGGCTCGACCTGCTCCCGTACCGCGTCCTGCTCTGTCGTCATCGCGCCCCCTGTCCCTGACCACCAGCGTGCCATCCGTGGGCGGCTTTCGTCCTGGCTTGCCAGGCATTAGGGGGATATCAGGTCAATCGGCCGGGGCCGCCGCCGTGATCCGGTGCAGCGCGAACGTGTGCAGCGTCTGGGTCCGGTCGTCCTCGGCCCGCAGGTAGCCCGCCCCCAGCGAAACCGGTCGGACCAGGCGCGACGCGTTCGCGCCGTGCGCGTCGACGTACCCCACCCAGACCTTGGCCTTGTCCCGCACCGCCTGCTGCAGCACCGCCAGCGCCTGGGAGTGCGCCTGCACCGCGGTCAGGCTCGACATCGGATGCCCGGCCGCGGCCCGCACCTCGGCCGGGGCCCGGCGGGCGGCCCGCGCCCGCGCCTCGCCCCGGCGGATCTCCTCGACGATGCCGAGCAGCCGCGGCTCGGTCAACCCCGGGGCCTCCAGCGGATCGGGCTGCGGCTCCAGCGCCGCGCGCGGCGCGGCCCGGCGGCTCTTCGGCCGGGTCAGTACGGCGGCGCCGGTGGCGTCCTCGGGCACCGGCGCGTACCCGGCCTCGCGCAGCGCCGTCACCAGCCGCCCCGAGCTGAACGGGGTGACCAGCACGGTCGGCGCCAGCCGCCGTAGCTGCAGCGCCGACAGCCGCCGGTCGGCCAGCGCCGCCGACACCAGCCCCTCGTCGTCGCTGCGCAGGTAGGCCTGGGCGGCGCCGGCGCGCAGGCCGCCGTGGGTGCGCGCGACATCGTCGATCAGGTACGTCAGCGCCTGCGGCACCGCCGTGCGGGAGCGCCGCTGGAACAGCGCGTGCAGATCCGCCCCCGCGTACCCGGCGTCCAGCGCCCGGCGCAGGCTCGCCGCGGTCACCCGGTACACGCTGGCGCCGCCGCCGGACTCGTGGTCGGCGACCAGGTCCAGTTCGGCGGCCAGGGCCGACTCCGGCGGGCCGGGCACGACCACGGTCAGGTCGGCCTGCACCAGCACGTGGTCGACCGGCGGCGGCAGCAGCGCCGCCAGGGCGGTCACCAGCGGCGTCTGCTCCGGCGGCAGCTCGGCCTCGGGACGCAGCCCGAGCGGATCGGCGTCGGGGTCGCCGTGCCCCACGTCCAGCAGCCTCCTGCCGTACCCGGTCAGCGCCCCGGAGCCGGTCACGCCCAGCTCGGCCGCCTCCGAGAGCGCCTCGCGGTGCAGCTCGGCCCGGCCCCGCAGCCGACGCGGCGCCTGCCAGCGCAGCCGCTCCAGCAGCTCGTCGGCGCTGGGGGCGGTGCCGGGCGGCAGCTGCGCCAGCGCGGTCAGCACGGCCCGGCGCGCGGCGGGCATCCCGGCCCGTTCCAGCTGCGGCGACAGCACCGTCAGCGGCCGGTCCTTCTCGTCGCGGCCGCCGGTCAGGCCGGGCTGGCGCGGCATGGCCAGCCAGGCCCCGGCCAGCACCGCCCAGCGCTGCGCCAGCGGGGTGCCGCGCCACAGGTCGTACCCGGCGGCGGGCAGGAACACGGTCTCGCTGCCCAGCTCCAGTTCGCCCAGCAGCCCGGCCGCCAGCGCGGTCTCCAGCAGCAGCGCCGCCAGCGGCTCGCCGATCCCGGCGGCGCGGGCCAGCCGCCGCAGCGGCAGCACGCCCAGCCCGCCGCCGCGCAGCACCGGCGCGGGCTCGTCGTGCAGCGCCTCCAGCAGGTCCTCGGTATGGCGCACCGCGCTCATGGCCTGCCCGGCCCCCGCCCGGTCGGCGCTGGCCACGGGCCGGGGCGGTGCGGCGACCTCCGGCGGTTCGGGGTGCAGCTGGCCCAGCGGCCCGGCGTCGCGGCGCAGCAGCAGGCCCAGCTCGCGGGGCAGCTCGACGGAGTCGTCGGCGGTCGCGACCAGCAGGTGGTGCTCGAGCAGCCAGGCGACCGGCTCGCTGCGGTTGGTGCTGGTGCCCACGGGCGGCCCCTCGGCCAGCCGGTCCAGCACGGCGCGCGCGTTCGGCGGCGCGCTGAGCAGCGTACGGCGCAGCTTCGCCGGGTCGCCGACCAGCGCCGTCACCGCGCCGCCGGACTCGGCGGCGGTGTCCAGTTCGGCCGCGGGCCGCCCCAGCCCGGCCAGGTACGGCGAGCACACCTCGTCGACGGTGGGGATGAGCCGGAGCGCGTCGTCCGGTCCGTACACCAGTGCCCTGGCCCGTAGCCTGCCGACGGCCTCGGCGACGCGGGCCGGTTCGGGGCCGCCGGCCGGGGCGCACGCCATGGCCACGACCGCGGCCAGCGAGGTGGTGTGCCCGTCGGGGTCGCGGGTGAGCCGCAGCCCGTCCAGGATCTCCAGGGTGAACCGGTCGAGGGTGTCCAGCGTGCGGGCCACCGAGACCCGGGTCTGGGCCCGGGCGGCCAGCACCGTCACGTCGGTCGGGACCGGCGTGATCAGGTCGGGGCGCAGGCGCAGCAGCGCGCCGAGGTCGTCGTCGGGCAGCGTGCGCAGATGTTCGGCGTACTCGGTGGTCATCGTGTCTCCACGCTAGCCGGTCCGGCCCGCGCGCGCGGACCGCCGGGGACAGGTTCCCCTCGCGGGCGCTGACATCGACTAACATAACTTCGTCGGTCGGGCCGGGGATTCCAGTTGGGTGCCCGGGACCCGATCGCTAGCCTTGTCAGCGGGCCACCGTCGGCGTGGTCGGTGTCGGACGTGTCGGGCGCAGGCGCCCGCGGTGCAGAGAAGCAGGTGTTGCAGCAGTGCCTACTGGTCGGGTGAAGTGGTACGACACGGAGAAGGGCTTCGGTTTCCTGACCCGTGACGAGGGCGGGGACGTCTTCGTGCACAAGGCCGCGCTGCCCGCCGGGGTGGCCGACCTGAAGCCGAACCAGAAGGTCGAGTTCGGCGTCGCCGCCGGTCGCAAGGGCGACCAGGCGCTGCAGGTGAAGCTGATCGACGCCCCGCCGTCGCTGGTGGAGCTGCGCCGCCGCCCCGCCGACGAGCTGAACAACATGATCGAAGACATGATCAAGGTGCTGGAGGGCAAGATCCTGGTCGATCTCAAGCGCGGCCGCTTCCCCGAGAAGAAGAGCGCGCAGAAGATCGCCGAGGCGCTGCACGCGATCGCCCGCGAGCTGGAGGTCTGACCTACAGCGTCACCGCGGGAACGAGGCCGGCCGCCGCCGCCCGGGTCAGCAGGGCCCGGGCGGCCGCGTAACCGGCCTCGCCCAGTTCCTCGGTGAACTCGTTCACGTAGAGCTTGATGTGCTGGTCGACGACGTCGGGCTCCATCTCCTGCGCGTGCGCGAGCACGTAGTCGCGGCTGGCCGCCGGGTCGGCCCAGGCCGCCCGCACCGACGCGCGCACCCACTCCGTCGCCGCGACCGGGTCGACCGTGCCGCGCCGGGCCAGGATCGCCCCGAGCGGGATCGGCAGGCCGGTGTCGGTCTCCCACCACTCGCCGAGGTCGACCAGGCTGGTCAGGCCGTACCGCTGGTAGGTGAACCGGGCCTCGTGGATGACCAGCCCGGCGTCGAACCGCCCCTGCGCCACCCCGGGCATGATCTCGTGGAACGGCACCACCTCGATGCGCCCCGGCACCTGCCCGGTCTGCTGCGCCCATAGCCGGAACAGCAGGTATGCCGTCGTCCGGTCCCCGGGCACGGCGACCGTCGCCCCGGTGAGGTCGGTCCGTCCCGCGGTCAGCAGCAGCGGGCCGCAGCCCCGGCCGAGCGCGCCGCCGCAGGGCAGCAGCTCGTACTGCGCCAGCAGCCAGGGCAGCGCCGCGTAGCTCACCTTCACCAGGTCGAACCGCCCGTCCAGGGCCGCGGTGTTGGTGACGTCGACGTCGGCGAAGGTCACGTCCAGCGCCGGAGCGCCCGGGACCAGCCCGTGCGCCAGCGCGTGGAACACGAACGTGTCGTTGGGGCAGGGCGAGAACGCGATGCGCAGCGGCGTGCTCACGAGCGCCGCTCCCGCCGGTGCCGGTCGTGCACGATCATCGTGGCCAGGCCGGGCAGCCCCCAGAGCACCCCCGCCGCGCAGATCCACAGCCAGTGCTCGTGGCCGTTCGCCACCAGCCAGTCCCGGAAGATCAGAAAGACGAGACCGACCAGCGCGAACGCGCCGATGCCGGCCAGGGCGAAGGGGACGGTCGGCGGGTCCAGCGGTTTGGGTGGTTCCATGGGCACCCTGACAGGGTACGCGCTGGCAGGATATGCACCATGCCCCTGATGCAAGCACTGCGCCGCCTCGCGGACCTGCTGGTCCGGATGATCCGCATGCTCGTCGCCACGGTGAACCGGTCGGTGGTCGGCATCCGGTGGCTCACCCGTACCGCCCTGCGGGTGCGGGCGGTGGGCTCCGGCGGCGATCCGCGCGCCGCGCGCCTGTTCGACCTGCACGCCGTCGCCGTCGCGGCCGACCTGTCCCTGCTGGCCGGGCTGGTGTGGGCGGCGGGTTCGCCGGGCGCCCTCGGCTGGTCCGCCGCGCTGACCGGCGGCGTGGTCCTGGCCATCATCGCCGCGGTGCTGATCAGCGGGGCACCCGGCCTGGCCAGGGCGGTGATCGGACTCACGCTGATCGGTCGGGCGGTGGCCACGGTGCTGGCCGCCCAGTGGGCCGGTGACCTGTGGCTGCTGCTGCTGATCCTGCTGGCGCTCGTACTGCCGCAGTGGGCGATGCACCTCTCCGCGCTGTGGCGGCTCCTGCCCCGCGCCGTGCACCCGCTCGGCGGCCTCTACCGCGCCACCCAGTACGGCCTGATCGCGGGCCTGGCCACCGGTGTCACCGGCCTGGTCGTCGGGCTCGCCGTGCCCGCCTGGCCGATGTGGGTGGCGGCCCTGCTGCTCGGCACCGGCGCCCTGCTCGCCCTGCGGCTGCCCGCCGAGCACCCGGCCGGGGCGGGCGGCCCGGCGCTGCGCGGAGAGATCGTCTCTGGTCCGCCCGGCGGCTCCGGCACCGTGGCGCGCGTGCCGCAGCAGGAGGCGCGCACCATCCCCGAGGGCTTCCACGTGTACCGTCCCTCGTCGCTCGACCCGACCGACGAGGGGACGAAGAAATGACGCTGCTGGTGGTGACCGCGGTCGCGGCCGAGGCGGAGGCGCTGCTGCGCGGCATGCCCGCCGGCCACCCGGTGACCGTGACGCCGGTCGGGGTCGGCCCGGCCGCGGCCGCCGCGGGCACCGCCCGGCTGCTGGCGCTGGCCGGTTCGCGCTACCGCGCGGTCGTCTCGGCCGGGATCGCGGGCGGCTTCGGCGTCGAGCCCGGCGGCACCGTCCTCGGCGCCCGCAGCATCGCCGCCGACCTGGGCGCCCAGGCCCCCGAATCGGACACCGGCTTCATCAGCGTCGATGACCTGGGCTTCGGCACCGCGACCCTGGACGCGGACCGGGACCTGCTGGCCGCGCTGCGGCGGGTGCTGCCCGAGGCCGCCGTCGGCGACGTGCTGACGCTGTCCACGGTGACCGGCACCGCCGAGACCGCGCGCGAGCTGGTCGCCCGGCACCCGCTGGCGCTGGCCGAGGCGATGGAGGGGTACGGCGTCGCCTGCGCCGCCGAGCAGGCCGGCGTGCCGTTCGCGGAGCTGCGCGCCATCTCCAATCCGGTCGGCCCGCGCGACCGCGCCTCCTGGCGCATCGGCGACGCCCTGTCCGCCCTCACCGCGGCAGCCCCCCACCTGGCCGCCCTCACCGGCAGCTGGTGACCCGGCCGTCCAAGACCAACGAAATCGCCGGGCAATCGGGGGTATGACAGGTGCTCATACGCCCGATTGCCCGGCAACTTGAACGATCTTGGTCAGACTTCTTCGACGCCGCCGTCGTCGTAGATGGTGGGCGGGGCGGGGATGACGGTCTCGTCGATGAGGACCTCGGAGTGGCCGCCGCAGCCGTGGTCGAGCGAGACGATCCGGCCGTCGTCGGGGGCGTACACGTTGGCGCAGGCGCCGAAGACGCGGCCCAGGGAGCCGGCCAGCGGGGCGTAGAACGCGCACGACACGCACCGGGCGGTACGCGGGGCCGCCACCGAGATGGGCGCCTCGGGGCCGTTCTCGCCGTCGTACCAGCGCTGGGCGGCCTCCTCGCGGCCCAGCGGCGACAGCACGCGCGGGCGGCCCAGGCCCAGCTCCCAGGCGACCTCGTCGACGGCCGGGTCGCCGTTGAGCATGTAGCCGGGGGTGAGCCGGTCGTCGTCCTCCGGGGTGGGCAGCAGGTCGCCGACGCCCAGGTCGCCGGGGTGCAGCCGCTCGTGCCAGGGCACCCAGCCGGGGGCCAGCAGCGCGTCGCCGCCGGGCAGCAGCACCGTCTCGCAGATCGTCACGTGCTTGCTGCGCGGGGCGCGGGTGACGGTCACCGCCCACTGCCATCCCCGGTATCCGGGCAGGTCGCAGGCGAAGTAATGGGTCACCACCCGGTCGCCCTCGGCGACCGCGTTCAGATGCTGGCCGACATGGCCGGCGTCATCGGTGATCGCGGTACGGGCCGTCTCGACGGCCTCGGCGCATACCTGGTCGACTTTCGGGGCACGGGTGGCGGTCCTGGTCACGTTCCCCATTCTTCCTCATCGCTGATTCGAGGTTTAGTGGACCCGGTCCGGATCTGATACACAAACGGGTCTTCGATCTGGGACGATGCGGCCCATGAGCACAGCAGGTACGGGCGCGGTCGGTGGCCTCGACCGCTTCTTCGAAATCTCCGCCCGCGGGTCGACGATGTCCCGCGAGGTACGTGGTGGCCTGGCCACCTTCTTCACGATGGCCTACATCGTGGTCCTGAACCCGCTCATCCTGGGCGGGAAGGGCGACATCACCGGGGCGATGCTGCCGATGGCGGCCCTGGCGGCGGGCACCGCGCTGGTGGCGGGCCTGCTCACCATCCTGATGGGCGTATGGGGCAGGTTCCCGCTCGCCCTGGCGGCCGGTCTCGGCGTGAACGCCCTCGTCGCGCTGGAGATCGCACCGAAGATGACCTGGGCCGACGCGATGGGCCTGGTCGTCATCGAGGGTGTCATCATCGGCATCCTGGTGCTGACCGGCCTGCGCACGGCGGTCTTCCACAGCGTGCCGATGCAGCTGAAGACCGCCATCGGCGTCGGCATCGGCCTGTTCCTGGCGATCATCGGCTTCGTCGACGCCGGTTTCGTGCGCTCGACCGGTACGGGTTCGCCGCCGATCGGCATGGGCATCAACGGCACGATCATCACCTGGCCGGGGCTGGTGTTCGTGGTGGGGCTGCTGCTGACGGCGGTGCTGGTGGCGCGCAAGGTCAAGGGCGCGATCCTGATCGGCATCGTCGCCTCGACCGTGCTGGCGATCATCGTGGAGGCGGTCGCGAAGGTCGGTCCGTCGTTCGTCGACGGCAAGCCGAACCCGGCGGGCTGGAGCCTCAACGTGCCGTCGGTGCCCACCAAGTGGGTGGCGGTGCCGGACCTGTCGCTGCTGGGCCACTTCAACGTGCTCGGCGGCTGGAAGACGGCCGGTCCGATCGTCGTGATCATGTTCGTGTTCACGCTGCTGCTGACCGACTTCTTCGACACCATGGGGACGATGGTCGCCGTGGCGCAGGAGGGCGGCATGCTGCAGGAGGACGGCACGGTGCCGCGTACGCGGGAGATCCTGCTGGTGGACTCGATCGCGGCCGCGGCCGGCGGTGCGGCGAGCACGTCCAGCAACACCTCGTACATCGAGAGCGCGGCGGGCGTGGCCGAGGGGGCGCGGACGGGCTTCGCGAACCTGGTCACCGGCGGGCTGTTCCTGCTGGCGATGTTCCTGGCGCCGCTGGTGACGGTGGTGCCGTTCGAGGCGGCGTCGACGGCGCTGGTCATCGTGGGCTTCCTGATGATGACCTCGGTCCGCAACATCGACTGGACGGACTACGAGATCGGCATCCCGGCGTTCCTCACGATCGTGGTCATGCCGTTCACGTACTCGATCTCCAACGGCATCGGCGCCGGCGTGATCTCGTACGTGCTGATCAAGCTGGCCAAGGGCAAGGTCCGCGACGTGCACCCGCTGCTGTGGGCGGTGGCCCTGCTGTTCGTGGTGTACTTCCTGCGCGGTGTGCTGGAGAAGGCGATCTTCTAGGCCGGTGCCCGGGAGCGCTGTGACGGCGGTGACAGCGCTCCTTCCAGGGAAAACCATTTCGTTAGCCAGGCTTATTAGCTAGGCTATGGATTGTGACGGAGCAGGTGGTGATGGTGGCGCAAGCCTCCCCCGAGGAGCTGACGGAGCGGCTTCGCGATGCCATCACCCGGCTCAACCGGCGACTGCGCCAGGAGCGGCCGCTCGGCGATCTCACCGTGACCCAGCTTTCCGCGCTCACCAGCCTGCGGATCGGCGGCGCACTCACCCCACGTGAGCTGTCCGAGGCCGAGCGGGTGCAGCCGCCCACGATGACCAAGATCGTGGCGAAGCTGGAGGACCGCGGTCTGATCAGCCGGGCCCCGCACCCCACCGACGGACGGCAGGTCCTGCTGTCGCTCAGCCCGGAGGGGATCGCGGTGCTCGACCGCTACCAGCGCGTACGGGACGAGTGGCTGGCCGACCGGCTGGCCGGGCTCGCCCCGGACGAACGCGACACCGTGGAGCGTGCCGCCCAGTTGCTGGAGCGGCTGGCCCGGGAGTAGGCGCGGGCCCACCCCGCGAATGCGCCGAGCAGCCTGGTCCGTCCCAACCGGATGGCTGCTATCCAAGGAGGCGCAACCTGCGTGCGGGCGAGAATGAGCACCACCTTCCGTTCCCTGAAGGTCCGTAACTACCGGCTGTTCGCGGGCGGTCAGCTGATCAAACTGGTCGGCGTCTGGATGATGTACGTCGCCCAGGACTGGCTGGTCCTGGAGCTGACCGACGACTCGCCGACCGCCCTCGGGCTGGTCACCGCGCTGCAGTTCGTCCCGGTCATGCTGCTCACGCTGTACGCGGGCACGCTGGCCGACCGCCTCGACAAGCGCACCCTGCTCATGCTCTCCAACGGGGCCTGGGCGGTGCTCGCCGTCATGCAGGCCGTGCTCATCGCCACCGGTGCCATCCGGTTCTGGCACATCCTGATCTTCGCGGGCCTGCTCGGCATCGCCCAGGCCATCGAGACCCCGGTCCGCCAGGCGTTCGTCTCCGAGCTGGTCGGCAAGGAGCTGCTGCCCAACGCCCTGTCGCTGTCGGCGGCCACGTTCCAGACCGCCCGCATCACCGGCCCGGCCCTGGCCGGCGTGGCCATCGCCGCGCTGGGCACCGGCCCGGTGTTCCTCATCAGCACGGTGATGGCGATCGCCCCGGTGTTCATGCAGTGGCGGATGCGCCCGGCCGAGCTGATCCGCCCCGAACTGCCCCCGCGCAGCGAGAAGGCCCGCGTCACCGACGGCCTCAAGTACGTCCGCAACCGGCACGACCTGCTGCTGCCGATGGCGATGATGTTCGTGATCGCCATGTTCGGCTACAACTTCCAGCTCACCCTCGCGCTGCTGGCCAAGACCGTCTTCGCCACCGGCGCGGCGACGTTCGGCCTGTTCAACACCGCGCTGGCGGTGGGCTCGCTGGCCGGGGCGCTGGCGGGCACCGCCCGCAAGGGCCGCCCGTCGGTCTACCTGCTGCTCGCGTCGGCCGTGGCGTTCGGGGTGCTGGCGGTGGCGGTGGGCTTCGCGCCGTACCGCTGGCTGGTGCTCGCGCTGCTGGTGCCGACCGGCTTCAGCACCGTCTTCCTGGCCCAGGCGGCCAACCAGCGGGTCCAGCTGGGCGTGGAGGCCGCGTTCCGGGGCCGGGTGATGGCCCTCTACGTGCTCATCTTCCTGGGTACGGCGCCCGTCGGCTCCATGGTCATCAGCTGGATCGTCGAGCGCTTCGGCGCCGCCGCCGGCATCTGGCTCGGCGGTGCGATCTCGCTGGTGGCCGCCGTGGTGTGCCTGGCCTGGCAGCTGCGCCACGCCGGGGACAAGCTGTCCATCCAGGTCCGGCCCAGCCCACGGGTGCGCGTCGTGCACGCCGACAATGTCGCAACCGCCTGATGGGATTCGATCGACGGCGGTGCGAGCAGCCGGGAATGGCGACGCACCGACCGTCCGTTGGACGTACGTACGGTATGCGGTGGCGAGTGGCGAAGGGTTGGGCATAGTGTCATGAGCGTGGCTACCGACAGCGCACTTCCGATCACCCTGGGGGTGATGGCGCTTGCCGGCATGCCCGCCGCTATCGCCGCCGTGATCTGCGCCGACGACATGGTGGTGCAGGTGCGCCACCGCGCCGAGAAGGTGCGCGAGGCCTGGCACGAGCAGCGCACGCTGGACCGCCTGGAGCGGGCCTTCGCCCCGGCGCCGCCGGCCGGACCGCCGTGGACCAACGCCGCCCGGGTGGCCACCGTCGCGCTCGGTGCCGCCCGCGAGACGATGGTCCAGTTCGCCGCGCAGCGGCTCAGCGCCGTCGGCCTCGCCCCGGCCTGGCTGCCCGAGCCCGCCCCGGTGGCGCTCGGCCCGGTCCCGGTGCCGTTCGAGCAGATCGTGGCCGCCCTGCGCCAGCTGCCCCGCACCGACGTCGCCTACGACCAGGCCCTGCGCGACGCGTGCCTGTGCCTCGGCATCGACGAGCACCTGGCCGAGGTGGCCGGGCTCGACCTGGAGATCGAGCGGGTGCGGGTCGAGGGCGCGCTCAGCACCGCGGGAGTGGTGCTCGCGGGGTCCTGATGCGCCTGTTCGTGGCCGTCTTCCCGCCGCCGGAGGCCCTGACGCACCTGTCGGGCCTGGTCGACCGGCTGGCGGTGAGCCGGGCCCACGCGCGGGTCAGCCCGCCGGAGCGCTGGCACCTGACCCTCGCCTTCCTCGGCGAGGTCCCCGACGAGGCCGCCGACTCCGCCACCGCCGCCCTCAACGCGGTCACCGGCACCTGCGGCGAGCTCTCCATCACCGGCGGCGGGAAATTCGGCCACGGCCGCTCCACCGTGCTCTGGACCGGACTCGACGGTGACGTGGACGGCCTGGTCCGGCTCGGCCGCGAGGTACGCCGGGAACTGCGCGCCCGCCGCCTGCACCCCGACGACAAGCGCTTCCAGCCGCACCTGACGCTGGCCCGCCCCGGCGACCGCCTGCCCGCGTCCGCGCTGCACGGCGACCTGGAGCTGCTGCGGAACTACTGCGGCCCGAACTGGGCGGTGCGGGAGTTGGTGCTGGTGCGCAGTGAGCTGGGGCCGCGGCCGTCGTACCACCCGCTCACCGCGTCGGCGCTGCGCGCCGAGGAAGGAAGGGACCCTTCTTATCGCAATGCGAGGTAGAAGGGCCCCTTCTCAACGGCGGAGCGGTTTACCAGGCCCAGGCTTCGGGGCCGGGGCCGCCCTTGCCGACGGGCGGGAACAGCTCGTCGAGGCGGGTGAGGGTGTCCTCGTCGAGCTTGAGGGTCAGCGCGTTGAGCGAGTTGTCGAGCTGCTCGACCGTGCGCGGGCCGATGATCGGGGCGGTCACGCCGGGCCGCGACAGCAGCCAGGCCAGCGCCACGTCGGCCGGGTCCGCGCCGATCGACTCGCACAGCTTCTCGTACGCCTCGATGGTGGCCCGGTTCTCCGCCAGTCCCTCGGCGGAGCGGCCCTCGGCGACGCGGCCGCCGGTGCCGTCCTTGAGCTTGCGGATCGCGCCGCTCAGCAGGCCGCCGTGCAGCGGCGACCACGGGATGATGCCCAGGCCGTAGTGCTGGGCCGCCGGGGCGACCTCCAGTTCGATGTGCCTGGTCATCAGGTTGTAGATGCTCTGCTCGGCGACGAGGCCGAGGAAGTTGCGGTGCTTGGCCGCCTCCTGCGCGGCCGCGATGTGCCAGCCGGCGAAGTTGGACGAACCGACGTAGAGCACCTTGCCGGCGGCGACGAGGGTCTCCATCGCCTGCCAGATCTCCTCCCACGGCGTCTTCCGGTCGACGTGGTGCATCTGGTACAGGTCGATCCAGTCGGTCTGCAGGCGGCGCAGCGAGGCGTCGGCGGCCCGGATGATGTGCCGGGCGGACAGTCCCTGCTCGTTGGGCCACTCGCCCATCTTGCCGTACACCTTGGTGGCGAGTACGACCTTGTCGCGGCGGCCCCCGCCCTGCGCGAACCAGCGGCCGATGATGTTCTCGGTGATGCCTTCGCCGATCTTCCAGCCGTACACGTCGGCGGTGTCGAAGAAGTTGAGCTCGTGCTCCAGGGCCCGGTCCATGATGGCGAAGCTGTCCGCCTCGGTGGTCTTCGGACCGAAGTTCATGGTGCCCAGGCAGAGCCTGCTGACGTTCAGGCCGGTGCGACCCAGTGTGGTGAACTCCATGAGTCCCCACCCTATCCCCGGCGCGGCCGCTGCCGACCCGCCATGATCGTCGTCTTCGGCCAGAACGCGCGCCTGAGCGGCACTCTCTGACCGAAGACAGCGATCTGTGAGTGGTGTTTGTCAAGCGGCGTGGGTTTGCATGATGCG
>NZ_JASAMB010000060.1 GCF_029948125.1 Catellatospora sp. KI3
CTGGTCCGGTGGGTGGCGTTGAAAGTGGGTCTGAGGATGAAGCCTCGTGCCTCTGATTGCCATCGCTGGCCTGGCCACGGATGCCCCGGATGAGGGAAGTAGGCCGACCCTGCGAGGTCGGGCCTGGTTGCAGCACATGAGTGGGAGCCGTCGTCAGGACGCTCGCCTCCTTGGGACCGTGGTCGATCGTGTCGCCGCCCGTGCGGCCTGCCGGACTGTCCGGCAGGCGGATGCGGGAAGGGGCTGGTATGGACCGGCGGCTGATGGGAATCGATCTGGGTATCGCTTCGGCGCACACGGTGCGGGTGCTCGACGGTGCAGGCCGGGAGGTGTGCCGGCGCCGCTGCGTGCCGACGGTGGACAGCCTGGCCGCGATCGAGCAGGCGGCGCTGGCCGGCGCGGCGGGGGGAACCCGGCTGGAGGTGGTGATCGAGCCGACGGGTCCGGCGTGGCTGCCGGTGGCGGTGTGGTTCACCGCCCGTGGGCACCTGGTGTTCCGGGTGTCCAGCGCGAAAGCCGCCGACCTGCGCCGGTTCCTGTCCCGGCATGCCAAGTCCAACGGCATCGACGCCGACACCCTGGCCCGGCTGCCGCTGATCGACCCGCGCGGGCTGCGGCCGCTGCGGCTGCCCGGCGCGGAGCAGGCCGCACTCGACCGGCGGGTGCGGGCGTGCGACCGGCTGACCAGGACTGCGGCCGAGCACAAGGTGAGGATCAAGGACCTGGTCCGGCAGCTGATGCCCGACACGCCGCTGACCGGTGACCTCGGCCAGGCCGACCTGGCCGTCCTCGAACGCTTCGCCGACCCGCGCCTGTTGCTGGCCGCGGGTCCCGACGCGCTCACCGCGCTGATCACCGACGTGTCCCGCAACCATCAAGGCGCGATCCGTGCCCAGCGATGGATCACCGCCGCGACAGCAGCCGTCCAGCTCTACGGCGACCACCCGGCCATGGCCTACACCGACCTGGCCGCCGAAGTAGTCACCGAGGTCAGGCTGCTGCGCGCCGTCGAAGCCGAGCTGGCCGAACACGCCACCGCACGCGAGGACGCCTACCGGTGGGCCGACCCCGGCCGCCACGCCCGCAGCCTGCCCGGCCTGGGCGAGGTCGGCGCACCGGCACTGACCGCCGTCGCCGGCGACGCGACCCGGTTTCCCACCGGCGCGCACTTCAAGTCCTACCTCGGCCTGGCCCCACGCGCCTCGGAGACCGGAAACACCGACCGCAAAGGCCAGCCCATGTCCAAAGCCGGATCCAGACTGGCCCGTGTCACCCTCGTCCGCGCCGCCGACCACGCCCGCAAACAAGATCCCCAGCTGGCAAAGGTCTACTACACCCAGATGGTCGAACGCGGCGCCGACCACCTCAAAGCCCTCTGCGTCGTCGCGGCCCGGCTGGCCGAGCGGACCTGGACCGTCCTGCACCGGCGCATGCCCTACGTCATCTGCGACACCGACGGCACCCCGGTCACCCCCGCCGAGGCCAAGAAGATCATCGCCGAACGGTGGACCGTCCCGGCCGACGTCAGAGCACGCCGCCGATCCCGAAAGACGCAGGTGGGGAAGGCCCCTCAGCAAGTCCACGCGGGACATGCCAGGTCAGACGCGCGA
>NZ_JASAMB010000061.1 GCF_029948125.1 Catellatospora sp. KI3
GGCCGGGACCTGTCCGGGGTTGGCCGACGGGGACGGCGTCGCCGAACGCGACGGGCTGGGTGCCGTGCTGCGGGTCGCGCTCGGTGCCGGGCTGGACACCGAGCCGGTGCAGGCCGTTCCGTTGAGCGTGAACGAGGTGGGCACCGGGTTGGCGGTGTTGTTCCAGCCTCCGTTGAACCCGACGCTGACCGTTCCGTTGGTGGGGATGGCCGCGGTGTAGTCGACGTTGCGGGCGGTGACCGTGCCGGACGCGGGGCTCGCGGTGAAGCCCCACGACTGGGTGATGGTCTGGCCCGCGGTGAAGGTCCAGTTCAGGGTCCAGCCGTTGATGGCCGAGCCGAGATTGGTGATGCCGACATTGGCGCTGAAGCCGCCCGGCCACTGGGACGCGACCGTGTAGCTGACCTGGCAGCCGCTCGCGGCCTGGGCGGCGGGAGCGGCCAGTAGCGCCCCGGCGGTCAGGGCTGACAGCAGTGCCGCGGCTGCGGCGAGTAGCGCCGTACGGCGCCGTCGTGGATGCATGGGGAGTCTCCCGAGGTGAGTGGGGTGCGCCCGCCCGTCTGCCCGGCATGCGCTTCGACTCCCCTGCCCAGGGGTCGGCGGCGGCCGGCAGCGGCGCTCGAACATCGATACGGCTCCCTGCCTCGCATCGTACGGCACCCATCACCGAGGTTTGCAAGTGATCGGTCACATTGGCATAGCCCGATCGGGCCTGTGGTCGAGTCGCGATCAGTCGAGCGCTAAGCGAGTGTGCACGGGGTTGCGTTGGCACAGCTGATCGATGCGCGTGGTTGTGCGACTGGGAGCGCTCCCGCTAGCATACGCGGCACGACTGTTAGCGGTCACATTCCTGAGTCAGGAACGGTCCGCCTACCTATCAGGAGGTGTTTGATGTCAAAGAACAGATCGACCCTCGTCGGCCTGTTGACGGCCGGCGCCGCGCTGCTGGCGTCGACGACCGTGCTGGTGGCGTTGCCCGCCGGCGCCGCGGCCGCGGGCTGCTCGGTCAACTACGCCGTGTCGTCGGAGTGGCCGGGCGGCTTCGGCGCCAACGTGTCCCTCACGAACCTGGGCGACCCGGTGACCAGCTGGACACTGACCTGGACCTTCGGCGCCGGCCAGGCGGTGACCCAGTTCTGGAACACGACGCTGACCCAGAGCGGTTCGGCGGTGACCGCCAAGAACGTGAGCTACAACGGCTCGATCGGGACCAACGCCACGGTGTCGTTCGGCTTCAACGGGTCGTCGACAGGCGGCAACCCGCTTCCGACGAACTTCGCCATGAACGGCGTGACCTGCAACGGCATACCGACGCCGACGTCACCGACCACGGGGCCGTCGCCCTCGTCCCCGCCGTCGCCGTCACCCTCGCAGTCGCCGTCCGGTCCCTGCACGCTT
>NZ_JASAMB010000062.1 GCF_029948125.1 Catellatospora sp. KI3
TGACGCTTCTATGTGTTGGCGTGCGGGCTCGGGTTCGTGCGCCTAGGGTTCGACGCTGGCGAACTTCCGGGTGACTCCACAGCGATCTGGCCGCTGGTATGCGTGCCATCCGCGATGACCTGTCCCCGGGCGGTCGCCGGCGTCAGCCCGGCCCACCCGGTCTGGCCTGATCAGAAGCCTGTCCGCCCATCGCAGGGGCGTGACTCATCACAGATCTGCCGTCCGCGGTGACCTCTACCCGGGCCGACGCCGTACGGACCGTCGACTCGAAAGGCAGGCCCGCATGCCCATCGTGGCAGATCAGACCACCGCCGTCATCGGGGTGGACACCCACACCGACACCCACACAGACGCCGTGGTCACCGCGGCCGGTGCGGTCATCGCCCAGACCACCGTCACCGCCGACCCGCCCGGTATCAGCCGGTTGCTGGCCTGGGCCGCAGAGCACGCCCCCGGAGCCTGGTGGGCGGTCGAGGGCACCCGCTCCCACGGCCACGGACTCACCCGCGCCCTGACCGCCGCCGGACACACCGTCCTGCACGCCCCACCGCCACCAGCCGCACGTCGTCGCCGGGGCGGCAAGTCCGACACCCTCGACGCCGTCGCCGCAGCCCGGACCGTCCTGGCCACCCCCCTCGACAAGACCGCGATCCCACGCGCCGACGGCGACCGTGAAGCCCTGCGGGTCCTGCTGACCTGCCGCCGCCACCACACCCAGCAGCGGACCGCCACCGTCAACCTGCTCAAAGCCCTGATCCTCACCGCCGACGACGCACTGCGCGACCAGTTGCGCCGCCTACCCACCCGCGCACAGGTCCGCGCCCTGGCCGCCCTCGAACCGGCCACCGGCACCGACACCCAGACCCGGGTCCGCTACCAGCAACTACACGCACTGGCCACCGCGATCACCGCCACCGACGCGCTACTGGGCGCCAACTACCGCGACCTGCACACCATCGTCACCCACGTGTGCCCGGCCCTGCTCGAGCAACCCGGTGTCGGTCCCGTCACCGCCGCGACCCTGCTCACCACCTGGTCCCACCACGGCCGCGTCCGCTCCGAAGCCGCCTTCGCCGCCCTCTGCGGCGCCAGCCCCATCCCCGCCAGCTCCGGACGCACCAACCGCATGCGCCTCAACCGGGGCGGCGACCGCACCGCCAACGCCGCACTCCACACCATCGCCCTGACCCGGCGCCGCACCCACCAACCCACCCGCGACTACGTCACCCGCCGCACCGCCGAGGGCCGCACACTGCCCGACATCAACCGCTGCCTCAAGCGCTACCTCGCCCGACAGCTCTAC
>NZ_JASAMB010000063.1 GCF_029948125.1 Catellatospora sp. KI3
CGGCGGTTTCTACCGGCTGTTGCAACGGGGTATGGATCTTGGAGGATGTGATCCATGCCCGGCAGACGTCTGACTTCGCAGGAACGTGCCCAGATCGAGGTGTTGTTCGGTCAGGGCCTGCGGTTCTCGCAGATCGCGGCGGCGATCGGCCGTGACCGCACGACGGTGTGGCGGGAGGTTACCCGCAACAACGCCTACCAGGGCGCTTATGTGCCCGGGGGTGCGTGGCACCCGCATGGCCGTGGCGCCGGGTACCCGGCGCCACGGCGTTGGGGCGGGGCGTACCGGTGGAAGTACTGCCACGAGCATGCCCAGCGCCGGGCCGACAGGCGGGCCCGGCGGCCGCGTGACGGGAAGCTGCGTGCCCGGCGCAGCCGTACGATGGCACCGCTGTGGCACCTGGTGAGGCAGCGGTTGGCCCAGCGGTGGTCGCCGGTGCAGGTCGCCCGGTCGCTGCGTATCGATTACGCCGATCAGCCGGAGTGTCAGGTGTCGCACGAGACGATCTACCAGGCGATCTACTACCAGGCCCGGGGCGGGATGCGTGAGGAGCTGGCCCGGCAGGTCGCGCTGCGCTCCGGACGGGCGGCCCGCAGACCGCAGTCGCGGGCCGCCACGGCGCTGCGCTCGGCCAAGCCGTGGGTGGCCGATCTGCACATCTCGACCCGCCCGGCCGAGGTCGCCGACCGGGCCGTGCCCGGCCACTGGGAAGGCGACCTGATCATCGGCGCCCGCGGCACCAGCGCGATCATCACCCTGGTCGAACGCGCCACCCGCTACGTCATGCTCGGCGCCCTGCCCGAATCACGTGTCAGCGACAACGTCACCGACGTCCTCATCACCCTCATGAACCGCCTGCCCGACGAGCTACGCAAGACACTCACCTGGGACCAGGGCGCCGAAATGGCCCGCCACGCCCGGTTCACCCTCGCCACCGACTGCAAGGTCTACTTCTGCGACCCCCACGCCCCCTGGCAACGCGGCAGCAACGAGAACACCAACGGACTACTCCGCCAGTACTTCCCCCGCTCCAGCACCGACTTCCGCACCATCAGCCAGGACCAACTCGACGCGGTCGCCCGCGAACTCAACGGACGACCGCGCCAAACCCTCAACTGGCAGAACCCCGCCGAACGACTCAACCAATACCTCGTTGCAACAACCGCTTGAGCCGGCC
>NZ_JASAMB010000064.1 GCF_029948125.1 Catellatospora sp. KI3
CTTGATCACAACCAGTTGTTGCAATTTGGGTTGTACCGCCTGACGCGACAAGTGGTGGGGGTCGGGCGGTGCCGGGTAAGCGGCTGACAGCAGAGCAGCGGGCGACGATCCAGCGGTGTTGGGCGGCGGGGTTCACCCAGGCCCATATAGCGATCGCGGTCGGGGTGCACGCCTCGACGGTGTGCCGGGAGGTGGCCCGTAACGGCGACGACCGTTACGGGCCGCCTCATCCGCGGCGCAAGGGCCGGGGCGGGCGGCTGGCGGGGGCGTACCGGTGGCGCTATGACGCGGTACTGGCGCAGTTGCGGGCGGCGCGGCGGGCGCGGCGGCCCAGGCCGGCGAAACTGGCCGGGCCCGGGCCGTTGCGCGACACGGTCGTGGCGGGACTGGCCAAGCGGTGGTCACCGGAGCAGATCGCGGGACGATTGCGCTTCGAGCATCCCGACGCCCCGGAGTGGCACGTGTCCACCGAAACGATCTATCTCGCGATCTACGTGCAGGCCCGCGGTGGCCTGAAAGACCTGTTCGAACGCCCCGTCCTGCGCACCGGCCGCGCCCACCGGCGCACCCAGCACCCCGACGGCCGCCGCGCCCGCTTCGCCGACCTGCCGCACATCGACAGCCGCCCGGCCGAGGCCGCCGACCGCAAAACCGCCGGCCACCACGAAGGCGACCTCATCATCGGCGCCCACGGCAGATCCGGCATCGGCACCGTCGTCGAACGCACCACCCGCTACCTCACCCTCGTGGCACTGCCCGACCACCGCGACCCCACCGCCGTCGCCGAAGCCGTCGCCGACCAGCTCACCCACCTACCCCGCCAACTGCGACGCAGCCTCACCTGGGACCGCGGCCTGGAGATGGCCCACTCCCACAAACTGTTCACCGCCCGCACCGACACCGCCGTCTACTTCGCCAACCCCCACAGCCCCTGGGAACGCGGCACCAACGAGAACACCAACGGACTACTACGCGAGTACCTGCCCAAAGGCACCGACCTCAGCCGGCACACCCAGGAATACCTCGACGGGGTCGCCGCTGAGATCAACGGACGACCCCGCAAGGTCCTCGGCTACCGAACACCCGCCGAAGTGTTCGAAGAACACCTAATTGCAACTACCGAGTGAAACCGCC
>NZ_JASAMB010000065.1 GCF_029948125.1 Catellatospora sp. KI3
GTCGCCCGAGAACACCCGGCGCCGACGTGTGCGGACCTGCGGTTCGGCCTGGTCGGCCGAGGCGGGGCGGGTCAGGGTGGTGGATGTCATCGCGAGCTCCGCACACGGCTGGTCAGGAAGTAGTTGATCGCCGCGACGATCACGATGATGAAGAACATGACCCAGGCCGCCGTGGAGGCGTAGCCGAAGTCGAAGCGGGAGAAGCCGACCTCGTACAGGTACAGCGACAGCGTCTGGAACTGCCGGTCCGAACCGCCGGTCACCGACGCGCCGCCGAACAGCAGCGGTTCGGCCAGGACCTGCATGCCGCCGATGGTGGAGATGATGACCGTGAAGATGATCGTCGGCCGGATCGCCGGGACCGTGATGCGGGTCAGCTGCTGGAAGCTGGAGGCGCCGTCGAGCGACGCGGCGTCGTAGAGGTCCTTCGACACCGCCTGCATCGCGGCGAGGTAGATCAGGGCGTTGTAGCCCGTCCAGCGCCAGATGATCATCACGGAGACGGCGATCTGGGAGCTGGCCGTCCCGGCCTGCCAGTCGATGCGGCCCAGCCCGAACACGTCGAGCAGCCAGTTGACCAGGCCGTAGTCCTTGCCGAAGATCTGCCCGAAGATGATCGCCACGGCCGCCACCGAGGTGATGTTGGGCAGCAGCGCGGTCATCCGCCAGAAGGTGGGGGCGCGCAGGCGCTGGTTCAGGACGTGCGCCAGCACGAGTGCCATGAGCAGCTGGGGAACGGTGGACATCACCCAGATCTGGGCGGTGTTCTTCAGCGCGTTCCAGAAGTACTCGTCGGCGAACAGGTCCTTGTAGTTCTGGATGCCCACGAACCTGTGGGTCTCCGACAGCAGGCTCCAGTCATGCAGCGACACCCACGCCGTGTAGATGAGCGGGAACACCCCGAACGCGGCGAAGAGCAGGAAGAACGGGGCGACGTACAGGTACGGCGAACCCTTGGTGTCGAGGCGGTAGAACAGGTTCTTCATCGGCCCGGTCCTCTCTCAGGGAAGTGAGGCCGGGTCCGGCCGAGCGACGCGGCCGGACCCGGCCCCGGTCTCACAGCAGC
>NZ_JASAMB010000066.1 GCF_029948125.1 Catellatospora sp. KI3
TAGTACTTTCAGCCTATAGGCGGTATGGTCTTGTCTGCCCGGCACACGTGTCGGGCACGGCCCCACAGCCGTTCACGACGCTCAAGAAGCGGGTGTCGACGCCGAACAGAGGACCGCGGCCGAGTGCGCAGGGCGCACCGGTTCCGACGCGGTTCACTGCGGTGAAGGAACTGCAATGTCCATCAGCATCACGACCACCGTCGAGACCCCCGTCAACCCGACCGTCACCACCGACGATCTCGACGCCCCCGTGGCCGAGGCGGCTCTGCTGCGCCTGGCCCAGACGAGCCAGGACGACCCGGCTCGTGAGCACGTGCGCCAGGCGGCGATCTGCGCCTGGCTGCCGCTGGCCGAGCGCCTCGCGCGGCGTTTCCGCCACCGCGGTGTGGACACCGAGGACCTGGTCCAGGTGGCCACCGTCGGCCTGATCCAGGCCATCGACCGGTTCGACCCCACTCGCGGCAGCGCGTTCGTGCACTTCGCCGTGCCGACCGTGGTGGGCGAGCTCAAGCGCCACTTCCGCGACCGCGGCTGGAGCATGCGCGTGTCCCGCCGGATGCAGGAGCTGTACCTCGACATCAACCGGGTGACCCCGCAGCTGAGCCAGGAGCTCGGCCGCTGGCCCACCTCGGCCGACCTGGCCGAGCACCTGGGCGCCACCGTCGAGGACGTGCGGCAGGCGGTGCACTGCGCGCAGGCGTACCGCACCGGCTCGCTGAACGTGGCGGTCAGCGGCGAGGACGGCGACCTGGAGATCGGTGAGCTGATCGGCGAGTCCGACCAGAACATCGAGTCCATCGCCGACCTGCACGCGCTGCGGCAGTACCTGAAGGAACTGCCGGCCCGCGAGCGGCGCATCCTGTCGCTGCGGTTCGGCTGCGGCTACAACCAGGCGCAGATCGCCGAGCAGATCGGCGTCTCGCAGATGCACGTCTCGCGCCTGCTCACCCGCTGCATCGGCACCCTGCGCGAGCGCATGCTCGCCGACGCCTGA
>NZ_JASAMB010000067.1 GCF_029948125.1 Catellatospora sp. KI3
AGTACGCCGGGTCGGTAGGGCAGTTGGCCGTAGTCGCCGCCGGAGTTGGTGGCGCGGCCCTGGTAGAGCAGTTGGAGGTTGCAGGGGTCGATGGTCATGGTCTGGTCGGCGGTGGCGCGGACGATCTCGCCGTGGCTGATGTCGTTGGTCCAGGTGGCGCCGCTGTTGGCTTTGCCGGCGAAGGGGTTGCCCTCGGTGGCGGCCTGGGGGGTCCAGGTGCCGGAGAGGCTGGTGGCGGTGAAGGAGCGGAAGTAGCGGCCCTGTCCGCCGATGGCTTCGACGATCATGAGGTACTGGTTCTGTCCGGCGACCTTGTAGACCTGGGGTGCTTCGAACAGGTTGTTGGTGGTGTCGCTCATGATCGTGGTGTAGGCGGTGCCGAAGTTGCCGGGGAAGTTGGCGATGGGCATGCTGGCGCGGTAGATCTTGCCGTTGTCGCCGGCGAAGAACAGGTACATGGTGGTGGCGTCGCCGATGATGGTCTGGTCGATGGGTCCGGTGCCCGAGCCGGTGATGCTGCCGGAGAACAGGGCCTGGGGGGCGGACCAGCCGTTGGCGTTGGTGGGGTCGCTGCTGGTGCGGTAGGAGAACGCGGTGGCGCCCCACTGGTAGGTCAGGACCCAGATGTTCTTGGGGGCGAAGTAGAACAGGTGCGGTGCGACGGTGCCGGAGCTCATCGCGTTCTGGCTGGCGGTGGCCATGTCCGACCAGTTGGTGAACAGGCCGAAGTTCATCGACCCCCACGTCGAGCCGGTGTCGTGGGTGGTGGCGTAGACCAGGTGCCTGCCGTTGTAGGGCACGGTGGTGAAGTCCTTCAGCGACACCCAGCCCGACCTCGGCGTCGCCAACGCACCCGTCGACGACCACCGGTAACTGGACGG
>NZ_JASAMB010000068.1 GCF_029948125.1 Catellatospora sp. KI3
ACGCTGCCGGCCAGTCCGCCGACCAGTTGGCGTTCGGCGATGGCGTAGAAGCCGAGGGCGGGGACCATGGAGATGATGACGTAGGCCAGGACGCGGGCGGTGTCGTCGGCGTACTGGCCTTGGAAGGCTTGGACGCCGACGGGCAGGGTCCACCAGTTCTGGTCGGTGAAGACGACCAGGGGGAGCATGAAGTTGTTCCAGCTGGCGACGATGGCCAGGACGGAGACGGTGGCCAGGGCGGGTCGGGCCATGGGTAGGAGGATGCGCCAGAAGAAGGTGAAGGGTCCGCAGCCGTCGAGGGTGGCTGCTTCTTCGACTTCGCCGGGGATGGTGCGGAAGAAGGAGCGCAGGATGATGATCGTGACGGGGAGTCCGAAGGCGGCTTGGGGCAGGATGACGCCGAGGGGGTTGTCGAGCAGGTCGAGGCTGCGCAGGAGGATGAACAGGGGCAGGATCGCGACGGCGAAGGGGAACATGAGTCCGACGGCGAAGAGGGTGAACAGCAGTTCGCGGCCGCGGAAGCTGAATCTGGCGAAGATGAACGCGGCCATGGCGGCGGTGGCGACGACGACGGTGACTGTGGCGATGGCGATGAGGGTGCTGTTGGCCAGCTGCCGCCAGAAGACTTCGCTGGTGAGGATGCCGGTGTAGTTCTCGGGGTGCCAGGGGTCGGGTAGGCCGAGGGGGTTGGTGGAGAGCTGGCCGTTGTCTTTGAAGCCGCCGAGGACGCCGAACCCGATCGGGACGGCGATGAGTGCGCCGATGACGATCGAGATGACGTGCAGGAGCGACCGCCGGGCGCGTACCGCCGGAGTGGTCTTCATCGCTGGACTCCCGCGGTGGTGAGTGCGCCGTCCAGATCCCGGCG
>NZ_JASAMB010000069.1 GCF_029948125.1 Catellatospora sp. KI3
CGCGAGGACCTGCATGCCGCCGATGGTGGAGATGATGACCGTGAAGATGATCGTCGGCCGGATCGCCGGGACCGTGATGCGGGTGAGCTGCTGGAAGCTGGAGGCGCCGTCGAGCGACGCGGCGTCGTAGAGGTCCTTCGACACCGCCTGCATCGCGGCGAGGTAGATCAGGGCGTTGTAGCCCGTCCAGCGCCAGATGATCATCACAGAGATGGCGATCTGGGAGCTTGCGGTGCCCGCCTGCCAGTCGATGCGGCCGAGGCCGAAGGTCTCCAGCAGCCAGTTGATCAGGCCGTAGTCCTTGCCGAAGATCTGCCCGAAGATGATCGCCACGGCCGCCACCGAGGTGATGTTGGGCAGCAGCGCGGTCATCCGCCAGAAGGTGGGGGCGCGCAGACGCTGGTTCAGGACGTGCGCCAGCACGAGTGCCATGAGCAGCTGGGGAACGGTGGACATCACCCAGATCTGGGCGGTGTTCTTCAGCGCGTTCCAGAAGTACTCGTCGGCGAAGAGGTCCTTGTAGTTCTGGATACCGACCCAGGTGTGGGTATCCGACAGCAGGCTCCAGTCGTGCAGCGACACCCACGCGGTGTACGCCAGGGGGAACACCCCGAACGCGGCGAAGAGCAGGAAGAACGGCACGACGTACAGGTACGGCGAGGCCTTGAGGTCCAGGCGGTACAGAGCGTTTTTCATGGTCGGCTTTCCATCGAGTCGGCTTCTCGGGCGAGCGTCCAACGGAGGCCGGTCCCCCGCCGGCCGCCCGAGAGGAGAGCGGCCGGCGGAGAACCGGCGGGGTCGTGCGTCAGGAGTTACAGGAGAGCCTTGACGTCCTTGAGGGACTGGGT
>NZ_JASAMB010000007.1 GCF_029948125.1 Catellatospora sp. KI3
AATGACCGCAACGGGCGATCTCGCTGAGGAGATCACGTGCTGCGGTCAGGAGGTCGGGGCTTCGGGGCGGGTGTGGCGCAGGTAGAGGAAGCCTTCGGGGTCGGTGTGGGTGTGGACGTGGGCGAGCGTGCGCGGGGGATGCGGGGCCCCGGCGGTGATGCGGCCGGCGCCGGCGCCCGCGAGCAGCGGAGATACGGTCAGGCACAGCTCGTCCACCAGGTCGTCGGCGGTCAGCGACCCGAGCAGGCTCGGCCCGCCCTCGCACAGCAGCTGGTCCAGCCCCCGCGTCCGCAGCAGCGCCAATCCGGCGCGCAGGTCGGGCGCGGCCACGACGTCCGCCACTCCGGCGAGCCGGTCCCGCCGGGCCGTGGGCGCGTCCGGGCTGGTCAGCACCAGCGGCCGGACCGGGGCCTGGGCCAGCGCGGGCAGGTCCGGGTCGAGGTCGAGCGAGCCGGAGACCACCACCAGCCGGGGGTACGCCGCCAGCCCGCGCTCCTCCCGCCACCTCCTGCGGTCGGCGTCCAGGGTCAGCGGCCGGTACTGCTCCACCCGCAGCGTGTTGGCCCCCACCAGCAGCCCGTCGCAGAGCATCCGCAGCAGCTTCAGCAGCCGCCGGTCCTGCGCGCCGGACAGCCCGGTCGACATCCCGCCGACCGCCACCGCCCCGTCCGCGCTGGCGACGAAGTTCGCCCGCAGCCACGGCCGATCCGCCCGCCCGTACCACGCCGCCAGCTCGCCGTCAGAAACCTCGGCCGCAGACCGCACCCGCGCCCCTCCGCCCCTCATCGACTGCAGTTTCGGGGAAAGCGCCCGAATCTTGAGCTGGATGAGTGCACTTTCCGAGAAAGTGTAGTGATCATGGCCGCCGCCGCGCGGTGGGCGCGGCCGTGGGCTGGGCGCGGCCACGCGGCGGCGCCGCGCCGAGGGCGCGGCCGTGGGGCGGGCGCGGTCGCGCGGTGGGGTGCGGTCGTGGGTGGCCGAGGGGTGGGTGCGGTTACTCGCCTGGGGGGCCGGTGACCGGGGGTGTGGGTTCGGCGGGGCGGTGCTGGCAGTCGCACCAGGTGCCGCCGCGGCAGCGGTCGTGGCGCTGCTCCCGGCATTCCTTGCAGATCATCGCTACCCCCTCGGCTACGGAGCCGGGTCGCTCACGGCCGGTCCGGTTCAACGGACGTGATGACGGCGCTCTCCTCCGGAGCCGCCGCGCCGCGCGGGCGGCTGCCCACGACGACCACCCGGTCACCCTCGGCCAGCGTGCTGACCTGTGGATACGGTAGCGCCCGGCCCTGCCGGAGCACGGCGACCACCGGCTCGGGGCAGGCGCGCGGCGCCTTGCCGACCTCCTCGGCGCGGACCGGCCGCTCGGACAGTTCCAGCCCGTCGCCGTGTACGAGCAGGTCCGCGAAGACCTCCCCGACCAGCGGCGACTGCGCGGCGACCCCGAGCAGCCGCCCGGCGGCGGCCGAGGAGGTGATCACCGCGTCGGCGCCGGAGCGCAGCAGCAGCGGCTCGTTCTCGGCCTCGCGGACGGAGGCGGCGACCAGGCAGGTGGGGTTGAGCTGGCGTGCGCTGAGGGTGGCCAGTACGGCGGTGTCGTCGCGGTTGGCGGCGATGATGACCCGGGCGGCGGTGGGTACGCAGGCCTGCCGGAGCACCGCGTCGCGGGTGGCGTCGCCGAGCACGGCGGCGTATCCGTCGCGGTTGGCCTCGTCGACGTACTCCTGGCGGGCGTCGACGACGACGATGCGGTCCGGGGTGAGGCCGGTGGCGCGCAGCTGCTTGATGGCGTTGACGCCCTTGGTGCCGTATCCGATGACGACGGTGTGGTCGTGCAAGTCTCTCCTCCAGCGGTCGCGGCGGCGCTGGTCGCGGTAGCGCCTGGTCAGCACTTCGAAGGCGGTGCCGACCAGGATGGCGACGAACGCGATGCGCAGCGGGGTGATGAAGACGGCGTTGACCAGCCGGGCGCTCGGGCTGACCGGCACGATGTCGCCGTAGCCGGTGGTCGACAGGGTGACGGTGGCGTAGTAGAGCGCGTCGAGCCAGCTCATCTGCCCGTCGGAGTTGTCCTTGTAGCCGGCTCGGTCGGCCATGACCAGCACCATGACGGTGGCGAGGATGCCGAGGCCGAGCAGGACGCGGCGGCGGATCTGCCGGACCGGGTCGTACCGGCGCTCGGGCAGCTTGATAGCCCCGCCCTGCAGCTCGTCGGGGGTGACCTTGCGCGATCCGGCCATGCAGGGAGCGTATCGGACGAACGGGCGAGCATCAGATGACCCTTCGTACGAATAAAAGTGGCCCCGCAACACGGCGGTTGCGAAAACGCGCAGCGTGCGCGCGGATGATCATGCAGTGACATAGGTAACAGAATGGGAACGCTCCCATCAGTCCTCTTGACACCTGCGTAACCTGACGGCAATCTCATGGGAGCGCTCCCGGACTCTGTGGTCCAGGCCACAGATCAGGGCGGTGTTGAACCTTAAGCAACAGCCCCCACCTGCACATTCGACGACCTGAGAGGGGTCAGGATGGGCGTCACCCCGCGCCGCCGCACTTTCGCGGTGGCTGCAATCGCCGCGATCACCGCCATTGGCGGTCTCACGGCGTGCACCAAGAAGAACGACGAGCCGAGCACTCCCGGTGAGATCAAGCTCGTGGTCGACCACTTCGGTGAGTTCGGCTACGACGACCTGGTGAAGCAGTACGAGCAGTCGCACCCCGGCATCAAGATCGAGCTGCGCAAGACCGCTCAGCTGGGTGACTACCGGCCGAAGCTCGTCCGCTACCTGGCCACCAACAAGGGCGCCGGCGACGTGGTCGCCCTCGAAGAGGGCATCATCACCGAGTTCAAGGCCAACGCGGCCAACTGGGTGGACCTCTCGCAGTACGTCGGCGACAAGTCGGCCGACTACCTGCCGTGGAAGTACGAGATCGGCAAGACCTCCGACGGCAAGCTCCTCGGTCTGCCGACCGACGTGGGCGGCCTGGCCATGTGCTACCGCAAGGACCTGCTCGAGGCCGCCGGCTTCCCGGCCGACCGCGACGCGGTCTCGGCCCTGTGGCCGACGTGGGACAAGTTCATCGAGGTCGGCCAGCAGTACCGGACCAAGACCGGCAAGGGCCTGCTCGACACCGTGACGACCGCGTTCAGCGCGAGCCTGTCGCAGGTCGGTGGCGACCTGTTCTACGACAAGGACTTCAACGTCGTGGCTGACACCAGCCCGGCCGTGAAGCAGTCGTGGGACCTGGCCGTCAAGCTGGCCGACGCCAAGGTGACCGCCAAGACCAACACCTGGTCCGCCGAGTGGCAGGCCGGTTTCCAGCAGGGCACCTTCGCCGCGACCCTGTGCCCGTCGTGGATGCTCGGCATCATCGAGCAGAACTCGGGCGCCGCGAACAAGGGCAAGTGGGACGTCGCCGCGGTTCCCGGCGGCGGTGGCAACTGGGGCGGCTCCTGGCTGTCCGTGCCGACCCAGAGCAAGCACCCGAAGGAGGCCGCCGAGCTGGCCGCGTTCCTGACCAACGCCGACAGCCAGGTTGCCGCGTTCAAGGCCAAGGGCCCGCTGCCGTCGAACCTGAAGGCGCTGGACAACGCCGACTTCCAGGCGTACCAGAACGCGTACTTCAACAACGCGCCGGTCGGCAAGATCTTCGGTGAGGGTGCCAAGACCCTCAAGCCGGTCACCATCGGCCCGAAGCACTCCTCGGTGAAGGAGCGGGCGTTCGAGCCCGCGCTGCAGGCCTACGAGGCCGGACGCCTGTCCGCCCAGGCGGCCTGGGACCAGGCGATCAAGGACGCGAAGGTCCAGGGCGCGTTCTGATCTGAGTTGAACCGCACAGCGGCCCCGGTGGCGCTCATCCCGAGCGCCACCGGGTCTGTTCACCGCCTCCTGTGCAGTCACGAGCAAGGGAATCACCATGAGCCTCTCGGCACCTCCCGCGCCGCCTCAGCTGGTCAAGCCGGATACCCACCGAGCCCCCAGCAGCCGCCGCTTCAGGCTTTCGCGCTGGGACATCAAGTACTCGCCGTACATCTACGTCGCGCCGTTCTTCATCCTCTTCGCCGTCTTCGGCATCTACCCGGTGCTGCAGACCGCCCGGATGGCGCTGTACGACTGGAACCTGATCGGTGACCACACGTTCACCGGCCTGGACAACTTCACCGCCCTGATGGGCGACGAATACTTCTGGAACGCCGTCAAGAACACCTTCGGCATCTTCCTGCTGGCCACCGTTCCGCAGCTGCTCGGCGCGCTGTTCCTGGCCAACCTGCTCAACCAGAACATGCGCGGGCGCATGTTCTTCCGCCTGATGATCGTCGCGCCGAACGTCACGTCGGTGGCGGCGGTCGCGATCGTGTTCGCGGTGCTGTTCCGCCGCGACTTCGGCCTGGTCAACTGGGTGCTCGGGTTCTTCGGCGTCGACGCGATCGACTGGAAGGGCCAGACCTGGAGCTCCTGGACCGCGATCGCCACCATGGTCGACTGGCGCTGGACCGGGTACAACACGCTGATCCTGCTGGCCGCGATGCAGGCGATCCCGAAGGACATCTACGAGTCCGCGTCGCTGGACGGCGCCGGCAAGTGGCGCCAGTTCTGGTCGATCACCATGCCGCAGCTGCGTCCCACGCTGATCTTCGTGGTCACCGTGTCCACCATCGGCGGCCTGCAGCTGTTCACCGAGCCGGTGATCTTCGGCGACGGCCGGATCCTGGGCGGCGCGCAGCGCGAATTCCAGACCATCGCGATGTACATGTACGAGAAGGGCTTCAACGACCTTCAGTTCGGCTACGGCTCCGCGATCGCCTGGGCCCTGTTCATCATGATCATTCTCGTGTCCGGCGTGAACTACCTGCTGATCCGCCGCTCGGTCAAGTGAGGAGCTGACATGTCCACTGGTTCGAAAAGGCTGTGGCAGGCCAGTCCGCTGACGTACGGCGCCCTGATCCTGGCGTCCCTGCTCTCCCTGTTCCCGTTCTACTTCATGTTCATCGTGGCCACCCGCAAGCTGGAGGTCATCAACGCGGTCCCGCCGCCGTTCAGCCCCGGCGGCGACTTCGGCGACAACTTCGGCCGGGTGCTGGACAACGAGCACGCCGCGTTCCTGTACGGCCTGATCAACTCGGTGATCGTCTCCTGCGCGGTGACGCTCAGCGTGGTGTTCTTCTCCGCGCTGGCCGGGTTCGCCTTCGCCAAGCTGCGGTTCAAGGGCCGCAACATCCTGCTGCTGGCTATCGTCGGAACCATGATGGTGCCCACGCAGCTGGCCATCATCCCGCTGTACGGCATGATGCAGGACTGGGGCTGGGGTGCGACCCTGCAGGCCGTCATCGTGCCGTTCATGGTGACCGCGTTCGGCGTGTTCATGATGCGCCAGTACGCGAGCTCGGCCATCTCCGACGAGCTGATCGAGGCCGCCCGCGTCGACGGGTGCGGCACGTTCCGCATCTTCTGGAGCGTCGTGGCGCCGGCGCTGCGCCCCGCCGCCGGTGTGCTGGGCCTGCTGACGTTCATGGACACCTGGAACTCGTTCCTGTGGCCGTACGCCATCCTCGACTCGGACACGCCCACCGTGCAGGTGTCGCTGGCGCTGCTGTCGTCGGCGTACTACACCGACTACGCGCAGGTGTTCGCGGCGACCGCGGTGGCGACTGTGCCGCTGCTGCTCGTCTTCGTCGTTTTCGGTCGCCAGATCATCGGCGGCATCATGGAAGGTGCAGTAAAAGCGTGACCACTCAGCAACACCCCCAGCTCGCCGCCCCGGCCGTGGCCTTCCCCCCGGACTTCCTCTGGGGGGCGGCCACCGCCTCCTACCAGATCGAGGGCGCCGCCTTCGAGGACGGGCGCACCGCGTCGGTGTGGGACACCTTCGCCCGTACGCCGGGCAAGGTGCTCAACGGGGACAACGGCGACGTAGCCTGCGACCACTACCACCGCAGGGCCGACGACGTCCGTCTCATGTCCGAGCTGGGGCTGCGGTCGTACCGCTTCTCCGTGGCGTGGCCCCGGGTGCAGCCCGGGGGCCGCGGCCCGGCGAACCAGAAGGGCCTGGACTTCTACCGGGGCCTGGTGGACGACCTGCTCAGCAAGGGCATCGAGCCGTGGCTGACCCTGTACCACTGGGACCTGCCGCAGGAGCTCGAGGACGCCGGCGGCTGGCCCGCCCGCGACACCGCCTACCGCTTCGCCGAGTACGCCGGGCTGGTGCACGACGCCCTCGGCGACCGGGTCAAGTTCTGGACCACGCACAACGAGCCGTGGTGCAGCGCCTTCCTGGGGTACGGCTCGGGCGTGCACGCCCCGGGCCGCACCGACGGGGCGGCCGCGCTGGCGGCGGCGCACCACCTCAACCTGGGTCACGGCCTGGCCGTCCAGGCGATCCGCGCCGCCGTGCCCGACCGGCAGATCGGCATCACGCTGAACCTGCACTCGCTGGCGCCGTACACGGACTCCCCGGAGGACCGCGACGCGGTGCGCCGCATCGACGGCGTCGGCAACCGGGTCTTCCTGGACCCGATCTTCCGCGGCGAGTACCCGGCCGACCTGGTGGCCGACACGACCGAGGTGACCGACTGGGGCTTCGTGCACTCCGGCGACCTCGCGGTGATCAACCAGCCGGTGAGCATGCTCGGCGTGAACTACTACACCCGGCAGATCGTGGCGGCTCCGGCCGACGACGGCCTGCCGCAGTCGCACTGGCGCGCGGCGTCGGCGTGGCCGGGCAGCGGTCATGTCCGATTCCTGACTCGTGACCTGCCGGTGACGGAGATGGGCTGGGAGGTGGACCCGGACGGCCTGGTCGACCTGCTGACCAGCACGCACCGCGACTACGGCCCGGTCCCGATGTACATCACCGAGAACGGTGCCGCGTACGACGACCGGGTGGCGCCCGATGGGAGCGTTCCCGACCCGGATCGCGTAGCCTACCTGGACGCACATCTGAAGGCGTGCCACCAGGCGATGGCGGCTGGGGTGCCACTGCGTGGATACTTCGCGTGGTCGCTGCTTGACAACTACGAGTGGGCCTGGGGCTACTCGCGGCGGTTCGGCATCGTCCATGTCGACTATGACACCCAGGTTCGCACGCCCAAGACCAGTGCACACTGGTACGCGGACGTGATCCGGCGCGGCGGCCTCGCCGCCTGAAGACAGCGGCCCGGGGGCCGTGAACAGCGGCCCCCGGACCGGCTAGACATGAATAAGGAGCAGCCATGACGACGCAGCGCACCAGGTCTGCCGGCAGACCGACGCTGGACGAGGTCGCCGCGCTGGCCGGAGTGGGCCGCGGCACGGTCTCGCGCGTCGTCAACGGCTCGCCGCAGGTCAGCCCCGAGGCCCGCAGCGCGGTCCAGGAGGCGATCAAGGAACTCGGCTACGTGCCGAACCGGGCCGCCCGCGCCCTGGTCACCCAGCGCACCGACTCGGTCGCCCTGGTCGTGTCCGAGTCGCAGGAGCGGGTCTTCGCCGAGCCGTTCTTCGCCGGCATCGTGCGCGGCGTCTCCTCGGCCCTGGCCGACACCTCGCTGCAGCTCTGGCTGGCCATGGCCCAGTCGCCCGCCGAGCGCCAGCGCATCGAGCACCACCTGACCAGCCAGCACGTCGACGGCGTACTGCTGCTCTCGCTGCACGAGACCGACCCGCTGCCGCAGCTGCTGCGCCAGCGCGGCCTGCCCGCCGTGCTCGGCGGCCGCCCGGTCAGCATCGACCAGCAGATCTCCTACGTCGACATGGACAACGTCAACGGCGCCCGGATCGCGGTGGAGTACCTGCTCAACGCCGGTCGCCGCCGGGTCGCCACCATCGCCGGGCCGCAGGACCTCGGCGTGGGCGTGGACCGCCTGGTCGGCTACCGCGCCGGGGTGCAGAGCGCCGCGGCCGAGCCGCTGATCGAGTTCGGCGACTTCAGCGAGTACAGCGGCGTCGAGGCGATGCGCCGGCTGCTGGCCCGCCGCCCCGACCTGGACGCGGTCTTCGTCGCCTCCGACCTGATGGCCGCCGGCGCCATCCGCGCGCTGCGCGACGCCGGTCGCCGGGTGCCGGAGGACGTGGCCGTCGTCGGCTTCGAGGACTCGCCGGTGGCCCGCCAGACCGAGCCGCCGCTGACCACGGTCTACCAGCCGGTCGAGGACATGGGCCGGCACATGGCCCGGCTGCTGCTGTCGCGCATCCGCGGCGAGGAGGAGCCCAACCACATCCTCCTCGACACCCACCTCGTGCACCGCAACTCGGCCTAATCCATCCGGTGGACCCGCGGTTGACGCGGGTTTGAAGCGGCGTGGAGGATGGTGGTCCGCCCGGTGACGGGCGGGTTAAGACATCCACGGTCGTCGCTGTTACGATGTCCGGGGTCGGGTGGCGGCAATGGCGGCGCTGCTCTGTAGAGGCGGCGCTGACCTGGGCTTCTCACTGAGCGGGATTCTTCCGGGCGGATACGGCGCCGCAATACGTACGAAACGGTTATAGGGCAAGCTCTGGCAGAGTTCCGGCGCTTGCGCGCCGCTCGTCCGGAGGGGAGCCGCCATGTTGCTGAGGGTTCGCGTCGCTCTGCCCGACCGTCCGGGCTCGCTCGGGCAGGTCGCCCGCACGCTCGGCGTCGCCGGTGCGGACATCGTCCAGGTCGTGGTGCTGGAGCGCCTCGGCGGCCGGGCGATCGACGACTTCACCGTGGTCTGGCCGGGCGGCGCCGGGGTCGAGCGGCTGCGCGCCGGGCTGAGCGCGATGCCCGGGGTGCGGGTGGACGGCATCTGGCGGGCCATCGGCGCGCCGGTCGCGGGCGCCTTCGACGCCGAACTGCTCACCCAGGTCGCCGCGAACCCGAACGAGGGCCTGGCCACCCTGGTCGACACCGTCCCGGCGCTGCTGGCCGCCGACTGGGCCATGGCGATCCGGGTGCCCGACGACTGGGCCGTGCGCAGCGGCTCCTCGGTCGGGGTCGAGGTGCGCCAGGGCGTCGACGACGCGCTCGTGCTCGGTGCGCTGCGCCAGGCCAAGGCCGCCGTCCCGCCGGTGCTGTACGCGAGCTGGCGCGCCCCGCAGCAGCTGCGGCTGCCCGAGGTGACGCCGCTGCGGGCGCGGGCGATGACCGGCTCCGACGGCACCCGCTACGCGCTGGCGCCGTTCGGTCGGGCCGGCCTGGTGCTGGTGGTGGCCCGTTCGGCCGACGACGACCTGCCCGTGGCCGCGTTCCACGCCACCGAGGTCGACCGGGTCGCGCAGCTGGTGCGCGCCGCCGCCGTGATCGTCGGCGACCGCCTCGACAGCGCCAAGGCGCCCACGCCCCGCGCCGCGGGCGACCGGCCGCTGGAGGAGCCCGCTTCGGCGGTCTGACCTGCTTTCGCGCGCCGTAACCTGTGACCTCGGGCATAGTTAGATCTTGATAAAGGCGTGTAACCGCCTGGAAACACGGCGCGCGCACGCTGGGTTCCTGACGCCGGAGGCCGCCCAGACCGGGTGCCCCGCCGGTGCGAGAGGAGCGGGTCATGGCGCTGTGGCGGGTACGGGCGACCGTCGACGATCGTCCCGGTTTTCTGGCGGTGCTGACGGCGAGCCTGGCGCTGCGCTCGGTCAACATCCTCGCCGTCCAGGTGCTCACGACCGAGTCCGGTGCCGTCGACGACCTGGTCGTCGACACCCCCGACGCGATGACCGAGGCCGAGCTGCTGGCCGCCATCGAGCGCGGCCGGGGCCGGGACGCGTGGGTCAGCCGCACCGACGCGTACGGCCTGATCGACCCGCCCACCCAGGCGCTGACCCTGGCCGCCCGCCTGGCCGCCGACCCCGAGTCGCTGCCCGCCGCGCTGACCTCGCTGCTCGGCGGCAGCCTCGTCCGCCGCGAGCAGGGCGGGGCCACCGCCAGCGGGCACTCCGACAGCACCATGCGGCTGCCCGACCCGTGCAGCGACGGCGGCTCGCTGGTCGCCACCCGGCTCGCCCCGGCGTTCACCCCGGCCGAGTTCGCCCGCGCGCAGGCGCTGGTCGAGGTGTGCCGGGCCGCGCTGACCCGGCGCCTGGCCGCCGCGACGATGCTGCTGCCCGACGGCACCGAGGTCGCCCTGCGCCCGGCCGGCGCGCACGACCTGGCCGCCGTCGACGACATGCACGGCCGCTGCGGCGAGCGCAGCCTCTACCTGCGCTATCTCTGCGGCACCCGGGGGCCGGGCCGCAGCCGGCTGGCGCGGCTGCTCACCCCGGCGCGCGGCTGCACCATGGTCGCCGAGACCGCCGGTGCCGCCGGCCGCCCGCACGTGGTGGCCGTGGCGAGCCTGATCGGCGAGGGTGAGACGGCCGAGATCGCGCTGCTGGTCGAGGACGGCTGGCAGCGCCGCGGCATCGGCACTGCGCTGCTGCGGCGCCTGGTCGGGCTGGCCGGGCCGTCCGGGTTCCGCTCGGTCACCCTGCACACCCACGCCGACAACGACGCCATGCTGCGCACCATGCGGCGGCTGCCGGACCCGTCCCGCCTCGACCGCGACGGCACCCTGCTGAGCGCCACCATCCCGGTGAGTGAGTTCGCTGTGCTGCGATAGCCGACGGTCATCCGCGTAGGCGGTCGCACACATTGTGCGACCGTCCTGCTCGTGGCCGGTCGAGCATTCACTCATGAGCGCCCCTCACACGCCGCCGGTCGGATACCGTGACGCTCCGCCGACCGAGTGGGACCCGGACCGGCCCGTCGACTTCGCCGAAGCCGAGGACTTCCTCCGCGCCTGCTACGCCGAGCTGCCGAAACTGGGGCCGGTCGAGCCCCGGCTGGCGGCGGCGCGCGAGCAGATCGACGCGCTGGGCACGTACACGCACACCCATACCGAGCTGGTGCACGGGGCCCGGATGGCCTGGCGCAACGCCAGCCGCTGCATCGGCCGGGTGTACTGGCGCAGCCTGAGCGTGCTGGACCGGCGTACCCACCGGGGCGAGGACCAGATCTTCGCGGACCTCGTCAGCCACCTGCACCTGGCCACCGGCGACGGGCACACCCGGGGCAGGCTGCGCGCCACCATCTCGATCTTCGGCCAGTCGGTCCCCGGCCGCCCGATCACGCGGGTATGGAACGACCAGCTCATCCGGTACGCCGGGCACCGCAAGGACGGTTCCCTGGTCGGCGACCCGCAGTACGAGCAGTTCACCGCCGAGGTGGCCAAGCTGGGCTGGACCGGCAAGGGCAGCGCCTTCGACCTGCTGCCGATCGTGCTGCAGACCGGCGACGGGCAGCCGCGCCTGTTCGAGCTGCCCGAGTCGGCGGTGCTGGAGGTGCCGCTGGCGCACCCGGAGTACAGCTGGTTCGCCGAGCTAGGACTGCGCTGGCACGCCGTACCGGCGATCTCGAACATGCGGCTGTCCATCGGCGGGGTCGACTATCCGCTGGCGCCGTTCTCGGGGTGGTACATGGGCACCGAGATCGGCGCGCGCAACCTCGCCGACGCCGACCGGTACGACCAGATCCCGGTCATCGCGGCGCGGCTGGGCCTGGACACCAGCAGCGAGACGACGCTGTGGCGGGACCGGGCGCTGCTGGAGCTCAACCGGGCGGTGCTGTGGTCGTTCGAGCGGTCCGGGGTGCGGATGACCGACCACCACAGCGAGTCGAAGCTGTTCCTGACCCATGTGGAGCGGGAGCGCAAGGCCGGGCGGGAGACCCCGGGCGACTGGAGCTGGCTGGTGCCGCCGCTGTCGGGCGGGCTGAGCCCGATCTTCCACCAGTACTACCCGGAGGCGGACCAGCGGCCGAACTTCTACCTCGACCGCGCCGCCCGCTGCCCGTGGCAGCCGCAGCCGGTGCCGCAGGTGCCGGCCCAGCGCACCGAGTCCGCCGCGGCACCCCGACCGACGACCTGCCCGGTCACCGGCCAGTCGGCTGCGGCGCCGATCGGCCAGTCGGCTGCGGCACTGACCGGCCAGCCGGCCGCGGCGCCGACGGGCCAGCCGGCCGCGGCACTGACCGGCCCGTCAGCCGGGACGGGGGCCGCCGCTCCGCCGACGGCGCCGGTCACGGTTCGCGCCGCCGCCCCCGCGCCGGCCGAACCGGCTCCGCCGCCGGTCGGGCGGGCCCGCGTGCCGCTGGCGGCGGCGGGATCGACAGCGGCCGGATCGACGGCGGCTGAATTGACGGCGGCGGCCGCTGCCGTGCGGCCGGACGGGTCCGCGGCGAGCCCGGTGGTAGCGGTCGCCGATGCCGAGCCGGTCCGCAGACGGGGTCTGCGGCGCCTGCTCGGCTGACCGCGACCGGGTATGACGCGCGCGGGCTCACACCTCATGGGGTGTGGATACAACCTATGGGGTGTGAGCCCGCGCCGACGATGGCCGCCGGGGACGGGTCACGCGCCGTTGTCGAGCAGCTCCGGACGGTGCACCTCGATGCGCAGGCGGCGGACCTTGTCGAGCTGGTCGCGCACCACGCTGTCGGCCGCCTCGGCGGCTCGGGCGACGAACTCCGCCTCGCTGCACCGGCGCAGCGTGCCGGGGCTGACCCGGACCTCCCAGGTCCGCATGCCCTGCTTCGCGTCGACCTCGACGCTGCCGTCGGTGCTGGCCCCGTGCGCCTCGATCGCGTCCAGCCCCTGGAAGTACGCCCGGGCGGCGGGGGCCTGGGCGCTGGCCGGGTTCACGGTCCAGCCGCCCGAGTCGCTCACGGCAGCCTCCACCTCCCGGGTGCGGGCCACCCACAGCAGCCGGCAGACCGCCGTGAGCTGCTGCTGCAGCTCGGATTCGGAGGTACGGCCGTAGTAGCCCGGCTCGAACGCCAGCCGCAGCTCATGCCGGCCGGTCAGCTCGGCCGTGATCTCGCCGTTCGGGGCGCGGACGTTCACCCGCAGCCCGTCGAGCCGGTCGCCCAACTCGCCCACCTGCGCACCGCCTTCAGTCGGAGTAGCCCATGTACTCGGGGTTCATGATGGTCTGCCGGACGGCGCCGACCAGGGCCGGCCGCGGCGCGACGAAGTAGTCGCGGTTGCCGTGGACGGCGTCCAGGACGTTGTTCAGCGCCTTGGCGATGCGCTGCTCGGTCTCGCTGATCACCTCGCTGGCCTTGTTCACCGCGGTGTGCATCGAGTCGAGCACGGCGTTGGTCTCGTCGCCGCTGATGGTCAGCTCCGGCGGGCTGGGCGGCAGCGCGGCGGCCACCCAGGCGGCCGCGCCGACCGTGGAGATCGAGATGGCCAGGGCCGCCGAGCCGCCGAGGGTCGGGATGGTGAGCAGGATGCCGGTGATCGCGGCGGCCGCCGTGAAGGTGACCGCCCACTCCTTGGACGTGCAGTCGTCCATGCAGTCCAGCGCCTTGAGCGTGTTCTCCGCGATCTGGTCGATGTCCTTGCGGGCCGCCGCCCACATGGCCTGCTCGGCCTCCAGCGCGGCCTTCAGCGCGGAGATGAGGATGAACTGGTTGCGGGCCACGGACGGGAACGGGTCGATGAAATTGGTCTTGAACTCCATCGCGGCCTTGCCGGTCCACGACTCGATGTACGCCTCCGACCCGCTGATCTTGTCCAGCACCGGGTTGGCGTAGTAGCTGCCGCCGTTGGTGGAGATCGGGTCGCGGGTGTCCTGCCCGGTGCTGAGCTTGGCCAGGGCGCGCTTGAGCGTCTCGATGGCCGGGTCGTACGACGCGGGATCAGGGATCTGGCTGAACGGCTGGAACAGCCCCGGCACCTCGGCGTAGCAGCGGTTGAGCAGCTTCGGCTGCTCCTGGGCGAGGTAGCTGGGCGACTTCAGCGCCATCAGCTCCTCGAGCCCCTCCTTGAACGCCTTGTTGCCGATGTCGGCCGCGTGCTGCATGAGCTGCTCGAAACTCACCGTCGCCCCCCTCGCGCGTCGTGGTGCCCCGGGCCGGTGGCCGTCACGGCACCCGGCTCTCTCGCTTGAGCCGCTCGAACTCCACCTTGGCCGCGTAGTCGGTCCCCGCGTACGCGTCGGTCGCCAGCAGCAGCGCCCGCGCCGTCTCGTCGAGGTTCTCGTCGGTGTCGGCGAGGAAGCTGCGCAGCGTGTCGCGCAGCTCCAGCCACGGCTGGTAGGCCGGACCCTGCGCGCCGCCGAACTGCGCGGGCCGGGTGAACGCGGCCGCCGCGTCGGCGCCGCCCACGAAACCGGCGGCGGCACCGTACTCGGCCGCGACGTCGGGCAGGTTCGTCTTCGCCATCGTGTAGAGCCGGAACAGGTCCGCCCCGAGATCACGCCCATGGTCGGGCATGCGCATCTCCTCCCCGCGCCGAGTGCGCCCGTCGATGCGACCCACGTTAGTGGATCGGACGCGTCCGCACGGCCCCGCCGGTGGCGGGCTACCGCCACCGTCCGATCTGGCCGGTCAGCCTAGCCCCTGGACGGCGGTGGCGCGGCGCCGGATCGGACGTGATTCCTGCCGCCGGTGACTCGCGCCCGACCAGCGGCGGACCGCACCCGGAAATCAGGCCGCTGCGCTGCGCGACCGGATGGTCTATCGTCGGGGCACCGCACCCCCGTGCCACCCCGCCGCACCCGTTCCGCACCCCGGCAAGATCCTGCACCCCCGCTCATTGGAGTCCCGCCATGCGTCGTCGCATCGCGGTGTCCGCGGTCGTCCTGCTGCTCGGCCTGGCCGGGTGCACGTCGACCAAGGACCCGGCCGCCTCGCCGAGCGCCACGTCGCCCTCAGTCTCCGTGGCCCCCTCGCCCTCCGACTCCCCTTCGCCGTCACCCTCGCCCTCGCCGTCGCCCAGCGCGTCGCCGAGCCCGAAGCCGACCCCGTCGCCGCCGCGACCGCCGAGCCCGAAGCCGACGAAGACCACCCCGGCGAGCGGGCCGATCTCCTGCACCGGCACGGCGACCCTGAACCGGCCCCGGGCCACCGGCACCGGCCCCGGCGGGTCCATCCTCAGGACCGGGACCGACGCGGTCGCGCTGACCTTCGACGACGGACCCGACCCGATCAACACCCCGAAGATCCTCGACATGCTCCGGCAGTGCGGCGTCAAGGCGACCTTCTGCCTGGTCGGCTTCCGGGCCCGGGACCGGCCGGACCTGGTCCGCCGCATCCACGAGGAGGGCCACACCCTCTGCAACCACTCCTGGCAGCACCTGACCGACCTGGGCAAGCGCGGCCGCGACTACATGCTCAAGGACCTGAGGGCCACCAACTCCGCCATCCTCAAGACGGTGCCGGACGCCAAGATCGCCTACTTCCGCGCCCCGGGCGGCAACTTCACCACCGAGATGGTGCAGGTCGCCAAGGAGCTGGGCATGCAGTCGATCTACTGGCACGTGGACCCGCGGGACTGGGACTCCTCGTCGTACGGCAAGGGCTCGGCGATGGTGCGCCACATCGTCTCGTCCGTCGAGGGCGGCGTCCGCCCCGGCTCGATCATCCTGTCGCACGACAACGGCAAGCCGGACACCATCACGGCCTACCGCACCCTGCTCCCGTGGCTGAAAGCCCGCTTCGACCTGATCGGCCTCCCCACCGACACGCCCCTCCCCTGAGCGAGACGTGAAGAAGGGCCCCTTCTGCATCGCATTGCGATAAGAAGGGGCCCTTCCTTGCGTTCGTGCCTCAGGGGAGGGGCGTGTCGGTGGGGGAGCCGTGGACGGAGCAGGCGGCGGTCCAGCCCGTCGGGACCACCTGCACCTTCATCCGGCGGCGGCACTGCGCGCAGTAGCGCGGCGGCTCCAGTTCGCGCGCCGCCCGGCAGGCCGTATGGTCGACCGCCGCCGCTTCCTCGCCGCAGCGGTCGCAGTACGTCACCGTCGTCTCCGTCATGGCCACTCCGCTTCCGGCTACAGTGTCGCCGACAGGGCCTTGACCGGCATCTTCAGCTCGGTCAGCAGCTCCAGGTCGGCGTTGGCCGGGCGGCCCAGCGTGGTCAGGTAGTTGCCCACGATCACCGCGTTGATGCCGCCGAGCAGGCCGTCGCGGGTGCCCAGGTCACCGAGGGTGATCTCGCGGCCGCCCGCGTACCGCAGGATGGTGCGCGGCAGCGCGAGCCGGAACGCCGCGATCGCCCGCAGCGCGTCCTTGGGGTCCATCACCGGCTGGTCGCCCAGCGGGGTGCCCGGCCGCGGGTTCAGGAAGTTCAGCGGCACCTCGTCCGGCTCCAGCTCGGCCAGCTGCGCGGCGAACTCGGCGCGCTGCGCCAGCGTCTCGCCCAGGCCGATGATGCCGCCGCAGCACACCTCCATCCCGGAGTCGCGCACCATCTTCAGCGTGCCCCAGCGCTCCTCCCAGGAGTGCGTGGTGACCACGTTCGGGAAGTACGACCGGCAGGTCTCCAGGTTGTGGTTGTACCGGTGCACGCCCATGTCGACCAGCTCGTCGACCTGCTCCTGGGACAGCATGCCCAGGCTCGCGGCGACGTTGATGTCCACGGCCGCCTTGATCGCGGCGACGCCGTCGCGCATCTGCTGCATCAGCTTCGCGTCCGGACCGCGTACGGCCGCGACGATGCAGAACTCGCTGGCCCCGGTGGCCGCCGTCTGCCTGGCCGCCTCCACCAGCGACGGGATGTCCAGCCACACCGAGCGCACCGGTGAGGAGAACAGGCCGGACTGGGAGCAGAAGTGGCAGTCCTCGGGGCAGCCGCCGGTCTTCAGCGACACGATCCCCTCGACCTCGACCTCGGGGCCGCACCAGCGCATGCGCACCTCGTGGGCGAGCTGGAGCGCGGCCGGGATGTCCGCGTCGGGCAGTTGGAGGACGGCGAGGATGTCCGCCTCCTCCAGTCCGAGCCCCTGTTCGAGGACACGGGTGCGAGCACGGTCGAGCACGGATGAAGAGCTGGTGGACATGGGCGTACCCTACCAACGCGGCCAGGGCGGATCTGCCGAAGGCCGAGTGATCTGTGGATGAGTTGGGTTGATGGGCGACTGGCTGAGCACCCTGCGCCGGAAGGCGGAGCTGCGCGAACGCGCCGGACTGCGGCGCGAACTGCGTCCACGTGAGGTTGGCGACACGATGACCGACCTCGCGGGCAACGACTACCTGGGCCTGTCCCGGCACCCCGAGGTGATCGCGGCGGCGACCCGCGCCCTGACCGGGTACGGCCTGGGCGCGACCGGTTCCCGCCTGGTCCGCGGCACCACCGACGCGCACGCCGCGCTGGAGGACGCGCTCGCGCACCGGCTCGGCACCGACCGGGCGCTGGTCTACTCCAGCGGCTACCTGGCCAACCTCGGCGTGGTCCGCGCCCTGTCCCAGCCCCGTACGCTGCTGGTCTGCGACGCCCACTGCCACGCCTCGCTCCTCGACGGCTGCCGCCTGGCCGGCGTCGAGACGGCCGTCTTCGCCCACGGGGACCCCGCGGCCGCCGCGGCGGTCCTCGCCGCCCATCCGGGCCGCCCCGCGGTGGTGCTCACCGAGTCGGTCTTCTCCGTCGACGGCGACCTCGCCCGGCTGGCCGAACTGCACGCGGTGGCCCGTGCCCACAATGCGCTGCTGCTGGTGGACGACGCGCACGGCCTCGGCGTGATCGGACCGGCCGGCGCCGGGGGCGTGGTCGCCGCCGGGATCGCGGGTGAGCCGGACGTCGTGGTCACCGCCACCCTGTCCAAGGCGCTGGGCGGTGCGGGCGGCGTGGTCGCCGGGCCGGAGGCGCTGATCCGGCACCTGATCGACACGGGCCGTACCTTCATCTTCGACACCGCCCTGCCCCCGGCCGTGACCGCCGGTGTGTCCGCCGCGCTGGCGGTATCCGCCACCCGCGACGACCTGCGGGCTACGCTGCACGAGCGCGCGCGTCAGATCCGCGACACGCTGCGCGGTGCCGGGCTGGAGGTCACCGACCCGGCGGGCGGCGTCGTGTCCGTCACCGCCGACTCGGCCGAGCAGGCCTGGGCCTGGGCCGGCGCCTGCCGGGACAAGGGCGTGGCGGTCGGCTGCTTCCGCCCGCCGTCCACCCCGGACCCGCGGTCGCGGCTGCGGTTGACGGTCAACGCGGGCGTTCCGGCCGAGCAGTTCGCGCGGGCATTGGAGATCATCGTGGAGGTACGGCCGTGAGCACGGCGCTACGGGGAATCGTGCTGGTCACCGGCACCGACACCGGGGTCGGCAAGACCATCGTCACGGCGGCCGTGGCCGCCGCCGCCGGCGCGGACGGGCTGCGCGTCGGCGTGGTCAAACCGGCGCAGACCGGCGTCGACCCGTCGTACGGCGAGGTCTCCGACATGGAGATCGTCAACCGCCTCGCCGCCCCGGCGACGGTGACGACGCTGCACGAGTTCCCCGACCCGCTCGCGCCGACGGCCGCCGCGCGGGTCGCGCAGCTCGAACCCCCGGACATGTTCGAGGTCATCGACCGGATCAAGGGCGTCGCCGCCGAGCACGACCTGACCCTGGTCGAGGGCGCGGGCGGGCTGCTGGTGCCGATGGGCACCCACCCCGGCGGCTCCCAGTGGACCCTGGCCGACCTGGCCGTGGCGCTGTCGGCACCCGCGATCGTGGTGGCCCGCGCCGGGCTGGGCACGCTCAACCACACCGCGCTGACGCTGGAGGCGATGGGCCGCCGCAGCATCCGGGCGTACCCGGTGCTGGGCGCCTGGCCCGACCGGCCCGAGCTGGTGCACTACACCAACCTCGCCGACCTGCCCGACGACCTGTACGGCCTGCTCCCCGACGGCGCCGGCGACATCGACCCCGGCGTCTTCCGCCGCAGCGCCCCCGAGTGGCTCCACCCGGCCCTCCACGGCACCGCCGACGACCCCCGCCTCCTCACCGAACCCGCCGACGACTGACCTGCGGAAAGGAAGGGTCCCTTCTTATCGCTTTCCGTAGCAGAAGGGCCCCCTCTTAACGCGACCGCTCTGAGGCGCTCAGCCGGCCCGGATGCCATGCGCCGGGTGATCGTGCAGTTTCGGGGAAACTGCGCGAATCGCGGTCAAGATTCCAGCACTTTCCCCGAAACTGCGCCTCCCGCCGACCGCCCTGAGCGGGGCGGGCTCCTGCGCGATGCGGACGGAGTTAAGAAGGGGCCCTTCACCTACGGAAAGCGATAAGAAGGGGCCCTTCCTTACCCCAGGGCGGGGTGGCGGATGGTGAAGGTGTCCGGCATGCGGAAGCTGAGGTTGTCGGGGCACCAGGGGGCGCGGACCACCTCGGCTCGGCGGAGCAGGGGAGCGGTCTCCGCGACGACGACGGCGGCCTCCATCCGGGAGAGCTGGGCGCCGACGCAGCGGTGGGCGCCCGCGCCGAAGGCCAGGTGGCGGCGGGAGCCGCGCTGGCCGGGTACGAAGTCGTGCGGGTGCTCGGCCACGTGGTGCCCGGCGCGGGCCAGCCAGAGCACGATGCTGCGCCCGCGCGGCACGGCCACGCCGTCGAGTTCGGTGTCGTACGCGGTGACGCGGCGCCAGGTCGGGATCGGCGGCTCCAGCCGCAGGCCCTCCTCGACCACGTCGTCGACCGCGATCGTGCCCCGGGCCAGCCCGGCCAGCACGGCGGGCTCGCCGGTGAGCCGGTGCAGCAGCAGGGTCAGGAACTGCGAGGTGGTCTCCTGCCCGGCGACCAGCAGGAAGAACAGCGCCCCGACCGGGGTGTCGCGGTGCAGCCCGTGGGCGGCGGTGTAGTCGCGCAGCTCGCCGACCATGCCGCCGGCGGTGGCGGCGAAGTCGCGCAGCATGGCGTGGAACCGCCCGACCGTGTCGGCGAGGACCAGCTGGCGCGGGGCGTCGAGGGGTGCCCAGAACAGTTCGAGCGCGGCCCGGGAGAACTCCTTGACCACGGCCGCGTCGGCGGCGGGCAGGTCGACCAGGCGGGCCAGCACCAGCAGGGGCAGGTCGGCGGCGAGCTCGGCGTAGAGGTCGACGGGTTCGCCCGCGCGCAGCCGGGCCGACAGCGCCGTGACCCGGCGGCGGACCAGGCCGGTGAGCCACGGCTGCTGCTCGGCGACCCGGGTGGGGTGCAGTGCGCGGGCGGTGATCTCGCGGATGGCCGGGTGGGACGCGCCGCCGTTGTTGGCCAGCGTCGGCGGCAGGCGGAAGCCGTACGAGGTGAGCACGCGCATCGCGCTCACCGGCATCGGCGTGATCGCGTCGAGCGCGTTGTCGGGGCGGAACGTGTCGGGGTCGGCCAGCACCCGCTTGATCACCTCGGGCCGGGTCACCACCACGTGGCGTACGCCGACGTGGTCGCGCACCTCGACGGTGGCGTCACCGGCCCCGCGCGGAGCCTGGTCCCAGGTCCGGAACAGCACTCGACCACGGTACAAGGCGCCGCCGCGGGGACCTTGGGGAGGTCGCGCCGGGTGCGACCGCCCACACCTGATCGGCGGGATATTGAGACATGCACATCGCACTATGACATGAGAGACTCATGATATTCGATCGAATCCGCGCTCGGAGAGCTCCGGGCGCGAGTCTCACCTGGAGGACCGATGCGCATCTCTTCCGCTGTCGTCAGGGCCGGGCTGACCCTGGCCGCCATCGGCGCGGCGCTGGCCGTACCCACCGCGGCCCAGGCGGCGGGCAGCACCGTGAGCTGTGAGTCCGGCTACAGCACCATCATCTGCGGGCTGAGCGGCGGTCCGGTCGACAGCGTGAAGTGGTCCAGGAACGGCAGCTACATTCAGGCCTGGGACAACCAGATGAGCGTCACCGGCGGGTGCGCCAGCGGCCAGTGGTACACGTTCACGGCCACGGTGACGGTCGGCGGCGTGGTCGAGACGCCCTCGTACAGCCTCCTGTGCTGGCGGGGCCCATGGCGCTGACACGCTGACGCCCCCCGAACCGCCAGCTGTTCAAACATTTACATGTGAGCATGGAATGGCGGCCGGGGGCTGCTCGATACTTGGCGGGCCGGAGATCCCGGCGGAACGGACTCCACTGTGGAGGATCGATGCGCACGTCTTCTGCCGTCCTCGGGGCGGGCGTGGCCCTGGCAGCCCTCGGTGCGACGCTGCTCGGCGCCGCACCGGCGATGGCCGCGACCCACGTCGTCGGCTGCGAGCCGGGCTACAGCACCATCGCCTGCGAGCTGTCCGGCCCCAAGGCCGACAGCATCAAGTGGAGCATGAACGGGGTGTACATCCCGAGCTGGGACAACAAGGTGAGCGTCTTCACCGCGTGCACGCCCGGCCAGCGCTACTCGTTCAAGGCGACGGTCACCACCGGCGGGGTGGTCGAGGCGCCCGTCTACAACGCCGTCTGCCGCCGGGTCCCCAGCTGAAGCATCCCTGCCCGGACGCCGTCTCCGCGAGGGGGCGGCGTCCGGCTCACTCCGGGCGCTGCGGCTCGATGACGGTGATGCCGGTCGGCGGGCGCTCGCCCATCGCGGCCAGGGCCGCCGGGACGCCCGACAGCGGGATGCTCACGGTGACCAGTGAGTCCGGGCGGATCCGGTCGAGCACCAGCCGCAGCAGCTCCGGGTAGTCGTCGGCGGACAGGCCGTGGCTGCCGAGGATCTCCAGCTCGTACCCGATGACGCGGCTCATCGGCAGGGCCGGGTCGCCGACCGCCGAGGGCAGCAGCCCGACCTGCACGTGGCGGCCCCGGCGGCGCAGGCTGAGGATGGCGGCGGTGGCGGTCACCGAACTGCCCAGCGCGTCCAGCGTCAGGTGCGCGCCCCCGCCGGTGAGTTCGCGGACCGCCTCGACCGGGTCGGACTCGGCACTGTTGACCGTGGCGACCGCGCCGTGCGACCGGGCCAGGGCGAGCGCGCCCGGTGAGACGTCGACCGCGATGACCCGGGCGCCGTACGCGGTGGCGATCATGACGGCGGACAGGCCGACGCCGCCGCAGCCGTACACGGCGACCCATTCGCCCGGCGCGACCCGGCCCTGCGCCGTGACCGCCCGGTACGCGGTGGCGAACCGGCAGCCCAGCGCGGCCGCGGCCGCGTACGACAGCTCCGGCGGCAGCGACACCAGGTTCACGTCGGCGTGGTGGATCACGGTGTACTGCGCGAAAGAGCCCCAGTGGGTGAACCCGGGCTGGGTCTGCCGCTCGCACACCTGGTGGTCCCCGGCCCGGCAGGACGGGCAGGACCCGCAGCCGCACACGAACGGCACGGTGACCCGGTCGCCGGGCCGCCAGCGCCGCACCCCGTCGCCGACCGCGTGCACCACCCCGGCCAGCTCGTGGCCGGGCACGTGCGGGAACGTCGCGATGTCGGGGTCGTGGCCCATCCAGCCGTGCCAGTCGCTGCGGCACAGCCCGGTCGCCTCGACCCGGACCACCGCCCCGGCGGGCGGCGCCACCGGGTCGGGCACCTCGCGGACCTGCGGGATCGCCCCGAACCCGTCGTAGACCACCGCGCGCATACAGTCATCCTCCCCGCTGTGCACCGCGCGGCCTTCTGCACGCGGTGCACAGCAGGATATGTCGATCAGTCGAGCGGGCGGTAGGTCACGCCCATGGCGTCGAAGCGCGGCAGCTGCGCGGCCAGTCGCCGCCGGAACTCCGCCTCGTCGCCGCGGGTGCCCCAGCCCGCCTCGGCCACCGCGCACAGGCGGGGGAGCAAGTTGTACTCGGCGCGGGCGGGGGTGGGCAGGTACTCGGTCCACAGGTTGCCCTGCACGCCGATCACCCGGTGGCCGTTGTCCGGGGCGTCGGCCGGCTCGGGGTCGTAGCCGTACACGGTGGACAGCGGGGTGGGGCCCGAGCCGATCGACAGCGGCTCGCCCTCGGCCATCGACTCGTTGTAGTCCAGGTAGACGTGGCTCTGCGGGGTGGCGATGACGTCGTGGCCGTCGCGCAGCGCCGCGACCACGCGGTCCTGGGCGCGCCAGGCCATGATCACCGCGTCGGCGGGCACGCCCCGGCCGACCAGCTCGTCCCAGACCACGACCCGGCGGCCGTGCCCGCGCAGGTGGTCGGCGAGCTGGTTGATCCACCAGCCGAGCAGGTCCTCGGGGTCGGTGAGGCCGAGTTCGGCCATCCGGGCGCGGCCGCTCTCGCCGGCCAGCCACTCGCGCGGCGGCACCTCGTCGCCGCCGAGGTGGATCAGCTCGCTCGGGAACACGTCGACCAGCTCGTCGAGCACCTCGCGCAGCACCGCGACGGTGGCGTCGTCGCAGTTGAGCACCCGGTCGTGGATGCCCCACCGGGTGGCCGTCGCGTGCCGTACCTCGGGGAAGTTGCCCAGCTCCGGGTAGGCGGCCACGGCCGCGACGGTGTGGCCGGGCAGGTCGATCTCGGGTACGACGGTGACGCCGCGCCGGGCCGCATACGCGACCAGCCCGCGCAGCTCGTCCTGGGTGTAGTAGCCGCCGTGCGGCTCGCCGTCGCTGCGCCCCTCGCGCTCGTGCCCGACCGGCGACTCGGCGCGCCAGCCGCCCACTGAGGTGAGCCTGGGGTGGCGGCGCACCTCGAAGCGCCAGCCCTGGTCCTCGGTCAGGTGCAGGTGCAGTGTGTTCATCCGGTGCATCGCGATCAGGTCGACCACGGTGTACAGCCACGACACCGGCTTGTACCAGCGGCCGACGTCGATCATGATGCCGCGCCACGGGTAGCGCGGGCTGTCGGTGATCTCGACGTACGGCAGGGACCGGGCGGTGCCGGGCACGGGCCGCGCCGCGTACGCCGCGACCGGCAGCAGCTGCCGCAGCGCCTGCACCGCCCAGCGCAGTCCGGCGAGCGTCACGGCGGTGGCGTGCACCCCCGTCTCGTCCACGATCAGGGTGTAGCCCTCGTCGCCCAGGTGGGCGGCGCCGCCGAGGCTGAACCGCAGGCCGCCGGGGCCGTCGGGCAGCGGCAGGCGGGTCGCGGGGGTGAGCAGTTCGCGCAGCAGCGCGGCGATCTCGGCGGGCGCGTCGACGACGGTGTCGGCGGTCAGCGTCCACTCGCCGGGGCGGGACGCGTACGACGTGGGCTGGGGGATCAGCACGACGGCTCCTCCTCGGACCCGCGCGGCGGCAGGTCAGTGCTCAGAAAACGATTTCCGTAGGCGTGGGCGCACCGTGGTACGTCTTCTTAACAGTAGCCAAGGTCGGTCGGATCGCCGGGCGCGATCGGGCCGCGGCGGCCCCGGCGCGGGCGGGCCCGGCCGTGGACACCGGATCGGCGCGACGAGTAGTGTAAACGCTTTCTCGAGGCGTTTCCGCTGCTCGTCCTCGTACCAACGGGGGTTCTCCATGACGACCAAGCGACCCACCATCCGCGACGTCGCGGCGCTCGCCGGGGTGTCGGTGGCCACGGTCTCGCGCGTGCTCTCCGGCGACTACCCGGTCGCCGGGGCCACGCGCACCCGGGTGCAGCGCGCGGTCCGCGACCTCGACTACGTCGTCAACGCGCACGCCCGCGCGCTGTCCGGCGCCACCTCGAAGGTCGTCGCCATCGTCATGTTCAACGTGACCACGCCGTTCTACGCGCACATCGCCGCGGGCGTCGAGGCGCAGGCCGCCGAGGCCGACCGGCTCTGCCTGGTCTGCACCACCGGCGGCGACCCCGACCGGGAGCTGGAGATCGTCAAGCTGATGCGCGAGCAGCACGCCGACGCGGTGATCCTGGTCGGCGGCGTCACCATGACCGACGACTACCGCGAGCGGATGCACCGCTACGCCAAGGCGCTGGAGGACGCGAACAGCCGCCTGGTCCTGTGCGGCCGCCCCGCGCCGTCGCCGGACTTCCCGGCCGTCACCGTCGAGTACGACAACGTCGGCGGCGCCTACGCCGCCACCAGCCACCTGCTGTCGGTCGGCCACCGCCGCATCGCCTTCCTGGGCGGCGCGGTCGGCAACACCACCTTCGACGGCCGCGACACCGGCTACCGCAGGGCGATGGCCGCGTTCGGCGCGACCGTCGACCCGGCCCTGGTCAGCCACCACGGCAGCCTCGGCCCGGAGTACGGCTTCGCGCGCGTCGGCGAGCTGCTCGCCGCCGGGACCGACTTCACCGCGATCTTCGCCGTCAACGACCACGTGGCGGCCGGCGCGATACGGGCCCTGCGCGCCGCGGGCAAGCGGGTCCCCGACGACGTCTCGATCATCGGGTATGACGACACCCCGTTCGCGCCGGACCTGTCCACGCCGCTGACCAGCGTGCACCTGCCGCACGACGAGCTGGGGCGCACGGCCGTGAGACTGGCGCTGCAGCGCACCGGCCCGGCCCGGCAGCACGTCATGCTCGGCACCCACATCACCATGCGAGACTCGGTCCGCCCGCTGGTCTGAGCGGCCCGCCGCCGACCCGGGGAAGGGGATCGACGGCGGGCCGCCGGCCTCACATGACGAACTTGAAGGTGCCCCAGCCGTTGCCGATCTGCACCGGCGCGGACAGCCCGGCACCGTTGTGCGGGTAGTACCAGAGCAGGCCGCCGGCGTCGACGCCGAGCACGTCGGCCGCGCCGTCACCGCTGAAGTCGACCGCGTTGACCTGCTTGAACGAGGCCCAGCCGTTGCCGATCTGGACGGGGGCGGACAGGGCAAGGCCGTTGTTCGGGTAGTACCAGAGCCTGCCGCTCGCGTCGACGCCGAGCACGTCGGCGTGGCCGTCGCCGCTGTAGTCGGCCGCGGTCACCTGCAGGAAGGTGCCCCAGCCGTTGCCGATCTGCACCGGCGCGGACAGCCCGGCACCGTTGTGCGGGTAGTACCAGAGCAGGCCGCCGGCGTCGACGCCGAGCACGTCGGCCGCGCCGTCACCGCTGAAGTCAGCGGCCATGACGTGCTTGAACGTGCCCCAGCCGTTGCCGATCTGGACGCGGGCGGACAGGGCCAGGCCGTTGTTCGGGTAGTACCAGAGCTTGCCGTCGGCGTCGACGCCGAGCACGTCGGCGGCGCCGTCACCGCTGTAGTCCGCGGCCATCACGAACTTGAAGGTGCCCCAGCCGTTGCCGATCTGCACGGGCGAGGACAGGGCCAGGCCGTTGTTGGCGTAGTAGAGCAGGTTCCCGGCGGAGTTGACGCCGAGCACGTCGGCGGCGCCGTCACCGCTGAAGTCGCTCACGTGGTCGTGCCGGTTGCCCCCGCCGCCGCAGTTGGCGCTGGTCGCGTTGCGGGCCGCCGAAACCGGTCCGTTGACGTAGATCGGGCCGGTGGAGGCGCTGCCGTCGGAGGTGATGCCCGAGGCCGCGCCGTTGAAGTAGGCCTCGGTCTTGCCGCCGTCGCGGCTCACCTCGTAGTGCAGGTGCGGGCCGGTCGAGTTGCCGGTGCTGCCGACCCGGCCGAGCTGCTGGCCCTGGGCCACGGACTGGCCCGAGCGGACCATCGGCGTCTCGATCATGTGCATGTACGTGCTGCGCCAGCCGCCGCCGTGATCGACGATCACGTAGTTGCCCCCGCCGCTGCCCCAGCCCGCGAACGCGACAGTGCCCCCGGCGGAGGCCAGGATGGCGCGGCCGCTGCTGCCGCCACCGGTGAACGTCATGTCGATGTCGTAGTCGTCGTGACCGGCGTACGTCGCCAGCCGCCAGGTCTCCCCGCAGGGGAACGGCAGCTGGAAGAAGGGCATCGGACCCGCCGCGTGGGCCGGGGCCGCCCCGACCCCCACCACCGCGGCCGACAGCATGAGGCACGCGCCCGCCAGGGCGCGCGAGATCTTTCCGGACATGTGCGTTTCCCATCAAGAGAACGACATTGGCCGGCGCAGAATAGATCCATCGACATATAGCGCGTATACATTCGACGGAGGGCGCGGCCCGCCCTCGGCCCTCCGCGCTGCCACGGCCCGGCCCCGGCCCAGCCTTGCCTGCCCGACCCTGCCCCGGGCTCCGGGCTCCGGCCTGGCCCCTCGCGTGGGGCTTGACTTCGACACTGGCCTATCTAGAGGACGGATCTTGGGAAATCGTCCACTGGATAGGCCAGCGTCGACATAAGGCGGGCGGGTGCGGCGTGCAGTTTCGGGGAAAGTGCACGAATGGCCGCCATGATTCGCGCAGTTTCCCTGAAACTGCGGTGATCATGGAGCCCTGCCGCCGCCCCGGGGGCGGGGGCGGTCAGGCGGCGCGGAGGTAGGTGAGGAGGAAGGCGGTGATCTCGGCTTCGTAGTGGGCGTGGGCGTAGCGGCCGGCGGGGCCGGTGTGGGCGCCCGCGCCGAGTTCGGTACGCAGGTAGACCGGCCCGTCGCCGGCCGACGCGGTGGCGCGCAGGCGGGCGACCCACTTGGCCGGCTCGTGCACCATCACCCGCGGATCGTGCAGCGCCGCCGTGGCCAGCAGCGGCGGCCGCGTCCCGACCGGCGGATTCTCGTACGGCGAGTAAGCCCGCAGCCACGCGAACTCCTCGGCCCGCCGCGGATCCCCCCACTCGTCCCACTCGTTGACGGTCAGCGGGATGTCCGGGTCCAGCATCGTCGTGACCACGTCCACGAACGCGACCTCGGCGACGACCGCCGCCCAGCGCTCCGGCCGCATCGAGTACACCGCACCCTGCAGCAGCCCGCCCGCCGACAGCCCGCGCGTGCCCAGCCGGGTGCCGTCGGCGATCCCGGCGGCGAGCCAGTCCGCGACGGCGAGGTGGTCGGTGAAGGTGTTGGCCTTGGCGCCCAGGCGGCCGCCCTGCCACCAGGCGCGGCCGTTCTCGCCGCCGCCGCGCGGGTGGGTGAGCGCGTAGACGACGCCCCGGTCGAGCACGCTGGGCAGCACCGGATCGAACTCGGGGTCGAGGCAGGCCTCGTAGGCGCCGTACCCGTAGAGCAGGGCGGGGGCGGTGCCGTCGAGCGGGGTGTCGGCGCGCCAGGCCAGCGTGACCGGCACCGGGGTGCCGTCGGGGGCGGTGGCGTGGCGGCGCTCGGTGCGGTACGCGGCCGGGTCGTAGCCGGGCACCTCGTGGCGTTTGCGCAGTTCGCGGCGGCCGGTACGCAGGTCGGCGCGGTGCCATTCGGGCGGGTGGACCAGGGATTCGACGCGGACGGTGACGCTCGTGTCGTCGTACTCGACGGGGGTGGCGATGGTGACGCTGCCCGCCGCCAGCCCGGATCCGATCTCGACCTCGGCGCCGGTGCTCCGGTCGACGGCCCGCAGCAGGGCGAAGCCGTCGCGGCGCAGTTCGCACAGCCAGTGGGTACGCAGGGCGTGGCAGGCGACCAGGCGCTCGCCCGGCCGGGCGGCCAGCAGTTCGGTCCAGTGCTCGGCGCCCGGGGTCTCGACGGGAGCGGTGACCACCCGGAACTCGGGGGCGTCGGCGTCGGTGGTGATGACCAGGTGCCCGTCGGCGTGGTCGACGCGGTAGTCGACGCCGCTCCGGCGCGGCGCGACGACGGCGGGGCGCGCGTGCGGGTCGTGCGCGGGGACCAGGTGCCATTCGCTGGTGTCGCGGCTGCGCGACTCGATCATGATCCAGTACAGGTCCCGGCTGGCCCGGACGGTGAGCTCGTAGCGGGCGTCGTCCTCCTGCAGCACCAGCGCGTCGTCGGCGGCGGGCGTGCCGACGGTGTGCCGCCAGACCTGGTGCGGGCGGAACAGCTCGTCGTGCACGGTGTAGAAGAACGTGCGCGAGTCGGCGCTCCACGCCCCGGTGTAGTAGGTGCGGGGCAGCTCCTCCGAAAGGTCCGTCAACGTCGCCAACTGGCGGAACCGCAGCCGATACACCTCGTCACCGGTGGTATCCACGGAGTAGGCCAGGAGCGTGTTGTCGGGGCTGATCTCCCGCAGCCCGATCTCGGCGAATCCGTCGGCACCGGCGAGAAGGGCGCCGTCCAGCAGTACGCGGTCGCGGTCGCCGTCATGCCCGGCTTGTAACAACTGCTCGTACTCACTACCGGCGACGGTCCGGGTGTAGTAGAAACGTGAACCACGTCTCCAACTGACTGAGTCATCAGTCGGAATGAGGCGTTGCTCCACCTCGTGGAACACCTCGGTCCGGGTGCGTTCATACCGGCCGGCGGCGGCATCGTGGTACTCGCGCTCGGCGCGCAGGTAGGCGAGAAACCGCGGGTCGTCGTGGTCGCGCATCCACCCGTACTCGTCGGTCCACCGGCGTCCGTGCAGCTCATGCTCGCGCGGCTCGGTCGGGGCGACCGGCGGGACGGCAGCTTCGTGATCTTCGGGATCGTGCGGCATGACCGGGGACCTTACCCGCCAAGCCCTCGGGCACCAAGGGAGAGAACCTGATGAGCAGCACTCCTCCTGCTCCTAAATCCTGGTTGACCAATCAGTCAGCTCGCGGCCTGCGCGCCCGGATCGCCGCGGTCGCCGCCGTGGCGCTCAGCGCGCTCGCGGCGATGGCCGCCCCGGCCGCCGCGGACGGATCACCCTCGGCCACGCCCGGCGGCACCCCGGCGCGGAGCAAGACCAGCTTCGTCATCGGCGTCAAGCAGGACATCGACTCGCTGAACCCGTACGTAGGGGTGGTAGCCAGCGCGTTCGACATGTACCAGCTGATGTACGACTACCTGACCGTCTCCTCCGCCGCGGACTTCTCGCCCGCGCCCTCGCTCGCGCAGAGCTGGGACACCTCGGCCGACGGCAAGACCTGGACCTTCCACCTGCGCACCGGCGTCAAGTGGTCCGACGGCGTCGACCTGACCGCCAAGGACGTGGTCTACACGTTCCAGCGGGCCAAGACCGACGAGACCGCCAACGGGCAGTACAGCAGCTACGTCGACAACATCACCGACATCTCCGCGCCCGACGCCGCGACCGTGGTCATGACCACGGCGAAGCCCAGCCCGATCATGCTGCGCCTGGCCGTGCCGATCCTGCCCGAGCACGTCTGGTCGAAGATCAGCGCCGCCGACGCGGCCACCTTCGCCAACGACAAGGGCGTGGTCGGCTCCGGGCCGTTCCAGCTGGCCGAGGCGAAGAAGGGGCAGTTCTACCGGTTCACCGCGAACAAGTCGTACTTCGACGGTGCGCCCAAGATCGATGAGCTGGTGTTCGGGGTCTTCGCCGACGACTCCGCGCTGGCCCAGGCGCTGCGCCAGGGCGAGATCGACATGGCGCAGGAGCTGCCCGCCGCGATCGCCGAGACGCTGCGGGACAAGCCCGGCATCACCGTCAACGACGCCCAGTACTACGGCTTCAACGAGATCGGCTACAACCTCGGCGCCGCCACGGTCGACGGCAAGGCCATCGGCGACGGCCACCCGGCGCTCAGGGACAAGCAGGTCCGGCTGGCCATCGACACCGCCATCGACCGCAAGACCCTGGTCGACAAGGTGCTCAACGGCCACGGCGTACCGGCCAGCGGCGTCATCCCGCCGATCTACGCCGACCTGCACTGGAACCCCGGCACCGACGCCCGCGTCTTCGACCTGGCCAAGGCGAACGCGATCCTCGACGCGGCGGGCTACGTCGAGGGCTCCGACGGCGTCCGCGCCAAGGACGGCCGCAAGCTGGAACTCCGCCTGTTCGGCCGCGACTCCTCGGAGTACTCCAAGCAGACCACCGAGTACGTGCGCTCCTGGCTCAAGGACATCGGCATCAAGGTGACCGTCTCCATCATGAGCGAGGACAACCTCACCACCGTGCTGGGCAAGGGCGACTTCGACCTGTTCGAGTGGGGCTGGGTCGTCGAGCCCGACCCCGACTTCCAGCTCTCGGTGATGACCTGCGACCAGCGCTCGTACGAGGAGGACGGCGAGATCGCGGCGGGCTGGTCGGACAGCTTCTACTGCAACCCGAAGTTCGACGAGCTGTACGCCGAGCAGCAGACGATGATCGACGCCAAGGCGCGCGCCCAGGTGGTCAAGGACGCGCAGAAGCTGCTCTACGACGACGTCGCCTACTCGCTGACCTACTACTACAACCAGACCGAGGCGTACCGGTCGGACCGGTTCACCGGGTTCGTGCCGCAGCCGAGCCAGGGCGGCATCCTCGCGTTTCAGTACGGCACGCACAGCTACCGCAGCATCGAACCGGTGACCGAGGCGCCCGGCGTCAAGGACGCCGGTACGGGTACCACGATCGTCGTGCTGATCGTCGCGGGCGCGGTGGTCGTGCTCGCGGTGCTCGTGCTGGTGATCGTGCTGGTCCGCCGGCGCAAGAGCGCGGACGACCGGGAATGAGCGGCGACAGCGACGGGGCCGGTGCGGCGACGCACCGGCCCCGCCGGGCACTGCCGCCCGGGTACGTGCTGCGCAAGGTGCTCGCGGCCGCGGTGATGCTGCTGTTCGTCACCGTCGTCAACTTCTTCCTGTTCCGGGTGCTCCCCGGCGACCCGGCCAAGGCGTTCGCCCCGCGCGGGCGCAACGCCGACCCGGAGGCGCTGCGGGAACTGCGCGAGCGGCTCGGCCTGGGCGACCCCTGGTACACGGCGTTCGGCAAGTACCTGCGCGCGCTGGCCCAGGGCGACCTCGGCGTCTCGTTCAGCCAGCACGCCAAGGTGCTCGACGTGATCGGCGAGCGCATCCTGCCGACCGTCCTGCTGTCCGGCACCGCGCTGGTGCTGGCCGCGGGGCTGGGCGTATGGCTGGGCGCGCGCGGCGGCTGGCGCCAGGGCAGCCGGTTCGACAAGATCTCGTCCAGCCTCGCGGTCACCTTCTACTCGGTGCCGGAGTGGCTGCTCGGCCTGGTGCTGCTGGTGCTGCTCAACAAGTACGGCGTCTTCCCGGCCCGGGGCATGAACGACCCGCGCTCCACCCTGCCCGTGGTCGTGGACACGCTCTGGCACATGGTGCTGCCGGTCACCGTCCTCACCATCGTCTACGTCGCCGAGTACTCGCTGATCATGCGGTCGTCCATGCTGGACGAGCGGCGGGCCGACTACCTGACCACCGCCCGCGCCAAGGGCCTGCGGGACGACCTGGTGATGCGGCGGCACGCGCTGCCCAACGCGCTGCTGCCGTCGATGACCCTGTTCTTCATGAGCATGGGCTTCGTGGTGGCCGGGGCGATCACCGTGGAGACGGTGTTCTCCTGGCCGGGGCTGGGCCTGCTGACCTACGACGCGCTGCGCGGGCCGGACATCCCGCTGCTGCAGGGCCTGTTCCTGTTCTTCTCGGCCGGAGTGATCCTCATGAACCTCGTCGCCGACCTGCTGATGCCGGTGCTCGACCCCCGGGTGCGTACCGCATGAGGGCCGCGCCCGCCTCGGCCTGGCGGCGGTTCCTGCGCGACCGCGAGGGCCTGTCCGGCCTGGTCGTGCTGATCCTGTTCGCGTTCATGGCGGTCTTCGCCGACCTGCTCGCCGACCCGGCCGGCCTCGACGTCACCAAGGCGACCGGCAAGGCGCTGGAGGCGCCCTCGTGGGCGTTCCCGCTCGGCACCGACCACGCGGGCCGCTCCGTGCTCACCATGATCGTCCACGGCAGCCAGACCACGCTGCTGGTGGGCCTGGCCGCCACGGTCATCTCGATGGTGCTCGGCACGCTGATCGGCGTCGCCTCGGGCCACTTCAGCGGGCTGATCGGCGGCACGCTCAACCGGCTCATCGAGTGGTTCCTGGTGATCCCGTACCTGCCGCTGGCGATCGTGCTGGCCACGGTGTTCCCGCCCGGCCTGCCCAAGCTGGTCTCGGTGATCGTGGTCATCGGCGTGACCTCGTGGTCGGGCACCGCCCGGCTGGTGCGGGCGCAGACCATGGCCATCGAGGCCCGGCCGTACCTGGAACGGGCGCGGGCGCTGGGCGGCGGCCACTGGCACCAGATGACCCGGCACGTGCTGCCCAACGTGATGCCGCTGGTGCTGGCCAACACCACGCTCACCGTCTCCATCGCGATCATCGCCGAGACCACGCTGTCCTTCCTCGGCCTGGGCGATCCGCTGCGCGTCTCCTGGGGCCGGATCCTGGAGCAGGCGCACGACCTCGGCGCGATCGACCTGAACGCCTGGTGGTGGGTGCTGGCGCCGGGCATCGCGGTGGTGCTGACGGTGCGCGCCTTCAACATGTGCGGGCGGGCACTGGAGCGGATCCTCGACCCACGGCTGGAGATGTGATGGCGCCGCTGCTGGAGACGCCGCTGCTGGAGATAGCGGACCTGCACGTGTCCTACCGCGACCGCGGCGTGCCCGTCCCCGCCGTACGCGGCGTCGACCTGACCCTGGCCGCCGGCGAGACCCTGGGCCTGGCCGGCGAGTCCGGCTGCGGCAAGTCGACCCTGGCCGGTGCCGTGCTGCGGCTGCTGCCCGGCACCGCGCAGGTGACGGGGCGGATCGCGCTCAACGGCGCCGACGTGATCGCCATGAACTGGGGCCAGCTGCGCGCGGTGCGCTGGCGCGACGCCTCGATCGTGTTCCAGGGGGCGATGCACGCGCTCAACCCGGTACGCACCGTCGGCCGCCAGATCGCCGAGCCGATCCTGCTGCACACGCCCAAGACCTCGGCCCGGACCGCCGAGGCCCGCGTCGCCGACCTGCTGGAGCAGGTGGGGGTGCCCGCGTGGCGGGCCGACTCGTACCCGCACGAGCTGTCGGGCGGGCAGAAGCAGCGCGTCATGATCGCGATGGCGCTGGCCTGCTCACCGCAGCTGATCATCGCCGACGAGCCGACCACGGCCCTGGACGTCATGGTGCAGGCGCAGGTGCTCACGCTGCTCAAGGACCTGGTCCGCGAGCGCGGGCTCGGCCTGATCCTGATCAGCCACGACCTGTCCGCGCTCGCCGCCACCTGCCACCGCGTCGCCGTCATGTACGCCGGCCGCGTGGTAGAGCAGGGCCCCGGCCACGAGCTGTTCGCCGCCGCCGCGCACCCGTACGCGCGGGCGCTGGCGGCGGCGTTCCCGGTCATCGGCGACCCCGCCTCGCGCCGCGCCCCGCGCGGGCTGCCCGGCGACCCGCCCGACCCGCGCGACCTGGGCGTCGGCTGCGCCTTCGCGCCGCGCTGCCCGGTCGCCACCGGCGAATGCACCGGGTCCGACATCGCGCTGCGCCGCGTCGACGACGCCCGCAGCGCCGCCTGCGTCCATGTGGGAGGAGCGGCATGAGCGAGGTGTCCGTGCACCCGGTGCTGGAGGCACGCGGGCTGAAGGTCGGGTTCGGGGCGCCCGTCAAGGGCGTGCCGCCGATCCGGGCCGTCGACGGGGTCGAGCTGTCCGTCGACCGGGGCGAGATCGTGGCGCTGGCCGGGGAGTCCGGCAGCGGCAAGACCACGCTGGCCCGCGCGCTGCTGGGGCTGCAGCGGCCGTACGCGGGGCAGGTGCTGCACCACGGCAGGCCGCTGGACTACCGCTCCGCCGGGCTGAAGGCCCTGCGCCGGAGGGTGCAGCTGGTGCTGCAGGACCCGACCGGCGCCCTCAACCCGCGCCGCACCGTGTACGAGGCCGTCGCCGAAGGGCTGCGCGTCCACCGGGTGCCCGGCGACGAGAAGGCGGTGGTCGCCAAGGCGCTGTCGCAGGCCGGGCTGCGGCCGGCGGAGCGGTTCTTCGGGCGGTACCCGCACGAGCTGTCCGGCGGGCAGCGCCAGCGCGTCGTCATCGCCGGGGCGCTGGTGCTCGAACCGGAGCTGATCATCGCCGACGAGCCGGTCGCGTCCCTGGACGCCTCGGTACGCGGCGAGATCCTCGCGCTGCTGCTGTCACTGCGCGCCGAGCTCGGGCTGTCGGTGCTGGTGGTGACGCATGACCTCGGGCTGGCCTGGAACATCGCCGACCGGCTCGCGGTGATGTACCTCGGGCGGATCGTCGAGGTGGGGCGGACCGAGCAGGTGCTGGCGGTGCCGAAGCACCCGTACACGTCGGCGCTGATCTCGGTGCTGCCGGAGGCCGGGCGGGAGCCGGTGGTGCTGGCCGGGGAGTCGCCGGACCCGTCGCGGATCCCGGCCGGGTGCCGGTTCCACCCGCGCTGCCCGGCGGTGGCCGACGGGACGGCGCAGCGGGCCGGGATCGCCGGCCGGTGCGCGGGCGAGCCGCTGCCGGTACTGCCGCTGCACGGCGGCCACCAGGCGGCCTGCCTGCTCAGCCACGTCGGCGACGGCATCGCCGCCGCCGCGACCAGCTCCCGCTGACCCGCTCCGCTCCGCCCCGCTCCGCTCCGCCCCGCACTTAGCATTGACGCTGGCCTATCCAGGAGACGGTTTTCCGCGAGTCGTCCTCTGGATAGGCCAGCGTCGATTTCAAGCCCGGGTGGGGCGGCGAGGCGGGCTCGGGGCGAGGGTCAGTCGGCGCGTTGGAAGAAGCAGACGTCCGCGATGTCGGGGTCGCCCAGCACGATCACGATCTCGTCTTCGTCGATCTGGAAGTCCCCCTCCGCGCCGCTGTCGAAGTCCAGCTCCAGGTCCTGGTACGGGGTCATCCACTCCGGCGGCCCCAGCGTCCACCGCCCCGTCCCGCTGTCGGGCACGGGCATGTGGTGGTCGTGGGTTCGGCTGGACTCGTTGTCCTCGCAGCCGTCGAGGTGGTCGGCCTCGAACGTACCGTCGGAGTGCAGGAACAGCCGCGCCCCGCGCTCGCCGTTCCAGATGTCAGCCACGTCGCCCGCCTTCACGTCCGGGGCGAAGCCGATCGGCCCGATCGACCCGCAGCAGCACGCGCACCCGCCGGTGAAGATCAGCAGTGCGGTCCACCCGGCCAGCACGCGCAGGCTCAGCCGGCCCCTCATGACGCCAGCCCCAGGTCGATCAGCCGCAGCTCCATCCGGTAGATGGAGGCGAGCACGGGTTCCCGGGCGGAGCCGAGGTACGGGTACGCCGCCACGACCACCTGGCGCCCGTCAGGCGAGACGGACATCTGGTTGCCGTGCCCTTCGGCGAGCAGGACGGTCTCGCCGCTGTGCAGATCCACCCGCAGGAACCTGTCCGCCACGCCGTTGCTGTCGCAGACCACGGCGTAGCGGCCGTCGGGCGTCGCGGCGTACGAGACCACGGGGTCGAGGCCGCGGCCGAACGGTCCGGCCACACGCACCGGCGCGCCGGCGCCGGGCTGCCAGCGGTAGAGGAACCAGCGCTGGTTCTCGCGCGCGCTGCCCTGCCGGCCCGCCGCGCCCGGCGAGGCGAGCAGCAGCAGCGTCACCCCGTCGGCGAGCAACTGCGGCTGCCGGGTGCTGCCGTTGCGCTTGCAGGCCGCTTCGCTCTCGTCGAAGTACGTCTCGCTGATCGGCCAGGCCACGCCGTCGAAGTCGACCGGGTCGGGGAAGCGGGCGGTCCCGGCCGGGATGACGCGCAGCAGCCCGGGGCAGAACTCGTCGTAGTAGGCGGCGTACCCGTGGTCGAGGCTCGGTGCCCAGGTGATCGAGTTCAGCGGCCACCGGCCGGTTCGGGCGAGCTTGTCCACCCGCATGGTCTCGGGATCGATCGCGACCTGGTCGTACCAGTCGTCGTGCACGTCCTCGGTGAGGCACTGCCGCTGCGCGCCCAACCGCCCGTCGGGCAGGCGGTCGAACTGGTCGTACCGGGTGAGGCGGCAGCCGGCCAGATCGGGCAGCGTCAGTTGCTGCGGCTCGGCGCCGGGGCGCGAGCGCCAGTACCGGGTGCGGTGCAGGTGGCCGACGCGCTCCATGTCGTCGGGGTCGCTGAGGTAGTAGATCCAGCCGTCCGGCAGCCATGCCGGCTGAGCGAGCATCGTGTCGACGGGGGCGCTCAGCGGGGCGCCGGGCAGGGGGCGCAGTGGGTGGTCGGGCACCGGCGCCGGTACCGGCAGCAGGCCGCAGCCGGACAGGACGACGGCCAGCAGCGCGGCGCTCAGGGCCAGGGTTCGTGCTCTACGAGTGGGGGGTCGCACAGGGACATGGGATCATGCGGATATGCGAAAGGGCCGGTGCGTGCACCGGCCCTTCACATGATCCGCACAGGCGGCGTCAGCCCAGCTCGGCCAGCAGCAGCTCGGCGATCTGGACCGCGTTCAGCGCGGCGCCCTTGCGCAGGTTGTCGCTGGAGCAGAACAGCGCCAGTCCGTTCGCGACGGTCTCGTCGCGCCGGATGCGCCCGACGTACGTCGGGTCCTGGCCCGCGGCCTGCAGCGGGGTGGGCACGTCGACCAGCTGCACGCCGGGCGCGACGGCGAGCAGCTCGCGGGCGCGCTCGGGGCTGACCGGCTGCGCGAAGCGGGCGTTGACCTGCAGCGAGTGGCCGGTGAACACCGGCACGCGCACGCAGGTGCCCGACACCGGCAGGTCCGGGATGCCGAGGATCTTGCGGCTCTCGTTGCGCAGCTTCTGCTCCTCGTCGGTCTCGCCGGAGCCGTCGGCGACCAGCGCGCCGGCCAGCGGCAGCACGTTGAACGCGATCGGGTGGGCGTACACCTTCGGGGCGGGGTAGTCGACGGCGGTGCCGTCGTGGGTGAGGCCGCGGGCCTCGCCGATCACGGCGCTGGCCTGCTCGTGCAGCTCGTCCACGCCGGTCAGGCCGGTGCCGGACACCGCCTGGTACGTGGTGGCGACGAGCCCGGTCAGCCCGGCCTCCTCGTGCAGGGGCCGCAGCACCGGCATCGCCGCCATGGTGGTGCAGTTCGGGTTGGCGATGATGCCCTTGGGCCGGTTCTTGATCGCCTGCGGGTTCACCTCGGACACCACCAGCGGCACGTCCGGGTCCAGCCGCCAGCCGGAGGAGTTGTCGACCACGACGGCGCCCGCCTCGGCCACCCGCGGCGCCAGCGCCAGCGAGGTGGTCTTGCCCGCGGAGAAGAGCACGATGTCCAGGCCGCGGTAGTCGGCGGTGGCGGCGTCCTCGACCGTGATCTCGGTGTCGGCCCACGGCAGCGTCTTCCCGGCCGAGCGGGCCGAGGCGAACAGCCGCAGCTCGTCCACCGGGAAGTTGCGCTCCGCCAGCACGCGGCGCATGACGCCGCCGACCTGGCCCGTTGCTCCGACAATGCCGATTCTCATGCGCCCAGGGTAACGACCGACCTGATCAGGGGCGCTTCCCATCCCGGATTTCGGGCTGACCCCGCGCCGGGCCCGGGCAGCTCAAGGGTGCCGCTCATGACAGGCGCAGCCAGACGGCGCTGTCGGGGGCGACCTTGAGGTCCTGCAGCGGGTCGCTGGACAGCAGCAGGTAGCCGTGCGGGGGCAGCGGCACCGGGTGCCCGGACAGGTTCACCAGGCAGGCGAAGCCGTCGCCGCGCTGGAAGTAGAGCACGCCGTCGGCGGCCGAGCCGGCGGTGTCGAGCCAGGTCAGCGTGCCGTCGCCCAGGTCGGGCTCGGTGCGGCGCAGGTGCAGGGCGCGCCGGTACAGCTCCAGCATGGAGGGGCGGCTGCCCGACTGGGCGTCGGCGCTCAGCGCCGCCCACGCGTCCGGCTGCGGCAGCCACGGGTCGGCGGTGGCCCAGCCGGGGCTGAAGCCGTACGGCTTGGCCGTGCCCGACCAGGGCAGCGGGACCCGGCAGCCGTCGCGGCCCCGGTCGGTGCGGCCCGACCGGATCCAGCGCGGGTCCCGCAGCACCTCGTCGGGCAGGTTCTGCACCTCGGGCAGGCCCAGCTCCTCACCCTGGTACACGTACGCGCTGCCGGGCAGGGCCAGGCTGAGCAGCGCCGCCGCGCGCGCCCGGCGGGTGCCCAGGGCCAGGTCGGCGGTGTGCGTCATCGCGTCGGGGGCGAAGGAGTGCGAGGTGTCGGCGCGGCCGTAGCGCGTCACGTGCCGTACCACATCGTGGTTGGACAGGACCCAGGTCGCCGGCGCGCCGATCGGCGCGTGCGTGCTCAGCGTCTCGTCGATCACCGCCCGGAACGACAGGGCGTCCCAGGGGCAGGACAGGAACGCGAAGTTGAACCCGGTGTGCAGTTCGTTTGGGCGCAGGTAGCGGGTGAACCGGTCGGCGTTCGGTTCCCACAGCTCACCGACGAAGACCGCCTGCTGGGGGTACGAGTCGGCGATGGCGCGCCAGCTCCGGAAGATCTCGTGCACGCCCTCCTGGTCGCGCCAGGGCGAGATGGAGCCCGGGGCGAGCGCCGTCACGTCCGGCAGGGCCGGGTCCTTCACCAGGTGGTCGGCGACGTCGATGCGGAATCCGTCCACGCCCCGGTCGAGCCAGAACCGCAGGGTGGTCTCGAAGTCGGCGCGGACGGCCGGGTGGTCCCAGTTCCAGTCGGGCTGCTCGGGGGCGAACATGTGCAGGTACCACTCGCCGTCGGGCACGCGGGTCCACGCCGGACCGCCGAAGTGCGAGCGCCAGTCGTTGGGCGGCAGCTCGCCGTGCGCGCCCCGGCCGGGGCGGAACCAGAACAGGTCCCGCTGCGGCGCACCGGGCGCGGCCGCCAGCGCCGCCGCGAAGGCGGGATGCCGGTCGGAGCAGTGGTTGGGCACGATGTCGACGATGACCCGCAGGTCCAGCGCGTGCGCCTCGGCGAGGAACGCCTCCGCCTGGGCCAGCGTGCCGAAGACGGGGTCGATGTCGCGGTAGTCGGCGACGTCGTAGCCCGCGTCGGCCATGGGGGAGACGTACCAGGGGCTGAGCCAGATCGCGTCGATGCCGAGGCCGCGCAGGTAGGGGAGGCGGTCACGCAGGCCGTTGACGTCACCGATGCCGTCGCCGTCGGCGTCGGCGAAGCTGCGCGGGTAGACCTGGTAGATGACGGCGTCGCGCCACCAGGGCCGGGAGTTCCTGGTCATGGGGTCTCCGGAGATCAGCCGACGGAAACAGAGTGGAAAACGCTTTCTGTATCGCGGGGAACCTTACTAGGCGGGTCTGGGCTGGGTCAACGGCGATGGAAAGCGCTTACCGGCGCGTGCGCCACTTCGGGTGATCGCTGCCGGAGCGCGCGTCGCTTCGGGTGATCGCTGCTGGCGGTCGAAACCTGTACCAGCGCCACACAAAGTGACACCGCACACCGATCATCATGCACTCCAATGTAGACGTTGGCCTATTACGTCGACTGGCGGAAGGTCAAACTCGACGTAATAGGCCAACGTCTATTCAAGGCGCGGCGCGGTGCGGCGTGGTGCGGTGCGGTGCGGTGCGGTGCGGTGCGGGGTTGGGGTCAGTGGTGGTGGTGCAGGAGTTCCGTTAGCCGGTCCACGGGGAGGCCTTCGGAGGTGTTGCCGTTGCGGCCGGTGACCGTGGGGGCGTTGAGCAGGCTGTTCAGGACGCTCTCCTCGGTGGCCTCGACCACGGCGGCGAAGAACGGGTCCAGGGCGCGGCCCTGCAGCGCCACCCGGTCGGAGGTGGTGCCGCGAGGTGCGCGCAGGCCGGTGGCCAGGGCCAGGAAGATCTCGCCGCTGGAGTGGTGGGCGGTGGAGCCGGTGCGGGCCAGGCCGAGCCCGGCCCGGGTCGCCAGCCGTCGGCATCCGGCGGGGTCGATCGGCGCGTCGGTGATGATCACGACGATGCAGGAGCCGGCCGGGGGCGCGGTCGGTGCGGCCGCCTCGGGCAGCGACTGCCCGACCGGTACGCCCGCCACGGTCAGCCGCCCGCGCTCGCCGAAGTTGGTCATCGCCAGTACGCCGACGGTGTGCCCGCTGGGCACCACCCGGGAGGCGGTGCCGATGCCGCCCTTGAAGCCCAGGCAGCTCATGCCGGTGCCGGAGCCGACCGCGCCCTCGGCGGGCGGCCGGGGTGCCCGCCCGGCGGCCCGGTCGGCCTGGGCCGCGGCGGCGCCGGCGCGGGCGGCGGCCAGCGCGGCGGCGACGTCGTCGCGGGTCACCTGCATCCGGCGGGACTCGCTGAGGAAGCTGTCGTCGCACTCGGCGACCACTGGGATGATCACGTCGTCGTCGCCGATGGCGGGCTCCTCGGCCGTCAGCAGTTCGCAGGCGGCGTCGTACACCCGGCCGAGCTGCATGGTGGAGGTGAGGAAGATCGGGGTCTCGACCAGGCCCCACTCCTGCGCGGAGATGAAGCCGGTGCACTCGCCCGCGCCGTTGAGCACCGAGCCGCCCGCCGGGATCGGCGCGTGGAAGGCGTTGCCGCCGGGGTCGATCACGGTGACGCCGGTGCGCGCGATGCCGCGTCCGAGTGGCGGGGGCTGCTCGTCGCGCCATACGGTGGTGTGGCCGACGCCGACGCCGGGCACGTCGACGATGGACCGGCTGGGGCCGCTGGGCAGGGAGCCGATGGTGATACCGAGGTCGGTGACGCGTGGCATGGCCGGAGCCTAGCTGAGTCTCGACTCAGTAACGATCCCCTCGGTGCAACGATCCGGGCTGGCATCATGCCGGGATGGCGAAGCTGGACCTGCCGGTGGTGTGGAGCGACGAGGTGCTGCGGCACGTGCCGGAGGCCGAGATCTGGATCGGCGTGCGCACGCCCGGCACCGAACTGCCCGAGCGGGCCACCGTGCTACGCGCGGCGCTGGTGGGCGCGGGCGCGCGGCTGGTGCCGGCCCGCCCGCTGGCCGACGGGCTGCTGCCGCTGGCGCACGACCCGGCGCTGGTGGCGTACCTGGAGGGCAGCTACCGCGAGTGGGTGGACGGCGGCTACCTCGAACACCAGAACCGCGTGGTGCCGTACGTGTTCCCGACCCAGGCGATGCTGGAGGGGCTGCCGCTGCGCCGCCCGACGGCCGCCCACGCCCGCGCCGGGCAGTTCTGCTACGACACGATGACGCTGGTCGGGCCGGGGACGTGGCCCGCCGCCCAGGCCGCCGCGCACGCCGCCGCGACCGCGGCCGACCTGGTCGCCGCGGGGGAGCGGGCCGCGTACGCGCTGTGCCGCCCGCCCGGCCACCACGCCACCCGGACCGGCTTCGGCGGCTCCTGCTACCTGAACAACGCCGCGGTGGCGGCGCTGGCGCTGCGGCGGGCCGGGCTCGGCCGGGTCGCCGTGGTCGACGTGGACGCCCACCACGGCAACGGCACCCAGTCCATCTTCTACGACCGCGCCGACGTGCTCTACACCTCGGTGCACGTCGACCCGGGCGCGGGCTGGTTCCCGCACTACGCCGGGTTCGCCGACGAGACCGGCACCGGCGCCGGGCAGGGGGCCAACCTCAACCTCCCGATCGCGCCGGGCAGCGGCGACCAGACCTGGCTCGAGGGGGTACGCCGCATGGCCGAGTTCGTCGCCGGCCGCGCCGACGCCATCGTGCTCTCCCTCGGCGTGGACGCCGCCGCCGCCGACCCCGAGAGCCCCCTCCAGGTCACCGAGCAGGGCTACCACGACACCGGCGCCATCCTCGCCGAGCTGGGCCTGCCGGTCGTCGCCGTCCACGAGGGCGGCTACCACCTACCCACCCTCGGCCCCCTCACGGTCGCCACCCTCACCGGCCTCACCCGCTGACCTCGGCCACGAGATGGTGCTGCACGCTCGCCGGCGGCGTCTGGACTGAGGAGCGTGACCGAGCCGAAGGCTCGGCAGCGACGAGGGAAGACGCCGCCTGAAAGGCGAGCGTGCTGCGCCCGCGGAGGCGGGCGCCGGCAGTACCGTCGAGCGTGCCGCGCCCGCGGAGGCGGGCGCCGGCAGTACCGTCGAGCGTGCCGCGCCCGCGGAGGCGGGCGCCGGCAACACAGTGCCGCGCCCGCGGAGGCGGGCGCCAGCAGGCTAAGCGAGGTCGGCGGGGTCTACGCCGACTTCGCGGGCCGTGACCATGCGCATCCATTCGAAGGCCTGCTTGCGGGATATCGCCTTCTCGTGGACGGTGAGCTGGACGGCGAGGCCGTCGATGATGGCGTTGATGCGCCAGGCGGCTCCGGCCGGATCGTCGCAGGTGAAGGAGCCGTCGGCGACCCCGGCCGCGATGACCTCGGTCAGCCCCTCCTTCCACCGGAGATCCATCTTCCGGGAGACCTTCTCCAGCTCGGGCGCGCGCAGCGCCTCGGACCAGCCGTCGATCCACATCAGCCAGGACTTGGACCGCCCCGCCGGGGCGAGCAGTTTCACCAGCTTCTTCAGCTTCTCGGTGGATGTGGCGTTGGATTCGATCACGGCGTGGAGGCGGGCCACGTCCTGCTCGGCCGCGTACGCGAAGGCCTGCGCCAGCAGGGCGTCCTTGCTGGTGAAGTGGTAGAACACCAGCGCCTGGCTGACTCCGGCGGCCTTGGCGACGTCGGCCGTGCGCGTGTTGGCGAAGCCGCGTTCGACGATCACGTCTACGGCGGTGCGCAGCAGCGCATCGAGGCGCACTTCGGCAGTTCGTCGGGCCACGCGCCAAACCCTAACGCACAATCGACCAGGACGAGCATCGGCTGAGTCGCTGATCAGGCCCCTACCGGAGTATCCGATGCGGTCGCGGCACCCCGCGCGGCATCGGCGGCGATGCGCCGCCGCCCGGTCCACGCGAGCAGTGCCCCCAATCCCACCATCCCGGTCGCCACGAGGATGACGCTGCTCAGCGCGGTGCCATGGGAGATGAGAAGGCCGGACAGCGACGAACCGGCGGCGAATCCGACATAGATACCCGTCCCTACCAGCGTGAACGCCTCGGTGCTGCGCCCGGCGGGGGCGATGTCGGTCACGAGCGCGCACTCGACCGCTGTTGTCGGGGATATGACCATTCCACCGAGGAACAGGATCAGCGCGAGGCTCGGCAGGCCGCCGGCCAGCAGCATCGCGGCGAAGCCGACCGTGTTCAGGCCGAGCAGGAGGGCGAACAGCTTGGCCTGGCCCAGCTTCGGGTTCAGGCCGGAGAACCAGATGCCGCCGGTGATGGATCCGGCGCTCCACGCGGCGACCACGGCCCCGGCGAACTGGGGTGTGCCCAGGTCGGCGGCGTAGGCGGGGATGGCGACTTCCATCACGCCGTACGCGGCGGCCTCCAGGGCGCCGACGAGCAGCACGATCACCATGCTGAGCAGCAGCAGCCGGGCCCGGTCGCGCCGCAGCGGGGCGGCTGACACGGCGCCGGTGCGGATCTCGTGGTAGCGGGCGGTTAGGCCGGGCGCGGCCGCCAGCCCCAGCGAGCCGACTGTGGCGAGCAGCGCGGTCAGCACCACCGCCAGGTACGGGTCGGCCAGCGCCGTGATCACCGCGATCAGCATCGGCCCGAGCACGTACGTCAGCTCGACCGTGATCGCGTCGAAGGCGTACGCCGTCTTGGCGTGGGCGGGGGCCAGCCCCGGCAGCACCACCCGGGTGACCGCCCCGACCGGCGGGTTGGCCGCCCCGGCCGCCGCCGCCAGCGCGACGACCAGCCACACCGGGTCCTGCCGCCACAGCACCACCACCATCCCGGTGAGCAGCGCGGCGTAGAGCACGCCGGTGACCCGCAGGACGGCGGCGGCGTGGCCCCGGTCGCACAGGCGCCCCAGCCACGGGGCGGTGAACGCGGTGACGGCAGAGTGCATGCCGGTGGCGATGCCGGCGACGGCGTACGAGCCGGTGCCGTGCTGCACGGCGAGCACGAACACCAGCGTGGCCATGCCGTAGGGCAGGCGGCCGATCAGGGACGGGACCGCCACCCGGGCGACACCCGGGCTGGCGATGAGGGCGCGGTAACGGCGGGCAGCGGTGACGACCGCGAGGCCGGACATGGGAATGGCTCCAAGCGAAGGAAGAAGGAACGTGCTCGGCGGTTGAGCGCGGATGCGCACTCAACCGAACCGGCGCGCCGCCTGACGGCTCCAGCAGCGCTTGGCCGCGACCTGCTCCTGGACGCCGTCAGCCACGGCAGTCCGGACCCGCTCGCTCGCTCCCGTGGCCCGCGTGGCCATCAGACATCCCTCCCAGGCTTCCCGCCCAGGCTATCCGCTGACTGAGTCATCAGTCAATTAAGGGCGCCCGGCGCGGCCCCTGCCAGCACGGAGGCAACCGGTTACGCCGCCGGGAGCAGGGCGTGCAGGCCGTCGAGGTAGGTGTCGACGTCGGGTTCGCCCAGCAGCAGCCGCTGCAGCGCGTAGCCGGGCACCAGGCTGAACAGCACGGTGCCGACCGCGTGCGGGTCCGCCCCGGCGGGCAGGTGCCCGGCGTCGATCTGGCGCCGGGCCAGGTCGTCGAAGTGGTGCCGGATGGTGCCGTAGACCCGCCGCACGAACTCGGCCAGCTGCGGATTGCGCATCGACTCGGCCCACACCTGCAGCGCCAGCGGGAAGACGCCGTCGGCGCCGAGCTGCGGCTCGACCGAACGCAGCAGGCGGCTCATCGCGACGTCGAGCGGCGGCACGGGGTCGTCCCGGCGCACCTGGTCGAGGATGCTGCTGATCATGCCGATGACGTCCTCGGCGATCGCCTGGATCAGCTCCTCCTTGCTGCGGAAGTACCGGTAGAAGGCGCCCACGGACAGCCCCGCCTCGCTGATCACGTCCTGCATCGAGGTGGCGTGGAACCCGTTCCTGGTGAAGCACACCCGCGCGGCGTCGATGATCTGCTGGCGGCGGGCGGCGAGGTGGGCTTCCGAGACGCGGGGCATGTTCCAGATCATAAAACGAACGATCGTTCTTGACAGGTGGCGGAGAGCTGGCGCACTGTTCACAGCAAAGAGAATGAACGTTCGTTTTAAGGAGTCGCTGATGCGCCGCACCCCGTCCCCGGCGGCCGTGGCCGTGATCATCGCCGCGGCGGTGATGGCCCTGCAGTCCCTGCTGCTGCCGCTGTTCGCCGCGCCCGCCGCCAACCTCGGACCTCGCGACCTGCCCGTCGTCGTGGCCGGTCCGGCCCCCGCGGTGGCCGCGTTCACCGCCAGGATGACGGCCGCGGACCCGGGCGCGTTCGAGATCACCCAGGTCGGCGACGCCGCGGCGGCCGACCGGGCGGTGCGCGAGCGCGACGCGTACGCGGCCTTCATCCTCGGCGCCGACGGCGTGCGCCTGCACACCGCCTCGGCCGCGTCCCCGGCCGTGGCTAGCCTGTTCGCCGCGGCCGCCCAGCGGCTCGGCGCGGGCGGGCCGCCGGTCACCGTCACCGACCTGGCCCCGCTGCCCGCCGCCGACCCGCGCGGCGGCGGCTTCGCCTCCGGCTTCTTCCCGCTGGTCATCACCTCGATCCTGGCCGCCGTCGCGCTGTTCTTCGCCGTGCCGCGCTTCGGCGCCCGCGTGCTCGGGCTGCTCGCGTTCGCGGCCCTCTCCGGGGCGGTCGGCGCGACCGTGCTCCAGCAGTGGCTCGGCGTGGTCGGCGGCGACTGGCTGCCCGTGGCGGGCGTGCTCGCCCTGATCACCCTCGCGATCAGCGCCACCGTCAACGGTCTGGCCAGCGTCGCCGGACCGCGCGGCATCGCCCTGGGCGCGGTGGTCGTGCTCCTGGTCGGCAACGCGCTGGGCGCCGTCGCCGCCGCCCCGGAGCTGCTGCCCCAGCCCTGGGGCGAGGTCGGGCAGTGGCTGCCCATCGGCGCCGGGGCGACCCTGCTGCGCTCGGTCGCCTGGTTCGGCGGCGCGGGCGGCACGGCGGCGCTGTGGGTGCTGGTCTCCTGGGCGGTGGTCGGGCTGGGCCTGGTCGGCCTCGGCTGGCTGGGCCGCAGGGAGGACGCCCCGGCACCCGTCGCGGACGTGGAGCCGCACGAAGCGGCCCGGCGACTCGGCGCTACCGTGGCAGGCTGAGGCCGCCACCGGACGGCCGGATGCGCCCGCCGCGCATCCGGCAATCCGGCGACAGCGCGCAGGAATGCGCGCGGCGGAGCCGGTGTTGGCCTCGGTGGAAGTCCATCTGCAGGAGGCGAACGACGTGCTCGACCCACAGGAGCTGTACCAGCTTGCCGACGACCTGCCCGAGCTGGGCCGTCCGGTCCTGCTGCACGCGCTGTCCGGGTTCGTCGACGCCGGGTCCGCCGGGCGCCTGGCCCGCGAGCACCTGCTCGACACCCTCGACTCGCAGGTCGTCGCGACGTTCGACCTGGACCAGCTGCTCGACTACCGCTCGCGGCGGCCGCTGATGCACTTCGCGGCCGACCACTGGGAGTCCTATGACGAGCCAGCGCTGGAGCTGCACGCCCTGCGCGACCACGACGACACCCCGTTCCTGCTGCTCACCGGCCCGGAGCCGGACCTGCAGTGGGAGCGCTTCGCGGCGGCCTCGAAGATCCTGATCGAGGCGCTGCAGGTGCGGCTGACCATCGGCATCCACGCCATCCCGATGTCGGTGCCGCACACCCGGCCGACCGGCGTCACCGCCCACGGCACCCGCCCCGAGCTGGTCGTGGGCCACGAGCCGTGGATCGCCAACGTGCAGGTGCCCGCCAGCATGACGAACCTGCTGGAGTTCCGCCTCGGCCAGGCCGGGCACGACGCCATGGGCTTCGCCGCGCATGTGCCGCACTACCTGGCCGACAGCGAGTACCCGCCCGCCGCCGAGCTGCTGCTGACCTCGGTGTCGCGCGCCACCGGCCTGCTGCTGCCGACCGAGGACCTGCGCGACGCGGGCGAGCGGGTGCGCGCCGAGATCGAGCGCCAGCTGATCGAGAACCAGCAGGCCGCCGCCGTGGTCCGCGCCCTGGAGGAGCAGTACGACGCCTTCACCCGCGGCCGCGCCGGCAACCTGCTCACCGAGCCGACCCCGCTGCCGACCGCCGACGAACTCGGCGCCGAGCTCGAGCGCTTCCTCGCCGAACACCACAACAACAACGACAAGGACTGAGGAAAGGAAGGGCCCCTTCTTATCGCTTTGCGTAGTAGAAGGGCCCCTTCTTAACGGCAGTCTCGTCGATGCGTGATCGTGATGTCTGGATGCGACGCTCGGGCGCATGGCGAACGGGGCGCACATCGACGGAGCACACCGCGACGCACTGGGCCGGGCGCTGGCCTGGCTGGCCCATCCGGCCAGCCTGACCGGCCTGGCCCTGCTGCTGCTCAACGACCACCTGCTCAAAGCCTGGTATCCGGGCCCGGTCACCGGCAAGCTCAGCGACGTCGCCGGGATGCTGATGTTCCCGCCGCTGCTGGCCTGCCTGGCCGCGCTGGCGCCGCGACTGCCCAGCCGCTTCCTCGGCCCGGCCGCCCTGGCGCTGACCGCGATCGGATTCGCACTGGTCAAGGCCAGCCCGCAGGGGGCCTGGCTGGCCTCGCATGCCTGGTCGGCGCTGCGCGGACCGTCGGTCGTCCGCGCCGACGCCACCGATCTTCTGGTCCTGCCCGCGCTGGCGCTGTCCTGGTGGGCCTGGCGGCGCAGCGCCGACGGCACCCGGCTGGGCAGGCGGGCGCTGCGCGCCGTACGCGCGCTGGTGCTCGTGCCCGTCGCCCTGCTCGCGACGGTCGCCACCAGCGCACCCGAGTGGCCGGAGACGAACTGGGTCGGTGCGGACAGCTCCGGCGCCGTCCTGGTCGAGACTATCGACGGCTATAGCGAAGAGCACCGGGACCTGGTGCGCAGCACCGACCGCGGCCTCACCTTCGAGAAGCTGCCGTACGACGCGTGGCAGCCGCAGGCGGCCCAGATCGAGGACTGCGCGGCGCAGGAGTGCTACCGGGTGGTGCCCGGCGAACTGCACGTGCAGTACAGCCCGGACGGCGGTCGCACCTGGACCACCGCCTGGCAGATCCGCGGGAGCCAGCTCGCCGCCCTGGAGGAGTCGTACGGCGACAGAGGCATCCTCGGCCTCGGGGTGGCCGGCACCCCCGCGGGCAGCCTCGCCTCGAAGGGCCTGCGGGTGTTCCCGGGGGCGCGCGGTCACGTGGTGATCGTCGCCAACGGGCGGGACGGCATCCTGCGCCGCGACGTCGACGGCAGCTGGACCCGGCTCGGCTCGTGGGCCTACGACCGGATCACGCCGCCGCCGGCGCTGATCGAGGTGTGGGAGCCCACGACCGGCGGCCGGGTGGCGCTGGCGCTGCTCACGGCGGGGGCGATCGCGCTGCTGGCGCTGCTGGCCGCGGCGGTCGCGGCCCGCGCGTCCGGACCGGGCGGCCCCGGCCGCCGCGTGCTCCTGTTCGGCGCGCCCGTGCTCGGCGGCGCGGCGCTGTTCGTCGACACGCTGTACGCCTCCACGCCCGGCCCCGAGGGCCTCGGCGACACGGCCGGGCCGGTGCTGCTCGCGGGGAACCTGGCCGTGCTGGCGGTGGCGGGCTGGGCGCTGGCGGTGTGCGTACGCCGGGGGCTGCTGCCGGGCGGGCGGTTGGCGCTGATCGTGCTGGCGGTGCTGGTCGGGGTCGGGCTCACCGCGTGGTGGCACGACGGGGTCGCGGTGGAGAGCCTGGACAGCGGGTTCTCCCGGGCGCTGTCGGTCGTGGTGCACATCGTGGCGGCGCTGGTCGTCGCCGGCGTGGCGGTGGCGGCGGTGCGGCTGCGGCGCGGGCGGGCCGAGCAGCCCTGAGCAGTTTGGAGCGAAGCGAACCCGTTGGCGGGTATTGCCCAGCGGGGCGTCAGCTTGCATGCTGACCTGACTCTGTACGCGTGCGAGAGTGAGGCGACGATGCCGTTCCGCAGTCCGATGGCCGACGTCGAGATCCCCGCGGTCTCCGTCACCGAGCTGGTCCTGGGCGGCGCCGCCGCGCGCGGGGACCATCCCGCGCTGGTGGACGGCCGCACCGGGCAGACGATGACGTACGCGCAGCTCGCGCACGGCGTCGAGCGGCTCGCGGCCGGACTGGCCGGCGCCGGGGTGCGCCCTGGGCACGTGGTCGCCCTGTTCAGCCCGAACACCCTGCTCTACCCGGTGGTCTTCCACGCGGCGATCGCCGCCGGGGCCACCGTGACCACCGTCAACGCGCTGTCGACGGTCAAGGACCTGCAGAACCAGATCACCGACTCCGGTGCCACGATCCTGGTCACCATCTCGGCGTTCCTGGACCGGGCGGCGGCGGTGGCCGGGCAGTTGCAGGAGATCCTGGTGTGCGACGCGGCCGAGGGGTACCGGTCGGTCACCGAGCTGATGGCGACGGCCGACCCGGCACCGGCGGTGACCGTGGACCCGGCGACGACGCTGGCGGTGCTGCCGTACTCCAGCGGCACCACCGGGGTGGCCAAGGGCGTCATGCTCACCCACGCCAACCTGGTGTCGAACGTGGTCCAGTCGCAGCAGGTGGTCAAGTACGACCCGGCCGACCGGGTCATGGCGGTGCTGCCGTTCTTCCACATCTACGGCCTGACGGTGCTCATGAACATGGCGCTGTCGGCCGGGGCGACGCTGGTGGTGCTGCCCCGCTTCGACCTGGCCGAGTTCCTGGGCGCGCTGCAGGACCAGCGGGTGACCCGGGCGTTCGTCGCCCCGCCGATCGTGCTGGCCCTGGCCAAGCACCCGGTGGTCGCCGACTACGACCTGTCGGCGCTGGAGGTCGTGTTCTCCGGGGCCGCCCCGCTCGACGGCGACCTGGCGCAGGCCTGCGCGACCCGGCTGGGCTGCGTGGTGAAGCAGGGCTACGGCATGACCGAGCTGTCGCCGGTGTCGCACGCGCAGGTGCACGGCGACCCGCGGGTCAAGCCCGGCACGGTCGGCCCGCTGATCCCGAACACGCTGGCCCGGGTGGTGGACGTGGCCACCGGCGACGACCTCGAGGTCGGCCGGCCGGGCGAGATCTGGATCAAGGGTCCGCAGGTGATGCGCGGCTACCTGGGGCGGCAGTCGGACACCGACGCCACCGTCGACGCCGACGGCTGGCTGCACACCGGTGACGTGGGCCTGGTCGACGCCGAGGGCGACTGGTTCATCGTCGACCGGGTCAAGGAGCTGATCAAGTACAAGGGGTACCAGGTGCCGCCCGCCGAACTGGAGGCGATGCTGCTCGGGCACCCGGGCATCGCCGACGCGGCCGTGGTGGCGGGGCACGACGCCGACGGCGAGGAGATCCCGCACGCGTTCGTGGCGCTCGCCCCGGGCACCGAGCTGTCGGCGCAGGACGTGCAGGACTTCGTGGCGGAGCGGGTCGCGCCGTACAAGCGGGTCCGGGCGGTGACGTTCGTGCCGGCGATCCCCAAGAGCGCCTCCGGGAAGATCCTGCGCAAGGACCTCCGCGCGCTGCTGTAGAGCCTTACCCGATCGTGCGCGTCCCTCCTCCGCGCGCGAGTTGCCGGGCAATCGGGCGTTTCCGGGCAGCCGGTCACCCCGATTGCCCGGCAATACCAGGTCAGGGACTAGCGTGAGCTGGTGCTGGCCGCCTTCGCTCCGATCTGGATGATCACCGCACTGGGGTGGGGGACGATCCGCTTCGGGGTGCTCAGCCGCACCACGCAGCAGGCGCTGGCGGCGTTCACCTTCCTGGTGGCCATCCCGGCCGTGCTGTTCACCACGCTGGCCCGGACGCCGCTGGGCGGGCTGCCGCTGCGGCCGCTGGCCGCGTTCGCGCTCAGCACGCTGGCGGTCGGGCTGCTGGCGTACATCGTGGCGCGCAGGTTCCTGCCCGGCCGCAACGGAGACCGCGTCATCGCGGCCATGTCGGCGGCGTACGTGAACTCCGGCAACCTCGGCATCCCCGTCGCGGTCTACGTGCTGCGCGACATCTCCCTGATCACCGCCGTGCTGGTGTTCCAGACCATGCTGGTCACCCCGCTGATCGTGGGCCTGCTCGACGCCGACGCCAACGGCGGCCAGGGGCGGTGGCGGCGGATCGCGCTGCTGCCGCTGCGTACCCCCGTGATCCTGGGTTCGCTGTTCGGGGTGCTGGCCAGCGCGAGCGGCTGGCGCCCGCCGGAGTGGGCGCTGCACTCGCTGGAGCTGCTCGGCGGCGCGGCCGTGCCCGCCGCCCTGTTCGCCCTCGGCATGTCCCTGCACCGCGACCCGGCCGAACCGCCCGCCGCACAGCCGGACGCTGAAGGCCCTGGGCGCGGCGTCGGGGTGGGTGTCGCGGTGGCGCTGAAGGTGCTGGCGCAGCCGCTGGCGGCGTACCTGGCGGGGCGGTTCCTGTTCCACCTCGGCCCGGCCGAGCTGGTCGCGGTCACCGTCGTGGCGGGGTTGCCTACCGCCCAGAACACCTTCGTGTACGCGACGGAGTATCGGGCGGGGGTGGCGTTCAGCCGGGACGCGATCCTCGCGTCGAGCCTGCTGTCGATGGCGACGCTGACGGCCATCCTCACCCTCGCCCAGAGCTGAGGAAGGGCCCCTTCTTAACCAAGGGCTGCTCGACCCGGGCACGCGCGAAGGTGAGTGTTCAACAACCGGGTTGGTAGGCTCCGGGCTGGGAGGATGATCGATTATGGCCAAGAACAGTGGACCGCAGGTCGGCGACGTCGCGCCGGACTTCACCCTCATGTCGAACACCGGCGAGAAGGTGACGCTCAGCGACTACCGCGGCAAGCAGGCCGTGGTGCTGTACTTCTACCCCAAGGACAACACGCCGGGCTGCACCGCCGAGGCGTGCTCGTTCCGGGACAGCTACGAGGTGTTCACCGAGGCCGGCGCGCAGGTCATCGGAGTCAGCTCCGACTCGGTCGACTCGCACGAGGGCTTCGCCCAGAAGCACCGGCTGCCGTTCGTGCTGCTGTCGGACGCGGGCGGTGACGTGCGCAAGTCGTACGGCATCCCGCCGTCGCTGTTCGGGCTGCTGCCCGGCCGGTCGACGTACGTGATCGACCGCGACGGTGTCATCCGCCACGTTTTCACCGCGATGGGCAGCATCGGCAAACACGTCAACGGCGCGCTCGAAGTGGTCAGGCAGCTCAACCCCGCCTGACCGACCCCCGCTCACCCGCCCGGCGGTTACGGCGCCGCCGGGCGGATCTATAGGCTCGTCGCGTACTTCGATGGCGAAGGGCTGTGCCCCCGCGTGTGCTCGGCCCGGCACGAGCACACGGCAAGGAGCGCGACATGGCGCTGGCGCAGCACCCCCTCGACCACCGCTACCGCGGCGAGCATCCGGTCCGGACCGTGGCGTACCTGCTGCGCGAGGACCGCTGGAAGCTCCTGCTCGGCGTGTTCGCGTTCATGGTCAAGCACAGCCCTACCTGGCTGCTGCCCCTGGTCACCGCCAACGTCATCGACGTGGTGGTGCAGCACGGCCCGGTGGTGAAGCTGTGGCTGAACGCGGCGCTGCTGCTGGCCATGCTGAGCCTCAACTACCCGTTCCACGTGCTGTTCGTACGCTGCCACAGCGGCTCGGTGCGGCGGATGGGCACCCGGCTGCGCTCGGCGCTGGTGCGTCGCATGCAGGAGCTGTCCATCGGCTACCACTCCCGGGCCAGCGCCGCGGTGCTGCAGTCCAAGGTGATCCGCGACGTCGAGGCCATCGAGACGATGGTGCAGCAGGCCGGCGACGTGGGCACGGGCGCGACGATGATGCTGCTCGGCGGCCTGATCGTGATCGCGGTGCGAGCACCCGCGTTCCTGCCGGTCTTCGCGGTGCTGGTGCCGTGCGCGGCGCTGCTGGTGATGAAGCTGCGCGAGCGGATGCGCACCGACAACGAGTCGTTCCGGCACGAGGTCGAGCGGCTGTCCTCGCGGGTGGCCGAGATGACCTCGCTGATCCCGATCACCCGCGCGCACGGCCTGGAGCGGGTCGCGGTGCGCCGCGTCGACACCTCGCTGGACCGGGTGCTGCGCGCCGGGCTGCGGCTGGACCTGCTCAACGGCCGCTTCGGCGCCCTGGCCTGGACCTCGCTGCAGGTGCTGGGCGTGGGCTGCCTGGCCGGTTCGGCGCTGGCGGCGTACTACGGCTGGGTGCCGATCACCGCCGGTGACGTGGTCATGCTCAGCGCCTTCTTCACCTCGCTGACCGCGTCGGTGACCACGCTGCTCACCCTCGGGCCGATCATCATCAAGGGGCTGGAGTCGGTGCGCTCGGTCGGCGAGGTGCTGCAGGCCCCCGATCTGGAGACCAACGCGGGCAAGGCCGAGGTCGAGCAGGTGCGCGGCGAGGTCGAGTTCCAGGACGTGACCTTCCGGTACGACGACGGCGACGACGCCGTGGCCGACTTCAGCCTGCGGGTGGCCCCCGGCGAGCGGATCGCGCTGGTCGGTGCCTCCGGCGCGGGCAAGTCCACGGTGCTCAACCTGGTCATCGGCTTCCTGCGCCCTACCCACGGGCGGATCATGCTCGACGGGCGCGACATGCAGGACCTGGACCTGCGCACGTACCGGCGGTTCGTGTCGGTGGTGCCGCAGGAGCCGATCCTGTTCGAGGGCAGCATCCACGAGAACGTCACGTACGGCATGGGCGACGTGCCGCTGGAGCGGGTCCGCCAGGCGCTGGCCGACGCCAACGCGCTGGACTTCGTCGACCAGCTCTCGCACGGCCTCGACACCGTGGTGGGGGAGCGGGGCGCGCGGCTGTCGGGCGGGCAGCGGCAGCGGCTGGCGATCGCGCGGGCGCTGATCCGCGACCCGCGCGTGCTGATCCTCGACGAGGCCACCTCGGCGCTGGACACCCGCTCGGAGGCGCTGATCCAGCAGGCGCTGGCGCGGCTGGTCGCCGGGCGGACCGTGTTCACGGTCGCGCACCGGCTGTCGACCATCCGCAACGCCGACCGGATCGTGGTGATGCACGGCGGGCGGATCCAGGAGGTGGGCTCGCACGACGAGCTGCTGGACCGGCGCGGGGCGTACGCCCACCTCCAGGCGGGCCAGCTCGCCTAGCGGCCCTCCTCCTCGGCGAAGACGGCGGTGAAGGTGCGCCCGTTCGGGGGCGCCTTCACCACGTGGGTGGCCCGGCCCTTGTCCGACCAGGACTTCCACACGTACGTGTCGCCGTCGTCGTCCTGCGGGCTGCCCGCGGTCACCGTGGTGCTCGCGCCCTGGATCAGCTCGCGGGTGAACGGCGTCTCGGCCGTGTACGACCCGACCGTCAGCTCCAGCCCCGACGGCTCGGTCTTGAACGTCAGCTTGACCGTCTTCGGGTCCAGCCGGTGCAGCACGGTGCCGCTCAGCCCGTCGGCGTCGGTGGCGGTGAGCGCCAGCTCCAGGTACGACGGGAACTCGTGCTCGGGCCCGGTGAACGACCCCTTGGCCACCCCGGTGAAGTCGCTGACCACGTGGGTGTGGCAGCCGCCGCCGTCGGCGCAGTGCTGCAGCCGCAGCTGCCAGGCGAGCTTGGCGGCGGGCAGCCGGCCCTGCTCCGGGTCGTCGGCGTGGCCCTGGAAGGTGGTCTTCTCGCCGACGCGCCAGAGGCGGCTGGTCGTCGGCCATTCGATCACCGGTACGGGCGCCGACCCCCCGGCGCGGATCGTCGTGCTGTACTCGCCGAAAGCCCCGAGCGCGTCGGTGACCCGCAGCTTGGCGGCGAACCGGCCCGGCTGCGGATAGGTGTGCTCGACCGAGCGTCCGGTGTCGTCCCAGCTCCCGTCGCTGGTGAAGTCCCACTGGTAGGTGAGCTCAGCCAGGTCGCGGACGTCGGGGTCGGTGGAGGCGGCGGCGTCGAACTCGACCGTCAGCGGCACCGGCCCGGAGGCCGGGGTGGCGGTGAAGTACGCCGTCGGGGCCCCGTTGCCGCCCGCGTGGCGCAGGCGGTGCACGCTGCCGGCGCGGGAGGTGTAGTAGACGTCGCCGTCGGGGCCCAGCGCCAGGTCGGTCAGCGTGATGGTGTCGCGGGCCAGCACCGACACGTGCTCCGGGTCGGGCACGCCGTCGTCGTCGGCGAGCATCGCCCACACGCAGTTGCGCACGTAGTCGGTGAACAGCAGCGAGCCGGCGTACTGGTCGGGCCAGGCACCGTCCTCGCGCGGGTAGAACAGCGACGGGCCGACCGCGCTGCCCGCGGCGGTGCCGCACCCGTCGCCCGCGGCGACCGCCTGGGTGTGGCCGTACGAGAAGTACGGCGTGACCGCGCCCCCGGCCGTGTACAGCGACTCGCACAGCGGCAGGTCGGCGTTGTCGTAGCTGCGCATCCGGTCCGGCCCCTCGTAGCAGGGCCAGCCGAAGTTGACCAGGGCGTCCTTCGGCGATTTCAGCCGGTCGACCTCCTCGTAGCCGTTCCAGCCCACGTCGCTGATCCAGACCTCGTCGGTGCCGGGCCGGACGTTGAACCGGAACGGGTTGCGCAGGCCGTACGCGACGACGCGCCGGGCGGCCTCGTCGGCGGCACCGGCGTTCGGGTTGTCCGGGGCGCCCTTGCCGGTGCGCGGGTCCAGCCGCAGCAGCGCACCGTTGTACGCGGCCGGATCGGCGCTGGTGCGCGGGTCCTGGGCGCGCAGCGCACCGCCCTCGCGGGCCGGGTCGCCGCAGGGGTTGGCCGGGGTGCCGAGCTGCCCGTAGTCGACCTTGGAGAAGTTGGCGCCGTCGCCAGCGGTGGCGTAGAGCATGCCGTCGCGGCCGAACTTGAGGTCGCCGACGGAGTGGCTGGGGAACTGCTGGCACCAGCCGCTCACCAGCACCTCCTCCGCGCCGGTCATCCTGTTCCCGGCGGCCTTGAGCCGCGACACCCGCGAGGTCGCCAGGCAGGTGCCGTCGGTGGGCTGGGCGCACACGTCGTGCCAGAACGGCGCCTTCTTGCCGGGCGGGGCGTCGTAGGTGTAGAGCACGTACACCCAGGGGTCGGCGGGGAAGTCCGGGGCCAGGGCCATCCCTAGCAGGCCGCGGTCCCACTGGTGGTGCACGTTGGCGGTCAGGTCGGCGAAGACGGTGGGGGAGGTGTCGGTGACGCTGTCGTACACTTTGATCACGCCGCGCTTCTCGGCCACGAACAGGCGGCCGTCCTTGGCGAACTCGAGGTTCATCGGCTGCGACAGCCCGCTCACCGCGACCTGGTCGACGAACCCGGTCTGCGGCGCCAGCGCGGTCTGCGCTCGCGGCTGCGCGGCCGCGGGCGGGGCCAGGGCCAGCCCGGACGTGAGCAGACCGATGACGACCGTGGTGAGACGGCGGTGGACCCGCATGGGGGCGCTCCTCAGGTGTTACCGAGGGGGCGGCGCCTACAGCCTAAGATCACAGAACGCCTGGTCACGGCACCTGGCGCGCGTGTCCGCGCGGTGCTTCACAGCGTCTTGCGGCAGGACCGCTCGACCGCGGCGGGCCGGTAGCCCAGCCAGGCGTTCACGGCCAGCATCGGCGCGTTGACGCCGTCGTTGGAGGTGTACGCGGCGGTGAACCCGGCCGCCGCGGCGCGGTGCAGCGAGTCCGCCTTGGCGAGTTTGGCCAGGCCGCGGCCCCGGAACTGGCGCAGCACCCCGGTGTAGGCGCTGTGGTAGCGGCCGGAGGCCGGATCGGCGTCGACGAGCACCACCGCCGCCGGGACGTCGTCGACGAAGGCCACGGTGCCGAGTTCGGGGTGGTGGTCCGGGTCGTGCCAGTGCATGGCCAGCCATTCCTCGTACGGCATCAGGTCGGTGACCGTGTCGCCGGGTTCGTCCAGGGTCGTGGCCGCGTCGATCTCGTACACCGCGCGCGGGCCCACCTCGGCGGCGCCGGCCAGGCGCACCCCTGCGGGCAGCGGCGGGACCGGCGGCACCGTGCGCGGATCGACCATGCTGTAGCGCATGACGCGGCCCGGCTCGTACCCGTGGCGCCGCACCCAGGCCAGCGACTCCGGCCGGTCCGGGCACCAGCCGCGCGCCTGCGTGCCGCCGACCGAGCGCAGGTGCGCCTCGGCGGCGGACAGCAGCGTGGTGCCGACGCCGAGGCCCTGGTGCTCCGGGAGCACGCTCACGATGACGCTGGCCGCCCCCGGCTCGGAGGTGCCGTAGTCGAGCATGGCCCGCGCCATGCCGACCCGGACCCCGCCGCGCTCGGCCAGCAGCACCGTGAACCTGGCCCGCTCCGGCACGGTGCGGAACACGTTGCGCTGCGAGGCCACCGACTGCACCCGGTACGGGAACACCGCCGCGCGCAGCCGCGCCAGGAACTCCAGGTCGGCGTCGTCCACAGTGCACGCTCGTACCACCGTCTGCCCCATGGCTTCTGTGTAGCAGCCGGGGCAAGCGGTTTAGGCCGGGTCCGGCGGCAGCAGTGGCAGCATGACCAGCGGCAGCAGCACGCCGCCGGCCAACAGCACCAGGCTCGCCAGCAGCGGCCCGGTGTCGAGCGTGCCGTGCCGGACGGTGTGGAAGACCAGGTGCAGGGTGTCGAAGACGAGCACGCCGAGCAGCGCCAGCCGGGCGGTGGCCCGCCGGTAGCGCACCGCGGGCACCGCCAGCAGCACCGCCAGCGTCAGGAAGGTCGCCCCGAGGTCGGCGGTCAGGTGCTCGTTGAACGGCGGGTACGCCGCCGTCCAGTGCTGCCCGAACCCGGGGAAGACGTCGAAGAAGTGCGCGGGTGCGGCGTACGCCCACAGCCCCCACCAGGCCAGCACCGCCGCACCCGCCGCGAGCCCCGCCCGCGCCCAACCCACCGGTATCCGCATGCCCCGCAGTCTGCCGTAGCTCAGTCCAGCCGGTGTACCGCGTCCTCGATGGCCCGGTGGAACGTCGGGTACGCGTAGATCATGTGCCGCAGCATCTCCAGCGGCACCTGCGCGTGCACCGCGACCGTCAGCGCGCCCAGCACCTCGCCGCCGCTCGGACCGGCCGAGGTCGCCCCGACCAGCACGTCGCGGTCGGCGTCGGCGACCAGTTTGATGAAGCCGTCGTTGCCCGCCTTGTGGATGAAGCCGCGGCTGGACTGCGGCAGCGGGCTCACCGCGGTCTTCACGTGGATGCCCTGGTGCCGGGCCTGCGCCTCGGTCAGGCCGACCGCGCCGATCTCGGGGTCGGTGAAGGTGACCCGGGGCTGGGCCCGGTAGTCGGCGGGCGGCCCCGCCTGGCCCAGGATGTCGCGGACGGCGATCCCGGCCTGGTACATCGACATGTGGGTGAACGCGCCGTGCCCGGTGACGTCGCCGACGGCCCAGAGCCCGTCCCCGGCGCGCATGTGCCCGTCGGCGGCGATCGCCCGCGCGTCCGGGTCGAGCCCGACCGTCTCCAGCCCGAGCCGCCCCAGCTGGGCGGTGCGCCCCGTGGCGACCAGCAGCTTCTCGTTGGTGATCGCGGTGCCGTCGGCCAGGTGCACGGTCATGCCGTCGACCCGCTCCACCCGCGCGCCCTTGTGCACCTGCGCGCCGTCGCGCCGCAGCACCTGCTCGACCAGCTCCGACGCCTCCGGCTCCTCCATCCCCAGCAGCCGCTCACCGGACTCGATCACGCAGACGCCGACGCCGAACCGGGCGAACATCTGCGCCAGCTCCAGCCCGATCGCCCCGCCGCCTATCACGGTCAGCGACCCGGGCAGCGTGTCGGCCTCGATCGCCTCCCGGTTGGTCCAGAACGTGGTGTCGGCCAGCCCCGGGATCGGCGGGATCACCGGTGCGGTGCCGGTCGCCACGACCACGCCCCGGCTCGCCCGGTACGTCACCCCGTCGACCTCGACCTGGCGCGGGCCGGTCAGCCGCCCGGTGCCGCGCAGGAACGTGCCGCCGCGGTTGGTGAACCGGTCGACGGCCACCTTGTCGTCCCACGAGTCGGTGGCCTCGTCGCGGATGCGCAGCGCCACCGGCGCCCAGTCGGGGAACACCTCGGCGTGCCCGGCCATGCCGTCGATCCGCCGGCCCTCGGTCAGCAGCCCCGAGGCGCGGATCATCATCTTGCTCGGAATGCACCCCCAGTACGGGCACTCCCCGCCGACCAGCCGGTTCTCGATGCCCAGCACGCGCAGCCCGGCGTCGGCGAGCTTCCCGCCGACCTCCTCGCCGCCGACGCCCAGCCCGAGCACGATGATGTCGAAGTCGTCAGCCATGGTCCACGTATACCCGACTTCGGTCAGGCAGAAGCGCGTACCACGAGTTCGGTGGGCAGGATGGTGGCCGGGGCTGCCTCCTCGCCGGCGATCGCGCGCAGCAGCTGGCGGGCCAGCTCACGACCCAGATCCAGGATCGGCTGGCGTACGGTCGTGAGCGGCGGGTCGCTGTAGCGGGAGATCTCGAAGTCGTCGAAGCCGACCACGGCCACGTCCTCGGGCACCCGGCGGCCCATCGCGCGCAGCGTGGCCAGCGCGCCGTGCGCCATCAGGTCCGAGGCGACGAAGACCGCGTCCAGCAGCGGATCGTCCTCCAGCAGCTGCCGCATGGCCTGCTGGCCGGACTCGCGGGTGAAGTCGCCGACGGCCACGATCGAGCGCCGGTCCGACCCGGCCAGCTCCGCCCGGTAGCCGGCCAGCCGGTCGATCCCGGCGATCATGTCCTGCGGCCCGGCGATGGTGGCGATGCGGGTGCGCCCGGCGTCGAGCAGGTGCCGCACCGCGGCCCGGACGCCGCCGACGTGGTCGACGTCCACATACGGCACCGTGGAGCGGCCCAGCGGGCGGCCGGTGACCACGACCGGGATGCCGAGGCGGGCCAGCTGCCCCGGCAGCGGGTCGGCGCCGTGCGTGGAGGCGAACAGGACCCCGTCGACGTGGCGGGCGGTGGTGTAGCGCTCGACGCGCTCGTACCCGGCGACGGTGTTGGTCATCATCAGCACGAGCTGCTTGTCCGCCGTGTCGAGCTCCTGGCTGACGCCGTGGATGATGCTCGGGAAGAACGGGTCGTCGGAGAAGACCCGGCCCGCCGCCTCGGGCAGCACCAGCGCGACCGAGTCGGTGCGCTGGGTGACCAGGCTCCGGGCGGCCGGGTTCGGGATGTAGCCGAGCTCGGCGACGGCGCGCTGGACCGCGGCCCGGATCGGCTCGGCGACCTTGGGGGAGCCGTTGACCACGCGCGACACCGTCGCCCGCGACACGCCGGCCACGCGGGCCACGGCTTCGAGGGTGGGGCGCTCGCGTGTGGGTTGCATGCCGCTTCCTTCGCCTGTCGGGTGCCGACTGCCGCTCGACCGGTGGCAGTGAGAGCGCTTTCAGTCCGAAGGCGCCCGGCACGTCCGGATAACACGACGATAAACGGCACTTCACATCGTACACAAGCGATAGAGGAGTATGTGCGAGAGCGCTCTCCGGCAAGATCCGGGCACGACCTCGCCCGCGTTCCGGCGTCAGGGGCGGGGGATGGCGCCGGGGCCGGGGCGGGTGGCGATGCGGCGCGGTGAGGTGACGGGGTGGCCGTCGGCGCAGGTCAGGGTGGCGTGGACGAGGGCGCCGCAGTCGCGGTGGGTCATCTCCACCGGTGGGCCCTGCGGGTCGGCCAGGTAGCGGTCGCCCCACTCGCGTACGGCGACGAGCACCGGATACAGGTCGAACCCCTTCTCGGTGAGCCGGTACTCGTGGCGCTCCCGCTCGCCGGGTTCGCGGTAGGGCTCGCGGCGCAGGATGCCCTCGCCGACGAGGCGGGCCAGCCGGTTGGCCAGCACCTGGCGCGGGATGTCGGTGTGCGCGCGCATGTCGTCGAAGCGGCGTACCCCGTTGAAGACCTCGCGCAGCACCACCAGGGTCCAGCGTTCGCCGAGCACGGCCAGGGCCCGGCCGACGGTGCAGTTCTCGGTCGACCAGTCGAGTGCGGAAGGTCTCACCTCACCAGGCTAAGTCTTGTTGACAGACTCAGCCAGTCGGGTGAGGCTGGGTCCATGACCCAGTCCCGGCGCCTCGCGCCGACCGCCGACACCACCCGCAGCCGCACGTTCACCTGGGAGGACCCGGCGGTCGGCCTGCCCGAGACGGACGGCCGCAGCGGCCTGGAGCTGCTGCGCGCGATGAGCCGGGGCGAGCTGCCCGCGCCGCCGGTGATGCACCTGCTCGGCATGGACGGCATCGAGGCCGAAGAGGGCCGGATCGTGGTGACCATGCGGGCGCAGGAGTTCCACTACAACCCGCTGGGCACGCTGCACGGCGGCATCCTGTCCACGCTGCTGGACACGGCGGCCGCCTGCGCGGTGCACACCACGCTGCCCGCGAACACCGGATACACCTCGCTGGACCTGAACACCAGGTTCCTGCGCCCGGCGACGGTCGAGTCCGGCATGCTGCGCTGCGAGGGCACGGTGATCTCGCGGGGACGGCGTACCGCGCTGGCCCAGGCGCACCTGACCGACGAGCGCGGCCGGCTGATCGCGCACGCGACCTCGACCTGCCTGATCTTCGACCTGCCCGGCACGGCCTGACCGAGCCGCGGAGCCGTCCGGCGTGGAAACGGGGCGGTGCGGGGTGGGCCCGGTGTGACAGCATGCGGGCGTGACGGGGGTACTGGTGCTGGCGCCTCGGGTGACCGAGAGCGGACTGGCCTGCGCGGACGCCGCGCGACGGCGCGGGATGAGAGTCGAGACGCTGCGCGAGTGGCGGGTGCCGGGCGACCTGGCTGAGGCGCAGGGCGTGCACCTGTACGCCGGACCGCTGTTCGCCGACGCCGTCGGCGCCGAACTCGGCCTCGGACTGCTCGAACCCGATGGGGACTGGCTGGCCCGGCTGCCGCGCGAGGTGGTCCGGCGCGAGATCGCGTTCACCACCCTGGAGCGGGCGCGCGGGCTGCGGCGGGCCGCGTTCGTGAAGCCGCCGGAGGACAAGAGCTTCCCCGCCCGGGTGTACCCGGACGGCGCCGCCCTGCCCGGCCCGGACGTCGCCGACGGCGACCTTCCGGTGCTGGTCAGCGACATCGTCCTGTTCCTGGCCGAGTTCCGGCTGTTCGTGCTGGACGGTGCCGTCGTCACGGCCACCCGGTACGCGGTGGCGGGCGAGGTGGACGCGGCGGGTGACGATCCGCGCTGCGCGGAGGCGATCGACTTCGCGGCGGCCCTGCTCGCGCCCGGGATGCCGGCGCTGCCCAGTGCGGTGGTGGTCGACGTGGGGCTGATCGCCGACCCGCGTACCGGGCGGCCGGAGTGGGCGGTGATCGAGGCCAACGCGGCCTGGGCGAGCGGCCACTACGCCGCCGACCCGGACCTGGCGCTGGAGACGGTGCTCCGCTCCGGCGGGCCCCGTGCCGCGGTGCTTCCCGCCGACGAGCGCTACCTGCGCACCCTCCCGGAGGTCGTGCACTGACCGAGCGGCGGTGCGCGGCGTGTCGCCGCCCGCCCGCACGCCCGCCCGCCCGCACGCCCGCCCGCCCGCCCGCACTTAGCATCGATGCTGGCCTATCCAGAAGACGGTTTTCGCGAAATCGTCCTCTGGATAGGCCAGCGTCGATTCAAGGCGGGGCGGGAGCGGGCGGGGTGGGGGTGGGGTGGGGTGGCTGTGCGGGGTCAGGGGGTGGGTTGGCGGGTTAGCCAGGCGCGGTAGCCGGGGCTGAGCTGGATCGCGTCGTCGTATGCCTCTGCGGCGTACTCGATGAGCTTGGGTGCCGCCACGGCCGCCGGAGCCTCCGGATGCCAGCCGATCAGGTGCCGCCAGCGCAGCGGGGTGCCCGCCAGCGGCACCGCGCGCACCCCGGCGACCTCGCGGAACGTCGGCTGGCACAGCGCCACCAGGCCGCCGCCGCGGACCAGGTCGGTGACGCCGCCGACGTCGTTCTCGTGGATCGGGCTCGGCGTGAACCCGGCCCGGGTGCAGGCGGCGGCGAAGCAGTCGGCCAGGCAGCCGTCGCCGGGCGTGGCCGTCCAGCGGGCCCCGGCCAGCGCGGCCAGCTCCACCTCGGCGGCCCGCGCGTACGGGTGTTGCTCCGGCAGCAGCACGAAGACGGGGGCGACGGCGACGGTGTGCCAGGTCAGGCGGCTGTCCGGCGGTTGCGCCTCGCCGCAGGTGCCGATCAGCGCGAAGTCCAGCCGCCCGTCGCCGAGCATGCTCGCCAGCTCCGCGGCCGACCAGGACGGATGGGTGTGCAGCTGGGCGTGCGGCTGCGCCGCGGCCAGGCGTCGGACCATGCCGCCGATGAGCGGTCCGTTGACCGCGCCGATTCGGTAGCTGCCGAGCCCGTCGCCGGGTGCGCCGCCGCCCGTACCGGCGAACTGCACCGCCTCGTCCTGCAGCCCCTGCATCGCGGGCAGCAGCACCCGGGCGCGGGCCAGCACGAGCTCGCCCAGCGGGGTCGGGTGCGCGCCGCGGCGGTCGCGGACGAACAGCTGGCCGCCGAGCGTACGCTCGATGCGCTGCAGCTGGGTGGTCAGCGCGGGCGCGGCCAGGCCCAGCGACGCGGCGGCCTTGGTGACGCTGCCCGCGTCGGCTATCGCGCAGACGACCCGCAGGTGCCGCAGCTCCAACCTCACCCGGTGATGCTAAGTCGGCAACCGTTGTCGCAAAAGCGTCCACGATCGGCCGGAACGCACGATGGATCGTGATCGAACCGCGCGGGTAGGGTGGCGCTGCGACCGGGCGACGAGGCGGAGGTGGCCATGAGGCGCAAAGTCGCGCTCTTCGGCCTGCTCGGAGCCGAACTGGTGTCGTCGGTCGGGTCGCGGATGTCCTTTCTGGCCATTCCCTGGCTGGTGCTGGTCACCACGAACGATCCGGCGCGGGTCGGCATCGTCGGCTTCGCCGAGGCGGTGCCGTACATCCTGGCCGGGATCTTCGGCACGCCGCTGGCCGACCGGTACGGTGTGCGCCAGGTGTCGATCCTGGTGGATCTGGGCAGCGCGCTGAGCGTGGCCGGCATCGCGGCGTTCGGCGCGGACGACTTCTGGGTGCTGGTGGCCCTGATCGCGGTCACCGGCGCGCTGCGGGGCGTCGGCGACAAGTCGAAACGGGTGCTGCTGCCGCCGGTGGTGGAGCAGTCGGGCACGTCGATGGCCCGGGTGACCGCGGTGTTCGCCGCGCTGAGCCGGGTGGCCATGCTGATCGGGGCGGCCGTGGCCGGGGTGCTCATCGCCTGGCTGGGCCCGGTCGGCGCGATCTGGGCCGACGCCGCGACCTTCGCCGCGTGCGCGGCCGTCGTCACGGTGCTGGTGCGGCTGACCGACGCGCAGAACAAGCCCGCCGCTGAGAAGGAGTCGTACTTCGCGAGCCTGCGCGCGGGCTGGAACTTCGTCCGCCAGGAGCGGCTGGTGCGCAGCCTGGTCGGGATGATGTTCGTGACCAACCTGTTCAACCAGGCCAGCGCGGTGGTGTTCGTGCCCATGTGGGTGCGCGAGCACCTGGACTCGCCGCTGGCGCTGGGCTGGCTCGGCGGGTCGTTCGCCCTCGGCGCGATCGCGGGCGGCGTGGCGTTCGCGGCGCTGGTGACCAGGCTGCCGCGGTACGCGACGCTGGTGCTCGGCTACTTCATCGGCGGCTCGCCGCGCTTCCTGGTGCTGGCGCTCAGCGACGACCTGCGGGTGGCGCTGGTGGTGTCGTTCGTGGCCGGGATCGCCATGAGCTCCATCAACCCGACGTACGGCCTGCTCATGTTCGAGCGGGTGCCGCGCGGGATGCAGGCGCGCGTGTTCGGGCTGACCGGCGCGATCACCTTCGGCGGCATCCCGCTGGGCGGCATGGTGGGGGCCTGGTCGGTGGAGACGCTCGGGCTGAGCGGGGGCCTGCTGCTGGCCGCGGCGGTGTACTTCACCGCGACGCTGACCCCGATCTTCGGCTGGCGGCTGTGGCGCCAGCTGAACGACCTGCCCGCGACCCGGCCCGGCACCGAGCTGCCACCCGTGCCGCTGTGGCAGGAGTACATGGTGGAGATCGGCCGCCGGATCGGGCTGACCGACACCGGACCGGCGGTGCCGGTGTCGGTGACCCTGGCCTACGCCGGGGGCGGCTGGACGGTGACGGCACGGCGCGGCAGGCGCAGGCTCGCGCCGACCTACCCGATCACTCCGGCGGAGGCGCTGAAGCACGTGGCGGCGCTGGAGGTGCCCGCGGTGAGCGAGGCGGTCGAGGAGGTCCACCGCGCCGAGCTCGACGCCGTGGCCCGGCGCGCGGCCACGGTGCGGGCCAACCTCGCCGCCCTCGAGCACACCGCGGCGGACCTGGCCGACGCGGTGCGGCCGCCGACCGCCCCGGCTCAGCTGCCGCCCGGCCAGTCCGGGCGCCGGCCGAGGTAGGCCACCAGCCGGTCGCCGACCGGCGCGTCAGGGGCGGGCTCGACCATGAGCCCGAACGCCTTGCTCGGCCGGTCGGTGGGCCACCGCCTGGCCACGGTCATCGCCGAGTTCGCCAGCCCGGGGTCGATGGTGCCGGCGGCGCCGATGGTCCGGGCCACGTCCCAGCCGTGCACCAGGAAGTCGACGAAGTGCATGCCGAGCACGGTGGCGGCGGTGAAGGTGCCGTAGCCGAACACCTCGATCTTGCGGTCGAGCAGGGTGCGCGCGCCGAACGCCTTGGTGACCAGGGACGCCGACTCGGTGTACGCGCGGCGCGGGTCGCTGGGCGGGGTCAGGTCGTCCCAGACCTCGGCGCCGACCGGGCGGCCCGCGGCCGCCGCGGCGAAGCCTCGGTTGTGGCCGATCATGTGGCCGAGCAGCTGTCCCAGGGTCCAGTCGCCGCAGGGAGTGGGCCGGGCGAGGTCGGCGCGCCTCACCCGGGCGATGACGGCACCGGCTGCGTCCAGGGCACGCCGGTCCAGGTCACGAAGGTCCATGTATCGCACCTTATTCCCGAGACCGGTTCCCGGACACCCCTGGCAGCCATTTCTTTCCTGTCTGTCCGAGCACATAGGACGGTCCAATAAGCTGACTGATCAGATGTTGACTGATGCAAACGCCTCTACGTAACTTGGTGCGCCATGCTCTCGGGCCCAATCACGACGGGCGCGCCGGTGCGACGGAGCGCCCAAGGAGGTAACGAAGTGAGACACCCCTCCCCGCGGCGCGCGCTGGTCGCCGCCGCCACGCTGGCGGCCACCCTGCTCCTGCTGGCCGGTCCGGGTGGCGCTGCGACCGCCAAGCCGAAGGGCGAATGGGTCGGGACCTGGTCCGCGGCCCCGACCGCGGCCGGCGGCGGCCAGTCCGGCGCGGGCTTCAACAACCAGACCATCCGCATGATCGTGCACACCTCGGTCGGCGGCGACGCGATCCGGATCCGGCTGTCGAACACCTTCGGCACCGCGCCGCTGACCGTCGGCCACGCCACCCTGGCCCGCCCCGACGCGGCCACCGCCACGCTCACCGACATCCTGCCGGCCTCGGTGCAGGAGCTGACCTTCAACGGGGACGCCGCGGTGACCGTGCCCAAGGGCGGCCAGGTGCTCAGCGACCCGCTGACGCTGCCGGTGGCCGAGCTGTCGGACCTGGTGGTGAGCATCTACCTGCCGGTCGCGACCGGCCCTGCCACGTTCCACCTGACCTCGCGCCAGGCCACCTGGTTCGGTGCCGGCGACACGGCCGCCGAGGCGACCGGCGCGACGCTGACCCTGACCCGCAACTCGTGGTTCTACCTCAGCGGCGTGGACGTGCTCAGCCGCAAGGCGAGCGGCTCGGTGGTGGTGCTCGGCGACTCGATCACCGACGGCACCGCCTCGACGCTCAACGGCAACGCCCGCTGGACCGACCGCCTGGCGGCCCGGACGCTCGCGCAGCACTCCTCGCACAGCGAGTGGGGCGTGCTCAACGCGGGGCTGGCCGGCAACACGGTCATCCACGACGGCAGTGAGATCGGCTTCCCGGAGCTGGGCCTCAACGGCCTGGCCCGGCTGCAGCGCGACGTGCTGAGCCAGACCGGCGTGCAGACCGCGGTGGTGGTGCTGGGCATCAACGACCTGCAGATCCACAACGAGACCCCGGACCGCATCCTGGACGGGCTGCGCCAGCTGACGACCCAGATCGACGAGGCCGGGATCGACGTCGTGGTCTGCACCATCACCCCGTTCGAGGGCTTCTCGTCGTGGACGGCGGAGAAGGAGGCGAACCGGCAGACCGTCAACGCGTGGCTGCGGGCGCACGAGGGCGACTTCGCCGGACTGATCGACTTCGACCAGCTGCTGCGTGATCCGGCTGCCCCGACCAAGCTGCGGTCCGAGTGGGACAGTGGTGACCACATCCACCCCAACGACACCGGTTACCAGGCAATGGCCGACTTCGTACCGCTGTGGTTGCTTTCCTGAGCAAGCTTTTGTATCGAAACATGGAAGCTCTTGACACCTGCCATAGCCGCACGTGAGGCTATGCCTACGGTCCCACCTGATGGAAGGAGTTCGTCATGGAGGTTGCGCAGCGCGAGGTCGCCCGTGAGGTCGCCCGTGAGATCGAGGCTGCTCGCGAGGTTGCTGCTCTCTGAGCTGGGAGTGCGGCCCTAGGGCCTGTTCGGTGAGCCCCGTCGCGGATTCCGCGGCGGGGCTCACCGCTATTCGGGGTTCTATCGAATAAGAGGAGTTCGTCTATGTCGGCCGACGACCGCCCGCTGCTGCTCGTACTCGGCAGCGGCAAGCAGGAGTTCCGGGAGTACCTGCTGCGCTCGCTCGCGAGCCGCTACCGGGTGCACCTGTTCGTCACCGGCAGCGCCTCCTGGGAGCACGCGTACGTCACCGGCGTGACCGGGTTCGCGTCCATGTTCGACCTGGCGCCGATGGTCGAGGCGGCCCGCGCGCTCGCCGCCCGCGAGCCGATCGCGGGCGTGCTGACCTGGGACGAGGCGCGCACCCCGCAGACCGCCGCACTGGCCCGCGAACTCGGCCTGGTCGGCGACCCGGCCGCGATCGGCCGCTGCCGCGACAAGCACCAGACCCGGCTGGCGCTGGACGCCGCAGGCGTGGCGCAGCCGCGTTCGCGGCGGGTGGCGAGCCTGGCCGAGGCGGAGCAGGTCGCGGAGCGGTTCGGGTACCCGGTGATCCTCAAGCCCAGCGACCTGGCCCTCAGCGCCGGCGTGATCAAGGTGGAGCGGCCCGGGGACCTGCCCGCGGGATGGGCGTTCACCAGTGGCCAGCGCTATATCGGGCGGCCCGAGTGGCGGCCGGTGGTGCTGCTGGAGGAGTACGCCGACGGCGAGGAGATCAGCGTCGACGCGGTGGTGTACCGGGGCGAGCTGACGCCGCTGTGCGTGGGGCGCAAGGAGATCGGGCATCCGCCGTACTGCATCGAGGTGGGGCACTTCGTGCACGGCGACGACCCGCTGCTGCGGGACCCGGAGATCGTGGACCTGCTGCGCGGGGCGCACGCGGCGCTGGGCTTCACCGACGGGGTGACCCATACCGAGATCAAGCTGTCGTCGCGCGGGGCGCGGATCATCGAGGTCAACGGGCGGCTGGGCGGCGGGATGATCCCGTACCTGGGGCTGCGCGCGACCGGGGTCGACGTCGCGCTGGCCGCGGCGGCCGCGGCGACCGGCCGGGCGCCGGACGTCGTGCCCGACCGGAAGCTGGTCGCGGCGGTGCGCTTCTTCTACCCCGAGCACGACGACACCCGCATCGACTCGATCGGGTTCGACCCCGCCGGGCTGCCGCCCGCCGTCGACCTGACCGCGCTGCTGGCCGTGCCCGGTGACGTGCGCTCGGCGCCGCCCGGGGGCACGGTGAACGGCCGTATCGCCTACGCCACCGCGGTCGCGCAGACCGCGCAGGAGTGCCGCGACGCCCTGGACGCCGCCGCGGCCGCGCTGCGGGTCAACCGCTGACGGGGTTGGGAAGGGGCCCTTCCACCACGTAGAGCGATAGGAAGGGGCCCTTCCTTGCCGGGGTCACCAGTCGTAGCCGAGGCGTTCGACGAGGTCGCCGTAGCGGGCGCGGAAGGCCGCCAGGTGGGTGTCGTCGAAGTGGTTGCGCCAGTCGCCGGCCACGCCCCGGCGGTAGTGGCTGTGCACGTCCTCCTGGCCGCGCTCGCGCCCCTTGGCCAGCCGGGCGAAGGAGAAGCGCGCGTTGGTGTCGGCCACGTAGGCGCCGGGCAGCCGGTCGATCGGGAGGCGGGGCAGGACCATGCGGGGGTACGCCATCAGCCTGGGCGTGCGGCGCCGGGCGGCGAGGTTCCACCGGACGGCCGCCATGCGCGCCTTCTCCTCGCCGGAGCCGTCCGGGGTGAGCAGGTCCAGGTGGCTGAGGATGGTGGTCCACACCTTCACCGGGTCGGTGGTGAGATCCTCCATCTTCGTCTCCAGCACCCCGGGGCGGTCGTAGGTCCAGCCCGCCATGGGCTCCAGGAACATCCGGCTGAACTCGAGCTCGGCGAGCATGCCCTCCTTCTCGTCGAGCCGGCGCAGGTTGCGCCGGTGCTCGACCAGCTCCGGCCAGGGGATGCCGCCGACCACCTCGGGGTGGCTGTTGAGGTGGCTGAAGTAGCCGGACACGACGATGTCGCGCGGGTCGCGGATCAGGTGGAACGCCCGCATCTCGGGCAGGCTGTCGATCCACTCCGGCATGGAGTTGGTCAGGATCAGGATGCCCGGCTTGGTGGCGCGTACGAAGTCGCCGAGGCTGGGGTAGGGCGCCCACTGCTCCGGCACGTGGATCGTGACGATGTCGAGGTTCAGCGCGTACGCCACCTCGTGCAGGATCGTCCGCGCCCACGTGGACGCGGACTTGTGGCGTCCGAAGTACGCACGCAGCAAGGCAGGCTCCGCTCAGGCTGTGAACAGATGAATCGTCCTACGCAGGGTCGCCTGAACCTGCGTTAACAATAAATACATCTATCCAGGTTGGCGGAAAACTGTCAAGAATTGACGATCTTATTACTCCGGGGCGGGCAGACCGGCCGCGTCCAGCACCTTCTTGCGTTCTTTCGCGGTCAAACGGTCCACATAGACCGTTCCGTCGAGATGGTCGCATTCGTGCTGGAGGCAGCGGGCGATCAGCCCGACGCCCTCGAGGCGGACCGGCTCCCCGTGCATGTCGACGCCGGTCACCACCGCCCAGGCGGTCCGGGCCAGCTCGGCGCTCTGGCCCGGCACCGACAGGCAGCCCTCGGCCTTGACCAGCAGGTCGCGCGGCGGGGGCGGCAGCTCCAGCACCGGGTTGACCACGTGGGCGACCACGTTCGGTCCGCCCTCGGTGTCGGGGCAGTCCATGACGAAGACGCGGGCGTCGACCCCGATCTGGTTGGCGGCCAGGCCCACGCCGTTGGCGGCGTACATGCTGGCGAACATGTCGGCGACCAGGGCGCGCAGCTCGGCGCCGAACTCGGTCACCGGGGCGGTGGCCTGGTGCAGCACCGGGGTGCCGTACCTGGTGATGGCGCGGGCGGTGCCGGTCACTTGACCGGCCCGGTCTCGGTCGTGCCGCCCGCGCACGGGGCGCCCGGCTCCGGCCCGGCGTTGATGCGCGCCGCGGTGATGAAGGCGTCGATCCGCGGGTCGTCGGCGGAGTCGACCTTGAGCTGGTAGCCCCACGCCTGCACCGACACCGCCGCGTCGAGCCCCTGGTACGGGCTCATCAGCAGGTAGTCGCGCCCGGCGACCTTGTCCGACAGCGTCTTGACCTGCGCCGCGTCCAGATCCGGCCGGTAGGCGAGCCACACCGCGCCGTGCTCCAGGCTGTGCACGGCCCGCGCGTCCGGGACCGGCACCTGGTACACCGCGCCCTGGCAGTTCTGCCACACCTGGGCGTGGTCCCCGCCGACCGGCGGCGACTGCGGGTACACGGCCGCGTCCTCGGCCACGTGGTTGCGCGAGAGCGTGTCGGGGGCGTACACCTTGACGCCGTTGATCCTGGCAAGCTGCTGCTGCCACGGCAGCGTCGGGTCAGAGCTCCGGGCCACGGCCGGGTCGGTCGCGACGGCGTCCTCGACCTTGTCCCGCAGCACGAAGAAGCCGACGGTGCCGGCCACCCCGCACAGGCACACCAGCAGCACCAGCGCGCCGACCACGTAGGCCCACACCGGCACCGACGACTTGCGCGGCGCGTTCTCCACCATGACCGACCCACCCTGAACTCGGCTCACATCGACGCGGCCGATCCTACCGAGGCGGCGCCCGCGGCGGGCGGTCAGGCGTGGCGGCGCTTGTCCGCGATGAACTTGCGCAGCCTGGTCAGCGGCCAGGTGTTGATCACGTCAGCCGGGGTGAGCCAGCCGCGCTGGGCGATGCCGACGCCGAACCGCAGGTTGGCCAGGTGCACCGTGGAGTGGGCGTCGGAGTCGATCGCGAACTTGGCGCCCCGGCCGCGCGCCCGCCAGATCAGCTCGTCGGGCAGGTCGAGCCGGTCCGGGAACGAGTTGACCTCCAGGGCGGTGCCGGTGGCGGCCGCGGCGTCGAAGACCGCGTCCCAGTCGGGTTCGACGCCGGGGCGGCCGCCGATCTGGCGGGTGGTCGGGTGGCCGATGATGTTGACGTACGGGTTCTCGCACGCCGCCACGAACCGGGCGGTCAACTCGGCGGGCGTCTGCGTGAAGTGCGAGTGCACCGAGGCGACGCAGAGGTCGAACCCGGCGAGGAAGTCCGCGTCCCAGTCCACCGCGCCGACCGGGTCGATGTTCAGCTCGGTGCCGTGCAGCAGCGCCATCCGGCCGGGCTCGGCCAGTTCCCGCAGCCGGCGGCGCTGCGCCAGCATCTTCGCGTCGGTCATCCGCTGCATCGCCATGTTCTTGGCATGGTCGGTGACCGCGTAGTAGCGGTAGCCGCGCTCGCGCGCCGCGGCGATCATCTGCGCCAGCGTGGCGACGCCGTCGGTGAGGTCGGTATGGGTGTGCAGGTCGCCCTTGAGGTCGGCCTCGGTGACCAGCTCCGGCAGGGTGCCGTCGCGGGCGGCGGCCACCTCGCCGCGGTCCTCGCGCAGCGTCGGCGGGATCCAGGGCAGGCCGAGGCGCTGGTAGACCTCCTCCTCGGTACGCGACACGATCAGCTCGTCGTCCTCGGCGCGGAACAGGCCGTACTCGGAGAGTTTGAGGCCCTGGCGGACGGCCAGCTCGCGCACCCGGATGTTGTGCGCCTTCGAGCCGGTGAAGTACTGCAGCGCCGCGCCCCAGGACTCGGCGGGGACCACCCGCAGGTCGACCTGCAGGCCGGTGGTGGTGCGGATGGAGGTCTTCGTCGGCCCGCTCGCGATCACCTCGCCGACCAGCGGCAGTTCCCTGAAGGCGGCCATCAGCGGGGCGCTGTCGGCCGCCGCGGCCAGGACGTCGACGTCGCCGATGCTGTCCCGGTGCCGCCGCAGCGACCCCGCGTACGCGCAGTCCACGCAGCCGGGGACCTGCTTGAGCGCCGCCACCACCGCCTCGGCGGTCTCCAGTGCGGTCGAGATCAGCACCCGGCCCCCGCCCTGGCGCAGCACGTCGATGCCGTGGCGGATGTTCTCGGCCGTCCTGGCGCCGAACCCGCGCAGGCCGGACAGGCGGCCGGCGTCGATGGCGTGCAGCAGCTCGTCGACCGAGGCCACGCCCAGCTCGTGGTACAGGGTCATGGCCTTCGCCGGGCCGAGGCCGGGGATGTCCATCAGCTCGCGTACACCGGCGGGGACCTTCGCGCGCAGCTCCTCCAGGGCGGCGATGCGGCCGTCGGCGCGGTGCTCGATGATCTTGTCGGCGATGGACCTGCCGACCCCGGGGATCTGGGCCAGGCCCTCGGCGTCGAGGGTGGACAGGTCGGCGCCGTGCCCGGCCACGCCGCGGGCGGCCTTCTCGTACGTCCGCGCCCGGAAGGCGTCCCCGCCGGTGATCGAGATCAGGTCCGCGTACTCCTGCAGCAGCGACGCGACCACCTCGTTGGACCGGGCCATGCCGACCAGTCTACGGTCTGTACATGATCCGCAAACGGGTTGTGATCTCGGGCGAGGTGCAGGGCGTCTACTACCGCGACACCTGCCGCCGCACCGCACGGGCGACCGGAGTCGCCGGCTGGGTGCGCAACCGCCCCGACCGTACCGTCGAAGCGGTCTTCGAGGGCGAGCCCGACGCCGTCGCCGACCTGGTCGCCTGGGCCCGCGTCGGCCCCGAACTGGCCATCGTCGACGGTGTCGACGTCTACGACGAACCCGTCGAGGGCCTGACCGGCTTCGACATCCGCCCCACCGCCTGACCGGCCGCCCGACTCACCCCAGATGCTCGCCGAACCACCCGGTGAGCTGCGTGTACGCCTGCGCGGCGGCCGCCGGGTCGTAGCGCGGGCCGGTGTCGTTGAAGAACGCGTGGTCGGCGCCCGGATAGGTGACCACCCGGTGCGTCAGCCCCGCCGCACGCAGCGCCTGCTCGGCCTGCTCGCGGGTGGCGTCGACGCGCGCGTCGCGCTCGCCGTAGACCGCCAGCACCGCCGCGTGCGGTGACCCGGCCAGGTCCGCGCCCTCCGGGAACGGGCCGTAGAACGGCGCGGCCGCGTACAGGCGGGGCTCGGCGGAGGCCAGCAGGGACCAGGTCATACCCCCGCCGAAGCAGAAGCCGACCGCGCCCGGCCGGCGCTGCGGCTCGCGGCGCAGCAGCTCGGTCAGGCCCGCCTTCAGGTCGCCGAGCTTGCGCTCCATCGGCGCGGCGTTCAGGGCCGCGGTCGCCCGCGCCGGATCCGGGAACGCCGCGGTCCCGCCCTCCTCCGACAGCAGGTCGATCGCCAGCGCGGAGAATCCGTCGGCCGCCAGCCGCCCGGCGACCGAGGCGATGTGCGGGGTCAGGCCCTTGTTCTCGTGGATCACCAGTACGGTGCCGCGCGGCTGGGCGGCGGCGGCCCAGGCGCCGGTGAGCCGCCGTCCGTCCGGGCCGGGAAAGGTGATCTCCTGGGTGGGCAGGGGAGTGGGCCCGGCGGGCTGGTTGCCCGGCGCGGCCACCAGGGTGGCGTCGGCGCTGGCTGACGGGCTGGGGTCGCCGGTGGCGCCGCGCTGGGCGTCGCACGCCGCGAGCAGCGGTGCGGCGACCGCCACGCCGACGCCGAGCAGGCCGAGCCGCCGCAGCGCCTCCCGCCGGTCGATCAGCCCGTCGGCGTAGTCCGTCACGACCTCGTCCCGCAGGTAACCCTCGAACCCCGTCATCGCACACCCCCACCCCCGAGTCTCCCCGAAACCCCGCCCCACCCCCGCCACGCCACCTCGACCACCCCCACACGAATCCACCACCCCCTCGGGGGTGGACGGGGGTCAGCTTTCGTCGGTGGAGGAGACGATGGTCTGGGTCCAGGTGGCGTGGTACGCGACCAGGGGGTTGAAGACCGGGGTCGAGCCGGCGGAGGTCAGGTTCAGGGTGCCGGAGACGTCGATCGTCCGGCGGCCGACCGCCCAGGCGGTGACCGGGTCGAACAGGATCTCGTACGCCGTGCCCCGGTCGGTCTGCCGGATCGCGACCAGCCGGGTGTCGTCGACCATCACCTCGCCGGCGGTCAGCCCGTCCATCCCCGCGTACGCCCGCAGCAGCGCCGCCCGCACCTGCGGGGCCAGCAGGATGTCGCACTCCGCGTACACCTGCGACATGTAGTCCCACACCTGGTGGTCCACGGCCCAGGAGTCGTTGCCGGTGACGTCGCCGCGCAGTCGGGCCAGCAGCTGCGCGGGGTCGGTCGGCAGCGAGGCGAGCCACTGCGGCGTCGGCATGAGCACGCTGGGCCCGTGCTCGGCCAGGAACTGCCGGGCCTGGGCCTGCTCGGCCTCCAGGTCGCTGCGCGGTCCGCCGAACATGTCCCGGTCGCCCGCCAGCAGCCGCAGCGGGACCATGCCCTCGGGGTCGTACCAGATGCTGCGCGGCTGGTACTTCACCTGACCCGTGCCCTCCGAGACGTGTGCGGCCCAGCCGTTGGTCTGGACGTGGATGAGCTGGCCCGGGGCGAGCGTGACGATGGCAGTGCCCTGCTCGGCGGTGTGCGCGAGCGCCTCCAGGGCGGCGATCGCCTCCGGGGTGGTACGGGTGAGGCTCGGGTCGTGCGTGGCGTGCTCGGCGGGCAGCGGCTGGTGCGACGCGCTGATCGTGCCGATCTGCGGGGCGGCGAAGTCGACGCCGCCCGGGCCGGCGAGGTTGACGGCGGTCACGGTCACCACGCCCACGAGCGCGGCGGCGACGATCGGGAGCAGCAGGCGCAGCAGCGGGTGGCGGCTGCCGGCCTGCGCGGCGGTCTGCCGGGCCGAGAGCAGGTACCAGGTACGGGAGACCGAGGCGTCGGTGGGGTCGGCCAGGCCGGGCGGCAGGTCGCGGACGGCGTGCAGGTCGGGGTCGGTGCGGGTCATCGGGGTCCTCCGGCGGCGAGCGCAGATTTGATCTTGGTACGGGCGCGGTGCAGCGCGGACCGCACCGAGCCGAGCGGGATGCCGAGCGCCGCGGCGATCTCGGCGTACTCCAGTTCGGCGACGGCGAACAGCAGCAGCACGTCGCGCTGGCGCCGGGGCAGCCCGGCCAGTGCCCGCGCCACCCGGGCCACCGACCGCTGCGCGTCGACCCGCTCGGAACCGCGGGCGTCGGGCGCCTCCACGTGCTCGGTGCGGGCGGCGGCCGCGGCCAGCAGGCGCAGGTTGCGCACCTCGGTGCGGCGCTGGCGGCGCAGCAGGTTGGTGCAGATGCCGTACAGCCAGGGCAGCAGGTCGCCCCGGGCGGGGTCGAAGCGGTGCCGCTGCTCGTACGCCACCAGGAACGTCTGCGCGACCACGTCCTCGGCCGCCTGCTCGCCGACCCGCTGGGTGGCGTAGCGCAGCAGGTCCCGGGCGTACCGGTCGAAGACCGCCCCGACGTCGGCGGGGTCGGGCGGTGGCTCGGCCACCTCGGGCGGACCGGAGTCGGTCGTCAGCACACTCATGCTCCTTCTTGCCCGCAGCCGGGCTCCATGTTCCCGGCCGGCCGCGAGTGCGCAGAGCAAGCGTTCGGGTGGCCGGGTCGCCCTCAGTGCGGCAGGCTGGAGGGCATGAGTGCGGACGAGCGGGTATTCATCATCGTCGGCGCCTCGCTGGCCGGGGCGAAGGCGGCCGAGACGCTGCGGGCCGAGGGGTTCACCGGCCGGGTGCTGCTGATCGGACAGGAGCAGGAGCCGCCGTACGAGCGGCCGCCGCTGTCCAAGGGCTACCTGCTCGGCAACGACCCGCGCGAGCAGGCGTACGTCCACGAACCCGCGTGGTACGAGCAGCAGCGCATCGAGCTGATGACCGGCCGCCGGGTGGTGGCCCTGCACCCGCAGGCGCACACGGTCACCCTCGACGGCGGCGACCAGTACCGCTACGACCGCCTCCTGCTGGCCACCGGCTCGGCCGTACGCACGCTGGACACTCCGGGCGCGGATGAGGACGGCGTGCTCTACCTGCGCAGCTTCGGCGACTCCGACAACCTGCGCGCCGCGCTGACCGCCGACCCGTCCCCGCAGGTGCTGGTCGTCGGCGGGGGCTGGATCGGGCTGGAGGTGGCCGCGGCCGCCCGCAGCCGCGGCTGCCCGGTCACCGTGGTCGAGACCGACAGCGCGCCGCTGCGCCGGGTGCTCGGCGACGAGCTGGCCGCCCTCTTCCGCGACCTGCACGCCGCCAACGGCGTCGAGTTCCACTTCGGCACCGGCGTACGCGAGTTCGGCACCCTCGACGGCCGGGTCCGCAGCGCGGTCCTGGACGACGGCACCGAGCTCGGCACCGACCTGGTCGCCGTGGGCGTCGGCATCCGGCCGCGCACCGAGCTGGCCGAGCACGCGGGGCTGGACGTCGACAACGGCGTGCTGGCCGACGCGTCGCTGCGCACCAGCGACCCGGACGTGTTCGCCTGCGGCGACGTGGCCAACTCGTACCACCCGATGCTGGACCGGCGGCTGCGCGTCGAGCACTGGTCCAACGCCGTCGACGGCGGCCAGGCCGCGGCGAAGGCGATGCTGGGGCAGGAGGTCGCCTACGACCCGGTGCCGTACTTCTTCACCGACCAGTACGACCTGGGCATGGAGTACTGCGGCTGGGCCGGGCCGGGCGACTACGACCGGGTGGTGTTCCGCGGCGACCCGGCCGTGGTGGACGGCAAGGCGCCCGAGGTGATCGCGTTCTGGCTGCGCGGCGGGTGCGTGCTGGCCGCGATGAACATCAACGTGTGGGACGTGCAGGACGACCTGAAGGCCCTGGTTCGGGCGGGGTGGGCGGGCAAGTCCGTCGACCCAGCGCGACTGTCCGACCCGGAGGTCCCCCTCTCCGCCGCGCTCACCTGAGCCCAGCCCGAAGGAAGGGACCCTTCTTATCGCTTTACGTGGTGGAAGGGCCCCTTCTTAACCCGTCAGTCCCACCAGAAGCGCCACGAGGTGCGGGTGCGGATCTCGTCGGCGTAGGTGCCGATGGTGCCGCCGTCCTGGTATACGAGCTCCGAGCAGCAGGCGAAGTGCTCGGCTGCCACGGCCAGCGCCTCCTGCTCGGTGCCGGGCGGGGCGGCGACGCTGAGTCCGAGCGTGCCGGACCCGACGGTGACCACCCGGGCCCCGAACCGCTGCTCCTGTGCCGGTCGGCGCGCAGCCGGGCCCAGAGGCCGGGCGCGGGCGGTTCGTCGCTGAGCCAGTACGCCGGGTCGCCGCCGTACCGCGAGGTCACCGGGCGTCCGGCCGGCAGCGGCACGGACAGGGTGCGGCGGTCGCGCTCCGGGTCGTCGCGCAGCAGCTGGCGGAGGTCGTCGGGCAGGGTGCTCCGGTCGGCATGCGGGCAGCGTAGGCGCCTGGGCCGACAGGCGCGCGGCCGGGCGCTGGATGGCCGGTCGGGGTGGTGCGTGCCCCTTGCCCGCACCCGCCGACCGGCCGCGCGACGGGAGCCGTATCCCGACGCAACCCCGCGTCGCCTGCGGCTGCGCCGCCAGCAGTCGCCGCAGGGGTTCGTCCTGGCCGCCCCCGAACCGCGGGGCGGCTCGAACATCCACATTGTTGATTGGCGTCCTGCGGTTTGGCAACATTCCAATTAGAAGATGGCCGATCGATTGACTTGGGTTCGGACGGTTGCGGCATGAGACTGGAGTGCGGGAGGGATGCCCGTGGTCAGCGCCAAGAGCCCCACCGTGCGCCGCCGCCGCCTGTGCGGCGAACTGCACCGGCTGCGCGAGGCGGCCCGGATGACCTGTGACGAGGTCGGCCGGGAGCTGGGCTGCACCGGCAGCCGGATCAGCCGGATCGAGAGCGGCCGGCTCGGGATCCGCCCCGGTGACGTGCGCGAGCTGCTGGAGGTCTACCGGGTGACCGGCCCGGAGGCCGAGCGGCTGGTGCAGCTGGCCCGCGACGCCCGCCAGCGCGGCTGGTGGTACGCCTACAACGACGTGGTCTCCGAGACGATGAAGACCTTCGTCGGCCTGGAGGCCGAGGCCAGCTCGATCCAGAACTACGAGGCGCACTTCGTGCCGGGGCTGCTGCAGGCCGAGCCGTACGCGCGCGAGCTGTTCACCGGCGTGCGGCCGACGCCGCCCGCCGACACGGTCCAGCGCAGGCTGGAGCTGCGGATGGCCCGCCAGCAGGTGCTCCGCCGCACCGATCCGCCCGACGCGTGGTTCATCCTCGACGAGGCCGTGCTGCGGCACCGGGTCGGCGCCCCGGACGTCATGCGGGCGCAGCTGGCGCACCTGCTGGAGATCGGCGAGCTGCCCAACGTCACGGTGCAGGTGATCCCGTTCGCGGCGGGGGTGCACTTCGGCATGGGCTCCGGCTTCGTGGTCTTCGACTTCCCCGATCCGCTCGACAACCCGGTGGCGCATACCGAGAACCTGGTCGGCGCGGTCTTCTGGGAGGAGCAGTCCGAAGTGGACCGGTGCCGGGTGGCCTTCAACCACCTGCGCGCGGCCGCGTTGAGCGACGTCGGGTCCCGGGCATTCATCGGCGACATGGCCAAGGAAATCTGAACAGGGTTGGAGGCGGGACGTGCTTGAACTGTCCCAGGCTGCCTGGCGCAAGAGCAGCCGCAGCGATTTCGAGAACAACTGCGTGGAGGTCGCGCTGACCGTGGCGGCGGTGGGCGTACGGGACTCCAAGGACGCGGCCGGGCCGGTGCTGGTGTTCGACGCCGAAGCCTGGGCCGCCTTCGTGGCACAGGTGAAGGCGGGCCGGTTCGACCTGCCGTAGGCGATGGACAGTGAAGAAGGGCCCCTTCTGCATCGCATTGCGATAAGAAGGGACCCTTCCTCACTCCGGGCGGGCTAGCAGCGGGAACGGAAGTTGGCGGTGGTCAGTCCGGCGCAGAAGGTGGTGCGGGCGGTGGTGTACTGGCTGAGGCGGCCGTCGGCGAACCAGGTCGAGTTGGCCGGGAAGTCGAAGGTGCCGTCGTTCACGCCGTCCCAGCCGTACCGGAAGTCCAGGTTGATGTAGGTGACCGCCTGGATGACATTGGACAGGTCGTAGGTGCCGGACAGGTTCGGGATCGGGCCGTTGTAGGACAGCAGGCTGAACAGGCGCTGCATCCACAGGTTGCCCGCGACCGGCTCCAGGCCCCGGGTGTCCGAGCCGTCGGCGGTGAAGTTCATCATCCCGGACTCCGACACGATCATCGGCTTGGCGTGCTCCTTGGCGAACTTCATCATCTTCAGCACGTTGCCGTCGTGGTTGAAGCTGGTCCAGACCGCCGTGTCGTTGCCGTTGGCGTCCTTGGCGAGGTACGCGTTGCGGCACTGCGACGTGCTGGTGTCGTAGTTCTGCGGCGGGGTGCCGTTGTACAGGTAGCCGTTGTCGTAGATCGGCAGGCACAGCTCGTGCGCGAAGATCGAGACCCCGACCCAGTCGACGGCCGCGTCACCGGGGTAGAGCGCCTCGAACTCGCCGCGCACCGGGTGGTAGACGTAGCGGACGTTGCCCGCGGTGACCTGGCTCGCGATCGTGTTCCGGATGCGGCTGAAGGCGTTCTTGTACGAGGCGCAGCTGCTGTCCGTGCAGTGGTAGAAGCTGCTGACCTCGTAGTCGATGCGCAGGTAGAACGTTGCGGCCGGGTACTGCCTGATGAAGTTGATGAGGGTGGTGAACTGCGACGCGTACTGCCCGTTGGCCAGTTCCTGGGTGACCGCGCGGGAGCGGGCCGCCTTGGTGTTCTCGTCGCCGCCGGTGAAGCCGGGCGGGTTGTCCTTCCAGCTCACGCCGATCTGGATGGCCTGGCCGCGCTGAGCCAGCTGGGTGGCGTAGTCGCGGTGGTTGGTGTTGACCCAGGTCCCGGACTTGACCTCGTAGTAGACCGAGCCGCCGCCGGGGGTGTCCACGACGCTGTCCATGTCGGAGTACGAGCCGGAGGTGGACTGCCCGGCCAGCAGCAGCCGCTGCCCGGTGCCGCCGCCACCGCCGGTGCCCGTGGGGCTCGGCGTCGGGTTCGCGGTGGAGGCCGACGGGGACGGGACGGGCGACGGGCTGGTGGTGGCCGAGCCGCCGGTGCCGACGAAGGTCACGTAGTCGAGGTCGGCGACCGGGTTCCCGTCGTTGGACTTGAACACCACCGAGATGCTGTTCACGCCGGTCGGGGCGTTGCTGAGGTTGTAGGTGAGGTCGGCGTAGGTGGTCCAGGAGCCGGTGCCGAGCACGCCGGGGGAGGCGATGACCGGGCCGGTCGGGGAGCCGGAGTGCACCTCGATGGTGAACGCCGAGTTGGTGGGCCGGTTGGACGAGTAGTGGAACTTGAGCTGCGTCGGCGCGGGTGACCCGAGGTTGAGGTTGCTCCAGGTCAGCGAGGCGTTGTTGGCGTTGCCGCGGACCTTGGCCCCGCCGTTGGCGCTCGCGTCGGTCACGATCGTCGAGTTGGAGAGGGTGCTCGCCGACTCGGCCTGGAGGATGCCGTACGGGTTGCCGCCGGTGCCGCCACTGCCGGTCGGGCTGGGCGACGGGGACGCGGACGGGCTGGGCGAGGGGGACGCGGACCGGCTCGGCGACGCCGACGGGCTCGGGTTGGGCGAGCTGGACGGGGCCGGGGAGGTGGTGCCGACGCCGGTGCCGTTGACCCAGCGGGCGTTGCGCAGTTCGCTCAGGAAACGGGACTTGATGGTGGCGTCGGCCTGGATGCGCGAGTCGCCCCAGTAGCCGTTGGCGCAGCCCGCGGTGCCCGCGCTGCCGGTGCACTGCCACATCGTCTGGCTGTCCCAGTTGGTGTTGATGTAGGCGACGGCCCGGATCACGTCGGCGTTGGCGGCGATGTAGCCGAAGTAGTCGGCGTACCAGGTGTTCCAGATGGTGTCGGCGCTGACCGGGGCCGGGGCCTTGTTCAGGATGCAGCTGGCGGTCTTGGCGCCGGTGGTGAAGCCCTGCGGCGACGACTCGGCGATCATGACGGGCTTGCCGTGAGCGCGGGCGAAGGCGAGCACCCGGTCCTGCACCACGCGCGGCGAGGTGTCCACGCCCTTGCAGGACCACTGGTAGGCGGCGTAGGTGCTGCCGTAGAAGGCCGACATGCCGACCCAGTCGACCACGTCGTCACCCGGGTACCACACGTCGTAGTGATCGGCCGCGGTGATGACGTAGTTCCACTCCGGGTGGTCCGGGTGCTCGTTGAGGGGCCAGGCGGCCGACTGCCAGACCGTGGCGACCTTGGTGGCGCCGAGGGCGTCGATGCGGCCCTTGATGTAGCGGTACGCCTGCTTGTAGTAGTCGGCGCTGTAGCAGTTCCAGGGGCCGTCGAACTCGTACCCGATGCGCAGGAAGACCTCGCGCCCGGTGTTCTTGAACCAGGTGACGAGCTCGTCGACCTTGGCCCGGTACTGCGGGGTCAGCGAGGTGACGTCGGCGTCGCCGGTGCCCGCGATGGCGCGCAGCGGCTGGTTGTAGCAGCCGGTCTTGGTGTCGGACAGGTACAGGCCGACCGCGAGCGCGGCGCCCGGGTACTGCCCCAGGGTGGCGTTGAAGTCGACCAGGCCGGAGCCGTAGTCGACGCCCGTGTAGACGCCCGCCAGGGCGTCCGGGAAGACGATGTTGGTGTACAGGGTGACCCCGCCGGGACGTGGCGCCGTCGCGTCGGTGTCGAGCACCTGGGACTTGTACTCGGCCAGCGTGGTGCTGTCCTGGCCCATGAAGAAGCGGATCTGCCCGTTGGCCGGGAGGTTGCGGCCGGAGACCGCGGCGTTGGCCGCGGTCGGCGCGACCAGCAACCCGGCGGCCAGTGCGAGTGCCGCGGCCGCACCGGATGCGAGCGCGGCCAGGCCCCGGCGGGGGAGCGGGATGCCCATGTGTGCCATGCCTTTCGAAGGGGGCGAAAGGATCGGCCGCCAACGGTGGCTGTCGGCCGAGGTGTCGATGGCTGGGCACGCTAGCTCTGTTACGAAGTCATGTCCCCGAGTTTCGAAACATTCAGCGGGGGTTGCGCAGTGCTGTTGCGGATCACCAGCTCGGTCGCCAGCTCGATCCGGGGCGCCTCCAGGTGCTCGCCGTTGACCAGGCGCAGCAGCAGCCGGGCCGCGCTGACGCCCATCTCGTGCAGCGGCTGGCGCACCGTGGTCAGCGGCGGCGCGGTCCACTGCGCGTAGTGCAGGTCGTCGAAGCCGACCACGCTCAGGTCGTCGGGGATCTGGCGGCCGGACAGGCGTGCCGCCTCGTAAACGCCGGTGGCCTGCTGGTCGCTGCCCGCGAAGATGGCCGTCGGCGGGTCGGCCAGGGCGAGCAGCTGCTGGGCCGCGCGCAGGCCGCCGACGTGCTGGAAGTTGCCGTACCGGACCAGCTCGCGGTCGGGGGTGAGCCCGGCCGACTCCAGCGCGGCCCGGTACCCGGCGACCCGGGCGCGGCTGCACAGCATCTGCTCCGGCCCGCCGATGGCGCCGATGCGGCGGTGCCCCAGCTTGATCAGGTGGTCGGCGGCGGCGTACCCGCCGGCGAAGTTGGTCGCCCCGACGCTGGGTACGTCCGGCGGCGGCTGGCTGACCCCGTCCACCACGACGAACGGCAGCGTACGGCGGTGCAGTTCGGCCCGCTGCTCGTCGGACAGGTCCGACAGCACCAGGATCGCGCCCTGCGAGCCGCGCGAGATCAGCCCCTCCAGCCAGCGCCGGGTCAGGCTCGCCCGGTTGTGCACCGCCGACACGACCAGGCCCAGCCCGGCCGCCTCGGCCACCTGCTCGACGCCGGTGAGGATCTCCAGGCCCCAGGCGCTGTCGAGTTCGTTGATGACGAGGTCGATCAGGTCGCCGCGCTGGCTCTTGCGCCGGGGCGCGCGGGGGCGCTGATACCCGTACCGCGTCAGCAGGACCTCGATGCGGCGGCGGGTCTGGGCGGAGATGTCGCTGTGGCCGTTGAGCACCTTCGACACCGTCGGCACCGAGACGTTGGCCTCGCGCGCGATGGTGCTCAGCGTGGTGCGCGGTTTCGCCTGGCCGGGCGGGGTGGCTGGCATCTCGACAGTTTCGCAAGAACCTCGGTCGAACGACCCCCCTGTTTCGAAACTTATTTCTTCCAGGTTTCCCCCGCCCCTACTTTGCTGTCACCGCGCCGCCGCCGAAGCCCTCCGGGCCGAACCGCTGCGCGGCGCTCTTCCCACGTGACATCCCACTCCGGGCCCCGGCGGGCCCGTTCATCGAGGAGGAACGCATGTCCAGCGTCTTCGCCCGCAAGGGCGCGCGCTTGGCGGCCGGGCTCGTGGTGGCCGCGCTCGCGGTCACCGGCTGCGGCAGCACCGACGACGGCGCCGACGGCGAGAAGATCACGCTCACCGTGGCCACCTTCAGCGACTTCGGCTACGAGCCGCTGATCAAGGAGTTCCAGGCGACCCACCCGAACATCACGGTGAAGACCCGCGTCACCGAGTTCGACCAGCACCACAAGCAGCTCGCCACCCGGCTGGGCGCGGGCGCGGGCACCGCGGACCTGGAGGCGGTGGAGGAGGGCTACATGCCCCAGTTCCGCCAGTCGAAGGACAAGTTCTACAACCTGGCCGACTACGGCGCCAAGGACCTGGCGTCGCAGTGGCTGCCCTGGAAGTGGCAGCAGAGCCTGGCCGACAACGGCAACTTCGTGATGGGCCTGGGCACGGACATGGGCGGCCTGGCCCTGTGCTACCGCTCCGACCTGTTCAAGGCGGCCGGCCTGCCCACCTCGCGCGACGAGGTATCGGCGCTGTGGACCAGCTGGGACGACTACTTCGGGGTCGGCACCCGGTTCGCCGCCTCCGGCACCAAGGCCAAGTGGTTCGACGGCGTCGGCAACATCTACACCGCGATGCTGAACCAGATCCCGTTCGGCTACTTCGACACCACCGACGCGTACGTCGGCGACACGAACGCCAACGTGAAGAGCGCGTTCGACAAGGTGGCGGCCGCGGCCGCGAACCCGGGCATGTCGGCCAAGCTCGACCCGTTCAGCCAGCAGTGGAACGTCGGCTTCAAGCAGGGCACCTTCGCCACGCTGCCGTGCCCGAGCTGGATGCTGGGCCTGATCAAGGACGGCTCCGGCCCGGAGAACGCCGGCAAGTGGGACATCGCCAAGATCCCCGGCGGCGGCGGCAACTGGGGCGGGTCCTTCCTGACCGTCCCGAAGCAGGGCAAGCACCCGAAGGAGGCGTACGAGCTGGCGAAGTTCCTCACCTCGCCGGAGTCCGAGGCCAAGATCTTCCAGAACGTGGGCAGCCTGCCCTCGCAGCCGGAGACCCTGAAGAACCCGGCCGTGCTCGGCTTCAAGAACGAGTACTTCACCAACGCGCCGGTCGGCGAGATCTACGCCAAGTCGGGCGAGTCGCTGCAGCCGAACTACCGCGGCACCCGTGACGCCGACGTGCGGCCGGTCTTCGGCCGGGCGCTGGCCCGCGTCGAGCAGGGCAAGCAGTCCGCCGCCGACGCCTGGGCGCAGGCGGTGTCCGAGGCAGCCAAGGCCCTCGGCAAGTGATTCCCGGGCGGCACGGCGCGACCGCGCGCCGTGCCGCCCCTTTCGTCCATCCCGAAATCCCCTCACAGGAGCCGACATGCGCGGGCGTTTCGACCGGCATCTCACGCCATACCTGTTCGTCGCACCCTTCTTCGCCGTGTTCGCCGTGTTCGGCGCGTACCCGCTGCTGATGACGCTCTGGATGTCGCTGCACGACTGGCATCTGATCAACGGGGCCGGGGACTGGACCGGCCTGGCCAACTACACCGAGCTGTTCAGCGACCCCGACTTCTGGAACGCGCTGGGCAACACGCTCAGCCTGTTCGTCATCTCCACCGTGCCGCAGCTGATCCTCGCCCTGTTCCTGGCCGCGCTGCTGAACACGAAGCTGCGCGGGCGCACCTTCTGGCGCGCGGGCGTGCTGATCCCCAACGTGGTGTCGGTGGTCGCCGTGGCGCTGGTGTTCGCGCAGGTGTTCGGCCGCGACTTCGGCATCGTCAACTGGCTGCTCGGCCTGGCCGGCGTCGACCCGATCGACTGGCCCGCCGACGTGTGGTCCTCGCACCTGGCCATCGCGCTGATCGTGACCTGGCGCTGGACCGGCTACAACGCGCTGATCTACCTGGCCGCGATGCAGGCGGTGCCGAACGACCTGTACGAGTCGGCCCGCCTGGACGGCGCGTCCAACTGGCGCGCGTTCTGGACCGTGACCGTGCCGATGATCCGCCCGACCATCCTGTTCACCACGGTCGTGTCCACCATCGGCGGCCTGCAGCTGTTCGCCGAGCCGCTGCTGTTCGAGTCCAAGGGCGCCTCCACCGGCACCGGCGGCTCCGACCGGCAGTACCAGACGATCACCATGTACCTCTACGAGAAGGGCTTCACCCTCTTCGACGCCGGCTACGCCGCGACGATCGCGTGGGTGCTGTTCCTGGTGGTCGCCCTCATCGCCCTGGTCAACTTCGCGCTGGTACGGCGCGCCGTCGCGAGCCGCTGAGGAGCCCGCCATGACGACCACCGCCCTGCCCCAGACGCACCGCCGACGCAGCGGCGCGTCGACGACCGGGTCCGGCCGCCTGCGGCCGTTCATCTACCTGCTGCTCACGGCGATCATCGCCGCCTCGGCGTTCCCGCTGTACTGGACCTTCGTCGTCGCCAGCTCCGACAACAGCGCCATCGGCGAGGCCACCCCGCCGCTGGTGCCCGGCGGCAACCTGTTCGACAACATCAGCCGGGTCTTCGACAGCTCCGAGTTCGGGCTGGCCCTGACCAACTCGGCGATCGTGGCGACCACCGTCGCCGTCGGCAACGTGCTGTTCGCGTCGATGGCCGGGTTCGCCTTCGCCCGGCTGAAGTTCCGCGGCCGCAACGCGCTGCTGGTGACCGTCATCGGCACGATGATGGTGCCGACCCAGCTCGGCATCATCCCGCTCTACCTGCTCACCACCGACCTCGGCTGGACCGGCCACCTGCAGGCGCTGATCGTGCCCGCGCTGGTGTCGGCGTTCGGCGTGTTCTGGATGCGCCAGGCCGTCGAGGAGGCGGTGCCCAAGGAGCTGGTCGAGGCGGCGTTCGTGGACGGCTGCTCGCTGGTGCGGGTGTACTGGCACGTCGCGCTGCCTGCGATCCGCCCGGCCGCGGCCGTGCTGGGCCTGTTCATGTTCATGGGCGCCTGGAACGACTTCTTCTGGCCCCTGGTCGTGCTCAACCCGGAGAACCCCACCGTGCAGGTGGCGCTGTCGGTGCTGGCCAGCGGGTACTACACCGACTACGCGCTGATGCTGACCGGGGCGCTGCTCGGCGTGCTGCCGGTGCTCGGCGTGTTCCTGCTGCTGGCCCGCCAGATCGTCGGCGGCATCATGGCCGGTGCGGTGAAGGGATGATCCGCAACCCGGTGCTGCCCGGCTTCCACCCCGACCCGTCGATCCTGCGCGTGGGCGAGGACTACTACCTGGCCACGTCCACGTTCGAGTGGATGCCCGGCGTACGCCTGCACCACTCGCGCGACCTGGTCAACTGGCGGCCGCTGGGCGGGGTGCTCGACTCCGGCCGGCTGCTCGACCTCAGCGGCACGCCGGACTCCGGCGGGGTGTGGGCGCCCTGCCTGTCCTACGCCGACGGCGTGTTCTACCTGGTCTTCACCAACGTGGCCAGCTACACCGGCGGGTTCTGGGACGTGCCGAACTACGTGGTGACCGCGGCCTCGATCGAGGGGCCGTGGTCGGACCCGGTGCCGCTGCACGCGCGGGGCTTCGACCCGTCGCTGTTCCACGACACCGACGGGCGCAGCTGGCTGCTCAGCAACGACCTCGACTGGCGGCCCGGCCACCACTGGTCGGCCGGGATCATCGCGCAGGAGTTCGACCGGGGCACCGGCAAGCTGCTGGGCGAGCCGGTGAACATCTTCGGCGGTACGGCCGCGAACTTCACCGAGGGGCCGCACCTCTACCGCCGCGACGGCTGGTACCTGCTGCTCACCGCCGAGGGCGGGACGTCGTGGGGGCACCAGGTGACGGTGGCCCGGTCCCGTTCGGTGCTCGGACCGTACGAGGTCGACCCGGCCACGCCGCTGCTGGCCGCCGACGATCCGGCGCTGCCGCTGCAGAAGGCCGGGCACGGCAGCCTCGTCGACACCCCGGCCGGGGACTGGTACCTGGCGTACCTGACCGGGCGGCCGCTCGGGGTGCGCGACGAGTGCATCCTCGGCCGGGAGACCGCGTTCGCGCCGGTGGCCTGGACCGGCGACGGCTGGCCGCGCATCGACGGAGCACGGCCCGAGCTGGAGATCCCGGCACCCGACCTGCCCGCGCACCCGTGGCCGGTCCCGGCCGAGACCGACGACTTCGACGCCGCCGAGCTCGGCCCGCACTGGGCCACGCTGCGCCGCCCGTTCGGCCCAGACTGGGCCACGCTGCACGAGCGGCCCGGCCACCTGCGGCTGCGCGGCGGCCGGTCGCCGTCGTCCAAGTTCGACCAGAGCCTGGTGGCGCGGCGGGTCACCGCGCCGCGGTGCGCGTTCACCGTGTCGGTGGAGGCCGATCCGCGCAGCCCGCAGCAGCTGGCCGGGGTCGGGGCGTTCTACAGCACCCGCAACTGGTACTACGCGTACCTGACCTGGCGCGAGGGCGTCGGGCGGTGCCTGGAGCTGCTGGCCTGCGACCGGGGCCGGCTGCACCGGCCGGAGCACGAGCCGGTGCCGGTGCCGGACGGGCCGGTGCTGCTGCGGGCCGGACTCGACCGCGACGAACTGCGCTTCGAGTACGCGCTGGAGCCGTCGGCGTGGCGGCCCCTGGGCGGGGTGCTCGACGCGCGGGTGCTGTCCGACGAGCACGCCGCCGAGGTGGACGCCGCGGGCGTGTACCAGGTGTGGGGGTTCACCGGGGCGTTCGTGGGCCTGTGGGCGCACGACCTGACCGGCGGCGGGATGGCGGCGGACTTCGACTTCGCCCGCTACACCGAGCCGGGGGCGCACGCCCCGGCCTGACTTCGACGCTGGCCTATCTGGAGTAGCAACACGCCAGGGCAGGCCTCTGGATAGGCCAGCGTCGATCACAAGACGGCCGTGGGGGCTGGTGGGAGGGCGTTCGCGCCGGCGGGTGGCGTCGGGGCGGGCGCCTTTCCCGCGTTCAGAGGCGGGCGGCGCGGGACTCCAGGTAGCGCTGCTCGGGCAGGCTGGTGGTGGCGCGGGCGGCGCGTCGGTACTGCCCGCGGGCTGCCGCCGGGTCCCCGGCCAGCTCGAACAGGTGCGCGCGTACGGCGTACAGCCGGTGGTGTCGGGCGACCCGTTCGTCGCCGTCCAGCGTCGCCAGCAGCGCCAGCCCCGCCCGCGGCCCGTGCACCATCGCCTGCGCCACCGCCTGGTTCAGCGTCACCATCGGGTTCGGGAACAGCCGCGACAGCAGCTGGTACAGCGACAGGATCTGCGGCCAGTCGGTATCGGCCGCCGTCGGCGCCTCGGCGTGCACGGCCGCGATCGCGGCCTGCAGCTGGTACGGCCCCAGCCGCGCCGCCCGCAGCGTGGCGGTGATCAGCTCCACGCCCTCGGCGATCGCCATCGTCTGCCAGCGGCTGCGGTCCTGCTCGGCCAGCGGGACCAGCTCGCCGTCGGGGCCGGTGCGGGCGCCCCGCCGCGCGTCGGTGAGCAGCATCAGCGCCAGCAGCCCGGCCACCTCGCCGTCGTCGGGCAGCAGCCGCCGCAGCGCGCGGGTCAGCCGGATCGCCTCGGCGGTCAGCTCGGTGCGCTGCAGGCTCGCCCCGGAGGTGGCGGTGTAGCCCTCGTTGAAGATCAGATACAGCACCTGGAGCACCGTGCGCATGCGCTCGGGCAGCTCCTCGGGCGGCGGCGCGGCGAACCGCGCCCCGGTGGCCCGGATCCGCTGTTTGGCCCGGCTGACGCGCTGGGCCGTCGTCGCCTCGGGCACCAGGAAGGCGTGCGCGATCTCGGCGGTGGACAGCCCGCCGACCGCGCGCAGCGTCAGCGCCACCTGCGACGCCGCCGTCAGCGCCGGGTGGCAGCACAGCAGCAGCAGGGTCAGCGTGTCGTCGGAGTCGGGCACGGCCCGCTCACCGGGCGCGGCGGCGACCAGCTCGTCGGCGGGGGTGGCCGCGAACGCCCACTCCTCCCGGCGGCGCCGGGCGACGTCGCTGCGTACCTGGTCGACCAGGCGCCGGGTGGCGACCGTGACCAGCCAGGACTTCGGATGGTCGGGCAGCCCGTGGGCGGGCCACTGCACCGCGGCGGCCAGCAGCGCCTCCTGCACCGCGTCCTCGCACTCGGCGAAGTCGCCGTGGCGCCGGACGAGGATGCCGAGGACCTGCGGCGCGAGGTCGCGCAGCAGGCCCTCGACGGGGGTACGGGTCACATCTCCAGCCCGGAGGAGGCCATGATCGGGCGCACCTCGATCGCGAAGTACTTCGCGTCGGGGATCTTCCCGGCCAGCTCGTACGCCCGCTCCGGGGTCTCTGCCTCGATCGCGTAGTAACCCGCCAGCCACTCCTTGGCCTCCAGGTACGGCCCGTCGGTGACGGTCAGCTCGCCGTCGCGGACCCGGGCCGTCCTCGTCTGCGACGGATCCGCCAGCGCGGCGAAGCCGAGCAGCTCACCGGTGCCGGTCAGCTCCTTGATGAACTCCTCGTGCCCGGCCATGACCGCCTCGCGCACCTCGGCGGGCAGCGCCTCCCAGTTGGCCGGGTTCATGTGGATGATCAGCAGGTACTTCATCTCCGCACTCCTTCGTCGTCGCGGCCGGGGGCCGCCGTCGGGGGTGGGTCGGAGCGGGGCGCTCGCTCTCGACATACCCCCGCAAGATTGTTTCGTGCAGTTTCGGGGAAGGTGCTGGAATGCGGGTCCGGCCGGGTGCAGTTTCCCCGAAACCGCACCCGACCGGCACGTCAGGGTCGGGCCGTCAGGCGAAGTCGTCCGGCTTGAAGTCGCGGGGTTCGACCAGGACCAGCCAGTTGCCGGAGTTGTCGCGCATGACCGCCTCGACGCCGTACGGCCGGTCGGCGGGCTCCTGCAGGAACACCACCCCCTTGGCGACCAGCTCGGCGTACGTCCGGCGGCAGTCGTCGACGCGCAGGCCGAGCCCGCCCATCTTGCCCTGCTCCAGCTGGCGGCGCACGAAGTCGGCCGCGTCGGCGTCCAGCGGCGGCCCCGGCGTCATCAGCGTGACCTCCAGCTCCGGCTGGCTCGGGTGGCACAGGGTCACCCAGCGGAACCCCTCACCCATGGTGATGTCGGTACGCGGGGCGAACCCGAGCACCTCCACGTAGAAGTCCCGGCCTGGTCCTGATCGAGGCAGTAAACCGTGACGAGCGAAATGTTCGTGATCATAAGTTCGACCCTAAACCGCAGCTCAGGGCGGTTGCTTCTCCGAGATTGCGCCGGGCGCGCCGGGGCCGCCGGTGGTACCCGCCAGATCCACCACGCCCCGCATGAACAGGTAGCAGCCGGGCACGTGCGGGCCGCCCCGGGCCGCCCAGCGATCGCGGTACGCCGTCGGGGTCTCGCCGGTGAGCTGGGCGAACCTCGACGAGAACGAGCCGAGGCTGGCGAAGCCGACCGCCATGCAGATCTCGGTGACGGTCAGGTTGGCGCCGCGCAGCAGGTCCTGGGCGCGCTCGAGGCGGCGCCGGGTCAGGTAGCGGATCGGGGTCTCGCCGTACACCGCCTCGAAGCTGCGCACGAAGTGGAACTTGGACACGCGGGCCACCCGGGCCAGCGCCAGCGGCTCGGGGGTCGGGTCCGCTTGGCCGGATCGGTGGGGGTCGGCGGGTCAGCGCAGCTCGGCGGCGAGCAGGTCGTAGGTCTCGCGGTCGAAGGCGACCAGGCGGATGTGCGTGACCTCGGTCGGGGTGGTGCGCAGGGTGGCCACGGCGATGCGGGCGGCGCGCTCGGGCGGGAAGCCGTACAGTCCGGTCGCGATGGCGGGGAAGGCGACGGTGCGGGCGCCGAGTTCGTCGGCGACGGCCAGGCTGCGGCGGTAGCAGGAGGCGAGGGTGTCGTCCTCGCCGTAGTCGCCGCCCTCCCATACCGGGCCGACCGTGTGGATCACGTGGCGCACCGGCGGGTCCAGGTCGAAGGCGGGAGTGGCCATGGCGTCGCCCGGCTCGCACGGGCCGACGCGCCCGCCCGCCTGCGCCAGCCGTGGTCCGGCCGCACGGTGGATCGCCCCGTCGACGCCGCCCCCGCCGAGCAGCGACTCGTTGGCGGCGGTCACGACCGCATCCACCTGCTCAGCGGTGATGTCCCCGTGAACCACCTCGATGCGTACCACGGTCCGCATTCTGCCACCGCCGCGCCCACCCCACCCGCCCCCGTCCGCCGGCCCGCCTCGCATCTCGCCCCGCCGACGAGTCACCGTTCCACCCGTTCTGCCCACACTCGCCCGCTGGTCCGCCCCGTCCACGCATCGACGTTGTCCTATTACGAGGAGTTTTTGTAGATCATCTTCCACGTAATAGGCCAACGTCGATGTAAAACCGCAGCGTGTGGCTCGTTGGCGTGGCACGTTGGCGTGGTCCGTCGGTGTGGCGCGGTTTGTGTGGCGTGGGGGTGGGTCAGGTGGTGTATGGGCAGTGGCGGCAGCCGCGGTCGCAGCAGAAGCCGCGGTCGGCCAGGAAGGCGGCGCTCAGTACGAACAGGCCGCTGCCCGGGTCGAGGTATCCGGGCTGCCCGGCGGCCAGTGCCTCGCCGTGCCGGCGCAGGATCTCCGCGCGCTCCGGATGGTCATCGCGCAGCCTGCTCGGATGCGGCTCGTCCAGCCCGCGCGGGGCCAGCGTCTGTCGAGGCCGGGGTGCGCGCACGCGGTGACGATACCGCGCCGCGGGGGCGGGGCCGGCCGGCCGGGGTAGCGTCGGCACGTGATCGAGGTGAGGCGGGCGGTGGCCGCGGACGCGGCCGAGATCGTGCGGCTGCGTACGGTGATGCTCGGCGCGATGGCGGGCGAGCCGGTGCCGGACGGGCCGTGGCAGGAGCTGGTGGGGGCGAACCTCCGGCGGCTGCTGGCCGATCCGGCGGGCGACTTCGCCGCGTACGTGGTGGCGGGGGCGGACGGGGTGGGTCTGCTGGCGTGCGCGGTCGGCGTGATCGACGTGCGGCTGGGCGGTCCGCTGGATCCGAGCGGGCGCACCGGGTACGTGTCCAACGTGGTGACCGAGCCCGGTCACCGGCGCCGGGGGCTGTCCCGGGCCTGCCTGTCGGCGCTGCTGGAGTGGTTCGCCGGACGGGGCGTGACCAGCGTTGATCTGCGCGCGACCGAGGACGGGGCGCCGCTGTACCGCGAGCTGGGTTTCCGACCGGTCGATCATCCCGGGATGCGGCTGCGCACCGGTCGCAGGTGAAGGGCACTTACCGCCGAGTCAGGCTTGCACGGTCGGGTGAGGCGCTGCCGCCGACCGGCTGTGATGATGTCGCCATCGGACGTCACCGGCGTCGTCCGAGGCGCTCTTTCCGCGCCGGAGGCTCACGAAGTCCTGGCTGCGACGCACCCGTGCGGGGCACGACCTTCAGGGTGACAGGTGGGACCTGCTTCTGCATGGTGAGGCAGGTCCTTCGCTGTGTTCAGCCGTCGGGGCGGTGCGGCAGCCGGGCGGTGATCCGGTGGCGCACCCGGCGGAGCAGAGCGCGGGCAGGTCCGGGCTGCCGGGGCAGGTCGCCGGGGCGCAGGTTGAGCCGGCCGGTGAGCAGGCCGCGGCCGGTGACGACGCTGCCGGGCGCGGGCGGTGCGGCGAGTTCGGCGGTGCCCGCGGCGAGGTCGAGTTCGAGTGCGGGCCGGACGCTGAGGCGCAGCCAGTGGAACGCGGTGCCGGTCAGCGAGTTGACGCGGAGTTCGGCGCGGCGGACGGTGGCGGTGAAGTCGACCTCGGCCGTCGGCGCCCAGTCGCCGGGGGCGGCGGGCGGCCGGCGGAGCTCCTGGCTGAGCAGGTGGCCGCGGTCCAGCCGCGCGCCCGTTTCCTGCTGGTACGACCTGAGATCCGGGTACGCGGTGATCCGGTCGGCGAGCACGGACAGCACCACTTGTCCGCGTGCCAGCAGCCCGCCGGCCAACCGCAGCAGCGAGTGGTCCTCCAACTGCGCCGCGACGGAGCAGAGCAGGTTGCCCTCGGTCTCGTCGAGCAGGTTCAGCGTGGCCACCCGGTCGTCCAGTAGCCGTACGTCGGTGCAGGCCACGGTGGGTGCGCTGCCCGCGAGGCCGGTGAGCACGCCCGCGATGAGCCCGCCGCGCGCCTGCACCACCACCCGGGCGGCGGAGGGGCAGGTCCACACGTGATCGCAGCGTTCCCGGTCGACCTGCACGGGTTCGGCGGCACCGAGGATCGTCGCCATGAGATCGCGCAGCTCGTCCTGGGTTCGCACGTCGACGCCGATCGACGGGAATCGAGTCGTCACCATGCCCTCCCCGGTGAGGCCGGCCGGCCTCAACCGTACCCCCGGCGACCGAGGGCTGCCGGTGTAACGGCGCCAAGGTACGGTGGGCAACTGGCGAACGCGGGAGACGGAGGAGACATGTTCTGGAGGAGGCGAAAGCCGGCAGGCCAGTGGGTTGTGGTCGTCAGCCGGATTCGTCCGTTGGATCCCAATGGTGGTGGCCGGGACGAGCTGCGCTGGCCGGAGCAGCAGGACGCCGTGCACAACCTGGATTCCCGTTCGGCAGCGGACGACGTGGCTGGTCAGCTGCGCGGCGATGTGTCAGTCCAAAACGGGCGCAAGCGGGTCAAAGTCCTCTTCACCGGGCACTGAGTTCCGGCCGGTTCACTGCGCGAGCGACCCCGCCGACTGCGCGGCGGGGACGCCTGCGTCCAGCCGTACCCACAGCTCCTCGTGGCCGCGCAGCATCAGCTGGTGCGGCACGGGCGGCTCGACGGCGAGGCCGATGCCGGGGAACCGGTCGAGCAGCGCGCTCAAGCCGCGCTCACCTTCCATCTTGGCCAGCGCCGCACCCAGGCAGTAGTGCCCGCCGCTGCTGAAGGCGAGGTGCGCCCGCTGCGGCCGGTGGGGGTCGAACCGGTCGGGGTCGGCGTACCGGGACGGGTCGCGGTTGGCCGCGGCCAGCAGCACCAGCACCTCGCTGCCCGCCGGCACGCGCGTGCCGCAGACCTCGACGTCGGTGGCGGCCCGGCGCACCACGAAGTGGGTCGGGCCCTGGCAGCGCAGGATCTCGTCGACATACCCGGGCAGCACCGAGCGGTCGGTCCGGGCCCGCCGCCAGAGCTCGGGCTGCTCCAGCAGCAGGGTCAGCCCGTTGCCGAGCAGGTGCACGGTGGTCACGAAGCCCGCGTTGAAGACCACGACCAGGTTCGACAGCAGCTCCCGGTCGGTGAGCGGGTCCTGCTCCGCCGCCTGCGCCTGGATCAGCACGGTGATGAGGTCGTCGGCGGGCCGGGCCCGCCGACGCGCCACCATCTCGGCGAAGTAGTCGGTCAGCTCCTCCGACGCCCGGTCGGCTCGGCGCATGTTCTCCTCGGTGCCGCCGCCGAGTTCGATGACCTTCGCCAGCTCCGCCGCGCGCGGGCGGTACCAGGGCAGGTCCGCGTCCGGCACGCCGAGCAGCCGGCCCAGCACCGCGGCGGGCATCGGGAACGCGAAGTCGCGCATGAAGTCCACCGGCTCGCCCGCCGCGGCCCGGCGGGCCATCGCGTCGAGCAGGTCCGCGCAGATGTCGTCGATCTGCGGTTCGAGGTCCATGATCCGGCGCGGGGTGAAGGTGTGCGCGAACAGGCGGCGCATCTGGGTCTGCCGCGGCGGGTTGGTGAACATCATCGAGTGGCTGAAGACCGCGTGCGTGCGGCGCTCCTCCCAGGACGGCGGCTGCGCCATCATGCTGCCGTCGAGCACCTGGAAGGCCGGGTCGCGCAGCGCCTGGCTGGCGGCCTCGAAGCCGCAGAGCAGGAACTGGTAGCGCGCGGGCTGCTCGATGGCGAGAACCGGTGCGCCGAGTTCGTGCAGCGAGCGGTAGTACGCGAACGGGTTGCGGCGGACCTGTGCGGAGAAGAGCGGTCCCAGTGGCACGGTGGGCAAATCATTGAAGACAGTCGATGCATTCGCGCCCATGGCTCTTATCTCCACGATGTATCACAAATCGCCATCGAAAAATGCGCACAAAGCAACCACGGATCGGCCCTGAGCTGGACCTGCCGGATCGTTGCGCAGTCAGACGACCAAAGGCTAGGACCGGGCGTCATGCCTCTGGAAGTGGCGGAACGGAAGTTGACGCCAAAACGCCAACACAGGTGGTGATCCGCCCATCGCGCCATCGGCGCGCCCGTACGGGTAACAACACCGTCAAGATCGCATCGACGATGTTCACCTGAGCGGGCCGCGCCACTATCCTTACCCGCATGGGTGGTCCGAGTTGGCCGGACGGCCCAGCCGGGACGCCTGAACCGACGATTGGCAAGCAGTGGGTGTCGGCGCCATCGGCTGACGCCGCCCGCAGCGCCAAGCGTGCGAGAGCGTCGAGAATCGATCCGTCGCAGGCTGTCGTGAGGCCGTCAGACGCGGACGCGCGGCGCGCCCCCTCGGCTGATCGCGTGCGGGTAGCCGCAGGTCGGCGCGTCGCCGCTCAAACTGACAGGCAGCTGGGAGAAAGCGCGGCGACGACCGCCCCACTTGACGTCGGAAGTAGACGGTCGGAAGATTCAACCCGGCTCGTGTCGCCCGGCGGGACGGCGACGACCCTGGCGTGGGCGGGGAGGGGTGCGGTGGACGCAGCGGCAATCTCGGCAGAGGAGCGGCTGATGGTCGAAATGATCATCACCGACCATGGAGACGAGCAGATCGCCTCCCAACTCAACGTCGCCGTCCGCACCATGCAGCGCCACCTGCGGGCCCTGATGGATCGGGTGGGCGCGCCCAACCGCGGCGCGCTGTGCGCGATCGCCACCTTCTACGGCTGGATCGACATGGCGTCGATCCTCATGAACGAGCTGAAGTAGCCCCGCCGGGCCGCAGCCGTCTCGGGTCGGGGTCGCGCCCCGGGAAGCGGCGCAGGTATTCGCGCTCCAGCTCGCGGCTGCGCTCAGAGTGGTTGGCCAGGGCGCTGTCCGACCCGTGCACGAAGGTGTCGTGCCGGGTGCGGTGCAGCGAGGCCAGTTCGCGGGCGAGCTCGTGGTTGCTTAGGTCGCCCGCGGGGACGCCGCTGTGGTCGGCTGTACGCATCGTCGTCATGTCATACCCCGGGTATTTTGATCCGTCGTAGCGGTTAATGCCGGACTCGGTACGATCACAGGTGTCATGTACCCACCGGTGCGGCAGAACATGCCAGGCCGGTGAGCGATGCCGGACCCCGACGGGGAGGGGGTGCGCCTGATGGCGGCGCGCACCGTGGCGGACGTGATGTCGGCGCCAGTGGTCAGCGTGGCGCCGCGGACGCAGTACCGGGAGATCGTCGAGCTGCTGGCCGAGCACGGCATCAGCGCGATGCCGGTGGTCGGCGCGGACGGCGTCGTGCTCGGCGTGGTCTCCGAGGCCGACCTGCTGCACAAGCTGGCGCTGGGCGGCGAGGAGCCACAGCGGCGGCTGTTCGAGCGGCGCCGCCGCGCGGTGGCGCGGACCAAGGCCGAGGGCGAGACCGCCGAGGACCTGATGACGACCCCGGCCGTGGTGGTCCGGCCGGGCGCCTCCGTGGTCGAGGCTGCCCGGATCATGGAGAACGAGCAGCTCAAGCGGCTTCCGGTGGTGTCCGGGAACCGGCTGGTCGGGATGGTGTCGCGGCGCGATCTGCTGCGCACGTACCGGCGGACCGATGAGGCGATCCGGCACGACGTGGTGCACGACGTGATCGAGGGGATGCTCTTCGTCCAGCCGCCGCGGATCGACGCGGAGGTGGTCGACGGGGTGGTCCGGCTGACCGGCACCACCGGCCGCCGCAGCACCGCGCAGATCGCCGAGCACCTGGTGCGTACCGTGCCCGGGGTGGTCGACGTCGTCAACGAGCTGGCCTCGGAGTGGGACGACACCTCCCGGCGCGAGCGGCGGCACGACTTCGACGCCGAGGTCGACGGTCCGGAGCGCCCCCGCGACGGCACCCTCGACATGATGTGACCTCCACCAGCCTCGAGCAGGGAGCGGGAGCCATGCCCATCCAGCGGGAGATGCGCAGCAAGCTGCGGTACACCTCGACGGAGACCAAGGACCAGCTGCTGAACGTGGCCAAGCGCCTCAACATCAGCGGCCGCTGGCAGATGACCAAGGCCGAGCTGGTACGGGCCATCGAGAACGCCGGCGCCCAGTCGCGCCGCAACCGGCGCGAGCCCCGGTGACCGGCGCCGGGTCCTGGCCCCTGCGCCAGGCGGCCGCGCCCGCGCCGCCGCGCCGACCGCGTATGTTCGCCCTCATGCTCACCGCCCTGACCCCGACCGAGCTCGTGCCCGGTGCGCCGCTGGCCGGGCAGCTGCACCGGCTCTACGCGGGCAACGCCGCCTACCACCGGCTCAGCGGCGAGTTCGGCCCGGACCTCACCGAGGCGCAGGTGCTGGCCTCGATCGAGGAGGACCTGGCCACCCCCGGGGTGGAGGTGTTCGCGGTGGGCGCCGACCGGGGCGCGCCGACCGCCGTGGTGAACCTGCTGGCCGAGCATCCCCGCGACGGCCTGCCCTGGATCGGGCTGCTGCTGGTCGACGCCGACCGGCACGGCACCGGCCTGGGCACCGCGGCCGCCCGCGAGGTGCACGACCTGCTGCGCGGGCGCGGCCGTACGGCGGTGCGGCTGGCGGTGCTGGAGAACAACCCGGTGGCGTTCGCGTTCTGGACCTCGCTGGGCTACACCGAGGTCGACCGGCGTCCTGACCTGCGGTTCGGTCGCCCCTGCATCGTGATGCACCGGCCGCTGTAAGTTTCCCGGCCGGCACCGCTCCGGTTCCGGGCCGCCGCCCGCCGCGACTAGGCTGCCGATGTGGAGCAGCGGATTCTCGGCCGTACCGGCCGCAGCGTGGGTGTGATCGGACTCGGCGCCTGGCAGCTCGGCGCCGACTGGGGCGACGTCGCCGAAGACGACGCCCTGGCGGTGCTCGGCGCCGCCGTCGACGCGGGCGTCACCTTCATCGACACCGCCGACGTGTACGGCGACGGCCGCAGCGAGCGGCTGATCGGACGGTTCCTGCGCGAGGGCGGGGCCGGACGGGGTCTGACGGTCGCGACCAAGATGGGGCGCCGGGTGCCGCAGACCGTGGACGCCTATCGCCTCGACGCGTTCCGGGCCTGGAACGATCGGTCCCGGCAGAACCTCGGCGTGGACACGCTCGACCTGGTGCAGCTGCACTGCCCGCCGACGGCCGTGTACGGCGCCGACGCGGTGTTCGACGCGCTGGACACCATGGTCGAGGAGAAGCGGATCGCCGCGTACGGCGTCAGCGTTGAGACGTGCGACGAGGCACTGACCGCGATCGCCCGCCCGAACGTGGCGTCGGTCCAGATCATCCTCAACGCGCTGCGGCTCAAGCCGCTGGAGCGGGTGCTGCCCGCCGCCGCGGCGGCCGGGGTCGCCATCATCGCGCGGGTGCCGCTGGCCAGCGGCCTGCTGTCCGGGCGCTACGACGAGAACACCGTGTTCGGCTCCGACGACCACCGCAACTACAACCGGCACGGCGAGGCGTTCGACGTCGGCGAGACGTTCTCCGGCGTCGACTTCGGCACCGGCCTGGCCGCGGTGCGCCGGCTGGCGCCGCTGGTGCCCGACGGCGCGACGACGGCCCAGTTCGCGCTGCGCTGGATCGTGGACCAGCCGGGCGTGAGCGTGGTGATCCCCGGCGCGCGCAACGCGGCGCAGGCGCAGGCGAACGCGGCCGCCGCGACCCTGGCGCCGCTGCCGGAGCCGGCGCTGGCCACCGTCACCGAGATCTACGACGAGCTGATCCGCCCGCAGGTGCACCACCGCTGGTGACTGAAGTTGCCGGGCAATCGGGGGTATGCGAGCGCTGAGACCCCCGATTGCCCGGCACTTTGAAACGGTCTTGACCGCGGCTCGGCGGTCAGCGGCGGGGGCGAGGGGACCTGCCGGCAGGGTGGGGGCGCTCGCCCCCGCGGCGGTTGAGCAGGGCGGCCAGCCACAGGGCGCCCGCTCCGCCGAGCAGCACCGTCGAGCCGATCGTGGCCAGCGTGCCGGTCGACGGGCCGGACGTGCCGGTGCGCGGCAGTTCGCCGCCCTCGCTGTCGCCGTCGTGGCCGCGACCGTCATCGTCGTCGCCCCCGTCGTCGCCGTCGTCGTTGCCCCGGGGCGTCTGCGACGGCCACGGCGACTGGCCGTGCGCCGACAGCGACGGCGACGGTGAATGGGGCCGCGGCCGCGACGGGCTCGGCGAGTCGTCCGGCGACAGTGAGGCCGAGGGGGAGTGCGGCGGCCGGGGCGAGGGCGAGTGGGAGCCGTAGCCGTGGTGCTTGCCGCGCTCGGCGGCGTGGCCGTCACCGGGGGCGAGCAGTCCGAACACACCCGTCGCGAGCAGCACGGCGGCCGGTGTGGCCACGGCGGCGAAGGTGGCGCGGCGGACCGGCGTTCCCGTGATACCCATCAATTCGTCCTTCGTCTCGAACGGCGGCCGGTTGGTGGCACCACTCTCGTCAACGCGACGGTCCTGGCCGAGATACGGGACCAGCCCCGGTATAACGGCACGAACAGGACATATCTCCCCCGATCCGCTCTTGCCAACGCGCCAACCGGCGATGGGTGACGGTTAGTTGACAATTGCCCTACTTCGGGCATGCCCCGTGTCCGTGCCCGGTTCCCCCCGTTGACCTCGCGGAGCATGAGGCCGGGGGGGTTTCGATGGAGACGCAGGGGCATGACCACGGCGCGCTGCTCGACGGGCTGACCGCGGCGTTCACCGCGATGGTCGGCGCGCACCGCCTCACTCTCGGCTTCGCGTCGCTCGCGCTGCTGGTGGCGGTCCTGCTGGGGGCGGCGCACGCGCTGGCACCCGGGCACGGCAAGGTCATGATGGCGACGTACCTGGTGGCGGGGCGCGGGGCGGTGCGGCAGGCGGTGGCCCTGGCCGCGACGGTGGCGCTGACGCACACCGCGGGCACGCTGCTGCTGGGCATCGTGCTCGCCGGCGGCCTGCACTTCGCCTCGCACGGGGTGTACGCGCTGCTGACCGCCGTCAGCGGCCTGCTGGTCGCCGGGGTCGGCGTGTCGCTGCTGCGCCGTGCCTACCGGGTGCTGCGGCACGGACCGCACGACGACCACGACCACGATCACGGGCCGGGGCTGGTGCGCGGGCGCGGCGTGGTCGCGATGGGCCTGGCCGGGGGCCTGGTGCCGAGCCCGTCGGCGGTGGTGGTGCTGCTCGGCGCGGTCGGGCTGGGGCGGGCCTGGTTCGGCGTGCTGCTGGTCGCGGCGTACGGCGTGGGCATGGCGGCGACGCTGGTCGGGCTGGGGCTGCTGCTGACCCGGATGCGGGCCTGGCTCAAGCGCGCGTCGGCGTACGGCCGGGGCCGGACCCTGCTGCGCCATCGCGCCTGGCGGCTGGTGCCGCTGTTCACCTCCGCGACGGTCGTCGTGATCGGACTCGGTGTCGCCACCCGGGCGCTTGCCCTCTGAGCTGCGCGGATCCTGTGTGCACGGTCGGCATGAAACTGGTATGGACATTAACAGTTAAGTCTATTAATAATTAGGCCCACCATCAGACGCCCGTGACCGCGGTCACCGGGCCGGGAGGAGGGTCCGTGCACATCAAATCCCGTCTGCTCGCCGTCGCGGCCGCGCTGCTCGTCGCGGGCGGCGTGCTCGCGGTCGCCAGCCCGGCGTCCGCGGCCAATCTGCTCGGCAACCCCGGATTCGAGTCCGGCAGCCTGTCGCCGTGGTCCTGCAGTCTCGGCAGCGTCGTCTCCACGCCCGTCCGCAGCGGCACCAAGGCCCTTCAGGGTGCCGCGTCCAGCTCGGACAACGCCCAGTGCACGCAGACCGTCGCGGTGCAGCCGAACACGGCGTACTCGCTGACCGGCTGGGTGCGCGGCGCGTACGTGTACCTCGGCGTCACCGGCGGCGCGTCCACCTGGACCCCGTCGGCCACCGCCTTCACCCAGCTGACCGTCAACTTCACCACCGGCGCGTCGCAGACCAGCGCCCAGGTGTACCTGCACGGCTGGTACGGCCAGGGCACCTACTACGCCGACGACGTCAGCCTGGACGGCCCCGGCGGCACCGGCGTGCCCGGCGTCCCCGGCAACCCGGCGGTCGGCACGGTCACCAACAGCTCGATCGCCCTGAGCTGGGGCGCGTCCAGCGGCACCGTCACCGGCTACCGGGTGTACGAGGGCAGCACCGTCGTGGCGACGGTCACCGGCACCTCGGCGACGGTCTCCGGCCTGGCGACGTGCTCGGCGCACTCGTACAGCGTGGCGGCGTACAACTCCACCGGTGAGTCGGCCAAGAGCGGCACGGTCACCGCCACCACCACGGGCTGCACCACCGTCCCGGCGACCCCGTCCGGCCTGACCGCCACGGGCACCACGAACAGCATCATCTCGCTGTCCTGGAACGCCTCCGCGGGGGCCACCGGCTACCGCGTCTACGAGGGCACCACCGTGGTCGCCACGGCTACCGGCACCTCTGCCACGGCCATCGGCCTGGCGACCTGCTCGACCCACACGTACACCGTCGCCGCGTACAACAGCAGCGGTGAGTCGGCCAAGAGCGGTGCGGCCAGCGCGACCACGACCGGCTGCACCACCGTCCCGCCGACCCCGTCCGGACTGGCCGTGACCGGCACCGCGAACACGTCGGTGTCGCTGTCGTGGAACGCCTCCTCGGGCGCGACGGGCTACCGCGTGTACGAGGGCACCACGGTCAAGGCCACCGTCACCGGCACCACCGCGACGGTCTCCGGGCTGGCCACGTGCTCGGCGCACTCGTACACGGTGGCGGCGTACAACAGCAGCGGCGAGTCGGCCAGGAGCGGCGCGGTCAGCGCGACCACGACCGGCTGCGTCAACACCGGCCTGCCAAAGCACGCGCTCGTCGGCTACCTGCACGCCAGCTTCGCCAACGGCTCGGGCTACCTGCGCATGGCCGACGTCCCGGCCGCCTGGGACATCATCAACCTGTCCTTCGCCGAGCCCACCTCGGTCACCTCCGGCGACGTGCGGTTCAAGCAGTGCCCGGTAGCCGAGTGCCCCAACGTGGAGTCCGAGGCGGACTTCATCGCCGCGATCCGGGCCAAGCAGGCCCAGGGCAAGAAGGTGCTGATCTCCATCGGCGGCGCCAACGGGCAGGTGCAGCTCACCACCACCGGTGCGCGAGACGCGTTCGTCAACTCGGTCAGCGCGATCATCGACAAGTACGGCCTGAACGGCCTCGACATCGACTTCGAGGGCCACTCGCTGTACTTCAACGCCGGTGACAGCGACTTCAAGAACCCGACCACCCCGGTCATCGTCAACCTGATCTCGGCGCTGAAGTCCCTCAAGGCGCGGTACGGGGCCGGGTTCGTGCTGACCATGGCGCCGGAGACGTTCTTCGTGCAGCTGGGCTACCAGTTCTACGGCGGCACCTGCAACGGCTGCGACACCCGGGCCGGGTCGTACCTGCCGGTCATCTACGCGATGCGCAACGACATCACCGTGCTGCACGTGCAGGACTACAACTCGGGCCCGATCATGGGCCTGGACAACCAGTACCACAACATGGGCGCCGCGGACTTCCACATCGCGATGACCGACATGCTGTCGGCCGGGTTCCCGGTGGCGGGCAACACCGCCAACATGTTCCCGGCGCTGCGCGACGACCAGATCGCCTTCGGCACCCCGGCCGCCGTCAGCGCGGGCGGCGGGTACGTCGGCCCGGCCGTCGTCCAGCAGGCCGTCAACTGCCTGGTGAAGAACCAGAACTGCGGCGGGTACACCCTGCGGGGCGGCACCATGCCGGACTTCCGCGGCCTGATGACCTGGTCCATCAACTGGGACAAGTACTACGGCTGGGAGTTCCAGAACAACCACGAACCGTTCCTGAACGCCCTGCCCTGACCCTGCCCCACCCGCTCACCTCGGCCGCGTCGCCCACCCCGGGCGGCGCGGCCGCCGCCGTAGGTGGGTGGGTGGGTGGGTGGGTGGGTGGGTGCAGTTTCGGGGAAAGTGCAGGAATCTTGGCCGTCTTACGTGCAGTTTCCCCGAAACTGCACGCTCCCGCGCCACACCCTCAGTCGAGGAGGCGGGTGCGTTTGAGGTCCATGCCGCCCAGGCCGAGCGGGATGTCGGGGTCGGAGTGGGCGTCGGCGCCCGCGCAGACCACGTCCGAGGTGCTGGTCCGCTCATGCTCGCTGGCGAAGTCGGGTTCGTCGTCGGTCCCCGCCCCGAAGGCTTCCGGTCGTTGCGGCTGCATACGGCCATTGTCCGCGTACCGGCACCGCGGTTGGCCCGATCGGCGCGCTGTCCCCGGACCGCCCGCGTTCGCCCTTTCACCTCACGTGACTCATCTGCCCGGTCTGCCCGCCCCGCCGCCCGCCGGTGATCATGAGGTTGTGCCCGCGACACGCCGTCGAACCGTGCCAAAGGTTCATGATCGGCGGAAAGGAGGGTACGGGGGTGGGGGTGAGTGAGGCGGGAGAAGGGGTGAAAAGGGGGTGAGCGGGTAGGGAGGAGGGTAGTTTTGCGGGTCCACGGGGAACCTCGACATGTTGAGGGAGGTGGATGCAAGTGCGGCAGGAGACGCTGGCGGCGGGGGCTCCCGTCGTCACCGACCGGGCGCAGGCCGAAGGGTATGTCGCCAAGGTGTGCTTCAAGACCGGACCGCCACGCGGAACCGGAGTGGAACTCGAATGGACGGTGCACCACCGCGACGATCCGGCGCGGGCGGTGGACGCACAGACCCTGGCGCGGGCGCTGGGGGAGCACGCGCCGAGGACCCTGGTGGCCGACAGCCCGCAGTCGCCGCTGGGGTGCGGCGGGGCGGTGACGCTGGAGCCGGGCGGCCAGGTGGAGATCTCGTCCGCGCCGTCGGACTCGCTCGCGGCGCTGCTGGCGGATACGGCCGCCGATCAGCGCGAACTCGCGGGGCTGCTGGGCCGGGCCGGGCTGGTGCTGGCCGGGCGGGGGTGCGACGAGCACCGCGCCGGGCAGCGGATCCTCGACACGCCGAGGTACGCGGCGATGGAGGCGGTCTTCGACCGGTTCGGGCCGTACGGGCGGATGTGGATGTGCGGCACGGCCAGTGTGCAGGTGTGCCTGGACGCCGGGCTGCCCGGCCGGGCGGGGCCGCGCTGGCACGCGCTGCACGCGATCGGGCCGGTGCTGGTGGCGGCGTTCGCGAACTCGTCCCGCCAGGCCGGGGTGGACACCGGCTGGGCCTCGGCCCGGCTGCGGGCCTGCCTGGCCGCCGACCCGGCGCGCAACGGGCCGCCGGCCGGCCTGGACGGCCACGCCGGGACGGAGCAGGAGCTGATCGCGGCCTGGGCCAGGCGGGTGCTGGACACCCCGGTGCTGTGCGTACGCCGTCCGGCCGGACCGTGGGCCGCCCCGCCGGGGCTGACCTTCGCCGACTGGATCGCGGGCGCGCTGACCCCGCCCCCGACCCTCGACGACCTGGACTACCACCTGAGCACCGTGTTCCCGCCGGTGCGGGCGCGGGGCTACTACGAGGTCCGCTACCTGGACATGCAGTCCGACGGCGACGGCAGCGGCGCCGACACCGCGTGGACCGTGCCGGTGGCGGTGGTGGCGGCGCTGTTCACCCGGGAGGAGACCGTCGACGCCGCGGCCGAGCTGGCCGCGCCCGCGGCGGGGCGCTGGGTGCAGGCGGCCCGGCACGGGCTGGCCGACCCGGCGATCGCGGCGGCGGCGCCGAGGCTGCTGGACCTGGCCCGCGCGGCGCTCGACGGCACCGACCTGCCGCCGGACACCGTACGGGCGGTGCGCGACGCGGTGGACCGCCGACTCCGGCAGGGAGGCATCCGATGACGCAGGCAGGCGTACGCCCCGAGCGGCTGCGCGAGCACGCCGCGGCCGGACTGGACCGGGCGCGGGAGCGCAGCATCGCGCTCACCGACGCCGTCGACGACGAGGACCTGGTGCGCCAGCACTCGCCGCTGATGTCGCCGCTGGTGTGGGACCTGGCCCACGTGGGCAACCAGGAGGAGCTGTGGCTGGTGCGCGACGTGGGCGGCCGCGAGCCGGTCCGCGCCGACATCGACCACCTGTACGACGCGTTCAAACACGCCCGCGGCGACCGTCCCGCGCTGCCGCTGCTCGGGCCGGCCGAGGCGCGCGCATACGTGCGCTCGGTCCGCGGCCAGGTGCTGGACCTGCTGGACTCGGTCGACCTGGAGGGCCGTCCGCTGGTGGAGCGGGGCTTCGCCTTCGGCATGATCATCCAGCACGAGCAGCAGCACGACGAGACCATGCTCGCCACGCACCAGCTGCGCGAGGGCGAGCCGGTGCTGGTGGCCGTACCCCCGCCGGCCTCGGCCGGACCCGTCGCGGGCGAGGTGGCGGTGCCGGGCGGGCCGTTCACCATGGGCACCTCGCTGGAGGCGTGGGCGCTGGACAACGAGCGCCCGGCGCACACCGTCGACGTGCCCGCGTTCCTCATCGACCGGGCCCCGGTCACCAATGCGCAGTACCAGGCGTTCATCGACGCGGGCGGATACGACAACCCGCGCTGGTGGAGCCCGGCGGGCTGGGCGCACCGGCGTGAGGCGGGGCTGGTCCGGCCGATGCACTGGCACGTGGACGGGACGTACACCCGGTTCGGCCGTCGCGAGCCGATCGTGGCCGACGAGCCGGTGGTGCACGTGTGCTGGTACGAGGCGCAGGCGTACGCGGCCTGGGCCGGGCGGCGGCTGCCCACCGAGGCGGAGTGGGAGAAGGCGGCCCGGTTCGACCCGGCCACCGGGCGCTCGCGCCGCTACCCGTGGGGCGACGAGGACCCGGACGAGCGGCACGCCAACCTGGGGCAGCGGCACCTGGCCCCGGCGCCGGTCGGCGCCTACCCGGCCGGGGTGTCGCCGCTGGGGGTGCACCAGCTCGTCGGCGACGTGTGGGAGTGGACGTCGTCCACCTTCCGCGGCTACCCCGGCTTCACCCCGTTCCCGTACCGGGAGTACTCGGAGGTCTTCTTCGGAGACTCGTACCGGGTGCTGCGGGGCGGGTCGTTCGGCACCGACGCGGCCGCGTGCCGGGGCACGTTCCGCAACTGGGACTACCCGATCCGGCGGCAGATCTTCAGCGGGTTCCGCACCGCCCGCGACGCCCGGCCCGAGGAGGAGATCGCCTGATGTGCCGCCACCTGGTCTACCTCGGCCCGCCGGTGCCGCTGTCGGCGCTGCTGGTCGAACCCCCGTACGGCCTGGTGCACCAGTCCTGGGCGCCGCGCGACATGCGCGGCGGCGGGACGATCAACGTGGACGGCTTCGGCGTCGGCTGGTTCACCCCGTCCGGCCCGGTCCGCTACCGGCGCGGCGTGCCGATCTGGGGCGACCAGAACTTCGGCGCGATCGCGCGGCAGACCAGCGTGACCGCGGCGCTGGCGGCGGTCCGGTCCGCCACCCCGGGCATGGTCGTCAACGACCACGCCTGCGCACCGTTCGGCGGCGAGGGCTGGTGGTTCAGCCTCAACGGCTTCGTCGCGGGCTGGCCCGACAGCGTCGCCAAGCTGGCCGAGCGCCTGCCGGTGACCGATCTGATGACGATGGACGCCCCGACCGACGCGGCGTTCCTGTGGGTGCTGCTGCGGCAGCGGCTGCGCGCGGGCGGCAGGCCCGCCGAGGCGGTGGCGGCGACGGTGGCCGAGGTGGCCGCCGCTGCCGCCGGGTCGCGGCTGAACCTGCTGCTCACCGACGGCGAGTGGGCGTACGCGACGACGTACGGGCACGCGCTGTCGGTGCGCCACGACCCCGGACGGGTGATCGTGGCCTCGGAACCGTTCGACGACGACTCCGGCTGGGTAGGGGTACCCGACCGCCGACTGGTGGTCGCGCACCCGGCCTCGTACACGGTGGAGGAGCTATGAGGATCGACGTACACCTGACCCCGGAAGACCTGACCGAGCAGCTGCGCGCCGACGCCAGAGCGGGGCTCACCGCGACGCCGAAGTGGCTGCCGCCGAAGTACTTCTACGACGCGTACGGCAGCGACCTGTTCGAACGCATCACCGCCCTGCCCGAGTACTACCCGACCGGGGCCGAGCGGGAGATCCTGACCGCGCACGCGGCCGACATCGCCCGCGAGTCCGGCGTCAAGACGCTGGTGGAGCTCGGTTCGGGGTCCTCGGACAAGACCCGGCTGCTGCTGGACGCGCTGCACGCCCACGGCACCCTGGGCCGCTTCGTGCCGCTGGACGTGTCGCAGCCGGCGCTGGCGGCCGCGACCGAGGCCATCGCCGCCGACTACCCCGACATCGAGGTGCACGCGATCGTCGGCGACTTCACCCGCGACCTGGACCGCATCCCGGGCGGGGGCAGCCGGATGGTCGTCTTCCTGGGCAGCACCATCGGCAACCTCGACCCGGGCGAGCGCGCGGCGTTCCTGCGCGAGCTGCGCGGGGCGCTGGAGCCGGGGGAGTGGCTGCTGCTCGGCACCGACCTGGTCAAGGACGAGCAGACCCTGGTCGCGGCGTACGACGACGAGCAGGGCATCACCGCGGAGTTCAACACCAACGTGCTGCGGGTGCTCAACCGCTCGCTGGGCGCCGACTTCGACCTGACCGGGTTCGACCACGTGGCGCTGTGGGACGCCCAGCACCGCTGGATCGAGATGCGGCTGCGGGCCCAGCGCGAGATGCGGGTGCACCTGCCCGCCCTCGACCTGGAGATCGAGTTCAAGCCGGGTGAGGAGCTGCGGACCGAGATCTCGGCGAAGTTCGACCGGCAGACGGTCGCCACGGAGCTGGCCGCAGCCGGGTTCACCATGCGCCAGTGGTGGACCGACCCGCGGCAGCGCTTCGGCCTCAGCCTCTCCCGCACCACCGAACGCCCCGCCCGCCACTGAACCGTCCCAGGGGCCCTTCCGGTACGCCGCGCGGAAAGAAGGGCCCCTTCCTCTCGCGCGCGGATTTCATTGGGTGTTGACTTATGGGGTGAGTGCGACGCTGACCCCCGCCACCGCCCTCGTCCTCGACTTCGCCGACATCGACGGCGGCATGCTCGCCGCGGTCGGCGGCAAGGCGGGCAACCTGGGCGAGCTGACCCGGGCCGGGCTGCCGGTGCCGCCCGGCTTCTGCCTCACCACCGAGGCGTACCGGCAGGCCACCGAGGCCGCCGACCTCGGCGGGGTGTTCGACGCGCTGGAGCGCGCCGAGCCGACCGACGTCGCGGCGCTGACCGCGCTGGCCGCCCGCGCCCGCGCCGCGGTGCTGGCCGCGCCGGTCCCGCCCGGCATCGCCGCGGCGGTGGCCGAGGGGTACGCCCGACTGGGCGCGGACGCCCCGGTCGCGGTCCGCTCGTCGGCCACCGCCGAGGACCTGCCCTTCGCCAGCTTCGCCGGGCAGCAGGACACCTACCTGAACGTGGTCGGCGAGGCGGCGGTGCTGGACGCGGTACGGCGCTGCTGGGCCTCGCTGTGGACCGACCGGGCCGTGGTCTACCGGGCGGGCAACGGCATCGAGGACCGGACGGTCCGTTTGGCCGTGGTCGTGCAGCTCATGGTCGACTCGGCCGTGGCCGGCGTGCTGTTCACGGCGAACCCCGTCACCGGCCGCCGCCGCCAGGCGGTCGTCGACGCCGCCCCGGGACTTGGCGAGGCGGTCGTGTCCGGTGCCGTCAACCCCGACCACTTCGTGGTCGACACGGCGCACGCGGCGATCGCGCACCGGCGCCTGGGCGACAAGCGCCTGGCCGTACGGTCGCTGCCCGGCGGCGGCACCGAGCACGTCGCGCAGGCCGACGGGGCCGACGCCGCCTGCCTCACCGACGCGCAGGTGCTGGCGCTGGCCGCGCTCGGCGACCGCGTCGAGGCGCACTACGGCGCGCCGCAGGACACCGAGTGGGCCGTCGACGGCGACGGGGTCCTGTGGCTGACCCAGGCCCGTCCCATCACGACCCTGTTCCCGCTGCCCGCGACCGCCCCCGCGGCCGAGGACGACCTGCGCGTCTACTTCTGCTTCAGCGTCGCGCAGGGCGTGTTCCGCCCGGTCACCCCGGCGGGCATGGCCGCGTTCCGGCTGATCGGCTCGGGTGCCGCGCGCCTGTTCGGCTTCGCCGTCGCCGACCCGCTGGCCGGGCCGCCGCTGCTCACCGAGGCGGGGCGGCGCGTCTTCCTCGACATCACCACGGCCGCGCGCAGCCGGGTCGGGCAGGCGCTGATCCCGAAGGTGCTGGGCGTGATGGAGGCGCGCTCGGCGGCGGTGCTGCGCGAGCTGTTCACCGACCCGCGCCTGTCGGTGACCCGGCCGTCGCGGCTGCCGTTCCTGCGCCGGGTGGGGCGGGTCGCGCTCCGGTACCGGATTCCGCCGTACCTGGTGCACGCCCTGGTCAAGCCGGACGCGGCACGGGCCCGGGTGCAGCGGATCGACGGGCGGCTCGACGTCCGGCTGGCCGCGCCCGCCGACCTCACCGCCGAGCAGCGGCTGGACTGGATCGAGCGGCTGCTGCAGGAGACGGCGCCGATGCTGCCCACGATCCTGCCGGTGGCGGGCGCCGGGTTCCTCGCGCTCGGGCTGGCCGATCGGCTGCTGGGTGCGGACGCGCAGGTCGGGGATGTGCAGGCGGTGCTGCGGGGCATCCCGCACAACGTCACCACGGAGATGGACCTGGAGCTGTGGCACGTGGCCGTGCGGCTGCGCGCCGACGGGGCGTCGGCGCGGGTGCTGCGTACCGGCGACTCCGGTGAGCTCGCCGCCCGCTATGCCGCCGGGACGCTGCCGGACCTGGCCCAGCGCGAGCTGGGGGACTTCCTGCGCCGGTACGGCCACCGCGCCGTCGCCGAGATCGACCTCGGCATGCCCCGCTGGTCCGACGACCCCCGCTACCTGCTCGGCGTGCTCGCCAACTACCTGCGGATGAGCCCCGAGGACAGCGCGCAGGCGTCCCCGGACCGGCTGTTCGCACAGGGCGCCGCCGAGGCCGAGGCGATGATCGGGACGCTGGCGGGGCGGGCCCGCCGCCGCGGCCGGCTGCGGGCCCGGCTGGTGCGCGGGCTGCTGGGCCGGGCCAGAGCGCTGGCGGGGGTACGGGAGCTGCCCAAGTACTACCTGGTCCGCATCATCGCCGCCGCGCGGGCCCAGCTCGGGCTGGTCGGCGAGCAGCTGAGCGCCCAGGGGCGCATCGAGGCGCCCGGGGACGTGTACTTCCTCGACCTCGCCCAGGCGCGGGCCGGGCTGCGCGGCACCGACCTGCGCGAGGCGGTCGCGGCCGCCCGGCAGGGCTACGACGAGGAACTCCGCCGCCGCCACCTCCCGCGCGTACTGCTGTCCGACGGCACCGAGCCGGAGGCGGGCATGCACACGGCCGCGCCCGACGGGTCGCTGACCGGCACCCCCGCCTCGGCGGGCACGGTCACCGGCACCGCCCGGGTGGTCCTCGATCCGGTCGGGGCGCATCTGGAGCCCGGCGAGATCCTGGTCTGCCCGTCCACCGACCCGGGCTGGACGCCGCTGTTCCTGACCGCGGGCGGCCTGGTCATGGAGATGGGCGGCGCCAACTCCCACGGGGCCGTGGTCGCCCGGGAGTACGGCATCCCCGCCGTCGTCGGCGTCCCCGACGCCGTCGCCACCCTCACCACCGGCCAGCACATCACCGTCAACGGCACCCTCGGCACCATCACCCCCACCATCACCCCCACCATCACCCCCACCCCCACCCCCACCCCCACCCCCACCCCCACCTGACGCCGCCGCCGGAGGTAAGGAAGGGTCCCTTCTTATCGCAATGTGTAGTAGAAGGGCCCTTTCTTAACGCATGCCGCGCCGCCGTCGAACCCTAGCTGCGGGCGGCACAATCAGCCCGGTCGGCGGCGGGCACCACGTCGCGCGGCGGCGTGGTTAAGAAGGGGCCCTTCTACTACGGAAAGCGATAAGAAGGGGCCCTTCCTTACCGCGCGGCGGTGGGGGTCAGCGGTCGAGGGCGCGTTCGAGGGCGCGGTAGATCTGGCCGAAGCGGGTGGCGTTGTCGAGGCGGAGCAGGAGGATCTGGCCCTGGGCGGTCTGCGCCCAGATCTCGTGGATGGCGTCGCCGCGGTCGTAGCTGTCGTCGATGCGGTGCAGCATCCACTCCCAGAGCGCGGGGGCGAAGCCGAGCAGCAGCAGCACCACGGCGAGCAGGAGCAGCGTGTTGCGGGGGACGTGCAGCCTGCCGACGGCCGAGGCGACCTGGGATTCGCCGTACGCGGCGGCGGCGAAGGCGACCAGCAGGATGAACCCGGCGAAGACGGAGAGGATCATGAGGAGGTTGAGGACGCCGCGTCCGGCGGTGCGGCCGCGCACCCGCCAGTCGGGGCGGACCCGCTTGTGCCACACGTAGTGCAGGTCCGCCAGGGCGAGGCGGCGGTCGCCGATGTGGACGTACGACGAGGTCACGAGCACTGTGTCGTCGCGATAGTAGGTGATCACAAACGCCTCCGCGCCGGGTACACCTACAGCCTGGCGCATGGGCGCCACGACGATCGTGAATGAATCAGGCGGGTGGCGGGGTGGCCGCGGTGTACGCGGGCGGGGCGGGCAGGCGCGGCTGGAGCAGCCGGGCGGCGGCGTCGGGCGGCAGCGGGCGGGACAGCAGGTAGCCCTGCCCCAGGCGGCAGCCCAGCCGCCGCAGCGCGGCGCCCTGCTCCTCGGTCTCGATGCCCTCGGCGATGGCGACCAGGCCGAGCGAGTCGGCGATGGCCAGGATCGCCCGCACGATGCTGAGGTCCAGCTCGCCGCCGACGACCCCGCTCACGAACGACTTGTCGATCTTCAGGATCTCGATCGGCAGCCGCTTGAGGTAGGCCAGGTTCGAGTACGCCGTGCCGAAGTCGTCCAGCACCAGGTGCACCCCGGCCACCCCGAGCGCGGTGACGTAGTCGGTGACGTCGTGGCGCAGGTAGCTGTGCTCGGTGATCTCCAGCCAGATGTCGGTGGGGTGCAGCCCGGAGGCGCGGATTATGTCGATCGTCCGCTCGGCCGCCTGCGGCTGGTGCAGCTGCACCGGTGACAGGTTCACGCTCATCCCGATGCCGCGCCCGTGCGGGAGCTGGTGCCAGGCGTGCAGCTGGGCGCAGGCGCGCGCCAGCACCCACTCGCCGATCGCGGTGATCTGGCCGGAGTCCTCCGCCATCGGGATGAACACCTCCGGCGAGACCGTGCCGTGGTACGGGTGCGTCCAGCGCAGCAGCGCCTCGAAGGCCACGATCCGGTGCGTGTCGAGGGTGAAGATCGGCTGGTAGACCAGGTGGAGCTGGTCGCGGTCGAGCGCGTGCAGCAGCTCCGAGCGCAGGTCCAGCCGGTCGCGGGAGCGGTGCGAGGCGTCCTCGTCGAAGACCTCCACCTGGCCGCGGCCGCGGCCCTTGGCCACGTACATGGCGGCGTCGGCGTCGCGGAGCATGGCGGTGGGCGTGGTCTGGCCCCGGATGCCGAGCACGCCGCCGACGCTGGCCGAGACGCGCACCTGCTCGCCGGCGACCACGTACAGGTCGTCGAGGTCGGCGCAGACGCGGGCGCCGACCTCGGCCACCTCGGCGAGCTGGCGGATGCCGTCGAGCACGATGACGAACTCGTCGCCGCCGAAGCGGGCCAGCAGGTCGTCGGGGCGGATGCTGCCGCGCAGCCGCTCGGCGACCTGCAGCAGCAGCTCGTCCCCGGCCTCGTGGCCGAGCAGGTCGTTGACCGCCTTGAACCCGTCCAGGTCGCAGAAGAGCAGCCCGACGCGGGTCAGCTCGGGCCGCTGCAGCACCGCCTCCAGGTGGGTCACCATGGCGCTGCGGTTGGCCAGGTTGGTCAGCGGATCTAGGGTGGCCCGCTGCTTGAGCGCGTGGTAGAGATCGGCGTTGGTCATCGCCACCCCGAGGTGGTTGGCGAAGATCGTCATGATCTCGGTGGTACCGGGCGCGAAGTGCTCACCCCGGTCGCGGGCCGCGTACAGCAGCGCCATCGGGCCCTCCTCGCGCGGCACCGCCACGCTGAGCACGCCCGACTCCGACTCCGAGCCCGGCGGCCCGTCCACCCCGAACGGGTGCGGCCAGCCCGCGATCTCGTCGGGGCGCAGCCCCCGGTGCGCCCGCAGGTGCGCCTGGCCGTCCTCGACGAGCTCGACCCAGGTGCGGTCGGCCGAGGTGAGCAGCAGCAACTGGGCGGCGGCCTCGTCGAGCAGCGGCTCCAGCCGCAGATGCCGGGTGAGCAGGTGGCCGTGGTGGGCCAGCCGCTCGATCACGGCGTTGCGCTCGCGCTCGCGCAGGGTGAGGCAGAGCCGGGACGCCACCGAGTTGAGGATCGGCACGTCGGAGGTGGCGAACGGGAGCGGGCTGGACCGGAACAGGATGATCAGGCTGTCGGCGTACCCGTAGATCGGCACCCAGGCGGCCGAGCGGATCCGCAGCGGCGCCACCGTCCCCGGGATGTCCGCGGCGCTCAGGGCCGTGTCGGTCTCGCCGTCGCCCCTGGTCACGGTGCGGCCCTCGGCCAGCGCGTGCCGGGCCGCGGGCCCGGCCGGCCAGCTCGTCGTGTACGCCGGATCGTCTTCCGGCAGCCCGCACGCCGTGGTCACGGCCAGCCGGTCGCCCTCGCGGCGCACCATGCACACCACGTCGGCGAAGAAGACGTCCGACAGCACCGTGAGCAGCCGCTCGGTCATCTCCTCCGCGCTGGCCGGCTGCCCCAGCACCGACAGCAGCCGGATCAGCCGGGTGGTGTCGCGGTAGGCGTCGCGGGCGGCCTCGGCCGCCTGGCCGAGCTTGCGCCGCAGCTGCTCGACCTCGGTCTCAGGGTGCCAGTCCGCCATCGCCGCCTCACAGCGCGATCGCGGTCAGGGTGGCGTTGTGGAAGCCGGAGACCCGGGTGGTGCGGGCGAACTCGCCGTACGTGTACATGCCGAACGTGGTCATCTCCCCGGCCGCCTCCTGGATCAGCGAGGCCTCGACGGGACCCTGCTCGGCCAGCACGTCCAGCCGGGCCACGCAGCTGAACGCGAGCAGCACCGACGCCTCGCGCCCGAGCACCGCCTCGCGCACCACGTCGTCGATGACGCCGAGCAGGTCGGCCGAGGTGCACGTGACGATCTGCACCGCCGCGTACGGCGGCAGCGGGGTGAACGTGCGCAGCAGCCCGTCGCTGTCGAGGTAGGCGCCGCGGATGATCCGGGTGCCGTCCGGCTCGATCAGCCCGAACCCGTACGCCGACTGGTAGCCGGGCGCCGGGCGCACCAGGCCAGGGCGGCGCTGGGGCGCGTCGGGGGTGAAGTGCTCCTGGAACACCTCGGCGGCGGGCCGGCCGCCGATCTCGCACACCACGTGCCCGTCGGTCTTGGTGACCAGCAGCGGCAGGCTGACCGCCTCCCAGCCGTGGTCGGCCACCACACTCAGCGGCCAGGGCGAGTCGACCCAGATCGCGGCCGCGCCGCCGTCGGTGAGCAGCCGGTCGCCGTCGAAGACGCAGGTGCGCTCCAGCATCCGGTCGTCGCCCGCGCTGCCGCCGACCACGGGCACCTTCGCGCCGACCACCTTGTGCACGCCGTTGAGCAGCTCCTGCTGGTGCCCGGAGAGGCCGGTGGCCAGCAGGATCAGGGCCGCGTCGCGGTCGTGGCGGGGCCCGGCGGCGGCGCGGGCCGCACGGGCGAGCTGCTGGCCGGCCTGGACGGCGTGCTCGCGGATGCCGGTGACCGAGGCCGTGCCGAAGCGGTAGTCGCCAGAGGTCAGGGCGAGCACCGACACCCCGGCGCCGGGGATGGTGAGGGCGCCGTCCTGGAAGTGGCCGCTGGAGGTGGCGCCGACCAGCGGGGTGGGCGCGGTCAGCCGCCGCACCGTGTGCAGCAGCACGGCCAGGTCGTAGCGGATCGAGGCGTACATGATGAGCAGCGCGGGGGCGTCGCCGCCCAGTCCGGCCAGGGCGGCGGTGGCCGCCTCGGTGCCCGCCTGGACGCTGTCGGCGGCCGTGCTGGCGCCGACCGCCGCGCGTACCCGCTGGCCGCGCTGCTCGGACGACGTCACGGGCATGCGCGTGCCTTCCACCGCACCACCGGCCGGGGCGGCGTACTGCGGAATATCACATAGCGACCATAACGCGCGTACCGCCGTGTCATCCAAGGATCGGCGCTGGTCAGCGCGGCAGCGGGACGGTCAGGGCAGCTCTTCGGTCTCGGTCCGCGCCACCTCGGCGAAGGCCGCCGTCAGGTACGGCTCCAGCGGCTCGCCCGCCCCCGCCAGCAGGTGCGCCAGCAGCAGGATCGCGTGCCGGTCCAGCAGCTTCGGGTCCGGTCGGCGCGGGACCTCGGCCGGATCGTGCACGCCCAGCGCGCCGGTCAGCACCGTGACCAGGGTGTCCACGTCCAGCTCGGTCCAGGCCAGCGCGGAGCGGGCGCACTGCTCGAACAGCGCCTGCACGTCCTCGCCGGACAGGCCGTCGGGGTGCAGCCGCTCGATCAGCAGCCGCACCGCCTCGCCCAGCACCACGCCGACCTGCGCCTGGTCGCAGCCGGCCAGCCGGGCCGCGGCCGCGTCCAGCTCGGCGTCGTCGCGGGCGCGGGCGGCGGCCACCGCGTCGGCGGTGGCCGCGGCGATCGCGCGGGCCGGTGCGGGCAGGCGGCGCCAGGGCGTGCTCACGGTCATACCCGGGATGCTTTCACGCCCTGGCGCCGCCCGCCGGTCAGGAGGGGTTGGCCGAGCGCAGCGAGATCGCCTTGAGGAAGATCTCGCCGATCTTGGCCGGGTCCTTGGCCTGGAACACGCCGCCGCCGGTGAGCTTGGTGATCTCCTGCAGTGGAGCCGGGTTGATCTTGTCGCCGATGGCGAGGATCACCACCTGGATCGGCCGGTTCTTGTCGGCCTTCTCCTTCAGCGTGGCCAGCAGCTGCTCCAGCGAGACGCCGTTGTCGTCGTCGTTGTCGCCGTCGGTCATCATCACCACCGAGTTGACCCGGCCCGGATCCCAGTCCCGCTGCACCGTCTCGTACGCGGCCAGCAGGGTGTCGTAGAGGCCGGTGTCGCCGTCGGGCTTCGGGGTGATCGAACCCAGCGTGGCCAGCATCTGGTTGCGCTGCTGCGACAGCTGCCCGATCGGCACCAGCTGCTTGTAGTCGCGGTCGCCCTGCAGCTTCGTGGAGAACGTCCACAGGCCGACCGCCCACGAGTCGTCGAACAGGCCCAGGCCGCGCCGCGCCGCCTCCAGCGTCACCTGCGCCCGGGTCGCGCCGCCCGCGGTGGCGACCCGCTCCAGCATCGAGCCGGACACGTCGATCACGGCCAGCATCCGGGCGGGCAGCGTCACGGCCACCCAGGTGGACAGGGCGCGGTCGACCGCGGCCACGGTCGCCGCCGGACTCGGCGTGGCCGCCGGGTTCGGCGACGCGGCCGCAGGGGCGCCCTTCGGCGTCGCCAGCGCCGAGCCGTACGTGCCGTCGGCGGCACGCAGGCCCAGGCCGGCCAGCCGGTCCCGGAACGCGGGCTGGCGCAGCTCGTCGAGCAGGCGCTGCGCGACCCCGGCCTTGGTCGTGGGCAGGCCGGGCATCACCGCGTACGGGAAGGTCAGGGCCGTCGGGGCGGGCTCCAGGTACAGCGCGGCCAGCGGCACCGGCGGCTTGGTCGCGTTGTAGTGGATCACAGCCTGCTCCGACAGCGAGGCCGCGCTCAGCCCGGACTTCAGCGCCGCCGGGTCCTTGCTGCGCGGGAAGCGCGCCAGCAGATCATCGCGCAGCACCGACCGGCCCGAAGCCAGCGAGCGCAGCGCGCCGGTGGCGGCGGCCTGGGCGTTCGCGCCGGTCCCGGCCGCGGCGCCCAGCGCGAGCAGGCCGGACAGGCCCGCCGCGTCGCGGGTCGGCTCGACGATGCCCACCCGCAGGCCCGTGCCCGAGGTCATCGCCTGCAGCAGCGTGTTCCAGGTCGGCGTCTTGGCGGGCCAGCCCAGGCTCGCGGCGATCGGCTCGGGCATGGCGACCACGACCGGGCTGCGCGCGATCGAAGGCGCCTGCGCCACCTGGAACGCCGGCGCGGCGGTGGTCAGCCGGGCCAGCCAGGTCGCGGAGTCCGGCACCCACACGTCGGGGATCTGGGTGTTGCCGCTGGGCTGGCCGATGCCGGTCAGCGACACGCTGTTGAGCTCGGCCAGCGCCGCCGCCATGTCGGCGGGCTCGACCATGGTCACCTCGATCGCCGCGCACTTGCCGTCGACGGCGACCTTCTGCTGGTTGAGCGAGTCGGCCGTCGCGCGCAGCGCGTCGACGATGTCGGCGGAGGCGGCCACGCTCAGTGGCGCCTCGCCCTCGCACGACGGGGCGTTCAGCTCCCGGTAGACCAGGAAGGAACCGGCCAGTACCAGACCCGCCGCGGCGACGGCGGCGGTGACTCGAAGGGCGGTGTTACGTCGGGGATCACGATGACGACCAGGCACAAGGTCCTATGTTTCGTGACCGTGACGTGCTCCCGCCACATACGTTCGGCCATATGTTACTCGTCAGGAAACAAAGAGTTTCAATATATGAGGGTGGTGATGTGCGCGGTTTCGGCAGCTGTTTCCGGGAAAGTGTTCGAATGGGGGCCGCGATTCGCGCAGTTTCCCCGAAACTGCAGCGTGCGGGCGGGGTTCACGTGCGGAGGGTGCCGGTCGCGGGCAGGCCGGTGGTGGTGGTCACGTAGACGGCTGTGGTCCACCAGTGACTGGCGAGGCGGCCCGCGCTGGTCCAGTCGAGGATCCAGTCGAGCATGCTCAGCGGTGTCTCGCCGAACGGGTCGTCCATCTCACACAGCGTGATGCCGCCGTCGGGCTCGACGAAGCCGTGCAGCGGGAGCTGCCCGGCGCGGGCCAGACGGGACGGGATGAGCCGCCACGCCCGGTGCACCGGATAGGTGTGGTCGACCGCCCACGAGTCGATGATCCCGGCCCGCATCAGCGGCCGCAGCAGCGCGGCCGTGTCCACGCACAGCCGGTCCTGCTTGGGCGGGTGCGGCGTGAAGCTGAGCAGCCGCGCCACGGTACGCGGCCCGCCGCCACCGGTCGGGGCGGCGGCCTCGTCCAGCGCCGGCTCGGTGGCCCACGGCGGCCCGTCCGCTTCGGTGCCGACGATCGGGCGGAGGCCCGCGCCGAGGTCGAGAGCCTGGTCGTGGGCTCGGTCGAGTGCCTCGTCGTGGGCTTGGTCGTGGGCTTGGTCGAGGTCTTGGCCGGGGTCGACCGGCGCCGGGTCGAAGCGGTCGACCGGCTCAAACCGGGGCAGCGCTGCCTGGTCTGCGGCGAGCGTCGCGGCGGCCGCCCGTGCGCCGCGGCGGCGGCCGATCGTGCTACGTGGTGTCGCCCACATCGGCGCACCTCCTGCCGTGATCGGGGTCGACGCCCGGTGACACCGGCGCCGTCACCCAGCACAACGCGCAACCACCCCGGCGGGTTAGGCCGTTCGGCGCAACCCGAGTGCCGGATTCGCGTCGACTGCCGTTCGGGCGAGGACGTGGCCGGGCTCGGCCACGCCCGGGGGAGGTGGCTGGCCAGGGCTCGGGGCGTGGCTGGGCTGGGGGCGTGGCTGAGCTCGGGGCTCGGGGCGTGGCTGGGCCAGAGGCTCGGACCAGTGGCTGGGCTCGGGGTGTGGCTGGACTTGCGCGAGGTGCGGCCGGTGTCCGGGGGTGATGAGGGCGTTGGGCTGGGGAAGATCGCTATTCGGGGGTCATCGCGTCGGCTGACAACCGAGACTTTGACCCCAGACCGCGACCATCGTCGGGAAACAGCCTCTAGATCGCGACTTCCGGTCAGTTAGCTGCGCGACCGCAGGTCCCGAACCCGCTTCCTGTCCGCAGGCGCTGATCACTCACGACGAAGCGCGCTGAAGATCGCGATCTGTGGACAGGCCGCGCGCCTCGGGCCGACGTGCCTCGGGTGGGCGCGCGTCCGGTGGGTGCGCCTCGGGTGGGCGTGCCCGGAGCGCGTGCTGCGCCCCGGGGCGTGCCCGCCGGAGCCGGGGGTCATGGCGCGGTCCGTTGCCGATGGGCGGTGCGGGTGGTCAGGCGGTACCGGCGGCGGGGTCGGTCCAGGCGGGGAGGGGTTCGCGGGAGGCCAGCCAGGAGGCGGGGACGGTGCCCAGGCCGGTGCGGGCGGCGATGATGCCGCCGACGATGGCGCAGGTGGTGTCGATGTCGCCGCCCGCCGAGGCGGTCGCCCACAGCGCCTCGGGCAGGTCGTCGAGGTGCCGGGCGGCGCACCAGACGGCGTACGGCACCGTGTCCGCCGCGGAGATCCGCAGCCCGCAGCCGACCTCGCCCGCCACCCAGCTCGGCGCCAGGCTGAACCGCAGCCGCGCCACCCGGCGCAGCCCGGCCGCCACCTCGCCGTCGGGCGTACGCGCCGCCACGGCGTCGAGCAGCTCCCCGGCCGCGACCCCGCGCACCGCCAGCGCCGCCGCGACGGCGACCGCCACCGCCCCGGCCAGCGCCTCCGGGTGGGCGTGCGTGACCTGCGCGGACAGCACCGCCTGGGCGGGGACCCGGTCCAGGTCGGCGGCGAACCACACCCCGAGCGGTGCCACGCGCATAGCCGCGCCGTTGCCCCAGGAGCCCTGCCCGTCGAACTGGCGCGCCGTCACCGACGGCCAGTGCTCACCCTCGTGGATCGCCCGCAGCACCCCGTGCATCGACGGCCCGTAGTTGCGGTAGGGGTCGGCCTCGTACTCGGCGGCGAAGGCGGTGGCGAGGGTGTCCTGGTCGACCTCGCCCTGGTCGATCAGCATCCGGGTGAGGACCAGTGCCATCGCGGTGTCGTCGGTCCACGGCCAGTGGCCGTCGGCGGCGGCGCGCGCGGCGATGAGCCGCTCCACCTGGTCGGCGGGCTTGAAGAACCAGGTCTCGCCGAAGGCGTCGCCGAGCGCGAGTCCGTGCAGGCTGGTGAGGGTCGGGGCGAGTCTCGTCACCGGTTCATCGTCACCGGTCGGGCAACCGGTTTCGGGTCAGGCGGGCTGGCGGGCCGCGTCGTAGCGGGCGCGGGCCTGGGTGACGTCGTCCATGCGCTGCTGGGTCCACCGGCCCAGGGCACGGACCTGGGTGGCCGCTTCCTGCCCGATCTCGGTGAGGGAGTAGTCGACGCGCGGCGGGATGACCGGCTTGGCGTCGCGGTGCACCATCCCGTCGCGCTCCAGCGTCTGCAGCGTCTGGGTGAGCATCTTCTCGCTGACGCGGCCGACCGCGCGGCGCAGCTCGCTGAAGCGGCGCGGGCCGTCGAGCAGCTCGATCAGCACCAGCACGCCCCAGCGGCTGGTGACGTGCTCCAGCACCAGCCGGTACGGGCACAGGCTCTCCGCGGAGCTGGAGTTCGACGATCCGCTGCTGACCATACTTACCGACATGCCAGTACCTTACTTCAAAGTGGGTACTGATCAAACGGTTAGTTCCGGCCTAGGGTGGATGGCAGAACCGTTTGACAAGGAGATTTCCGACATGAGCATCGTCGTCACCGGAGCCACCGGACAGCTGGGCCGCCACGTCGTGGACGGGTTGCTGGCCCGGGTGCCCGCCGAACAGGTCACCGCCGTGGTCCGGGACCGGCAGAAGGCCGCCCCGCTGGCCGAGCGCGGGGTGCGGCTGCACGTGGCCGACTACGACACGCCCGGGTCGTTCGCGGGGCTGTTCGCGGCGGGGGACCGGGTGCTGCTCATCTCGGGCAGCGAGGTCGGCAAGGACCGGGTGGGCCAGCACCGCACCGTGGTCGAGGCGGCCGCGGCGGCGGGCGTGGGGCTGCTGGCGTACACCAGCGCGCCCGGCGGGCTGACGGCGGCGCTGGCCGACGACCACCGGGCCACCGAGCAGGTCGTGCTCGGATCGGGGCTGCCGTACACACTGCTGCGCAACAACTGGTACCACGAGGTCTTCACCGGGAACCTGGCGCCGGTGCTGGCGCACGGTGCCGTGGTCCAGGCGGCGGGGGACGGCCGGGTCGCCTCGGCGGCGCGGGCCGACTACGCGGCGGCGGCCGTCGCGGTGCTGACCGGCGAGGGCCACGAGAACCGGAGCTACGAGCTGGGCGGCGACACCGCCTGGAGCTTCGCCGAGTACGCCGCCGAGCTGAGCCGCCAGACCGGCCGGGAGATCGGCTACCGCGACATGGCACCCGACGTCTACCGGGGCATCCTGGTCGGTGCGGGCCTGCCGGAGTTCTTCGCCGCGATCCTCGCCGACGTCGACGTGGCGATCGGCAAGGGCGAACTGGCCGAGACCAGCGGCGACCTGTCCCGCCTCATCGGCCGCCCGACCACGCCGCTGGCCGACGCCGTGGCCGCCGCCCTGCGCGCCTGAGCCGCGATCGCGGGGCGCCTGAGCCGCGATCGCGGGGCGCCCAGCTGGGAAAGCGAGACGCCTGAGCTGCGAACGCGGGCGGCACCAGCCGAAGTCGGAGTGGTGCCGCCCGCGTGCAGATCGTCGGGTCTCAGTTCGCGGCCGGCGCGGCCGGTTCGGCGGCCGCCGCGACGCGGGCCTGTTCGAGCAGGTCGGCACGCAGCCGCCGCATCGTGCGGCCCACCCCGAACAGCACCAGCAGGACGATCGCCAGTACGCCGGTCAGCACCGGGATGGTCAGCGGGATCTCGCCGTACCCGTCGGACTGCTGGGCGCGCCAGACCACCGGGCCGAGCGCCTGGGCGGCCAGCAGCAGCGTGGCGAAGCCCAGGCCCACCGAGCCCGCGGTGCGGACCGGTCCGCCCTCGGCGGTGCCCAGGACGCGGACCACGCCCGCGCCGAGCGCCAGGCCCAGCCCGCCCGCGAGCAGCAGGCCGGACATGGTCCACCAGGTCGGCGTCTGGCGGTACGCGACGAGCCCGGCCAGCACCCCCACCGCCGACAGCGCCAGGCCGATCGTCTCCCAGGCGAACCACCGGTCGGCGCGGCGTACCAGCAGCGTCCCGGCGGCCGCCCCGGCCACGGCGGCCAGCGCCGCGGGGAGCTGGTCGATCAGCTCGCCGTCGCCGCGGACGCCGATCTGCAGGTAGCCCAGGGGAGCGGCGGCGGCGAAGGCCAGCACGGTCCAGCGGGCCAGGTCGGCGCCGCCGCGACGGGCGGCGTACCAGGTGAGCAGGGTCGCGAGGAGCAGGGCGAGCACGAGCGGGCCGAAGTAGGTCAGGTCCTGCACGAACTCCATGCGCCGCAGCGAGGCGAGGCCGTCGGCGCTCACGCGCAGCGCCTCGTACAGCACCCGCAGGGTCACCGAACCGGCCGCCAGCAGGAAGACCGCCGCGCCCACGACGGCGAGCAGGCCGCCGGTGCCCGCGGGCCGCTCCGGCTGCTCGGGCCGCACCGGTCGGCCGGGCGGGTCGGTCAGCGCGGCGACGATCACCAGCAGCAGCGTGGCACCGGGCACCATCAGCTCGGCCGCGGTCGGCGGCAGGTCGACCTGGGCGTAGGCCAGGTTCATCAGGTGCCAGAGCAGGCGGCTGCCGGCCAGGCCCGCGGCCAGTCCGGCACCGATCGCGAGCCGGTGGACGGATCCGGCGGCGGCGTTCAGCGTGCCGAGCAGGGCCAGCCCGCCGGTGGCGCTCAGCGCGGCCCAGTACAGCAGGACCGCCTCCGGCCCGGAGATCGAGCTGGTCAGCGCCGCGACGGCCATGAGCGCGGCCAGACCCGCCCCGGCCAGCGGCCAGCCGCCGAACCGGTGCCGCAGCGGCACCGCGAGCACCGCCGCGCCGACGGCGGCGATCAGCGTGCCGAGCAGGATGAGCCGGATGTGGTCGGCCTCCGGCTGGTCGACGCGGGCGCCGGCGATGGCCGGATACACGTTCATGACGGCGAAGGTGGCGCCGACGGCGGTGGCCGCGACCGCGGCGACGGCGGCGGCCAGTGGAGACGTTCGCGGTAGGGGTTCCCCGTTCATGCGGGGGATGGTGCCAGGTCGGGGCCGCCCGCGCTGTCCCGCGTTGTCCGGCGTCGACGGACGGCGGGGCGTAGCCTGGAGTCGATGATCATCTCCTGGTAGGACCGGCCGGTCCCTCACCCCACGCTAGGGCGGTGGACGATGGGACCCACATTCAGACGCTCGATCGTCGCGGCAGCCGCGCTCGCGGTCGCGCTCGGCGCCTTCCCGGCCGCATCGGCGCGGGCGGGGGCCCGGGACGAGCGGGCGACGGTGCGGGAGGCGACGAACCTGCGGTCGTACCCGAGCACCGACGCCTCGGTGATCGCGAAGCTCGCGGCGGGCAGCACCGTCGAGGTGCTCTGCTGGACCTCCGGTGAGCCGGTCGGCGGCAGCGGACCGTACGCGGCGATGTGGCTCTACACCTCGCTGGGCGGCTACCTGCACTCGTTCCAGGTGTCCCCGGTCGACGTGCGCGCCTGCGGGTACTGACCCGAGGCTGCGCCGTGGGCGACCGGTTGGGAAGGGGCCCTTCTTCTGCGCAAAACGATAAGAAGGGGCCCTTCCTTCGCTGAGACTGGTTTCGGTGCTCGGGATGAGGGGCTCAGTGACCTACGGGAGGCGTGATGGGTACGTGCGAGGTCTGCAAGAACGAGTACTGGCTGTCGTTCGAGGTGCACACCGCGGGCGGCAACGTGCACGTGTTCGACAGCTTCGAGTGCGCGGTGCAGCGGTTGGCGCCGGTGTGCGAGCACTGCGCCTGCAAGATCATCGGGCACGGGGTCGAGGTGTCGGGGCACTTCTACTGCTGCGCGCACTGCGCCAGGTCCGCCGACGCCCGCGAGGGCTTCAAGATCCGCGACGCGGTGGGGGTGCACCCCGGCTAGCCCGGGGATGAACATCGCGAACAGGACGTGACAGCGCCGGCGGGGGACGAATCCCTCGCCGGTTACCGCTAGCTGGCGGATGTTCCGGGCGCCCCGGTGCCGGATCGTGGATGTCGGAAAGGCGCACCGCACGGAACGGAGACCACTGGATGTACCTCGCCGCAGACCGCACGCTGAACCTGATCGACCAGGCGCTGCCCCACGGCACGGACAGTGCGTCGATGCGTGCCGCCATCCGGGAGGCCTTCGCGGGCAACGCGCCGGTGGAGCACATCGCCACCCGGGCGCGCACCACCATCGCGGGCGTGCTGGCCGTCATCGACGAGATGTACGCCGAGCCTGCCGCCTGCTGAGCAAGCCCCACGGTCCGCCCAGGCGCCGCCCCACGGCCGCGGACCGGTCTCACCCATCCCGACGCCGCCAGGCTTGAGGCTGGTGCGGGTAACGCCCTGTACGGGCGTCGCCCGCGACTAGGCTTGGGCCATGGCGGCGCCCGTCTTCGTGGGCCGGGCGAGCGAGATCGAGCGGCTGGACGCGCTGGCCCGGGACGCGGCCGCCGGCCACGGCGCGGCCGCGGTGCTCGCGGGCGAGCCGGGCATCGGCAAGACCACCCTGCTCGACCACGCGGCCGCCACCTGCGCCCGGCTGGGCATGCGGGTGCTGCGCGGCACCGCCGAGGACCTCGAGCAGCAGATGCCGTTCGCGACCATGGCCGCCTGCCTGGACCTGCGCGCGGCCGGCGACGACCCGGCCGCCGGGCGGGTGCTGCGGCTGCTGCGCGGCGAGGGCGCGCTGGCCGAGAGCGCCGCCGCCGCCAACCACCAGCTCGCGGTCACCGAGGCGATGCTCGACCTGGTCGACACCTGGTGCGCCCAGGGGCCCGTCGCGGTGATCGTCGACGACGCCCAGTGGGCCGACCAAGAGAGCATGGTGGTGCTGCACCGCCTCGGCCGGGGCATCGAGGAGTATCCGCTGCTGCTGGTGCTCGCCGCCCGCGCGCCCGCGCGGGGTGAGCTGGCCGGGCTCATCCGCAGCCTGCACGCGCGCGGCGCCCACTCGCTGCGGCTGGACCCGCTGGCCCCCGCCGACGCCGCCGACCTGGCCGCCGGTGCCCTCGGCGCCGATCCCGGCCCGCGGCTGGCCGCGCTGCTCGCCGGGGTCGGCGGCCACCCCTTCTACCTCACCGAACTGGTCGCGGCGCTGCAGCGGGAGGGCGGCATCCGGGTGGCGGACGGGCGGGCCGAGCTGATCGGGCCTGGCCGGCTGCCGCCGTCGCTGCTCGCCTCGATCCTGGGCCGCCTGGACTACCTGCCCGCGCGCGAGCGCGAGATCCTCCAGCAGGCCGCGGTGCTGTCCCGGACCATCGACGTGGGCGAGCTGGCCACCGTTCTGGGCGAGCCGGTGCTGGGGCTGTCGGAGCTGCTGTCGGCCGCGATCGAGGCGGGCATCCTGGTCGACGCGGGGCCTTACCTGGAGTTCCGGCACGCGCTGATCCGGCAGGCGCTGGTCGAGGGGGTGCCCGAGCAGCTGCGCGCGGCGCTGCACCTGCGCGCCGGGCAGGTGCTGATCACGGCGGGAGGCGGGGTCGACCGGGTGGCCGAGCACCTGGTCAGCGGGTCGGTGCTCGATCCGGCCACGCTGGACTGGCTGGACCGCTCGGCCGAGGAGCTGATCACGCGGGCGCCGGGCACGGCGGTGCGGCTGCTGCGGCGGGCGCTGGCCTCGGTCACCGGCACCCAGGCGTACGAGCTGCGCTTTCAGCTGGTCCGGGCGCTGATCTGGGCGGGCGAGGTGGACGAGGCCGAGCGCGCCGCCCGGGGCGCCCTGGCCAAGGACACCGACCCGCACCGCCGCGCCGAGCTGTACTGGCTGCTGATGGATGCCTGCTTCCGGCAGGGCCGCCAGGCCGAGGCGGTCCGGGTGGCGGAGGCGGCGCTGGCCCGGCCCGATCTGCCGCCCGAGAGGACCGGCCGCTTCCACGGCTTCTGCGCCAAGTCGCTGTTCTTCCTGCGCCGGCACGAAGCCAGTGCCGCCGCGGCCGGGCGGGCCATCGCCGACGGCACCGCCGCCGGCGACCACTACGCCGTCGCGCTGGGCCGGATGGTCCAGGGGGTGCTGCGGCTCATCGAGGGCGACGTCCCGGGCGGGCTGGCCCTGGCCGAGCTGGCCGTCGCCGACCTGGGCGCGGGCGTGCTGCCCGACCTGCCCGCCGGGGAGCACGTGCTGAGCGGCTACTGCCTGCTGCTGCTGGACCGGCTGGACGAGGCAGAGGCGGCGCTGGCGTACGCGCTGGACGGCAACGAACGCTACGGCGGGCCGTACCTGACCCTGGTGCACGCGCTGCGGGCGCAGCTGCGCTTCCTGACCGGACGCTGGGACGACGCCCTGGCCGAGATCGAGTCCGGCCGGGAGCACCCCGACCCGCTGGGCGACCTGCCCTGGCTGCACGGGCTCGACGCGCTGATCGCGCTGCACCGCGACCGCCCCGCGCGCGAGGTCGCCGTGGTGGCGCAGTCCCGGCACGGCGAGGCCGAGGCGCAGTACGCCTACCTGTCGGGCTGGGCGGGGGCGCTGCGGGAGCAGGGGCGGCCGCGGCACGCGATCGAGCTGCTGTACCCGTACTGGGAGCACGCCTCGGTCGCCGACCACCTGCCCCACCGCCTGATCTACCACTGCTGCGGCGACCTGGCCCGGCTGGCCGCGGCGGCCGGGGACGACGCGCGCGGGCGGGCCCTCGCCGACACGGTGGCCGAGCTGGCGCGGGCCGAGCCCGCCGTGGCCAGCCTCGCCGCGACGGCCGCCCTGTGCCGGGGCCTGGCCGAGGGCGACCCGGACCTGGTGCTGGCCGCGGCGCGGGGGTTCGGCGGCTGCGGCTGGCGCTTCCACCAGGCCCAGGCCGACGAGGACGCCGCCGCGCTACTGGCCGCGCGCGGCGAGGCGGAGCGGGCGCGCGAGCCGCTGGCGCGGGCGCTGGAGGGCTACGCCGGGTGCGACGCGGCCTGGGACGTGGCCCGCGCGCAGGCGCGGCTGCGTCAGGTCGGGGTACGCCGGGGCAGGGTCGGCCCGCGCCGGCGCCCCAAGACCGGCTGGGAGGCGCTCACCGAGACCGAGCACCGGATCGCCCTGCTGGTCGCCAGCGGCATGTCCAACCCCGAGATCGCCGAACGCCTGTTCCTGTCCCGCCGCACGGTCCAGTCCCACGTCTCCAGCATCCTCGCCAAGATCGGCGTCCACTCCCGAGTAGAGCTCGCCGTCTCCGCCCACCAACGCACCGTGTAGACGGCGCCGCCTCCGCGGGCGCGGGCTTCCGTCCCGGAAGCCGACGGCAGCCGCGCGTCGCTGCATCGCTGCGCGATGTCACGCTCCTTCACGGCAACCGTCGGCGGACGGAAGCCGGTCGGTGGTCGCGGTCAGATCCAGGTGGCCTGGAGGGGCAGGGTGTGGGCGCCGGTCATCATGCGGGCGTCGTAGAACTCGGCGCCGTCGGCGATTTCGAGGTCGCGGCAGCGTTCCAGCAGGATGGTCATGGCCAGGCGGGCCTCCAGGCGGGCCAGCGGCGCGCCGATGCAGAAGTGGATGCCGTGGCCGAACGCCAGGTGCTGGTTCGGGTTGCGGTCGATGTCGAACCGGTCGGGGTGGGCGAAGTGCCGCTCGTCGCGGTTGGCCGAGGCGATCCAGGGCATGAGGATCTTCCCGGCGGCGACGCGCTGCCCGCCGACGGTCGCCTCGGCGGTGGTCAGCCTGGCCAGGCGCGGGAACGGGGAGCGGAAGCGGAGCACCTCCTCCAGCATCGGCGCGATCTTCGCCGGGTCGCGCCGGATCGCGGCGGCGGCGTCGCGGTGCTCGTCCAGGCACCACACCGTGTTGGTGAGCAGCGTGGTCGTGGTGATGTGCCCGGCGATCAGCAGCACGCCGAGGAAGCCCACGATCTCCTCGTCGGTCAGGTGCTCGCCGTCGACCTCCGCCGCGATCAGGGTGGTGGTCAGATCGTCGGCGGGGGAGCGGCGGCGCTGTCGGATGTGCGCCAGCAGGTAGTCGATCATGGCGCGGAGGCGCTCGCCGGCCTGGTCCAGGCGGGCCTGGTCCGGGATGACCCGCTCCGGCAGCTGGGCGTTGAGCAGCGAGTCGGCCCAGCGGCGGAACTCGGCGCGGTCGGAGGCGGGCACTCCGATCAGCTCGGCGATCACGGTGACGGGCAGCGGGTAGGCCAGGGCCTGGACGAGGTCGAAGCGGGGGCTGCCGGAGACGGCGTCGAGCAGCTCGTCGGTGATGGTGGTGATCCGCGGGGCCAGCTCGGCCACCACCCGGGGGGTGAACGCCTTGCTCACCAGGCGGCGCAGCTTGTCGTGGCGCGGCGGGTCCATCCGGACGAAGTTGCCCCGGCTGAACAGCTCCAACTCGGCCTGCGGCGGCATCAGGCCGGTCAGGTCGGAGGAGAAGGTGACCGGGTCGGACAGGACCGCCTCGATGTCGTCGTAGCCGAAGAGGTGGTAGGCGCCGTACTGCTCGTCCCAGCTGACCGGCTCGTGGGCACGCATGCGCGCGTACCAGTCGACGACGCCCTCGAAGGTTCCCGGCTGCGCGATCAGCCCAGTTCCGCTGCTGACTGTCGCCATTACGACCACCCCCGTCGATTGATCTTCACCATCCTACCCAGGTAAACGCCCAATTCCCCGCAAATCACGGCCGCCGACCCTTACCGATCATGAATTTCGGAACCGGACATCCATGCCATGATTCGCATAATTTCTTGATCAACATGAATGGGAGGTGTCGCGACGGCACGAAGTGGACAGTGTGATCGTCCTGATGAGAGCACGGAAGATTTGGTATCGAATACTGTACGTATGGACATTCTCCACCCCTTGTTATATCGGTCGACCTCGTCGTACGATCGGCCGTCTGGAACGGGGGAGGCGCTACCAGACAGCGGTTTTCTCGGCAGGTGTAAGGAGTCAGCGAAGCTCGTCGGGGACGAGGGGGGCGCGTGAATCCATCCAGCCACAGTGGACGACTCGTGGTCCTCGCGACGGTTGTCGCGGCCACGTTGACCATGTCCGCCGGATGTGGCGGCCCGCGCGCCGTCGACCCCGACATCAAGCCCAACCGCGCCTCGGCCCAGCCGGTCGCACCCGGCCCCTCGCTGGAGCCCGAGGACCAGCAGAACGTGGACGCGGCCTGGGCCAACTTCCAGAAGCTGAACGTGATCTACGTCAAGGCCGCCCAGACCGGCAGGTACGACTGGGCGCCGGACATCACCGCCCGCCCGATGTACGCCTACTCCGGCGGCCGGTACATGGCCGCGCTCGAACGCGACCTGGGCGTCCTGGGCGAGCAGGGCTACGTGCGCACCGGCGAGCCGACTGTCGCGCTGCGCCGGGTGGTGTCGGTGAGCGGGACCTCGATCACGATCGAGGTCTGCGTCGACGACGCGGGCACCGACACCGTCGACAAGAAGACCGGCAAGTCCGTCTCGGCACCGAAGCAGAACCAGCGCTACCCGGTCACCATGCGCGCGGGGCTCTACCCCGACGGCGCGTGGCGCTGGGTCGAGTCGCAGGCAGACAGGGGTGCGTCATGCTGAACCGTCCCATCCTCTCCCCGCGCCGGGCCCTGGCCGCACTGGCCGCCACGCTGCTGGCGGTGGTGGCCGGCCTGGTGGTGACACCCCCGGCGGCCTGGGCCGACTACATCTACTGCCCGCCCAACAGCGGCGACTGCATCCTGATCGTCACCGGGGGCGGAGGCGGCGGCGGTGGGGGCGGCGGAGGCGGTGGCGGCGGAGGCGGCGACGCCCTGTGCGAGCACGAGCAGCTCGGCCAGGTGTCCTGCTACAAGCCGGGCCTCGGCTGGTTCAACCACACCGACAGCTGCTACTACGACCGCCTCGAGCTGTCCATCGACGATCCGGTGTGGGCCGGGCACAACCCCGCCAACGGCTTCATGTACGCGGTCTGGTGCTGGGGCGGCCTGTCCGCCGGCTGGCAGCAGGCGACCACGCAGTACCTGACCAGCCCGCCACCGGGCTACGGCGGCCTGCCGTCCCCGATCAGCCTGGCCCTGCGCGCGATCAACCAGATGCCGCTGCGCGGCCCGGCCATCGGGCTGGCGCCCGACCCCGCCAACGGGCCGGGCCTGGTCGGCCTGCCCGTGTGGATGTGGAACGAGGTCAGCAACCGCACCTGGGGGCCGCTCCGCGCCACCGCCTCGGTGCCCGGCCTGTCGGTCACCGCCGAGGCCAACGTGACCCGGATCGTCTGGACCATGGGCGACGGCGGCCGGGTCACCTGCCGCAACGCGGGCACGGAGTACACCCCGTCGCAGGGCGACGACGCGTCGCCCAACTGCGGCTACAAGTACACCAAGTCCTCGCGCGACAAGACCGGCGGCAAGTACACCGTCACCGCCCGCAGCTACTGGCGCGTGACGTGGTCCGGTGGCGGCCGCTCCGGCACGGTCACGATCACCCGGGTGTCCTCGGTCAATATCCGCATCGACGAGATGCAGGTGGTGAACAACTCATGAGCGCGCACCCGCACGTGAGGCACAGCAGTCAGGAGAAGTGGGCATGAGCATCACGACGACCAACGTTCCGGCCCGGGCGCCGCTGCCGCCGATCGGGGTGGCGCGCTCGGCGCCGCGCCGCAGATCGTGGGCCCAGGCCTCGCTGGCGGTGCTGCTGATCGTGCTCGGCGCGCTGACCGCCGGCTACGTCGTCCTGCGGATGGGCAGCACCCACGACTTCCTCGCCGTCGGCCGCCCGATCGGCGCCGGAGCGGAGATCACCGCGGCGGACCTGGTCATCGTCCGGGTCAACGACGCGGCCGGGCTCAAGCCGGTCCCGGCCGGGCAGGCCGCGAACGTGGTCGGCAAGCGGACGCTGATGGCGCTGGTGCCCGGCTCGCTGATCACGATGGACCAGATCACCGACACGCCGGTGCCCGCACCCGGGATGGACCTGGTCGGCATCGCCCTGGACGAGGACCGGATGCCGACCCTGTCGCGCATCCCGGTCGGCGCCTCGGTGCTGCTGGTGCTCAAACCGGAGGTGCGCCCGGCCGTCGACGGCGGCGCCCCGGAGCTGGTCCCGCCGCGCACCATCGCCGCGAGGATCATCGACCGGGTCGCCGGCACCAAGGTCGGCCAGACCCTGCTCAACGTCGAGGTCGCCACCGCCGACGCGCCCACCGTGGCGCTGTACGCGGCCGACAAGCGCCTCGTGCTCACCCTCGACGGGCCGTAGGGCGGCCACGATGACGCTGATCGCCCTGGTCTCGGCGAAGGGCTCGCCGGGGTGCTCCACCGCCGCGCTGGCCTTCACGCTGACGTGGCCCGCCCCGACCCTGCTGGCCGAGTGCGACCCCGCCGGCGGCGACCTGCTCGCCGGATACCTGTCGCGCTACGAGCTGCCCACCAACCGGGGCGTGCTGCCGCTGGCCTCCTCCGCCCTGCGCGGCACCGCCGAGCAGGACCTGACCGGCAACCTCATCGACCTGGACTCCCCGCGCCAGCAGCGGATGGCGCTGCCCGGCCTGACCGAGCCGTCGCAGAGCTCGTCGCTGAACCTGGCCTGGACCAGCCTGGGCGACCTGTTCGCCCGGATGACCGGCAGCACGGTGCTGGCCGACTGCGGCCGCCTGGCCGGGGCGAACCCGCCCTGGTCGCTGCTGGGGCGGGCCGACCTGGTGCTGCTCACGGTGCGGGCGCGCTCGCTGCGCACCGTGTCCCCGGCCGCCTCCGCGATCGGGGCGATGCGCCGCGAGCTGCCGCCCGGGTTCGTGGAGAGCAGCGTCGGGCTGCTGCTGGTGGGCAGCGGCATCTCCGGCCGCGACATCTCCCGCAACCTGGGCGTGCCGGTGGTCGCCGCGCTGCCGTGGGATCCGGGCAGCGGGGCCGCGCTGTCCGGCGAGGGCCGGGGGCGGCGCCGGGCGCCGCTGATGAAGGCCGCCGCCGCGGCGTACGACAACGTCTGCGCGGCGATGGCCGTCGCCCGGCCGGAGGCGTCGCGCCGCGACACCGAGCGACTGCCGGTGGTCCGATGACCGCCCGCCCGTACATCCCGCTGCCGCCGCCCGAGCCCAACCCGCCGGTGCGGGTCAACGGCCACGCCCGGGTGCCCTCGCCGCACGGCACCGCCGTCGCGTACGCGGGTCCGCCGTCGCCGGGGGCCCCGTCGGCCGCGCCGAACCTGCCGGTGCCGATCGACTACGGCGTGGTGCGCCAGCTGCAGAGCCGGGTCACCGAGACGCTGACCCGGCTGCTCACCGACGCGGCCAACGTCACTCCGGCCTACCGGCGCGAGGTCGCCGCCCGGATCGGCCGCGAGATCATCGCCGATTACGCGGTGGCGATGGCGCACGCGGGCCAGCCGATCAGCCCGGCGCAGGAGCAGGCGCTGCTCGACGCGGTCGTCGCGGGCATGTTCGGGGCGGGCCGGTTGCAGCGCCTGCTGGACGACCCGTACGTCACCAACGTGCACATCATCGGCTGCGACCAGGTGCTGCTGCACCACGCCGACGGCAGCCGCAGCCGCGGCGAGCCGGTCGCCGACAGCGACGACGAACTGGTCGGCATGCTCCAGGTGCTGGCGATGCGGGTGGCCGCGACCGAGCGCCAGCTGTCGGAGTCCAACCCGGAGCTGGACATGCAGCTGCCCGACGGCTCCCGGATGACGGTGCTGTACAAGGTGTCGCCCCGGCCGATCGTCTACATCCGCAAGCACACGCTGTTCGCCGCGTCGCTGGAGGAGCTGCGCGACCGCTACGGGATGATCGACCTGCTGATGTACCGCTTCCTGGTCAAGGCGCTGGAGGCGGGCGCGAACATAATGGTCGCGGGCCTGGCCGCCTCGGGCAAGACCACGCTGCTGCGGGCGCTGGCGCGCACCATCCCGGCGGGGGAGCCGTACATCACCCTGGAGGAGTCGCGCGAGCTGGGCCTGCACGAGGCCGCGATGCCGCATGACGAGAACTGGGTGATCAGCCTGGAGGCCCTGCAGGGCCACGGGGAGTACGACAACAACGGCAAGCGCCGCGGCGAGAAGACCCTGCACGACATGATGCCGATCACGCAGCGGCTCGGGGTCCGGCGGGTGATCGTGGGCGAGACCCGCGGTCGCGAGATCGTGCCGATGCTGCGGGCGATGACGGTCAGCCGGGGCGCGATGTGCACCATCCACGCCCGGCAGGCGCGCGAGGTGATGGACTCGATCGTGCAGCTGGCCTGCTCGTACGGCAACGACATCGGCGCCGAGCAGGCGCTGCGGATGGCGGCCCAGGGCATCGACCTGATCGTCTACACGACCGTGGTCGACGAGCGGGCCATCGGCGGCGGCGAGCACCGGTTCGTCTCGCACGTGATCGAGGTCGGCGGCATGCGCGACGGCCGGGTCATCACCACGACCGTGTTCGGCCCCGGGCCCGACGGCCGGGGCGTGCCCCGCCACCTGCCCGAGCGCATCCGCGACGACCTGATGGACGTGGGTTACGACCCGCGCGAGCTGATCCCGTACATCGAGGCGGGGGCGCACAACCGGGGCTCCTGGACCCGGGAACTGCACACCAAGCGGGTGCGCTCATGATCCAGATACTGGCGATCCTGTCGGTGCTGCTGGTCGGGGGCGGCCTGGCGATGGCGATCGCGTTCCTGGTCGGCACCAGCAAGCCGGTCGGTCCGGCCTCGCCCACGAAGCTGTGGCTGCGCCGGTTCTGGGCCGGTCCGGGGCGCACCGTCGCGCAGCGGCGTACCCACCGGTCCCTGCTGGTCTTCTCGGTGGTGGCCGGGGCGGCCGCGTGGCTGTTCACCGGCTGGCCCATCGGCGGCGTGATCGTGCTGCTGGCCATTCCGGGCGTGCCGTGGCTGTTCTCCGCGGCCAGCGCGGAGAAGAAGGCGATCGCCCGGCTGGGCGCCCTGGAGATGTGGACCCGGCGGGTCAGCGACTACGTCCGCAACGGCATCGGCCTGCAGGCCGCCATCATCGCCACCGCGCGGACCGCCCCGCCGCTGCTGAACGTCGAGATCAAGACGCTGGCGGCCCGGCTGCAGGCGGGCACCGACGCGCCCACCGCGCTGCGGCTGTTCGCCGAGGAGCTCGACGACCACAGCTCCGACGAGGTCATCGCACCGCTGATCCTGCAGGCCGCCGACGCGGGCGACGGCCTATACGCCGCGCTGTCCGACATCGCCCAGGCGCTGTCTGACGAGATCGTGTCCCGGTCCACCGTGGACAGCGAGCGGGCCAGTGCCCGCTTCACGGTGCGGTTCCTCACCGGCGTGACGGTGGCCCTGCTGGTGTTCGGCGCGTTCAGCGCGGAGTACGCCGCGCCCTACCGCACCAGCATGGGGCAGCTGATCCTGGTCGCCCTGACGGCGCTGTACATCGGCCTGATGCTGTGGATCCGAGGGCTGTCGCTGCCGCCGCGGCTGCCGCGGCTGCTGCGCGCCGACACCGACAAGGCCCCGGCGGTGCCGTCATGACCGTGGACTTCTGGTTCGGCCTGGTGATCGCCGCCGGCGCGGTCGTCGGCTACGGGCTGTACCTGCTGGTCATCCAGTTCGTGCCGGCCACGCCCGCGCTGGGCCCGGCGCTGCGCCGACTGCACCCCACGCTCGGCCCGGACGGCGAACTCACCGCATCCGCCCCGACGGCCACCGACTGGCTGACCCGCCTGCGGCTGCCCGCCGCCGACCTCGACATCCTCGGCCGCACCGCCGGGCGCCACCTGTTCAGCATCGGGCTGTCGGCGCTGGCGGCGTTCATGCTGCCGGTGCTGCTCACCGTCGCGGCGGTGCTGCTCGGGTTCTCCATCCCGCTAGTCATCCCGGTCGCGGCGACGCTGCTGTTCGCGCTGGCAGCGGCGCTGATGGCGCACCTGGACATGATCGCCAAGGCGACGTCGGCGCGGGCGGAGTTCGTCCGGGCGCTGTGCACGTACGCGGCCCTGACGGCGCACCAGGTGCGCTCCGGGCACGGCGCGGTCGAGGCGATGGAGCGGTCGGCGAGCATCTGCGACGGGTGGCCGTACACCCGGCTGCGCACCACGCTGCTCACCGCCCAGCTGCAGATGCGGCCGCCGTGGGACGAGCTCAAGACGCTCGCCGCCGACATCAAGGTGGTGGAGCTGGACAGCTTCGCCGACATCATGCGCAGCGCGGGCAACGACGGGGCGCAGGTCTACCAGACGCTGCGGGCCCAGTCGGCGTCGCTGCGCGACCAGATCAGGGTCCGGGCGCTGGAGGACGCCAAGACCCGCAGCTCGAAATTGGACATCCCCTCCACCCTGCTCATCGTCATCCTGCTCGTGCTCGTCGGATATCCGCTGATGGCGAGCCTGATCACCCAGGTATAACAAGAAGGGAGCACCACCACCATGCTGCTGAAACTCGTGGTGTCCGCCAGCGAGAAGCTGCGTACCCTGACCGACCCGGCCACGCGGGACAAGGGCGAGGGCCCGGTGCCGCACGTTGTGATGATCTTCATCATGGCGTCGGCCGCGGTCCTCGTCGGCGGCATCATCTACGGCGTCGCCCGGGGCTGGGCCAACAACGTTCCGACCACGGTCAACCTGCCCTGAGCCATGCCAGGACAATCGCTCGTACGCCGTCGCCGGCTCCCGTCGTGGGGCCGGCGGGGGCTGCGCGCACGCCGACTCGCCCGCCGCGACCGGGGCGCGGCCGCCGTCGAAATGGCGATCATGGCACTGCCGCTGCTGGTGGTGACGTTCCTCGTGGTGCAGGCGGCCTTCGTGTACCAGGCGAAGGCGCTGGCCCTGGCCGCCGCGACCCAGGGCGCCAACGCGGCCCGCAACTACGGCTCCGACGCGACCGCCGGGCGTGACCGGGCCCGCGCGTTCCTGCGGCGGGTCGGCTTCGGCATCGCCGACACCGACGTCACCGCCTCGGTCAACGCCGACGTCGCGACGGTCACCGTCACGGGCAAGGCGCAGAGCATCATCCCGTTCTGGGAGTTCACGGTCTCCCACACGGCGTACGGCCCGGTGGAAAGGTTCACCCGATGAGGGGCGAGGCGCGCGAGCGCGGCTCGGCGGCGGTCGAGCTCGCCATCCTCGCCCCCACCGCGATCGTGTTCTTCATCGCCGTGGTCATGGCGGGGCGCCTGGGGCTGGCCCGCCAGGCCGCCGACGCGGCCGCCTACGACGCGGCCCGCACCGCGAGCCTGGCCCGCACCGAGGCCACGGCCGGCATCCAGGCGCGCGACGCGGCCGCCCGCTCCTTCGCCGCTCAGGGCATCCGCTGCCGGACGATGACCGTCGCCACCGACACCAGCGGCTTCGACGTGCCGGTGGGCCAGTCGGCGACCGTGCGGGTGTCGTTGACCTGCGTGGCAGACTTCACCGACATCATCCTGCCCGGCATGCCCGGCAGCGCCACCCTGACCTCGACCTTCACCAGCCCGCTCGACAAGTACCGGAGCCGCGGATGAACCCGCTCCTCCGGCGCGACGGCGGCAAGATCACCGTCTTCTTCGCCATCATCGCCACCACCTGGGTCATCACCATCGGGCTCGTCGTGGTCGGCACCGGCCGGACCCGGGCGCTGCAGCGCGCCGACAACATCGCCAGCGAGGCGGCGCGCGCCGCCGGGCAGGCCATCGACCCCGAGGACGCGATCCAGGGCAAGCCGAAGGTCCTTGACGCCGCCCTGGCCACCGCCGCGGCGCGCGCGTACATGCGCACCGTGGGCGCCACCGGCACGGTCACCCTCACCGAGGACCGCCGCGGCGTGACGGTACGCGCGACCATCACCTACCCCAACCCGGTAGGGCTGGACTTCTTCGGCGGGGGCACCTGGACGGTGACCGGCGAAGCGACGGCAACACTCCTCATCGGATAGACCGCCGAGAGCTAGCGAAAGGGCGCACCCATGGCCATCGACCAGCGCACCAGGCCCAACTGGTTCGTGCGCCTGCTCGCCGGGCTCGCGGCACTGGCACTGCTCGCCGCGGTGCTCGTCGGCGCGCCCATGGCACTGCTCAAGGTGGCGGGCAACCCGCTGCCCGACCACGTGCCGTCCCTGGACGAGCTGACCACGCTGCTGACCTCGCCCGACGACGGGCGGCTGTTCCTTCGGCTGCTCGCGCTCGCCGGCTGGTTCGCCTGGTTCACGTTCGCGATCAGCGTGCTGCTGGAGATCCCGGCCCGGCTGCGCGGGCGCCGCGCCCGCCGCATCCCCGGCCTCGGCGTACAGCAGCGCATCGTCGCGGCGCTGATCGGCGCGATGATCGCCGTGTTCGCCGGGACCAGCATGGCCACCGCCGCCACCGGCTCGGTGCCCGCGCCGATGGCCGGCCGCGTCGTCGCGGTGGTGCCCGTGACCGCCCCCGTCGGGGCCGTGCCCATCGGCGGATCCGCCGTGCTGGCACTCGGCCCCGCGACCGCGGTGCCGCACACCGGGGCCCTGGTGCCGGTGTCGCGCCCGCCGACCGACCTGGTCCGGCTCGCCCCCGCCCACCAACTCGTCGAACGCCCCGTGTACGTGGTGCGCAAGGGCGACTACCTGGGCTGCATCGCCGAGCGGTTCACCGGCGACTTCGACCGGTTCCACCAGATCGCGGCGCTCAACCCACAGCTGGTGCGCAACCCGAACCACATCGAGCCGGGCTGGCGGCTGGTGCTGCCCGCCGACTCGTACGACCGGGGCCACGCCCGCCACGCCACCGGCAAACTGCTGCTGCCCGCCGTCGAGGACCCCGCCACACCCCCGCCCGCCACGCAGACCCCGCCGCCGACCGCCACCCCGGCCCCCGCGCCGACCCCGTCGGCGGTCCCCGCCCCGGCCGTACGCCCCAGCCTGCCCGCCGCCTCGCCGACCGCGATCCCGTCGCCGGTCGTGACCACCCCGGCGAGCACCACCCCCGCCAACCCGCCCGGCCTCGACGAGACCGACCCCGGCACCGGCCACATCAAGGTGCTGGCCACCGGCGCCGGACTCGCCCTGGCCGGCGTGATGGCCGGGCACATGGTGGTGCGCCGCCGCATCCGCCGCATGCACCAGCTCCGGGTACGCCGCAAGCGTCGGCGCGGCCCGCGCAGCGCCTTCGACTTCAGGGTGCGCGAAGTCCCGCGCCACCAGGCCGCCGACCGGCTCGACGCCGGGCTGCGCCACCTCACCCTCGGCCTGCGCGGCCGGGCCCCGTGGGAGATGCCCGACGTGGCCGCGGCCTGGGAACACGGCGGCGACCTGGCCATCATCCTGGCCGCCCCGTGCGCCGACCCGCCCGAGCCGTTCGAGGTGCAGTGGCCCAACACCTGGTCGCTGCCGAGCGCCGCCTGGCTGCCCGACGTCCACACCGCCCCGTCGCTGCTGCCCGGCCTGCTCAAGGTCGGCGCCTGGCCGCAGGGCGGGCAGCTGTACGTCGACGGCGAGCGCACCGGCCTGCTGACCCTCGTCGGCGACCCGCAACGCTGCGACGACCTGCTGCGGTTCCTAGCCGCCGAGGTCGCCACCGCCGCCTGGGCCGACGAGGCGTCGGTGGTCGTGGCCGGGTTCAGCGGCGCCGACGTACGCGCCCTGACCGCGCTCAACGACCGGGTGCGGTTCAGCTCGTCGGTCAGCGACGCGCTCGCGCGCATCGGCCGCCGGGCCGCAGCCAACGCGGCGGTGCTGCACGACACGCAGACCGCCGACACGGTCACCGCGCGCATCAACAACGTCACCACCTGGGCCACGCACGTGCTGTTCATCGCCGACCCGTGGGGCGAGCACACAGAGCAGCTGCGCGACCTCGACGCGCTGCTGGCCGATCTGGGCCGGGTGGGCGTGGTCGTGGTCGCGACGCATCCGACCGGCACCCGGTGGGCGGCGACCGTCGGCGGCGACGGCGGCGTACACATGTCCTGGCTGGCCGTCACCGACATCACCGCCTGCGGCCTGACCAGCGAAGAACTCATCACCCACGCTGAGGGCCAGGCCGAGGCCGCCGCCCGCATCCCGCAGCAGCCCACCGGCGCCCGCCACCGCCTCCGTACCTGACCCACCCACCGCCCCGCCGACCCCGCTCCGCCGACCTCGCTCCGCCGACCTCGCCCCGCCGACCTCGCCCCTGGGCCGCACCACCGCGTTGTCGCCGTCGACGGCGATCTCCACCCTCGATCGCCGTCGACGGCGACAGCCTGTTGACCGCCAGCGACGATCTTCGTCCAAGATCGCCGTCGGCGGTCAGAACAGCGTGTTTTGGGCGGCGTTCTGACCGCCGACGCTGATCATGACGGCGTGGCCGTCCGAAGATCGCGTTCTGCGGTCACTGTCCAGGCATGCGCTGCGGCCCAACCCGAGACTCGGACCGCAGTTCGCGATCATCTGGAAACGGGAGTCCGCAAGATCGCCTCCCTCGGTCACTCTCTCCACTCAAACCCCAACCCGGCACCTCGCATCCCGACCCGCACCCCGCACCACTGCGTGCTCGCCGGCGGCGTCTGGACTGAGGAGCGTGACCGAGCCGCAGGCTCGGCAGCGACAAGGGAAGACGCCGCCTGAAAGGCGAGCGCGCCGCGCCCGCGAAGGCGGGCGCCATGTTGCAGTAGCGTGGCGGCCATGCCGAGGGAGCTGGTCGACAGCGTGCTCACGCTCATGTGCGCGCATTACGTGTTTCCGGAGCGGGCCGTGTTCGCGGCCGCGAACATCCGGGAACGGTTCGACGCGGGGCGCTACGAGGGCCTGGACGAGGCCGGGGTGGTCGAGCGGCTCAATGCCGATCTGCGGGAGTTGTGCGCCGACAAGCATCTGCGGTTGCGCGCCCGCAGGGGGCGGCACGCCGACGGGGGCGAGGGGGCGCCGGGCGACGTGCTGGCGGCGTACCGGGAGCGGCTGCGGACCGACAACCACCGGATCGGCCGGGTGGAGCGGCTCGACGGCAACGTGGGCTACATCGACCTGCGGGGCGTCACCGATCCGGCCGTCGGCGGGCGGGCCGTCGCGGCGGCGATGGAGCTGGTGTCGCACACGTACGCGCTGCTGCTGGATCTGCGGCGCAACCGGGGCGGCTCGCCGGACGGGGCGGTCTTCTGGTCCAGTTACTTCTTCCCCGACAGCGGCACGCACCTGAACAGCATCGAGTCGGCTGAGACCGGCGCGACCCGGCAGTACTGGAGCCTGCCGTACCTGCCCGGCGAGCGCTATCTGGACCGGCCCGTGTACGTGCTGACCGGCCCGGACACCTTCTCGGCCGGTGAGGAGATCTGCTACAACCTCAAGGCGCAGAGCCGGGCGGTGCTGGTCGGGGAGTCGACGGCCGGGGGAGCGCACCCGGCGCGGGCCCTGCCGCTCACCGCGACGCTGGAGCTGACGGTGCCGTACGCCCGCTCGGTGAACCCGGTGACCGGGACCAACTGGGAGGGGGCCGGAGTCGAGCCGGACGTGTCCGTGCCGGCTGAGGAGGCCTACGCGGTCGCGTACCGGGCCGCGCTGGAGCACGTACTGGCGACCGCGTCGGTGCCGACCCTGCTCGACGAGGCCCGCGCCGCCCTGGCGGCCCTGTGACGACGGCGGCAGCGGCGACGCCGGACGACGTGGCGGCCGAGGACGACGTGGCGGCCCAGGGTGACGTGGTACGTGTTGGCCGAGGGCTACGTGGCGGCTGAGGGCTACGTGGCGGCCGAGGGGGACGTGGTGGCCCAGGATGAGGTGGTGGCGCGGCTGCGGGCGGCGGGGTGTGTCTTCGCCGAGGAGGAGGCGGCGGTGCTGCGCGACGGCGACCCCGCGCCGGAGCTGCTGGCCGAGCTGGTGGCGCGCCGGGTGGCCGGGCTGCCGCTGGAGCACGTGGTCGGGTGGGCGCGGTTCGCCGGGCGGCGGGTGCTGGTCGACCCCGGGGTGTTCGTACCCAGGATGCGTACCGAGGTGCTGGTGGCGCGGGCGGCGGCGTACGTGCGGACGGGGTCGGTGATCGTGGACTTGTGCTGCGGAAGCGGGGCGCTGGGGGCGGTGCTGGCGGCGGGCGCCGACGGGCCGGTCGAGTTGTACGCCGCCGACGTGGACCCCGCCGCGGTGAGCTGTGCCCGGCGCAACGTGGAACCGCTGGGCGGCACCGTGTACCAGGGCGACCTCTACGGCGCGCTCCCGCTGACGCTGCGGGGGCGGGTGGACGTGCTGGTGGCCAACGTGCCGTACGTACCCACCGCGGAGATCGCGCTACTGCCGGCCGAAGCCCGGCTGTACGAGGCGCCGGTGGCGCTGGACGGCGGCGCTGACGGCCTCGACGTCGCCCGCCGCATCGTCGCCGGGGCCGGGAGCTGGCTCGCGCCGGGCGGCCAGGTGTTCATGGAGTGCGGCGAGCACCAGGCCGCGGCGGCCGCGACGGCACTGCGCGCCGCGGGCCTCAACCCGTCCCTGCACCACGACGACGACCTCGACGTGACCGTCGTCGCCGGCACCCGCACCCACTGACATCCGCGCCCCACCCACTGACATCCGGGCCCGCGCCGCGAAGTGAGCGTGCAGTTTCGGGGAAACTGCTGGAATCGCCGCCAAGATTCGTGCAGTTTCCCCGAAACTGCACGAACCCACCCGTGCCGGGTGGCGGGGTTGTCCGGGCGCGCTACCGTTGGCGCCGTGCCGATCGCCCTCGCCTCCCGCTGGAGCGCCACCCTGTGGCTCGCTCTGCTGTGCACGGGTGTGGTCGCCGCCGGGACGCCGGGCCTGACCGGCATGCTCGCCTCCGCCGCCGTGCTGGTCGTGGCCTCCGTGGTCGCGCTGCGGGCGCTGGCGGGCATCGACGCGTCCGGCCACGGGCACGCGGCTTTCGGGAGCAGCCTGCGCGAGCGGGCCAGGCGCCAGCGCGTGCCCCGGCACGCCGATCCCGACGCCGCGGGCCGAGCCCGGCCGCGCGCACCCGGCCTTCTCTGAGGAATCACCGCTTCTTCACCGCCGCACGGCGGCCGCTGCCGCGTGTGCGGATTCCTCCATCCTCAGAGAGGTTCCTCCATGCTTTCGTTCGCCCCGGTGGCTGACGCCACCGATTTCGCCTACAACGTCGTCACCTGGCTGTCGGACGTGCTCGCCCCGCTCGGCGGTGCCGCCGCTGGTGTCGTCCTGTTCACCCTGGTGGTGCGGCTGCTGCTGCATCCGCTGACCCGGGCCGCGGTGCGCGGGGAGCGCGCCCGCGCGGCGCTGGCCCCGCAGCTGGCGCGGCTGCGGGAGGTCCATGGCACGGATCCGGTCGCGTTCGGCCAGGCCATGACCGAGCTGTATCGCGGCGCGGGTGTGTCGCCGTTCGCGGGCATCTTCCCGATGCTGCTGCAGGCGCCCGCGTTCATCGTGCTCTACCAGCTGTTCGTGCGTACCGAGATCGGCGGGCACGCCAACTCGCTGCTCGACAGCACGTTGGGCGGGGTGCCGCTGGGTGCGCACCTGCTCGCTCCGGCGGCCGGGCCGCACCTGGCCGTGTTCGGGCTGCTGCTGGCGGCGCTGGCGGGGCTGGCGTGGCTGTCGTCGCGGCGGGCGGTGCGGCTGGCGTCGCTGCAGCCGCAGCCGCCGACGGGGCTGCTGGCGGCGCTGCCGCGCTGGCTGCCGTACGCCATCCTGGTCAGCGCGGCGGTGCTGCCGCTGGCCGCGGGCCTGTACCTGCTGACCAGCACCGCCTGGACGGTGGCGGAGAACGCCGCGCTGCGGCGCGGCATGCCGGTGCCGGCAACCGTCTGAGCACTGTCGATGGTCGGACAGCCGATCGCGATCGAGGGTCTGGCGTGGGTAGCCTGCTGCACCGTGAGCAAGCATCGGCGCGGCGCCCGCGACAACGGCGACCCACTGCTTCCGGCCACCGTCGAGCAGTTGGCAGCGCAGGAGCGCGCGGCGGCGCCGGGTAGGCGCCGACTGGTGATCCTGGGGTCCGCGGTGGCGGCGACGCTCGTGGTCGCCGCCACCGCCTGGGCGGTGACCGGCTCGGACGGCGGTACGGCCGCGCCCGCGGGTGCGTGGGCCACGGGCGGCAGCCGGAGTTTCACCGACGGATTCGGCGACGCGCCCTCACCGTCGCCGCTGCCGCCGCTGCCGCCGCGTTCGCGCACCTCGCCGTCGGCGCCCGCGCTGCCGTCGGCGTCGCCGACGCCCACGCGCGGGTTCGGGCTGGCGCCGGCCCCGGGCGCGGTGCCGGCGCCGGGCACGCTCGCCGTCGGCGGCGCGCGGTCGCTGCGCGCGGGCGACCCCACCGACGTGTACGTGTACGCCGTCGGCGACCTCGCCACGGCCGGCCGGGTAGACCCGCGCAGCCCCGCGCAGACGCGCCAGGCGGCGACGTACACGGTGGTGGCGGGGCTGGCCGACAGCAGCTGCTTCTCGTTCCGCACCCTGGACGGCCGCTGGCTGCGCCACCGCGACTACCGGCTGCACCTGGATCCGGACGACGGGTCGGCGCTGCTGCGCGCCGACGCGACGTTCTGCGCCCGGGACGGGGGCCGGGGCGCGGTGCGCTTCGAGTCGTACAACTACCCGGACTACTTCCTGCACCGGCGCGGCCCTGAGCTGTGGATCGACCGCGGCCAGCGCACCCGGGCGTTCGAGTCGGAGTCCACGTTCGTCGTGACCGGACCGTGGGTATAGGTACCCGGGGTCATCCGTACCGCGACGCGGTTGTTTGCGTATGGCCTACCTAGCGCTCTACGGATTGTCGCCACGCCGGCCCTGACCGATCGTTATTGCCATGGGTGGACCACCTGGTAGCCGCCGGACGACTCCCCAGCGACACGTGACAGCGTCTCCGTGTCGCTGGGTGGAAATCGTGCCCCCGTCGGCGGCTCCGAACGGTTTCAGGTCGGGACCGGTCACCGCCGGTCGCGGTCAGTGCGCTCGATGAGCGGTGTGGCAGAGCGGTGCGCCGTAAACCAGAGCTGGCGGCGTACTGCTTTGAGGCAGGGGAGCAGCCGATCGTTGCTCCCCTGCCACCAGCACAGGGCCAGGAGAGGCTCCCTGCCGGGAGTGCGTGCCACCCCCGGCGGGCCTGGGGAGGAGGCGGCCTCCGGGACCGGCGACGGTTCCGGAGGCCGTTCAGGGCAGGTCGGCGACCGCGCCGGCCAGTTCGGCCCGCGAGTGGACGCCCAGTTTGTGCAAGGCCCGCGCCACGTGCTGCTCGACCGTACGCGGGGACAGGAACAGCACCTGCGCGATCTCCCGGTTGGTGCGCCCCTGCGCGGCCAGCTGCGCCACCTCCCGCTCGCGCGGGGTGAGGCCGCCGCCGTAGCCGGGCCGGCCGCCCTTGGCCACCACCCCGTGCTCGCGTAGCGTCCGCTGGCAGCGTGCCGCGTCCCAGCCGGCCCCGAGCCGGGCGAAGACGTTGCCCGCGTTGCCGAGCACGGCCAGCGCGTCCCCGATCCGTTCGGCGAGCACCAGTTCGCTGCGGGCCATGCCCTCCTCGGCCAGCGTCGCCTCGTACGGCCGGGGCAGCGCGCTGAACTGTACGGCCGCGTCGCGGTAGTGCTTGCCCGCCTCGTCGTGCGCGCCCAGCGCCGCCGCCAGGTTGGCCCGGCACATCTGCAGCGCCGCCGCCGCGTTCGGGGCGACCAGCCCGTCCATGCCCGCCTCGAACTCGTCGATCAGCCCCCGGGCCTCCTCGACGTGCCCCGCCTCGGCCAGCGCCTGCACCGCGTACGGGGCGAGCCCGGCCGCCCAGGACCAGACGCCCTTGGCCCGGACCCGGTCCATGCCCCGGCGCGCCTCGGCGACCGCCTCCTCGCCGTGCCCCCGGGCCAGCAGCATCCGGATGTACGCCCCCGACGCCGCCGCCACCACGTGCACGGTGCTGTTGTGCGGCGCGCTCAGCCCGGCCGAGGTCAGCGACGTCTCGGCGGTGTCCCAGTCGCCGCGCGCCACCGCCAGCAGCCCAGTGATCAGGTGCCCCTCGACCTCGGTGGTCGGCCCGTCCGGGCCGGTGAACTCGGCGGCCCGGTCGGCCAGGCCCGGCCAGCGGCCCATGGCCCAGTCCAGGTGCAGCGCGGTGCAGCGGCCCGCGGTGGTGATGACGGAGGCGCCGACGCGCCCGGCCAGTTCGATCGACTGGCGCAGGAAGTCGTCGGCCTCGGCGTGCATGCCCAGCCATACCGTGGCGTCGGCGAGGTTCTGCAGGCCGCGCGCGGCCTGCTGCCGCTCGGCCAGCGTGGTCGCGTTGGCGGTCAGCCGCCGCGCGGCCTGCCAGGCCTGCGGATCGCCGCAGTTCATCAGCAGCGTGGCCCGGTTGGCGGCGACCGCCATCTGGATCGCGACGTCGTCACCGGCGGCCGCGGCCAGCTCGGCCCGCTCCAGCCAGGCCCGGTCGTCGGCGAACGAGGTGCCGTGCAGCACCGGCCAGGACAGCACCGACATGGCGCGGGCGGCCAGCGCGGGGCGCTCCTGCAGCTCGTCCACGGCGCTCTCGACCTCGGCGGCGCCGCCGGGGAAGTCGCCGACCTGGTTCATCAGCACCAGGCCCAGCATCAGCCGCAGCTCACCGCGCGCGGCCACGGGCAGCCGCTCGTCGGTCATGATGCGCCGCAGCAGCGCCACCGTCTGGTCCGAGCGCAGCCCCAGCTCGGCGGTCTGCGCGAGCCGGATGGTGAGCCGGGTGCGGGTGGCCCGGGGCACGGTCTGGTCGGCCAGCACCTCCTCCAGCTGGGCCAGGGCCGCCTCGTTGTCGCCGTCGGCGATGTACCGGTCGGCGGCCGCCTCGGCGTAGCGCATCCACGCCTTCTCCTGGCCGCTGCGCCGGTTGTGGTGGGCCAGCCGGGCCAGGGCCGCGGCACCGGTGCGGCGGGCCAGCGCGTTGGCGGCGCGGGCGTGCAGCTCGCGGCGGCGGGGGCCGGGCAGCGCGTCGTACACGGCACGGCCCGCCAGCGGGACGCGGTAGCCGTAGCGGCCGTCGGCGGTCTCATCGAGCACCGCCCCGGCCAGCACCTCTACCAGCGCGGCGCGGCCCTGGGCCGGGTCGAGGCCGGCCACATCGGACAGGTGCTCCTCGGGCGCGGACTCGTCGAGCACGGCCGCCGCCTCGGCGACGCAGCGGGCGGCTGGGGAGAGTCCGGCGACGCGGGCGGCGGTCAGTTCACGCAGCCGGGCGGGCGGGGCGAGCTGGCCGGCGGTATCGGCGTCGTCGACGCCGGACAGCTGCGCCAGCAGGTCCTCCAGGACCCGGGGCACTCCGCCGGTGGTGGCGGCCAGCCGGGCCACCAGCTCGGCCGGCGGATCCTGCCGCCGCGCCTGCTTGACCAGCAGCCGGATGTCGTCGAGGGCCAGCGGCTCCAGGCGCAGCGTCACCTGGCGCAGGCCGGGGGCGTACGCGGCCGACACGCCCAGCGGCAGGCCGGGCACGGCCAGCTCCTCCGGCCGGTACGACAGCACCAGCGCGATGCCCGGCAGCGGCGCCGACAGCAGCAGGCACAGCAGGTCCCGCGAGTCGGGGTCGATCCACTGCAGATCCTCGACCACCAGCGTGGCCGGGGCCAGCCCGCTCAGCAGCGCCCGCATACCGCGCAGCAGCCGGTGGCGCGCCTGCGCGGGTTCGGCCAGCGGCGGCAGCGGCGGCGGCAGCTTGTCGGCCAGCTCCGGCAGCAGCGGCACCAGCGCCCCCAGCAGCGGGTTCAGCATGGCCGGGGCGGGCAGCACCGGCCCGGCCGACAGCAGCAGCCCGATGGCGGCGGCGAACGGCAGCGGCGGCCGGATCGGCGGGCACGTCGTGGACAGCACCAGCGCGGTGTGCTGGCGCCGCCACTCGTCGACCAGGCGCGTCTTGCCGCTGCCCGCCTCGCCTTCCAGGAGCAGGACCGAGGGACGGTACGCGACAGTCGACCGGAGGAGTTGCAGAGTCTCTTGGCGCCCGACGAACAATCGGTCTGTCTGCACCGACGTATCTTCCTCGTAGTGATGCGCTAAGCCAAGTCGGCGCGCCCCCCGTCGCCCCGGCCGGACAGTCCGGTGTCCGCCACCGGCTTGCGCCGCGGCCCGTGCCGGGCGGCGCATCCGGCGGTACGCTGGGCGGCCGAGAAACCGGGAGCGCCATGGGCAGGATCATCGTCATCGGGGACGTCGGCGGGCACCCGGACCAGCTCCGCCGGGCGCTGGTCGCGGCCGGTGCGCGGCGCGGGGACCTGCGGCTGCCGCCGGAGCTGACCGTGGTCCAGGTCGGCGACCTGGTCGACCGCGGCCCCGACAGCGCGGGCGTGCTCGACATCGTCAGAGGTCGCCTCGACGACCAGCCCGAGCAGTGGATCCAGCTGCTGGGCAACCACGAGTCGCAGTACCTGGCGGACGGCGAGCGGTTCACCGCCGACCGGCTGAGCAAATCGGACGTCAGGCTGCTGCGCGGCTGGTGGGAGGACGGGCGGCTGCGGGTGGCGGCCGCCGTGCGCACCGCCGACGGCGACGAGCAGCTGGTCACCCACGCCGGGCTGACCGCGCCCTGCTGGCAGGAGCTGGGCGAGCCGACCACCGCCGCGGCAGCCGCGCGGCTGCTGAACGCGCGCCCCGAGCCCCTGCTCTGGCGCGGCAGCGGCCCCGGCGTCGACCCCAAGGCGGGACCGCTGTGGGCCGAGGCGGGCACCGAGCTGTACGAGGAGTGGCTGCGCTTCCACTCCACCGGCGGCTTCGTCTGGTTCGGACAGATCCACGGCCACTCGGCGATCGTCCGCTACCGCGACCGCAGCTGGCGGGCGCCGGGGCGGGTGCGCCAGCGGGCCGCCGTCGACTGGGAGGCCCGCCACGTGCGGGTCCGCATCGGCGGCCGCGTCTTCACCGGCGTCGACCCGAAGCAGGGCGTCGCCGGCACCTCGCACTGGCGCCCGCTGGACCTGCCCGACGCGGTCCTGCTGTCCCCGGCCGACGCGGGCGCCGCGACGAGCCAGCCGGCCGAGGTGTCGCGGGAGCGGCTGACCGTGTCGGCGGACGCTCCTGATCACGCGCGCGGCCGGGGTCGCGACTTCGACCTGGTGCTGTTCGGGGCGACCGGTTTCACCGGCGGGCTGACCGCCGAGTACCTGGCCGCGCACGCCCCTCGTAGCTGCCGCTGGGCGCTGGCGGGCCGCGACCGGGCCCGCCTGGCCGCCGTCCGCGAGCGCCTGGCCGCCATCGACCCGGCCTGCGCCGACCTGCCGCTGCTGCCCGCCGACACGACCGACCCCGACTCGCTGCGGGAACTGGCCCGCCGGGCCCGGGTGGTGGCCACCACCGTCGGCCCGTACGTCGTGCACGGGGAACCGCTGGTGGCGGCGTGCGCCGAGGCGGGCGCCGACTACGTGGACCTGACCGGCGAGCCGGAGTTCATCGACCGGATGTTCACCGCGTACCACGAGGCGGCCGTCGCGTCGGGGGCGCGGCTCGTGCACGCCTGCGGCTTCGACTCGGTGCCGCACGACCTGGGCGCCTACTACACGGTCGGGCTGCTCCCGCCCGGCGCCCCGATCCGCCTCGACGGGTACGTCCGCGCCAAGGGCGCCGTCTCCGGCGGCACGCTCGCCTCGGCGCTGCTGGCGTTCGGACGCCGCAAGCAGACCGCGGCCGCCGCCCGCGACCGGCGCCGCCTGGAGCAGCAGGCGGCCGCGCCGACCGGCCGGATGGTGCGCACGCCGCTGGGCAGGCTGCGCCGCACCCGTGACGGCGGGGCCTGGGCGGTGCCGCTGCCGACGGTGGATCCGGCGATCGTGGGCCGCTCGGCGCGGGCGCTGGACCGGTACGGCCCCGACTTCCGCTACCGCCACGCCGCGGCCGTACGGTGGCTGCCGGTGGCGCTGGCCGGGCTGGTCGCCGCCGCCGTGCTGTTCGTGCTGGCCCAGGTGGGGCCGGTCCGCCAGGCGCTGTCGAACCTGCGCCGCCCCGGCACCGGCCCGGACGCGCGTACCCGCGAGCGCAGCTGGTTCACCGTCCGCTTCGTCGGCGAGGGCGGCGGCCGCCGGGTGGTCACCGAGGTGTCCGGCGGCGACCCCGGCTACGGCGAGACCGCGAAGATGCTGGCCGAGTCGGCCCTGTGCCTGTCCTTCGACGACCTTCCGCCGACCAGCGGGCAGGTGACGACCGCCGTCGCCATGGGCGACGCCCTGCTCGCCCGCCTGCAGGCGGCGGGCATCACCTTCCGCACCCTCTGATTGCGGGTAAGGAAGGGACCCTTCTTATCGCATTCCGATGTAGAAGGGTCCCTTCCCAACCCGCGGAGCGCGGCGGCGGCGCGGCGGGCGGCGGCAGGGCGGGGTGGGCGCGGATCGATTAATCGGTTAAGCTGTCGGCGGGTGCATGTAGGGAGCCAAGGGCCAGGGCAAGGCCAGGCTGCGCCCAGACTTCTCGTCCGCCCCCGCGCCGGTATCCGGGCGGGGCTCCCTACCTGAGGTGTTCCCTTGAAGAAGAAGATCGCGCTCGCGGCCCTGTCCGCGCTGGCGCTGCTCACCGGCATGCTCGCGGTCAGCCAACCGGCCCAGGCCGCCACCGGCATCCGGGTCAGCAACGGCAAGCTGGTCGAGGCGAACGGCACCGCGCTCAAGCTGCGCGGCATCAACCACCCGCACGCCTGGTACGCGACCCAGACCAGCTCCTTCGCCAACATCAAGGCGGCGGGCGCCAACTCGGTCCGGGTGGTGCTCAGCGGCGGCCGGTGGACCACCAACACCGCCTCCGACGTCGCCAACGTCATCTCGCTGTGCAAGACGAACAAGCTGATCTGCGTGCTGGAGAACCACGACACCACCGGCTACGGGGAGCAGAGCGGCGCGTACAGCCTGGACCAGGCGGTCAACTACTGGATCAGCGTGCAGAGCGCGCTGACCGGCCAGGAGAACTACGTCATCCTCAACATCGGCAACGAGCCGTTCGGCAACAACGCCACCACGCCGAACTGGACCGACGCCACCAAGAGCGCCATCGGCCGGCTGCGCAGCGCGGGTTTCCAGCACACCATCATGGTCGACGCGCCGAACTGGGGCCAGGACTGGTCGTTCACCATGCGCGACAACGCCCCGAGCGTGCTGGCGGCCGACACCACCGGCAACCTCATCTTCAGCGTCCACATGTACGGCGTCTTCGACACCGCCGCCGAGGTGACCGCGTACGTCGACTCGTTCACCAGCCGCAACCTGGCGCTGTGCGTGTGCGAGTTCGGTGACATGCACTCCGACGGCAACCCCGACGAGGACACCATCATGGCCAAGACCCAGTCCGCCGGTATCGGCAACATGGGCTGGTCCTGGAGCGGCAACGGCGGCGGCGTCGAGTACCTCGACATGGTGACGAGCTTCAACCCGGCCCAGCGCAGCACCTGGGGTACGCGGTACATCACCGGCGCCAACGGCCTGTCGACCACCTCGACCCAGGCCACCATCTACAACACGAGCACCGACAACCAGGCGCCGACCACGCCCGGCACCCCGGCCGCGTCGAACGTCACCAGCTCGTCGGTGAGCCTGTCCTGGGCGGCATCGACGGACAACGTGGGCGTGACCGGCTACGACGTGGTCCGCGTGAGCGGCTCGACGGAGACCGTGGTCGCCTCGCCGAGCACCAACTCCGCGTCGGTCACCGGCCTGACCGCCTCGACCGCGTACACGTTCGCGGTGTACGCCAAGGACGCCGCGGGCAACCGCTCGACCCGCTCGGGCACGGTCGCGGTGACCACCGCCACGGCCCCCGTCGACACCCAGGCGCCGACCGCGCCCGGCACCCCGACGGCGTCCAACGTGACCAGCTCCTCGGTGAGCCTGGGCTGGACCGCCTCCACCGACAACGTGGGCGTGACCGGGTACGACGTGGTCCGGGTGAGCGGGTCCACCGAGACCGTGGTCGCCTCGCCGAGCACCAACAGCGCGTCGGTCACGGGTCTGACCGCGTCGACCGCGTACACCTTCGCGGTGTACGCCAAGGACGCCGCCGGCAACCGCTCGACCCGCTCCGGCACGGTCGCGGTCACCACGTCGGGCACCAGCACCGGGGGCTGCACCGCGGCGTACCGGATCACCAACAGCTGGCCCGGCGGCTTCCAGGCGGAGGTCGTGATCACCAACGGCGCGACCGCCACCACCGCCTGGACCGCGAGCTGGACCTTCGCCAACGGGCAGACCATCACCCAGCTGTGGAGCGGCCAGGACACCCCCAGCGGCGCGAGCCACAGCGTGCGCAACCTCAGCTACAACGGGACCCTGGCGCCGAGCGGTACGACCAGCTTCGGCTTCACCGGCACCTGGAACAACAGCACCAACGCCGTGCCGACGGTCGCCTGCTCGCGCAGCTGACCGGTCATCTCGCCCGGATCAACGAGGTCCGTCCCCGTCGGGGGCGGGCCTCGCCACTTTCTCGTGGCAAATACCCGATATTACGAACCGGTCCGCGTGTATTGCCCGTTTTTTCATGGTTGGTCGCTAGCCTGGCGCGGTCAATGACCTAGAAACCGGAGGGCGGTCAGTCGATGGGTGCCAAGAGATCCCGGGCTGTCGGCGCGGTGCTGACATCGGGACTGTTCATGATGGCCTCGCCCCTGGCGACCGCGGTCCCGGCCGCGGCGGCGCTGGCGGCGGGCGCGCCCGACGCACCGCAGATCACCGAGCCGGGCGTCGACAACATGCTGGTCAGCGCCGCGGACGTACACATGGAGACGGCGCCGTTCCACGACCCCGACGGCGACGCGCACCTGTGCAGCGACTGGGAGATCCGCACCGGCGCGGGTGAGCGCGTCTGGTACAGCAACTGCATCGGCGGCACCCAGAAGGTCCACATCCACCTCGGCGACGGCATCTTCGAGGGCTCGCACGCGGGCCGCGCCGACCTTGTCCCGGACAAGGACTACGAGCTGCGCGTCCGCTTCCGGGACAACAGCGGCGACCCGGGCACCGAGTGGAGCGCCTGGTCGGAGCGGCCGTTCCGGACCGCGACCGAGCGCAAGCCGCTGCCGGACGCGCCGCAGTGGATCGTCAAGCAGCCCGGCTACCGGGTCGAGGAGGTGGCGGGCGGCTTCCAGCTCCCCGTCGACATCGCGATGACCCCGGGCCACACCGTCGACCCGGCCAAGCCGCTGTTCTACGTCAGCGAGCTGTACGGCCAGATCAAGGTCGTCCGCGGCGACTTCTCGACCGGCACGTACGCCAAGAACCTGCTGAACTTCGATCCGACCGGCGACTTCCCCGGCACCGGCGAGATGGGCGTGACCGGCCTGGCCGTCGACCCCGCCACCGGCGACCTGTTCGCCGCGATGGTGTACGAGGACGACGGCGACATCCTGCCCAAGATCGTGCGGTTCCACAGCACCGACGGCGGCCTGACCTCGGCCTCGTCGAACACGATCATCCGGATGGACAAGGAGCCGCAGAGCGCCTCGCACCAGATCTCGAACCTGAGCATCGGCCCCGACGGCAAGCTCTACGCGCACATGGGCGACGGCATGGACCCGGCGCGCGCCCAGGACAAGAACTCCTACCGCGGCAAGATCCTGCGGATGAACCTGGACGGCTCGGCGCCCAGCGACAACCCGTTCTACGACAGCGGCGACGGCATCGACTCACACGACTACATCTTCGCGTACGGCCTGCGCAACCCCTTCGGCGGCGCGTGGCGGGCCACGGACGGCAAGCTGTACGAGGTGGAGAACGGGCCCGGCGCCAACGACCGGTTCGCCCGGGTGGACCGGGGCGCCGACTACGGCTGGGACGGCGGCGCCACCGACATGAAGAACCGGGCGCTCTACAACTGGACCAGCACCCACGCGCCGGTCGACATCACCTTCGCCGAGCCGGGCGTGCACCACGCGTCCGGCTTCCCCGAGGACACCTGGGGGCACGCGTTCGTCTCCGAGAGCGGTCCGACGTACGCCACCGGCCCGCAGGACAAGGGCAAGCGGGTGGTCGAGTTCGGCTTCATCGCCGACGGCTCGGTGACCGGCCCGAAGACCCTGGTCGAGTACAACGGCGGCGGCAAGACCACGGTCGCCGGCATCACGGCGGGCCCGGACGGGATCTACTTCTCCGGCCTCTACCCCGACTCCGCCTCCGACGGCCCGACCGGGAAGAACGCCAAGATCTACCGCGTCCGGTACGTGCCGCAGCAGGCCGACGCGCCCGTGGTCGCCTACGCCGACCGCGACTTCAAGGGCGGCTTCCAGTCGTTCGGCGCGGGCGTGGCCGACGCCAGCAAGGGCGACCTGGCCGCGGTCGGCAACGACAAGATCAGCTCACTGCGGGTGGCCCCCGGCTACCGGGCCGTGGTCTGCGCCGACGACAGCGCGGGCGGCCGCACCAACGCGGGCAACCTGGGCCTGTGCCGCTACTACGGCGCGGGCCAGCACAACTACGTCGGCGCCGACCTCAACGACAAGCCGTCGCTGATCAGCGTCATGTCGGCGCCCACCCAAGGCACCGGCGTCGTCGCCTACCGAGGCGCCGACGGCACCGGCCCGGCGCAGTCGCTCGGCGTCGGCGGCTACGAGGCCAGCGCGGGCGAGCTCAGCCAGGTCGGCGACACCCTGACCAGCTCGCTCAAGGTCGCCGAGGGCTACCGGGCTGTGGTGTGCAAGAACGACCGCAGCGCCGGGCTCAACACCGGCGAGGTCGGCCCGTGCCGCTTCTTCGGCCCCGGCCAGTTCAACGTCGGCACCGCGTTCGACAACCAGATCGCGCTCATCGCGGTCGGCGGCCCCGCCGTCACCGCGTTCAGCGACGCCGGCTTCGCCGGCAACAGGCAGGCCTTCGGCCCCGGCGTGTACGAGGCCAAGCCCGGCCAGCTCGCCGCCGTCGGCAACGACGCGATCACCTCGTTCCGGGTGGAGCCCGGCTACCACGTGGTGGCCTGCAACAACGACAGCACCGGGCGCAAGAACACCGGCGACCTCGGCCCCTGCCACACCTACGGCGAGGGCAACCACTCGCTGGCGGGCCAGCCGCTGGACAACGGCATCTCGCTGCTGGCGGTGCAGGCCGGCCCGAGCAGCGGCACCCGGGTCACCGTGTACCGCGACCGGGACTTCAAGGGCGCCTCGGCCAAGCTCGGCCCCGGCGTGTTCCAGTCCGGCAACCTCGGCGCGGTCGGCAACGACCAGACCAGCTCGCTGAAGGTGGCCTCGGGCACCCGGGCGGTGGTCTGCCGCCACGACAGCGCCAAGGGCGCCGCGGCGATCAGCCCGTGCCGCTTCTACGCCCCCGGCGACCACAAGTACGTCGGCAGCGACCTCAACGACGACATCTCCCTGATCATCACCGGCTCCTGACCCCACCGCGGGGTCCCCGACCACGCCCGAAGTCGACGCTGGCCTATCTAGTAGACGGATTTCCAAGATCCGTGCTCTAGATAGGCCAGCGTCAATGCTATGCGGGTCGTGGTGCTGCTCAGGTCGGACGAACGTGGCCGGTCAGGCCGCTCGGGCCGCGGCGCGGGCGCGCGAGGCTTCCCGCTTCTCCTCGAACCGGCTCGCGGCCTTGTCCAGCCCGACCAGGAACTCGGCCAGATCCTCGCGGGCCTCCTCGCCGGCCGGGCCCAGGTTGGTGCGCTCCATCGCGCGCAGCTGGCGCAGCACCGGCTGGACCACCTCGTCGTGGTGGATGCGCAGGTCGTAGATGCCCGCCACCGCGATCTGCACCGACTTGCGGCCGAAGTTCTCGATGGTGTGGCCGGGCATCTGGAACTGCTTCACCACCCGGCGCACCGCGTCCATCGCCGCGTCGGGCGCCAGCTCGAACGCCGCGGTGAGCAGGTTGCGGTAGAACAGCATGTGCAGGTTCTCGTCCGCGGCGACCTTGGCCAGCAGCTGGTCGCAGATCGGGTCGCCGCTGATGCGGCCGGTGTTGCGGTGCGAGACCCGGGTCGCCAGCTCCTGGAACGAGACGTACGCCAGCGAGCCGAACAGGTCGGGGTAGTCGGCGGTGAAGCCGCCCTCCATGTGGGCCATCCGGGCCCGCTCCAGCGCGATCGGGTCGACCGCGCGGGTGACCAGCAGGTAGTCGCGGATGGCGGTGCCGTGGCGGCCCTCCTCGGCGGTCCAGCGGTGCACCCAGGTGCCCCAGGCGCCGTCGCGGCCGTACAGCGTCGCGATCTCGTGGTGGTAGCTGGGCAGGTTGTCCTCGGTGAGCAGGTTGACGATCAGCGAGGTGCGGGCCACGTCCGAGAGCTTGGACTGGCCCGGCTCCCACGCCTCGCCGCCGAGCACGCCGTCGAAGTCGGTGCCCTGGCTCCACGGCACGTACTCGTGCGGGAACCATTCCTTGGCGGTGGCCAGGTGGCGGTTGAGGTTGCTCTCGACCACCGGCTCCAACTCCTTGAGCAGGGCAATCGTGTCGACGGTCTCGGTCATGCGCAGTCCTCCTGAGGTTCGAGACTACGGTACCGTAACCTACGACACCGTAGCTAGTCGTCCTCGTCTTCCTCGATCGACTGGGGGAGCGGAGCGCTTCCGCCCAGGTGGGCGGGCATCCACCAGGAATCCTCCGGGCCGCGCGGTTTGTCCGGATACTCCGCCTGAGCCCGGTCCAGCAGGGCCTTCATCCGCAACCGTAGCTCGGCCGCGACGTCCTCCTGCTTGTCCCGGCGGCCCGGGTGCATCGGCTCGCCGACCAGGATCGTCACCGGGATGTTGCGCTGCAGCAGCCGGCGCGGGCGCCCCTTGGTCCAGAACCGCTGGGTGCCCCACAGCGCCATCGGGATCAGCGGCACGCCGGTCGTGGCCGCCAGCCGCGCCGCCCCGCTCTTGATGTCCTTCACCGTGAACGACTGGTCGATCGTGGCCTCCGGGAACACCCCGACCACCTCGCCGCCCTTCAGCGCCGCCAGCGCCGCCTTGTACGACGACAGCCCCGCCTCCCGGTCCACCGGGATATGGTGCATCCCCCGCATCAGCGGCCCCGCGTACCGGTTGTCGAAGATCTCCTTCTTGGCCATGAACCGCACCAGCCGCCGCGACGGCCAGGCGCCGAACCCGGCGAAGATGAAGTCCAGGTAGCTGATGTGGTTGCTGGCGAGCACCGCCCCGCCCGAGGTGGGCACGTGCTCCGCCCCCTCGACCGTGATCCGCATGGAGAGCAGGCGGAAAGAGGCCTTCGCGAGGGCGATCACCGGCGGGTATACGCGGTCCGACATGGCGTAACAGTAAAGCCACCGCCCGCCCCGCCGACCGGCCCCCCGCCCCAAGGTCATCGAAGTTGCCAGGCAATCGGGCGTATCTTGCGGGCCCATTCGCCCCACTGCCTGGCAACTTGCGCGTTCTTGCCACCCGGTCGGGGACCGGGTCGGCGGGTCAGCGCGGGAGCCCGGAGACGATCACGCTCACGGTACGGGCGTCGGGAGCGGCGGCGTCCTGGGCGACCAGCTCGTCGACGTGGGCGTAGAAGCGCTGCCAGAGGTCGTTGAGGGAGGTCGGGGTCAGGCGGACGACCAGGTCGCCGATGCCGCTCGCCTCGATCCACTCGGTGGGCAGGGTGGTCTCGGCTGCCTCGTACCCCCGGATGTCGGTGGCCAGCGTCTCAAGCTGCTGCCGCCGGATCACCGCGACCGCCTCGCGGCCCTGCGCGCTGCCCGCCATCGCGACCGGATCCCAGTCCGTGAGCCGGTGCACGGCCTGCCAGCGCTTGGCGCGCGGGTGACCGGGCTCGTCCGTCTCGGCGATGAAGCCGAACTCGGCGAGTTTACGCAGGTGGTAGCTGGTGGAGCCGGTGTCGGTGTCGAAGCGCTGGGCGAGCTCGGTGGCGGTGGCGGGCCCGTGCTCGCGCAGCGCCCCGAGCAGCTTGACGCGGAGCGGGTGAGCCAGTGCGCGGAACTCGTCCACGTTGGCGATCTGCCGGATGTCATCGGTCATGCCCAAAACCCTAGCCTTGCAGAATTCTCTTTGCAAACAGAATTCTGTAAACCTCTGAGCTGCGTAAACGTCCAGCAGCACCGTCGATTTAGCGTGAATGCCCGAATCGGTGGCCGCTGCGCACGATGCAACCAAGTCCGCCGACAACCGACATTCGGACCGGCGGTCGCGATCATGCGGCGACCGGCTCCGAAGATTCGCCCCGGCCAAAACACCGCGAAATCCCGTCCCCCAGTGCCCGCCCCTTCCCGCGAACGCCCACTTTTCGCCCCCCCGGTGACGATCACCGCCGAGACCCCAGCTTCAAGATCACTGTCTGTGGTCGGAAGCATGTCTCCCCGCCCGCCAAATGGCCGCTACCGGCGATCATCGACCCGCGCCTCGCCCAAGATCGCGGCGCCCGGTCTCTTCCTGTGCGCGTCGGCCGAGAGTGCCGGTGCTGCGCGCTTGGTTGATCACGGTGGCGGGGTGGGGATACGCCGTCGAACCCGACCACAAGTTCATGATCAACGAGGTGGGGGATGCTGGCGGGGCGGGGTAGTTGAAGGGGAATAGTTGATGCTGACTAGTCGGCTGTGTATAGTCGAGACTGACTAAGGATGATGGAACGTGGCTGAGAAGCGGCGGAAGGTGGGGAATCCGCTGGCACTGGCGGTGCTGGCGGAGATGGTCATCGAGCCGATGCATCCGTACGAGATGGGGCGGCGCCTGCAGGAGCACGGCAAGGACCGCAGCATCAAGTACAACCGCAGCTCGCTGTACATGGTGGTGGAGCAGCTGGTCAAGGCCGGGTTCATCGCCGAACGGGAGACCGTTCGCGACACCCAGCGGCCGGAGCGGACCGTCTACGCGATCACCGACGCGGGCCGGGCCGAGCTCTACGACTGGATGCGCGAGCTGGTCGCCGAGCCGAAGCAGGAGTTCCCGCAGTTCGGGGTGGCGCTGTCGCTGCTGGCCGTGCTGTCGCCGGAGGAGGCGGTGACGCTGCTGCAGCGGCGGCTGACCGCGCTGACCGCGCAGCTCGACGAGGTCACCGGGCTCATCACGGAGTCCACCGACCGCGGGCTGGCGTGGATCTTCCTGGTGGAGGAGGAGTACCGGCGGGTCATGCTCGACGCCGAACGCCGCCTCGTCACCGACATCGTCCAGTCGCTCCAGCAGCCGGAGTACGTCCGGCAGTGGCACGAGGTGATGGGGAGACACACATGACGGCAGCCAGGACCGCACTGGTGATCGGGGGCGGCATCGCCGGCCCGGTGACCGCGCTCGCGCTGCGCCGGGCCGGGATCGAGGCGACCGTGTTCGAGGCGTACGCCGACACCGCCGAGGGCGTCGGCGGCATCCTGATGGTCGCGCCCAACGGCCTGGCCGCCTTCGACGTGCTCGGCCTGGCCGACGCGGTGAACGCGGCCGGGCAGCTGATGCCCGGCATGGCCATCGTGGACGCGGGCACGGGCGCGGACATGATGGCGTTCGGCGGCGTGCCCGGCCTGCCGCCGAGCCGGGTCATCTGGCGTGGCGACCTGCACCGCCTGCTGCGCGACGCCGCCGTCGCGCAGGGCATCGCCGTCGAGTACGGCCGCCGCCTGGTCTCCGTCGACGAGTCGCCCGACGGCGTCACCGCCCACTTCGCCGACGGTTCGAGCGCCCGCGCCGACCTGCTCATCGGCGCCGACGGCATCCGCTCCACCGTGCGCGGCCTGATCGACCCGGCCGCCCCCGGCCCGAGCTACGTCGGCCTGCAGTCGTTCGCCGGCTACGGCGGCCCCGGCCCCGACAGCGACGGGATGATCCGCTTCGCCCAGGGCAGGCGCTCCTTCATGGGCTACTGGACGCAGCCGGACGGGCAGGTCGGCTGGTTCAGCAACATGCCGTACGAGCAGCCGCTGACGCTGGCGCAGGCCCGCGCGGTCCCGGCCGCGCAGTGGCTGGCCCGGCTGCGCGAACTGCACGCCGACGACCTGCCCGCCCGGGACCTGCTGCGCCACGCGACCGAGGAGGAGTTCATGGTCTTCGGCCCGTCGGAGATCATGCCGACGGTGCCGCGCTGGCACCGGGGCCGGATGGTGCTGGTGGGCGACTCGGCGCACGCCCCGTCCTCCAGCAGCGGCCAGGGTGCGTCGCTGGCCGCCGAGAGCGCCCTGCACCTGGCCCGCTGCCTGCGCGACCGGCCCGACCTGCCCAGCGCTTTCGCCGCGTACGAGCGGCTGCGGCGGCCCAGGGTGCAGCGGGTGGCCGCGTTCGCCGCCCGGCAGAACGGCCGCAAGGCCGCCGGCCCGGTCGGCCAGGCGGTGTTCCGCGCGCTCGCGCCGCTGATGATGCGTACCGTGCTCACGCCGAAGCGGATGTTCGGCTGGATGCACGGCTACCGCGTCGACTGGGACGCCCCGGTCACCGCGTAACCGGCTTGGCGCCGGTGGCGGGCTGCCGGGACACTGTCGGGCGTGACACCTCAGTCCGCCGCCGACGTCATCGCCCTGCGCGCCACCGGTGCCCGGGTCCGCTACCTGTACTTCTGGGGCCACCGGCCCGAGCCGGACGGCAGCCTCGGCCGGGGCTGCCTGAGCCAGTGGTGGCCGGTCGGGTTCACCGCCGACGGGCAGACCTTCGCCAGCGCCGAGCACTACATGATGTGGCGCAAGGCGGTGCTGTTCCGCGACGCCGCGGCCGCCGCGAAGATCCTTGAGGCCGAGCATCCGGCCCAGGCCAAGGCGTTCGGCCGCGAGGTCCGCGGCTTCGACGAGGGGGTATGGCGGCAGCACCGCGCCGACATCGTCCTGGCCGCCAGCCTGGCCAAGTTCGGCCAGCACGACGACCTGCGGGCCTATCTGATCGGCACGGGCGAGCGGGTGCTCGTGGAGGCCAGTCCGCTGGACGCGGTCTGGGGCATCGGGGTGGCCGCCGACGACCGCCGCGCGGGGGACCCGGCGGCCTGGCCGGGCCTCAACCTCCTCGGCTTCGCCCTCATGCACGCCCGCACCACGCTCCGCGAAACGCCCACCCTCTGAGAGAAAAGGAAGGGCCCCTTCTTATCGGAATCCGAGGTAGAAGGGACCCTGGTTAACCCTCCCGCACGACTCGCGGCATGGCGGGCCGGTGCGCCCGTTAAGAAGGGGCCCTTCTACCTCGGAAAGCGATAAGAAGGGGCCCTTCCTTACTGGGGGCGGGTGAAGGCGGGGAGGTGGCGGGTGCGGGCGGCGGTGAGGTGGGCGTGCATGGCGGCCGAGGCCGCATCGGGGTCGGCGGCGGCCACGGCCGTGGCGATGCGCCCGTGCTCGGCGGCGGTGTCCCCGGCCTGCGTGGACGGGAAGTAGAGCCGGTGCAGGTGCAGGTGGGAGTGCAGCCGGATGATCGAGTCGCGCAGCAGGACGCTGCCGGACACCTCGGCGACCAGGTCGTGGAAGCGCGCGTCGAGCGCGGTGAACGCGGCGTGGCGCCGGTAGCCGTCGCCGCTCTCCACCGCGGGTTCGGCGGCCGCCTCGGTCCGCAGCAGCGCGCGGTCCTCGGCGGAGGCGTGCTGGGCGGCGCGGGCGGCGGCGGCCGGTTCGAGCAGCAGCCGCATCTCGAAGAGCTCCTCGAACTCGGCCCGGGTGAGCAGCGGCGTGGTGGTGTACCCGGACATCGCCCGCTTGCGCACCAGCCCGTCGGACTCCAGCCTGGCCAGTGCCTCGCGCACGGGCGTGGGGGAGACCTCCAGGCTGCGGGCCAGGCCGTCGATGCTGACCCGGTCGCCGGGTGCGATCGCGTGCTCCATGATCAGCGTCTTGAGCGACTCGTAGACGTCATCGGTGAGGGTGAGCCGCTGCGCCGGGCGCACCTGGCCGCTGACGGATGGCGTGGTCATCACGGTCCCCCTTGACTCTCACCGGCGTGAGCGAGTAAACCTTACCGACATCCATTATGCTATAGGATCTACGATCGGTGTCGCGGTACGGCGACACCGGCGCGAGCATGTCGCCAGGAAGGGTGAACCGTGGAAATCGACGCCCACCACCACCTCTGGACGGCAGACTACGCCTGGCTGGCCGAGCCCGGCCTGGAGCCGCTGCGCCGCGACTACACCGCGGCCGAGCTGACCGCCCACCTCGACGCGAACGGCGTGCGGGCCGCGGTGCTGGTCGAGGCGGGCCGGTGCGAACTGGCCGAGACGTACGAGTTCCTCGCCCTGGCCGCCGCCGAGCCCCGGATCGCCGGAGTCGTCGGCTGGGTCTCCTTCGCCGACTCGGACCTGCCCGGCACGCTGGCCGCCCTGCGCGCCGCCCCCGGCGGCGACCTGCTCGTCGGCGTGCGCGACCAGGTGCAGGGCCGACCCGACCCGGACTGGCTGGACCGGCCGGAGGTGCGGGCGTGCCTGGCGGCGGCCGGGGCGGCCGGGCTGGTGGTGGACCTGGTGGTACGCGAGGACCAGCTGCCCGCCTGCGCCCGCGCCGCCCGCGACCTGCCCGGCACCGTGTTCGTGCTCGACCACCTCGGCAAGCCGCGGATCACCCCGGACGGGCTGGCCGCGTGGCGGGCGGCCGTGACGCCGCTGGCCGCCTGCGCCAACGTGGTGGTGAAGCTGTCGGGCCTGCTCACCGAGGCCGGTCCGGACTGGACGGTCGAGCGGATCGCCCCGTTCGCGGCGACCGCGCTGGAGCTGTTCGGCGCCGACCGGACCATGCTGGGCTCGGACTGGCCGGTCTGCGAACTCGTCGCGGCGTACGCGCCGACCGTCGCGGCCCTGACGGCCGCCCTGCCGCCCCTGACGGCCCCGGAGCACGCCGCCGTGTCCGGGGGTACCGCGATCCGCACCTACCGCCTGGAGGTCCCCAGATGAAGCTCATGCGGCTCGGCGCGCCCGGCGCCGAACGCCCCGTCCTGTACGCCGACGGCCGCCACTACGACCTGTCCGGGCTCACCGCCGACATCGACGGCGCCTTCCTGGCGGCCGGAGGCCTCGACCGGGTCCGGGCGGCCGCCGCCGAGCTGCCCGAACTCGACGCCACCGGGCTGCGGGTGGGCGCCCCGATCGCCCGGCCGGGTGCGGTCGTCTGCATCGGGCAGAACTACGCCGCGCACGCGGCCGAGTCGGGCGCCCAGCCGCCGACCACCCCGATCATGTTCTACAAGGCCCCGAACACGGTCGTCGGGCCGTACGACGACATCCTCATCCCGCGCGGCTCGACCACCACCGACTGGGAGGTCGAACTCGCGGTCGTCGTCGGCCGCCGCGCCCGCTACCTGGAGTCCCCGGCCCAGGCCCTGGACCACATCGCCGGGTACGTCCTCTCCGACGACGTGTCCGAGCGCGACTTCCAGCTGCACCAGTCGGGCGGGCAGTGGTCCAAGGGCAAGTCGTGCGAGACCTTCCAGCCGCTGGGCCCGTGGCTGGTCACCCCGGACGAGCTGGGCGGGGTCGGCGACCTCGGGCTGCGCTCCTGGGTGAACGGGCAGCCGCGCCAGGACTCCACCACCAAGGACATGATCTTCGACGTGGCGTACCTCATCTGGCATCTGTCGCAGTACACGGTGCTGGACCCGGGCGACGTGGTGAACACCGGCACGCCGCAGGGGGTGGCGCTGTCGGGGCGGTTCCCGTACCTGGCGCCGGGCGACGTGGTCGAGGTCGAGATCGACGGGCTGGGCCGCCAGCGGAGCGTCTGCGCGGCCGCCTGAGAAGTGTCGGCAACCGGTCGCCGGGTTTGCGGCGACCGGTTGCGCGGTATCGATGAGACGAGGCACCCGAATACTCTGTGAGAGCGCCCCTTGACGCACCCCGCCCCGTGACCGGTCGTGACCGCGGTCGTTGCTGGACGGGGCGCCTCTTCCACACCTGGCGGTGAGCCGATGACAGTGAAGATCGTGCAGCGCGACGACCTAGGCGTGGTCGTGGTCGAACTGATCGGGGAGCTCGACCTCGACAGCGCGCCCATGCTGCGCGCGGTGCTCAGCGACCTGCTCGACCGCGGCCGGTTCCGGATCGTGGTCGACGCGGGCGAGCTGCGCTTCTGCGACTCGGTCGGCCTGTCGGCCCTGCTGCTGTCGCATCGTGCCTGCGCCGCGCAGGGCGGCTTCCTGCGCCTGGCCCGGGTGGGGGAGCTGCTGGCGAACCTGCTCGGCATGGTCGGCCTGTCCGAGGTGCTGACCTGCTACGACTCGGTGGCCGGAGCGGCGGCCGGTGACCCGGGCCGGCGCTCGGTGCTGCCGGTCCGGCACCGCCTGCACTGAACCCGGGACCGTGCCGTCCGGGGCGTCAGCGGACCAGGCGCAGCCCCGACATGCCGCCGTCGACCGCCAGGGACGTGCCGGTGGTCGCGCCGGAGCGGGGCGAGGCCAGGTACGCCACCGCCTCGGCCACCTCGGCGGCGGTGACCAGGCGACCGGTGGGCTGCCGGGCGGCCAGCCGCCGCTTCTCCTCGACCGGGTCGGCCGCGTTCGCCAGCAGCCGGGCCACCCACGGCGTGTCCACGGTGCCGGGGGCGACCGCGCACACGCGTACCCCGTCGGCGACCAGGTCGGCGGCCATGGCCAGGGTCAGCGCGTGCACCGCGCCCTTGGTCGCCGCGTAGACCGCCCGGTTGACCAGGCCCGCCCCGGCGGCGATGGACGAGATGTTCACGATCACGCCGCTGCCCGAGCGGCGCAGGTGCGGCAGCGCGGCGCGGCTGGCGCGGGCGACGCCGACCACGTTGACGTCGAGGCAGCGGTGCCACTCGTCGTCGCCGGCCTGCTCGACCGTGCCGACGGCGCTGACGCCCGCGCAGTTCACCAGGATGTCCAGGCCGCCCAGTGCGAGCGCGACCCGGTCCATGGCGTCCTCCAGCGGCGCCGTCACGTCGGCGAACACCGGCAGGTGCCGCTGCGGGGTGCCGGGCTCGCGGTCGAGGACCGCCACCCGGGCGCCCCGGTCGGCGAGCAGGTCGGCGCAGGCGGCGCCGATGCCGGAGGCGCCGCCGGTGACGGCGGCGACCAGGCCTGCGAAGTCAGTCATGCTTCCACTCCGGACCGTCGGGGAACTCGAATCGGGTCAGCGACTCCTCGTGCATGCGCGCCGAGAAGCCGGGGGCGGTGGGGGCGGCGTAGCGGCCGCCGGTGACGAGGACCGGGTCGGTGAAGTGCTCGTGCAGGTGGTCCACGTATTCGATCATGCGGCCGTCGAGGCTCGCCGAGACCGAGGTGTAGTCGAAGAACGAGAAGTGCTGCACCAGCTCGCACAGGCCGACCCCGCCCGCGTGCGGGCACACCGGCTTGCCGTACGCGGCGGCCAGCAGCAGGATCGCCAGGTTCTCGTTCACGCCGCCGACCCGGGCGGAGTCGATCTGGACCACGTCGACCGCGTCGGCCTGCAGCAGCTGCTTGAACATGACCCGGTTGTGCACGTGCTCGCCGGTGGCGACCCGGATCGGCCGCCCGCCGGGGCCGGCCGCGGCCAGCGCGGTGCGGATCGCGGCGTGGCCGAGGATCTCGTCGGGGCTGGTCGGCTCCTCGATCCAGTACGGGTCCAGGTGCGCCAGCGCCGTCATCCAGTCGACCGCCTCACCCACGCCCCAGCGCTGGTTGGCGTCGACGGCGATGGGGAAGCCCGCGCCCAGCGCCTGCCGCGCGGCGGTGAACCGGCGCAGGTCGTCGCCGAGGTCCGCGCCGACCTTGAGCTTGACCATGCCGAACCCGTCGGCGGCGGCGCGCAGGGCGCGGCGGGTGACCTTGGCGTCGTCGTAGCCGAGCCAGCCCGCCGAGGTGGTGTAGGCGGGGTAGCCGCTGGCCTCGATCGCGGCGGCGCGCTCGGCGCGGCCGGGTGCCCGCTCGGTGAGCAGGTCGAGGGCGGCGGCCGGGGTGAGCGCGTCGGTGAGGTAGCGCCAGTCCACGCAGTCGACCAGGGCGGCCGGGGGCATCGCGGTGAGGAACTTCCACAGCGGCAGCCCGGCGCGGCGGGCGGCCAGGTCCCAGGCGGCGTTGATGACCGCGCCCGCGGCCAGGTGCACCACGCCCTTCTCCGGGCCGAGCCAGCGCAGCTGCGAGTCGTGGGTGAGCCGGCGGCCGAACTCGCCGAGGTCGAGGCTGTCCAGATCCTGGCCGATCACGTACGGTCGAAGCGCTTCGATGGCGGCCGCGCAGATGTCGTTGCCGCGCCCGATCGTGAAGGTGAACCCGTGGCCGTGGTCCGCACCGTCGGTGAGGAGTTCGACGTACGCCGCCGAGTAGTCGGGGTCGGGGTTCATCGCGTCGGAGCCGTCGAGGGAGTGCGAGGTGGGGAAGCGGATGTCGCGTACGCGCAGGTCGAGAACCTTCATCGGTCCCTGCCCGCAGGCTGCTGGTCGGTCATCTCGTGGCTCCTTTCGCCTACATCATGGATCCTATAGGATCGGACGGCAAGAGCGGAACCCGCGTCCAGAGAGGAGCCAGGCGCTGTGCGTATCGCGCTGCTCGTGACGTGTCTCAACGAGGCACTCTTCCCACGGGCCGGGATGGCGGTCGTGACCGTGCTGGAACGGCTGGGCCACACCGTGGCGTTCCCGCCGGAGCAGACCTGCTGCGGCCAACTGCACGCCAACACCGGCTACGCCGCCCCCGCCCGCGAGCTGGAGCGGCACACCGAGGCGGCCTTCGCCGGGCACGACGTCATCGTCACCCCGTCCGGCTCCTGCGCCGCCCACCTGCGCGCCCACACCGAGCTGCCCGTGTACGAGCTGTCCGAGCTGCTCGTCGACGTGCTCGGGGTGACCGACGTGGGCGCCCGCTTCCCGCACCGGGTCACCTACCACCCGACCTGCCACGGCCTGCGCATGCTGCGCCTGGGCGACCGCCCGCAGCGGCTGCTGCGCGCGGTGTCCGGGCTGGAGCTGGTCGACCTGCCCGAACCCGAGCAGTGCTGCGGCTTCGGCGGCACCTTCGCGCTCAAGAACCCCGGCGTCTCCGGGGCGATGCTCGCCGACAAGTGCGCCAACGCCGTGTCCACCGGCGCGGAGTACCTGGCCGCCGCCGACAACTCGTGCCTGGCCCACATCGGCGGCGGCCTGGCCCGCCGCCCCGGCGCCCCGAAGCCCGTCCACTACGCCGAGATCCTGGCCGGCACGGGAGCCGCCGCATGAGCAGGCACCTGCCGATCGTGGCCGTGACGCCGTTCCCGGCCGCCGCCGCGCACGAGCTGAAGGACGCGCAGCTGCGCGCCAACCTCGGCCGGGCCACCCGGACCATCCGCGACAAGCGGGCCCGCGTGGTGGCCGAGGTGCCCGACTGGGAGGAGCTGCGCGAGCGGGCGGCGCGTACCAAGGACGAGGTGCTGGACCGGCTGCCCGAGCTGCTGGCGCGGTTCGAGCGGGCCGCGGCGGCGGCGGGGGCGAGCGTGCACCACGCGGCCGACGCGGCGGCCGCCAACGCGATCGTGGCCGAGCTGGTCCGGGCCCAGGGCGCCGACCGGGTTGTGAAGATCAAGTCGATGGCGACGCAGGAGATCGGGCTCAACGAGGCCCTGGCCGAGGCCGGGATCACCGCGATCGAGACCGACCTGGCCGAGCTGATCGTGCAGCTGGCCGACGACACCCCGTCGCACATCCTGGTCCCGGCGATCCACTACAACCGGAGCCAGATCCGCGAGATCTTCGCCGCGCGGATGCCGGGGTTCAGCGCGGAGTCCGACGAGCCCGCCGTGCTCGCGGGCGCGGCCCGGGAGTACCTGCGGCGCACGTTCCTGTCGGCCGAGGTGGCCGTGTGCGGGGCGAACTTCGCCGTGGCCGAGACCGGGTCGCTGGTGATCGTGGAGTCGGAGGGCAACGGGCGGATGTGCCTGACCCTGCCGGGCACCCTCATCGCGGTGGTGGGCGTGGAGAAGCTGCTGCCCCGGATGGCCGACCTCGGCGACTTCCTGCGGCTGCTGCCGCGCTCGTCGACCGGGGAGCGGATGAACCCGTACACCTCGGTGTTCACCGGGGTCACCCCGGACGACGGGCCGCGGCGGCTGCACATCGTGCTGCTGGACAACGGGCGGACGAAGACCGCGCAGGACCCCGTCGGGCGGGCGGCGCTGCGCTGCATCCGCTGCTCGGCCTGCCTCAACGTCTGTCCCGTGTACGAGCGCACCGGCGGCCACGCGTACGGCTCGGTCTACCCCGGACCGATCGGCGCGATCCTGTCGCCGCAGCTCACCGGCCAGGACGCGGGCGCCAACAGCTCGCTGCCGTTCGCCTCGACGCTCTGCGGCGCCTGCTACGACGTCTGCCCCGTGAAGATCGATATCCCGGAGATCCTGGTGCACCTGCGCCAGACCGGGCCCAAGCCCGCCGCCGAACGGGCCGCCATGGCCACACTCAGCTGGGTCATGCGCGACCGCAGGCGCTGGCGGGGGGCCCTGCGCGCGGCCCGCACCGGCGCGGTGCCGCTGCGCGCGCTCACCCGGCGGCGCGGCGGCACCCTGCGGCGCGCCCCGTGGCCGGTGTCGGCCTGGACGGCGCACCGCGACGCGCCGCTGCCCCCGCCCGAGTCCTTCCGCGACTGGTGGAGGCGCACCCATGCTGAGTGAACTGTTCGCCGAGCGGGCCGGGGACTACCGGGCGGGCGTCCACCACTGCACCGAGGCGGAGCTGCCCGGCGTGCTGGCGGGGCTGCTGGCCGGGGCGTCGGCTGTGGTCGTACCCCCGGGGCTGCCGCAGGCGTGGACCCGCGACCTGGCCGGGCCGCAGCTGCCCGACCACGGGCTCACCCCGGCCGACCTGGACGCACCCGGGCTGTCCGTGCTCACCGGCTGCGCCGCCGCGATCGCCGAGACCGGCACCATCGTGCTCGACACCGGCCCCGGCCAGGGCCGCCGCCTGCTCACGCTGGTCCCCGACCACCACGTCTGCGTCGTGTACGACGACCGCGTCGTCGCCGACGTGCCCGACCTGTTCGCGGTCTTGCCTGATCCCACCCGCCCCCTCACGATGATCTCCGGGCCCTCCGCCACCAGCGACATCGAACTCGACCGGGTGGAGGGCGTGCACGGGCCGCGCCGCCTCGACATCGTGTGCGTCCACGCCGACGCCGGGAAGGAACCGCGATGACCGACCCCCTCGCCGCCGTCACCCCGCTCGGGCTCGGCACCGGCCCGCTGGGCAACCTGTACCGGGCCGTCCCCGACGACCGCGCCGCCGCCACGGTCGAGCGGGCCTGGGCCGACGGGGTCCGCTACTTCGACACCGCCCCGCACTACGGCGTCGGCCTGGCCGAACGCCGCCTCGGCCGGGTGCTCGCGCAGCACCCGCGCGATCAGTACGCGCTGTCCACGAAGGTCGGCCGGGTGCTGGTGGACAACCCCGGCGGCGGCAGCGACCTCGACCACGGCTTCGACACCCCGGCCACGCACCGGCGCGTCTGGGACTTCAGCGCCGACGGCGTACGCCGCAGCCTCGACGACAGCCTCACCCGCCTGGGCCACACCCGGATCGACATCGCGCTCCTGCACGACCCCGAGGCCAGCCCCGACCCGGCTGCGGCGCTGCGCGAGGGCTACCCCGCCCTGGCCGCCCTGCGCGCGCAGGGCGTGCTCGGCGCGATCGGCATCGGCACCAACGACCTGGGCCTGCTCGAACGGTTCGCCACCGACACCGACGTGGACGTGCTCATGGTCGCCGGGCGCTACACCCTGCTGGAGCAGCGGGCCCTGGACGCCGTACTGCCCGCCTGCGCCGCGCGCGGCATCCGCGTGCTCAACGCCAGCGTGTTCAACAGCGGCCTGCTCGCCCTGGAGCGCCCCGACGAGACCGCCACCTTCGAGTACGGCCGCGTGCCCGCACCCGTACTCGCCCGCACCCGCGCCATCGCCGCCGTCTGCGCCCGCCACGGCGTCAGCCTGCCCCAGGCCGCGCTCGCCTTCGCCGGGGCGCACCCGGCCGTCGCCTCCGTCGTCATCGGCGCCGACCACCCCGACCACGTCACCCAGGCCGCCGCCCGCATCGCCGCCCCGACCCCGGCCGACCTGTGGGCGGAGCTGACCGCCGAGGGCCTGCTGCGACCCGACGCCCCGGTCCCCGCCTGAACGCGCACCCGTCTTGGCCGGTCGTGAGCCCGGCCAAGTATCCGAATCGGGCTCGGGTCGGTCAGGTCGCTGGCTAGGGTTGACTCATGTCCCGTACTGCGGCTGAAGTCAGTGACGAGGAACGCTTCTCCACCGCTCTCTTCGGCTACTCGATGGACGAGGTGGACGACTTCGTCGCCGACACCGGGCGGCGGGTGCGGCGGATGGCCGCCGAGATCCAGCGGCTCACCGCGGCCGAGGCGGCGCTCGGCGTGGCCCGGATGGAGATCTCGCGGCTGACCGCGCAGCTGGCGCAGGCGGGCCCCCGGCAGACCGTCGGCCCGCGGATCACGGAGATGCTGCGGCTGGCCGATCACGAGGCCCAGGAGATGCGGGCGACGGCGCTGGAGGTGCTGCGCCGGGCGCACGAGCAGGCGCGGGAGATCCGGGCGCAGGCCGAGCGGGAGGCCGAGCAGGCCAAGCGCGACTACGAGACCGCCCTGGCCCTCCGCCGCCGCCAGGACCAGAACGACCCCGCCCACCCCACCACCTCACCGGCACCGGCTGAGCTCGCGTCGGCACCGGCCGAGCTCGCGCCAGCACGGGCTGAGGTCGCGCCGGCACCACCGGCCGAGGTCGCGTCGGCTCCGGCTGAGGTCGCGATGGCGGCAGCCGAGGTCGCGGCAGTGGCGGACGAGGTGGTCGTGCCCGAGGCCGTGGCGGCTGAGGCGGCTGAGGCGGCGCCCGCCCAACCCGCCACCTCGGACGGTCCCAAAAGCCACGAACCGCCCGGCGACGGCGCGGGTGCCAGGGAGGGCGTCCCGCAAGATCCGAAATCGTGGACGCCTGAGGTTGCTATAGCGACACCCAGCGTCCACGAAAACGGATCATCGTCGCCGTCGCCGAACGAAGCCAAGACGCACCAGCACAAGCGCGGCCGCAACGACCGCGGTAGCGGCAGCGGCAGCGGCCAGACCGCGCACACCGAGCACACCTCTACCGGCAGCTCCCGCCGCCGCAACCGCTGACCCCGCATCCGCGCGTCCCGGCGTCCGGCGCGGCGCGGGCGGAGGGGGCTCAGTCCGCCTCGGGATCCACGGGCAGCACCACCCGGAACCGGGTGTCGCCGGGCTGGGACGATACCCGGATGTCGCCGTGGTGCTTGTTGACCACGATCCGGTACGAGATGTCCAGGCCCAGCCCCGTCCCCTCGCCGACGGGCTTGGTGGTGAAGAACGGCTCGAAGATGCGCGGCCGGATGGCCGGGTCGATGCCCGTCCCGGTGTCGCCGACTTCGACGAACAGGCAGTTGCCGTCCTCCCGGCCGGTACGCAGGGTGAGCGTGCCCGCCTCGCCCATCGCCGACAGGGCGTTGTCGATGAGGTTCGTCCAGACCTGGTTCAGCTCCGCGGCGTACCCGGAGATCTTGGGCAGGCTCCGGTCGAACTCCTTGACCACGGCGACCCCCTTCGGGATCTTCGCCTGCATCATCACCAGCGTCGCCTTGAGCAGTTCGTGCAGGTCGACGGTCTGGTACGGCGTCCGGTCCAGCTGCGAGTACTGCTTGGCCGCCGCGACCAGCCCCGAGATCCGGGTGACCGAGTCGTCGATCTCGCCCATCAGCAGCTCGGTGTCCAGCGTGTACGTCAGCCAGCGCACCGCCGACTCCAGGTTGTCGCCGCCCACCGTGTCGGCGACCTTCTCCAGCCACTCCGGGTCGACCCCGCCCGCGACCAGCGTCGGGGCGATGTCCCAGGCTCCGGCGAGGTCGTGCTCCTCCAGCCAGTCGGCCAGGGTGTCCTCGGCGTCGGAGGTCTGCATCGGGGTCAGCTGCGGGGCCGAGGCGATCCGCTTGACCGCCTCCTCCTGCAGGTCGACGAGCTGGCGCAGCTGGCTGCCGTCGAGCCGCCCGTCGGCGATCAGCGCGAGCTTGTGCCGCATCCCGGCGACCCGCTGGCTGAGCGCCGAGGTGGCCCGTACGGCCGCGGCGGCGGGGTTGTTCAGCTCGTGGGTCAGGCCGGCCGACAGCGAGCCCAGCGCCAGCAGCCGCTCCCGCTCGCCGACCACGACCTGCTGGCTGCGCATGCCGAAGAACGCGCCCTCCAGCATGTGCATCGCCATCGGGAACCACTCGCGCATCATCGCGGCGAAGGTGGTGGCGGGCAGCACCAGGAAGTCGGAGTCGACGATGGCGCGCAGCGAGTTCGGGTACACCTGCCTGATCTGGTCGCCCAGGTAGGCCTGGGTGGCACCGGCGTACACGCCGATCTGGTCGGTGCGGTTGGTCTCCAGCTGCTCGCCGTGCACCTGGCGGCTCATCGAGACCGCGCCCGACAGCAGCACGTAGAAGCAGGTGGCGGGGTCGCCCTCGGCGTACACCGGGCCGGCGGTGAAGCGCTCGATCACCCCGTGCTCGATCAGCCAGTCGAGCTGGCCGTCGGCGAGCTTCTCGAACAGGAACAGCGTGCGCAGCCGCTCGCGGGTCAGCCGGTCCGGCAGCGGGGTGCCGCCGCCGCAGGTGGTGGCGTCGGTGCTGGTCATTGTGCCTCCAGGTAGCGGTGCACCAGCGAGATGGCCATGGCGCCCTCGCCGACCGCCGAGGCGACGCGCTTGACCGAGTCGGCGCGCACGTCACCGGCGGCGAAGACGCCCGGCACGCTGCACTCCAGGTGGTACGGGTCGCGCGGCAGGCTCCACCCGGCCGGCCGCTGCCCGCCGTGGGTCAGGTCCGGCCCGGTCAGCACGAAGCCGCGCGGGTCGCGGGTGATGACGCCGTCGAGCCACTCGGTGCGCGGCTCGGCGCCGATCATGATGAACAGCCACTCGGTGTCCACCGTGCGCCGCTCGCCGGTACGGGAGTCGACCAGCGTGATCCGGTCCAGGTGCTCGCCGCCCTCGCTGCCGCAGACCTCGGTGAACGGGTGCACGGTGATGTTCTCGATCGCCTCGATCTGGTCGATCAGGTACTGCGACATCGACCGCTGCAGGCTCTCGGCGCGGATCAGCACGTGCACGCGGCTGGCGTACCGGGAGAAGTAGACCGCGGCCTGGCCGGCCGAGTTGGCGCCGCCGACCAGGTAGACCTCCTGCCCGGCGCAGTTGGCGGCCTCGGTGGCGGCGGAGCCGTAGTAGACGCCGCGCCCGGTCAGGTCGGCGCAGCCGGGCACGTCGAGCATCCGGTACGACACGCCGGTGGCCAGCACCACGCAGTGCGCGGCGATGTGGCTGCCGTCGGCGAAGCGGACCACCCGGGTCGCCCCGGCCTGCTCCAGCGACACCACCTCGCGGGCGCTGAGCAGCTCGGCGCCGAATTTCAGCGCCTGGCGGCGGGCCCGGTCGGTGAGCTGCGCGCCGGAGACGCCGTCGGGGAAGCCGAGGTAGTTCTCGATCCGGCTGCTCTGCCCGGCCTGCCCGCCGGTGGCGCGCCGCTCGACCAGCACCGTGCGCAGGCCCTCGGAGGCGGCGTACACGGCCGCGCCGAGCCCGGCCGGGCCCGCCCCCACCACGATCACGTCGTAGAAGTCAGAGCCGGGGGTGATGGTCAGGCCCGCGCTGCCGGCCAGCTCGGCCTCGCTGGGCTGGACCAGCGTCTTGCCCTCGGCGGTGATCACCAGCGGCACGTCGGCCTCGGTCACCCCGGCCGCGCTGAGCAGTCGCTGCCCCTCCGGGTCCCCGGTGGTCAGCCACCGGTACGGCACCAGGTTGCGGGCCAGGAAGTCGCGCACCTTGTACGACGGCGCCGACCAGCGGTGCCCCACCACCCGGATCTCGGCCGCCGCCGCGTCGGGCGTGGTCTGCCAGGCGTCCAGCAGCGTGTCCACGATCGGGTAGAGGTGCTCCTCGGGCGGGTTCCACGGCTTGAGCAGGTAGTGATCCAGGTCGACCACGTTGATGGCGTTGATCGCCGCGTCGGTGTCCGCGTACGCCGTCAGCAGCACCCGGCGGGCGCGCGGGAACAGGTCCATCGCCGCCTCCAGGAACTGGATGCCGTTCATCTGGGGCATCCGGTAGTCGGCGAGCAGGATCGCCACCTGCTCGCCCCGCAGTTTGATCTCCCGCAGCGCGTCGAGGGCCTCGGCACCGGAGGCGGCGCGCACGATGCGGTAGCGCTCACCGTACTGGCGGCGCAGGTCACGGGCGACCGCTCGCGACACGGCCGCGTCGTCGTCGACGGTCAGGATCGCCGGGTTGGTCATACCCCCCATATAAGCACCACGGGCAGGGCCGCCGCCCGCACAGCCGCTGGTGATCTTCCCGACCGCCCGGCCGCGCGGCCCCTGGGCATACCGTCCGGATTGGACTTGGATCGATGTCATAAGCTGCGACGGGAGGTACGGGGATGAACATTCTCGACGCGCCCCGGGACTACATCCCGGCACTGCTGTTCGGGGCCGACGCCGTAGACGCGGTCACCCGCCCCGGCCACGGCGAGCACGGCGTGCAGAAGCTGCGCGACCCGCTGCACGCCGAACTCGACCGGGTCTGCCACAACTGGGACTGGTGCGACAACGCCATGGACGTCGACCTGGTCGCCACCGGCGCCCTGCGCGCCGTCAACCACTACTGCGCGCTGCGGCGCGCCACCGCCCTGGTGCTGCCCGGCCAGGCGCCGCGGCTGCTGTGGCCCGCCGCCGACGTACGCCTGGCCGCGCTCGCCGAGGCGCTGGAGTTCGCCGGGCACTGCGCCGAGGACGCCTGGCGGCACTCGCTGGACCAGCCGCTGCGCGACTGGTGGCGCGACCGGCTCGCCGCCCTGCTGGCCCCGGTCGCCCCCGGCGAGACCACCCAGGCCCTGGCCGACCGGGTGCAGCGGGCACTGGTGCTGTGCGACCGCTACCGGGTGCTGCGGCACGAGATCTTCCGCAGCCGCCACTCGGTGCGCCCCGGCGAGGCCGAGTGGCTGTCGCCCGAGCCCGGCCTGGTGGTCAAGGCCCCCTTCGACGGGTACGCCCACGGCGACAAGCCCGAGTACCTGCTGCGGCTGCTGCCCGCCCCCGGCGGCGTGCGCGCCGCCGCCGACTTCGTCGTCGCCAACGGGAGCCTGCGCCCGGCGGCCTATCGGGTGGTCGTGTCCAATGCCGACATCGCGGTCCCCGCGGAGCTGCTCGGCGACACCAACTGCCTACTGGAGCTGCGGTCGGCGCTGCTCGCGGCCGGGGTCGCCGTGCCGGTCACCCCGCCGCTGCCCGACGGCCCCTGCCCGCACCAGCGTGACCGGCATCGCTGAGTCTGATCGACGACACAGCGGTGTGGCGTTGACGGCATTCCATTGCCGGTGTCGCACCCGTTACCTAACGTCTGGCGCCGTGGGTATGGAAACGAACATGGCGGAATCGATATCTGTACGTGAATTGATCGGTCGGAACATGCGCTGGCTGCGGCTGGACGCTCGGATCGACCATGAGGAGATCGCGGCGGCCGCCCGCGGTCTCGGGCTCGACTGGAGTGTGTCGTGGCTGGCCTCGGTCGAGCGCGGCACCAAGCCGCTCTCGGCCGAGCAGCTGCTGGTCCTGCCGGTCGTGCTCGGTACGGCGTGTAAGCACCGAGTGGCCATCGCCGACCTGCTGGTCGGCGACGAGGCGCAGGCGCTGATCGGGCCCGCCAAGGAGCAGATCGCGGTCGACGCGGCCAAGGTGCGGGACTCGGCCAGCGGCGCGCCCATGCGGCGCGCGTTCGGCGCCAACAGCATGCCCGCCGAGGCCGCCGCGCAGGAGAGCCCGGTGGAGAAGGCGCGGCGCCGCCAGCGCGACATCATCAGCTCCGGCTTCGGCTGGGTCGACTCGCGGCTGCTGGCCGTCGCCGAGGCCGGCGCCACCGCGGCCGAGGAGCGGCTCGCCCGCAAGCTGGGGGTGCCGGTCGTGGCGGTGGTCGCGGCGGCGGCCACCCTGTGGGGGCGCTCGCTGACCGAGCAGACCGAGGCCGAGCGGGGCAACGGCGAGCCGGTGACGCACGTGAAGAAGCGGCTGACCGGCGAGGTGACCGTCCGCGTCAGCGAGGCGGCCCAGTGGGCCCGCGAAACCGGCGCCGACGGCGCGGGCGACCCCGACCTGGACCGCTTCTCCCTGAACGTCTGACGAGGGCACCGCGCCGCACCGGCCCCTCCTTCCATCGACAGTGGCCTATCTAGAGGACGAATTTGCGGGATTCGACTTCTGGATAGGCCACTGTCGATAAAAGGGCCAGGGGTGGGTGAGGTGCGCCGGGGGCGTCAGCTGGCGCTGGAGCGCATGGCGCGTACGGCGGCGCGCAGGGCCTGGGCCAGGCTGATCGCCTCCAGGGCCGTCATCACGGGGCTGTTCAGCACGAACGAGTACGAGTCCGGCCGGAAGCTCAGCGGCCCCGTCGTCGGCGTGATCCGCCCGACGGGCCGCCCGCCGACCGAGAACTCGAAGTTGCGGTCGGACCACACGCTCGTCTGCCGTACGCCGAGCGTGCGGCCGTTGCCGAGCGTGATCGCCGCCCCGTTGATCGGCCGCCACAGTCCGAGCTTGACGTCCACCACGGTCCGCCCGTCCGGCGTGCGCACCGTCAGCTGCCGCCCGGTCCAGCCCTGGGTGCCGCCCGCCGCGAGCACGGTGCCGCGGACGTCGAGGATCTCGAACCTGCTGTGCAGCGACCACACGTGCCACTGCACGTGCGCGACCGCCTGCCCGCCGGTGTCGAGCACGGGTGAGGTGCCGCTGGTCATCGCCTTGTCCGGGAGCAGCAGCTGTCCCGTGAAGGGTGCGGTCAGACTCATGCGGCCAGCGTAGGCGGCCGCGGCAACCGTCGATGGAGAGCGCTCTCCATCGTAAGCCGCGCGAGGGCCGCCCGAAACCCGGAGAGCGATTTCCACATAGCACGCTCACCGCCGCATCGCGTTGGGACAAAACGGTTTCCTCAAGGACAAGACGGCGGGGGATATTGACGCCGCCGCAACCGGAGCGTAATACTCGGGGACACTTTGGAGAGCGCTCTCCAGTCTGCGCACAGACCCGTTCGCGTCACCCCGTACCCCCGTTCGGAAGGCAGAACATGAGTCCCGAGCCGCTCCCCGGCATCGCGGCGCCGCCCCGGCGCCGCCGCAAACTCCTCGTCGCGACGTCAGCCGCTCTGCTGGCCCTCGTCGGCACCTACGCGTTCGCCGTGCCCGCGGCGCACGCCGCCGACCCCCTGATCTCCGTCGGCAAGACCGCCACCGCCTCCTCGCTGCAGGGCGCCGACCTGCCCGCGAGCAACGCCGTCGACGGCAACGCCGGCACCCGCTGGGGCAGCGCCTGGAGCGACCCGCAGTGGATCCAGATCGACCTGGGCGCCACCGCGGCGATCAGCCAGGTGGTCCTGCAGTGGGAGGGCGCCTCCGCCAAGGCGTTCCAGCTGCAGGTCTCCGGCAACGGCACCAGCTGGACCGACATCTACAGCACCACCACCGGCCCCGGCGGCACGCAGACCCTGGCCGTCTCCGGCTCCGGCCGCTACATCCGCATGTACGGCACCCAGCGCAACTCCGGCTACGGCTACTCCCTGTTCGAGTTCGGCGTGTACGGCGTGATCGGCGGCACCCAGCCCAGCCCCAGCGCCAGCCCCACCCCCAGCACCTCGCCCGGCGCGTGCGCGCTCGCCTCGCAGGGCCGGCCCGCCGCAGCCTCCTCGGCCGAGTCCGGCACCGCGGCCGCCGCGTTCGACGGCAACTCCGGCACCCGCTGGGGCAGCCTGTTCACCGACCCGCAGTGGATCCAGGTCGACCTGGGCAGCACCAAGACCCTGTGCCAGGTGCAGCTGGAGTGGGAGACCGCTTCGGCGAAGGCGTTCCAGCTCCAGGTGTCCAACGACGCCGCGAACTGGACCAGCGTCTACTCGACCACGACCGGCCCCGGCGGCACCCAGAACCTGGCCGTCTCCGGCTCCGGCCGCTACGTGCGGATGTACGGCACCCAGCGCAACACCGGCTACGGCTACTCGCTGTGGGAGTTCAAGGTGTACGCGGGCGGCGTCGTCGTCACCGACCCGGTCGAGCCGACCGACCCGATGAACCCCAACCTCGGCCCGAACACCTTCGTCTATGACCCGTCGACCCCGACGGCCACCATCCAGAGCAAGCTCAACCAGATCTTCACCGAGCAGGAGACCAACCAGTTCGGCGCCAACCGGTACGCGGTGCTGTTCAAGCCGGGCACCTACACCGCCGACGTGAACCTGGGCTTCTACACGCAGGTCGCGGGCCTGGGCTTCTCGCCCGACGACGTGAACCTCAACGGCCACGTGCGGGTCGAGGCGCTGTGGTTCGGCGGCAACGCCACCCAGAACTTCTGGCGTACCGCGGAGAACCTCTCCGTGACGCTGCCCGCGGGCAACACGGTCGAGCGCTGGGCGGTCGCGCAGGCCGCGGCCTACCGGCGGATGCACCTCAAGGGGGCCGGCAACCAGATCCAGCTGTGGAACGGCGGCGACGGCTGGGCCTCCGGCGGCCTGATGGCCGACACCAAGGTCGACGGGCTGGTCTCGTCCGGGTCGCAGCAGCAGTGGTTCTCGCGCAACAGCGAGTTCGGCAGCTGGACCGGCTCGGTGTGGAACATGGTGTTCACCGGCGTCGTCGGCGCCCCGGCGCCGCACTTCCCGAACCCGTCGCACACCGTCGTCACGAACAGCCCGATCGTGCGCGAGAAGCCGTTCCTGTACGTGGACGGCACCGGCACGTACCGCGTGTTCAAGCCCGGCGTGCGCACCAACGCGCAGGGCACCAGCTGGTACAACAAGACGCCGGTCGGCACCTCGATCTCGCTGGCCGACTTCTACGTGGTCCGCCCCGGCGCGACCGCGGCGACCATCAACAACGCGCTGGCGGCGGGCAAGAACCTGCTGTTCACGCCGGGTGTGTACCACCTGAACCAGACGCTGCAGGTCAACCGGGCCGACACGGTCGTGCTGGGCCTGGGCCTGGCCACCCTCATCCCGGACGGCGGCATCACCGCGATCAAGGTCGCCGACGTCGACGGCGTCCAGGTCGCGGGCCTGCTCATCGACGCGGGCACCGCCAACTCGGCGACGCTGATGGAGGTCGGCCCGGCCGGGTCGAACGCGAGCCACGCCGCCAACCCGACCTCGCTGCACGACGTGTACTTCCGCATCGGCGGCGCCGGTGCCGGCAAGGCCACCACCAGCCTGGTAATCAACAGCAACAACGTGATCGGCGACCACATGTGGCTGTGGCGGGCCGACCACGGCACCGGCGTGGGGTGGACCGTCAACACCGCCGACACGGGCCTCATCGTCAACGGCAACGACGTCACCATGTACGGCCTGTTCGTCGAGCACTACCAGAAGTACGAGGTGATCTGGAACGGCAACGGCGGCCGGACGTACTTCTTCCAGAACGAGCTGCCGTACGAGGCCCCGAACCAGGCCGCCTGGATGAACGGCAGCACCCGGGGCTACGCCGCGTACAAGGTCGCCGACTCGGTGACCACGCACGAGGCGTGGGGCGTGGGCTCGTACTGCGTCTTCACCCAGGACCTGTCCATCGTCGGCGAACGAGGCTTCGAAGTCCCGGTGAAGCCCGGCGTCAAGTTCCACAACCTGGTCATCGTCTCCCTCGGCGGCCAGGGCACCATCGCCCACGTCATCAACAACACCGGCGGCCCCGCCAACACCGCCACCCCGACCGTCTACCTCAACGAGTTCTCCGGCTGACCCCGGCCGTACCCCCTGATCCCCGGCGTGCGTCGCAGACCCCCGAGTCGCGGCGCACGCCGGAACCTTCCACCCCGTTGATCATGAACTTATGGCACGGTTCGGCGGCGTGTTCCGTGCACAGCTTCCTGATCGACTCACCTGGGGGCAGGGTGGACGGGCAGATGTACCGGATGGCGCTGCCGGACGGCGAGGCGGTCGGGACCATCGGCTGGTGGGCGCCGGAGTGGCAGGGCGAGACCGGGTACGAGTCCGGCTGGCACATCCTGCCCGGGTTCCAGGGGCGGGGCATCGCCGTGGCCGCCGCCCGGCAGATCGTGGCGATCACGCGGGCCGCCGGCCGATACCGCTGGCTGTGCGCTTTTCCCAGCGTCGACAACCCGGCCTCCAGCGCGATCTGCCGCCGCATCGGCTTCGAACTGGCGGGCGAGTCCGATTTCGAGTACCCCAAGGGCCACCTCATGCGCAGCAACGTCTGGCGCCTCGACCTGCGCGCAACCCAGGGCGGTTAGTCGATCAGGAAGCGGTGCATGGGACACGCCGCCGAACCGTGCCATAAGTTCATGATCGACGGGATATAGGTGGCTGTGAGTGGTTGTGGTGGGGAACGGGGCGGGTTAGGGTCGGCGGCGGGAGTATGAGGCACCGTGCGCGAGTGACGGCGCGCGAGACGTCTGGGCAGGGCGGCTGAGCGCGAAACCGACTCGGCATGTCCGGTGGCAGGACCTGAGTGCGGTCCGCGGCCCTGGAGCGGCGCACCGTGAATGCGCACGTCGAGCGCTGGGCGTGAACGCCCGGCGGCTCCGTTCCCCTCCAGGAGAGATCATGCGATCACCAACGCGCCGCTTCGCGTTGCTCGCCGCCACGACCGCATCGCTGCTCGCAGCGGGCACCCTCGCCGCGGTCAGTGCGCAGGCGGCTGCCGGATGCAGCGTCAGCTACAAGGTCACCAACGAGTGGCAGGGTGGCTTCGGCACCGACATCACCATCACCAACCTCGGCGACCCGGTCACCAGCTGGGCTCTGACCTGGGCGTACCCGGCGGGGCAGGTGGTGGGCCAGTTCTGGAACGCCGAGATCACCCAGTCCGGCGCGAACGTCACCGCGCGCAACGTCAGCTACAACGGCAGCCTCGGCACCGGCGGCACCGCCAACTTCGGCTTCAACGCCAGCTGGACCGGCGCCAACCCGGCCCCGGCGTCATTCGCCCTCAACGGCACCAACTGTACGGGCGGCACCACGCCGACCTCGCCGAGCGCCCCGGCGTCCCCGTCGGCGTCGCCCTCGCGCAGCGCGTCGCCGAGCCCGAGCGCCCCGGCCAGCCCCAGCCCGTCGCCGTCGACCCCGACCGGGCCGAACGGGCGGCACCAGGCCGAGAAGCTGGACCGGGGGCTGATCAGCGTACGGTCGGGCAGCGGCAACCTCGTCTCGTGGCGCCTGCTGGCCGGCGACGCCGCCAACACCGGCTTCAACGTGTACCGGGGCAGCACCAAGGTCAACGCCTCGCCGATCACCGACTCCACCAACTACCTCGACAGCGGCGCCGCCGCGGGCAGCGCGTACACGGTGCGGGCGGTCGTCAACGGGGTGGAGCAGGCCGCGTCGGCGTCGGCGCTGCAGTTCACCAACGGCTACCTCGACGTTCCGATCCAGAACCCCGGCGGGTACGTCGCCAACGACGCCTCCGTCGGCGACCTCGACGGCGACGGCGTCTACGAGATCGTCCTCAAGTGGGACCCGACCGACGCCAAGGACAACTCGCAGTCCGGCGTCACCAGCGTCGTCTACGTCGACGCGTACAAGCTCAACGGCACCAGGCTGTGGCGGATCAACCTGGGCCGCAACATCCGGGCCGGGGCCCACTACACCCAGTTCCAGGTGTACGACTACGACGGCGACGGCAAGGCCGAGGTGGCCATGAAGACCGCCGACGCGACCGTCGACGGCGGCGGCACCGTCATCGGCAGTTCCAGCGCCGACTACCGCAACTCCAGCGGCTACGTCCTGTCCGGCCCCGAGTACCTGACCATGTTCAACGGGCAGACCGGCCGGGCCATGTCGACCGTCAGCTACGACCCGCCGCGCGGCACCGTCTCCTCCTGGGGCGACAGCTACGGCAACCGCGTCGACCGCTTCCTCGCCGGTACGGCGTACCTGGACGGTGCCCGCCCGTCGCTGATCATGGCGCGGGGCTACTACACCCGTACCGTCATCGCGGCGTGGGACTTCCGCAACGGCAGCCTCACCAAGCGCTGGACGTTCGACAGCAACAGCTCCGGCAACTCGGCGTACGCGGGCCAGGGCAACCACCAGCTGTCCATCGCCGACGTCGACGCCGACGGCCGCGACGAGATCGTCTACGGTTCGATGGCGCTCGACGACAACGGCGCCAAGCTGTGGAACACCGGCAACGGCCACGGCGACGCCATGCACGTCGGCGACCTCGACCCGGCCCGCGCCGGGCTGGAGGAGTTCAAGGTCGACGAGGACGGCAGCAAACCGTCGTCGTGGGTGGCCGACGCCCGCACCGGCCAGGTGCTCTGGACGACGCCCGCCAACGGCGACAACGGCCGCGGCGTCGCCGGGGACGTCTACGCCGGCAGCGCCGGGGCGGAGAGCTGGTCCTCGGCCGACTCGGGGCTGCGGTCGGTACGCACCGGGGCCGTGGTCAGCAGCCGCAAGCCCGGCTCGACGAACTTCCTCGCCTGGTGGGACGCCGACCCGGTACGGGAGCTGCTCGACGGCACCCACGTCGACAAGTACGGCACGGGTGGCGACACGCGCCTGCTGACCGGTGCGAACGTGCACTCGAACAACGGCACCAAGTCGACGCCGTCGCTGTCGGGTGACCTGTTCGGCGACTGGCGGGAAGAGGTGATCTGGCCGGTGACCGGGGACACGGCGCTGCGGATCTACAGCACGCCGACGCCGACGACGCGCCGCATCTACACCCTGATGCACGACATCCAGTACCGCCTGGCGATCGCCTGGCAGAACACGGCGTACAACCAGCCGCCGCACCCGAGCTTCTTCATCGGCGACGGCATGGGCACCCCGCCCGTCCCGGACGTGTACCTCCGATAAAGGCTCTCCGGGGCTGATCATGGCCTTGGGCCGTGGTGGGGCCGTCAGGGCCGCTCCCGCCGAAAAGGCCATCTATGGCTCGGCGGTTGCGGTCCTGACTGCCCGGCAACTTGTGCGCGTAGAGTCGGGTGGTGAAGCTTCGGGTGGGAATGGCCCAGGTGCTTCGACAGGGCCTTGATGTTCTCTCCGGCGTCGAGTGGCACCGCGGCATGGAAGTGCCGCAGCGGGGCGCATGCAGTTCTCGTGGGCGACGGTGCTCGTGCCCAGCGTTTCAGGTCGAACGAGTTGCGGTTGGTCGCATCCCGACAAGTTGACGCGAACACCAGTCGTGCGGTGTGGATCTTGTCTGAGTCTGGACTCTATCGGGATTCGCGGCGTTGCCGACTGCCCGGGACGTCGGTAATTCTCAGTCCTCTGGCTGATACCGCTGGTCTGGCTTTTCGGTGAAGCATCTAGGGATGCCCATCAAGCGGCTCGTGCCGATAACCGAGCATCGCAAGTTCATATCGCCCAAGGTCTGGCGAGATGACCTGGAGCAGATTGCGGCTCTGATATCAGACGTTTACCCGCACTTAAAAATCACAGTCGGCCATTATGAGATAGAAAAATGGAAGATCTGGCGGAAATACCTGAGATATACGTATCACACGTAGTAATCGAGCATCACCGGGAAGGTGGATGCTTCAAGTTTCATCTCGGCCCTAGGTTGAACTTCGCTTCCGTTGAGAATCCGGATTTGCAATCGCTTGGCCTGCTCGGACAGTTGGAACGCTTCATGTCTAAGCGACAGCGGCTGTGGACCGAAAACAGAGTTCGCCTTGCTTTTGTGTGCTCTATAAGTATGGTCTTCGCCGTGCAGAGTCTCGTTGACAAGAGCTTCTGGAACAACAATTGGCTTTGGCTGGGCGGATCTCCGGCTTGGTCAATTATAGCGGGCGTAGCATCCGGACTGGCTCTCCAGGTATTTACATCATTTCGGACCAATACCCCCATTATATGTACGAGAACGCGAACTCAGGCGCCCACTTTCCTTGATAGGAAGCGTGACGATCTGTGGCTGACCATCGGCTCGAATGCTGTGAGTCTTCTTTTGGGGGGAATTGTTGGGTATTTCATAAATAAGCTCGACTAATCATGTCTTCCTGCACCGCGCGGCGCTGACCAACAATGACCGTCGTTGACCCCGTTTGCGTGGGCCAGAAGATGAGGACAAGTTTCGGGCCACAACGGATCAGCGCCAGCGGCAAGATACTGCTTCGCCTTCCATCGTCACAGGTATTATTCCTGCCCGGGCTTGGGCGTCGTGTCTGGCTCCGGCTTGCGCCAGATGGCGCTCTCTGGCCCTGGTCGGCCAACTGAAGTGGTGAGATCGAGACTGCCAGGCAAGAGATGGCGCCGCGCCGTGTTGATGAAGGCAAGATGTTTGGCTTCAAGCTTCGCTTGCATCTTGAGCCAGTTATCGAGGCCGAGCTTGCCGGCGTCGAGTTCTGCCTCGATGAGCCAGAACTCGCTGTCTACCGCATCGCCCGCCCGTACTAGCTCGGGCGCACCCACTAGCCGAAGCATGTTCATGGCTCGGTTCCAGCTCGGCCAGTCAATCTCTGGGACCTTCGAGAGGCGCGCCCAGTAGCTTAACTCATCGTGGATCTTGGCGTAGCTCGCGAGGACGTCACCGCATGCGTCCCGACATGCCCCTCTCGCCCAGTTGTGCTCCTGCGAGCGGTTGCTGATACGGCTCCCCGTGAGCACCCCCACGATAGTGGCTAGGGCGCCGATTGCCGGCCCAATGAGGCTCCATATGCCTGTCATCGGCCAAGTCTGACGGACACGTGCAACATCATCGAACCGGCGCCAGGCTATCTCGAGAGCCGAGTATGAGCAGCGCCTCGAGGTCTGGTGCCTGTGGTACTGCGTTTGGCGCACGTCAGCTAGCCGGTAGAAGGCGTGTCTCGCCGGGCCGCGCACTGCTACGCCCCCACTCCCGGTATTGCGGGAAACGGCGGTTGCCTGATCGAGGTCTCAGTACTGCCGTTCTCGCCGGTCAAGAACCGGATGCAGTAAGCGACGGCTGCACAGCGTATCGACACCCAAGCTGGCCGGATCAAAGACGTCATATGCCAGTTGTGGAAGCAGTCACTGCCTTCCCCAGTCGTACTGCTTGCCTCCAATCCTGGCGCGGTGGAATGTCGGACCTTCCTCGTACTTTGCGGCGATCTCTCGGTCGCGCTCGACTTGACTGGTCAACCTGATACGAAGGAACTGCGCCCAGCCGACGGGATGGTCGCAGCCCATCTCCCGCAGGTTCCGCAGCAGCCCTTCGGCGCGCTCGCGATCCGGGCCGGACAACCGCCCCAGCCACTGCTGTTCGTCGTTGTTCATCTTGAATGCTCTGCCCCTCTGTCATCCCGCGGGCCGCAGTGCGCCACGCGTGAGTGACACTCGCGTACCGGAAGTCGCAGGGTTCGGCACGGGTTTGAGGCGATGGCTCGCGAGCCGCTCGGCTCCGGCTCGCAGAGGACTGTCCGCCGCTCAGGAAACGAACGAAGCAGCAGGCCAGGGCTCAGGACAACGCGACAAAACCGTGCATAATCTGCCCATGATCAGGTATCTACCCAAATCGTTGAGGGCGCGTGCTCCGCTTCGTGCCCTGCTGGCAGCGGTGATCGCGACGGCGTCGGTCGTGGCCGGAGGAAGTACGGCGTTCGCGGCCGTGACCTTCTTCCAGGGCTTCGAGACCGACACGGCCGGCTGGTTCGACTTCGGCGCGGGCACCGTCGTGCGGACCCCCAGCGGCTACACCAACGGCGGCGGCTACGCGAGTGGAGTGGCATCCGCGACCGGCAACTTCCACGCCCGGCTCAAGGTCCAGCACGACCTGTGTACGCAGGAGCCAGCCGGTGGCGGCCCCGTCAACCAGTGCACCGGCCCGTACACCCAGTGGGGCGGCTACAACACCACCTGGTCCGGCGGGTACACCACCCAGGTCGACATCTACCTCGACACCGCCTACGCGGCGAGCCACCCCGACTCGTACACGGGAACGCAGACCAGGTTCGACTGGTCGTCGGCGATCAACAACGCGGCCGGGACCCACCTGCGCGACTTCGTCTTCAACGTCGGCACCGGCCCCAACCCGAACGCCCCCGGGGTGTGCGCCGGCGGGTTCTGGATCGCGGCCAGCACCAACGCCACCCGCTCCGGAGCCGAGCCGTACAACCCGGGCAACGACCCGAAGTGCGTCGCGACCTCCGGCTGGTACACCTTCAAGCACACCTTCCGCAACGCCGCCGGCTCACTGGCCGTCGACTTCGACCTCCTCAACGTGCCCGGCGGCGGCGCCGCCACCTGCGTCAACGCGGCAGGAGCGGCAGTGCCCTGCCACTGGACCATCAGCGGCACCGACCTGATCTCCGCCGTGGGCTGCAACCGGTACGGCTGGTTCGTCAACCAGGAGATCGACGACCTGGCGATCGACAACAGCTCGATGGAGGGCTGCGGCACCCCGCTGCCCGTCCCGACGATCACGGTCACCAAGACGGCGAGCCCGACCTCGATGCCCGCTCCGGGCGGAACCTTCGCCTTCACCATCAACGTCACCAACACCAGTGCGGGAACCGTCACCCTCAGCGGCCTCGTCGATGACGTCTACGGCAACCTCAACGGCAACGGCACCTGCGCCACCGGGGGCAGCATCGCCGCCGCGAGCAGCTACAACTGCTCCTTCAACGGCAGCTTCACGGGTACGCCCAACCAGAGCCAGACCGACACGGTCACCGCGACCGTCACCGACGCCGCCGGCAGCACCGGCTCGGCCGCCGCTTCCGCGACCGTCACGCTGACCGGGAAGACGTGCCACAAGCCCCACAAGTGCAACAAGTGCGATGACTGCCACAAGTGCCGCCCCGCGGACACCGAGAGCACAGCCGGCCGCTGTCGGTGGAAGCCGTGGACCCCGTGGTTCCCGTGGATCCCCGGAGTCCCCGCGCACGGGCTGTGACGCCACCGGGGCCGCACTCACGAGTGCGGCCCCGCAACCGGCCGCAGGCCGACCGGCCGGCACTGATCCGCCGAGCACGCCCGACGCCTCCGCCCGCTGATCGCGATCCGAGGTCAAAAAGCCCGGCCCGGCCCGTGCTCCGGCGCGAATGATCGGCGCCTGCGGTCAATCCGCGCAGCTGGAGTACACCGAACGACCGCAGCCAGCGATCATCGCGCCGCGGAGCCGCAGCGGCGGGCGTGATCCGGTCGGTGTCGGCTGGCGGGTGATCGGCGTGACGGCAGGGCCAGGCCGACCGCGCCGAGGACGAGCCCAGGAGCACGCGTCCCGTCCGGCCGCGGCCGGCCCGGCCCAGACCGCTACCTGTTGCCGTTGCCGATCGACGCGGCGGTGGCGTCGTACAGGGCGGTGGCCGCGGCGAGGTGCTCCGGCTCCACGGTCTGGCCGGTCTGCGGGTCGTACGCGTGCAGCCCGGTCTCCTCCGCCACGATCTCCGCGGCCTCGTACATCAGGGCCATGACCCGCTCGGCCGTGGCCCCGGTGTGCCAGTACGGCGCGCTGACGGCGGCCTCGGCGCCCCAGCACTCGACCTGGATGCCGGTGGCCTCGTCGTCGAGCTCGTCACCGTGGTCGACCGCGTCGGGCAGCAGCTCGCGCACCCGGGCGGCGATGCGCGCCCAGACCGCCGGGTTCGCCTCGGCGAGCTCCTCGTCGTCGGCCTGCTCGGCGGCCTCGAGCGCGTCGTCCCAGTCCTGGCCGGGCTCGCGCGGAATGATGATCAAGTCGTAACTCATCGCGACAGGTTAGCCGGACCGCCCGACACCGGCCGTACGCCGGGCAGGTCGGCGTACGGCCGGAGCGGCCGCGTCAGTACACGGTGACCGTCGCGGTGGCGACCGGCGCCTTGCTCCGCCATTCGACGATGCCCCATTCGAGCCGCCACTCCCGGGCCGGGGTGTAGTCGGGGACGGTCAGGCGCATGGCGAACCGGATCGACCCGCCAGCCGGGATGGTGCCCGGGGCGCAGTTGAGCAGATAGAGCTCCCGAGCCTTGTACAGGCTCTCGTCGTAGGTCGGGCAGGGGTCGAGCGCGACGGCGGTCCTGCCGGGGTTGGTGAGGACGACCGTGTAGTCGAGGTTCGCCCCGGCCTTCACCCGCGCCGGTGCCTCGATGCGCGCGGTCAGGTGGTCGAAGCGCGGGCGGGCGGGCTGCTCCTGGCGTATGCGGTGGACGCCGGTGATGCCGATGGGGCAGGTGCTGGTCATGGTCAGCCCGGGGATGCTCAGGTCGCGGTCCGCGAGCCGGACCGAGATGTCGCGGTAGCCGCGGCCGTCGCCGCTGCCGCAGCTCACCGAGCTGCCGATGGTGAACTGCGCGCGCTCGCCCGGGTCGATGGTCGCCGGGCGCTCCTCGTCGCCGTTGCCGGTGAGCTTCGGCGGGTCGATCTCGACCGGTACGGTCCTGCCCCCGCTGAGCAGCACGGGGACGCCGCCGAGCGAGCAGCGGCTGGGCCCGGTGTTGCGTACCCCGATGTAGTGCAGCTTCGTGCCCGTGACGCCGTCCTCGGAGATCAGGTCGGCGGTGGCGGGCAGGTCCGCGGCGGTGCACAGCCGGGCGACCTCGCGGGGCGGTTCGAGTTCCCGTTCGGGGGCCTGCACGCCGTTGAGCTGCCACGGCACCGTGTCGGGCGGCCAGCTGCCGACGATCGGCGAGGGCGACACCCCGGCCGGTCTCGCGGTCTCGGCCACGGCGGGCGCGGTGCTGGCGGCGGGCGCGGCGGTCCGCGGCCCGCCTGGGCCTGAGCAGCCGGCCAGCAGGAGCAGGGCGGACAGTACGGCAAGACGGCGCATGGGTTCCCCCTGGGCGGATCGGCGGTCAGCCACGGTCGGCGGACCAGGTGGACACGGTGATGACGCAGGTGGTGGTCAAGGTGAGACCGGGCAGGGGCAGGCGCTCGCCGGAGAAGGTGAGCACCAGGTCGCGGTAGACGGTGGGGTGGGCGGCGTCGGGGCACTCCGTGGAGGCGGCGAGCTCCGCCGACGCGGCCGCCCCGGGTATGAGCAGCACCGACGGCACGGCACCGGTGTCGTCGGACCCGGCCTCCGGGTCGGCCTCAGGGCGGGTCGGCACGGCCTGGGCGGCGCCGCTCTCCTGTGAGCCGGGTTCCGGGCGGTCGATCAGCAGGCACGCCTGCGCGCTGCCGTTGCGTACGGTCACCTGGTAGTGCTCAGCGCCGTCGGCGCGGCCGAGCACCAGGGCCGAGGCGGCCGGGCCGAGGTCGGCGGCGGTGCAGGCGACGGCGCTCGGCTGCGGGGTCGGCTCGCCGCGGTGCAGCCAGGGGATCGTGTCCTCGATGCGCCAGGCGGGGTCGGCGACCGCCACGGGGACCAGGATCGCGGCCGGAGCCGCGAGCAGCGTCGACACGACGGCGGCCGCGACGGACAGGATCCGGCGCCGACGGCGGCGGACCATGCCGGTGCGGACCCGGTGTACGGGGTCGTCCCAGCCGGGCAGGGCGCGCCGCTCGTCGGTGAGGGTGCGGCGCAGCTGTTCCTCGAGGTTCATCGCAGGGCCTCCATGCCCGCCGGGGCGAGTGCTTCGCGCAGCTTGGCCATGGCCCGTGAGGTGGTGCTCTTGACCGTGCCCTGGCTGCAGCCGAGCGTCTGCGCGATCTGGGCCTCGGACATGTCCTCGTAGTAGCGCAGCACGATCACCGCCCGCTGCTGCCTGGGCAGCGTGGTCAGCAGCCGCCACAGCTCGCCGTCGTGCGGCTCCTGCTCGCGGCCCGGTGGTTCGGGCAGCTCGCCGGGCAGCACCTCGCGGCGCAGGCGCCGTCGGCCGTTGAGGTAGCAGTTGAGGATGGTGCGGCGCACGTACCCCTCGGGGTTGTCGTGGCGTTCGATCCGGCGCCAGGCCAGGCCGGTGCGTTCCAGCGCGTCCTGGACCAGGTCGGCGGCCAGGTGCGGGTCGCCGCACAGTACGTGCGCGAAACGCAGCAGGTCAGCGTGCCTGCTGCGGACGTACTCGTCGAAGGACGTCGGTGCGTCCCAGCTCGCCATGACCGGTATGACACGCGGCGGCCCGCCCGCGGTTGTCCGCCGGAAAAGTCGGACGCGCGACGTTAGCCGCCGTTGCGAACGGGTAGATAGACGGCACATCAGTCCAACACGAGCATGGGAGGCGAGCTACATGACGGCCATGAACCCAGTTCCCTGGGACCCGTGGAACTACCGCGAGACGCTCGACTACAAGCCCGCCGACGACGGCGGTGACCGTTCGATCGTGGGCTTCCACGTGGAGGCGACCGACGGCGGCATCGGCAAGATCGACGAGGCGACCGGCGCTGTCGGTTCGCGCTACCTCGTGGTCGACACCGGTCCGTGGATCTTCGGAAGCAAGGTGCTGCTGCCGGCGGGTGTCATCACGAACATCGACTTCGCTGAAGAGCGGGTCTACGTCGACCGCAGCAAGGCCGAGATCAAGGACGCGCCAGAGTACGACCCGGACCGGCGCGACGACGCCGACTACCGCGGTTCGCTCGGCGACTACTACGCCGGCGGAATGCCGCGCTGATGAACGCCCGGGGCGGGACGGCTCGAGCCGCCCCGCCCCGGGGCATACCCGTCCGGTGTGGCACAGACGCCGGGCGCAGCAGTCCGGTAGGGGGTGGAACGCGGTGCGGGCCGCGTTCCGTTCGGCGGGCCGGTCCGGTCGGGAGACACCGGACCGGCCCGCCACATGTCACGCGCAGGCGTCGACCAGGCGGGCCAGCGCCGCGCCCACCCCGGCGAGCCCTCCGGTCGGCGGGCCGCCGGGCTCGACCGAGTACACGTCGCGGCGCAGCTCGATCATCAGGCCGTGCACCCGGGCGTCCTGCCCGTAGTGCTTGAGCGGGATGTAGCAGCCGGCGAACGGGCTGTCGAACGCGGCGTCGTAGTCGGCGAACGCGGCCCGGGCCGCCTCCACCAGCCAGGACGGCGTGTGCGCGGCGTCGGTGCCCAGGCAGACCTCGGGGCGGTCGGCGCCGCCGATCTCGTACGGCAGCCGCTCGCGCGGGTACGAGTGCACGTCGATGACGACCGCCCGCCCCGTCGCGGCCAGCCGCGCGTCGACCAGCTCCGTCATCGCCGCCGCGTACGGCTCGAACCACCGCCGCACCAGCGCCTGCGCGGCCGCCGGATCGTCCTCGCGCAGCGGTGCCCCGGCACTGGTCCGGGTGTATACCGCGCCCATGCCCACCGCCGTCATCGGCTCGCGCTCGTCCGGGAACCGCTCCGGGTCCACGACCAGCCGCGACAGGCCGTTGACCAGCGACCACGGCCGCACCCGGGCGGCGTCGGCGGCGTACGCGGCGATCAGGTCGGTATGCGCGTCGGTCATCGCCGCCAGCTCGGCGGCCAGCTGCGCGTCGTCGAGCAGCAGCCGCGCCCGCACCTCAGCCGGGATCGCGGTCGCCGCATGCGGCACATGCAGCACGACCGGGCTGCCCCCGTCCCCTGCAACCACCCGGTGACCACTGAGAACATCACTCACCGCGCGCACCCTACCGTCCGACCCAGGTTCGAGTTGCCGGGCAATCGGGCGAATCTTGGACCCGTATACGCCCGATTGCCGGGCAACTTGGATGGTCTTGGCGCGGGGCGGGGCGGGGGTCGGTGGGATGATGGGCGGGTGTCCGGATCAGACCTGAGCGCCGAGATGGCGGCCTGCCGTGCCGCGCACGAGCGGCTGCACCGCACCCTGGACCGCGTCGACGACCTGGTGGTCCGCCAGCCCAGCCGCCTGCCCGGGTGGACCGTCGGCCACGTGCTGACCCACCTGGCCCGCAACGCCGACAGCGTGCTGCGGCGGCTGCGCGCCGCGGAGCGCGGCGAGCTGGTGACGCAGTACGAGGGCGGCGCGGCCGGTCGCGAGGCGGAGATCGAGGCCGGCCACGACCGGCCCGCCGCCGACATCGTCGCCGACCTGCGCGCCGCCGACGCGGCGGTGGACGAGGCGTTCGCGGCGGCGGCACCGGAGGTGTGGGCGCGTACGGTGCTCGCCGGCGACGTCAACGAGATCCCGGCGACCCGGCTGGTGTTCTCGCGCTGGCGCGAGGTCGAGGTGCACCACGTCGACCTCGGCCTGGGCTACGGCCCGGCCGAGTGGCCGGACGCGCTGGTGGCGCGCTGGCTGCCGGAGCTGCTGGAGCAGCTGCCCGACCGCACCGACCGGCACGCGCTGACGGCGTGGCTGCTGGGCCGCGCCGAGGCGCCGGAGGTCCGGTCCTGGGGCTGAGGCGGGGCGCCCCCGGGCTGGCGGCGGGCAACCCGGCGCGGACCGGTCAGGGCTGGCCGGTCTGCGGGCGCTGGTAGCGGTGGCCCTCGGTGTCCGGTCCGGGGTTCAGGTCGATGATGACGCGGCACTGCTGGTCGCCGACGGCGATGCGCTCGGCCAGGTCGACGGTGACCGTGCCGCGGTTGCGGGCGCCGATGCCGCCGAAGATGCTGGAGGTGATCCGGCACATGGCCGGGGAGAACCGGACCGCGTCGCCGAACGGGCAGCGCCGGTTGCCCAGCACGATCCGCTCGTCGGTGACCTCGATCACGTAGAAGTCGCCGCCGGCCGCGGCCTTGAGCCGGACGTAGCACTCGGCCAGCTGCTCGGCGCTGAGGCGCCCGACGATGTGCCGCGCGGCCCGGTACTCGGCCTCCATCTGACCGCCGACGGTCGCGCCGACGTGCGCGACCAGGTCCTGGGCGCGCTGCGGGCCCGCGCCGTCCTCGACCGCGCGCGCCAGCTCCACCAGCAGCGCGCGCAGCAGCGTCTCGCGACCGAACCCGTCCGGTCCGGCCTCGTCGGGGGCGGGCAGCGGGTCGGTGATGCGGGCGGGCGGGTCGAAGGACTTCTCCACCGAGCGGGCCACCGGCAGGGTGGCGCTGACCCGCTTGCCGCCGCCGCGCTTGGCCGCCACGGCGAGGTCGTCGGCCAGCTGCGAGACCAGCCACATGCCGCGGCCGCGTTCGGAGGTCGCCCGGGGCGGGGTCAGGTCGGGGGTGAACAGCGGCCCGAGGTCGTGCACGGTGATGGTGGGCTGGGTGCGGTGCCAGTCGACCGACACCCAGATCGGCCCGCCCGCGTGCTCGACCGCATTCATGATCAGCTCAGAGACGGTCAGCTCGGCCTGCGGCACCGTGCCGGCGTCGGCGGCGTGGCGGGTCAGGTAGGTGCCGATCTCCCGGCGTAGCAGACTGCCCGCCTCCGGCGTGGGCGGCGACAGCAGCCAGTCCATGGGTCCTCACAGGTGCTCGCGGCGCGGGTGATCCGGGCTCCATGCTCCTCGCTCGGGCGGCGCAGGACAACGCGAGAGCGGCGTAGGTGGTGATCTGTGTCGTTGACGGCCGTATGGGCCCCTGCTAGCGTCCATGCCGCCCGCGACGGTCTGGTGGGGGAATGCCCTGTTCAGGGCCTATTTTCCGTACCCGCCGCGCCGCCCGCAGCGACGGCGACGAGGCCGGTAGTCCACACCCCGCCCCCTCCAGATGAGGTAGCGCTGCTGATGACGGTTGTCCACCCCACCCGCGGCTACGCCGATGTCCTGGTCGGCCTGCAGTACGGCGACGAGGGCAAAGCAAAGATCATCGACCTGATCGCCCCCGACTACGACATCGTCGCCCGGTTCAACGGCGGCGCCAACGCCGGGCACACCATCGACACCCCGCAGGGCCGGGTGGTGCTCCAGCAGGTGCCGTGCGCCATCTTCCAGCCGCGGACGCTGCTCTACATCGGCTCCGGCTGCGCGGTGAACCTGTGGAAGCTGGCCGCCGAGCTGGACCAGATCGCGGCGCTCGGGGTCGACCTGGCCGGCCGCCTGCACATCAGCGACCGGGCTGCGGTCGTGCAGCCCGCGCACCTGCTCGTCGACGAGCGGGACAGCGCCGGCATCGGCACCACCAAGAACGGGATGGGGCCGTGCTACGCCGACCGGGCGTACCGGATGCGCGGCGGCACCCGGACCAACCTGCAGCTGCGCGACGTGCTGGCCGACCCGGCGGGCGCGGTCGCCGCGATGCGCACCGCGGCCGAGGCGGAGCTGGCCGGGTTCGACGGCGACACCTCGGCGCAGCGCCGGGACCTCCAGCAGCGGCTGGACTCGTTCGCGGCCTGCGTCGAGCGGGTGCGCGGGCACGTCCAGCCGCGCCGCACCTGGCTGGCCGAGCGGGTCGGGCAGGGCGCGCGGGTGCTGTTCGAGGGCGCGCAGTCGACGATGCTGGACGTGGTCCACGGCGACCAGCCGTTCGTCACCGCCAGCCACACCGTCCCGGCGTACGCCTACGTCGGCGGGGACCTACCGCCGCGGTTCCACCGGTACACCATCGGGGTGGCCAAGGCGGTCATGTCGCGGGTCGGCAACGGCCCGTTCCCCTCGGAGCTGGGCGCGGAGCGGTCGGCGGCGTACTTCGCCGAGGCGGTGTCGGCCGGTCGCGGCCGGGCCGAGGAGCACGCCGAGTTCGACATGCACCGGCTGCGCCTGTCGAGCGACGAGATGGAGCTGGGCATCGCGATGCGGATGCTCACCCACGAGTACGGCTCCGGCAGCGGCCGTCCGCGCCGCATCGGCATCCTCGACCTGGCGCAGCTGCGCGAGATGGTCGTCGCGTTCGGCGTCGACGTGGTCTACCTCAACAAGGTCGACTGCCTCTCGCTGTACGGCGACAGCATGTTCGGCGGCATCCCGGTCCGGGTGCCGGCCGCCGCCGAGCAGGGCGCCACCCGGGTGCTGCCGTCGTTCACCGCCGACCAGCTGCGCGCCGACCAGCCCGACGTGCTGCCGTCGGAGCTGCTGGAGTTCCGGTCGTTCGTGGAGGCCGAGATCGGCGTGCCGGTCATCGGCTTCGGCATGGGCCCCGGGCGGGAGCAGATCACGCGGTTCTTCCGACTGGGCGAATACGCGCGCTGAATCCGAACGCGAACGTACGCCGAAAGACAGGTTTGCGGCGGCGCGGAAGGGGCACTCCATTGTTGCGGAGCAATCCCCATTCGCGCACGTTAGGAGCACTGTCATGACTGTCGCCGGAATCATCTCGGCAATCATCGTCGGCCTCGTGATCGGAGCTCTCGGTCGCCTGGTCGTGCCGGGTCGGCAGGACATGCCGATCTGGCTGACGATCCTCGTCGGCATCGTCGCCGCGCTCATCGGCACCGCGATCGCGCAGGCCGTCGGCGTCGCCGTCACCGACGGCATCGACTGGATCGAGCTGGTCTTCCAGATCGGCCTGGCCGCGCTGGGCGTGGCCCTGATCGCGGGCGTCCGCGGGCGCAGCTCCGTCTGACGCAGCTGCTCAGCCCGGGTCCGACTACTCGGACCCGGGCTGATCCGTGTCTGGATGTCGGTCTCTACCTGGCGTCGAGCCCGGCGAGTTCGCTCAGCTGCATCCGCAGCGCCGCCTTCGGCCGCGCCCCCACCAGCGAGCCGGTCAGCTCGCCGGAGCGGAACACCAGCAGCGTGGGCAGCGACATCACCTTGTACGCCCGCATCGTCTCCGGATTGGCGTCGGCGTCGATGGCGAACAGGTGCAGCCGGGGGCCGAACTCCTCGGCCAGCTCGGTGAGGCCGGCCGAGATCCGGGCGCAGGACGGGCACCAGTCGGCCCAGAAGTCCAGCACCACCGGACGGTCGGCGGCCAGCACCAGCTCGGCGAAGGTCTCGTCGGTGACGGCGGTCAGCAGAGGCCGGGGGTGCGGCATGTTTCCTCCCGATGTGTCATGGCCAGCGTCAGCTGATCGGCCAGCCGCGACCGGACCGCGCCCAGCTCGGTCAGGCACGCGTCGACCTCCTCGAGCTTGCGGCGCAGCACCGCCACCGAGTCCGGGCAGACGTCGCCTGAACTGTTGCCGGCGCGCAGGCAGGCCACGAACGGCTTGATGTCGTCGAGCCCGAAACCCACCGCCAGCAGCGCCCGGATCTCGTGCACCACGCGCAGCTCGGCGTCGTCGTACACCCGGTAGCCGTTGGCGGAGCGCTGCGGGCGCACCAGCCCGTGCGCCTCGTAGTAGCGCAGCGTGCGGGCGCTCGTACCGGCGCGTTCCGCGAGCTCACCGATCAGCATGAGAGCAGGCTAGACATTGCCGCCGATGTCAAGGCAAGGCCGCGGACACCGTGCGGTCCGTCACAGGCGCGCGCAGGCCCGCCAGGAACCCGCGCAGATCCGCCGCCAGCGTCAGCTCGGCGGCGAAGTCGGCGTCGAACCAGACCACCGTCGGCTCGGCGCGCGGGCCGCGCGGCCGGTAGTCCAGGGCCACCCAGCTGTGCCCGGTGCTGCTGGACAGCAGCACCGCCTCGCGCGGCAGCCCCCAGTACGACGCCAGGAACGGGCTGTCGAACAGCGACAGCATGCCCGCGCGCCGCCCGATGCCCAGCAGGCTCTCGAACGGCACCTCGTCGGTGCACCACGACGTCGCCCCGTTGACCGGGAACGCGCTGCAGGCGCGCGCCACCCCGCCGCCGTTGCGCAGCCGCAGCAGCTCCAGCAGCGACCCGGGCAGCGTCACCCCCAGCGCCGCCTGCGCCTGCGCGACCAGCTCACGGGTCAGCGGCGGCTGCACCCCGTGCGTGCTGTCGCTCCAGAACGACGCCCTGATCTCATCGAAGCGGGTCACGGCCCGGGATGTTACCGACCGCGCCGCCCGCGCTGGGGGCGGGCCAGGGACCGGCTCGTACCCCCGAATAGCACATCAGTTCGCGCCGCTGCCCGGTAGGTAACGACCGTCTCGCCCCACGGTGCTGGCATTCTGGGCAGGTGGCACAACCCATCGGCGCGACCGCGCACTGGCAGGCCGTGTACGACCGGACCGATACCCGGTCCGTCAGCTGGTATCAGGACGAGCCCGCGATGTCGCTGCGGCTGCTGTCCGCCGCGGGCGTACGCCCCGGCAGCTCCGTCATCGACGTCGGCGGCGGCGCCTCGACCCTGGTCGACGCGCTGCTGGACCGAGGCGTCACCGACGTGACCGTGCTCGACGTGGCCGAGACCGCGCTCGACGCGGCCCGGCGCAGGCTCGGCGACCGCGCCGGCGTGGCCCACTGGATGGCCCGCGACCTGCTCACCTGGTCGCCGCTGCGCCGGTACGCCGTCTGGCACGACCGCGCCGTGTTCCACTTCCTCACCGACCCCGCCGACCGCGACCGCTACCGGCGCGTGCTGGAGGCGGCCCTGCTGCCCAACGGGCAGGCGGTGCTCGGCGTGTTCGCGCCGGACGGCCCGCAGACCTGCTCGGGCCTGCCGGTGGCCCGCTACGACGCGCAGGAGCTGGCCGCGCGGTTCCCCGGGTTCCGGGTGGAGCAGGCCGAGCGGGAGGAGCACCGTACGCCCGCCGGGCAGGTGCAGCCGTTCACCTGGCTGCGGCTGACCCGCACCGACCACCTGCGCGCCACCTACGCCCCCGCCCCCGCCCCACCCCCCGCCCCCCTCCGCTGAGCCCACTGCGGTTAAGGAAGGGCCCCTTCTTATCGGAATCCGATGTAGAAGGGTCCCTTCCCAACCCCCGAATGCGACCCGGAAACCCCGTTGCCGCCGCCTTCTACGCTTTCGGTGGATCGTGGCGGTGACTGGGTCCGCTGTGGACCGCGGCCGCCCGATCGCATGGGACGACGGGGGTTCTATGGCAAGCAGGTTCGTGCGTTCGCTCAGCGCGGCCACCGCGGTGGCGCTGGTGCTCTTCGGGCTTGGCACACCGGCCCAGGCGAGCGCGGACGGTCTCGACGGGACCGTCAAGGACGCCCTCACCGGGGCGCCCGTCGTCGGCGCCGGAGTCCGGATCGAGTGGGCCGACTACTCGCACTGGAACTTCACCAACAGCGACGCCACCGGCTACTTCTCCTTCGCGAACCAGGCGCCGGGGGAGTACATCGTCCATGTCTCCGCCAACGGCTACGTGGAGCAGTACCTGCACGGCCACGCCGACCGCTACTCGGCCGACCCGATCGCGGTGCCGGGCAGCGTCCAGGTGCAGCTGATGCCGATCCAGTACGGCGACGTCGTCGGGCACGTGCGCTCGGCCGCCGGCGCCGCCCTCAAGGACGTCTACGTCGAGCTGAACCGCGACGGCAACTGGGTCGGCTCGACCAGCACCGACCGCACCGGCGCCTACCGGTTCGAGCACGTCGAGACCGACGAGGACTACACCCTCAAGGTCCGCTACGTGAACGGGCAGGAGGTCTGGTACGAGAACACGACCGACCCGTACTCGGCGACGCATTTCGCGGTGGCGAACGGGGCGACCACCACGATCGACCTGACCCAGGGGCCGGTGGGCAACCTGACCATCAAGGCCGTGGAGGCCGGGACCGGCGCGCCGCTGGCTGGCATCTGCTTCTACCACCAGGACGGACCGCTGGCCTTCTACACGGTGTGCAGCGGCGCGGACGGCAAGGCCAGGCTCAAGGACATCCCGGTCGGAACGTACGAGGGCGGCTCCTTCGACCAGGCGGAGACCTACCTCAACGGCCACTTCGGCCCGGCGACCGTCACCGCCGGGCAGGGCACCACCACGACCGTGCGGCTGCGCAAGGGCGGCAACGTCCACGTCTCCTTCGTGGACGCGGCCACCGGGGAGCCGGTCAGCGCCTGCCCGTCGCTGGTCGAGCCGAAGAACCACACGGCGGGCGGCGGCAGCAACTGCGGCTCGACGGTGCACTTCACCAACTACTTCCCGCAGAAGTTCCAGCTGTTCAGCTGGGTCTTCGACGGTGCGCACGGTGCGCAGTGGCTGGGCACCGACGGGCACGGCACCGGCACCCAGAGCCAGGCGAAGGTGTACGACCTTACCTACGGCTCCGACATCAGCATCACGGTGCCGCTGGACGCCGCGGGTTCCATCACCGGGACGGTCACCGACGCGGCCACCGGCCAGGGGCTGGGCAACGTGTGCCCGTCGCCGGTCGGGCCGTGGGCGAGCTACGGGCCCAACGGGCCGGTGGACTGCACCTACGGCGGCCAGTACTACATCAACAACCTCGGGCCGTACGCGTGGAAGCTGGTCTTCCCGGTCTTCAACGGGCTCAACGGCTGGGCCTGGTCGGGCAACGCGGCCAACCGGGCGGCGGCGACCCCGGTACAGGTCGTGGCGGGGCAGACGGTGACGGTCGACGTGGCCCTCCCGGCCACCGGGAAGATCACCGGCACGGTGCTCGCCCCGTCCCGCCCCAATTGCCCGCAGTGCACCACCATCTACGTGGTGGACGCCGCCACGGGCGACTACGCGGGCGTGATCCCGTACGTCAAGGCCGACGGCACGTTCACCATCACCGGTCTGAACACGCAGAACGTCTGGATCTACTACAGTTCGCCGGACGACGGGCTGATCAAGCACCCGACGAAGATCCACGTCACGGCGGGTCAGACGGTCAGCGGCGTCAACCTCGGCTGACCGGATCGGGCAGCAGGCGGCGCCCCCGTTCAACGGGGGCGCCGTCCTTCGTTTCCCGGCCGTGCGATGGGTTTATTCGCCCCTGGGCGCCGACCGGTCGGCGGGCGGCAGCGCGTCCACGAAGACCGCGCTGATCGTCTCGGTGACGGTGACCAGTACGCGCCCGTCGGTGGAGAAGCCGCCCGCCGCCATCGCCGGTTCGGTCCACAGGACGCGGCCGCGGCCGTCGAACAGGGCCGTGGCGTCGTCGTCCGCGGCGTACACCAGCGGGCCGCACTGCCCCCACACGGCGCGGGTGCAGACGGTGGCCAGCGGCGAGTCGCCGGTGAGCTTGGCGGGCAACCCCTGCGGCCGGACCGGTGCCGCGCCGCCGACCGCGTCCCCGTCGAGGGTGAGCAGCACCGCGGCGGGAGTCACCGGCGCGTCCTCGGCGCCTTCGCGGACACCGCCCGCGACCAGCAGGCCGCCGCCGTCGGGCGCGAAGGCCAGCGCGTTGACCCGCAGCAGCCCGCTGTCGTGCCGCAGCAGCTCCGCTCCGGAACCGGTGTCGCGGACCACGATCTCGCCCGCGCGGCCGGCGTGGGCCAGCCGCCGCCCGGTCGGATCGAGCGCCACCGGCCCCAGCGGATCGGCGGCCAGCTCAAGAACGACCTCGCCGGTGTACGGGTCCAGCACGCGCACGCCCCGCGCCGCCGAACCGGCCGCGACCCGGCTGCCGTCGGCGCTGAAGCCGATCCGGACGGTGGTCCGCTCGGTGTCGAAGAAGTCGTCGTCCTCGTTCGGGCCGAGGTTCAGCTGCCACGCTTCGGTGCCCTCAGGCACCCGCCAGGCGTGCACCCGGCCCTCGACCGAGCTCACCGCGATCGTGCCGTCCGGGCTGAGCTGCGTGTCCAGCGCCTCGTCGTGGAAGCGCGCCCCGTCCAGCAGCATCGCGGACGGGGCCTGCGGCGCGGTGCCCCAGACCACGATGTCGCCGCCGTTGTGATGCCACTCGGCGGCGGCGGTCACGACCAGCCAGCGCGGCTCGGCGGGGCAGGCCACGGAGGTGGCGCCGTGGTAGAAGTAGGCGAAGTCGTCGCCCTCGTCCTCCTCGTCGCGGCCGGTCTCGGCCGGACGTCCACTCTCGACGTCCTGGAGGTCGCCGAGCCGCCGCCAGGCCGCTAGGGCGTGCCACGGGTCGGCCTGGCCCGCGGCGTACCGCTGCCACCAGTGGTCGGGCATCGGCCGCAGCCGGGGCGGCCAGGCCAGCAGCACCGGCGCCGCCTCGGCCAGGAGGTCGGCGGGGGCCTGCTCCAGCAGCGGCCACGCCTGCTCCCAGGCCGGTGCGGACGGCTCGCCGGCGAGGATCGCCGCGAGGGTGGTCGGATCGCCGTCCATGCCGTGCCTTTCGGTCGCCGTGCGCGGCATGGACCGTACCATCGCGACATTGCGCCTGTCGGTCCGTGATCGTGCGGTCCTGCGCACCGGGACGCCACCGCCGACGCGGTCCGTCTCGGCCGGTGATCGCGGTCCGCTGTCCGAATACCGGCTTCGCGTCGACGTCGTGACCTCGACCGGTGATCTTCCCGCTGGAACGCCGCCGCCTACCATCGCGGTCGACGGTGCGGGGGATGATTTCGGAAGTCGCGGGTGATTTGTAGAGAACTCTACATGTTCGTGAGTTTCGCGTTAATGTCCCGCTCATGGACTGGATCACTGCGCGAGCAGGGCAGCTCGCCGCCGCGGTCGCCGCGGCGGCGCTGGCCGCACCGGCCCCCGCGCTCGCCGCCCCCGACCGGCCCGGCGCGGAACTCGGCGCCCGTGCCGCAGCGGCGGCCCGCGCGGCGGTGCCCTGCCCGAAGACCCCCGCCCCGAAGTGGCCGATGCCCGAGCGCCCGTCGCCGCCCACCGACGCGCCGGCCCACCGCCAGGTCGGCGGTGCCCAGCTGGACACCGCCGACCTCGCCGTACCGCCCGACGCCACCCGGCCGCCCGCCGTGAGCGCCACCTCCTGGGTGGTCGCCGACCTGGACACCGGCGCGGTCCTGGGCGCCTGCGGCCCGCACGAGTACGGCGCACCCGCCAGCGTGCAGAAACTCCTGCTGGCCGCCACCATGCTGCCCAAGCTCGACCCCGACGAGGTCGTCACCATCACCCCCGAGGACATGGACTTCGAACCCGGCAGCTCCGCCGTCGGCCTGGTCGAGGGCGGCCGGTACTCGGTGGAGATGCTGTGGCTGGGGCTGCTGCTCGTCTCCGGCAACGACGCCGCCAACGTCCTGGCCCGCCTCGGCGGCGGCCCCGACGGCGCGGCCGGCGGCGTACGGGCGATGAACGCCGAGGCGGCCCGCCTGGGGGCGTACCAGACCCACGCGGTGACCCCGTCCGGGCTCGACGGGGCGGGACAGTTCACCAGCGCGTACGACCTGGCCCTGATCGCCCGGGAATGCTTCGCCGACCCGGCCTTCCAGCGGTACACCACCACCCGGCGGGTACGGGTCCCGGAGCAGCCCAAGCACGTCAAGAGCTTCGAGATCCAGAACCAGAACCAGCTGCTCGACGCGTACCCCGGGGCGCTGGGCGGCAAGACCGGCTTCACCGACCTGGCCCGCCACACCTACGTCGGCGCCGCCGAACGGGGCGGCCGCCGGCTCGTCGTCACGCTGCTGGGCGCCGAGTACCTGCCGCTGAGCGGCTGGCAGCAGGGCGCCGCCCTGCTCGACTGGGGCTTCGCCCAGCCCGCCGACGCGTCCGTCGGGCACCTGGTCGACCCGGCCGAGATCGCCGGCGGCGCCTCCCCGGGCGCGGTCGCGGCAGTCGCCCGGCAGGCCGGTGCCGCCCCGCAGGTCACCTCGGGACGCAGCGCGGGCACGTCCGGCATCCTGGCGCTCGGCGCGGTGGCCGCCGCGGCCGGGCTCGCCCTCTCCGCGACCGCCCGCCGCCGCCGACGCCGCCAACCCTGACCGCCCGCGCCGCGCCACGCTCGCACGCGCCGGTCGTCCGGCTGTAGTTTCGGGGAAAGTGCACGAATCCAGGCCCGGATTGCTGCACTTTCCCCGAAACTGCTGGCCGCCCTGCGGGGGTCGGGGGTGCGGTCCGGTCAGACGTATTTGCGGTACCTGATCGCGGCCTCGATACGCATCAGAGCGCCGCCGATGAACAGAATCCCGCCCAAGGCCTGCAGATCGCCGGCGGCTTCGCCGACACTGATGATCAGACAGAGCAGGCCGACGGCGATACCGGCGCCACCGAGGATCCCGGTGAAGAAGACAGGCTCCTTCTGCAGGGCTTCGTGTTCCATGGCTTCGTTCTCCATGGCCGGCAGCGTACGGACGAAACGTCGTCTCTGGGGGCCCGAGAATCACCGAGGCCTTGGTCACTCAGTCAGTCACACGGAAATGGAAGAGGGCCTGCCCGCTCTGCGGACAGGCCCTCTGACCTGGTGGGCGATACTGGGTTTGAACCAGTGACCTCTTCCGTGTCAAGGAAGCGCGCTCCCACTGCGCCAATCGCCCGTGCTGTCTTACGAGGTGGAGACGGGATTTGAACCCGTGTACACGGCTTTGCAGGCCGTTGCCTCGCCTCTCGGCCACTCCACCGTGGTAGTAACGCCTTGCGGCGGTTCTCCGAGCGGATGACGAGACTCGAACTCGCGACCCTCACCTTGGCAAGGTGATGCGCTACCAACTGCGCTACATCCGCTTGTCAGTTCGCCCGCCTTCCGGCGTGCTGCCCAACGGATGAGAACTTTAGCCGGTCGAGGGTGGTCTTGCCAAACCGGGGTGCCCCGGGCGCGTCACGCCCGGGGTTGCGGTGCCAGTCCGGTGCAGTTGGATGCCTGCTCAAGCCGCTGCTGTACGGCCTTGAGCGCGTTCCCGGTGACCGGGACCGGCTGCCCGTTGTTCGACACCACGCCCGGAGTGAACACGCGGCTCTGCACCTTCCCGTCCTTGATCACGACGGTGAGCAGCCCGGTGTCCGTGCTCTTGGAGACCGAGTACCAGAGGAAGTTGCCCAGGCCGTAGTGCACGTACGTGTCCCCGATGAAGCCGTCGGACAGCAGCACGTGCGCATGGGTGCCCAGCACCAGGTCGGCGCCGTTGTCGGCCATCAGCTTGGCGAAGGTCTTCTGCTCGCCGTTGGGGCAGCTCTGGCCCTCGGTGCCCCAGTGCATGAAGACGATCACCACGTCGGCCTGCTCCCGGGCCTTCTTCACGGCAGCCACGGCCAGCTTCCGGTCGAACGCCATCGCGACGCCCGGCCGGGTCGCGGTGGGCTTCCACTGCTCCTTGAGGTCGTGCACCTGCGACATGCCGACGATCGCCAGCCGCACCCCCTTCACCGTGGTCAGGTACGGCGCGTACGCCTCCTCGGTGTTGTGCCCGGCGCCGACGACCGGCTGCCCGGCCTCCTTCGCCGAGTCGAGGGTGTCCAGCAGCCCGATCTGGCCGTAGTCGAGGGTGTGGTTGTTGGCGATCGACACGAGGTCGATCCCGGCGGCCTTGATCGCCGCGTACGACTCCTTGGGCCCCCGGAAGTGGAACTCCTTCGGCTGCTCGCTGCCCCGGTCGGTGATCGGCGTCTCCATGTTGACCATGGCGAAGTCGGCAGCGCTCAACTGCTTCGCGTACGGCCCGAAGGCCTTGTCGGGGTTCTTGAGCAGGGCCAGGGTGCGGCCGGTGAAGTGCACGTCCCCGGCGAAGGCCAGCGTGATCTCCTCGGCGGGTGCCGGCGCGGCCGAGGCCGTGGCGGAGGGCTCGGCGGGGTTCGCGGGCGGGTGCCACGACGCGGGCTGCGGCTGCTGCTGCGAGCAGGCGGCCAGGGCGGCGAGCAGGGCCAGGCAGGCAAGGCGGCGGGCGGCGCGGCCCAGGCGGGGGCGGGTCACCCGATTGAGGGTACGGGCAGGTGAGTGCGGCTCGCATCACCGTCTTGGCCGCGCTGTCCGACCCTGCGGCGCGCGGAAGGGGATACCGAGTGGCGCGGGCGGCGGGGCACCCGCTAGAGTTCTGTCGTCGGGCAGCGAGCCGCAGGGCAAGCCTCCTGACATGCGGATGTAGCGCAGTTGGTAGCGCATCACCTTGCCAAGGTGAGGGTCGCGAGTTCGAGTCTCGTCATCCGCTCCATACGAAAGATCGCCGGTAGCCCCTCGGGCCACCGGCGATCTTCTTTTGTCACCGGCCCCGCCGACCGCCGCTATCCGGCCGCGCCCCGCGCCCCGCCACTGCCCCGCCTCTCATAAACGCTGGCCTATCTCAGTGAAGATGATCACATCTCAGTCGACGAGATAGGCCAACGTATATGCAAGACGGGGCGGGGGCAGCGGGAAAGGTCGCGGGAAAGACTGCGGGCGGGGCGGGTCAGGCTTCGCCGCGGAGGTAGCGGGCGGGGATGTCCTCGGCGAGCCATACGCCGTTGGCGCTGCGGTAGAAGCTGTGGCCGTCGTCGGCCATCTCGGCGGCGGCGACCACCAGGATCACCGGGGCGCCGTGGCGGCTGCCGACCTTGTGCGCGGTGCCGGCGTCGGCCGACAGGTGCACGTGGTGGCGGTTGCCGCGGTGTACGCCGTCGGCGTAGATCGAGGCCAGGTTGCGCCGGGCGGTGCCGTGGTAGAGCAGCTCGGGCGGCTCCACCGGGGTCAGGCCCAGCTCGACCTGCACGGAGTGGCCCTGGCTGGCCCGGATCCGGTCGCCTTCGATGGCGAAGCGCTGCTTGTCGTTGCCGGCCACGACCGCGTCCAGCTGCTCGCGGGTCACCCGGGGGCCGTTGGCCGCCAGGGCGCGCAGCAGGGTGTCGATCGGCACCCAGCCGTCGGGGCTGAGGGTGATGCCGACGCTCTCGGGCGCGTGGCGCAGTACGTACGACAGGCGCTTGCTGATTTTCACGATATCCATGTCGGTGCCACGGTAGGCGGGCGCCGCAACGCCTGTCGACGTGTTATCGGCCGCGGTAGGGGAGGCTGCGGGGGCCGGTGACGCGGCCGCCCGCGGCGGTCACCCGGTCGCGCAGGGCGCGGTCTGCGGTGGCGACGACCACGGCCGGGCGCTGCGGGGACTCCTGCCGGACCAGGTCGACGACGGCGTCGTCGCCGCTGCGGGGCGCGGCGTGCACCCGTACCCCCGCGATCTGCGTCACGTCGCGGGCCGCGCCCTCCACGACCAGCACGACCTCGATCGGCCCGGCCAGCTCCGGCACGCCGGGCAGGCCGGTCTCGGCGAGCCCCGCGAGCGCGTCGCGCAGCCGGGTCGCCGCGCCGTGGCGGTCGCGCCACCAGCCGTCGGGAACCGACCCCACGACGTTGGCGGCGTCGACGATGAGCAGAGCAGGCGCGGTCATCCCGCCAGTGTCCCGCGTACAAGGGAAGGTCGCAGGTCGTGGCGTGACTTCGGCGGGCAGTGGCGCGCGCCGCCTAGGCTGGCTGCCATGGAACGTATGTCTCGCCTCTGGGCCGCTGTGGTGGCCGGTTTCCTGTCCACGATGCTCGTTCCCGCCGTCGCCTGGGCGGAGGAGTCGGGCGTCGCCGAGCTGGCGCGCAAGAAGCGCGGCATCGGCAGCATCTTCGGTGGCGCCACGCTGATCTGCTGCCTCGTCGTGGTGGCCGTGATCGTCATCGGCGTCGTGCTGGTCGTGCGCCGCAAGAAGTAGTCCGTCGGGTGCCGGTGGGGGAGAGGCGGGCTCACCCACCGGCGGAGTCCGACGTCAGGCCGGTACGGCGGCCTTCACCATGGTCAGAACGTGCTCCACGAGCGTGATGAGCACGTTCTTGACCGAGATGCGGTCGCGGGCGTCGCACAGCAGCACCGGCACGTGGCCGTCCACGTCCAGCGCCTCGCGCACCTGCTCGACGGTGTAGCGCTGCTCGCTGTCGAAGCAGTTGACCGCGATGACGAACGGCGTGCCGCGCTGCTCGAAGTAGTCGATCGCGGCGAAGGAGTCGGCCAGGCGGCGGGTGTCGGCCAGCACGACCGCGCCCAGGGCGCCGGTGGCCAGCTCGTCCCACAGGAACCAGAAGCGGTTCTGCCCGGGGGTGCCGAACAGGTACAGCACCAGGTGCGGGTTGATGGTGATCCGGCCGAAGTCCATCGCGACCGTGGTGGTCGTCTTCGTGGACACACCTGTGGTGTCGTCGGTGCCGACCCCGGCGGTGGTCAGGACCTCCTCGGTCCGCAGTGGACTGATCTCGCTGACGGCCCCGACGAGCGTGGTCTTGCCGGCGCCGAAGCCTCCGGCGACCAGGATCTTCAACGCCTGGGGGACCGGCGCGTGGTCAGAGCGCACGGAGTCCATGGATCACCGCCTGGAGGGTGTCGACATTCGGAAGGTGGTCGGTGGACGGCGGATCGTAACGGGCGATCAGACCGTCCTGGAGCAGGTCGCACAGCAGCACCCGGACCACGCCCAGGGGCAGGTCCACGCGTGAGGCGAGCTCGGCCAGGGCACGGGGCTCCTGGGTGAACGCCAGGATCGACTGGTGTTCGGGCGAGGGGGTGTCCGCGGCCAGAGACGCGGTCGCCACCACGTACGTGATGAGGTCGAAGTCGGTGGTCTTGGGCCGCACCCGGCCCCCGGTGACCATGTACGGACGCACCACCGGCCCGGCCTCGTGATCCCACCAGGCCGGGCCCTCATCGACTACCGGGTCGGTGGGGTCAGTGGACATCGGCACCCGGCCGCGACGGCGTGGCCAGATGCGTGCCGACGCGGGTGGCGAGCATGGCCATCTCGTACGCGAGGATGCCAAGGTCGATGTCGGGGTCGGCCAGCACGGCCAGGCAGGAGCCCTGACCGGCGGCGCTGACGAGCAGGAACGCCTCTTCCATCTCGACGATGGTCTGGCGCACCGGGCCGCCCTTGAACCGCTGGCCGGTCGCGCCGGCCAGGCTGGAGAAGCCCGAGGCGACCGCGGCCAGGTGCTCGGCGTCGTCCCGGGACATGCCGGTGGAGGCGCCGGTGAGCAGGCCGTCGACGGAGAGCACGACGGCGCAGCGGGCCTGCGGCACTCGGGCGAGCAGGTCGTCGAGCAGCCAGTCGGTCGCGGGTCGGGTCGTCGTCGGTACCACGTCAGGCACGTCCTTCCAGGGTGGGACTGTCTTCCAAGCCGGCGCTGTCCTGCGGCCGGCTGTGGCTCACGGTGTCTTCCCCGTTGTCGGAGATCTCGGTGACGGCTTTGGCCCGCCCGCGCACGGTACCCGACTGGAACGCGGACATCATCGTCCGGACCTGGTCGGCACTGCGGGCGCGGGGCGGTGCCGGATCCGTCGCGATGGAGAGCGTGGTGTCGTCCCCCACGGCGCCGGGGCTGCCCGCGGTGGCGGGTTCGGGAGCGGTGCTGCGGCGGACCCGTTTGGGCAGCAGCAGCGCGGCCTCCTCGTCGGTCTTGCTGGTGGTGCCGAGGTCTATGGTCTGCTCCTCGACCGGCGCCGCGACGGCGGGCGCCGCGGCCACGGCGGGCACGCGCGGGGCGGTGAGGACGGGCTCGGTGCGCACGGTGCCGTCGTTGAGCACGAGTTCGGCGGGGACGAGCACGACCGCCGTGATACCGCCGTACGACGAGGGCCGCAGGCGCACCGTGATGCCCTGCCGGGCGGCCAGCCGGGCCACCACCAGCAGGCCCAGCCGCGAGCTCTGCGCCGGGTCGAACGCGGGCGGCTCGGCCAGCTTCGCGTTGGCCTCCAGCAGCTCGGCGTCGCTCATGCCCAGGCCGCGGTCCTCCACGTGCAGCGCCAGTCCGGCGCCGACGACCTCGGCGAAGACCCGGACCCGGGTGTGCGGCGGGGCGAACGAGGTGGCGTTCTCCAGCAGCTCGGCGATGAGGTGGATCAGGTCGCCGACGGCGCGGCCGACGATGGCCACGTCCGGCATGCGGTCGACGGTGACGCGCTGGTAGTCCTCGATCTCGGAGGTGGCGCCGCGGACCACGTCGATGGTCGGCACCGGGTGCCGCCAGCCCCGGCCGGGGGCCGCGCCGGCGAGGATGACCAGCGCCTCGGCGTGGCGGCGCATGCGGGTGGCCATGTGGTCGAGCCGGAACAGGTCCTCCAGCTCCTGCGGCTCGGTGGTGCGCCGCTCCATCCGGTCCAGCAGGGTCAGCTGGCGGTGCAGCAGCGCCTGCGAGCGGCGGGCGATGTTGAGGAAGACCTCGCTGATGCCGCGGCGCAGGATCGCCTCGTCGACGGCGGCGCGTACGGCGGTGCGCTGCACGGCGCCGAAGGCGTGGCCCACCTGGCCGACCTCGTCGGTGCCGACGGCGACCAGCGGCACTTCGGTCAGTGACGGGTCGTTGACGACGGCGCCGGGCTGGCGCAGGGCGGCGATGGCGCGCGGCAGGCGCTCGTGCGCCACCTCCAGCGCCGAGACCCGTAGGCGCTCCAGGCGCCGGACCACCGAGCGGCCGGTGCGCAGCGACAGCACCAGCGAGATGACGGCGCAGATCAGGCCGAGCAGCCCGGAGGAGATGGTCTTGACGAAGGCGCCGATGCCGATCTCGTTGGCCAGGTCGGAGGTGGCGCCGGCGGCCGCGCCCTCGGCGGCGTCGGTCTGGGTGATCAGCGCGTCGGCGGTGCTGCGCCAGATCTTGGCGTCCAGCGGCAGCTTGCCGCCGGCCCGCGCGTTGGACAGCGACTCCTCCATCGAGAACAGCGTGGTGTAGGTGTCGCTGGCGAAGATCTGCTTGAACGTCTCGCGGTGCGGGGAGGTCAGCGCGGCCTGCGCCTCCTCGAGCATCTGGCGGCGGGCGCCGATGACCCGCAGCACCGCGGTCTGCTCGGCGGTGGTGACCTTGCCGTCGGCCACGGCGCCGGTGACCACGGCGTCCTCGCGGGCCAGCAGCTCGCGGGTGCGGCTGATGGAGAACAGGCCGCGCGCGGACCGGGCCAGGGCGGGGTCGGCCAGGTCGGTCAGGGGCGAGAACGCCATGTACAGCGTGTCGATGAGCGCCGAGTAGTCGCGCACGATCGCGGCGTTGTCGGCGCGCCCGGCGTCGATGTCGGCGCGGGTCTGCGGCAGCCCGTTGAGCGCGGTGAGGAACCCGTCCACCAGGCCCAGCTCGTGCGGCGAGAGGTCTTCGCGCAGTCCGCTGTCGGCGATGCGGCGGCGCAGGATCTGCTCGTCGGCATCGGTCTTCGCGCGCTGCTCGGTCAGCGCGGCCGAGCCGGGCTTCTCCGCCACCGACAGGCGGCGCTCCTGCTGCAGCTGCACCATCACGTGCTCGCCGTAGTTGCCGAACACCTGCTCGTACTGGCGGGCGTGGAGGAGGTTGAGGGCGCTGTCGGCGGTGACCGCGACTGCGAAGACGGACAGGCCGGTGATCGCTATCAGCGGGACCACAGCCAACGTCATGATCTTGGCGCGGATACTCCAGCCACGGTTTCTCACACTGACCACGTCCAAGGTACGGCGCACCACGGCATCGACACCGGGTCTGCGCGAACCCGACCGACCCCCATCGGTTTGTGACATGCCACAGGGCGCTGTTCGACAATTGCCTTCGGGCCAAGAAACTAGCGGCCCGAGAGTGTTCCTGTCCACTGCGGTGGATGTCCACAGCAGACATGATCACTTATGGCGACGAAGGCGTTGCGCTGGGTACATCACCTTGGCACGGCCCGGCCCGCCCGGCAGACTGTCGCACGGCCCCCCGCTGCTCCAGGGAGATCACTATGGACACCCTCAGCCTCGTCTCGGCGATCCTCTCCGTGCTCGGCGCGGTCGTCGCGGGCGTCATGACGACCTGGTCGGCGAAGCGGGCCACCGTGTTCGAGCACCGGCTGGCCGAGCAGCGCCACCTGGAGACCAAGGCCGAGCAGGCGCAGGAGGTGCTCAGCCGCTACCGCGAACCGCTGCTGCTGGCCGCGTTCAGCCTCCAGTCGCGGCTGCACAACGCGTTCGGCGGCGACTACTTCCTGCACTTCCTCGACCACGACGACGACTCCGAGCGCCGCTACGCCCGCGACTACACCGTCTACGTGCTGGCCGAGTACCTCTGCTGGGTCGAGATCATCCGGCGCGAGATGCGCTTCCTGGACCTGGGCGACGACGAGAGCAACCGGGCGTTCACCCGCCACCTCGGCGCGGTCAGCACCCAGCTGTCGACGCTGAAGTACCCGCTGCCGCACTTCCGGCTGTTCCGCGGCCAGCAGCGCGCCCTCGGCGAGCTGTGCATGGTCAACGGGGCCAACGGCCGCAGCGACAGCATCACGTACCCGGCGTTCTGCTCCCGGCTGGACACCGAGCCCGAGTTCCGGCACTGGTTCGCGCGGCTGCGCGAGGACGTGGACGAGATCGTCAAGCTGCGCCGCGTCGGCTCGCCCGACGGCAACATCCGGCTGCTGCGGATCCAGCACGCGCTGATCGACCTCATCGACTTCCTCGACCCCGCCCGCACCCGCATCCCCGACGACCGCGCCAAGCTCGTCGAGCAGGCCGGATCCGTCCCAGCACAGGGCGCTGCGGCCGGGGCGTGACCGTCGCTGTCGGACAGGGTGGCTATGGTGCCGCCCATGTCCGAAGCAACGATGCCGCCCTGGACGGCGGAGCAGGTGCAGGCGCTCGCGCCCGACGCCTCCTCCTTCGCCTCGGCGCGCAAGCTCGCCGCCTCCGGCGGCTGGAGCACCACCGGCACCGGCGGGGAGCCGGCCGGGTTGTGGGGCCTGTGCAAGGGCAGCGGGAGCAGTCCGTACCAGATCTGCGTGGACCTCACCGAGCCCGCGTACAAGTGCTCCTGCCCCAGCCGCAAGTTCCCGTGCAAGCACGCGCTCGCGCTGCTGCTGCGGTGGTCCGGCGGCCAGGTGGCCGCCACCGAGCCACCGGACTTCATGACGCAGTGGACCACCGCCCGCGGTGCCCGCGCCGACAAGAAGGCCGAACGGGCCGCCGCCCCGCGCACCGAGGCCCAGGAGCGGGCGGCGCAGCGCCGCGCCGACAAGCGTGCCGAGTCGGTCGCGGGCGGCATCACCGAGCTGCGGGTATGGCTGGCCGACCAGATCCGGCACGGCATCGCCGGGCTGGACCAGTCCGGCTACAAGCCGTTCGAGCAGGTGGCTGCCCGCCTCGTCGACGCGCAGGCGCCCGGCCTGGCCGCGGCGGTGCGCCGCCTGGCCCCGCTGCCCAGCTCGGGTGCGGACTGGCAGCAGCGGCTGCTGTCCGAGCTGTCGCTGCTGCACCTGCTCACCGGTGCCGCGAGCAGCGATGACCTGCCCGAGGAGCTGGCCGCCACGGTCAGGGCCAGGGTCGGCGCCCCGGCCACCTCGGAGCAGGTGCTGGCGACCCCGCCGGTCCGCGACACCTGGCAGGTCCTCGGCGTACGCGACGAGGCCGAGGAGAAGCTCACCAGCCGCCGGGTATGGCTGCGCGGCCGCGACACCGGCCGCGCCGCCCTGATCCTGTCCTTCGCCGCCCCCGGCCAGGCCCTGCCCGTCGACCTGGTCCTGGGCACCGAGGTCGACGCCGAGCTGTGCTTCCATCCGGGTGCCACCCCGCTGCGCGCGCTGGTGGCCGCCCGGCACGGCGCCCCGCGGCAGTGCCCGCGACCGGGCCCGGTCCTGCCGGCGGCGCAGGCGCTGCGCGAAGTGGCCGCCGCGCTGGCCGGCGACCCGTGGCTGACCGGCTGGCCGCTGCTGCTGCGGGGCACGCTCGTGCCGGGCACGCCCTGGCACCTGGTCGACGCCGACGGCGACGCGCTGGCGCTGGACCCGGCGGCGGGCGACCCGTGGCGCACCGCCGCGATCGCGGGCGGGCAGCCGGTCACGCTGGCCGCCGAGTGGACCCCGGCCGGACTGCGTCCGCTGGCCGTGTACGCCGACGAAGAGGTGGTGCGCGCATGACCAGCCCCGACACCACCACCGCCCTGTGGCCGCAGCTGCTGTCCAGCGCCCTGGTCGGCACCGACCGCCGCCCCTGCGCCCCCGACGCGGTGCCGCAGGTGCTGGCTGAGGCCGTCCCGGCGGGTCCGCTGGACCCCGACGGGCTGCTCACCGCCGCCGCCGTGGTCACCGTGGCCCGGCGCGCCGGTCAGCGGCCCGCGCAGGTGGAGGCGCCCGCGCCCGCCCCGGCGGAGACCGCGCGCTACGCCCCGGCCGCCGCCCAGCAGCGGCTGGGCCGCCTGCTGTCCGGTTCGGAGGCCGAACTGGACCGCCAGGTGCAGCACGAACTGCTCGGCGAATGGCTGCGGCTGGCCGCCGGGCGCGACCTGCTCGCCGCACCGCAGCACCTGGTGGCGCTGCTGGAGCAGGCCGACTCGAGCCAGCGGCAGCTGGTGCGCGCCGTCGGCGGCGCCCGCCTGCAGTGGCTGTGCGCCGAAGGCCTCGGCCGCTGGTCGTGGGCCATGACCGCACCCGAGGCCGCGCCGGGGGCCGAGGACTGGGAGACCGGCCGGATCGAGGCCCGCGCCGCGCACCTGGCCCGCCTGCGCGGCACCGACCCGGCCGCCGGGCGGGACCTGCTGGCCGAGGCGTGGCCGCAGGAGAAGGCCGCCGACCTGGCCGCCCTCATCGAGGCGTGCGCCACCGGCCTCGGCCTCGACGACGAGCCGTGGCTGGAGAAGGCCCTCGACGACCGGCGCACCCAGATCCGCGAGGCGGCCGCCCGGCTGCTGGGGCAGCTGCCGGGCTCGGCATACCGGCAGCGCATGGCCGACCGGGCGCTGGCCTGCGTGGAGGCGGTCAAGGCGCGGCGGCTGGAAGTGACGCCGCCCGCCGAGTGCGACGCCGGGATGCGCCGCGACGGCATCGTGGCCAAGCCCCCGACCGGCACCGGCGAGCGGGCCCACTGGCTCGCCCAGATCATCGCCGCCGCGCCGCTGGACTGCTGGGCCGCGATCGACGCCGACCCGGCCGCCGTGCTCAACCGCAAGGCCTCCGACGACTGGGGCCCGGTGGTGCGCAAGGGCCTGGCCCGAGCCGCGGTCGCCCAGCGCGACGGCGGATGGGCCAAGGCGCTGCTGTATGCCGGGTTCACCGACGCCGGCGAGCTGCACGCCCAGCTCGTGGCGGTGCTGCCGCCCGACGAGCTCGCCGAGACCGTCGCCCGGCACCTGCGCCGCAACGTCGACAGCGGGGTACGGCTGCTGCCCGCGCTGCCCGACATCTGGCCCGCCGTCGTCTGCGAGGCGGTGCTGGAAGCCCTGCGCGACCGGGAACGCTCCAGCGGCCTGCGGTACCAGCTGCTGCGCCGCGCCGAGACCGGCCTCGACCCCGCCTACGCGCCGCGGCTGGCGGCGCTGCTCGACGACGTTCCGCAGCTGCACGTCCAGGTCCTCGCCCGACTGCACACCATCATCGCCATCCGGCACGACATCCACCGGGAGTTCGCATGACCGCCACCATCGACACGCCGACCGTGCTGCGTCCGCACGCCGAGCAGTCGTACGCCCACGAGCTCGCGGCCCTGGCCGCCGCCGACGACAAGCCCCGCCCGCCGGGCTGGCGCCTGTCCCCGCAGGCCGTGGTGACGTACCTGCTCGGCGACGGCGACCAGATCAGCCCCAAGTACATCGGCCCGCGCCGGCTGATGGAGGTCGCGGTGGCGACCCTGGCCACCGACCGGGCGCTGCTGCTGCTCGGCGTGCCCGGCACCGCCAAGACCTGGGTGTCGGAGCACCTGGCCGCCGCGATCAGCGGCGACTCGACGCTGCTGGTCCAGGGCACCGCGGGCACCCCCGAAGAGGCCATCCGGTACGGCTGGAACTACGCCCGCCTGCTGTCGGAGGGCCCGACCCCGGCCGCGGTGGTGCCCAGCCCGCTGATGGTGGCCATGCGCACCGGCGCGATCGCCCGGGTCGAGGAGCTGACCCGCGTCCCGTCCGACGTGCAGGACACCCTGATCACGATCCTGTCCGAGAAGACGCTGCCGGTGCCGGAGCTCGGCGACGAGGTGATGGCGGTCAAGGGCTTCAACGTGATCGCCACCGCCAACGACCGCGACCGGGGCGTCAACGAGCTGTCCAGCGCGCTGCGCCGCCGCTTCAACACCGTGGTGCTGCCGGTGCCCGGCTCGGTCGACGAGGAGGTCGACATCGTGCAGCGCCGGGTCGCCTCGCTGGGCCGCTCGCTGGAGCTGCCGGAGGTCCCCGACGCGATCAACGAGATCCGCCGCGTGGTGACCGTGTTCCGGGAGCTGCGGGAGGGGCTGACGGCGGACGGCCGTACCAAGCTGAAGAGCCCGAGCGGCACGCTGTCCACCGCCGAGGCGATCTCCGTGATGACCAGCGGCATGGCCCTGGCCTCGCACTTCGGCGACGGCGTGGTCCGCGCGGCCGACGTGGCCGCGGGCATCCGCGGCGCGGTGGTCCGCGACCCCGTCACCGACGCGGTCATCTGGCGGGAGTACCTGGAGACCGTGGCGCGCGAGCGCGACGGCTGGAAGGACTTCTACCGGGCCGCGCGGGAGGCGGAGTGACCAGCGACCGCGTGCACGTCTACGGCATCCGCCACCACGGTCCGGGCTCGGCCCGGGCCCTGGTGCGGGCCCTGGGCGAGCTGCGCCCCGACCTGATCCTGGTCGAGGGCCCGCCCGAGGCCGACGGCCTGGTGGCGCTGGCCGCCCACGAGGGCCTGCAGCCGCCGGTGGCGCTGCTGGCGTACCCGACAGGCACCGGCACCACGCCGGGCGAGGGCGCGTCGTTCTGGCCGTTCGCGGTGTTCTCGCCCGAATGGCAGGCGCTGCGGCACGCCGTCACCCACGACGTGCCGCTGCGCTTCTGCGACCTGCCCGCCGGGCACCGCTTCGCCGCCCGCGCCGCGGCTCAGGCACCCGCCGAGCCGACCGCCGACGCCGGGTCTGAGGCGGGCACAGTCGAAACGGACCCGGCCGACCCCGCCGAGCTGCGGGTCGACCCGATCGCCGGGCTCGCCCACGCGGCCGGGTACGACGACGCCGAACGCTGGTGGGAGGACGTCATCGAGCACCGCCGCGACGGCAACCCGTTCGCGGCGGTCGCCGAGGCGATGGCCGAGGTGCGGGCCGGCAGCCCCGCGATCGGCGAGGACCTGGTCCGTGAGGCGTACATGCGGCAGACGCTGCGCGCGGCGCTGCGCGAGGGGCACCAGCGCATCGCCGTCGTCTGCGGCGCCTGGCACGTACCCGCCCTGACCGGCGACCTGCCCCCCGAGAAGGCCGACAAGGAACTGCTCAAGGGCCTGCCGACGGTGCCGACCGCGATCACCTGGGTGCCGTGGACGCACGGGCGGCTCGCCTCGTGGAGCGGCTACGGTGCTGGGGTCACCTCGCCCGGCTGGTACCACCACCTGTTCACCGCCGAGGACCATCCGGTCGAGCGGTGGCTGGTCGGCGTCGCCGGGGTGCTGCGCGGGCAGGACCTGCCCGTGTCCAGCGCCCACGTCATCGAGGCGACGCGCCTGGCCGACACCCTGGCGGTGCTGCGCGGGCGGCCGCTGCCCGGCCTGGCCGAGGTCACCGAGGCGACCCGGGCGGTGCTGTGCGACGGGGACGAGACCCGGCTGGAGCTGATCCAGCGGCAGGTCGTGGTGGGGGAGCGGCTCGGTGCCGTACCCGACGACACCCCGTCGGTGCCGCTGGCCCGCGACGTCACCGCCCAGGCCAAGCGGCTGCGCCTGACGCCTGAGGCCCTGGTCCGCGACCTGGACCTCGACCTGCGCAAACCCAACGACCTGGAGCGCAGCCGCCTGCTGCACCGGCTGCGGCTGCTCGGCGTCGACTGGGGCCGCCCCGCCCAGCGGGCGCGCGGCGGCAAGGGCACCTTCTGGGAGTCCTGGCAGCTGCAGTGGCAGCCCGAGTACGCCGTCGACCTCATCAGCGCCAGCGCGTACGGCGTGACGGTCGAGCAGGCCGCCACCGCCAAGGTCGTCGAGTCCTGCCCCGCGGCCGACCTGGCCGGGCTCACCAACCTGCTGGAGTCGTGCCTGCTCGCGCAGCTGCCGCAGGCCCAGCCGGCGGTGCTGAAGGCACTGGCCGACCGGGCCGCCGTCGACACCGACGTCGCCCAGCTCATGGCCGCCGTGCCCGCGCTGGCCCGGTCGCTGCGCTACGGCGACGTCCGCGCCACCAGCACCGACGCCCTGGCCGAGGTCCTGTCCGGACTGGTCACCCGCATCCGGCTGGGGTTGCCCGGCGCGGTCACCGGCCTCGACGACGACGCCGCCCGCGCCCTGCGCATCCACCTCGACGGCACCCACGAGGCCCTCAACCTGCTCGGAGCCGAGCTGCCGCTGCGGCAGGAGTGGCTGGACACCCTGTCCCGCCTCATCGACCGGCCGGACCTGCCCGGCCTGCTCGCCGGGCGGCTGCTGCGGCTGCTGCGCGACGCGGGCATCCTCGACGCCGACGCGGTCGAGCTGCGGCTGGCCCGCTCGCTCACCGTCGGCGTGCCCGCCCCGTCGGCCGCCGCTTACGTCGAGGGCTTCATCGCCGGAGGCGGGCTGCTGCTGGTGCACGACGAGGCACTGCTGTCCCTGGTGGACCGGTGGCTGACCGGGCTGGGGCCGGACACGTTCACGGCGGTGCTGCCGCTGCTGCGGCGTACCTTCGGCGCCTTCGCCGCCCCGGAGCGCCGCTCGGTCGGCGAACGCGTACGCCACTTGGGCAGCGGCGAACCCGGCCGCCCCGCGTCCGGTGACGACGATCTGGCCGCACTGGACCCCGACCGGGTCGCCCTCGTGCTGCCGACCCTGAAACTGCTGGTCACCGCTGGAGGAAGTCAGTCATGAGCGACGAGGAGCGGCTGCGCCGCTGGCGACTGGTGCTCGGCGGCGACGGCGACGGCACCGGCGTACGCCTGTCCGGAACGGACAGCGGCATGGACGACGCCCTGGGCGCCCTCTACCGCGGCGAGGGCGACGGGGGCGGCAGCGGCCGCAGCGCCGGGCTGGGCGGCTCGGCACCGAAGGTGGCCCGCTGGCTCGGCGACATCCGGCAGTACTTCCCGTCGACCGTCGTACAGGTCATGCAGGCCGACGCGATCGAGCGGCTCAACCTGACCCGGCTGCTGGTCGAACCGGAGATGCTGGAGGCGGTCGAGCCGGACGTGCACCTGGTCGGCACCCTGCTGTCACTGAACAAGGTGATGCCGGACAAGGCCCGCGCCACCGCGCGCATGGTGGTGGCGAAGGTCGTCGCCGAACTGGAGCGGCGGGTCGCCAACAAGACCCGGGCCATGGTCACCGGCGCGCTCAACCGCGCCGCCCGGATCAACCGGCCCCGCCACCGCGACATCGACTGGCAGCGCACCATCCGCGCCAACCTCAAGCACTACCAGGCCGAACACCGCACCATCGTGCCGGAGCGCCTGATCGGGTACGGCCGGCAGACCCGGGCGGTGCAGCGCGACGTGGTGCTGTGCGTGGACCAGTCGGGGTCGATGGCCGCGTCGGTCGTCTACTCCGGGGTGTTCGCCGCGGTGCTCGCGTCGATGAAGACGCTGCGCACGTCGCTGGTCGTGTTCGACACCGCGGTCGTGGACCTGACCGACCAGCTGCACGACCCGGTCGAGGTGCTGTTCGGCACCCAGCTGGGCGGCGGCACCGACATCAACCGCGCCATCGGCTACTGCCAGGGTCTGGTCACCCGTCCGCGCGACAGCATCTTCATCCTCATCAGCGACCTGTACGAGGGCGGGGTGCGCGCGGAGATGCTGCGCCGGGTCGCCGCGATGACGGCGGCGGGGGTGCAGGTCATCGTGCTGCTGGCGCTGTCGGATGAGGGACAGCCCGCGTACGACCACGGCAACGCGGCCGCGCTCGCGGCGATGGGGGTGCCGTCGTTCGCCTGCACGCCCGACGCGTTCCCGGAACTCATGGCCGCGGCCATCGAGCGGCGTGATCTCGGGCCGCTGATCGAGAAACTCAAGGGCTGAGCGTTTTCGCAGCTCACGGGATCCGGCCGCGCTGACCTGGGGAGGTTGACGGGCGCGGCCGGATCACTCTGATCACACCGCCCGGTGACGCTGCGGTCAAGTCGTCCGGTCGTACGGCACCGGCAGGCTGACCGGTGGCTGGGAGTTCCCTCAATGCTCGAGGAACCAGGTCCAGGCCTGCCCGAAGAACTCCGGCCCGAACGTCAGCCGCAGCGAGACCGCCAGCACCGCCGCCACGAACAGCAGCCCGGCCAGCCCGATCAGCAGCCGCACCACCAGCGGCTGGCGCTTGACCCAGCCGGTCCAGCCGCTGAGCTTGCCCTTGCCGAAGACCAGCAGGTTGCGGGCCCAGGCGAACTCGATCGCCCAGATGCCCAGACCCGCGAAGACGATCAGCCAGCCCGGTCCCGGCAGTGGGATCAGCGCCAGCCCGGCGAGCACCACGATGCCGCCCAGCGCGCCGATAATGATCTTCAGCGCGTACCGCCCGGTCGGGTTCGCCCTGATGGCGAGGTAGCCGAGGCGGGCCCGGTCCTTCACGCCGGTGCGGGTAGGCGGGTGCGGCCGCCGAAAGTCCGGTTTGTCGGTCATCGCCCCAACCCTGCCTGTCTCGCTCCCCGGGCCCTCGAAATCACCCGTCACCAACCCCGATGACTGGACGTTACCGGAGTGTGTCGACGCCTTGGGCGGCATCACATCCGAGCAATTCTGGGCAAAACACGGCATCTTACTCCCTGTGGGTGCGCCGGAGCCCGCGTTTTCATCGATCTTCCCGCGATCGGGTGAGATCGTAACGATGACGGAGCGTATAAGGGAGAGTCACCTTGAGTATGGGAGGGGCGGAGCGATTGAGCTCCGCCGCAGTGCCGGGGGGAGTACGTCCATGAGTGCCATCCGTCCTACGACCGTCGAGGTCGAGACATCGCTGCGGCTGGTCGCGCCCGACGCGACCTCGCTTCCGGTGCGGGCGAGCCTTCGCTACGACCCGGTCGACCCGTACGCGGTGCATGTGCTCTTCCATGCCGAGTCCGCCGGCGGCGAGGCGGTGAGCTGGTCGTTCGCCCGCGAACTGCTGGTCACCGGACTCGACGAACCGGCCGGCATCGGCGACGTGCGGGTCTGGCCCTGGGCCACCCCGCGCGGCGACTTCGTCGCGCTCGCCCTGTCGTCGCCCGACGGCAACGCGCTCTTCGAGGTCCCCCGCAGTGTCCTCGTCCGATTCCTCCGACGCACGTACGTCGTCGTACCGCGCGGTCGTGAGACCGATCACCTCGACGTCGACGCCGCCGTCAACCGGCTGCTGGCCGGACGCTGAACCAACCCTGCAATTCGCCCCACCCCGGCGGTCGCCGACCGTCACCAAAGACGGACGAGGTGCTCTTGCGAGAGCACCTCGACCTGTTTGCAGCGGATTTGCGGAGGGCGCGGCGTGTCGGGGAGGTACCGAGATGCGGGCGCTGCCGCACATGCTGTAGAGTTCCATCTCGTTGCGGGCGATTGGCGCAGCGGGAGCGCGCTTCCTTCACACGGAAGAGGTCACTGGTTCGATCCCAGTATCGCCCACCATCAGCTACAGCGGGTCAAGCCCTTCTTCGGAAGGGCTTTCCTCGTCTTCGGGCACGGTGTCAAGGCCCATAGTCAGCGAAAAGTCAGCGAGGGCATCGCGAACCCGCCGGCCCTGATCGCCCGAGTGGTGCGTGTAGCGGTTCAAGAGTGTCGATGCCTGCTCTCGTCGGGTCCGCTGGTCACGGGCCGATGGGCCGCGGGCGGGTCCGCCCGGCCACCGTTCCACGACCCACGCCTGACAAATCCCGGCGCGGGTCGTATCCCGGAACGCGCGGAAAGGGCGCAGGAGCCTGTCCGCTCCCGCGCCCTGACCGTCAGCGTGCCCCTCGTCCAGCCGTCACGCGGCCTTCACGAAGTACTGTGCGGCCGATCCGTTGCAATCCCAGATCTGCAGTCGCGCGCCGTCCGCTGTCGAGCCTGACGGGGAGTCCAGGCACTTGTTGGAGTTCGGGTTGCGCAACCGGTTGCCTTCCTGGACCCAGTTCTGTGCGCCGGTGCCGTTGCAGTCCCAGAGCTGCACCAGCGTGCCGTTGGCCGTACCCGCGCCGTTGACGTCGAGGCACCGGCCCAGCGTCCGCAGGGTCTGGCCGTTCCAGCTCCACTGCTGGTCCTGCGAAACAGCAGGCCCCTGGCACGTCCACAGCTGCACGGCCGCGCCGTTGCCGCCCGTGTCGTTTCCGGCCACGTCCACGCACTTGCCGCCCGGCCCGTTGATCTGCGTCGCGGATCCGCCCGTGCCCCCGCCGTCCTGGTAGTAGCGCACATAGTCGATCAATGCGGTGAGCGGGAACTGGCCCTGCACGGGGTTCTGTCCGGGGTAGGTGCCGCCCAGCGCCAGGTTGAAGATGAGGTGGAACGGCTTGCGGAACTCCTCCAATGTCGCCGGTGTCGTGTCGATCACGTGCGTCTGCGTACCGTCGACGTACCAGCGGATCTGCGCGGGCGTCCACTCGATCGCATAGACATGGAAGGCCGCGGCGTTGTTGACGGCGGGGTTCGCGACGTAGTTGGCGTTCTGACCCGCTGTCCACGGGAACACGCCGGTCCGCACATCCCAGAAGATGTTGTTCGTCACGGTCGCGTTCGCGTTCGCGTGTTCCATGATGTCGACCTCGCCGCAACTGGCCCAGTTGGTGGGCAGGCGGTCGTAGTAGGTCTGCGCCGGGTTGTAGGCGCTCGTGGACGACTCGTCGCACGAGTCGCCGAGCATCCAGAAAGCCGGCCACGAGCCCGTGGCGGTGGGGAGCGCCATGCGCGCCTCGATGCGGCCGTACTGGAAGGACCTCTTCGTGTCCGTCGTCATGCGGCACGACGTCTGGTAGAAGTTGCGGCCGTTGACCACGATGGGCGTCGTGAGCCAGTTGGCGCGCATCACGAGGTTGCCGCCGGACTGCGAGCAGTTCTCGGGGCGGTACCACTCCCACTCGCCGTTGCCCCAGCCGTCGAAAGTATTGAGGCCGGGGTTTAGGCCGTTGCCGACGTTGTAATTCCAGTTGGCGCTGCTGGGAGCGCCGGACCCGTTGAACTCGTCGGCCCACACGAGGCTCCACGCGGCGTGTGCGGGCTGCTGCTGGACGACCGCGCTGCCGACGAATGCAGTGACGGCCGCGGTGAGGACGATCATGAGGCGCCGGCCGCGTGACAGCGCTCGGCTCACAGTGCGGCCACGGGGCATGTGAGGTGCGCGTTCTTGTTGAATCTCCACAGCGATGTGCCCTTCTCGAGTAGGGGCGGCGGTGGTGCGATTGGCGGAAATGCCTGTTCGAGTCCCACGTGGCAGACGTGAGAGCGCTCTCACATGGTGCGTGACTGGAAACCTTGTTGTCAATAACCTGCCATGCCAAAGCAACGAATTCGCGCATTGATCAGCTGGTCTAGATCACCATTGATGCTCGGTGACCACCGCTGACAGCACGTCGGAGTGGGTGGTTGATTGAGTGGCTATGCAGACGCATACCGACGGACGGCCACGGAGCCTGTGGACGGTTTCGGCTGGTGGACCTCTCCATGCAGCCTGGGTCTCGAACCAAGGTGTTACGTTCGGGACGAAGAGGTCGTCAGTTCAACACCCTCGGACCCGCAAGGCTTACGTGACCTTCAGCGGCTACAAGCGCCGAAGCCCCCACTGGCGTCGTCGCACGGAGCAAGGTCCTGCAGCGTAGCCTCTATCGAGTGACCAAATAGACACCGCGAGACGGCATTAAGTATTCACAGGGCCGGGTTCGCATGGCGCTGAGTGTGACGGTTGGCCCTGAACCGGGGAATGCGGTTCGGATTCTGCCGAGTATGGTCCACCAGCTCAGAGGGAAATCCCAGCGATGGACGTGCCCTCTTCTCGTGTTCGAGTGTCTAACCTCTATGGACCCTGCCTCGCCACACCTGCTGGCTTGCGTCGCGTGACTCTCCGGTCGCGCGTGTCGTCGTCCGTAGCCGTTGGTGCTGAACGTGAGATGCCCGGCCGGTCCGCGACCGGCCGGGCATCTGTCTGCTACGCCGTCGCCTACGCTCCGGCCACGTGCGAGATCTGGTAGGCCGCATCGACCGCGTCGGCCTCCAGCACCACCGTCACCGGCCCGGCAGGCAGAGTGCACGTGATACTGCGGTTGACCGATGGCGAGCCCAGGTACCCGCACCACACGATCCCGTTGGCGTCCACCACGGTGAAGCCGGCGTCACCGGTGCCCGAGGTCCGGGTGTAGGTGAAGACCTCCTTCGCGCCGTGCTGGTCGGCAGGAACCGAGAAGCAGGCGGCGAAGTGGTCATGGCTGGTCGTGATCGACGTGCCCGTGGCGCCCTGAGGCAGCACGGCACAGGAGTTGGTCCCGCTCACCCGGGGGAAGCTCACGGTGTAGCCGCCGACCGGGTTGCCGTTGGCGCCGGTCATGACCGCGTAGAACGGTGCTGCTCCGGTGAGCTCGCACGAGTACTGCCGAAGCGAGTAGGTGGAGTCGCACACGTAGTTTCCGTCCGCGTCCACCACGGCCACCAAGGGCCGCCCAGCACCGGTCGCGTCACCCGGCAGCACCTCCATGATCCTCGCGCCCGCGGGGCTGGCCAGTTGCACGCAGTCGAACTGGGCCGGCGAATCGAAGTGCCCCCGGTATGCCCCCAGCGCCCCGAGGTCGTCGGAGACCTGGGCACAGCCAGACGGCACCGTCGGCAGCACCGCCAGGGCGTACTGGTAATCCTCGTCGAGGACGCTGCTAGGCACCGAACCGTTGAGGACCATGGTGTAGCTGCCGTCTGCGGGGAACGTACACATCTGTGTGGTGCAGACCTTGCTCCCCGCAGCGTCGTAGATCTGGCCGTAGGCCTCATAACCCTCGGCGGTCACGGGCTTGATCCGGTAGTTGCCGGCCGCCGGGATCTGCAGCACTCGGCACCGGTTACCGGCCACTGCGCTGGCCGGGGCGGCGTTGTAGGGACCCGGCGTCACCGTCGGGCACCCGGCCGGCTCGTTGAGTCGGCGTACCTGCAGCTTGTAGGTCAGATCGGTGCTCCCGCTGTCCCAGTTGCGAAGGTAGGACAGCACCCGGTAGGTCCCGTCGGCCGGCAGTCGGCAACCGTCCTCTTCGGAGTGGCCGGTGCAGACGAGCGTGCCGGAGTCGTCGACGAGCAGCGCGAGCGCCTCGTTGTACGCCGTCGGTGCGACGTAGGTGAGGATCCGGTCGCCCGCCCGCCCCGTCACCGGTACGCAGTTGATCTGCACCGGCGACGTGACGTGGAGCACGAGCGCCGGCTGGTCCCAGGACGTGGCGACGGCCGAACCGCAGCCCGCGTCGGCGGACAGGTTCGTGATCCCCAGCTTGTAGGTGAGCGAGGGCTCCCAACCCTGGTTCTGCACGACCATCGTGTACTTCCCGGCCGTCGGCAACGGACAGCCGTTGGCGTTGCTGTACTTCTCGCAGACCTGCTGACCGGCGTTGTCGTAGATCCACCACCACAGGAACTGGTCCTCGAACTGGCTGAAGCGTACGCCGACGACTTCGGCGCTCGCGACGGTCAGCTGGTGGCAGCCGATCCGGCTGGTGACGGTCCCGGCGGCCACGGCGCTGCCCTGGTCGCCGAAGGGGCCGGCCGTCACCGCCGGGCAGCCGACGGAGTTCGAGATCCGCGGCAGGTAGAGCGTGTACGCCGCCTCGTTGCCGTAGAACTCGTGCAGGAACAGGCGATACGGGCCGGGTTGGCTGAGCGTGCAGTTCGTGGTGTACCGAATGAAGCAGACCGGTTGGTATTGCGCGTCCAGGATGGGCCCTTGAACGTCACCGCCGCCGGGAGCGGACAGGTAGAGCACCGAATCCTGCGGCTGGTTGAACGAGTAGCACCGACCCGCTGAACCCTTCGGCAACGTGCTTGCCGCGCCCGGCGAGGCGAAGGAGAAGAACGAGTCCGCGAGCGCGGAGCAGGTCGACGGCGTACGCATCGACTCGACCGAGATCGAGTAGTTGCCGCTTCCGCCGAAGTACAGCCAGGCCGTCAGCGTATAGAGCCCGGCCGCACCGAGCCGGCACGAACCGGAGTCAGTGGTGACGCTGCAGACGACGTTTCCACGCGAGTCGGCGATCGAGGCACTTACCCAGTCCCCGGAGGAGCGGCCGAGCAGGGTGTAGAGGGTGTCGTTGGCCACGCTTGTATGGATCTTGAAAAGATCCTTGCGTGTACCCGTGATGGAGGGGCAGACGACGACCGCGCCGAGCGCCAGGTTGCCGCCGCACCGTGTCGCGGAGGCGTCGACCTCTGCCGTGGTAACGGCGCTGGCCGCCGGTGCGGCGGCGTTGGCCGCCGCGGTGCCGTTGACTGTGGGCGGCCGGACGGCGGCGGCCGACGCTGATGCGGGCAGGAGTGGCAGCAAAGCCGCCAGTAGTCCGCCGGCGGCGCCGGCGGCCAGGGAACGCAATCTCATGTGGACTCCCCGTACGCAACTCAACCGCGATGTGCGGTATCGCGGAAGCATCGTGCCACGGCACAACAATCGCCACTGTCCCGTTCGTGGCCGGCCGTGGACTGTCGCGCCTCACGTATGGGTGAAAGACCAGGGCCTGGCGCTCGCGAGGTCAGCAGGGTCACCACCTGGTCCGGGTCCTCGTGGAAGCAGTCCCTGACTGAACATCCTTTGCTATCGATCGACCGGCTGAAACGACCCAGCGGTGTCGCTCCGGCGAGACCTGGGACGTAACCGTGCTGGCACTCCCGGCGTAGTCGATCAGGAAAGCTGATACCGGGGCGGTAGGTGCCGGGTACGAAACTCGTGCTGGCGGGTTGTCGGATTCGGGGCGGGTCGTTCGTAGAGAAGGTGAGAGGCGGCTGGACCAGGCCGCCGGTACGGAGGAGTCTGAGATGACGCGGTATCTGATCTCGTTCGACGACGGCGCGATGGACCACATCCCCGCCGAGGACTTCCCCGACGTGGGCAAGGCCGCGCACGCGGTGGTCCAGGAGGCCGTGAACGCCGGCGTATGGGTCTTCGGCGCCGGCCTCGAACGCCAGCGGGCGAGCATCGTGGCCACCGACGGGCTGGTCGTGGACGGCCCGTACCCGGAGACCAAGGAGGTCATCGGCGGGTTCGTGGTCGTCGACGTTCCCTCCCGCGAGGAGGCGCTGGGGTGGGCTGCGAAGTTCGCCGCCGGTTGCCGCTGCGCGCAGGAGGTCCGCGAGCTCCTGCCCGATCCCGAGCTGGACGAGATGCTCCGCCGGGCCGCCCGGTGATGCGCTAGGGGGCGTCGTCCGGGGCGAACCGGTAGCCGAGGCCGGGTTCCGTCCGTAGGTAGCGGGGGCGGCTGGGATCCGGTTCGAGTTTGCGGCGCAGGTTGGCCAGGTGGACCCGCAGGTAGTTGGTCTCGTTCTCGTACCGGGGCCCCCACACCTCGTGCAGGAGGTGCTGCTGGGTGACGAGCCGGTCGGGGTTGCGGGCGAGGATCTCCAGCAGGTGCCATTCGGTCGGGGTGAGCCGGATCTCGGTGCCGTCGGCGCGGGTGATGCGCTTGGCCGCCAGGTCGATGGTGAAGCTGCCGGTACGGACCACGGGTGCTTCCCCGGCCGGGGCGGCCCGGCGCAGCCCGGCCCGTACCCGGGCGAGCAGTTCGCCCATGGAGAACGGTTTGGTGATGTAGTCGTCGGCACCGGCGTCGAGGGCGTCGATCTTCGTCGGTTCGGTGTGCCGGGCGGACAGCACGATGATCGGAGTGCTGGTCCACCCGCGCAGGCTCTCGACGATGGTGATGCCGTCGGCGTCGGGCAGGCCGAGGTCGATGATGGCCAGGTCCGGCGGGCTGTGGCTGGCGACGGCGAGCGCCGTGGCCGCGTCGTGGGCGAGCAGGACCTCGTGGCCGCGGGCCGTCAGGGCGATACGCAGCGCTTTGAGCAGTTGCCTGTCGTCGTCGACGACCAGGATGCGGCTCATGACGGCGCCCTGGGCAGGGTGATGGTCATGGTGAGGCCGCCGCCGGGGGTGTCGGTGGGGGTCAGGGTGCCGGACATGGCTTCGGTGAAGCCTCGGGCGATGGCCAGTCCGAGGCCGAGTCCGGTGTCGGAGGCGTCGTCGAGGCGCTGGAACGGGGCGAAGACCAGTTCGCGCTGCTCGGCGGGGATGCCGGGGCCGTGGTCGACGACCTGGAGCCGGATCCGCGCGGCGGACGCTTCGGCGCGTACCTCGATCGCTGCTCCGTGGGGGCTGACCCGCTGGGCGTTGATGATCAGGTTGGCCAGGACCCGTTCCAGCAGGCCCGGGTCGGCCAGGGCGAGTGGCAGGTCGTCGCCGACGGCGACGGTGACCGTACCGGGGTCCGGCAGGTGCAGCAGGGTGGCGGCGACGACCTCGTCGAGGGCGATGGGGCGCGCGTCGACGCTGAGGGCCCCGGCTTGCAGGCGGCTGAGGGCGAGCAGGTTCTCGACGAGTTCGCTCATGCGGTCCGCGGACTCCTCGACCGTGGACAGCAGCTCCTGCTGCTGCTCCGGGGTGAGGGGCAGGTCGGGGTCGCGCAGGCTGGAGACGCCCGCCTTGATGCCGGCCAGCGGCGTACGCAGGTCATGGCCGACGGCGGCGAGCAGGGCGGCGCGCAGCCGGTCCACCTCGGCCAGCTGCTGCGCCTTGTCCGCCTGCTCGGCGAGGCGCTGGGCCTGCAGCGCGCGGGCGACGGCGGTGGCCAGGCGGCGCAGGAACCTCGGGTCCGGCGCCAGCACCGGCGGGCCGCCGACCACCAGCTCCAGCGCGGGGCCGGCGGGGACGGTCAGGGCGGGGTGCGAGCCGGGCGCCCTTCCGGCGGTGGCGACCACGGTCCGCCGGCCGTCGACGGTTTCGACCAGGGCCGCCGAGTCCATCTGCAGCGTGTCGCGGATGTTCTCGAGCAGGCTGGTCAGCGAGGTCTCCTTGATCGGATCGGCGGTGATGCGGGCCAGCAGTGTCGCTTCGATGCCGGAGCGCGCGGCGGCGGCGCGCTGCCGGGCGGCCACGTCGACCGCGACGCTGACCGTGACGGCGACGGCGACGTAGACCAGCAGCGTGATGAGGTTGTCGGGGTCGTCGACGGTCAGGGTGTGGTACGGCGGGACGAAGAAGAAGTTGACCAGGATGTCGGAGGCGACGGCGGCGGCCAGGGCGGGCCAGAGCCCGCCGATGACCGCCACCGCCACGACCGCGGCGAGGTAGAGCAGCACGACGCTGGCCAGGGCGAGCGTGTCGCGCAGCGGCACCAGGATCGCGGTGAGCAGCGCCAGCCCCGCCGCGGCCAGGAGCGCGGCGACCAGGCGGCGGTGGCCTCGGCCGGGTGCCGGGTCCGCCCTCGGCTGGGTGCTCATGGTGCTCACGTTAGCCAGCCACCCCGGCCGGGGGTCGCAGGTCGGCGGCCTGCCGGTGGTCGGCGTGGCTGGAGTCCAGCTGCCAGGGCACGTTGGTGACCATGACCTGGCGCTGGAACAGCAGCCTGGCCTTCAGCCGCAGCGCCGACTGGTTGTGCAGCAGGTGCTCCCACCAGCGGCCGACGACGTACTCGGGGATGTAGACGGCGATCAGGTCGCGGGGGTGCCCGACCCGCAGCTCGGCGATGTAGGAGAGCACCGAGCCGGTGATGTCCCGGTACGGCGAGTCGACGACGGTCAGCTGCACCGGGATGTCGTGCGCGCCCCATTCGAGCTGCAGCTGCCGTACCTCCTCGGGGGTGATCGCGGCCGTCAGCGCGGTGAGGGTGTCCGGGCGGGTGGCGCGGGCGTAGGCCAGCGCCCGCAGGGTGGGTTTGTGCAGCTTGGAGACGAGCACCACGGCGTGGATGCGGCTGGGCAGCACCATGCCGCCGGGGTCGGGGGCCAGCTCGGCGGCGACCCGGTCGTAGTGTGCGCGGATCGCGCGCATCATCACGAACAGCACGGGCATCGCGATGACGACCAGGTACGCGCCGTGGGTGAACTTGGTGACCAGCACGACGACCAGGACCAGGCCGGTGAAGACGGCCCCGAGCCCGTTGACGATCCGGGAGCGGTGCATGTGCCGCCGCTGCCGCGGGTCCGGTTCGACGCGCAGCAGCCGGTTCCAGTGCCGCACCATCCCGATCTGCGACAGGGTGAAGGAGGTGAACACGCCCAGGATGTAGAGCTGGATGAGCCGGGTGACCGACCCGTCGAACATGTAGATCAGCGCCCCGGCGACCAGGGCCAGCAGGATGATGCCGTTGGAGAACGCCAGCCGGTCCCCGCGGGTGTGCAGCTGGCGGGGCAGGTACCGGTGCTCGGCCAGGATCGAGCCCAGCAGCGGGAAGCCGTTGAAGGCGGTGTTGGCGGCCAGGATCAGGATCAGCGCGGTGGCGGCCTGGATGTAGAAGAACATGAAGCTGCCGGTACCGCCGAAGACGGCTGCGGCGAGCTGGGCGATGACGGTGCGCTGGGCGTCGGTGGCGCAGTCGCCGGGGAAGCCGACCAGGTCGCAGGTGTGCTCGGCGTACCGGACGTCGGCGATCAGCGCCAGGGCGGTGATCCCGGCGAACATGGTGATCGACAGGATGCCCATCGCGGCCATCGTCTTGGCGGCGTTGCCGGCCTTCGGCGGCCGGAACGCCGGCACGCCGTTGGAGATCGCCTCGACGCCGGTCAGGGCGGTGCAGCCGGAGGAGAACGCCCGCAGCGCCAGGAACACCAGCGCGATCCCGGTCAGGCCCACCTGCGCCGGCTCGGGCTGGATCTGCCAGCCGGCGCTCTCGGCCACGGGCGGGTGGCCGAGCACGGTCTGCCCGACGCCGATCGCGATCATCGACAGCACCCCGACGACGAACAGGTAGGTGGGGACGGCGAAGGCGCGGCCGGACTCCCGTACCCCGCGCAGGTTCATCGCGGTCAGCAGTGCCACGAACCCGATGTTGATCGCCACCCGGTAGGGGTTGAGCGCCGGTACCGCGGAGATGATGTTGTCGACGCCCGCGGCGACCGACACCGCGACCGTCATCACGTAGTCCACCAGCAGCGCGGCGGCGACGACCAGGCCGGCCGAGGGGCCGAGGTTGCGGGAGGCCACCTCGTACGAGCCGCCGCCGGACGGGTAGGCGCGCACCACCTGCCGGTACGAGACCACGACCACGGCGAGCAGGGCGACGACGGCGAGGCCGACCCAGGGTGCCAGGTACAGGTAGGCCAGCCCGCCGAGGGTCAGGACGAGCAGGATCTCCTGGGTGGCGTAGGCGACCGACGACAGCGGGTCGCTGGCGAAGATCGGTAGGGCGATCCGTTTGGACAGGAGTTGTTCACCGAGCCGGTCGCTGCGCAGGGGGCGCCCCACGACCAGCCGCTTGAGCCATTCGAACACGAGACACAGTCAAGACCCGATCATGGCGTCCGCCCCGGATCTTGACGCGTTCTTAACGCCGAACCGGACGATCTTCACGCCGTCTTGGCGCCGTGTGACCCGCGACTCTCCGTCCGGCGTGCTTCGAATGCGGGGGGTGTGAGGTATTCAATGCTGTTTCCGGCGGCCACGATGTCGGCTTCGCCGCCCGAATCGAAGTCGGCGGAGAACGCAATTTCCGTAGCCCGTCAGGGCGCCCTGGATTAAGGGCGCGAGATCCTGGACATGGGCAGCCGGGACGTCGGGAACCACCAGTCGATACGCGGATGCGGCCGCCATGCAGCCTCCGCCGCAAGCCGCCCCGAACCGTTCGGCAGTACACCTGCTCCTTCACGAAATGCCTGCACAGCAGGCTGCAATCCGGAAAGTACACCGCTCGGGAGTCAGGCTACACGCATATCAAGCGGTGCGCTGCCCCGTCCGGTCCGGCATGACTCGGTTGACGATGTCAATGGTCGGTTCAAACACGAGCGATTCGGACGGGGCAGCGGATGGTGCGCCGTGCGTGTAGCGTGACGCCCGCTCAATGACCTTCCTCTTTGCCGTGCGATTGACGCCGGCATTCTCTATGAAGGAGTACGTGTGCTGCCAAGCACTTTTCGAAGGCTTACGGTGGGGGTGGCATGCGCTGCGGTGCTCATGAGCGGCACCGCGGCGTGGGCGGATCCGACGCCCGGGCCAGTGTCGCTCGTGGAGGACGGCGCATACCCGAACGCGGCCCAGATCCTGGCCGAGCAGGACATCACACTGGTGGCCGGTGACGGCCACATCGTCCTGGCCGACTGCACGGGTACGGGTTCGATGATCGAGCTATACCGGCGGCCCGACTACACGCGTCCGGAGCTGTCGAGCCACGTGTGCTTCGCGGTGTCCGGGTCGGCGGGGCGGTTGACCGTCGAGATCGTCGACGTCTACAACATCAAGGCCGACTCGCACCCGCTCAAGGCGACGCTGGACACCGACGGCGACCTCGAGGTCGTCGACGTCGCGGCGAACCAGTGGGAGCCGGTGGGCGAGGGCTCGATCCCCGGGACCTCGTCGACGCTGCTGGAGTTGCGCGTCGGAAGCGGACTGGCACCGGTCACCGGCGCGGAGGCGGCGATCGGCAAGCTGGCCGCGGCGGAGCGCAGCTGCACGGCGACCCTGATCGCGCCGCGCTGGGTGGTCACCGCCGCCAGCTGCTTCGCCGACCAGGTGCAGGTGCCGACCCTCGCCGAGGGCGTGCCCGCCCGCGCGAGCAGCGTCGTGTTCCCCGGCCACGCGGCGACCGCGATCGACTGGATCAGCCCGCGTGCCGACCGTGACGCGGTCCTGGCGCGCCTCGCCGCACCCGTCACCGACATCACGCCCCTGGCCCTGGCCCCGACGGCCGCCCCGACCGGCACGAACCTGGACACGTTCGGGTACGTGCGCTCGGGCACCGGATGGACCAGCGATGTGCAGCAGGCAGCCCAGGTGAACTTCGACACCGCCGCCGCCGGCACGCTGACCGCCGCCACCGGAGCGCAGCTGTGCAAGGGCATGGCCGGTGCGCCTGTCCTCGCCTCCGGCAAGGTCGCCGCGGTGCTCAGCCAGGCCGGGCAGTCCGGCTGCCCGGACACCACGAGCACCGACAGCAGCATCACGGCCGCTCGCACCGACGACTTCGGCACCTGGGCCAACCTCGTCACGTCGGCGACCGCGGCCCACACGTGGACCCTGGCCGACATGCCCGCCGCAGGATCCGGCACCGCGGTCGCCGCGACCGCCGACAACGTCTTCACCGGTGCCGGGGCACCGCTGACCGGCGCCGCCGGCACGACGTGGGCGACGGGCGACACCTACAGCCCGGCGGTGGAGTTCAACGGCACCAGCGGCCAGCTGACCTCGGCCGGGCCGGCCGTGAACACCACGGCGGACTTCACCATCAGCGCGCGGGTCAAGCCGACCGCGGCCGGCGGCGTGGTCCTGTCGCAGGACGGAACTCAGGCGGCCGGGTTCAAGCTGTACACCGACGCTGCCACGATGTCCTGGCGGTTCGCCATGAGCTCGGCCGACAGCACCTCCGCCACCTGGGTCACCGCCGCTGCTCCCGACAACAGCGTGCAGCTGAACCAGTGGGCGCTCATCACGATCGCGTTCAAGGCGACCGGCGGGTTGATGACGCTGGACATCGACGGGATCAACCAGGCCGTCATCGGTAACACCGGCACGAAGTGGAACGCCACCGGCGGTCTCCGGTTCGGCGCGGTCAAGACCGGTGCGAGCACCGTCGGTGCGTGGTACGCGGGCCGGCTGGCGACCGTCCAGAGCTGGAACAAGGCGACCACCGCCTTCCGCTCGCCGGCGGCCAACTCGACCGTCGTCAACGCCCGCACCGGCAACACCGAGGTCTACTTCAACTCCGGCGGCACGCTGAAGGTCGTCCGGTTCGACGGCACGAACTGGTCGGCGGCCGAGTCGCTCGGCGCGACGACGCAGGGCATCCCGACCGCGATCGTGAACCCGGTCAACAACAACATCCAGGTGTACTACGTCTCCGGCGGCAACCTCACCGAGAAGTCGTTCGACGGCACCACGTGGACGACCACCTCCTTCGGCGTGGCCGCCTCGGGTCAGCCGGCGGTGCTGTTCAACCCGAAGACCAAGATGATCGGGGTGTACTTCAACTCGGGCAACGTCCTCAAGTCGCGGCACTGGACCCCGAGCGGCGGCTGGGCGGCGGTGGCGAGCCTGACCACGGCCATCGCCGGCAGCCCGACCGCGGTGTACAACCCGAAGCTGGGCAACATGCAGCTCTACTTCAATTCCGGTGGAGTGCTGTACGAGAAGTGGTTCAACGGCACCGCGTGGGGCACGTCGAACATGAGCACCGCGATCACCGGCCAGCCCTCGGCGCTCTACAACCCGCAGCTCGGCAACATCCAGGTGTATGTCAACGCGGGCGGCACGCTGTCGGAGCGGTTCTGGAACCCCACCACCGGCTGGTCGGGCGGCCTGGGCAACCTCGGTGTCACCATGACCGGCAGCCCGGCGGCGATCTACAACCCGACGATCGGCAACATCCAGGTCTACGCCAACTCCGGTGGACTGCTGAAGGAGAAGTGGTGGCAGCCCTCCGGCGTCTGGGCCGGTCCGAGCACTCTGAGCACCCCGACCACCAACAGCCCCTGGGTGATCTTCAACCCCGTGACCAGCGGTATTGAGGTCTACGTCAACTCCGGCGGCAACCTGAGCCTCAAGGCCTGGGACCCGGTCGCGTCCTGGGCCGCGGTGCGCAGCCTCGGCGCCCCCATCACCAACTAGCGGTATCGACACCGCAGCCCGAGCCCTGCCGCCGCGCCCACTCCGGCGCGGCGGCAGGGCGGGCGAAGCGTGCGGGTCGTATGCCGATCCGCCCCACGGTCGACCACATCACCTTCTTCGAAAGGTTCATCAAACGTGAGAACGAAGACGTTACCCCGGCGGGTGACGGCGGCAGCGATAGCGGCAGCACTGATGTCGGCGCTGCTCGCCGTACCTCCCGCCCACGCCGCCGTCACCACCCCCAGCGGCCGGGCCCAGGTCCTGGCAGTGTGGAAGACCGGGGGCCCGGAGGTCCGCCGCGCGGCGGAGCAGGCCTTGGCCGGCTCCGACCAGGACATCGCGGCGTTCCTGAGCACCGGCCATGTCGCGGCGACCGAGCAGGACCTCCGTGCGCAGCTTGAGCAGCTGCTGGCCGTCTCCGGTCCCGGTGTGCGTTCGGCTGGGATGAGGGCGCTGGCCGGCTCCTCGGCCGACGTGACCGCGTTCCTGGACCACGGGTACAAGAAGCCGTTCGAGGACGATCAGCGCGTCCGGTTGTCGCAGATCATGTCCGCCGGCGGCCCGGGAGTCCGGGCGGCGGCGGCGACCGCGATGAACGGTTCGATCGACAAGGTGATCGCGTTCGTGCGCGACGGCCAGTACGCTGCGCGCAACGATGACGACCGGGTGCGGCTGACGCAGTTGATGGCCACCGGCGGTCCAGAAGTGAAGGCAGCCGCCGCAGCGGCCTTGAACGGCACCGTCGGCGACGTGCGTCAGTTCCTTGCCACCGGATGGCAGGTCGCCGCAGCCCGCGACGAGGAGACCCTGACCGTCGCGCAGCTGGCGGATTTGTCTCTCAACGCCTCGCAGCGGGCCGGCGAGCAGTCGCAGGCGGCCAAGGACGCCTCAGCGCGGGCCATCGACGCGGCGAGGCTGGCGAAGGAGGCCGCGCAGCGGGCCGCCGCGGAGACCCAGGCCGCACAGGGTGCCGCTGGGAAGGCGGCGGTGGCTGCCGGCCGGGCTGCCGATGCGGCAGGCCGTGCCGCGGACGCCGCGCGCACCGCGTCCAGCGCCGCCGCGGCCGCCAACGCGGCCGCGCGCCAGGCGGCAGACGCCGCCGCCGCCGCGGCTGCTGCCTCGGCACTGGCCGGCGACGCGGCGGCGAGGGCACGTGCCGCCGCAGCCGGTGCGGCGACCGATGCGGCCAAGGCCGACGCGGCGCGTGCCGCGGCCGTGCTGGCGCGCAAGGCCGCCGCCGACTCGCGATCGGCTGGTGAGGCCGCCGCGTGGGCAGGTCGCGCCGCCAGCGAATCGGCAGCTGCGGCTCAGGCCGCGGCCAGCGCGGGCGCGAACGCCGCAGCCGCGGCCCAGGCTGCCACCGACGCCGCCGGCTACTCCGGGGTGTCGGCCGAGCAGGCAGAAGTCGCCCGGCGAGCCGCCGCGAAGGCGAAGGCCGCGGCAGAGGAGGCGATCCGCGCCGCCAACGCCACCAGCGCCATCGCCGGACAGGCCGCAGCAGCGGCCGGTGACGCCCAACGTGCGGCCAATCAGGCGGCCGCCCACGCGGAGGCCGCGGCGGCGGCGGCGGAAGCGGCCGCCGCGCATGCCGGTGAGGCGGCTACCGCCGCCAGTACCTCGCAAGCCGCGGCGACGGAAGCCGCCGCTGCCGCGGACACGGCGCAGGAAGCCGCGACCCAGGCACACCGAGTCGCCCAGATCTCACGCGATTCTGACGCCGAGCGGCTGGCGGCCCAGCAGGCCACCGCAGTGGCAGAGGCAGTGGAAGCCGCACGGGCGGAGGACGAGGCACGCAAGACCGCCGCGTGGCAGGCAGGCCAAGCCGTCCAGTACGGCCAGGAGGCCGAGCGGCTGCTGACGGAGGCGACCGCACCCGGCGTCGACCCGGCGACCGCTGTCACCAAGGGACGCCAGGCCGCAGTGCGCCTGCTCACCGCAGGCGGACCGTGGATCAGGTCCGCTGCCGAGTCCGCCCTCGCCGGGGGAGACCCCGAGATGCTCGGGTTCCTGTCCAGTGGTCTGGCCACTGCCCGTGAACGCGACGACCGTGCCAGCGTCATGGCGATCGCACACCAGGCCACGAAGCTCGAGCAGCGACTGGCCGCCGAGACCGCCTCGGTCGGCACCGTCGAGCAGGTCCGGGAGTTCCTCGCCACGGGCGCCTACCCGGGCAAGGACGACGACGACCGCATCCTGCTGTCGCAGATCATGGCCGCCGGCGGCCCCGGTGTGCAGGCCGGCGCGAGCCAGGCGCTCAACGGAACCATCGAGCAGGTACGCGAGTTCCTGGCCACCGGCCAGTATCTCGCCCGGGAATCGGACAACCGGGTGCTGGTGACCCAGAACCTGGCCACCGGCGGTCCGGAAGTCAGAGCGGTAGCGCAGGCCGTGCTGTCCGGCCCGGCGTCGGGTCTGGTTCCCTTCCTGCAGACCGGTCTTCCCAAGGCGCAGCAACGGGACGCCGACGCGACGGCGCACAACGCCACCATCGACTCCTACCTCGCCGCGATCGACGGGAACGTCGCCACCGCTCGCCAGTACGCGGCCGAGGCGGCGCAGGCGGCGGCAACCGCCCGAGGCGCGGCGGCCGAGGCCGCGGGCTATGCCAACCAGGCCCAGGCCTCGGCGGCGCAGGCGAACGCGTTCGCCGTCCAGGCGGCCGCGTCGGCGGCCGCGGCCAAGGCCTCCGCCGCGCAGGCCGCGTCGTACGCCCAGCAGGCCCAGGCCAACGCTGCTTCCGCGGCTGCGGCCGCCCAGCGGGCGGCTCTGGCGGCGACCGCTGCTGCCGCATCCGCCCAGCAGGCCGCGGCCTACGCGGCCGAGGCCCAGGCCGCCGCCGATGCCGCTGCCGCCTCCGCTCTGGCGGCCGGGGACAGCGCCGACGAAGCGGCCGCTGCCGCGACAGAGGCGGGCTACGCCGCTTGGCGGCTCCAGTTGCAGGAGCAGTTGGAGGGAGTGGTCCAGACGGAGACGGTGTTCGTCGGAGAGGACGGCCGGGTCTCGTTCGTCGAAGCCGTGCCGCAGCCGAACACCAAGCAGGAGATCATCCGCGAGGACATCTCAAAGTGCGTCGAGGAGGATCCGGGCACCGCGACGGGCTGGTTCACCGCCGATGACACCTGGCACAAGAACAAGGCCGGCGTGGAGGTGTGCGACGTCCCCGTCACGGTGAAGGTGACCGGTGACATCGACTACGTGATGAAGACGTGCCCGGTGCCGAACCTCTCGATCACCGCCTGCCACGGGCAGTACACCTCGACCGACACCCTGCTGCTGAGCAGCAAGCCACTGGACAACCCGCAGTACGACACCACGGCCGAACTCACCTACACCGAATACTCGCAGCACTACAAGGTGTACTGCGACAAGGACGGTGGATGTGCCACGGGGGACAGTGCCAAGCTGCTGTTCCACATCCTGACCGACGACTTCGTCAAGTGCTTCAACAACCCGGGACTCAACGGTCCGTGCGCCTGGGCGGCCCTGACGGTCATCCCGACGACCACCCTGATCAAGGGCGTCAAATATGTCACGGCGCTGCGCTGGGCGTTGCTGACCGGGGTCGCCGTCACCGACGCCCGCTTGGCCCTCGACACCACCCTGCTCGTCTACACCACGGCGTCGATGAACCGGCTCGACTCGCTCATCGGCGCTGTCGCCCGGTTCCGCGCCACCCTGAAGGACGGCGCGGGGCTCGAGGCGGCGCTGGCCGCTCTGCGCAGGGAGGCGAGCGCCGATCGCGCTCTGGTCAAGCAGCTTGAGACCGAAGCGAACATCGCCAACGAAGTCCGCACCACCTGCGTGGACAACAGCTTCCCGGCCGGGACGCTGGTGACCATGGCGGACGGCTCACGGCGCACCATCGAGACCGTCGGGGTCGGTGACCGACTGCTGTCGAGGGATCCGCAGACCGGTGCCGTCACCGCCCAGTCGGTCACCGACACGTTCCAGCACGCCACCACGCGGTTGCTCGACGTCGACATCGACGGGGTCGGCACCATCACCAGTACGCCCGGTCACCGCCTGTACGTCGATGGGGTGGGTTGGCAGACGGTGGCCCAGCTGCGGGCGGGTGACGTCCTGGTCGGCAGGTACGGCATCCGCCACGAGGTGGCAGGTGTGCGCCCACGCCCCACCAGCGTGGCCGAGAAGGTCTTCGACCTCACCGTCGACGGGCCGCACACGTTCCTGGTGTCGCGCGAGACGCAGTCGGATGTCCTCGTCCACAACTGCCTCAACCTGCTCAAGGATCACCGGGACTTCCCTCTCGAAGCCCACACCATCAGGGAGCATGTGGCCGAAGGTCCGTACGGCACCAACGGGGCGCTGCTGGGCGTGGACCAGGCTGCTGCTGAAACCCTCGCCAAGGCGAAGGGCATCAACGGCGTGTTCACCGACCTGTCGGTTGCGCAGGAAGCCCTGAAGAAGGCATTCCAGGCGCGCTTGTCGGCCATGGCGACATGGAAGAACGGCAGCAAGGCGGACATAGAATTCGACGTGACGGTGGAGGTGCTCGACGCGAACGGCGTAAAGCTCACCTCGCTCGGCAAGGTCTACGAGTGGGACGGCGCGACGATGAAGATTAGCGATGCGAGTACCCGAGTCCGGGTGGTCATCGTGAGGGACTACCGCGATCCCAAGGGATGGTTCGTCAAGACCATGTTCCCCCTGCCGCGGAACTGAGCGTCACCTCATGAGCGGACGATACGGGGAGCTGGATTTCGGGCTGACCGACCTTCTGAAAGCCTTCCACCAGGACTGGCGGCACGGAGGCACCGATGTCGAGGTGCTGTCGGCGTATGCGGCGAAGAATCCGCCGTATCTGCTGGAGTCCGTCCTGATCGACGCGCTGCGGCTGGATGAGTCCGCCGTGCCCACGTGGGCCATCGAAGCGCTGTGGTCGGCGGCCACGGATCGCTGTCACGATCTGCGGCGCGCAGGTTGGGACGGACGGGAGTGGCTGCGCCGGATCGTCCAGCTGAGCCAGGAACGGCTGCTGCAGGAACGGGAGGGTTTCCAGGCACGCGTCCCGTCAGGCGCCTACGGGCATCTGACGGGCGCGGTCCTGGATGAGATAGCGCTGGTGGCGGTAGGGCTGCTGGAGTCGTCACTGCGTGCGGGACCGAGGTATGTTCCCGGTGTCGTGCCGGCGCTCAGCCTCGTCGCGACCCATGCCTGCCCTGACCTGGCATTCCGGCTGCTGCTGCGTGAACTCACCGCGTACGGGCATGAGGTGACGCGAAGTCAATACGATCGGTACGTGGCCCTGGGCGCCAGCTTCGACTACGGACAGTTCCTGGTCGGCTGCTACGACCACCTCGTAGCGCCGGATTGACCGAAGCGTCGGCTGGTCCAGGGACTCGGCGACTCCGGGCAGCGCCCCGAGCCGGTGAGAAGCGGACGGCCCGGCATGGCACGCGCGTCTGCGTGCCGTGCCGGGCCGTTTCGTCGTCCGGGTCGGTTCAGCCCGCGTACTGGGGGTTCGAGAGGCGGCGGCGGAACTCGGCGTGGGCGGACTCGACCCGGGCGCCGAGACGACGGCGGCCGAAGCCGCTGATCCTCACCCCGTACTCTCCACCGGGACAAAGGCGGTGGGACATGACCAGGTACTGGATCCACTACGACATCTCCATGACCTACCCGCACGGCTGGCCGCCGGTCGTGGGGGTGACCGGCCAGAACCTCGACGACTGCCTGGAGATCGTCCAGCACCGGTACGGCCCGCCCGTGCCGCCCGTGACGAGGGTCGTCGAGGACCCTGACCTGGCGCACTTCCAGCCTGGCGACGCTCCTTCCGGCTGGCCCCTCGGCGTCCCCGTCTGGCGCGGCATCTGGTATCCGCCCGAGAACCTCACCCGGCCCTGAGCCGCGTCCTCACAACCTGCCCCGGATGGTGCGGTGGCCGCAGGCCGGGCGATCAGGCCCCTGGACGGCGGTCAACCAGGCGGCCGCCTGGGCGACGCTGGTGTGCCCGCCCAGTCCCGCGCCGGTCAGCTGCTGCGGGACCCGGCCGGTGGCCAGGAGTTCGTTCCACTGCCGGTCGTCGAGGATGAGCACCCGTAGCGCCGGGAAGCCCGCGACCGAAGCGATGTCGGCGACGTCCGCGTCGGCGAGGTCGAGCCGTACCAGTTCGGGAAGCTCGGCCAGGGCCGCGACCGAAACCGGGTCGCTGTTGCCGCCGAGCGTCAGGTAGCGGACCGTCGGCGCGGAGGCGAGCAGGCGCGGATCGAACGACCTGGCGGTGATGTGCACCTGCTCCACCGGCTGACCGGCCGCGATCGACAGGTCGACGTGCTCGGCCACCTGCCGCACGTCGAGCATGCGGATCGAGCGCAGGTTCGGGAATCCGGCCAGGTCGGTGAGGCGTACCCGGTCGACCTGGCGCAGGTGCACCGCCTGGACCGCCTCAGGCTGGTGGTGGGCGGCGACCTCGGCGGCCAGGTCGGCGGCGCCGAGGTCGACCGACCACTGGTGGTCCGGCCGGGGCCGCCTGTCGGCGGTCCACTCCTCGCCCGGCTGGGCGGTGCGCATGGCGGCCAGGGCGGCGTGCACGAGATGACGTACCGACGGCGCGATGTACTGGGCGGGCCCGTGGACGTCGCGACCGAACTTGAGCACCTGCCCGTAGGCGCCGCCCGGTGCCGGGTCGAGGTCGACGGCCGCGTAGTTCATGCCGTAGTCCGGGGCGAACATCACCCACCGGTCATTTCGCGACAGCCGCCGCACGCGCCCGTGCGGGTACGTCTCGAAGACCACCGGGTCGTACGCGAACAGGCCGGCATCGAGCAGCCCGCTGAACCCGGCGTTCGGCCCGTACTCGAACGAGTCGTCCGGCCGGTGCCATTCGACGACCTTCTCCAGCGAGGCCAGGCTGTACCCGGCCAGCAGACCGGACTCGAGGCTGTCGTCGTGGACGGTGCGGTACAGCGCCCGCAGGTCCTCGGGGAGCCGGGCCCCCAGCCGAGCCTCCGCCGCGAGGATCTCCGCCTCCGTGTATCCGGAGCCGAGGACCGGCGCTGATCCGTGCAGCCGGGTGTGCTCGCGGATGAACTCGTCGACGAGGACCCGCACCTCGGCGACGATGGCGGGGTCGGTGGGGCGGCCGTCGGTCACGGCCGCCTCGGTCCTGGCCATGCCCGGCAGCGGGTGGTTCGGGAACCGGTAGGCGCGGTCCAGGACCACGCGCGGCGGCAGCGACGGCACGTCGCCGGAGTAGGTGACCGTGTACTCGCCGGTCTCGGTCACCGCCACTTCGACACACAGGGCATCCGTCGCCCCGGCGGCGGACCGCATCCGGGCGAGCAGCAGCGGCATGCCGTTTCGGCCGCCCAGCCGGGCGGGCCGGCCGCCGGCGCCGTAGGTTTGGCTCTGCATACCGCGCTCGGCCACCACGGCCTGCATCGAGGCGGCCTCGGTCAGCCCGGAGGCGAAGGCCGACGCGAGCTCGTACGCGATGGACTCGGTCTCGTGCATGGCCGCGAGTGTGTCAGATGATCTCCGGAGGCGGGGGTACGGCCGAGTGTCGACGCGATCGCGGGTGCCCGTCCAGCCGGTGGGCTGCATGTCGCCTCTCAGCCTGGTCTGACCGTTGGCAGAGGCTAGCGCTCGGTGTTCGTCGGCTCGACCCCCGGCCGTCGGTCGAGGCGCCGTCGACGTACTGCTCCACGTGAACAGGTGACGGATCTGGGCAGCGGCGATGGGTGAGGCGTGTTCGCCGGTTTCAGTCACGCTCCGTTGCGTTGCGATGGGCGACCCGCTTCGATGTAGTGGACTGGTGGCCCGCTTCATCACTGTCCCATGTGGACACAACTACCGAATAACCGACACTTGAACTGAATAAATAGATCCCTGTCACTGTGTATGGTGAGTGTTCCCCGGAACGTCGCGACCGATCGAGGGCGACTTTCGCTTGGCAGGGGATCCGTTCGCACGCCTCCCATCCGGCAGCGCTCGACGCCGGCTGGCGTCGAGGAGTGCCGAGGCTTTCGGAAAGGGCAGGTATGTCACTGGTACAGCGCATGGCCGCACGGATCGGACTGCGCCGCCGGGCCGCCGTCGTACTACTGGCGGGCATCGGCTTGGTGGTGCTGCCCGGCACCCCGGCAGCGGCCGGCTCGACCGTGTTCGGCTACGTCACCAACATCAGGGCCGCCTCGGTGACCGTGCTGGACACGTCCAGCAACACCGTTGCCGCGACGATCGCCGTCGGCTCCTTCCCGATCGCCGCCACGGTCGCACCCGACGGCTCCCGCGTCTACGTGGCGAACAGCGGTTCCAACAGCGTCTCGATCATCGACACCGCCACCAGCACCGTGGTCGGGAGCATCGCGGTAGGCCCCACGCCCAAGGGGCTCGTGGTCAGCCCCGACGGCGCCAGCCTGTACGTGACCGGCGGCGGCACCCCGCCGCACAGTGTGCAGCACATCGACCTCGCGTCCGGCACCGTCGTAGCCGCTATCCCAGTGGGCAATGATCCGTCCGACCTGGTGATCTCCCCGGACGGCTCGCGACTGTACTCGGCGAACTTCGTCGGCTCCTCGGTATCGGTGATCGACACGGCCACCGACGCGGTCGTCGCGACCGTCGCCGCCGGAGGCGGCACGCCGACCGCGCTGGCGATCAGCCCTGACGGTGGGCACGTCTACGCCGCCGACTACAACCAGTCCCGGGTATGGGTGATCGACACCGCCACCAATACGGTCGGCACCATCGCGGTCGGCCAGTTCCCCGCGAGCACCACCGTCACGCCCGACGGTTCCACGCTCTACGTGGCGCGGCAGAATGCCCAGGTGGTGGCGATTGACACGGCCAGCGCGACGGTCATCGCCACCATCGCGACCGGTGGCACCTCGCAGGTCGCCTCGGGCATCACCCCCGACGGCGCCAGCCTGTACGTCACGGACTTCAACTCGAACTCGATCAAGGTGATCGACACGGCCACCAACACGGTCACCGCGACCGTCACCGGCGTCCCGGGCCCGTACAAGATCGCTTTTCCGGCGCCTGAGCCGGTGCCGAGCGTCGATCTCGAGGTGGCCGTCGGTGAATCGGCCGACCCGGTCGCGCTCGGGGATGCCTACACGTACACCGCGACCGTGACCAACCAGGGCCCGGACACCGCCACCGGGGCCACCGCGACCTTGTCGCTGGCAGGCGCGGCACACGTCGTCACCTCCGCGGACCCGTCCCAGGGCACCTGCACGATCACCGCCCCGACCGTCTCCTGCGCGCTGGGCAGCCTCGCCGACGGGGCCTCGGCGACCATCACAGTCACGGTCGAACCGCAGGCCACCGGCTCGATCGCCGCAACCGCGACGGTCAGCGCCGCCGAAACCGACCCCGACAGCGCCGACAACACCGCCGCCCAGACGACCGCCATCGGCAACGGTCACGGCTGCACCATCACCGGCACCCCCGGCAACGACACCCTCAACGGCACCAACGGCGCCGACGTCATCTGCGGCCTCGGCGGTGACGACACCATCAACAGCGGCAACGGCGCCGATGTCATCTACGGAGGCACCGGCGACGACATCCTCGACGGAGGCAACAGCGACGACGTCATCCACGGCGGTGCCGGTGACGACGTCATCGGCGGTGGCAACGGCGCCGACTACCTCTACGGTGAGGCCGGAGACGACGCCAACTACGGTGAGACGCTGCTAGGCTCCCTGCTGTACCTGTTCGACAACGGCAACGACCACATCTACGGCGGACCGGGCAACGACGACCTCGACGGCCAGAACGGCAACGACACGGTCCTGGACACCGAGGGCACCGACACGATGAGCGGCGGCCTGGGCAACGACAGCATCAACGTCCAGGACGGCACCGGCGGCGACACCGCCGACGGGGGCCTCGGCGCAGACACCTGCGCCGCCGACCCCGGCGACACCACCACCAGCTGCTGACCGTCGGGCGGCGGCCACCCAGGAACCAGGCGGTGGCCGCCGCCCGTACGAGACAGGGCGGTGCGCGACGAACCCGACAGGTCCCGCACCCGCTCACTGGCGCTTGATCGTGCCCTCCCCGACCGGGTTGAACGTGTCCTCCTCGAGGAAGACCCGGTAGAAGAGCGTGTTCCGGTCGCGCCACTGCAGTTCCAGCACGTCCTCCTTGACGCAGCCCGAACCGAACAGAGGGGCCGCGCCGACGGTGATGTACTCGGTCAGCCGCAGGGTGGTGCCCTCCAGCGCGGCGAACCGCACCTCGCCGCTGCACTTGAGGCTCTTGTACCGCACCGTGCCGACCAGCGATCCGCCGTCGCCCGGCGGCGCGATGGTCACCGACGCGTCGTAGCGCTCGCCTGGGTTGAACTGGAAGATGCTGCCGTTCCAGGTGCCCCGGAACGACTCCAGCGTGATCTCGTCGCCCGGCTGCGTGCCCGTCGAGGCGCCGATGGTCCCGGGCGCCCTCGGGGCGCCGGTCGGTGTGGGCGGCGGGGCGCCGCGCTCCTCGTGGAAGTAGACGAAGACGCCCCAGAGCAGCGCCCCGAGGGCGGTGAGCGACCCCACCGCGGTCCAGAACGTGGCGCTGCCGCCCTTGCTCATATAGCTTCCCCCGCCCGACTCCACCGGCTGCCGGACTGATTTTCGCACCGCACCACAAAGGACGGACAGTCGTCGAATCGTTCAGGATCGGCCGACCGGGCCCTGATCGGCGCCGATGACACAGCGGTCATCCGCTGTTGCGGCATCGGGTGGCCGCTGCAGGAGCTGCCGGGACGATTGGAAGCCCAGCCGCTCGTACACCGGCACCGCCCTGCGGCCGGAGTGGACCGTCACGCGGCTGGCCCCGAGGTTGGCGGCGTGCACCGCGACGGCCTCCACCAGCGCCGAGCCGATGCCTCGGCCGCGACGCTCCGGCAGGACGAAGACGGTCTGGACGTCGGCGGACAGCCGGTTCGTGGCGCCGGGGCGCGGGACGCGCGGCAGGAGTGCGACCCAGGCCATACCGACGATCTCCGGTCCGGAGAGCCGGGCGACGAAGGCCAGGTGCGTATCCGGGCGGACGGCCCACCACCGCGCGAGTTCCGCCGCGAACGCGTCCACGGACTGCGGCGCCAGCTCCTCCTTGTTCGTGTCCAACCACAACAAGCGGGCCAGGCCTGCGACGTCGTCCGCATGCGCCTGCGTGATCTCCATGCGGGGCAGTGTGCCACGGCCGGGAGGGCGTGGCGGCCGTCACGGTGCGTAGGTATGCCTAGACGCTGGCAGGTGACCGCCTAGGTAGGGCGCGGCCAGGGAAGATACGCCGCTGCTGCGGATGGGGGAAGCGTTGCGGCGGGCCAGAATTGAGGACGTCAGCAAGACACAGTGTCACGGACTGAGGAGTCTGAGATGTTCGATCTGCCCGAACTGAACTTCGAGCTCGCGAAGCTGCACCATCGCGAACTCATCGACGAGGCCGCGAAGGAGAGGCTCGCGGCCAGGGTGCACCGGCACGGCCACAAGCGCCGCCGCCACGACCGTACGGCGCGATGAGCGCCGGCGCAGCAGGCCCGGGAGCCGTCACACGGCCCCGGGCCTGTTCGTGTCCGGCCGCTGAGAGCGAGCACACAGGCCGGGCGGCCGGAAAAGGGTCCCGGAACGGTCCGGGCCCGCCGGTACGCTGTCGCGCGTGGGAAGCCAGCGAGGTGCCGTGAGCTCGGCGATGATCGGTCGCGACCGCGAGCTGCGGCAGCTGACGCAGCTGGTGGCGGCGCGCCGCCCGGTCGTCGTCTTCATCGGCGGCGAGCCCGGCATCGGCAAGACGCGGCTGGTCCGCGAGCTGCTGCCCACGCTGCCGGAGCAGGCCGTGGTGCTGGTCGGCCATGCCGAGCCCGACTCGCTGGCCCGGCCGTACGAGCTGCTGCTGGACGCCCTCGACGCGGCCGGGGTGAGCGTCGACGCCGACCGGCTGACGGCGCTGACCGATCCGCACCGCAGCCCGGTCCAGCGGCTGCACAGCGGCCTGTCCCTGGTCGCCGACCTGGTCGGCGAGTCCCCGTCGGTGGTCGTGTTCGAGGACCTGCACTGGGCCGACTCGGAGAGCGCCGCGCTGTTCGAGCGCCTGGCCGACGCCGACGGCCCGCGCCTGCTCATCGGGACGTACCGGCCGGACGAGGTGAGCAACCGGCACCCGCTCGCGTCGCTGCTGGAGCGGATGGAGCGCCGGCACGCCGTGGCGCACCTGCGGCTGGAGCGGCTCACCGAAGCCGAGACCGCGGCGCTGCTGGCGACCGTGACCGGCCGGCCGGTGTCGTACCGTACCGCCGCCGCGCTGTACCACCGGACCGGCGGCAACCCGTTCTTCCTGGAGGAGCTGCTCGGCTCGTGCGCGCCGGGCGACCTGGAGTCGCTGGTCGAGCAGCCGCTGCCGTGGAGCCTGGCCGAGGTGCTGCGCCGCCAGGTGGCCAGCCTCGACCCGGCGTCGCAGCGGGTGGTGGAGGCCGCCGCGGTGCTCGGCCGCCGGGCGCCGTTCGACCTGCTGGCGACGGTCACCGGAGCGGGCGAGGACGAGCTGATCGGCGTGCTGCGCGAGCTGGTGGTGCGGGGCGTGCTGGTGGAGGCGGGCGAGGACGAGTTCAGCTTCCGGCACGCGCTGGTCCGCGAGGCCATCACCGGGCAGATGCTGGGCCGCCAGCGCCGCCGCCTGCACGAGAGCGCGCTGGAGGCGCTGCTGGGCGGCGGCGACGCCGACCCGGCGCTGATCGCCCACCACGCACAGGCCGCCGGGCGGTACGCCGACATGGTCGGTGCGGCCCGCCGGGGCGCGCAGCTGTACCTGGCCATCGGCTCGGCGTACCAGGCGCTGCAGTTGGCCGAGATGGGCATGGCCGAGGAGCCCGAGGACCTGGCGCTGCTGTCGGCGGCCGCCCGCGCCGCGTGGCTGGCCGGGCTGCTGGACGACGCCGCCTGCTACGGCCGGCGCTGGCGTGACCTGGCCGCCGGCCCCGCCGACCGGGCCGACGCGCTCTACCTGCTGATCCGGCTGGCGTGGGAGGCCGGTGACGAGGCGTGGATGGAGCGGGTCACCGCCGACATCGAGCAGCTCATCGCGCAGCTGCCGCCGGGCGCGGACAAGGCGCGGGCGATGACGGCCGTCGCCCAGTCGGCGATGCTGCGCGACCGCGACGACGAGGCGCTGGCCTGGGCGGACCGGGCGCTGGCGCTGGCCGCCGAGTTCGACCTGCCGCAGATCCGGCTGGCCGCGCTGGTCGAGCAGGGCATCGTGCTCACCGGGTACTCCGAGCGGTCGGCGGAGGGGCGCGCGGTGCTGGCCGGCCTGGTCGACGAGGCCGAGCGGCTCGGCGAGTGGGTGCTGGCCGCGCGGGCGCTGAACCGGCTGCTGCAGATGCCGCAGGCGTCGTCGCTGACCGAGCAGGCCGAGCTGCTGGAGCGGATGCGCGGCGACGCCGAGCGGGCCGGGTTCGAGGCGCTTTCGGTCGCCGCGTACTTCCAGGGCCGGGCCCGGCTGGCCATGCGCGAGGGAGACCTGCAGGCCGCGATCGGCGCGCTCGACGACGGGCGCGCCCGTGACCGGGGCTACCGGCACTCGGGGTGGCGGGCCGACTTCCACGCCGTGTTCCTCGCCGGGCTGTGCCTGGAGTCCGGGGCGCTGGACCGCGTCCGCCGGCTGCTGTCCGATCTGGCCGAGGTCGACAAGGTCGACCCGATGGTGCTGCGCTGCATCGAGTTCCACCTGGCCTGCCGCAGCGGCGACGCCGACCGGGTCCGGGAGCTGCTCGACCCGGTGCTGGACGGGCTGCGCGCCCAGGCGTGGCGCAGCGGTGAGCAGGCCCACGACCTGCTGTCGGCGGCGCTGTACGCCGGACTGCCGCGGGAGCAGTTGCGGCTGCTCGCCGGCGAGCTGCTCGACGGGCAGGTCTGGGACCACTGGCGGGCGCTGGTGGAGGCGCAGCTCGCCGAGGTGAGCGGGCAGACCGCGGCGGCGCTGGACGGCTACCGCTCGGTCGCCGGGTCGCCGCTGCTGGCCCCGGCCGTGCGCGGCACCGCGCACCTGGGCACGGCCCGCTGCCTGCTGGCGCTGGGACGGGAGGCCGAGGCGACGGGCAGCGTCGAGCACGCCGGTGAGCTGCTGCGCCGCTGGAGCGGCTGGCGCACCGTACAGCTCGCGCAGCTGCGGGCGCAGCTCGGCCTGGCCCCCGCCGACGGGCGGCAGGCGGTCACCGGCACCGCCGCGCTGACCACCCGCGAGCGCGAGGTGGCACTGCTGGTCGCCGACGGGCTGACCAACGCCGAACTGGCCCGCCGCCTGTACATCTCGCCCAAGACGGCGGCCGTGCACGTCTCCAGCATCCTGCGCAAGCTGGGCGTCGCCTCGCGCACCGAGGTCACCGCCGCGCTGTCCACCGGCTGAGTCCTGATCGGACTGATCGTCGGTACCGGTCGCGAGCTGCGGTGCGACGTCCAATCTGGGGTGCCGGGCATCGTCTGCGGTGACAGTGGAAGGATCGGGCGGTACGTCCGGTGTCGTGCCGGACCGCTGATGCCGAAGGAGATGCCATGCCGGTTTCCGCTGACCTCGCCAAGCTGCTGGACAAGGAGTACCAGGACAAGAGCCTGGAGGAGCTCGTCAACGCGCCGGTCGCCGCACTCGCCGGTGTGAGCGAGCGTGCCGCCGAGCACATCAAGGACGCCCTGGGTGTCAAGACCATCGGCGAGCTGGGCCGCAGCCCGTACTTCCGCGCTGCCCGGGCGATCGCCGACCTGGCCGACGCCAAGTAGTCGCGTCGCGGGCCGGCCACCCGCCGTGGTGGCCGGCCCGCTGCCGCAGCGGCAGGCGATCAGTGGTTCGCGGTCACCTGCTCCTGCGCGTCCCGCTCGACCTCGACCTTGAACATCTCCTTGAGCTTGTCGAAGTCCTGGATCTCGGTGCCGCCCGAGGCGAGGATCTGCTCGCAGATGCGCATCCAGCCGCGGCCGATGGCGCCGGTCAGCAGAGCCGCGGTGGTGCCGCTGATGGCCGCGCCGGTGATCGTGCCGACCCCGGGGATCAGCTTGAGCAGACCGCTCACGGCGAACCGGCCGATGCCGGCCGCGCCGCCCGCCATGACCACCGACGCGGCGAGGGTGCCCAGCCGCGCCGACGGGATGTTCAGGCCGTAGGTCGCGGCGATCTTCGCGATCATGCCGACCTGCGCGGGGACGAGCAGGACCGCGTCGCTGAAGGGGATCGGGCTCGCGCCGATGACGCCCGCGGCCGCCACCGCCGTGCTGACGATGGCGCGCGCGGCGGCCCGCTTGCGCTCCAGGTCGATCTGCTGGGCCGCGGTCAGCGCGGCGTGGACGGCCTCGGGAGCGACCTGAAACGTGGACTCCAAGAGCTCGTGCAGCCCGTGTACCGGGTAGCCCTCGAACGCGTCCGCCTTGGCGTTGGTGAAGTGCACCCGCGGCGGGGTGATCGGCAGGCCAAGCGACTCGATGTGCTGGGCGAACTCGACCGCCTCCGGGTGCAGTTGCCCGTTCTTGCGGGGCACCTGGGTCAGTACGAAGATCACGGGCAGTCGCAGGCTCACCAGGTGCTTGATCAGTTCGAGCTGGCCGTCCTCCATCCGCCGGTCGGTCCAGCGGACCACGTACCAGGCGACGTGGATGTGCTCGGCCAGCGGCTTCTGCCGGGTCTGGTGGACGATGTCGGTCAGTTCGGCCATCAGGCTCTCGGCGGACTCGCCGGTCTCGAACCCGCGCGAGTCGTAGATGCCCAGCGAGCTCTCGCTCTTGCGGTAGAAGGTGAGCCCGGCGGTGACCGGCCGGCCCAGGCCGGAGGGGGCCACGTTCTCCCCGAACACCGCGTTGAGCAGGGTGCTCTTGCCGGCCCCGGTCTTGCCGAAGATGGCCAGGTTGAAGTGACCCAGTTCCTCGAGCGCCTCGTCGTACTTCTTGCCGACCATACCGATGATCTTGGATAGCAGCTGATCTTCGGAGAGGCGGCTCTGCGGTACCTGCTGGGTCAACGGGTCTCCTTCAGGGCGGGGCATGTCGGCCACGCAAGGCCGCGACAACGTCGCCCACGGTATTTGCCTGGATCGCCCATGTGGATAGACCGACGCCCGGAAGGACGGTCCGGCTCGGCGGAGCGGGACCGCCTAACGTCGGTGGATTCCGTCCGCCGGGCCGTCGCCACGCGGGCCGTCCAGCCGAAGGGTGTCCGCACTGCTCTCGGCGGGCGGGTGCGTACGGGGCGCGCGTCGGTTAAGGTTGCCAGCCGGTGAGCCGGTCGACCGGGTACGGAGAGAGCGCGCGATGGCAGTTGAGCAGTCCACGGTCCGCCCGTCGCGGCCGTTCGCCCTGGTGCTGGTGCTGGCCGCCGCCCTCGTCGCGGTGGACCAGCTGACCAAGTGGTGGGCGGTGTCGGCGCTGACCGGCCGGGCGCCGGTCGACGTCATCGGCGACCTGATCCAGCTGCGGCTGACCTACAACCCGGGCGCGGCGTTCTCCATCGCCACCGGATACACCTGGGTGCTGACGCTGTTCGCGGCGGCGGGCGTCATCGCGATCACCTGGTTCGCCCGCCGGGTGCGGTCGCGGGCCTGGGCCGTCGGGCTCGGGCTGATGCTCGGCGGGGCGGCGACCCACCTGGGCGACCGCCTGCTGCGCGAGCCGGGCTTCGCGCGCGGGCACGTGGTGGACTTCATCGACTACGGCCCGTTCGTGGGCAACGTCGCCGACATCGCGCTGGTGCTGGGCGTGGCGCTGCTGCTGGTGCTGAACCTGCGCGACATCCCGATGACCGGCCGGGCACCCGAGGTCGAGGCCGACCCCACGGCCTGAAACCGACCGCGTCGCCGGTGAAACCGCGGTGTAGGCGCCGTGGAACCGACGCGGTGGATGCTCCTTCCTGACCGGCTGACGCCGGTCGTGAGGGAGCGAAGATGAGACACATTCCCGCGGTCCACGCGGAGGGCCTGGTGAAGTCGTTCGGTGACTTCCGGGCCGTCGACGGGGTCGACCTGCACGTCGACCAGGGTGAGATCTTCGGTGTGCTCGGCCCGAACGGCGCCGGCAAGACCACCATGCTCAAGATGCTGGCCACGCTGCTGCCCATCGACGGCGGCCGGGCCGAGGTCTTCGGCGTGGACGTGCGCCGCGATCCGCACCGCACCCGGCAGCTGCTCGGTGTCACCGGGCAGTACGCGTCCGTGGACGAGAACCTGACCGCCAACGAGAACCTGTGGCTGTTCGGGCGGCTGCAGGGCGTGTCCAGCCGGGCGTCCCGCGCCACGGCCGCCCAGCTGCTGGAGCAGTTCGGCCTGCAGGAGGCGGCCGACAAGCCGATCTCCCAGTTCAGCGGCGGTATGCGGCGGCGCCTCGACCTGGCCGCCAGCCTGATCACCCGACCGCCGCTGATCTTCCTGGACGAGCCGACCACCGGACTGGACCCGCGTACCCGGGGTCAGATGTGGGACACCATCCGCGAACTGGTCGCTGGCGGCTGCACGGTCCTGCTGACCACGCAGTACCTGGACGAGGCCGACCAGCTCGCCGACCGGATCGCGGTCATCGACCGGGGCCGCAAGGTCGCCGAGGGGACCCCGGACGAGTTGAAGGCCTCCGTGGGCAACTCGACCCTGCGGCTGCGCCTGACCGACGGCGCCGACCAGTCCGTCGCGGCCGGTGTCGTACGGCGGCTGCTGGGCGAGGATCCGGTGCTCAGCCCCGAGTCCGGGCGGATGAACGTGGCGCTGGACACCGCCGACCGGGCCGCCGACGTGCTGATCAGCCTGCGCGAGGCCGGGGTCGGCATCGCGTCGGTCAGCGTCGACGCTCCCACGCTGGACGAGGTGTTCCTGGCCCTCACCGGCCACGACACCGGCGACAGCGCCGACCAGTCCGCGGACGCGGACAAGCAGCTCGAGGTGGCCCGATGACCATGCAGATGATCAAGCAGGTGCCGGTGGCGGCGCCGCGGCGGCTGGGCCCAGAGGACATCGCCGCCCGTACGACGTCGCACAACAGCGTGCGGCAGACCGTCAGCCAGACCATGTCGATGGCGTGGCGGGCGACGAAGAAGATGCGCCGCAACCCGGAGCAGTTCTTCGACGTCACCGTTCAGCCCGTGCTGTTCACGGCGATGTTCGCGTACCTGCTCGGCGGTGGCATGGCCGGCAGCGTGGCGGCGTACCTGCCGCTGGTGATCCCGGGCATCCTGGCGCAGACCGCGCTGACGGCGTGCATGGCCACCGGCGTGCAGCTGCGCGAGGACATGGAGAAGGGGGTCTTCGACCGGTTCAAGTCGCTGCCGATGGCCCGGATCGCGCCGCTGGCCGGGCCCATGGTCGCCGACCTGCTGCGGTACGCGATCGCCTCGACGCTGACCTTCCTCACCGGTATCGCGATGGGCTACCGCCCCGGCGGCGGCACGGCCGGGGTGCTGCTGGCGGTCGCGCTGACGATGGTCGCCGGCTGGTCGCTGGCCTGGGTGTTCACCTGGGTGGGCACGCTGGCCCGCAGCGCGCAGAGCGTCCAGGGCATCTCGATGATGATCATGTTCCCGCTGACCTTCATGTCGAACGCGCTGGTCCCGGTCGACACCCTGCCCGGCTGGCTCGCCGCGTTCGTGAAGGTCAACCCGGTGTCGTACATCGTCACCGCCACCCGCGACCTGGCCAACGACGGCGACGTCACCGCGCACGTCGGCTGGGCCCTGGTGGCCTGCGCGGCCGTGATCGCGATCTTCGCGCCGCTGTCGGTACGCGGGTACAAGCGGCACCTCTGAGGTCAGCCGGCCCCGATCCGCTCGAGCAGGCCCCGCGCCTCGTCGAGCAGGTCGGGGCCGCGCCGGTCGCCGTACTCGACCGCCAGCGCGGCCAGCTGCCCCGGGGCCCGCCGCTCGGCCTCGGCGGCGATCCGGGCCCAGGCCATGGTCGGCATGCTCCGGTTGTACGCGAACCGGTCCGCCAGCGCGATCAGCCGCACCGCGTCCGCGACCGGCAGGGCGTCGCGCAGCAGGCCCCACGCGCCGAGCGCGAACAGCACCACCCCGCAGATCGGGTAGTCCAGGTAGGGGTGGTCGGGGTCGAGCGCCCGCAGGGCCGAGCCCCGGGAGCGCGCGTACAGCGTCGCGCCGGTCGGGTCGTCGGCGGGGGCGTGGTAGGCGTGGGCGGCCAGGCTCACCGCGTCGGCCAGCAGCACCCACGGCTCCAACCCCGTCGGCGTGACACCCGGCATCCGCAGGCGGCGCACCTGCTGGCCGGCGTCGCGGTAGGCGGCCAGCCCGGCCTCGACCTCGCCGCGGGCCAGGGCCAGCTCCGCGATCCCGAGGTCGACCGCCAGCTGGCCGCCGCCCGGGATCACCTCGGGCCCCTGCATGTCGCCCAGCTCGGCGAGCTGGTCGGCGGCCGCGGCGATGTCACCCGCCGAGATCATCGCGAGCGCGAGCAGCGAACGCAGCTGCGCGGCGTCGTCGCGGGCCCCGAGCCGGTCCAGCACCGGCAGCGCGGCGTACGCGTGGACGGTCGCCTGCTCCGTCCGGCCGAGCTGCATCGCCAGCTGCGCGGCCATGGTGTGCAGGATCGCCTGCGACCAGGGGCCCGCCGCGCTGTCGACGTGCAGCAGCCCGCGCTCGGCGGCCTCCATCGCCGCGTCCGGATCGCCCAGGTTCTCCAGGGCCTGGCTCAGCCAGGGCAGCGCCACGGCGGCGAGCTGGAGGTCCGGCGAGGCGGCATGCGCCCGCAGCTGCTGGAGGTAGCCGTCCGGTGAGCGCGGGTCGATGTCGGTCAGCATGGTGACCATGGCCGAGATCCACGGATCTTGCCCGCCGGGCCCGATCCGGCGCAGCGCGGTCCGCAGCACCTCCGAGTGCGGGGTGTTGGCGACCAATGAACCGTTGAGGGTCATCCCGATCGCGATCCGGGCGGCGTCGGCCAGGTCCGGCGGGGGCGTCCAGCCGGCGACCGCGTTCGCGGCCGCCTCGATGAGCACGAGCAGCCGGGGGTGCTCGCCCAGGATGATCCAGTATCCGGCGAGCGCGGCGAGGATCTGCACCGTGGCCGCCGGATCGGCGGTGGCGAAGGTCCGGCGCAGCACGTCGGAGAGGTTGGTCTCCTCGGGGCGGATCGCGTCGACGGCGTCGAACTGGGCCGGGGTGAACAGCGCGCGGGCATGCCGGACGGAGAAGTCGACCGCCCAGGCCCGCTGCGCCCGCTCGGCCGCACCGTCCTCGCCCGCGTCGATCAGCTGCATCCGGCCGAACTCCCGTACCGTCTCCAGCATCCGGTAGCGCACGCCGCCGAGGCCGGTCTCCACGACGGTGAGCAGCGACTGGTCGGCCAGGTCCTGCACCGCCGCGAGCGCGTCGTCGCCGAGCATCGCCTCCGCCGCGCCGAGGGTGAACCCGTCGTGGAACACCGACAGCCAGCGCAGCGCGCGGCGCTCCCGCTCGGCCAGCAGGTTCCAGGACCAGTCGATGACCGCCAGCAGCGTCTGGTGCCGGTCGGGTGCGCTGCGGTCACCGCCGCGCAGCAGCGCGAACCGGTTCTCCAGGCGGCGGGCGATGTCGGCGACCGCCATCACCCGCACCTTCGCCGCGGCCAGCTCGATGGCGAGCGGGAGCCCGTCCAGCCGCTCGACGATCTCGGCCACCAGCGGGTCCGTACCGGCGAGGTGCACGTCCGGCCGGGCCGCCACGGCCCGCTGCCGGAACAGCTCCACCGCGTCCCCGGTGTGCAGCTCGGCCAGCGGGTAGACCTGCTCGGCGGCGATGGCCAGCGGCGCCCGGGACGTGGTCAGCACGCGCAGCTCACGCGTGGTGGCCGCGAGATAGGCGACGAGGTCGGCGACGGCGGCGACGATGTGCTCGCAGTTGTCCAGGATCAGCAGGCTCGGCGCCTGGTCGAGGTAGCGCGCGATCCGGGCCCGCACGTCGGCCCGCTGCTCGGGGGTCAGCGCGCGCCGGCCGCTGACCGACTCGCGTACGCCCAGCGCCGAGCCGATCTCGCCGACCAGGTCGTCCGGTGCGGTGACGCCGACGAGCTCGACGAAGTGCACCACCGGGGCGGAGTGCTCGCGACCGAGCACGTGGGCGAGCCTGGTCTTGCCCAGGCCGCCCGGCCCGACGATGGAGACCACCCGGTACGCGGCGAGCAGCGCCTGCAGCCGCCGGAGGTCCTCGGCGCGGCCCAGCAGCGCGGTCGCCTCGTACCGCACGCCCGCCCGGACCGGGCTGTCCTGGGCCAGCAGCTCGGCGTAGACCCGGCGCAGCTCCGGGCCCGGGTCGGCGCCGACTCGGTCACGCAGGTCGGCACGGTAGGCCTCGTACCGGCTCAGGGCGGCGCCCGTGCCCCGCACCGCCGCCTCGCTGCGCAGCAGATCCGCCAGCAGCGCCTCGTCGGCGGGGTGTGCCGCCCGAGCCTCGGTCAGGCCGGGCAGCGCGGCGGCGTGCTCGCCGAGCCTGGCCCGCGCCCTGGCCAGCAGGAGCCGCGCCTGGTCGAGGTCGTGCCCGGCCTCGCGCCGCAGCGATCCGAGCGGACCGTGGCCGAGGTCAGCCGTGACCGTGCCCAGGGCCACCGCCGCCGCGGCCAGCTCGGCCGCCTGCGCCGGGTCGGACTCGAACGCGGACCGGGCCGCGGCGATCCGGTCGGCCAGCACCTGGGTGTCCACCCGCGACCGGTCCAGGCCCAGGCGGTAGCCGTCGCCGTCGCGTACCACCGAGTCCGGCCCGTGCGCCGCCCTGGTCCGGGAGACCAGCACCTGCAGTGCCTTCGGCGGGTTGGCGGGGACGTCCTCGTCCCAGATCAGGTCGACCAGGCGCGCGGCGCTGACCGTACGCCCGGCGGCGGCGAGCGCGGCCAGCAGCGCCTGCGGCCGGTCGCCCAGCACCGGCTCGCCGTCCCAGCGCACCGTTTCCAGCAGCGACAGGGTGATCGGCACCAGCCGAGTCTAAGTGGTGGTCGGCAACGCGCCGCGCACTGCGCCTGCCTGCGGTTCCCGCACTGCCGGGCGGTGCGCCTCAACCGGTCGGCGGGCCGTCATGCCATCCGCCCATGGCGAACAGGTCAGGCGACTCCGGCGGCGCGGACGAGCCACCGGCCGGTGCCGGGCTGGCAGCGGCCTGACCTGCGCTGGCGCGCGCGTGCACCGGACCAGCGGTGCGGCCGGTGGTGTTCGGCCGAGCTCGGGACGGCCCGGGTGCCGTGCTGGTGGTCGTCGTAGGGCAGCTGCGCGGCGGCGAGCGCCCGGGGCCGCGCGCGTGCGACCAGCCAGCCGCGCAACGCGATCGCCAGCACGAAAGCGGCCAGCGCGACACGCGCGATCATGTCGTCGGTCATCGCGGACCTCCTGGTGAGTCGGGTCTGCCATCGCCGATGTCCAGCTCCGGCCGCCCGCAAACCTCGAAACGTGTGCCGTCATCGAGACCGCCCGTTTCGAAACCATTAATAGGTGCCGATGCGCCGGAGTTACGGTGGCCCGGCCGCGAGCCGGTGTCCGGCCGCTCGCGGCCCCCTGCTCCCGTCCTGGACTGCGCTGTCCCCGTCGGCGGTCCGGGCGTCGACCTGGAAGGACATACCGCGATGAGAACCTCCGCACCGCGACCATCCGCGACGATCCGGCCACCGGGCCGGCTCGGCGCGCTCGCGCTGGGCCTCTGCGCCTCGCTCATCCTCGGCGCGGCGGCCGCCGCGACCGTGGGCGGCCCGGCCGAGGCGGCGGGCACCGGCGTCGTCGCGCTGGCGGCCCCGGTCGTGCAGCGGCCCGTGCCGCAGGCCGTGGTCAACCGGTTCCAGCTTGATACACGCTGGTACGCGAAGTACGTCGCGGGCCCGGTGGATCCGGCGACGGGGATCGCGGTACCCATCCTGGGCTCCGCGGCGATCGAGGACGCGACGCTGCTCAAGGCGGCCCGCCAGGCGGCCACGCTGGTGCGGACGTACCCGACCGGCGCGGTGGCCGAGTTGAACCGGCGCAACGTGCGGATCGTGATGATCGCGCGCAGCGAGCGGATGAGCTCCATCCCCGAGGTGTTCCGCGACGCGGGCACGTCGTGGGACGAGCGCTACTGGGCCGGCATGGGCGGTCCGCTGACCGTGGGCACCGAGGCGAACCTCATCGACAACCAGGGCGGCGAGAACGTCTTCATCCACGAGTTCGGGCACACCGTCGACGGTTGGTCGCTGCGGTACGCCGACCCGCGCTTCGGGCCGGACCTGGACGGCGCCTACCAGCGCGCCCGGTCCATGGGGCTGTGGAACAACACCTACGCGGGCTCGAACGTGGGGGAGTACTGGGCCGAGGGCGTGCAGTCCTACTTCGACCTCAACCGGCAGGGCCCGGTCGGCGGCGACGGCGTCCACAACGACGTCAACACCCGGGCGGAGCTGGCCCGCTACGACACCGCCCTGTTCGCCCTGCTGGACCGGGTCTACCGGGGCACCGTGCTGGAGCCGGCCGACCCGGTCGGGCAGATGATCATCGGGACGGGCTCCAACCGCTGCGTCGACGTCTCGGGCGGGCGTTTCGAGGACGGTACGAAGATCCAGCTGTGGGACTGCCACGGCGGCCCCGAGGTGCGCTGGACCTGGCGCGGTCAGCAGCTGGTCAACTCGCGTACCGGCAAGTGCCTGGACATCGCGGGCAACGCCACCGCCGAGGGCACCCGGGTGCAGCAGTGGACCTGCAACACCGCAGGCGGGCAGCTGTGGCAGTTCGTCAACGGCAACCTGCGCAACCCGCAGTCGGGCAAGTGCCTGGACGCCGACGCCTGGGGCACCGCCAACGGCACCCAGCTGATCATCTGGTTCTGCGGCAGCAACCAGTCGAACCAGACCTGGCGCTTCCAGTAGGCGTCTGAGCAGCGGCCCAGGCTGCCACCTGGGCCGCTGCTCACCGGATCCGGCCACCGCCGACGTCGGCCGGTAGGGAGGGCGGTCGACGCCGGCGGCGGTACGCGATCGTCAGGACCGCGACGGGATCACGGGGTCCAGACGACGTTCGGGTTCACGTGGCCGGTCCAGTCGAAGACGGCCATGTTGTCCCACTGGTTGCCGGTGCCGTTGATGTTGGCGGGGTCCCAGCCGTTGCCCGCGATCGCGTACCAGGTGGGCTCCCAGTAGAAGACGCCGATCGCGCCGGCGTTGCGGGCGGTGTTCTGCACGTGGCTGAACTCGGTCGCCTGCCCGCTCCAGCTCGCGGCGTAGCCGGAGCAGGGCGCGGAGCCGCTGACCGAGTTGGCCTCGCTGTCGGCGTTGGCGGCGGTGAACGGGTACGCCGTCTCGGCCAGCACGACCGGCTTGCCGTAGCGGGCCTTGACGTCGACGATCACGTTGTACAGGTTCGCCAGCGTGCCGTGCCACATGCAGTAGTACGACAGTGCGGTGATGTCCCAGGTGACGCCCTTGGCCTTGATGCCGTCGTAGAACCAGCGCGCGTTGGCCATGCTGTCCGCGTCGGCCACGTGGATGATCACCTGGGTACCGCTGTTGCACGCCTTGACGGCGTTGTAGCCGGACTTGAGCAGCAGGCTCAGGTTGGTGAAGTCGTTGTTGACGACCTTGCCGTCGTTCCAGAGCATGCCGACGTTGATCTCGTTGCCGATCTGGATGCTGTCGGGCGTGGTGCCCTGGGCCTTGAGGCTGTTGCAGACGTCGTAGGTGTAGTTGTAGACGTCGGTCTGCAGCTGGCTGATGCCGTGGCTGGCCCAGGCGGCGGGCTTGTACTGCTTGCCCGGGTCGGCCCAGGTGTCGGAGTAGTGGAAGTCGACCATCAGCTTCAGGCCCTTGGCCTTGACGGTCTTCGCGTACGCGAGCACCTTGGCCTTGTTGTTGTAGCCGCTGGCCGGGTTGTTCCAGATCCGCAGGCGGGCGTAGTTGACGCCCTTGCTCTTCAGGATGTCCAGCGGGTCCTTGGCCGCCCCGGCGGCGTCGTAGTACTTGGCCCCCAGGTCCAGGCTGCGCTGTACGGAGGACACGTCGGCGCCGAGCATGGTCAGCGTGTTCGCGGCCGACGCGGGCGGTGCCGCGACGAGCGTGGCGGGCAGGAGCGCGGTCACGAACAGCAGGGCGGCCCGTGCTCTCGGGCGGCGGTGCCACACGGTCATCTCAACCTCCTTGAATCGTGTTGCGGGTGGATCCCCGTATGCTGGTAAGGAGTCTGTGAACGTTCACAGAACGTCGCACAGTGGGACTTGGCAGGTTTCCTTGACGGCTGGTGCCGCCTGAGGGCTGCCAGGTCTGTGAACGTTCACAGTAGAGAGACGGCGAGGCTGTGTAAAGACCGTGTTTCGCGTACGCCCCAGCGGTGTCGCGCCGTCGAGGTGACACCTCATGCGGTGTGGATACACCCTATGAGGCGTGACCTCATGCGCATGATGCTCCGGCGGACCGGCCCGGGGCGCTGCGGATTCACCCGGGGCAGGTGCCCGGCCCTAGAATCGGCGACCGTGCCGACGGATGCGACGGATGAGCGGGTCGCGGCGGCACGGGCCGTCGCTGAGTCCTTTCTGGACGACGCGCGCACGGCCGACCCGACGGCGCTGCAGGCGACGGTGCGGCGGCTGGAGGAGCTGCGCGGGCGGGCGCCGGCGGGCGAAGTCGAGCTGCTGTACCGCACCGTGGCCGGGGTGGTCGGCGTGCGGACCAGGCAGCCGTACGCGAGCAGGCACCTCGACACCGCGCTGCGCCTGTTCGACCCGGACCGGTACGGTGCCGACGGACTGCTGCTGGAGTGCGCGCTGCTGTGCGCGCTGAGCGCGATCCGCCCGCACGAGGCCCGAACCCGCTTCGCGGACCTGGTGGACCGGCTGGCGGCGCCACCCGCGCGGCGGGCCCGGCTGCTGACCATGCTCGGGCTGGGCGACGCCTGGTCCGGTGACCTGGTCCGGGGTCAGGACATGCTGGCCCGGGCGCGGCTGCTGGCCATCGAGGCGGGCCGGGTCGAGATCCAGGCCGAGGCGACGTCCTTCCTGGCCAAGGTGGAGGCGCTGCGCGGTGACACCGCCGCCGCCGGGGCGTACCTGGGCGAGGCCCGGGACCTGGCGGCGCGGGCCGCGTCGAGCTGGGTGGCGGCCCACATCGCCGAATGCGCCGTGCCGCTGCACCTGGTCAACGGGGATGTCCAGGCCTGGGCGGGGGTGCTGGAGTTCCTGGTCGGCACGAACGTCGGCGCGAACTCGGGCCTGTTCTACGAGCACCGCTGGGAGCTGGCCACCCACCGCGCCCTCAGCGGCGACGCCCAGGCGGCGCTGGCGCTGCTGGCGGCCGTCCCCGACCCGCCGCTGGAGTGGCCGGGCGCCCCCGCCCTGCCCGCCTGGCGGCAGTGGATCTCGGCGCCGGACGATCCGGAGGCGATGGCCCGGTTCGAGCGTTCGCTCACCGGCCTGAACCGCCCGGTGGAGCGGCTGTCGCGGGCGCGGATGGCCTGGCTGCTCGGCGAGCGCCACGCCCGCCTGGGCCGCCGCGCCGACGCGATCCGGCTGCTGGAGACCGCGGCCAGCGGGTACGCGGCCATGGGCGCGGGCGGCCCGCTGGCCCGGGTCACCGCCGTGCTCGACTCGGTCACCGGTCCGGCCGCGCTGCCGGTGCGCCACGACCTGTCCCTCACCCCGACCGAGCTGCGGGTGGCGCAGTCGGTGGCGATGGGGCTGAGCAACCGGGAGACCGCGGCGCAGCTCGGCGTCTCGGCCAAGACGGTCGAGTTCCACCTGGCCAACATCTTCCGCAAGCTGGCGGTGCGCAACCGCACCGAGCTGGCCGCGAGCCTGGGACGCCCGGCCCGGACATGACGGCGGCGCGGTCCGACCGGACCGCGCCGCGCCGCCGCGCTCCGCGGGTTGGGAAGGGACCCTTCCACATCAGATAACGATAAGAAGGGTCCCTTCCTTACTCCCTGACCGGGACTCAGACGAAGTCGAACAGGGGAGGGAAGACGAGCACCACGATCCACGCCCAGGCGGCGTACACCAGCAGATAACGGGTCTGCCACCGCTCCAGCACCCCGAACGCCCTGCGTCCGCGGAGGAACCCGAGCAGCAGCCACGCCGACCAGCCGAGGTTGGCCAGCAGGATGAGGTTCTCGCCCAGCGCCGCCGTCTTGTTCGCGGTGAACCCGAACTCGGTGATCCGGGTGAGGATCGCCGCCAGCACCAGCACGTCGACGAGCAGGGCGCTGACGACGAGCGCCAGCTGCAGCTTGTCGAACAGGCCGGGCCGCGCCGCCGCGTCGCGGGCCGAGACGGAGTACAGCACCAGGCCCAGCACCACGACCAGCAGCAGGTCGAACAGGATCAGCACGTCGCGGTCGACGTCGATGCCGTTGCTGGCCACGATGATGGCGCCCAGCAGCGTCAGCAGCGTCGCGGTGAACAGCGGGGTGAACACCTTGGTCAGCACCGGTGCCATGTTCTCGATGACGCTCTGCTTGGCCTCCACCAGCCACGCGGCGACGACGACCGCGGCCGCCGCGCCGCAGGGCAGCAGCCACTCGCTGATGACCTGCTCGGGGTCCAGGCCGATGGCGTTGAAGGTGCCGCCGATGATGCCGAGCAGCACCCCGCCGCCGAGCCCCAGCAGCGCGAAGTAGATCAGCCACTCACCGGTGAACCGGATGAAGTCCATCCGGCGCTGCTGCGAGCGCCACTGGCCCCCGGCGTACGCGACCCCGACCACCAGCCACAGCGCCAACGGCAGATGGATCGCGGCGAGCACGAGGGTGTGCGCCTCGGCGTCGTCCATCGGGTAGGCGTTGATCGCTACCGCGCCCACCCCGAACAGCGCCACCAGCACGGCGATCATCGCCGGCTTGAGCTGCCTCCGCCAGGCGAAGTAGACCAGCAGCGGCACCAGCGCGAACAGGCTGAAGTTGCGCAGGTAGAAGGCGCTGTCGTCGATGCTGACGCCGAGCAGGTTGGGCACCTTGATGGCCAGCGCCGCGGCGGCGGCACAGGCGATCATGACCTTCAGGTCGCGGCGGTCACCGCCGGTCGCGGCCGCGCCGTCGTCCCCCGTCAGCACCAGCTGCTTCCATAAGCGGTCGGAGTGCTCGCGGGCGAACTCGCGGGACAGCTCGTCGAGGCTGCCCATCCGCTTGACCGCGATCAGGAACGCCTCGTCGGGGCGCAGCCCCGCCGCCGTCAGGTCGGCGATCCGGCCGCGCAGGTGGTCCTCCAGCTCGTCGGCGTCGGGCTGGTGCAGCGTGCGGCGCTTGCGCACGTACGCCCGCCACTCGGCGATCTGGCTCTCCAGATTCTCGTCGCTGTCGACGCTCATCAGGCCATCCCCCATCCCGGCGCGGTGATCGGGCGCAGCGGCGCCGCACCGGCGTTCCAGACGCCGCGCAGGGTCTCCACGACCGCGGCCCACTGCGCGCGCTGCTCGGCCAGTTCGGCCCGGCCCTGGTCGGTGATCTGGTAGTACTTGCGCCGCCGCCCGCCGGGCGGGCTGTCCCACGACGACTGGACGTGGCCCAGCCGCTCCAGCCGGTGCAGCAGCGGGTAGAGCAGGCCGTCGGTCCACTCGAGGTGGCCGCCGGACAGGTCGTTGACCTGCTTGAGGATCGCGTATCCGTAGCTCTGGCCCTCGGCCAGGATGCCGAGCACGAGGGGAGTAGCCGAGGCCGCGACGAGATCTTTCGTGATGTGCACGAGGACACCGCCTAACCCTAGAACTGCGATACATAGTAGTTCTAGGTATAGCTGCCGCGCAACGCCGCGACCAGGTGAGTGGGTCGTGCAGTTTCGGGGAAACTGCACGAATACCGGCCAAGATTCCAGCAGTTTCCCCGAAACTGCACCCCGCACCCCGCGGCGCGGCCGCGGCGCGGGGCGGCCCGGGGCGGTGTGGCAGGGTGGGCGGGTGCAGGAGGATCCGCTCGCGGTGGCGCAGCAGCTCGCGCTCGACGGTGATCACGCCGGAGCGGTGCGGCTGGCCCGTGCCCTGGAGGCGGAGTACGAGCAGGCGGGCGACCCGGCCGCGTTCATGCTGCTGTGGACCCGCCTGTCGCTGGCCCGCTGGCTGGCCGTGCAGCGCGAGCCGGACCGGCCCGCCGCGCTGGCGGTCCTGGACGCGGCCGCCCGTACCTGGCAGTCGCCCCCGATCCAGGATTCCGAGCTGGTGCACGTGCTCGGCGCCGAGCTGATGTCGCTGCGCAGCTTCGTGCTGCGCCAGCTGGGGCGCGCTGCCGACAGCCTCGCCGCGGGCGAGCGGGCGCTGGCGTTCTTCGACGAGCTGGCCCAGACCGCACCGGAGGTGCTGTCGGCCGTCGGCCGGGTGCCGATCCTGCTGAACCGGGGCGCGGCCCTGGCCGACCTGGGCCGTACCGCCGAATCGCTGCCGCCGCTGAGCGAGGCCCTGGCCGCGCTGCGGGCGGCCGGCGGCACCCACCACGAGGTGGAGGTGGAGCTGCTGGTGCTGCGGGGCACCTCGCTGACCCTGCTCACCCGCTTCGCCGAGGCCGAGGCCGCCGAACTGGAGGCGATCGCGCTGGCCCGCACCGGGTCCGGCCGGGCGATGCGGCACCTGCTGGCGACGGCGCTCAGCAACCACGCCACGACGCTGATCCGGATGCGGCGCCACGATGAGGCGCTGGCCTCGGTCGCGCAGGCGATGGCCGTGCTGCGGGAGACCGACGGCGAGCCGGTGACCGCCGCCCAGCGCCGCCGCTGGTGGCTGCCGCTGTCGACCGAGGCCGAGGCGCTGCTCGCGCTGGGGCGCCGCGAGCTGGCCGCGCGGTCGGCCCGCCGGGCCGAGCCGATCCTGCGCGAGTACGCCGAACAGGCGCCGCAGCTGGTGGCGGGCTCCCTGGCCAACGTGTGCCTGCTCATCGGCGAGGCCGAGGACGATGCCGCCTACGCCCGGGAGGCGCTGGCGCGGCTGACTGAGCTGAACGACCAGTTTCCGGGCCGGTACGAGTACTGGTGGCGCCGCGCTGGCGACCTGGTCGCCCGGTTGGGCGCCTGACCGGTCAGCCCAGCGCGGCGGCCTTGCGCAGCAGCACCGACCGTTCGCGGTCGTTGCCGCACAGCCGGGCGGCCAGCTCCAGCTCGCCCCGGGCCTCGGCGGTGCGGCCGAGCCGGGTCAGCAGCTCGCCGCGGACGGTCGGCAGCAGGTGCGAACCGGACAGGCGGCCGGCGACGACCAGGTCGTCGACGAGGGACAGGGCCTGGTCGGGCCCGTACGCCATGGCGACGGCCACGGCCCGGTTGAGGTCGACCACCGGCGACGGCGCGACCCGGCCGAGTGCCTCGTACAGCAGCACGACGCGCTCCCAGTCGGTGTCGGCCACGGTCGGGGCCGACGCGTGGCAGGCGGCGATCGCGGCCTGCAGCCCGTACGGCCCGAGCCCGCGCCCGACCGCCGCGGCGCGGTCCAGGGCCGCCAGCCCGCGCCGGATCGCCGACCGGTCCCAGCGCCGCCGGTCCTGGTCCTCCAGCAGCACCGCCTCGCCGTCGGGCCCGGTGCGGGCCGGGAACCGGGCGGCGGTCAGCTCGAACAGCGCCAGCAGCCCGGACACCTCCGGCTCGGCGGGCAGCAGCGCGGCCAGCATCCGGGCCAGCCGGATCGCCTCGTACGCCAGGTCGGTGCGCAGCAGCCGGTCGCCCGCGGTGGCTGTCGAGCCCTCGGTGAAGATCACGTAGAGCACGCTCAGCACCCCGCCGAGGCGCTCGCGGCGCTGCTCGGCGGGGGGCAGCTCGAACGGCACCGCCGCCGCCGCGATGGTCTTCTTGGCCCGGGTGATCCGGGCCTGGATCGTCGGCACCGGCACCAGGAACGCCCGCGCGATCTCCTCGCTGCCCAGGCCGCCGACCACGCGCAGGGTCAGCGCCACCCGGGCCTCGGGCGCGAGCACGGGGTGGCAGGCGGTGAACATCAGCGCCAGCACGTCGTCGTCGATCCGGTCGGGGTCCCACAGCAGGCTGTCGGCCCGGTGCGGGGTGGCGCCGGCGGTCAGCTCGCCCTCGGTCAGCTCACCGGCGAGCAGGGCGTACCGCTCGTCGCGGGCCGCCCGGCGGCGGAAGCCGTCGATGGCCCGCCGCCGCGCGGTGGTCAGCAGCCAGCCGACCGGGTTGGCCGGCACGCCGTCGCGCGACCAGCTCACCAGCGCCTCGGCCACCGCGTCGGCAGCCACGTCCTCGGCCAGCGCGAAGTCCCCGGTGTAGCGGGCCAGCGCGCCGACGATGCGGGCGGCCTCGATGCGCCAGACGGCCTCGACGGCCCGCCGCGCCGATTCGGTGCTCGGCGGGCCGTCGTCGGTGGTGGTCATCAGAGCTGGCCGGTGCGCTCGCGCCACGCCCGCTCCCGGATCACGTACTCGTTGTCCTGCGGGAACTCGTCGATGCCGGGCACCCGCCGGATCTCGCACTTGGAGCCGGGGAAGCCGGGCATGCGCTTGGCCCACTCGACCGCCTCCTCCTTCGAGGCCACCTCGAGCAGGTAGAAGCCGCCGAACAGCTCCTTGGTCTCGCCGTACGGGCCGTCGGTGACCACCGGGGTCTCGCCGCTGTAGTCGACCACCACACCCTGGGCGGCGTCGTCCAGGCCCTCGGCCGCCAGCAGCACGCCCGCCCGGATCAGCTCGTCGTTGAAGCGGCCCACCGTCTCCAGCATCTGCTCGAACGGCGTCTCCATCATCTTGGCCATGGACTCGTCCGTGCCCCGCATGATCAGCATGTACTTCGCCATCGTGATCTCTCCTTGGTGGTGAGGGTCGCGTGTCAACCCTCTCACCCGCAGGTCGAACGGCCCGGCGGCCGATCGACAGCCCGGCGCGAAATTCTTCGGACTTTTTCGCGCCGGGCTGTCGGACCTGGTCAGGGCGCCAGTGGCAGGGTCGCCCCGGTCTTGCCGGTGCGCAGGGTGAGCCGGTCCATGAACAGCACCTGCACGACGGCGACGGCCGCGGCGACCAGCAGCAGGGCGGGCAGCGGATAGGTCCAGCCGACCGGGGCGTCCTCGCCGCCGAACCGGTTGACCACCTGCAGCAGCAGTACCGGCATCGGCATGGTCGACGGCTCGAGCGCCACGATCAGCTGCCACCACGCGTCCTGGGCCGCGACGACCCAGACCATCAGCCCGGACAGCGCCAGCACCGGCAGCGCCCGGGTCCAGCGGACGCCCCGGAACAGCAGCGCGCTGCCGAACAGCACCGGCACGCACAGCGAGGCGGGCGGGATCAGCGCCAGGAACTCGCCGTCGTCGCCGCGGTGCGCGAAAGCGTCGGGGGTCAACGCCGGCAGGCCGGTGAACAGCCATGGGGCGAACGGCAGCAGCAGCAGTCCGCTGTAGCGGCCCAGCGGCCGCAGCGCCCCGATGCCGTACCCGGCCAGCGCGGCCGCGCTCACCCCGAGGATGGTGGAGATCAGCGGCGGCACCCAGGTGTTGACCAGGTGCCCCAGCAGGTTCGACTCGATCGTCTTCGTCGACAGGGACAGTGACTGCAGCAGCAGCGGCAGCAGCCCGGCCAGGCCGATCAGCGCGGCCACGCCGGTGGCCACCAACGACACCGCGGCCCAGGTGGACCGGTCGCCCGGCACGGCGGGCTCCGGCTGCTCGGCCGGTTCGATCCGGGCCCGGGACAGGATCAGCCAGACCGCCACGCCGATGCCGAGCACGGCCAGCAGCAGCCACAGCAGCACCGCCCCGGCCGAAGCCTGGCCCAGCTGAACGGAGCGGAAGGCGGCATCGAAGATCAGCACGGTGGGCGTGCGGCCCCGGGGCCCATTCGGGGCGACGAGCAGGAGCGGAAAGGAGAAGGACTGCAGCGCGTACGCCGTCGACGTGGCCATGATGACCCCGGTTACCAGCAGCGCACCCGGCCAGGTGGCGCCCAGCCGGGTCGAGCGCCGGAAGACCAGCAGGTACCCGGTCGCGCCCAGGCCGACGGCCAGCCCGGCGAACGCGGCGAACTGGGCCAGGTAGGCGTTGGGCGCGGCGTCCTCGAAGGCCAGCTGCCAGGAGACGGCGGCGACCGTGCCGCCGACCGCCGCGACCGGCAGCGCGAACGCCAGCCGCAGCGTCCACCGGCCCGGTCTGCCGGCGCGGGCGGCCAGCCAGGCCAGGGCGCCGCCGCAGACCAGCGCGGTGCCCGTGACCGCCGTGGCGAGCAGCAGCGGGCCGACCAGAGACTCGGCGAAGCGGGGGAGCAGCTTCTCGAAGTTCTTCATGCCGACGGACTCGCCCGGGCCGCCCATCAGCGAGGCGTTGGTGAAGCTCGCCAGCACCGTACGCACCGTGGGGATCAGGTACCCGGTGCAGAGCAGGACGACGGCAGGGATCAGCGCCAGCAGTCCGAACAGGATGCTGCCGCTTCGGCGGGGTGGTGCCGGGTTCTCTGTCACGCCCACGGATGCTAGCCGCGTCCGCCGATGTGGACAGTCGGATACGCCACACCAGGATCGGGCCGAGGCCGTTCAAGACCGGTTTCAAGTTGCCCGGCAATCGGGGGGAAATGGGCCCCTCATACCCCCGATTGCCCGGCGACCTGAAAACGATCTTGAGGGGTGAGGGGGGTGGGCGGGCGGGGGTGGATAGGGTCGGTGAGCAGCCGAGATGTCGCGGGGTGACCGGGATCACGGGAACCGTCGGCGGGATGGGGGACAGAGAAACGGTCATGGAGTCGAGTCTGCGCGCCCGGATCCGGGCAGGTGATGCCAGCGCGTTCGCCGAGCTGTTCGACCAGTACGCGCGGTCGGTCTACAACCACGCGTTCCGGCTCACCGCCGACTGGTCGGTCGCCGAGGACGTCATGGCCGCCACGTACCTGCAGGCCTGGCGCTCCCGCACCCGGATCGGCGACGAGGGCGGGTCGCTGCGCCCGTGGCTGCTCGGCATCGCCACCAACGAGGCCCGCAACCACTCCCGCAGCAACCGCCGCTACCGGGCCGCGGCGTCGGCGCTGGCCGCCGCCGAGCTCACCGAGCCGGACCCCGCCGACGAGGTGGCCGTCCGCCTGGACGACCGCGACCGGATCACCGCCGCGATCAGCGCGCTGGCCCGGCTGCGCCGCCAGGAGCGCGAGGTGGTGACCCTGTGCCTCTGGGAGGGCCTGGACTACGAGTCGGCCGCGCGGGCCCTGGACATCCCCGTCGGCACCGTGCGCTCGCGCCTGTCGCGCGCCCGCACCAGGCTGCGCGCGCTGGTCGACGCGGCCGCCCGGAACCCGCGCCGGTCCGGTGGACAGGTAACCGATGACGCCGCCCCACTCGCACAGGAGGTCAACCGATGAAGGCGCACCCGCCGTCTGACCCGTCCGAGCGGGCCGAACTCGCCGCGCTGCTGCCCGACCCCGGCTACCGCGAGCTGCCGCCGGGGCGGCACGGGCTGCACCGGCAGCGGCTGCTGGCCGCGATCACCGAACCGCCGCGCCGCCGCGCCCGGCCGCGCCCGGCCCTGCTGCGCCCGGCGCTGGCCCTAGCCTCGCTGGTCGCGATCGCCGGAGTCGTGGTCGCGGTGGTCACGACCACCGGACGCGGCCCGGTCACGGCCGACCCGACCCCGGCAGCCGCCTCCGGGCCGCCCTCGCCCGGCCCGACCGAGCAGGGCGGCACGACCGCGAAGGTCCGCGCGTACGGCACCGTCCGCCAGCTCACCGAAGCCGCGGACCTGGTGGTACGCGGCGAGGTGGTGCGAGCCGAGGGCAGCGGCCGCGACCGCACGGCGGCACTGCGGGTGGCGGAGGTGCTGCGCCGGGGCGAAGGACTGCCCGACCCGGTCGAGATCACGCTGAGCACCCCCGAACTGGCCGGGATGTCCCGGCTGGAGCCGGGGCAGCACACCGTGCTCTACCTGGCCGCCGTCGACGCGCGGGCCGGGGTGTACACCCCGCTCAGCGGGGACTTCGGGGTGTTCGACGTGGTCGGCGGGCAGGCGGTGGCCCGCTCGCAGACGATGGCGGTCACCGGCCTGCGCGAGGAGGACGCCACCGCGCCCGGGCGCCGGTTGACGGTCACGCTCGACGACCTGCGCGCCCTCGCCCGGGAAGTCGGCTAGAAATTCCGGGAACCCGGGCGGCCGGGCGCACAGATACATGGGGAAGGCAGCGCCGCATCCGGGCAGGACCGTCCGGGCGGCGCCAGAGGCAAGGAGCGTTCCTCATGGCATACACCCCCGGCCGCAGCGCCACCCGCGTCCTGGCCGCAGCCGCGGCCGTGCTCACCGCGGCGGCGCTCGCGGCCTGCGGCACCGACCCGGCGACCCCGGCGGCGGTCCCCGCGACCAGCGCGGCCGCCGCGCCGACCGAGGCCGCGCCGCCGGTGCTGGGCAAGCTGCGCGGCTACAGCACGGTCAAGGAGCTGACCGAGACGGCGGACCTGGTCGCGCGGGGCCAGGTCGAGGCGGCCGGGCTGCGGGTCGACGAGGTGCTGCGCGCGGCCGACGGCGTATCGGTGAAGGTCGGCGACCGCATCGCGCTGACCGGTCTGAACGGCAAGGTCGTGGACATGCAGCACATGTCGAAGCTGGAGCCGGGGCAGACGGTCGTGCTGTACCTCGCCCAGGCCGACGGCGGCGCGTTCAGCACGCTCACCGGCGACTTCGGCGTCTTCGACGTCACCGGCTCCGACGACCAGGCGGCCGCGACCACCCGCTCGCAGACGATGGCGGTCACCGGGCTGCTCGCCGAGGACCCGGCCGCGGCGGGCAAGGGCTTCCGCACCACCCTGGCCCAGCTGCGCGCCGTCGCCGCCCGGTCCTGACCGACCGCGGGGCGGCGCGCCGGCACCCCCGGGCGCGCCGCCCCGCCCCCGACGGGCATCCGGAAGATCACCGGTTGCGCTAGCCTCTGCCCACCATGCGCGCGATCGACGACACCCCGCTCGGCCCCGACTGCGTCCACCGGCCGGTCACCCACGATCCCGACGTGCACGGGCTGGGCCAGCCCGTCAAGGACCTGGCCTGCGATACCCGCCCGTGCGACCTGTGTGCCGACGCGCGCTGCCCCGTCGGCGGCTACCCGCGGCTCACGGCGTTCCGGATCCGGGCGGCGCAGCTGGTGGCGCAGCACGGGTACGAGCTGGACGTCACGGTCGACCAGGGCTCGCACGGCATCGACCTGATCTGCCGGACCGGGGACACAGCCTGGGTCTGGGAGTTCAGCACCGACGACCCGGCGGCGGTGGCCCAGGCGGTCGACAACCGCGACCACATCCTGGCCCACCTGCGCGCCCGGGGCGTCAAGGCCGAACCCGGCCCGGCGTTCCCGGCCGAGGAGTACGGCCAGGGCGCCATGCACCGGCACCGGTACATCGTGCGCGTGCGGTCGCACCCGACCGAACCGGGCATCGAGCTGCTCGACGTGTTCACCTGCGATCCCTGCCGGCTCGCCGGCCGCTGGCGCTACCAGGACCTCGTGCTACACAATCACCGGCTCGAAGACCTGCTGATGACGCAGCTGTACGTCACCGGCGGGCGTCGCGAGTCGCCGAACCGGGTCCGCACGCCCAGCGAATACACGAAGTCGCACCTGTACTTCAGCTTCGACGGCCCCGGCTCCCACGCCGCCCTGGTGCGGCTCTGGTTCCGCCTCATTCCGGAGCTGGTCGACCCGCAGCGGCGCGCGGCGCTGACCGCCGAGCCGGAGGCGGCGGACACCGCCGGGGCGTCCGCGACACAGGGCGAGCCCGGAACCCCAGCGGCCCTGGCCACCTGGGAGACCGACGTCATCGGCCGCGACCTGTGGCGGCGGCTGACCGCCGACACCTACGCCGGCCTGCTGTCCGACGCCGCCGCGGCCCGGCACGCACAGCTGTGGTTCGGGCAGCACAACGGCTACGGCCGGGCGAGGACAGACGACAAGGACGAGCACCTGAAGGGGTACAGCCGCCGCTACGACCACGGTGCGCTGGTGCTGGCCGCGGCCGTCAACGATGAGCTGCTCGCCGACCGCGCCTACGGGCAGCGGCTGCTGGCGGTGGCGCGCCGGGTCGCTGAGGCCGCCGACCCCGGCTACGGGGAGATCGGCTACCGGCAGCGGGTGGCCGAGGCCGGACTCGAGGACATGACCAAACTGGACCGGGTGCTCTACCGGCATCCGGTCGACTCGATCGCCGCGCAGCGAGCCATGCTGCGCGGCTACAGCTGGCTGACCGTGGTGCCGGGTGGGCTCGCCGAGCGGCTCGGCGGCGCCGCCGCCATGCGCGCCATCGGCGCGTTCCACGAGGTCGAGCCGCTGCCGCACGGTGGGCTGTGGCTGCTGGCCACCGAGCACTTCGACGAGTACGGCCCACCGGCGGCCCGGCGGGTGTCGGAGGCGCTGGCACCCGTGCTGCCGCCCGGCCGACCGGCCCGGACCATGTCGGAGCCGCACCTGATCGTCGTGGCGGTCCCGCCGCCGTGAGGCGTGCGCCCGCCGGTCCGCAGCAGGAGCGGCGGGCCCTCCACCCGGTGGAGAGCCCGCCGCGCTGAGTGGCGACCGGTCAGTCGGCGGCGGGGTTCCTGGTCCTGCCCCGGCTACCGGTCCCGGGAATCAACTGGTGACCCGGACCCACTGGCCGCTGCCGTCCTTGTACTCGTACCCGTACGACATGACGATGTCGTTGCCGCACTGCGTGCTGCTCTTCGAGCCGACAGCGTACGTGCTGGACCCGAAGTGCCACTGCGTGCCGAAGGGGAAGTAGTCGCAGTGCAGGAAGGCCCGCACGGCGCGGCCGCAGCCGTTGTAGGTGACCGTGACCTGGTTGAAGGCCAGCCGGGGGGAGACGGTGTAGCTGAGGTTCGCCGAGGCGCTCACGTCAGGCACGCAGAGGGTGCCCGAACCGGTCGCGGCGGCCGGGGCCGCTCCGGCCAGGGTCAGGCTCACCGCGAGTGCGGCGGTGCCGAGGCAGGCGGTGACTCGGGAGGTGAAGCGGGAGATTCGCATTCTGATTTCCTTCAGGGGTAGGCGTCGCCAGGGGTCACGCGGCCGCGGCGGCGTTGGCGAGCGCACGCTGCGGGCGGTGGGTACGGTCGAGGATGTAGGCGTCGACGCGGTCGTAGAACTTTCTGACCTCGGCGTTGTCACCGTGTGAGGCTGCGGCGTAGTCGCAGGCGACCCAGCGGTCGTTGATGTCGGCGTCCGGTAGGTAGCCCTCGGTCACGGTTCCTACCGCCCATTCAGGGCGGCCGGCCGTCTCCCAGCAGCTGTAGAGCGTGCCGTCGGCGTTGACGACGGCACCGGTGCCGCCCGCGAACTCTCCGCAGAACGGGCAGTCGGCGACGGAGGTGCCCATGACCGGAACGTGCAGCCCGCGGTCCATCGCGCGGGAGATGAGCCCGAGAAACCGTTCAGCCAGGCCGGTCGAGTAGAACACCGTGTTCTCGTAGCCGACGCCGACGTCGTCGATGAGGGCCAGGTGCAGGCTGGCGGGCTTCGACGTCGGCAGCTGCGCGAGGTCGTCGATCAGCAGCTCGATGCCGTCGATGTTGTGGTGCGAGATGTTCACCCGGTAGTGCCATTCGAGCTCGGGCACGGCCGCCGCCGCGGCTCGGATGTTGGTCATGATCCGGTCGTACGTCCCGTCACCCCGATGGTCGATCCGGGTGTGGTCGTGCTCGGTGCGGGCGCCGTCGAAGGTCACCTGGATGCGCCTCAGGCCGGCCGCGTGCAACTGGGCGGCGAGATGCGGCCGCAGCAGCACCGTGTTGCTGATCATCTCCGCGTGCACCATGCCGAGCGGCTGCAGGGCACGGAGGATGCCGAGGCAGCCAGTCGGGTTGAGCAGCGGCTCGCCACCGAACAGCAGCACGGTCAGCGAGTCGAAGCTCAGCTGCTGCATGCGTTCTTGTACAAAACCGCTGATCAGGGAGATCGTGTTGTCCGACAGCAGTGCGCGCTTGATGCGCGGCGGTGCGAACGGACTGGCCTGTGCGGGGCCGCTGTTCTGGAAGCAGTAGGCGCAGCCCAGGTTGCACGACGTGGCGGTGAGGACGGTGACACCGAACGGGCGGGCGGGCGGGGCGTAGAAGCCGTTCTGGTCGAGCACCGCCCGAGCCTCTTCCACCAGCACGCCGTCGACCACGGCCTCCATGGGCAGCCGGGCCACCCGCGGACCGGTGACGCACCACCAGCCGTCATCGGCTGGGATCAATCGAATGGACATGTTGCCAACCCCGTTTCGTCGACAAGAAAATGCCAGGTCCGCGACGAGACGTCGTGTCGTCGCGGACCTGGTATCGAGCGGAGCGATCACGGTGATCTCCGCCCGTTCGGGCGGGTATCAGAGGTTGATACCGCAGACCACGCGCTCCGTGGTCTCAAAGATCTCGATCTTCATGCTGATGCACCTCCCCCCGTCTCCCCGTGTCTGTCCAGGTCAATCCGATCCGGACCGTGTCGAGTGATTGATGTTCATCGCTCACCCGCAGAAGAAACCTACGATGCTCGAACGCAGTTGCACAAGAGAGTTAGCGCAATTAAATATGCACAAACTTTTTTGTGAATGCTACAGTTGGGGGGTGACGTCGAAGACCAGCCCAGTTACCAGCATCGATGCCCTGCGGACCATCGCCCACCCGGCGCGGATCCGGTTGTACGAGATCCTGCTCCAGTCCGGACACAGCACCGTCTCTCAGCTGGCTGACCGGGCCAACCTGGCGATCGGATCCGCCAGCTACCACCTTCAGCAGCTCATGCGCGCCGGCTTCGTCGAGGAGGTCAGCGGGCCGACTCAAGACCGGCGCGAGCACTGGTGGCGAGCGATTCCCGGTGGTCTGAAGTGGTCTCCGGCGGACTTCCTCGGTTCTCCCAGCGGCCAGGAGATCTCGACGAGCGCCCAGCGGATGCTCACCGAGCGGCGGGTCAAGCGGCTGGGCCGGTGGAACGAGTCCTGGCAGTCCTGGGGGAAGGAGTGGGTCGAGGCAGCCGTCGAAACGGACGCGATGCTGAACCTGACGCCGCAGGAGCTGTCCATGATGGTCGCCGAGCTCACCGCGGTCATTCGGCGGTGGGCCGCCACCGGCGCAGAGCCGAACGACGACTCCGGTTCCCGGTCGCCCGTTTTCGCCTTCCTCAGCGCCTTCCCCGTCGAACCGTCGGAGGCGCGCAGCCGTGGCTGAGGGCGGCGATCTGGTGGAGGCGGTCGAGAGTCGCGCGGTCGAGCCGCGGCGCGGGGCCATCCGGCAGCCGGCCTTCCGGCGGTACCTGCTGGGAATGACCATCGACCTGATCGGCGACCAGGCCTGGTTCATCGCGCTTGCCTGGGCCGCGGCCCGGACCACGGATCCGGGCAAGGCGAGCCTCATCGTGGCGGTCGGCACGGTGCCGCGGATGCTGCTGCTGTTGCCGGCCGGGGTGCTCGCCGACCGGCTCGGTGCGTTGCGCGTCGCACAGGGCGCGCAGGCACTGCGGATCGCCATCATGTGCTGCGCCCTCGCCGTCGCGCTGACCCGGCCCTCCAATGTGCTGCTGCTCGGTGCGGTAGCCCTCGTCTTCGGCGTAGGCGACGCCCTGCGGCTGCCTGCCGCGGGCGCACTGCCGCCGGCTCTGCTCGCACCGCGCGACCTCGCACAGGGACAGGGCCTCATCACCACGGCGGGGCGGATCGCGTCCGTGGTCGCCGGGCCGGTGGCCGGGCTGGCGCTGACCGCGGCCGGGTTCACCGGCGCCGTCGGGATCATCGTGGTGCTGTTTCTGCTCGCGTTCCTCGCCTTCGGCACACTGCGCGGCAAGGTGGACGAGCGGGAGCGCCCGGCGTCCAGGGCCGAGTCGAGCCTGCTGTCCGGCCTGCAATACATCGGGCGCCAGCGGGACGTCCTGATCGTGCTGATCGTCGTCACCGCCCTGAACCTGGCCCTGGCGGGCCCGCTCAATCTCGGCGTCGTGCTGCGCATCGAGCGCAGCGGCTGGGGACCCGCGGCACTCGGCCTGATCATCGGGGTGTTCGGGGCGGCCGCCGCGCTCGGCGCGCTCTCGCTGACCGTCTTCGAGCCGCGTCGAAGCCCGGTCGTGGTCGGCTTCGCCTGGACCGCTGTGAGCGCTGCCAGCATCGCCGCGCTCGGCTACACCCCCGACATCGTGCTGAGCGTGCTGGCCGTGGCGGTGGCCGGACTGGCTCTCGGGCCCGCGGGCGCCCTGCTGCTCGGCCTCGTTCAGGCTCGCACCGATCCCGACTACCGCGGTCGGGTGATGAGCCTAGTCAGCTTCTCCGCGTTCGGGCTCACCCCGGTCGCGCTCGCCGGTTTCGGCTTTCTGGCGCAGGCGATAGGTCTGCCGCAGGCCTTCCTCGCCAGCGGCGGAGCGGTCGTCCTCCTGGCGCTGGCGGGCATGCTGTCGCCGGCGATGCGCGCGCTCACCCTGCCCGAACCGACATCAGAAGGGCTCCCTCGTGAACCAGACCATGGCAGATCCTGACTACTTCGACGCGCTCGCTCCGCTCTACGACCAGCTGAAAGCCGGCGACAACCTGCACGCGTGGGTCGGCCTGCTGCTGCAGCCGATCGAGCGGTGGGGGACGGGGGGCCGCCGGGTGCTGGACGTCGGATGCGGCACCGGTGGTAGCAGCAAGGCGTTGCTGGACCACGGCTTCGAGGTCACGGGCTGCGACATCTCCGCCGGGATGATCGAGACCGCCCGTGCCAAGGACCCGGCGCGGGCCATGCGCTTCGTGCAGGCGGACATGCGCAGCCTGCCGAGCTTCCCGCACGGGTTCGACGTCGTCAACTGGATGGGCGACGTGCCCAATCACCTGCTCGACGAGAAGGACCTGGGCGATGCCCTGAGGTCGAGCAGGGAAGCGCTCACCGCCGGCGGCCTGCTGATCTTCGATGCCAACACCCTCGCCGCCTACCAGGCGCTCTTCACCTCATCCGAGCTCATCGACCGCGGCACTGCGGTGTTCGCCTGGGTCGGGGTCACCGCCCAGCCGCAGCCCGACTCCGTCGCGCACGCCCGCATCATCGCCTTCCACCAGGCGGGCGACGCCTGGCAGCGCAGCGATGCCGCCGTGACGGAGCGGCACTACAGTCCGCAAGTCATCGAACGGCTGCTGCGCGAGGCGGATCTGGAACTGCTCGCCGTGTACGGGTTGCGGGGCGGTCAGCTGGTCCAGCCCGCCGACGAGAACGAGCATTTCAAGACCGTCTATGTGGCCCGGCGCAGGTAGGCGCCCCGGTCCCGAGGACCGCTCCGCCCACTGGCGACGAATGTTGAGAAGGGCCCCTTCTACATCGGAAAGCGATAAGAAGGGGCCCTTCCTTGCGTCGGTCAGGGGTGGGTGGTGGTGAGGGGGTGGTGGAAGTAGCTGGGGGCGGCGGTGACGCGGTGCGGCCCCGGCGTCGCCTGCCAACCGTCCTGCCACACCTGGAAGGCGCGCTCGGGCAGCGGGACGCGGGCGGTGACGGTATGGCCGGGTTCGGCGGTGACGGAGGCGAAGCCCGCGAGGCGGCCGTCGACGTAGACCTGGACGGTCTCGCGTCCCGGGCGGGCGCCGGTGTTGCGCACGGTCACGACGGCTTCGCGGCCGTCGACGGCCAGCTGCTCGTACGCCCAGGCGGTGTAGCCGAGTCCGTGGCCGAACCACCAGCGCGGCGCGGCGCCCGCGCCGTCCCAGGCCCGGTAGCCGATGCGGGTGTCCTCGGCGTAGGCGAGCACCCCGTCGGTGGGGGCGGTCGCCAGGACCGGGCAGTCCTGCTCGCGTACCGGCCAGGTGGTGGGCAGGCGCCCGCCCGGCTCGGCGGCGCCGGTGAGCACGTCGGCCAGCGCGTGCCCGGCCTCCTGCCCCGGGAACCAGGTCAGCAGCACGGCAGCCACGTCGTCGGCCCACGGCAGCTCGACCGGTGATCCGGCGTTGACCACGACGACGGTGTTCGGATTCACCGCGGCGACCCGGGTGACCAGCTCGTCCTGGCGGCCGGGCAGGGCCAGGCAGGTGCGGTCGAAGCCCTCGGACTCGACCTGCTCGGTGGTGCCCACGACGATGATCGCGACGTCGGCCGACGCGGCGGTGCGGACCGCCTCCTCCAGCAGCGCGTCGGCGGAGGCGACCGGCTCGCCGAACCCGAGCGTGAGCGCGATGAGGGCGAATCCTTCGGGGAGCATGACCTGCTGCCGCAGCGTCACGTCGACGGGCAGCCCGGCGGCGAGTTCGATGGGGAAGCGCTCGTCCGGCGGGGCGAGGAAGGCCGCGCCGGGGTCGTTGGAGTCGGGCAGCATCGTGTCGTCGAAGACGGTCTGGCCACCGGCGGTGAGGGTGAACCGGCCGACGCCGCGGATGCCGAGTTCGTGCTGGCCGGAGGCGGCGGGGGTGAGCCGGCCGGTGATCTCGACGGTGGCGAGCTGGTCGCGGGTGACGCCGGGCGGCAGCTCCATCCACAGGCCCATGCCGCTGCCGAGCGGAGTGCGGTGCAGGACGGCGCCGGAGTGGTCGCGGAAGGTGGCGGTGAGCCCGGTCCACTGCGGCCCGGAGGCGGCGGCGAGCTTGGTGCGCGGGTCGGCGCCGATCGCGTACTCGACGCGCAGACCTGCCGCGATCAGGCCGTCCAGTGGGGACACGACGTGGTGCGGGAAGACGTGGGCGCTGCCGCCGCCGAGGATGCGGGCATCGCGGGCCAGCGCGCCGATGAGCGCGACGGTCCCGGTGCCCGGGTCGAGCGGGAGCAGGCCGCGCGGGTTGGCGGCCAGCACGAAGGAGCGGGTCGCGAGCTCGCGGGCCAGGGCGTCGCCGTCGATCGGTGCGGGCCGGTCGGCGACCGGAACCGCCGGGGGTACGCCGTCCAGCGCGCCGACCCGCGCCGCCAGGCGCAGCACGCGCCGTACCTGGTCGTCGACGAGCTCGGGGTCGACGGCGCCGGAGCGGACCGCGTCGGCCAGGCGCCTGCCCCACGGGCTGCCCACGCCGGGCATCGCGACGTCCAGACCGCCGGTGACGGTGGCGACGGTGTCGCGGGCGGCGGTCCAGTCCGAGACGATGAAGCCGTCGAAGCCCCACTCGCCCTTGAGCACGTCGCGCTGCAGGGGCGCGTGCTCGGTCATGGTCACGCCGTTGACCTTGTTGTACGCCGCCATCACGCCCCACGCCCCGGCGGCCACGATGGTCTCGAACGGCGCCAGGTACAGCTCGCGCAGCGCCTTCTCGCTCACCACGTTGTCGACGGTGAACCGCTCGGTCTCGGCGTCGTTGGCCACGAAGTGCTTCACCGTGGTGGCGACGCTGTGCTCCTGCACCCCGCGCACATAGCCGGCGCCGATGGCCCCGGTGAGCAGCGGGTCCTCGGAGTACGCCTCGAAGTGGCGCCCGCCGAGCGGGCTGCGGTGCAGGTTGACCGTCGGCGCGAGCAGCACGTGGACGCCCTTGCGCCGGGCCTCCTGGCCGAGCAGCCGCCCCGCGCGCCGGGCCAGCTCCGGGTCCCAGGTCGCGGCCAGCGCGGTGGGGCTGGGCAGGGCGATCGACGGGTCGGCGGCGCTCCACTGGGTGCCGCGTACGCCGATGGGGCCGTCGCTCATCACGATCGAGGCCAGGCCGATCGCGGGCACGGCGGGCAGGGACCACATGTCCTGACCGGACAGGAGGCTGACCTTGGTGTCGAGGTCGAGGGCGGCCAGGGCGGTCTCGACCGCGGCCTCGTGCTCGGTACGCAGCGCTGACATGCCCGCCATCCTGCCCCACCTACCGAGTGCTCGGTAGGTACCGTTACCGTCCCGTGATCTGATACCCCGATATGCTCCCGTCCATGGCACATCCCCGGCGACGAGTCCCGCCCGAGCAGCGACGGTCGGAGATCCTCGCCGCCGCCCTGGCGGTCTTCGCCGAACGCGGCTACCGGGGCGCCTCGCTGGCGGCCGTCGCCGAGCGGGTCGGCCTGACCCAGCAGGGCCTGCTGCACCACTTCCCCAGCAAGGACGCGCTGCTGGCCGAGGTGCTGCGGCTGCGCGACGAGATCGACCAGCGCACCTTCACCGACGACTGCGGCCTGGACTCGCTGGAGCGGGTGGTCGCCCACAACGCGACCCGGCCGGGGCTGGTGCAGTCGTTCACGGTGCTCGCCGCCGACAGCGTCACCGACGAGCACCCCGCCCGGCCCTTCTTCACCGAGCGGTACCGGGCCGTGCGGGCCGTCATGGCCGAGGCCGTACGGCGCGACCTCGGCGACGACCTGCCCGCCGGGCTCACCCCCGAGCAGGCGGGCGCACTGCTGGTGGCGGTGATGGACGGCCTGCAACTCCAGTGGCTGCTCGACCCCGACGAGATCCGCATGACCGACGCCTTCCGCGCCTTCACCACCCTCCTTCGCGCCGGCAAGCGTTAGGAAGGGACCCTTCCACCTCGGAAAGCGATAAGAAGGGTCCCTTCCTTCGGGCCTGTCAGGCGGGGGTGAGGTCGCCGGGCTTCCAGGCGCCGTCGAAGGCGGCCTGCTCCGGGCCGTAGATGCGCAGGTAGGCGAACCAGCCGCGGCCGGGCGCGGTCTGGATCCAGTGCGTGTCCGCGTTCTCGGCGGGCGGCGTCGGGCCGAAGTGGAGCAGCACCGGATCGGCGCCGGTGGCGCCGCGCAGCTCGACCAGCGACCGCAGGGCGCCCCGGTTCTGGGCGGTCCGCACCTGGGAGCGGGTCTGCGCGTCGTAGACGGTGACCGACCAGAACAGGTTCGCGGGCACCGGCTGCGGTACCTCCAGCGTGTAGCCGGTGCCGCCGTCGAGGTAGGCGCCGGTGGCGTCGCGGGCGGCCAGCCAGTACAGCGAGCCGCCGCCGACCTGGCGCCGGAACATGGCGGGGGAGGTGACGATCGCCTGGGCGAACCAGCGGTCGCGCGCCTCCAGGTCCAGGCCGACCGGGGTCTGGAAGTCGGGATCGTCGGGCACCAGGCCGACCCACTCCCAGCGGCGGTCGGGCCAGGCGATCCGGTCGCGCCGGGCGCTGGCGAACGCCGACACCAGCAGCTGGTCGCGGCCGATCCGGGCGGCCCGGGACAGGATCGAGGTCATCCGCTGGTCGGGCGTGAACGGCCGCCCCTTGATGATGCCGAGGGTCGTGAGCAGGCCGTACATGTCGCGGTACGCCTCGGCGAGCGGTTCGGCGTCCAGGACCCGATGCAGCACCTGCCAGAACTCGAAGTCGTCCTCCCAGCGCAGGCAGGTGGAGTCCATGGCCCGGTCGCTGGTGTCCTCGAAGTCGAGCAGCCGGTCCGGGCGGCCCAGCGGGTACACCTTGACGCGGCGCAGCGCGTCCAGGGCCCGGCCCAGGTTGCCGTCCAGCGGCAGCGCGCGCACGGCAAGCAGCGCCCGGTACGTCCCGGCGCGTCCGACGTGGTGGCCGGCCGGGACCTCGCCGCTGTGGCCGGGCGGCAGGATCACGTGCTTGCCGCCCTTGCCCGCGTCCGGACCGGGGATGCCCAGATCGGCGACCCAGCGCTGGTGGTGGTCGTCGACCAGCCCGATGTAGGGCCCCGCGGGCAGCTCCACCACCATCGGCCCGCCGGTCAGGTCCAGCACCGCCGAGCCGTACGGCGTGTCGGAGTTGAGGGTGAAGCCGACCTGCTTCGGTCCGGTGGCCGCGATGCCGATGGTGCGGCCGTCCTCGATCCCGGCCTCGCGGTTGCCGTTGAAGATGCCCTCGGCCGACACGGTCGGATACCAGAACCGGTACGCCGTCACCGCCCGCCCCAGATCCGCGTCGTCCCGGATCCGGGCCACGGTGGCGTCGTCGGGATAGCCGTGCTCGAAGCGGTACTCCTGCGGCGCGTCGGCGGAGCGGGGCAGTGTGCTCGTCATCGCGGCTCCTCGTGTGGCCTCTGTGCCGAGGTTAGGGCGCGAGCACCGACCCCTGTGTCCGTTTCGCACAAATCGTCCCAGGCGGAATCACCCTAGGACGCTCTAGGGCGTGCGCGCGACGGTCGCGCTCGCGTCGGCGCTCGCGGCGGCGATCGTGCAGTTTCGGGGAAAGTGCAGCAATGCCGCCCAAGATTCGTGCACTTTCCCCGAAACTGCAGCCGATCTTGAAGGGGTTGCGGCAGGAGGGGCGCGGTGTTCGAACGTGTGTTCGAAAACACCCCGGAAAAGAGTGGGCAGGTGGGGGTCGGGAATTAATCGGCAGGTGGCGATGGATGTATCGGTTATCTCCGGAAATGAGTGAATGTCTGATCCACTTTGCTCACTAGAGTCACTCCCCTTGACCTTCGGAGGGGAAGATGTGCGGGATAACCGGACTGGTCGCCTGGTGGCAGGGCCAAGCCCGGAACAGGCAGGTCATCATAGCGATGACCGAGACACAGCACCATCGCGGCCCGGACGACGCGGGCGTATGGGTGGACGACCACGTCGCGTTCGGACACACCCGACTGAGCATCATCGACCGCTCCGGCGGCGCCCAGCCCATGGTCGTGCGGCGGCCCGGCAGCGGCGAGGTCGCCATCACCTTCAGCGGCGAGGTGTACAACCACTTCCAGCTGCGCGAGCAGCTCACCGCCGCCGGGCACCGGTTCGCCGGCCGCAGCGACACCGAGGTCGTGCTGCGGGCGTACCTGCACTGGGGTGAGGGCTTCGTGCACCACCTGCGCGGGATCTACGCCTTCGGGCTGTGGGACTGCGACCTGGAACTGCTGCTGCTCGTACGCGACCGGCTCGGCGTGAAGCCGCTGTACGTCGCCCGTACCCCCACCGATCTGGTCTTCGGGTCGGAGCTGAAGGCGCTGCTGGCCCATCCCGACCTCACCGCCGAGGTCGACGAGGAAGGGCTGGGCGAGCTGCTGGGCCTGGTGCCGATGACCTCGCCGGGGCACGCGGTGCTGCGCGGCATCGAGGAGGTGCCGCCAGCGACCGTGCTGCGCCACGACCGCGACGGCCTCACCCGGCACCGGTACTGGCAGCTGGAGAGCCACCCGCACCTGGACGACCGCGACACCACCGTGCGCCGCGTGCGTGACCTGCTGGAACGGGCGGTCATCGAGCAGGCCGCCGCCGACGTGCCGGTCGGGGCGCTGCTGTCGGGCGGGCTGGACAGCTCGGCCGTGGTGGCGCTGGCCGCCGGGACGACCACCCAGCCGCTGCTCACTTTCGACATCGACCACGGCAGCACCGCCGCGCACACCGCCAGCTCGTTCCACCGCAGCCACGACCACCCGTACGCGCTGGCCGTGGCCCGGCACACCGCCTCGGAGCACCGGACCGTGCAGGTCGGCACCGGCGACCTGCTGCGGGCGCACGAGTCGACGCTGGCCTCGATGGACCTGCCCAGCCTGACCACGATCAACGCGTCGCTGTCGCACCTGTTCGCGCGGATCAGCCCGCACCGGCGGGTGGTGCTGTCCGGCGAGGGCGCCGACGAGCTGTTCGCCGGGTACCGCTGGCACGACGCGGCGGCCGCCCCGCGCGGCACGTTCCCGTGGTCGGCGACGTACCAGCCGCTCGTGGCGGTGCTGCGGCGGGAGACGCTGCGGCAGGTGCGGCCGGTCCGGTACGCCCGGCAGCGCTGCCTGGCCGCGCTGGAGCAGATGCCGGCGCTGGACGGCGAGACCGGGCTCAGCCGCAGGCTGCGCGAGATCCGGTGGCTGACCATCGTGTTCTACCTGGCGTTCCTGCTGCGCCGGGCGGACCGGTTGGCGATGGCGCACGGGGTCGAGGTGCGGGTGCCGTTCCTGGACCACCGGCTGGTGCAGTACACCTGGAACATCGGCGGGGGCTGGCAGCGCGCGCGGGGGCTGGAGAAGGGGCTGCTGCGCGAGGCGGTGGACGGGCTGCTGCCCGAGCAGGTCACCTGGCGGCCCAAGTCGGGGTATCCGGCGAGCCTGACCTCGACGTACCAGGACGCGCTCTGGGAGAAGGCCCGCGAGCTGGTCACCGATCCGAACGCGCCGGTGCTGGGGCTGGTGTCGGCGCGGCGGCTGAAGGCGCTGCTGGACGTGAACCACGGGCACCTGGACGACTGGACCGCGACCCAGCACGTGGCGTACATCCTGGAGCTCGACGCCTGGCTGCGCCGCTACTCCGTCCGCATCCGGTGAACCGGCCCCGGGCGGGTCACACCCGCCCGGGGCCGAACGCGGTGAGGAAGTGGTCGCGGAAGGCGTCCATGCGCCAGACCGGGGCGCCGGGGCCGGGGCGCAGGCCGTCCTGCCAGCCCCAGGAGCCGATCCGGTCGAGCACGGCCCGGTCCCGGGCCACGATCGTGATCGGCACGTCGCGGTTGGCCTCGGCGCCGGTCACCGAGGGCGACGGCTGGTGGTCGCCGAGGAAGACCAGCACGAGATCGTCGTCGCCGTAGCGCTCGACGTACGAGATCAGGGTCTGCAGGGAGTAGGCGATCGCGGTGCGGTACGCGGCGCGGACCCGGTTGCGGTCGCGCTGGGTGACGATCTCGGCCGGGTCGCCGGAGCCCGCCGCGGCCGGGTAGCCCGATCCGTCGCCGACCTGGTCCCAGCCGACCAGGGGCGGCACCGGCTCCCACGGCGAGTGGCTGGAGATCAGCGCGAGCGCGCCCATCACCGGCGGGTGGCCCGCGCCGCGCTGGTCGCGCTGGAACACCGACAGGGTGTACTGGTCGGGCATGGTGCCGAAGCTGTAGACGGGCCCCTGGTAGTTCAGGTCCGGGCGGATGTAGGTCCGGTCGTAGCCGTACACGCGGCCCTCGGGCCAGGGCTGGGTGGTGGCGGGCATGACCGACACGGTGTGCCAGCCGGCCAGGCCGAACGCGCTGCTCAGGGTGAGCCGGCGGCTGTACAGGAACGCCTGGTAGCGCGGGGCGCTGTCGATCCACAGGCCGGACAGGAAGGTGGACTGGGCCAGCCAGCTGCCGCCGCCGGCCGTCGGCGAGGTGAGCCAGCCGCTGAGGGCGGCGTACCCGGCGGTGCGCAGCCGGTCGGCCCCGGCCGCCAGCACCGGGTCGACGACCGAGGACAGCTCGGGGTCGGCCAGCGCGATCCGGCCGTAGCTCTCCACGAACGCGACGACGACGTCCTTGCCGTGCAGGCCGGTGAGCAGCCGCGCCCCGGGCACCTCGGCGTAGGCGTCGGTCCCGAGCTCGTCGAGGAACGCGTCGCGGTCGGCGGCGCCCGCGCGCACCTGCTCGATCCGGTCGTACGCGTCGTGCGCGGCCACCGGCAGCCCCGGCACCAGCTGCACCCCGGCGATCACGGTCACCGCCCAGACCACCGCCAGCAGTGCCACGATCCGGCCCGCGGCGGTACGGTGCGCGACCGCCAGCCGCGACACCCGGCGAAACGACGCGCTGAGCAGCAGGATCAGACCCACGGCCAGCGCGAGGGCGAGGACGGCCGCGGTGTTCGCGAGCCCGGCTCCGGCCGATTCGCGCAGGTACACCACGGCGGCGCTGAGGAACGAGCCGTCCTGGGCCGGGTTGAACGGCCGGTCGAGGAACTGCGAGAACCCGAGGCTGACCACCTTGAGCACGGCCAGCACCCCGAGCAGCAGCCCGACCACGGGCACCGCGATCCGGCGCGCCCGCTCGCGCAGCACGAGCACCAGGGCGATCCCGACCAGCCCGTCCACCGGCACCCGCAGCAGCGCGGCCGGGGTGAGCTGGGCGGTCCGCTCGGGCGCGACCAGGAACAGCAGCAGCACGACCAGCGCCAGCCCGGTCAACATGCGTCCGCCCACCAGGCGGCTTCTGCCGACCACGGCCGGGCCGCCCGGCTCGGCGGTGCGTTGATCAGCCGTGGCGGCTGCCTGGCGGGGCGGGTCGTCGGCGGGCGGCCCGGCCGAGGTCATGGCCGCTGGCGCCGGCTCGGCGGCGGCTGTGACCGGCGCTGCGGAGTCCGGGGCGGCGGACGCGCGTTCGGGATCGGACGGCGGCACAGGGTCCTCCAACTGGCGCCCGGGTGGCGCAGGTCATCGACGGGTCGGTGCGGTGGCCGCGACGGTGAGCGGCTCTGCGTTAAGAAGGGGCCCGTCTACTACGGAATGCGATGGGAAGGGGCCCTTCCTTACGCGCAGGAGGGTGAGGGTGCCGGGGAGGGCGGCGGCGAGGCCGAGGATGCCGTACGTGGTGGCGGTGGCGACGCCCTGCGCGGCGGTTAGTCCGGCTGCCGCGAACGCCCAGGCGGCGACGCCTTCCCGCGGTCCCCAGCCCGCGACGTTGAGCGGCAGGGCCATGGCCAGCAGGGCGAGCTGGGTGAGCGGGACCAGCAGGAGCAGCGGCGCGGTGGCCCCGGCGGTACGGGCGGCGAGCAGGAACGTGAGCAGGTGGGCGGGGACGATCAGGGCCGACGAGGCGGCGATGCCGAGCCGGACCCGCCGGTCGCGTAGCGCGGTGCGGATCTCGGTGCCGACGTTGCGGGCGGCGCGGGCCCAGCGGGCGCCGCGGCCGCCGCGGCCGCGCAGGAGCAGCCGTGACGCCACGGCCAGGGCGAGCCCGGCGCCGAGCACGGCTGCGACCAGCAGCGGCATGCGGGCCCGGACGGGGGAGGGCAGCACCAGCAGGAGCAGGGTCGAGGCGGCGACCTGGACGGCCAGGCCGAGGGCGCGCTCCAGCACGACGGCGCGTACGGCCAGGCGCAGGTCACTGATGTGCAGGCCGTGCCGCACCGCCCGGTGCACGTCGCCGACGACCCCGCCGGGCAGGACGGAGTTCAGCAGCAGCGACCGGTAGTAGGCGGCGACGGCGTGGCGCAGCGGCAGCCGTACGCCGAGGCCGGCGGCGACCAGGCACCAGCGCCAGGCGCAGCCGACGGTGGCGACGGCGCCGAGGCAGAGGGCGGCGAGCAGGGTCGCCGGGCTGATCCGGCGTACGCCGTCGAGGAACGGGCCGGTGCCGACCTGCCACAGCAGCAGGCCGAGCAGCAGCACCCCGCCCAGCACCCGGGCCCAGGTCCACATTCGCGCGGCCAGCACCTCACCTCTCCCGCCGAGTACGCCTGTCGACGTTATACACAGTCACCGGTCGGCGGGCGGCCGATCGGCGATCAGTGACGCCAGCACGCCACCGAGCGCGGCCGTCGTGCGGTCCCAACCGGTCAGCGTGCCGCGGCGGGCCAGCGCGGCCCGGCGCAGGTCGGCGCGCAGGTCGGGCTCGGTCAGCCAGCGCCGCAGCGCGGCGGCGAGGGCGGCCGGGTCGGCGGGCGGCACGAGCAGGCCGGGCAGGCTGCCGTCGGGGGCGCGGCCGAGCGCCTCGGGCAGGCCCTGCACCTCGGTGGCGAGCACCGGGATGCCCCGGGCCAGCGCCTCGGTGACGACCATCCCGTACGACTCGCCGCGTGTGGGCAGCACCAGCAGGTCGGTTGCCGCCCAGGTCCGGTCGAGGGCGGCGCCGGTCTGCGGTCCGACCAGGGCGAAGCGGTCGGCCAGGGGCGCGGCCGCCTCGCGCAGCAGCCGGACGAACCGGGGGTCGCGGTCGGTCGGGCCGACGCAGCGGCACCGCCAGTCCCGGTCGGCGAGCCCGGTCAGGGCGCCGAGCAGTATGTCCTGGCCTTTGTGCGGGGCGACGGCGGCCAGGCACAGCAGCCGGTTCCCGGCGGGGCTGCCGGGGACGGGCGCGGCGGCGTCGACGCCGGGAGTCGCGGTGTGGACGCGGGCGGGCGGCAGGCCGTACCGCTCGATCAGCCGCCTGCGGCACCAGGAGCTGGTGGTGACCACGGCGGTCGCGGCACCCAGCACCGTCTGCTCGGCCGGGGCGAGTCCGGGGTCGGCGTCGCCGAACACCATGTGCGCCAGCACGACCGGGCGGCAGGCGGCGACGAGTTCGGCGGCTTCGAGCGCGACGAGCCCGTCCACCAGCACCAGCGCGTCGGCGGGCAGCGCGGCGAGGGCGGCGGCCAGCCCGTCGGTGGCGCCGCCGGCCACGGGGTGCTCGCGCACGGTCCAGCCCGCGGCGGCGAGCCCGTCGCAGACGCGCCGGTCATACCGGTTGCCGCCGCTGGGGTTGGCCGGGTCGTCCACGCCGTCGGGCAGCACCACGTGGACGGTGCCGCCGGGCGGGGCAGCGGCCCCGGCCGGGTTCACAGGCCGCGCTCGTAGCCGGCCCAGGCGACGTGCGACTCGTGCAGGGTGACCGTGACTCCGGCCAGCTCGCGGGCGCCCGGTCCGAACGCGCCCGCGTGGACCCGTTCGACCAGGCGGTCGGCGATGACCTGGGCCAGCACCTCGGTGGTGGTGTTGCGGCCGGCCAGCGACGGGTCGTCGTCGAGGTTGCGCAGGTGGAACGCGGCCAGGATGGCGTTCAGCTCGCGGGCGGCCGCGGCGATGTCGACGACGATCCCGTCGGCGTCCAGCGCGGCCCGCCGGAACGTGGCGTCGACCAGGAACGTCGCGCCGTGCAGGGCCTGGGCGGGGCCGAACGTCTCGCCGCGGAAGCTGTGGGCGACCATCATGTGGTCGCGGACGGTGACGCTGAACAAGGGGTATCACTCTCCGTCGTAGCTGATGAGGTGGCACAGGGCCGGTCGGGTGCCCGCCGCGAGCTGCGCCATGACCTCGGGCAGCCGGTCGAACGGCGACTCGCCGGTGCACAGCGCGTCGAAGGCCGGGTCTCGCAGCAGGTCCAGGGCCAGGGCGAGCCGGTCGGTGTAGGTGCGGCGGGCGGCGCGGGCGGGGGAGACGGTGCCGACCTGGCTGGCCCGGATGCTCAGCCGGCCGGAGTGGAACGCCCCGCCGAGCCGGAGGCCGACCTCGCGGTCGCCGTACCAGCTCAGCTCGGTGACGGTGCCCTCCGGGGCGAGCAGGTCGAGGCTGGTCTGCAGCCCGGCGGCGGTGGCGCTGGCGTGGAAGACCAGGTCGCGGCCGCCGTCGGCGTGCTCGGGCGGGGCGTGGCCGACGCCCAGGGCGGCCGCCGTCGCGGCGCGCGCCGGGTCGGGGTCGACCAGCTGCACCGACACCCCGGGAACGCGGGCGGCCAGCGCGGCGACGCAGCAGCCGACCATGCCCGCGCCGACGACGCTGATCCGGTCGCCGATCAGCGGTGCGGCGTCCCACAGGGCGTTCACGGCCGTCTCGACCGTGCCCGCCAGCACCGCCCGCCGCGCGGGCACGCCGGTCGGGACGGGCACCACGGCCGTGGCGGGCACGACGTACCGGGTCTGGTGCGGGTACAGGCAGAAGACGGTGCGTCCCAGCAGCTCGGCGGGGCCCTGCTCGACCACGCCGACGTTCAGGTAGCCGTACTTGACCGGGGCGGGGAAGTCGCCGTCCTGGAACGGCGCCCGCATCACCGAGTACTGGCTCGCCGGGACGTGTCCACCGAAGACCAGGGTCTCGGTGCCGCGGCTGACGCCGGTGTGGAGGGTGCGCACCAGCACGTCGCCGGGGCCGGGCGCGGGCAGCGCCACGTCGCGGATCTCGGCCGCGCCGGGCCCGGTGATCCAGTACGCGCGCGCGTAGGATGCCATCGACACCCCCTTTCGTACTGGTCGAAGTGGAACCCTATCCGGAGGTGCGGTGCCCCCGCAGGTGATCCCAGGTCCGCTCGCGGGTCTGCTCGGCCAGTCGGTGCTCCTGGCGGTGCTGGAGGCCGGGGTCGGGCTGGGCGCGGCCGGCTGGACCTTCGGCCTGGCGTACGCGCTGGCGCTGTGCGTGCTGCTCGGCCGGGCCATGCGGCATACCGGCACCGTCGCCCTCGGACCGGCCGACACGGTCACCCTGTCCCGGGCGGTGCTGGTCGGCGGGGTGACCGCGCTGACCGCGGAGTCGCTGGCCCGCCCCGTCCCGGTGGCGCCGCTGCTGGTGCTGACCGTGGTGGCGCTGGTGCTGGACGCGGTCGACGGCCTGGTCGCCCGGCGCACCGGCACCGGGTCGGCGTTCGGCGCCCGCTTCGACATGGAGACCGACGCCTGGCTGATCGCGGTCCTCAGCGTGTACGCGGCACCGGTCTACGGGGCGTGGGTGCTGTGCATCGGCGCGATGCGCTACGCGTACGTCGCGGTGAGCTGGGTGCAGCCGTGGCTGCGCGGGCAGCTGTTCCCGCGGTACTGGCGCAAGGTCGTCGCCGCGGTCCAGGGCATCGTGCTGGCGGTCGCCGCCGCCGACGTGCTGCCCCGGCCGCTGGTCCTGCTGGCCCTGCTCGCGGCCCTGGCCCTGCTGACGGAGTCCTTCGGCCGCGACGTGATCTGGCTCTGGCAGCGCCGCCCGGCGACCGGGCTCCCGCGGGCGCCCGCCGCCGCGCGCGCCCGCCGGTAGGGGCGTTGGTGCAGTTTCGGGGAAAGTGTTGGAATCCGGGTCAAGATTCGTGCACTTTCCCCGAAACTGCACCTCACGACGCGGCGCGCAGGCGGGCGTAGACGTCGCCGGAGCGGTTGCCCGGGCGGTACCGGTCGAGTAGGCGCAGCAGGCCGGTCGCGTCGAGCCAGTCGGGGGACGCGAAGCGCATCGTCTCGATCGGGGCGTAGTTGTAGACGTACCCGTCAGCCTGCGCACCGAGCCGTTCGACCAGGTCGAGCGCTTCGAGCATGGCGTCGTGGGCCTGGGGCAGGTACTCGAAGGACAGGCCGCGCAGCGGGCGGCTCAGCCCGCGCAGCACGTCGGCCTCGAAACCCTCCACATCGATCTTGCAGAAGGCGGGCTCGCCGTGCGCGGCGATCAGCTCGTCGAGAGTGGTCACCGGCACCTCGATGGTGCGGTCCCAGCGGACCGCGGCGAAGCTGGCGTCGGTGGTGACGGTCTCGATCCAGTCGCGCGACAGCGTGGACACGGTCGGGGTGGCCGAGGACAGGGCCAGCGCGGCATGCCCGGCCTGCGCGCCGACCGCGACCGGCAGCACGGTCACGCCGGGGTCCCGGCCGAACAGCAGCCGCAGCACGCGCAGGCAGTCGGGCTGCGGTTCGATCGCGAGCACCCGCGCGCCCAGGCGCCGCCAGGGCCGCACCCTGCTGCCGACGTGGGCGCCGATGTCGAAGGCGAGTTCGCCGGGTGCCAGGAACTGGGCGTAGAAGCGGCGCATGCGGCGGTGGCGGCCCGGGATGCCGTGGTACATGGCGAGCGAGCGGGTCAGACCCCAGGCGCGGGCGAGCATGGGCCGACTCTAATCGCCTTGCGTCCATTGAGCAGGGACGGCTGGCCGTTCGGCGCAATCGATGTGCCTGGAATGTTGACGCCCCGGTAGCACGTCTGTAACGTTGGCCCCAACACAATGCAAGATTTCGACAAAGACATGCATGTTTTTGTCGTCCACATGTGCAAGTAGTCGGGACGATCGATGTCCAGGCGGCACATGGCGCACCAACCGCCCGGTTCCGCTCGCCGTCGCGGCTCACCGGCCCCGTGCCGGTCCTGCCCCCGCGTTGGTGGTCCTCCGCCATACGCGGATACGTCCCCTCAGCGACAAGGACCGTGATGAGACGAATCAATCCGATCAGGGCGCTGGCGGCCACTGCCGCGGCCGCCCTGGTCGCCTCCGGGGTATGGGCCGGCGTGGCCCACGCCGCCGGCGGCCCCAACCTCTCCCTCGGCAAGAGCGCCAGTGCCAGCTCCAGCAACGGCGCCTACACCCCCGGCAACCTCAACGACGGCAACCAGGCGTCCTACTGGGAGAGCAGCGGCTCGCTGCCGCAGTGGGCGCAGGTCGACCTCGGTGCCGCCACCAGCGTCGACCAGGTGGTGCTGAAGCTGCCCACGAGCTGGGGCACCCGCACCCAGACGCTGTCCGTGCAGGGCAGCACCACCGGGTCGAGCTTCACCGACCTGAAGGCCTCGGCTGGCTACTCCTTCACCGCGGGCACCAACTCGGTGACGATCAACTTCACCGCCGCCTCGGTCCGCTACGTGCGCGTGAACATCAGCGCCAACACCGGCTGGACGGCCGCGCAGCTGTCCGAGCTGGAGGTGTACGGCGCCGCCGGCGGCTCCGGCAACCTGGCCCAGGGCCGCCCGACCACCGAGAGCGGCCACGCCGACGTCTACGGCGCCGGCAACACCGTCGACGGCAACCAGGGCTCGTACTGGGAGAGCGTCAACAACGCGTGGCCGCAGTGGGTGACCGTCGACCTCGGCGCCGCCACCGCGGTCAACCGCGTCGTGCTGAAGCTGCCCGCCAGCTGGGGCACCCGCACCCAGACGCTGTCCGTGCAGGGCAGCACCACCGGGTCGAGCTTCACCAACCTGGCCGCCTCGGCGACGTACACGTTCAACCCGGCGGTGGCCGCGAACTCGGTGACGGTCAACTTCACCCAGGCGAGCACCCGGTACGTGCGGGTCAACTTCACCGCCAACAGCGCGTGGCCCGCGGGCCAGCTGTCGGAGCTTGAGGTGTACGGCCCCGGCACGGTCACCGACACCACCGCCCCGAGCGTGCCCGGCACCCTGAGCCAGAGCACCTCCGGCACGACCATCACCCTGAACTGGGGCGCGTCGACCGACAACGCGGGCGGCAGCGGCCTGGCCGGGTACGAGGTCTACCGCAACGGCGCCCTGGCCGCCACGGTCGGCCAGGTCACCACGTGGGCCGACACCCAGCCGGCCACGGCGACGGTGTCGTACTACGTGAAGGCGCGCGACAACGCGGGCAACACCTCGGCCGCCGGTAACACGGTCACCCGTACCGGCACCAGCACCGACACCACCGCCCCGAGCGTGCCCGGCACGCTCAGCCTGTCCGCCTCGGGCACCACGCTGACCCTGAACTGGGGCGCGTCGACCGACAACGCGGGCGGCAGCGGCCTGGCCGGGTACGAGGTCTACCGCAACAACGCCCTGGCCGCCACGGTCGGCACGGTCACCTCGTGGAGCGACACCCAGCCGCTGACGGCGAACGTGTCCTACTACGTGAAGGCGCGCGACAACGCGGGCAACGTGTCGGCGGCGGGCAACACCGTCACCCGCAACGGCGACACCACCGCCCCGTCGGTCCCGACGAACCTGGCCGTCAGCACCTCGGGCAGCACCATCACGCTGACCTGGACCGCCTCCACCGACTCGGGCTCCGGCCTGGCCGGGTACGACGTGTTCCGCGACGGCAACTACGTCACCAACATCGGCGCGGTCACCTCGTGGCAGGACACCCAGGCCGTGACGACCACCGTGTCGTACTTCCTGCGGGCGCGCGACGTCGCGGGCAACACCTCCGCGAACAGCTCCACGGTGACCCGCACCGGCACCGGTAACCCCGGCTGCACCAACGTGGCCGCGGGCAAGACCGCGACCGCCAACGGCTCGACGTTCTCGTTCCTGCCGGCCAACGCGGTCGACGGCAACCTCACCACCTACTGGGAGGGCGCGGGCCTGCCGGCGACGCTGACCGTGGCGCTGGGCGCCAACCACAGCGTCACCCAGGTCAACGTGAAGCTGAACCCGGACCCGGCGTGGGGCACCCGTACCCAGAACATCGAGGTCCTCGGCCGCGACCAGGCCGCGACCACCTACACCACGATCAAGGCCGCCGCGAACTACCAGTTCACGCAGGGCAGCAACGTGGTCAACATCCCGGTGTCGGCGACCACCGCCGACGTCCAGCTGAAGATCACCTCCAACAACGGCGCCCCCTCGGGCCAGGTGGCGGAGTTCGAGGTCTGCGGCACCCCGGCGCCCAACGCCGACCTGGCCGTCGGCAACGTGTCGTTCAGCCCCTCGGCGCCGACCGAGGCCAGCAACGTCACCCTGAGCGCCACCGTCAGCAACGTCGGTGAGCTCGCCTCGACCGCGACCACGCTCAACTTCTACCTGGACGGCGTGCTCAAGGCGACCGCCAACGTCGGCCCGATCGGGGCGGGCAGCTCGCTGCCGGTCTCGACCGCGATCGGCAACCTGCCGCAGGGCACCTTCGCGCTGTCGGCCAAGGTCGACCCGTCCAACACGGTGATCGAGAAGAGCGAGGCCAACAACTCGGCCAACGCCGCGTCGCCGCTGACCGTCACCCAGGCCCCCGGCCCGGACCTGCTGGTCACCGGTATCGCCTCCACCCCGGCCAACCCGGCCGTGGGCGCGGCGGTCAGCTTCACCGTGTCGGTGAAGAACCGCGGCATCGACCCGGCGGGCGCCTCGACCACCCGCGTGGTCGTCGGCTCCACCACCCTGAACACCAGCACCGGCACCATCGCCGCGGGCGCCACGGCCACCGTCGCGATCACCGGCACCTGGACCGCGACCAGCGGCGGGGCGACCATCACCGCCACCGCCGACGCCGCCAACACCGTCGCCGAGACCAACGAGACCAACAACTCGCTGTCCCAGGCGATCGTGGTGGGCCGCGGCGCCGCCACCCCGTTCACCTCGTACGAGGCCGAGGCGGGCACCTACCAGGGCACCCTGCTGCAGGCCGACGCGCTGCGCACCTTCGGGCACACCAACTTCGGCACCGAGTCCTCGGGCCGCAAGTCGGTGCGCCTGGACAGCCAGGGCCAGTACGTGCAGATCACCTCGACCGTGCCCACCAACTCGATCGTGGTGCGCAACTCGGTCCCGGACTCCGCCTCCGGCGGCGGCCAGGACTACACCATCAGCCTCTACGCCAACGACGTCTTCGTGCAGAAGCTCACGCTGTCGTCGCGCAACAGCTGGCTGTACGGCACCACCGACGACACCGAGTCGCTGTCGAACACGCCGCAGGCCAACGCCCGCCGCCTGTTCGACGAGACCTCGGCGCTGCTGCCGACCTCCTACCCGGTCGGTACCCGCTTCAAGCTCCAGCGCGACAGCGGTGACAACGCCTCCTTCTACATCATCGACCTCATCGACCTGGAGCAGGTGGCACCCGCGCTGACCAAGCCGGCCGAGTGCACCTCGATCACCAGCTACGGCGCGGTGGCCAACGACGGCGTCGACGACACCGCCGCGATCCAGCGGGCCGTCACCGACGACGAGAACGGCGTGATCAGCTGCGTCTGGATCCCGGCCGGCCAGTGGCGCCAGGAGCAGAAGATCCTGTCGCCGGACCCGACCCGGGGCCAGTACAACCAGAAGGGCATCAGCAACGCCGTCATCCGCGGCGCCGGCATGTGGTACACGAAGCTGTACACCAACACCGAGCCGCAGAACGTGGTGGGCAACATCAACCACCCGCACGAGGGCAACGTCGGCTTCGAGATCGAGACCAACACCCAGATCTCGGACCTGGCCATCTTCGGTATGACCACCAACCGCGCCAACCGGGGCCACGGCCTCAACGGCCGGTTCGGCCAGAACTCGAAGTTCACCAACATCTGGATCGAGCACGTCAACGTCGGCGCCTGGGTCGGCCGTGACTACTCGGACACGCCCGCCTACTGGAACCCGGGCAACAACCTGGACTTCACCGGCATGCGCATCCGGGACACGTTCGCCGACGGCATCAACTTCTCCAACGGCACCCGCAACTCCCGCGTGTTCAACTCGTCCTTCCGGACCACCGGTGACGACTCGCTCGCGGTGTGGGCCAACCCGTTCGTGAAGGACCAGAACGTCGACATCGCGCACGACAACCACTTCACCAACAACACGGTGGCGCTGCCCTGGCGCGCCAACGGCGTCGCGATCTACGGCGGCTACGGCAACGCGATCGAGAACAACCTCATCTACGACACGATGAACTACCCGGCGATCATGCTGGCGACCGACCACAGCCCGCTGCCGTTCTCCGGCACCACCACGATCTCCAACAACGGGATCTATCGCGGCGGCGGCGTGTTCTGGAACGAGGCCCAGGAGTTCGGCGCGATCACGCTGTTCGCCTCGGGCAAGGACATCGTGGGCGCCGTCATCAAGGACACCGACATCTACGACTCCACCTACGACGGCATCCAGTTCAAGACCGGCGGCGGCAGCATGCCGAACGTGGTCGTCACCAACGTGAAGATCGACAAGTCGAACAACGGCGCGGGCATCCTGGCGATGAGCGGCGCTCGCGGCAACGCGACGCTGACCAACGTCACGATCACCAACTCCGCCGACGGCAACATCCTCATCCAGCCCGGTTCCCAGTTCACCATCACCGGCAGCTGAGGTAGCACGACGGCTGCGGCCGACAGCGGTGCCCCCGGCGCGAGCGCCGGGGGCACCGCCCGTTTCACGCCTGGCCCCAGACCTGCACCTGGTGATCGAACCAGGCGAGATCGCCGTCGCTCACCCGCTCGCGCCGCCACTCCATCCAGTCCTGGTTCCCCTTGTGCTTCTTGATCTCGGAGATCAGGTCCCGCTTCCCGAACTCGTCGAGCGACCCCGGCGCGTACACGGACAGGATCTTGTTATGGTTGCCCGCCGTGGTGGTGTTCGTGACGCCGAACGTTCCCGTCGCCGCCATCGTGTCCCCGTCGGGGACCGTCACGGTCGTCTCGGGCGTCGTGGACTTCTGGCCGTTGGCGATCACGTAGATGTGGAACGTGCCCAGGTCGCTCACCTTCGGGGCGATCAGGGTCAGCCGGCTGTCGCTGATCACCTTGAAACTCTGCGCGTCGTACTCCTTGAGGTTCTGATCTCGGAAGTAGACCCTGCTGGCACCTTTGAATCCTGAGCCCTCGACGGTGACCTCGTTGCCACCGCTGCGATAGAACTCGCCGCAGCTCAAGCCGGTGACTGTGGGCATGGTTCAACACCTCTCTCGCATCGGTTTACCTTGGCCATATTTTGGCAGCGTTGACGAGGTTACCGACCGGTTTGGAGCAACTCGCGGCATCGCTCCCCTCCACCCCGGCGGCAAGATCAGTGCAGTTTCGGGAAAACTGCACGAATCGCGGCCAAGATTCCAGCACTTTCCCCGGAAAGTGCACCGATCTTGGGGCGGCCCGCCGCCCGAGTGCGGGCGGCGGGCGCATGGGCGTCAGGCGCCCGCGACCTCCAGGGCGTAGACGCGGGTGACCGCGTCAGCGGTCTGGGACGGGGTCTGGACGGTCAGGCGGATGTGGCGGGCGGTGGTGTTGACCGGGTGCGTCGTCACGCCGTCGGCGTTGGCGGTCACGGTGACCAGGGTGGTCCAGGTGGTGCCGTCGGAGCTGCCCTCGATCCGGAACGCCTTCGTGTTCAGTGCGAGGATCTCGCCGCCCGCCGAGGCGTGGCGGACCACGAACCGGCGCACGGTACGCGCCGAGCCGAGGTCGACCTGCAGCGAGGCGCCCGCGACGGCGCTGCACCACTTGCTGTTGCCGCTGACCACGCCGTCGGTGGCCCTGGCCGGTGCCTCGGCGGCCACGCACGCGGTGCTGCCCGTGGTGGGCCTGCCCAGCGCCAGGTCGGCGCCGGGGTAGGTGCCGCCCTCGTCGGACAGGGTCAGGTCGTCGAGGTAACCGCGGAAGGCGCCGGTGCCGGTGGGCCGGTCGAAGCCGAGGTCGACCCGGGTGACGGTGCGTCCGGCCAGCGCCCCGAGGTTGACCCGGACCAGGTTCCACTGGTTGACGACCAGGTGCCCGCCCTCGCCCTGGAACTGCGGGTGGGCGCGTACGCCGTACTGGTCGGCGGCGCCGCTGTCGCGCAGGGCCGAACCGTCGCTGAACTGCAGGTCGACGCCGACGAAGGTGCCGTTGGCCTGCTGCGGGTAGATCCAGTACGACAGCACGCTGCGCGAGGTCAGCGGCAGATCGGCGGCGAAGATGCGGGCGTACGAGTACGACTGCGTCGCCGAGTTGTCCGACCCTGAGTACATCAGCGCCCCGGCCCCGCTGTGCCCCAGCTCGGTCCGGGTGGACGCCTCCATCGCCGTCAGCGCGCAGCAGTAGCCGCCCACGTTGACCGCTGCCGCGATGCTGTCGCGCCAGGTGGGGGCGGTGTCGGCAGCCTCGAACGCGGTCGACAGCAGCGGGTGGTCGCGCCCGTCGCCGAGTACCGGCTCCAGCGCGCTGTACCAGCGCACCGCCATCCGGGCGTACCCGGCGTCGTTGGGGTGCAGCGTGTCGGCCAGGTCGGCCGAGCCGAGCACGGACAGGTCGACCAGCCTGGCCCGCGCGCCCCGGGCGGAGACGATCCCCGGCACGGCCGCGTTGAAGGTGTTGATCCGGGCCTGGATGGTCGCGTCCAGCGCGGGCACGATCTTGGCGATCAGCACGGTGGCGGTGGGCCGGGCGGCCAGGATCTGGTCGATGAGCGAGCCCAGCCGCGCGGGCGCGTTGGCGGTGTCGTAGTTCTGGTTCATGTCGTTGGTGCCGATGTGCAGCAGCACCACGTCGGGCTGGTACGTGCTGAGCCAGCCGGTGGCGCTGGCGGCGATCTGGTCGATGCGCCAGCCGGAGTGGCCCTCGTTGTCGGTGTCGGGCAGGCTGCCGGTCTGCTGCGAGCCGACGAAGTCGACGGCGTACCCGGCGTGGTTGACCAGGCGCTGCCACAGCGCGGCGCGGTAGCTGGAGCGGGTGGGGCTGCCCTCGCCCCAGGTGATCGAGTCGCCGAGCGGCATGATCCGGATCGGGCGGGTGGGGACGGCGGCCTGCGCGGGGGCGGCGGGCAGGATCGCCGCGGACAGCAGCGCGGTCAGCAGCGTGACCAGCAACGTGGCCAGGCGGGCGGCGATGCGGGGGACGGGTTGCACGGAAGACCTCCGGGACGGGGGAGGCGGCTGCCGAAAGACCGCCAGAGCGGGTGCTGCCGTCCAGCTTGGACACCATATGCAACCTTGTCAATGAATTCTGACAACGTTGCCAATCGGCGGAGCTCGGGAGGGAGTCGCGATGCGGACAGGGCGGCCCGTACCCGATACGCTCTGTCGGGGCTGACGGTAGGTCGCCGAATAAGGTTATAGTGTCCGGAGAGCGCTCTCCCGGCGACGCGGGCGGGGGCTGCCGTGGACCGTGCGCCGGGAACGCCCCACTCGGGCGTTCATGAAAGGACCTACCCCGTGAACTCCCCGCTGCCCTACCTCGACCCCGACCTGCCCACCGCCGACCGCGTCGCCGACCTGCTGGGGCGGATGACCCTGGCCGAGAAGGCCGGGCAGATGCTGCAACTGGCCGCTCGCGACGGCGTCCGCCACATCGTCGAGGACCTGCACACCGGCTCGATCCTGCACGCCTCGCCCGACCACCTCCGCGAGGCCACCAGGCTGGCCGCCGACTCCCGGCTGGGCATTCCGCTGCTGGTAGCCGAGGACTGCATCCACGGCCACTCGTTCCACATCGGCGCCACCATCTTCCCGACCCAGCTCGGCATGGCCGCCACCTGGGACCCGGACCTGGTCGAGCGGGCCGCCCGCGCGACCGCGGTGGAAGTCGCCGCCACCGGCATCCACTGGACCTTCTCCCCGGTCCTGTGCATCGCCCGCGACCTGCGCTGGGGCCGGGTCAGCGAGACCTTCGGCGAGGACCCGTTCCTGATCGGCGAGCTGGCCTCGGCGATGGTGCGCGGCTACCAGGGCGACGGCCTGCACGACCCGACCGCGATCCTGGCCTGCGCCAAGCACTTCGCCGGCTACTCCGAGACCCAGGGCGGGCGCGACGCCAGCGAGGCCGACATCTCGCGGCGCAAGCTGCGCTCGTGGTTCCTGCCGCCGTTCGAGCGGGTCGCCCGCGAGGGCTGCCGCACCTTCATGCTCGGCTACCAGTCCATGGACGGCGTGCCGATCACCATCAACAACTGGCTGCTCAACGAGGTGCTGCGCGGCGAGTGGGGGTACACCGGCACGCTGGTCACCGACTGGGACAACGTCGGCCGGATGGTGTGGGAGCAGAAGGTCGCCGCCGACGCCACCGAGGCGGCGGCGCTGGCCGTGCGCGCGGGCAACGACATGGTGATGACCACGCCGGACTTCTTCGAGGGCGCGCAGGACGCGGTCGCCAAGGGGATGCTGGAGGAGGCCGACCTGGACGCGGCGGTCAGCCGCATCCTCACCCTCAAGTTCGACCTGGGCCTGTTCGAGAACCCGCGCCTGCCCGACGTGGCCCGCCAGGCCGAGGTCATCGCCAGCGCCGCCCACACCGAGCTGAACCTGGAGGTGGCGCGCCGGTCGCTGGTGCTGCTGACCAACGACGGCACCCTCCCGCTCGCCGGCGGCCTGACCGCCGACGCCACCGGCCGCGCCACCGGCGACGGCACCGCCCGCACCGTCGCGCTGATCGGCCCGAACGCCGACGACCCGCACACCACGCTCGGCGACTGGGCCGGGGCCTCCGGCCAGGCCGAGTGGCTGCCCGACGGCCACCCGCGCGAGATGATCTCGACGGTGCTGGACGGGTTCCGCGCGCACGTGCCCGCCGACTGGACCGTCGCGCACGCCCGGGGTGCGGAGATCCTGACCACCGGCCCCGACCCGGAGGGCCCGTACTTCCCGGACGGCCAGCCCCGCCCCGACATCGCCGTCCCGGCCGAGCCCGACGCCGCGATGATCGCCGAGGCGGTGGCGGCGGCCGAGTCCGCCGACTACGTCGTGGCCGTGGTGGGCGACCGGATCGAGCTGGTCGGCGAGACCAAGTCCACGGCGACGCTGGAGCTGGTGGGCGGGCAGGTGGCGCTGCTGGACGCGCTCGCCGCGACGGGCAGGCCGCTGGTCGTGGTGCTGGTCAGCTCCAAGCCGCTGGTGCTGCCGCCCTCGGCCCACAACGCCGCCGCGATCGTGTACGCGTTCAACCCGGGCATGCGCGGCGGCCAGGCTGTCGCCGAACTCGTGCTCGGCCTGGTCGAGCCGACCGGCCGCCTGCCCATCTCGTTCGCCCGCCACGCCGGCCAGCAGCCGACGTACTACAACCAGATCCGGGGCCAGCACGGCACCCGCTACGCCGACCTCACCCAGGCACCGGCGTTCGTGTTCGGCGAGGGCCTGAGCTACAGCACCGTCGAGTACGCCGACCTGCACGTGCTCACCCCCGAGGTGCGCCCGGAGGACACGGTGCGGGCCCGGGTGATCGTGCGCAACAGCGGCACCCGGCCGGTCACCGAGACCGTCCAGGTGTACGTCACCGACACGATCACGTCGGTGACCTGGGCGGAGAAGGAGCTCAAGACGTTCCGGCAGGTCGTGCTCGCCCCCGGTGAGGCCCGCACGGTCGACCTGGAGCTGCCCGCCGCCGCCTGCACGCTGGTCGACTCGGCCGGTCGCCGGGTCGTCGAGCCGGGCGCGTTCGAACTGCTCGTCGGCCCGTCCTCGCGCGAGTCCGACCTGCTGCGCGCGGGCTTCACCGTCTTCGCGGGCTGAAACGGGGGCGCCGCGGGCCGCCGGTCGCGGCCCGCGGCGTCACAGCCCGCCGACGGCGGGAACAGGTACCTGCCGCAGCGGCCACACCTCAGGTGGTGTGGGTACACCGGATGAGGTGTGACCGCGTACGGGTGATGTCCCGGTCAGCCCAGGACGCGCAGCTCGTAGACGCGGGTCGCGCCGTCGGTGGTCTGGGTCGGGGTCTGCACGGTGAGGCGGACGTACCGGCCGGTCGCGGTCACCTGGTGCGCGGTGTTGGCGGCCGTGTTGTTGGTGATCGCCACGATCGGCGTCCAGGTGGTGCCGTCGGTCGACACGTCGATCGTGTAGGCCTTCGTGTTGTAGGTCGCGGGCTCGCCGCCCGCCTCGGCGTGCGCGATCTCGAACCGGCTGATGCTGCGGACCGAGCCGAGGTCGACCCGGATCCAGGCCCCGGCCACCCCGGAGCAGAACTTGTCGGAGTTGCCGCCGCTGACGGTGCCGTTGACGGCCTTCTCCGGACCCTCGTTGGCCGCGCAGGCGGTGGTGCTGGTGACGGGCTTGTTCAGGGCCAGGTTCACCGGGCCCGCCGTCGGGGCGTACACCTCGAGCTCGTAGATCCGGGTGGCGGTGTCGGTGGTCTGCGTCGGCGCGCTGACGTTGAGTTTCACGTAGCGGGCCGTCGCGGTGGCGATGGTGTGCGTGGTGACGCCGCTGTTGGCGCCGGTGACGGTCACCGGCGTGGACCAGTTGGCGCCGTCGGTGGACAGCTGGATGGTGAACGCCTTGGTGTCGAAGTCGGCCGACTCGCCGCCAGCGCCCGCGTGCCGGACCACGAAGCTGCCGATCTGCTGGTTGGACCCGAGGTCGACCTGCAGCCAGCTCGGGCCGGTCAGCGAGCAGAACTTGTCGGTGTTGCCGCCGCCCACGCTGCCGTTGACGGCCTTGTCCGGGCCCTCGGTGCTCGCGCACGCGGCGGAGCCGGTCGCGGGCCTGTTGAGGGCCAGGTTGGTGCCCAGGGCGGGCGGATTCGCGTGTACGGCCGAGGGCGGGGCGTCGTTCGCGCCGGTGCCCCAGGTGCCGGGGGTGCCGCTGACGGTGTAGTCCAGCGTGGCGCCCTTGGCGATGTCCGCCTGCGACAGCCACGTCCGGGTGAACCCGGCGCCGTTGCGGGCGGCCGCCGTGATGTACCGGTTGGCGTCGGTGACGCCGGGGGCGTTGACGGTCAGCGTGCCGCCCTGCTGCGTGCCGTACGAGCCGACGGTGACCTTGGCGTACGGGAACTGCGGGGTGGTGACGCCGTAGAAGTTGGCGCCGTTCATCAGCGGGTACAGGCCCAGCGAGGAGAAGACGTACCAGGCGGACATGGTGCCCAGGTCGTCGTTGCCGGTGACGCCGTTAGGCGCGTTGGAGAACAGCGTGAACGCCGAGCGCACCACCGTCGCCGTCTTGTACGGCTGCCCCGTCCACAGGTACGTGTACGGCGCCAGCAGGTCCGGCTCGTTGTTCGGGTTGTAGGTCATGAAGCTGTAGTAGTCGTAGGCGCCGTTGACCCACTTGGTGCGGGCGGTGCCCGACGGGTCGGACAGCAGCCCGCTGTAGGCGAAGAACTGGTCCAGCCGCGCGTTGGCGGCCGTCTTCCCGCCCAGCAGCGCGACCAGGCCGTCCGGGTCCTGCGGCACCAGCCACTGGTACTGGTACGCCCCCGCCTCGTGGAACATGTGCGCCCCGTCGGTCGGGCTGTACGACCCCTGCCAGGTCCCGCCCGCGTTGCGCGGCCGGAAGAAGCCGATGGAGGAGTCGAACAGGTTGCGGTAGTTCAGGCCCCGGGCGGCGAACATGTCCGCGTCGGCGGTGTGGCCCAGCGCCCGCGCCATCAGCGACAGCGCGGCGTCGGAGGCGGCGTACTCCAGCGTCGCCGAGGCCGGGTACTGGCAGTCGTGGTCGAACGAGTGGGTGGGGCTGCACGAGGCGCTGGTCGGGATGTAGCCGATGGAGGTGTAGTAGTTGTTGCCGTTGCGGGCGTTGATGCCCAGCCCGGCGCCGGGCACGCCGGTCGCGTTCTTGCGCAGCGCGGTGTAGAACTGCTCCTCGTACCCGTTGAGCAGCCCGCGCGCCCACAGGTCGACCAGGAACGGGCCGACCGGGTCGCCGGTCATGGTGTTGGTCTCGGTGTTGTAGAGCGACCAGCGCGGCAGCCAGCCCAGCTCGCGGTCCACGGCCAGCAGCGAGAGCGCGTAGTCGCGGGCGACCTGCGGCTCCAGCAGCGCGACGAGCTGGTTCTGCGCGCGGTAGGTGTCCCACAGCGAGAACGTCTGGTAGGGCGTGTACCCGGCCGCGGTCCGCGTCACGTTGTCGAAGCCCCGGTAGGAGCCGTCGGTGTCGCCGGACAGGTTCGGGTGCAGCAGCGAGTGGTAGAGCGAGGTGTAGAAGGCGGTCTGGCGGTCGGCCGTACCCCCGTCGACCTCGGCCTTGTGCAGCTTGGCGTTCCAGGTGTCGTGCGCGGCCTGCTTGACGGTGTCGAAGTTGAACCCGGCCGAGGCGGTCTCGGCGGCGAGGTTGTTGCGCGCGCCCGCGATCCCCGTGTACGACAGCCCGACCTTCAGCGTGACCGTCCGGTCGGTGCTGGTGTCGAACCGCACCCAGCCGCCGGTGGAGGCGCTGCCGGTGGAGGCGCGGCTGCCGCTGGTGAACGTGCCGCCCGACCAGGTCCCGAACGAGGCGAACGGGCGGCTGAACTTCGCCGAGAAGTAGACGGTGTGCGCGGGGGAGGTGTTGCAGAAGCCGCTCTCGGTCACCGAGCCCTCGACGGTGTCGCTGCCCACGATGGACACCGAGGAGCTGTTGGCCCCGCCGTTGCCGCCCTTGACCTCGGAGGTGTTGAACAGGACGTTGGCCTGGGTGCTGGCCGGGAAGGTGTACCGGTGCCAGCCGGTGCGCAGCGTGGCGGTCAGCTCGGCGGTGACCCCGTTGGGCATGCCGACCCGGTAGAACCCGGCGGTGGCCTGCTCCTGGGCGTGGTTGAGGGTCTGGCCGTAGGTGTTGGGCTCGTTGGAGTTGACCGCGCCGACGGTCGGCATCACCGACACCTCGGTGGCCGAGCCGCAGCCGACGCCGGACAGGTGGGTGTGCGAGAAGCCGCGGATCTTGGTCTGGTCGTAGTTGTACCCGGTGCCCCAGCCGGTGTCCGGGCTGAGCTGCACCATGCCGAAGGGCAGGGCCGCACCGGGGAAGGTGTTGCCCTCCTTCTGGGTGCCGATCAGCGGGTTGACCAGCGGGGTCAGGTCGGCGGGCACGGCGGCGTGCGCGGGCGCGGCGGCGAGCCCGGCGGTCAGTAGTGCGGCGACCAGGGAGAGGGCCGAGGCCGCGGCGAGCGGCCTGGGTGAAAGGGGTGGCATGACATGCTCCTTTGCCGGCGGACAACGTTGTCATGTTTCGGCAAAGTTTCACGGCCTTCGATGAGCGTGTCAAGGTCCGGGTCAGCCGGGCATTGCGCCGCAGGACTTCTGAAAGTTCCATGCCGGACACCGCGCTGCCGGGCCGTCATGGATCGAGATATTGCGAACGCGTTACCGGCGCCTTAAGCTCCGTCCCGTGGGAGCGCTCCCGGCCCAAGTGGTGGCGCTCCATGTCGTCCCGCCTGCGCGCAACTGCCCGTACGCCAGGCGCGGACGCGGCCTGATCCATCCGGAATGTCCACTCCCGATCACCGGACAGAACAGAAAGGCCAGTCCCATGCAGTTCCTCCCGCGCGCCTCCCGGCGCAGCGTGGTCGCGGCCGGTGCCGTCGCCGCGCTCGCCGCCGGCGTGACCGCCGCCCTGCCGGCGGTCAACGCGATGGCGGCCACCGGCTGCCAGGTCACCTACACCGCCAACAGCTGGGCCGGTGGCTTCACCGGCAACGTCGCCATCAAGAACCTCGGCGACGCGGTCAGCTCCTGGACGCTCAAGTGGACCTTCCCCGACAGCGGCCAGAAGGTCGTGCAGGGCTGGTCGGCGACGTACAGCCAGAGCGGTGCCAACGTCACCGCGGTCAGCATGGACTACAACGGCGCGCTGGCCACCGGCGCCTCGACCACGATCGGCTTCAACGGCAGCTGGACCACCGCCAACCCGATCCCGACCTCGTTCACGCTGAACGGCACGGTCTGCACCGGCACGGTCACCAACTCGCCGTCGCCCAGCCGCTCGACGAACCCGTCGCCCTCGGCCTCGCCGTCGAAGTCGCCGTCCCCGTCGCCCTCGCCGAGCCAGCCGACCGGGACCACCCCGGTCGCGATCAACGGCCAGCTGCACGTCTGCGGCGTGAACCTGTGCAACCAGTACAACAAGCCGATCCAGCTGCGCGGCATGAGCACGCACGGCCTGCAGTGGTTCGCCAACTGCTACAACGACGCCTCGTTGGACGCGCTGGCCAACGACTGGAACGCCGACCTGCTGCGCATCGCGATGTACGTGCAGGAGCAGGGCTACGAGACCAACCCGACCGCGTTCACCAACCAGGTGAACACGCTGGTCGACAAGGCCCAGGCCCGCGGCATGTACGCCCTGATCGACTTCCACACGCTGACCCCGGGCGACCCGAACTACAACCTCGACCGGGCGAAGACGTTCTTCGCGGCGGTCTCGGCCCGCAACGCCGCGAAGAACAACGTGATCTACGAGATCGCCAACGAGCCCAACGGCGTGAGCTGGGCGGGCATCAAGAGCTACGCCGAGCAGGTCATCCCGGTGATCCGCGCCAACGACCCGGACGCGGTGGTCATCGTCGGCACCCGCGGCTGGTCCTCGCTGGGCGTCTCGGAGGGCGGCAACGCCTCCGAGGTCATCAACAACAAGGTCAACGCGCAGAACGTGATGTACACGTTCCACTTCTACGCGGCCTCGCACAAGGACAACTACCGCGCCGAGCTGGAGCGGGCGGCGGCCTCGCTGCCGATGTTCGTCACCGAGTTCGGCACCGTCACCTACACCGGCGGCGGCGCGTTCGACCAGTCCAGCAGCACCGCCTGGCTGGACATGCTGGACCGGCTGAAGATCAGCTACGCGAACTGGACCTACTCCGACGCCAGTGAGAGCAGCGCGGCGTTCAAGCCCGGCACCTGCGCTGGCGGCCAGTACGCGGGCACCTCGGTGCTGCAGGACTCGGGTCTGTTCATGCGCTCGCGCATCCGCACCGCGGACAACTTCCCGACCAGCTGATCCGCTCTGGACCGAACGGGGCCACCGCCCGCCGCGGGGGCCCCGTTCCGCATTCCAGGAGTGGCGCGAGGAACAAAACCGTGCCGCCCCTCGTTGCGACTCCGGAAGTGTTTTCTCCGATCGTGAGGAGCGGGTATGGGCGAGCGGATGCTGCGGGGAAGCCGACTGGGTGCCGTCAGCTACGAGTCGGACCGCAACACCGAGCTCGCGCCGCGTCAGACGCGTGAATTCCTGTGCGCCAACGGGCACCGGTTCGAGGTCCCGTTCGCGATGGACGCCGAGGTGCCGCCGCTGTGGGAGTGCAAGTTCGACGGCAGCGTGGCGCGGCTGATGGACGGCAGCGAGCCGGAGCAGAAGAAGGCCAAGCCGCCGCGTACGCACTGGGACATGCTGCTGGAGCGGCGCTCGATCGAGGAGCTGGAAGAGATCCTCAACGAGCGGCTGGCCGTCGTGAGCGCACGCCGCGGCCGTTGATATAGCCAGGTCAAGGGCGCCTTCCCGGGTACGGGGAGGCGCCCTTGCCGTTTCCCGGAGCAACTAGCCGCCGGGTGTATACACTCAAGGTATACACCCGGTGTATGCTCCCGGGTATGAGTGTCCCCCTGACCCTTCTCGGACTGCTCGAGCGCGAGCCGCGGCACGGCTACGACCTCAAGCGCGACTACGACGCCTACTTCGGGCGCGGCAAACCGCTGCCCTACGGACAGGTCTACTCGACGCTCAGCCGGCTGGCCCGCGACGGCAAGGTCGTCATCAGCGAGGTCGGCCCCGGCGAGGGCCCCGACCGCAAGCGCTACGTCATCACCGACCTCGGTGCGACCGAGGTGGAGACCTGGCTGACCGAGCCGGTCGAGCCCGAACCGCACCTGCAGACCGTGCTGTTCGCCAAGGTCGTGCTGGCGATCATGCTGGAGCGTCCGGCCGAGGAGTACCTGGACACCCAGCGCGCCGCGCACATCCAGCGGATGCGCGAACTCACCGAGGTCAAGCGCACCGGCAACCTGGTCGACGCGCTGCTGGCCGACCACGGCCTGTTCCACCTGGAGGCCGACCTGCGCTGGATCGACACCACTAAGGCCCGGCTCGACATGCTGGCCAAGCAGGTGCGGCCGTGACCGCCCGGCGCCTGATCGAGGCGCGCGGCCTGGAGCTGTCGTTCGGCCAGACCCCGGCCCTGCGCGGGGCCGACTTCTGGGCCGCGCCCGGTGAGATCGTCGCGGTCACCGGCCCCAGCGGCTCCGGCAAGACGACCATGCTGCACTGCCTGGCCGGCATCCTGGTCCCGGGCAGTGGCGAGGTGTCGTTCGACGGCGCCCGGATCGACACCCTGGACGAGGAGAAGCGCAGCACGCTGCGGCGGGAGCGGTTCGGCTTCGTGTTCCAGTTCGGGCAGCTCGTGCCGGAGCTGACCGCCGAGGAGAACGTCGCGCTGCCGCTGCTGCTCGGCGGCGTACGCCGCAAGGTGGCGCTGGAGCGGGCGCGCCCGTGGTTCGCCCGGCTGGGCCTGGACGGGCTGGAGGGGCGCCGCTCCGGTGAGCTGTCCGGCGGCCAGGCCCAGCGGGTCGCGCTGGCGCGCGGCATGGTGACCCGGCCGCAGGTGCTGTTCGCCGACGAGCCGACCGGGTCGCTGGACTCGCTCACCGGCGAGCAGGTGCTCGACCTGCTGGTCGAGGCCGCCCGGGAGCAGGGCACCACGGTCATCCTGGTGACCCACGAGCCGCGGGTGGCGGCGTACGCCGACCGCGAGGTGATCGTCCGCGACGGGCGCGCCACCGAGCTGGAGCGGGTCACCGCATGATCCGCTTCGCAGTGCGCCTGGCCGTCACCGGCGGCCGGGAGGCCGTCGCGCGCCTGGCCGTCATCGCCGCCGCCGTCGCTTTGGGCACCGGCCTGCTGCTGGCCACCCTGGCCAGCCTGCACGCCGTCGACAAGCAGACCGCCCGGTACGGCTGGATGACCACCGGCACCACCGAAGCGGCCCCGGCCCCCGGTGCCGACCCGCTGTACTGGGTGCTGCGCGAGGACTTCCACCAGGGCAAGCTGATCGGACGGCTCGACGTCGCCGCCACCGGCCCGGCCGCCCCCGTGCCGCCCGGCCTGCCCCGCCTGCCCGGCCCCGGCGAGTACTACGCCTCGCCGAAACTGGCCGAGCTGCTCGCCGCGACCCCCGCCGACCAGCTCGGCGACCGCTACCCGGGCCGGCTGGTCGGCACCATCGACCGGGGCATGGTGCCCGACCCGGACACCATGCTCGTCGTCATCGGACACGCGCCCGAGGAGCTGGCCGCGGCCGGCGCGAAGCAGGTGACCAGCATCGGCGCGGAGCCGCCCGGCGCCCGGTCGGCAGGGCTCGACCTGGTGCTGTCCACGGTCGCGGGCGGCCTGCTGTTCCCCGTGCTCATCTTCATCGGCACCGCCACCAGGCTCAACGCCGCCCGGCGCGAGCAGCGCTTCGCCGCGATGCGGCTGGTCGGCGCCACCCCGCGCCAGGTCTCGGTGATCGCGGCGGTCGAGTCGACCGTGGCCGCGTTCATCGGCACCGCGATCGGCTTCGCGCTGTACGCCCTGGGCCACGACACGCTGGCGAGCATCCCCTTCACCGGCTCGGCCTTCTACCCCGACGAGGTGACGGTCACCTGGCTCGACGCGCTGCTGGTCGCCGTCGGGGTGCCGCTGGCGGCCGCGGTCGCGGCCCGGCTCGCGCTGCGCCGGGTGCGGATCTCGCCGCTCGGGGTGACCCGGCGGGTCACGCCGCGCCCGCCGCGGGCGTACCGGCTGATCCCGCTCGCGCTGGGCCTGGCCGAGCTGACGTACTTCATCGGCCGCCGTCCGCCGACCTCCCAGGGGCAGGTCGCCGCGTTCCTGCCCGGCCTGCTCATCGTCATGGTGGGGCTGGTCGTGGCGGGGCCGTACCTCACCATGGTCGGGGCGCGGCTGCTGGCCCGGCGGGCCAACCGACCCGCCACCCTCGTCGCCGCGCGGCGGCTGGCCGACAACCCGCAGGCCGCGTTCCGCGCGGTCAGCGGCCTGATGCTGGCCCTGTTCGTGACCAGCACCGCCGTCGGCATCATCACCACGATCGTCGCCGAGCGCGGCACGAGCCACGGCAGCGCCGCCAGCGTGGGCAGCCTGCACGTCTACTTCGAGGGGGAGCCGCCGACCGCGGTGCCCGAGCCCGTCTCGGCCGGGCTGCGCGACGTCCCCGGCGTCGGCCGGGTGATCGGCGTGCGCCACAACCCGGTGGAGCGGCCGGGCGCGGGCCCCGACGACTTCGGCTCGCTGCCGGGGGTGGTCTCCTGCGCCGAACTCGATCCGGTCTTCGGCCGCTGCGCGCCCGGCGCGGCGGTGGCCGAGGTCTGGAGCGACCTCATCGGATACCCCGAGAACCGGGGTCCGGACACGGTCTGGGCCGCCTCCACCGTCACCCCGGAGCAGTACGCGCAGCTGCCGCTGATGTCGCTGGTCGTGCGCACCGACGACTCGGCCCCAGCGGTCGAGCGGGCCCGCACCGTGCTGGAACTCGGCCTGCCGCAGTACCAGGTGCCGCCGATGGTGGCCGGCGACTTCGAGGCCGACTTCAACAACACCCTCACCGGCTGGAAGCAGCTCGCCAACGTCATCATCCTGGCCAGCCTGCCCATCGCCGGATGCAGCCTCGCGGTCGGCATCGTCGGCGGCCTGTCCGAGCGCAAGCGCCCGTTCAGCCTGCTGCGCCTGTCCGGAGTGCCGCTGCGTACGCTGCGGCTGGTGGTCGCCCTGGAGAGCGCGGTGCCGCTGCTGGTCGTGGCCGTGGTCGCGATCGGGGCCGGACTGCTGTCCGCGCAGCTGTTCCTCACCGCGCAGATGGACTACGACCTGCGCCCGCCCAGCGTCGGCTACTACCTGACCGTGCTGGCCGGGCTGGCCGGATCGCTGGCGATCATCGGGTCCACGCTGCCGCTGCTGCGCCGGATCACCGGCCCGGAGACGGCCCGCAACGAGTGACCGGCCGTCCGGGGGCCCTCCGCTCGGAGGGTTCCCGGACGGAGCGCGCTCAATACACTGCTACGGATGAGTGCCACGCTGTTCCTCATGTGCGGCCTGCCGGGAGCGGGCAAGACCACGCTGGCGCACCAGCTCGCCGCCGACCACGGCGCCCTGCGGATCAGCTCCGACGAGTGGCTGATCGACCTGCTCGAAGGCCCGCACCGCGAACGGGCCGACCCGATGCGGCCGCAGCTGGAGCCGCTGCTGCTGGCGGTCACGGTCCGTATCCTCAGCCTCGGCGGCAGCGTCGTGCTCGACTTCGGCGCGTGGCACCGCACCCAGCGGGACCAGGTCCGGGCCGCGGGCCGGGTCGCCAGTGCCCGAGTGGAGCTGCACGTGCTCAACCCGCCCCTGGAGGTGCTGCGGGAGCGGGTCGCCGCCCGCGACGCGGGACCCGGCACGCGCTCGTTCCCGATCACCGACGAGGAGCTGGTGCGGTGGGCGGACCTGTTCGAGGTCCCCACCGAGCAGGAGCTGTCCCTGTTCGATCCGCACGTCTCGCCGTACTGGGAATGAGGTAGTTTCGCGGGCAGGAACGGCGAGCGGAGTGCGGCGATGGAGCTGGCGGGTCCCCTGATCGCGGTGGCGCTGATCGTGCCGGTGCTGGCGTTCTGGCTGTGGATGTTCCGCGACATGCTGGGCAACCACCGGCTGTTCGGCCAGGCCCGCAACCTGTGGCTGCTCGGCTTCGTGTTCCTGAACGTCTTCGCCGCCGGGCTCTACTACGTCTCGGAGTACCGCGACCGTCCCTGAATGCGCTCGCGGCTCAGGCCACGTGCAGGCCGAAGCCGCCCGCCGAGTCGATCACCTGGGCGGTCACCCACTCCGCCTCGTCCGAGCACAGGAAGGCGACCAGCTTCGCGGTGTCCTGCGGGATGCCCCAGCGCTTGCGCGGGAACCGCTCGCGCACCCACTCATAGGTCTCTGGATCGGCCCAGCCGGTGTCGTTCGGGCCGGGGTTGACCGCGTTCACAGTGATGCCGCGTGCGGCGAGCAGCGCGGAGAAGTCCCTGGCCAGGTACTCGATGGCGGCTTTCGAGGCGGCGTAGGCCAGCTCGGTGGTCATCGGGCCGTGGCGCTGGCCGCTGGTGAACAGGACGATCCGGCCGGGGCGGGCGTCGTCGTGCGCGGCTGCGTACGCCTGGACCAGCAGCATGTTCGCGCGGACGTTCACGGTCAGGTGCCGGTCGATCTCGGCGGCGTCGAGGCTGCCCAGCGGCGTCGAGGTCGAGTACGCGTGGCAGGAGACCAGGGCGTCCACCCCGCCGAACCGGTCGACGACCGCGGCGACCAGCTCGGCCGGACCGTCGGGCGTGGACAGGTCGTGCGGGGCGACGTGCACGTCGGGGCCGAGTTCGGCGGCCAGGGCGGCGGGATCGTCGCCGGGCACGCCGACGCTGCTGTCGTAGCGGGGCAGGCCCGTGGCGAAGACCCGGTAGCCGTCGGCGACCAGGCGGCGTACCACCGCGGCGCCGATGTTGGCGGTGCGACCGACTCCGGTGACCAGGGCGACCGGGCGGTACTCGTCAGGCTGGCTCATCACCGCCGACCGTAGCCACGGCGGCCGCCATACCGCAACCGCGATCGGTCGCGCACAGGCGCGGTCCCCGGCGCACCGGCACCGGGGACCGCGGTCATCGTGCGGGTCAGGGCCTCGGCCTCGGGCAGGGGCTCGCGCCCTTCGCGGTCGCGCAGTAGCCGTCCGCGTAGGCCGGCGGCCGCTCCTCGACCAGGAACCTGTTGTCCAGCAGCCACTGCACGCTCAGGCTCGACCCGGCCTGCGGCAGGTACGACCGGTTCAGCACGTACTGGGTGCCGAGGCTGGGCTGGGCGAACCAGGTCGCGATCGGGCCGGTGTCCACGGTGAACGGCTTGAGCACGCAGTACACGTGGTAGTTGGCCAGCGGCACGATGTCCTCGTGCGCCATCTCCGGCGTGGGGGTGTTGAGGTTGGACGGCGGCAGGCCGCGCTGGGCGAACGGGGTGCCGAGCGGGGCCAGGAACTGGCCGGTGCCGGGGCTGCCGAACCGGTCGATCCGGGTGCCGGGCTGCAGCTGCTGGGAGAACTTGATCGGCAGGCCGTCGTACTGGATGACATAGCCCATGGCGGGCGGGTAGACGTAGCGGGTCGGTGGCGTCGTGTCGTTGCCGTACTGGGTGAGGAACGTGCCGCTGTTCAGGGCGCCGAAGCGGTGGTAGCCGCCGAGCAGCGGGCCGACCGGGGCCTGGGTGGGCAGCTGCTCCGGCCCGAACAGGAAGTTGTCGTCGTAGAAGTCCGTGGTGGGCGAGGCGGCGTCGGGCGTGCCCGGACGGCACAGGCCGTCGCCCGCGGCGGTGCTCTGGGCGGGCGGAGTGGCGGGTTTGGCCGGGGCCGCCTGCGCCCCGACCACCTGCAGCGCCAGCACCGCACTGGCGAGCACGGGCAGGATGAAACGCTTGATCTTCACTGTGCGTGGTCTCCGTTGATCAGGTGGACGATCCACCTGATCAACGGCCCACCCCGCCCCTGCGACGTGCGCCCACCCACCCCGCCACCAGGGCGTTCGTGCAGTTTCGGGGAAAGTGCTGGAATCCGGCCCAAGATTGCAGCACTTTCCCCGAAACTGCACGCGACGCAAGCGGCCCGGTCAGGTGGTCGGGCGGCGGTTGTAGCGCTCCAACGCGGCCTTGTTGGTGGACGCGTCCTGGAAGACCAGCTCCCAGGGGCCGGTGTTGATGTCCATCTCCTTGCCGAACCCGACCCACTTGCCCGCCATGCGCCGCCCGGTGGGCTCGACCAGCATCTGGATGGCGCCGTGGTAGCGGGCGCCACGGTAGTAGCCGTCGCTCGCGGTCTGCTCCACCCAGGTGCCGGTCAGGACGCTGCCGTCGACGGTCAGGTCCATGGTCAGCGGCGAGTCCGACGAGCCCGGCAGGCTGCGGACCGTCAGCCGGTCCCCGTGCTGCAAGACCACCACATAGTGCAGGCCGGTGAAGGTGGCGCCGCGCCCGCTGGACACGTACTCGTAGCGGCTCAGCCAGATGCCCGAGTGGCTGCCGTGACCCGCCGAGGTGGCGGCGGCGAGGGCGCCGGTGCCGACTGTGATCGGCACCGTGGCGTCGGCGTTGGCGTCCGCCGCCTCCTCGGCGGTGTTCCGCGCGCCCGGGACCGAGACCGTGAAGCCGAGCGAGCCGATGGGCAGGCCGGTGACGACCTCCAGCGCTCGGGCGTACACCGGGCGCGGCGCGACGATCGCCCCCGCTTCCCAGCGCTGGACCAGGCGCTTGTTGGCGTCGTTCGGCGTACCCGCGCGCCTGCCCGCCTCGCGGATGGCGCGGGCGAAGTCGTCCTGACTCATCAACATGCCCATACGTACGGCCCGCAGGGTCGCATTTGGATTGGTCACGGGTACACCGTACCCCAATGACGCCGAAATGACGCCCTATATGACGCCTGACGGACGTCCCGCCGGACGCCGCGTAGTCGGTGTGCGAAAACCTAATCTGTGACCAATGTGGAGTGCCGCGATTAGGGTGTCGACTCGAATACGGGCTGGTGGAGGTATGCGATGGACACGCCGATCGCCGAGGAGGAGTTCCGTCGCTACGCGCAGTCCCAGGCTGATCGCGGGTGGCATCTGATCGGTCTTCACCGGCGCGACGGCAGCGGCTGCTGCCGTCACTGCGGCCGCACGCACCCGTGCGACGAGCGGGTGTACGGCGGCCGGCTCATCGTGCACTACGAGAACTGGTTCGGCGACCAGCCGCCGCGGCTGTTGCGCCCGTACCTGCGCGGATGAGCGCATAAGACCGGGGCGCGTGCGTGCCGTGGGTCGCAACTACCACGCACGCGCCCCACTTCACCGGAGGTGTCGTGCAGTTTCGGGGAAAGTGCTGGAATCTTGGGCCGGATTCGAGCACTTTCCCCGAAACTGCACGATCAACCGCTGCACGACGCGGGGACGCGGCGACGCGCGGTGGGGAGGGGGTCGCTGGCGCGGGGTGGGGGTGGGCGGCCATGATGGCGGCGTGTCGGGAGCGGGAGGTCGGTGTGGCTAGGACGGCGGGGGTACGGGCGACCGTACGCGACGTGGCCGCCGAGACCGGCCTGTCCATCGCGACCGTGTCCCGGGTGCTCAACGGGGCGACCAACGTCGCCCCGCACACCCGTGACCTGGTGCTGGCTGCGGTGCAGCGCCTCGGCGACCGTGCCCCGGTGCGCCGCCCGGAGCCGCCCGCCGCCTCGGGCGCGATCTACGTGCGCTGCCCGTACGTGCTCACCGACTACTTCGGGATCATCGTCAGCTCGATCGCGGAGACGCTGGAGCTGCACGGCCGCCAGCTGGTGCTGAACGCGGGCGAGGCGGCGCAGCCGGTGCGGGTGTTGACGGGTCTGAGCGAGCGCCCCGACGTCGCGGGCGCGATCCTGATCCTGCCGCCGGACCCGCTTGAGGACCTGGTCCTGCTGCGTGACCAGCAGTTCCCGTTCGTGGTGATCGACCCGCGCTCGTCGCCGCCGCGCGACGTGGTGACGGTGTCGGCGGCGCACTTCGCGGGCGCGCGGCGGCTGATGTCGCACCTGGTGGAGCTGGGGCATCGGCGGGTGGGCATCATCGGCGGCCCGCAGGAGTGGCTGGCCAACGACGCCCGCATGGCCGGGTACGTGGCGCCGCTGGCCGATGCCGGGGTGCTGCCGACGGCCGAGCTGGTGCGGCACGTGCCGGAGCCGAACACGGCCAACGGCTACCTGGCGGCGGGGGAGCTCCTGGACCTGCCGGAGCGGCCGACGGCGCTGGTGGCGTTCAACGACAAGATGGCGGTGGGGGCGCTGGCCGCCGCCGCCGACCGGGGGCTGCGGGTGCCGCAGGACCTGTCGGTGGCCGGGTTCGACGACATCGACGTGAGCCGGGCGACGACGCCGATGCTGACCACGGTGCGCCAGCCGCTGCAGGAGATGGGCCGGATGGCGGTGACCATGCTGATGCGCATGCTGGAGCGGCACACGCTGGAGGCCGTACACGTGTCGCTGGGCACCGAGCTGGTCATCCGCGACTCGACGGCGCCCGCGCCGCGCTAGCCCGCTCCGTCAGGCCGCGCCGCGTTAGTCGTAAACAAAGTTGGCATATTCGCGCCGGGGTGCCATAGACCCTCGGCCGCGCCCTGCTGCCCGCTGAGTTGCGGCAGGCAGGTCTCAAGTTTCATTTTGTTTCACCGGCAAATCGGCCTATTGCGACGGTCCGAGAGCCCGGAAACGGCGCCTTGACAGGCATGTGGCCGTATGTTTCAGTGCTGTCAACAGAGCGTCAATCATTTTGTTTCATCAGTTACATCGACGTCTCTGGGTGTACAAGGCACGGCTGCACAGGAAACTCCGGGCCGGGTCAGGCGGGTGCCCCCTCGCCCACCCGGCCCGCAACCCCAGCCACTCATGGCACCGCCATGGCTTGTCGAAAGGAGGGTCCCGCCTTGTTCCGTCCCCGATCAGGCTGGACCACCGCCGGTGCGGCCACCGCCGCCGGCGCCGCCGCCCTGCTGGCGGCCGCACTGCTCGTCGCCCCGCCCGCGCAGGCGGCGGGCGAGCCGGTGAGCATCTGGCTCACCACCACCTCCGACTCCGGTGGCCGCACGGTCACCCGGGGCCTGCAGCAGCAGGCGAACATCGCGTTCGGTCCCGCGGGCGGCAGCGCCAACCAGACCGTCACCGTCAACGAGAACACCACCTACCAGCAGTTCGAGGGGGCTGGGGCGTCCATCACCGACACCACGGCGTACCTGCTGCGCGGCGGCCCGGTCAGCGCGGCCACCCGCGACGCGGTGATGGCCAAGCTGTTCTCGCCCACCTCGGGCATCGGCCTGTCATTCGTGCGCAACCCGATCGGTGCCTCGGACCTGTCCCGGCCCGGCAACGTGTCGCTGGACGACACCTGCTGCGACCTCAACGACTTCGGCAGCAACGGGTACGACACCAACGTCCGCCTGCTGACCGTCCAGGCCAAGCAGCTCAACCCGGCGCTGCGCATCATGGCCGTGCCGTGGAGCGCGCCGGGCTGGATGAAGGACAACGGCCGGATGGACCAGATGGGCTGGTTGAAGGCGCAGTACTACTCGCTCTACGCCCAGTACATGGTCAAGTACCTGCAGACCTACCAGGCCGCCGGGGCGCCGGTGAACTACCTGTCGGTGCAGAACGAGCCCAACTGCTGCCAGTCGGGCAACCCGACCGCGATGGACTACCCGGGTATGAGCTGGAACTCCTCCGGCCTCATCGAGCTGACGAAGAACAACGTCTACCCGGCGCTGCGCAGCGCGGGCCTGTCCACCAAGGTCCTGATCCACGACTGGAACTACGGCGACTACGCCAGCATGAGCGCCCCGACCCTGGCCGACGCGGGCATCCGCAACGACGCCAACTTCGGCGGCATCGCCTGGCACGGGTACTTCGGCGACCCGTCGACCGGCAGTTCTGTGCACAACAGCTACCCGTCGGTCAAGCAGTTCAGCACCGAGCACTCGGGCGGCACCTGGATCGGCAACCAGCACAACGAGGACATGGCCGACATCGTCAACTACACGCGCAACTGGAGCAGCAGCGTCGTCAAGTGGAGCCTGGCCCTGAACCAGAACATGGGCCCGCACAACGGCGGCTGCGGCACCTGCACCGGTCTGATCACCGTGCAGGAGGGCGGCTCGCGCGCCGGGCAGGTCGACTACACGATCGAGTACTACACCACCGGCCACCTGACGAAGTTCGTCAAGCCGGGGGCGTACCGGATCGACTCGTCGGCCAACAGCACCGTGCAGAACGTGGCGTGGAAGAACCCGGACGGTTCCAAGGCCCTGATCGCGCACAACGGCGGCACGTCGGCGCAGTCGGTACGCGTCAACTGGGGCAACCAGTCCTTCGTCTACACCCTGCCCGCCCGTACCACCGCGACCTTCACCTGGTCCGGCACCCAGGGCACCGGTGGTGGCGGCGGTGGCGGCGGCACCATCACCGGCCTGGCCGGCAAGTGCGTCGACGTGGCCGGGGCGGCGACCGCCAACGGCACCGCGATCCAGCTGTACACCTGCAACGGCACCACGGCCCAGCAGTGGACCCGCAACGCCGACGGCACGATCAGCTCGCTGGGCAAGTGCATGGACATCGTCGGCCCGAGCTCGGCCAACGGCACCAAGGTGCACCTGTGGGACTGCCACACCGGCACCTCGCAGAAGTGGACGTACAACAGCAGCACCCAGCAGCTGGTCAACACCTACTCGGGGACCTGCCTGGACGTCACCGACAACAGCTCCGCCGACGGGGCGCGGCTGCAGATCTGGTCCTGCACCACCGGCGCCAACCAGAAGTGGACGTTGAACTGATGAACCGCCGCCTCCTCATCGGCAGCGTCGCCGTATCGACGCTGGTCGGCGCGGCCGTCATGGTCGTGCTCGCCGCCCCGGCCGCCCAGGCCGCGGTCACCTCCGGCACCACCTACACGGTGGTCAACAAGAACAGTGCCAAGTGCGTGGACGCCCGCTCCGCGGCGACCGCCAACGGCACCGCCGTGCAGCAGTACGCCTGCAACGGCAGCACCGCGCAGCAGTGGCGCTTCGACGCGACCAGCGGCGGCTACTTCCGCGCCGGGGTCGCCCCGAACGTCAACCAGGTCTGGGACGTCTCCAACGTGTCGACCGCCGACAACGCCGCCATCCACCTGTGGCTCTACGGCGGCGGCAACAACCAGCAGTGGCTGCCGGTGCAGGAGGCCGACGGGGCGTACCACTTCGTCAGCCGGCTCAGCGGCAAGTGCCTGGACGTGCCCGCCGCCTCGACGGCCGACAGCGTGCAGCTGGTGCAGTACACCTGCAACGGCACCGGCGCGCAGTCGTTCTACCTCAACCCGGTCGGCGGCCCGCAGCCCTCGACCAGCACCGTCCCGCCGAACCCGAACAACCCCGACCTCGGCCCGAACGTGCGGATCTTCGACCCGTCGCAGTCGGCTTCGACGATCCAGTCGCAGCTCAACAGCGTCTTCAACGGCCAGGTCAGCAACCAGTTCGGCACCCAGCGGTACGCGCTGCTGTTCAAGCCGGGCAGCTACAACGTCGACGTCAACGTCGGCTTCTACACCCAGGTCCTGGGCCTGGGCCTGTCCCCGGACGCGGTGAACATCAACGGCGCCGTGCACGTGGAGGCGGACTGGTTCCCGCCGAACAACGCCACCCAGAACTTCTGGCGCGGTGCGGAGAACCTGTCGGTCACCCCGAACGGCGGCACCGACCGCTGGGCCGTGTCGCAGGCGGCGCCGTACCGGCGCATGCACGTGCGCGGCAACCTGCTGCTCGACGACGGCGGCTGGGCCAGCGGCGGCTGGTTCTCCGACGTGAAGGTCGACGGTCAGGTCAACTCGGGCACCCAGCAGCAGTGGATCTCGCGCAACTCGCAGTTCGGCAGCTGGACCGGCTCGAACTGGAACATGGTGTTCGTCGGCACGCAGGGCGCGCCGGGCAACACGTTCCCGAGCCCGCCCTACACCAACGTCGGCTCGACCCCGGTCGTCCGCGAGAAGCCGTTCCTGTACGTCGACAGCCAGGGCGCCTACCAGGTGTTCGTGCCGTCGCTGCGCAGCAACAGCACCGGCACCAGCTGGGCCGGCGGCAGCGCGCCGGGCAGCTCGCTGGCCATCAGCACGTTCTACGTCGTCAAGTCCGGCGACACCGCCGCGAGCATCAACTCGGCGCTGGCCAGCGGCAAGAACCTGCTGTTCACGCCGGGGGTGTACCACGTCAACGACACCATCCGGATCACCCGGGCCGACACGGTCGTGCTGGGCCTGGGCCTGGCCACGATCATCCCGGACAACGGCGTGATGGCGATGTCGGTCGCCGACGTCGACGGCGTCAAGGTCGCCGGCGTCCTGATCGACGCGGGCAGCACCAGCTCGGCCACCCTGATGCAGGTCGGCCCGGCCGGGTCGACGGCGAGCCACGCCGCCAACCCGACCTCGCTGCACGACGTGTTCTTCCGCATCGGCGGCGCCGGGGTCGGCAAGGCCAACACCAGCCTCGTCATCAACAGCAACGACGTGATCGGCGACCACACCTGGATCTGGCGCGCCGACCACGGCTCGGGCGTCGGCTGGAGCACCAACACCGCCGACACCGGCCTGATCGTCAACGGCAACAACATCGTGTTCTACGGCCTGTTCGTCGAGCACTACCAGAAGTACCAGGTCATCTGGAACGGCAACGGCGGCCGCACGTACTTCTTCCAGAACGAGATGCCCTACGACCCGCCGAACCAGGCCGCCTGGATGAACGGGTCCACCCGGGGCTACGCGGCGTACAAGGTGGCCAACTCCGTCACGTCGCACCAGGCGTGGGGGCTGGGCAGCTACTGCTACTTCAACGTCAACCCCGCGGTCGTCGCCGACCGGGCCTTCGAGGTCCCGGCCAGCGGCACCACGTTCCGCGACATGGTCACGGTCTCGCTCGGCGGCACGGGCACCATCGCCCGGGTCATCAACAACACCGGCGGCACCGCGAACTCGTCCAACAACGTGGTCTACCTGACCACCGGTCCCTGAGAGACCGGCCGCCGGCCGCCTGAGACCCCTCTCTCGGGTGGCCGGACTTCCGCCGGGCCGAAGGCTTGGCGGAAGCGGAAGCCCTGCCCTGGAACGGCACTACGGCACCAATCACATAGATCCAGCCCTGGAGGATTCATGAGTTCCGTGTTCTCGCGG
>NZ_JASAMB010000070.1 GCF_029948125.1 Catellatospora sp. KI3
ATCCTCGGGCTGGGGTACGTGGGTCTGCCGCTGGCGCAGGAGGCCGTGAAGGCCGGGCTGAGCGTGCTCGGCTACGACGTGAACACGAAGCTGGTGGCGTCGCTGAACGAGGGCCGTTCGCACGTGGACGACCTGTCCGACGGCGACATCGCGCAGATGCTGGCGGGCGGGTTCCGGGCGACCACGGACGAGTCGGAGATCGCCTCCGCGCGTACGGCGGTGATCTGCGTGCCGACGCCGCTGTCGGCCGACGGCGGCCCGGACCTGGGCGCGGTCGACTCCGCTACCCGGGCGGTGGCCCGCAACCTGCGGCCGGGCATGGTCGTGATCCTGGAGTCGACGACCTACCCGGGCACCACCGACGAGTACGTGCGCCCCATCCTCGAAGAGGGCGGCCTGGTCGCCGGGGCCGATTTCCACCTGGCGTTCTCGCCCGAGCGCATCGACCCGGGCAACCCGCAGTTCGGGCCGCACAACACCCCGAAGGTCGTCGGCGGGCACACCCCCGCCTGCACCGACGCCGCCGCCGACTTCTACGGCCGGTTCGTCGACACGGTCGTGCGCGCCAAGGGCACCCGCGAGGCCGAGACCGCCAAGCTGCTGGAGAACACGTACCGGCACATCAACATCGCGCTGGTCAACGAGATGGCGAAGTTCTGCCACCAGCTCGGCATCGACCTGTGGGACGTGATCCGGGCCGCCTCGTCCAAGCCGTTCGGGTTCCAGGCGTTCTACCCCGGCCCCGGCGTCGGCGGGCACTGCATCCCGATCGACCCGAACTACCTGTCGCACAACGTCCGCGCCAAGCTCGGCTACCCGTTCCGGTTCGT
>NZ_JASAMB010000071.1 GCF_029948125.1 Catellatospora sp. KI3
GGCCAGGACCTGCATGCCGCCGATGGTGGAGATGATGACCGTGAAGATGATCGTCGGCCGGATCGCCGGGACCGTGATCCGGCGCAGCTGCTGGAAGCTCGTCGCGCCGTCGAGTGACGCCGCGTCGTAGAGGTCCTTGGAGACGGCCTGCATGGCGGCGAGGTAGATCAGGGCGTTGTAGCCCGTCCAGCGCCATATGATCATCACGGAGATGGCGATCTGCGACGAGGCGGTGCCCGCCTGCCAGTCGATGCGGCCGAGGCCGAGGCTCTCCAGCAGCCAGTTGATCAGGCCGTAGTCCTTGCCGAAGATCTGCCCGAAGATGATCGCGACAGCGGCGACGGACGTGATGTTCGGCAGTAGCGCGCTCATCCGCCAGAAGGTGGGGGCGCGCAGGCGCTGGTTCAGGACGTGCGCCAGCACGAGTGCCATGAGCAGCTGGGGAACGGTGGACATCACCCAGATCTGGGCGGTGTTCTTCAGTGCGTTCCAGAAGTACTCGTCGGCGAACAGGTCCTTGTAGTTCTGGAGACCGACCCACGGGTGGGCGTCGGCCAGCAGGCTCCAGTCGTGCAGCGACACCCACGCCGTGTAGATGAGCGGGAACACCCCGAACGCGGCGAACAGCACGAAGAACGGCAGGACGTAGAGGTATGGCGACGCCTTGAGATCGAGGCGGTACAGCGTGTTTTTCATGGTGTGAGCGGTCCCTTCGACACCGGGAAAGGCCGGGCCCGGCCACCGCGTCCTCGCGGCGACCGGGCCCGGCCGTTGTTCACAGGAGA
>NZ_JASAMB010000072.1 GCF_029948125.1 Catellatospora sp. KI3
GGCCCCCAGCGTGGTACCGGCGCTGGCCGAGGTTGCCAGAACCGCGGCGGTGGCGGTGGTGACGGCCATGAGCAGTACGGCCGTCGCCGTGGCCCGCAGGATGCGGGCAGGCGGCATTGTCATGTGTTGGCTCCTGGGAACGGGTCGGCGCGGGCGAGTGCCCGGACCGAGTGGTTTCGGTGTGCGGGTTCTCGGCCGGTTCCCGGTGGCCGGACGAAGCGTCCATGAGCAACCCGCTCAGGCCGCGAACACGGTTCCATGTGAACGTGCCGCATGGATCACTGCCTTGATCCAAACGACGATGGTATGGCCTGATAGGGCGAGCGCGTCGCTGCCTCGCCAATCGAATGTGACCGATCACATCGGATTAGTCAAGGGGGCGTCGAAAACGTTTCGAGGGCCGCAGGTCAGGCATCCGGTGCGGCCTGACCGCGCTCGACACCGTCATCGTCCGCGCCCGGCGCCGGCCACCCCAGGTCGATTCCGGCAGTCGGGTGGCCGCCCAGCGGCTGCCCCGGATGAATCGCACCGCGCGGCCGGGCGTCCCGTGCGGACGCCCGGCCGCGGGTCAGGGCCTACCGCTGGATGATGTCGGAGGCGCTGTAGAAGCAGTTCGTCCCGTCGGCACCGCTGCCCACGTGCGTCGGCTCGCTGCCCTTGGGCGCACCCAGGTACTTGTCGCAGATGACGGTGCTGGTGCCGTACACGTTGACGCGGGTGAACCGGGCCGTGTCGCCCCAGTTGATGTTGATGCCCGCGACGACCTTCGTGCTCCTGACCCA
>NZ_JASAMB010000073.1 GCF_029948125.1 Catellatospora sp. KI3
GGCGCTGGTGTCCACGGTGGCGGCCTGGGCGCCGCTGGTGCCGAGTACGACGGCTCCGACGGCGGCCAGGGCCGTGACCAGGACGGTGATCAGCGCGGCGCGCCAGGGTCGGGCCGGCGGCGCGGTGCGCGCGATGATGGCGGTGCCCGTCAAGGCAGCCTCCTTTGGGACGGCCGGGTGGGGCCCGGCTGCGGATGTCCGGACGCGGCAGCGGTCAGGGCCGGTGCACGCGACGGGGCGGCGCCGGTGCGCGGGCGGGTGGCCCGCGCACCGGCGTTACTGCTGCGGTGAGAGCGTGTCTGCGGGGTCAGCGGCGGACGAGTTGCCACTGCTGGTTGTTGCCGGCCCAGTCGTCGTACTGGACGATGTTGGCGCCGTCGGCGGTGGAGGCGCCCTGGACTTCCAGGACCTTGCCGCTGTTGCGGTTGATCAGCCGCAGGTAGCTGCCGCTCCACACGACGCGCCACTGCTGGTTGGTGCCGTTGAGGTCGGTCCACTGGACGACGGCGCCGCCGTTGGCGGTGGAGAAGTTGGAGACGTCGAGGACCTTGCCGGAGTGGCGGGACCGGATGCGGTAGTAGCCGCCGCCGGAGTCGACGAACTGCCACTGCTGGTTGTCGGCGGTGCCGGCGGTCCACTGCGTGATGCGGCCGCCGTCGGCTGTCGAGAAGTTGTACACGTCCAGGGCCTTGCCGCTGTTGCGGTTGACCAGCGTGTACCAGGCGCTGGTGTCGATCGAGGTCGACGACGACGGCGCGGGGCTGGACGGGGTCGT
>NZ_JASAMB010000074.1 GCF_029948125.1 Catellatospora sp. KI3
AGGACGAATCGTTGGTAGAGCAGGGCGAAGATGAGGCTGAGCAGGAACATGGCGATGCTGATGGCGCTGGCGTAGCCGACTTCGAAGCGGCGGAAGCCGTATTGGAACATGGTGACGGCCATGGTTTCGGAGCTGTGGATGGGGCCGCCGCCGGTGAGGACCCAGACCATGTCGAACAGTTGGATGGTGCCGATCACGGACAGGAACAGGCTGACGCGGATGGTGGGTCCGAGTAGTGGCAGGGTGACGTGTCGGAAGGTCTGCCAGGGTCCGGCGCCGTCGGTGGTGGCGGCTTCGGTGAGTTCGCGGGGGATGGCTTGGCGTCCGGCGAGCATGAGGATCATGTGGAAGCCGAAGTACTTCCAGGAGATGACGAGGAACAGTGCGTAGATGACCTGGTCGGGGTCGGCGAACATCTCGCCGCCGAGGGCGAGGCCGCGGTTGGGTGAGAAGACGAGGGTGAACAGGACCGCGGTGGTGACTTCGGACAGGACGTAGGGGGCGAAGAAGAGCAGGCGGTAGAGGGCGCGTCCGCGTAGGGGCTGGTTGAGGAGCATGGCCAGGGCCAGTGAGACGGGTAGTTGGATGAGGACGGACAGGGCGATGAGGACGGCGCCGCGGCGCAGGTCGCCGAGGAAGACGGGGTCGGCCAGGGCGCGGGTGTAGTTGTCCAGGCCGACGTAGTTGTCGGGGAAGTTGAACCCGTTCCACTTGAACAGGCTGGTGTAGCTCGCGAC
>NZ_JASAMB010000075.1 GCF_029948125.1 Catellatospora sp. KI3
AGGAAGCCCTTCTGGAACGGTGCCAGCGCGACCAGGTCCTTCAGCGCCTTACCGGCCGCGATGAAGTCCGGGGTGTCGAAGTTCTTGTCCTTGGCCGCCTGCTGCAGCGCCCCCAGCCCGCCGATCCGCATCGCCAGGTACGCCCAGTAGAAGTGGCCCGGCCACTTCTCCTTGCCCGCCAGCGCGATCGGCACGATCCCCTTGGACTTGATCGTCGACACCGTGGTCAGCAGCTCCGCCCACGTGGCCGGCGCGGCGGTGATCCCGGCCCTGGCGAACAGGTCCTTGTTGTACCAGAACCCGACCATGCCCACATCGAACGGAACCCCGTAGATCCTCCCGTCGATCGTGAACGGCTGCAGCGCCGCCGGCAGCAGACTGCCGATCCACGGCTGCACATCAGCCGTGATGTCCTTGACCAGCCCCGCGGCGACCTGCTGCTGCAGCACACCCCCGCCCCACGACTGGAACAGGTCCGGCGGCGACCCCGCCTGCGTCGCCGTGGTCAGCTTCGCCTTGAACGCCTCGTTCTCCAGCGGCTGGATCGCGACCTTCACGTTCGGGTGCGCGGTGGAGTAGTCCTTGGCCATCGCCGCCCATACGGGCAGCATCGGCTCGGTGTTCTGGATGTGCCACCAGTTGATGGTCTGCG
>NZ_JASAMB010000076.1 GCF_029948125.1 Catellatospora sp. KI3
TCGGAGCCGAGTTTGGCGCGCAGGCGCCGCACGTGCACGTCGACGGTGCGGGTGCCGCCGAAGTAGTCGTAGCCCCACACCTCGCGCAGCAGCTGGTCGCGGGTGAAGACCCGGCCCGGGTGCTGGGCCAGGAACTTCAGCAGCTCGAACTCCTTGTACGTGAGGTCGAGCGGGCGTCCCTTGAGCTTGGCGGCGTAGGTGTCGGGGTCGATGGTCAGCTCGCCGCCCCGGATGAGGCCGCCCGCGGCCGCGGTGGCGGAGTTGAGGCGGCCGACGGCCAGCCGCAGCCGCGCCTCGACCTCGGCCGGGCCGGCGCCGGCGAGGATGACGTCGTCGACGCCCCAGTCGGCGTTGATCGCGACGAGTCCGGCCTCGGTGACGACGGCCAGCAGCGGCACGCCGATGCCGGTGGCGTGCAGCATGCGGCAGGTGGCGCGGGCTTCGGACAGTTCGGTGCGCGCGTCGACCAGCACCGCGTCGGGGCTGGGGGTGGACACGAGCGTGCGCACGTCGCGGGGCGCGGTGCGCACGGTGTGCGGGAGCAGGTCGAGAGCGGGGAGCACCGCAGAGGGCTCACCAGCGCGTGCGGTGACCAGGAGCAGAATTTCCACGGATCGCCTCCGTC
>NZ_JASAMB010000077.1 GCF_029948125.1 Catellatospora sp. KI3
CGCCGCCCCGGCAAGCTCACCTACCTGGCCCTGCTCGGCATCGCCCTGTTCTCGGCGTTCCCGCTGTACTGGTCGCTGGTCGTCGCCTCGCACGACAACGGCATCCTCGGCCAGGTCCCGCCCCCGCTCGGCCTGGGCGGCAACCTGTTCGAGAACCTGGAGCGCGCCTTCGGCACGGTCCCGTTCTTCAAAGCGCTGGCCAACTCGCTCATCACCGCCGGCACCATCACCTTCAGCGTGGTGCTGTTCTCGACCCTGGCCGGGTTCTCGTTCGCGAAACTGCGGTTCAAGGGCCGCAACGCCCTCCTCGTGACGATCATCGCCACCATGATGATCCCGAACCAGCTGGGCATCATCCCGCTCTACATGCTCATGGCCAAGATCGAATGGACCGGCACCCTCTACGCCGTCGTCGCCCCCGGCCTGGTCAGCGCCTTCGGCGTCTTCTTCATGACCCAGTACCTGCGCGAAGCCGTCCCCGACGAACTGCTGGAGGCGGCCCGCGTCGACGGCTGCACCACGCTGCGCATCTTCTGGCACGTCATCCTCCCCGCGGCCAAACCCGCCGCGGCCGT
>NZ_JASAMB010000078.1 GCF_029948125.1 Catellatospora sp. KI3
GTGGAGACGAACCCGGGTGTGAAGAAGGCCTGGGACCTGACGATCGACGCGATCAACAAGGGCCTGTCGGCGAAGATCGCGGCGTGGTCGGCGGACTGGAACGCGGGTATGGCGAACGGTTCGTTCGTGACCCTGGCGTGCCCGTCGTGGATGATGGCCTACATCCAGTCGCAGGCCAAGGACTCCTCGGGCAAGTGGGACATCGCCGGGATTCCGGGTGGTGGCGGTAACTGGGGTGGTTCGTTCCTGACCCTGCCCAAGCAGGGCAAGAACGTGGCTGAGGCGGCGAAGCTGGCGAAGTGGCTGGTGGCGCCGGAGCAGCAGGCGAAGGTGTTCCGGGCGCTGGGTAACTTCCCGTCGACGGTGTCGCTGTACGAGCAGCCGGTGATCAAGGACTTCAAGAACCCGTTCTTCAACAACGCGCCGGTGGGGCAGATCTTCTCGCAGTCGGTGAACACGATGGTGCCGCAGTACATGGGGCCGAAGTCGGGTGACATCAACACGGCGATCCAGAACGGTCTGACCCGTGTCGAGCAGGGCAAGCAGAAGCCGGACGAGGCCTGG
>NZ_JASAMB010000079.1 GCF_029948125.1 Catellatospora sp. KI3
CCGACGGCACCACCCGCACCGAACCATGGCGGCTGATCACCAGCCTGCTCGACCACACCCGCTACCCCGCCACCGAACTGGTCGACCTCTACCACCAGCGCTGGCAGATCGAGACCACATTCCTGTCGATCAAGTCGACCGTCCTCGACGGCAGAGTCCTGCGCTCACACCACCCCGCCGACATCGACCAGGAAGTCTGGGCACTGCTGACCGTCTACCAGGCCATCATCCGCACCACCGCCGACGCGATCACCGCCCTGCCCGACACTCCGCACCACCGGGCCAGCTTCACCGTCGCCCTGCACACCGCCCGCGACCAGGTCATCACCGCAGCCAACATCCTGCCCGCCGGCCCGACCGCCATGGTCGGCGCGATCGGCCGGGCAGTCCAGGACAACCTGCTGCCCGCCCGAGCCCGCCAACGCGTCAAGGCACGCACCGTCAAGAACCCGACCAGCAAATACGGGCCCAACGCAGGCCAATACCCCCAACGAACCCAGACCTACACCGTCAAC
>NZ_JASAMB010000008.1 GCF_029948125.1 Catellatospora sp. KI3
GCGACTCCCGAGATGTTCTCTCGGCCGCCTCCGGGGCAACTCATCCAGCTTACCCATCCGGTCGCTTCGTGTCAAACCCGAATTTTCGGATCTGCCCGACTCGTCCGTTTGGACACCCCGCACACACCAAACCCCTGAGGGGCTGAGCGGTTCGGGGGAACCAGTGACCCGGCCGACGCGGCTGATCCGAAGGAACTCGGCACCGCTGTCCGCCCGGCTCGTCACCGGCTCGATTACCTTACCCGGTCGGGTTCGCGCGATCAAATCCGCCCCGCCCGGTGCGCTCCGTCCACTTTCACCTAGACCCTCGGGCCCTGGCGTTTTTGTCCGTTCCGCGCTGGCAGAGAGAACATTACGGGGGACGCGCCGCCGATCGCAAATCGGCGGGCAGCGTCCCCCGTCACATGATCCAGAGGTCCCTATCCGGGCAGGTCAGCGCCTCAGCGAGCCAGCTCCGCGCCCGCGATGGTCTTCTTGCCGCGCCGCAGCACCAGGAACCGCCCGTGCAGCAGCAGGTCCTCCGACAGCGGGGCGTCGGCGTCGGTGATGCGCTCGTTGTTGACGTACGCCCCGCCCTCGCCGACGGCGCGCCGCGCCTCGCCCAGGCTCGCCGCCAGGCCCGCCTCCTTGAACAGCACCGACACGCTGGGCAGTTCGGAGACCGTGACCAGGCCCGCCTCCGACAGCGCCGAGCGCAGCGTCGAGGGCGCCAGCTCGTCCAGCGCGCCCCGGCCGAACAGCGCCTGCGACGCCGCGACCACCTGGGCGCACTCGTCCTTGCCGTGCAGCAGCGTGGTCAGCTCCTCGGCCAGCGCCTTCTGCGCCGCCCGCGCGAACGGCCGCTCGGCGGTCTCGCGCTCTAGCTCCTGCAGCTCCTCGCGGGTCCGGAAGGAGAAGTACTTCAAGTAGCGCAGCACGTCGCGGTCGTCGGTGTTGATCCAGAACTGGTAGAACGCGTACGGGCTGGTCATCGACGGCTCGAGCCAGATCGCCCCGCCCTCGGTCTTGCCGAACTTGGTGCCGTCGGCCTTGGTGACCAGGGGCGTGGTGAACGCGTGCACGGGCCCGGCGCCCCGGCGGCGGATGTAGTCCACGCCCGCGGTGATGTTGCCCCACTGGTCCGAGCCGCCGAACTGCAGCCGGCAGCCGTAGCGCTGGTGCAGCTCGAAGTAGTCGTGCGACTGCAGCAGCTGGTAGCTGAACTCGGTGAAGCTGATGCCGGTCTCCAGGCGGTTCTTCACCACGTCGCGGGCCAGCATCTTGTTGACCGGGAAGTGCTTGCCCACGTCGCGCAGGAACTCGATCGCCGACAGCTTCGAGGTCCAGTCCAGGTTGTTGACCATGCGCGCGGCCGCCGGGCCGTCGAAGTCGAAGAACGGCTCCACCTGGCCGCGGATCTTGCCGACCCAGCCCTCGACCACCTCGGGTGAGTTGAGCGAGCGCTCGCCGGACTCCTTCGGGTCGCCGATCTGGCCGGTCGCCCCGCCGACCAGCAGCAGCGGCCGGTGCCCGGCCAGCTGGAAGCGGCGCGCGGTGAGCACCTGCGTCAGGTGGCCGAGGTGCAGGCTGGGCGCGGTCGGGTCGAAGCCGACATAGAAGGTCAGCGGGCCGTTGGCCAGGTCTTCGCGCAGCTCGTCAAGGCCGGTGCAGTCCTGCAGCAGGCCGCGCCACTTCAGGTCGTCGAGGATGTCCGTCACGCCGTCGATTGTCGCGCATGGCGGGTGTGGCCCGGCAACCGGTTTGGTCCCGCTCCGCGCCCGGCCGCGCGGCCGTGACCAGCACTTCCGGGTGGGGGTACGGCGTGACGGCGCTCTCGTCATACCCCCGTGAAAATGGATTGTCCCCACCCGGGCCCCGCGCCACCATGGCGAATGTGACAGTCCTCGATGTGCGGGCGATCCGCAAAGCCTTCGGCGCGGTGCAGGCCGTCGACGGCGTCAGCCTGCGGGTCGAGCCCGGTGAGATCGTCGGGCTGCTCGGACCGAACGGCGCGGGCAAGAGCACCACCCTGCACATGGTGCTGGGCCTGATCTCCCCTGACTCGGGCACGGTGCGGCTGTTCGGCCGCGACCCGGCCCGCAACCGCACCGAGGTGCTCAGCCGGATCAACTTCGCCGCCGGCTACCTCGGCCTGCCCGGCTCGCTGCGGGTGTGGGAGGTGCTGCGGTCCTTCGCGTTCTCCTACGGCGTGGCGCGCCCGGCCGCCCGCGTCGACGAGGTGATCGAGCTGCTGGACCTGGGCCGGCTCCGGAACCAGCGGTTCCGCGAGCTGTCGTCGGGGCAGCAGACGCGGGTGCAGCTGGCCAAGGCCCTGATCAACGAGCCGGAGCTGCTGGTGCTGGACGAGCCGACCGCCAGCCTGGACCCCGACGTGGGCGACCGGATGCGCGAGCTGCTGCTGGCGCAGGCCCGCGAGTCGGGGCGGGCCATGCTGATCACCTCGCACAACATGCGGGAGGTGGAGCGGATGTGCCATCGCATCCACTTCATCGCCGAGGGCCGGATCGTGGCCGAGGGCAACGCCGAGCAGCTGGCCGGCGCGTACGGAGTGGCCGACCTCGAAGAGGTCTTCCTGAAGGTGGCCCGGCAGTGACGACATTGCTCGCCCCCGGTGCCGCCGCCTCGCGCAGGCGGATCTGGGGCATCATCCTGCGCGACTTCTACGCGTTCCGCGGCAACACGCCGCGCTGGATCGAGACGGTCTTCTGGCCCACCCTCGAACTGATCATCTGGGGTTCGGTCTCGCTGTATCTGCAGGCCAACGCCGTGTCGATGGCGGTGAGCGCGCTGCTGGGCGCGACGCTGCTGTGGCAGGTGCTGTACCGGTCGCAGGGCGAGCTGTCGCTGGCGTTCCTGGACGACATCTGGAGCCGCAACCTGGTGAACCTGTTCGTGACCCCGGTGACGGTGCGGGAGTACCTGGCCGGGCTGGTGCTGTTCGGCTCGTTCAAGATGATCGTCAGCGCCACGGCGATGGGCGGGCTGGCGCTGCTGCTGTTCGGGTTCGGGCTGTTCGGCATGGGTCCGGCGCTGGTGCCGTACATGGTGGTGCTGATCGTGATGGGGTGGGCGCTGGGCGTCTTCGCGATCGCGGTGGTGCTGCGGTTCGGGGCCAGCGCGCAGGTGCTGGCGTGGATCCTGTCGTTCGTGTTCCAGCCGTTCTCGGCGGTGTTCTACCCGCTGTCGGTGCTGCCCGCGGCGATGCAGACGGCGTCGAAGGCGGTGCCGGCGTCGTACGTGTTCGAGAGCATGCGCACGGTGCTGGCCGGGGGCGCGTTCGACTGGGCGGCGCTGGGCATCGCGGCCGCGCTGGACGCGGTGTACGTGGCGCTGGCGCTGGGCTTCCTGGCGTACGCGCTGCGGCACGCCCGCGACCACGGCAAGCTGTCACGCTTCGGCGACTGAGCCCTTCGGCGTGCTCCGGCGGCGCGGCGTGTGCCGCCGGTACGCGCTGACGGTCCGGTCCCCGGCGATCCAGAACCGCCACGGCACGTCGTGCGCGGCAGCCACGCCCACGCGCGGACCGGCGGTGATCGACTGCGGGTCGACCGGGCGGGTCGGCGGGCGCAGCAGCAGCGGGCCGGTGCCGTCGAGCATCGAGGTGCCGTTGGCGGACGGGTCGACGCCGAGCGCCACGACCAGGCGGGCCGGGCCCCGGGCCAGGTCGCGGTGGGCGACGTCGCCGCGGCGGGTGCGGGCCTGCTCCTCGCCCGCGATCACCTCTCCGGCGCGGACCAGCACCGCGGCGGCCTCACCGGTGCGGCCGCAGACGATGTTGAGGCACCAGTGGGCGCCGAAGATGTAGTAGAGGTAGGCGTGGCCCGGGGCGCCGAACATGACGGTGGTGCGCGGGGTCGGGCCCCGGTGGGCGTGCGAGGCGGGGTCCTCGCCGGTGCCCGCGTACGCCTCCAGCTCGGTGATCCTGATCCGCACCGGGCCGCAGGACAGCTCCCAGCCCAGCAGGGTGCGGGCCGTCTGCGGGATCTGCGCGGCGGGCGCGTGCAGCCATGGGTAGTCCACCGCTACAGCTAACCCTGCCGGGTCGACTCGGGGTCACCGGCCTCGCGCAGTTGGCGCAGGGACGCGGTGAGCCGCTGCTTCATCCAGCGCGCCATCTTCGTCTCGACGTACCGGTGGATCAGCCACGCGGCCGCGAGCAGGCCCGCGACGACTAGCGCGAGCGTGGCCCAGGCGGGCATCCGGCCGCCGAGCGCCAGCACGGCCGTGGCGCCGGCCGCGTGGTGGATGAGGTACAGCGGGTAGGTGAGCGCGCCGACCGTGGTGAGCCAGGACCACCTGACCCAGGAGAACTTCCCGAGCGCCACCCCGATCATGATCAGGAAGAAGGCGGTGATGATCGCGACCAGCGGCGGGTAGAACCGGTGCAGGTTCTCCGCCTTGCCGATCTCGATCACCATCGCGAGCAGCCAGGACATGCCGACGATGGACCACAGCAGCAGGTTCGCGCCGAACCGGTGGATCAGGTACAGCGCCATGCCGGCGACGAAGTAGGGCGCGTAGTCCGCCGCGGTGAGCCGGGTCAGCCAGTCCACCCGCAGGTTGAGCGCCACGACGGCCACCACGGTCCAGGTCAGGCAGAAGACGACCACCCGCCGGTAGGTCACCCCGCGGTTGACGACCGCGAACACGAACAGGATGTAGAAGACGAGCTCGACCGTGAGCGTCCAGTACGACAGGTCGACGTGCGGGATCTCCAGCAGGCCGTTGAGCATGGTGAGGTTGGCCAGCACCTCCTGCCCGGAGCGGTGCCTGCCGTACAGCGGCCACAGCGTCAGCAGCGCCGTGGTGCCCAGCACCGCGACCCAGTACGCCGGGTACAGCCGCACCGCCCGCGACACGAAGAACTCGCCGGAGGAGCGGCCCCAGCTGCTCATGCAGATCACGAAGCCGCTGATGAGGAAGAACAGCTGCACGCCCAGCCAGCCGAACCTGCTCACCACGTGCAGCGGCGCCAGCGCCGACCGCTCGTCGCCCCAGATCCACGGGTGCAGGCTGACCAGGTGGAAGCTGACCACCATCATGGCGGCGGCGAAGCGCAGCACGTCGAGCACGTACAGCCGGGGGGCGGCCCGGGTGGGGACCGCGGGCTGCTCGGCGGGCTGCTCGGCGGCGGTCCGCTGCTTCGGCACGACGGCGGCCGGGGCCGCCGGGTGCGGCGCCGCCTCCGACAGCGGGGAGGTGACGTCCGTCTGGGTCATGGTTCTCCGTTCGGTGACTCCCGGCACCGGGCGGGTCGGGTGCCCGGCGCCGGGAGTGCTGCGACGACGGAGCCGCAGCCTAGCCGAAACCCGTCCGGCGCGGCAGCGGTGCGGGTCAGCGCGGGACGACCGACTCCGCCGACCAGTCGTGCCACGTCTTGAGCTGGTCCTGGACGGCGGCGAGCTGGTCGGCGACCGGGCCGGGGCCGGTGGAGCCCGGCGTGGTCCGGGCCGCCAGCGCCGAGGTCACGGTCAGCACGTCGCGGACCGACGGGTCCAGGTGCTCGCTGACGGCGGCGAGGTCGGCGTCGCTGACCTCGTGCAGCTCGCAGCCGCGCACCGCGCACAGGGCCACCAGCCTGCCGGTGATCTCGTGCGCGTCGCGGAACGGCACGTGCCTGCGGACCAGCCAGTCGGCGACCTCGGTGGCCAGCGAGAAGCCGACGGGCGCGGAGGCCGCGAGGCGGTCGGTCCGTACCGTCATGGTGGCGATCATGCCGGTGAGCGCGGGCAGCACCAGGCTGAGCGTGTCGAGCGCGTCGAAGACGGGCTCCTTGTCCTCCTGCATGTCCCGGTCGTAGGTCAGCGGCAGGCCCTTGAGCATGGTCAGCACGTTGACCAGCCCGCCGATGAGGCGGCCGGCCTTGCCCCGGGCCAGCTCGGCGATGTCGGCGTTCTTCTTCTGCGGCATGATCGACGAGCCGGTGGCGAAGGCGTCGTCGAGCTCGACCCAGCCGAACTCGTACGAGGTCCACAGCACCACCTCCTCGCCGAGCCGGGACAGGTGCACCCCGAGCAGCGCGGTGGCGAACAGGAACTCGGCGACGAAGTCGCGGTCGCTGACGGCGTCCATCGAGTTCGCGAACGAGGTGCGGAAGCCCAGCTCCTTGGAGACGGCGACCGGGTCGAGCGGCAGGCCGGAGCCGGCCAGCGCCCCGGCGCCGAGCGGGCTGACGGCGGCGCGGTGGTCCCAGTCGCGCAGCCGCTCCAGGTCGCGCAGCAGCGGGTGTACGTGCGCGAGCAGCCAGTGCCCGAAGGTGACCGGCTGGGCGTGCTGGACGTGGGTCATGCCCGGGGCGGGGGTGTCGACGTGGCGGGCCGCCTGGTCGGTGAGCGCCTCGGCCAGCTCGGTGACGGCACCGGCCAGGCCGCGGGCGTGGTCGCGCAGGTACAGCCGCAGATCGGTGGCGACCTGGTCGTTGCGGGAGCGGCCGGCGCGCAGCTTGCCGCCGAGGGTGCCCAGGCGCTCCAGCAGGCCGCGCTCGAGCGCGGTGTGCACGTCCTCGTCCTCGACGGTGGGCCGGAAGGCGCCGGTGGTGACGGCGGCGTCGAGGTCGTCGAGCGCGGCGAGCATCTGGCCGAGCTCGTCGGGGTCGAGCAGCCCGGCGGCGGCGAGCACGCGGGCGTGGGCCCGCGACCCGGCGATGTCGTACGGGGCGAGCCGCCAGTCGAAGTGGACGCTCACCGACAGCCGCGCCAACGCCTCGGCCGGTCCGTCGGCGAACCGCCCTCCCCAGAGCCTGGTCATGCTTGTGTTCCTCTCTCGCTGCTGATGCTGCTACTGCCGTCTACAAGGCGACGCGTTGATCATGAGGTTATGGCGGCGACACACCGTCGAACCGTGCCATGAGTTCATGATCAACGCGTTGGAAACGTCCCGCGAGCCGTTACAGGGGGTCGTCGGTGTCGTCGACGGGGGTGGTGTCCAGGGCCCAGGCCTGGAACTTGGCGGCCAGGGCCTCGCCGGCCTCGGTGCCGCGGGCGACCACGAAGATGGTGTCGTCGCCGGCGATGGTGCCGACCACGTCGGGCAGGCCGCTGCGGTCGATCGCGCTGGCCAGGTAGTGCGCCGCCCCAGGCGGGGTGCGCAGCACGGCCAGGTTGCCGCTGTGGTCGGTGCCGTTCAGCACCTCGCGCAGCAGCCGGATCAGCCGGGCCGGGCCCATGGCGGCCGGGCGCAGGGCCGGATGCCCGTCCTCGGGGATGAGGTAGACCGCGGGGCCGCCGTCGCGGCCGCGTACCTTGACCGCGCCGAGCTCCTCCAGGTCACGCGAGAGCGTGGCCTGGGTGACCTGGACGCCCTCGGCGGCCAGCAGCTCGGCCAGCTGCGTCTGCGACGTCACGCCGCCGCCCCGGATCATCTCCTCGATCCGGGCATGGCGCGCGGTGCGGGTCTGCGGTGCGGTCATCGGGCATCAACCCCTGGGTCTCAGGACTGGTTCATCAGGAACGTCAGCAGCGCCTTCTGGGCGTGCAGCCGGTTCTCCGCCTGGTCGAACACGGCGCTGGCCGGTCCGTCCATCACCTCGTCGGTGATCTCCTCGCCCCGGTGGGCGGGCAGGCAGTGCAGCACGATCGCGTCCGGGTGGGCGTGACCGAGCAGCGCGTCATTGACCTGGTACGGCAGGAAGGGCGTGATCCGGTCCAGCCCGTCGCCCTCGTGGCCCATGGACGTCCAGGTGTCGGTGGCGATCACGTCGGCCCCGGCGGCGGCCTGCTTGGCGTCGGAGAACTCCTGCACCGAGCCGCCGGTGCGGGCCGCGACCGCCGCGGCGCGCGCGACGATCGCCGGGTCGGCGGTGAAGCCGTGCGGTCCGGCGATGCGCACGTGCATGCCCGCCACCGCCCCGCCCAGCAGGTACGAGTGGGCCATGTTGTTCGCCGCGTCGCCGACGTACGTCAGCACCCTCCCCTTGGGCGTGCCCAGCCGCTGCCGGACCGTCTGCAGGTCGGCCAGCACCTGGCACGGGTGGAAGCTGTTGGTCAGCGCGTTGACCACCGGCACCGTGGCCGCGGCGGCCAGCTCCTCGATCCGGGTGTCCTCGAAGGTGCGGATGACGATGGCGTCGACGTAGCGCGACAGCACCCGGGCCGCGTCGGACATGGTCTCGCCCCGGCCGAAGTGGGTGTTGGTGGCGTCGATGAGCACCGCGTGCGCGCCCAGCTCGGAGATGCCGACCTCGAAGGAGACCCGGGTGCGCAGCGACGGCTTCTCGAACAGCACCGCGATGGCCCGCCCGTCCAGGGCGGTGCGGCTGCCGAGCCGGTCGGCGGCGTACACCTCGGCCAGGTCGAGCACCTGCTCCTGCTCGGCGGAGCTGAGGTCGTCGTCCTTGAGGAAATGCTTCATGCGGCTTTCTCCTGGGCGGGAGCGTCGGCGGGGGCGGCCTGCTCGGGGACGGCGGCGGCACCGAGCGAGTCGAGGGCCTGGGCGAACCCGGCCAGGAACGCGTCGGCCTGCTCGGCGGTGAGGACCAGCGGCGGGGCGAGCCGGATCACGTCGGGCTGGTTGGCGTTGACGATGAACCCGGCCTCCAGCAGCGCCGCGGCCAGCGGCTTGGACGCCGGCGCGGTCAGCGTGACGCCGAGCAGCAGCCCGGCCCCGCGTACGCCGGAGACCAGCGGGTGGTCGAGGGCTTCGATGCCGCGCCGGATGCGCTCGCCGATCCGCTTGACGTGGTCGAGCAGCCCGTCGGCGGCGATGGTGCGCAGCACCGCCAGCGCCGCGGCGCAGGCGACCGGGTTGCCGCCGAACGTGGTGCCGTGCTGGCCCGGCGTGAACAGGGCCGCCGCGCCGCCCGGGTGGCTCTGCGCGAACGCGCCGTCGGAGAAGGCGATCGCGGCGCCGATGGGCAGGCCGCCGCCCAGGCCCTTGGCCAGCGTGATGATGTCGGGGGCGACGCCCTCGGCCTGGTGGGCGAACCAGTGGCCGGTGCGGCCGATGCCGGTCTGCACCTCGTCCAGGACCAGCAGCGCGCCGTTCCTGGCGGTCAGTTCACGGGCGGCGGCCAGGTAGCCGGGCGGCGCCGGGACGACGCCGGACTCGCCCATGATCGGTTCGAGGATGACCATGGCGGTGTCGCCGTCCACGGCGGCGGCCAGCGCGGCGGTGGAGCCGTACGGCACGTGCACGACGTCGCCCGGCAGCGGGCGGAACGGGTCGGCCTTGCCCGGCTGGCCGGTCAGCGCCAGCGCGCCCATGGTCCGGCCGTGGAAGGCGTCCTTGGCGGCGACGACCTTGCTGCGGCCGGTGCGCCGGGACATCTTGAACGCGGCCTCGTTCGCCTCGGCACCGGAGTTGCCGAAGAACACCTTGCCGGGGCGCCCCGTCAGCGCCAGCAGCAGCTCCGCCAGGGCGACCGGCGGCTCGGCCACGAACAGGTTCGACACGTGCCCCAGCTGCGAGATCTGCTTGGTCACCGCGGCCACCACGGCCGGGTGGCCGTGGCCGAGCGCGTTGACGGCGATGCCCGCGAGCAGGTCGACGTACTCGCGGCCGGACTCGTCGACCACCACCGCACCCTTGCCGCTGACCAGGGCAAGCGGCGGGGTGCCGTAGTTGTCCATCATCGACTGCTTCCACCGGTCGGTGAGAGTCACGACGTCTCCTCAAGGTCGGCGTCGGGGACCACCATGGTCCCGAAGCCCTCGTCGGTGAACAGTTCCAGCAGGGTCGAGTGCGGCACCCGGCCGTCGACCACGTGCGCGGCGGGCACCCCGCCCTGCACGGCGCGCAGGCACGCCTCCATCTTGGGCACCATGCCCGCCGACAGGGTCGGCAGCAGCACCTCCAGCTCCTTGGCGGACAACCGCGAGAGCAGGGTGGAGGTGTCGGGCCAGTTCGCGTACACGCCGGGGACGTCGGTGAGGACGATCAGCTTGCGGGCGCCCAGCGCGACCGCGAGCGCGGCCGCGGCGGTGTCGGCGTTGAGGTTGTGCGGCACGCCGTCCTCGTCGGGGGCGACGGTGGAGACCACCGGCACCATGCCCTGGTCGAGCAGCGTGTGCAGCAGCTCGGTGCGCACGGCCCCGGCGTCGCCGACCTGGCCCAGGTCGACCTGCTGGCCGTCGACCACGGTGCCCCGGCGGACCGCGGTGATCAGGCCGCCGTCCTCGCCGCACAGGCCGACCGAGCGCACACCGTGCGTACCGATGGTGCGGGCGAGGTCCTTGCCGATGCCCAGCAGCACCATCCGCACGATCTCCATCGCCTCGGCGGTGGTGACCCGCAGGCCGCCCTTGAACTCCGAGGCGATGCCCATCCGGTCCAGCATGGCCGAGATCTGCGGGCCGCCGCCGTGCACCACCACCGGGCGCAGCCCGGCCGCGCGCAGGAACGCCATGTCGGCCGCGAACGACGCCCGCAGCTCGGGCGTGGTCATGGCGTGGCCGCCGTACTTGACCACCACGATCGCCCCGTGCAGCCGGTTCAGCCACGGCAGGGCGCCGACCAGCGCCTGTGCCCGCTCCTGCGGCGTCATGAGCTGTACGCCGAGTTCTCGTGCACGTACGCGTGGGACAGGTCGTTGGTCCACACGGTCGCCGACTCGTCGCCGGCGTTGAGGTCGATCGTGATCTTCACCTGCACTCCGCTCAGGTCCACCTTGGCCCGGTCCTCGGCGGCGGCGCCCGCGCGGCACACCCAGACCCCGTTGACGGCCACGTCCAGCTCGTCGCTCTCGAACACCGCGGCGGTGGTGCCCACCGCGGCCAGGATCCGGCCCCAGTTGGGGTCCTTGCCGAACAGCGCCGTCTTCACCAGGTTGTTGCGGGCCACCGCCCGGCCGACCTCCACCGCGTCGTCCTCGGTCTCGGCGTTGACCACCTCGACCGCGACCTGCTTGGTGTGCCCCTCCGCGTCGGCCAGCAGCTGCCGGGCCAGGTCGCGGCAGGCGGCGGTGACCGCCTGGGTCAGCTCCTCCTGCGTCGGCTCGACGCCCGAGGCGCCCGAGGCCAGCAGCAGCACGGTGTCGTTGGTCGACATGCAGCCGTCGGAGTCGAGCCGGTCGAAGGTGACCCGGCACGCCTCGCGCAGCGCCTCGTCCAGGGCGTCGGCCCCGGCGACCGCGTCGGTGGTGAGCACGCACAGCATGGTGGCCAGGGCCGGGGCGAGCATGCCGGCGCCCTTGGCCATACCCCCGATGGTCCAGCCGTCGCCGGTCAGCTCGACCGTCTTCGACCGGGTGTCCGTCGTCATGATCGCCTCGGCGGCGGCGAAGCCGCCCGCCTTGGCCAGCGCCTTGGCCGCGCCCTCGATGCCCGACAGCAGCTTGGGCATGGGCAGCCGCTCGCCGATCAGCCCGGTCGAGCAGACCGCGACCTGGCCCGCGCCCATGCCGCCCAGGCGGCGGGCGACGAACTCGGCGGTGGCGTGGGTGTCCTGGAAGCCGCCCGGCCCGGTGCAGGCGTTCGCGCCGCCGGAGTTGAGGACCACGGCCTTGACCGCCCGGCCCTTGATGATCTGCTGCGACCACATGACCGGCGCGGCCTTCACCCGGTTGCCGGTGAAGACGGCGGCGGCGGTGGCGTCCGGGCCGTCGTTGACGATCAGCGCCACGTCCAGCTTCCCGGCGCCCTTCAGCCCGGCCGCCACCCCGGCGGCCCGGAAGCCCTTCGGCGAGGTGACGGTCACCGTGCCAGCCTCTCGTTCGCGACTGCGGGGCTCCGCTTCGCCGCACTCTTCCCACTCACGGTGCCACCCCGAACGCCGACAGGCCCGCGGTCTCGGGCAGGTCGAACATGATGTTGGCGTTCTGCACCGCCTGCGCGGCGGCGCCCTTGCCGAGGTTGTCGATGGCGCTGACCACGATGATCCGGCCGCTGTCCACGTCCACGGTCGCCTGCAGGTGCGCGGCGCCGGAGCCGAGGGTGGCGGCGGTGTGCGGCCAGGCGCCCTCGGGCAGCAGGTGCACCAGGGGCTCGTCGCCGTACGCCTCGGCGAGCACCGCGCGGACCACCGCGGGGGTGATGTCGCAGCTGGTGGGTTTGGCGGTGACGGTGGCCAGGATGCCGCGCGGCATCGGGGCGAGCACCGGCGTCAGCGACAGCGAGCGCGCGCCGGTGGCCTGCTTGATCTCGGGCACGTGCTGGTGCGCGCCCACCTTGTACGGGCTCAGGTCGCCCATGACCTCGCTGCCCAGCAGGTGCAGCTTGGCGGACTTGCCCGCGCCGGAGGTGCCGGAGGCGGCCACCACGACCACGTCGTCGGCGTCGGCCAGGCCGCTGTGCAGCAGCGGCGCCAGCGCCAGCGTGATCGCCACGGCGTAGCAGCCGGTGTTGGCGACCCGGTGCGCCTGGGCGATCTTCGCGCGCTGGCCGGGCAGCTCGGGCAGGCCGTAGACCCAGGCGCCCGCGTGGGCGCCGCCGTAGTAGCGGGTCCAGGCGTCGGCGTCATGCAGCCGGTGGTCGGCACCCAGATCGACAACCTTGACTGTGTCGGGCAGAATGGCGGCCAGCGCGGCGGACTCGCCGTGCGGCAGCGCCAGGAAGACCAGGTCGGCGTCGGTGAACGCGTCGAGGCCGGTCTCGGCTAGGGTCAGGTCGAGTCCTGTCAGGTGGGGGTGCACCGAGGCGAGCGGCTTGCCCGCCTGGCTGTGCGCCGTGGCGACCGCGAGCTCGAACTCGGGGTGCCCGGCGATCAGGCGCAGCAGCTCCCCGCCCGCGTATCCGCTGGCACCGGCGACCGCGACCCGGATTCCCATAATGACCTCCGCATAACTATTCGTGATGAGAATACGGCCCACTGCATTTTCATGCAAGTGAGGCGCGGGTCACTCACTCCAGCGGAGGCACCCCCACGAGGACCTCGAACAGGCAGGCGCAGGCAGCGGCCTCACTGTCGAAGGCCTCGCGCACGTCGTAGCGGTCCTGGCCGTACACCCCGATCTCCCAGCGCGGCCCTGCCTGCCGCAGGAACCAGCAGCCCGCAGGCACGGGCACATGCTCGTGTACGCCCGGAACCTGGAACGACTCCGGCGGCTGCCCGGCCTCCAGCAGGGCCAGCACCAGCTCGTGCCGCTCCACCCGCGCCTCCTTCCCGCCGACTCCCCCGCTCCAGCTTCTACCGCATCCCCGGCCCAGGGTGCCCGAACCACTCCCCAATAAATCTTTGACGGTTGCCCGCCGCCATGCTTAAACTCCCCAACATGTCTTTGGGAGATGACCTCGGCCCGGTCGAGGAGCCGTCCCTGCGGGCGGTCACCGGCGGGCTGCGCGCGCTGGCCCACCCCATCCGCCTGCGCATTCTGTCCCTGCTCACCGGCGCGGCCATGAGCGCCGCCGAGGTCGCCCGGGAACTGGGCATCACCCACGCCAACGCCAGCTACCACCTGCGCCTGCTGCTGGCCAACGGCACCATCACCGTCGGCGAGGAGGAGCAGGTGCGCGGCGGCCGCGCCAAGCGCTACCGGTACGACCTCGACCGCGACCTGACCCTGCACCCCGACCGGCCCGAACCCGCCCGCGACCTCGAAGGCTCCCGCCTCGTCTACGCCGCGCTGGCCGCCGAGCTCCAGCGGCGCGCCCAGTCGATGATCGCCACAAGCGGCAACTTCCTCGCCGACGCCGAGCTCTGGGTCGACCCCGACGACTGGCGCGAGATCCGCGACCGCATCACCGCCGCCGGCGACGACCTGCACCGCCGCGCCCGCCGCCCGCACACCCCCGGGACGCTGCACGTCAGCGCCACGATCGCCCTGTTCCGAATGGAAGAACCGTGACCCTCGCCGCCGCTCTGGCGCCCCTGCGCCACCCCGCGTTCCGCAACCTCGCCCTCGGCCGCCTGATCAGCCTGCTCGGCAACGCCGTCGCCCCGATCGCGCTCGCCTTCGCCGTGCTCGACCTCACCCGCTCCGCCAGCGCCCTCGGCCTGGTCGTGGGTGCCCGCTCACTCACCAACGTGGCGTTCGTACTGTTCGGCGGCGTCATCGCCGACCGGCTCCCCCGGCACCTGGTCATGGTCGGCTCCGGCCTGCTGGCCGCCGCGACCCAGGCCGCCGTCGCCGCGCTCGTGCTCACCGGCGCCGCGACCGTGCCGCTGCTGATGGCGCTCAGCGCCGTCAACGGCATGGTCAGCGCGTTCGCCTGGCCCGCCACCGCCGCGCTGGTGCCGCAGACCGTCCCGGGCGACCTGCTCCAGCAGGCAAACGCCCTCAACCGGCTAGCCGGCAACGGCGCCATGATCGGCGGCGCCGCGCTGGGCGGCACCCTGGTCGCCGCCGCCGGACCGGGCTGGGGCCTGGCCGTCGACGCGGCCACCTTCGCCCTCAGCGCGCTGTTCTTCACCCTGGTCCGGGTCACCGACGTACGCGACCGCACCGCGCCCCGGCAGGGCGTGCTCGCCGACCTGCGCGTCGGCTGGCACGAGTTCACCGCGCGCAGCTGGGTGTGGATCGTCGTGCTCGCCTTCACGGTGCTCAACGCGACCTGGGTCGGCGGGTTCAGCGTGCTGGGCCCGGCGGTCGCCGACGGCACCATCGGGCGGTCCGGCTGGGGGCTGGTGCTGGCCGTGGAGACCGCGGGCATGGTCGCGGGCGCGCTGGTGGCGCTCCGGCTCAAGCTGCGGCGGCCGCTGCTGGTCGGGTGCGTGTGCATGCTCGCCGAGGTGGCATTCCTGGTGACGCTGGCCGAGTGGCCGGGGTCGCTGGTGACGCTGGTGGTCGTCGGGTTCCTCAGCGGGGCGGCGGTGGAGCAGTTCGCGATCGCGTGGGACATGTCGCTGCAGCAGCACATCCCGTCGGACCGGCTGGCCCGGGTATACGCGTACGACATCCTGGGGTCGATCATGGCGGTGCCGCTGGGGCAGATCGCGGCCGGACCGGCCGCCGCCGCCATCGGCACGTCGAACACGCTGCTCGCGGCGGCGGGCATCAACGCGGTGGCGGTGCTGGCGATGGTGGCCTCGCGCGGCGTACGCGGCCTGCGCGCACCCACCCCACCCACCGCCGCCGACCCGGCGCCCGTGCCCGCCACCACAAGCGCCGTCACCGGCTGACCCAGCCACCCGCGCGCCCTCGGCGCCGCACGACCGCCCCGCGCCTTCCACATACGTTGGCCTATCTCATCGAGTTCGACCTACGTGGAGTCGACGAGATAGGCCGACGTATATGCGAAAGCGGCGCGCGCGGGGCGGCGCGCGCGGTGGGGACCGGGGTGATCGCGGATCGTGGACGCTGGGTGCTGCCATGGCAGCACCCAGCGTCCACGATTTCAGATCATGGGCGGCGGTAGCGGAGGAACAGGTGGGTGCCGTCGGTGAGGGTGTGGGCGAGCGCGAGCCGACGTGGCTCCATCACCGCCTCCCCCGCCACGATCCGCGAGGCCCCCGGCCCCGCCAGCACCGGGCTCAGCGTCAGGCACACCTCGTCCAGCGCATCGGCCGCGGCGAACTGCCCCGCCAGTCCCGGCCCGCCCTCGCACAGCACCTGGCCGAGCCCGTGCGCGCGCAGCCCGGCCAGCATCCCGGCCGGGTCACCGGCCCGGACCACGTCCGCCGCCTCGGCGAAGGCCGCGGGCACGTCCGCGTCGGCCGAGGTGACCAGCAGCGGTCGCGCCGGGGACGTGGTGAGCACGTCGAGGTCGAGGTCGAGGCGGGCGCTGACGACGGCCAGGCGCGGATGCGGCGCCAGCCCGGCGGCCTCGCGCAGGGCGGCCAGCGCGTCGCCGATCAGCGGCCCGGTGTACCCCTCGGCCCGGACCGTCCCCGCGCCGACGAGCACCACATCGGCCTGCGCCCGCAGCAGCCCCAGCAGCTCCTGGTCGGCGGGGCTGCCCAGGCCGCCGGAGCGCCCGCCGAGGGTGGCCGCGCCGTCCAGCGACGAGACCATGTTGAGCCGGACCAGCGGCTGCCCGCCGCGCGGGTACGCCGCGAGCAGGTCCCGCCGGTCCAGCTCCTGCTCCGGTACGGGCCACAGCCTGCGCATCCACGACCTCACATGTTGTGCACGGTGTAGGCCGGCTGCCGCCAGCCCATGATCGCCTCGGTCATGCGTACCGCGTCGACGGATTCGACGACGTTGTGCATGCGCACGATGCGGGCGCCGAGCAGCACGCAGGTGACCGCGGCCGCCAGGCTGCCGGACAGGCGCTGCTCGCGGGGGCGGTCCAGCGTCTCGCCGATGAAGTCCTTGTTGGAGACCGCCGCCAGGCAGGGGTAGCCGATGGCGGTGATCTCGGACATGCGCCGGGTCAGTTCGAGCGTGTGGAAGGTGTTCTTGTTCAGGTCGTGGCCGGGGTCGATGACGATCTGCTCGGGCCGTACCCCCCGGTCGAGCGCGACCTGCACGCGGGCCCGCAGGAACGCGCCGATCTCTCCGGCGACGTCGGCGTACTGCGGCTTGGGGTAGTGGGTGCGCGGCTTGGCCAGGCTGTGCGTGATGATCAGCTGGGTGCCGGGGCGCTGGGCGACCAGGTCGGCCAGCGCCGGGTCGTGCAGGCCCGTGGTGTCGTTGACGATGTGGGCGCCCGCGTCCAGGCACTCCCTGGCCACGTCGGCGCGGAACGTGTCCACGCTGATCACCAGGTGCGGGTGCCGCGCGACGGCGGCCCGCACCACCGGCAGCACCCGGTCCAGCTCCTGCTCGGCGGGCAGCTCGCCGTCGTTGGGCGAGAACTTGACCCCGCCGATGTCGATCCAGTCCGCGCCGGCGGCGGCCGCGGCATCGACTGCCGCGACCGCCTTGTCCAGCGCGTAAGTGGCCCCCTGGTCGTAGAACGAGTCAGGGGTCCGGTTCACCACCGCCATGACCGCGACCTGGCGGTCGAAGTCGAACTCGCGTCCGGCGATGACCCGCCTCGGGGCGATCAGTTCGGGGATGAACATCAGGCGCCGCGCAGCACCGCGCCGAAGCGCTCGGCGGTGACCGCCACGGCGGCGTCGCGGGCGGCGACGGCCTCCTCGACGGTGAGGGTCCGGTCGGGCGCCCGGAAGGTCAGCTTGTACGCCAGCGACCGCTGCTCGGCCCCGAGCTGCTCGGACGTGTACACGTCGAACAGCCGCACCGACTCCAGCAGCGGACCGGCGCCCTCGGTCAGGGCCGCCTCGACCTGCGCCGCCGGCACCGAGGCCGGCAGCACCAGCGCCACGTCGATCAGCGCGGGCGGGTACGTCGAGAACACCGGCGCCGGGGTGGTGCCCGGCAGCGGCACCGCGTCCAGGTCCAGCTCCATCGCGCAGGTGCGCTTGGGCAGGTCCAGGGCGGTGCAGACGGCCGGGTGCAGCTCGCCCGCGTGGCCGACCACGACGCCGTCGACCGAGATCGCGGCGCAGCGGCCCGGGTGCCACGGCGCCTTCTCGGCAGCGCTGATCGTCACCGAGGCGGCGGGCACCGCGGCGGCCGACAGCACGTCGCGCGCGGCCTGCACGGCGTCGGACCAGGACGCCGCCCGGCCCGCCCCCCACCAGCCGGAGCGCTCGAACTCGCCGCACAGGACGGCGGCCACGTGCCACGGCTGGGTGGGCACGCTGGCGTTGGCCTTCTCCCACAGCGCGGGGTCGGGCTTGCCGGCCACGCCCATGACCGGCGGGATCCCGGCCGACAGGTCGGGCAGGAAGACCAGGCCCTGCTCGTACAGGGCGAGGTCGCGCTGGCCGCGGCCGACGTTGCGCCGCAGCGCCGCCAGCAGCGGGGGCAGCAGACTGGTCCGCATCAGCGGTTCCTCGTCCGACAGCGGGTTGGCCAGCTTGACCGTGTCGGTGGGCAGCCCGAGGGTCGCCAGCACCGACGCGGAGACGAACGGGTACGACAGCACCTCGACATACCCCTGCTCGGCCAGCGCCCGGCCCACGGTGCGCTTGCGCCGCTGCGACGGGGTGAGGCCGTTGCCGGGCGGGGCGACCGGCAGCGTGCTGGGCACGTTGTCGAACCCGTCCAGGCGCACCACCTCCTCGACCAGGTCGGCGGTCTCGCGCAGGTCGGGGCGCCACGAGGGCGGGATGACGTCGACGTGGTCGTCGTACACGGCGGTGTCGCAGCCGACCTCGGTGAGCAGGTCGCCGACCCGGTCGACGGAGTAGTCGACGCCGATCAGGCGGCTGGCCCGGTCGCCGGGCATGGAGATCATGACCGGGTCGGGGGCGTGGTCGATGTCGAGGACGTCGGCACCGGCCTGGCCGCCGCCGTGCTCGACCAGCAGCGACACCGCGCGCTCGATCGCGACCAGGCACAGCTGCCGGTCCACGCCGCGCTCCCAGCGCTTGGCCGCCTCGCTGAACAGCTTGTGGCGGCGGGCGGTCCGGCCGACCATGGTCGGGTCCCAGTGCGCGGCCTCGAACAGCACGTTCGTCGTACCGTCGACGACCTCGGAGGTCTGCCCGCCCATGACCGCGGCCAGGGACACCGGGCCGGTCTCGTCGCAGATCACCATGTCCTCGGCCGACAGCACGCGGGCCTGGCCGTCGAGGGTGGTCAGCTTCTCGCCCTCGGTGGCCCGGCGCACCACGAGGCCGCCGGCGATCCGGTCGGCGTCGAAGGCGTGCATCGGCTGGCCCAGCTCCAGCATCACGTAGTTGGTGATGTCGATGGCCAGCCCGAGGGTGCGGACACCGGCCGTGAGCAGCCGCTTGGCCATCCAGGACGGGGTCGGCGCGGCCGGGTCGACGCCGCGCACCTGCCGGGCGGCGAACCGGTCGCAGCCCGCGGTGTCGAGCACCGTCACCGGCCAGGCCGGGGTCGCGGTGGCACCGGGCGCCGGGGCGATGCCCGGGTCGCGGAACGGGACCTTGAAGGCGTGGGCGAGCTCGCGGGCCAGGCCGCGGACCGACATCTGGTAGCCGCGGTCGGGGGTGACCGAGACGTGCACCTCGATGTCGTCCAGGCCGACCACGCCACGGGCGTCGTCGCCGGGCACCGCCTCGACCGACGTCGGCAGGATGATGATGCCGTCGTGGTCGCCGGACAGGCCAAGCTCGGCCGCCGAGCAGATCATGCCGTGCGAGTTCTTGCCGTACGTCTTGCGCGCGCCGATGGCGAACCCGCCGGGCAGCACGCCGCCGGGCAGGATCACCACGACGAGGTCGCCCTCGGCGAAGTTCCGGGCGCCGCAGACGATCTCCTGCGGCGCGCCGGTGCCGTTGGCCTGGCCGACGTCGACGGTGCAGAAGCGGATCGGCTTCTTGAACTCGGTCAGCTCCTCGATGGTCAGCACCTTGCCGACCACCAGCGAGCCCTGCACGGAGTGGCGCTGGTCGTGGATCTCCTCGACCTCGATGCCGAGGTTGTTCAGCGCGAGGTCGAGATCCGCCGCGCTCAGGTCGGCAGGCAGGTCGACGTACTCCCGCAGCCAGGAAAGGCCAACCTTCATGATCAGTGCACCTCCATGCCGAACGCGCGGGTGAAGCGCACGTCGCCTTCGATCATTTCCCGCATGTCGCTCAGGCCGTTGCGGAACATCAGCGTCCGCTCGATGCCCATGCCGAACGCGAAGCCCGAGTACTCGTTCGGGTCGATGCCGCAGGCACGCAGCACGTTCGGGTTGACCATGCCGCAGCCGCCCCACTCGACCCAGCGCGGGCCGTCGCGGTGCTCGGCGAACCACACGTCGAACTCGGCCGACGGCTCGGTGAACGGGAAGTAGTGCGGCCGCCAGCGGGTCCGCGCGTCCGGGCCGAACATGGCGCGGGCGAAGTGGTCCAGCGTGCCCTTGAGGTGGGCCATGGTGATGCCCTTGTCCACGACCAGGCCCTCGACCTGGTGGAACACCGGCGAGTGGGTGGCGTCGAGCTCGTCGGTGCGGTAGACCCGGCCCGGCACCACCACGTAGATGGGGGGCTGGCGGGTCAGCATGGTGCGGGCCTGCACCGGCGAGGTGTGGGTACGCAGCACCAGGCCCGACTCGGTGGCACCGGTCGAGCTGTCGGCCGCGGCCACCCAGAACGTGTCCATCAGGCCGCGGGCCGGGTGGTCCGGGGAGATGTTGAGGGCGTCGAAGTTCGCCCACTCCAGCTCCACCTCGGGGCCCTCGGCGATCTCGTAGCCCATGCCCACGAACAGGTCGCCGACCCGCTCCATCAGCGTGGTCAGCGGGTGGCGGGCGCCGCGCGGACGGCGGTCCCAGGGCAGGGTGACGTCGACGCGCTCGGTGGCCAGCACCCGCTGCGCCTGCTCCACTTCGAGCACCGCCAGGCGCTCGTCGTACGCGGCCTGCACGGCGGTGCGGGCCTGGTTCACGTGCTTGCCCGCGTCGGCCTTGGCGGCCGGGGGCAGCGCGCCGATCTCGCGGCGGGCCAGCGACACGGCGGAGCGGTCGCCCAGGTGCGCGGCCTTCTGCACGGCGAGGGCGTCCAGATCGGATGCTTGCGCGAACGCCTCGGCCGCCGCGGCGACGGCGTCGTCGAGGGCGGCGGGGTCCAGCATCGCGACCTGCTTGGGGTCGTACGGATCGTGACGGTATGTCATCAGAACTCCAGATCGGCAACCGGGACAGTCTAGGCGCGTGGCTCAGCCACGACGCGCGCGGCTTCGCCGCAGCCCACCGGTGCGGATCTCAGGAGGAGAGGAGCTGAGCGCAGTCAGTCCCGCCGCCCGCCACCGGCGGGCCGACTAAAGGAGAGGCGCTCTGTCACGCCCCACACGATACCGCCCGCCCTCACTCCCCCGCACCCGCCTTCGCGCGGGGCCCCGCGGGCCGCGTCCCGCGGGACGCCCGGTGGCGGTGCAGTTTCGGGGAAAGTGCTGGAGTCTTGGCCCCGATTCGTGCAGTTTCCCCGAAACTGCAGGAGCACACCCACCCCGCGGGGAGGGTCAGCGGCGGTGGGCGCGGGCGGAGGCGTACAGGCAGATCGCCGCCGCGGCGGCGAGGTTCAGGCTCTCGGCGCGGCCGTGGATCGGCACCCGGACGGCCGCGTCGGCGGCGGCGCGCAGCTCCTCGGGCAGGCCGTGGGCCTCGGAGCCGAACAGCCAGGCGGTTGGCGCGGCCAGCGAGCCGTCGTCGATCAGGTCGTCGAGGTCGGCGGCGCCGTAGCCGGAGGTGGCCAGCGTGCGCAGGCCGGCCCCGCGCAGCGCGGCCAGCGCGGCGGCGGCGTCGGGGGCGCGGACCACGTCCAGGTGGAACAGGCTGCCCGCCGAGGAGCGCACGCACTTGGGGTTGTACGGGTCCACCGCGTCCCCCGCGAACACGACCGCGTCGGCCCCGGCGGCGTCGGCCGTACGCAGGACCGTCCCGGCGTTGCCGGGGTCGCGGATCTCCACCGCCACGGCGACGAGCCTGGGCCGCCTGGCCAGTGCCGCGTCGAGGGCGACGTCGAGCAGTTCGCAGACCGCGACCACGCCCTGCGGCGCGACCGTGTCGGCCAGGGCGTCCATCGCCTCGTCGGTGACGACGGAGAACGGTTCGCCGCGCAGCAGGTCGCGGTGGCGGGTGCGGCCGGACTCGGTGACGAACAGCTCGTGTACGGCCCCGGCGGCCAGCGCCTCGCGGACCGCCTGCGGCCCCTCGGCCAGGAAGCGCCCGGCCTTGTCCCGGTCGCGGCGGCGGTGCAGCTTGACAGCGGAAACGACCCGGGGAGTCCGCTGGGTGAACAGCGGGTCCCCGGGTCGGAAATGGTGCTGGGTCACCGAGATCAGGCGGCCTGGGCCTCGGTCACGGCCTTCTTGGCCACCGCGACGATGCCGGCGAACGCCGCCTCGTCGTTGACGGCCAGGTCGGCGAGGATCTTGCGGTCAACCTCGACGCCAGCCAGCTTCAGGCCCTGGATCAGGCGGTTGTAGGTCATGCCGTTGGCGCGAGCGCCCGCGTTGATGCGGGTGATCCACAGCTGCCGGAAGTCGCCCTTGCGGTCCTTGCGGTCGCGGTAGGCGTACTGCATCGAGTGGAGGATCTGCTCCTTCGCCTTGCGGTACAGGCGGGAGCGCTGGCCCCGGTAGCCGCTGGCGGCCTCGAGCAGGGTACGGCGCTTCTTCTGGGCGTTGACCGCCCGCTTGACGCGTGCCATTCGTGTTCTCCTAGGTAGGTCTGCGTGTGGAACCGGCGTGGGTCGGTGTTGCTACCGGTTCCGCCCGTTTCGTCTGGCGCGCGTCAGCGGCCGAGCATCTTCTTGATGCGGCCGAGGTCGGCCTTGGCAACCTCAACGGTGCCGCTCAGGCTGCGGGTCTCCTTGGAGGCCTTGACCTCCAGGCGGTGGCGCAGACCGGTCTGCTGGCGAACGATCTTGCCCGAGCCGGTCACCCGGACCCGCTTGCCCATGCCGGTGTGGCTCTTCATCTTCGGCATCTCGAGGTTCTCCCCTGTTGCTTAGTGGCCACCCGGCGGGGGCCGGGCGGCTGGTGCCTCATCGAGGCGTCAGGCCTGCGCCGTCGGCTCGGCGACGGTCTCGTCCGCGTCGGGCAGCAGCGCATCGTCCTCACCCTTGCGGGCGACGACCTTGCTGCCGCGGTGCGGCGCCAGCACCATGATCATGTTTCGGCCGTCCTGCTTCGCCGACGACTCGACGAAACCGACCTCCGCGACCTCTTCCTCGAGCTTGCGCAGGAGCCGGAAACCCAGCTCCGGGCGGCTCTGCTCGCGGCCTCGGAACATGATCGTCACTTTGACCTTGTCCCCGGCCTTGAGGAACCGCACGACGTGACCCTTCTTGGTCTCGTAGTCGTGCGAGTCGATCTTCGGTCGGAGCTTCATCTCCTTGATGACCGTCTGCTGCTGGTTACGCCGGGCTTCCCTGGCCTTGAGCGCGCTCTCGTACTTGAACTTGCCGAAGTCCATGAGCTTGCAGACCGGAGGGCGTGCCATGGGCGCAACCTCGACCAGGTCCAGGTCGACGTCGGCGGCCAGCTGCAGGGCGCGCTCGAGCGGGACGATGCCCACCTGCTCACCCTCAGGGCCGACCAGTCGGACCTCTCGTGCCCGGATCTGATCGTTGACGCGTGGCTCGACGCTGATGTGGCCTCCTCAAATCGTGTTCCACGCCTCCGGGACCACACCCGGGGACGTGCTTGGCGTCTGACCGAAAGCAGAAGGCCCAGGCATATGCCTGGGCCCGCTCGACCGGTCGATGCGCACGCCAAGTGCACAACCTGAGCTCAGGACGGAGAACGCCCCTACCAGGTGACCGGACCCGAACCGCTCGGTGGCGATCGGGTGGGAGCAGGCGCCCCGCTTGTCGTGAGCGTGCTGCCGATGCTCTCGCACGGCACAGCCCACAGGTCGACCCGACAAGGTTAACACACGCTGGGAGCAGGTCCGGCCGGGGTCAGGCGGTACGGGCCGCGGCGTGCAGGCGGCGCAGCTCCTGCACCGCGTACAGCGCGTGCTTCTTGTCGACGGCCTGCACCGCCAGCACCGACACCGTGTCGTCGTTCTCCAGTTCGAGGCTGAGCCACGGCTGGTTGCGCTCCAGGCGGATCGAGCGCACGGCGCCCCACGGCAGCTCGTACCCCCCGACGATGTTGCGGACCCGGATCGCCGCGGCGTCGGCCTCGACCCGCGGCCTGGCCAGCGCCAGGATGCCCAGCCCGAACACGACGCCGAGGCCGACCATGGCGGCCTGGTCGCCGGTGCGGAACACCCCGTGGCCGACCGTGGTCAGCGCGGTGCCGATCACCGCGAACAGCAGCACCACGGCGACCGCGGCGATGATCGCCACCGTCCGGGTGCGCCGGGGCCGGAAGGTCACACGCTGCACGTCAGTCACGCCGACGAGTCTGGCACACGGCCCGCCCGGCCCGGCGCACCGAGGCGGGCGGACGGGCGGGCCGTGGGCACGGTCACAGGCGGCAGGCGTGGATGTCGGTGACCAGGATGGCGCGGGCGCCGATCTCGTACAGCTCGTCCATGATCCGGTGCACCTCGCCCCGCAGCACCATCGCCTGCACCGCCACCCAGCCCTCGCGGTGCAGCGGCGACACGGTCGGCGACTCGATGCCGGGGGTCAGCGCCACGGCGCGGTCGAGGCGGTCGGCGCGCACGTCGTAGGCGAGCATCACGTACCGCCGGGCCACCAGCACGCCCTGCAGGCGGCGCAGCAGCTGGCCGACGGCGCCGTTGCGCTCGGTGTCCTGGCGGCCGATCAGCACCGCCTCGGAGACCAGGATCGGGTCGCCCAGCGGGACGAGCCCGGCCTGGCGCAGCGTGGCGCCGGTCTCCACCACGTCGGCGATGGCGTCGGCCACGCCCAGGCGCACCGCGTTCTCCACCGCGCCGTCGAGCTTGACGATGTCGGCCTTGATGTCGTGCTCGTCGAGGTAGCGGGCGACCACGCCCGGGAACGCGGTCGCCACCCGGCGCCCGCCCAGGTCGCCGTGGTCGCGTACGGTCTCCGGCGGCGCGGCGAAGCGGAACGTCGCCCGGGCGAAGCCGAGGGCGAGCAGCTCGGCCACCGGCGAGCCGGAGTCGACCAGCAGGTCCTGCCCGGTCACCCCGAGGTCGAGGTCCCCTGAGCCGACGTAGGTGGCGATGTCCCGGGGCCGCAGGTAGAAGAACTCGACGTCGTTGTCGGCGTCCACGCAGACCAGGTCGCGGTCGTCGGCCCGCTGCCGGTACCCCGCTTCCTTCAGCATCTCGGTGGCCGGCCGGGACAGCGTCCCCTTGTTGGGTATGGCGATGCGCAGCATGTCTCTAATCAACTCATCTCGATCACGTCACGAACGTTTCGGCAAGTTGATCATGAAGTTATGGGCATGACACACCGTCGAGCCGCGCCATAAGTTCATGATCAACAGGGGGTGGGGTTCGGTGGCGGATCTACAGATGTCGGTAGACGTCCTTGAGGGACAGGTTTGCCGCGAGCATCAGGACCTGGGTCTGGTACAGGAGCTGGGAGATCTCCTCGGCGGCGCGGTCGGGGCCCTCATGCTCCGCGGCCATCCAGCTCTCGGCCGCCTCTTCGACGACCTTCTTGCCGACCGCGTGCACGCCGGCGCGAACCGCCTTGACCGTGCCGGAGGCCGGGTCACCAGCGGCCACCTTGGCCTGCAGCTCCTCGAACAGCTCCTCGAACGTCTTCACGCCGACATTCTGCCCGATCCCCGCCGCGCGCCCGGCCCCGCCCGGCCGCGACGGCACATGCTGGGACAACGACCGAGGATCATGGGGGTATGACCGAACGCATGCTCGCCATCCGCCAGGACTCCCTCGGCGGACCCGAGGTGCTGCACCTGGCCGAGGTCGACCGGCCGCACCCCCGCCCCACCGAGGTGCTGGTCCGGGTGCACGCCGCCGGGGTCAACCCGGTCGACTGGAAGGTGCGCCGCCGGGGCGGGGCGTTCGGCGACCCGCCGTTCACCGTCGGCTGGGACGTCAGCGGGGTGGTCGAGCAGCTCGGGCCGGGCGTGACCCGGTTCGAGGCGGGCGACGAGGTGTTCGGCATGCCCCGCTTCCCGCTGGCCGCCGGGGCGTACGCGCAGTACGTGACGTCGCCGTCCCGCCAGCTCGCCCGCAAGCCCGCCGGACTGGACCACGTGCACGCCGCCGCGCTGCCGCTGGCCGCGCTCACCGCCTGGCAGGCGCTGGTCGACACCGCCCAGGTCCAGCCGGGGCAGCGGGTGCTGGTGCACGCCGCCGCGGGCGGGGTCGGCCACCTGGCCGTCCAGATCGCCAAGGCGCACGGCGCGTACGTGCTGGGCACCGCCCGCGAGGCCAAGCACGGGCTGCTGCGCGAACTGGGCGTCGACGAGCCGATCGACTACACGGCCGTCGACTTCGAGCAGGTCGCGCGCGACATCGACGTGGTCCTCGACACCGTCGGCGGCGAGTACGAGGAGCGCTCGCTGCGCACGCTGCGCCCCGGCGGCATCCTCGTCGGCATCCTCAACGCGAGCACCGCCGAGCAGACCAGAGCCAGGGCGGCCGCCCTCGGCGTACGCGGCGCGGGCCTGCTCGTCGAGCCCGACCGCGCCACCCTGGAGGCGGTCGCCGAGCTGGTGGCCGGCAGGCGGCTGCACCCCCTGGTGGCGGCCACGTTCCCGCTGGCCGAGGCGGCCCGCGCGCACCAACTCGGTGAGGCGGGCCGCACCAGCGGCAAGATCGTGCTGACCGTCGACTAGCGCACCCGGCTAGCGCACCGTGATCGTGTGGTTGTCCAGGTGCTGGCGGGAGCTGTCGTTGGCGGAGATCTCGAACGCCTCGATCACGTACGTGCCCGGCTCCAGGATTACCGGCACCTTCGCCTCGCCCTGGGCCGGCCTGCCCGCCGACAGGGTCACCGCGCCCCGCTTCACCACGGTCGAGCCGCGCCGGATCTCGTAGTTGACCGTCGCCTCGAACACCATCCCGGCCAGGTGCATGGTGAACTCCCGGCCGACGGTGGCGCCGTGCTGCGGGTCGATCAGCCATACCGGCAGCAGGGTGTCGGCGGCGTTGGCCCGGCGCAGCGGGTCGCGCGTGTCCACGTGCCCCCACAGCTCGTCCACCCGGGCGCCGTCCAGCAGGATCCGCACCGCGGGCTTGCCGCTGGCCGCCGTCGCGGTCCACACCAGCTGCTGCACGGCCTGGACCGAGCCGAGGCTGCCCGCACCGTTGACGGCCGCCCCGGACAGGTCCACGGTGACCGTGTCGCCCGCCACCGACGTGCCGCGCACCCTGGCGCTCGCGGGCCACAGGCTGCTGTAGTCGGGGTCGTAGGCGGTGCGGCCGTCGAGCATCTCGGTGACGGCGGCCTTCGTGCGCGCGGCGGGCGAGCCGTCGCCTACCGGCAGGCGGTGGAACTCGCGCACCAGCTTCGGGTCGCCCTTGTCACTGGCCAGGTAGTAGACGGCCAGCGCACCGGCCGGGGCCGCCGTCGGCCCCGGCTCCGTGGTCGGCCCCGTGCTGGGCTCGGGCTCGGCGCTGGGCGAGGCGGCCGGGCTGCCCGCCGGGGAGGCGGGCGGCGTGGGGCCGGGCGTGGTGGGCGTGCACGCCGCGACGAGCGCGACCAGGATCAGCGGCAGCAGGCGGAGCCGATTGACCGACATCCCTCAGGTGTACGCCCCGCCCGCAACCCCCACCAGCCCCCGATCAGCCGACGCACCCGCCGCGCGGGGCCGTCGCCCCGTCCCCCACGCTTCGACACTGGCCTATCCAGCGGACTGCCGACCGCCACCCGCCCCGCTTAGCATCGACGCCGGCCTATCCAGAGGACGGATTTCGCGATTCCGTCCTCTAGATAGGCCAGCGTCGATGCAAGGCGGAGCGGGGCGGGGCGGCCCGGCAGATGATCATGTCGGGCGGAGCGGGTGATCAGGCGAAGCCGACCGTGCGGTTCTTCCTGGTGATGTCGCGCAGCGCGATGGCGGCGTCCAGGGCGGCCACGACCGCGCCCCAGCCCTTGTCCTCGCTCGACTCCGGCAGCCCGGCCCGGTCCCGCGCCTGCGCCTCGTTGTCGACCGTCAGCACCCCGTGCGCCACCGGCGTCGACTCGTCCAGCGCCACCCTGGTCAGCCCCTCGGTTACCGACTGGCTGACGTACTCGAAGTGGGCCGTCTCGCCCCGGATGACCACGCCCAGGGCCACCACCGCGTCGTGGCGGCGGGCCAGGGCCTGGGCCACCACCGGCAGCTCGACCGAGCCGGCGACGTGCGCGACCTGCACCTCGACCACTCCGCAGGCCTCGGCGGCGGCCTGGGCCCGCTCGAGCATCTGCCCGACCAGCTCGGCGTGCCAGCGGGTGGCGACGATGCCCAGGCTCAGGCCGGCCGCGTCGACGGTGTTCAGTTCGGGAGCGCCGTGACCGGCCATCAGCTCAGCCCTTCCAGGTCGTCCAGGCCGGAGAGGTCCAGGTCGTGGCCCATCCGGTCGCGCTTGGTGCGCAGGTACTTCAGGTTCTCCGGGTGCGGGCGGGCCGGCAGCGCCTCCCGCCCGATCACGCGCAGGCCGTACCCTTCCAGCCCGGCGCGCTTGGCCGGGTTGTTGGTGAGCAGCCGCATGGTGCGTACGCCCAGGTCGTAGAGGATCTGCGCGCCGGTGCCGTAGTCGCGGGCGTCGGCGGGCAGGCCCAGGTCGAGGTTGGCGTCGACGGTGTCGCGCCCGGCGTCCTGCAGCTGGTACGCCTGCAGCTTGTGCAGCAGCCCGATGCCGCGCCCCTCGTGCCCGCGCACGTAGAGCACCACGCCCCGGCCCTCCTGGGCGACGCGCTGCATGGCCGCGTGCAGCTGCGGACCGCAGTCGCAGCGCACCGAGCCGAACACGTCGCCGGTCAGGCACTCCGAGTGCACCCGGACCAGCACCTCCTCGCCGTCGCCGATCTCGCCGTACACGAGGGCGACGTGCTCGGCGTTGTCGTGCGCGGCGTGGTAGCCGACGGCGGTGAAGTCGCCGAACTCGGTGGGCAGGCGGGCCTCCACGACCCGGGTGACCAGCTGCTCGGTGCGGCGGCGGTACGCGATGAGGTCGGCGATGCTGATCAGCACCAGCTCGTGGGCGGCCGCGAACGCCCGCAGGTCGCCCAGCCGCATCATGGTGCCGTCGTCGTTGACCATCTCGCAGATCGCGGCGGCCGGGTGCAGGCCCGCGAGCTGGGCCAGGTCGACGCCGGACTCGGTGTGGCCGGGGCGGCGCAGCACGCCGCCGGTCTTGGCGCGCAGCGGCACCACGTGGCCGGGCCGGGCCAGGTCGGCCGAGCGGGTCTGCGGGTCGCCGAGCAGCCGCAGCGTGCGGGCCCGGTCGGCGGCGGAGATGCCGGTCGACACGCCCTCCCGGGCGTCCACGGTCACGCAGTACGCGGTACCGCGGCGGTCCTGGTTGGTGTAGTACATCGGCGGCAGGTCGAGGCGGTCGGCCTCGTCCTCGGTGATCGCCACGCAGATGTAGCCGGAGGTGTAGCGGACGGTGAACGCGACCAGCTCCGGCGTGGCCATCTCGGCCGCGAAGATCAGGTCGCCCTCGTTCTCGCGGTCCTCGTCGTCCACGACGATGACGGGCTTGCCCGCCTTGATCGCCGCGATCGCGTCCTCGATCGAGTCCAGTCCAGCGCGCTCGGTGCTCATGCCCGGTCCTTAAGGTGCGGTGCGACCAGCTTCTCGACGTACTTGGCGATCACGTCGACCTCCAGGTTCACCTGCGCCCCGGGGCCCTTGCGGCCCAGGGTGGTGAGCTCCAGCGTGGTCGGGATCAGGCTCACCGTGAACGACTCGTCGTCGACCGCTACCACGGTCAGCGAGATCCCGTCGACGGTGATGGAGCCCTTCTCCACGATGTACCGCGACAGGCCCTGCGGGAGCAGGATCCGGACATCCTCCCAGCCGCCGCCGGGCTGCTTGGAGGCGATGGTGCCGACGCCGTCGACGTGGCCCTGCACGATGTGGCCGCCCAGCCGGGTGTGGGCGCTGACCGCGCGCTCCAGGTTGACCCGGTCACCGGGGGCGATGCCGCCCAGCGAGCTGCGGTCGAACGTCTCCTTCATCACCTCGGTGTCGAAGGTGTCGCCGGTGCTGGACACCACCGTCAGGCAGACGCCGTTGACCGCGATCGAGTCGCCGTGCCTGGCGTCGGCTACGACCAGCGGACCCCGTACGGTCAGCACCGCGCCGTCGCCCTGCCAGCTGAGGCCCAGCACCTCGCCGAGTTCTTCCACGATGCCGGTGAACACTGGTCCTCCTATGCCGCGGCGCCGCGGCGTTCTTCGTCTGGCGTCCCTGGGGACGTTAGAGGTTGCCGCTGTCCGCGCTCACCCGCGGACGTGCGGTGAGCCGGAGATCCGGCCCGACCCGGTCAACATCTAACACTTCCAGATCGATGGCGTCCGTGACCGTTGTCACCCCCGCGCCGACCAGCGCGGCAGGGCCGTCGCCGAGCAGCTTGGGTGCGACATACGACACGATCAGGTCTACCAGACCGGCGGCGAGAAAGGCACCGGCCAGGTGCGGCCCGCCCTCGAGCAGCACGCTGCGGATGCCCCGGTGGTGCAGTTCGCGCAGCACCGCGCGCAGGTCCACCCGGCCGTCGGCGTCCGCGCCGAGCAGCGCGGTGGTCGCGATCAGGGTCGGCGCGGCGCTGTCGCGCACGCGGGCGTCGGCGGGGGTACGCCCCTGCGAGTCGATCACCACGCGCAGCGGCTGCCGGATGGCCAGGCTGCCGGTGCGCAGGTCGCGGGCGGTGAGCCGGGGGTCCTCGGCCAGCACGGTGCCCACGCCGATCATGATGGCGTCGACGGTGCCGCGCAGCCGGTGCACGTCCATCCGCGCCGCCTCGGACGTGATCCACATGCTGGAGCCGTCGACGGCGGCCGCGCGGCCGTCCATGGTCGCGGCGGTCTTCCAGATCAGGTACGGCCGCCCGCGCCGCACCGAGGTCAGCCAGGCGATGTTGCCCTCTTCGGCCTCGGCCGCGCGCACCCCGACGACCACCTCGACCCCGGCGTCGCGCAGCGCCTGCGCGCCCCCGGCGGCCAGCGGGTTCGGGTCGGCCACGGCGATCACGACCCGGGACACGCCCGAGCGGACCAGCGCCTGCGCGCACGGGCCGGTGCGCCCCGTGTGGTTGCACGGCTCCAGGGTCACCACGGCGGTGCCGCCCTTGGCCCTCTCACCGGCCTGGGCCAGGGCCACGATCTCGGCGTGCGGGCCGCCCGCGTACGCGTGGAAACCCTCGCCGACGACCTGGCCCGACGCGTTCAGGATCACGCAGCCGAACACCGGGTTGGGGCTGGTGGCGCCCAGACCGCGGGCGGCGAGCTCGATCGCCCGCGCCATCGCCTTGTCCTCGGCCGGGCTGACCATGGGCTGTTGCCCCATCCGTGCTCGCTCCTCCCACACCGTGCGACCGTCGCTCGCGTCACGGGCACGCCGAGAGGTCGGCGACGGGACGCAAGTGTGTCACGCGCCGGAGCCGGCCTCGGCGGCGGCATCGGATTCCGGTTCACGTTGGGAGGGGAGCACCAGCCGGTCGGTGCGCTGGTCGATCGCCACGTACGACCCGTGCACCTTCTTGGCCTTCGTCTTCATCTCCGACGCGACCGCGACGACCTCGCCGGGGTGCTCGAACACGCGCATGGTCGACAATGCCACGCCGATGGACAGCGTGACCAGGTTGACCTCGAACACCTTGCCCCGCCGATCCACCACCTCGATGTAGCCGCGCTCGGCGTCCACCGGGTCGTAGAGCTGGTCGGAGGCGTTCTGGAAGTCCCAGATCGCCCGCTCGGTGATCGGTTTGAGCTGCAGCGGGTGGCAGATCACCACGAAGTCGTCGCCGCCGACGTGGCCGAGGAAGGCCGGGGGCAGCCCGGCGGCGACGGTGGCGCGGCGCAGCGAGCGGGCCAGGGCGCTGATGAAACCGTCGCCGCGGCCGAAGCCGTACACGTCGTTGACCGCCTTGAACCGGTCGATGTCGATGTAGCAGACGGCGTAGTCGGTGCCCGATTTCAGCCGGTCGGCGATCTCGCGCAGGATGCGGGTGTTGCCCGCCAGCCCGGTCAGCGGCGACACCTCGCGCGCCTCCTGGTTGCGCCGCAGCGTGGCGCGCACCCGGGCGATCAGCTCCGAGGTGTCGAACGGCTTGACCACATAGTCGTCGGCGCCCGCGGCCAGGCCCGCCACCTTGTCGGAGGTGAGCGCCTTGGCGGTCAGCACGATGATCGGCAGCGCGGTGACCATCGGGTCGGCGCGCAGCCGCCGGGTCAGCTCCAGGCCGTCCATGCCGGGCATCATCAGATCGACGATGGCCAGGTCGGGCCGGCGGTGCTCCAGCAGCGCGAGCGCCTCGGCCCCGCTGTGCGCGGTCAGCACGTCGAACCCGTGCAGGCGCAGGTTGACCTCGACGACCCGCACGATGTCGGGGTCGTCGTCGACGACCAGGATCACCTCGGCGGCACTGCCGTGTGGTTCAGTGGTCAAACCGTCGTTCCTCCACTGTCCGATGTGGTCTAGCGGGCGGCCGCTGCCGCCAGAGCCCGCAGTTTACGACAGGCTTCGGCGGGATCGTCGGCACCGTAGACGGCGGTCCCGGCGACGAACGCGTCGGCGCCGGCCTCGGCCGCCGCCGCGATGGTGTCGTCGGCGATGCCGCCGTCGACCTCGATGCGAAGCTCCAGGTGGCCCGCCTTAGCGTGGCGCCGGGCCAGCCGGACCTTGTCCAGCAGCTCGGGGATGAAGCGCTGGCCGCCGAAGCCCGCCTTGATCGTCATGATCAGCAGGGTGTCGAAGTGCGGCAGCAGCTCCAGGTACGGCTCGACCGGGGTGTCGCGGTCGAGCGCGAGCCCGGCCTTGCTGCCCGCCGCGCGCAGGTCCCGGGCCAGGGCCACCGGATCGGCGCAGGCCTCGGCGTGGAACGTCACGTTGTACGCGCCCAGCTCGGCGTAGGCCGGGGCCCACCGCTTCGGGTCCTCGATCATCAGGTGGCAGTCGAACGGGATCTCCGTCGCGGCCCGCAGGCTCGCCACCACGGCCGGCCCGATGGTCAGGTTCGGCACGAAGTGGTTGTCCATGACGTCCACGTGCAGCCAGTCCGCGGCGCCCTCGACGGCTCTGGCCTCGGCGGCCAGGTTGGCGAAGTCGGCGGCCAGGATGCTGGGGGCGATGACGATGTCCGGTCCGATCACGCTGATCAGCTTACGTACGGTGAACCGCCGGTCGCACCCGCACCCATGGCCGCATCCCACCACCCCAACGGCCACCGGCCCGACCCTCTCGACCGACCCGCGACGTGGCCGCGACGGGCCGCCCCGGCCAGCCCACCCCCGCCTTGAAATCGACACTGGCCTATCCAGAGGACGGATTTCGGATTTCCGTCTTCTGGATAGGCCAGTGTCGATGCCGGGCGCCCGGCGATGCCGCCCCGGAGCGGCGCGGGTGCGCTGTCCGGGGCGGGTTCGGGCGGGTCGGAGCTGGTCAGGCGGTGCGGCGGAGCAGGGCGAGGAACATGGCGTCGGTGCCGTGCCGGTGCGGCCACAGCTGCACCGTCGGCCCGTCGCCCAGCCCCGGCATGCCAGCCGGCAGCGCGGCCCGGGCGTCCACGAACTCCACGTCGATCCCGGACCGGCGCACCGCCTCGGTGACGCTGACCTGGGTCTCCACCAGGTGCGGCGAGCAGGTGACGTACGCCACCAGCCCGCCGGGCCGGACCGCCTTCAGCGCCGCCCCGAGCAGTTCCCGCTGCAGCTTGGTCAGCGGGGGCAGGTCGGAGGGCTGGCGCCGCCAGCGCGACTCCGGCCGCCGCCGCAGCGAGCCCAGCCCGGTGCACGGCGCGTCGACCAGCACCCGGTCGAACCCGCCCTCGGGCAGGTCCCGGTCGCTGCCGACGCTCCGGCCGTCCGTGCACAGGACGGTCGCGGGCAGGTTGCGCACCGCGTTGGCGACCATCGCCGCCCGGTGCTCGGTGACCTCGACCGCGGTCAGGTGGGCACCCCGCTGGGCGGCCAGCGCCGCCAGCAGGCCCGCCTTGCCGCCGGGGCCCGCGCACAGGTCCAGCCAGCGCTCGTCGCGCCCGTCCAGCGGCGCGTCGGTGAGCGCGGCGGCCACCAGCTGGCTGCCCTCGTCCTGTACGTGCGCCCGCCCGGTCTTGATCTCGACCAGGTCGCCCGGGGAGCCGCCGGGCAGGTACACCGCGTACGGCGAGAACGCGCCCGGCTGCCCGCCGACGTGGTCGGCCAGCTCGCCCGCGTCGGCCCGCCCCGGCCGGGCGCACAGGTGCACCTCGGGCCGGTCGTTGTCGGCCGACAGCATCCGCATCGTCTCGCCCAGGTCGCCGCCGAGCGCCTCGCGGAAGGCGCGCACGATCCACTCCGGGTGGTAGCCGGTGACCGCCAGGTGCCCGATCGGGTCGTCGGCCTCGGCCGGGGCCACCTCGGCCAGCCAGGTGTCCAGGTCGCGCTCGGTGATGCGCCGCATCACCGCGTTGGCGAACCCGGCCGCGCCGGGCGCGACCGAGCGCACCAGGTCGACCGTCGAGGCGACGGCGGCGTGCGGGGGCACCCGGGTGTGCAGCACCTGGTACGCCCCGAGCCGCAGCGCGTCGCGGGCGGGCGGGTCGATCCGGGCCACGTCCCGGTCGGCGGCCGCCGCGATGATCAGGTCGAGGGTGCCCCGGGTGCGCAGCGTGCCGTACGTCAGCTCGGTGGCGAACGCGGCGTCGCGGCCGAACAGCCCCGCGTCGCGCAGCAGCGACGGCAGGATCAGGTTGGCGTACGCGTCGTCGCGGTGCACCGCCAGCAGTGCCTGGTAGGCGGCCATCCGGGCCGGATCGTGCGCGGGCCGCCCGGCGCGCGGACCGCGCCCTGCCTGGCTGTCGCGGTCGTGCCGGGGCGGGTGCCCCGACGAGCCGGTCCTGCCTCCACGGAAACCTGTCACGAGAAGCTGTCCTCCGTACCGACCCGCACGCCGCGGGCCCAGTCCACCGCTGCCATCGCCTTCTTGCCCGCCGCCCGGACCTCGCCCAGTGCCAGCGGCGTCGTCGCCGTACCCACCAGCACCCGCTTCTTCTCGACCAGCAGGTCGCCCGGCTTGAGCGCGGGCCCGTCGGGCGCGGGCGCCGCCGGGCCGAGCTTGACCCGCTCGCCGCGGAACGTGGTCCACGCGCCGGGGGCGGGCGTGGTGGCGCGGATGCGCCGGTCCACCGCGAACGCGGGCTCGTCCCAGCGCACCTCGGCGTCCTCGACCGTGATCTTCGGGGCCAGGGTGATCCCGTCGGCGGGCTGCGGCACCGCGCGCGCGGCACCGGCCTCGATCGCGTCCAGGACCGTCACCAGCAGGCCGGCACCGTCGATCGCGAGGCGGCCGAGCAGGTCGCCGGAGGTGTCGGCGGGGCGGATCGCCTCGGTCAGGGTGCCGAACACCGGGCCGGTGTCCAGGCCCGCCTCCAGCTGGAACACCGAGGCGCCGGTGAACTCGTCGCCGTGCCAGACGGCGTGCTGCACCGGTGCCGCGCCGCGCCAGGCGGGCAGCAGCGAGAAGTGCAGGTTCACCCAGCCGTGTACGGGGATCTCCAGCGCGACGGGCGGCACCAGGGCGCCGTAGGCGACCACCGGTACGCAGTCCGGCGCCAGCTCGCGCAGCCGGTCCAGGAACTCCGGCTCGCGCGGGCGCTGCGGGGTGAGCACCTCGATGCCGCGCTCGTCGGCCCAGGCGGCCGCGTGCGAGCGGACCAGCTGGCGCCCGCGCCCGGACGGGGCGTCGGGGCGGGTGACCACGGCCAGCAGCTCGTGGCCGGACGCGGCGATCGCGTCCAGGGAGGGCAGGGCCACCTCGGGGGTGCCCGCGAAGACGAGTCGCATCAGCTCACCGGCCCAGACCGAACGGGCTCGGGGCGGCGTGCGGCGAGACCTTGACCACGGTGCGGCCGGGGTCGTACCACTCGGCGCGGCGGATGTCGCGCAGCGCGGTCTTGCGCGCCTCGGCGCTGAGGCGCTCGATGAAGATGACGCCGTCGAGGTGGTCGGTCTCGTGCTGGATGCAGCGCGACATCAGGCCGGTGCCGACGATCTGGATCGGGTCGCCGCTCTCGGCGAAGCCCTTGGCGATCACGTTGGCGCGGCGCTTGGTGTCGTAGTAGAGCCCCGGCACGGACAGGCAGCCCTCGTCGCCGTCCATCTCCTCCTCGTCGGGGAAGTGCAGCACGGGGTTGATCATGTGCCCGACCACGTCGTCGACGTCGAAGCTGAACACGCGCAGGCCCACGCCGATCTGCGGGGCGGCCAGGCCCACGCCTCCGGCGTCGCGCATGGTCTCGGTCAGGTCGCGCACGAGGGTGCGCAGCTCCTTGTCGAAGTCGACCACCTCGTCGGCGGGGGTACGCAGCACCGGGTCCCCGAAGAGTCGGATGGGCTGAACGGTCACAGGCTCGTCTCCTGAACGGGGCGGAAAGGGATGCCTGATCAGTCTACGGAGTGTCTGATGTCCGGCTGCGCCATCGGTCGCCCAGGGTTAACTTTGTCCTGATTTCGACATGGGGGGGCGGCGGCATTGACCGGCGGGGTGGCGTCGGCGTCCCACCCCCGGAACCGGCGCCACCCGCCGTGGATCCACATGGGATCCACCTCACAACTTAGTCGTCATAGTTCATGCGGGTCAAGCTGAATCCGCACCGGATCGGGCGCCTTGCGCGCGCTGCGTACCCCCGCCGCCTCGTGCAGCGAGCGGGCCAGCGACAACCCGGCACCGCGCGCGGTACGCAGCAGCATCCGCTCGTGCTGCTCGTCCACCGGCAGCGGACCCAGCACCTGCACCGACTCCGGCAGCCGGGCCAGCTCGATCAGCTCGTCCACCGCCGCCGCCGTACCGGTCAGCGTGGCCAGCCGCGCCGCGGGCGGGAACCCCAGCTCGCGCCGCTCGCCCAGCTCCCGCTCGGCCAGCCAGCCCGGATCCCAGCGCACCAGCGCCTGCACCGGCGCCAGCGAACCCTCCGCGACCAGCACCACCCGGCCGCCCCGCCCCGCCGGGCGGGCCAGCGCCGCCGCGTTGAACCAGCGCCGCGCCGCCTCCTCGGTGGCGCGCAGATCGGCCCGGGTCAGCAGCGCCCAGGTGTCCAGCAGCAGCACCGCGCCGTAACCGCCCGGCGCCACCGGCTCGGCCCCGGGCGTGGCCAGCACCAGCGACGCCTCGTCGGGCACCTCCGCCAGCACCGCGTCGCGCCCCGACGTGCGCACGGGCACCCCCGGCAGCGCCCGGCCCAGCTCCTCGGCGGTACGCCGTACCCCCGTGACAGCCGCGCGCAGCCGGCGGCCGCCGCACCTCGGACAGGCCCAGCCCGCCGCGGGCCGCGCACACCACCGGCAGCTGGCCACCTGGCCCGAACCGCCCAGCGCCAGCGGCCCCGCGCAGTGCGCGCACCGGGCCCGCTCGCGGCACTCCTGGCAGGAGACCGACGGCACGTACCCGCGCCGGGGCACCTGCACCAGCACCGGCGCCCCCGCCGCCAGCGCCTCCCGCGCCGCCTGCCAGGCCAGACTGGGCAGCCGGGCCGCCGACGCGGCCGGGTCGCGCGCCAGCTGGCTGTCGTCGGCCGCCTGCGCCGCGGGGGCGGCCAGGCGCAGCTGCTCACGCGCGGCCGCCACCTCGCGCGCCCAGCCGGTCGCCAGCAGCTGCTGCGCCTCCGCGGTACGCGCGAACCCGCCCACCAGCACCCCGGCCCCGGTCAGCTGGGCGCGGGTGAGCAGCACCTCCCGCGCGTGCGGGTACGGTGCGCGCGGCTCGGCGTGCAGATCGTCGCCGTCGTCCCAGATCGCCACCAGGCCCAGCTCCGCCACCGGCGCGAACGCGGCCGCGCGGGTGCCCGCCACGGCCGCGACCTCGCCCCGGCGCGCCCTGAGGAACCGCTTGTACCGCTCCCCCGGCCCGAGCGAGGCGGTCAGCGCCACGTGCCGGTCCGGACCCAGCAGCGCGGTCAGCGCGGCGTCCAGCCGGTCCAGGTCCCGGACGTCGGCGACCACCACCACCGCGCCCCGGCCGCCGTGCAGCGTCGCCGCCACCGCCTCGGCCAGCCGCCGCGGCCACTGCTCGCCGGGCAGCGCCGACCAGACCGCGCGGGGGGCGCGCCCCTCGGCCAGGCCGCGCAGGAACGCCGCGCCCGCCGGGTAGCGGCTCCAACCGGCCGGATCGGGCAGCTCCGGCGGCTGCGGCGGACGCCCGGTGGCCGGGGTCTCCATCTTCGCCTGGCGGGGCGGCACGGCCAGGCGAAGCACGTCGGCGAGGCTGCCCGCGTACCGGTCGGCGACGGCGCGGGACAGGGCCAGCACCTCGGGGGCGAGCGCGGACTCGGCGGAGACGACCTTCTCCAGCCAGGCGAGCCTGCCCTCGTGCTCGGTGCGCGCGACGCGCTCGGTCAGCCAGCCGTCGACGAGCTGGCCGCTGAAGCGGACCTTGACCCGCACGCCCGGCTGGGCGGACTCGGCCAGCTCGGTCGGCACGAGGTAGTCGAAGGGGCGGTCCAGGTGCGGCAGCGGGACGTCCACGCAGACGCGCGCGACGGGCAGCTCCGGGGCGGGCTGCCGCTCACGCGGCGGTTTGCGTACGGCGGTCACGGGGTGTTCCTACCAGACCGCCCCGACGCCCGCCCGCACCCCCGCTCACCGGTGCCCACGGCGGCGCGCCCAGCCCGTCCGCCCCTGAATCGACACTGGCCTATCTAGAGGACGGATTGTCGAAAACCGTCTTCTAGATAGGCCAGTGTCAATGTAAAGGCGGGGCCGCCTTGCCCCGGCGCGGCTCAGTGGAGCCTCGGCGCGGGGTCGGTGCGGCGGTTCAGCCGATGGCGGACTTCAGGTCGGCGACGCGGTCGGTGCGCTCCCAGGTCAGGTCGGGCAGCTCGCGGCCGAAGTGGCCGTACGCCGCGGTCTGCTGGTAGATCGGGCGCAGCAGGTCCAGGTCGCGGATGATCGCGGCCGGGCGCAGGTCGAACACCTCGCCGATGGCCTTCTCGATCCGGTCGACCGGCACGGTCTCGGTGCCGAAGGTCTCCACGAACAGGCTGACCGGCTTGGCCTTGCCGATCGCGTACGCCACCTGCACCTCGCAGCGCTCGGCCAGCCCCGCGGCGACCACGTTCTTGGCGACCCAGCGCATCGCGTACGCCGCCGAGCGGTCGACCTTCGACGGGTCCTTGCCGGAGAACGCGCCGCCGCCGTGGCGGGAGTAGCCGCCGTAGGTGTCGACGATGATCTTGCGGCCGGTCAGGCCGGCGTCGCCCATCGGGCCGCCGATCTCGAAGCGGCCGGTCGGGTTGACCAGCAGCCGGTAGCCCTCGGTGTCCAGGCCCAGGCCGTCGAGCTCCGGGGCGATGACGTGCTCGCGGACGTCCGGGGTGAGCAGCGACTCCAGCGAGATGTCGGGCGCGTGCTGCGACGACACCACGACGGTGTTGAGGCGGACCGGCTTGAAGCCGTCGTACTCGATGGTGACCTGGGTCTTGCCGTCGGGGCGCAGGTACGGGATAGCGCCGTCCTTGCGGGCCGCGGTGAGGCGGCGGGCCAGGCGGTGCGCCAGCGCGATCGGCAGCGGCATCAGCTCGGGCGTCTCCGAGCAGGCGAAGCCGAACATCATGCCCTGGTCGCCGGCGCCCTGCAGGTCGAGCGTGTCGGCGCCCTCACCGGAGCGGTGCTCCAGCGCGCTGTCGACGCCCTGGGCGATGTCGGGCGACTGCGAGCCGATCGACACGCTGACGCCGCAGGAGGCGCCGTCGAAGCCCTTCTTGGACGAGTCGTAGCCGATCGAGAGGATCGTCTCGCGGACGATCGTCGGGATGTCGGCGTAGGCCTGCGTGGTCACCTCGCCCGCGACGTGCACCTGACCAGTGGTGATCAGGGTCTCCACCGCGACGCGGCTGCGCGGGTCCTGGCGCAGCAGCGCGTCCAGGATGCCGTCACTGATCTGGTCGGCGATCTTGTCCGGGTGTCCCTCGGTGACCGATTCCGAGGTGAACAGGCGACGTGCCACTCGACTCTCCAATACTGCGATGGCTGACTATGGCCAAAGGTCTGCGGCCAGGTGCGTCCTGGCCGAGAAGTCTAGTCAACGACGACGGAACAGACACGCATGGGCGGCCGCGCGTCCGTAACGCGGGACGACCTGCGATCTTCGTTCACAGAAGCGCAACGACGCGATCCCATACCGCGTCGGCGAGGCTGTCCTTGCTCTGCGCGGGCAGGTCGATCCGGCTGCCGTCGGCGCCGAGCACGACGGCCTGATTGTCGTCCGCGCCGAAGACCTTGTCGGTGCCGACCTCGTTGACGACGATCAGGTCGGCCCGCTTGCGGGCCAGCTTGCCGCGCGCGTGCTCGATCGCGTCGTGCGTCTCGGCGGCGAACGCGACGAGCACCTGGCCGGGGCGTTTGTTCGCGCCGAGTTCGGCGGCGATGTCGGGGTTCACCGCGAGCTCGATGACGGGCACGGCGCCGTCGTCCCGCTTCTTGATCTTCTGGTCGGCGTACGCGGCGGGGCGGAAGTCGGCCGGGGCCGCCGCCATCACGACCGCGTCGGCGTCCTTCGCCGCGGCCAGCACCGCCTCGCGCAGCTCGGCCGTGCTGCCCACCCGGACCAGGTCCACCCCGGCCGGGGTGTCCAGCGAGACGTTCGCCGCGACCAGGGTCACCCGGGCGCCCCGGGCCACCGCGGTGCGGGCGAAGGCGTAGCCCTGCTTGCCCGACGAGCGGTTGCCCAGGTACCGAACCGGGTCCAGCGGTTCGCGGGTGCCGCCCGCGGAGACCACGACGTGCCGCCCGGCCAGGTCGGTGACCGGCTGGGCGCCCCGGGCCAGCACCCGCAAGGCGATCGCGAAGATCTGCCCGGGGTCGGGCAGGCGGCCCTTGCCGGTGTCGACGCCGGTGAGCCGCCCGACGGCGGGCTCGATCACCACGGCGCCGCGGCGGCGCAGCGTGGCGACGTTGTCGGCGGTGGCCGGGTGCTCCCACATCTCGGTGTGCATCGCCGGGGCGAACACCACCGGGCACCGGGCGGTCAGCAGGGTGCTGGTGAGCAGGTCGTCGGCCAGCCCGTGCGCGGCGCGGGCGAGCAGGTCGGCCGTGGCCGGGGCGACCAGCACCAGGTCGGCGCCCTGCCCCAGCTTCACGTGCGGCACGTGCGGGACGTCGTCCCAGACGCCCGTGGCGACCGGCTGGCCCGACAGCGCCTCCCAGGTGGGGGCGCCGACGAAGCGCAGCGCGGCCTCGGTGGGCACCACGCGCACGTGGTGCCCGGACTCGGTCAGCAGGCGAAGCAGCTCACAGGCCTTGTACGCGGCGATGCCGCCGCTGACGCCCAATACGATCCGAGCCATGGACGGGATGCTCAGGCCTCGCCGGTCGGCTCAGCGGTCAGCAGGCCGGCGTTGATCTCGCGCATGGCGATCGACAGCGCCTTCTCCTGCGGGGTGGTCTCCACCAGCGGGCCCACGTACTCCAGCAGGCCCTCGCCGAGCTGGCTGTAGTAGGCGTTGATCTGCCGCGCGCGCTTGGCCGCGAAGATCACCAGCGCGTACTTCGACGAGGTCTTGTCGAGCAGCTCGTCGATCGGCGGGTTGGTGATGCCAATGGGATCGGCGACGGTTCCAGCCACGGTTCAGTCCTTAGTCTTCGAAGTGTGCCGGTCGGCTAATTTCGCGGGCGCGCGGAGGCGAGGACCGGCGAACCGAGCAATCCTACCAACTCGTCCGCGGCCCGCTCGAGGTAGTCGTTCACCACGGTCACGTCGAACTCGCCCTCGGAGGCCAGCTCCTCGTCCGCGTGCGCCAGCCGGCGGCGGATGGTGTCCGGGTCCTCGGTGCCGCGGCCGATGAGCCGGCGGCGCAGCTCCTCCCGGCTGGGCGGGGCGAGGAACACCAGTTGCGCGTCGGGCATCGCGTCGCGGACCTGGCGCGCGCCCTGCAGGTCGATCTTGAGAAGGGTGGGGATCCCGGCCGACAGGCGGCCCTCGACCGCGGCCCGGGGCGTGCCGTAGAGGTTGCCGGCGAACTCGGCCCACTCCAGCAGCATCCCGCCGTCGACCAGGCGCTCGAACTCGGTACGGGAGACGAACGTGTAGTGCTTGCCGTCGACCTCGTAGTCGCGCTTCTTGCGCGTGGTCACCGACACCGACAGCCACACCCACGGGTTGCGCTTGCGGATCACTTCGATGACGGCATCCTTGCCGACACCGGACGGACCGGACAGAACGGTGAGTCGGGCGGGCGCGGCCGCTCTGGCGGCGAGCGGTACGACGTCTTCCATTCTCAATTTCTACCCAATCGAGGAGAGGTCGCGGCAGCCGCCCCCCGGTGTCAAGACTCACGTCACAGAAGTTCCGCACCGGTGGACGGGCCGGAAGGGTCCGTCACCGACAGAAACGAACCAGCGGCGCTGTCGATGCGACAGCGCCGCTGGGCGACGATCCGTGGAACCTGGGGCCTTCACCCGGGGGCGTGTGAGACCACCCGGATGGGGACACCGAGGTTCCTTCGGCCGTCCGGACGCCTGGGCGCCCGGTGGGCCGGTCACCGCGGCCGGTTGTCCGACCGCGGCGGGGGGTTCAGCTCGTTACTGACGGTCCGACGGCTCAGGCCGCGAACTCGGCCAGCAGAGCCTTGCGCTGCTGGTCGCCCAGGCCACGCAGACGGCGGCTGTCGGCGATCTTCAGCTTCTCCATGATCTGCGTAGCCCGGATCTTGCCGATACCGGGGAGCGCCTGCAGCACGGCCGAAACCTTGAGCTTGCCGACGACATCGTCGCCCTCGGCCCGGTCGAGCACGGCGGCCAGGGTCGTCTTGCCCTGCTTGAGCTGCTCCTTGAGCTCAGCGCGAGCCTTACGGACCTCCGCGGCCTTCTCCAGCGCGGCAGCGCGCTGCTCTGGGGTCAGTGACGGGAGCGGCACCAGTTCTCCTCAGGTCCTCTTCCTCACGTCGGCGGGATCGCCGGCGTGTGCGGTGACACGCGCACCTCCCACCGGAAGGTTCGCATGGCACCCGCGTCGCAGGTGAAACGCATGCGTGGCCACAGCCACGCAGGCAGATCAGCCCAGCGCCGGGAAACCTAGCGGTCGGCGGAGTTTTCGGCAACGTCACCGCGCATGATCACGGAAAGGTCACGAGCGGCCCTGATGTCCCAATGCGGCCGCGCAGGCATCGAGCGCCCGGGATGCCGCGTCCCGCAGCGCCTGCGTCGACGGTCCCGCTCCGAGCACCTCCCGGGAGTACGACGGGAGCACCGAACCGAGGTTGGCGGCGAAGATCGAGCGAAGATCATCAGGCGTGCCGCCCTGCGCCCCGAGCCCCGGAACGAGGATCGGCCCGCCCAGCTTCGACAGGTCGTGACCGGTCTCGCCGATGGTCGCCCCGACCACCGCGCCGACGTTACCCATCGGTTGCGCACCCGCGTTGAGCTGGGAAATCTCGTCGATGATCGTCTGCGCGACGGTACGGCCGTCGATGTTGCGAGCGTGCTGCACGGAGGGACCCTCCGGGTTGGACGTCAGCGCGAGAACGAACACGCCACCGCCGTGCGCGGCCGCCGAGTCGAACATCGGCGCGAGCGAACCGAGGCCCAGGAACGGACTCGCGGTGATCGCATCGACATACATAGGGTTCGATGGGTTGAGGTACGCGTCGGCGTATGCCGCCACCGTCGAGCCGATGTCCCCACGCTTCACGTCCAGAAGCACAAGGGTTCCGGCCTCCCGAAACTGTCGGATAGTTGACTCAAGAATCTCAGCCCCACGGGCCCCGAATCGCTCGAAAAAGGCCGACTGCGGCTTGACCACGGCCACCCGACCGGCCAGCGCCTCGACCACCGTGGCGCAGAACGAGGCGACCCCGGCCACGTCGTCGCCGAGCCCCCACTGCCTCAGCAACGACGCGTGCGGATCCACGCCCACGCACAGCGGCCCGTGCTCGTCCATCACAGCCCGCAGCCGGGCGCCGAACGGCTCCATCACGTTCACTCCTGCCTGTTCACGCGGCGGCCGCCGCGGCCGCCATCGCCTTGGTGATCGCCGCGACGTCCGCATCGGAGCTCACGAACGGCGGCATGGTGTAGATCAGGTCGCGGAACGGGCGCAGCCACACGCCGTGGGCCACCGCCGCGGCCGTGGCCGCCGCCATGTCCACCTCGTGGTCCAACTGCACCACGCCGATCGCGCCGAGCACGCGTACGTCGGCCACCCCGGGCAGGTCCGCGACCGGGGCCAGCCCCGCGCGCAGCCCCGCCCCGATCCGGGCCACCTCGGCCCGCCAGTCCTGGGCCAGCAGCAGCTCGATCGAGGCGCTCGCGACCGCGCAGGCCAGCGGATTGCCCATGAACGTGGGCCCGTGGGCCAGCACCGGCACGGCACCGGTCGAGATGCCGCGCGCCACCTCCGAGGTGCACAGTGCCGCCGCCAGTGTCAGATATCCGCCTGTGAGCGCCTTCCCGACGCACATCACGTCGGGGGTCACCCCGGCGTGGTCGGCCGCGAACAGCTCCCCGGTACGCCCGAAGCCCGTCGCGATCTCGTCGAAGACCAGCAGCACGTCGTGCTCGTCGCACAGCCGGCGCAGCTCGCGCAGGTGACCCGGATGGTGGAAGCGCATCCCGCCCGCGCCCTGCACCAGCGGCTCCACGATGAACGCGGCCAGCTCGGGCGCGTGCGCCGCCAGCATCGCGTCGAGCTCCGCCACATAGGACGGATCGAACTCCACCGGCGGTACGCCGGCGAACACCTGCCGGGGCAGCACGTCGCCCCACAGGCTGTGCATGCCGCCCTCCGGGTCGCACACGCTCATCGGCTGCCACGTGTCGCCGTGGTAGCCGCCGCGCCAGGTCGCCAGCCGCCGCTTGCCCGGCCGCCCGCGCGACACCTGGTACTGCAGGCACATCTTGACCGCGACCTCGACGCTCACCGAGCCGGAGTCGGCCAGGAACACGTGCTCCAGCCCGTCCGGGGTGATGTCGACCAGGGTGCGGGCCAGCCGCACGGCGGGCTCGTGGGTCAGGCCGCCGAACATCACGTGGCTCATCCGGCCCAGCTGGTCGGTGACGGCCGCGTCGAGCACCGGGTGCCGGTACCCGTGGATCGCCGCCCACCAGCTCGACATCCCGTCGACCAGCTCCCGGCCGTCGGCCAGCGTCAGCCGCACGCCCTGGGCGCCGTCGACGACCAGCGGCTCCTGCCGGCCCGGCATCGGACCGTACGGGTGCCACACGTGCGCCCGGTCCAGCGCCAGCAGCTCGCCCTGCGCGAAAGGAAGGGCACCCTCCGCCCGCGCCGCGCCGCGGAAGGTGCCCTTGTCGACGTCTGCCGCCGTCACCGGGCGGCCCGCCTCGCGGCCGCCCGGACCAGCGCCGGGCCGTGGTAGATGAAGCCCGTGTAGAGCTGCACCAGGCTCGCCCCCGCGTCGAACATGCGCGCCGCGTCGTCGGCGGTCATCAGCCCGCCGACGCCGACGATCGGCAGCTGCCCGGCCGTCTCGCGGTGTACGAACGACACCACCTGGTGCGCCCGCCGCGTCAGCGGCGCCCCGGACAGGCCGCCGGCCTGCCCGGCGGTGCCCTGGTCCGCGGTGGCGACACCGTCGCGGCTGAGCGTGGTGTTGGTCGCGATGAGACCGGCCACCCCGCGCGCCAGGCAGACCTCCAGCAGCTCCGCCACGGCCTGCTCGGTCAGGTCCGGGGCGATCTTCACCAGCACCGGCTTGGGGCCGCTCAGCGCCGCCAGGATCGCGTCGAGCGAGTCCTTGTCCTGCAGGCTGCGCAGCCCCGGGGTGTTGGGCGAGGAGACGTTGACCGCGAAGTAGTCGCCGAAGTCGCGCAGGGCGTCGTACGACGCCCGGTAGTCGGCGACGGCGTCCTCCAGCGGGGTCACCTTGGACTTGCCCAGCGAGATGCCCAGCGGCACGCCCAGCGGGCCCAGCGCGGCCAGCCGCCCGGCCAGCGCGTGCGCGCCCTCGTTGTTGAAGCCCATCCGGTTGATGACCGCCTGGCTGGACGGCAGCCGGAACAGGCGCGGCCGGTCGTTGCCCGGCTGGGCGTGCGCGGTGACCGTGCCGACCTCGACGAAGCCGAAGCCGAGCGCGGGCCAGGCGCGCAGCGCCACCCCGTTCTTGTCCATCCCGGCCGCCAGGCCCACCGGGTTCGGGAAGCGCACCCCGAACACCTCGACCGGCGCCGCGGTGGCGTAGCGCCGCCGCAGCGCGTTCAGCACGGTCGGCCGCCCCGACAGCGCCGCGAGCCGCCGCAGCGTCCACTCGTGCGCGTGCTCGGCGTCCCCGCCGCCCAGCCGGAACAGCACCGGCCGGGCGGCTTTCTCGAACAGTGTCATGCGGACAGTTCCGGGCGGATGACGGCGTGGAGGTGCTGGAGGGGGCGGACGGTCATGTCGCCGCGGATCAGCGCCTCGATGCCCATGACGGCGGCCGCGGCGCCGGGGACGGTGGTGCAGCAGGGGATGTCGGCGGCGACGGCGGCGCTGCGGATCTCGTACCCGTCGGAGCGGGCCGACGCGCCCGAGCCCTGCGGCGTGTTGATCACCATCTTGACCTCGCCGGAGGCGATCAGCGACACCGCGTCGCGCTCGGCGTCCTCGCTGTGCTTGCCGACGACCTCGCAGACGATGCCATGGCGGCGCAGCACCTCGCCGGTGCCGACGGTGGCGACGATCTCGAAGCCGAGGTCGGCCAGCCGCTTCACCGGGAAGATCATGCCCCGCTTGTCGCGGTTGGCCACCGACACGAAGATCTTGCCGCCGGTCGGCAGCGAGCCGTACGCCGCCGCCTGCGACTTCGCGAACGAGTGCCCGAACGCGGTGTCGATGCCCATGACCTCGCCGGTCGACTTCATCTCCGGGCTGAGCAGCGTGTCCACGCCCTTGCCGGCGCGGGTGCGGAACCGCTTGAACGGCAGCACCGCCTCCTTGACCGCGACCGGGGCCCCCTCGGGCAGCAGCCCACCGTCCCGCGGTGTCCCATCAGGAGCAGCCGACAGCAGCATGCCCTCGGCGCGCAGCTCGGCGATGGTGGCGCCCAGCATGATCCGGGCCGCCGCCTTGGCCAGCGGCACCGCCGTGGCCTTGGAGACGAACGGGACGGTGCGCGAAGCACGCGGGTTGGCCTCCAGGACGTACAGCATGTCGTCCTTGAGCGCGTACTGCACGTTGAGCAGGCCGCGCACGCCCACGCCGCGGGCGATCGCCTCGGTGTACTCGCGCACGACGCTCAGGTGCCGGTTGCCCAGGGTGATCGGGGGCAGCGCGCAGGCGGAGTCGCCGCTGTGGATGCCCGCCTCCTCGATGTGCTCCATCACGCCGCCGAGGTAGACCTCGCCGTCGGCGTCGCACAGCGCGTCCACGTCGATCTCGATCGCGTCGTCGAGGAACCGGTCCACCAGCACCGGGTGCTCGGGCGAGATGTCGGTGGCGCGTCCGATGTAGTCGCGCAGCGTGGCGTCGTCGTACACGATCTCCATGCCGCGGCCGCCGAGCACATAGGACGGCCGTACCAGCACGGGGTAGCCGACCTCGTCGGCGATCTTCTTGGCGTCGGGGTAGCTGATCGCGGTGCCGTGTGCGGGTGCCCGCAGCCCGGCCTCGGCCAGCACCCGGCCGAACGCGCCCCGCTCCTCGGCGAGGTGGATCGACTCGGGGCTGGTGCCGACGATCGGCACCCCGGCGTTCTTGAGCCGCTGCGCCAGGCCCAGCGGGGTCTGCCCGCCCAGCTGCACGATCACGCCGACCACGCCGGGGCCGCCCGCGGCCACGCCGGAGCTGTGCTCGGCGTGCACGACCTCGAGCACGTCCTCGAAGGTCAGCGGCTCGAAGTAGAGGCGGTCGGCGGTGTCGTAGTCGGTCGACACGGTCTCCGGGTTGCAGTTGACCATGACGGTCTCGTACCGGCCGCGCAGCGCCATGACCGCGTGCACGCACGAGTAGTCGAACTCGATGCCCTGGCCGATGCGGTTCGGGCCGGAGCCCAGGATCAGCACCTTCGGCCGGTCGCTCGGGGCGACCTCGGTCTCCTCGTCGTACGACGAGTAGTGGTAGGGCGTGGTGGCCGCGAACTCGGCCGCGCAGGTGTCGACGGTCTTGTAGACCGGGCGCACCCCGAGCCGGTGCCGCAGCGTGCGTACGCCGTCCTCGCCTGCGAACTCCGGCCGCAGCGCGGCCAGCTGCCGGTCGGACAGCCCGGCCCGCTTGGCCCGGCGCAGCAGCGCCGCGTCCAGCACCGGCGCGGCCAGGATCTGCTCGCGCAGCTCGACCAGCCCGGCGATCTGGTCCACGAACCACGGGTCGATGCCGCCGGAGGCCTCGGTGACCTGGGCGACGGTGGCGCCGTGGCGCAGCGCCTCCTCGACGGCGTACAGGCGGCCGTCGTGCGGGACGCGCAGCGCCTCCAGCGCGTCCTCGACCGAGCCGAAGCGGTCCGGCGTGGTCCAGAAGCCCGCCGCCTTGGTCTCCATCGAGCGCATCGCCTTGTTCAGCGCCTCGGAGAAGTTGCGGCCCAGGCTCATCGCCTCGCCGACGGACTTCATGGTGGTGGTCAGCTCCGGGTCGGCGCCGGGGAACTTCTCGAACGCGAACCGGGGGATCTTGACGACGACGTAGTCCAGCGACGGCTCGAAGGCGGCCGGGGTCTTCAGGGTGATGTCGTTGGGGATCTCGTCGAGGGTGTAGCCGATGGCCAGCTTCGCGGCGATCTTGGCGATCGGGAAGCCGGTGGCCTTGCTGGCCAGCGCGCTGGAGCGGGACACGCGCGGGTTCATCTCGATGACCACGATGCGGCCGGTGGCCGGCTCGATCGCGAACTGGATGTTGCAGCCGCCGGTGTCCACGCCGACCTCGCGCAGCACCGCGATGCCCAGGTCGCGCATGGCCTGGTACTCGACGTCGGTGAGCGTCATCGCCGGGGCCACGGTCACCGAGTCGCCGGTGTGCACGCCCATCGGGTCGATGTTCTCGATCGAGCAGATGACCACGACGTTGTCGTTCTTGTCGCGCATCAGCTCCAGCTCGTACTCCTTCCAGCCGAGCACGCTCTCCTCGATCAGCACCTCGGTCACCGGGGAGGCGGCCAGGCCGCTGCCCGCGATGAGTTCGAGCTGCTCGGGGGTGTGCGCCATGCCCGAGCCGAGGCCGCCCATGGTGAAGCTGGGCCGGATGACGACGGGCAGGCCCAGCTCGGCGACGGTGTCGCGGACCTCGTCCATCGAGTGGCAGACGCGGCTGCGCGGCACCAGGTCGCCGGTCAGGCCCAGGCGGGCCCCGGCCTTGGCGACGATCTCCTTGAACAGCTGCCGGTCCTCGCCGCGGCGGATCGCGTCGATGTCGGCGCCGATCAGCTCGACGCCGTACTTCTCCAGGATGCCCAGCTCGTGCAGGGCGACGGCGGTGTTCAGCGCGGTCTGGCCGCCCAGTGTGGGCAGGATGGCGTCGGGGCGCTCGGCCGCGATGACCTTCTCCACGAACTCCGGCGTGATCGGCTCGACGTAGGTGGCGTCGGCGAACTCCGGGTCGGTCATGATCGTGGCCGGGTTGGAGTTGACCAGGCTGACCCGCAGGCCCTCGCTGCGCAGCACCCGGCACGCCTGGGTGCCGGAGTAGTCGAACTCGCAGGCCTGCCCGATGACGATCGGCCCGGAGCCGATGACCAGGACATGCTTCAGATCGGAACGCTTCGGCATCTTCACTTACCTTCAATCAGCTCAGCGAACCGGTCGAACAGGTAGTCGGCGTCGTGCGGCCCCGCTGCCGCCTCCGGGTGGTACTGCACGGTGAAGGCGGGCACGTCCAGGCACCGCAGCCCCTCCACCACGTCGTCGTTGAGGCACACGTGGCTGACCTGAGCCCGCCCGAAGCCGGTCTCCACGACGCCCTCCAGCGGGGCGTCGACGGCGAAGCCGTGGTTGTGCGAGGTGACCTCGACCTTGCCGGTGAGGCGGTCCATCACCGGCTGGTTGATGCCCCGGTGGCCGTAGCCCAGCTTGTACGTGCCGAAGCCCAGCGCCCGGCCCAGGATCTGGCTGCCGAAGCAGATGCCGAACAGCGGGATGCGCCGCCGCATCACCTCCTGCGCCAGCTCCATCGCGTGGTCGGCGGTGGCCGGGTCGCCCGGACCGGGCGAGAAGAAGACCGCGTCGGGGCTGACCGCGAGCAGCTCCTCGATGGTGGAGGCGGCCGGCAGCACGTGCGTGGTGACGCCGCGGGCGGCCAGGCGCCGCGGCACGTTGCGCTTGATGCCCAGGTCGAGCGCGGCCACCGTGTACCGGTGCGCGCCCTGCGCCGCCACCGTGTACGGCTGCACCGTGGTCACCTGCGCCGACAGGTCGGCACCGGTCATCTTCGGCTGCTCCAGCACCCGCGCCAGCAGCGCCTGCGGGTCGGTCTCGGTGCTGGACACGCCCACCCGCATCGCGCCGCGCTCGCGCAGGTGCCGGGTCAGCGCCCGGGTGTCGATCCCGCTGATGCCGACGACGCCGGCCTGCGCCAGCTTCGTGCCCAGGTCGACCTTGCTGCGCCAGTTCGACGGCGTCCGGGCGGGGTCGCGGACCACGTACCCGGCGACCCAGATGCGGTCGGACTCGTCGTCCTCGTCGTTGATGCCGGTGTTGCCGATGTGCGGCGCGGTCTGCACCACGACCTGGCGGTGGTACGACGGGTCGGTGAGCGTCTCCTGGTAGCCGGTCATGCCGGTGGTGAAGACGGCCTCGCCGAAGGTCTCGCCGACGGCGCCGTACGACTCACCCCGGAACGTCCGCCCGTCCTCCAGGACGAGAATCGCTTGGGTCACTTCTGCACCTTTCCGTCGAGCACGGTCGGCACGCCCCGCAGGAACGTGGCGACGATGCGGCCGGGCACGGTCATCCCGGCGTACGGCGTGTTGTGGCTGAGACTGGCCAGCCCGGTCGCTTCGACCGTCCACCGCGCCGTGGGGTCGATCAGGGTGAGGTTCGCGGGGGCGCCGACCTTGAGGTCGTGCCCGTGGTTGTCGAGCCCGGCGATGCGGGCCGGGGCCCGGGACATGCGCTCGGCGATCAGGTCCCACTGGTCGCCCAGCACGTCGAGCACGATCGGCAGGGCCGTTTCGAGGCCGAGCATGCCGGGGCGCGCGTACGCCCACTCGCACTCCTTGTCCTCGGCGGCGTGCGGGGCGTGGTCGGTGGCGACGATGTCGATGGTGCCGTCGCGCAGGCCCTCGCGCAGCGCGGTCACGTCGGCATCGGTGCGCAGCGGCGGGTTCACCTTGTACACCGGGTCGTAGGACTCGGCCCTGGTGTGGGTGAGCAGGAGGTGGTGCGGGGTGACCTCGGCGGTGACCCGTACGCCCCGGGCTTTCGCGACCCGGATGATCTCGACGCTGCCCGCGGTCGACACGTGGCAGACGTGCAGGCGCGCGCCCACGTGCTCGGCCAGCAGCACGTCGCGCGCGATGATCGACTCCTCGGCCACGGCGGGCCAGCCGGTCAGGCCCAGCCGCGCCGAGACCTCGCCCTCGTGCATCTGGGCGCCCTCGGTGAGCCGGGGCTCCTCGGCGTGCTGGGCGATGACGCCGTCGAACGCCTTCACGTACTCCAGCGCCCGGCGCATCAGGCGCGGGTCGGAGACGCAGTGGCCGTCGTCGGAGAAGACGCGCACCCGGGCGGCGGAGTCCGCCATCGCGCCCAGCTCGGCCAGCCGCTCCCCGGCCAGGCCGATGGTGACCGCGCCGATGGGCTGCACGTCGACCAGCCCGGCCTCCTGGCCCAGCCGGTAGACCTGCTCGACCACCCCGGCGGTGTCGGCCACCGGCGACGTGTTGGCCATCGCGCAGACGGCGGTGTAGCCGCCCAGGGCGGCGGCGCGCGAACCGGTGTACACCGTCTCGGCGTCCTCGCGGCCCGGCTCGCGCAGGTGGGTGTGCAGGTCGACCAGGCCGGGCAGGGCCACCAGGCCGTCGGCGTCGACGACGGTCGCGCCGTCGGCCCGCAGGCCGGGGCCGAGCTCGGCGATCACGCCGTCGCGCAGCACCAGGTCGACGGGGTCACCGCCCAGGATCCGGGCACCCTTGATCAACACGACGCTCACGAACGACCTCCGAGCAGCAGGTAAAGGCAGGCCATGCGTACCGAGACGCCGTTGGTGACCTGTTCGACGATGGTGGAGCGGGGCGAGTCGGCCACCTCGGGCGTGATCTCCATGCCCCGGTTCATCGGCCCGGGGTGCATCACGATCCCGTGCGAGGGCATCCGGCGCAGGCGCGCGCCGTCCAGGCCGTAGCGGCGGGAGTACTCCCGCGCCGAGGGGAAGTACGAGTCGGTCATGCGCTCGCGCTGCACGCGCAGCATCATCACCACGTCGGCCTGCGGCAGCACCGCGTCCAGGTCGTAGGAGACCTGCACGGCGCTGCTCAGGTCGGTCGGCACCAGCGTCGGCGGCCCGACCAGGGTCACCTTGGCGCCGAGGGTGTTGAGCAGCAGCACGTTGGAGCGGGCGACCCGGCTGTGCAGCACGTCGCCGACGATGGCCACGTGCAGCCCGTCCAGGCGGCCCATCCGGGCGCGCATCGTGTACGCGTCCAGCAGCGCCTGCGTCGGGTGCTCGTGCGTACCGTCGCCGGCGTTGAGCACGCTGCCGCTGACCCAGCCCGCGAGCCGGTGCGGGGCGCCGGAGGCCGGGTGGCGGATGACGACCGCGTCGGCGCCCATGGCCTGCAGCGTCCAGGCGGTGTCCTTCAGGCTCTCGCCCTTGGCCACGCTGGAGCCCTTGGCCGAGAAGTTGATCACGTCGGCGCTCAGCCGCTTGGCCGCCGCCTCGAACGAGATCCGGGTGCGGGTGGAGTCCTCGTAGAAGAGGTTGACCACGGTGCGGCCGCGCAGTGTGGGCAGCTTCTTGATCTCACGCCCGGACACGCTGGCCATCTCGGTGGCGATGTCGAGGATCTCGGTCGCGGTGGCCGCGTCCAGGTCGGCGGTGGAGAGTAGGTGCTTCATGCCTGCTTGTCCTTTACCCCGGCGGCCAGTACGACCTCGTCGCTGCCGTCGATCTCCTGCAACCGCACCTTGACCTGCTCGGACAGGGCGGTCGGGATGTTCTTGCCGACGTAGTCGGCCCGGATGGGCAGCTGCCGGTGGCCGCGGTCGACCAGCACGGCCAGCTGCACGGCGGCCGGACGCCCGAGGTCGCTGAGCGCGTCGAGCGCGGCGCGGATGGTGCGCCCGGAGAAGAGCACGTCGTCGACGAGGACGACGCGGCGCCCGTCGACGCCGCCGGGCGGCTCCTCGGTGCGACCTACCGCACGAATGGAGTTGCGGCGCAGATCGTCGCGGTAGAGGGTGATGTCGAGCGTGCCGACGGGGACCTCGCGGCCCTCGAACGCGCGGATGCGCTCGGCCAGGCGGCGGGCGATGGGCACGCCGCGCGTGGCGATGCCGAGCAGGACGACGTCGCCCGCGCCCTGGGTCTTCTCCAGGATCTGGTGGGCGATGCGGTCCACGACCCGCTGCACGTCGGCGGCGGTGAGGACGATCTTCGAGAGTGCCTGCGCGGGCACCTGCTGCGCTGGATCGGATGACTCGTCTGTCATTGGGCGCGCCAAGGCAGACCTCCTTCCCCGCCTCACTGGACGGGTCGTTAAAGGATGTCGAGGTCAACGACAGCGGAGGCCGGAGTCTCCTACCGTCATCTCAGTAAACTTAGCAGCGTGGGGTACGGAACCTGCCGCCGGGTGCGTAACGAGCCGCAGCTCACACCGGTCGATCTAGCTGATCAGCTTAGTTGATCAGTCTTTTCGGATGAGGTTGTCTCAACTAGTAGGCAGTCAGCACTTGACCAACGCGACGTTACCGCCGTACCGTCACGCTGCGTAGCGATCGCTGGGGAAACCACCCCGGCCCACAGCTGGGAGTGTCGGAATGCCGTCTGATTACGCCAAGTCCCTCGGGGCGCGTCTGCGCTCGATCCGGCAGCAGCAGGGTCTGTCGCTGCAGGGGGTCGAGGAGAAGTCGAACGGGCGCTGGAAGGCCGTCGTCGTCGGTTCGTACGAGCGTGGCGACCGCGCCGTGACGGTGTCCCGCCTGGCCGAGCTGGCCGACTTCTACCGCGTGCCGGTCGGCGAGCTGCTGCCCGACGGTCCGGCGCCGCGCCAGGAGGCCACCAGCAAGATCGTCCTCGACCTGGAGCGGCTGTACGACCAGGCCAAGGAGGACCTCGCCTCGGTGGCGCGGTACGCCCGCGCCATCCAGCAGCAGCGCGGCGACTACAACGGCCGGGTGCTCTCCATCCGCGCCGTGGATCTGCAGGCGCTGGCGGTGTTCTACGACTGCACCCCCAGCGAGCTGATCGAGCGCCTGGCCGACCACGGGGTGCTCGTGGCCGACCCGCGGGCGTTCTTCGCCGGCAGCTGACCTGAGCGGATGTGAAAGCGGCCGTCCCCCACCCGGGGGACGGCCGCTTTCACGTCGTGACGACTAGTGCCTGCGGGGCGCGTAGTCGGCGATCCGGCCCAGCAGGCCGTTGAGGAAGCGCGGGGAGTCATCGGTGGACAGCTCCTTGGCCAGCTCGACCGCCTCGGTGATGGCCACCGGGTCGTCGATCTCCTCGACGTAGAGCAGCTCGTACACGCTGATGCGGGCCAGGTTGCGGTCGACCACCGGCATCCGGTCGATCGTCCACCCCTCCGCGAACGTGGCGATCGTCTCGTCGATGTGGTCCAGGTTGCGGTCCACGCCCTCGACCAGCGACACCGCGTAAGGCAGGTGCTCCGGCCGGGGGGCCTCCATCCGCTCCAGGTAGGCCGAGAGCACCCGCGGGATCGGCAGGTCCCGCAGGTCGGCCTCGTACAGGACGTCGAGGGCCCGCTTGCGCGCCTTGCGCCGGGCGGGCATCTGCGCCTTCGGTGCCTCAGCCACGACTCATCCCCCGATGGGTCGCAGGGGACATCAGGCCCGGCCCAGGTAGCGGCTGTCGCGGGTGTCGACCTTGATCTTCTCACCGGTGGTGATGAACAGCGGCACCTGGACGGTCGCGCCGGTCTCGATCGTGGCGGGCTTGTTGCCACCGGTCGAGCGGTCGCCCTGCAGGCCCGGCTCGGTGTAGGTGACCTCGACGATGACGCTGGTCGGCAGTTCGACGTACAGCGGGGCGCCCTCGTGGGTCGCGACGATGACCTTGGCCTCCGGCAGGAGGAAGTCGACGCCGTCGCCGAGGGTCACGCCGGGGACGTGGATCTGGTCGTAGGTGTCCAGGTCCATGAAGACGAAGTCCTCGCCGTCCGGGTACAGGTACTGCATCTCGCGCTTGTCGACGTTGGCGGTCTCGACCTTGGTGCCGGCGTTGAAGGTCTTGTCGACCACCTTGCCGGTGAGCACGTGCTTGAGCGTCGTGCGCACGAACGCCGGACCCTTGCCGGGCTTCACGTGCTGGAACTCGACGACGGTCCAGAGCTCCTTGTCGAGGTTGAGCACCATGCCGTTCTTGAGGTCGTTCGTGGTGGCCACAGCCATGCTCCATTACATGATCAGTTAGTTGAGAAAGAACAGACCAGACGAGTTTACCGGCCCGTGATCTCAGGCGCTCGGCACGGGTGGGCGGGCCCACAGCCCTGCGGTAACCTCGCGCCCGTGCGGGTGCTGGTGGTCGAGGACGATCCTGAGGTGCGCGGCGTGGTCGTCACCGCGCTGCGCTCGGTCGGCTTCGCCGTGGACCAGGCCGCCGACTGGAGCCAGGCCGACCTGCGGATGAGCGTCAACGACTACGACTGCCTGGTGCTGGACCGGATCCTGCCCGAGGGCGACTCGGCCGGGCAGCTGCGGCGCCGCCGCCAGGCCGGGCTCGCCGTGCCCGCGCTGATGCTGACCGCGCTGGACGACGTCACCGACCGGCTCGCCGGGTTCGAGGCGGGCGCCGACGACTACGTGGTCAAGCCGTTCGTCGCCGCCGAGCTGGTCATGCGGGTCCGGGCGCTGTGCCGCCGCCGAGGCAGCACGGTCGCGCCGGTGCTGCGCGTCGGCGACGTCGAGGTCGACACGGCCCGGCGCGAGGTGCGCCGCGACGGCATCCTGCTCACGCTCACCCCCAAGGAGTTCTCGGTGCTGGAGCTGCTGCTCGTCCGGCGACCGGCCGTGGTCAGCCGCACCGACCTGCTGGAGCACTGCTGGGACGAGCTGGCCGACCCGGCCTCCAACGTCGTGGACGTGGTCGTCGGGCAGCTGCGGCGCAAACTCGGCGACCCCCCGGTGATCACCACCGTACGGGGCACCGGTTACCGCGTGGACCTCGGCGGATGAGCCGGCCGGCGGGCACCGGGCGGCAGCTGCAGACCGCCGAGCGGCTGTTCAGCCTGCGGCTGCGGCTGACCGGGCTGCTGCTCGCGCTGAACCTGATCGGCCTGGCCGGGATGGGCGCCGTCGCGCTGGTCGTCGACGAGCACCAGCGCGGCGAGGCCGTCACCGCCGACCTGCACCGCACCGCGGGCACCGCCGTCGCGCTGCTCTACTACGACTCGGGCGTGCTGCGCCTGGACAAGCTGTTCGACAACGCGGTCGCCCAGGGCTCCACCGCCGTCTTCGTGTACGAGGCCGACCGCACCGACCTCAGCCTGGTCTTCGCCCACCCGGCCCACCTCGCGGTGATCCCGCCCGACACGCTGATCGGACCCGCCCGCCAGGTGCGCCGCACCGCCGACGACACCGTCGCCACGGTCGCCGACGAGCGCGACGAGGTCGTGCACCTGCTCGCGGTGCCGTTCCGGCACGCCGACACCAACGCCGTCGCCGGGACCGTGATCGCCGTCGCCGACCCCAGCCCCGGCCAGGCCGCCCACCGCAAACTCGCGCTGGCCCTGGTCGTCGGGGGCACCGCGTTCACCGCGATGACCTGCCTCGGCGGCTGGCTGCTGGCCCGCCGCGGCACCCAGCCCATCGCCGACGCACTCACCCAGCAGGAGCGCTTCGTCGCCGACGCCGCGCACGAACTGCGTACGCCGCTGACGGTGATCCGGGCCGTGTCCGAGTCGGCGCTGGCCGACCCACGGGCCCAGCCCGAAGCGCTGCGGCGCGTCATCGGCGCCACCGACCGGCTCACCGACTCCGTCGCCGCGCTGCTCACCCGGGCCCGGCTGGTCGCCGGCCTGCGCCACCTGGAGCGCCAGCGCTTCCGCCTCGACCAGCTCGCCGAGGAGGTGCTGGCCGAGACCGTGCAGCCGCCGCACACCGCCGCCGCCGACACCACCGCCACGGTCACCTCGGGCGACCCGACCCTGGTCCGGATCGCGCTGCGCAACCTGATCCACAACGCGGTCCAGCACGGCCGGGCCGGGGACGCCCCCGCCGCCATCTCGCTGTCGGTGCACGCCGGGGTCATCACGGTGCGCGACTCCGGCGCGGGGATGGCCGGGGACGTGGAGACGGGGCAGCGGTTCCGGCCCGGCGCGGCGGGCGGCACGGGGCTCGGACTGGCGATCGCCCGCTGGGTCGCCGAGCTCCACAGCGGCACCCTGCGCCTGCAACCGTCCCCCGACGGCGGCACCGAGGCGGTCCTCACCCTCCCACCCGACCCACCCCGCTGACCCCCGCCCGCCCCGGGCTTGAAATCGACACTGGCCTATCCAGAGGACGATTCTCCAAGATCCGTCTTCTGGATAGGCCAGCGTCAATGCTAAGTGCGCGGCGGAGCCGCTCCCGCCGGTCTCGCCCGTGCGGATGGCGGTCAGCGGCGGGCGGTGGCTTCGCCCAGCAGCTGGTGGACCTGGTCGCGGCCGAGCAGCCGGACCGCGTGGCGGCCGTCGCACGGGCCGTCGGTCAGCGCCGCCAGCCCGAGCCGCCGGGCCGCCACGACCAGGGTCTGCGCCGTCGCGGGCGAGCCGACCCGCACCGCCAGCGCCCCCGGATGCAGCTCCGGCGAGCCGACCAGCAGCGCCATCCGCCACAGCCCGACCGCGGCCTGGTGCGCGTCCATGCTCCGGCCGGGCGTGGCCAGCACGTGCTCGCGGCTGCGCCAGGCGCCGGTGAGGGCGCGGGTGATCCGGTGGTACGACCCGACCGGCACCTCCACCCGCCACCCGGCCCCGGCCGGGGCGACGCTGGCCCAGGTCAGGGTGGACAGCAGGCTGGCCAGCCGGGTCGCGGCGACCTCGGTGGCGGTGTGGGCGACGGCGGTGGCACGGGCGGGCGCATCGGTGCGGTGCCAGCCGGACGGGCGCAGCTCGTGCCAGCCCAGTGCCGCCTCCAGCAGCGGGTACGCCCCGCCGGGGGCGTCGGCCAGCGCCTGGTGCAGCGCCTGCGCGGTGCTCGGTGGAGCGGTCGCGATCAGGGTGGTGGCCACGTCGGGCTCCTCTCGTGCGGTGGGCGGAAAGCGGGCGGGTGGTGCTCAGGGCTTCGGTATCTGCTGGTCGGTGGTGACGGCGCCGTCGTGGACGCGGTACGCCCAGACGACCACCGCCCCGTCGACCAGCTCCCCCTGCGGGGTGAACTGCACGCGGCCGGTGACGCCGGCGGCGGCGTAGGCGTCGACCCAGCGCTCCAGCGCGTCGCGGTCGGTGTGCCCGGCCTCGAGGCCGGACAGCAGGATGGTGGCGGCGTCGTACGCCTCCGCGCTGTAGGTCGCGGCGTCGCGGCCGTACGCGGCCCGGTAGCGCTCCGGGAAACCGCCCGACGCCCGCTCGGGCGGCAGGCAGGCGCAGGTGATGATGGCGCCCTCGGCCGCCTCGACCCCGGCCGCGCGGATGAAGCCCGCGTCCTTGACGCCGTCCCCGGCGACGAACACGGCCCCCACCCCGGCCCGGCGCATGGCCCGCAGCAGCGTGCCCGCGCCGGAGTAGTAGCCGCCGTAGAAGACCACGTCGGCCCCGGCGGACCGGATCTGGCTGACCACGGCCGAGAAGTCGAGCTGCCGGGGCGCGACCACGCCCCGCTGCACCACCCGGCCGCTGAGGGTCGCGGCGACCTCGTCGGCCAGGCCCTGGCCGTACGCGCCGCCGTCGTCGATGACGAAGACCTTGCGCCCGCCCAGCACCGCGTCGATGTACCGCGCCGCGGCCGGCCCCTGCGACGCGTCGTTGCCGAGCAGCCGGTGGAACGTGGCCCAGCCGCGCTGGCTCAGGTTCGTCCGGGTGGCCGAGGTGGTGAGGATCGGCACGCCGCCCTGGGCCAGCAGCGGCCCGGCCGCCTCGGACTCCCCGGAGAACGCCGGACCGATCACCCCGACGATGCGCGGATCGGACACGACCCGCTGCGCCAGGGCCGGGGCCTGCTTCGGGTCGGCCTGCGAGTCGAAGTCGAGCAGGCGCGCCTGGCAGTCGGGGTGGCGCTGGTTGTACTCGGCGAAGGCCAGTGCGGCACCGGAGCGGATGTTTCCGCCCAGGTCGGCCGAGTCCCCGCTGAGCGGCCCGAACACCGCGACCGCCCGGTCGCAGGCGGCGGGCGGCGCGGCGGCGGGCGCGGCGGCCTCGCAGCCGGCCAGCCCGAGCAGCACCGTCAGCGCCGTCAGGGCCCTCCGCGCCCTCGGTGACGAGGACGATCGCACAGCCGGGGTTCGCACGGCCCTCCTTCTCACGTAAGGTGCCAATCCTGCACCGACGTGCGTGAGGATTGGATGAGTAACCCGGTGGAAACGGTGGGCCCGGTCGCGCGCCGCGCCCTGGCGGCGACGTTGTCGCTGCTCATAGCCGTATTGGCGGGTTGCGACAGTACCTCGCCGACCGAGCCGGCCGCAGCGCCGTCGGCGGTGCGCGCCTCCCGGCCGCACCCGGCGCTGTTCGGGATCCGGTCCGACACCCTGGGCTGGATCGTCATCGACGTGCAGGGCTACGTGCTCTACCGCTACGACGGGGACTCGGCCGCGCCGTCGCGCGCGCAGTGCGTCGACGAGTGCGTGGCGGGCTGGCTGCCCGTGCCCGCCACCGACCCGGTCCGGGTCGAGGGCATCGACCGGCAGCTCATCGGCTCGGTGCTGCGCCCCGACGGCGGTTACCAGCTCACCCTGGCGGGCTGGCCGCTGTACGGCTACCGCGGCGACCGCATGCCCGGCGACACCTTCGGCCACGGCCTGGACGGAGCGTGGTTCGCGGTCACGCCGGTGGGCACCCGCGCCGGGCCGTCCCCGGGCTCCGTGCCCGCCGCGGGGCCGGCGGCTAAGCGTTGAGCCGGTTGAACAGGTGCTCCAGCGCCAGCCGGTAGCCGTCGACGCCCAGACCGCAGATCACGCCGGCGGCCACCGCCGAGATGACGGAGTGGTGCCGGAACTCCTCCCGGGCGTGGATGTTGGAGATGTGCACCTCGACCAGCGGGCCGTTGAGCATCGCGCACGCGTCGCGCACGGCGTAGGAGTAGTGGCTCCAGGCGCCCGGGTTGAGCACCACCGCGGCCCGCTCGTCGGCGGCCAGGTGCAGCCAGCCCACCAGCTCGGCCTCGCTGTCGGTCTGCCTGCACTCGACGTCCAGCCCCAGCAGCGACCCGGTCTTCTCGCACAGCTCGACCAGGTCGGCGTACGACGTCACGCCGTACACGTCGACCTGGCGGGTGCCGAGGCGGCCCAGGTTGACCCCGTTGAGCACGTACACCTTCATGCGGGCGCTCCCGTCAGACGTCAGGGAAGTCAAGGCGTGACGGCGGCGTAGGCCTGCGCCAGCAGCGCCTCGTCGTCGATGGGCACGGTCACCGGGCGGCCGACCCCGTCGAGCAGCACGAACCGCAGCGCCCGGCCGCGCGCCTTCTTGTCCACCGACATCACGGCGCGCAGCTGCTCCCAGGCGTCGGCCCGGTAGGCGACCGGCAGGTCGAGCGAGCGCAGGATGTCGCGGTGGCGCTGCTCGTCGGCCTCGGTGAGGCGGCCGGTCAGCACACCCAGGCGGGCCGCGTACACCAGTCCGACGCTGATCGCGTGGCCGTGCGACCAGCGGTACGCCTCCAGCCGCTCGATCGCGTGGCCGAGCGTGTGGCCGTAGTTCAGGATCTCGCGCAGGCCGGCCTCGCGCAGGTCCTCGCCGACCACCCGCGCCTTGATGCTGATCTTGCGGACGATCAGCTCCCGCAGCACCGGCCCGGCCGGGTCCAGCGCCGCCGCCGGGTCGGCCTCGATCAGGTCGAGGATCACCGGGTCGGCGATGAAGCCGCCCTTGACGACCTCGGCCATGCCAGCACGCAGCTGCGCCTGCGGCAGGGTCGCCAGCGCGGGCACCGGGCACAGCACCCCGGCCGGCGGGTAGAACGCGCCGACCAGGTTCTTCCCGGCGGCGGTGTTCACGCCGGTCTTGCCGCCGACGGCCGCGTCGACCATGCCGTTGACGCTGGTCGACACCGGCACCCAGGCCACGCCGCGCAGCCAGCAGGCGGCCACGAACCCGGCCAGGTCGGTGGCGGCACCGCCGCCGACGCCGACGACCGCGTCCGAGCGGGTGAAGTTTGCCGCGCCGAGCTCCTCCCAGCAGCGCTGGGCCACCTCGACGGTCTTGCCCGCCTCCGCGTCGGGGACCTCGACCATGGTCACCTCGACACCCGCCGCGGTGAGCACGTCGCGGGTCCGGTCGGCCCAGCCGCGTACCGGCGCGGGGTGCAGCACCGCCACCCGGGCCGCGCCCTTGACCAGGCCGGGCAGCTCACCCAGCACGTCGTCGCCGACGACGACCTCGTACGGCCGCTCGCCGCCGACCGGGATGCGGATGTCCTCGCCCACGCGCGTCAGCCCTTCAGCAGTTCGGCCAGCTCCTGCGCGATCTCCTCCGGGGCGCGCCCGTCGGTGACCACGGTGACCGTCGCGACCTCCTGGTACAACGGCCGGCGCTGGTCGAGCAGGAAGCGCAGCGTGGCGCGCGGGTTCAGCGCCAGCAGCGGCCGGCTCGCGCCCAGCCCGACCCGCTGCACCGCGTCGGACAGCTCCACGCTCAGGTACGCCACCGTGTGCCCGGCCAGCAGGGCGCGGTTGGCCTCGGCCAGCACCGCGCCGCCGCCGAGCGCCAGCACACCGTCGTGCTCGGTCAGCGCGGCGGCCAGCGCCGCCGACTCCAGCTCGCGGAAGTGCGGCTCGCCCTCGTCGATGAAGATGTCGGAGATGGGCTTGCCCGCGGCCGCCTCGATGTCGGCGTCGGTGTCGCGGAAGGACAACCCGTAGTGCTGCGCCAGCAGCTGCCCGACGGTGGTCTTGCCCGCTCCCGGCGCGCCCACGAGCACGCACAACGGCTTGGTCACCGCACTCCCCCTCAGCGGATCAGCAGGTTGTCGAGGTATCCGGCGAGGTTGCGCCGCATCTCGGCCACCGAGTCGCCACCGAACTTCTCCGTGGCGGCCTCGGCCAGCACCAGCGCCAGCATCGCCTCGGCGACCACCGCCGCGGCGGGCACCGCGCAGACGTCCGACCGCTGGTTGATCGCGGTCGCGACCTCGCCGGTGGTGACGTCCACGGTGGACAGGGCGCGGTTCAGCGACGAGATCGGCTTCATGGCCGCGCGCACCCGCAGCGGCTCGCCCGAGGTGATGCCGCCCTCCAGGCCGCCGGCCCGGTCGGTCACCCGCCTCACGCCCTGCGGCGTCGGCACGATCTCGTCGTGCGCCACCGACCCCCGCGACCGCGCCTGCGTGAACGCGTCGCCGATCTCCACACCCTTGATGGCCTGGATCGACATCAGCGCCGTCGCGATCCGCGCGTCGAGCTTGCGGTCCCACTGGGTGTGCGTGCCCAGGCCCGGCGGCACGTTGTACGCCAGCACCTCGACGATGCCGCCGAGGGTGTCGGCGTCGCGCTTGGCCGCGTCGACCTCGGCCACCATCCGCTCGCTGGCCTGCGGGTCCAGGCAGCGCAGCGGGTCGGCGTCGATGCGCTCGGTGTCGCCGGGCACCGGCACCAGGCCCGGCTTGGCCGCGACCGAGCCCAGCTCGATCACGTGCGACAGGATCTCGATCCCGAACGCCTGGCGCAGCAGCTCCTTGGCCACGGCGCCGACCGCGACCCGGGCCGCGGTCTCGCGGGCACTCGCCCGCTCAAGGATCGGCCGGGCGTCGGTGTGGCCGTACTTCTGCATGCCGGCCAGGTCGGCGTGGCCGGGGCGGGGCCGGGTCAGCGGGGCGTTGCGCGACTGCGCGGCCAGCACCTCCGGGTCGACCGGGTCGGCGGCCATCACGGTCTGCCACTTGGGCCACTCGGAGTTGCCGACCTCGATCGCGACCGGGCTGCCCAGGGTCAGGCCGTGCCGCACGCCGCCGATGATCGTGACGACGTCCTTCTCGAAGGCCATCCGCGCACCGCGGCCGTAGCCGAGGCGGCGGCGGGTGAGCTCCGCGCCGATGACGTCACTGGTGATCTCGATTCCGGCGGGCACTCCGTCGAGCACGGCGACCAGCGCCGGCCCGTGCGACTCCCCTGCGGTCAGCCATCGCAACACGATCACCAGTCTGTCACGCCCCGCGTTCACCCCCACCCCGCGCCCCACCGGTGCCACCAGACGGGACGCCCACCCTTGATCGTTGATGTTGCCGGGCAATCGGCCGTATCTTGGGGCCCATACCCCCGATTGCCCGGCAACTTGAGCGCTGATCTTGGCCTTGACCTGTGGGTCGGGTGGGGACAGGCGGGTCAGGCCGCGAGGTTGCGGGCGAGGACGCCGAGGTCGGGGTTGTCGGTGAAGTAGCCGTCGACGCCGGCGGCGAGGTAGGCCGCGAGTTCGTCGAGCAGGCGGCCGTACTCGGCGGGGGCGGTGCCGGTGCGCAGGTCGGCGGGCAGGAACTGGTTCTCGGCGCGGAACGTGTACGGGTGCACCTTCAGCCCGGCCCGGTGCGCGTCGGCGATCAGCGGCGTCGGCTCGCCGAGCGTGCCGTCGGCCCGGCGGGCGATCACCATCGTCTTCTCCGGACCGATGCCCTGCACGAACCCGGCCAGCTCGGCCAGGCCGGCCGGGGACAGGTAGTCGGCGTAGGGGCGCGGGTCGCCGAACGGGGCACCCGCCCCGGCCAGGAACACCAGCGGCGCCTTGATCCGCAGCTCGGTGCGCAGGCGGCGCAGGTTGGCCGCCTCGAACGACTGCACGAAGACCGGCGCGTCGCGGCGGTCCAGCCCGTGCCGGCGCAGCGCCGCCACCAGCGGCCCCTCCAGCGCCAGCCCGATTCCGGCGAAGTAGGTGGGGTGCTTGGTCTCCGGGTAGACGCCGATCTCGCGCCGCAGCTCGCGCGACAGGCGCTCGCGCAGCTCCAGCACCTCCTCGAAGGTCGGCACCTCGAACAGGCCGTTGTAGACGGTGTTGCGCTGGCGGACGGCGGGCAGCCGCTCGACCGCGCGCAGCGTCTTCAGCTCGGCCAGGGTGAAGTCCTCGGTGAACCAGCCGGTGACGCTGATCCCGTCGATGGTCTTGGTGGTGCGGCGGGCGGCGAACTCGGGGTGGGCGGCCACGTCGGTGGTGCCGGAGATCTCGTTCTCGTGCCGGGCGACCAGCACGCCGTCGGCGGTGCTGACCAGGTCGGGCTCGATGAAGTCGGCACCGGTGCGGGCGGCCAGCTCGTACGAGGCAAGCGTGTGCTCGGGGCGGTAGCCGCTGGCGCCGCGGTGGCCGATGACCAGCGGGCGGTGGTTCGAGGGGCGCATGCGGTCATCATCCCCGGCCCAGGCGGGCGCGCCGATCAGCCCCGGGGCGGCCGCGGCCGTGCCGAGCGCCCCGGCCACGAGCAGTTTCCGGCGGTCCATTCTGTTGCACCTCCACAGGCGGCGAGCATGTCGAGGTGAGTCCAGGCGACGCGGGCGGCGTGCCGGCGGCGCCCGGGTGACCTGGCGGGAAACTCGGCGGGACTTCTGCGTCCCGGTCAGGGGCACGGCGGTCGGCCGACGAGCACGCCGTTGGCACAGGACTGCCGCACGATGGCCTGGAATCCGGCGTCGTCGACGGCGTACCCCATGGTCCCCTGCTTGTCGACGGTCACGAAGAAGATGTCCTCGGTCGACGGCGGGCTCATCGCGCCCCTGAGCGCGGACTCGCCCGGGTTGCCGATGGGACCGATCGGCATGCCGTCGACGTAGTGGGTGTTGTAGGGGTTCTTCCTGTCCCGGATCTCGCTCTGCTTGATCCTGTTGGAGTTCTTCGGGTCCTTGCCCTGCAGCACCAGCCAGTAGTTGATGGCGCTGTCGACCTTCAGGCAGTGGCAGACGGGGTACTTGCCCGCGTACACCCGGTTGTAGAGCACCCGGGCGACGCGGCCCATGTCCTCGTCGCGGGCCGACTCGGCCTGGGCGATCGACGCGGCGATCAGCGCCTCGTACGGTGAGATGCGCCGCTCCTCGCGCACCCGGTCCACGAAGTCCAGCCGGTCGGCGACGTCCAGGAACTTCTTCACCATCAGCCGCAGCGCGTCGCGGGCGGTGACGTTGGGCGGAAACTCGTACCGCGCCGGGAAGAGGAACCCTTCCAGCGCTCCGGCGGTGTTCAGCGCCGTCTTGCGCTTGTCCTGCCGGTCGAACCACTCCTGCGGGACGCCCAGCGCGATCGGGTCCTTCGCGGCGGCGACGAAGTCGGCCTTCGGGATGCCGAGCTCCTTCGACAGCAGCGCGAAGATGTCGACGGTGACCATGCCCTCGGTGATCAGGATGCCGTTGACGATCCGGTTGGCCTTGTCGAGCAGCGCCAGCACCGCGTCGGTGCCGCTGAGATGGACCCGCAGCTTGTACACGCCGGGTCCGATGGTGACCGCGCGCGGCTCGGCCTGCCAGGCGTCGACGAAGGCCTGCTCGCTCTTGACCACGTCGGCGGCCTTCAGCGCGCGGGCCATGTCCCCGCCGGACGAGCCTTCCTTGATCTCCACGGTCACCTGCGCCGACTGCGCCTCGGTGGCGTAGTCGGGCACCGCGAAGAAGGACCGCACCTTGTCGTACGCCAACCAGCCGCCCACGCCCAGCCCGGCCAGCAGCACCAGAGCCAGCAGCAGGGCCAGCTTCGACCGCCCGCGACCGGGGCGGGGCTTCTTCGGACGCTGTCCGGATCCGCCGCGACGGTGACCCCGGATCGGCCGTCGCTGCCGCTCCGCCTCGATCTCGGCGAACAGGTCCTCGGTCATCGCAGCGCCCTCTCCGGCTCCGGCCGGGGACTTGCGCGGTCGAGCGCTCCGGCCGGACGCCCCAGTGTCGTCGACTCGGCTCAGGCTACCCAGGCGCGGCGGATCACGGTGTCCCCATCGGACGGGCCGGGCTCCGCTCGCCGATCCCTCAGGCGCGCGCCCGCCACGCGGCGAGCAGGGCCTCGCGCATCGGCGCGGCCGGCGCCGCGACGCCGGTGAACTGCTCGAACTGGCCCAGGGCCTGGGCCCAGAGCAGGTCGAGGCCGGAGACGATGCCGCAGCCCGCGCGCTGCGCCGAGGCGGCCAGCGGGGTCGGCCACGGGTGGTAGAGCGCGTCGAACAGCACCGTGCCGGCACGCCACGGCACGTCGAGGGAGTCGGCGACGCCCTTGGGCACGGTCGAGATGACCACATCGGCGGCGGCGCACCCGGCGGCGCGGTCCCAGCCCGCCCCGGCCAGTGCGACGCCCAGCCGCTCGGCGACCGGGCGCAGCTCGTCGACCGCCTCGGGGCGGCGGGCGTAGACGACGACCCGGTCCGCGCCCAGTTGCGCGGCGGCCGCGACCGCGGCGCGGGCGGTGCCGCCCGCGCCCAGCACGGCCACGTCGGCCACCGCGTCGACCCCGGCCTCACGCAGCGAGGCGACCATGCCGGGCACGTCGGTGTTGTCCGCGCGCCAGCCGCCGCCGGGCAGCCGGACCAGGGTGTTGGTGACGCCCAGGGCCGCCGCGACCGGCCGCACCTCGGTCGCCACGGCGAGGCCGACCTCCTTGAGCGGCATGGTCAGCGACAGCCCGGCCCACTCCGGGCCGAGGCCCGACACCAGGTCGGGCAGCTCGGCCTCGGCGCACTCGATCGCCGTGTACGACCAGCCGGTCAGCCCCGCCGCCGCGTATCCCGCGTTGTGCAGGACAGGCGACAGCGAGTGGCCGACCGGCTTGCCGAGCACCGCGGCCCGGTGCTGGATCACTGGTTGCACGACCCGCCCGACAGGATGCCGTTGCTGCAGGCCTTGCGGATGTTGGTCAGGTGCTCCGACCAGGTCTTCGCCCAGCCCATGGTGCCCTTCTGGTCGATCGTCATGAAGAACATGTAACCGTTCTTCGGCGGGTTCATGGCGCCCTTGAGGGCGACCTCACCCGGATTGCTGATCGGCCCGAGCGGCATGCCCGAGAAGTCGAAGGTGTTGTACGGGTCCTTCTTGTTGTGCTGCTCGGACTGCACGATGTCATTGGAGTCCTTGGGCAGCTTGCCCGACAGGCGCAGCCAGTAGTTCACGGCGCTGTCGATCTGCAGGCAGTTGCACGGGAAGTCGCCGGTGTAGACCCGGTTGTAGAGCACCCGGGCGACCGGTGCCATGTCCTTCTCGAAGACCGACTCCGCCTGCGCGATGGACGCGGCGACCAGCGCCTCGTACGGGGAGATGCCGCGCTCGGCCTGGACCGTGTCGACGAAGCCCATCTTCGTGGTGATGTCGAGGAACTTCTGCACCATGATCTGCAGCGCGCTCTTGGCGGTCACGTTCGGCGGGAACTCGTACGTCGCCGGGAACAGGAAGCCGTCGATCGCGCCCTTGGTGCCCAGCGCCGACTTCTTGCCGTCCTTGCGGTTGAACCACCAGTCCGGCACGCCCAGCGCCTTGGGGTCCTTGGCCGCGGCGACGAAGTCGGCCACCGGGATGTCGAGGCCCTTGGACAGGATGTCGAAGATCTCGAGGCTGATCTTGCCCTCGGGGATGGTGATGCCCTTGACGATGCGGTTGGCCGTGTCGAGCAGCATCGTGATCGCGTCGGCCGCCGACAGCTGCACCCGCAGCTTGTAGAAGCCCGGCTGGATGCCCTTGGCCTTGGGGTTGGCCTCCCAGGCCTCGATGAAGGCCTGCTCGCTGGCGATGACGTCCTTGGACTTCAGCGCCTTGGCCATGTCCAGGCCCAGCCACTTGGGCTTGATCTCGACCGTCACCTCGGCGGAGGTCGCGGCGGAGGTGTAGTCGGGGGTGACGAAGTACGACTTGATCTTGTCGTAGCCGAAGTAGCCGATGCCGCCGAGCAGACCCAGCAGGACGACCGACAGCAGCAGCGCCATCCAGGACCGGCCCCGGCCGCGCTTCTTCTTCTTTTTCTTCTTGCGGCGGGGGTCCCGGGGGGACTCGTCTACGGCGTGCCGACGGCGACGCCGGTCGCGGTCAGGATGCTCGTCGAACGGCAGGAACAGCTCGTCCGTCATCTGAACACCTCTCGGGTACGGGTCCGTCAACGGCGGCTACGTTACACGCGAACGGTGCCCGGAGCGCCATGCGCCCGGCCCGAAAATGCCCTGGTGGCCAGCATCTTCTACGCAAATACGGACGAGTCGTTCAGCACGAGCTGTGCTTGAGCACCCCGTTCTTCACGGCCTTCTCGTTGTCCGCGCAGAACTGCTCGAACGACTTCGAGAACGCCGAGTGGCCTGCCTTGTCGACCGCGACGAAGTAGTACCAGTCCCCCTTCGGCGGCGACATGGCCCCCTCCAGCGCGGCCTTGCCGGGGTTGTTGATGGGCGTCGGGATCATGCCCTCGGCGTTGCGGCCGTACGGGTTCTTCGGGTCGTTCAGCTCCTCGATGCTGAGCTCCCGCGACGCCTTCGGGTCCTTGCCCTTCAGCTCGCGGGCGTAGTTGACGGTCACGTCGAACTGGAAGCAGGCGCAGGTCAGGTCCTCGGTGCGCTTGTACACCCGGTTGTAGGCGACCCGGGCGACCTTGCCGAGGTCGTCGGCGTTGCCCGCCTCGGCCTGGGCGAGGCTGGCCACGATCAGCGCCTCGTACGGCGTGATCCCGCCGAGTTCGCTCTGCACCTGCTCGGCGTAGTTCATCTCGCCGGTGACGGTCAGGAAGTGGTTCACCATCGTGCGCAGGATCGTCTCGGCGTCGGCGTCGGGGGCGAAGTCGTAGGTCTCCGGGAACAGAAAGCCCTCGACCGACGGCGGGTACTTCTTCTTGTCGCTGCGGTTGAACCACCACTCGGGCACGCCCAGCGCGACCGGGTCCTTGGCCGCCGCGGCGAACTTCTCCGCCGGGATCTTCGTCTTCTGCTCCAGCAGCTCGTAGACGCGGAAGGTGCTCAGGCCCTCGGGGATGGTGACGCCGTTGACCACGCGGTTGCTCGGGTCGAGCATCATCTTCAGCGCGTCGTCGGCGCTCAGGTGCGTACGCAGCGTGTAGTGGCCGGGCTGGATGTGCAGCGCGTCGGGGTTGCGGGCGCCGGCCTCGACGAACGCCTTCTCGCTCTTGACCACGCCCGCCTCGGCCAGCGCGCGGGCGATGTCGGCGGTGGTGTCCCCGGCCCGGACCACGACCGCGACCGTCCGGCCCTCGGCCGAGGTGGTGTAGTCAGGGGTGACGAAGGCGTCGCGCACCTTGGCGTACCCGAACCAGGCCCCCAGGCCGAGGCCGATCAGCAGCAGCACCGTCATGCCCATCGCCAGCAGCGTGTGCCGCAGGCTCCGGCGCCGCCGCTTGCGCTGCTTGCGGCGGCCCTGCCGGGTGCCGTCACCGCTGTGGTCGTCGTCGAACGCGAGGTCCAGTTCGTCGATCATCCTGCTCGCCTTCGCTGCAGGTCGAGCCAGCCCTGCAGAATCTCCACCGCGGCCGCCTGGTCGACGACAGCTCGCTGCCGCCTGCCCTTGACGCCGCGATCGGAGAGACGCCGGGTCGCCGCGACCGTGGACATCCTCTCGTCGGTGAGCAACACCGGCACCGGCGCGATGACCGCGGCCAGCCTGTCGGCGTATGCCCTGGCGTGCGTGGCGGCCGGGCCCTCGACACCGGCGAGGTTGAGCGGGAGCCCCACCACCACCTCCACCGTGCCGTGGTCGGCTACCAGGCGCGCGATCTCCAACATATCAGCTGGTATGACAGATTCGTCCGTTTCCTGACGGCGAGCCACGGTCACCAGCGGGGTGGCCAGGATCCCGTCCGGATCGCACACCGCCACCCCGATCCGGACCGTGCCGACGTCCACGCCCAGCCGTACACCCCGGGTCCATGCCATGATCCACACCTCTTCGCATCCATGCGCCGTCGTCCCCGTACACCGCGAAGGGCGCCTCCGACATTCGCCGAAAGCGCCCCTGGCGGACGTGCCGCGGCGGTGTCACCGCCGCCGTGCCTACTGCTCGTAGTACTCGCCCAGCTCGTGCTTGAACTGGTTGAACCGCGTGCCCACCCCGCGCGCCCAGGGCAGCTGCACCTGCTCCAGCGACACCCCGTCGTTGAACGCGGCCAGGATCTCGTCCTCGCGCTCGGTCATGCCGTCGCGCACCTCGTCGAGGAACCCGCGCACCGATCCGGCCACGCCGCCCAGCGACTCCTGCGCCGAACCGGCCAGGCCGGCCGGGGTGAACTTCTTCGCCTGGCGGGTCACCATCCGCACCACCACGACACCGACCCCGATGCCGACGCCCAGCCACAGCAGCCTGCGGAACATGTCAGCCCCGCCGGGTGCGCTTGCGCGACTTGAGCTCGTCGCGCACCGAGCGCTCCTCGTCGGCCTGCTTGCGCGCGGCGCTGGCGCGGCGCACCCCGTAGGTGAACGCGGCCGCCTTCACCAGCGGGCTGGCCGCGGTCGCGCTCACGACGCTGACCAGGTTCGACACGTTGGCCGTGGTCGCCGCGAGGTGCTGGGTCACCACATCCACCTTGGCCAGCTGCACGTTGACCCCGTCCAGGGTCACCTGCGCCTGGCCCAGCGCCGTGTTGACGTTGTCCACGGTCAGGTTGACGTTGTCCAGGATCGGCCCCGTCTTCTGGCTGACCTGCCGCAGCGTCACCGTCGCGGCGTCGACCGTGTGCCGCAGCCGCAGGATGGGCACCGCGAGCACCAGCACCAGCATCGCGAAAGCGCCCGCCGCGATCAACGCCGCGATCTCGCCTCCAGACATCCCCAAGCCTCCACACCGTATTGTCCGACGCCTGACCCTACCGCCCTCGTGTTCGCGCGGTGCGGCAGACGGGCCTCAGCCCGCCGCCGGTGTCGGCGACGGGACCGTGGAGGCGTCCGGGTCCGGCTCCTCCTCCTCCGTGCCGTCACCCGGGTCGCCCGCCGGCTCGTTCTCGTGCCCGATCCGCTCGTCGGCGATGGTGTTGACCACCTTCAGCGTCACCTGCGACCCCTGGCACTCCGCCGGCAGCGACGAACTGGGCGACGCGTCCGGGGCGGGCTCGGCGCCGGGTGAGGCGCTCGGGTCGACCGGGCCCACCGTCGGCCGGTTGCGCAGCAGCTCGGTGCACTGCTCGGTGGTGATCGGGCGCACCCACAGGTCGAGGGTGAACTCGTCGCGGCGCCAGCACGAGTACACGCCGGTGCCCTCGGCCTGGCAGCTGGGCACCTGCCAGCGGACCCACCCGGCCTCGGTCAGCGCCTGCTCGTACGCCTTCGCGGTCTCGGCGTCCTCCCGCTCCGACTGCATCGAGCGCTCGCGGTAGCGGCACTCCATCAGGCACCAGCGGCTGCCGGAGATGTTGTCGTCGGTCTTGCCCTCCGCCACCGCCCATGACGGCACCTCCAGCGCGTCCAGCGCGGTCAGCACCGGATCGCGGCTCACCGCGCGCAGCACGAAGTAGAAGGGCAGCGCGCCGACGACCAGCACGACCAGCGCGATCAGTGTCCACATGCGCAGCCGCTGCTGCTCGCGCAGCTGCTTGCGCACCTCCGAGCGGGCGCCGCGGATGACCTCCACCCCGGCGGCCAGGCCGGGGCGGCGGTCGCCGGGCGGCACGACCGCGGCCGGGTCGGGCGGGCGTACAGCGATCGGCTGCGCGGGCGGGCGCTTGCCCCCGCCGGGCGCGCCGCCCGCGGGCACCAGGGCCTCGCCGGGCAGGCCGCCGAAGCCGGGCATGGCCATGCCGCCGGGGCCACCGGGCCCCGGGCCGCCCGGACCACCTGGTCCGCCGGGCGGCGGGAGACCGGGACCGACGGGCGGGACGCCCGGGCCGCCGGGCGCCGCCGGGCCGCGGTCGGCCGTGCCGCGCGGGGGCCGCGCCGGGGAGACCGGGGCGGCCGAACGGTCGGGGCGCACCGGAGCGGGCGGGCGCCCGGCGTCGCCGCGCGGCTCGGCGGGGCGGCCGCCGCGCACCGAGGGCGAGCCGGGCATGGGTCCGAGCACCGGGCCGGGCGGCACGGCGCCGCCGGGGCCGGCGGGTGGGCGTACGCCGCCGCGCGGGCCGTCGGCGGGCGGCGTGTTCGTGATCCGGGGCAGGTCGCCGGTCAGGTCGATCTCGCGGCGGCGCACCAGCGGCGGCTCGGTGCTGGGCTTGCGCACCGGCGCCGGATCCGGTCGGCGGCCGGTCGGCGGCTCCACCGGCGGCGGCACGCGGCGCGGCGCCTCCGGCTCGGGGAAGCCGCGGCGCGGCTCCTCCTCGGCCCGGCGCCGGAGCCCGCCGGTCGGCTCGTCCTCACCACGCCGCCGGAGGCCACCGGTCGGCTCGTCGTCGGCACGCCGCCGGAGGCCACCGGTCGGCTCGTCGTCGGCACGCCGACGGCCCGTGCCCATCGGCTCGTCGTCCAGCCGGCGGCGGCCGCCGACCGGCTCGTCCTCCGCGCGGCGGCGGGCACCGGCGGGCAGGTCGTCCTCGCCCCGGCGGCGGCCGCCGGCAGGCGGCTCCTCCGCCCGGCGCCGACCAGCCGCGGCGTCGTCCTCGGGCCGCCGCCGGAGGCCACCCGTCGGCTCTTCATCAGCACGGCGGCGCAGCCCGCCGGTCGGCTCATCCTCACCACGCCGCCGGAGGCCACCGGTCGGCTCATCGTCGGCACGCCGACGCCCCGTGCCCGTCGGCTCGTCGTCCAGCCGGCGGCGGCCGCCGACCGGCTCGTCCTCGGCGCCGCGGCGGGCACCGGCGGGCAGGTCGTCCTCGCCCCGGCGGCGGCCGGAGGCGGGCGGCTCCTCGGTCCGGCGCCGGACGGGCGGCGAGTCGTCCTCGCCCCGGCGCCGCAACCCGCCGGTCGGCTCGTCCTCGGCGCGGCGGCGGCCGGACGCGGCATCGTCCTCGCCCCGGCGGCGGCCGGTGGGGTCCGCTCCGCCGCGGGCTGGTCCGGTGGCACCGGGCCGGGCCGGGGCGTCGTCGCTGAGGGCGCTCAGCTTGCTCCAGCGGTTGGTGCCGCCCTCGGTGAAGTCACCGTCGTCGAACTGGTCCTTGCCCTGCTTGGCACTGCGCAGGTCGTCGAGCCATCCGGTCTCCTCCTGGGAGACCTCCTCCGCCTCGCCGCGCCCCTTCTTGCGGCCGCGACCGTCGGTGGCGTCGTCACGTGACCTGCTCATCGGCTCTCCTCCCCTGCCTTCGCCGCGCCCCCGCCGCGTACGGCGTGGCGCAGCTTCGGCAGCCGCTCGGCGATCTGCCGCTCGGTGCCGTGTCCGGACGGACGGTAGTAGTCGACCCCGACCAGTTCGTCGGGTGGGTACTGCTGTGCCACGACACCTCGGGCGTCGTCGTGCGGATACCGGTAGCCGATGCCGTGGCCCAGCCCCCGCGACCCGGCGTAGTGCGCGTCGCGCAGGTGCGCGGGCACCGCTCCGGCCTTGCCCGCGCGCACGTCCGCGATCGCGGTGAAGATCGCCGTCGTGACGGCGTTGGACTTGGGCGCGGTGGCCAGGTGGATCACGGCCTGGGCCAGGTTCAGCTGCGCCTCGGGCAGGCCCACGTGCTGCACCGCGTACGACGCGTTGGTGGCCGCAGTCAGCGCGGTGGGGTCGGCCATGCCCACGTCCTCGGAGGCGAAGATGATCAGGCGGCGGGCGATGAAGCGCGGGTCCTCGCCCGCGGTCAGCATCCGGGCCAGGTAGTGCACGGCGGCGTCCACGTCCGAGCCGCGCATGCTCTTGATGAACGCGCTGATCACGTCGTAGTGCGCGTCCCCGGCCCGGTCGTAGCGCAGCGCCGCGGTGTCCACCGCCCGCTCGGCGGTGGCCAGGTCGATCTCGGGCACGGTACCGTCCCCGGCCAGCGCCAGCGCCGACCCGGCCGCCGCCTCCAGCGCGGTCAGCGCCTTGCGCACGTCGCCACCGGCCAGCCGGACCAGATGGTCCTCGGCCGCGGCGGCCAGCGTCGCCGCACCGCCCAGGCCGCGCTCGTCGGTCAGCGCCCGGCGCACCAGCGCCCGCACCGCGTCGTCGTCCAGCGGCTTGAGGGTCAGCAGCACGCAGCGCGACAGCAGCGGCGAGATCACCGAGAAGTACGGGTTCTCCGTCGTCGCCGCCAGCAGCGTCACGGTGCGGTCCTCGACCGCCGCCAGCAGCGAGTCCTGCTGGGTCTTGGTGAAGCGGTGCACCTCGTCGATGAACAGCACGGTCGGCGCGCCACCGGACCGGCGGCGGCGGCGCGCGGCGTCGATGACCTCGCGCACCTCCTTCACCCCGGCGGTCAGCGCGGACATCGCCACGAAGGTGCGGTCGTCGGCCCCGGCGACCAGGTGCGCGATGGTGGTCTTGCCGCTGCCGGGCGGTCCCCACAGGATCACCGACATCGGCGCGCCCCCGGCGACCAGGCGGCGCAACGGCGCCCCGGGCGCCAGCAGGTGCTCCTGCCCCACCAGCTCGTCCAGGCTGGCCGGACGCATGCGCACGGCCAGCGGGGCATCGGCCGAAGGCGTCTCGAACCCCGGCGCGGCGCCCCGGTGCGCCGGCGGCGCGGGCTCCAACGGGAACAGGCCTTCGTCATGCATCACGCAGACGATACCCGGAGCCTCCGCCGCGCGCCTCAGCCGATCTTCGGCAACGGTCGTCACCGCCCGTGATCGGCGCCGGATGGTGCCCGGTTAGGGTGACGGCCATGCCCCTGCACCCCGTTCTCACCGGGCGCCTCGCGCTACTGGACCGGTTGGACTCCCACCCGTACGCCCGCCTGACCGTCGGCGGCGACGACGTCCACGGCTACGAGCACGGCGACGCCCTGGTCTGGACCGCGCACGGCCCGTGGGGCCCGGTCGCGGCCTCCCTCGGCGACCCCGACGCGGCGCTCGAGGTGCTCGGACAGCTGGCCGACTCGGGCACCCTCGCCGACACCCGCTGGCTGCACCTGCCCCGCGTCCCGGCCGAGACGGCCGCGCGGCGGCTGCCCGTGGTGATCCAGGACGACTGGGACTTCCTCTGGACCACCACCGCACCGGAGCCGGTCCTGCCCGGCGAGGCCGCGGTACGCGTGCTCGGCCCCGAGGAGTACCCGGCCGTCGACGCGGTGCTCGACGAGGCGCTGCCGCACAGCACCAGCCGCCCCAGCGACCCGCGCATCCGCCACTGGTACGGCATCAGCGAGGGCGACCGGCTCGTGGCCGTCGCCGGCGACCGCTCCGCCCACGACATCGGCTTCCTCGCCGGGATCGGCGTCGCCGCCGACCGCCAGGGCCGCGGCTACGGCGCGGCGCTGACCGCGGCCGTCACCCGCCTGCTGCTCGCCGAGTACGGCGTCTGCTCGCTGGGCGTGATGGCCGACAACACCGGCGCCATCCGCCTCTACCAGCGCCTCGGCTACACCAACGCGATCGCCCGCACCTCCGTCCGCCTCACCGACTGACCCCCGCCGGCCGCCCTCGCGAACCGACCAGTCGTCGGCACAGGACATCGGTGACGGCTCGCGCCACAGGTCGGCGTTCCAGCACGATCGCTTGCTGCGGTCGAAATCTCGGCTTGGAGCCCGGCAAATGACCGCTGATCGCGATCATCGGCTGGTCGAGCCGCGAAGATCGCGGTCTGCGGTCAGAACCCTGCACCGACTCGACCGGTGACCAGCGCTCCTACCCGTTCCGGCGAGCATCGTCAGCCAGCAGCCTCGAAGATCACAGCCAGTGGGCGTTCTGCTCCGACGACCCCGCCGGAAGCACCAGTTTCCGCCCACAGGTAGGGATCTTGATGCCCGTCGGCCGCCGAGATCAGTGTCAATGGTCGCGCAGCCGTCTCCCAGCGGCCTTCCAGACCGCCAGCCCCGATCTCGGCCGCCCGCGCCCAGCGCACCTCAGCCCACAACCGCCGCACCTCAGCCCCGCACCGCCGCCCTGTGCCGACGGGTCAGGGCAGGTGCCACGTCGACGGATCGGGCAGCACCCGCAGCAGCCAGGCGCCGAAGCCCAGCGCGCCGACCGTGCACAGCAGGAAGAACGCCACCCACAGCCCGCCGGGCAGCCGGGTCAGCGCCGCCAGCTGGTCCGGGTCCGACCGGCTCGCCGTCCCCCGCCGCCGGTGCAGCTGCACCTCGATCACCGGCCGCACCCCGCCGAACAGCAGCAGCCACACCCCGGTGTACGCGAATAGCGCCTGCCACGGCGTAGACGCGTACCAGGACACGGCGAACACCGCCCCGCCGGTCACCAGGATCAGCGCGCCCCCGAACCAGTTGCGGATCATGACGAGCATCGCCAGCAGCAGCACGATGCAGATCCACAGCAGCAGCGTGATCAGCCCGCGCGACAGCAGCCAGGCCCCGAGCAGCCCGAGCAGGGCCGGGGACAGGTACCCGGCCAGCAGCGTCGTCACCATCCCCGCGCCGGTCGGCCTGCCGCGCATGATGGTCAGCCCGGACGTGTCGGAGTGCAGCCGGATGCCGCGCAGGCGGCGGCCGGTGAGCACCGCCGCCGCCGCGTGTCCGCCCTCGTGGGCAATGGTGACGGCGTTGCGCACCAGGCGCCACGTCACGTTGTAGACGACCAGGGCCAGCGCGATGACGGCGGCGACCGTGACAACGCGCAGGGGCGGGGCCGGCTGGGCGTCGAAGATCTGCCCGAGGGGGTACGGCATCAGCAGACAGTACCGGCGCCCGCCCGTGCCGTACACGGGCCGATCAGCCTGCCGCCAGCACCTCGTCCAGGGGCCGCAGCCGGGTGCGCAGCACGGTCTGCGCCAGGGTCAGGTCCAGGCGCACCTCCCGCGGCCCGGCGGCGGGCAGCTCGGCCGCGAGCCCGGCCGGGACCCGGTCGGCGGGGATGCCGCGCCGCGCCGCGATCAGCACGCCCAGCTCGTGCCGGGAGACAGCGGTGGGCCCGGCCACGTGCAGCACGCCCCGGAAGTCCCCGGCCGCCAGCTCCAGCAGCGCGGCGGCGAGGTCGGCCACCGAGACCGGCTGGCGGATCTGGTCGGTGAACAGGACCCCGGCACGCCGGCCGAGCGCGAAGTCCAGGGTCATCTGGTGCTGCTTGGAGGCGTCGTCGCCGACGATCAGCGAGGTGCGCACCACCGCGGCGCCCGGGTGCACGGTCGCCACGACGGTCTCCGCCGCTGCCTTGGCCGCGCCGTACGGGAAGACGGGGCTGGGCGGGTCGGCCTCGGTGTAGGGCTGCGGGCGGCCGCCGTAGACGGCGTCGGAGGAGACGTGGACCAGCCGCGCCCCGACCCGGGCCGCCGCCGCGGCGACGTGGGCCGTACCGGAGGCGGTGACGTGCCAGTCGCCCTGGACGTACGCGGTGTGCACGACCACGTCGGGCCGCAGCCCGTCGATCAGCCGGTCCACGGCCGCCCGGTCCCGGACGTCGAGCGGCACCAGCCCCTCCACCGAAGCGGAGTGACTGGTGCCGGTCACGTCGTGCCCCGCCGCGCGGGCGAGTTCGACCAGGCGGCCACCGGCGTATCCCGAACCCCCGGTGACCAGCAGCCTCATGCCGAGGCGGCCTCGGCCTTGGGCTTGGCCTCGCCCGGCGCCTTCGGCTTGCCGTCCACGCCCGCCTCCAGGCGCTGCTGCGCCGTGATCGGGGTGGGGGCACCGGTCAGCGGGTCGTAGCCGCCGCCGGACTTCGGGAACGCGATCACGTCGCGGATCGAGTCGACCCCGGCGAGCAACATGCAGACCCGGTCCCAGCCCAGCGCGATGCCGCCGTGCGGCGGCGGGCCGTACTGGAACGCGTCGAGCAGGAAGCCGAACTTGTCCTTGGCCTCCTCGTCGGTGATGCCGAGCAGGGTGAACACCCGCTTCTGCACGTCACCGCGGTGGATACGGATCGAGCCGCCGCCGATCTCGTTGCCGTTGCAGACGATGTCGTACGCGTACGCCAGCGCCCGGTCCGGGGCGGACTCGAAGTTGTCGATCCACTCCTCGTTGGGCGAGGTGAACGGGTGGTGCACCGCAGTCCAGGCGCCCTCGACGACACCCTCGCCGGGCACGTCGACCGGCTCGAACATCGGCGCGTCGACGACCCAGCAGAACGCCCACGCCGACTCGTCGATCAGGTTCGCCCGCTTGGCGATCTCGATGCGGGCCGCGCCGAGCAGCTCCTGCGAGTGGCGGCGGCTGCCCGCGGCGAAGAACACCGCGTCGCCCGGCTTGGCGCCGACGGCGTCGGCCAGCCCGGCCAGGTGCGCCTCGGACAGGTTCTTGGCGACGGGGCCGCGGGCCTCGCCGGTCTCGGCGTCGAGCACCACGTAGGCCAGGCCCTTGGCGCCGCGCGCCTTGGCCCAGTCCTGCCAGCCGTCGAGCTCCTTGCGGGTCTGCGCGGCACCGCCGGGCATGACCACCGCGCCGACGTACTCGGCCTGGAAAACGCGGAACGCGGTGCCCTCGAAGTAGCTCGTCAGCTCGGTCAGCTCCACCGCGTAGCGCAGGTCGGGCTTGTCGGAGCCGTAGCGGTTCATCGCGTCGTGGTAGGTGATGCGCGGCAGCGGCGCCGGGATGTCGTATCCGGCCAGCTCGCTCCAGAGCGCGCCGACGATCGCCTCGCCGAGCTCGATGATGTCGTCCTGGGTCACGAACGACATCTCGATGTCGAGCTGGGTGAACTCCGGCTGCCGGTCGGCGCGGAAGTCCTCGTCGCGGTAGCAGCGCGCGATCTGGTAGTAGCGCTCCATGCCCGCCACCATCAGCAGCTGCTTGAACAGCTGCGGCGACTGGGGCAGCGCGTACCAGGCACCGGGCTGCAGGCGCACCGGCACCAGGAAGTCGCGGGCGCCCTCGGGCGTGGACCGCGTCAGCGTCGGGGTCTCGATCTCCAGGAAGTCGCGGGCGCCGAGCACCTCGCGGGCGATGGCGCTGGCGCGCGAGCGCATCCGGATGGCGCGGGCCTGGTTGCCGCGGCGCAGGTCGAGGTAGCGGTGGCGCAGGCGCGCCTCCTCGCCCACGGTGACGTGCTCGTCGATCGGGAACGGCAGCGGGGCGGCCTCGCTGAGCACGGTCAGCTCGGTGACGGTCACCTCGATGGCGCCGGTCGGCAGCTCCGGGTTCTCGTTGCCCGCCGGGCGCAGCCCGACGGTGCCGGTCACCTTCACGCAGTACTCGTTGCGCAGCGCGTGGGCCTGGGCCTCGTCGCGGAACACGATCTGCACGATGCCGGAGGCGTCGCGCAGATCGATGAAGGTCACGCCGCCGTGATCGCGTCGCCGGGCCACCCACCCGGCGAGGGTGACGGTCTGTCCGGCGTGCTCGGCACGCAGACTTCCGGCGGTATGGGTGCGGATCACGGATCTCTCCCTCTGATGGCCGTTCGGGGCGTCCCGGGGTGCCGGGTCCGCCAGCCGTCATTCTCGCATGTGCCCGGGTGGCCCCCGTCGCGCGCGGTGCCGTCGCCGGGCCGCCGACGTGCGCGGGCCGCCTGACCTCAAATGATCCTGAAGGCGCGCCGAACATGCGCTCAATCCGCTTCCCGGCCGCCCCGGACCGGCCCAGGCTCGGGCACATGACTCGACCGACCCCGCTCGCGCCCGCGGCCACGGGCGGCGCCCAGCCGCTGTACGACCGGAGACGCGGGCGGCATCGGCGCCGCCACCGGCCGACCGTCCCGGCCGGGGGCTATGCGGCGACCGGGTCCGTGACGCTGCTCGGGCTGCTGCTCACGACACGTCTGAGACCTGCGCCCAGGGTTTCTCCTGCCACCACATCGTATCGACGATGAACTGGCGCCCGGTGTCGTAGAACTGCACCACCAGGCGGTTGTCCTCGGTCTGCGACACCGCCACCCGGTACGTGCCGCGCGGCGTCGCCGACACCAGGTGCACGGTCCCGGCGGCGATGCGGACCACCGCGTCGCCGCCGGCGGTGGCGAAGCTGCGCAGGTACGACACCGAGCCGTCCCGCTCCGGCACCACCTGCCAGCCCTCCACCGTCTCGTACGGCGAGGGCTTCGGGTGCGGGGTGGGGGCGGGGCCGCCCGGACGGCGGCTCGGGGACGGCCCCGTGGCCGGGGCGGACGGCACGGACGAGGCGGACGAGGCGGAGGGCTGCGGTGACGGCGTACGGGACGGGGCGGGCGGCACGACCGGGCGCGTGGGCGCCACGGCCGGGGACCGCACCGAGTCCAGCGACAGCGGCACCGGTTCGGGCACGGCCGCGGCCAGCACCGGGCGCAGCCCGATCCACACCACCGTCGCCGCCACCGCCGTGGCGGCCGCCCAGCCGGACACGTACAGCACCGCACGCACACCGACCGGCCACCGCGAACCCATCCCGCTATCTAACCGCTTCCGCTACGGTGCCCACCATGCCCCTCGTACTCGTCGTGGAGGACGACCCCGCCATTCGCGACGCCCTCGGCAACGCGCTGACCACCGCCGGCTACGCCGTGCAGACGGTCGGCACCGCGCTGCAGGGACTGCGCTCGCTCACCGGCGAGCACGGAAACCGCCCCGACCTGGTAATCCTCGACCTGGGTCTGCCCGATCTGGACGGCGCCGACGCGCTGCGGATGATGCGCGCCGTCAGCGACGTACCCGTCATCGTCGCGACCGCGCGCCGCGGCGAGCACGACGCGATCCGCCTGCTCAACTCCGGCGCCGACGACTACATGACCAAGCCGTTCTCGGCCGCGCACGTCGCCGCCCGGGTGGCGGCGGTGCTGCGGCGCACCCAGCCGCGCACCGAGACCCCCGACACGGCCGTGGAGATCGGGCCGCTGCGCCTGGACGAGCGCACCCGGACCGTCTCCCTCAACGGCGTCCCCCTCACCCTCACCCGCAAGGAGTACGACGTGCTGGCCTACCTCGCCGCCCGGGTCGGGCGCGTGGTGACCCGCCGGGAACTGTTCACCGAGGTGTGGCAGCAGCCGTTCGTCGGCGCCGACCAGACCCTCGACGTGCACCTGTCCTGGCTGCGGCGCAAGCTCGGCGAGACCGCCGCGCAGCCCCGGATGCTGCGGACGATCCGCGGCGTCGGCGTGATGCTGGTGCCCCCGTCGTGAGGGCGGTGCTGGCCCGCGGCACGCTCGCGGTGACCTCCATGGTGGCGCTGGCGTTCCTGGTGCCGCTGGCGCTGGTGACCAAGCAGATCGCCGCCGACCGGGCCCTGGTGGACGCCCGGCAGCAGGCCGCCGCCGCGGTCACCGCGATGACCGTCGCCGCCGACCGGGCCGAACTGGCCCGCGCCGTCGCCGCCACCGTCGCCTGGCCGCAGCACCGGATGGCGGTGCACCTGCCCGACGGGGCCCCGCTGGGCGCGACCCACGCCCGCCCCGAGGACGTCGCCCTCGCCGCGGCGCGGGGCGGGGCGCTGACCGCCGACGTCACGGGCGGGGTGGTGCTGCTGCAGCCCGCGGCGCTGGACGGCGGACGTACCGCGGTGGTGGAGGTGTTCGTGCCCGCCGGTGAGCTGACCCGGGGCGTGTCCACCGCCTGGTGGTCCATGGGGGTGCTCGCGACGCTGCTGGCCGCCGCGTCGATGGTGCTGGCCGACCGGCTCGGCGCCCGCGTCGTGCGCGCCACCCGCTCGCTGGCCACCGCTTCCCGCGCCATCGGCGCCGGCGACCTGACCGTACGCGTGCAGCCCGACGGGCCGCCCGACCTGGTCGACGTCGGCGAGGCGTTCAACGCCATGGCCGACCGCCTCAACGCCGTCATCGACGACGAGCGCGAACGGGCCGCCGACCTGTCGCACCGGCTGCGTACCCCGCTGACCGCGCTGCGCCTGGACACCGACGCGCTGCCGCCCGGCCCGGCCAGCGACCGGATGCGCCAGGCGGTGGAGGCGCTCGACGCCGAGATCGACGCCATCATCGCCGGCGCCCGGCGTACCGTCGCCGAGCGCGCCGCCGAGCAGACCGACCTCGTGGACGTGGTCGCCGACCGGCTGGCCTTCTGGTCCGTGCTCGCCGAGGACCACGGCCGCCCCTGGCAGGTGCACGGCGCCGACGGCCCGGTCTGGCTGCAGGTGCCCCGCGCCGAGGTGATCGGGGCCGTGGACGCCCTGGTCGGCAACATCTTCCGGCACACGCCGCAGGGCACCGGCTTCCGCCTTCAGGTGACCGGCAGCGGCCTGGTGGTCGAGGACGCGGGCCCCGGCATCGCCGACCCCGAGGCCGCGCTGCGGCGGGGCGTGAGCGGCGGCGGCTCCACCGGCCTGGGCCTGGACATCGTGGTACGGGTCGCCCGCCAGGCCGGCGGCGCGGTCACCGTCGACCGCAGCGACCTCGGCGGCGCCCGCATCACGGTCACCCTCGCCCCGGTCCCCGCCACGACGCCCCCCGCCCCCACCCGCTTCCGCCGCGGCCTCCCCACCTGACCCACCCCCCACCCCCCCCGCACCACCCCACCCCCCGCACCACCCCCACCCCCTTTCATCGACGTTGGCCTATTACGAAGACACGTTCGGCGCGCCGGGTCCTCGTAATAGGCCAACGTCGATGCCACGTGCACCCCATGCCGCCCTGCCCCGCCCCGCGCCGCCCCGCGCCGCCCCGCCCGTCACGAAAATAGACGCTGGCCTATTACGAAGACTGAAACAAGATCAAAGTCAACGTAATAGGCCAACGTCTATCGCAGAACGAGGCGGTCGCCCACTCGGGCGCGGCGCAGGCCGCGGTCAGGCGGTGTGGCCCGCCAGCAGCTCCGCCGCCGCCTGGCCGCACACCGCAGCCGCGCCGTACGTCGCCACGTGCGTCCCGCCCACCGGCTCCCCGGCGGGCACCCCCATCTCCACCACGACCGTGTCCGGCCGCGCCGCCACCACGCCGTGCAGCAGCTCGCGCAGCCACGGGTGCCGGTGCGGGTCCCGGCACACGAGCACCGGCGTGCCGCCGTTCAGCCCGGCCAGCACCTCCCCGACCGTGCTCTCCTCGCCCAGCCGCACCACCGTGGTGTCCGGCCGCAGCGCGCGCAGCGGCTCGCCGACGCCCCACGGGGTGCTGGCCTCGATGGCGAGGTTCGTGGCGGTGGTGAATTCGATGACGTGCGCGGGGCCGGGCAGCGGCAGCCGCTGCTCGCCGCTGACGCGCAGGGCCCGGCGGGCGGCGTCGAGGCCGACGGTGGGCCGGTTGGCCGCTTCCCACTGGGCGGCGGCGGCGGCGCGGGCCGCGCGCAGCCGGGCGCTGTCGGCGGCGAACGCGGCGACCCGCTCGGCGGCCTCGACCAGGCGGCTCTCGGGCAGCTGGCCGCTGACCACGGCGTCGACGATGGAGTTGCGCAGCAGCTCCACGGTGGCCTCGTCGGCCTTCTCACCGCCGACGCAGATGGCGTCGGCGCCCCCGGCGATGGCGAGCACCGCGGCGCCGCCGAGGCCGTACCGCTCGGAGACGGAGGCCATCTCGATGCCGTCGGTGACGATGAGGCCGGTGAAGCCGAGCTGTTCGCGCAGCAGCTCGACCAGCACGGACGGGCTCATGGTGGCGGGGCGCTGCTGGTCGAGCGCGGGCACGAGCAGGTGCGCGGTCATGATCGAACGTACGCCCGCGTCGATGGCGGCGCGGAACGGCGGCAGCTCGACCAGCCCGAGCCGGGCGGCGTCGACCTCGATGACCGGCAGCCCGTGGTGGGAGTCGACGCCGGTGTCGCCGTGGCCGGGGAAGTGCTTGGCGCAGGCGGCCACGCCGGTGGATTGCAGGCCGCGCACCCAGGCGGCGGTGTGCCGGGCCACCAGGGCCGGGTCGGCGCCGAACGACCGTACCCCGATGACGGGGTTGTTCGGGTTGTTGTTGACGTCGGCGGTGGGCGCGTAGTTCATGGTGATGCCCGCGGCGGCCAGCTGCGCGCCGATGTCGGCGGCGACGGCCTCGGTCAGCGCCGGGTCGTCGACGGCGCCGAGGGCGTGGTTGCCGGGGCGGCGGCTGCCGGTGGCCACGTCGAGGCGGGTGACGTCACCGGACTCCTCGTCGACGGCGATGACCAGGTCGGGGTTCTCGGCGACCAGCGCGGCGGTCAGGGCCGCGAGCTGCACCGGTTCGACGATGTTGCGGGAGAACAGCACGACGCCGCCGAGGCCGTCGTTGAGCCGCCGGCGCAGCCACTCGGGCGGGGTCGTCCCCACGAACCCGGGCTGCAGGACCGCGTCTGCCAGCCGGAACAGGCCACGGTCGGGCAGCGGACGACGCGTCCCCGGCGCGGGGACGGCGGGCGCCGGGGACGTGCGGTGATCGGTCGTGGTCATGCGCGTGCAGCCCCCCGGTTCGGGTATGGAGAGCCACAACACTATTACTAAAGTTTACTAATTAAAAGTACCTTCCACCGCGGGGTGCAGATCGCTACTCGGTGGATTCCACTGTCCGGCGGCCGCCTCGACCTGATCGCCCGAGCGGATGTCCTTCACCGTGTCACCGGCCCCGTCCTGGCCGGGGAACCACACGTACGGGATGCCGCGCCGCTCGGCGAAGCGGATCTGCTTGCCGAACTTGGCCGCGTTGGGCGAGACCTCGGTGGCGATGCCGCGCGAGCGCAGCGTCGCCGCGATCCGGTCGGCCGCGCGCCGGTCCTCCTCCGCCGCCACCGCGACGACCACCACGGTCGGCACCGAGCGGCTCGCGGTCACCGCGTTCTCGCCGAACAGCGCGCCGAGCAGCCGGCTCACGCCGATCGAGAGCCCGACCCCGGGGAACCGGTCGTTGCCGGACTCGGCCAGGTTGTCGTAGCGGCCGCCCGAGCAGAGCGAGCCGTAGCGCTCCAGCCCGGCCAGCTGCGTCTCGTACACGGTGCCGGTGTAGTAGTCCAGGCCCCGGGCGATCTTCAGCTCGGCCCGGCACAGGCCCGGCGAGTGCTCGTTGGCCGCCTCGACGACCGCGGCCAGCTCGGCCAGGCCCTCCTCCAGCAGCGGATCGGAGACGCCGAGCTTGCCGACCTCGTCCACGAAGGAGGCGTCGTGCGCGGAGATCTCGGCCAGCGCCAGGCACAGCTTCGCCTGCGACTCGGCCACGCCGAGGGCCGCGAGCTCCGCCGTCACCCCGGCCGGGCCGATCTTGTCGAGCTTGTCCAGCACCCGCATCACGGCCTCGGCGTCCTCGATGCCGGCGCCGGTGTAGAAGCCCTGCAGCACCTTGCGGTTGTTGACCAGGATGGTCGCCTTCGGCACCGGCAGGCCCGCGAGCGCGTCGCCGATGACCAGCGGCAGCTCGGCCTCGTAGTGCGCGGGCAGGGTGTCTCGGTCGACGATGTCGATGTCGGCCTGGATGAACTCGCGGTAGCGGCCCGCCGCCGGGCGCTCGCCGCGCCACACCTTCTGGATCTGGTACCGGCGGAAGGGGAAGTGCAGCTTGCCCGCGTTCTCCAGCACGAAGCGGGCGAACGGCACGGTCAGGTCGAAGTGCAGGCCGAGGCTGGCGTCGGAGGCGTCGTTCGGGTCCGCCTGAAGGCGGCGCAGCACGTACACCTCCTTGGAGGTCTCGCCCTTGCGCAGCAGCTGGTCCAGCGGTTCGACGGCGCGGGTGTCCAGCGAGGCGAAGCCGTAGAGCTCGAAGGTGCGCTGGATGCGCTCGAGGAAGCGCTGCTCGACGATGCGCTGCGCGGGCAGCCACTCGGGAAAGCCGGACAACGGCATGATCTTGCTCATGAAAGTCTGCTCCTGAGGAAAGGAAGGTCGCGCGGTCTACAGGCCGCGGCGGGGTCCGGGCGAACCCAGACCGCGCAGCCAGGGGTTGTGCGCGCGTTCGCGGCCGATGGTGGTGGAAGGGCCATGGCCGGGCAGCACGACGGTCTCGTCGGCCAGCGTCAGCACCTTGTCGCGCAGGCTCGCCGCCATCAGCGCGTCGCTGCCGCCCGGCAGGTCGGTGCGGCCGATGCCGTCGCGGAACAGCACGTCACCCGAGAAGCAGGTGGGTTCGCCGTCCGCTCCGGGCATCCGGAACATCACCGACCCGCCGGTATGGCCCGGCGCATGGTCGACGGTGATCTCCAGCCCGGCCAGCGACAGCACGGCGCCGTCCTTGAGCTCGGCGACGTCGTCGGGCTCGGCGTAGGGCAGCCGGCCGCCGAACATGGCGGTCAGATCCATCGACAGCGCCTTGGCCGGATCGGCCAGCAGCTCCCGGTCGTCCGGGTGGATCCACGCGGTGATCCCGCGCGCGCCGCAGACGGGCGCCACGGAGAAGGTGTGGTCGAGGTGGCCGTGGGTGAGCATCACGGCGGCGGGCCGCAGCCGGTGCTGGGCCAGGACCTCGTCGAGCCGGTCGACCACCCCGATACCGGGGTCGACCACGACGCACTGCTCACCGGCGGCGGGGGCGACCACGTAGCAGTTGGTCCCGAAAGCCTGTGCCGGAAAGCCCACGACAAGCACGACGACGATCCCCTTTCCACTGGTACGGACCAGCCTAGTGCGCGTGCCGAACCGCATCCGTCCCGGACACCCACCGGGTTCGTGCGACGCTGCTCACGCCTCGGAAATGATGATCGGTCATGTTCGGCGGCCTCGCATATCCCTTTCCCAGGGTTTACCCGTACACTCGCTCGGACGTGTGGCGCGGCCCACGCAAACCGTTACGGCAGTGCCGACGGCGCGTGATACCGACACACCACCCCTAACGTGATAAAGGTGACACGGTGGCTGTGGCTGCCGCGGTCAATGGTGACAGGAGGAGTCGGGTGGCTTCGAGCAATACCCGGCAGCGCAAGCTGGCCCGCGCCAAGGTCGACCGGCAACTCGCCCGGCGGGCCGAGACCACGCGCCGCTCGCGGCAGCTCAAGGCGGTCTTCGGCGGTCTGCTCGCGATCGCGGTCGTCGCGGTCCTGGGCATGTGGAGCTTCGGCGTCTTCGACGCGAAGCCCGCGGAGACTCCGGTCGCCGAGACGTGCACCTGGGATCCGCGCGACACCGCGGCCAACACGCAGCTCACCGACGTGGGCAAGCCGGCGGCCAACGGCATGCCGACCTCGGGCACCTCGGCGATGACCATCGCGTTCAACAGCGGCAACGTGGTCGCCAAGCTCGACCGCGACGTCGCCCCGTGCGCCGCGGCCAGCCTGAAGTACCTGGCCGACGCCGGCTACTACAACAACACCAAGTGCCACGAGATCACCCGTGGCGCCGAGCAGTTCGCGCTGCGCTGCGGCGACAAGTCGGAGTCGGGCAACGGCGGTGCCGCCTACGGCTGGTACCCCGAGAACCAGCCCGCCGAGGTCGCCCCGGCCGCGTCGGCCGACCCGTCCGCCGCCCCGTCGGCCAGCGCCTCTGCCGCCGCCTCCGCGGCGCCGAGCGCCTCCCCCAGCCCGGCCGCCGCGCCGCGCTACAAGGCCGGCACGATCGCGATGCAGCCGACGCTGACCGGCAGCCAGTTCCTGATCTTCTACCAGGACTCGAACAGCACCGAGACCTACTCCATCGTGGGTGAGGTGACCGACGGCCTCGACGTGATCAAGAAGATCGCCGAGCAGGGCGCCATCGACAATGGCAACGGCGCCAAGACCAAGCCGAAGAAGGACGTCGTCATCACCACGCTGACCGTGGTCGACAGCACCTCGCCCTCCCCGTCGGCGCCCGCCTCGCCGCAGGCGTCGGCCAGCGTCGCCGCCAGCCCCAAGCCCACCGCGTCGGCTTCCACCGCCAGTTGATCATCAGTTAGCCAGGAGGACAGACCCGTGAGTTCCACGATCCAGCGCCAGCGTGCCGCGGCTCGCGCGCGGCTCGAGCGCCAGATGGGCGAGCGGCTCGAGGAGTCGCGCAAGCGCAAGCAGCGCAACGCCGTGATCGGCGCCGGCCTGGCGCTGCTGCTGGTGGTCGGCGGTGTGGCGTGGGCAGTGGCCGCCATGTCCGGCGACGACGACAGCACCACCAACCCGGCGGCGGCGCCGAGCCCGGTGGCCCAGCAGTGCACCTGGTCGCCCGAGGACACGACGGCGAACAAGAACCTGAAGGACGTCGGCACGCCGCCCACCGCGGACATCGCCGACAAGGGCACCCAGACGATGACCATCGCCCTGAACTCGGGCACGGTCGAGGTCGAGGTCAACACCGCCAAGGCGCCCTGCACCGCGGCGAGCATGACCTACCTGGCGGGCAAGAAGTTCTTCGACAACACCAAGTGCCACCGGCTCACCACCGAGGGCATCAAGGTGCTCCAGTGCGGTGACCCGAGCGGCACCGGCATGGGCGGCCCGTCCTACAAGCTGGCCGAGGAGAACCTGCCCAACGTCACCGACCCGACCACGGCGTACCCGCCCGGCACCATCGCCATGGCGAACACCGGCCAGCCCGGCAGCACCGGCAGCCAGTTCTTCATCGTGTACGACACCAGCCAGCTCGGTCCGAACTACACCGTGCTCGGCAAGGTCACCAAGGGCCTCGACGTGGTCAAGAAGATCGGCGAGGCCGGCGCGGTCAAGGACGGCAAGTCCGCACCCGACGGTGAGCCGAAGAACCCGGTCACCATCAGCTCCATCACGGTCACCCCGCCCAGCGCGAGCTGACCAGGCACCACACGAGGAAGGGCGGGCCCGCTGCGGGCCCGCCCTTCCTCGTATCCGGCCTCAGCAGCCCCGGTTCGATCTAGAATGGGGACGAGAGGCAGGTGCGGACATGACATTTCTGCTGTGGATCCTCGCCGTCATCCTGGTCGTCGCCGGCATCTTCGCGCTGGTACGGCGCCAGATCCTCTGGGGCATCGTCCTCATCGTCGTCGGCCTGCTGGTCGGCCCAGGCGGGGTGAGCATCTTCACCCACTGACGACCTCGCCCTCCCGCGCTCCCGGGGCCATGCGCCCCGGGCTTAGGGCAGTTTCGGGGAAAGTGCACGAATCACGGACGCGATTCGTGCACTTTCCCCGAAAATGTATTCAAGGATCACGCCCCGGAGGTCACCCGGTAGGCGTCCATGACGCCCTCCACGCCGCGTACGGCGTTGAGCAGGTGGCCCAGGTGCTTCGGGTCGGCCATCTCGAAGCTGAACCGGCTGACGGCGATCCGGTCGCGGGTCGTGGTGACCGTCGCGGACAGGATGTTCACCCGCTCCTCGCTCAGCGCCCGGGTGATGTCGGCCAGCAGCTTGTGCCGGTCCAGCGCCTCGACCTGGATCGCGACCAGGAACATCGAGCCCGCGGTGGGCTTCCAGGTCACCTCGACCAGCCGCTCCGGCTGCGCCTTCAGATCCGGCGTGTTGACACAGTCCTCGCGGTGCACCGAGATGCCGCCGGAGCGGGTCATGAACCCGTAGACCGCGTCGCCGGGCACCGGGGTGCAGCAGCGTGCCAGCTTGATCCACACGTTGGAGACGCCCTGGACCTGGACACCGGGGTCGTGACCGGGCGCCCGGGTCCGGCTGGGCCGGGTGGGCATCGTGGTCTCGGCGATGTCCTCGATCGCGCCTTCCTCGCCGCCGTACCCGGCGACCAGGCGCTGGACCACCGACTGGGCCGACACCTGGCCCTCGCCGACGGCCGCGTAGAGCGACGTGATGTCGCTCAGGTGCAGCTCCCGGGCGATGGCGAGCAGGCCGCCCGCGGTCAGCAGGCGCTGCAGCGGCAGGCCCTGCCGGCGCATGGCGCGGGCCAGCGAGTCCTTGCCCGCGTCGATGGCCTCGTCGCGCCGCTCCTTGTTGAAGTACTGCCGGATCTTGGTGCGGGCCCGGGACGACTTGACGAAGCCGAGCCAGTCCTGGGTCGGGCCGGCGGACTCGGACTTCGAGGTGAAGATCTCCACCACGTCGCCGTTGGACAGGACCGACTCCAGCGGCACCAGCTTGCTGTTGACCCGGGCGCCGATGCACCGGTGCCCCACCTCGGTGTGCACCGCGTACGCGAAGTCGACCGGGGTCGAGCCGTTGGGCAGCGCGATGACCTCACCCTTGGGCGTGAAGACGAAGACCTCCTGGCTGGACAGGTCGTGGCGCAGCGCGTCGAGGAACTCGCCCGGGTCGGACGTCTCCCGCTGCCAGTCGAGCAGCTGCCGCAGCCAGGTCATGCCGTCGATGTGGCTGGACGGGCCGGCCACGGTCGAGGAGGCGTTCTTGGCGCCCTCCTTGTACTTCCAGTGCGCCGCGATGCCGTACTCGGCGGTGCCGTGCATGGCGTGGGTGCGGATCTGCATCTCCACCGGCTTGCCGTTGGGGCCGATCACGGTGGTGTGCAGCGACTGGTAGAAGTTCATCTTCGGCATGGCGATGTAGTCCTTGAACCGGCCGGGGACCGGTTGCCAGGCCGCGTGGATCACGCCGAGCGCCGCGTAGCAGTCGCGGACGGTGTCGACCAGGATGCGCACGCCCACCAGGTCGTAGATCTCGTTGAAGTCGCGCCCGCGCACGATCATCTTCTGGTAGATCGAGTACAGGTGCTTCGGCCGCCCGGTGACCTTCGCGTTGATCTTCGAGCCGCGCAGGTCGGACTGCACCCGCTCGGTCACCGCGCGCAGCAGGTTGTCGCGCTGCGGGGTGTGGTCGGAGACCAGCCGCTGGATCTCCTTGAACCGCTTCGGGAACAGGGTCGCGAAGGACAGGTCCTCCAGCTCCCACTTGACCGTGTTCATACCGAGGCGGTGCGCCAGCGGGGCCAGGATCTCCAGCGTCTCGCGCGCCTTCTGCTCCCGCTTGGCCTGCGGCAGGAACGTGAGCGTACGCATGTTGTGCAGCCGGTCGGCCAGCTTCACCACCAGCACGCGCGGGTCCTTGGCGGTGGAGACGACCATCTTGCGGATCGTCTCGGCCTTCGCCGAGTCGCCGAGCTTGACCTTGTCCAGCTTCGTGACGCCGTCGACCAGCAGCGCGACCTCGTCGCCGAAGTCGGCCCGCGCCTGCTCCAGCGTGTAGGGCGTGTCCTCGATGGTGTCGTGCAGCAGCGCCGCCACCAGCGTGGTGGTGTCCATGCCGAGGTCGGCCAGGATGCTCGCCACCGCCAGCGGATGCGTGATGTACGGGTCGCCCGACTTGCGGAACTGGCCCTCGTGCCACTGCCGGGCCGTCTCGTACGCCTTCTGCAGGACCTTGATGTCGGCCTTGGGGTGCGCGGCACGGTGGGCCGCGATCAGCGGCTCCAGCTCCTCGCTGACGCTGGCCGACTGCCAGGGCGCGTTGAAGCGCGACAGGCGCGCCCGCACCCGCCGCCCCGACGGGACGGCGCTGAACATGCCGAGCTGGTTGGTGCCGGGCGCGGCCCGCACCTCGGGCGCCGCGCTGCCGTCCTCGGCGGGTGCGGTGGCCACGGGCGGGTCGGCCGGGGCCTTGGCGGTCGCGCCAGCCGGGGCGCCCTTCGTCGCCTTGGCCGGAACACCGCCACTGGCCTGCACCGACTCGGCCACAGCCACATTAGGGGCGACTTCGGAAGACAACGGCCGCTCCTTCAGAAGAGGTTCGGATAGCCCATGCTACCTGGGATCGTGCCTGCTGGGTCAGCTCAGACCCGCAGCAGTGCGTGTACGGGCCGTCCGGTCAGCCGTTCGCGGCCGTTCAGGAAGCCCAGCTCGATCAGCACCAGGAAGCCGGAGAGCTGCCCACCGGACCGCTCGACCAGGTCGAGGGTCGCCTCGGCGGTGCCGCCGGTGGCCAGCACGTCATCGACGACCAGCACCCGCTGCCCCGACGTGAACGCGCCCTCGCTGATCTCCAACGTGGCCTGGCCGTACTCCAGCGCGTACGAGGCCGAGTGGGCGGGTCTGGGCAGTTTGCCCGCCTTGCGCACCGGGACGACGCCCTTGCCCGCCGCGTACGCCACCGCGGCGGCGATGACGAAGCCGCGCGCCTCTACGCCCACCACCACGTCGAACGTGTCCGTGCCGTAGTGGCCCACGATCACGTCGATCAGCTCGCGGAAGGCCGCCCCGTCGGCGAACAGCGGGGTGAGGTCCTTGAACATGACCCCAGGCTGGGGGAAGTCAGGCACGTCCACGACCAGCTCGGCCACCCGGGCCGCGGTGAGCGGACCACTGTCACCCTGCAGCACATCGTTCGTCACGCGCTCACCCTAACCGGAACCGTCCGAGAAAGGGACAGGCCCGGCACCCTGAGGGGTGCCGGGCCTGTGTGGTAAAACGCGCGGTCAGCGGCGCTTGGTCGCCGGACGGCCGGTCGGGCGGACCGGCTTGGCGCCCGCCTTCGGCGCCGAGGTGGCACCGACGACGACCGGCTGGCCGGGCACGCCGCTCGCGGCCGCCTTCGCCGTGGACGACCGGCGGGCGAGCACCCGCTGGGTGTGGTTGGCGATGACCGGGTCCATCTCCTTCAGCCACACCAGCACCGGGGTGGCGAAGAACAGGGACGAGTAGACCGCCATGGCCATACCGATGAACAGCACCAGGCCCAGGTCCTTCAGCGTGCCCGCGCCCAGCAGGCCGGCGCCGATGAACAGCAGGCCGCCGACCGGCAGCAGCGCCACCAGCGAGGTGTTGATCGACCGCATGAAGGTCTGGTTCAGCGCCAGGTTCGCCGCCTCGGCGTACGTCGTGGTGCTGGAGGCCGTGATGCCACGGGTGTTCTCCTGCACCTTGTCGAAGACGACGACGACGTCGTAGAGGGCGAAGCCGAGGATGGTGAGGAAGCCGATCACGGTCGACGGCGTGACCTCGAAGCCGACCACGGAGTAGACCGCGGCGGTGGCGACCAGGTCGAAGATGAGCGAGGCGACCGCGGCCGCGGCCATCCGCCACTCGAACCGGATGATCAGGTACGCCGTGACGACCAGCAGGAAGATGCCCAGGCCCAGCAGCGCCTGGTCGGTGACCTGCTCGCCCCACGCGGGGCTGACCACGTCGTCGCTGATCGTCTTCGCGTCGATGTTGAGCTTCGTCGCGATGGACTCCTTGACCGCCTTGGTCTGGGTGTCGTCCAGCGCCGAGGTGCGGATCAGGTAGATCGCGTCACCGATCTGCTGCGCCGGGACCAGCGTCGCGTCGGGCCGGACCGCCTTGACGGCGTCGTCGACACTGCGCTCGACGTCGGCCAGCGAACCGGCCGTGACCGGCACCGAGAACTGGTTGCCACCGGAGAACTCGATGCCCGGCTTGAAGCCGATCAGCACGAGGCTGAGCACGGCCAGCAGCAGCACGCCACCGGCTACGCCGAACCACAGCTTGCGCCGCTCGACGATCTTGAGTCCGGCCTCACCGCGGTAGAGGCGGGATGCGAGACCACTCATGCCTTAGCCTCCTTGGCTTCGTGCAGCACGCGGCCGAGGCCGCTGACGCGCGGGGACAGGAACGCGTCGGTGCGGGCGAACAGCGCCATGATCGGGTAACGGAAGAGGAACACCACGATCAGGTCGATCAGGGTGGCCAGACCCAGCGCGAAGGCGAAGCCCGCCACCGCGCCGGTGGAGACCAGGTACAGCACCAGCGCCGCGAGCAGCGAGATCGCGTTCGCGGTGAGGATGGTGCGGCGTGCCCGGGTCCAGGCCCGCTGGACGGCGCTGCGCGGCGCGCGTCCCTCGCGGATCTCGTCCTTGAGTCGCTCGAAGTAGATGACGAACGAGTCCGCCGCGACACCGAGTGACACGATGAAGCCCGCGATACCGGCCAGGGTCAGCGTGAAGCCCATGGTCCGGCCGAGTACCACCAGCGCCAGGAAGGTCAGCACCGCCGAGAGCACCAGCGAGAGCGTGATGACCGTGCCGAGCAGGCGGTAGTAGAAGAACGAGTAGATCACGACCAGCAGCAGGCCGATGCCCGCCGCCAGCAGACCCGCCTGCAGGTGCTCGCCACCCAGGGTCGCCGTGATGGTCTGCGTCTCCTGCCGCTCGAAGGTCATCGCCAGCGAGCCGTAGTTGATGCCGTCGGCCAGCGCCTTGGCGGTGTCGACGGTGAAGTCACCGGTGATCTGCGACCGGTCGGTCAGCACGCCCTGGATGGCCGGGGCCGACAGGATCGTGTTGTCGAGCACCACCGCGACGCGGCAGCGGCCGTCGGTGTCGACCGCGGCGGGGTCGCACTTCGGGTCGCCGCTGTTGTTGAAGGCTTCCTTGGTGAGCTCGGTCCACTTGTCCTGGCCCTCGCCGGAGAACGTCAGGTTGACCACCCAGCGGCTGGTGCCCTGCTCGATGCCCGCGGTGGCGGTGTCGACGTCGGTGCCGGCGACCTTCGCGATGTCCAGCAGGTTCTTAGCCGTGCCGTCGCAGGCCACTGCCTTCTTGCTCGCGTCGCGGATCGAGCCGGCCACGCGCGCGTCGAGCTTGTCGCAGGTCACCTGCGGCACGTAGTACTGGATCTCCACCGGGAGCGCGTTGATCTCGGCCGGAGTCAGGTCGGCGAACGGCTTGAGCACCTGGATGGCCGCGGGGTCGGACGGCACCGCGGTCAGCGCCTTGGCGGCGTCCCAGGCGGCCTTGCCGACCTTGGCCTGCACCTGCGCCTCGGTCACCGGGCCCTCGGCCTGGGCGGCCGGGCTCGCCGCGGCGGAGGCCGAGGCGGACGGGGTCGCGCTCGGAGCCGCGGCCATCGCGCCGCCGCCGCCGGAACCGGACGCCTTGGGCGACGGGGTGCCGGAGGCGCTCGGCTTGGCCGACGCGGACGCCGACGGCTTGGCCGAGGCGGACACGGTGGGGGTGGGCACCGGGGCGGTCGCCGCGCCGCTGCCGTCGGTCGTGTTGAGGACCTTGCGGAAGAACATCTGCGACGCCTGGCCGACATCGCGGATGGCGTCGTTCTCCTTCTTCGCGACCTGGATCACGATGAGGTTGTTGCCCTGGGTGACGACCTGGGCCTCGGCCACGTTGAGGCTGTCGACCCGCTGCTGGATGATCTGGCGCGCCTGCTCCAGCTCTTCGGGCTTGGGCGGAGCCCCGGTGTCAGTCACTGCCTTGAGGGTGACCCGCGAGCCGCCGACGAGGTCGAGTCCGAGCTGGGGGGCCAGGCGGTCACTGAAGCCGCCCTTTCCGCCGAACCAGGCCAGGCTGGCGAGGATGACGAAGATGGCGCCGAGCAAGGCGAGTTGCCGCCCGGGGCGCATCTGTCCCTGAGGTGGTGCCACGGCTGTCGAGTCCTTCTGGGAATGGGTAACGGATGGGAGTACGCCACGGCCGGGACGCGGCCGTGGCGTGGGGGTTCCTTACTTGTCTTCCTGCACGGGGTTGTCCACCACGTGCTCGGTCGGTGCGGTCGTCTGCGAGACCACGCGACCCACGGCCTGACGCGCGTAGCGCGCCGTTACACCGGGCGAGATCTCCAGCGTGACACTTTCGTCGTCGACGCCCACCACCGTGCCGTACAGGCCGCCGATCGTGATGATCTGGTCGCCGGCGCCGAGTGCCTTCTGCATCGACTCGGCCTCTTTACGGCGCTTGGACTGCGGTCGGATGAACATGAAGTACATCAGGCCGAAGAGAAGCGCGATCATGAGGAGCGGAGTCCAGCCCCCGCCGCCCGATGAACCACCCACGATGTGACCTTTCCACACGGCCCCGCGGCGCGGCATCGCGCGCCGACGGTGGCGACTGTCGTCCGTTCGGACCGCGCGAAGTCTAGTCGGTGTGCTGACGATCGCACACTTGCGGTGCGGATCACGTTAAGATCACGGCCCGGCCAGGAGCTCAGGTATCCGGCTGACTGTCGGCGGAGAACAGGTCGGGGACCCCGGTGGTACCCGACCCGAACGTACCATTCGGGGGATTTTTCCCGAGATGCCGCCACGCACCGGCAGTGGCGACGCGACCCCGGGGCGTGCGCGCCAACAGCCCCGCGCGCACCAGGAACGGCTCCACCACCTCCTCCACCGTGTCGGGTTGCTCACCCACGGCCACGGCGAGGGTGGACAGGCCGACCGGCCCGCCCCCGAACAGTTCCACCAACGCGACCAGCACCGCCCGGTCCAGGCGGTCCAGGCCGGCCTGGTCGACGTCGTACACCTTGAGCGCAGCCCGGGCCGCCGTCACCGTGACCACGCCGTCGCCCCGCAGCTCGGCGTAGTCGCGCACCCGCCGCAGCAGGCGGTTGGCCACGCGCGGTGTGCCGCGGGACCGGCCGGCGATCTCGGCGATGCCCTCGGCGGTGGCGGCCACCCCGAGGATCCGCGCCGAGCGCTGCAGCAGCACCGCCAGCTCGGCCGAGGTGTAGAACTCCATGTGCCCGACGAAACCGAACCGGTCCCGCATCGGCCCGGTCAGCAGACCCGCCCGCGTGGTCGCGCCGACCAGCGTGAACGGCTCCAGATCCAACGGGATGGCGGTGGCGCCCGGACCCTTGCCGACCATCACGTCGACCCGGAAATCCTCCATCGCGCTGTAGAGCAGCTCCTCGGCGGGCTTGGCGATGCGGTGGATCTCGTCGATGAACAGCACGTCACCGGCCTGGAGGCTGGTGAGCACGGCCGCGAGATCGCCGGAGCGCTCGATCGCCGGGCCCGAGGTCATCCGCAGCGCCCCGCCCAGCTCGGCCGCCACGATCATGGCCAGCGTGGTCTTACCGAGACCCGGCGAGCCGGAGAACAGGATGTGGTCGGGCGGGCTGCCCCGGCGCATCGCGCTGTGCAGCAGCACCTCCAGCTGCTCGCGCACCCGCTCCTGGGCCACGAACTCCGACAGCCGCTTGGGCCGCACCGACGCTTCGGCGTCGCGCTCCTCCGGTGAGGCCAGGGCACTGACCAGTGAATCGGTCATCGCGACTTGCCCAGCATCCGGATCGCCTGGCGCAGCAGGTCAGGCACCGGGGGCACCGTGCCGTCGATGGTCTCGGCCACCGCCGACACCGCCTGCTCGGCCTGCGCCGCGCTCCAGCCCAGGCCGATGAGGCCCTGGCGGACCTGCTCGGTCCAGGCCGTGGGCCGACCGCCCTGCGCGGGTACGGCCGAGACCGGCCCGATCTTGTCGCGCAGCTCCAGCACCAGGCGCTCGGCGCCCTTCTTGCCGATGCCCGGCACCCGGGTCAGCACGCCGGTGTCGCCGTGCGCGATGGCCGCGCGCAGCACGTCCGGCGTGTGCACCGCCAGCGCCGCCTGGGCCAGCCTCGGCCCGACCCCGGTGGCGGTCATCAGCAGCTCGAACAGCTGCTTCTCGTCGTCCTCGGCGAACCCGAACAGGGTCAGCGAGTCCTCCCGCACGATCAGCGTGGTGGCCAGCCGGGCCGGCTGCCCGACCCGCAGCGAGGACAGCGTGCCCGGCGCGCAGTGCACGCTCAGGCCGACACCGCCCACTTCCACCACCGCCGCGTCCGCGCCGACCGCGGCCACCACCCCGGCAACACTCGCGATCATCGTGCCTCTCCTCGTGACGTCGCCTTGCGTACGGCCTCACCCAGGCGGTCGCGGGTGCCGCCGCGCCAGATGTGGCAGATGGCCAGCGCCAGCGCGTCGGCGGCGTCCGCCGGCCTCGGCGGGGCGTCCAGCCGCAGCAGCCGGGTGACCATCGTGGTGACCTGCTTCTTGTCGGCCTGACCGGAGCCGGTCACGGCCGCTTTCACCTCGCTGGGAGTGTAGGTGCGCACCGGCAGCCCGGCTCGCGCGGCCGCCAGCACCGCCACCGCGGCCGCCTGCGCGGTGCCCATCACCGTACGCACGTTGTGCTGGGCGAACACTCGCTCGACCGCGACACTGTCCGGCTGGTGGACGCGGATCAGCTCGGCGAGGCTGGTGTCCAGGTGCAGCAGCCGGTCGGCCAGATCCAGGTCCGGGTCGGAGGTGACCACGGTGTAATGGACCATCGCGCACGGGCGGCCGGGCACGCCCTCGACCACCCCGACCCCACACCGGGTCAGTCCCGGGTCGACGCCCAGCACCCGCCGCTGCCGCACCTGCACCTGTGGTCACTCCCGTCGCCGTACGTGTGTACGACACCCTAGTGGACGCCTCCGACTTCGTACGCGCCACCGCACCGCCCGGGACAACCGATCCGAGGTCCTATGTGGTGACTACGATGTCGTGGGAGCGTTCCCGGCGCATCCCGCCCCACATCCTCGGAGGAGACATGGTGAGACCGCGCAGGCTCGCGGCCGCGCTCGGCACGCTGGCCGCCGTACTGGCCCTGACCGCGTGCACCGGCATGCCCGCCCCGGCACCCAGCCCGACCGGCCTGAACTCCGGCGCCGACTGCGGCCTGCCCGACGGCGTCCGGCAGACCCGCTTCGGCTCCGACATCGGCGCCGACCTGGGCGGCATCATCCTCGGCGACGGCCGGACCGGGGTGGTGCTGGCGCACCAGAACCAGAGCGACCTGTGCCAGTGGCTCGACTACGGCGTGGTGCTGGTGCAGCGCGGCTACCGGGTGCTGCTGTTCGACTTCGGCGGGTTCGGCGTCTCGTCCGGCGGCTCGTCCACCAACGCCCAGCAGGTCGCCGCAGCCGCCATGGTGCTGCGCGCCGACGGCGCGACCTCGATCGTGCTGATGGGCGCCTCGATGGGCGGCACCGCCGTGCTGATCGCCGCGCCGACCGTCACGCCCCCGCCGACCGCGGTGGTGGCGCTGTCCGCGCCGACCGTGTTCAGCGGCAACGCGCTCGACGCGGCGCCGAAGCTGACCATGCCGGTGTTCTACGGCGCGGGCGACGGGGAGGGCAGCTTCACCCGGATGGCCAAGGAGCTGTACGACCTCACCCCCGCCACCGCCAAGAAGCTCGTGTACGGCCCCGGCACCTTCCACGGCGTCTCGCTGCTGGACAGCGGCACCAGCCCGCTCACCCTGGCCCTGACCGACTTCCTCACCGCCAACGCCCCCGCCCTGCCCCCAGCCACCCCGACCTCCTGAGCCGTGCTTCCGGGCCGCCGACCCGGCCCACCTGGCATTGACGATGGCCTATCTAGAACACGAGTCGCGAAGAATCGTCCTCCAGATAGGCCAGCGTCAATGCCAGGTGGTGCCGCATACCGGCGCTCGCGGCCACGACCAGGCCACGACCCGCCGCAGGCGTATCAGGCGAGCATGCCGCGCAGCACCATGTCGACGATCTGCTCCGGCAGCGCATCGCCGTCCAGCGCCGGATTCCACCGCAGCATCCGGTGCATCAGCACCGGGCTGATCAGCGCGGTCACCGCGATCTCGACATCCAGGTCGGCCCGCAGCTCCCCGCTGGCGACCCCGCGCCGCAGCACCTCGCGCATCACCTCGCGCCGGGGCTCGGCCAGCTCCTGCCAGATCCGCCAGGCCGCCTCGCTACGGGCGACCTCCGGCCACAGGCACGGCATGATCTTGACGGTGCGCTCGTCCTTGTGCCCGACGACCGCCAGCAGCTGGACCAGGTCCTCGCGCAGGGATTCCCCGCGCGGCTGCTGCGGCGTGCCCTTGAGCTTGAGCAGCGTCTCCAGGAGCAGCTCGTCCTTGCCGGGCCAGCGCCGGTAGATGGTGGCCTTGCCGACCCCGGCGCGTGCGGCGATCGCCTCCATGCTCAGCGCCTCGACGCTGACGCCGTCGGCGAGCAGGTCGAGCACCGCCTCGATGATCGCGTCGTGCGCGCGGGAGCTGCGCGGACGCCCCTGCGTCCGCGCAGCCGCCGTTGCCGTGGTGTCGGCAAGCTCAGTCATGGTGACCGAACCTTACCCGACCTGCGCCAGCTCGGCGTCGCGATGCGACCCGTCGCGGCCGTCGACCGGGCCCGCCTGGCCGGGGACCGCCGGGGCGGCCTGGGCCCTGCCGGGCATCCAGCGCAGCACGACCACCACCGCCACCAGGGCCACCAGCGCCGAGCCGAGGGAGGCCCAGTGCATGGCGTGCACGAACGCTTCGTCGGCGGCACCGGTCAGCGCCTTGCCCGCCTGGCCGAGCCGCTCGGCGACGCCGTACGCGCCGGAGATGGATTCGCTGGCGATGTCGCGCGCCGCCGGGGGCAGTGCCGTGGTCGCGCCCTCGACCTGGTCGCGGTAGATGCCCGCGACGATCGAGCCGAGCACCGCGATGCCCAGCGCCGAGGCGACCTGGCGCACCGTGTTGGAGACGGCCGAGCCGACGCCCGCCTTCTCGCGGGGCAGGCTGGCCATGATGGTGTTGGTGGCCGGCGGCATCACGTTGGCCATGCTGGTGCCCAGCAGGAAGAAGCTGACCGCCACGATCCAGACGGGTGTGTCGACCTGGAGGGTGCTGAGCAGCCCGAACGTGGCCGCGGCCAGCAGCAGGCCGGTCGCCGCGGTGGTGCGTACGCCGAAGCGCTTGACCACGGTGCTGCTCAGCGGCGAGAACACCAGCTGGCCCACCGCGAACGGCACCAGCAGCGCGCCGGTCTGGATCGGCGAGTAGCCCCGCACCAGCTGCAGGTAGAAGCTGATGAAGAACAGGCCGCCCATGGACGCGAAGAAGATCAGGCCGACCGCCGTGACCGAGGCGGAGAAGCGGGCGTTGCGGAACAGCCGCACGTCCAGCGAGGGGTGCGTGGTGCGCGCCTCCCACCAGATGAACGCCGCGAGCACCACCACGCCCAGCGTGATCGAGGCCAGCACGCTCGCCCGGCCGAAGCCGTGCTCGCCCCCGTCGACGATGCCGTAGACCAGCGCGACCAGGCCCAGCACCGACAGCAGCACTCCGGCGATGTCGATCCGCCCCGGCTTGGGGTCACGCGACTCGGGCACCAGGATCGCGACCGCGACCAGGCCCAGCGCGATGATCGGCACGTTGATCAGGAAGACCGAGCCCCACCAGTAGTGCTCCAGCAGGAACCCGCCCAGCAGCGGGCCGATCGCGACGGCCAGGCCGACCGCGCCGGCCCACAGGCCGATGGCCTTGGGGCGCTCGCGCGGCTCGAACACGTTCGCGATGATCGACAGGGTCACCGGCATGATGGCGGCGCCGCCGACGCCCATGAGGGCGCGGGCGCCGATCAGCTGGGCTGGGCTGTGGGCGTACGCCGACAGCAGTGACGACGCCGCGAACGCCAGCAGGCCGAACATCAGGAAGCGCTTGCGCCCCCAGCGGTCGCCCAGCACGCCGAAGCTGAAGAGCAGACCGGCGAAGACGAGGGTGTACGAGTTGATCGCCCATTCGAGCTGGCTCTGGGTCGCGCCCAGCCCGTGGACGGGGTCGGCGAGCGTACGCATCGCCACGTTGAGCACGGTGTTGTCGAGCACGACCACGAGCAGGCTCACCACGAGCACGGCCAGGATGGCCCAGCGCCTCGGGTGGCCGGTCTGCGGCGCAGATTCCACGTTCATCCCCCAGGGTTTCGATACGGGAACGTCTCGTATCGCATGCTGGACGCTACGCCCCCCGTTGTCGATACGGAACAGTGCCGTATCGAAAGTGACCCAGCACACTGCCCATCGCCCGAACGGGTGACACGGGCTCCGCTCGCGGCCGGACCGCACCCCCGCGACCAGCACCGTCCTATCGACACGGCGATGGTGCCGGATTCGTCAGGTTCGGCCCGATTCGCGTGCCACCATCGGGTGGCGGGACGGCGTCGTGCGGACGAGCACCGCTGCCCGCCCAGCGCGGAGGAGTTGTTGATGGCCAACGCATTCGGCGTCCCGACCTGGGTCGATCTGAGCACCACCGATCTGAAGGCGGCGACCGAGTTCTATACCGATCTGTTCGGCTGGGAGGCCGAGGTGTCGCCCGAGCCGGAAACCGGCGGGTACACCACCTTCCGGCTCGACGGCCGGGCCGTGGCGGGCGCCGGCCCCATCGAGGGCGGCGAGCACCAGCCCGCGCTCTGGACCACGTACGTCGAGGTCCACGACGCGGAGCAGACGGCGCGCGACGTCGCCGAGGCGGGCGGCAGCGTGCTGCTCGAGCCGTTCGACGTGCACCCGAACGGCAAGATGGCGGTCTTCCTGGACCAGGCGGGCGGGATGTTCGCCGTGTGGCAGCCCGGCAGCGCGGGCGGCGGCCAGCTGTTCCGCGTGCCCGGCACGCTGGCCTGGAACGAGCTGACCACCCGCGACACCGACGGGGCGAAGGAGTTCTACGGCGCCGTGTTCGGCTGGGACGCGCACGACCTGCCGTTCGGCTCGGTGACCTACACCGAGTGGCAGGTCGCGGGGCGCTCCATCGCGGGCATGATGCCGATGGAGGGCGACGACTGGCCGGCCGACCTGCCGCCGCACTGGATGGTGTACTGGCACGTCGCCGACACCGACCTGGCCGCGCGGCGGGTCGAGGAGCTGGGCGGCGTCGTGTGCGTACCGCCGACCGACATCCCGCCTGGCCGGTTCGCCATCTGCGAGGACCCGCAGGGCGGGGTGTTCGCGGTGATTCGGGTGGGTGCGGAGCGGCTCGCGGGCTGAGCGGCGTCTCGGGCGGGCTCGCCGCTGCGCGCGGCAGGCGTTAGGAAGGGCCCCTTCTACACTGACGTGCGATAAGAAGGGTCCCTTCCTTACCAGCGCCCCGCGCGGGGCGGCTTCAGGCGGAGAGGATGGAGTCGATCTCGGCGGCGAGGCGCAGGTCGAGGTCCGTGACGCCGCCGCAGGCATGGGTGGCGCAGTGGAACGACAGCGTCCGGTAGCGGATGTCGATGTCGGGATGGTGGTTCATCCGCTCGGCGATCTCGCCCACCCGCGCCACGGCGTCCAGCGCCGCGGCGAAACTCGGCAGGTTGACCGTCCGGCAGATCTCGTGCACGTCCCCGGTCCACCCCGGCAGGCCGGTCAGCCCGCGCTCCAGCTCCCCCGGGTTCAACAGTTCGACCATAGGAACCATGATGTCCGAGATTCCGCGCCGCACATGCTGATCGGGGGCACTTCGTCCGCAATGCGACGAAAAGTGCCCCCGATCGGAGAAAGCCCCAGGCCTCAGGCCTCGATCTTCTCCATGACCTCGTCGGAGATGTCGAAGTTGGCCCACACGTTCTGCACGTCGTCGCAGTCGTCGAGCACGTCGATCAGCTTGAGCACCTTGCGGGCGCCCTCCTCCTCCAGCGGCACCTGCATGCTGGGGACGAAGGTGGACTCGGCCGACTCGTAGTCGATGCCCGCGCCCTGCAGCGCGGTGCGCACGCCGACCAGGTCGGTGGCCTCGCTGATGACCTCGAACGACTCGCCCAGGTCGTTGCACTCCTCGGCGCCGGCGTCCAGCACCGCGCCCAGCACGTCGTCCTCGCTCAGGCCGTTCTTCGGGACGATGATCTGACCCTTGCGCGAGAACATGTACGCCACCGAGCCCGCGTCGGCGAGGCTGCCGCCGTTGCGGGTCAGCGCGACGCGCACCTCGGTCGCCGCGCGGTTGCGGTTGTCGGTCAGGCACTCGATCAGGATCGCCACGCCGTTGGGGCCGTAGCCCTCGTACATGATGGTCTGCCAGTCGGCGCCGCCGGCTTCCAGGCCCGAACCGCGCTTGACCGCCCGGTCGATGTTCTCGTTCGGGACGGAGCTCTTCTTGGCCTTCTGGATCGCGTCGTAGAGGGTCGGGTTACCCGTGGGGTCCCCGCCGCCGGTGCGCGCCGCCACCTCGATGTTCTTGATGAGGCGGGCGAACAGCTTGCCCCGCTTGGCGTCGATTGCCGCCTTCTTGTGCTTGGTAGTCGCCCACTTTGAGTGGCCGGACATACGATCCTCCGTCAGCGCGATGTTGAAGCAGCGTCCCCTGGCCGGTCAGGAGACCCGGGCACGCACCATGTCCACGAACAGGCGGTGCACCCGCAGGTCCCCGGTCAGCTCCGGGTGGAACGAGGTCGCCAGCAGGTTGCCCTGCCGGACCGCGACCATCCTACCGGTGGCCGGTCCGGACTCCACCCGGCCCAGCACCTCCACGTCCGGGCCGACCGACTCGACCCACGGCGCCCGGATGAAGATCGCGTGGACCGGCTCCTCGTCCAGGCCGTCGATCACCACCGGCGCCTCGAACGAGTCGACCTGGCGGCCGAACGCGTTGCGCCGGACCGTCATGCCGATGCCGCCGAACGTCTTCTGGTCGGGGCGGCCGTCGAGCACCTCGTCGGCCAGCATGATCATGCCGGCGCACGAGCCGTACGCCGGCATGCCCTGGGCCAGGCGCTCGCGGACCGGCTCGTACACGTCGAACGCGACCGCCAGCTTGCTCATGGTGGTGGATTCTCCGCCCGGGATGACCAGCGCGTCGATGCCCGCGACCTCCTCGGGCCGGCGCACCGGGCGCCCGATCACGTCGCACTCGGCCAGCGCGGCCAGGTGCTCGCGCACGTCGCCCTGCAGCGCCAGCACGCCGATGACGAGATCAGACACAGGTCCTCCTAGAAGATCATCCACTGTATGACGAGTCTATGCCGCCACCGGCAGCGCCTCAGGCACGGCCTGCGCCGAGGTGTCCGGCACCGCCCAGCCCGCCTCGGCGGCGACCGGTTCGGGGTGGCCCCCGATCGGCTCGGCGTAGGCCGTGACCGGCTGCGGGGTGGCCGGGGCAGGCATCGTGGCCGGTACGGCGACGGTGAAGCGGGCCGCGGCGGTCAGGGCCTGGGACAGGTCGGCCCACAGGTCCTCCGGGTCCTCCAGGCCCACCGACATGCGCAGCAGGCTGGGGGTGATGCCGCCGGTGGCCTTGCCGGCCTCGTCCACCAGCCGGTGGGTGAGCAGCGCCGGATGCTCGATGAGGGTGTCGACCGAGCCCAGGCTCACCGCCGGGGTGATCAGCTTCAGGTGCGACACGACGGCCGCGGCGTCACCGGCGGTCTCGAACGCGATCATCGCGCCGGGGCCGCGCATCTGGCGGCCGACCAGCCCGCGCGGGTCGTTGCCGGGCAGGCCCGGATAGTGCACCTTGGCCACGCCCCGGTGCACGGCCAGCCGCACCGCGAGCATCGCCGCGCTGGCCTGGGCCGCGCGCACCCGCAGCGGCAGCGTGGCCAGGCCCCGGTGCAGCAGGTACCCGCCCAGCGGGTGCAGCACCGCGCCGGTCAGGATGCGCACCTGGCGCAGGGCGGCGGCCCGCTCCTGCGAGCAGGCGACCACTCCGCCGAGCACGTCGCCGTGCCCGCCGAGGTACTTGGTGCCCGAGTGCACCACGTACGCGGCGCCGAGGCGGGCCGGGTTCTGCAGCACCGGCGTGGCGAAGGTGTTGTCGACCAGCAGCGGGACCTCGCCCGCCTGGATCGCGACGGTGGCGATGTCGACCAGGCTCAGCGTCGGGTTGCCCGGAGTCTCCACGATGACCAGGCCGGTGTCGGGGCGCAGCGCGGTGCCGACCTCGTCCTGGTCGACCCAGGTGACCGTGAGGCCGAGCAGCCCGGTGGCCAGCAGGTGGTCGGTGCCGCCGTACAGCGGACGTACCGCCACGACGTGCCGCTTGCCGGTGAGCACGCACGCGGCCTGCAGCACCGCCGTGATCGCGGCCATGCCGGAGGAGAACGACACCGCGGTCTCGGTGCCCTCCAGGTCGGCCAGGGCCTGCTCGAAGCGCGCCGTCGTCGGGTTGTAGAGGCGCTGGTAGACCGGGGTGGCGGCGGTGGCCGCGCCCTCGGCGAACGCACCCAGCGCCGCCCCGGCGGCGACCTGGTCGTGCATCGGGTACGTGGTGGAGAAGTCCAGCGGCAGCGCGTGGACGCCGAGCTCGGCGAGGTCGGCGCGGCCCGCGTGCACGGCACGGGTGTCGGCGGCGTACGTCATGGCGCAGATCATGGGGAGTTCTTCGGCGCAGCTCAACAAGGTCTGAATATCATTCGGCGTATGGCCGGCAACCCCGCACTCGATGCGATCGACCTGGCGATTCTGCGCGAACTGCAGAACGATGCGCGGATCTCGAACAAGGATCTGGCCGCGAGGGTGAACGTGGCCGCCTCCACCTGCCTGGAGCGGGTGCGCTCGCTGCAGCGGCGCGGCGTGCTGATCGGCTTCCACGCCGAGGCCGACCCGGCCGCGCTCGGCCGACCCCTGCAGGCATACATCGCGGTCCGGGTACGCCCGCACAACCGCGACGTGGTCGAGCCGTTCATCCGCTTCGCCCTCGACCTGCCCGAGACCCTGGCCCTGTCCCACATCGCCGGCCCGGACGACTTCCTCGTCCACGTCGCCGTCCGCGACGCCGCCCACCTGCAGCGCCTGATCCTCGACGGCTTCACCTCCCGCCGCGAGGTGGCCCACCTGCAGACCCAGCTCATCTTCGACCACGTCAGGAAGTGGGACCTCACCGGCCAGTAACCCCCGAGATCGCTCAAGTCGGGGGATCTTGAACGGGGACGGCCGCCGGCCCCGGCAGGGGGCGGCGGCCGTCGGACGCACGGGTCAGGTCACCAGCCGCGCTCGGCGAGGCGGTGCGGCTGCGGGATCTCGTCGACGTTGATGCCGACCATGGCCTCGCCCAGGCCGCGCGAGACCTTGGCGAGCACGTCCGGGTCGTCGTAGAAGGTGGTGGCCTTCACGATCGCCTCGGCGCGCTGGGCCGGGTTGCCGGACTTGAAGATGCCGGAGCCGACGAAGACGCCCTCGGCGCCGAGCTGCATCATCATGGCGGCGTCGGCCGGGGTGGCGATGCCGCCCGCGGTGAACAGCACCACCGGCAGCTTGCCGGTCTCGGCGACCTCCTTGACCAGCTCGTACGGCGCCTGCAGCTCCTTGGCCGCGACGTACAGCTCGTCCTCGGGCAGCGTGGTGAGGCGCTTGATCTCGGCCCGGATCTTGCGCATGTGGGTGGTGGCGTTGGAGACGTCACCGGTGCCGGCCTCGCCCTTGGAGCGGATCATGGCCGCACCCTCGGTGATGCGCCGCAGCGCCTCGCCCAGGTTGGTCGCGCCGCAGACGAAGGGCACGGTGAACTGCCACTTGTCGATGTGGTTGGCGTAGTCGGCCGGGGTCAGCACCTCGGACTCGTCCACGTAGTCGACGCCGAGCGCCTGCAGCACCTGGGCCTCGACGAAGTGGCCGATGCGGGCCTTGGCCATGACCGGAATCGAGACGGCGGCGATGATGCCGTCGATCATGTCGGGGTCGCTCATCCGGGAGACGCCGCCCTGGGCGCGGATGTCGGCGGGCACGCGCTCCAGCGCCATGACGGCGACGGCGCCCGCGTCCTCGGCGATCTTCGCCTGCTCCGGCGTGACGACGTCCATGATCACGCCGCCCTTGAGCATCTCGGCCATGCCGCGCTTGACGCGGGCGGTGCCGGTGACCGGTACGTTCGAAGACTCGGTTGCAGACATGGTGTCGCGGCTCTCCTCGCGGACGGGGAAGGTATATACCGGGCTTGTCAGACAAAGCCCTGCAGCATCCATGGTACGTGCGCCCCGGCAGGCCACCCGACAGCCAATCGAACCCCCGTGGCTTGCTGGGTGACAGCCGTCACAACCCGGCTACTCCGTCGGGTCGTCGATGTCGAAGTAGGCGGGGCGGGGGTGCTTGCGGTTGAGGCGCAGCAGGCGGACCAGGGGGCGGCCGCGCACCGCCAACGCGCCGCGTACCAGGTCGGTGTGCATCTGGCGGGCCAGCGCGACCCGGCGGCCGGCCGCCACCACGGCGGCGCCGTCCGGCGTGTCCGGATCCAGCGCCTGCTTGCGCAGCAGCCGGGTCAGGTCGTTCTCGGCCGCCTCCCGGTCGTCGTCGCGGGCGTCCAGCGCGGCGCGGGCGGCGGCGTAGAGGTCGGCGGACTCGGGGTCACCCGGCGCGGCCTCGGCCAGCACCGCCGCGGCGGCGGCGCGGCGCACCAACTGGGAGTCCAGCGCCCGTCCGGCTGAGGCGGCGCGGGCGTGCAGCCGGTCGACCCGCCCGGCCACCCACGTGACGTAGGACGCACCCACGACCACGAAGGCCACCACGCCGATCACCCAACCCATGCCGGGCATCGTAGTGTGCCCCCGTCACCGGGCGATGTCCCCGGTTACCAGTCCGTAGGCGGCTCGGCGCCCCGCACCGTCTCGCCGCACGCCTCGATGGCCGAGTTGTACACCTCGAGCACGCGCTCGGCGACCACCGGCCAGTCGTACCCGGAGACGACCCTGGTCGCGTGCTCGACCAGCGCCTTGCGGCGCGGCGCGTCGTCCAGCAGCTCGCGGATGGTCCCGGCCAGCGCGGCCGAGTCGCCGTTGGGGAACAGCGCCCCGGCCCGGCCGCCGTCGAGCACCCGCCGGAACGCGTCCAGATCGGTGGCCACCACCGGCGCGCCCGCCGCCATCGCCTCGGTGAGGATCATGCCGAAGGACTCGCCGCCGGTGTTGGGCGCGACGTACAGGTCGACGCTGCGCAGCATCCGCGCCTTGTCCTGCTCCGACACCTTGCCCAGGAACGTGGTCCGCTCGGCGATCACGTCCGGCAGGTCGAGGTCGGCCAGGTCGCCCGGCCCGGCCAGCAGCAGCCGCAGCCCGGGGCGCCGGGGCATCAGCTCCGTCAGGGCCTTGGCCAGCACGTCGAAGCCCTTGCGCGGCTCGGTGAACCGGCCCAGGAAGCCGACCGTGCCGCCGTGCCCGGGACCGCACTCCCCCGGCCAGCCCGCCAGCGGCTGCGCCCCGGCGAACTGCGCCACCGCGACCCCGTTGGGGATCTCCACCGCGCCGCCGTCGAGGTGCTCGACCTGCACCCGGCGGGCCAGCTCGCTGACCGCGATGCGGCCGGTGATCCGCTCCAGCACCACCTGCAGCACGCCCTGCACCGCGGCCAGGGCCCGGGAGCGGGTGATCGCGGTGTGGAACGTGGCCACCACCGGGCCGCGCGCCGACATCACGGCCAGCAGCGACAGGCTCGGGGCCAGCGGCTCGTGCACGTGCAGCACGTCGAAGTCGCCCTGGTGCAGCCAGCGGCGCACCCGGGCGGCCGACAGCGGGCCGAAGTTCAGCCGGGCCACCGAGCCGTTGTACGGCACCGGCACGGCCCGCCCGGCGGCCACCACGTACGGCGGTAGGGGCTGGTCGTCGTCGGCCGGGGCGAGCACGCTCACCTCGTGGCCCATCGAGATCAGCGTCTCGGCGAGGTCCCTGATGTGGAACTGCACGCCGCCCGGCACGTCCATCGAGTACGGGCAGACGATTCCGATCCGCACGTCACTCCTCGGGGTCGGCGGCACTCGGCTCGGACAGCCACAGCTTCTGCAGCATGTGCCAGTCTGCCGGGTTGGCCGCGATGCCGCGCGCCAGGCCGTCGGCGACCTGCTGCGTCAGCAGCCGCACGCGCACGTCGAGGGGGGCGCCGGGGTCGGGCAGGGGCAGCGGTCCGACCACGCGCCCGCAGGGGGCGTCCGGCTCGTACCACATGTCGACGACGAACAACGGGGCGCCGGTGCGCAGCGCCAGCAGCGCCGGACCGGCCGGCATCCGGGTGCGGCCGCCGAAGAACTCCACCTCGACCCCGCGCGCCGACAGGTCCCGGTCGGCCAGCAGCGGCACGATGTGCGCCTGGCCGAGCCGCTCGACCAGCAGGTCCACCGGCGAGCCGCTGCCGCCGACGGTCGGGATGATGCTCATGCCCAGGCCCTCGCGGAACTCCAGGAACCGCTGGTAGAGGCCTTCCGGACGGAGCCGCTCGGCGACGGTGGTCAGCGGCAGGCCGTGCGCGGTGACCATCGCCCCGGCCGCGTCCCAGTTGCCCGCGTGCGGCAGCGCGACGATGGCGCCCGTCCCGGCCGCGTGCGCGTCGGCGAGCTTGTGGAAGTCGTGCAGCCGGAAGCCGTCGCGCAGCTGCGCCGGGCTCTGCGAGGGCAGCCGGAATGCCTCCAGCCAGTAGCGGGCGTACGAGCGCATCGCGGCGCGCACCAGCTCCGGCGGCGCCGGGCGGCCCAGCACGATGCTCAGGTTGCGCGCCAGCCGCTGCACGCCGGGCCCGCGCTTGCCCGCGGCGCGGTCGGCCCCGGCCCGGAACAGCGCCGACGCGGCGCCGTGCGGCATCGCCCGCACCAGCCGCCAGCCGCCGGCGTAGCTCAGGTCGACCAGGCGGTCCCTCACGCGGACTCACCGCCGGCGGTCCGCGCCTGCTCCAGCTTGTACACGTGCCACATGCGCTGCCAGATGGTGAAGATCGAGCCCGCCGCCAGCACCCACAGCGACGCGGGCAGGCCCCAGCTCAGGCCGCCGACCGAGGTCAGCAGGGCGCCGACGCCGATGATGATCAGGCGCTCGGCCCGCTCGACCAGGCCGACGTGGCACGCCATGCCCAGCCCCTCGGCGCGCGCCTTGACGTACGACACGACCTGCCCGGCGACCAGGCAGATCAGCGCCGCGAGCAGGGTCGGGCGGTCGCCGGTGACGGCGAACCACCAGATCAGCCCGGCGAAGACGGCACCGTCGGCGATCCGGTCCATGGCCGAGTCGAGCAGCGCGCCGTACCGGCTGGCGGTGCCGCGCTGGCGGGCCATGGACCCGTCCATGACGTCGGCCAGCCCGCACAGGGTGATCGCGATCGTGGCGGCGAGGAAGTGACCCTGGGCGACGAACACGACCGAGCCGACCAGCACGCCGACGGTGCCCACCACCGTGACCGCGTCGGGGCTGACGCCCATGCGCAGCAGGGCCCGGCTGAGTGGGTCGAGCAGCCTGGCGGTGCCCGCCTTGCCGACCACGCTGAAGATCTTCGCCATGATGGCGCTAACGATAGCGGTGGGGTCGACCCGCGCCGACAGCGGCGACACGGGCATGCCAGGGTTGTGGTCGAACGCCCGAGATGGGTGTGGAATCGGAAACAATGCAGTAACAGACACATGGAGTGGAGGCGGCGGCATGGCGCGCGGCGACAAGGAGAAGGTCTCGCAGGCTCCGGCGCAGGTCGCGCAGCATCCGCAGGAGGTGCGCAACGTCGTCCTGGTCGGGCACGCGGGCAGCGGCAAGACCACGCTGGTGGAGGCGCTGCTGGCGGCGACCGGGACGATCAGCCGGGCGGGCAGCGTCACCGAGGGTACGACCGTCGGCGACCACGACCCCGCCGCGGTGAAGCAGCAGCGCTCAGTCGCGCTGGCGTGCGCGCCGCTCAGCCACGACGGAGTGAAGATCAACCTGCTGGACACGCCCGGCTACGCCGACTTCGTCGGTGAGCTGCGCGCGGGCCTGCGCGCCGCCGACGCGGCCCTGTTCGTGGTCTGCGCCGCCGACGGCATGGACGCGGCCACCGCCGCGCTGTGGGACGAGTGCGCCGCCGTCGGCATGCCCCGCGCGGTCGCGATCAGCCGCCTGGACCACCCCCGCGCCGACTTCGACGAGGCGCTGGCGCTGTGCCAGCGGGTCTTCGGCGAGGAGATCCAGCCGCTGTACCTGCCCATGCACGGCGACGACGGCCAGTCGGTCGAGGGCCTGATCGGCCTGATCAACCAGCGGGTGTACGACTACTCCGGCGGCTACCCGCCCCAGGTGCGCGAGCCCGACGCCGAGCACCTGCCCGCCATCGAGGAGTCCCGCGGCGAGCTGCTGGAGGGCATCATCGCCGAGAGCGAGGACGAGACCCTGATGGACCGGTACCTCGCCGGCGAGGACATCGACCCGCAGGTGATCGTCGACGACCTGGAGAAGGCCGTCGCCCGGGGCCACTTCCACCCCGTGGTGCCGGTGTGCGCCGCCACCGGCGTCGGCCTGGACGCCCTGCTGGAGCTGCTCACCCGGGCCTTCCCGACGCCGCTGGAGCACCCGCTGCCCGCGGTCACCGGCGTGGACGGCTCGCCCCGCGACGAGCTGGACTGCGACCCGAGCGGCCCGCTGGTGGCCGAGGTCGTCAAGACCACCGTCGACCCGTACGTCGGCCGGGTCAGCCTGGTCCGGGTCTTCTCCGGCACGCTGCGCCCCGACACCCCGGTGCACATCAGCGGCCACGGCCTGGCCGAGCGCGGCCACCCCGACCACGACGCCGACGAGCGGATCACGCACATCTACTCCCCGCTCGGCGCGAACCTGCGCGAGGTCCCGCTGTGCGTGGCCGGCGACATCTGCGCGATCACCAAGTCCACCGCCGCCGAGACCGGCGACACGATCTCCAACAAGGAGAAGCCGCTGCTGGTGGCGCCGTGGCGGATGCCCGAGCCGCTGCTGCCGGTCGCGGTGGTGCCCAAGACCCGCTCCGACGAGGACGCGCTGGCCAAGAACCTGGCCAAGCTGGTCGCGGGCGACCCGACCCTGCGCCTGGAGCGCAACCCGGAGACCCACCAGCTGGTGCTGTGGTGCATGGGCGAGGCCCACGCCGACGTGGTGCTCGACCGGCTGCGCACCGGCGGGGTGGAGCTGAGCACCGAACCGGCGAAGGTCGCCCTGCGCGAGGCGTTCACCGCCGCCGCCAGCGGCAACGGCCGCCACGTCAAGCAGTCCGGCGGGCACGGCCAGTACGCGGTGTGCGCGATCGAGCTGGAGCCGCTGCCGCGCGGCACCGGGATCGAGTTCGTCGACAAGATCGTCGGCGGGGCGATCCCGCACAACTACATCCCGAGCGTCGAGAAGGGCGTCCGCGCCCAGGCCGAGCGGGGCATCGTGGCCGGGTACCCGGTGGTCGACTTCCGGGTGACCCTGGTCGACGGCAAGGCCCACAGCGTCGACTCCTCCGACGCCGCGTTCCAGACCGCGGGCGGCATGGCGTTGAAGGACGCGGCCGAGAAGGCCCATGTGGCGCTGCTGGAACCGGTCGACGAGGTGGTCATCACGGTGCCGGACACGGCGGTCGGCGCGGTGATGAGCGACCTGTCCGGACGCCGGGGGCGGGTGCTGGGGTCGGAGTCGGACCCGGCGGGCGGCGAGCGTACCCAGATCCGGGCCGAGGTGCCGGCGCTGGAGCTGCAGCGGTACCTGGTGGACCTGCGGTCGATGACGGCCGGGGCGGGGACGTTCGTGCGGGAGTTCGCCCGGTACGAGCCCATGCCCGGCCACCTGGCCGACCAGGCCCGCAAGGAGCACACCACCCGCTGACCCACCCCGCCCCGCCCCGCCCCGGCACCCCCGCCCCGCTCCGCCCTGTATTGACGCTGGCCTATCTAGAGGACGATTCGACGAAATCCGTCCTCTAGATAGGCCAGCGTCAATGCTAAGTGCGCCGGTGCACCCGCACTCTGCACTAGATAGGCCAACGTCGATCAGGGGGCCGGGTCGGCGGCGGCCGCCGCGCGCAGGGCCGAGACGGTGACCGGGCGCAGGCCCCGGTCGCGCAGGCCGGCGACGATCCCGGTGAGGTGGTCGATGGTCACCAGGCGCCGCCGGTCCCCCACGTCATGGGCCAGGATGATCGCCCCGGGTCGGGCCGCCGCCACCGTGTCGGCCACGATCCCGGCCGGGTCGCGCGCGAACGCGGCCTCCCGCATCTGCCGCGACCACATCACCACGTCGTAGCCCAGCTCCTCGGCCACCGTCAGCGTGGTACCGCCGAGGTGCCCCCAGGGCGGGCGGAGCAGGGTCGGTTCGCGCCCCAGCACGTCGGCGACGGCATCGTGGCAGCGGCGCAACTGGTCGCGTACGCCCCGCTCGTCGCGCTGGGCGAGGTCCTTGTGGGCCCAGGTGTGGTTGCCGACCTCGTGGCGGGCGTACCGGTCGCGCACCAGCGCGGCGTGGCGGCGCAGCCGCTGCCCGACGACGAAGAACGTGGCCGCGACGTCGAGGCGGTCGAGGGTGTCCAGCACCCGGGGCGTCCAGTCCGGCGCCGGGCCGTCGTCGAAGGTCAACGCCACCAGCGGCTGCTCCGTGCGTACGTGCCACAGCACGCTCACCGCCCCGCGCCCCTGCCCGCCCAGCTCGTTGCCCGCCGGGGCGTACCCGCCGTCCAGCGGCAGCCGGTCCGGACCGATCCACTCCCGGCCGCGCAGCACCGCGATCCCGGCGGCGGCCCCGCCGAGCCCGGCCAGCCCGCCGCGCATCAGCCCGCGCCGCGACATCCCCACACCGCCGATGGTGCAGCCCCACCGGGCCCCGCCGCGGCCGAATCCCGCATTCAACGCCGATCACCGCCCCGCGGCGCACTCCGCCTATCGAGAGCCGGGGTGGCTGCGCGGTCGGGCGAGCGGGATGGCCGGGCCGGTCAGCTGGGCCAGGCTGCCAGGAGCAGGTCGCGGGTGTCGGTGAGCAGCTGCGGCAGCGCCTTGGTCCGCCCGACCACGGGCAGGAAGTTGTTGTCGCCGCCCCAGCGCGGCACCACGTGCTGGTGCAGGTGCGCGGCGATCCCGGCCCCGGCGGCGCTGCCCTGGTTCAGGCCGATGTTGAAGCCGTGCGCGTTGGAGACCTTGCGGACCACCCGCATCGCCGTCTTGGTGAACTCGGCCAGCTCCGCGGTCTCGGCCGCGTCGAGCTCCGGGTAGTCGTCGATGTGGCGGTACGGGCAGATCAGCAGGTGTCCCGGGTTGTACGGGAACCGGTTGAGCACCGCGTACACCGCCTCGCCCCGGGCGACGATCAGGCCGTCCGGATCGGTCTGGGGCGCGACGCAGAACGGGCAGCCCTCAGGCTTGGTGCCGCCGCTGACGTACGCCATCCGCCACGGGGTCCACAGCCGCTCCAGGCCGTCGGGGTCGGCGGTGCTCATGCCGCGACCTGCCGAGGGGCGCGAGTCGGGATCACCGGCCGGGTGTCGAGCTCCATCCACCGCTCCGGGTTGGCCATCGGCGTGAAGCCGACCTTGGCGTAGACCCCGTGCGCGTCGGCGGTGGCCAGGATGATCCGGCGGATCCCGAGCGCCTGCAGCTCGTCGCGGATCACCGTGACGGCCCACTGCGCCAGCCCCAGGCCGCGGTGCCCGGTGTCCACGAACACGTCGCACAGCCAGGCGAAGGTCGCCCCGTCGGTGACCACCCGGAACACGCCGACCTGGGCACCGGACTGCGCGTACAGGCCGTACACCGTCGATCCGGCCAGCGAGCGCTCCATGACCTCGCGGTCGCGGCCGGAGGTCCAGTACGCCTCGCGCAGCAGCCACTGCTCGACGGCGGCGAGGTCGAGCCGGGCCGGGTCCGTGTCCAGCACGTACCCGGCCTCGTGCGTGCGCGTGCTCACGCCGCGTCGCCCGCCTCGACCGCCTCGGCGACCCCGGCGGACGGGCCGGAGTTGGTACGCGAGCGCACCACCTCGACCACGTGCGCGACCGCCTCGTCCAGGCTCACGCCGTTGCGCTGCGAGCCGTCGCGGTAGCGGAACGACACGGTGCCGTCGGCCAGGTCCTGGTCGCCGACGATCGCCATGAACGGGATCTTCTGCTGCTGGGCGTTGCGGATCTTCTTCTGCATCCGGTCGTCGGAGGCGTCGACCTCGGCCCGGATGCCCTCCTTGCGCAGGCGGGCGACGAAGTCGAACAGGAACGCGGTGTGCCCGGCCTCGTCGTCGGAGCGGATCGGGATGCCGACCACCTGCACCGGCGCCAGCCACGCCGGGAAGGCGCCGGCGTAGTGCTCGGTGAGCACGCCGATGAAGCGCTCGATCGAGCCGAACTTGGCACAGTGGATCATCACGGGCTGCTGGCGGGTGCCGTCGGCGGCCTGGTACTCCAGCTCGAAGCCGCGCGGCTGGTTGAAGTCGTACTGGATGGTCGACATCTGCCAGGTACGGCCGATCGCGTCCTTGGCCTGGACCGAGATCTTCGGGCCGTAGAAGGCCGCGCCGCCCGGGTCCGGCACCAGCTGCAGGCCGGTCTCGACCGCGCACTGCTCCAGCACCGCGGTCGCGGTCGCCCAGTCCTCCTCCGAGCCGACGAACTTGTCCGGCTTGGTGTCGTCGCGGGTGGACAGCTCCAGGTAGAAGTCGGTGATGCCGAAGTCCTTGAGCAGGCCGAGCACGAAGTCGAGCAGGTGCTTGATCTCGGCGGCCGCCTGCTCCTTGGTGACGTAGGAGTGCGAGTCGTCCTGGGTGAAGCCGCGCACCCGGGTCAGGCCGTGGATGACGCCCGACTTCTCGAACCGGTACACCGACCCGAACTCGAACAGCCGGATCGGCAGCTCGCGGTAGGACCGCCCGCGCGACCGGTAGATCAGGTTGTGCATCGGGCAGTTCATGGCCTTGAGGTAGTAGTCGCTGCCCTCCATGTCCATCGGCGGGAACATGGTCTCCTTGTAGTAGGGCAGGTGGCCCGAGGTGTGGAAGAGGCCTTCCTTGGTGATGTGCGGCGTCCCGACGTACTGGAAGCCCTCCTCGATGTGTCGGGCACGGACGTAGTCCTCCATCTCGCGCTTGATCACACCGCCCTTGGGGTGGAAGACGGCCAGGCCGGAGCCGATCTCGTCGGGGAAGCTGAACAGGTCCAGGTCGGTGCCGAGCTTGCGGTGGTCGCGGCGGGCCGCCTCCTCCAGCAGCTTCAGGTAGTCCTTGAGCTGGTCGCGGGTCGGCCACGCGGTGCCGTACACCCGCTGGAGCTGCGGGTTCTTCTCCGAACCGCGCCAGTACGCCGCGGCCGAGCGCATCAGCTTGAACGCGCCGATCAGCCGGGTGCTGGGCAGGTGCGGGCCCCGGCACAGGTCGCCCCAGCGGCGGTCGCCGGTCTTGGCGTCGAAGTTGTCGTAGATGGTCAGCTCGCCGCCGCCGACCTCCATCACGTCGTCGCCGGCGTCGCCCTTGATGTCGACCAGTTCGAGCTTGAACGGCTCGTCCTTCAGTTCGGCCTTGGCCTGCTCCAGCGAGTCGAACCGGCGGCGCTGGAAGCGCTGCCCCGACTTGACGATCTCCTGCATCCGCTTCTCGATCTTGTCCAGGTCGTCCGGGTGGAACGGCTTGGGCACGGAGAAGTCGTAGTAGAAGCCGTTGTCGATCGGCGGGCCGATGCCCAGCTTCGCCTCGGGGAAGATGTCCTGGACGGCCTGGGCCAGCACGTGCGCGGTCGAGTGGCGCAGCACGTTGAGGCCGTCGGGCGAGTCGATCGCGACCGGCTCCACGGAGGTCTCCACCGACGGGACCCAGTCGAGGTCGCGCAGGCGGCCCTCGGGGTCGCGGACCACCACGATCGCCTTGGCGCCGTGGACCGGCAGGCCCGCGGCGGCGATCGCGTCGGCGCACGTCGTCCCGGCCGCGACGACGACGGGGTCGGCGGCGGGCGGGCTGATCGGTGCGCTCACGATGATCTCCTTGAAAGAGTGGTCCCAGCGGTTTGTCCGGCTCCGGCCATGCTATCGGGCGTACCGATCATGCCGGTTACCGGTCAGCCGGTGCCCGCGGCGGCCCCTGTCGTGCCGCGTTCACCCGCGACCCCTTTCGGGGGCGTTTGCACGCCGTTAGATTGGCGCAATGACGAGTATTGATCTCGGTCGTACGCTGGACCGTCGTTTCCAGCAATACTTCTCCGGCCGGGCCGGAACCCCCTTCTCGGTGCGCCACGGGGCGGTCGCGCACACCGTCGGCACCGGCGATCCCGCATTCACCATCGCCGTCACCGACCCGCGCGGCGCCAAGGCGCTGGCCGGGCTGGACCAGTTCCAGATCGGCGTGGCCTACCTGCGCGGCTGGCTGGACTTCGAGGGCGACCTGATGGCCGCGCTCAAGATCCGCGGCATGTTCCACGACCGGCACCCCATCGCCTGGGTGGCCCGGTTCGCCCCGGCGCTGCGGTTCGGCGGGGCCGAGCACGACCGGCGCGCCATCTCGGCGCACTACGACGAGGAGTCGGAGTTCTTCCTGACCTTCATGGACTCCCGGCACCGCTGCTACACCCAGGGCGTGTTCGAGCGCGACGACGAGCCGCTCGAGGACGCCATGACCCGCAAGATGCAGCTGGCGCTGGAGGCGCTCAAGGTCTCCCCCGGCGACCACATCCTGGAGGTCGGCGGGGGCTGGGGCGCCTTCTCCGAGTACGCCGCCCGCCAGGGCGTGCACGTCACCACGCTGACCCTGGCCGAGGAGTCCGAGCGCTACCTGTCCGACCTGTTCGCCCGCGAGCAGCTGCCCGCGCGGGTGGTCCGGCAGCACCTGCTGCGCTACGAGGCGCCGCGCCGCTACGACGCGATCGTGAACATGGGCGTGACCGAGCACCTGCCCGACTACCGGGCCTCGCTGCGCAAGTACGCCGAGCTGGTCCGCCCCGGCGGGCACGTGTACCTGGACGCGCTGGCGATGCGGGCCAAGCACCGGGTGTCCACGTTCATGAGCCGCTACATCTACCCGGGCAAGTCCTCGCCGCTGGTGCTGCACTCGTACCTGCGGCAGGTGGCCCGGTCGCCGTTCGAGCTGGTCAGCGTGGACGACGACCGGCACAACTACCACCTGACCTGCGCGGAGTGGGCGCGGCGGCTGGACGCGGCCCGCGACGAGGTGGTGCGGCGCTGGGGCGATCCGCTGTACCGGCGGTTCCGGCTGTTCCTGTGGGGCTCGGCGGCGAGCTTCGACACGGGCCTGGTGCAGGCGTACCGGTGGGTGCTCCGGATGCCTTGAACCCATTTTTCCGGAGTATGTCCGAGTTGGCGCGGTACCGTCTGTAGGTGTCGACTGACGCCACCCTTGGAGTCCTGTCGCCGTTTCTCGGCGGCTGGTACTTCGGCGGGGTGCTGTCCGGCATCGCCGGCACCGCCGCGGAGGCCGGCGCGGGCGTCATCGCCGTGCAGACGCTCGACGCCGGCACCGACCACATCGAGATCACCGAGCCGAGCGAGCTCGGGCATCCGGTGGCGTGGCGGCTGGCCAGCGGGTTCATCGTGGTGCTGCAGGCCGTGACGCCCCGCTACCTGGCCGACCTGCGCGCCGCCGGGCTGCCCGTGGTGATGGTCAGCCAGCCCATCCCCGGCCAGGACCTGCCGCTGGTCATGCCCGACAACCGCACCGGCATCCGGGAGGCGGTGGCGCACCTGGTCGCGCACGGGCACCGGCGGATCGCGTTCACCGGGCACCTGGGCACCGCCGACGTACGCGAGCGCTACGACGCCTACCGGGCGGCGCTGCGCCAGCACGACCTCGAACCCGACCCGCGGCTGGCGTACCCGACCGCCGACAACCAGACCACCGGCGGCGCGGCGGCGGCCCAGCTGATGCTGGCCGACGGCCTGCGCTCCACCGCGATCGTCTGCGCCACCGACGAGAACGCGGCCGGCCTGATGGACGTGTTCGAGCGGGCGGGCCTGCGGCTGCCCGACGACCAGGCTGTGGTCGGCTACGACGACATCCGCTCCTCCTCGTACCTGACCCCGAGGCTGACCAGCGTCCGGCAGCCCATGGACATGATCGGCAAGGTGGCCGCCCGGACGCTGCTGGCGATCGTCGACGGCCAGCCGCCGCCCGAGGGCCGGATCACCGTGCCCACCTCGCTGATCGTGCGGGAGTCGTGCGGCTGCGCCGGTGAGCCGCACACCCAGGTGGTGCCGGACCGGCCCGAGCGCCTCCCGGACCGGATCGCCGAGCTGGTCACGCCGGTGCACGGCACCCTGTCGGCGGCGGACACCATCATCCTGAAGCGCGCCGCGGAGGTGGTGTCGGCCGCCGTGGAGCAACCGAACCCCGGCTGCGGTGCCGACCCGCCCGCACCGGCCCACGCCGAAGCGGTGGCCGAACTGCCCGAGGCGGCCGCCGACCTGCTGCGGCTCGGCGGCCGCGCCGAGGTGCTGTACGAGGTGGCCGAGCTGCTGCGCTGCCGCGGCAAGGGCGCCATCCCGGCGCTGCTGGCGCTGACCCAGATGCGCGGCAGCACCCTGTTCCACGAGAGCGCCGGCCTGCGCGAGCACCTGAGCGTGCAGTACGAGGTCGGCATGGACCTGCTGCGGGGGCAGCGGGAACCGGCCCGGCTGGAGTGGCTGGGCCGCACCGGCGTACGCGCGGGCTGCCTCGGCCTGTGGACCGGCGGCCTGCCCCCGACCGAGGCCGACCCGGTGCTGGAGGTGGCCAGCCTGTTCGAGGCCGGGCGCCCGCCGCGTACGGACGCCGAGCCGTCCCTGCCGGTGAGCGAGTTCCCGCCGCCGCTGCTGCGCCGGCCGCGGCTGCTCGGCGAGGACCTGGTGACGCTCGTGGTGCCGGTCAAGAACGGCACCAGCGACTGGGGCTGGCTCGCCGTGGTGGAGCGGGTGTCCACCACCGGGGCGACCGGCCGGGAGCCGTACAACCAGTGGGCGGCGCTGCTCACCGTGGCGCTGGACCGGCAGGCGCTGCTGCGCGAGTCGCTGCGGCAGAAGGAGCAGCTGCGCATCGCCGCCCTGTACGACGAGCTCACCGGCCTGCCCAACCGCTCGCTCTTCCTGGACCGGCTGCGCCAGGCGATGCGCCAGTTCCGCCGCCCGCACGGCCGCCCGTTCGGGGTGCTCTTCCTCGACCTGGACGGCTTCAAGGTGGTCAACGACAGCATGGGGCACTCGGCCGGGGACCGGCTGCTCAAGCAGGTCGCCCGCCGGATCAAGGGGGCGCTGCGCGAGACCGACACGGTGGCCCGCTTCGGCGGCGACGAGTTCCTGGTGCTGCTCGACGAGGTGGCCGCACCGCACACCCCGGCGCAGGTCGCCGAGCGGCTGCACCGGGTGCTGGCGCAGCCGTTCCAGCTGCACGGCCAGGACGTCGTGGTCACCGCGAGCATCGGCATCACCATGAGCAGCCGCCGCTACCTCAACGCCGAGGACCTGCTGCGCGACGCCGACATCGCGATGTACTCGGCCAAGTCGGCGCACAAGGGCCGGCACGCGATGTTCGACACGACCATGCACGACCGGGCGGTCAGCCGGATGCAGATCGAGACCGAGCTGCGCCAGGCGATCGAGGGCGACGAGTTCGAGGTGCACTACCAGCCGATCGTGCTGCTGCGCTCGGGCGCGGTGCGCTCGTTCGAGGCGCTGATCCGCTGGCGGCACCCGGTGCGCGGGCTGCTGGCGCCGGGCGAGTTCATGCCGGTCGCCGAGGAGACCGGCCTGGTCGTGCCGATCGGGCGCTGGGTCATCGACGAGTGCGCGCGGCGGCTGGCCACCTGGCGGCACGAGGGCACCCCGGCCGGGCTGTCCGTCGCCGTCAACGTCTCCAACCGCCAGTTCTGGGCCGGCACCGTGCTCGACGACGTGGCCGGGGCGCTGGACCGGCACGACCTGCCCCCGGGCAGCCTCGCCGTGGAGATCACCGAGGGCGTGGTGATGGAGAACGTCGGCCCGGCCCGCGACATCCTCGACGCGCTGCACGAGGTCGGCTGCCGGCTCTACATCGACGACTTCGGCACCGGGTACTCGTCCCTGGAGGCGCTGCACCGGCTGCCGATCGACGCCCTGAAGATCGACCGGTCGTTCGTGTCCCGGCTGTCGACCGACCGGCGCAGCGGCGAACTGGTCCGCACCATCGTGCTGATGGGCCGCAACCTGGGCCTGGAGCTCATCGCCGAGGGCATCGAGACCCCCGACGAGCGCGACCGCCTCGTCCAGCTCGGCTGCGGCTACGGCCAGGGCTTCCTGTTCTCCCGCCCCGTCCCGCCCGACGACGCCTACCGGCTCCTGACCCCTGCCGCGGCCCCCGCCTCCGGGCGGCGCACCTAGACTCGGCGGTCATGTGGTTGACCTATGCCGTGATCGCGCTGCTCGCGCTGGCCGCCCTGGTGTGGTGGCTGCGCCGCCGCCCCACTCCCACCCGCCCCGGGCGCAGGCCCGGCCGTCCGGGCGCGCCGAGCCGCCCCGGCACGCCGGCCGGCGGACCGCAGCCCGGCGAGATCTGGTGGGCCGACGTGCCCTACGAGGACGGCACCGGCCACAAGGTGCGCCCCTGCGTGGTGCTGCGCGGCGACGCCAGGGCGTACGAGGTCCTGAAGATCACCAGCCAGGACCAGTCGCACCGGCGCGACCACATCGTGATCCCCACCCGGACCTGGGACGCCGACGCCGACCACGACAGCTTCCTGGACCTGACCGACCCGATCCGGGTGCCGGCGGGCTCGTTCTCGAACCGCGCCGGCGCCCTGGACGCCGCCGTCTGGCGCAAGGTGCGCACCCTGCACAAGGTCTGATCAGGCGGCGTACGCGTCGATCTCGGCCAGCAGCGAGCGCTTGACCGCGTCGGGGGCGAACGACTGCCGCACCCCGGCGCGGGCCAGCTCGGCCACGCCCGCCGCGTCCAGGTCCAGCAGGCCCGCGGCGACCTCGTACTCCCGGTTCAGGGTGGTGCCGAACATCGGCGGGTCGTCGGAGTTGATGCTCACCGGCACCCCGGCCGCCACGATCGCGGCCAGCGGGTGCTGCCCGATCTCGGCCACCGCCCGGGTGCGCACGTTCGAGGTCGGGCACACCTCCAGCGGGATCGCGTGCTCGGCCAGGTACGCCAGCAGCCGGGGGTCCTGCGCGGCGTGGATGCCGTGGCCGACGCGCTCGGCGCCCAGCTCGGTCAGCGCGTCCCATACCGTCTGCGCGCCCGTGGTCTCGCCCGCGTGCGGCACGCTGCGCAGCCCCGCCGCCCGCGCCTGGTCGAAGAACGGCTTGAACTGCGGTCGCGGCACGCCGATCTCCGGCCCGCCCAGCCCGAAGCTGATCAGGCCCTCAGGGCGCTGGTCCAGCGCGATGCGCAGGGTCTGCTCGGCCGCCTCCAGGCCCGCCTCGCCCGGGATGTCGAAGCACCAGCGCAGCACCGTGCCCAGCTCGCGCTCGGCGCTGAGCCGGGCGTCCTCGATCGCCTCGCAGAACGCCTGCGCCGGGATGCCCCGCCGGACGCTGGAGAACGGCGTGATCGTCAGCTCGGCGTAGCGGACCTGCTGCGCCGCCAGGTCCTGCGCGATGCCGTAGGTCAGCGTGCGCACGTCCTCGGCGTCGCGGATCAAGTCCACCACGCTCAGGTACACCTGGATGAAGTGCGCGAAGTCGGTGAACGTGAAGTAGTCGGCGAGCAGGGCCGGGTCGGCGGGGACCCGGGTGTCGCCCTCGTAGCGCGCGGCCAGCTCGGCCACCACGTGCGGCGAGGCGGAGCCGACGTGGTGGACGTGCAGTTCCGCCTTGGGCAGCCCGGCGACAAAACCGGCAAGATCAGCCATGAGCGCACTTTACTGTGCGGGCCGGGGGCCCGGCTCCGGTGGTCAGCGCTTGCGGGCGACGGCGAAGACGCGGCGGAAGGGGAAGTCCACGATTCCCGCGTACGGCGGGTAGGCGCGCGCCAGCGCGGGCTGGAGCTCGGCCCGGAACCCGGCCCAGTCGGCGTCGTCGAGCGCGGCGCGGACCGGGCGCAGCGCCGTGCCGCTAAGCCAGGTCAGCACGGGGTGCTCCGGTCCGTCCGCGGGCAGCTGGTGCAGGTACTCGGTCTCCCAGGCGTCGACGTCGCACCCGGCGTCGCGCAGCAGGCGGGCGTAGCCGGTGGCGTCGGGGACGCGGCGGACCGCGTCGTCGAGCCCGCCGAGCCGGTCGGCCCAGCGGGGCGCCGCGCACAGCTCCCGCAGGGCCAGGTGGGCAGGAGCGTCCTGGTTGCCGGGCACCTGCAGGGCCAGCCAGGCGCCGGGGCGCAGGGCGGCCGCCCAGTCGGTCAGCAGGCGCTCATGGCCGGGCACCCACTGGAGCACGGCGTTGGTGGTGATCACGTCGGTGTCGGGGCCGGGCACGTAGTCGCGCACGTCCGCCACCTCGTACCCGACCCGGCCGCCGTCCGTCCGCGCCTTCTCGATCATCTCGGGGGACGAGTCCAGACCGCGCACCCGCGCCCCGGGCCAGCGCGTGACCAGCGTCTCGGTGAGATTGCCGGGCCCGCAGCCCAGGTCGACCACCTCGCGCGGGTCCGCGGCGGCGATCCGGCCGACCAGGTCGTGGAACGGTCGTCCCCGCTCGTCGGCGAACCGCAGGTAGATGTCCGGGTTCCACATCTCACGCCCCCCAAGGTCGGCTCCAGCAAACCGTACGTCCGTCTTGGTTTGATAGTAGCCTGCTCCGGCGGCGGCGGAGATACTCCGGGCACGAAAAACGGGCCGGTCGAAACCGGCCCGTCCACGTTCAGCTGGGGTCAGCCGGTCAGACCGGGCGGACCTGGTCGGCCTGCGGGCCCTTGGCGCCCTGCACGATGTCGAACTCGACCCGCTGGTTCTCCTCGAGGCTGCGGAAGCCCGAGGACTGGATCGCGGAGAAGTGCACGAAGACGTCAGCGCCGCCCCCGTCGACCGAGATGAACCCGAAACCCTTGTCGGCGTTGAACCACTTGACGGTTCCCTGAGCCATTTTCACCATTTCCTTGCACAAAACGAACCGCGCCGCACACCTCGTGCGGGGGTTGGCCACTTGAGCAGCGGCACCGGCGGCTCTCACAGGAGGTGAATCCAAGGGAGGGCAACGCGAGCAAACCACATACACAAAAACCGAGATCGAGTGTAGCTCACCACGCCGGGGGAAAGCACCCTGGTAGTTCCAGTTACTCATGCCACTGGACGCGAGCTGGTTTCCGAATCGTTACGAACCTTACTGTGGTGAGCGCTGGACAGCGTGAGATGGAAAGCGTTTGCATATCTTGCGTCACGTTGCGTGTAGTCCGGCTCAAATCGGGCTGCGCTCCGACAACGAAATCGAGGAGGAAACTCCATGTCCACCAGACACCGGCGTCTGCTCGCCCTCTCGGGCGCGGTCGCGCTGGCCCTGTCCGCGGCCGCGTGCGGCAGCTCGGACACGCCCGACGCCACCGGCAATCTCGACAAGCCCGAGTGCGCGGCGTACACGGACTACACCGGCATCGCCGGCAAGACCGTCACGATCTACTCCCCCATCCGCGACGCCGAGGCCGGGCTGCTGGAGCAGTCCTGGAAGGCGTTCGCCGACTGCACCGGCGTAAAGATCGAGTACGAGGGGTCCGGCGAGTTCGAGGCCCAGCTCAAGGTCCGCGTCGAGGGCGGCAACGCGCCCGACCTGGCCTTCATGCCCCAGCCGGGTCTGCTGGAGTTCTTCGCCAAGGGCGGCAAGCTCAAGGCCGCCGGCGACAAGACCAAGACCATGGCGGAGAAGAACTTCACGCCCGACTGGCTGAAGTACGGCACCGTCGACGGCACCCTCTACGGGGCCCCGCTCGGCGCGAACGTGAAGTCGTTCGTCTGGTACTCGCCCAAGACCTTCAAGGAGAAGGGCTGGACCGTCCCCACCACGTGGGGCGAGATGATCGAGCTCAGCGACAAGATCGCCGCCAGCGGCATGAAGCCGTGGTGCGCGGGCATCGAGTCCGGTGAGGCCACCGGCTGGCCGGCCACCGACTGGATCGAGGACGTGCTCCTGCGCGACCAGGGCGCCGACGTGTACGACCAGTGGGTCAAGCACGCCATCCCGTTCAACGACCCGCGCATCGTGTCGGCGACCGACCGGGTCGGCTCGATCCTCAAGAACGAGAAGTACGTCAACGGCGGCTACGGCGGCGTGAAGTCGATCGCCACCACCGCGTTCCAGGAGGGCGGCCTGCCCATCGTCGAGGGCAAGTGCGCGCTGCACCGCCAGGCGTCCTTCTACGCCAACCAGTGGCCGAAGGGCACCAACGTGTCGGCCGACGGCGACGCCTTCGCGTTCTACTTCCCGGCCATCGACCCGGCCATGGGCAAGCCGGTGCTGGGCGGCGGCGAGTTCGTCGGCGCCTTCACCGACCGCCCCGAGGTCCAGGCGGTGCAGACCTACCTGGCCACCTCGGACTGGGCCAACGGCCGCGCCAAGCTGAAGAACTGGATCTCGGCGAACAAGGGCCTGGACGTCGCCAACGTCGAGAACCCGATCGACAAGGTCGCGGTCGGCATCCTCCAGGACCCGAAGTCGGTCTTCCGCTTCGACGGGTCGGACCTGATGCCGGCGGCCGTCGGCGCGGGCTCGTTCTGGAAGGGCATGACCGAGTGGATCAACGGCAAGGACACCAAGAGCACTCTCGACGCGATCGAGGCGTCCTGGCCGAAGTGACCGGTTCCGCGTGATTCTTTGATCATGAAGACTACGCCGTGTGGGTCCGACCGGGCCCACACGGCGTAGTCTTCCTCCGACCGGCCGACGAGGAGACCGCGTGGACTTCGACTTCACCGCCGAAGGCCCGAAGCTGATGATGCTGCTGTACGGCGTCATCGCCTTCGCGGCCGTGGTGGGACTGCTGCTGCTGGTGCTGGACGTGCTGCCCAGCCGCAAGGACCGCTGGGTCTCGCTGGGCCTGCTGCTGCCGGCCGGTGCCCTGCTCACCGTGGGCCTCATCATCCCGGCGATCCGCACCCTGATCCTGGCCTTCATGAACAAGGACTCCACCGAGTTCGTCGGCTTCGACAACTTCGTCTGGATGTTCACGGACAAGACCTCGGGCATGCTGCCCGACTTCAGCGCCGACCCCGTCTCGTACGGCGTACTGCTCAGCACCGTGCTGTGGGTGCTGCTGGTGCCCACCGTCTCCACCGCCGTCGGCCTGGTCTACGCCGTGATGGTGGACCGGGCCAGGTTCGAGTCGTTCGCCAAGTCGCTGATCTTCATGCCGATGGCCATCTCGTTCGTCGGCGCGGGCATCATCTGGAAGTTCATCTACGCCTACCGCCAGGAGGGCGAGAAGCAGATCGGCCTGCTCAACCAGATCGTGGTGGCGCTCGGCGGCGAGCCGCAGCAGTGGCTGCTGGACGGGCCGTGGAACACGCTGTTCCTGATCGCGGTGCTGGTCTGGATCCAGGCCGGGTTCGCCATGGTGGTGCTGTCGGCCGCGATCAAGGCCATCCCTGGCGACATCGTCGAGGCCGCCCGCATCGACGGGGTCACCCCGTGGCAGATGTTCTGGCAGGTCACCGTGCCGAGCATCCGGCCCGCGCTGGTCGTGGTCATGGTGACCATCTCCATCGGCACCCTCAAGGTCTTCGACATCGTCCGCACCATGACCGGCGGCCAGTTCGGCACCAGCGTCGTGGCCAACGAGATGTACAACTACTCGTTCCGCTTCGACGAGAAGGGCAAGGGCGCCGCGCTCGCGGTGCTGCTGTTCGTCCTCGTCGCCCCGATCGTGATCTACCAGATCCGGGTCATGCGCCGCCGTCGGCTGGAGGGAGTGCGATGAGCGAGAGAATCGAGCGAATCATGTTGCAGCGCACTGAAGTGTCTTATGACGGCGGTCCGCGGAGCGGAGCGGCGGCATGAGCACCGGTACGGAAACGATCGCGGCAGGGCCGGAGTCCGAGGTGCCGGCCACTCCGGCCGGGCGGGTGCGCAAACGGCTGACCAGCCGGACCGCCAGCGCCGTCTCGCTGGTGATCGCGCTGCTGTGGACCGTGCCGACGTTCGGCCTGCTGGTCTCGTCGCTGCGGCCCGAGGACCAGATCAAGAACAACGGCTGGTGGAACTTCTTCAGCGACCCGAAGCTGACCCTGGACAACTACCAGGAGGTGCTGTTCGGCACCACGGCCTCCTCCGGCCGCCTGGCCAGCTTCTTCATCAACTCGCTGGTGATCACGATCCCGTCGGTGCTGTTCCCGCTGGCGTTCTGCGCGCTGGCGGCGTACGCGCTGGCCTGGACCCGCTTCCGCGGCCGCGACTGGATCTACATCGGCGTCTTCGCGCTGCAGATCGTGCCGCTGCAGATGGCGCTGATCCCGCTGCTGCAGTTCTTCAACAAGGGCGTGGCGATCGACGGGTTCCAGCTGCTGCCGCCATGGGAGCTGGAGAACGAGGCCAAGTTCATCACGGTCTGGTTCGCCCACACCTGCTTCGCGCTGCCGCTGGGCATCTTCCTGCTGCACAACTTCATGGCCGAGCTGCCCGGCGACCTGGTCGAGGCGGCCAAGGTCGACGGGGCCAGCCACGCCAAGATCTTCCGGTCCGTGGTGCTGCCGCTGATCGTGCCCGCGCTGGCCTCCTTCGCCATCTTCCAGTTCCTGTGGGTATGGAACGACCTGCTGGTCGCCCTGATCTTCGCGGGCGGCCCGAAGAACGCCCCGCTGACCGTCCGGCTCGCCGAGATGGCGGGCACGCGCGGCAACGAGTGGCAGCGCCTCACCGCGGGCGCCTTCGTCTCCATCGTCGTCCCGCTGATCGTCTTCCTGTCCCTGCAGCGCTACTTCGTCCGCGGCCTGCTCGCGGGCTCCGTCAAGGGCTGACCCGCCCCGCCCCGCCCCCTCCCCGCTCGCGGTCCGCTCCGGGCCGCCTGCCAAGATCCGCACAGTTTCGGGGAGACTGCAGGAATCCGAGCCCGGATTCGCGCAGTCTCCCCGAAACTGCATCATGCTCCGGCGGCCGGCACGGCGAGAGCGAGCCGGTCCGGTCGGAGGGAGCGGCGGCGGGCTGGTTAGAGGGCGCCAAAGCCCCGCTGAACGACGATCGAAGACGGCACACCCCTTGGGGGTGGGTCGGGCGGCGTAGCGGCGACCTGAGCGCCTCGCGGGAGCACGAAGCAGCGGCGGCGTCAGCGCCTCGCCGGAGCAGAAGCAGCGGCGGCGTCACCGCCTCGCTGGAGCACGACCATGAGCACCTGCCGGACGCGGGCAGGCCGCTGGCGGACGGAGGCAGCCGGGCCTGGGCTGTGCGCGGGGCATGAACCCGCCCGCATCGCCCAGCAGCAGGCCGCCGAGGCGGCCCGCCAAACCCGCTGCGGCGGCAGCGCTCCATCGGGATCGGACCGGTCGCCGAGACGCCCACCCAAGCCCACCACAGCGGCAGCGCTCCATCGGAATCGGACCGGTCGCCGAGACGCCCACCCAAGCCCACCACAGCGGCAGCGCTCCATCGGAATCGGACCGGTCGCCGAGACGCCCACCCAAGCCCACCACAGCGGCAGCGCTCCATCGGAATCGGACCGGTCGCCGAGACGCCCACCCAAGCCCACCACAGCGGCAGCGCTCGCACCGGGATCGGGCCGGAGGTGATCTCTGCTCACCCGGATCCGGAACGCCGCACCCGACCGCCAGCGAGGTGTCGCCGGCTCGCCGTCCCTGAAGATCGCTTCCTGCGGTCCGTTACCGGGCGGAGCGGTCGCCCGGTCTACGACCCGGCGCCGAGATCCGACCAGCGTTGGTGAGCTCTGGCGTCTGATGGCACTGATGATCAGATTCTGCGGGCAGAAGGTCGGTTTCAGACGATGAGCCGTGCAGTGTTGTGACCGGGGGCGGCGATCTTCGGGTCTGTTCCGGGCGTTGATCGCCGCCGACGGTCAGAACCCGAGCCCACAGCGGAGGTTATGACCGCTCGTAACGATCACTTCGGCCGGATCCGAGCTTTCGACCGCCTACAGCCCCTACGGCGACCGGCAGGACCAGGAACGGAGTCGACCGTGGTCACCGCCCGGATCGGCCGCCTGTCGTCAGTCGACCGGGCGCCAGGATCGCGGGTCGCGCCATACCGGACGGAACGGGCAGTCAGGGAGGGCTCGGGAACAGGGCAAGCCCGACATCGTGTCAATGTAGAAACACGCCCGACACATTGATCTTCAGCCGTGGGAGCGCTTCCGCAGGTAGCGGCCACATCGGTTACCAGCAAAGGATTTCCAGGTGGTTGCCTACAGATTCTGGAGCGATGAAGGGTCTTCCCCTCCGGCCCAGGAGTCGCTATCGTCTCAACAAACGTCCATGGGAACGCTTCCACGGATGTTCATCAATGTAAGAATTGGTTCCGTCGATGGCCCGCCCGGACGCCATCGCCGGCCGCTCCCCGAGGCGGTCGGTCGCCGATCTCCCTACGACCGGCGACCGACCTCCCTCCGGGTGCCGGAGAGGAGGTGAAGCTCGCGACTACGTCGCGTGCCAACGGCTCCCGCGCGTCACGCTGCCTCGTGACCCTGCCGCCCGGCAGGCACAGGGCGTGAGCACCCGATGGGGGCGGGGACTGCCCTTCCCCGCTCCCATACCATCGGGATGCATTGTCCGCCTTGACGCCCATCAGCACCAGACTTGCGCCACCTTTGCGAAAGTCCGAACACCACATCTCCACCCGTCACCGGGATAGGGACAACTGTACCCGATCATGGGAGCGTTCCCACTCATGATCAGCCCTTTCCCAGTATTTGAGGAGCACCACATGCCAGGCACCCCAAGCGCCGCCCCAGGCGGCGCCGCGACCTCCACATCGGTCGCCACCGGCGCCCCGAACGCCGGCGAGGACGGGACCACCGAGCCCTCCCCCGCCGCGGCGCCGGCCCTGCGGTTTCCCGACGGCTTCATCTGGGGCGCCGCGACCTCGGCCTACCAGATCGAAGGCGCGGCACACGTCGACGGACGCGGGCAGTCCGTGTGGGACACCTTCTGCAGGATCCCCGGCAGGGTGCGCAACGGCGAGACCGGAGACGTCGCCGCCGACCACTACCACCGCTGGGCCGACGACCTGGACCTGATCCGGGAACTGGGCCTGAAGTCGTACCGCTTCTCCGTGTCGTGGCCGCGGGTCATCCCGACCGGCGCCGGACCGGTGAACCGCAAGGGCCTCGACTTCTACAAGCGCCTGGCCGAAGGCCTGCGCAACCGCGGCGTCACGCCGATGGTGACCCTCTACCACTGGGACACCCCGCAGGAGCTGCAGGACCTCGGAGGCTGGGAGAACCGCGACACCGCCTACCGCTTCGCCGAGTACGCCGCCACGGTCGCGCAGGCGCTCGGCGATGTCGTGCCCAACTGGCTCACCCTGAACGAGCCCAAGACGATCGTGCAGAACGGCTACCTGTCCGGCACCCACGCCCCCGGCAAGCAGGACCCCGGCGCGGCGTACGTGGTGGCCCACCACCAGCTGCTCGCCCACGGCCTGGCCGTGCAGGCGATGCGCCCGCACCTGGGCGCCACCGGCCGGATCGGACCCGCGCTCAACCTGCACCCCTGCTACCCGGCCGACGACAGCCCGCAGGCCCAGGCCCGCACGGTGCTGCACGACGGGTACGAGAACCGCCTCTACCTCGACCCGATCCTCAAGGGCAGCTACCCGCAGGACGTCCTGGACGACCTCGCCTCGTACTCGCCGATGCAGAAGTACATCCTCGACGGCGACCTGCAGGTCATCAACTCGCCGACGGAGCTGCTCGCGGTCCAGTACTACACCCCGCTGTACGTCACCGCGGAGGGCGACACCGTCACCCGGTACCCGACGACCGAGGCGTTCTGGCAGCAGATCTACCCCGAGGGCATGTACGACATCCTGACGCGCATCAAGAAGGACTACGGCGACATCGCCCTGACCATCACCGAGAACGGGCTGCCCACGCCGGACACCCTGGGCCGCGACGGCCGGGTCCGCGACAACGGCCGGATCGCCTTCCTGCGCGACCACTTCACCGAGGCGCACCGCGCCATCACCGACGGGGTCAACCTGGAGAGCTACCACGTCTGGTCGCTGATGGACAACTTCGAGTGGGCGGAAGGCTACGACCAGCGGTGGGGCCTGGTCTACGTCGACTACGCCACGCAGCAGCGGGTCCGCAAGGACAGCGCCGACTGGTACAGCGGCGTCATCCGGGCCAACGGCCTGTGAAAGTTTCCCCGCCGGTGGGCGACCACCGAGTCCACGCCGGCGGGTGACGGGGCCGGGCGACCAGTGGTCGCCCGGCCCCCAATGCTTACTCTCCGTGAGGACCGTCCGGCCCGTCAGGCGCCCAGCGCCCGGCCGAGCGCGGCCACGTCGCCACGCAGCCGCTGCGCCGCCGCCGCCGCGAGGGTGCCCTCGTCCTCCCGCTGGTCGAGCTTGTAGTAGAGGCTCGCCAGCTGCTGGCTCAGCAGCTCGCCGGTGGGCTTGTTCTGGGCGAGGTTGCGGATCACGTTGGCGATGTCGGTCGCCACGTCCGAGCGCACCTGCGTCTGCGACTGCGCCAGCTCCAGGGTGTACAGCGCCGCGTCGCGCGCCTGCGCCACCGTCAGCACCGCCGCCGAGGGCAGCGGGGACGGGGGCGGCGGCGGGGACTTGGTGGGGTAGCCGGTGGGCCAGTTCGCCGGCACCGACGGCGACGCCGCGACGCTGGGCGAGGCCGACGGGGCGGCGGTCGGCGATACCACCACCGCCGCGCTGGGCGAGACCGTCGGGGAGGCGGTGACGGCGCCGGGCCGGTCGGTGTCGTCCAGCGGCAGCAGCCATACCGCCAGCCCCAGCGCGGCCAGCGCGGCGACGGTCAGCCCGAGCGGCACGAGTCGCTTGCGGCCGCTGCCGAGCAGCGCCGAGCGCAGCACCCGCGCGGCCTCGGCGGCCGAGGGCCGCCGGGCGACGTCGCGCTCCAGGCACTCCGCGACCAGGCGCCCCACCGTGCGGGGCAGCCCCGGGACCTGCGGCACGGTTACCGGGCCGTGGTCGGCGGCGACGTCGTCCCAGCCCGCGACGCGGAACGGCGGGTGGCCGGTGAGCATCTCGAACAGCACCACCCCGAGGGCGTACACGTCGGTGGCGGGCTGGGCGGGGGTGCCGTCGAGCCGCTCGGGGGCGACGTACGCCGGGGTGCCGAAGCTGGCGCCGGTGCTGTCGTCGTCGGGCTCGCCGACCCGGGCCGCGATGCCGAAGTCCAGCACCGTGACCTGCTCGCCGTGCAGCATGATGTTGTCCGGGGTGATGTCGCGGTGCACCACGCCCCGGCGGTGCGCCACCTCCAGCACCGTGGCGACGCGCCCGGCGATGCGCACCGCCTCGCGCCACGGCAGCGGCCCCAGCGCGATCCGGTCGGCCAGCGGCTCACCGGCGACCAGCTGCAGCACGATGACGGCGATCTCCTCGCCGTGCGCGGTGGCGTCGCGGACGAAGTCGTGCACGCCCGCGACGTCGGGGTGGTTCAGCCGCGCCACCGCCCACGCCTCGCGGCGGGCCAGTTCCCGCAGCCGCTCGTCGCCGGCCAGCACCGGGTCCAGCACCTTCAGCGCCACCAGCCGGTCGAGCGTCTCGTCCTTGGCCCGCCAGATGACCGACATTCCACCGGCGCCGATCCGATCGATCAGGCGGTAGCGGCCGGCCAGCAGATCCCCGGCGCGCATGAGGAAATCGTGTTCGGTCACGCACCGCACGTTCCGGCATGATCGGCACCGGTGTCAACGGCCCCGCAGACACAGTTGCATGATCGTTGCGCACACCCGGGTCACCGTACGGCGACCGTGCGACCGTCCTCTTCGGAGCGCTGCGCCGCATCCAGCACGGCCACGACCTCGCGCGCGAAGCGCACGTCGCACGGGTGACCCGGTCGGCCGGCGCGCACCTGGGCCAGTAGTTCGTTTATCGCCCGGCCGAAGTTGACCACGGGATCGCCGGAGCCGCCGGGCAGATCCACCACGCCCGCGTCGCCGAACAACTGGTAGCCGAACGGCTGGGCGGCGGGGGGCGCGTCCAGGGTCAGCTGCATGACGCTGACCGCGCCGCTGTCGTGGCGGAGCAGCACGTGGCTGGTCGCGTGCGCGCCGCGCAGCGCCGACACCTCGGCCACCGGCCCGAGCACCGGCAGCAGCCGCGACAGCGCGTGCGGGCCGAGGTCCCACAGGCCGCCGTGCTCGCGGCGCCACTGCGACCCCGCGTACGGGCCGCCCTGGGCGAAGATCGAGCCGTACATGACGACGCGGGCCGAACTCCAGCCACCGGCCGCCGCGGCGGTCTCCAGGGCGGCGCCGACCTCCGGGTCGAACCGGGCGGTGAAGAAGACGACGCTGGCCACGCCGCTGCCGGCGACGGCCTCGACCACCTCGTCGGCGTCGGCGACCGTCAGCGACACCGGCTTGTCCAGCAGCAGGTGGCGCCCGGCGCGGGCGGCGCGCACGGCCAGCGGCGCCTGCACGTCCGGCGGCAGCGCCACGGCGACGGCCTCGCAGTCGGCGATGAGCGCGTCGGCGTCGGCGTACGGCGCCACGCCCAGCCGCCCGGCCAGCGCGGCGGTCCTGGCCGGGTCCCGGCCCCACACGCCGACCAGCTCGGCCTCCGGGTGGGCGACCAGCGCCGCACCCTGCGTCACCTGGGCCCAGTGGCCCGTTCCGAACAACCCGAATCGCATGGTGATCACACTAGTGCGCGCCGGTCAGGCGTCGGCGACCTCGTCCTCGTAGCGTTCGAGGACCCGCTTGGGCAGGTCGTGGTTCACGAAGCCGTTGAAGGCGCGGGCTTCGTACCGGTCGGGCAGCAGGGCGCGGACCCGGTCGGGGTAGCCCTGCCCGGCCTGGGCGATGCGCACCACGGGCGGCTCGGTCAGGTCCACGGCCACCGGGCCGGAGATGCGCGAGGCGAAGTCCCAGGGCTGCCCCGGCGACCCGGCGGCGCAGAGGTAGTACGCGTAGACGCGGCGCACCTCGGCGACGGTGCGGGCGTCGACGGGCTCGTAGCCCATCGTCTCGGCGGTACAGATGACGCGGTCGTCGGCCTTGACCTCGTGGCCGTGGTCGTGGTGCTCGGCCGGGGTGGAAAGTTCCAGCACCTGGGTCACGCGCGCGGCCAGCGCGGCGTCCAGGTCGACCGGGCGCAGCAGCGGGGAGAGGGCCGCGACCACGGCGAGCGCCAGCAGCTCTGGCAGCACCCACCACGTGTTGCGGCGCAGTGCGGTCATCGACACCGGCACATGGTCGCAAAGGTGATGGCACTGCGCAACCATTGCTTGACCGGTTCATACATGGTGCAATGTCGATGCCGTGGCGCCGCGAGGGCATCCGTGGGCGCGCCGCGGCACGCGCGTGAGCCGTGTTCGACGCGACGGACCGTCCCCGCTCTGCCCGCACCGTGTCCGGTGCCGGGCAGGGTTTGACTCCGCAGTCGCAGCACGGCCCGTCCCGCCGACGTGCGGTGCGCATCCGTGCTGGAAAGGACAGCACGTGAACAGACTCAAGGTGGCCGCGATCGCGGCGACCGCAGCCCTGGCCGCCGGAGTGGCGACCATGTTGATCAATCCTGGTCCGGCGGCGGCGCACGGAGCGCTGCTCACCCCGGGCAGCCGCACCTACCTGTGCTATGTGGACGGCAAGAGCAGCACGGGCGAGATCAAGCCGACCAACCCGGCCTGCCAGAACGCCGCGACCGTGGGCGGCACCCAGCCGTTCTACGACTGGTTCGGCGTGCTGCGCTCCGACGGGGCGGGCCGCACCCGCGGCTTCATCCCCGACGGCGCGCTGTGCAGCGGCGGCTTCACCAAGTACGCCGGGTTCGACGCCCCGCGCAGCGACTGGCCGCTGACCCACCTCACCTCGGGTGCCAACCACAACTGGCGCTACAGCAACTGGGCCGCCCACCCGGGCTGGTTCTACCTGTACATCACCAAGGACGGCTACAACCCCAACCAGGCGCTGACCTGGGCGGACATGGAAGAGCAGCCGTTCCTGAGCGTGGACCACCCGCCGATGTCCGGCCCGGCGCCGGACGGCTACTACTACTGGTCGGGCAACCTGCCCGTGAAGACCGGCCGCCACGTCATCTACTCGGTGTGGAAGCGCTCGGACAGCACCGAGACCTTCTACGGCTGCTCCGACGTGGTCTTCGACGGCGGCAACGGCCAGGTGACGGGTATCAACAACCCGCTGCCGAGCCAGTCCCCCGGCCCGTCGGCGTCGCCGTCGGCGGGCTCCCCCTCGCCGTCGGCATCCCCGTCGCGGTCGGCTTCGCCCTCGGCGTCGCCGTCGCGGTCCGCCTCGCCGGCCCCGAGTTCGCCCGCCCCGACCGGGGCGTGCACCGCGACGCTCGCGGTCACCAACAGCTGGGGCAACGGGTTCCAGGGTGAGGTGACGGTGCGCAACCCGGGCACCGCCCAGCTCAACGGCTGGACCGTCAAGGCGACGTTCGCCAACGGGCAGGTGGTGTCGCAGAGCTGGAGCAGCACGTACACCCAGTCCGGGGCGGTGGCCACGTTCAAGAACGTGAGCTGGAACGCCGCCATCCCGGCCGCGGGCAGCACCGCGTTCGGGTTCCTGGCCAGCCACACCGGCACGAACAACCCGCCGACGCTGACCTGCACCAGCCCGTAGCACATGGAACAGCGGCGGGGGCGGCCCGAAGGCCGTCCCCGCCGCCGTCTTCAACGGTTACGTGACCAGCCGGTACGCCCGGATGATCGTCTGCTCCACGGTGTTGCCCTTGCTGTCCTCACCGGCGGCCTTGATGGAGACGAACCCCGCCTTGTTCGGGTGCAGCAGGGTGACCAGCCAGCTCCCACCCAGGTGCAGCACCGGCGCCTTGACCCAGTGCTTCCCGTCGTCGAACGACACCTGCACGCTGAGCTTGCGCAGGCTGCCCGCACCGGACTGGAACTGCTGCCACGCCTTCACCGGGATGACGGCCAGGCTGCCCGCCTTCGCGGTGTTGCGGTCGCTGAGCGCGGGCTCGAAACCCAGCGTGGTGACCGGCAGGCGCTGCAGGTCCTCGCCGCCGCCCGAGCGGAAGGTCCAGACCGTCCGCTCCTTCGTCGACAGCACCGCGGGGGCGCCGCGCTCGATCGACGACTCGATCCGGAACCGGCCCGGGGCGGCGGGCACGTTCTCGATGAAGGCCCACGGATCGGCGGCCTCCCCGATGAGCACACCGTCGCGGTACACCGCGACGCGGCCCGAGGTGTACTCGCCGGCACCCGGGTGACCCGCGGCGTCGCCGTACGGGCCCTGCCCGACCACCAGCAGGTCGCCCATGCGGGCGACGTCGGCGTAGTCCTCGTCGGCCGACAGCACCGGCCCGAACGCCGCCTGGTTGAAGCGGTCCCGGTAGGTGCGGCCGGCCTGGTAGGTCTGCTCGGCGGAGAACAGCGACTGGACGAACGTGTAGGACTCGTCCGTGACCAGCAACTCGTCGAAGAGTGGCTCCCACGTGACGTCCCCCGTGAAGTACTCGGTACGGGAGAACGGCAGCGGGCTCTCGACCAGCAGCGCCGAGCCGCTGTGCGCGCCGGGGAACCGGGCGAGGGCGCCCTTCAGCCCCAGGGCACCCGGGACGTGCTGGTAGTGCTCGGATCGCACGGTGGCCAGCTCGCCGGTGGCCACATGCTTGACGAGTCCGGTCGTGATCCGGTCGTTCTGCCACCAGGCGCCGTTGTAGACCACCGGTACGCGCACCTCGTCGCCGGACCCGACGAACTGCCCGAACGTGGCGCTGACCGAGGACAGCAGGCCCGGCAGGGGCTCACCGTCCAGCGGCCCGGACCGCAGCTCGGCGAAGTCCGCCACCGAGGCGCCGACTCCGGCCGTGCCGCCGTCGACGGTCGGGAACTCCACGGTGATGTCGGCCGACATGGAGACCGCGGCCGGGTCGGGCATCGTGACGTCGAACTTGCCGGAGTTGCGCGCGTCGAGGGTGATGGTGCGCGAGCCGGCGACCACCACGCGCGGGTACACCAGCTGGGTCACGCCGTTCTCGGTCGGCAGCCAGCTGAACAGCAGGTACGTGCCCGCCGCGACGCGCACGTCGGTGTCCGGGGCGTCCGCGCCGTACAGCACCACCTCCTTGCCCGTCTCCTGGTTGAACAGGACGGTGAAGTACTCCGCGGCGGGCTGCCCCGCCAGGTCCAGGTGCGGCAGGCTGAGGGTGAACTTCTCCTCCTCGCGGTCGACCGCGAACGGAGTCGTCACCTTGACCGCACCTGCGGTGGCCGTGATCCGGCCGCCGAAGTAGCCGGTCGCGGCGCCCGTGCGCACATCCGAGGTGAGCTGCACCGAGGCGGTGCCGCCCGCCGGGACGGTGAGCGTGCCCGCGCTGAGCGAGAAGTACCCGGCCGGAGCCGCGGTGTCCAGCGCCAGCGCCAGCGTGACGTCGGCCGCGCCGCTGTTGCGGTAGGTGACCGTGCGCACGTCGACGGTGTCGTCGCCGTGCGGCCACTCCTGGCGGCCCAGGCTGACCACGGCGGGTTCGGCCGTGACCGGCTGGTTGATCGCGCGCGCCACGTCGACCCGGCCCGCGCCCTGCGCGAACGGGCCGTCGATGGCCGGGTTCGGCGCCGCCGATCCGATCAGCGTGGTCTTGCGCTGCGCCGCCGACCAGTCGGGGTGCACCTGGGTGAGGATCGCGGCGGCACCGGCCACGTGCGGGGTGGCCATCGAGGTGCCCGACAGCGTGGTGTACGGCTGGCCGGGCTCGCCCAGGAAGCCGTCCTTGCTGTTGGCGGCCACGATGTCCACGCCCGGCCCGGTGATCTCCGGCTTGAGCGCGGCGTCGCCGACGCGCGGACCCCGGCTGGAGAACTCGGCCAGGTCCTCGTTCTTGTAGACCGCGCCGACCGCGAGCGCCGCGTCGGCGCTGGCCGGCGAGCCGACCGTCTCGTCGCCGCCGGCGTTGCCCGCGGCGATGACGAACAGGATGTTCGACGACGCGGTCAGGTCGTTGACGGCCTGCTCGATCGGGTCGATCTCGGGTCCGTCGGTGCCGCCGAGGCTCATGTTGACCACGTCGGCGCCGTTGGCGGCGGCCCACTGCATGCCGTCGAGGATCCACGACTCGGCGCAGCCGCCCTCGAAGCAGACCTTGCCGTCGAGCAGGGTCGCCCCGGGTGCCACACCCTTGTACTTGCCGCCCGACGCGGCACCGGAACCGGCGATGGTCGAGGCGACGTGGGTGCCGTGGCCGACGTGGTCGAGGCCGTCCTCGTACTCCCCGGCGAAGTTCTGCTCGGCGGCGACCTTGCCCGCCAGGTCCGGGTGGGTGGCGTCGATGCCGGTGTCGAGCACCGCCACCTTCACGCCGGTGCCGTCGAAGCCCGCGGCCCAGGCCGCGGGCGCGCCGATCTGCGGCACGCTCACGTCGAGGCTGGGCTTGCGCACCCCGTCCAGCCAGACCTTGCCCGGGTTGGCCACCCGGGACTTCGAACCGGCCGACTTCAGGTTCTTCCAGTACGACCCGAGCTTGGCGTGCGGCGCCTTGGCCGCGTACCCGCGCAGGACCGGCAGCCGGCGCGTGACGGTCAGCCCGGCGGGCGCGGCGGCGGTGCTGCCGACCCCGGAGACCAGCAGCGGCAGCGACTCGCGGCGGTCGTAGCCGGCCGCCAGCAGCCCGGTGATGTCGAACAACCGCAGGTCGAGCCGGTCGGCGCGCAGCAGCGGCAGCGCGTCGGCCGGGATGACGTAGCGGTGCCCGGCACGGGTGTAGCGCAGGTACTGCACACCCTGGCGCGGGGTGATGCTGATCCTCTCGTCTCCGTGTGTGGTGATCCGGTCGCCGGTCACCAGGGTGACCGTGCGTCCGACTGCCTGAGCCTGCTGCTGCCCGGATCCCTTGGCGATGGCGGCCGGTTCCGGCCCTGCCATGCCCGGCTCCCCGGCCAGTAACGATGTGACGACGGCGGCGGCAAGTATGCCGGCCAGCATCCGTCGAGATCGCATGCGCGCTCCCCCATTCGGCGTCTGAAACAGACTGTCCACTCACGACGCAAGGTACTCATGCATCGCAATGCGTACACGCGACAGACATGCCGTTGGGTTCCGCGAATCGACAAGATCTTTGGGTGGGGCCCCGGCGGGCACCCCGGAATCGACTCGGCAGGGTATGGATGGAGGGCTATTTTGTTGGTACTCTCGCCGAAGTATCGCCTGGCGGTGCCGAAAAGACCGCCCGCCCCGGAGCTGATCGGGATCCGGGGCGGGCGGTCGGCGAGAAAAGAGCCGCGCCACTGGGCAGGGCGCGGCTCGAAGAGGTAAAGGTCGGTGCGTGCGGTCGCCTCGCGGCGAGTGGCGCGACACGGCTCCAGCCGTACGGTATTCCGTGAAGGCTTTGTATTTGAGGCCCGGGGACACTGTCCACGCACCGACCTCGACCACCTTAGCGCCGATCTTCGCCGTTGCCGAACATCGTGGCCGTGATCACTTACGGGAATCACCCGGGCGGATCATCCCCGGTCGTGCTCCTGACGGCGGCCTATTCCGGCCGTACGACGCTTGCCCCGCGCTGACCTTGCCGCAAGGATGACCGGGTGTCCAACGACCCCTCCACCTCCGCCCAGCCTGCCACGGCGCCGGCCGGCTCCGGACCGGCGGCCGCCGACGGCGCCGCCCGCACCCGCCTGGGACGCGACAGCGACAACGACATAGTCATCGACGACCTGCAGGCCTCCCGCCGCCACGCCGAGCTGCGGCGGGTCGGCAACTCGTACCAGATCGTCGACCTGGGCAGCCGCAACGGCACGTTCCTCAACGGACGCCGGGTGCTCAAGGCCACCGCGCTGCACTCCGGCGACCTGGTGTCGATCGGCCGCCACGAGCTGCTCTTCGACGGCGTACGGCTGCACGAGCACGTCGACACCGGCCCCGCCTCGATCGTCGCCGACGACCTGACCGTGCGCATGGGCGAGAAGGTGCTCATCGACGACGTCAGCTTCTCGCTGCGCGAGGGCAGCCTGCTGGCCCTCATCGGCCCCAGCGGCTGCGGCAAGTCCACCCTGCTCAAGGCGCTCACCGGGCTGCGCCCGGCCACCCAGGGCCGGCTCTGGTACGGCGGCCACGACCTCTACGCCGACTACGCCCAGCTGCGCTACCGCATCGGCATGGTGCCCCAGGACGACGTGCTGCACAAGCAGCTCAAGGTCCGCACCGCCCTGCGGTACGCCGCCGCGCTGCGCTTCGCCGACGACGTGCCGCGCAAGGTCCGCTGGGCCAAGGTCAACGAGGTCATGGAGACCATGCGCCTGACCCACCGGGCCAAGGCACGCATCGACGTGCTCTCCGGCGGCCAGCGCAAGCGGGCCTCGGTCGCGATGGAGCTGCTCACCGAGCCGTCGCTGCTGTGCCTGGACGAGCCCACCTCGGGCCTGGACCCGGCGCTGGACAAGGGCGTCATGACCGAGCTGCGCGAGCTCGCCGACAAGGGCAAGACCGTCGTCGTGGTCACCCACAGTGTGCTGCATCTGGACATGTGCGACCGGGTGCTGGTCATGTGCCTGGGCGGCACCATGGGCTACTTCGGCCCGCCGGACCAGCTGCTTGACTTCTTCGGCGCCGAGGACTACGCCGACGTGTTCACGAAGATCACCGACGAGCCGGAGCGGTGGACCCGCGCCTTCCGCAACTCCCCGCTGTACGCCCGCTATGTCAGCGCCGTCGCCCCGGTCACCCGCGACGCCGCCCCGGCGGCCCCTGCCGCCCCGGCGCAGGCCGAGGCCGCGACCGAGGCCGTCGACGCCGCCGACCCGGTCGCGTCGATCCCCGCCCAGCGCACCGACGAGCCCACCCTGCTCGACACCGGCGCGGTCGAGCTGCCGCCGGTGAACCCGGCCGACGACGCCGAACCGGCCACCACCGCCGTCGACGCCAACGGCGTACGCATCCGGCCCAACGTCGCCGCGGCCAAGCCGGGCACCGTGAACATGGACAAACGCACGTTCCGGCTGTTCGCCCGCAACCCCAGCGCGCCGATCCGGCAGTACTTCACGCTGTGCCTGCGCATGCTGAACGTGATCTTCTCCGATCGCGGGTTCAGCATGTTCCTGCTCGCGATGCCGCTGATCCTGGCCGGGCTGTCGTACACCGTCCCCGGCGAGCACGGCCTGGCCATGCAGAAGATCATCAGCCTGGAGGCGATGCAGCTGCTCGTGGTGCTGGTCACCGGCGCGGCCTTCATCGGCACCGCCGCCTCGATGCGCGAGATCGTCAACGAGGCGCCGATCTACGCCCGGGAACGCGCGGTCGGCCTGTCGGCCGCGGCGTACCTGAGCTCGAAGCTGACGATCTTCTTCCTGATCAACACCGCGCAGGTGGCGCTCTTCGTCTACCTCGCGCTGTTCAAGGGCACGCCGTCGGAGTTCCTGGTGATCCCGAGCCAGACCCTCGAGATCATCGTCGCGATGGTGGCGGTCGCGCTCGTGTCGACGGTCCTCGGCCTGCTGATCAGCGCCCTGGCGCGGACCAGCGAGCAGACCACCCCGATCATGGTCGTGGTGGTCATGGCCCAGTTGGTCTTCTCCGGCGGCCTGTTCCTGCTCGCGGGCAGCCCGGTCATGGAGATCATCGCCTGGGTGTTCCCGACCCGGTGGGGCTTCAGCGCTGCGGCGGCCACGACCGACGTGGGCAAGATGCTGCCCAAGCTGTTCCAGGACCCGCTGTTCACCCACAGCACCGAGACCTGGTGGCGGGCGATGATCTTCATCGGCGTGCAGCTGGTGGTCCTCACCCTCCTCACCCGCCTAGCCATGCGCCGCCTCGAACCCGGCCGCTCCTAACCCCCACCCCCGGCCCCGCAGGCCCTCCGGCCTGCGGGGCCGCCCCTTCGCCTCCGGTTGATCATGAACATATGGACGTGTTCGACGGCGTGTCCTCACCCTGGCGCCGTGATCGACAAGGGCTTGGCGGCGCGTGTTTGCCGAGGCGGCTGTCCGCAATGGGCGATTTTCCCTGCGATGATCGCCATGCGCGGGCAGATCCTGCGGTCGTAGCACGTGAAGTGACCGCAGGCGGCGATCGTCGACATCGTGCAGCGCTCGATCGCTGGCGACCGCGAGCGCTTGCCCGCGCACGATCACGCTCTCCGGTCGAAACGTGCGGTATCAGGCGACAGCCCGACATCAAACGCCGACCATCGAGAACCGCGCCAGCCCGATCGCCGACGATCCCGAGCACCTACCCGCACACGATCACACTCACCGGCCGAAACATGCGGCATCAGGCGACAGCCCGACGCCAAACGCCGACCATCGAGAGAAGCCGACCAACGAGACCTGTGTCGACCCGACCCCGCTCCGCTGCCGGCCGATCGCGCCGGGCGATCGATGCCGTTCGGTCGGAGTGCGGCGGGCCAGCTGACTTCCTCGCGGTTTCGCGGGCCGGGCTCCGCCGACGATTCGGCATCGGTTCGGAGTCAGAGCGCCCGATTCGTCCGCTGCCGGTTCGCATTTCCATCGCAGAGCGGGATCGAGAGATCGCGACCGTCGATGGTCGCCGCCTGTGGTCAGTCGGTCGGCCAGAACCGCACGGCTTGCCCTACGAGCGCGATCATGCGCGGTCAAGCGCCCACGATCGCCAGCGATCGAGCGACGCCCGATGTTGACGATCGCCTCCTGCGGTCACTCCACGAGCTGCGACCTAAGGGTTTGCCCAGACACAGCGATCTCCGCCTGCGGTCACCTCGCAAGCTGCGATCGCACCGTTCGCCCGCGCACAACGATCGCCGCCTGCGGTCACTTCGCGCGCAGCGACCGCAGGGTTGCCCACGCACAACGCCCCCGATCGCCGCCTGCGGTCACTTCGCGCGCTACGACCGCAGGGTTTGGCCGCGCAGGGCGATCATCGCAGGGGAGATCACCGATTGCGGACAGACGCCCCTGCGACGCTCGCCGCGTCAAGCACTAGTTGATCACGGTGCCGGGGTGGGGACACGCCGTCGAACACGTCCATAAGTTCATGATCAACGGGGCGATGGGGGTGCGGCAGGGCGGGGGTGGGGTTGGGGGGTGGGGGTGCGGGGGGTTAGGGGGTGGCCGGTGAGGCGGCGGTAGGCGAGGAAGAGCTCGCAGCCGAGGCAGAGGCCGAACGCGCCGTTGAGGCAGGCGGCGATCAGGGCGAACCCGGCGGCGATCGCCCCGACGAGGGTGGCGCCGGACAGGTACCCGGCGGCCGATACCAGGGCGAACACGAGGCCGACGAACTGCGCGAACCGTACGGGGGCCAGCGGCTCGAGCTCGGTGGGCGGGGCCAGGCGCGGGGCGACCAGCGCGCGGTACAGCAGGCCGTACGGGCCGAGGCGCGGCCAGGCGGCGGTCACCGCGAACACCGCCGCCTGCGCCAGTACCAGCCAGCCGGATCCGGTGAGCAGGACGGCCACCAGCACGATCGTGGTGAGGACGGCGGCGAAGCGGGGGCCGCGCGGGTCGGTCATGCGGAGCTCTTCTCGATGTCGGCGGCGGAAAGGAGCGGGGCCACGGCGGCCATGACCTGCGCGCGGGTGGGGGTGCCCTGGGCGCGTCCGGCGATCCGGCCGGTGGCGTCGATGACCAGGACGGTGGGCGTACGCCAGATGTCCAGCGCCCGCACCGCTTCCAGGCGGCTCTCAGCGTCGATCTCGACGTGGGCGACGCCGGGCACGGCCTCGGCCACGTGCGCGCAGATCACCCGGGTGGCCCGGCAGGGCGCGCAGAACGCGGAGGAGAACTGCAGCAGGGTGACGGTCCCCGCGGGGACGCCGAGGTCGCGGAGCAGTGCCGCGTGGCCGTCGTCGTTCGACACCTGACGTACGGTACCCGCGCGCCGACGGTGGACCAGCCCGGCCGCGGTCGCGGCGACCAGCGCCACAGCCGCCACCACCGCTCCGGTCCAGTTCATCCCGTCAGCCTGGCACGCGCCCCGGCCCTGCTCGAAGCCCCGTCCCGAGGTTCGGACGTGGTTCACATCTCCGCCACACGGCTGCCACACCGTCCCGCACCAGGGGCGGGCGTTAAGAAGGGGCCCTTCACCTACGGAAAGCGATAAGAAGGGACCCTTCCTTACCCCCGGAGGGGGTGGGGGGCGGTGGACTCCAGGGCGGGGGCGGGGTGGTCCTCGAACACCAGCTGGCGCGCCGCCGAGCGGACCGCGTCGGCGAAGTCGGTGTCGGAGGCGTCCTCCCAGTCGGCGAGTTCGCCGGACAGCCACTGGCGCCAGGCGGCGGCGATGCGGTCGTACTCGGCGACGCCGCGCGGGGTGAGGGCCACGTCGCCGCCCGCCGAGGTGACGTAGCCGTCGTCGACGCAGCGCTGGTAGGCGGGCCACAGCACCTGGGGCGGCAGCTGGTAGTGGCGGGCGATCTGGTCGACCCGGGCCCGGCCGTAGTGCTCGGCGAACAGCACGATCCGCGACAGGCACCAGGCCAGGCCGATGCCGCCGGAGATCCCGGCCGAGGCCAGCACGCCGGGGGCGGCGGTGGGGCCGCGGTGGCGCCATACCGTGGCGATGGCCCTTTCCAGGTTCTCCTCGCGGTCGCCGGCGTCCGGCATGCCGAAGCCCTCGCCCAGGTCGGTGGCGGCGGCGCGGGCGGTGTCGCGCAGCGGCACCTGCTTGAGCAGCAGCGCGACCGCGGCGGCGAGCAGCCCGATGGGTACGGCGGCCCGGAACACCGTCTGCAGCGCCTCGGCGTACCCGTCGACGACCAGTGCCCGCAGCGGCTCGGGCAGCGAGCGCACCCCGGCGGGGCTCTCCAGCACGCGCAGGTCCACCCCGGCGGGCAGCGGCCCGACCCGCTCGATCTGCTGGTTGAGCGCGTGGGCGTACACGGTGCCGAACAGCGCCACCCCGAACGAGGCGCCCAGCGTACGCAGGAACGTCACGCCGGAGGTGGACACGCCCAGGTCGTGGTAGCTGACGGTGTTCTGCACGACGATGGTGAGCACCTGCATGCTCATGCCGAGCCCGAGGCCCAGGACGAACAGGAACGCCGACTCGGCCACCAGGCCGGTGCCGGCGTCCATCAGCGACAGCAGGTACATGCCCAGCGCGGTGACCAGGCCGCCCACCACCGGGAACCACTTGTAGTGGCCGGTCCGGCCGACGATGGTGCCGCTGGCGATGGACGTGATCAGCAGGCCGATCACCATCGGCAGCATGCGCAGGCCGGACGCAGTGGCCGAGGCGCCCTGGACGTACTGCATGAAGGTGGGCAGGAAGGTGAGCGCGCCGAACATGGAGAAGCCGACGATGAAGCTGAGGATGCCGCAGACGGTGAAGACCGGGTTTGCGAACAGGCGCATCGGCAGCATCGGCTCGCGCGCCCGCAGCTCGATCCAGACGAACAGGGCCAGCGCGATCAGGCCGCCGACGCCGAGGCCGATGATGGTGGCCGACCCCCACGGGTACTCGGTGCCGCCCCAGCTCGTCATCAGGATGAGGCAGCTCGACGCGACGGCGATCATGCCGATGCCGAGGTAGTCGATGACCGGCCGGGCCACGGTCGGCAGCTTCGGCATCGACACCGCGCAGACGATCATCACGACGACGCCGACCGGGATGTTGACGTAGAAGGCCCAGCGCCAGGACGCGTGGTCGGTGAACAGGCCGCCCAGCAGCGGGCCGAGCACGGTGACCACGCCGAAGACGGCGCCCAGGGCGCCCTGGTACTTGCCGCGCTCGCGCAGCGGGATGTAGTCGGCGATCAGCGCCATCGCGGTGACCAGGATGCCGCCGGCGCCCGCGCCCTGCACGCCGCGCCAGGCGATCAGCCAGGCCATGTTGTGGGCGAAGCCGCAGAAGAACGACGCCACCAGGAAGATCGCGATGCAGACCTGGAACAGCGTCTTGCGCCCGAACAGGTCGCCGAGCTTGCCGGCCAGCGCGGTGGCGACGGTCTCGGCCAGCAGGTACGCCGTGACGACCCAGGAGAGGTGGGACGCCCCGCCGAGGTCGCCGACGATGGTGGGCAGCGCGGTGCCGACGATGGTCTGGTCGAGGGCGGCCAGCAGCATGCCGAGCGCGACCGTGACGAAGACGGCGTTGCGGCGCGCCGAGCTGAGCTCGCCACTGCGGTCCATGCGTTCACACTAATTGTCCGCTTTACCCCGCGCGGGCGATCTCCCGTGAACCGGCCCGCCCCGGCCTTGATCGTTCATGTTGCCGGGCAGTCGGGCGTATCGAGGGTCGAGATACGCCCGACTGCCCGGCAACTTAGTGGATCTAGGGGGCCGTCAGCGGGTGAAGCCGGCGGTGATGCGGGTGAAGTCCCAGTCGGACTGGGCGATGCCGCTGCAGTTGGCGACCACGCCGCCGCCGGCGCAGCCCCGGTCGCGGTTGACCGACCAGAACGCCAGGCGCGCGATGGCCTTGCTGTTGGCCCAGTCGCGGATCTGGGTCCAGGTCGCGGTGCTGGTCAGCTCCTGCTGGTCGGACAGGCCGTTCATGCCGGAGAGGCCGATGTGGGCGTACGCGGTGGCGTCGCTCCAGCCGTACGCCGTCTTCAGGGCGTTCTTCAGCCCTTCGGCGGCGCTGACGGTGTTGGCGTACATGTTCGCCCCGCCGCCGAAGTCGAACGGCATGATCGTGAAGATGTCGATGTTGGTGCCCAGCGCCGCCGACTGGTTGATCAGGCGGGTGCCCCACCAGGACGGACCGGTGGTCGAGGTGCCGAACGTGATGATCGTCTTGATGCCGGGGTTGTTCTGCTTGACGATCTTCAGCGCGTTGAGGATGCGGTCCTGCACGACCTCGTTCTCGAACTCGTCGGTGTTCTCGATGTCGATGTCGATGGCCTTCAGGTTGTACGCGTTGATGACCTGCTGGTACGCCCCGGCCAGCGCGGCCGCGGTGGAGCAGTTCGGGCCGAGCTTGTTGCCGCTCCAGCCGCCGAACGAGGGCACGATGTCGCCGCCCGCCGCCTTGATCGCGTTGATGGTGCTCTGGTCGGCGCCGCCGGTCAGCGGGCGGCTGCCGTCCCAGGCCGGGGTGCAGCCGCCGCCGGACAGCACGAACGCCATGGTGAACCACTTGATGCCGGTGGCCGACATGACCGTGCTGACGCTGGGCGGGTTGCCCCAGCCGACGTAGTAGTACGGCGCGGCGCCCTTGAAGCCGCTGGTGGTGCAGCCGGTGGTGGTGGCCGAGGCGGCGCTGCTGGCGGCGGACTCGCCGTTGCCGTTGTACGCCTTCACGGTGTACGTGTGCGCCGTGCAGGTGCCCAGGCCGGAGATGGTCGCCGAGGTGCCGGTGACGGTGGCGCGGACGGTGCTGCCCTCGTACACGCGGTAACCGGTGACGGTGCCGGTGGAGGCGCCCCAGCTCAGCGCGATCGAGGTGTTGGTGACCGTGCCGACCGACGGGTTGCCCGGCTTGCCGGGGACCCCAGCCGGGGGCGGCGAGGACGGCGGGGTGCCGCCGCCGCAGGAGGCGCCGTTGACGGTGCAGTTCAGCGGGTTGCCCGAGCCGCTGACGTTGAAGCCGAAGGAGGCGGTGCCACCGGGGTTGACGGTGCCGTTCCAGCCCGCGTTCACGGCCGTGACGTGCTGGCCGGACTTGGTGACGACCGCGTCCCAGGCCGTGCCCATGGTGGCGCCGGAGGGCAGGTCGAACTGGACGTTCCAGCTGGTGATGGTGCTGGAGGTGTTGTTCGTGATGGTGAACTTGCCCTCGTAGCCGGTGCCCCAGTCCTGCACCTTGGTGAAGGCGGCGGTGGCGGCGTACGCCGGGGTGGATCCGATGAGGGAGGCGGCACCGGCGATCAGGGCCACGCTGAGGGTGGCCAGACCGGCGCGCAGGGATCTTCTCATGGCGGGGGGAGCCCTTTCGTCGGGTAGCGCGCGGCGGGCGACGGCTTCGGGGAGCACGTCGCCCGACGGCGAGCTTGGGGACTTCAGGCGCTCATGAGCTTGGGTACACCCTAGGGTTTAAGAGAGTTAACAGTAAAGAGTGTTGTCGATTTTGTTTGTGCCATCCGCGGTCAGAAGCCGAAGCCCGCGGCGTAGGAGGCCTGGGCCAGGACCGTCTGGCCGGCGGTGTTGGGGTGGAAGTAGTCCCAGGTCGAGACCTGCGACAGCACGAACGGGTAGTTGAACACCGCGTTGTCGTCGAAGTCGCAGTTCGGGCCGTACGCGGCGCAGGCCTGGGCGAGCTGGGCGTTGAAGTCGACGACGCGCTGGCGGACCCGGTCGCGGCGGTCGACGTCGGCCTGGGCGGTGGAGGTCGGGTTGGCCAGCAGCGACTGGCAGATGCCGAACAGCGACCAGGTCGAGCGGGCCGAGGAGCTGTCCTTGCCGACCTGCCACAGCCGCTTGACGTCCGGAATGGAGATCAGCGCCACCTTGGCGTTGGGCAGCCCCGACTTGAGCGTGTTCAGCGCCGAGTCGATCGAGGCACGGTACGAGGCGACCGACGTCATCGACGCCTCCGAGCCGGTGCAGGCGTCGTTGGCGCCGATCAGGATCGTCACGTACTGCGCGTTCTGGCTGACCGCCGTGGCCGCCTGGCCGGGCATGTCGGCGGCCTTGGCGCCGCTCTTGGCGTCGTTGTAGTTCTTGCCGCTGATGGTCGGGTTCTTGGCCAGGATGCGCGAGTAGTGGCTGCTGACCGAGGCGTAGCTGCCGGTGCTGAACGACCGGGCGGTGCAGTCGGCGTACCAGCCGCAGGCGTTGAAGCCGCGGGTGATCGAGTCACCCATGCTGGCCATGGAGTTGGGCGGGGTGACGGCGGCGGCGGCCGGGCTGGCCAGCAGCATTACTGCGGCGGCGGCGGCCGCGAGCACGAGGGACGGGCGCGTGAGGCGCATGGGGGCCTGCCTTCCAGGGGGACGGAGAAGACGGGGGCGTACGGTCTCCGGTGCTCAACGCACCAGGAGCGGGTCGGGGTACCGCTACCGCGCGGGCACACGGTTACCGAAGGGTAATATCTCGGTGACCTAGGTCACAAGACGTTCGTCCCTATCGGGCATCCCGATCGGACAGTCCCGCATCGTCCTGATAGCGGACCCGGGCCGCGTCGTCGCGCAGCACCACCTGGTCCGGCACCAGCAGCCGGTACGCCAGGTCGCGCCCGCCCTGCGGCAGCAGCGCCAGCAGCCGCGTCAGCGGGCCCAGCCGCCCCGGCACGAACACCTCGAACCGGGGCCGCCGGATCGCCCCGGCGACGGCACGGGCCACCTCGGCCGGGGTCAGCCGGCGTACCGAGCCATGGCTGGTGCCCACCGCGAGCTCCGTCTCCACCACCGACGGCAGCACCACCGTGACCTGGACCCCGGTGCCGGCCAGCTCCTGCCGGGCGGCCAGGGCGTAGCCGTACACGGCGTGCTTGGTCGCGGCGTAGGTGGCCTCGCCGGGCGGGCTGATCCGGCTCGCGGCCGAGGCGACGGTCAGGATGTGGCCGCGGCCCCGGGCCCGCATGCGCGGCGCGGCGGCGAGGAAGCCGTGCCGCACCCCGTGCACGTTCACGTCGAACTGGCGCCGGGCGGCCGCGTGCGGCTCGGCCGCGAACGGGCCGACCCACATCACGCCCGCGTTGTTGACCAGCACGTCCACCGGGCCGAAGGCCTCCTCGGCCCGGTCCAGGAAGGCGGTGACCGAGGCCGGGTCGGTCACGTCCAGCGGCACGGCGAGCACGTCACCGGGCAGGGCGGCGGCGGTCGCGGCCACGGCCGTGGCGTCGAGGTCGCCGAGCACCACCCGGGCGCCGGCGACGGCCAGCTCGGCGGCGACGGCCGCCCCGATCCCCCGGGCCGCACCGGTCACCGCCACGGTCAGCCCCGAGATCACCTGTCGCGCCATCGCGCCGCTCCCCTGCCCCGCTCGTCTCGCATATACGTTGGCCCATCTCGTCGACTTCGATCTACGTGGATTCGATGCAATAGGCTGACGTCTATTGCTGGCGGCGCGGGGCGAGCTGGAGGCGGGGCGGCGCGAGGTGGTGGACGGTCGCCGGGTGGACGGTCGCCGCGGCGTGCTGGAGGGCGTCGAGGAGGTCGACGGCGATGGGGCGGGTGCGGTGGGTGGCGGTCACCGCGCCCAGGTAGCGGGTCGGGGCGGGACCGGACAGCGGCAGCGCGGTCACCTCCGGCGGGGCCGCGGCCAGCGCGACGAACGGCACCACGCCGATGCCGACCCCGGCGGCGACCAGGGACAGGGCGAAGCCGTAGTCGGTGGCGCGGCAGGAGATCCGGGGCGCGAAACCGGCGATCGCGGCGTACCCGGCGAACATCTCGGCGATGCTCTGGCAGCCCTGCACCCACCGCTGCTCGGCCAGGTCGGCCAGGGCGAGGCGGTCCCGGTCGGCGAACGGGTGGCCCGGGGGCAGCACGACGTACAGCGGGTCGTCGAGCAGCGGGGTCCAGCGCAGACCGGAGCGGTCGCCGGGGCGCACCGGCGGCGGCCCGTCGAAGTGGTACGCCAGGGCCAGATCGGCCTTCCCCTGCCGTACCAGCGCCAGGCTCTGCTCTGGCTCGTGCTCCAGCACCGTGGTCTCCACGCCGGGGTGGGCCTGCGCCAGCCGGGTGAGCGCGGGCGGCAGCAGGCGCTGCCCGCCGCTGATGAACGTGGCCACCGTGAGCTGGTCGGGATTGGCCTCGGCGAGCCGGTCCAGGCGCACCCGGGCGTGGGTCAGCTCGGCCAGCACCACCTCGGCCGACTCCACCAGCACCCGGCCCGCCGGGGTCAGCTCGGTGCCGCGCGCCCCGCGCGCCACCACCGGCGCGCCGACCGAGCGCTCCAGCGCCGCGATGTGCTGCGAGACCGCCGACGGGGTGAGCAGCAGCGCGGTCGCCGCCCGGCTGAAGCTGCCGTGCGCGGCGACCTCCCGCAGGATGCGCAGCCGCTGGACGTCGATCATCAGTATTCCTTAAAGGTCATGAAGCAGTTGACGACTACTGCTTATGTCTGCGAGCTTGCAGGCTGAGCGCATGAAACGTCAAGCCTGGCTGCTGCTGGCCGCGATGTCCGTGCTGTGGGGCATCCCGTACCTGTTCATCAAGTACGCCCTCGTCGACCTGCCCCCGGGCGCGATCGCCTTCGGCCGCGTCGCGATCGCCGTCGCGGTGCTGCTGCCCGTCGCCGTACGGGCGAAGGCGCTGGCCCCGCTGCGCGGCCGCTGGGGCGCGGTCAGCCTGCTCGCCGTCGTGCACGTGGTCGCGCCGCAGCTGCTCATCACGTACGGCGAGCTGCACGTCAGCTCCGGGCTCACCGCGCTGCTGCTGGCCGTGCAGCCGCTGGCCATCGCGGCGCTGGCGCTGCGCGTCGACCCGGCCGAGCGCACCGACCGGCGCAAGCTGCTCGGGCTGCTCGCGGGCCTGCTCGGGGTGGCCGCGGCGGTCGGCTTCGACCTCGGCGGCGGCAGCGGCGCGCAGCTGCTGGGCGCCGGGCTGGTGCTGCTGGCCGGGATCTCGTACGCGCTGGCCACCACCCTGGTCAAGAAGCGGCTGGCCGACGTGCCGTCGCTGGGCGTGGTCACCGGCACCACCGGCATCGCCGCCGCCCTGCTGGCCCCGCTCGCCCTGGTCACCACCCCGGCCCGGCTGCCCGGCGGCGCCGCCGTCGGCGCGGTGCTGGTCCTCGGCCTGCTCAGCACCGCCGCGGCGTTCCTGCTCTACTACCGGCTGATCGCGCTGGCCGGGTCCGGCACCGCCGGGCTGGTCTCCTACACCAGCCCCGCCGTCGCCGTGCTGCTCGGCGTACTGCTGCTCGGCGAGCCGATGCACGCCAGCACCCTGGCCGGGTTCGCCCTCATCCTCGGCGGCTCCTGGCTGGCGACCCGCCCGGCCGCACCCCGCCCGGCCGCGCTGCGGCCCGCCACCTCATGACCGCAGCAGGGCCTCCCACTCGGCCGTCGGCAGCGATGCCGGCGGCCGCCCCTGCCGAGCGAACAGGTTCGCCATCCGCCGGGCGTGCTCGTTGTACGGCGCGGCCACCCCGTGCAACCGCCCCAGCAGCACGATCTCGCCGTTGAGGTAGTCCGCCTCGATGCTGCCGGTCCCCCGGGCCAGGCTCTGCCACGACGAACTGCCGCCCCGGGGCGTGCCCGGGACGTCGTGCCGCCGGATGATGTCGCCGCGGCGCACCCGGTCCTCCTCCGCCGAGGCGTGGTCGATCCCCGCCGCGTCGAGCACCGCGACCGCCTCCGCCCGCAGCAGCTCCCCCAGCTCGGCCGTCCGCTCGTCCCGCACGCACACCGCGTCCAGCGCGTTGGCCAGGTTCACCAGCAGCTTGCGGTACTTCCACCGCATCACGTCCGGACGTACCTCGGACACGAACCCGGCGTCACGCAGCGCCCCCGCGATCTCCCGCGCCGTGCCGTCCGCGCCGTACGGGTAGCGGCCCAGGTCGAGGATGCCCGGGGTCGGCGAGCCGTGCGCCGCCACGACGCCCGGTTCCAGGTGGGTGGCGGGGAACGCGACGCAGATCCCGTACACGTTGGGGAACAGGCGCAGCGCGGCCCGCTCGTTGGCGACGCCGTTCTGCAGGCAGGCGATCGGCGTCGCCAGATCGACCGTCGCCGCCAGCGCGCGCAGCGCCGCCTCGGTGTCGTTGCCTTTCATCGCCAGCAGCACCGCGTCCACCGGATGCGGCACCTCAGCGGGGTCGCTGAAGGCAGCGACCTGAATCGTCCGGCGACCCTCCGGCGTGGCCAGGGTCAACCCATCCCGCTGTATCGCCGCCAGATGGGCCCCCCGGGCCAGCAGCACCGTCTCGTGGCCGGACGCGTGCAGCAGGGCACCGGCGGCACCGCCCACGGCCCCGGCCCCGTACACCAGGAAACGCACGATCACGCAGCCTACTTCACAGACAGTGCCGCAGCGGGCACGATGGCTGCATGCCTGAGGGGGGAAGGCTGGCTCAAGCCCGGCAGCTCGTGTCCCGGCTGGACTTTCCCGCCGCACAGCAGCTGCTGCGCGACGAGCTGGCACGCGCACACGTCGATCCGCACGCGGCCGACGAATCCGAAGCGGACTCCGCCGCGCTGTACGCCGGAGTGATGCTGCAGCTCAACGAGCCGCACACGGCCCGCACCTGGGCCGCGTACGCGCACACCGCCGCGCGGCTCCAGCACGGCGAGTTCGACCGGCGCACCCTGCACGCGCTGGGGCTGCTCGCCCTCGCCCAGCACCGCACCGGGGCGCTCCGCCGCGCCGGGCTGCTCTACACGCAGCTCGTCGAGGACCTGACCCGGGTCGAAGGGCACCGCGGCGACCGGACCCTGGCCGCCCGCGCCGACGCGGCCGTGGTCGACCACGCCCGGGGCCACTGCGAGCAGGCCCGCGACCAGCTCAGCGACGTCGTCGCCGCGTACGAGCACCGGCACGGCGCCGGGCATCCGATCGCCGTGCGGATGCTGGTCCGGCTGGCCGGAATGTGGCGCGACTGCGGCGACTTCGACCAGGCGCACCGGCTGCTGACGCAGGCGCGTGAGCACACCGCCGGGCTGGCCGCCGCGGACGACCTGCACCGGCTGCTCCATGCGGCGACCCGGGCCCCGGCCGATCCGTACCACCACTGTGGCGTCGACCCCACCGCCGGACCCGACGACGAGGATCCACCGCCGCCGTCCGGCTCCGCGTACGCCGCCGCACCCGAGCCGCCGAGCGCCTGGCCGCCACCCCGGTCCCCGGAACCCGACGCCTGGCCCGCCACCGGCGACCCGGACGCCGCGCCCAGCCCCGCTGAGCCCGACGCCTGGCCCACCGGACCCGACTCCAGGCATGCCACCGAGCCCGGCTCCTGGCCGCTGTCCCGGACCGGCGAACCCGAGCCCTGGTACCACGCCTCCGCGCCAGCCGACCGACCTCACTACACCGACACGGAGGGCTGGACCGAAACCCCGCACCAGCCCTACCCCGACGAGCGGGGAACACACGGTTGGACGGCCGCCGAAGCGCCACCGCGGCCGCACTCGGACGAGCGCGGCACACACGACTGGACCGCCGCCGAAACGCCACCGCAGCCACCGATGGCTGCCGCGCCGCACGTGGGCCGGGTCTCCGCCGACTACTGGCCCGACGACGAGATATTCGAGCCCGAACCCGCCCCAGGAACCGGCCGTTCGGCCTCGGGCCGGGGCTCCCGGCCGTCACCGCGCCCTGGGCCGACCGCCGCGGCGGCGCCGGTGCTCACCGCCTTCGGCACGCAGGCCGCGCCTGTCACACCCGACCGGTATCCGGCCGCACCACCGGTCACCGACCGGCCCGAGTCCTCCGCCCGGCACCCGTTCCCCGACCAGCCGGCGTTCCCCGGTCAGCGGGTGTCCGCCGGTCAGCCGGTGCTTCCCGAGCGGCGGGTGTTCCCCGGTCAGCCGATGCTTCCCGACCGGCGCCCGGGTCGCGATGACGTCAGCCGCGATGATCCGGGCCGCGCCGGAACCGGCGGCCCCCGCCGACGGGGGCGCCTCGCCGCCGCGCTGGCCGTGGCGGCGGCGCTGGTGGCCATCGCCGCCGTCGTCGCCACCCTGGTCCTGGTCAACGGCTCCGAGAAACCGGCCGCGACGTCGTCACCCGGCCCGGTCGGCCCCTCCGCGCTGCCCGCCGTGTACGGGCTGACGCTGCATGACGAAGGGCGACAGGTTCAGCTGTCGTGGACCTACCCCGCGAACGTGGCCGCTCCGCTGATCGTGTCGGTCGCGTTCGCGGGGCAGCCGATGCGACCGCTGCAGTCGCTGCCGGCGGGCACGGAGACGTTCACTGTGCCCGGATTGGAGCCGAACCGCGACTACTGCCTGACCATCACCCTCGCGTACGCTGCCGACCGGATGGTGATGGCCCCGGCCGTCTGCACCGAACGCTGACCGGCCACCCACCGACGTCACCCGCGAGCACCCGGCCGACGCACGAACCCATCGGTATCGGCTCCTGATGGACGAGGACGGCGCAGCCCGCCGGGGATGGCTGAAGATCGCTGTTTTCGGGCGATGTCCCCGTTCCGCACCCGGCGTGTTGCCCCACGAATCGACCGAGAACGCCGATCATGACCTGGAGCACACTGATGATCGTCGTGTGCGGTGAAAAGTGCGCTCTGAAGCGCGCGGACTGACACCATATACCGATCATCCCCGTCTGATCACGAGTATCCGGCGCGGAACGCCGATCTTTACCAAGGATCCGCACTGCCGACGGACAGGGCGCGGGAGCTAGCGACCTGGCCCCTAGTCGGCCCGAGCTGACCTGACCTGAGCGGGCCTGGAATGGCTCGAGCTGACCCCGGATCGCCAGGAGGCGCCCTCAACGGCCGATCATGGAGCCTGATCCGCCGCTTGATCGACGGTTGCGGACACAACGCGGCGTCGCACCGAAGGTTGTGACCTACTACGGCGATCTTGACGGCTGCTCACCCCGCAGGAATCCGACCGCTCGCCGCCGCAGGAAGCCGAGCTGCGCGCCATGCAGGAGCCCGACCTCACGCCGACGAGAAGGGCGCAGCTGCTCACCCCGCAGGAAGCCGATCTCGCGCCGACAGTGCAAGGCGTAGCCGCTCCTGGCGGAGGAAAGCGAGGCGGTGGCCGCCGGGCTGGTGCCCGGCGGCGGTGCGGTGGGAGCGGGGCGGGGGCGGTTGCGATCCGGTCTGGGTTCGTTGAGGTTCGACCGGTGCAGGTTGCGGATTCATACCGGTGCAGGTTGCCGACTACTGCCGGTGCAGGTTGCCGACTACTGCCGGTGCGGGGTTGCGGACTGCGAGAGGCGGCTGGTGGGGGTTCAGGTGGGGTCGTGGGGGGAGTTGGCGGCGCGGGCGGTCAGTTGGCGCAGCCAGAGGCTTTCGCGTTGGCGGCGGTGCATGGTCGCGAGCAGCGCCTGCGGGAGGGGGCCGTGCCGCAGTTGCTGGGCCACGAGCCCGGCCAGGGTCATCACCGGCATGTCGTAGGCGCTGTCGGCGGCGAACAGCAGCAGATCGCGCACCAGGTCCGGCGGGAGCTCCGGCGGCAGCAGCGGGCACAGCGCGCCGAGGACGGCGTCGGTGTGCCAGCCGCCGTCGGTTCCCCGGTGTGCCAGCAGGGCTCGCACCAGGGCGATCAGTGTCGGCGGTGGGAGGGTCGCGGCCATGCCGGGCAGGCTGGACGCGCCCGCGCTGTCGGCCATGCCGCCGCCGCGGCGCAGACTGACCAGTTCGGACGCGGCCTCGGCCAGGTCGTGGGCGGCGATGTGCGCCTCGATGCGCGCCAGGCGCTGCGCATAGGTGGCCTGGGCGGTCATCGGGGCGCCGCCCCTGCCGGCCCGTCCACAGTGGTCGGTGTCGTCATGTCGGCGGATTGTAGGCACCACCCCCGACATCCCCGCCGACCCGACCCCGCGCCCCTCCCCATCCCTCGTGCAGTTTCGGGGAAACTGCACGAACAGCGCCCGAGATTCCCGCACTTTCCCCGAAACTGCACGAACGCCCCGCCGGCGCGAAGCGGGCGGGGCGTTACGGGACGGGCGCGAACGGGGGTCAGCCCGCGCGGCGGTTGGCCCAGAGTCGGGGGCCGCCGCCCTGGGTCTTCTTCGGGATGAAGGCCTGCTTGCCCTGGGCCTGCTGCTGGCCCTGGCCCTTGCCCTTGGCCCGGCGCTCGGCCCGGTTCATGGGCTGGGGCTCCTCGGTCTCGGCGGGCTCGGGCGCGTCGGACGGCGAGCTGTGATCTTCACGCATGGTGTCTCCTGTGGATGCGGGTACGCCGACGGCTGCCATGGTGGGCAGCGGACGTGCAATGTCGGGTCAGGACGAGCCCTGCGGTCACGGCTGCCCCGTACGGGGTCGGCCGCGAGGCTCGAAGCGGCGCCGGTCGGCGCGCGTCGGGTGCGCGGGCGCTGTCGGGGGTCATCGGCGGGCCGCCGCGCGGGCGGGCCGTCCGGACGAGCCGATGGCGCGTTGGATCACGCTCACATGTACATGGCCAGGAGCCTAGCAGGCCGCACGATGATCGCGCACCCGCGCGCGGGGCGTGCCGGACGGGGTTCAGCCGCGCCGGTAGAGCAGGTCGAAGATCTGCCGACCGGCGGCGATGCCGCGCTGCTCGAACTTGGTCAGCGGCCGGTGGGCGGGGCGCGGTGCGAAGCCGTCGTACAGGTTGACCAGGCCCTCGTCGGCGTCGAGCACCTCGGCCATCTGCTCGGCGTAGTCGGCCCAGTCGGTGGCGCAGTGCAGCACGCCGCCGACGGCCAGCCGCGAGCGCAGCAGGGCGACGGTGTCGGGCTGGATCAGGCGCCGCTTGTGGTGGCGGGCCTTGGGCCACGGGTCGGGGAAGTAGACGTGCACGGCGTCGAGGCTGCCCTCGGCGAGCATGTGCCGGACCAGGTGCAGCGCGTCGCCCTGGGCGACCCGCACGTTGGGCAGGTCCTGCGCCTCGGCGACGGCCAGCAGGTTGCCCAGGCCGGGCGGGAAGACCTCGACGGCCAGGTAGTCGCGGGCGGGGTCGGCGGCGGCCATGGCGGCGGTGGCGTCGCCCATCCCGGAGCCGATCTCCAGTACGAGCGGAGCCCGCCGCCCGTACAGCGCGGCCTGGTCGATGGGGGTCCACGGTTCGGTGATGTCGACGCCGTAGCGCGGCCACAGCCGGGTCAGCGCGTCCTCGTGCCGCCCGCTCACCCGCCCGCGGCGCGGGTAGAAGGTGGTGATGCGGGTCAGGTGGCGGCCGTCGGGCAGCACACCGGCCGGATCGGCGGCGTCGGCCACGGCGGAGTCGAGGTCAGCGGAGGTCACAAGACAGTCAGGATACCAGCGCGACGCGCGGCCTCCATGATCATGGGTGCGCGGGCGGCGGCGCACCGGTACCATCGTGGGCAACGCCGACCGATGCCGAAGGAGGAGCCATGACCCGCGCGCTCCCCGCATCGACGCTGTCGGTAGTACGCGTAGCCGAACCGGGCCGCGCGTAATCCTTCGATCACCGCGCCCGACGCGCGCGGTGGTCACCCAACCTCTCTCTCGCGTACGGGCGCCATACCCACCGAGGTGAGGTCATGAGCCTTCCGGAGAAGCCCTCGATCGACGGGCTGGCCGCCAAGTGGTCCCAGCGCTGGGACGCCGACCAGCTGTACCGCTTCGACCGCGCGGCGCCGCGCGAGCGCGTGTTCGCCATCGACACCCCGCCCCCGACGGCCAGCGGCGCGCTGCACGTGGGGCACGTGTTCTCGTACACCCAGACCGACGTGCTGGCCCGGTTCCAGCGCATGCGCGGGCGCGAGGTGTTCTACCCGATGGGGTGGGACGACAACGGCCTGCCGACCGAGCGCCGGGTGCAGCACCGGTTCGGGGTGCGCTGCGACCCGTCGCTGCCGTACGACCCGGACTTCACGCCGCCGGAGCAGCCCGGTCGGGAGCAGGTGCCGGTGTCGCGGCGCAACTTCACCGAGCTGTGCGCCCGGCAGACCGAGCTGGACGAGCGCGCCTTCGAGGAGCTGTTCCGGCTGGTGGGGCTGTCGGTGGACTGGTCGCTGCTGTACACGACGATCGGCGCGCGGGCGCGGGCGGTGTCGCAGCGGGCGTTCCTGCGGGCGCTGGCGCGCGGGGAGGCGTACCAGGCGCAGGCGCCGACGCTGTGGGACACCACGTTCCGTACCGCGGTGGCGCAGGCGGAGACGGAGGACCGGGAGCGGCCGGGGGCGTACCACCGGATCGCCTTCCACCCCGACGGCGCCGCCGCCGAACCGATCATCGTGGCGACCACGCGGCCGGAGCTGCTGCCCGCGTGCGTGGCGCTGGTCGCGCACCCGGACGACGCCCGCTACGCGCCGCTGTTCGGCACGAGCGTGCGCACGCCCGGCTTCGGCGCCCGGGTGCCGGTGCTGGCGCATCCCCTGGCCGACCCGGCCAAGGGCACCGGCATCGCGATGATCTGCACGTTCGGCGACGCCGCCGACGTGATCTGGTGGCGCGAGCTGGACCTGCCGACGCGGCCGGTGCTGGGCTTCGACGGGCGGCTGCTGGCCGAGGCCCCGGCGCACCTGGACGAGAGCGGCCGGGCGGCGTACGCGCGGCTGGCCGGGCTGACCCCCGCCGCGGCCCGCGAGCAGGTGGCGGTGCTGCTGCGCGAGACCGGCGAGCTACTGGGCACCCCGGAGCCGATCAGGCATCCGGTGAAGTTCTACGAGCGCGGCGAGAAGCCGCTGGAGATCGTGCCGACCCGCCAGTGGTACGTGCGCAACGGCGGCCGCGACCCTGAGCTGCGTACGGCGCTGCTGGCCCGGGGGCGGGAGCTGAACTGGCAGCCCGCGCACATGCGCAGCCGCTACGACCACTGGGTGCAGGGCCTGGCCGGGGACTGGCTGATCAGCCGCCAGCGCTTCTTCGGGGTGCCGATCCCGGTGTGGTACCCGCTGGACGCCGACGGGCAGCCCGACCACGGCCGCCCGATCACCCCCGCCGAGGACGTGCTGCCGATCGACCCCAGCTCGGACACCCCGCCCGGGTACAGCGCCGACCAGCGCGACGTGCCGGGCGGCTTCACCGGCGACCCGGACGTGATGGACACCTGGGCGACGTCCTCGCTCACCCCGCAGATCGCGGGCGGCTGGGGCGCCGACGACGACCTGTTCGCGCGGGTGTTTCCGATGGATCTGCGGCCGCAGGCGCACGAGATCATCCGTACCTGGCTGTTCGCGACGGTGCTGCGCGGCCACGCCGAGCACGGCGCGCTGCCGTGGCGTACGGCCGCGATCGCGGGGTGGATCCTGGACCCCGACCGCAAGAAGATGTCGAAGTCCGTGGGGAACGTGGTGACCCCGGTGGGGCTGCTGCACGAGTACGGCTCCGACGCCGTGCGCTACTGGGCCGCCGCTGCCCGCCCCGGCGCCGACACCGCGTTCGACACCGGGCAGATGCGGATCGGCCGCCGCCTCGCGACCAAGATCCTCAACGCCACCCGGTTCGTGCTCGGCCTGGGCGAACCCGCACCCGGAGCCGCGATCACCGAGCCGCTGGACCGAGCCCTGCTGGCCGCGCTGCGCCCGGTGCTCGCCGAGGCCACCACGGCCCTGGAGCAGTACGACCAGGGCCGCGCCCTGGCCGCCGCCGAGCGCTTCTTCTGGACGTTCTGCGACGACTACCTGGAGCTGGTGAAGGCGCGCGCCTACGGCGAGCACGGCGCAGCCGCCGCCGACTCGGCCCGGCTGGCCCTGCGTACCGCCCTGTCGGTGCTGCTGCGGCTGCTGGCCCCGGTGCTGCCGTTCGTGACCGAGGAGGCCTGGTCGTGGTGGCACGGCGCGAGCATCCACCGCGCCCCGTGGCCCACCCCCGACGAACTCGGCCCCGGGGGCGACCCGGCGGTGCTGGCCGCGGCCATCGAGGCGATCGAGGCGGTGCGCCGCGCCAAGTCCGAGGCGAAGCTGTCGATGCGTACCCCCGTGTCGGTGCTGACCTTGCCCGACGGCGCCCCGCACGACGCCATCGAGGCCGACCTGCGCGCCGCCGGCGTGATCCACACGATCACCCGCGGTCCCCGCCTCGCCGTCACGCTCTGAGGTAAGGAAGGGTCCCTTCTTATCGCATTCCGTAGTAGAAGGGTCCCTTCCTAACAGCGGTCGCCGACGGACGACATGGGCTTGGGCTGGGAAGAGTCCGAGTTGGGTGCTAAATGCAAAAAATGCGATGTGCACCACATATGCCAGGCGAACCGGAGCGGACGGGGCAGTCTTGATCAGCCCCGTCCCTCCCCCGAAGGTGCTCTCATGTCGCGAAAACCCCTGGCCAAGCGACTTACCAAGATCGCCGTGGTCACCGTCGCGGTGGGTGCCGTGCTGGCCGTCGCCGCCACCCCCGCGGTCGCGCTGGCCGACTGGGCCATCGAGCAGACCGCGCCCTCGTACGAGTCGCTGCCGCAGGTGCTGCGCGAGCCCGCCACCGCCCAGGCCAGCTACCTGTACGCCAACGACGGCAAGACCGTGATCACCACGTTCTACGACCAGAACCGCCGCGACGTGCCCCTGGACCAGGTGGCCCCGGCGATGCGCGACGCGGTCGTGGCCGCCGAGGACACCCGCTTCTTCACCCACCACGGCGTGGACGTGCGCGGTGTGCTGCGCGCGGTGGTCGCCAACGGCGCCAGCGGCGGCGTCGAGCAAGGCGCCTCGACGCTGACCATGCAGTACGTCCGCAACGTGCTCAAGAACGACCCGGGGCTGACCCCCGAGGAGCGCGAGTCCGCCACCGAGCAGACCGCGTCCCGCAAGATCCGCGAGGCGCGGTACGCGCTGTCGCTGGAGCAGAAGCTCTCCAAGAACGAGATCCTGGAGCGCTACCTCAACATCGCCTACTTCGGCGCGGGCGCGTACGGCGTCGACGCCGCCGCGCACACCTACTTCTCCAAGAACGCCGCCGACCTGACCCTGGGCGAGGCGTCCCTGCTGGCGGGCCTGCTGCAGGCCCCCGAGGCGGACAACCCGCTGACCAAGGGCCTGGACGGCGCCGTGGCCCGCCGCGAGTACGTGCTGGCCGCGATGGTCGGCACCGGCTCGATCAGCCGGCAGCAGGCCGACGCGGCGCAGGCCACCGCGCCGGTGCTCAAGCGCGGCTCCTCCCCCAACGACTGCGTCGCCTCGAAGAACGAGTGGGGCTTCTTCTGCGACTACTTCCGCACCTGGTGGAAGTCGCAGCCCGCGTTCGGCGACACGCCCGAGGCCCGGGTGCAGGCGCTGAAGCTGGGCGGATACCGCATCGTCACCACGCTCGACCCCGCCATCGCCACCGAGGCGCAGCGGCAGGCCGTCAAGGTGTACGGGTACACCAGCAAGCGCGCCCTGCCGATGGCCGTGGTCGAGCCCGGCACCGGCCGGGTGCTCGCGATGGCCGTCAACCGGCACTACAACCCGGTCGACAAGCCCGGCAACACGGTCAACCAGCTGATCGCCGGGGCCGACACCGCGCACGGCTACCAGGCCGGCTCGACGTTCAAGATGTTCACCATGCTGGCGGCGCTGGAGCAGGGCAAGACCCTGGACACCAGCTTCGACTCGCCCAGCCGCCTGGTCACCCGCTGGCCGGACTCGGGTGAGACCACCAGCTGCGACGGCTTCTGGTGCCCCAAGAACGCCAGCCCGAGCTTCATGGACGGCAGGCGCAACATGTGGACCGGCTTCGGCCGGTCGGTGAACACGTACTTCGTGTGGCTGGAGGAGCAGGTCGGGGCCGACCGGGCGGTCGAGATGGCGCAGCGGCTGGGCATCCAGTTCCGCGACTCCGGCGACGCCGACCGGGCCCGCAGCAGCGCGGCCAGCTGGGGCTCGTTCACCCTGGGCGTCTCGCTGACCACCCCGCTGGACCTGGCCAACGCATACGCCACCCTGGCCGCCGACGGGAAGTACTGCACGCCGGTGCCGGTGCGCTCGGTGACCACCGCCGCCGGGGCGGAGCTGGACGTGGCGCGGCCCGACTGCCGCCAGGTGATCACCGACGACGTGGCGCGGGCCGCCACCGACGCGGCCCGCTGCCCGGTGGGCCAGCAGAGCGCGTACCACGGCTGCGACGGCGGCACGGCCACGGCGGTCTCGCAGCTGCTGGGCGGGCGCCCGGTCGCGGGCAAGACCGGCAGCTCCACCGACAACATGACCGAGACGTTCGTGGCGTACACGCCGCAGCTGGCCGCCGCGGCGATCGCCGCCAACCCGGACAGCCCGCTGGACAAGGTCGGCGCGGCGGTGCTGCCGCAGGTCTACCGGGCCGTGGCCGCCACCCTGGCCACCGGCTCCGGGCCGCTGGAGGTCAAGCAGTTCGTGGCGCCGACCCGGACGCTGGTCGTCGCCGACCACCGCGACCGCGGCGACGAACCCGGCCTCGAACCGGTGCCGGCCTCGCCGTCGCCGAGCGCGGTGCCCTCGCCGAGCCCCGACGAGCACTCCGACGACCGGAGCGACGGCAAGAAGGATCACGGCAAGAACGAGGACAAGAACGAGGACAAGCCGAGCGGCGGCAAGGACGACAAGCCCAAGCCCGCCAAGCCGACGCCGAAGCCCTCGGCCAAGCCGACCGCCAAGCCCACGCCCAAGCCGACGCCGTCGGCGGAGCCGAGCCCTTCGGACACCGAGAATTCGCCCAGCCCGCGGCCGAGCCGCAGCCGGCGCCACTGATCCATCGGGTACGACGAAAGGCCCCCTCCCCCGCGCGAGCGGAAGAGGGGGCCTTCGTTCACCTGTCAGTGGCTTCCCACCGCCAAGTCAGTGAATCAGGACAGCGGCGGGTAGGCGTTCGCCATCAGCTGCTGGAACTGAGCCGAGAACCACTGCCCCGAGATCGGGGCGTTGGGCAGCGAGCCGGTCATGCTGTTGCCGTTGCGCTCGTTACCGGTGTAGGTCGGGTCGCACATCCGGTCGAAGCCCTTGCCCTCGTTGTTCGGGATCAGGCTGCTGGAACCGTCGGACTCGCCCGGGGGCTTCACCCACACGTACGCGTCGATACCGGTGGCCGGGGCGGCCTTCGGACGCTCGCCCATGCCGGCGCCGGCCTGGTTGCACCAGTTACCGGCGTGGATGCGGCGGTCGATGCGGGACTGGTTGACGAACGTGTCCACGTTGGTCGAGGTCGACGGGGCCGTGGGCCGGGTCGTCTGGATCGACTGGCACGGGGTCTGCACGCAGTTGCCCCAGCCGTTGCGCGAGGTGTCGATCAGCATGCCGATGTTCGAGTTGAAGCCGGCCGAGACCAGCTGACCGCGGAACGCCTGCGCGAAGGTGAGCTCGTCGACGTAGAAGTTCCAGTCGACCCACTTGGCCTGGCGGACCGAGGTGCCGTTCACCGAGGTGTTGATGGTGAAGTACGGCTCGGTCAGGGCCGAGTAGTTGGCGGTGTTGGTGATGAAGCCGTGGACGTAGTTGACGTTGCTGCCCTCGGCGGTCGCCGCCTCCTTCAGCTTGGTGGCGGTGGGGCCGAAGTTGGTGTCCCAGCCGATCCAGCCGTGGTGGGCGGAGTCGATGTAGTTGTAGGTGTTGGCGATCGGGCCGAGCTTGGACAGCGCGTAGCCGATGCCCTTGACGTAGCCGCCGTTCTGGTTCATGGTCGAGCACTTCGCCACGTTCAGGTTCGTCACCAGGTTCGGGATCGAGTCGATCTCGATGATGTTGACGATCCGCAGCGCCGAGTACTTCGAGTCGGCCTGGATCGCGGCGATCGGGTCGATGTACTCCGTCTTGTAGCGGGGCAGCTCGTCGACGCCCAGCTCACCGTTGGAGGCCAGCGCCGAGCAGTCACGGCCGGGCAGGTCGTAGATCACGAACATGACCGTCAGCGGGGTGGCGCCGTTGGCGGCGTCCTGCGCCACAGCGGCGTCCAGGTGCGCCCGCAGGCCCATGCTGGTCGAGCTGCCGGCGATCGCGGCGATCCGGTCCAGCCACACGGCGGTGGAGGTGTTGGCGACGCGGCTGCCGCCGGGCTCCGCGGTGGCCTTGGCCTTCCACTCCGGGTTCACGTAACCGGTCGAGCCGGAGTACGGGTTGTCGACCTTGCCGATCGAGTCGTTGTCGGACTCGGTCACGGCCAGCGTGGCGCTGGTGTAACCGGAGGACGACGCGGTGATCGTCGCGGTGCCGTTGGTCTGGTCGGCGTCCTCGGCCGCGGCGACTGCCACGGACACGCCGGCGACGGCGTTGGACGGGGTCAGCGTGACCGACGCAGGCGCGGAGATGTCGCTGTCACCGGTACGGGCCAGCGCCACCGTCACGTTCGAGGTGGGGGCCGAGCTCAGCTTGACCGTGACCGCGCTGCTCGCACCCTCGGCGACGACCGTCGAGGTCGGCGAGAAGATGATCTGCTTGGTGCCGCCGCTCGGGCTCGGGCTGGCGCTGGGGCTCGCGCTGGCGCTCGGGCTCGGCGGGGTGCTCGGCGACGGGCTGGTGGTGGTGCCGCCCGTGCAGGTGACGCCGTTCAGGGTGAACGAGGTCGGCTTCGGGTTGCTGCCGGTCCACTTGCCGTTGAAGCCGAGGCTGGTCGAGGCGCCGGTCGCCAGGTTCTTGTTCCAGTCCAGCGCCACCGCGGTGACGTTGGCGCCGGAGGCCGACCAGGTCGCCGACCAGCCCTGGGTGAACGTCTGACCGCCCGGGAAGGCGAACTTCAGCGTCCAGTTGGTGATCGCGTCACCGGTGTTCTTGACGACGACCGTGCCGGTGAAGCCACCCTGGTTGGTGCCCTCGGTCCAGTCGTTCGTGGTGTACGTGATGTCGCAACCGGGCGCGGCGTGCGCCAGGGTCGCGGGGAGGGTGACGAGGCTGGCGACCACGAGGGCGCCCGCACCGGTCAGCGCGGCTACCTTGCGCCTTCCGGCAAGCCTGATCGGGAACTTCATTGCCATCTCCTTGGGCAGGTCCCGCGATCCCGGACGAGATCGCGGTAGCGCTCCCACGGACGGCCGGGAGGATGGCCGCACACGAGAGCACGGGATGGATCAGATGTGCCCGGCCCGGCCGGGCGTTGCTAGGTGACGCACGCGACCGCATCACGGTCCGTGCCACCGCCGTCCCGATGAGACATCGGGCTGCCCTCGGCGATGAGTTCGCGTGTTCGGCTCCCCACGAACGGGCTTCATACTCGCACAGGAAACATGGCCGACACAACACTGTCCGTCGATTTCCACGGCACTCGAGCAAAAAGCCTTGACCAGCAGTGGTCGCGCTCCCATGGACCCCGTTTCCGGGCACCCAAAAGCGACGAATGCCGCCCTGCGGTAGCCCCCGGCGGCACCGCCTCGCGCGCCGGAACGCTGCCGCATCAGGGCGAGAGGACGCCCGTCAGGGTCGCGCAGAAGGACATCCACAGCTCGGTCACCCCGTCGCGATGCGCCACGTGCGGCTCGTCCACGGACGACACACCGGCCGCCGGCAGGCGCGCGCCCGGCCTCGGCGTCGTCGACGGTGGAGCCGGCCGGCCCAGATCGAGCGGGTGTCCGTCCCCGCCCGAAATTGACGCTGGCCTATCTAGAAGACGGATTTCCAAGATTCGTCTCCTGGATAGGCCAGCGTCGATAAAAGGCGGGCGGCTGGGCCGCGAGCGGGGCGATCCGAGGCGCGGCGGTGGAAGTTTCAGAGGCGGAAGCCGGGGGCGGCGGTGGAGGTTTCAGGGCGGAAGCTGAGGACTGCCGCGATGAGGCGGACCACGTCGGCGTGCAGGGCCGCGAACCGGCCGTCGCGGCCGTCGTCCAGCTCCGCCACGGGGGCGTACGGGTCGATCGCGTGCAGCAGCAGCTCGTTGATGCCGCCCACGATCGCCAGCGCCTGCGCCGGGGCCAGCGGCTCCAGCCGCGGATCGTACTGCCGGCCGATCTCGACCATGTCGACCAGCGTCTGCGCGAACCCCTGCAGCGTGCGCTGCCGCAGCATGAACGCGCGCTGCCCGGCGGCCTGCACCTCGATCAGCATGGTCCGGGTGAACGACGGCATCGTCTCCAGCGCGCCGAGGTAGGCCGCCGCGCCGTCGCTGATGCGCTGGGGCCACGGCTGGTCGCCGCTGGCCGCCGCCCGGATGATCAGCATCAGCCGGTCGCAGACGTGCTCGTAGAGCGCCATCAGGCACTCTTCCTTGTCGGTGAAGTGCTCGTAGAAGGTGCGTTTGGACACCCTGGCCAGCGCGACGACGTCGGCGATGGTGGTGGCGGAGTACCCCTTCTCGGATACACAGGTCGCGAGCGCGCCGGTGAGGTCGCGACGGATGGTCTCGGCCGTTCTCGTGGGTGCGGCCACGGCTCCTCCGGAGGTGCTGGAACGGTTGCCGACTGTACCGGGGCGATGCTGCCGCCCATCCCCTTCCGCGCTCTGTTACCTGGTGGTAATTTCGGCGGCGACGGTGGTACTGGCTGGTACCAACGGCTGAGCCAGACTTCGAGAGAGGGGGTGAGCCGTGGACGGCAGCGCCACCCATACCGCGATCGCGCTGGTGGGGGCCGGGTTCGGCGGGCTCGGGGCGGCGATCCGGCTGCGCCGCGCGGGGTACCGCGACTTCCTGGTGTTCGACCGGGGCGCCGACGTCGGCGGCACCTGGCGCGACAACACGTACCCCGGCTGCGCCTGCGACGTGCCGTCGCACCTGTACTCGCTGTCGTTCGCGCCCAACCCCGACTGGTCGCGCAGCTTCTCGCCGCAGCCGGAGATCTGGGCGTACCTGCGGCGGGTCGCCGACGAGCACGGGGTGCGCCCGCACCTGCGGCTGGCGCACGAGGTGCACTCGGCGGCGTGGGACGCCGAGCGGCGGGTGTGGCGGCTGGCGACCTCGCACGGGGCGTACACGGCGGATGTGCTGGTGGCCGCCGGCGGGCCGCTCACCGAGCCCAGCGTCCCCGACCTGCCCGGCCTGGCCGGCTTCCAGGGCGAGCTGTTCCACTCCGCGCGCTGGCGCCACGACCTGGACCTGACCGGGCGGCGGGTCGCCGTGGTCGGCACCGGCGCCTCGGCGATCCAGTTCGTGCCGCGGATCGCGCCCGAGGTGGCCCACCTGACGCTGCTGCAGCGCACCCCGGCCTGGGTGCTGCCGCGCCGCGACCGGCCCATCACCGCGCTCGAACGCGCCCTGTTCCGGCACGTGCCCGGCGCGCAGCGGCTGGCCCGCGCCGCGGTCTACTGGGCCCGCGAGGCGCAGGGCACCGCCTTCCTGCGGCCCGCGCTGATGCGGTTCGGGCAGGCGATGGCCCGCCGCCACCTGCGCCGCGCCGTCGCGGACCCGGTGCTGCGCGCCAAGCTCACCCCGCGCTACACCATGGGCTGCAAGCGGGTGCTGCTCTCCGACGACTACTACCCGGCGCTGACCCGCGACAACGTCGAGGTGGTGACCGAGGCGGTCACGCGGGTCACCCCGAGCGGCGTGGTCACCGCCGACGGGCGCGAGCACCCGGTCGACACGATCATCTTCGGTACCGGCTTCCACGTCACCAACCTGCCGCTGGCCCGTACGGTCCGGGGCGCCGACGGCCGCACCCTGGCCGAGCACTGGGGCGGCAGCATGTACGCCTACCGCGGCCTCACCGTCAGCGGCTTCCCGAACCTGTTCCTGCTGCTGGGCCCGAACACCGGCCTGGGCCACAACTCGGTCGTCTTCATGATCGAGGCGCAGCTGGACTACCTGCTCGGCGCGCTGCGCCACCTCGACCGCACCGGCGTGCCGATCGAGCCGACCGAGCGGGCGCAGCGGGAGTACAACGCGGCGCTGGACCGGCGCATGCGCGGGACCGTGTGGACCACCGGCGGCTGCCGCAGCTGGTACCTGGACGGCAGCGGTCGCAACTCCACCCTGTGGCCGGGCTACACCTGGTCGTACTGGCTGCGCACCCGCCGGTTCGACGCCGGGGCGTACCGGGCGGTCGGCGCGACCGCGGGCGGTGGCCGATGAGCGGGCCGCTGGCGGGCCGGACCGTGCTCATCACCGGGGCCGCCCGGGGCATCGGGGCGCACACGGCCAGGCTGGCCGCCGCCCGCGGGGCCCGGCTGGCCCTGGTCGGGCTGGAGCCCGCGCTGCTGCGCGAGCTCGCCGCCGAGCTGACCGGCGGCGGGTACGAGGCGGCCTGGTACGAGGCGGACGTGACCGACTCGGCCGCGCTGGCCGGGGCGGTCGCCGGCACGCTGGCGCGGTTCGGGCGCATCGACGCCGTGGTCGCCAACGCCGGGGTGGCCAGCTTCGGCACGGTCGCCACCGGCGACATCGAGGCGCTGGCCCGTACCGTGCAGGTGAACCTGATCGGGGTGATGCGCACGGTCGCCGCGACGGCGGCGCCGGTGATCGCCGCGCGCGGGCACTACCTGCTGGTGTCGTCGACGGCGGCGTTCGCGGCGCTGCCGGGGCTGGCCGCGTACTGCGCCGCCAAGGCGGGGGTGGAGCACTTCGGCAACGCGCTGCGGCTGGAGCTGGCCCACCACGGGGTCACCGTCGGCACCGCGCATCCGGGGTGGATCGACACCGACCTGGTCCGCGACGCCCGCGACGACCTGCCGTCGTTCCGGGCCGCGCTGGGGCGGATGCCGTGGCCGGTCGGGTCGATCACCTCGGTGGAGCGGTGCGCGCGGGCGTTCGTGCGCGGACTGGAGCGGCGACGGCGGCGGGTGTACGTGCCGCGCTCGATCGCGGCGGTGCAGGCGCTGCGTACGGTGCTCAACAGTCGGCTGGGCGGGGCCGCCGTCACCCGGCACTCGGGCGAGCTTGTGCCCCGGATGGAGGCCGAGGTCGCCGCGCTGGGGCGGGCGTTCGGGGCGCACAGCGCGGAGGAGGGCCGACGGTGAGGATCGCGTACGAGCGCCGGGGCAGCGGCAGCCCGCTGGTGCTGGTCCACGGCATCGGCCACCACTGGCGCGCCTGGGAGCCGGTGCTGGACCCGCTGGCCGCCGTACATGAGGTGATCGCGATCGACCTGCCCGGCTTCGGTCGCTCGCCCGTCCCCGACGGCGGCATGCCCGACGGCATGGCCCCGCTGGTGGCGCTGATCGCGAAGTGGCTGCGCCGGGAGGGCCTGAACCGGCCGCACGTGGCGGGCAACAGCCTCGGCGGCTCGATCGCGCTGGAGCTGGCCGCCGCCGGGCTGGCGGCGTCGGCCACCGCGTTCGCCCCGGCCGGCTTCTGGCAGCCCTGGCAGCGCCGGTACGCCCTGACCGTGCTGCACACCCTGCGCGCCGGGACGATGCTGCCGCCGACGCTGGTACGCGCGCACCTCAGCGCCCGGCCCGGCCGCAGCCTGGCCTTCGGCATGCTGATGCACCGCCCCGGCCGGCTGACCGCCGAACGGGCCACCGCCGACGCCCTGGCGATGCGCGACGGCGCGGGCTTCCGCGCCGTGGCCCGCTCCGCCCCCGGCTACCAGTACCGGGGCGAGCCCACCTGCCCGGTCACCATCGCCTGGGGCGACCGCGACCGCATCCTGCTCCCCCGGCAGGCCACCACCGCCCGCCACCGCCTCCCCACAGCCACCCACCTCACCCTCCCCCGCTGCGGCCACGTCCCCATGTCCGACAACCCCACCCTGGTAACCCGCACCATCCTGTCCACCACCACCGCCCCACCCCGTTGATCATGAACCTATGGCACGGTTCGACGGCGTGTCGCATGCACGGCTTCCTGATCAACTCGCCCGCGATGGCGAGCGCCCCGCGAGACGGCGGTTAAGAAGGGGCCCTTCCTTCGTTCAGAAGGTGAGGGTGACTTTGATGTCGTCGGGGCGGTGGGTGAGGGCGTCGCGCCAGTCGGTGAGGGGGACGCGGCGGGTGATCAGCGACGAGAGCCAGTCGTGGTCGGCCGCGGCCAGGGCGGCCGCGGCGGCCTCCCAGTGGCGCAGGTTGGCGTTGACCGAACCGAAGGTGACGTTGTTCTCCAGCACCACCTCCTTGTTCAGCTCCGCCACGTCCAGGCTCAGCGGGCGGCCGCCGCTGGACACCCCGGCCAGGCAGACGACGCCGTTCGGCCCCACCTGGCTGATCACGTTGGCGATGACCACGGGCGCGCCGGTGCACTCCAGCGCGATGTCCGGCTCGAACGGCAGGGCGCACACCGAGCCGGTGTGGTACGTGCCGCCGAGCCGCCGTACCAGATCGGGCTTCGGTCCGCTCTCGGCCCGGTCGAGCACGTGCACGTCCAGCCCGCGCTGGCTGCCGAGCAGCGCGGCGAGCAGCCCGATCGGACCGGCGCCGGTGACCAGGACCGACTCCGGCGCCCAGGCCGCGCGGGCGCCGATGCGCTCGATGTGCTCCCATGCCTTGGCCACCACGCTGGCCGGTTCGAGCAGCACGCCCACCTCGGCCAGGGACTCGTCCAGGCCGACGGCGAAGTCCGGTTCGGTACGCCAGCGTTCGCGGGCGAAACCGTGCCGCTGCTTGATCCCGCACTCGACGTAGCGGCCGTTGCGGCACATGTCCCACTCGCCGGCCGCGCAGTTGCGGCACGGCTGCGGGTCGGGGCGCCGGACGATGCCCGCGACCAGGTCGCCGGGCTGCCAGCGGCCGGAGTCGTCGGACAGCACCCGGCCCAGCGACTCGTGCCCGAGGACGAGGCGGCCGTCGGGGCCGGGCGCCTCGCCGTACTCCCCGGCGATGATCTCGCGGTCGGTGCCGCAGATGCCCACGGCCAGTGCCCTTACCAGGACCTGGCCCTCAGCCGGGTCAGGCTCGGGCAGGTCGTCGACGAGCTGGGCCGAGTCCGCCTGTCCTGCCTCGACGATGAGTCCACGCATAGGTCTGAATCTAAGGGCCGCACGCGGGCCCCGCGCGCTGATCGCCCATTCGCCCCGGGACCGGACCACCGTTCGCGCACGCGCTGAGCCACCGTTCGCGCACGCGCTGAGCCACCGTTCGCACACGCGAAATGGGCACGCGAGACCGTGGCATCTGTCGGGCAGACTTGACGTTATGTCCACCCCCACGACACCCTCCGTCAATCCGCCCCCCGCGCCGCGGCTTGACCTGGTCGAACAGCTGCACGGTCGGTCGGTCGCCGATCCGTACCGGTGGCTGGAGGATCCGGCGGACCCCCGCACCCAGGCCTGGTCGGCCGGGCAGGACGAGCTGCTCGCCGCCGCGCGGTCCGGCTGGCCCGACCGGGACACGCTGCGCGAGCGGCTGGCGCAGCTGCTGGCCGTCGGCGCCGTGACGGCCCCTCGCTGGTACGGCGAACGAGGCTTCTTCCTGCGCCGCACCGCCGCGCAGGACCACGCCGTGCTGCACGTGATCGAGCCCGACGGCACCGAACGCGTGCTCATCGACCCCGGCGCGCTGGACCCGTCCGGCGCCACCACCCTGGACTGGTTCTACCCGTCCTGGGAGGGCACCCTGCTGGCGTACGCGCTGAGCGTCGGCGGCACCGAGGAGCCGCAGCTGCGCGTGCTCGACGTCGCCACCGGCGAGGTCGTCGACGGGCCGATCGGCCGGATGCGGCACACCCACATCGCCTGGCTGCCCGGCGGCTCGGCGTTCTACTACTCGCGCTTCCTGGCGCCGGGCTCGGTGCCCGGCGACGACCCGAAACTGCACCGCCGGGTGTACCTGCACCGCCTGGGCACCGACCCGGACACCGACGCGCTGATCCTCGGCGACGGATCGCCGCGCGGACGCTACTTCTACCCCAGCGTCTCCCCCGACGGCCGCTGGCTGTGGGTGCAGGAGAACCAGGGCACCGACCCGCGCAACGACGTGTGGATCGCCGACCTGGCCGCCTGCCCCGCCGACGCGCCGGACCTGCGGCCGCTGCAGGTCGGCGTCGACGCGCTGACCTTCCCGTACTTCCACGGCGACCGGGTCTACCTGCGTACCAACCGCGACGCCCCGCGCTGGCGGCTGTGCACCACCGACCCGGCGCACCTGGACTACGCGCACTGGACCGACCTGGTCGGCCAGGATCCGGACGCGGTGCTCAACGGGTACGAGATCCTCGACGGCGACTCGCTGGACCAGCCGGTCCTGCTCGTCAACACCACCCGGCACGCCATCGACGAGCTGACCGTGCACGACCTGGAGACCGGGGTCGAACTGTCCAAGGTCGCCCTGCCGGGCCTGGGCAGCATCGGCCCGCTGAGCGCCCGCCCGGACCCGGCCGACCAGGCCTGGTTCAGCTACAGCGACTACGCCAGCCCCGGCACGGTCTACCGGTTCGACGCCCGGGACTCGTCGGTGTCCCGGTGGGCCGGTCCGCCCGGGGCGCCGTGCGCGCCCCAGCTGACCACCACGCAGGTCACCTACACCTCGGCCGACGGCACCGACGTGCACATGTTCGTGGTGTCGGCGCCCGGCCGCGCGGCCGGACCCCGCCCGACCGTCCTGTACGGCTACGGCGGCTTCAACATCTCGCTCGCCCCGTGGTACTCGCCCAACGCCATCGCCTGGATCGAGGCGGGCGGCGTCTGGGCGGTGGCCAACCTGCGCGGCGGCGGCGAGGAGGGCGAGGCGTGGCACCGGGCGGGCATGCTCGCGCACAAGCAGAACGTCTTCGACGACTTCCACGCCGCCGCCGACTGGCTGGTCGACAACGGGATCACCACCCCGGAGCAGCTGGCGATCTTCGGCGGCTCCAACGGCGGCCTGCTGGTCGGGGCGGCGCTGACCCAGCGGCCCGACCGGTACGCGGCGGTCGTCTGCTCGGCGCCGCTGCTGGACATGGTCCGCTACGAGCTGTTCGGGCTGGGATCCACCTGGGCCGGGGAGTACGGCAGCGCCACCGTGCCCGAGCAGCTGGACTGGCTGCTGGCGTACTCGCCGTACCACAACGTGCGCGAGGGCACCGCCTATCCGGCGGTGCTGTTCACGGTGTTCGACAGCGACACCCGGGTCGATCCGCTGCACGCGCGCAAGTTCGCCGCCGCGCTCCAGCACGCGAGCACCGGCGCGCCGGTGCTGCTGCGGCGCGAGGGCGACGTCGGACACGGCAGCGCGTCGATCTCCCGAACCATCGACCTGTACGCCGACCAGCTGTCCTTCCTCGCCGCGCACACCCGCGCGCACGGTTGACGCCGGTTCCGGCCGGTCACGGGGCGACCCGCGACCGGCCGGACCCCTAGGCTGAGCGGCGTGCTCGACACCCTCGACCGGTCGCTGCCGGCCCGGCTGGCCCGGCACGCGGCCGCCTCCACCTTGGCGGCGCTGCTCAGCGACGCCCGGCTGACCCGGCTGCTGGCGGAGACCCCACTGCTCGGCAAGGGCATCGGCGGCGTGCACACGGTGCTCGACCTCGACGGGACAGCCGTCTTCGCCAAGCGGATCCCGCTGACCGACCTGGAACGGCGGCATACGCGCAGCACCGCCAACCTCTTCGACCTGCCGCTGTCCTGCCAGTACGGCGTAGCCGGGCCGGGGTTCGGGGTGTGGCGGGAGGTCGCCGCGCACGAGCTGGCCAACGGCCACATGCTGGGCGGGCGGGGCGGCACGGTCCCGCTGCTGCACCACTGGCGGGTGCTGGACGGGCGGCCGCCGCAGACCACCCCCGAGGAGCACGCCGACCCCGAGCGGACGGTGGCGTACTGGGGCGGCTCGGACGCGGTCCGGCAGCGGCTCGCGGCGGTGGCCGGTTCGACCGCGAGCGTGGTGCTGCTGCTGGAGCACCTGCCGTGGAACCTGGCCGACTGGCTGGACGAGCGGGTGGCCGCCGGTGCCGCCGAGGCGGCGTACGCGATGGTCGAGCGGGAGCTGCTGCTCCGGGTGCCGCTGCTCGGCGGCGAGCTGATCCACTTCGACCACCACTTCCGCAACGTGCTCACCGACGGGCGGCACCTCTACTTCGGCGACCTCGGGCTGGCCACCTCACCCCGGTTCGAGCTGCCGGCCGCCGAGCGGGAGTTCCTGGCCGCCCACCGCGACCACGACCTGGGCTACGCGGTGATGCAGCTGGTCAACAGCGTGGTCAAGGCGGTGAGCCCGCTGGAGACCTGGCCCGAGCGCTTCGACCTGGTACGCCGCAGCGCCGCCGGACTCCCCTGCCCCGAGCTGCCCGGCTGGGCGCAGGCGCTGGTCCGGCGGCACGCACCGGCCGCCGCGGTCATGAACGACTTCTACTGGCCGCTGCACACCGAGCCCCGCGCGCACGCGACCCCGTTCCCCACCGCCCAGCTCGACCTGTCCTTAAGCCGCTAGCACCATTACCACCGGCACGCGGCGCCCGAAGATCGCCGTTCGCGGCCAGCGGGCCGGGTCGGAGTCCAGGAAACGACCTGAATCCGCGATCGATCACGAGGCCGCCTAGTCTGCTCCCCAGCCCCGCAGCTTGTCGGGGTTGCGTACGCCCCAGATCCGCCTGATCCGGTCGTCGGCGACCTCGAACGCCATCACCAGCACGGTGACCCCGTCCCGCTGCGCCACCAGGCCCGGCACGCCGTTGACCGAGCGCTCCATGATCACCATGGGCGCCATCGCGGCGATGGCCACGGCGTAGCGCGCGATCTGCTCGGCGCCCACGACCGGGCCCGGCACCGCGCTGACCACGCCGCCGCCGTCCGCGACCGCCGTGGCCCGAGGGTCGAGCAGCCCGATGAGAGCAGCGATGTCCCCCGCCTCCCAGGCCACCCTGAACTGCCTGACGATGCCCGCCTGGGCGGCGACCGGAGTCGTGGCGGCGGGCAGGGCGCGTACGCGGCGGCGGGCCGAGGTGGCGAGCTGGCGGCAGGCCGCCGGGGTGCGGGCCACGATCTCGGCCACCTCGGCGAACGAGTAGCCGAAGACCTCGTGCAGCACGTAGGCGACCCGCTCGGCGGGGGTCAGCGATTCGAGCATGACCAGGAACGCCATGGTGACCGATTCGTCGAGGGTGACGCGGTCGGCCGGATCGGCGGCGGCCCACTCGGCGGGTGCGGGCAGCGGCTCGGGGACCCATTCGCCCACGTAGCGCTCACGCCGGGCGCGGGCCGAGCCGAGCAGGTCGAGGCAGATCCGACCGGCCACCGTCGTCAGCCAGGCTCCGGGCGCCCTGATGGCCCCGCGTTGCTCCGGCGACATGGCGTACCAGCGCGCGTAGGCCTCCTGCACCGCGTCCTCGGCGTCGGTCAGCGACCCGAGCAGCCGGTACGCGATGTTGATCAGCCGGCGTCGCTCGCCCATGACGCCGGGCAGGTCCGCATCGGACAGCGCCGTCACCGCGCCACCGCGCTGCGGCCGACGGAGTGTGAGGTGGCGCACCCCGCCTCACAACCGGTGGACGAGCGTCGTCGGACCACCGAGTGATAAACCGTCGAGCCCAAGGAGTCCTCCCGTGCGCAAGACCTTCGCCGTGCTGGCGACCCTGCTCCTGCTGGTCGTCGTGGCGCAGTTCTACTTCGCGGCCAGCGGCGCGTTCAGCACCGACCCCGACCGCGCAGCCTACCGACCCCACCACGCGCTCGGATACGTGATCTTCCTACTGCCGCTGCTCATGGCCGGGGTCGCGGCGCCGGCCCGCCTACCCCGCCGCCTCATCCTGTCGACGCTGCTGGTCACGGTGCTGACCACGGTCGAGGTAGTGGTCGCCAAGGTCGCCTGGGCCATCGGCAGCGGCACGGCGGGGCAACTCGTCTTCGGCCTGCACGCGGTCTGCGGCACGGCCCTGCTGGCAGTCGTCTGGACAGTCTTCCGGCAGGCCCGGCCGATCCTGACCGGCCGCCCGCACCCGAACGCCGCCGCAGACCGCTGACCACCCTTGCCCCACGCCCCGCGCCCGCGCCCCGCGCCCCGTCGCGGGGGTGCAGTTTCGGGGAAAGTGCACGAATCTTGGCCGCGATTCCTGCACTTTCCCCGAAACTGCAGGATGGTCGGGGCCAGTGCCCGGAGGCAGGTCGGGCCCGGAAAGCAGTTGCCCAGGCTGAAATCATGGTGCGATGACCGAGCGTAAGCCGATGATCGCAATCCTCACCGGGGCGGGGATCTCCACCGACTCCGGTATTCCGGACTTCCGGGGGCCGCAGGGGGTCTGGACGCGCGACCCGGACGCCGAGAAGCTGTTCACGTACGAGCACTACCTGGCCGACCCGGCCGTCCGCCGCAAGTCGTGGCTGGCCCGGCGCGACAACGCCGCCTGGCAGGCTCAGCCCAACCCGGCCCACCTGGCCCTGGTGGAGCTGGAGCGGGCCGGGTTCCCGGTGCGGATCATCACGCAGAACATCGACGGCCTGCACCAGAAGGCGGGTTTCTCCGCGCGCAAGGTGATCGAGCTGCACGGCACCATGTTCACGGTGCGCTGCATGGGCTGCGGTGAGCAGGGCACGATGCGCGACGCGCTGGACCGGGTCGAGGCGGGCGACCCCGACCCGAGCTGCCTGAGCTGCGGCGGCATCCTCAAGGCGGGCACGGTCATGTTCGGCGAGAACCTGGACGGCCAGAAGCTGTCCGACGCGGCCGCGATCGCCAAGGCGTGCCAGGTTTTCTGGGCGATCGGCACCTCGCTGACGGTGCAGCCGGCCTCGTCGATGTGCGCGGTGGCGCTGGCCGAGGGCGCGCTCACGACGATCGTGAACGCGCAGCCGACGCCGTACGACGGGGTCGCCGACGAGGTGGTGCGGGAGCCGATCGGCACGGCGGTGCCCCGCATGGTGCGCGAGCTGCTGGCGGCGCACCCGGACTGACGACGGCCGCCCGCCGGGAACGCGCCGGTGGGCGGCTAATTCGTTTGGCGGTACCGGATATGGTCCCGATCATGACTGCCGCGCTGGAGCTGTACTTCGACCAGGCCACCACGTTCCGCCTGCGCAAGCTGTGGAGCGCGCTGGAGGACGAGGGCATCCCGAGCCTGCGCGATCTGACCCACCGCAAGCACCGGCCGCACCTGTCGATCACCAGCGCGGAGGTGCTGGACGGCCCGGCGGTGCAGGACGCGCTGGGCGACCTGCCCGCCGCGCCGCCGCTGCGGCTGACCTTCGACCACATCGGGCAGTTCCTCGGCCGGGTGCTGTGGCTGGGCCCGGTGCCGACGGCGGAGTTGCTGGCACACCACGCGGCCGTGCACGCCCGGCTGACCGCCGCCGGGATCGAGACCGGCTCGTTCTACCAGCCCGGCGCCTGGGTGCCGCACTGCACCCTGTCGATGCGGGTCCCGCTCGTCCGGATGACCGACGCGATCCGGCTGTGCCTGGACGTGCTGCCGATCGAGGCGACGTTCACCGGCGCCGCCGTGGCCGACCACGCCCGCGACCTCTACCACCCGCTCCCCGCCTGACCCGCCCCGTCCCGCGCCGCGCCGCCCTCAAGATCGGTCAAGTTGCCGGGCAGTCGTGGGAAGAGTGCCCCAGGATACGCCCGATTGCCCGGCAACATGAGCGATCATGCGCCATTGAGCGATCAGGCGCCGATCGCGGCCTTGACCTTGGCGATGGCGGCGGTCTCGGTCTCCTTGACCCCGCCGGAGGCGTTGGCGACCTGGTCGCAGGCGGCGCTGATCACGTTGCGGAACTCGGCCAGCTCCTGCGGGTTCTTGGACTGCAGGATCGAGGCGGACTGCTGCAGCGCGCTGAGCACCCCGGACTCCATCTCGCCGGACGAGCCCTTGGGCAGCTCCGGCAGGCCGCCGGTCTTGAGCACGTCACGCAGCTCGGTCGAGGTGTTGGCCAGGGCCTTGGCTCCGGCGATGCTCTCCTTGAAACTGGCGAAGAAGCCCGGGTCGGCGCTGGAGACCAGGTACATGGCGCCGAAGGCGGCGGTACGCAGGGTCTGGCGCTCTTGGTCGGTGTAATCCGTCATGCGGCACATTGTGGATCAGCAACCCCATGCGGTATGGCCGTTTCACCGCTTTCACCGCGTATGCGGGGCCGACCACCTAAGGTCGGGGAAGAGCGCCAGCTCACCGAAACGGGGGTAACGGGGAAATGGCAGTCGACCTCAACCAGATCATGAAGCTGATGAGCGACCCGACCGTGCAGAAGTTGGTCCAGGGTCTGCTGGGTCAGCTGAGCGGCGGCAAGGGCGGCGCGCCGAACATGGCCGGCCTGATGGACCAGTTGGACAAGGCCGGGCTGGGCCAGCAGGCCCAGTCGTGGGTCGGTACCGGTCAGAACGAGCCCGTCACCGGCGCGCAGCTGCAGCAGGCGCTCGGCGGCGGCATGCTCGAGCAGGCCGCCGCCGACGCGGGCACGACGCCGCGCCAGGCGGCCGACGACCTGGCCAAGGTGCTGCCCGGCCTGATCGACCAGGCCACGCCGAACGGCCAGATGCCGGACCCGCAGCAGATGCAGCAGATGATCGGCAAGTTCATGGGCGGCGCCCACTAGCGCGCCGCGGCAGCATGGCCGGAGCCCGCCTGCTTGGTCAGGCGGGCTCTTCGCGTGCGGCGGCACCGCCGGCGGCGCGGGCGAGCTGGAGCAGGCTCTCGTGGTGGTGCTCGGCCTCGGCGGCGGCGCGGCCCCCGCGTACGCCGAACAGGCGCTTGCGGTAGACGAGGAAGACCACCGCACCGATGTTGATCAGCAGGGCCGTGACGCGCACCCAGGTGACCCGCTCACTCAGCTCGTACACCTCGAGCGGGATGAACAGGGAGGTCGCCACGGCGGCCAGGTACTCGCCCCAGCGTTCGAGCAGCCACAGGCCGACGCCCTCGACCAGCTGCAGCGCGCCGTAGCCGAACAGCGCGGCGGCGACCAGCGTCAGGGTCCGGGGCTCGGTGGCCAGGGCGCGCTCGACGAGGTGCAGCAGCGGGGAATCGCGCAGGTTCCAGTGCAGCCGGTCGGCGAGCGGCTGCAGCAGCGGGAGGGTGGTGTCGAACTGGGTTCGCACCTGGCCCTGGTGGCTGCGGAAGCGGAGCACGGCCCAGCCCGCGAGCACCAGCAGCAGGCCGCGCAGGAACCGCTCGACGGCCAGCAGCCGCAGGATCACCGCGTCGCGCAGCAGCTGCCCGCGCATCGGGACGGGCGCGTCGTCGGCGGGCCCGCTCGCGCGCGGTCGGCCGAGCACGAAGTCGCCGCAGCGCAGGCAGCGCCAGGCGGGGCCGGCCGGGGTGGAAACGTGCAGGTGTGCGCGCAGCTCCGGCTCGTCCGGCGCGTACGTGAGGTGGTGTCGGCTGCAGGCCAGCAGGTTCCAGTCCACCGTCGCCGTCCTCCGTTCCGCCGAGCCGCCAGCGCCGTTCCCACGCTATCGGGCACCAGGGGTCGGGGCGGGACGACTGGCGATGATCGTCGCGGCCGGGCGGAAACCGCAGCTCATCCTGACCAATCAGCGCGTAGCGGCGCCGCGGGCCGAGGGCGCCGACCTCGGCCGAACGTACTAGTCGAGCCTCGGCCGGACGAACCGAAGACGGCCCTTACCAGGGGCTTCGCCGCGCGTGATAGTGAACTCCGTCACTATTCCCAGCTGGGCACTGGCAAGACTCTTTTCTACGATCGCCGAATGCGTGGCAATGAAGCACACGAGCAGTGCGGGACCGACCACTCCCCCGTGGTCGCCCGCCAGAACCCCCGTACCGAATCCGTCAAGGCTCTGCTGGTCCGCCTGAAGGCGGTCGACCCCCGGCGCGCGCTGGCCGTCACCGGCCTGGCCGGCGTGCTGGGCGCGGCCGCGCTGGGCGGCGTCGTCGCCGGTGGTGCCGACACCACGGAGCCCGACCATGCCGCGGCGGCCGCCGTGGCCCTGCGCGCCGCGACCGGCCGAGAGAGCCGCGACAGCCGCGACGGCGCCGAGAAGGCGGCGTCCCGCTCGTTCGACCGGATCGAGCGCATGGCCGCCGAGATCGCGACGCTGGCCCCCAAGGGCGCGGTCGCCCTGGCCGCCAAGCCGAAGGAGGTGGCCAAGCCGAAGGAGGTGACGAAGCCGAAGGCGGTCGCCAAGCCGAAGGCCGTGGCCGAGCCGAAGGCGGTCACCAAGCCCAAGAGCGTGGCGAAGCCGAAGGCCGTCGCCAAGCCGAAGCCGAAGGCCGTCGCGAAGCCCAAGCCGGTGCAGGTGGTGCTGGCGCCGGTGGCCGGGCTCGACCTGACCCAGATGCGCAACGCGCAGGCGATCGTGCAGGCCGCCCAGGCGATGAAGCTGCCCGAGCGGGCGATGGTGCTGGCCGTGGCCTGCTCGATGCAGGAGAGCAACCTGTACAACCTGGCCAGCACGGTGCTGCCGGAGTCGTACCGGTACACCGACGAGGGCCAGGGCTCCGACCACGACTCGGTCGGCCTGTTCCAGCAGCGGCCCAGCTCCGGCTGGGGCGCGGTGCGCGACCTGATGCAGCCGAAGTACGCCGCGACCCAGTTCTACAAGGCGCTGGTCAACGTGTACGGCTGGCAGAACATGGCGCTGACCGACGCGGTCCAGGCGGTGCAGATCTCCGGCTTCCCGTACGCGTACGCCAAGCACGAGTGGCGGGCGCAGCAGGTCGTCGACGCGCTGAACCGGTAGTCCACTCCTAGCGCTGCCCCGGGTGCTCGGGCCGGTCCAGGCCGTACCGGCGGGGCGGGTCCACACCCGGGGGCAGCGCCGCCAGGTGGAATCTGGCCAGCAGGCGCGGCAGGATGGTGCGCAGCGCCATCGCCGTGCCGCCCCGGTCCCCGCCGCCGTCGTGCAGCAGCACGATCGAGCCGTCGCGGGTGGCCGAGTCGACCAGGGCCGCGATCTCGGCCGGCCGTTTGAGCGGCAGCCCCCAGTCCTTCGGGTCGACCTGCCAGTGCAGCGCGGTCATGCCCAGCCTGCGGGCGGCCGCGACCGCCGCTTCGGTCCACTCCCCGCCGGGCTGCCGGAAGTACGAGACCCGCGCACCCGGTACGGCGGCCTGGATGGCACGGTTGGTGCGCCGCAGGTCGGCCAGGATGTCGCGGGGTTCGCGCCGCCCCAGCTTCAGGTCGTGGGACCAGCTGTGGTTGCACAGCGTATGGCCCTCGGCCGCGATGTCGCGCACCAGCTGCGGATACTTCACCACGTTGGCGCCGATCAGGCAGAACGTCGCCTTGACCCGGTACTCGTGCAGCAGCGCCACCACGATCGGGGTCCAGGTGGGATCCGGCCCGTCGTCGAAGGTCAGCGCCACCTCCGGGGTGCCGGTGGTGTAGCGGCTGCCGGCCGGGCCGAAGCGCTGCGGGGCCAGCGGCGGGCGACCCGGCCCGGTGACCGGCTCGGCCCGGGGCGGCAGCGGCGCCAGCGCGGCCGGGCGCCCACCGACCTCGGCGACGTTCTCACCGTGTACCCCCGGACTCGCCCCGGTGAGCCAGGCCCGGGTCGCCCCGAGCCCGCCGCTGACCCGTCCGAGCAGGAATCCGGCGCCGAGCACCGCGGCGACCAGAGCCAGCGCGGCCGGCACTCCTCGGCCTGCCTTCCCGGGTCTCGCTCCGCCGCTCATGGCAGCCCTCCACCGGCGTCTATCTGCATACCATAGCAAACAGTCTAAATGGGGCAGGCCTGATCGGACGGAGAGCTGTCAGGCGTACGCGGCCACAGCCGCCGCCAGCCGCCGGTACCGGGCCAGCCGGTGCCCGGGGCGGAACCCCTCAACCCAGGGCTTGCGCCGGCCCGCGAAGTGCATGATCCGCACGTCGGTGTCGGGCCACGGCGCGTCCGGTCCGGGTTCGATGTCGTAGCTGCGCATGTGGTTCCACCGGTGCGGCAGCCGCAGCCAGCGTCCGGCGGTCACCAGGTTGAGCGCGTCCTGGTCCGGGAAGCGCAGCCGGGGCGCGTTGGCGGTCAGGTAGTCCAGGCAGCGCCGGGTCACGTCCTGGGCGCGCCAGGCGGCCAGGTCGATCAGCAGCATGCCGGAGTTGAAGTACGGCGCCGGACCGTCCACGTCGGCCCCCGCACCCGGGATGCCGCCCTGGGCGTCCATGGTGGCGTTGTACGCGTCGCGCACCGCCGCGAGCACCGTCTCCCCACCCAGCGGCACCGTCCACAGCGGGGCGAGGTCGCCGCAGACCGCGGTGTCGGCGTCGAGGTAGAGCAGCCGCCGCGCCCCGTCGCCGACCAGGTCGGGCAGGAGCAGGCGCAGGTACATGCCGGGGGTCAGGTAGTCGAGCCAGTCCGGTTCGGCCAGGGGCAGGCTGCGGAACTCGTCGCCGCAGGTGAGCAGGCGCAGCTCGGCGCGGCCGTCGAGCTGGCGGTCCAGGTGGCCGCGGCGGGTCTTGGCCACCTCGTCGGTGGTGAGCAGCCAGAACACGATGCCGTCACGGCCGGGGTGGCACTCCAGCACGGACTCCATCGCGACCTGCGCGTGCTCGGCGTACGTCTCGTCCACGGCGAAGGCGATATCCATGCCCGCCGGTATAGCAAGAAAGCCGCACGTGAATGTTGTTTCATTTCAAAAGATTACTGAACTTGCAGCAACTTCTGCCGCTTCGGTTGATCGGGTGTCGCGGCCCACCAAGACCGCTGGTCAAGTTGCCCGGAATCGGGGTATTCGGGGCGCTCTTTCGCCCGATTGCCCGGCAACTCGGCCAGCGATCCTGACCACGAACGGGGGGTCAGTGGGAGGCGCGGACGAGGGGGAAGGGAAGGGTTTCGCGGATCGAGCGGCCGGTGAGGAGCATGACCAGGCGGTCCACGCCGATGCCGAGGCCGCCGGTCGGCGGCATGGCGAACTCCAGCGCCTGCAGGAAGTCCTCGTCCAGCTCCATCGCCTCCGGGTCGCCGCCCGCGGCCAGCAGCGACTGCTCGGTCAGCCGCCGCCGCTGCTCCACCGGATCGGTCAGCTCCGAGTACGCCGTGCCCAGCTCGGTGCCGAAGGCGACCAGGTCCCAGCGCTCGGCCAGGCGCGGATCGCGGCGGTGCTGGCGGGTCAGCGGCGACACGTCGGTCGGGAAGTCCTTGTAGAACGTGGGCAGCACCGTCTTGCCCTCGACCAGGTGCTCGTACATCTCCAGCACCACGGCGCCCCGGCCCCACTTGGGGTCGTACGGGATCTTCGCCGCGTCGCACATCTTGCGCAGGATCACCACGTCGGTGTCGGCGGTGACCTCCTCGCCCAGCGCCGCCGAGATCGCCTCGTCGACCGTGCGCACCGCCCAGTCGCCGGAGACGTCGTGCGCCTGGCCGTCGTGCATGATCACGCACTCGCCGTTGGCGGCGGTCGCGGCCGACTGCACCACCTCCCGGGTCAGCGCCAGCATCGAGTCGTAGTCGGCGTACGCCTGGTAGGCCTCCAGCATCGAGAACTCGGGGTTGTGCTTGTAGTCCACGCCCTCGTTGCGGAACGTGCGCCCCAGCTCGAACACCTTCTCCACGCCGCCGACCGCGAGGCGCTTGAGGTACAGCTCCGGCGCGATACGCAGGTACAGCCGCAGGTCGTAGGCGTTGATGTGGGTGGTGAACGGGCGGGCGTTGGCGCCGCCGTGGATCCGCTGCAGGATCGGCGTCTCCACCTCGATGAAGCCCCGTGCCGTGAACGACTCGCGCAGGCTGTGCACGGCCGCGCTACGGGCGCGCAGCAGGTCGCGGGCGCCGCTGTTGGTGATCAGGTCCAGGTAGCGCTGGCGCACCCTGGCCTCGGGGTCGGTCAGGCCGCTGTGCTTGTCCGGCAGCGGGCGCAGGCACTTGCCGGTGATCAGCCACGAGTCCACGTGCACGGACAGCTCGCCGCGCCGGGTGGTGAGCACCTCGCCGGTCGCGCCGATCTGGTCGCCGATGTCGACCGCCGCGGTCCAGTCCTCGATGCCCTTGTCCAGCATGAGCTGCAGGTCGCCGCTCCAGTCGCGGACGGTCGCGAAGGCGACCCTGCCGTGGTCGCGCAGCAGCATCAGGCGTCCGGCCACGCTGACGAGGTCGCCGGTGTGCGTGTCCGGGGGCAGGCCGGGGTGCCGGGCCGCGACCTCGGCGCAGCTCGCGGTGGGTTTGAAGCCGACCGGGTACGGGTCGACGCCCTCGGCGCGCAGCCGTTCGAGCTTCGCCAGCCGTACCCCCATCTGCTCGCTGACCTCGTCGCCCGCCTCGTGCCCGGACGCCGCCTCCTGCGCGGCGACCGGCAGCCCGGCCAGCGGCGCCACCCCGGTGGCGTCCAGCGCCGCGACCGGCGTGCCCGGCACGGTCACGAAGCCCTCGGCGATCATCGAGGCCAGGCCGACCTTGGCCAGCTCCCGCCGCTCGCCGAAGCACAGGAAGCGGGGCACCCAGGTCGGGTTGTACTTGGCGTTGGAGCGGTACAGCGACTCCAGCTGCCACCAGCGCGAGAAGAACAGCAGCAGCCGCCGCCAGGCCCGCAGCACCGGCCCGGCGCCGATGCGGGCGCCCTCCTCGAACACCGACCGGAACGCGGCGAAGTTCAGCGACACCCGGTCCACGCCGAGCCGGTTGCAGGCGCCCATCAGCGAGGCGACCATGAACTCCATCGCCCCGTTCTCGGCGTGCTTGTCCCGGCGCATCAGGTCCAGCGACAGCCCGCGCCGGCCCCAGGGGCTGAACGACAGCAGCGACACCACCCTGCCGTCGCCGTCCAGGGCCTCCACCAGCACGCAGCGGCTGTCGTTCGGGTCGCCCAGACGGCCCAGCGCCATCGAGAAGCCGCGCTCGCTGTCGGTGTCGCGCCAGCTCGTGGCGAGGTTCGCCAGCTCGCGCATCTCGTCGAGCGGGATGTCGGCGTGGCGGCGCACCTGCGCGGTGTAGCCGGAGCGCTCGACCCGGTTGACGGCCTGGCGTACGCCGCGCATCTCCCGGCCGTCGAGCGCGAACTGGTCGGCGTACAGGATCGCCTCGTCGCCCAGCTCCATCACCTTCAGCCCGGCCCGGTGGTACGCGGTGGCGCCCTCCTCGCTGGCGCCCATCGCCGCCGCCGACCAGCCGTAGCCGCGCGCCTGCGACAGCCACGCCCCGATGGCCTTGTCCCACGCCTCCGGGTCGCCGATCGGATCGCCGCTGGCCAGGCTCACGCCGTTGACGGCGCGGTAGGTGACGGCCGCCTTGCCGCTGGGCGCGAAGATCGCCGCCTTGTCCCGCCGGGTGGCGAAGTAGCCCAGCGAGTCGCGCTCGCCGTACCGGTCCAGCAGGCCGCGGACCTGGGTCTCCTCCTCCGGCCCCAGCACGGAGGCGACCTCCTGCGAGCGCAGCAGCGTGAACAGGCCCGCGAAGACCGCGATCGCGCCGAACAGGCCCAGGATCAGGTTGACCGCGCCGGAGGCCTCGCCGTCGCGGGTCACGTCGAAGGCGAACGCGCCGCCGAGCACCTTCTCCGCCGCGTACGTGAGCTGCTCCTGGAACCCCTGCAGCGTGCCCGGGAAGGCCGCGACCAGGCTGTAGCCCAGCCCGATCCCGACCGCCGCGACACCGGCGAAGACCAGCAGCGCGCGCCAGAACGCGCCCTTGCGCACCCGGGCGTAGAACTCGCGCCTGGCCAGGAGCAGCACGATCAGCGCCGCCACGGCGATGCCGACGCTGATCGCGGTGGCGACCCGCCCCCAGCCGCTGAACAGCGGCTTGCCCGCGTCGTCGACCAGCTTCGCGTCGGGCAGGAAGGCGATCAGGCCCAGCGCCAGCACGCTGGCCACGGCGTCGAGCACGAAGTACACGATCAGGGTCCACCAGGCGACCCGCTTGCGCCGGGCCGTGGCACCGGCGAGCACCGCCATGAACGCCGCGTACGCCAGGTTGGCCGGTACCGGGATCAGCACGTCGTCGAGCAGCCGGCGGATCGGCTGGGTGCTGCTGCCCACCGCCCCGCCGAACGCGGCCAGTGCGCTGATCGCCGCAACCACGCCCAGCACCAGCGCGAAGACGTGCGGCACCTTCGAGCGCCAACCGCCGTGCACGTGTCCGTCCACCCGGCACCTCGATCCTGAGCAGCGTCAACTTCGAACATATGGCACCGGTATGGACCTAACATGGCGAATACGAGTAAAGCTCGCGAGTGGGGGTAGCCCGTGTCGGACTGGTTCCGCCGCACGGTCGTGGAAACGGGACGGTTGCCCCTGTTCTGCTTCTTCTCCGGCTTCATCGTCGGTTTCGCCTTCATCCGGTTCTCGGTGCGCATGATCCGGGCCCAGGTGAAGTGGTGGCCCGGCAACGTCACCCCCGGCGGCATGCACATCCACCACGTCGTCTTCGGCGTGATCTTCATGCTGATCGGCGGCGTGATCGGGCTGGCCATCCCGGACGACCTCGTCGGCTGGCGGTCGCTGGCCGCCGGGCTGTTCGGCATCGGATCGGCCCTGGTGCTCGACGAGTTCGCGCTGATCCTGCACCTGGACGACGTGTACTGGTCCGAGGCCGGGCGAACCTCCATCGACGCCGTCTTCGTCGCCATCGCGCTCACCGGCCTGCTCGTGCTCGGGCTGCGGCCCGTCGGCATCGACGACCTCATCCAGGCGCGCGCCCTGGGGCCGGGTGCGGTCGGCTGGGCCATCGCGGGCGTCGGGGCCATGCTGCACCTCGGCCTGTGCGCGATCACACTGCTGAAGGGGAAGATCTGGACCGGCCTGCTGGGCCTGTTCGTGCCCGTGCTGCTGTACGTCGGCGCGATCCGGCTGGCCCGGCCGCACTCGCCCTGGGCCCGCTGGCGCTACCTCGCCGAGACGCCGAAGGCGGAGTCGAAACTGGCCCGGGCGCAATGGCGCGAGCGCCAACTGCGGGGGCCCGCCATCCGCGCCAAGATCCGGCTCCAGGAACTCGTCGCCGGCCGCCCGGACGCCACCCCCGAACCCGACCCCGAACAAGACCACGCCCCCCGCTGACCCGCCCCGCCCGCGCCCCCGCCCGCCCCGCCCTCGCCCCGCGAGGTCGAGGGTGCAGTTTCGGGGAAAGTGCACGAATCTTGGCCGCGATTCCTGCAGTTTCCCCGAAACTGCACGACGGTCGGGCGGGAGATCGGCACTCGGGGCAGGGAATGCGGGGCGCCGATAGGATGCCGGGGGTGATCGAACGATTCCCCCTGCTGTTCGCACCCCAGCGCTGGGACTGGGCGAGCGTGGACGGGCAGTTCTCCACCGGCAGTCCCCCGGATGAGCTGGTCACCAAGGTGCACGTGGTCGGCTTCGACGGCGACCGGATCGTGCTGTGCCGCGACGCCCGCCCGGTGTGGTTCCTGCCCGGCGGCACCCGCGAGGCCGACGAGCCGCTGGTCGACTGCGCCGCCCGCGAGCTGCTGGAGGAGGCCGGGGCGGTACTGCGCGGGCCGCTGCACGTGATCGGCGCGCACCTGTGCCTGTCCGACCTGCCGCAGCCGTACCGGCCGTACCATCCGCACCCGCGCGTGGCCTGGCTGTGGTGCTTCGCCGACGTCAGCGTCGAGGCGGCGCCGCTCAATCCGGCCGACGGCGAACAGGTCGTCGAGGTCCGCGCGGTGGAGGTCGCCGAGGCCCGCGAGCGGCTCCTGTCCGACGGCCCGTGGTATCCGGAGCTGGTCGACCTGGCCGTCGAACTGCGCGCCGCCGGCACCGCACCCACCGTCTGAACCCGCTGCCCGAGTGAAGCAGGGGCCCTGCTACCTCGGAAAGCGATAAGAAGGGGCCCTTCCTTACGAGGCGGGGTCGCGGCGGAGGGGGACGACCAGGTAGCGGAGATCGGGGGCGGGGGTGGGGGCGGTGAAGACGGTCGGGCGCAGGGCGGGCTGAAGGCTCAGGCGCACCGGGCCGCCCGCGAACGGGCGCAGCGCGTCGAGCAGGAAGCGGGACTGGTAGTGCCGGGTCAGCCAGTCGCCGGACGTGTCGGCCTTGAGCGTCTCCTCGGACTCACCGGCCTGCGCGTCGCGGCCCTGCACGCGCAGCTGCCCGTCGGCCAGGTCGAGGCTGACCGCGCCGGTGGGGCCGGCGTACAGGGCGGCGCGGCGGACGGCCTGGGTGAGCTCGTCGGCGTCGACGACGGCCTCGGCGGCCGGTTCGGCTTCGAGCAGCCGCCGCAGCTGAGCGTCGGGGAATCCGGCGGCCAGGGACGGCGCGGTCACGGTCCAGCCGGGCCAGGACAGCGCGCAGCGGCCGTCACCGCCGTGCAGCGTGACCGTGTCGGCCGTGGCGCAGAGCCGGGTCACCTCGGCCAGCAGCGTCGCGGGCACCAGCACGTCCAGCCCGCCGGGGACCGCCTCGGCAGGGACCGGGCGGGTGGCGGCCGGGGCGGGCTGCCAGGGCAGTTCGGCGGCGGCGAGGCGGAAGCGGTCGGTGGCCAGCAGGGACAGCCGCCCGTCGGCGGAGCGCAGCCGCACGCCGGTGAACAGGGGCAGCGCCTCCTCGCGGGAGGCGGCCGCGGCCACGGCGGCGGCAGCCGCGGCGAAGGCGGCGCCGGGCACCGTGCCCAGTGCGGGCGGGACGTCGGCCGCCGCGGCGGGGGCCGGTTCGAGCCGGGGCAGGGCGAACCGTGCTCCCGGCGTACGCAGGGCGACCCGGCTGCCCTTGACCACGACCCGCAGCTGCGGCGCGTCCAGGTGGGCCAGGGTGTCGGCCAGCGCGCGGCGCGACAGCACCGCCTCGCCGTCGGTGTGGACCAGCGCGGGCAGGGTCACGCTCGCGGCGGCCTCGCCGTCGGTGGCGTGCAGCTCCAGCCGGTTCCCGGCGCCGCGCAGCAGCACCCCGGCCAGCCCCGGGCGGATCGCCCGCACCGGCAGCAGGCGCAGCAGCCGGGCGGCCGCGTCGGCCAGCAGCGCGGTGGGCAGACTCAGGTCCAGGCTCATGCCCGCACGGTAGGCCCGGGGTACGACAGCGCCCGGGGCACGACAGCGCCCGGGGCACGACAGCGCCCAGGGGCACGACAGCGCCCAGGGGCACGACGGCGCCGAGGGGTACGGCGGCGCCGGGGTACGACAGCGTCGGCGCTGCGACGGCACCGCTTAGGGTGGCGGCGTGGACGAGACGAGCAGGGCGGCGGTGGCCGCGGCGGTGCGCTGGCTGAACCAGCACCACGGCAACGGGCCGCAGCAGCAGACGATGCGCATCCTGAAGGTGACCGAGGAGGCGGGCGAGGCGGCCCGCGCCTGGATCGGGGTGACCGGCCAGAACCCGCGCAAGGGTGTCACGCACACGCCCCGCGAGGTGGCCGACGAGCTCGCCGACGTGGCGATCTCGGCGCTGGTCGCGATCGAGAGCCTGGGCTTCGACTCGGCGCAGGTGCTGTCGGCGTGCGCGGCGAAGGTGCTGGACCGGCTGCCGCGCTGAGCCGGCGGTTCCCGTCACACCGCCGTGATCAGGGCGGAGCTCGCTCGTTCCACCTCTCGTAGTCCTGTACCCGACCCGGGGGCGGTGATGGTGGACATCAACCGGCGTACGCTGCTGCGCGGGGCGGCGGTGGGCGCGGTGGGCGCGGCCGGGCCGTTCGCGGGCTTCCTGTCCGAGCGGACCAGTCCGCGCCGGACCCGGCTGGCGGCGACCGCCGACCAGCGTGACGGGCGGGTGCGGCTGTGGCTGCCGGACGGGTTCGCATACCGCTCGTTCCACGACACCGAGCAGCCGGTCGAGCTCGACGACGGCACCCTGCTGCCGGGGCGCCCGGACGGGATGGCGGCCTTCCCCGGCCCCGACGGCAGCACGGTGCTCATCCGCAACCATGAGATCAAGGAGCCCGGCCCGGCGTTCGGGCCGGCCGCGGCGGCCTACGACCCGATGGGCGCGGGCGGCACCAGCACGGTCCAGGTCACCCGCTACGGCGAGGTGCTCCGGTCGTACGCGAGCCTCAGCGGCACGGCGAGCAACTGCTGCGGCGGCCGGATGCCGTGGGGTGCCTGGATCAGCTGCGAGGAGACGGTCAACGGCCCGGACGTGGCGCCCGACTACAGCGGGGCGCCCAACATCGCGCTCACGCAGCGGCACGGGTTCATCTTCGAGGTGCCCCGGCAGGGCCGGTCGGCCGCCGAGCCGATCACGGCGGCGGGCCGCTTCTCGCACGAGTCGGTGGCGTACGACCCGCGCGAGGGCGTGCTCTACCTGACCGAGGACAACTTCAAGTACGCCAGCTGCTTCTACCGCTACCTGCCGCCGGAGCGGGTCTACGCCGAGGCGGGCACGGGGCGGCCGGGGCTGGCCGACGGCGGGCGGCTGCAGGCGCTGCGCGTGGCGGGGCGGCGAGAGGCGAACCTGGCGGCCGCGCAGCGGCCCGGCGCGGTCTACCCGGTGGAGTGGGTCGACATCGACGACCCGGCGCCGACGTTCCCGTACACCCCGGGCGAGCCCGCGCCCACGGGCAACGACGAGGCCCTGTGCCACGTCGGCGACCAGGCGCGCGAGCGCGGCGCCGCCTGGTTCTCCCGCCTGGAGGGCTCGGTCCACCACGACGGCACCGTGTACTTCACCTCCACGCAGGGCGGCGGCGCGCCGGAGGAGAGCGCGGGCCCGGCGGCCGACGGCTTCGGCAACGGGCGCGGGCAGATCTGGGCGTACCAGCCGCGCGAGCAGGTGCTTCGGCTGGTGTTCCAGGCCCCGCACCACGACGGGCTGGACTTCCCCGACAACATCACCGCCAGCTCGGCGGGCACGCTGATCCTGTGCGAGGACGGCGCGCACAACAACTACGTACGCGGGCTGACGCGCGACGGGCGGCTGCTCGACATCGCGCTCAACCGCATCGTGAGCAGCGTGGGTGATCCACGGCACCGCGACGAGTTCGCGGGCGCGGTGTTCAGCCCCGACGGGCACACCATGTTCGTCAACGTGCAGGCCGAACGCGGGATGACGTTCGCGATCTGGGGACCCTGGCCGCGCTTAGGCGTGTGAATTCTTGAGCGCGCGGCTGCGCGGGCCGTCGAAAACTGCTATGGCGACGGGTCCACTTGCGAGATCATCGCTGGTATGGGCATCTTGTCGCAGCTGCCGACGAACCTCACCCTCGACGACGCCGACACCCCGCGCGACATCGTCGACGCGATGATCCTGGCCCCGTTCAGCACGGGCGACCAGCCGTACGCGCACACCGCCCGCCTGCCGAAGGTGCGCAAGGACGCCCCGCTGCTGCCCGCCGACGGCCATGTCCTGCGCGTGGCCACCGACGACGGGCTGCGCAGCCACCTGGCCGCCGGGGACGGCTGGACGCTGCGGGCGGCGCGCTGGCGCGGCGGCGTCGCCGAGGTGACCGTCACCGCGACCAGCGAGGAGCTGGCGCTGCGCATACTCGAGGATGCGACCCGCGGCGCCCGCGACGAGCACGCCGAGCGCACCGACAGCGTCTCGATGGGCTTCTGGCACCACTCGGCCAAGCGCGGCGCGCAGCGCAGCACCCGGCCGATCACCACGCCGTCCTGGGCGGCGATCCGGGACAACTACGCCGGTGAGGTCGCCGCGTCGCTGGAGCGCCTCATGACGCTCACCCCGGACTCGATCTCCGGCCGCCTGCTGCTGCTGCACGGGGTGCCCGGCACGGGCAAGACCACGGCGCTGCGCGCGCTGGCGCAGGCGTGGTCGTCCTGGTGCCAGGTCGACTGCGTACTCGACCCGGAGAACCTGTTCCACGACTCCAGCTACCTGATGGAGGTGGCGATCGGCGACGACGAGCACGAGGAGCGGCGCTGGCGGCTGCTGCTGGTCGAGGACTGCGACGAGCTGATCTCCTCGGCCGCCAAGGCCTCCAGCGGCCAGGCCCTGTCGCGCCTGCTGAACCTGACCGACGGGCTGCTCGCGCAGGGCCGCGACGTACTGGTCGGGCTGACCACCAACGAACCCCTGGCGCGCCTGCATCCGGCCGTGGTCCGCCCCGGCCGCTGCCTGGCCCAGATCGAGGTCGGCCCGCTGCCCTTCGCCCAGGCCAGCGCCTGGCTCGGCACCTCGGTGGGCCTGAACCCCTCCGGCGCCACCCTGGCCGAACTCTTCGCCCTCCAGCGCGGCGACCGCGACCTGGTCCCGCACACCCCCGAACCCGCCACCGGCTGCTACCTCTGACCCGACCCAGCCCGCACCACGCCCCACCCGCGCGCCGAGATCACCGTGCAGTTTCGGGGAAAGTGCTGGAATCTTGGCGCCCATTCCTGCGCTTTCCCCGAAACTGCACGCACCACCTCGAGCGCTCGGTCGCATCGCGGGGCTCGGGTGGTCTTGAGGGTCGGGCGGTGGTCAGAGGAGGCGGGAGCGGCCCCAGCCGCGGGACATGCGCCAGGCGGCGAGGGCGGCGGCGGTCGCGGCGACGCCGATGAGGACGGCGGCGCTGGTCAGCGTGGTGCTGGTGTCGCCGGTGACGGCCGCGTGCATGGCGCGCATGGCCCAGTAGCCGGGTGAGGCGGGCGCGATCGCGCGGGCCCAGGCGGGCAGCAGGGACAGCGGGACCATCGCACCGCCCAGCGTGGTCAGCACCAGCGCGCCGAGGTCGTTGACGGCGCCGAGTTCGCTGTGGCTGCGCACCAGCATCGCCGCGAGCGCGCCGAGTGCCAGCAGCGCGGCGGCCCAGGCCAGTGCGGCCAGGGCGAGCAGGTCGGGTCGCGCGACGCGCATCCCGAGGACCACCACGCCGTACGACAGCACGACCGCCTGCTGCGCCAGCAGCACCCCGCCGAGCGGCACCGCCTTGCCGACCAGGATCTCGATCGGCCGGGCCGGGGTGGTGCGCACCCGGTCCAGGGTGTGCCAGGCGCGCTCGGTGAGCAGGGACCCGCCCACGATCGACAGCCCGAGCAGCGAGAACAGCACCAGCGCCCCGGTCACGGCGTACGCGGTCCCCTGCGCGCCGATCGCGGCGGTGTACAGCGGGCGCAGCACGGTGATGACGGCCAGCGGCATCACGATGCGGCTGATCACCGCGCCGGGCTCGGCGGCGAGCAGGGCGAGGTTGTGCCGGACCAGCACCGCGCTACTCATGGTCCACCGCCAGGGACCGGTACAGGCCGTCGAGGGTGTCGTGGCCGGTGAGCAGCTCGTCCTGGCCGCCCCGGGCGATGACCCGACCGCGTGCGGCGACGGCCAGGGTGGCCCGCAGCTCGGCGAGTTCGGGCAGGTAGTGGGTGGTGTAGACGACGGCGGCGCCGTTGGCGGCGTGCTCGCGTACCAGGGTGAGCAGGGCGGCTCGGGTGAGCGGGTCGGCGCCGGTGCTGGGCTCGTCGAGCAGCAGCAGCGGCGGCCGGTGCAGCATCGCCGCGGCGGCCTGGGCGCGGCGGCGCTGGCCGCCCGACAGCACTCCGACGGGGCGGCCGAGCACGTCGGTCAGGCCGAGCGCGGCTGCGGTGTCGGCGACGGCGGTGCGCAGGCGCGGGCCGCGCAGGCCGGCCAGTCCGCCGAACAGGCGCAGGTTGCGTTCGACGGTGACGGAGACGTACAGCGCGATCTCCTGGGGTGCGACGCCGACGAGATGGCGGCCGCGCGCGGGTGGAAGTCCGCCGATGGTGACGGTGCCGGAGTCCGGGCGGGTCAGGCCGGTGACGATCTCGACGAAGGTGCTCTTGCCGGCGCCGTTGTGGCCGATCAGACCGCAGATCTCGCCAGCCGCGACGGTGAGGTCGAAGCCGTCGAGGGCGGCGCTGGCGCCGTAGCGCTTGCGCAGGTCGTACGCGATGAGCATGCCCTTCCTCCTTTGTGATCTACACCGTATATATCTACACTGTAGATCATGCCGGAACAGGGTGTCGAGAACGGGCGCCGCCGCGAGATCCTCGCCGCCGCGCTGGCGCTGGCCGAGGAGAAGGGGCTGGCCGCGCTGTCGATGCGCGCCATGGCCGCCCGCGTCGGCGTGACGCCGATGGCGCTGTACCCCCATGTGGGCAGCAAGGACGCGCTGCTCGACGGCCTGGTCGACCTGCTGCTGGCCCAGCTGCTGCCCGCCGCGCGCAGCGGCGGCGGCTGGGAGGACCGGCTGCGGGCCACGGCCCGCGCCGTGCGCGGGCTGGCCCGGCGCCACCCGGAGACGTTCCGCCTGCTGCTGGACCGCGCCTCGGTCACCCCCGACGCGGTACGGCTCGTCGACGGCCTCTACGCCGCCCTGCTGGAGGCCGGCGTCCCGCCCCAGCGCGTGCCCCGGCTGGAGCGGCTGCTGTCCACCGCCGTGCTCGGCTTCGCCGAGGGCGAGGTCAGCGGACGGTTCAGCCCGAGCCCCGACCGGTGGGACCGGGGCCGCTCGCTCGGCGAGGACGCCCCCGCGCACCGCGAGCTGGCCGAGGTGCTGGCCCGGCCCGCCGACTGGGACGCCGAGTTCGAGGCGAACCTCGACGACCTGCTCCACGTGATCCGCCGTTACGTGCCCGCGGTCGGCTAGCCCGCGCCGCGAGCGCCTCCGGCGGTTGGGAAGGGGCCCTTCTTCCGCGTAAAGCGATAAGAAGGGTCCCTTCCTTCTGCTGGGCGGTGGGTGCGGTTGGTGGGGGGTGCGGTGGGATGCGATGGTGGGGCGGTGACCGTTCCCGTCTCCCCGATGGCCAGGCCGCACGTCGCCGCGGCGGCACGGCGCTGGGCCGACTCGCTCATCGACGACTCCGGCCGCAACCAGCTCGCGTACTACCGCGACCTGAAGGCGGGCACGCTGCAGCTGGACGGGGCCAGCCCGGCCGCGCTGACCATGCTGCTGGCGGGGCGCCAGGTCACGCTGCGCCAGCTGTTCCCCGAGGAGCCCGCGCACGCCGACGCGATGCGCCGGGCCAAGACGATCCGCACCCGGATGCGGATGCTGGCCGAGGAGCGCGGCGTCGACGCGGGCTACCTGGCCAGCGGGCTGGCGACCTGGCACGAGCAGGGGCGTACGCCGCGGGCACCGGTGCTGCTGCACCGGCTGGTCATCCGGACCACCTCGGCGGCCGAGACCGAGTTCGCGCTGACCGCCGACCCGGAGCCGACGGTCAACCCGGTGCTGCTGTTCAAGCTGGCCAAGGAGCACGGGCTCACCGTCGACCCGGAGGAGCTGCTGGACGCGCTGCCCGAGGGGGTGTACGACCCGGCGCCGCTGTTCGAGCGGCTGGGCAAGGCGGCGCAGGACGTGCCCGGGTTCGCGATCACGCCGCACCTGCTGGCGGGCACGTTCCTGTACGAGAAGCTGCCCATGGTCACCGACATCACCGAACACACCCGGCTGCTGGCCGACAGCGACGTGATCGCCGCGCTGGCGGGTGATCCGGAGGCGCTGGGTTCGCTGTACTCGACCGAGCCGATCGCGGTCGACCAGCCCGACCACGTCGCCCCGTCCGACGAGTTCCTGGTGCTCGACGCCGACTCGTCGCAGAGCTACGCGGTGAACGCGGCGGTGGCCGGGCACCACCTGGTGGTGAAAGGGCCGCCGGGGACGGGTAAGAGCCAGACCATCGCAAACATGATCATGGCGTTGGCGGCGCGCGGGCGCACCGCGCTGTTCGTGGCCGAGAAGCGGGCCGCCATCGACGCGGTGCTCGACCGGCTGGCCCACGTGGGCCTGTCCGACCTGGTGCAGAACCTGCACGGCGACCAGTCCAGCCGGCGCGAGCTGGCCCGCGCGCTGGACTCGCGGCTGCAGCGGGCCCGCCACGAGTCCCGGCCGACCACCGAGCAGACCGACCGGGACCTGACCGAGTCGCGCACGGCGCTGTCGCGCCACCACAGCGCGCTGCACGCCGTGCACCAGCCGTGGGGCCTGTCCGCGTACGACCTGCAGGCCCGCCTGGTCGGCACCGACCCGGCCGCGGTCACCCGGCAGCGCTGGAAGGGCGAGCTGCTCACCGCACTGGACGCCGACGCCGCGCCTCGGCTGCGCGCCACCGTGGTCGAGCTGGCGCAGCTGGGCGCCTTCGACGCCGAACCCGGCCCCGGGCCCTGGGTGCGGGCCACGTTCCGCGACCGCGCCGCCGCACAGGAGGCGTTCACGCTGGCCGGAGCGGTCGCCCCGGCGCTGGAGCGGCTGCGCCCGCAGCTGGCCGCGCTCGCGGGCCGACTCGGACTGGCCGTGCCCGCGACGCTGGCCTCGGCCCGCAAGATGTGCGGGCTGCTGTCCGACGTGGACGCGACGCTGACCCGCTTCGACGCGGCGGTGTTCCAGGCGGACCTGCCGCTGTGGCTGCGCGCCACCGCCGAGGGCGAGCAGCGCGAAGGTCTGGGGTTCTGGGCCCGGCGCAGGATCGTGAAGCAGGTGCGGGAGCTGTGGCGCGGCGGTGGTCGGCCCGGTCCGGCGCAGCTGCACCCCGCCCTGGCGGCCGCCGCCGACCAGCTAGCCCGGTGGCGGGTGGTCAGCCTCGACGGGCAGCCGCCGCGCACCGATCCGGCCCTGGCCGCCACCGCGGGCGAGTTCGCGCGGCTGGACGCGGAGCTGGCGCGGCTGCGGGCGTACGTGCCGGTCGGCGCCGTCGGGGAGTCGACGGCGGTCCGCGGTTCAGGCGGACCGTCCGGACGAGCCGAGGGCGAAGCCGACGACCTGGCCGCGCTGCAGGAGGAGCTGGACCGGCTGGCGCTGGACCAGACCGACCTGCTGCGCACCGCCCGCCGCAACGAGCTGGCCGAGCAGGTGGTGCGCTGGCAGGCGCACCGGCTGCTGGACGACCTGGCCGGGCGCGGCGGTGACGCCGCGCTGGCCGGGGCGGCGTTCGACCACGCCTGGCACAGCTCGATCCTGGACGAGGTGCGGCTGGCCGACCCGGAGCTGTCTGCGTTCCACGGCACCGCCCTGCACGCGGCGGTGAGCCGGTTCCACGTGGCCGACGCCGCGCACATCACCTCGGCCGCGCAGCGGGTGCGGCACCTGTCCGCGCTGAACATGATGCGGGTGCTGGACGCCCACCCCGACCAGCAGCAGCTGGTACGCCGCGAGGCCGCCAAGAAGACCCGGCACCTGCCCATCCGGCGGCTGTTCGAGCAGGCCCCCGACGCGCTGACCGCGCTGAAGCCGTGCTGGGCGATGAGCCCGCTGCTGGTCAGCCAGGTGCTGCCCGCCCGGGTGCTGTTCGACGTGGTCATCTTCGACGAGGCGAGCCAGGTCGAGCCGGTCGACGGCGTCACCGCGATCATGCGCGGGCGCCAGGTGGTGGTGGCCGGCGACGAGCACCAGCTGCCGCCGACGGACTTCTTCAACCGGGCCGACGGCGAACCGTCCGAGACCGAGGACGGCACGGCGCTGTCCGACGACGTGGAGTCGCTGCTGCAGGCGTTCGCGCACACGCTGCCGCTGCCGCAGGTGCGCCACCTGGCGTGGCACTACCGCAGCCGCGACGAGCGGCTGATCGCGTTCTCCAACGCGCACATCTACAGCCCCAACGGCAACGCGCTGACCACCTTCCCTGGTGCCGACATCGGCGACGGGATCAGCCACGTGCTGGTCGCCGACCCGCTGGCCGCGGCCGCGGCGGCCGGGCAGCCGACCGACGCGGACTCCCCGGCGGCGGTGGCCGCGGCCGCCGCGGCCGCCGTCCCGGCCAACCTGGAGAGCAGCAACGCCGAGGTGCGCAAGGTGGTCGAGCTGATCCTGGCGCACGCGCAGCAGCGGCCGGGCGAGTCGCTGGGCGTGATCACCATGGGCATCACCCACGCCGAGCGCGTCGACGCGGCGCTGCGCCGGGCGCTGGTACGGCGGCCCGAGCTGGAGCCGTTCTTCGGCGAGAACGGGCACGAGCCGTTCTTCGTGAAGAACATCGAGCGGGTGCAGGGCGACGAGCGCGACGCGGTGATCCTGACCGTCGGCTACCCCAAGAGCCCGGACGGGCGGGTGCTCTACCGGTTCGGGCCGCTGAACACCAAGGGCGGGCACCGGCGCCTCAACGTGGCGATCACCCGGGCGCGGCGGCGGATGACCGTGGTCAGCTCGTTCAGCCACCTGGACCTGGACCCGGCCAAGCTGCGCGCCCCGGGCGCGGTCATGCTGCGCGACTTCCTGGAGTACGCCGCCGCGGGCGGTCCCCGGGGCGCGGCCGCCGCCGACACCACGGCGCTGAACCCGTTCGAGGCCGACGTGTTCGCCCGGCTGACCGAGGCGGGCATCCCGCTGGTGGCGCGGCACGGCGTGGGCGGGCAGCGGATCGACTTCGCGGCCACGCACCCGGCCGACCCGCGCCGCCCGGTGCTGGCGATCGAGGCCGACGGGTCCACGTACCACGCGTCGCCGACGGTGCGCGACCGCGACCGGCTGCGCCAGCAGCACCTGCAGCGGCTGGGCTGGCGGTTCCACCGGATCTGGTCGACGGACTGGGCCCGGCAGCGCGATCTGGAGATCGCCAAGGCGCGGGCCGCGTACGACCTGGCGGTGGCCGGATCGGACCTGCCCGGCCCGCAGCAGCTGGCCGACGCGGTGACGATCCGGCTGGCCTCGAGCACCCCGCGCAGCCTGCCCCGGCCGGAGGTGCCCGACGGCGTGGCGGTCGGCGACCTGCCGACGGCGACGCTGATCGAGCTGGTGCGCTGGATCGAGAGCGACCGCCTCAACCGCACCGAGGACGAGGTGGTGGCCGAGGCGGCCGAGGAGCTGAACGTGCCCCGGCGCACCGCGAAGGTGACCGAGGCGATCCGGGCGGCGGTGCGACAGGCGCGGCCTGCTTCGTGACGGCTACTTCTTGACGGCTACTTCTTGACGGCCGAGCGCAGCACGTCGCGCACGGCGTCGAGCATGGCGATGGAGTCGAGTTCGGCGGCGGGGTGCCAGCTCGGCTCGACCATGATGCCGTCGGGCTGCGGGCGCAGGTCGCCGCCGAGGACGGTCACCGCGTACAGCATGAACACGCCGTGGAAGTCCAGGCCGCCGGCGAGCTCGCGGTGGTCGGAGCCGACGTCGAGCAGCCCGTCGACGCGCACCTGCAGGCCCGTGGTCTCGGCGAACTCGCGCACCACGGTCTCGGCGGGGTGCTCACCGTGCTCGATGGTGCCGCCGGGCGGCATCCATTTGCCCAGGTCGCCGTGCGAGCTGCGGCCGATCTGCACGAGCAGCACGGTGTCGCCCTCGCGCGCGAGACCGTACGCCGAGACCCGCTGCCACTGCCTGACCATAGTCACGACACAAAAGCCTGCCATGTTCCGGCGCGGCCGCACAGATGGCCGTACCACCCAATCCTCTCGTCCGGACCCCCGCCCAGCTCAGGCCCGATACCGGCCGTCTCCCGCCCTGATCTTGGGGTGGGGGACGTCACTCACCGCCGCGGCAGCCGCCAAAGGGCGACTGAGCGTTGGTTTTGGCCGAACGGGTGAGGCAAAGTCGGCCTTTAGGCGAAACATCTCCGGTGCATCGAAGCGCCTATGCTCGCGGTCATGTCGAGCAACCACGACTTCGCGCCGTGCCGCCTGATGGAGAGTGAGTCCGGCGAGTACAGCCTGATCTTCGATGACTTCGATGACCATGTGGACATCTTCGACGAGCAGGGGTGGGAGGGCAACGGCTACGCCTGGGAGGGCGTGGTGCAGGTGATGCTCGCCGAACGCGTACCGGAGATCCTCGACCAGATCGAGTTCGACTCCGAGACCGCGCTGTTCTCGGTGACCGCCCGCAGCGAGGACGCGCTGCTGGAGGTGGCCGCGGTGATCAGAGAGGCGATCGGCGACGCCGACGTGCTCGCCGACGCGATCGCCCGCGCCGAGGAGCAGGGCCTGCTCGACTAATCGGGTGCGCGCCGGACGCGGCCTCGGCTAGCGTCCGGCCATGGCCAATCCTCCGCACACCCCGCTGGTCGGCACCCCGAAGCTGCGCCCCGGTGACCGGGTCGCGGTCCTCTCCCCGTCGCACGGCTCCCCCGCCCAGTTCCCGCACGTGTACGAGCAGGGCCTGGCCCGGCTGCGCGACGAGCTGGGCCTGGTGCCGGTGGAGTTCCCCACCACCCGCGCCGCGCACGCGCGCGCCGAGGACCGGGCACGCGACATCGAGGCCGCCTTCGCCGACCCGTCCATCCGGGCGGTGTTCGCCACCATCGGCGGCGACGACCAGATCACGGTCGTACCGCACCTGGACCCGGCGGTGCTGCGGGCCGACCCCAAGCCGTTCTTCGGCTACTCCGACAACACCAACCTGCTCAACGCGCTGTTCCACGCCGGGGTCGCGTCCTGCCACGGCGGCTCGGTGATGGTGCACCTCGCGCGCGGCGGCGCGACGCATCCGGCCACCATGGACAGCCTGCGCGCCGCCCTGTTCACCGACGGCTGGTACGAGCTGTCCCCCGCCGCCGAGTCCGGCGACGAAGTGCTGAACTGGGCCGATCCAGCCGCGCTGGGCCGTACCGCGCCGCTGGAGCCGGCTGACGGCTGGCACTGGCACGGCCCGGGCACCGTGGTCGAGGGCCCGTGCTGGGGCGGCAACCTGGAGATCATCTCGTGGCTGCTGCAGGCCGACCGGGTCGGGCCGACCGAGGCGTTCGCCGGGCACGTGCTGCTGATCGAGACGTCCGAGGAGATGCCGCCCGCCGAGGAGGTGTTCCGGATGCTGCGCAACATGGGCGAGCGCGGGCTGCTCGGGCAGTTCGCCGCGATCCTGGTCGGGCGGGCCAAGGCGTGGAACTTCGACCGGCGCAACGACGCGGCGGCCAAGGCGGCGTACCGCGACGCGCAGCGGGCGGCGGTGCTGCGGGCGGTGGCGGCGTACAACCCCGGTGCGGTGCTCGTGTTCGACCTGGACATCGGCCACACCGACCCGCAGCTGATCGTCCCGATCGGCAAGCCGGTACGCGTCGACGCCGTCGCCCGCCGCGTCAGCGTCCACTACTGATCCCCACCCTCGCCCCGTCACCCCGTCACCCCGTCACCCCGTCACCCCGTCATCCCCGTCACCCTCGCCGCCCCAGTCACCCTCGCCGCCCTCGCCGCCCTCGCCGCCCCCGCCGCGCCTGCCGCGCCCGTTGCTCCCGCCGCCCCTCGCGCCCCGTTCGGCCGCCATCCGCCCCGATGATCGCCGTCTGCGGTCAGAACCTCTGCTGTAGGGCCAGGTTCCGACCGGAGACGGCGATCATGGACGGATATGGGCCAGTCGACCGCAGCTCTCCCTCTCGCGCCGGAAAGCGCCCTCTTCGCGGCACGAAACTTCGCTTCCCGGCCGGAAAACCCGTGTGGCGGCACGGACGCACGTCGCGGCACGGACGCACGTCGCGGCACGGACGCACGTCGCGGCACGGACGCACGTCGCGGCACGGACGCACGTCGCAGCACGAAGCACGTCGCGGCACGGACGCAGGTCGCGTCGCGTCGCGTCGCGTCGCGTCGCGAAAGCACGTCGCGGCGCGGAAAGCCCTTGGTGCGGCCCGGAAAGCCGCGTCGTGGCACGGAAAACCAGCTTTGCTGCTCAAAACGACGATCACCCGTCGCCAGGGTGCGGGTGAGACCCCGAAGATCGCCGTCTCTGGTCATTCACCTGCAGGCACACCGCCGGGAAGCCTGCTTGCGCTACCCCAAACGGCGATCTCCGATGGCGCCGATAGCCAAGATCAGGGTTCTAGGTCGCAGCGTCGGCTGCAAGGCAGGGTTCTGACCGGAGGCGACGATCAACCTCCACGGAGGTTCCAAGATCGCCGCCTCTGGTCAGAACACCACCGCGCGAGTCACCGTCGTCTAGATCACGGCCGACCGGATCACCGCCCCGCGCCCTGCTGCCACGCGCCCTGCTGCCACGCGCCCTGCTGCCACGCGCCCGGCTGCCGGGCAGATGCTGCCGCGCATGCCTGCTACGCGCAGGGATGCCGGGCGGATGCTGCCCGGCATCCCTGCCCCGCGGTAGCTGCGCGGCGGTAGCTGCCCGGTGGTCGCTGCGCGGCGGTAGCTGCACGCGGATCGCTATGCGGCGGGTCGCTGGCGGCGGTGGCGGGTCACAGGGCGGCGATGAGGTTTGCGGGCATCTCGACCACGTCGGCGGGGGCGGGGGCCTGGACCTGCACCGGCTCGCCGTACCCGAAGAACTCGGCCTTCATCGTGGTGACGCCCGCCGTCTTGCCGATCCGGCTCAGGTCGATCGTCATCACGGAGATCCGGCCCTGGTCGTCGAGGGTGACCCGGAACGGGACCGCCTTGGCCTCGTCGCCCAGTGCCGCGACCATCTGCGGCGTCGCGGTCGGCGACTTCGTCATGTCGACGGTGCCCTCGAAACCGCGCTCGCCGGACTTCTTCACGGCGAACGCGGACCTCAGCAGCTCACTCATCGACGACGGGTCCTCCAGCGACTTGCGGATCAGGCTGGTGGCCTTGAGCTGGCTGATCTTGACGTGCATCCACTGCTTGGGCAGCGTCGACAGGCCCACGTAGCGCAGCCACAGCTCGTCGCCGATCTGGATCGTCTCGGTGGTCAGCTTCTGCCCGGCAGCGTTGATCTCCATGGACGCGCTCGCGCGGTGGTTCGCCACGTCGGAGGCGCCCTTGCCCGTCATCGACGACCTGTCGCCGCTCATGTTGAAGACGAACTTCTGGTTCTCCGCCTTGCTCTTCGCCTGGGCCGCGGCCAGCACCTCGCCGGGCGGCAGTTCGTCGGCGGCGGGTGAGGCCGCGGCGGAGACCGACGCGAGCGGGCGCGGGCCCTGGTCCGGCGACTGGCCCTTGCACCCGGCCACGGCGACCGCGAGGGCGGCCGCCCCCACTACCAGTAGTGACAGGCGTGACGGCTTCATGAGGTTCCTCCCCGTACCGTCTCCCGGCGAGGGGTTCCCCGGGTGACGGTTCGGCAGCGTAGTCCAGCCAGGCGAACCGGTCCGGGTGGGGGACGCTGGCGCCGATCCCGCCGTCGTACGCTGAACGCCGCCGACTTGGCACGGAACGTCCGGAAAGGACAGCGGTATGGGGGCGAGGCCAGGCACCACGGCACTGCCGCGGCGGCGCGGGACCGTCCGGGAACTCGGCGCGCTGGCGCTGGCGGCGGCAACCGGGCTCGGCGTGCTGGCCGGGTGCTCCGCGGAGCGGGAGCCCAACAGCGCCATGCCCGGTGGCGCCCAGGAGGCCCAGCGGGTGCAGGTCGCCTACCAGAACCAGGTAGCGGCGGACCGGGCGAGGCTGGCTCCCGGCCACATCGACCTGGACGGGCCGGCCGACCCCGAGGTCGGCACGACATACCAGGTGAAGGCGACGATCTGCGGGCCGGCGTCCACGCTGTGCGGGCCGATCGGCTCGACCGCGCCGTCGACCGGGGCGGGCGCGTCGCCGCAGCCGAGCGCCTCGGCCCTGCCGCAGGTGATGACGGGGGCCCGGATCCGGGTCCGGATGTCGTCGCAGCTGCCCGGCGAGCTGGAGGCGATCTCCAATCCGGTGCAGCCGGTGGTCGCCGTCGACGACGTGGCGAACTGGCTCTGGGACGTGCGGGCCGACGAACCGGGTGACTACACGCTGACCTTCGTGGTCTCCACGCTGGCCGGTGAGTCCGGCGAGAATCTGCTGCCCGACCAGGTGTTCACCATGCGGTTCCCGGTGGCCGGGACCTCGACCTACTGGTGGGAGTCGACCGGGGCGACCGCGTGGCAGGTGCTGCTGGGCATCGGCGGTCTGCTCAGCGCGTTCGGGGTGTCGCTGCTCGGCGTGGTGAAGTGGCTGCGCCGCCGCTACCGCGAGCGCACCGGCCAGGCCGGGGGCCGTCGTGGCGGCGGGGGTGCCGGAGGCGGCCGCCCCGCCGTCGGTCACGGGTCGCTGACGTTGCCGAACCGGCGCGCGGGCGTCGGCCGCTGACGCCGTTACCGAACCGGAGCGCGGGCGCGCCCTGGTCTTGTCCCTGGGCCCGCACGCTGTTCCGATGATCCGTCGTACGCTCGCCGTCGCCGTCGCCGCGACGGCCGTGACCGTGCTGGCCGTCGCCGCCTGCGCCGAGCCCGCGCACACCCCGCCGCCGGCTCCGTCGGCCTCGCCGAGCGCCCCGGCCGGACCGGAGGTGCCGGTGGACTCGCCGATCGGGCTGGCGGTCACCGCCGACGGCGGCGTCTGGACCGCCAGCGCCGACCGCGACGCCGTGGTACGGCTCGACCCGGCCACCGGCGCGGTGGTGCGCTCCGTCGCGGTCGGGCGTACGCCGCTGCGCCTGGCCGCCGACGGGGACCTGCTGTGGGTGTCGGTGTTCCGGTACGGCCACCTGCTCGGCGTCGACACCGCCACGGGCACGGTGAAGGTGGACGTGCCCGCCCCGGACGGCCCGGAGGGGGTCGCGGTCGGGCTCGGCTCGGTGTGGCTGGTGCGCCAGGACGCGGGGATGCTGACCCGCCTGGACCGGACCGGGCGCAAGCTGGCCGACATCCCGGTCGCGGGCGGGCCCCGGCTGGTCGCGGTGGGCGCGGGCGGGGTGTGGGTGTCGTCGTACCGCGCCGGGACGCTGACCCGCGTCGAGGCGTCGGGGCGGACTCGGACGTCGGCGAAGCTGTGCGACGGCGCGCAGGGCCTGCTGGTACGCGACCAGGTGGTGTGGGTGACCTGCACCGGGGGCGACGAGGTGGTGGCCGTGGACGCGGCGAGCCTGCGGGTGCTGGGCCGGGTCGCCGTCGCGGGCGAACCCGACGCGGTGCTCGGCGCCGGTGCGCGGCTGTTCGTGGTGGCCGCGCAGGGGCCGACCGTGGTGGAGCTGTCGACCGACCCGGCCGCGCCCGAGGAGCTGTGGCGCACCGTGCTCGGCGGGGCGAAGCCGCTGCGTGACAGCGCCAACGTAGACGCCGCGGTGGTGGGCGGGCAGCTGTGGGTTTCGTCGGTGTCGCAGGACGGGATCTACCGGGTGCCGCTGCCCTGACCGGCGGCCGGGCGGCTAACCTGCGCCGGTGAACCGCACCTCCCCTGAACTGGATGTACTGGTACTCGGCGGCGCCGGGGTGGACACCCTGGTCTACACCCCGGCGCTGCCCCTGCCGTACGCCGACAGCTACATGGTCCCGACGATCACCACCCGCGCCGGGCACACCGGCGACGCCGTGGCGCTGGGCCTGCACGCCCTCGGCCTGCGCACCCACCACCTGGACGCGATCGGCGACGACCACGAGGGCGAGCTGGTGCGGCGGCTGCACGAGCAGCACGGCGTGCCGTTCACCGCGCTGCCCTCGCCCGGCGGCACCAAGCGCGCGGTGAACCTGGTCGGGCCGGACGGGCGGCGGCTGTCGCTGTACGACGTCGGCCGCGGCGACGGCACCGCCGACTTCCCCGCCGACCTGCTGGACCGGCTGACCGCCGCGGCCCGGCACGTGCACGTCAGCATCACCCACCCCGGCGCCAACGCCCTGGCGCACCTGAGCCGCACCAGGGTGACCGTCTCCACCGACCTGCACAACTGGGACGGCGAGAACCCGTACCACGAGGCGTTCGCGCTCGCCGCCGACGTGGTGTTCCTGTCCGCGGCGGCGCTGGCCGACCCGGAGCCGGTGCTGCGCCGGATCATCGCGGACGGCCGGGCCCGGGTGGTGGTGGCCACCGCCGGGGCCGAGGGCGGCCACCTGCTCGAACGCGGCGCGCCCGACCCGGTCCGGTTCACCGCGGTCGCCCCGCCCGCGCCGGTGGTCGACTCCAACGGCGCCGGCGACGCCTTCGTCAGCGGTTTCCTGTACGGCTGGCTGTCGGGCGCCCCCACCGCCGACTGTGTGCGCTACGCCACCCTCTGCGGTGCCCACGCCTGCACCGTCGCGGCCACCGAGATGGCCCCGCTCGACCTCGATACGCTGCGGAAACGGGCCGGGGACGGCGTCACCGGCTGATGTGGACGGCCTTGGTTTGCGGTGGCGCGGGAGCGGTTACATGACAGGCATGAGTCTGGTGTTCCGCAAGGTCATGAGAATCGGCCCGCTGCGCCTGAACTTCACGCGCAACGGCCTGTCGTCGTGGACGTTCAAGATCGGTCGCTGGTCGTGGAACTCGAAGACCAGGGCCCACCGCGTCGACCTGCCCGGCCCGCTGTCCTGGAAGCAGGACAAGGCGCCCAGGGACTGAGTCAGCCCACCCACTGCTCGCGTACGCGGGTGCGGTGGAAGCCCAGTCGGGCGTTGATGTCGAGCATGTGGGTGTTGGACGGATCGGTGGTGGTGCGGATGCGCCGCACCACCATCCCGTCGGCCACCAGCCAGCGCACCATCCGCGCCTTGAGCCACAGGCCCAAGCCGTGCCCCCGGTGCGCGGGCACCACCGCCGTGTCCTCCTGGTACGCCAGCTCCGGGTGCGGCAGCGGGATCGCCACCACCGTCAGCCCCGCCACCGCCCCGGTGGCCTCGTGCAGCGCGGCGACGGTGCGCAGCTGGCAGCCGCGCCGGGCCCACCACTGCTCCACCTCCCGGGTGTGCTCGACACTGCCCGGCGCCACCTGGTAGCCCAGCCCGCCGTCGGGCGAGTCGCCCATCGCGTCGGCCGCGGCCGTGTATGACGCCACCAGGTCATCGGGGGCCGCCCCGGACCAGCGCACCGCCCGGTAGCCCGCCGGTTCCCGGTCCTCGGGCAGCTCGTCGGCGGCGCGGACCACGTCCAGTTCGGACTCCCACAGCGTCTGCGCGTGCCGGGCCCCGGTAGCGGCCGCGAACGCCGACCCGGCCGACTGCGCGCCTACGTCGTACACCAGCGTTCTGCGCCCCTCCTCGGCCAGCCCCGCGCGCACCGCCGCCAGCAGCGCCGCGCCGTGCCCGCGCCGCCGGTGCGCCGGGTGCACCACCACCTCGGCGAAGCCCCAGTCCAGGTTCTCCCGGTCCGACAGCGACAGCGTCGCCGTGCCGACCGGCTCGTCACCGACCCTGGCCAGCCAGTGCCGCGTGCGCGTACGCGGCGGCGGCGCCGCCAGGCGGGCCGCGAGCGCGGCCTCGGGCACGTGCGGATGGCCGGGGTCGTCGACCGCGGCCGCCGCCTCGTGCACCCGGTGCCAGCCGGCCAGGGCGTCCCGGTCGGCGTGGGCGACGTCGAACGGCGTCAGGTCCATAGACGGCTTTGTAGCGCAGTGACGCCACTCCGGACAACCGACTTGGCCGGATCCACAGTTGACCATGGGATGCGCCGGTCCGCTACGGTGCCGGGCAGCGACTGGGGGGTGATCGGAATCGAAGGGTGCGCGCCAAGCTGCCGGCGTCCTGACCCGCAGCCGGCGCACCACCGCGTGCGAACGGCAGCCGGCTGCGGCGGTCCACCCCCGTGTCCAGACCGACAAACAGCTGCGCTTTGCCCGCGCGCTCATGGTGGCCGATACCGGTTGCATTCTGGTTGCGCGGGTACGCAACCGCCCAGCAGACTCTCCCTGACCTTGGAGGCGCATTGATCGCATTCGGCGTCCTCGGGCCGCTGACCGTCCACGTCGACGGCCACCCCGTGGCCGTGCCGGGCCTGCTCCAGCGGCGGCTGCTGGCCGTCCTGCTCAGCCGGGTGGGGCAGCCGGTGAGCGCGCAGCGGCTGGCCGACCTGATCTGGGACGGCGAGCCGCCGCTGAGCCACCGCAAGACCCTCCAGGTGTACGTGCACCGGCTGCGCCGCACTCTCGCCGACCGGATCGAGCACGGCCCGGCCGGGTACCGCATCGTCGCGACCCCCGAGGAGCTGGACCGGCTGCGCTTCAGCGCCCTGGCCGCGCAGGCTCGGGCCGCTCGCGACGAGGGCCGGGTGCTGGCGGCGGACGAGCTGCTGCGGCAGGCGCTGGCGCTGTGGCGCGGCGAGCCCTATGCCGACGTGCGCCTCGACGACGTGCTGGCCGACGACGTCCGGCAGCTCACCGAGGAGTACCTGCAGGTGCGGGAGGACAGCCTCTGGCTGGCGCTGGACCTGGGCCGCCACACGGTGGTCGCGGCGGAGCTGGCCGCGCTGACCCAGGCCCATCCGTACCGGGAGGGCCTGCGGGCGCTGCTGATGCTGGCGCTGCACCGGGGCGGGCGGCCGGCCGAGGCGCTGCGGGTCTATCACGACACCGCCGAGCTGCTGGCCGAGCAGCTCGGCACCGATCCGGGCGCGACGCTGCGGACGCTGCACGCCGCGCTGCTGCGCGACGACCCCCGGCTGGCCGACATCGGCGCCTGCCGCCTGGCCGAACTCGACGAGCCGATCGAGGCCGCCGAGGCTCCCGCGCCCGCCCCGGCGGCTGCGGCCCCAGCCCCGGCCCAGGTCGCCGCCGAGCCGGTCGGGCCGGTGCCGGCGCAGCTGCCCGCCGACCTGCCGGTCTTCACCGGACGCGCGGCCGACCTGCGGCGCCTGGACGCGCTGGTGCCCGCCGACGGCGCGAGCGGCACGGTCATCTCGACCATCGCGGGCACCGCCGGGGTCGGCAAGACCTCGCTGGCGGTGCACTGGGCCCACCGGGTCGCCGACCGGTTCCCCGACGGCCAGCTGTACCTGAACCTGCGCGGTTTCGACCCCACCGGCAAGACGGTCACCCCGGCCGAGGCGCTGCGCGCGTTCCTCGACGGGCTCGGCGTGCCGCCCGAGCGGATCCCGCCGGGCACCCCGGAGCGGGCCGCGCTGTTCCGCAGCTGCCTGGCGGGGCGGCGGATGCTGGTGCTGCTCGACAACGCGCGCGACGCCGAGCAGGTCCGCCCGCTGCTGCCCGGCTCGCCGGGCTGCCTCACCCTGCTGACCAGCCGCAACCCGCTGCCCGCGCTGATCGCCTCGCACGGGGCGCACCTGCTGTCGCTGGACCTGCCCGGCCCCGCCGAGGCGCGGCAGCTGCTGGCCCGGCGTATCGGCGCGGCCCGGGTCGAGGCCGAACCGGACGCCGCCGACGAGCTGGTACGCCGCTGTGCGCGGCTGCCGCTGGCGCTGGCGGTGGTGGCGGCCCGGTGCGCGACTCGGCCCCGGCTGGCGCTGGCCGAGGTGGCCCGGCAGCTGCCCGCCGCCGCGCGGGCGCTGGACGCGTTCGCGGGCGAGGACCCGGTGACCGACGTGCGGGCGGTGCTGTCGTGGTCGTACCGGGAGCTGAGCCCGGCGGCAGCGCGCCTGCTGCGGCTGCTCGGCCTGCACCCCGGCCCCGACCTGGCCACCGCCGCGGCGGCCGCGCTGGCCGGGACGACCGTGGCGCAGGCGGGTCCACTGCTGACCGAGCTGACCCTGGCCAACCTGATCACCGAGCCGGTGCCGGGGCGCTACGGCTGCCACGACCTGCTGCGCGCGTACGCGTCGGAGCTGGTGCGGGCCGCGGAGCCGCAGGAGGAGCGGCTCGCCGCGACCATCCGCATGATCGACCACTACCTGGTCAGCGCCTACCGCGCCTCGACCGCGATCTACCCGCACCGGTACTCGATCGCCCCGCCGGAGCCGGTGCCGGGGGCCGAACCGGCCGCGTTCGCCGACTACTCGGAGGCCATCGCCTGGCACCGGGAGGAGGAGGCGACGCTGGACGGCATCGTCCGGCTGGCCGCGGCGGGCGGCTTCGACACGCAGGCGTGGCAGCTGGTCTGGTGCTGCTACATCCCGGCCGACCGGCGGGGGCGGCTGTTCGAGCACCGCGAGGTGGAGCGCATCGGGCTGGCGGCCGCCCGGCGGACCGGGGACCTGCGGGCGCAGGCGTACCTGCACCACTCGTACGCCTGCACGCTGAGCTGGTCCGACGGGCAGGAGGAGGCCAAGGAGCAGTTCGCCGCCGCGATCGAGCTGTTCGGCCGCTGCGGCGACGACCCCGGCGTGGCGCACGCGCACCTGAACCTGTCGCTCGTCTTCGACCAGCAGGAGCGGTGGGAGGAGGCGCTGCACCACGGGGTGCGCGCGCTGGAGGTGTTCGAGGCCATGGGGCATCCGTCAGGGCAGGCCAAGACGCTGAACTCGACCGGCTGGTTCCTGGCCATGCTGGGGCGGTACGACGAGGCGCTGCGCGCCTGCGAGGCGGCGGTGGTGCTGCTGCGCGAGCTCGGCGACCACTACAACGAGGGCATGACCTGGGACAGTCTGGGCTTCATCCACCTGTCCAAGGGCGACGTGACCCGGGCCGTCGAGTGCTACCGGCAGGCGCTGCTGATGTGGCGGGACCTGGCCGACCCGTACATCCGGGGCACGGTCGCGACCCGGCTCGGCGAGGCGTACCTGGCCGCCGACGACGCCGAGTCCGCCGCGGAGGTGTGGCGGGAGGCGCTGTCGGTGCTGGAGGGCATCGGGCACGCCCACGCCGAGCGGGTACGGGAGCTGCTGGCCGGGCTTGAGGGCCGGGTCGACTGCCGCGACTAGAGCAGTTCGAGGATGGTGGCGTTGGCCATGCCACCGCCCTCGCACATGGTCTGCAGGCCGTAGCGGATGCCGTTGTCGCGCATGTGGTGCAGCAGCGTGGTCATCAGCCGGGCGCCGCTGGCGCCCAGCGGGTGGCCCAGCGCGATGGCGCCGCCGCGCGGGTTGAGCCGGTCCGGGTCGGCGCCGGTCTCGGCCAGCCACGCCAGCGGCACCGGGGCGAACGCCTCGTTCACCTCGTACGCACCGATGTCGGCGATGGTGAGCCCGGCCCGCCGCAGCGCCTTGGCGGTGGCCGGGATCGGCGCGGTGAGCATGATCACCGGGTCGTCGGCCGCCACCACGGCGGTGTGGATGCGGGCCAGCGGCGTGAACCCGTTGGCGGCGGCCCACGCCGACGTGGTCACCGCCACCGCCGCGGCGCCGTCGGAGATCTGCGACGCCGTGCCCGCCGTCACCACGCCCTCGGGGTGGAACGGGGTGGCGAGCTGGCCCAGCTTCTCCAGCGACGTCTCCCGGCGGATGCCCTCGTCGGCGTGGACGTCGCCGACCGGGGCGATCTCGGCCGCGAACAGTCCGCCGTCGCTGGCGGCGGCCGCCTTGGCGTGGCTGGCCAGCGCGTACTCGTCGAGCTGAGTGCGCGAGAAGCCCCACTTGCGGGCGATCATCTCGGCGCCCACGCCCTGGTTGAACGGCACCGGCGCGTCCCCGGCGAAGCCCTCGACCCCGGCGAAGCGGGTGCGCACGGCCGGACCGTACGGCACCCCCAGCTCGCCGACCGAGGAGCCCATCGGCACCCGGCTCATCGACTCCACGCCCGCCGCGACGATGAAGTCGGCCTGGCCGGACAGCACCGTCGCGGCCGCGAAGTGCACCGCCTGCTGGCTGGAGCCGCACTGGCGGTCCAGGGTGGTGCCGGGCACGGTCTGCGGCCAGCCCGCCGCCAGCACCGCGTTGCGGCCGATGTTCCAGGACTGCTCGCCGCTCTGCGACACGCAGCCCAGGATCACGTCCTCGACGTCGGCGGGGTCGAACCCGGTCCGGTCGCCCAGGTCCTCCAGCAGCTGCCCGGCCAGGTCGACCGGGTGTACACCGGACAGGCCGCCGTTGCGCCGGCCGACGGGCGTGCGAAGAGCACCGATGATCACCGCATCACGCATGCCCGAAAGCCTACTGCGCGGTAACCGGCGCCGGGACGGCGGTCAGAACACCCGCGACACGAAGGCGGCCAGGGCGAGCACCAGGATCGCGACGCGCACGACCCGGTTGACCCGCCGGTCCACCAGGATCGCGGCGCCGACGTACGCCAGCTCGATCGCGAGGACCCAGGTCCACGGCGTACGCGCGGCGAGCTCGGAGCGGACCACGACCACGGTGAGGCAGACGAACAGCACCGGGCCGACCAGCGCGATCGGCCACGCGGGCCGCACCCGGAACAGCACCAGCAGCGGCCACATCGACACCGCGGCCGCCAGCAGGCAGCCGAAGATGGTCAGCAGGGCGTCGCCGAGGCACTCCATGCCGCCCTCGCAGCCCTGGTTGCGCACCAGCCCGAACGCGATCACCATCCACACCGCCGTCGCCAGCAGGGCGGCCAGCGAGGTGCGGGCGGCACGGGCGACGGGCGACGGGGAGGTACCGGGCTCGATGTTCGTCATGAACGACATCGTGGCAGATTCCCGCACCCGCGCCACCGGCCCAACGGTGGAGGCCGGCGCAGCCGCTCGGCGCGGCGGGTCACGACATCTCCGGCGGCTACTGTTGGCCGCTATGAGCATCTACGACGTACAGATCCGGACCCTGCAGGGCGCCGACGCCGACCTCGCGCAGTACCGGGGACGGGCCGTCCTCATCGTCAACGTGGCGTCGAAGTGCGGGCTCACGCCGCAGTACACCGGCCTGCAGCAGCTTGCCGCCGACTACGCCGACCGCGGCCTGGTCGTGCTGGGCGTGCCGTGCAACCAGTTCGGCGGCCAGGAGCCCGGCACCGCCGACGAGATCGCCGAGTTCTGCGACGTGAACTACGGCGTGACCTTCCCGCTGACCGAGAAGGTCGAGGTCAACGGGGACGGGCGGCACCCGCTCTACGACCTGCTCACCGCGGTTCCCGACGCCGGGGGCGACGCCGGGGACATCCAGTGGAACTTCGAGAAGTTCGTGGTGGGCCGCGACGGTCAGGTCGTGGCGCGGCTGCGCCCGCGCACCACGCCCGAGTCGGCCGAGCTGGTCGACGCGGTGGAGAAGGCCCTGGCGGCCTGAGTCAGTCGCGCGCCGGTGGGGCCGGCTCGTCCGGCTCCACCGGCGCCCGCTCGTCGACCAGGTCGCCCTCGATCACATCCGGGCCGCCCTCGGGCAGCACCGGCGGCTCGTTCGGCTCCGGCTGCCGGGGCACGTCGCGCAGCGGCAGGTACGGCTCGGCGTGGCGGGGCAGCCCGGCCGCGATCGCCCTGGCCCGGCTCAGCTCGGCGTCGAACTCCGCGCCCAGCAGCACCGCCACGTTGGTCAGCCACAGCCACACCAGGAAGATGATCACGCCGCCGAGCGCGCCGTACGTGCGGTTGTACGAGTCGAACGTGGTGATGTAGTACGCGAACCCGCCCGACGCCGCGAGCCAGGTGACCATGGCCACCATCGTCCCCGGCGTGATCCAGCGGAACCCGGCCTGCCGCGCGTTCGGCCCGGCCCAGTACAGCAGCGCGAGCAGCAGGTTCACCACGATGATCAGGATCGGCCACTTGACGATGTCGAAGATCCGGACCGTCGCGTCCTCGACTCCCAGCGCCCGCCCGGCGTGGGTGGCCACCCGGCCGGTGAACACCACCGCCAGCGCGCTCGCCGCCAGGGTCAGGCCGGTCACCGCGGTCACGAACAGCTGCACCGGCACCGTCTTCCACACCGGCCGCCCCTCGGGCACGTCGTAGATGACGTTGGCCGCCCGCATGAACGCCCCGATGTAGCTGGTCGCCGACCAGAACGCCAGGCCGATACCGATCGCGAAGGCCACCCCGGCGGCGCGCTGGTCGTAGCGCAGCTCGTTGAGCACGTCCAGCACGGCCCGCTGGGCGGGGCCGGGGGTCAGCTCGCTGATGTTCTCCGCGACGGCCTGGGTGGTCTTGCTGCCGAACAGGCCCACGCCCGCGACAAGCACCAGCAGCCCCGGGATGACCGACAGCACGCTGTAGTAGGTGAGCGCGGCGGCCCGGTCGGCCAGATCGTCGTCGATGAACTCGGCCACGGTGCGGAACGTGATGCGCAGCCACGAGCGCACGCCGAGCTGCGACGGGCGGTCCGGCCCCTTGGCCAGCAGCCTGACCAGGCGCTCCCGGTATGCCCGCCCCGGTTCCCTGTTCCGTGCCACGCCGCCTCCACCCTGTCCGGCCATCGAGGTGTATGACACCACGCGCGCAATACCCCCACAAGGTCGCCGTACACCTCCGGTGTCGCCTGTGGATCACCCACGCCGCACCCGCCCGGCGCCGTATGATCGGGACACCCCCGCCAGGCAGTGCACCGACCGCGACACGCGCACGACGGGGGTTACGTGATGGGGTGGAAGTACCAATCGCCACCGGGCTGGCCGGCACCGCCGGAGGACTGGACGCCCCCGCCCGGCTGGAAGCCCGATCCGTCCTGGCCCGCGCCCCCGGAGGACTGGCAGTTCTGGGTCACTGACGGCGCCGACGAGCCCACCCAGCTGATGACCCTGGTCCTGCCGGATGACGACGATGAGGACACACCGCTGGACCTGCTGTGGTCCGACGGCCCCGAGGAGACCGGCCGGGTCGCCGTACCGGTAGCCGTCGCGCAGCCGCGCGGCGCCGCCGCCGAACCCGGCACGCCCGATCCGGCTCCGGCGGCCGAACCGCCGGTCGGCGCCGCCGCGCCGGACGCGGCGACACCCGGGGCCGGCGAGCCGGAGCCCGTCGGCGCCATGGCCGCCGCGGCCGCCGATCCGGGCGCCCCGACCGCACCGGCCGAGCTCGAACCGGTCGCACGGGAGGCCGAGCGGCCGGTCGCGCTGCAGGGCGAGGTGATGCCCGCCGCGCACCCGCACACGCACGCGCCGGGTCACGGGCGGCATGAGGCCACCGGCCCCGGTCACGCGCTCTCGCGCGCCTTCACGCACGCGCACACCCCGACCCACGCCAAGCCGAGGCGCAGGCGCCGGTGGTGGGTGGCGGGCGTGGCGGCCGGCGCGGCGCTGCTGCTCTGCCTGGGCCTGGGCGTCGGCGGGTTCCTGCTGACGCGGGATGCCGACCCGGGCGGCACGGCCGATCCGGTGGTGGAGTCGGCCGAGCCCGACGCGACCGAGGTCGCCGCCACGCCGAGCCCCCGGCAGTCCGCGCAGGCCGCACCGGCGCCCGGCCCGCAGACCGGGCAGGACCCGCCCGGCGCGCTGGCGCAGGACCAGGTGTTCGAGGGTGCCGGTCCGCAGGTGGTGCCGCTGGACCTCAACGGGACCTACCACACGGCGCTGCTGAGCTACCGGGGCACGGGGCCGTTCGTGGTGCAGACCGTCAACAAGGACGGGGCGCAGCTGCGCACGCTGGTCGACACGGCGCAGAGCTACGACGGGGTACGCCCGCTGGACCTCGACGACAAGCCCGCCGCCGTCAGCATCAAGGCCGACGGTCCGTGGAGGATGACGGTGCGGCAGCTGGCCGCCTCGCCGGTGTGGAACGGCGCCGCCAACGGGGTGGGCTCGGCCGTACTGCTGGTGCCCCGGGTCACCGACGACGCCACCAAGGTCGTCTTCGACCACCGCGGCCCCGGACCGTTCGCCGTGCAGGCGTACGGCGCCGACAGCGCGAGCCTGCTCAGCCAGGAGGGCGACTTCACCGGCGAGACGGTGCTGCCGCGCGGGACCGTGGTCGTGGTGATCGACGCGAGTGGAGTGTGGACACTGAGCCGCGGCTGACGGGTTGCGGGCCCGATCTAGGGTCGGGCCATGAGTGTCACGTACGACCGCAAGGAGCAGCTGCAGCAGATCCAGAGCGGGCTGCTGCCCGGCGAGCAGGTGATCGCCGTGTACGACGCCATCGGCACCGGCACCGGCTTCCTCGGCCTGACCGACCTGCGGGTGATCATCCAGGACACCTCGTTCGTGGGTAAGAAGGTCGCCCTGACCAGCATCCCGTACTCGAAGATCACCAGTGTCAGCGTGGTGAGCAACCGGTCCTGGGCCGGGCAGTTCTTCTCCACCGGCGCGATCGCGATCCACGTCGGCGCGCACGTCTACCAGATGGAGTTCCGGGGCGACGAGAAGACCCACCACGTGCACAACCTGATCCTGCACCGCATCACCCGCTGACTGTCGGGATCCGACACCCGACCGTCCGGACGCAACCTCCGGCCCCCCGGCGGCGTCTTCTAGTGGACTTCCGGGACCGCCCCGCGGGATGGCAGGATGTCGCCAGACCTTGCCGGGGGCCGGGTCGCGACCGGACCTGCGCGGCCGACCCCGCGGTTCCCGGCGTCTGACCGGGGACGACAGAACGGGAGCCCGCGCACCATGGTGAGCCCTGAGCCGAGCCGGCCGCTGCGCGCGGCGGACCCTCGCGAGCTCGGCGGATACACGCTGCTGGGCCGTCTGGGCGAGGGCGGCATGGGCAACGTCTACCTGGCCCGGTCGGCGGCGGGGCTCATCGTCGCCGTCAAGGTGATCCGGGCCGAGCTGGCCGGGGAGCCGGAGTTCCGGCAGCGGTTCCGCAGCGAGGTGGAGCGGGCCAAGCAGGTGCCGCCGTTCTGCACCGCCGAGGTGCTCGACGCCGACCCCGACCACGACACGCCGTACCTGGTGGTCGAGTATGTCGACGGGCCGAGCCTGTCCACGGTGGTGCAGCAGCGCGGTGCGCTGACCTCGGCCAACCTGCACGGCCTGGCGATCGGCGTGGCCACCGCGCTGACCGCGATCCACGGCGCCGGGGTGATCCACCGCGACCTCAAGCCCAGCAATGTGCTGCTGGCGCCGGGGACCCCGAAGGTGATCGACTTCGGCATCGCGCGGGCGGTCGAGGGCCAGGCCGGCGACACCCGCACCGACCAGCTGATCGGCACGGTGGCGTACATGGCGCCGGAGCGGCTGGACAGCAAGGCCCGCAAGTCGCTGACCCCGGCCGCGGACGTGTTCGCCTGGGGCGCCGTGGTGGCGTACGCGGGGACGGGCCGGGTCACCTTCGCCGCCGACTCGATGCCCGCCGTCGCGGTGCGCATCCTGACCGAGCGGCCCGACCTGGACGGGCTGGCCGGACCGCTGCGCGAGCTGGTCGAGGCGTCGCTGGCCAAGGATCCGGCCGACCGGCCGACCGCCCGGGACCTGCTGGACCGGCTGCTCACCACCAGCCCCACCCGGGCGCTGTCGGCCGGGCAGGTGCCCCGGCAGACCGCGGCGCTGGCCGCCGCCGGCAGCCGCTACGCCGTGGTCGACACCTCCTCCGGCGGCCCCGTCCGGCTGCCGCGGCGCGGCCACCGGTGGGCCGCCGCCGTGGCCGGCCTGGCCACCTCCACCGTGGTGCTGGGCAGCCTGGTCGCGGCCCTGCTGACCGGGGTGCTGAAGCTGCCCGCCGGGTTCGCCGGACCGGCGCCGTCGGCCGGCGCGTCGCCCACCCTGTCCCCGTCGGCGTCGCCGTCGGCCTCGCCGAGCCCGTCGCCCAGTCCGAGCCCGTCGCCGAGCCCCAGCCCGAGTCCGTCGCCGTCGGCCAGCCCGCCGCCGCCCAGGCCGAACCTGGTCGATCCGCTGACCGGACCGGACTGGTGGCCGGTGCGCGCCGACGACAAGGACGGCGCGACCTGCCTGTATGAGGACTCGGGTTACGTGGCCACCACGCTCAAGCCGTGGTCGTACCGGTGCGGCGGGCCGCAGGACACGCTGGCGGACTTCCGGGTGGAGGTCGACGCGACCCTGCTCAGCGCCGGGTCCTGCGCGCTGGTTTACTTCCGCTTCGACGACCCCACCGGCTACGCCCTGCGCGCCTGCGAGGACCGCGCCTACCTGGTGCGCTACGGGGTGCCGGGCCGCACCGACGTGACCGTGCTGCGCACGCTCAAGTACGTGACGCCGGTGTCGCTGGACAAGAAGTTCCGGCTGGCGGTCTCCGGCAGCGCCGACAAGATCCGCTTCTTCGCGAGCGGCAAGCAGATCGGCACCTTCGACCAGGCCGAGTTCGCCGAGGGCCGGATCCTGTTCGGGGTGCAGCCCGCCGACGGGCAGGGCGTCACGCCGTGGCAGGTCCGGTTCAACAACGCGAAGGTGTGGTTCGTCGCGGCCTGACCGGACAGACGGCGGGGCGGCAACCGCATCCGGGTTGGTGAATCTTCCTCATGTAGACCGTCCACGCTGCCTATATTCGGGTCTATGGTGCAGCGGTTCCTCAGCCATTTCAGCCGTTACAGCGGCTTGCTGCGCACCGGCGTGCTGGGGGGCGCGGCACTGGCGCTGGCCTCCCTGCCCCTGGCCGTCCCCGCGGGACTGGGCGTGATGAAGGCGTCCGACATCTACCAGGCGCTCCCCACGCAGCTGCGCGACCACCAGGTCGGCCAGACGTCGTACGTCTATGCCAACGACGGCAAGACCCTCATCACGATGTTCTACGACGAGCATCGCAAGTTCGTACCCCTGTCCACCGTGTCGCCCCAGGTCACCCAGGCGGTGCTCGCCGCCGAGGACGCACGGTTCTACTCGCACATGGGTGTCGACGTGAAGAGCATCGCCCGCGCCTTCCTCACCAACCGGCGCGAGGGCGAGGTCGCCCAGGGCGCCTCCACCCTGACCATGCAGTACGTGCGCATGTCCCTGCGCGACAGCGCGCGCACGCCCGGGGAGGCGATCCAGGCCACCGAGCAGACCCCCGAGCGCAAGCTCACCGAGATCCGGCTCGCGGTCAAGCTCGAAGGCCACTGGACCAAGAACCAGATCATGGAGGGCTACCTCAACATGGCCTACTTCGGCCATCGAGCCTACGGCATCTACGCCGCCTCCCAGATCTACTTCTCCAAAGAGCCCAAGGACCTGACCCTGGTCGAGGCGGCCACGCTCGCCGGGCTGGTGAAGGCGCCCTCCTCGTTCGACCCGGCCAACCAGCCGCAGGCCGCACTGGACCGGCGCAACTACGTCATCCGGCGGATGGGCGAGCTGAAACTGATCACCCCGGCGCAGGCCGCGGCCGCCATCGCCACGCCGATCAAGCTCAAGCTGACCGAGCCGGGCCACGACTGCTCGTCGGTGCCCTCGTCCCACCGCGACTGGGGCTTCTTCTGCGACTTCTTCAAGAACTGGTGGTCGCAGCAGGCGGCGTTCGGCACCAACCCCAACGACCGCCTGGACGCGCTGCGCACCGGCGGCTACCAGATCACGACCAGCCTCGACCCGAAGCTGCAGGCGTTCTCCGAGGAGGACCTGCTCAAGCGCGAGCCGCTGAACAGCAAGCTGGCGTACGGCAACGTGGTGGTCCAGCCGGGCACCGGCCGGGTGCTGACCATGTCGGTGAACCGGATCTACTCGCTGGACCAGTCGGGCAACGGTTCGAACTCCGACCCGATCAAGCAGGCCGCGGGCATCAAGGGCAGCTACCCCAACACGGTCGCGCCCCTGCTGGGGGGCGGCAACATCTCCGGCTACCAGGCCGGGTCGACGTTCAAGATGTTCACCATGCTGGCGGCGCTGGACTCGGGTATGAAGATGTCCAAGTCGTTCTACGCCCCGCAGCGCTACGTGTCGCAGTACGTCGTCGAGCCGGGCGGCCCGGCCGCCTGCGGCAACCGGTGGTGCCCGTCCAACGCCAGCGGCAGCATGACCGGCAAGCAGAACATGTACACCGGGTTCGGCAAGTCGGTGAACACGTACTTCGTGCAGCTGGAGCAGGCGATCGGGGCCGAGAAGGCGGTCCGGATGGCCGAGAAGGTCGGCCTGACCTGGCACAACGAGGTCGACCGGTCGCTGGCCTCACCGGCCCGCGCCGACGGCTGGGGCTCGTTCACGCTGGGCGTGGCCGACACGACGCCGCTGGAGATGGCCAACGCGTACGCCACCGTCGCCGCCGAGGGCATGTACTGCAAGCCCAGCCCGGTCATGGCGATCCGGACGCCGGCCGGCGCGGACGTCACGTACAAGGCCAAGGACGGCAAGGAGCTCAAGGCCGCCGACCCGCAGTGCCACCGGGCGTTCAGCGAGGACGTGGGCCGGGCCGCCACCGACGCCGCCCGCTGCGTCACCGGCTACAAGGCCGCCAAGGGCAGCTGCGGCGACTGGTCCACCGGCTCCATCGTGTACGGCCTGGTCGGGCGCCCGGTCGCGGGCAAGACCGGCACCACCGACAACACCCAGGCGGCCTGGTTCGTCGGGTTCACACCCGAACTCGCCGCGGCCAGCTTCATCGCCGACCCGGACAACACCCGCAACGCCGCCACCGACGGCAACTACAACAAGCCGCTGGAGGCGGTCGCCAACTCGCTGCGGGAAGCGTTGAAGGACAAGCCGGTACGCGACTTCAACCCGCCCTCCAACGACATCCTGAACTGATCCCGCCCAGCCCGGAGGCGCCTGGTCACCAGGCGCCTCCGTCGTCGCCGGTGCGCTGCTCGGGCACGCGCCAGTCGGCCATCCAGGACTGCTCGACCGCCAGCGCCTGGCACAGGGCGTCCAGGCTCCAGGTCTCGTGCGGGGCGGGCACCGACACCTCCTCGGCGCGCAGGCGGCGGCAGGCGGCATCGAGCAGGCGCAGGTCGTGCCGGTCGGCACCGCCCGCGCTGAGCAGCCGCCGGGCCGCCACCAGCTCGTCCACCAGCGCCCGCTCGACCTGCCCGGCCAGCAGCGGCGGCCGGGCGTCGACGTCGACCGGGCGCCGGGGCGGCGCCAACACCGCGGTCGCCACCAGCCACAGCACGCCCAGCCGCAGCACCTCGGCGAACACGTTGTGCGGTCCGGCGGCGGCCAGCGCGCCCGGCCGCGCCCAGCCGAACACCTCGGTCAGGTGCAGCAGCGGCACCAGGTCGACCAGCTGCCAGGCGTAGTCGGCGGCGGCGGCCAGCGCCACGTCCACGGCGGGCACGACGGCGGGGTCGAGCTCGTACCCGCCGAGCTCGGTGCCCTCCGGCAGCAGCCGGCCCGGCCGGACGTCGATCCACCCGGCCCGCCACGCGGCGACGGTGAGCAGGACCGACAGCGCGGCCAGCGCCGTCAGGCGCGGCACCAGCGGCCGCAGCTGCCGGCTGCGCGCCCAGCGGCCCGCCCAGCGCAGCTTGTCCGCGTGCGAGGCGGCGCCCGACCGGCGTACCAGCCCGAGCAGGCGCCGGTGCAGCGGATCACGCAGCCACGACGGCAGCGGGGCGGGGACGGGCGCGGGCTCGAACCGGCGCGGCGGGCGGCGCCAGGACCAGTACTCGCCGGTCACTGCCTGCTGCCAGCTCTTCGGGTCGCGCCGCCGGAGCAGGTCGCGCACCGGCGCGGCCAGCAGCGCGAGCAGCGCCGCCGCGAGCGCGCCGAGCCACCACCAGGCGGCGGCGCGCCCGCCGAGCAGCACCAGCACGGCGCAGACCGCGGCCACCGCCGCCGCCGCGCCCGCCAGCCAGCAGGTCAGCCGCACCAGCGCGGTCGAGCCGACCCACAGCCACATCCCGGCCGGGAACGGCAACACGGCGTCACTCTTTCGGCGCGGCAGCCGTTCGGATCGGACGGCCAGCTCGTTGACCCTGGTGAAGTCCGGCTGCAGGCGGCTGGTCCCGCCCACGCTCCTGACGTCCATCGCGCTCCCCGGTGCTCGGCTGGGTACCTTCCGCCGCACACTAGGCCATTCCACCATCAAAGGCAGTCAATCCCCCGACACCATGACACACAGGGTGTGCGACACCGGGTGGCGGCGTGCAGTTTCGGGGAAAGTGCAGGAATCTTGGGCCGCATTCGCGCAGTTTCCCCGAAAGTGCAGCCCCACATACGGGCGCGCGGCGGCGCCCCCGCCAGTGCGGGGACGCCGCCGCGCGGGCGGGCGGGCAGGTCAGACCTGGGGCGGCGGGGGCGCCTGCGGGTTGCGCAGCGCGGCCGGGACGGTCAGCTGGCCGCCGAGGGCGATGAAGACGCGCAGCACGGTGAACCCGGCCAGCGCGACCAGGCCGAGTCGGGCCAGGGTGAGCACCAGGTAGTCGAGCACCCCGATGTACTCGAGCATGCCGAACCCGATCAGGTACGCGAACACCCCGAAGAACAGCGCGAACGCGTACTCGCCGAGGGCGATCAGGCTGAACAGGCGCGCGCCGGGCAGCACCGGGCCGGTCAGCGTCGCGATCAGCACGGCCACCAGCGGCAGGGACATGACCAGCAGGTCGGCGAAGCCCGCCCCGACCGAGCGCGCGGCCAGGGTGCTGCCGTTGTCGGACACGACCCAGTCGAAGAACCGGAAGATCAGGTGAAGCATCGGATACACCAGCAGGCCGAGCACGAACAGCACGCGCAGCGGCTGCAGGGCGGCGGCGACCCGGGCGCTGGACGGATCGGGAGAGGTCATGGGTGGCTCCTTCTCGGGTGGCGATCTGGCCGGCACACCCGCACCGGCCTGACCGGCGCATCCTAAGCCGACACCGCGGAATTTCAACATCCGCCGGTGGTGTGGCGGTGCTTGACGGGGCTCGTACAGGCGTTCGAGAATGCGCAGGTGGCACACCGGGCACAGACGATCCTCGCGGTACACCTGATCCTGCGACGCGGCGATGACGTGCTGCTCGGGCTGCGGTGCGGCACCGGCTGGTCCGACGGGCAGTGGCACCTGCCCGCGGGCCACGTGGAGCCCGGCGAGTCGCCGCTGGACGCGCTGGCCCGCGAGGCCAAGGAGGAGCTCGGCCTGGCCCTGGACCCGGCGGCCGCGACCCTGGTCCATACGATGCACCAGCATCTGGCCGGGGAGGACCCCTACCTGCACCTGTTCTTCGCGGTTCACCGCTGGCACGGCACCCCGGTCAACGCCGAACCGCACAAGTGCGCCGACCTGCACTGGTTCGGCCTGCGCAAGCTGCCCACGCCGATGGTGCCCTACGCCGCGGCGGCGCTGGCGCACCACCGCGACGGCATCGGCTACAGCGAGTGGGCCGCGGGCTGACCGCCGCGCTGGGCCAGGTGGCGCAGCCCCCGGCGCACCTGCGCGCGGGGCAGCTGGCGCAGGTCGGCCAGCCACTCCGGGTCGGTCTCGCCGCGCAGCCAGGCATAGTGCGCCAGCGCGTACGAGTAGCGCGGCAGCGTCAGCCCCGGGCGGCGCCGGGCGCAGCGCACGGCCGCCCCGGCCCCGAACACGCCCAGGCCGTACCAGACGGTCACCAGGTCGGCCAGCGGCTCGACGTCGGGGTCGGCCGGGTCCAGCCGGCCGTCGCCGACCAGCAGCACGTGGCCGAGCTCGTGCGCGACCGTGGCGACCATCGCGGCCGGGGCCGCGGCGTGGGCGAACCCGACCCCGATCACGGAGTTGCCGCCGCGCAGCCGGTGGTGCTCCACGGGGGCGGGCTGGGAGTGCAGCTCCAGCTCCACCCGTACCGGATCGACGCCCATCCGCCAGCAGAGCAGATCCACCAGGGTCCGCGCCTCCTGCAGCCCGCCGGCGTAATCCACCGGGATCAACTCGGCCGGGCGGGCGGGGGCCGCCAGCAGCGGCGCACGGCCGAACTCGCGATCCAGCCACCCGAGCGACGTCTCGAGCCACGCATGCTCCTGCGGGCGCACGGGGCAGCGCGCTCCCCGACGTCCCGGCAGTCCGAACCAACGCATGATCCGCATTGTGCGACGGCGACGCCACTGTCAGCTAGTGGTTGACACCCCTTCATTCTCCCGCCCCCCAAACCTCCCCAGCTCACCCCCACTACCGCCCTCCCCCCACGGTCGGCCATCCGACCGAACCAACCACCCGCCAGTACCGTTGATCATGAACTTATGGACGTGTTCGACGGCGTGTCCGCACCCCGGCACCGTGATCAACACCGATCGGCACTTTGGCACCGTGATCGACGGTCCTCAGTCGATCGGCGGGCGCGGTGTTAGGTTGGGCGGCATGGCTGAGCAGCTGACGGCGGGGCAGTTCCACGCGGCCGAGGGCGTCGACGACTGGCGGGTGCTGTACCACCTGGTCTCCGCCTGCTTCCGGACCGATTCGTTCGCGCGGGGCGTGGCGCTGGTCGGCGAGATCGCCGGCCTGCTGGACGCCGCGGACCGCCCGCCCCTGGTCGACCTGCGGCACGACGCCGTCACGGTGAGCCTGCGGGCCCGGGATGTCGAGCTGGCCAGGCAGATCTCGGCCGCCGCTGCGAAGCTGGGCGTCCCCGCCGACCCGGCCGCCGTCCAACTGCTCAGCATCTCGATCGACGCCCTGGTCACGGCGGACGTGCTGCCGTTCTGGCGCGCGGTGCTGGGCTACCGCCGGCTCGGCGACGACTACCTGTACGACCCCGCGGCACGCGCCCCCGGCCTGGAGTTCCAGGGCATGGACGCCCCGCGCCCGCAGCGCAACCGCATGCACCTCGACATCGCCGTCCCGCACGACCAGGCCGAGGCGCGGATCGCCGCCGCGCTGGCGGCCGGAGGCCGCCTGGTCACCGACGCCCACGCGCCGATGTGGTGGGTCCTGGCCGACGCCGAGGGCAACGAGGCGTGCGTCGCCACCTGGCGCGGCCGCTGACCGGCCCCGGTCGCACCCACACCGGCGCCCCCCCTCCCCGGCCAGCCCGCTCGCGCTGACCGCGCTCACGCGTTAAGAAGGGCCCCTTCTACCTCGCAAAGCGATAAGAAGGGGCCCTTCCTTACCTCCGGAGGAGGTGGGCGGGTGGGCGGGCGGGGGTCAGCGGGCCCAGGTGGTGTCGGTGCCGATCTTGCCCGGCGCCGGGTTTCCCGGCAGCGCGAGCACGTACACCCGCAGGTTGCCCTTGCCGGAGACGGCGGCGGTGAGCGTCCCGTTGGTGACGGTGATCGAGGTGCCGGTGACCGCGTCGGTGTAGACGCCGTTGGGCACGCCGGTGAACGTGGCGCTGCCCGAGACGGTGACCAGGGCGAAGCTGTCGACCGAGCCGCTGGTGTAGCGGCGCTTGTACGCCATCGACCCGCTCACCCCCGCGGTCGAGTACTGCCCCATCTGCAGCGCCGGGATGGCCCGCCGGATCAGGTTCAGCCGCTGCAGGTGCTTGACCAGCGGCTTGCTGAGCGTGGTGGCCACGGCCCCCGAGGAGCTGGAGACGACCCCGAAGTCGGAGGCGGTGACCGTGCCCTCCACGTTCGCGCCGTAGTAGGCCCGGCCGGTGTTGGCCAGCGGGCAGGTGGGTCCGCAGTCGATCTGCTTGCCCGCCTGGAACTCGATCTCGGAGCCGTAGTACAGCGTCGGCACGCCGCGGAACGTCCACATCAGCGAGATGTTCTCGGCCCACGCGTCGGTGCCGCCCGCGTACCGGGTGGAGGACTTGTTCGGGCCGAAGTCGTGCGAGTCGACGTAGACGACGTTGTACGTGGCGTCGTTGGTGCTGTCGTCGGAGTCGCGCCCGTTGTTGAACGCGTTGGGCGCGTCACCGAAGTTCATGTGCATGCGCATGTCGATGATGTTCATGCCGCTGAACTGGGTGCGGTCCGGGGCGTGGTACGTGTTGCCCTGCAGGAACGCGTTGGTGCTGGTCGGCTGGCCGCCGGTGCCGAGGTTGTTCTCGTAGTTGTACTGCTCGATCGCCGCGGTGACGTCGTCGGCGCTGTACTCGCGGCGCTCCTTCCAGGTGAAGAACTGGGCGGAGTGGTTGACCGAGCCGCGGTTCCACTTGTCGTTGACGAACGCGGCCACCTCGCCGAAGACGTAGAAGTCCTTGGCCTTGGTCGCGCCGTACTTGCTGATCAGCTTCGCCTCCAGCGCGGGCAGGAAGCGGCGGTTCCAGGTGACGCGCGGGATGTGCACCGCGGTGTCGATGCGGAACCCGTCCACGCCCATGTCGATGAACCGGTCGTACGCGCTGATCAGGTACTGCTGCACCGTGGCGTTCTCGGTGTTGAAGTCGGCCAGGTCCTCGTGCAGCCAGCAGCTGCGCGCGTCCTCGCCCTCCCAGTTGCCGATCCAGCACTGGTGGTACAGGTTCGCCGGGAACATGCCCGAGGTCGGGCTCGGCCACTGGCAGTTGTAGACCTTGTAGCCCTCGGCGCTGTAGAAGCCGCTGAACACGCCCCAGTTGCGGCAGGTGTTGCCGGCCGGTTCGGGTGTCGACCACAGGTCGCCGGTGTAGTAGCTCTTGCCCGAGGTCGGCTCGATCGACAGGCCGTCGTAGGTGAAGTTCGGGTTCGGCACGTCGTAGTACCAGCTCCACTGGGCGTCGCGGACGCCGTACACCTTGGGGGTGGCCAGGCCCTTGGCGCCCCAGCGGGAGCTGTGGTTGTAGACCACGTCCTGGTAGATCTTCAGGCCCTTGGCGTGGGCGGTGTCGATCAGGTTCTGGTACGACGCGCCCGGCGACTCCAGGCGGGCGTCGACGCGGAAGAAGTCGTACCCGTGGTAGCCGTGGTAGTCGTAGTCGGACCGGTTGAGCACCACCGGGGTGATCCAGATCGCGGAGAAGCCCAGGCCCTTGATGTAGTCGAGCTTCTGGATCAGGCCGGAGAAGTCGCCCCGGAACATGGGGTCGTTGTTGGCGGCGTTGCCCGACTTGACGTGCTGGCTGCCGCCCCGGTCGTTGCTCGTGTCGCCGTCGTAGAACCGCGCGGTCATCACGAAGTAGATGCTGTCCTTGCGCGGGTCGCCGCCGAGCATGGTGCCGCTGGTGACCGGCGGCGGGGTGCCGGTGGTCGCGGAGGCCGCGGCGCTCGCGGCCGAGAGGTTCCCGGCCGCGTCCATGGCCTTCACCGTGTACGAGTACCTGGTGGTCGCCGCGAGCGCGGTGTCGGTGAACGCGTTGCCGGTGGACGTGAACACGACCGTGCCCGCCGCGCCGCCGGTGCGGGTCACCTGGTAGCCGGTGACGCCCCGGTCATCGGTGGAGGCGGTCCAGGCCAGCGCGATGGAGAGCATGTTCGCGGTGGCGGTGACGTTCGTCGGCACCGTCGGGGCCGAGGTGTCCGGCGGGACCGCGCTGCACGGGTCGGTGGTGTCGTTCTTGACCACGCCGTCGCGTACCGTCGCGGTGCCCGCGCTGAGCGGGTAGTTGGCGCCGCCGTTGTTGTCCCAGGTGCCGCTGCCGTTGTTGAACGTGGCGGCCAGGCCGGTGGCGGTGCCGAGGTCGACGGTCTTCTTCACCCAGTCGGTGCAGGCCGTCTCGTTCATGAGCACGCCGGGTGCGGTGGTCCAGCTGCCGCCGGTGGGCGCCCAGTGCAGGTTGACCGTGGTCCAGGCCCGGGTCTTGGTGTAGTAGAAGACGGTGGCCTTGTTGCCGGGCGGCGCGGTCGCGCACGGGTCGCCGGTGCCCTTGACCCCGCCCGCGACGGTCACGTTGCCCGTGCCGAGCGCGTAGTTCGACCCGCCGTTGCTGTCCCAGGTGCCGCTGCCGTTGTTGAACGTGGCGGCCAGGCCGGTGGCGGTGCCGAGGTCGATGGTCTTCTTGCGCCAGCCGGTGCAGGCGGTCTCCATCGCCACGCCGGGCGAGGTGGTCCAGCTGCCACCGGTGGGCGCGTAGTGGATGTTCACCGTGGTCCAGCCCGCGGCGGGCTGGTAGTACACGGTGACGGTGTTGCCGGGGGTGGTGGTGGCGCACGGGTCGCCGGTTCCCTTGACCCCGCCGGCGACGGTGACGTTCCCGGTGCCCAGGGCGTAGTTGGCGCCGCCGTTGTTGTCCCAGGTCCCGCTGCCGTTGTTGAACACGACCTGCAGGCCGGTGGCCGTACCCAGGTCGATGGTCTTCTTGCGCCAGCCGGTGCAGGCGGCGTCCATGGCGACGCCGGGCACGGCGGTCCAGCTGCCGCCCGTGGGCGCGTAGTGGATGTTCACCGTCGTCCAGGTCGACGCCGGCTTGTAGAACACGGTCACGGTGTTGGCCGCCGACGCGGGCGGCACCGACACGACGAGGCTCGCGAGCAGCCCGATGACGGCGAGCAACAGCACGCCCCACCGGCCGCGAGCACGCTTCTGCGTTCTCACGTATGGCTCCCTGATGAGGGCCGTGCGCCTCGACCTTGCGCAAGGCAATTGAAAGTTTCTGAAAGTTAGCAACAGATGTCAGCCCTGTAAAGGGTTTCCACGCCGTGCGCACATGCCAAAGTGCACCCTCCGAGGTAGAGGGTGCACTGAAATTTCTTGCAGCCGCTGCGCGCGGCGATGAAGTTAAGGACGCAGCAGGCGCGCGCCCAGCGGCCGCTCGACCACCCCGTCGGCGGTCCGCTCCACCCGGTACGCGTCGGCGGTCTCCAGCAGGGTCACCGCCTCCACCAGCTCGGTGCCGACGTAGTGCAGCCCGGTGCCGTCGTCGGTGGCGTACCCGTCGGGCAGCAGCCCGGACTCGATGTACTCGTGCAGCTTCGCCCGGCGCGGCTGCTCCGGGAAGTCGTGGTGCACCCCGTTGCTGTACGGCAGGAACGCCAGCGAGTCGGTCACCGGGTCGAGGTCGTCGGAGAACGAGTCCGTCGAGCCGCCCACGTGCCAGCAGATGCTGCCCGCGCTGCCGCCGGCCAGCACCACCCCGGCCTCCCAGCACTCGCGCAGGATCTCGGGCAGCCGGTGCGCCCGCCACACCGCCAGCAGGTTCACCACACTGCCGCCGCTGACCCAGACGAGGTCCTGCGACAGCAGGTGCGCCCGGACGTCGGCCACGCTCGGCTGCGGGAACAGGCTCAGGTGCGAGACGGTGTGCGGCGTGTCCGCGAACGCGTCCAGGAACGAGGCGACCAGCGCCGGGTTGTCCCCCATCGCGGTGGGCACGTAGCAGATCCGGGCCGCGTCGACGCCGGTCAGCGACACCGCGTGGTCGATCAGGAGGCTGCGCGAGCGGGGCGGGTAGCCCGGCGGCGGGTTGAGGAGTCCGGACACGGCGAAGATCTGCTGGGGTCGGCGCACCGGGCGATGATGCCACACCTCCGGTGGCATGCCGACGCTAACCTCAGGGCCACCGACCATGGGAGACCGCAGTGACCGACCCCCACGGCATGCCGCCGCACCGCCCGCAGCCGCCGTACAACACGTACGCCATCCTGGCGCTGGTCCTGTCGCTGGCGGTGTTCCCGCCGCTGGGCATCTACTTCGGCATGGAGGCGAAGAAGCAGATCGCGGTCAGCGGCGAGCGCGGCATCGAGCTGGCGCAGGTCGCGATCGTCGTGGGCTGGGTGCTGACCGGGCTGTGGCTGCTGGCGTGCCTGTTCTTCTGCCTGTTCTCCGGCTTCAGCGCCGTGTTCTTCGCCGCCGTCACGGCGATCTTCGGAAGCGCGGCGGCGAGCGGGACACCAGACGGCTTCTGAGTCGGCTACCGTACGCGCCCATGGACGAACGCGAACTGCATTTCCGGTTGTGGCAGGAGGAGCGGGCCGCGCTGCTGGGAGCGCAGCGCCTGGCCGTCCTCTGGAGCGGCGCCAGCCTGGTCGTGTACGGACTGGTGGCGGCCGCGCTGATCCTGGCGGGCCGGGACCTGGGCAAGGACTACGACGTCGCCGACGCGACCGGGCCCACGGTCGGTGCCGGGGCGGTGTTCCTGCTGGTCGGCGCGTTCGGCGTCGCCGTGGCGGGCCTGTGCCTGCGCGACGCCACCGCCCACAGCAAGCGGTCCGAGGTCTGCCACCAGCACTTCGGCCCCGCCAGCCCCGACGATCCCAAGCGGGTGCTGCAGTACCGCGCGGCGGGTCAGGACAGCCAGGTGAACCTGGCACTCGTCCTCCTGCACCTCGCTGCGGCCTTCTTCGGCGTGGTCCTGGTCATCACCGGCAACGCCGCCTGAACCCGCCGCGTCGGGAAGGGACCCTTCATCTACGGAATGCGGTAAGAAGGGGCCCTTCCTTGCGCAGGCGGGCTCAGGCGGCCGGCGGGGTGCGGTCGAGGACGGCCGCCAGGTCCAGACCCGGGGGCAGCGTGCCGAACGCCAGCCCCCGGTCCCCGGCCAGGCGCGAGGCGCAGAACGCGTCGGCGACCGCCGCCGGGGCGTGCCGGACCAGCAGGCTGCCCTGCAGCACCAGCGCCATCCGCTCCACCAGGCGGCGGGCCCGCAGCTGCGCGTCGGCGGGGTCGGCCAGCTCCTTGCGCAGCTCCCGCCACGCCTGGTCGAGCCGGTCGTCGGCGCCCAGGCCGAGCCCGACCTCCCGCTCGTACGCGGCGAGGCTGGCCGGTTCGCGCTCCAGCGCGCGCAGCACGTCCAGGGCGTTGACGTTGCCCGACCCCTCCCAGATGCCGTTGAGCGGCGCCTCCCGGTAGAGCCGGGGCAGGCCCGACTCCTCGGTGTAGCCGTTGCCGCCCAGGCATTCCAGGGCCTCGGCGACCAGCGCGGGCTGCCGCTTGCACACCCAGTACTTGGCCAGCGCGGTGGCGATCCGGGCGAACGCCTGCTCGCCGCCGTCGCCGCGGGCGGCCCGGTCGACCGCGCCCGCCACCCGCAGGACCAGGGTCGTCGCCGCCTCCGACTCGACCGCCAGGTCGGCGAGCACGTTGCGCATCAGCGGCTTGTCCAGCAGCGGGCCGCCGAACGCGTGCCGGTGCCGGGCGTGGTGCACGGCCTGGACCAGCGCCGCCCGCATGCCCGCGGCCGAGCCGAGGCTGGAGTCGAGACGGGTCAGCGACACCATCTCGATGATGACCGCCACGCCGCGGCCCTGCTCGCCGACCAGCCACGCCACGGTGCCGTCGAACTCCGGTTCGGCGCTGGCGTTGCTGCGGTTGCCGAGCTTGTCCTTCAGGCGCTGGATGCGGAACGTGTTGCGGGTGCCGTCGGGCAGCACCCGGGGCACCAGGAAGCACGACAGCCCGCCCGGGGCCTGCGCCAGCACCAGGAACAGGTCGTTCATGGGCGCGCTGGTGAACCACTTGTGGCCGCGCAGCAGCCAGGTGCCGTCCCCGGCGTCGACCGCGGCGGTGCTGTTGGTGCGTACGTCGGAGCCGCCCTGCTTCTCGGTCATGCCCATGCCCGACAGCAGCCCGCGCTTGCCCAGCGGGGCGCGCAGCCCCGGGTCGTAGTCGCGCGAGGTGAGCAGCGGCTCGTAGGCGGCGGCCAGATCGGGCTGGGCCCGCAGCGCCGGCACGGCGGCGTATGTCATCGAGATCGGACAGGTGTGGCCCTGCTCGACCACGCTCCACACCAGCAGCCCCGCGGCGCGGGCCACGTGCGCGCCGGGTCGCGGATCGGCCCACGCCGCCCCGGCCAGCCCCTCGGCGACCGCGACCCGCATCAGCTCGTGCCAGGACGGGTGGAAGTCGACCTCGTCCACCCGGTTGCCGAACCGGTCGTGCGTACGCAGCACCGGCGTATACCGGTTGGCCTCGTCGCCCCACCGCTGCGCCCGCTCCGTCCCGGCCAGCCGCCCGAGCCGGTGCAGGTCCTCGGCGTACCACCCGGCGCCTTCGCGCTCCAGCGCCGCCAGCAGCGGCGGATCGGCCGCGACGTCATGGTCCACCAGCGGCGGCACCTGGTTGAACACCTCATGCGTGGCACCCATGCCGCCCATCCTCCCCCACCCCCTGAACGATCGCTAACCGCCCGCCCACCACTCGGACTGGGCGGGGGCGGGACGGGGCGGGCGGACGGGGCAGGGCGGGCGGGGGGCGGGTGCAGTTTCGGGGAAACTGCAGGAATCTTGGCCGCTATTCGTGCAGTTTCCCCGAAACTGCTGCGTCCCCGCCGCCGCTCGGCGGCGAGGGCGGGGGCGAGGGCCCGGCGGCGGGGGCGGGCGCGGGTGCGGCGGGGGCGCGGAGCCAGCCGACGGCGTTGAAGATGGCGACCAGGGTGAGCAGGAGCAGGCACAGGGCGAAGCCGCCCTGGTCGGCGATGAAGTCGGCGGCGGTCTTGCCCGACGGCATCGGCGCGGTCAGCTGCTCGCGCAGCCGCGACTCCAGCAGCGCCCGCGCGGTGGCCTGGTTCGCGACCAGGAACACCACCCCGATCGCGGCGGCCAGCGCCGTGGCCGCCCGCCGTGCCCGCACCCCGCCGATCGCGAGCGCCGCCGCGAGACCGGCCACGACCAGCACCAACACCGCGATGGCGAGCGGCTGCGGCGGCAGCGTGTCGTCCTGGGCCTGTGCGGCCGGGCGCAGATGGTCCGGGGTGACCTCGGGCGCGCCGCCGACGGCCAGGTCCCAGCCGGTGTAGGTGGTGGTGCCGCCGGGCGCGGCCCGGCCGTAGCCGCCCGGCGCGTCGCAGGACACCGCGAGGAACGGCAGGAGCAGACAGAATCCGGCCAGGATCAGCGCGGCCGGGCTGGCCCAGCGCGCGGTGGTCCGGGTCGATCGACGTAGATCGAAAGCCACGGCCGTCAGCGTAGGCGGGGTGGCACCGGCGCGCACGTCGAGCGACCGGGCCCGCATGTCGAGCGGCCCGCACGTCGGGCGGCCGGGTCCGCACCTCGATCGGCCGAGCCCGCCACGTCGGGCGGCCGGGTCGGCGGTCAGCCCAGGTCGACGACCGGCACGGTAGGGCCGTGGTAGGCGATCGCCGCCCGCAGCGCCTGCTCGTCCAGCTTCCAGCCGGACGCGGCCCGGCTGTTGCGCACCACCTCGGCGGGCACGTGCGACAGCAGCGCCGCCGAGACGGCCTCGGCCGCCCGGCGCACGCTCCCGGCCGGGGGCGCCTGGGCCGCGCCGGTCCGCCGCACGCCGACGTAGCGGAACCGGTGCCTGCTGTGGCCCCCGTGCACCACCTGCGTGAACAGCACGACCTCCGCGATCTCGGCCCACGGCACCAGCACGCTGCCGGACCGGTACCGCACCGGCGGCCCGCCCAGCAGGATCCCGGCGGCGTCGACGCGCAGGGCGACCTTGCGGCTGGCCGCGTTGTACAGCATCAGCAGCCCGCCTACTCCGAACAGGGCGAACGTCAGCACCCGCACGGGCGGCTCCATGTCGACGCCGGGCAGTGCGGCCACCGCCGTGAACAGGGCGCAGACGGCGAGTATCAGCACCTGCCTGAGGTTGAAGCCGTAGCGGGCGACGTACTCGGCGGGGATCTGGTCCATGGGGCGGGATCATGCCATCCGCTCGCGCGCCGGTGGGGACACCCAGCTCGTACCCAGTCGGCACCGAAATGATTTTCAGTATTCACATTCGTCATTGGAGGTCATATCCTGCGGGCGCCGGTGACCCCCGGCGATCCCCATACCGTGAGGAGTACCACTTGAGACCCCAACCGGTCCTACGCGGTCTGCTGACCCTGGCCCTGGTCACCGCGGGCGCGCTGGCCGCGCCCGGTGCCCAGGCCGCCGCCCCGGCCCCGGCGCTCCCGGCTGCAGCGCTGGCCGCCCCGAACATCTCCCTGACCAACGTCAAGGCGCACCTGACCCAGTTCCAGAGCATCGCGACCGCCAACGGCGGCAACCGCCGCTCGAACACGTCGGGCTACACGGCGTCGGTGAACTACGTCTACGACAAGCTGGTGGCGGCGGGCTTCACCGTGGTGAAGCAGAGCTGCACCTCGGGCTGCACCTCCGGCGCGGGCCCGAACGTGATCGCGGACTGGCCGGGCGGCGACGCCAACAGCGTCTACATGTTCGGCGCCCACCTCGACGGCGTCGCGGCGGGTCCGGGCATCAACGACAACGCCTCGGGCTCGTCGACCATCCTGGAGATCGCGCTGACCCTGGCCGCGACCAAGCCGAGCATGCTCAACCACGTGCGGTTCGGCTGGTGGACCGACGAGGAGCAGGGCCTCAACGGCTCGGAGTTCTACGCCAACAACCTGTCGTCGACCGAGCGCGCCAAGATCAAGGCGTACTTCAACTTCGACATGGTGGGCTCCAAGAACGGCGGCTACTTCATCAACCGGATCACGTCGACGCCGGGCGCGGTGCTCAAGGCGTACTACGACTCGATCGGGGTGCAGACCGAGGAGAACACCGAGGGCGCCGGGCGCTCCGACGACGCCTCGTTCAACACCATCGGCGTGCAGACCTCGGGGGTGGCCGCGGGTGCGTCGCGGGTCAAGACCGCGGCGCAGGTCACCAAGTGGGGCGGCACCCAGTCGGCGTTCGACGCCTGCTACCACGCCTCGTGCGACACCACCAGCAACATCAGCGACACGGTGCTGGACCGGGCCGGCGACGCGGCGGCGTACGCGCTGTGGGGCCTGGCCACCGGCACTCCGGCCACCACGGTGTGGCAGGACACCTTCGAGACCGCGACCGGGTGGACCACCAACCCGAACGCGACCGACACCGCCACCACCGGCGCCTGGGAGCGCGGCGACCCGGCCGATACCAACTCCAGCGGCGCCAAGCAGCTCGGCACCACCGTCTCCGGAACCAACGACCTGGTCACGGGTCGTCTGGCGGGCACGGCCGCGGGCGACTACGACCTCGACGGGGGTACGACCAGCGTCCGCTCCCCCGCGGTGACGCTGCCGTCCTCGGGCGCGATCAACCTGTCGCTGTCGTGGTACCTGGCGCACGGGTCGAACTCCTCCAGCGCCGACTTCTTCCGCGTCTCGGTCGTGCACAGCGGCGGCACCACCATCCTGTTCACCCAGGCCGGGGCGGCCGGCAACCGCAACGGCGCGTGGGCGCAGGGGACGTGGAGCCTCAGCCCGTACGCGGGGCAGTCGGTGCGGATCCTGATCGAGGCCGCCGACGCCTCCACCGCCAGCCTCGTCGAGGCCGGCGTCGACGACGTGAAGATCACCGTATCGTGACGCGTGTCACCTGATCGGGTGAGGGCGGGCCGCGGTGCGGCCCGCCCTCACCTGCGTATGACCATCGCCACACTCTGTCACGGCGTCCCGCCCCGCGGTTGTTCACCGTTTGGCCCTAGACTCCTCCGTCGGCGTTACCGCACCGGGTGCGCAGCAAACCCTTCAGTGGAGGATTAGCGAGACAATGGCGATGACCAACGGCACCACCCTGGTCACCACGATCGCGGCAGGCAACCGCGAGATCCAGGACTTCCTAGACACGACCCGGCAGGAAACCCCCTACCTGGTCATCGACACCAAGGTCGCGGCGGACAAGTACCTCCGCCTGACCGGCGCCTTCCGCCAGACCCAGGTCTTCTACGCGGTCAAGGCCAACCCTCAGCCGCAGCTGATCAGGCGACTCGCCCGGCTCGGCTCCTCGTTCGACGTGGCAAGCCCCGCAGAGATCGACCTGTGCCTCTCCGAGGGTGCGGATCCGGGCCGCCTGTCCTACGGGAACACCATCAAGAAGGCCTCCGACATCCGCTACGCCTACGAACGCGGCGTGCGGCTGTTCGTCTTCGACAGCGAGGCCGAGCTCCAGAAGATCGCCGAGAACGCTCCCGGCTCTTCCGTCTTCTGCCGCCTGCTGGCCGCCAGCGACGGCGCCCAGTGGCCGCTGAGCCGCAAGTTCGGCTGCACGCCGGACATGGCGGTGGAGCTGCTGGACTCGGCCCGCCGGATCGGGCTCGTCCCGGTCGGCATCTCGTTCCATGTGGGCTCGCAGCAGCTAGACCCGACCCGGTGGGAACCCAGCGTCGCCCATGCGGCGCGGGTCTTCCGGGCGCTGGCCGACCGCGGCGTGAACCTGTGGCTGCTCGACGTCGGCGGGGGCTTCCCCACCGGCTACCAGCAGGAGGTAGCGCCGATCGAGCAGTACGCGGAGGCGATCGAGGGGGCGGTGGACCGCCACTTCGCCGACCTGCCCGCGCCGCACCTGGCCGTCGAGCCGGGCCGCTACATCGCCGCCGACACCGGGGTGCTGCGCGCCCAGGTGGTGCTGGTGTCGCAGAAGTCCTACGAGGACGACCACCGATGGGTCTACCTGGACATCGGTCGCTTCGGCGGACTGGCGGAGACGGAAGGCGAGGCGATCCAGTACCGCCTGGTCACCGCCCGCGACGGCGAACCGTGCGGACCGGTCAAGCTCGCGGGCCCGACCTGCGACAGCGTCGACATCCTGTACGAGAAGGCCCCCTACCGGCTCCCGCTGGACCTCAAACCCGGCGATTATGTGGACATCCTGGGCACCGGGGCTTATACCACCACGTATTCTTCCGTTGGCTTCAACGGATTCGCACCATTGGCAACGTTCTGTATCGGAGACGGCGCGTGACGACTTCCATTCCCAAGCTGGCCTTCACCGGCCGCATCCTCCTGCTCGGCAGCGGCTCTGTGTCCCAGTGCCTGCAACCGCTGCTGCTGCGCCACCTGGACATGGACTTCACGCGCCTGACCGTGATGGACTTCGAGGATCTCGCCCACACCGCCGCGGAGGTGACCGCCGCGGGCGGCACCTACGTGCGGGAGCGGATCACCCCGGAGAACATCGAGACCAAGCTGGCCGAGTACGTCGGCGACGGCGACCTGCTGATCAACCTGGCGTGGAACATCGACACGCCCACGATCATCGACTGGTGCCAGCGCCACGGGACCCTCTACGTCGACACCTCCGTCGAGGAGTGGGACCCGTACGCCGACCAGCTCAACGCCACGCCGCAGTCGCGCACCCTCTACGCCCGGCACATGCGGCTGCGTGAGAAGGCCAAGTCGTGGAAGGCCGACGGCCCCACCGCGGTCGTCGAGCACGGCGCCAACCCGGGCCTGGTCAGCCACTGGACCAAGGTCGCGCTCACCGACATCGCCACCGCGATGCTCAAGGAGCCCGAGCGCCTGGCCCGCCCGCTGGACGAGGCCCACCGCGCCCGCCTGGAGGAGGCCCTGGCCGGCCGCGACTTCGCGGCCCTGGGCAAGGAGACCGGCACCAAGGTCATCCACATCTCCGAGCGCGACACCCAGATCGGCGACAAGCCCAAGCAGGTCGGCGAGTTCGTCAACACCTGGTCGGTCGAGGGCTTCTACGAGGAGGGCATCGCCCCGGCCGAGCTCGGCTGGGGCACGCACGAGCCGTCGCTGCCCGAGCACGCGTACACGCACGAGTCCGGCCCGCAGAACCAGATCTGCCTGGCCCAGACCGGCATCACCACGTACGTGCGCTCCTGGGTGCCGCTGGGCGGCCCGATCGTCGGCATGGTGGTCCGCCACGGTGAGGCCTTCACCATCAGCGACCACCTGACCGTGTGGGAGGACGGCCAGGCCGTGTACCGCCCGACCGTGCACTACGCCTACCTGCCCACCGACGCGGCGATGGCCTCGCTGTACGAGTGCCGCATGAACGGCTACCAGCTGCAGACCGACCAGCGCATCATGAACGACGAGATCGTCAGCGGCATCGACGAGCTGGGCGTGCTGCTGCTCGGCCACGAGCTCAACGGCTGGTGGGTCGGCTCGCAGCTGAGCATCGACGAGTCGCGCGCGCTGGTGGCGCACCAGAACGCGACCACCCTGCAGGTGGCCGCCTCGGTGCTGGGCGCCGTCTACTGGATGGTGCAGAACCCGAACAAGGGCCTGTGCGTCCCGGACGACCTCGACCACGAGACCGTCCTGTCGGTGGCCAACCCGTACCTGGGCCCGGTTCCGTCGGTGCACACCGACTGGACCCCGCGCAGCGCGCACTACGAGCCGTTCGCCAACTTCCGTCCGGCGTCCGGCGACGACAGCGAGCCGTGGGCGTTCGCCAACTTCCTGGTGAGCTGACCTGCCCGACCGACCGTTCGGTCGGTCAGCAGGCGCGTCCGGTGGCCGCGACCCGTACTCGGGTCGCGGCCACCGCCGTATCAGCGCCGGGCCGCGACCGGCCCACCGATACCGCCCGGCAGGCCCGCGTGGTGTGCTCGGCTGGTGCTGCGTGTGTGGGTCTCCGAATCGCACTGCGCCACCTGCCTGGCCCGCCTGGCCGTGGCGCAGACCCTCGACACCTGCCCGACCACGGTCCGCGTGCACCGCGACCCGTCCGGGCGGCCGCTGCTGCCGGCCCACCCGCAGCTGCACCTGTCGCTGACCCATACCGAGGGCGTGGCGGCGGTCGCGCTGAGCACGCTCGGCCCGGTCGGCATCGACGTCGAGCTGCGCCGCGAACTGCCCGCCGCGGAGCTGGCCGAGCGCTGGTTCCACGCCCGCGAGGCGGGCTGGGTACGCGAGCGCCCGCAGGACTTCCTGGCCCTGTGGACCCAGAAGGAGGCCGTCGGCAAGGCCCTGGGCACCGGGCTGCGCGGCGGCGGCCTGCGCCGCGAGATGCCGCTGCCGCCACCGGCCGACGGCACCGCCCTCACCGCCGTCGTCCCCGGCACCCGCGGCGTCGCCCTGTCCGGCACCGCCCTGTCCCGCCCCGACGGCGCGGAGCTGGTCCTCGCCGTCGCCTGCGCCGCCGCCCTGGGCACCCAGGTCGACCTCGACACCGCCGACCTCGACCCCCGCTGACCCGTGCCCGCGGCTGCTCCGCAGGGTTTGGAAGGGACCCTTCTACTACGGAAAGCGATAAGAAGGGGCCCTTCCTTACCTCAGGGCAGGCGCTGGAGGCGGGTGGCGACGGGGGTCATGAGGGCCTGGAGCTGGCGCTCGGCGCCGGTCTGGTCCTCGGCGGAGCTGAACAGCCGCGTGACCACGTGCCCCCGGCCCAGGTACGCGAAGCAGGCGGTGTCGCCGGAGCCCTCGAAGCAGGCCGCGACCGCGCCGGTGAACCCGGCGGGCAGCTTGATCTGGTGCTTGGCCGCCTTGCGGTAGGTCACGTCGTCCTCGCTGAACGAGCCGCACCCCGCCAGGTTCGACTTGACCTTGGCGAGCACCGTCGCGGCGGTCTGCTTCGGCAGCACGTACGCGTCCTGCCCGGCGATGCCGTGCCCGGTCCACCACGCCCGCGACCACGCCGCGACCGCGCGCCCCTCGGCGGTCGACGACGCCGCCCGCTCCCCGCACGCCGGGACCACCCCGTACGCGTAGTTCACCTGGTGGTCCTGGTCGAAGGTGCGCTCGAAGTCGGCCACGGCGAACACCGCGTCGGCCTTCAGCTCCTCATCGGTGACCAGTGCCGCCTGCAGCTGCTCGGCCGCCGACAGCGCGGCCCGCGCCGACGGCGTCGCGGCGCCCGTCGGGGCCGGAGTGCTGTCCGGGCTGCTCGGGGCGGCGTGGAACACCGGCGTCGGCCCGTCGGCGCAGCCCGCGCCGAGCATCACCGCGAGCAGGGCCAGGGGCAGGAAGCGGCGCATGGGTCGGGGTCTCCTCCGCGTGTCGATCGCCCCGCACGATACCCGCGTCGACCGGCTGCGCGTCCGCCGCCGCCCGCGCGGTGCGCCGGGGCCACTGCAGCACCGCGACCGAGGCGAGCACGGCCAGCCCGCCGACGGCCTGCGCCGGGGTGAGGCGCTCGCCGAAGACCAGCGCCATCGCGGCGACGGTGACGGCCGGTTCGGCGCAGGACAGGATCGCCGCGGTCGAGGCGCCCACCTCGCGTACGCCGACGAACACACACGCGATCGGCACCACCGTCGAGCAGGCCGCCAGCAGCGCGACCCAGACCCACGCCGACGCCTCGGCCGGGGCGTGCAGGCTCCCGGTGACCAGCCCGGTCAGGCCCAGGCTGACCGCGGCGCCGGTGCAGACGATCGCGGTCACCGCGAACAGGTCCAGGTCGGCGGGCAGGCCCTCGCTGACAGTCAGGTACAGCGAGTACGCCACGGCGGCGCCCAGCGCCAGCAGCACCCCGGCCCCGGCGGCGGAGCCCTTGACGCCGCCCGCGCCCAGCATCAGCAGCAGCCCGCCCGCCGAGCAGGCCAGCGCGGCCAGGCGGCGCCGGTCGGCGCGCTCGCGGCGCAGCACCACGGCGATGACGGTGACCAGCGCGGGGTACGCGTACAGCAGCAGCGCCGTCAGCGAGGCGTCGATGCGGGCCAGGGCCCCGAAGTAGAGGCCGGACTGGCAGGCGTACCCGATCGCGCCCAGCCCGATCGCGACCAGCAGGCTGCGCCCGGTGGGCAGCTGCGGGCGGCGCCACGCCACCACCGCCCACAGCAGCACGGCGGCCAGGGCGAACCGGGCCGTCAGCAGCGTCGGCACGTTCAGTCCGGCGGCGTAGGCGTGCTTGGCGAACACGGCCGAGACGCCGAAACCGGCGGCGGCGAGCAGGCACAGCGCGACACCGCGCCGGGCCGAGCGGTGCGGGGCGGTGCAGGTCGGGGCGGGGGGAGCCGAGGACACACCAAGACGGTAGGGCGGGCTCAGCCATCGAGGTAGCCTTGGATTCCAGCACATACCGAAGGAATGTCCTTGATCTCACTGCACCAGTTGCGCTGCTTCCTGACCACGCTGGAGCACGGCTCGTTCACCGCCGCCGCGACCGCGCTCGGCTACGCCCAGCCGTCGGTCTCCGAGCAGGTCCGGCTGCTGGAGCAGCAGCTGGACACGGTCCTGTTCCAGCGGATCGGCCGGGGCCTGGTGCCCACCGAGGCGGCCCGCGCCCTGGCCCCGCACGCCGCCACGGCGCTCGGCGCGGTCGCCGAGGCCCGCCGCGCCGTCGCGTCGGTGCGCCAGCTGCTCACCGGCACGGTCCGCTTCGGGGTGTTCCGCACCGCCCGCTTCTACCTCGCCGCCGACCTCGTCGCCGACGTGCTCGAACAGCACCCCGGCATCCGGGTCGAGCTGGTCGGGCAGAACTCCGCCGAGATCCTGGAGCAGCTGCGCCGCGGCCGCCTCGAAGCGGCCGTCATCGCGCTGCCCGTCGCCGACGAGGGCATGGTCGTCACCCCCGTGCTGCGCGACGAGCTGGTGTACGTCAGCGCCGACCCGGCCCGCCTGTCCGGCCGGATCACCCCCGCCGCCCTGGCCGACGCCCCGCTGGTGCTGCCCGACGCGAGCTGGCGCGACGACGACACCACCCGCCGCCAGCTCAACCACGCGGTCCAGCACATCGGCCGGTCGCTGCGCCCGCGGGTGGAGGTCGAGGACACCGAGACCGCCTTGGAGATCGCCGCACGCGGCCTGGCCGACACCGTCACCTGGCGCGGCGTGCTGCACAACCTCGGCGACCGGCTGCCCGCCGGGCTGGGCTGGGCCCCGCTGCGCCCGGCGATGTACGAGGAGTTCGCCATCGTGCACCGCCGCGACGCCGAGCTGTCACCCGCCACCCGCGTGGTGACCGCCATCGCCACCTCACGCATGCGCGCCCTCGACCGCGCCATGCGCCCCCGCGCGGCCTGAAACCCCGTCCAAGTTGCCGGGCAACCGGGCGTATCTTGGGCCCCCGTTCCCCCGAATGCCCGGCAACTCACCCCCGGCCTGGCGGTCGCGGAGGCGGACCAGGTGTTCGTGGGCGTATTCGCAGATCACCGCATGTTCGTAGACGGCTCGGGGGACGTCGAGGCCGGTGTCGAGGCGGACGGTGATGCCGGCGGGGCGCCAGCGCAGGAAGGTCTCGTCGCCGGTGGTGTCGGCCAGTAGGGCCAGGAGGGAGGCGTCCAGGCGCATCGAGTGCACCGCGCGCTGGTACTCCGGCACGGTCAGGCACAGCGCGAACGGGATGTTCATCAGGCACAGCGCGGTCTGGATGTCCAGCCGCAGCCAGCGCCGCCGCCCGGGAGCCGGGTCGATCGGCGGGACGTCCAGCATCGACAGGTCGAGGCGGTCGGGGCGGGGCCTGGGCACGCCGGTGCCCAGGCCGATCAGCACCTCGTACACGTTGACGTCGTGTTCGATGACGGCCCGGTCGCCGAGCCGGGCCAGGGTCGTGGGGCGCAGCACCGGCTCGGGCACGCCCGCGACCGGGGCGTTGCGGACCAGGAAGGCCAGCAGGTTCGTCTCGGTGATGAAGTGGCGGACCAGCAGGGTGCCGGCCTCCGGGTGGACGAAGCGGTGCAGGAACCACACGCACAGGCGGTCCATCGTGCCGTGCGCCGACAGCGGCACCGGGACGAGCCGCTTGAGCACCCGGATCAGCCACACCAGCACCGCGGAGCAGGGCCGGACCACGGGGTACAGCCAGCGCCGGGTCCACCGCCGCTGGTCGCGCACGACCAGCCGCAGCGTCGCGGGGTCCATCGGCACCGCCGGGTCGGCCAGCATCGCCGTCCACACCGACGGGTCGCGCAGGGTCCTCACGCGTCCACCTCCGCCAGCTGCAGCGCGTACAGCCGCGCCACCACCTCGGCGGTACGCACCACCCGCGCCGCCCGCGCCGCGTCCAGCACCCCCTCGCGCAGCAGGTGTGCCAGTTCGGCGAAGTGCCCGTCGTCGGCCTCCCCGTGGTAGGCCAGGAACCGCACCTGGTCCTCGCGCAGCGCCAGCTGCTCGCGCAGCGAGTCCGCCCAGCCCAGCGCCAGCGCCGTGCCCAGCCCCTCGATGATGAACATCGCCCCCAGCAGGTCCACCGGGTCCGGCTGGCTCGCCTGGTGGAACATGTACGCCGACAGCGCCTCCGACCCGATGTTCTTGCGCCCGCCCTGGATCTCCGCCAGCTCGCCCCCGGCCGCCACGAAGTCGCGCTCCAGCAGCTGGTAGTCGCGGTGCTCCTCGGCCGCGTGCTTGATCGCGGCGCTGCGCAGCGCGAACAGCTCCACCGAGAAGTTCGACGCGGCCCGGCTGATCCACCGGCCGCCCTCCACCACCTGCTGGCGCAGGTGCAGCAGCAGCCGCCGGTAGTCGGCCAGCGTCGCGGTGCCGGTGTCGATGCGCCGCACCAGCGGGACCGCCCGGACCTGCCGCTCGAAGTCGCCCCAGACCCGGGCCAGCTCCAGCACCGTCCAGCGCACCTCGTCGCCGTCCTCCGGCAGCGGCTGCCCGAGCGGTGACGGGGTGGCCGCCACCGGCGCCGCCGTCGGCTCGAACCCGGTCCGGGCGGGCAGCACGGGCTCGGCGTGGGGCACCCGGCGGACCGGCGGTGCCGGTTCCGCGCCGGTGCCGCTGTCGACGCAGGTCAGGTGGGCGAAGGCGAGGGAGTAGCGGCCCGACTCGGGCACGATCAGCAGGGTGCGGTCACCTGGCTTGAACCGGCCCGTCCGCCACGCCTCCTCCAGCATCACGAAGATGCTGGCGGCCCCCGTATTGCCGCGGCTGTGCAGGTTGGTGAACCAGCGCTGCTCGTCGATCATCAGGTCGGCGCCGCGCAGCAGGTCGAAGATCTCGCCCCGGAAGTGCTCGGCGCTGTAGTGGCACAGCACGTGCTCGATCTCGTCGGTCCGGAACCGGCCGGCCCGGACCAGCGCCATGAACTCGCGCAGCCCCAGCTGGAACAGGGCGGGCAGGTTCTTCACGTCCTGGCGCAGCCGGATCAGCCCCCGGTCCACCGCCTCGCCCAGGTCGGCGCCGTCCTGCCAGGTCTGGCCGACGACCGGTTCGCCACCGGCCGACATGCACACCTGCCGCTCATTGGCGTACGACACCACGTGCGTCCAGTCCAGGCGCAGGCTCAGCCCGCCGGGCCGCGGGGCGCCCTCCAGCACCACCGCGCCCGCCCCGTCCGACAGCGTCCAGCGCAGGAACTCCGCGTCGAACGTGCTGCGGGCCCCCTCGTACCGGCTCTGCCGCAGCGAGCGGCTGACCAGCTCCGACCCGACCACCACGGCCGCGTCGTGCTCGCCCAGCCGCACCGCCCGCGCGGCCGCGGCCAGCGCCGTCATGCTCGACGCGCACACCCCGCCCGCCGACAGCAGCTCCATCGCCGGGCCGCCCAGCCGCCCGTGCACCATCGAGGCGAACCCCGGCACCAGCAGGTCGCCCTGGGTCGTCCCGGCCGCCAGCATGCCCACCGACTCCACCGGCAGGTCCCGGTCCTTGAGCGCGTCGCGGACCGCCTCGGCGGCCAGCTCCTCGTTGAGCATGGTCACCTCGCCGCGCTCGTCCAGCGCGTAGTGGCGGGTGCGGATGCCGTTGGCGGCCAGCACCCGGGCCCGCAGGGCCGCGCCGCGCTCGCCCGCGCCGAGGCGGCGCGCCATCTGCTCACTGTCCAGCGGCTCCCCGGGCAGGTACGCCCCGAAACCGGTCAGGTACACGTTTCCAGCCATGCCCTCGATTCAGCCAGAGCCCGCGCGGCGGCGAATCGGGGCGCGTACTCAGGTTCGGCGGCGGGCTACTCAGGCGCGTCTGAGTCGTCCAACCCGCGCTCGATCGCGTAGCGGACCAGCTCGATGCGGTTGTGCAGCTGCAACTTGCCCAGCGTGTTCTGCACGTGGTTCTGCACCGTACGGTGCGAAAGGGTCAGCCGCTCGGCGATCTGGCGGTAGGACAGTCCCTTCGCGACCAGCCGCAGCACCTCGGTCTCGCGGTCGGTCAGGCGCGGGGCGTCCAGGTCGGCGGCCGGGGCCGCGGCCAGCCGCCGGTACTCCCCCAGCACCAGCCCGGCCAGCCCGGCGGTGAACACCGCGTCGCCGTCGGCGGTGCGGCGCACCGCCTCCAGGAACTCCTCCCGCGCCGCCGACTTGAGCAGGTAGCCGGTGGCCCCGGCCTTCACCGCGTCGAGCACGTCCTGCTGCTCGCCGCTGGCCGACAGCACCAGCACCCGCACCTCGGGCAGCGCGCCGACCAGGCCCCGGATCACCTCGACCCCGGACAGGTCGGGCAGCTGGAGGTCGAGCACGACCACGTCGGGGCGCACCGACCCGCACACCCGCACCGCCTGGGCGCCCTCGCCCACCGCCGCCACCACGGCGTACCCGGCCTCGGTCAGGTCGCGGGCCACACCCTCGCGCCACATCGGATGATCGTCGACCACCATCACGTCCACCACGCCGAGCAGCCTACGGCCACGGCCGTCAGCCCGTGGGCACCCGCAGCTCCACCTCGGTGCCCTCACCGGGGCTGCTGGTGATGGCGACGGTGCCGCCGAGGTCGCGGACCCGGCCCCGGATCGACTGGGCCACCCCGAGCCGCCCGGCGTCGGCGGCCTCGGCCAGGCGGCCCGGGGCGATGCCGGGGCCGTCGTCGCGCACCGACACCGTGACCAGGTCGGGCTCGTGCTCGACCAGCACCCACGCCTGGGCCCGCGGGCCGGCGTGCACGGCCACGTTGTCCAGGGCGCTGCCGACGGCCGCGGCGATCTCCTCGGCGGTCGCGGCGGGCAGCAGCACCGGCGTGGCCGGCGAGGCCACGGTGACCCTGGCCCCGGCGTACCGGCCGAGCAGGACGCGCAGGTCGGCGCTGCCCTCGGCGGGCGGGTCGGCGCGTACGCCCACCAGCGCCCGCAGCGTGGCCTCCTGCTCGCCCGCCAGGCGCCCCAGCTCGGCCGCCTCGCCGCCGATCTCGGCCCCGCGCCGCTGCACCAGCGCCAGCACCTGCAGCACCGAGTCGTGGATGCCGCGCGCCAGCCGCTCCCGCTCCTTGGTGGCCGCCTCCAGCTCGGTGGCGCGCTGGAGCCGCTCCTCGGCGTCGCCGGTCAGCCGGGACACGTACCCCATGATCGAACCGGCGAGCAGGAGCAGCACGGTGCCGTTGACGGTGGCCGAGGTGACGCCCTGCCGCAGCAGCAGGTCCACCGTGCCGACCAGGAGCGCCGCGACGGTGCCCCGGCGGCGGCCGCCGGAGATCGCCCAGACCAGCACCACCCCGGCGACCCAGGCCATGGGCAGGGTGGCGCTGCCGGTGTGCAGCCGCTGCGGGGCCACCACCAGCTCGGAGGCGGCCAGGCAGGCGATGGTGATGGCCATGTCGGCGGCGAGCATGGGCCAGCGCCGCCGCGCGGGATCGGCGTACGCGGCGCCGGTGACCACCGTCCACACCGCCATCAGCGCCAGCACCGCCCAGCCGAGCCACGGCCGCAGGAAGTCCTGGTAGCTGTTGACCATCAGGATCGCGGCGTAGGCGAGGGCGGCGACGCGGAACACGGCCACCGCCCGCCACAGCGGCGTGAGCAGGCTCATCGCGCTCCTTCCGTGGGTTGCGGCACCACCGCTACGCCATCCTAGGCAGCTAGCCCTGTAGCTCGGCTGTAGCGGATCTGGAGTGGTGCGTCTAGTGGCATATGCGAATGAGTGATAGAAATCGGCGGTCGCTGCGCAGCGCCTAGAAGTTACCCCCCGAACTTCACAGGGAGACCCCCATGCTCCGTATCGTCCGCCGCGGGATGACCGTCCTCGGCGCCGCCACCGTAGCCGCCGTGCTCGCGTTCGCCAGCCCGGCGCACGCGGCCACCTTCCTCACCCATGCCCAGGCCGCCTCGCAGCTCAGCGCCGCCGGGATCACCTGGTCGTCCAGCGGCAACTGCTCCAACCGCAACAACTCGACCTGCACCTCGTTCGAGCAGGTGCGGCAGGTCACCATCAGCGGCATCAAGACGCTGAAGTCGTCCAGCGGCTGCGCCATCAACATCACCGCGGGCACCGAGACCGGCCACGCTGGCGGCACCTACAGCCACTGGAACGGCTACAAGCTCGACATCAGCAAGTACACCTGCATCGGGAACTACATCAAGAACAACTTCACCTACGTCGGGTACATCTCCGGCTGGGGCTACCAGTGGAAGTCCGGTGCGGGCAACCTCTACACCGACGAGGGCAACCACTGGGACATCACGTACTACAACTGCGGCGGCTGCTGACCTCCGCGCCCGCACTCCATACGGGCCGCGCCGCACCGCGGCCCGGGAGGCTGCACTTTCGGGGAAACTGCACGAATCCGCACTCGGATTCCGGCAGTTTCCCCGAAAGTGCACGTCCGATCGCACGGGGCGGACGGGGCGGACAGGGCGGGTCGGCGTCCGTAGTATGGGCGGCTCAGCGATCTTGTCCTGTCGCCGTCGGAAGGTACCCCGCCGATGATCTCCTCCGTCGTCGCGGCCGCCGTCGCGTTCGTGTTCGCTCTCCTCTGCACGCCGCTGGCGATCCGCGGCCTGGTCCGGTTGCGGGCAGGCCAGCCGATCCGCGACGAGAACCCGGCCGCGCACCAGGTCAAACGGGGCACCCCGACGATGGGCGGGCTGGTCTTCGTCGCCGGGACCGTGCTGGCCTACATGGTCGGCCACGTGGTGATGAGCGCGCTGCCGACGGCGCAGATCGTGCCGCCGGGCCCGACGATGACCGGGTTCGTCCTGCTCGGGCTGATGGTGTTCTGCGGCGGCATCGGGTTCGTCGACGACTTCCTGAAGGTCACCAAGAAGAACACGGCCGGGCTGAGCGGGCGCTGGAAGCTGGCGCTGCAGCTGCTGATCGGCACCGGCTTCGGCGTGGTGGCGCTGGGCTTCCCGAGTACGGCCGGGTGGTCGGTGTCCGGCACGCGGCTGTCGTTCGTCCGCGAGATCAGCTGGCTGAACGTCGGCCAGGTCGGGGCCGTGGTCGTCTTCATCGCGGTCGTCATGGCGTCCACGAACGCCGTCAACCTGACCGACGGGCTCGACGGGCTCGCCACCGGCACCTCGATCATCGTGCTGACCGCGTACGGGCTGATCTCGTTCTGGCAGTACCGGCACTGGTGCGCCGACCCGGCGGCGCAGGCGGCGCTCTGCTACGAGGCGCGCGATCCGCTGGAGACGGCGCTGGTCGCCGGGGCCGCCGCCGGGGCCCTGCTGGGCTTCCTGTGGTGGAACACGTCACCGGCGCGGATCATCATGGGCGACACCGGGTCCATGGCGCTGGGCGGGCTGCTCGCCGGGGAGGCGGTGGCCACCCGGACCGTGCTGCTGCTGCCGGTGCTGGCCGCGCTGTTCGTGGTCGTCACGATGTCGCGGATCATCCAGTACACGTCCTTCGAGACGACCGGCAAGCGGGTGTTCCGGATGTCGCCGCTGCACCACCACTTCGAGATGGTGGGCTGGACCGAGGTCACCATCGTCACCCGGTTCTGGATCATCGCGGGCGGCGGCGTCGCCGCCGGCCTGGCCGTCTTCTACGCCGACCACCTCAGCCGCCTGCCCTGACGAACCCTGAGAACCGCCGGTAAGCCGCCATGACCTCGAGGCCGACGAAATCCAGACTCGCCGGCCTCCCGAAACCTCGCGGTCGACCTGGCTACCTCCAGGCGACCGCCGACTCCTCGAGCTCACGCATCAGAGACTCCGGTATGTCCATGGCGTTGAACCGCAGGCGGGACGGGCCTCGCAAGGCGCTCATGGCCCACAGCGCACAGGTACGCCCGAGCGCGTCGGCCTTGCGGGCATAGCGCGCCAACGCGCCCACGTCGGCGGGCTTGCCGACAAGACCAAGACCGATCGCCGCCAGATGCGACTGATCGCCGCGGACCGCGAGAGCGCGGTTGAACGCGGCCTTGGCGGCGTAAGTATCACGCTGTGCGAGCCACCGTAATGCGAACTCTCGTGACGCCGGGGAAGTCGGCTTGTCAGCCAGCTGGACGATCACCGCCTCGACCATCTTCGTCAGATCACCCCGGCCGAGGTCCACGTCGAACGAGCGGCGGAGTCCGTCCGAACCTGGGAAGACGGAGGATGCTATCCGATCGCGCTCCCGGCTGAGCTTCCGGCCCGGACGGGGAGCGGCAAGAGACAAGGTGGCCCGGTCGGAAGGGGTCCGTCTGGCCATGGTCTGCACCATCGTCTCCAACTGCTCAGCCAGCTCCAGCTGCAGTCGGACGGGCTTCGCGTCCAGCAGGTCGACCAGTCGACGCGCCGATCGACCGCCGCCCATGAGGATTGCGATCGCCCCCTTGACGATGGTGTCCTCAGCTCCGGCGAGGCCGCGTTCTGCCAGATGGTCCACCATGGCGGCCAGGTCCTTCTCTCCCGACTGGTAGATGGCGGCGAACGTCGCCACCACGAAGTCGGTATCTTTTTCCCGCAATGCTTCCAGCGCGTACGCCGCGATCTCCGAGAGCGGGAGCGATGAGAACCGGTTGACAGCCTCCGCTGCTCTCTCGATGTCGTAGAGTGCGACGGTGCCCGCGATCCGCTGCGCGCCCATCCTGGTTCGGTAAGCCCCCACCAGCGCCGACATCGCGGCGCTCGCTTCGTCTCGTAATGGGCCGTCGATGTCAGCATGCCGTCTCAGAGCCGGCCATGCCCGGATGTCACCGATGAGGCCGGTCAGCGAGACCAGCTTGCGCGCCGGATCGACTGAAGACGAGTCGATGGCGGCGAGTAGCACTTCAAGACGGTCCTGGTCAAACCTGCCAAACCGTGTGTACAGGCCGATCCGGGACAGGGCGGCTAAGTCCGCGTCGTCGGAACCTACCCGCTGGAGAAGCTCGGCGAAGCCCTCGGCCGAGAAGGCCAGATTCATCGCCGCCAGGACCCTTTGCATCTCAGACGGACTCTCGTCGAGCATCTCCAGAAGTGCGATTCGGCCGGCTTCACCGCACCGCTCGAAAGCTTTCATCGCGCGGTTCCAGCAGTTCCAGTAAGCAGCGCCCGCATTGCTCGTCGGAAGGATCCGCAGCACTTCTCGGATGGCAGGAACGGTGTCGGCGGTGCCGATGGCACCGAGCGCCTCCAGGATTGCCTCCAGTTCCGCTTCCGACACATCGGGGACGCGTTTGAGCAGCTCAGGGATTGCTCTTGAGCCGATCCGCCCCAGAGCATCCCTGGCCGTCTCTCGGACGATCTGTTCGGGGTCGAAGATGCGGCTGACGATTACGTCCAGGGCGCCTGCGCCCTCCATCCTCGCCAGACCCAAGACGAGCGACGCCTTCTGTATGCCCTCCAGTTTCTCGGCGAGCAGCTCGCGATAGAGCCGCCCGGCTTCGGCGATCTCGTCCGGCTCCGACATCTCGGCGGCTACCGCGAACGCGAGTGCCGCCCTGTTCCGCGCGGCCAAGAGCCGTAGGTAGCTACGCCTGGCCTCGGCGTTTCCCCTCGTCAGCACCCCGAGTGCCAGAGTCGCGATGGCCGAGTTGGAGGAGTTCCTGTCGTCCCGCTCGCTGACAGTGGTCAGTTCCTCTACCGCCACCAGCCCGTCATGTTCTTTCCAAGCCGCCGCTGCGGCAACGATGAGGGCCTGGTTCTCGCCGTTCAGTTCTTCGCGGAGCACCGCGTAGGTGGCAGGATCCCGCAGTTTGCCCAGCGTCTGGATCGCCGCAGCCCGAACCTGTTCATTCTGGTTGTCCGCATTCGCCAGCAGCAGCAGGTCGTCGCGGACGCTTGCGCCGCCGATCCGTCCCAGCACGAGTACGGCCTCGAGCAGATCATCGTGTCCGCCGCGTTCGAGGACCTTCAGCGCGGCCGGATGCGCAAAGTGATCACGCAGCAGAGCGTGGCGGAAGGTGAACCGGACCCGTGACATCACCGGATAGTTCGACGACGTGATCAACTGCATCGCCGTCGCAAGACCGATCACCTCAGCGGTCTTCTCACCGGCGGCGCCCCACAGCGCGCCCTTGTCCAGCACCCAGTCGCCGCTCGGGTCGTCCACCTGCACCGAACGGATGAGCGCGAGACCGAGGTAGGCGTAGAACTCCTCGATCGTGCAGGTGCCGGTCCAGGACGGTCGCTCCACCTCCCATTGGAAACGGGTCGCGACGTACATGCGGAAGACCTCGTGCGCCACTTCGGATGGGCCGGTCGTGCTGCCGAGGGACGACACGTCCAGCGCGCCGACGCTGGACGGATCCAGCATGAACGCGCTGGCGAGCAGCGCCAGCAGCAGGGGCGTCGCGGCCAGGGAACGGAATGCCTCATCGGCATCGAACGCCGCCACCAGCGCAGGCAGGTCGCGTACGTACTCCTTGACCTGCTCCGGCCGTAGTCCATCGAGTGTTGCCGCGCCGAGGAAGGGAAGCGGGAAGCCGACGGTCTCCGCGATGATCCGGTACTCGGCCCTGCGGCAGCTAGCGATGATTCGGCAGTCGTCAGCCTTCGACAGCTCCCGCAGCAGGCTGGTGCAGCCGCTTCTGGCCTCCTCCGTTCCGACTGCGGCGGCCGACGACGGCTGCTCCAGCTCGTCCAGACCATCGATGAACAGGATGCCGTTGCCGTTGCCGAGGACGTTGTCGATCTCGGTGACGTCGACCCGGCAGACCCGGGCGATCCAGGCCGCCAGGGTGGTGTCCGTCCCATGCCGCCACAACCGGGCCGGGACGTACAGTGGAACCGGCGCCGAGGGGTCGCCGAGCCGCTTCTTCGCCGCCTCCCGCGCGGTCAGCAGCAGACTCACCGTCTTACCCGAGCCGGGTTCGCCCAGCAGCAACATGCGCCACCGGTAAGACTCGAGCGCGTCCGCGAAAGTGCTGAACCTCTTCAGCTCCGGCGCGCCGAAGGCCACGGAGTTCACGTTGATGGAGAAGATCGGGGGCTTCCACTCGGAGAAGACCTCGAGCGGCTGCGGCAGCGCCTGAGGGCTAGCCGTGCTGCTGATGGCGATCGGCTCCACGCCGGGTAGCAGGCCGCGCAGCAGGTAGCTGTCGGCGAACATGATGAGCGAGCGGCAGTAGTGGTCGAAGGGGTCCTGCGTCGGCCGGGCGACCCGGATCATCTCAGGTCGCCAGCCGCCGGCGATCAGTTGCGTGTCGCTCAGGGATCGCAGCCAACGTGCGTTCGAGGACGCGTTGGCGGCCTGCCATCGGGCGATCTCCGGCAGGCGGTCGAGGATGGCTTCGGTCGGCAGCGCCCGGCCGCCGTCGTCGCGCCGGGCTATCTGGATCATGCCGCAGACCGCGCCCGTACGAAGGTTCATCAGCGGGCTGCCGCTGACGCCTTCGCTGACCCTCGTCTCCTTGAACTTGAGCAGTTCGGTGTCGCTGCCCACCCCAGACATGCCCTCGATGCTGCCGAAGAACGAGTCCCCCTGCTGGTATCGGCTCGGATAGCCGTACGAGTACACCTCGTCGCCGAACGTCGCACCGACGCCGAGGCAGGCCCAGCGCCCCGGCGGTGGCGGCGTGGCCGCCTCGATGCAGAGCAGGTCCGGAAATCGCGAGGCGGGATCGTCTATGAGGTCCCGGACCACGCCGACACTCTCGTAGCCACCGCCGACAATGGTGACCGACTGCCCCACCCGGGCCGCCTTCGGCAGCAGGTGTGCGCAGCTCAGCAGCAGGCGGTCGGTGACGAAGAACCCCGTCGCCACCGCGTCCGCGGCGTGCAGCCGCACGGTCGAGGCGATGAGTTGGGCCGCTATCGCATCCCTGTCAGCCGGCGACCCGGCTGCCCGGCTTTCAGGCGTCACGCTCCCACTCCAGGGTGAGTTTGACGCTGGATGCCGCCGACCCGTTGACGATGAGAGCGGTGAGCTCACCCGACTCCATGGCGAACTCGATGCCGATCTCCAGGGTCGCCCGCTTCGGCTGGATCTCCGCCAGGGTCTCGAACAGCTGCTTGCCGACCTCGCGGATGCCGGTGAGCGCCGACGAGATGGCCTTCGGCACGGATGCTATCCGGACTTCGTCGTCCAGCACCCTGGCCTCCACGAACGCGACCGTCCCGCTCTCGTCGAGCAGGACAGGCACCACCGCTCGCCGCACTGGTTCCTCGTCTTCGATCATCGCCGGCTCTCCCCTATCTGGACGGTCGTCCCGACAGTCAGCCTCGCGGATGACACAGGCATGTGCAACGAGACCTGCTGATCATCCTCGGCGCGACTCCCACATCCAGCCAATCGACCGACATCCGACCATCCGACAGGACCATCACCGCCGCCGCCGACCGACCGCGCGGCATCACACCCCAGCAGTTGGGCGGGCGCACCGATCGCAAGCGTGCAGTTTCGGAGATTGTGCTGGAATCGTGGGTCGGATCCGTGCATTTTCCCCGAAACTGCAGGAATCTACCGGGCGCTGGCGGGCGGGGCGGCGGGCTCGTCGGGGAGGAGGAAGACCTGCTTGTTCTCGGCGACGAAGAGGACCTGGTGGGAGTCGGGCAGGTAGCTGCCGCCCTCGACCGCCGCGGCCTTGCCGTTCTGCTCCGGGAACGTGCCGACGTAGCGCGGGGTGCGCTTCATGGCGTCGCGCAGCAGGTCGTCGCCCTCCAGGTCCGGGTCGGTCTCGTAGACCCAGTAGATCGCGTGGCTGGCCAGTACCAGGCGGGTGCGGTCGTCGGACAGGGTGCTCACCGAGATGCGGTTGACCGTCGACGCGAACTGCCCGACGGGCTCCAGTTCGGCGTCGTCGCCGCTGTGGTCCGGCAGCTCGACGCGGTACAGCGGGGAGCGGGGGCCCTTGGCGAAGATGTAGAGGTCGCCGTCGAGCCAGAGCATGGCCTCGGCGTTGCGGGTGCGGCACCCCTGCGCCGGGTCGGGGAACGCCACCGGGTACTTGGCGGTCACCACGAACGGGTCGTCGGTGTCCGGGTCCGGCTCCAGCGTCTTGAACAGGTGCTGCTTGGCCTTGCAGTCGTTCGCGCCGATGTCGCCAATCCACAGGTTGTCGTCGTCGTCGACGACGATGTCCTCCCAGTCGCCGTTCGCGGCGCTGAAGACCCCGGCGAACGGGAAGTTCTCGCCCCGGCGTACCGGCCTGGAGTGGCCGTCGTCGCCGACCTTGATCGCCCACAGCGCGGCCCGGGGGCGCTGCACGGTCGCGCCGCCGCCGTCGCGCAGCCAGTAGAAGACGCCCGGGTAGCGGCGGCTGGCGGCCAGGCCCGACGCCTCGCTGGCGGGCAGGGCGACGTCGCCGATGGCCACGCTCTGCCCGAGCAGGGCGGGCGCGAACGGATGCGCGGCGACCTCGGGCCGCGGCGGCGGGGGCACCGGGCCGTCGCCCGTGCCGGACGGGCCGACCACCGCTGCGGCGACGGTGGCGGGCAGGGTGGGCCGGAGGTGCATCATTGCCGTCGCGGCGGAGGCCAGCAGGGCCGCGGCGATGATCCGCTTTCGGGTCATACCCTGCTAACGCGCCAGCCGAAGATCCGATCCTGTCCCCGGCAACCGGCGCGCCGCCGAGCGCGTCTTGTCTGCCATGACACGCATTCACATCCGTGCCCGCCGGATCCGCCCCGGCCTGCCCGCCGCGGCTGCCGGACTGGCCCTGATCGCACTGCTGGCAGGCTGCGCCGGGCAGGAGAAGGACGCAGCGGAGGCGGCCGCGCCGCCGCAGTTCCCGGCGGCGCGGACGGCGGGCTGCGACACCGACCGGCCGCTGCCGTCGCCGATCGAGACGGCCGGCACCATCATGTACGGCTCCGACGCCGAGCTCGACAGCGTGCTCGGGGTGGTGCAGCGCGAGGCCGAGGGCGGCCGGTTCGCCGACGTGTACGGCGGCATCGAGGTGGTGCCGGAGAAGGGCGAGGCGATCATCTACCGCGTCCCCTCGGCCGACTTCGACGCGTACGTGCGCTCGGTGGCCGGGCAGGAGTGCATCCACCTGCGCGACGCCGCGTTCAGCCAGGCGGCGCTGCTCAAGCTGACCAACCGGATCAGCGACGACAACAAGTACTGGCGCGGCCAGGGCATCGAGATCAACGTGACCGGCCCGCTGCCCGACTCGTCCGGCGTGCGGGTAGGCGTGACCAAGGTCGACCCGAAGGTGCAGCAGAGGCTGGTCGAGCGCTACGGCGCGCAGATCCCGATCACCGTGGTGCAGGAGGGGCCGGCCAGCTGGTGAGCGTGGGCAGTCTCACCGGGGGCTGCGCGGGCGCCGGGCGGGTGCACCCGGCACACTTCCTGGGTGACCGCCGCTGACTTCGTCCGTGAGTACGCCGTACTGGCGCCCGTGCCGTTCATCCCCGAGGTGCGCCTGCACCAGGCCGCCGACGCGATCGGGCTGTGGGAGCTGACCGAGGGCGAGTACCGCAGCGAGCAGCCGCCGCCGTTCTGGGCCTTCGCCTGGGCCGGCGGCCAGGCGCTGAGCCGCTACCTGCTCGACCACCCCGAGACGGTGGCCGGGCGCCGGGTGCTGGACCTCGCGTCGGGCTCGGGCCTGGTCGCGGTCTGCGCGGCGCGGGCCGGGGCGGCGTCGGTGCGCGCGGTCGACATCGACCCGCTGTCGACCGCGGCCACCGAGGTGAACGCGCAGGCCAACGGCCTGACCGTGGTCGCCGAGCGGGCCGACATCCTCGACGGCGACGCCGGGGACGCCGAGGTGGTGCTGGCCGGGGACGTGTTCTACAGCCAGGCGATGGCCGACCGGATGACCGGCTTCCTGCGCCGGGCGGTGAAGACCGGTGCCCGGGTGCTGGTCGGCGACCCGGACCGGGCGTTCCTGCCCCGCCGCATGTTCGACGAGGTCGCGTCGTACCAGGTGCCGGTGCCTTTCGCCCTGGAGAGCACGACGGTCAAGCACACCCGGGTCTGGGAGCTGCGGCCCCCGAAGGCCGCCGCTTAGCCGCACGCTAGCGGGCCCGGTCGCGCCGGTACGCCCAGGCCTCGTGCCAGACGTGCGGGTAGACCCCGTGGGTGAAGTAGCGGATCGGGCCGGTGATCGGCCAGGCGGTGTGGTCGTGGCGGCGCAGCCACAGCGGGCACACGGTGCACAGCACGTAGCCGAGGGCGATCAGGGGTAGGTAGAGCGGTCCGAGCAGGCGGCCCTGGCGCACGTGCAGGTCCTCGTGGGCCGCGTTGGCGGGGGTCAGGCCCGCGATGACGTTGCCGACCGTGGTGGCGTACCCGGGCAGCGCCTGCTCCCGGAGCACGATCCGGCCGCGGTGGCGCGAGCACGCCGGGTCGAGCCGGTGCCCGGCGACCAGGTTCAGCGCGAGGAACAGCGCCCCCGCGACGGTGTTGAGCAGGCTCCAGGTGTGGTCGACCGCGAACAGCGCCAGCCCCCGGCCGGTGCCCGGGTACGCGTCCAGCCGCCGCACCGCCCAGGCGTAAGGCAGCGCGACCGCCGCCGCGGCCAGCGCCGCGGTGACCGCGCCGGGCAGGCCGAGCCGGGCGCCGACCAGTGCCGCGGCACCGGTCTGCACCAGCGCCGACGTCACCGCGTACGCCCACCGAGCTATGCCCGAACGCTACCTCGGCCGCGGCCGGGCCGGCGGCTCAGCCGAGCACGGACAGGTACCGCCGGGCGATGATCGCGTGGCCGGGCAGGTTGGGGTGGATGCGGTCCGGTGCCCAGTCCTGGGACGTGGTGGTCTTGAGCGCCTCGTCGAAGGCGTCCTGGGTGCGCACGTGCAGCGCGTCGAAGTCCGCCGCCAGCCGGGCCACCACCTCGGCGTAGCGGGCGGTCAGCGCCCGCTGCGGCTCGGCCCGGTCCGGCTCGATGACGTACGGGTCGGCCAGGATCAGCCGGCAGCCGGTCGCCTCGACGGCCCTGGCCAGCAGGGCGCGCAGGGTCGTCGTGTACTCCTCGATCGGGACGGCCTCGTCGGGGCGGTCGCTGAACAGCCGCCACACGTCGTTGATGCCGATCTTCACGCTGAGCCAGTCGGGCCGCTCGGCGACTACGTCGGACTCCCAGCGCCGGGCCAGGTCGCGCACGGTGTCGCCGCTGATGCCGCGGTTGACCCAGGTCAGGCCCAGCTCCGGGTGGGCGGCCGTGACGAACGCGCGCACCAGGCTCATGTAGCCGTCGCCGTAGGGCGCGGCGTGGTCGCGGCGGCCGCAGTCGGTGATGCTGTCGCCGATGAAGACGATGCGCTGTCCCTGCCGGAAAATCACCGGTTCATCTTAGGCGGGAGCGATACTTGCTGCGGAGGTGGACGGAATGGACCTGCTGAGCGCGTACCGCACCAGCCTGGACGGCTTCACCCGGCGCGTGGGCGAGGTCGGCCCCGAATCGTGGGCCGCACCGACGCCCTGTCCCGACTGGAACGTCAACGAGCTGGTCAACCACCTCGTCGGCGAGGACCGCTGGACCCCGCCGATGTTCGGCGGCGCCACCATCGCCGACGTCGGCGACCGGTTCGAAGGGGACCTGCTCGGCGACGATCCGCACACCGCCGCCGTGGACGCGGCGTGGGAGGCCCGGCAGGCGGTCGAGGCGCCCGGGGCGCTGGACCGCACCGTGTTCCTGTCCTTCGGCGAGACCCCGGCCGCCGAGTACCTGCACCAGCTCACCGCCGACCACCTGGTGCACACCTGGGACCTGGCCGCCGCCGCGGGACTGGACCGGCGGCTGGACCCCGACGCCGTCGCCTTCGTCGCGGCCTGGTTCGGCGACCGCGAGCAGCAGTACCGGCGCGCGGGGGTGATCGGCCCGGCGGTGGCCGTACCCGCCGACGCCGGTCCGCAGGACCGCCTCATCGCCGCCTTCGGCCGCGACCCCGCCTGGACCCCGCCCGCCTGACCGCGCTCGTCGCGCGGGTCGCGCGGGTTCGCATGGGTTTTGGGTGCAGTTTCGGGGAAAGTGCAGGAAAGCAGGCCTGGATTCCTGCACTTTCCCCGAAACTGCACGACCGTCAGGACGCGTCGTACGCGGTGGTGTGGGTGGGTTTGTAGACGCCGAGGGTCGCGCCGCCGGGCAGGCGCACGACCGCCTCAGTGCCCCAGTCGCGCCTGGCGGGCGCCACGATGATCTCCAGGCCGCGTTCGCTCCAGGAGGCGACGGTCGACTCCACGTCGTCGACGGTCAGGTACAGCTCGCAGCGGGTGTGCTCGGCGGCCGGATGGAAGGCGATCTCGGCGGGCGGCGCCTTGAAGATGAGCCAGCCCTCCCCCGTGTCCACATGCGGCAGGCCCAGCACGTCGCGGAAGAACGCCCGGTCGGCGTCGGCGTTCGTGCTGTATATCAGGGCGTGCATTCCCTTGATCATCTCTTGATTCTAAGACGGACTGCTGTCTGACCAGGGGCGATCGCGGGGTCGCGACTCATTCGAACAGGGAGTGCGGGGCGTGGTGGTCGGCGCGGGCGCGTTCGCGGCGGCGGCGTGTGATGACGATCAGGTCCACGATCGTGAGCAGGCAGAGCCCCACCGCGAGCCACCCCAGCGGGGCCACGCCGAAGGCGAACGAGATCACCGCGAGCACCGCGGCGAAGACCAGGCCGAAGCCCGCCAGCGCCAGGCGCAGGTTCAGCGCGCTGTACGGATGATCGTGGGAGCCGTCCGGCTTCTGGCGTGTCATCACGGGCCTCTCCTCCATACTAGGCCGGGAGGTGTCGATGACCGAGGTGCCGCAGCCGCTCATCGCCGTCACCGGCGCCACCGGCAGGCTCGGCGGGCGGGTCGCCCGGCGGCTGGCCGAGGCCGGGGCGCGGCAGCGCCTCGTGGTCCGCCAGCCCGACCGCGCGCCGGTGCTGCCCGGGTGCGACATCGCCCGCGCCGCGTACCACGACGGCGCGGCGGTGGCCGAGGCGCTGGCCGGGGTCGACACCGTGTTCATGGTGTCGGGGGCCGAGTCGGCCCGGCGGGTCGAGGAGCACCGGACCTTCATCGACGCCGCGGTCGCCGCCGGGGTACGGCGGCTCGTCTACACCTCGTTCTACGGCGCCGCCCCCGACGCGACGTTCACGCTGGCCCGCGACCACTGGCACACCGAGGAGCACCTCAAGGCCAGCGGCCTGGCCTGGACCGTCCTGCGCGACAACCTGTACCTGGACGTGCTGCCGCTGTTCGCCGACGACGAGGGCGTGCTCCGGGGCCCGGCCGGGCAGGGGCGGGTCGCGGCGGTGGCGATCGACGACATCGCCGACGTGGCCACCGCGGTGCTGCGCGAACCCGGCCGGCACGACGGGCAGACCTACGACCTCACCGGGCCGCAGGCGCTGACGCTGACCCAGGTCGCCGAGATCGTCACGCTGGTGACCGGGCGGCAGCTGCGCTACCACCCCGAGACCGAGGCCGAGGCGTACGCCTCCCGCGCGCGCTACCAGGCACCCGACTGGCAGGTCGAGGCGTGGGTCAGCACGTACCTGGCGATCGGATCGGGGGAGCTGGCCACGCCGACCGACGCGGTACGGCGGCTGACCGGCGTGGACCCGCTCACCCTGGAGGACCTGCTGCGGCTGGGCTGACCGTGCCCGGCCGGGGCACGGCCGGGCACGGTACGCGGGTCAGCGCAGCCAGGACGCCTCGGTGAGGGCGGCCGAGGCCGCCTGCTCGTAGACCGCGGCCGCCAGCCAGGCACGGGCGAACCCGTGCCCGTCGTCGCCCGTGATCCGGCCGAACGAGTCGCGCGGCCGCTGCCGGGCCACCCCGGTCAGCTCGCCCAGCAGGTGCGCGCCCAGGTCCAGGCGGGCCCGGCGCAGCGCCCGCTCCTGCGACTCGGCCAGCGCCTGCACGGCCCGGCCGCCGGTCACCACCCGCTCCAGGTGGCGGCGCAGCAGCCGCAGCGCCGGGTCGCCGGTCGCCGCCGCGCGGCCGACCGGCGGCAGCGCGTCCGGTGCCGCACCGGTGAAGTGGCTGCGGTGCAGCCGGTCGTAGCCGAGGTCGGCGTGCCCGCCCCAGGCCGGGGGCAGCCGCAGGCCGCTGCCCTCGCCGCCGGGATCGGCGATCGCCAGCGCCGCGACGTGGCCCTGGTGTGCCGGGTCGGGGCGGCCCACCAGCAGCAGCTCCACGCCCGGCGCGCCGCCGAGCACGGTCAGGTTCTCCCGGAACGGCAGCACCGCCTCGTCGTCGGCGGCCGTCAGCCGCAGCACCGTGCCGTCGGCGGTGGCCGCCAGGACGTTGCCGCCGTCGCGGCCCAGCAGCCGTACCGTGACGAACAGCAGGTCCGCGCCGACCTGGCGCTGCACCACCGGCACGGTCAGCGCGGCGAACGCGCGGCGCAGCTGCTCGGCCAGCGGCTGCGCCCACAGCCCGCGCAGCGGCTCCGCCGTCCACAGCGCCCCGCCCGCGCGCACCGCCTTCACCGAGCGGCCCGCACCGAGCTGCCCCGTCTCGGTGGCGGTGCCGCCGGACACGATCAGGCCCGCGCGGGTCAGCTCGCGGTGCGACACCCCCGCCTCGCCCAGCGCCACGGTGGCGTCGGCGGCCGCGGCCGCCCGGGTGGCGCCGCCCGGGAACAGGTCGGCGGTCAGCCACAGCCGTCCGTCGCGGTCGGCCAGGTACGTCACCGTGCCCGCGTAGCCGGTGTCGGCGACGACGGGGACGGTGCACAGGCCGTACAGGCGCAGGCCCTGCTGGGGGTCGTAGCCGCGGCGAGCCGTGCCCAGCAGCGGGGCGGACTGGTCGGCGGGCAGGTCCTCCTCGCGCAGGCGGGCGGTGACGGTGAGCAGCTCGCGCAGGTCGTCGGTCAGCTCCGCGAGCCGGAACTGCGGCTGCGCCTGGGCGGCGGCCTGCATGCCGTTCGCGGTACGCAGCCCCGCCGCGGCGGCGCGGTGCAGCCCCTGGGCACGGCACTCGTGCACGGCCCGCAGCAGCCCGGACCGCAGCACCACGCCGCTGCCGGCCAGCCCGGCGTCGAGCACGGCCACCGCCGCCCGCCACAGCCCGTCCGCCGCCGCCCGCTGCCGCGCGGTCAGCCCGGCCGCGCCACCCCCGTCCCCGAAGCCGGGCCCGGGGCCGTCCCCGGGGCCGGGCTGCAGTTTCGGGGAAACTGCGGGAATCTTGGTCCCTGTTCCTGCACTTTCCCCGAAACTGTCGCCAGACTCGGCCGCGGCGGCCGCGGTCGGCGGGGCGGACCCGGCGGCGGTCGGGTCGGCGGTGGGGGTGCCGTCGTGGATGGGGGCCAGGGCCAGGACGGCGGTGCGGTGCAGGCACTGGGGTGCGAGCAGGCAGCTGCATACGGCCTGCTCGGGAGTGCGGATCACGCCGTCGGGTGCGGTGAGGGTGACGACGGTGTCCTCGTCGGGGGTGACGGTGCAGCCGTCGGCGGTCGGGGCGACCGGCCACCCGGCGGCCTTGGCCACCGCGTCGTCCACGCGTTTGCGCAGGCGGGCAGGCAGGGCGTCCAGCGCGGCGGCCAGCACCGCCGCGTCGACCGCAGGCAGGGTCGCGGTCATCTGCTCACCTGCTCCCCCACCCAACGGGCCAGCTCCAGCGGGCTCAGCGCCGCCACCGGCATCCCGGCCGCGACGAGCTGCCCGGCCGCCGACACCGAGTAGCGCGGCCGCCCCGCGTCGTCGAGGCTGGCGCAGCCGAGCACGGTCGCACCCGACTCCACCAGCGCACGGACCTCCGCCAGCACCCCGGACATGCCGAACCCCTCCTCGAAGTCGCTGATCAGCACCACCAGGGTGCGCGACGGCACGGTCACCAGCGACCGGGCGTGGCGCAGCCCGGCGGCGATGTGCGTACCGCCGCCGACGCGTACCTCCAGCAGCAGGCTCAGCGGGTCGCCGACCCGCTCGGTCAGGTCCACCACCTCGGTGGAGAACGCGACGAAGTGGGTGCTGAGCGCGGGCACCCCGGCCAGCACCGACGCGGTCAGCGCCGACCAGATCACCGACTCCTCCATCGAGCCGGACACGTCGACGACCAGCACCAGCCGCCAGTCGACGCCGCGCCGGGCCCGGCTGCGGAACACCGGCCGCTCCGGCACCACGACCACGTGGCCCGCCTCGTCGCGGCGGCTGGACGCGAGGTTGGCGCGCAGCGTACGCGGCAGGTCCAGCCGTCCGCCCGGACGGCGGGTCGGCCGGGGCGTGGTCAGCCCGTTGAGGGCGGGCCGCAGCGTGGTGGCCAGTTGCCGGGTCAGCTCCTCGACCAGCTTGGCCACCAGCGGCCGCAGCTTGGCCAGCAGGCCCTCGGGCAGGCCGCCGGCCAGCGACAGCACGTCGCGCAGCAGCCCGATCGAGGGGCGCACGGCGTCCGGGTCCAGTGCCAGGGCCGCCTCCAGCCGTCCGGACTCGACCGCCCGCGCCAGCACCTCCTCGCGTACACCCGGCCCGAACAGGGCGGCGAGCTCCTCCGACCATTCGCGTACGCCGGGGAAGGGGGCTTCGCGCCCGGCCCGGCCGGCGGCGTCGGCGCGGGCGCCCTCGCCCCGCCCGGCGCCGTAGAGCTCGTCCAGGGCGGTCGCGTACCGGCGGGCGGCAGGCGAGCACGAGCCACCGTCCCGCCCGAGAATCAGCCGCCACCGATCGGCCGGGACCAGACGCCGCACCTCCGGCGCCACATCCACCCCGGCCCCACCGGTCCCGCCGGCCTCGGCAGCTGGCCCCACACCCGCGCCCACCGGATCAGCGTGCAGTTTCGGGGAAGCTGCTGGAATCGCGGCCCCCTTTCCTGCACTTTCCCCGAAACTGCCGCCACGCTCGGGCGAGGCGGCGGGCTCGGCAGGGTCCGCTGGGGTGAGCGGGCCCGATGGGGCCAGGGTGTCTGGGGTTTCGGCGGGGAGCAGGCCGAGCGCGGTGAGCGCCTCGCGGCCGGCCCGGTCGGCGAGCAGGCGGAGCAGCAGCGCGTCCGGGTCGGACACCTCGTCGACGCGTACCTGGTCGCCGAGGCGTTCGTCGACGACGGCGAGCAGCCGGTCGCGGGCGGCGGGGCTGGCGGCGTGGAAGCCGCCCCGCAGCGCGGGCAGGCGGCTGAGGAACGCGTCGTCGGACAGCCGCTCGATGCGGTCGAGCAGTCCGTCGAGCACCGGTTCGGCGGCCTGCAGCAGCGGTTCGGCCACCACGAGCAGACCGGTGAGCTGCCCGGTCAGGTCGCGGCGGGTCTCGTCGGTGCTCGCGGCGTCGACCCAGGACGCGACGCGTACGCCGTACTCGGCGGCGGGCCGGTGGCCGAGCAGCACCTGCACCGCACCGGCCGCGGCGGCCAGCAGCGGGGTGCCGTCGGCGGCGAGCCGGGCCAGCGCGTCGGACAGGCGCAGCAGCGACCCGGCCCGGTCGGCGCGCTGGGCCAGGGCGGCCAGGGCGCGCGCGTCGGCCGGATCGGTGGACCCGGCCAGGCCGTCGACCTGCGCCACGGCGGCGGCCTCGATCGCCTCGGCGGCGGCGGCGAGGGGCACCGGGTCGGGCTGCGGCAGCCCGGGTACGTGGCCGAGCCGCAGCCGGTCGAGCAGCGCCAGCGCGTCCAGCGCCTCGGTCAGCGAGCCCTCGCCGGGCACGACGGCGGCCAGTTCGACCAGCCGCGCGGTGGCGAGTTCAGTGAGGCCGCAGACGGCGGCGTCGTGCAGTCCGGCGATGACCTGGGCGGCGGTCGGGCCGCCCGCGTCGCGTTCGCGGCGGCGGCGGTCGGCCAGGGCACCTTCGGCGGCCTGGGCGAGGGTGACTCCGCGCAGCCCGGCGACCTCGACGGTCGCGTCGCTGGCGGCGGTCCACTGGATCCGCCAGCGGGTGGTGACGGTGTCGGTGCCGCCCGCGCCCTCGCCGCCCGCCGTCTCCGCGTAGGCGATGCCGCAGGCGGCCAGGCGCTGCAGCGTGATCTCGCGGCGGGCGTCCAGGTCGGAGCGCAGCGGGTCCAGCCGCAGGTCCTTGGCGGCGTCGCCGGGACCGGGCAGCCGCAGCGCGGCGAGCAGCTCGTGTACGGCCGGGCCGAGGCCCGACCGGGGTGTGCCGGGGGCCAGGCGGCCGCGCCGCTCGCCGACCAGCACCTGCTCCATCGCGGCGGCCACGACCCGGCCCCGCCCGAGCACCTCGCCGTGGGCGAGCACGCTGGTCAGCGCCTCGACCAGCTCGCCCCGGCCGGGGGCGGGCAGGCCGCGCAGCCGGGCCAGGTCGAGGGCGAGGCGGGCGGCCTCGCGGGACTCGGCGGGACCGGCCGGGTGCCCGGCGGCGCGGACCCGGGCGCTGATCGCGACCAGGGCCGCGACGGCGGCGGCCTCGACCCTGGCCGGGTTGCCGGCGGCGGCCAGCACGTCCTGCTGCCACTGCGGGTCGCGGATGCCCGCCGGGTAGCCGGAGCGGGCGTCGAGCAGCCCGAAGGTGTACGGCACCAGCGACGTCACCACCTCACCGCGCTGCTCCCTTCCCTGCCCGCCGCCCGCGACGGCGTCATGGGTCGTCATCAGCGCCGGGGCGTGGAACGCGCCGACCAGCATCACGACCCGCTGGCCGGCGTGGGCGGCCAGGCAGGAGCGCATGTGCGCCTCTCGGCGCAGGTCGAGCTGGGACACGCCGGTGCCGTGGGCGGCGTCGCGGCGCATGGCCCAGCCGACGAGCAGCGCGGCCCGGCGTACCGACTCGGCGTCGGCGCCCGGCGCGCGCGCCTCGACCACCCGGTCCCACATGTCCTCGTCGGCCCGCCCGGTGGCGGTCTGCTTGAGCACGTCGGCCAGCGCCCGCCGGGGCGCCGCCGCGACCGTCCGCACCGGATCGCCGGTGCTCCCGTGCGCGCCGTCCGCTGACAGCCCGCCCGCCGACAGCGCGTCGGCGGGCACGGCACCCGTCACCGGGACCGGCCCGTCGCCGGAGGAGATCCCGCCGCCGTCCGGGAGCCCGCCCTCGGACGGGCCGCTGTGCCCGGCGGGCGTCGGCTCGTGCCAGCTGCGGTCGGCCAGGGGCAGGTCGCACGGGATGACCGGGACGCCGTTGCGGGCGGCCCAGCGGATCGCGACCAGCTCGGGTGAGAAGTCGGCGAACGGGTAGAACGCCGGGCCGTGGTCGCCGACGATGCCCGCCAGCGCCACCGGCGCGGTGGTGGCCTGCTCGGCCAGCCACGGCAGCCACCGGCCGAGTTCGGCGGGCAGCTCCAGCAGCAGCGCCTGCGGCGCGGCCCGGTCGAGCAGCTCCGGCAGGACCACCGACAGGGCGGGCGAGTGGTGCCGTACCCCGATCAGGTACGGCTCGCGGCATCCGGCCAGCTCGGCGACTGCCACGGCCGGGTCGTCGGGGGTGGTGCCGGGCGCGTTCGCGCCCGGCACCACCGGCTCAGTTGTCGAGCTCATCGCGCAGTTCCCACAGGCGCCGCCACAGCCGGGCACCGTCCTCGGCGCGGCGGCGCACCGCACCGTCCCAGTAGCCGAGCAGCTTGGCGCCGTCGGCGGGGTCGTCCTTGCGGACCACGCCGAGCAGGTGCCCGGGCAGCAGCGACAGCACGTCCCGGTCGCCCGGGAAGTAGGCCGCGGCCAGCCCCAGCGAGGTCGCCACGGCCACCGCCTCGGCGGTGCTCATCACGGTCGAGGGCTTGGGCACGTCCCAGCCCTCCGTCGAGCGGCCCTCGCGCAGGTCCCGGAACGCGGTGACCAGGGCCTCCAGCACCGCCTCGTCGACCTCGAACGGTGCCTTGACCCGCGTCAGCGCGGCGCGGGCCTGCCGGGCGACCAGGGCGGTCTCCTGGGCCAGGTCGGCGATCGGGCCGACGGTCTCGAAGTTGAAGCGGCGCTTGAGCGCCGCCGACATCTCCGACACGCCCCGGTCGCGCAGGTTGGCGCTGGCGATCAGGGTGAAGCCGGGCGCGGCCGGCACCGTCGCCCCGTCGGTGCCCGCCAGCTCCGGTACGGCGATGCGCCGGTCGGACAGCAGTGACACCAGCGCGTCCTGCACCTCGGGCAGGCAGCGGGTGATCTCCTCGACCCGGGCCACCGCCCCGGTCCGCATCGCGGTCAGGATCGGCGAGGGCACCAGCGCCTCCTTGCTGGGGCCGTGCGCCAGCAGCAGGGCGTAGTTCCAGCCGTACCGCAGCTGGTCCTCGGTGGTGCCCGCAGTGCCCTGCACGGTCAGCTCGCTGCTACCGCAGACCGCCGCGGCCAGCAGTTCGGACAGCATCGACTTGGCCGTGCCGGGCTCGCCGACCAGCAGCAGGCCGCGCTCCCCGGCCAGGGTGACCACGCACCGCTCGACCAGGGCGCGCTCGCCGACGAACTTCGCCGGGACGGCCAGCTTGTGCGGCAGGCCGTCGCGGCGGTCCTCCTTGGCCAGCTCCAGCTCCCGGCCGTCGCTGCCGGTGATGAAGGTGACCACGGCCCGCGGGGTGAGCCGCCAGCCGGGCGGGCGCGGCCCGCCGTCGTACGCGGCCAGGAACGCCAGTTCCTCGGCGTACCGGTGCTCGGCGGGGTCGACCTGCCTCGCGGTGTCGGGGGTTGCTGCGGTGGTCATCGGCGCCTCTCGGTGACGAGTTCATCGAATCGCGGTGCGTCGCCCTGGCGCACCCGGGTCCAGGCGAGGTCGAACAGGTGCGGCGCGGGTGCCGCGGGCAGCACCAGGCCGAGCACGCCGGGGCCCTGCGCCCCGCCGATCAGCAGGCCGAACTTCCACGTCTCCAGCGGCAGGTGCGGGGCCTTGAGCGCCAGCCACCCGCCGGGCAGGAACAGCGACCGACCGGCCCGGGGCCGCTTGGCCTCGACCACGAGTTCGGTGGCGGCCAGCTCGGCGCGGGCGGCCTTGAGCCGGGCGGGCTTCCAGCCGGTCCACGCCGCGACGTTGCGGTCGGTGGGGTCGGGCAGGGCCAGCAGCTGCAGGTACAGCGTGGCGGCGTCGGCGCTCAGGCCGGTGGCCTGGGACACCTGCGCGACCAGCGCCGGGGCGGACCGGGACGGGTCCTGGGCGAAGCCCTCACCCTCGGGCACCGGGTAGCCGACCAGCTTCTCGAGCTGGTCGCCGAGCACCGCGCGCAGACCGGTGACGAGCGCGCTGACGCCGCCGACCTGCGCGAGCAGGACGGCCAGCGCCGGGTCGTCGGCACCGTCCAGCGCACCGGTCCGCAGGTGCGCGTGCCGCCAGTCGCCGCCGGGCGGGAACACCAGCGCCCCGGCCTCGATCCCGTCGGGGCCCTCGTTCGCGGTGGCGCCGAGGGCGCGGGCCAGGCCGTCGATCTCCTTGGCCGGGACGTGTCCGGCGTGGATCACCAGCTTCGGGTCGCGCAGCCGGGCCCGCAGCAGCTCCAGCACCCGAGGCAGGTCGGCGCGGATCGGGTCGGCGGCGGGCAGGTGGTACACCAGCCAGGGCACCGCCTTGGCCAGCGCCACGACCAGGTCGTCGCTGTCGATCCCGGCGACCTTCTCGTGCAGCCAGCGGCAGGTGTCGGGGTTGGCGACGCCGTGCAGCAGCTCCGTGGCCGGGACGCTGCCCGAGGCCCGGGAGTTGCTGAGCGCCACGATCAGCTCGTCGCGCACCGGCTGCCGTACGCCGTGCCGCTGGACCCACTCGGCGATCACCCGGTCGACGGCCGGGCCGGTGGTCCACAGCGCGGCCGGGTCGTCGGGCAGCAGCAGCGAAAGCATCCGCACCGTCTCGTCGCGGGCACCCCAGCGGCCGGCGGCCACGGCCAGCGTGGCCGCGTCGAAGTCGCCCAGCTGGCGGCGCAGCTCCTCGTTCTCGGCCCGGTCCCACTGCCGCCGCGGCAGCGCGGCCAGCAGCAGCGTCGCCTCGGCGTGCGACATGCCCGCCGCCCGCGACAGTTCGGCGGGCGCCTCGGGCCGCCACGGCGCCGGGCCGTGCTGGTCCAGCGCGGCCAGGAACGCCTCGACCGACGCCGGGTCGGCCCCGGTGACGTCGAAGCGCAGCTCCTCGTCGAGGGTGTGGCCCGGCAGCGCCCCGAAGACGCCGTCCGGGGCGTGGTCGAGCAGGGTCAGCTCGCGGTCGTCGGTGTCGACCGACAGCACCAGCTGCCGCCGCCCGCCCAGGGTCAGCACCTGGCCGACCTTGGCGGTGAGCGGGGTGTCGGAGGTGACGTCGATGCGGCGCAGCGCACTGCCCGGCGCGGTCAGCCCGCTGCGTCCGGCGGCCGCGAGCAGGTCGGCCAGGGCCTCGCGCTGCCCGTCCGGGACGAACGGGCTGGCGGCGCGGGCCATCGCCGGCCGCAGCAGGCCGAAGCTGTCGATCCAGTCGATGTCGCCGGGGAAGGTGACCGGCTCGGCGGGCACCTCGGGTGCGGTCAGCGCGGCCCCGGCGAGCTCCAGCAGCCGTACGGCGCTGTCGCCGCGCCGGTAGCAGTAGCGGATCAGCCCGGACAGCACCTCGGCCAGCTCGTTGTCGCCCACCCCGGCCTGCACCTGGATGACGGGGGCGGTCTTCTTGACCCGCCCGGCCAGGGTCTCGCCCAGCCGGTGCTGCCGGACGGCCAGCGCGGCCGCGCGCATGACGACCCCGGCCACGCCCGCCCGCAGTGCCGGGTCGGTGATCTCGGGCAGCAGCGGCGCGATCAGGTCGGTCAGCTTGTCCGTCGCGACGGTGGTGACGGCGCCGTGCTCGTCGGTGGTCCGCGCGGCGGCCACCAGCGCGGCGGCCCGCTCGTCGGTCAGGGTGCGCAGCGCGGCCGACCCGGCCTCGTCACGCGGGCGCAGGTAGTGCCAGAACCCGGCGGGCGGCACCAGCGTGGTGCCCCAGGCGTAGTGCGACCGGCCCCAGTTCCGGTTGTACTCGCCCAGCGCCGCGCCGTCGGCGGCGTACAGGCGCAGCGTGCTGTGGCGGTAGTTGTCGACCTCGGTCAGGCCGCACACCTGCCCGCCCGGCAGGCGCAGCGCCCCGATCAGGCGGCCCTCGCCCGCGCCCTTGCGCAGCGTGTACGAGGTCCCGTCGATCGACTCGCCGACGTAGCCGCCGTCCGGGCGCTGCCGGACCCGCCAGCCGACCAGGCCGCCGCGCCCGCCCAGCGGGCTGTCGTCCGGCCCCGGGTGCAGGCGGCACGCGTACAGGTCCAGGGACTCGCCGTCGACGGCGCCGTCCTCCAGGAACGCGGGCAGGCTGGCCCGGCCCAGCTCACCGGTGGCCGGGTCGAACTCGCGCAGTTCGTAGCCCTCCTGCCGGGAGCGCCACACCCAGTACGCCGACCCGTCGCTGAGGACCGGGCCGCCCCGGCGCTCGGCGCGGTCGCCGACGTGCAGCGGGCGGGCGCCCATGGTGCGGCCGCCGCCGGGCAGGGCCAGCGACACGCCCCGGTTCAGGTCGAACGCCTCGTCGGGGACGGTGAACACGTCGTCGGGGGTGCCGCTCCAGTAGCCGCGCCGCTCGACCCCGGCGTCCCAGCAGACGAGCAGCTGCCCGTCGACCCAGCGCAGCACCTGGCGCCACTGGTAGCGGCGCTCGGCGGTGGGGATGCGCAGCAGGTGCTCGTACTCCACCTTCTCCGGGCCGACGACCTGGACCAGGTCGCCGACGCGCAGGATCAGGTGCGGCCACTGCTCGATGACGGTCAGCTCGTCGACCTTGGTGCCCTCGAAGCGGCGCACCGCCTCCTCGAACGCGGGCCAGCCCAGCTCGTCGAGCAAGCCCGCGCGCAGGCTGCGGCCGAGCACGGCGGTGACGTCGTGCTCGATCACGGTACGGGCCGCGTCGGCGTGCACGGCCAGGCCGTCGGGGGTGTCCAGCCGCTCCAGCCGGGTCAGGTGGTTGCCGAGAGTGGGCAGGCCGTGGCCGCCGACCTCGCGGGCCAGGTTCTCCAGCCAGATCCGGACGGCGGTGCGCAGGCCCGCGACCGACAGCACGTTGGCGATCCGCTCGGGCGTGCCCCGGCGCTGCAGGTAGTCCTCGACCCCGCTGACCAGGTTGCCCAGGAAGCGCCCGTCACCGGCCAGGGCGACCAGGTCGCGGCGGCCGTCGGTGGTGTCGTCGAGCCACTGCCCCACGTCGTAGCGGGCGTCGGCGTGCGGCTCGGCCAGCGGCACGCCCAGGGCCAGGCAGGCGTCGACGAGGTCCAGGTCGACCTGGCCGTAGCGGCGGCACAGCGCCACCGGCACGCCGTCCCCCTTGAGCCGGGGCGTCATCTGCTCCAGCAGCGCCAGCAGCTGCGGGCTGCGCCTGTGGTTGCGCCAGGAGCGGTTGTGCCGGTGCAGGTCGAAGCGCTGCAGCCAGCCGGCCGGGCCGTCGGGCGAGGCGGCACCGGCCGCGACCCGGTCGGCGGGCTCGGTCAGCGAGGCCAGCGCGCCCGCCTCGGTCAGCAGCGACAGCCAGGTGTCGTCGGCGCAGTTCTTCGGGAACAGGGACAGCAGCCGCCCGCGGATCGCGGGGTCGGCGGCGGCCATCCGGGCCAGCGGGGCGCGGTAGGCGGCCCAGAACTGCTCGGGCGCGCCGACCACGGCGGGGGCGCCGAACAGGTCGCGCAGCACCTGCTCGTCCCCGGCGGCCTGGTCGACCTTGGCGGCCTTGGCGAGGCGGCGCAGGTCGGTGTGCATCGCCGCGTAGGGCGGGAGCCCGCCCAGGACCCGTTCCACGCACAGCCGCCGGAACCGCTCGTAGGCGTCGGCCGGGGTGCACCGGGCGGCCAGGTCCCGGGCGTGCCCGGTCAGCGCCTTCACGGTCAGCGCCCCGGCCAGCGCGAACTCCAGGAACACGGCGTGCTGCCGCTCCTCGTCGATCATCAGCCCGTACGCCCGCTCGGCGTCGCGGGCCTTGCCGAACATGCTCGCCGCGTACGACGTGCTGTCCCCGGCCAGGAACGCCCGGCCCGCCTCCTCGTAGAACGTGGGCAGGAAGTGCGGCACCGAGCGGGCCAGGCGCTCGCCGAGGGCGTCGAAGCCCTCCTTGGCCGCGCCGGTGCGCGACTTGGCGGTGCGGGCCAGCTTCTCGATCTCCTTGACCAGGGCGAGCGCGTGGTGGCCGTTGGCCGGGTCGTGCACCAGCGCCCAGGCCGGGAAGCCCAGCGCCTGCTGGCGCACCACGCCGACCGGCGCGGCCGACTCGGGCTTCTCGAAGCCCAGGAACTCCATGCTCAGGTCCTCGGCCCCGCCGAGGGTCGCCGGGACCAGCCGGACGATGGCCCGGTCGCCCAGCACCGGGTGCCGGTAGCGGCGCGCGCTCAGCGCGTCGACGGTGTCGTCCTTGGCCACGGCGGTGCCGGCCGGCAGCACCGCACCGGCCTCCAGCAGGCTCGCCGCCCGCGACTTCTGCCCGCTCACTCGTCCTCACCCTCCTCCTGCTTCACCACGCGCCCGGCGTACAGGGCGGCGGCCATCCGGATGCCTTCAGACCACGCCACCGGCCCGACGTCGGCCAGGGCCAGCCCGGCGCCGTCGCGGTCGGTGAAGACCAGGTCACCGGTCTCGGTCTCGTAGTACGGGTCGTCGGAGCCGACCCAGGAGCGGGCCTCCACGACCCGGCCGTCCTCGAACACCCGGCAGACGGCGTTGCCGCCCCGCACCGGGTAGCCCAGCTTGGTGGCGCGCGAGGTCAGGTGGCGCAGCTGCTCGTAGCGGCCCCCGGAGTACTCCTCCACCCGGGTCGCGCCCGCCTCCAGCGTCGCCGGGCGGACGTGGATCTGCCGGAACAGCTGGTCCACCGACTGCTTCACCCCGAGATCGGCGGCGAACTCGCGCAGGTCGTCCAGGTCGCCCAGCGTCACCGGGTGCGGGATGAGCACCCGGGCGGCGTCGCGGCGCACCGTGTCGCCGTCGAGGTTCACCACGCCGATGCGTCCCGCCTCGGCTGCCCGCAGGAAGCCGACCTCGTCCGGGTCCCAGCTGCCGTCCTCGTCGAGCACCGCGACCACCAGGTCGGTCAGCGCCGTGCGCCAGCTCTCGTCCGGCCAGACCTCGGCGAGCACCTCCACCGGCACCGGCAGCGAGCGCACCATCCAGCGCTCGATGTCGGTGCGGCACTGCGCGTCGTGGCGGCCCAGCCACTCGGTGAGCTGCCGCAGCCCGACCACGACCGGGTCGTCACGCAGCGTGGCGGGCACCGAGCGAAGCTCGCGCCCCTTGGCGTTGCGGGCGACCAGTGTCGACTCCCGCAGGGTGACCTCATAGCCACCCGAAGCGGCCAACCATCCCATGTGGACGGCCCCCTTCCTGTCGAGGACACCGGAGGCTAAACCACCGCGGCGACAGTTCCGCGCACCGCGGTCGCCGCAGCTGGCCGACCAGCACCGGTGCGCGCGGGAGGAATGAGATGAGCCGCAGCCGGGTATTTCGCTGCTGTTAACGGCAGGCGGCGGCTATTCGGACGTTAGGATTCGATCAGGCGTACAAGCGCATGAGCACCGCAAAGCGTACGGGCTGCCGCCCGTCGCCGAGCTCGCCGGGGAAGAGGGCGACCATGCTGAAGCAGCCGGACGAGGCGGCGGCCTCCCGCACCGCCACCAGCGCGCGGGCCCCCGAGCCCGAAACCGGCACCCGAGCTTCCCGGCGGCCCGCCGCCCGGTCCTCGACGGAGTACCGTCGGAGCCCGAGGCGGAAGAAGGGGTCCCAGATGAAGAGCCGGGCACTGGTGCTGGGCGGCGGCGGAATCACCGGGATCGCCTGGGAGCTGGGCATCCTCGCCGGACTGGCCGAGGCCGGGCTGCACCTGGGCGAGGCCGACGTGCTGATCGGCACCTCGGCCGGCTCCGTGGTCGCCTCGCTCGTGGCCGACCGGGTCCCGCTCGAGGAGCGCTACGCCACCCAGCTGGAGGACCCGGTCGACGAGGTCGCCGACCGCCTGAGCACCCGGATGCTGCTGGGGTACGGCTGGGCGATGCTGTGGAGCCGCCAGCCGGAGCAGTACCGGGCCCGCCTCGGGGCGCTGGCCCTCGCCAACGCCCGGATGACCCCGGACGAGCGGCGCGCCGTCATCGCCTCCCGGCTGCCCGATCTGGACTGGCCCGACCGGCCGCTGAAGATCACCGCCAGCGACGCGCACACCGGCGAGTTCGTGGTGTTCGACCGCGACAGCGGGGTGCCGCTGCTGGACGCCGTCACGGCCAGCTGCGCGGTGCCCGGCGTGTGGCCGCCCGCGCAGATCAACGGCCGCAGCTACATCGACGGCGGCATGCGCTCGGCCACCAACGCCGACCTGGCCGCCGGGTACGAGCGCGTCGTCATCGTGGCACCGGTGACCGTGGGCGGCGGCCTGGTCTCCAGCGCCGCCCGGCACGCCGTCGAGCTGCGCGCCGCCGGAGCCCAGGTCAGCCTCGTGAGCCCGGACCGGGCGGCCCGGACGGCGATCGGCCGCAACATGCTCGATCCGGCCCGGCGGGCGGTGTCGGCGCGGGCCGGGCGGGCCCAGGCGGCCGCGATCGCCGAAGAGGTGGCCACGATCTGGGGATGACCACGGGATCCGAAGATCGCGTGAAATCCGACGAACCTGCTTCACAACGCCGGGAGCTGCGGCGATAGCTGAAGATCACCGCGTTTGGGCAGGTGAATACCGTCCGAACACGACGTAGCCAAAACCTGTTGACGCGGCTATGCTCATCACTAACGCTCGGCTTGGCGACTTCCCCCGTGGTTGCCAAGACGAGCGTTCTTATTTGCCCGCACAGCCCGCACAGCCCGCACAGCCCGCACAGCCCGCACAGCCCGCACAGCCCGTGCACTGCCACCCCGGGCCAGTGCCGTCGGCCGCCACCGCCGCCCGGTCCTGCGCTGCGCGCGACCTGCCCGAGCCGGCCCGCCACTCACCAAGATCGCCGTCCTGGGTCAAAACCGCCTCGTGGAGCCGACATTCTGACCGCGGACACCGACCAAGGAACGGCCGAGAGCTCAACATCGCTTCCTGCGGGCGGAAAGTGCGCCCGCCGGACCCGGAACCGCACAAAGATCACCGTTTGCGGTCCGTCTCCGGGCGAGGCAGGGCTGGGCTACCCCGAGATCGCTACGTGCGGTCCAAATCTGGGCCCGCCCCTGCCCGGAGATCGCCATGTGCGGTCCGAACCTCGGCCCGCCCCTGCCCGCAGATCGCCACGTGCGGTCCGGATCTAGGCTCACCGGTGGAGACGGCGCAGGGAAGTGGCCGCGAACAGCGATCTTCGTCGCCGCGTACCGCTAGATCACCGTTTGCGGTCCTAACGCGCCGCCAGAATCCACATTGTGACCGCAGACCGCGATCACCAGCCGAGGGCGACGGCGCCGCACGCCACCCCACGGCACCGCGGCGGCACCGCACGCCACCCCACGGCACCGCGGCGGCACCGGATGGCGCCGCCGCGCCCGGGGTCACCCCGCCGGGGCCGGTTGCGGGGCGGGCGGGTTCGGCTCCGGGGCCGCCGGCGCCGGAGAGTGGTCGCGCGGGCGGCCGAAGCGCAGGTACAGCACCGGGACGATGACCAGGTTGAGCAGCGTCGAGGTGAGCAGCCCGCCGATGATGACCACGGCCATCGGGTGCTCGATCTCGTGCCCGGGCACGTCCCCGAGGGCCACCAGCGGCACCAGCGCCAGTCCGGTCGCCAGCGTGGTCATCAGGATCGGCGACAGCCGGTCCAGCGAGCCGCGCAGCACCAGCTCCTTGCCGAAGCCGTGCCCCTCGAACCGTTCCAGGTGCTGGTAGTGGCTGATCAGCAGGATGCCGTTGCGCGCGGCGATGCCGAGCACGGTCAGCAGGCCGACCAGCGAGCCGAGGGAGATGGTGCGCTCGCTGAAGAAGTACGCCGCGAGCACGCCGCCGACCAGGGCCGAGGGCAGGGTGAGGAAGGACAGGACGGCCAGGCGCCAGCTGTCGAAGGACAGCCGCAGCAGGACCAGGATCAGCAGTGCGGCGCCGAGGCCGAACCAGAGGATGCGCTGGGCGGCGGCCTGGCGTTCGGCGTACTCGCCGAGCAGTTCGGCATGGTAGCCGCGGTCGAACTCGACGTCGCCCAGTTTCGTGTCGAGGTCCTTGACGACCGCGCCCAGGTCGCGGCCGCGCACGTCGGACCCGACGTCGATGTAGCGCTGCGTACCGTCGTGCAGGATCACGTTGGGAGTGGTCTTGACCTCGACCGTGGCCACGTCGCCCAGGCGCACGTGCCCGCCGTCGGGCGTGTCGATCGGCATGTTCTCGATGTCGGCCACGGAGTCGCGGCTGGCGGGCGTGCTCCATACGACGATGTCGTAGGCCTTGCCGTCGCGGAAGATGTCGCCGACCTCCTCGCCGGCCATCAGCGTGGCCGAGGCGCGCCGCACGTCACCGGGCTTGACCCCGAACTTCTCGGCCTTGGCCAGGTCGACGGTGACCTCGACCTGCGGCACGTCGACCTCCAGGTCGGTGTGCCGGTCGGCGGTGCCCGGCGTGTCGGCCATCAGCTGCTCGACCTCGGCGGCCTTGGCGCGCAGCTGGTCGAGGTCCTCGCCGTAGATGCGGACCACGATGGCGTCGCCGGAGCCGGTGAGCACCTCGTCGGTCCGCTCGCGCAGGTACGTGTACACGTTGTGCAGCAGGCCCGGGTAGTTCTTGCCGACCTCCTCGATCTTGGCGATGGTCTCGTCGTAGTCGACCTTCGGGTCGATGCTGATCCACAGCTCGCCGAAGTTCACGCCCGCGGTCTCGTCGCCGAGGTACGCCATGCCGATGTGCGCGCCGAACGTCTGCACGCCCGGCACCTGGCGCAGCTCCTTGGAGACGTTCTGGATCATCCGGATCTCCTCGTCGTTGGAGGAGCCGGGCGCGGTGATGAAGTGCATGAAGACGTTGCGCTCCTTGAACGCGGGCAGCAGCGACTGGCCCAGCGCCGGCAGCGCGGCCAGCCCGAACAGCAGCACCGCGCCGGTGGCGGCGAACGCGACCAGCGGTTTGCGGATGACGCGGTCGAGCACCCGGCCGTAGGCGGGCTTGAGCCACCGCACGATCGGCGACTCGCGGCGGTCCAGCGGGGCGCGCGCGAGCAGCAGCAGCGCCAGCGCCGGGGTGACGGTGAGCGCCACCAGCAGCGAGGCCAGCACCGCGAGGGTGTACGACAGCGCCAGCGGCCGGAAGAACGCGCCGGTCAGGCCGCCCAGGAAGAAGATCGGCACCGCCGCCGCGACGATGATCATCGTGGCGTACACGATCGGGCTGCGGACCTCCAGCGACGCGTCCAGGATGATCGACGCGGTGGAGCGGTCCGAACCCTCGGCCCGCGCCTGGCGCAGCCGTCTCATGATGTTCTCGATGTCGATGATCGCGTCGTCGACGACCACGCCGACGGCGATCACCAACCCGGCTAGGACCATGGTGTTGATCGTGGCGCCGCGATAGTAGAGCACCAGGCCCGCGGCCACGATGGACAGCGGGATCGCGACCAGGCTGATCAGCGCGGTACGCCACTCGAACAGGAACAGCGCCAGCACCAGGACCACGAACAGGCAGCCCAGCAGCAGCGCCCGGGACAGGTTGTCGACGGCGGTCTCGATGAACGAGGCGGGCCGGAAGATCGCGGGGTCGACGTTGATGCCGGTCAGGCCCGGTTCGAGGGTCTTGAGCGCCTGCTCCACGCCGTTGGTCACGTCGATGGTGTTCGCCCAGGGCAGCTTCTCCACGATCAGCATCACGCCGGGCTGCCCGCCGATGACCGCGTCGCCGATCAGCGGCTGGTGCCCCTCGACCACGTCGGCGACGTCGCCGAGGTGCAGCGGCGTCTGCCCGGCCGTCGACACGGTCACCTTGGCCAGGTCGGCCGCGGTGCGGATGGGCAGCACGTGGCGTACGCCGATGGTCTGGTTCGGGGTGGTGACCTGGCCGTCGGTGCCGATCACGGCGCCGTTGGAGAACTGCAGCAGCCCCACCTCCAGCGCGTCGGCGGTCTCGGTCATCACCTGGTCCAGCGAGACGCTGTGCGCCTGCATCCGCTTCGGGTCGACCTGCACCTGCAGCATCTGCAGCTGCTCCCCCCAGATCGCCACGTTCGCGACGCCGGGCACCTCCAGCAGCTTCGCCCGGATGGTCCAGTACGAGATCATCGACATCTCGATGATCGACCGGGAGTCCGAGGTCAGCCCGATCTTCATGACCCGGCCCATCGACGACACCGGCTGGAGCATGACCGGCGGCGCCGCCCAGGTCGGCAGGGTCGGCGTCACCGCCACCATCCGCTCCGACACCAGCTGCCGGGCGGTGAACAGGTCGGTGCCCGGCTTGAACAGCAGCTCGATCGAGGACAGCTGGGCCAGCGACTTGGACCGCATCGTCTCCAGGCCCTCGACGCCGTTGAGCGCGTTCTCCATCGGCACGGTGACCAGCGACTCGACCTCACCGGCGGACAGCCCCAGGCAGGCGGTCTGGATCTCCACGCGCGGCGGGGCGAACTCGGGGAACACGTCGACCGGCATCTTGCGCAGCTGCACGAAGCCCAGCCCCATCATCCCGGCGGCCAGCGCCACCACCAGGATCCGGAACTTCAGGCTCGTCGCGACGATCCAGCGCATCATGACCGGTCACTCCCCCGCCGCTACTCTTCCTCGACCCCGACCTCGGTGCCGTAGAGCTCGTCGACGCCCTGGACCACCACCTCGGTCCCGGCCTTCGGGCCCTCCTTGAGCACGACCGTGTCGCCCGCGACGGTCTCCACCGCCACGTGGTGGCGCAGGTACACCCGGTCGCCGACGACCGTGTAGGCCCAGGTGTCGCCGGTCGGGTCGTAGAACAGCGCCTTGTACGGGATGGTCAGCTTCTGCTTGCTGCCGTACTTGGCCAGCGCCACCGGGGCGGTGACGATGCCCAGGTGCTCCACCGCCTCCGGTTGCAGCGTCACCCGGCTCAGGTCGGTGCCCTCGACCGGCTCGGCCACCCCGGACGTGTCGTTCTGCGCGTCGACTGACTCCGACAGCGGCGGGACGGTGCTGCCCAGCATCGAGGCCAGCCCGATGCCCACGGCGACGGCGACCAGGGCCGCCAGCCCCGCCTTGAGCCACCTCTTGCCCGACATCACGTCACGCTCCCTCTGCGGTGGACGGCGTCGCGGCCGGGCCGGCCGCCGCCGCGGGCCGCTCGCGCGCCGGGTAGAAGTACCCGAACAGCACAGGCAGCAGGTACAGGATCAGCAGCACCGCGGTGACCAGGCCGCCGAGCGCGGTGACCGCCAGCGGGCGCAGGATCTCCAGGCCCGCGACGTTGCCCAGCGCCAGCATCGGCACCAGCGCCGCCGCCACGGCCAGCGCGGTGGTGACGACGGGACCGAACCGGTCGCCGGCGGTGTACGGCGCCCGCACCCCGCTCGCCTGGGCCTGCTGCCAGCCGCGGATCAGCAGCACGCCCTCGCGCACGGCCAGCGCCAGCGGCACCCCGAGGCCCAGCAGCGAGCCGATCGAGACGCCGACGCCGGTCAGCAGCGCCAGCAGCACCCCGCCGAACAGCGACGCGGGCAGCAGCAGCATCAGCAGCGCGGCCAGCCGCCAGCTGCCGAACGCCGCCTGCAGCAGCAGGTACGCCGCGATCAGCGACACGGCGAGCAGCGCCAGCAGCCGGCCCTGCGCGACGCCCGCGGTGGTGTAGTCGCCCAGCACCTCGGCGTGGTACTCGACCGGGAACGACACGTTCTTCAGCTCGCCCTGGATGTCGCGGGCGACCAGGTCGAGCGGGCGGCCGGTCACGTCGACAGGGATGTCCACGCGGCGCGACACGGCGTCGTGGCGGATGTCGACCGGCGAGGACACCATGCGGACGTCCGCCACGTCGGACAGCTTCACGTGCCCGCCGGACGGGGTGTCGATGAGCAGGTTGCCGACGGCGGCGACGCTGTCGCGCACCGACGGGGTGCCCAGCACCACCACGTCGAAGACCTTCTGCTCCTCGAACAGGCTGCCCGCGGTCAGCCCGGAGATCAGCACGGCGGCGCTGCGCCGGACGTCGCCGGGCTTGATGCCGTACTGCTCGGCCTTGGCCAGGTCGACCTCGACCTCGATGGTGGCCTGGTCCGGCCCTAGGTCGACCGGCTGCGCGGTGACGCCGTCGACCTGGCCCAGCACCCCGCGCACCTCCTGCGCCTTGGCTCGCAGCGTGTCCAGGTCCTTGCCGTAGATCCGCACCACCAGGTCGCCCTTGGTGCCCGTCGCCGCCTCGTTGACCTGCTGCGCCGGGTAGGTCACCACCCGGTGGTCGAAGCCGGGGTACTGGTCGACGACGGCCTGGATGCGGTCGGTGGTGGCGGTGTAGTCCGCCTTCGGATCCAGGGTCAGCCAGAATTCGCCGGAGTTCATGCCGACCGCCTGGTCGGAGTTGATCGCCCGGCCGACGTGCACGCCGACGTTCGACACGCCCTCGGTGGCGCGCAGCTGCGCCCCGACGGTGCCGGCCACGCGCACCATCTCCTGCTGGGACATGCTGGGCACGCCGGTCCAGCGGACGAGCAGGTTGCGGTCCTGCGGCACCGGCAGCAGCGCCTGACCGCCCAGCAGCGGCGCCAGCAGCGGCCCGGCCAGCGCCAGCACCAGGGCGCTCGCCAGGGCGAGCTTCGGGTGGCGCGCGGCGCGGATCGACAGGCCCTGGTAGCGGGCGCTCAGCCAGGCCAGCGCGGGCGACTGGGCGGGCAGGTCCGCCCGGCGGTACAGCAGCCAGGTGAGCACCGGCGTCAGCGTCAGCGACAGCAGCAGCGAGGCCAGCACCGCCAACGCGCAGGACCACGCCACGGGCGCGGTGAAGGCGCCGGTGAGGCCGCCGATGAACAGCAGCGGGGCCAGCCCGGCGAGCACGATCAGGGTGGCGTACAGCAGCGGCACGCGGGTGCGCAGCACCACGTCGGTGAACGACTGCTCGGTGGCCGGCTCGCCCTCGCGGCGTACCAGGCCGCGTCTGGTGTTGTCGGTCTCGGTGACCACGTCGTGCACCACCACTGTCAGGGCGAACATCAGCCCCGCCAGCACCAGCATGTTCACGCCGCCGCCGCGCAGGTGCAGCACCAGCACCGCCAGCAGCAGCGACAGCGGGATCACGACCAGCGCGATCAGCGCGGCGCGCCAGTCCAGCAGCAGCGCCCCGATCAGAATCACGGCGAGCAGGATGCTCAGCAGTACGGCGGTGCGCAGGTTGCCCAGCGCCGACTCGATGAAGGTGGCGGGGCGGTAGACGGAGGTGTCCACCTGTACGCCGGTCATCCCGGGCTCCAGCGCGTGCAGCGCCTCCTCGACGCCCTTGGTGACGTCGAGCGTGTTGGCGCCCGGGAACTTCTCCACCACCAGCATCAGGCCCGGCTTGTCGCCCACCAGGGCGTCGCCGATCAGCGGGAGCTGGTGGTCCTCGGTGACCGTGGCGACGTCGCCCAGCCGCATGGTCTTGCCGCCGGTCTGGACCGGCCCCTGCCCGGCCTGGTCCTCACCGGTGGCGGCACGGGCCTGCTCCAGCGGCACCTTGGCCAGGTCGGCGGCGGTGTGGATGGGCAGGATGTGCTGGATGCTCAGCCGCTGGTTGGGCGTCTCGACGAAGCCGCTCGTGCCAGGCGTGGACGCCTCGACGAAGGTCAGCGGGGACACCCACAGCGCGTTGCCGGTCGTCTCGACGACCTGGGTGAGCGTCACGCCCGCCTCGGCCAGCTGCTCGGGGTCGACCTGGACCTGGAGCTGCCGCTCCCGCTCGCCCCAGATGGACACGTTCGCGACTCCGGGCACGCCCATCAGCCGCGGCTTCACCTGCCAGTGCGCCAGCAGGGACATGTCGATCAGCGACACGTCCGGGGAGGACAGGCCGACGACCATGACCCGGCTGGTGGAGGAGACCGGCTGGATCATGTTCGGGGCCTTGGACACGTGCGGCAGCGCGACGGCCTGGGTCAGGCGCTCCTGCACCGCCTGGCGCGCCCGCAGCACGTCGGTGCCGGGTTCGAACACCAGATCCACCTGCGACAGGCCGCCCAGCGACTGCGAGCGGATCGACTCCAGCCAGGGCACGCCGTTGAGCAGGTCCTGCTCCAGCGGGACGGTGATGAACTGCTCCACCTCCGGGGCCGACAGCCCCAGCGCCTCGGTCTGGATCTCGACCGTCGTCGGCGAGAACTCCGGCAGCACATCGGAGGCCGACCGGGTCAGACTGGTGGCGCCGAAGAACATCAGCAGCGCGGCCACCGGTATGACCAGGAGCCGGAACTTCAGGCTCGATCGGATAATCCAGCGCATCATCGGCCCGCCCCGTTCTCAGCGGCAGTGGAGGCGGTATCGGCCCGCACGCCCGCGGCGCGGACGTCCTGACCGGTGCTCCCGGGGTCTGGCGGAAGCTCCCCCGCCTGTCCACGCTACGCCCGCACCCCATGCCACCTGTGAGTTTTCTGGCAGTCACAGGGAATCCCGGGAGGATCCTGTGAGCACGCTGGACGGTCCGCCGACCGGGGCGGCGCGATGTCGGCGGGGTCGGGTAGTGTCCCGCGCGGCGAGGTCGTAGCGCAGAGGTCGTCGCGCCTTGACTGCAAGCTGGAGGACGTCGGTTCGAATCCGACCGGCCTCGCCCCCACAGCAACCGCGGCACCGGACCGGCGGCCATCGCGCCGGTCCGGTGCCGCGCCAGCCGCGCCGGGAGGGATCGATGCCGCCGAGCAGCACGCGGGTGCCGTCCGCGCGCGCCGCCGCACCGACTGTCAGCCCCTCCGATGTGGATGCCTGCCTGCGCGTGCTGGACGCGCTGCGCGGCGGGACGCTCGGTGACGCGGACGCGGACGCGGTCGGGCGCGCCGTCGGGGCAGCGTACCGCGACGGGCGCAAGGAGCGCCGCGCGGTCCGCACGGCGCAGCGCCGCCAGCAGGACCTGGACCTGCTGGCCGCCGCGCGCCGGTTCCGCGAGGAGATCCCCGCGCTGACCGCGGCCGGACCGGCCGGAGCCGACCCGGCCGAGGCGCAGCCCCGGCTGCACAAGCCGCGCCGCTGCTACGTGTGCAAGACGCACTACCGGCTGGTCGACGCCGACTACCACCTGATGTGCCCGGACTGCGCCCAGCAGAACCGGCAGCGCCGCGACGCCCGGTGCGACCTGACCGGGCGGCGGGCGGTGGTGACCGGCGGGCGCGTGAAGATCGGGTTCCACCTCGCGCTGAAGCTGCTGCGCGACGGCGCCGACGTCCTGGTCACGACCCGTTTTCCGTACGATGCCGCCCGCCGCTTCGCGGCCGTGCCCGACGCCGCCGACTGGCGCGACCGGCTGCACGTGCACGGGGTTGACTTCCTGGACCTGACCGGCGTGCTCGACCTGGTCGACGCCGTGCACCGGCGCTGGGACCACCTCGACATCCTGGTCAACAACGCCGCCCAGACGCTGCACCGCCCGGCGGCCTACCACCGCGAGGTGCGGGCGGCCGAGCTGTCCCCGCTGTCCGGCGCCGCCGCCGCGATCTCGGCGGTGCCCGCCCGCGGGCACGACCCCGCAAGCACCGCCGCGCACCTGCCCGCGCTGGTGCAGACGCTGTTCCCGGCCGGGGCGGTGGACGAGACCGGTGAGCCGCTGGACCTGCGCGAGATAAACAGCTGGGTGCTGCGCGACCGGGACGTGACGCCGCAGGAGTGGCTGGAGGTGCACGTGGTGAACGCGTTCGCACCGTTCCTGCTCACCTCGCGGCTGCGGCCGCTGCTGGGCGCCTCGCCGCACCCGCTGCGGCACGTGGTCCAGGTGTCGGCGATGGAGGGCAGCTTCTCCCGGGAGTACAAGACCGAGCGCCACCCGCACACCAACATGGCCAAGGCGTCCATGAACATGCTCACCCGCACCCTGTCCGACGACTACCGGCGCGAGGGCATCCTGATGAACAGCGTGGACACCGGCTGGGTCACCGACGAGCGGCCGCACCCGGCCAAGCAGGCGCAGCGCGAGGCCGGGTTCCGCCCGCCGCTGGACGTCGTCGACGGCGCCGCCCGGGTGTACGACCCGATCGTGCGCGAACGCCACGGCGACCCGGTGCACGGCGCCTTCCTCAAGGACTACCGGCCGGTGCAGTGGTGACCGAGCCGACCCCGGCCACCGGCCCCACGCCGGTGCGCTGCCCCGCCATCAGCCACCCGGAGTTCGGCCTGGCCGAGCCCGGCGACTTCGACGCGCTGCTGGCCCGCCTGGCCGAGCCCGGCGCCGCCGCCGTGCCCGAGGACTTCCCGCGCGGCACGCTGCAGCCCGACGGGCGCCTCGACCTGTGCAAGCAGGGCCTCGGGCCGTACGCGGCCCCGGTGGTGCGCGCCGCCGTCCGGTTCGGCCACGCCACCCACCTGCTGCTAGGCACGAACGGCCTGGGCAGCGAGGGCGCCCGCGCGGTCGCCGACGCGCTCACCCCCGGCCACCGGGTGCAGACGGTCTACCTCGGCTGCAACCGCATCGACGCCGACGGCGCCGGGGCCCTGGCCGACCGGCTGTCCACCGACCGGACGGTGCGCGCCCTGTGGCTGAAGCGCAACCCGCTGGGCGACGCGGGCGTGCTGCGGCTGTGCGCCGCGCTGGCCGAGAACACGTCCCTGCGCACCCTGGACCTGGTCAACACCGGGCTGAGCACCGCCGGGCTGGAGGCGCTGGCCCGCACCCTGGCCACCCGCGCGACCCCGCTGGAGCGGCTGTTCCTCGGCGGCAACGGCCTCGGCCCCGACGCGGTCCCGGCGCTGGCCTCGATCGTCCACGACGGCCGGGTGCGCGAGCTGTACCTGGCCGCCAACGCCCTCGGCGACCCCGGCGCCGCCGCGCTGGCCGACGCGGTCGAGGGGCTGCCGATGACGCTGGGCCTGGGCGGCAACGGCATCACCCCGGCCGGCACGGCCGCGCTCGCCGCCCGCCTGGGCGCCTGGCACGCCCTGGACCTGGCCCGGCCGCCGTCGGAGCGGGCCCTGGGCGCCAGCGCCAACACCGTCGCCGACGAGGGCGCCCACGCGCTGGCCGCGGTGCTGCCCGGCAGCGCGCTGCGGCGGCTGGACCTGCGCTTCACCGGCATCGGCGGGCGGGGCGCCAAGGCGCTGGTCGCGGTGCTGCACGACGACATGCCCCTGCGTTACCTGGGCCTCAACGGCGGCGTGCCCCGGCGGCTGCGGCGGCTGTCGACCGCCGTGCTCGGCCCGGCCGAGGCCCCGCACCCCGACATCAGCGCGATCGCGAGCGTGTACCGGTGACCGACGACAAGACCGAGCAGAACGAGCTGGCCACCTGGCGCCGGGTGCGCCGGTACGCCGTACCGCGGCAGATGATCGCGCGGGCCACGGCCCGGCGGCTGGCCGGGGACTGGCGCGGCGCCTGCGCCGCGGCGAACGTCGACGTGGACTTCGACGAGGCGAAGCTCACCGACGCCTACGGCGCCGAGGCCGTCGCCCGGCTGCTCGACGAACTGGCCGGGTTCGCCCCGGACCTGCTGCGCTGGCACCTGCCCCGGGCACTGGGCGGCCGCACCAGCCTCGCCACCGCCGAGCAGTTCACGCTCGCGCCGCAGCTCGACCGCGTCCCGGCGCAGCTGACGCCCCGGCTGGTGGTGCTGCTGCCCAAGACCGTCGACGGCTCGCAGCGGCTGCGCCTGGAGGTGCGCACCAGCACCCACGATGAGCTGCCCGGCTACCTGTGGGACGCGCGGCAGGCGCACGGCCTGCGCGCCGCCTGGGGCGGCACCGACCGCATGCCGTTCCTGGCCGCCGACGGCACCGCGCTGCCCGCCGCCGAACTCGGTACCGGTGCGGACGCGCCGGCCCGCGCCGAGCGGGCGGCGGCGCTGCTGGCCGCGGGCGACATCGTCGGCGCCTGGCGGGAGGCCGGCATCGAACTGGACCCCGCCGACGCCAAGGGCAGCTGGGGCGCCACGACGACGATCGGGAGCCTGCCCGCGCTCAACCTGATCGGGCTGCTCCCGCAGGCCCGCGCCCTGGCCGCGCGCCACGGCGTGTCCGCGGTCCAGGTCAACTTCGGCTGGCGCACCCACGTCGAGCTGGACCTCGGCGACGACCTCGAGCAGGACGGGCCCGGACCGCACGGCGGCCCCGCCGTCCGCGCCCGGCTCACCAACGACCGCGACACCACGGCGGCGCACCTGGCCGAGCCGGTGCACCGGCTGCCGGTCGACCTGGAGCTGCTGCGCCACGGGCTGATCACCGTCGCCGACCTGCACCCGCTGGTGCGCTCGGCCCTGGTGCCCGGGGCCGAGGGGCCGCAGCCGGGTGACCGGCCGGAGCTGCCCGAGTTCGCGCCGGTGCAGGTGCGCTGCCGGGGGGCCTGGCACCGGGTGCACAACGACGCGGGCCGGCTGCAGGTGCTCGACCACACGCCCGAGGAGGTGCTGCGCGAGCAGATGATGCGCAGCCTCGGCGGGCAGACGGCGGGCTGCTTCGCCGCCGAGCAGGCGTGGCGCGGCGGGGACGGGCGGCTGCCGCGCCGACTGCGCGCGCAGCGCGACGACCTGATGCAGCGGGTGCTGCACGGCGACACCGACGGCCTGCTGGCCCTGCTGGACCGGGGCATGGATCCGCAGGTACGCGACGGGCGCGGGTTCACGCTGCTGCACCACCTGCGCTGCCTCGACCACGAGCGGGTGCTGCCGCGGCTGCTGGCCGCCGGGCTGGACGTCGACGTCCGCGACCGCAAGGGGCGCACGCCGCTGCACGTCGCCGTCGGCTGGGTCGGCACGCCGGCGCTGGTCAAGGCGCTGCTGGACGCCGGGGCGAACCCGAAGGCCGACGACGCGGACGGCATCTCGCCGACGCTGCTGCTGGAGTACAAGGGCGGCGACATGTTCGACGAGGAGGACGAGGACTGGTTCGACGGGCAGCAGGACCTGCGCCTGGTGAAGCGGTACCTGGAGGAGGCTGGGCAGCGGTGACGGCTTTGGATGACCCGCTGCTGGCGGCGGATGAGCTGATCGGGCGGACCCGGTCGTGGCGCAGCGAGCCGGTGACCGATCCGCGCGCCCAGGCGCTGGCGCTGGCGGTGTCGGCGAACCTGCCGGTGCTGCTGTGGGGCGAGCCGGGCATCGGCAAGTCCGCGACGCTGCAGCAGCTCGCGGCCGGGCTGGGGGTGCCGCTGGAGACGGTGATCGCCAGCGTGCACGAGCCGTCGGACTTCGCCGGGCTGCCGATCGTCGGGGAGAACCCGGCCGTGGACGGGGTGCCGATGGCGCCGCCGGACTGGGCGGTGCGGCTGGCCCGTACCGGGCGGGGCCTGCTGTTCTTCGACGAGCTGTCGTCGGCGCCCCCGGCGGTGCAGGCGGCGCTGCTGCGGGTGGTGCTGGAGCGGCGGGTCGGCAGCCTGGAGCTGCCCGCCTCGATCCGGATCGTGGCGGCGGCCAACCCGCCCGCCAGCGCCGCCGACGGCTGGCACCTGAGCCCGCCGCTGGCCAACCGGTTCGTGCACCTGCACTGGACGCACGACCCGAAGGCGGTCGCGCGCGGCCTGGCCGGGACGTGGCCCGCGATCACGGTGCCCTCGGTCATCCCGTCGCGGGCGGCGGGGGCGGTGGCGCGGGCGCGGGGCACGATCGCCGGTTTCCTGACCGCCCGGCCGGGCCTGGTGCACCACCTGCCGACCGACGCCGACAGCCGGGGCGGGGCGTGGCCGTCGCCGCGCAGCTGGGAGATGGCGCTGCGGCTGCTGGCGTTCCACCTGTGCACCGACACCAGCCGCGACGCGCTGGCCACCGCCGTGATCGGCGCGGTGGGCGACGGGCCGGGGCTGGAGTTCACGACGTACCTGCAGGAGCTGGATCTGCCCGATCCGGAGCGGGTGCTGGCCGACCCGGAGGCGTTCACGCTGCCGGAGCGCGGTGACCGGCAGCTGGCGTTCCTGACGGCGGTGGTCGCGGCGGTGCAGGCGGAGGTGACCCGCAAGCGCTGGGAGGCGGGCTGGGTGGTGCTGGCCAAGGCGGTGGAGGCGGGCGTGCCGGACGTGGCGGCGCGGGCGGCGCTGGACCTGGCGGCGATGCGCGACACCGACTGGCCGGTGCCGGACTCGATCGACGCCTTCATCGAGGTGCTGAGCCTGTCCGGAATGCTGTCCGGGCGATGACCGGCGGGCTGGACCGCACCCGGCTGCTGGCCGCCCGGCTGCGCGCCGCGCAGGACCGGCCGTACCTGGCCACGGCCCTGTACAGCCTCACCATCATCGCCAGCGAGCAGGTGCCGACGATGGGCGTGGACCGGCACTGGCGCTGCTACGCCAATCCGCGGTTCGTCGCCGAGACGCCGGTGGAGCAGCTGGCCGCGGTATGGATCCACGAGGTCGCGCACCTGCTGCGCGACCATCACGGCCGGTCCGACCGGCTGCCGGTCGCCGACCGGCGCGACCACCACCGGCTCAACGTCGCGCAGGACTGCGAGATCAACGACGACCTGCTCGACGACGGCCTGCCGCTGCCGGCCGACCGGGTCGACCCGAAGGCGCTGGGGCTGCCCACCGGGCAGCTGTTCGAGCAGTACCTGCCGTCGGTGCCGCATACCTGTTACGTGCAGGTGCAGTGCGGGTCGGGGGCGCACGGGACGCCGATGCCGTGGGAGCTGGACGAGGCGGCGGCGGCCGGGGTGCCCGGGGTGGAGGCCGACGCGATCCGGCGGCAGACCGCGCACGCGATGCGCGGCCACCAGCGTTCGCGCGGCAGGCTGCCGGCGGGCTGGCAGCGCTGGGCGCAGCAGGTGCTGGAGCCGGTGGTGGACTGGCGGCAGGCGCTGACCGGCGCGGTGCGCGAGGCGGCGGCCTGGGCGAGCGGGGCGGTGGACTACACGTACCAGCGGCCGTCGCGGCGCGGGGCGGCGCTGCGCGGGGTGGTGCTGCCGAGCCTGCGCGCCCCGCTGCCGCGCGTGGCGATCGTGGTGGACACCTCGGGTTCGATGTCCTCCGACGACCTGGCCGCGGTGATGGGCGAGGTCTCGGGGGTGCTGCGTGCGGTGGGCGTACGCGGCAACCGGGTCACGGTGCTGGCCTGCGACGCCGACGTGCACGCCACGCGCCGGGTGTCCAACGTCGGCGAGGTGGTGCTCGCGGGCGGCGGGGGCACGGACATGCGGGTGGGGGTGGCCGCGGCGCTGGCGGTGCCGCAGCCGCCGCACATCGTCATCGTGCTCACCGACGGGTACACGCCGTGGCCGGAGGCGGCGCTGAGCCGGACCCGGATCGTGGCGGGGCTGGTCGGCGACGCGCCGCCGCGGCCTCCGGCGTGGATCGAGTCGATTCTCATCACGACGAACTCGGCCAATACATGAGCGAAGTCCGATAAGAGATGATTTGGTGTACCCATACGATCGGCACATTCGGGGGGATCGGCCATGGGCACACTCGCTCGGCGTACGGCGATGACCGGCGCCATCGGTGCCGCGGCGGCGGCACTGGCGCTTCCGGCCGCGGCGTTCGGCGCCGCCGACGTCACCGTCAACCCGTCGGCGGTCGCCCCCGGCGGGGTGTTCACCGTCGCGGCCTACTGCGGCGCGGGGGCGACCTCGGCCGCGCTCAGCGGCACGAGCTGGGGCGGCCCGTCGGAGATCAACCTGGACGGCTACACCGAGGGCGGGCCGGGGGCGTTCGCGGCCTCGCTGACCGTGCCGGCCACGACCCTGCCGGGGACGTACCCGCTGGAGGTCACCTGCGGCGACGGTGAGACCGGCACCGGCAGCCTGGTCGTGTCGCCGACCGGCGCGCCCGCAGGCGGCGGCGGCTCCACCTCCGGCGGACCGAACCGGGTGCTGCTCGCCGTGGGCGGCAGCCTGGTGCTGGCCTCCGGCGCGGGCGCCGGTCTCCTGCTGCGCCGGAGGTACCGTGGCAACCACTGCGCCTGAGCCGGCGCCCTGGTCCCGCCCCGACGCGACGCCCCACCCAGAAGCGCCGAGCAGCCGGGCGCTGGTGCCGGTGTCCACACAGGTCCCCGTGCCGGTGCAGGTGCTGCTCGGCCGCCACCGCGCGGGCGGCCGCCGGCGCGACGGCCGGGTGCCCGCGACCGCGCTGGTGCTGCTGTGCGCGCTGGCCGGGCTGGTGCTGCTGGCCGCGGCGTTCCTGACCGCGCCGAAGCCGCCGCCGCAACCGGCCGCCGACGGCGGCCGGTACCAGGCCGGGGACACCGACCGCCGCCCCGACGCGCGCGGCGTCCGCCCGATGGAGCGGTCGGTGCCGGTGCGGGTGCGCATCCCGGCGATCGACGTGGACGCGGTGGTGGTCACCGTCGGCACCAACACCGACGGCACGCTGCAGGTCCCCGAGCTGACGCACGCCGACCTGACCGGCTGGTACCGGTACGGCCCGAGTCCGGGCGAGCGCGGCAACGCCGTCATCGTCGGCCACGTCGACACCCGCGCCAGCGGCCCGGCCGTCTTCTACGACCTGGGCCGGCTCGCCTCGGGCACCCGGGTCGAGGTGGTCCGGATGGACGGCACCGTCGCGGTGTTCAGCGTGGTCAAGGTGCGCTCGTTCCCCAAGGCCGAGTTCCCGGCGACCCGGGTGTACGGCACCAGCGACGACATGGGTCTGCGCCTGGTCACCTGCGGCGGCGCCTACGACGCCACCCAGCGCGGCTACCTGAGCAGCACCGTCGTGTTCGCCGCCCTCACCGGCACCGAGCGCGCGGGCTGACTCAGCCCGGCACGCCCCAGGTGAACCGGTGCACGTGGATGCCGAAGTACGGGAACGACTCGATCGCCTCGACCCCGTCCACGGCCCGGATCCGGTCGTTGATGATCGCCGACAGTTCGCCCATGCTCGCGCACACCACCTCGGCGAACAGGTCGTACGACCCGGCGGTGGCCACCAGGTAGACCACGCTGTCGATCGCCCCGAGCGCGGCCGCCACCTCGTCGGCGCTGCGGCTGGTGCGGATGCCGATCAGCGCCATCACCGGCAGCCCGATCTTCAGCGGATCGGTGACCGCGGCGATCTGCACCACGCCGCTGTCGGTCAGCCGCTGGATGCGCTGGCGCACCGCCGGTCCGCTCAGCCCGACCTCCTGCCCCAGCTCGGTGTACGAGGCCCGCCCGTCGGCCTGCAGCCGCCGGATCAGCGCCCGGTCGGTGGCGTCCAGCTCCACCTCAGGCCACCAGCTCGGCCACGGCCGACTCGAACACCTCGGCGTGGCAGGCCACGTCGGCGTCGGAGGTGTCCGGGCACATCAGCGCCATGTTGTGGAACGGCGTCATCAGGATGCCCCGGTTCAGCGTGTACAGGTGCATGTACTCGTCGAGCAGGTCGTCGGCGGCCGCGGCGGACTGCCCGCCCGAACGCGGCGCGGGCCGGGTGAACCGGTACTCGGCCCGCGCCCCGAGCTGCGTCACCGACCAGGGCACGTCGGCGGTCTCCAGCACCCGCCGCACGTCCTCGGTGTACGTGCCGGCCAGCCGGATCATGTGCGCGAACGCGTCGTCGGTGAGCACCTCGCCCAGCGTGGCCCGCATCGCCGCCAGCGACAGCGCGTTGCCGGCCAGCGTGCCGCCGACCCCGCCCACGTCGACGATGTCGGCCTCGCCGCTGCTCGCGCGCCGGTGCACCGCGTCGGCGACCTCGTCGGACAGGCCGTACGCGCCGCACGGGATGCCGCCGCCGATGGCCTTGCCGATGACGAAGACGTCGGGGCGCAGGCCGTCGCGCGCGGTCATGCCGCCGGGGCCGGCCGAGAAGGTGTGCGTCTCGTCGATCATCAGCAGCGCGCCGTACCGGGTCGCCAGCTCGCGCAGGCCGGCCAGGAAGCCGGGTTCGGGCAGCACGATGCCGATGTTGGTGAGCGCGGGCTCGGTGAGGATCGCCGCGACGTCGCCGTGCGCCAGTTCCCGCTCCACGGCGGCCAGGTCGTTCCACTCGGCCACGCGGGTGGTCGTGGTCGGGTCCACCGCCGGGGCCACGTTGCCGGGCCGGCTCGCGGCCCGGCCGTCGGGGCCGAGCACGACGAAGGTCTCGTCGACCGAGCCGTGGTAGCAGTACGAGAAGACGAGCAGCTTCGGCCGGCCGGTGACCAGCCGGGCCAGCCGGACCGCCCAGCGGTTGGCGTCGGTGGCGCTGAGCGTGAACGACCACTTCGGCAGCCCGAAGCGGCGGGCCAGCTCCGCGCCGACCCACTCGGCGTCCTCGGTGGGCAGCATGGTGGTGGCGCCGCCGTCGGTGCCCAGCCGCCGGGCCACCGCGCGGACCGTGGGCTGCGGGCTGTGCCCGGCCATCGCCCCGGTGTCGCCGAGGGCGAAGTCGAGGTAGGACCGGCCGTCGACGTCGGTGATCCTGTTGCCGTGCGCGGCGGCGTACGCGATCGGGAAGCCGCCCGCCCACTTGCTCATCCAGGTCATCGGCACCCGGCCGAACAGGTGGTCGGCGGACCGGTGCAGCTCCAGCGAGCGCGGGTGCTCGGCGCGGTAGCGCTCGCGTTCCCGGTCCACGAGCCGCTCGACCCGGGTACGATCAATGCTGGTCATACCCGGACCGTAGCACCGTTTCTGAAGTCGTCGGCCTACTTGACTTCAGAAATCAAGGCACAACCGCCTCCACTGCCGCTACCCGTACCCGCAGCAGCGCGGCGAGCGCGTTGGCCTCGCGGCAGGCCCGCTTGATGCGCCGGACGGGCAGCAGCTCGCCGAGCTCCCACCACATCCAGGTGTCCGGCTTCGCCGCGTCGACCAGCGGCACCCGCAGCGCCAGCTCGGGCTCGCCCGCGTCGACCAGCTTGCGGCCGAACCAGTCGACCCGGCGCCGCACCAGCCACGCCTGAGCGGTCACCTGGTCCACCCCGCCGTACTTCAGCACGCCGGCCAGCAGCGCCGCGGGCAGCACCGCCGCATACCACTGCCGGGCGACCAGCAGCACGAGCACGCTCAGCGCGAGCACGCCCAGCTCGGCGATCGACCAGCGCAGGATGCGCCGCGTCCGCGCCGCGAACACCTCCGCCTCCGCCAGCGCGGCCTGCCCGGCCACCCGCGCCTGCGCGCGGGGGTCGGCCGGGTCGGCGGGCGGCGCGGCCGGGCCGCCGCCCGGGGCGCGGTCGCCCAGCAGGCTGCGTTCCAGCTCGTAGCGGGCGTGGACCAGGCGGCGGCGCTCGGCGTGCTGCTCGACCGCCAGCTGCCCGGTCGCCGCCGACTCGCGCTGCCAGCGGGCCAGGCGGGCCTGGCGCAGGCCGAGGGGCCTGGTCAGCACCGCCCAGAGGGTACGGCGCCGCAGCCGCGCCACGTGCTCGTCGGCGTCGCCGTGGCGCGCCTCCAGCTCGGCCAGGCCCTCACCGAGGTCGTCGATGCGCCAGTCCAGATCCTGCCGCAGGCGCAGCAGCCGGGCGCGGGTCTGCGGGTCCGGCTCGTGATGCGATTCGGGGGTCACGGATCCGACGGTAGGCGACCGCGCCACATTCGCAAGCGGACCACCCGCCACCAGGGATTATGCTCACAGTGCCGCGCGCTGCCGGGCCTGTGCGACAGCCCAGGCCGCGTTGACCAGACCGATGTGGCTGAACGCCTGCGGGAAGTTGCCCAGCAGCTCACCGCTGTCCGGGTCGACCTCCTCGGCCAGCAGCCCCACGTCGTTGACGTACGCGGCGGCGCGCTCGAACACCTCCACGGCCCGGTTGACCCGGCCCGCCTCGGCGAGCGCCTGGGCCAGCCAGAACGTGCACAGCAGGAAGGTGCCCTCGCCGCCGGCCAGCCCGTCCACGCCCGCCTCGGCCCGGTACCGGTAGACCAGGCCGCGCTCGTCGGTGAGCCGGTCGGCGATCGCCTCGACGGTGGCGACCACGCGCGGATCGGTGGCGGGCAGGAAGCCCGTGATCGGCAGCATCAGGCAGGAGGCGTCCAGCTCGTCCCCGCCGAAGTACTGCGTGAACGCGCCGACGCGCTCGTTCCAGCCCTCGCTCAGCACGGTGGCGTGCAGCTCGTCGCGGGCCCGGGTCCAGGCCGGCACCCGGTCGGCGGAGCCGAGCCGGTCGGCCAGGCGGATCGCCCGGTCCAGCGCCACCCAGCACATCACCTTCGAGTACGTGAAGTGGCGCGGACCGCCGCGGACCTCCCAGATGCCCTGGTCGGGCTCGTGGCAGCGGCGGGCCGCGGTGTCGGCCAGGGCGACGAGGAACGCCCGCATGTCGTCGTCCATCGTCTCGATGTGCCGTTCGAGCCGGTAGGCGGCGTCGAGCAGTTCGCCGTACACGTCGATCTGCTGCTGGTCCCAGGCGCCGTTGCCGACCCGGACCGGGCGGCTGCCGCGCCAGCCGTGCAGGCGTGGCAGGGTGCGTTCGGACAGGTCGTGCTCGCCGCCGACGCCGTACATGATCTGCAGCGGGCGGTCGGCCGACAGCGTCCCGGCGGCGGCGGTGGTCATGAAGGCGAAGAAGCTCTCGGCCTCGTCGGGGCAGGCGGCGACCCACAGCGCCTGCATGGTGAAGCTGGCGTCGCGCACCCAGGAGTACCGGTAGTCCCAGTTGCGCTCGCCGCCCACCTCCTCGGGCAGCGACGTGGTCGGCGCGGCCACGATCGCGCCACTGGGCTGGAACGTCAGCCCCTGCAGCACCCGGCCGCTGTGGTGCACCAGCTCGCGCCACGGGCCCTCGTACCGCTGGTGCAGCTTGGACCAGGAGCGCCAGGACTCGATCGTGCCCGCCATCCGGGCGGCGATCTCCTCCTCGGACCAGACCCGGGCGGGCCGCTGCTCCAGCGTCGAGCGGTGCAGCGCGAACCACAGCTCCTGCCCGCCCCGCACGGTCAGCCGGGCCCGCGCCTCCCCCTCTTCCAGCTCCATCGGTACGGGACTCGACAGCACCAGCCACTCCGCGCCGCCCCGGACCGTCACGCCGCCCTCGGTGCTCGACAGCAGCGGCTGGAGCAGCCCGTACTCGGGGCGGGGGCGGAAGTGCAGGTCGAACTCCAGCTCGCCGTCCAGCCCGCGCAGCCCGCGTATGAGCAGGTGCGGAGCGCCCTGGCCCAGCGCGTGGCCGTGGTTGCCCTCCCCCGTCGCCAGCGCGTCGGTGAGCACGGCCGTGCCGGTCGAGGTGTGGAAGGTGGTCTCCAGCACCAGCGTCTGATCGGCGTATCCGCGCAGCGTGCGGTGCTCGCCCACCGGGGTGATGGACCAGTGCCCGGCGCCGTCGTCGAGCAGCCGCCCGAACACCGAGGGGCTGTCGAAGCGGGGGAAGCACAGCCAGTCGACCGACCCGTCCCGGGTCACCAGCGCCGCGCTGTGGCAGTCGGACAGCAGCGCGTGCGCGCCGATCGGTACCCCGCTCATCCTCCCAGTCTCGCCACGACCGGCCCCGGCGGTGCCGCATTCGCCGCAGCTCACACCTCATGGGGTGTACGTACACCCCATGAGGTGTGAGCTCGCGCGCGTGGTACCTACTGGGCCGTGACCGTGATCTCGGAGACGGCGGGCAGGGCGACCGGGGCCTCGTCGGTGACCCAGGCGTACTCCAGCGCGGCCAGGCGGCCGTCCTGGAGCCACAGCAGCAGCTCCCCGGCGAACCCGCCGTCCGGGCCGGTCACCGCCGCGTCCACCGGGACCAGGCCGTCGGCCAGCGGGGCCGCCGGCGCCGATTCCGGGACGACCAGGTCGATGCTCGGCCCGTCGCCGTCGGCCCAGGAGCCCTCGGCCATCGCCGCCTCCGCCTGGTCGCGCAGCACCTCGGCGCCCTTGAACGGGGCCGACAGCAGGTGGCGCAGCACCGCCCGCTCCTCGTCGGTCAGCGGCCGTCCGGTCGCGTCGCTCATGGTTCGTTCCTTCCAGCTGTCGATCACGGAATGAAGGCAGTGCCGATCTTGGGGATGCCGTCCACCACGGCACCCCGGATTGTCACCGTGAGACCGTCGATGACGCGAGTGACCACGAACTTACCCTCGGGCAAGCCGCCGGACAGGCTGTCGACCAGGGCCTTCATCGCCTCCGAGCGTCCGCCCGCCGCCTCGACCAGGGGCTGCAGGTTGTGCTTGGCGGGGTCGATGATGTGCGCCAGTTTGGTCTCGGTGTTCGCGTACTCGAAGGCCTGCTCCATCACCTCTTCGGAGAAGCCCTCCCCGGCCGCCGCGCCCTCGGCCGCAGCCCCTTCCGCAGCAGCCCCTTCCGCAGCAGCGGCTTCGGCAGCGGCCGCCTCCGCCGCCGCGGCCTCGGCGGCAGCAGCGGCTTCCGCAGCAGCGGCGGCTTCGGCGGCAGCAGCAGCCTCGGCAGCGGCAGCAGCCGCTTCGGCCGCAGCGGCTGCTTCGGCAGCGGCCGCGGCTTCGGCGGCCGCGGCGGCCGTCGCTTCCGCCTCGGCGATGGCGGCGGCCTCGGCCAGCCCGGCCCCGGCCAGGATCTCCGGCAGCAGGAACACCGCCAGCGCGATCAGCGCGATCGCGCCCACTACCAGCGCGACCTTGACCCCGAAGGAGCAGTCGGTCAGCCCGGAGCAGTTGTCCGCGAACGCCGGAGCGGCCCAACCGGCCACCAGCGCGACGAGCATCGCACCGGCCAGGGCGACCCGCCGCGCGATGCGCGCCGCGAATCCGGCCGTGCCGGGCGGCGGGAACGCCGGCGGCTCGTCCTGCCCGGAGGGCGGCGCGACCGCCGGACCGGGCGCGGGCGCGGCGGTCGGCGCGATCGGCGGCGGGCCGGTCGGGCCGGACGGGGCGGACGGCTGGCGCAGGCGGCCGAAGGTCAGGCGCGGGCCGGGCAGCAGGAACACCGACACGATGAAGGACAGGAAGATCGAGATCACCAGCGGCGTGAACGAGCTCTCGCCCTGGTCCACGAACGGCTGCACGATCAGCGCGGTGGACAGGTAGCTGAACAGCACGCAGACGCCGATGCGCACCAGCAGCGGCACCTTGGCCACCAGCGCCGGATACACCGGGATCAGCGGGACCACCGCGACCCGCAGCAGCAGGATGCCGGTCAGCAGCACCCACACCAGCACGCCCAGGAAGATGTTGCTGACCAGGCCGGACAGCAGCAGCGTGACGAACAGGGCCTGCGCGGGCAGCAGCACCAGCCGCATCACGTCCGGAAGCGCGCCGGGCGGCTTCGGCGCGGCCACCGCGACCGCGGGCGGCCGGACCGGCTTGCGCGCGGCCACCAGCATCGCCGCGCTGCGCACCACCGCGGCGAACCCCGCGAACGCCGCCAGCCAGAACGCGTTGCCCTGGATCGGCTGCACCGCGGCGGTGTCGGGCACCTGCCCGGCGAAGCTCCACAGCGGACGGATCATGAACGGGGTGGCGTGCGCCCAGGCGTAGGTGTACCCGGCGACCACCAGCACGTAGATCCCCTGCCCCGCCGCCAGTGCCAGGTCCGGGTTGCTCCGGCGCACCACCTGCGCGGTCCGGGCCGCGAAGCCCGACCCGAGCAGCGGCGCCAGCACCAGCAGGCTCGCCAGCAGCAGGTACGACATCGCCAGCGGGACGTACCCGGTGGTGACCCGGTCGATCGCGTCGCCGTAGTACCAGAAGCCGGGCAGGCCGGTCCGGTCGGTGACGGCCAGGTCCACCAGCGTGTACCCCGCCCAGGTCCACAGCCCGACCGCCGCGCCCGCCCCCGCCGCCAGCACCATGAACGCCACGACGAAGAACGAGTACGTGTACACGGTGCCGGGGTGGATCAGGCCCAGGAACGCGCCGAGCGCGAACCCGCTCAGCGGCGCGGCCAGCGCCAGCGGTGGCCAGGCGCGCAGGTACGCGCCGTCGCCCGTGATCGCGCCCAGGGTCAGCCACAGCCGCCGCGTGGCGGCGGGGACCTGCAGCCACAGGACGTCTACCAGCCTGTTCACGGCACCTCCGAGGGGTTCGGGGCTTCGACCGGCGCGGCCGCCGGTGCGGAGTCGGCGCGGGCGGCCAGGCGGCGGATGCCGGCGGCGGCCACGATGCCGAGGGTGGAGCCGTACACGACGTGGCCGAGGGCGGAGATCTCCAGGAACTCGTTGAGCATCTGGATCCGCAGCCAGGTCGGGTAGAGGAAAGCCATGCACAGTTCCAGGCCGATGCCCCACAGGGCGCCGGTCCACCAGGACGGCCGCTTGAAGACCAGCGTGTACGCCAGGCCGAAGAAGGTGCCGTTGGAGAGGTGGTACAGCGTGCCGACCGCGAAGATCAGCGCGTCGGGGTGGTTCGGGCCGACGAACAGCTCGCCGAAGATGTGGAACACGTGGAACGGCTTGAACGACATGTCGAACAGCGCCACCACGCCGTAGCGCGCCGCGTCGTACGCCAGGGTGCCGACGATGCCCGCGAGCAGGCCGACGCCCGCGCGGCGGCGCAGCGCCCGGCGCCCGGCCGCGTCCGTGCGCGACAGCACGAAGCCGAACACGGCCGCGCCCAGCAGCGCGAACCCACCGATCGCCAGCGGTAGCGAGACGTCGGTGAGGATGTGCACGACCAGGCCCGCGCCACCGGCCATGGGCAGCCCGATGAGGAAGATCCGCCTACGCAGTGCGGGCATGCTCTGGTTCACTGCCACGCGCCGCCTCCATCCGAACAGGACACGTGGTACAGCAAACAGCGGCGAGCCGGTTGCCGGAAGCCCCGAACGGAGGAGGCGGCCCTAGGCCGGGCGCAGCGCGGCGAGCACGAAGTCGGTGACCTCGCGGGTGAGCTGGTCGGCGTCCTTGGGGCCGTCGGGGCGGTACCAGACCGGGATCTGGTTGACCATGCCGAACACCATCAGCGTCACCGTCTCGGCCGAGGCGACCGCGGCCAGCTCGCCGCGCGCCTGGCCCCGGTCGATGACCGCGCGGAACGTCTCGTGGTAGCGGCGCCGGTCGCCCCGGATCGCCTCGCGGCGCTCCTTGTCCAGGCGGTGCATCTCGCGGCCGAAGACCGCCGCCTCCTGCGCGTGCGCGGCAGTGGTGGAGACCAGGCTGGCGATGACCGCGCCGACGGCGTCGGCCGTGGGCATGTCCCGGGCCACGATCGCGTCCAGCTCGGCCAGCTGCAGCGAGATCAGGTGGTGGTAGATCTCGTAGAGCAGGTCGTCCTTGGAGCTGAAGTAGTGGTAGAGCGCGCCCTTGGTGACCTGGGCGCGCTCCACCACCTGCTGCACCGACGTGGCGTCGTAGCCCTGCCCGGCGAACAGCTCCACCGCGGCGGCGAGCACCCGCTCGCGCACCCCCTGCCGCCGACCCGCCACACCGTCTCCCGTCATCGGTACTGTGCCAACTCCCGCTGCGCCACCGTGCGGCGGTGCACCTCGTCGGGCCCGTCCGCGATCTGGAGGGTACGCGCGTGCGCGTACAGGGAGGCCAGCGGCGTGTCCTGGGAGACACCCGTCGCGCCGTGGGCCTGGATGGCCCGGTCGACGACCCGGCAGGCCATCGCGGGCACGATCACCTTGATCGCGGCGATCTCGGTGCGGGCGCCCCGGTTGCCGACGGTGTCCATCAGCCAGGCCGTCTTCAGCACCAGCAGCCGGGCCTGCTCGATCTCGATCCGGGCGTCGGCGATCCACTCCTGCACCACGCCCTTGTCGGCGATCGGGCCGCCGAACGTGTCGCGGGACAGCACCCGGCGGCACATCAGCTCCAGGGCACGTTCGGCCATACCGATGAGGCGCATGCAGTGGTGGATGCGGCCCGGACCCAGGCGCGCCTGCGCGATGGCGAAGCCTTCGTGCTCGCCGCCGACGAGGTTGGCGACCGGCACCCGGACCTGGTCGAACTCGATCTCGGCGTGGCCGCCGTGGCTGCGGTCGTCGTACCCGAAGACGTGGGTGGAGCGCAGCCGGGTGACCCCGGGGGTGTCCAGCGGCACCAGCACCATGCTGTGGCGGCGGTGGCGCGGGCCGTCCGGGTCGGACACGCCCATGACGATGGAGACCTCGCAGCGCGGGTTCATCGCCCCCGAGGACCACCACTTGCGCCCGTGCACCACGTACTCGTCGCCGTCGCGGGTGATCCGCAGCGCGATGTTGTTGGCGTCGGAGGAGGCCACCTCCGGCTCGGTCATCGAGAAGCAGGACCGGATCTGCCCGGCCAGCAGCGGCTTGAGCCAGCGGTCGTGCTGCTCGGGGGTGCCGAACTGGGCCAGCAGCTCCATGTTGCCGGTGTCGGGGGCGGCGCAGTTCATCGCCTCCGGGGCCAGCCGGGGGCTGCGGCCGGACAGCTCGGCCAGGTGCGCGTACTGCAGGTTGGTCAGGCCGGCGCCGTGCTCGGCGTCGGGCAGGAACAGGTTCCACAGGCCGCGTCGCTGCGCCTCGCGCTTGAGGTCGGCCATCAGCGGCGGGGAGTCCCACCGGTCCGGCTCGGCCTCCATCTGGGCCTCGAACTCGGCCTCGGCCGGGTACACCACCTCGTCGAGGAAGGCGCGCACCTGCTCGGCCAGTTGGGCCGTACGCTCGTCCATCGCGAATTCCATGATCACTCCCCTGCTGCCGAAAGTCCCTGTGCCACCAGGGTCGGCACCATCGCGCCGACCGTCTCGAAGTCCCGGCCCACGGTCTTCCCGGCGAGGAACCGCGCGTGGATCCCCTCCAGGATGATCGCGAGCTTGTAGTACGCGAACGCGATGTACCAGTCCAGCTGCGCCAGGTCGACGCCGGTCGCCTCGGCGTACCAGGCGGTCAGCCGGCCGGCCGACGGGAAGCCGCTGCCGGGGGCGAGGCCGCCGCCGGGGCGGGCGCCCCGCTCGGCCAGCACCGTGTACACGTGCAGCAGCCCCACGTCGGCCAGCGGATCGCCCAGGGTGCACATCTCCCAGTCGAGCACCGCCAGCATCCGGGTGACGTCCCGGTCGAACATGACGTTGTCGAGCCGGTAGTCGCCGTGCACGATCCCGGCGCGGCCGGAGTCGGGCACGGCCGCGGCCAGGCGGTCGTGCAGCCGCTGCAGGCCCGGTAGCTCCCGGGTCACCGAGCGCTGCCACTGCTTGTGCCAGATGGCGACCTGGCGCACCAGGTAGCCCTCGGGCTTGCCGAAGTCGGCCAGGCCCACCTGCGCCGGATCGACGGCGTGCAGCCTGACCAGCACGTCCACCAGTGTCCGGCCGCAGCGCTCGGCCTGCTCGGGGGTGAGCGGGTCGTGGCCCTCGCCCCGCAGCACCACGCCCGGCACCTCGTCCATGAGGTAGAACGGCGAGCCGATCACCTCGGCGTCGGTGCACAGCAGCCAGGTGCCGGGAACGGGCACGCCGGTGTCGCGCAGCGCGCGGATCACCCGGTACTCCCGGCCCATGTCGTGGGCGGTGGGCAGCACGTGGCCCAGCGGCGGGCGGCGCAGCACCCAGCGGGTGGCGCCGTCGGTGAGCCGGTACGTGAGATTGGACCGGCCGCCCTCGATCAGCTCCCCGCGCAGCGGCCCGGCCAGCTCCGCCTGCTGGTCGGCGGTCGGCAGGCCCCCGCGCAGGTACGCCGCGAGCCGGACCGTGTCGATGCCGGGCGGGTCCGTGTACTCGGTCATCTCGGGGCCAGCTCTCGTACGGCGCGCTCGGTGTCCAGCCCCGGCAGCGGCACCAGCGCCAGCACCGGGGTGTCGATCCCGGCCTGGGCGTAGCGGGCCACGTGCTCGCGGCACCGGGCGTAGGAGCCGTGCACGATCAGCGCGTCGACCACCTCGTCGGGAACGGCGGCGGCGGCCTCCTTGCGCTGCCCGGCCGCCCACGCCTGCCGCATCGGCGCCAGCTGCTCGCCGCGCCCCAGCCACTCGTGGAACGCCGCGTACACGCCCACGGTCAGGTACGCCGCGATCAGCCGCCGGCCCAGCGCCCGGACCGCGTCGGCGTCCTCGCTCGGGCACACGAAGATCCGCGCGGCCAGCTCCTTCGGCCCCAGCTCGGCGCGCACCTTCGGGACGTCCTCGACGGCGAGCCAGTTCGTGATCGCCCCGTCGGCCTCGCGCCCGGCCAGGCGCAGCATTCCGGGCCGCAGCGCGGCGAGCAGGATGCGCGGCGGCTCGGCGGGCGCCGGATCGAGGGCGAACCCGCGTACGCCGAACGTGTCGTACGCCTGGTCGACCTTCTGCCCGCCCAGGGCGGCGCGCAGGAACCGCAGCGTGTCACGGGTGCGCTGGAACGGCTGGTCGAACGCGGCCGCGTTCCAGCCCTCCACGATCACCGGCGAGCTGGCGCCGATGCCCAGCGCGAACCGGCCCGGCGCGAGCTGCGCCAGCGCGGAGGCGGTCATCGCGAGCAGGCCCGGCCCCCGGGTGTACACGGGTGCGATGGCGGTGCCCAGGCGCAGCGCCGGGGCATGCTCGGCGGCCAGCACCAGCGGCGTGAACGCGTCCACGCCGTTGGTCTCGGCGCTCCATACCCCCGTGTAGCCCAGCTCGGCCAGCAGCGGCAGCAGGCGCCGGTGCTCGGTCAGCGGCACCCCCGGCAGCGGGACGGTGATCTCCCAGCGGCCGGTCATCCCACGGTCACCGAGGTGCGGATCAGCGAACCGCCGTCCACGGTCAGGGTCTGCCCGGTCATCCAGCCCGAGGCCGATCCGGCCAGGAACACCGCCACCGAGGCGATGTCCTCCGGCTCGCCGATGCGCCCCAGCGGCAGCACCGCGTTCATCTGCTCCTCGAACGGCTCCCACAGCGCGCGGGCCAGCTGGGTGCGCACCAGGCCCGGCGCGATCCCGTTGACCCGCACCGACGGCGCCAACTCCGCCGCGAACTGCCTGGTCAGGTGGATGACGGCCGCCTTGGTGGCGTTGTAGTAGCCGATGCCGTGCTCGGTGACCAGGCCGCCGACCGAGGCGATGTTGACGACGCTGCCGCCGTTGCGCGCCATCGAGGCGTGCCAGACCGCCTGCGTCCACAGCACGATCGACAGCTGGTTGACCTGGACCGTCTTCTCCGCCTGCCCGACGCTGATGTCGACCAGCGGCCCGAAGTACGGATTCGTCCCCGCGTTGTTGACCAGGACGTCCACCGTGCCGAACCGCTCGACGGCCGCCGCGACGCACTCCTGCACCTGCTCGGGCTCGCCGACGTGCGCGGCCTTGGCGAACACCCCCGCCTTCGGGTACGCCTCCGCCAGCTCCGCCGCGACCGCGTCCAGCGACTCCTGCCGCCGCGACACCAGCACCACGTTGGCGCCCTCGGCCGCCAGCGCGGTCGCGATGCCCTTGCCGATCCCGCGAGAGGCGCCCGTGACCAGCGCCGTCTTGCCCTGCAGACCCGTCTCCACCTGTCCTGCCTCCACGTCGATGTTTGACGCACGCGCGGTCGGGGCCTACGTTACCCACCAGACCGACCGGTCGGTATGGAGCTTGCGGCAGCCCGCCGCCCGCTGTCAACCGCCCGGCCTCCCCAACGAACGGAGTGGGCACATGCGCGTGGCCGGTTCCACCGTCGTCATCACCGGCGCCACCGGCGGCATCGGCGCCGCCCTGGCCCGCCGCTTCGCCGCCGAGGGCGCCACCGGGCTGTGCCTGTCCGACCGGCCCGGCACCCCGCTCGCCGCGCTGGCCGGGGAGCTGACCGCCGCCGGCACCCCCGCCATCGCCGTCGAAGCCGACGTCGCCGACGAGCAGCAGGTCACCGCCCTGGTACGGGCCGCCGAACAACACTTCGGCCGCATCGACCTGTTCTGCGCCAACGCGGGCATCGGCACCGGCGCGGGCCTCGACGCCGATCCGGCGGTATGGGCAGCCGCCTGGTCGGTCAACGTCATGGCGCACGTGCACTCCGCCCGCGCGGTGCTCCCGGGCATGCTCGACCGGGGCCACGGCTGGCTGCTGCACACCTGCTCGGCGGCCGGGCTGCTCAGCTCCCCCGGCGACGCCCCGTACGCGGTGACCAAGCACGCCGCGGTCGCCTTCGCCGAGTGGCTGTCCATCACCTACGGCGACCGGGGCATCGGCGTCAGCGTGCTGTGCCCGCAGGGCGTACGCACCCCGCTGCTCACCGACGGCCTGGCCGCGGGCAGCCCCGCCGCCCTGGCCGTCGCCCGCGCCGGGGCCATCCTGGAGCCCGAAGAGGTCGCCGACACCACGGTCGCCGCCCTCGCCGAGGGCCGCTTCCTCGTCCTACCCCACCCCGAGGTGGCCGAGTACCTCCGCCGCAAGGCCACCGACCCCGACCGCTGGCTCTCCGCCATGCGCCGCATCCGCTGACCCCGCCCCCGCCCCGCCGCCCCGCCCCGCCGCCCCGCGCGGCGCCGACGGTGCAGTTTCGGGGAAAGTGCACGAATCTTGGCTCGAATTCCTGCACTTTCCCCGAAATTGCAGCCACGCACGCTGCACGCCGCGCGCCCCGCGGGTGCGGAGCGCGGCGGCGGCCGGGGGTGGGGCGGCGCGACGGAGTCAGACCGGCACGGGGACGGCGATGCGTTCGGTGTCGAGACCGGTGGCCAGGCAGTCGGCGATCGCCTCCGCGCGGGCGGACTCCCAGTGTTCGATCCGCGCCGCGATCGCGGCGGTGATCAGCGCGAGTTCGCGCACCGTCCGGGCGTCGGCGTCGGAGGGCGGGTGCTCGCGGGCCTCGGCGAAGGCGTCGGCGACCTCGCCGGGGTCGGCGCCCGCCACCTCGATGACCTCGTCGAGGTCCCAGCCGTGGTGCACGACCAGGTTGGCCGCGTACAGGTTGCGGTTGGCGGCGATGTAGTCGAGGTGGTGGCGGGCGAAGAAGATCACGTCGGTGGCCTTGCGCGCCCGCGCCAGCGGATCGTCGGGCAGCGGCAGCCGCGCCTCGTTGAGCTGCCTGATCGCGGTCCGGCGCGCCTCGGTGAGCAGTTCGCGCAGCTCGGTGACGACCTGCTGGCGGCGCAGCAGCTCGTGGCCGGCGTCGTACAGGTGCTGCGGGGCGGTGGTCGCGCACCACTGCGCGACCAGGCGTGGTCGTCCCTCGTGCTCGCTGTAGGCGCAGATCGCCTCGGCGAGGTCCGCCCGGGACCAGACCCGGCTGCCGTGCAGGTAGGCCGCCGCGTCGTCGCGTGCGGCCAGAGCGGTGCGGTAGGCCTGGCGGATCTCGGCGCTCACGGCGCACGCGTTGAACGCGCCGCCGGAGGTGCCGAGCCGCTGCACGGACCGTAGGTCCGCGCGAAGCCTGCCCAGATCGATGTGCGCCAGCGGATCGCCGACGCGTGCCCGCGTCGTCTCCATTTCCGCAGTTTATCCCCCTCTCCGCCGCCGGACCTCCCGTCCGCACCTCCCCCACCCCGAGGTCGGGTGCAGTTTCGAGGAGAGTGCTCGAACGACGGCCAAGATTCGTGCGCTCTCCCCGAAACTGCACGCACGGCAGCAGGCGCGCGGAAGGGAGCTGGTCCCGAGGGGTGGGCTGGGGCGGCGGTAGCCGTGGGGATGGTGTGAACTGGTGGGAGAGCGCAGCGTCGGGCTCGGCGGCCGCATCGGCCGACTCCGTCGCGTACCGCGCTCACCCGGGGCGTACGCGCGGCACACCTCCACTACCCATGGAGCACAGCGTGCAGACCTCCGCCCCCAAGCTGCGCGACGCAGGCCGCCGCGCCGACCTGCTCAGCCGAGCCGCCGCCGCGTGCGCCGCCGACATGCCGCTGCTCACCGCCGCCACGCGCACCGCCGTCGCGCCGGAGCCGGCGCTGCCGCGGCTGCCCGCGGACTGGATCGAGCGCAGCCGGATCGCCACCGCCGCCGAGCGGTACACCACCTACACCCGTGGCGCCGTCGAGCTGCACCTGCACACCATGCTCGGATGGGGCGAGCACACCCCCGAGCGCCAGCTCGCGCAGCTGAACCTGGGCGACTTCCGGGTCCGGATCAGCGCCGGGACGACCTGGCGCGGCTTCGAGGCCTGCTGGAGCGACGGCACAGCCCGCCACCGCCTGGTCTGCCGCGCCCCCCTCCGCCTGGCCGACTTCCTAGACCTCCTCCTCACCCTCCACTGGACCTGACCCCCGGACCCGAGGAAAGGAAGGGCCCCTTCTTATCGCTTTGCGATGTAGAAGGGGCCCTTCTTCACTCTCAGCCCCACCCGGAACACCGCACCCCACCCCCAAGAGACGCACGTTAAGAAGGGGCCCCTCTACTACGGAAAGCGATAAGAAGGGGCCCTTCCTTGCGGCTGGGTCAGGGGCGGAAGTGGAGGCGGGTGAGGGTTTCGGCTACGCAGCAGGGCTTGTCGCCGGCGTCGGTGGCCATGGTCATCTGGGCGGCGAGCTGGACGCCGCCGGTGACCGGCTCCACGGAGAGGAAGCGGGCGCTCAGCCGTACGCTCGCGCCGACGCGGACCGGGGCGGGGAAGCGCACCTTGTTGAGGCCGTAGTTGACGGCCATGGCGACGCCGTCGAAGCGGTACAGGTCGCGGACCAGCAGCGGCAGCAGCGACAGGGTCAGGTAGCCGTGGGCGATCGTGCCGCCGAACGGGCCCTGCGCGGCGCGCGCGGGGTCGATGTGGATCCACTGGTCGTCGCCGGTCGCGGTGGCGAACGCGTCCACCCGCTGCTGCTCGATGCGGTGCCAGGGACCCGGCCCGATCTCCTCGCCGATCGCGGCCGCCAGGTCGTCGGGGGACGTGAACACGCGCATGCCGGCTCCTCCTGTTCGCGGCTGCTCTGCCGCAAGGGCATGGTAGCCGCGCACGCGGACGGCCCACCCGGGCAGTGGTGGGCCGTCCGCTCGGGGAGCGGTCCGAACACGGGCCGGCCTGCGCTCCGATCAGCGCAGACCGGCCCCGCAGCCGAGGGCTACGGCGTGGTGCAGGCGAAGCCGCCGGCCGTGGCGGTGTTGCCGCTCGGGCGGCTGACCTGGAACCCGAACGAGACGCTGGCGCCGGGCGCGACCGTGGCGTTCCAACCGACCGGCTTGACGGTCACGTTCTGGCCGCTGACGGTGACGGCGCCGTTCCAGCTGCCGGTGATCGTGTGGCCGGCGGGCAGCGTGAACGTCACGGTCCAGCCGGTGATCGTGGCGGTGCCGGTGTTCTTGACGGTCACCGGGTCGACCACGTAGCCGTTGCCCCAGGAGGTCTGCACGGTCCCGGTGGCCGAGCAGCCGCCGGTGCCGCCGCCGGGCTGCGTGGTCACGGTGACGGTGCCGGACACCGCGGAGAGGTTGCCCGCCGCGTCCTTGGCCCGCACCTGGTACCGGAACGAGGTGGCGGCCGACAGCCCGCTGTCGGTGTACGACGTGGTGGTCGAGGAGCCGACCACCGCGAACGTGCCGCCCGAGGTGCCGGGGGCGCGCAGGATGTCGTACCCGGTCACGCCCACGTTGTCGGTCGAGGCGCTCCAGGACAGCGCGGCGCTCGACGAGGTGGTGCCCGTGGCGGCCAGGTTGGCGGGGGCGGACGGGGCGGTGGTGTCACCGGTGCCGCCGGAGGTGGTGACCGTGACGGTGTTGGACACCGCCGAGGTGTTGCCCGCGGCGTCCTTGGCCCGCACCTGGTACCGGTACGAGGTGGAGGCGGTCAGCCCGGTGTTGGTGAACGACGTGGTGGTCGAGGAGCCGACCACCGCGAACGTGCCGCCCGAGGTGCCGGGGGCGCGCAGGATGTCGTACCCGGTCACGCCCACGTTGTCGGTCGAGGCGCTCCAGGACAGCGCGGTGCTGGTCGACGTGGTGCCGGAGGCGGCCAGGTTGGCGGGCGCCGACGGTGCCGTGGTGTCGTTGTCGGGGCCGCCGCCCAGGGCGTTGTAGACCGCCGTGTACGACGGCTTCACCTGGTAGTTCTCGTCGTAGATGAGCGCCGCGCCCTCACTGGGGAAGGTGTCGGGCACCCACGAGTACTTGTCGCTGAAGCCCCAGATGGTGATGCCGGTGCAGGCGCTCACGGCCAGGCAGGCGTTGACCACGTTGGTGTAGTACTGCGCCTGGGTCGCGTCCTTGGCCGAGGTGCGCGGCATCGGGATGCGGATGTCGAGCTCGGTGATCCGCACCGTCACGCCCAGCGCGGCGAAGCGGGCGATGTTCTGCTGCATGTCGCCGGGGAAGCCGTACTGCGTCGACAGGTGCGTCTGCAGGCCCACGCAGTCGATCGGCACACCCTGGCCCTTGAGCGTGCTCACCAGGTTGTACATCGCGGTGCTCTTGGCGTTGACGCCTTCGACGTTGTAGTCGTTGATGCAGAGCTTGGCGTCGGCGTCGGCCGCGCGGGCGGCGCGGAACGCGTCGGCGATGAAGCTCGCGCCCAGCGTGTTGTACCAGAAGCTGCTCCGGTAGCCGCCGTTCTCGTCGAAGACCTCGTTCACCACGTCCCAGGACTGCACGACGGGGTTGCTGGCGAAGTGGCCGACCACGTTGGCGATGTGGTTGTTCATGGCGGTGCGCATCGCCGAGGCGCCCAGGCTCTGCACCCAGCTGGGGGTCTGGCTGTGCCAGACCAGGGTGTGGCCGTGCACGACCTGGTTGTTGGCGGCGGCGAAGGCGACGATCTGGTCGGCGCCGCTGTAGTTGAACTGGTTGCTGTTGGGCTCGGTCGCGTCCCACTTCATCGCGTTCTCGGGCGTGACCTGGCTGAACTCGGTCTGCGCGATGGTGCGGTAGGCCGACTCGTTGGCCAGCGGGCCGGTCGCGGCCGCGAAGCCGATGAACTTGTTCTTCGCGGCGGCCAGGGTCCGCAGCGGGGTGGCGGCGTGGGCGGGCTCGGCCGCCAGCACCGGTACGGCGAACGCCGCCAGCAGCGCCGCGACGGCGACGGGTGCGAGGCGGCGTGATCTGACGACCGGGACGCTGCGATGCGTCATCGTCTTTCCTCCTAGGGACGGGGCAGCTGTGCCGCGCCGGCCGCGGACGACCCCCGTAGGGAGCGGTGCGGCACCGATCCGGGCAGATCGGGGCAGCAGCGGGGTCGGTCGCGACCGGACACGGCACACATCAATGGAAGCGCTCCCAATTGTTCGGCCGCACCCATGCCAAGTCAACAAGTTCCGGAAACTATCGGAGCGTGTCCAGGGCCAGTCCCGGAAAAGTACCGGAAGCGCTACGGGGGGTCAGCGGACGACGAGGCCCAGCGTCTGCGCGATGACGATCGCCTGCGCGTCGTCGATGACGGCCCCGTTCAACTCCAGCTCACCGGGGATGAACGCGGTCAGGTCGCTGCCGCGCAGGTCGGCCTTGCCGAACTTCGCCTTGGCCAGGTGCGCCCCGGACAGGTCCACGTTCACCAGGGCGGCGCCGGTGCAGTCGGCCCCGTTGAGGTCCACCTCGCGCATGCGTACCCCGTCGAAGCTGGCGCGGCGCAGGTCGGCTCCGTTCATACCCACGAACGACCAGTCCCCGCCCACGACCCGCAGCGGCCGCAGCACGGACTCGACGAACGTGCTGCCGACCAGCTTGCAGCCGTTGAACTCGGCCTCGAACAGGTTGCACCGGGTGAACGTGCAGCGCAGGAACGCCGAGTCGGTGTGGTGCGAGGCGTTGAACTTGACGTTGCCGAAGACGCACTGCTCGAAGACCGCGCCCCGGGTCACCGCCTCGGTCAGGTCCACCTCGTGGAAGGAGCAGCGCACGAAGCGGCGCTCGACGAACTCGTCGCCGTACCAGTCCTCGTCGCGGAAGACGGCGTCCTCGGTCACCTCGGTCACCGGCCCACCCTACCGAGCCGCCCGGCCTCAGGCGGTCGCGGCGGCCACCCGGGGCTCGGCGGAGGCGCTGCGCAGGGCGCGCACCGCGGGCAGCGCGAGCAGCAGCAGCGCGGCGGGCACGCCGACCGCCGTCATCGCGAACAGCGTCGGGCGCATGCCGAACGCGTCCGCGACCGGACCGGCCACGGCCAGCCCCACCGCCATCAGCCCGGTCGACACCAGGTGGTCGTACGAGCTGACCCGCGACAGCGACGCCTGCGGCACGTGCTCCTGCAGCGCCGTCTCCCACAGCGTGAACGCCAGCGCCACGGCGACGCCGGTGACCGCCTCCAGCGCCGCGATCACGGCCAGGTTCGGCCCGGCGCCGATGATCAGCGCCTGGCAGGACGCGACCGCGAACGCCACCGCCGCCACGATCAGCGGCCGCCGCACCCGTACCCGCAGCGCGACCACGTCGCCCGCGATCGAGCCGACGCCGAAGCCGGTCACCACGGCCGCCCAGCCCGCCGCGCCGCCGAACTCCTGCTCGGCCAGGACGGGTCCGAGCACGAACACCGACGGCAGCACGATCACGTGGTACACCGAGACCACGCCCATCGTCGCCCACAGCCAGCTGCGCGAGCGCACCTCGGCGAACCCGTCCACCAGCTGCCGCAGGAACGGCGCCCGCTCGGCCGCGCCCTCCGGCGCCCGCGGCTTCAGCCTGGCCAGGAAGTACGCGCTGACCCAGAACGTCACCGCGTCCAGCGCGATCGCGCCGCCCGGCCCGAACGCCGCGATCAGCGCCCCGGCCAGCACCGGCCCGATGACGACACCGGTGGAGAAGGTGAAGCCGCGCAGCGCGTTCGCCTCCTGGAGCCGGTGCGGGCTCACCACCAGCGGCATCAGCCCGGTCGCCGCCGGGGTGAAGAAGGTGTCGGCGATGCCGAACAGGCCCATCAGCACCGCCAGGTGCCACACCCGCGCCGTGCCGGACAGCAGCAGCGCCGCGATGGCGGCCTGGAGCACGCCGCGGACCAGGTCGCTGGCGAGCATGACGCGGTGCCGGGGCAGGCGGTCGGCCCATACGCCGCCGACCAGGGCGAACAGCAGGAAGGGTACGAGCGCGGCGGCGGCGACCAGGCCCACGTCCGAGGCGGTCCCGCCGATCGACAGCACCGCGAACGGCAGCGCCACCATGCTGATCCGGTCCCCGAGCACCGACAGGATCTGCCCGGCGAAATACCGGGCGAACTGCGGCTCCTCCCGCAGCACCGAAGGCACCCCGACCCGCATCGCCGCTCACTCCCTCGACCAGGATCGCCCGGCGACTTGAATGATCATGGGCGCGGACCCGCGCCGAAGGCCCAGGTTAGGGGGCGGGTCGAGGGGCGGCAAACGGGTTTCCGCACGTGATCACCGGTGGCGGCTACGATGCTCGCGTGTCCGCCCCCACCCCCCGCGCCGGGCGTACGGCGCTGACCGCGGTGCTGGTCCTGGCCGCGCTGACCGCACTGGCCTGCGGCATCAAGCCGGAACGGGCCGACGTCGACGGTCCCGCGCCCTCCGGGGCGCCCGCTTCGGCGGCGACGTCGCAGGGTCCGCCGACGGCGAAGGCGGGGCAGACCATCACCACCAGCGGCGGGCTGGGCGGCAACAGGGTGTCGTACACCGTGGCGAAGGCCGCCCGGCACACCGTCGCGCCGGACAGCTCGCTGGTCAGGCCGCGCAAGGGCGTGTTCGTGGCGCTGACCGTCGAGGTGAAGGTGCTCTCGGGCAAGACGTACGCCTGCTACTGCGATTTCGCGCTGGTCGCCGAGGACGGTTCGCTGTTCGAGCCGGTGCTGCCGTTCGGCTTCGACGACGGCATGCAGTCGGTGACCCTGAACGGTGGCGAGAAGGCGGCCGGGGTCGTCGTCTTCGACGTGCCGAAGGACGCCCTCACCGGCCTACGCGCGCAACTGCGCCCGGACCTGGCCAACGACGTACGCGGCTACTGGACCCT
>NZ_JASAMB010000080.1 GCF_029948125.1 Catellatospora sp. KI3
AGGCGACGGTCAGGGCGGTGTCGTCGATGACGAACGACGTCTGGAGGCTGGCGTCCTCGACGCCGGTGAACTTGATGGTGACGGTCTGTCCGGCGAAGGCGGACAGGTTGTAGGTGCGCAGCGTGTACCCGCTGACGTTGAGGTTGGAGAACACCTGCAGGGTGGTGGTGCCCGCCTGCACCGTCAGCTTGTCGTACGCGACGGTGGTGGTGGTCTCCGCGGTGGTGATCTTCAGGTAGAACGACAGGGTGTAGCTGCTGCACCCGGTGGGCAGGGTGACCGACTGGGACAGGGTCTCGGTGTGGGTGGAGCCGTAGCCGTTGAGCCACGCCGACCAGGTGCCGGTGCGGGGTGCGCCGGTGCCGGTGTGCTGCCCGATCACGCCGGTGGACTGGGTCCACGAGGTGGCGCCGGACTCGAAGCCCGGGTTGGCGAGCTTCTGCCCCGCCCCGGTGCAGCC
>NZ_JASAMB010000081.1 GCF_029948125.1 Catellatospora sp. KI3
TGGCCGACGAAGTCCGGTGACGCGGGGCTGCCCACCGGCACCATCCCGGTGAGCGGGGTGTTCGACGGCGGGATGAAGCGCTACTGCTGCATCGGCGACGGCGGCCAGTCCGAGAGCCAGGACCCGATGTTCGAGCTGGCCAACGGCGCCACCATCAAGAACGTCATCATCGGCGCGCCGGCCGGTGACGGCATCCACTGCCTGGGCACCTGCACCATCCAGAACGTCTGGTGGGAGGACGTCGGCGAGGACGCCGCCACCTTCCTGCAGACCAACGGCGGCACCTCCTACGTCATCGGCGGCGGGGCGAAGTCGGCCTCGGACAAGGTGTTCCAGCACAACGGCAACGGCACCGTCAACATCTCCGGCTTCTACGTCGAGAACGCCGGCAAGCTGTACCGCGCCTGCGGCAACTGCACCAACTCCTACCAGCGCAACGTCGTGGTCGACAACGTG
>NZ_JASAMB010000082.1 GCF_029948125.1 Catellatospora sp. KI3
AAGGCGGACGCGGAAGGCGGACGCGGAAGGCGGACGCGGAAGGCGGACGCGGAGGATGATCGCTGGCTGCGGTCAGGATGCGGGTGGCAGGTTCTGGTGATCGGCTTCTGAGGTCAGAACCTCCGGTAGAGGCCTCGGTTCTGACCTCGAACGCCGATCATGGGCCGGAACGGGACCGAAGATCGCGATCTCCGGTCACATCACTGCATATCCGACGTGCCAACTCCACGTCGCGACCTCAAACGCCGATCAACGCCGCGGAGCAGCTCCGGAGATCGCGATCTCCGGTCAGCATGCCGCCCACCGGCCTGTCGGGTCGAAGCAGTCTTCCCGAAAAGCCGATCATCGGGCACGAGCAGCGTGCAGTTTCGGGGAAAGTGCACGAACTCCCGCC
>NZ_JASAMB010000083.1 GCF_029948125.1 Catellatospora sp. KI3
GCTGTCGTAGTAGGCGTCGGCCAGTAGCAGCATGCCGGTGTGGAGGCGGTCGAGCAGGTGTTGGGCGTAGGCGCGTTCGCCGGTGCTCTCCGGCCCGAAGGCCGCGCCCAGCAGTGCGCGGGTGCCGCACTCGACCAGCACGACCAGCCGCAGCAGTGGGTATCCGCACGCGGTGCGGCCGCTGCGGCGTCGTGGGTAGCCCGACGCGTTGGGCACGTGCAGGGTGGTGCCGTCGACGGCGACGGTCCGCAGCCCGCGCCAGAACGCGTGGCGGGCGGTCGGCCAGGCCACGGGGCCGCTGACGGCCTCGAACAGCGCCCGCAGCGGCCGGGGGCCGACCCGGCGGCGTGCCCGGGCCAGCGCCGACGGGCTGGGGCAGGCGGTGTCCAGC
>NZ_JASAMB010000084.1 GCF_029948125.1 Catellatospora sp. KI3
CACGATCGGCACGATCACCAGCAGCAGGAACAGCACCAGGGCCGGGGCGAGGAAGACGACGATCGTGCCCACCCGGCCGGTGCGGGGCCGCGCCCCCCGGCCCGGGGCCCGGCGGCCACGCGGGTGCGTGACCGCCGGGGACGCCGTCAAGAGCTCGGCCGCCGTGTCGTCGGGCCGCCGTCCGGTCGCGGTCGATTGGGTCATCGGTCCTGCTCCAGTCGGTGGTCGGGCACGGTGGCGGGATCTTGAAGGCGCGGCATGCTACTGGCTCTTCGCGACCTGGGTGATGTCCTTGACGATCTGCTCCGGCGTCTTCGCTCCCGCGATCAGCTCGGCGACGCTGTCGTTGACTTGCTGGCCCACCGCCGGCGGGTACGCCTGGTCC
>NZ_JASAMB010000085.1 GCF_029948125.1 Catellatospora sp. KI3
CAACGCCGTTGACTTAAGGGTTTGGTGGCGCAGTCAAGGCCGTCTCGTGTGGCGAAAAGGAACGGGACTCCTCAATATCAGTTCGACCAAGAACCTGAAGCGAGGAGTCCCGTTGCAGCAGCAGTCTGCCATTACACGCACGATCACGATAGCGGCCGGGGCGTTCGCGCCGGGCCATCTGGGTGAGCTGACGCAGATCCTGGACTTCGACCTGGTCGACGCGGTCGCAGCCGAGACGGGGACCGTGCAGCGGCGGGTCCGGCTGCTGCCCACCCGCGTGCTGATCTTCTTCGTGTTGGCCGCGGCACTGTTCGACGACTGCGCCTACCGGCAGGTATGGGCCAAGCTGACCGCGGGCCTTTGCG
>NZ_JASAMB010000086.1 GCF_029948125.1 Catellatospora sp. KI3
CGACCGGCACCAGGTCTACGCAGACGGCGTACGGGACGCCGTCGATGACGCTGCCTGCGGCTACGACGTAGCCGCCGTGGGCTCGGCTGTCGACCAGCGGCCCGAGCCGCCCGGCGGTGTTGCGCAGCTGCGGCCCGCTGGGGTGCCGGTAGTAGAGGTGCAGGCCACCGCTGGGGGTGGTCACGGTACGCGTGCGGGCCATGACGGCGCCCGCCTGGTCCATGAGGGTGTCGAGCACGTCGGCGCCGTGGGTGTAGTCGGCCCACGGATCGTGCAGTTCCCGGCCGGGCTTGAGCACGTCCAGGTCGACCACGGCCAGCCCGGACGGGCCGCAGGCCAGGCCGATGTTGTA
>NZ_JASAMB010000087.1 GCF_029948125.1 Catellatospora sp. KI3
CCACCCGTGAAGTGGGTCTGCAGCCCGACGCAGTCGATCGGCACACCCCGCGACTTGAAGTCCTGGACCATCCGGTACACACCCTGCGTCTTACCGTACGACCAGTTCTCGATGTTGTAGTCGTTGTAGCACAGCTTCACCGACGGATCAGCCGCCCGAGCCGTACGGAACGCCACCTCGATCCAGTCGTTGCCCGTACCCTGCAGATTCGACTGCCGACGACTGCCGTCCTCGTTGAACGCCTCGTTCACCACATCCCACGCCGCGAGCTTGCCCTTGTAATGGGCCATCACCCCGTTGATGTGATCGATCATCGCCTGCCGCAG
>NZ_JASAMB010000088.1 GCF_029948125.1 Catellatospora sp. KI3
GCTGTTGAGGGCGTTGAGGGTTGCGGTGTAGGCGGCTTTCTTGTTGCCGGAGGAGTCGAACAGCAGGGGGTTCTGGCCGGTGCGCCAGGAGTCGCTGTCGCGGATGCCCCAGACGGTGATGCCGGTGCAGCGTGATACGGCCAGGCAGGCGCGGGTGACGGTGTCGTAGGCGCTGGCCTGGGTGGATCCGGCGATGTCGAGTTCGGTGATCTGGACGTCGACGCCGAGGTTGGCGAAGCGCTGCAGGTTGGTCTGGTAGTCGGCGGGTGCGGTGTTGGTCAGGTGGGATTGGAATCCGACGCAGTCGATGGG
>NZ_JASAMB010000089.1 GCF_029948125.1 Catellatospora sp. KI3
CGATCAGGCGTACCCGCCGGCGGTGGGCCAGCAGGTCAACGACAGCGTCGCCGAGCTGATCGCGGGAGCGAAGACGCCGGAGCAGATCGTCAAGGACATCACCCAGGTCGCGAAGAGCCAGTGATGACGACGATCCAGGAGACTCCGCTCCTGGTGCCAGCGGCGGCCGTGCGCGAGCGCGGCCGCCGTTCCTGGCGCCGGGTGCTCGTGATCGGCGGGTTCCTGCTGCCCGCGTTGGTGCTGTTCCTGCTGCTGGTGATCGTGCCGATCGTC
>NZ_JASAMB010000009.1 GCF_029948125.1 Catellatospora sp. KI3
CTGCGGAGCTCGCGATGACCACCACCCTGAGCCGTCACTCGACGGAGCCGACCGCGCCGCCCGCCCGCCCCGCCCCGCGCCGCCGCCGGGTGTTCACCGCCGAGCGCCGCCCCGGCAAGCTCACCTACCTGTCGCTGCTGGCCCTCGCGTTCTTCGCGGCGCTCCCGCTGTACTGGATGCTGGTCGTCGGCTCGCACGACAACGGCGTCCTCGGGCAGGTCCCGCCGCCGCTGGGCCTCGGCGGCAACCTGATGGCCAACCTCGAACGGGCCTTCGGCACGGTGCCGTTCTTCAAGGCGCTGACCAACTCGTTCCTGGTCTCCAGTGCCATCACGCTGAGCGTGGTGCTGTTCTCGACCCTGGCCGGGTTCGCGTTCGCCAAGCTGACCTTCAAGGGCCGCAACGCGATGCTGCTGATCATCATCGCCACCATGATGATCCCGAACCAGCTGGGCGTCATCCCGCTGTACATGCTCATGGCGAAGATCGAGTGGACCGGCCAGATCTACGCGGTCATCGTGCCCGCGATGGTCAACGCGTTCGGCGTCTTCTTCATGACGCAGTACCTGTCGGAGGCGGTGCCGACCGAGCTGCTGGAGGCGGCGCGCGCGGACGGCTGCACCACGTTGCGCATCTTCTGGCATGTGGTGCTTCCGGCGGCCAAACCCGCGGCGTCGGTGCTGGGCATGCTCACCTTCATGACGGCCTGGAACGACTTCTTCTGGCCGCTGGTGGTGCTCACCCCGGAGGATCCGACCGTGCAGACCGCACTGTCGACCCTGGCCAGCGGCTATGTCGCGGACTTCTCGCTGACGCTGACGGGTGCCTTCGTCGCGACGGTGCCGCTGCTGCTGGTGTTCATCGGGCTGGGCCGCCAGATCATCGGCGGCATCATGCAGGGCGCCGTCAAGGGCTGACGCACGACTTGTATCGAGGGGTTGACACAAGCACTACGCTTTGTATCAACCCCTCGATACAAGGAGGCTCCGTCATGGCGTACCGGCTCCTGGGCATCGCCCTGGGCGCGGTCGTGGCCTGGCAGGTCGCCGACCGGCTGCCGCTCGGCCGCGGCTACGCCCTGGCCGGCCCCGCCTTCGCGCTGACGCTGCTGCTCACCGCGCTGGCCGCCGAACGCCTGGCGCCCCGACCCGGGGCCACCGGGCCGCGCTCGGCGTCGCTGGCGGTCCGCCGCATCCGCGACTACCTGCCGGTCTACCCCAGCTGGGTGGCGGGCCTCGGCACCGTCGCCCTGGTCGCGCTGCTCTCGGTGACCACGGCCGTGGCCGTCGCCGACGACCAGGGCCGCGCCGGCCGCGCCATCAGCCGGAACTGCGACGACGGGGTCATGACCAGTAGCCCCTGGCCGGGCGGCTACTACGCGCTGCCGATCCTCGCCGCCACCGGCGCCTGCCTGCTGCTCGCTCTGGTCGCGCTCCGGGCGGTCGCCCGGCGACCGCGCCTGGCCGGCGACGACGGCACGCGCCGCCGGGCCGCCGAAGTGATCATCAGCGGGTACGGCATCGCCGTGCTGACGCCGCTGGCCGGATGCGCCAGCGCGGCCGTCGCCGGCGCCTTCGCCGTCCAGTGCGGAGCGCACCGGACGGGCGTCGTCTACACGACCGCGGCCGTCGCCGCGGTCACCCTCGTCGTGTTCTGGGCGTACCTGGTCTCGGTGCTGCTGTTCGGCCGTAGGGTGCGGGCATGAGCGAGCTGCCCGAGATCGCGGTCGACCCCGGGCTGCACGTGCCGCCGTACGAGCAGATCCGGCAGCAGCTCGCCGACCTGATCACCGGCGGAGTGCTGGCCACCGGGCACCGGCTGCCGCCCATCCGGCAACTCGCCGCCGACCTCGGCCTCGCCGTGGGGACGGTCGCGCGGGCGTACCAGGAACTGGAGTCGGCCGGGCTGGTCCACACCCGCCGTGCCGCCGGGACCGCGGTCGCCCCGCTGAGTGCCCAGCCGGCCGAGGGGCGCGCGGAGACGCTGGCCCGCCAGTACGCCCAGGCGGCGAGGCGACTCGGCCTGACCGCCGACGAAGCCCTCGCCGCCGTGGCCCGCCACTGGCCCCCCACCCCCTGACACCGCCCCTCGCCCCCGCCCCGCCCCGCCGCGCCCCGCCGCGCCCCGCCGCGCCGCGCCCGTGGGCTCGGGTGGTGCAGTTTCGGGGAAAGTGCAGGGATCTTGGCCGGAATTCGAGCACTTTCCCCGAAACTGCACGCCGCCCGCCCGAGGGCGGGGCGTCACTGGGGCAGGGGCGGGGTCTTCCACATCGCGGCGAATCCGGCGGCCTCGCCGAACAGCCAGCGGGAGATCTCGCCGACCCGGCGCGGCTCCACCCGATGGCTCACCCCGCGCCGCACGTCCACCAGCACCGGCTCGCCGTGCGGAAGGATCTGCCCCATGTTGGCGCGCATCAGGTGCAGCGTGGCCGTGACCAGCTCCGTAGTCGGCGGCTCCTCGTCGAAGTGCAGCCGCACCGCCTCCACCCGGCCGTCGTCGTAGCGCAGTCCGAAGTGGGCGCTCACCCGCACCGGCAGGTCCGCGATGATCGCGAGGGCGTCGTTGACCGGGGTCAGGTGGGCGGTGTGCGGCTCGCCCAGTGAGCGCAGGTAGCGCGTCGCGCCGGCCGTCAGCGCGTCGTAGAGCCTGCTCCAGCGGGGGTTGACCGCCTTGCGGACCGCCGCCAGATGCGTGCCGTCCATGCCGAACTCGATGTCGTTCTTCAGGGCCTTGACCATCTGGCTGTGCGGGTTGAACCCGCCGCCGGTCTCGCGCTGGCGGCGCAGTTTGCCGACGAACGCGGCCTTGGCGGGTCCGGTCCGGTCGACGTAGCGGGTGAACGCGAGCAGGGTCGCGTAGGGCAGCGCGGCGCGGGTGTCGGTCGATGTGTCGGGGGTGGCGACACGGATGGTCATGGCGGCTCCATTCGCAGGTCAGCGGCCTTGATTCGAACACACATTCTAATACATCCGAGCCCCGTTTCCCATCCCTCACAGCCCCCCCGCCGCCATCTCCCGACCCCGCCCCACGATCGACGCTGGCCTATCTAGGGCACCGATTTTCACGATCTGTCCCCTAGATAGGCCAGCGTCATTGAAGGGCGCCGCCACTATCGCCCGCCCAGCCCAGCCCAGCCCAGCTCAGCGAGCCGAGCCAGCGCCGAGCTAGCCAGCCCGGCGAGCCAACCCGGCACAGCGAGCCGAGCCAGCCGGCTGAGCCAGCCCAGCCCAGCCCAGCTCGGCCGGGCCAGCCCGTCCGGCGCCGTCGTGCCTTGTGTCGCCTCGCCACGGCTCGTGTCGGTTGGCGTGCGGGGGTTGCCGCGCGTTGGCGGGGTGGTGGTTGGCGGGTCGGCCGGTGGTGTGGCGGGTTCTGGCCGGACGGGCGGGTATGCGGCAGCGGCACCGTTGGCCAGAATCGGCGGCGTGTATCTGCTGCGTCGTCTGACCAATTCGCCCCGGGCACTGCTGTTCAGCTACCTGCTCCTGATAGCGGTCTCCGCTGGCCTGTACAAACTGTTCGAACACGACAAGTCTCTCGGCGACGCCCTGTGGTGGGCGGTGGTCACCGCCTCCACCGTCGGGTACGGCGACACCTACCCGACGACCACCGCGGGCCGGATCCTGGCCGGTTTACTGATCTCGGTGATGGTCCTGTTCGTGATCCCGCTGATCACGGCGCATTTCGCCAGCAAGCTGATCGTGAACAACGACGCGTTCGTGCACGAGGAGCAGGAAGAGATCAAGAACCAGCTCCGCGAGATCCGCGCCATCCTGGAGTCCCGCCGCGACCCTGCCACCCCGGCCGCCTCCGAGCACCGCCACGCCGCTACTCCGCACTGACCGCCGGCGATCGTGGCCGTGTCGGCCGCCGCTGGTGGCGCTCAAGTCGAAGTGATCGCCACCAGCGGTTGTTTCGTCCACTCAGCCTGGCAAGATCGCGATTTGCGGTCGCCTCGACCTAGCCCAGTCCGCACATGATCGCCGTCTGCGGTCGTCCGGGCATCGCACAGCCTGTCTGGTGACCGCAAGCAGTGATCAAGGCACGGGCCGCGTCCATGATCAGTGTTTCGGGGCCGTGTGGGCCGACCCGGCGGCTTCGCCCGGCCGGCGGCTTCGTCCGGCCGGCGGCTTCGTCCGGCCGGCGGCTCGCGCCCAGGGCGGTGGGCCTGGCCGGAAGTTGGCGCCAAAGCGGTCAGGATTCGAGAAGTCCTGGTCAGGGGCTCGCGGCTAGGGTGATCGAGAAGGACATCACCACTAGTTCAGGAGTGACCGTGACCGGCTCTACGACCCAGGGCATCAAGACCGTGCTGCACCCCGTGACCGACCTCGCTGCCGCCAAGGCCGTCTACACCGCGCTGCTCGGCGTCGAGCCGCAGCACGACGCGCCGTACTACGTCGGGTATGAGGTCGAGGGCCAGCACATCGGGCTGGTGCCGGGTGGCGCCGCGCAGGGCATGACCGGGCCGGTGGCGTACTGGCACGTGCCGGACATCGAGGCGAAGCTGGCTGAGCTGACCGCCGCCGGGGCGAGCGTCAAGGACGGGGTGAAGGAGGTCGGCCCGGGCCGCCGGGTGGCCACCGTCACCGACGCCGACGGCAACGTGCTCGGGCTGCTCCAGGACCAGTGAGCGTCGTCCGCCCCGCCGCCGGGGTGAAGAAGGGCCCCTTCTTCTACGCAATGCGATAAGAAGGGGCCCTTCCTTACATCCCCGCGCGGGTGGGGAGGGAGGCGCGTCGTTAGCTGAGAGCGGGGGAGCGGGCTACCGTAGCCCGGTTCACGACAGATGGGGAGACGATGAGCAAGGCCACGAGGGCGGGTGCGCAGGCGCCCGTGCCGCACGATGCCGACAGCCACGACATGATCCGCGTGCACGGGGCGCGCGAGAACAACCTCAAGGACGTCGACGTCGAGATCCCGAAGCGCCGCCTGACGGTGTTCACCGGCGTCTCGGGCTCGGGTAAGAGCTCGCTGGTGTTCGACACCATCGCCGCGGAGTCGCAGCGGCTGATCAATGAGACGTACAGCGCGTTCGTGCAGGGGTTCATGCCGACGCTGGCGCGGCCGGAGGTCGACGTCCTCGACGGCCTGACCACCGCGATCATCGTGGACCAGGAGCGGATGGGCGCGAACCCGCGCTCCACGGTCGGCACCGCCACCGACGCCAACGCGATGCTGCGGATCCTGTTCAGCCGGCTCGGGCAGCCGCACATCGGCTCGCCGCAGGCGTTCTCGTTCAACGTCGCCTCGATCAGCGGCGCGGGTGCGGTGACCATCGAGAAGGGCGGCCAGACCACCAAGGAGCGGCGCAGCTTCAGCATCACCGGCGGCATGTGCCCGCGCTGCGAGGGCATGGGCCGGGTCAACGACTTCGACCTGACCGCGCTGTACGACGCGAGCAAGTCCCTCAACGAGGGCGCCCTCACCATCCCGGGCTACACCATGGACGGCTGGTACGGCCGGATCTACCGGGGCTGCGGCTTCTTCGACCCGGACAAGCCGATCGCGAAGTACACGAAGAAGGAACTGCACGACCTGCTCTACAAGGAGCCGACGAAGATCAAGGTCGAGGGGATCAACCTCACCTACGAGGGCGTGATCACCAAGATCCAGAAGTCGATGCTGGCCAAGGACGTCGACGCGATGCAGCCGCACGTCCGGGCGTTCGTCGAGCGGGCGATCACGTTCACCGTCTGCGCCGACTGTGGCGGCACCCGGCTGAGCGAGGCGGCCCGGTCCTCCAAGATCAAGGGCATCAACATCGCCGACGCCTGCGCGATGCAGATCAGCGACCTGGCCGAGTGGGTACGCGGCCTCGACGAGTCCTCGGTCGGGCCGCTGCTCACGGCGCTGGGCGACACCCTGGACTCGTTCGTCGAGATCGGGCTGGGCTACCTCAGCCTCGACCGGCCCTCCGGCACCCTGTCCGGCGGCGAGGCGCAGCGTACGAAGATGATCCGCCACCTCGGCTCCTCGCTGACCGACGTGACGTACGTCTTCGACGAGCCCACCATCGGCCTGCACCCGCACGACATCCAGCGCATGAACGACCTGCTGCTGCAGCTGCGCGACAAGGGCAACACGGTGCTGGTGGTCGAGCACAAGCCGGAGGCGATCGTCATCGCCGACCACGTGGTCGACCTCGGTCCGGGCGCCGGCACCGCCGGGGGCCAGGTCGTCTTCGAGGGTACGGTCGACGGCCTGCGCGCCAGCGGCACCCTGACCGGCCGCCACCTCGACGACCGCTCGGTGCTGAAGGACAAGGTCCGCAAGCCCAAGGGCAAGCTGGAGGTGCGCGGCGCCGCCACGCACAACCTGCGCGGCGTCGACGTCGACATCCCCCTGGGCGTGCTGGTCGTGGTCACCGGCGTGGCCGGCTCGGGCAAGAGCTCGCTGATCCACGGCTCGGTGTCGCCCCGCGACGGGGTCGTCACCGTGGACCAGGGTGCGATCAAGGGCTCGCGGCGCAGCAACCCGGCGACGTACACCGGGCTGCTGGAGCCGATCCGCAAGGCGTTCGCGAAGGCCAACGGGGTCAAGCCCGCGCTGTTCAGCGCCAACTCCGAGGGCGCCTGCCCGACCTGCAACGGCGCCGGGGTCATCTACACCGACCTGGCGATCATGGCGGGCGTGGCCACCACCTGCGAGCAGTGCGAGGGCAAGCGGTTCGACGCCTCGGTGCTGGAGTACCACCTCGGCGGCAAGGACATCAGCGAGGTGCTCGCGATGCCGGTGACCGAGGCGGTGGAGTTCTTCGCCAAGGGCGAGGCCAAGACCCCGGCCGCGCACAAGATCCTGGAGCGCCTCTCCGACGTGGGCCTGGGCTACCTGACCCTGGGCCAGCCGCTGACCACCCTGTCCGGCGGCGAGCGCCAGCGGATCAAGCTGGCCACCAACATGGCCGACAGCGGCGGCGTGTACGTCCTGGACGAGCCGACCACGGGCCTGCACCTGGCCGACGTCGAGCACCTGCTCGGCCTGCTGGACCGCCTGGTCGACTCCGGCAAGTCGGTGCTCGTGATCGAGCACCACCAGGCGGTCATGGCGCACGCGGACTGGATCATCGACCTCGGCCCCGGCGCCGGCCACGACGGCGGCACGATCGTGTTCGAGGGCACCCCCGCCGACCTGGTCAAGTCCCGCGCCACCCTCACCGGCCAGCACCTCGCCGAGTACGTGGGCAGGTAGCGGCAGCGTCGATGGGCATCCGTACCTTGTGCGGATGCCCATCTCCCGCTCCTAGCGCCGGAGTTGTTCGAAGCGGAACTCGCGGATGAAGCAGTCGCGGGGCTGCGCCACGGCGAACAGCACGCAGTCGACCACCGACTGGGCGGTCAGGTCGCTGTCGGCCGTACGCGGGCCGTCCTGCACGAAGTCCGGCGGGAACAGCGAGATGACCCGGATGCCCTCGGGGCGCAGCCGGTGCGACAGGATCTCGGCGAGCCCGGCCTGGGCATGCTTGGCGGCGTAGAAGGCCGGGTGGGCCTCGGAGCGGTGGTTGCCGACCTCGCCGCAGCCGGAGACGAGCGTGACCACATCGGCCCGGTCCGAGGCGCGCAGCAGCGGCAGCAGGTGCTTGGTGAGCAGCAGCGTGCCGGTGCCCGCCCCGGCGAGGGTGTTCTCGATGGCGTCGTCGGCGGCGTCGAGCAGGTCGGGCCCGCTCAGGTAGGCCGCGCCGTTGTGGATCAGCACGTCGAGCCGGTCGGTGCGCTCGGCGATCGCGGCGGCGTAGGCGCGTACGGTGTCGGGCCGGGCCAGGTCGCAGGCGAACGCCTCGACGCGACCGTGCTGCGCCAGGTCGGCGGTCGAGGTGACGGCGGCCGGGTCGCGGGCCGCCGCGTACACGTGGGCGCCGCGTTCGGCGAAGGCCAGGGCCAGGCGGCGGCCGGTGTCACGCCCGGCGCCGGTGACGGCGACGCGCAGCCCCTCGAAGGTCATCACAGGACAGATCGAACCATGGGCGGGCGGGTCTTGGTCCACGGTGACTCCAGACCGGGTGGGTGCCGGTGCCCGGGCGGGCGCCGTGGGGTGCGGCGATCGTAGGCGGGGGCGCGCCGGAGCCGGGCGGAACCGGCGCGACCTGACCGCGGCTCGGCCTGAGCCGGCCTGGGAGCGGGATGCACCGGCACCGCCGCCCCGGAGGAGTGGGCGGTGCCGGTGGTGGAGAGCGCTCTCCACGCCGAGGAGTGTTACGCGGTTGTTGCCAGCCGTCAATACCCGAGGAGAATGGTGTCCATATTGCTCGCCAAGATGACGGTTCACGAGGCGTTCCATTGACACCGGCCGGGGCCGCCCGCAGACTCGGCGAGCGGATAACGCTCTCCCACGATCATGACGTGCTGCGCCCGCCCAGGAGGTCGGCCATGGACCCAGCCCTCGCCCCCACCCTCTCGCGACCAGACTCCAGCCCTGGTCAGCCCGTCCACCACGGCCGAACCGAGCCGCCGCCGACGGCGACCCGCCCGGGCGCCACGTTGGGAAGGGGCCCTTCTACTACGGATAGCGATAAGAAGGGGCCCTTCCTTGCGCTGAGGCTGGTGGGGGTGGTGGTGGCGGTGCTGCTGGCCGGGGCGGGCTGCGGCGGGGCCGCCGCGCCGGGTGCCCCGGCCGCGCCGCCCCGCCCGGTCGCCTCGCCGCTGCTGCTGCAGGGGGCCGACGTGGCCTGGCTACAGCTCATGATCTCGATGGACGGGCAGCTGATCGCCCTGCTGGAGCGGGCCGAGCAGCGTGCCGGCGACGCGGCCGTGCGCGAGCTCGCCGGGCGGCTGCACCGGGAGCACACGCCGGAGCTGGACCGGCTGGTCGAGCTGCGGACCCGGGCGGGCCTGCCGACCGACGACATCCACAAAGGCCATGACATGCCGGGCATGGTGACCGACGCCGACCTGGCCGAAGTGGACGCGACGGCCGCGACCGGGTTCGACGCGCTGTTCCTGACCCGGGTGCGCGAGCACCTGGACCAGTGCGTCTCGCTGGCCAAGTCGGAGCAGGAAGCGGGGACGGATCCGGCGATCCGCGCGGCGGCCACTGCCGTGGAACGGGAACGGGCAGCTCAGCGTGCCGAATGGGACCGGGTCGCGAAGGGACGTATTGACGTACCGGCAACCGGGGCGTAAAACTCTTGGAGAGCGCTCTCCATCGTACTGCGGTGTGAAGCGGCCATGCCCGCCAGCAGCTCGCGGTACGGCCCGTCCCAGTTCGGCCGCTCCCGCCTGCCCAGGGCGTGGGCGTGCCCCCACCTCCCGGGAGATCGCATGACAACCTCCGGCCAGTCCCGGCCGAGCCGCGCCCTCATCCGGCGCGGAATTCTCGCCGCGGCCGCGCTGACGGCCTCGCTGCTGGTGGCTCCGGCCCCCGCCGCGCAGGCCGCCACGCAGCTGCTGTCGCAGGGCAAGCCCGCGACGGCCTCCTCCGTCGAGAACGGCGGCACCGTCGCGACCGCCGCCGTCGACGGCAACCCCACGACCCGCTGGTCCAGCGCGTGGGCCGACCCGCAGTGGCTGCGCGTCGACCTCGGCTCCTCCGCCACCATCAGCCAGGTGGTGCTGCAGTGGGAGTCGGCGTACGCGAAGGCCTTCCAGATCCAGGTGTCGGCTGACGGCAGCAACTGGACCTCGGTCTACTCGACCACGACCGGCCCCGGCGGCACCCAGACGCTCAACGTCTCGGGCACCGGCCGCTACGTGCGCATGTACGGCACGCAGCGCGCCAACGGCTACGGCTACTCGCTGTTCGAGTTCCAGGTGTACGGCGACAACGGCAGCACGCCCCCGACCTCCGGGTACGTGCTGGCCAACCCGCAGGTCACGGGCGTGACCCCGTCGACCTACAACCCGCCGCACGCCTACTTCCACGAGTTCCAGGCCAACTGCGCGTTCAGCCACGACAAGCCCGACGACCCGATCGTGTTCGCGGGCCTGCCCGGCGCCTCGCACATGCACACGTTCATGGGCAACCGCACCACCAACGCCAACAGCACCACCGCCTCGCTGCAGGCCGGCACCTCGACCTGCACCGCGCCGGACGACAAGTCGGGCTACTGGATGCCGACGATGTACAACGGCAACACGGTGATCACCCCGGTCGGGCCGCAGGTCATCTACTACAAGACCGGCGTCAACGACTACACCTCGGTCCGGCCGTTCCCGCTGGGCCTGCGGTTCGTCGTGGGCAGCCCGTCGGCCACGCCCGACCAGTTCATGTACGGCTCGGTCGAGGGCTGGGAGTGCGGCGAGAGCTACCACAACGCCGACTTCCCGTCGTACTGCCCGACGTACTCCCAGGTCAACGTCCGCTACCAGGCCCCGAGCTGCTGGAACGGCCTGTACCTGGACACGCCGGACCACAAGAGCCACATGGCGTACCCGGTGAACCTGGTCTGCCCGGCCAGCCACCCGATCGCCCTGCCGATGCTCGAGTTCAAGATGGCGTTCCCGGTCAACGGGGACATGTCGCAGGTGCGGCTGTCCAGTGGGCGGGGCTACTCGTTCCACTACGACTTCTTCAACGCCTGGGACCCGGCTACGCAGGCCGCGCTGATCACCCACTGCATCAACGGCGGCCTGCAGTGCAACGCCCGCGGGTACGACGAGACGCAGCCCGGTCGGGGTGCGGCGCTCGGCACGAACTACCGCCTGCCGGCGTAGTACGCACCACGGCGGTCGGCCCCGGCATGGCGGGGCCGACCGCCTCTTCGTGTCCGGGACGGCACGCGGCAGGGCTTGACTTATCTCCGTACGTCGATGAAGCTTCGTCATTGGAGAGCGCTCTCTGACATGATCCTCCACCGCCGTGGCACGTCCCGCTCCCCACGAGACGCTGCCCGGCCTGTCCTGTCAGGAGCAGCCATGTTCCGCAGAACCGCCACCGCCAGGCTGCGCCGCAGCCGAGCGGTGCTGATGACGGCAGCCGCCGCCGTCGCCGTCCTCCTCGCCCAGTCACTGGTCTCCTCCGGCCCCGCCCAGGCCGCCGGGCCGCTGATCTCGCAGGGCAAGCCCGTGCTGGCCTCGTCGGCCGAGAACGCCGCCTTCCCGGCGACGGCCGTGGTCGACGGCGACCTCGGCACCCGCTGGTCGTCGGCGTTCAGCGATCCGCAGTGGATCCGCGTCGACCTCGGCGCCACCGCCGCGATCGACCAGGTGATCCTGCGCTGGGAGGCGGCCTACGCCACCGCGTACCAGATCCAGACCTCGCCCGACGGCAACACCTGGACCACGATCTACAGCACCACCACCAGCACCGGCGGCACGCAGACCCTGCCCGTCACCGGCAGCGGCCGCTACGTCCGCCTCAACGGCACCGCCCGCGCCACCGGCTACGGCTACTCCCTGTGGGAGTTCCAGGTCTTCGGCACCATCGGCGGGGGCGGCGGAGGTGGCGGCGGGTCGACCATCTCCGAGTTCAAGAAGGTCGACGCGTCGTCGTACGAGGGCGGCAACGCCCCCGGCGCCGCCGTCGACGGCCGCACCACCACCCGCTGGTCCTCGGCGTTCAGCGACCCGCAGTGGCTGAGCATCGACCTCGGCGGCACCGCCACCATCACCAAGGTGGTACTGAACTGGGAGGCGGCCTTCGCGCGCGGCTACCGGATCGAGACGTCCAACGACAGGACCACCTGGACGACCATCCACTCGACCAACACCGGCGCCGGCGGCACCGAGACGCTCAACATCAGCGGCACCGGCCGCTACATACGCCTCTACGGCACCGCCCGCGCCACCGGCTACGGCTACTCCCTCTGGGAGTTCCAGGTGTTCGGCAGCGTCGACACCGCCTCCTCGACCGCGCCGCTGCTGTCCGGCCCGACGAAGCCCCCGGCCACCACCGGCCAGTTCGCGCTGACCGCACCCGCCGACGCGGCCATGGTCACCACCACCCGCCGGCCCGCCCTCAGCTGGAACGCCGTCTCCGGCGCCGTCCGCTACCAGGTATGGCTCAACGTCAGCCGCACCGACTACGACTTCACCCAGTCCGGCAACCTCATCGACCTGTACACCAAGGTCGCCGAGCCCACCGGCACCACCTACACGCCCACCTGGGACCTGCCCGACCGCTGGACCTACAAGTGGTACATCACCTCGGTCAACGGCTCCGGCGCCACCACCACCTCCAACATCCGGAAGTTCAGCGTCTACGTCCCCGTCCTGGAGACCGTCGCCGACGGCGTCAACATCGTCAACGGCAGCCGCGACCTGAACAAGAACGGCGCCATCGAGCCGTACGAGGACTGGCGCCAGCCCGTCGACACCCGCGTCAACGACCTCCTGAGCCGCATGACGACCCAGGAGAAGGCGTACCAGATGTTCTACAACGCCCAGACGTTCAACCAGTCGGGCTGGCACTTCGGCCCCGCCGAAGGGCCCGACCTGCACAACTACCTGCTGTCGTCGGCGGCGACCCGCCTCGGCATCCCGTTCGTCTCCGCGGGCGACACCATCCACGGGTACAAGACCACCTACCCCGTCCAGAGCGCCCTCGCGGCGGCGCGGAACTACCCGCTCGACTACAAGCTCGGCGACATGCAGCGCCGCGAGCAGCTCGAAGTCGGCACCCGCGGCGTGCTCGGCCCGCTCGCCGAGGTCGGCACCAAGGTCCTCTACCCGCGCATCCAGGAGGGCAACGGCGAGAACGCCGACGTCGCCGCCGCGCAGGTCCGAGCCCTGGTGGCGGGCCTGCAGGGCGGTCCCGAGCTGAACCCGCAGTCGGTCCTGGCCACGGTCAAGCACTGGCCGGGCGAAGGCGCGGGCGGCGAGGCGCTCATCGTGTACGACGCCGTCACGATCAAGTACCACATGATCCCGTTCCGGGCCGCGATGGAGGCCGGCGCGGTCAACATCATGCCCGGGTACGCGGGCAGCTCGCTGCTCGACCCGGGCGGCCCCGGCGCCGGCGACAGCGCGAAGATCCTCGCCTACCTCCGCACGAACCTGGGCTTCACCGGCCTCATCACCACCGACTGGCTGCCGTCCGGCTCCTGGGTCGGCGCCGCCAACGCGGGCTCCGACGTCATGGGCGGAGCCGACCCCGGCGCTCCCGGCTACTCCATCAACACCTTCACCGCCGGAGTCCCGGTCTCGCGCATCGACGACGCGGTCCGCCGCATCCTCAGACTCAAGTTCCAGCTCGGCATCTTCGAAGCACCCTACGGCGACCCGGTCAACGGCCCGTACCGGTTCCACCAGCCCGCCTACACGGCCCTGGCCAACCAGGCCTCCCGCGAGGCGATGACGCTGCTCAAGAACAACGGCATCCTGCCGCTGCGCCTGAACCCCGGCGACAACATCGTCGTCGCCGGTCCCCGCGCCGCGGACTCGCTGGCCTGCTGCATCTGGACCAGCTACTTCCACAACGAGTACGGCTCGAAGAACATCATCGACGCCGTGCGCGCCCGCGCCGCGACCGCCGGGGTCAACGTCTACCAGGACTCCGGCCCGAACCCGAAGCTGGCCGTCGTCGCGGTCGGCGAAGGCTCGTACACCCATGCCACCAACTGGGTGAAGGAGCAGCCCTACCTGCCCGCCGACCAGCTGGCCGTCATCCAGAACTTCCGCAACCAGAACATCCCGGTCGTGGTCGTCCTGGTCCTGCCCCGGCCCTACGTCATCACCGAGTGGGACGCGCTGCCCGCCGCCACCGTGGTCACCTACCGCGGCGGCGAGGAGATGGGCCCGGCGCTGGCGAGCCTGCTGTTCGGCGACTACACCCCCAGCGGCCGCCTGCCCTGGCAGCTGCCCCGCAACCTGACCGACGTCCTGCGCGCCGGTGGCACCGACGTCCCCGCCGACGCCACCGAATCCTGGGACCTCCCCTACGACCTGGGCGCCACCGCCGCCCAGCGCACCGACATCCGCGCCAAGATCGACGCCAGCGCCCCCGTCCCCACCACCTACGGCAACCCCCTCTACCAGTACGGCGCCGGCCGCATCGGCTGGTGAGTCAAGGAAGGGGCCCTTCTTATCGCTTCCCGTAGTGGAAGGGCCCCTTCCTAACCTCGCGCTCGGTGAACGGGTGGTGGGCCTGTGGCTGCGGCCTGGGAGACTGGGCGGCATGCGGGTGGGGATCCTCGGGCCGCTGGAGGTGGACTCCGGCGGGCGGCACATCGAGATCACGGGGGCGCGGCTGCGCGCGCTGCTGATCCGGCTGGCGCTGGACGCGGGCCGGACCGTCAGCGTGCCCGCGCTCGCCGACGCGCTCTGGGGCGACGCCGCGCCCGCCGACCCCGCCAACGCGGTGCAGTCCCTGGTCTCGCGGCTGCGCCGGTTGCTGCCCGACGGCACGGTCAGCTTCGGCCCCGGCGGCTACCGGCTGGACCTGCCCGCCGAGGACGTCGACGCGCTGCGGTTCGAGCAGCTGGCCCGGCAGGGGCAACGGGAGCTGCGCGCCGGTGACCCGGCCGGGGCCGTACGGTCGCTGGCGGCCGCGCTCGGACTGTGGCGCGGCGAGCCGCTGGCCGAGGTGGCCGACGCGCCGTACGCGGCCGCCCCGGCCGCCCGCTGGGCCGAGCTGCGCCTGTCCGCGGTCGAGGACCGGATCGAGGCGGAGCTGGCCGGTGACGGCGGCGAGCACCTGGTCGCCGAGCTGGAGGAGCTGACCCGGGTCCACCCGCTGCGGGAGCGCCCGCACGCGCTGCTGGTGCAGGCGCTCTACCAGGCGGGACGGCAGGCCGAGGCGCTGTCGGCGTACGACGCGCTGCGTGACCGCCTCGCCGACCAGCTCGGTCTCGACCCGTCCCCGCAACTGCGGGAGCTGCGCACCGCCGTGCTGCGCGCCGACCCGGCCCTGGCCGGGCGCAAGCCCGTCCGGCGCGGCAACCTGCGTGCCGCGCTGACCAGTTTCGTCGGCCGTGAACCCGAGCGAGCCCGCATCGAGCAGCAGCTGGCCACCGGACGTCTGGTCACCCTGGTCGGGCCGGGCGGGGCGGGCAAGACCCGCCTGGCCACGACCGTCGCCGCCGAGCACGCCGGGCGCGGCGACGGCGCGGTATGGCTGGTCGAGCTCGCCGGCGTCGTCGACCCGATCGACCTGACCCAGACCGTGCTGGCCGCCCTGGAACTGCGGGAGCTGCCGCATCTGGAGAGCACGGGCACGCCGCCCGCCCCGCGCGACGCCGTCAGCCGCCTGGTCGAGGCGCTGTCGTCCCCCGGCACGCTGGTGCTGCTGGACAACTGCGAGCACATCGTCGCCGCCGTCGCGCAGCTGGCCGACGACCTGCTCAGCCGCTGCCCCCGGCTGCGGATCGTGGCGACCAGCCGCGAACCGCTCGGCATCCTCGGCGAGGCCCTGTGCCCGGTCACCCCGCTGAGCCTGCCCGAACCCGACGCCGACGTGGCCCGGGCGCTGACCTTCCCGGTGGTGGAGCTGCTGCGCGACCGGGCGGTGGCCGTGCGGCCCGACTTCGCCGTCGACGAGGGCAACGTCGCGGCGGTGGTCGAGATCTGCCGCCGCCTGGACGGGCTGCCGCTGGCGATCGAGCTGGCCGCCGCCCGGCTGCGTACGCTGTCGCCGCAGCATGTGGCCGCGCGGTTGGACGACCGGTTCCGGCTGCTCACCGGCGGCAGCCGTACCGCGCTGGCCCGGCACCGGACCCTGCGCGCCGTCGTCGACTGGAGCTGGGACCTGCTCGGCGAGCAGGAGCGGCTGCTGGCCGCCCGGCTGGCCGTGTTCCCGGCCGGGATCGCCCACGACAGCGCCGCGGGCGTCTGCGCGGGCCCCGACCTGCCCGCCGACGAGGTGCCCGACCTGCTCGACGCGCTGGTCGACCGGTCGCTGCTGCAGCTCGTGCCCGCCGCCGAGCCCCGCTACCGCATGCTGGACACCATCCGGGAGTACGGTCTGGAGCAGCTCGCCGCCGCGGGCACCCTGGCCGCCGCGCGCGGCGCGCACCTGGCCTGGTTCCTGGAGCTGGCCGAGACCGCCGAGCCGAAGCTGCGCGGTCCGGAGCAGATCGAGTGGATCGGCCGGCTCGTCACCGAGCGGGACAACGTGCTCGCCGCACTGCACCACGCCTGCGACACCGGCGACGCCGACGCGGCGGTGCGGATGGGGGCGTCGCTGGGCCTGTTCTGGACGGTGCTCGGCGACAACGCCGAGGCGGCGACGTGGCTGGGGCAGGCGCTGGCGGTGCCGGGGCCGTCACCGGCGCAGACCCGTACCCTGGCCAGGATCTTCCACCTGATCAACAAGGCCGCGGTCGAGCCGTCGCAGGAGGGCGTCGCCAGTGTCATGGAGACGTTCGTGAAGCTGGCGGCCGAGGTGGACCCGGAGTGGGACCACCCGCTGTTCGCGCTGGTCGAACCCGCGATGGCGATGGTGGGCGACGACACCGAGGCCGGGTTGGCCGCGATCGAGCGGCGGCTGGGCCGCGCCGACCCGTGGGCGCAGGCGATGCTGCTGGCGGCGCGGGCGTTCATCCGCGACAACGACGGCGACGCCGACGGCATGTACGCCGACCTGACCGACGCGGTCGCCCGGCTGCGCGCCATCGGGGACCGGGCCGGCCTGTCGGTCGCGCTGACCGCGCTGGCAGAGGCGGAGCTGGTACGCGGGCGCGGTGCGGCCGCCGTGGGCCTGCTGCACGAGTCGATCTCGCTGGTACGGCAGCTCAGCTCCGACGACGACAGCGGCTACGCCCGGATGCGGCTGGCCGCCATGCGCGTGCACCTCGGCGAGTACGACGCCGCCCGCGCCGACCTGCGCGAGCTGGCGCGGGGCGGCAACGGCCGCGACGTGTGCGGTGCCCTGCTGACCCTGGGCGACCTCGCCCGCTACCAGGACCGGCTGGACGAGGCGGGGGAGTACTACGCGGCCGCCAAGCAGCAGGTCGCGGAGACGTTCATGGTGTCGCCGCAGTTCCTGGCGCTGATCGGCACGTCGGTGGCGCACCTGACGGTGGCCCGGCGCGACCTGGACACCGCGCGCGCGGAGCTGGCGTCCGCGCTGGTGGCAGGCGTGCAGGTCAGGGACATGCCGGTGGTGGCGAAGGTCGGCGTCGCGGTGGCGGACTACTGGCTGGCGGTCGGGGAGCCGGAGCGGGCCGGCTACGTGCTCGGGGCGGCGGAGCGCATCCGCGGCGTGGCCGACCGCGGCAGCCCGGACGCGGTACGGGTGTCCGCACTGGTCGAGGCCGACCCGGCGGGCCGCTCCGGCTACGCCCGAGGCCGCGACCTGGACCGCCCCCAGGCCCTCACCGCCCTCGACCTCTGACCGCGCCCGCGCCCGCGCGCCGCGCCGCGCCGCGCCGCGCCCGTGCAGTTTCGGGGAAAGTGCGCGAATCATGGGGCTGATTCCTGCACTTTCCCCGAAACTGCACTCCGCCCGCGTGGCGTGCGGGGGTCAGGTGCGGCGGCGGTAGGCGCGGACGGCGAGCGGGGCGAAGACCGCCAGCATGCCCAGTGACCAGGCCAGGGTGTGCAGGACCGGTGCGGCGGTCGGGCCGCCGAGCATCAGCGCCCGCGAGGCCGCCATCACGTCGGTGACCGGGTTGAGCTTCACCCATGCCTGCAGCCAGCCGGGCAGCGTACTGGTCTGCACCATCATGTTGGTGCCGAAGGTCAGCGGGAACATCAGCACGAACGAGATGCCCTGCACCGCGCCGGGCTCGCGGACCAGCATGCCGATCAGCACCGAGGCCCAGCTCAGGCAGAAGCTGAACACGAGCACCAGCAGGCAGGCCGACAGGCCGAGCAGCGGTGAGGTGCCGAACCGGAATCCGAGGGCGAAGCCGAGCCCGAGCAGCACCACCATCGACACCACGAACCGGATCACGTCGCCGACGACCGCGCCGATCAGCGGGGCCGAGCGGGCGATGGGCAGGCTGCGGAAGCGGTCGAAGACGCCCTTCTTGATGTCGGTGTTGAGGTTGACGCCGATCGCGGTGGAGGCGAACATCGCCGTCTGCACCATGATCGCCGGGAGCAGGAACTGCAGGTACTCGTGCTGGCTGCCCGCGATGGCACCGCCGAGCAGGTACACGAAGATGACCACGAAGATCACCGGCTGGAGCGTGACGTCGAGCAGCTGCTCGGGCGTACGCATGGTCTTGGTCAGGCTGCGCCCGGCCAGCGCGAGGCTGTGCCGCAGCAGCGCGAACGGCCGCCGGGCCGGGGTGGCGGTGCCGGTCCCGCCGGGGCGCTGGGCGGGGGCGAGGGCGGTGGTCGTCATGCGCGCGCCTCCTCGGACGACTTGCCGGTGCCGTGACCGGTGAGGGTGAAGAAGACCTCGTCGAGGCTGGGCAGCCGCAGCGAGAGTTCGACGACGGCGACGCCCGCGGCGTCGAGGCGGCGTACGACCTCGGTGAAGGCCTTGTCGCCGGGGACCGGCACGGTGAGCACGCCGCGGCTGGGCGACTCGGCCTGGTGCCCGCTGACCTCGGCCAGGATCGCGCCCGCCTCGGCCAGGCGGGCCGGGTCGGCGGGGCGGACCACGACGGTCTGGCCGCCGACGATCCGCTTCAGGTCGTCCGGGGTGTCGTGGGCGATGACCCGGCCGTGGTCGATGACCGTGATCTCGTCGGCGAGCGCGTCGGCCTCCTCCAGGTACTGCGTGGTCAGCAGGACGGTGGAGCCGTCGCCGACCAGGCCGCGGACCATGCTCCAGACGTCGTCGCGCTTGGCCGGGTCCAGGCCGGTGGTCGGCTCGTCGAGGTAGATGACGTCGGGGCGGCCGACCAGGCTCGCGGCCAGGTCGAGGCGGCGGCGCATGCCGCCGGAGTAGGTGCGGGCCGGGCGTCCGGCGGCCTCGGCCAGGTCGAACCGGGCCAGCAGCTCGGCGGCGCGGGCGCGGGCGTCGGCGGTGCGCAGGTCCAGCAGGCGGCCGATCAGCACCAGGTTCTCGGCGCCGGTCAGGTCCTCGTCGATGGAGGCGTACTGGCCGGTCAGGCCGATGCGGCGGCGTACCGCGTCGGCGTCGCGGACCACGTCGAGCCCGCCGACGACGGCCCGTCCGGCGTCAGGGCGCAGCAGGGTGGCCAGGATGCGTACCGCGGTGGTCTTGCCGGCGCCGTTGGGGCCCAGCACGCCCAGCACGGTGCCGGGGCGGGCGGCCAGGTCGACCCCGGCCAGCGCGGTCGTGGCGCCGAACCGCTTGACCAGGCCCTCAGCCTGGAAAGCGAAGGTCATCATTCCTCGTTCCGTCAGTCGGTGTGCGACGCGACCACTGTCGGGCGGGCCGCTGCCAGCGCGCGCACACGCCGCTGGCACGGCCGTGTCAGCGGCGTGCGGGCATCCGGATCTGGCAGGTCAGGGCCATGATGCGGTACGTTGCGAAGCCCTCCGCCTCCCGCGAGGTCCCCCGATTTCGGCGAGGTCAGCCATGCACCGGTGCGGCAAGCACGTCGTCCTGTCCGCCCCCGCCTCCGCGGGCTCCCAGTGGGTGAGCTGCGCCGTTCACTACCTGGGCAGCGGCCACCTCCGCGAGCGCTTCACCCGCATGATCGCCCTCGAGTACGGCGGCGAGGAGATCCTGATGCTCGCCCGGATCATCGACCACGCGATGCCCGACCCCGCCTGAAGTGCCGATCCCGCTGTCGCGGAAAACAGGTACATACCTCTCCGAAGCGGATATGTTCGGCGCATGGGAGGCAGCAGCGCATTTCGCGGGTTCGTGCCGTGGATCATCTTCTGGGTGGTGTCCGGCCCCAGCACGTGGGTGTACGCGGCGGGCGGGGCGTTCCTCGCGGCGCTCATCCTGCTGCCGCTGCGCCACCACAAGCCGGTCAGGATCCTGGACATCGTGTCGGTGGTCTTCTTCGGCGCCCTGACGCTCGCCGGGCTCGTGCTGGGCCCCAGCCGGGGGCAGTGGCTGGAGCACTACGCGCAGGCGATCTCCAGCGGCATCCTCGCCATCGTGGTGCTCGGATCACTGGCCTTCACGCCCTTCACCGAGCAGTACGCCCGCGAGCAGACCGCGCCCGAGGTCCAGCAGCGACCCGTCTTCAAGCAGGTCAACCGCACGCTGACGCTGGTCTGGGGGCTCGCCTTCGCGGCCTGTGCGGTCCTCGGCGTGCTGGCGCAGCAGGTCAGCCACGGCAAGGACTGGCTGAACTGGATCCTGCCGATCGTGCTGATCGCGGGCGCGTTCAAGTTCACCATGTGGTACCCGCGGCAGGTCCGCGCCCGCGCGGCGGTCGCGGCGCCGGCCCGGCCCTAGGCGGGGCTCAGCCGCCGAGCGTGGTGTCGTCGCGGGCGTCCATGTAGATGTCGGAGGCGATCCGCCAGCCGTCGGGCCGGCGGGTGAGCACCTTCAGGGAGAAGTTGCGGCGCACCGGCATCGCCGCGCCGTCGGAGGTCTGCTGCCCGGCCCGCTCCAGGTAGGTCTTCACCACCGCCACCTCGGGCGTGAGCAGCCGGATGTCGGCCTGCGGCGGCCCCAGCGGCCGGCCCGCGGCGAAGTGCCGGTCGGCGAACAGGTCCGCCAGGTACGCGGCGATCTCCGGGCCGCCCCGGCGCGACGTGCCGAACGCGTTGGTCCAGTCGGCGTCGGCGGTGTAGAGGTCGGCCACTCCGTCGGCGGACAGGGTCGCGAACGCCGTACCGAGGCGCCGCATCACGTCGCCGATCGCCGCAAGATCCTCGTCAGCCATGCCGCCAGGGTAAGGCCGTACCGTCATCGACCGGGCCTACCTGGACAAACAGCCGCGCCGCAGCCGGGTCGGGCCATACCCTGGCGGCGTGACGACGACTGGCACGGCGTAACTGCGGCGGCGCGAGGACGGCGACTGGGAGATCATCGAGAACGCGCCGGACCGCACCCTGGCCCGGGTGCTCCTGCTGCCGGGGCTGTTCTGCACCGCCGAGTTCTACACCGACGTGCTGTCGGATCCGGCGCTGGCGGCGGCGGGCGTGCTCGCGCGTGCGGCGGATCCGCCCGGCTTCGCGGGGCGCCCGGTGCCCAGGGACTTCGACTACCGCGTGGAGACCTACGCCGACCTCGTCGAGCGGTACGCCGAGCGCGAGGCGGTCGATCTCATCGTCGGGCACTCGTACTTCGCCAACGTCGGGGTCGAGATCGCCGCCCGGGGCCGGTACCGGGGGAAGCTGCTGCTGCTCTCGCCGTCGTTCTCGCGGGCCGACGAGGAGGCCGACCTGCTGTCGCTCGACGGGGCGAGCCGGATCCCGGTGGTCGGCACGCTGGTGTGGCTGGGCATCAACCCGTCGCTGAAGAAGGGGATGCGCGACCGGCTGCCCTCGGCCCGCTTCCACGAGCTGTTCGAGCAGATGAAGCTCAACTCCCACGCCGCCAACCGGCACCTGGTCACCGGCTTCTTCGACCACATCAAGCAGTACGGCGACCTGACCGGCCGCCTGGCCACCGCCACCACGCCGGTGTGGGTGGCCCGGGGCGACCGGGACGAGATCGGGCTCACCCGGCAGGAGCAGGCCGCCATCGCCGCCGCACCGCATGTGCTGCTGCAGACCATCCCGGGCGCGGCCCACTTCTCCATCACCGACACCCCGCACGCGATCGCCCGGCTGGTGCTGGACCTGCTGGACGCCGCGCCGGACTGAGGGGGTGGAGGTCAGGCCCAGGGGAGGGCGGCGCGGTGGTGCCAGTAGGCGGCGGGTGGTTCGGCCAGTTCTGAGAGTGCGGCGAGCTCGGTGGTGGCCGGGGTCAGGGTGCGGGCGGCGAGGTTGCTGCGCAGTTGCGCGACGGTGGCCGCCCCGGACAGCACCACGTCGGCCCACGGCTGGGCCAGCGCGGCCGCCAGCGCGACCGCGTCGGGCGTCGAGTCCGACCCGCTTGCCACCGCGGCGACCGCCTCGGGGGCCGCGGCCGCGGCCAGCCGTCCGTTGGCCATCGCCTCCTTGACGATCACCCGGCAGCCGCGCGACCGGGCGCGGGCCAGCGCGGGCCCGGCCGACGGCTCCAGCGGGTTCCAGGTCGACTGGACGCTGCCGAACAGCGGCCGCCCGCCGACCTCGATCTCCAGCGCCGCGTCGACGGTGTCCGCCTGGCGCGGGCCGCTGGTGGAGAAGCCGACGGTGACGCCGCTGTCGCGCAGGTCGGCCAGCGCGCGGTGCAGCGCGGCATCGGCGAGCGCCGGGCTGTCCGGGGTCAGCGAGTGGATCTGGTACAGGTCGAGCCGGTCGCCCAGCAGCTGCCGCGTCTCGGCCAGCTGCCGGGTGAACGTGGCGAGGCTGTGGTCCTTGGTCTCGTGCACGGCCGCGTCGGTCCGCCAGCCGGCCGTATAGGTGTAGCCCCACTTGCTGCCGACCACCACATCGGACGGGGTGCGCTCGCGCAGCCAGGCGGCCAGGAACTCCTCGGCGCGGCCGTACGAGCGGGCGGTGTCCACGTAGCGCACTCCGGCGGCGTACGCGGCGTCGAGCAGTTCGGATGTGCGCCGCGCGAGCTCGGGCACGGACCGGTCCCCGGGCAGGTCACTTGCGCGGCCGAGGTTGATGTAGCCGGGGCGCCCGACGGCGGCCAGGCCGAGTCCGATCGTCGGCGCGCCGGTGGGCAGCCGTTCCAGTGCCATGTTTGCGTCCAATCCAGGCGGTAGGCGTACGCGCGGGTTCTGTTACATCATCTCCCGTCGCAGGTCAGGCCGTCAGCCGAACCTGTACGCGCTTTCTACCAGCGGTTACACAGATCCGGTTTAGTTTTTGCATTGATCTGTGGACTTCTAGCCGCGACTGCCTTAACGTTTTGCTACCACAGCCAGAAACACCGATGACAAGAGCCGGTAACACGGCTCTGTCGTGGTGCCCCTTCGACCGCCCGCGTTGCACAGGCGCGAAAGCGCAGGTCACGCATCCCGCTCCGGTCGAGTGGCCACCTGGCGGTTCCGGTGTGCACTGTCGCGTCCCGACGGTGCGCGCCGCAGCGCCATGGCCACGCCCCATGGGAACGGATAAATGCAGGGAGGAGTGCAATGCAAACCACGAAAAACCGCAGACTGCGGCTGGTCGCCGGCCTGGTGGCGACGGGTCTCATGGTCTTCGGCGCCCCGGCGCTGACGGCGCAGGCGGCAGGCGGTCCGAACCTCTCGCTCGGCAAGACGGCGAGCGCGAGCAGCACCAACAACGGCTTCGTGACCGGAAACCTCAACGACGGCAACCAGGGCAGCTACTGGGAGGGCACGAACAACTCGTTCCCCCAGTGGGCGCAGATCGACCTTGGCGCCGCCACCAGCATCGACCAGGTGGTGCTCAAGCTGCCCGCCAACTGGGAGCAGCGCACCCAGACGCTGTCGGTGCAGGGCTCGACCAACGGCTCGACCTGGTCGACGCTGGTCAACTCGGCCGGTTACACGTTCAGCCCCGGCAGTGCCAACACGGTGACGCTCAACTTCACCGCCTCCAGCCAGCGGTACGTGCGGGTCAACATCACCGCCAACACCACCTGGGCGGCGGCGCAGCTGTCCGAGCTCGAGGTCTACGGCGCCGGCACCGGCACCGGCTCGGGCAACCTGGCCCAGGGCAAGGCGACCACCGAGAGCGGCCACGCCGACGTCTACGGCTCGGGCAACACCGTCGACGGCAACCAGGGCAGCTACTGGGAGAGCACGAACAACGCGTTCCCGCAGTGGGTGCGCGTGGACCTCGGCTCGGCCGTCAGCGTGAACAAGGTCGTGGCGAAGCTGCCGAGCGGCTGGGGCGCGCGTACCCAGACCATCACGGTGCAGGGCTCCACGGACGGGACGAACTTCACCAACCTCGTCGCCTCGACGGTGTACAGCTTCGCCCCGTCGGCGAACACGGTGACGATCAACTTCTCGGCCGCGACGGTCCGCTACGTGCGGCTGTGGGTCACCGCGAACTCGGCGTGGCCCGCCGCGCAGATCTCCGAGTTCGAGGTGTACGGCCCGACGACCGGTGACACCCAGGCCCCGTCCACCCCGGGCAGCCTGGCCTACACCCAGCCGGCCCAGGGTCAGATCAAGCTGACCTGGAACGCCTCCACCGACAACACGGGCGTCACCGCGTACGACGTCTACGCCAACGGGGCGCTGCTGACCAGTGTCAGCGGCACCACGCTGACCTACACCGACGGCCGTCCCGACAGCGAGACGGTCAGCTACTACGTGCGGGCCCGCGACGCCGCCGGCAACCAGTCCGGCAACAGCAACACGGTCACCCGCACCGGCCAGACCGGTGACCAGGTAGCCCCGACCGCCCCGGGCAGCCTCGCCTACACCTCGCCCGCCTCCGGCCAGATCAAGCTGACCTGGACCGCGTCGGTCGACAACGTGGGCGTGACCAACTACGACGTGTACGCCAACAGCTCGCTGCGGGCCACCGTGGCCGGCAACGTGCTGACGTACACCGACAGCCAGCCGGACACCGCCACGGTCAGCTACTTCGTGCGGGCCCGCGACGCCGCCGGCAACATCTCGCCGATGAGCAACACGGTCACCCGCAACGGCTCCGGTGGTGGCGGCACCAACCAGGCGCTGGGCAAGCCGGTCACCGACAACGGCCACACCTGGGTGTACACCCCGGAGCTGGCCGTCGACGGCGACCTGACCACGTACTGGGAGGGCAGCACGTCGCCCAACCAGCTCACCGTGGCCCTGGGCTCGAACGTGTCGCTCGGCTCGATCGTGGTCAAGCTGAACCCCGACGCCGCGTGGGGCGCCCGTACCCAGACCATCCAGGTCCTGGGCCGCGAGCAGAGCAGCAGCTCGTTCGTCAACGTCGTGTCGGCGCAGACGTACAGCTTCAACCCGGCCTCCGGCAACACGGTCACCATCCCGGCCTCGGGCAACTACGCCGACGTCCGGCTGCAGTTCACCGGCAACTCCGGCGCCCCCGGCGGCCAGGTGGCCGAGTTCCAGGTCATCGGCGTTCCGGCGCCGAACCCGGACCTCACCGTCACCGCGGCGACCTGGAGCCCGGCCTCGCCGATCGAGACCGACGCCATCACCGCCACCGCGACGGTGAAGAACAACGGCACCGCCACGGCGGGCGCGACCAACGTCAACTTCTACCTCGGCACGGTCAAGGTGGGTACGGCGAACGTCGCGTCGCTGGCCGCGGGCGCGCAGTCCAACGTCTCGGTGAGCATCGGCACGCAGAACGCGGGCACGTACGCGCTGACCGCCAAGGTCGACGAGTCGAACGCGGTCGTCGAGCAGAGCGAGACCAACAACAGCTACACCAACCCCACCAACCTGGTGGTGGCGCCGGTGCAGACCTCGGACCTGGTCGCCGCCGCGGTGGCGTTCAGCCCGAGCAACCCGTCGGCGGGCAACACCGTCACCTTCTCGGTGTCGATCAAGAACCAGGGCGTCCAGGCCTCGGCCTCCGGCGCGCACGGCATCACCCTGGTGCTGAAGGACGCCGCCACCGGCGCGACCATCACCACCAAGACCGGGTCGTACTCCGGTGTCATCAACGCCGGGGCGACCACGTCCCCGGTGAACCTGGGCACCTGGACGGCCGTGAACGGCAAGTACAACGTGACCACGACCATCGCGGTCGACGGTAACGAGCTGCCGGTCAAGCAGGGCAACAACACCAGCACGCAGGGCTTCTTCGTCGGTCGCGGCGCCAACCTGGGCTACGACATGTACGAGGCCGAGGACGGCACCACCGGCGGCGGCGCGGGCGTGGTAGGCCCGAACCGCACCATCGGCGACCTCGGCGGTGAGGCGTCCGGCCGCAAGGCCGTCACCCTGAACACCAACGGCGCCTACGTGCAGTGGACCACCAAGGCCGACGCCAACGCGCTGGTCACCCGGTTCTCGATCCCGGACAACTCGGGCGGCACCGGCACCACGTCGACGCTGAACATCTACGTCAACGGCGCCTTCCACAAGGCGATCACGCTGACCTCCAAGCACTCGTGGCTGTACGGAGCGGAAGCGGCACCGAGCAACTCGCCCGGCGCCGGTCCGGCCCGCCACCTGTACGACGAGGCCAACATCCTGCTGGACAGCACCATCCCGGCCGGTAGCACGATCAAGCTGCAGAAGGACGCCGCCAACTCCGGCACGTTCGCGATCGACTTCATCAACCTGGAGAAGGTCTCGCCGCGGGCGAACCCGGACCCGGCCCACCTGAAGGTGCCGACCGGTTTCACCCACCAGAACGTGCAGGACGCGCTCGACGCGGTCCGCATGGACACCACGGGCACCTGGACCGGTGTGTACCTGCCGGCCGGCACGTACTCCACCGCCCAGAAGCTCCAGGTCTACGGCAAGCCGATCAAGGTCACCGGCGCGGGCATGTGGTATACCCGCTTCGAGACGCCGACCTCGCAGGAGAACACCGACGCGGGCTTCCGGGTCGAGAGCAGCGCGAACGGCTCCACGTTCGAGCACCTCGCGTTCTTCGGCAACTACACCATCCGCCAGGACGGCCCGGGCAAGGTCTGGGGCGAGCTCAAGACGGTCAACAACCTGACCTTCGACAGCGTATGGGTCGAGCACACCGTCTGCGGTTTCTGGGGCGTCAACGTCAGCGGCTGGACCGTCAAGAACAGCCGCATCCGCGACACCTTCGCCGACGGCATCAACCTGACCAACGACTCCACCAACAACCTCGTCACCAACGTCGAGGGCCGGGGCAACGGCGACGACGCGTTCGCGCTGTTCTCCGCCACCGACGGCGGCGGCTCGGTCGGCAACCACGGCAACGTCTTCGAGAACCTCTCGGCGACGCTGACCTGGCGCGCGGCGGGTCTGGCGGTCTACGGCGGCTACGACAACACGTTCCGCAACATGTACATCGCGGACATGCTGACGTACTCGGGCATCACGATCTCGTCGCTGGACTTCGGCTACCCGTTCGTCGGGTTCGGCAACCCGCCGACGAAGTTCGAGAACATCTCGCTGGTCCGGGCAGGTGGCCACTTCTGGGGCAACCAGACCTTCGGCGCCATCTGGGTGTTCGCGGCCACCCACACCTTCCAGGCGATCCGGGTGACCGACGTGGACATCATCGACCCGACGTACTCGGGCATCATGTTCCAGAGCAAGTACCCGGAGCAGAAGCCGGTGACCGACACCATCTTCACCAACGTCCGCATCAGCGGCGCCCAGAAGAGCGGTGACGCGTACGACGCCAAGTCCGGCATCGGCATCTGGGTCAACGAGATGCCCGAAGCGGGTCAGGGCCCGGCCATCGGTTCGGCGACGTTCACCAACCTGACGTTCAGCAACAACTTCCAGAACATCAGGAACACCACCACCACGTTCACGATCACGCAGAACTAGCCCCACCGTATTACCGGTCAGCGCCGCCGGCGGGCCTCACGGCCTGTCGGCGGCGCTGCCGCGTTTCCGGCAGCGCATGCCATGCGTGATCTTGGGAGAGCGCTATCCCACAGTTCAGGACCACGTACCCGCGTGAATGGACCTCTGCTTACGGTGGCGTCGCCGCGATTGCCGCGGTGCTCGCACCGGCGGGCGGGCATGCCCTCAAGGAGGAAGTACATGCGCAGAATCAAGACACTGGTGCAGCTGTCCGCGATCGTCGTGGTGGCCGCGCTGCCGGTCCTCGCGGTGCAGGCCCCCGCGCACGCGGCGGGCTGCTCGGGTTCGTACGGCGACGCCGGCCGCTCCTACACCGCCTACGGCTGCGCCGGGTACCCGTCGAGCTTCAGCATGCAGGCCCGCGCCAAGTGCACCCCGACCGGCAGCGGATCGGTGTACTACGCGTACGGCCCGAAGGTCGGCATCCTCGGCACCTCCCGGGCCCTGTGCCAGTCCGGCTACGTGGCCCTGGCCGGCACCGCGCTCGTCTACTCCGTCTGATCACGACAGGCACGGTGGACGGCCGCTCCCGGCCCACCGTGCCGCTACGTCCGCCCTGGACGGTGGGCAGCTCGCGCCGACCGGTCGATGGCACGGCCCCGACCGCCTGGCTACGCTGCGTCGATGTTGATCGTGGATGGGCAGTCCAATGAGCGCCTGGTGCTCGACGGCGAATGGTTCGAGAAGCTGCACGGCGGCCAGTCGAAGACCCGGGTGCCCGCGTCGTCGTTCCGCAGCGCGACCTGGCAGGACATCGACCGCCGGGTACGGCTCTTCAGCAGCGAGCGCGAGCAGCTGGTCTCGGTGATGCTCTCGTTCGACGGCGGCCCCTTCGTGGGGTTCGTCGCCCCCGCCGAGAAGAAGTCACAGCTCGAAGCCATCGTGGCCGGCCTCGAAGCCGCCCGCACGACCGCCTGACCGGGCATCCCCTCGGCCCCTCGGCCCCTCGGCCCCTCGGCCCCTCGGCCCCTCGGCTCGCCCCGGCCTGGACCGCCGACCTCGGGCAAGGTCTTCGTGGCCGGCCAGGAGCTGGCGTCGTCGTCGGAGAACCAGGCCGTGTGGACGCCGGTCGCCACCGTGGTGTCGACACCGAAGCCGCCGAGCCGACCGCGTGCACTCGTTCGGTCGCCGCGATCGGCTTCGGGGCGTCCGCCGACGAAGGAGGCTCCCGCTTCCGGCGCATCTGGTGAGACCCACCCCGGTGACGGACCCGTGCGACGGATGGGAGGCGGCGGTGATCGTCGTTTCCGGTCGTGAAGTTCGTCGTCAGCGGGCCCTTTGACCGAGAATCGCGATCATGCCCGGTAGGTATGCCGAAGATCGCCGACTCGGGTCCCGTTCCAGCTGTGGCCGGGACGCGGTCGCCGACTCGGGTCCCTTTCCCTGCGGGTGGCCGCTGTGCGATCGCTGACCCGGGTCCCTTTTCTGCGGGCGACCGGGTGCGATCGCCTGTCCGGACCCTGGCCGGTGGTCGGTGCTGTGGGCGCGCGTCGAAGATCGCGCTCAGCGGTCACTTCACCACGCGGCCGCTGCTCCGAACTCCACTTCCGTGCCCCCATCCGCCGATCTTCGCCGCGCCCTCGCGGTGCCTGGCTGCAGTTTCGGGGAAAGTGCAGGAATCTTGGGCGTGATTCCAGCACTTTCCCCGAAACTGCAGCCTCGTCACGGGCCCGGTGCGGCGCGGCCCGGTGCGGCCCGGTGCGGCGCGGTGCGGCGCGGCCTGGTGCGGCGCGTGGCGGCCAGGTGCGGGGGTGGGTGGGGTGGGGGTGGGTCAGGGGGTGGTGGTGAGGGCGGTGACGATGGCGGCGAGGGCTTCGGGGGCGTCGTCGCCGGTGGCGCGGACGGTCACGGTCTGGCCGGCGGTCGCGCCGAGGGCGAGCAGGCCGAGGATGCCGCGGGCGGAGGCCGTACGCCCGCCGAAGCTGATCTCGACGTCGCTGCTGAAGCGCGCCGCGGCCCGCACCACCTGACCGGCCGGCCGCGCGTGCAGGTGCGCGCCCAGCACGACGTCGGTCTCACAGCTTCCGGGCATCCCAGGCCTCCCGCGCCGCGGCGACCACGGTGTCCAGGTCGGCGCCGGTGGCGGCGATGACCGCGGCGGCCAGGGCGCCCTCGACGAACGGCACGTCGAGCAGCACCACCTTCTCGCGCGGCTCGTCGTCCAGGACGGCCTTGGCGGTCAGCACCGAGCTGCCCAGGTCGGGGATGACCACCACGCCGAGCGCGTCGTCGGCGTCGTCGATGGCGGTGCGTACGAGGTCGTAGCCGGTGCCCAGCCCGCCGTCCTCGGTGCCGCCGGCGGTGTTGATGCCGACGTGCTCCCCGGCGACCTGGCGCAGCAGTTCCCGGACGCCCGCCACCAGCAGTGCGCTGTGCGAGACGAGCACGATGCTCACAGTGCTGGTCATGATGGGGATGCTACGCCGCGCAGACCGGGCGGAACCGGGGCAAGATTGACATGGTGCCCCGTGGCGCGTACGGGCCGACCGGGAAGGGAGTTCCGTCGTGAAGAAGTTCATCAACCATCCCGACGCGGTCGTCCGGGAGGCCCTGATCGGCCTGTCCGCCGCCCATCCCGACCTGCGCGTGGACCTGGACGGCCCGTATGCGGCCCGCGCCGACGCCCCGCGGGCGGGCAAGGTCGCACTGGTCTCCGGCGGCGGTTCCGGGCACGAGCCGATGCACGCCGGCTTCGTCGGCCTGGGCATGCTCGACGCGGCCTGCCCAGGGGAGGTGTTCACCTCGCCGGTGCCGGACCAGATCGTGGCGGCCAGCAGGGCCGTCGACGGCGGCGCGGGCGTGGTCCACATCGTGAAGAACTACACCGGGGACGTGATGAACTTCCAGCTCGCCGCCGACCTGCTCGGCGACGGGGGCATCGAGGTGCAGACGGTGCTGGTCAACGACGACGTGGCGGTGGAGGACTCGACCTGGACCGCCGGGCGGCGCGGCACGGGCGCCACGATGCTGGTGGAGAAGATCGCCGGAGCGCTGGCCGAGACCGGTGCGGGCGCGGCGGCGGTGGCCGCGATGGGGACCCGGGTGAACGAGGCCAGCGGGTCGTTCGCGGTGGCGCTTACCGCGTGCACCACCCCGGCGGCGGGGCGGCCCGGGTTCGAGCTGCCCGAGGACGAGATGGAGGTCGGGGTCGGCATCCACGGCGAGCCGGGGCGGCGGCGCGAGCAGCTGCTGCCGGCCCGTGACATCGCGGCCATGTCGCTGGAGGCGATCATGGCGGCCAAGCCGGTGGCCTCGGGCGAGGACGTGATCGTGCTGATGAACGGCCTCGGCGGCACCCCGCTGATCGAGCTCTACCTGCTGTACGGCGAGGTCGCGGGCATGCTCGAGGCGGCCGGGGTGCGCATCGCGCGCAACCTGGTCGGCGACTATGTGACGAGCCTGGACATGGCGGGCATGTCGCTGACGGTGTGCCGGGCCGACGCCGAGATGCTGCGGCTGTGGGACGCGCCGGTGCGCACCCCGGCGCTGCGGTGGGGGGTCTGATGGACGCCTCCCAGGCCAGGGCCTGGCTGTACGCGGTCGCCGACTCGATCGCCGGCCAGGCCGACCACCTGACCCAGCTCGACGCGGCGATCGGGGACTCCGATCACGGGGTGAACATGAACCGGGGCTTCACCGCCGTACGGGCCGCGCTGGACGGGGCGCCCGCCGACGGCGTACGCGGGGTGTTCACGCTGGCCGGGTCGACGCTGGTGTCGCGGGTGGGCGGGGCGTCCGGGCCGCTGTTCGGCAGCGCGCTGCGGGCGCTGGGCAAGGCGCTGCCGGAGCAGGGCGACGCCGACACCGCAGCACTGGCGGCGGGGCTGCGGGCCGGGCTGGAGGCGGTGTGCAAGCTGGGCGGTGCGGTGCCGGGCGACAAGACCATCGTGGACGCGTACGCCCCGGCGGTGGACGCGTTCGAGCAGGCCGCGCGGGCGCACTCCGGCGACCGCGACGGCGGCCTGGCGGCGGCCGCGCGAGCCGCCGCCGACGCGGCCCAGCAGGGCATGCGCGACACCATCCCGCTGCAGGCCCGCCGCGGCCGCGCCTCCTACCTGGGCGAGCGCAGCGTGGGGCACCAGGACCCCGGGGCCACCTCCACCTGGTTGATCTTCCAGGCGCTGGCCGACACCGTCACCACGCGACGCCCATGACCGGCGCTGACGTGGTCTACCGGGGCACGCCCGGTGCGGCGGGGGTGGCGGTGGGCAGGCTGCACCTGCTCGCACCGGAGTCACCCGGCAACGGCGTGCTGGCCGCGGCGGGCCCAGAGCGGTTGCGGACCGCGTTCGACGCGGTCGCGGCGGGGCTGCGCGCCCGCGCGGCGGCCATCCGGGCGGCCGTGGCGGAGCAGGCCGCTGCGGACCGCGGCGGCCTCGTGCCGCCGGGGGCGCAGGTGGACCAGGCGGCCGAGATCCTGGAGGCGACGGCGCTGATCGCCGACGACCCCGACCTGCGGGCGGCCGCGATGGCCGAGTGCGCGGCGGGCGAGCGCGCCGACCGGGCCGTGATCGAGGCGGCGGCGCGCTACGCCGAGCTGCTGGCGGGCCTGGACGACCCTACGCTGGCGGCCCGCGCGGCCGACGTACGGCTGGTCGGGCAGCGGGTGGTGCAGCAGCTGCGGGGCGGGGTGCGGCCCGTCGCCGACGGCCCGGTGCTGCTGGCCGCCGCCGAGCTCGGCGCCGACGACCTGCTGAACCCGGAGGCCACCGTGCTGGGCGGTGTGTCGGCGCGGGGCGGCCCGAACGCGCACGTCGCGATCGTGGCGCGGGCGCTGGGCGTGCCGCTGGTGTTCGGCATCGACCTGCCCTCGGCCGAGGACGGGGCCGAAGCGGTCCTCGACGGCGCCGCCGGCGTCCTGACCGTACGCCCCGGTGCCGCCGCCCGCGCCGCGGCCGACAACGCCGTGGCCACGGCCCGGCAGCGGCGCCAGTGGCTGGCCGAGCACCGCGACCTGCCCGCCGTGACCGCCGACGGGCAGCCGGTGACGCTGCTGGTCAACGTGTCGGCGGCCGCCGACGTCGAGGCGGGGCTGGCCGCGGGTGCGGCCGGGGCGGGACTGATCCGCACCGAGCTGCCGTTCCTGCAGGCGGCCCGCTGGCCGACCCGGGCCGAGCACGTGGCGGCGCTGCGGCCGGTGCTGACCGCGCTGGCGGGGCGGACCGCGACGGTACGGGTGCTCGACTTCGCCCCCGACAAGCTGCCGCCGTTCCTCGCCGCCGAGGCGACCGTGCACCGGGGGCTGCAGCTGCTGCTGGCGCACCCGGACGCGTTCGCCGACCAGCTCGCGGCGATTCTGGACACCGGAGCCGACACCCGGCTGCGGATCATGGTGCCGATGGTGGCGTCGGCCGCGGACCTGTACCGCTGCCGCGAGCTGCTGCACGAGGTGTCGCACGAGCACGGCACCGGGGTGCCGCCGCTCGGCGCGATGATCGAGCTGCCCGAGGCGGTGGCCGAGGTCGACGCGATCGCGGCCGCGTCGGACTTCCTCTCCATCGGCAGCAACGACCTCACCGCCGCGCTGCTGGGCCTGGACCGGCGCGACCCGGCGCTGACCCCGGCCCGCGCCGCGGACCCGCCGGTGCTGGCCGCGATCGCACGGGTGGCCGCGGCGGGAGTGCGGGCGGGGCGGGACGTGTCGGTGTGCGGGGACGCGGCGGGCGACCCGGCCGTCGTCCCGGCGCTGCTCGCGGCGGGGTGCCGGATCCTGTCGGTGGCGCCGACGTCGCTGGACGAGGTGCGGGCGGTGGTTCGGGGCACGACGCTGGTTCGGGACACGACGCTCGGGCCGTCCGATCACGGGTGAGCGGATATTCGCCCCATTAGGGCCTGTTCGGCCTGGCGGCCGCCATACCCGGCAGCGACCGAATCAGACCGATCTAGTGTTGAGACTGGTCACGCCGATGGCGTGAAACGGAACGAGATCACCATAGACGCGGTGGTCAGCGGCGAACCGACGCCGCGACGGCAGCGTATCCGCCGCCCGGCTCGTCGCCTTGCTCGCCAACCCGCGTAGGGGGCGGGAACAACCATGGCGGAGACGAAGTCCCACTGCATCTGGCGCGAGATGAGCGCCGAGTTCGCCGGGACCATGATCCTGATTCTGTTCGGTGTCGGCGTGGTCGCCCAGGTCGTGGCCGGAGGCTACGGGGACCACGACAGCATCACCTGGGCGTGGGGGCTGGGCGTGACGCTGGGTGTCTACACCGCCGCGCGGATCAGCGGCGCACACCTCAACCCGGCGGTGACCCTGGCGCTGGCGACGTTCAAGGGGTTCCCCTGGCGCAAGGTGGTGCCGTACTGGGTCGCGCAGCTGCTCGGCGCGTTCGTCGCGGCGCTGATCGTACGGTGGAACTACACCGAGGTGCTGGGCAAGGTCGATCCTGGTCACACCATCAAGACGCAGGGGGTCTTCTCCACCCTGCCCGGCAACGGCACGCTGCCCATCGGCACCTGGGGCGCCTTCCGCGACCAGATCATCGGCACGGCGATCCTGCTCTTCCTGGTGCTGGCGCTGACCGATGTGCTCAACCTGCCGCCGCTGGCCAACCTCGCCCCGCTCATGATCGGCCTGCTGGTGGTCGCGATCGGCATGGCCTGGGGCACCGCCGCCGGGTACGCCATCAACCCGGCCCGCGACCTGGGGCCCCGCTTCGCCTCCTATCTGACGGGTTACGACACCGCCTGGAGAGACCAGTATGGGAATCTCTATTTCTGGGTGCCGATTCTGGGCCCGTTCATCGGCGGTCTGCTGGGCGCCTGGCTGTACCACCTGCTGATCGGGCGGCACCTGACGCCGGAGACGGTGGTGGAGGGCACGCCGACCGGAACGGTGGCGCTGGATGCCGAGGCGAGCCCGCCGGTGCTGCCGGAGGGCGGAAGCGAGCCCGGAAAGTGAAATGATCGATCCGGACCGTTGTGGAGAGGACTCGCGAGATGGCTGACTTCGTCGGTGCGATCGACCAGGGCACGACCAGCACCCGGTTCATGATCTTCGACCACGGTGGCAACGAGGTCGGCAAGCACCAGCTCGAGCACAAGCAGTACCTGCCGCAGGCGGGCTGGGTCGAGCACAACCCGGTCGAGATCTGGGAGCGCACCAGCGCGGTGGTCAAGACGGCCATGGCGCAGCAGAAGCTGCAGGCCACCGACCTCGCCGCGCTGGGCATCACCAACCAGCGCGAGACGACCGTGGTGTGGAACCGCAGGACCGGGCGGCCGTACTACAACGCGATCGTCTGGCAGGACACCCGCACCGACCGCATCGCGGCCGCGCTGGACCGCGACGGCCGCGGCGACGTGATCCGGCGCAAGGCCGGGCTGCCGCCGGCGACGTACTTCTCCGGCGGCAAGATCCAGTGGATCCTGGAGAACGTCGGCGGCGTACGGGAAGCGGCGGAGAACGGCGACGCGCTGTTCGGCAACACCGACACCTGGGTGCTGTGGAATCTCACCGGCGGCGCCGACGGCGGCGTGCACATCACCGACGTCACCAACGCCAGCCGCACCATGCTGATGAACCTGGAGACCCTGGACTGGGACGACGAGCTGCTGGGCTTCTTCGGCATACCCCGGCAGATGCTGCCGCAGATCCGCCCGTCGTCGGACCCGACGCTCTACGGCACCACCCGGACCAGCGGGCCCGTCGGCGGCGAGGTGCCGCTGCCGGCCTCGCTCGGCGACCAGCAGGCCGCCACCGTCGGGCAGGTGTGCTTCAGCCCCGGCGAGGCCAAGAACACCTACGGCACGGGCAACTTCATGCTGCTCAACACCGGCACCGAACTGGTCCGCTCCAACAGCGGCCTGCTCACCACGGTCTGCTACCAGTTCGGCGGCCAGCCCGCCGTGTACGCCCTGGAAGGGTCCATCGCCGTCACCGGCTCGGCCATCCAGTGGCTGCGCGACCAGCTCGGCATCATCAGCGGCGCCGCGCAGAGCGAAGCCCTGGCCCGGCAGGTCGACGACAACGGCGGGATCTACTTCGTGCCCGCCTTCTCCGGCCTGTTCGCGCCCTACTGGCGCTCCGACGCCCGCGGCGTGATCGTGGGCCTGTCCCGGTTCAACACCAACGCCCACCTGGCCCGCGCCGCCCTGGAGGCGATCTGCTACCAGTCGCGCGACGTCGTCGAGGCGATGGAGAAGGATTCCGGGGTCAAGCTCGACTTCCTCAAGGTCGACGGCGGGATCACCGCGAACAGGCTGTGCATGCAGCTGCAGGCTGACATCCTGGGGGTGCCGGTCAGCAAACCGGTGGTCGCCGAGACGACCGCGCTCGGCGCCGCGTACGCGGCCGGGCTCGCCGTCGGATTCTGGGAGTCCACCGACCAGCTGCGCCAGCACTGGCACGAGGACCAGCGCTGGGACCCGCAGTGGACCGACCAGCAGCGCACCGAGGGCTACAAAGGCTGGAAGAAGGCGGTGGAGCGGACGCTGAACTGGGTCGAGGTGGAGTGAAACCCCAGCTCACGGGGTAAGAGCACACGGAAGTCGCACAGCGGGGGAGGCTGGCCGTGGAGGCTGTTGCCATGTCCGCCCAGGCGCGCCGCCAGGCGCTGGCCGACATGTCGGCCCGGGAACTGGACATCCTGGTCATCGGCGGGGGAGTCGTGGGGGCGGGGGCCGCGCTCGACGCGGTCACCCGGGGCCTGTCCACCGGCATCGTCGAGGCGCGGGACTGGGCGTCGGGCACGTCCAGCCGCTCCAGCAAACTGATCCACGGCGGGCTGCGGTACCTGGAGATGCTCGACTTCTCGCTGGTCGCCGAGGCCCTGAAGGAGCGGGCGCTGCTGCTGACGCGGATCTGCCCGCACCTGGTGAAGCCGGTGAAGTTCCTCTACCCGCTGACGCACCGGATCTGGGAGCGGCCCTATGTGGGCGCGGGCGTCACCCTGTACGACACCATGGGGTTGACCACCGGCAGCGGGCGCGGCGTGCCGCACCACAAGCACCTGTCGCACCGCCGGGCCCTGCACGAGGCCCCCTGCCTGAAGAAGGCATCGCTGGTCGGGGCGGTGCAGTACTGGGACGGGCAGGTCGACGACGCCCGGCACACGCTGACGGTGGTGCGCACAGCCGCATCGTACGGGGCGCACGCGGCCAACCGGGCGAAGGTGATCTCGTTCCTGCGGGAAGGGGAGCGGGTCGTCGGGGCGCGGGTGCGCGACCAGCTCAGCGACGACGTGTACGACATCCGGGCGCAGCAGATCATCAACGCGACCGGGGTGTGGACCGACGAGACGCAGCGGATGGCCGACACCCGCGGGCAGTTCCACGTGCGGGCGTCGAAGGGGATCCACCTGCTGGTGCCGCGTGACCGGATCCAGTCGCGGACCGGGCTGATCCTGCGGACGGAGAAGAGCGTCCTGTTCGTCATACCGTGGGGCCGGCACTGGATCATCGGGACGACGGACACGGACTGGCACCTCGACCTCGCCCACCCCGCCGCCACCGCCGGCGACATCCGGTACCTGCTCGCGCACGTGAACTCCGTGCTGGTCACGAAGCTGACCCAGGAGGACGTCGAAGGGGTGTACGCCGGGCTGCGGCCGCTGCTGGCGGGGGAGTCCGAGGAGACGAGCAAGCTGTCCCGCGAGCACCTGGTCGGGCATCCGGTGCCGGGGCTGGTGGTCGTCGCGGGCGGGAAGTACACGACGTACCGGGTGATGGGCAAGGACGCGGTCGACGAGGCGGTGCGGGGGCTGGACCTGAAGGTGCCGGAGTCGATCACCCATGAGGTGCCGCTGGTGGGGGCCGACGGGTATCGCGGGCTGTGGAACCGGCGGCACCTGCTGGCGCAGGAGTCGGGGCTGCACGTGGTGCGGATCCAGCACCTGCTCAACCGGTACGGCTCGATGATCCACGAGGTGCTGGCGTTGATCGCGGAGTACCCGGAGCTGGCGGAGCCGCTGCCGGGGGCCGACGACTACCTGGCGGCCGAGGCGGTCTACGCGGCGTCGCACGAGGGTGCGCTGCACGTGGACGACGTGCTGGCCCGGCGTACCCGGGCGTCCATCGAGACGTGGTCGCGCGGGGTGCAGGCGTCGGAGACGGTGGCGCGGCTGATGGGCTCGGTGCTGGGCTGGTCGCCGGACGAGATCGCCGAGGAGATCGAGGTGTACGCACGGCGCGTCCAGGCCGAGCGGCAGTCGCAGCAGGAACCCGACGACGAGTCAGCCGACAAGGTCCGCCTGGCCGCCCCCGACCTGGGCTGACCGCCGCGCCGGCCGCCCGCCGCCCGCCGGTACGTGCAGTTTCCTGCGGGAGGCGGCAGTCTGCCTGACCGGGCTTCCGGTTGCGGGTGGCGATAGCCTTCGGGCGTGGAGTTCCTGGAGATCCGCGCGGTGACGCCCGGCCCGCGAGCGTTCCTCGACGGTGCCGATCCGGCCACCGGCGAGACCGTGCACACGACTGTCTACAGCGGATACGTGGTCCTGGGCCGCAGTGCCGGCTTCCGCGGGGCGATCAGCCTGGGCCAGCTGCAGGAGATCTCGTTCTTCCTGCCCGACAGTGCGCCGTACCCGCAGCCGCCGACCGCGCTGTGGGCCGAGCTGAGCGTGCGCCGGTTCCGCAGCACGGGCAACATCAGCGCGGTGCACCTCGGGGCCTGCGACGAACGTGTCGAGGTCGCGCCCGACCCGCGCGGCGGCGAGCACCGCTGGCTGCGGCTGACGTTCAAGGCCCCGAACTACTCCCACGACCTCGTCGAGCTCAACTACCGCGTGACGGTCCAGTCGCGCTGAGGAGACACGGACGTTGAGCAGCGCGGAGATCATGGCACGGACGGCGTACGTGCGCGCGCTCGCCGATGGTGGACACCTGGACGACGAGCACCTGGTCTGCGCCTTTCAAGAGGTACCGCGGCACGGGTTCCTGCCCGCGTTCTTCCTCTGGCAGCCCGACGGCAGGTGGCGCGGGGTCGACCGCAGAGAGCCCGACTACCTGCGGCTCGTGTACGCCGACACCGCTCTCGCCACCCAGCTCGACGGCGAGACCACCCCCGACCCGAAGGCCCCGGCCCGATCCGGCACTCCGACCTGCGGCTCCACCCGGCCCAGCCTGATGGCGACCATGCTCGAAGCCCTCGCCCTCACCGGCCGCGAGCGGGTCCTGGAGGTGGGCCTCGGCACGGGCTACAACGCCGCGCTGCTCAGCCACCGCCTCGGCGACTCCAACGTGTACAGCGTCGACGTCGACGGCGCCGTTGTGGAGGCGGCCCGCTCGCGGCTCAATTCCTGCGGCTGCGAACCGCACATCGCCACCACGGACGGGCGGTCCGGCTGGCCCGGCTCACCACGCTTCGACCGCCTCATCGCCACCTGCGCCGTCCCTGCCATACCCCCGGACTGGATCTTCCAGGTCGCCGACGGCGGCCTGATAGTCGCCAGCCTGTGGCGCGGACTCGGCGGGGGCCCGCTCGTGCGCCTGGAGGTCGACCACGGCACGGCGCAGGGCCGATTCCTGTCGATGCCAGGCGATCCCATGCCGGTACGCACCGCCGCCCGCGTCGACCCCGACGCTGCGTGGAAGGCGGCGGCCGGCCAGACCGGAGCCACCCACACCACCCCCGTCCCACCCGATGCGCTCGACCATCCGCACGCCTCACTCTGGGTGTCGCTCCTGGTACCCGACGCCGGGCGGCTCGACGTGCTGCCCGAGGACGGCTCCGCGCAGCTGTGGCTGCTGGCCCTGGACGGTTCCTGGTCGTGCCTCGACACCGGCACGAACCGGGTCGAGCAGCGCGGCCCGCGCAGGCTGTGGGACGAGGTCGAGCAGGCGTACTCCCTGTGGCGGCGCCAAGGCGAGCCTGCCCGCGAGCGCACCGGCCTCACGGTGACCCGCGACGGCCTGCACCGGATCTGGCTCGACCACCCGTCGAACGCAGCCGTTGACCTCTAGCCGCAGCCTGAACTCGCCCAAATCCGGGAAGCCATGGTGCAGTTTCGGGGAAGGTGCGGCAATCCGAGCCCGGATTCGTGCACTTTCCCCGAAACTGCAGCCTAGGCCGCCGTCGGGGAAGGACTCGATGTCGACCTTGCCCGCGTCGAGCCCGGCCTGGTCCGTGCCGCCGACGCGATACTCGCCGGCACGGCGGCACGTCCCGCCTGACGGCGACAGCAGCAGGAGCCGGGACGGCCGCTGGTGGCGGCTCGTTCCGGCTCCTTGTCGGCTGCGACGGGCGGCGACCGCTACGGCGCCGGCGCCGGCGCCACCGCTACCGCGACCAGCTTCGTGACGTAGCTCCCCACGCCGAAGCAGCGCGCGGCGACCCGGTCGCCCGCCGCGACGGTGACCAGAGCCGTCATGCTGCTGGACACCCCGTAGCCCTGCGAGGGGTCGGGCTGTCCGGCGATCCGCTCGAGCATGGTTGCGAACTGCTCGGCCACGTTCCCGTTCTTCTCAAGGCTGCACCGGAAGAAGGGATTGCCCCCGACGGTCTCCGCGGTGATCGTGCTCGTGAACTGGTAGCGCCCTGCGGGCAGGCCCTCGAGCAGGGCGATGTCGCGCGGGTCGGTGTTCGGCGTCAGCGTGCCCCTGAGATTGGCCGTCTCGAAGGCGGCCGGCAGCGTGGGGGGTCCGGGCGGGCCCTGTCGGCCGGGCTTGCCCTGCGGTCCGCGCGGGCCCTTGATGTTCCAGACCACGCTCTGCTCGTTCTTGCCGCAGCCGTGCCCGCCACCCCTGGGCAGGTCGGGGATGCGTACGTCGCCGGTCTTCTTGTCGACGCAGGCGCTGATGACCGCCGCTGCTTCGGGCTCGGCCTGGGCGAAACCGCCGAAGGCCAGCAGGGTGGCGGCCGCGAGGCCGACCACTCCGACGGCCCGTCGTACCCGAGCTCTGGTAGACGACTTCACGTTTCTCCTCGGTGACAGTTGGACTCCCTGCGGTGGAAGACCCCGAGGTCGGTTCTAGCGGGCTGCGAGCACGAATCCACGGCACCACGCCGTACGGTGCGTGGTGTTGAGGCTACTTAGGGTGACTATATGCCCAGTACGGGCAGGCACTCCTTGACGCCGGTGAGCTCGATGTCGTCCCGGCGGACCCGGTCCCATGCCTCGCGGGTGAGCCGCCAGCGCTGGATCCGCGCGAGCTCGCCGCGCCGGGTGTCCCAGTCCGTGCCGTTCGGCTCGTAGCCCAGGGCACGGGACACGCGGTTGGAGGCCACGTTGTCGACGAAGGCGTCGCTGCCGGCCTCGCGCGCGCCCAGCCCGGCGAAGGCCAGCTGCAGGATCGCCGCCCGCATCTCCCGGCCCAGCCCCTGTCCGCGACTGCCGGGTGCCAGCCACGAGAAGCTGGACACCGTGCCGAACCGGTCGAAGTCCCGGCCGATGAGGTCCTGCATGCCGACCGGCTCTCCGTCGACGAGGACGACGAAGTAGAGCCGCCAGGCATCGGGGCTCATGCGGGAGCGGCCGGACCAGATGGCGCGCAGCCACCGCCATTCGCGTTCGGGGCTGTCGGCGTAGAACGAGTGCGGGTCGTCGAACGGCCACGGCTCGGCGTCGGCGATCCCGGCCCGCACGAGCGGCACCAGGCGCTCCAGCAGTTCGTCGGAGGCACCGGCCAGCGTCAGGCGAGGCGTGCGGACTGCCACGTTCAGCGGGGGATAGGTGTGCGCCACGCCCGGACGGTAGCCAGCCAGCCCGGGCGCCGCACCCGCTTTTCCCCGGCCGTGCCTTACCGGTGCGCCTCAGACGTCGCGGACCAGCTTCACGGTCAGTTCGGTGTCGTTGTGGTGGCCCTCGTAGTCGGCGAAGTCCCCGGCCGCGAACGTCCAGCCGCCCTCGGCGATGATGGCGCGCAGCTTGGCCAGCGGCAGCCGGACCGCGTCGGCGGGCATGTCCCACTCGCCGACGACGACCTCTTCGGCCCGCTCCGCCAGCTCGTCGAGCGTCTCGAACTCCTCCGGCTCGTCGGTGCCGTCGACGGGGAACCAGTCGCCCTCGGCCCGGCGCAGCAGCTCCGCCTCGGCCTCTGCGGCCCAGTCCACGTCCCCGTCCCAGTCGTGCTCGAAAAAGGAGAAGCGCAGCAGGAGGGTCTCGGTCACCGGGGGATCGTACTGCAGCGTCTCGGCCGGTATCCGTTACGTTCGGTTCCGGTTGGGTAGGCCCGTGATATGGCACATTCTCCGCAGCTGGTCGGTCGGCGCTACCGGCTGGTGGAACGCCTCGGCACCGGTGGTACGGCAGTCGTGTGGCGGGCGTACGACGAGGTCCTGCACCGGCCGGTGGCCGTCAAACTGCTCAGCTCGGCGCTCGATGCCCAGCCCGGGGCGCTGGCCCAGCTGCGGGTCGAGGCGCTGGCGGCGGCGAAGCTCTCCCATCCGCACCTCACCTCCGTGTACGACTACGGCGAGCAGGCCACCACCGACGGGCACCGGCAGCCGTACCTGGTGATGGAGGTCGTCGAGGGGACGACGCTGTCGCTGGCGCTACGCGCGGCGCCGCAGGGCCTGGGCTGGCGCCGCGCGGTCGAGATCACCGCGCAGGCGGCCGGGGCGCTGGCGGCCGCGCATGCCCGGGGCATCGTCCACCGCGACGTCAGCCCCGCCAACATCATGCTCACCGCGCAGGGCGTGAAGGTCGTCGACTTCGGCATCTGCGCCCTGTCCGGCACCGCCGACGAGGGCGACGAGCTGGTCGGCACCGTCGACTACATCGCACCGGAGCGGATCGCCGGCACCGAGGTCACCGCCGCCTGCGACGTGTACGCGCTGGGCCTGGTGCTCTACCGCTGCCTGACCGGCTCGCTGCCCTGGCCCGGCGGCACCGCCGCGCAGCGGCTGCGCGACCACGTCCGGCAGCCGCCGCAGGCGCTGCCGCCCATCGACGGCCTGCCCCCGCACGTCGCCGCCCTGTGCATGGCGTGCCTGGCGAAGGACCCCGCCGAGCGCCCCACCGCCGCCGACCTCGCCACCCGGCTCGGCACGACCCCGGCCGAGGCGCCCGCGGCGGCGTCCGGCGCCGACCGCGAATCGACCCAGGTGCTGGCGATGCCCTCGGACACGGTACGCCTGAGCGGCCGCCCCGGCCCGACCCGGCGCGCGGCGCTGCGGCCCAAGCCGGTCGCGGCCACCGCCGCGCTGCTGGCCGCCGGGCTGGCCAGCGCGGTCATGGCGGGCGGCGCGGCGAGCGGCCGACCGCCCGCCGCCGAGACGGCCGAACCGCCGGAGTTGTGCGAGGTCACCTACGACGAGCACGTCAGCGGAGACCGGTACGCCGCCACCGTGACCGTCGCGTCCAGCACCGACCGGCCCGGCGCCGGGTGGCGGCTGACCTTCACCAGCGGCGGCGACCGCATGCTGGCGGAGGGGCCGGCCCGGCTGCTGCGCGAAGGCCGCCAGGTGTCGGTGACGGCCCCGGACGGCCTGGCGCCCGGACGGCCGGTGACCGTGAAGCTGACCGGCGCCCGGATGACCCAGGCGAGCCGGCCCGCGGACTTCGCCCTCGACGGCCGGGCGTGCCGGAGCACCACCACCGTGGTCGAAACGACCGCGCCGAGCCCGCGTACGACCGGTACGCCCGCCGATGTGGACGGCCGGGGCGGCGGCCCGGGGCCCGAGCAGCACAAGGGAAAAGGCAAGGGCAAGGGCAAGAAGTAGGAGCAGCCGACCGTCGACCCGGCTCAGGCTGGGGCGGGTACGAACCGGGTCGCGCGCAGGGCCTCGTAGAACGGGCGGTGGTAGGCGTCCAGCTCGGCCAGGCGCGGGTCGTTGTCGGGCCGCACCCCGTGGCGGGTCGCCTCGGTGGTGAAACCGGTGCTCGCCTCGACGTCGCGGTGCCACGCCTGGGTCCGGGAGAACATGTCCTGCGAACCGGACTGCCAGGTCAGCGCCTGGGGCAGTGGCGGCAGCCCGGTCTCGGCGCAGAACCGGGCGGCGGCCTCGGCGGGGCTGGCGGCCATCTCGTCGCCGTCAAGCACGAGCGGGTCCCGGCCGGTCGCGGCGCGTACGGCGGTGACCATGCCGTGCAGGCGCTCGAAGCCGATCTCGTCGCGCTCGACCGCCGGGTTCATGGCGTAGTGGGAGGCGATCACCGCGGCCGGGTCGCGGATCATGAAGGTGTTCACGACCGAGGTGTAGAGGCGCTGGTCGGCGAGGATCTCGTCGTACGGGTAGTCGGTGGTCTCCTTGAAGAAGACCGTCCTGCCCCGCTCCTCGGCCAGCGCCAGCAGCAGGTCGAACAGTTCGCCGGTGCTGCCGGCGCGCCGTCCGGCGACGTCGAAGTGGCCCACTGCGGCGAGGTTGGAGAACGGCTCGTGGACCACCTCCAGGTCGCCCCGCTCGATCAGCATCCGCAGGAACGCGGTCGACCGGGACCGGGGCACGGCCCACAGGGCGATGACGGGGGCGCTCACTGCGATCGGTCTCTCTTCGTCGGCGGTGCGGGGCGGGTCAGTTCGCGGACGGGTCGTGCCAGCGGTTGCCGCCGGAGCCGAACCGGGTCTGCTGGTCGCCCCCGGTGCCGGGGGCTTCGATGCCCTCGGCCCGCGCCCGGCCCTGGTGCAGGCTGAGCTGGACCGTGGCGGTGACGGCGCGGGTGAGTTCGTCCATGGCCAGGCGGGCGGCGGCCGGCGCGGCGGCCTCGTGGCGGGCCTCGTAGACGGCGGCGCCGAGCACCGGGGCCAGCGTCCGGTAGAGGGCCTGGGCGTGCGGGTCGAGGCAGACCTCGAGGGCGCGCTGCCAGGCGACGTCGAGCACTTCGAGGCCGGGAGCCTCGTAGACGCCCCGGCAGCGGGTGCCGATGATGCGCCGCTCGACCACGTCGCGCAGCCAGATCCCGTGCCGGGCGCCGAGGTCGTTGGCGGTGGTCAGGACCCGGACCGGGTCGGGGCCGCTGCCGTCGACGTCGGTGACCTCGCCGTCGGTGAAGGTGACGGTGACGGTGTCGGCCCGCTCGGGCGCCTCGGCGGGCCAGGCGCTCCAGCGGGGGCGCAGCGTGCGGGGGCCCACCGGGTTGGCGAGGTCCTCCAGCGCGGTCGACTCGTGTGAGGCGCCGGCGAGGTTGGCGTCGGTGGAGCGGTCGGCGTCGCTGCCCTCGTCGAGCGGCAGGCCGGCGTGCTCGACCGCGGCGAGCATCTCCTTGCGGCCGGGGAAGCGGGCCAGGGCGTCCGGGTCGGTCCAGGGGGCGAAGACGGGCAGGTCGGGGGCGAACGCGCGACCGTACGCCGCGAAGCGCCGCTGGTCGTTGCCGCCGCCCACGCAGCCGTGGGCCAGCACCGTGCAGCCGTCGGCGCGCATCCGCCCGACCAGCCCTTCGACCAGGACGTGGCGCGAGGCGCCGGTGGTATTCCAGTATCCGCCGTCGTGGCGGGCCTGGTGGCGCAGCAGCCGCAGACCCATCGCGGCCATGCTCGGGCGCAGGTCGACGGCGGTGGCCTCGAACCCGTGCGCGCGCAGCCCGGCGACGACCCCGTCGACGCCGTCGTCGTGCTGTCCGATGTCGGCCACGTAGTGATGGCTGGCGATCCCGTTGTCGCGCAGCCACACGCCGAGAGCGAGGCTGGACAGGCCGCCCGCCTGGAATACGCCGACGTGCTGGCCGGCCAGTTCCCGGTGTCGCATCTGCTCGTGCCTCTCGCCCTGGGTGCCGCGCGGGCCGGGTCGGTCCGCCAAAACCCGGCCACCCTAGCAGTGGTCCACAAAGGACGACAAGACTCTTCCCAATAGACTTTGATGTATGTTAGTAACTACAGCTGATCCATAAAAGTCAATCGGTTAACAATTGTGAATCCAATGTGTACATGACGTGACGTCGTCGAATCGGGACCCGACTTCCGGCGGCGCAGACGTGCGGGGACGATGCCCGCGCGGCGGGAGGGACCTGTTGTGGAGACGCGCGCATCCATCGTGCGACCGGTCGGGCAGCTGTGGGCCGGGGTCGGCCCGGCACTGGCGGTACCCTCCGACTGCTCGGTGCTCGACCTGTTCGAAGCCGCGGCGGACCGCCACCCGGACCGCCCGGCCGTCCGCTACCGCGACCGCGAGCTGACCTACCGCGAACTCGACCGGCTCGCCGAGGCGATCGCGGTGCGCCTGCGCGACGCGGGCGCGGTCCCGGGCGGGTTCGTCCCGCTGGTCGTCAACGAGGGCGTCGAGTTCCCGGCGGCGCTGCTGGCGGCGATGAAGGTCGGCGCGCCGTTCGTGCCCATCGACCCGGAGTGGCCGACCACCCGCATCGAGGGCCTGTTCGGCCAGCTCGCGCCCAGCGCCGTGCTGGCGGTCGAGGCGACGCTGCCGGTGGTGCGGGCCGTCGGCGCCGACGACCTCGTGGTCCGCGCCGACCTCGGCCCGGCCGAGCAGGCCGGTGAACCGGAGCCGGGGGTGCGGCCCGGCCCCGAGGACCTCATCTACGGGTACTTCACCTCGGGCTCCACCGGCACCCCCAAGTGCGCCCTCAACCGGCACCGGGGCCTGGTCAACCGGATGGCGTCGATGTCGTTCCACTTCGGCGACGGCGCCGACCAGGTCGTGCTGCAGAACAGCCGCCCCACCTTCGACTCCTCCATGTGGCAGGTGCTGTGGCCGCTGACCACGGGCGGCCTGGTGGTCATGCCCGACCGGCGCGGCATCCTCGACCTGGAGGGCACCTGCCGCATCCTGGCCGAGCACGGCGTCACGATCACCGACTTCGTGCCGTCGGTGCTCAGCGCCCTGGTCACCCTGCTCGAACTGCGCCCGGAGCTGCGGACGAGCCTGGCCGGCCTGCGCCGCATGCTCATCGGCGGCGAGGAGGCCAACGCGGCCGTGCTGCGCCGACTGCGCGAGCTGCTGCCCAACCTGCGCGTCACCAACACGTTCGGGCCGACCGAGTGCTCGATCGGCTCGGTGTTCCACCACATCGACGACCTGTCCGGCCGGATCCCGCTCGGCACCCCCATCCCCAACACGGCCGCGGTGGTGCTCGACGACGAGATGCGGCCCGTGCCCGCGCTGACCGTCGGCGAGATCTACATCGGCGGGGCGTGCGTCGGCGCCGGGTACCTCGGCGACCCGGCGCGCACCGAGCGGGCCTTCGTGCCCAACCCGTTCCCGCAGATCGGCGGCGAGCTGCTCTACCGCACCGGCGACCTGGGCCACCACACCGCCGACGGGCTGCTGATGTTCGACGGCAGGCGCGACGACCAGGTCAAGGTCGGCGGCGTACGGATCGAGCTGGCCGAGGTCGAGCGGGTGCTCAGCGCCCACCCGTCGGTCCAGGCGGCGGCCGTGATCACCCGGGGCGAGGGCGACGCCCGCTCGCTCGCCGCGTTCGTCGTGGCGCGACCGGGGGCCGGCATCGAGGTGGGGCCGCTGCTGGACTGGCTGCGCACCGAGCTGCCGCCCGAGACCGTGCCGCAGACGGTCACCCCGGTGCGGGCGATCCCGCTGACCTCGCACGGCAAGGCCGACCGCAAGGCCCTGGAGCGGATCGCCCGCGACAGCGCCGCCACCGGCCCGGTCGAGCAGCCCGCCAGCGTCGAGGAGGAGCTGGTCGCCGCCGTCTGGCGCGAGCTGCTCGGCGTCGGCGAGGTGTCGGTGGTCGCGTCCTTCGCCGGGTACGGCGGCACGTCGCTGCTCGCCCACCAGGTCGCGACGCTGCTGACGGTCCGCTGCGGGCGCCCGGTGCACGTGGCCGACCTGCTGAGTGCCGACACGGTACGCGCGCAGGCCCGGCTGCTCGTCGACGGCGCGACCGGCCGTACGGCCCTCGACGTGTCCCGGCTGCGCCGCGACGCCGATGCTTCCGCGCTGGTCACCGCGCAGGTGCCCCGCCCGCCGCAGACCGCGAGCCGGCTGCTGCTGACCGGTGCCACCGGGTTCATCGGCGCGCACCTGCTGGCGGAGCTGCTCGCCGGGCCGCGGGTCGAGCTGGTCTGCCTGGTCCGCGCCGCGGACGCCGAACAGGCGGCCAGGCGGCTGGTCGAGGTGCTCCGGGCGTACCGGCTGAATGACGCTCTCGCCGTGCTGGAGCCCCGACTGGCCGACGGCTCGGTCCGGGCACTGCCCGGCGACCTGGCCCAGGCCGGGCTCGGCCTGTCCGGACCGCAGTTCAAGGAGCTGGCCGAGGAGATCGACGGGGTCGTCCACGCCGGTGCGATGGTCAACTTCCTGCGCGACTACGACGGCCACCGCGCGCCCAACGTGGCCGGCACCGGCGAGCTGATCCGGCTGGCCACCGCCGGGAAGGGCTGCCGCCTGCACGTCCTGTCCACCCTGAGCGTCCTGGGCGGCACGGGGGCGGACCTGGACGGTCCGGCCGCGCTGCCCGGCCTCGACGAGCTCCCGCCCGGCGGGTACGAGCAGTCCAAACTGGTCGCCGAGCACCTGCTCCTCGGCGCCCGCGCACTCGGCGTGGACTCGGTCGTCTACCGGCTGGGCGAGATATGGCCGCACCGGGTGACCGGCGTGCCGAACCCGGCGTCGCTGGCCCACTCGATCGTGTACGCGGCGGCCGCCACCGGCGTCGTCTTCCCCACCGAAGCGAGCACCGACCACCTCGCCGTCGACGCGGTGGCCCGGCACCTGGCGGCGGTGGCGGTCGGGCACCGGCCCGCCACGGACACGGTCCACCTGGTCCGGCCGTCGACGCTGCGCTACGCCGACGTCTTCGACCACCTGGCCCGAGCCGGCGCGCAGCCGCTGGGGTATCCGGAGTTCCGGCGGCGCCTGGTCGCGCTGACGGAGCAGGACGGCGCGGACGAACGCCTGATCCGGGTCGCGATGCTGCTGCCGCCGGCCGACGACGCCGAGCCCGCCGCACCGCCCGCCTTCGACCGCCTGTTCACCGACAGCTCGGCCGACCCCGGCCCGGCCGTAGGCACCGCAGGGCTCTACGAAGGATCGCCGCTGACCGACCTCACCCCGTTCCTGGAGGCGGTGACCGCCCGTCGCTGACCCGGGTGACCTGGCGTCCCCGGATCGTCGGTCCGGATCATCCGTCCTATATGGTGTATCAGTGCTGCTCGATCCCGGCCTGCTCGCCGTCTTCCTCGTCGCCGTCCTGGTCATCTGCCTGACCCCGGGGCCGGACATGCTCTACATCCTGGCCACGTCCATCAGCCAGGGGGTCAGGGCGGGCCTGGTCGCCTCGGTCGGCATGTCCCTGGGCATGCTGGTGCACACCGCGCTGGTGGCGGCAGGTCTGGCCGCCGCGATGGCCGCCGTCCCGGTGCTGTACGACGTGGTCCGCTACGCCGGGGCCGCGTACCTGCTCTACATCGGCATCCGCTCGTGGCGGGAGAGCGCCGGGGCGACCGAGGTCGAGCTGCGCCCGGTGCTGCCGCTGCGCACCGTGCTGTGGCGGGCCACCGTGACGAACCTGCTCAACCCGAAGATCGTCCTGTTCTACCTGGCGTTCCTGCCCCAGTTCGTGGCGCCCGACCGGGGCCGCACCGGGCTGCAGCTGCTGGTGCTCGGCCTGCTGTTCGTGCTGGTGGGCCTGCTCGTCGACGCGGTCATCGCGGTCGCCTCGGGCCGCCTGGGCCAGTGGCTCCAGCGCCGCCGCCCCATCTCGGGCATCCTCAACCGCATCGCCGCCGCCGTCTTCGTGGCCCTCGCGGTCCGCCTCGTCTTCGCCTGACCTCCCGTCCCTGTTCCCGGCCCCGCCCGGCGCGGCGTTCTCGCCCAAGACCGTTCAGGTTGCCGGGCAATCGGGGGTATCGCGGCTCGTATTCGCCCGATTGCCCGGCAACTTGAGCGATCTTGAAGCGGGGTCGGCGGACCTGGTCGGCGAGTGTGGCATTGACACGAATTTATTAAGGAGGTTATCTATGGGGCAGCAAAATAACGTTATAGAGCGGTGCCGTCCCTCCCGCGCACCGTGCCGTCCGCGCTGACGCGCTCCGTCCCGAGGAGAACCCATGCAGCGAGCACGTCCACCGGCGCGCCTGCGCCGCGCCGTCCTGTCCGCCCTCACCGGCCTGGCCGTGGTCGCGGCCGGGCTGACCACCACCGAGGCACCGGCCGTCGCCGCGCCCGCCCAGCCGTCCCCGCTCACCACCCCCTGGACCGCCCAGGCCCTCAACGGCACGCCGCTGCCGGAGTACCCCCGGCCGCAGATGACCCGCCCGGACTGGCAGAACCTCAACGGCGAGTGGCAGCTGCGCCAGTCGACCACCAACGACGCCCCGGTCTTCGGCCAGACCCTGCCCGAGCGCGTCAACGTGCCGTTCCCGGTCGAGTCGGCGCTGTCGGGCATCAAGCGCCCCGCCAACGACACCCGCTACTACCTGTTCTACCGACGCACCTTCACCGTCCCGGCGGGCTGGGCCGGCCGGCGGGTGCAGCTGCACTTCGGCGCGGTCGACTGGCAGACCACGGTCTGGGTCAACGGCGTACAGGTCGGCGGCCACACCGGCGGCTACGACCGGTTCGAGTTCGACATCACCCCGCAGCTCAACGGCGGCACCAACGAGCTGATCGTGAAGGTGTTCGACCCGACCGACTCCGGGGTCAACGGCACCAACCCGGTCCGCGGCAAGCAGGTGCGCAACCCGGGCGGCATCATGTACATCCCGTCGTCGGGCATCTGGCAGACGGTGTGGCTGGAGCCGACGCCGACCTCGTCGATCTACAGCGTCGACTTCTACCCCAACCTGAGCAACAACACGCTGCGGGTGCGCGTCTTCACGCGCGGGGACGTGACCGGGCACTCGGTGTTCGCCGAGGCGCTCAACGGCTCCACCGTCGTGGGCAGCGCCACCGGCGCGTTCACCGACTTCAGCGTGCCGGTGCCCAACGCCCGCCGCTGGTCGCCCGACGACCCGTTCCTCTACAACCTGCGCATCTCGCTGCGCAACTCCGGCGGCACCACGGTCGACCAGACCATGCACTACTTCGGGATGCGCGAGATCGGCAAGGCCGTCATCAACGGGCGGCTCATGCCGACCCTCAACGGCCAGTTCGTGATGCAGAACGGCACCCTGGACCAGGGCTTCTGGCCCGACGGGCTGTACACCGCGCCGACCGACGCGGCGCTCGCCGCCGACCTGCAGAAGATCAAGGACCTCGGCCTGAACATGGTGCGCAAGCACATCAAGGTCGAGCCGCAGCGCTGGTTCTACCACGCCGACCGCATCGGCCTGCTGGTCTGGCAGGACATGCCGAGCATGCACGGCGTGCCCGGCACCGCCGAGCAGCACGCCCAGTTCGAGACCGAGCTGGGCCAGATCGTCGACGAGCACCGCTCGGCCCCGTCGGTGATCGCGTACGTGCCGTTCAACGAGGGCTGGGGCGAGTGGAACCTCGCCGACACCAGCCGCATCGTGCAGAACGTCAAGAACCAGGACCCGACCCGGTTCGTCAACGCCCACAGCGGCTTCAACTGCTGCAACTCCAAGGGCGACCCGGCCAACGGCGACTTCATCGACTGGCACATGTACGTCGGCCCCGACGCCCCCATCCCGTCGGGCACCCGCGTCTCGGTGCTGGGGGAGTACGGCGGCCTCGGCATCCGCACCCCCGGCCACGAGTACAGCCCGAACGGCAACTTCGGGGCGTACGAGATGCACTCCACCGTCCAGTCGATCACCGACCGGTACGTCGGCCTGATCAACCGGGCGACCACGCTGATGTACAGCCGCGGCGCCAGCGCGCTGGTCTACACCCAGCCGTTCGACGTCGAGGGTGAGGTCAACGGCTTCTGGACGTACGACCGGCAGGTCATGAAGTTCGACCTCGCCCGGGTCCGCGCCGCGAATCTCGGCATCATCGCGGCGTCCAAGCAGCTCAACACCAGCCCGCCGCCCGGCGGGCAGAACCTGTTCGGCCCCGGCGGCAAGTGCGTCGACGTGGCCTCCGACGACACCGGCGGCAACGGCGCGGCCGTGCAGCTGTGGGACTGCCAGGGCTTCGCCGCCGACATGCGCTGGGCCTGGAACGGCAGCACCCTGCGCACGCTGGGCCGGTGCCTGGACGTCACCAACAACGGCACCGGCAACGGCGCCCTGCTCCAGCTGTGGGACTGCAACGGCGGCGGCGCCCAGAACTGGGTCCCGCAGGCCAACGGCACGCTGCTCAACCCGCAGTCGGGCCGCTGCATCGACGCCCCGAACGGGGCCACCGCCAACGGGACCAGGCTGCAGATCTGGGACTGCAACGGCTCCGGGGCGCAGCTGATCCGCATCGGCGGCGGCCACGGCAGCGCCACCAACATCCTCGGCCCCGGCGGCAAGTGCGTCGACGTCGCCGCCGACGACACCGGGGGCAACGGCGCGGCCGTGCAGCTGTGGGACTGCCAGGGCACCTCGCAGGACCAGCGCTGGAGCTGGAACGGCCTGACGCTGCGCTCGCTGGGCCGGTGCCTGGACGTCACCGGCAACGGCACCGCCAACGGGGTGCAGCTGCAGCTGTGGGACTGCAACGGCGGCGGCGCCCAGAACTGGGTGCCGCAGGCCAACGGCGGGCTGCGCAACCCGCAGTCGGGCCGCTGCGTCGACTCACCGAGCGGGTCCACCGCCAACGGGGCCCGGCTGCAGATCTACGACTGCAACGGCTCGGGCGCGCAGGTGTTCAGCAAGCAGTGACCGCGTAGCCGGGCGGACGGGTCACCCGCCCGCCCGGCACCGGCAACGTACCAGCGGGCCGCCAGGGGGTGGGCCCGTCGTGACCGTGGTCAGCGGGCTCGCGGTCGGCGACCGCGGCGGGGCGGCGCGGAGCCGGCGACCGCGGCCAGCCGCCCGCGGAAATGGGCGGCGGTACGGGCCAGGGACTGCGCCAGCGGGCATGGCAGTGCCCGGCCGCACGAGCAGATCCCGGCCATCCGCGCGTGTCTGTCCAGTAAGGTCGTCGCCGCGTCGATCCGGCCCTTGGCATACGCGACGAACTGCTCGCGGTTCAGGACTCGGCCGTGTCCGGCCGTCGATGTCGAGTCGTCGTACATGACTGCCTCCTGACATCTGTATGCCACGGCGGCGGGTCGAACTAACCCGCGGCACGGGGGCGGCACGATCCGGCCGTGCCGCCCCCGCCGCTCAGCGGGCGCCCGCGAACTCGCTCAGCGGCAGCTCGCCGCCGAGGTCGGCGGAGGCGAGCAGGTGCAGCGACTCCTGCTCGTTCGGGTCGGTGCGCGCGACCACGACGACCACCTCCTCGGCGCCGGTCACCGGCATGTGCGGCAGGTCCGCCGGGATGTAGACCATGTCGCCGGGCGTCAGCACCTGGCTGAACTCCAGCGCGTGCCCGTAGCGGACGGTGTGGGTGCCGCGGACGACGTAGATCCCCGACTCGTGCCCGGCGTGGACGTGCGGCGTCCCCTCGCTGTACGGCGGGATCGTCAGCACGTGCAGGCACAGCCGCTTCGATCCGCACGACTCCGCGGAGATGCCCTGAAAGAAGAACCCGCCCTGCCTGCCGAGGTAGCCATCGGACGATCTGCGTAGCACCATGCATTCCATGGCAGAGTTGTACCTGCTCAGGCCGGGCCCGATCACTCCTGACACGCGCTGCGGAGCAACGTCGCCCAATGTCCTCGCCCGCAGGCGCGGCAGTGGTTAGCATCCGCCGGTGAGTGCATTCCGGAACGATACGCGGCTGCGGTTCTTCGCCGATCCGGGCGAGTTCCTCGCCTGCGCCGGAGCACATCTGGCCGCCGCACCGGTCGTCAACACGGCGGTCACCACCACCGCCCACCGGTCGGTGGCGCAGCTGGCCGCCGGAGTTCCGCTGCCCGCGCACCACTGGTGGCTGGCGGTCGGCGACGAGTCCGATGCCGTGGTGGGGGCCGCGATGCGCGCCTCGAACAGCGTGCCGTACCCGCTGTTCCTGCTGCCGATGCCGGACGGCGCGGCGGTGGCGCTGGCCCGTGCCCTGCACGAGCGCGGCGAGGAGGTGCTCGGGGTCAACGGGGTGCTGCCCACCGCCGAGCTGTGCGTCGCCGAACTGGCCCGGCTGGGCGGCGGCCGGGTCGAGGTCCGGCGGCAGACCATGCTGTACGAACTCGGCGAGCTGAACCCTCCGGCGCCCGTACCGGGCCGGTTGGTGCCCGCCACGGTCGACGACCTGGCCCTGGCGGCGCGGTGGTCCGCCGCGTTCGTGGGGGACGCCGATGAGCAGGCGGGGCGGCTCACCCATGGCAGCATGCCCGAGATGGCCGACCCCGCCGAGGTGCGGCGCCGGCTCCAGGCCGGTCGGCTGTGGTTCTGGGTCGACGGGTCCGGGGCGCCGGTGCACCTGATCGGATGCCACCCGCCCTCGTTCGGCGCGGCCCGGGTCGGTCCGGTGTACACGCCGCCGGAGCAGCGCGGTCGCGGCTGGGCCGCCAACGCGGTCGCCGAGGTGTCCCGGCGGGTACAGGCCGGGGGTGCGCGGGCGTGCCTGTTCACCGATCAGGCCAACCCTACGTCGAACAGGCTCTACGCCGCGCTCGGCTACCGGCCGGTGGCCGAGCTGGCCAACTTCGTGATCTCCCGCTGAGCGCGGATGCCCGGCGCCCGCGCGGCCGGGTTCACGCGGGGGCGGACAGGATGAGACGGACTTCCGTGGTGCGGAATCCGGCCCGTTCGAACGCGGCTGCCATCGGCCGGTTGCCCAGGTCGGTGGTGGCGGTGATCCGGTCGGCGCCGTCGGCCGCGTGCAGGCGGATGATGGCGGCCAGCAGCTCCGCCACGTACCCGCGGCCGCGCAGTTCGGGCACCACGCCGAGGTAGCCGACGTTGCGGTGGTAGGGCGTGGCGGACGGGATCGCGAGCCCGGCCAGGGCGCCGTCGGGGGTGTACGCCAGCCGCCACCAGTCGCGGCTGCCGGGCCGGTCGAGGTAGAAGGCCAGCGCCTCGCGGGCGGCGGCCTCGGCTCCGTGCGCGGCCTCGCTCTCCCGGGTGTGCGCGTCGAGCGAGCCCTCGGCCACCCGCAGCATCGCGGCGAGGAAGGCCCCGTCGTCGGGCTCGGGCGTGAAGACCAGCCGTTGGGGCTGGTCCGGGACACCGGCTTCGGGCGTCCACTCGTACTGCAGCCGCTCCACCTCGACGGTCAGCCCGGCCCGCCGGGCGGCCTCCTGCCGCCAGGCGACCGCCTTGACGTACGCCGGATCGTCGCGCCAGCCGCCGGGCAGCCGCATGAGGTTGTACAGCGGCGGCTGCGGCGCGCCCGCCTCGCCGAACGCGCGGTGCGCGGCGTCCAGCAGCCCGGCGGCCAGCATCGGCCGCTCACCGGCGGGCACTTCCGCGGCGACGGCGAGGCAGTCCAGCGCCAGCGGGTGGACGCTGTCGTGCTGCCCCCACCACAGGGCGCGGGCCAGGATCCGGCCGTCGCCGCCCCGGGCGGTCCAGGTCCACTCGGGACGGTGCTGGCGCTGCTCGGCCTCGGCCCGGTAGCGGTCCGCGGGCAGCCGCCACACCGGCTCGTCCGAGGTCAGTGCCAGGGCCTGGGCCAGCTCCGGACTGCCGGAGGCGGCGGTGCCGTACGTGGTGCCGCGCAAGCGGGTCTCTTCTCTGCCGTGTCGCACGCTGCGGCCGGGTGCCGGGTGCGGGGCTCCCACCGTAACCGCGCGGCCTGCGGGCGGCCACCGAGTAGCACTGACGGCCCGACTCCGTGGTGGCCTCCGTGGTCGGCACGGATGGCGCGGGTCGGCCGGGGCGAGAAGCTTGTCCCGTGGCCGGATGAGGCCACGACCGAAGGGCCGGCGAGGCCCGCGACCTCAGGAGTGACCATGGGCGCCACCACTGCGAAGAGCAAGACCCACGACGGCTTCAGCGCCGACGAGCGCGCCGCGATGAAGGACCACGCCCGCGAGCTGAAGTCCGCTGCCCGCCGCGACCCGGCCACGGCCAGGGCGGAGGCGGAGCGGGAGGTGCTGGCGAAGATCGCCGAGATGGGCGAGTCCGACCGCGCCCTGGCCGGGCGCCTGCACGAGATCATCGCCGCCGCCGCCCCGGAGCTGGCACCGAAGCTCTGGTACGGCATGCCCGCGTACGCCCGCGACGGCAAGCTCGTCTGCTTCTTCCAGAGCGCGCAGAAGTTCAAGTCCCGGTACGCGACCCTCGGCTTCAACGACGCGGCGAACCTCGACGACGGCGACATGTGGCCGACCGCGTACGCGCTCACCGAGCTGACCCCGGCCGCCGAGGCGCGCATCAGCGCACTCGTGCGGCAGGCGGCAAGCTGACCGGCCCGGACTCTTCGAGCAGGAGGCAACACCCTATGACGACCCCACCCCGCTCACCTGAGCAGCGCAGAGCCGACACCCTGCGGCGGCTGGAGACCGACGTCGACGCCTGGGTGGCCACCGCCGCCGCCGACGGCACGCCGTACCTGGTGCCGCTGTCGTTCCTCTGGGACGGCGAGACGCTGCTGATCTCGACGGCGGCCGGCAACCCGACGGCCCGGAACCTGCGGGCCAACCAGCGGGTGCGGCTGACGGTGGGGCCGACCCGCGACGTGGTGCTCATCGAGGGTACCGCCGTCGTGGTGGACGAACTCGCGACCGAGGTCGGCGACGCGTTCGCCGCCCGGACCGGGTTCGATCCGCGCAGGTCGCGCGACTACCCGTACTTCCGGATCCGGCCGCAGCTGATCCAGGCCTGGCGCGAGGTGAACGAGATCGCCGGCCGCGACCTCATGGTCGGTGGTGAGTGGCGGGTGTGACGGCTCCGACGCGAGGCGGCGGACCCGGTGCCGACCGGGTTCGCCCACCGGCGGAGGGGCGGGTCGCCGCGCCGCCTGGCCGGAGTATGGTGTGGCAGCATCCGCCCACGCCGATCGAACAGACGTAGAGGTGACGGTGCATGACCACCGTGAACCAGATCATGGTGCCGTTCCACGGTGAGGGGTCGGGCACCGGCGAGCTGTCCTGGGGGCAGCGGGAGATCTGGGCGGCGATGCGGCGCCAGCAGTCGGCCATCCCGGTCGGCGGCTGCCTGCCGCTGCCGGACGGCACCACATTGGACGACATGGTGGCGGAGCTGCGCTTCAACATGAGCCGCCACCAGACGATGCGCACCCGGCTGGAGTTCGGCGCGGACGGGCGGCCGCGGCAGGTGGTGGCGGCCTCCGGTGAGATCGCCCTCGAGGTGGTGGACGCCGACGGCGCGGACCCGGCCGAGGTCGGCGAGCAGCTGCGGCAGCGCTACTGGACCACCGGGTACGACTATGCCGCCGAGTGGCCGCTGCGGATGGGCGTCGTGGTCAGCGGCGGCGTGCCGACCCACGTCGTGGTCGTCTTCCACCACCTGGTCAGCGACGGGTTCGGCAGTCTCGTGCTGATGACCGATCTGGCCGAGCGGGACCCGGCCACCGGCGCGGCCGGGTCGCCCCCGGCGCTGATGCAGCCGCTGGAGCAGGCCAGATGGCAGGCGACCCCGGCGGGCGTGCGGCAGCACGAGATGGCGATGCGGCACTGGGAGGGGCTGCTGCGGGCCATACCGGCGCGCAGGTTCGCCGGCTCGGACGACCCGCGCGAGCCGCGCTACTGGGAGGGCGAGCTGATCTCGCCCGCGATGCACGCGGCGGTGCGGATCATCGCGGCGCGGACCGCGACCGACTCGGGCGCGGTGCTGCTGGCGGCGTTCGCGGTGGTGCTGGCCAGGCTGACCGCGGTCAGCCCGGCGGTGGTCCGGACCGTGGTCAGCAACCGGTTCCGGCCGGGCCTGGCCAACGTCGTCAGCCCGGTCAACCAGACCAGCCTGTGCGTGCTCGACGTCGCCGACGCGACCTTCGACGAGGTGGTACGCCGCACCCGCCAGCGCTCGATGGCCGCCTACAAGTACGCCTACTACGACCCGGAGCGGCTGTCCGAGCTGGTGGCGGGCGTGGAGCGGGAGCGGGGCGAGCCGCTGGACATCTCGTGCTTCTTCAACGACCGGCGGGTCCGCCACCGGGACGATTCGGGGCCGGTGCCGACCGCCGCGCAGGTCGAGGCGGCCGCCGACCGCACCGCGTTCCGCTGGCTGCGCCAGCAGGACCAGCCCTTCGAGCGGCTGTTCGTGCACGTCGAGGACGAGCCGGACACGCTGGTGCTGACGGTCTGCGGCGACACCCGCCACGTGTCACCCGCCGACCTGCGCGCCTGCCTGACCGGTATGGCGGCGCTGGCGGTCGAGGCGGCGCTGGACCCGGCGACCCGGACCGGGGTCTGACCGGCCGGCTCAGCGCGCCACGGGTGTCCCGGCGTCGAGGAAGGCGCCCACCGGCGCGACGATGCGCGGGTCGCCGAGGATCCGGCGGTGGCCGAGCCCGCTGGTGACCAGCAACCGCGATCCCGGGTACGCCGCGTGCAGGCGGCGGCCGTGGCCGACCTCCACCACGTCGTCGTCCTCGTCGTGGACGATCAGCAGCGGCACCGTCACCGCCGTCGGCTCGTACGTGCTGGAGAACCGCGTCCACAGGTCGGGCACGCCGATGTCGCGGACCGACCGGGCGCGCAGGTGCTCGCTGAGCGACCGCCGCAGGCCCAGCTGCCGGGTGAACTCGGTGACCAGGTGGTCGAACTCGGCGGGGCCGCTGACCGCGACGAGCCGGTCCGCGCGCAGGCCGTTGCGCAGGGCGTGGAAGGCGCACGGGACCCCGAACGAGTGCGCGACGACCGCGGCGAAGCCGCCGTGCCGCTGCTGCAGCATCCGCATGATCCGCTCGTACTGCAGCAGGTTGGTCGAGGTGCCGCCGGAGGAGCCGTGGCCGGGGGCGTCGAAGGCGACCGGGCTGAATCCGCGATGGAGCAGGTCGGTGACCATGCCGGCGTACCGGGAGGCGCGCGAACTCCAGCCGTGCACCAGCAGCACCGGCCGCCGCCCGTCGCCCCAGGCGTAGGTGGCGACCGGCACGCCGTCGAAGTCGAGCTCGCCGACCGTGGCGGCGGCGTGGACGTCCTGCTCGCGCGGGTGGACCTGGGCGCGTCCGGTGGGGCGGAAGAAGAGCTTGTACGCGACGGCCCGGCCCAGTGGCGGGGCGAGCACGGCGGTGGCGTTCAGCAGCCGTCCGGTCAGGAGGATCGCAGCCTTCATGTCGGCAGGCTAGCAATAAATAAGACCGACCGATCGGTTAGTTATCTCACAGCCCCGCCGGAGCGACGCCCCGGCGGGACTGCGGCCGGACCTCATGCCTGGCGGGTCGGCAGCACGACGATCTGGCGCAGGTTGACGTGCCGGGGGCGGCTCACCGCGTACGCGACCACGTCGGCGACCTCGGTCGCGGACAGTCCGCCCAGGACCTCGAGCATGCTGCTGAGCTGCGCCGACAACTCCGCGTTGTCGATATGGCCGCCGAGTTCGGTGTCGGTCAGGCCAGGCTCGATGTTGGTGACGCGGACGTCGCGCGGTCCGAACTCGGTCCGCAGCCCGGTCGACAGGTGCGTCAGCGCCGCCTTGGTCGCTCCGTAGACGGCGTAGTTCGGAAAGGCCACGTGCGCGCCGATGGAGGAGATGTTCACCAGATCGGCGGGCTGGCCGGCAGCCGCCGCCGCCAGCAGGTCCGCGGAGAAGGCCCGCACGACGCGCAGCACCCCGGAGACGTTGGTGTCGAGCATCCGCAGCCACTCGTCCTCCCGACCGTGGTCGACCGGGTTGGGCAGCATGACCCCGGCCGCGTTGACGACCAGGTCCACCCGCCCGTACGCGCGGCGTACCGCGTCGGCGGCCGCGGCCACCGCGGCGCCGTCGGTGACATCGGTGGCCACGGCGACGGCCTGGCCGCCGTCAGCGACGATCTTGTCGGCCAGGCCGGTGATCCGGTCCGCCCGGCGGGCCAGCAGCGCCACCCGGGCACCCGAGGCGGCCAGGAGCTGCGCGGTCGCGGCGCCCATGCCGCTGGCGGCTCCGGTGACGACGGCGGTGCGGGTGGTCAGGTTCTCGAAGACTGTCATGCCGTCAGCCTGCGGCGGTTCTCCCGGGCGACCCAGGGCTGTGCGCAACCTGGGTCTGGCAGTACCAGGATGCGCCTGCGCCGTCGGGGCAGACTGGTCGGCGTGCCCCAGCAGAACGGTCCCCAGGATATCGGCGAGTTCCTGCGCACGCGCCGCGCCCGGATCAGCCCGGCGCAGGCCGGGCTGCCCGAGTACGGGCGGCGGCGCGTGGCGGGTCTGCGCCGGGAGGAGATCGCCCAGCTCGCCGGGGTGAGCGTGGACTACTACACCCGGCTGGAGCAGGGGCGCGGCACCGGGGTCTCCGACGCGGTCCTAGACGCGATCGCCCGGGTGCTTCGGCTGGACGACACCGAGCACGACCACCTGCGCAACCTCGCCCGACCGGCCCGCCCCACGCCGGGTCCGGCCCGGCCGCCGAAGCTGCGCCGGGAACTGGTCCGGATGCTGGAGCTGATGACGGCCGTGCCCGCGTTCGTGCTCGGCCGCCGCATGGACGTGCTCGCCTGGAACGCGCTGGCCGACGCGATCGCCGGGTTCGGCGCCATGCCCGCGCAGCGGCGCAACGTGGCGTACCAGACGTTCCTGAACCCGCACACCCGCACGCGCTACCGGGACTGGCCGGCCGTGGCCGCCGAGACCGTGGCCCACCTGCGCCGCGATGCCGGACGGCACCCCGGTGACGAGCGGCTCGCGGCGCTGGTGGGGCTGCTGTCCGTACGGGATCCGGTGTTCGCCCAGCTGTGGGCCGCGCACGGGGTCAAGGAGAAGGCCCACGGGCGCAAACTGCTGCGCCACCCCGTCGTCGGGGACCTGGACTTCGCGTACGAGACGTTCGCCCTGCCCGGCGACCCCGGCCAGTTTCTGGTGACGTACGTGGCCGAGGCCGGTTCACCCACCGAGGAGCGGCTGCGGGTGCTCGGCAGCTGGGCGGCCTCGCAGCCGGCAGGGCTATCCTCCCCCGATGACGCACGAACCCGAGCTGACCTCGCCGGTTGACCTGTGCCTGCCCGACGGCCGGCTCAACCCGGCCGCCGTCGGCTGGACCCGCCGCCCGCTGCACACGGCCAACCTGCGCGGCTGGGGCCGGGCCAAGCGCTGGGAGTACTGGGGCATCGTCACGCCCGCGCACATCATCGGGCTCGTCGCGTCATCGCTGGACTACGCCGGAGTGCACAGCGTGTACGTGCTGGACCGGGCCACCGGGCAGGAGAGCGCCACCGAGGCGGTCGTGCCGCTGGCCCGCGCGGTCGTGCTGCCGCCCCGCAGCGGCGCGGGCGAGGTGTCGGTACGCGGTGGCGGGCTGGAGATCAGGATCGGGCAGCGCCCCGACGGCACCGTGATCCACGCGACCGGGCGCGGGGTGCGGCTCGACGTGGCGGTGCCGCTGCCCGCCGGGCACGAGTCGCTGGGTGTGGTCGTGCCGTGGAGCAGCACGCGGTTCCAGTACACGGTCAAGGATCTCGGCCGTCCGGTCCACGGCGAGCTGGAGCTGCACGGGCGCCGCCACGAGATCGGCGGGCCGGACGCGTTCGCGGTGCTGGACCACGGGCGGGGCAAGTGGCCATACGCCATGACGTGGAACTGGGCCGCCGGGGCCGCGCCCGGCCGGGCGATCCAGCTGGGCGGCAAGTGGACCGACGGCACCGGCATGACCGAGAACGCCCTGTTCGTCGGGGGTCGCCTGCACAAGATCGGTGCCGAGCTGCGCTGGAGCTACGACCGGTCCGACTGGCTGCGGCCGTGGCGGATCAGCGGCGACCGGGTCGAGGCGGAGTTCCACCCGTTCCACGAGAAGGTCTCCCGGACGAACCTCGGTGTCGTGGCCAACGAGACGCACCAGTGCTTCGGCCACTTCACCGGCTGGGCCGCGACCGGCGACGGGGGCCGCACCAGCCTCGACGGCCTGGTCGGCTGGGCTGAAGAGGCCCGCAACCGCTGGTAGCGATCAGTGTCTCGATAAGAAGGGTCCCTTCTTCTACGCAGAACGATAAGAAGGGACCCTTCCTTGCGATGGGTCAGTGCGGTGGGCGCTGGCCGAGGGCACCGGCTGCCTCGGCGGCGCTGCAGCTCATCTCGCCCGGCTGCAGCTGCGCCGAGTCCGGTCGCCAGACCTCTGGCTTGCCGCCTTGGGCGGTGTCGAGGCGGGCCAGGCGGCAGTCGAACGAGGACCGGTCGAGGTCGACGGCGCGCAGCGCCAGACCCACCGTCGCGCCCCTCGTGACGGTCTCCACCGTGATCCGCGGATCCAGGCCGAGCTCGGCCACCGCCGCCCGCGCCGCCGCCTCGTCGGAGACCCCGGTCAGTGCCTTCGCGATCACGTCGGGGTCGGGCAGCCGCGCCGGCGGGGGCAGCGGCTGGTAGGTGACCGGGGGACCGGCGGGGCAGTCCACGGACTCGGGCGGCGCGGCTTCGTACAGCGTGATCTCGATGGTGTAGCAGAAGTCGTAGTCGGCCGTGGTGGTGCCGCCGCCGAACCCGTCCCGCTGCTCGCCGGTGCCGGTCACCTTGACCGTGAGCGTCACGCCGCCCACGGCGTCCTTTCCGGTCACCCTGAGCAGGGTCAGGTCCTTGCGCTCGGCGGCCCGGCGGCCGAACTGCTCCGCCGTCCAGTTGGCGTTGCGCGTGCCGTGCACGGCGGTGCCGATACCGGCCGCCTTGTGCCGCGCGTCTTCTTCCGCCAGGTCCTCCAGCGACGACGCGCAGCCGCCGAGCAGCAGCGCCGTCGCCAGGCCCGCGGTGAAAGCTCCCCGTTTCATGACGGCAAGCCTCGCAGGCGCCTGACGGCCGCACATGCGCTGCGCTACTCAGGTCGAGATGAGTATGCCGGGTGCGGACGGCGGGTGTCAGCCGCGCTGGAGCGCCTCGCCCCAGATGTTGATCGTCGTGGTGAAGGAGCCGGGGGTGTGGGCCGTGATGACGACCGCGATCGGGATGAAGCTGTCTCCGGCGTACTCCGGCGTCGCCGTGTACCGGGTGACGGTGCCGTCGGCGACCAGCGGCCGCACGACGCCGAGGTCGATCTGCTGCTTGACCTCGGCGATACCGACGGGCACGTAGACGAGGTTCGGCGGGATGTCGCTGCCGCCGAACTCCGGCGGCAGCAGGAGCAGCTTCTCCAGCGAGCCCTCGGCGGCGAGCGCGGCCGCCGCCGACTCGGAGGTGATGTCGGAGAAGTCGGGCCCGTGCGGCTTCTTGCGGCGCAGTCCGAACATGGCGTCGTCCCCTTCGTCGGCGGGCATGATCGCGAGAGTTTAGCGGACACCGCTGAAGCGTTTGACCGCGCGAACTTTAGTTTGCCGATGCGTCGAATGCGCGTAGTTCGGCGCCGATGCGGTCTGGCCGCGCCTGGTGCGGCCGCACTAGGCTGATCGTGACAGGTCCGAAGTGGGCGTAGACGAGGAGTTTCATGGACGCGGCGATGCTGCTGACCACCGTTATGATCTTCGGCGGCCCGGTCATCTGGTGGATTCTGCGCCGGACCGCGCGGTATCCCAGCCCGGCCGCCGCCAACGTCAGCTCGCTGGCCATGAAGCTGAGCCTGCTCCTGTATGTCGTGGCCGGACTGACGCTGTTCCTGTCCGGCGTGTACAGCGTGGGCAACACCGTCGGCAGCGCGATCTGGCTGCTCGCCGGACTCCTCGCCCTGTGGGCGACGACGCGGTGGCGGCTCGGGCTCCCGGCGATCATCGACCGCTGGTCGGCCGCGCGGGAGGCGTCCCTGCGGGCGGACGCGTCGGCGGGCAACAACCAGGCGGCGTACCTGCTGGGGATGGGGCTGAAGCTGCGCGGCGAGCGCGAGGAGGCCCGCCGGTGGCTGCAGCAGGCCGCCGAGGCCGGGCTGGTCGGCGCCCAGTGGGACCTGGCGCGGCTGGTCGACGAGATGGACGGCGCGGCGGCGGCCAAGCCGTGGTTCCAGGCCGCCGCGGACGCGGGGCACCCCGGCGCGCGCCACCTGCTGCGCCCAGGCGGCGCGTACGACACCGCGAACTGACCCGCGACCCCGAGCAGGTGCCGGCCCGCAGGCCGGCACCTGCTTTTTCGTGGGGCCGGGTCCGGTGGGCGAAAGTGACCTCCGTCATGGGGCCCTCCGGTATCCTTGACTCGGATACAAAACATCCGAGTAACATCTCGGACATAACTAGTCCGAGTTTCCGGAGGAAGCTGACCATGAAGATCGTCATCATCGGGGGCACCGGCCTGATCGGCACCAAGCTGGGTGCGCTGCTGCGGGCCGACGGCCACGAGGTCGTCCCGGCCTCGCCGAGCACCGGCGTCGACATCATCGCCGGTACGGGCCTGGCCGAGGTGCTGACCGGGGCCGACGTCGTCGTCGACGTCACCAACTCGCCGTCGTTCGAGGAGAAGGCCGTGCTCGACTTCTTCCGGACCGCCGGGCGCAACCTGCTCGCCGCCGAGGCCGCCGCGGGCGTCCGGCACCACGTCGTGCTGTCCATCGTCAACGCCGAACGCAACCCCGACAGCGGCTACATGCGCGCCAAGGTCGCCCAGGAGGAGCTGGTCAAGGCCGGGACGGTGCCGTACACGATCGTGCGGGCCACGCAGTTCCTCGAGTTCGCGGGCGCGATCGCGGCCACGGCCGCCCAGGGGGACACGATCACGCTGCCCCCCGCCGCGATGCAGCCCATCGCCGCCGACGACGTCGCCGCCGCGCTGGCCTGGGCCGTCGAGCAGCCGCCCGCCGACGGCAGCATCGACATCGCCGGTCCGGAGAAGCTGGGCCAGGACGAGTTCGTACGGCGCTACCTCGCCGCCGTGCACGACCCCCGCAAGGTGGTCACCGACCCGGATGCGCGCTACTTCGGCGCGCTGCTCGACGACTCGTCCCTGGTCCCGCTCGGCCAGGCGCGCCTGGGCCGGATCAGCCTCGCGGACTGGCTCGCCACCCAGGACACCGCGGCCTGAACCGGTGCCGCCGCCCGTGCGCGCGGCGCCGCGCACGGGGCACGTGGCCGACCCGGGATCCGGCAACGGCCCCGGGCGGTGGCGGCGGACGTCATACGCTCGGTCTGGGCGCGGCACCGGCGGGGTCCGCCGGGCCGGCCGCGACCACACCCACGGCTCGGAGGTGCGAGTTCCATGACAGACGGTGGACGGAAGCCCGGCTCCGACGCGTGGCAGACGGCGCTCACCACACTCCAGGAGGCGACGCCTCCGTTCGTCCCGGCGGGCGCCCACGCGATGACCGTGGTCATCGAGTTCCCGCCCGGCGACCCCGGCACGCCACCGCACCGGCACTCCGGCCCGTGCTTCGGGTACGTGCTGGAGGGCGAGATGCTGTTCGAACTCGAGGGCGAGCCGGAACGCGTGATCCGCGCCGGTGAGGCGTTCTGGGAGCCGGGTGGCGACGTCATCCACTACCAGGACGGCAACAACCGCGCCGACACGCGGCTGCGTTTCCTCGTCACCATGCTGTGCGAACCGGGCAGGCCGATGCTGGCGCTGGTGCACGAGGAGGAACTCGGCCGGCGTCGGGACCGGCGCGCGCCGCGACCGGCCTGACCTCGGCGGAAGGCGCGACCGACGAGCGCGGGCGCGGACGGGCGGCTCGCCTGCCGCCTGCCGCCTGCCGCCTGCCGCCTGGCGCGATGATCGCTGTTCAGGGTCACTTCCTCGCCTGTGGGCGGGCTCTTTGACCGCGCGTGGTGATCAACGGGCGGAACGGACTCCAAGATCTGGAGTTGCGGTCAAGACGCTCGGCTCCGGACGAGGCTCGGGGCGGAAATTGTGCCGGAAATTTCCGATTCATCCCGTTTAAGCAGCAAATGGGCAGGGTAGTGCGGCGTTGCGTCGAACTCGATGGAGGTACGCAATGCAACGTCTCACCAGGAGACTGACCCGGTCGCAGTCGCGGCAGTACACCGCCTACGGGGTGGCGGTGCTCACCTTCGGAGCCGCGCTGGTGGCCACCACGGCCCTCGGCCAGCAGGCCGCGCAGGCGCAGGCGATCGCCAAGGCGACGGTCAGCATCGACCCGGCGAGCCTCGGTTTCACCGCCGCGGACTTCCCGCGCCACGCCTGCCAGCTGGACTTCGGCGGCGGCCCGTACGCCGACCAGGATGTCTGGGTGTTCAAGCTGCCCGGCGAGCACGACGAGACGGGGGAGTTCATCAACATCGAAGCCGAGTTCACCACCCCCGAGGGCGACACGACCGTCGTGACGATCCCCGGCGAGGGTGGCGGAACGCTGGTGCGGGCCGACACCGACAAGGCGTGGGCCGCGCTGCCGCAGGGCCTGACCCTGGTCAACGCGACCGCGGAGATCACCGGTACGGCCGACTCCTTCATCCTCGGCCGCACCTGCCCGGCGGGCGAGGCGGAGCCGTCGCCCTCGGCCTCGCCCGCGCCGTCGTCGTCCGCTACACCGCCGGTGGCGGCCGCACCGCTGCCCAGCGGCTCCGCCTCGCCCTCGGTCTCGCCGTCGGCGGGTGCGGTCCGTCCGGGGCGGCCGGGCCCGAGCCCGAGCGGCTCCGCCTCGCCCTCGGTCTCGCCGTCGGCGGGTGCGGTCCGTCCGGGGCGGCCGGGCCCGAGCCCGAGCGGCTCCGTGTCGCCGTCGGCCTCGCCGTCCACCGGCGCGGTCCGCCCGGGGCGGCCGGGCCCCAGCCCCAGCGCCTCGGCGTCGGCGGCGCCTATCGTGCTGCCGCCGGTCGCGCCGGTGCCGTCCGCGACCGCTGTGCCTGTGCCGTCCGGGTCCGCTGTGCCTGTGCCGTCCGCGACCGCCGCGCCGGCGCCGCCGCACCACCACGCGTCCGCGGTCCGGGCGGGTGGCGACCAGGCGCGGTGGGCGTCCGGGTTCCCCGAGCTCTGGGCGCAGATCGCCAAGATCTTCAACTGAGGTGACAGCGGCCGTGACGGCGTACGCCCCCAGGGCTGCCGCCGTCACGGCCGTTCAGCCGAGGTCGGCGGTCCGGTCCGCGTCGAGATCGGCGGCGAGTTCGTCGGGGGCGCGCATGCGCCAGGCGTCCAGGACGAGTTCGCTCAGCCGGGCGGCGTCGACTGTCGGCAGCCGCAGCATGACCAGCGGCAGGCCGTCGTACGCCGGGGTGGTGAAGAAGTGCTCGGGCTCGCCGAGCAGCAGCGCCTGCTTCTCCGCCTCGTCGCCGACGTACAGCACGGCGACGTCGGTGCGGATCACGCGCGGGCTGCCCGGGGTCCGCTCCGGGTAGGACCAGACGAAGCCCTTGTTCGCGACCCGGAAGTCGAAACCCTCGCTCGGGATCTCGACCACATGCGGCAGGGCCAGCGCCAGACGGCGCACATCGTCAGCGTCGGCCATCGGCATCCCACCCGTCTCCGCGCTCCGGCACGGTAACAGCCTACGGCCTGGCTTCGGGACGTCAGAGCGCCATCGCGGCGCGCAGCCCTGACCGCGGCGACGAGACGACCGGGATCGAGGTCCGCGCCTGCTCGGCGGCGGGCTCCATCGACGCCTGGGCCAGCACGATCACGTCGGCGTCGGTGACCGCGGCCAGCGCCTCGACCACCAGGTCCAGATAGCCGGCGACGTCACCGGCTTCGAAGAGGTCCCACGCACCGGCGATCACCTGCGCCGACACGGACACCCCGCGGCCCGCCCGCGCGGCCTCCTCCTCGATCAGCCGGGTGGTCGGCTCGAGCGTGCTGGACAGCGCCGCGAGCACGGTGATCCGGGCGCCCGCCGCCACGGCCGCGGCCGCCATCGGCCGGTCGACGCGCAGCACCGGGATGCCCGCCTGCCGGGCGGCCTGCTCGGCGAGTTCGCCGATGGTGGAGCAGGTGCACAGCACCGCCCGCGCCCCCAGCTCGGCGGCCCGCTCGACCTCGCGGGCGACCTGGGCGGCGACGGCGGCCGGGCCGCTGCGGCGGGCCTCGTCGAGCAGGTGCTCGGCCACGATGTGGTACAGCGTGCGGGATGGCGCCACCTCGTCGCGGAGGCGGTCGAAGGTCGGCACGTGAACCTGGGAGGTGTGCAGCAGAGCCAGCATCGTCGATCGTTTCCGGTACGGGCGGACTGTCGGGCGGGTCAAGTTAGCACCGCCGCACCTGCCCGCGCTGTCCCGCGAGACAGCGGTCACAGGCCCCGTCCCGCGATCCGGTAACCGGCCGGTTCAGAGCAGCTGTCCAGCCGGTACGGTGGCCCGCGACGTGCCGCGCGGGCGGCTGCCGGGAGAGGACGCGAGATGGAGCCGGACCACCTGCACACCGCTGCCCGGCGCCACCTGATGGACCGGTACCAGCAGCTCACCACGGCCTACTCCCGACTGCCGAACCACGGCCGGGCCGCCGACGGCTACCACTACACACCCGAGGCGCGGCAGATATTCCCCCGCTGCCACGTGGCGGCCGCGATCCTGGACGACGTCGAACGGCTCGACCCGGAGCGGCTGCCCCCGCCGGCGCAGCTGGCTGAGGCGCTGGTCCACTCCGCTCGGAGCGCGGCGTCGGTGTTCACCAGCGATGCCCGGGACGCCGGGGTGATCGCCGACGAGCGGCGCCGGTTCGAGGCCGTCGTGGCGGACTGGCTGCGCCCGGGTCGGCTCCCGGTGGTGGCGCCGCTGCCGTACCGGCGGGTGCTGGCTGCGGAGGAGTCCAGGCGGCGGCAGGAGCTCCTCGCGCAGCGGTGGGGTCTGGTCGGCCGGGTCTGGCATCCGATGCTGGGGCGGACGGCTCCGCCCGCCGAGGTGCTGGTGCTGAACCAGAACGCGGTGTATGACGAGGGCGCCGAACTCGTCCGGCGGATCCTGCGCGAGTACGGCGCGGGACGCGTCACCGAACTGCGGGAGGACGGCGCCGACCGGCTGCTCGACGTCGAGCTGGTCGAACTGGGCTACCACTGGGCCGAGGGCGTGTGGAGCGACGACAGTCTCAGCTGGATGGCGTACGCCTCGCACGAGGACACGGTCGCCGTCGGCGGTCGGCTGGCGGAGGCGCTGGCGGAGCGCCTGCCTCATCTCGACGAATGGCGCTGGCACGGCTGGTGACGCGGGTCGAGGGGCGGACGTGGAGGGATCCGGCTTGGTATGGTTCCGCCCCATGCGCTTCCAACCGGGACAGACCGTGCTGCGTCGGTGCTGGCGCGGCGGGCAGATCACGTTCCTGCAGGCCACGCGGGTGATCGAGGACGGCGAACGGGGCCTGCTGCTGTGGCTGCCCGCCGGTACGACGTACTGGCGGATCATGACCGGCGACGGCCGGACCCACCACGACGGCACGCTCGCCGAGCTCGGCCCGGACGCGTCGCTGCGGCCGCTCACCTGGACCGGCCATGACCTGCTCATGTGGCAGCGCCCCGGCGAGCCCTGGTCGGTGTGGTGGTTCTTCCGCGACGGGCGGTTCGCCAGCTGGTACGGCAATCTGGAGGATCCGTACGTCGCCTGGCGCGACGGTGACGTGTGCGGCGTCGACTTCGCCGACAACGCGCTGGACCTGCTGGTGGAGCCCGATCGGAGCTGGCGCTGGAAGGACGAGGCGGAGCTGGCGGCCAAGACCGGGCACCCGCACTACTGGGATGAGGCCGGGGCGGCGGCGATCCGGGCCGACGGGCGGCGCCTGGCCGACCTCGCGCAGGCGGGGGCGTTCCCGTTCGACGGGGCGTGGTGCGGTTTCCGCCCCGATGCGGCGTGGCCGCTGCCGCAGCGCCCGGAAGGCTGGGACCGGCCGCGCGCTGTTGCACCGTTTGCCCGGTAATCACCGGTATGCTGGCGGGTCGTGACCGCCGCCCGAGCCGAGCCCCCAGCCGTGACCGGTGCGCGGCGGCTGCGGCGCTGGGATCTCGCCGCCGTGGCCGTGATGGTGTCCGGCGCGCTGACCGTGGTCTGGAACCTGTGCCGCGACGTCTCCGGCACGATGAACGTCAACTACGCCGACCAGCACCAGTTCGAGTTCTTCCTCGCCCACGGCGCCGCCGTCGTACGCGAGGGCCGCAATCCGTTCCACACCACGGCGATGAACTTCCCCGACGGTGTGAACACCATGGCCAACACCTCGGTGCTCGGCCTGTCCCTGCCGCTGTCGCCGCTGACCATGACGATCGGTCCGCACGCCACGTTCCTGGTCCTGCTCGGTCTCGTGTTCGTGCTCACCGGCCTCGCCTGGTACGCGCTGCTGTCCCGGACCGTGGTCGCCTCCCCGGTCGCGGCGCTGGTCGGGGCGGCCTGGTGCGCGTTCGCCCCGGGCATGGTGTCGCACGGCAACGCCCATCCGAACCTGGTCGGGCAGTTCCTCGTACCCCTCATCGTCTGGCAGGTGATCCGGGCCGCGCGACGGCGGCGCCCCTGGCGCGACGGCGCGGTCCTGGCGCTGCTCGTGGTCTGGCAGGCGTTCATCAACGAGGAGATCCTGCTTTTCACCGCGGTCGGGCTCGCCGTCTTCACGGGCCTGGCCGCCGCCGTACGCCCGGACCTGCGCCGCCGGGCCCGGCCGCTCATCGCCGCGCTGGCCGTGACCGCGCTGCTGGCCGGTGCGGCGCTGGCCTACCCGCTGTGGTGGCAGTTCGCCGGGCCGCAGGCCTACCACGGCCTGGGCGCGCACATCCCGACCTACGGCAACGATCTCGCGTCGCTGCTCACCTACTCCACTCAGTCGCTGGCCAGCGCGGTGCTGCCCGAGCACCTGGCGACTCCGGCGCCCGCGCCCAACCAGACCGAGGAGACGGCCTACTTCGGGCCGCCGCTGGTGCTGCTGCTGGCCGGGCTGGTGTGGTGGCTACGGCGGGACCGGACCGTGCTCGTGCTGGCCGCGGTCACGGTCCTGTTCGGGGTGCTGTCCTGCGGCACCGCGATCAGCTGGTGGGGTCGGCCGCTGCTGGCCGGGCCGTGGCAGGCCGCGTCCCGGCTGCCCATCCTGGACTCGGTCGTGCCCGCGCGCTTGGCGCTGGTCAGCATCGCGGTAGCCGGGGTGCTGCTGGCGCTGGGGGCCGACCGGGCCCGGCGGGTCGCACCGCGCCCGGCGGCGGTCGCGCTGGGGGTCGCGTACGCCGTGGCGCTGCTGCCCACGGTGCCCACCCCGCTGGCCGCCGTGCCCCGCCACCGGACACCCGCGGTGCTGGTCAACGGCGTCCTCGACGCGTACGTCACCCCGGGACACGCGATCATGTTCATCCCGCCGACCCGGGTCACCGTGCCCGAGCCCATGGGCTGGCTCGCCGAGGGCGGCCTGCGGTACGCCATGACCGGCGGATACTTCCTCGGCCCCGGCGGTGACCGGGGCCGGGGCGTGTCCGCCCCGCCCGGCAGGTTCTTCGACACCTGGCTGTACGACATCCGCCGCACCGGCTACGTTCCGCCGATCACCGCGCAGCAGCGGGCGCTGGCCGTGGCCGACCTGCGGCACTGGCGAGTCGACGCCCTGGTCATGGGCCCCACCCGCCGCTCCGGCCGCCTCCGCGGCGCCGTCACCCGCCTGCTCGGCGTGACCCCCCAGTACTCCGGCGCCGAAGACTGGGTCTGGAACGTCCGCCCCCTCCTCTGGGGCCACTCGCACGCCCCCCTCCCGTAGCGATTCGGGCTGCGGTTTCGGGGAAAGTGCCGGAATCCGAGCCGAGATTCGTGCACTTTCCCCGAAACCGCAGCCTGAAGACGGCCCGCCGGCGCCTGGCGGGACGTCTCACAGCCCGGAGGGCTGTCAGCGGGCGGCGAGTTCAGGCTGCTCCGACGGGTTGGGCTCGACCGGGGCGACCGGCGGGGAACCGGCGTCACGCCAGGCCTGGCACACCGCGTCGGCGGCGGCCTTGCCCTGCGCCGCGTCCAGGCCGGGCGCGCTGACCGAGCAGTCGCCGTTCGCGACGGTCAGCGTCAGCACGCCGCCGCCGGTCAGCGGCAGGGTGAGCGAGCCGTCGGCCTGCCAGCCCAGGTCCATCGGCAGCTCCGCCAGCGACACCCCGCCGGGCAGCGCACCGGCCACCGCGTCGACCGCGCTGCCCAGCGGGAAGCCGGTCGGCAGCTGGGTGCCGGCGTTCGGGTCGACCAGCTGCGGCGACGGCGAGGGCTGCGCCAGCGGCTGCGTTGTCGGGGCCTGTGTCGGCCGGGCCGCCAGGGCCACCGCACCGGCCAGCAGCGGCACCGCCACCAGCGCGCCGATCGCGGTGAAGCGGCGGTTGCGGCGGCGGATGCCGCGCTGCTCGATGTCGGCGCTGCCGCCGGGCAGGTCGGGTTCGTCGGCGACGAGCGCGGCCAGGGCGGCCCGCACCTCGTCCTCGTTCTCTGTCACGCGGGTTCTCCTTCCAGGGCGCCGGAGTGTGCCAGCGCCGTGCGTAGGTGCACCAGGCCGCGGGAGGCCTGGCTCTTGACGTTGCCTTCGCTGCAGCCCAGCGCGGCGGCGGTCTGCTCGACCGACAGGTCCTCCCAGTAGCGCAGGACCACGACCGCGCGCTGCGACGGGTGCAGTCGCGCCAGCGCCCGCAGCAGTACGTCGCGGGTGCCGTCGTCGGCCGGCCCGGCCACGGCGGTCTCCGGCAGGTCGGCGACGGCGACCTCGCGCCGCCAGCTCCGCCGGTGCGTGGCCAGGTAGCCGTTGACGAGCATGCGGCGCACGTACGGGTCGACGTCGCCCCCGGCGCGGACCCGCCGCCAGCGCACGAACAGTCCGGCCAGCGCGTCCTGCACCAGGTCGTCGGCGAGATGCCAGTCCCCGCACAGCAGGTACGCGGTGCGGCGCAGGGCGGCCCGCCGGTCGGCGGCGTACTCGCGGAATCCCGTATCGGTCATGCGGTCTCCCGCCCGACCCGTTCATGGCACATGCTCATGCCTCCTCCATGCACCCGACACCCGTCCGGGTTGCACGCCCTCTCAAGCTGCCGGGCAATCGGGCGAATCCTGGTCACATCCGTGCCCGATTGCCCGGCAACTCGCCGGCCGCGGCGGCGGGTGGGTGGGTGGTGGTGGTCCAGTGGGACCACATCCGCACGAACAGGTGGTAGGCGGCGTCGGTCTGGGCGGGGTCGGCACCGGCGAGCAGCTCCAGGAGCAGGCCCCGGCTGGTGGCGATGCCCAGCAGCAGGGCCTCGCGGTCCAGTGGCAGGCCGAGTCGGCGCGCGGTCGCCTCAGCCTGGTCGAGCCAGGGCCGGGTGAGGCCGTCCAGGAAGGACTCCGTGCCGGGGGTGCCGTGTACGGCCACGCCGACGACCTCGAAGAACAGGCGCACGAACGGGCGCAGGGCCGGGTCGGAGACCTGCCGCCACAGGGCGAGCATCAGCGCTGCGGCGGCCTCGGGGCCGGTCGCGGGCTGTCCGGCGGTGCGGGCGAGCTGGTCGGGCAGGTCGGCGAGCAGGTCCCGCTGCCGCTGCTCGATCAGGGCGACGATCGCCCCGAGCATGCCTTCGCGGGAGCCGAAGTGGTAGATGAGCATCCGGTGGCTGGTGCCGACCCCGGCGGCGATCTCCCGCAGGCTCCGGCCTGTGATCCCCTCGGCTGCGGCGTACGCGATCACTCGGTCCAGCATCTCGCGGGTGCTGGGGTTGTCCGTAGGCATGTACCAGATGGTACATTGGCGTTATGAGATGGGAGAACGCACTCGTCATCGACGCGCCGGTCGAGGCCGTCTGGGCGCTGACCCTCGACGTCGAACGCTGGCCCGACACCACCCCGACCGTCACCCGCGTGGTCCGCCTCGACGACGGCCCGCTGCGCGTCGGCAGCCGCGCCCGCATCAAGCAGCCAGCACAGTCGGAGGCGGTGTGGACGGTCACCCGGCTGACCGAGCACCGCGAGTTCACCTGGCAGACCCGTCGGCTCGGCCTGACCATGACCGGCTCCCACCTGCTCGAACCCGTCGGCGACGGCTGCCGCAACACGCTGTCCGTGGAGGTCGCGGGGCTGGCCGCCGGCGTGTTCGGGCTGCTGTTCGGCGCGCTGATCCGCCGTTCGATCACGCTGGAGAACGCGGGCTTCCGGCAGGCGGCAACGTCAGTCGAGAAAGGACGGAGCTGATCACCGGTCCGGGTGCCTGCGCTGTGCCGGGGCCGAGCGACGGCACTAAAATGGCGGGCGATACGACCGAACGCAGAGTCAGGCCGCGAGCATGGACGCCAGCGCACTACCGCCGAACATCGCCGCCGCCTGGGGTCTGCGCGAACGTCCGGGCAAGGGGCCCCGGCCGGCGCTCAGCCTGGACCTGGTCGTAGCCGCGGCCATCCGGGTGGCCAGGGCCGACGGCATCGGCGCGGTGTCGATGAGCCGGGTCGCCACGGAGGCGGGCGTGTCGACCATGGCCCTCTACCGGTACGTGCGCGCCAAGAACGAACTGCTGGAGCTGATGGTCGACGCGGCCGTCGGCTCCCCGCCGCAGCACGACCCCGAGCTGGACTGGCGGGCCGGGCTGGCCCGCTGGGCCTGGGCCGTGCGCGCGAGCTTCCAGCGCAATCCGTGGATGCTGCGGGTGCCGATCAGCGGGCCGCCGGCCACGCCGAACCAGCTGGCCTGGCTGGACGCCGGGCTGCGGTACCTGACCGGCACCGGGCTCACCCCGGCCCAGCAGATGTCGGTGATCCTGCTGCTGAGCGGATACGTGCGCAACGAGGCGTCGCTGGGGGCGGATCTGCAGGCCGGGCCGCTCGGCGCGGCCGGGACCGCGGCCGAGGACCCGATGGCCGAGTACGGCCGCATGCTGCGGCTGCTGGTCGACCCGGCCCGCTTCCCCTCGCTGAGCCAGGTCGTCGCGAGCGGGGTGCTGGACCGGGCCGACGGCCCCGACGACGAGTTCGTCTTCGGGCTCGACCGCATCCTGGACGGCATCGCCGTGCTCACCGCGGCCCGGCGCTGACCGGCCCGGCCGACTGGCGGTACCGCGGAGCCCGGGGCTCCGCGGTACCGGCTTGAGCTGCTCGGGTCAGAGCCGCAGCTCGGTCCAGGTGACGCCGTCGGTGGAGTGCAGGACGGTCAGCCGGTCGGGGTCGTCGCCGGTCCAGCGCAGGTAGCGCTTCCCCGCCCTGCCCATGTACAGGGCTCCGCTCGTCTCCGCGAACGACGTGCCCGTGGCGGTCACCGCGTACTGCTTCTGCTGCTCGCTGTCGAACAGCAGCAGGCCGCCGTCGAAGCGGAGCACCGCGTCGAGGCCGTGGTCGGTCCGGCGGGGGGCCAGCCGCACCTGCAGCTGCCGCCAGTGCCGGCCGTAGTCGGTGCTGCGCCACACCAGTCCGTGCGCGTCGTCGACGGCGTACAGGATGTCGCCCTGTGCGGTCCTGATGGGGTCACCGCCGCGGTAGGGGCGGGCGCCCAGGTCGCCGGGCAGCGGCACCAGCTGCCAGCTGCGGCCGCGGTTCCGGCTGTGCCACAGCACGGTCCCGTGGTCGTCACCGCCGTACATCCAGAGGCCGCCGTCAGCGGAGACGCGTACATCGGTCTCGCCGAACCGCGCCTTCGTGGCGGGCGGCGTGGCCAGGCGCGCGGCCGTGCCGTCGGGGCTCAGCACGGTGAGCTGGACCTCGGTGCCGCCGTAGTCGCTGATCCACGCGAGGCCGCCCGGTGGAACCTGGGCGATCGTCCCCTTCGGCGCGGCGGGGGGCTGCGACCAGCTGAGCCCCGCGTCGTCGGTGAACCAGCGGTTCCGGCCGTCGTAGCTGTCCAGCGCCACCCTCCGCGCGTCCAGCACGTGCAGGGCGACCGGCGGCCCCTGGCCGCCCACCCGGTAGGTCATGCCCGGCACCGGATGAGCGGTCCAGGTCGTGCCGCCGTCCGCGGTAGTGGCCAGGAGCCCCTGGCAGACATGGTCCGGACAGGACTCGGCGATGGCGAAGCCGTGCTCGGGGTCTGGGAACTCCACCTGCAGCGGCAGCGTGATCAGGCGTATCGCGGCGGTCGGGCTCGGCGCGGCCGGGGCGGGCGGTGCCACCGGACGCGACACGATCAGCCCGGCAGCCGTGGCGGCGATGGCGGTCACCCCCAGCGCGGCCAGGGCCGCGGTCCGGGTGCGGCGTCGCCGCTGCCGGTGTATGCGGGCCAGCATGGCGTCCGAACCCGACCCCGGCAGGGCGCCGAGCCGGTCGACCTCCTCCCGCAGCACCTGCTCAAGATCCTGCACGGGTACCACCTCCCACTGGCTGGACGGCGAGCTGCCCGCGCAGCGCGGCCAGGCCGCGGGCGCGCAGCGAACGGACCGTCGCTGGTCTGCGGCTCAGCATGGCCGCCATCTGGTCGTCGGACAGGTCGTCCAGGAAGCCGAGCACCAGCACCGCGCGCTGGTCGCGCGGCAGCGACGCCAGCGCCCGGCGCAGCTGGTCGCGCAGGTCGACCGTCGCGTACGAATCGGGCCCGGCCCGGTCCACGTCGAGCGGCACCAGCTGCGGCCGGTTGCGCCGCAGCCGCCAGGCGCTGAGGTACGTGTTGAGCATCGCCGTCCTGGCGTACGCCGTCGGATTGCCGTCGCGATGCACCCGCCGCCACGCCCCCGCCACCTTCACCAGCGTGTCCTGGATCAGGTCGTCGCCCGCTGCCGCCGAGCCCGTCAGGGCATAGGCGTAGCGGCGGAGCGTGGGCAGCGTGGCGCGTACGAACTCGTCGAACGAATGATCTGGCACCGATCGCCACCTCCCACCATCGAGTACGCGGAACGCCCCGGTTCTGTTGCAGCGGGCGGGAGATGATCGCCTTGCCTAAGATCGGGCCCCATGCACCCCTTCCGCAACCTCGAACTGCCCGGCTTCCGCTCCGTCGACCAGGACGTGTGGGTCGACGACGCCGGCGTCGTCGTCCGGGCCGTCCGGTTCGACCTCGTACCTGACCTGCCCGCCGCCCTCACCGACCGCCCCGCGCTGCGGCGCGGGATGACCGCGATGGCCGCGCAGCAGGGCGGCACGCTGATCGACGCGGACATCGTCGGCGTCGGCGGCCAGCCCGCCCTGCGCCAGCTGGTCAAGGTGCCGCTGCCGGACCAGCCGCACGGCGAGGCGTTCCTGGGCAGCTTCACCGTGCCCAAGGCGGCGGCCAGCGCCGTGCTGCTGGTGCAGGCGGCCGAGCGCGGGATGACCGGCATCCGCGAGGCGGTGATCCTCGGCGAGGTCGGCCCGCAGGACTACTTCCAGCCGCACCCGTACGCGCCCGAGGTGGCGCTGCGGCTGCCCTTCCACGTCGCCGACGACGAGAGGTACGACGAGCGCTTCCCGCTGCACCCGCTGACGCTGGTCCGGCGGCTGATGGCCCGGCTCGCCGAGCAGGTCACCCTCGAGCCGGGGTTCGCGGCGCTGCCGCCCTTCGCAGGTTGAGCCCGGCCTGGTCCCAGCGGCCGGGCCGGCCTGCGCGGCGTCACCGTCGGGTGGCGGGCTGCAGTTTCGGGGAAAGTGCGCGAATCTTGGGCCGCTTAGCTGCACTTTCCCCGAAACTGCAGCGATCATCGAGGCGACCGATCGCCCGACTCATAGGTATTTGCGTCGTTCGTCTGTGACACCCGCGCCGTTTCTTGACTGATTCCAGAAAAGGGTCCAGACTGCGAGACGTGGCCACGACCCTGGACTTCGAGCAGATGCTCCGCGGGGCCGCGCTACGAGTCACCCGGCCGCGGCTGGCGGTGCTGGGCGCGGTGTTCGCGCATCCGCACGCCGACACCGACGCGATCATCGGGGCGGTCCGTGCGGACCTGCCCGAGGTGTCCCACCAGGCCGTGTACGACTGCCTGCACGCGCTGACAGCCGCGGGCCTGGTCCGCCGCATCCAGCCGTCCGGTTCCACGGCCCGCTACGAGTCGCGGGTCGGGGACAACCACCACCACATGGTGTGCCGGTCGTGCGGGCTCATCGCCGACGTCGACTGCGCCGTCGGCGAGGCGCCCTGCCTCACCGCGTCCGACGACAGCGGTTTCGTCATCGACGAGGCCGAGGTCGTGTACTGGGGCCTGTGCCCCGCCTGTTCCACCGGCGGCGACGCCTGATCGCCTGGTCCGTCAAGTCACGGAAGGAAATGCATGTCCGAGAACCACGATGCCGTAGTCCACGACGCCGACGCGGGAGCCGAGTCCCGGTGCCCGGTCGCGCACGGACGCGCCCCTCACCCGACCCAGGGTGGCGGTAACCGCGGCTGGTGGCCGAACCAGCTCAATCTGAAGATCCTCGCGAAGAATCCCGCCGTGGCCAACCCGCTCGGCGAGCAGTTCGATTACGCCAAGGCGTTCCAGGGCCTCGACCTCGCGGCCGTCAAGCGCGACATCGCCGAGGTGCTCACGACGTCGCAGGACTTCTGGCCCGCGGACTACGGCCACTACGGCCCGTTCATGATCCGGATGGCGTGGCACAGCGCCGGTACGTACCGCATCAGCGACGGTCGTGGTGGTGGCGGTGCCGGGCAGCAGCGCTTCGCGCCGCTGAACAGCTGGCCGGACAACGGCAACCTGGACAAGGCGCGCCGCCTGCTGTGGCCGGTGAAGAAGAAGTACGGCCAGGCCATCTCCTGGGCCGACCTGATGATCCTGGCCGGCAACGTGGCGCTGGAGTCGATGGGCTTCAAGACCTTCGGCTTCGCCGGCGGCCGCCCCGACGTCTGGGAGCCCGACCAGGACGTGTACTGGGGCCCGGAGACCACCTGGCTGGGCGACGCGCGCTACACCGGCGACCGCGAGCTGGAGAACCCGCTGGCCGCGGTGCAGATGGGCCTGATCTACGTCAACCCGGAGGGCCCGAACGGCAACCCGGACCCGCTGGCGGCGGCCCGCGACATCCGCGAGACGTTCGGCCGGATGGCGATGAACGACGAGGAGACCGTCGCGCTGATCGCCGGTGGCCACACCTTCGGCAAGACCCACGGCGCGGGCACGACCGACCACGTCGGCCCGGAGCCGGAGGGCGCCGCGCTGGAGGAGCAGGGCCTGGGCTGGCGGAACAGCTTCGGCACCGGCAAGGGCGGCGACACGATCACCAGCGGCCTCGAGGGCGCCTGGACGGACACGCCGACCGCGTGGGACAACAGCTTCTTCAAGATCCTTTTCGGGTACGAGTGGGAGCTGTCCAAGAGCCCCGCCGGCGCCCACCAGTGGAAGCCGAAGGACGGCGCGGGCGCCGGCACCGTGCCCGACGCGCACGACGCGGCCAGGAGCCACGCCCCGACGATGCTCACCACCGACCTGGCGCTGCGCTTCGACCCGGTCTACGAGCAGATCTCGCGCCGGTTCCTGGCCGACCAGGACGCGTTCGCCGACGCGTTCGCCCGCGCGTGGTTCAAGCTGACCCACCGCGACATGGGCCCGATCGCCCGCTACCTGGGCCCCGAGGTCCCGGCCGAGGTGCTGATCTGGCAGGACCCGGTCCCGGCCGTCGACCACGAGCTGATCGACGCCGCCGACGTGGCCGCGCTGAAGGCGCAGCTGCTCGCGACGGGCCTGTCGGTGTCCGACCTGGTCTCGACCGCGTGGGCGTCGGCGTCGACGTTCCGCGGCAGCGACAAGCGCGGCGGCGCCAACGGTGCCCGCATCCGGCTGGAGCCGCAGCGCGGCTGGGAGGTCAACAACCCCGACGAGCTGCCCCGCGTGCTGCACTCGCTGGAGAAGGTCCAGGAGTCGTTCAACGCGGCGCAGACCGGCGGCAAGAAGGTGTCGCTGGCCGACCTGATCGTGCTCGGCGGCGTCGTGGCGGTCGAGCAGGCCGCCAAGGCGGCCGGGTACGCGGTGGAGGTGCCGTTCACCCCGGGCCGCACCGACGCGTCGCAGGAGCAGACCGACGCGGAGTCGTTCGCGCCCCTGGAGCCGACGGCCGACGGGTTCCGCAACCACCTGGGCAAGGGCCACCGCCTGCCGGCCGAGTTCCTGCTGGTCGACAAGGCGAACCTGCTGAACCTGAGCGCGCCGGAGATGACCGTGCTCGTCGGCGGCCTGCGCGTGCTGGGCGCCAACGCCAAGCAGTCGACCGTGGGCGTGCTCACCGACAAGCCGGGCACGCTGACCAACGACTTCTTCGCCAACCTGCTGGACCTGGGCACGACGTGGCGGGCGACCTCCGCCGACGCCGAGGCGTTCGAGGCCGTCGACGCGGCCACCGGCCAGGTCAAGTGGGTGGGCAGCCGGGTGGACCTGCTCTTCGGCTCCAACTCGGAGCTGCGCGCGCTGGCCGAGGTCTACGCCAGCGACGACGCGAAGGAGAAGTTCGTCCGCGACTTCGCCGCCGCGTTCGGCAAGGTCATGAACCTGGACCGGTTCGACCTGAACTGAGCCGGAGCTCGATCGACGGTGCCCGTCGCTGACCTGCGGTCGGCGGCGGGCACCGTCCGTGCGGTCACCGCTGGGCGGTGCGCAGGATCTGCCGTGCCTGCTTGTGCTTTCCGGCTCGGTGGGCCGCTAGCAGCTCGGCGAACCGGTCCCCGGCCAGCACGGGGACCCGCAGCTCCGCCGCCTTGTCTGCCTTGGACCCGGCGCCGTCGCCGACCACGACCAGGTCGGTCTTCTTCGACACCGACCCGGCCGACCTGCCGCCGAGGACCTCGACCGCCTCGTTGCCCTCGGTGCGGCTCAGCCCGGGGACCGAACCGGTGACGACCACCGTCATCGGCGTGCCGTCGCGGCGCAGCAGCGGAAGCGTCGCCGCGCTCGGCGTCTCGGTGGTGTCCAGGGCCGGGCTGCCCGGCTCGACCATGCCCACCCCGTATGCCGCGAGGCGGTCGATGACGGGGGCCAGTTCGGCCAGCTCGGCGACGATGACCTGGGCGCGGGCGGCGCCGATGCCCTCGACCAGCTCCCACTCGGCGACGGTGGCGGCCCGGATCGCGTCCATGGTGCCGAAGTGCCGGGCGATGCGCCGCGACAGCGAGCGCCCGGTCATCCGCACCCCGAGGGCCGTCAGCACCCGGGACAGCGGCTTGAGCTTGGACGCCGTGATGTTGGCGACCAGGTTCGCCGCCGACTGGGCGCCCATCCGGTCCAGCCGGGCCAGGGTCGGAGCGTCCAGCTCGTACAGGTCGGCGGGGTCGGTGACCAGGCCCGCGGCGATGAGGCTGTCGACGACCTTGTCGCCGAGCCCCTCGATGTCCATCGCGTCGCGCCCGGCGTAGTACAGCAGCGATTCGCGGGCGCCGCAGGCGCGGCCGCGCAGGCAGCGCCACCGCTTCTGGGAGCGGTCGATCTCGCCCTGGCAGCGGGGGCACACCGCCGGCGGCTCGAACGGCAGCGCGGTCTCGGGCCGCTCGTCGAGCTTCGCGCCGGTGATCTCCGGGATCACCTCGCCGGCCCGGCGCACGAACACCGTGTCGCCGACCCGGACGTCACGCAGCACCAGGTCGACGAAGTTGTGCAGGCTCGCCGACGCCACGATGACCCCGCCCACCTGGACCGGTTCCAGCACCGCGACCGGGGTGATCAGACCGGTGCGCCCCACCTGCACGTCGATGCGCAGCAGGGTGGTGGCGCGGGTGTCGGCCGGGAACTTGTAGGCGACGCTCCAGCGCGGCGCCCGGCTCGACTCGCCCGCCGCCTGCTGGTCGGCGGCGAAGTTGGCCTTGACGACCACCCCGTCGACGGCGAAGCCGAGCTGCCCGCGCCGGGCGCCGAGCGCGGCCACGTTGTCGACGACCTCGTCGATGCTGGTCCCGACGACCATCCCGGCCGACGACTGAGCCGTGGTGGCCACGCCCAGCCAGGCCAGGTATCCGATCAGCGTGGAGTGCGCGGCGGCGTGCTCGTCCGGCACGCCGACGGCCGTGTACGCCAGGAAGGACAGGGGCACGTCATACCCCCGGTTGATGGCGCGGATGGTGCCGGCGGCGGCCGAACGCGGGTGCGCGAACACGGGCTCGCCGTGGGCGAGGCGGATCTCGTTGGCGGTGGCGAAGTCGGCGTCGGTCATGAAGACCTCGCCGCGGATCTCGATCGTCACCGGCTCGGTCAGCCGCCGCGGCAGCCCGGCGACCAGCCTGGCCTGCGCGGTGACGTCCTCGCCGGTCCGCCCGTCGCCGCGGGTGGCGACCAGCGTCAGCAGCCCGTCGGTGTAGTGGGCGGCCACGGCCAGCCCGTCGATCTTCGGCTCGACCGTGTACTGCGCGACCCGCTGCCCGACGGCCTTGTGCAGCCGGGCGGCCCAGCCGCGCAGGCCGTCCTCGTCGAAGACGTTGTCGAGGCTGAGCATCGGCGTGCCGTGCGGGACGTCGCCGCCCGCGCCGGTGACGACCCGGGTGGGCGAGCTGGTGCTCTGCCAGGCCGGGTGGTGGTCCTCGGTCGCGGCGATGCGCGCGACGAGCGCGTCGTAGGTGGTGTCGTCGACCGTGACGTCACCGGCGTGGTAGGCGGTGGCCGCGCGCTGGGCGCGCGCGACGGCGGCCAGGTACTCGTCGTGGGTGTAGAACGGCTGGGCGTGGGCCGGGTCGATGACCGGTGCGGTAGCAGGCATGGGGTTCCCCTTCGTCCGTGCCCGGGATCAAGCTGCACCCAACATATCCGCAGGGTATGACACTTTTTCCGGGCCGGAACGAGCCTGCGGAGCAACATTCTCGGCTCAGTCGGGAATGGATCGCACGGTCGTGAAGACCTTCAGGAGCAGGGCGTGCAGGCGGGTCCGCTCGGCCGCGGTGAGCCCGGCCAGCAGCTGCCGGTCCACGTCGGCGGCCGCGCGCGTCAGCTCGGCGAGCAGCTCGCGCCCGGGTCCGGTGAGGTCGATGAGGACGCGGCGGCGGTCGGCGTCGTCGCGGGTGCGCGCGATGTGGCCGCCGTCGGCCAGCTGGTCGATCACCTTCGCCATGTCGCTTGGGTCCACCCCCAGCCGCGCGCACAGGTCGCGCTGGGCGTGCGGGCCGAAATCGGCGAGTGCGGCGAGCACGGCCATGTGCCACAGCCGCAGCCCGCGAGCGGCGAGCCGGTCGGCGATGCGGTTGCGCCCGGCCTTGCCGGTCAGCGACAGAAGGTAGCTGTCGATCGAGGTCAGGGTGGGCGGCGGGTCGCGCGGGTCCATGGTGCCGATTGTAGGGCACAACCTATAGTGGGTCTGCACCCACTATTTTTGGAGCGAGTCATGGACGCACTGCACCCCCGCCTGCTGGTCGCCGACTTTCCCGCCGCGTTCGGCTTCTACGAGGCGGTGCTGCCCGAGCTGGCGGGCGCGAAGCTCGCCGCGGGCGGGCCGGGCGGGCCGTACGCCAGCTGGGACGTCGACGGCCAGGGCCTGCTGTCGCTGTTCGACCGCCGGGGCATGGCCGCTGTCGTCGGCGGCGAACCCGGCGCGACCGGCCCGGTCATGCTGGTCTGCCGGGTGGGCGACGTCGACGCGGGCACGCGGCTGTGCCTCGCGCACGGCGCGACCCTCGTCGCGGCGCCGGCCGACCGGCCCGACTGGGGTCCGGGGCTGCGTACGGCGCACCTGCGCGACCCCGAGGGCGTGCTGATCGAGCTCCAGTCGTACTGAGGCCCGAGTCCGTGCCGGTCCCGGCTGCACCTCCGGGACCGGCACGGAGCGTCGGTCACCAGTAGGCGAACGTGGCCACCACGGGACAGGTCGATCTGTTCGGCCGTGGGCGCAGGATGGCACGGCCGGCCTGGCGGTGATCGCATCGTTGGACATCGTTGGACGCGGCGCCGGAGTGGAAAGTGTCGGGCGGCGCCGGTAGTTTCCACCGCGCCGCCGCAGCCGAACTCGGCCGGTGGAAACACCGACGAGGAGGTGGATTGCGGGTGAATGCTGCCCTGACACCGTTCGAGCAGCGCAGCGCCGCGCGGGTGGTCGCCCCGGCCCGGCCGCGCAAGCTGGCCAAGGTGCCGTTCGTGGAGCTGGCCGACGGCCGCCTGCAGGGAGTCGTGTCGAGCGGTTCGGACATCGAGCGGGTGTACGTCTCCTCGCTGTCCGCCGCCGACCACACGTTCCACTGCAGCACCAACAACAACCGCCCCTGCGGCGGCATCCGGCTCAGCGGCTGCAACCACCTGCGCGCCCTGGCCGACGAGGCGGTGCTGCAGTACGGCATCGACCGCGTCGCCCGCTACCTGCGCGCCGACCTGCCCGAGGGCGCGTCGACGGGCTGGGACGTGCTCGTGGCGGTCAAGGCCGGGCACGCGGTCACGCCGGGCGCCCCGGTGTTCGCGCGGTTCCTGCGGCACCTGGCGTACCTGGAGTTGTCCGCCTCCACCGAGCCGGTCACCGAGATGCACTGGTTCCCGGCGGGCGGGGCGGTGCGCTGATGCGGTTCGACCTGCTGGCCACGGCCCCGGAAGGCGTCGACGCGGCGTACGAGGTGGTCGCCGGCTTCGACGGGGCACTGGTGCCGGGCCTGCTGCGGCCCGGCGCGGAGCAGATCACGGCCCTGCACGCGCTGGCCGCCGCGGTGGCGGGCACCCCGCTGTCCGGCCGGGCCGCCGAGGCGGTGGAGAAGACCGTGGCCGGCTCGATATCCGACGAGCACCTGGCGGCGCTGGTCGCGGCCCGCTCGGCGCTGCTGGGCGCCTGCCACGACGAGCTGCTGTCCCGGCTGGACGATGCTTCGGGGCATACCCGGCCGGGGTGGTCCGGTGCGGCCGCGGCCGCGACCGGGGGCGAGAACCTGCTCGCCGCGGCCCGGTCCTGGCTGTCCGAACTGGCCGTCGCGGGCTGGCGCGGCCTCGACCACGACCTGGTGTCGCACGCCGACCAGCTGATCCAGGCGCTGCTGTCCGACCCGGTGCTGCGCCGCCTCGGGCTGCTGCTCGACGGCTTCGCCGGTGAGCTGCGCGCCTGCGCGCCGGGCGCGACCATGCCCCGGGTGCCGGTACGCCGCTGGGCCGACCTGTGGTCGCGGGCGGTGCTGCTGGCGCAGCCGGGCGCGCTCGCGCCGACACCCGGCGGCACCGTCTCCGGGCGGCTGCTGCCGCTCGGCGTCGACCTCCAGGAGCACCCGACCGCGGTGCAGGCGCAGGTGCACGCGGTGCTGGAGACCGCCGACGGGGCCCGGCTGGTGCGGGCGAGCGTGTCCGCGCCGAAGGTCGACACCCTGGTCGGCCCCGGCACCTGGCAGCTGCTGCGTGGGCACTGCTCGCTGCTGGCGGCGGTCACCGAGCAGCGGGCGATGGACCTGACCGACATGCCGGTCACGGCAGGCGGCGACCTGCTGTGGTCGAACTCCCACGCGGCGATGGGCGCACCGGCCGACGCCTTCGCCACCGCCCGGGTGCAGCTCGCGACCGCCGCCGCACCCGCCGTCGCGCCGCTGGAGCGGCACCCGGTCCGCATCGCCGAACCGGTCCTCATCGAGGGCTACACCGCTGCGGCCACCGACGACGGCGTCACCCTCGCCCTGGCCGGGCTGGAACTGGCCGTCGACATCGACCGGCTGCACAACGCCGGTCCGCTCACCCCCGAGCTGGTCGCGGCCTCGACCGCCTGCCTGGGTCTGCTGCGCTGGGACGGCCGCTGGAGCATCCAGCCGATCGCGGTCGAGGCGCCGGTCAAGCGCAAGACCGCCGCCGTGCACGCCGGGGCCTGGGCAGGCGGCGCCACCGACGCGGCGGGTGCCAAGGTCGAGGCGGCCGCCGCCGACGCGGTGAAGGTGCTGCGCGAACGCGCGGGAAGGCTGCTGCGGCGATGACCACCGACTCCGACCTCAACCGCCGCCAGGTCCTCTACTGGCGGCTCATCGCCCGGCTGTTCAGCCGCGAGGAGCAGGCCACCCTGGAGCAGGCCAGCCTGGCCGTCGTGGAGGATGCGGGCCTGCCCGCCGCCCTGCTCGACCCACAGGTGTCGGTCGACACCATCGTGCAGCGGTTTCCCGACCTGGCGACCGAGTTCGACGGGCTGATGAAGCCGGAGACCACGGACGGCGAGCGCGACGGCGCCGCCGAGGTGCGCCGGGCCGCGCTGGCGGCGAAGCTGCTGCTCAACGTGTTCGACACCGGCTCGGGCCAGGTGTCGGCGACCAAGCTGGCCCGCTGGCAGTCCGACGCGGGCTGGCTGGAACGGGCGCTCGGGCAGGAGCCCGGCAGCCTGCGCCGCCAGGGCGGCGGGCAGGACGGCGGGGGTATGGGCACCACCCTCGGCGAGCTGGAGGGTGACCTGGTGGGCCGGATGCAGCTGCGCGAGGTGCTGGCCGATCCGAAGCTCGCCGCGCAGCTCACCCCGAGCATGTCGCTGATCGAGCAGCTGCTGCGGGACAAGTCCAACCTGTCCGGGGTGGCGCTGGCCAACGCGAAGTCGCTGATCCGGCGGTTCGTCGACGAGGTCGCGGCGGTGCTGCGTACGCAGGTGGAGCGGACGGCGGTGGGGACGATCGACCGCAGCGTGCCGCCCAAGCGCGTGTTCCGCAACCTGGACCTCGACCGCACCATCTGGAAGAACCTGACCAACTGGAGCCCCGAGGACCAGAAGCTCTACGTCGACAAGCTGTTCTACCGGCACACCGCCAGCAGGACCACGCCGTCGCGGCTGATCGTGGTGGTGGACCAGTCCGGGTCGATGCTCGACTCAATGGTCAACTGCACCATCCTCGCCTCGATCTTCGCGGGGCTGCCGAAGGTCGACGTGCACCTGATCGCGTACGACACCAGGGCCATCGACCTGACCCCGTGGGTGCACGACCCGTTCGAGGTGCTGCTGCGCACCAAGCTCGGCGGCGGCAACGACGGCCCGATCGCGATGGCGATGGCCCGCCCGAAGATCTCCGAACCGCGCAACACGGCCATGGTCTGGATCTCGGACTTCTACGAGTTCGACCGGTCCCAGCCGCTGCTCGACGGGATCACCGCCGTGCACCGCTCCGGTGTCAAGTTCATCCCCGTCGGGTCGGTGACCAGCTCCGGCCAGGGCATCGTCAACCCCTGGTTCCGGCAGCGGTTCAAGGACCTCGGCACGCCGGTGATCTCCGGCCACATCAGCAAGCTCGTGTTCGAACTCAAGAACTTCCTGGCTTAGGAGAACCACCGATGTCTGACATGCTGCGCGCCCCCGCCGAGACGAAGTACGCCGAGGAGCTGGACTGGCTGGAGTCGATCGACACCGGCCCGAAGCCGTTCTCGTGGCGCCTGTCCCCGCGCATGGTGCGCCTGTTCATCCTCGGCTCCGAGCGCGCCGACGGCCTGGACCGCGAGGTCCCGCAGAAGTGGTTCGGCGACCGCAGCTTCGTCGAGCGGGCCATCGTGACGCTGGCCTCCGACCGGGGCCTGCTGCTCATCGGCGACCCGGGCACCGGCAAGAGCTGGCTGGCCGAGCTGCTGGCCGCCGCGATCTGCCGCAACTCGACCCTGGTCGTGCAGGGCACCGCGGGCACCACCGAGGACCACATCAAGTACTCGTGGAACGTGTCGGCGGTCATCGCCAACGGCCAGTCCCGCGCCTCGATGATCCCGTCGCCGATCATGACCGCGATGGAGCAGGGCGTCATCGGCCGGTTCGAGGAGCTGACCCGCTCGACCAGCGACGTCCAGGACGCCCTGATCTCGATCCTGTCCGAGAAGTACGTCTCCATCCCCGAGCTCGACGACGACAACATCGTCTTCGCCAAGCCCGGCTTCTCCATCATCGCCACCGCCAACAGCCGCGACCGGGGGGTCAACGACCTGAGCTCGGCGCTCAAGCGCCGGTTCAACTTCGTGCGCATCCCGGTGGTGACCAACAAGAAGAGCGAGGCCGAGATCGTCCGGTTCCGCACCGTGGAACTGCTGCGCCGCCACCAGATCGAGCTGGACGTGCCGCCGACGCTGCTCGACATCCTGCTGCAGAGCTTCGCCGACCTGCGTGCCGCCGCCGCGTCGGCGGGCAGCGACGACGAGAAGCTGGAGTCGGCCCTGTCGACCGCCGAGCAGATCGGCGTGCTGGAGGACGCGATCCTGCACAGCAACTTCTTCGGCGACCGGTCCCTGCAGCCGCAGACCCTGGCCGGGTCGCTGGTCGGCTCGCTGGCCCGGCGCACCCCCGAGGACCTGGCCATCCTCAACAAGTACTGGCACGGCGTGGTCGAGCCGCGCAGCAAGGCCGAGGGCGGCCTGTGGCCGCAGTTCCTCGAAGGCGGCCGCGAAGCGATCAAGACCCTGTCGTGACCACCTTCGACGCGCTGCGCTCGCAGCTGCTCGACGCCGCCGCGGCGATGTCGGACACCCCGGACGCGCTGTCGGGGATCCTGTCCGGCATCGTCGACGACGTCGGCCGGGCCCTGGCCGAGCCGCTGGAGATCTTCCCCGTCTGCCACCACTCGCCCGCCTCGGCGGTCGCGATGGCCCGGCGGCTGCGCGAGAAGCAGCCCAAGGTCATCTACCTGGAGCTGTGCGAGGACATGACGCCGCTGCTCACCGAGCTGCGCAACTGCAAGCTGCCGGTGGCGGTGCAGGCGTTCGCGTCCGAACTGGACGGCTTCCCGCAGGACTGGGCACCGCTGTCGGTGGTCGCGCCGGTCACCGAGGCGTCGGCCGAATACCAGGCCATCGCGTACGCGCTGGACACGCCCGGGGTCGAGCTGGTGCTCGTCGACCGGTCCACCGACCACGTGTTCCAGTGGCAGCCGCGCAAGGACAAGGCGGCTGCCGAACCGGCCGCCGCACCTGCGGAAGGCGAGCCGGTCGAGGGTGCCGAGCTGCACGGCGACGCCGTCGGCGTGGAGATCGGCGACCTGCGGCCGCGCTTCGCCGAGCTGGAGCAGCACCTGCTGCACCACGGCAAGGTGCGGCACTGGTCGGAGTGGTGGGACCAGTACGTCGAGCAGCCGCTGGGCGACGCCGACTATGACACGTACCGGCAGGTCATGGTCCTGGTCGGCAGCCTGTTCCGGCGGCTGGCGCCCGGCGCGCACGACCGCGTCGCCTCCGACGAGGAGCGCGAGCGCTACATGTGGACCCGGATGCGGCAGCACCTGGCCGCCTCCGGCGCCGACAGCGGCGACTGCCTGTACGTCTGCGGCGCCTTCCACGCCGCCAGCCACGTGGCCGAGTTCGGGCTGCACGGCGACGACTCGTACGAGATCAGCCCCCGCACCGCCACCAAGTGGCACCACGGCCTCATCCCGTCCAGCCACTCGGCGATCGAGGCGCAGTTCGGGCTGGCCTCGGGGTCGGTGTCGATCGCGGCGGCGGTGTTCGCCAAGTCGGTCACCCGCACCGGGGTGGTGCCGTACCGGCTGGAGGGGCAGCAGGGCGGCAGCGCGGCCGGGAAGAAGAAGGCCAGGGCGTCGGCCGTGGTGTCGGTGGAGTCGCAGCAGGTCGCCGACCGGCTGTCGGGGTTCCTGGCCCGGCCGCCCGTGCTGGACGCGCTCGACGAGGACGAGCTGCTCGGCTGGTCGGTCGAGATCGTGCGGCTGGCCCGGCGCAACGGCTACCTGTCCAGCACCGCCGACGCGATCGCCGTGTTCGAGACGTCGATCCTGCTGGCGGGCATGCGCGGGCGGGCCCGGCCAACGCCGTACGACTTCCAGGACGCCGCCGTCACCTGCATCGAGAAGGACAGCGTGCCCGGCCGGCGCGACGTCCGGCGGCTGTGCGAGATCATGCTCGGCGGCGACCGGATCGGCCAGGTCGGCTACGACTCGCTGCCGCCGCTGGCCCGCGACGTGCACGACCGCCTCGCCCCGCTGAACCTCAAGCTGGAGCAGCGCGGCGTGCAGCGGGCGCTGCTCGACATCGCCGGTGACCCGGCCCTGGCCCGGTGCTCCGATCTGCTGTGGATCCTGCGCTACCTGCTGCCGCGCAGCGCCGTACGCCCGATCATGGGGGAGCGGCGGCTGGGGGAGAAGCCGATCCAGGAGTCGTGGGACCTCGCCCTCGGCACCCACCAGCGCGAACTGATCGAGCTCGGCTACGAGGGCATCACCGTCGAGCAGGTGCTGGAGCAGCGGCTGCGGCGCGCCGTGTACGGGCCGCAGGCCACCGCCGCGGTCGCCCTCGGCGCGGTCGAGGACGCCACGCTGTACCTGCGCAGCCGCCGCTTCGCCGACGAGCTCGGCTCGCGGGCCGTCGACCTGCTCGCCGCCGAGCGCACCGTCGACGACGCACCCGAGGTGCTGCGGCGGGCCCGGCGGCTGCTGGCCCACTACCGGGCCACCGAGCCGGTGCTGCCCGCCTGGCTGGAGTCGTTCGTCAAGGCCGGGTACGCGCACTACTGCACGCTGCTGCCCAACGCCTTCGTCGACGCCGAGTCCGGCACCCGGCAGGTCGCGGCGATGCTGGGCTTCCTGTTCAGCATGGAGAGCCTGGCCCTGTCGCTGGGCTGCGACCGGGCGCAGCTGGAGCTGGCGGTGGCGCAGTCGCACCCGACCACGCCCGCCAAGACCGCGCTGCTGTGGGCGGCCCAGCACCAGCTCGGCGTGCTCACCCGCGCGGAGCTGCGGGAACGGACCTCGCAGCTGCTCGACAACCCGCTGGTCCTGCCCGCGTACCCGCACTACCTGAGCGGGTTCGTGCAGGCGCTCGAACCGGTTCCGGCGCTGACCGGGTTCGTGGTCGAGGTGATCTCGCAGGCGTTCGCGCGGCTGCCCGACCCGATCCTGCTGCCGTGGCTGCCCACCCTGATCACCACGCTGCGCAAGGAGGGCGGCGACCACGTCGCCCTGCTGGCCCGCGAGGCCGGCCGCATGTTCCCCGGCAACCTCGCCACCCTGGACACCTGGACCCCGCCCTGGTCGGCGACGGTCCCGCCCACCGCTGCGGCACCGGCAGGCCCGACGGCCGCAGTCCCGGTCGCCACCCTGCTGACCAGCCGTCCAGACACGACAGACGCCCTCGCCGCCCTACTCGGCTGCGACGACCCCTGGACGGTGACCATCCCCACCGCCCCCGACAACTCCCTCCACGCCCTCCTCACCCGCCACCCCACCCCCGCCACCGCCCTGGCCCACACCATCGGCGCCCACTGACCCCACCCCCACCCCACCCCACCCGCCCACCTCTCGGTTGATCATGAACTTATGGCAGGGGTCGACGGTGTGCCGCCACCCTGGCGCCGTGATCACTGTCGGGTGGTGCGGGGTGGCCGACCGGGGAGCGACCGCAGGTGGCGATCTTGACGGAAGATCGCCGCCTGCGGCCAAAAAGCCCTGTTTAAGTGGGCGTTCTGACCGCAGGCAGTGATCTTCGCGGGGTGCGTCGCGCGACACGTGGTTAGGTGCGGGGCGGTTTGTCGGATTTGGCGCCATCCCGCCTACGCCAAGTGATTGACAGGTGTCTTTGCGTGGTTCTAGGGTCCGGACGCAGCACGTAATCGGCGACCTTCCGGGTGGGCGCCCCTCGTTCACCATCCCCCGGAAGGGAACAGCCATGCACCTTCGTCCGTCATGGACGCTGGCCGTCGTCGGCGTCCTCGCCCTGACCATCTCATCCGCCGCGGCAGCCGCCCCGCCGACCGGCCCTGCCGCTTCGGCCGGACTGGCCCGGCCCGTGGCGGACTCACCCGCCCTGCGTGGCGCCGTCGCCCCCATCGGCGGCGTGGTGCCCGGCCTCACCGGCGCCGCCGCGCAGCAGGCCGCCGGTGCGGCCGCCGAGCACTTCCGGTCCACCCGCACCTCGGCACTCGCCGCCGCTCAGCTGCACACCTCGTGGGGCATCCGCTTCCCGATCAACGCCAGCCAGGGCCTGCGCGCGACGCAGAGCGTCGTGACCGGCGCGGGCACCACGACCACCGGCGGCGACTACGTGTACGCGCCGACCGCGATCCCGGTCGGCAGCGCCTGCATCGAGATGACCACCGCGTACACGCCGACGGGGCCGAACCTGTGGGCCTGGGACTGGTGCGGCGGACGCGACGGCGTCGGCAAGCTCACGCCCATGAACGCGTCGTTCCTGGCCGCGTACACGACGATGGTCAACGGGCGGCCCGCGTACAGCTTCGACGAGCACAAGACGTCGACCACGGCCAACACCTGGACGGCGTACCTGTACAACTTCACCACCCACGCCTGGGACGTGTACTTCACCAGCTCCGGGGTGTACGACCTGCCGCAGTTCCCGTTCGGCTGGGACATGTTCGAGGTTTACACGTCGGTGAACCCGGCCACGGGTGCCGGCTACTACTGCAAGGACATGGCCGGCAGGGCGTTCGAGAGCAGCAGCATCCAGCTGTCGGTGAACGGGACCTGGACCCCGGCCACCGCCGCGAACGCGCCGACCGACACCACCCGGCCGCCGTCGGGCAGCAGCTTCGACTGCCCGGCGCTCACCTTCTCGATGGTGCACGCCAACGACGACTGGCTGGACCAGATCGGCACCGCACCGCCGGCCACCACCTCGTACGAGGCCGAGGCGAGCGGCAACACCCGGGGCGGTCAGGCGGCCGTTCGGAGTCTGGCGGGCGCGTCGGGAGGTGCGGTCGTCGGCTACGTCGGCAACGGCACAGCCAACTACCTGCAGGTCAACAACGTCAACGCGGCCACGGCGGGCAGCCGTGCGGTGACGGTCTACTACGCGTCCGGGGAGAACCGGTCGGTGACTCTCAGCGTCAACGGCGGCACCCCGGTCTCGGTCAGCACACCCGGCACCGGCGGCTGGAACACGATCGGCTCGGTCAGCGTCACGCTGAACCTGGCGGCCGGAGCCAATACGATCCGCTTCGCCAACGCGACCGGCTGGGCGCCGGACCTGGACCGCATCGTCGTGTCCTGACGGGGTGGGTACCGGGCGGGAGTCGGCACCGGCTCCCGCCCTGCCGGTGCCCGCCGCCGCCGGGCCGCCGTGCGCCCGGCGGAACCGCTCAGGCCAGGTAGAACCTGAACTCGCGGGTGGACCGTCCGGCTGGGGCCGTGAACGCGCAGCGCAGCCGGTATACGCGGTCGGGCCGGGCGTGGAGGTCGGGGGCGACCTCCTCGTCCAGCGACACGGCCGGGCAGGTGTGGGAGAGGGTGACCAGGCCGCCCCAGTCGGCGGCGCCGCTCGACAGCGCCGGTCGGCGGCGGCTGACGAAGACCTCCTCGATCGGCAGCGGCCGGTCGGCGACGATCTCGTCGGTCAGTTCCAGCCGCCCCGTCGGCGACCAGCGGAACCGGCGGATCAGCGAGCGCAGCCCGTCCACCTCGTACGCGGCGGTCAGGTCGAGGTCGAAGTGGGTCGCCTCCGCGTCGGCCGCGTAGCGCAGCACCTTCGCCGCCCTGTCCCGCCCCGGCAGCTGGAGGCGGCCGTCGACGACCGGGACGGAGTGGCCGCGGGCCGACGGGTGGAGCGAGTCGTAGCGGCGGTCGCCGAAGTAGTCGGCGGTGTACTCGCCCGGGCCGAGGTCGTCGAGCACGCTCTCGCCGTGCGTGTGCAGGACGAAGTGCCCGAGGTCGTTGTGGTTGTGCGGCTCGCCGTTGTGGCCGCCTCTGGCGGCGAACGTGTGCCTGCCGCGATGGAGCACCCACCCGAGGTCGGGCAGGAAGGTCGCCGGTTCGGCGGCGGCCTGCCGCGCGCTGGGACGGTACCAGGCCAGCGTGCGGGCGAGGTGCGCCCAGCGGTAGCAGTGGTCGTCGTGGAAGGACGGCACGACCTGCGGCGGCGGGGTGCCGAAGCGCTCAGCCAGCCGCGTGAGCAAACCGGCGGGCAGCCAGGGCCGTTCGGTGGCGTCGGAGAACGGCACGTAGGCGCCGTCGCCGAGGGCTACGCGGTGCGGGAACGCGGCGATCTCGCGTACCTTCGGGGCGGCCAGCAGGTCCTCGCCGGTGTGCTCGCGCAGCCCCTCGGCGAAGTAGACGAAGTAGCCGAAGCCGTAGACCCAGTAGTCCACGCCCTCGACGCAGCCGCCGTCGTCACCGAACCCGGCCAGGTAGCGGTCCATCGCCCGGCGGCCGCGCGCCAGCATCGCGGCCAGCCGGGGAGCGTCGGCCGCCGAGTCGCCGAGCAGCGCCAGCGCCGCCATCCCGGTGGCGCCGCCGCACACGGCCTCCCAGTTGTTGCCGAACCCCTCCCAGCTCAGCGCCTGCTCGTCGAGGTACGGCGCGAAGACGCGGCGGTCGATCTCGGCGCGGACCCGGTCGCGGACCCGGGGGTCGAGGCGGTCGCCGAGCCCGGCGACGGTCTCGGCCAGGGTGTGCGCGGTCTCGGCGGCGAACAGGTCCAGGCACCGCAGCGGATCTCCGCCGTAGTGGATGTGCGCGGGCAGCGCCCAGGTGTACTCGTCGCAGACCGACCACAGGGTGTCGGCCAGCGGGCCGAGGTCGGCGGCCGGGTCGAGCAGCGCCTGGGCGGCGCGGGCGGCCAGGCGGGCGCGGCGGCGGAAGTACAGCCGCTCGTACCGCACGCGGTTGCCGGTGTCGAAGAAGTCGCGGTACGCCGTGAAGCTCAGCTCGGGCACCGGCCCGTCGGCAGCCGCGCGGATGTCGCGCAGCAGCGAGGTCAGCGCCGCGGCCGGAGGGGCGAATCCACTGGGCATGGGTGCATCCCGTTCTCTCGTGGCGCGGGCACGCCGTGGCCGGTCACGGGCGGGCGCGGACCCGGCTGGAGTCGCGTACGATCAACTGCGGGCTGATCCGCACCCGGTGCACGGGCCGGTCCGCGCCGCCCTGGATGCGCCTGGCCAGCAGCTGCATCGCGGTCTCGCCGATGGTGTACTTCGCCGGGCGGACGGCGCTCAGGGCCGGGTTGGTCAGGCCCGCGATCTCGTCGTCGTAGGCGACCACGGCCAGGTCGCGGGGGACCTGGATGCCGCGGTCCTCGCACCGGGCGACCAGCGAGATCGCCTCCCGGTCGGAGTGGACCAGCAGCGCGGTGGTGCCGGTGGCCAGGCAGGCGTCGATGGTACGGCCGACGTCGTCGCTCCAGCTCGGCTCGCGGTGGTCGGCGCAGATCACCTCCGGTGTGCCGTCCAGTTCGAGGCCCAGTTCGACGGCGGTCCGCTGCCAGCCGCGCCGCACCGCGGCGGTGGTGGGGCTGCTGCCGGAGGCGAGGAACCCGATCCGCCGGTGGCCCTCGGCGACCAGGTGCCGCACGGCCAGGCTCGCGCCGAAGGCGTGGTCGGTGGAGACGGACTCGACGTACTCGTGGAAGGGGCCGACGGTGGCGGTGCGCTCGACGAACACCACCGGGACGGCGAGTCCGGCGAGCCAGGTGATCAGCGCGGCGGCCTCGTCGCCGAGGGTGGGCGGCGCGATCAGCAGGCCCTGCGCGCCGACGGTGTCGACCAGCCAGGACGCCTGGCGGTGCACGTCGGCGACGTCCGCATAGGAGGAGCCGCGCAGCACGACGCGCACGCCCGCGTCGGGTGCCGCGTCGCGGGCGCCGCGGATGATCTCGGGCCAGTAGTAGTCCAGCGACGGCACGACCATGCCGACCACGGGCAGGGTCGCCTCGTCGCCGCCCGGGGGCCGGGCCGGGTCCTCCACCGCGGCGGTGACCTGGGGCTGCGCCTCGGTGCCGCGCGGCAGCCGGACCCCGCCGTGGACGCGTTCGATGGCGCCCTCGTCGACGAGCTGGGCGATGTCGCGGCGCACGGTCACGGTGGTGACGCCCAGCGCGCGGGCGATCTCGCTGACCCGCAGTGAGCCGTGTGCGCGCAGGTCGGCCAGGAGCCGCTCGCGGCGCTGGTCCGCCAGCAGCGGGGGCTCGGGCAGGGTCACGGACGGGACCTCCATGGTGTACGCGCGTCGGCTCGATTGTGCACGGCTGCCCTGCCGCGACTGCCCCGTGCCCCGCAAGGTCAAACGAACAAATTCGAACAGAAGAGAAGACCAGGCACAATGCCTTTCCGTGTTACAGAACGATAACAGCCACTTGTCGGGCCGTTGTGGACGCTGGTCTACTCTCTGCACCTGTTCGAACGAACAGAAACGAACATTCAGGTACCACAAAGGAACGGAGGGGCAGCCCGCATGCATCGGCCGCAGGCACTGCTCGTGATGCAGCCGGAGACGTTCCGGATCCAGTTCGGTCCGCAGGAGCTGCGGCGGCTGCGGTCGCTCGCCGACCTCGGCGATCCGATCTGGTCCGACGACCTCGACGCGCCGCACACCCGGGCCCGCCTGGCCGAGACGGAGGTGCTGCTCACCTCCTGGGGCTGCCCGCGGCTGACCGCGTCCCGGCTGAATGCCGCGCCCCGGCTGCGGGCCGTCCTGCACTGCGCGGGCAGCGTACGCGGGCTGGTCTCCGACGACGTGTGGCGGCGCGGCATCCTGGTCACCAGCGCGGCCGAGGCCAACGCGACCCCGGTGGCCGAGTTCACCTTCGCGGCGATCGTCTTCGCGGGCAAGAAGGCCCACCTGCTGGCCGCCGAGTCGCGGCTGCGCCCGGCCGACTGGGCCGCGGTGCACCACCGCGAGGACCTGTCCAACTACGGGCGCACCATCGGCATCGTCGGCTTCTCCCGGATCGGCCGCCGCGTCGTCGAGCGGCTGCGCACCCTCGACACGGCCGAGATCCTGGTCACCGACCCGTACGCCGACCCGGCCGCTGTAGCCGCCGCCGGTGGCCGCCTGGTGAGCCTGGACGTGCTGCTGGCCGCCTCGGAGATCGTCTCGCTGCACCTGCCGGAACTGCCGCAGACCCGGCACGCCATCGGCGCCCGGGAACTGGCCCTGCTGCCCGACGGCGCGACCGTGGTCAACACGGCCCGGGGCGCCGTGCTCGACACCGCGGCGCTGGAGCGCGAGTGCGCCACCGGCCGGCTCAACGCCATCCTCGACGTCACGGACCCCGAGCCGCTGCCCGCCGGATCACTGCTGGCCCAGCTGCCCAACGTCATGATCACGCCGCACATCGCCGGTTCGCTGGGCGCCGAGACCCGGCGGCTCAGCACCCAGGCCCTGGACGAGCTGGAACGGTACGTACGCGGCGAGCCCGCGCTGGACGCGGTCACCAGCGAGGCACTGGAGGTCATCGCATGAGCGAGCCGAACATCTCGCCGTACACCGGCTGGACGCGCGCCGACTGGGCCGCCCTGGCCGACCGGATGCTGGCGGCCGCCTGGCGCCACGCCTCACCGACCGGCGCCCGGATCACCCCGCCCGGGGCGCCCGGCGGGTACGGCACCGCCGTCGACGGCCTGGAGGGGTTCGCCCGGACGTTCCTGCTCACGGGCTTCCGCATCGCGGGCGAGCAGGGCCGCGACCCCGGCAACCTGCTGGAGCGGTACGCGCGCGGCATCGCCGCCGGCACCGACCCGGCCTCGCCCGAACGCTGGGTGACCCCGCGCGAGCACGGCCAGGCCAAGGTCGAGGCGGCCTCGACCGCGCTGATCCTCGACCTGACCCGGCCCTGGCTGTGGGACCGCCTCGACGCGGGGGTCCAGGAGCGCGTCGTGGACTACCTCGCGCAGGTCGTCGGCGACCACACGTACCCGCAGAACAACTGGGTGTGGTTCCGGATCGTGGTCGAGCAGTTCCTGTCCTCGGTGGGCGGCCCGTGGTCCCCCGAGGACATGGAGGCCGACCTGGCCCGGCACGAGTCGTTCGTCCGCGCGGGCGGCTGGTACAGCGACGGCGACGAGCGCAGCTACGACCACTACGTCGGCTGGGCCCTGCACCTCTACCCGATCCTGTGGGCCCGCATGGCGGGCGCGGCCGAGGCTGCCGCGCCCCGGCTGCCCGAGTACCGGCGCCGCCTGGACGAGTTCCTGCTCGACGCGGTACGGCTGGTCGGCGCGGACGGCTCGCCGCTGCTGCAGGGCCGCAGCCTGGTGTACCGGTTCGCGGCGGCGGCGCCGTTCTGGGCCGGTGCCGTCGCCGGATCCGAGGCGCTCGACCCGGGGCTGCTGCGCCGGGCCGCCTCCGGGATCGTCAGGCACTTCGCCGACCGGGGCGCCCCCGACGCCGACGGGCTGCTCACCCTCGGCTGGTTCCACCCGTGGCGGCGGATGGCGCAGCGCTACTCCGGCACCGCCTCGCCGTACTGGGCGAGCAAGGGCATGCTGGGACTGGCGCTGCCCGCCGACCATCCGGTGTGGACCGCCGTCGAGCAGCCGCTACCGGTGGAGCGGGCCGACCAGCTCGCCGTCATCGCCGCGCCCGGCTGGGCGGTGGCCGCGACCAGGGCCGACGGCGTGGTACGGGTCTACAACCACGGCACCGACCACGCCCGCCCCGGCGCCCCGACCACCGACTCCCCGCTGTATGCGCGGCTGGCCTACTCGACCGCGACCGCCCCGCTGATGGGCGACGACGGCTGGGACACCCCGCTCGACCAGTCGGCGGTGCTGCTCGACGCCGCCGGCCGGGCCACCCACCGCAGCGGCTTCACCACCCTAGACGTGCGGCCGGCCGACGGCGGCGAGGCCGCGGTGCTGGGCTCGCGGGCCCGCTGCCGCTGGGTCGACCCGGACCGCACCACCCCCGACCACGGCAACGGCCTGCCCGGCGCGGCGGTCGACGCGGGCACGGTGACCACGGTGTCGCTGGTCCGCGCCGCCTGGGAGGTCCGGCTGGTCCGCGTCGACCCGGACGGCGCCGAGGGCTGGGCGCGGGTCACCGCCCTGCGCCTCGGCGGCTGGCCGGTCCCCACCGCCCCGCATCCGGACCGCATGGAGCGGCAGGGCGCTGCCGAAGGGCAGGGCTTCGCCGAGGTCACGGGCACGGCGCACACCTCCACCGCAGCCGGGCTGTACGGGCTGGACGCGGCCGGGGTGCGGCTGGACCGCGACGCGAGCCCGCTGGGGGAGTGGACCGCGACGCCGTGGCTCTCGGCCGTACCCACACCCGGGTCCTGGCTGGTCGCGGTGCTCGCGCTCAACGGCGGCGCGCGAGCACCGCTGGCACAGATCTCCGGACCCGAGGACGCGCCGGTCGTCCGGGTCACGTGGCCCGACGGGGCCACCACGACGGCGGCGCTGCCCGCGCCGCCGACCGGCCCGCACCACCACCACGCACCGCACCTGTCCGACGCCGCGTGAGCGGCCGTCCCTGTTGGAAGGAACGTTCGTGATCAGAAGGAAGATGCTGGCTGCGGTAGGCCTGGCGATGGCCGCGCTGCTGCCGCTGACCGCGTGCGGCTCCGGTGACGACACCGAGTCCGGCCCCGTAGAACTCACCGTCGCCGTGTGGAGCCTGGCGTCCACGCCCGAGTTCCAGACCCTGTTCGACGCCTTCCACAAGGCGAACCCCGACATCACCGTCAAGCCGGTCGACATCCTGGCCGCCGACTACCCGACCAAGGTCACCACCATGCTCGCCGGCGGTGACACCACCGACGTCATCACCATGAAGACGCTGGCCGACTATGTGCGCTTCTCCGGCCGGGGCCAGCTGCAGGACCTCACCGCCTCGGCCACCGCGCAGGCGGGCAAGCTCGCCGGGCTCGACGCCTACAACCAGGGCGGCAAGTACTTCGCGCTGCCCTACCGGCAGGACTTCTGGGTCCTGTACTACAACAAGAAGCTGTTCGACGCCGCCAAGCAGCCGTACCCGGAGAACCTCACCTGGGACCAGTACGTCGAGCTGGCCAAGAAGCTGACCTCGGGCAGCGGCGAGACCAAGGTCTACGGCGCCTACCAGCACGTGTGGCGCTCGGTCGTGCACGCCATCGCGGCCGCGCAGACCGGCGGCGACCAGCTCGGCGGCGACTACAAGTTCCTGGCCGACCAGTACCGGACCGCGCTGGCGCTGCAGGATGCGGGGGCGACGCTCGACTACGGCACCGCGGTCACCCAGAAGACCGGGTACGCCTCGATGTTCGAGTCGGGCAAGGCCGCGATGGTGCCGATGGGCAGCTGGTTCATCGCCAAGATCCTGGCCGACAAGAAGGCCGGCACCACCGACGTCGACTGGGGCATCGCGCCGATGCCGCAGCGCACCGGCACCACCGGGGTCACCACGTTCGGGGCGCCGACCGCGTTCGCGGTCAACAAGAAGGCCAAGCACTCGGCGGCGGCGCAGAAGTTCGTGGAGTTCGCCAGCTCGCTGGAGGGCGCCAAGGCGATCACCGGGATCGGCGTGGTCCCGGCGTTCTCCAGCGACGAGATCCGCGCGCAGTACTTCACGCTGCCGGGCATGCCCACCGACGACCTGTCCAAGAAGGCGTTCGCGCCGGACAAGGTCAACCCCGAGATGCCGGTCAGCGACAAGACCGCGAAGGTGGACACGATCCTGGCCGAGGAGCATCAGCTGATCATGACCAAGGAGAAGGCCATCGACGACGGGATCAAGGAGATGGAGACCCGCGTCAAGAACGAGGTCAACTGACAGACCCGTTCGCGGGCGGTGCCGCCCGGCGCCGCCCGCGAACCTGAGGAGGAAGGACGACATGGCACACCCGCCCACCGCGCGCTCCCGGCGCGGCCTGCGCACCACGCTCATCGGCTGGAGTTTCATCCTGCCGAACTTCCTCGGCTTCGCGCTGCTCACGCTGGTGCCGATGCTGGCGGCGTTCGTGCTGTCGTTCATGGACTGGGACTCGTACAACCCGCCGGAGTGGGTCGGGCTGAAGAACCTCGAGCGGCTGCTGGACGACGAGTCCACCAAGGTGGCGCTGCGCAACACGGCCCTCTACGCGCTCGGGCACGTGCCCCTCACCGCGCTCGCGGCACTGGCCCTGGCCCTGCTGCTGAACCGGCGGATGGCCGGGGTCGGCTTCTTCCGGGCGGCGGCGTTCTTCCCGTACGTCACCTCGATGGTCGCCGTCGCCGTGGTCTGGAACATGCTGTTCAACCCGAGCTTCGGCCCGGTCAACCAGTTCCTGCACCTGCTCGGCGTCGAGAACCCGCCCGGCTGGACCACCAGCACCGACTGGGCCATGCCCGCCGTGGTGCTCACCAGCGTATGGCGCGACATGGGCTACTACATGGTCCTGTTCCTGGCCGGGCTGCAGGCCATCCCGCAGGAGCACTACGAGGCCGCCCGCGTCGACGGCGCCGGGCCCTGGCAGCGCTTCCGCGCCGTCACGCTGCCCGGACTGCGGCCGGTGACGTTCCTGGTGCTGATCCTGCTGACCGTGCAGAGCTTCAAGGTCTTCGACCTCATCGTGGTGATGACCGACGGCGGGCCCGGCCGGGCCACCCTCGTGCTCTCCCAGCAGATCTACCGCCAGGGCATCATCGAGGGCGAGTTCGGCTACGCCTCGGCCATCTCGCTGGTGCTGTTCCTGCTCGTACTGGTCCTGACCCTGATCCAGTTCTGGTTCAACAACCGAGGGGAGCGCTGATGACCACCGCCGCGTCGCGCCCGGCGCGCGGACCGCTGGCGCTGCTGCGGCGCGCCGCCCTGTACACGGTGCTGGCCGCCCTGGCCGCCGCGATCCTGGTGCCGTTCGGCTGGATGGTCAGCGCCTCGCTCAAGCGCAACAACGAGGTGCTCACCATCCCGGTCCGGTGGATCCCGAAGGACCTCCAGTGGCACAACTTCGCCGACATCTGGGCGAAGATCCCGCTTGGCACCTACCTGGGCAACACCGTGCTGCTGAGCCTGGCCATCACGTTCCTGCAGGTGCTGACGGGCAGCTTCGCCGCGTACGGCTTCGCCAAGGTGCGCTTCCGGGGCCGCGACACCCTGTTCCTCGCGTACGTCGCGACGATCGCGGTGCCGTGGCAGGCGTACATGATCCCGCAGTACATCCTGATGCAGAAGGCCGAGCTGACCGACACGTTCTGGTCGCTGATCCTGCTCCAGGCGTTCGGGGCGTTCGGGGTGTTCCTGATGCGGCAGTACTACCTGACCATCCCGGACGAGCTGTGCGAGGCGGCCCGCGTCGACGGACTCAGCGAGTACGGCATCTGGGCGCGGATCGTGCTGCCGCTGTCGAAACCCGCGCTGGCCAGCCTGGCCCTGCTCACCTTCGTCAACACCTGGAACGACTACATGGGGCCGTTCATCTACCTGACCAGCAACGACCTGTGGACGATCCAGCTGGGGCTGCGGTCGTTCGTGGGCCAGTTCGACGCCGACTACGCCATGATCATGACGGGGTCGGTGCTGTCGGTGCTGCCGATCGCGGTCATCTTCCTGCTCGGCCAGCGCTACTTCATCCAGGGCATCGCCACCTCCGGCATGAAGGGCTGATCCTCCATGCGACTGCTGGCCCGCCTGCCCTACGACACCATCTTCAACACGGTGTACGCCGGACTGAAGCTCAACCTGTGCCTGCTCGCCGCCTGCTCGCCGCTGCTGCTCGCGCTGGCGGCCAGCCGCGAGCCCCTGTCCGCCTGGCCGTTCTTCACCGCGCTGGCGGCGTTGTGCGGCCCGGCCGTCCGGGCCGCCTTCGCCACGTTCGCGGGACTGGCCGAGGGCGACGACCGGGTCGCGCGGACCTTCCTCGCCGCCTACCGCACCTCGTTCGGCCGGTCGCTGGGCGTGGCCGCCGTCGCGGCGGCGCTGGTCATCGTGCTGGCCGCCGACTTCCAGCTCGCGTTGGGCGGCCCCTTCGGCGCGGTCACCCCGCTGCTCGCGCTGCTCATCGCCCTCGTCGTCGCGACCGCCGTCGCCGCCTTGACCGCGGCCGCCCCGGTCCGGCCCAAGCCCCTGCTGGCCTGCGCCTACCTGTCCCTGCGCCACTGGTACCTCACCCTGGTCAACCTCGCCGTCCTGGCCGTCCTCGCCGCCGCCGTGGTCACCCGACCCGCCCTCGGCCTCTTCCTCCTGCCCGCCCCCGCCCTCTACCTCGTCTGGGCCAACACCCGCCACCTCACCCACCCCCACCCCCTGCCACGTTGATCATGAACTTATGGGCGTGTTCGACGGTGTGTCTCCACCCTGGCGCCGTGATCACCGCCGGGCCGGGTGCTGGGCGCCGGGTGCCCGGCGCGGGGCGCGGGGCGCGGGGCGGGGCGACGTCCTTGGACCGCGATCATCGGCGGTGATCGCGGTCTGGGGTCACAGCCTCGGTTGGAGGACCACGTTTCGACCCGGGGTGGCGATCACCATGGGAGAGGCGGCGATGATCGCGGCCTGTGGGCAGAGGGGCGGGTCTGGGGTCAGCGCCATGAGGCGGAGTCGGGGCGGCGGGTGCGGGCCAGGGCGGAGGCGGCTGTCGCGAGCAGCAGCAGGGCAGCGAGCCACAGCGGTGAGGCCGGCACGCTCGTGTGGAGCAGCATGCCGCCTGCCCAGGCGCCGAGCATCAGCGCCACGATCGAGGCGAGCCGCCTGAGCCGTACCGCGGTCGGGGAGGCTTCGGCGAAGAGGCCGGTCATCGTCCTGGTCAGCACGGTGGTGGTCAGATCCGGGACGCCGAGCCTGCCCACGACCGCGTTCTGCCCGCCCATCGCGACCGCGAGCAGGCCGACCAGCAGCAGGGTGACCCCGTCGGGGCGTACGCCGGCGCGGGTGACCGTGATCGCGGAGAGGACGAAGACAGCCGCCTGGATCGAGCAGGCCGCGGCCACCAGCAGCCCCCGGTGCGGGCGGGCTTCGCGGGCCACCCGGCCGCCGATCGCGGCACCGGCGACGAAGGCCGCGATCGCGACCAGGGTCGACCTGACCGAGATGTCTCCGACGCCCGCGAGCGCGAACCCGAAGAACACCACGTTGCCGGTCATGTTGGCCACGAAGACGTGCCCCATGGTCAGGTAGCTGAACGCGTCGACCAGCCCGCTGACCACCGTCAGCGCGAGCAGCATCCCCGGTAGCGGCCCGTGGTCGGGCGCGGTGGCCATGGCCTCATTCTGGACATACCAACTGCGTGCTGCCGGTGAAGCGGCGAAGATCGCCGTCGCGGGTCATGCGGCGGAGCCGGACCGCGGCGGCAGACCGGTGATGGCGATCTTCGAGGGTGGTGCGGTGCTCACTTCGACTTGCGGGCGCCGAGCAGGAGGCCGAGGACGCCGCCGACGACGAGCACGATCGCGGCGTACCGGATGCGGGTCGGGTCGGTGAACAGGGCCGCGCCGACGGCGCCGCCGGGCGTGGCGGACAGGGCCCTGGCGGTGGCGTCGCCGAGCGCCTCGGTGGCCAGCAGGTACACGCCGGGCAGGGCACCGGTCAGCGGGTACCAGAGCAGGGCCGGGCGGTCCATGCGCAGCCACGTGACCGAGTGGACCGCGGCGAGCAGGCCGGCGGCGACCGGTTGCAGGTAGCCGAAGCGGGTCTCGGCGGTGGCCTGGGCCGCGTCGGTCGCGGCCGGGCCGCCGCCCAGCACGGTCAGCAGCGGGTCCTTGAGCACGGTCAGGATCAGCCCGGCGAACAGCACCCAGGTCATCGCCCAGAGGCTGGAGTCGAGCACCGGTCCGGGCAGCACCGCGAAGGCGCCGCCGAGCACGCACGCGGCGGCGACGGTGAGGCACAGCGTCGTCACGGAGGTCTCGGCACCGTACGCCCAGCGCACGCCCACGGCCGTGACCAGTCCGAATCCGGCACCGACCGCGAGCCCGACGAGCAGGCGCCCCAGCGCGCTCCCGCGGCGCGAGCCGGCCGCCGCCGCGATCGCCGCCGCCGTGATCAGGGACGAGGTGATCAGGTCGGGCATGGCCTGGATCGCGGCTTCGAGCGGACCGGGCCCGCCCGGGGCCCCGTGCAGCGTCGCGTACGCGGTGAAGACGCTGATGCCGAGCCAGAGCAGCCCCGTGAAGACCTCGGTCCTGGTGCCGGTGCTCTCCGCCGGCTCCTCGACGTCGGAGTCCTCGACGTCGGTGAGCGGATCGTCTTCGGCGATGGTGTCGTCGGCCACGCTGGCGTCCAATGAGGTCGGTGGGGGTACGGGGCGAGGCGATCCTACGCCGCGGGCGATCGGCTTCGGCGGCGCCCTGCGGCTGATGCGAGGAGCACCCGCGTTAGCCTGCCGATCATGGTGAACTGGCGGTTGCGGCCCGCGTCGGCGGCCGACCTCGAGCCGATGGCGGAGCTGCGCGCGGTGGTGCTGCGGTCGGATCTGGAGCGGCTGGGCCGCTACGACGACCACCGGGTGCGCCAGATCCTGCGGGACCGGTACGCGCCCGAGTGCACCCGCATCATCGAGGTGGCGGGCGCGCTGGTCGGCAGCGTGTCCCTGCGCCCGGCCGACGGCCACGTCTGGCTGGAGAACTTCTACCTGGCCGCCCACCTGCAGGGCAGCGGCATCGGCACGGCGGTGCTGCGCGGCCTGCTGGCCGACTGCGACCGCGACCGCGTCCAGGTGCGCCTGGTCGTGCTGAGCGGAAGTCCGGCCCGCGGCCTGTACGAGCGGCACGGCTTCACCGTCGAGTCGGAGGGCCCGGTCGACGTGCTGATGGTCCGCGAACCCGGCCGGCCGACGGAAAAGGGAGGACTCCGGTCCTCCCTGCCGTAACCAGTGTAACCGGTGCACCAGGCCCTTTTGATCCGACCAGATGATGATTTTTGTGTTCTGAACTGCACATAGCCTCGTCAAGCCACCCACTGTCGCCTTCCCGGGGAGCACTGTGCCTGACGTCAGAACGCAGGAGATCGCCATCGAGCAGGTCGTCGTCGACCGCGTCTACGAGCGGGTCGAGGTGATGCGCGGCCAGGCGCGGGCCCTGGCCCGCGAGGGCCACCAGCGCGCGACCGCCGGGCCGACCACCGGCCTGGTCGAGCGCGACGCGCTGGTGCTGCGCGCCGACAGGCAGCTGCGGACGCTGGACGCCGAGGAGGAGGGGCTGGTCTTCGGGCGGCTCGACTTCGACGACGGCGACGCCTTCCGCATCGGGCGGCTGGGGCTGCGCGGCGACGACTTCGAACCGCTGCTGGTGGACTGGCGGGCTCCGGCGGCGTCGGCGTTCTACCGGGCCACCTCCGGCGAGCCGCTGGGCGTCGTACGCCGTCGGGTGATCATCTGCCGGGGGCCGGAGGTGGTCGACCTCGACGACGACGTGCTGACCCCCGACGCGGTCGGCGACCTGCGCGTGCTCGGCGAGGGCGCGCTGCTGGCGGCGCTGCGGCGCTCGCGCGGGCCGCAGATGCGCGACATCGTCACCACCATCCAGCGCGAGCAGGACGAGGCGATCCGGGCGCCCGCGCGCGGCGTGACGCTGGTGACCGGCGGGCCGGGTACCGGCAAGACGCAGGTCGCGCTGCACCGGGCCGCGTACCTGCTCTACACCGACCGGGGGCGGTTCGCCGATGGCCGGGTGCTGGTCGTCGGACCGTCGACGGTGTTCACCAACTACATCAGCCGGGTGCTGCCCGCGCTCGGCGAGGAGAGTGTGCACCTGCGTGCCGTGGGTGAGCTGGTCGACGGGGTGTGCGCGACCCGCCGCGACCCGGCGCACGTGGCCGAGGTCAAGGGCGCCGAGCTGATGCTGCGGGTGCTGGCCGACCTGATGTGGCAGGTGCCGCCGGACGCGCCGGACCGGCTGCGGCTGGTGTACGCCGGGCAGGTGCTCACCCTCGACGCGCCGACGCTGACCAGGGTCCGCGACCGGGTCCGCGTCCGCGCACAAACCGACGGCGTCCAGCCCAACGGGGCGCGCCGGCACGCGGCGGCGGTGCTGCTGGAGGCGCTGTGGGCGCGGGTCGACGGCGAGCACCTGGACCGGACGCTGTTCGCCGACGAGGTCGTCGGCCGCGGCGAATTCCTGCGCTTCCTGTACGCGTGGTGGCCCCGGCTGGAGCCGCAGGCGGTGCTGGCGTGGCTGGCCGACCCCGCCCGCTCGCGCGGGGTGCTGGCCGAGGCGCAGGCCGAGGTGCTGGCGGCGTCGTACCGGGACGGGGCGGAGTGGTCGGTGGACGACGTGCCGCTGCTCGACGAGCTGGCGGAGCTGCTGGGGCAGGCACCCGCCCCGAAGGCGGCCCCGGCCGACGCCGGGGTGCGCCTGCGTGAGCTGCGGTCCGGCCCCCGGCCGGTCGAGACGTTCGTGATCAGCTGCAGCCTGCACGACGGGTGGAGCCTCTACGCCCCCGGCCATCCGACCCCGATCGCGCTGGCCGGGCAGGGGATCGACAACGACGCGACGGCGGCGGCGCAGCGCTGGGCCGAGGCGGTGATCCTGCGCGAGGGGCACACGGTGGTGGGCTGGACCGACGGGTTCGACCCGTACGGCGAGGACGGGTACGTGCCGCTGCTGGCCGAGCCGCTGCCGCCGGGCGAGCCGGTCGACGACGCCCCGGTGCCGGTGGACTACGCGCACGTGGTGCTGGACGAGGCGCAGGACCTGTCGCCGCTGGAGTGCCGGATGATCGCCCGGCGGGCGGCGTACGCGTCGATGACGATCGTCGGCGACCTCGGCCAGGCGACGCATCCGCTGGCCGCGCACGCGTGGCCGGAGCTGCTGGCGCGGCTGGGCCGGCGCGACAGCCGCACCCTGGAGCTGCGCACCGGTTACCGGGTGCCGCAGGCGATCGCCGACTACGCCTCGCGGCTGCTGCCGCCGGAGATCGCGCCGACGCGGTCGTACCGCGAAGGCGGGTCGCTGTCGGTGCGCCGGGTCGACGACCTGGTCGCGGCGGTGCGGGAAGCGGTGCGGGAGGCGCCGCGCGGCGGCACGGTCGCGGTGATCGCCGCCGACGAGCGGGCGCGGGCGCTGGGCGAGGCGGTCGACGGGGTGCCGGTCCTGCCCGCGAGCCTGGTCAAGGGCCTGGAGTACGACCACGTGATCGCGGTGGAGCCGGCCGAGATCCTGGCCGCCGAGCCGCGCGGCGCCAGCCGCCTGTACGTCGTGCTCACCCGGGCGGTGGCCGGGCTGGTGGTGCTCCACGAGCAGCCGCTGCCCGCCGTACTGGCCGCCTGAAAGGACGGTTCTTCCTGCTTGCGGTGTTGTCCGCGGGGCGTTGCCCAGCCTGTTCCGGTCGCTAGATTGGTTTACATAGGTCGATCTCGCGAAGGGCAGTCAGTTGATACTCGTCACCGGGGCCACCGGCCTGAGCGGTTCTGCAGTCGTGCGTGAGTTCTCCCGGCAGGGCGTCCCGGTGCGGGGTCTCTACCGGGACCCCGAGAAGGCCAAGCAGCTCGGCGACCTGCCCGGCGTGGAGCTGGTCCAGGGCAACATGCTGGAGCCGGAGTCGCTGGGCGCGGCGCTGCGCGGGGTCGACCGCGCGCTGATGATCTCGACGCCGTTCGAGCGGATGATCGAGACGCAGCAGACGTTCACGGAGGCGGCGAAGGCCGCCGGGGTGCGGCACATCGTCAAGTACTCCGGCAAGGAGTCCGGGATCGGGTTCGACCCGGCGGCGTTCCTCGGCACCCAGGAGCACGTCGAGATCGAGCAGTGGCTGGAGGGGGCCGGGATCGCCTACACCCTGCTGCGCCCCAGCCAGTTCATGCAGTACTACCTGCCCTGGACGCTGACCGGCGTCGACCCGGTCAAGCACGAGCTGGTGCTGCCGATCGGCGGCAGCCGCCTGGCCCCCGTCGACGTCGAGGACATCGCCAAGGTGTGCGTGGCGCTGCTGACCTCCGAGGGGCACGAGGGCAAGACCTACGACATGACCGGGCCGCAGGCGCTGACCATGGCCGAGGTCGCCGAGGCGATCACCGAGGGCACCGGCGTGCCGTTCCGGTACGTGCCGGTGACGCTGGAGGAGAAGTCCCAGGCCCTCATCGGCATGGGCGTGCCGCCGCCGGTGGCGGGCCTGCTCGGCGGGATCTTCGCCGAGCGCGCCCGGGTCACCGAGTCGCGGGTCGTGCTCGACACGCACCGCGCCTTCGGCGTCGAGCCCACGCCGTTCGCCGAGTTCGCCCGCAGGAACGCCGCCGCGTTCCTGGGCCGCTGAGCTCATCTTGAGCCGGTCCGCGGAGCACCGCCGCGGACCGGCTGCCGCCCGCGTCAGGGCTTAGGGTGGGCCAGGAAGAAGTCCCAGGTCAGGTTGCTGGCGTCCGGACCGGACGGGTCGCCGTAGAGGCTGCAGGAGCAGCCGCCCGGGTACGCGTGCCCGGCGCCGTCGATCAGGTACTGCTCGATCAGCGACCGGCCCGCCGCGTCACGGTAGGTCAGCCGGGTGTACGTGCGCCCGCCCGGCACCTGACCGGAGGTGACCGTGTCGGCGGTGCTGTCGATGCCGTCGACCACGGCCCACTGCTGCGCGATGCGGTACGCGGTGGACGGCGGCACCACCAGGTCCGCGGTGCCCTGGAAGATGATCGCGGGCACCGGCCGCGCCCGGCTGCCCATCTCCTGCAGCGCCTTGCGCCCCGACTCCTGCGCCGACTGCAGCCGCAGCACGTCGCAGTCGTACTCGCAGCCGGCCATGACCGAGGTTGCGGCATAGATGTCCGGGTAGGTGACGGCCATGATGTTCGTCATCACCCCGCCCGCCGAGACGCCGGTGGCGTAGATCCGGCGCGAGTCCACCGTGTACTGCGCCCGGATGCGGCTGGTGATCCCGGCGATGATCGCGGGTTCGCCCCAGCCGCGGTGCTGATTGGTCTCCAGGTACCAGTTCCAGCAGGTGGCGGGGTTGACGAGGTTGCTCTGGTCGGGGAACACGACGATGAAGCCGCGCTGCTCGGCCACCCGGCTCCAGCCCGACAGCAGGTCGAAGCCGACGTCGTTCTCGGTGCAGCCGTGCAGCGCCACCAGCAGCGGCATCGGCGTGCCCGGCCGGTATGACGACGGCACGTAGCCGTGGTAGTCGCGGGTGCCGTAGACGCTGGCGTAGACGCCGTAGAAGGCGCCGCCGGCCGCGTGCGCCGGGGCGGGCGCGACCAGCGTCGCCAGCAGCGCGGCCAGCGCGGTGAGCACGACGGCGGCGAGCCTGCGGGGCGGAGCGGAGCGGTCTGGGGACGGGGCAGACATGTCTCTCCTCTCAAGAACCAAGCTGCCAACCAATCGATTGATTGGTCAGTGCTTGGCACTATCCGCTTCGTGTAATACGGTGTCAACCAATCGATCGCTGGAGGAGACGTTGACCGGTCCGAGGTGGGAACCGCGGCGGCTCAGCGCGGTCGCCGTCGAGCTGCCCCCGGGCGTGACCCCGGCCGGCACCAGGGGCCGCATCCTGCTCGCCGGGCTGCAGCTGTTCGCCGAGTACGGCTTCCACGGCACCTCCATCCGCGACCTGGCCACCGCCGTCGGGATCAACTCCGCCACCCTGTACGCGCACTACCCGGCCAAGGAGCACGTGCTGGCCGAGCTGGTGCTGCTCGGGCACGAGGAGCTGCACCGGCGCCTGCAGCAGGCGCTCGTCGAGGCGCCGCCCGGCCCCGCCGCGCAGCTGGCCGCACTGGTGCGCGCCCAGGTCGGCGCACACGCCGACTTCCCGCTGCTGGCCCTGGTGGCCAACGCCGAACTGCACGCGCTGTCGCCCGAGCGCGCCGCCCCCGCGCTCGCCCTGCGCGAGCAGTCCCGGCAGCTGGGCCTGCGGGTGCTGCGGCTCGGCGCCGACCGGGGCGAGTTCCGGGTCGCCGATCCGGTCCTCGCGGCGACCGCGATCGGCTCGATGGGCATGCAGGTGGCCCACTGGTTCGGCCCCGACCAGCCGTACACCCGCGACCAGGTGGCCGACGCCTACGCGGACTTCGCCCTCCAGCTCGTCGGCGCCGACCCCGTCCAGAAAGGCTGACCATGCACTCCCTTCAGTTCCCGGTGGCCGGTGGTGTACTGCACGCGCTGCGGTTCGGCACGGGCGAGCGGATCGCCGTCGCCGCGCACGGCATCACCGCCTCGGCCATGTCGTTCCGGACCGTCGCCCGCCACCTGCCCGCCGACTGGAGCCTGGTCGCGGTGGACCTGCGCGGGCGCGGCGGCAGCGCGGACCTGCCCGGCCCGTACGGCATGGACGCCCACGCCGCCGACCTGGCCGCGGTCGCCGAGCAGCTGGGCGCGCCGGTGGCGCTGACCGGCCAGTCCATGGGGGCGTACGCCGCGCTGCGGGCCGCCGTACGCACCCCGCACCTGTGGAGCCGGCTGGTGCTCGTCGACGGGGGCCTGCCGCTGCCCACCCCGGCGCAGTTCGACGCCGACCAGCTGCTGGAGCTGACCATCGGGCCGGCCGTCGCCCGGCTGCGCGAGACGTACCCGTCCGTCGACGCGTACGTCGACTTCTTCCGGGCCCACCCGGCGCTGTCCGGCGACTGGAACGACGACATGGACGCGTACGTCCGCTACGACGCCGTCGGCGAGCCCGGCGCGGTCCGCTCCCGTACCAGCGCCGAGGCCGTGTACGCCGACGGCCGCGACCTGCTGGTGCACGCCGCCTCGTTCGGCGCCGACCTGCTCGGCCTGACCATGCCCGCCACGCTGCTGCACGCCCCGCGCGGGATGTTCGGCCAGGAGCCGGGCCTGCTGCCCCAGCCGGTGGTCGACCACTGGGCCGCGAGCGCCCCGAACCTGGCCGCGGAGCTGGTCGCCGACACCAACCACTACACCGTCCTGATGACCGACCGCCCGGCCGCGCTCATCGCCGACCGCCTCACCACGCCCGCCTGAACAGGGGGTATGTCCGCTGGTCGGTGCTTTGGCGACTGCCGTCGGGATGCGGGGCGGGCGGGTTGGCGCGAACCGGGCCCCTGCCCCCGCGCACCCTGCGAGCATGCAGGAGGACAAGCCCCACCGGGTGGAGGGAGTCGACCATGTTCTCCGTGCGTCCACTGCGCACCACGGTCCTGGCCGCGTCGTTCGTCGCCGCCGTCGCACTGGGCGCCTGGACCGAGCCGGCAGCGGCGGCGCCGACGCCGCAGGCGGACAAACCGACCGTGGTGCTCGTGCACGGAGCGTTCGCCGACTCCTCCAGCTGGAACGGTGTGATCTCGCAGCTGCTCGGGCAGGGCTATCCGGTCATCGCGGTGGCCAATCCGCTGCGCGGGGTCAAGAGCGACGCCGCCCAGGTCAAGGCGGTGCTCGACTCGATCGACGGCCCGATCGTGCTGGTCGGGCACTCGTACGGCGGGTCGGTGATCAGCACCGCCGCCGAGGGCAACCCGGACGTCAAGGCCCTGGTCTACGTCGCGGGCTTCGCCCCCGACACCGGCGAGAGCGCCGGGGACCTGGCCGCGAAGTTCCCCGGCGGCACGCTCGGGCAGGCGCTTGCCCCGCCGGTGGCCGTCCCCGGCGGCAGCGACCTCTACATCCAGCCGGACAGGTTCCACGACCAGTTCGCCGCCGACGTGCCCGCAGAGCAGTCCGCGCAGATGGCCGTCGGCCAGCGGCCGGTCGCCGAGGCGGCCCTGGCCGAGAAGGCCGAGGCCGCGGCCTGGAAGACGGTCCCGTCCTACTTCGTGTACGGCTCGGCCGACAAGAACATCCCGGCGGCGGCGCAGGACTTCATGGCCAAGCGGGCGAACGCCAAGCAGACCGTGGTCGTCGACGGCGCGTCGCACGTGGTCATGGTGTCCCATCCCGACGCCGTCGCCAAGCTGATCCAGGACGCCGCGAGCGCCTCCTGACCCGCCACCGGATCAGGTCTGCTTGCAGACGCCGAGCGGCTTGCCGATCACCACGTCGACCGGGGACCCCACCGCCAGGACCGTGCCGCCGTCCGGCGTCTGGGCCAGCACGGAGCAGTCGTCCAGGGTGGTCTGATACTTGATCTGCACGATGAAGCCGAGGCGGGTCATCTCCGACCTGACGTTGTCCTCCGGCCAGCCGAGCATCTTGGGCACGGGATGCGCGGTGGGGCTCGGTCGGGGCGGGGTCGGGCTGGTGCCGGCCGGGTTGCCCGGCGTGGTCGACCGCGCCGGGTTGCTCCTGCTCGGCACGGTCGACGGCGTGCCGCGGGTCGACGCGGGGCTCGGGGCGGATGCGGTGCCTGCCGGTGCGGTGAGTGCGGGTGCGGCACCGCTGGCAGCCGGGCCGGACTGGCTGCCCGGAGCCTGCGCCTGCGGGTCGCCGTCTCCGGTCGGCCAGAGGGCGAAGGTGACGGCCGCGGCGACGGCCGCCGCTGCCACGGCGGCGACCAGGACGAGCGGTCGCCGCCCGGCGGGATCGCCGCCGGTCTGCGCGCGGGTGGCGCTGTGCCGGGCTGCCGTCGTGCGGACGGTGGCGGCCGACTCGGCGGCGTGGGCCAGGGCGGCGGCGGTGGGCCAGCGGTCGGCGGGCTCCTTGGCCAGGGCCCGGGCGACCAGGTCGCGCACCGGCTCCGGGACGTCGGGCGGCAGCGGGGGCGGCGGCTCGTGCACGTGCTGGAGCGCGACCGACAGCGGCGTGTCGCCGGTGAAGGGCCTGCGCCCGGTGAGCAGCTCGTAGGCGACGACGCCCAGGGCGTACACGTCGGTGGTGGCGGTTATCTCCTCGCCGGTCACCTGCTCCGGGGCCAGGTAGGACGCGGTGCCGTGGATCTCGCCGGTGGCGGTGAGGCGGTCGCCCGCGACGATGCGGGCGATGCCGAAGTCGGTGAGGGCCAGCCGGCCGTCGGCGCGCAGCAGCAGGTTCGCGGGTTTGACGTCGCGGTGCACGATGCCCTGCAGGTGCGCGGCGTGGATGGCCCGGGCCGCCTGCGCCATCAGCCGCATCGCGTGGCCGGGCTCCACCGGCCCGGCCCGGCGGACCAGCGACGACAGCGACTCGCCCTCCACGAACTGCATCACCAGGTACGCGATGCCGTCGGCCTGGCCGTAGTCGTAGATCTCGACGATGCCCGGGTGGCTCAGCGCCGCCATCGCCCGCGCCTCGGCCCGGAACCGGGCGGAGAAGCCGGGATCGGCGGCGAGGTTCGGCAGCAGCACCTTCACCGCCACCTGGCGGCCGAGGACCGTGTCCTGGGCGCGCCAGACCTCGCCCATGCCGCCGCGGGCGATCAGAGTCGCCAGCTCGTAGCGGCCGCCGAGCGTCACCCCCGGGTCAAGCATGGGCGCAAGCATTGGCCATCGATCACTTGCCAGTCAAACCGGCAGCACATCGGATAGTGGACAGTCATTTCCGGCTGCCCTTTCGCCGCCGGTCGCCGCTCTCGCACCTCGGTGCGACCTCCCATTTCGGAGCGGGATGCCGATCGGTGCGGACGAGGCGACGGTATGGCCGAAAGTCGTGATCTTCGGGGCTGTTTCCCCTGATGATCGCCCCTGGCGGTCTGAATGTGGACTTATGGGCGAAAGGATGACCTGAGACGCTGGTCTTCGCCGTGGAGATCGGAATTTGATCGCCGTCGGAGGACGGAAAGTGGTGGCGTCGCCGCGAGCCGTCCGGGGTTTGCCGGGAAGCGGGCGTGTCGTCCCCGGTTACCGGCGATGATGGGCGGAGGGGGTGGCCTGTGTCGATCGGTCAGGGGACGTTGCGGGTGACTTTCGCGTACCCGGCGTTCACCCGGCTCTACCGCACCAGCTCGCCGCGGCTGCAGGTCGACGGGGTCGAGCAGCCGGTCCGCACCTGGGGTACGCACACGATCGCCGTCGGCGCGGGACCGCACCGGGTCAGGGCGTGGGTGGTGCCCGACTCCGGCACCGACTTCGGCGTGGCCGAGGAGGCGGTGGTCGTGGAGTTCGGCGCGCGGACGGAGCTGTCCTACCGGGCACCGCACTTCCACGGCGCCCACGGCCGGATCAAGGTGCTGGCCCTCAGCGGTACGTAGACTCCTGGCGGTGAGTGGCGGACCGCTGGACGGCGTCGACACGGTGCGGTGGCACCGGCTGCACCACGCGTACGGGGCGGCGACCGACGTGCCCGATCAGCTTCGCGCGCTGCGCGGCCCCGACCCGGACCGGCGCGGCGCGGCCCTGTCGCGGCTGTCCGGCAGCGTCTACCACCAGGGCACCAGGTGGCAGGCCAGCCAGGCGGTCGTGCCGTTCCTGGTCGCGCTGGTCGACGACGCCGGGACGCCGGACCGGGCCGCCGTCCTCGAACTGCTGCGCAAGGTCGCGATCGGCGACCGGCGCGACGACGAGCTGCCCTTCGACCCGGCGCGCGCGTTCGCGGCGGCCGACGCTTTCGACAGCGTCCGCGACGGGAGCCTGCTGCTGCGGTTCTTCGCGGAGGAGGACGAGTTCACCGAGGACGAGATCGGCGTGCTGGACGGCGCGGCGGTGAGCTGGGCGGCCGACAGCTACTTCGGCGCGGCGGCCTGCCTGGACGCCGTCGTCAGCTGGGTGTCGGACCCGGACGACGAGGTGGCCGCCAGGGCGGCGGCCCTTACCGCCTGGTTCCAGCCCACGGCTGCTCGCGTGGCCGCGCTGGTCGCGGTGCCCGAGGGCCGGACGCGGGTCAGGGCGAGCGCGAACCTGGTGCTGGCCCATACGCCGTCGGCGGATCCGCGCGTCGACCTGCTGCTGCGCGAGCTGACCGGTTCGGACAGCGAGACGGTCGCGGTCACGGCGGCTGTCGCCGAGGCGTACCGCCGCGGGGGAGCGGTGTCCGAGGAGGCGTTGTCGGTCCTGGCCGGCGTGGCCGAGCGGGACGATCTGGCGGCGGTCGCGGGGTGGGACCGGGCCCTGCGCGGTTTCGTGATGCTCGCGCTGCGGCGTCTCGGCCTGGGCTGAGAAACGGCTCGGGCCGTGGCCGCCGGTGTCGGCGGCCACGGTCCGGGGTGAGCGGAGCCGGGGCGTCAGCCGACCTGAGCGTGGCCGGCGGCGTCGCGGCGGCCCAGGTGCGGGTGCAGCTCGACCGGCTCGGCGGGCAGGTCGGCCACGCCCGCCGCGACGGACTCGGCCCGGCGGCGACGGGCCGAGGGCAGGATCAGCGACGCGACCACGGCCAGTACCGCGACCCCGGCGCACACCCAGAAGCCGGAGGTGAACGCCTGGTCGGTGGGCAGGCCGCGGGGCGTGGTGTGGCCCGCGATGACGGCCGCGACCACGGCCGTGCCGATGCTGCCGCCGATGGTGCGCACGATGCTGTTGACGCTGGTCGCCTCACCGGTGTGCGTCGCGGGGACCGACTCGATGATGGCGTTGGACATGGCCGCGAAGGCCAGGCCCATGCCCGCGCCGGTGAGCAGCCCCGAGACGACCAGCTGCCAGAGCTCGTCGTGGACGGCGGCGGGCAGCGCGTACGCGGCGGTGACGAGGGTGGCGCCCAGGAACAGCGGCAGCTTGGGGCCGTAGCGGCGGTCCAGCAGGCCGGACAGGGGACCGAACACCAGCATCATCAGCGTGGTCGGCATCAGGAACAGGCCCGCCTGCGAGACGGTCTTGCCGAAGCCGTACCCGGTGGCGGCGGGCAGTTCCAGCAGCATCGGGATGAGCAGGAACGTGCCGAACATGGCGAACCCGAACGCCAGGCCGACCAGGTTCGTCGCCCAGACGCCCCGGATGGCGAGCAGGCGCATGTTGATGAGCGGCTCGCGTACCCGCAGCTCGACCAGGACGAAGGCGATCAGCGCGACCACGCCCACGGCCAGCAGGGTGACGGTCTTGGTCTGGTCCCAGCCCCACTCGCGGCCCTTGCTGATCGCCAGCAGCAGCGACACCAGCGACACCGACAGGATCGCGGCGCCGAGCACGTCGAGACGGCCGGGGGTGCGCACCGGCGACTCGGGCACGCCGAACAGCACGCCCAGCAGGGCCACGCCGATCAGCATCAGCGGGAACCAGAACAGCCACTCCCAGGACAGGTGCTCCACGATCGGCCCGGCCAGCACGATGCCCAGGCCGGCGCCGATACCGAAGATGGCCGAGAGCAGGCCGACGGTGACGCTGACCTTCTCGCGCGGCAGCTCGTCGCGGACGATGCCGATCGACAGCGGCATGATCGCGCCCGCCGCGCCCTGCAGCGCCCGCGCCGCCACCAGCACCGGCAGCGTCGTGGACAGCGCCGCCAGCAGCGTGCCCGCCGCGAGCAGCACCAGCACGACCAGCATCATCTTGCGCTTGCCCACCATGTCGCCCAGGCGGCCGAGGATCGGCGTCAGCACCGACGCCGACAGCAGGTACGCCGTGAGCACCCAGCTGATGTCGCCGGTGGAGCTGTGCAGGTCCTGGGCGATGATCGGCAGCGCCGGGGCGACCAGCGACTGCAGCACCGCGAAGGCGAGGCCGCCCAGTGAGAGGAACAGCACCACCAGGGTGCTGTTGGCGTGGCGGCCGCTGCGGACCGCCGGTTCGGGCACGGCGGCCGGGTGGGCCGCGCCGGTGGGCGCGCCCACCGTCTTCACTACGTGTTCCATTGCTTCCCGCCGAAGTAAACGTCTGATTACTTCGACGTTATGCCGGAGCTTCCCGCTAAGTCAACAGTCGTTTACATCACATGACTCGGCAGTTACGCTATTGACGGAGGAGGACGAGCCGATGACTGTGGGAACCGACCGGGACTCGGGTACCCGGCGACGCGACGCGGCCAAGACGCGCCAGCTGCTGCTGGAGGTCGCGCGACGCCGCTTCGCCCGCGACGGGTACGCGGCCGCCACCGTGCGCGACATCGCCGACGAGGCGGGTGTCAACGTCGCACTGATCAACCGCTACTTCGACTCCAAGGAAGGGCTGTTCGAGGCCTGCCTCGGCTACGCCGTCGAGGAGCTGGCCCGCGCCGCGGGCGACGTGCCGCGCACCGACATACCCGCCGCGATCGCGCAGCAGGCGGCGGGCACCACCCCCGAGGGCGGGCCCAACCAGGTGCTGCTCCTGCTGCTGCGCTCCTCCGGCGACGAACGCACCGAGCAGATGCGGCTCGGCGTGCTGCGCCGCTTCGCCGAACGCCTGGCCGCGACCGCGGGCTGGCAGCCCGACCGGCCCGACGACGGCCAGCTCATGCTGCGCGCCCAGCTGGTGCTCTCCGCCGCCATCGGCGTCACCCTGCTGCGCGCCTCCGGCCTGCAGCCCCTCACCTACGCGGGCGAACGGGACCTGGTCGAACCCCTGCGCGACCTCGTCAACGGAGTCCTGCGCGCCACCCGCCCCGAGTAGGCGCACCGGTCGAGACGCTCGGCGCCGGATCGAGGCCCTGTCGGACGGCACGTGGCCGCGCCGCCCGACAGGGACTCGATCGAACGCGAGGCCAGTCGAGGTCTTGCAGCTCCGCACGCAGCCCGGCCACCCGCGCCATGTAGTCGCTCTCGGCGAGCTCCCCGGGCTCCGGGCGTGCAGTTTCGGGGAAACTGCACGAAAGGCAGCCGAGATTCGTGCAGTTTCCCCGAAACTGCAGACGGCTCGGGCGCCCGCGTCCGCGCCCGCGCGGAGTCTGGTGTGGGCGGGGTCAGTGGTCGGCGAGGCCGCCGGGCCAGACGACGGCCTGGGCCGCGATGATCTTCTCGCCGTCGAAGGTGATCGAGGCGCTGCCGTGCAGGCGGTAGCCCAGGTCGAGCACCTCGCTGACCCTGCGGCAGAACTTGTCGTCGTCCGCCCCGGTCAGCAGCCGGTATCGGGGCAGCCCCTGCGGAGGCTGGTTCGGCAGGCCATCGCTCATATCGCCAGCATGGCACGAACCGCCGCCCCAGCTCAGGCGGTCGCGACGGTGGTCGTCGCGATCATCCGAGTCGCCGGGCACCCGGGCGTATCTTGACCGCCCGTACCCCCCGATCGCCCGGCGACTCGACCCGCACCCGGCCGGTCAGGGGAGGAGGCGGTGCTCCCAGGCCCAGGCGGCGATCTCGACGCGGTTGCGGGCGCCGAGTTTGGCCTGGACGCTGCCCAGGTGGGTCTTGACCGTGCCCAGCGAGATGAACAGCTGCGCGGCGATCTCGGCGTTGGTCAGGCCCCGGGCGGTCAGCTTGACCACGTCGAGTTCGCGCGGGGACAGGCCCTGGTCGTCGCCGGTACGGCCGGGCAGGTGCGGCGTCAGGTGCGCCAGTAGCCGCACCGTGACGGAGGGGCTGATCAGCGAGTCGCCCGACGCGGCCGCCCGCACCGCCTCGACCAGCAGCGCCGGTCCGGAGTCCTTCAGCAGGAAGCCGCAGGCGCCGTTGCGCAGCGCGGCATGCACGTACTCGTCGAGGTCGAAGGTGGTCACCACGACGACCTTCGGCGGGTCGGCCACGCCGGGGCCGGCGAGCTGGCGCAGCGCCTCCAGCCCGTCGAGGCGGGGCATCCGGATGTCCATCAGCGCCACGTCGGGCCGGAGGCGGCGGGCCAGGGCGACCGCTTCGACCCCGTCGGCGGCCTCGCCGACCACCTCCATGTCCGGCTGCGCCCCGATGATCATGCCGAAGCCGGTACGCACCATCGCCTGGTCATCGGCGATCATCACCCGGATCACAGCGCCTCCCGCCAGGTCAGCGGCATCGCCACGTCGACGAGCCAGCCTCGCTCGATACCCGGACCGGCGTTGATCCGGCCACCGACTGCCCGGACCCGCTCGCCCAGCCCGACCAGCCCGTAACCGCGCTCCCGGGCACCGACCGGGCGCGGCGGGGCGCCGTCGTCGGCCACCCGGACGAACAGCCAGCCGGACGCGCGGCGCACCGACACGTCCACTACCCGCGCGTTGACCGCGTGCCGCCGTACGTTGGTCAGCGCCTCCATCACCACCCGGTAGGCGCTGGTGGAGACCTCGACCGGCAGGTCGTCCAGCAGCCCGTCGACATGCAGCCGGGCCACCGCGGGGCTGGACTGGTTGAACCGCTCCAGCAGCGGCGGCAGGTCGCCCGCCCCGGCCAGCGGCGCCAGCGGCGCCTCCGGTTCGCGCAGCACGCTGACCATCCGGCGCATCGACGCCATGGTCTCGGCTCCGGCCGCCTCGATCTGTTCGAGGGCGACCAGTGCCCGCCGCGGGTCCTGCTCGGCGACGTACCGGGCGCCCTGGGCCTGCACGATGATGCCGGTCACGTGGTGGGCGATGAAGTCGTGCAGGTCGCGCGCGAACTCGGCGCGCTGGGCCGTGCGGACCTCCTCCAGTGCGCGCCGCCGCCCGGTGTCCATCATCCGCATGTACACCCCGGCGGTGCCCACGCCCGCCGCGGCCAGGCCGAGCAGCATCCCGATGATGATCATCCGGTTGTCGGTGCCGCTGCGCAGCGGCAGCAGCGTCACGGCGGCGCCCAGGCCCAGCACGGCCCACGGCGCGGTCCAGGCCGGTGCCAGCCGAGCGGTGACGTACAGCAGCCCCAGCAGCCCGGCCGTCTCGGCCAGCCCCCAGCTGCCGCCGCCGTAATCGGCGGACCGGCCGAGCAGGAAGAGCAGCCCGGTGACGCCGAGTGACCCCACCGCGCCGAGCAGCGCGAACCACGGCAGCGGCTTCGAGCCGGGTCGGTGCGGGAACAGCCAGATCGCGGCGACGGCCAGGGCGGGCAGCACCCGGACCAGGATGTGCAGCGGGTTCTCGTACAGCATGCCGTAGCGCAGGTCGATTAGGCCGAGCACGGCGAGGCCGACGAAGGCGGCGAACCGGCCCAGGAGCAGCAGCCAGGGGCGCAGGGGGGAGGTCGTCATCGTCACCCAGGGTAGCCACTGGTCGGCGGGGCCGGATCGGCCGAAAGTCATAGCGGCGCCGGGGGCGAACCCCGCCCGCGGCCGATGCGCCGGGCACCGCCGCCACGGCAGGCTCTGCTGCGACAACGGGCTTCCCTGGAGGACATGTGAGTACGCAGCAAACCGTCACCACACCGGTCTACGCGGTGGCCGCGGTGGACCTGGTCAAGGTGTACGGCCGCGGCGACGCCGCGGTGCGCGCCCTGGACGGCGTGACGGTCGGCTTCACCCGGGCCGAGTTCACAGCGATCATGGGCCCGTCCGGGTCCGGCAAGTCGACGCTGATGCACTGCCTGGCCGGGCTGGACAACGCGACCTCGGGGCAGGCGCTGCTCGGCGGGACGGACCTCACCCGGCTCGACGACCGGGTGCTGACCAAGGTCCGGCGGGAGCGGATCGGCTTCGTCTTCCAGTCGTTCAACCTGCTGCCGCAGCTCAGCGCGGTACGCAACATCACCCTGCCGCTGGACCTGGCCGGGCGCAGGCCGGAGCCGGAGCTGTTCGACTACCTGGTCAGCTCGCTGGGGCTGGGGGACCGGCTCGACCACCGGCCCAGCGAGCTGTCCGGCGGGCAGCAGCAGCGGGTGGCGCTGGCCCGGGCGCTGGTGTCGCGGCCGGAGGTGGTCTTCGCCGACGAGCCGACCGGCAACCTCGACTCGGCCTCCGGCGCGCAGGTGCTGGCGCTGCTGCGCGACGCGGTGCGCGACCTCGGCCAGACGGTCGTCATGGTCACCCACGATCCGACCGCCGCCGCGTACGCCGACCGGGTCGTGCTGCTGGCCGACGGGCGGGTCGCCGGTGACCTGGACCGGCCCGAGCGGGCCGCCATCGTCGAGGCGCTGGCGCAGCAGGCGGTGCCGCGATGAACCGGGCGGTGCTGCGTACGCAGCTGGCCGGGGTGGCCCGGCACCCGGCCCGGCTGCTGCTCACCGGGCTGGCCGTGCTCGTCGCCTCGTTCACGGTCTGCGCCACGATGCTGGCCCAGCAGGTCACCGAGCGCACCCTGCTGCAGAACCTGAGCGGCACGCCGGAGCAGGTCGCGTTCGTGCTGGGCGACGAGTCGGCCCCGGCGCCCGCGCACGCCCTGGACCGGGTCCGGGCGGTGCCGGGCGTGGCCGAGGCGGTGGGCAGGTTCGCCACCGGGGTGCAGCTGGGCACCGGGTCGTCCGGCGCGTACCTGCAGGTGACCGCCGATCCGGGCACCGGCCCGCTGGCGCTGGCCCGTGCGGTCGAGGGGCGGTATCCGCAGGCCCGGTACGAGATCGCGATCACGCCGCGTACCGCCGACCGGATGAGCCTGGCCGTTGGCTCGGTCCTGCACGCCCGGACGGGTCCGGACACGCCGCCGGTGGACCTGACCGTGACCGGCGTCGTGGAGACGCCGTACGACTTCGGCGCCCAGTCGTACGCGCTGGCGGAGACCGTGGTCGCGCTGGCGCCCGACGGCCCGAGCGGCCGGATCGAGGTGCGGCTGGCCGACGGGGCGTCGGAGTCCGAGGTGCGGTTGCGGCTGCGGCAGGTGCTCGACAGCGAACCCCGCCCGACCATGTCCGACGGGCAGCAGCTGCCGGTCCCGGGCCTGCGCACCGGCGCCGAGGTACGCGCCGAGGAGGCGGTCGCCGCGCTGGAGGAGATCGAGACGATCTTCACGTTCGTGTCCGTCTTCGTGGCCGTCGCCGTGATCGCCGCCGCGCTGGTAGTCGCCTCCACCTTCCGGATCGTGTTCGCCCAGCGCACCCGGCAGCTCGCCCTGCTGCGCGCGATCGGCGCCGGCCGGGGCGGCATCGCCCGGGCGCTGGCCGTCGAGGGCGCGGTCACCGGCCTGGTCGCCAGCGTCACCGGGGTCCTGGCCGCGTTCGCCGTCGGCTACGGCCTGCCGCCGCTGTCCGGGCTGTTCGGCGCGCAGATCCTGGGGCCCGGCACGCCTCCGCCCGCCGCGCTGGCCGTGGTCGCGGGCGCGGTGCTGCTGACCGTCGGCGCGGTGCTGGCCCCGGCGCGCTCGGCCGCCCGCGTCGCCCCGCTGGCCGCCCTGCGGACGGCGCAGACCACCGCGTCCCGGCGCGACATCGGGGTGCTGCGGTTGGGGGCCGGACTGCTGCTCGCCGCCGCGGCGGTCGGGTCGGCGCTGCTCGTGGGGACGATGCTGCCGGGCCGGGACCCGGAGAACTACGACCCGATGCCGGTACTGCTCGGCGTCGTGGCCTCCGGCCTGCTGGCGTTCCTCGCCCTGATGCTGCTGGGCCCGCTGCTGGTACGCCCGGTGCTGTGGATCGTCGGGTGGCCGCTGCGCCGCCTCGGCCCGGTCGGGCGGCTGGCCGTCGGCGGCATCGGCGGGGCGCCGCGCCGCGCCGCCGCGATCTCGGTCGTCGTCGCCCTCGGCGTGACCCTGATCGCCGGGGTCCTGGTCGGCAGCGCGTCGATCCAGGTCCTGGCCGACCGGGAGATGGCCCTGTCCACCCCCGCCGACTTCGAGGTCACCGCCGACGGGCAGCCGATCCCGGCGGCCGTGGCCGACCAGGTCCGGTCCCGCCCCGAGCTGGCGCACACCGCCGGGTACCGGCGCCTGGACGAGCTGCACGTCGACGCCGACCCGCAGGCCGCGTACGACGCCAACGACCTCGACCTGGCCGCGCTGCCCGCGCTGGGCGGAGTCGACGTCGAGGCCGGGTCGCTGGCCGAGGCGGGGCCGGGCCGGGTGGTGCTGGCCGGGTACCTCGCCGACATCCTGGGCAAGCACTCGGGCGACCAGCTCACGCTGTCCCGGGAGGGCCGCAGCGTGCAGGTGAAGGTGGTCGCGGTCCTGCCCGGAGCGGCCCCGCTGCACTCGTCGATGATCCTCGACCGGACCGACCTGGACCGGCTCGGCGCGGCGGCCGGGTTCACCGGCATCCTGGCCGACGCGGCCCGACCCGGTGAGGACGGCCGCACCGCCGGTCAGCAGGCCCTGCACCGGATCGCCGCCGACAGCGGCGGGCTGGGGGTCGTGGTGCTTGCCGACGAGCGCGACGCGCACCAGGACGTGCTAAACGCGGTGCTCTGGATCGCGATCGGCCTGGTCGGGCTCACCGTCCTGATCGCCGTGGTCGGGGTCGGGGCGACCACCGCGCTGTCGGTGGTGGAGCGCATCCGGGAGTCGGGGCTGCTGCGGGCGGTGGGCCTGTCCCGGGCCGGGCTGCGGACCATGCTGACGACCGAGTCGGGGCTGTACGGCGTCCTCGGGGCGGTCCTCGGGCTGCTGCTCGGGGTGCCGTACGCGTGGCTGGCGGTGCGGGCGCTGGGCCTGGACGCGCCGCTGGTGCTGCCGGTGCCCGCCCTGGCCGGACTGTTCGCGGCCCTGGTCGCGCTCACCGCCCTGGCCGGGGTGCTGCCCGCCCGGCGCGCGTCACGGGTCAGCCCGGTCACCGCCCTGGGCGCCGACGACTGAGCGCCGCCCCACCGGCTCGGCGTCACCGCCGCGGCGACGTTGGGAAGGGTCCCTTCCACATCGGATTCCGATAAGAAGGGACCCGTCCTTTCGTGCGGGTAGGTTCGGCCGTCGCCGCTTGTCGATGTTCGTCGTCTATGGACAGAATGTGCTCTGGCGGCTGACCGGTTGACCGCGAACGGCGATCTTGCTGGGTTTGTGGGCGAAGATCGCGGCCCGTGGCAGAATTCGCGGCAGCCCGGGGGGCGGGGGAGCGCGCAGGTGTCGAGGGCACTTCTCGACCGGCGGCGGCGCCCCTCAGGCAGAGAAGGGGAGGCGCGGGTCGATGCGCACAGCAGCACGGGCGGAAGCCCGCCTCGATGACGCGGGCAGCATCCTGGTCGCGCCACCGGCGCTGCGGGACCATGACCTGACCAGGGACTTCTTCGGGCGCGTGATCACTCCGGAGGAACTTTCCTCCGGTGTGCCCGGGGTCGCCGGCAAGACCGTCTACCTGTGCGGAGACGTGTCGGCGGTGCGCGGCCGCGAACTCGACGGGGCCGCGAGGGTCTTCGTCGTCAGGGAGCTGTCACAGGGTCACGACGAGGTCGCGGGTGGACCTCGGCCGGTCGTGGACATCGGCCGGGTCCCTGTGCGCGTACACGGCGTGGGCGTGTACTACCGGCGCTTCTTCGACCGCGGCTCCGATCGCTTCGACCGGATCTGTGCGGAGCACACCTTCCAGTCCCTCACGGAGTCGACCAAGCCCGGTACGTCCCACCGCACCGGAATCTATCTGACCCCCGTCACGCAGGACCGCGACGAACTGCACTTCCGCCTGCTCCGGTGCTCCACGAACCTGTCCGGGCCGACCGAGAACTTCCGGGCGACGGACACCGGCATCGTGGACGCCCTGAACGTCGAGGCGGCCGCTGTCTTCCGGAACCACGCACCGCTGAACCACGTGCTTGCGCAGGTCTACCGCAACACCCCGACCACCGCCGAGCGCAAGCAGGCCAAGGCGAAGATCTCGGCGCATGCCGACAAGACCAAGGACATGCCCGCCGACGGCATCATGGCCTTCTGCACCTTCTACGACGGTATCGAGCAGCTGCGCCCCATGGCCGACGACGCCTTCGACCACGGTGCGAACGGTGTCAGCGGCCTCACCAGGCTCCACTTCCGCCTCAAGGAGCCGGCCGGAGAACCTGCCGGACAGGCGCTCCCGCTCCAGTTCACCCTGACCCTGTATCCCGACTCCGTGTTCTTCATGCCGCTGTCCACCAACCGGCTGTACACGCACGAGATCCGGCCTTCGACGCTGGACGCCCGCCTGCTCCCGACCCGCCTGGGGTACGTGGTCCGCTGCTCCGGCGCCGAAGCCGTGCACAAGGACGGCCGGACGTTCCTCAAGCGGAGCGGCGACCTGGTCGAGCTGGGACCGCCCACCCCCGAGGGCATGGACGAGCTGCGCAGGCTGTACGCCGAGGAGAACCGGACCCGAGCCGTCGTCGACTACGGCGACGGGTTCCGCTTCAGCATGAACGCGGGAGACTACCGTGCCCCCCGAATCTAGCCTGCCGGACGAAGTCCGCTCCTACGCACTGGTCGCCGCCGCCGATCTCTTCGAAGAGCTGTTCGCCTCGGCCCGGTTCGAGGACCTGGGGAAAGGCAGACTCGGGACCACAGTGGTCAAGTGCGACGAGACGGGTGGCATACCGCTGGTGCGGACGACCACCCGCTACCGCACCCCGGCGCAGCACTTCCAGCCCGTGCACGAGCGGCTGGCGCGACAGATCCAGGAGCGGGCGGAGTTGTCCGTCGGCTTCGACAACGCCCTCGTCGAGTGCTACACGAACGCCTACCGGACCATGGGCAGCCACTCCGACCAGGCTCTCGACCTGGCGGACGGGTCGTTCATCGCCGTCTTCTCCTGCTACCGGCACCCCGGCGTGAGCCAGCCTCGGAAGCTGGTCTTCGAATCGAAGGAGCCCGGGGCCGACGGTTTCGAGATCCCGCTGGCGCACCACGGTGTCGTCGTGTTCTCCGTCGCCACGAATCGACTGCTCAGGCACAGGATCGTGCTGGACGCGGCCGGCCCGGTGCCCGACAACCAGTGGCTGGGCGTGACCTTCCGTACGTCGAAGACCTTCGTGCGGTTCCGGGACGGGGACGCGTACCTCCCGGACGGTGCGCGCCTTCTGCTGGCCGATGAGGAGCAGCGGGCCGAGTTCTACCGACTGCGGCGCCGGGAGAACCAGGAGACGGACTTCGCCTACCCCCTCCTGACGTACACGGTCAGCGGGAGTGATCTGGTGCCGCCCGTCTGACGACTGCGGGGAGCGTGGTCAGTAGGGTCCGCAGCGTGGCGGTGGAACTTGACGGGGTACGGGAAGTGGCGGCGCGGATCGCCGGTGAGTTGACCGCCGCCGGGGCCGTGGCGGTGGTGCTGGTCGGCAGTGTGGCGCGCGGTGACGCCCGGCCGACCTCGGACGTCGACCTGGTGGCGGTGGGCGAGGGGCCGGAGTACCGGTTGTCGGTCCGCGACGGGCGGCAGCCCCCGCGCCGCGGCGGTGATGCGCGGCCTGCTCGCGGTGCGGCTGGCCACGATCCTGGCGGTGCACCACCGCCTCCTCTACGACACCGAGAACCGGCTGTGGGATCTGGTTGCCGAGGCCGAGGGGCCGCAGTGGTCGGCCGCGCAGGACCTGGCCCTCGGCGTCACCCCGGGCACCGGCGGGGCGGCGGACCGGGCCGCCCTCGACCTCTATGCCGCGACCGCGCGGCGTACGCGGGAGCTGCTCGACGCGGAGCAGTCGGCGGTCGTGCGGCTGGCGCTGGAGACGGCGGGAATCCGGCAGCTTCCGTTGACATAATCTTAGATATAGCATTCGATCTATGCGAAAGATTGCTCTCTTCTTTGCCGCTATTGCCGCGACGGTGCTGATGGGCGCCACTCCGGCCGCGGCCGCGACCGGCTGGACCTTCCACAGCGGCGGGTACGACGACGACGTCTTCTTCCAGACGCCGTGCATGGACAAGGGCGCGCAGCTGCTGGCGGCCGGCACCATCGCCGACTACCAGTGCCGGGTCAACTCCGGCAACGGCTACTGGGACCTGTTCGTCGTCAGCGGCACGTGGACCTACCGCAGCGCCCACTACAACAACGACGTCTTCGGCACCGCCTGCGCCAACGCCGGTCAGGCGCTGATCGCCAACGGCACCATCACCACGTACCAGTGCCGCTTCGACAACACCAACTACGTCAAGCTCTGGGTCATCGTCTAACCCTCGCCGGAGTTGGGAAGGGACCCTTCTACATCGGATTCCGATAAGAAGGGTCCCTTCCTTGCGCGGGCTAGGCGCGCCGGCGGTCGGCGGCGGCCTGGACCTCGTCGAGGGTGTCGGCGATGTCGGCGCCGGCCACCGCGTCGGGCAGGTCGTCCTCCATCCGGCGCAGCGGGCGGTAGGCCAGCCCGAGCAGGCCCCAGACCGCCAGCAGCAGGCCGCAGCCGACCAGGATGAGCCCGTTGCCGCGGCCGTCGCCCACGCCGACGATCCGGCCGACGGTGCCGGCCAGCGCCCCGCCGGGTGCCAGCAGCGGCTGGACCGCCTCGGCCAGCGGCGGTGCGGTGAGGAACGCCAGCGGTGTCATCGCCACCGCGAGCATCTGGTTGGTCGCCAGCACCCGCCCCTGCAGGTCCAGCCCTACCTTGACCTGGATGATGGACAGCCAGTGGGCGTTGAGGACGCTCAGCGAGGCGTACCAGATGAGGCTGCCCACGGCCGCGACGGCCAGGGTCGGCCGCACTCCGACCAGCAGCGCGCCGAGGCCGACGCCGGAGACGAAGCCGACCATGCCGAGGGCGCGGCGCCGGGAGCCGCCCCACAGCACCATCGCCAGCGCGCCGAGGCCCGCGCCGAGGCCGCTGCACGCGGTCACGACGCTGACGCCGGTGGCGCCGCCGAAGGCGTACACCGTGGGCACGGTGACGGCGAGCGCCAGCATGGCGAGGTAGTTCTCGACGATGAAGAAGCCGATCATGACCATGAGTGGTCGCCGCCGGACCAGATACCGCCAGCCGCCCGCGATCGCCCTGGTGAAGGTCTCCTCCTGGCGCCGGAACAGCCGGTCCGGCAGCCGCACCGCCAGCAGCGTCAGCAGGCCTGCCAGCAGCGACAGCACGTCCACCGCCACGACGCCCGGCAGCCCCACCGCGATGATCAGAGCCCCGCCGGCCAGCGGGGCGATCAGCTGCCCGAGGCCCGGCCCGAGGTTGGCCAGCGCGTTCGCCTGGCCCAGGTACGGCTTGGGCACCAGCTGCGCCACCGCTGCCAGGTACGCGGGCCGGTGGAACGCGGTCACCGCCGACAGCAGCCCGACCAGGACCCCGACCCCGGCGATGCTGAGCCGGCCCACGGCCAGCAGTCCGACCATCGCGGTCATGATCAGCGCCCCGGCGCCGTTGCACGCCAGCATGATGCGCCGCCGGTCGATCCGGTCGGCGACGGCGCCGCCCAGCGGCAGCAGCAGGATCGCGGGCAGCAGCGCCAGCATGGTGACCAGCGCGTAGTCGGCGACCCGGCCGCTGGTCCGGTACGCCCACACGCCCAGCGCGAACGAGCTGAGCGCCGCGCCGATGAGCGACACCGACTGCCCGGCCGCCATCAGGTAGAACTCGCGCAGGTCGCGGCGGGCCGCTTTACCGGTGACCCCGTCGGCGGTACGCGGCCGCGGCAGCCGCCCGGCCCGCCAGTCCGCCGCCGCCGCGGCGACCCGGTCGGCCAGCCACGACGCCTGGTGCTTGAGGAAGTAGTGCCCGGCGCGGGGCACCACGGCCAGCTCGACCCGGTCGGCGAACGCGCCCCACTCGGCGTACCGCTCCTCGTAGAGCTCGGTCGACCGGTCCCGGGCGCCGATGACGCACAGCACCGGGGCGCGCAGCCGCCGCCGGTCGGGGCGGGTCAGCTCGTGGGTGAACCACGACTGCGCCTGGTCCACGTCGTGGCGCAGCCCGCGCAGGATCACGTCGGCGTCCAGGCCCTCGTCGTCGTCCAGGCCCCCGAGCGTACGCAGGAAGTCGCGGTAGGCCCGGTCGGAGGTCCAGAAGGTCGCCGAGAAGCGGCGGTGCAGCCAGGCCGACACGCGTCCGGGCAGCCGGGCGGCGGGGAAGCTGCCGCCGACGACCAGGCCGACGACCTCGCGGCCGTCGGACTCCAGGCGCAGCGCCAGCTCGGTCGCCGCCGCCGAACCCACGCAGTGGCCGTAGACGAGCACCGGTCCGGCGGGCAGCTCGGCCGTGATCCGGTCGATCAGGTCCGGCAGCGGCAGCTGCGGCTCCTCTGGGCGGGCCGGGTCGTGTCCGGGCAGCTCCACGGCCAGCACCGCCGCGCCGGGCAGCCGCTGCGCGAGTTCGGTCGCGAACGGACCGTACGCGGCCGCCGAGCCGCCGCCATACGGCACGCACAGCACGGTCAGGGTGGCCGCGGCCGGACCCGCCAGGCGGTGCAGCAGCCCGTCGGGCGGGCCGCCGCCGTCCAGGTGCGCGGCCAGCTCGCGGACGGTCGGCCGGGTGAACAGGTCGATGACGCGCAGCTGCGGGTCGATGGCGCGTACGGCCCGCACCGCCTTGAACGAGTCGCCGCCCAGGGCGAAGAAGTCGTCGTCGATGCCGAGGTCGTCGCATTCGAGCACCTGCGCCCAGGCTGCGGCGACAAGCTGCTGCATGGGCGTGGACGGCGCGACGCGGCCGGCGGCCGAGGGCGGCGCCGGTTCGGGCAGCGCGGCCCGGTCCACCTTGCCGTTGGGAGTCAGCGGCAGCGCCGCCAGCGGCGTGATGGTGGCGGGCACCATGTAGTCGGGCAGCCGGTCCCGCAGCGCGGCCCGTACCGCCGTCTGGTCCGCCTCCGCCGGGGTGATCCAGGCGGCCAGGCGCCGGGTGTGCGCCTGGCCCACGGGCAGCACCACGGCCTCGGCGACGCCGTCGACCTCCCGCAGCGCGGTGGCGACCTCGTTCAGCTCGACCCGGAAGCCCCGGATCTTCACCTGGTCGTCGACCCGGCCGAGGATGTCGACCAGCCCCGACGCGTTGACCCGGACCCGGTCGCCGGAGCGGTACCAGCCGTCGGTGAAGCGGTCGTCGGTGTGGTTCAGGTAGCCCCGGGCCACGCTCGGCCCGCCGATGCGCAGCTCGCCGGGGACTCCGGTGGGCACGTCGCGCCCGGCCGGGTCGGTCACCCGGCAGCGCACGTCGTTCAGGGGTAGGCCGATCGGCACGATGCCGTGCCGCCGCTCGGCGGGCACCTGCGCCACCGGGCAGGCGAACACGGACACCGTCGTCTCGGTCGGTCCGTAGTGGACCTGCACCTCCAGGTCCGGCCGGGCCCGCTCCACCCGCTCCACCAGGTCCCACGGGACCGGCTCGCCCGCCAGGACGAGCAGCCGCCGGGGCAGCAGCCCGGCGAGGTCGCCGTGCGCGGCGAGCAGCTCCAGGTGGCTGGGGACCATCTTGATCGCCTCGACCGGGTGCGCGGCCAGGTACAGGGCGAACGCCTGCGGGTCGGTCGCGGTCTCGCGGTCGACCAGGTGCGCGGTCGCGCCGGTGGTCAGCGCGCCGAGCAGGTTGGTCAGGCCGAGGTCGGCGGCGTGCGTGGACACCAGGGCGTACGACCCGGGCCGCCCGATCCGGTCCGCGACCGCGCTCAGGTAGTGGGTGATGTGCCGGTGCTCGACGGCGACACCCTTCGGGTGCCCGGTCGACCCCGAGGTGAAGATGAGGTACGCGAGCTGCTCCATCGCCACCGGCACGGCCGCGGCGGGCTCGCCGGCCACGTCGGCGACCACGATCGCGTGGCGCCCCGGCACCCGCCCGGCGTGCTCCGGCTCGGTCAGCACGAACCGCGCTCCGGCCTTGTCCAGGATCCCGGCGAGCCTGCCGTCCGGGTAGCCCGGATCCACCGGCAGGTACACCGCGCCCGCCTTGAGCACGCCGAGCATCGCCACCGGCAGGCTCACGCCGCGCTCGGTGAGCACCGCGACCGGCTCCTCCGGCCGTACCCCGGCGGCCAGCAGCCGCCCGGCGACCACGGCCGCCCGGTGCTCCAGTTCGGCGTAGTCGAGCGTCCCGTCGGCGGCCACCACGGCGACCGCCTGCGGGCTGCTCACCGCGTGAGTGGAGATCAGCTCGTGCAGCGGCCGGTCGAGGGGGTGGTCCGCCGCCGGGCCGTCCGGTCCGGTGGTGAGGTCCGCCTCCAGCGGCAGGTCGCCCACCGGCCGGTCCGGGTCGGCCACGAGCCCCACCAGGAGGGTATGGAACCAGCCCGCCAGCCGGTGCGCCGTACCCTCGTCGAACAGGTCGGCGCGGTAGAGCAGGCCGCCCCGGTAGCCGCCCCCCGCGGTCCGGGACAGGGCCAGGTTGAGGTCGTACTTGGTGGTGCGGATCGGCAGTTCCACGTCGGTGGCGCCGGGGAGCAGCGGCGGCGGGGATGCCGTGTCCAGCACGTTGAGCAGCACCTGGAAGATCGGGGTGGTGGCCAGGTTCCGCTCCGGCTGCAGCCGGTCCACGATCCGTTCGAACGGCGTCTCGGCGTGCCCGAACGCGTCCAGCGCCCGCTCGCGTACCCGGGCCAGCAGTCGGCGGCCGGTCGGGTCGCCCGACAGGTCGGCGCGCAGCACCAGCGTGCCGATGAAGCAGCCGATCATCGGCTCCAGGCTGGGGTGGTGGCGGCCCGCGTGCGGCACGCCGACGGCGACGTCGTCGGTGCCGCAGACCCGGGCCAGCATCGCCTGCCAGGCGGCCAGCAGCACCATGAACGGGGTCGCCGCGGTCGCGGCGGCCAGCTCGCCGATCCGCCGCGCCAGCTCGGCGGGCAGCTCCACCGGGATCTGCCCGGCGGTCCAGTCGGCCACGGCGGGCCGGGTCCGGTCCACCGGCAGGTCCAGCACCGGTTCCAGGCCGGACAGCTGCCCGGCCCACCAGTCCAGCTCCGCCTCGGGCGCCGGGCGTCCGGCCTGCCAGCGGGCGAAGTCGGCGTACTGCAGCGCGGGTGCGGCCGGGGCGGTGGTGCCGGTGGTGCGGTGGGCGTACAGGGCGCCCAGCTCGGCCAGCATCAGGTCGGCCGACCACGCGTCGCAGGCGATGTGGTGCACGACCAGCAGCAGCACGTGCTCGTCCGGGGCCGACCGGAAGACCGCCGCGCGCAGCGGCGGGTCGGTGTCCAGCCGGAACAGCCGGTTGCGGCAGGCGAGCAGCTGCTCGGTCAGCCCGGCCGGGTCGGTGTCGACGACCTCGACCGGCACCCGGTCCGGGTCGCCGAGCAGCGCGAACGGTTCGCCGTCGCGGTCGACGAAGGTGGTCCGCAGCACGTGGTGGCGGGTGGCCAGGTCGCGTACCGCCGCCGCGAGCGCGTCGGTGTCCAGCGGCCCGCGCAGCCGTACGGCGGCGGTCACGTGGTAGGCGGGGCTGTCGGGTTCGAGCTGGTGCAGGAACCACAGCCGGGCCTGGGCCCGCGACAGCGGCGCGGGCTGGTCCGGGTCGCCGACGGGGATGCCCGCCGGGGCCGCGATGGTGCGCCGGGCCTGGGCCAGGCGGGAGCTGAGCAGACTCTGCCTGCTGTCGGTGACGGTCACTGCTCCACCTCCGCCAGGATCAGCGCCTCCAGCGCGGCCGCGAACCCGGCCAGCACCGGCTGCTCGAACAGCAGCCGTACCGGCACCGGCAGCTCCAGCGCCTCGCGCAGCCGCCCGGCGACCAGCGTCGCCGCCAGCGAGTGCCCGCCCAGGGCGAAGAAGTCGTCGTGCACCGACAGCCCGTCGCGGCGCAGCACCGCACCCCACACGTCGGCGACCAGCTCCTCGGCCTCGGTCCGCGGGGCGACGTGCGCGTGCTCGGCCGCCCGCGGTTCGGGCAGCGCCCGGCGGTCGAGCTTGCCGGAGGCGTTGACCGGCAGCGCGTCCAGCAGCGCCCAGCGGCGCGGCACCATGTGGTCGGGCAGCGTCGCGTGCAGCAGCGTCTCCAGCTCCGACGTCGACACGGCCGCACCCGGCTGCGGCACCACGTACCCGGCCAGGTGCGCGTCGCCGCCCGTGCCCAGGACCGTCGCGGCGGCCTGCGCCACGCCCGGCAGGGTCCGCAGCTGGGCCTCGATCTCGCCCAGCTCGACGCGGTGGCCGCGCACCTTCACCTGGCCGTCGTCGCGGCCGACGAAGTCCAGCAGCCCGTCGGCGCGCCAGCGCACCAGGTCACCGGTGCGGTAGCAGCGTTCCTCCGGCCGTACCGGGTCGGCGACGAAGGCGGCCCCGGTCAGGTCCGGCCGGTCGCGGTAGCCGCGGGCCACCCCGGCGCCGCCGATCCACAGCTCGCCGACGGTGCCGGGCAGGGCGAGGCGCCCGGCGGCGTCCATCACGTACACCCGCTCCCCGGCCATCGGCGCTCCGATCGGGACGGTCGCGCCCACGGGCTCGGCCATGCGGTACATGGTCGAGGTCACGGCGGTCTCGGTCGGGCCGTAGCCGTTCCAGGCCTGGCCGGTGCGGGCGATCAGCTCGCGGGCCAGTCCGGGGTCGACGGCCTCGCCGATGGCGACCAGGCGCACCGCCGGGGCCTGCCAGCCGGCCGCGACCAGCATCCGGAACGTGGTCGGCGTGCCCGTCATGACGGTGACCCCGGCCTCGGCGATCCGCCGCGCCACCAGGTGCCCGTCGACGGCGTCGCAGCGCTGCACCAGCGCCAGCCGCAGGCCGTTGCTCAGCGCCACCCACAGCTCCAGCCCGGCCACGTCGAACGACAGCGCGGTCAGGCCCAGCATCACGTCGTCGGCGGTGACCGGCACCAGTTCGCAGTTGGCCGCCACGTACGCGGCGAGGTTGCCGTGGGTCAGCTCCACGCCCTTGGGGCGGCCGGTCGAGCCGGAGGTGTAGAGCACGTACACCAGGTCGTCCGGGCCGACAGCGGGCAGTGGGACGGGCTCGGCCGCCAGCGCGTCGGCCAGGTCGAGCAGCACCGCGCCGGTGCCCTCGGCCAGCTCGGCGGCCAGTGCCCAGGTGTCGGCCGTGGCCAGCACCACGCCCGCGCCCGCGTCGGTGAGCTGGTGGCGCAGCCGGGCCACCGGCTGGTCGGGCTCCAGCGGCACGTACGCCGACCCGGCCCGCATCACCCCGACCAGCGCGGCGGGCAGGTGCCGGTGCCGGGGCAGGCACAGCCCGACGGGGGCGCCGTTCCCGGCGCCGCGCGACAGCAGCGCCGCCGCGATCGCCGCCGAGTCGCGGTCCAGCTCGCCGTAGGTCAGCGTGCCGTCGACGGCGTCGACGGCGATAGCCTGCGGCCGGTCCGCGGCCTGCGCCAGCACCGCGTCCAGCACGGTGGCGGGCGCGTCGGCCGGCAGCCGCGGCCCGGTGCCCCGGGCGATCAGCTCGGCCCGTTCGGCCGGGTCGAGCAGGTCCAGCTCGGACAGCCGGAGGTCCGGTGTGGACACGATGCCGTCCAGCAGCCGCTCGAACCAGCGGGCCCACCGCCGCACGGTGGCCGGATCGAGCAGGTCCGCCCGGTAGCTGAGGAAGCCGTGGTAGTCCTCGGCCCGGCCGGTCAGCGACAGGCTCAGGTCGAACTTGTTGGAGTCCAGCGGCGACTCCAGGCGGGTCACCGCCACGCCCGGCAGCGTCGGCTCGCGCAGCGGGGTGTCCAGCAGGAACAGCATCGACTGGATGACCGGGGTGGTGACGGTGGTGCGCTGCGGCGCGATGGCCTCCACCACCCGCTCGAACGGCGCGTCGGCGTGGGCCAGCGCGTCCAGGGCGGTGTCGCGTACCCGGGCCAGCAGCTCGCGGCCGGTCGGGTCGCCGGCCAGGTCGGTACGCATGACCAGCGTGTTGAGGAAGCAGCCGACCACGGCCTCGATGTCGCGGTGGCGCCGCCCCGACTGGGGCACCCCGACCGCGACGTCCTGGCTGCCGCACAGCCGGCCCAGCAGCGCCTGCCAGGCCGCCAGCAGCACCATGAACGGCGTGGCGCCCGCGGCCCGCGCGGTCTCCCGCAGCCGCCCGGTGAGCTCCGGCGACAGGGTCAGCGGCACGTAGCCGCCGGTCCAGTCGGCCACCGGCGGGTACGGGCGGTCCGTCGGCAGCGCCAGCACCGGCTCCAGCCCGGCCAGGCGGCGCACCCACCAGCCGGTGGCCTCCGGATCGGCGGGCAGCTGCTGCTCCCACTCGGTGACGTCGGCGTACTGCAGGCGCGGCGGCGCGAGCGCCTCACCCCGGCCGAGCCGGGCGGCGTAGCAGGCGGCTAGCTCGTCCAGGATGAGGTCCTGCGACCAGGCGTCGGTGGCTATGTGGTGCACGGTCAGCGCCAGCACGTGCTCCTGCCCGCCGAGCGCCAGCAGCAGCGCGCGCAGCGGCGGCTCCCGGTCGAGCCGGAACGGGCGGCGCACCTCCGCCGCGATCGCCGCGTCCAGCCCGGCCGGGGTGACGTCGACGCGGGTCAGCGGCACCCGGTCGGCGGGTCCGGCCACGGCGACCGGGTCGTCACCGGTGTGGGCGATGACGCTGCGCAGCACCTCGTGCCGCTGTACGACCTCGCGCAGCGAAGCCAGCAGCGCGTCGGCGTCCAGCGGGCCGGACAGGCGCAGCACGTGCGGCACGTGGTAGATGGCCGGGTTCTGCTCGAACTGGCTGTTGAACCACAGGCGGCGCTGCGCCGCCGACAGCGGCTGCGGCGCCAGCGGGTCGCGGCGGGCGGGGATGGCCGAGCCGGGTTCGGCGCGTACGGCGGTCCGCGCAGCGGCGACCCGCCGCTCCAGCAGGGTACGCATGGTGTCGTCGGTCGTGGTCATGGTCACTCCCCCCGGCGGCCGGACTCGGCCGTGATCTCGGCGATGACAAGGTCTTCGAGCTGCCGGGCGAAGTCCGACAGCACCGGGTGTTCGAACAGCAGCCGCACCGGCACCGCGCAGCCGAGCCCCTCGCGCAGCCGGCCGACGACCCGGGTCGCGGCCAGCGAGTGGCCGCCCAGGCCGAAGAAGCTGTCGTCGGCGCCGATGTCCGCGGCCGTCAGCGTCTGCGCCCAGGCCTCGGCGACGAGCTGCTCCATTGCCGACCGCGGCGGGGTGTGCGGCCGGTCGGCCCCGGGCTGCGGCAGCGCGGCCAGGTCCACCTTGCCGCTGGGCATGACCGGGAACGCGTCGAGCACCACCCAGCGGTGCGGCACCAGGTACTCGGGCAGCCGGGTCCGCAGGTGGGCGGCGGCCTCGTCGCCCGTGACCGCGCTCCGGCCGACCACGTACCCGACCAGGTGCGCCTCGGCGCCGTGGCCGTGCGCGACGACGACGGCGTGCGCCACCTGCGGATGGTCGCGCAGCACCGACTCGATCTCGCCCAGCTCCACCCGGTAGCCCCGGATCTTCAGCTGGTGGTCGCGGCGGCCGCAGAAGGCCAGCTCACCGTCGGCGCGCAGGCGCACCAGGTCGCCGGTGCGGTAGCAGCGGCCGCCGGGGGAGTGCGGGTCGGGCACGAACGCGGCGGCGGTCAGCTCCGGGCGGCGGTGGTAGCCCAGCGCGGGTCCGGCGCCGCCGATCCACAGCTCCCCGGCCGCGCCGGGCGGGGCGAGGCGGCCCAGCGGATCCATCACGTAGAGGCGCTCGCCGGGCATGGCGTGCCCGATCGGGACGGTCTCGGCGACGTCCAGCACCCGGTACGCGGCCGACAGCACGGTCGCCTCGGTGGGGCCGTACGCGTTCCACAGCTCGCCCACCCGGCCCAGCAGGTCCCGGGCCAGGGCGGGGTCCAGGGTCTCGCCGCCGCTCCAGATCCGCAGGTCGGCCTTGCCGGTCCAGCCCGACGCCAGCAGCGTGCGCAGCATCGTGGGCGGCACGTTCATCGCGGTGACCCCGTGCGCGTGGATGCGTTCGGCCAGGCGGTGCCCGTCCACGGCGGCGTCGCGTTCGACCACGACGACGCAGGCGCCCGAGGACAGGCTGGACCACATCTCGGCGCAGGAGGTGTCGAAGCTGAGCGTGGCGACCGCGAGCATGCGGTCGCCGGGGCCGATGCCCGGCACGCGGCCGAGTGAGGCGGCCAGCGACGCCAGGCCCCGCTGCGCCACCGCCACGCCCTTGGGCGTCCCGGTCGAGCCGGAGGTGTAGAGCAGGTACGTCAGGTCGTCGCCGCCGACCGGGTCGAGTTCGACCGGTCCGGCCGAGGGGGCGGTGTCCAGGTCGAGCGGCCTGGTCCCGGCCACGGTCGCGGCGGTCTCGGCGGTGGCCGTACGGCACAGCACCACCCTGGCCCCGCCGTCGGCGGCCAGCCAGGCCAGCCGCTCGGCGGGCAGTTCGGGCTCCAGCGGCAGGTACGCCGCGCCCGCCCGCCACACCCCGAGCAGGGTCGAGGGCAGCCGGTGGTCGCGGGGCAGGCAGACGCCGACCACGTCGCCCCGGCCGACGCCCGCGCCGCGCAGCACCCCGGCGATCTCGGTCGACAGGTCCCACAGCTGCTGGAACGTCAGCTGCCCGGCCGCACCGACCGCGGCCGTGTCCCCGGGGCGCGCGGCGACGTGCGCGGCGATCGCGTCCACGACGGTCGGCGCCGCGTCCAGCGCGGGCCCGACGGCCACGCGCAGCAGCTCGGCCTGCTCGGCGTCGGTGACCAGCGGCAGCCGCGCCAGGGGCCGGTCGGGGTCGCCGGGCAGTCCGGCGAGCACCAGCAGCAGCCGGTCGGCGAACACGGCGGCGGCGTCGGGGTCGAGCAGTTCGAGGTCGTACTCGACTTGCAGTTCGACGCCGTCGACGGTCTCGTTGACGAACACCGTCAGCGGGTTCTGGGCGGCGCCGCAGCCGAGTTCGCCGAGCAGGTCGACGGCGACCGGGCCGGAGCGGGCGCGTACCGGCATGCCGGACGGCTGCGCCGAGAGCACCACCGGGGTGATCATCGCACCGCGCGACTGGGTGCCGATCGCGTGGAACAGGTCGTCGGTGGACGGTCGCGGCAGGTCCAGGGCGCGGGCGGTGGTCGCGGCGGCGGTGCCGAGGGCGTCGCGCAGGCTCGCGCAGCCGTCCAGCCGCAGCCGTACCGGCAGCACGTCGACCAGCGGTCCGAAGACCCGGTCGAGTTCGGGCTCGGCGCGCCGCGCCGCGACCGCGCCCACGAGCACGTCGGCGCGCGCGGTGAGCCCGGCCAGCAGCAGCCCCAGGCCGGTGAGGTACGCGGTGAAGGCGCTCGTCCCGCAGTCCGTGCTCAGCTCGGTGAGCCCGGCGACCAGCGCGGGCGGCAGCGGCCGGGTCAGCCGCCCGCCCTGGAACCCGCCCTTGCCGGTGAACAGGTCGCTCGGCGGGGTGGCCCCGGCCAGCTCCCGTCCCCACTGCTCGGCGGCCTGCCCGGCTCGGGTGTCCGGCCGCAGCGCGACGTCGCCGACCTGCACCCCGGGCGCCTCGGCGGACCCGGGCCGGCCCAGCTCGGCGGCGAGGTCGGTGAGCAGCACCCCCACCGACCAGCCGTCGCAGGCGAGGTGGTCGCTGACCGCGACCAGCTCGGCCGTGCCGGCGCCGTGCCGGATCAGCTCGACCCGCAGCAGGGGCACTGGCGCGGCCAGGTCGAACGCGTGCCGGGCCGCGGCCTCGGCGATCCCGGCGGCGCGGTGGTCGCGCTGGTCGGCGGGCAGGTCGCGCAGGTCGTGCTCGGTCACCGGCACGTCCGTGTACGCCCCGACGACCGCGACCGGCTCCCCGTCCTGCTCGACCACCCGGCTGCGCAGCACCTCGTGCCGCGACACCAGCGCGCCCAGCGCCCGGCGCAGCTCGTCGGCGGTCACCGGGCCGGTCAGCCGGGCCCGGAACGCCACCGTGGTCACCTGCGGCACGCCGCTGATCTGCCGCAGCGTCCACAGCTCCCGCTGGGTGGGCGTCAGCGGGTAGCGGCCGGTCCCGGCGTGCCGGGTCAGGCCGGGTCGGGACGGCTCGGCCGCACCCGCGGCGACCAGGGCGGTCAGTGCCGCCGCCGTCGGTTCGGCGAGGAACGCGGCCAGCGGTACGGCGGTGCCGAACTCGCGGCCGACCAGCGCGCACAGCCGTGCCGCGGTCAGCGAGTGCCCGCCGAGGTCGCCGAAGCGGTCGAGCACGCCGACCGGGGGCAGGCCGAGCACGTCGCCGACGAGCGCCGCGACCGCCGCCTCGGCAGGGGTGCGCGGGGCGAGGTAGGGCACGGTGGTGTCCCGCCGTGCGGCGACCTCCGGCAGCGCCGCCTTGTCGATCTTGCCGTTCGGGTTGAGCGGCAGCCGCTCGGCGCACCGGAACCGGGTCGGCACCAGGTGCTCGGGCACCCGCTCGGCCAGCCAGGCGCGCAGCTCCCGCTCGTCGAGGGCGTCGGCCTCGACGTGGGCCTCCAGGAAGGCGGCGCCGTCGGCGTCGGTGCGGGCGAGCACGCAGGCGCGGCGTACCGCCGGGTGGCGCACCAGCACCGCCTCGACCTCGCCGGGCTCGACCCGGTAGCCGCGGACCTTGACCTGGTCGTCGGCCCGCCCCGCGAAGCGCAGCACGTCGCCGTCGCGGCGGACGAGGTCGCCCGAGCGGTAGACGCGGCCGCCGTCGGGCTCGACCGTGAAGGCCGTCGACACCCGGCCGAGGTAGCCGCGGGCCACCACCGGGCCGCCGATCCACAGCTCACCCAGCTCGCCGTCGGGGACCGGGCGGCCGTCGGGGTCGCGCACGGTCAGCACGGCGCCCGCGACCGCGCGCCCGAGCGACGGCTCGCCCGCCTCCTCGCGGGGCACGTCGGCGATGGCGCAGGTGGTGGTGCACTCGGTCGGACCGTAGAGGTTGCGTACCCGGGCCACGCCCGGGTTGGCGTAGATCCGGTCGACCAGCGCCCGGGTCAGCGGCTCGCCCCCGGCGAACACCGCGCGCACGCCGTGGGGCAGCGGCTGGCGCAGCAGCGCGGCCAGCGCGGACGGTACGCCGTACACGGTGGTGACCTCGTCGCGGGCGGGCAGGGCGGGCAGGGCCAGCAGGTTGTCGGCCAGGATGACCGTGCCGCCCGCGATCAGCGGCAGGAACAGCTGGCTGATCGACGGGTCGAAGCAGACGGAGGCGGTGGCCAGCATGCCGCGCAGGTCCTCGGCGGGGTACGCCGCCTGCTCCCAGCGCAGCAGGTTCATGGTCTGCCGGTGCTCGACCACGACGCCCTTGGGCCGGCCGGTGGAGCCGGAGGTGTAGATGACGTACGCGGCGTCCGCCGGGGTGCCGGTGTCGGCCGTCGGGGTGTCGGGCTGCGCGGTGTCGGGCTGCGCGGCGTCGAGGACGAGCGCGGCGGCGCCGAGGCCGTCGACGGCGGGCTGAGCGGCCCGGGTGGTGAGGACCAGGGACATGCCCGTGTCGGCGGCGATGAAGGCCAGCCGCTCGGCGGGGTAGGCCGGATCCAGCGGCACGTACGCCGCGCCGCTCTTCAGCACGCCCAGCAGGGCGGGCAGCAGGTGCTCGTCGCGGGGCACGCACACGCCGACCAGTGCGCCGGGTCCGGCGCCGGCCTGGCGCAACCGGGCGGCCACGCGGTCGGCGTGGGCGTCGAGTTCGCCGTACGACGTGCGCACCCTCCCGGCTATCACCGCCACCCGGTCCGGTCCACGCCGGACCTGTTGTTCGAATGCGACGTGGATCCGTTCCGTCATGCAGAATCTCCCCAGCTCACGGCATGCCTGACCGCCCTCCGGTAGGAGGCACGCATCGGCGCATGCGCATCTGACAGTGGCGAAGCGTACCTGCGTTCCGCCAGTCGTCCGAACATCTTTCGCGTCTGCTCCGGATAGGACGAACGGCCAATGGAGAATGCCCGCATGTCTACCTGGACCGTTTCGCACAAACGTACGAATATGCCTGTCTGAACTGGCAAGACGTTCGGCCCGCGCGCCGGGGGTGCGTTACCGGTGGGTGCGCCGACGTCCGGCATCGGAACAGGCCCACCGCTGGAGATCGCGCCATCCGATCACGACCCGCTACAGGCGTACTACAGCTCTGCTACGGCGTCCGCGACCGGACCGCGGATGATCTATCGTTGGGCGGTGGCGATGAGGCAGTGGCTGGTGGGGCTCGGGGTCGGGTTCGCCCTGCTGCTGCTGTCCTGGGCCCTGCTGATCCTCGCGGCCCGCCTGCTGCCCCCGGGCATCGCCCGGGACCTGGCCGCGTTCATCCCGGACTGCGTCACGACCGTGCGCCGCCTGCGCAAAGACCCGCGCGTCCCGCGCCGCGCCAAGATCGCCATCATCGCGGCCGGGATCTGGGTCGCCAGCCCGATCGACCTGATCCCGGAGTTCCTGCCGGTCATCGGCCCGCTCGACGACATCATCGTGGTCGCCCTGGCGCTGCGCTACGCCGGCCGCCAGGTGCCCCGCGACGTGCTCCTGGCCGCCTGGCCCGGCGACCCCCGCCTGATGGAGCGCCTGCTCGGCGCCCCTCGCGAGCTGCCCCCTGAGCCGTAGCCGCCACCTGCCGGCGTGCGGCTTCCGGCATGATGGGCCGGAACGCGGCAGTGGACCTGGGGAGCTGACCAGATGCGTGCACGGGCGGACCGTCCATGGGTGTGATCACCGCGATCCACCGCTACCCGGTGAAGAGCGCCTGGGGCGAATCGCTCGCCGAGGGCGAGGTCGAACCCGGCGGCCTGCGCGCCGACCGGCGGTGGGCCTGCCTGGACCAGGCCGACGGGACCGTGGTCAGCCTCAAGCACCCGCGCCGCTGGTCGGGCATGCTCGCGGTCCGGGCCGCCGTCGCCGCCGACGGCCGGACCGTCGTGCGCGTCGCCGGGCAGGACCACCTCGCCGGGACGGCCGGGGCCGACCGGGCCCTGAGCGAGTGCCTGGGTCGGCCGGTGCGGCTGAGCCGGGAGCTGCCCGCCGACGCCCGGCTGCACCGCCTGCTGCCGGACGAGGCGGGCATGGTGCCCGACTGGCTCGCCGCCGACGCCGGGCAGGAGCTGGTCACCGGGGTCGCGGGCGGCAGCGACGGCCGGTTCGTCGACTTCGGCGCGGTCCACCTGGTCACCACCGGCGCGCTGGCCCGCCTGGCCGCCGAGGTCGGCCACGGCGTCGATCCGCTGCGGTTCCGGCCGAACGTGGTGCTGGACGCGCCCGCCGACCCGGAGCCGGGCACCGAGCTGCGCGCGGGCGAGGTGGTGCTGCGGGTGCGCTTCGCGACGCCGCGGTGCGTCGTGCCCGCGGTCGACGCCGCCGGCGGCCCCGTCGACCGCGCGCTGCTGGCCGCCCTGGCCAGGCACCACCGGGCCGAGCTGCCGGGGATCGGCCGCGCCGCCTGCTTCGGCGTGTACGCCGACGTGGTGGTCCCCGGCCGAATCGGTGTCGGCCAGCGGCTGTCTGCCGGTTGACCTCGTCTGACCGGTGGCCGCGCGCGATCGGGAATCGGTGTCGGCCAGCGGCTGTCCGCCGGGTGACCCTCGCCTGACCGGTGGCCGCGATCGGGAAGGGGTGCTCGTCCGCGGCTCACACCGCACCGGTTGTGCGTACACCATATGAGGTGTGAGGCCGCGCGGAGAACGTCTTGGCGGCGGCGTCGGCTGTGTCGCTAATGCGCCGAAGTGGACGGTTCGCCGTCCGGATCGCCGACGTGGATTCGGATCCGGGTGATCGAAAGACTTGCGTTCTTGGCCGGATGGTGAAATTTTCCTTTGCACTGAACCACTCTTGTGGAGGAAATCTCATGCGGAGGAGAATCACCGCTGCGGCGGTGACCACGGCGCTGCTCGGGGCGCTGCTGCTGCCTGGAGGCGCGCAGGCCGACCCGGTCGCCGAAGGAGCGTCCGCGCAGGGCGCCGCAGACTGCGTGGTCAACCCGGCGCTGCCCAAGCGCCAGTTCCGGGCGATGTGGATCGCCAGCGTCGTCAACATCGACTGGCCGGGCGCGCCGGGCCGCAATGAGGAGACGCTCAAGGCCGAGTACCGGGCCTGGCTCGACCTGGCGCAGCGGCTCAACCACAACGCCGTCATCGTGCAGGTCCGCCCGACCGCCGACGCGTTCTGGCCGTCGCCGTACGAGCCGTGGTCGGAGTGGCTGACCGGCGCCCGCGACGGCAACGGCCCCGGCTGGGACCCGCTGGCGTTCCTGGTGTCCGAGGCGCACGCGCGCAACCTGGAGTTCCACGCCTGGTTCAATCCGTACCGGGTGTCCATGCCGCAGGGCGCCGGGGCCGACCCGAACCTGCTCGCGCCCAACCACCCGGTGCGCCAGCACCCCGAGTGGGCGCTGGCCTACCCGGTCAACGCGGCGGGCAGCCGCCTCTACTACAACCCCGGCATCCCGGCGGTACGGGCGTTCGTGCAGGACGCCATCATGGACGCGGTCGACAGGTACGACATCGACGGCGTCCACTTCGACGACTACTTCTACCCGTACCCGGCCGCCGGCCAGGACTTCCCCGACGCGGCCACCTTCGCCGAGTACGGCGCGGACTTCGCGAGCAAGGCCGACTGGCGCCGCCACAACATCGACGTGCTCATCCAGGAGCTGAGCGGCCGCATCAAGGCCAGCAAGCCGTGGGTGAAGTTCGGGGTGAGCCCGTTCGGCATCTGGCGCAACAAGGCCAGCGACCCGCTGGGCTCGGAGACCAACGGCACCCAGTCCTACGACGCCAACTTCGCCGACACCCGCAAGTGGGTCAAGGAGGGCTGGCTGGACTACATCGTGCCGCAGGTCTACTGGAGCATGGGCTTCGCCGTGGCCGACTACGCCAAGCTGGTGCCGTGGTGGTCCGACGTCGTCACCGGCACCGACACGCAGCTCTACATCGGGCAGGCCGACTACAAGATCAACCTGGCCGGGCAGCCCGCCGCGTGGTTCGACCCGTACGAGATGAGCAAGCACATCACGTTCAACCGGGACTACAACGTCGCCGGGAGCGTGCACTTCTCCGCCAAGGACGTCAAGGCCAACCGGCTCGGCGCCACCGACATCGTCGCCGCCGAGCAGTACAGCAGGCCGGCGCTCGTACCCGCGATGTCGCACCTGCCCGCCGAGCCGCTGATGTTCCCGGTCGTCACCTCGGCCGTGCGCCAGGCCGGCGGCATCGACCTGGCCTGGCGGCCGATCGCCGACGACCTCGGCCCGTTCGGCAAGGCCGCCTCCTACGCGGTCTACCGCTTCGACGGGTTCCAGCCGCGCCTGGGCGCCTGCGACCTCGCCGACGCCAGCCACCTGGTCACCACCACCCGCGGCACGTCGTTCACCGACACCACCGCGGTCCCCGGGCAGCGTTACACCTACTACGTCACCTCGGTCGACCGGCTCTGGAACGAGAGCCCGGCCAGCCCGCCGCGCCTGGTCCCCTGACCCGGAAACCGGGCACGCCCGCAGCCTGCGGGCGTGCCCGGCACGCTTTGAACGCGACATATCCGGGCAACGCGGGTAGCTTGCTGGACATGGAGAGTGCTACCACCGTCGACCGAGCCGTCACCTCGCGCGGAGAGCTGGTGCTCCGGGAGAGCGACGGACACTACGAGGTGATCAGCAACGGCGTGTTCCTCATGGATACCCGGGCCGGGCAGTCCGAGCGCCTGCTGGTGCGGGCCGCGCTGGACACCGCCCCGGACGGCGCCAGGCTGCTCATCGGCGGCCTCGGCGTCGGCTTCTCCCTCGCCGAGGCGGCCGCCTCGGCCCGGCCCGCCCACATCACGGTGGCCGAGATCGAACCGACGCTGGTCGCGTGGCACCGCGGGCCGCTCGCCCGGTTCAGCGCCGGGGCCATGGACGATCCCCGGGTACGGGTCGTCACCGCCGACCTGACCGCGTGGCTGCGCACCAGCGCCGAGACCTTCGACGCCATCTGCCTGGACATCGACAACGGCCCCGACTGGACCGTGTTCGACGGCAACGCCGCCCTGTACACCGACGACGGCCTCGAACTGCTCCGCCGGCACCTCACCCCGGCCGGGGTCCTCGCCGTGTGGAGCGCGGGCGAGTCGCCCGCCTTCGCCCGGCGCCTCGACGCCGCCGTCGGCCCGGTCCGGACCCTGCGCGTGCCGGTCCCGCGCGGCGAGCCCGACATCGTCTACCTGGCCTGGCCGCGCGGGACGGAGCCGCGCTGAGCGCGGTCCGCCGTCACATGGGCGGCGGCGGCACCGGCGGGATCGGCGACGGGCTCGGCGCGGGCGGCTGCGGCGGCGCGGGCACCGGCGGGACCGGCGGCTGCGGCGGCTCCGGCATGGGCACCGGCGGCTGTACGGGATCCATCGGGTCGGTCATCTTCGCCTCCAGCGGTTCGATGCCAGCCATGTACCCGCGGCGGCACCGCCGTCAAACAGCCGTTCGAGGGCTCAGGCGCCCGGCTCGGCCGCCCCGGTCCGCGCCGCCGACCGCAGGCGGCGCTCGGCGATCCGGCCGAGGGCCGCGAACAGCGCCACCACCACCCGGTCGAACAGCCGGTCCGGCAGCAGCCAGCGGGCGAACACCGCCGCCTTCGCGCCGCGCCCGACCGCGTAGCGGGTACGCGGCCGCCGGACGGTCGCGGCCCTGAGGATCGCCGTGGCGACCACTTCGGGCGGCGAGATGTGGTCCGGCTCGGCCGACAGCGCCGCCGCGTACCGCCGGGCGGGTCCGGCGTAGGCGCCCCCACCCGAGACGGCCAGCAACAGCTCGCCCGCCACCTGCGGGAACTCGGTCGCGATCCCACCGGGCTGGATCAGCACCACGTCGACGCCCAGCGGCGCGACCTCCACCCGCAGGCAGTCGCTCAGCCCCTCCAGCGCGTACTTGGTCGAGTGGTACCAGCCGCCCAGCGGCTGGTACAGCCGTGCCCCGACGGAGGAGACGTTGATGATCCGGCCGCCGCCCCGCACCCGCATCTGGGGCAGGACCAGCTGGCACAGCCGCGCCGCGCCGAACACGTTCACCTCGAACTGCCGCCGCGCCTCGACCAGCGGCACGTCCTCCAGCGCGCCGAACGAGCCGTAACCGGCGTTGTTCACCAGGACGTCGACCCGCCCGCACTCCAGCACGACCCGGTCCACCAGCGCGATCACGGCGGCGTCGTCGGTCACGTCGACGGCGGCCGTACGCACGCCCAGCGCCGCCAGCGGCGCCATCCGGTCCAGCCGGCGGGCCACCGCGTACACGGTGAAGTCGTGCTCGTGCAGCGACCGCGCGGCCGCCGCGCCGATCCCGGCGGAGGCTCCGGTCACGATGGCGACCCGGTTCATCAGATTCCTTCCGTGGATACTCCGGCGTTCAGGCCGGGGAGGAAACGGAGCCCCTGTGGAGCAGGACAGGCAGAGCCGGTCCGCGGCCAGGGCGGACCGGTGTCCGCCCGCACCTCGACCTGAGGTCGGCCGTCTGTCCTGTTAGGATGTTCGGTGTGACCGGGGCGGTGAAGCGGGCGTTCAAGTTCCGCTTCTACCCGACCGAGGCGCAGGCCGCGCAGTTGTCGCGGACGTTCGGGTGCGTCCGGCTGGTCTACAACCTGGCCTTGGCCGCCCGGACCGAGGCGTGGACCCTGCGCCGGGAACGGATCAACTACAACGCGACCTCGGCCCTGCTCACCGTGTGGAAGAAGACCGACGAACTGGCGTTTCTCAACGAGGTCTCGTCCGTGCCGCTGCAGCAGGCGCTGCGGCACCTGCAGACCGCGTTCACCAACTTCTGGGCCAGACGCGCCAAGTATCCGAGGTTCAAGTCCAGGAAGCGTTCGCGCCGGTCGGCGGAGTACACCGCCAGCGCGTTCCGTTGGCGCGACGGCACGCTGACCCTGGCCAAGATGACCGAACCTCTCGATGTCGTGTGGTCGCGGCCGCTGCCGCAGGGCTGTACGCCCTCGACGGTGACCGTGTCGTGCGATGCGGCCGGACGCTGGTTCGTGTCCCTGCTCTGCGACGACGTCATCGCCCCGACCCCCGCCTGCGGCGCGGTCGGGATCGACGCCGGCCTGGACAGCCTGCTCACCCTGTCCACCGGCGAGAAGATCACCAACCCCCGGCACGAACGCGCCGACCGCAAGCGGCTCGCCTGCGCGCAGAGGAACCTGGCCCGTAAGCAGAAGGGCTCGGCCAACCGGGCCAAAGCCCGGATCAAACTCGCCCGCGTCCACGCCCGCATCACCGACCGCAGACATGACCACCTGCACAAACTGACGACTCGGCTCGTTCGTGAGACTCAAACGATCGTGATCGAGGACCTCGCCGTGCGCAACATGGTCAAGAACCACCGCCTGGCCCGCGCGATCTCGGACGCGGCCTGGCGGCAGCTGCGCACCATGCTGGAGTACAAGACGGCCTGGCACGGCCGCACCCTGGTCGTCGTGGACCGCTGGTTCCCCTCGACCCGGCTGTGCTCGACCTGCGGCGCACTCGCGCAGCGGATGCCGCTGGGCGTACGGACGTGGACGTGCCGCTGCGGCAGCGTCCACGACCGTGACGTCAACGCAGCACGCAACATCCTGGCCGCCGGACTGGCGGTGACAGCCTGCGGAGACGATGTAAGACCTCAACGAGAATCCTCTCGGACGGGGCAGTCGTCGGCGAAACAGGAACACCCGAGGGCGACCAAGGGAATCCCCGTCCGCTAGGGCAGGGAGGATGTCAAGTGACTCCACTCGCGCGAGGTGACGACGCGGTGATCTTTGGACCACGGCCGTACGGCGTCAAGAGGTCTGACGGCTTTCCGCTTCCACGGCGGGCGCCGATCGGCCGCACCCACCGTCGGATCTCCGACTTGAGCTGGGCAGAGTCGCTCGATCAACTTACCGTGTCGGCCATGACCCCCTCACCGCCGCTCCACGCGGATCCGCGCGACGCCGCCCGGACGCGTACCCGCCACCAGGCTCCTCGGGCCTCCGCCGTGCTGACGCTGGCCGGGGTCCTCACGCTGGCCCTGCTCGGCACGGCCGCCTGCGGCGGAAAGAAGGACGACCCGCAGACCGGCGCCACCGCGAGCACCGAGGTCAGCACCGCGCCCAGCGCGAGCACCGCGCCGAGCACCCCGGCGTCGGCCAGCCCGGCGCCGCAGCCGACGTCCGGTGGCGACAAGCCGCCGTCGTTCCCGACCTCGGCCAAGGACTACGGCCTGGCCACCCTGGCCGCCTTCGCCAGCGGCAGCAAGTCCAGACTCGACCTGTACGCCAACCAGGCGGCGGTCGCCCAGTTCATGGGCCACGGCAAGCCCGACAGCCAGTGGACCAACCTCGCCTGCGAAGCCGTCGGCGACGGCCAGACCGCCTGCGACTACCGCAACGCCCACGGCGACGACGCCCGGCTGACGATGATGAACACGCAGCTCGGCCACCCGACCGCCACCACCGACGTGTTCCTCAACCGCACCCAGTACGCCAGCGCCGCCAACCAGTACGTCACCGACTTCATGGCAGCCTGGCAGGACGGCAACAAGCAGCGGATGACCCGCTACTCCAACTCCGCCGTCGCGGGTGCGTTCCTCGGCAAGACCCCGCCCACCGGCACGCAGGTCAACGCCGTCCAGTCCGGCAGCAAGTGGACCGTCGAGGTGACCGGCCTGCCGCTGGGCTCGGGCAACTGGACGTTCACCGTCGACGGCGGCAAGCTCGGCGGCGGCAACGCGATCACCGCCGGCAAGGCCGACTGATCTGATCGGACATCCGCTGCCCGGAACACGCGGGCAGCGGATGTCCGACACCGCTGGTAGCGTCGGACCGCCCCCGACACAGTGGACGGTGATCATGCCCGCGGCGCCCGCCGACCACCGGTCGCTGCGGCGCGCCCGGATCGCGGTCAGCCTCCAGTTCGCCCTGTACGGCACCATCCTCGGCACCTGGACCGCCCGCATCCCCGCGATCAAGCAGCACCTCGGGCTCACCGACGGGCAGCTCAGCCTCGGCCTGCTCGCCTTCGCCGCCGGGGCCATCCTCGGCATGCAGGCCGCCGGACGCCTCGTCGACCGCCTCGGCAGCGCCCGCCTGCTGCTGCCGGTCGTGCTCGCCGACGGACTGCTGCTGGTCGCACCCGCCCTCGCCGGGAACCTGGCCGTCCTCGTCGGGTGCCTGCTCGCCTTCGGCACCGCCCACGGGCTGCTGAACATCACCATGAACGCGGCGGCGGTGCGGACCCAGCGGGCCTGGCAGGCGCCCATCATGTCGTCGTTCCACGCCGTGTACAGCGTCGGCGGGTTCCTCGGCGCGGCCGTCGGCGGCCTGTGCGCGTACGCGGGACTGGGCGCGGCCGCCACCTTCGCCGCCGTCACCGGCCTGGTCGTGGTCACCGCCGTCCCGACCGCCCGCTGGGGGCTCGCCCCGGACGCGCCGGAGGCCCAGCCGCCGGCCGACCGCCGCGCGGCCCCGCTGCCGGGCGTGACGCTGCTCGGCGTGCTCGTCTTCTGCTGCCTGGTGGGGGAGGGCGCCGCCGCCGACTGGAGCACCGTCTACCTGCGGGACAGCCTCGGCAGCACCCCGGGCTTCGCCGCCGCCGCGTACGCCGCCTTCTCGATCATGATGATGGCCGGGCGGCTCGTCGGCGACCGCCTGACCCGGACCCTCGGCCCGGTCCGGCTGGTGCGCGCCAGCGGCCTGCTGGCCGCCGCCGGGCTCGGCGCGGCGCTGCTGGCCGGGCATCCGGTCGCGGCGGTGGCCGGATTCGGGTGCCTGGGCGCCGGTCTGGCGTGCATCGCGCCGCAGGTGTTCTCGGCGGCGGGCAGCCAGGACCCGGCCCGGGCCGGGCAGGCGATCGCCCGCGTGGCCAGCCTCGGCTTCCTCGGCTTCGTGGTCGGCCCGCTCGTGATCGGAGCGGCGGCCGAGGTGACCGGCCTGCCCGCCGCGCTGTCCGTCCCGGCGGTCCTGGCCCTGTTCGTCGCGGCCTCCGCAGGCGCCCTACGCCCCCGCCCAGCGACCCCCGCGCCATCCCCAGCCGCAGGCTGACCCACACCCCCGCGCCGGGCCGCGTCCCGGGGGCTTGCTGCAGTTTCGGGGAAAGTGCGCGAATCTTGGGCGCGATTCCGGCAGTTTCCCCGAAACTGCAGCCACGGTCGGCCGCCGCCGCGGCAGCAGCGGCGGCGGCGGCGGCAGGGGGCCGGGTCACGGCGCTGCAACAATCCTGCAAACGGTCATTCATTGACTTCGGTTGGCTCGCGCTGCACCGTAGTGGTTGGAATGCGCTTTCCAAGCGGCGGCGGGACCGGGCGACCCGCTGCGTACCACCGGGGCGCGCACGGGCGCGGGCAGTCCGATCGCGCCTGACCGGGCAGCTCCGGTGCGCCCGGCGGCCCCACGGCTCCAGCGGTTCGAGCTGGACGCGACTGCCGGCGGCATCGGCCGCCGGACCGCGCCGCGACGACCGACCCGATTCAGATCGAGCACAGCATCCACGCCAGAGGTGGTGGGTGGCCGCACCGGGCGACCGGTCAGGGTCCCGACCGCCTGCTCGGCGACCCCTGACGACGGCAGCAACCGAACCCGAAGGCGAGACCAGCATGAACCGAAAAGTCCTATGGCGACTGGCCGCGACCGTGGCCACCACGACGGTCGCCGCCGCGGTCGGCGTGGCCCTGTCCGTGCCGCAGGCCTCGGCCGCGACCGGTGGCGTCACCGGCTTCGCGACCCAGAACGGCGGTACCACCGGCGGCGCGGGCGGCGCGACCGTGCGGGCGACCTCCGGCACCGCGATCCACACCGCGCTGTGCACCCGGGCCAGCAGCAGCACCCCGATCATCATCCAGGTCGAGGGGACCATCAACCACGGCAACACCACCAAGGTGTCCGGGTCCAGCTGCAACACGGCCGCCGACAAGATCGAGCTCAAGGAGATCAGCAACGTCACGATCATCGGGGTCGGCGGCGGCGCGATCTTCGACCAGCTGGGCATCCACATCCGTGACTCGAACAACATCATCATCCAGAACGTGACGGTCCGGAACGTCAAGAAGTCCGGCTCGCCCCTGTCCAACGGCGGCGACGCCATCGGCATGGAGAGCACCGTCCGCAACGTCTGGGTCGACCACGTCAACCTCCAGGCGTCGGGCGGCGAGGCCGAGGGCTACGACGGCCTGTTCGACATGAAGGACGACACCAGGTACGTGACGCTGTCCTACAGCACCCTGACCAACTCCGGCCGCGGCGGCCTCATCGGCTCCAGTGAGACCGACACCGGCAACGGGTTCATCACGTTCCACCACAACCTGTACCAGAACATCGACTCGCGTACGCCGCTGCTGCGCGGGGGCATCGCCCACATCTACAACAACTACTACGTCAGCCTGAACGAGTCCGGCATCAACTCCCGGGCCGGGGCAAAGGCGAAGGTCGACAACAACTACTTCAAGAACTCCATCGACGTGCTGGGCACGTTCTACACCGACGCGGCCGGGTACTGGCAGGTCAGCGGCAACATCTTCGACAACGTGACCTGGTCGGCGCACGACAGCGACCACAACCCGGCCGGGCCGAACCCGGTCTCCAACACCACCGTCAGCATCCCGTACGCCTACACCCTCGACCCGGCCAGCTGCGTGCCCAGCGTTGTCGCCGCCACCGCCGGTGCGAACAAGGGGCTGCAGGTCTCCAACGGCAGCTGCGTTCCGACCTCGCCGACGGCCGGACCGAGCAGCAGCCCGTCGCCGCGCCCGAGTGCCAGCACCTCGCCGACCAGCTCGCCGTCGCCGACCCCGAGCCAGCCCAGCGGCACGAACCTGAGCCTCAGCGGGGACTCCGACGGCTCCAGCAAGGCCAGCGGCACCAGCTACGGCAACGTCCGCGACGGCAGCATGACCACCTACTGGTCGCCGGCCGGCACCACCGGATCCATCTCGATCAAGTGGAGCACGGCCACCCGGGTAGCAAAGATCAACATCCGTGAGGCCTCGGGCGCGGTGGGCCTCATCGGCAACTGGCGGGTCATCAACGCCGACACCGGTGCCGTCCTGGCCACCGGTAACCGGGCGGGTGTCGTCAGCTTCACCGCGACCTCGCTGAAGAAGATCACCTTCGAGATCACCAGCGCGAGCGGCACCCCCAAGGTCGCCGAGTACGAGACGTACGCCAGCTGATCAGCACAGCCCGCACCGCGCCGCGGCCCTCACCGGCCGCGGCGCGGTGACCGATGAGCCAGCACGCCGGCCGGTGGTATGCCTCCGGCCGCACAGCATCCGGGTCCGCACCGTCACCGCCGGCGGGATCAGCCGCAACACCGTCTTCACCAGCTCCGGAGTCCTGTCCCGGTACCGACCGCGCGTGCTCACCGGCTCGGGCCCGCCTGGCTGAGGCCCGCACCCGGTTCGGCAGCCTCATCGACCAGGCCGAGCAGCGCGTCCACGACCGCCGGGTCGAACCGCGTACCCCGGCCCCGGGCCAGCTCGCTCCTGGCCTCGGACTCGCTCAGCGCGGCGGCGGGCGGCCGGCCCGCGCACAGGATCGCCCAGGCGTCGCACACGGCGATGATCCGCGCGCCGACCGGGATGTCCGTGCCGGCCAGGCCGAGCGGGAAGCCCGTACCGTCGAAGTTCTCGTGGTGGGCCGCGACCAGCGGCGCGAGATCCGGCCGGTCCGCCAGCTCGACCAGCAGGCGGGCGCCCTCCTGCGGGTGGCGGCGCACCTCCTGCGCCGAGGGCGCGACCGCCGGGGAGGCGACCTTGCCGACGTCGTGCAGCCGGGCCGCGGCGGCCGTGCGGCGCTGCGTCGCCGCGTCCAGCCCCAGCCGTACGGCCGTACGGATCGCCCACGCCGCCACCGTCGCCCCGTGCGCGGGCTCGCCCGCCGCCGCGTCGATCCGGTCGGCCAGCCATACCAGCCCCGGTGGCAGCTCCGCCACCGGATCAGGCCTCGTGGGCGCCAGCCCCGAACCCACGACCCGGTCCCGCCCCAGCGCCTTCGCCCGGTACAGCGCCTGATCCGCCGCCTCGACCAGCTTCGCCACCTCGACCGGCCCCGCCTCGGCGGCGGCCACCCCGAACGACGCGGTCAGCAGGATCCGGGCGGAGCTGCCCCGTACCGTCACCGGTGTCCGGCAGAGCCCGGCCCGGATCCGTTCGGCCAGGTCGACCGCGGCCTGCCCGTCGGTGCCCGGCAGCAGGCAGGCGAACTCCTCGCCGCCATACCGGCAGATCAGGTCACCGCCGCGGACCGACCGCCGCAGCAACCGCGCCACCTCGGCCAGCACCGCGTCCCCCGTGGCATGCCCGTACGTGTCGTTGACCTCCTTGAAGTGGTCCAGGTCGAGCAGGATCACGCTCAACGGGGTGCCGTGCCGCTGCGCCGAGTCGGCCTCCACCACCAGCATCTCCTCGAAGTACCGCCGGTTGTACAGGTCGGTCAGCGAGTCGGTGACCGCCTCGCTGCGCAGCCGCTCGGCCACCCGCGAGCGCTCCCGCGACGCCCCGACCTGCCGCACCAGCAGCCCCACCAGCACCAGCAGCGTCACGCCCAGGGTCACCCGGGACAGCTCGCCGACCACGATCAGATCGGCCAGGGCGACCCCGCAGACGGTCACCACGGCCACCATCACCGGCACGAACGACAGGTCCGGCTCGACCGTGGGCCGCTCGTCGGACTCCGCCGAGCGGCCGGCGACCACGGCGGCTATGCACAGCAGCACCGCCTCGGCCTGCCAGCCCATGTTCAACCAGCCCGCCGACTTGTACTCGTGCGCCAAGGTCAGGTACGCGTACGACGCGTCGGTCAGCGCCGCGATCCCGAAAGCCGCCCCGGCGATCACCATGGACCGGGGCGCCCGCTGCGGGCCGCTCAGCACCACCGCCGCCAGCACGCTGACCAGGGTCACCGACAGCACCGGGTAGATGAACGCGGTGATCGCCGAGGCGTCCCAGCTCTGCGGCATCAGCGGCCCCAGCAGCAGCTGCCAGCCGAGCGCGGCCCCGCCCGCCGCCACCAGCAGCGCGTCGATCATCCGGCGGGTCTGCCGCAGCAGACCCGCCCCCAGCCCGACCACGATGGCCGGCACCGCCAGCAGGTACGAGATGAAGTAGCCGATGTCGGCCGGCGACGGGACCGGCACCTGGCCGGATTTCCGGTAGGCGTAGTAGGCCCAGGTGGACTCGCCGGCGAACCACAGCAGGTTCGAGCACGCCAGCAGGGTCCAGGCGGTGTGGACCCGGTGGCTGGTGCGGCGGGCGGCGTAGAAGCTCAGGGCGGCGGCGGCGCCGATGGGTACGAGATACACGACGTTGCCGACGAAAAGGGACGCGGATCGCGAATCCTGGGTGAAGAACACCAGCGAGGCGTAGAACACCAGCCAGGCGATGCCGAGGAGCACAGTCGTCAGCACGACCCGGTCGGGAGCGGCTCCCTTCAACCGGGTCGGCCCGATCCTCTCCCTCAGCCTCGTGGCGACCTCCGGCCCTGCCCACTGCACGTCCGTACCAAGTCTCGCGCGCCGAGCCCCGGTCCGAGAACGAACCGCGGGGACCAGAGCGGCGGCGGATCGTCGCCGCGTGCGTGCGATAACGCGAGCGGGCTCCGGTGGTGCCTGAGGACCCGGGCCCCGGCCCCTACCCCCGGTCAGCCGGGTCGGCCGACGGCGGCGTGCTGCGGGCGGGGATCGAGGCCGAGACCAGCAGCGCCAGTGCCCAGCAGCTGACGGCGCTCCAGGTGACCAGCGCGCTGGTCTCGCCGCCCGCTGACTCGGTGAACTCGGCCACCAGCGCGATCACGGCGATGACCAGTGCGAAGCCGCCGAGGAACCCGGCGGGGAGCCGGTGGCCGTGGCGCCAGGCGGCATGGGCGGCGTAGGCGAGCAGCGCGGCGACGGCCAGGGTGAAGACCACCAGCAGAACGGCCGTGACCAGGCCCGCGCCGCTCAGCGCCATGTCGTTCCGGCCGAACACGTCGCCCGAGGTGATCAGCAGCATGAGCACCGCCGCCGTCGCGGCCGCGCCGACCGCGCACAACCAGGCCGCGACCAGGCGGGCCGCCTGCGGCCGGGTGGCCTGCGGCATTCCCGGGGGTTCAGACATGGCGCCAGCGTACCCACGCTGTCGATGGCGGTCGATGAGGTCGCCGCCGGGGCCGTGGGTCGGATGGGCCCATGCCGTCTGATCAGAGGGGTCGAAGCGTCCGGACCCGCCGTCGGTCACCGAGACGGGGGCGATCGTATGGCTTGCCCGTTCAGAGGATGGAGGGTTTCTTAACAGTTCTTTCACGAGTCCGCAACAGACACCGGCGGTCGGCATCCTGACTGCGTGACAGGTACCTCGCGGGGGACTGTGGAGTACACGCCGTCACCCGGCGTGATCATCCATCAACCATGAAAGCGAGCGCCTGTGAGGACACTCCGGCGGACCCTGTCCGCGGCGGCGGCCGCAACCGTGCTGTCCGTGTCGATGCTGCCCGCCCCTGCGGCGGCGAGCGGCGGGGCGGCGAGCGGCGGCCTGCACGCCGTCGACCTCGGCACGCTCACCGGCACCTGCTGCAGCATCGCATCAGACATCAACGACCAGGGCATCGTGGTCGGGGCGAGCCAGGTCGGCACCGGCGAGAACCCGCCGGAGCGGGCGTTCCGGTGGCGCAGCGGCACCATGACCGACCTCGGCACGCTGGGCGGCCCGAGCGCCTCCGCGCAGGCGGTCAACAACAACGGCTGGATCGTCGGGTACAGCATGCTCGCCGACGGGGTCACCACGCACGCGTTCCTGTGGCGTCCCGGCCAGGGCATGACCGATCTCGGTTCGCTGGGCGCCGACAGCGTCGCCGTCGACGTCAACGACTCCGGCGTGGTCGTCGGCTACTACGTCGACGACGCACAGCTGCACGGCTTCCGCTGGGCCAACGGCGTGCTGGCCGAGATCACCACCACATCCGGTCTGCCGTTCGTCCCGTCGGGGATCAACCGCTACGGCATGGTCTCCGGCACCGCCGAGGACCAGCCCGCGACGTGGAAAGCGGGTGCGGTGCGCCTCTACGGGCTCACCGGCGCCGAGGGCACCGCGGTCAACGACGGCGGCGACGTCGCCGCCGTCACGGGAGCCCCCTACTACGTGCCGTTCGTGTGGCGCGCCAGCGACATGAACGAGCCGCTGTTCACGCCCGCCGGCACCCTGTCCGCCGGGACAACCGACATCAACGAGGCACGCCACGTCGTCGGGTGGCGGCAGGACGCGGCCGGGGTCCGCGCCGTGTTCTGGTCGCCGACGGGGACCCCGCACCTGCTGCCGGGCCTGGTCCCGGGGGCGCAGTCGCGGGCGTACGCGGTCAACAAGTACGGGCAGGCCGTCGGCCAGGGCAACCTCAGCACCACCACCGGCGAGTACCACGCCGTGCTCTGGACGCACTGACCACGGTGGCCGGCGCCCCTGCCAGGGACGTCGGCCACCTCCGTCCGCCGCGTCCCGCGCGACTACCGGTTCAGGCGATCTCCCGGACCGCGATTCCGCTCGCCGGGTGCCGGCCATCCGGTTCGTACCGAATCCCGGCACGCTCTGTGATCATGATTGGATGTCGTGATGCGCGGAGAACGTGTCGGAGCGATGATCGGTTCCATCGGCGGCCTTGTCTTCATTCTGATCAACGCCGGGCAGCTGTCCGCACCGGTGGACACGGTGGTGCGGATCGTCGGTGTGCTGGGCTTCGTCGCCGTGGTGTGGTTCGCGGTGATCCGGCCCTCAGGTGCGCGAGGCCCGGCCGAAGCGCCGTCGCGGCGGGCGATCCGGATCTACGGCACCTCGGTCACCGCGATGGTGCTCGGCATCTTCGTCGGGGCCAACGTCATCAACAACGTCCTGCACCAGCCCGTGCTGACCCTGCCGTGGGTGGTGCTGCTGGTGGGCGCGCACTTCCTGCCGTTCGCCGGGGCCTTCCACGCGCCCGTGTTCGCCCGCCTGGGCTGGACCATGATCGGCCTGGCGGTCGCCGGAGGCGTTCTGGCGCTGACCGTCGACGATGCGGCTTCGGCGTGGACCGGAGTGCTGGCCGGCATCTGCCTGCTCGCGTTCAGTGCGGCCGGGTCGCAGCAGGCCCCAGCACGGGCTGAGCCGGCTCACTGACGGCGGCAGCGGCTCGGTTCCGAACATGCCGATTCCGCCTGGTGCAATCCGCCACCGCCGCGGTCGCCGAGGTCAGGTGTGCGTGGTCTGGCAAGGCGAGTGTCAGCGGCGAGTGGGCGGGCCGGTCGACGATCTGTCCCCAGCGGTCTGGAGCCGGCAGTGGCCAGCGGTTTCACCGTGACCATGATCGTACGTTCGGGGGGCCGGCCATGACCGGACGTGGGTATCGCCCCGGTCTTGGGCGTTCACTATTTTAGTGAACGTGACGGCGCCACCGCGGATATCTGCTGAGGAGATGGCTGATGCGATCCATGCGATCGTGCGGCGGCGCGACGACGTCGACGACCCGCACCGGGAAGCGCTGACTCAGGACCCGCTGGAAGTTCTGTCCTATCTGCGAAAATACTCGGCTGGGATGCCGCAGTGGGTGCGCGAGGCCGACGTCGTCGACGGGTTGAAGCTGCGGGTGTGGCTGTGGTGGTTGTGCGAGGAGCACGAGGACTGGCTGCTGGCGCGCAGCGAGCAGTTCGGGGTGTCGAGGGCTGCGGTCGGCGAGGTGTTCGGCATCGGCAGCAGTCAGGGCGTGGCCAGCCGCATCAAGCGCAAGCGTGAGCTGATCCGCGGCGGGACCGCTCAGCAGGAGCAGCGGGTGCCGTTGGAGCCGGCGCAGCAGCTGCTCGCGGCGATGATGCCCGGCGCGGATCCGCGTCAGCCGTGGCTTGATCGGCGTCGCGGCGAGGTCGACGCGCTGTCGCAGATCATCAGCGAGGGCCAGCGGCTGCTGCCCGACGATGAGGAGGAGCTCCACCTGGACCTCATTGCGGTCGGTGAGAACGTCCGCGACGGGGTGTATACGCCGGGTGCGTTCGTGCAGTTGGCCGTGGCTGCGGGTGAGCTGGCGGCGGTGGCGGCGGTGCAGGCGCTGCCGCCCGATGACGCCCTGCGGCAGGCGCTGCGGCGCGTCGACGTGCTGTACGAGGGTTGGCGGCGGCTGCCTTGACGACCCGCGGCAGCAGCGGTCGGCGCGGCCTTGATACTCGGCGGGTGACGACCTCGCCGCCCAGCCCCACCCAGCCGATGGAGTCCCGCAACGCGGTGCTCGCGGCCTATCTCGACTACTTCCGTGCGACCGTACTCGCCAAGGCTGCCCAGTTGCCGCCCGACGAGCTGCGGCGCAGCCGTCTGGCCTCCGGCTGGACCCCGTTGGAGCTGCTGAAGCACCTGCGCTGGGTGGAGCTGCGCTGGATCGAGTGGGGCTTCGAGGGCCGTACCTTCGAGGACCCCTGGGGCGACTGGCGTGACGAGCGCTGGCATGTCGACCCGGACGAGTCGGTGGCGGAGGTCGTCGCCGCGCTGCGCGCGCAGGGCGAGCACACCCGCGAGGTCATCCTGGCCGCCGACCTTGCCCAGGTGGGGCCGCCCGGCCCGCGCTGGGAGAACGCCGAGCCGCCGACGCTGGAGCGCGTCCTGCTGCACCTGCTGCAGGAGTACGCCCGCCACGCCGGGCACCTCGACATCGTCGCCGAGCTGGCCGCGGCCGACCGCCCGGCGTAGCGCCCGCGAGCATTTGTCCGATCTGGCGTGAGCCCGCCAACCTGTGGGCCACGCCACTTCGCTATAGGCAAGCTTCTTTACTGTTAACTGTCTTTCTTGTATGTTCACGGAAACGCCCCTGTCCCGTTCGTCGATGTCTCGTTCCCCCCAAAGGAAGGTCGACAATGCGTTTCCGGCACAAGCTCGTCGCGGTGGCCTCGGCCGCGGCGACCGTCGCCGCCGCGGTCGTCATGACGGCCAGCCCCGCCTCGGCGGCGAACCTGCTCAGCAACCCCGGCTTCGAGTCCGGCTCCCTGTCGCCGTGGACCTGCAGCGCCGGCCTCGGCTCTGTCGTGTCCACGCCGGTCCACTCCGGAACCAAGGCGCTGCAGGCCGCGCCCAGCGCGTCCGACAACGCCCAGTGCAAGCAGACGGTATCGGTGCAGCCCAGCACCACCTACACCGCGACCGCGTGGGTACGCGGCGGCGGCGGCTACGTCTACCTCGGCATCACCGGCGGCACCTCCACGTGGAACCCGAACGCGGCGTCGAACTGGGTGCAGCTGTCGGTCAGCTACACCACCGGCGCCTCGCAGACCTCGCTCGAGGTGTACGTCAACGGCTGGTACGGCCTGGCCGCGTACAACGTCGACGACGTGTCGGTGGACGGCCCCGGCGGCACCGGTGTGCCCGGCACCCCCGGCACCCCGTCTGTCGGCACCGTCACCAACACCTCGATCGCCCTGTCCTGGGCCGCCGCGAGCGGCACGGTCACCGGCTACCGGGTGTACGAGGGCAGCACCGTCGTCGCGACCGTGACCGGCACCTCGGCCACGATCAGCAGCCTGGGCACGTGCACCAGCCACAGCTACACCGTGGCGGCGTACAACGGCTCGGGCGAGTCGGCCAAGTCCGGCGCCGCCTCGGCGACCACCACCGGCTGCACCAGCGGCGTTCCGTCCGTGCCCGGCAACTTCCGGGTCACCGGCACCACCGCGTCGAGCATCTCGCTGGCGTGGAACGCCTCCACCGGCACCGTGACCGGCTACCGCGTGTACGAGGGCACCACGGTCCGCGCGACCGTCACCGGCACCACGGCGACGATCAGCGGCCTGGCCGCCTGCGGCAGCCACACCTACACCGTGGCCGCGTACAACGGCTCGGGCGAGTCGGCGAAGTCGGCCTCGGCCGCCGGCACCACCACCGGCTGCCCGACCGGCACCGCGATGGCCGCGCCGTACTACTACAACGGCTGGGGCAGCCCGCCCAACATCGCCACCGTCATGAGCGCGACCGGCGTCAAGCAGTTCACGATGGCGTTCATGCTCTCCGGCGGCGGCTGCGTGCCGATGTGGGACAGCTCGCGTCCGCTGACCGGCGGCGTGGACCAGGCCACCATCAACACGATCCGCGCCAACGGCGGTGACGTCGAGATCTCCTTCGGCGGCTGGCAGGGCAACAAGCTCGGCCCGAACTGCTCCTCGGCCTCGGCCCTGGCCGGTGCCTACCAGCAGGTCATCAACGCGTACAACCTGAAGTACCTCGACGTCGACATCGAGAACACCGACGAGTTCGAGAGCGAGGTCGTGCAGGACCGGATCCTGGGCGCCCTGAAGATCGTCAAGCAGAACAACCCCGGCATCAAGACGATCCTCACCTTCGGCACCACGACCACCGGCCCGTCCTACTGGGGCACCCGCCTGATCAACCAGGCGGCCGCCACCGGCGCCAACGTCGACGTGTTCACGATCATGCCGTTCGACTTCGGCGGTGGCGCGGACATGGCCGCGAGCACCATCAGCGCCGCGACCGGCCTGAAGAACGCGCTGAAGACGGCGTTCGGCTGGACCGACGCGCAGGCGTACGCCCACGTCGGCATCTCGGGCATGAACGGGTACTCCGACCAGTCGGAGATCACCACCACCGCGCAGTGGACCAGCATCCGCAACTGGGCCAACACCAACCACATCGCGCGCCTGGCCTTCTGGTCGGTCAACCGCGACCGTGGCTGCGCGGGCGGCGGTCTGCAGGAGTCGTGCTCGGGCATCGCCCAGTCCGACTGGGCCTTCACCGCCATCACGGCCGGCTTCACCGGCTGATTCCAGCTGTGCGTAATGGGAAGGGCCGCCCCGGCACGCGGGGCGGCCCTTCCCTGTCTCGCCCCGACCCGACCCCTCACCTCCTCCGCGCCCGCCCTGCCCCCCACTGCCATAGGCGCTGGCCTATCACGTCTATTTCGATCGAGCCGCATCCGATGCGATAGGCCACCGTCTGTGGAAGGCGTCGGCGGCGGGCGCCCGGGGCGTCGTCCCTGTCGGGCGGGCATGCTCGGTGGGCCGGCTCGGCGGTAGGCCCATCCCCGACAGTCGCAAGGCCGACGGGCCGTGGCGCGCCGCCGTCGTACGCCCGCATCGTGAGGGCACTTCGCCCACCGATACGAGGAGATGACGATGGCTCGATGGAAGCGGCCGGCGTTCGGGGCCGCCGCGCTGGTCCTGGCCATTGCGGTGCTGCCGCCCGGCGCCGCGACGGCGGCCCGGCAGGCCGAAGCGGCAGCGGCGGCGGCCGCCGCCGCGGCGGATCCGTTCGCCGAGGAGGCGGTCGGGTTCGCCAAGGAGCGCGGCATCAGCGAGACCGAAGCCCGACAGCGGCTGGCTTGGCAGCTGGTCGCGCCGGACCTGGACGAGCGGCTGGCCCGCGAGCTCGGCACCCGCTACGGCAACGTGTGGATCGACGTGCGCGACGGCGACCGGGTCAAGGCCGGGGTGACCGGAGAGGTCGACGACCAGGTGCGGGGCGTCGTGAAGGCGGCCGCGGCGGCGGTGGGCCTCACCGACGGGTACGACGTCGTCGCGGTCAAGCGGTCGGCGGCCAAGCTCGCGGCCGACAACGACTGGCTGGCCGAGCAGGTCATCCGCACCAACCCGGGCGCGGAGGCGCCGCTGAGCGTGGGCGTCCGTACCGACCTCAACGCGCTGATGCTGCACATCCCGCGTACGGGCACGCTCACGGCGGCGCAGAAGGATCTGATCACGACGGCGCAGGCCCGGCTCGGCGCCGGACTGGTCCTGGGCACCTCCAACGGGGCGTTCAAGCCGTTCGCGTGCGACGTGCCGTACTGCGACAAGCCGCTGCGCGGCGGGGTGAAGATCAACCACCCGTCGACCTGGTGCACCGCCGGGTTCATCGCGCAGAGCAAGGTGGACAGCGTCAAGTACGTCGTCACCGCCGGGCACTGCACGGCCGAGCACACCGGCACCTGGAGCAGCAAGAACACGGCGCTCACGGCGACCGACATCGGGCCGGTGCACCGCACGTTCCTCGACACGTACATCGGGGACATGGCGATCATCCGGATCAGCGACTCGTCGGCGACCGGCTGGAATCCGCAGCCGTGGGTGCTGGTCACGTTCAGCTTCCAGACCACCGAGAACACGACGTACCACATCGCGTCGGACAAGACGAGCGTCGTCGGGATGCGCATCTGCACCACCGGTGCGGCCACCCGGGTCACCAACTGCTCCCACGTGGAGGAACTCGGCCTGACCGCGAGCGTCGACGGGCTGACCATGCGCAACCTGGGCCTGACCGAGAACTGCGCCAAACCCGGTGACAGCGGCGCGCCCATGTTCGCCAGCCACGTCGGCTACGGCATCCTGATCGGCGGCGACGAGGACGACTGCGAGGTCATCTACCAGGGCATCCGCGCCGCCGAACGCGAACTGAACGTCAACATCCTGCACTGACCCGCGCCCGCCGGGCTGCGTGCGGTTTCGGGGAAAGTGCTCGAATCGAAGCCATGATTCCCGCACTTTCCCCGAAACCGCACCGCGTCACGCGGTGGTGATGCCCGCGAGCATCGTGTGGATGGCGGGGGTGGGGTCGAAGGCGGGGTCGGGGCAGGCGAGTTGGATGGCGACCAGGCCGTCGACCAGGGCGAGCAGGCTCAGGTAGTCGGTGCGGGGATCGGGGGAGCCGAGCCGGGCGACCCAGGGGACGCCCCAGCCGGCCAGCCGGTCGCGCGCGGCGCCGATCTTCTCCTGTAGTTCGGGCTGAAACGCCGCCTCGTGGAAGACCGCGTGCCGGGCCAGGGTCAGGTGCCGCGCGGGTCCGGTGAGCTGGTGCACCATCGCCGCGATGAGCTGCGCGAACTCTGCGGTGGAGGTGGGTGGGGCGGTGCGCTCGGCGACCAGCTGCTGCCATACCTGCGTCTCGATCTCGACGAGGCGGTCGAGCACCGCGCCGACCAGGGCGTCGCGGGTGCGGTACCCGTTGGAGGTCGATCCTTCGGGCAGGCCCGCCTGCGCGTCGACGGCGCGGTGGGTCAGCGCCCGCAGCCCGCGCGTGCCGAGCACCGCGATGGCGGCGTCGAGGATCTGCTGCCTGCGATCGGACATGAGAGGAACACTACACCTGTAGTCAGGTGCACTACAGGTGTAGTACGTTGCGGGTATGACGAGAACAGCAGCCGTCGTGGGCGGCGGCATCGGCGGTCTGACCACCGCGATCGGCCTGCTCGCCGCAGGCTGGCAGGTCACCGTGTACGAGCGCGGCCAGGCCCTGCCCCCGACCGGCACCGGCCTGGGCATCTGGCCGTCCGCGCTGCGCGCCCTCGACGCCCTCGGCGTCGGCGCAGCCGTGCGCGCCGTGGGCCGCCCGCAGGGCGACGGCGCGATCCGGCGGCCCGACGGGCGGCCCATCGTGCCCCTGGACATGGACCGGATCCGGGCCAAGCACGGGGAACCGGTGCACCTGGTGCCCCGCCCCGCCCTGCTGCGCGCCCTGCACGACGCGCTGCCGACCGGCACCGTCCGCTTCGGCAGCCCCGTCGAGGACATCACCGCCCTGCGTGCCGACCACGACGTCGTGATCGGCGCCGACGGCATCGGCAGCCGCGTACGCGCCGCGCTGCTCGGCGACCGGCACGGCCTGCGCTACGCGGGGGCCACCGTCTGGCGCGGCACCGCCGACCTCGACATCTCCACCGGAGGCGAGACCTGGGGCAGCGGCGCCCGCTTCGGCGTCACCCCGCAGGGCCCCGGCCGCACCAACTGGTACGCGGTGCTGACCGTGCCCGAGAACCACCGCTTCTCGCGGCCCGACGCCGACGAACTGCGCCGCCACTTCGGCGACTGGCACGACCCGATCCCCGCCGTGCTCGACCGGTACGCCACCTCGGACGTCATCCGGCACGACCTGTACCACCTCGCGCCCGCGCTGCCGTCGTACGTGCTCGGCAACGTGGCGCTGCTCGGCGACGCCGCCCACGCGATGACACCCGACCTCGGCCAGGGCGCCTGCCAGGCGATCATCGACGGCGCCGCGCTGGCGGAGTGCCTGAGCGGCGCGGAGGTGGCCGACGGTCTGCTGGCCTACGACCGGCTCCGGCGTCGGCCGACCCAGCGCATGGCCGCCGCCTCGCTCATGGTCAACCGCCTGGCCCAGGCTCGCCGCTGGCACTTCGTCCGCGATACCGCCATGCGCCTGGCCCTGTCGTTCGGACCGCCCGCCTGAACCGCGGCGAGGATCAGTCGTCGCGCGAGTCGTAGGCCTGGTGGCTGCGCTCGATGTCCGGGTTGTGCTCGACCGCCCACTCGGCCAGCGCCACAGCCGGTCCGACCAGCGTGCGGCCCGTCGGCGTGAGCTCGTACTCGACCCGGGGCGGGACCTCGGCGAAGACCGTCCGCCCGACCAGGCCGTCGCGCTCCAGGTGGCGCAGGGTCAGGGTGAGCATCCGCTGCGAGATGCCGGGGACGCGCTGCAGCAGCTCGGTGAAGCGCATGCGCCGCCCGTGCAGCGTGGCGACCACGAGCAGAGTCCATTTGTCGCCGATGCGGTCGAGGATGCCGCGGACGGCCCTTCCGCCGTCGCCGCGGATCAGGCAGACCTTCTCGTACTCCGACATGGCGCTCCTGGTCGAGGTCAGGCACACGGATGTGCCTTTTGTAAGCCTCCCGATGGTGACCCATCATGGTGCCACTCACCACTCGTTACCGTTGGAGATGCGCCATGGTCATCGCGTACTGGATCGTCGCCGGGCTGCTCGCGCTGTTCTACCTCTATGCCGGCGGCAAGAAGGTCACGCAGCGCAAGGAGCGGCTCGCGCCGATGATGGGCTGGGTCGACACGGTGCCGATGCCGGCGGTCCGGCTCATCGGCGCCGTGGAGATCCTCGGCGCGGTCGGGCTGATCCTGCCGCCGCTGACCGGCATCGCACCGGTGCTGGCGCCGGCGGCGGCGGTCGGATTCGTGGTGCTGCAGCTGCTCGCGGGCGCGCTGCACCTGTCGCGGGGCGAGGTCAAGGAGACCGGCCTGAACGCCGCCCTGATCATCCTCGCCGCCGCCGCTGCCTGGCTGGCCACCGCGCTCTGACCTCAACACGTTCGCGCGGGTGCTCGGCATCGGGCCCGGCGACCTCGCGGCGCTGCTCGGTCTCGACCCGGTGGAGGAACTGGAGTATCCGTGGAGGGTTCAGCCCCCGGCCGAGCTCGCCGAACTGGCCTGGGCGGCCCGCCGCCTCTGCGACGAGCAGTTGGACCAGGCAAGGGAGTACGCTCCTGCCTGCCCGCCTCGACCCGACCGCGGAACTGCTCGCCGTGTCGGCCCAGCGGCGTGGGCTGGCTGTGGCGCAGTACGCCGGTCTTCGTCAAGCAGCCCCGGGAAAAGGACCTGCACGCCGGGGTGTCCGCCTGCCCGACCGCCTCCCCGCCGACACCGCGGTGCTGGTCAGCGACATCGTGACGTTCCTGGTGGAGTACCGGCTGTTCGTCCTCGACGCGACCGTCCACGCCGCGAGCCGCTACGCCGTCAACGGGCGGCTCGACCATGCGCCGCTGGACGCCTGCCCGCACCGCGACGCGGTGCTCGACTTCGCCTCGCGACTGCTCGCCGACTGCGCCGGCACCCTGCCCGGACCCTGCGGCCGGATCTCAACCCCGCCGGAGATGTCGATGCCACGGGGCATGCCCTTTCGTTCGGCCGGTCTGGTGCCAGTCGAGGCCGGCGGCTGCGGTCAGGGCTCGGCGGCCAGGGCGACAGCCCTCGTCGCATCGGCGGCGATCACCAGATGATTACGGGGCAGCGCGGTGGCTGAGTCAACACGAACACACCCCTGGGGTTGTGGCCACACCCCATGGGGTGTGGCCCGCGACGACGAGGTGGCCGGTCAGGCGGCCGGGCGGGCTCGTCCCGTCGCCGCCGTTCGATGCGACGTGTCGTCGGGCACCAGGCCGAGCTGCCGGTACAGGTGCAGGTTGTCCCAGTTCCACCAGGCTTCGCGGACCTTGCCGTCCTCGAACCGGAAAATGGACATACCCGACATCGTGCACTCGCGGCCGGTCGCCGCCACGCCGTGGAACTCGCCGTGGTGCACCCCGGCCCAGCTCCACCGGGTCGCGACCTCGTCGCCCTCGGCCACCTGGCTCTCGACGCTGAACCGGCAGTCGAACCCCCGCCGGTACCCCTCGACCTGCGCGCGCAGCGCGTCGAGTCCGACGGTCTCGCCGGCGCCGACCGCGCTGCCCTCCCCGGCCGGGTCGTGGCCGAGGTAGTCCGGCGCGAACAGCTCCGGCAGCAGGTCCAGCCGCCCCTGCGAGGCGATCAGGTCGAAGAACACCCGCGCGTTCATCTTGTTCAGCTGCTCGTCGCGGATGACGTCGAGGTTGGTGAAGGTCGGCGGCTGCCCGCACAGCGCGGTCATCTCCTGGAAGACCCGCTCGGTCTCGGGCAGTCGCGAGTTGCGCATCGCCTCCTCGTACGAGGGGAACTCGATGATCTCCAGGTAGTGGTCGGCGTCGTCGCGGTCGCGGCCGATGAGCGTGTGGGTGGCGGTGCGCCGGCCGGCGGTCTGCTCCAGCCACGTGTCCATCAGGCGGTTGAGATCGTCAAGGCGCTCGGTACGGCAGTCGATGATCTGAACGAACGGCATGGCGGACCTCCCTGCTCCAGGCCGCGCCGACGGCCGACGCGCGGCCTCCGTCCAGCGTATTCCGGTGCGGGCGGCCGCGCGGACGGGAACCGGGCGGCCGCCGACGGTCACGCCTGCGACGGGCTCCAGCGCGGGTCGCGGCCGGCGAAGCCGAGCGCCCGGTCGAACTCGGGGGCGTCGGCGGGCACGTCCACGACCGGCCCGAACAGGCCGACGCGCATCTCGGTGTACTCCGGCCGGGTCGTCGCCTCGGTGAACGCGAAGACGGCGCCGGAGCTGGCCGGGTCGCAGCTGAACTGCTGGCCGGTGGCGCGGGCCAGGTCCCAGCCGTGCAGGACCAGCTCGTCGAGGGCGGCCACGCCCATCATCTCGGCGGGCAGCGTCTGCCCGCCCGCCTGGGTCATGCCCTGCCACGCGGCGGGGTCGCTCCAGGCGGCGACCATCTCGTCGAGGCGCTGGGGCAGGATCTCGCGCCAGGCGGGGTCGAGCGTGTCGGCCGAGCCGGAACCGCGCTTGGAGTCGGCGCCGCCGGGCGGCGTGGCCTTCTCCGCGGCCAGCTTGAACGCGATCGTCAGCCCCATGATGTGGTCGAGCAGCGCCGCGACCGGGAACTCGGGGCAGGGCGTCGGGTTGGCCATGAGCTCCGGGGTGACGCCGTCGAGCAGCCGCACGACCTCGTAGGCGGCGGGTTTCATATCGATCATCGGCAAGATCCTTCGTCCAAAGTGGAGTTGGTCGCCGCACACGATACAGGTGCGGTCCGGCACGGGCGGGCCGTCCGCGCCGGTGCCCGTCGGCTCCCGGGGGAACGGGCGGCCGGCCGGACGGATATTGCGCCGGGGGGGCGGGCATGGAGTGGGCAGGGCGGCGGAAAGCGGGGCTGGTCGACCGGCCAGGCAGGCGATCGGTCCTGCCGGGGCGGCTGGTGAGGGTACTGTGGTGTCGTGCCTGGAACACGCTCACCGGCACAAGATGTGGCCCGTGCCGAGGCTGCCCGAGACGAGCTCGACGAGCTCGGACTCAAGTACTTCATGGACGTGCGCGCCACGGCGCGGCGCATGCTGGAGCATCTGGACCGGGGCAGCCGCACCGCCTTCGCGGCCGCCGTGGCCCGGCGGCTGTTCGCCGAGTCCGCGCTGCCCGAGCAGGAGCATCCGGACGTGCTCTTCTGGCGGCCCGTGCTGGACGCGGTCGACGACGGCCTGGCCGGAGGGCTGGACGCGACCGGCCGCGTGGCCGAGGGGCTGGGCCGGTTCTACCTGAGCCCGGCCTACACCGTCCGGCCGCACGACGATCCGATGAACCGCGACGACAACCGGATCATGGCCGCGTGCTACACCGCCGAGTGCTACCTGCACGGCTCGATGGAGTTCGCGACCTGGGCCGGGTGGCGCGGCTTCGACACCGCCGCGATCCACGCGGCCAGCGACCCGATGTGGCCCCGGCGCCGCCCGCCCGAGATCACGCCGTACGCGTGGGAGCTGGCGCACCCGAGCGTGCAGGCCGAACTGGACCAGCAGCTCGCCGACCTGGAACAGCTGGCCGACGGGGACCGGTCGTCCGAGCGCTGAGACCGGTGGCAGCTCACGCCTCAGTCACCGCGGAAGCGGATCGATCCGGTCCTGGCGGCCACCGTCGGCCTCGACCCCGAGGTGGCGGCGCGGCAGTTGCGCCAGCCGAGGCCGAGAGGCCCGCGCCCGCTACGAGGCGAGCGCCGCATAGCGGCCGCCGACCTCGAGCAGGGTGCGGTGCGAACCTGATTCGAGGATCCGCCCGTGGTCGACCACGGCGATCTGGTCGGCGTCGCGGACGGTGGACATGCGGTGCGCGATCGTGATGGTCGTACGCCCCCGGGCCAGCTCGTCCAGCGCCCGCTGGACCGCGCGCTCGGTCTCGGTGTCCAGGGCGCTGGTCGCCTCGTCCAGCACCAGGACGCGCGGGTCGCGCAGCAGCGTCCGGGCGATCGCGAGGCGCTGCTTCTCGCCGCCGGAGAACCGGTGCCCGCGCGAGCCGACGACGGTGTCGTACCCGTCGGGCAGGGCGGCGATCAGGTCGTGGATCTGCGCGGCGCGGGCGGCCTGCTCCAGTTCGGCGTCGGTGGCCGACGGCCGGGCGTAACGCAGGTTCTCCCGGATCGTGGTGTGCAGCAGGTAGGTCTCCTGGCTGACCACGCCGACGATCGCCGCGAGGTCGGTCAGGCGCAGGTCGCGCAGGTCGATGCCGTCGACGGTGATCCGTCCCGCGTCCGGGTCGTGCAGCCGGGCGATCAGCGCCGCCAGCGTGCTCTTGCCCGAGCCGGTCTCGCCGACCAGCGCCAGCGAGGTGCCCGCCGGGACGTCGAGGCTGACTCCGGCGACGGCGGCGGTGCCGCTGCCCGGGTACGCGTAGGTGACGTCCTCCAGGCGCAGGTGGCCCCGGATCCTCGCCGGGTCGACCCGGACCGGGTGCGGCGGGTCGGCGACCTCCACCGGCAGGTCCAGGTACTCGAAGATGCGCGCGAACAGGGCCAGCGAGCTGGTCAGCGAGACGCCGACGTTGAGCAGGCCCATCAGCGGGCGGAACAGGTTGCCCTGCAGCGCGGTGAACGCGACCAGGGTGCCGATGCTCAGCGTGCCGGCGGTGCCGGGCAGCCCGGCGCCGAGGTAGATCAGCGCGGGGATGGCGGCGAAGATGATGCTCATCGAGGCCATCCGCCAGCGTCCGGCCAGTTCGGAGCGCAGCTCCAGGTCGATGAGCCGCTCGGAGGAGGCGGTGAAGCGGTCGACCAGCGCGGCGCCGGTGCCCAGGGTCTTGCTGAGCTGCACGCCGCTGATGGACAGGCCCTCGTCGATGGTGACGTTGAGGTCGGCCAGTTCGCGCTGGCGCTGCGCGGTGATGGCCTGGCGCATGCGGGCCACGCGGCGGGTCAGGTAGATCGCCGGGGGCAGCACGAGCAGCGAGACCAGTGACAGCCGCCAGGACAGGGCGACCATGGCAACGGCCGTGGCGACGGTGGTGGTGAGGTTCGAGGCGATAGAGGTCGCGGTGGAGGTGACGACGGACTGCATGCCGCCGATGTCGTTGGTGATGCGCGACTGCACCTCGCCGGTGCGGGTGCGGGTGAAGAACGCGATCGACTGCCGGTGCAGGTGGGCGAAGACCTCGGTGCGCAGGCGGTGCATGATCTGCTGGCCGACGGTGGTGGAGATCCACGTCTGTACGACGCCGAGCGCCGAGGTCAGCGCGGCCACCGCGACCATGCCCAGCACGAGCCAGGCCAGCAGGGTCAGGTCACGCTGCGGCAGCGCGACGTCGATGGTCTCGCGCAGCAGGAACGGCGACGCCATGGCGATCACCGACGAGATCACGATGATCGCGGTGACGATGGCGAGCTGCGCGCGGTGGGCGGTGAACAGGGTGCCGATCCGGCGCAGCGAGACCTGGCGGGCCTGCGCCTTCTCCTCGGCGGTGACGGTGCGCGGGCCGCCGCGGCCGCGTTCGAAGGATGGGCGTTCCAAGGGTGGCTCCTTTGGTGAGGGATGCTGAGGTTACCTCAACATGAGGTAGCAACAGCAACCCCTGGTACGGTATTCCCGTGCACGAACACGACGAGTCCAGCCTTCCTGAGGCGTTCTGGGGGGTCGCGCGCCAGTTGCGCCATCTGACCAAGGACGCCCTCGCGCCGTGGCAGGTCAGCCCGTCGCAGGCACGGGCGCTCGGCGTGCTCGGCAAGGAGGACGCGCTGCGGCTCAACGTGCTGGCCGAGCAGCTGCGGATCGCCCCCCGCTCGGTCACCGAGGTCGTCGACGACCTGGAGGCGCGCGGCCTGGTCGAGCGGCGCGCCGACCCCGCCGACCGGCGCGCGACCCTGGTCGCGCTGACCGGACCGGGGCGCGAGACCGTCGCGGCGATCGGGGCCGCCCGCCGCGCCGAGGCCGACCGCTTCTTCGGCACCCTCAGCCCCGCCGACCGCGCCCACCTGATCCGCATCCTGAAGCAGCTCGCCACCTGACCGGAGAGACCGACCCGGGCCAGGGCGTCGACCTCACCGCCAGTCGTCGACGGCGGCGAGCAGCCGGGCTTTGCGGTCGGCGGGGGCCGCCGAGGCCGTGATCGAGTGGCGGGCCAGCGCGGCCAGATCCTCGTCGGTCAGGGCCAGGTGCTCGCGGGCCAGCGCGTACTGGCCGCTCAGGTCGTGGCCGAACAGCAGCGGGTCGTCGGTGCCCAGCGCCACCGGCACCCCCGCCGCCAGCAGCGACCGCAGCGGCAGCCCCGCCAGCTCCGCCACGCCCAGCGGCGGGTACGACGTCGGGCAGATCTCCAGCGCCACACCCCGTTCGGCCAGCAGCTCCACCGTGGCCGGATCGGCGTGGGCGGTCAGGCCGTGCCCGACCCGGGCCGCGCCCAGCTGCTCGACGCAGGCCCGCACATGCCAGGCGCCCTCGAAGAAGCCGCCGTGCGGCACCGCGATCAGCCCCGCCTCGGCCGCGACCCGGAATGCCGGCACGAAGTCCTCGACCCGCCCCCGCCGCTCGTCGTTGGACAGGCCGAACCCGACCACGCCCCGACCGGCGTACCGGGCGGCGAGCTCCGCCATGCGCACCGCCTGCTCCGGCGGCCCGGCCCAGCTCGCGACCAGGATGACCCCGACCTGGTCGCCTGCCGCCGCCAGCACCGTCTCCACCACCGCCTCGTAGCCGCCCAGCCGGTCGGCATAGGACGACGGGTCGACCTGCAGCTCGGTCCACCCGGCCCCGCACGCGGCGTCGTCCGCGGCGGCCTCGGCCACCACCCGGGCGACGTCCTCGGCCGTACGCAGCACCGCCCGCGCCAGGTCGTACCGGGACTGGAACGCCTCCCAGCCGTGCGCCCCCGCCGGGATCGCGTCCGGCACCGGCAGCCCCGCCCGCGCCGCGAGCTCGGCCAGCGTCGCCGGGCGCATGGACCCGGTCAGGTGCAGGTGCAGGTTCGCCTTCGGCAGCGTGGTCAGGTCGCGCACAACGGCCAGGCTACCGCCGCGGCCCGCCTGCCGACCCGACCTGCTCCGCCCCGTGTCGGCCGCCGGTCGGCCCCGCCCCAGGTCAGAGCCGGTCTCCGCCGGCCGCCCGACCTGGTGGTGCGCGGTTTGCGGCGGCCAGGTGGCGGGTAGGACTCCGGCGAGGAGGTGACCGTGGCGGACCGGATCGTCACCCATACGACCGTCGTGGCGGACGGCGTCTGCCGGGTCAGCCTGGCGGGCGAGATCGACATGTCCGTCACGGACGAGGTCACCGACTGGCTGCGTACCGCGATCGACACCTCGGGCTGCCGCCGGGTCGAACTCGACCTGGCCCAGACGCTGTTCCTGGACTCGACCGGCATCACCGCGCTGCTGCGGACGCGCCACTACGCCGACCAGCAGGGCGTCGTCTTCAAATGCGTCGACCCCGCCCCGTTCGTGCGGCGGATCTTCGAGGTCACCGGGGTGGCCGAGCACCTGACCTGAGCCGCCGGTCCGCGGACCGGGCGGCGCCGCACCACACCGCCGGGCGGTCCGGTCGCTGCGGCACAATGCGCCCATGATCGAGTATCGGGTGAGCTTCGACGCCGACGTGACCTTCGCCAACGGTGGCGGGCTGCAGGTGCAGGAGTTCCGGCTGGACATCCCGTCCGACTCCGTCACCGACGCCGAGGTGGCCGCCCTGCTGGTACGGCACCTCGGGCTGCTCATGGTCGACCGGGTGGACCTGCGCGGCGTCGAGATCCTGGCCGAACCGCACAAGGGCTCCCGCGGCGGCCCGTCCGAGCCGGCCGCCCCGGCCGGTGCGCCCACCCGGCTGGTCGAGCTGAACCACGTGCTCAGCGAGGGCGTCGTCACGTACCCGGGCCTGCCCGGTCCGCGCCTGTCCGACCACCTGAGCCGCGCCGACTCGCGCTCGCACTACGCCCCCGGCACCGAGTTCGTCATCGGCCGCGTCGACATGGTGACCAACACCGGCACCTACGTCGACAGCCCCTTCCACCGGTACGCCGACGGCCCCGACCTGGCCGACCTGCCGCTGTCCCGCTTCGCCGACCTGCCCGTCGTCGTGGCCCGGGTGACCGGGTCCGCCGAGCGCGGCATCGGCCCGCTGGCCTTCGCGCCGCTGGACGTCGCGGGCAGGGCGGTGCTCCTCCACACCGGCTGGGACCGCCACTTCGGCACCGACGCGTACGGCGTCGACGCCCCGTACCTCACCCGTGCCGCCGCCGAGCACCTGATCGCGGCCGGTGCGGCGCTGGTCGGCATCGACTCGGTCAACATCGACGAGATCGTCCCGGCGGGGGAGCGGCCCGTGCACTCGCTGCTGCTCGGAGCGGGCATCCCGATCGTGGAGCACCTGACCGGGCTGGACCGGCTCCCGGTCACCGGCGCGCGCCTGCACGCGGCCCCGCTGCGCTTCCGGGGGCTGGGCACCTTCTCCGTCCGCGCGTACGCCCTCATCCCCTGACAGACGCAAGGAAGGGCCCCTTCTCATCGCTTTCCGCAGTGGAAGGGGCCCTGCTTAACCCGCGCGGTTCACGGGTGGGTGCGGTAGGCGGCGTGGTCGAAGTCGGCGGGGTGGCCACGGCCGGTGAGGTCCCAGACCCAGAGGCCGACGAAGGCGCCGGTGAAGCCCAGCGCGCCGAGCTGGTCGCCGTCGAACTCGACGGCGTGCTCGTCGGACAGGACCGTGGCGTCCAGCGGCTCGCCGAAGGGGCGCCAGCCGTCAGGACCCCCGAAGCGGAACGACAGCTCGCCGTCGCGGATGTCCAGACCCAGGTGCACCGGCCCGGCGGCGGGCGCGGCCACCGCCGGGTGCACGGTCAGCACGCCCCGGTCCCGGGTGGCCGCGCGCAGCACCCGGGCCCCGGTGTCGTCGGCGGTGAGGTGGAGCAGGTGCCAGTTGCGGCTGTTGTAGTACGCCGTGATGCCCGCGAGGTGCTGGAAGGCGGTCGGTTCGAAGTCGGCCACGGCTTCGAAGGAGCAGCGCGGCTGGGTGACCCGGCGGGCGACCAGGCTCTGCCCGGTACGGCTCTGCGGCGAGCGGCCGCCCCGGATGCGCAGGTGCGACGGGCGGTCGGTCAGCGACAGCCAGCCCGGATCGGCGGGCCGCCGCAGCGTCGACCACTGCGGACCGAGTCCTGCCTGGTCGAACTCGTCGACCTCGGACTCGTCCGAGAGTCCTGTGTGGTCGGGCGGCAGCAGGCTGGGGGCGTGCAGTGACGGCAGGCCGTCCACGACGGTCGGCCAGCCGTCCTCGGTCCAGCTCACCGCCGTGATCGCGGTCTCGCGGCCGAGGACGCACGGGCCCTGCCGCCCCTCGGGGCGGGCCACGAGGTAGGCGAGGTACCAGTCGCCGTCACCGGCCCGTACCAGGCTGCCGTGCCCTGCTTTCTGCAGTGGCCAGTCGGGCCGGTGCCTGGCGGTCAGCAGCGGACCGCCCGGGTCGCGCTCGTAGGGGCCCGCCAGCTCGCGCGACCGGCAGACGCTCACCTGGTGGTCGTAGCCGGTGCCGCCGTCGGCGGTCAGCAGGTAGTACCAGCCGCCGTGCCGGTACAGGTTGGGGCCCTCGATCCACCCGGCACCCGGCGGCAGCTGGATGCGGACCGGCTCGCCGGTCAGGCGCCGGGTGGCCCGGTCGTAGCGGACGGCCTCCAGCCCGGCGCTGCCGCCGTACCCGGGGCGCCAGTCATGGACCAGGTTGAGCAGCCAGCTCGTGTCGCCGTCGTGGTGCAGCGAGGCGTCGAACCCCCGCGCGTGCAGCAGCACCGGATCCGACCACGGCCCCGTGATCGACGCCGCGGTGACCAGGTAGTTCGGGCAGTCCGTGAACCCGCCCGAGTACGTCGAGACGTTGCTGTAGACGAGGTGGAACAGCCCGTCGACGTGGGTGAGGTTGGGTGCCCACACGCCGCCGGAGTCCGGGCAGCCGGCCAGGTCCAGCAGCCGCGCCGTGTCCAGGACGCCGCCCAGCGGGGTCCAGTTCGCCAGGTCCCGCGAGTGGTGCACGCGTACGCCCGGATACCACTCGAAGGTCGACGTGGCCAGGTAGAAGTCGTCGCCGACGCGCACGATGGACGGGTCTGGGTGCGAGCCGGGCAGCACCGGATTGGGGATCTGCGGCACCGGATGAGACTAATGGGAGCGCTCCGACGCCGCGCGCCCGCGCCTTGACGAGGCGGCAGTCTCGGGGAAGGCGCAGGAAAGAGCGCCGAGATTCCTGCACTCTCCCCGAAACTGCACGCACACACGGGTTTAAGAGGAGGGCCGCGCGGGTATCCCGGGCGCGGCAGCCGACTTCTCCCCACGCAGCGTGGGAGCCCGCCGTTAACCGCAGTCCGAGGGGCATCCGGACGCGGTCACCCTGCGGAGTAACCGGCTGTCCGGGCTCGGTCGGTGGCGCACGGTAGCGGCCGGCGTCGAGCGCAAGCCCAGTCGCCGCGCCCCCGGCGGCTGGGCTTCGGCCGTCCCCGCAGGACGCCGACGCGCAGGTCACGCCCGGGTTAGCCTGGATACGGTGGCGGAGCAGCGCCGTCCGGCCACCTCAGGCAAGGCCGGAAGGAGGCCGCCAGCATGCAGACCCTGGAGCGCCCGATCACCGTCGGCATCGACGGGACCACGACGTCCCAGCCCGCGATCGACTGGGCGGCCGACACCGCGCTGCGGCACGACCTGCCGCTGAAGCTCGTCTACGTGATCGACTCGCCCGGTCCCCGGGTGGGCTACGACTACATCTCCCGCGAGCTCGACGAGGCCGGAGCCGACGCGGCCACCCGCGCCCGCGACGCCGCCCTGGCCGGCCACCCCGGCCTGACCGTGCAGACGGCCACGGTCAACGACGACAGCACCCACGCGCTGATCAACGAATCCGACCACGCCAGCATGATCGTGGTCGGCAGCCGGGGGCACAGCGGCTTCTACGACATGGTCATCGGCTCGACCAGCCTGCATACCGCGATGCACGCGCACTGCCCCGTCGCGGTGATCCGGCCGCGCACCGACGACCCCGCCAACCCGGCGCGCGGCCGGGTCGTGGTGGGCGTCAGCTCGTCGCCGTACGCGGTGCACGCGCTCGGCCTTGCGTTCGAGGAGGCGGCGCTGCGCGGGGTCGGGCTGACCGCCGTACACGTGCGGCCACGCCACGGCGACGCGGCCAAGGACGAGGCCGCGCTGGCCGCCATGTTCGACCCGTGGACCAAGCGCTATCCGGCCGTGGACGTGGACCGGGTCGACCTGGACGGCGACCCCGCCAAGGTGCTGACGCAGTTCTCCAACGGCGCCGAACTGCTGGTCTCCGGCTGCCGGGGGCACGGCGGCGTCGCCGGGCTGCTGCGCGGGTCGACCAGCCAGGCGATGCTGCACCACGCGGGCTGCCCGGTCCTGGTCGTACACGACCACGACCCCGTCGGCTGAGAAGGTAGGGCTGGGCATACCCCGGAACTATGCGCAGCGGGCTGGGGCCGTGCCGCCGCCGTCGATAGCGTGGTCACGTGCCTGTTGATCAATATCTGCTGCCGGCGCTGCGGCGCCGCCGCTACCTGCGCTCCGCCTGGCCCTGGCGGGCCGCGGCCTACCTCGCCACCACCGTCGCCGTCGCCGCCGTCGTGGCACCGGGCGTGCTGCTGACCGCCCTGACCTGGATCGCCACCGGCCGCCGCCTGGTCGACGGGGCGCCCCTGCGCGGCATCGACATCGCCGCGCCACTGGTCTGCACCGTCCTGGCCGTGCTGATCGCGCCGCTGCTGTCGGTCCCGCTGGCGGTCGCCGAGCGGTGGCGGCTGGGCATGGTCGACGACCGCCCGGTCGCCTCGGCGCACCGGCCCGCCGCCGACCCGCTCGCCTGGCTGCGCCTGCGCTACACCGAGGCGGCCACCTGGCGGGAGACGCTGTACGCGGTGCTGCTCGGCAGCCTCGTGCCGCTCGTCTACGGCGCGGTCGCGCTGCTGCTGCTCATCGAGGCGGCTTTCCTGACCGGCCCGTTCCTCATCCCGCAGGGCGCGGGGCCGATCGCGCTGGGCACCACCACCGTGCACACCCCGCAGCAGGCGGTGCCGTACGCGCTGCTGGCCCTGGCTTTGCTGCCGGTGGTGCCGTACCTGCTGGGCCTGCTCGCCGCCGGGCAGGCCGCGCTGGCCCGGGCGCTGCTCGGCGCCGCGCCCGGCGACGCCACCGCGCTGCGCGAGGTGGCCCGCTCCCGCGCCCGCCTGATGACCGCGTACGAGGCCGAGCGCCGCCGCATCGAACGCGACCTGCACGACGGCGTGCAGCACCGGCTCACCAGCCTCACCCTGCAGCTGTCCCTGGCCCGCCTGGACACCGCCGACGACTCGCCCGCCGCCGCGCCGCTCACCCGCGCCCACGAGCAGGCCAAGGAGCTGATGACCGTACTGCGCGACCTGATCCACGGCATCGCCCCGCAGACCCTGCGCGACCTGGGGCTGCCCGCCGCCCTGCGGGAACTGGCCGACCGCTCGCCGCTGCCGGTCGCGGTGACCGTCGCCGCCGTCGCCGCCGGCCGCCTGCCCGACCTGGTCGAGAGCACCGCCTACTTCGCCGCGTCGGAGGCGCTGGCCAACACCGCCAAGCACGCCGGGGCCACCCGGGCCGACGTGGTGGTGACCCGCACCGGCGACCTGCTGGTGCTGGAGGTGCGCGACGACGGCCGGGGCGGCGCCGACCCCGCCCGGGGCAGCGGCCTGTCCGGCCTGGCCGACCGTGTCGCCACGGTACGCGGGCGGCTGCTGCTGGCCAGCCCCGCCGGCGGACCTACCCTGGTCCGCGTGGAGCTGCCTTGCACGCCGTGACCCGGGTCGTCCTCGCCGAGGACGGGGTGCTCCTGCGCGAGGGCCTGACCGGCGTGCTGGCCCGGTTCGGGTTCGAGGTGGCGGCGGCGGTCGGGGACGCCGACAGCCTGCTGCGGGCCGTCGCCGAGCACCGGCCCGACCTGGTGGTGACCGACATCCGGATGCCGCCCGGCCAGTCCGACGAGGGGCTGCGCGCGGCGGCGGAGCTGCGGTCGCGGCAGCCCGGACTGCCCGTGGTGGTCCTCAGCCAGCACGTCCAGCCCGAGTACGCCGAAGCCCTCCTCGACAGCGGCGACGGCCGGGCCGTCGGCTACCTGCTCAAGGACCGCGTCGCCGACCTGGCCGACTTCGTCGCCGCGCTGCGCACCGTGGTCGGAGGCGGCACCGTCATCGACCCGGAGGTGGTCCGGCGGCTGATGCGCCGGCCGCGCGACCCGCTGGCCACGCTGTCGGCCCGCGAGCGCGAGGTGCTGGCGCTGGTGGCCGAGGGCAACTCGAACGCGGCCATCGCCCGGCGCCTGTTCGTGACCGAGGCGGCCGTCGGCAAGCACATCGGCAGCATCCTGGCCAAACTCGACCTGCCGCAGACCGACGACACCAACCGCCGCGTGCTGGCGGTGCTGGCCTACCTGCGCGCGGGCGGCTGAGCCCACTCCAGCTCCGCCCGGTCCCACCCGGCCAGGTCGGCGGCCGACTCGTAGGTGTGCTGGCAGAACTCCAGCAGCACCGCGTCCGGGTCGTCGGCCTGCGCCACGGCCTCGTACGGCAGCGCGAACTCGCCGAGCTGGCCGTCGTAGTGGGCACCGGGCGGGACCCGGTCGCGGAAGCCGGGCGGCTCCGGGTAGGCGTACGCGTAGAAGAGGCCCTGCCCGCCGCCGCCCGGCCAGTAGCCGCAGCTGCTCACCTCGTGGCTGTAGGCCTCGTGGCTGACCCGGTCGGGGCAGTTGGGCACCCCGCCCGGGTGCAGCGGCGCGGGCCGCCCCGAGAACCGGGTCACCGCCAGGTCGAACGCGCCCCAGAAGAAGTGCACCGGGCTGACCTTGCCGATGAAGCGGGCCCGGAACGCGGTCATCACCCGGTGCGTCTGCACCAGCGACAGCCAGAACGCGTGCGCGAACTCCGGATCGTAGGCGCAGTGCTGCCGGTCGTCGGCGAACGGCACCACCTCCGGCAGCTCCACCGGCCGTCCCATCAGGTCGACGCCGATCTCCAGCTCGGCCAGCCGGGCCAGCACGTCGGCGTAGAAGTCGGCGACCGACCGGTCGCGCAGGTCCACTTCGGCGGCGCGCCCGTCGGTGGTGCGCACGTCCAGCACGTGCCGCCGGAAGTCGAAGACCATTTCCACCCCGATGGCGCCGTACGGCATGAGCGACGTGGTCAGGCCACGGCTGTCGACGTACAGCGGCACCTGCCACCAGTGGTTGACCATCGGCTCCAGCGCCAGCCGCACCTTGCCCACGATCTGCGTCCACAGCTGCAGCGTGTCGCGGGTGTCGGCCCACCGGTCCAGCGGCAGCGCCGGCCACGCGCCGCGCGAGGTCACAGCCTGCTCCGTCCCCGCGCGCCCAGGTCGCCCTCCAGGCGGTACACGCAGATCTGCTCCAGCTCGGCGTCGACGAACGCCTGCGCGCTCGGCGCCCGGTAGCAGGCGAGCCGGGTCAGCCCCTCGGGCGGCAGGTGGCCCCGGTCCGGGTCGCCGAGCAGCACCTGCGCGCCCCCGGCCGCGGCCCGCTGCAGGAATCCGAGCATCCGCTCGGCCACCTGCGACTGGTAGAGCACGTCCCCGGCGAGCACGACGTCGGCGTCGGTGCCGCCGTCGAGCAGGTCGCCGAGCCGGCCCGTGACGGTGGCGCGGTTGGCACGGGCGTTGTGCGCGATCGCGGTGATCGCGTACGGGTCGACGTCGTTGGCCTCGACCTCAACCGCCCCGGCCAGCGCCGCCGCGATCGCGGCCAGCCCCGAACCCGACGCGAGGTCGAGCACCTTGCGCCCGGCCACCACCTCCGGCCTGTCCAGCAGGTACCGGGCCAGCGCCTGCCCGCCCGCCCACGCCGACGCCCAGTACGGCGCCGTCAGCCTGCTCCCGGCCTCGGCCTCCATCCGCGCCCACCACACGATCGAGTCGACCGCGGTGTACAGCCGTATCTCGGGCACCAGCGGCACCGAGGTCAGCTGCAGCCGATCCAGCCCTTCGGCGCTGGGAGCGCGCAGTTCCCGTTCCAGGTCGATGACTCCCATTCGGCTTCTCACGTACACAGGATGCCCCTTCCGGGCGGGAAATCACCGCAGACCACGGTTTCGGAAGCCACAAAAAGCCACGCGATCACTCCGACCGGGGTTAGGGTCAGGTGCACGTGGGGCGGGGGTCGCGCCGCGACACAGGCACACCGCCTCACCGCTGAAGGAGAAAGAGTATGCCAACGGGCACCGTGAAGTGGTTCAACGGCGAAAAGGGCTTCGGCTTCATCGAGCAGGACGGTGGCGGACCTGACGTCTTCGTGCACTACTCGGCGATCACCGGCAGCGGGTACCGCGAGCTGCAGGAGGGGCAGAAGGTGGACTTCGAGGTGACGCAGGGTCAGAAGGGACCGCAGGCGGCCAACGTACGTCCGCTCTGAAGACCGTGACGGCCGTCCACCAGACGGCCTTCCATGCTGGATCGCACAGGACGAGAACGGGTTGGACCCTCGGGTCCAGCCCGTTCTCGCTGCTCCGGTGGCGGTAGAATCGATCTTCAGGACTACGCGAGGACGGTTGGTGAGATGCAGCCGATGACGCCGATGTACCGCGACGAGCAGGATCTGAGCCACGACATGCGGACCGCGTGCGTGCACGCCTGCAACACCTGCGCCGAGGTGTGCAACGCCTGCGCCGACGCCTGCCTGGGCGAGCCCGAGGTCGCCGACCTGGTCCGCTGTATCCGGACCAACCTCGACTGCGCCGACATGTGCGCCACCGCCGCCGAGGTGCTGGACCGCTTCCGCGGCGACCACCCGGAGCTGGTCCGGGCCGTGCTGGACGCCTGCGCGATCGTGACGGCCGCCTGCGCCGACGAGTGCCGCGAGAACGCCGACCGGTACGCCCACTGCAAGGCCGCCGCCGACGCCTGCGACCAGGCCACCGCCGCCTGCACCGCCATGCTCCGCGAACCGGCCCTGCTCTGACCCGACCACGCGGAAGGGGCGCCCCAGCGTGTGGAGCGCCCCTTCCGTACCGCCCGGTCAGACCGTGGCGAGCCTCGGCTCGGCGGGCAGGTCGCCCGCGTCGTCGGCCGGGCGCAGCGCCACGGCGAGCACGTCGGCCACGTCCGCCAGCACGTGGATCGTCAGCTCCGCGCGTACGTCCTCGGGCACGTCGTCCAGGTCCGGCTCGTTGCGGGCCGGGATGACGACCTCGGTCAGGCCGGCCCGGTGCGCGGCCAGCAGCTTCTGCTTGACCCCGCCGATCGGCAGCACCCGGCCGTTGAGGGTCACCTCGCCGGTCATCGCCACCTCCGGCCGCACCGGCCGCCCCGACGCCAGCGACGCCAGCGCGGTGACCATGGTGATACCGGCGCTGGGGCCGTCCTTGGGCACCGCGCCCGCCGGGACGTGCAGGTGGATGCGGCGTCCGGCCAGCGCGTTCGGGTCCAGGCCGAACCGGCGCCCGTTGGAGCGCAGGTACGACAGCGCGATGTGCGCCGACTCCTTCATCACGTCGCCCAGCTGGCCGGTCAGGGTCAGCCCCGGCTCGCCCTCCATCGAGGTCGCCTCGATGAACAGCACGTCACCGCCGGTACCGGTGACCGCCAGCCCGGTCGCCACGCCGGGGGTCGCGGTGCGCTCGGCCGACTCGGGCGTGAACCTCGGGCGGCCCAGGTACTCCTTCAGGTCGGCCTCGGCGACGTGCACCGGGCCGTCGGTGTCGGACAGCTTCACGGCGACCTTGCGCAGGATGCGCCCGATGGACCGCTCCAGCTGCCGTACGCCCGCCTCGCGGGTGTACTCGGCCGCGACCTTGCGCAGCGCGTCCTGCGCCACGGTCGCCTCGTCGGCGGTCAGGCCCGCGCGCTCCAGCTGCCGGGGCAGCAGGTGGTCGCGGGCGATGGCGACCTTCTCCCGCTCGGTGTAGCCGTCCAGGGTGACCAGCTCCATCCGGTCCAGCAGCGGGCCGGGGACGGTCTCGACCACGTTGGCGGTGGCCAGGAACAGCACGTCGGACAGGTCGAGGTCGACCTCCAGGTAGTGGTCCCGGAAGGTGTGGTTCTGCGCCGGGTCGAGCACCTCCAGCAGGGCGGCGGCCGGGTCGCCGGAGAAGCCGACGGCCAGCTTGTCCACCTCGTCGAGCAGCACGACCGGGTTCATCGAACCGGCCTCACGCAGCGCCCGCACGATCCGCCCCGGCAGCGCGCCGACGTAGGTGCGCCGGTGGCCGCGGATCTCGGCCTCGTCGCGTACGCCGCCCAGCGACACCCGGACGAACTTGCGGCCCAGCGCCCGCGCCACCGACTCGCCCAGGCTGGTCTTGCCCACCCCGGGCGGCCCGGCCAGCGCCAGCACCGCGCCCGAGCCGCGCCCGCCGACGACCTCCAGGTGCTTGGCGGCCCGGCGGTTGCGCACGGCCAGGTACTCCAGGATCCGGTCCTTCACGTCGTCCAGCCCGGTGTGGTCGGCGTCGAGCACCGCCCGCGCCTGGGCCAGATCGGTGTTGTCCTCGGTGGTGACGCCCCACGGCATCTCCAGCACCGTGTCCAGCCAGGTGCGGATCCAGCCCGACTCCGGGGAGGCGTCGCTGGCCCGCTCCAGCTTCCCGACCTCGCGCAGGGCCGCCTCGCGTACCTTCTCGGGCAGGTCGGCGGCCTCGACCCGGGCCCGGTAGTCGCCCGCGCCCTCCGGCTCGTCCTCGCCGAGCTCCTTGCGGATCGCGGCCAGCTGCTGGCGGAGCAGGAACTCGCGCTGGGACTTCTCCAGGCCCTCGCGCACGTCGTTGCTGATCTTGTTGGCGACCTCCTGCTCGGTCAGGTGCTCCCGCGCCCAGCCGACCAGCAGCTCCAGCCGAGAGGTGACATCGGTCGAGCCGAGCAGCTCCACCTTCTGCGCCAGGGTCAGCCACGGGGCGTACCCGGCCGAGTCGGCCAGCTCCGACAGGTCGGTCATCCGCTCGACGGCGTCGACCACCTGCCAGGCGCCGCGCTCGGACAGCACCGAGGTGACCAGCGCCTTGTACTCGCGGGCCAGTTCGCGGGCCTTGCCCGCCGGTTCGGGTTCGGTGATCAGGGCGGCCTCGACCCACAGCGCCGCGCCGGGTCCCGGCACGCCGGAGCCGATCTTCGCGCGGGTCACGCCGCGGATCACCGCGACGAGTTCGCCGCCGGGCAGCCGGCCGACCTTCTCGATGATCGCGGTGACGCCGTACGAGCCGTAGTCGCCGTCGATGCGAGGCACGGCCAGCACGGTCTTGTCGCCCGCTGCCCGCGCGGCGTCGACGGCGGCCTGGACGTCGGGGTCGAGCGCGACCTGCGCGACCATCCGGGGAAGCAGCACGGCGTCGTCGAGCGGGAGGACGGGGAGTGTGGTCATTATCAGACACCTGCCATTCGCTACTTGAGTCTGCTCGGCTCAAGTCCAGCGCCCCGCCCCTTGTTCCACCCTCCCCACCCAATGTGACCCACGCCACTTCGTCGCCCGCCCCGCCCCCGGCGCCATGATCGCTGCAGTTTCGGGGAAACTGCAGGTAAGCGGGCCAGGATTCCAACACTTTCCCCAAAACTGCACCCGCTCCAACGCCCTCGGCGAGGGTTGCCCCGTCCGCACCCCTTCGCGCTGGGCACCGCGGTGGCTGCCGCAGGGTGGGCGGTGCCCGTCCTCGTCGGGATCGGATACGCCATCGCCGGTCGGTGAGGGCGGCGGGTCAGCGTCGCCGCCGTGCCTCTGCGATCAGCAGTGGCCGACCGGGATGTAGCGGTCCGGCTCGCCGGAGCCGTCCGTGCTCGTGTCGGCGGCAGGCTCCACGACGGCCGTTGCCGCCGACTGCGGGGTCGAGGGCTGCGGCGTGGGCGTGCGGTAGGCGAGCCAGTGTCCGGCCATCGCGGTGATCACGGGCATCACCAGGTACGACGACGCGACGTCGGCGAAGTAGACGTCCAGCCCGATGTTGAACGCCCCGGCGGCGTACAGCACCAGGTCCAGTGCCACGCAGACGGCCGCCCAGACGGCTCCGGCCAGCGCCGCCGTGACCGGTGTCAGCGTGGGGCGGTGGAACAGGTAGCGGATGGTGCAGCCGAGTACCGCGGCGACGAGGACGGTCAGTTTGATCGACTCGTAGAGCGCCTCGTGCTTGCCCTCGGCGGGCAGCAGGATCAGCGAGATGGCCACCAGGGCGGCCCACACCGCGCATCCGTAGACGACGACGCGCTTCATGTCTGACCCCTTTCGAGTATTACATCCGGTTCAGTCGGTACAACTGGAAATGTTCCGTGCAGGCACGGTCAGCCTGCTGACTTGCGTCCGGGCGGGGAATCGCGGAAGCGCCGGTGCGCAGTGTTCTGCGCCAAAGCCGTGATCATTGGGCGCGGCTGGCCCGGTGATCGCCACCTGCGGTCGAAATGTGGGTTCGGCCGATGAGCGGTGCAGGATTCTGCCCGCTGGTGGCGATCTTCTGGCTGGTTCCGGTCCTTGATCGCCGTCCGAGGTAACAACCTAGGCGTGTAGTCGCCGTTCCGACCACTGACGCCGATCAAGGAGGGGGGTGCAAGGGTTGTGACCGCTGGTGGCAATCTTCGTCAGCCGTCAGCTGAGCTGTCAGCGAATCTCTTGCGGAGAGAGGTCTGTAATGCAAAGCTGACTGTATGACAAACGAATCCGTCCCCCAGGCGGACTCCCCGCGCGAGCTGCTCGCGGTCGTGCGTGACCTGACCAGCCAGGTCCGGGCCGCCCAGCGGGGCACCTGGTTCCCGCTGCTGGTCCTCGCGGTGGTCACCCTCGCCGCGATCCCCGTCTACCGCTTCGCCCCCTACCTCGACCTGCTCGACCGCTGCCAGTCGCGCCCCGGCCACGTGGTCTGCCCCGGGCCGAACCCGGCCGAGCTGCTGTACTGGACCGTGGCCCTGCTGCTCGCCTACGCCCTGATCGCGGCCTTCTACGTCAGGCAGTCCCGGCGCCGCGGCGTCGGCACCACGATCCGCCCGTACGTGCTCACCGGCGTCGCCCTGGCCGTGCTGGCCACGGCCGTCTCGGTCTGGCTGACGCTCTACCCGCTGCTGCCCGTCCCCGCCGACCCCTTCGCCGCCCCGCAGGTCGAGATCGTCCACGCCGGACCCGAGGTGTGGCTGCTCAACGCGCTCGGCAGCCCCACCGCCGTCATCGGGTTGGCACTGCTGGTGCTCGCGTGGGTGGAACGGTACCGGGCGCTGCTGGCGTACAGCGTGGGTTATCTGGTGCTCGTGGTGGCCGTCGGCAGCCGGATCATCCACTCGGACTCGCGGTGGTACTTCCTACCTGACCTGCTCGTGGCGGCCCTGGTGCTGCTGCTGGGCGCGGCCGTCTTCGCGAGGTTCCGGCCGACCGCGCAGGCGGCGGCGTGACGACCGGGGGGCATCCCACCAACGGCCTGGACGACGTCGTGCACCAGCGCGTCCGCCTGGGCATCCTGGCCGTCGCCCACCAGGCCCGCCAGGTCGAGTTCGGCTTCCTGCGCGACACTCTGCAGCTCACCGCCGGCAACCTCGGCCAGCACCTGACCGTGCTGGAGAAGGCGGGCCTGATCGAGATCGAGAAGGGGTACGAGGGCAAGCGCCCCCGCACCTGGGTCACCCTCACCGCCGCCGGCCAGACCGCCCTGCGCGACGAGATCACCCACCTCAAGCAACTGATCCACCAGCTCGAACACCCCACCCCCGCCGACCTGCCCCACCCGGCCTAGCCGTGGCGGAGTTGCCGGGCGATCGGGGGTATACGGCGCCGTATACCCCCGATCGCCCGGCAACTCGGACCCCGCGTCCTCAGACGGGGAGGAGGTCGGGGGAGTGGGCGGCGACGGCGGCGCCGATCAGGTCGAGGGCTTCGGCGAGGGGGCGGGCGGGCAGTCCCCGGCCGTCGCGCAGGCGCAGCGACACCTCGCCCGACGCGGCCTCCCGCGCCCCGACCACCGCCAGGTACGGCACCTTGCGCTGCGCGCCCAGCCGGATCCGGTTGCCCAGCGACCCGTCCAGCAGCAGTTCGGCGCGCAGCCCCGCGCGCATCGCGGCGTCGCGCAGCCGCCGTGCCGCCTCGTCCTGGTCGGGCCCGATCGGCACCACGGCCAGCTGCACCGGGGCGTACCAGGCCGGGAACGCGCCCTGGTGCACCTCGATCAGGTGCGCCAGCAGCCGCTCCAGGCTGCCCACGATGCTGCGGTGCACCATCACCGGCCGGGCCCGCTCACCGTCGCGGTCGACGTAGGACAGGTCGAACCGCTCCGGCTGGGCGAAGTCGACCTGGATGGTGGACAGCGACCACTCGCGCCCGGCGATGTCCCGTACCTGGATATCGATCTTGGGTCCGTAGAACGCCGCCTCGCCCGGCACCTCCTCGAACGCGATCCCGGCCCGGACCAGCGCCTGGCGCAGCAGGTCCTCGGCCAGGTCCCAGTCGGCGGGCGCGCCGAGGTACGCGGGGCCCTGGCCGCGCAGTGACAGCCGGAACGAGTGGGCGGCGAAGCCGAGCGCCCGGTGTGCCGCCAGGATCATCGACAGGATCGCGGCGACCTCGTCGCCGACCTGGTCGAGGGCGCAGAAGACGTGCGCGTCGTTGAGCGAGATCGCCCGGACCCGGCCCAGCCCGCCGACGACGCCGGAGCGCTCGGCGCGGTACATGCCGCCGATCTCGGCCACGCGCAGCGGCAGCTCCCGGTACGACCGGCCGCGGGCGCCGAACACCATCGCGTGGTGCGGGCACAGGCTCGGCCGCAGCATCAGCTGCTCGGCCTCGGGCTGCCCGGCCTCGGCCAGGGCCGGGAACATGTCGTCGGCGAACTTGGCCAGGTGCCCCGACCTTCGGTACATCTCCCGTTTGGCCATCGGCGGGGAGTAGACGTGCTGGTATCCGGCCAGCCGCTCGACCTCGCGGATGTAGGACTCGATGGCGTGGCGGGCGGCGGCGCCGTTGGGCAGCCAGATCGGCAGCCCGGCTCCGACGAGCGGATCGGAGTGGTAGAGCTCGAGTTCGCGGCCGAGCTTGCGGTGGTCGGCCAGTGCCTGGGACATCGCGGCATCTCCTCGGGTACGTGTCGGCGGGCACACGTCCGGGGAGACACGTCGGCCCCGGGGCGGGTGCCCCGGGGCCGACGGATGACTGGTTTCAGCAGGTCAACACGCGGTCACGCCGGGGTGTCCCGGCGTCGTCGTGCTGAGCTGACTGTGCATGGGAGAAAGCATACGCAGGCCCGGACGCGGCGCAACCGCATTCGCGCGGAGTAGATTCGCGGCAGGCAGATCGGGGGTACGTCATGGGTCCTGGCTACGAGTCGGCACTCGACCGGCAGATCCGCGAAGCGCAGGAGCGCGGCGAGTTCGACGATCTGCCCGGGGCGGGCAAGCCGCTGCCCGGCGCGGGGGAGGTGCTGCCGGACGACTGGTGGCTGCGCGACCTGGCCCGCCGGGAGAACCTGGCCGGGGCGCTGCCGGCGACCCTGCTGCTGCGCCGCGACATCGAGGACCTGCCCGACAAGGTGGCGAAGAAGCTGAGCGAGTCGGCGGTCCGCGCGATGGTCGCCGAGATCAACACCCGGGTGGTCAAGGCCAACCGCGGCCTGCTGGCCGGGCCCGCGGTGACGCTGCGGCTGCTGGACGCCGACGAGGTGGTACGCGACTGGAAGGCCAGGCGCCGTACCGCCTAGGGGTCGCGCAGCAGCGGGCAGGTCATGCAGTGGCCGCCGCCGCGGCCCTTGCCGACCTCGAACCCGTCGATCTCGACGACCTCGATGCCGGCCTCACGGTACTTGCGGTTGCTGTTGATGTTCTTCGAGTACGCGATGACCACGCCCGGCGACACCGCCACCACGTTGTTGGCGCAGTCCCACTGCTCGCGCTCCTGCTGCGGCTCGTCCCCGCCGGTGGTCACCACGCGCAGGTCCCGCTCCGGCAGGCCGATCGCGTCGGCGACCGCGCCAAGGAACGTCTTCTCCGGCGTGACCTCCAGCGTGCCGGCCCGGTCGCCGGGCCGCAGGCTGTACGCGGTGGTGCTGTCGATGACCTTCGGGTAGACGGTGACGGTGTCGCGGTCCATGAACGTGAACACCACGTCCAGGTGCATGAACTGGCGCTGCCGGGCCAGCCGTACCGCGATCACCCGGTCGGCGGCCTGCTTCTCGAACAGCCGCCGGGCCAGGATCTCGGCCATCTGCGCGGTGGTGCGCTCGCTGATGCCGACCAGCACGGTCCGGTTGCCCACCGGCATCACGTCGCCGCCCTCCAGCGACGCCCGCCCGAACGACTGGATGTCGAACTGGTCGTGCTCCTCGGCGTTGGCCGCGTCCGGGTACCAGAAGGTGATCCCGGCCTGCCGGAACATCGGGTGGAACCGGTACACGGTGCCGAGGTTGACCGTCTCGGCCTGCCGCGAGGGCCAGAACATCGGGTTCAGCGACACCCCGTCGTAGATCCAGCAGGAGGTGTCGCGGGTGAACAGGTGGTTGGGCAGCGGCGGCAGGATGAACGACGAGTCGACCGTGGTCGACACGGTCAGCGACGACCCGGCCAGGTCGGTGTCGGCGAACTCGATCAACTCGGCCCGGGTCACCCCGCCGGTCAGGTGCGTGGCCAGGGTGCGGTCGTCCATGTTCGCCAGCGCGCGCTGCACCGCCTCCACCATCGACGGCCCCACCGTGTACGGGCTGACGGTGTGCTCGATGACCCACTGCCGCGCGCCCGGCTGCCCCAGCGCCTCGGTGAGCAGGTCGTGCAGCAGGAACACCTCCACGCCCCGCCCGCGCAGCTCGGCCACGAACTGGTCGTGCTCGGCCTGCGCCTGCTCGACCCACAGCACGTCGTCGAAGAGCAGCTCGCTCCGGTTGGACGGGGTGAGCCGGCGCAGCGCCAGGTCAGGGCGGTGCACCAGCACCTTCCGCAGGGTGCCGACCTCTGAGTGGACCCCGAATCCGCGCATCGTGCCTCGCTCTCGAGGGCAGGCCGGGCCCTCCTCGCCGCTGCCCCGAATGTAACGTGCGGTTACGAGCGATTTTCGCGATTTGGTACAGAATTCCGAGCCTCACACCTTGGGCACGATCGGCAGGCGGTTCAGCCCGGGCTTGGCGCTCGGCGGCGGGGACATCGGCCGCGGGCTCATCGGCACCGCCGGGTCGCCCACCGGGGCCGGGCTCGGCGAAGTGCTGGCCGACGGCGAGGGGGACGGCTGCGGGTCGGGCAGGATGCCGGTCTCGCCGTACCGGAAGGCCAGGTCGGGCAGGTCGCCGCCGACCAGGCTGTTCAGCTGCAGCCAGCGCATCGTGGTGCCGGAGGCGTCCACCACCCCCGGGGTGGACTTCCGGTCGCCGTCCCAGTCGCCGACCAGCGGCACCGTGTAGACGCCGCCGAAGCCGAGGTGGATCTCGGCGGTCGTCGCGGTCAGCGAGTTGACCAGGTAGTAGTCGTGCCGCTCGCCGTCGTTGTCGACCGTGCCCGGGGTGTACGTCCCGTTGCCGTCCCAGTCGCCCACGACCGGCGTCTTGCCCGCGTCCCCGACCGTCACCTTCACCTCGGTCTTCGGGTCGGTCAGCGAGTTGGTGAACTTCCAGTCGTGCCGCTTGCCGTCGGCGTCGGCGGTGCCGGGCGTGAACGTGCCGTTGCCGTCCCAGTCGCCGACCAGCGGCACGTCCTCGACGTCGCCGAACCCGACGTGCACGTCGGCCGGGCCGGGCCGGAACCCGTTGGCCAGGTAGTAGTCGTGCCGCTTGCCCTCGCTGTCGACCGTGCCCGGCGTCCAGGTGCGGTTGCCGTCCCAGTCGCCGACGATCGGGGCCTTCTCCACGTCGCCGTACTCGAAATCCAGGTCCGGGGTGAGCAGCGGGTCGGTGCCGCCGGTCGCGACCGGCGCGGTGCCCCGCTGGTTGGTCAGCCGCCAGCGCCAGTGCTCGCCCGCCGGGGTGACCAGGCCCGCGGTCATCGTCCCGTCGCCGTCCCAGTCGCCGACCACCAGCTTCGGCATCGGCCCGAGCGGATTGCTGGCCAGCGCCGCCAGGTCCGACAGCGAGCCGTTGAACACGTTCTGGTCGCCGGGCAGCTTGCCGTGGTTGGCGTACTGCCACAGGGTCCAGTGGTCCCAGCCCGCCGGCAGCCCCATGACCTTGTCGGTGTAGCTGGAGACGAACAGGTAGTGCCGCCCGAACGAGGTGCTCCTACCCGTGCACGGGTTCCACCAGTTCGGGTTGGTGTAGATCATCGTGGCGCTGCCGGTGCGCTCGCGTACCCGCTCGGTGAAGTCGCGGATCCACTTGACCAGCTCGCTCTTGCTCCGGCCCCAGCACGGGTGGTCGGCCACGTACTTGCCGTCCCACTTGTACGGCCACTCGATGTCCAGCATCGGCGGCAGCGTCCGCCCGTCGTTGGTGTACTGCGCCCGGTCCAGGAAGTAGTCGGCCTGGGTGCGGCCGCCGCTGCGGTCGGGCCGGGCGAAGTGGTACGCCCCGAAGTACACCCCGTTGCGCTTGGCCCCGCTCAGGTTCTTGCGGTACTGGTCGTCGACGTAGTGCGTGCCCTCGGTCACCTTCGCGTAGGCGAACTTCGCACCCTTGTCGGCGACCTTCTTCCAGTCGATGTCGGGCTGGTAGTGCGACACGTCGATGCCGGTGACCGGGTAGCCGCCCGGCGCCGCGAGCAGCATCCGCCCGGCGGGCCCCTCCGGCATGCCCGCCCCGGCCCAGCCGTCGGTCAAGCCGCCGGGGGCCGGCTCGCCCGCCGCCCGGGTGCTCAGTGTCAGCCCGAGCACGGCGGTGGCCAGCGCGGTCACGGCGGCCAGCGTCGGCGCCACGCGGTGGGTGCGGGTCTGCTGCGGCACGGCGACTCCTCGGGCAGGCGGGGGGGCGCCCGCATGATCGCCGGGCGCCTGCCCTGCTCAACGCCGCCCGCCGCGAAGCGTTGCGCCTGCTCGCGGCCGGTCCGGGTTTGATCCGGACGCGGTCCGGGCACCTGCTCAGGTGAAGGTGCGAGGAGAGGAGGCGGTCATGCCGCAGCGTGCCTGGAGCAACAAGCGGGAACGCCAGTACGAGCACATCAAGTCCAGCGCCGAGGAGCGCGGCAAGTCCGAGAAGGTGGCCAAGGAGATCGCCGCCCGGACGGTCAACAAGGAGCGGGCCCGCGCGGGCGAGGCCAAGGAGTCCAGCGCCCTGTCGCGCAACGACATCTCGTCGGGCCGCCGCGGCGGCCTGCGCTCGCACAAGGGCGAGGGCGGCCGCACCCGCGACCAGCTCTACGAGGAGGCCAAGCGCAAGAACATCAAGGGCCGCTCGACGATGACCAAAGCCCAACTCGAACGCGCCGTCGCCTGACCCGCCCGCAGAGCAAGGAAGGGCCCCTTCTTATCGCAATGCGTAGTAGAAGGGCCCCTTCTCAACTCACAGCTGCTCGGCGAGGCGGCGCAGCAGGTCGCCCGGGACGGTGCGGCGCAGCCGGGCGAACTCCTCGCGCTCCACGTACGCCGTGTGCTCGGCGAAGGTGCCGCACAGCGCCTCCAGCCGGGGCCGGAACCCCGGATCGGCCACCCCGCCCTGGGCCAGCTCGGCCAGCACCGGCCGCCAGCCCGGCACCAGCGGCACCTGACAGTCCAGGTACGGCGCCACGACCTGCCGCTCCGCCTGCTCGTGCACCGTCAGATAGCTCACCAGCTGCTCGAACAGCTCGCCCCGGGCGATGGTGGGCGCCGAGCGCAGCTGCGCCAGCACCGCACTGATCTGCTGGTGCTGGCTGCGCAGGTGGTCGACCACGTCGGGGGGCGGGTTCGGATCGGACATGGCGGAGGTCCCTTCGGTGGGCGGCTCTCCGTGCTGGATTACCCGCCTAGGCACCGTCCGACACGTGCGGTTTCATCGATCTGCACCCGGTTCGTCCGCAGTGGAGGGCACGCTGGACGGGTGGACAGGATCGCAGCGAAGTTCGTGCACGGCGCCGCCGAGGTGACCCGCGAGATCGAGGTCGAGTCGGCCGCCGACCCGCCCACCACCTTCTCCATCCTGCTCCCCAGCGGCTACGAGCCGGGCGACCCGCTCCGCGCCGAGGTCCCGTGGGAGGCCGTCTACCTGCTTGAGGCCAATCCACTGGGCGACCCGCCGTGGATCTACCGCTTCCAGTCGATCGTCGACCCGGAGGAATGATCCGCCCGGTTTACCCGCCGGTCTGTCCGGGAATCCGCAGGAGGAGAGTCCGCCGAGCACGTGCGGACAGCAGCCGTCGAATGCGGCCAGGGCAGGCCCGTGCGGGACCGCGGGTCGGGGGACGACGCGGAGCGGGTAGCCATGCGGGAGCGGACAGGCCTCGAGGAGGGCCGGCTGCGCTGCGCCCAGGAGCGCGGCGGCGGACCGGTCACCACCGCCCGGCTCGACGGGGAGTTCGAGCTGGCCGGGGCGGCGCCGATGCTCGCCTTCCTACTCACCGCGCTCAGCCGGCGACCGCAGGCGCTGCTGGTGGACCTGTCCGGGCTGGTGCTGGCCGGAGGGACCGTCTCCACCTTCCTCGACGCCGCCCGCCACGCGGCCGCCTGGCCCGGCTGCGGGCTGCTGCTGTACGGCCAGCGCGGCAGCCTGGCCGCCGCCCTGGACACCATGCCCGAGCGCGACGGCCTGACCCTGTGCGCCGACCGCGACGACGCCCTGCGGCAGGCGAACGCGCGCACGCCCGGCCGGCTGCGGGTGCTGGGCCTCAGCCCGGATCCGCAGGCCCCCGCCGAGGCCCGCGACATGCTCGCCGACGGCTGCGCGCTCTGGGACGTGCCCCACCCGGCGCACCTGGTGCTGCGTCAGATCTGCAGCGAGCTGGTCTCCAACGCGGTGCGCCACGCCCGCACCGACTTCACCCTCGAACTGCGCGACGGCCCGCAGCACGTGCACCTGGCCGTGCACGACCATGACCCGGCGCTTCCGCCGCCGCCGCTGCGGCGCTCCGCCGACAGCCGCGGGCTGCTGCTGGTGGACGTGCTGGCCTCGGGCTGGGGGATCATCCCGGTCGACGGCGGCAAGGTCGTCTGGGCGACGGTGCCGCGTACGGCCGGGTAGTCACACCGCGTCGTTGCGGATCGCCATGATCGCCATGTCGTCTCGGGCCGGTTCGCCGGAGAACTCCAGCGCCGCCGTGCGCAGCCGGGTCGCGATCACGTCCGCCGGATGCCCCGCCAGGTACGTCAGCCGCTGCGCCAGCCGCCGCGCGCCGAAGAACTCGGTGCCGCTGCGCCGCTCGGTGACCCCGTCGGTGAAGAACACCAGCGTCTCCCCGGGCCGCAGCATCAGCAGGGTGGGCTGGCAGGTCACCGGGCTGATCAGGCCCAGCGCGGTGCCCCAGTCGCCGGTCTGCTCCACCGCGCCGTCGGCGTGCAGCAGCAGCGGCCGGTCGTGCCCGGCCAGGTACAGCGTCACCGGCACCGCGCCGTCGCGGTCCGGTACGTCGAAGGCGGCCAGGGCCAGCGTGCAGTAGCGCTCGGAGCGCTCGCTCAGCGTCGTGTTCAGCGTCGCCAGCACCGACTCCAGCGGGCGCCCCTCGCGCACCAGCAGCCGCAGCACCTCGCGGACCAGCCCGGTCGCGGCCGCCGCGGGCACGCCCTTGCCGGAGACGTCGCCCATGACCACCAGCCAGCGGCCGTCGGGCATCGGCATGATGTCGTACAGGTCGCCGCCGACCTCGGCCCCGCGCCCGGCCGGCACGTACTCCGCGCCCAGGCCCAGGCCCGGGATCACCGGCAGCCGCGTCGGCAGCAGCGCCTGCTGCAGCGTATGGGCCACCGCCTGCCGCTCGGCGTGGATCGCGGCGTTGTCCAGCGCCAGCGCGCAGCGCCGGGCCAGCTCCTCGGCGATGGTGGTCTCGTCCGGGTCGCGCGTGGCATCCGGATCGCGCCCGATCCCGAGCACCCCCAGCCACTGGCCGCGCGCGAACAGCGGCACCGCCAGCCCGGCCAGCGGTGAGGGCAGCGGCACGTGCTGCCCGGCCCGTATGGTGGCGTTGACGGCCGGGGCCTGGAGCAGGTGGGTCAGCTCGGCTGCGGCCGCCTCCAGCCAGTCGCTGCGCTCCTCGTCGGCGTGCGCGGCGGCGGCCGGCTCCAGCCGCTTGCCCGACACCCGGTGCAGCGTGCACCAGGTGCCCAGGCGCGGCACCACCAGGCGCGGAATGAGCGCGAGCGTCAGCGACAGGTCCAGCGACTGGGCCAGCAGCTCGCTCGCCTCGGACAGGAACGTCAGCCAGGTCCGGTGCCGTACGTCGGTGTCGCGCAGCCGCAGGTGCTCCAGCGCCATGCCCAGCCGCTGGGCCGCCAGCAGCGCCAGGGTCCGGTTGCCGGGCTCGTCCGCTGCGCTGAGCAGCAGCTCGGCGCTCCACGGGCGGCTCACGGGCACCCGCTGGTACAGCGAGCGGGCCGACCCGGGCCGGCCGGTGGCGGCCAGCCGGTGCGCGCCGCGCCCGTCGCCCTGGTCGGCCGTGATCCGGCAGCCGTCGGCGCCGGTGAGCCGGGTCAGCGTCTCGGCGAGGCTGGTGGCGAATCCGGTGAGCCCGCCCGCCTCGTCCAGCTCGATCTGGACACGCAGCAGGGCGTCGACGGCGGAGAGGTCGGTCGATGCGGTTGGCACGTCGGGCTGTGGCGCGGCGGCCGCGCGCGGGTTCGGCACGTTAGTAGTCTCCGCCGAACGGCCCTGTCCTGCCAGCCCGCGGCTCGCGCCGCGTCGGCGGACGGACGATGATAGGGCTTGCGACACGGCGGCGGGTGCTGCCGCCGGTGACGGAGGAGGTCGGCAGGTGGCAGGAGCGACTGTGCAGCGGGAGCGGGTGGACGAGGCCCAGTGGCACGAGGTCGCCGCGGCCCTGCACGCGATGCGTACGGGCGACTTCAAGACGCGCCTGCCGCGCCGTTCCGGCGTGGTGGGTGAGGTCGCCGACGCGTTCAACGAGGTCATCGCGCTGCAGGAGCAGCGCAACCGGGAACTGATGCGCATCTCCCGGGTCGTCGGCCGGGAGGGCCGGGTCACCGAGCGCCTGGACGAGGAGGCGTACGAGGGCGCCTGGGCCGAGGGCATCAAGGCGGTCAACAACCTCATCGACGACCTGGGCCGCCCGACGGCCGAGATCGCCCGCGTGATCGTGGCGGTGGCCGAGGGCGACCTGTCGCAGCACATGCGTCTGGACATCGACGGGCGGCCGCTGCGCGGCGAGTTCCTCACCATCGGCCGCACCGTGAACCGGATGGTCGACCAGCTGTCGTCGTTCGCCGACGAGGTGACCCGCGTGGCGCGCGAGGTCGGCACCGAGGGCAAGCTCGGCGGCCAGGCCGACGTGCGCGGCGTCTCGGGCACCTGGCGCGACCTGACCGACAACGTGAACTTCATGGCGTCGAACCTGACCGCCCAGGTGCGCTCGATCTCGCAGGTGACCACCGCGATCGCGCAGGGCGACCTGTCCCAGAAGATCGCCATCTCGGCGCGCGGCGAGGTCGCCGACCTGGCCGACACCATCAACTCGCTCACCGACACGCTGCGCGTCTTCGCCGAGCAGGTGACCCGGGTGGCGCGCGAGGTCGGCACCGAGGGCAAGCTCGGCGGCCAGGCCGAGGTGCCCAACGTGGCCGGCACCTGGAAGGACCTCACCGACGCGGTCAACTACATGGCGTCCAACCTGACCGCGCAGGTCCGCAACATCTCCCAGGTCGCCACGGCGGTGGCCCGGGGCGACCTGTCGCAGAAGATCGCCGTGGCCGCGCAGGGCGAGATCCTGGAGCTCAAGGACGTCGTCAACACGATGGTGGACCAGCTGTCGTCGTTCGCCGACGAGGTGACGCGCGTGGCGCGTGAGGTCGGTTCGGAGGGCAAGCTCGGTGGTCAGGCGCAGGTGGCGGGGGTGTCCGGTACCTGGCGGGACCTGACGGAGAACGTGAACCAGCTGGCGGGCAACCTGACCGCGCAGGTCCGCAACATCGCGCAGGTGACCACGGCGGTGGCGCAGGGCGACCTGTCGCAGAAGATCACGGTCGATGCGCGGGGCGAGATCCTGGAGCTGAAGTCGACCGTCAACACGATGGTGGACCAGCTGTCGTCGTTCGCCGACGAGGTGACGCGCGTGGCGCGTGAGGTCGGTTCGGAGGGCAAGCTCGGTGGTCAGGCGCAGGTGGCGGGGGTGTCCGGTACCTGGCGCGGCCTGACGGAGAACGTGAACCAGCTGGCGGGCAACCTGACCGCGCAGGTCCGCAACATCGCGCAGGTGACCACGGCGGTGGCGCAGGGCGACCTGTCGCAGAAGATCACGGTCGATGCGCGGGGCGAGATCCTGGAGCTGAAGTCGACGGTCAACACGATGGTGGACCAGCTGTCGTCGTTCGCCGACGAGGTGACGCGGGTGGCGCGTGAGGTCGGCACCGAGGGCAAGCTCGGCGGTCAGGCCCAGGTCCGGGGTGTGGCCGGTACGTGGCGGGACCTGACCGACAACGTGAACTTCATGGCGTCGAACCTGACCGGGCAGGTCCGCAACATCGCCCAGGTCGCCACGGCGGTGGCCCGGGGCGACCTGTCCCAGAAGATCACCGTCGACGCCCAGGGCGAGATCCTGGAGCTGAAGTCGACCGTGAACACGATGGTGGACCAGCTGTCGTCGTTCGCCGACGAGGTCACCCGTGTCGCCCGCGAGGTCGGCACCGAGGGCAAGCTCGGCGGTCAGGCGCAGGTCCGGGGTGTCGCGGGTACATGGCGGGACCTGACCGACAACGTGAACTTCATGGCGTCGAACCTGACCGGCCAGGTCCGCAACATCGCCCAGGTGACCACGGCGGTGGCCCGGGGCGACCTGTCCCAGAAGATCACCGTCGACGCGCACGGCGAGATCCTGGAGCTGAAGAACACCGTCAACACGATGGTGGACCAGCTCTCCTCGTTCGCCGACGAGGTCACCCGTGTCGCCCGCGAGGTCGGCTCGGAGGGCAAGCTCGGCGGCCAGGCGCAGGTGCGCGGCGTCTCCGGCACCTGGCGCCACCTCACCGAGAACGTCAACCAGCTCGCCTCGACCCTGACCAACCAGCTGCGCGCCATCGCGACCGTGTCGACCGCGGTGACCCGGGGCGACATGACCCAGCGCATCACCGTCGAGGCGCAGGGCGAGGTCGCCGAGCTCAAGGACAACGTCAACCAGATGATCGTCGCCCTGCGCGACACCACCAAGAAGAACGCCGAGCAGGGCTGGCTGGACTCCAACCTGGCCCGCGCCGGTGAGCTGCTGCAGGGCCAGCGGGACCTGGAGCAGGTCTGCCGCATGATCATGTCCGAGGTCACGCCGCTGATCGACGCGCAGCTCGGCGCGTTCTTCCTGTCCGTACTGGACGGGGACGTGTCCCAGCTCCAGCTCGCCGCCGCGTACGGCTACTCCACCGAGGGTGCGGCCTCCGGCTACGCCCCCGGTGAGGGGCTGGTCGGGCAGGCGGCGCTGGACCGCCGGGCCATCCGCGCCGGGGCGGGCAAGACCACGCTGACGGTCAGATCCGGCATCGCCGAGACCGCCGTGGCCGACCTGATCGTGCTGCCGATCGCGTTCGAGGGCGAGTCGCTGGGCGTGATCGAGTTCGGCAGCGTCACCGCCTTCTCCGAGCTGCACCTGGACTTCCTGGAGCGGCTGGCCGGCACGCTGGGCATCGCGCTCAACACCATCCTGGCCAACCGGCGCACCGAGGAGCTGCTGGCCCAGTCGCAGCGGCTGGCCCAGGAGCTGCGCGACCGGTCGGTGGAGCTCCAGCGCACCAACAACGAGCTGGAGGAGAAGGCGGCGCAGCTGTCGGAGCAGAACCGCAACATCGAGATCAAGAACCGGGAGATCGAGCTGGCCCGGCTGGGTCTGGAGGACAAGGCCCGGCAGCTGTCGGCGGCCTCGCAGTACAAGTCGGAGTTCCTGGCGAACATGTCGCACGAGCTGCGTACGCCGCTGAACTCGCTGCTGCTGCTGTCGCGGCTGCTGGCCGACAACACCGAGAACAACCTGCACGCCAAGCAGATCGAGTTCGCCCGGACCATCCACAGTGCCGGGTCGGACCTGCTCGCCCTGATCGACGACATCCTGGACCTGTCCAAGATCGAAGCAGGCCGGATGGACGTGCAGCCCGGCGAGGTGCGCTTCCGCGAGGTCTGCGAGTACGTGGAGCAGGCGTTCCGGCCGCAGGCCGAGGACAAGGGCCTGACCCTGGAGGTGCGCCTGGCCGAGGTGCTGCCCGCCGGCATGATCACCGACGCGCAGCGGCTGCAGCAGATCCTGCGCAACCTGCTCTCCAACGCGGTCAAATTCACCGAGAGCGGCCTGGTCACCCTGGAGATCGGACCGGCACCGGCCGACCTGGTGTTCGAGGAGGCGTCGCTGCGCCAGGCGGGCGAGGTGGTGATGTTCGCCGTACGCGACACCGGCATCGGCATCTCCGCCAGCAAGCTGGCCCTGATCTTCGACGAGTTCCAGCAGGCCGACGGCACCACCAGCCGCAAGTACGGCGGCACCGGCCTGGGCCTGTCGATCAGCCGGGAGCTGTCGCGCCTGCTCGGCGGCACCATCACCGTGACGTCGGTGCCGGGGGAGGGCTCGACCTTCGCCCTGTACCTGCCGGGCATGCTCACCGGCGCCCCGGCCGTGCTCGCCCCGCCCGCGCCGATCCCGCCCGCGGCGGCGCCGGTGGGCCGCCCGATCATCGGCCGCCCCGCCAGCGAGCTGGTCGCCGACGAGGTGGCCCTGCCGCTGGGCGACGCCACCGTGCTCATCGTCGACGACGACGTGCGAAACGTGTTCGCGCTGGCCAGCGCCCTGGAGCAGCACGGCATGCGGGTGCTGTACGCCGACAACGGCAACGACGGCATCAGACTCCTGGCCGAGCATCCCGACATCGACATCGTGCTGATGGACGCGATGATGCCCGAGCAGGACGGCTACGAGACCACCCGCATCATCCGGCGCAACCCGCACCTGGCCGACCTGCCGGTGGTGTTCCTGACCGCCAAGGCGATGCCCGGCGACCGGGAGTTCGCGCTGGCCGCCGGGGCCAGCGACTACATCACCAAACCGGTCGACCTGGATGAGCTGCTGCGGCTCATGTCGGCCTGGATCACCCGTGAGGAGCAGGCATGAGCCAGCCGACCGCGACCGGCACGGCCAAGGTGCTGCTGGTCGACGACCGTGCCGACAACCTGGTGGCGCTGGAGGCGATGCTGCAGGGGCTGCCGGTGGACCCGGTCGCCGTCAGCAGCGGTGAGGCCGCGCTCAAACGGCTGCTCATCGACGACTTCGCGGTGATCCTTATGGACGCGTACATGCCCGGCATGGACGGGTTCGAGACCGCCGGGCACGTCAAGCGGCGCGAACGCACCCGGCACATCCCGATCATCTTCCTCACCGCCGCCGACGGCGACGCGCGCCTGGCGCTGCGCGGCTACGCCGCCGGGGCGGTGGACTACCTGACCAAGCCGTTCGACCCGTGGGTGCTGCGGGCGAAGGTCGCCATCTTCGCCGACCTGTGGGCCAAGAACCAGCAGCTGCGCCAGCAGGCGGCGCAGTGGAGCAGGCTGTCGGCGGCCGCGCACGAGGCGGTGCGGCTGCTGGCCGAGCCCGGCCAGTCCGAGCAGGCCCGCGCGGCGCTGCTGGCCGCGCTGCCCGCCGTGCCCCGGGAGGCGGCCTCGGCGGCCTGAGGCGGTCAGCCCTCCGCCGCGACGTCGAGGACCAGCAGGCAGGCCTCGTCGTCGCGCTCGCTCGGGGTGATCTCCCACAGGGCGGCGCTGCCGCCCTCGCGGTGCGCGGCCTCGACCCGGTCCCGGAAGTCCGACAGCGGGTCGCGCTTGCGCCGGTGCAGCACCCCGTCGGTGAACGCGACCAGGCTGTCGCCCGGGGCCAGCGTCATCGAAGCGGTGGCGAACCCCATGCCGTCCATCAGGCCCAGCATGGGCCCGGTCGGCTCGTCGACGGTGCGCGCCACCCCGTCGCGCACCAGGATCGGCTGCAGGTGCCCGGCCGAGGCCCAGGTCAGCGTACGGTCCTGCGGGCGGTACCGGGCGATCAGCAGGCTGGCCAGGGGCGCGTCCGGCGCCCGCATGATCATGTCGTTGATGCTGCGCAGGATGTCGGCGGGGGCGGCCCCGGCCATACCCAGCGCCATCACCGGGAAGCGCAGCCGCACCACGGCCGCGGCCGCGACCAGGCCGGTGCCGCAGGCGTCGCCGATGACGCACAGCATGCTGCCGTCGTCGAGCCGGTCGGCGTCGCAGAAGTCGCCCCGCAGCGGCGTACGCGGCGAGGTGGCGGCGTAGTGGCGGCCGGTGACCCGCACCCCGGACCCGGCCAGGGCCAGGTCGCGGTTGGGGTACAGCAGCCGGGTCAGGTTGCTGGTCAGCGCCTGCTCGGCGGCCAGCTGCAGCTGCCGCGCGGCCGCGGCGTTCTCGCTGCGGGTGGAGCGGTCCTGCGCCGCCCGCTTCTCCGAGACGTCCTGCAGCACCAGCCGGATCAGCCGCACCTCGCCGTCGTGCACGTCGGCCTCGCCGAACACGCGCACCGGCATGATGCCGCGGGTGGTGTTGAGCCGCAGCTCGGCCAGCTCCGGGCCGCCCTGCGCGAGGTCGGTCAGCAGCTGCTTGAGCGCGCCCCGGTCGGTGGCGGCGAAGAACCCGGCGAACTTGTCCAGCGTCGTCGGCCCGTGCTCCGGATCGCGGTCGACCAGCCCGTACAGGCCGGCCGACCAGACCGCGTCCTTGGCGCGCAGGTCCCACTCGGCCCAGCCGAACCGGCCCAGCGTCTCCAGCCGGGCCATCCGCTCGTCGTTGCTGAGCGCGTCGTCGATGCGCGACCAGCTCGCCAGCAGCGCGTCCCCGATGCGCACCGCGCGCCGGTTGAGCACCACCCGGCGGGGGCGGCCGTCGATGAGGGCGTCCTCGGTGCTGGCGTCGCGGCTGAACGGCACGTCGTCGCGCAGCAGCTTCACGTACGCGTCGAAGACCCCGTTGGCGCCCAGCTGCGGGTACGCGTCGAGCAGCCGCCGCCCCACCGTGTCGCCCTCGTCGCTGCGGGCCTGCCGGCTCACCGCCGCGACGGTGAAGTCCTCGACGGTGTCGTCGGCGCCGTACACCGGGACCAGCAGGTGCCCGGGGCCGTCCATCACCTCGAGCATCGAGGCCAGCCACAGCGGCAGCGGCGCCGGCGCGTCCTCGGCGGTCGGCCACAGCCGACGCAGTGCTCGGCCCGTTCCGGCGGCGAGCTGGTCGAGGTACGCGCGGTCGACCGCGCCGAACTCCTGCGGCTCGCCCCAGACCAGGGCCAGCACCCCCACCACCTGCTCGTCGGCGACCAGCGGGAACGCCGCGCGGGCCACCCCCGGCCCGATCAGGACGTAGCCGTGCGGGGTGGTCCCGTCCACGAGCACCGGCCGTCCGGTCCGGGCCGCCTGGCCCACCACCGTCGGCAGCGAACTGGGCGAGCGGCGCCACTCGCTGGCCACCTGGGCAGGCCAGCCGTGGCTGGCCACCAGCCGCACCGCCTCGTCCGGCTCGACGGCGAACACGGCCGCCGCGCCGCCGGGCGGGTCGCCCATCCCGATCCCGACCAGGGCCCGGGCCAGCGCCGCGAAGTCCTCGGCGGCGTCCATCGCGGCCAGGCACCGCCGCAGCTGCCGGGCGAGCGCGGTGGGCAGCGGCTGATCCGGCTCGTCGGACAGCCCCACCCGGGTGCGCGGACCGGCCACCGCCGCGGCGACCTGCGAGCCGAGCGCGGCCGGGGTGGCCACCACCGGGGCGGGCGGTGCGGTCGGGGACACCGGGTCCTGCCCGGCGGCGTTGGCCGGCACCCGGGCGCCGACGATGTCGGCGGCCAGGTCGACCACGCTGACGTTGCGCTGCTGGGACATGGCCGACAGCTGCCCGAACGCGGTCTCCGGGTCGCAGCCCGTCCGCTCGGCCAGGATGCCCTTGGCCTGCTCGATGAGCCCTCGGGTGCGCATGGCCTTGCGCAGGCCGCTCACCTCGGACTCCAGGCGCTGTACCCGTGCGACCCAGTCGTCGTCCGCGGGCTGCTGCCGTGCCGCTCGCACCATGGAAGTCCCTCTGCCCCGCTGTTCTGTCGCCCAAACCGCCGTTGTCCGCCTTCTCTCTACCAGACCGGCCCGCGGTGCGGCCAGGCGGTGCGACCGGTGTCCGGTACATCGCTGACATGCGTTAATGGGTAAGGAGGACGGGAGGAGCCCGATGGGTCGCGAGTACGGCGTAACGCACGGCACCGAGGACGGCCTGGCAGTGGTGCGGGTCCAGGGCGAGATCGACCTGATGACCGCGGACGCGCTGCGCGACGAGCTGTGCGCGGCGGTCCAGGCCGCCCCGGTGGTCATGGTCGACCTGTCCGGGGTGGGCTTCCTGGACTCGACGGGGGTGCGTTCGCTGTTCGACGCGTACAAGTGCGCCGCCGACCTCGGCCACCACCTGTACGTGCGGGACGCCCAGCAGTGGGTGGCGAAGGTCCTCGATGTGACCGGCGTGGGCAGGCTGCTCACCCCGCCCGCGCCGAAATCGTGACAGCGCGGTGCATCGCCTCGGACGGGATTCGGGGAGTAGGCTTACCCACGTCGTGAAAGCGGCAAACCGGCGCTGCCGCACCGTTGGCCGCGTCAGGTGCTCCAGCAGCAGGGCACCACCGCCTAGCTCTTCCTGTCGTCGCATCGCGCGGGGCGCGACCGCGGCAGGGGACCCAGGTTCCGGCCATGAACACCACCTTGACCGCCTCCGGCGGAACGGGCTCACTCAGCGACACCTTTGCCCAGTTCCATGATCAGTTGCTCCTCATGCACCGTCTGCCGGACTGCGACGTCGGCAAGGAACGGCTGCGCGAGGAGATCATCTGCGGCTGCGCGCCCGTGGCGCGTCGGCTCGCCCTGCGCTTCCGCAACCGCGGCGAGGAGCTCGACGACCTGACCCAGGTCGCCACCATCGGCCTGATCAAGGCGGTGGACCGCTACCAGCCCGACCGGGGCGTGCCCTTCGCCAGCTACGTGCTGCCCACCATGCTGGGCGAGATCAAGCGGTACTTCCGCGACCGCACCTGGACCCTGCACGTGCAGCGCTCGCTGCAGGAGCTGCACCTGGCCGTGTGCAAGGCGGTGCCCGAGCTGAGCCAGCAGCTGCAGCGCACGCCCACCGTCGACGACCTCGCCGAGCACCTGGGCGTCCGCGCCGAGCAGGTGCGCGCGGCGCTGGACTGCGCCGGGGCGTACACCGCGGGCTCGCTGAACGCACCCGTGGGGGAGGAGGGGGGCGAGGGGCAGCTGATGGACCTGCTGGGCGACGTGGACGGCGAGGTCGAGAGCCTGCCCGACCGCGACGCGCTGCGCCAGGCCATCGACACCCTGCCCGAGCGGGAGCGCCGCATCCTGCAGCTGCGGTTCGTGGACTGCCGGACCCAGACGGAGATCGCCGAAGAGGTCGGCGTATCCCAGATGCACGTCTCCCGCCTGCTCACCCGCGCCCTGGCCGCCCTGCGCGACCGCCTCACCGACGAGACGGACTGACCCCCACGCCGCAGTTTCGGGGAAAGTGCACGAATCCAGTTCAAGATTCTGGCACTTTCCCCGAAAGCGCGTCACATGCGCGGCGGGGCGGTGATGCCGAGGAGGTCCAGGCCCCGGGCGATGGTGCGGGCGGTCAGGTCGCACAGCGCCAGGCGGCTGGCCAGCACCTCGTCCTTCGACTTGAGCACCGGGCAGTTGTCGTAGAACGACGTGAACGCCCCGGCCAGCCCCTGCAGGTACGCCGCCAGCCGGTGGAACTGCAGCGTCTGCCCGGCCAGGGTCACCACCGCCGGGAAGTGCAGCAGCTCCATGGCCAGCGCCCGCTCCGCCGGGTGCGCCACCAGCAGCACCGCCGCCGGATCGGGCACCACCCCGCCCCTGCGGAAGATGGACTGGATCCGCGCGTACGTGTACTGCAGATACGCCCCCGTGTCCCCGCTGAACGACAGCATCCGGTCCCAGTCGAACGTGTAGTCCTTGCCCCGCTCGCTGGACAGGTCGACGTACTTGATCGCGCCGATGCCGACCGACTGCGCCACGGCCGCCTGGGTCTGCGCGTCGAGCTCCGGGTTCTTCTCCTGGACCAGTGCCAGGGCCCGGGTCACCGCCTCGTCCAGCAGGTCGGCGAGCTTCACCGTGTCGCCGGACCGGGAGGCCAGCTTGCGGCCGTCGGCGCCGAGCACCAGGCCGTACCCGACGTGCACGGCCTCGGCGGGCTCCTTGAGCCAGCCCGCCTCCCGCGCGGTCTGGTACACCATCTCCAGGTGCTGCCGCTGCTCGTTGCCGACGACGTACAGCATCCGGTCGGCGTGCAGGTCCTGGGTCCGGTACCGGATCGCGGCCAGGTCGGTGGCGCCGTAGCCGTAGCCGCCGCCGGTCTTGCGCACGATGATCGGCAGCGGCTCGCCGTCGCGCCCGGTGAACCCGGCCGGGAACGCGCACCGCGCCCCGCCGCTGTCGCGCAGCAGGCCGAGCCGTTCGAGCTCGTCGACGACCGGGTCGAGCCGGTCGTTGTAGAAGGACTCGCCGCAGAAGTCGGCGTCGGTCAGGGTGACGCCGAGTCTGGCGTACACGCTGAGGAAGTACTTCTCGCTCTCGGCGACCAGCAGCCGCCACAGCCGCAGCGTCGCCTCGTCCCCGGCCTGCAGCGCGACCACCCGCGCCCGGGCCCGGTCGGCGAAGCCGGGCTCGCCGTCGAACTTGGCCCGCGCGGCCCGGTAGAAGCCGCTCAGGTCGCCCACGGACAGCTCGTGCACGGCCTCGGCCTCGCCGATGTCGAGCAGGTGCTCGATGAGCATGCCGAACGGGGTGCCCCAGTCGCCGAGGTGGTTGGCCCGCACCACGTCGTGGCCGAGCCAGGTCAGCGCCCGGGCCGCCGCGTCGCCGATGACGGTGGAGCGCAGGTGCCCGACGTGCATCTCCTTGGCCACGTTGGGCGCCGAGTAGTCGATGATCACCGTCTGCGGCAGTTCGGCCGTCGGCACACCCAGCCGCTGGTCGCCGTACACCTGGCCGAGCAGCCGCGCCACCGCGTCGTCGTGCAGGGTCACGTTGATGAAGCCCGGCCCGGCCGGCTCGGCGTCGGCCAGGTCGGCCAGGTCGGCCGCGGCCAGGATCTCGGCGGCGACCTCCCTGGGGTTGCGGCCCAGCCTGCGGGCCAGCGCGAGCGCCCCGTCGGCCTGGAAGTCGGCGTGCTGCGAGCGGCGCAGCGCCGGGTCCGCGGGGCCGTCGGCGACCGTGGCGAAGGCCGACGCGAACCGGTCGTGCAGCAGGGATTCCAAATCGATCATGGCGGATCGTTCGCTTTCTGCGAGAAGGCAGGGCGGGGCGAAAGGCGAGAAGCCTTCAGGGGTATGGCGGCAGCGACGCTGATCCGGGCGCGGGTGCGCTCAGCGGGCTGCCGGAACGCGTCGTCGCACGACGCGGGACCCGGACGCGGGCAGGGACCGGCCGGGACGGCGGTCGCGGAGCCACTGCGGGGTCATGCGCCAGACCATACCCGATCGCACCCGAAACGGGGTCGTGTGATTCCCGCGACGCCGCCAGGATGGACTCCATGACCCAGGCGCCCGACTACCGGTTCTACGGCGACCTCGCCCCATGGTGGCCGCTGCTCTCCCCGCCCGAGGACTACGCCGAGGAGGCGTCGTTCGGCGCCGCCGTGCTGGCCGGCGCCGCCATCCCGGTACGCGAGGTGCTGGAGCTGGGCAGCGGCGGCGGCCACAACGCCGTGCACCTGCGCCGCCACTACGAACTGACGCTGGTGGACCTGTCCGAGCCGATGCTGGCCATGTCGCGGCTGCTCAACCCCGGCTGCCCGCACCACGTCGGCGACATGCGCACCGTCCGCCTCGGCCGCGCCTTCGACGCCGTCTACGTCCACGACGCCGTCGACTACATGACCACCGAGGACGACCTGCGCGCCGCCGTCGCCACCGCGTACGCCCACACCCGCCCCGGCGGAGTGGCCGTGTTCGTGCCCGACGAGACCACCGAGAGCTGGGAAGCCGGCACCGACCACGGCGGCACCGACGCCCCCGACGGCCGCGCCGCCCGCTACCTGTCCTGGTCCTGGGACCCCGACCCCACCGACACCTGGACCGCCACCGAGTACACGTTCCTGCTGCGCGAGCCCGACGGCACCGTCCGCAGCGTCCACGAGACCCACCGCACCGGCCTGTTCGGACGGGGCGTCTGGCTGCGGCTGCTCGCCGAGGCCGGGTTCGACGTGCGCGTCGTCGAGGAGCAGACGACCGAGGACCGGCCGCCCCGCGAGTTCTTCACCGGCCACCGCCCCGCGATGCACTAGCGTTGACCGGTACGCCGGACCCGCCGGTGCACCCACCGGAAGGCTCGCGTCCATGCCCGGCTCCCGCCGTCACCGTCCCGCCGCGCTGCTGCTCGCGCCGCTCGCGGCCGCCCTGCTCGGGGGCTGCGGCACCGACCACGCGGGCATGGGCCACGGGGCGGTGCCGGACGCCGCGGTCGCCGCGTCGGCGTCGGCGGCCGGTTTCAACGCCGCCGACGTGATGTTCGTGCAGATGATGATCCCGCACCACCGGCAGGCGGTGGAGCTGTCGGACCTCGCCGCGAGCCGGGCGAACGACGCCCGGGTGAAGGAGCTGGCGGCGCAGATCAAGGCGCAGCAGCAGCCGGAGATCGACACGATGCTGGACTGGCTGGACGCGTACCAGCAGCCGACGCCGGGTGCGAGCGGGATGGGCCCGGGGCACGGCGGCGACCACGGCGCGATGATGGGGATGGCCACCGACGCACAGCTCAAGGCGCTGGGTCAGGCTTCGGGTACGCCGTTCGACCGGATGTTCCTGACCCTGATGATCGCCCACCACGAGGGCGCGCTCAACATGGCCGACCAGGAGCTGGTCGACGGCGCGAACCCGCTGGTGCGGCAGCTCGCCCAGCAGGTGGTCAACAGCCAGTCGACCGAGATCGCCACCATGCGCTCCATCCTCGACCGCCTGTAACCGGCCGGGCGCCGGTCGCCTGGTCGCGCCCCCTTCTTCAATTGACGCTGGCCTATCTAGAAGACTGTTTTCGCGAACGGGTCTTCTGGATAGGCCAGCGTCAATGCTAGGTGGGGCGATGGGCCTCCCGGGTGTCGGCGTGCGGGGTGTCGGGCACTGGTTCGGGGCTGCTTGGCGCAGCAACCGACCGCAAGCGGCGATCACGGTGGATGGAACCGGCTTTGATCGCTGACCGCGGTCATTTTCTGGTGCCCGGAAGCGGCCTGTGACCTCAAGTAGCGATCTTCGCGCGCCGGACGACGGGTGGCGGGCTCGCCGCGGTGCTCGCTGCGGGCGAGGGCCGCGGTCGGGGCTGCGGTGGGTGCGCGGTCGCGGGGTTGAATCACCGGCGTCGATCTGACAACATCGACAACCATCATGCTCATCTGGCATTCGGCGACTGTCCAACACCCCTGGAAGGAAGCCACATGCGGTTCACCCACCGCGTAGCGACCGTTTTCGTCCTGCTCGCAGCCGCGCTCCCGGTCTCGACCGCCGGTGCGAACGCGGCGGCCCCGCCCCGAGCGCCGCTGCGGGCGGCGGCGCTGGCGCAGATCGAGGAGCGGGTGTACGTCGAGTCCAGCGTCGACTCCAACGGGGACGGGCGGCTCGACCGGATCGCCATCGACATCGCCCGGCCGTCGACGGGCGGGCCGTTCCCGGTCGTGTTCGAGCAGAGCCCGTACCGCAACGGGCTGGCCAACGCCGCGAACCACGGGGTGAACGTCACCGCCCTGCCGCAGGAGAGCCTGTTCGGCGTCACGCCGGGCGCCTCGGCGGCGACGGGCCCCGGCGTCAGCGTCGCCAAGCCCGTGCCGGACCTGCCCGACTGGTACGACGACTACTTCGTGCCCAAGGGGTACGCGGTGGTGCTCGGCCACAGCCTGGGCACGGGTGACTCGGACGGCTGCCCGACCAGCGGAGACATGCAGGAGACGCTGGCCACCACGGCGGTGGTCGACTGGCTCAACGGCCGGGCGCGCGGGTTCAGCGCCGCGGGTGCGCAGGTGACGGCGTCCTGGAGCACCGGCAACGTCGGCATGATCGGCATCTCGTACAACGGCACGCTGCCGAACATGGCCGCCGCCACCGGCGTCGCCGGGCTCAAGGCGATCGTGCCGATCTCGGCGATCTCCAGCTGGTACGACTACTACCGGGCCAACGGGCTCGTCGTCGCGCCGGGCGGCTACCAGGGCGAGGACGCCGACGTGCTGGCGCGGGCGGTCGTCGACCGCACCGACTGCACCAGCCGGATCAACCAGATCGAGACCGACCAGGACCGGGTCACCGGCGACTGGAAGCAGTTCTGGGCCGACCGGGACTACGTCGGCAAGGCGAACCGGGTCAGCGCGGGCGTGTTCGTCATCCACGGCCAGGCCGACTGGAACGTCAAGGGCCAGCACTACGCCCAGTGGTGGGACGCGCTGCGGGCGAACAACGTGCCGCGCAAGATCTGGCTGCACAACGGCGGCCACGGCACGACCTCCCGCGCGGACTACAAGGCGACCGTCGAGCGCTGGTTCGAGTACTTCCTCAAGGGCGTGAACAACGGCGTCCTCACCGAGCCCCGGGCCGAGGTGCAGTTCAAGGACGGCACCTGGCGCCAGTACGCGGACTGGCCCAACCCCGGCGCCACCGAGGCCGTGTTCAAGCTCGACGCGGCGTCGGCGACCGCGCCCGGCGGGCTGACCCTCGGCACGCCGAGCGGCGCCACGGCGCAGTCGTTCACCGACAACGGGCGCAGCAGCACCGCCACGACCCTGGTCGCGAACCCGGACAGCGCCAACGCCAACCGGCTGGTGTACCGGACCGGCAACCTGGCCGCCGCGGTGACGCTGACCGGCTCGCCGCGCGTCTCGCTGCGCCTGGCCGTCACCAACCGCAACGACGCCAACGTGACCGCGCTGCTGGTCGACTACGGCGGTACCGGCACCAGCACCACCCCCGTGATCGTGACCCGGGGCTGGATCGACCCGCAGAACCGCAACAGCCGGGCCACCAGCGAGAAGGTCGTGCAGGGCACGGAGTACACGCTGAACTTCGCCATGCAGCCCAAGGACTACGTTTTCGCGGCCGGGCACCGGATCGGCCTCGTGGTGATCTCCACCGACTACGACTACACGCTGCGCCCGCCGGCCGGGGCCGGGCTGCGGCTCAACCCCGTCGGCAGCACGCTGGCGATCGCGCAGACCGGCCTGGCCACCGGCAACGACTACGCGGTCTCGGTGTCGCCGACGGCGGGCGCGACCAACCCCGGCGGCTCGCTGACCGCGACTGTCGCCACGACGGTGACCAGCGGCTCCGCGCAGAGCGTGACGCTGTCGGCGGCCGGGCTGCCGGCGGGCGTGACCGCGTCCTTCAACCCGTCGACCGTGACGGCCGGCGGCAGCTCCACGCTGACGCTCAGCACCACCGCCTCGGTGGCGCCGGGGACCTACCCGATCACCGTCACCGGCACGGGCACCAGCGCCACCCGTACCGCGTCCTACGTGCTCACGGTCAACGGCCCCGGCGGTTGCCGGGCCACGAACCCGACCGATGTGGCGATCCCGGACGCGGGTGCCGCGGTGGAAAGCGTGATCACCATCAGCGGCTGCCCCGGGGCGGCGTCGGCGGCGTCCACGGCCGAGGTGCACATCGTCCACCCGTACCGTGGTGATCTGGTGGTCAGCCTGGTCGCACCGGACGGTTCGAGCTACTCGCTGAGCAACCGGTCCGGCGGCAGCGCGGACGACATCCACCAGACGTTCACGGTGAACCTCTCCGGTGAGACCGCCAACGGCTCTTGGCGGCTGCGGGTACAGGATGCCGCGTCGGCGGACGTCGGTCGGATCGATACCTGGACCCTGACCGTGGGCTGACTCATGCCACGCGTTACACCTCATACGGTGTGGCCACACCGTATGAGGTGTAACGCGCTAGGGCACCACCTCGCGCCGACCGCCATCGCGCTGCCGGCCCAGGGATGCTTTAGCGGTGCGGTGGTCAGACCCGCCCGATGATCTCTCCGTGCAGGACGGTGAACCAGCCGTCGGGGTCGGCGGCCCAGGCCGCCCACGCGGCCGAGAGCCGGCGCAGCTCGGCCTCGGTGGACAGGCCTTCGCGCAGCACCTGCTGGGCCATCGCCGACTCGACGATCCGGTCGGCCCACATCCCGCCCCACCACTGCCGGTCGCGGTCGTCGGCGAAGGTCCACAGGCTGGCGGTGGCGGTGACGTCGGTGAACCCGGCCGCCCGGGCCCACGACAGCAGCCGCCGCCCGGCGTCGGGTTCGCCCTTGTTGTTGTGGCAGGCCTGGTAGTACAGCTCCAGCCAGCGGTCCAGGTCGGGCAGCTGCGGATACCAGGTGAAGCCGCCGTAGTCGCTGTCGCGGACGGCCACGATCCCACCGGGGCGGCACACGCGGTGCATCTCGCGCAGCGCCCGGACCGGGTCGGCGACATGCTGCAGCACCTGGTGGGCATGGACGACGTCGAAGCTCGCGTCGGCGAAGTGCAGGGCGTGCACGTCCGCGACGACGAAGTCGATGTTGTCGACGCCGCGCGCTTCGGCCTCGGCGCGGGCCAGTTCCAGCGCGTCGGCGGTGATCTCCACCGCGGTGACCCGGCCCGGTGCGACGATCGCGGCCAGGTCGCACGTGATGGTGCCGGGGCCGCAGCCGATGTCGAGCACCGACATGCCCGCGGCCAGGTGGGGCAGCAGGTACGCGGCGGAGTTCTCGGCGGTACGCCAGCGGTGCGAGCGCAGCACACTCTCGTGGTGGCCATGGGTGTAGACCTGGTTCGGCATACCGTCCACGCTAAACCTCGTCCTGTGATACGAGACGATTTTCTCAAGATATGAACCAGTGTCGAGAAAAGGCATGTCGGGGGCGTGGCGGTATGCGCGATACTCGCGCGATGGATGTCGAGTACACCTGGCGCGGCGAGTTCACCAGCGACGAGGCCGACCGGCTGCACGCCGAGGGCTTCGGCTACGACCCCGTCGGCCACGATTGGCGGGCCCAGGTGGAGCGGCACAGCCTCGGCTGGGTCTGCGCCCGCGCGGGAGGTCGCCTGGTCGGCTTCGTGAACGTGATCTGGGACGGCTCCGCGCACGCGTTCCTGCTGGACACCGTCGCCGCCGCCGACCTGCGGCGCCAAGGCGTCGGCGCCCGGTTGGTCGAGGTGGCGGTCGAGCGCTCCCGCGCGGCGGGATGCGAATGGCTCCATGTGGACTTCGAGGAGCACCTGGACGGCTTCTACTTCGCCGCCTGCGGCTTCACCCCGACCCGAGCCGGCCTCATCCGCCTGGCCTAGCGCCGGCTGCGTCAGCGGGTTCGGGGAGACTGCCGGAAATGCGGCCGGATTCGTGCACTTTCCCGCAACCGCAGCCCGGCGCCGGGCTGCGAGGGGGAGGGGGAAGGGTGCCGCGCCCGGCCCGGGGGCGTCAGGGCCGGGCCGGGCGCGGCGGTGGGCTCAGGACGGGACCGGTACCCGAGCCCGGCTGGTCGCCTCCACCAGAGCCAGAGCCGCGGAGGCGACCGCGCATGCGGTCATCGTGTAATAGATGCCGGGATAGTTCCACCCCGTCGCGATGAGCCCGGCCAGCGGACCACCCGCGGCCAGGCCGATGTCCCAGAACGAGGTGAACGCGCCCAGGGCCGCGCCCTGCTGGGACTGCTCGGTGCGGTTGATGACGACCAGCGCCAGCGCCGGGAACAGCAGCGACAGCCCCGCCCCGACGATCAGGCCGCCCGCGACGGCGACGATCAGGTTCGGCGCGAGCGCGACGGTGAGCAGCCCGACGGCCTCGACCAGCGCCGACCACAGCGCGACCCGGCTGGGGCCGAGCCGGTCGGGCAGCCCGCCGAGGAACAGCCGTACGCCGACGTAGGTGAAGCCGTACGCGTTGAACGCGGCGATGCCCCCGGCGATCCCGCGCGCGTCCAGGTGCAGCACCACGAACGCGGCCAGCGCCGCGTAGCCGAACGCGGCCAGCGACAGCGCGATGCCGGGCAGCACCGCCGACGGGGCCACCAGCGGCGGCCGGGCCGTCGGGGCGGGCTGCTCGGGCTTGGGCTTGAGCACGACCAGCAGGCCGCCGACGGCCGCCGCCGCGACGCAGAACAGCCACACCGCGGTGTACCCGCCGGTGCCCTTGAGGATCAGGGTGCCGATCAGGGCGCCGAGGGTGATGCCGGTCCACATGAAGATGCCGTACAGGCCGACGACACGCCCCCGCCGCGCGGCCGGGGACAGCAGCACCAGCCACGCGGCCCCGGCCGTGTAGATCATGCCCTCGCCCGCGCCGTGCAGCACCCGCACCGCGATCAGCACGATCTCGTTCGCGGCGAGCAGGTAGGCCAGGCTCGCCACGCCGCAGGTGACGGCACCGGCGAGCATGACCTTCTTGTAGCCGTGCCGGTCGGCGTACCGGCCCGCGATCGGCCGGGTGACCACGGCCGACACCGCGATCGCGGCGATGACCACGCCGACCATCACGTCGCCGCCGTGCAGTTCGCCCTTGACGTAGAGCGGCAGCACGGCCAGCGACGCCCCGACGCTGAGCAGGCAGCAGAAGATCGCCCCGAACAGGGGCTGGAACGGCGCGTAGAAGCGCAGCGCCTCGAACCTGCCGGTCACTGCCCGCTCCGCTGCTGCGGGATCGCCGCCGGGCGTACGTGGAAGAAGTGGGTCGGCAGGTGGATCGCCACGCCCGCCCAGATCTCGGCGCAGACGGCCAGGCCGGGCTGCGCGAACGTGCCCGCCGGCGGTTCGGCGACGCGGATGCTGGACCGGCCGCCGTCGAGCAGGCGGGCGGCCATCGCGAAGTCGCCGACCAGGGCGCAGCCCGGGTCGACCATGCGGGTGCGGCTGATGACGGTGCCGTTGCGGGCCAGGTCCTCGAGCAGGGTGCCCTTGCCGACCAGGTGGTAGTAGTAGTCCACCGGATTGATGATCATCGCGTGGGCGGTGGCGCCGGTCTGCTCGATCTCGTTGCACGCCGCCATCAGCCCGGTCACGTAGTCGCCGTGGTACGGCAGCTCGGCGATGCCGGGGTGGCTCAGCAGGCCCTGCTCGCCGATGGTCAGCGCCTGGTTCTCGGCGGTGGCCAGGCGCACCAGCAGCCGGAAGTCCACGAACACGGCCAGCGCCTCAAGGTCGTCGACCAGCTCCGGCGGGATCTGCACCCAGGCCCGCACCGGGGCGACCTTCGCGCTGGACATGCCGAACTTGAACGCCGCCTCCCGGCGCAGCCCCGACTCGTGCACCGTGGCCGCCTCGTCGGCGGTCGGGCGGCTCTCGCTCCAGAACCGGGTCTCGTCCCCCTCGGCGGGCCGCTTCTTGAACAGGTTGCGGACGGTCACCCGGGGCCGGTCCTTGGTCGGCTGGAACGCGTCGGTGATGGTGAAGTCGAAGACGACCTCGGCCTTCTCCCGGTCGGCGGCGTACGCGCGCGCGAACGCCTCACCTGGGGACAGGCTCTTGTCCGCGGGCGTCACGACGGTGGTGCTCATAGCGGTGCTCCGTTCATAGGGCGTGCTCAACAAGTCGTTCGTAGAAGGGCAGGTGGTGCTCGTAGTACGAGCGGAGCAGGTCGTTGTTGGCGACCGTGGCCCCGTACTGCTTGGCGGGCGCGCCGAAGCCGCTGGAGCGGCTGGCGTCGACGTGCCACTGCCTGGTGCGCTGCCACTCGGACCGGTCCTCCGGCGCCCAGGTCAGCGCCTCGGGCCGGAACGGCAGCCCGACCGCCGCGCAGTACGCCGCGACCACCGCGGCGGGCTCGCGCAGCAGCCGGTCCGCGTCGACCACCACCGGCTCGCGGCCCAGCACCTGCCGGGCCAGCTCGAACAGGTGCCACTGGTGCTCGTAGCCGACGTCCGAACAGGACATCGCCGGCTTCATCGCGAAGTGGGAGCTGATCGCCTTGGCCGGGTCGCGCACGATGAACGTGTGCTCGATCCCGGCGATCTCGTCGGGGTGGTCGTGCAGGTACTGGTACCGGTACTCCATCGTGTCCTTGAAGAACACCGTCCGGTCCCGGCCCAGGTCGACCAGGTGCGACAGGATCTCCCCGGGTGTACGGCACACCCGGGTCCCCCCGTCGCGGTCCGGCAGCGGCGTCTCCTGCCAGTCGGTGAGCGTGACCAGCGGTTCGTGTACGACCGTGACGTCCCCGCGGGCGATCATCATGCGCAGGAACGCCGTCGAGGCGGCCCGCGGATGCGCCCACATGGCGATCACGGTCACATCGACCACCAGGTCGGCGTCCGGTCCCACCGGTGCTCGCGCAGCTCGGCCAGCAGGTCCGCGCTGAGCGGCACGCCGTCGCTGGTGGCGAGGTTGGCCCGCACGTGCGCCGACTTGCGCATGCCGGGGATGACCGTGCCGACCGCCGGGTGGTGCAGGATGAACCGCAGTGCCAGCTCCGGCAGCGTCATGCCCTCCGGCAGGATCTCCTTGAGCCGCTCGGCCCGCGCCACACTGGGCCCCAGGTTCTCCTCGCCGAAGTACGTCGCCCGCCAGTCGCCCTCCGGGAACGTCGTGTCCAGGGTGAACGTGCCGGTGAGCGCGCCCTCGTCGAACGGCACCCGGGCGATGATCGCGATGTCGTCGCGCAGCGCCCGCTCGAACAGCTCGTCCTCCGGCGCCTGGTCGAAGATGTTGTAGATGACCTGGATCGCGTCGATCAGCCCGGTGTCGAGCGCCTTCAGGCAGTTGACCGGCTCCCACCGGTTGACGCTGATCCCGATGCCGTCGACCAGCCCGTCGCGCTTGAGGTCGGCCAGCGCCTCCTGCCAGGCGCCGTCGTCGGCCCAGCGGTCCTCCCACACGTGCAGCTGCATCAGGTCGATGCGGTCCACGCCCAGGTTCTCCAGGCTGCGCTCGGTGTACTCGCGGATGTGGTCGGCCGGGAAGACGTCGTCCAGGGTGTCCTGCGGGCGCGGCGGCCACTCGCGGTTCTTCGGCGGGATCTTCGTCGCCACGTACAGGCGGCGGTCGGGGTGGCGCTTGAGCAGGGCGCCGAGCAGCTGCTCGCTGACGCCGCGGCCGTAGATCCAGGCGGTGTCGAAGAAGTTGCAGCCGAGTTCGACCGCCTCGTCGAGGGCGCCGGGGGCGGTGTCGTAGTCCCAGCCGGTGAAGCCGCCGGGCCCGCCGCCGATGCCCCACATGCCGTAGCCGATCTCGCTGACGTCCCAGCCGAGGCGGCCCATCTTGCGGTACTGCATTCGTTTCCTTCCGTAGTGGTGCACGCGGTTGTTCAATGCGCCGGCGTGAGCGCCGGCAGCTCTAAGCGGCCCAGCGGGGCCAGGTGGCGGTCCAGGTGGTCGCGGTAGGCGGCGATCGGGCCGTACAGCCACTCGTCGGACAGGCCCCAGCGCTGCTCCAGCCGGCGGCACTCGTCCTTGGCGAACAGGCGCGGGTTGTCGGTCAGCAGGCCGCCGAAGCGGCGCCCGACCGCGTGCTCGGTCGCGCCCGGCGGCACCTTCAGCAGCGTGAGCAGCGTGTTCAGCTCCGCGTCGCCGGTGTCGAGGGCGGCCTCGCGCAGCCGGGCCAGGAAGTCGAGGTTCGGGATGCGCTCGATCGGGCGGCCGACCCGCGACAGCACGTCGCCGAAGCAGACGCTCTCCGGGTGGAACACGTGCAGCGTGCGGCCCCACGCGGCCGGGTCGGTGAGCCCGGCGACGACGCGGCGGGCCACGTAGCCGACCGGGGTGTAGTCGGAGCGGCTGGCCGCGCCGGGGCACACGCCGAGCCGGTGGTAGGCCGACAGCATCAGGTGCGTCAGCGCGCGCCGGTTGGGGAAGCCGTTGTCGGCGTCGGGCATGACCTCGCCCAGCCGGTAGATCGTGACCGGCGCGCCCTGCGCGGCGGCCTGCGCGAGCAGCCGCTCGGCGACCCACTTGGACCGGCCGTAGCCGCTGTGCGGGGTGGACGCGGCGGCCACGTCGAAGCGCTCGGCCAGCGGCCGGTTGTGCCGGACCGCCTCGGTGTCGAGCACGCCGAGGGTCGACACGTGGTGCAGCTGCTTGGGCCGGTGCGCCAGGGCCAGCCGCAGCACCTCGAGGGTGCCGGTGACGTTGGCGGCCCGGTGCGCCCGGTAGTCGAACAGGAAGTTCACCAGCGCGCCGTTGTGCAGCACCGCGTCGACGGTGCGGGCCAGGTGGTCCCAGGTCGTCGGCGCGAGGCCGAGGTCGGGCCGGCCGAGATCGCCCGCGTACGCCCGCAGCCGGTCGCCGAACCGCGCCTGCCACAGCCCCTGCTCGGTCAGCGCCGCGACCACCCGGGTCAGCGCCTGCGCGTCGCCGTCGGCCCGGCACAGGCACACCACCTGCATGGTCGTGCGCGCCAGCAGCTCGTACACCAGCCTGCTGCCCACGAACCCGCTCGCCCCGGTGACCAGCACCGTGCGCGGTTCGCGCCCCCGCTGGGTCGGGATCACGGCGGGCACGGTGAGCCCGGCCGCCCCGGCCGCGTCGCGGTCCATCAGCACCGCCTCGTCGACCTCCACCTCGGCCGGGTCGGCCTGCCGGGTGGCGAGCAGCGCCGTCAGCCGCTCGGCGGTCGGGTGCCGGAACAGGTCCTGTACCCCGATCCGGATCCCGCTGTCGCGGCTGAGCACCGAGGTCAGCGTCAGCGCCTGCAGCGAGTCGCCGCCCGCGCGCACGAAGCTCTCGTCGGCGCGCAGCTCGGGCCGCCCCAGCGTGCGCCGGAACAGCGCCAGCATCCGCGCGGTGGGTTCGTCGGGCGCCGGTCCGTCGTCGGCGGCCAGCGCGGCCGCGTTGCCGTGCAGCCAAGCGTCCAGCCGCTCGTGCAGCGCGGCCCGGTCGACCTTGCCGTTGGCGTTGCGCGGCAGCTCGGGCAGCACGAAGTAGTGGCGGGGCAGGCTGTTGCGGGGCAGCGCGGTGCGCAGGTGCTCCCGCAGCGCCGCCTCGGTGACCGTGCCGTCGACGAACAGCGCCAGCGACTTGGCTCCGTCGTGCTCGGCGACCAGCACCCGCGCCTGTCGTACGCCGGGACAGCCCTCCGCCACCGTCTCGATCTCGCCCAGCTCGATCCGTACGCCGCCGATCTTCACCTGGAAGTCGCGCCGCCCGTGGAAGTGCAGCAGCCCGCGCTCGTCGTAGCGGCCCAGGTCGCCGGTGCGGTAGAGCCGCTGCCCGGGGATCTCCGGGAACGGGTTGGCCACGAACACCTGCCCGGTCCGCTCCGGGTCGCCCAGGTAGCCGCTGCCCAGGCAGGCCCCGCCGATGACGATCTCGCCGACCGCGCCGCGCGGCAGCGGCCGCAGCGCCTCGTCCACCACCACCGCGTAGCAGTTGTCGATCGGGCGGCCCAGCGGCACGGCCCCGGTCTCGTCCGGGTTCACCCGGTGGAAGACCATGCCGATGGAGGCCTCGGTCGGGCCGTACCCGTTGGTGAGGCCCACCGCGGGCAGCAGCGCCATCAGCCGGTGCGCCAGCTGCCGGTTCATCTCCTCGCCGCCGACGATCAGGCGGCGCAGCGTGCTGATGCGGGCCAGCGCCCGCTCGTCGTGGTCGACCAGCGTCACCAGCGCGTTGAAGATGCTGGGCACGAAGTCGGTCATGGTGACGCCGTGCTCGGCGATGGTGTCCACGGTGCGCCCGAGGTCGAGGAAGTCGCCCTGGGCCGGGACCACGGTGCGGCCGCCGGTGGTCAGCGGCCAGAACAGCTGCCACACCGAGGAGTCGAAGGTGTGCCTGCTGTTCTGCAGCACGACCTGCCCGCCGCCGCCGAAGTAGCGGGTCATGAACCGGAAGCGGTTGGTCAGGCCGCCGTGCAGGTTCATCGCGCACTTGGGCGTGCCGGTGGTGCCGGAGGTGAAGATGCCGTAGATGACGTCGTCGGGTCCGAGCACCACCCCGGGCCGGGGCGCGCGGGCCGGCGTCGCGCCGACCGCGACCGGCAGCACCCGCTCGCGCCAGTGCGGCGGCACGCAGCCGGCGTCGGCGCACAGCACCACGGGCGCGGCCAGCACCTCCAGCGTGGCGGTGAGCCGGTCGGCGGGCCAGGCCGGGTCCAGCGGCACGAAGGCCGCCCCGAGCTTCATCAGCGCGAGGTACGCCACCGGCAGCTCCAGGCTGTTGCCGAGCAGCACCGGCACCGCCGTGCCCCGGGTCACGCCGTGGCCGGGCAGCTTGGCGGCCAGCGCGTTGGCGTGGTCGTCGAGGTCGCGATAGGACAGTGTACGACCGCCGTAGCTCAGCGCGGGGGCGTCCGGGTGCTCGTCGACCCGGTCCTCGAACAGCTGGGGGATGGCGCGGAACGGACCGTGCTCGACCTCGCGTCCGGCCAGCCGCCCCAGCAGCAGCTGGCGGGAGGCGGCGCCGAGGCCGTCAGTGGCGGCGGGCGACAGCTGCGGCTCGGCCAGCAGCGCGCGGACGACCTCGGCGAACAGCTCGGCCACCGCGTCGGCCATGCCGGCCCACGGGTCGCCGGGCGCGATCGCCACGTCGGCGGTGAGCCGGTGCCCGGTCACCCGCAGGCTGACGCGTACGCCCAGCAGGGGGCGGCCGGTGCCCTGCCCGAGCAGCACCTCCAGCGCCGCCTCGGTGTCGGCGGAGAAGCCGCCCATCAGTTCGCGCACCTGCGCGCGGGCGGTGGGGCCGTCCTGCTCGCGCAGCGTGTCGGGCCAGGTCGGCAGGCAGTGCCAGGTGTCGGCCTCGCGCACCCGCACGGGCAGGGTGCGCGAGAGGCGGGTGGCGGTCTCCACGGCGGCCAGCGCGGCCGCGCACGCGAGCTCGCCGGGCTGCTCGCCTGCTCCGGGGTCACTCGGGTACGCGGGGATGGTGCAGGAATAGTGACCGTTTTCCGGGGCGTGACCGGAGCCCATCCGTCCTCCATCGTCGGTGGACCGCCGGGCGCGGGTAGCGCAGGCGACAGCGATCCATCCATTAGTGCACATGCCTGATGGAGGGGAAGACTAGAGCATACAGCGGGGTTTGCGAATGCCTGGAACGATCGTTTACGAGACTTTAAATAGTTGTCCGCAAGATTCACATGTGCCCGGAACAGGAGAGAAGGCGGTTCACCGCCATCATCTCATTCACGTCAGTGAGTGCCCCGGCCTCGCCGACGACAGCGGCGGCGAGCGCCCGCCCCACCGCCGGAGCGATCTGCACGCCGTACCCGCCGAGCCCGGCGAGCCAGTGGAAGCCGTCGGCGGCCGGGTCCGGGCCGACCACCGGCACGTCGTCGGCCGCGCTGGTGCGCAGTCCCGCCCAGGCGTGCCGTACCCGCCGCGCGGGCAGCGTGGTCGCCTCCCGCAGCCGCTCCAGGCCCAGTGCGACGTCCAGGTCCTCCGCCCGGGCGTCGCCGGGCACCGCCGGGGTGGCGTCGGCCGGGGACACCAGCAGCGCCCCGGACTCCGGCTTGACGTAGAAGGTCTCGGTCACGTCGCAGACCATCGGCCAGGCGCCAGCCCCCTCCGGCCCGTCCACCAGGAACGCCGTCCGCCGCCGGGGCACCAGGCCCACCGGCCGCACCCCGGCCAGCGCCGCGACCTCGTCGGCCCAGGCCCCGGCCGCGTTGACCACCGCGCCCGCGCGCACCTCGCCGGCGGTGGTCCGCGCCCGCCAGCCCGCGCCGTCGCGGACCAGCTCGTGCAGCCGCGCCTGGGTCAGCACCAGCCCGCCCGCGGCCGTGATCCCGCGCAGGAAGCCGCGGTGCAGCGCGTCCACGTCGATGTCGGCGGCGGCGGGGCGGTACAGCGCGCGGGTGAACCACTCCGGGCGCACCACCGGGCAGTGCCGGGCCACCTCGCCGGGCCCTATCTCGTACGCCGGCACCGGCGCCGCCAGCCCCCGGGCCAGCGCCCGCTCGAACAGCTCCTCGGCCCCGGCCGGGCACAGGGCCACCACGCCGCGCGGGGTCAGCAGCGGGTGCTCGGCGAACCCGTCGGGCGGCTCGGTCAGGAACGGCCTGCTCGCCTCGGTCAGCGCGCGGACGACGTCGTTGCCGTAGTACTCCGAGAACAGTGCCGCCGAGCGGCCGGTCGCGTGGTAGCCCGGCGCGGTCTCCATCTCGACCAGCGTCACCGCGCCGTGCCGGGACAGGAAGTAACCGGCCGCGGCCCCGGCGATCCCGCCGCCCACGACGAGGAAGTCCGTCATGCCTGCGAGACAGTACTGGAGTGATGCATGCATGTAAATGCCTGAGCGTCACGCCGGGGCGGGCAGCTCCACCCGGCGCAGTCGGCGGGTCGGCGCGATCACCAGCAGCAGCGCGCAGCCGGTGACACCGACCGCGCAGCCCAGCAGCAGCAGCCGGTCCGCGCCCAGCAGCCCGGCCAGCGGCGCGGCGAGCACCTGCCCCAGCGGGATCCCGAGCACCGATCCCGCGATCTCGTACGCCGAGACCCGGTTGAGCACGTCGCGCGGGACGTGGGTCTGGACGCTGGTGGCCCACATGACCGACCAGAAGGCCCAGGACAGCCCACCCACCGCGTGCCCGGCCAGCAGCACCGGCAGCGGCGCGGCCAGCGCCGTGGTCAGCGGGACCAGCACGAACCCGACCAGCACCAGCGCCCCGGCGGCCAGCGGGCGCACCGGCTTGAGGCGCATCGCCGCGAGGCCGCCGAGGATCGTCCCGGCGCCCATCGCCGACATCGCCCAGCCGTACGCCTCGTCGCCGAGCCGGTCGGTGATCAGCGCCGAGCCGATCGGGATCAGCGGTCCGAACAGGACGACGCCGTACCCGAACCAGATCAGGATCACGCTCCACATCCAGCTGCGCGACCGGAACTCCGTCCAGCCCTCACGCAGGTCCCGGCGCAGTGCGGCGACGCTCGCCGCCCCCGCGACCGGGTGCGCGGGCAGCCGCAGCGCGAGCAGGCACACGGCGCTGACGGCGAAGGTCGCCGCGTTCAACGCGTACACGGTGCCCGCGCCGGTCGCCACGACCAGCACCGCCGACAGCGCCGGGCCGAGCAGCTGCGCGCCCGCGTCGGCCACCCGCAGCGCCCCGTTGGCCCGCTGCACGTCGGCGGCCAGCAGCGGCACCATGCCCGCCAACCCCGGCTGGAACATCGCCGCCGCCGCTCCGGCCAGCGCCGACGTGCCCGCCAGCAGCCACAGCGGCGCGTGCCCGGAGAACAGCGCGACCGCGGTGACCGTCTGCGTGCCGACGCGGACCAGGTCCGCCCCGACCATCAGGCGCCGGGCCCCGACGCGGTCGGCCAGCACGCCGCCGAACAGGATCAGCGCCACGAACGGCACCATGAACGCGGCCAGCACCAGGCCCACCCCGGCGGCGCCGTGCCCCGCCTCGCGCACCGCCAGCGCCACCGCGACGGGCAGCATCCCGTCGCCGAGCAGCGCCACCGCGCGCGCCACGAAGTACAGCGTGAAGTCACGCGTCTACAGCCGGGCCATGCCGTCGCCTCCTGAAGTCGGTACCGATCATGAACCGCTGACTGTAAACACACCTTCCCATTTCGGGTGTGGTGCCCGTCACGATCGCCGACGGTGTTACATGAACTGCGACGCCGTCGTGAAGGGGCCGACCATGAACAACCAGACCGCAGCGGGCGGGGCGCTCGCCGACGTCCACTGCGAACCCAGCGGCCGACGCTGGACGCTCGTGCTCGCCCGCGACCTGCCGCACCCGCCGCGCGCCGTCTGGACCGCGCTCACCGAACCGGCGCGGCTGTCCCGCTGGGCCCCGTACGACGCCGACCGCGACCTGAGCGGCACCGGCGGCGCCGTGCTGACCATGGTCGACGGCGACGAGCGGCACGACCTCGACGCGGAAGTGCTGCGCGCCGAGCCGCCCGCGCTGCTCGTCCACACCTGGGGCGAGGACAGCCTGCGCTGGGAACTCGTCCCGTCCGCCGGGGCCGGCACCCGGCTCACCCTGCGCCACACCATGGCCGACCGCGACTGGCTGCCCAAGGTCGCCGCAGGCTGGCACCTGTGCCTCGACGTCCTCGCCCGGCTGCTCGACGGCGAGCCCGTCCAGGCGATCCGCGGCCGCGACGCCAAGGCCCACGGCTGGGCCGGACTGCACGACGCGTACGCGGTCGAGCTCGGCCTGCCGACAGGCCCCGACCGGGAGTAGCCCGCACGTGATCCGCACCGGCACGCTGCGAGATCACCTCTGGCCCGGCTGGCGGCGGCCCCGGCGGCGCCCCTCCCCGCAAGATCACTGTTTCGGGGTCTCCGGACCGGCTTTCTGCGGCAAGATCTTCGTTCTAGGTCAGTGGCTCGGCTCTGGGGCCGCATTCTGGCCGCTGACTGCGATCACTGGCCGGCGGCCGGGGCTTCGGGGCTGGTTTGTCGCGTCCGGCAGGGTTCGATGGCGGCCGACGGTGCGGATTTCGCCGAATGCGACTCGGCTGCGAGTCGATGTTCCGGCCTCGGCCAGTGATCTCTGGCTGCCATGACGTCCAAGATCGCGGTCTGTGGTCGGCGGAGCGGCTCTCGGACTACGTTCCGGCCGCAGGCGGCGATCATCGGCGGAAGGCGGCCCCGAGATCGCCACTGCTGGTCGGCAGCTCCGCTGATGCGGGGGACGGGTGGGGTCAGGTGCGGGCGACGGTGAGGGTGGAGACGCCGGCGACGGCGTCGACGTCGTACCGGTCGGTGGAGCTGTCCCAGGCGGGCGGGGCGAAGACCGAGCCGCCCGCCACACCCGAGCGGCGCTGGCCGTCGACGGTCACGTTGGCGGCGCCGCCACCGGCGCTGACGCGGACCGGGACGCCCTGCGGTGCCCGTACCAGGAAATCGCTCGCGCCGCCCGCCATCCGGACCGTCCGCGTCCCCTCCGGACGCGGCAGCACCGCCTCGATCCGGCTCGAACCGGCCGTGAAGTCGATCGCGCCGAGGCGTCCGGCGCCCATGTCGACCAGGGTCTCGGTCGCCCCGCCGGAGAAGCGGAGATCCCAGCGCACCTGCTGGTTGAGCAGCACCTCGACGACGGCGGGGCCGTGCTCGCCGGTCGCGGACAGGTGCAGCTGGTGGCGTCCGCCGGACTCGACGACCTCCGGGGAGATGCCGGAGTCCTCGGGCGTACTGATCCGGTAGAGGTCGTCGCCGAGGTCGGCGGCGCGCACGGTGAGCGTCGTGGCGCCGCTGACGACCGTCAGCGCGGCCGTGTCCCGGTCGGCCCGCGCCGCCGACACGGTGTGCGCCCGCCCGAAACCGTCGTGGCCGCGCTCGGGGTCGTCGTCTCGCCACGGTGCGCAACCGGCCGCGAGCAGCGGCGTGAGGAGCAGTCCGGTCAGGACGGTACGTCGATGCATGCGGTACGGATACCCGGCGGCGGTGCCGGTTACACCGGACGATCGCGGCAGCGGGTTGACGGGCGGTGCCGAATGTCTAGAGTCGGCGGGATGACCACCGACGCCGCAGCGGGCACCGAGCGGGTACGGCGCTACTACGACGACAACGCCGCCGCGTTCGAACGGCTCGGGCAGGGCGGCGCGTCCATCCACCGCGCGGTGTGGGGACCGGGCGCCGCCACCCGGGCCGAGGCGTTTCACCACGTCGACGAGCTTGTTCTGCGCGCGCTGCCGCCGGAGGTCGCCGTGCCGTCGGTGCTGGACCTCGGCTGCGGGGTCGGGGCCAGCCTGCTCTGGCTGGCGGGCCGGGCGGAGCTGACCGGCGAGGGCGTCACCATCAGCGGGGCGCAGGCGGCGCGGGCGGCCGAGCTGATCGAGCAGGCCGGCCTGGGCGCGCGGGTACGGTGCCGCCAGGGCGACTACCTGAACCTGCCCGACGACCTCGCCGGGTCGGCGGACCTGGCCTTCTCGATCGAGGCGTTCATCCACAGCCCGGACCCCGACGGGTACTTCCGCGAGGCGGCGCGCTGCCTGCGACCGGGCGGTCGGCTGATCGTCTGCGACGACTTCCGCACCTCGGCCGAGGTGCCGGATCCGCCGCGGGTGGCGCGCCGCCTGGCCGAGTTCCGTACGGGCTGGCACGTCGGGTCGCTGCTCACCGTCGACGAGGTGCGGAGCGCGGCGGCGCGGCACGGGTTGGAGCTGGTCCGGGACCTGGACCTGTCGGCGTATCTGGAGCTGCGGCGGCCGCGGGACCGGTTCATCAGCGTGCTGCTCGCGGTGGGGCGGGTGTTCCGGCCGTCGGGGCGGTACTGGCAGTCGCTGGTGGGCGGCGACGCGCTGCAGTGGGCGCTGCTGCGAGGGCTGCTCAGCTACCGCTTCCTGGAGTTGCGCCGCGTCGCGTGACCCGGGAGTTGGCACACTTTCGGGAGTGACTACCGAGTCGACTATGTCGTAGGCTGGCTGCGGTGCGAGCCGGGAGCGTCCTCGCCCACCCGTAGTCACGTACACGGGCGAGGACGCTTTCAACGTCAGGCGCGACGCCCCACCAGCCCTCGTCCCACCTCGGGGTCTGACGCGCTGGCCGAGAGCCGTCGCGGCGGCGGCGCCGGACCCGGCGGCAGGCGACGGTATGCGGTCGGCGGATTTCCGGACCCGGTGGGCAGCGGAGGTTGCCCGGTAGGCCGATCTCCATCGGTGATCTTCCCAGTAGGTTCTCAGAATCCGAAAACGGGGAGAGAATAGTGACGTATAGACGTCTCGCACTGTTCGCGAGCGCCGCCCTGATGTTCGCCGCCGGATGCTCGTCGACCTCGTCCGGCGACAGCCAGGCCGGGGGCAGCCCGAGTCCTTCAGGCGCCGCGGCCTACCAGCCGAAGGCGGGCGTCTGCCTGAAGGTCCTCGGCGACATCGAACGGGTCACCCAGGAACGGCACCTCGACAAGGTGGTCGACTGCACCGCGCCGCACAGCCTGCAGATCGTCGGCGGCGGCGAGCTGGGCTCCGACGGGGCCAGCACCGAAGCGATGGACAAGGCCTATGCCGAGTGCGACGGGATGGCCCGCAAGTTCCTCGGCGGTGCGGACTGGCGCGGCGGCAGGCTCGACATCAAGGTCGTGTACGCCAAGACCACGCCGCCCGGCGCCACCCGCTGGTGGGAGTGCGACCTGGTCCCGTACAACGACTACACCAGGCCGGCCTCGACGAGCCAGGACCTGTCCGGGGGCATCCCCGCGACGTTGCGGTACGGCTGCCAGACCGCGAACGAGAACGAGAACGACGAGATCGTCGACATCCAGGAGGTCGCCTGCTCCACCCCGCACCACGCCGAGTACGCGGGCGCGGTGGTCCTGCCGGCCGGTACCGAGTACCCGTCCAGCGAGGCGAGCTGGGAGCCCATCCACGACGCGTGCAACGACGTGGTCGCCAAGTTCGTCGGGCTGCCGAAGACCTCGTCCAAGCTGTCCTACTACAGCGACCTGATGCGCGGCGAGAGCGACTGGGCCAAGCGGCGTGACGTGCGCTGCTTCGTCTACTTCTGGCCCAAGAAGATGACGGGCTCGGCCAAGGGCAAGGGCAAGAACGTGCCCTGGTAGGTCGTACCGCCAGACGGCCGGGCCGCACTCGTGCGGCCCGGCCGTTCTCGTGCCACCGACCCCACCTGAGCCGGGACGGCCAGAGCTCGTCCACGTGCGGCGCCGCCCTGGTGGTACGGCCGTGCGCGGCCTACGCTGGCGTCGTGGCCAAGGCAGTGCTGGAGCATGAGTGGCGGGTCGACGCGGCGCTGGACGACGTGTTCCGGCACCTGGCCGACCCCAACAGCTACATCGGGCTGTCCCCGCTGGTGGTGACCGTCCGCGACGTGAAGATGGCCGTCGACGAACGCGACCGCCCGGTGCTGGACTACGTCGCCGTCGAGCGCTTCAAGTTCCTGAGGAAGCTGCGCTGGCACAACGCGATCAAGGTGCGCATGCGCACGCTGCCCGACCAGTCGAAGCTGGCCCAGAGCGTGAAGAGCCCCGGCGGTGTGCGGCTGGAGTCGACGGTCGAGCTGGTCGCCGACGGGGACGGCACCCGCATCCTGGAACGCATCGACCTGTCGATGCCGGCCCCGCTCAAGGGTTTCGTCACCGGCCAGGCCCGCTCGGTGCAGCTGTTCCGCGCCGCCGAACTGGCCCGCCGGATGTCCCGTTCCTGAGTCAGCGCCCGGCCGCGGCCGCGAGCAGGGCGGCCACGTGCGGGTCGGGGCTGTCCGCACCCAGGTCGTCGGCGTACACGGCGATGAGCTGGTCCTCACCGGACATGCCGGCGCGCAGCGCCCGCCAGCTCCACAGGTTGGGGTGCGGCAGGTCGGTGCAGGCCTCGGCGGGCGCCAGCTCGGCCAGCGCGGCGTCGAACTGCCCCACGGTGAGCCGGTAGGCGGCGCTGCCGGAGACGTGCCCGCAGACGCCCGCGACGATCACCGCGGGCAGCAGGCCGATGCCGACGTTGACGTACGCGAACTCGACCCGGTCGGCGACCAGCCGGCCCAGGCTGAAGGCGGCCGGCGGCTCGTACCCGGCGATGGCGTCCTCACGCTGCCTGCGGGCCGCGTTGATGTCCTCGACCGTGCGCCACTGCTCGCTCATCCGCCGATGATCGCACGCTAGGGCGCGCGCAGCGGTATCCGGTCGAGCACGGTCCAGCTGTAGTAGACCGGGTCGCCCCGGTGCTGGCGCACGTCGACCAGGTGCACCTCGCGCACGGTCATCGGCGCGTGGCTGGGCCGCACGCGGGTGCGCAGGGTCGACTGCACCTCGCCGGAGTCGCCGGCACCGGTGGCGTAGGCCAGGGTCAGGTGGCCGGGCATCGCCTCGTACGCCAGCGCGGTCGGGCCGAACAGCTCGCCGATCACCTTGCGGGTCAGCGTGTACACGGTGTGCAGGGGCTGGCCGGGCAGGTCGCCGTCGAGGTCGAGCGAGACCGTGGTGGACCCGGCCAGCGGCGATCCGGCGGTGAGGGTGAACGCGGGCACTCCGTTGAGCGCCCCGCGCAGGGCGATGGCGAACTCGGCCCGGGTGGCGGCGTCGACGGCGGCACCGGGCACGCCCATCACCGGCGCGACGGTGCAGTGCAGCCAGGGCGCCGGCACGGGCTTGACGAAGTCGTACCCGGACAGCAGCCGTCCGCAGTCGTCGACCAGCCGCGCCAGGTCCCGGTCGTGGTCGAGGTCGGGCACCAGGTAGACGTGCAGCAGGGTGAAGCCCTCGGCCCAGGTCCGCTTGCGGGTGAGGAACCGCTTCATCCTGGTGATCACTGCCCGAACGGGGGCTGCCAGAGCTCGATGCGGTTGTCCTCGGCGTCGTACGCCCAGCCGAACCGTCCGAACTCGCCGTCCTCGACCTCGTCGACCACCTTGACCCCGGCGGCCCGCAGCTGCGCCAGCATCGCGTCGAGGTCGTCGACCCGGAAGTTCAGCATGAACGGCTGCTCGGTGCTGCCGAAGTAGTCGCTGTCGGCCTCGAACACCGACCAGGCGGTGGAGCCGCCGGCCTGCCAGAAGAACCGGTGCCCGCCCCACGCCGAGACGTCGATGCCGAGGTGGTCGCGGTACCAGTCACGCAGGGCCGCGGCGTCGCGCGCCCGCATGAACACCCCGCCGATCCCCGTCACTCGCTGCATTCGGACAGTGTGCCAGAAAGCACCGGCAAAACCCGCATTATGGATCTTCCGGAGTACTCGACGCGGGGCGGTCGCGCCGCGCATGATGCTGGCATGCTTCGTTCGATCATCGGCGGTGCCCCGGCCGACGCCACCGCGCGCGCCGTGGACAGCCGCAATCCGGCGGATCTCGCCGACGTCGTCGCGCAGGTCGGGCTGGGTGAGCCCGCCGAGCTGGTCGCGGCCGCGCGGTCGGCCCACGCGGCGCAGCGCGCCTGGGCCGACGTGCCCGCGCCGGTACGCGGGCAGGTCGTCGCCAGTGTCGGCACCCTGGTCGAGGCGAATGCCGAGGCGCTGGCGCGCCTGGTCACCCGCGAGATCGGCAAGCCGCTGGCCGAAGCCCGCGGCGAGGTCCAGGAGATCGTGGACACCTGCCGCTTCTTCCTCGGCGAGGGCCGCCGCCTCTACGGCCAGACCGTGCCGTCGGAGATGCCGGACAAGCAGCTGTTCACCTTCCGGGAGCCGGTCGGCACCACGATGATCATCACGGCGGGCAACTTCCCGGTCGCCGTACCCTCCTGGTATCTGGTGCCGGCGCTGCTGTGCGGCAACACCGTGGTGTGGAAGCCCGCCACCTACGCCGCCGCCAGCGCCGACGCGCTCTACCAGCTGTTCGCCCGCGCGGGCCTGCCCGCCGGGGTGCTGAACATCGTGCACGCCGACGGTCCGGAGACGTTCGCCGGGCTGCGGACCTCGCTGGAGCAGGGCCTGGTGCAGAAGGTGGGCTTCACCGGCTCCACCGAGGTCGGCCGCGCCATCGGCGAGCTGTGCGGCCGCCACCTGCAGACGCCCTGCCTGGAACTGGGCGGCAAGAACCCGATGGTGGTCACCGAGGACGCAGACCTGGACCTCGCCGTCGAGGGCGCGCTGTTCGCCGGGTTCGGCACCGCCGGGCAGCGCTGCACCTCGCTGGGCACCGCGATCGTGCACGAGTCGGTGCACGCCGAGTTCCTGCGCCGCTTCACCGCCGCCGTCGGCGCGGCCGCGATCGGCGACCCGACCCGCGACGTGCTGTACGGGCCGCTGCTCGACGAGCGCTTCGCGGTGTCGTACGAGGGCCACCTGAAGTCGATCACCGACAGTCAGCGGGTGCTCGGCCCGACCGGGCGCATCACCGCCGCCAACCCGCGCCCCGGCTTCGTCGGCGACCCCGAGCGCGGCCTGTTCTACCACCCTGCCGTCGTCGACGGCGTACGCCCCGGCGACGCGATCTTCGACGAGGAGACGTTCGGCCCGATCGTCGGCGTGACCGGCTACCGCAGCCTCGGCGAGGCGATCGAGCTGGCCAACGCCCCCGGCTACGGCCTGTCCAGCGCCATCTACACCACCGACCCGGGCAAGGCGTTCGCGTTCCGGCGGGGCATCGGCGCGGGCATGGTCAGCGTCAACAACTCCACCTCCGGCGCCGAGGCGCACCTGCCCTTCGGCGGCAACGGCCGCTCCGGCAACGGCAGCCGCCAGTCCGGCATGTGGGTGCTGGACCAGTTCACCCGCTGGCAGTCGATGAACTGGGACTACTCCGGCCGCCTGCAGAAAGCCCAGATGGACGTGGCGGTCATCGAGCCCGACCTCGCCTTCCGCCTCTAGAGAGCAAGGAAGGGACCCTTCTTATCGTTATCCGATGTAGAAGGGCCCCTTTTTAACGCCGTCGATAGGCGGGGGGCCTGGCACGGTGGCGGGGTCAGGCGGCGCCGGAGTCCAGGTCGTGCAGGCCTTTGAAGGTGTCGGTCTGGATCGCGTCGTCGGGGACGGCGGCGATGCGCAGCTGCTCCACCGCGGCGCCGACGAAGCTGTCCGACCCGGCCACCAGGTACATGGCGGGCGGCTCGATCAGGGCGACCTCGGCCAGTCTCGCGCCCAGCTCGGCCCGGCCGACCTGGTGGTACGCGATCGGCAGCTGCGCGAACTCGGCCGCGTACAGGTGGTGCTCGCGGGCGGCGTGCACCAGCGCCACGGGGGTGCCCGGCTGGTGCGCGCGCAGATGCCGCAGGATCGACCGGAACGGCGTCACGCCGATGCCCCCGCCGATCAGCACCAGCGGCCTGGCCGGGTCGTCCGGCAGGCGCAGGTGCCCGCCGATGCCGAACACCTGCATCGGCGCACCCGGCGCCAGCGCCCGGAAGTGCTGCTGGAACGGCGAGTTCGACGAGTGGTCCAGGGTGAACCAGACCTCGTCGTCGCCGGGCGCCGAGGCGAACGAGATCTCCCGCACGGGCTTGGTGAACCGGCGCAGCAGCTGCGGGAAGAACAGGTGACCGTACTCGCCGGGGCGGAAGTCGAGCCGGCCCTCGGGGCGGAACCGGTAGGTGTGCACGTCACCGTACTCGTGGGCGCTGCCGATCAGGTGCAGCCGGGGCATGCGGACCTCATCTCTGGACGGGATGTCGGGCACATCCTCGCAGAAACCCGCTGGGCCAGCCGACCCCAGGCGGCGACGATGGGCTGGTGGAGTATCCGAGCCGTCCGGGCCATCCCGGCCCCGGCGCCCCGACCCTGGCCTGGCTGTCGCGCGTGCTGCCCGGCCCCGTGACGGCGGTGGTCGCGCTCGAGGGCGGCATCGCCAGCGGCGTCAGCGCCGTGCACACCGCCGAGGCGACGTACGTGCTGCGGCTGTGGTCGCGGCCCGGCTGGGCCGAGGATCCGCCGGTCTTCACCGCGTACGACGAGATGCGCGCACTGGCCAAGCTGGAGGGCAGCGGCCTGCCCGTGCCCCGGCTGGTGGACGCCGACCCGGGCGCCGCCGAGTGCGAGTACCCGGCACTGCTGATGACCTGGCTGCCCGGCACCATGCTGCACAGCGTCACGCACCGCGCCGCCGGGGCCGAGGACCTGACGTCGGACATGCTGCGACAGCTCGTCGAGGCGGCGGAGCGGCTGCACTCGCTCAGCGGCGACGGGCTGCCCGACTCGGAGCCGTACACGGATCCGGCCCGGGTCGGACCGCCACCGGGCACCGTGCGGCCCGGACTGTGGCGCGAGGCTGTCGCGGCGGCCGCCGGGCGCGCCCGCGGCGACGTCTTCCTGCACCGTGACTTCCACCCCGGCAACACGCTGTGGCGCGACGGCGAGCTGACCGGCATCGTCGACTGGACCAACTCCTCCTGCGGCACCGCCGGCTACGACCTCGGCTACCTGCGCGCCAACCTGCTGCTCGCGTACGGGCAACCCGCCGCCGACGCGCTGCTGCCCATGCTGGACGGCCACGACCCACACGACGACCTGCTCGCCTTCTTCGACATGTACGACGGCGACGAACCGCCCGGCCCGTTGGACCTGATCGAGCCGTACCTCGAAAGCCTGCTCTCCTAGCCGGCGCCCTCCGTCCGTTGATCTAACCATCAGCGTTTTCACAGCTTGGGGCCGTTGAGGACGGCGACAAGGTGTCGACGGAGGGAAGTGATGGGTAGATGAGCGGGTTCTGGCGGGAACGGTTGCGGGCTGATGTGCCCGCCTCCCTCGTGGTGGTCCTGGTCGCGCTGCCGCTGTCGCTGGGCATCGCGGTCGCGTCCGGAGCGCCGGTGATCGCGGGCCTGATCAGCGCGGTCGTCGGCGGCGTCGTCGCCGGGGTGCTCGGCGGCTCGGTGGTGCAGGTCAGCGGCCCGGCGGCCGGGCTGACCCTGATCGTGGCGCAGACGGTGGCGACGTTCGGCTGGCGCGGCGCGTGCGCGATCACCGTCGCGGCCGGGCTGCTGCAGCTGCTGCTCGGGGCCTCCCGGGTGGCCCGCGCGGCGCTGGCGGTGTCCCCGGCGGTGGTGCACGGCATGCTCGCCGGGGTCGGCGTCGTGATCGTCCTGTCGCAGGTGCACGTGCTGCTCGGCGACGCACCGCAGGCCTCGGCGCTGGCCAACCTGAAAGCGCTGCCGCGCGAGCTGATGCACAACCACACCACGGCGGTGCTGATCGGGGTGCTGACGCTCGCGGTGCTGGCGCTGTGGCGCTACGTCCCGGCGCTGCCGAAGGTGATCCCGGCGCCGCTGGCCGCGATCGTGGTCGGCACGGCCACGGCGGTGGTGACCGGCTGGCCGGTGCAGCGGGTGGAGATACCGGACGACATCCTGTCCTTCGAGGCCGGGCCGCAGTGGCCCGGCGGCCCGCTGCACGCCGGGCTGGCCGCGGTCGGCGCCATCGCGATGGTGGCCAGCGTCGAGTCGCTGCTGTGCGCCGTCGCGGTCGACCGGATGCACTCCGGACCGAGGGTGAACCTGGACCGCGAGCTGTGCGGGCAGGGCGCGGCGAACATGGTCGCCGGGGCGCTGGGCGGCCTGCCGGTGGCGGGGGTGATCGTGCGGTCGTCGACGAACGTGCGCGCCGGGGCCCGCTCGCGGCTGTCCACGGTCCTGCACGGCGTCTGGATCCTGGTACTGGTCCTCGCCGCGGTGCCGGTGATCGAGCTGATCCCGCTGCCCGCGCTGGCGGCGCTGCTGGTCTACACCGGCGTGCAGATGGTCAACCTGACCCACGCCCAGCAGGTGCACCAGCACCGGGAGACCCCGGTCTACCTGCTGACGCTGCTCGCGGTCGTGGTGCTGGGACTGTTCGAAGGCGTCCTGGTCGGTATGGCCTGCGCCCTGCTGCTGTCGGTGTGGCGCCTCACCCACGCCACCGTCCGCGCCCACCTGGACGGGCAGGGCTGGCATGTGGTGGTCGAGGGCTCGGTGACGTTCCTGGCGGTGCCCCGGCTGAGCCGCGAGCTGGGCCGCATCCCCGCCGCGACGGTGGTGTCGGTGGAGCTCAACGCCGACTTCATGGACCACGCGGCGGTGACCGCGCTGCACGACTGGCTGATCGGCCACGAGCGCGGCGGCGGCACCGTCGAGGTGCACGAACTGCACCACGACTGGTACGCGGGTGCGATCACAGGCCAGCGGCCCCCGGCCCGCAAGCTGCACCCGACCGCGTGGTGGCTGCCCCGCATCCACCGCCCGGCCGCCCCCGCCGAGACCGCGCCGCCCGCCGAGGGGGCACCGACCGGCGCCAAGGAGCGGCTGGTACGCGGCGCGCGCATGTTCCACCGCCACGCCGCGCGGCGCATCGCCCCGCTGCTGGCCGACCTGGCCCGCACCGGGCAGCAGCCCACGCAGCTCTTCCTCACCTGCTCGGACTCGCGAGTGGTGCCCAGCCTGATCACCGCGACCGGGCCCGGGGACCTGTTCGTGGTGCGCAACGTCGGCAACCTGGTGCCCCGGTACGACGACGCCGAGGCCGCCAGCGTCGGCGCGGCGGTCGACTTCGCGCTGAACGTGCTGCAGGTGCGGACCATCACCGTGTGCGGCCACTCCGGCTGCGGGGCGCTGGCCGCGCTGCTGCGGCCGGTGACGCACCCGGCGCCGATGCCGCACCTGGGCAGCTGGCTGCGGCACGCCCGGCCGAGCCTGGCCCGGGTCGAGTCGGCCCCGCCGTCCGACGCCGACCACCTGACCCGGCTCTGCCAGAGCAACGTGCTGCAGCAGCTGGAGCACCTGGGGACCTACCCGGCGGTGCGCGAACGGGTCGCCGACGGGCGGTTGGAGCTGGTCGGCATGTACTTCGACCTGGCCACCAGCCGGGTGCACCTGCTCGGACCCGACCACACCTTCACCCCGGTCGACACCCCGAGCCGCGTGTGAGCGCGCCGGGGCGGCCCGCACCCGGGCCGCCCCGGCCTGTCCAGATCCTGACGGCTGGCTTGGCACGGCCGCGACCCGCGTCCACCATGGGCCCACCGCGCGACGGCGCGGGCCTGTGGAGGGAGTCGGGCGATGATCCGTACGACGCGTGTTCCGGTCGGTCTGGCCGCCGTGTGGGCGCTGCTGCTGACGCCGGCCGCGCCCGCGTCGGCGGTGCCCGTGCGGGGACCGCTGCCGTGCCTGGCCCCGGCCACGGCGGACCTGCTGGACGAGGGCGCCGTGCTGAAGACGTCCCTGGCCACGTACCGCGCCACGACCGCCGGTTCGTACTGGTCGGTGGTGGCGACCCGGGGTTCGCAGGGCTACGACTCCGACATCGCGCTGCACGACCCGACAGCCTGCCTGCTGAACTCCAGCGCCCAGGGCGGATTCTCGCCCGCCGACTGGGTCGCCTTCGACAACAACTCCGGGCGGCTGCCGACGGGGATGAACCCGACCCGCGTCTACGGGCATCCCGGCAACACCAGCCCGGTCAAGTACAAGGTGCAGTTCGTCTCCGGCGATCAGACCCTGTCGACGACCGCGACCGTGTTCCAGCCCGTCGGGACCGCGTACGGCGACTGGATCGTCGACATCCGCGACGTCTACCTGACGGCGGGCACGCCCTACACCTTCACCGTCACCGGCGGCCTGTCCCACCTGTACGTCCTCGGCAGCAGCGCCGGCGCTCCGGCCACCTGGAGCAGGACCGCCGCCGGGGCCGACTTCGCGCTTCACCTGCCCGGCACCGACCTGTACACCGCCCAGGCCGGCTCGCTCGCCGTCACCCCGGCCCAGTCCGGCTGGTACGCCGCGCTGTTCGTCCGCGACGGCTGGTGGGGCGCCCCGGTCTCGGTCCGGATCACCTCGCCGTAGCCGCCGACAGGCAGGTCAGCGGAGGACCAGCAGGTCGAGGGCGTCGATCACCGGGGCTTCCGCGACCTCGACGGCGCGGTGCAGCCGCGCCAGCCCGGCGGCGTAATCGTCGTCGGTGATCAGCTGCAGCGGCGTGTGCGCCTCCCGGCGCAGGCCCGCTGCCAGCTCGCGCAGCGACGGAGAGGTGACCTGCGGCACCGGCTCGAACGAGACCGTGGCCATGCCGACCGTCGCGAAAGCCGCCTCGACGTCCGCGACGCTCGGGAAGGTGTCCAGGACGCGGACCGCCTCGGGGAAGTAGCGGAACAGCGAGATGGCCTCGTGGCGGCCCGCGAAGGCCGAGCGGATCAGCACTCTTCCGCCGGGCCGCAGCACCCGGCGCACCTCCCGCGCGGCGGCGGCCAGGTCGGGCACGTGGTGGATGACGGTCGACACCCAGACGGCGTCGACGTGGGCGTCGGCCAGCGGAATGTCGGCCGCGTCCCCTGCGAGGACGTTCGGGTGCGAGCACCGAGCACGCATCGCGGCCGAGGGGTCTACGGCGATGACCTCCATGCCCGGGTACCAGGTGGTGAAGGCGCCCGCCCACATGCCGGTGCCCGCGCCCAGGTCCAGCAGCCGGGTGCACGGACCGGGGGACAGGTGCCGGTCCACCGCCGCCCGCCAGGCGGCCAGTCCGTGGTCGGACAGGTGGCGGGAGGCCTCGAACGCCGCAGCGTCCCGGCCGTCGTAGGCGATGCGTGCCATGCCTCGACCCAACCGCTTCGACGGCGCCCGGACAAGGCCGAATGCCGAGACTCACAGTGGACGGTCACGTCAGATTAGTCACTGGCCGTAGTCGGCGCGTCGGACCGCGCCCCACAATCTCCTGACCGGAACGACGTACGCGAGTCGAGAAACGGGCGGCGATGACGGACGACCAGGGGACGGTGCTGTGGTCGGGGCGGCTCGGCGCCGCGAGCGCCGAGTTGCGCCAGATGGGCGAGCGGAGGGTGCTCAGCATCGGCGACTGGCGGACCGAGGTGCATACGGTCACCAGGGTCCGGCACCGGGGCAGACTACGCGGCCAACAGCTCATCATCGAGCAGTCTGACGGGAGTGTGTTCGTCCACCGGTACCGGCTGCCGTGGGGGCTTCAGCTCGCGCCGCTGTGGGACACCACCTACGACCGTTGGACTGCCGAGGCCGATGATCCGGGGCTGTGCCTGACGGAGCTGCTGGGCGGAGCCGACGACTGGGACTGAGCCGCGCCCCTCACGCGAACGCCGCCTCGGCGAGCGCTGCGGCGAAGCGGGCGGCCGGGCCGCTGTCGGCCTCGCGGTCGCGCAGCGCGGCGTACACGGCCCGGACCGGGGGATCGCGCAGTTCGCAGATGGTGATGTCGACCCGTACCGCCGGGACCAGCAGGCCGGGGACCAGGCACACGCCGAAACCGGCCGCGACGAAGGCGAGCTTGCCCATCCAGCCGCCGGTCTCGATCTCGACCCGGGGCGTGAACCCGGCGCGGCCGCAGGCGCTGGTGAGGATCGCCGCCGCGCCCGCGTAGTCCTCGACCCACGCCTCGTCGGCGAGCTCGGCCAGGTCGACCGGGCCGGTCCCGGCCAGCCGATGGGTGCGCGCCACGGCCAGGTGCAGGCGGTCGTCGAGCAGGTGCAGCACCCGTACGCCGTCGAGCACGGGCAGGCCGGGCGGGTAGTCGGTGACCACGACCAGGTCGAGCTTGCCGTCGCGCAGCCGGGGCAGCAGCCGCGGGGTGACCCCTTCGGCGAAGCTGACCCGGATGCCGGGGTCGGTCGCGGCGTACGCGGTCAGGGCGCGCGGCAGCAGGTGCCCGACCGCTGTGGGCACCGCCCCGACCCGCAACCGGCCGGGCTGCCGGGTACGGGCCGCCGCCACCTCCTCGGCGGCCTGCTCGACCCGGGCCAGGATCGCCGCCGCGTGGACCAGCAGCGCCTCGCCGGCCGCGGTGGGCTGCACGCCCCGCGCGTGCCGCCGCAGCAGCGGCCCGCGCAGGGCCGTCTCCAGGGTTGCGAGCTGCCGCGACACCGCGGACTGGGTGTAGCCGAGGGCCTGGGCCGCGGCGCTGATCGACCCCTGCCGGCACACCTCGTGGAACGAGCGCAGCGCGGTGAGGTCCATCCGGGCAGCGTAACGAGCCATGCCTGACACGCATGGCTGGGATGACATACCTGCGCTACTGCGACGGCCCGCGACCGGCCACAATCGTCGAGTCGATCTGGAAAGGACCACGACATGTCCCACCTCGTACGCATACCGGCCCCCGACGGCCTGGCCGGTTCCCCCAACTACAGCCATGTCGTGTACGGCACCGGCCGCCTGGTCGCCGTCGCCGGGCAGGTCGCCCTCGACGAGAACGGCAAGCTCGTAGGCGAGGGCGACCCGCTCGCGCAGACGCGCCAGATCTTCGCCAACCTCGGCACGGCACTGGCCGCCGCCGGAGCCGCCTTCGCCGACGTGGTGAAGCTCGGCTACTTCATCACCGACGCGGCCTGCCTGGCCGCCATCCGCGACGTACGCGCCGAGGTGATGGGGGAGCACCTGCCCGCCAGCACGGCGGTGCAGGTGGTGGCCCTGTTCCGGCCCGACCTGCTGCTGGAGATCGAGGCCTGGGCGATCGTGCCGCAGGACCGCGCGTGAGAGTCGCCGTCTGCGGGCTGGGCCGCATGGGTACGGCGTTCGCCGCGGTGCTCCTGGGCGCCGGGCACGAGGTGGCGGTGTGGAACCGTACCGCCGGACGCGCCGGTGACCTGGTGGCGCGCGGTGCGGCCGAGGCGCCGACGGCAGCGGCGGCCGCGACCGGAGCGGACCTGGTCGTGGTGATGGTGTTCGACGCCTCGGCGAGCGAGCGGGCACTGCTCGGCCCCGACGGCGTCACGGCCGGCGCCGCCCCGGGCACGCTGGTCGTGAACGCGAGCACCGTCGGGCCCGACGAATCGGTCGGGCTGGCCGCCCGGGTCACGGCCGCGGGCCTGCGCTACCTGGAGGCGCCGGTCCTCGGCTCGGTGGCGTCGGTGCACGCCGGATCGCTGACCGTGCTCACCGGCGGCGACGAGGCCGACGCGGCCGAGGCGGCTCCGGTCCTGGCGGCCTGGTCCCGCGCGGGCCGCCGCCACGCCGGGCCCGTCGGCGCGGCGACGGCGCTCAAGCTGGTCGCGAACCTGGCCCTGGGCGTGGTCGCGGCGGGGATGCACGACGCCGTCAGCCTCGGCGAGGACTTCGGCCTGCCCCGTGAGCTGGTGCTGGACACCCTCGCCCTGGGCGCGTTCGAGCGCGTCGCCGGACGCGGCCGCGAACGGCTCGGAGCGCAGGACTACACCGGGGCGCCGTTCACGCTGGCGGCGCTGGCCAAGGACCTGAGGTTGGCGACGTCGTACGCGCGCCGCCCGCTGCCGGTCGCCTCGGCCGCCGCGACCGTGGCGTCGGCCGGGGTCGCCGCTGGCGACGGCGACTGCGACATCGCGGTGCTGGGCCGGGGTACGCCGCGCTGAGTGGCACATCGCACCGGAGGATCGCGTACGCGCGACGTATCCTTCGATGCGATGGAGACCCGCACCGCACCCGCGCTGACCGCGTTCCTCGCCGCGTTCCTGGGGGACTGGCCCGACCACGACGAGCTGACCGTGGTCGGCACCGACCTGCGTACCAGCCCCGGCTGGGACGGCCGGGTCCATGACGTGCTCGGAGTGTCGCGTCCCGGCGGCGGGGTGCTGTCGGTGGCGCCCGAGGCCGCCGAGCAGGTGCGCGCGGCCGTACGCGACTGGGCCGACGTCCCCGCGCAGCTGCCCGCCGCGCTGGGCCGCCCCGACGCCCGCGCCTTCGCCGGAGTGTTCCGGTGGACGACGGCCCCGACCGACCTGCCCGACGTCGGGATCTGGGTGCCCGCCACGGATCCGCGCCTACCCGAATGGCTGCACCCGTTCGGCGGGGACGCCCTGGTCGCCTTCGACGAGCAGGGCCGCTACGCCGCAGGCGTCGGCGTCAAACGCCACAATCCCGCCGGTATGGAGATCTCTGTCGGCACCGACGAGGCCCACCGCGGCCAGGGTCTGGCCTCCCGCCTGACCGCCCAGGCCGCCCGCTGGATCCTGGCCCACGGCGCGGTCCCCGTCTACCTGCACGACCCGGCCAACACCGCCTCCGACCGCACCGCCCTCGCCGCCGGCTTCCCCAACCAAGGCTGGCAGATTCACGGCCTCTTCCAACCCCCACCCGCCCCCTGACCACCCACCCCCACCGCCCCACCGCTTCGTTGATCATGAACTTTATGGCCGGGTTCGACGGCGTGTCGCCACCCTGGCACCGTGATCATCAACGTTCCCGCGCCGCGGTTCCACGGCCCTCGCCCTCTCGCCCTCTCGCCGCTCGCCATTCGCCGCGCGAGAGGGCGCGATGCTGACCGCAGACGGCGATCTTCTCTGCGTGATCGCCGGTAGCGGTCGAAGTCTGCCGCTAATGCGCGCCGTTCGACCGCAAACGACGATCCCCTCGTTCGGCTGCGTGTCGCTACTTCGGACACCGTGATCACCGGTGTCCCTGCCGCACCCGGCTCCGCGCTCCGTCGTCCATCCGGCCCACAGGCCATCCCGGCCCACGGGCAGTTCGCTGTGCGGGTGGCCGCATGTTGACCGCAGGTGGTGACCTTCCGGGCGTGATCGTCGTGAGGGGTCGAAGTGTGCGGCTCGTGCGCTCCTTCTGGCCGCAAACGACGATCTCCGGGGGTGAGTGGTGGCGTTCTGACCGCAAACGACGATCTACTCGGGGTGAGCAACCAACCGACTGACCGCAGAGGGCGATTTCGTCGGGGGAGCCGTTGGCTGACTGATTGCGGAGGGCGATCTCATCCTGGGGCCGCGCCACTGGCAGGCCTGAGCATCCGTCCCGCCCCGGTGATCACCCCGGAGTGGGGGTGCAGGTTGGGGAAAGTGGTGGAATCTTGGGCGTGTTTCGTGCAGTTTCCCTGAAAGTGCACGTTCGGCTCGCCGAGGAATGCGCGGTGTGGGGGGACCGGGGCGGGGGATCATGGCGGTGTGGTGAGTGAGGTCGAACGGGTGGCCGACGCGCTCTACGCGGCGCCGCCGGAGGGTTTCGTATCGGCCCGCGATGCCGCCGTCGCCGAGGCGAGAGCCGCGGGCAGGGCGAAGGACGCGACCGCGATCGGCCGCCTGCGCAAGCCCACCGTCGGTGCCTGGCTGGTCAACCGCCTCGCTCTGACCCGCCCCGACCTGGTGGAGCAGCTGACCGACCTCGCCGACCAGTTGCGGCGGGCGCAGCGCGAACTCGCGGGCGACCGTGTACGTACCCTGTCAGCCCGGCGCAAGGATCTGCTCGCCGACCTCACCGCCCGAGCGGGCGAGCAGGCGATCGAGGTCCAGCCGGACGTCCCCGTGTCCCGCCTGCCACTTGCGGAGGCCGAAGCCTCCCTGGCTGCCGCCCTGGCCGATCCGGACATCGCCGATCGGGTCCGCACCGGACGGTTGCTGCGCGCCGAGTCGTATACCGGCTTCGGTTTCGGCATGGCCCCCACCGATGACCAGCCGACCAGCGACGCCAAGCCGACCAGCGACGCCGAGTCGGCCAGCGACGACCAGCTGATCAGCGGTGACCGGCCGACCGGCGGTGACCGGCCGACCGGCGGTGACCGGCCGACCGGCGGTGACCGGCCGACCGGCGGTGACCGGCCGACCGGCGGTGACCGGCCGACCGCCGCCGCCGCCGCCGCCGACGCGGACGCCGACGGCGATGTCGACGCCGGTGCGGAGGTGGTGGGAGGTGCTGCGGCGGAGGCGGGGGCGGCGAGGGGGAACGTCATCGACATCAACCGTCGTGGCGGGTCGGCGGGGCGACGTGGTGCTGCGGCGAAGGGGCCAGCCGCGGCGGTGGCACGAGGCTCCGAGCGGGGCGGTGCCGAGTCGCCGGAGCCGGGGCGACAGCGGCGGCGGCCTACGGCACGGCGGGAGTCTGCCGGTCACGAGGCTGACCGGGAGCTGTCGGCGGCTCGGACGGCGGCGGCACGAAAGGCGGATCGGCTGCGCGCGGAGGCGGAGAGCCGAGCGCGGGAGACGGCGCGGCGGGAGCTGGCCACGGCCCAGGCGGAGTTGGCCGAGGCGGCCGAACGGCTGGCCGCAGCCGATCGGGCGCAGCAGTCGGCCGCGGCCGAGCTGGCGGAGATCGAGGCCGCGCTGCTGACGCTGACCGGGCGGCGTGAGCAGGCCCGAGCGGAGTCGGTACGGGCCAAAGCCGAGCACAGCGCCGCCCGCCGCGCCCTGGTCGCCGCCGAACGCAACCTGACCAAAGCAGAGTCGAACTGACCGAAGCAGAGTCGGCTGACCCGGAGTATGTTTCTTACGCGATTAAGTACCAAAGTTGCAACTCAAGATGTGCTCTTGTCCTGACACCGTATACGTTTTAACCTAGTCGGCAGCACACGATCCCAGGCGGGCGTTGGCGACTCCCCGAAGTCCCGGCGCCCGCTTTGTGTTCCCCGGCCCGGCGGCCGCCCGATCGGGTGACACGTGCCCGTCCCGCAAGAGCGTTGTCGCAACGCCGTCGCAGCTCTGGCCGGTGTGGACGGCACCGGGCACACTCGATCGCAACCACGCTCAGTAGTTCCGTCATCTACTGGTTGACACCGCCAGGCCTCGTCTATATATGCTGCTCGCGCGAGGACAACCAGCAGTTTGGATGGAACGACAATTACCAACTGCTGGTTGCGCGTCGATGCGCCGCCCCACGTGAGCCACCCGACGAGCCGGAGGCGACGATGAGTCAGACCCCGACCGCCCCACCGGCCGGCCCCGGCCAGTCCGAGCCGATCCGCCCCGTGCTCGCGGCGGCCGCCTGACCATGGACGCCGCCCGGTTGCAGCGCAGCTTCGCCACGGTCCTGGCCCAGGGCGACCGCGCGGCGCAGCACTTCTACGCCTACCTGTTCGTGGCGTACCCGGAGCTGCGCGACATGTTCCCGATCTCCATGGCCGCCCAGCGCGACAAGCTGCTGCAGGCGCTGGGCCACATCGTGGCGCAGGTCGACCGGCTCGACCGGGCGGCGGCCTACCTGGAGAGTCTGGGCCGCGACCACCGCAAGTTCTCGGTGGTGGGCTCGCACTACGGGCAGATCGGCCAGGCGCTGATGGCGACCCTGGAGCACTTCCTGGGCGATGCCTGGACCCCGGAGCTGGCCCGAGACTGGGCCACCGCCTACGACCAGGTGTCGGCGACGATGATGCGGGCGGCCGAGCACGCCGCGCGCAGCCAGCCTGCCTGGTGGACCGCGGACGTGCTCGAACACGAGCTGCGCGGGCCGGACCTGGCGGTGTTCACGGTCCGGCCGACGATGCCGCTGCCGTACTGGCCGGGGCAGTCGCTGTCGCTGGAGTGCCCGCTGCGGCCCCGGGTGTGGCGCTACTTCTCACCCGCGAACACCCCGCGCGCCGACGGCACGATCGAGTTCCACGTCCGGGCGTACCGGGGCGGGCAGCTCAGCCCGGCGCTGGTGTACCAGCTGCGCGAGGGGGATCAGATCCGGCTCGGCGCGCCGGTCGGCGACCGGCTCACGCTGCTGCCGGGCGGGGGCCGCGACCTGCTGCTCATCGCGGGCGGCACCGGGCTGGCGCCGCTGCGCGCGCTGGTCGAGCAGGTCGAGGTCGAGACCGGCTCGGGGGTGCCGGTGCGGGGCGTGGAGCTGTACGTCGGCGCCCGCTCCGACACCGACCTGTACGACCTGGACACGCTGCGCGGACTGCAGGCGGCGCACCGCTGGCTGTCGGTGGTCACGGTGTCCGGCGGCCGCGACGACGTGGTGTCGGCCGCGCTGAACGCGGGAAAGCTGAACGATCTGGAGATCTACGCGTGCGGCCCCCCGGCGATGGTGGCGGCGGCGCGCGAGGACCTGGCGGCGGCGGGGGTGCCGGCCGACCGGGTGCATGTGGAGGAGTACGACGGCACGCGTTACCGACCGTCCACCGCCGGCGCGGGTTACTCCGCGGCGACCCGTTGAGGAAGCAGGCAGGGTGACCCCGATCAGCGCCGCGAGCGCCCACGAGCAGCCGGACCTGCGCAGGCGGGTGCCGCATACACCAGAGTCGATCATGCGATACCACCTGCCTGACGCGGCGGGCCGCAAGCGCGGCTACGACAAGGAGGCGGTGGACCGGCTGCGGCGCGGCCTGGCCGAGGACGTGGACGCGCTCAACGCGTACATCCTGGCGCAGCAGGCGGAGCTGGACCGGGTCAAGCGGCTGGGGGACCGGTTCCAGCCGGTTGACGCGGCGGCGCGGGCCCGGCAGGTGGCCGCCGAGGCGGTGACGCTGACGGCGCGGGCGCAGGCGCAGGCCGACACGGTGATCGCGGCGGCGCAGGAGCAGAGCCGCCTGATCGTGGAGTCGGCCGAGAAGCAGGCGGCGCACATCATCGACAACGCCCGCCGCGACGCCGACCGGGCGGCGGCCAGCTACCGCGCCACGGCCGGGGGAGCGTACAGCCCGGACCGGGAGCGGCTGGCGCGCGACGTGGCGATGCTGGCCACGTGCCTGCGGGCGCTGGAGACGGCCCGGTCCAACCTGCCCGCGATCCAGGCCCAGTTCGACGCGGTGATCATGGCGTTCGGGCACCAGCTCGACGAGCTGCAGGACTCGGCCGAGCGCTGACCGCGCCACCGGACCCATCGGGCAGGCTTGCCGAAGACATAGGGCCTGTTCGATGATCGTCCATAGTGGAGGACCCCGATGCGGCATCCCCGACCGCCCGATGAGGCGGGGCACGACCCCGGAAGGGCCGAACGCATGCCTCTTCCCAGCGCACCGCCGGCGCCCCCGCCCTTCGCCGAGCGGTACAACCACCTGCTGGAGACGATCAAGCCGGGCGGCGTACGGCAGACCGACGAGATGGTGGCCCAGGCGACCGAGGTGTCGGCGCAGTACATCGGGATGCTGCGCACCGGTAGGCGCAGCAACCCCAGCCACGAGCTGGTCGGCCGCATCGCGGCCCACTTCGGTGTCGACGTCGCCTACTTCCTCGACCCCGACCGCGCCGCCGCGGTGGACCGGGAGCTGCGTACCGTCGGCGCCCTGCGCGACTCGCGGGTACGCCGCCTGGCCCACCGCATGTCCGGGCTGTCCCCCGACAGCCTCGACCTCACCGCCGAGATCATCGAACGCCTGCGGCGCCTCGAAGGCCTGCCCGACACCGACTGACCGCGCAGACCGCGTCGAGGCGAGCGGCTTGCAGTGGGATGCTGCAATGTCCGGCATGTTGGACGACATCCAGATCCGGTTGGCGGCGGCGGCGGAAGCCGTACGCGAGCACCAGGTGACCACGCAGCGCTGCCGGGAGCTGGGCGAGCGCGTCGACGGTGCGCAGCGGCAGCTGGGGCTGGTCACCAAGGCGCACGCCGCTGAGGCGGCCGACGTCGCCAAGCTGGAGGGCATGTCGCTGACCCGTATCTGGCTGGCGCTGCGCGGAGCGCGCGACGACGCGCTGGCCCGCGAGCGGGCCGAGGAGCAGGCCGCCGCGTACCGGGTGGCCGAGGCGAAGGAGCGGCTGCGGGTGCTCGCCGACGAGCTGGCGGTCGCGCGGGCGCGGCTGGCGACGCTGCGTACCGCCGAGTTCGACTACACCGCCGTGCTGGCCGAGAAGGAGCAGCACCTGGCCGACAGCGGCGACCCGCGGGCCGGGCGCCTGCTGGAGCTGGCCGAGCGGCGCGGCAGCCTCACCGCCGAGCTCAAGGAGCTGCGCGAGGCCGCCGCGGCGGCCGCACGGGCCGCCGAGAGCCTCGACCGGGTCGCCGTGCTGCTGGGCAAGGCCGACGACTGGTCGGGCTACGACACGTGGCTGGGCGGCGGCGCGTTCAGCAGCGCGATGAAGCACGACCGGATGGACGAGGCGGCCTCCGCCGCGACCGTTGCCGACCATCACATCGCGAAGCTGCGCACCGAGCTGGCCGACGTACGCGACGTGAACCTCACCCTGCCCGAGCTGGAGCTTGAGGGCTTCACCCGGTTCGCCGACGTGTGGTTCGACAACATCTTCACCGACCTGGCCGTCCGCGACCGGATCAAGCAGGCGCTGCGCAACGTCGGGCACTCGGTCGAGCGGGTGGCGGGCCTGCGGCGCACCCTGGACCGGCACCTGGCCGACACCACCGCCGCCCTGGAGGGCGCCGAGCGGGAGCGCCGGGCCGTGCTGGCGAGCTGAGCGGGGTTGAACCCCGGCCCACCGGGGTACGACCAGCGCGTGGCCACCAGAACCGAACCGGGGGCGGAGGAGTTCGTACCCGCGCATCCGGGCTCTGTCGACGACCTGCGCGCGGCCGCGGGCGGCTGCCGAGGCTGCCACCTCTACCGCGACGCCACCCAGACGGTCTTCGGCGCCGGTCCGGGCCGGGCCGCCGTGGTCCTGGTCGGCGAGCAGCCGGGCGACGTGGAGGACCGCCGGGGCGCGCCGTTCGTCGGCCCGGCGGGCAAGGTGCTGGACCGGGCCATGGCCGAGGCGGGTCTGGCCCGGACTGATGCGTACCTGACCAATGCGGTCAAGCACTTCAAGCACCGCGACACCGGCAAGCGCCGCATCCATCAGACGCCGACGCGTACCGAGGTCGTCGCCTGCCTGCCGTGGCTGGTGGCGGAGCTGGAACTGCTGCGCCCCAGGTTCGTGGTGGCCCTGGGCGGCACGGCGGTCAAGGCGCTGCTGGGTCCGGCCGCGACGATCTCCGGCGTACGCGGGCAGCTGCTGCCGTGGCCGGACGCGGCGCACCATCCCGAGCTCTTCGCCGGTGCCCACGGCCGGTTCGCCGCGACCATCCACCCGTCGGCGGTGCTGCGTGCCGAGGACCGGGAGGCGCTGTACCAGGGCCTGGTCGCCGATCTGGCCCTGGTGGCCCACGCGCTGGGCGACGTTTAGCCCCGACCCGGACGGGGCATGGCAGCCGGGCCGGGTTCGCGTCGCCGCCCGGCTTTCGCCGTCGGCGGGCCCTGGCAGCCGCCCGTCCGACCGTTGATCGGAGGACGCGATGGGACACCTCACCCGGTCGGAGCCGACCGCCGTGCTCGACGCCCGGTTCAGCAGTCCCGGGGCCGAGCCCGTACCGTGGGCCGACGCCCGCGCGCGCCTCGTCGACGCGCCCGTGTTCTGGCTGTCCACGGTGCGCCCCGACGGCCGCCCGCACGTGACGCCGCTGCTGGCGGTGTGGTCGGAGGAGGCGCTGTACTTCTGCACCGGCCCGACCGAGCGCAAGGCCCGCAACCTGGCCGAGAACCCGCACTGCGTGCTCACCACCGGCACCAACGCCCTCGACGAGGGCCTGGACCTGGTCGTCGAGGGCGACGCGGTCCGGGTGCGCCAGACGCCGGAGCTGTCCCGGGTGGCGCTGGTGTACGAGTTCAAGTACGGCCCCGACTGGCGCTACGAGGTCGCCGACGAGGCCTTCCATCACGTCGGCGGCTGCGCCCTGGTCTACCGGGTGGACCCGGTGCGTGCCCTCGGCTTCGGCAAGGGCACCCGGTTCAGCCAGACCGCCTGGAACTTCGAGCCGGCCGGGGACGCGACCTGATCAGCGCACCAGGTCGGCGTAGAGCACCGACTCGACGTACCCGTCCTCCTGCGGGGTGCCCGACCCGGCGGCCAGCCGCCCGGCCGCCGCGGCCAGCGCGTCCCGGGTCCCGTCCGGCGCCGACCAGGGCGACAGGGCCAGGAACTCCGGCTTGTCCCCGGCGTACACCTGGTATTCGGCCGGGTCGGTGGCGGTGCGCTCGCCGGTGCCGACATAGCGCCGGCCGGGCCCGGTCGCGCCCCGGCCGGTGATCGCGCTCTGGCCGTCGAACACGAGGTCGAACAGGTTGCCGGTCATCATCGGGGTCACGTTGTAGCGGAACCTGACGGTCGGGTCGGCCACGGCGCGCCAGGTCGAACCCATCCACTCAAGGGGCTGCCAGCCGCCGCTCTGCGCCGCGGTGGCCCAGCGGCCCGGGTTGGCGTCGGCCTGGACCATCACGTCGACGCCCTGCGCGTCGAGGCAGGCCGCGTACGACACGCGCAGGTCGGCGCACGGGTCGAACCCGGCCGGACGCTGCCCGAACGGGTACCCGTAGCCGAAGGCGGGCAGCGAGGTGGCGAACCCGACCCGGAATCCGGCCACGTCCACGCCGCTGGCGTTGGCCCGCCCCGCCGCCCCGCTCGACGGCCCCTCGTCCAGGCCCAGCAGGTCCAGCTCCAGCGCGGTCAGCGGCACCTTCTCGTTGCGGAACAGCAGGTTGCGCTCGAAGTCGGGGGCGTCGGCGCGCACCTCGTCCGGCCCCCACAGGAACGTCACGTTGGCCACCCGCGACTCGGTGGCCACGTACGCCGTGCCGGTCGACCGGTACGCCGGGTCGGCGAACAGGGCGACCTCGGCCGGATCACGGCTGACCCGGTAGCGGGCCTGGTTGTTGCCGGCCACCACGTACACGCCGTAGTCGCGGGCGATCTCGGAGAAGGTGCGGCTGAACGCGCGTACGAACGTGTCCGTCGCGCCGAGCAGCACCTGCTTGCGCGGATCCACCCCGCCGAAGCGCACCTGGTACGCCGCGATCTGCGGCGCGTACGCCACGTTGAGCTGCGCCAGCGCCCCGGCCATGCCCAGCGGCACCGCCTCGGTGGCGGCCCGCGCCGCGCCGCGCGCCTGCGCCCGCACCCCGGCGCCGCGCGCGCCGATCCCGACCGTGGGCAGCCCGACGTCCTCGGGGAAGACGATCAGCGTCGGCACCCCCGGCTTGCGGTGCGGCAGCACCGTCTCCTCCACCAGGCAGCGCATCGCCGTGCGCCACGTCTCGTAGCTCTCCGCGTGCCCGAGGTCCAGGTGGTAGCCGATCGCGAACACCCGCAGCCGCGCGTCCGGCTCGTCGTGGCCGCTGACCGGCACCCGGTCAGGGGAGCGGTAGCGGGCGCAGGCCGCCGCGTCCGGATGGTCGGGACCGTCGCCGCCGCCCGTGACCGCCGACAGCGCGCCCGGCACCTGGCTGCTCAGCGCGACCAGGGTCCACGGGACGACCACCAGCAGCGCGAGCAGCCGCGCCAGCCGGGCACCCCGGCCCAGCGGCGCGCTCAGCCGGGCGGTCACCGCGACCGGACCACGGCGGTGAAGGCGAGCCGGTCCCACATCGCCTGCCGCGTCGGCGAGAGCACGAACAGCGCCGCGACGACCCAGCCCAGACCCAGCGTGGCCGCGCCGAACAGGCCGACCACGCCGAGCGCGTACGCGCCCTGGCGCAGGGCCATCGTGCGCAGCCCGGCGGGCTCGGCCGACACCGCGTCGACGACGCGCAGGCCGAGCAGCCGCTTGGCGGGGGTGCGGCCGTGGCGCCACTCGTACACCGACCAGGCCAGCCAGCCGACTACCAGGGTCGCCGCGCACAGCAGCAGCTCCAGCGCGAACCCGGCCAGTCGGCGCCCGAGCCCGGCGAGCTGCGGTCGGGCTTCAGGCTCAGCCGGGTGGCTCGCGGTCTCGATCATGCGGGGGACCCTATAGCGAGAATCGCTCGCATACCATCCCCCACCATGGACGCAGATGTCATCGTGGTCGGGGCCGGGGTCGCCGGACTGGTGACCGCCGACCGGCTGGTCGCGCGGGGCCGCAGCGTGCTGGTGCTGGAGGCGCGCGAGCGCGTCGGCGGCCGCACCCTCACCGCCGACGTGCCGGGCTTCCCGCCGTACGTGGTGGACCAGGGCGGGCAGTGGGTCGGGCCCGGCCAGGAGCTGCTGTACACCGAGCTGGCCCGGTTCGGGCTGGCCACCCAGCCGCAGTCGACCGGCGGCAGCGCCCTGGTCGTGTTCCGGGGCAAGGCCCGCCGCTACACCGGCCGCATCCCCAAGCTCGACCCGCTCACGCTGCTCGACGTCGGCCAGACCCAGTTCCGCTTCGACCGCCTGGCCCGGACCGTCGACCTGGCGCGGCCGTGGCGCACCCCGCGCGCCACCGACCTGGACAGCCAGACCTTCGAGACGTGGCTGCGCCGCACCTGCTTCACCGAGCGCGGCCGCGACTTCTTCCGCACCGCCTGCGAGGCCGTCTTCGCCACCGTCCCGGCCAACCTCTCCCTCCTGCACGCGCTGTTCTACTGCGCCAGCGGCACCAGCCTGGAGACCCTGATCAGCACCGTCGGCGGCGCGCAGCAGGACCGCGTCGTCGAGGGCCTGGGCACCCTCGCCGTCCGGCTGGCCGCGCACCTGGGCGGCCGGGTCCGGCTGGACACGCCGGTGCGGGCGATCACCCAGGACGAGACGGGGGTACGGGTGCAGACGCCGACCGGCGAACTGCGCGCCCGGCGGGTCGTGGTGGCGGTGCCGCCGACCCTGGCGGGGCGCATCGCGTACACCCCGGCCCTGCCCGCCCGCCGCGACCAGCTCACCCAGCGCACCCCGCACGGCGGCATCATCAAGTGCCACGCCGTCTACGACACGCCGTTCTGGCGGGCCGACGGGCTGTCCGCCGAGGCCGCCAGCGACCAGGGCCCGGTCAAGGTGGCGTTCGACGCCAGCCCCGCCGGGGGCGGCGGGCCGGGCATCCTGCTGGCGTTCCTGGACGGGCCGGAGTCGCTGCGGCTGGGCGAGGTGAGCGCCGAGCAGCGGCGGGCGGAGGTGCTCCGGTCGCTGAGCCGCTTCGTGGGGCCGCGGGCGCTGGAGCCGGTGGCGTTCCTCGAGCGGGACTGGAATGCCGAGGAGTGGACGCGGGGGTGCTACGGGGCGCATCTGCCGCCGGGGGCGTGGACGCAGGTGGGGGCGGCGCTGCGGGAGCCGGTGGGGCGGATCCACTGGGCGGGGACCGAGACGGCGGAGCGGTGGTGCGGCTACGTCGACGGCGCGATCGCCTCCGGCGAGCGCGCCGCCGCCGAAGCCCACACCGCCCTCAGCTGAAAACGAAAGGAAGGGGCCCCTCTTATCGGAATCCGATGTAGAAGGGCCCCTTCCTAACCTGGTGCTTTATGCGTCGGCGGAGGCGGTGGCCGTCTCGGGGGCGGCTGTTTCGGCGGCGGGGGCGTCGGCCTGGGCCGGGGCGGGGTTCACGGGGCTGCGGCGCGAGCGGCTCGGCTTCTTGGCCGGCTCCTCGGCGGCGGCGTCCGCGACGACGATGCCCTCGGGGGCCGTCAGCTCCTCGATCTCGGCGGCGATCTCCTCCTCGGAGCGGCCCGCCATCCGGCGCTGCGAGGCGCGGTCGCGCAGGAACGCCGCGTACAGCTCCTTGTCCTGGGCGTCCTGCTCGTCGACGAAGATGGCCTCCTGGCCGTCGCGCTTGGCGCGGATCTTCTCGGCCATGTCGGTCAGGCCGAGGCGGCCCGCCAGCGACGACACGAAGCTGGAACCGCGGGTGATGCCGGTGGCGATGAGGAACGCGCGGCGCTTGAGCCACACGCCCAGCAGCTTCGCGAGCTCGACCAGAATCTCGATGACGGCCGCGAGCAGCGCGAGCACGCCGAGGTAGACCAGCGTGTAGACGACGGCGACGATGACCGAGCCGGTCCAGCCCCAGTGGAACGTCGACACCAGCACGCCGCCGACGAGCGCGGCGAGCACCGTGCTGGAGAAGAACGTGGCGATCGGGTCCTGCAGGCGCTCCAGCCGGCGGCCGGCGGCGACACGCTGCAGCACCACCAGGTGGGTCAGCAGGACCGCGCCGATGATGAACGCGGGCGCGACCGACGAGTCGAAGGCCGGGTCGGCGTTGTCGAAGTTGTCCAGCCACTGGACGGCCTTGCGCATCGGCAGCTCGCCCCAGGGCCAGCGGTCGGCGAAGTAGATCAGGTACAGCGGGATGGACAGGATCGAGAGCGCGAACGCGAACTTCTGCGGGCGCTTGTCGAAGAAGACGGCCTTGACGAAGAACGCCACGGCCGCGAGCAGCACTACGGCCACTGTCCAGACGAGAATGTCGCCTATTGACACGATGATCCTTTGGATTGGTGGGCCACTGGTTCATTGACCTATGGCAGTCGCCCACCGACCGTCAGCCCGGCAGTGCCGTGTTGAAGTCGCCCCGTCGGGACGTCCGACCATTCAACAGGCCCGTGCCCGAGCCGTATGGCCCGACCGTGGCCGATGTCGGTGTCACCCAACCACCGCCGTCAGCAGCACACAATCAGATGATCAGCCGGAGGGGGATCGGTCGTCCATACCGGTCGGAACGGTGAGGACAATGATGCGCCCGGCAGATCCGGAAAGCCGCTTTTGGACGGCGTCCAATTAGGCGCCGCCGTGACCCGGCAGTAATGGATCCGACACCTTGTGCCGCGCGTTGTTGGCGGTCATTCGCCTGGCATTGTCCGGTTACCAGGGCAGCGGGCGGCCGTGCCGGAAGAATCCACCGGTCGGTCCGCGGTCGGGCAGATCCACCGCCCACAGCACACTCGCCGCGCCCTCGGCCACGGGCGCGCCGCCGGGGCCGCCCATGTCGGTGGCGATCCAGCCCGGACACACCGCGTTGACCAGGATGCCGCTGCCCGCCAGGTCGTCGGCCAGCTTGCGGGTTAGCGCGTTGAGCGCGGCCTTCGACACGCCGTACGCCGGAGTCTCGCCGCCCATCCCGGTCAGCGACCCGGCCTCGCTGGACACGTTGACCACGCGCGGATGCCGGCCGGAGCGCAGCAGCGGCAGCAGCGCCTGGGTGGTCTGCCACGCGCCGAGCACGTTCGTCTCCAGCGCCTGGCGCACCGTGTCCAGGTCCGCGTGCTCGGTGCGCTGCCAGGTGTCGTACAGGATGGCGGCGTTGTTGATCAGCACGTCCAGCCGCCCGAACCGCTCGCCCACGGCGGCGGCGACCGCGCGCAGGTTCACCGGGTCGGTGACGTCCAGGCCCAGCGCGACGATCTGCCCGCCGCCGGTCAGCGCCGCGCGCAGCTCCTCGGCCGCCTGCTCGCCCCGGGCCCGGTCCCGCGCGCCCAGCACCACGCTCGCCCCGCCCTGCGCGAGCTGCCGCACCACCTCGCGCCCGATGCCCCGGTTGGCGCCGGTGACGATCGCGACCCGCCCGGCGAACCGTTCTTCTTCCACCGTGCCATTGTCACCGCTGCGAGCAGCGGGTACGGGCGCAACGCGCGCACCGGTATGAATGAAAGATCGTCGATTTCCATGGAAAGGGATATCCTGTCGACCCGCCTCGTGCATGTGAGGAGACGCGGATGCGCCAGGTGCTGCGTCGTGCCGATTTCCGGCTGCTGTTCTGCGGCCTGATCGCCAGTATGGCCGCCGAGTCGATACTCGTCCTGGCGCTGGCGATCTGGGTCAAGGACATCACCGGCTCCAGCGGCCAAGCCGGAATGATCATCTTCGCGGTGGTGGCGCCGATGCTGCTCGCGCCCCTGGTCGGCTGGTTCGTCGACCGGTTCCGGCGGCGGCCGTTCCTGGTCGGCGCCAACCTCGCCGTGGCCGCCGCGCTCATCCCGCTGTTCGCCGTACGCGAGCGCGCCGACGCGTGGATCATCTACGTCGTCGCCGTCCTCTACGGCCTGTCCTACCTCGCCGTCAGCGCCGCACTCGCCGGTCTCGTCAAGGTCGTCGTCCCCGACGAGCTGCTCGCCGAGGCCAACGGCGCCCTGCAGACCGTACGGCAGGGGCTGCGCCTGGGCGGCCCCATCGCCGGCGCGGCCCTCTACACCGCCGTCGGCGGCTGGACCGTCGCCGCCGTCACCATCGCCGGCTTCGTGCTGTCCGCCCTGGCCATCGCCGTCATCCGGGTACGCGAGGACGCCCCGGAGCCGTCCGCGCCGCACTGGCTGCGCGAAGCCGGTGCCGGGCTGCGCCACGTCGCCGCCCACCCCGTGCTGCGCCGCGTCACCACCGGCATGGTGGTCAGCATCTTCATGCTCGGCTTCAACGAGACCCTCGTCTTCGCCTACGTCGACCAGGGCCTGCACCGGCAGCCCGGCTTCGTCGGCGTGCTCTCGGCGGTGCAGGGGGTCGGCGGCCTGCTCGGCGGCGCCCTGGCCGCCCCGCTCATCCGCCGGCTCGGCGAGGTGCGCGCCGTGGCACTGGGCATGCTCGCGCTCACCCCGGCGTCGCTGTCGTTCGTGGTGCCGCACCTGTGGCTGTCCGTACCCGGGATGGTCTTCTTCGGATGCGGACTGTCGGTCACCGTGGTCAGCTTCCACACGCTGCTGCAGCGCGCGACCCCCGCGGCGATGATGGGCCGCGTCGCGGCCGGGGTCGACGCGCTGATCAGCGGACCCTCGGCGGTGGCGATCGCGGCCGGGGCCGGGCTCGTCTCCGTGCTGGACTACCGGGTGCTGTTCGTCGGCACGGGCGCGGCCCTGCTCGCCTCCGGCTGGTCGGTATGGCGCTCGCGCCTGCCCGGACCCGTGCACCGGGAGGTCACCGGCGACGGCCAACCCGCGGTGGCGGCCCCGCATTCCTGACTGTGTCACATTGCGCACCCATGGAGATCCCCCGGCGAGCTACCGTTAGCACACCCTCACCGAGAGGCACCCCATGACCATCGCCGTACCCTCGGAGCAGTCCACCGCCGTCGCAGGCATCGAGGTGAGCAGATACCTCGGGCTGCTGCGCCAGCACGCCACGACCGTCACCGTGGTCACCACGTCCGGGCACGGCGACATCGGACCGGCCGGGTTCACCGCCACCTCGTTCACCTCGGTGTCGCTGCGTCCCCAGCTCGTGTCGTTCTGCCTCGACCGCGACTCCACCAGCTGGCCCGCCGTCGCCGGCGCCCGGCACGTGGCCATCCACCTGCTCGCGGCGGGGCAGCAGGAGCTCGCCCGCAACTTCGCCACCCGCGGCATCGACCGGTTCGCCGACACCAGCCTGTGGGCGCCCGGCCCGTACGGCGTGCCGGTGCTCGGCGGGGTGCTGGCCACGCTGGTGTGCGAGGTGGTCGAACGGATACCGGCCGGTGACCACGCGATCGTGCTGGGGCGTCCCGTCGACGCCCACCAGCGCGACGGCGAGCCCCTGCTCTACCACATGGGCGGCTACTCGCAGCTGGCCCGCTGACCCCGCGCCTCAGGCGGTGACCAGCGGCAGGACGTGGGTGCCGATGCGGGTGGCCTCCTCGCGGTGCGGCCAGGCGGACAGGATGAACTCGTCCAGCCCGAGTGCGGCGTACTCGCTGATCCGCGCCGCCACCTCGGCGTAGCTGCCGACCAGCGCGGTGCCCGCGCCCTCGCGCACCAGGCCGACCCCGGCCCACAGGTTCGGCGCCACCAGCAGGCTCTCCGCGCTGCCGCCGTGCAGGGCCGCCATCCGCGCCTGCCCGACCGACTCCATCCGGGCGAACCGCTGCTGCGCCGCGGCGATGCGCTCGGGCGCCATACCCGCCAGGAGGCGGTCGGCCTCGTCCCAAGCCTGCTCGGCGGTCGGCCGGGCGATCACGTGCAGGCGGATGCCCAGCCGCAGCGTGCGGCCCTGCTCGGCGGCCAGCTTCCGCATCCGCGCCACCCGCTCGGCGATCGCCGCCGGGGGCTCGCCCCACATCAGGTACACGTCGGCGTGCTGCGCCGCCACCTGCTCGGCGGCCGCCGAGGCGCCGCCGAAGTACAGCGGCGGCGCCGGGTCCAGCGGCTGCCGCAGGCCTCCGCGCTCCACCTGGTAGTGGCGTCCCTGGTAGTCGAACGGCTGCCCGGCCCAGGCGCGCCGCAGCACGTCCAGGCACTCGCCGGTACGTTCGTAGCGCTCGGCGTGCTCCAGGAAGTCGCCGTACGCCCGCTGCTCGGACCGGTCGCCGCCGGTGACCGCGTTGAGGGCCAGCCGCCCGCCGGTCATCGCCTGGAACGCCTCGGCCTGCTGCGCCAGCAGCGTGGGCAGTGCGAACCCGGTGCGGAACGCGACCAGCAGCTTGAGCCGCTCGGTGTGCTGGGCCACGGCCGTGCAGACGATCCACGGATCGGGGCAGCCCGCGCCGACGGGCGTCAGCGCGGCGGTGAATCCGGCCCGCTCGGCGGCCTGGGCGACCTCGGTGAGGTAGCCGATGCTCGCGGCGCGCGTGTGATCGGCCGCCCCGGCGGCGACGGTGGCCGAGCCGATCTGGTGCCCGTCGCCGGAGGTGGGCAGGAACCAGTGGAACGCGGGCATGGGTGGTCCTCCTCGGCACGGCGGCTGCACGTCAGGACGATAGCCTACTGATCCGGTAGGAAAAATGGGATACGGAGAAGTGCGTGACCTGCGGCTCTTCATCGAGGCATTGACGTAGTTCGTGACGCGTGGTCTGATCCCCGAACATATCTCACGTTCCTATCAGGAGAAAGGGGCGAAAGTGACCAGACTCCGTCGCGTCACGCTCCTGGCGGCGGTCGTCACGGCCCTCGGCTCTGGTGCCGTCGCTGTCGCCACCCCCGCCACCGCAGCCCTGCCCACGGCGGCGGTGGCCATCGGCGACAGTTTCATCAGCGGCGAGGGCGCGGGCGCCTACCAGGCCGTCGTCGACGTCAACGGCGTCAGCCAGCCCTTCCCCGGCTGGTCGGCGGCCAACAACAACGCCTACTTCTGCCACCGCTCGGCCAACGCCTCGCTGCAGCAGGCCAACCTGCCCGGCATCGCGGCCCGGTTCAACCTCGCCTGCTCCGGCGGGCAGCCCAAGGACATCGCCAGCGCGTCCAACACCCGCACCAACGGCCGCCTGGTCGCCGCCCAGCTCGACCAGCTGCGCGCGGTCGCCCAGACCAACGACATCGACCTGGTCCTGGTCGGTCTCGGCTCCAACAACAGCTCGTTCACGTTCGGCGACGTGGCGTCGCTGTGCGCGAACCGGTTCATCGCCGACGCGTGGACCGGCTGGTGGGAGTTCTGGGCCTACCTCAACGGCCCGGTCCCGCAGGAGCCCTGCACCGACGCCGACCTGGCCACCGCCGCCGAGGTCGCCGCCGCCACGGCCGAGACCACCAACGCGCTGCGCCAGCTGCTGACCACCCTCGACCAGATCGACGCCGACGGCCAGCACCGCATCGTGCTGCAGGACTACACCAACCCGCTGCCGCCGGAGCTGTACTCCTCCTTCTGGGAGCAGGACGGCCGCGACGACACCCGGGACAAGTTCCGCGACCTCGGTGCCGAGCGGTACGCCGCCGGCTGCCCGATCCACCGGGCCAGCCTCGCCCCCGGCCAGCGGTTCTCCGCCGCGCTGGGCACCATCGTCAGCAACTCGCGGACCACCCTGGCCGCCGAGTTCCCCAACGCCGACCTGGTTTACCTGAACGTGCAGCGGGCCTTCGACGGCGCCCGCCTGTGCGAGAACGCCAACAGCCCCACCGGCACGCTGGCCACCCCGGTCCGCATCCAGGACGGCCCGACCGGCAACCCCATCACCAGCCTGTCCGGGTACGACAAGATCGCGATCCAGCGGTTCGCGAACGCCTGCGTCACGTACTTCCAGACGTGCCAGGAGTCGTGGCACCCCAACGCGTCCGGCCACGCCGTCCTCGGCCAGTGCCTCGCGGCCGCCGCCACCACCGCCAACCGCACCCTCGCCTGCGTCCGCAACCCCGCCACCGGCACCCTCACCTTCCAGTGAGTTAAGGAAGGGCCCCTTCTTATCGGAATCCGATGTAGAAGGGGCCCTTCTTGACTCTTCAGCCCTCAGCCGCGTGCGCGGCGCAGCCACCACTCGGCGACGATGAGGTTGGGCACCCAGGCCAGGAACGGCACCACCAGGTATGCCCGGTCGAACGCCACCTGCCCGTCGACCCCGGTCAGCGCGATCTGCGCCACGATCAGCACCGGCAGCCACAGCCGCAGCATCACCGCCGCGTACGTCACCGCGAACGTGCGCACCATCCACCGCCGGTGCGCCGCGACGTCCCCGCGCCGGATCGCCCGCAGCGCCGTCACGGCGTACCACAGCCAGACCACCGCCAGCCCGCCGAAGCCGAACAGGCCCACCAGCCCGGCACCGTTGAACGGCGCCAGGACCAGCCCGGACACCCCACCGAGCATGATCGAGCCGAAGACGATCCGGCCGGTCACCCGGTGCAGGCGCGGAGCGCGGGCACGCAGCCGGGCCGCGAACTGCAGCGGCGACAGCAGCAGCGCCAGCGCCGCGCCGACGATATGGGCGTACAGCGCGAACTGGACGATCGCCGGGCGGGCCGCGTAGTCGGCGGCGAGCCCGTTGTCGCCCTCGGCCAGGCTCGGCAGTGAGCTGGTCAGGTAGGGCAGCGCCGCGAAGACGGCGATGCCGACCGCGCTGAGCGTGAACCACCAGAACGCGGCGGTACGCCTGCGGTGGCGTACCGGTGCCGCAATGGCCGTCATGTAGTCCCCTCCACCCCGGTCCCCGCGACTGTCGCGACGACCCTGCGCCATCATCGATGGCCCGGCAGCCCGCCGGGAGGGTGATCACCCCGAGTCCGCGGGCGTGGTTCACCCTGATTCGGACCTCGGCGACCGCTGGTGCGTTCGGGCTGATCAGAGTGGTGTGGTCAGGTTGTTCGCCTGCTCGCGGTCGGATCCGGGAAGCGTCAGGGTCGTGAATCGGTGCCCCTGGAGGGTGGACCGCCACAGCCGGCGCGTGCGAGGCTGTCCGCCGAATCGGGGACGGGAGCAGCGGTGCGCAAGGTGCTGGACAAGTGGTGGCTGAGCTGGGCCGTGGCGGTCGGCCTCGTGGTCGGGGCCTATGGCTGGCTGTGGTGGGAGTCGAGCCGGCCTGAGCCGCCGCTGTCGCGGCCGTACCGGACCCAGGCCGTCTGCCTGCTCACCGGTGCCGAGGGCGTGGCGGGGGAGCAGAACCGGCCGGTGTGGACGGCGATGCAGCGGGCGTCGGTCGAGACGCTGGTGCGGGCCCAGTTCCTGGAGATCACGGGAGCGCAGACGGTCGAGAACGGGCGCTCGTACCTGCCCACCCTGAGCCAGGGCAACTGCGGGCTGGTGGTGGCGGCCGACGAGATCGCCATCGCGACGGTGCTCGACGGTGCCCATTCGTTTCCCGCTCAGGGTTTTCTCATCGCGGGCACAGGCGCGTCACAGCCCAATGTGATCGTTGTCACGTCGGCTACGGTGAGTGATCGGATCGCGACCGAGTTCGTCCGATTGGTTCCGCAGGAGGGCTGAGGCGGGCGTACGTTGCGTCAGCGTATCGACGGGTGTCCGTTTCGGGGTCTTGTCGGTGGTGGACGGCGGGCGCAGACTCCCTAAGCCGCGTCGGCGGCGCTCATGGGGGGATCGCGGTATGCGCGGGTTGGATGCTGTCCTGGTTCGGTCGTCGTCGCGGGGCAAGCGGGTCGTTTGGCGTCGTCGGCTGGTGGCGGGGTTGGCGGTGCTGCTGGTCGCGAACCTGGGGCTGCCCGCGGAGCTGATGCCCTCGACCGGTGAGTTCCCGTTGGCGTCGGTGTGGAGCTGGCTGGTGCAGCATCCGGCGTGGGCGGGCGGCGATTTCGTGGGCGTGCCGGTGCAGGGTCGGGGGAAGGCGCGCGAGGGTCAGCACTATGTGCCGGCGTCGGCGACCGATGTCAACGGCGTCTCGCGCGGCCCGGTCGGGGAGAAGAAGCCCAAGCGTCCGTTCGAGACGCCGCGTAAGGAGGGCAGGTTCGATCCGGCGACGAGCAAGCGGGTCGCTGATCAGTCGACGGAGACGTCGGACCTGTTCCGCAACGAGGACGGGACGTATTCGCGCAAGGTCTTCTCGGATCCGATCAACTTCCGTGACGGCAAGGGTGTGTGGCGCAGCATCGACCGTGGTCTGGCCAGGTCGGGTAACCGGTTCGGGCAGAAGGCGGCGCCGACGGACCTGTCGCTGGCGGTGAGCGGCGCTGATGGCAGGCTCGTGACGATGGGCCTGGGCCGGGGGCGGTCGGTCTCGTACGGGCTGGCCGGTGCGGCCGACGTCGCCGGTGTGGCTGAGGCGAACGCGGTCGTGTACCCGTCGATCCAGCCGGGTGTCGATCTGAAGGTCGAGGTGCTGGCTGACGGCTATAAGGACACGCTTGTCCTGGAGTCGGCGCAGTCGCCGTCGGAGTTCGTGTTCCCGCTGGAGTTGAAGGGTCTGACGGCGTCGCTGGCGGGTGACGGTTCGGTGGTGTTCACCGACGGGGCCGGTGCGGTGCAGGCGTCGATCCCGGCCGGGTACATGTTCGATTCGCAGGTCGATCAGGCCTCCGGTGACTTCGTGACGTCGTACGGGGTCTCCTATGAGCTGATCGCGGTGGACGGCGGTCCGGCGTTGAAGGTGACCGCGGACCGGGCGTGGCTGGAGGACCCGGCTCGGGTGTATCCGGTGAGCATCGACCCGTCGTCGTTCAAGACGAACTCCGACACGTACGTGTACAAGACCGACACGGTCAACCACTCGACCGCGAACAACCTGGCGGTGGGCACCTACGACGGCGGTACGCACGTGGCGAAGTCGCTGATGTCGTTCTCCGGCTTCTCGACCACCTACAACGGCGCGACCCTGCAGGCGGTATCGCTGGCGGCGTACCTGACCTGGACCTGGAACTGCACCGCCAGCCAGGTGTGGGTGAAGAAGATCACGTCGTCGTGGTCGGCGAGCGCGAAGTGGCCGGGTCCGAACCTGGACCCGACCGTGATCGGCTGGGACACGCCGGCGCCGGGTAAGGCGTGCACTAACACTGCGGCGAACCGGTCGGTGGGTCGGTGGACGCAGATCGCCCTCAACGTGCCGGCGATCCAGTCGTGGCTGACCGGCGGCGCCAACTACGGCCTGGCCCTGGTGGCCCCGAACGAGACCACCAGCAACTACTTCAAGCGGTACACCTCGCGCGACTACAACAACTACGCCTACGCGCCGTACCTGCTGCTCACCTACAGCGGCCCGAACACCCCGCAGATCGACGCCACCTACCCGCCCAGCGGCTACAACTCGGCGTCGCTGCGCCCGGTGCTGGTCGCCGACGCGCACGACCCGGACAAGAGCGGCACCCTGACCTACGACTTCGCCGTCTACGACGATGACAACAACAAGATCGACGACTCGGGTTGGAAGCCGTCCTCGACCTACCAGGTATCCGCCAACAAGCTGGTTCGCGGTAAGACCTACCAGTGGACTGTGGCGGTCACCGATGGCGGATCCATCAGCGCGCTGCGGTGGTCGACCCTGACGACACTGCCGCCGCAACCACTGGTCACCTCGACGCTGTCCCGCAACAGCGGTCGCGGGTTCGAACCCAGCATCGGCAACTACACCACCGCCGCCACCGACGCCGTGGTGACCACGGTCGGCCCGCCGCTGACGATCGAACGCAGCTACAACAGCCAGGACCCCCGGACCGCCATGGCGCTGGGCGCGGGCTGGTCGAGCATGCTCGACATGCAGGCCAGCCACGTGTACGACACGGCCGGCGCGATCCAGGGCGTGACCATCCGATACGCCTCCGGCCAGGAGACCGCGTTCGGCATCAGCCCCGACGGGACGTTCGCCGCCCCCGGCGGCCGCGGTGGCACGCTCACCTGCGTGGACGGCAGCGGCCAGACGGTCACGTGCTCGGCCACCGTCCCCCCGGCCGGCGGGTATGACCTGCTGGAGAAGGACGGCACGCGCTACTCCTTCCGCCGCAAGCCGGTGACGGTGGAGTTCCCGCAGCCGCTCGGCGGGCCCTACCCGATCAAGTCCATCACCGATCTCGCGGGCCGCAAGCTGACCTTCACCATTCAGAACAACCGGATCAGCCAGATCACGTCCGCTTCCGGCCGCTCGCTGTACCTGGATTGGACGACCACCACCCCGGTCCACGTCGACAAGATCCGGACCGACGAGCTGATCGCCGGAAACCCGTCCAGCGCCTCGGTCTGGGACTACGACTACAGCGGCGACCTGCTGGCCCAGGTGTGCCCGCCGACCTCGGCGACCATGTGCACCACCTACCAGTACGCGACCGGAACCACCCCGGGCTCGCTCTACCCGTCTGTCGTGCGCAACCTCGGCGCAACCTCCAACTGGCGCCTGGCCGAGGCGAGTGGAACCACGGTCGCGGCCAGCTCGGTCACCACGACCGCCGGTGCCGACAACGGCACCTACCGCGGCGGGGTCACCCTCGGCCAGCCTGGGCCGATCACCGGTCTGACCAGCACCGCCGCCTCCTTCAACGGCACCGACGCGACCGTGGCCCTGCCGCAGGACATCAGCACCGAGTCCGGTTACCGGTCGGCGAGCCTGTGGTTCAAGACCACCACCCCCGGCAAGGTGCTGCTCAGCCAGTCGGTCGACGATCCTGGTACGCAGTCGACGACGAAGTGGGGTTACAACCCGACGTTGTACGTCGATTCCAACGGCAAGCTGGCGGGCCAGTTCCCGACCTTGCCCGGTGCGGGCTACCTGGGGGCGTTGACGGGTGGGGGTTCGGGTTACTGCGTCGACGTGCACGGCTCGCAGACCACCGATGGTGCGGCGGTGGCGCTGTGGACCTGCCTTGAGCAGAGCAATCAGAGGTGGACGCTGAGCGGGTCCACGTTGCGGGTGACGATGAACGGGATCACCCGGTGCCTGGACGGTAACGACGGCTCGCAGAACAAGGCCGTGGTGAGCTGGACGTGCAACGGCAGCGCCGCGCAGAACTGGCGCCTGGACAGCAACGGCAACATCGTGTTCACCGCGACCAACCGCTGCCTGTCGGTGTCGGGTGCGAGCACCGCCCAGGGCGCCAACCTGGTCCTGTGGACGTGCAAGACGCCGCTGGAGGGCGACCAGATCTGGTCGCCGACCGCGCACGCGCCGATCTCCGACCCGACTAGTGCCACCGTGACCGACGGTGCCTGGCACCATGCGGTGCTCAGCGCGGCCGGTGACACCCAGACGCTCTACCTCGACGGGCAGCCGATCGGCACCAAGTCCGGGCTGGTGATCGGGGGACGTCAGCGGCGCCAGTTCATCGGCTCCGGGTATCTCGGCGGCGGCTGGCCCAACCAGCCCTATCCGTCGACCCTGCACAACATCGGCACCGCCAGCTTCTTCAACGGCACCGTCGGCGAGGTCGCGTTCTTCGACAAACCGCTCACCAGCGCCGACGTCACAGCCCTGAACAGCGCGCGCGGCACGCTCGCCCGCCCGCTGACGAAGATCCTCAGGCCGTCGGGCAAGGTCGGCGCCGACGTGACCTACAACTCCGGAACCGGTGAGTTCAGCCAGCTCATCGATGAGAACGGTGGCACGTGGTCGGTCAACGCGCCGGCCTACGAGGGCTCTCACCTGGCGTACTCGACGACCGTGCTCGGCGCGTCCCCGAGCGAGTACTGGCGCCTGGCCGAGACCGAGGGCAGCGACGCGGTCAGCGAGGTCGGCGGCTCGCTGGCGCAGTACACCAACGGGGTCGTGCTCGGTGCCACGGACGGCCCGTTCGGTGACACCGACTCGCCCGCGACCTTCAACGGGACCGGTTCCTACGTCAGCCTGCCCGCCTCCGTCATCCCGGTCGGCGGCGAGAAGTGGTCGATGTCGCTGTGGTTCCGGGTGCCCGACGGCAGCACCACCGGTGGCGTCATCTTCTCGTACCAGGACGGGGTGCTCGGCACCAACGCGCTCCTGAACAACCCCGCACTCTACGTCGGCACGGACGGCCGCCTGCGCGGCAAGGTGTGGCAGGGCAGCGGCCCGGCGATCTCCTCGGCGACGCAGGTCAACGACGGGCAGTGGCACCACGCCGCCATCTCGACGGCCGCCGCCACCCAGACCCTTTACCTCGACGGCACGGCGGTGGGCAGCCTCTCCGGCACCATCGTGCCCAATGGCCAGCCCTACGCCTACCTCGGCGCGGGCGAGGCCTCCACCAGCACGAACTGGCCCTACATGCAGGGCAATCTCACCGGCTATTTCAACGGTGACCTGGCGGAGGTGGCCTTCTACAAGGGTACCCAGCTCAACGCCGCCCAGGTGCAGGCGCAGTTCTCAGTGCGGAACAAGGCGACGGGCACGTCGCTGGTGAAGAAGTACACGATCACCGATCCGACCGGCGGCTCGCTGCTGAGCCAGTCCTACGCGCTGCCCTCGGGGCGCAAGGTCGCCACGACCGACGGCGTGGGCAACCAGACGTTGTACGGCTTCGACGCCATCGGCCAGCTGCAGACGGTCGTCGACGCCAACGGCAACTTCAGCGAGAGCGAGCACGATGCGCGGGGCAACACCGTCTCGCAGACGAGCTGCCTGGATCGGAAGACCGATGACTGCGGAACCACGTACTACACGTACACGCTGAACATCTCGAACCTGCAGGATCCGTGCAATGACAAGATGGCGACTTCGCGTGACGGGCGTTCGGCATCCGAGACCGACGACACCTATCTGACGACCTTCACCTATGACGCCAAGTGCAATCTGGTGATGGTCACAGACGCGCTCGGCCGCAGGACGGTGACCGTGTACAGCGGTGACCAGGATACGGCCGCGGCCGACACCGGGTATGTTCCGGCCGGTCTGCCCACGAAGATCACTTCACCGGCGGGAACGGTGCAGTCCGTCTCCTATTACCAGTCCGGTGACGTCGCCACCGTCACCGATCCGGCCGGCATGACGACGACCTACCAGTACGACCGTATGGGTCGGGTGATCTCCAAGACCGACAAGACCAGCAGCTATCCGGCCGGTCTGACGATGACGATCAGCTACGACAAGCAGTCGCGGGTCGCCTACCAGGTCCAGCCGCAGGTCACCGACCGGATCACCGGTGCCGTGCACCGTGCGCAGACCTGGATCGACTACGACGACGACGGCAATGTCAGGTACCAGGAGGTCTCGGACCTGGACCTGGTCGACGCCAAGCGCGGTACGTGGACCTATTACAACCAGTACAACCAGGTCTCCTCCGTCAAGGACGAGCTCGACCACGTCACCTCCTTCGGCTACGACCCGATGGGCAACCAGAAGACCGTCACCCGGCCCGACGGCACGATCCTCGAGACGGTCTACGACCCGGCGGGCCAGGTGACCACCACGAAGGTGCTCAACTGGAAGGGCGACCCGAACAACCCGATCGCGCCGACCGTGCTCGTCACGAGCCAGCGGGCGTACGACCCTGCCGGCCGCCTGGCGACCGTGACCGACGCCATGGGTTGGCAGACGAAGTACGAGTACTACGACAACGGCCAGGTCGCCAAGGTCATCCGTACTGACGGCGCCGCCACCGACCCCAAGGTGTACGTGGTCGAGCAGAACACCTACGACCAGGTCGGCAACCTGGTGAAGAAGGTCTCGGAGAACGGTGCCACCACCGAGACCTACCACGTGGACGCGGCTTCGCGGACCGACTCCACGACGATCGACCCCTCCGTTCTCAAGCGCACCACCTCGATCACCCTCGACGATGACGACCGTGCGGTGGCGAGCACGTCGACCGACGGCGTGACCGGCAACACCCTGGCCTTCGCCCGCTCTGCGTACGACCCGAAGAACGGCATCCTGTCGCAGACCGTCTACGGCGGCCCGGCGGGAACCAACCCCGCGAACGTGCCAGTCGGTCGCTGGCAGCTCGACGCCACTACTGGCACAGTCGCGGCCGACGCGGTCGGCAACAACCCCGGGACAGCCACGGGCGGTGTCACCTGGAGCACCGATCACGCCATCACGGCGACCACCGGCAGTGCCGTCTTCGACGGCACGGGCTCGATCACCGGCACCACTGGCAGCGCGGACACGGCCAACAGCTTCACCGTCGCCGCCTGGGTCAAACTCGATGCGGCAGCGGCCGCGCCAGTCGTCATCGCGAGCCAGGACGGCAAGAACGTCAGCGGGTTCACGCTGTACTTCAACAAGGCCAACGGCCGGTGGACGTTCGCGATGCCGCAGGCAGACGCCAACGGCGCCGCTTCCGACGTGGTCATCTCGTCGTCGGCCGCCGCCACCGGGGTGTGGACGCACGTGGCAGGCGTCTTCAACGCCAACGACACCAACAACACCGACACGGTCAAGATCTATGTGAACGGCACGCTCGCCGGGACGACGACCCGTTTGACCAAGCCGTGGTCGGCTGCCGGTGCGACGGTCATCGGCGGGGGCAAGGCCGGCGGTGATCTGAACGCCCGGCCGGATCTGGTGACGCGCACCACCGGGGGCAACCTGGTGCTGTATCCGAACAACGGTGCCGCGTCGGGCAGCTCGCTGGGCGCTGCCACTACGGTCGCGACCGGGGTCGGCGGCCTGACCTACCTGAACCTGGCCGACCTCAACGGTGACGGCCGAGCGGACATGATCGGCCGGGACGCCTCCGGTGCGCTGCTGTTCTACCCGAACACCGGCGCGTACGGTTCGGCGTCGTTCGGCTCGCCGGTCACGCTGTCAGCGACCGCGTTCAGCGCCTCGACCTGGATCGTCACCGGTGACTTCAACGGTGACGGGCGTGTCGATGTCATGTCGCGTGACGGTTCGGGCAACATGCTGCTGTTCCGCAACGCGGGCAACCGCGGGGGCAGCCCGGTGCTGGCGGCGAACTCGGAACTGGTCCGTACGGGTTTCAACGTGCTTCCGTGGATCGGCGCCGCAGACACCAACCGTGACGGTTATACCGACCTACTGGGCCTCTCCACCAGCAACATCGCTTACCAGTACCTCAACAGTGCCTCGACCACGATCAGCTTCAGCGCCGCCGTGCAGGCCAGCGCGTCGGCCGTCGCCGGAACCGGGATGAGCACCGGCGATTACAACGCCGACGGCCGCGCCGACCTTGTCGGCCGCGACGCCGGCGGCGCCGTGTGGCTTTACCCGGGCACGGGCGGGGCCACCCCCAACATCTTCGGCACCGGTACCCAGATCGGTTCGGTTGCCCTGACCGGCATCAACCTGCACACGACCGCGAACCTCGACGGCGACGCCGCCGCCAGGTGGCGTGGCTCTATCGACGATGTGCAGATCTATCAGCGCGCCCTGTCGGATGCCGAGATCACCACACTCAAGAACGCCAACGGCGCCATCCCGGCGGCGAACGCGACGGTGACCCGCACCTCCAGCGTGCTGGACACCGCAGGGTTGCCGACGGCGTCGGTCGATCCCCTGGGCAACCTCACCGAGTACATTTATGACGAGGCAGCGCGGCTGGCTGTGACCAAGAGCCCGTCGGTGACGACCGAGACGTTCGGTTCGCAGGGCACGGGTCGGGCCATCAGCTACCTGGGTTACGACGCCTTCGGTGCCGTCGTGCGGTCTCAGGATGCGCTGGGCCAGCTCACGACCATCAAGTACGACAAGCTTGGCCAGGTCGTGGAGACGACTCTGCCCGCGTACACCCCGCCGGGGTCGTCGACGCCGTTGACGCCGGTGGCCAAGAAGGAATACGACGAGCTGGGCCAGGTCGCCACCGTCACCGACCCGCTGAACAATTCGACGCACTATGTGTACGACCAGCTCGGCCAGGCGGCGAAGGTGACCGGTGCCGACGGCGGGTACACCACCTACACCTATGACGCGATCGGTGATCCGCTGTCGGTCACCAGCCCGACCGGTGCGGTGTCGCAGGCGACGTACGACTTCCTGGGCCGTAAGTGCACCAGCACGCAGCTGGTGCGTCAGCCCTCGGCACAGACGCTGACGACGACCTACAGCTACGGGTCCCTGAACGGGGGTCCGAAGCTGTGCACCCAGGCGGTTGAGGCCAACGACGCCGGGCGTCTGACGAAGGTCGACTCGCCGGGGCACCTCATCACGCTCAGCGCCTACAACGAGGTCGGCGAGGTGTCCGGCACGACCGACCCGGCCGGCAAGCTGACCTCCTACCGCTATGACGCGCTCGGTCGCCGGACCCGCACCACACTGCCGGACAGCACCTACAGCGAAGCGACGTTCGACTTCGCCGGTCTGACGGTCGCCGCAGAGCAGCGGGACCACCTGGGCGCTCTGCTGGCCCGTACCACCACGGCTTACGACCGGGCCGGCCGCCCGGTGTCGGTGACCGACCCGAAATCCAAGACCAGCACCTTCACCTACGACGCGACCGGCATGCTGGTGTCGCAGAGCCAGCCGGTGTCCTCGACTGCCGGCAACATCGTCACGACCTTCGGCTACGACCTGGCCGGTCACGCGACCCGCTTCACCGACGGGCGCGGTAACGCCTTCTGGACGACCTACAACGTCTGGGGTCTGCCGGAGTCGCAGATCGAACCCGCGACCACCGCCCACCCGAACCTGGCCGACCGTACCTACACCACCGCGTACGACAAGGCCGGCAACGCGGTCACCAGGACCTCGCCGGGCGGTGTGACCGTCGTCAACACCTACGACGAGGTGGGTAACCTCGTCCGGCAGTCCGGCTCCGGCGCCGAGGCGGCGACCACCGACCGGGTCTTCGACTACGACCTGGCCGGACGGCCGACCTCGATCTCCCGGCCGGGCGGGGACATCACCCTCGCCTACGACGACGCCGACCGCATGCTCAGCGTCACCGGCGGCAGCCTCGGCGACACCGCATACCAGTGGAGCCCCGACGGCCTACTCACCAGTAGGACCGACGCCGCCGGGCAGACCACCTTCGGCTACAACGCAGGCCGCCTGGCAAGCGTCACCAACGGCACCACGCAGATCCAGTACTCGAACTACAACGACCTGGGCATGCCGCGGACCATCAGCTACGGCGGCACCACCGGTGTCACCACCCGGACCCTGGGGTACGACGACGCGCATCGTCTCCGCGCCGACGAGGTGAAGTCCTCGACCAACGCCCAGCTCGGGAAGATCAGCTACGAGTACGACGCCAACGGCAACGAGATTCAGAAGACGGTCATCAAGGGCGGCGTCACCACCGTCAACGACTACACCTACGACGACGCCAACAGGCTCATGACCTGGACCGCCAACGGCGCGCTGACCGAGTACGACTACGACCGGTCGGGCAACCGGGTCAAGGCCGGGTCGAACACCTTCACCTACGACCAGCGCAACCGGCTGCTGACCTCCGGCTCCACCACATACGGGTACACCGCTCGCGGCACCCTGCAGACGACCACTCAGGGCACCGTCCCGGCCGGTACGACCGCCGACGCCTTCGACCAGGTAGCCTCGCAGACCAGCACCGCCGGAGTCACCCAGAACTACACCTACGACGGACTCGGCCGGGCTGTCCAGGCGGGTCACAAGTACTCCGGGATCAGCAACACCATCGCCGCCGACGACCCCACTCCAGGCAGCCCTACCAGCGGCGACGAGGGGATCTACCTTCGAGGGCCCGGCGGCTCGGCGCTGAGCACGACCGTCGGCGCCGCGCAGCGGTACCTGTGGACCGACCTGCACACCGACGTCGTCGGCCAGTTCACCGCCACCGGCGCCTCGCTGGCCGGGTCGGCGACCTATGACCCGTTCGGCAAACCGATCGGCACGCCGACGCTGATCGGGCGGCTGGGCTACCAGTCAGAGTGGACCGACACGTCCACGGGTCGGATCAACATGGCCGCGCGCTGGTACAACCCGGACACCGGTCAGTTCGATTCACGTGACACGGCATCCAACAGCCCGATCGGCTCGTCGGGGGCCGCGAACCGCTACGCCTACGCCAACGCCAACCCGCTCACTCTCACCGACCCGAGTGGGCATTGGCCGACCTACTCGTCCGAGGGCGACTGGTCCCAGGACCAGGACGCGCGCAGAACCTACAACCAGCAGAAGAAACATGTTCCGGGCAACGACGGGAACAAGGGCGGCGGCGGTCTACGCAAGGTTCCGTGTGCTCAAACGGACAAGCCATACCACAGCCAGGACAAGGCTATGCGCGGCTGCGGTCACGAGAGCAAGCCGGTGTGTCCGCACACGCCCAGCGGCGTCAGCATCTTCATGAACTGCACCGAGCTCAGCATCACCAACGACAGCTGCTACATCAACGGAATCCGTCTCAAGCGGGCGGATCTCGGAGATATGGACTGCGTCGAGCTCGCGCAGAAGGTCGACAGCATGGCCGGCATCTACGAGGGCTACGACAACGACGCCTACCGCCAAGCCATCACCGCGCAGATCCTCGAAGACGCCCTCAACGTCACCGCAAAGGAAGGCGCAGTACGCGCGAAAAAGGAAGCAGAAGCCAAGTGCAAGGCTAGCTTCACGTGCCGAAATGCCGGCCTGCTGGGGGCAGTCGTCGGCGTCGTCGCCGGCGTCGGCTGCGGCCTGCTACTTGGATGGACAGGCGTCGGAGGCGTTGCCTGCGGCTTCGTCGGCGGCTTCGTCGGAGCCCTCGCCACCGGGCTGTTCGAGGGCAGGTCCCTCGACGACCCCGGCCTGTGGATCTCCGCAGCGATCGGCGGTGGCATCGGCGCGCTGACGGCAGGCCTTCTCAGCGGGCTCGGCGCGGGTGTTGCCGCAGGGGCTCGCGGCCTTTTCGCCGGTGTCGGAGGGCGCGCGGCCGGAGGCGCCGCGTGGAACGCTCTTACCGGTGAGCTCCGCGGCATCGTTACCGGCCGGTTTTCCGGCGGTCTGGTCAGCAGGATGATGGCGAACCGGGCAGGCGGTGGAGCTGCGGGCCGAGCAGCCTGTGCCGGTGGGTCACTCCTGAAGCAAGGTGCCGTGGCCCTGGCGGCGGGGCTCGGGGTAACGGCTCTGTTCCACAGTTTTGAGGGACAGACGCCAGTCCTCATGGCAGACGGCAGCTCTAAGCCGCTTGCCGACGTCCGCCTAGGCGACGAGGTCAAGGCGACGGACCCGCTGACTGGGGTGACCGAGGCCAAGCGTGTGATTCAGCTGCACCGCAACCAGGACGTGGACCTGGCCGACGTCGCTATCGAGGACACCGGTTCGGGAGCGACCAGTGTGCTACACACCACCTGGCACCATCCGTTCTGGAACGTCGGCGCGAAGCGTTGGGACGAGGCCGCAGACCTGAAGCCAGGCACTGTGCTCCGCGACGACGAGGGGAAAGAGACGCAGCGAGTCGTCTCGGTGAAGACCTGGACCGGTCTTCAGGAAATGCTCGACCTGACGGTTGAGGACGTTCACACTTACTATGTCCTTGCTGGCGGGGTACCGGTACTCGTGCACAACTGCGGCGAAGGCCCGGTTGACCACGTCGCGCTCGGTCGGAACGTCGAGGGCACCTTCATTACGCTTGAGAACTTCGCAGACGAGATCGGGGCCCGCCATCTAATGGGCATGGGTGATGAGTGGCGTGCCGGGGTTGAGAAGGCCATTGCTCGCCTTGGCCGAGGAGAGGGACGGATTTCCTTCATGATTGACCATCTGAAGGGTTCGTGGAGGGGCGTCGACAGTGCCATCAAAGCGGCGGAGGCCCGAGCCGAGGAAGGTCTCGCGAAGGGTATGACTCTCTGGGAGATCGCCGACGATCCGACCATCCGGTTCTCTCAGACGCAGGCAGAGCTACTTACGATCAAGCAAGCCGGGTTGTTGGACAGAGTTGACTTCTTCTGGTGGAACGACAGCAAGGTGCGTTGGACGGGTGCAAGTTGACCCGCCGGGTCCGAGGTGATCTGCCACTCCGGGATCATCGCAGATTCAGCCTTCTGTTCTATGCGTACGGACATACGCAGGTTCTTGTTCGGGGCTATCCGTCGAATGGTGGCGACGGAGACGGCCCGGAACTCGAGCCTGCGCTGGACCTGCTCTTCAGCAATGTTTGGCGTGTTTCCTGCTGGAAGGAGTGGACCTCCCTGGCACTGCGGACCGCCACCGCAGAGGAGCGTGCCGCACTGGAGCGACGTATCGGCGAGATCCGCTCAACGCGAAAGGTCTTCCTGCTCTCCGAGGACTCGATCGAGAATTACATCATCGCGGGAAGTGTGGCTTGGGCCGAGCATTATCTGACGGAATACCATGCCGGCCCGCTCTGGAACCGCGTGCCCGGACCCGCGAGAGAGGTAGCGATCGTCGGCGACGTGATATATCGGGACTGAAAGCTCCGTCCCTGGAACTAATTCCGGTCATTCGCTGGCGTATGACACCGGGACCGTGTCAAGCCCTCACTCTGCGGCACCAGGTCGAGGATCATCGGCATATGCCGACACGCACCGCAGCACTGCCGCCGCGCCCCGGTCCTGCCCCCCGAGTGGCGATTCCAATACCACACGTGTCGTACCCGCTGCAGCGGTTCCTGGCCACCGAGGCTGGCAGTGGTCTGATCTTGCTGGTGGCGACCGTGGCAGCGCTGATCTGGGCGAATCTCCCAGAGAGCGGATACGAGTCGTTCTGGCACACCGAGGCATCGGTGCGTATCGGCGACGCCGGGATCACCCTGGACCTACGGCACTGGGTCAATGACCTGGCGATGGCCTTGTTCTTCCTCACCGTCGGCCTGGAGATCAGCCGCGAGACCACCGTGGGGGAGTTGCGCCGTCCTAGGGCTGTCCTGGTCCCGGTACTCGGCGCGATCGGCGGGCTGATCCTACCGGCGCTGATCTATCTTGCATTCAACCCGGCTGGTGAGGCGGCCCGAGGCTGGGGCATCCCCGTCTCGACTGACACCGCCTTTCTGGTCGGCATCCTCGCCTTATTCGGCCCTCGCTGCCCGGACCAGCTGCGCCTGTTCTTGCTCACCCTCGCGATAGCCGACGACATCGGTGCCATCACCGTCATGGCGGTCTTCTACACCGCCCACGTCTCGATCGCTGCGCTGCTGGCAGCAATCGTCCCAGTGCTGATGCTCGCCGGGCTACGCTGGGCGCGGGTCTGGCAGCTCCAGCCGTACGTCCTGGTCGGCCTCCTGCTGTGGGCTGCCGTGTACGCCTCCGGCGTGCACCCGACCCTCGCCGGCGTCCTCGTCGGCCTACTCGTGCCCGCGACCCCCGTCGAGGCCGAGCAGGCCGATCGCCTGCGCTTCTACGGCCGGGCCGTGCTGGAGCGAGCCGACGCCGCACGGGCGCGGTTGGCCGTATCGGCGGCACGGGCCACGGTGCCGCCCAACGACCGGCTGCAGAACGCGCTGCACCCCGTCAGCGCGTACCTGGTGATCCCGGTGTTCGGCCTTGCCAACGCTGGGGTTCGCTTGGACGTCGAAACCCTGCGCCGGGCGGTCACCTCGCCGGTCACCATCGGAATCGTGGCGGCGCTGCTCGTCGGCAAGACCGTCGGCATCAGCGCCGGTGGGGCACTAGCGCTGCGTACTGGCCTTGGCGAGCTGCCCGGCCGGGTGCGCTACGGACACCTGATCGGCGGGGCGGTGCTGGCCGGCATCGGCTTCACCATCGCGCTGTTCATCACCGACCTCGCCTTCGATGACCCGGAGCTGCGCGAACAGGCGAAGATCGGCGTTCTGGCCGGTTCGCTGCTGGCCGCGGTCCTGGGTTCGCTGGCGCTGCGCTGCCTGGGCGAGCGCCTGCCCCTGTGCACCGCCGACGAATCCGGCGACATGCCCGCTCTCCCGTCCGGCCCTTGGCGCGACCCCACCCTGCCCGTCCCGTGACGTCGGTCCGCCCACCGCGCCCAGAGGTGCGGGGTGCAGTTTCGGGGAAACTGCACGAATGCCGGACATGGTTCCTGCACTTTCCCCGAAACTGCACCCCGCGACCCCGGGGTGCGGGCGTCAGGAGATGCCGAGGGCGCTGCGGAGGGCGTTGAGGTCGACTTTGCCCTGGTACAAGCGGCCGTCGGCGAACAGCGTCGGCGTGCCCCGTACCCCCGCCTCGACCCCGCTGGCGTAATCCGCCTCGACGCCGGGCCGGTGCTCCTGCGCCGCCGCCCCGGTCACGGGCCCCGCCCCGATCAGGTGTGCGTACTCGTCGAGGTCGGCGTCGGTGAGGCGGTTCTGGTGAGCGAACAGCAGGTCGTGCATCTGCCAGAACCGGTCCCCGGCCGCCTCGGCCGCCAGCGCCGCCGTAAGCGCGAACGGATGCGAGTCGAACAGCGGAAAGTGCCGGTACACCAGCCGCACCATGCCACCGGACGTGTCGACCAGCCGCCGCAGCACCGGCGCCGCCGCCCCGCAGTACGGGCACTCGAAGTCCCCGTACTCCACCAGCGTGATCGGGGCGTCGACCGCCCCGTACCAGTGCCGGTCGAGATCGATCTCGGCCACCACTCCACTCTAGGCGCGCCGCCCGCCCAAGGCTGGTTGATCAGGAAGCCGTGCCCGCGACACGCCGTCGAGCCGTGCCATAGGTTCATGATCAACCCGAAGGTGGGTGGGGTCAGGGGAGGGGGCGGGTGGTGGGGGTGGGGAGCCAGTCGACGAGGAGGAGGGTGGCGTCGTCGCGGGCGGGGCCGTGCTGGAAGTCGAGGACGCGGCGGGACAGGATGCGCAGGGTTTCGGGGGCGGGGAGCTGGGCCTGGGCGGCCTGCTCGGCGTGGTCGGTGAGGCGTTCGACGCCGAACAGGTCGCCGTCGGGGTCGCGGGCCTCGATCACGCCGTCGGTGTACAGCAGCAGGCGGTCGCCGGGTTCGAGCTGCTCGGAGCCCAGGTGCGGGATGTCGCTGTCGATGCCGAGCGGGAGGCGGCGGCCGGCGTCGAGTTCGCGTACCGCGTGCTGGCCGCGCAGCAGCAGCGGCGGTGGGTGGCCGGCGTTGAGGTAGTGCAGGCGGCCGGTGTCGAGGTCGAGTTCGGCCAGCACGGCGGTGGCGAAGCCGGACTGGCCGAACTGCTCGCGCAGTGCCTCGTCGGCGGCGCGGGCCATGGTGTGCAGCCCGTGCCCGTCCCGGCGGGCCGACCGGATGGCGGCCAGCGCGGTCACGGCCATCACGGCGGCCTTGAGGCCCCGGCCCATCGCGTCGAGCACGTGGAAGCGGGCGGTCGGCCCGTCCAGCGCGTAGTCGAAGCCGTCGCCGCCGACGTCGTAGCTGGGCTGCAGCAGGCTGCTGACGACCAGCCGGTCGCAGGTGAACGTCCGGGGCGGCAGCATGCCCAGCAGCAGCTCCGCGGCGACGGTCATGGGGCGGGTGCGCCGGGTCTGGTGCAGCGTGTCGCCGTACGGCAGCTTCACCGCGATCAGGTGGCCGGTCAGGTTCACGAACTCCTGCGCCCAGTCGGGCAGGGTGGCCGGGTCGGCCGCGTGCGAGCCCCAGCCGAACTCGACCACGCCGAGCCGCTCGGTGCCGTCGACCAGCGGCAGCCACAGCCGGGTGCCGTCGCCCGGCTGCGCCCGTACCAGCGTGAAAGCTCGTCCGGCGACGGTGCCGTCCACGGCGAGCGGCCCGGTGGCGGGCAGGCTGCCGCCCGGCAGCGGGTGCAGGTGCTGCTGCTCCTCGTCCACGAGGTAGCAGGTGGCGGCCGCGTCGAGCGGGGCGAGCGCCTCGCTGACGCACCCGGCCACGTCGTCACCCCGGGCCAGGTGGGTCAGCTCCAGCAGCCGCAGCAGGGCGCGGTGGCGCGGGTCGTACTCCACCTGCTCTGTCTACCGCCGCGACCGCCCCGCCGTGTCCCGAATCGGCAGCTCGGCGTCAGTCCAAGCCGAGCAGCTGCCGCAGCTGCGCGGCGTTGCGCTGGGCGTAGTCGGAGTAGCAGTTGTTCATGAGGATGTGCGTCTGCCCGGCCTCGCCGGCCAGCCCGCGCAGCTTGGGAGCCCAGTCGCGCAGCTCCCGCTCGGAGTACAGGTAGCCGAACTTCTCGTGGATGTCCTTGCTGGTCCACTTGTCGCTGTGCCCGTGGAAGCGGATCGCGGCGACGTCGGCGGTCGCGGCGACCACCGGCGGCACCGAGGAGCTGTGCCCCTGCGGCATGTCCACGCACACGTAGGGCAGCTCGTGCCTGCGCAGGAACTCCAGCGTCTCGGCGGTGTTGTCGCCGTCGAACCAGGTGTGGTTGCGCAGCTCGACCGCGACTCGCAGCGGCGCGCAGCGGCGGGCGACCTCGGTCAGGTACTGCTTGTTGTCGCGCCGGATGGTGAACCAGGGCGGGAACTGGAACAGGATCAGGCCGAGCTTGCCGGCGGCGTGCAGCGGTTCGAGCGCGGCCAGGAACCGCGACCAGACGTCCTCGTACGCCTGCGGGTCCAGCGCGTCCGGGTAGATGTTCTTCTTGTCGGTATCGGGCCGCAGCTCCTTCGGCAGCGCCGACACCTTGGTCGGGTGGCCGGTGAGCAGGCTGAACGCCTTGATGTTGAAGGTGAACCCGGCCGGGGTGCGCTCGGCCCACGATTTCGCCGTCGCCTCGGCGGGCGGGGCGTAGTAGGTGGCGTCGACCTCGACCAGGTCGAACTTCGTCGCGTAGTAGCGCAGCCGGGTTTCGGGCGTGTTCGCGGTCTGCGGGTACCAGTCGGAGGCGAGCAGCGTCGGGTCGGTCCACGACGCGGTGCCGATCCGGAGTTCGCCCATACCCCCAGTTCAGCGCGGGCGAGCGCCGAACCGGGGGCGAACGGCGGAATCAGCCGTCGAGGCGGCGCACCATGTTCATGATCGTTTCGAGCTGCGGGCCGCCGTGGATGGGGTAGCTGGTGTAGCCGAGGTAGCCCCACCAGTCCCAGCAGCCGTACGGGTTCACGCCGGAGGCGGTGGCCTGCGGGTAGAGCACGACGAGGCGGTTGGTGTCGGCGTACTGGTTCAGGTTGGCGCGGTCGACGAAGGCGGTGCCGACCTTGTCGTACCCCTGGCTGCACCCGTGCAGGGCGACCAGCAGCCTGCACGCCTGCCCGGCCGCGCACGCGCTCGGCACGTACGCGAACCCGTTCGTGCCCATGCTCAGGCCGGGCGCCCAGCCGTTGGTGGCGAAGGCGCTCTGGTCGAACCGGATCAGGCTGCCGCCCAGCGGGCCGGTGTTGCGGGCGCTGACCGAGCCGAGCAGCTTGCCCAGCAGTGCCTGCTGCGGGTCGATGCCGCAGTCGTTCAGGAACGGGCCGGCGGTGACCGAGCACCCGCCGGTGCCGTACGGCGTGACCCAGGCGTGCCCGGCCGAGGTGCCCGAGTCGTACTGCACGCTGGCGCCGAAGTGCTGGTAGAACTTGACCAGGTCGTCGTTGACCGACTTCTTGACGGTCGTGTCGCTGCTGCCGTGGAACACGTAGACCGGGTCGCCGGACAGGTTGCCGATCGGGTCGACCCAGCCGTAGCCCGACCACAGCGACGCGTCGGCCTCCAGGGTGGGCAGCTGATCGGACCAGATGTCGTCGCCGCAGGCGTAGAGCGCCTGGTTGGCGTTGTTATGGGCGCAGTAGTAGGGCCCGGCGGCGAAGATCGCGGCGCCCTTGATCCGGCCCGAGTACGCCACGTGCAGCTGGGTGGCCATGTAGCCGCCGGAGGAGACCCCGGCGACGTAGACGGCGGAGATGTTGTACGGCTTCAGCACCCCGCTCACCGGCGCCACCGTGTACGGCGTCGCCGCGCTTGCAGGCGCCTGCAGTCCGAAAACGACGGAAAGCGCCGTGATGAGGCAGATCGTGATCCGGGCACGTCGAAACATGACCGACTCCTTTCCGTGATGGGTGCGGTCACCGTACGCGTCCCTCCATCCACGGCACAGCCAGCTGCGACACACCGTGGGCGGACCGGAGATGGGGCGCGCCACCATGGCATTTCATCGACATGTGCGAAACAACTGTTGAAAGAAACCAACCAGTGGTGGTGAAATAACGGCAAGAATTTTCACCTGCCCCCCACCGCGGCGGCCCGGCCACCTCCCCGTCGGGCCGCCGCTCCCCCCGAAAGGCAACCGATGCGCAGACTGCTCAAGGCCGGGGCGGCATGCCTGCTCGCGGCCGGGCTGGTCACCGCCTCCAGCGCCGCCGCACAGGCGGTCGTGGTGCCCACCCACGCGATCAACATCTGCCAGAGCGCCAGCTTCTACGACAACTACGACTCCGCCCGCGGCCCGTACGGCCTCAAGCGGGTCCTCGGCTACGGCGACAAGATCGGGCACACGCCCGGCGCCCACCCCGTCTACAACGGCTGGGCCGCCACGTTCGACTTCGGCCCCAACGACTGGGGCTACATGCGGATCGAGTGCATCGGAGGGTACAACTCATGGTGACCCTGCGTCGCGTGGCGCTGGCCGCCGCGCTCGCCGCGGCCGTGGCGACCGCCGTGCCCGCCCCGGCGCTGGCCGCCAACGGCCGGATCGGGGTGCGCGAGACCGTCTGCGCCCAGTCGCTGTTCGTGCGCACCGAACCCCTCGGCGCCTGGATGGGCACCCTCTACCAGGGTGAGACGTTCACGGTGAAGGGTCCGCGCAGCGGCGGCTACATCTACGGCTTCGCCTACGGCCACGTCAACCGGAACGGGTGGGTGCAGGACGGCTGGTTCTGCTGACCCGTGGTCAGCTCACCCGGCGCCGGTGCGGCGGCGCCGGGTGCTCCACCCTGCCCGAAGACAAACATGCAGGCAGTGCCCGATATTTCATCGAAAAATTCCAGTGTATGTATTGACGCATGTGTCCTTTTGCTCGCAGGATGTCAGCCATCGTCGATGGGCCCATCGCCGACCCGAAGAGGTAACCCACACCTTGAAGGAGGCGTTCACATGGCAGCTTTGACCGGGGAAATGTCCTGGTTCTGCTGTGGCAGTTCATGGGGACCGTGCGCCACAGTCGGACACGGCGCCTGCGGCACCTGCAACTCCGGCAACCGCCAGCACGCCTGGCCGAACACCTCGGACGCGTGCTTCTCCATCACCCGCCCCGACCGCTGCGGCATCAGCGGCATGTCCCGGCGCGGCTGCGGCTTCCAGCACACCACCACCAACCGGTGCAACGGCAAGTCCGTCACCACCTCGATCGCCGACTGCGGCCCGCAGACCGACCTCTTCTGCGGCGAGCGCGCCTGCTGCGGCGGCGTCTGCGGCACCAACCGGGTCATCGACCTGACCCCCGCCGCGTACAGCCTCATCGCGAGCCTGTCCTCCGGCCTGCAGCCCTGCACGATCACGGCCTGACGGGAGGCATCGACATGACCGACAACACCCTGGACCGCCGCCGCCTGCTCACCTCCGCCGTCGTCGGCGGGGCCGGCCTCGTCGCCGCGAGCGCACTCGGCTCGCTCGCCCCCGAGGCCGCGTTCGCCGCCCCGCAGACCATCGACGCCGGCGCCCCCGACCCCAACTTCGCCGAGGGCCGCATCACCGGCATCGCCGCCGGGATGCTGTACGTCACCGGCTCCGACACCGCCCTGCACCGCATCCGCATCACCAACGCCACCAGCGTCTGGAAGCTGATCCCGACCGGCATCGACGCCGCCGCCGTCGGCGACGGCCTCTACGCCCGCGGGCTGCGCATGGACGACGGCACCCTGGCCGCCGACGCGGTCTGGATCAACATCGTCAACCTGCAGGCCCACATCGTCGCCATCGGCAAGAACCAGCTCCACCTCGACCACAAGGGCAAGCGCATCGTCGGCCACGTCGTGCCCGGCCGCTCGGCCGTCAGCTACAACAACACCCCGGCCGTGACCGACATGTCGATGCTCAAGGTCGGCCGGCACGTCCAGGTCATCGGCGCCTGGGTGCCCGACACCAACGAGGTCCAGATCGCCACCGTGTACGCCGGAACGCACAGCCACTGAGCACCGGGGCGGGCGTCGTACGGCGCCCGCCCCCACCCCCGAGGAGGAGTCATGCACCCGTGGATCCCCGCGCTGCAGCCGCTGCTGCTCGCGGCCGTGCTGCTGTGGTCGGCCCGGCTCAAACTGGCCCACCCGCTGGCCGAGGCCGCCGCCCGGCGCTCGGCCCTGGCCCAGCTGGTCGGCGAGGCCCGGGCGCTGCCCGCGTACCGGGCGGTCGGCGCGGTCGAGGCCGCCGTCGCGGTCGCGCTGCTGGTCCCGGCGGCCCGCCCGCTGTCCGGCTACGCGTCAGCGGCGCTGACCACCGGTTTCGTCGCCTACCTGGGGTACGCGCGGATCGCCGCGCCCGAGTCGTCGTGCGGGTGCATGTCGGCCGCCCGTACCCCCGTCAGATGGCGGGCCTTCGCCCGCGCGGCCCTGCTCGTCGCCGCGAGCGTGCTCGCCGCGACCGCCGCCACCGGCTGGCCCGCCGCGCTGGCCGACCACCCCGTCCCGGCCGCAGCCCTGCTGCTCGCCGAGGCGGCCGCGGTGCTCGCGCTGTCGGCCGAACTGGACCGGCACTGGCTCGACCAGCTGCGCCAGCTCCGGGTACGCCTCACCAGCCCGCTGCCCGCGGGCGGCTTCGACATCCCGCTCGCCTCCACCGTCGAGCAGCTGCACCGCAGCCCCGTCTGGCACGACACCGCCGGGCTGCTCACCTCCGACCTGCGCGAACACTGGGACGAGGAGGAGTGGCGGCTGCTGCTGTTCACCGCCCGCCACGGCGAGCACACCGTCTCGGCCGTCTACGCCGTACCCCGGCTGCGCTACGAACCCGCCTCGGTGCGCCTGGCCCTGGTCGACGAGCAGACCGGCCAGACCGTCGCCACCCACACCGCGACCCCGGACACCCCACTGCCCGCCTGGGTGAACGACCGCCAACCAGTCGCCGCCTGAACTCCTGCGGCCGACGCCTGCCCAGTACGACAGGACTTCAGCAGGCCGAACCTGCGGCAGACGTACGGTCGAAGTCCTGCGCTGGGTCGAGGATCCGTCGCCGCATACCATTCTCGGATGCGGCGATGGATGCTCGGCGTTCCCGGTGTGCTGGCGCTCGGTTCAGGGGTATGGAAAGCCGTCACGAGCGAGAGCGGAACGGCAGGCAGCGTCCTGGTCCTCGCCGGGATGCTGCTGATCATCGCCCCCTTCGTGATCGATCGGCTTGAGCGCGTGTCCGTCAGCGGCTCAGGCTTCGAATTCGGCCTGTCCCGTGATGTGGCCCAGCAGGGAGCGCCGAAGATGGCGGCGATCATCGACCGTAGCGAACTCGCACGACTCGCGGAGGCGTACGGGGTGCTGCGGGAGGCGCTACCGGATCCCACGTACACCAACGCCCGCACCTACGTGCAGGACGTGCTGCTCCGCCGCGCGGCCACGATCTCGGAGCGCGAGAAGTTCGACGCAGGGGAGATCCGTGCGCTGTTCGCCAATGGGACACCGGTCATGCGGGTCATGGTGCTCGGGCTGATGGCCGGCGACCCGTCCCTGGCAGATGCGGCTTCATTGGCTGAGGGGATAGCCAGGTCCGCCACCCGCACCGAGCAGTACGAGGCGCTGCGCCTGGCCCATCGTTTCTGGGATCGATTCACCAGGCCCGAGCAGGCGATGCTCAGATCTGCGGCCCAGGGAACGCCGATGTCGAAGGACAGCCGCCGACACGAGATGGCGGCGAAGATCTTGGCGTTCCCCGTCCCTTGACCGACGTGTGCGACCAGCCTGAGCATCGTGACCGTCTCCGCTGCTGCGCAGGGTGCGGTCAGTCGGCGAACACCCTAGTCTCGGCGTCGGCGATGATCTCGTCCGGAGTCGGGGGGTTGAGTAGCAGACCGACGATCGCGTCGCCGCTGGGGTCGCCGGTCATCCGGCACCGGTCCACGGCCTCCTGCACGTCGTAGCGAGTCTCCCGCAGCCGCACGTCCGGCCCGAGCAGTGCCCAGTACGCCGTGCCGGGCATGCCGAGGTGGTAGGGCAGGCCGACGCTGCCGGGGTTGACGCTGCGCCGCCCGGCGATCAGCCGATCGAACTGCAGGTGGGTGTGGCCCGTGACGATCACCTGCTCGTCGACGCCCTCCGACAGCTCGGCGAACCGCTCCGTGCTGGTCTGCGGGGTCACACACTCCGTGTCGTCGCGCGGCGAGCCGTGGCAGAAGCGCACCGCGCCCAGCCCCTCAATGTCGATGACCACGTTCAGCGGTAGCGCGGCGAGGAACTCCACCGCCTCCGGCGTGTGCTGGGCGGGCATCCACGGGTCGCGGGGCCTGGTGTGCTCCCGCTCGCCGCGGGCCAGCTCCACCACCGCGCGGTCGGCGTTGCCGCGCACGCACACCGCCTTCGACCCGAGTTCCAGGATCAGATCGAGCGTGGTCTGCGGCTCGGGGCCCCAGGTGAGATCGCCCGGAAAGACGATCAGGTCGGCGCCGGCGGCGTGCACGTCGTCGAGCACCGCCAGTAGCGCGGGAACGTTTCCGTGTACGTCAGCCAGCACGGCGACGCGGCGGACCGGACCGAGGCGCGGTGTCGTCACGCGCTCGATGCTCTCACACCCGCCGACCACCCGGGCCGACTGCCGCGAACCCGACGCAGCGGTCACCAGGCGACCCTGCGCCGCCGAGATCACCGTTAGCGGTCGTAAAGCGCGGCCAGAGTACGTCTCCTGACCACAGACGGCGATCTCGTTCGGTGATCTCCGTCTGTGGTCACGATCCGGTTCCCTCGGCCGGGCCGATCGCAGGAGAACGACCGCTAGTGGCGATCATGGCCGGAGGCGGCATGACTGTGGCTGTAGGAAACGACCGCTGGCGGCGATCATCGCCGTAAGCGCGGAGCACCGATCGCAGCGATGCAGGGAAAGTGACCGGAGAGAGCGATCATGGCCGCTTCGGCCGGGGACTTGTGTGCAGTTTCGGGGAAAGTGCACGAATAAGGGCAAAGATTCGTGCACTTTCCCCGAAACTGCACTCACGCACCGGTGCGCGGCCGGGCGGGGCGAGTACGAGCTGGGGGAGCGTGGCGCGATCGTAAGATCGGGGGGTGGCGGAGATCGTCGAGCTGCTGGCTTCGCCGCTGCGGCGGTATCAGGGGCGCCCCGGTGACGGCCCGGCACCTGCCCCGCCGGGCGAACTGGTCGGGTCGGTGCGGATCCGGGAGGGGCTGGGGATCGTCGGGGACCGGTACTTCGGCGGGAAGGCGCACCTCGACGCGAGCGTGACCGTGATCGCGCGGGAGTCGCTGCCGCCCGGGGCGGGGCTGGCGCAGGTACGCCGGAACATCCTGCTCGCGGGCGTCGAGGTGGACGGCCTGGTCGGGTCGGTGCTGTCGCTGGACTCGGGCGACGGTCCGGTGCGGCTGCGGGTGAACCGGGCCGCCAATCCGTGCGCGTGGATGGATGCCGTGATCGGTCCCGGTGCCTGGCGGGCGCTGCGCGGGCGGGGCGGCGTGCGGTGCACCCCGCTGGACGACGGGGTGCTGCGAGTCGGCCCGGTACGCGTCGTGGTCACCGACTCTTGAGCGGGTCGCTGCCGACCCGTCGGTAGACGGCCAGTCCGCGGACCGGACGGTAGGGCCGGTTGCCGACCTGTCGGTGGACGGTCAGTCGGCGGCCAGCCGGTAGACGTTGGTTTCGCGAAGTTGGAAGCCCATGCGCATGTACAGGCGGTTGGCCGCCTCGCGCGACGGCCTCGATGTCAGGTCCACGGTCCCGGCCCCGGCGGCCCGCGCCAGCCGGATCGCTTCGCGGGTGAGGGCCGCGCCGACGCCCGCGCCGCGGGCGGCCTCGTCGACGACCACGTCCTCGATCCAGGCCCGCACCCCGGTCGGGATCGGGAACATGACGAGGGTGAGCGCCCCGACGATCCGGCCGTCGACCCGGGCGATCAGCAGGCGGTTGCCCTGCCACGCCACCAGCGTCGCCAGCGCGGCGAGGTCGAGCGGCCGGGCCGAGCGAGAAAGCTGCGGCAGCAGCCGTTCGAAGGCCTCGACGGCTTCGTCGTCGGCATCCTGCAAGACCTCGACGTCCACACTCATGGCAGCGAGCCTAGCGTTTCACCTGCGGTTTCGGAGGCCGCCGGAGAATGTGGCGCAGGTCACTGCGATGCTCTTGGCGGCGAGCGGTGCGGCGCGTCGGAATGACCGCGCCGGGGCTTGCGATGCGGTTGTGGGCGGGTGCTTCAGCCGGGCTCGTACCCCCGTGAATGGATTTGGTTTCTAGGGGTTCAGTCGCTTTCTGGGGGCGAATCGGGGCGGCGGTGCGGGGGTCGCGCCGGGGTGGGGGCGTCGCTAGCTTGGCCCGCATGGCTGAACTGATCGCGCCGACGACCCGGCTGCACGCCGCGTTCCTGGAGTGCCGGGACGAGTGGGGGCCTGGGCCGCATGAGGACGGCTTCGGCCTGGGGCCGCAGGACGATGTGGACTCGGCGGAGGGCTTCGCGAGGTGGGTGGGGGAGCGGAACCGGCTGGACCACGCGCCGGGTGAACCGTGCCCGCCGGAGCGGCATGCCTCGGCGCGGTGGATCGTCGAGGACGGCCGGGTGCTCGGCGGGATCGCGCTGCGGCACCGGTTCGACCCGCTGCGCGGCTGGATCGGGTACGGGATCCGCCCGTCGGCGCGGCGGCGCGGGCTGGCGTCGTGGGCGCTGGGCGAGATGCTCACGCGGGCCAGGGCGCTCGGCGTCGAGCGGGCGCTGCTGGTGTGCGCGGTGGACAACGCCGCCTCGGCCCGGACCATCGAGCGCAACGGGGGCGTCTTCGGTGATGTCTGGGACGGCGGTCTCGGTCCGATCCGCCGGTACTGGGTGGACCTGTGACGGCGGGACCGGCGCGGTGGCGGCCGCGCCGGTCCCGCGTCGCGCGTCAGCCGAAGACGCGCAGCTCGTAGATGCGCGCGGCGACCTCGGCACCCTGGGTGCCGGCGCCGATGCTGAGGCGGACGTACCGGCCGGAGACCGCGACCGGGTGGACCGAGGTCGCGGCGGTGTTGGCGGTGACGTTGACGGCCTGGGTCCAGGTGGTGCCGTCGTTGGAGACCGAGATGGTGAACGCCTTGGTGTTCAGCGCCGCCGACTCGCCCCCGGCCTGCGCGTGCGCGACCTCGAACCGGGTGACGGCCCGGGTGCTGCCCAGGTCGACGCGCAGCCAGGCCCCGGACACCGAGGAGCAGAACTTGTCGGAGTTGCCGCCGTTCACGGTGCCGTTGACGGCCTTCTCCGGGCCCTCCGACGCGGCGCAGGCCGCGGTTCCGGTGGCCGGGCGGTTGAGGGCCAGGTTGGTGCCCGCGCCGGTGGCCGGGCCGACGGAGACGTTGTCGAAGGCGGCGGCGGCGTTGAAGACGCGTACGCCGTCACCGCCGGAGGCGAAGGTCGCGTCGGTGGCGCTGATCTTCGGGGTGGCCAGGTCGTCGACGTACACCTTGATGGACGTGCCCACGGCCGTGACCCGCAGGTGGTATGTCGTGCCGACGGTGACCGTCAGGGCGGTGGCGGCGAGCTGGGTCCAGTTGTTGGCGGCCCGCCCGAGCACGACCCGGCCCGCCGGGCTGATGCCGGCGTAGTAGCCGTTGTAGCTGTCGGTGCCGACGGCGGGTGAGCTGGTCCGGAACAGCAGGCCCGCGTCGCCGCCGCCGGAGGTGACGGTGACGTCGGCGTCGTAGGTGAAGTCGCCGAAGTTGGTGTCCAGCAGCGCCTTGCCGCCCAGCGAGCTGCCCGCGAGGTAGCGGCCGCCGCTGACCGACCACGAGCCGCCGTAGGTCTTCCAGCCCAGCGCGTTGCCGTCGGCGAAGTTGTCCTTCACGCCCATCCGGATGCGCGGGATGGTGCCGTCGGCGTTGAAGTACATGCGGTCGTAGGCGAGCTGGCGGTGGTTGCCGTCGGACTCGGCCAGCGGCCTGCGGTGGTAGAAGATGTACCAGATGTCGGTGCCGGGCACGTTGACCACCGAGTTGTGCCCGGAGCCCTTGGCCACGGCCGCGTCCTGCGCCAGCACCTTGTCCAGTTTGGTGAACGGGCCGGTCGGCGAGTTCGACATGGCGTACGACACGGAGTAGTCCGGGCCGGTCCAGCCGCCCTCGGACCACATCAGGTAGTACCTGCCGTTGCGCTTGAACATCTGCGAGCCCTCGACGTACCCCGACGGGGTGATCTCCTTGAACGTGGAGCCGTCGCTGAACGTGCCGAGGCTGGTCATGTCGGCGTTGAGCTTGGCCACGTTGGCGTGGCCCCAGCCGCCGTAGTAGATGTACGCCTGGCCGTCGTCGTCGATGAACACGTCCTGGTCGATGGGCTGGGCGCCGTTGTAGAACTGGCCGATCAGGGGCCGCCCGAGCGCGTCGCTGTACGGGCCCTGCGGCTGGTTGGCCACGGCCACGCCGATGCCGCCGAGGGCGGAGTTGTTCTGGATGTCGTTGGCGGCGAAGTACAGGTAGTACCTGCCGTTGCGGGCGATCGGCGCGGGCGCCCACATCGCGTACGACGCCCAGGAGACGTTGGCCTTGGTCAGCACGTTGGGGTACTTCGTCCAGTTGACCAGGTCGGTGGAGGCGAACGCGTCGAGGTAGGTCTGCTCGGGGTAGCTCTTCGACGTGGTCGGGAAGACCCAGTAGGTGTTGTTGTAGACGGCGATGTCGGGGTCGGCGTACCAGCCGTCGGCGAACGGGTTGCCCGCCTCGTTGGTCGGGAAGTCCGGGGCGGCCTGGGCCGCGGTCGCGGGGATCAGGGCGGTGGCGAGCAGGCAGGCGGCCAGGGCGGCGACGGCTCTGGCGGCGAGCGCTCTCGGGCGGGCGGTCATCTGGGCTCCGGTTTCGGGGGACGGGCACGTAACACGCTGGTCATCGGCCCGTCATCCGACCCGATCCGCATCGGAGCGAACGTCGGTCCGTTTTGGAGTTATTTCAGATGTTGACATCGATGTCAATAACGTTCAATCTCGATGCAGCATACGCGCGTGCAAGATCACTCGCGTTCACGGACTTCTCATGATCGGGCAGGTGAACCATGTCCGGACTCCGGCGTAGACAGGTATGGCTCGGGATCGTCGCGTTGGCGGTGGGGTACGCGGTCGGCGTCCCCACCGCGGCCTCGGCGGCCGCCACCGGCTTCAGCTCCGGCTTCGAGGCCGGTGACACCCAGCCGACCTGGACGAACACCAGCGAGACCAGCGCGAACATCGGCGGCTACTGCTGCGCGCTGACCGCGATGGAGAGCGGCACCCGCACCGAGCGGGGGCACACGGGCACGGCGTCGCTGATGTACTCGGGCAACGACCTGAGCACCACGTCGTCGTACTCGTACCAGCGGATCTTCGACGTCGACGTGTCGGTGTCGCCGACCACGACCCTGTCCTACTGGGTGTTCCCGCAGTCCGGCGGGCACCTGGACGTCGCGGTGGACCTGCTGTTCACCGACGGGACGCACCTGCGCGACTCCGGCGCCGTCGACCAGCACGGCGTGCGGGTGCACCCGACGTTCCAGGGCGGCGGCTCGGTGCTGAGCTTCGACACCTGGAACTTCGTCACCAGCAACATCGGCGCCAACGTCGCGGGCAAGACGATCGACCAGATCCTGATCGGCTACGACCAACCGCTCAACACCGGCACCTTCCGCGGCTACTTCGACGACATCCAGCTCGCCGCCAACGCGGGCGGCCGCCTGTCGGACTACGTCGAAACCCGGCGCGGCACCAACAACCAGGGCGCCTCCTACTCTCGCGGCAACACCTTCCCCGGCGCGACCGTGCCGCACGGGTTCAACTTCTGGACCCCGTTCACCAAGGGCAACAGCGACAACTGGCTGTACGAGTGGGCCGACACCACCGTGCAGGGCTTCGGCGTCAGCCACGAGCCCAGCCCGTGGATCGGCGACTACGCGCAGCTGCAGGTCATGCCGATGACCGGCGCGGTCAAGTCGACGCCGGACGCGCGCAAGTCGACCTACAGCCACGCCAACGAGGTCGCGCGGGCGCACTACTACAAGACGCAGCTGGACACGTACGGCATCACGGTCGAGATGGCGCCGACCGACCACGCCGCCGCGCTGCGCTTCACCTTCCCGTCCGCGGCCGAGTCGGTGATCCTGTTCGACACCATCGACAGCGGCACCGGCACCCTCAACGTCGACACCGCCAACCGGGTGATCTCCGGTGACATCACCCACCGCGGCCAGAAGATGTACGTCTACGCCACCGTCGACAAGGCCATCGCCACCACGGGCACCGTCACCGGCCAGGGCGTGACCAGGTGGATCCGGTTCGCCACCAGCGCCGGTGAGAAGGTCACGCTGCGCATGGCGACCTCGTTCATGAGCGTCGCGCAGGCGCAGAGCAACCTGTCGCAGGAGATCGGGGCCAAGAGCTTCGACACGGTACGCGACGAGGCCGCCGCGCTGTGGGACAGCACGCTCGGCTCGGTGGCCCTCGAAGGCGCCACCAACGACCAGCTGATCACGTTCTACTCGAACCTGTACCGGGCGTACATGTACCCGAACAACCGCTCGGAGCTGGTCGGCGGGGTGCGGCGCCACCACAGCCCGTACGACAACGTGATCCACGACGGGCAGATGTACGTCAACAACGGCTTCTGGGACACCTCCCGCGCCGCGTGGCCGCTGTACACGCTGCTCACCCCGACCAGGTCGGGGGAGATGCTGGACGGGTTCGTCAACGCTTACAAGCAGAGCGGCTGGACGCCGCGCTGGTCCGGGCCGTGGAACGTCGGCGCGATGGTCGGCAGCAACCAGGACCTGGCCTTCGCCGACGCGTACATCAAGGGCGTCCGCAACTTCGACTACGACGCCGCCTACGCCTCGGCGGTGAAGAACGCGACCGTCTACACCAGCGCCAACGCCAACGGCCGCAACGGCATCGAGGTCAGCACCTTCAAGGGGTACGTCCCGACCGACCTGCGCGGTGAGGCGGCCTCGTGGACGCTGGAGGACGCGGTCAACGACTTCGGCATCGCGCAGCTGGGCCAGGCCCTGGGCAAGACCGAGGACGCGGCCTACTTCCGCAACCGGGCCCTGGACTACGCCAACCTGTGGTCGCCGTCGGTCGGCTTCTTCCGCGGCAAGCAGACCAGCGGCGCCTGGCGCACCACCGACGCCAACTTCAAGCCCAACGAGTGGGGCTGCGACTTCACCGAGGGCGCACCCTGGCACTACGCCACCCCGGCCCCGCAGGACCCGCAGGGCATGGCCAACCTGTACGGCGGCCGCGCCCAGCTCTCCGCCAAGATCGACGCGGTGTTCGCGGCGCCGCGCGACTACCTGGTCGGCTGCTACGGCGGCGTCATCCACGAGATGCGCGAGGCCTACGACGCCAACCTCGGCCAGTACGCCCACGCCAACGAGCCCATCCACCACATGATCTACATGTACAACTACGCCGGCACCCCGGCCAAGACGCAGAACCGGGTGCGCCAGGTGCTCACCCAGCTCTACGGCCCCGGCACCGCCACCGGCAACGGCTACCTCGGCGACGAGGACAACGGCCAGATGTCAGCCTGGTACGTCTTCAGCGCCCTGGGCTTCTACCCGGCCCGCATGGCCAGCACCGACTACACGATCGGCGCGCCGCTGCACCCCAAGGCCACCATCACGCTGGAGAACGGCCGGACGTTCACCGTCAACGCCCCCGGGGTCAGCGACACCAACCGCTACATCCAGAGCGCCACGCTCAACGGCGCCGCGTACACGAAGAACTTCATCACCCACGCCGACCTGCTCGCGGGCGGCACGCTGTCCTTCGTGATGGGCCCCAACCCGTCCAGCTGGGGCACCGGGGCGGGCGACATCCCGGCCTCCATCACCACCGGGGCCAGCGCGCCGGTGCGGATGCCCGACCGGGCCACCGGCGGCACCATCACCGTCAGCGCCGAGAACGGCACCGGCGAGGGCCGCAACCAGCTCGTCGACGACACGTCGCTGACGAAGTGGCTGGCCTTCGCCAACACCGCGACGCTGACGTACCAGTTCTCCGGCTCGGCGGTGGCGGTCAAGCAGTACACCCTGACCTCCGCCAACGACATCCCCGGCCGGGATCCGAAGAACTGGACCCTGCAGGGCTCCAACGACGGAGTCACCTGGACCACCGTGGACACCCGCACGAACGTCGACTTCGCGGACCGGCGCCAGACCCGGGCCTTCGTCGTCGGTAGCCCCACGGCGTACCAGCGCTACCGCCTCCAGATCACCGCCAACCACGGTGCCGCGGAGACCCAGCTCGCCGAATGGGAACTCATCGGCTGACCCAGCCGGGCCGGTGGGAGTACGCCGAACTCCCACCGGCCCCCCAACCCCCATGATCGCGCAGAGTTGCCGGGCAATCGGGCGTATGAACACCCGTCGGGTGCCCGACTGCCCGGCAACTCGATCGATCTTCGACAGTCATGACGAGCAGCCGCCCATACGGCGGCGGTGAGAACTTCGGGGCCGAGTGCCGTCGCTGCGGCAGGACGACGCCCGCGCGGTGTCCTGGCTAGTCCGCGGATCATGGCTTTGCGGCCAGACGAGTTCTTCGCGCGCATGCTCGCCGACGCGGACGGTGGGCGACGGCTCCCCGCTGGCCCGGATGACCGCGGTGGTGACCGGCTCGCCGACGACGAGCCGGTCACCACCATTGCGGAGTCCGTCGCCGGGTCACTCCTTCTCGGCGTCTTCGGCGTCCACCCAGTCGCCCTGGATGTTCCCCAGTTCGATCGGGGCGCTGATCCGGATGGAGAGTGTGCCCTCCCGCTCGGCGGTGTGCTTCGTGGTGACCATCGGCTGCTTGGCGAAGCCCAGGTGCTTGCCGAGCAGGTCGTCGCGGGCGACGTCGAACAGGTACGAGTACGCCCGCACGGCCGCGTCGCCGAGCCCGGCGAGCTGGGCCACCTCGTAGAACTGCTGGAACTTCGGGTAGTTCGGCAGGTCGTCGGCCTTGAAGAAGCCCTGCGGCCCGGTGGCCAGCCCGCCGTACTGCGGCACCTCGGTCAGCTCGTTGACCAGCACCAGCGAGCCCTTGCGCAGGCCCTGGTCCAGCAGCTTGCCCTGCCAGTCCGGCGCCCCCTTCGTGCCTGCCAGGATGGCGTCCACCTGCGACAACGGAGGCAGCTTCGCCCGCGTCATGTCGTAGCACGTCAGGGTGAACGTGGTGACCGCACCGATCTTGTGCAGCAGCATGCCGGTCTGCGGGTCGGGCAGTCCGGGCACGAAGACGTCCCGGTCCCAGCCGTCGTTGAGCTCGTGGTTGATCTTCGCGTACGCGATGGCCTGCGCGTCCTTGCCGGACTCCATCACGAAGCCGGTGTTCCAGCCCTTCCGCTTGCCGTCGGGCAGCTCCTCCCCGCTGTCGACGGCGGTGCCGCCGGAGGCCAGCACGATGCCGGGCGGCAGGGCGAGCATCTGGTCGCGTACCGCCTGGCAGAACGCGTCGTAGGTCGCCTTGCGCACCGGGCACAGGGCCGACCAGTCGCTGCCGTCCTCCGGGTCGTAGCCCGGCGCGTGCGGGTGCAGGCCACGGTTCAGCCCGAACTCCGGCAGCAGCACGAAGACCAGGGTCTCGGCGTCGCGCTCGAGCGCGTTGCCCTCCCTGAGCGCCGTGAAGATCCGGTTCGCCTGGGCGGTGGCCTGGTCGGGGGTGGTCACGGCCAGGGGAAGGCGGCTCACCATCACCGCCTTGACCCGGCGGTACGGCATCCGGGTGGTCTTCGTGGAGTACCAGCGGGCGGGGATGGGGCGGCCGCGGCGGGCCAGGTTCCACAACGGCCGCAGCACGTTGGTGGTGAGCATGGGGTACAAGACTGCCTCCTCTGACAGCGCCTGCCTGCCGCGTACGCGGCATCGACTGTCAGAGGAGGCGGGGCGGCCGTCAGATACCAGCTGTCGGCCAGCCGACCCCGGTCAGGGTCGGATGTTCTGGTTGAGGTGGAACAGGTTCTCCGGGTCGTAGGCGCGCTTCACCTCGACCAGCCGCGCGTAGTTGCCACCGTAGTTCGCCTTCACCCGGTCCTGGTCGTCGCCGGCCATGAAGTTGACGTAGCCGCCCTCCTCCGACAGCGGTGCGGTGGCCGCGTAGTAGTCCCGTACCCACGCGGTGTTGGCCTGGTTGTCGGCCGGGTCGGGCCACATGCCCGCGATGACCGTGGCGAACTTCGCCTCGCGGTAGGCGAAGGCGGTCGCGTCAGGCGCGACCCGGTGGCACGCCCCGTTGATCGGGTAGATGTGCACGGTCGAGTTGACCACCGGGACCTTCGGGCCGAAGCGCAGATGGGCGTCGATGATGTCGTCGGTGAGCTCGCTGACGAAGTTCGCCTTCCAGTAGTGCTGCAGGCCGGGCGGGACCAGGGCGTCGAACGCCGAGTTCAGCGCCGTGTACGGCATCGGCCCGACCATCTGCGCCACCGGCGGCGCCACCGCCCGGATCCGGTCGATGACCCGCTCACCCTCGGCGTGGTCCCCGGTCCAGCAGCTGACCACCGCCAGGAACGGCTCGCCGTGCCGGTTCTCGGGGATGAACGGCAGCGGCGGCGCGATCTGGAACGCCGGGAAGCCGCCGTACTGCTCGGGCGCGTCGGCGATGAAGTCGCGGAAGAAGCGCAGCAGTTCGCGGGCGTCGCTCAGCTCGAAGAACATCGGCCCGCCGTAGATCTCGGCCACGGGGCCGAGCCGGAACTCGAACGCGGTCACCGCGCCGAAGTTGCCGCCGCCGCCGCGCAGCGCCCAGAACAGGTCCGCGTGCTGGTTCGCGTCGGCGGTGACGATCTGGCCGTCGGCCAGCACCACCTCGGCCGAGACCAGGTTGTCGCAGGACAGGCCCATCGCTCGGGCCAGGTAGCCGATGCCGCCGCCCAGGGTCAGCCCGCCCACGCCGGTGGTCGAGATGATGCCGCCGGTGGTCGCCAGTCCGTACGCGCCGGTGGCGGCGTTGAAGTCGCCCCAGGTGGCACCGCCTTCGGCACGCGCGGTGCCCCGGCCCGGGTCGACGGTCACGGCGCGCATCCCGGACAGGTCGGCCACGACGCCGCCGTCGACCGTGCCGAAGCCGGGCACGCTGTGGCCGCCGCCGCGCACCGCCAGGTCGAGCCCGTTCTCGCGGGCGTAGTCCACGGCCGCCCGTACGTCGTCGACGCCGGTGCAGCGGACCACCACCGCCGGGCGCCGGTCGATCATCGCGTTGTACACGGCGCGCGCCTGGTCGTACCCCTCGTCGTCGGGGGTGACCAACTGCCCCTTGACCTGGTCGCGCAGCGTCTGAACACTCGGCCCGCTCATGATCGGTCCCCCGTCCGTCGAGAGCTGGTCACCAGTCCACGCTAGCCGGGTGGATGCGTCTGGCGGTGCCGTTCGGCCAGGGTGGCCACCCGGCCAGCGGGTCCCGGAGTGCGAGCCGGTTCCCGTGCCGGTGCCGTGGCGCCGTCCGGTGTCCGTGCCGTGCCGGCGCCGTGGCGCCTGTCCGTGCCGTGCCGGCGCCGTGGTGCTCCACATCGACACTGGCCTATCCAGAGGGCGAATCTTGGAAAATCGTCCACCGGATAGGCCAGCGTCTATGAAACATGTGGGGTTATCTGGGTGGTTCGGGTTGGTTTGGGTCAGCCGCAGGCGGCGGTGACGCTGCGGTCCTTGACCGTCGAGCCGGTGCGGTAGGTCTTGGTCGCGGTGCCGACGCAGGCGTACGTCGCCGACCCCGTGCCGCTGGCCAGGGTGACCCAGTTGCCGGCGGCGTCCTGCCGCTGGATCGCGACCGGCCACGGGGTGCTCTGCCCGGTGGAGTAGCAGAACCAGTCGGCGTCGGCGTAGATGGCGCCGCTGTAGTACTCGATGTTCTTGATCACGATGCAGTCGGGGGCCGCGGCGGCCGGGGCGGCGGCCACCCCGACGAGGGTGCCGGCGGCGAGGGCGACCAGGCCCAGACCGCGGGCGAGGGCGTTGCGTACGCGCATGGAGTGCCTCCTGGAACGGATGATCGGTGGTTGTGCCGCCACATCGGACCATCGACGCCGGTCGTCCGTCGACAGTCTCACCGCAGTCTCAACGCGCAGCTCAGGTGGCGTTGACACCATCGATCGGCCTGGCTATAAATGCGCGATGCAAGCGTTGGACAGCCAGGTGGCGGTGCGGGCGGCGGTGCTCGCCGCCCTGCGGGACACCGACCACCCATTGATCAACGTGGTCGGGCCGCTCGGCGTCGGCAAGACCCGCGCGCTCGCCGGGCTGGACCTGGGCGCCGCCCGGGTCGTCGACGACGTGGACGACGCCGCCGCCGTCGGCCGGCTGGCCGACCGGCTGCGTGACCACCAGGCAGGCGACCGCTGGATCGCGGTGAGCCGCCGCCCGGTCTCCGCCTGGCCGCGGTGGCAGGACCTCGCCCCGCCGGTCACCGTGCGGCTGGACCCGTGGCGTGCCGGGGCGATCGAGTCGCTGGCCCGCGAGGCCGGGCTGCGCCAGCCCGCCGAGCTGCGGGCCGTGGCCTCGCTGTCCGGCGGGCTGCCGCTGATCGCCGTACAGCTGGCGCACTCGCTGCTCAGCGGAGTTCCCGCCGACGCCCGCGGGGCGCTGGCGGCTCCCGCGGCCCGGGAGGTGCTGCGGCGGCTGGCGCGGGAGGGGGCGGAGGCGGTGGACGGGGCGCTGTCCGCCCTGGCCACGCTGGGCAGCGCCGACGAGGAGATGCTGACCCGGCTCACCAGCCTCGGCCCGGCCGAGTTCGACCTGCTGGGCGAGCTGAGCGTGGTACGCCGCGACGAGCTCGGACTCGTGCTGCGCGAGCCGTACCGGACGCTGCTGGACCTCGGGGCGCGCTGGCGCCGCCCGCTGGCCAGGCAGTCGCTGCTGGCCGGGGGCGTGCAGCACCGGATGCGGCAGGCGGCGGCCCGCCGCGACCGCCGCGAGCAGGTGGCCATCGTCGGCCCGTCGCTGGCGCTGGTCGACGACCCGGTGATCCGCGAGACCCTGTTCCCGGCCGCCGAGCCCAGGGTGCGCATCCGGCCCGCCGAGCCCGGCGACGAGGCCGACATCGTCCGGCTGACCCGGTTGTGGGCGCGCCGCGGCCACCTCGACGCCAAAGCCTGCGGGCGGATGCTGGAGACCTGGTGGGCGTGCCAGCCGACCGGATTCTACCTGGCCGTCGACGCCGACGGGGAGGCGGTCGGCCTGTCCAATGTGCTGCCGCTGCGCGAGTCGGCCACGCCCGCGCTGGAGCTGCTGCTGCAGCAGCACACCGACACGCTGCGAGCCGACCCGGACGGCACGGCGGGTGTGCTCGTGGGGCTGGCGGTCAGCGGCGACGAGGACCCGGCCGTGCACGCCGCCATCCTGCGGCACACGCTGGCGATCGGCATGATGTCGCAGCGGGTGCTGGTGTCGACGCCGTGGCTGCCGTACCAGCGGCTGTGCGAGCAGCTCGGGATGAGCCACCAGGGCGACACCCGGCACGACGTGTACCGGTGCGGCCGGATGAACCGGATCTACCTGCAGGACTTCGCGGTGGAGCAGCTGCCGTCCTGGCTCGGCCGGCTCGGCGCCGGCGGCCAGGGCGCGGGCTTCGACTGGGAGCGGCACGTCCGGCAGGCGCTGGGCGACCTGCACCGGCCGGGCCGACTGGCCGCCAGCCCGCTGTCGGCGCTGCCGGTGACCGGTTCGGGTGCCGCGCTGGCGGCGCTGCTGCGCGCGGCGGTGGAGATCCTGGGCGGCTCGGGCGCGGGCGAGGACGTGGAGGCGGCACGGGCCCTGACCTGGCGCTACCTACAGGGCGGGATCGGCGAGCCGGTGCGGCTGGGGCGCAGCCGGGCCACCTACTTCCGGCGGCTGCGCCACGGCGTACGCCGGGTGACCGAGATCGTGCAGGCCCTGGCCGGGGAGGCGGGCCAGCGCTGAACCGAATCTGGTTCCCCTTGCGGGCCGGTCCGGGTCACTGGTCGTGCGCACGAGGGTGGCGCAGGAGACGGCGGATCATCGGCAACCGGACGATGTCAGGCAGATGCTCATGCGGGTGGGCCGGGAGGGATCCGACTCAGGCGTACAGCTGTGGTGGCCGGCGCAACTCTGACCCTGGCACTGCCGCAGGCGGTGCGGCGCAGTAGCGCGGATCAACTGAGGTGTTCACCGACCGGGGTGCGCCGGTAGCGCAGTCTGCGCCCGGCGCGCTCGGCGGTGACCAGGCCCGCGTCGCGCAGCGTGGTCAGGTGGTGGGACGCGGTGGCCGGGGCCAGGCCGAGCGCGGTGGCGATCTCGCCCGTGCTCGCGGGGACGGCCAGCGCCGCCAGCACGGCGGCCCGGGTCGGGCCGAGCAGCGCGGCCAGCGCCTGCGGCGGCTCGGGAACCTCGGCGTCCCAGAGGCTGCCGTAGCCGCGCGGGGCGTACCAGAGTGCGCGGCCGTGTACGGCCTCGGTCATGGTGTGCAGTACGGATCCGGCGAACCCGGTGGGCAGCAGGGCCAGGCGGTGGCCGTCCAGCGTCCACTGGCGCGACTTGGCGCTGGCCAGCAGCAAAGCTGATCCGTCCCAGTCCAGCTGCGGGTGCAGGCCCGACAGCAGCGAGCGCGGGCCGTGGTCGGCGGCGTGCCGGGTGCGGTGGGCGAGGTCGGCTTCGACGGTGGCGCGCAGCCTCGGCCATACCGGCGCGATGGCCTGGGCGAAGTAGCGCCGCACCTGCGCGGTCAGCTCGGCCAGCGCGGCGGCCGGGTCCGTGCCGAAGCGGGCGGCTTCCGGCGGCGCCGGGTGCCCGGCCCAGGCGGCGGCGACCTCGAACGCCACCCGGTCCGGCGGCGTGGCGGCGACGGCGGCCAGTTCGTCGTCCAGCGACGGCCGGGCCGTGGGCAGGACCGGGGTGAGGAAGTCGGGGATGTAGCAGGGGCCGGACACCACGGCGCGCAGCACGGCCAGCCCGGGGCCGTGGAACAGCGGCGCGGTCCGGTCGTGCCAGGACGCGTACAGCCAGTGGCCGGTGCGCCGGGTCAGCACCATGGTGCTGGTGACCACCTCCGCCATCGGCGAGTGCGCGAACCGCACGTCGACCAGGTCGGCGGCCCCGAACTCGATCTCGATCACGCTGGTATTCGAGCACAGTCGAACGGCTGGGGGCCAGCCGCTGCGGGCTCCTACGGTCACCGGCATGGAGTACACCCACCTGGGCCGCACCGGCCTGCGCGTCAGCCGCCTGTGCCTGGGCACCATGAACTTCGCCTGGCAGATCGACGAGGCGGCCAGCCACGCGATCCTCGACCGGGCGCTGGCCGACGGCGTCAACTTCGTCGACACCGCCAACATGTACGGCAGCGAGCGCGGCGACGGCATGAGCGAGCGCTTCATCGGCAGCTGGTTCGACCGCACCGGGCAGCGCGACAGGGTCGTCCTGGCCACGAAGGTGTACGCGCCGATGAGCGACTGGCCCAACGACGGCGGCCTGTCGGCCCGGCACATCATCGCCTCCTGCGAGGCGTCGCTGCGGCGCCTGCGCACCGACTGGATCGACCTGCTCCAGCTGCACCACGTGCAGCGGGACACGCCGTGGGAGGAGATCTGGCAGGCGATGCAGACCCTGGTCACCCAGGGCAAGGTGCGCTACGTCGGGTCGTCGAACTTCGCCGGCTGGCACCTGGCGGCGGCGCAGGCGGCGGCGGCACGCTGGCACCTGCTGGGGCTGGTGTCGGAGCAGGCGAAGTACAACCTGCTCACGCGGCATGTCGAGCTGGAGGTGCTGCCGTCGGCGATCGCACACGGCATCGGACTGCTGCCGTACTCGCCGCTGCACTTCGGCGCGCTGTCGGGAGCGCTGCGCAAGCAGCGGGCCGGGGAGAGCGGACGCAGCGTGCAGCACGCCGCCGACCGGGTCGAGCCGCACCGGGCCGCCCTGGAGCGGTACGAGCAGCTCTGCGCCGACCTGGAGCTGGCCCCCACCACGGTGGCCGTGGCCTGGCTGCTGTCCCGGCCCGGCGTGACCGCTCCGGTGCTCGGGCCGCGTACGCCGGAGCAGCTGGGCCTGCCGCTCGCGGCGCTGGAGACCCGGCTCGGCGACGACGTGCTGGCGCGCCTGGACGAGATCTTCCCGCCCGTCGGCAACGGCGGCCCCGGACCGGAGGCGTGGGCCTGGTGAGCAGTCGGCCAGCTGACACCACGCTGGGACGACCGGCCGACCGTCCTGGTCGGACCGGCGCCCTATCATTCGGTGGGTGATCCAGCCCTCGCTGCCGGTAGACCCCTCCGAAGGCCCGCTGCCCCGGCCCGCCCCGGTCCGCGGGCAGCATCCGGTGCCCCCGCCGCCGCAGCCCAGCAGGGTGCGCAGATGGTGGCTGCGCGGGGTGGCGGCGCTCACCGCGTTCGGGGTGTTCGGCGCGATCGGGTCGTACTACGTGCCGAAACTGCTCGACCGTCTGGGCGAGGCGATCGACCCGCCGCCCCCGCCGGTCGCGGTGACCGTGGTGCACGCGCACACCAGCTCGCCGAACTTCGTCTTCCCGGACGGCGTCGACCCGGCCGGGGTGCCGCAGACGGCACTGGAGGCGCTGGACAAGGCCGAGTTCGTACGGTGGGCCGCCGCGCACGGCGGCGTGGCCGCCGACGAGGACGAGGTGCGGTTCGTGCTCCGGGGCCGCGACACCACGCTGGTGCATCTGGAGTCGATCCGGGTCAAGGTGCTCAAGCGGACGCCGCCGCGCGCCGGCTGGTTCAACACCTGGCTGGGCTGCGGGGCGGCGGTGGTGCCGCAGCATCTGCGGGTCGACGCGGACGGCGGGACGGTTCGCGCCCAGTGGCTGGCGGGCGAAGGCCCGGTCGAGGCGCCCGCGTTCACCGTCAGCGCCGCCGACGAGGAGGTCGTCGACGTCGAGCTGAAGTCCACCGAGGACGAGATCGAGTGGGTCCTGGAGGTGGACTACTCCTCGGCCGCGGGCGAGGGCACGCTGACCGTCGACGACGGCGGCAGGCCGTTCCTGCTGACGACGGTCGGTGCCGCGCGGGCCTGGGAGTATCCGGAGGTCGGCGGCTCCGGGCTGGAGCGTCGGCCCGAGCGGGATCCGGGCGCGGCCGACGGCCCGCGGCCGCCCTGCTGAGTCACGCCAGCGCGGCCGCGAACACCTCGCTGTAGTCGTGGCTGACCGGGTGGTCGCTGCGCATCAGCACGACGCGGTGGGCGGGCCAGGCCGGTCCCGCGTACGCGTCGAGCTGGTCTAGGACCTCGCGCAGCTCGTCGGGTTCGAGGCGCTCGCCGGGCCGGGCCAGGGTCAGGTGCGGCTGGTAGGGCCTGGGGTCGTACGGGACCTCGGCCGCGTCGAGCCCCCGCCGCAGCCGCTCGGCCAGCTCGTGCAGCCCGGCGAGGTCGCCGTGCACCCCGGCCCAGACCGCCGAGGCGCGGCCGTTGTCGAACCGGCCGCCTCCGCCCAGCGACAGCACGGGCGCGGGCCGCTGCGCGGCCTCCGTCATCGCGGTGCACGCCGCGGCGGCCTGGGCGGGCGTGATCTCGCCGAGGAAGGCCAGCGTGATGTGCCATTGCCAGGGCGGCACCGGGCGCAGGGACAGGCCGTCGGGGTGCGGCCGGCTGAACGCGAGCTGCGACGCGACGGCGGCGAGGTCGGCGACGGCGGCCGGGGGCGGGTAGACCGCGATGAACAGTCGCTGCTTGAGCACGGGTGTGCACGCTACCGATCGGATGCCGAGATCGGCGCCGGGGTGGGCCGGTGGACGGCGAGCGTGCTGCGCAGATGCGCCATGACCTGGGCGGCGACGTCGTCGAGCGGGGCGGTGTCGCGCTCGGTACGGGCCAGCAGCAGCCCGCCCTCGGCTCCGGCGATGACGAGGGTGGCCAGGGCGCGGGCGGTCGGGGCGGGGCAGCCCTCGGCGTGGAAGGCGTGTTCGAGCACCCGGCGCCAGTCGGCGAAGGTCTCCGCGACCAGGGCGTGCAGCGCGTCCTCGGGCGTGACGTCGAGGGCGACCCCGGCGAACGGGCAGCCGCCCCGGAACTCGGTCTTGCGCAGCCAGGCGGCGGTCGCGGCGAAGTATCCGGCCACGGCGGTCAGGGACGGGTCGGCACCGTCGGGGATCTGGAAGCGGGTGCGTTCGGCATACCAGCGCAGGGCTTCGGCGGCCAGCTGCTCCTTGCCGCCGGGGAAGTGGTGGTAGATCGACCCGCGCGGCGCGCCGGAGCGGGCGATGACGTCCTGGAACGACGTGGCGGCGTAGCCGCGCTCGGCGAGCAGGCGGGCCGCCGCCCTGACCATCTTCTCGCGGCTGTCGCCCCGGTCCGGGCTGCGCTCCGAGCTGTCGCCGGGCATGTTCCCCCCACCTTCTCGCGGCTGTCACCGTCGTGCGGGTCTCAGCGGTACGCGCTTGACTATGACGGTCATCATAGCGCAGGATCCGACTATGATGCTCGACATAGGAGGGTGGGCGCCACCGGCCGCCCCGCAGCTGCGCACCGCCACCGAGCACGACCTCGACGGGATCGCCGCCATGCACGGGCGCTGCTCGGCCGACAGCCTCTACCGCCGCTACCTCAGCGGAGCCGGTGCCCCGCCCCGCGCCAGGCTCGCGCTGCTGCTGGCCAACGGGCACACCTCGGTCGCCGTCGCGACCGGCGGCATCGACGACGGGCGGATCGTGGCCGCGGCCCAACTCGTCGCCGCCGCCTCCGGCCCTGCCGAGCTGGCGATCTTGGTCGAGGACGCCTGGCAGCGCCGGGGCTTGGGCACGGCACTGGCCCGCCGCCTGGTCGGCCACGCGGTCGGCGCGGGGCTGCCCGCCGTGCTCGTGTACGTCCTGGCCACCAACCAACCGGCGCTGCGGACCTTCCGCCGCCTGCTCACCGACGGCGCCCTGACCGCCGCCACCCTCGTCGACCGCGACGGCCCCCTGCTCACTTTCTCCCTCACCGCCCCGAGGTGAGGAAGGGGCCCCTTCTTATCCAACCCTCAGCGGGTGGTGGCCTCCGTCGCGCGGTCGGCCTGCCGACGCAGCACGGCGGCGACGTCCGGGGCCTGGTAGGTCGGGCCCTTGAGGATCTTGCCGTCGGCGCGGTACACCGGCTGCCCGTGCTCGTCGAGTTTGGACATGTTGGCGCGGTGGACCTCGGCGATGACCGCGTCGAGGTCGATGCCGAAGGTGGCGGCGGTGCCGTAGAGGACGTAGACCAGGTCGGCCATCTCCCAGGCGGTGTGTACGAGGTCGCCGGCGGCGATCGCCTCGTCGACCTCCTCGGCCTCCTCGCGGATCAGGTCGAGCCGGTGCCGGGCCAGCTCCGGTGACGGCGGCGTCGGCACCACGTGCCGGGGCAGCCCGAACGCGCGATGGAACTCCCACACCGCGGCGGCCGGGGACGGCCCGTCGAATCCGTTCTCCACCATGACCTCCTTCGTCTGCGGCCGCCCGGATGCTACCCGCCACACCGGCTGGCCGAGCGCCCAGCGCGCCATGATCGGCGTCAGCGGTCGGAAACCGGGTCTCAGTCCGGCTCGTGATCGCCGCCTGGGGTCAGAAATCGGGCCGTCCGCTGCTGTTGATCGCCCTCCGGGGTCAAAGACAACGCCTTTGACTTAGCGCCGTGGTCTGGGCGTCAAGGTGTCGATTGTGGTCGGGGTTGC
>NZ_JASAMB010000090.1 GCF_029948125.1 Catellatospora sp. KI3
ACATGATGGTCCGCAGGAAGTCGATCGTCGTGGCTGGGGCGTCCTTGCCGACCACGAAGCCGTTGCCGCCGCCGAACGCCTCCGACACCGTGCCCTTGCCGCCCTCGACCGCCGGGAACGCGAAGAACCCGAGCTTGTCCCCCAGCCCCTTCCTGCTGGTCGAAGTCGAGGACTGCACGGACGGCGCCCACTGGCCCATCAGCTCCATCGCGGCCCCGCCGTTGCCCATCGTCGCGGCCTGGCCGTCCGGCGACGAATACTCCGCGCCC
>NZ_JASAMB010000091.1 GCF_029948125.1 Catellatospora sp. KI3
CGGCGCGGAGTACGGCAGCCCCGACGGGCAGGCCGCGACGATGGGCAACGGCGGGGCGGCGATGGAGCTGATGGGCCAGTGGGCGCCGTCGGTGCAGGCGTCCAGCTCCACCTCGAAGAAGGGCCTGGGGGACAAGCTGGGCTTCTTCGCGTTCCCGGCGGTCGAGGGCGGCAAGGGCACGGTGTCGGAGGCGTTCGGCGGCGGCAACGGCTTCGTGGTCGGCAAGGACGCCCCGGCGGCCACGACGGACTTCCTCAAGAGCATCATGA
>NZ_JASAMB010000092.1 GCF_029948125.1 Catellatospora sp. KI3
ACACAATCTGTCAGAAGCTGCGCAGAGATGACTCGCGTCCACCATGCACATCACGGCATACAACCCTCGCACGCCGGATCGGCGGCTGTGCAGGTGTTGACATGTTGATAGTGTTACGGCGGTCATGGCGGAGGGGAAACGCCCGGCAACATTCCGAACCCGGAAGCTAAGCCCTCCAGCGCCGATGGTACTGCAACGGGGACGTTGTGGGAGAGTAGGACGCCGCCGGACAAAC
>NZ_JASAMB010000093.1 GCF_029948125.1 Catellatospora sp. KI3
GTGCCGGGGTGCCGGGGTGCCGGGGTGCCGGGGTGCCGGGGTGCCGGGGTGCCGGGGTGCCGGGTGTTTCACGTGAAACATGGCGGCAGCTTCCGTTGGTCCGCTCCCCTGGTTTGTTGTACAGGTGAATCTGTACCTGCGCCTCCGATTGTGGAATGCAGGTAGAACGGCGAACACTGCCCGGTGCCCGGTGCCCGGTGCCCGGTGCCCGGTGCCCGGTGCCCGGTGCCCGGTG
>NZ_JASAMB010000094.1 GCF_029948125.1 Catellatospora sp. KI3
GGTGTGTGCTTGTTCTTTGAGAACTCAACAGGGTGCTTGATATGCCAGTGCCAATTTATTGATCACCTCGTCGTGGTCATTCCTTTGGTATTAAGCAAACATTCGGACATTCATTTTGATTGTCGGTGTTTTGTTTTTTGCCGGGTTTTTGAATTCTTTTTGGAGAGTTTGATCCTGGCTCAGGACGAACGCTGGCGGCGTGCTTAACACATGCAAGTCGAGCGGAAAGGCC
>NZ_JASAMB010000095.1 GCF_029948125.1 Catellatospora sp. KI3
TGCATGATGCCTCCGATGATGTACTTGCCGAGCAGGCCGAAGACGACCAGCAGCGGCACGGTCGCGATCGCCGTTCCGGTCAGCGACAGCGAGTAGTCCTGGATGTAACCGGAAGCCAGGGTCGACAGCGCGGTCTGCACGGTCGGGTCCTCGGGGGTGAGCACGACCAGGGGCCAGAAGAAGTCGTTCCAGGCCGTCATGAAGGTGAGCATGCC
>NZ_JASAMB010000096.1 GCF_029948125.1 Catellatospora sp. KI3
GCCCAGGAGATCAACGCCACGATGCCGGCGTACGTGGCCCGCCGGGCGCAGAACATCCTCAACGACGCCGGCAAGGCCACCAACGGCGCCTCCGTGCTCCTGCTCGGCGTCACGTACAAGCCCAACATCGCCGACAAGCGCGAAAGCCCCGCCACGCCCCTGGCCCGCGCCCTGGCCAACCTCGGCGCCAAGGTCAGCTTCCACGACCC